>NZ_KQ948851.1:0-184454 GCF_001514215.1 Streptomyces bungoensis
TGCACCGAGGGCCCCCGGCTGGCGACGTCATGGCGCGGAGTCGCCGTGCACGCGGTCGGTGCGTCCGCCCTGCGGGTGCGGATCGGCCCGGACCGCGCCGGCTCGGTGTCGATGATGCTGGCCGACACCGTGGGCGATCCGGTGGCCGAGTTCACAGTCGGTACCACGCCCGTCGACCCCGGGGAGCTGGAGGCAGCCAGGGTCGTACAACTCGGCGCGCTCTACCGGGAGGCGTGGGTCGACCATTTCGCGAAGTCGTCGCCGCGCAGGGCGACGTGGGCCGTCGTGGGCGCGGATCCGCTCCGCGCCGCGGTGGGACTGACGGCCGCAGGCGTGTACGCCCAGGCGTACCCGGGACTGGACGCCCTGGCCGAAGTCAGGGACGTGCCGGACTATGTGCTGCTCACCGTGCCGACGGGCGAGGAGGCCGCCACCACCGCGCGGGACACATTGTGCTGGCTGAACGCCCTGTTGGCGATCGAAGCGCTCGCCACGGTGACCGTGGTGTTCCTGACCACCGCCGCGGTGCCGGCCTTCGGCCCTGCCGACGCCAACCTCGCCGGCGCCGCGGTGTGGGGGCTGATTCGGTCCGCGCAGGTGGAGAACCCCGGACGGTTCGTACTTGCCGACGTGGATACCGACGAGGCTTCCTGGCGTGCGCTGCCGAGGACCGTCATGTCCGGCGAGCCGCAGATGGCCCTGCGCGAGGGCCGGGCCAGGGTGCCACGGCTCGTGCCGGGCAGACCGGCGCGCGCCACGGAGCGGTTCGCCGGCCACGAGGGCAGCACGCTGATCACCGGCGGGACCACGCGCATGGGCGAACGACTGGCGCGGCACCTGGTCGCCGTGCACGGAGTGCGGCATCTCGTGTTCACCGGCGCCCTGCCCCCCGGGCCGACCGCGGAACTCACCGCGCTGGGCGCCACCGTCACCACCGCGGCGTGTGATCCGGCCGACCGCATGGCGCTGCGGGAGCTGATCGACCGTCTGCCCGCGGAGCATCCGCTGACCATGGTCGTGCACATCCCGCAGGCGCCGCCGGACGACGAGAAACCGTCTCCGGCACCGTCCCCGACTCCGGATGCGCTCGCCGAGGTGGTGCGCGCGATGGTCGGTGCCGCGGAAATCCTCGACCAGGAGATCGGGGCCGCCACCCTCGTACTGTGCTCGTCGTTCGACGGAATCGTCGGTGGCGCCGGAAACGCCGCCACGGCCGCGTCGGCAGCCGCACTGGACGCGCTGGTCCGACGACGCTGGGCGAGCGGCGCCCCCGCGGTGTCGCTGGCCTGGGGACCCTGGGCGCCGGACGACGCACCGTCCCGTGGCGGGATCGCGGGCGTGGGCGTGCTGGGGGCGCGGGAAGCCGTCGCGCTTTTCGACACCGCCTGTCGCGCGAGCGACCCTGTGTTGATCCCGGTCAAGCTGGATCTGGCCGAGCTGGCCAGGCAGGCCGAAGCCGGGAACGCCCTGCCGCCGGTGTTCAGGTCGCTGGTCAGGACCACCGGCAAACGCACGGCGGGCAAAGGCGCGGTCTCGTCTACATCGCTGCGGCAACGGCTCGCCTCGATGGCGGAAGCCGACCGGGACCGGACGCTGTCCGACGTGATCTCCACACAGATCTCGGCGGTGCTCGGGCTGGAGTCGGCCGCCGTGGTGCGGCCCAACCAGGTCCTCCTGGAATTCGGCTTCGACTCGCTGTCCATCCTGACCCTGCGGAACCGCCTGCACTCGGCGACCGGTGTGCGTCTGGACACCGCGTCGATGTTCCACCAGTCGACACCGGACGACCTGGTCCAGCACCTCAAGCAGGCACTGCTCGAGGACCGATCCGGCAGAGGAGACGATGATGCACCCAACGCTCACGCAGTCGAAACGCGTCGTTGACCCGACGGGACGTGGTTATCTGCTGCTCGAGTCGCATCCGGCCGGATGCTTCCGCAGCGTGCAGCTGATGCGGGCCGAGGTGCCGGCCCCGGAGAATCCAGCGGCGCGGCGGCCGACGGCGCTGGTCGTCGGGTCGAGCGCGGGCTACGGCCTGGCGAGCACGATCGCCGGGCTGGTGCGGTACGGCATCGACGGCGTGGGCATCGGCCTCGAGCGGCCGGCCGGGCACCGCAGCGCGAGCGCCGGGTGGTACCGCACCATCGCCACCCACGCGATCGCCCGGGAGCTCGGGGCGGACTTCTCGTTCCGCAACGCCGACGCCTTCGCCGACACCACCAAGACCGAGACGCTGGACCTGCTGGCCGAGCGGTTCGGCGGCGTGGACTATCTGATCTACAGCGTGGCCGCGCCCCGGCGCACCGACCCACGGAGCGGCATCACCTACCAGTCGGTGCTCAAACCGCTCGGCGCGCCGCACACCACCCGGAACCTGGAGTTCGCCGACGACGGAGCCGCGTATGTGCGGGAGGTCACCGTCGCCCCGGCGACCGAGGCCGAGACCGCCGCGACAGTCAGGGTCATGGGCGGCGAGGACTGGTCCCGCTGGGTCACCGCCCTGGCCGATCGCGGGCTGCTGCGCCGCGGATTCCGCACGGTCGCCCTCAGCTACATCGGCTCGCCGCTGACCTCGGCGATCTACCGCGGGGGCACGATCGGCGCCGCCAAGGCCGACCTGGAGTCCACCGCGTGCGCCCTGACCGAACGACTGGCCGCGGTGGACGGCCGCGCCTTCACCTCGGTGAACGGGGCCGTGGTCAGCCAGGCGTTGACCGCCATTCCGGGCGTCCCGCTCTACGTCAGCCTGCTCCGCGGCGTCCTCGGCGACCGCTTCCCGTCCCCCGTCGAGCAGTCGCTCGAGCTGTGGAACCAGCTGACCGCGCACCGGCCCGACGTGGACCAGTGGGGCCGCATCCGTCTCGATCGCTGGGAGCTGTCCGAGCCGGTCCAGGCCGCTGTGGCCGAACGGTGGCGGTCGATCACCCCCGAGACCGTCACCGAACTGGCCGACACCGCCTGGTTCCGAGCCCGATACCGCGCGCTGTACGGCTTCGACGTCCCCGGTGTCGACTACGCCGTCCCGGTCGAGACCGACCTGCCCTGGCCGGACTCGTCGACTCCGTGAACCCGCCGCCAAGAGATACGGCGGGATCCGGACCCGGCCGGTGACAGCAGTCACCGGTATGTGTAAAAACCTTGGTGTCGACGGCCGTTCTCATGGGCATCTGGCTTCTCCTCGGCTGACCACCGCACGGCGGTCAGCCGAGGAGGACGCTCAGCGGAAGTCGTCGGCGTGGTCGGCGGCCCACTGCGCGAACGTGTGCGCGGGTCTGCCGGTGATCCTGAAGACGATGACCGAGACCGGAGCCGGAACGCCGTCGGCGGCGGCCCACATGCCCAGAAGCGCTTCGGCCACGTTCTGAGGCGCTTTCTTGGCGAGTTCCTCTCGAGCCTGCTCGACAGAGACCGTCTCCACCCGGATCGGGCGCCCGACGGCCTCACCGATGTGCTCCACCTGGCGCCGCAGCGTCAGCGATTCGGCCCCGTGGACGGTGTACGCCTGGTGGGAGTGGCCCGGCTCGGTCAGTGCGGTCACGGCGAGCGCGGCCATGTCCTTCTCATGGACGGGTGCGTTCTGCGCCTCCGGGTACGGAAGGCGCACGACTCCCTCCGCGCGGATCGATTCCCCCCACCACCACCGGGCGTTGGTGGCGAACATGCCCGGCCTGATGAACGTCCAGTCCAGCCCCGACCGCTCGATGGCCAGCTCGACCGTCCGGTGCATCCGGGCGATCGGGTTCTGTTGGGCGGTGGCCATCACGACCGACACCGACGACAGCAGGACCACCTTCCGGACGCCGGCGGATTGCGCCGCCGCCACGAAGCCCTCGATCTCTTCCGGTTTGGCGTACAGGAACACCTTGTCGGCACCGGCCAGCACCGCCGGCAGGGACTCGGGGCGCTCCAGGTCGGCCCGGACGACCTCCAGCCCGGACGGGAAGCCGCCCGCCTCCGGGTTTCTGCTGGTCCCCCTGACCTTTTCGCCCACGGCCATCAGGCCGGCGGCGACATTACGGCCGACATTGCCACGTGCGCCGAAGACAACGTTAACCAAGGATCGAACCTCCTCGTGGTCCGTGGTGCGGGTGGTGCGTGGACCGACCATAACTCAAACTGCGTACGCCGTACCTTCTTTTGCTATCCTGAATCCGTGGGGCCCACCCAGACCGTCGAACACACCTTGTTCCGGGGGCAGTCGATGCTGCCGAGAGCAAGACGAGTGGGCCGCCCGCGAGGGCGCGCACAGAGGGGAATCCAGGTGAGCAAGACGTATCCGCCGCCCAGCGCGGCGATCGACCCCGATCGGGACCGTTCCTGGTTAAGGCGGGCGTGGCCGTTGGTCCGGGCGCACCGGTGGATGTTCGGCGCGGCTCTGGTGATGTCGGGGGCCAGCATGCTGGTGGCCGTACAGGTGCCGACCCTGATTCAGGACGCGGTGGACAACTCGATCGTGTCGCACAAGGTGCCCCTGTCGCACTACATGTGGTGGCTGGTCGGGATGACGGTGGTCATGCTGGTCGTCGGCTACCTGTCCAAGCAGCTGCTGTTCCGCGCCGCGGCCAAGATCGAGTACGACCTGCGCAACATCGTCTACGAGCACCTGACCAGCCTGTCGTTCCCGTTCTACGACCGGATGCAGAGCGGGCAGCTCATCTCCCGCGCCAACTCCGACATCCGCGCGGTGCAGATGTACCTGGCGTTCGCGCCGTACCTGCTGGTGCAGTGCGGCATCTCGCTGGTGTCGTTCGCTTACATGCTGGCGATCGACGTGCCGTTGGCCATCCTGGCCATGCTGCCGATGCCGCTGCTGTTCGTGGCCAGCCGGCGCATGCAGCGTTCCCTGTTCCCGGTGTCCTGGCTGATCCAGGCCCGGCTGGCCGATGTCGCGACGGTGGTGGACGAGAACGTCAACGGCGTGCGCGTGGTCAAGTCGTTCGCGGCCGAACGGAGTCAGCTCGCCTTGCTGCAGAAGGCCGCGACGCGCGTCCGGTGGGCAAATGTGAAGGACGCCGATCTGCGCGCACGGTGGACGCCGGTGGTGCAGAACCTGCCCCGCGTCGGCATGGCGATCGTGCTGCTGTACGGCGGATACCTGGTTATCCACGGCGAGTTGGGCGTCGGCGCGATCCTGGCCTTCAACGCCTATCTCCTGATGCTCCAGGTACCGTTCCAGGTGATCGGCAACCTGATCATGCTGGGGCAGCGGTCGTCGGCCGCGGCCAAGCGGCTGTACGAGGTGCTGGACGAGAAGCCGGAGATCGCGGACGCCCCCGAGGCGCTGGAGATCACCGAGGCGCGCGGTGACGTCCGGTTCGACGGCGTCACCTTCGGCTACGGCGACGGCCCCGACGTGCTGAAGGGGTTCACGCTGCGGCTCCGCCCCGGCGAGACGGTGGCGCTGGTCGGTCGGACCGGCAGCGGAAAGTCCACCGCGGCCAGGCTGCTGCCGCGTTTCTACGACGTGCGCGCCGGCTCCGTATCGGTGGACGGGCACGATGTACGGGAACTGACCTTGCACAGCCTGCGGGACACCGTCGGCGTCGTACTGGACGAGCCGTTCCTGTTCTCGGCGTCGGTCCGCGACAACATCGCCTACGGCCGGCCGGACGCGGACATCACCGACATCGAGCGGGTGGCCCGGCTGGCCGGGGCGCACGGGTTCATCACCGAACTGTCCGAGGGGTACGACACCGTCATCGGCGAACGCGGCTACACGCTGTCCGGCGGGCAGCGCCAGCGCATCGCGATCGCCCGGACGCTGCTGGTGAATCCGCCCGTGCTGGTACTCGACGACGCCACCAGCGCCATCGACGTCCAGGTGGAGCAGGAGATCCACGCCGGGCTGCGAACCCTGTTCGCCGGCCGGACGACGTTGATCATCGCGCACCGGCTGTCCACGATCAGCCTGGCCGACCGCGTGGTGCTGCTGGACGGCGGGCGGATCGTCGGGGACGGCACGCACGAGGAGCTGCTCGCCAGCACGCCGCTGTACGCGGAAGTGCTCGCGCAGGCGGACGAGAGCATCGAGGAACTGGGGAGTGTGGGCCGATGACGTCTCCAGCAGGTGGTGGCGCCGCGTTCAACGGTGGCGGCAGGGCCGCCGCACCGGGTCTGCCCTTCGCCGGCGTGCCGCCGGAGATGCAGGCCAGTGTCGACAGGTTGCTCAAGACCGAGCCGGAACATCCCGAGCCCGAGGTCGTCTTCGAGCACGGCCGGCCCGATCCCGACGGCGCTGGGCTGAGTCTGCGGCGGCTGATCCGCCCGTACTGGTCGATGGTGCTGCTGGCCGGCGTGTTCGTGGCCCTGGAGGCGCTGACGCTGCAGGCCGGTCCGAAGCTGACCCAGATCGGGATCGACGACGGCATCACGGCGCGGGACTCCGGCACACTGGTGCTGGTCGCGGTCGCGTACCTGGTCAGTCTGGTGGTCACCGGTGTCGCGCAGGCCGCGCGGGTCAAGGTGACCGGGCGGATCGCCGCGTGCGTGATGAACGACCTGCGGGTACGTGTCTTCACCCAGTTGCAGCGGCTGTCGCTGAGCTTCTACACCGGCGAGAAGGCCGGTGTGATCATGACCCGGATGACCAGCGACATCGAGAATCTGCAGCAGTTGCTGCAGGAGGGTCTGGCACAGTTCGCAGTCCAGGGCCTGACCATGGTCGTCGTCACGGTGGTGCTGTTCACCTTCGACGTGCGGCTGGCGCTCATCACCATCGTGATGATCGTGCCCGTCCTGACCGCCCTGTCCCTGTGGTTCCACCGGGCGTCCGGCAAGGGCTACGTGCGGGTGCGGGACACCATCGCCGACGTGATCGCCGACCTCTCCGAGAGCCTGCAGGGTGTTCGCAGCGTAACGGCGCACAACCGGCAGCGGCACAACACCGAGCACCACCGACAGGTCACCGGCAAGTACTACGACGCCAATGTCCGCACCGGCCGGATCAACTCGATCTACACGCCGAGCACCCAGGTGATCGGTGTCGCCGGCCAGCTCGCGCTGCTGGCCATCGGCGCCAACATGGTCGCCGACGGGGAGCTGACCATCGGCGAGTTGGTGGCGTTCCTGCTCTCCCTGGGCGCCTTCTTCCAGCCCATCCAGCAACTGGTGCAGCTTTACAACACGTACCAGCAGGGGCAGTCGTCGATCGTGAAGCTGAGGGACCTCCTGAGCGCCCGGCCGGAGGTCGAGGAGGCGCCCGGAGCCGTCGACCTGCCGAAGGTCGAGGGCGAGATCGTCCTCGAGGACGTCACGTTCGGCTACGAACCCGACCGGCCGGTGATCTCCGATGTGTCGCTGGACATCCGGGCCGGCGAGACCGTGGCCTTCGTCGGCCCGACCGGTGCCGGCAAGTCCACCCTCGCCAAACTGGTCACCCGGTTCTACGACCCGACCGCCGGCCGGATTCTCATCGACGGGCGCGACCTCCGGGACGTGCGGATCGAATCCCTTCGCCGGCAGATCGGCGTGGTGCCGCAAGAGCCCTTCCTGTTCGCCGGACCGCTTCGGGACAACATCTGTTTCGCCGCCTCGGACACATCCGACGACCGGATCCGGGAGGCGCTGCGGGTGGTCGGCCTGGTGGACGTGGTCGAGCGGCTGCCCGACGGCCTCGACACCGTCGTCCAGGAGCGGGGCCAGTCCCTCTCCTCCGGTGAACGGCAACTCGTCGCCCTGGCACGGGCCTTCCTGGCCCAGCCCCGGGTGCTGATCTTGGACGAGGCCACGTCCAACCTGGACCTCCGGTCCGAGAGCAAGATCGAGGAGGCCCTGGACGCGCTGCTGGAGGGCCGCACCGCGATCCTGATCGCACACCGGCTCTCTACGGCCATGAAGGCCGACCGCATCGTCGTCGTCGACGAGGGTCGGATCGTCGAGGTCGGTGCGCACGACCAACTCGTCGCCGCGGACGGCAAATACACGCAGATGTACGCCACCTGGACCAGCCAGGCCGCCGAGGCCCATTGAGGAACCCCGCGAGTTCCTCGTGGGTTTCTCCGTCCGGCTCGTGCCGGACGGGATCGGTGAACTCTCGGTGCCGGTGCCGGCACCGGCGTGGGAACTCCGGCGTTGTCACAACCGGAGCCGAGCGCCTCGGCCGGGCGGTGCCTGCTCGAACAGGGGCCGTCCGGCTGGACGATGTCCGTATCGGCCCGGAGGCCGAACCGTCCCTGAGGGACGGCATGGTCCTGCGCACCGGGCGCCGGCACCCGGGCCGGCTCCGGACCGGCTCGAGGAGGCGCGGGCATGACGCATCCTGCGTAGATCATCGACGGATGCCGCAGGGAGGAGCCTTGGCCGAGGCAGGGGCTGACCGTTCTGCCGCTCACCGAACGGAGCCGCATGGGCTCAGGCGCACCTGCACCCGGTGTCGCCCCGGTGCGTCGGACGCAGGTGGTCGCATCGCGCGACTGCCCGGCAATTCTTGACGCTCAGATGCCGCTCATCCTGAACCTCGGTTAGACCGAACTGCCTCTGGGCGCAGACCACGCTCTATCCACGGCGTCAGTCGCGCACTCGATGCGGTGGACAAAGCCGTCTGCGCGCGGGAGATGGCGGGCTCTGACGTGATCTCGGCACTGCCATGCCGAAGTCATGACAGGTGTATGGGCGGCATGCTCAGATTGCCCACAAGGTGGTGCTTGTCCTGCTTCAGGACGCCGACTCTGGCGTGTCGACCCACGAGTCATCGAGGAACGGGCTCGGCTTGCCGTGCCAAAACACGTCCACACTGTCACGCGCTCGTGTGGCTGCCACGAACAGCAGGGAGCGAGCCCGCTGGATCTCGTGCCGGTGGCGGACCGGATCCGTGTCGCGCAGCCTGCTGACGGCCTCGCGCGGCACGAGTCCGTCCGACACGCCCGCGATGATCATTCGCTGGTACTCCAGACCCTTGAACCGGAACATCGTGCCGATGTGCACGCCGGAGGACCCGTACGGGCCGTCGGAACGGATCTCCACCGAGTCGATGCCGTTCAGTTTGAGCGTGTAGGCCATCTCGGCCGCCATCTGGTTGGTCGGTACGCAGATCGCTATCTGCTCGTGAGGAATGCCCGTGTCGGAGCCGGCGTCCCAGCCCTTGATGAGCGCGGCGACGCCCTCCCGCTCGGCGGCCCAGTCCGGGAACGCATGCCCGGCGGGAAGCCCCCCGCTGAGCACCGACCGGTAGCCGGCCAGGTTCTCCTCGCTGCCGTCGAGGTCGTCGTACGTCGTCTCGCCCAGCACGCCGAGGGCGGAACGGAGGATCTGCCGCGTCGTGCGGTAGCTGAGGCTGAGCTTCGAGGACCGGCCGCGGATGTTGACGCCCAGGCTGCCCAGCGTCACCTGGTTCTTGTAGATGCGCTGGTGGGTGTCGCCGACCAGGAACAGATCGTCGGCGCCGCGAGCGGTCATCGCACGCAGCATCTTCCAGTGGGCGGGCCGAAGATCCTGGGCCTCGTCCACGACGATGTGCCGGTACCGGTAGCGCAGCCACCCTCCTGAGCCGTCCTGAAGATGGACGTTGTCACGGCCGCCCGCCTCATCACGCTGCCGGGCGATGTTGAGGATCCGCTGCTCGCGGCCCATCTCGAGCCGTGCGGCACGCTCGGCCACCTGGTCCCAGGTCTGCCGCCCGAGCCGGTCGAGCCGCTGCGAGAACCGCTCCGCGAGCTGCCAGATCTCGGCGCGCTCCGCACGCCCTATGTTCCGGCCGCGTCCGGCGCGCCGGGCGCGGAAGTAGTCGGTGCGGGTACCCACGGCCTGGCCGAGGATGACCTGCGTCCACTCGTCGTGCAGGAACTCCGGGTCCCACTTCTCCTCTCCCAGTTCGTCCAGCAGCCCGCGCCATTCGCGTACCGCCTGGCTGTCGTCGATGGCCTGTTTCCCGTTGCCCGGTTCGGCCTCGCGGACGATGCGCAGCGCCAGTTGGTCGACGTGGCTCACCTCGACCCGGCTCAGCAGTTCCTCGCCACCCAGTTCCAGCAGCCGGGAGCGCAGGTCGGCGGCGAGGTTCTTGTTGTACGTGGTCAGGAGGACCGGTTTGTCCCGCCCCGGGGGCAGCTGCCGCACGAGATGCCGCACGCGGTGCAGGGCGACGATGGTCTTGCCCGTCCCGGGCCCGCCGCCCACCCGGGCGGGACCGTTGTAGCGCCGTTCGACCAGCCGGGCCTGGGTGGGGTGGAGGAAGACTTTCCAGCGGCCGAAGTCGCCGCTCTCCAATGCCTCCCGCAGGGCGTTGTCCGTGGTGGTGACGACCGTAGCCGGTCGCTGTGCGGCGGTCTCGAAGTCGTCCGGGTCGACCGGCTCGGTGGCGGCCACCGGCTTGGTCACCTGGTCGAGCACGTCGTCGTACGACGTCCCGTCGAACAGCGCGAGCAGTACTTCACCGGTGAGCTGCGGCGCGTACTCGACGAGTCCGAGCAGTTGGTCCTCGGTGGTGAGGGTGCGGATGACGGGCAGCAGCGGTTCGGCGACACCGAGGTCGGTCAAGTGCTGGTCCGACCAGTCGGCGAACAGTGACCGGGCTGGTTCCGGCTGCGTGGGCGCGGCCGGTTCGGCGGTCGCCGGGGCCTGTGGGGCCGGAGCGGGGACCCGGCGCAGGACGCTGTCCTCGACCACCTCCAGGTCGACGTACTCGATGCCGCCGGTGACCTGGTTGACGCCGTACGACAGCCGGTTGTAGACGTCCTTGCGGTGCTTGACCGAGACGATCAGCCAGTCGTTGTCGGCGAGCCGCAGCAGCAGCACCCGGTACTCGTCGTTGACCCGCGCCGACCAGATCCTGCTGTCGCCCTTGAGCTGCTGGAGTTTGAGCCCGGTGGTGTGCGGGTTGCTGCGGAACTTGTGCTGGAAGTCGAAGAACGCGCCCTTGACCGTGCGGGGGAGTTTGAGGATCTCCTTGTCGGCCTTGTCGAGCAGGCGCAGTGTGACGCCCGAGGTGTTCATCGCTTCCGCTCCCCGTCGCTGGTGGTGTCGCTGTCGTACTGTCGTTCGGTGAGCCGGGCGATCATCGCCGCCGGGTCCCATTCGGCAGCGGTGCGGACTGTCCAGCCCGCCACGGCGAAGGCCTTGTCCCGGTCCTGTGCCTCGTAGTCGGGCTCGTCTGCGTCCGCACGAGGTGCGAGGACCACTCCGATCCGGGCGTCGGGCCAGGCCAGTTCGGCCTGCCAGCCGTGACCGTCCAGTTCGTAGCCGTCCCGAGGGGCCGGCACCGCCGCGTCGGCCAGCGCGCCGGCGAGGTCGGCGAGCCCTGGTTCCTCCGGGTCGAGGTACTCGATGACCCGGTCCCAGCCGGGATCCCGCCCCGGCCCGGCGTCGTCGGCGGTCCGGGCGGCCGTGGGCCTCGCAGGGGCTGCCTCGCCGCCTCCCACGGCAGGTACCGAGGGCGCGGCGACGACCCCGACGGAGGCGAGCTCTTCAGCCTGGGAAGGCACGGGAGCGCGAGTGGAGGTCAGCCAGCCTTCCCCGCCGGTCACGGTGAGCACCTCGGGGGCGAAGGCTTCGATCATGCTCGACGTCAGCTGGGCGCTGTCGCCACCGCCGTGCTCCAGGAACTGCAGCACGTTGCTCCAGTAGAGCCAGGCACGCCAGCGCCGTTTGTGGGTCGGCTCGTCGGCGAGCGCCGCTTCGCCGTCGTCCAGGACGGTGAGTCCCGTCCATACGGGCGGGGTGCGTCGGCCGTCCGCGGCCAGCACCAGACGGCAGCCCGACGCGTCGGGACCGGACAGCAGCCGCACGGGACCGGCGGCCCCGGCGGGCCTGCCGCCGCGCAGCGCTTCACGGATACCGGCGCCGACGCCCTCGCCGGTGAACGCGGCGGCACGCACCCCCTCCGCCCCGCTGAGCCCGGCGGCAGCCGCTTCCGCCCGTCGCCGCCAGCGCTCCGGGTCGGGGGAGCGCAGATAGGCCAGCAGCAGCCGGGCCGGGTTGACCCACACCGTCTCGGCGAGTTCACCGGGCAGGCCCCGGCCCACGCGGTCGTAGTAGTCGCGTGCGCGCTGCTGTCCGGCCGTGCCGTACGGCACCCACACCGGGTCGGTCGGACCGGTCCCCGCGTACCCGGTGTCCTGGATCCGCTGCCGCCACTCCTTGACGTCGTGGTACGTCAGCTGGAAGACACGAAGGCCGTCGGCCCGGAGCCGGGTGCGTTTCGTGGCGTCGTCCGCCAGCCGGTTGTGTTCACGGGTGGCGTGGTACGCGTAGCCGTCGAGGTACAGGGCCACGCGCGGGCCCGGGGTGTCCAGCCGTTCGAGGAGTATGTCCGGCCGGGTGCCGTCCAGAGCGCGCTGCTGGGAGACACGCCAGCTCACGGTGGCCCCGTCGTCGGCCGTGAGCCGCAGGTCGAGGGCGTACGTACCGGCGGAAGTGGTGTACGTGTCCGCCGCAGCCCTCGCCTCCGGTGTCTTCGCCCAGTCCTGGAGGGTGTCGATGAAGAGGATCTCCAGGTCGCTCTCGGCCTGCCGCTGGAGCGGGATGTGACGCGTCGTGGCCACCGGTGAGGTGCGCCATCCTTGACCGTCGGCGCCCAGCAACTCGTCCAGCATCTGCCGGACTTCGTTACGGCTGACCTTGTCGTAGTCGGCGGCCGGTACGCGCCGCAGCAGACACTGGTGACAGCCGTCGAGGCCTTTCTCGCGGCATGCGCAGCGCTCGATGACATCGCGTGCCCTGAGCAGAACCTCACGGAATCCATCGGCCGACGCCAGCCGGTGCAGGTAGCCCGTGCCGCCCGGCAGCCGGTCGTAGACGACGAGGAAGCGCCTCGGCCAGTCCGACTCCAGGTCACCCGAGTGATCGGGCATGGTCGCCTCGGCGATGTCGATGTGGTCGGGATCGCCGCCGTAGCGGGCCGCGATCCCCGCGAACAGGGCGGCGGTGAACGACGCGAGTCGCTCCTTGACGCGTGCCACCGAAGCGGGCAGCAGGATGCGCACGGCCTCGGTGGTCAGTTCGTGGGCGAGGAGCAGCGGCACGTCCTGGCCTCTGCCCTGTTGTCCGCCCGCGCCTGACCCCCGGACCCGGCGGCGCGGGCACCACAACTGATGGTGCGCGGCGGCCGGGGTGCTCGTCACCCCCGACTCGGTGAGCGCGTGCTGCGACACCTCCACCACCGGGCGGCCGTCGGCCGTCGCGCCACCGCACTCGGTGCAGACATGGAACAGGTTGAGCCGTACGTCGTACCCGGCGAGCGGTACCGTGCTGCTGCCGTCCTCTCGGTCCAGTCCCAGGTTCAGGGTCCGGATGGTGGCGTGGCGGGTGAAGTCCACGCCGAACACGGCGGTGTCGTGCCGCCATGAGCCGGGCGCCAGGCGGTCGGGGTCGATGTCCACGGTGGTGAGCACCGTGTAGCGCTTGCGGTCCCGTTCGTCGCGGTCGTCGCGCACCCTGGCGTCGTCGCGCTTGTCGCGGGACAGGACCCGCCTGGGCCGCAGCACACGCTGGACGCAGCCGGCATCGGCGATCTCCCGCCCGTGGCAGCGCGGGCACGGGTCGGTGTTGTGCTCCGCGTTCTGCGCCTCGGTGCGGACGTATCCGCAGGCGGGACAGAGCCGCCACACCGACCAGGCGCGCCGCTCGGGGCTGCCGACGTCGAGGGCCCGCACCACGTGCCGGTAGCCGTTGACGTAGAAGCTGTTGCCGGGGGCGAGTTCGGTGAGGGCCAGTTTCCGGGACCGCTCGTAGTCCCGGGTCTCACTGCGGTAGACCTTGCGGACGGCGCCCTGATCGGTTTCCGCCCCACGGGTGCCGTCCTCCTCGCCCGGGTCCTGTGTCCAGTACAGCGTCGCTTCCAGCCGCGTGGTGGTGTCCGTCAGGCTGTAGTTGGGCAGCAGCCCCAGGTCCACCAGGGTGGCGTGGGCGCTGGACTGGCTCAGGTCCCGCAGCAGGTCCCCGGCCGCTCGCCGCTCGGCCAGCAGTTCGCGCCGTTCCCGGTCCTGTGTGTCGTCGGACCGGGCCAGCTGCCCCGCGGCCTCGTCGATCGCGGCGATCCTGCGGCGCAGTTCCTCGCGCCGTCCCGTCCAGTCCTCTTCGGCCTCCTGCAGCGCCCGTACGATGCCGCCGGTCGCGTACGAGCGGAGTTCCCCGGCCGCGTACTCGGAGACGCCCGCGCCGTCGGCGTCCCGCCCGCCGCTGCCGTCGGGGAACAACGCCAGGAACTCCTCCACCAGGGCCGCGCCGTGCGTCTGGGCGGCGTCCGCGAGGTCCTGGCACCAGCCGCTGGTCCCGAACAGGGCGGAGGACAGCCGGGGCAGGGGAGCGAGCACCTCGCCATCGGAGGTCCGCAGCTCACCGCGGGCCGCCAGGTCCAGCAGCCGTGCCGTGTACTGGCGGCGCAGGATCTCCACCGCCGAGAGGTAGCAGCCCGGCGGCAGGATGGTCCCGGCGATCATCTCGCGAGGCTGGTCGAGGTAGTACAGGTCGCGTGCCTTGCGTCCGCCGAACGCGACCACCAGCGCGTTGCCCGTGCGGCGACCGGCGCGTCCGGCCCGCTGCACGTAGTTGGCGGGACCGGCCGGCAGGGAGCCGAGCAGGACGGCGGACAACTCGCCGATGTCGATGCCGAGTTCCAGGGTCGGGGTGCACGACAGCACATTGGGGTCGGTGTAGTGCGTACCCGCCTTGAAGGAGCGCTCGACGCGCTCCCGTTCGGGGCGGCTGAGCATGCCCGTGTGCTCGGCGGTCACCACGCGGAAGGTGCCGCCCGTCAGGTAGAGACGGCGGTAGTAGTCGCCGGTGTAGTCCCGTTGCTGCGTGAACGAGCCGAAGCGGGGCACCTCGGCCTCGGCGCCGGACGGGCCGGGCTGGGGCGCGGTCAGGCGGCCCTTGCACCGGTACCGGGGGCACGGGTGCCCGTACCAGCGGGTACGCCGCTCGGGCGGCACGACCTGCTGCCAGCGGCAGTCCTCGCAAGCGACGAAGGCCTTGTTGACGACGGTGTCGTCGAGCAGCCGCACCTCGATGTGGCCGGGCTGCAGTCCGTACACGCGGGTCTGGCGGTCGCGGCTGGTCCGCACCGCGAGGACCCCCGCGTCGGCGAGGGCGGGCAGCAGTCTGCGCAGGTACTCGGTGGCCCCCGTGGCGTCCAGGTCCAGGCATCTGCGCGTCCAGTCCTGGTACCAGCCCAGGCGTCCGGTGATCGAGTCGAACTCGGACCGGTCCTTCTGCCCGTCCAGCAGGAACCGCGGCGGTGCGACCCCTTCGGGGAACGCGGGCATGCCGTCGGGCCTGCGTCCGGAGATGAGGTAGCGGGTGCTGCCGGCTTCCTTCATCCAGGTGTCGAGCCAGTGGTGGCGCACCGCGCCGCGCAGCCGGAGCCGCTCCAGCAGGCCCCGGACGTACGCGAGATAGCGTTCGGGTGTCGGCAGCCCGCCGACCGCCAGCAGCTGACCGGGCAGCGACAGGTGCAGGTCCCGGGCCAGTTCGGTGACCCGGTCCGGTTCCGCCACGGCGACCTCGGCGGCGGCGGTCCGGGTCAGTTCCAGCGTGCGGCCCATACGGCTGCGCAGCCCGAACTCCATCACCGTCGCGAACGCCAGCCGTTCGCCGATCAGCCGCCAGGTCCGCGCGTCACCGGTGCCGCGGCCGGACAGCAGCCGGTCGACGCCCGGCTCGTCGTGCAGATCGGGGGGCACCACGGCGGCCAGTGCCTCCGGGTCGTCGACCGAGTCGAGGACATGGCCGATCAGGTCGTTCAGCGCGGTCGGTGCCCCCGACTCGTCCAGGTTGTGGGCGAGCAGCGAGCGCAGCGAGAACTTGTACGAGGCGTTGGCGACGTATCCCGCCCGGTGTGCCGCGTCCTGCGTGGAGTCGTTGAACAGAAGCGTCTTGCGCTCCTCCGGTACGAGCGCGATGTCGCCGCCGGTGAAGAGCTGGGTGACCGTCGCCGAGGCGAGGGCCGCCTGGGCCGTGCCCAGGAAGCGGATGCTGTTGTCGGTGTGGCAGGCCGGGCACCGGTCGTCCTTGGCGGCCTGGTCGGCGGTCTTCTTGTCGAGCACGGCCAGTGCGAACCAGGCGTCGACGAGCTCGCCGTCGTCCCCGGCGGCGGGCAGCCGGTACGTGCCCTGCCCGCCGTCCAGTACGACCACCGACAGCGGGTCGACGCCGCCGTCCGAGGGCCGTGCCCCGGTCAGCGCGTCGAGGGCCTGCCGTCGCTCGCGGCCGGTGGCGGAGATGAAGTAGCGGATACGTCGCTTGTCCCGGCCCACACCGGCCCGCCAGATCCGGTCCTGGGCCATCACCAGCCGCTGTGGGTCGGCCTCGGGGGACAGGGCGGCCCAACCGGAGCGCCCGCAGTTGCGGCAGTACACGGCGGGCAGGTGCACCTGGGCGGGGCGCGGCGCGCTGTCGGTGCCCGGCAGCGGCTGCGGCTGCCTGCTCGTGGAGGACGACGGCCAGCTGCCGGAGGAGGCGTCCGGGTCCTCGTCGCCGGGCGGCGCGGCGTTGAGCGCGGCCCGGCGCGCGGCGGTGCGGTCGTCCTCGTACCAGCGGAACTCGGGGGTGCGGCCGACCCCGCGCAGCACCCGCGTCACGGGCCGCACCCACAGGTGCGCCTCGATGTGCAGCAGTGGCCGGGGCCTGCGCTCGTCCGAGTCCGGGTCGCGGGCGGCCGACAGCAGGGCCACGAACCGGGAGAGCGCCTGGAGCACCAGCCGCGGGTTCTCCCGGGCGGTGCGACCCCAGGAGTAGCCGAACCGGGCGAGCCGGTCCCGCAGCGCCCACTCGTCCAGCGGCTCCCCGCTGAGCAGGGACAGCACACCGTGGGTGAAGTCGTGCCGTTTCAGCAGCCGCCCGACGCGGAAGGCGTCCAGCCCGGAACGCCCCAGCATCCGGGTGGCGAGCGCGTCCAGGTCCAGCAGGTCGGGCCGGGCCTCCACGTCCGGCCCGCCGGACACCGTCACGACCTCCTGCGGCGTCGGGGGTTCCGGCAGCTCGTAGTCGACGGCGCCGGTGAACTCGTCGGCGGTCATCCGCTCCTCGCCGATGACCGCGTCCGCCGGGAACGGCATCCCGAACACGCGCGCCGCGACGTCGAGGATGCCCCCGGCCTCCTTGTCCGGCGCTCCCTCGCCGAGCGTCGCCGAGGTCGCCACCGGGCAGATCGACCCCAGTGGCCTGCCGGGCCGGGACGCGCCGGTGGCGGCGGCCAGCCGGCGCAGCAGCATGGCCACGTCGGTGCCCTGCGCCCCGTCGTACGTGTGGAACTCGTCCAGCACGACGTAGGCGGGCTCGGCCCCCTCCCACAGGCCGCGGTCCTCGCCGCGCTGCAGCAGCAGGTCGAGCATCTTGTAGTTGGTGATCAGTACGTCGGGCGGCGAGAGACGCATCTCCTCGCGTCGCGTCATCACCCGCCGGAAGTCGGTGTCGGGCCGGTCGCCGATGTAGAGGCCTGCCGTGACCTGCGCCAGCTCCGGCCGCGCCAGGTACTCCCCGATGCGCCCGGCCTGGTCGGTGGCGAGCGCGTTCATCGGGTACAGCAGTACGGCCTTGATCCCGGCCCGCCCCTCGGCCTTCTGCCGCCGGCAGTGGTCCAGTACGGGGATCAGGAAGGACTCGGTCTTGCCGGACCCGGTGCCCGTGGTCACCAGCGTGGGCCTGGCCGGACCGTGCAGCGTGGACAGCCGCTCCCAGGCCTTCGCCTGGTGCCGCCACGGAGCGAACCCGGGAAACCCGGCGGACCACTCCAGATCCCGCTCCCACCCGTCGTCGGCGACATGGAACGGCGTCCTGATGCGCAGGTAGGGCCCGCGGAAGATGCCGGTCTCGGGGTGCCCGAGGAAGCGTTCGAGCGCGCTGCGGGTGTCCTCGTCGGCCAGGGCGTACGTCGTCGTGAGGTACTGCGTCAGACTGCCGCGGAGCTGCGCGGCGGCCATGGTGGGCTTCACGACGGTCCCCCTTGCAAGGTCGGTGCCCTGGTGATCGGTACCACCGTATAGGGGGTGGCTGACAGGCCCCCATACGGTGGTGAACCGGGTCTGACCTGGCTAGGCGGTCTTCTGCCAGAGAGACATGTCGTCGGCGAAGTCCCGGAACGACCGGTTGTTGCCGGCGGGGCGAGCGGTGACGTGCCTGCCCCGGACCGCGGCCTGCATGATCGCGGGAGCGTCGGACTCCCGGTACGGGGGCTTGCCCAGGTACTTCACGAGGTGCTCCTTGGCCTTCTCCAGCCGGGCGAGGTCACGGCGGCAGTCGGCTTCCCGCAGCCGCCAGCCCGGCCTGACCTTCGGGAAGGCCTCGGGAAACAGCATCAGCCAGGCCTCGATCTCGTAGGCCGCCAGAGCCAGGGCAGAGGGGCAGTCCTTGAACGTGGCGCGCATCTCCTCGGTGATACGCCTGCGGAGCTTGTCGTAGCTCTCGTCGGCGACCCCGTCGAGGTCGACGTGGATGACCACCCCGGCCAGCTTCGCCGTGTCCGCGACGCCCAGAGCGAACCTCTTGATCTCTTCGAGCCGAGGAGAGAGTTTCGCCTGGGCACGAGCCAGACGTATGGGCTTCTTCATGTTGATCACCTCGGGGCAGTCGCCCGGGTGCAGCTCCGGGACGAGGTGCCGGAGCACTTCGCGGTCGTAGTTCCCCTCGCCGGCCACCACGACGACCGAGCGCCGGCGCCCCCGGGCGGTTCTCGCGCTCACAGTCCACCTCCGAGGGCCCCCGCGAACCAGAGATCACCCATCGGCTCGTACTCGGACTTCTCGATGACCCGCTGTGTGTCCTCCGGCCGACGGGCCGGGATGCGGGAGGCACCGCTCGGCAGCCGCTCGCACACGACGAGTTCCTCGGCCTCCAACTCGTTGACCAGGACCGGCGAGTGGGTGGTGACCAGGAACTGGCCACGGACACTGGCCTCGCGGAGCCTGCCCGCCAGCAGACTCAGGGCGTGCGGGTGGATTCCGTGGTCGATCTCCTCGATGCACGTCAGCAGCGGAGGCTCAGGATCATGGAAGATCGCCAGCATGCACAGGATGCGGACGGTTCCCCAGGACGCCTCGTTCAGGCGGGTGCGACCGCGAAGTCCTTCTTCTTCCAGCTCCACCTGCACCAGCGGTGACCCCGGGATGAGTTCCAGGTGGATGTCCCGGATCTGCGGGATCACGGTCCTGACGTCCTCCAGGAGGTACGTCCAGGCGTCTCTGTCCTCCCTGAGGCTCAGGAGGAAGTCGGCCAGGTTGGACGCGTCGCTCTCCAGGTACCGGCCTCGCTCGGTGACCGGCGACGGCTTCCGGGCGGCCCGTACATCGGGGTCGAACACCCGGATCTCGGAAAGGTGCCGGCTGATCTCGCGCACGGCCTGGCGGTCCGGGTGGGTTTCCGCGAGCGGCAGTGCATGGTCCTCGTGGAGGGCGGACGCCATCCGTCCGACGGCCTCCCGCTTCGACGGCCGGCTCAGCGGGCTGCTGATCGTCAGCGAACCACTCGTCAGCTCGACGGAGGTCTCCATGTCGTCCACCGGGTGGTGGACGAACCGCTCCCGCCGGTACGTGGTGTGGCGGGCCTCGGCCCCTTCGGGCAGTCGGGGACGGGAAACACTCAGTTCGTAGCGGTCCGGGGCTTCCTCCGACGCGCACTCGGACCAGATGCCCTCGACCCCGACCGTGATCCGTGACACCGGCTTCCGGCCGCCACGGAAGGCCAGGACGTCGAACCCCCCGTGCTTTCCGAGCGCCTTTTCGATTCCGTCGTGGGAGACGTCGCCCAGGAATCCCAGCGCCTGCAGAACATTCGACTTGCCCGCCGCGTTCGGGCCGACCATCACGGTCAGAGGCCCGAGCGGCAGCTTCGTGTCGGTCAAGGTACGGAAGTTACGCACCGTCAGACCGAGTATGCGGTGGTTCAAGCCTCGTGCCCATCGTGGAACAGCCGGGCGGCAACCGCCCGGTCATCGAACTGGTCGGCGCACGGCGGACGGCCCTGAGGCAGGCTGATGAATGCCACTCAGTTCCCCACGTAAGTCGTCCACTTGGTGCGTCCGACCACCGAGCTTCACGAAGAGTACAACTTGCGTCACAGCTCCACCAGGTACTTGCACACTTCAGCCATCCGGACCGAAAGGGCTCTCTTTCCAACCGACCCGCAGCCCACGGACCCTGACGGGGAGGGATGCGCGCGGGCAGTGCCGAGGGGGAGCCGCGATGTCCGAACCGCTCTACGTTCCTGTTCTGCCCGTCCGGCAGCACGCCCGGATCGCCTACGAACGACTCAGGCCCGACGTGCAGGCGGCGGTCGCGCCCCTTTGGAACCTCCCGCCTTCTCCCGGGGTGACACCGGCGGAGTTGGAGGGGGCCCATTGGCAGAAGGAACTGCGCCGGGTGCGGGGCGCGCACCGGCACCATCCGGGCTGGATCGACGCCCCGTTCGCCGAGGCCGCGCAGATACCGGCGCTCGCCGGGATCCTGGCCGAGCACACCGCGCTCTCCCGCCTGCTCCGCCCGGTGACCGGACCCGAGCGGAGCGAGGCCCAGCAGACGGCCGCGGTGGAGACCGCCCGCCGCTGTGGGTGTGGAGTCGGTGTCCGCGTCCGTATGCCGGGGGAGTGGGACGGAGCCACCACCGAGGCCGGCGGCAGCCGCACGCTCAGTCGAACAGCGGCGCCAGCGCCTCCTCGCCCGCCAGGATCCGCCATGCCGGAACCCGTACCGTCCGGCCCACCGGGCACGCCTTCGCCCCGTAGCCCCCGGACGGCAGCCCGGTCAGGAGGTCGCCCCGTGCGTGGGTGAGCCGCAGGTGCCGTGCCGGGTCGCCGCCGGGCTGCGGGCCGGGGTCGATCAGCACCGCCGTGTTCTCCCCGGCCTCGGTGAACAGCAGATCCACCGGGTGCCCGCCGACCACCGCGGCACGCTCCAGATCGAAGATGCCACGTTCGGTGAGGTACTGCTGGAGCCGGTCGGCGAGCTCCTCGCGGAACCCGGTCGCCGAGGAGGCCGTGGACACCGGCCCGCCGTCCTCGCCGGCGTCCGCTCCCAGCGGCACCGAGCGTCCCGCGAGCAGGGTCGGCAGACCGCTCTGCCCCTGCCAGAACGCGTGACCGCCCACGGTGATCAGCTGCGACTTGGCCCGGGTGACCGCCACGTTCCACAGATTGACCTGACTCGCGACCCAGTGCGTCGTCCTCGGCGGCGTGTTGTGTGTGGCCACCGGGCTCAGCACCATGACGTCGCGCTGCCCGCCCTGGAAGGCGTGCACCGTGCCGACCCGCACGCGGTCGTCGTCGCGCCACACCCGCGCCAGTGCCTCCTTCTGCGCCCGGAACGGCGTGACCACCCCCACCGTCGCGTCCTGCGGCAGCCCCGCCAGCAGCTCGTCCACCACCCGCCGTACGGCCTCCGCCTCGGCGGCGTTGCGCCAGGACCGCCCGTCGCCGCCGCGCGCCGACTCACCGTGCGGTACGTCGACCCAGCCCAGCACCGGCGCCGGATCGGCCGCCCCCACCGGGTCGAGGGCCGGGACCTGCTGCCGCACGTCGGTGAGAACCCGCAACTGGCCCGCGTAGCAGTACCCGTTGACGATGTCGGCGATCCGTGGGTGGCACCGGTAGTGCTCGTCGAGGAGCAGCGCGGAGTCGCCGTGCTGCTCGGCCGCGTGGTACGAGGAGTACACGTGGTATGTGAGCCGGTGGTCCTCCAGCTGTGCCGCGCTCAGCCCGGCCCTGACCCGCGCCTGCTGTTCCTGCTGCGGTGACACGCCGGGGATGTGCGCGAGCTGCATCGGGTCGCCGATGATCAGTGCCCGGCGCGCCCGGAACAGCAGCGGCAGAACCGAGGGGATGGAGCACTGGCTGGCCTCGTCGATGACGACGAGGTCGAACAGCTGCGGGGCGAGTTCGAGCTGCCGCACCGAGTGGGTGCTCACGGCCCACCCCTTGATGTGCGTCATCAGGATCTTCTGGCTCCGCTGGTAGCCCGAGCGGCCCCGGAGCGCCTGGAGCCGCTGTCCCATGAGCCCGCGTGCCCTCGCCAGCGCCTCGGCGGAAACCGCCCGCGACAACTCCGCCGACAGTTCGGAGAGCGTGTCCGCCGCCTCCAGCCGTGACCGCCTCAGCCCGTCCTCGTCCCATCCCATGTGCCGGGGTACGAGCTCCCGCACCTCCCGTTCCACGGCCACCGCGTCCGCCAGCGACTCCAGCAGTCCGCCCCGCACCGGCCGCCCGGTAGCCCACCCCGGCCACGACGGCCGGTCCGGGCGCTCCCCCTCCGGGGCGCCGGCCACCGCCGAGACCAGCGCGGCCAGCGCCCGCCCCCGACGCCAGGGACCGAGCAGCCACCAACCAGCCCCGGCCGCCTTCCGTGCCCTGTCCTCCCAGCGCCCCAGCGCGGCCACACGGTCCTCGACCGCCGCCCAGACACCTTCCAGGAGCGGCAGCGGCAACTCCAGCGCGGCCGCCCGCTCCGCCCGCTCCCGGAGCAGCTCCAGCAGCCGCACCTCCTCACCGACGCGGTGCGCGGCCTCCGCCCGCAGCCCGTCGGCGGTCTTGCGGGCGCTCCGCAACTGTCCGCCCACGGTGGCCGATCCGCGTCGCGGGGTCTCGGCGGGCTCGCCGAGCAGCCGTTCCAGCTTCGCCGCCTCCCGCTCCAGCGCCTCGGCGTTGCCGGTCCGCATCAGCAGGCCCGGCGCGATGTCGTCGCAGCGCTCGGCCACGACGTTCACGGCCTCGTTGTTCGTGGAGGCGACGAGCACGGACTGCCCGGCGGCGACACAGGTGGTGACGACAGCGGTGACGACCTCGCTCTTGCCCGTCCCGGGCGGCCCGGTCGCCACGGTCAGGGACCGTGTCATGGCCGAGGAGATCACCGACTCCTGGCTCTCGTTGCACGGCCCAGGAGCCACCACGTCGCTGGAAGCGCCGTCCGTACCGCCCTCGCCACCACTCAGCAGCGCGTCCAGGGCGGTGCCCGGGATCTGACCGGTCCGTGTCGACATCTGCAGCAGGTTGTCCACCAGGGCCTGGGTGGCGATGGCCTCCACACCCGAGGGCACCAGCAGCACGGCCGCGTTGTGCGCGCCGGGCCGCAGCGCCTGCATCACCGTCCGCTCGCTGAGCGCCGACGGGTCGAGCGGCTCCAGCTCCGGCAGCCCCAGCTCGTCCAGCAACTCCCGTACGGCGCGCAGCATCTGCGCGTCGTTGCCCTCCTGCCAGGACGGCTGCCACCGCGCGACGAGGTCGGCCGCGTCACCCGCGTCCAGCAGTTCCGCCACGACACCGGTGTGCAGGGACGGCACACCACTGGGCCGGAGCACGTCCCGGCCCTGCTCGTCCGGCGCGAGTTCCATCTGCTGGATGAGCAGCGGCGCCAGCTCCACCGCCGTACGGCGCCCCCGGGCCCCGCCGTCCCGCACCGGCAGGGTGATCGCCGGATAGCCGTACCAGTACTCCTGCTGCGCCCCCGCGTCACGGCTGTCCGCACCGGCGGACCTGCCCTGCGGTCTGGGCAGCTTCCCCGGAGCGGGAAAGGTGGAGCCCCGTCCGGACTGGATGGTCTCCTCGCCCTGGCCCAGCAGGAAGTACTTCGAGTCGCGCCCGCTGTCCCGGTCGGGCCGCATGCCGGCCGCCGCCTGGGAAGTCAGGCAGTGCGCGTAGTACCGCAGCAGGCGCTGCCAGTCGACGCCGTCCCGGGCGTCCAGCGCGGCCAGCTCCCGGGCCTTCAGCAGCGCGGGGGAGCGTCGGCCCGCCTCCGCCGCGTCGCGGGGCAGCGCCGGGATGTGCACCGGGCGTGCCACCGACCGGGCGAAGGGCAGGCTGCGCGTGGCCCTGATCGTCGACTTGGTGGGGCGCTGCTCCTCCGGTACGCCGTCGCGCGCCATCTGCGCGGTCAGGTAGTCGAACAGGTCGTCCGGCGTGATCCAGCCGCCGCCCTTGATCCGCCCGTTGCGCAGCCCCTCCACGATCTCCCCGGTGAACCGGGACGTGCCGAGGCTCGACCCGGGCGGCGCCATCGCGGACGCGGACTGGAGGGCGTCGGAGGCGGTGATGAAGTACACGCCGGTCGGCCGCAGCAGGGTGCTCGGCGCGGGCCGTGCCGGCTCCTCCCCGGACCCCTTCGACGTCCACCCCTGTACGACGGAGCCGCTGGAGCAGCAGTCCAGCAGCACCAGCTTCGAGGCGGCCCGGCACGACTGGAGCATCCGCTCCAGGAACTCCGCCGGGACCGCCGTGCCCGGCAGATCGTCCGGGTCGGTGTCCCGGGTCAGGAAGTACAGCTGGTTGTCGTCCTCGCAGAACTCCCCGTGCCCGCTGAAGTACAGCAGGGCCGTCTCGCTGGGCTGCCGCGCCTCCAGGAACGTCTCGATCGCGTGCAGCATCTCCGCGCGGGTCGGTTCGGGGACCATCGCGCAGTCGTTGTACATCCCGATCTCGGTGTTCTGCAGCACCGCCCGCATGTAGTGCAGGTCGGCGCGCACGGGCGGCAGGTCGTGGTACGCGTCGCTGTCGTACGTGGACACGCCGACGAGCATGGCGAACCGGTCGTTGTCGGTCATGCGCGTGCTCAGCCCACCGTGGGGGTGTCGCCGAGCCCCTCGTCGTGCGTGCGGTGAGGCGTGTCTCCGCCGCCCGCGAGGAAGCGCTCGATCCGCTCGTCGTCCTCGCGGGCCTCCTTCCCGGTGATGCGCAGCGTCGCACCGTCCGGCCGCTGGACGACGATCGTCCGCTGCGGCACGTGCGCCAGCCAGATCTGCACCCCGGACGCGACCAGCGAACCGGCGCCGATCAGCACCCCGATGGTGTCGACCGAGAGGCCGCCCTTGTCCGTCCCGCCGGCCGCGGTGCCCTTTCGGGGAACGTCCAGGGCGGCGGCGGGGTCGGCGTCGACGATCCCGGCGAGCAGCTCACGCGCCTCCTTGCGGGCACGCAGCGGGTCCTCGTCGACGATGGCGATCCGGTACCCGGTCCGTTCCTCGGGCGTGGTGGTCACAGCGCGTCCCCCTTGTTCTGCCGCGCTCCTGGCGGAGGCATGGGCGGACGACGATAGCCGGGGGGACTGACAACGGGCGCCCGAGTTTCCGAAAACCCGTCAGGCGTTGGCGGGAAAGCGGCTGACCGGCGGCGGTGCGGGCGTCTCGGCCGGCAGCCACAGCTCCGCCCAGACGGTCTTGCCGGGCCCGTCGACACGCGGGGCGACCGCCCAACGCGACGCCAGCCGCGCCACGATGAGCAGGCCCCGCCCCGATTCCTCGTTCCCGGGCGGCTCCTGGGGCGCGAGTGGCGGTACGCGTTCGGTTCGGGTGTCGGTGACCTCGACGCGCAGGGTGCGCGGGTTGCCGCCGGTCTCCGTCAGCCGTACGTGGAAGTCCCGTCCGGAGACATGCCCGTGCCGTACGGCGTTGGCGACCAGCTCGGAAGTGATCAGCGTCAGGGTCTCGTTGGCGTGACCGGTGTACGGGTGCCCCCATGAGTCCAACCGGTGCGAGACGAGGCGCCGGGCGAGGCGGGCTCCGCGTGTGGAGGACGTGAACCGCATCGCGAATTCGCGGAGGGGGCAGGGGCGAGGGACACCCGGTGCGGGGGAAGTTTCGTTGTTCACGTGGTCCACGTTGACGTGGGGGTTTTACCGTGACGAGATACGGCGCGCATACGGGCGGTCGCTGTACGTGGCCGGTGTGTGGGTGTAAGCGGGGCGGAGCGTGACGGTCGATGCGGGGCTGCGTTGGCCGGGGAGGTGGTGAGGGACATGAGTGAATCGGCGGGACCGGTCGAGCAGGGCTCCGGCGTCGAGGAGGAAGAGCGGGAGGCGGGGGCCGGCTCGGGCATCCTTCGCGTCTTCGGACGCCAGTTGAAGCGGTTCCGGGTACGGGCGGGGCTGGAGCGGGCCGAGTTCGGTTCGATGCTGGGCTACTCGGTGTCGACCATCGCCGCGTACGAACAGGGGCGCCGGGTGCCGCCGCCGAAGTTCATCGATCGGGCGGACGAGGTGCTGGACGCGGGTGGCGTTCTCCAGGAGATGAAGGAGGAGGTTGCTCGGGCGCAGTATCCGGCGTTCTTTCGGGATGCGGCGCGGTTGGAAGGGGAGGCTGTTGAGCTTCACGTGTACGCGACGAAGGCTGTGCCGGGGCTGCTCCAGACCGAGGAGTATGCGCGAGCGGTGTTCACCATGTGGCGGCCGTTGCTGTCGGAGAACGTCATCGAGGAGCGGGTAGTGGCGCGCCTCGCCAGGCAGGAGATCTTCGCCCGCACGCCTCAGCCCACCATCAGCTTCGTCATCGAAGAATCGGTGCTGCGGAGGCCGCTCGGGGGTTGGACAGCCATGCGGGGCCAGTTGGAGCACCTCATGCTCTACGGCCAGCGCCGCAACGTCGAAATCCAGGTGCTGCCAACAGAATTGGAGGAGCACGCTGGACTTGAGGGCCCCTTCACCTTGATCGAGACCCGCGACGGGCGCAGGATCGCTTACGTGGAGGGATACAAGGACAGCCGCTTGCACACGGAGCGCAGGGCGGTCCGGGAGATCGAGGAGCAGTACGGCATCCTCAGGGCGCAAGCGCTCACGCCGCGCGCATCACTGACCTTCGTCGAGAAGTTGCTGGGAGAACAATGAACGCTGAGAAGTCCACCGCCGGTGTATCGGCTTGGTTCAAGAGCAGCTACAGCACGGGCTCGGGCGGAGAGTGTGTAGAGGTCGCCGTCAGCCCTCACGTCGTCCACGTACGCGACTCCAAGGACACAGCGCGCCGTGGCCTCGCCGTCGATGCGGAGGCGTGGACCGCGTTTGTCGGCTTCGCCGTCAGGTAGGGCTCTGCCCCTGGCCAGGTGCCAGGGGCAGACCTGTCCGGCAGGGCGCGCCAGCTATGCCTGTACGGCTTCGCAGGCGGGCGGAGTCCAACGGCCGGCGGCGATCTCCGCGTCCAGCCGGGCCTGGAAGTGGGCGTGTGCGGCCCTCATCTCGGCCTCTCGGTCGGCCTTGTAGAAGGGGGCCTGGTAGCCCTCCGGGGGCGGGGTGTGCTCCGGGTCTTCCAAGTGGGCGAGGAGATCGAGGTAGTCCTGCTTGGTCTGGCCGTGGCCGTATGTGTTGAAGTCGCCCGCGATCTTGCGGCCGCTTGCGTCGAAGTAGGTCGCCGACTCGTAGTCGTAAAGCTGCGGGTAGCGGGACTTGAAGATCGCGGCGAGCTGATCGGCGGTGATGCCGAGCCAGACGGCTACGAGGGCATCGAGCTCGACGAGCGCGGCGCGGCGCTCGTGCTCGGTGCGGAGCGGGGTGTTGTACTCCCAGGTTGACTTGAGGCCGGCGGAGAGGGGTTTCAGGCGAGGCCAGTGGGGGTTGGCCCAGTCTTCGTAGCCTGCCCAGCGAGGGTCGAACAGCTCCGTCCAGAGGGGGGTGTAGTGGATGGTGAGAGCGTTTAGGCGGAGGGCGCGGAGGATGAGGGCAGGAGCGAGAGGGTGCTTCGGGTCGGGGGCGGGCATTTTGTGGGCCTCGGCGACACGGAGGTCCGCGCGACCGGTGATACGGAGTAGGTAGTCGAGCGGCAGCGACGCCCAAAAGCCAGCGTTGAGTACGGTCATACGCTCGTCCGCCAGCGCCATCGAGTGCACGCCGTCGATATGGGCGGGGCCGGGCGGAATGAGGGCGGCCTGCAAACTGCGGCTGGTGTTGAAAGGGATCATTCGACGCCAAGCCACCCGAAAGTATGTGGTGAACGGGCTCCCGAGCCAGTTGTCTTGGCGTGCAAGATACGTCGCCCGGTCGGTAGCCCGCACAAGGTTGGCTACGGGAACAAACGCCTCGGACAACTCAGTCGGCACGAGCGGGTCCCAGTCCCTGTTGTTCCGACATGGGATCCTCGGTTCTTTCGAGAAGGGAAGAGCCGATGCGAAGTGCGGCCCTTGGAGGATTACATCCGCGAGCTCGGGGACGGCCTGGTTGCCCCAACGGATCAGCCCTTCCTTCTTGGCACCAGTTTCGTGGTACCCGCTTGAGATCATCGGGTGATAATCGGCCAAGCTGCTACCGTAGGTGGCCAGTGCCTCGATTGCCCCTTGCTCGGCTCCGAGGACCGGGTACAGCAGAGGAGCTTGTGCCGCGCCGCCCGTCGAGCCGGTTAGGGCCTGCCAGCTGGCCAGCAAGTTCTTATCCACGCGTACCACGCGCTCGCGGTGCGGCCGGATGTCCCATGAACCGTTGTGCTTGATGCCGGGCGTCACGCCTTGTCCATCGTGGAGCAGTGAATCAGGCAGAACGTTGGCGCCGCGCAGTTCGCTGAGATGCAAGAAGTCAGGCTGTTGCGGTGCGCCGTAGACATGTAGCCCAAATTCCCAGCCTCGGTCGATTTCATCAAACGCCCAGTTCGCCGAGTTTACAAAGTGTGCGTGTACTCGGAGATGCCGATACGCGGCGGCTCGGATGGCACCCTCGCGTACGCCGCCGAAGTGGGTGTCTGGGTGGATCATGCCTGCGCTGCCGTACGGTGCGATCTGCTGCCATACCCGACTCATGAAGGCCCGGTAGAGGTCGCCTTGGGTGCCCACGAGGAGCGGATATGTTGCCGGACTGCCCAAATTGGCGACTGATCCAGCAAGGGAGGCCAGCTCGTTGAGGAGGAAACCTTCGCCGTCCACACGCGCAGCCAGCACCTCGTCCTTGCGGAGGCGCCACGCCGCCACGCTGGGCTTCTCCTCCAACACGAACCACGGATCCAATTCCGCCAGAACCAAATCCTCCTGCCACCGAGGCCTCACCCAAGGCGGATTCCCCACCTGCAAATCAAACCCACCCCGCGCAAACACCTGCGCGAACTCCAGCTCCCAGTGGAAGAACCCCTGAGCCGCAGCCACATCCTTCGCCACACCCGCCCAAAGGAACCGGTCCTCCAACCCCTGGAACCGGTCCATGCCCATCCACTCGGGCAGCTCGTCCTCGTACACCGACAGGTCGTCCAGCGTCTCGAACGTCGACACCAGCGACTCACTCGGCACGTCCTGCGTCCCCAGCAGCGCCTCCGCGAAGTCCAGCCAGTCCTCCAGCGAGGCCAGCGCGATGACCTCCCGGCGCTGCCCCTTGACCTGCTCCGCGCGACGCCCGGTGCGGCGGCGGGACACCGAGTCCCGCGTCAGCGTCATCTGCTGGGGCTCGGCCGCGAACCCCGGCAGGGCGTCCGCCTCCCAGGCCAGCAGGATCCCGGAGTCCTCCTCGACGGCCGCGGAAACCCCCGCCGCCTCCAACTCCGCCGCCCGTTCCGCCAACGCCTTGGCCCGCGCGTACTTCTCGTCCGTACCGTCCAGCAGCGCAGCGCTCTGCACGGGCCAGAACCACAGCGCGCACCACGCGTTCATGAGCGTCTTCAGCCGCCAATAGGGGGTGTCCTCGGCCTCGAGGTCGGCGAGCACCTCGTCCCGCTGCACCGCGACCTCCGGCCGCCGCAGCCAGTCGCCCTCCGCGCCCCACACCTCGATCCGCCGGGAGATGTCCCGCTCCGACAGCTCCAGCCGCCGTACGACCAGATCCCACAGGTACTCGGCCCGCCGGGCCAGCCCCTGGAGCCGGGCCGTCTGCTTCGCCGTAGGCGACTTGGTGATCGCCTTCCGCCAGGCGCCCAGCGCCTTCGCCGCCTCCGGCGCGAGTGCCTTCGCCTCCTTCTCGGCCGCGACCGCGCCCCACTCCTTCGCGGGCAGCAGGAAGTGGTGCACCGCGCCTTCCGGCAACCGCTCGCCCGCCACCGCGTCCGCCAACGGGAACCGCTCCGGAGTGGTTCCCAGCCAGCCGCCCTTCTTCAGACGGTCGGCCGAGTACACCTCCCGCCGCCCGCCGATCAGGGAGTTGCCGCGTCGCAGGTGCAGGCCGAACCAGGGGGCCTCCATGCCGGGGTGCATGGTGTTGAGCCACAGGGAGACCTCGGCCAGCTCCACGGCCGTCTCGTTGAGGTCGACGCCGTACGAGTTGTGCAGCGCGATGTACGCCTTCGCCTTCTGGAGCTCGACGGCGTACTGCTCGGTGTCGATCGACCTCCCCAACTCGCTCTGCCTGCGCCGCAGATACTCGGCGGCGACCTGGTTGATCGCCTCGTTGAGGAACGCGCCGGAGCCGAGCGCCGGCTCGCAGATCCGCCAGTTCAGCAGCTCCTTCGCCTCGGTCTCGTCGGTGAGGAGCTGCTGGAGGGCGAGCTGCACGGTCACCTTCGTCAGTGACTCCGGCGTGTAGTACGAGGCGGAGGTCTGCCGGTCGCGGCCGGAGAGGCGGTACACGAACGAACCCGGGGCGTAGCTCACCCGCCTGTCCTCGCCCGTGTGCCTGTCCCGGCGTCGTACGAACACCGAGTCCGGGTACTCGTCGATCTTCGACTTGGGGACCAGCCAGGAGCCGTCCTTCGGGTCGCCGCCCTTCGCGACCTCGTACAGCTCCTCGCCCGCGATGAAGCCGCTGTACGACATCAGGCCCTCGTACACCGCGCCGAGCTGGTTGATGCCGAGCTGCGCGTACGAGATGAAGCCGCCGCGCTCGCCCCGCCTGCCCTGGGTGATCATCAGGCTGTGCAGCACCTGGTGGAGCGTGGCGTTGCGCAGCCGGGTGTCGAGGTAGCGGACGGACTCGCCCCGGGCCAGGGCCTCGTCGGAGTCGTGGCGCGGATCGAGGATGCTGTTCGCGCCGATCAGCCGGATGGCGTCCCGCTCGAACAGCTTGCTGTGCAGCGGCTCGAAGCGCAGGCCGACGTCCTCGCTGGTCTTCGCGTCGACGCCGTGGGTGCGGCGCGGGCGGTACCCGTCCTGGACCTTGCGGAAGAGCAGGTCCAGGGACTCGTACAGGTAGAAGCCGTTGCGTGCGGTGTCGCTGACCGGCTCCCGGTCGGCGATCAGCTCACCGAGCCGGCCGAGCCCGTACCCCTGCTGGTACTCGGGGTAGTCGGCCGGCAGGATGCCGAGCTCGGGGCGGGCCTCGGCGTACAGGAGGAACAGGATCCGGTAGAGGTAGCGCAGCGACTCGCGGGTCAACTGGCGCCCCAATTCAGGGAGTTCCTTGATCTCCTCCGGACGTACGCCTTGCTCGCGCAGCCGTTCCAGTACCTCGCCCGCGATCAGCTCGACGCTCTTGCGCAGGCCGTCGCGCAGCTCGCTGGAGACACCCACCGCGTGCTTGGCCGACTTGCCGACGAGTTCGGAGAGCGGATTCTCGCCGCCCTCCTCCGGGGTGCGCAGCGAGTCCGCGCCGAACAGCGCGGCTACCGTGTCGAGTTCGCCGCCCGCCCTGGTGTCGTTGCGCTGGAGCGCCGTGTCCAGGGAGACACCGAGGTAGCGGCCCTCGCCCCACACCGCGCGGTCGGCGAGGACGAGCACGCCGCCGCCGAGCAGCAGGATGTACCGGGGCGGCTCTTCGCAGGCGAACAGGAACTTGGCCAGCTTGTCGCCGGTCTCCACGGGAGTCGTACCGTCGAGGGGCACCGGCTCCAGCAACCGGCCCCGGCCCTTCGGGTCGACCGCGGCGTCCGGTTCGGCCGCCCAGCCGCAGTCGAGCGCGAGCAGGCCCTTCTCGGCGTGGGCGACCGGGACCTCGTAGGTCTGCCCCGCGCGTACGACCGTGAGGGTGCGAGGCTTTGCGTCATAGCCCAGGGCACGCAGTACCTCGGCGTTCAGTGCCCGTACGCGCTCCCGCCACTTCGGGTCGCCGTAGGTCGCCTTCTCCTCGTCGCGTTCCCGGACCACGCGGATACCGTCCTCGTCCTCGGGGAGGGCGAAGGAGGACCGGGCCCGGAAGTAGTCGCGGCGCAGCGCCCGGAGACCGGCCCGGGGCGTCACCGGCAGTTCGCCGCCGCCGGGCGCCGGCATGGCGAGGGCCTCGTCCTCCGTGCCCCGCTCGTCCCCGGCGGGCGGCTTCGCCGCCTCCTCGCGTTCCTTCCATGCCTGGAGCAGGCCCGACTTGAGGTCCTTGGGCAGCACCTCGGCCAGATAGTGCGCCGAGAAGTAGTCGCCGCGGTTGACCAGGGAGTCGTACGTCATGGCAGCTTCTCTCAGCGGGTCACGGCGGGGCGGGGCCACCAGGCGGCGGGCGGGGACAGGGGCGGGGGGCCGAGGGTGACGAGCGGCGGCCCGCCGTCGTTCCTCTTGCGGTCTGGGTCCGGCACGAGCACCGCGAGTACCCGCAGCAGCGGTCGGCCTGTCGTCAGCAGCGAGTCGGCGAGGTCGGCCAGCCGATCCACGTCGCGATCCCCGGCGAGTGTGGGCTGGCGCCAGGCGGACAGCCGACGCTTGTACTCGGCGATGGGCTCGCGTAGTGGCTCCTCCCAGGCGTCGCGGCGCTCGGCGAGGAACTCCTCCGCCGCGCGCAGCACGTCGGGCAGGGCCTCGCGCAGCGGCTTGCTGTCGCGGTAGCGGGCCTTGTTGGCCATGCTCGGGCCGACCCCGCAGCGGTGCAGCAGCGACACCATGGTGTCGTCGATCGCACCCTGGCGAGTGACCCCCATCCACTTCACGACGGTGGGCCTGCCCAGCTTGTTCGAGTACACGCCCTGGACGAGATAGACGGGCTCGGCCACGTTCGCTGTGATCATCGGGGCCTCCTGGCGGCCCATGCCGACGAGGACCTTGTCGGTGAGCCACTCGACGACCGGGTGCAGGTCCGTCAGCAGGGAGATCTCCGGCCAGCTCGACGTGGACGACTCCCGGGCCCGGTGGAGGGAGTGCTCGGCGAGGCGGCGGTTGAACGTCACGAGCAGGCGCTCGCGCAACCGCTGCTCGCGCAGGTAGTCCATGGGGAGCGCCTTCAGGCGGTGGACGAGCTCCGCCGGAGGGCGGAACGAGAGGAGGCCCGACTGCTGGTCGCGGTCCAGGTCCAGCCGGTCGCGGGCGTCCGGGTACACCTCGCGCAGGGCCTCGTCCAGGAAGTGTGCGGTCGAGTCGAAGAGACGGGGGACGACGGGGCTCGCGGCGGCCCGGCCGGCCGACGGCTCCGTACCGGGGCCACCGCTCGCGGTCGAGCCGTCCGGCTCCGAGCCGTCCGCCGGTGGGGCGTCCTCGCCGACCGGGCCGAAGAAGTCCGCGAGGAAGTCGTCCAGGCCCGCGTCCTCGCCGTCCGTGCCGGAGCGGCGCGCGTCCAGGGACTCGTCCACGGTCCGGCCGCGCAGCAGGTCCTGGATGAGGGACTTCTCCTCCGCCTCCGCCCGGTACAGGCCGGTCACCGCCTCCGCGGTGCCCAGTGAGCGGTGGGCCTGGTCCTCGCGTTCCAGCAGCCGCTCGGCGACCACGGTGTCGTCCTTGGCGCCCTCGACCTCGCTGGTCAGGATCAGCGCGCGGAACTCAGGGGGACGGGCCTGCCCGTACCGGTCGATACGGCCGTTGCGCTGCTCGATACGGATCAGCGACCACGGCACGTCGTAGTGCACCAGCTGGTGGCACTGGCGGTGCAGGTTGACGCCCTCGGATGCCACGTCGCCGGTCAGCAGGACCCGTACGGGCGTGTCGGCCAGGCCGAACTCCTCGACGCAGGCCATCTGCTGCTCGTCGGAGAGACCGCCGTGCATGACCCGGACGCAGTCACGGGCGGCCCGTCCCTTGAACCCCAGTGCCGCGGGCAGCACCTGGGCCAGCCACTCCAGTGTCTGCACGCGCTCGGAGAAGACCACGACCCGCTCGTCCGACCCGGGTCCGACGCCGATCTCCTCGCGCAGCTGCCGCACGAGGGCGGCGAACTTCGCGGAGTCGGCCTCGGTCAGGCCGGCGACCAGCTCCGACAACCGGCCCAGGGCGGCCAGCTCGGCCTCGGTGCCCCGCCGGTCGTCCTTCTTCTCCAGGGTTTTGGTCCGCGCGGAGACCGTCGCCCGCAGCGCGGCGTGGGAGGACAGGAACGACTTCAGCAGCGTGTACGGGAAGAGGGGCACCGAGCTCACCGAGGCGCCGCCGTCCCCGGGCAGCCAGACGGCGGCCAGCTCCTCGAAGATCTTCTCCTCGGCGGGAGTGGCGGGGCAGTGCACGGAATGGGAGGGGCCGCGGTCCGCCCACTGGCCCTTCATCTGCTCCCGCACCTCGGGGCTGATCTTGGTGCGGCGGATGAAGAGGTGCTCGATGTCGGCCGCGCGGTAGTTCTCCGGGTCCCGGATCGCCACCGGGTCGAGGAGGCCGATCAGTTCGGCGAACGACTTCGCGTCGCCGTTGTGCGGGGTCGCGGACGCCAGGATCAGGGCGTCGGTGCGGGGGGCGAGGGTGCGGGCGAGCTGGTTGCGCAGGGAACCCCGGTTGATCAGGTTGTGCGACTCGTCGATGACGACCGCGTCCCAGCGGATCTGCTCCAGATGGTGCTGGTACTGGTCGGTGTTCTTCAGGGTGTCGATGGAGACGGTGACCCGCTTGAACGAGGTGAAGGGGTTGCGGCCGGCCGGGATCTCCCGCTGGATCCGCTCGATGCCGACCGAGTCCAGCCGCACCAGCGGGATCGCGAACCGTGTCCACAGCTCGTGCTGGAACTGCTCCAGCACATGCTGCGGGGTGACCACCAGGATGCGCTCGCCCCGGCCGCGACGGATCAGCTCGGCCAGCGTCAGACCGATCTCCAGGGTCTTGCCGAGGCCCACCACGTCCGCGATCAGCAGCCGCGGGCGGAGATTGCCGCCGGACAGAGCCAGCTCGGCCGGGCGCCGCTGGTACGGCAGCGGGTCCATCAGGAACGAGTCCGCCAGGGCGAGCCGGCGCTCCGACTGGGGAAGCGCGGTGCGGCGCAGGACCGCCTCCAGGAACAGCCGGGAACGGCGGTAGTTGGGGGAGTCGTCCATGACGAGAGACGTCTCGCGCGGGTCGAGCAGCTCGATGCGGTCCAAGCCGGAGAAGAACACGGCCTCCTGGTCCCGGACGAACTCCGACACCCCGACCACCTCGATCCGGGTGCCGTCCTCGGCCGTCGGCATGGAGCTTCTGACCAGCCACTCCTCGTCCCGCACGACCACCTGGGCACCGGCCGGGTACTGGTCCTGGCCGGTCGAGGCGCCACTCTGCTCCGCACTGGTCTGGACGGCGGTCACCCGTGGCCTCCTGAGGCGGTTCGGTCGTACATGGTCAGGCCCCCTTCAGAGCCCGCCCATTATCGCGGGTCGCGGCGGTGTACGGGTCAGAAGGGTGCACTGGCCGCGTATGCCTCGCGCAGCCGCTGCGCGGTGATCCGGGCCTGGGCGGAATGCCGCAGCGAGCGCCGTCGGACGCTGCTGTCGCCGCTGCTCACGCGGCCTGGACCCGCCAGTCGTACCGGGGACCGTGCGCCGTCCGGATCCGTGGCCCGCTGCGCCGGTTCTCGCCCCGCCGTAGTGGAGGCGGGTGTGCCGTCGGGGGGCGGGGGCGTGGGGGTGTCGACGCGGGCGAGGATGAGGCGCGGGTCCGTGGGGGACGGCACCTGGGCGGGAGGCATCGACGGGGCGGACACCGCGGAGTCCCCCTGGGTGGGCCGCGATCCCTCCGGTCTCTGGCGGGCCGACTCGGTTGCCGGCGTCTCCGGCTCCGGCCGACTCGGCTCGGCATCGGTCGGGACACGGTCCGTCCGCGCCCGGTCCGGCGCCGCCGGTTCCGCCCCGGTCGGGCGGTCCACGGCGAGCAGGTCGTCGAGTACGTGTGCCGGAGCGGCCGTGTGGTTCGTGAGCCGGCGCCGAGCCTGGGCGACCTTGAACCCCCGCGCCTCGATCAGGGCCCGGCACCGCCGTACGACGTCGTCGAGCGTCGGCCGGTCCTCGGCACGGTGGGCGAGCATGGCCGTCAGCAGTGGCACGAGCTCCTCCGGCGCCCCTGACAGGTCGGGCGCGATCGTGGGATCGACGACCTGGTGGAACAGGAGGTGGATGTTGTCGGCCCGGTAGGGAGCATGCCCGGAGGCCGCGAACAGCAGCACGGCACCCAACGCGTACACGTCGACCGCGGGTGTCAGCGGCTTCTCGCCGTTCGCCTGCTCCGGAGGCATGCAGGAGGGAGTGCCGACGACCGTGTTCGCCGCGGTCAGCGAAACGCTGGACTCCGCGAACACCGCGAGCCCGAAGTCGATCACCTTGGGCCCGTTGGGGCCGAGCAGCACGTTGGCGGGCTTCAGATCACGATGGAGCAGACCCTGCTTGTGGACCGTCGCCAGCGCCTCCGCGAGCGTCGCGCCCAGCGAGGCGGTGAGCAGGGCGTCGAGCGGACCGTGCCTGCCCACATGCCTGCTGAGGTCCAGCCCCTCGACGTACTCGGTCGCCAGCCACGGCGGGTCCGCGTCCGGGTCGGCGTCCAGGAGGGCGGCGATGCGAGCTCCCCAGACGGCCTTGAGGATCTCCACCTCCTGGGCGAACCTGAGCCGGGTCTCGGAGTCCACCACGGACGGCTTGATCACCTTCACCGCGGCCGGCTCCCCGCCCGGCGACTCCCCCAGGTACACCTGCCCCATGCCGCCCTGCCCGATCCGCCCGAGCAGCTCGTATCCGCCCAGCTCGGAGGGATCGTCAGGGCTGAGGGGCGCGATGTGCACGTGGGTCCTCACAATCGGGACAGGCCGCCGGGGCAGGGATTCATCGGCACGTTAGTCCAGTCCGTGCAGGCAGGGATGGGCGACTGCGTGCAGCGGGTGCCGGCCGAGTCACCCTTCGTCGGACGCACCCGTGTCCGGCTCAGTGGTCGGAGGCGGCGTGGGCGGAGCCTGGGTCGGCTCCGGCCGCCTGCCGACGGGCCTGTAGCCCCTCTTCCCGTTGGGGTCCAACCGCGGTCGAATTTCGGTCACTGGTCGTGTCTCCGTCTGCAGTCACGGGAGCTACTTCGATGAAGTCGAGATACTCCACATCATCCATCCGAATATAGAGCCCGCCGGAATCTTCCAGCGGGCGTTCGAACAGTCCGGTGGCGGACACGGCCCAAGCGGTCTGCAGATACAGGTCCGGGGCTTGCGGGTAGCTCGACGTGTAGGAGTCTTCGCCGTAGTACCCCCCGATCCAACGGCCGCTCTTCAGCCGCGCCCGCACCAGGCAGTGGCTCCGACTCTGGAAGATCCAGTCCCATGCCGTGGGGGTCGGGTCATAGGTCGACCCTCTGCCTCGCGACCTCAGCCAGGACGTGAGCCATGCGGCGACAGCCGGAACGGCTATCAACAGGGTTGCCGCCGTCAGCGCCGCGACACGCGGATTCTCTGTCGCACCCGTCAGCCAGCCGTTGCGACGGTCGTAGACCCGGTGCACCAACCAGGGGCCGGCGAGCACGACGTAGACGGTGTCGAGAGCGATGCCCGCGGTCACCGCCCGGAGTACGCGTTCGCCCAGGTCTCTGTGGACCGGGGCCAGGCCGCGCGCTCGTTCGCGGACGAACTGGTAGGTCACGCCGGGCAAGACCAGGAAAAGCACGATCCCTACCTGGGCGACTGTCGAGGGCGCGTGCGGCATCGGCGTGTGTCCTTCCGGATGGCTCAGGCAGCGAGCTTCTGCAGCGGATCTGGTGGCTGGAAGTCCTCTAGTATCGCGGCAACTTGCAGGTGCCACAGACTTACTGCCGTGGCACTTGTGCATTTTTGCGAAGCTGGGGGCGCCTGATGCGAGACAACCTCTTCCGGATGCGTACCACCTGGGTCGACAGCCTCACGGCTCGGGTCTGTCGCGAGCTGGGGCCCGACCCGAGCCGTTACGACATGTTCCCCTCATGGGTCGCAGACGAGCCGCCGGCGCTCGCCGCCCTGCTGGCCCGCATCGCTGCGGAAGACATCACGGGCAGCTCTCCGCAGGCCATCAGTGACCACCTGCGATCGAGCGCTCTTGTCGATTCCAGGGTGCCCGGTCCCGTGGTTGTGAGAGACCTCGTCATGCCTGTTCTGCGCACGGTTCGAAAGCGAGGTGTTCCGTGGGAACGGTGGTGGGACGTCTCCGGGTTCCATGTGCTACTGATCGAGTTGTGGGCTGGACGCCGACTTGCGACCCAATCCACGGAGACGGTACGCGAGGAACTGACGAGCGTTTGGCGCCTCCCGAACCAGGCCCTGGAAACCTTCCTCCGCAACGCGGCAGATCCCTACGTCTCATTGCCGCCGGACCTCCTTCACGAATCAGCCACCGGAAGGGCGAGTGTGTGTCTGCAAGCCCTTGTCTCCGGTGGCTGGATCAAGATCAATCGGACGGAAGACGTCCTGCGAGCCAGACCGGGGCTGACTGACAGACCTGATCTCGCGGAGGTCGCGAAGCGCCTGCATCGCCGCATGGATCTGGAGAACACAGTAGACCGCGTCAGGGACCATTCGGTGGAATTCCTCGCAGGGCTGCGTGAAGATCTTGAGACATGGGACGCCCAGATGGTCGAGGTCATGTCTCACCTGACGGCATATGAACTCGCATTGCTGACGTCCGAGACGGGGGACGATCAATATGCAGAAGAGTGCCTCGTGGAAGGAAAGGGTTTTTATAAAGCCCCTCTGTTGGGTGACGATGCGCTCTTGTGGGAACCGAAGCAGAGCGATTTGAGCGCTTCGGTACCCGACTGGATGGTCGAAGAAATCGTCACTTGTGGGACCCGCTTTTTTCATACACGGGTGGGTCCTCACCCAGTCTGGCTGGCCACGGCTGAGACGGGCTCTCATCTGGCATCCGTGCGAGCGTTGATGCAGACGGGAGCGCGATACGGGTTCGAAGTCGAGGACTACGGCGACGACATCAAGATTTGGTTGCAGTTTCCCCTACCTCCCGGCGACCCGGGCCCTCCGATGCGTGCTCCATACATCTACTCCCTCGCCTGGGTGGAACATGCCTGGGAACTTCTGCATCTTGCGACCGTCGGATACACCCGCCTCGGCGTCGTCCGGCTGGTGGGCGACGGTGAAGTGAGGGCTGTGGGCAGCATCTGGCTAGGACTACCGGCAGAGTTGCTCGTCCGGTGCAAGGACGCCGCGATCGCGGCGCTCCGTCGACTGATTGGCGACGAGACACAGAACATAAAGCAGAGGATGGCACTCGAAGGCGTTGACCAGGCCGCTGAGGCGGCCTTCCAGAGCTGTGAGAACGCGAAGAGCGAAGATATTCAGGACGAACTTGCTCTCGCCTCCGACACCACTGAGTTCCGACACTTCATGTCCGCCGCGCGCCGCCTCGCCGGGACGCGTGCACGGCAGGCCTTGCGCCTGCTAGATGGAGAAGGCGTGCATGAGGCCAACGTGGAGTTGAAGGACGCTGTTGAAGAGCGGCAGCGCACTCTGGAACTCCTCAGGGCAACCGCGGGCCGAGGGAGGGTGCAAACGGGTTTCATTGGTGAAGCCGACATGCCTCTGCTGGATGAACGCACGGTTTTCATACACCTGATCAACCGGTTTGGGACGCTCCAGCTCGCCGCATGCAGGACTCGTGCGGGCCGCGCGCACTTCGATCTGGTTTCATGTGAGGAATTTCCTCTCGGGTATTTCCCTGAGGTCGTAAGAGGATGGGCAATGCTACCTCAGGATGCTCCCGAACGTTTGTGGTATCGCTTCCTGGGGCAAGCCCTCGCTGAATGCACCGAAATAGCTGAGGCGATCGCCGGCATGGTCGCGCGTCATGATTTTAGTCGGTTGATGCTCAGTCCCGCTGATCCGCTCGAACTACTACCGCTCCATGCCGCGACGCTTCATGCCCCGCGAACCGTGACACTGAGCGACCTTTTCGATCACGTGGTTTACGCTCCCACAGCTCGTCTCGCGACGGCCATCGAAAGGTCCCAGCGGCAGCCAGCCGCGGTCGAGGTCCTTGTGGTGGCACACAGCGGTGATGGCGTGCCCGGCTTCGAGTCGATCGGCGGACCGCTCTGCGAGGCTGACCTGATCGCTGACATCCACGACCATGCGGAGGTCCTCGCGCAAGAGGAGGCGACCCCCGACCGTGCTCTGGAGGCGATGTCCAGGGCGCGGATCGTCCATGTGGCGTCGCACGGCCTGACACACCTCAACCGCTGGGCTGCTGGACTCGTGCTGCAAGGCAGTTCGCTGGGAGCGGCCACGTTGACCACGAGCAGAATCCTCGCCGAAGGTACCTTCAGCAGCGTCGACCTGGTCATCCTGAACGCTTGCAGAACGGGCACGCACGAAGGGACCGGTCGTACCGTGCAGACCCTGCGCAGTCTCGAGTCCGCGTTCCTGGCCCGCGGAGCGAAGGCGGTCGTCTCCACACTGTGGGAGATCACGGATCTGCAAGGCGTCGTCTTCTCTGCCGTGCTCCATGCCTATCTCGGAGCCGGTGTCGACCCTCACACCGCTTTCACCGACACCGCTCGATACCTCCGGGCGGGGCAGTGGCAATGGTTCCTCCAGGGAGGGCCATTGCTCTCCGCCGAGTCGGCCATCGACTCGGTGCTTCCGGACTGGCGAAGCCACATGGATCAACAGGCCGCCGAGAACCCGCTGTTCTGGGCTGCTTTCAAGATCACCGGTACGATGTGAGTCATCTTCCTAGCTCAAGTCCCGTCGGCTCTCGGCCAGGCACCTCTGCCACAGCGCGTACGAGCGCCGTGCCTCGCGAAGTGACTCTCCGGCGAACCGCTCGTCGGCGAACCCTGCCTCGGCGGCCTGTTCGACCACGGTCACCAGGTGCGTGGCCACGCGTGTGTTGCGGATCACGCCCAAACTGCCCATCCGGCGTGTGTTCTTCCTCCTCGGCTACAGCCTCGACCTGGGCGGCTGGCGGGACGGAGACGTGGACGTCGCCGGGTACGACGAACTGCTGCCCGCCATTGCCCACGCCGTCGAGCGGCAGACGGACCGCGCGCTGCGGCAAGGGCTTCTGCAGGGCTACCGAAGCACCGAGGCCACGGCGTTCGTCGTCCGTGGCCGGGTTCGCGAGGCGGACCAGATCCGGCGCCGGTTCGGTGCCCCGTTGCCCGCCGAGATCGCGTACGACGAATTCACCACGGATATCGCGGAGAACCGCATTCTGCGCGCCGCGGTGGAACGCCTCCTACGCCTGCCTGGCGTGCCCGGAGCCGTACGGACACGTCTTGCCCACCAGCGGGCCAGGCTCGCGGAGGTCACCCCACTCGTGAGGGGGAAGCCGCTCCCCGGATGGCAGCCGAGCCGTCTCAACGCCCGGTATCACCACGCTCTCCGCCTGGCGGGACTCGTACTGGACAACGCATCCGCCGAGCATCTGCCGGGTGGGGTACGGATGAACGGCTTCCTGTTCGACATGAACACGGTCTTCGAGGACTTCGTCTGCGTCGCGCTCCGGGAGGCCCTGAGCGCGTACGGTGGGCACGCCGCGCTGCAGGCCAGGAACGTCTATCTGGATGAAGCCGGGGTCATCCGCATGCGACCGGACCTCGTCTGGTACGACGATTCGGGAGCCCCACTGGTCGTGGCCGACGCCAAGTACAAGCTGGGTAAGCCGCACGGCTATCCCGATGCAGACCTGTACCAAATGCTGGCCTATTCCATTTCTCTGGGCGTCAAGGACGGCCATCTGGTGTACGCCAAGGGCAACGCACCGCACCCGGGCCACTTGGTGCGGCACTCAGGGATAGCGCTGCACCAACACGCACTAAATCTCGACCGGCCCTCATCGACGCTCATCAGAGAGATCCACGCTCTGGCCGCACGCATGGTGCGGCTTCGACTGGGCTGAGCTTCTGGGTCACAGCACGATTCCAGTGGTTGCCAGTGCGCACGTTGCGCCCCGCATGGCAACCCGCAAGGGCCGCTGCCGCAGTCCGTCGCCCCGCGCTCCCGCCGTCTCACGAGACCCCGGAGAACCACCCACTCGTTCCCGCGCGTCCTTCCTTACGGTGTCACCAACGACGGCCAGGGAGGAAGCGTGCAGCAGCCGAGGACGGTGCTCGCCGAGCGCATCGCCGAGCGGAGAAGGGGAGGCGACGACCCCCGCGCCCTGGTCGGCGAGATGCGCCGTTCGGTCCTTCTGGTGCCGGTGGCCGGCGGCGGGTTGTGGTCGGTGCGGGCGGGCGGGGTGCGGTGGGTCTGCGGGTTCACCGACGAGGCCGCCCTGGCCCGGTTCGCCCTCCACCAGGCCCCCGGTGACCAGCCGTTGGACTACGCGGCCCTGCTGGGCGCACGCATAGTCGACGAGCTCGTGCCCGCCCTGGGCGAGCCCGCCGGGCTCGCCGTCGACATCGCCACCGAGGACGGGGCGATGTTCTTCCCGCCGGTCGCCGGCATCGTCCCCGACGCGGTCGCCGTCGACGCCGGCCCGGCGGGGGAGGTGCGGTCGTGAGCGGCGACGGCAAGGACCTCCGGCTGGACAAGGAGTCCGTCGCCAAGTTCACCCAGGGCCTGGGTGCGACCATCGACCAGCTCGGCGACCTCGGTGGCGCCACCGGTTCCGTCATGGGCAAGGGCTTCTCGGAGCTGGCGATGACGGGGATGGAGGCCGGACACCACGGCCTCTCGGTCGACTTCGAGGACTTCTGCGAGTCCTGGGAGTGGGGCGTGCGCGCCCTGGTGCGGGACGCCAGCGAGATCGCGAACCGGCTCGGCCTGGCGGCCGGCACCCTGTGGGAGGAGGACCAGTACGTCGCGGGCTCGCTGAAGGTGGGCGCCAACTCCGTGTTCGGCGGCAACCCCCACGCCAGCGAGGAGGAGATCGCCAAGCAGGGCTGGGGCGACATCTTCACCCCGGACTACCTGCACCCCGACTACAGCGCCGAGTCGTTCGACAAGGCAGGGCACGACATGGCGCAGACCTGGAAGGACACCGGCCGCAGCGTCCTCACCGAAGGCCAGGGCGGCCGGCAGTCGGAGTTGCTCAACAAGGCGTTCGGGATCTCCGACGACCAGTGGAACCAGGCGCTGGACGACACCTTCGGGCCGTCGCCGGAGGAACGCGCGCAGCAGCAACAGCAGGGTGAGTCCGGGGGGAACTGACGGTGGGCATCGGCGACTTCATCAGCGACATCACGCCCGACTCGGTCGAGGACAAGATCGAGCACGGCGTCGAGTGGGTGGGCGACCGGGTCGAGGACGCGGGCAACTGGACCGCCGACCGGTTGCAGGACGTCGGCTGGGACTCCGGCGCCGACTGGGTGCGCCAGCAGTCCCGTTCGCTCGCCAACCGGCTGGGCGCCGAGGTCGACGAGATGGACCTCGGGCAGACCGAGGACAAGACCAAGCTGATCTACGGCAGCCCGAGCAAGATCAACGCCGTGGCCGCGAAGCTCCGCGCCTTCGAGTCGTCGTTCAACGAGACCGGCGACGGTCTCAGGGGCCTCGACACCTCCCGGCTCAAGGGCGAGGCGGCCGACGCGCTGCGCACCACCGTCGGCAAGCAGCCGCACCGCTGGTACACGGCGGGTGAGGCCTGCGTCAAGGCGATCAGCGCGCTGGAGTCGTTCGCCGACACGGTCACCTGGGCCCAGGGCCAGGCGCAGACGGCGATCGACAAGTGGAAGGCGGGCGTCAAGGCGTCCGAGGACGCCGCCGACGCCCACCGCAAGAAGGTCGACGACTACAACAAGGCCGTCGACCACTACAACGCCCAGCCCGCCGACAAGCGGAACCCGTCCTCGCTCCCGCCGCGCCCCGCCGAGACGTTCGACGACCCCGGCAAGAAGCTGATGAAGGACGCGCAGGACATCCTGGCCGAGGCCCGCAAGCAGCGGAACTCGGCCGCGGAGACCGCGCGCTCCGCGGTGCGCGCCGCCCGCGCCATGGCCCCGAAGAAGCCGTCCTACGCCGAGCAGTTGCGCGACGGCTACGGCGAACTGCAGATCATGCAGGACCACGTGGCCGGGGGCCTGATCAAGGGCACCGCCGGGATCGTGAACTTCGTCCGCAGCGTCGACCCCATGGACCCGTACAACCTCACGCACCCGGCCGAGTACGCCACGTCCCTCAACAGCCTGGCCGCCGGCCTCGTCGTGGCCGCCAACGACCCCGTCGGCACCGGCACTCAGATGGTCAAGGACTTCATGAAGGACCCGGCCGAGGGGTTCGGCCGGCTGATCCCCGACATTGTGCTGACCGTGGCCACCGACGGCGGCGGCGCGGCGGTGAAGGGCGTGCGCATCGCCGAGGACGCCTCCGAGGCCTCGAAGGTGCGCAGGCTCGTCGACGACGTCGAGGACGGGACCCACAGGCGCCCGGACGGGGAGCGCCTCACCGACGGCTCCGACCCGGTGGACCTCGCCACCGGCCGGATGTTCCTGCCCCAGACCGACGTGGAGATCCCCGGAATCCTGCCGCTGCTTTTCACCCGGCGCACCGAGTCCGGCCTGACCGCCGGCCGCTTCCTGGGGCCGTCGTGGACGTCCACGGTGGACGAGCGGCTGGAGATCGACGCCGTCGGCGTCGTCCACGTCACCGCCGACGGCCTCCTGGTCACCTACCCGCACCCGGTCCCCGGCGACCCCACCCGGCCGCGGCCGGACACGACCACGACGCGCATGCTGCTCGCCCGGGACACCGACGGCGACTACACGCTGACCGACCCCGACTCGGGCGTGGTCCGCCGCTTCACGGCCCCGGTGGGCGCCGAACCGGGAGGCGACGGCACCGCCTGGCTGTCCGGCATCAGCGACCGGGGCGGCCACACCGTCACCGTCGACCGGGCGGACGACGGACTGCCGCTCGCCCTCGTCCACTCCGCGGGCCACCAGGTACGACTGGCCACCGCCGACGGCCGGGTGACCGCGCTCCTCCTCACGGGCGCCGGGGAGGACGGCGCGGACCTGCCGCTGATCGGCTACGGCTACGAGAACGGCGACCTCACCACCGTCACCCGCCCGTCCGGCGCCGTCACCGCCTTCGACTACGACGAACGCCACCGCGTCATCGCCTGGACCGACTCCAACAACCGCCGCTACGACTACGTCTACGACGACCGGGACCGGGTCGTCGCCGAGGGCGGCGAGGCCGGCCACGTCCAGATCACCCTGGCGTACACCGACCCCGACCCCGAGACCGGCCACCGCACCACCACGCTCACCACCGCCGACGGCCGGGCCACCCGGCACCTGATCGGCTCGCACTGCCGGATCCTGGCCACCACGGACGCGCTCGGCCACACCACCCGCTTCCGCCACGACGCGCACGGCAACCTGCTGTCCCGCACCGACCCGCTCGGCGCCACGCACGCCTTCACCTACGACGACGAGGGCCGGCTGGTGTCGGCCGTCCGCCCGGACGGCTCCGAACTGCGCGTCGTACGCGGCCCGTTCGGGCTGCCGACGGAGGTCGTCGGGCCGGACGGCGCCCGTACCGCGTACACCTACGACGAGCGCGGCAACCGTACGACGTACACCGACCCGGCCGGACACACCACCCGCATCACCTACGACGACGCGGGCCGCCCCACCTCGGTCACCGACGCCCTCGGCAACACCACCCGCGTGACGTGCGACGCGGCGGGGCGGACCGTGGCCGTGACCGACCCGTCCGGCGCCACCACCCGCACCGAGCGGGACGGGCTCGGCCGCCCGGTCCGGGTGACCGGCCCCACGGGCGGTGTCACCCGCCTGGAGTGGAACGCGGACGGCCTGCTCGCCCGCCGCACCGGCCCGGACGGCGCGAGCGAGTCGTGGACCTACGACGGCGAGGGCAACTGCACGGCCCACACCGACGCCGCCGGAGGCGTCACGGCCTACGAGTACACCCACTTCGACCTCCCGCTCGCCACCACCCGGCCCGACGGCGCCCGGTACGCGTTCGAGCACGACGCCGACCTGCGCCTCACCCGGGTCACCGGCCCGCAGGGCCTGAGCTGGACGTACGAGTACGACGCGGTCGGCAACACCGTCTGCGAGACCGACTTCGACGGACGCACCCTGACCTACCGCGTGGACGCCGCCGGCCGCCTCACCGCCCGGACCGACGCCCTCGGCGGCACCGTCTCCTTCGAGCGCGACGCACTCGGCCGGGTGCTCGCCAAGACCGTCGACGGCAGGGTGACGACGTACGCGTACGACCGGGCGGGCCGCCTCCTGGAGGCGGTCGGACCGGACGGCGAGCTGCGCTACCAGTACGACCGCCGCGGGCTGGTCAAGACGGAGCTGGTGGACGGCCGCCCGATGCTCTATTCCTACGACGACCTGGGCCGGCGCGTCCGCCGGGCCACCCCCACCGGCCACGTCACCACCTACGCCTACGACTCCGACGGACTCCCCGCACGGCTGACCACCGGCGGCCGGCCGGTCGACTTCACCCACGACGCCGCCGGTCGCGAACTGGCCCGCGCCTTCGGTGACGCGCTCACCGTGACGTCGGCCTGGGACGAGGCCGGCCGGCTCGCCGCGCAGCACATCACCGCCGGGGCCGACGCCGTCAACAGCCGCGCCTACGCCTACCGCGCCGACGGGCACCTGCTCTCGATCGCGGACCGGCTCTCCGGGACCCGCACGTTCGACCTGGACCCGCTGGGCCGGGTCACCGCCGTCCACGCCCCGGGCTGGACGGAGCGGTACGCGTACGACGACGCCGGCAACCAGACGTCCGCCTCCTGGCCCGACCGCCATCCCGGCACCGAGGCGGTCGGCCCCCGGTCGTACGACGGCACCCGTGTCACCCGCGCCGGGGGCGTCCGCTTCGAGCACGACGCCCTCGGCCGCGTCACCCTGCGCCAGAAGACCCGCCTGTCCCGCAAGCCGGACACCTGGCGCTACGAGTGGGACACGGAGAACCGGCTCACCTCCGTCACCACCCCCGACGGGACCCGGTGGCGCTACCGCTACGACCCGCTGGGCCGCCGCACCGCCAAGCAGCGCCTCGCGGCCGACGGCGAGAGCGTGGCCGAGGAGGTCCGCTTCACCTGGGACGGGCTCACCCTCTGCGAGCAGACCAGCCACCGCCCGGACCTCCCGCACACGGTCGCCCTCAGCTGGGACCACCGGGACGTCGTCCCCTTCGCCCAGACCGAGCGCATCCTGACGGCCGACAGCCGGCAGCAGGAGATCGACCGGCGGTTCTTCGCCATCGCCACCGACCTGATCGGCACCCCCACCGAACTCGTCGACGAGGCGGGCGGCATCGCCTGGCGCAGCCGCAGCACCCTCTGGGGTACCACCGCCTGGGCCAGGGACAGCGACGCCTACACCCCGCTCCGCTTCCCCGGCCAGTACTACGACCCCGAGACCGGCCTCCACTACAACCTCTTCCGCCACTACGACCCCGAGACCGGCCGCTACACCTCCCCGGACCCACTGGGCCTCGCCCCCGCGCCCAATCCCCTCGGCTACGTGGACAACCCGTACACCGGGTGCGACCCGCTGGGGCTGATGCCCAAGTACACGAAGGAGGAGAAGGCCCAACAGGCCAGGGAAAAGGCCGTCCAGACCGCGGACGACGTCGTCCAAAGGGCTCAGGGCAACCGGATGAAGAAGGCCGGCAACTACCACGCGGACTCCATGCACGGCTTCAGCGACGAACGGGTCCTGGACATCCTCAAGAGCCCGGACGCGGTGTACCACTCGACGGCGGGCAGCGGAAGGTTGATCTTCCGGCAGGGGGAGGACATCGTGGTGGCGGAAGGCGGCGGCGCCGGGGCAGGCAACGTCATCACGGCATACGGCCCGTCCGGCATCAGGGGCGACTCCGGCGTGAGGGCGCTCGGCGGCTTGCCGACCGATCCCGGCGGGCCGATTACCCATGCAGACGTGGTGGAGGGCAGGATTCCGGCGAAGAACGGCTACATGGCTCCCGCAGAGCAGATTCGATGAAACGGCTTCCCCACATGAGACTCACCCTTGACAGCGACTGGACTGCGACGGTGACGGACGCTCCGCTGCGCTCCACCCCGCGCTTCGACTTCCCGGGCCAATGCGTGCGCATCGCGGAGTACGCCGACGTAGAGGAGTGGCAGCGGTTTCTCGGGGAGACCTTCGGCAGCCAGGAGTGGCTGTGGGACGCTCCGGACGAACTCCGCTTCGACCAGGCCGGCCGGCAACTGGTCGGCGCCGGCTTCCGGCTGCCCTATGAGTGCGCTGCAGCCGAGGACGCCGCCCGCGTTCCGGTCACGCCCCCCGTCCGCCCGGGCGGCCTGCGCGCGGAGGAGGTCCGGGACTTCCGCCTGGAGGTGGCCACGGAGCTCTGCCGCGCCCCCGGAGACACCGTACTGACCTGCCTGCTCGACGTCGACGTCCTCGGCGAGCCGCTGGAGGCCCGCGTCGGCATCGCCCCGGACGTGGCGCTCCTCGTCCAGCACGGCACCGTCGTCGGCTGGAGCCTCACCGATCCCGTTCGGTACCTGACCACTGGCTTCGCTGCTCCCGACCCAGCCCCGCCGTCCCCGGCCACAGGGCCGCTGTTCACCGAGTGCCTGGACCTGGTCACCGAGCCGCTGCTCTCCGAGGTGAAGAACCGGGACCCGGCCGCCCTCGCCCGCCTGCGGGCCGCCGATGAGGCCCTGCGCGCCCAGCGCGAGGACCGGCACCGCGCCGACGCCCTCCTCTCGCTCATCGGCGACTTGATGGAGGACTACGGGAATCGGTGACCCAGGAGCCGATCAGATGAGGCACGAATGACGATGAGACTGGCTTTCGACGGCGGTTGGCGCGCGACGGTCACGGACGATCCGCTGCGCATCAGCCCCCGTTTCACGGGCGGCTGCGTGGACGTCGTGCGGTACGCGGACGTGAAAGAGCGTGAGCGGTTCCTCGCGGAGACCTACGGCAGCCAAGATTGGTTGTGGGACGCGCCCGACGTCCTGCGGTTCGACCCGGTCGGACGGGAGCTGGTCGGGGCCGAGCTCCGGATCCCGTACGCCTCCGCGTCCGCCGAGACGTCCGTCCGTGCTCCGGTCCTGCCCCGGGTGCGCCCGGGCGGGCTCCGGGCGGACGAGGTCCGGGACTTCCGGCACGAGATGTGCTCGGTGCTGTGCCGCGCGCCCGGGGACGCCGTGCTGACCTGCCTGCGCGACCTCGACGTCCTCGACGAGCCCGTGGAGGCCTGTGTCGGCATCGCCCCCGACATGGCGCTCCTGGTTCAGGACTCCACCGTCGTCGGCTGGAGCCTCACCGACCCCGCACGGTATCTGACCACCGCGTACGCCGACCCCGATCCGAGCCCTCCGTCGGCTGCGACCCGCCGGATGCTGACCGAGTGCCTGGACCTGCTGACCGCGCCGGTGGTCGACGACCTGGTGGACGGCGAGCCGGCCGCCGTGGCCCGCCTGCGGGCGGCCGACGAGGCCCTGCGTGCCCAGCGCGAGGACCGGAGCCGCGCCGACGCCCTCCTCTCGCTCATCGGCACCCTGGTGGACGACTACGGGACGGGGTGACCTCGCGGCCGCGGCGGGCTTGAACGTGTCTTGGCCCAGCCGCAGGACTGGGAAGCGGTCGCACGGCAATGAGGACGTCGTGACACGCATCGCAATCGTCGTCCTGACCCTCGCCGCAGGCGTCCTGGCCTCCCTGGCCACCGCCTGGATCTCCCCCTGGTGGGCGTTCGCCGCCGTGCCGGTCGTCCTGCTGGGCCTGCTGGGCGCCTGGGACCTGCTGCAACGCCGGCACTCGGTGCTGCGCAACTACCCCGTCCTCGGCCATGCCCGCTTCCTCATGGAGCGCATACGCCCGGAGCTGCAGCAGTACTTCATCGAGCGCAACTACGACGGCCGCCCCTTCGACCGCGACGTGCGCAGCATCGTCTACGAGCGCGCCAAGGGCACCGACGCGGAGGAGCCGTTCGGCACCGAACGGGACGTGTACCGGCCCGGTCACGAGTTCCTCGTTCCGTCGATGGCGCCGTGCCCGGTGCCCGAGTCACCGCCGCGCGTGCGGATCGGCGGTCCCGACTGCAGTCGTCCCTACGACATGGCCCTGCTGAACGTGTCGGCCATGAGCTTCGGCTCGCTGTCGGCCAACGCGGTCCTGGCGCTCAACGGCGGCGCGGCGGCCGGGAACTTCGCCCACGACACCGGTGAGGGCGGGCTGTCGGAGTACCACCTGCGCCCCGGCGGCGACCTCGTGTGGGAGATCGGCACCGGGTACTTCGGCTGCCGCACCGACCAAGGCGACTTCGACGCCGCCGAGTTCGCCGACAAGGCCGCGCACGACCACGTCAAGTGCGTGTCCCTGAAGCTGTCGCAGGGCGCCAAGCCCGGCATCGGCGGCGTCCTGCCGGGGGCCAAGGTGAACGCCGAGATCGCCCGGGTCCGGGACGTGCCCCAGGGGCGCACGGTCGTCTCCCCGCCGTACCACCGGGTGTTCTCCACCCCGCGCGAACTCGTGCGCTTCATCGCCCGCATGCGCGAGCTGTCCGGTGGCAAGCCGACCGGATTCAAGCTGTGCGTGGGCTCACGACGGCAGTTCCTGGCCGTGTGCAAGGCCATGCTGGAGGAGGGGACGGCACCCGACTTCATCGTGGTGGACGGCGCCGAGGGCGGGACCGGCGCCGCGCCGCTGGAGTTCGCCGACCACGTGGGCACCCCGCTCACCGAGGGCCTGCTCACCGTGCACAACGCGCTCGTCGGCGCGGGCCTGCGCGACCGGGTCAGGATCGGGGCGAGCGGCAAGATCGCCACCGGCACCGACCTCGTCAAGCGCATGGTGCAGGGCGCCGACTACGGCAACGCCGCGCGGGCGATGATGTTCGCCGTCGGCTGCATCCAGGCGCAGAGGTGCCACACCAACACCTGCCCCACCGGCGTCACGACGCAGGACCCGCGCCGGGCCCGCGCCCTGGACGTGCGCGACAAGGCGCCGCGCGTCCAGCGCTTCCAGGAGGCGACCGTGGCCAGCGCCCTGCAGATCATGGCGTCCATGGGCGTCACCGACCCCGCGCAACTGCGCCCCCACATGCTCCGCCGGCGCATCGACCCCGTCACCGAACACTCCTACGAGGAGCTCTACGAGTGGCTCGAGCCGGGGCAGTTGCTCGACGGGCCACCGGAATCCTGGGCGGCCGACTGGAAGGCCGCCGACCCCGACCGTTTCACCGTGTGACCTGGAGGACCCCCGTGCCCCGTACCGTTGCCCAAGTCATCGTGGACGCGCTGAGCGAACTCGGCGTGCGCCAGGTGTTCGGCGTCGTCGGAGACGCCCTCAACCCCCTGACGGACGCCATCCGCACCACCGAGGACCTGGAGTGGGTGGGCTGCCGGCACGAGGAGGCGGCCGCCTTCGCCGCGAGCGCCCAGTCGCAGCTCACCGGCACCCTCGGCGTGTGCATGGGCACCGTCGGACCCGGCTCCGTCCACCTCCTCAACGGACTGTACGACGCGGCCAAGAGCCACGCCCCGGTCCTGGCGATCGCCGGCCAGGTGCCGCTCGCCGAACTCGGCAGCGACTACTTCCAGGAGGTCGACAACGACGCCCTCTTCAGCGACGTGGCCGTCTTCCGGGCGACCGTCACCTCGCCGGACCAGCTGCCGCAGATGCTGGAGACGGCGGTGCGCCACGCCCTGGGCCGCAAGGGCGTCGCCGTGCTCACCGTGCCGGGCGACCTGGGCGAGCGGGAGCTGACCGCCGACCGCCCCGCCCGGTTCTCCCTGAACGCGCCGGTGAGCCGGCCGGACGAATCGGCCGTCCGCCGCGCCGCGGACCTCCTCGACCGCTCCGAGCGCGTCACCCTCCTCGTCGGCGAGGGGGCCAGGGCCGCCCGCCAGGACGTCCTCGCCCTCGCCGACCGCCTGGCCGCGCCCATGGTGCTCACGCTGAAGGCCAAGGCCGGCTTCGAGGGCGACGCCAACCCCTTCCAGGTCGGCCAGACGGGCCTGATCGGCAACCCCGCGGCGGCGGCCGCCCTCCAGGACGCGGACACCCTCCTGCTGCTCGGCACGGACTTCCCCTACCGGGACTGGTATCCCGAGGGCCGGACGGTGATCCAGGTGGACACCGAGGCCACCCACATCGGGCGCCGCGTCCCGGTCGAGGTCGGGCTGGTGGGGGACACCGGCGCCACCGTACGCGACCTCCTGGAGCACCTCGCCGCGGCGCCCGCCGGGTCCGACGGCGCACGCGACCGCTCGCACCTGGACAAGGCGCGTGACCGCTTCGACCGGTGGCGCACCGGGCAGGCCCGGCTCGCCGACCCCGCGCACGACAAGGGTGTGGTCGGCCGCATCCGCTCGGCGCTGGACAATCGCGCGCACGACATCCGCCCGGAGGTCCTGGCCGCGGCCGTCGACCGGGTCGCGGCGGAGGACGCCGTCTTCACCTCCGACACGGGCATGGCCACGGTGTGGCTGTCGCGCTTCGTCGAGATGCGCGGCGAGCGACGCCTGATCGGCTCCTACAACCTGGGCTCCATGGCCAACGCCATGCCCCAGGCGCTGGGCGCCCAGTCCCTGGACCGCGACCGGCAGGTCGTCGCCTTCTGCGGCGACGGCGGGCTCAGCATGCTCCTCGGCGACCTCATGACGCTGAAGACGTACCGGCTGCCCGTCAAGCTCGTCGTCTTCGACAACCGCCGGCTGGGCATGGTCAAACTCGAACAGGAGCAGGCCGGCCTGCCCGAGTTCGGCACGGTGCTCGACAACCCCGACTTCGCCGCCGTGGCCGAGGCCATGGGCATCACCGGTATCCGCGTGACGGACCCGGCCGACGTGGAGAGCGCCGTGCGCCGCGCCTTCCGCACCCCGGGCCCGGTGCTGCTCGACGTCCTCACCAACCCGGACGAGATCGCCGTGCCGGCGAAGCCGACCGTGGAGCAGGGCTGGGGGTTCGCGGTGGCCAAGGTGAAGGAGGTCGTCCGGAGCCACGGGGAGCCGAGCGGGGACTGACGGCCTTCCCTGCCGTCAGCCGCTGGGGTGCCGCGCCGCCGCCGGGCCCGCGTCCTCGGTGGCGGCCAGGGACGCGAGCAGGCGCAGCCCCTCCTCCGAGGGGGAGCCGGGCTCGGCGGTGTAGACGGTCATGGTGAGTCCGGGTTCGGCGGCCAGGTCCAGGGACTCGTAGGCGAGGGTGAGGTCGCCGACCGCGGGATGGCGGAACCGCTTGGTCCCCGTGCCGTGGCGGCGGACGTTGTGGGCGCCCCAGCGGGTGCGGAAGTCCCCGCTGCGGGTCGACAGCTCCCCGACGAGGTCGTGCAGGCCCTTGTCGTGGGGGTCACGGCCGGCCTCGCGGCGCAGGATGGCCACCGCCATGTCGGCGAACAGGTCCCAGTCGGGGTAGAACCGGCGGGCGGCCGGGTCGAGGAACTGGAAGCGGGCCAGGTTGCGCTGGTTGTCGGGGTTGGCCAGGAGATCGGCGTAGAAGGCGCGGGCGAGCGGGTTGGCGGCCAGGATGTCCGTGCGGCCGTTGGCCACGACCGCGGGCCCCGCCGTGATCGCGTCGAGGGTCCACTGCAGGCTGCGGTGCGGGGTCCACTGCCGGGCGGGGGTGCGGCGCCGGGGGCGGGTGAGGGCGTCGGAGCCGTCGGCGGCCTGCGCCAGGTGCAGCAGGTGGGCGCGTTCGGCGTCGTCCAGCAGCAGCGCCCGGGCGACGGCCTCCAGGACGGCCGGGGAGACGCCCGCCAGGTTGCCCCGCTCGAGTTTCGCGTAGTACTCGACGCTCATGTCGGCCAGCGCGGCGACCTCGCTCCTGCGCAGCCCCGGCACCCGCCGCCGGGATCCGGCGGGCAGGTCGACCTGCTCGGGGGTGATCTTCGCTCGCCGCGAGGTGAGGAACTCGCGGACCTCCTCACGGTTGTCCATGCCTTCGACCGTACGGCCTGTCCGGCGGGGGAGGGGTGTACTGCCGGTACACCTCTCACTGGTATCTCGCTGGCCGCTGCCAGGAGCGGTTACCTGGAGAACAGGAACTTTCCGAGCGGCCGCCGCACCGAGGGGTACCCGGCCGGTCGGCGCGCGAAGGACAACGGCGCCCTCGACGCGACCCCACCTGCGCCGGCACGCGGCCCCAGCGGCCGGCGGGCGGGCCCCCGGGCCCCGCTCACCCAACGAACGTAAGGACTTCCCCCCATGCGCGGAGCAGTGATCCACGCCCCCGGCGACGTGCGCTTCGAGACCCTGGACGACCCCAAGATCCTGAACCCGACCGACGCCGTCATCCGCACGGCCGTCACCTGTGTCTGCGGCTCCGACCTGTGGCCCTGGCGCGGCCTGGACGCGACCGACGAGGCCCACCCCATGGGTCACGAGTACGTCGGTTTCGTCGAGGAGGTCGGCAGCGAGGTCACCGCGGTCAGGCCCGGCCAGTTCGTCGTCGGCTCGTTCGCGACCTCGGACAACACCTGCGCCAACTGCCGCAACGGCTTCCAGTCCAACTGCCTGAACCGCGAGTTCATGAGCACCTGCCAGGCCGAGTACGTCCGCATCCCCAACGCCCAGGGCACCCTGGTCGCCACCGACGACGTGCCGGGCGAGGAGTTCTGGCCCGGCCTGCTGGCCGTCTCCGACGTGATGGGCACCGGCTGGTACGCCGCCGACGCCGCCGAGGTGAAGCCCGGCTCCACCGCCGTGGTCGTCGGCGACGGCGCGGTCGGCCTGTGCGCGGTGATCGCCGCGAAGGAGAGGGGCGCGGAGCGGATCATCGCCATGAGCCGTCACGAGTCCCGCCAGAAGCTCGCCCGCGAGTTCGGCGCCACCGACATCGTCACCGAGCGAGGTGAGGACGGCATCGCCCGGATCAAGGAGATGACCGGTGGCATCGGCGCGGACTCCGTCCTGGAGTGCGTCGGCACCGAGCAGTCCATGCAGCAGGCCCTGCGCTCCACGCGGCCCGGCGGCAACGTCGGCTTCGTCGGCGTCCCGCACGAGGTCGCCGTCGACGGCCAGGAGCTGTTCTTCTCGCACGTCGGGCTGCGCGGCGGCCCCGCGCCCGTGCGCCGCTACTTGCCCGACCTGATCGACCGCGTCCTGTCGGGGCGGATCGACCCGGGCAAGGTCTTCGACCTCACCCTCCCCCTGGAGCAGGTCGCCGAGGGCTACAAGGCGATGGACGAGCGCCGCGCCGTCAAGGCCCTGCTCAAGCCCTGATCCCCTGCCCACCTGCCCACCTGACCACCCGACCACCCGACCCCGTGACCCCCTGGGCCGCGGTCCCACCGGAACAGGCCGTCGGCCGTCGGTCTCGCCATCCCGTGAGCCGGCGGCCCCACCGGGGGTGCCCACCACCCGGTGACGCTCACACTGAAGGACACGACCTTGCAGATCACCCGCAGCTCGATCGACACCGTCAAGGGCCCCGCCGACTGGTTCACCGGTGACGTCTACATCGACCCCGTCGCCGCCGCGCCCGAGCCCTCCCGGGTCAGCGCCGCCCTGGTGCACTTCATGCCCGGCGCGCGCACCCACTGGCACCGCCACCCGCTCGGCCAGACCGTCTTCGTCACCGAAGGGGTCGGCCTGTGCCAGCGCCGGGGCGGACCGGTCGAGATCATCCGGCCCGGCGACCGGGTGCTGTTCGAGGCCGGCGAGGAGCACTGGCACGGCGCCGCGCCGAACCGGCTGATGGTCCACCTGGCCATCAACGAGGGCGACGCCGACCACGACGTCGTGCACTGGCTGACCCCGGTCACCGACGAGGAGTACGCCGCCGCGCCGGCCACCGGCTGACCGCCCCCTCGCCCGATCCGCCCGTGCGGTGAGCGTGCCGGTCACCCGGTGGCCGGGGGACCGGCCGGGGTGATCGCCCGGGTGACGGCGGAGACTCCCGGGCCCGGCCGGCCGGGAAGGCGTGCCAGGAGGATGCGGCGGACCTCGGGGGGCGCTCCGTCCACGCGCAGCAGCGTCACGCCGTGCGGCAGCACCGTCCTCATGCGGGCCGGGACGGTCGTCACGCCGGAACCGGCGGCGACGAGCTGGAGTTTCGTCAGCCAGTCGCTCGTGGTGTGGACGATCCTGGGCCGCCCGGGCAGGCCGGGCCAGACGCCGAGCAGGGGTTCGGTGCTCGACGACGGGCTGGTGATCCAGGGAGCGTCGACGAGCTCGTCGACGTGCACCGCCGTCCGGCCGGAGAACGAGCCGGTCGTCCGCGCTGCCACGAGCAGTTCCGTGTCCTCGACCGTCTCGATGTGCAGCCGGGGGGATTCGCCGTCCGACGGCCGGTGCGGCGGGCGGGACGTCAGCACGGCCATGTCGATCGAGCCCGCCCGCAGGGCTCGCAGCAGGCGGGGCGTGGTGCCCTCCCGCGTCGTGACCGTGACGTGCGGGGCGGCCGCCGCCAGCCGCGTGAGCAGACCGGGCAGGATCACCGCCCCGGCGCTGGGGAACGTGCCGAGCCGCACCGGTTCCGCCCGGGAGGCGGAGCCGGTGAGCTCCTGCTCGGCCGCCTCGACGGAGTCCAGGATGGCGCGGGCGTGCCGCAGCAGGGTCAGTCCGGCGGGCGTGAGCCGCACCCCGTCGAAACGGCGCTCGAACAGGGCGGTGCCCGCGCTGCGTTCGAGGGCGGCCGCCTGGCGTGAGATCGCCGACTGGGTGTAGCCGAGCCGGGAGGCCGCCGCGGTGAAGCTCCCGGACTCGGCGACCTGCCGCAGAACCCGGAGGGCGGCACTGGAGAAGTCCATGCGCAGTACGCATACCACACATGCGAGATCGTCGCTTGGCGCATGGCCCCGGCGCTCCTAGCCTCGAACACAGGCGATCAAGGAGGCCGCAGATGCGAGCAGCTGTCCTGTCACGGTTCGGAGCACCGCTCACCGTTCAGGAGGTACCCGACCCCCGGGCGGGCGGCGGTGAGGTGCTGGTCGAGATCCTCGCGGCGAGCGTCCCCCCGTACGCCGACGAGGTCTTCGGCGGCCGGCGGAACTATCCGCTCGAACCCCCCGTGGTCCCGGGCCCCGGCGGCGTCGGACGGGTCCTCCACGCCGGCCCGGACGCCACCCGGCTGCGCGCCGGCGACCTGGTGTGGTGCGACTGCACCGTCCGCTCCCGCGATGACGCGCTGACGCCCGACATCACCCTGCAGGGCTGGAGCTCCCGCGGCGAGGGCGGTGCCAGGCTCGCCCGGCACCTGCACGACGGCGCGTTCGCCGAACGCATGCGCGTCCCCACCGAGAACGTCCACCCGCTGCCCGCGCGGGCGGAGGACGACCCGGCCCGCTGGGCCTCGCTCGGCACGTACGTCATCCCCTACGGCGGACTGCTGGCGGGCGGGCTCCAGGCGGGCGAGACGCTGCTCGTCAGCGGGGCCACCGGGAACCTCGGCAGTGCCGCGGTCGCCGTGGCACTCGCCATGGGGGCCGCTCGCGTCGTCGCACCGGGCCGCAACCGCGCCGCACTCGACCTCCTCGCCGACCGGTTCGGCCCGCGCCTGCGCCCCGTCGAACTGACCGGCGACGAGGACACCGACCGCGGCGCCCTGTCCGCCGCCGCAGACGGCCCGGTCGACATGGTGATCGACCTGCTCCCGCCCGCCGCCCCCGCCTCCGTGGCACGCGCCGCGGCCATGACCGTCCGCGAGTACGGCCGCGTCGTCCTCATGGGCGGCGTCGGCATGCTCGGCGGCGCGGACCTGGCCCTCCCGTACCCGTGGCTCATGCGCAACTCGGTCACCGTGCGGGGGCAGTGGATGTACCCGCGCCCGGCGAACACCGGCATGATCCGGCTCATCGCGTCGGGCGCGCTCGACCTCGCTCCCGAACAGGTTCGGACGTTCACCCTCGACGCCGTGAACGAGGCTGTGGCGTACGCCGCCGCACACGGCGGGCCGTTCGAGAGGACCGTTCTCGTCCCGCCCACCGGCTGAGGGCCGGGCACTGCGCGCGCCTTCGTCAGCGGCTCTCACTCGTGCCCTGTCCGGCTGCCGTGTTGGGCCAAGGCCACGACGCTGTCCGCGAAGGCGTCGTCCCGGTCCTCCGGGTCGGCGAGGGATCGCACCAACTCCTCCGCTCTGTCGGGGTCCTCCGGCGCCAGCAGAGGCGCGGCCAGTGCGATGAGGTGGTCGCGGCCCTCTCCGCGATGGTGCCGCAACAGCAACTCCAGGACGGCGGGGTTGTGCCGGTGCAGGGACGGGACGCTGGAGGACCAGAAGTTCGTCTCACCGGCCGCGGCGGTGGTCCGCAGGATCCGCCGGGCCATCTCCGTGTTCCTGGTCTCCGAACCGTCCGCGTAGGCGGTGGTGGTCAGGGCGATGAGGGCCTCCCCGATGGCCCTGCCCGTGGCACCGGTGCCGTCGTCGAGGTACTCGGCCTGGGCCAGCAGTTGCTCCGCCAGACCAGGATCGGTCGCGGCACAGGCTTTCGCCGCGGTCGCGAGGACGCTGCCCCAGGCATCCGCGTCGGCGGCGGCCGGCCGCCGGAGTCGTGGCTCGGTGCGCCGCACCAAGGCAGGATCGTGTGCGGCGGCCAGCTCGAAGACCTCGATCAGGGAGCGGATGTCCGCCGAACCGAAGTTCTTCCTGACCTTCGCCAGAACATGCAGGCACGCGCGTTCCAGGTAGCGGCCGACGAGGACGGTTCGCTGATCGGCCGCGGCGCGGGCGAGCCTGAGGTACGCGTAGGCCAGCCACTCGTCGCTCGTGATCAGGCCCGCGGAGCGCTCGGCCCGCAGCAGGTCGTGCCTGGCCACCCCCTCCACGAGCCAGGCCACGTGAGTGTCCGTGCCTGCCGTCCCGGTGGCGTGGTCGTCGACGAGTTGCCGCCACAGACGTGTGAAGCGCCCCTTCGGCTGCTGTGCCGGGAGCTGTGGGGGAGGTGTCCGACGCGGCCCGAGCACTGCCCGCTCGGCCGCGTCGAGCAGGGAGCGGGTCTCCGCGCTGTCCTCGTACGTTGCGTCGCAGAGCACACTCTTCCAGACGAGGGCGACTAGATGCGGTTCCTGGACATGGGCGACGATCTGAGCGACGCGACGCGCGACATATCCGTTCTCGGCCAGTTCCTCCGCCAGCCGCGACAACCGGAGCCAACGGCCGCGGTCGTCATCCGGCCCGGACAGCACGGCCTGCTCCACCATGTCCACGATCCGGGCTCCGAAGACGGGAGACACGCGCGTCGCCGAGGCGGCGGTCGCCCAGAGCCACGAGCCTCCTGGCGACTCCCGCGTCATGAGGAAACACAGCTCCCGCACCTTCGCCTCGATGCCCGGCAGGAGGAGCTGCGCCGACGAGGGTTCGCGGGCGGCCAGTGCGGCCGCGAGTTCCACGACGTCCGGGAGGTCTTCGCCGTCCATTACGGGCAGCTGCCGTGCCACCCGCTCGACCCAGGGGCCGGCCCTGTCGGGAGCCACCCGTGCGATCACCGCCGCGGCCTGCACCGTCCGGGCCGCGTCACCGTGCGGGCTCAGCAATGGCTCGGCCGCCGTGAGCAGCTGTCGGGCCCCGCCCGCGTCCGGCGCCTGCTCGGCCAGCTCCAGCAGCACCCAGCCGAGGTGCTCGTCCCCGACCTCCCGCAGCGTGAACCGGCGCGCGGCGTCGACGTCCTGGCGTGCGAGGGCGTCGGCGATCCAGAACATCGCACCTGCGCGCACCGCCGGATCCTCGACGCACCGGGCGAGCCGCACCGCACGGTCCAGCGGCGGGAGCAGCACCACGTCGCCGTCCCCGAGCCCACCGGCCCGCTGGGCCGAGGAGTCGTCGAGGACGGTTGCCGGGGGCGCACCCTCGGTGGGGCCGTGGCCGGTGGCCAGGGCGCGGATCCCGCGCAGCCGGCGGCCGACCTCGCCCGCGTCGGCCGGGCGCGACCGCGGATCGCGCTCCAGCAGGTGCGCCACCAAGTCTCCGACACCAACGGGCAGATCGGGGCGCAGGGTGTCCAGACGAGGGGCGTCCTCGGACATCTTCCGCGCGATGATCGCCCAGGCGTTCTGCCCCATGAACGGCGGTTGCCCGGTGAGCATCGCGTACAGCACCCCGCCCAGTGCGTACAGGTCTGCGCTCGGGCCGCCGCGCTCGCTGCCGAACTGCTCGGGCGCGGCGAACTGCGGGGTGCCCGCCGGGGCGAGCGCCGAGGAGTGGGCCAGTGAGAAGGTGGCCTGCAGGAAACCGGCGATTCCGAAGTCCACCACCTTCACCGTGTCCGAACCCGTGATCATCACGTTCTGCGGTTTGAGGTCGTAGTGGACGATGCCCGCGGCGTGCGCCGCGGACAGCGCGTCGCAGATCTGGGCCGCCAGTGACAGGGCCCGGCCCACATCGATCCGCCCGTCCCGGTCGATGAGGTGCGCGAGCGAGGCGCCCTCGACCTTCTCCATCACGAGGAAGAGCAGGTCGTCGTGCACGCCGCTGTCGAAGAAGGCGACCACGTTCGAGTGACTGATCTGCGCCCCGGCGACGGCCTCGCGCTCGAACCGCTGACGCAGTTGCGACTCCGCCGGGTCCCCGGGGGCCAGCAGCTTGACGGCGACCGCACGGTGCAGCCGCTGGTCCCAGCCGGCCCAGACCTCGCCCATCCCACCGCGCCCGAGCCGCTCCACCAGCTCGTAGCGGTCGGCCACCCGTACTCCACGCTCCACCACAGCTCCCGCAGTGATCCGTGCCGCTCCTCATGGCCCCCACGAGGTCACGACTCGTACCAGAACACCCCGTCGAGCCCCTCCTCCGCGATGGTGCGGGTCATGACGTTGCCGTCCAGGAAGTAGCGCCGGTGCGTGTCGGTGAGGAAGAAGTCGAAGGCGGCCTGGGCGGTCGTGGCGTTGCAGGCGAGGTCGCCGCGGATGCAGAAGCGGGCGACCGGGATGCCCGCGAACTCCTCGGGGCCCGGTCCCGCCGAGGTGAAGCCGAAGGTGCCCACGCCGCGCGGGACCTTGGCCCACATGCCGGTGCCGGGCTGCTTCGGGTCGGCGTACAGCATGCCGTTGACCAGGTCCTTCGGAATGCCGGTGGCGCCGGCGGCGATGGTCTGCAGTACCGCGTCGGCGGCCTGCGCGCCCTGGGAGTAGCCGACGATCGTGAGCCGCGCGGACGGGTCCTTGCGGTGGGTCTCCTCCGCGGCGGCCAGCAGGTTCCTGTACCCCTGCGCGACGCTGCTGTCGTAGCTCGGGGCGAACAGGTCCGGCTGGTTCCGGCCGTTGAGCCAGGGGCCGGCGGTGGCCGGGTAGCAGACGGGGACCGGTGTGCCGCCGTCCAGGTGCTGGTTGGCGTAGCCGTACGTCCTGGTGCAGCCGGGCGCGTCCGCCGCGGAGCCGGTGCCGCCGAGTTCGACGTAGTAGTGGTGCGGGGCCGCGTCGGCGTGGGCGACGGTGGGCGTGAGGGTGGCGGCCGCCGCCACCGCCGCCGTGAGGGCGGCGGTCCTGGCGCGGCGCGTGAGCCTGCTGGTCTTCAGCATTGGGTGTTCCCCCGGGAGCCGATGGCGTGCTGGTGATGGACGGGACGGTGTCCGACGGTAGGGAGCGGCGATGAAATCGCCATGACACGCGAGCCGGTGACGGTTCATCCGCGGCGGTGGGCCTCCGCGAGGTGGCTCTGCAGCCGGGCGTGGCGGAACTGGTAGACCGCGCCGGCCTGGCGCAGGACGCCGCGCCGGTAGGCGTCGTCGAGGAAGGCGGCGACGGCCCAGGGGAGGCGTCCGGTCAGCGGCAGCCAGAGGCGGGAGAGCAGGCACCACTGGCCCCAGGCGGTGAGGGTCAGGGTGTAGCCGAGGGCGCCGCCCAGACCGCTGATGGTGCCGAGCATGAGATCGGCCGTGGTGTCCGGTGGGAGCAGGCCCAGGTACCCCTGCAGCAGGTGGACCACCAACCCGGCCCCGAGCCCGACGGCCAGGCCGAACGCGGGTGCCCAGACCGCCAGTTGGGTGATCACCGTCGCCCGGTCGGCGTTCAGGACGCTGCGCGGGCTGACGGCGGAGACGATGTCGAGGGGGGTCTCCAGCAGGCCGAGGAGGCAGAAGGTGAGTCCGGCACCGCCGCCGAAGACCAGGCCGAAGACGATCGCGTCGACGAACCCGAGGTGCAGCGCGGACGGGAGCCCGGCCTGCCGGGCGAACGCGCGGATCAGGCCGACCGCGAAGCCGTAGGCCAAGCCGAAGAGCGCGCCGCCCAGGGTGCCGATCAGCAGCCGGGGACCGGCCGTCCACGTGGTGGTCCCCGTGCGGCCGTGGATCCGCAGGCGGACGGCGGACGGCGCCACGTCCTTGCCCGTGACCGTGTACGTCAGCCAGTGCACGAGCCCGAACAGGAAGCCGGAGAGGAGCCCGACGACCGTCCCGTCCACGAGGCTGCCGACGAGCGGGCTCCCGAACGCGGCGGCGACGACGCCGTCGACGAGTCCGATGACCAGCCCGGTCATCAGGGCGGTGACCAGGGTGCGGGTGGAGTCGCGCAGCCCGTTGCCGAGCCGCCACCAGGCCAGGTCGGGGGTCCTGAGTTCCGTCAGGTGGTGGGCGAGGTAGCCGAGCCATCGCCGGGCCCGGTCCGGGTCCCAGTCGTCCGGACCAGGCCGCGGCCGGGGCGGATAGACGGTGGGCAGGAAGTCGTCGAGCAGGTGCTCCTCCAGCTCCTCCGCGGTGGCGAACCGTTCGGTGTCGAGCAGGGCCACCGGATCGCGGCCCGGGGTGTCGCTGTAGACGGTGCGGGCGAGCGCGACCATCAGCGGAGTCGACAGGACCGTGGCGAGCGGGGCCGCCGTCCCCTCCGGTGACGGCTCGCGCAGTTTCTTCAGTACGGAGTCCCAGGCGCCCGCCGCCGGGTCCGAGCGGTCGGACTTGCGGGTGGTGCGGGGCAGGTAGTGGTCCAGGTCGTCGAGGGTCAGGTCGGTGAGTTCGATCGGCGCGGCGGCGGTCAGCACGTCGGTCTCCTCGACCGCGGCGGCGTACTCGGCGGGGCGGCTGGTGAGCACCAGCGGGAGCGTGGTGGCGTTGAGGGCCTCCAGCGCCGGGCGGCGCAGCCCGTCGGCCACCTCGTCGAAGCCGTCCAGCACCGGCAGTACGCGGCCGGAGTCGACCAGCGCGGCGGCCAGGCTCGCCCTGCCGGGTCCCCGGGCGGCCGTACCGGGGTGGTCGCGCGTCAGCCGCTCGGTCAGCCAGTCGCGCAGCGTGATGGCGGTGGGGTCCCAGGCGCCGATGCTGAAGATCACCGGGACGGGCTCCGCGGGCGTCCGCGACTTCAGGTGGTCGAGGACGAAGCGCAGGGTCAGGATCGTCTTCCCGGACCCGGACCTGCCGAGGACCACCAGCCGCCCGGAGGGGATGCTCCGGTAGGTGTCCGCGATGTCGTCCAGCCCGCCGCTCAGGTCCAGGGGATCGCTCGCGGCTCCCGGCGGGAGGCGGCGGATGTTGGCCCAGTGGTCGGTGAGTGTCCGGCAGGCGGCCTTCCAGCGGACCGGCAGCGGGAAGGGATCCTGGACCCGGCGCTGCTCCTCCTCCCGCAGCCAGCGCGCCGCCACCGCCTTCGCGAGTTGCTCGGCCGCGTCCGCGAGCGCCCTCTCCGTCGCCGAGGCGGGGTGCTGCGCGGCGGACGGCTCGGAGGCCGGTTCCTCCGGCCCCGGCCCACCGGGGGCGCCCGCGCCGCCGTCCGGGTGCCCCGGGACGGCGGCCCGCAGTAACTCCTCGCGGTCCGCGCGGTTCAGGGCGAGCGCGTCGGCCAGCTTCTGCACCGTGGTCATCCGCGGGTTGCCGCGCCTGCCGTTCTCCAGACCGCGGATGGTGCTCACACTGATCCCGGAACGCCGTTCCAGCTCCTCCTGGGTCAGCCCCGCCCTCTCGCGCAGTCGTCGCAGCACCGTGCCGAACTCACTGGCCACAAGTCACGGCCTTCCCCCAGAGTTGTCCGTGTTTTCGCAGGTGAGGACTCTAGCGCCGACACCGGTCACATATGACCGGTTCAATGCTCTGTCCACATTTCCTGCACGGCGGCCAGTCTCGGCGGCACCGACGAGACCGACCGGGGCGAGTGGATCGACCGGTCCCGAGAACGGGGAGCCGCCATGCCGACGACGACACCAGCCGGGGGCGATCCGGGCGTCACGGCCCTCACCGATGAGGAGCGCGAGGTGCTGTACGCGCTCGGCTGCGGCCTGGGGGACGCCGAGATCGCCGGCGCCCTGGCCCTGCCCGAGCACGCGGTGGCCGAGCGGCTCGGCCGCGTCCTGGCGAAGCTGGGGCTGCGGGACCGGGCCGCCGCGATCGTGCACGCCTTCGACTGCGGTCTGGTCGTGCCGGGACAGGGCCCGCGCGGGCAGGCACCGGGGCCGGGGACGACCGCCGGGCGGCGGACGGGCACCGCACCCGGCCCCTGGCTCCGGGTGTCGGTGCTCGGCCCCCTGCTCACCACGCTCGCGGGGCGGCCCGTGGACGTCGGCCCCGTGCGGCAGCAGGCCGTGCTGGCGGCGCTGGCGCTGAGCGCCGGCCGCTCCGTCAGCCGGCGGCGGCTGCTGGAGGACGTGTGGGGCAGGGAGATGCCGGACGGGAACGTCGTACCGGTCTACGTGTACCGGCTGCGCCGGCGCCTGCGGCTCGGGGAGTCCCCGGAGTCGGTGATCCGGCGCGACCGGTACGGATACGGGCTGGTCCCCGGTGTCGCCGAGGTGGACGTGCTGCGCATGGAGGACCTCGCCACCCGGTCGGCGGAGGCCGAACGCGCCGGCGACCTGTCCGAGGCCGTGCGGCTGTGCGGCCGGGCGCTGGACCTGTTCCGCGGTGAGCCGCTGGCCGGACTGCCCGGGCCGTTCGCCGAGGCGGAGCGTCTGCGGCTCACCCGGCGCCGGGTCGCCCTCGCGCAGCGGAAGGCGGACGGGCAGCTGAGGCTCGGCCGGCACGCCGAGGCGATCGCCGGGCTGTCCGCCCTGGCCCAGGAGGAGCCGCTGAACGAACCCGTCGCCGCGCTGCTGATGCACGCGCTGTGGCGCGGCGGCCGGCGGGCCGAGGCACTGGCCGTCTTCGACCGCGCCGGCCGGCGCCTCGCCGACGACCTGGGCGTGGGGCCGGGCGACGTGCTGGTGCGGGCGCGGCGGGCGGTCCTGCGCGGGGACGGCGCCGGCACCGGTCTCGTGCGGGCGCGTGCGGCGTGAACGCGGGAGCCGCCGGCGGACGCGACGAGGAACTGCTGCTGGCGCGGATCTCCGCGGCCGCCGGCCGGGCACGTCTCGGCAGGCGGCGCGTCACCTACCGGGCACCGCGCACCGCGCCCGGGGCCCGGTGGGCCGCCACCGCGGGCGCGTGGCTCCTGCCGCGGACCGGCGGCGGGCCGGCCGCGAGGGCGGGCGCACGGCTGGACCTCTACGAGTACGGGATGACGGCCGCCGTCGGCAAGCGGATCCATGTCGTTCGCTTCGACACCACGGTGGTGCGCCGCCGCTGGGTGCTGTCCGCGCGGGGCGTCACCCGCGCGCTGGTGCTCGTGGACGTCGACGGCGACCGGACGCTGCTGCGCTGCGGTGCCTTCGGCCGGCCGGCGCGGTGGTGGCCCGAGATCCGCCGGGCCGTCACCGACGCGCAGGCGCCGCGGGCCCTGGCCGCGCTGCGGCTGGGCGCACGGCTGGACTTCGGCCCCCTGTGGATCACCAGGGACGAAGTCGGCTCCGGCCGGACGGCCCTGCGGTGGGCGCAGGTCGAGCGGATCGAGAGCCGCAACGGCTCCGTCGTCGTCCGCGCCACCGGCCGCTGGCAGGTGTGGGCCACGGGCGCGTCCGGCATCCCGAACCTCTGCGTCTTCCAGGCCCTCGCCGAGCAGCTCGCCGGTGCCGAGCGTGACGAGGACTGACCTACGGCCGTCCCACACGGCCGCTTCACCGGCCGCTCCCGGCGTCCGAGGACCCGGCCGGCGGTCACCCGCGCGACCCACGAACCGAAGGAGACAGTCATGGCCGACAGCTACCGGTACCGGTGCGGCGAGTGCGGGCACCACACCGCCTGGGGGAGCGAATCGCAGGGGGAGGAGGCGATCGAGGCGCACTACGGCCGAAGCCACCCGCATGTCGTTCCCGGCGGGATGGTCGAGTTCCGCAAGGGGTCGTCCTCCGGCGGCTGCTCCGGGTGCCTGATCGCCCTGGGCGTCCTGGTGCTGCTCCTGATCCTCGCCTCGCGGCACTGACGGCACGGAGGGCACGGACGACGGCCGGCGACCCGGCACGTCGAGCACACACAGCGGACACGGCAGACACGGCAGACACAGGAGTACGGCGATGGAAGCGGAACTGGCGGCACTGGTGCACCTGGCCGCGTCGACGGTGGTCGGCGCGATGGCCACGGCCGGGTGGGAGAGCGCGCGGCGGGCGATGGGCGAGCTGTGGCGCCGGGTGCACCCCGAGCGGGCGGACACGGTGGTGGCCGAACTGGAGGAGGCGCGCGCCGACGTGCTCGCCGCCCGGGAGCGCGGGGACGAGCGGGCCGAGAGCGAACTCGTGGGCGAGTGGCAGACGCGGCTGCGCCGGCTGCTGGCCGCCGACCCGGAGTTGGTCCCCGAACTCCGGCGGATCGTCGACGAGTTGCGGCCCGTGGCCGAGCAGGCGGGACCGCCCGCCGGCGGTATCCGTCTGACCGCGAACGCGTCGGGGCGGTCGCGCGTCACCATGGCCGGCCGAGACGTCAACATCACCAAGGGGTGACCTCTTGGACTACGGAGGGTCCCCGGGCGGCACCGGGCAGGACGGCGCCGACGGTGGCGGGACGCACATCAGCGCACGAGCGGACGGCCGGTCCACGATCACGGTGGCCGGCCGGGACATCAACAGCATGTACTTCATCAGCGCCTCGTCGGCGGCGCTCGCCGCGCTCGTGGGCCTCGTGATCCTCCTCGGCATGTGGCAGCCGTGGCAGGAGACGGCCGGGTCCGGCACACGCGACCGCACGGGGACCGCCGCCGGACCGGAGCGCCCCGGCGGGTCCTCCACGACGACGGCGCCGAACCGGGAGCCGACGCCCGCCGCCGGGGACGACGAGGAGCCGGAGGACTCGGGGAGCCCGGAAGCCTCCCCCAGCCCCAGCCCCAGCGACTCCCCGACCCCGGACCCGCCGGATCCGGTCGACGTGGCGTTCGCGTCCGCCGGCGTCGGCACCTGCCTCAACGTGTACGACGCCGGCTGGGGCAGGCTGAACCGCGACCGGCCGGCCGCCGTCGACTGCGGTGCCGACTTCGCGTTCTCGAAAGTCACCACGGTGACGACTCTGGCCGCCAACTGCCCGAGCGGACCGGGCAGATGGGGCTGGGGTCACGTCAACCACGACGGGTCGTCCACCGCCCTCTGCCTGGACCGCGTGTTCGCCGCGGGGCAGTGCTTCCCCGCGAAACTGAGCAGACAGGCCGACGGGACGATCCGCGGCGAGGGACGGTTGTTCAGCGTCTGGGGCTGCGACCGGACGCAGGTGCCGAAGGGGCTCAACGCGATCATGGTGATCACGGCCGTGCTGAACGGCGGCGGCTGCCCCCAGCGCACCGACCGGCAGACCCTGTCGTGGCCGGTCTTCAGCGGCGCGGCCACCGTGTGCGCCGTGCAGAGGCCGAACTGACGGGCGCGCGGCCTGCGGCCGGTGTACGCCGCGGGGGCCGGCACCCGTCGGTGCCGGCCCCCGCGGTCCCTCACCGGTTCACCCCTTGCGGCGGCAGGCCAGCCACAGCAGAACGGCAGTGCCCCCCGCGATCAGCAGGGTGCGGTTGTCCCGCGCCCACCGCGCGCTGCGGGCGGTGCTCTGGCGTACCGGCTCGGGAGCCTTGTCCTGCCACAGCCGGCCCGCCTGCGCGGCCTTGGCGCGGGTCTGACCGGCCACCTGGGACGCCTTGTCCTTGAAAGGGTCGGGGAGCTTGTCCTGCGCCTGCTGCGCGATGCCGGCGGCCTTGTCCTTCAGCTGCGCGGCCTTGGTGGCGGCCTGTTCCCTGACCTCGGCGGCCTTCTCCTGGGCGCGAGCCCGGACATCGGTCTTCTCCGCCAGCGCCTGCACCGTGGCGCCGAGCTCGTGGCGGGTCTGCTCCACCTGCTCACGCAGCTCCTCGGGGCCGGCGGCGGTGGGCTCGTCGTGGGGCGGCTGGGTCATCGGTGCGCACTCTCCTTGATCTCGGCCACATCGGCCTTCACGTTGTCGATGGTCTGCTCCGGTGCGGGGGGCGCGGCCTCGGCGATCTGCTTCTTGCCGGTCAGCGCCATCACCGCGGCGATCGCACCGAGTACGGCGGTGACGATCAGGGCCGCGGCCCACACCGGAAGCGCCACGGCCAGGGCCGCGATGACGGTGGCGACCAGGGCCTGAAGCATCAGGAACCCGACCAGCCCGGCGCCGCCGAACAGGCCGCCGCCCTTGCCGTAGCGCTTGCCCTTCTCCTTCATCTCCGCCTGGGCCAGGCGGAGCTCGCCGCGCACCAGCTCGGTCAGCTGCTGCGAGGCACGCTGCACCAGTTGGCCCACCGGTTCGGAGCCCTGCGCCTGGGGGCCTGTCTCGTGACGAGGCTGCGTACTGGTCACGGCGATTCCCTTCCGGATTCTCTGTGCATGACATGCGGTCCTGACGTCGTGAGCGCGCGGGTACCCCGGTGCGGGCGGTTCAGGGGTCACCTAGCTCTTGGTTCCGGTCTGCCGGGGCGCGTCGGCCGGGTCGTCCCCCCGCATCGGCAGCCGCAGCGGGCGCCCCTCGCGATGCGCCCAGACGTCGCGGAGGACGACCTGGACCATCCCGGCGACGGGGATGGCCAGCAGGGCGCCGAGGATTCCGGCGACTTCGACGGCGAGGAGGATGGCCGGCAGCACGGTGAGCGGGTTGAGCTTCACCGTCCGGGACAGGATGACCGGTTGCAGGAGGTGATTCTCGACCTGCTGGTAGACGATGAAGAACACGACGGCGCCGATGCCGGCCGGCAGGGAGTGGATGAACGCCGCCAGGGAGGCCGCGACGGCCCCGAGCGTGGCCCCGACCAGCGGAATGAGGTCGGCGATGGCGACGAACAGGGCCAGCAGGGCCGCGAACGGTACCCCGGCGATCAGCAGCACGGCATAGGTCAGCGCGCCGCAGATGACGCTGATCAGCAGGTTTCCGGTGAGGTAGCCGTTCACGGTACGCGCGCACCCGGCACCCACGCGGCGGATACGGGCGGCCTGCGCCTCGTCCAGCCGCGACAGGGCGCCGTCGACGGCCTTGGGTCCCTCGAGGACCATCAGATACGCCAGGACGAAGATGGTGACGGCGCCCGCCAGGCTGGTGGCGGTGGAGCGGACGAACGCCCAGGCGGGGGTGCCCAACCCGGTGGCGAAGGAGCGGATCTGCCGCTGGTGCCGCTGGACGTAGCGCAGCTCGTCACCACCGCCTACCTCAAGGCCCCGCACCGCGAGCTCGACGAGGAGCGCACCACCGAGGGCGACCCGTACCACCCGCACACCCGCGCGGTGCCGGTCGAACCGGGGCGGATCGAGGAGTACGTGCTGCGCGTCTACCCGTTCGCGGCGACGTTCCTGCCGGGCCACAAGCTGGTCGTGGAGCTCTCCAACGACGAGCCCCTGGCCGACGAGCACAACGCCCTGCCGCCGCCGGACGCCTTCCACCTGCCGGTGGGCCGCCCCGTCACCCACAAGATCTACCGCGACGCCGCACACCCGTCCCGGCTGGTGCTGCCGTTCACGACGGCCGAGGGGGCGACCGCGACGGGACGTCACTGACCGTGTCCGCCTGCGTGTGCCGTGGCGACGCCGGGTCACTAGGCTCGTCCTCGTGTCCACCGTGCACGCGATGTCGGCCTCCCTGATCCCCGCCGGGATCACGGTCGCGACGCGCTACCTCGACCTCGCCGGGGTCTTCTCGTGCGCGCTGCTGGGCGGCGCCGTGGCCCGCACGGCCGGGCTGGACCTGTTCGGGTTCCTGGTGGTGGGCATCCTCTCCGGTCTGGGCGGAGGCATGATCAGGGACGTGCTGCTGCAGCACGGCACACCGGTCGCGCTGACCGACTACGCCTACCTGCCGACCGCCGTGGCCGGCGCCGTGGTGGTCTTCCTCATCAAGATCAGCGAGGCGTCCTGGACCCGGCTGTTCACCGCGCTCGACGCCGCCGTCCTCGGGTTCTGGGCGGTCACCGGGGTCAACAAGACGCTCGCCGTGGGGCTGGGATGGCTTCCGGCCGTCCTCCTGGGCACCGTGACCGCCGTCGGCGGCGGCGCCCTGCGCGACGTCGTCCTCGGCCGGATGCCGGCCGTCTTCGGCGGCAACGGCCTGTACGCCACCGTCGCCGTCGTGGTCGCCGGAGCGACGGTGGTGTGCGCGTACCTCGGCGTGCCGGCGATCGGCGTCGCCCTGGGCATCACCCTGGCCCTGGCCTTCCGGCTCACCGCCGTGCGGTTCGGCTGGAACCTGCCCACCAGCCTGGACTGGCAGCCCCGGCCGCCGATCCCCGCGACGCTGCGGCACGGCACCCGCACCACCGCCCGGAACGGGGAGGAAGAGCAGCCCCACCCGCGCAAGGAGACGCCGTGACCGACCGAAACCGCGCAGTGCTGTCCGGCCTCTCCGGGATCCGCTCCGGTCTCGAGGACCTCTACCGGGACCTGCACCGGCATCCCGAACTCGGCCTGCGGGAGCACCGCACGGCCAAGAAGGTGTCCGACGCGCTGCGGGACCTCGGGTACGAGGTCACCGACGGTATCGGCGGGACGGGCGTGACCGGCGTGCTGGCCAACGGCGACGGACCCACCGTCATGGCCCGCGCGGACATGGACGCCCTCCCGGTACGCGAGCGGACCGGCCTGCCGTACGCCTCCACCGCGACCCTGACCGGCCCGGACGGCACCGAGCAGCCGGTCATGCACGCCTGCGGGCACGACGTGCACGTGACCGCCCTGCTCGGCTGCGCCCGGCTGCTGGCCGAGGCCCAGGACGCCTGGCGCGGCACCTTCGTGGCGCTCTTCCAGCCCTCGGAGGAGAACGGCGACGGCGCCCGCGCCATGATCGACGACGGTCTGACGACCAGGGTGCCCCGGCCCGACGTGGTCCTCGCCCAGCACGTCCTGCCCTACCCGGCCGGCTACGTCGGCACCCGCCCGGGCCCCTTCCTGTCCGCCGCGGACAGCCTGCGCGTCACCGTCCACGGCCGAGGGGCGCACGGCTCCATGCCCCAGGCCGCGGTCGACCCCGTGGTGATGGCCGCCATGATCGTCGTACGGCTGCAGACCATCGTCTCCCGGGAACTCGCCGCCACCACCCCCGCCGTCGTCACCGTGGGCAGCATCCGCGCCGGCAGCGGCCCCAACGTCATTCCGGACAGCGCCGTCGTCGAGCTCAACGTCCGCACCTACGACACCGCCACGCGCACCCAGGTCCTGAAGGCGATCGAACGCATCGTCCGGGCCGAGTGCGAGGCGTCCGGATCGCCGGCGGAACCCGAGTTCGAGCGGACCGCCGCCTTCCCGCCCACCGTCAATGACGAGGAGGCGACCCGGCGCGTCGCCGAGGCGTTCGCCGCCCACTTCGGCGACGACGCGCACACCATCGACCTGCAGACCGCCAGCGAGGACATGAGTGAGATCCCCGCGGCGTTCGGCGTGCCCTTCACCTACTGGGGCATCGGGGGCATCGACCCCGGCCGGTACGCCGAGGCCGCGCGGAAGGGCACCGTCGCCCAGGACGTCCCGGTCAACCACAGCCCCGCCTTCGCCCCCGTCGTCCAGCCCACCCTGGACACCGGCGTCAGCGCCCTGACGGTGGCGGCGCTGGCCTGGCTGGGCGGCTGAGACCGAAAAAGGCCGGCGGCCGGACCCGATCCGCGGACCAGGGCCCGGCCGCCGGCCGGTGGCGTGGAGCGGGGGCCGTTCAGCCCAGTTCGGCTCCCTTGGCCGCGGCCTCCTTCTCCGTGTGGGACCGGCCGGTGGCGAGGGTGCCGCCCGAGCTCTCCAGGTGCGCCCGGACGAACCACTGGAACTGCTCCAGGTCGCGCAGTTGCCCGATGAGCAGGTCCTCGGTGGCGGGGTCGATGTCCCCGGCCTCCTTGACCGCGGCCCGGACACCCTCGATCACTCCGGTGTAGACCAGGTCGAGCGCGCCGAGATGGGCGATCGCGTCGGCCCGGCCGATGGAGTAGTCGTCCCAGGTGCGCTCGGCGACGAGCACTCCCGGGGTGCCCTGGGCGACACCGCCGAGTGCGGCGATGCGCTCGGCCACGTCGTCGGCCATCTCCCGGACCCGGTCCACCTGCGGGTCGATCATCTCGTGCACGGCGATGAAGTGCGGCCCGACCACGTTCCAGTGCACGTGCTTCAGGGTCAGATGGAGATCGTTGAGTGCGTGCAGGCGCAGCCGGAGCGTGCCGATCAGCCGGCCGGCCGCCTCGCGCTCGATGCCGGGGACCGTGTACTTCGGGGTCAGATCCTGCGTCATGGCTCACCTCGGTGTTGCCTCGGGGGGTAGCTGCACCCTCCCGGTTGCCCAGGTTCGGCCAGGTCAGACATGTCCGACGGACCCGCTGCGTGGGTCAGTCGCCGCCCAGGGCGTCGACCGCCTCCTGCACGCTGGGGTGCAGGACGAAGATCTGGTCGAGTCCCGCCACGCGGAAGAGCTGGGACATGGCGGGGCTGAGCCCGCCCACCGAGAAGGACGAGCCCATGGCCTGGGCGCGGTGGAAGGCCGTGATGATCACGGTGATGCCCGTGGAGTCGCAGTAGTCCAGTCCCGACAGGTCGGCGACGATTCCCGGGCCGCCGGGAGTGCGCAGCAGGTCCTCGACGGCCTGCCGCAGGTCGGGACCCGTGTAGTGGTCCAGCTCTCCGGCCAGGCGCAGCACCACGGGCCCCGCCGGGCTCGGATGCGTGCTGATGGCCAGAGCGCCGTCTGTCTCGTTCACCAGGTCTCCTGTGGGGCGAGTCGAAAAACGACCGGGGCGGCGGATCGTGTTCCGGCAGTCCTCGTGAGCGGGGCGCACGCCCTCTCCGACCCGCGCACCTGCCGTGCGCCACCCGCGCGGGTTTCCCCGCCCGCCGGGATTATCCTACGGGGTCGCGATTGCTCGCCTTGTCGAGCGGACGGCGTCCGCCGGCGTCGGGCGGCGGTTCGGGGGCAGACGGCAAAGGCACGCGGACGGCCGCGTGCGCGTTGGGCACGGGAGCGGCCTCGGGGCGGGCCGGCACGAGGAGACGGGTGTCGTGGTGGAGCGTAGGGACGAGTCCGGCCACCGGCCGACGGCGGCCGACGGCGACGTGTTCGCCGCCGACCGCGAGGTGGGTGCGGACCTCGCCGCGGTGGACTGGGCGGCCACCCCCCTCGGTCCGCCGCGGGACTGGCCGCAGAGCCTGCAGACGGCCGTCAGCATCCTGCTGTCCTCCCGGTTCCCCATGTGGATGGCCTGGGGCGAGCAGCTGACCTTCTTCTGCAACGCCGCGTACCGGCGTGACACGCTCGGCCGCAAGTACCCGTGGGCGCTGGGGCGTCCCGCGAACGTGGTGTGGGCGGAGGCCTGGGAGGACGCCGGCCCCCGCATAGAGACCGTGCTCGGTACGGGCGAGGCCACCTGGGACGAGGGGCTGCTGCTGTTCCTGGAGCGGGCCGGCTACCGGGAGGAGACCTACCACACCTTCTCCTACAGCCCGCTGCGCGACGACGCCGGTGACGTGGTGGGCATCCTGTGCGTGGTCAGCGAGGACACCGAGCGGGTGATCGGCGACCGGCGGATGGCCACGCTGCGGGACCTGGGTTCGGACCCGAGCGTGATCCGTACCGAGCGGGAGGTGCTGGCCTTCACCGACCGGCAGCTGGCCGGCAACCGGCGGGACCTGCCCTTCACCCTGACCTACCTGTTCGACGGCGACACCGCCCGGCTGGCCGGTGCGACCGGCATCACCGCGGACCATCCGGCCGCACCGGCCGTGCTCGCCGTCGACGACCCCGGCGCCGTGTGGCCCGCCGCCGCTCTGGCCCGCGGTGAGACGGCCCTGGTCCCGCTGGCCGGCGGTGTCTTCGCCGGCCTGCCCGCCGGCGACTGGCCCGAACCGCCCGTGCAGGCCCTCGTGGTCCCGCTGCCGCAGCAGGGGAGCGCCCCCTACGGCTTCCTGGTGGCCGCGCTCAACCGCTACCGCGTGCTGGACGGCGGCTACCGGGGGTTCGTCGAGCTGGCGGCGGGGCACATCGCCTCCGGCATCGGCAGGGCCCGGAGCTACCAGGCGCAGCAGCGGCGGGCCGAGGAACTGGCCGAACTGGACCGGGCCAAGACCACCTTCTTCTCCAACATCAGCCACGAGTTCCGGACCCCGCTGACCCTGATCATGGGGCCCGTCGAGGAACTGCGCACCCGGTTCCCCGACGGACGGGAGCCGGTGCGGCGGGAACTCGACCTCATCCACCGCAACGTGCTGCGCCTGGGCAAGCTGGTCAACACGCTGCTGGACTTCTCCCGCATCGAGGCCGGCCGCGTGCAGGCCCGCTACGAGCCGGTCGACCTGGCCGGGGTCACCGCGGAGCTGGCCAGCGTCTTCCGCTCGGCCGTGGAGCGGGCCGGACTCGCCTTCGAGGTGGACTGCCCGCCCCTGGACGAGCCGGTGTACGTCGACCGCGGCATGTGGGAGAAGGTCGTCCTCAACCTGCTGTCCAACGCGCTGAAGTTCACCTTCGACGGTGCGGTCCGCGTCGGCGTCCACCGGGCGGGCACGCACGCGGTGGTCACCGTCGCCGACACCGGGACCGGTGTGCCGGCGGCGGAGATGCCCCGGCTGTTCGAGCGGTTCCACCGCATCGAGAACGGCCGCGCCCGCTCCAACGAAGGCAGCGGCATCGGGCTGGCCCTGGTGCAGGAACTCGTCGCGCTGCACGGCGGCGCGATCACCGCCGAGAGCACCGAGGGCGAAGGCACCACCTTCACCATCCGGTTGCCGTTCGGGGCCGGTCACCTGCCTGCCGAGGCCGTGGCGCCCGAGGCGGGCCGCACCGCGGCTCACGCCGGCGCCGACCCCTACGTCCAGGAGGCCCTGCGCTGGCTGCCGGCCGGTGACACCGGCACCACCGCCGACGACACGGCGGTGCGGACCGGGGCGGGCGGCGGCGCGTCCGGCGCGGGAGCGGCCGCCGGCGCCCGGGTGCTGGTGGCCGACGACAACGCCGACATGCGCGAGTACCTCACGCGCATGCTGGCCGGGGCGGGATACGACGTCACGACCGTGAACGACGGTGTCGAAGCCCTCCACTCCGTCCGCCGCGACACCCCGGACCTCGTCGTCAGCGACGTGATGATGCCCCGCCTCGACGGACTGGAGCTGGTGGCCCGGCTGCGCGGTGACCCCCGTACGGCCTCGGTGCCCGTGCTGCTGCTGTCGGCGCGGGCCGGGCAGGAGGACTCGATCGAGGGCCTGCGGGCCGGCGCCGACGACTACCTGGTCAAGCCCTTCGCCGCCGCGGAACTGCTGGCCCGCGTGCGCGCGAACGTCGAACTGGCCCGGCTGCGCAGCCATCACGCACGCTGGCGGACCGCGCTCATCGACTCCCTCCAGGAGGCGTTCTTCGTCTGCGACGAGTCCGGGGCCGTCCTGGAGATCAACGCGGCCTTCACCGACATCCTCGGCTACGGCCCCGAGGACCTGCCGTACGCGCCGGTCCAGCCCTGGTGGCCGGACGCCGCCACCGACCCCGAGGCGCACCGCCGGGTCGGTGACGCCTTCGCCGACCTGCTGGTGCGGGGGCAGGGCTCGTACACCATCCCGGTCACCCACCGCGACGGCCATCGCCTGTGGGTGGCCGTCACCTACAACAAGGCCCAGGACCCCGACACCGGACGCGAGGTGACCGTCGGCACCTTCCGCGACGTCACCGCCGAGCACTACGCCGTCCAGCGCGAGACGGCGCTCGCCGCGCTGCACACGTCCCTGTCCCGGGCCGCCAGCCTGCCCGAGGCGCTGTCCGGTGCCCTGGCCGAGCTGAGCACCCTGTGGCGGGCGCGGAACGTGGTGGCCGCCCTCTTCACCCGCGGTGACGTGCCCGCCCTCACCACCACGGCACCGGACCTGCGGTGGGAGGACCTGCCCGCGCGGCGCCGGGAGGCGATCACCGGACTGCGCGACCGGGCACCGCTCACCCCGGTCGCCGAGGACAGCGGCGCCGGTGTCCTGCTGGAACACCCCGACGGCCCGCTGGCCGTGTGGATCGACCTGGGCGAGAACCGGCCGTTCACCTCCGAGGACCAGTTCCTGCTCTCGCTGCTCGCCGGGCACCTCGCGCAGGGCCTGGTCCGGGCGCACCAGATCGACCAGCAGCGGGAGACCGCCATCGCGCTGCAGCGCGCCATCCTGGGCCCGGCCCGCCTCCCCGAGGGCTTCGCCGTGCGTTACGAGCCCGCCACCCGCCCGCTGGAGGTGGGGGGCGACTGGTACGACACCGTCGCCCTGCCGGACGGGCGGATCGGCATCGTCGTGGGCGACTGCGTCGGACGGGGCCTGGAGGCGGCCAGCGTCATGGGGCAACTGCGCAGCGCCTGCCGCGCGCTGATGCTGCAGGACCCCGGCCCGGCCCGGACGCTGACGGCACTCGACCAGTTCGCCGCGAGCGTCCCCGGCGCGCTGTGCACCACCGTGTTCTGCGGTGTCCTCGACCCCGGCACCGGCGAGCTGACCTACTCCAGCGCCGGGCACCCGCCGGGCATCCTCGCGCATCCCGACGGCACCACCCGGCTGCTGGACGAGGGGCGCTCGCTCCCGCTGGCGGTACGGCCCGGCAGGGAGCGCCCGCAGGCCGCGTGCGTCCTGCCCGCGCGGTCGACGCTGCTGCTGTACACCGACGGGCTCGTCGAACGCCGCCGGCGCCCGCTCAGCGCCGGGATCGACGAGGCCGGCAACGCCGTGCAGGAGGGCCGCGACGCGCCCGTCGACGACCTCGCCACCCAGGTGATGACGCGGCTCGCCCCGGCCGGCGGCTACGACGACGACGTGGCGCTGCTGCTCTACCGCCACCCGGCGCCGCTGGAGATGTCCTTCCCGGCCGAGTCCGCCCAGCTCGCGGCGGTCCGCAAGGCGCTGCGCGGCTGGCTCGCCCAGTGCGATCTGCCGCCGGACACCGTGCAGAACATCCTCGTCGCCGCCGGGGAGGCGTGCGCCAACGCGATCGAGCACGGCCACCGGTACGCCCCGGGCGGCGGCGTGCGGCTGCGCGCCGAGGCCCTCGTGAACAGCCTGCGCCTGACGATCGCCGACAGCGGCCGGTGGAAGACCCCCCAGCCGGAGCTCAACACCCACCGCGGCCGGGGCGTGGCCCTCATGCGGGCCATGATGCAGCAGGTCACCATCACTCCCGGCCCCACCGGAACCACCGTCGACATGCAGATGAGGATCGCCCGATGACCACCCCGCTCACCCTCACCCCAGGCCGGCGCCCGGACGGCACCGCCCGGCTCACGGTCGGCGGCGAGATCGACATGAGCAACGCCGGCTCCCTGGCCGACGCCCTCGACGGTGGTTCGGGCCCCCTCCTCCTCGACCTGACGGCCGTGGAGTACCTCGACAGCGCCGGTCTGAGCGTGCTGTTCGCCCACGCCGACCGGCTGGAGATCATCGCCACGCCGCTGCTGGAGCCCGTCCTCACCGTCTCGGGCCTCGCCCAGCTGGCCATCGTCCGCGGCCTCGGCACCGACGGCGAGCGGCCGCCCGGCCCGGTGTGACACGGGGGGTTTCCGACATCCCCGGGGGTGCGCCGGTGCGCGCGGCCCGCCGGGATCGCTCAGGGCGCCGTCGGGGCGCCGAGGTGGGCCGGTACCGTCAGGTCCGCCGCCGTGGCGGCCCGGATCTCCTCGACGGTGACCCCCGGGGCGGTCTCGGCCAGGACGAAGCCGTCCGCGGTGACGTCGACGACCGCGAGGTCGGTGATCACCCGCTGGACGACGGCCCGGCCGGTGAGCGGCAGGGTGCACGAGGACACCAGTTTGGGGCTGCCGTCCTTGGCGGTGTGCTCCATGAGGACGACGACCCGGCCGGCGCCGTGCACGAGGTCCATGGCGCCGCCCATGCCCTTGACCATCTTGCCGGGGATCATCCAGTTGGCGAGGTCGCCGGCGGAGGAGACCTGCATGGCGCCCAGCACGGCGGTGTCGATGTGGCCGCCGCGGATCATCCCGAAGGACAGGGCGGAGTCGAAGAACGCGGCGCCGGGCAGCGTGGTGACGGTCTCCTTGCCGGCGTTGACGAGGTCGGCGTCGAGCTCGTCCTCGGTCGGGTAGGGGCCCACGCCCAGGATGCCGTTCTCGGACTGCAGGACCACCTCGACGCCGGGCGGCAGGTGGTTGGGGATCAGGGTGGGCAGACCGATGCCCAGGTTGACGTAGCTGCCGTCGGCGAGTTCGCGGGCGGCCCGGGCCGCCATCTGCTCACGGGTGTACGGCATGTCGGGCGCCGCCTTCCTGTCGAACGGTACGGCGCTCGATGCGCCGCTCGGCCGCGGGGTCGCCGGGGGTCACGCGCACCACGCGCTGCACGAAGACGCCGGGCAGGTGGACCTCGTCGGGGTCCAGCTCGCCGGGTTCGACGAGGTGGTCCACCTCGGCGACGGTGATCCGGCCCGCCATGGCGGCCAGCGGGTTGAAGTTGCGGGCGGAGGAGCGGAAGACGAGGTTCCCGTGCCGGTCGCCGATGGTCGCGCGGACCAGCGCGAAGTCGGTCGTGATGCCGTGTTCGAGCAGGTAAGGGCGTCCGTCGAACTCCCGGGTCTCCTTGGCGGGCGAGGCCACGGCGACCGAACCGTCGGCCGCGTGGCGCCAGGGCAGTCCGCCCTCGCCGACCTGGGTGCCGGTGCCCGCCGGGGTGTAGAAGGCGGGGATGCCGGCGCCCCCGGCCCGCAGCCGCTCGGCCAGGGTCCCCTGCGGCACGAGCTCGACCTCCAGCTCCCCGCTCAGGTACCGGCGGGCGAACTCCTTGTTCTCCCCGACGTACGAGCTCGTCATGCGGGAGATCTGCCCGGCGGCGAGCAGCAGCCCGAGGCCCCAGTCGTCGACGCCGCAGTTGTTCGAGACGATCCTCAGGCCGTCCACCCCGCGCTGCCGGAGGGCGTCGATCAGCGTGCCCGGTATGCCGCACAGCCCGAAGCCGCCGACCGCGAGCGAGGCCCCCTCGGGGATGTCGGCCACCGCCTCCGCCGCGCTCGCGACTGTCTTGTCCAGACCCATACGGTCCCTTCCCTCGGGCAGCCGGGATGACGTTGCTGGTCAGAGCCGGTGCCAGTACTACGGACGGGCAGCGAGCCTAGGCAGGCGGAACAGGCGCGACCATGGGTGCCGCCCACACATCAACCTCCGGGGAGATGGTGGTGACCACCTCCCCGGAGGGGCTGCGACGGCGAGGCGGTCAGCCGGTGCAGCCCGAGTCGGCGATCACGTAGTAGCCGGGCGAGGTCTGCTCGAGGGTGTGCGTGGTGAAGGTGTTCCACAGCCCCATGGCCTGCTGCGATCCCTGGGCGTAGGTGTAGCCGCCGCTCTGGTGGGCGCGCCCGGCGACCGTGTGGTCGTAGTTGCTCGCCGTGTCGCAGGTGGGGGTGAAGCCGGTGGTGGTCGCCGTCACCGCGGCCGAGGCGGCGCCCGCGGTACCCGAGGAGTCGACGGCGGCCACGGTGTACCGGTACGCCGTCCCGGTGGCCAGGCCGGTGTCGGTGTAGCCGGCCGACGCGGTGGTGCCGACCTTCGTGCCGCCCCGGAAGACCTGGTAGGAGGCCGCGCCGTCGACCGCGTTCCAGGTCAGGGAGGCGGTGGTGTCGGTGGTCCCGGTGACGGTCAGCCCCGTGGGGGCCGGCAGCGCGCCGGTGCCCGTACCGCCGCCGTCGAGTCCCCAGAACCGGGCGGTGTGGTAGCTGGAGCAGATGGTGTCGAGGTAGTAGGTGCCGGTGCTGCCGCACTGCTCGGTGCCGCTGCCGGGGTCGACCGCGAGCCCGTGGGCCATGCCGGAGATCGAGTAGACCTCGACCGCGGGCCGCCCGGAACCGTCGTCGTAGACGCTCAGGGTGGTGCCGCCGGTCAGGCTCTCCGTGCGGGAGGGGGTCTGGCCGATGCCCCACACGTTCGTCCACTGGTCGCGCAGCTCGGTGGCGTTGGCGGGTGCCACGGTGGTGTCGGAGGTGCCCTGCCAGATCGCCACGCGCGGCCACGAGGTGGTTCCGGCGGGGGCGGCGGAGCGCACCAGGTCGCCCCACTGGGCCGGGGTCCTGTCCGGCGGGCTGTACATGCACGTGTAGGCCGAGGCGGTGTCGTTCGCGCAGTACGCGGGCAGGCCGGAGTCGATGGAGCCGCCCGCGAAGACGTCGGGGTAGGCGGCGAGCATGTTCGCGGTCATGCCGGCGCCCGCCGACAGGCCGGTGATGTAGACCCGGCCGGTGTCGCTGCCGTACTGCGCGACGGCCTTGTCGACCATCTGCTTGATCGACAGGGCCTCGCCCTGGCCGCGCGTGGTGTCACCCGGCTGGAACCAGTTGAAGCAGGAGTTGCCGTTGTTCGCGCTGCTCGTCTGCGGGAAGACCAGCGCGAAGCCGTAGAGGTCGGCGAACTTCGGCCAGCCGGAGTGGTCGTAGTAGTCGCTCGCGCTCTGCGTGCAGCCGTGCAGGGCGATCACCAGGGGCCTGCCCGCGGACAGGCCGGCGGGCGCGTACTCGTACATGGAGAGGTTGCCGGGGTTCGTGCCGAACCCGGTGACCTGGGTCAGGCCCGCGGCGGACGCCTGCGGTCCGGCGGCGACCAGGCCGGCGGTCAGCGCCAGGGCGCCCGCCGCGGCGGTGACCCAGCGGCGGACGCCCCGGACGAGGCGACTTACCTCGGTGGAACGGTGTGGAGGGTAGGGCTGGCCCATGTCGGCTGCCTCCTGAGGTGGGGAACACGGGGGCGTGCATCATCTGCGTGTCCATGCCACCGACGGCATGGGTGGGGCCCCCAGGGTTCACAGGGGCGCTGTGTAGGGGCCATCCATGGCCGCGCCCGCCACCAGGCCGATGTCCCCGGAGCCCGGGGAGGCAAGCCCCTTCCCGGCCACGTCGGTCCCCTTCTCCCCGCTTCTCCCCGAGCGGTCCCCTATAGCGGTGGAAGCCACTACCCGACGTCGCTTTGTGGTGGTCGTCCACATGGGAGGAGTCCGGCGTGCTCCCTACTGTTTCCGGCCATGACGAACACATTTCCCGCCCCGGCCTCCCTGCCGCCGCCCACCACCGCCGTCGACCTGAGCGGTCGTACGGCGCTGGTGACCGGCGGCGGCAGCGGCATCGGCCGGGCCTGCGCGTTCGCCCTGGCGCAGGCCGGGGCGTTCGTGCACGTGGTCGACCGGGACGCCGACGCCGCCAAGGCCGTCGCGGAGGTCACCGGCGGCGAGGCGCACGTCGTCGACCTCGCGGACCCGGGCGCCGTCGACCTCCTCCCGGCCGGGACCGACATCCTGGTCAACAACGCCGGACTGCAGCACGTGGCCCCGATCCCCGAGTTCCCGCCGGAGCGCTTCGAGCTGATCCAGAAGGTCATGGTCACGGCGCCGTTCCTGCTGATGCGCCGGGCCCTGCCGCACATGTACGCGCGCGACTGGGGCCGGATCGTCAACGTCTCCAGCGTCCACGGCCTGCGGGCCAGCGCCTACAAGTCGGCCTACGTCGCCGCCAAGCACGCCCTGGAGGGGCTGAGCAAGGTCGCCGCGATCGAGGGCGCCCCCCACGGTGTCACCAGCAACTGCGTCAATCCCGGATACGTCCGCACCCCGCTCGTCGAGGGCCAGATCCGGGACCAGGCCGCCGCGCACGGCATCGGCGAGGACGACGTGCTCGCCGACGTCCTGCTGGCCCGCTCGCCGGTCAAGCGGCTTCTGGAGTCCGAGGAGGTGGCCGCCGCCGTGCTCTGGCTGTGCGGTCCGCACTCCGGCTACCTCACCGGAGCGTCCCTGCCGCTCGACGGCGGCTGGACCGCCGGCTGACCCCCGGCCGCGCCGTCCCGTTCCACCCCCGTCCCCCGTACTCCGTTCGAAACCCGGTGAACCCATGTCCGACACCACCACGCCGAGAGGCGGCATCGCCCGCATCGTGGCCGCGAGCCTGATCGGCACCACCATCGAGTGGTACGACTTCTTCCTCTACGGCTCGGCCGCCGCCCTGGTGTTCAACACCCAGTTCTTCCCCACCGCCGACCCGCTGGTGGGCACGCTGATCGCCTTCATCACGTACGCCATCGGGTTCGTGGCCCGGCCGCTGGGCGGTGTCGTCTTCGGCCACTTCGGCGACAAGATCGGCCGCAAGAGGCTGCTCGTCGTCAGCCTGCTCATGATGGGCGGCGCCACCTTCGCCATGGGCCTGCTGCCCACCTACGGGAGCATCGGCGTCGGGGCGCCGATCCTGCTGACCGTGCTGCGCCTGGTCCAGGGCTTCGCGCTCGGCGGCGAATGGGGCGGGGCCGTGCTCATCGTCTCCGAGCACGGCGGGGCCGAGCACCGCGGCTTCTGGGCGTCCTGGCCGCAGGCCGGCGCCCCGGGCGGAAACCTTCTGGCCACCGGCGTGCTGGCGCTGCTCGCCGCCGTCCAGTCCGACGCCGCCTTCCTGTCCTGGGGCTGGCGCGTGCCCTTCCTGCTCTCCGGTGTCCTGGTGATGATCGGGCTGTGGATCCGGATCTCCGTCACCGAGTCCCCGGTGTTCCTGGCCGCGCAGGCCAAGGCCGAGGCCGAGGCCGCCGAGGGCGCCAAGGAGACCGCCCCCGTCGTCCAGGTGTTCCGCCGCAGCCGGCGCGAGGTCCTGTCGGCCATCGGCACCCGGTTCGGCGAGAACATCTCGTACTACATCCTCACCTCCTTCATCCTGGTGTACGTCACCGTCCACCTGGGACTGCCGAAGAGCACGGCGCTGAACGCGGTCCTGATCGGCTCCGCCGTCCACTTCGTCACCATCCCGCTGTGGGGCGCCCTGTCCGACCGCATCGGCCGCCGGCCGGTGACCCTGATCGGCTCGGTGGGCATGGCCGCCTGGGCGTTCGCCTTCTTCGGCATCGTCGACTCGAAGTCGTCCGCCGAGATCACCCTCGCGGTCATCGCCGGACTGCTGCTGCACGGCGCCATGTACGGGCCGCAGGCCGCCTTCATCTCCGAGATGTTCGACACCCGGGTCCGCTACTCCGGCGCCTCCATGGGAGCCCAGCTCGCCTCCATCGTCGCCGGCGCCCTCGCCCCGATCATCGCCGTCGACCTGCTCAAGAACTACGGCTCCGCCACCCCCGTCAGCGTCTACCTGTGCGCGGCGGCCGTGGTCACCACCCTCACCGTCGCCGTCACCCGGGAGACCCGGGGCCGCGACCTGACCCGCGCCGAGACCGAGGACACCGCGGACCCGGCGCCCGCCGTCACCGCGGGCGACCCGGCGTAGCCTCACGTCCCACGCGAGCCACCCGGTCCGCCCCGGCGACAGCAGGACGCCGGCGGGCCGGGTCGCACCCGCTCCCGTCACCGGACCACGCCAAGGAGGAGGCGCCATGGCCGCCGGCCGCCCCGCCCCCGCCGACACCCCGGGGCCCGCCGCGGTGGCCGTGCGCCGGCTGCTGGACCTCCTGGCCGCCGACGCGCCCGCCCAGGAACTCGCGGCCCAGCCGGCCCGCCTGCGCGCCGCCGGGGCGGACCCCGCGGACCTCACGTGGACCGAGGCGGCCACCGGGGCCGCCCTCACCGTGCGGCGCGTGCTCGACCAGTACCGCCGCCGCGAGGCGGAACTCGTCGCGCTGTACGACACCGCGGGCGACCTGGCCGGGCTGCGGGACCTCGACGCGGTGCTGCGCGCCATCGTCCGCCGGGCCAGGACCCTGCTCGGCGCCGACGTCGCCTACCTGACCCTGAACGACCCGGCCGCCCGCGACACGTTCATGAGGGTCACCGACGGGTCCGTCTCCGCGGCCTTCCAGCAGCTGCGCCTGGGCCTGGGGGAGGGGCTGGGCGGCCTGGTCGCGCAGACCGCCCGGCCCTACGCCAGCCGCGACTACCGCACCGACGCGCGCTTCCACCACACGGGCGCCATCGACGACGGGGTGGCCGAGGAGGGGCTGCGCGGCATCCTGGGCGTCCCGCTGCGCGTGGGCGAGGAGATCATCGGCGTGCTGTTCGCGGCCGACCGCACCCCGCGCGAGTTCACCCCCGACGCCATCGCCCTCCTCGGCTCGCTCGCCGACCACGCCGCCGTCGCGATCGACACCGCCCGCCTGCTGGAGGGCCAGCGCACCGCCCTCGCCCGTGTGGAGGCGGCCAACGAGACGGCCCGCGCCCACAGCGAGGCGCTGCGCCGCGCCTCCGACGCACACGACCGCCTCACCAAGCTCGTGCTGCGCGGCGCCGGCATCGACGACGTGGCGGCGGAGATCGCGACCCTGCTCGGCGGCGGGCTGGCCGTCCACGACACCGACGGCAGCGAACTGGCCCGGGCCGACACCGACCCGGTCACGCCCCGCGCCGAGGCCCTGGCCGCCTCCCGCGCCGACGGCCGCGCGGTGCTCGCGGACTCCCAGTGGACCTGCGCGGTGCTGGCCGGGACCGAGCCGCTCGGCAGCATCACCCTGACCCGGCGCACGGACCTGTCCGAGGCGGACCGCCGCCTGTTCGAGCGGGCGGCGCTGGTCACCGCGCTCCTGCTGCTGATGCGCCGGTCCGTGGCCGAGACCGAGGACCGGGTGCGCGGCGAACTCCTCGACGACCTGCTCGCCGGCCCGTCGCCGGCGGCACGCTGGGACAGCGGCAGCCTGACCCTGCGCGCCCGCCGCCTCGGCGTCGACCTGAACCGGCCGCACGCCGTCGCCGTCCTCGACTGCGACCCGTCCCTGCGCTCCCGGCTGACGGCCGAGACCGCCCGCAGGGCCCGCTTCCTCGACGGCCTGGCCGGAACCCGGCAGGGCCACGCCGTGCTGCTGGTGCCCTGCGACCGGCCCGGCACGCTGGCCGCCACCCTGGCCGCGGACCTCACCCGCGTGCTCGGATCCCCCGTGACGGTGGGCGCCGCCGGCCCCGGGCACGGACCGGACCGCCTCCCGGCGATCCACGCCGAGGCCCTGCGCTGCCTGCGGGCGCTGCACGCGCTCGACCGCACGGGCGACGGCGCCGACATCGCCGACCTGGGCTTCCTCGGCGTTCTCCTCGGCAACCGCGCCGACGTCGCCCCGTACGTCGAGCGGGTCCTCGGCCCCGTCCTCGCCTACGACGCCGAGCGCGGCACCGAACTGCTGCGCACCCTGCGCGCCTACTACGAGCAGGGAACCAGCCTCTCCCGCGCCAAGGAGGCCCTGCACGTCCACGTCAACACGGTCGTCCAGCGCCTGGACCGCGTCGCGCAGCTGCTCGGGCCGGACTGGAACACGCCGGCCAGGGCCCTGGAGACCCAGCTGGCGCTCCGCCTGCTCCAGCTCACCCGCGACGCGGACGCCGGACCGGGCGCCCGGCCCGGCCCGTGCGGGGCATGACGCCGGGCCGCCCCGGTGCACCGGGGCGGTGCGTCAGGACTCCCGCCGCCCCGACCCGAACGCCCGCAGGATGCCCTCCGCGGCCAGCGTCGCCGTCAACGTGCCCTCCCTGACCCGCTGTTCCAGGCCGGGAGCGGCCTCGCGCACCCCGGGGCTCGCGTGCAGCCGCCCCAGCAGCTCGTCGCGGACCATCGACCACGTCCAGTCGACCTGCTGCTCCCGCCGCTTGGCGGTGAGCCGGCCGGTGGAGTCCAGGAGCGTGCGGTGCTGCTCCAGCCGCTCCCAGACCGTCTCCAGCCCGGTCGACTCCCGGGCGCTGCAGTGCAGGACCGGCGGGGTCCAGAACGCGTCCTTGCCGTGCATGAGCCGCAGCGCGCCCGCCAGTTCCCGGGCCGCCGCCCGCGCGTCCCGCTCGTGGGGGCCGTCGGCCTTGTTCACGGCGATCACGTCGGCCAGCTCCAGGACGCCCTTCTTGATGCCCTGGAGCTGGTCGCCGGTGCGGGCCAGGGTGAGCAGGAGGAAGGAGTCGACCATGTTCGCGACCGCGGTCTCGGACTGGCCGACGCCGACGGTCTCCACGAGGACCACGTCGTAGCCCGCCGCCTCCATGACCACGATCGACTCCCTGGTCGCCTTGGCGACCCCGCCCAGCGTGCCCGCGCTGGGGGAGGGCCGGACGAAGGCGTCCGGATCGACCGCGAGCCGTTCCATCCGCGTCTTGTCGCCGAGGATCGAACCGCCGGTGCGGGTGGAGGAGGGGTCCACGGCCAGGACGGCGACCCGGTGGCCCAGCGAGGTCAGCAGGGTGCCGAACGCGTCGATGAACGTCGACTTGCCGACACCCGGCACCCCGCTCACGCCGATCCGCCGCGCCCGGCCGCTGTGCGGGAGCAGCTCGGTGAGCAACTCCTGCGCCAGCGCCCGGTGCTGCGGACGGGTGGACTCGACGAGGGTGATGGCGCGGGCCACCAGGGCCCGCTTCCCGTCGAGCACACCCTTCACATACGTGTCGAGATCGATCGGTGCCATCGGCGCTACAGGTCGTGGCCGAGGTCGGCCGCCAGCCGCCGCACCAGGCCGCCGGCGGCGTCCGGGATCACCGTCCCGGGCAGGAACACCTCGGCCGCGCCCATCTCCAGCAGCGTCGGCACGTCCTGCGGCGGGATCACCCCGCCGACCACGATCATGATGTCCTCCCGGCCCTCCTCCGCCAGCTTCTCCTTCAGCGCCGGGACGAGCGTCAGGTGACCGGCGGCCAGCGAGGACACGCCGACCACGTGCACGTCCGCCTCGACCGCCTGGCGGGCGACCTCCTCCGGCGTCTGGAACAGCGGGCCGACGTCGACGTCGAAGCCGAGGTCGGCGAACGCGGTCGCGATCACCTTCTGGCCGCGGTCGTGGCCGTCCTGGCCCATCTTGGCGACCAGGATGCGCGGCCGGCGCCCCTCGGCCTCCTCGAACCGCTCCACCAGGGCGCGGGTGCGGTCCACGGACGGGGACTGGCCTGCTTCGTTGCGGTACACGCCGGAGATCGTACGGATCTGGCTCGCGTGCCGGCCGTACACCTTCTCCAGGGCGTCGGAGATCTCCCCGACGGTCGCCTTGGCGCGGGCCGCCCGCACGGCCAGCTCCAGCAGGTTGCCGTCGCCGTCGGCCGCCCGGGTCAGCGCGTCCAGGGCGTCCCGGCAGGCGGTCTCGTCGCGCTCCGCCCGCAGCCGCCGCAGCTTCTCGATCTGCTGGGCGCGCACGGAGGAGTTGTCGACCTTCAGCACCTCGATCTGCTCGTCGCTGTCGACGCGGTACTTGTTCACGCCGATCACCGGCTGGCGGCCGGAGTCGATGCGGGCCTGGGTGCGGGCCGCCGCCTCCTCGATGCGCAGCTTGGGGATGCCGGCGTCGATCGCCTTGGCCATGCCGCCCGCCTGCTCGACCTCCTGGATGTGCGCCCAGGCCTTGCGGGCGAGGTCGTACGTCAGCCGCTCCACGTACGCGCTGCCGCCCCACGGGTCGATGACCCGGGTGGTGCCCGACTCCTGCTGGATGAGCAGCTGGGTGTTGCGGGCGATGCGCGCCGAGAAGTCCGTCGGCAGGGCGAGGGCCTCGTCGAGGGCGTTGGTGTGCAGCGACTGGGTGTGGCCCTGGGTCGCCGCCATCGCCTCCACGCAGGTCCGCGTGACGTTGTTGAACACGTCCTGCGCGGTCAGCGACCAGCCCGAGGTCTGCGAATGGGTGCGCAGCGACAGCGACTTGGTGTTCTTCGGGTCGAACTGGGAGACCAGCTTGGCCCACAGCAGCCGGGCCGCGCGCAGCTTGGCGACCTCCATGAAGAAGTTCATGCCGATCGCCCAGAAGAACGACAGCCGGGGCGCGAACGCGTCGACGTCCAGGCCGGCCTCGCGTCCCGCCCGGATGTACTCCACGCCGTCGGCGAGGGTGTACGCCAGCTCCAGGTCGGCCGTCGCACCGGCCTCCTGGATGTGGTAGCCCGAGATGGAGATGGAGTTGTAGCGCGGCATCCGCTGCGAGGTGTACGCGAAGATGTCGGAGATGATCCGCATCGACGGCTTCGGCGGGTAGATGTAGGTGTTGCGGACCATGAACTCCTTCAGAATGTCGTTCTGAATGGTCCCGGCCAGCTTCTCGGGCGGTACGCCCTGCTCCTCCGCCGCCACGATGTACAGCGCCAGCACCGGCAGCACGGCGCCGTTCATCGTCATCGACACGGTCATCCTGTCCAGCGGGATCCCGTCGAACAGCTGCCGCATGTCGAGAATCGAGTCGATGGCCACGCCCGCCATGCCGACGTCGCCGGTCACCCGCGGGTGGTCGCTGTCGTAGCCCCGGTGCGTGGGCAGGTCGAAGGCGACCGACAGGCCCTTCTGGCCCGCCGCCAGGTTGCGCCGGTAGAAGGCGTTGGACTCCTCGGCGGTGGAGAAGCCCGCGTACTGGCGGATCGTCCAGGGCTGGTTGACGTACATCGTCGGGTACGGGCCGCGCAGGTACGGCGCGACGCCCGGGTAGGTGCCGAGGAAGTCCAGGCCCTCCAGGTCACGGCCGGTGTACAGCGCCTTGACCCCGATGCCCTCCGGGGTCTCCCACAGCGGCTCTTCGGCGCCGGTCGCCCGCTCGACGGCGGCACGCCACTCCTCGGCGCCGCCGTCGACGGCCGGCGTCCCCAGCTCGATGCCGGAGAAGTCGGGGATTCCCATCAGGACACTCCCATGCGGTCGAGGGTCGCGGAGAGCACGTCTATGGCGTCGCAGCCCGCGAAGACGTACGAGTCGATGCCGGAGTAGTCGGCCGGACGCCCCGCCAGGACGACGTGCCGGGCCCCGGCCGCGCGCAGCGACTCGGCGGTCCGCTCGGCCTGTTCGGCGTACACGGCGTCGCTGGAGCACAGCACGGCCTCGGTGGCCCCGCTGTCCTCGAAGCGGCCCCCGGTGACCGGCTCGATGCCGCCCGCCTGGAAGAGGTTGGCGGCGAACGTCGAGCGGGCCGTGTACGCGGCGGGCGAGCCGAGCGTGGCGAGGAAGATCCGGGGGCGCGCGCCGGTCGCCGCCAGGTGGGCGTCGGAGCGGGCGCGCAGCTCCTCGTACGCCTCGTCGCGGCGCACCCGCGGCAGCCCGCCGGAGGGCGGCTCGGGCGCGGGCGTGCGCTCCACCGGCTTCTCCGACAGCAGCGGGAACTCGCTGACGCCGGTGATGGGTTCGCGCCGTTTGGCGAGCCGCTTGGAGCGCTCCGCCCACGTCGTCGCCAGGTCCGTGCGCAGCCGGCCCGAGCGCAGCACGGCCGCCAGGCCGCCGTCCCGCTCGATGGTCCGGAAGAACGACCAGGCGGCCTCGGCGAGTTCGTCGGTGAGCCGCTCCACGTACCAGGAGCCGCCCGCCGGGTCGATGACCCGGGCCAGGTGGGACTCCTCGACGAGGATCGTGGAGGTGTTGCGCGCGATGCGGCGGGCGAACGCGTCCGGCAGGCCGAGGGCGTGGTCGAACGGCAGCACGGTCACGGAGTCCGCGCCGCCGACCCCGGCGGCCAGCGTCGCGACCGTCGTGCGGAGCATGTTCACCCACGGGTCGCGGCGGGTCATCATCACCGGCGAGGTCACCACGTGCTGCGCCTGCGCGCCGGCCTCCGGCGCCCCGCACACCTCGGCGACCCGCGCCCACAGCCGGCGCGCCGCGCGCAGCTTGGCGATGGTCAGGAACTGGTCGGCGGTGGCCGCGTACCGGAACTCCAGCTGGGCGGCGGCCGCTTCGACGCCGAGCCCCGCCTCCGTCAGCTCCCGCAGGTAGGCCACGCCGGTGGCCAGGGAGGCGCCCAGCTCCTGCGCGGCCGAGCCGCCCGCCTCGTGGTACGGCAGCGCGTCGACCGTCAGCGTGCGCAGGCCCGGGTGGGTCCCGGCGCAGCGCGCGGCCAGCGCGGCGAACGGCGCGAAGTCCAGCGGGGTGCCGGTGCGGGCCTCGTGGCCGAGCGGGTCGGCGCCCAGGTTGCCGCGCACCGCCTTGGGGTCGGCGCCCGTCTCCTCGTACCGGCGCAGCAGCGCCTCGGCGGCGGCCTCCGTCTCGCGGCCCGCCTCCAGGACGACCGGCGCCAGGTCGAGGTGGACGCCGTCGAGTGCCCGGCCGAGGTCGGCGACCGGGATGCCGCCCTCGCCCAGCACCAGCCACAGCGAGGTGACGCCGTTCTCCAGGTCCGCCAGCACGGCGCCGTCGGCGAGCGCCGCGTGCCGCTGCCGGACGTCCCAGCCGCCCGCGGTGGCGCCCTCGGGGCGGCCGCCGCGCACGTACGGGGCGAAGCCGGGCAGGCCGGGGTCGGGCGCGGCGTCGCGCGCGGTGTACAGGGGCCGGGTGCGCAGCCCGTCCTCGAGCGTCGTGGACAGGGCGTCCTCAGCTGCCGCTCCCGAGACTTCCCGGCCCGACTTGCGCAGCACACCCTCGACCAGGCGTTGCCACTGCTCGTGTGTCGCGTCAGGGAACTCGGCGGCCAGTGGGAGCCCGTCGTCAGGCAGGACCGTCATGGCTCGGATGCTAGGGCAGGGCACTCGACCGGGAGCAGAGCGGGGCTTGTGACGTTTCCCTCGCCGTGGTTGTGACCTGTGCCTCCCCGGACCGGGAGTGCCCGTTTTCCTCCGGTTGGTGCGGCTGTCCGCCGAGGTCCGGGAGGCGTCGGGCGCGCCGTGGGCGGACATGCCGGCGACCGGGCCGGCGGGGGCCCGGTCGCCGGTGACGCCGGCTCAGCCGCGCAGGCCCAGGTCGGCCGGCCGCACGTCCCGGGTGGAGAGCGTCTGCGGGCCGCCCGTGAAGGCGCGCAGCCGCAGGTAGGTGTGGATCCCCACGTGCACCGGGTAGCCGCCGGAGGGCGCCCGCAGCTCCACGGTCGCCGTGGCGTGCGCGGGGATCGTCGCCGGGCCGCGCCGCAGGGACCAGTACCGGCTCATGCCCTGGCCCGTGGTGAGCATGTAGTGCGGGGTGAGCGGGGTGCCGCCGGTGTTGGTCACCCGCAGGGTCAGCGCGCCCACCGCGTGTGCCGAGGCGCGCCGCGCCGCCGTGATGTCCATGCGCAGCGGCGGCCGGCCGGTCACCGCCAGGGTCGCGCTCACCAGCGCGGGCAGCACCAGCAGCACCATCGTCCCGGCCAGCACCGGGCGGCGGCGCGGGCCGGTCAGCCACGCGGGGCGCGGCTGCCAGGCGCGGCCGAAGTCCGTGAGGGGCGCGGTGACCGCCGCCGCCAGCCACAGCGGGGTCATCATCAGGTAGTAGCCGTCCTGGGAGCGGGTCGCCAGGTAGAAGGCGCACCAGGGCAGCACGGTCGCCGCCGGGCCCAGCCGCCGCACGAACAGCACGAACAGCGCCAGCAGGGCGGCGGCGAACAGCATGCTCGCGTGGCCGTACCAGTCGAGCCGGTCGCTGCCGTGCGTGAAGTACAGGGAGACGTCCACCAGGCCCTGGCCGTGCAGGATCGCGCCCTGCGTGAGCGGCAGGGCGATCCCGTCCAGCCAGGGGCCCGGCTCGTGGACGATGAAGTACGTGTTGATCAGCAGCCAGGTCGTCGCGGCGATCCCGAGGATCCGCAGCAGCACCGCACCGGCCGCCCGGCCGCCCAGTTCGCCCCGGCGCACCGCGTACAGGCCGGCCAGCAGGAACGGCGTCACGAACCAGGGCAGTTGCTGCGTGGCGCACGCGGCGCCCAGGCACACGGCGCGCGCGATCCCCGCCGCGCCGAGCCGGCCGCCCGCGCCGATCCGCGGCCAGCGCACCACCACCGGGACCAGCAGGGCCAGGGCCACGATCGCCGGGTAGCCCTGGCGGGCGTACGACGGCAGGAAGCCGAACCCCAGGCAGACCATCGTCGCCGCCGAGCGCCACGGCACCGGCAGCATCCGCCACAGCACCGCAGCGCCGGCGACCAGTACGAGGGTCGCCGCCGCCGTCGCCGGGGCGCCGCCGTGGCCCAGCCACAGCAGCGGGGCGGTGAGCAGGGGGGCCAGCGGGGGGTAGCCGTAGGTGAAGTCGTACCCGCCGTCGATGGTCGCCGTCAGCGCGACGCCCTTGGCGTGGAACAGCCAGGGCCACGGCTGGTCGTACATCGGGTGCCCGGCGACCAGTTCGTGCGCCGCCTGCGTGGTCAGCACCGCCTCGTCGCCGCCGGCGTGGTCCAGCGCCCAGGTGCACAGCACGAGCGCGACCGCGGTCAGCAGCACGAGCAGGTCGAGGCGGGCCAGCGAGCGCGCCCGGCGGACGGTCAGCACGAGGACGCCGCTGACCAGGATGGAGACGTAGCAGACGCTGATGACCGCGGCGAGCACCGGCCGGTGGCTCGCCGCCTGGTTCCAGACCCCCCGGGTGCCGATGAAGAGGCTCACGTCCGCGAGCAGGGTCAGGACGCGGTGCCACTGCGCGGGGCCCTCCGGGGCGCGCGTGACGGCCGTGAGGGCGGGGGCCTTCGCGGCCCGCGCGGCGGTTCGGGGTCCGGCGGACACCACCGACCGCGTCCCCCGGCCGGGTGTCACCTCCTGCGTTTCTGCCAAGTGCACGCGACCGGACGCTAGTGGCGGCCGGTGAGCGGGGCGTGGCGCCTGGTGAAGAGTCCGGTGTGAGGGCGGTAAGAAGCGGGCGTATTCGTACATGTGCCGCAGGGGGTGGGATGCCGGTGCGGTCGCGCAGTGTGTCGCTGTTGGGCCGAACGGGTGACTTGGCGTAAGAATTGGCTGGTGCAGGCAACGAGTGCAAGTCAGGTCAGGGGGAGCCGGTGAGCCGTTACGACGTCACCGATGAACAGTGGGAGGGGCTCGCCCAGGTCGTGCCGCTGCGGGGCCGGGACGCCTGGCCGTCCGCGGTGGACCACCGCTCGCTGCCGGACGCCGAGACGGAGACCCGGCGCCGGTTCGTCGTCCTGCGCGTCAACGTCTTCGCGGACGCCCGCGACGTCGCCGAGACGCTGATGGCCGGGGCGCCGGTCCTCCTGGACCTCTCCAGTGCCGAGACGGAGGTCGCCAAGCGCGTCCTCGACTTCAGCACCGGCGTCGTCTTCGGCCTGTCCAGCGGGATGCACCGCGTGGACCGCAACGTCTTCCTCCTCACGCCGCCCGGCACGGAGGTCAGCGGGCTGATGGAGGGTGCGGCCGTCTCGGAGGGCTGAGGGCGGGGCGCCGGCGGCCGGCACCGGTCACCGGCGTTCGCCGGCCTGTCCCCCGTTCGTAGGAACCGGCGGCGGGCAAAACGGTTCGGCGTGTCCGCGCGGGCCTACCGTCCGCATGTGCCCGTGTCTTCCGCGCCCGCCGCGCCCGCCCCGTCGCCGTCGCCCCCGGTCCCGGGCGGGCCCGTCGACGTGCGGGCCCGGGTCACCGAGGTGCGGCTGTCCGCGTTCGCCGGGCACCGCCGGGCCCGGTTCCCGCTCGGGCCCGTCACGTTGCTCGCCGGGCCCAGCGGGGTGGGGAAGTCGACCGCGCTGGCGGCGTACGAGGCGCTGGCGCGGCTCGGGGGCGGGGCGGCGCTGGACGAGGTGTTCCCGGAGCCGGGCGCCTGCGTGCCGGAGCGGGCGCGGCCCGACGGCCAGGGGCGGCGCGGGTTCCGGATCGGGTGCACGGCCGACGGCGCGGCGGGCCCCGTCCGGCTCGACGTGGCCGTCCAGGCCGAGCCGCGGCTGCGGATCGTCGGCGAACGGCTGACGGCGGGCGACGTGGTCCTGCTGGAGACCGCCCTGCGCGACCCCGGGAGCCGGACCGTCCAGGCCGCCTGGCACACCGCGGGCTCCGCCCCGGTGACCCGCGCCCCCCTGCCCGACGACCAGCTCGGCACCGCCCTGCTGCCGCTGCGGGTGGCGGGCAAGACGGACGGGCAGCGCCGGGTGCTCGCCGCCGCCGAGCAGATGGTGGTCGCCCTGCGCTCCGTCTTCCCGTGCGACCCCCGCCCCGGGCGCATGCGGGCCCCCGTCCCGGCCGGCTCGGGGCGGCTCCTGCGCGGCTGCGACAACCTCGCCGACGTCGTCTGGCGCACCCGTTCCGAGTGCGGCCGCCGGCACGCCCTGCTGGTCGAGGCGCTGCGATCGGGCTGCGCCGGACCGGTGGCCGACCTGGTCGCCGAGCCGACGGCCGACGGCGCCGTCCGGGCGCTGCTCGACCGCGGCGACGGCTTCCGCACCGACCTGGCCCGGCTCGGCGACGGCGAGCTGCGCTACGTCGCCCTCGCACTGGTGCTGCTGACCGGGCCCGGTGTGCTGGACGTGGACACGCCGGGCGAGGTGCCCGACGCCCTGCGGACCCTGACCGTGCTCGCCGACGGCTTCGACCGCGGCCTCGACCCGGGCCAGCGCGGCGCCCTGCTGCGCACGGCGGTCCGGATGGGCGAGCGGGGGCACATCCGCTGCGTCGGCGCGGTGAGCGACGCCTCCTGGGCCACGGGAACGCAGGGCGTCACGGTGGTACACCTGGACCCGTGACGGAACACCCCGACCTGGCCGGACTCCAGCGCAGGCTCGCCGAGTTCGCCGCCGCGCGCGACTGGCAGCCCTACCACACCCCCAAGAACCTCGTGGCCGCCCTCAGTGTGGAGGCCTCCGAACTGGTCGAGATCTTCCAGTGGCTGACCCCGGAGGAGTCGGCCCGGGTGATGGACGACCCCGGCACCGCGCACCGGGTCAGGGACGAGGTCGCCGACGTCCTCGCCTACCTCCTGCAGTTCTGCGAGGTCCTCGGCATCGACCCGCTCGCCGCACTGTCCGCGAAGATCGACCGCAACGAGCACCGCTTCCCCGCGCCGGGCGCGCAGGACGGCTCCTGACCCGCCGCCAGGTCCGCGCCGCTCCGGAGTGGCAGGCTCCGCTATCACTCTCCGGAGTCAACTCCTGTGTCGCATCCGAATTGTTGTCCATTAATTTCCGTCTTGCTCTGGCATTCCGTTCCAGTCGCCCTCACTCTGGGTAATGAACAAGGGAGTTCGGCTGGCGTGCGGCCGACGCACGGAGGACGGGACGGGGGCAGCGCATGGATGCGGTGCGGCTCATTGCGACGAGCAGGCGGGCCCTGGCGGGTGGCGCCGACATGCCCGAGATGATGGCGGAGGTGTGGCAGGCACAGGCCCTGGCCCAGGCGATCGGCAGCCGCCTCGCGGTCTCCGGGCCGCCGGAACTGCGGGGCGAGGCGCTGGGCCTCACCGAACTGGCGGGCCGGGGCTGCGGAGCCCTGGACCCCCCGGTGCTCGACCCCGGCGACCTGCGCGCCGCCCAGCTCACCGAGCTGGACGACGCCCGCCAGGCCCTCCTCTGCCTCGGCGGGCTGCTCGGCGAGGTCGGCATGGCCCTGGTCGGCATGGCCAGCGCGGCGACCGACGAGACGACGTACTGGCAGTGCATGGAGGCCATCGACGCGGCGGACGAGTCCCGGGACCGCGTCCTGGAGATGCTGCGCAAGCTGGCGGCACGGGAGGAGGTCTTACCCGGGCGGACGGAGGACAGCCCCTCCGGGGTGTGAGAACAGGGCGGCGGTCCGGTGCCTGCACCGGTGGAGCCGCGCCCGGCGGCACCGGTGAGGCCGACGGGGCCGGGGCCGTGCAGGATGGAGGCATGGACCTGCGCATCTTCACCGAGCCCCAGCAGGGGGCCACCTACGACACCCTGCTCACCGTCGCGAAGGCCACCGAGGACCTCGGCTTCGACGCCTTCTTCCGCTCCGACCACTACCTGCGCATGGGCGACGTGGACGGCCTGCCCGGCCCCACGGACGCCTGGATCACCCTGGCCGGCCTGGCCCGCGAGACCAGCCGGATCCGCCTCGGCACCCTGATGACGGCGGCCACCTTCCGGCTGCCCGGCGTGCTCGCCATCCAGGTGGCCCAGGTCGACCAGATGTCCGGCGGCCGGGTCGAACTCGGCCTCGGCGCGGGCTGGTTCGAGGACGAGCACAAGGCGTACGGCATCCCGTTCCCCCAGGAGAAGTTCGGGCGCCTGGAGGAGCAGCTCGAGATCGTCACCGGTCTGTGGTCGACCAAGCTCGGCGAGACCTTCGACTTCCACGGCACGTACTACGACCTGACCGGCTCGCCCGCGCTCCCCAAGCCCGCCCAGGACCGCGTCCCCGTCCTGATCGGCGGGCACGGCGCGACTCGCACCCCGCGCCTCGCGGCCCGGTACGCCGACGAGTTCAACATGCCCTTCGCGTCTGTGGAGGACAGCGAGCGGCAGTTCGGCCGCGTCCGTGCCGCCGCCGAGCAGGCGGGCCGGGGCGCGGACGCCCTGACGTACTCCAACGCGCTCGTGGTGTGCGTCGGCCGGGACGACCGGGAGGTCGCCCGGCGGGCCGCCGCGATCGGCCGCGAGGTGGACGAGCTGAAGGCCAACGGGCTGGCCGGCTCCCCGGCCGAGGTGGTCGACAAGATCGGCCGCTACGCCGCGATCGGCTCCCGCCGCCTCTACCTGCAGATGCTCGACCTGCACGACCTGGACCACCTGGAGCTCATCTCCTCCGAGGTCCAGACCCAGCTGCGGTAGCGCCCACGCGCGACGACGGACCCGCGCCCCCGTCCCGGGGCGCGGGGCCGTGAACCGGAAAACGGGTGGTCACCGGGGGTCGCGGCCGACAGACTCGGACACGTGTTCCTGACGATCTCCACACGCGGCACCGCCGCCCTCCCGGCCACCGACCTCGGGTACCTGCTGCACAAGCATCCCGGCAAGGCGCAGAAGTTCTCGACGTCCTACGGCACCGCCCACGTCTTCTACCCGGAGGCGGACGCCGAGCGCTGCACGGCGGCGCTGCTGCTGGAGGTCGATCCGCTGGCGCTGGTGCGCCGGGGCAAGGGCAAGGGCCGCGGCGGAGCACCCGACGCGGCACTCGCGCAGTACGTCAACGACCGGCCCTACGCGGCCTCCTCGCTGCTCGCGGTCGCGCTGAGCGCCGTGTTCTCCAGCGCGCTGCGGGGTGTGTGCGCCGCGCGCCCGGAACGGGCCGCCGCGCCCCTGCCGTTGCGCGTCGAGGTGCCCGCGCTGCCCGCCCGGGGCGGCCCGGACCTCGTACGGGGCCTCTTCGGGCCGCTCGGCTGGGACGTGACCGCCGAACCGGTCGCCCTCGACGGCGAGTTCCCCGAGTGGGGCGACTCCCGCTACGTACGGCTCGTCCTGGAGTCGGAGGCGCTGACCCTCGCCGAGGCGCTGCGCCACCTGTACGTGCTGCTGCCCGTCCTCGACGACGCCAAGCACTACTGGGTCTCCTCCGACGAGGTCGACAAGCTGCTGCGGGCCGGCGACGGCTGGCTGGCCGGGCACCCGGAGCAGCAGCTCATCACCAGCCGCTACCTCTCCCGCCGCTGGTCGCTGACCCGGGCGGCGACGGAGCGGCTGGAGCTGGCGCGCCTGGCCGAGGCCGACGACAGCCAGGTCGAGGCCATCGACAACGCGGTCGAGCCGGAGACCGGGACCGAGGAGAAGCCGACGCCGCTCGCCGTGCGGCGCCGGGACGCGATCATCGAGGCGCTGCGCGCCTGCGGCGCGGCCCGCGTCCTCGACCTCGGCTGCGGGCAGGGCCGGCTGGTGCAGGAGCTGCTCAAGGACGCGCGGTTCACCGAGGTCGCCGGTGTCGACGTGTCCGTGCGGGCCCTCACCATCGCCGCGCGCAGGCTGAAGCTGGACCGCATGGGGGAGCGGCAGGCGTCCCGCGTGCAGCTCTTCCAGGGCTCGCTCGCCTACACCGACAAGCGGCTCAAGGGCTACGACGCCGCCGTGCTCAGCGAGGTGATCGAGCACCTGGACCTGCCCCGGCTGCCCGCCCTGGAGTACGCCGTGTTCGGGCACGCCCGCCCGCGCACGGTCCTCGTGACCACCCCGAACGTCGAGTACAACGTCCGCTGGGAGTCCCTACCGGCCGGGCACGTCCGGCACGGCGACCACCGCTTCGAGTGGACCCGCGAGCAGTTCCGGACCTGGGCGGGCGCCGTGGCCGAACGCCACGGCTACGGCGTCGGCTTCCGGCCCGTGGGGCCGGACGACCCGGAAGTCGGGCCGCCCACGCAGATGGCCGTGTTCACCCTGCACACCCACGCGAACGAGAAGGAGGCGAAGGCGGCATGACCGACACAGCACGGACCGGGGGACGGATCCTCCCCGTCACCGACCTCTCCCTCGTCGTCCTCGTCGGCGCCTCCGGCTCCGGCAAGTCCACCTTCGCCCGCCGCCACTTCAAGCCCACCGAGGTGATCTCCTCCGACTTCTGCCGCGGCCTGGTCTCGGACGACGAGAACGACCAGAGCGCCACCGGGGACGCCTTCGACGTCCTGCACTACATCGCGGGCAAGCGCCTCGCGGCCGGCCGCCGCACGGTCGTGGACGCCACCAGCGTGCAGCAGGACGCCCGGCGGCAGCTGATCGACCTGGCCAAGCGGTACGACGTGCTGCCCATCGCCATCGTGCTGGACGTCCCGGAGGAGGTGTGCGCCGAGCGCAACGCGGCCCGCACCGACCGCGCCGACATGCCGCGCCGGGTGATCCAGCGCCACATCCGCGAACTGCGCCGCTCCCTGCGGCACCTGGAGCGCGAGGGCTTCCGCAAGGTGCACGTGCTGCGCGGAGCGGAGGAGGCCGAGAACGCCACCGTCGTCACCGAGAAGCGGTTCAACGACCTGACCCACCTCACCGGCCCCTTCGACATCGTCGGCGACGTCCACGGCTGCTCCGCCGAACTGGAGTCGCTGCTCGGCAAGCTCGGGTACACCGACGGCGTCCACCCCGAGGGCCGCACGGCCGTCTTCGTCGGCGACCTCGTCGACCGCGGCCCCGACAGCCCCGGCGTGCTGCGGCGCGTGATGTCGATGGTGAAGTCGGGCAACGCGCTGTGCGTGCCCGGCAACCACGAGAACAAGTACGGCCGTCACCTCAAGGGCCGGGGCGTCCGGCACACCCACGGCCTCGCCGAGACCATCGCGCAGATGGCGGGCGAGAGCGAGGAGTTCAAGGCCGAGGTCCGGCAGTTCATCGACGGCCTGGTCAGCCACTACGTCCTCGACGGCGGCCGGCTGGTCGTCTGCCACGCCGGCCTGCCGGAGAGGTACCACGGCCGCACCTCGGGCCGGGTGCGCTCGCACGCCCTGTACGGCGACACCACCGGCGAGACCGACGAGTTCGGGCTGCCGGTGCGCTACCCGTGGGCGGAGGACTACCGCGGCCGGGCGGCGGTCGTCTACGGCCACACCCCGGTGCCGGAGGCCACCTGGCTGAACAACACCATCTGCCTGGACACCGGCGCGGTCTTCGGCGGCAAGCTCACCGCGCTGCGCTGGCCCGAGCGCGAGCTGGTCGACGTACCGGCCGAGCGGGTCTGGTACGAGCCGGCGAAGCCGCTGCGCACCGAGGCGCCGGGCGGTCAGGACGGCCGCCCGCTGGACCTCGGCGACGTGCACGGACGCAGGGTCGTCGAGACCCGGCACGCGGGACGGGTCTCGGTGCGCGAGGAGAACGCGGCGGCCGCCCTGGAGGTCATGAGCCGCTTCGCCGTCGACCCGCGCCTGCTGCCGTACCTGCCGCCGACCATGGCGCCGACGCCGACCTCGCGGGTCGACGGCTACCTGGAGCACCCGGTGGAGGCGTTCGCGCAGTACGCGGCCGACGGGGTGGCGCAGGTGGTGTGCGAGGAGAAGCACATGGGCTCGCGGGCCGTGGCCCTGGTGTGCCGGGACGCGGAGGCGGCGCGCGGGAGGTTCGGCGTGGACGGCCCGACCGGGTCGCTCTACACCCGTACCGGCCGGCCGTTCTTCGACGACGGCGAGGTGACCGAGGAGATCCTCGGCCGGCTGCGCGCGGCGATCGGGGCGGCCGGTCTGTGGGAGGAACTCGCCACCGACTGGCTGCTGCTGGACGCCGAGCTGATGCCGTGGTCGCTGAAGGCCTCGGGGCTGCTGCGCACCCAGTACGCGGCCGTGGGCGCCGCGTCCGGCGCGGTGCTCCCGGCCGCGCTCGCCGCGCTGGAGTCGGCGGCGGCCCGGGGCACCGACCTGGGCGGCCTGCTGGAGCGGCAGCGCGAGCGCGCCGCCGACGCGGCCCAGTTCACCGCCGCCTACCGCCGCTACTGCTGGAGCACCGAGGGCCTGGAAGGGGTCCGCCTTGCCCCCTTCCAGATCCTCGCCGCGCGGGGCCGCAGCCTCGCCGCGCTGCCGCACGACGAGCAGCTGGCCCTGCTCGACCGGCTGGTGGAGCACGACGGCACCGGACTGCTGCGGACGACCCGGCGGCTGCGCGTCGACACGACCGACCCCGAGTCGGTCCGCGCCGGCGTCGACTGGTGGCTGGAGATGACCGGCCGGGGCGGCGAGGGCATGGTCGTCAAGCCGCTCGGCGCGCTGGCCCGCACCGAGCAGGGGCGGCTGGTGCAGCCCGGGGTCAAGTGCCGGGGCCGCGAGTACCTGCGGATCGTCTACGGCCCCGAGTACACCCGCCCGGACAACCTCGCCCAGCTCCGCCGCCGGTTCCTGAACCACAAGCGGTCGCTGGCGCTGCGCGAGTACGCCCTCGGCCTGGAGGCCCTGGACCGGCTCGCGGACGGGGAGCCGCTGTGGCGGGTCCACGAGGCGGTGTTCGGGGTGCTCGCCCTGGAGTCGGAGCCGGTCGACCCCAGGTTGTAGCCCGCCGGCGGCCGCTCTTCACGGAACGCCCTTGTGCCGCACACGGATACGTCCATAGGGTGGACGGCCGTGCGGCACGGGGGTGTCCGCGCACCCGGGGAGGGGGGACCGTGGACGACGCGCAGGACGTGCAGGACGCGCAGCCGCAGGGGGCGGTGACGGTGGTGGGCATGGAGATCAGGAAGACCGTGGTCCGCGAGGACCGCGGCACCACCCGCCGGCCGGCGATCCTGGAGAAGCGGCCGACCTGCTGACCATGCGCCTCCACCTGGTCACGATGCCCTGGCAGCCGCTCGACCTGCCGTCCCTGCAACTGGGTCTGCTGAACCGGCTGGTGCGCCGGACCCGGCCCGGGACCGAGGTGACCGAGTTCCACGGCTCGCTGCGCTGGGCGGAGTTCCTGCTGGAGCACTCCGCGGGCGCGCTCCGGCCGGGCGACTACGTGGAGGTCGGCAGCGACGCGATCTTCCACGGGCTCGGCGACTGGGTCTTCTCCGGCGTCCTGTACGACGACCCCGGCTGGGGCCTGGACCGGCTGCGCGCCTACGCGGCCGACCGGGACGTCCCCGTAGCCACCGCCCTCGCCATGCGCCCCCACGCGGCCGCGTTCACCGCCGCCTGCGCCGCCGAGATCCTGGCGGCCGAGCCGGACGTCGTGGGGTTCACCACCACGTTCATGCAGAACGTCTCCTCCCTCGCCCTCGCCCGTGAACTCAAGTCCCGCAGGCCCGGGCTGACGGTGGTCCTCGGCGGCAGCAACTGCGACGGGCCGATGGGCCACGCCCTGCACCGCAACCACCCCTTTGTCGACCACGTGGTGCGCGGCGAGGCGGAGTACGCCTTCCCGGCCCTCCTGCGGCACCTGGAGGCGGGGACCGCGCCCGTGGACGTGCCCGGCCTGTGCTGGTGGGACGGGCCCGTGCCGCGGGCCAACACCGAGACCCGGCGGACCGTGGCGCCCGCCGACATCCCCTCGCCCGACTACGACCAGTGGCAGGAGGCCCTGGACGCCTCCCCGGTGCGGGAGTTCGTCCACCCCAAGCTGGTCGTCGAGGGCGCCCGGGGCTGCTGGTGGGGCGAGAAGCACCACTGCACCTTCTGCGGGCTCAACGGCTCCGCCATGGCCTTCCGGGCCAAACCGGGGGAGCGGCTGTGGGCGGAGGTCGACCGGCTGGTCCGCCGGCACCGGCTGCTCGACGTGGTCACCGTCGACAACATCCTCGACATGGCCCACTTCCGGGACTTCCTGCCCCGCGCGGCCGCGAGCGGCTGGGACCTGCGGCTGCACTACGAGGTCAAGTCCAACCTCACCCCCGACCAGCTCAGGCTCCTCGCCGACTCCGGCACCGTCCACATCCAGCCGGGCATCGAGAGCCTGGGCAGCCGGGTCCTGGACCTCATGGACAAGGGCGTCACCGCGGCCCGCAACGTCCGGACCCTGCGCGAGTGCGAGAACCACGCGCTGACCTGCTCCTGGAACCTGCTGTACGGCTTCCCCGGCGAGACGGCGGAGGACTACGCACCCGTCGTCGGCCAGCTGGCCGCCCTCGTCCACCTCCAGCCGCCGAGCGGCGCCCACCGCATCCAGCTGGAGCGCTTCAGCCCGCACTTCACCGACCTGGAGCTGGGCTTCCGGAAGCGCCGGCCGGCCCGGATGTACAGCCACGTCTACGACCTGCCCGAGAGCGAACTCGCGGACCTGGTCTACCTGTTCGACACCGACGACGCGGGGATCGGGGGAGCCGCGGAGCAGCGGCTGGGGGAGGCCGTCGCCGCCTGGCGGGCCGGGCACGCGCAGTCCCGGCTGCTGTTCGAGGAGGACGGCGCGGACCTGCTGGTGCACGATCGCCGGCACGGCTGGCCGGCCGCCACCCACCGGTTCACCGGCTGGCGGGCCGCGGCCCTGCGCCGCCTGGAGGACGGCCGCACGGTGGCCGCCCTGCACCGGCTGCTCGCCGCCGACGGCCACCCGGTCCCGGCGGACTCACTGGCCGAGTGGGTGCGGCACGCGCTGGCGCTGGGGCTGCTGTTCCGCGACGGCGGCACCTACGTCGCCCTGCCCACCTGGGGCGAGCCGGACCGGCTGCCGGACGGCGCCGACGGCGTCCTCTACCACCGGCGCGGTCCCGGCTTCGTCACCGTCATGGACCGCAGGGAGCCCGGCACGGCGGTCCGGCTCACCCTGGACCATCCCGCTCTCGTCGCCGCCTTCGACCTGCTCGCCGAGCCGACCCCGCTCGACACGCTGGACCCCGTCCAGCGGGAGGCCGTACGGCTGCTCACGGCCGAGCGCCTGGTGCGGGTGGAGGCCGGCCGGGCGGTCGCCCTTCCCCCGCGCATCCGGCGCTGGCCGGTCCCCTGCACGGCGATCTGACCTGAACGTCCCGGGACGCGGGGGCGGTCAGGCGGCCAGGGTCTGCGTCGCCCTGGTGGTGGTGACCGCCCTGCGGTCCGCCGTCATCCGCTCCAGCAGGGCGTCGGCGGCGGCCAGGGCCTCGTCCACCGTCTGGGTGCCGGTCATGACGCACAGCGTGTAGGAGGTGTCCTCGAGCTCTCGGCTCGAGTGGCCGGTGGGCTGCAGGTCGTGGCGGAAACGGGCGTCGGCGAAGCGGGCGAGCACCGCACGCAGTTCCTTCTCCGCAGGCAGCAACACAGCGACAACCTCCCTCGTCGGACGGGCCGTCGACGCGGCCCGCACATCAACGCAGCGCGCACCCACGGGGTGGCACGACAGTCGACACGGAGCAGATGGATGCTCCGTGCATCCGTGTGCCCCGCCAGGCTCACGTCATGCCTGGCGTCTCAGACGGCTGACCCACCGTCAAGGGAGACGCCCAGCCGGCCCGCCACGGCGGTGAGGGCCGCGCCGAGGGGGAGCGCGACGCGGGTGAGGGCGTGCCGGTCGCCCCGGGTCGGGTCCCGGTTGACGATCAGCACCGGCTTGCCGGCCTCGGCCGCCTGGCGGACGAACCGGAGCCCCGACATCACCGTCAGCGAGGAGCCCAGGACCAGCAGCGAGGCCGCCTCGCGGACCAGCGCGCGGCAGTGCTCGACCCGCTGCGGCGGAACGGCCTCGCCGAAGAACACCACGTCCGGTTTGAGGATGCCGCCGCAGAGCGCGCAGGGCACCACGCGGAAGTCCCCGACCTGGTCGTCGGTGAGGTCGGCGTCGCCGTCCGGGTTGATGCCGGCGGCCACCGGATCGAAGCCCGGGTTGGCCTCCTCCAGCCGCCGGGCGAGCTCCCGGCGCGGGCTGACGTCGCCGCAGGAGAGGCAGACGACCCGGTCCAGGCTCCCGTGGAGTTCCACGACGCCGTCGCTGCCGGCGGCCTGGTGCAGGCCGTCGACGTTCTGGGTGATCACACCCGAGAGCAGGCCGTGCCGCTCGAACGCGGCCACGGCCCGGTGCCCGGGGTTGGGGCGGGCCCGGCCGAAGGTGCGCCAGCCGAGGTGGCTGCGCGCCCAGTACCGGCGCCGGGCCTGGGCACCGGCGGTGAAGTCCTGGTAGGTCATCGGGGTGTGCCGGCTCAGGCTGCCGCCCTCGCCCCGGTAGTCGGGGATGCCCGACTCCGTGGAGATGCCCGCCCCGCTGAGCACCAGCACCCCGCCGCCGCCCAGCGCGTCGGCGACCGGCCGCAGGTCGGTGGTGCCGGGCGGCAGGTCCTCGGTGGGCGTCCAGGTCAGGGTGGGGCGCATGCGCATGCCGCCAGGGTACGGAACGGGTGTTCCGGCCGCCTTGCCGCTCGCGCTCATCGGTTCACCGCCCCGGGCACCGCTTCAGGAGCCGATCGCGCTGTCCCGGTCGGGATAGACCGCGAAGATCTGGTCGAGGCCGACGATGCGCAGCACGCGCAGGGTGTGGGCCGGGACCGCGGCGAGCGCGATGTCGGCCTGGGCGGCGTGTGCGTGGTTGCGGGCGTTGATCAGGGCGGTGAGGCCGCTGGAGTCGCAGAACTCCATGCCGGACAGGTCGATGACGAGGCGCTGCCCCGGCCGGAGGTCGAGTGTGGTGAGCCGCTCGCGCAACTCGTCGGCGTTGGCGTAGTCGAGTTCGCCGATGATCTCCAGGACGGGACCGGTCGTGGCGTCTCGGGTGGTGATCGCCAGCGGGCTCATGCGGGGCCTCTCCTCGGAGGGCGGGCGGCGGGGTGGGCGGGGGCACCGAGGGCGAGCAGGGCGGTGTCGTCGTCGAGGCCGTCGCCGAAGGAGGCCAGCAGGCCGGTCAGGGCCCCCACGACGGCCTGCGGGGACCGGCCCGCCAGGCCGGTGGCGAAGGCGAGCAGGGCCTCGTCCCCGTACAGGCCCGTACGGTCGTCGCCGGTGCGGGCCTCGGTGAGCCCGTCGGTGTAGAGCAGCAGGGTGTCGCCGGGGCCGAGGGTGGCGCTGGCGGTGGTGAAGTGCGCGCCGGGCACGACGCCGACGAGGAGGCCGCCGGGGGTGGGCAGGTAGCCGGCCGTGCCGTCGGCGCGCAGGACGAGGGCCGGGGGGTGCCCGCCCGCGGCGAGGTGGACGGCGACCCGGCCGGTCGCGGGGTCGGGTTCGAGCGTGCCGTAGACGGCGGTGCAGTAGCGCGGGTCGCCGCTGCCCGAGTAGCGCTCGTAGAGCACCTTGTTCAGGGTGGTCAGGGCGGCGACGGGGCCGGGGTCGTGCAGGGCGGCGGCGCGCAGGGTGTAGCGGGTCAGCGAGGTGAGCGCGGCGGCCTGGGGGCCCTTGCCGCACACGTCGCCGAGGAAGAAGGCGAAGCGTGTGCCGTCGACGGGGAAGACGTCGTAGAAGTCGCCGCCGAGCCGGTCGGGGGAGGCCGTGTGGTAGTGGGCGGCCGTCTCCACCCCGGGGACGGCCGGCAGGCTGTCGGGCAGCAGCGACTGCTGGAGTACGGCGAGGGCCTCCTGCAGCCGGGTGCGGTCGGCCTCCGCCTGCCGGCGCGCCTCCTCGGCCGCCTTGCGGCCGCGCAGGAGCTCCTCCTCGTAGGCGCGGCGCTCCCGGGCGTCGAAGAGGGTGGTGCGGATCAGCAGGGGTTCGCCGGTGCTGCCGTGCTTGACCGCCGAGGACACCAGCACCGGCATCCGGCCGCCGTCGGCCCGCCTGACGTCCAGGGCGATCCCGCTGAGCTCGCCCTGCATCCGCAGCAGCGGCGCGAAGTGCGTCTCGTGGTACAGCCTGCCGCCCACGGTCAGCAGGTCGGTGAAGCGCATCCGGCCGACCACCGCCTCGCGTTCCAGGCCGAGCCAGTCCAGCAGCGTGGTGTTGATCTTCGCGACGGTGCCGTCCATCAGCGTGGACAGGTACCCGCACGGCGCGGACTCGTACAGGTCCTCGGCGCTGTCCTCCAGCAGTGCGGCGAACGACGCCGTGTCCGCGAGCCTGCCGGCCCCGGCGTCGGCCCCGGCGCCGGTGTCGGGGTCCTGCGGGTCCGGCTGCTGGTCGGCCGGGCACATCATCGCAGGCCCGCGAGGAAGGTGGTGATCGCCTCGTTGGTGGCCTCGGGCGCGGACAGGTGCGGGCAGTGGCCGGTCGCGTCGAGGGTGACCAGGGTCGAGCCGGGTATCGCCGCGTGGACGAAGGCGCCGACCTCCCGGGGCGCTATGACGTCCTGGGTGCATTCCAGGACCAGGGTGGGCACCCGCACGCTTTTGAGGTCGTCGCGGGAGTCCGACAGGAACGTGGTCCGGGCGAAGACGCGCGCCATGTCCGGGTCGGTGGCGCAGAAGCTGTTCCTCAGTTCGTCGCCCAGTTCGGGCCGGTCCGGGTTCCCCATGATCACCGGTGCCATCGCGGCCGACCAGCCCAGGTAGTTCGACTCCAGGGACGCCAGCAGCTCGTCGATGTCGGCCGCGCTGAACCCGCCCCGGTAGCCGTCGTCGTCGAGGTAGCGCGGCGACGGCGCCACCATGACCAGCGCGCCGATCCGCTCCGGGGCCGTGCGGGCCGCGAGGACACCGATCATCGCGCTGACGGAGTGCCCGACGAACACCGCGTCGCGCAGGTCGAGCGCCTCGCACACCTCCACCGCGTCGCGGGCGTACCCGTCCAGGGAGGCGTAACGCTTCTCCGAGAACGCGGACGGGTCGGAGCGGCCCGACCCCACGTAGTCGAAGAGCACGACCCGGTGGTCCCGGGCCAGGGCGGGCACCGTCGCCCGCCACATGTTCTGGTCGCAGCCGAACCCGTGGGCCAGCACCACCGCCGGCCCCTGCGGGTCGCCGGTGACGGTGACGTTGTTCCTGCGGGTTACATCCATACCGGCCAGTCTCTCAGGCCCCGGCCGGTACTCCGGCACGGCGCCGCCCCGCCGGGCGCGGCCCGGTGCCCGGCCCCGCCCGGACGGGCACCGGCGAAAACCGCCGAGAGGGGCGTGAAGGGGGGCGGCTGCGGCCAGGATGGAGGCATGGCATACCACGTCGACTCCGAGGCCGGGCGGCTGCGCCGGGTGATCCTGCACCGGCCCGACCTCGAGCTCAAAAGGCTCACGCCCAGCAACAAGGACGCCCTTCTCTTCGACGACGTGCTGTGGGTGCGCCGGGCGCGCGCCGAGCACGACGGGTTCGCCGACGTCCTGCGCGACCGCGGGGTCGCGGTCCACCTCTTCGGCGACCTGCTCACCGAGACCCTGGAGATCCCCGAGGCCCGCGCCCTCGTCCTCGACCGGGTCTTCGACGAGAAGGAGTACGGCCCGCTCGCCACCGACCCGCTGCGGGCCGCCTTCGAGAAGCTGCCCGCCCGGGAGCTGTCCGAGGCCCTGGTCGGCGGGATGACCAAGCGGGAGTTCCTGCAGGGGCACGCGGAGCCGACCTCCGTCCGGTTCCACGTCATGGACCTCGACGACTTCCTGCTGCGGCCCCTGCCCAACCACCTCTTCACCCGCGACACCTCCGCCTGGATCTACGACGGGGTCGCCATCAACGCCATGCGCCTGCCCGCCCGGCAGCGCGAGACCGTGCACTTCGAGGCGATCTACCGGCACCACCCGCTCTTCCGCGACGAGACGTTCCGCGTCTGGTCCCAGGGGCAGGCCGACCACCCCTCCACCATCGAGGGCGGCGACGTGCTGGTGATCGGCAACGGCGCCGTGCTCATAGGGATGAGCGAGCGCACCACCCCGCAGGCCGTGGAGATGCTGGCGCACAAGCTGTTCGCGGCGGGCTCCGCGCGCACCATCGTCGCGCTCGACATGCCCAAGCGGCGCGCCTTCATGCACCTCGACACGGTGATGACCATGGTCGACGGCGACACCTTCACCCAGTACGCCGGGCTCGGCATGCTGCGCTCGTACACCATCGAGCCGGGGGTCGGCGAGCGGGAACTGAAGGTCACCGACCATCCGCCGGAGCACATGCACCGCGCGATCGCCGCCGCGCTCGGCCTCGGGGAGATCCGGGTGCTGACCCCGACGCAGGACGTGCACGCGGCCGAGCGGGAGCAGTGGGACGACGGCTGCAACGTCCTCGCGGTCGAGCCCGGTGTCGTCGTGGCCTACGAGCGCAACTCCACCACCAACACCCACCTGCGCAAGCAGGGCATCGAGGTGATCGAGATCCCGGGCAGCGAGCTGGGCCGGGGCAGGGGCGGTCCGCGGTGCATGAGCTGCCCCGTCCAGCGGGATGCGGTGTGACCGAGGGGACTCGGGACGGCTGTATATAAATGCCGGAGGTCGTATAGAATTCCAGAGTCAGTCCACCCGTACCCCTGGAGCGCCCCCATGGCGACAGTCCCGACCGCCCTCGCCGGCCGCCACTTCCTCAAAGAGCTGGATTTCACCGGTGAGGAGTTCCGCGGCCTGGTCGAGCTGGCCGCGGAGCTGAAGGCCGCCAAGAAGGCCGGGACCGAGACGCAGACCCTGCGCGGCAGGAACATCGCGCTGATCTTCGAGAAGACCTCGACGCGCACCCGCTGCGCGTTCGAGGTCGCCGCCGCCGACCAGGGCGCCCGCACCACCTACCTCGACCCCTCCGGCTCGCAGATCGGGCACAAGGAGTCCGTGAAGGACACCGCCCGCGTCCTCGGCCGGATGTTCGACGCCATCGAGTACCGGGGCGACAGCCAGGCCAAGGTCGAGGAACTGGCCGCCCACGCCGGCGTGCCCGTCTACAACGGCCTCACCGACGACTGGCACCCCACCCAGATGCTCGCCGACGTGCTCACCATGACCGAGCACAGCGGCAAGCCGCTGAACGAGATCGCCTTCGCCTACCTGGGCGACGCCCGCTTCAACATGGGCAACTCCTACCTCGTCACCGGCGCCCTGCTCGGCATGGACGTCCGCATCGTCGCCCCGAAGTCCTACTGGCCCGCCCAGGAGGTCGTGGACCGGGCCCAGGAGCTCGCAGGGCCGAGCGGCGCCCGGATCACCCTCACCGAGGACCTCGCCGGCGGCGTGGCGGGCGCCGACTTCGTCGCCACCGACGTCTGGGTGTCCATGGGCGAGCCGAAGGAGGTCTGGGACGACCGGATCGGCGCGCTCGCGCCGTACGCCGTGACGATGGACGTGCTGCGGGCCACCGGCAACCCGGACGTGAAGTTCCTGCACTGCCTGCCCGCCTTCCACGACCTCGGCACCAAGGTCGGGCGGGAGATCTTCGAGCGCCACGGCCTGACCTCCCTGGAGGTGACCGACGAGGTGTTCGAGTCCGCGCACTCCGTCGTCTTCGACGAGGCCGAGAACCGCCTGCACACCATCAAGGCCGTGCTGGTCGCCACGCTGGCCTGACCCGAATTATCCTGAGCGGCGGCCCGGAGCCACCCCTTCCGGTCCGCCGCCGCGACCGACCCCGGCCGCCCGCACCACCAGAAACGAGCACCACCCGCATGCCCGCTCCCCGCATCAAGTCCCCCGCCGCGCTCATCGCCGAATCCGGCGCCGACCGCGAAGGCCACGGTCTGCGGCGCACGATGGGCCTCTTCCAGCTCATCTGCTTCGGCGTCGGCGCCATCGTCGGCACCGGCATCTTCGTCGGCCTCTCCGACTCCGTCGCCCAGGCCGGCCCGGCCGTCGTCGTCTCCTTCGTCCTCGCCGCGATCACCTGCGTCTTCACCGCCTTCTCCTTCGCCGAGCTGGGCGGCGCGATCCCGGTCTCCGGCTCTTCGTACTCCTTCGCCTACGCCGGCCTCGGCGAGTCCACCGCCTTCCTGGTCGGCTGGTGCCTGCTGCTGGAGTACGGCGTCTCCATCTCCGCCGTCGCGGTCGGCTGGAGCCAGTACGTCAACGAGCTGCTGCACAGCCTCACCGGCCTCCAGCTCCCGCAGGCCCTGTCCGCCGGGCCCGGCGACGGCGGGATCATCAACCTCCCGGCCGTGATCGTCATCGCCATGGCCTCGGTGCTGCTGGTGCGCGGGGTGCGCGAGAGCGCCCGGGCCACGGCCGTCATGGCCGCGGTGAAGCTCGTCATCCTGCTGGCCTTCTGCGCCGTCGGCTACAGCGCCTTCAAGGACGGCAACCTCACCCCGTTCTCCCCGGCCGGCCTCGGCGGCATCGGCGCCGGCACCACGGCCGCGTTCTTCTCCTACATCGGCTTCGACGCGATCACCACCGCCGGCGAGGAGGCGAAGAACCCCCGCCGGGACATCCCGGTCGCGATCATGGTCTGCATGGGCATCGTGACGCTGCTGTACTGCGCGGTCGCGCTCGCCGCGATCGGCGCCATCGGCGGCCGGCAGGTCGCCGGCCGTCCCGCCGCGCTGTCGTACGTCGTCAACGAGGTCACCGGCTCCGCCGTCGGCGGCGGTGTCATCGCCTTCGGCGCGGTCATCGCCATCGCCTCGGTCGTCCTCGCCGTGATGTACGGCCAGACCCGCATCCTGATGTCGATGTCCCGGGACGGACTGATCCCGCGCGTCTTCGAGAAGGTCTCGCCGCGCACCTCCACCCCGGTGGCCGGCACGCTGATCGTCGCCGTCGTCTTCGCCGTCCCGGCGGCCTTCGCCTCCCTCGACGCGGTGATGAACCTGTGCACCGTCGGCACGCTCGCGATCATGGCCGTCGTGAACATCGCGGTGATCGCCCTGCGCCGCCGCGAACCGGGCCTGAACCGCAGCTTCCGGGCGCCGCTGTACCCCGTCGGGCCGCTGCTCGGGGTCGGCTTCTGCCTGTACCTGATGTACGAGACCGGCTGGCGGACCTGGATCCAGTTCGCCGTGTTCCTCGCGGTCGGCCTGCTGGTCTACGCCGCCTACGGCCGCCGGCACTCCACGCTGGGCCGGACGGCCCCCGGGGTCACAGCGGACGCCGCTGACCCGGAATTGCAGGCAGTTTGAACCACACCGCCTTGCCCGTCGGGGTCGGGCGGTGACCGCAGGACGAGCTGAGGGCGCGGATCAGCAGCAGCCCGCGCCCGCCCTCCTGCCAGACGTCGGGCTCCTCGATCACCGGACGGGTCAGATGGCCGGGCGGCGCCGGGTCCGCGTCGTGCACCTCGACCTGGCAGCCGGTCGGCTTCAGCTCCACCACCAGCTCTATCGGGCCGCGCCCGGCGGTGTGCTCCACCGCGTTGGCCACCAGCTCCGCCGTCAGCAGCTCGGCCGTGTCGCAGTCGGCCGGGTGCTCCACCTCGGCCAGAGCCGTCCGGACCAGGGCGCGCGCCACGGGCACCGCCGCGGTGGTGTGCGGCAGCGCGATGCGCCAGGAGGCAGCGCAAAGGGGCGTCACGAAGTGACCCGATGAGGGGTGGTGGTCGGGCGACGGGCGGGCGGGGCGTTCGTGCAAGGCGAGTCCGTTCATGGAGCAGGTTGTCCTGCTTTCGACTGTAGGAATGGTACGGGCCCGGCCACGGAAGCCGTCGTCGGGCACCGCACGGGGCCGGCCTCCGGCCCCGCCACCGGGCGGCCTACCCGGGCGAACGCCCCGCCTCCCGCACCGGTGCCCCTTGTTACGGCGCCGTGGCCGATCGGTGACGCAACGGACGGGACCGGGCCGGACCGGGAACATGCTGTCGCGCCATCGTGACGACGGTCACGAACAGGTGATAGCTTCGGGGGAGAGCAACGTGAGGCACGCCCCCCTAGGAGGCCGCACGTCATGAGTCCCTTCACCGGCTCCGCCGCCCCCACCCCGCACTGGGAGCACCTGCGGGTCCAGCGCGCCGACGGGGTCGCCACCGTCACCCTCGCCCGCCCCGACCGGCTCAACGCCCTCACCTTCGGCGCCTACGCCGACCTGCGGGACCTGCTCGCCGAGCTGTCCCGGGAACGCTCGGTCCGCGCCCTGGTGCTGGCCGGCGAGGGCCGCGGCTTCTGCTCCGGCGGCGACGTCGACGAGATCATCGGCGAGACCCTGTCCATGGACACCGCCCGGCTGCTCGACTTCAACCGGATGACCGGCCAGGTGGTGCGGGCGATCAGGGAATGCCCGTTCCCGGTGGTCGCGGCCGTCCACGGCGTGGCGGCGGGCGCGGGCGCGGTCCTCGCCCTGGCCGCCGACTTCCGCGTCGCCGACCCCTCGGCCCGCTTCGCCTTCCTCTTCACCCGGGTCGGCCTGTCCGGCGGCGACATGGGCGCGGCCTACCTCCTGCCGCGCGTCGTCGGCCTCGGCCACGCCACCCGCCTGCTGATGCTGGGCGAACCGGTCCGGGCCGCCGAGGCCGAGCGCATCGGCCTGATCAGCGAACTGGCGCCCGAGGGCCATGCCGACGAGGCGGCCGCCGCCCTGGCCCGCCGGCTGGCCGACGGCCCCGCCCTGGCCTACGCCCAGACCAAGGCCCTCCTCACCGCCGAGCTGGACATGCCGCTGGCGGCGGCCGTCGAACTCGACGCCTCCACCCAGGCGCTGCTGATGAACGGCGAGGACTACGCCGAGTTCCACGCGGCGTTCACCGAGAAGCGCCCGCCGAAGTGGCGCGGGAGGTGACATGAAGGTCGCCGTGATCGGCGGCGGTCCCGGCGGCCTGTACGCCGCGGCCCTGCTCAAGCGCCTCGACCCCACCCGGGAGATCACCCTCTGGGAGCGCAACGCCCCCGACGACACCTTCGGCTTCGGCGTCGTCCTCTCCGACGAGACACTCGGCGGCATCGAGCACGCCGACCCGGTGGTCTACCAGGCCCTCCAGCGCGAGTTCGTGCGGTGGGACGACATCGACATCGTGCACCGCGGCGTACGGCACCGCTCCGGCGGCCACGGATTCGCCGCGCTCGGCCGCCGCCGCCTCCTGCGGATCCTGCACGAGCGCTGCCGCTCCCTCGGCGTCGACATACGGTTGTGCGAGCAGGCTCCCGAGGCCGGCCTGCTCGCCGCCACCCACGACCTGGTCATCGCCGCCGACGGGGTGCACAGCACCACCCGCGCGGCACGCGCCGGGGCGTTCCGCCCCCAGGTGACCGAGCACCGGTGCCGCTACATCTGGCTCGCCGCCGACTTCCCCTTCGACGCCTTCCGCTTCGAGATCGCCGAGACCGAGCACGGCGTGATGCAGCTCCACGGCTACCCCTATGCCCACCCGTCTCCCGACCACCACCCCTCAACGAGGCCCTGCGGGCCGCCGCATGCATCAGGCGCCTCCACCGTCATCGTCGAGATGCGCGAGGAGGTGTGGCGGGCGGCGGGCTTCGACGAACTCGGCACCCGGGAGACCATCGACCGCTCGGCCAAGATCTTCGCCGAGGCGCTGCGCGGCCGCCCCCTGCGCTCCAACGACTCCGCCTGGACCACCTTCCGCACCGTGGTCAACGCGCACTGGTCGGACGGCAACGTCGTCCTCCTCGGCGACGCGGCCCACACCGCGCACTTCTCCATCGGCTCCGGCACCAAGCTCGCCGTCGAGGACGCCCTCGCCCTGGCGGCCTGCCTGGAGGAACAGCCGGACGTCCACGCGGCGCTGGCCGCCTACGAGGAGGAGCGCAAACCCGTCGTCGCCTCCACGCAGCGGGCCGCCCGGGCGAGCCTGGAGTGGTTCGAGAACCTGGACCTCTACCTCGGCCAGCCGCCCCGCCAGTTCGCCTTCAACCTCCTCACCCGCAGCCGCCGGGTCACCCACGACAACCTGCGGCTGCGGGACGCCCACTTCACCGGGGCCGTGGAGCGCGCGTTCGGCTGCCCGCCCGGCACGCCCCCGATGTTCACCCCGTTCCGGCTGCGAGGCCTGACCCTGCGCAACCGGGTCGTGGTGTCCCCGACGGACCTGTACCGCGCGGCCGACGGCCTCCCCGGCGACTTCCACCTCGTCCACCTGGGCGCCCGCGCCCTCGGCGGGGCCGGCCTGGTGATGACCGAGATGGTCTGCGTGAGCCCCGAGGGCCGGATCACCCCCGGCTGCACCGGCCTGTGGACCGGCCGCCAGGCCGAGGCGTGGCGGCGCGTCACCGACTTCGTGCACACGAACGCGCCCGGCACCGCGATCGGCGTCCAGCTCGGCCACTCCGGCCGCAAGGGCTCCACCAAGCTGATGTGGGAGGGCATGGACGAGCCGCTGCCCGAGGGCAACTGGCCGCTCGTCGCCGCCTCCCCGCTGCCCTACAAGCCGGACGGCCAGACTCCGCGGGAACTCACCCGCGCCCAGCTGACGGACATACGCGAGCAGTTCATCGCCTCCGCCGTCCGGGCCGCGCGGGCCGGCTTCGACCTGCTCGAACTGCACTGCGCGCACGGCTACCTGCTCTCCGGCTTCCTCTCCCCGCTCACCAACCGGCGCACCGACGCCTACGGCGGCTCGCTGGACAGGCGCCTGCGCTTTCCCCTGGAGGTCTTCGACGCCGTACGCGCGGTGTGGCCCGCCGAGCGGCCCATGACCGTGCGCGTCTCCGCCACCGACTGGGCCGAGGGCGGCACCACCGCCGAGGACGCGGTCGCCATCGCCCGGGCCTTCGCCGCGCACGGCGCCGACGCGATCGACGTCTCGACCGGGCAGGTGGTGGCCGAGGAGCGGCCGGAGTTCGGGCGGTCGTACCAGACGCCGTTCGCCGACCGCATCCGGCACGAGGCCCGCGTCCCGGTGATCGCCGTCGGCGCGATCTCCTCCTGGGACGACGTCAACTCCCTCATCCTGGCCGGGCGCACCGACCTGTGCGCACTGGCCCGGCCGCACCTGTACGACCCGAACTGGACCCTGCACGCGGCCGCCGAGCAGGGCTACGAAGGGCCCGGCGCCGTATGGCCGGCGCCCTACCGGGCCGGCAGCCGCCGCCCGCGCACCGGACGCACGGACGCCCCCAAACCCCGCCTGACACTCGGCCGTTGACCGCCGGCCGGTTCCGTCTGGTGTACTCGGTCGCAGCGCAGGCGGACGGAGAACTCATGGGCGTGCTGTACGACTACTTCCACGCGGCCGACCGGGCCACGGCGGTCGACCGGGCGATCGGACCCGGTGGCGGCGGGCCGGCGGCGCGGTCCCTGGACGAGGCCGGCGCGGACTGGTTCGACGCCAAGGGCATGGACCCGAACGTCGTGCTCGGCAAGCTCGTCGGCTTCGCCCAGGGCATCCCGTTCGGCAGCGTCGCCGAGCCCGAGATGGTCTGGCCCGACCCGGTCGCCTGGCCCTACGGCCGGCAGGCGCCGCCGGGGGTCGCCTCCCCCTGGGACACGGGGCTGGTGCTGCAGGAACTGCCCGACGGCTGGCGGGACACCCTCGCGGCGGTCGACGAGGAGGCGGAGCCCATGCTCGCGCTGCAGTGGTACGACATCGAGGAGGTCCGGTTCGCCGACTTCCTCGACGCGCAGGCCGCCGTCCGCCTGTTCGTCGGCCTGGCCCGCCGCGCCGGGGCCGCCGGGGCGAGCCTGTACTGCCGCTGCACCGTGTGAACGCCCCCTGTCGTCAGGCCGCCGCGCCCACGAACTCGGCCCCGGCGTCCCGCAGCCGCTCGTGCAGGCCCCGGAACACCTCCGCCGAGCGGGCGCCGGGCCAGCCGGCGGGAAGCAGGCGGGCCGGCAGGCCGGGGTCGGTGTACGGCAGGTGGCGCCAGGAGTCCAGGGCGAGGAGGTAGTCCCGGTAGGCCTCCTCGGGCGGGGTGTCCGCGCGGTGCTCCCAGGCGCCGAGGACGGGGGCGTGGGCGTCCAGGAAGCGTTCGTGCTCCTTGGCGATCGCGGCCAGGTCCCACCAGCGGGAGACGGCCTCGGCCGTGGGGGCGAAGCCGAGGTGCTCGCCGCGGAAGAGGTCGACGTACGGGTCGAGGGCGAGGCGGCGCAGGGTGTGCCGCGTCTCCTCGTACAGCCGGGCCGGGGCGATCCACACCCCGGGCGCCGCCGTGCCGAAGCCCAGGCCGGCCAGCCGGGAGCGCAGCAGGTGCCGCTTCTGCCGCTCCGACTCGGGCACGGAGAACACCGCCAGGACCCAGCCCTCGTCCTCGGGGGGCGTCGTGGCGTAGACGCGGCGGTCGCCGTCGTCCAGCAACTGGACCGCCTCGGGGGAGAGCGCGTAGCCGGCCGCGCCGGACCCGGTGCGGGCGGGCAGCAGCAGGCCGCGGCGTTTGAGCCGGGACACCGAGGAGCGTACGGACGGCGCGTCCACGCCGACCGCGGCCAGGAGCCGGATCAGCTCGGCGACGGGCACCGGGCCGGGCACGAAGCGGCCGTACGCGCCGTAGAGCGTGACGATGAGGGACCTGGGGGCGTGCTGCTCGGACACGTTGATCATTTTAGGTCGTCGGCATCACTGCCGGTCACCCGCGGTGCGCAGCCGGAACCGCTGCAGCTTGCCGGTGGCCGTGCGGGGGAGCGCGTCGAGGAAGACGAACGCGCGGGGGCACTTGTACGGGGCCAGTTCGGCGGTCAGGAAGGCGCGCAGCGCGTCCGGGTCGCGGGCGGCCCCCTCCCTGAGGACCGTGTACGCCACCACCACCTGTCCGCGCGCCTCGTCCGGGCGGCCGACGACCGCCGTCTCCACCACGTCGGGGTGGCGCAGCAGCGCGTCCTCGACCTCCGGTCCGGCGATGTTGTACCCGGCGGAGATGATCATGTCGTCGGCGCGGGCGACGTAGCGGAAGTAGCCGTCGACGTCGCGGACGTAGGTGTCGCCGGTGATGTTCCAGCCGCCCCGCACGTACTCCCGCTGCCGCGGGTCGGCGAGGTAGCGGCAGCCGACCGGGCCGCGCACCGCGAGCAGGCCCGGCTCGCCGTCGGGCACCGGCTCGCCGTGCGCGTCCTGGACGCGCGCCTGCCAGCCCGGCACCGGGACGCCCGTGGTGCCGGGCCTGATGTGCTCGTCGGCGGCGGAGACGAAGATGTGCAGCAGTTCGGTGGCGCCGATGCCGTTGATGACGCGCAGCCCGGTGCGCTCGTGCCAGGCCCGCCAGGTGGCCGCGGGCAGGTTCTCGCCGGCCGACACGCACCGTCTGAGGGACGACAGGTCGTGGCCGTCGAGCGTGTCGAGCATCGCCCGGTAGGCGGTCGGCGCGGTGAACAGCACGGAGACCCGGTGCGCGGCGATCGCGGGCAGCAGCTGCCGGGGGCCGGACTGCTCCAGGAGCAGGGCGCTCGCGCCGGCCCGCAGCGGGAAGATCACCAGGCCGCCGAGCCCGAAGGTGAAGCCGAGCGGGGGACTGCCGGCGAACACGTCGTCGGCGTGCGGGCGCAGCACGTGGCGGGAGAAGGTGTCGGCGACGGCGAGCACGTCCCGGTGGAAGTGCATGCAGCCCTTGGGGCGGCCCGTGGTGCCGGAGGTGAAGGCGATGAGGGCGACGTCGTCGTCGGCGGTGGCGACCGCGGGGTAGGGGGCGTCCGGGGCCGGGCGGCGCAGCAGGTCGTCGGGCGCGTCGCCGCCGTAGGTGGTGAGGGAGAGGCCCGGTATCTCGGCCTTCGCCAGGTCGTCGACCGCCCGTATGTCGCACAGGGCGTGCCGGACCCGGGCGATCCCGCACAGGGTGGCCAGCTCGTGCGGGCGCTGCTGGGCCAGCACGGTCACCGCGACCGCGCCCGCCTTCAGCACGGCCAGCCAGCAGGCGGCCAGCCACGGGGTGGTGGGGCCGCGCAGCAGAACGCGGTTGCCGGGGACGACGCCCAGGTCACCGGTGAGGACGTGCGCGATGCGGTCGACGCGGGCCCGCAGCTCGCCGTAGGTCCAGGTGCCGTCCGGGGTGTGGAAGGCCGGGCGGCCGGGGTCGGCGTGGCCGAGGAGCTCGGCGGCGCAGTTCAGCCGTTCGGGGTAGCGCAGCTCCGGCAGGTCGAAGCGCAGTTCGGGCCATGTGTCCGGCGGCGGGAGGTGGTCGCGCGCGAAGGTGTCGACATGGGCGGAGACGTGCATGGCGGTTCGCCCCCAATGCCGTGACAGGCGTCGAGACGGGCGTCCTGGTGCGCTCGTGGATCGAGCGTATCGTGTTGGTGACGGCAGTCAACTGTCCGCGATAACCTCCGGAGTGACGGGGAGGGCCGACGGGAGCCGCCCCGGAGGGAGGACCGGCAGTGCCCGCATTCTCACTCGAACCCGAACAGACGGCCTGGTGCGCCGAACTGCGCCGGCTGGCCGCCGAACGGCTGCGCCCGGCGGCGGAGAAGGGCGAGCCCGGCCGGGTCGACCGGCCCCTCCTCGCCGAACTCGGCCACCTCGGCCTGCTCGCCCGCCTGTTCGACTCGGGCGCCCTGGACCTCTGCCTGATGCGCGAGTCCCTGGCGCAGGTCTGCACCGAGGCCGAGACCGCCCTCGCCCTGCAGGGCCTGGGCGCCCACCCGGTCCACGCCCACGGCACCCCCGCCCAGCACGCCCGCTGGCTCCCGGGCGTCACGAACGGCACGCTGGTGGCGGCCTTCGCCCTCAGCGAGCCGGGCGCGGGCTCCGACGCGGCGGCACTGTCCCTCCTCGCGGAACCGGAGGGAGCGCGGGACGGCGGGCCGGGCGGCCCCGGGCGCTGGCGGCTCACCGGGGAGAAGTGCTGGATCTCCAACGCCCCCGAGGCCGACTTCTACACCGTCTTCGCCCGGACCACTCCCGGCGCCGGGGCGCGCGGGGTGACCGCGTTCCTCGTGCCCGCCGACCGGCCCGGCCTGACGGGCCGTGCCCTGGAGATGCTGTCCCCGCACCCCATCGGGTCCCTCGACTTCGACGGCGTGCCGGTCACGGAGGACGACGTGCTCGGCGAGGTCGACCGGGGCTTCGCCGTCGCCATGGGCACCCTGAACCTCTTCCGGCCCAGCGTCGGCGCGTTCGCGGTCGGCATGGCCCAGGCGGCACTCGACGCCACGCTCGCGCACACCGGCCGGCGGGAGGCCTTCGGCGGGCCGCTCAGCGCCCTCCAGGCCGTCTCCCACCAGGTCGCCGAGATGGCACTGCGCACGGAGGCGGCCCGGCTGATGGTGTACGCGGCGGCGACCGCGTACGACCAGGGCGCCCCCGGCGTCCCCGGCCGCGCCGCGATGGCCAAGCTGCTGGCCACGGAGACCGCCCAGTACGTCGTCGACACCGCCGTCCAGCTGCACGGCGCCCGCGCCCTGCGCCGCGGCCACCTGCTCGAACACCTCTACCGCGAGGTGCGCGCCCCACGGATCTACGAGGGCGCCAGCGACGTCCAGCGCGGCATCATCGCCAAGGAGCTGTACGCCCGGCAACGTGAGAGGGAGACCCGGTGACGACCGAGCGCGTCAACCCGCCCGACCTGTCCCCGCCCACCGGCTTCTCGCACGCCGTCGTCGCGTCCGGCACCCGGCTGGTGTTCCTGGCCGGGCAGACCGCCCTCGACGCCGACGGCAAGGTCACCGGCGCCACCCTGCCCGAGCAGTTCGAGACGGCGCTCACCAACCTGCTCACCGCCCTGCGCGCGGCCGGGGGCGCCCCCGCCGACCTCGCCCGCGTCACCGTCTACGCCACCGACGTCGCCGCCTACCGCACCCACGCCGCCCGGCTGGGCCGGATCTGGCGGCACCTGGCCGGGCGGGACTACCCGGCGATGGCGGTCGTCGAGGTCGTACGCCTCTGGGACGAGCGGGCACTCGTCGAGCTGGACGGGTTCGCCGTCCTGCCGTGAGGCCCGCGCGGCGGGCGCGGGACGACCAGCGGGAGACACCCCGTGTCGGCGCCGTCGCCCTGCTGTGCGCCGTCGCCGGCCCGGCCGCGGCCCGCCCGTCCGGCACGGACACCGTGACCGCCGACGCCCTGGGCCGCGTCACCGGGACGGCGGCCCCGTCTTCGTCGGCTCCTCGATCAGCCGGGGCGACGGCCGGGTCACGTACGGCATCGGCGGCACCGGGGCCGTCCGCGACGGCGCCACGCACCGCTGGGAGGACTCCGGCACCGTCCCGCCGAAGCCCTTCGCGGCCGGCACGGCCCACGTGCGGGCCACGGTCGCCGAACTGCGCGCGGACGGCGTCCTGTCGGGGCTGCCCGACGTCCACGCCGTCAAGGAGCGGGACGTCCCGCCCGCCGGGAAGCGACGCCCGCGGTCGTCAGGTGCGCTGCCAGCTGTGCGGGGCGTGGAAGGGGTGCGGACGCCAGGACGCGGTGCCGGGGGAGCCGAGTTCGGTGCCGGGACCGGCCTGGGCGCTGCGGCTGAACAGCAGCACCGCGAGGGCGGCCAGTTCCTCGGCGGTGGCCTCCCCCTTCTCGACGCGGATCGGCGCCGTGGGGGAGGCGGCGGGGGCCGGGGCGGGGGATGCGGACATGGGGACCTCCGTCACTGAGGGGGGTTGCCGTGCTTGCGCGCGGGGCGCTCGGCGTGCTTCGTGCGCAGCATCGCCAGCGCGCCGATGAGGACGCCGCGGGTGTCGGCCGGGTCGATGACGTCGTCCACGAGGCCGCGCTCGGCCGCGTAGTACGGGTGCATCAGCTCGGCCTTGTACTCCTTGACCAGCTCCGCGCGGCGCGCCTCGGGGTCGTCGGCCTCGGCGATCTGGCGGCGGAAGATGACGTTCGCGGCGCCTTCCGCGCCCATCACCGCGATCTCGTTGGTGGGCCAGGCGTAGGTGAGGTCGGCGCCGATCGACTGGGAGTCCATGACGATGTAGGCGCCGCCGTAGGCCTTGCGCAGGATCAGGGAGATGCGCGGCACGGTCGCGTCGCAGTAGGCGTACAGCAGCTTCGCGCCGTGCCGGATGATGCCGCCGTGCTCCTGGCCCACGCCCGGCAGGAAGCCGGGCACGTCGAGCAGGGTGACGATCGGGATGCTGAACGCGTCGCACATCTGCACGAAGCGGGCCGCCTTCTCGGACGCCTCGATGTCCAGCACGCCGGCCAGGGTCTGCGGCTGGTTGGCGACGATCCCGACGACCTGCCCGTCCAGCCGGGCCAGCGCGCAGATGATGTTGCGGGCCCAGCGCTGGTGCACCTCCAGGTACTCGCCGTCGTCGACGATCTCCTCGATGACCCGGGCCATGTCGTACGGCCGGTTGCCGTCGGCCGGCACCAGGTCGGCCAGCGTCTCGCAGCGGCGGTCCGCCGGGTCGTCGCAGGGCACCGCGGGCGGGGTCTCGCGGTTGTTGCGGGGCAGCAGGGAGAGCAGGTAGCGCACCTCCTCCAGGCAGGTCTCCTCGTCGTCGTAGGCGAAGTGGCAGACGCCGGAGGTCTCCGCGTGCACGTCGGCGCCGCCGAGCCCGTTCTGGGTGATCTCCTCGCCCGTGACGGCCTTGACCACGTCCGGGCCGGTGATGAACATCTGCGAGGTCTCGCGGACCATGAACACGAAGTCGGTGAGCGCGGGGCTGTAGGCGGCGCCCCCGGCACACGGGCCGAGCATCACGGAGATCTGCGGGATGACCCCGGACGCCGCCGTGTTGCGCCGGAAGATCCCGCCGTAGCCCGCCAGCGCGGTGACGCCCTCCTGGATGCGGGCGCCGGCCCCGTCGTTCAGCGAGACCAGGGGCGCGCCCGCCGCGAGGGCCATGTCCATGATCTTGTGGATCTTCGCCGCGTGGGCCTCGCCGAGTGCGCCGCCGAAGATCCGGAAGTCGTGGGCGTAGACGAAGACCGTGCGGCCCTCCACCGTGCCCCAGCCGGTGACGACGCCGTCGGTGTACGGCTTCCTGGCCTCCAGCCCGAACCCGGTGGCCCGGTGCCGGCGCAGCGGTTCGACCTCGTGGAACGACCCCTCGTCCAGCAGCAGGGCGATCCGTTCCCGCACGGTGAGCTTGCCCTTGGCCTTCTGGGCGGCGGTCGCCTTCTCACCGGGGCCGGCGAGCACGCGCTCGCGGATGCCCGCCAGTTCCTCGACCTGGGACCTCATGTCTCCCCCTGCTGGTGCGAAGTGATGGGACGTCAGGTGGGCCGCCGGTGCGGGCCGCGCACCGAGGGCCGCGGCCCGTCGAGCGTGACGGGGCGGGCTGACCGGGGACTGACGGACCGCTTACGCCCGCCGGGGCGGCCGCCGCTCAGGCCGGTTGCAGCATCCGGTCGCCGGTCAGCGAGGGATCGTGGGCCAGGATCGCGTTCTCGACCCGGCGCAGCGCGGGGGAGGGCTGGATGCCGAGCTCCTCGTCCAGGTGGCGGCGCATCCGGTGGAACACGTCGAGGGCGTCGGCCTGTCTGCCCGAGCAGTACAGGGCGATCATCAGCTGCTCGCAGAACCGTTCCCGCAGCGGGTGTCCGGCGTGCGCCTCGGTCAGCTCGGCGAGCACCGCGGCGTGCCGGCCGAGCCGCAGCTCGGCCTCGAAGCGCAGCTCCATGGCCCGCATCCGGTACTCCTCGAAGCGGGCCGCCGCCAGCTGGCACAGGGTCCCGCCGGTGAACCCGCCGAACACCGGCCCCCGCCACATCCCGAGCGCGTCGCCGAGCAGCCGGGCGGTGCCGGCCGCGTCGGCCGGCGTGGCGGACTCGGCCAGCCGCACCGCCCGGATGAACTCGGCCGCGTCCAGCTCGCCCTCCGCGAGGGTGAGCCGGTAGCCGGAGGGGTGCATGGTCACCCGGGAGGCCGGCCGGTCCGGCTCCAGCTCCCGGAGCCTGCGGCGCAGCCGGCTGACATGGGCCTGGAGGGCGTTGGCCCGGTGGTCGGGCACGGCGTCCCCCCACATCTCCTCGGCCAGGCTCTCCCCGGACACCGGCTGGCCCTCGCTGACGAGCAGGGTCTGCACCAGCACGCGCTGCAGGTCGCCGAAGACGTCCGCCGGGCCGGCGGAGGTGTGTATCTGCAGTGCGCCGAGAACGGAGAACCTCAGCATGTATTCCCCCTCGTGAATTCCACAATTCCTGGCGAAAGTGCTTGTTCCTGGGATCTCACTGCGGCAAGGGCACGGTGACCGAACGACCGCGCCCCGGCGGGCGTCGCATTCCTGGACGGCCCGCCGGGGCGGTTTATACCGCCGGGACGGGGGGCGGCCGGCGGTACCTGGGGAATCCGGTCCCGAGCCGACTGCGGCACAGGACCGGGTGGTCGGTGAATTCATCGTCGAATTCATGGCGGAGAGGGCAGGGTTTGAACCTGCGTGGGCTGCGTGGGCCCGACCTGAAGGCATGCTCCAAGGTCCCCGATAGGCCGCTCCGGGCACCTCTCCTCGCTCCCGGCCCGGTTTTCCGTGCCGTTCACGGGAACCACAGTGGCAGGGCCCGCTGACGGAATGCTGACACGCTTCTGACGCAGGCAACGAATTTCCTGCGGCCCTTTTCCGGAACGCTCTGACGGTGCTGTACTCCCTTCGACGGAATACGCTCCCGAAAGGGGTACGCACATGACCGCGACCACCACCGAGGCCACTACCGGAACCACCACCGACACCGCCGTGCACCAAGCGGTTCTCGACGCCGTACGCACCCACACCGCAAGCGAGAATCCGAGTTCGTTCCTGGCGCTCAACAGCGGAAACAGCGTCTTCACCGTGCCGGGCGCGGACGGCGTCGTCGTCTACCGCCGCACCGGCCGCTGGGCCGTCCAGTTCGGCGGTCCCTTCGCCGCCGAGCGGGACTACGGCACCCTCCTCGACGCCTTCCGCCGCCACGTCCGCGACGAGGGTCTCGGCCTGGTCGGCGTCCAGCTCCAGCGCGCCGACGCCGAACGGTACGCCGGCCTCGGCTTCACCGTGAACCAGGTCGGCGCCTCCTGGGCGGTGAGCCTCGCCGACTTCACCCTGCGCGGCACCAAGTTCATGCAGCTGCGCAACAAGATCTCCCGCGCCCACCGCAACGGCCTGCAGATCCGCGAGGTCGACGCGGCCGACGTGCAGGGCGACATCGCCGCCATCGACCGGGCCTGGCTCGGCTCCAAGGGCGGCGCCCAGCAACTGGAGTTCCTCGTCGGCCAGATCGGCGGCGAGGCCCAGGCGCACCGCCGGCTCTTCGTCGGCACCATCGACGGCGCCCCCGTCGCCTACATCTCGTACTCGCCGGTCTACGGCAGCCGGGCCGGCTGGATGCACGACCTCAGCCGGCGCATCCCGGAGGGCTCCCCGGGCCTGATGGAGGCCATCAACGCGCACGCCATCGAGGTGTTCCGCGCCGAGGGCGTCGCCTGGCTGCACTTCGGGTTCACACCCTTCACCGGCCTGGACGCGGCCCACGAACTCGACGGGCACAGCCCCGCGTTCCAGTGGCTGATGCACGCCCTGTGGGCCGAGGGCGCTGCCCTGTACCCGGCGCAGACGCAGCTGTCGTACAAGCAGAAGTGGGCCCCCGACGTGCTGATCCCCGAGTACGTCGCCGTCGACGGGCCGCAGGCCTCGCTGCCCGGCTTCGCGCACGTCTTCCGCGCCTGCAACGCCTTCTGACCACCCCGCCACGACACGAGGAGACCGGCATGACCCAGTCCACCGAGGAACTCCAGCACGCCATGGTCGAGCAGCTGATGGCCGTCATCGGGGCCCCCGACGACGAGACGGTCGCCGAGGCCGCCGACGCGGTCGTCCGCGACCTGGACGAACGGCTGCGCGCCGGAGCGGCCGCCTGAGGGCGGGCCGCCCGATCAGGACGGCATCAGTGCCACATCAGCGCTCCACGGAACGCTGGACACACGTTCGCCCGGCGGCCCGGGCCCGGGAGCACCGCACTGTGCCCCCGACGCCCGTCCGCCGGGCGGACCCGCCCGCGACGCACGCGGGAGCTGAAGTCGACTCGCGGCGCCCGCAGGTCCGCGGGGCAGCGGCGCCGCCGCCCGAACCGGGCACTTCTCCCAAGGAGAGCAACGCATGCAGCGTCCGCACACACCACCGGCCGGTGCCCTGACCGCCGACGCCGGAACGCGCACCGGTGCCTCGGCGACCTTCGCCGAACTGCTCAAGCGGGTCAAGGCCGAGGGCCTGCTCGACCTCGACCCCCGGTACTACGTGGGCAAACTCGCCCTCAACACCGCCCTGCTGCTGATCGGTTTCGCCGCCTTCTTCGAGCTCGGCGACTCCTGGTGGCAGCTGCTGACCGCCCTGTGGATGGGGCTGTGCGGCGGCCAGTCGGCGTTCATGTGGCACGACGCCGGCCACAAGGCGATGTTCCGCAGCAAGAAGGCCGCCTCCGCGGTCGGCTACATCCACGCCAACCTGGTCAACGGGGTCAGCTACGGCTGGTGGGTCAACCACCACAACCGGCACCACAGCAACCCCAACCACCTGGACATGGACCCGGACATCGGCCGGCGCACCGCCATCTTCGACATCAAGCAGTACCCGAGCCGCAAGGGCACCCAGAAGCTCGTCGTGCGCTACCAGAGCGTGCTGTTCTTCGTGCTGCTCGTCCTCGAGGGCTTCAAGATGCTGAAGACGGCCGTCCGCTCCATCGTCCGGGGCGACACCAAGCGGCCCGTCCTGGAGACCTCCCTCATCCTCCTGCGCACGGCCGTCTACCTCGGTCTCGTCTTCACCGTCCTGTCCCCGGCCCTGGCGGTCGCCTTCATCCTCGTCCAGCACGCCGCCCTCGGCGTCTACTTCGGGATGATCTTCGCCCCCAACCACAAGGGCATGCAGATCCGCGACGGCGAGGAGGAGACCCTGGACTGGCTGGAGCGCCAGGTCCTCACCTCCCGCAACATCCGCCCCAATCGGCTGGTCGACTTCCTCTACGGCGGCCTCAACTACCAGGTCGAGCACCACCTGTTCCCGGCCATGCCGCAGAAGAGCCTGCCGCGCGCCCGCGAACTGACCATGCAGTACTGCGCCGAGCGCGGGGTGCCGTACCACGAGGTCGGGTTCTGGGCCTCCTACCGCGAGGTCGCCTCCTTCCTGCACGAGGTCAGCGCGCCGGTGCGGCGCGGTGACGTGGAGGAGCAGATCCGGCGCCGGGCCGCCGAGGCCGCCTGAGCCACACCGAGTTCCGCCCGCCCCAAGGAGCACACCCCATGTCCCAGACCACCGCGGCGGCGGGCGGAGTCACCGCCGCCGCCCCGATCGGCGCCCGCCTGGACCGCCTGCCGATCACCCCGCTGCACCGCAGGCTCACCGCGGTCGTCGGCGTCGGCCTGTTCTTCGACACCTTCGAGAACAACCTGTCCGGCACCCTCGGCAAGGTCCTGCAGAGCGGCTTCGGCTTCGGCGCCACCTCGCTCAAGCTGGTCCTGGCCTCGGTGTTCGTCGGCCAGTTCATCGGCTCGCTCACGCTCGGCCGGATCGCCGACCGGTTCGGCCGGCGCCGCGCCTTCCTCATCAACCTCGCCCTCTACTCGGTCTTCTCCCTGCTCGGCGCCTTCTCCCCGAACGCCGCCTGGCTGATCGCCACCCGGTTCCTCGCCGGTGTCGGCATCGGCGCCGAACAGGCCCTCTCCGACTGCTACCTGGCCGACGTGCTGCCCGCCGGCAAGCGCGGCCGGTTCATCGCCTGGGCCTACACGCTCGCCTTCTGCGGCGTCCCCGCCGTCGGCTTCGCCGCGCTGTGGCTGGTCCCGCTGACCCCGCTGGGCGTGGCGGGCTGGCGCTGGCTGTTCGTGCTCGGCGCGCTCGGCTCGGCCGTGGTGTGGGTCCTGCGGCGGCAGCTCATCGAGTCCCCGCGCTGGCTCGCGGCGACCGGCCGCACGGCCGAGGCCGAGCGGCTGGTCGCCCGGATGGAGGCCGAGGCGGCGGACCGCGGGCTGCCCCTGCGCCCCCCGGCCCGGGCCCCGCACCCGGTCGCCGGGACCTCCCGCCTGCGCGACGTCCTCGCGCCCGGCATGATCCGCCGCACCCTGGTGCTCTGGCTGTTCTGCGCGCTGTCCGTCGTCGGCTACTACGGCTTCGGCACCCTCGCCCCGCAGATCGTCGCCGCCAAGGGCTACGGCATCGTCGCCGGGCTCGGCTTCACCGCGCTGTCCTTCCTCGGCTACCCGGTCGGCTCGGCGCTCGCCCTGCCCGTCGTGGACCGGCTCGAGCGCCGGACGCTGATCGCCCTGTCCGCCTCCGCGATGGTCGTGGCCGGGCTCGGCTTCGCCTACGCGGACTCCGCCGCGCTCATCGTCGTCTGCGGCTTCGCCTACACCCTGTTCAGCAACGTCTTCTCCAGCGTCAGCCACGTCTACCTGTCCGAGCAGTACCCCACCGCGATCCGGGCCACCGCCTCCGGCGCCGCCTACTCGCTGTCCAAACTCAGCGCCGCCGCGCTGCCGTTCGTCCTGCTGCCGGTCCTGGACGCACACGGCGCGGGCGCCCTGTTCGCCGTCATCGCCGCCGCCATGGCCGTCCTCGCCGTCACCGTGCTGACCCTGGGCGAGCGCACCACCGGCGTCCCGGTCGAGTGACACCCCCAACCTTCCCGAGGAGTTGAGCATGGCCTACGTCATCGGACTGCCCTGCGTCGACGTCAAGGACCGCTCCTGCGTCGAGGAGTGCCCCGTGGACTGCATCTACGAGGGCCGCCGCGCCCTGTACATCCACCCCGAGGAATGCGTGGACTGCGGCGCCTGCGAACCGGTGTGCCCCGTCGACGCCATCTACTTCGAGGACGACCTGCCCGCCGAGTGGGGCGACGACCACGCGGCGTCCAACGCCGCCTTCTTCGCGGAGCTCGGCTCGCCCGGCGGCGGCAGCGCCCTCGGCCCCCAGGACCACGACTCGCCGCTGGTCAGCACGCTGCCGAAGGGGGTGACCGTAGCGTGAGCGGCATCCTCGCCGGCAAGCGGATCCTGGTGACCGGGGTCGTCACGGACGCCTCCATCGCCTTCCACGCGGCCCGGATCGCCCAGGAGGAGGGCGCCGAGGTCGTCCTCACCGGCTTCGGCCGGCTCTCCCTGATCGAGCGGTTCGCGGACAAGCTCCCCAGGCCCGCCCCGGTGATCGAGCTCGACGTCACCGACCAGGGCCACCTGGACACCCTCGCCGAGCGGATCGGCGCGCACACCGACTCCCTCGACGGCGTGGTGCACTCCATCGCCTACGGCCCCCAGGGCGCCTTCTCCTTCCTCGACGGCACCTGGGACGACGTGTCGACCGCCGTGCACGTCTCGGCGTACTCCCTGAAGTCCCTCACCACGGCCTGCCTGCCGCTGCTGGAGCGGCGCGGCGGCTCGGTCGTCGGGCTCACCTTCGACGCGGCCGTCGCCTGGCCGCACTACGACTGGATGGGCGTCGCCAAGGCGGCGCTGGAGTCCACCAGCCGCTACCTCGCCCGCGACCTCGGCCCCCGCGGCGTCCGCTGCAACCTGGTCGCGGCCGGGCCGCTGCGCTCCATGGCCGCGAAGTCGATCCCCGGCTTCGCCGACCTGGCCGACGTCTGGACGACCCACCGGGCCCCGGCCGGCTGGGACCTCACCGACCCGGACCCGGCCGCCCGGGCGGTCGTCGCCCTGCTGTCGGACTTCTTCCCGCGCACCACGGGCGAGATCGTCCACGTCGACGGCGGGGTCCACATGATGGGTGCCTGAACCTCCCGAACGTCCCGAAGGGGCGGGAGCCGAGGACCGGTCCTCGGCTCCCGCCCCTTCGTCGTGCGGTCACTCGGTGGCGCCGCCGGGCAGGATCCGCCGGAACCCGGTGTACGGCACCAGCGCCTCGGGCAGCACCACGGACCCGTCGTCGCGCACGCCCTGCTCCAGCAGCGCTGCCACCGTGCGCCCGATCGGCAGCGCCGAGCCGTTCAGGGTGGCCGCCGGCGCCTTGCGGCCGTCGGCGCCCCTGACCCGGATGTCGGCGCGCCGGGCCTGGAAGGTGCCGCAGTCGGACACCGAGGAGATCTCCCGGTAGGCGCCGCCGCCCGGCAGCCAGACCTCGATGTCGTACGTCATCCGCGCCGAGAAGCCCATGTCGCCCGCGGGCAGCAGCACGGTGCGGAAGGACAGTTCGAGCCGCCGCAGGCACTCCTCGGCGTGCCCCACCATCAGCTCCAGCTGCTCCTGGGCCTGCTCCGCCGCGCAGACGCGCACCAGCTCCACCTTCTCGAACTGGTGCAGCCTGAGCACGCCCCGGGTGTCCCGGCCGTACGCCCCCGCCTCCGCGCGGAAGCACGGGGTGCGCGCGGTGAAGGCGTACGGCAGGCTCCGCGCGTCCAGGAGCCGCCCGGCCACCAGGTTGGTCAGCGGCACCTCGGCGGTCGGGATCAGGAACAGCTCCCGGTCGCCGACCTGGGTGCGGAACAGGTCCTCCTCGAACTTGGGCAGCTGCCCGGTGCCGGTCATGGTGTCCCGGCTGACGAGGAAGGGCACCGACTGCTCGGTGTAGCCGTGCTCTTGGGTGTGCAGGTCGAGGAAGAAGTCGCCGAGGGCCCGCTCCAGCCGCGCCCCGGCGCCCCGGGCCACGCTGAATCGGGCGCCGGAGAGCCGGGCCGCGGCGGGGGAGTCGAGGATGCCGAGCGCCTCACCGATCTCGGCGTGGTGCCGTGCGCCGTCGGCCGGGCGCGGGGCGGGGCCGCCCCGCCGCACCTCCACCGCCTCCTTCTCCGAGTCGCCGTCCGGTACGGCGTCCAGCGGCAGGTTGGGGATGGACAGCAGCAGTTCGGTCAGGTCACCGGCGGCCGTGCGGGCGGCGGACTCCGCCCGCTGCACCTCGGCGCGCAGGGCCCGGGCTGCCTCCTTCTCCTCCTCGGTCGGCGGGCCGGAACGGCGGGCCTTGGCGGTGCGGTTCAGCTCGGTGCGCAGCCGGGTCACCTCGCTCTGGGCGGCCGAGCGGGCGCGCAGGGCGCCGCCCAGGGCGTCCAGGTCCAGGTCGTGGCGGCGGCGGGCGAGGCGCCGTACGGCGTCGTCGCCGGCCTCGAGCAGCTCAGTGGGATCGTGCATGACGGTCTCCTGACGGGGCGGGGGAGGACTCGGGGGCGGGGGCTACGGTGTGCCGGGTGCCGAGCAGGCGGTAGCGCAGGGGGTGCGCGGAGCGCAGCCGGGCCGCGTACGCCAGGCCGCCGAGCGCGACCAGCGGCAGCAGCCAGGGCAGGGCGGCGATCACCTTCGACGGCGAGCCGGTGAGCATGTCGAAGTTGCCCACCACCAGCCAGACGGAGGCGGCGAGACCGGCGAAGCCCAGCAGCGGCGCCACGGTCTCCCGCCACCAGTGCCCGCGCCCGGCGCGCAGCCGCAGCCCGAGCACCGACAGCGCGGCCAGCGCCTGCAGGGCGACGATGCCCAGGGTGCCGAGACCCAGCATGCTGGTGGTCAGGTCGGCGTACGGATCGAGCCCGGCCGCGGCGAAGGCGGCCACGACCACCGCGGTCAGCGCGCTCTGCGCGAGGCTCGCCCGGTGCGGGGAGCCGTGCCGCGGGTGCTCGGCGGCCAGGCCGCCCGGCAGCAGGCCGTCGGCGGCGAGCACCTGGGCGTACCGGTTGGCGGCGCTGTGCAGGGCCAGCGTCGCCGCGAACAGGCTCGTGCACAGCAGGATCTGCAGCCCGGTGCTGCCGGCCTTGCCGAGGAGGTCGTCACCGAGGACGAAGAACAGGTCGCCCATCTGCTTGGCCGCCACCTCCCGCACCCGTCCGCTGCCGACGGCGCCGACCGCCAGCCAGCTGGTGAGCGCGTAGAACCCGGCGATCAGCACGACGGCCGCGTACGTGGCCCGGGGCACACTGCGCCGCGGGTCGCGCGCCTCCGCGCCGTACAGGGCGGCCGACTCGAACCCGATGAAGGACACGAACGCGAACATCAGCGAGACGCCGACGCCGTGCCCGGTGGCGACGTGCGGGGAGAACGACGCCGCGGGCAGGGCGTGCAGCCCGTGCCGGACGAGGATCGCGACGTCCAGGGCGGCCAGCACCCCGATCTCACCGAGCATCAGCAGCGCCAGCACCCGCGCGCTGAGCGCGATCTCCCGGTACCCGAGCACGGCCGTCAGCACCAGCCCGACGGCCGCACACCACTCCCAGGACACCGTCAGGCCGTGGGCGGCCAGGACGAGCTGGGTGAAGTAGCCGAGCGCGCCCGCCAGACCGATGGTCGCGCAGTTGTACGACAGCAGCGCCACGTATCCGGCCGCCACCGCGGGCGGCCTGCCGAGCCCGTCGGCCACGGACGCGTAGAACCCGCCCGAGCCGCCGGTGCGGCGGGCGCTGACCGCGTATCCGACCGAGAAGCACAGCAGCGTGACCCCGGCGAACAGGAAGGCCGCCGGCACCCCCGCCCCGTCGCCGAAGGCGAACGCGAGCGGCACGGTGCCGACCATGGCCGAGAGCGGAGCGGCCGCGGCGACGATGAGGAAGAGGATGTGCCCGGTACCGAGCCGGCCGGCCCGGGGCGGGGAACCACTGGTGGACATGGGGAACTCCAGAGAAGGGGAGAGGGACGAAAACGGGGGACAGCCGCCCGCGGGCGAACCAGCGGACGGCTGTCGGAAGACGGGCCCCGTGAGCAGGCGGCGCAGCCGCCGCGAAAGGGGCGCGGGGCTGCACTCGACGTGCGGCTCCGCCGCGCGGGCGCGACAAGCCACGGACGAACCCGCAGCCGCCGAACGACAGGCGCCCGGCAGACGCTCAGGCAGGGGCGATCGCGAGCGCCGTGTTCTGCCCACCGAACCCCAGCGAATTGCTCAACGCCAGGTCGATCGGCATCTCCACCGGTGTCTGCGCCAACTTCACCTCGATCCGGGGATCGGGCATGACGAGGTTGGCAACCGGTGGAACCACCTCGTGCTCGACGCTCAGCAGGGTGAAGGCCGCCTCCACCGCGCCGGCGGCGCCGAGCAGGTGCCCGGTGACGCCCTTCGTCGACGTGACCACCGGATCCCCGCGCAGCGTGCGCCGGATCATCCGCGCCTCGGACAGATCGTTGAGCGGCGTGGACGTCCCGTGCGCGTTCACGTGCTGCACGTCGTCGGGATCCGCCCCCGCGTCCGCGAGCGCGGCCCGGACCGCCGCCTCGATGCCCGCGCCGTCGGGATGCGGTGACGTCATGTGGTGCGCGTCGGCCGTGGCGCCGTAGCCGATGATCCTGCCGTGGACGTGCGCGCCCCGGGCCCGGGCGTCCGCGACCCGTTCCATCACGAGGATCCCGGCGCCCTCCCCGGCCACGAACCCGTCCCGGTCGGCGTCGAACGGGCGGGACGCGGTCGCGGGGTCGTCGTGCCGTTTCGACAGCGCGCCCATCTGGGCGAACCCGGCCATGACCAGCGGGGTGATCATGGCCTCGCTGCCGCCCGCGAGGACGATGTCGCAGCGGCCGAGGGCGAGCAGGTCCCGGGCCGTGCCGATGGCGGTCGCGCCCGAGGCGCAGGCGGTCGCCACCACCAGGTTGGGCCCGGTCGCCCCGAACTCGATGGCCGTCTGCCCGGCCAGCATGTTCGGCAGCTGCATCGGCAGCAGCAGCGGCGACACCCGGTCGGCGCCCTGCTCGCGCAGCACGTGGTGCTGTTCCTCGACCGTGCCCGGACCGCCGTCCGCGCAGCCGAGCACCACGCCCACCCGCGCGCCGTCCCAGGTCTGCGGGTCGAGGCCGGCGTCGGCCACCGCCTCGTGCGCGGCGACCAGCGCGAACTGCACGAAGCGGTCCAGCCGGTGTGCGCGCCGCGCACTGAGCAGGGTCTCGGGGTCGAAGCCGGGCACCCGGCAGGAGATCTGTACAGGGTTGTCCGCCAGCACCGGATCGAGGGCGGCGGCCGGCCTGCCGTCGCAGACCGCCGCCCAGCTCGGCCCGACCCCGATCCCGCCCGGGGTGACCAGGCCGAGCCCGGTGACGGCGATGTCCATGCCGGCCATCAGACCTTCGCGCTCCGCTCCTCCATCAGCCGGACCATGTCGGCCACGGTCTCGGCCTCCAGGAGGTCGTCGTCGCTGATGTCCAGGTCCAGCTCGGACTTCAGCAGCAGCGACAGCTCCACCACGGCCAGCGAGTCCAGCTCGATGTCCTCCCGGGTGGCCTCCGGAGTGATCGACTCGGGCGACACCTTGAGCTTGTTGGACAGGATTTCCTTGAGCTGCTCCAGCATGGCGGTTCCTTTCGAAAGGTGTGTTCCGGTGGTCACTCAGTGGTCTGCAGCCCGGGCCAGACGAGGGTGGCCGCGCCCCAGGACAGGCCCCCGCCGAAGGCGGTGAGCAGCACCCGGTGGCCGGCCGTGAGCCGTCCCTCGGCGGTGGCCTCGGCGAGCAGCAGGGGGATGGAGGCGGCTCCGGTGTTGCCGACCCGCGCGATGTTGCTCAGCCGGCGCTCGGCGGGGATGCCGAGCCGGTCCGAGACGGCCTCCAGGATCCGGGCGTTGGCCTGGTGCGCGACGAACCGGTCGACCTCGTCGAGGCGCCATCCGGCCCGCTCGGCGGCCTCGGTGGAGGCGGCCGTCATGTGTTCCACCGCGTGCCGGTAGGTGTCCCGGCCCAGCATCCGGAAGTAGTGGTCCTCCGGGGCCACCGGCCGGCCGGCGGACCGGGTCCGGGAGCCGCCCGCCGGGACCTCGATCAGATGGCTCAGCTCGCCGTCGCTGCCGAGCACCAGCGGTCCCAGCGCCCCGGGTTCGTCGGGCGACCCGGCGCGCAGCACCACCGCGCCCGCGCCGTCCGCGAAGATCACCGCGGTGGTGCGGTCCTCCGGGTTGACGATCGTGGTGAAGGCGTCCGCCGCGATCAGCAGCACCCGGTCCGCGATGCCGGCCGCGACGAGCCCGGCCGCCGAGGCCAGGCCGTACAGGAAGCCCGAGCAGACGGCCGCCACGTCGAAGGCGGGCACGCGGCCCAGGCCCAGCCGGGCCGCGACCTGCGGCGCGGTCGCCGGGCAGGGCTGGTCGGGGGTGGTGGTGGCCAGCACCACCGCCCCGACCTCCTGGTCGCCCGCGGACTTCAGCGCCCTGAGGCCCGCCTCCACCGCCAGGTCACTGGTGGAGGTGCCCGGGGAGACGACGTACCGTTCGGCGATCCCGGTCCGCGAGCGGATCCAGGCGTCGGAGGTGTCCAGCCGCGCCGACAGGTCCTCGTTCGTGACGACGTTGGGCGGGACGTACGACCCGATGCCGGTGACGACGGCGGCCCGCCCGGTGCTCATGCGCCGGCCTCCGAGGAGAGGACCTCGACCGGCAGGCCCATGTAGGCCATCCGGACCTCGGCCATCTCGTCGGTCCAGCGCTCGGCCATGTCGTAGCGCTGCTCGGCGGTGGTGTCGAGCAGCCGCACGCCCGGCCAGACCTCGTAGTCGCCGATCTTGTCGGCGTGCTCGAACATGCCCTGCTGGAACAGCTCCTCGCGGTGGATGACGAACTCCCGGTCCGGGATCTCGTCCCACAGCTTCACGCCCGAGCGCAGGATCTCCAGCAGCCGCGGCTTGTACTCCGGGTGCGCGATCACGTGGTCGCGCAGGATGGTGCTGGCCACGGTGAGGTGGCGGATCTCGTCGATGGCGGTGCCGCGGGAGATCTCGCCGGTGGCCGGGGACAGCGGGGTCCACTTGCGCTCGCTCAGCTCGGCGGCCGGGGCGAGCACCCCCTCGATGATGATGGCGAACACCGCGACCCCGCCGGGGAAGTCGGCCTGGTCGCGAACGATGTCCAGGGTGAAGTCCACCACCGGGTCCAGGACCCGCTTGCGGTAGTCCCGGGCCATCGTGTCGATCTCCTTCAGGAGCGTGTCCGCCGGCACGCCCAGCTCCACCAGGTGCTGCCGGAAGACCCGGGCGTGCCGGGCCTCGTCGAGCAGCTGGGTGGCGTAGAACTCCATCTGCGGGATGCCCGGCGCGATCGACACGTAGTGGCCGAGCAGCCGGGTGGCCAGCTCCTCCGCCAGCGCCCGGAAGCCGAACTCCAGCACCAGCGCCTCGCGCAGCGGGCCGGGTGCCTTCAGGAAGTCCGGGGTGAGCGCGCTGTCGTGGTGGCCGGTGACCCCGCGGTCGCGCAGGGTGCCCTGGGCGACCGAGGTGATCCAGTAGGCGAGGTCGCACTCCTCGGGGCCGAGGGTGAGTTCCTTCGCGCCGTCCAGCAGACCGGGCGCCTTCTCCCAGTCCGCCTCGGGGGCAACGGGTGCGGTCATGATGCGGCGGCCTCCTTCGCCGGACGCAGGGATCCGGCGTAGAGCCCGCCGGCGTAACTGAACAGCGGCAGGCCCTCGTCCGCCGTGGCGCGCACGACGTGGCCGAGCAGCAGTTCGCTGTCGCCCGCCCCGTGCGCCGAGTGGAAGCGGCACACGTAGTGGGCGAGCGCGCCCGCGATCAGCGGGGCGTGCGCGTACCGGTCCGCCGTCCAGGCCAGGCCCGTGAACGCCGCGTCGCCGTCGGGCCGGGCGCTGTCGGCGAACCGGCGGGCCACGTCGGCCTGGTCGCCGCCGAGCACGTTGATCGCGAACCGGCCCTCGGCGGCGGCCAGCCGCGCGAAGGACGAGCCCGCCCGCAGCACCACCCCGACCAGCAGGGGCTCGCGCGAGACGAGGGTGACCGTGCTCGCGGTCGTGCCGTGCATCCGCTCCTCGGGTCCGGTGGTCAGCACCGACACCGGGGACGCCAGGTGGTACAGCGCCCGGCGGCGCTCGGCGGGGTCCTGCCGGACCGGCCGTCGTACGTCGGTCGCGGTGGTCATCGCGCGGCCTCCGTCTCGCGCACCGGAGCGGCGGCCCGCGCCGGGACGTGCCCGACCGGCACCGGGTCCGCGGCGTGCCCCACCGGCTTCGGGTGCGGCAGGCCCAGGTCGTCCAGCAGCCGCAGGTAGCCCGGCTGGCGCACCGGCTCGAAGGGCAGCGCGAAGGACTTCATGAAGTTGCCGAACAGGCCGCGGTCGCCGAACAGGTGGAACGGCAGCACCAGCAGCGCCCACTCGGGCTTCACCAGCCAGCACCACAGCGCGGCGACCGCGCCCTGCGTGATGAGGCTGTGCATGACGTTGTAGAGGACGTAGTACGCCTTGTGGATCGGCCGGCCGCCGCTCTTCTTGAACGCGATGGCGCCGGGGATGTAGCCGATCAGGTCGATGTAGAGGAACAGTCCGAGCGCCGGCAGCCAGCGGATGTCGCCGAAGTGGTAGACGATCATGCCGGTGGTGACGGCGAGGCCCACCAGGTACTCGGCGCGGTGCAGCGAGTAGGTGCGCGGGGTCTCGAAGGGGTTCGCCTGGTCCATGGTCAGCTCCTCCGCTTGAGGTCTAGGCGCCGACCGCGGCGGGCGTGGTCAGGTCGATGCCGCCCTGGATGCGCACGGCCGGGAACAGGCCGGTCAGCGCCCAGGCGACGGTCTCCTTGATGACCCGCTCGGCGATCGGGTCGAGGATGCCCTCGAGGCTCGGGATGCCGAAGTCGAAGTCGGCGTCGAAGCGGACGCGCACGTCGGCGCCGTCCTGGCGGACCGCCCAGGTGCCGGCGAAGGAGTCGAAGTCGCCGTCGGACTGCTCGAAGCGGATCTCGCCCTGCTCCGGCAGCACCGTGTCGTCCTCGGTCCAGCGCAGCAGGCCGCTGCGGAAGTGCAGCTCCCAGCTGGAGGAGGCGTTCGGGTCGGGGTAGGAGGCGTGCACGGTGGTCGCGTTGACGTGGGGCGCCAGGGCGGGGTACTTCTCCCAGCGCCGTACGGCGTGCAGGACCGTGTCGGCCTGCTCCGCGGGTATCAGGGCATCGAGTTCGACGTGCCGCACGATCAGTTACCGCCTTCCGGCATTGTGGCCGCGCCCTTGATCAGGTCGCGGGTGGCCAGGTCGAAGGAGTTGACGAGGAAGTCCACGTCGGTGTCGTCCAGCACGGCGGGCGGGGTGAACCGCACCACCGAGCTGCCGTTCATGGAGTGGTTGGCGACCACGCCGTGGTTGAACAGCTCGATCAGCAGCTCGCCGGCGAGGCCCGCCTCGACCAGCTCGACACCGATGAGCAGGCCCCGGCCGCGCACGTCCACCACCAGCTCGGGGATGTTGCGGTGGGCGACCTCCGCGATCCGCGGCAGCAGCCGGGCGCCGAGGTCCATGGCCCGGGTGACCAGGCGCTCCTCCTTGACGGCCCGGATCGCGCCCTGCACCGCGGCCATCAGCACCGGCTGCCCGGAGAAGGTGGCGGTGTGGACGTAGGGGTCCTTGTCGAAGGGGCGGAACGCCTTGCGGGTGGCGACGGCCGCCGACACCGGCATCACCCCGCCGCCCAGCGCCTTGCCGGTGAGCAGGACGTCCGGGACGACGCCCTCGATGTCGGCGCCCCACCACTCGCCGAGCCGCCCGAAGCCGGACTGCACCTCGTCGAGGATGAGGAAGCCGTCGTACTCGCGGACCAGTTCCTCGACGCGCTTGAGGTAGCCCTTCGGCGGGATGACGACCCCGCCCTCGCCCTGGACCGGCTCCAGGATCACGCACACCTCACCCGGGTGGGCGCGCAGTTCGGCCTCGAGGGCGTCGGCGTCGCCGAACGGCAGGTGCTGGAAGTCGGGCACGAGCGGGCGGAACGGCGCCTGGTAGACGTCCTTCGCGGTCGCCGACAGGGCGCCCAGGGTCTTGCCGTGGTAGCCGCCGCGCATCGAGATGGTGCGCTTGAACCCGTTCGCGCGGGCCAGTTTCAGGCCGGTCTCCACCGCCTCGGCGCCCGACAGCGCGAAGTGCACGCGGTCCAGGCCGGCCGGCAGCACGGACACCAGGGCCTCGGCGGCGCGGGCCACCGTCGGCTCCAGCAGGATGCGGGTCGCGGTGGGGTGGGTGCGCAGCTGGCGCTCCACCTCCTCCATGACGATCGGATGGCGGGCGCCCATGATGAACACGCCGTAGCCGCCCGCGTTCAGGAAGCGCTCACCGTCGCTGGTGGTGAGCCAGGCGCCCTCGGACGCCGTCTCCATGTGGCTGCCGAACAGCTCGGCGAGCGTGGCCCGGCCCTTGCTCAGGTGGGCCCGGTACAGATTGAGGATCTCCGCCTCCGTGTCGGCGGCCGGGGCCGCCGGAGACTCCTGCAGTACGGTCACGTGGGACTCCAGGTCGAAGGGTCAGGCCAGGACCAGCGGGCCGCCCGCGAAGTACGCGAGCATCGGCTCCGCCGCGGCGAGACGGGACGGCGGGTGGAAGGCGAGGGCCCGGGTGGCGGCGGCCGCCTGGGCGGTGTCGGAGCCGTTGATGAACTCCAGGCCGCCGAGCAGCTCCAGGGCGCGGGCGACGATGTCCGGCATCGCGTTCTGCACGGCGTACCGGGCGACCAGCACGCGCGCCACCGACTCCTCGTCGCCGGGCTCCGGGCCGGTGCCGCGGGCCACGCCCTCCAGCAGGGCGAGGGCGGCCTCCATGTCGACGGCGAGCGCGGCCCGCTCCGCGGCGCCGCCCCGCTCGCGCTCCAGCACCTGCTCCACCAGCGCGGCGGCGGCGCCCGCGTACCCGGCGGAGATCAGCATCTCGAACCAGACGAACCCGGCGGACTGCAGGTCGTCGAGGCGGGTGGGATCGTCGGCGCCGGCCCGGACCACCATCTCGGCCGGGACGAACACGTCCTCCAGCCGCACCTCCTCGCTCTCCGCGCCCGCCAGCAGCTGGTTGCCCCAGAAGGTGTGCACGGACAGGCCGGGCGCGCCGGCCGGCACCAGCGCGAGGGCCAGCTCCGGCTCGCCGCCGTCCTCGCCGTGGATCGCGATGGACGCGGTGAGCAGGCTCATCGAACGGGACAGGCTGCACGGCTTCTTCGACCCGGACAGCAGGAACCCGCCCTCCACCGGGCGCGCGGTCACGGCCGGCTTGAGGATGTTCTGCGCGGTGCGGCCCTCGGCCCAGCCGGAGGCCATCATCATCTGGTCCGGCACGATCCGGTGCAGCAGTTCGGTCTGGGCGCCGGTGAGCCGGCCCGCCTTGACGGCGAGGGAGTACAGCATGGCGGCGGTGAAGTGGTGCATGGACACCGCGGCGACCAGCGACGGGGACAGGGCGCCGAGCGCCAGCTGGACGCGCAGGGCCTCCAGCGGGGCCGCGCCGTGGCCGCCGTAGGCCTCGGGTATGAGCAGGCCGACCCCGCCGTGGATGCGGAACAGGTCGATCACCGGGCTGCCGGGCCGCTCCCGCTCGGCGTACGGGAGCTGGTCCAGCTCCTTGAGCAGTCCGGGGTGGAACCGCTCGCAGACGGTGCGGGCAGCATCGAGGGAACGCAAGGGAAACCTCCGCGGGACTGGGTGTGGTCAGGCGCCGAAGACCGCGTCGTACGGGCTGACGTCGCGGGCGATGCTGACTCCCTGGACGTGGGAGGTCTTGAGCATCGGGTAGTTGGCCTCGCCGAACGCGCCGCCGGTGCGGCCGGTGCCGCCGTGGCTCGGCAGGTAGGGCAGGAAGCCGATGTGGGAGTCGTTGACCTTCAGCAGACCGCCGTTGACGGTGCGCCGCACGAAGGTCTCGATCACGTGGTCCGAGCGCGACCACAGGGAGTTGCGCAGCCCGTAGTCGTTGCTGTTCACGAACTGCAGGAACGATTCGAGCAGCGCGTCGTCGCTGTCGCGTTCGGCGACCACGATCGGGACCAGCGGGAAGAAGGTCTCCTCGCGGACCACGTCGTAGGTCCGCGCCCGGTCCAGGCCGTCCACGCGCACCACCGTCGGCTGCAGGAACACGCCCGTCTCCGACACCGTGCCGTCGACCTCGGTGCGGTTGCCGCCGGTGACCAGCTCGGCGCCGTTGTCCAGGGCCTGGCGCAGCAGCCGGAAGAAGCGCTCGCTGCGCCGCACCGGCGACAGCAGGACGTCCTCCTCCTCGGGCAGGCCCGGCTTGATGCCCTTGACCTGCTTCTTCACCTCGTCGATCAGCGCCTCGGCGATGTCCGGGTGGACCAGCACGTAGTTGGGCACCATGCAGATCTGACCGGAGCCGTAGAACGCCTCGGTGATGGCCTCGGCCGCCCACGTCACGTCGGCGTCCTTCCAGACCACGATGCCGTCGTTGCCGGCGAGCTCCAGGATCGGCTTCTTGCCGTGCGACACGCACTGCTGCTCGAAGCGCAGGCCCTCCTGGCTGCCGCCGATGTAGAAGATGTCGTCGATCAGCGGATCGGCGATCCAGCGGTCCATGGTCTGCTTCGGGTTGGAGCACACCGCGTTGAGCACACCGGCCGGCGCGTCGAGCTCCTCCAGCAGCGGCGCCACGATGTCGCGCAGCAGCCACATCGTGGACAGCGCGATGGAGCGCGGGGCCCGCACGACGACCGCGTTGCCGGCCATCAGCGCCAGCACGCACAGCGCGGCGCTCGGCAGCGGCGCGTTCTGCGGCGGGTTGAAGGCGACCACACCGTCCGGCTGGCGGTGCAGGATCAGCTTGCGGCCGTTGTACTCCTTCTCCACCCTCATCTGCTTCAGGTACCAACGCAGGGAGCCCGGGGCGTAGATCTGCAGCAGGCAGCTCAGCTCCCACCGGGCGAGCTTCACGGGGTGCGACTCGGCGACCAGCATGCGCAGGAACTCGTCCTGGTGCTTGATCAGTTCCTCGCGGAAGCGGGTGCCCAGCTGCATCCGCCGCTCCAGCGGTACGGCCGCCCAGTCGGGGGCCGCCGCGGCGGCCGCCTGGGTGGCCAGGTCGATGGCGGAGTCGTCCGCGATCGCGCAGCGCCCGACGACATAGGGGTGCTTGGCCGCCTCCGACTCCGGGTCCTGTTCCAGGGAGCGCTTCAGGCTGACGCTCGTGAAAACGTCTTCCAGCAGGGAACGCCCGCTGACGGTGTAGACCCACCCGTCCCCGGCCACGTCCTTGCCCGCGATGTAGAGGTCGTAACTCTTCAATCCGGAAGGTGCCTCAGCACTCTCCTCCTGCTCCTGCGCGGCTTCGCGAAGCATCTTCAGCCTTTCGGATATGGCGTGTGGATTTCTTGAAGCACTGCGAGCCTGACAGCGGAATCTGACCCGGCGCTGACACCCCGCTGACCACGCCGATCCGGCCACGGGAGCGCTCCCGGGGCCGTCAGCGGGGCGTCAGCCGGCGCTGCTTGCATGAGGCGCATGCCACCTGTCGACAGCACCATCGAGCGGTTGCGCGACCTGCCGCGCAGTGAACTCGCCGAAGAAATCGAGTCGATCGTCCTGACGAAGTTCCGGGCCGTCCTGCTGATGGACGAGTCCGAGGACCTCCCCGTCGACGTCAGCTATTTCGATCTCGGCCTCACCTCGCTGCGGCTGACCGAGATACGGCAGAGCCTGGAACAGCTCCTGGACCTGTCGATCAACGTCAGCGTGCTCTTCAACGAGCCGACGATCGCCCACCTCGTGGACCACCTGACCCAGGCCATCCAGGAAGCTTGAGGAGTCGCTCCATGCCGCGTACGGAATCAGAGCAGGCGCCCGAGCCGGTCGCGATCGTCGGAATCGGTCTGCGGTTCCCCGGCGGCAGCGGCTCGGCCGACGAGTTCGACGCCTTCCTGCGGGAGGGCCGCAGCGGGATCGGCCCGATCCCGCGGGACCGCTGGGACGTCGAGGCGTTCACCCCCGAAGGACCCGACGACAAGGGCAAGATCCGCGCCTCGGGCGGCGGGTTCCTCGACCGCATCGACCTGTTCGACGCCGGCTTCTTCAACATCTCCCCGAAGGAAGCCCGCTACATGGACCCCCAGCAGCGGCTGCTGCTGGAGACCGCCTGGCAGGCCCTGGAGCACGCCGGCATCGACCCGGCCCCGCTGCGCCGCGGCAACGGCGGCGTGTACATCGGCGCCAGCTCCATCGACTACGCCCTGGAGCTCGACTCCCTGCCGTACGAGGAGCTGGACGGCCACCTGGCGTCCGGCATCACCATGTTCCCGCTCTCGGGCCGGCTGTCGTACTTCCTCGGCTGGCGCGGCCCCAGCATGAGCGTCGACACCGCCTGCTCCTCCTCGCTGGTCGCCCTGCACCTGGCCGCGAACGCCCTGAGGGCCGGCGAGACCGACATCGCGCTGTGCGGCGGCGTCAACGCCCTGCACCACCCGCGCATCCCGGTGATGTTCTCCAACGCCCAGATGCTGTCCCCCGACGGGCAGTGCAAGACCTTCGACGAGTCCGCCGACGGCTACGCGCGCGCCGAGGGCTGCGGCGTCGTCGTCCTCAAGCGGCTCTCCGACGCCCGGCGCGACGGCGACCGGATCCTCGCCCTGGTGCGCGGCACGGCGGTGGGCCAGGACGGCGACAGCGCGGGCCTGACCGTGCCCAACGGCCCCGCCCAGGAGAAGGTCATCCGCACCGCCCTGGCCGCCGCGCACCTCGCCCCCGAGGACATCCAGTACGTCGAGGCGCACGGCACCGGCACCCCGCTCGGCGACCCCATCGAGTTCGGCGCCATCGGGGACGTGTTCGTCGACTCCCACACCAAGGACCGGCCGCTGCTGGTCGGTTCGGTGAAGACCAACCTCGGCCACATGGAGCCGGCCTCCGGCATCGTCGGCGTCATCAAGACCGTGCTCCAGCTGCGCGCCCGCACCATCTACCCGCACCTCAACCTCACCACCCCGTCCGGGCGCATCCCCTGGGACCTGTACCCGGTGCGGGTGCCGACGGCGTGCGAGCCGTGGGAGGCCGAGGTCCGGCGCGCGGTCGTCAACAGCTTCGGGTTCGCCGGGACCATCGGCGCGGTGGTGCTGGAGGAGGCGCCCGAGCAGGCCGAGCAGCCCGCCGATGGCGGCGCCGCACCCGTGTTCACCCTGTCCGCCAAGAACGCCGGCGCCCTGCGCGAACTGGCCTCCGCCTACCGCGAGTTGCTGGACGAACGGCCGGAGCTCCCGCTCGGCGCCCTCTGCCACACGGCCAACACGGCCCGCAGTCACCACCCCTACCGGATCGCCGCCCCCGTCACCGACCGCGCCGCGCTGGCCAGGCTCCTGGAGCGCGCCGCCGAGGCCGAGCACGAGGGCCCCACCGGCATCCGCAAGACCGCGTTCCTGTTCACCGGCCAGGGCTCCCAGTACGCCGGCATGGGCGCCGCCCTCTACGCGGCCCTCCCCGTCTTCCGCGCCCGCGTGGACGAGTGCGACGAGCTGTTCGCCGAGCACCTCGGCCGCTCCGTGCGCGAGCTGCTGCTCGGCACCGCCGCCGACCCCGAGGCGATCGACCGCACCGAGTACACCCAGCCCGCCCTGTTCACCCTCGAGTACGCGCTCGCCCAGCAGTGGATCGCCTGGGGCGCGAAGCCCAACGTGCTCATCGGGCACAGCATCGGCGAGGTCGTCGCCGCCGCCGTCGCCGGGCTGTTCAGCCTGCCCGACGCGGTGCGCCTGGTCGCGGCCCGCGCCCGGCTGATGCAGGCGGTGACCGCCGAGGGCGGCATGGCCGCCGTCAGCGCCCCCGTCGAGGAGGTCGTCCCGCTGCTGGAAGGCCACGACGACCTCGCCGTGGCCGGGATCAACGCCCCCGACCAGACCGTGATATCCGGCGCCACCGCCGCCCTCGACGAGGTCACCGGCATCCTCACCGGCCGGGGCGTGCGCGTCGAGCGCCTGAAGGTCTCGCACGCCTTCCACTCCCCGCTGATGGCCGAGGTCTACGACGACTTCCGCGCCGCCCTGGACGGCATCGCCTTCCACGAGCCGCAGATCAGCATCGTCTCCAACGTCACCGGCCGCCTCGCCCGCTTCCGCGAGATCGGCAACCCGGACTACTGGGTGCGGCACATCGGCGAACCCGTCCGCTTCCTCGACGGCATCCGGGCCGTCGCCAAGCGCGGCCGGCACGCCCTGATCGAGGTCGGCCCGCAGGCCGGGCTCACCGCGCTCGCCCGGCGCTCGGTCACGGTCGAGGACCACGTGTGGCTGGCCAGCCTGCGCCGCCGCGACACCACCACCGCGACCACCCTCACCGCTCTCGCCGACTACTACGCGGCCGGCCTCAACGTCTCCTGGACCGGCTACCACGCCGGCTGCCCCGCGCCCGCCCGCGTGGACCTGCCGACGTACGCCTTCCAGCGCAAGCGCTACTGGCTGCCCTCCGCCGCACCCCGCCGCTCCGCCGCGAACGGCACCGCCCGGCACCCGCTGCTCGGCACCGAGGAGCGGTTCGCCAGCGGGGTACGGGAGTTCACCGCGGAGTTCACCGCCGAGGAGCTCGGCGCGCTCGCCGACCTCGCCGACGGTGGCCGGACCGTCCTGCCCGCCGGCGCCTACGTCGACCTGCTGCTCGCCGTGCAGGACGCGGTGCGGGGCCACGCCCGCTCGGCCGTCCGCGACCTGAGGCTGCTCGCCCCGCTGGAGCTGCCCGCCGAGACCCTCACCGCGCTCACCACCCGCTGGCGGCCCCGCCCCGGCGGCGGCGCCGAGGTCGAGGTGTTCACGGTCGTCGGCGGCGAGGAGAACCTGCACGCCACCGCCGTCGTCGCCGCCGAACCCGAACCCCTCGTGCCCGTCTCCGAACTGGCCGAACTCGACGCCACGCTCGCCCCGGCCGCCCAGCACATAGACGACGAGGACATCTACACCGACCTCGCCTCCGTCGGCCGCCCCCAGGGCCCCCGCATGCGCCTGCTGCTGCGCGCCGCCCGGCACGGCGACGCAGTGCCCCGGCAGGCACCGTCCGCCCCGTCACGACGCCCGGCACGCCCTCTCGCCGCACCGGCCGAAACCCCGAGTACGCCCAGTACGAGGGATTCCGGCCGGCACGCCGAGAGCACGCACCGGACGCCGCTCCTCGATGGGCAAACGGCGCCCGCCGGGGCACTGGTCACCGGCGAACTCACCGGCCGCGACGCCACCGCCGTCGAGCACGTCCCGGCCGAGCTGCTGGAGGCCGCCGTGCAGGCCCTGGTCGTCCTCGACCCCGAGGGCCCGGTGTTCGTGCCTCGCGAGATCGCCTGCGTACGGCACTTCCGCAAGCCGCGCGGCGAGAACCTGCGGGTGCTGGCCCGGGTCCGCGGCGAGCAGGACCGGCGCCTTGCCGACGTGCTGCTGCTGGAGAACGGCGAACCGGTCGCCGAACTGCTCGGCGTGCGCATGGCCCGGCCCGAGGGCCGCACCGGCCGCCGCCGCTTCCTGCACCGCCCCGACTGGGTGCGCCGCGCCCTGCCGGCGCGGGACGGCACCGCCGTCCGGCACGTCGTGCTGCTCGACCCGTCCGCCGTCCGCGCCGCCGAACTGGCCGCCGAGCCCGGTCTGAAGGTGACCTGGCTGCCCGACCTCACCGACCTCAAGGCCGCCCTGGAGGACCCCACCGTCACGGACGTGTGCCGCGTCTGGCGGCAGCTCCCGGCGCCGATGTCCGTGGGCCGGCTGCGCGCCGAGTGCGAGGACAACTACCGCGACCTGCTCACCCTCGTCGGCGCCCTGGACGCCGCGCCCCGCCCGCCCCGGCTCTGGCTGGTCACCGAGGGCGCCCAGCACCTGCCCGGCGACCCGGCCGGCGACGGCGGCCACCTCGCCGCGGCCACCCTGTGGGGCTTCGGCCGGGTGCTGCTCACCGAGTACCCGCAGTACCGGGCGACCCTGGTCGACCTCGCCCCGGGCAGCGGCCTCGCCCCGCTGGCCGAGGAGTGGCGGGCCGAGCCGCCCGGCGAGTACCAGGTCGCCCACCGGCCCGGCCGCCGCTACGTCCGCCGACTGCTCGCCGGCGACTCCGCCCTCACCTGGACCGGGGGCTTCGAACTGCGCGCCCCCGACTCCGGGGACCTGTCCGACCTGGCCCTCGCGCCGGTCACCGGCGTCGAGCCCGGCGCCGGCGAGGTCCAGGTCCGCGTGCACACCGTGGGCCTGACCGCCGACGACGCCCGCACCGCCCTGGACACCGGCCGGGCCGAACGCGCGGAGGAGGCCGCGGCCGAGGAGGAACCGCCGCCCGTCCTGGGGCAGTTCGCCCGCGGCACGGTGCTCGCCGCCGACACCGGCACCGGCTTCGCCCCCGGCGACGAGGTCCTGGTCCGGCACGACGGCACGTTCCGCTCCACGCTCACCGTCCCCGCGCCGGCCGTCGTCCACGCCACCGGCTCCGACGACACCGCGCCCCGCTTCCGGCTCGACGAGACCGGCGAGGCGCTGCGCACCGCCCTCGCCGACCCCGCCCAGCGCGCCTGGGTGACCCTCCCCGAGGACCCGGCCGAGGAGCGCACCGACCCCGTCGACGAGGGCCCCACGGGCCTGCGGGCCGACCGCACCTACCTGGTCACCGGCGGACTCGGCGGCCTCGGCCTGGTCACCGCCCGCAAGCTGGTCGCGCTCGGCGCCCGGCACCTGACCCTGGTCAGCCGCGGCGGCCGGCCCACCGACGAGGCCTCGCCGGTCCTGGCGGACCTCGCCGCCGAGGCCGAGATCGACGTCGTACGCGCCGACGTCTCCCGCGAGCAGGACGTCGAGCGCCTGGTGCGGCACCTGGCGGCCGGGCCGTACCCGCTCGGCGGGATCGTGCACGCCGCCGGCTCCTACGACAAGAAGCTGATCTCCGAGCTGACCTGGGAGTCCGTCGACGCCCAGCTCGCCGCCAAGGCCTACGGCGGCTGGCTGCTGCACGAGGCCGCCGAGGAGTCCTTCCCCGAGCTGGAGTTCTTCGTCACCTACTCCTCCATCGCCTCCGTCCTCGGCGGCGCCACCCAGGGCCACTACGCCGCCGCCAGCGCCGCGCTCGACGCCCTCGCCGAGTGGCGCGGCCGGCGCGGGGTGCCGGGGCTCTCGGTGAACTGGGGCGCCTGGGCCAGGGTCGGCATGTCCGCCCGGCTGGAGGACCACCTCGGCCAGGAGATCGAACGCAGCGGCGTCCGGTTCTTCTCCCCGACCCGGGCCCTGGACACCCTGGCCCGGCTGTGGGACCGGCCGCGCACCCAGCGGATCGTCGGCGAGTTCGACTGGGACCGCTACGTCTCGGGCAGCGTCACCGGCGACCTGTTCTACGACCGGCTGGCCCGCCAGGCCCCCGACGACGACGGCACCGGCCTCGACCTGGCGGCGCTCGCCGCGCTGCCCGCCGCCGAACGCCTGGCCGCCGTCACCGGCGTGGTCCGCGACAAGGTCGCCGTCGTCCTGCACCTGGAGGAGGGCGACGAGCTGGACCTCTCCACCGAGTTCGTGTCGCTGGGCCTGGACTCCCTCATGGCCCAGCAGGTCAAGGCCGCCCTGGAGCAGACCTTCCGGCTGCCCCTGCCGGCCTCCCTCACCCACGACCACCCCACGGTCCGCGCGCTGGCCCAGTTCGTCGACGGGCAGCTCGGCCCGGTGCCGGCGGCGTGACAGTCACAAGGGACGGGACACCACGATGAGCGAGACACCGAGGGAGCGCTGGACGCTCCAAGACTCCGCCCGGGCCCACGCGGGCAGCCGCCCGGACCACCCGGCGATCATCTGCGAGGGCCGGGTCACCACCTACGCCAAGTTCCACCGCGACAGCAACCGCGCCGCGCACGCCCTGCGCGCCTGCGGGGTCCGGCGCGGCGACCGGGTCGCCTACCTGGGCCGCGAGTCGGAGAACTACTACCTGGTGATGATCGCGTGCGCCAAGGCGGGCGCGGTCCTGGTACCGGTCAACTGGCGGCTCACCCCGAACGAGGTCGACCACATCCTGCGCGACTCCGGCGCCGCGCTGATCTTCGTCGACGACGAGTTCTGGGAGACCGTCGCCACCGTCCGCCACCAGCTGCGCGGCCTGCGCAGGGTGATCCGGGTCGACGGCACCGACGCCGACGGCGAACCCGCCCGCGGGGCCGGCCTGCCCGCCTGGGCCGCCGACCAGCCCGACACCGACCCCTCCCCCGGCACCGGCCCGGACGACGCCGTCATCCAGATCTACACCAGCGGCACCACCGGCCTGCCCAAGGGCGCGGTCCTCGCCCACCGCAGCTTCTTCACCCTGCCGCACGCCAGCCGCGAGCACGGCGTCGACTGGATCGACTGGCTGCCCGAGGACGTTGCCCTGATCTCCCTGCCGGGCTTCGGCGTGGCCGGCATCGGCTGGTTCCTGCACACCTTCAACGCCGGCGGCACCAACGTGGTCATGCCGCAGTTCGACCCGCAGGAGGCCGTACGCCTCATCCGCGCCCACGGCGTCACCACCACGTTCGCCGCCCCGGCCATGCTGCAGGCGATGGCGGCCGAACGCGGCGCGGGCCCCGAGGCGTTCGCCTCGCTGCGCAAGATCGCCTACGGCGCCGCCCCGATGTCCGAGACGCTGCTCAAGCAGTGCCTGGAGACCTACCGCTGCGAGTTCGCCCAGATCTACGCGAGCACCGAGACCGGCAGCGTGGCGGTGTGCCTGCCGCCCGCGGCCCACCACCCCGGCAGTACGCACCTCACCTCCGTCGGCCGGCCCTGCCCCGGCAACGAGATCAAGGTGATCGGCCCGGACGGCGCGACCCTCCCGCCCGGCGCCATCGGCCAGATCTGCGTCCGCGCCCCCTCCCGGATGCTCGGCTACTGGAACCTTCCCGAGGCCACCGCCCGCACCCTGGTGGGGGAGTGGCTGCACATGGGGGACGCCGGCTACCTCGACGAGGACGGCTACCTCCACCTGTGCGACCGCATCAACGACACGATCATCGTCGCCGGCCAGAACATCTACCCGGCCGAGGTCGAGAAGGCGCTCGCCGCCCACCCGGCGGTCGCCGACGCGGCGGTGGTCGGCCTGCCCGACGACCGCTGGGGCGAGAGCGTGCACGCGGTCGTGGTGCTCCGGCCCGGCGCGCGCGCCACACCCCGCGAACTCCTGCTGTCCCTGCGGGGCCGCATCGCCGACTACAAGATCCCCGGCACCTACCACTTCGTCCCCTCCCTGCCCCGCAACCCGTCGGGCAAGATCCTGCGCCGCGCGGTACGCGAGCAGCTGACGGCACCGGCCAGGGACGCCCTGAAGGCAACGGTCGTCTGACGACGCCGATCGCCGAGAAAGGAAACCGACGCATGCCTTCCAACGCCGGGGAGAGCAGCTCCCCAGCGGCGCGGGGAACCGCTTCGCACCCCGCGACGGACCCGAACCCCCCGCTGCAGATCGGCATCCTCCTCCCCACCCGGGAGCAGGCCATCAACGGCACCTACGCCGCCGCCCCCCTGCTCGACTTCGCCCGCCAGGCGGAAGCCCTCGGCTTCGACTCGCTGTGGGCCGGCGACTCGCTGACCGCCCGCCCGCGTCTGGACCCGCTGGTCGTGCTGTCGGCCGCGGCGGCCGCGACGAGCCGCATCACCGTCGGCACCGCGGCCCTCACCCCGGCCCTGCGCCACCCCCTCATCGGCGCCAACATGATCGCGAGCCTCAGCCACGTCGCCGCCGGCCGGCTCGTCCTCGGTCTCGGCTCCGGCTTCCCCATGGCCGAGACCGAGGAGGAGTTCGCCTCCGTCGGCGCCTCCTTCCAGGGCCGGGTCGGCCGCCTGGACGAGATCACGGCGCTGTGGCGCACCGCGTGGCGGGCCGGCGAGGAGGGCGAACCCGCCGCGTTCCAGGGCCGGTACTGGCTGGCGGAGAACCTGGACCGGCTGCCCTCGCCGGCCGTCCCCGGCGGCCCGCCCCTGTGGCTGGCCGGCAGCGACACCCCCAAGGTGCTCGCCCGCGCGGCGACCCGCTACGACGGCTGGCTGCCCTTCCTGCCCGACGTCGACGCCTACGGCCGCGCCCGCCGCCGGATCGCCGAACTCGCGGCGGAGGCCGGCCGCACGGTCACGCCCGCGCTCTACGCCACCGTCACCGTGAACCGCAGCGAGACGGCGGCGAAGGCCGAGCTCGAGCACTACATCAGCCACTACTACGGCCGCTCCCTGGAGCAGATGAGCAGCATCCAGGCCTACGCCTGGGGCAGCGCCGAGAAGTGCGCCGAGTGGCTCGGGGGATACGTCCGCGCCGGTGCCCGGCACCTGGTCGTACGGATCGGATCGCTCGACCCCGAGCCGCAGTTGAAGGAGATCGCCGAGGTGCTGCTGCCCGCGGTACGCGCCCTCGGCTCGTCCACCACCGTTGGGAGTACGCAGTCGTGACCACCGCCATCGGCACCATAGGCCGGCAGATGTCCAGCGAGGGGCACTGGTTCCACCCCGTGGAGCCCTCGCCCGACGCCTCGATCCGGCTGTTCCTGCTGCCCCACGCGGGCAGCGGCGCCATCATCTACCGCGACTGGGAGACCCTGCTGCCGCCAGACATCTCGCCGCAGGCGGTCACCCTGCCGGGCCGTCACAACCGCCGGGACGAGCCCACCTACGAGGAGTTCTGGCCGCTGCTCGACGCCCTGCACGAGGCGGTCCTCAACGACCTCGACGAGCGCCCGTTCGCGTTCTTCGGCCACTGCCTCGGCGCCCAGCTGGCGTTCCGGCTGGCGATCCGGATGGAGGAGGAGGGCGGGCGGACCCCGGCGATGGTCGGGATGTCCGGCTGGTCGCCCGAGGGCTTCTTCCAGCCGACGGAGGAGCAGAGCCGGATGCCGGAGCCCGAACTGGTCGAGTGGATCAAGAAGCTGGGCTCGTTCCCGGCCGAGATCTACGACAACCCCGAGATGCTCGCCCTGGTCGTGCCCGCCCTGCGCGCCGACCTCAGGGTCGCCGCCCAGTACGAGGACGACGGCGCCGGCGTCACCTGCCCGCTCGCCTCCTACGGCGGCCGCAGCGACCCGCTCCAGGAGGCCCCCGACGCCATGACCCACTGGGCCGAGCGCACGCCCACCTACCTGGGCCACAACGAGTACGAGGGCGGCCACTTCTACATCGACACCCACGCCCAGGCCGTCACCGCGCACTTCGCGCACCGTCTGCAGCGGACCGTCGCCACCGCCGCGAGCTGACCGAACGAGGCCGTGTCAGCGCCGTGTCAGCAGGGCGCGGGACAGTGACCCGATGACCGTCGCACCGGGTGCCGTCCCGCGCCCTGTCGTGCGTAGCGGGCAGGGACGAAGCCGGCTTCCCACCACCGGCACCACCACCGGCACGAAACGACCTAGGAGGGTCGTCCATGACCACCGAAGCGGAACTGACCGGCAGCGCGGCCGCGGCCGCACCGCCACCGGACATCGAGGAGGCCGCCGGCACGCCCGCCTGGGGCGCGCTCCTGGTCGTGCTGGCCGGCCTGTTCATCACCAACCTCGACTTCTTCATCGTCAACGTGGCCATCCCCTCGCTGCAGCGGGGGATGCACGCGACCAGCGCCGAGATCCAGCTGGTCGCCGCCACCTTCAACATCGGCCTGTCCGCCATGCTCATCACCGGCGGGCGGCTCGGCGACCTCTACGGCCGCCGGCGCGTCTTCTCCGTCGGCCTCGCCCTGTTCACGCTCGCCTCGCTGGCCTGCGGCGTCGCGCCGAACATGGGCGAGCTGATCGCGGCGCGCGCCGTGCAGGGCGCCGCGGCCGCGCTGGTCATCCCCCAGGTCCTCGGCATCCTGACCACGACGTACACGGGCAAGGCCCGGGTCGCCGCGTTCAACGCCTACGGCCTCACCCTCGGCGCCTCGGCCGTCTTCGGCCAGCTGATCGGCGGCCTGCTGATCAAGGCGGACGTGTTCGGCTGGGACTGGCGGACCATCTTCCTCATCAACGTGCCGATCGGCGCCGTCGTCCTGCTGCTGACCCCGAAGGTGGTCCCCGAGTCCCGGGCCGACGGCCGCACCGGACTCGACCTGACCGGTGTGGTCCTGGTGACCGCCGGGCTCACCGCCGTGGTGCTGCCGCTGGTCGAGGGCCGCGAGCAGGGCTGGCCCACCTGGACCTGGGAGTGCCTGGTGGCCGCCGTGCCGCTGCTGGCCGCGTTCTGGTACACCCAGCGCCGCAAGGCCGCCCGCGGCAAGTCGCCGCTGGTCCACCCGAGCCTGTTCGAGGACCGCGCGTTCGGCGTGGGCGTGGTCTCGCTGCTGGTGTTCTTCGCCGCGATGGCCTCCTTCTTCCTGGTCCTCGCCCTCTACCTGCAGGAGGGCCGCGGCCAGTCCGCGCTCACGTCCGGGCTGCTGTTCATCCCGCTGGGCCTCGGCTTCTTCATCGGCTCCGTGCAGGCGCCGAAGGCCGCGGCCAAGCTGGGCAAGCAGGTCCTGGCGCTGGGCGCGCTGCTGCTGGCGGCGGGTGACGTGGCCCTGGCCGAGACCGTGTGGCACCTGGACACCAGCGGCTCCGTCGAGTGGTGCATTCCGGCCATGGTCCTCGGCGGGTTCGGCATGGGCCTCGTCGTCGCCCCGCTCACCTCGCTGGTCCTGGAGGGGGTGGCCCCGCACCACGCGGCCGCCGCGTCCGGTGTCTTCTCCACCGCCCAGGAGATGGGCAACGCCATCGGCATCGCGGTGATCGGCGTGGTCTTCTTCAGCGTCGCCGGCCACCGGGTCGGCGCCCACTCCTACGCCCACGCCTTCGGCACGAGCCTGCTGGTCCAGGCGGGTATCTGCGTGCTGGTGGCGGCTCTGGTGCAGCTGCTGCCGCGCAGGGCGGAGGCCGCCTGAGCCGAACCGGGACGGCCCCGCGGCCGGCCGGCGGCCGGCCGCGGACCGCGACAAGTACAAAGCTCAACCGACGGGCACACGGAGGCAAAGAGTCCGTGTGCCCGTCAGCCATGCATCAGAAACAGGTCAGTCACCTCCTCCACGATGGCGGCCGAAATAGCCCGCTCGATTTCAGCCTTACCAACGGGAGGACACCGTGACCGATTCCTGTGAGCCCCTTCCAGCCTGGCCCATGCCGCGCTCCTGCCCCTACGCGCCACCGGACGCCTACGAGAGCCTGCGCAAGGAGCCCCCGCAGAAGGTGCGCATCCGCGGCGGCGAGGCCTGGCTGGTCACCCGGCACGCCGACGTGCGGCGGGTGCTCAACGACAACCGCTTCAGCGCCGACGACCAGAAGCCCGGCTTCCCCATCCGCATCCAGCTGCCGCCCGAGCCCGGCGTCATGTCGTTCAACCGCATGGACGACCCCGAGCACGGCCGGCTGCGCCGCATGGCGATGACCGAGTTCACCGCCCGCCGCACCCGCGCGCTGCGCCCCGAGGTCGAACTCCTCGTCGAACGGCTGCTGGACGAGCTGGCGGCGGGCCCGAACCCGGCCGACCTGGTCGAGGGCTTCGCGGTGCGGCTGCCCTCGCTGGTCATCGCGCGGATGCTCGGCGTCCCGGAGGAGGACGAGGCGACGTTCACCGAGCAGAGCCGGGTCATCCTCTCCCAGGACGCGACGCCCGAGGAGACGTACGCCGCCTTCGTGGAGATGACCCGGTTCCTGGACAGGCTCGCCGCGCAGCGCACGGAGAACCCGAAGGACGACCTGATCAGCCGGCTGGCCACCCGCTACGTGGCCACCGGCGAGCTGACCCACCAGGAACTCGTCGCCATGGCCCGGTTCTTCCTGGTCGCCGGGCACGAGACCTCCGCCCACCAGATCAGCCTGAGCGTCCTCAGCCTGCTGCGCGACCCGGCCCAGCTGGCCGAACTCCGCGCCGAACCGGCCCTGTTCAAGCCGGCCGTCGAGGAGCTCCTGCGCTACTGGTCCATCTCCCAGGACAACCAGGTGCGGGCCGCCGTGGCCGACGTCGAACTGGGCGGGGCGCAGATCCGCGCCGGTGAGGGCGTGATCGTGGCGATACCCGGCGCCAACCACGACGAGTCGGTCTACCCCGACCCCGGCCGGCTGGACATCCACCGAAACGCCTCCGGCCACCTCGCCTTCGGCTTCGGCGCGCACCTGTGCCCCGGCGCCTCGCTGGCCCGCATGGAGCTGGAGGTGTGCCTGAGCGCCCTCTTCGCCCGCTTCCCCGCGCTCCGCCTGGCCGTCCCGGCCGAGGACGTGCGCTTCCGCGAGAACACCCTCGTCTACGGCCTGGAGGAACTCCCCGTCACCTGGTGACGGCCGCTCCACCCGGGTGAAGGAGGGCCGTGTCCCCACCACGGCCCCGCCCCCGCACCGGCCCGGCCGCGGCCGGCCCGTCAGTCCGAGGTCAGCCCCGGGTCAGTTCTCCTTGGCAAAGTCATTACCGCCACACGCGCCCGCCACCGCTCCGGTTCGCCGCCGGTGCGTCCGACGTGAGGAGAACACCCGTCATGGCCCACACCCCCGCTCCGGGCCCGTACCACGGCCGACCCGGCCGCCGTCCGGCACCGCTCCGCACCCGTGAACCGGCCCACGGAGCCGTGCACCCCGAGCCACCACGCAACCGCCTGCCCCGGCAGGCCCCGTCCGCCGCACCCCGGCGGACCCGCGCCCCGCACACGCCCTAGCAGCCTCCCCCCACCGACCTCCACGGGCCCCGGCAGGGACCCGTGTCAGCGCTGTGTCAGCGCGGTGTCAGGGCCTTGCGCGAAGGTGGCGTACGACGTCCGCGCGTGGTCCGGAGGGAGGCATTCCCCTTCCGTGGGCCCGTTCCGGGCCCCCTTCACCGTGCCCAGCGCAGAGAGAGAGTCGGTGCCGAGGATCACCTTTGCCCCCCGAACACGGAGGACGAACATGTCACTCGCGGACCACACCGACATCCTTGACTGGCCCTTCGCCCGCACCGAGGACGGCGCCCCACCGCCGCTGCTCGCCGAGCTGCGCAAGGCGCCGCCCTGCGTGGTGCGGATCCCGGCCGGAGCCGCGGAGTCCCGGCTCGCCTGGCTGGTGACCCGCTACGCCGACGTGCGCCAGGCCCTGGCCGACCCGCGGCTGAGCGCCGACGAGACCTTACCCGGCGCCCCCGTGCGCATCCAGGTGCCGCCCGGGGGCAACCCCAGTTCGTTCCTCCGCCTGGACGACCCCGAGCACGCGCGGCTGCGCGGCATGATCCAGACCGAGTTCACCGCCCGCCGCGTCAAGCGGCTGCGCGAGCCGGTCCAGCGGCTGGTGGACGAGCTGCTGGACGAACTGGCCGCCCAGCCGCAGCCGGCCGACCTGCACGCCGTCTTCTCCCGGGCCCTGCCCACCCTCGTCATCGCGCGCCTGCTGGGCGTCCCCGAGGAGGACTCCCCGTTCTTCGTCGAGAAGACCCGCGTCACCATCTCCCAGGAGGACCCGGCCGTCTCCCTGGCCGCGTTCGAGGAGATGTCCGAGTACCTCGCCAAGCTGGCCCTGCGCAAGCTCGCCGCCCCCGGCGACGACCTGATCAGCCGGCTCGCCGTCAACCACCACGCGACCGGCGCCCTCACCCTCGACGAACTCGTCGGCATCGCCCGCCTCGTCCTGGTCGCGGGCCACGAGACCACCACCAACCAGATCGCCCTGAACGTCCTCGCTCTGCTGCGCGACGACGAGCTGCGGGAACAGGTCGCCGCCGACGACGGCGCGCTCGTCCCGAAGTTCGTCGAGGAGTCCATGCGGTACTGGTCGATCTCCCAGGACGCCATGGTCCGCCTCGCCGTCGAGGACCTGGAACTGGGCGGCGTGACCGTCGAGAAGGGCGACGCCGTCGTCATCTCGGTGCCCGCGGGCAACCACGACGAGTCGGTCTTCGCCTGCCCGCACCGCCTCGACCCGCACCGCGACACCAGCCACCACCTGCAGTGGGGCTTCGGCCCGCACTACTGCCAGGGCGCACCGCTCGCCCGGCTGGAGATGGAGCTGTCCCTGCGCTCCCTGCTGCGCCGCTTCCCCGGCCTCCGCCTCGCGGCCGACCCGCGGACGCTGTTCCGCCGCGGGACCGTCTTCCACGGCGTGACCCGACTTCCCGTGACCTGGTGACCGGAGGAATCCGCCGGTGCACCAGCCAACCCACAGTGAGAAATCAAGGAAACGGAGTCGTCATGACTTCTGAAGCAAGCCCGGAAGTCGCGGTGGAGGGGCGTGCGAGGCCGGCCCCCGCCGCCGGCGCACCGGCTGCCGCCCCCTCGGCCGGTGCCCTGGTGGTGGTGCTCGTCGGCACGTTCATCACGGTGCTGGACTTCTTCATCGCCAACGTGGCCGTGCCCGCCATCAAGGCCGACCTGCACGCCACCGCCGCCCAGGCCCAGATGATCGTCGTCGGCTACGGCGTGGCCTTCACCTCCGGCCTGATCACCGGCGGCCGGCTCGGCGACCTCTACGGCCGCCGGCGGATGTTCGCCCTCGGCATGGCGCTGTTCATGGTGGCCTCCGCCGCGTGCAGTCTCGCGCCCTCGGTGACCGTCCTCGTCGTGGCCCGGATCGCCCAGGGCGCCTCGGCGGCGCTGATGGTGCCCCAGGTGCTGGGCATCATCGGCACCGTGTACACCGGCGAGGCCCGCGACCGCGCCTTCAACGTCTACGGCCTGGTCATCGGACTCGCCGGTGTCTTCGGCCAGTTCATCGGCGGCGCGCTGATCTCCGTCGACGTGGCCGGCCTCAGCTGGCGCACGATCTTCCTGATCAACGTCCCGCTGTGCCTGCTCTCGCTGGCCTTCACCCGCCGCACGATCCCCGAGTCCCGCGGCCAGGGCGGCACCCGGCTCGACCTGTTCGGCGCCCTGCTGGTCACGGCGGCCCTGGGCCTGGTGGTGTTCGCGCTGCTCGAGGGCCAGGAGCGCCACTGGCCGGTGTGGGTGTGGGAGGCGCTGGCCGGGGCGGCCGTCCTGCTGGCGGTGACCGTGTGGCACCTGCGCCGCCGGGCGGCCGCCGGCCGGGGCCCGCTGATCGAGCCGGGGATGTTCCGCTCCCGGCTGTTCTCGGTGGGCCTGCTCGCCACGGTCGTCTACTTCCTCGCCATGGGCTCGTTCTTCTTCACCCTCGCCCTCTACCTGCAGCTGGGCCGGGGACTGACCCCGCTGGAGTCGGGGCTGCTCTTCCTGGCGCTGGGCGCCGGCTACTTCGGCGCCTCGATCGTCTCCGCGCGGTTCGCCGCCTCGGTGAACGCCCGCCGGGTGGCCGCCGGACCGCTCGTCCTCGCCGTCGGCTACACCGCGATCGCCCTGACCGTGCGGGACCTGGGGATGAGCGGGCACGTGCTGTGGCTGCTGCCGGTGCTGCTCGTGGCCGGGCTCGGCATGGGCCTGACCACCGGCCCGCTGACCAACCTGGTGCTGGGCGGCGCGGTCCCCGAGCACGCGGCCGCCGCCTCCGGGCTGCTGAACACCGCGCAGGAGGGCGGGGCCGCCGTCGGCGTGGCGATCGCCGGCACGGTCTTCTTCCCCGCCCTCGCCCACGCGGGCGGCAAGGCCGGCGCCTACCCGCACGCGTTCGCCGTCACCCTGGTCCCGCTCGTCTGCCTGGGCGTCCTCGCCTCGCTGCTGGTGCTCGCCGCCCCGGGCCGCGCCGCCCGGAAGTGAGCGCCCGGGCACCCGGCCGCACCGACCGTACCGACCGCACCCATCACCGGAATCGGAAAGGAGGCACGAGGACATGCCGTACCTCACCACCCGCGACGGCACCCGGCTGCATTACAGCGACTGGGGCGACGGACGGCCCGTCGTCCTGCTCGGCGCGGCCATGGCGGACTCGCGCATGTGGGAGTTCCAGGCACCGTTCCTGGCCGGCCACGGCCTGCGCTGCGTCACCTACGACCGGCGCGGCAGCGGCCGCTCGGACGTCCCCTGGACCGGATACGACTACGACACCCTGGCCGGCGACCTGGCCGACCTGCTCGACCACCTCGACCTGAGGGACGCCGTGCTGGTCGGCTACGCGGTCGGCGGCGGCGAGTGCGTGCGCTACCTGTCCCGGTACGGCACCGCCCGGGTCGGGAAGCTGGCCCTGGTCGCCTCGACGACACCGTTCCTGCTGCGCGCCCCGGACCACCCCGAAGGCCTGGAGTACGGGCTGTTCGAGCAGGTCGAGCAGGCGATCCGCACCGACCGGGCCGCCTGGCTGGACGCCCTGACGTGGCCGTTCTTCGCCGGCCGCCCGGATCCGGACCCGGACGAGCTGCCGATCTCCCGGCAGCTCGCCGGCTGGCTGATCGGCATGTGCCTGAACACCTCGCCGAGAGCCGGGATCGAGATCTACCGCACGCTGTTCACCACCGACCAGCGGGCGGAGACGGCCGCGGTGCGGGTCCCCACCCTGGTGGTCCACGGCACCGCGGACCTGGCGGCCCCCTACGCGCTGTGCGGGCCGCGGACCGCCGGGCTGATACCCGGCAGCAGGTTCCTCACGTACGAGGGCGCCGCGCACGGGCTGTTCGCGACCCACGCGGAGCGGCTCAACGCCGACCTGCTGGCGTTCGTGAAGGAGTGACCTCCCGCGTCCGGGGCACGTCCGGCTCCCCGCCCAGGGGGGCCGGACGTTCGTGTTCCGGCCGTTGCCGCACCATCGCGGCGCCCCACCCGCCGCCGCGTCAGCGGCATGTCAGACCCGTGTCAGCACCCCCCGGCACAGTGGAGACCGCCGCGACGCCGGGGCGCTCAGCCCGCCCGGTCCGCCGGTGCCGTCCGACGAAGGAGTACGCCGACATGGCAGACACCGCAGCCCCGGCTCCCACCCGGGCGCTCGTCCTGGGCAATCCCGCCTCCGGCAGCCACTCGCCCGAACTGGTCGAGGAGGTGCGGCAGCTGTGCGCCTCGTGCCTGGAGCACACCGAGGTGCACCTGACCACCGGGCCGGGGGACGCCACCGTCGCCGTGCGCCGGGCCCTGCAGCGGCCCGGCGGGGCGCCGGACCTGATCGTCGTCATCGGCGGCGACGGCACCGTACGGGAAGCGGTGCAGGGGCTGGTGCCCGTCACCGGCGCCGCCGCGCTCACCGTGATTCCCGGCGGCACCGGCAACTCCGGCTACAAGATGCTGTGGGGCGAGCGGCCCTGGAGCGAGTCCCTGAAGGCGGTCCTGACCGACCACGGCATCGGCGGCAGCGTCCGGCTGCGCCGGCTGGACCTGGCCCGCCTCGCGGAGACCCGCAACTGCGTCTACCTGGGCGCGTGTTCGGGGGTGATCGCCGACGCACTGATCACCGCCCGGGATCTGCCGCTGACCGGCCGGGAGCGCTACTCGCGCGCCTTCGCCGACACGGCCGCCGGCTACGAGCCGTACCCGGGCCGGGTCACCGTGGACGGCCGGGTCGTGCACGAGGGCCCCACGGTCCTCGCCAACGTCGGCGGCGGCCGCTACCGCGGCGGCCGGTTCCAGGTCCTGCCCGACTCGCTGCTCGACGACGGACTGCTCGACGTCTGCGTCATCGGCGGCGAGATCCCCGCGGCCGACGTTCCGGGACTCACCCTGAACGCCGCGCACATGGACCACCCGGCGACCGTGTACGCGCGCGGCCGCACGATCACCGTCGAGCGCACCGACGGCCGCAGGCTGCCGCTGGAGCACGACGGCGAGTACCAGCACGGCATCGGCCCCTCGGCCACCTTCGAGGTGCTCCCCGGAGCCCTCCCGGTCTGGGCGCCGGCCACCGCCTGAAGCCTCACGAAGCCACCCGTCCGAAGAAACAAGAAGCACGTAACAGAGGAGAACGCCCGCATGAGCGACCTGACCACCACCGTCTCCCGCTACCTCGACATCTGGAACGAGGCGGACGCCGAGAAGCGTGCCGCGGCCATCGCCGAGCTGTTCACCGCAGACGCCCCGTACATCGACCCGCTCGCGGCGGTCGAGGGCCACGAGGGCTTCGGGGCCGTGGTGGCCGGTGCCCGCGACCAGTTCAAGGGCCTCACCTTCGAACTGCACGGCACCGTCGACGCCCACCACAACCAGGCCCGCTTCCAGTGGGGCCTGGTGACCGAGCCGGGCGCCGAGCCGATCGCCATCGGCTTCGACGTCCTGGTCACCGACGAGGCGGGCAGGATCAAGGCCGTCTACGGCTTCCTGGACAAGGTCCCGGCCGCCTGAGCACGGCGCCCACCGCGGGAGCACCGGCTCGCCGGTGCTCCCGCGGTCGTGTGCGCACCCTCGACGCACGCACGGCAAGGAAGGTAGCCCCCTCATGACCGCTGTCCTCGGGGAGAGCGTCGCCCGGGCGCTGTGCGCCGACTGGGCCGAGCAGGCGCAGCCCCTGCCCCGGGCCGCCCGCGGCCGCACGTCCGCCGACACCCCGCTGCGCGAACTGTCCCACTGGGCGGCCGGACTGCGCCCGCAGCACGTCCCGTGCCGGGTGCTGAAGCTCGCCGCCAGCCAGGTGCTGTCGCAGATCGCCTCCATCCGGGCCGGTCTCCAGCACCCCCTGGGCCGCAAGCTGGTGGCCGCCTTCGGGCACCCGATGCAGCGCGACCCGCGGCAGGCCGCGGGGGTGTTCGCCGCGCTCGGCTCCTGGCTCAACCTGGACGACACGGCGTACGCCGGGCACCTGTCCAACTCCACGGTCGCCGTCCCGCTCGCCTTCGCCTACGCCCGGCAGCTCGACGGACTCTCGCTGCTCACCGCCGTGGTCGCGGCCAACGAGTGCGCGGCCCGTATCACCGCCTCGGCGACCCTCGGCCCGCTGCGCGGACAGAGCGCCGTGCACACCCACCTGGCCGGCGCCGTCGCGGGCCGCCTGCACTGCGACCGGGCCTCCGCCACCCTCTTCGAGAACGCCTTCGGGCTGGCGTTCGCCATGCCCAACTGGCCGTTGATGCGCGCCTTCCTGGCCAGCGACGCCCGGCTGTTCAACACGTTCACCCCGGTGCGCACCGCGATGGACGCCTGCGACGCGGCCTACGCGGGGCTGCGCGGGGCGCCGGACATCATGGAGCACAGCGACGGCTTCCTGGCCCGGTTCGCGACCGTGCCGCTGCCGCAGGCGGTGGCCAAGGGCCTGGGCCGCCGCTGGCACACGGACACCCTCTCCTTCAAGATGCACCCCGGCGGCCCCGGCATCGACGCGGCGGTCGACTGCGCCGCCGAGATCCACCGGGAACTCGGCTCCCTGCGGCCCGAGGACGTGGCCGAGGTCGTCGTCGAGGCCTCGCTGTACACGCTGTTCGCGGGGGAGCGGGCCGCCCAGTACGTCACCGGCCCCGGCTCCCCGCTGGGCGCGCTGGTCCTGGACGTGCCCTACCCGGTCGCCACCACGCTGCTGACCGGCGAGTTCTCGGTGGACGACTTCTCCTCGCCGCTGCTGGACGACCCCGACCGGTGGGCGCTGGCCAAGCGGATCCGCCTGGAGCACGACACCGACATGACCCGCGAACTCTTCCTGTCCGACGCGCCGTTCGGCGAGGCGGTACGCGAGGCGGGGGACCTGGCCGTGCCCTGGCTGCGCGGCTTCGGCGGGGACGAGCTGGTGGACCTGGTCGGCGCCGCGCGGGCCGACGACCGGGACTTCTCCCGGTCCACCAAGGCCACCGGCGCCCGGGTCACCGTACGGCTGACGGACGGCCGTACGGTCTCCCGCACCCGGCTGATCCCGGTGGGCGCCGCCGGCCCGGAGACCCGGGCGGGCCACGCCGACCTGGTACGGGAGAAGTTCCTGTCGGTCGGCGGCTCGCAGCAGGTGGCCGACACCGTTGGCAGGCTGCACCGGATGCGCCCGCGTGCGGTCCGCCGCTGGATCGAGACGGCGTTCCTGGACTGAGCGCCCTGCCCGGCCCTCCGTCAGCCGGCCGGGCGGCGCAGTGCCGCGACGAACTTGTAGCGCGAGCCCCGGTACACCGAGCGCACCCACTCCACCGGCGTGCCCCCGGCGTCCCGGGAGTGCCGGGACAGCAGCAGCATCGGCAGGCCCACGTCGGTGGCCAGGAGCTGGGCCTCGCGCGGGGTGGACAGGCACGTCTCGATGGTCTCGTCGGCCTCCGCGAGCCGGACGCCGTACACCTCGGCGAGGGCGGTGTACAGCGACGGGTGGGTGTCGAGCGACCCGCGCAGTCCCGGGAAGCGCCGGACCGACAGGTGGGTCGTCTCGATCGCCATGGGGTCGCCGCCCGCGAGCCGCAACCGCTCGATGCGCAGGACCCGTTCACCGGCCGCGATGCCGAGCAGCCCCGACAGCTTCGCGTCGGCCGGGATCTCGCCGACGTCCAGCACCCGTGAGGCCGGCGTCAGGCCCTGGGCGCGCATGTCCTCGGTGTGCGAGGTGAGGTCCAGGGTCCGGTACAGCTTGGGCTGGGCGACGAAGGTGCCCCTGCCCTGGACGCGGTCGAGCCGGCCCTCGGCCACCAGTTCCTGCAGCGCCTGCCGGACGGTGGTGCGGGAGGTGCCGAGCCGGACGGCGAGCAGGCGTTCGGCGGGCATGGCCGCACCGGGCGGCAGCGCCCGCGTCATCTCCAGCACCTGCTGCTTGACCCGGTAGTACTTCGGCACGCGCGCGGTGCGGCCGGGCGGCCGTGCCAGGTGACTTTCCTGGATGACTTTCTCGTAACGGCGCCTGTCGGCTTCCCGAACCACCCTTGACACTCCTAAAGGTCTAGGCCAAGCTCCACCGTACTGGTCTACACCATTAGTGGCCAGACCCGAGCCCTACGTGCAACAGCGTCGTACGCAGGTCACCGCCGAGGGCGTGGGGGGTTAGTGGTATCCCTGAGGAGGGTGGCGTGAAGCGCAAGCTTGCGGCCGCGATCGTGATCGCGGGCATGATGGTCTCCGTCTCGGCGTGCGGCGGGAACGACGACGACAACACCGGCAAGAACGCGGGACCGGACAGCTGGAAGGGCCAGACGCTGACCGTCTGGACGATGGACGGCTCGGCGCCTGAGCAGTGGACGAAGGACGTCCAGGCGGCCTTCGAGAAGAAGACCGGCGCCAAGCTCAAGTTCGAGACGCAGAAGTGGGACGGGATCCAGCAGAAGATCACCACCGCCCTCTCCGAGTCCAACCCGCCGGACGTCCTCGAGGTCGGCAACACCCAGACCCCGGCCTACGCCGCCACCGGCGGCCTCGCCGAACTGGGCGACCTGAAGCAGCAGATCGGCTCGGACTGGACCCCGTCGGTCTCCCACTCCTCCGTCTACGACGGCAAGCAGTACGCCGCACCGTGGTACTTCGCCAACCGCGTCGTCATCTACAACAAGAAGATCTGGGCCAAGGCCGGCATCAAGGACACCCCGAAGACCCGGGACGAGTTCTTCAAGGACCTGGACGCCATCGGCAAGAAGACCGGCGCCGAGCCGCTCTACCTGCCCGGCCAGAACTGGTACTTCTTCGACGGCCTGACCATCGGCCAGGGCGCCGACCTGGTGAAGAAGCAGGGCGACACGTACGTCTCCAACCTCGGCGACCCCAAGGTCTCCGCCGCCATGGAGATCTACAAGAAGTACGCCTCCTACTCCAAGGCCCCCAAGGACAAGGACGAGGCCACCCCGCAGCAGGCCCAGGTCTTCGCCAAGGGCAAGACCGGCGCGTTCATCGGCATGGGCTGGGAGGCCGGCACGGCCGTCCAGGCCAACAAGTCCATCGAGAAGGACCTCGGCTACTTCACCATCCCGGGCGCCACGGCCGGCAAGCCCGAGGGCGTCTTCCTCGGCGGCTCCAACCTCGCCGTCGCCCAGGGCAGCAAGAAGCAGGCCCTGGCCAAGGAGTTCCTGAAGATCGCCCTCTCCGACCAGTACGAGGGCGAGCTGGCCAAGCTCAACGGCGTCATCCCCAACAAGCAGTCCCTGGAGACCAACCTCAAGGGCAACGCCGTCGCCGAGGCCGCCGCGCCGGGCGCCGCGGCCGGCGGCACCACCCCGCTGATCCCCGAGTGGGCCGCGGTGGAGAACACCCCCAACCCGATCAAGTCGTACATGACGGCCGTGCTCAACGGCAAGTCCCCGGCGGCCGCCGCCAAGCAGGTCGAGGGCGAGATCAACAAGCGCCTGGCCCAGCAGAACTGATGACCCGCGCCGGGGGCGTCGGCGGACGCCCCCGGCTCAGTCAGTCGTACGGCCCGTACGGCCCCGGAAGAGATGGCAACTCATGTCAGTGCAGACCGAAGGCACGGACACGGCCGGTCAGCCCGCTGTCCGCAAGGCCCGGGTGCCGGCGCCGCGAGGTGAGGACCGCACCCCGGCCCCGTCCGCCCGCCGCGGCGGTGCCGCCCCCTATCTGCTCCTGCTGCCCGCGCTGCTGGCGACCCTGGTCCTGCTCGGCTGGCCCCTGGTCAAGAACGGCATGCTGTCGTTCCAGAACCTCAACCCGCGCCAGCTCATCCAGCACCTCACCGAGTGGAACGGCGTCGACAACTACCAGGAGGTCCTGACCGGTTCGGACTTCTGGCACGTCGTGGAGCGCTCGGTGGTCTTCACCGCCGCCAACGTCGTGCTGATCATGGTCCTCGGCACCCTGGTCGGCCTGCTGCTGGCCCGCCTCGGCAGGAAGATGCGGCTGACGCTCCTGCTGGGCCTGGTCCTCGCCTGGGCCATGCCGGTCATCGCGGCCACCACCGTCTACCAGTGGCTGTTCGCCCAGCGCTTCGGCGTCGTCAACTGGGTCCTGGACAAGGCCGGCTGGCACTCCATGGCCGACTACAACTGGTTCGGCTCCCAGTTCTCCACCTTCTCCGTGATCACGCTGCTGATCGTCTGGCAGTCGATCCCGTTCGTGGCGATCAACCTGTACGCGGCCACCACCACGATCCCCAGGGAGCTGTACGAGGCCGCGTCGCTCGACGGCGCCGGCGCGTGGAAGAGCTTCACCTCGGTGACCTTCCCGTTCCTGCGGCCCTTCCTGTACGCCACGACCTTCCTCGAGGTCATCTGGGTGTTCAAGGCGTTCCCACAGATCTTCGCGCTGAACGAGGGCGGCCCGGACCACCTCACCGAGACCCTGCCGATCTACGCCTTCGTCGAGGGCGTCGGCAACCAGCACTTCGGCGTCGGTGCGGCGATCTCCTTCCTCACCATCCTGGTGCTGCTCGTCATCACCTCGTACTACCTGCGCATGGTGCTCAAGCAAGAGGAGGACGAGCTGTGAAGCGCTCCGTCTTCGGCCGTATCTGGCCCAACGCGACCGCCCTCGTCCTCTTCGTCGGCTTCGCGTTCCCCGTCTACTGGATGTTCGCCACGGCCTTCAAACCGACCGGCGACATCATCTCCGAGAACCCCGTGTGGGTCCCGACCGACGTCACCTTCGGCCACTTCACCAAGGCCGTGCACGCCGACCACTTCTGGACCCTGGTGGCCAACTCCGTCACCGTCACGGTCAGCGCGGTGCTCATGTCGCTCGTCATCGCCCTGTTCGCCGCCTTCGCGCTCGCGCGGCTGCGGTTCCGGGGCCGGCGCGGCTTCATCGTGACCTTCATGCTGGCGCAGATGGCGCCCTGGGAGGTCATGGTCATCGCCATCTACATGCTGGTCCGCGACAACGACATGCTCGACAGCCTGGTCCCCCTCACCGTCTTCTACGCCGTCATGGTGCTGCCCCTGACGATCCTGACGCTGCGCGGCTACGTGGCCGCCGTGCCGAAGGAGCTGGAGGAGTCGGCGATGGTCGACGGGTGCACCCGCACCCAGGCCTTCGTGCGGGTCATCTTCCCGCTGCTGGCGCCCGGCCTGATGGCCACCTCGCTGTTCGGCTTCATCACCGCCTGGAACGAGTTCCCGCTGGTCCTGATCCTCAACAAGGACATCGAGAAGCAGACGCTGCCGCTGTGGCTGTCGCAGTTCCAGACCGCGTTCGGCGACGACTGGGGCGCCACGATGGCCGCCTCGTCCCTGTTCGCCCTGCCCATCCTGATCCTGTTCATCTTCCTGCAACGCAAGGCTGTCAGCGGTCTGACCGACGGCGCCGTGAAGGGATGACACCGCCGATGACCACACTTGCCACGGGCGCAGACACCCTCACCCGCGACGCGCTGGCGGTGCTGCAGCCGGGCTTCGACGGCACCACCGCACCGGACTGGGTGCGCCGCCGCCTCGGCGAGGGGCTCGCCTCCGTCGCCCTGTTCGGCCGCAACGTCGTCAGCGAGGAACAGGTCACCGCGCTGACCGCCGAGCTGCGCGCCGAGCGGGACGACCTGCTGGTGGCCATCGACGAGGAGAGCGGCGACGTCACCCGCCTGGACGTGCGCACCGGCTCCTCCTTCCCCGGCAACCACGCCCTCGGCGCCGTCGACGACCCCGCCCTCACCCGGGGCGTGGCCCGCGAGCTGGGCCGGCGCCTGGCCGCCTGCGGCGTGAACCTCGACTGGGCGCCCTCCGCCGACGTCAACGCCAACCCCGACAACCCCGTCATCGGCGTGCGCTCCTTCGGCGCCGACCCCGGCCTCGCCGCCCGGCACACCGCCGCCTGGGTCGAGGGCCTGCAGTCCACCGGGGTCGCCGCCTGCACCAAGCACTTCCCCGGCCACGGCGACACCAACGTCGACTCCCACCTCGCCGTCCCGCGCATCGACGTGGACGCCGAGACCCTGTACGCGCGGGAGCTGCCCCCGTTCCGCGCCGCCATCGCGGCCGGCACCCGGGCCGTCATGAGCGCGCACATCGTCGTCCCCGCCCTCGACCCGGACCGCCCCGGCACCCTCTCCCGCCGGATCCTCACCGACCTGCTGCGCGGCGAACTCGGCTACCGGGGCCTGGTCGTGACCGACGGCATGGAGATGCGCGCCGTCTCCGCCACGTACGGCCTGGAGCACGGCGTGGTCCTGGCGATCGCGGCGGGCGCGGACGCGATCTGCGTCGGCGGCGGCCTGTGCGACGAGGGCACCGTGCTCAGTCTGCGGGACGCGCTGGTGGCCGCCGTGCGCTCCGGCGAGCTGCCCGAGGAGCGCCTCGCCGACGCCGCCGCCCGGGTGCGGGAGCTGGCGCGGTGGACCGCCGGGGCGCGCGGCGGCGCCGAGGCCGCCGTACCGGACCCGGGGATCGGCCTGACCGCGGCCCGCCGCGCGCTGACCGTGACCCGCAGCGGGGCCGGCGCACCGGTCACCGAGGCGGTCCACGTCGCCCGGTTCAGCCCGGCACCCAACATCGCCGTCGGCGAGGAGACGCCCTGGGGGCCTGCCGCCGAGCTGGGGCGGCTGCTGCCCGGCAGCACGGCCGGCACCTTCGGCGGACCGGACGCGGGCGCGCAGGCCCTCGCGGCCGCCGCCGGCCGGCGGATCGTCGCCGTCGTCCGCGACGAGCACCGGCACCCCTGGATGGGCGCCGCCCTGGACACCCTGCTCGCCGCCCGCCCGGACACCGTGGTCGTCGAGATGGGCGTCCCGCAGGCCCCGCCGCGCGGCGCCCTGCACATCGCCACCCACGGCGCCGCCCGGGTGTGCGGCGTGGCGGCGGCGGAGGCCGTCGTCGCGGGCTGAGGAGCCGCGGAGCGCACGCGGGCCGCACGGCGAAGGGCCCCGGCCCGGCGGTGACGCCGGACCGGGGCCCCTTGTCCGGGACGGGCCCGCTCAGCCGTCGGACTCCGACGACGGCAGGTAGGCGCCCGGCACGTCCTGCGGGGCGTAGATCCCCCTCTCACCGGGGTACGGCTTGCTCCAGTTGTGCGTCTGGTACCAGGTGTAGTGGTTCATCTGGGCGGGGTTGGCGAAGTCGGGCACGGCGTGCGGCCCGGTCAGCCGCTGCTCGGCCTTCCAGGCGTTCCACTCCGCCGCCAGCGACCGCTTGGCCGCGGGCACCTTCGCCGCGGGCACCGGCGCCGCGGCGGGGTCCTGCGGTGCCGGGGTGTCCGTGCCGCAGGACGGCGCCGTGCTCAGACCGTCGGTCAGCGAGGTCCGGTTGGGCAGGGCGGTGAACGGCGTGTAGTCGGCGTGCCGGGTGAACGCCGCGCGCATCGGGGTGGCCGCGCTGTCCTTCTGGTTCATCGGGTGGATCCCGAGGATCTGCTCGATGGTCCGGATCACCGTGATCTGCGAGTAGTAGTGGCTGTCGACCGCGCCGTGCCGGGCCCAGGGGCTGATGATCTGGATCGGGGCGCGGTGGCCGTCCACGTGGTCGAGGCCGGCCTGGGAGTCGTCCTCGACGACGAAGACCGCCGAGTCCTTCCAGTACGCGCTGTGCGAGATCTCGTCCACGATCCTGCCGGTGGCGAGGTCGTTGTCGGCGACCTGCGCGGCGGCGCTCGCCGGACCACCGGTGTGGTCGCTGGAGAGCCAGAACATGTTCAGGTCCGCCGGCCCGTTCCGCTCGAAGTCACGCTTCCAGATCTGGTACCGGTAGACGTCCGGGACGCTGGTGTCGAACTTCGGGAAGCCGTGCACCGACACGTCGTTGAGCGACGGGATCGGCGAGGACGAGTTCAGCGGGTAGGCGGTGTCCTGCCCCGTCGCGGCCATGTTCTTCGCGTCGCAGTACAGGTTCTGCCAGCTCGCGCCCGACGGCTTGGTCAGGAACTGCTGGAACTCGCCGAAGTCGCGCACCGACCGGCCCACCGCCTGCGCGCCGGTCCACAGGAAACCGGTCCGCTGGTGGCCGAGGGCGTCGTCCTCGGTGTCGTAGCTGCGCGCGTACTCGCCGGCCGAGGACTCGGTGTACTCCGGGTCGTCCGCCTGCATCAGCCAGTTGTGGCCCTCGGCGGAGTTCGTGCCGATGTCGTAGGTGTTGTCGTACAGGCCGAACTGCCGGGCCAGCGCGTGCTGGTTGGGCGTCACGTTCTCGCCGAACTCGGTCAGCGACGGGTCGCCGTTGCCCTCGGGGATGTCGCCGAGGACCTGGTCGTAGGTCCGGTTCTCCTTGACGATCAGGAAGACGTGCTTGATCGTCGACGGGTCGCCGAGGCGCTGCGGGACCGCCACCGGCTTGGCGTGGCCGCCCTTGGCCCGCTTCACCGAGTCGCCGGTCCAGCCGTTCTGCCGGAAGACCTTGGCCGTCTCGTGCCGGATGACGCTGTCGTCGGGCAGGGTGAACCGCTGCACGCTCGACGTCGTGTCGTGGGTGGCGTGCCCGGCCCGGTCGACGGGCCGGCGGGCGTCCACACCGCGGGTGTCGGAGACCACGACCTGGTCGCCGACGGTCGCGATCTCCGCGGGGAAGTAGTCCGTCGGCAGCAGGCCGACGTAGCTCACCGGCTCCTGCGGGGCGGTGTACTTGTAGACGGCGACCGCGTTCGCGCGGCCGAGCGTCACCAGCAGCCGGCCGTCGTCGGTGAGCGTCACCGCGTCGGGCTCGTAGCCCACCGACGCCTCCGGCCACGGCTGGGTGGCGATGGTCTGCACGACCTTGTCGGTGGCCGTGTCGACCACCGACACGTCGTTGGTCGCGGTGTTCGTGACGAACAGCGCGCCCTTCTTCGCGTACAGGGCGGTCGGGTGCAGGCCGACGTCGATGCTGCGGACGGCGGCGGCCGGGTCGGCCAGGTCGATGACGCTGACGGTGCCGGTGGTGGTGGCGGCCGTCACCGGGTCGGCGGGCACCTGGGTGCCGTAGGAGTTGATGGTGGTGTCGCCGGGCCGGGCCGGACGGCCGCCCTCGTTGCTGACGTACAGCTTGCCGCCGACCGCGACGAGGTCGCGCGGCGCGTTGCCCACGGCCCAGCTCCGCTCGACCGCGCCGGTCGCCGCGTCGAGGGCGACCACCCGGTTCTGGCCGTTGACCGCGGAGTACACGGTGGAGCCGTCGGCGGAGAACACCGCCTCGCCGACGAGGGCGTGCTTGGCCCCGTCGGCCGGGATCCTGATGGTGGTGGGGTCGGCGACGCTGCCGTCCGGGTTCACCGTGAACCGGGTGTAGCCGTCGGTCTGGCCCAGCCACAGCTGCTTGCCGTCGGGCGAGTAGGTGGGGCCTTCCTGGCCGACGCTGTTGCTGCCGAGGCGCGGGCTGGAGGACTTGGCGGTGCCGACGACCTGCTGCACCGTCCAGTTCTTCAGGTCCACGACGGCCAGGGCCGCGCCGCCGTCGGTGACCGAGGCCGCGAGGTGGGTGCCGTCCGGGCTGACCGTGGACGACATGATCTTGCCGTTGTTCACGACGAGGCGGTCGCCGTACGGGGCGATGTACTGGTCGTCGGAGACGACCTGGCCGTGGTCGGTGATCTGGCCGACCTGGTCGAATCCGAACTGGCGCGTCTGGGCGAAAGCCGTGCCGGCGGCGGCCAGGGCCAGGGCGGTGACGCCCGCCGCGACCAGGGTCCGGCGTCCCGGACGTCTGCCGGGGAGGCCGGGGCTGCCCTTCTCTACACGCCTGCGGCGTGTTACCTGCATGGAGTCATCCCTTCGAGGAGGCCTTCGCGGTGGCGAGGAGCTCGACGGTGCCGTCGAACTGCCAGAGCGGGTTCGGCGCGTCCCCGGTAGGGGTCCGCACCAGGAAGTAGCCGTTGACTTCCTTCGGTCCGTCGCCGTCGGCCACGAACCGCCCGTCGGGGGCGACGTCGAGCTGGTAGACGGCCGTCCCTGCGGCCTCGACGCCGGGAAGGTGCCAGGAGACGACGCAGCGCCAGTCGTTGCCCGGCCCTTCGGCAGCGACGTGCACGCTGCCCTTGTCGCACGCCGCCGTGGCCCTCAGCCGCGCCTCGGTGACGGCGGGACGGCCCAGTTGGGCGGTCTGCAGGCGGTACAGGTGCGCGAACGCCGTGGCGAGCGAGCGCTGCACCTTCTCCTGCGCGATTCCGGAGCCGGTGGCCCCGGTCGTCACGGTGACGACCGCCGTCGTCGCGGCGGCCAGCCCCGCCAGCGGCAGGGCGCCGAGGGTGAGCGCGCGACGCCCTGAGCCGTCGTCGGCCGGGTTGGTGAAGTCGCGCCGCAGGAAGAGCAGCCGGGCCAGCGCCGTCGCGCTCACCGCCCACACCAGGCCGACGGCGATGCCGATCAGCAGCGGGGTCTTCTGCGCCGGCGTGCTGAACAGGCCGTTCCAGGTGGTGAAGGCGGAGGTGGGCAGGGCCAGGCGCACGGCGACGGGCATCGGCATCATCTGCGCGAGCTGCATCGCGAGGGCGACGAGCGCGGGCAGCAGCAGCCCCATCGGCGACCGTCCCAGCGCCACCGACCCCAGCAGCCCGATGCCCGCGAGGGCCAGGGTCGGGGCGAGGACGCACAGCCAGGCGAGCAGCACCCGGGCGGCGGCGTCCCCCGGCGCCAGCGGATGGCCGTCCAGGCCGGGCAGCGGCCGGTCGCCGACCGCCAGCAGCCCGCCGGCCGTACTGGAGCAGGCCAGCCCGGCCACGAGCAGCAGCAGGACGGTGAGACCGGCGAGCGCCTTCGCCGCGAAGACGCGCCGGGGCGAGCGGACCGCCACCAGCAGGTGCCGCCAGGTACCGAGCCGGTCCTCGGAGGCGAACACGTCCCCGGCGACCACCGAGGTCAGCAGCGGGAGCGCCCAGGTGCCGGCGAACCCGAGCGTCACCAGCGGCCCGGCCCACCCCGTGGCGTGCATCCAGCGGCCGAAGAGGGTGTCGGTGGGCAGCGTGCTCTGCAGGCTCACCGCGGCGGTGAACAGCCCCGGCACGCTCCAGCAGGCGAGGACCAGCAGCCGGATCCGCCACTGCGAGACCAGCTTGACCAGCTCGAACCGGTAGCCGCGCGCCACGGAGACGGACCCCGCGCCGGACACCCGGGCCCCGGCGGCGACCGCGGTCACCGCCCGTCCTCCTGCTGCTCCGTCAGGGCGAGGAACGCGGTCTCGAGCGGCGACACCACGGGCGCGAGCTCGCGCACGGCGACACCGGCGCCCACCAGCCGCGCCACCAGCTCGTCCAGGGCGGGCACGGACGCGCGTACGACGAGGACGCCGGCGTCGACGATCTCGATCCCCCGGACGGCGGCGGCCAGTTCGCGGGCGGCCGGCGGGTCGGAGGTGAGCAGCCGGTAGTCCAGTTCCCGGTTCTCGGCGGCCAGTTTGCCCAAGGGACCGGAGAAGACCACGCGTCCGGTGGCGAGGATGGTGACCTCGGAGCACAGCGCCTCGAGGTCGTCCATGCGGTGGCTGGAGAGGACGACGGCGGTGCCGTCCGCCGCGAGCCGGGAGAGGACCCCGTGCACATGCCTCTTCCCGGCGGGGTCGAGTCCGTTGGACGGCTCGTCGAGCACGAGCAGCCGCGGCCTGGTGAGCAGCGCGGCGGCCAGGCCCAGCCGCTGGCGCATGCCCAGGGAGAAACCGCGGGTCCGGTCGTCGGCGACCGCCGTGAGCCCGACCTGGTCGAGCACCTCGTCGATGCCCGCCGTCCGCGCGTCCGGGCCGCGCAGGGAGGCCAGCGCGGCGAGGTTCTGCCGCGCGGTGAGCGAGGGGTACAGACCCGGGCCGTCCACGAACCCGGCGACCCCGTCCGGAGCGGACAGCACCCGCCCGACCGGTGTTCCGAGGATCTCCAGGCTGCCGCGGTCGGCGACGGCCAGGCCCAGCAGCAGGCCGAGCAGGGTCGTCTTGCCGGCGCCGTTCGGCCCGACGAGACCGTGTATCCGGCCTTCGGTCACGTCCAGGTCGACGCCGTCGAGTGCGACGACGTCACCGAAGCACTTGGTGATCCCACGAGCCCGGACCGCGAGCGACGCGTCCATGGCCCCCCTTCCCCAGCCCGCAGGAAACCTAGGGAGGGGACACGGCGCGTGCGGGGGCAGCCGGTTGAACGCTCAGGAAACTGATGGTCAAGTCATGGGCAAGCGCGCGGCCTTGGCGGGGACCGGACCGCGTACCGGGGCGGTACGCACGGAGAAGCCCGTCGCCGTCCGTCCGCGCTCCGTGGGGGCGGGCGCGGGCGGACGGCACACGGGCACCGGGCCGGCGGTCGGGTCAGGAACGGCCGTGTCCGCCGGCGCCGGACGTGCGGTGGCCGCCCCCGCCGCCACCGACGGGTTCGTGGGTGCCACCGCTGTGGGAGTCCGCGTGGTGGGTCAGCACCTTCATGATCTCCGAGGACAGCACCTCCGCCAGGGCGGGCGCGAGGGAATCCGCCAGCGCGGTCGCGAGGGACTGCGCGAACAGCACCCTTTCCAGTTCCGAGGAACGGGAGGGCGGATTGGCCATGTACGCCACCGCCGCTTCCATCAGGGCGCCTGCCAGCGGGTCCTTTCCGCCGTGCTTGACACCGGTGCCGGCATGCGGGGCGCCGGCATCGCGCATCATTTCCTCGAAGACCTCGTCGATGAAGGCCTCCAGGGGATCCCGTTCCGATTCTCCGCCGGACTCAGCTGCCATTGTGGTTCCTCAAGTCTTCGAAGTCCTCGATTTCCTTACGGGGCCCGCCCCCCGACGCCGACGGTTCGCCGGGATCGGAGGGCAGGCGTGCCATGTCCCGTCAGCGGCGCATGAGCGCGGCCAGGAGCAGCGGGTGCTGGATGATCGGCTCCTCGCGCTCCTCACGGCGCTGCATCAGCGCTGCCAGCAGGAGGGGGTGCTGGATGATGGACTCCTCGCCGCCCTCCTCGCGGCGCCGGCGCATGAGCGCGGCCAGCAGGAGGGGGTGCTGGATGATGGACTCCTCGCCGCCCTCCTCACGGCGGCTGCGCATGAGCGCGGCCAGGAGCAGCGGGTGCTGGATGATCGACTCGCCGCCCCCTTCGCGGCGCCGGCGCATGAGCGCGGCCAGCAGGAGGGGGTGCTGGATGATGGACTCCTCGCCGCCCTCCTCACGGCGGCCGCGCATGAGCGCGGCCAGGAGCAGCGGGTTCTGGATGATCGACTCGCCGCCCTCCTCGCGACGGCCGCGCATGAGCGCGGCCAGCAGAAGCGGGTGCTGGATGATCGACTCGTCACCGCGTTCCTCGCGACGCGACAGCATCGCTGCGAGCAGGAGCGGACCGATGGCGGATTCCTCACCGAACTCTTCCTGGCCGGCACCGGCCTTCTCTCGAGTGGGAGTCTCCGTCGCTGCCGTCATGGTTCCCTCTTTCTTTCACGCATGGCTCGGCGGAGTGCCCGGCCCTCACGGGCTCGGCGCTCCGCCCTTCATCGCCATCGTGGGGGAATGGGATGCTCATCGCATTTTGATCATGCGCCCTTTCTGGTCCGTACAGGTGCGTCGAATTCCCGGTGAGAATCCCGGGTCACTCACTTCCCCAGGAAAGCGAGGAGCGCGGTGTTGGCCTCCTCCGCGTGGATCCACAGCAGACCGTGCGGGGCGCCCTCGATCTCCACGTGGTCGGCCGACGGCAGCGCCTTGCGGAACGGCCGCCCGGTGCCCTCGACGGGCAGGATCCGGTCGCCCGTGCCGTGCAGGATCAGCGCCGGCACGTCGGCGCGCGGCGGCGGGCGCGGCGCGCCATGGCGGCACGCCAGGACGCGGCCGCCGCCCCGGTTGTCCTCGAGCGCACCACTCCCTGCCCGGTGGTGATTGGTACGTTCGCGCGATGCCTTTCCGCGGCCGGCCCCACTTGGCTGGGGGAACAGCAGCCGATCGGAAGGCACCGCCATGCCACCTGTCCCCGTACATCCGGCCGTCGTGCTCGTGCACGGGGCGTTCACCGACGCCTGACACCCGGAGGAACCGTGATGGCGTCGATCCTGGCCGCCCGGGCGGCACGCGCCGGCACCGGGGACGGCGACGCCACGGGCACGAGGCACCTGTCCGACCTGCGCTTCGACCGAGAAGCCGGAACGGCCCGAGGCGACCGGTCGACCGGCACCCGCGCGCACGTGCTGACGGTGTCTCACGGCTGTACGAGTCTGCTCCCCGGCAGAGCGGGCATACGGCGGTGAGCCGGGGGAGGAGGACAGCCACCGGCGAACGCCGTCGCCAAGCGCTGAGCCAAGAGGGGTACCGATGTCGACTGCCGTGCCGGAGAGACCCGCCGAACTGCCGGGCGCCGGGCCTGACGAAGCACCCGGAGCCGTCGGCCGCAGCCGCCCCGCGATGCCGCGCGGGATCGGCTGGTCCGTCCGGTGGATCGCGGCGCTGACCGTCTGTCAGGCCACCCTGATGGTGGGCCTCGGGCTGCTGATCACCGGCCCCGCCCGCCACCTGTGGCCGCTCACGGCCGAGGACGGGGTGAACGAGGCCTTCGTGCGGATGCGCACCGGCACGCTCACCACCCTGTCCTCCATCGCCTCGCAGGCGGGCAACACCGGGACGGTCATCGGCGTCACCCTGGCGAGCTGCCTGGGGCTGATCCTGATACCGCGGCTGCCGATGTGGCGGCAGGCCGTGTTCCTCGCCGTCGCCGTGTCCCTGCAGTCGCTGGTCTTCCTGGTCATCACCTTCGCGGTCGACCGGCACCGCCCCGAGGTGCACCGCCTCGACGGCTCCCTGCCCACGTCCAGCTACACCTCCGGCCACACCGGCGCGGCGACCGCGATCTACGGGGGCCTGGCGCTGCTGGCGCTGTCCCGGCTGCGCGGCCCGTGGCGGACCGTCGTGGCCTGCCTGCTCTGCGTCCTGCCCCTGCTGGTGGGCCTCGCCCGCCTCTACCGGGGCATGCACCACCCCACCGACGTCATGGGCGGCCTCGTCAACGGAACCCTGTCGCTGCTGATCGCACGGCGCGCCCTGCTCGCGGACGGCGCGGTCGCCGCACCCCCCGCACCCGCGTCCACGCCCACGTCCGGCCCGTCCCGGCCGGCGGCCCCCGGCCGCACCGCCGTGATCTTCAACCCCACGGTCACCGACGAGGCCGGCCGCGACGCCCTGCGCCGCGTCCTGGAACACCACGGCCACACCGCACCGGTGTTCGTCGAGACGACCGCCGACGACCCCGGCGGCGGCCAGACGGCCGGCGCGGTCCGCGACGGCGCGACCCTCGTCGTGGTCTGCGGCGGCGACGGCACGCTCCGCGCGGCCGCCGAATCCCTGGCGGGCACCGACGTACAGCTCGCCCTGGTGCCCTGCGGGACCGGCAACCTCCTGGCCCGCAACCTCGGCCTGCCGCTCGCCCCGGCCGACGCCCTCGACGCCGCGCTGCGCGGCACCCCCCACCGCGTCGACCTCGCCCGCATCGAGGGCGACGGGCTGCCCCCCACGCACTTCGCCGCCATGGCCGGCGCCGGCCTCGACGCCGCGACGATGCGGCGCGCCAACGCCAACGACCGCGCCAAGGCCGTCCTCGGCTGGCCCACCTACGTGCTCGCCGTCCTGCGCGAACTGCGCACCCCGCGCACGAGGGTGAGCGTCCGTCTCGACGGCGCGCCCGCCCTGCGCCGCACGGCCCGCATGGTGCTGGTCGGCAACATCGGCACCGTCCAGGGCGGGGTGACCGTGCTGCCGGACGCCCGGGCCGACGACGGACGGCTGGACCTGCTGATCCTGGACCCCCGCGGCCTCGGCGGCTGGCTGTCCGCCCTGTGGACGCTGCTGCGCGGCGGCACGACGGCGGCACGGGAGAGCGGCGACGGCGGCGCACCCGTGGAGTTCTTCACCTTCCGGCGCGCGGAGTTCACCTTCGACAGCGAGCTGCCCCGCGAGCTGGACGGCGACCCGGTGACCGCCGGCCGGCACCTGACCGCCGAGGTCAGGCCGGGCGCCCTGACCGTGCTGCTGCCGGCGCGGGAGCGGTGACATGGGCACCGCGACGAAGGTCCCCGAGACCCGGGACATGGGCGGGGAGGAACTGTCCGGCGACGAGGCGTGGGCTTCGCTGCGCCGCTACGGCGGCTGGTCGCTGCTGCGGGACGCGTTCCTCCGCTTCCGCTACGCCGACGGCTTCACGCACTCCCGCGCCCTCGCCCTGCAGACGGTGCTGTCCGTCATCCCGCTGGCCATCGCCTTCGTCGGCCTGTCGACCACCCTGCACACCGAGAACGTCGGCAGACTCGCCGAACTGACCATGCACCGGATCGCCCGGGGACCGAGCGCCCACGTCGTCGACGACGCCCTCGACCGCAGCAGGCGCACGGCGGGCGACGGGGCCGCCGTCGCCCTCTGGTTCGGCGCCGCCTTCTCCCTCGTCAACGTCACCACCGCCATGTGCCAGATCGAGCGGGGCGCCAACCGCATCTACGGCAACGAACGCGACCGCCCCTTCCACCTCAAGTACCTGCGCGGCCTGCTGATGTCCGTCGGCGCCGGGTTCCCGCTCGGCCTCGGGTTCATCGTCATGATCGCCGGCGACGACCTGGCCTCGGCGGCGGTGGACGTCTACCACCTGCACGACAGCACCCGGGCCGCCTGGGACGTCCTGCGCTGGCCGTTCGGGCTGCTGCTCGCGCTCCTGTCCGCCAGCGTCATCTTCCGCCGGTCACCGCGCCGCAAGCAGCCCGGCTACACCTGGCTCGCCTTCGGCGCGGCCGTCTACCTGGTGCTGTGGATGACACTGACCTGGCTGCTCAGCCTCTACCTGGACCTCAGCGGCTCGTTCGACACCGTCTACGGCCCCCTGAGCGCCTTCATGTCCCTGCTGCTGTGGGCCTACCTGACGTCGATCGCCCTCTTCCTCGGGCTGGCCTTCGCCGCGCAGCTGGAAGCGGCGCGCGGCCGCCGCCCCGGCCCGATCCAAGCCGATCCCGGAGTCTGACATGCACGACCTGACCGCCCTGCGGCACCTCCGTGACCGCCGGGCACGCCGTGAACGCCGCCGGCAGGCCGACCGCAGGTTCGGCGCGCGGCTGCTGGCCGCCGCCGGCGTCGCCGCCGCGGCCGCGGTCGCCTTCGGACTGCTGCTGACCCTGGTCGAGGGACAGTGGCGGCCGCTGTCGCGGCTGGACTCCTCCGCGGCGCAGGACCTGCACCAGTACGCCCTCCGCCATCGCGCGTGGACGGCCGTCCTGCACCTGCTCTCCGACCGGATCTGGGACCCCGTGACGCTGCGCGCGGCCGTCGCGCTGCTGGTCGTGTGGCTCCTGTACCGCCGGGCCTGGCGCCTGGCGGCCTGGGCGACGGTCACCGCCGTGGCCGGCGGGCTCGTCGGACTGCTCGTCAAGTCCGTGGTCGGCCGGGCCAGGCCGGTGCTGCAGGACCCGGTGGCACACGCCCCGGGCTACTCCTTCCCGTCCGGACACGCGATGACGGCGACGACCTCCTTCGCCGTCTTCATGCTGGTCCTGGCCCCCCTCCTGCCGCGGGCCTGGCGCGTCGCGGGCTGGTGCGTCGCCGTGCTCTGCGTCCTCGGAACCGGCTTCACCAGGGTCGCCCTCGGCGTGCACTGGTTCAGCGACGTCCTGGGCGGCTGGCTGCTGGGCCTGGCCGTCGTCGCCCTGACCGCCTGGGCCTTCGAGGCCTGGCGCGCCGACGCCGGACGGAGCCGCACCCCGGTGAGCGACGGTCTGGAGCCGGAGCTCACCGAAGCCACCCCGGAGCCCCGGCCGCGGACCCGCTGAGGGACGGTACGCGCATCCGGCCCGCGCATCCGTTCCGAGTCTTTTATCGGAAACCCGTGCATGTACGTCATGAGCGGGGGTAGGCGGGGGTTCACCGGTCAAGGTGGACCGACCGGTGCAGGAGTGTGGAACAGGGAGGGGCGCACCATGGCGACGACGACCGTGCAGACTGCCGAACAGGCGGTGGCCGTGCCGGAGATCGCGGACCCGTCCCGGGTCGCGCCGAAGGACGCGCGGGAGTTGTCGAAGGTCTTCTTCGCACAGCTCGCGGTGCTGGAGGAGGGCACGCCGGAGTACAGCTACGCCCGCAACACGCTGATCGAGATGAACATGTCCCTGGTCCGCTACGCGGCCGGCCGGTTCCGCAGCCGCGGCCCGGAGGAGATGGAGGACATCGTCCAGGTCGGCATGATCGGCCTGATCAAGGCGATCGACCGCTTCGAGCTGTCCCGGGAGGCGGAGTTCACCTCCTTCGCCATCCCGTACATCGTCGGTGAGATCAAGCGGTTCTTCCGCGACACCACCTGGGCCGTGCACGTGCCGCGCCGCCTCCAGGAGGCCCGCGTCCAGCTCGCCCGGGCGACGGAGGAGCTGCGCACCCGGCTGGGCCGCAACCCCACGACCAAGGAACTCTCCGAGCTGATGAGCCTCCCGGAGAACGAGGTCGTCGAGGCCCAGCTCGCCTCGAACGGCTACAAGTCGGCCTCTCTGGACGCCGCGATCGGCGGCAGCGAGGACGGCGAGGCCGCGCTGCAGGACTTCATCGGTGACGAGGACGCGGCCCTCGGACTGGTCGAGGACTTCCACGCCCTCGCCCCGATGATCGCCGCGCTCGACGAGCGCGACCGCAAGATCATCCACTGGCGCTTCGTCGAGGAGCTCACCCAGGCCCAGATCGGCGAGCGCCTCGGCGTCTCCCAGATGCACGTCTCCCGCCTGATCACGCGCCTGCTCGCCCGCCTGCGCGAGGGCATGCTCACCGCTCACTGACGTCCGTACCGGCCGCCCCGGCCCCGCCGCACACGACACGCCAGGCGGCCGGGGGCACGCCGGCCCGGCACCGGAAGAAGTCCCGACGGGACCGGGGCGCCGTCGAGCGAATCGGGCCTCGAGGAACGTCTTGGCGCCCGTGCCGGGGGCCGCGCGCGTCGCCCAGGTGAGGGCGCGCACGTCGTAGTCCGATTCCCGGCCGTGGTCGGCCACTTGGGCCATTCGGTGACGTGCCGCCGGCGACATGGCGTCTGAGGTGAACCTCAGGACGCCGGCCTTCGTTCACCCGTCGAAGGTGAGTGAACGAAGACCGGTGTCCAGGACGCGGATCAACTCACCGACCCGGCCCCCACCACCCGGCGCCGCCGGGAAGCGTGTGAGCACGTCAACGACGGCGGGTGTGGCACGACGCACCGTCTGCTCAAGACGTGCGGCACCGGCGCTCCGGTCGTCGCCCGCGACGAGTTCGGCTGTCCTGGCCGCGTGCGCGCCGGCTCCGAGAATGTGCTTGACCTGGGTGGCCTTGGCCAGCGGATGCAGGTAGGCGGCGCCTGCCGCGGACATCGCCGCCCACGCCGCCTCGCGGGCAGCCGCCGTCTCCGCGCCCTTGGCCGCTTTAAGTGCCGCCCACGCCGCGTCGCGCAGAGACTTCCCCCGTTCGCCGCCCCGGGCGAACTCCCATGCGGCACCGATGGCGTCCCGCGGCCGCGCGTCGTCCGGCTGATCGGCCTCGAACACCCCGAGCACGGCCTCCGCACACGCCGCGGCGAACGCGGCGACCTCACGAAGGTCCTGCTTGCTCAGAACGATCTCGCTCGCGTCCCCTGTCACGGTGCCCAGCATGCACCGGATCGGCACGCTTCGAACGGGGTGCCCGGGGTACTCCCCGCCGGGTACGACACACACGTATCGCCGGGAGGTACCTCATGGGCAAGCTGGGAGACATGGCGAACAAGGCCAAGGAGATGGCGAAGGCCCATCCGGACCAGGCCGACAAGGGTGTCGACGGTGTCGAGCGGATGGTCGACGAGCGCACGGGGGACAAGTACGACGCGCAGACCGACAAGGCCGCCGACGCCGTGCACCGTTCCTACGGCGGCGGCGGAGAAGTGACGGACCGCTGAACCCGCGGCACCCGCAACCGGGCCCCGGCGCCACGCGCCGGGGCCCGGTCGTGTTCCGGATGCGAAGCGCCCAGCGCGGTTCACGCCTCGGCGGCGGGCGCCGACAGCACCGCCCGGACCGTCTTCCCGCTGGGCGGGTAAGGGACGCAGTCCCAGTGGTCGGCGAGGGCGGTGACGAGCGTCAGGCCGCGCCCGCCGAGGCGGAGGGCGTCGGCTCCGGCGGCGCCCGTCGCGATCTGCGGGTGGAGGTCCCCGCGAGCGTCGCTGACCTCCACGCGCAGACGGCCGGACGACGCGTCGAGGACGAGCGTCAGCCGGAAGCAGCGGCCCGGCACGCGGCCGTGGAAGACGGCGTTGGCGGCCAACTCCGCGACGACGGCTTCGGCACGCTCCGTGAGATGCGGCGGAGCGCCCCAGGACCGCAGCTCGGTGACGCCGAGCAGCCGTGCGAGCCGGGCGCCGCGGCGTGTGGAGGACAGCAGTTGGGTGAAGCTGCGGGTCGGCGCGCTGAGTTGGGGAGACGCGTGGTTCATGGGGCCAGCGTGGCGGCCCGGCGCGGGTGCGCGCGAGCCCGGCACCCCGTACGCGCAGTGAGCGTACGGGCACTCGGAGTGGACAGTACGCACAGCCCTCCGACACGCTGAGTGCCGAGCGCGAGGCGGCGTACGGGCCGTCGCGGCGCGGTACGAGGAGAGGGTCGGCGGATGGGCATCGTCGAAGGGGACGCGGCCGAGGTCGAGCAGGGAGCCGGGGGCGTCGGCGTACGGGCGGTTCCGGCGGGGGAGTGGGAGCGCGAGCCCCATCCGTCGGACAGTCTGCGCACGTTCGGCGCGTTCGTCCAGGCGTTGCGCGAGCACGCGGGGCTCACCCGGGCCGACCTGGGCGCCCGGGTGAGCTATTCCAAACACACCGTGGAATCCGTGGAGTTGGGCCGCCGGATGCCGGACGAGGCGTTCGTGGAACGCGCGGAGGAGGCGCTCGGCAACACGGGCGCGCTGCGCAAGGCCGCCCGCCATCTCACCCGGGGCGAGGCGGGCCTCGCGGCGTGGTTCCGGCGGTGGGCCCGGCTGGAGCGGGAGGCGGTGAGCCTGTGCACCTACGAGTGCCGGCTGGTGCCGGGGCTGCTGCAGTCGGAGGCGTACGCGCGGGCGGTGTTCGAGGGCACGATCCCGCTGCGCACCGACGAGGAGCTGGAGCAGCAGCTCACCGCCCGAATGGAACGGCAGGCGATGATGCGGGAGCGGCCGACCGTGCCGTTCAGCTTCATCGTCGAGGAGCACGTGTTCCGGCGGCGGTTCGGGGACGCGGAGATGATGCGTGAGCTGCTGGACCATGTGCTGGAGCGCAGCGCACCGCGCAACGTGACGCTTCAGGTGGTGCCGTTCGAGGCGGGGCTGCACGCGTGTCTGGACGGTCCCGTGCAGGTCCTGGAGACCCCCGAGGGACGGCGACTTGGCTACTCCGAGGGACAGGAGAACGGGCGGCTGATCTCCGACCCGAAACAGGTGAGTCTGCTCTGTCAGCGCTATGAAACACTGCGCTCGCAGGCCCTGAGCCCCAACGAATCCCGGGCCCTGCTGGAGCGACTGCGAGGAGAGCTATGAGCAGCGGTACGACGGAACTCGCCTGGTTCAAGTCCAGCTACAGCGGCAGCCAGGGCGACAGCTGCGTGGAGGTCGCGATCGCCGAACAGGCCGTCCACGTAAGGGACTCCAAGGACGTGACCCGCCCCGCCTTCGCGGTGAGCCGTGAGCGCTGGGGGCGGTTCGTGCGGTTCGCGTCGCAGCGCTGAGCCGCCGCACGGTCACAACTTCAGGCTGAACCACGTCGTCTTCCCGTCGTCCGTCGGGCGGACCCCCCAGTCGTCGGCCAGGGCCCGCACGAGCAGCAGGCCGCGGCCGGACTCGTCGTCCTCCGCCGCGAGGCGCGGCTGGGGGAGGTGCAGGCTGCGGTCGCTGACCTCCACGGTGAGGGCGGTGTCCGTGCGGCACATGTGCACGCCGAGCGGGCCCTGGGCGTGCTGGACGGCGTTGGTGAGGACCTCGGAGAGCAGCAGCAGCGCGTCGTCCGCCGTCCGCTCGCAGCCCCAGGTGAGGAGCGCCTTCGCCAGGAAGTCGCGGCCCGCCGGGACGGACGCGGCGGTGGCGGGCAGGTCCGTCGCGACCGTGGCCAGGGGAGCCGCCGGCAACTGGGTCAGCAGCAGCGTCACGTCGTCGTGCCCGTCCGCGTCGGGGAGCAGCGTCGACAGCACGTGGTCGGCGGCCGCCTCCAGGTCGGGCGGGGCGCCGGGGAGCTGGTCCAGCGTGGCGATCAGCTGGGTGAGCTGGTCCTCGATGTCGGTGCCCGGGGTCTCGATCAGCCCGTCCGTGTACAGCACGAGGGTGGCGCCGGGCGCGACCGAGGCGCGGCACTGCTCGTAGATGATGCCGCCGACGCCCAGGGGAGCGTTCACGGGCGCCGGGAGTACCTGGGCGCTGCGGCCGGGGGCGGTGACGAGGACCGGCAGGTGACCGGCGGAGCAGATCGTCACCTCGCCGGTGTCGGCGGCGATGACCAGGTAGCAGCAGGTGACGAGCTGGTCGGGGACGTCGAGGTCGGCGACGACGCTCTCCATCGTCTGCATCAGCTGCCGCGGCTGCACCCCGGTCTTCGCCAGTGCGTGCGCGGCGGAGCGGAGCTGGCCCATGACGGCGGCGGCCTCCAGGCCCCGGCCCATCACGTCGCCGATCAGCACGCCCACCCGGCCGGCGCCCAGCGGGATCAGGTCGAACCAGTCGCCGCCGACCCCCGCGCCCTGGGTCGCCGGACGGTAGCGGCTGGCGGTGGCGAGGCCGGGGATGGCGGGCGGCGTGCCCATGAGGCTGCGCTGCAGGGTGAGGGCGATGTGCCGCTGCTGCTCGTACAGCTCCGTCAGCTCCGCCTCGGCGCGCTTGCGGTCGCTGATGTCCCGGACTATCGCGCAGGCCCCGACGACCCGGCCGTTGCGGGCCCGCGTCGGCCAGAGGGTGACGTCGACGTCCAGCAGACCGCCGGAGCGGGTGACCCGCAGCGTCTCGAAGTGCTCGACCTTCTCGCCCCGGCGCAGCCGCTTGAGGAGCGCCGTGATCTCGTCCCCGCGTTCGGGCGGCGCCAGCACGGACACGTGCCGCCCCAGCACCTCGTCCGCCGTGAACCCGTACAGCCGCTGGGCCGCGGCGTTCCAGTACGTGATGTGGCCGTCGAGAGTCTTGGCGAGAATCGCGTCCTGGGAGGACTCGACGAGCGCGGCGAGTTCGTTGATGCGCTCTTCGGCGGCTTTGCGTTCGCTGACGTCGCGGACGGCGGCGGAGACGAGGAGGCCGTCGGCGGTCTCCAGGGGGCTGAGGCTGATCTCGACGGGGAACTCGGTGCCGTCCTTGCGCAGTCCGTAGAGGTCGAGTCCGGCGCCCATGGGGCGGACCTGCTGGTTGTGGGTGTAGGCGTTGCGGTGTTCGGTGTGGTGCCGGTGGAAGCGGCCGGGGACGAGGAGTTCGACGGGGCGGCCGAGGAGTTCCTCGCGGCGGTAGCCGAAGAGGGCCTCGGTCTGGGCGTTGACCAGGCGGATCAGGCCGCTGTCGTCGACGATCACCATCGCGTCCGGCGCCGCCTCCAGCAGCCCACGGAACCTTTCTTCGGCGGCTTTGCGTTCGCTGACGTCGCGGACGGCGGCGGAGACGAGGAGGCCGTCGGCGGTCTGCAGGGGGCTGAGGCTGATCTCGACGGGGAACTCGGTGCCGTCTTTCCGCAGTCCGTAGAGGTCGAGTCCGGCGCCCATGGGGCGGACCTGCTGGTTGTGGGTGTAGGCGTTGCGGTGTTCGGTGTGGTGCCGGTGGAAGCGGCCGGGGACGAGGAGTTCGACGGGGCGGCCGAGGAGTTCCTCGCGGCGGTAGCCGAAGAGGGCCTCGGTCTGGGCGTTGACCAGGCGGATCAGGCCGCTGTCGTCGACGATCACCATCGCGTCCGGCGCCGCCTCCAGCAGTCCACGGAACTTCTCCTCGGCGGCCCCCGGACCCCCTGCCCGGGGCGCCGGGGCACCGCACGGGCACGTGCCCCGCGCCATCGTGCCGGCGGCGTGCTGTGGTGGTACTGCTGCGGCCAGGTCGCTCATTTTCTCCTTGCCCCCCCGGGCTCTTCATGAGACGGGCCATTCCAGTGCAGTCCGCACGGCGGCGCGGCGACATGTCGTTTAGTGACGCGACACTGTCCGAACCTGTCGGCGACGGGCGGCAAGGTGACCGCTCCGTGCCCGCGTCCGCCCGGTCACCGGCGCGCCGACGGGACGCAGACACGCGGGCGGCGAAATTCGGTGCGGGACCGCTGCAACCTTTTCCGGGCCTCGCCGGGAATCAACTCGCAGGACGAAAGGGACGTACGCGGAAGGGACGTGTCATGAGGCTTCGCGACGAGCTGCCTGTGGACCACAGGCTCGCCACCGTCTACCGGTACGGCGCCGGACTGTGCGGTGCGATCCTCCTGCTGTTCGGCTGCCTCGGTTTCGCCGACGAACTCAGCCCCTTCGACACCGACGGAACCCGCATCGCGGGCCTGTCGACCAACGGACTGCTCAGCCTGATCTCCGTGGTGTTCGGGCTGCTGCTGATCGGCGGTGCCGTGGTCGGCGGAAACATCGCCTCGACGCTCAACATGGCCGTGGGCACGCTGTTCCTGCTCAGCGGCTTCGTCCACATCTTCATCCTGGACCGGCCCGCCAACATCCTGGACTTCGGCATGACGAACGTCCTGTTCACGTTCGTCATGGGACTGCTGATCCTGACCTTCGGCATGTACGGCCGCGTGTCGGGCAGGCTCCCGCACGACAACCCGTACTGGCGCCGCCGGCACCCCAGGGAGGCGGCGCGCGAGCGGCTGGCCGCCCGGCGCCGGCAGCACGCCCAGGCACTCCTCGCCGGTGCGCCGAGGGCGGCTGCCGCCGCCCCGGTCGACGGGCCCCGTGCCTGACCGGGCCGACGGGCGGGGGCCGGTGCTGCACGGCGGGCACCCCGAGTCGCTCACCGCCGTCCCGCCCCGCCCCGTCCACCGGGTGCTGTTCCGCCAGTGGTGGCAGGACCTCGTCTTCCTCCACTGGGAGGCCGACCCCTTCGAGGTCGCCGGGCTGCTGCCGCCCGGCACGACGCCCGACCTCTTCCACGGCCGCACCTACGTCGGCCTCGTCTTCTTCGCCATGCGGGACCTGGCCTTCGGGCACACGCCCCCGCTGCCCTACCTCGGTACGTTCACCGAGGTCAACGTGCGCCTGTACAGCAGGGACGCGCTCGGGCGGCGCGGGGTGGTGTTCCGCTCCCTGGACTGCGACCGGCTGCTGCCCGTCCTCGCGGCCCGGGCGGGCTTCGGACTGCCGTACCGCTGGTCGCAGACGTCCCGCCGGTGGTACGGGAACCGGCTGCTGTACCGCACGCGCGGACGCGGCGACACCCGCACGGACGCGCACGCCTGGATCGGCGTCGGGAACGAGACCGTGGCACCGCGGCCGCTGGACGAGTTCCTGACCTACCGCTGGGGGCTGCACGAGAGCCTGTGGACACGCACGTACTACCTGCCCAACAGCCACCCGGCCTGGACGTTCCGGCGGTGCCACCTGCTCGGCTGGGACGCCTCGGTGGTCGCGGCGGCCGGACTCACCCCGCCGTCGGGCGAGCCGGTCAGCGTCCTGTACGCCCCGGGCGTGCCGGTCCGGTTCGGGCCGCCCGTCCGGCTCCCGCCGGGCCGCCCGAAGCGCT
>NZ_KQ948851.1:185165-304635 GCF_001514215.1 Streptomyces bungoensis
TTTCCGCCGGGCCGCCCGGCGCACCGACCGGCCGCCCGGCGCACCGACCGGCCGCCCGGTCACCGGGCCGGGGCCCGCTCGCTCATCGCCTCCATCAGCCGGGCGGCACCCCAGCGGGGACCGCGCCCGCGCAGCGCGCGCGCCCTCACCGGCATGCGCGGGCCGACGGCCCGCCGCAGGCCGGTGAGGGCGGCCGGCACGTCCTCGGGCAGCAGCGCGTTCGGGTCCCTGACCAGGGCCGAACCGGTCCGTTCGGCGTCGGCCGCCACGGCGAACTGGTCGCTGGAGAACGGCAGGACCAGCGCGGGCACCCCGGCCCGCAGGCACTCCGTGAACGAGTTGTTGCCGCCGTGGTGCACCATCGCGTCGACGTGTTCGAGCAGCGCCTGCTGCGGCACCGACTCCACCACCACCGCCCGGTCGCCCGCCAGGTCCGCCAGCGCGTCCGTGCGCCCGCCCGCCGCGACGATCACGGCCGTGTCCGCCGTGCCGTCCAGGACACCGGACACCACGGTGCGCAGCACGTCGTCCCGGGCGGACAGGAACGTGCCGAGGGCGACCAGGACGACGCGGTCGGCGTGACCGCGCAGCCGCTCCAGCCGCTGCCGCCAGCCGGTGCCCAGCGGTTTCGGCGGGGCGGCCATGTGCCCCGCGAACAGATGGGCCGGACCCTCGGGGGGCACCGGCAGCCAGGGCAGCGGGGGATAGGCGTACAGGACCGCGTACGGCGAGGTCAGCGCGAACGCCCGGCCCGGCGCGGGCGCGGACGGGGCCCTGTCGCGGGCGAACTTGTCGAACAGCGCGGTGAAGGCGAGGTCGTTCTCCCGCGCGACGGCGTGCAGCCCGTCCAGTTCGTGCGGGTCCGGGCGCAGGGCCCGCGGCCACTCGTAGGGGACGCCGAACCAGGCGCCGGGGCCGGCCGGCACGTACGTCGGGTGCCCCGGGCAGTACGTCGCGTACGGCACGCCGAGGCAGTGCAGGGCCAGTGTGGCCGCGTAGCTGAGCTGGTCGACGACGTACCAGTCGGGCCGCAGCCGTTCGTCGAGGGCACCGAGCGCGTCGTACACGCCGTCCGGGTCGGCGAGCATGTCCGCGCGCCGGTGCCGGGCCTGAGTGACCAGCGTCTCGACGGCTCCCTTGCGGGTGGCCTCCAGGAACTCGGTCAGCCGCGCCGCCTCCGCGGCGTCCTGCCGGGTCGCCTCCGCGACGCCCGTGTTCGCGTTCCGGCTGACGAGCAGCGGCACGAAGCGGACGCGGGCCCGGACCGCCAGTTCCTCGAAGTCGGGCGCGCAGGCGAAGTACACCTCGGCCCCGCGCGCCCGCAGGGCGGCGGCCAGGGCCGACAGGGGAGTGGCGTGCGAGAGGAACGGCGGGCTGACGACGACGATGCGCGGCATGCCCCCTACTTCGCCGCCGGGCGCCCGCACGGATGCGTGCATCCGCCCGCCGCGCGACGGGCGAATCGACGGCGGCACAACCTTCCACAAGGAGGAGACCAGGTGTCCCCTGCCGCTTCCGCCCCGGCCTCGCGGCCCCCGCACGGCGCCGCCGACCGCGACCCGCTCGTCGCCGCGCGCACCGCCTTCTTCACCTGCGCACGGGCGGCCGGACCCCGCGGCGCCGCCCTGCCGCACGTCCCGGGCGGCGCGGACACCGGTGACCTCGCCCTTCTCCTGGAGGCGGAGTACGGGCTGCGGCCCCACGTCGTGACGCGGGGCCGGCCGGCCCGGCTCGGCCGCGAGGACGTGACGGTCGCCTCCCTGCGCCAGGCCTGCCGCCTCGCCGTCCCGTTCACCCCCGAGGCCCTCCTCGCCCACGCGCACGGCGGACCGCGGCTGTCCACGGTCCTGACCGAGATGTGGCCGGAGACGGTGCGCCGGTACGGAGCGGAGCACGCCGAGGACACCCTGCGGCAGGTGTTCCGGCACGGCGCGCCCGGCCCCGCCCGCGTCGCCCTCCTGCTGGAGCTCGCCGAGACGAGCGGACTGCGGCCGCTGAGTGCGCGCCGGGCCGCGCGGCTCGCCGCGGACGCCGACCGCGCCACCCGGCACGCCGTCTGGCGCTACCTGCACCGGCTGCCCTCGGGCGCCGGGCACCTGCCCCCGCCCACCGCGGCCGCCGACCCCTACGAACGCCTGCTCCTGGCCCCACCCGAGCCCCTGGCCGGCACCGCGTGGCCCGCCACCGGACTGCTCGTGGCCCAGACGATGCTGCTCGGCGCACTCGACACCCCGGGACAGGGGCTCAGCGGCGGGCTGTCCGTCCTGCTCGCCGGACTGGGCGACCGGCTGGCCACCGGCGACGGCATCGCCGCCGTGCTCACGGTCGTGCCCGCCGGCCACGAGGACCTGGCCCGCGACCCGCGCCTGCTGGCCGAACGCGGCCCCGGCCACTGGGTGCTCCGGCTGCCCGTCGACGCGCCCGCCGCCCCGCAGCAGGACGCGCTGCACACCCACCGCCCGGCCCTCGCCTGGTGGGCCGCCCGGCTGCTGGGCGGCCTGCCCCGACCGCTGGACCTGCTGCACGCGCGGTACGCCGACGACGGCAGCCTGGCCCTCGCGCAGGCCGCCGAACGGCTGGGCGCCCGCCTGGTCTTCACCGCCACACCGGACCCGCACCGGCACGTGGCCGAGCGCTACGCCGCGCACCCGGACCCCGCCGAGGCCGGGGAGCAGCTGCGCCACGACCTGCACCGCGTCTTCGTCGCCGACCGCCTCGTGGACCGCGCCGACACCGTGATCGGCATACCCGGCCGGACCGGCTCGCAGGACCTCGTCCGCCACTTCCCCGCACTCGGCGCCCGCTACGGCGACGCCGGACCCGCCGCACCGCCCGAGGGGATCGCCCCCTACACCCCCGCGGAGAACGAGCATGAACTCCGCGAGGACCTGCTGGCCGCGCTGTTCGCCGACGGTACCCGCTCCGACTCCCTCGACCCCGGCGACCGTGCGCTGCCCCTGCTCCTCTGCGTCGGCCGCCTGCATCCGGTCAAGCAGCAGCACCTGCTGCTCGGGGCCTGGCTCACCTCGGGCCTGTGGCGCCGCACCACGCTCGTCATCGTCGGGGGCGGCACGGACCGGCCCACCCCGGCCGAGCAGCGGATGAGCGCCGCCCTGCGCGCGCTGGTGGCCGGCCGGGAACCGGCCGCCCGGCGCCTGGCCCTGCTGCCCGCGATGCCCAACGACCGGGTGCGCCGCCTCGAGCGGACCCTCGCGGAGCCGGAACGGGGGATGCGCGCCTGGTACGTGTGCCCCAGTGCCAAGGAGGAGTTCGGCATCGCCGTACTGGAGGCCATGGAGGCCGGGCTGCCCGCCGCCGGGCCACGCCGGGGCGGAGTGCCGCACTACCTGCGCGACGGCGTCAACGGCATCCTGCTGGACACCGGTTCGGCCGGTGGTCTCGCGCGGGGGCTGCGCCGGCTGGTCTCCGTGCCGGAGGAGCAGCGGACACGGCTGGCCCGCGCCGGACGGCACACCGTGACGTCCCGTTACTCGCTGACCACGATGGCCGACACGCTCGCGCACGAGTACCGCGAGACGGTCCGGGCCCACCGGCCGGCCGCCGGACAGCGGCCGGGCGCGGCCGAGGTGTTCGAGGGCTGAGCGGTCCGCGGCAGTTCCCTCGGTCCGCAGGGGCGCGCCCGGGTCGCGCGGGGCCGGCGGCCCGCAACCGGTGATCCTCCAGCAGGAGGCCGGCCGTACGCCGCGGCGACCGCGGCGGCCACCCCGGCCCGGTCCGGCGGCAGACCGGAGACGGCCGTGGTGGCGACGGGCGCGTCGACGAAGCCGAAGCCGGCCCCGAACAGCGCGTACGTCACGGACGGCAGGACGGCAGGACGGCTCAGGCGGCACACGGCGAGGACCGGCACCGGCGACCCCGGCTCCCGGCCGGTCGTCGGGGGGGGCCGGGGTCACCGCATCTGCCGCTCGGCGGCGTGTTTGTCGGCGAAGTCCCAGACGGCCGGGAGGAGTTGCTCCGGTGTCTCGATCTGGGGCATGTGCCCGGTCGCGTGGAGCAGCAGGAACTCGGCGCCGGGGATGGCCTCGGCGTAGGCGCGCCCGTAGTCGAGGTCCACGACCCGGTCGCTCTCGCCCCACACGAGGCGCGTCGGCAGCGTCACCTCGGCCAGGCGCTCGCGCAGGGTGGGGTCGGCCATGAGGTGCGGGCCCGCGTAGGCCGCGATGGCGGCCCGGTTGCCGGCCATGACCGCGCGCTGCTCCTCGGACAGCGTGGCGGGGTCGATGCCGAACTTCGCGGGTTCGTGGTAGGCGAGCCGGGCCAGTTCGCCGGGCGTCAGGGTCAGCGGGTCGGCGACGGGGTGGCCGGGGACGTGGATGCCGGCGGGCCCCACGAGCACCACGCTGCTGATCCGCTCGCTGCCGAGCACCGCCGTCTCGGCGGCGATCCAGCCGCCCACGGAGTTGCCGACGACCGTGACGTCGTCCAGGCCGAGTTCGTCGAGCAGCCGTACGTAGACCTGGGCGAGGGTGGGGACGTCGGTCAGCCAGTCGGGGCGGGCCGTGCCCTGGAAACCGGGGTGGACGGGGGTGAAGACCCTCGCCGGCCGCCGCTCGGCGAGCAGTCCGGCGAACGACGCGACCGTCAGGGGCCCGCCGCCGCCGTGCAGGAGCAGGAACGGCCGGCCCTCGCCCCGTTCGTCGACGGTGAGGGTGAGATCGAGGTCGCCCTGGTCGAGGGAGAGGGTGACGTTGCGGACGGTGGTGGTCATCTGGGTTCTCCTCGGACGGGCTGGGATGAGCTGTGGGTGAGCCGTGCGGGGTTCGTGGCTCAGGCGAAGTCGGTGGCGGGAACGGTGGCGTAGCGGCTCATCACCTCGGCCGTCGCCTCGGGGGTCATCTCCCGGCCGCCGGCGATCATGTCCCGCAGGTCGCGGAAGTACTGCACGTACAGGTCGGGCGTGAAGGTGTTGACCATGACCGCCGGAACGTCGCCGAGGTTCGCGAAGGTGTGCGGGACGCCGGGCGGGATCATCGCGAGGGTGCCGGCCGGTGCCGCGTACGTCGTCCGTCCCACGGTGAAGTGCACGGTGCCGGAGACGACGTAGAAGCCCTCGTCGTGCTGGGCGTGCCGGTGCTGCGGCGGGCCCTCGGTGTGCGGGGCGAGGGTGATCTCGCCGATCCCCAGCCGGTGCCCGGTGGTGCCGCCGTCCTCGAGGATGCGCATCCGCACCCGCCCGAGCTGGATCGTCTCACCGTCGTCCGGACCGACCACGGAAGGCTCGTTCATCGACATCTCTGCGGCATCTCCTCGCCGTGCTTCGTGAGAGCTGACTCTCAGGAGAGTACGGAGGCCTGTCTCGTTATGCAAGTGCACTCTCATGAAGAGAGTGCGACGCTAGGATGGGGGAGCGCGAACAGGAAGACACCGGAGGAGGGCGTGGCGATGACGGCGCAGACCGACACCGAGACGGGCCGCAGCAACCAGAAGAAGCGCACACGCGCGGCGATCGTCGAGGCCGCCCGCCGACTCGTCGAGACGGGCGCCGAGGTGACGATGCCCGCCGTCGCCCGGGCGGCCCTGGTCTCCGAGGCCACCGCCTACCGGTACTTCCCCGACCTGCCGTCCCTGGTCGGGGAGGCCCTGGCCGGCGCCTGGCCCCCGCCCGCCGAGGCGCTGGAGCCGGTCGCGGACAATCCGGACCCCGTCGAACGGGTCGCCTACGCCTGCGAGTTCCTGCTGCGCGGCATCCTCGCCCGCCAGGGCTCCGTCCGCGCCATGATGGCGGCCACCCTCACCCGCCCCGAGGCGGCGGCCGCCCGCCCCGGCGTCCGCTTCGGACTGATCGACCAGGCGCTCCTGCCTCTGCGGGACACCCTGGCGGCGACGGATCCGGAGGCGTTCGCCCAGCTCAAGCGGGACCTCGCCGTGGTCGTGAGTGCCGAGGCCCTCTTCACCCTCACCGACCTGTGCGCCCTCGGTCCCGACGAGGCCGTCGCCAGCGCCGTGCGCACCGCGAGGACGCTGACCCGGGCCGCCCTGGGCTGAGCCTCCGAAGCGAATGTTTCGGTCCCTCTGGCGATTCATGCGAGAGGGATTGACGTCGCTTACCGCTTCCCTATCATTCAGCTGCTCGAACAGTCGACCTTTGTTCGATATCTCGAGCGTCAACTGTGGTGCCCGCTCACTTCAGGATGGGGAAGTGCCATGCGTAGACGAAGTCCCGGCCGCAGGCATGTGTCTGTGGTGCTCGCCGCGCTGGCGGCGATGCTCGTCGCCGGCCCGGCTCAGGCCGCCACCAGCGGCTCCTTACGGAACGTCGGTTCGGGCCGGTGTCTCGACGTGCCGGACGCCAGCCGGACCGACGGCACGTACCTGCAGATCTACGACTGCTGGGGCGGTACCAACCAGCAGTGGACGGCGACGGACGCCGACCAGCTGACCGTGTACGGCAACAAGTGCCTGGACGTTCCGGGCCACGCCACCAAGGCCGGTACCCGGGTGCAGATCTGGACCTGTTCCGGCGGTGCGAACCAGCAGTGGCGAGTGAACTCCGACGGCACGGTCGTCGGCGTGGAGTCCGGACTGTGCCTGGAGGCCACGGGCTCCGGTACGGCCAACGGCACGGCCGTGGAGATCTGGACGTGCAACGGCGGCAGCAACCAGAAGTGGACCGGCCTGTCCGGAACGTCGACCCCGCCGGGGGGCGGCACGTGTTCCCTTCCGTCGACGTACCGGTGGACGTCGACGGGTGCCCTGGCACAGCCCGCGAACGGGTGGGTCTCGCTGAAGGACTTCACCGATGTGGTGTACAACGGCCGGCACCTGGTCTACGCGTCGAACGTGTCGGGATCGTCGTACGGCTCGATGATGTTCAGCCCCTTCACGAACTGGTCGGACATGGCGTCGGCCGGCCAGACCGGGATGAGTCAGGCCGCGGTGGCGCCCACGCTGTTCTACTTCGCGCCCAAGAACATCTGGGTGCTGGCGTACCAGTGGGGTGCGTCGCCCTTCGTCTACCGCACGTCGAGCAACCCGACCGACCCCAACGGGTGGTCCTCACCGCAGCCGCTGTTCACCGGCAGCATCTCCGGCTCCGGCACCGGCCCGATCGACCAGACCCTGATCGGTGACGGCCAGAACATGTACCTCTTCTTCGCCGGTGACAACGGCAAGATCTACCGGGCGAGCATGCCGATCGGGAACTTCCCGGGCAACTTCGGCTCGTCGTACACGACGGTCATGAGCGACTCGACGAGCAACCTGTTCGAGGGAGTGCAGGTCTACAAGGTCCAGGGCCAGAACCAGTACCTCATGATCGTCGAGGCGATGGGTGCGAACGGCCGCTACTTCCGCTCGTTCACGGCCTCCAGCCTGAGCGGCTCCTGGACCCCGCAGGCCGCGAGCGAAGGCAACCCGTTCGCGGGCAAGGCCAACAGCGGTGCCACCTGGACCAACGACATCAGCCACGGTGACCTCGTCCGCGACAACCCCGACCAGACCATGACCATCGACCCGTGCAACCTGCAGTTCCTCTACCAGGGCAAGTCCCCCTCCGCGAGCGGCCCCTACGACCAACTGCCCTGGCGGCCGGGTGTCCTCACCCTGCAGCGCTGACCGTCCGCCGGCGTGCGGAACCCCGGCCGTGCGTCGACCGGGGTTCCCGTCGTCGGCCGCGGGCGGCCGGGGGCGGCCCCCCACCGAGGCCCCGGTCAGTGGCGGCCGAGACCCCCGGTGCGCGGACCCGGCAGGTCGGAACGGCTGGCGCGCCCCGACGGCTGGGGGCAGGCTGGAGGAGTCCGGCACCTGCCGAGCGGTGCGCGAGAGGGGAGGGGGACGGCGGTGCGGCGGCCGCGATCGGTGCGGCGGCGGCAGGGAGCCGGAGCGTGCGGCGGAGGTGATCGGTGCGTGAGGCGGCAAGACCCTCTGTTCGTCGTGAGCGCCGACGGTGTGGTGGTGGAGTGGAGCCGGGAGGCCGAAGGCCTGCTCGGCACGGCTGCCGCCCAGGCCGTGGGGCGCTCCGCCACGACCCTCTTCACCCGAAGAGCGGGGCAGGAGGGTGGCCCTCTGAAAGGGCGGGGATGCGGCGACCCGCACGGCTCCGACGGGGTAGCGGGCCCTGATCTGCGCGTACACCCGCTGATGCGCGCCGATGGGACGGTGGCCTGGGGGGTGTGGCCGGCCGGGAACCGCGGCGCCGGACCCGGCGACGAGGTCGGTTCGGCGCTGCTGGAGGCGTTGTTCACGCAAGCGCCGACCGGGCTGGTGGTCGTGGACGGGGACCTGCGTATCCAGCGCATCAACACCGCCTCCCGCGGCATGCGCGGCATCACGGCCGAAGGTCTGCTCGGTCATCCCGTGACCGACGCCCTGAACATGGCCGACCCCGCGGGCGTGGCGGCGATGACCCGCGGCGTGCTGCGTACCGGCGTACCGGTCCTCGACCGTCTCGTGCGAGGCAGGCCGTCCGCCGAGACCGGCCCCGAGCGCGTCTACTCGGTCTCCGTGTTCCGCCTCCAGGCCAGGAACGGTCGCGTGCTGGGCGCCGTGGCGTCCGTGATCGACGTCACCGAGCGCGAGCGGCGGCGGGGACGCGCGGCCGTGCGGGAAGCGGCCCGAAAGCGGATCGGCAGCTCTCTCGACGTGACCACGACCTGCCGCGAACTCGCGGACGTGGTCGTCCCGGAGTTCGCGGACACGGCGGTGGTGGACGTCCTGGACGCGGTGGTGCGCGGGAACGACCCGCCACTCGGGCCGCTCCTCGGCGACGAGCCCATGCGGCGCGCCGCCTTCAAGTCGGCAACGGGCCGGTCGCGGGCGTTCCCGGGGCGGGACAGCAGCGGGTTTCCCTTCCCCACGCCGTACACACAGAGCCTCAACGACCTCGAACCCCGCCTGGTCGCCCTGGACGAGACCACCCCGTGGCTGGCCGCGGACCCGGAACGGGGACGGGCGATGCGCGAGGGCGGAGTCCACTCCATGATCGTCGCCCCCCTCGTCCTGCGCGGAGCCGTGCTCGGCATGGCCGGCTTCTACCGCTCCACCCGGCCCGAACCCTTCACGAACGACGACTTGCTCCTCGCCGGCGAACTGGCGGCGCTCACCGCCGTATGCCTCGACAACGCCCGCCGGTTCACCCGCGAGCACACCATCGCCCTCACCCTGCAGCGCCACCTCCTGCCGCAGGGCCACGCCCCCCTGACGGCCGCCGAGGTCGCCCACTTCCACAGGCCCGCGGAGGTGAGTGGAGGCTGGTTCGACGCGATCCCGCTGTCCAGCGCCCGGCTCGCCCTCACCGTGGGCGACGTGGCCGGGCACGGCATCCACACCGCCACCACCATGGGGCAGCTGCGCACCGCGATCAACACCCTCGCCGCACTGGACCTGGATCCCGACGAACTCCTCGCACGCCTCAACGACACGGTGATCCGTCTGGCCGGCGAACGGTCCGCACTGCCGCCCGCGGACCCGCTGCGCCACGAGCCGCTGAGAGCCGCGTGCGCCTACGTGGTGTACGACCCGCTCAGCGGTGACTGCGCGATGGCGTGTGCCAACTACCCGCCTCCGGTGCTCGTCCACCCGGACGGCACCAGCGAGATCCCGGACGTCCCCCGCGGCCCGTCCCTGGGCGACGAGGAGGAGCCGTTCGCCGCCACACGGACGGTGCTCGCCTCGGGCAGCATCGTCGCGCTGTCCAACGACGGGTTCCTGGACGCCTATCGCACCACCTCCCCCGACACGGCCCGGAACCGCCTTCGCCGGGTGCTGTCCCGCCCGGACCGTCCTCTGACCGAGCTGCTCGACGACGCCGTCTACGCCATCCAGGCCGCCCAGCGCCCCGAGGCCGACGCCCTCCTCCTGCTGGCCCGCACCCGGATCCTCGACGAGGACCAGGTCGCCACCTGGACCATCCCCCCACACCCCGAGGAGGTGGCCTCGGCCCGTGACCGAGCGGTGCGACAACTCGCCGACTGGGACCTGACCGGCAACTCCCTCGCCACCGAGATCATCGTCAGCGAGCTGGTCACCAACGCCCTGCGCCACGGCACACCACCGGTGCGACTGCGCCTCATCAAGGACCGGGTCCTCACCTGCGAGGTCTCGGACGCCAGTCCCGCCGCGCCGCACCTGCGCCACGCCCGCACCCTCGACGAAGGCGGCCGCGGACTGTTCATCGTCGCCCAGCTCGCCCAGCACTGGGGCACCCGGTACACACGGTCCGGAAAGATCATCTGGACTGAGCAGGCCCTCTCCCAGCACCCGGTCCCCTCCGAGCTTCGATCGCGGTGAGGTCCGCCGGGAATCCGCCGTTCGGCGATCGCCGCGCCTGGCGTGCGCCGAAAGCCCGCCCGTCACCCCGGGCACCCGGCATGGCGCCGCGACGCGCCCCTCGGCGCCGCCCCGGCCGGCCGGTGCTTCGGCCAGGGGAGCGAACCCGCACCGGAGACGGCCGTCCACGGACGCCGCCCGAGGAACCATTCCCCGCACGAGGGCCCATCCGCCTGCAGGGGACGCGACACGTCCACGACCGGAGACCAGCGGGGCCCGCCACGGACAACCACGAGGGGTCGGCGTGACGTTCGGACTGGCCACCGGAAAGCTCCATCCGAAGATCCCGCGGTGCCACGGCGAGGGCGGCAAGTCACGTCTGACCACCGTCGAGGGGCTCGCCGCGCTGTCGTTGGACGCGCTGAGTTCGGTCGCGTACGGTCCCGAGGCCATCATGGTCACCCTGGCGGTCGCCGGGGCGGGAGCGATCACCGCGGCGCTGCCGATCACCCTGGTCATCGTCGGGCTGCCGGGCGTCCTGGTCGTCTCGTACTGCCAGGTGATCGCCGTGCATCCGGACGGCGGCGGATCGTACGCCGTGGCGAAGAAGGATCTGGGAACCCGGATCAGTCTGCTCGCCGCGGCCGGCCTCGTGGTCGACCACGTCCTGACCGTCGCGGTCAGCCTCGCCGCCGGCGCCGCCAGCCTCGCGTCGGCTTTCCCGGTCCTCGCACACCATTCCCTGGCCGTGTGTCTGGTCGGGCCGGCTCTGCTCACCGCCGTGAACCTGCGGGGCGTCGCGGACAGCGCGCGCGTGCTGATGCTGCCCATGGCGCTCTTCGTCGTGAGCGTGCTCGGCGTCGTCGTGGGCCTGTCGCGTCCGGCACCCGCCGCGACCGTCGGCGCGCCCCAGTCCCTCCACGCCACCGAGGCACTGGGACTGCTCCTGCTGCTCAAGGCGTTCTCGGCGGGATGCTCCGCGCTGACCGGGATCGAGGCCGTCGCCAACGCCGTCCCGATGTTCCGCAAGCCGCGCGTCGGGCGGGCGCAGCGCACCGAACTCCTCCTGGGCGTGGCTCCTGGCGGCGCTGCTGGTCGGGCTGACGCTGGTCATCCACCGGCACCACGTGGTCCCCCGCCAAGGCGTGACGGTCCTGGCCCAGCTGACCGCCGGCGCCTACGGCACCGGGACAACGGTGATCGCGCTCATACCTCGCCCTCCTTCACGCCCGGATCGATGCCCCACCGCGCCTCGTGCGTCTGCCCGGGCTCCAGGGTGATCAGGCCCTCACCGGAATTGAACGCGTCCGGCGCGCACGTCATCGGCTCCACGCCCAGACCGGTGCGCCGCCGATCCGCTTCGGGGAGTGTGTCGCCGGTGAAGATCTCTACGTACGGGTAGGCGTCATCGACCCAGAGGGTCACGGCCGCCCCCCCCGTCCTGAGTGAGCCGGACCCGCGCCCTGCCGTCGGCGTCGCGGGTGCCTCCGCGGTGCCCTCCAGGTACCGCCACGGCACCCACCGGGTCAGACCGTGGATCGCACCCAGCTTCTCCGGCTCACTGAGGTCGAGCTGGAAGGCCGTGCCCGCCCAGGTGTACCTCCCCCCGCGGATCCGGTTGGGCCAGGGGATCATGGAGTGGCCGCGAGCGCCCGTGCACCTCTCCTGCGGCCCGTACCCGTCCAGGATCCGGCGTCCACCCACGGTGTACGACCGCAGGCCCGCGCCGACCTCCGTGATCTCCACCAGTTGCTCGCCATGACGAATCTGGTGCTGGTTGCCCGACGGAGCCGCCATGCTCGCTCTCCGTGTCCTCAGGGTGTCTTCCATTCTCCGCCGCATCCGCGCGGCCCGCTCTCCGCGCGGCCCACCGCGGCCGACAGCCGTTCGGTGCCCCTCCGGCGCATCTCCCTGGGAGCGCCGAAAACCGGGCGTTGTGGTTTCCTGCAATGAGGGGCCCTTCGTCCCTTTGTGCCACAGGTGTCGAGAGCGTGCGCGCGCACAGCGAATCGAGGGGAAATGGCCACGTACAAGGTCGGATACATCATCGGCAGCCTGGCCGGCCGGTCGATCAACCGCACCCTTTCCAAAGCGCTGATCAGACTGGCACCCCCTGAACTGGAGTTCACCGAGATCCCCATCAAGGACCTCCCGCTCTACAGCTACGACTACGACAGCGACTATCCCGCCGAAGGAAAGGCGCTCAAGGCGGCCATCGCCGCCGCCGACGCCATCCTGTTCGTGACGCCGGAGTACAACCGCTCGATCCCCGGCGCACTCAAGAACGCCATCGACTGGGCCAGCCGTCCCTGGGGGGACAATTCGTTCACGCACAAACCGTCTGCCGTGATCGGCGCCTCACCGGGTGCGATCGGAACGGCGGTGGCCCAGCAGAGCCTGCGCAGCGTCCTCAGCTACTGCAACTCTCCGCAGATGAACGCACCGGAGGCGTACGTCAGATTCGTCCCTGAGGTGTTCGGAGACGAGGGCGAGGTGACCGACTCCGGTACGGAGGATTTCCTCCGTAACTTCATGCGGGAGTACCGGGACCACATCGTCCGAGTGCTCACCGTGCTACCACCCAGAACCTGACTCTTCGTCACCCTGTGTCGCGGGAGAACGGACATGACGGCACCCCTCGCTGTTCTCTTCGACATCGACGAGACCCTGATACACACCGGAGGCGCGGGAGCACGCAGTTGGGCCCGGGCGTTCGACCAGCTGCACGGAATACCCGCGGACATCGGAGAGCACACCTCGGCGGGGGAGACCGACCCGCAGGTGGGACGGGAGACATTCCGCGCGGTACTGGGCCGCGACCCGAGTCACGACGAGATGATGCGGCTCTACAGCGCCTACCTGTGGCACCTGGCCGAGGAAATCTGGTCGTCCGACACCTACCGCGTTCTCGACGGCGCCGAGGAGACCTTGCGCCGGCTCGGACGGGCAGGTGCCATTCTGGGCGTGGTGTCCGGCGCCATGGAAGGCGCGGCGAGGATGAAGATGGAGCCGGGCAAACTGGGCCGCTACTTCGTGTTCGGCGCCTACGGATCGGACTCCGCCGACCGGGAAGAGGTGACACGCCTGGCCGTCGCGAAGGCGGCCCGACTGCACGGACGCGCCCTCGCCAGGGCCGAGGTGTACGTCGTCGGCGACACCCCGCGCGACATCGAAGCCGCGCACGCGGCGGACGCCTCGGCCGTCGGGATCGCCAGCGGCCACTACACCGCACGGCAACTGCGCGCCGCGAGAGCCGACTACGTGCTGGAGTCGATGACAGAGCCGTTCCCCGGCCTGTGACCCCGGCACGCCCGTCGCGGCCCAGGGCGCCCCGACGGCCGGCAGCGCCCGCTCGCGCGCGCCGGGCACGGGCGCCGGCGCCCTGACGGCGGCCGCCCCCGCCCGGCTCGCCCACCGACGCGCGGCGAGCCGTACACAGGCCGTGCGCCGCTGCGAGGAGACCAGTAGGGTGCTCCTGCCACTCGCCCTGGACTGCGGCTCCTGGACCCGAACTTCCCGGTCCGGGCTGTCCAGTTCGGCGGGGGGACTCAACCCTGCCGGCCGGTGCCGGGCTTGGCGGCCCCGTGAGTCACAGGAACTCGCTTCGGTAGGCCGAGGCCAACTCGGCCGCGCGGCGGCGGCGCTCCGTGAGCTCGTCCTGCGACAGTTGGGGCGGCGGCGCGTCCTTGCCCGCGACGATATCGCCGATACGGGTGAAGTACTCGTCCTGGCCGGCGGGGGTGCACATGCACAGCATGCGGGCCGGCGCACCCGACGCGTTGCGGAAGCTGTGCGGCGCGTTGGCCGGGATGTTGATCGTGGACCCGGCCCGTACGGTGTGCTTGTCGCCGCGGAAGGTGAACTCGATCTCGCCCTCGAGGATCGTGAACATCTCCTCGAAATCGTGCCGGTGCGGCGGCGGGCCGCCACCGTCGGGGACGCGCATCTCGATCAGGCAGTACCGGCCGTTGGTCTGCTCGCCGGTGACCAGCATGGCGTACGTGTTGCCCACCAGGGAGATGTACGTCGTGCCGGGGTCGTCGGGATGCGCCACGGTCAGCGGGCGGGACGGGTCGTCGTCGGGGATCATCGGGGTCGTCTCCTTCGCATGCGGTGCGGGGCGTGGTGGAACGCCGGGTCGAGCCGGAATTCGGCGGCCACGACCATCCGGGCCGGTGCCTGGGCCATCTCCGGATCCAGGGACAGGGTCGTGGCCGCTCCCCTTCGAAGCCGTGTCAGGCGGCAGGCGCGACGATGACGACCTTGCCGTGCAGCTCGCCCGTTGCGGCCTGGGCGTGGACCGCCGGCAGCTGCGCCAGCGGCACTCGCTGCGCCACGTCGACGCGCAGGCCGCCGGAGTCGACCAACGCCACCAGCCGCGACAGCTGTTCGGCGTCGCTGTTGACGAACAGGTCGATACCGCGCACGCCGCGTTGTTCGTCGCTGGGCGCAGGCATCCACACCGTGGTGTTCACCAGCACTCCACCGGAACGGATCAGGGCGGGCAGCGCGGCCAGTCGCGCCGGGTCGATCGGCGCGAGGTTGAGCACCACGTCGACCGGCTCGGTCACTGCCGCGCTCACCTCGGTGGCGGTGTGGTCGACGACCTCGTCGGCACCCGCCGCCGCGACGTGCTCGCCGCTGCGCGGCCCGGCCGTGGCGATCACGTAGGCGCCGGCGTTCTTGGCCAGCTGCACGGCGTAGCCGCCGACCGCGCCGCCCGCACCGTTGATGAGTACGCGCTGCCCCGCCGCCAGCTTCGCGTGATCGAAGAGGGCCTGCCAGGCAGTCAGGCCGACCAACGGCAGCGCGGCGGCATCGGGCAGCGAAATGCTCCGAGGCGCCGGCGTCAGAATCCCGGCCGGAGCCACCACGTACTCCGCGGCCGCGCCGTCGCCCGTCATCGGCAGGAAGCCGACGACCGTGTCGCCGACTTCGAGGCCGGCCACGTCCTCACCCAGCGCGTCGACCGTGCCTGAGACGTCGATGCCGGGAGTGTGCGGCAACACCACCGGGATGGGGCCCTGCATGAAGCCCCCGCGGATGTTGCCGTCGACACCGTTGAACGATGTCGCGGCGACCCGGACCAGAACCTGCCCGGCGCCGGGGACGGGCTGCTCGACGTCCTCGTAACGCAGGACGCTCGGGTCGCCGTACTCGTGGAAACGCACTGCCTTCATGGGAAATCCTCGTCTTTCGATACATGCGAGGTGCTTCGCCTTCAAAGCACTCTTGGGTCCTGCCCTGCTTCATGTGCGAAGCGACAACTCATTGAGCGCGGCCACCTCCGCACGCCGCAGCCCACCGGTACGAAGCCGTGAACCGCGAGGAAGCCCGACGTCCTCCGGCCGCAGCACCTTCCGGCGTGCCCGCGGAGAATCGGCCGGCAACGCCCGGTCCATCCCGACCTTCCGTGTTCGACTGAGCAAGCGTGGCGTGCATCAGAACTCGGATGAAGGCCGTACTTATCCACGGACAAGTTGTCCGTGGCTGCCCACGCGGCGCAGATAGAGATGAGCGGCTTGTCGTCGCACAGCGGCGGAGTGTTCGTTCCGCGTCGGTCGCCGTCCGCGTCCAGTCGCGGAATGCCTTGATCGGCGCGCGGACGGCGGGCAGCGAGACGGCGAATGCCATCACTGCCGGAACCGCGGCCATGGGCGTGACGCCTCTACGGCGGTCGCCCGCCCAGTCGAACGAGAGGTCGTCATGCGGGTCTGGGCCGTGCCGATCGGCCGACAGCCGGCCGGCTCGGGAGCGAGGCCACGGACACGTTCTCGTCGATGACTCGATCAGCTGACGTACCGTCTTGAGCAGGCCTTCTGCGGGCTGTGGGGTGCCGCGGGCGGTGAGGAAGCGGTCGAGGCCGGCGGCGATGCAGCCCTTGTCCGCGGCAGATACGGGCGCCCACGCCCACCGCAGGGTCTTCGAACGGTCATCGACCTGCACGTGGAGTGCGGTCGAGAGGGTTTCCGAATCGGGCGTCACAACCCGATGTCGGGCACCCTCCCTACGCCTGAGGAGCCCGCATTCGGAACTACTCGTCCAGCGCCCACGGCGGGGAGGAGTTGAAGCTTCTCGTAGCTGGGTGAGCCGGGTGTGGCGGAGAAGACCAGCAGTTCCTGGGCCTGGTCGGGGTCGACCAGGCGCTGGCAGTACAGCTCCAGCTCGCCCAACTCGGGATGCCGGTAGCGTTTGAGGTCGTTGTGGTGGGTGACATCCACCTCGTGCAATCGCCAGACCTCGGTGAATTCCTGGCTGGCCTCCAGCAGGGCGGCGACGATGTCACCGGCCCTGCCCGTCGGGTCCGCCGTGTACGCCGCCCGAAGGTCCGCGGTGAAGACCCTGCCGCGTAGGCCGTGGTCCTCGACGGGGTAGAGGTCGCGTTGGGCCGGGTCGGTGAACCAGCGGTAGACCAGGTAGCGGGACAGTCCGCTGAAGCGGGTGTAGTCGCCCAGCAGGGCGACCGCCGGCCCGGTCTGCAGCAGCGTCTCGTGGAACCGGGACATCACCAACGCGGGTGTGTCCGCGAGCCGTTCGATGATGCGCATCATGGTGGGACTGACGTGATCGTCACGCAGAACCCGCCGCGGCGCCGAGTGCCCCGCGAGATCGAAGAGGTAGTCCCGCTCGCTCAAGGTGAGGTGCAGCCCCCGGGCGAGCCCGGCGAGCACCTGCTCGGACGGCACCGGACCACGCTGCTGCTCGATCCGGCTGTAGTAGTCCACCGACATACCAGCCAGCGCGGCCACCTCCTCACGCCGCAGCCCACCGGTACGACGCCGCGAACCGCGAGGAAGCCCGACATCCTCCGGCTGCAGCACCTCCCGGCGTGCCCGCAGGAAATCGGCCAGCAACGCCCGGTCCATCCTTCTCTCAGCCTCCGTGGACGAGACATCTGCCGATGGACTGTCCGGTCGGCGAGATCCACCGTATCGGAAGAGGTCTCACCCGGAGCGTGATCGTTCCAAGACCAACGGGTCCTGCTCGCCGACTCGTTGGGATGAGGGCCCGCTTGACCGCGCCCCCCGCCCGGCGCACCCGGTCACCACGACGTGAGGGCTTCCGGTCCCGCGAGGGCGTAGAGCGTCGTGCCGACCACCGCGAGGCACAGTGCCGTCCAGGTCGCCGCAGGCGTGCCGGTCGGCAGCAGCATCCAGGTCGCCACCCTCACGGGCACACTGGTCGCCGAGGGCGGAGCGAGGAACGCGAACGCGAGCCAGGTGAAGGGGAACGCCCAGGCGTACCGCCCGCCAGTTCTCCCGCCCGGTCTCCGGCGCCCGCACCCTGGCCACCCCCGCCGCCGTGGCCCACACCCCCGACGCCCGCACCCGCTCCTGCTCCGCGGCCAGAAGCCCCGGAAAAGTCCCAGGGATACCCGGAGGCCCCCTCCTGCCCCGCGTTTGTGCGGTTCAGGAGGGGATTCGCGCTACTTTTCCTTGGAGCTTCAGATGTCCCGGAAGATCTCGATCTGCGCCCCGATCGAGTTCAGCCGCTCCGCGAGGTCCTCGTAACCCCGGTTGATGACGTACACGTTGCGCAGCACGCTCGTGCCCTCCGCCGCCATCATCGCCAGCAGGACGACGACGGCCGGGCGCAGGGCCGGCGGGCACATCATCTCGGCGGCGCGCCAGCGGGTCGGGCCCTCGACCAGGACCCGGTGGGGGTCCAGGAGCTGGAGGCGGCCGCCGAGGCGGTTGAGGTCGGTCAGGTAGATGGCGCGGTTGTCGTAGACCCAGTCGTGGATGAGGGTCTGGCCCGAGGCGACGGCCGCGATGGCCGCGAAGAACGGGACGTTGTCGATGTTCAGGCCCGGGAAGGGCATGGGGTGGATCTTGTCGATCGGCGCTTCGAGCTTGGAGGGGCGGACGGTGAGGTCGACCAGGCGGGTGCGGCCGTTGTCCGCGAAGTACTCCGGCGACCGGTCGTGGTCGAGGCCCATCTCCTCCAGGACCGCCAGCTCGATCTCCAGGAACTCGATCGGCACCCGGCGCACCGTCAGTTCCGACTCCGTCACCACGGCGGCGGCCAGCAGGCTCATCGCCTCGACCGGATCCTCGGAGGGGGAGTAGTCGACGTCGGCGTCGATGTTCGGCACGCCGTGCACGGTGAGCGTGGTGGTGCCGATGCCCTCCACCTTCACGCCCAGCGCCTCCAGGAAGAAGCACAGGTCCTGGACCATGTAGTTGGAGGAGGCGTTGCGGATGACGGTGACGCCGTCGTGCCGGGCGGCGGCCAGCAGCGCGTTCTCGGTCACCGTGTCGCCGCGCTCGGTCAGCACGATCGGGCGGCCGGGCCGGACGGTGCGGTCCACCTGCGCGTGGTACTGGCCCTCGGTGGCCGCTACGTCCAGGCCGAACCGGCGCAGCGCGATCATGTGCGGCTCGATGGTCCGGGTGCCGAGGTCGCAGCCGCCGGCGTACGGCAGCTTGAAGTGGTCCATGCGGTGCAGCAGCGGACCGAGGAACATGATGATGGAGCGGGTGCGGACGGCCGCCTCCGCGTCGATGGCCGCCATCTCCAGCTCGGCCGGCGGCACCAGCTCCAGGTCGACGCCGTCGTTGATCCAGCGGGAGCGCACGCCGATGGAGCCGAGCACCTCCAGAAGGCGGTACACCTCCTCGATCCGCGCCACCCGGCGCAGCACCGTGCGCCCCTTGTTCAGGAGAGAGGCGCACAGCAGGGCCACGCACGCGTTCTTGCTGGTCTTCACGTCGATGGCGCCGGACAGCCGGCGGCCGCCCACCACCCGCAGATGCATCGGACCCGCGTAGCCCAGCGACACGATCTCGCTGTCCAGCGCTTCACCGATTCGGGCGATCATCTCAAGGCTGATGTTCTGGTTGCCGCGCTCGATACGGTTGACCGCGCTCTGGCTGGTACCGAGCGCCTCCGCGAGCTGCGCCTGTGTCCAGCCACGGTGTTGCCGGGCGTCACGGATGAGCTTGCCGATGCGTACGAGGTAGTCGTCTGACATGAGGCTGAGGTTATCTCACATATGAGATGGCGCCTCCTGGGGGGGGCCGTTCGGGTGACGCCCCGTCAACGGCTCCTGCTCGTACGGGTGCGACGCCACCCGAAAGGTCCGGGCAAATCCATCGATGTCGTACGACGTCCGGTGCTGCTGCTGGTGTACCGCGGGCCGTTCTTGCCGCCGGTCGTGATGGACCAGGAGTGCCGGTTGATGTTGAGCCGCACTCCGGGCAGGATCCGGAAGCTCTTGCGGAAAGTGAGCGCCATCGACGCCTCCTTCTGGGGGTTCACGGGCTGTGTGCTGCTCAACTCGCTTACCCCGTCCGCGCGTACAGATGACTCCCCGTGCCGGACCAGCGCGCGGCGGGCTCCCGCCTGTGGCGCACGCCACCGGAAAACGGCGCCGCCGGGCCCGGCCGGACATGACCAGTCGGCCCCCATGTACTAGAGTTATCTCGACATCGAGATATCTGCCGAGGCGCACCGCAGCCGCCACCCTGATAAGGGTCACCTGACTTAGCCCTGCCTCACTGGCCCGGCCGAGTCGGCGTGGCGGCACGATTGACGGTGGTACGCGCACATCAATGAAGGAGACTGTCGTGTCGGCGAACAGCTTCGACGCCCGCAGCACGCTGCAGGTGGGCGACGAGTCGTACGAGATCTTCCGGCTGGACAAGGTGGAGGGCTCGGCCCGCCTGCCGTACAGCCTCAAGGTCCTGCTGGAGAACCTGCTCCGCACGGAGGACGGCGCGAACATCACCGCCGACCACATCCGCGCCCTCGGCGGCTGGGACTCCCAGGCCCAGCCCAGCCAGGAGATCCAGTTCACGCCGGCCCGCGTGATCATGCAGGACTTCACCGGCGTGCCCTGCGTCGTGGACCTCGCGACGATGCGCGAGGCCGTGAAGGAGCTCGGCGGCGACCCCGCCAAGATCAACCCGCTGGCCCCGGCCGAGCTGGTCATCGACCACTCCGTCATCGCCGACAAGTTCGGCACCCACGAGGCCTTCAAGCAGAACGTCGAGCTGGAGTACGGCCGCAACAAGGAGCGCTACCAGTTCCTGCGCTGGGGCCAGACCGCCTTCGACGAGTTCAAGGTCGTACCGCCCGGCACCGGCATCGTCCACCAGGTGAACATCGAGCACCTGGCCCGCGTCGTCATGGTCCGCGACGGCAAGGCCTACCCGGACACCCTGGTCGGCACCGACTCGCACACCACGATGGTCAACGGCCTCGGCGTCCTCGGCTGGGGCGTCGGCGGCATCGAGGCCGAGGCCGCCATGCTCGGCCAGCCGGTCTCCATGCTCATCCCGCGTGTCGTCGGCTTCAAGCTGACCGGGGAGCTGCCCGCCGGCACCACCGCCACCGACCTCGTGCTCACCATCACCGAGATGCTCCGCAAGCACGGCGTGGTCGGCAAGTTCGTCGAGTTCTACGGCGAGGGCGTCGCCGCCACCTCCCTGGCCAACCGCGCCACCATCGGCAACATGTCGCCGGAGTTCGGCTCCACCGCCGCGATCTTCCCGATCGACGACGAGACCCTCAAGTACCTGCGCCTGACCGGCCGCAGCGACCAGCAGGTCGCCCTCGTCGAGGCCTACGCCAAGGAGCAGGGCCTCTGGCTGGACCCGAAGGCCGAGCCGGACTTCTCCGAGAAGCTCGAGCTGGACCTGTCCACGGTCGTCCCGTCGATCGCCGGCCCGAAGCGCCCGCAGGACCGCATCGTCCTGGCCGAGGCCGCCCAGCAGTTCGCCAAGGACGTCCTCAACTACGTCGAGGCCCCCGTCGCCCAGTCGCCGGACGCCGCGTCCTCCGTGGTCGACGAGGCGAGCGCCGAGTCCTTCCCGGCCTCCGACGCCCCGGCCTACGGCCACCAGGAGAACGGTGCCGGCGCTCCGCAGCACGGTCAGGGCACCGGCGCCGTCCCGTCCAACCCGGTGACGGTGACCGCCCCCGACGGCACGTCGTACGAGCTGGACCACGGTGCGGTGACGGTCGCGGCCATCACCTCCTGCACCAACACCTCCAACCCGTACGTCATGATCGGCGCCGCCCTCGTCGCCAAGAAGGCGGTCGAGAAGGGCCTGACCCGCAAGCCGTGGGTCAAGTCCACCCTCGCCCCGGGCTCGAAGGTCGTCACCGACTACTTCGACAAGGCCGGCCTCACCCCGTACCTGGACAAGCTGGGCTTCAACCTCGTCGGCTACGGCTGCACCACCTGCATCGGCAACTCCGGCCCGCTGCCGGAGGAGGTCTCCCAGGCGGTCAACGACAACGACCTCGCCGTGGTCTCGGTCCTCTCCGGCAACCGCAACTTCGAGGGCCGCATCAACCCCGACGTCAAGATGAACTACCTGGCGTCCCCGCCGCTGGTCGTCGCGTACGCCATCGCGGGCTCCATGAAGGTGGACATCACCCGTGAGCCCCTCGGCACCGACCAGGACGGCAACGACGTCTTCCTGAAGGACGTCTGGCCCTCCGAGGCCGAGGTCAACGAGGTCGTCGCCGCCGCCATCGGCGAGGACATGTTCGCCAAGTCCTACAGCGACGTCTTCGCCGGTGACGCCCAGTGGCAGTCGCTCCCGGTCCCGACCGGCAACACCTTCGAGTGGGACGCGGAGTCCACCTACGTCCGCAAGCCCCCGTACTTCGAGGGCATGGGCACCGACCCGGAGCCGGTCCAGGACATCTCCGGCGCCCGCGTCCTGGCCAAGCTCGGCGACTCGGTCACCACCGACCACATCTCCCCGGCCGGTGCCATCAAGGCCGACACCCCGGCCGGCCGGTACCTCACCGAGCACGGTGTGGAGCGCCGCGACTTCAACAGCTACGGCTCGCGCCGCGGCAACCACGAGGTCATGATCCGCGGCACGTTCGCCAACATCCGCCTGCGCAACCAGATCGCGCCGGGCACCGAGGGCGGCTACACCCGCGACTTCACGCAGGAGGGCGGCCCGGTCGCCTTCATCTACGACGCCTCGCAGAACTACCAGGCCGCCGGCACCCCGCTGGTCGTCCTGGCCGGCAAGGAGTACGGCTCCGGCTCGTCCCGCGACTGGGCGGCCAAGGGCACCGCGCTCCTCGGCGTCAAGGCCGTCATCGCCGAGTCGTACGAGCGCATCCACCGCTCGAACCTCATCGGCATGGGCGTGCTCCCGCTGCAGTTCCCGGAGGGCCAGTCCGCCGAGTCCCTCGGCCTGACCGGCGAGGAGACCTTCTCCTTCACCGGCGTCACCGAGCTGAACGACGGCACCACGCCGCGCACGGTCAAGGTCACCACCGACACCGGTGTCGAGTTCGACGCGGTGGTCCGCATCGACACCCCCGGTGAGGCCGACTACTACCGCAACGGCGGCATCATGCAGTACGTGCTGCGCAGCCTGATCCGCAAGTAGGCCGCACGGCCACGTCGAGGGCCGCATCCCCGGAACCGGGGGTGCGGCCCTCGTCACATGTCCGGCACCTCCAGGGGCAGCGCCTCCGTGAGGTCCGGCAGCGCCAGTTCCGCCCAGATGACCTTGCCCTGCGGGGTGTAGCGGGTGCCCCAGCGCTCGGCCAGCTGGGAGACCAGGAACAGGCCGCGCCCGCCCTCGTCGGTCGTCGCGGCGTAGCGCAGGTGCGGCGAGGTGCTGCTGCCGTCGGCGACCTCGCAGATGAGCGTGCGGTCGTGGATCAGCCGGACGTGCACCGGGTCGCTGCCGTAGCGGATGGCGTTGGTGATCAGCTCGCTCAGCACCAGTTCCATGCCGAAGCCCAGCTCGGCCAGGCCCCACTGCTCCAGCCGCTCGGAGACCGCCAGGCGCATCCCCGACACGGCGGCCGGCTCGCGGGGCACGTCCCAGTCGGCGACGCGGTCGGCCGGCAGCGCCCGGGTCTCGGCGACGAGCAGGGCGACGTCGTCCTTGGGGCGCTCGGGCAGCAGCTCCCCCAGCACCGCCCGGCAGCTCTCCTCCGGCGACCGCCCCGGATGACCGGCCAGCGCCCGGCGCAGCAGCTCCATGCCCTCGTCGAGGTCACGTCTGCGGTCCTCGACGAGGCCGTCGGTGTACAGCACCAGGCGGCTGCCCTCGGGGATCTCCGCCTCGGCCGTCTGGAACGGCATGCCGCCCAGTCCCAGCGGCGGCCCGGCCGGCAGGTCGAGGAACTCGGCGGTGCCGTCGGGAAGGACCAGCGCGGGCGCCAGGTGCCCGGCCCGCGCCATGACGCAGCGGCGCGTCACCGGGTCGTAGATCGCGTACAGGCAGGTCGCGCCCACGATCTCCGCGGCCGGCTCCGCGCCCGCCTCGTCCTGGTCGATGCGGCCGACCAGGTCGTCCAGGTGGCCGAGCAGCTCGTCGGGCGGCAGGTCGAGGGTGGCGAAGTTGTGCACCGCGGTGCGCAGCCGGCCCATCGTCGCGGCGGCGTGCAGGCCGTGCCCGACCACGTCGCCGACGGCCAGCGCCACCCGGCTGCCCGGCAGCGGGATCACGTCGAACCAGTCGCCGCTCACCCCCGACTGGGCGGGCAGGTAGCGGTAGGCGACGTCGAGGGCGCTCTGCTCGGGCAGGGCCCGCGGCAGCAGGCTGCGCTGCAGGGTGACGGCCAGGGCGTGCTCGCGGGTGTACCGGCGGGCGTTGTCGATGCTGACCGCGGCCCGGGCCACCAGCTCCTCGGCCAGCGACAGCTCCTCCGCGTCGAAGGGCTCCCGTTTGGAGCGCCAGAAGTTGGCGATGCCCAGGACGACACCGCGGGCCCGGATCGGGGCCGCGATGAGCGAGTGGATGCCGAAGTCGAGGATCTGCCGGGTGCGCTGCGGGTCCTGCGCGAACCAGCCGTCGGCGGTCGTCAGGTCGGCCACCAGCTCGGACCGGCCGCCGTAGCCGCGGGCCTGCGGGGTGGAGGGCACGAAGTCGATCAGCCGGCCCTTCTCGTACAGCGGATGGTCGTCGCGGATGCCGCTCACGGCGACGCGTCTGAGGTCCGTCGCCGTGGGCGCCGGCTCCTCGCCGTGCAGCACGGCGTCGGCCAGGTCCACCGTGACGAAGTCCGCGAACCGCGGCACGGCGACCCGCGCCAGCTCGTCGGCGGTGCGGACCACGTCCAGGGTGGTGCCGATGCCCAGCCCGGCGTCGTACAGCAGCTCCAGCCGCTCCCGGGTGACCTCCGCCCGGCCGGAGACCGCCTGGAGCTCGGTGGAGTCCCGGAGGGTCATCACAATGCCCTGAGGGCATCCCGGGCGCTCCGTGGGCCGCTGGTTCACCGCCAGCAGCCGTCCCCCGGCGAAGTGGACCTCGTCGGTGGCCGTCCGCCCGGAGTCCAGCAGCTCCACCATGTCGGCGTCGAGACCCGACAGCTCCCGCACGTGACGGCCCTCGGCCTCCGGGGGCAGCTCCAGCAGGCGCCTGGCCTCGTCGTTGGCGAGCAGCAGCCGCCCGTCCTCACCGACGATGAGCACGCCCTCGCGCACCGAGTGCAGCACCGTGTCGTGGTGCTCGTACATGCGGGTCATCTCGTCCGGGGCCAGGCTGCGGGTCTGCCGCCGCAGCCACCGGCCCACCAGGATCGTCACCCCCGACGCCACCACGAGCGCCACCGCCCCCGCGGCCAGGATGAGCGGCAGCTGCCGGTCCATCTCGCTGGTCACGTTCTTCACCTTGAGCCCGGCGGAGACCAGGGCGACGACATGGCCCTGCGCGTCGTCGATGGGCACGGTCGCCTGCACCTCGTGGCCGAGGGGGCCGTGGACGCTCTCGGTGTAGACCTTCCCGGCGAGCGACGGGCCGATCGTGCCCACGAACCGTTTGCCGATCTTGCTCGGCATGGGGTGGGTGTAGCGGATGCCTTTCGTGTTCATGACCACGATGAAGTCGACGCCCGCCGACCGGCGCCCGGCCTCGGTGAGCGGCTGGAGCACCTTCGTCGGATCGGGGGTGCGCAGCGCCTGCACGACACCGGGGGAGTGCGCGAAGGTCTGCGCGACGGCTATGGACCGCCGCTTGGCCTCCGTGCTGGTGTCGCGGTCCGACTGCATGACGAGGGCGATGACCGCGCACACGACGAGCAGTGCCACCAGGGCCAGCTGGAGCAGGAAGACCTGCCCGGCGACGCTGCGCCGGCTCCTGCGGATCAGGGACCGCCAGGAGGGGCGCTTGAATCGGGCGAATGGGTCCGACATGCGACATTTCTAGCACTGGCCGTTCCCGGGTGGCTACGGCCTCGCGGTTCTGTCACAGCAGTCGCGGTGAGCGTTTACAGTCCGCGTTGGGCGCGCTAACTTCTGTGGCCAAGGGGTGGGAGCGCTCCCACATGTCAGTGCCGCGGTCCCGGTGGACCGGAACCCGCCGGGGTCGCACGGGTCCGCTCCCGCCCCCCTCCCCCCACGGCATCCGGAGGACAAGCTGTCATGTCTACGACAATCATGGCCGGCGGGGCGGCACGACGCCCGCGATTACCGCACCGCTCTCCCCGCAGAGCCCTCTTCCTCACCCTCCTGGCCCTGCTGACCGCCCTGCCCGCACTCGGGCTGGTCCTCGCCGCGAGCACCCCGGCAGCCGCCCACGGCACGCCTGTGAAGCCGGGCAGCCGCACCTTCCTGTGCTGGCAGGACGCGCTCACCGACACCGGCGAGATCAAGCCCGTGAACCCGGCCTGCAAGGCGGCCCAGCAGGCCGGCGGCACCACGCCGTTCTACAACTGGTTCTCGGTGCTCCGCTCGGATGGCGCCGGCCGCACCCGGGGCTTCGTTCCGGACGGTCGGCTGTGCAGCGGCGGCAACCCCAACTTCGCCGGCTTCGACCTCGCCCGCGACGACTGGCCGGTCACCCACCTGACCGCCGGCGCCACGACGGACTTCTCCTACAACGCCTGGGCGGCGCATCCCGGCTCGTTCCGCGTCTACGTCACCAAGGACGGCTACGATCCGACCAAGCCGCTCACCTGGAACGACGTGGAGGACCAGCCGTTCCTCACGGTCGACCACCCGCCGCTGAACGGCACGCCGGGCACGGTCGAGGCCAACTACTCCTGGTCGGGCAAGCTGCCGTCCGGCAAGTCGGGACGGCACATCATCTACATGGTGTGGCAGCGCTCGGACAGCGCGGAGACCTTCTACTCCTGCTCCGACGTGGTCTTCGACGGCGGACACGGCGAGGTCACCGGCGTCCACGACCCGGGCAACCCCACCGAGCCCCCGCCCGGCGCCTGCACCGCCACCCGGACCACGACCGGCACCTGGCCGGGCGGCTACCAGTCCGAGGTGACGGTGACCAACACCGGTGACGTGCCCATGCTCGGCTGGATGGTGGACTGGACGCTGCCCGCGGGACAGGCGGTGGACAGCGTCTGGAACGGCGACGCCACCTACACCGGGCAGGACGTGATGGTCCACAACGCCGACTGGAACGGCTCGCTGAGTCCGGGCAGGAGCACGACCTTCGGCTACACCGTCCGCGGATCGGGCGGCGACGGCACCACCGGCCTGCCCTGCCGGGTCGGCTGAGCCGCGCCGGGCGTGACCCGGTGGCGCACCGGGTCACGCCCGACGGGGTCCTCAGGCCAGCAGCTCCACCTCCGCCAGCGTGGACCTGCCGTCGAGGACCAGGCGGTACCTGGCGTACGTACCCGGCGCCGCGATGGTGAAGGCGCGGGTCTGCCGGTCCCAGCGGAACGACTCCCCGGAACGGCGGTCCAGCGTCTTCCACGCGTGGCCGTCGACGGAACCCTGCAGCTTCCAGCCGGCCGGCGCCCCGGTGCGGTCGGCCGACGAGGTCAGCGTGTACTGGACGGGCCTGACCGGGCGGCCGACCGGCAGGCGCACCCGGCGGACCGTGGCGGCCGTGGCCGACGTGTCGTCGAACAGCGGGCCGTCCCCCCGCAGCACGTCCGCGCGCGGCTCGGGCACCTCGTCGTCCTGCGTGACGGACACCGGGGCCGCGCCCCGGCCCGTCCCCCAGGCGGAGGGCTTCGGGCCCATGGCGAACTCCACCACCCCGCCCTCGGCCAGCAGCGCGTGGGGCAGGGACGTCGACGTCCAGGGGCGGCCGTTCACCTTCACGCCTTGAACGTAGACGTTCGCCGCGCTGTTGCGAGGGGCCCGGACGACGAGGGAGCGGCCGTTCTCCAGGTGCACGGTCGCCTTCGTGAACAGCGGGGAGCCGATCGCGTACTCGCCGCTGCCCATGACCAGCGGGTAGAAGCCGAGCGAGGAGAAGAGGTACCAGGCCGACTGCTCGCCGTTGTCCTCGTCGCCGTGGTAGCCCTGCCCGATCTCGCTGCCCGTGTAGAGGCGGGAGAGCACCTCGCGGACGCGGGCCTGCGCCTTCCAGGGCTCGGCGGCCGCGTCGTACATGTAGATCACGTGGTGCGCCACCTGGTTGGAGTGGCCGTACATGCCCATGCGGACGTCCCGGGCCTCGGTCATCTCGTGGATGACACCGCCGTAGGAGCCGACGTGGTCCGGGGAGGCCGTCTCGGGGGTGGCGAAGTACGCGTCGAGCTTGTCGGCCAGGCCCCGCCGGCCGCCGTACAGGTTCGCCAGGCCCCGGCTGTCCTGCGGGACGGAGAAGGCGTAGCCCCAGCCGTTGGTCTCGGTGTAGTCGTAGCCCCACACCCGCGGGTCGTACGCGGCGGAGTCCACCCGCCAGTTCCCGTCCGCGTCGCGGCCCTGGAAGAAGCCCGCCTTGGCGTCGAACAGGTGTACGTAGTTCCGGGCGCGGTCGAGGAAGTACGCCGACTCCTCCCGGTAGCGCTTCTCACCGGTCCTCCGGTACAGCGCCTCGCCCATCTTCGCGATGCCGTAGTCGTTGACGTAGCCCTCCATCGCCCAGGACAGGCCCTCGTGGGTGTCGGTGCCGGTGTAGCCGAGGAAGGGCGAGGTGCTCATGCCCTTGCGGCCCACGCCGGAGGACGGCGGGACGACGGTCGCGTTCTTCAGCGCCGCGTCGTACGCCGCCTTCGCGTCGAACCGCACGCCCTTGACGTACGCGTCGGCGAAGGCCACGTCCGAGGAGGTCCCGGTCATCAGGTCGGCGTACCCGGGGGAGGACCAGCGCGAGATCCAGCCGCCGTCCCGGTACTGCTGCACGAACCCGTCCGTCATCTCGCCCGCCTGAGCAGGTGTCAGCAGGGAGTACGCCGGCCACGTGGTCCGGTAGGTGTCCCAGAAGCCGTTGTTCACGTACACCTTGCCGTCGACGATCTTCGCGCCGGTGCGGGTCGGGGTGTCCGGGCCCGGCATGGGGGAGAACGGCGATGCGTACCGGTCCCGGCCGTCCACCTTCTCGAAGCCGGAGTTCGGGTACAGGTACAGCCGGTACATGCTGGAGTACAGCGTGGTGAGCTGGTCCGGGGTCGCGCCGTCGACCCGCACCTTGCCCAGCAGCCGGTCCCACACCCGCTGGGCCCGGTCCCTGACGGTGTCGAAGGAGGCCGTCGCCGGGATCTCCCGGCGCAGGTTGTCCTCGGCCTGGTCCACGCCGACGAGGGAGGTGGCCAGGCGCAGGGTGACCGTGCGGTCCTTCCCCGCGTCGAAGCGGAGCCAGCCCTTCACACCACCGGCGCCGCCGCCCGTCACCGGCTTGTCGAACTCGCCGTAGACGAAGAGGCGGGTGGCGCCCGTGGACAGGCCGGACTTCACGTCCGAGTAGCCGGTGACGACGCCGTGCTCCCGGTCCAGGGTGAGGCCCGCCTGCTCGGTCACGTTGTCGAACAGCACGCTCGCGTTCGCGCCCGGGTAGGTGAAGCGCAGGGCCGCCGCGTGGTCGGTCGGGGCTATCTCCGCCTTCAGGCCGTTCTCGAACCGGACGCCGTAGTAGTACGGCCGCGCGGTCTCGTTCTCGTGCCGGAACGGCAGCGCGCGCGCCTCCCGGCCGGTGTCCGGGGTGCCGGCGGCGGCCGACGGCATCACCTGGAAGGTCTGCCGGTCGCCCATCCAGGGGCTCGGCTCGTGGCTCGCGCTGAACGCCTGGAGGGTGGGCAGGTTGTCGTCGTTGTTCGCACGTGCGTACTCGTACAGCCAGCTGAGTGAGGACGCGTTGGTCACCGGCGTCCAGAAGTTGAAGCCGTGCGGGAGCGCGGTCGCCGGGAAGTCGTTGCCGCGGGAGAAGCTGCCGCTGGAGTTGGTGCCGCGGGTGGTGAGCGCGTAGTCCGACAGGTGCGCCTTCGGCCTCTCGGGTGCCACCGGCCGCAGGCTCACGTCGTCGATCCAGCCCCGGAACTCCGCCGGGCCGTCGGGGGAGTCGTACGCCACCAGGATCCGGTCCACCGTCTTCCCGGCCGCCACCGAGCCGATCCGCGAGGCCACGTCGTTCCACTGGTTGACGTACAGCACCTTCGCCGCGCCCTGCCCGCGCGGCGAGAGCGGGAACCCGTGCTGGTCCGTCGCGCCGAGGTCGCTGAGGTACGTGCCGTCGGTGAAGGCCAGGTCGACGGAGACGTTCGTGGCGTCGTAGTCGCGGTCGCCGTCGGCCATCGAGGGGAAGACCCGATAGGCCAGTCGGGTGTCGCGGCCGACGCGCACGTCGACGTCGAAGACCTTGTTGTACGAGTACGCCCGGCCGCCCGCGGTGTGCCGTCCGGCGTACCTGAGGGCCCGCTGCCCGGTGAAACCGGCCCGTGCCTTCGCCGTCGGCGAGCCGCTCGGGCCCCGGTCGACCAGCGTCAGCATGTCCTGCGGCACCGGACCGCCCGCGCCGCCGGTGGAGAACTGCACGTCGGCGATCTGCAGCACGCCCGTGGCGCCGTTGTTGCGGGTCACCTCGAGCCGGAAGTGCTGGTACTCGGCCGGCCGGGCGACGTCGAACGACCGCGTCTCGAACCGCCCCGCGAACGACTCGTCCGTACGGGTGTCGACGGGTTTCCAGTCCTTGCCGTCCGCCGACCCCTCGAGCGTCCAGTCCCTCGGGTCGCGCTCGTCGAAGTCGTTGGCCGAGGTGAGCGCGTACGTGACCACCTTGACGGGCTTGTCCAGGTCGAACTCCACCCAGCCCGTGGGCCGGAAGGTCAGCCATTTGGTGCCGGGCTCGCCGTCGACGAGGTTCTCCTTCACCTCGCCCGCGCCCGCGTTCTCCCCGCTCGCCCGGACCTCGGTCACGTGGTCGGAGAGATTCCCCGGGATGCCCGAGGTGTAGCCGCCGTCCACGCCCGAGGCGCGCCGGCCGCCGTCGGCTCCCGTGTCGACGGTGTTCAGCCAGTCGGGTGCCGGCTCACCCGGTTCGAACGAGGACGCGAACTCCTGGCCGGCGGCCGGAGCCCGCTCCGGCAGGGCGACCGCGGCGCCCTGCGCGCCGGCGGCCATGACAAAGGCGGCCGTGAGGACGACCGCCGGACCGAATCTGTGCCGAGTTCTCCGCTGCATCTACGGATTCCCCTCCTGCGACCGCGGTGGACAACGTTGTCTATCTCGGTGCGCAGGAACCAGTAAGTGGTCAAGTGGCCGTTGATGTCAAGGGTGTTGGGTGTGGCATTCAGGGTCTTATGTCGGAAATTCTTCCGGTCGGCCGTCCGCGGGGCGCTCATATTTCCGGCAGGTCTCAACTCGGAAAAGACCCATGGCCAACCTTGCATTCGATCTTGCTCCGTCGGCCGGAAGTGGACTATACCTGTCGGCGTTTCCCGTACGACCCTGCACTACCCGACCGCGGTGCCGGGGAGGATCCGGTTCACCGCCTGAGTCCTGGAGAAGGCGAGGACTTGAGCATGGGATCCACTGAGCACCACGGTGGCGAAGGTGTCGGTCGCCGCGATCTGATCAAGCGCTCCGCCGCGCTGGGCCTGGTCGCCGCCCCCGGAATGGGCCTGCTGTCCGCCTGCGCGAGCAGCGGCGGCAGCGGGCAGGACAAGGCGAAAACGGGCAAGAAGACCGCCAAGAACCCGCTCGGCGTCAACGAGACCGCGAAGATGGAATTCGTCCTCTTCGACGGCGGCTTCGGCAAGGAGTACGCCCAGGACGCGGTGAAGGTCTATCAGAAGGACTTCCCCAAGGCCACGGTGAAGTTCTCCGCCACCCAGAAGATCCAGTCCACCCTGCAGCCCCGCTTCAACCAGGGCAACCCGCCGGACCTCATCGACAACTCCGGCGCCGAGCAGATGGACATGGGCGTGCTCGTCGGCAAGAACCAGCTCGCGGACCTCACCCCGCTGCTCGACGCGCCGTCGTACGACGACCCGAACAAGAAGGTCCGCGACACGCTGCGCCCCGGCATCGTGGAGATGGGCCAGTTCGACGGCAAGCCGGTGTGGATCCTGTACTACGCCTACACGGTCTACGGCGTGTGGTACTCGCAGAAGGCCCTGGACTCGCTCGACGCGACGTACCCGGAGACCTGGGACGAGATGCTCAAGGTCTGCGAGAAGGCCAAGAAGAAGGGCATGGCGGGCTGGACGTACGCGGGCAAGTACCCGTACTACGTCCCCTTCTCGCTGTACCCGATGATCGGCAAGGTCGGCGGCCGCGAGGTGCTCGACGCCATCGACAACCTGGAGCCGAACGCCTGGAAGCACCCGGCGGTCAAGGCCTGCTTCGAGGCCTACTACGAGCTCTACAAGAAGGGCTACATCCTCAAGGGCACCCCGGGTCTGGACCACATCCAGTCCCAGACCGCCTGGGCCAAGGGCAAGGCGCTGTTCATCCCGAACGGCTCCTGGGTGGAGAACGAGTCGGCCAACGTCATCCCGGCCGACTTCGACCTCGCCGTCTCGGCGCCCACCGGCATCGACTCCTCCGACAAGATGCCGTTCGGCACCATCTGGGCCTCCGGCGGCGAGCCCTTCATCGTGCCGGCCAAGGCGGCGAACGCCGAGGGCGGCATGGAGCAGCTGCGCATCATGCTTTCGGAGGCGTCCTCGAAGAACTTCACCGCCAAGGTGAAGTCGCTGACCGCCTACAACGGCGGCACCTCCGGCATCAGCCTCACCCCGGGGCTGAAGTCGGGCGTGGCGGCGCTGCAGAAGGCCGGGTCCAACGTGGTGAATCCGCGCATCCAGGACTGGTACGTACAGCTGCAGAAGGAGAAGATCGGTGTGGCCGGTCTCGGCGAGATGATGGCCGGCCGGCTCACCCCCGCCGAGGCCATCAGGAAAATCCAGGGATTCGCCGACGAGGCCGCCAAGGACACCTCGATCAAGCACTACAAGCACCAGTGACCAGCACCCCCTGACGCACCGGAGTGGCGATGCAGCACGGCAAGTACCGGTTCATTGTGGGGTTTCTGGCACTGCCCCTCGGACTGTACGCGCTTTTCGTGGTCTGGCCGTTCATCCAGTCCATCTACTACTCGTTCACGGACTGGACGGGCCTCAGCCCCGAATTCAGGATGGTCGGCTTCGACAACTACAAGAGGATGCTCGACGACGACATCTTCTGGAAGTCGCTCCAGCACAGCCTGCTCTTCGCCCTGGTGCTGCCTCTGGTGACACTCGGTCTGGCGCTGTTCTTCGCCTTCATGATCAATGTGGGCGGACGGCACAGGAGGGGCGGCCCCGTGATCTCCGGGGTCCGGGGCTCGTCCTTCTACAAGATCGTCTACTTCTTCCCGCAGGTGCTGTCCATCGCGATCGTCTCCCTGCTGTTCGCCTTCGCGTACAACCCGGACAGCGGTGCGATCAACTCGCTGCTGCGCGGGATCGGGCTCGACAGCGTGCAGCCGCTGTGGCTGGGGGACCCGGACCTCGCGCTGTGGTGCGTGATGGCGGTGCTCGTGTGGTCCACGGTCGGGTTCTTCGTGGTCCTGTTCTCCGCGGGCATGGCCTCGATCCCGGCCGAACTGTACGAGGCGGCGCTGCTGGACGGCGCGAGCCGCGCCGCCACGTTCTTCCGCATCACCCTGCCGCTGCTGTGGGACACCGTGCAGTCCGGCTGGGTCTACATGGGCATCCTCGCGCTCGGCGCGGAGTCCTTCGCGGTGGTCCAGATCACGACGACCGGCCCGGGCGGCCCGGACTACTCGACGACCGTGATGGTCCTGTACGTGTACCAGAAGGCGTTCCGGGACGGTCAGGCCGCCTACGCCACCACCATCGGCGTCGCCCTGCTCGTCGTCACGCTCGCGTTCGCGGCGATCGTGATGCGGCTGGGCCGTCGCGAGCGGCTGGAGTTCTGAACCGATGAAGACGACCGAGACCCCCGCCCCGCTGCCGGCCGAGTCCGGGGGCCAGACCGTGTCGAAGGTGGAGGTGACGCCCGCCGCGCGCCCCTCCGGGCAGAAGAGCGAGGGCACCGTCCTCAACGTCTTCTCCCACGGCATCCTGGTCATCTGGGCGATCATGGTGGTGACGCCGCTGCTGTGGGCGGTGATGACGTCCTTCAAGGACGACAGCTCCATCTTCGGCTCACCGTGGTCGCTGCCGGACCGGCTGCACTTCGACAACTGGGCGCGGGCCTGGACCGACGCCAACATGAGCGACTACTTCCTGAACACCGTGCTGGTGGTCGGCGGCTCGCTCATCGGCACCCTGGTCCTCGGCTCGATGGCGGCCTACGTCCTCGCGCGCTTCGACTTCCCCGGCAACCGGTTCATCTACTACCTGTTCATCGGCGGCATGAGCTTCCCGATCATGCTGGCGCTGGTCCCGCTGTTCTACGTCGTGAACAACATGGGCCTGCTCAACACGATCCACGGCCTGATCCTGGTCTACATCGCCTACTCGCTGCCCTTCACGGTGTTCTTCCTGACGGCGTTCTTCCGCACCCTGCCCACGTCGGTGGCGGAGGCGGCCTTCGTGGACGGCGCCTCCCACACCCGCACGTTCTTCCAGATCATGCTGCCCATGGCGAAGCCGGGCCTGATCAGCGTGGGCATCTTCAACTTCCTGGGCCAGTGGAACCAGTACATGCTCCCCACGGTCCTCAACACCGACCCCGACAAGCGCGTCCTCACCCAGGGTCTGGTCCAGCTGGCGGTCAGCCAGGGCTACAAGGGCGACTGGTCCGGCCTGTTCGCGGGTCTGGTGATGGCGATGCTCCCGGTGCTGGCGGCGTACATCGTCTTCCAGCGCCAGGTGGTCGCGGGGCTGACGGCGGGTGCGCTGAAGTAGCGTCCGGCCTACCCGGGCCGGGGCGGGCCGCCCCGGCACCCCTCACGGGCCCGGGGTGCGGGGGAGCCGGGCCCGGTGTGGCCGTGGTCCCGCGCCGCCTGGGCCTTCTGCGCCATCGGGGCCCGGCGAACCATCGGCCCTCGCGTCACGCGGCAGGCGGCTGGTGCGGTGGCCGCCGGCCCCCCGCCGCGGCCGGCCGGGCGGCGGCGTATCGGGCCACCCAGGCGCCGGGAGCGCGCCGGCCTTCCGGCCCCGGTGACCCGACGGGACCACCCGTCACGCCTGGGCCTGTGGCCGTTCGCGCCTCTGAGCCGCGGGGGTCTGCGGTCGCCCTCGGTGAACTCGGCGACCGGAGCGGCTCCAGGCCGACCGCACTCTCTCGCGCCTCTCGGGCCGCCGGGGCCTGTGGCCTCCGGGCTTCCGGGGCACGGGGGTCTGCGGCCCTCTCGCGCCTCTCGAACCACCCGGGCATCGGGCTGTCCGCGCCTCCGAGCCGCCCGGGGTCGCCCGAGCCCCCTGGCCCCTGGCCGACCGCCCACCGCGGCCACCCTGGCCACCGGGCCGCTGGGACCACCTGGCCACCGGAACCCTGGGCGGGTGGCCCGCAGCTCGTGAGGGCCTGGCTCCGGCGACCTCCGCCTCGGCGCCCCGGCAGCACGCCGCTTTGCACAAGTGATTCGCGTTCGAGCCCTTCGGTCACGCGCCCGAGGATCATCACGACCCTCTGTCCGGATGTCCCGGCCCCCCTGTCGCGCGGATCTCCGCCACTGCCGCCCGCCGGCGCGCCGCGCGCCCGGCCACCCGTTCGCCGCGGCACGGGGCTCGGGGTTCCCGGTTCCGCGTCGTCCGGCCGCGGGCGCCGCATCCCTTCCGCGGCTGAACGATCGCGCCGCGTCGTCGGCCAGGGACCTCACCTTCGCCAGGTGGCCGGGCGGACCCGCGTCCGCGGTGCGCCCCGGACAGCCCTGCCCGGCTCCCTTCCGGCCCGCCTCTCTCGCGTCCCGGACCCCGGACCCGCCGGGCCGAGCGGCCTCCGCCCGGCCGCCCCGGCCCGGCACCCCGCCGCGTACCTTCCACGGCTGAACGATCCGGCCGAGCCCGCCTCACCCCTTCCGGTACACCTCGGACACCCGCCCCGCGGACCCCCGGTCACCCGCCCCCGCCTGCGTCGAGGTGGCGCGGAGGTGGCCCGCGGGTGTCGTCGGCGGAACCACGGAAGTGACAGCGATTTCCGTCAAGGACTTGACTGCGGTAACCCGTACAGCCGAGCTTGGAGTTCATAACTTGTAAGTGGCCCGGTTCCGCGGATGTGACCTGGGCCACGGGCGGCGACAGGGGCCGCCCGTCCGATGGCGGGAGTGGATGGGTCGATGGAGACTCCGGGGTCGCAGTCGTCGCTGCACCGAGCCAACCTGGAAAGAGTCGTGCGGGCCGTGCGGCTGGCCGGGTCGCTCACGCAGGCGGAGATCGCGCGGACGACCGGCCTGTCCGCCGCGACGGTCTCCAACATCGTGCGCGAACTGAAGGACGGCGGGACCGTCGAGGTCACGCCCACGTCGGCGGGCGGGCGGCGGGCCCGCAGCGTCTCGCTCAGCGGGGACGCCGGCATCGTGATCGGCGTGGACTTCGGCCACACCCACCTGCGCGTCGCGATCGGGAACCTCGCGCACCAGGTGCTCGCCGAGGAGTCCGAGCCGCTCGACGTCGACGCCTCCTCCACCCAGGGCTTCGACCGGGCGGAGCAACTGGTCAACCGCCTGATCGACGCGACCGGGGTGGACCGGACCAAGGTGGCGGGCGTCGGGCTCGGCGTACCCGGGCCGATCGACGTCGAGTCGGGCACCCTGGGCTCCACCGCGATCCTCCCCGGCTGGGGCGGCACCAAGCCCGCCGAGGAGCTGCGCGAGCGGCTCGGCGTGCCCGTGCACGTGGACAACGACGCCAACCTCGGCGCCCTCGGCGAGCTGGTCTGGGGCAGCGGCAAGGGCGTACGTGATCTTGCTTACATCAAGGTCGCCAGCGGTGTCGGCGCCGGTCTGGTGATCAACGGGCACATCTATCGCGGCCCGGGCGGCACGGCAGGAGAAATCGGGCATATTACACTCGACGAATCCGGCCCGGTCTGCCGTTGCGGGAACCGCGGCTGCCTGGAGACCTTCACGGCCGCGCGCTACGTGCTCCCGCTGCTCCAGCCCAGCCACGGCACCGACCTGACGATGGAAGGCGTCGTACGGCTGGCCCGGGACGGGGATCCGGGCTGCCGTCGGGTGATCGCCGACGTCGGCCGTCACATCGGCAGCGGGGTGGCCAACCTGTGCAACCTCCTGAACCCGAGCCGGGTCGTGCTCGGCGGCGATCTCGCCGAGGCCGGAGAGCTGGTCCTGGGGCCCATCAGGGAGTCCGTCAGCCGCTACGCCATCCCCAGCGCGGCGCGTCAACTCTCCGTGCTCCCAGGGGCGTTGGGTGGCCGTGCGGAGGTGCTGGGGGCGCTCGCCCTGGCGCTCAGCGAGATGGGCGATTCGACCCTTCTGGACGGAGCTGCACCCGTCTCCGCCCTCGCCTTCACTTAGAGAACGCATGACGCCGTTGCCATCTCGTTAAGTATTTACTTCTTGACGTCGCACGTGTGGCCGAGTTGACTTCCAGCCACCTCGGCCGCAGCGCTGCGGCCCTGTCAGGGAGGCACCCCCAAATGAACGCAACGATGCGTAGAGTCGTGATCGGAACCGCGGCGGTTTCGATGGCCCTGTCGATGGCCGCCTGTGGCAAGGCCGGCGACAAGAAGGACGACTCCGGCAGCAGCTCCTCCGGTGGCGGCAAGACCATCGGTCTGCTGCTTCCCGACAGCGTGACCGCGCGCTACGAGAAGTTCGACAAGCCGTACTTCGAGGCCAAGGTCAAGGACCTGTGCTCCGACTGCAACGTCGAGTACGCCAACGCCGCCGGTGACGCCGCCAAGCAGGCCCAGCAGGTCAGCAGCATGATCACCAAGGGCGTCAAGGTCATCGTGGTCAGCGCCCAGGACTCCGCCGCGATCAAGTCCTCGATCCAGACCGCCGTCAACAAGGGCATCAAGGTCGTCGCCTACGACCGCCTCGCCCAGGGCCCGGTCTCGGCCTACGTCTCCTTCGACAACGTCAAGGTCGGCGAGCTGCAGGGCCAGGCGCTGCTGGACGCCCTCGGCTCCAAGGCGACCAAGAAGTCCAAGGTCGTCATGATCAACGGTGACGACGCCGACCCGAACGCCGGCCAGTTCAAGAAGGGCGCCCACCAGGCCCTCGACGGCAAGGTCGACATCGCCTACGAGCAGTCGGGCCTCTGGAAGGACACGGTCGCCGCCCAGAAGATGAAGGCGGCCATCACCCAGCTCGGTGCCAAGAAGATCGCGGGCGTCTACTCCGCCAACGACGGCATGGCCGGCGGTATCGCCACCACGCTGAAGGGCGCCGGCATCTCCGGCATCCCGCTGACCGGTCAGGACGCGGAGCTCGCGGGCATCCAGCGCATCGTCGCCGGTGTCCAGTCCAGCACCGTCTACAAGGCGTTCAAGCCGGAGGCCGAGGCCGCCGCCCAGCTCGCGGTGAACCTGCTCCAGGGCAAGGACATCAAGTCCCTCGCCAACCAGACGCTGACCAGCGGCTCCGGTGACAAGGTGCCCTCCCAGCTGCTGGTCCCGGTGTCGGTCACCAAGGCCAACATCAAGGACACGGTGATCAAGGACAAGCTGTACACGGTCCAGGACATCTGCACCGCCGACTACGCCAAGGCCTGCAAGGCCGCCGGCCTCCAGTAGTCACCCGCTCGCAGTAGCGCCCCTCCGCCGGAACCGGCCGCCCAGGCGGCCGTGACCGACCGGCGGACCCGCGAAGCCCCTCCGACGCCCGTCCCGGCTTTCCTACCCCGCTGCCGGGCGGGCGTCGGACGGACCCGTTGCCAAGGGCAGCGGTTTCGCGCATGTTCATCTTGTAAACCACGTGCCTAGCACGTCCCTCCGCGCCTGTCCCCCAAGCGCGGCATCCCCGCCGGTCAGGCGGCGAAGGAGATGGTTCACGTGTCCGCTACGCCCGTGCTGGCGTTGCGCGGAGTCTCCAAGCGATTCGGTGCGGTCCAGGCCCTCACCGACGTCGAACTGGAGGTCCACGCCGGAGAAGTCGTCGCCCTGGTGGGCGACAACGGCGCAGGAAAGTCCACCCTGGTCAAGACGATCGCGGGTGTCCACCCCATCGATGAGGGCGTCATCGAGTGGGAAGGCCGGCCCGTCAGCATCACCAAGCCGCACGACGCCCAGGGACTCGGCGTCGCGACCGTCTACCAGGACCTCGCCCTGTGCGACAACCTCGACGTGGTCGGCAACCTCTTCCTCGGGCGTGAGCTGCTGCACCGGGGCGTCATCGACGAGGTGTCGATGGAGAAGCAGGCCCGCGAGCTGCTGAGCACCCTCTCGATCCGCATCCCGAGCGTGCGCATCCCGATCGCCAGCCTCTCCGGCGGTCAGCGCCAGGTCGTCGCGATCGCCCGCGCCCTCATCGGTGACCCGAAGGTCGTCATCCTCGACGAGCCCACCGCCGCCCTCGGCGTCGAGCAGACCGCCCAGGTCCTCGACCTCGTCGAGCGGCTGCGCGAGCGCAACCTCGGCGTCATCCTCATCAGCCACAACATGGCCGACGTCAAGGCGGTCGCGGACACCGTCGCCGTCCTGCGCCTGGGCAAGAACAACGGCTCCTTCCCCGTGAAGAGCACCAGCCACGAAGAGATCATCGCCGCGATCACGGGTGCCACGGACAACGCCGTGACGCGTCGTGCGGAGCGTCGCACCACGGAGGCGGCCAAGTGAGTGACACATCGAACGTCGTGAAGGGCGAGGACACGCCCAAGAGCGAGAAGATCGGCGCGCAGGACACTGTGGCCCCCGCCGACGACCCCACCGCCGCTCCGGTGCCGGTGGTCGACCCGCGCCTGCTGGTCCGCGAGGAGGGCCTGAAGGGCTACGTCACCGAGTTCAAGCGGAAGATCAAGGGCGGTGAGCTCGGTTCGCTGCCGGTCTTCATCGGCCTGATCGTCATCTGGACCATCTTCCAGTCGCAGAACAGCCGGTTCCTCAGCGCCGACAACCTGTCGAACATCAGCTACTTCCTCTCGGCCACCGGCATGCTCGCCATCGGCCTGGTGTTCGTGCTGCTGCTCGGCGAGATCGACCTGTCGGTCGGTTCCGTGAGCGGTCTGGCCTCGACGGTGTTCGCCGTGTTCGTGGTCAACCACGGCATGAACGGCTGGCTGGCCCTCGTCCTCACCATCGTGACCGGTGTCGGCATCGGCGCGCTGCAGGGCTGGTTCTTCGCGAAGATCGGCGTGCCGGCCTTCGTGGTGACCCTGGCCGGCTTCCTCGGCTGGAACGGCCTGATGCTGTGGCTGCTGGGCTCCAGCGGCACGATCAACATCCCGGACGACTCCGGCCCGGTGCACCTGTTCGGCCAGAACTCGTTCTTCATGGACCAGGCCATCGTCGGCGCCTACCTGCTGGCCGGCCTCGCCGTGGTGCTCTCCCTCGTCGGCAACCTCGGCGAGCAGCGCCGCCGCAAGGCCGCCGGCGTGCCGTTCCGGCCGACCAGCGAGATCCTGCTGCGCGTCGGCGCCCTCGCCGTCGCCGCGTTCGTCGCCGCCGCGGTGCTGAACAGCTCCGCCGGTGTCTCCAACGCCCTGGTGATCTTCCTCGCGGCGCTGGTGATCGTGGACTTCGTGCTGCGCCGGACCACGTACGGCCGCAAGGTCTTCGCGGTCGGCGGCGGCATCGAGGCGGCGCGCCGCGCCGGTATCAGCGTGCCGATGGTGCGGATCACCGTGTTCGCCATCTCCGGCGGCTTCGCGGCCCTCGGCGGCATGTTCTTCGCCGGCCAGACCGCGAGCGCCACGCTCAACGCCGGCGGCGGCAACACCCTGATGCTCGCCATCGCGGCGGCCGTCATCGGTGGTACCAGCCTCTTCGGCGGCCGCGGTTCGGTGTGGTCGGCGCTCCTGGGCATGCTGGTCATCCAGTCGATCCAGACGGGCCTGGACCTGCTGAACATGAACACCTCCATCCAGTACATGATCACCGGCGCGGTGCTGCTGGGTGCGGTGGTCATCGACTCGGTGTCCCGCCGCAGCCAGAAGGCCGCCGGGCGCGCGTAAACGATTCGCCCGCTCGCCGCGAGGGGCGCGGTGGTTCCGCCGGACCGGTCCGTCAGGGCTGGTCAGGCGGCACCCCGCGCCCCTCGCGGCTGCCCGGCGCCCGAAAGGTGCCGGGCGCTGTCATGCGCGCCGAAGCCGGAACATTAGACTCGTCAGGCCCGGCAACAGCTCGATCAGCTCTACTGCAAGGAGGCACGTGGTGCCGCTGCTGACCCGCATCAGGGGACCGCGCGATCTGGACCGGCTCAGCCTGGAGGAGCTCGACCAGCTGGCAGAGGAGATCCGGACCTTCCTCGTCGACGCGGTGTCCAAGACCGGCGGCCACCTCGGCCCGAACCTCGGTGTGGTGGAGCTGACCATCGCCCTGCACCGGGTCTTCGAGTCGCCGAAGGACAAGGTGCTGTGGGACACCGGCCACCAGTCCTACGTGCACAAGCTGCTCACGGGCCGGCAGGACTTCTCCCGGCTGAAGATGAAGGGCGGCCTGTCGGGCTACCCCTCGCAGGCCGAGTCCGAGCACGACGTCATCGAGAACAGCCACGCCTCCACCGTGCTGGGCTGGGCGGACGGCATCGCCAAGGCCAACCAGCTGCTGAAGCGGGACAGCCACGTCGTCGCCGTCATCGGCGACGGCGCGCTGACCGGCGGCATGGCCTGGGAGGCACTGAACAACATCGCCGAGGCCAAGGACCGCCCGCTGGTCATCGTCGTCAACGACAACGAGCGCTCCTACGCGCCGACCATCGGCGGCCTCGCCAACCACCTGGCGACCCTGCGCACGACCGACGGCTACGAGCGCTTCCTCACCCGCACCAAGGAGATCCTCGACCGGACCCCGGTCGTCGGCAAGCCGCTGTACGAGACGCTGCACGGCGCCAAGAAGGGCCTGAAGGACTTCATCGCGCCGCAGGGCATGTTCGAGGACCTGGGCCTGAAGTACGTCGGCCCGATCGACGGGCACGACATCGAGGCGCTGGAGTCGGCGCTGGCCCGGGCCAAACGGTTCGGCGGGCCGGTGATCGTGCACTGCCTGACCGAGAAGGGCCGCGGCTACCAGCCCGCCCTCCAGGACGAGGCCGACCGCTTCCATGCCGTCGGCAAGATCCACCCCGACACGGGCCTGCCGATCGCTTCCTCCGGCGCCGACTGGACCAGTGTCTTCGGCGACGAGATGGTCAAGCTGGGCGAGGAGCGCGAGGACGTCGTCGCCATCACGGCGGCCATGCTGCAGCCGGTCGGCCTGGACCGGTTCGCCAAGCGCTTCCCCGACCGCGTGTACGACGTCGGGATCGCCGAGCAGCACGGTGCCGTCTCGGCGGCCGGCCTGGCCCACGCCGGGGTCCACCCCGTCTTCGCCGTGTACGCCACCTTCCTCAACCGCGCCTTCGACCAGGTCCTGATGGACGTGGCCCTGCACAAGTGCGGCGTGACCTTCGTACTGGACCGCGCCGGCGTCACCGGCACCGACGGCGCCTCCCACAACGGCATGTGGGACATGTCGATCCTTCAGGTCGTGCCCGGGCTGCGGCTCGCCGCCCCGCGCGACGCCGACCAGGTGCGGGCCCAGCTGCGCGAGGCCGTCGCCGTCGAGGACGCGCCGACCGTGGTGCGCTTCTCCAAGGGCGCCGTCGGCCCCGCCGTACCGGCCGTGGGCCGTGTCGGCGGGATGGACGTGCTGCGCGAGCCGGGCACCGACCGGCCGGACGTGCTGCTGGTCTCCGTGGGCGCCCTCGCCCCGATGTGCCTGGAGATCGCGGGCCTGCTCGACCGGCAGGGAATCTCCACCACCGTCGTCGACCCCCGCTGGGTCAAGCCCGTCGACGAGGCCCTGGCCCCGCTCGCCGAGCGCCACCGGGTCGTCGTCACCGTCGAGGACAACTCGCGCGTCGGCGGCGTCGGCTCGGCCATCGCCCAGGCCCTGCGCGACGCGGGCGTCGACGTGCCGCTGCGCGACTTCGGCATCCCGCCCCGCTTCCTCGACCACGCCTCGCGCGCCGAGGTGCTCGCCGAGATCGGCCTCACCGCGCCGGACATCGCCCGCCAGGTCACCGGGCTGGTCTCCAGGCTGGACGGCCGGTTCGACCGTACAGCCGAGGACGTGGACTCCGTGGAGCCCGCGCGCGACTAGCGGAAAGCCGCCCCACGGGCCGGTTCCCTCCCGTCCTCCGGGTGGCGGAACCGGCCCGATTGCGTGAACCTGCCCTTGCCGGGCATACGCATCCCGGCCCTCTCGATCATGTCGAGCCATGTCGAGGACGACAAGCGTGGGAGGTAGGCACGTGAGCAGCGCGCTCTTCCGGACGAAGAACGTCGAGCAGTCCATCCAGGACACCGAGGAACCCGAGCATGCGCTCAGAAAGTCCCTCTCCGCCCTCGATCTGACCGTCTTCGGCGTCGGTGTCATCATCGGCACCGGCATCTTCGTCCTCACCGGACAGGTGGCCAGGAACAACGCCGGTCCGGCGGTGGCCCTGGCCTTCGTGGTGGCCGGCGTGGTCTGCGCGCTGGCCGCCCTGTGCTACGCCGAGTTCGCCTCCACGGTCCCCGTCGCGGGCTCCGCGTACACCTTCTCGTACGCCTCCCTCGGGGAGCTGCCCGCCTGGATCATCGGCTGGGACCTCGTCCTCGAGTTCGCGCTGGGCACGGCGGTGGTGGCCGTCGGCTGGTCCGGCTACATCCGCTCCCTGCTCGACAACGCGGGCTGGCACCTGCCCGCCTACCTGGCCGGGCGGGACAACGCGAGCGGCTTCGGCTTCGACATCCTCGCGGCCGCCCTGGTGCTGGGGCTCACCGCCATCCTCGTCCTCGGCATGAAGCTCTCCGCCCGGATCACCTCGATCGTCGTCGCGATCAAGGTGGCCGTCGTCCTCGTCGTGATCATCGCCGGCGCGTTCTTCATCAAGGGCGGCAACTACCAGCCGTTCATCCCCAAGCCGCAGTCGGTGGCGGCGGCGGGCAACCTCAAGGCCCCGCTGATCCAGCTGATGTTCGGCTGGGCACCGGCCAACTTCGGTGTCATGGGCATCTTCACCGCCGCCTCGGTGGTGTTCTTCGCGTTCATCGGCTTCGACATCGTGGCCACGGCCGCCGAGGAGACCCGCAATCCGCAGCGCGACATGCCCCGCGGCATCCTGGGCTCGCTGTTCATCTGCACCGTGCTGTACGTCGCCGTCTCCGTCGTGGTCACCGGCATGCAGAAGTACAGCCGGCTGTCCATCGAGGCCCCGCTCGCCGACGCGTTCAAGGCCACCGGCCACCCCGGGTACGCGGGCGTGATCAGCTTCGGCGCCGCCATCGGCCTGACCACCGTGTGCATGATCCTGCTGCTCGGCCAGACCCGGGTGTTCTTCGCGATGAGCCGCGACGGGCTGCTGCCGCGCTTCTTCTCCCGCGTCCACCCGCGGTTCAAGACCCCGCACCGGCCCACCATCCTGCTCGGCGTGGTCATCGCGGTCGTCGCCGGCTTCACCAGCCTGAGCGAGCTGGCCGAACTGGTGAACATCGGCACCCTGTTCGCCTTCGTCGTCGTCGCGATCAGCGTGATCATCCTGCGCCGGACCCGCCCCGACCTGCCCCGCGCCTTCCGCACCCCCTTGGTCCCGGTCCTGCCCATCCTGTCGGTGTGCGCCTCGCTGTGGCTGATGCTCAACCTGCCCGCCGAGACCTGGCTCCGGTTCGCCATCTGGATGGTGATCGGCTTCCTGGTCTACTTCTTCTACGGCCGCACCCACAGCCGTCTCGCCCAGCGGGCGACGGAGCCGGCGGGGGAGGTGCCGGGGCCGCAGTCCGGGAACGTCGCCTAGGGCCTCCCGCTCCGGGCCTCCGCGCGGCTCAGTCGCGACCGCGGACCGCGCGGGGCCCGGTCACCTCGGCGCCCCGCTCGGTCACCCGGCGCCGCAGCTCGCGGTCCGCCGTGACGACCAGGACGGCGCGGTCGCCGGCCCGCTCGACCAGCTCGACGACGCGGTCGTCGCCGCTGCCGGGCGCCGCCTCGACCCGTACTCCCGGCACCGGCTCCACACCACGCGCCGCGCCCTCGACCACGAGGACGATCTCGGCCGGTCCGGGCAGTCCGGGCACGCCGTCCGCCGCCAGCCGGTCCCGCAGCCGCTCGGCCGCGCCCCTGCGGTCCCGCCACCAGCCGTCGGGCACCGACCCGACGACGTTCGCGCCGTCGACGATCACGAGCAGGGCGGGTGTGTCGTCCATGGGATCAGGTTCGCACGTCTCCCGGGTCCGTCGTGCCCTCCCGGGGCGGGCACGCGCACACGGCCGCCATGCGGTGTTCACCGGACGCTCGCCTATGATGAGCCAGCCCGGCAGCCCGTACACAGGTTCGGGCCGGGCGGATCAGCCGGGCCGGGGTCATGTCAGGGGAAGGGGACGGGTCAGCTCATGCGGACCAGATCCGGGCGCGGCGCCGCCCGCGGCCGAGTGGATGCCGAAGCGCACCGCGTGGCCGAGGTGGGGCACACCGCGAAGGGCACCGTCGGCGGCCGCTGGCTCCTCCTCGGCAGGGACGGCAGGCTGACGGCGTACGCGCGCACCGGCGAGGGGCTGCTGCGCTGGACCGAGTCGCGGCGCGGCGGCCCGGAATGGACCGGACCCGACTTCTTCCCCGTGGCCGGCCTGACGCATCTGACGGTCGCTCAGGGAGCGGATACCTACGTCCACTTCCTGGGCCGGCGCGAGGTGCGCCGGGCGGACGGGCCGCCCGTCGTCGACATCGTGCACGCGATCCAGTACCAGACCGGCCGTGCGGTCACGGAGTGGCGCTCGCTCGGCAACGCGCACAAGGACCGTGAGAAGGCGGCCCGCTTCGGCGTTCCCGTCGCCGCGGTCAGCGGTTCGGGCCGGGTGCACGTCTTCACGCGCAACGCGGGCGGTGGCGTCATGCTGCGCCGGGAGGGTTCCACCGGGAAGTGGGAGCCGTGGCAGGACCTCAAGGGCAGCGGAGTGCGGGACGGGATCGCCGCCGTCGCCCACCCCTCCGGGTGTATCGAGGTCCTGGCCGCCGGCGAGACGACCGCCATGCGATGGCGGCAGGGTGAGGCCGACGGCGACTTCCGGCAGCAGCCGAACATCCCCGTGCGAGTGGTGCCGGGCACGGCGTCGGCCCTGCCGAGCGGTCCGGAGCGGGCGACGTTCTACTGGGCCGATCCGGATGTCGGCGGCCTGGTCGCGCACCGGCCGGGGCAGTGGGCGATCCCGCTCGGCGGTGTCCCGGACGGGGAGCCCGTCGCCGTGCTGCGCGCGGGGCTGGACGGCTACGACTGCACGGTGCTGGCGCACCGGGACGTCGACGGGCAGGTCATGCTGGCCGTCTGCGGCACCGAGAACGAACAGGCCGGGCTGTGGTGGGCGCCGACGGGCGAACGCTCTCTGGGCGCACCGGCGTTGGCGCTGGACGGCCACGGGCGTGTGGCGCTCGCCGTCATCGACCCGGCCGGGATGCTGTGCGTCGCCCGTCAGACCGACGAGCCGGGCCTGTCCCTGACCCCGTGGGCGCGCGTCTGACGGTGCGGTGCCGGGAGGCACGGACGCGGGTGTGTCGTACCCCGGCGCCGTGCCGCCCGTCCTTCAGGAACTCTGGCCGCCCTTGGCCGGCGACTTCTTCGCCGACTCGGGGATGGCGGAGTCGGTGCGGATCGCCTTCCACAGCCGCGTCGCCTGGGGCTCCGCCGCGACCACGCGGTTGGGGTCGACCTTGTCGTACGCCACGGGCAGCATGATCGTCTCCATGGTGGAGGGATCGATCCCGTTCAGACTGCGCCCGAAATCCGCCAGCTTGGTGAGCGAGGCGAGGTCGGAGTCGGTGGTGAGGGCCGCGGTGAGCTTGTCGGCGATCTTGAAGGACTTGGCCGGGCTGCCCAGCAGGTCCTGCTTCTTGATCTCGCTCAGCAGGTCCAGCATGAACTGCTGCTGCAGGCCGATGCGCCCGAGGTCGCTGCCGTCGCCGATGCCGTGCCGGGTGCGGACGAACTGCAGCGACTGCGTGCCGTCGAGCCGGTGGGTGCCGGCGGACAGGTCCAGTCCGCTGGACCGGTCGTGGATGTCCTGCGGCACGTGGACCTCGACCCCGCCTATGGCGTCCACCAGTTCCTTGAAACCGGCGAAGTCTATTTCGACGTAGTGGTCCATCCGGACGCCGGAGATCTGCTCGACCGTCTTCACCACGCACGCCGGACCGACCTGCGAGTAGATGGAGTTGAACATCACGCGCTTCGCCGAGGGCACGGTGGTGCCGTCGGACTTGGCGCACCCTGGCCGGGTGACCAGCGTGTCGCGGGGGATGCTGATGGCGACGGCCTTGGTGCGGCCCTCCGGTATGTGCATCACCAGCGCGGTGTCGGAGCGGGCGCCGGAGACGTGCCCGGTGTTCAGTGCCGCGTTGGCCCCGGCCCTGGAGTCGGAGCCGAGGATCAGGATGTTCTGACCGGAGGTCGGCAGTCTCTGGGGCCGGTCGTCGCCGATCGCCGTGTCGATGTCGACGCCCTTGATGTTGCCGTCGAGGTCGCTGTACAGCCAGTAGCCGACACCGCCGGCGGCCAGCACCACCACGAGGGCGCCGAGGGCGACCCAGCGCCAGATCCGGCGTCCGCGGCCGCGCGGGGTGGCCGCCCGGCCGCCCGTCGTCTTGCGCCTCGATCTGCGGGGGCCCGTGTCCGTGGGCGCATGCGTCATGCCTCAGTCCTCTCTCACTCGTGGCTCGATGCCTTGAACCGTTGCGTGGTGCAGGGCACGAGTGGGGGGAGGAACCGGGCCCGCGCGGCGCCTGAGGGCGCCGTGGTGTGCTCGAACTATAGACCGACTTCCGGGCACGGCACGGCGAACCCACGTCTTACCCGCTTACCTCTTCCTCACTGGCCGTTCACCTGCGCATCGGCGAAATGCTCGACTTTGCCCGTTGTGTCGGACAGGTTGACAGGAGTGTGGGCCCTGATGATGATGTAGATGGCATGTGAAGGTTAAATTATCGTGTGAGTAGCGTGGCTCCATAGCCAACGCGTGGTGGTGCGGTCGCGGTTCGAGCCCGGGGGGGCACGAGGGCGCGCGGCCGTGAGTGCCCATCGGCTTCTGGCCGGTGGGAAACGAGGGAGGGTGGCTGGCGATGCTGCGTGCGTCTGCCCGGGAAGGGTGGCGGCGTGACGGCCGTATCTGATCATGCGGTCGGCCGGATTCCGGATGCGGCCACTCACTTCGCACGGGAGCGCCCCGCGCCGCGGAGCGCCGCGGACACCGGCCCGACGACGTTCTCGGCGGAGCACGGCGACGTCTACGTCGAGCCGGGACTCACGCCCCTCGCGGCCCGGGAGGCCAATCGCTCCGCGCTGTCCGCGCTGCTCGACGCCGTCGGCGTACCGCACTTCGCCGTCCGCGGCACGGCCGACCACGGCACCGTGATCGCCGTCGCCGAGGAGGACCGGGAGCGGGTGCTCTCCGTGGTGTTCCGCGGGCTGAGCCAGTTCCCCGGCCACCTGAGCGTGGTGGACCCGGACGCGCCGCGGCCGGCCAAGCCCGTCTCCTCGCGCGACCCCAGAGCCTGGCGGGACGCACCCGGCGCACGGATCCTGCAGGTCAGCTGGTACCGCACCGATCCCGGCCGGCACCTGCTGCTCGGGCACGAGTACGGCTGCGCGATCGAGTTCTGGCAGCGGCACGGCACCCACCTGGTCGCCCCGCGAGCCAACCGCGCCACCTGGGCCGTCGCCGCCGAGGGGCCGAACGTGCTGGGCGCCGGACGGCTGTTCAGCCGTTTCGTCTCCGACTGGACCCCGGCCCCGCTGGCGCCGGCGCTGGCCACCCGCCCCGAGTTCCTCGTCAACTGCGCCGACGACATCGCGTTCCCCGTCGACGCCGTCTACACCTGGGTCGACGGCAACGACCCGGTCTGGCAGGAGCGCAAGGCCCAGGCGAAGGGCGAGGTCTACCACGCCGAGTCGGCCAGCGACGCCCGCTTCATCAGCAGGGACGAACTGCGCTACTCGGTGCGCTCGCTGCACCTGTTCGCCCCCTGGATCCGCAACGTCTACATCGTCACCGACGACCAGGTGCCGGACTGGCTGTGCGAAGGCCTGCCCGGGCTGCGCATCGCGACGCACCGGGAGATCTTCCGCGACCCGGCGGACCTGCCGGTGTTCAACTCGCACGCCATCGAGAGCCAGTTGCACCGGATCGAGGGCCTGGCCGAACACTTCCTGTACTTCAACGACGACATGTTCATCGGCCGCCCGGTGAGCCCGCACGCCTTCTTCACCCCCACCGGCACCGCGCGCTACTTCCCGTCCCGCAACCGCATCCCGCAGGGCCCCGTGGCGCCGACCGACACCCCGGTCGACGCGGCGTGCAAGAACAACCGCGCCCTCCTGAAGGAACGGTTCGGCAGGGTGATCACCCAGCCCATGGAACACATTCCCTACGCACTGCGCCGCTCGGCGATGGAGGAGGCCGAGCGCGACTTCCCCGAGGCCTGGGCCCGCACCTCGGCCAGCAGGTTCCGGGCGATGACCGACCTGTCGCCGACCTCGTCCCTCGCCCTGTACTACGCGGCGCTGACGGGCCGGGCGCAGCCGGGTTCGATGCCCTTCACCTACCTCCAGCTCGCCGTGCCCGACCTCGCCGAACGGCTGCAGCGCCTGCTGGACTCCCGGGACCAGGACACCTTCTGCCTCAACGACGCCTTCTCGACCCCGGAGGACATCGAGGCCCAGCAGGAGCTGCTGGACGGCTTCCTCAACTCCTATTTCCCCACTCCCAGTCCGTACGAGCGATGAAGCGGAGTTCATGACGTGCCGGATCCGACGTCGATGAGCTCAGCGGGGCACGTCTACAAGCGGTTCGTTCCCCAGCCGGTGCGCTCGGCGGCCGCCACGACGGTGCCCGCCGGCGTACGACGCAAGGTCAAGGGGCAGCTGGCCCGCACCCTGCGGCGCCGTGAGGCCCGGCTGCACCGCCGGGCCCTGCGCCGCGTGCGCCGAGCCGGGCTGGGCAGCTCCGAGCGGCGGACCACCGCCTACGACGGCCGCGTGGGCCACGTGCACACCGGTCTCACCGCCGACCTGGCCCGCCGGTTCGACCACGACCTGGTCACGCAGGCCCTCGACGCCGCGGAGATCCCCTGGTTCGCGGTCCCCGCGCTCGACGACCGCCGCATCTGCCTGGCCGTCGAGCAGCGCAACAAGGGGGCCGTGCGCCGGGTGCTGCGCGCCCTGCTGGAGGAGCACACCGGCTACGTCGTGTCGGTCTCGCCCGCCCAGGGCGACACCAAGGAGATCCCGGGCAGCCACCTGAAGGCCTGGAAGCACTACGGCAAGGCCCGGGTGATACGCCTCGTCTGGCTGCGGACCGATCCCACGGAGAACCTCTGGGTGGGTGAGGACCAGGGCATCGAGATCGAGTTCTGGACCGCGGACACCGCGCTGGGCACCGAGCGTCTCATCGGCCCGCGCCCCAACCGCGTCCAGCGCGCCGTGCCCAGCGACGCGCCCGGGGTCGAGATCGGCCTCGACCGGCTTTCCGGTTACTGCGACATCGACGGCGACCTCGAGCCCACGATCACGCTGGAGACCTTCGACGTCATCCGGCTGGAGGAGATCGACTTCCCCGTGGACGCCGTCCTGCTGTGGCAGCACCCCACAGCCTGGGGCGAGGAACTGCTGCGGGCCGCGCTGCGCTCCCTGCACCAGTACGCACCCTGGGTGGACGTGGTCCACGTGATCGCCGAGGCCGAGCCGCCGGCCTGGCTGCGTACCGGGGAACGGCTGACCGTGGTGCGCGCCCGGCCGGGCGCCGAGTGGCAGCTGCACCTGCTGCCGGACGTGGCGGAGCACTTCCTGCTGCTGCGCCCCGGCGCCGTGCTCGGCCGGCCGGTCCGGCCCTTCGACTACTTCACCCCGAACGGCCAGAGCCGCCCGCGGCGCGGCCCCTGGAACGCCCAGGAGTCCTTCGCCCCGTGGTCGAGCGCCGCCTACTCCGCCACCGGGCGGATCACCGCGCACGGCTACGCGCACGGCTCCCAGCCGTACCGCGTGCAGACCTTCGCCCGGCTCGCGGCGACCGGGTCGGCGCCCCTCCACCTGCCGGACGGGCAGCACGCCCCCGCCGTACCCGGCACGCATCCCCTGGACGGCGTGGCCCACCACCTGGCCCACACGAACGGGCTGGCCGAACCCTCCGGTGAGGCGTCGACGGCGCTGCACGCCGCCCTGCCCGGCATCCGTCCCCACCTGGAACGGCTGCTGGTGCGCCGGGACACCCAGCAGATCCACCTCTTCGGGCTCGGTTCCGACGAGGCGCACGCCCGGGGCGGAACGAGGGCGGTGGTCGACTTCCTGCACCGCTACTTCCCCGTGACCAGCCCGTTCGAGCACGAGCAGGCCACGGTGGCGAGCGCCGTGCCGTCCGGCGAGGCGGTCGGCCGGCGATGAGCATGAGCAATCCCGAGGCGTCCGCCGCGGTCGGGGCGTACCGCCGCCTGGTTCCGGCGCGGCTCAGACGCCGTGTCGCGCGCGGTGTCCCGGTGCGGCTGCGCGCGCTGATCAAGCACGTGCTGCGCCGCCTGCACGCACTCGGCGCGGGCGCCCGCTTCTTCCGCGGCGTCCGGGCCCGCCGCCGCTGGCCGCACCTGTTCGGCGGCGGTGAGCGGCTCGCCGCACTGGCCGGGCACGGTGGCCGGATCGCGCTCGTACGCCCCACCGTCTCGCCGCTCGGCCTGCGGGAGGCCAACCTCGAACTGGTCGTGACGGCACTGGAGGAGGCGGGCGTCGACTACTTCGCCGTCCGCGGAGCCACCGACTACCGCTCGTGCCTGGCCGTCGCCGCCTCCCAGCGCGACCAGGTCGTCCAGGTGCTGGCCCGCCTCTCCGAGCAGAGCCCCGTCTATCTGCGCGCCTGCCGGGGCGAGGCGGCCCAGGGCCGGGCCGTGCTGTGCGGGTCGGGGCCCGGCCGGCACCTGGCCCGCGAGGCGGCCGTGCTGCGCGTCGGCATGGTCTGGAGCGATCCGGCCGGCTCCCTCGTGCTGGGCCTGGAGTACGGCTGCGACCTGGAGTTCTGGCAGCCCCAGGAAGGCCGTCTGATCGCCCCACGTCCCAACCGCGTCACCGAGGACGTCGCCGTCGACGCACCCCGGGTCACCGTTCCGGTCAGCCTGCTGACGGGCTTCGCGGCCCTGCACACCCGCCGCACCCGCGCGGTGCGCACCATCCGGCCCTGCGCCGAGCCCCTGCCCGAGGACGTCCGCTTCCCCATCGACGTCGTCTACACCTGGGTGGACGGCAGCGACCCGGCCTGGCAGGAGCGGCGTGCCGCCTACGGCACCGGCGGCTACCACACCGAGGCCGCGAACGCGGCCCGGTACATCAGCCGTGACGAGCTGCGCTACTCGCTGCGCGCCCTGGAACAGAACGCCCCCTGGGTGCGCCACGTCTACCTGGTGACGGACCGTCAGCGCCCGGGGTGGCTCAACGACAGCCACCCACGGCTCACCGTCGTCGACCACTCCGAGATCTTCGACGACCCCGCCGCCCTGCCCACCTTCAACTCGCACGCGATCGAAAGCCGCCTGCACCACATCAAGGGCCTGGCGGAGCACTTCCTCTACTTCAACGACGACATGTTCCTCGGCCGGCCCGTCGTCCCGCAGGACTTCTTCCTCTCCAACGGCATGACCCGCACCTTCTTCTCGCCCTCCCAGGTACCCCGCTGGGACCTCACGCCCCTCGACCGGCCGGTGGACGCGGCGGGCAAGAACAACCGGCGACTGCTGATGGAACGATTCGGCACCGCCCTCGTGCAGAAGCTGCGGCACGCCCCGTACGCACTGCGCCGCAGCGTGCTGCAGGAGATCGAGCAGACCTACGCCGAGGAGCACCTGCGGACCTCCTACAGCCGGTTCCGCAGCGCCACCGACATCTCCATCCCGTCCTCGCTGTACCACTACTACGCCTACCTGACCGGCCGCGCCGTGCCGTCCCAGGTCTCCTTCGCCTACCTCGACCTCGCCAAGCCCGAGATCCAGCGCCGGCTCGGCATCCTGCTGGCCCGCCGCGACCGGCAGGCGTTCTGCATCAACGACACCCTCTCCGACGGTCACGACGTGGCCCGCCAGACGGCCATGCTCGGCACGTTCCTGCGGGCCTACTACCCCGTGCCGAGTCCTTTCGAGCGGAAGGAGCGTGAGGTCCGGTGAAGATCTCCTTCCTGATCAACAACATCTACGGCATCGGCGGCACCAACCGCACCGTCATCAACCTCGCCGAGGCGCTCTCCGTCCACCACGACGTCGAGATCGTCTCGGTGTTCCGGCGTGCGAACGCCACCAAGTTCGAGATCTCCCCGCGCGTCACCGTCCGCGCACTGATCGATCTGCGGGCCGGCAGCGCCGACCGCGGGGCCCCCGGCAGCGACGAACCCAGCGAGGTGGTGCCGCGGCAGGAGGAGTTCTACGCCCAGTACAGCAAGTTCACCGACCGGCGGATCATCAGGGAACTGGAGAGGACCACCGCGGACGTCGTCGTCGGGACCCGGCCCAGCCTCAACCTGTTCGTCGCGGCGCACACCCGCGACGGCGCCCTGCGCGTCGCGCAGGAGCACATGACCCACCTCGCCATCCCACCCGCCGTACGCGCCGAGATGGCCCGCGTCTACCCGCGGCTGGACGCGGTCACCACCGTCACCGAGGCCGACGCCCGCTCCTTCCAGGAGAACACGCCGATCCCCGGACTCCCCGTGACCGGCATCCCCAACAGCGTCCCGGAGCCGTCCGTCGCGCCCTCCGACGGCACCCGCAAGGTCGTCGTCAGCGCCGGCCGCATGCACCACGTCAAGCGCTACGACCTGCTGATCCGGGCCTTCGCCGCACTCGCCGAGGACTTCCCCGACTGGCAGCTGCGCATCTACGGCGACGGCGGCGAGGCGGGCAAGCTGCGCGCCCTGGTCACCGAACTCGGCCTCAACGGGCGGGCGCTTCTCATGGGCGGTTTCTCGCCCCTGGAGTCCGAGTGGGCCAAGGGCTCCGTCGCCGCGGTGACGTCGAGCGCGGAGTCCTTCGGCATGACGCTGGTGGAGGCGATGCGGTGCGGGCTGCCGGTGGTCTCCACCGACTGCCCGGTCGGGCCACGGGAGATCCTCCGCGACGGCGAGGACGGCTTCCTCGTGCCCAACGGCGAGGTGGAGGGCATCGCCTGGGGCCTGCGCCGGCTGATGGCCGACGAGCACCTGCGCCGCACCATGGGGGCCGCCGCTCTGCGCAACGCGGCCCGCTACGATCCGTCGGCCGTCGCGGGCCGGTACCTGGAACTGTTCGCGGACGCCGCCCGCCGCCGCGCGGCGAAGGAGCGCGGCTACCGCGCTCCGGCCGGCGCCCGGAAGGCCGGGCCGGACCGGCTCACCGAGCCGCCCGTGGCCCTCGGCGCGGCCACGGTCGACGTCACCGCCGAGGACGCGGGCCGGCTGCTGCTCTCCGCCGAGGGCCCGGGGGAGGGCCGCAGACGCTGGCAGTTCGTGCTGCGCCACAGGCCGTCGGACGGCGAAGCCCGCCCCGACGTCCCCCTGCGCACGTCGCGTACCGCGCTGGACAACGGCGGTACCGGCTACACCGCCGTGGTCACCGCCGAGACCGCCGCAGAACTGGGCGACGGACGCTGGCAGGTGACCATGCGGACCGCCAAGTCCAGCGGCGTGCACATGAAGGCCGGACTTCGCGACACCCGCGCCCTCATCGACGCGCGGGTCCGCCTCGTGACCCGCCCGCCGTCCGGCTCCGTCGTCTGGAACCTGCCGTACGCCCAGCCCAACGGCCGGCTGATGCTGCGCACGGTGCTGCGCGAACAGCACGCCGAGTGCACCGGCGTCGAGGTCCGCGACGGGCGGATCACCCTGCGGGGCGTGCTGTGCGGGGCCGGCCGGATCGAGCCGGGGGCCCTGTTCGTCGTGAGTCGCCGGGGCCCGCACGCGCACAACGTGACGGTGCCCGTCGAGGTGCTCGGCCGTCAGGCCTTCCGGGCCGAGGTGCCGGTGCGGACGGTGGTCGACCAGCGGCTGGAGCGCTGGGAGGACTGGGACTGGTGGCTGCAGCCCGCACCGTCCGACCGGCGCAAGGTGCGCGTGTGCCACCTGCTGGAGGACTTCCCCGACGTCAAGGGCGCCTACGCCTACCCGTCCCTCCCGGTGGTCGGCGACGAAGCGTCCGACTACGCCGTGGTCCACCCGGCCCGCCCGGTCTGGGTACGGCCGTACTGCTCGGCCTCGGGAGCCATGGCCATGAACGTGGTCGACCGCTAGGGAGGGACCGGACGTGAACCGGACCATATTCGTGCTGGGGGACTCCGTGGCCGCTCCGCGCACGGAGGACGAAGCCCCCATGGCGGGCTGGGGCCAGAAGATCGAGGACCTGCTCGCGGGCCCCGTCGAGGTCGCCAACTACGCGCGCAGCGCCATGACCACGCGGAAGTACTTCACCGAGCGCTTCCCGGCGATGCTCAACCGCATGAAGCCCCAGGACATCGTGCTGATCGGCTTCGGCTGCGTGGATCACATGATCCACAACGGCACGCGCTACGTCCCGGTACCCGAGTACCGGGAACTGCTGCGGCTGTTCGCCACCTACGTGCACCAGGAGGGCGGTGTACCGGTCCTGGTCACACCCATGGCGCGGTACGCGTTCTCCGCCGGCGGAGAGGTGGTCAACACGCTGGGCGACCACCCCCGGGCCATGCGGGAGGTCGCCGGCCGGCTGGGTGCGCCCCTGATCGACCTCAACCGCCGTACGGCGGAGCTGTGGGCCGAGATAGGCCCGATGCGACTGCGCCAGTACTTCAGCTGGGTGGATGCCGGCGAACACCCCCTGCATCCCGACGGCAGCATCGACTCCACCCATGTCAACCACCTCGGCGCCTTCGAGGTGGCCCGCATCGTGGTGGCCGGGCTGTGCGGCCTCGGGGTGCTCGACAAGGCCGACGTGTACCTCGACCGGCTCATGGAACCACCGGTGCTGCCGCCGGTGTCGGGCGAGTTCACCGTCCAGTCGCCCGACGCGGCCCTCTACGCCCAGCCCCTGGGCGCGGCACCGGCGATCACCCAGCCGGTTCCGGACGTCCCGGTCGGCCCCATGGTGAAGCTGACCGGCGTCTGCGCACCGGGCACCCACTACCTGCTCTTCTTCGAGCAGGGCCACTACCTCGGCGGCACCGGCGTCGGCAGTGCCGGCCAGTGGAGCTGGCGGCGGTCGGTGAGCTGGACGGCCGGAGAGCACCACGTGAGTTGCGTGGGGCTGCGCTCCGACGGTGGCTGCTCACCCGTGCTGGAGCACCGCTTCACCGTGCTGACCGAGGTCCCGCCGCCGGTGGTCCACGGGCCGGCCGACGGCGCGTTCGCGGGGCCGCGGCCCCGTTTCTCCGGAACGGTGCAGCGGGGCGTGACGAAGGTCGTCCTCATGGAAGGGGACGTGCTCATAGGGGCGACGGGGGTGAACGACAACGGGGAATGGGCGTTCACGCACGCCCATCCCTGGCGTTCCGGCGCCCATACGGTGGACGTGATCGCCCTGTTCGGAGCGGCCGAGTCCACGCCCACCCCGCGCACGTTCAAGGTCGTCGGCATCCCCGAGGACAGCCCCGTGCGAGCGCTGGGGTCCTCACGGCACGCCTGCGGCGAGGTGTGCGGGCACCGGCCGTTCACCGGGGACTGGTGACGGCCGGTCGTGCCGCGCCGGAAGGGGCCGCACGGGTGCGGCACCGGCTGGGCGCGTGGCTGTCCGCGGGGGTGGTCGCGGTGGCGGTGCTGCTCGCGGCGTCCTCCCACCCCGGAACGGACGACGACAGACCCGCGCCGGCCGGGCGGCCGGCGCTCCGCGTGCTGCAGTACAACCTCTGCGGAGCGGCGGCGCACTGCTGGTGGAACGCCGGACGGTCCGGGCCCGGCACGTCGGTCGCGCGGCTGGCGGAGGAGGCGTCGAGGCTGCGGCCGGACCTGGTCACCGTCAACGAGATCTGCCTGACGCAGTACGCCCGGCTGAAGGAGCGACTCGCCCGGGCGGGCTGGCGCATGGACGGCACCTACGCCTCGTCCCAGGACAACGTGCCCGCCTGCGGACGGACCGGCGGGTTCGGATCGGCCGTGCTCAGCCGCGGCGACGTCCCGGACGGCCGGCGGGACTACCTCCGCTTCACCCACACCGGCGGCGAGACCTACACCAACGCCGGCCGCACCGTCGCGGTGCGCAGGGGGCTGCTGTGCGCACACACCGTGTTCCACGGGCATCCGCTCATCGCGTGCACGGCCCACACCAACGCCAGGGCCCCGGAACAACTGCGGGAGATCAGGGACCGGCTCGACGCGTTCCCCGGAGGCACGCCGGTGGTGCTCGCCGGGGATCTGAACCTCCCGCCCGAGGCGCCGGCCCTGTCGTACCTGAGGGACCGGTTCGTGGAGGGACGCACGGCTCCCGGGGAGGCCACGGCCGGCGGCCGGACGATCGACTACGCGTTCGCCACCAGGCGCCACTTCGCCGTGCGGAGCGCGGGCGTGCGCACGTACCCCGAGTCCGACCACGCCCTGCTGCGGGTGGAGTTCACCCTCCGGACCGGGGGATGAGACAAGGGCCCCCGCCGGGGCGGGGGCCCTTGTCACACACGCTCGCACACGTCCGGGACTACGCCGGGACGCTCGCCACACCCGGCGCCAGGAACGGCTTCCCGTTCACCCGCTCCGAGACGCCCTCGCGGTCCAGGTACGGCGTGATGCCGCCCAGGTGGAAGGGCCAGCCGGCGCCGGTGATCAGGCACAGGTCGATGTCCTGGGCCTCGGCGACGACGCCCTCCTCGAGCATCAGGCCGATCTCCTGCGCCACCGCGTCGAGCACCCGGGCCCGCACCTGCTCCTCCGTCAGGGCGACGTCGCCCTGCTTCAGCAGCGCCGCGACCTCCGGGTCCAGCTCCGGCTTGCCGCTGTCGTAGACGTAGAAGCCGCGCTTGCCCGCCTTGACGACGGCCGCGAGGTTCGGGGAGACCGTGAAGCGGTCCGGGAAGGCCCGGTTGAGGGTCTCCGAGACGTGCAGGCCGATGGCCGGGCCGACCAGCTCCAGCAGGACCAGCGGGGACATCGGCAGACCGAGCGGCTCGACCGCCTTCTCCGCGACCTCGACCGGGGTGCCCTCGTCGATGACGTTCTGGATCTCGCCCATGAAGCGGGTCAGGATGCGGTTCACGACGAACGCCGGGGCGTCCTTGACGAGGACCGCGGTCTTCTTCAGCTTCTTGGCCACCGCGAACGCGGTCGCGAGCGACGCGTCGTCGGTCTGCTCACCGCGGACGATCTCCAGCAGCGGCAGGACCGCGACCGGGTTGAAGAAGTGGAAGCCGACGACCCGCTCGGGGTGCTTCAGCTTCGACGCCATCTCCGTCACCGACAGGGAGGAGGTGTTGGTGGCGAGGATCGCGTGGGCCGGGGCGACCGCCTCGACCTCGGCGAAGACCTGCTGCTTGACGCCGATCTCCTCGAACACCGCCTCGATGACGAAGTCGGCGTCCGCGAAGCCCTCGGCCTTGTCCAGCACACCGGTCACCAGGGCCTTGAGGCGGTTGGCCTTGTCCTGGTTGATACGGCCCTTGCCGAGCAGCTTGTCGATCTCGGCGTGGACGTAGCCCACACCCTTGTCGATGCGCTCCTGGTCGATGTCGGTCAGCACGACCGGCACCTCCAGGCGGCGCAGGAACAGCAGGGCGAGCTGGCTGGCCATCAGGCCGGCGCCGACGACGCCGACCTTGGTGACCGGGCGGGCCAGGTTCTTGTCCGGGGCGCCGGCGGGACGCTTGCCGCGCTTCTGGACGAGGTTGAACGAGTAGATGCCGGCGCGCAGTTCGCCGCCCATGATCAGGTCCGCGAGGGCCTGGTCCTCGGCGTCGTAGCCCCGCTGCAGGTCGCCGTCCTTGGCGGCCGCGATGATGTCCAGGGCGCGGTAGGCGGCCGGGGCCGCACCGTGCACCTTGGAGTCCGCGACGAAGCGGCCCCGGGCGACGGCCTGGTCCCAGGCCTCGCCGCGGTCGATGGCCGGGCGCTCGACGGCGATCTCGCCCTTGAGGACGGCCGCCGTCCAGATCAGCGACTGCTCGAGGAAGTCGGCGCCCTCGAAGATCGCGTCGGCGATCCCGAGCTCGTAGACCTGCTTGCCCTTGAGCTGCTTGTTCTGGTTGAGGCTGTTCTCGATGATGACCGAGACGGCCTTGTCGGCGCCGATCAGGTTCGGCAGCAGCGCGCAGCCGCCCCAGCCGGGGACGAGGCCGAGGAAGACCTCGGGCAGCGAGAACGCCGGGATCGCCGCGGAGACGGTCCGGTAGGAGCAGTGCAGGCCGACCTCGACGCCGCCGCCCATCGCCGCGCCGTTGTAGTAGGCGAAGGTGGGCACGGCCAGCTTGGACAGGCGCTTGAAGACCTCGTGGCCGCCCTTGCCGATGGCCAGCGCGTCCTCGTGCCTGGTGAGCAGCTCGACGCCCTTGAGGTCGGCGCCGACCGCGAAGATGAACGGCTTGCCGGTGATGCCGACGCCGACGATGTCGCCGTCCGCGGCCTCCTTCTCGACCTGGTCGACGGCGGTGTTCAGGTTCGCCAGCGAGGCCGGGCCGAAGGTGGTCGGCTTGGTGTGGTCCAGGCCGTTGTCCAGGGTGATGAGCGCGAAACGCCCGGCGCCCAGGGGCAGGTCGAAGTGGCGTACGTGCGCCTGCGTGACGACCTCGTCCGGGAACAGCTCGGCCGCGCCCTTCAGGAGTTCAGCGGTGGTGCTCACTTGTCGCCTCCGTCGAAGTGCGGGTTCTCCCAGATGACCGTCGCGCCCATGCCGAAGCCGACGCACATGGTGGTCAGGCCGTAGCGGACGTGCGGCTGCTCCTCGAACTGGCGGGCCAGCTGGGTCATCAGCCGGACGCCGGAGGAGGCGAGCGGGTGGCCGAAGGCGATCGCGCCGCCGTACTGGTTGACGCGCTCGTCGTCGTCCGCGATGCCGTAGTGGTCGAGGAAGGCCAAGACCTGGACGGCGAAGGCCTCGTTGATCTCGAAGAGGTTGATGTCCTCGATGGACAGGCCCGCCTTGGCGAGGGCCTTCTCCGTGGCGGGGATGGGGCCGTAGCCCATGACCTCCGGCTCGACGCCCGCGAAGGCGTACGACACCAGGCGCATCTTGACCGGCAGGCCGTTCTCGCGGGCGAAGTCCTCGCTCGCGATGATCGAGGCGGTGGCGCCGTCGTTCAGGCCGGCCGCGTTGCCGGCGGTGACCCGGCCGTGGACGCGGAACGGGGTCTTGAGACCGGAGAGGTTCTCCAGGGTCGTGCCCGGGCGCATCGGCTCGTCGGCGGTGACCAGGCCCCAGCCCGTCTCGCCGGCCTCGGGGCTGGTGCGGCGCACCGAGACCGGCACCAGGTCGGCCTGGATCTTGCCGTTGGCGTACGCCTTGGCGGCCTTCTCCTGGGAGCGCACCGCGTACTCGTCGGCGCGCAGCTTGGTGATGTGCGGGTAGCGGTCGTGCAGGTTCTCCGCCGTCATGCCCATGAACAGGGCCGACTCGTCGACCAGCTTCTCGCTGACGAACCGGGGGTTCGGGTCCACGCCCTCGCCCATCGGGTGGCGGCCCATGTGCTCGACACCGCCGGCGATGACGGCGTCGTACGCGCCGAACGCGATCGAGCCCGCCGTGGTCGTCACGGCGGTCAGCGCGCCCGCGCACATGCGGTCGATGGAGTAGCCGGGGACCGACTGGGGGAGACCGGCCAGGATGCCCGCGGTGCGGCCGAGGGTCAGGCCCTGGTCGCCGATCTGCGTGGTCGCGGCGATGGCGACCTCGTCGATCTTCTTCGGGTCCAGGCCGGGGTTGCGGCGCAGCAGCTCCCGGATCGCCTTGACGACAAGGTCGTCGGCACGGGTCTCGTGGTAGATGCCCTTCGGGCCCGCCTTGCCGAACGGGGTGCGGACGCCGTCGACGAAGACGACGTCCCTGACGGTACGAGGCACGTTGGCTCTCCTCCAGGGTGCGGGACGCTGAGCGCTTGCTCATCACCATGCTACTTGTGAGTAATGTAGCTGCACAGCCCTCCCCGGTGGAGCGGCGAAGGTCACACCTCCGGCGGAGCCGGCCGGGTCGGAGCCGTCCCGGGATTGTGGCGTGATCTCACCGTCGCCCGGCATCCCGCGCGGAGCGACCGGGTGAACCGGGTCAGGCGCTCCTGGCGGACAGCGCGGCCACCAGCACCGGGGTGACCAGCTCCACCTGCCACTGCCGCGCCCCGTACCCGGCCAGGGCGGCCTGGACGGACGCCGCGTCGGCGGTCGGCGGCTCCCAGCAGATCCGCCGCACGGTGTCCGGCGAGACCAGGTTCTCCTGCGGCATGCCCAGCCGCTCCGCCAGCGCCGACACCCCCGCCCGGGCGGTGGACAGCCGGGCCGCGGCGGCGGGGTCCTTGTCGGCCCAGGCGCGCGGCGGGGGCGGTCCCGTCACCTGCTGGCCGGGCTGGGGCAGCCCGGACTCCGGCAGGGCCCGGGCCCGGTCGACGGCCGTCTGCCACTGCTCCAGCTGCCGCCGGCCCATGCGGTGCCCGAACCCGTTCAGCGCGGCCAGCGCGTGCACGTTCGGCGGCAGGGCCAGCGCGGCCTCCACGATGGCCGCGTCGCTGAGCACCTTGCCCGGCGAGACGTCCCGGCGCTGCGCGATCCGGTCCCGCGTCTCCCACAGCTCCCGCACGACGGCCAGCTGGCGGCGCCGGCGCACCTTGTGCATGCCCGAGGTGCGGCGCCAGGGGTCCTTGCGCGGCTCGGCCGGCGGCGCGGCCGCGATCGCGTCGAACTCCTGCCGCGCCCACTCCAGCTTGCCCTGCCGGTCCAGCTCCTTCTCCAGCGCGTCGCGCAGGTCGACGAGGAGCTCGACGTCCAGGGCCGCGTAGCGCAGCCACGGATCGGGCAGCGGCCGGGTCGACCAGTCGACGGCGGAGTGGCCCTTCTCCAGGACGAAGCCGAGGACCCCCTCGACCATGGCGCCGAGGCCGACCCGGGGGAACCCGGCGAGCCGCCCGGCCAGCTCGGTGTCGAACAGGGCGGCCGGCAGCATGCCTATCTCGCGCAGGCAGGGCAGGTCCTGGGTGGCCGCGTGCAGCACCCACTCGGCGCCGGTCAGGGCCTCGCCGAGGCCGGACAGGTCGGGACAGGCGACGGGGTCGATCAGCGCGGTGCCGGCGCCCTCGCGGCGCAGCTGCACCAGGTAGGCGCGCTGGCCGTAGCGGTAGCCGGACGCGCGCTCGGCGTCGACGGCGACGGGGCCGGAGCCGGCGGCGAAGGCGGCGACCACCTCCGCGAGGGCCGTCCCGTCGGCGATCACCGGCGGAATGCCCTCGCGGGGTTCGAGCAACGGAACCGGCGTCCCCGTCACAGAAGACCCCGCGTCGTCCGGAGGGGTGCCTCCGGTGATACGCAGGGAACTGTCTGCTGCGGTGTCTTGGGCGTCGGTCACCTGTCAAGGGTATCCGTGCGGGGAAGGAGCCCGTCGACGGAACGTTCCGCCGACGGGCGCCGGGGGGTCGTAAACCAGTCACTGCGGTGAAAGTTCCCGGTCACAGGAGTGACCGGCGTTGCGCCGGGCGGCCCTCCCGCGCGGGGTCGGTCGGGACAGGTCAGTGGATGATTCCGGTACGCAGGGCCACGGCCACCATGCCGGCGCGGTCGCCCGTGCCGAGCTTGCGGGCGATGCGGGCGAGGTGGCTCTTGACGGTCAGGGCGGACAGGCCCATCGAGACGCCGATCGCCTTGTTCGACTGGCCCTCCGCGACCAGCCGCAGCACCTCGACCTCGCGTCCGGACAGTTCTCGGTAGCCGCCCGGGTGGCTCGGGGCACCCGGGGGGCGGCGGTGCATACGGGCGGCGGCGCCGAGGGGAGCGGCGCCGGGCCGGCTGGGGAGCCCGATGTTGGTGCGGGTGCCGGTGACGACGTAGCCCTTGACCCCGCCCGCCAGGGCGTTGCGGACGGCGCCGATGTCGTCGGCGGCGGACAGCGCCAGCCCGTTGGGCCAGCCGGCGGCGCGGGTCTCGGACAGCAGCGTCAGGCCGGAGCCGTCGGGCAGGTGGACGTCGGCGACACAGATGTCGCGGGGATTGCCGATACGGGGACGGGCCTCGGCGACGGACGAGGCTTCGATGACGTCGCGCACGCCGAGCGCCCACAGATGCCGGGTGACGGTGGAACGGACGCGCGGGTCGGCCACCACCACCATGGCGGTGGGTTTGTTCGGGCGGTAGGCGACCAGGCTTGCGGGCTGCTCGAGGAGAACGGACACCAGGCCTCCTGGGTGGGGGGACGGGGCCGGCTTGTGGGGAAGAAGCCGGGACGAACCGTGCTTTCAAGGTCACAGTCGTCTTCGGCAGCAAACCCGTCCGCCTTTAGAGAATGATCACGATCTAGTGAGTAACAATTCGTGCAATTCGGACACTCGATCGATCATTCGAGGATCGAGCCGCTTCGAGTCGATGCCATTCGAGTGCGGAAAGTGGCCGTATCGACAAAGAGATGGTCAACGCGACGTGCCGGAGGACGACTCCGTCGGGAAACGGCGGTCAGGTCACCGGGACTGCGGATCCCTGCGCTGCGGCAGGGTGACGACCGAGGCGTCGCCCGGACCGGCCGGCGGCAGCCCGGCGACCTGGGCCAGCAGATCGCACCACGAGGCCAGATGCGCCCCGGTGTCCGGTGCCCCGCCCAGACCCTCCCGGGGCGTCCAGGAGGCCCGGATCTCGATCTGCGAGGCGGGCGGGCGCTCGGACAGCCCGCCGAAGTAGTGCGAGCTCGCGCGGGTGACCGTCCCGCTCGGCTCGCCGTACGTCAGCCCGCGCGCCTGCAGCGCGCCGGTCAGCCACGACCAGCACACCTCCGGCAGCAGCGGGTCCGCCGCCATCTCCGGCTCCAGCTCCGCGCGCACCAGCGTCACCAGCCGGAACGTCCCGCGCCAGGCGTCGTGCCCGGCCGGGTCGTGCAGCAGCACCAGCCGGCCGTCGGCCAGCTCCTGGTCGCCGTCGGCCACCACGGCCTCCAGCGCGTGGGCGAACGGGGCGAGCCGCTGCGGGGCGGGCGTGGTCTCCACCTCCACCTGCGGCCGCAGCCGCGCGCCGCGCAGGGACTCGACCGCGGCACGGAAGGCCGGCGGTCCGGACACCCCGGAGGGCCGGTCCGCCTCCCCGGTGTCCTTCGCGTCGTCCGTTCCGTCAGCGCCGTCCGACATTCGTCCCTGAGCCGCAGCCATGCGGGAAGGGTAAGGGAGCCGGTGCCCGGTGCCGGGCTAGACACCCCGCTCCGTTTCCGCCCCGCCGTCCAGGGATTCGCCGAACACCTGACGGCCGGCGTGCGCCGAACGGTGTCGTGCGAGACTTGCCCCGTGACCGCGAACGACACTCCCACCGGCCGGCAGCCGGCAGCGACGTACGACAGCGCCTTCCTCCGGGCGTGCAGGCGCGAGCCCGTGCCGCACACCCCCGTGTGGTTCATGCGCCAGGCCGGCCGCTCCCTGCCCGAGTACCGCAAGGTGCGCGAGGGCATCCCGATGCTCGAGTCCTGCATGCGGCCTGAGCTGGTCACCGAGATCACCCTGCAGCCGGTGCGCCGGCACGACGTGGACGCGGCGATCTTCTTCAGCGACATCGTCGTCCCGCTCAAGGCCATCGGCCTCGACCTCGACATCAAGCCCGGCGTCGGCCCGGTCGTCGAGCAGCCCGTGCGCACCCGCGCCGACCTCGCCCGGCTGCGCGACCTGACCCCCGAGGACGTCTCCTACGTCACCGAGGCGATCGGCCTGCTCACCCGTGAACTGGGCCCCACCCCGCTGATCGGTTTCGCGGGAGCCCCGTTCACCCTCGCGAGCTACCTGGTCGAGGGCGGCCCGTCGCGCACGTACGAGAACGCCAAGGCGATGATGTACGGCGACCCCGAGCTGTGGGCAGACCTGCTGGACCGCCTCGCCGACATCACGGCCGCCTTCCTGAAGGTGCAGATCGAGGCCGGCGCCTCGGCCGTCCAGCTCTTCGACTCCTGGGCCGGCGCCCTGGCCCCGGCGGACTACCGCGCGTCGGTGCTGCCCGCCTCGGCCAAGGTCTTCGACGCCGTCGCCGGCTACGGCGTGCCCCGCATCCACTTCGGGGTCGGCACCGGCGAGCTGCTCGGCCTCATGGGCGAGGCCGGCGCGGACGTCGTGGGCGTCGACTGGCGGGTCCCGCTGGACGAGGCCGCCCGCCGCGTCGGCCCCGGCAAGGCGCTCCAGGGCAACCTCGACCCGACCGTGCTGTTCACCGACAAGAACACGGTCGAGGTCAAGGCCCAGGAGGTGCTGGACGCGGCCGCCGGCCTGGAGGGCCACGTCTTCAACCTCGGCCACGGCGTCATGCCGAACACCGACCCGGACGCGCTGACCCGGCTCGTGGAGTACGTGCACACGCACAGCGTCCGCTGAGCCGGACCGCTCACCACACCTGACGGGGCCGGGCCTGCCTGCCGAACAGCAGCCGGCGCGGCTCCGGCGGGGGCGGCGTGCCCGGCTTGAGCGGCCAGGCGAGCAGCATGCCCGCCACGAAGCCGACCACGTGCGCCGCGTAGGCCACCGTCCCGGCTCCGGACACGCCGTGCCCGGAGGAGTACACCGCCTGCAGCCCGAACCAGAAGCCCAGCACCAGCCAGGCGGGCAGCCGCAGCGGCAGGAAGACCAGGAACGGCACGAGGACCCAGACCCGCGCCCTCGGATAGAGGACCAGATAGGCGCCGAGCACCCCCGCGATCGCCCCGGACGCGCCGATCAGCGGGGCGCCGGAGGTGTCGTTGAGCAGGGCGAAGCCGTAGCCGGCCGCGTAGCCGCAGACCACGTAGAACAGCAGGAAGCGGATGTGCCCCATCCGGTCCTCGACGTTGTTGCCGAAGATCAGCAGGAACAGCATGTTGCCCAGCAGGTGCAGCCAGCCGCCGTGCAGGAACATCGCCGTGAGGACCGACAGCGGCGGGGACTTGTCGTAGCCGGGCGGTGCCACCACGCAGCCCGCGCCGTGCGGCCCCACACCGACGGCTCCCGTCGGCACCACCCTGGGCATCTGATGGTGGATCAGTTCCCGCGGGACGGCCGCGTACTGGTCCATGAAGGCCTGCAGATGGCACAGTTGGGCCAGGTCGCCGCCCCCGGCCACCGAACCGGCCAGGCCGGGTGTGGCGAGGAAGACGAGCACGTTGGCCGCGATGAGGGCGTACGTCACGTACGGGGTGCGACGTGCCGGATTCACGTCATGGACGGGGATGACCACACTCAAGTAGTGCCCGGGATGCGGCACCCGAATCGGTGAACGCGGCCCGGCCGGCGCGCGTATGTCTCCTCAACCGACGTGAGGATCAGGCGATGACCGAACGAGTTACCCCTCCGATGCACGCCCTGCCCGACGGCGAGGCGGAGATCTCCCTGGTGGTACGGCTCCCCTGGGAGGACGTCGCGCGGCTCGGCCAGGAGGCGGGCCGGCTGGCCGCGCAGATGCAGCGGCCCGTGACGCTGGACGAGGCGGTGAGCCACCGGCTGCGCTCCACCCGCACGACCGCGTCCCACGCCAGGCCCGCCGGGGAGCAGCCCGCGGCCGCGCCGTCGGCGGCGGGTGTCACGTCCCTGCCCCGGATCAGCGGGACCGCCTAGGCGGACGCGGCGACGCACGCCCCGGCCTACGCCTGGGCCGAGCGCACCCTCGCCGTCGCCTTCCTCGCCGCCACCAGGACCGGGTCCCACACCGGCGAGAACGGCGGCGCGTACCCCAGGTCCAGCGCCGTCATCTGTTCCACCGTCATCTGCGCGGTCAGGGCCACCGCGGCGATGTCGACACGCTTGGCGGCGCCCTCCCTGCCGACGATCTGGACGCCGAGGAGGCGGCCGGTGCGGCGTTCGGCGAGCATCTTGACCGTCATGGGCGAGGCGCCCGGGTAGTAGCCGGCGCGGCTGGTGGACTCGACGGTGACCGCCTCGAACCGCAGCCCCACCCGATGGGCGTCCTTCTCGCGCAGCCCGGTGCGAGCGATCTCCAGGTCGCAGACCTTGCTGACCGCCGTGCCGACCACCCCCGGGAACGTGGCGTAGCCGCCGCCGACGTTGGTGCCGATGACCTGCCCGTGCTTGTTGGCGTGGGTGCCGAGCGGGACGTACTGCTCCTGCCCGGAGACCAGGTTCAGCACCTCCGTGCAGTCGCCGCCGGCCCAGATGTCCTCGTGGCCGCGCACCCGCTGGGCGCGATCGGTGAGCAGGCCGCCGCGGGCGCCGAGCGGGAGTCCCGCCGCGCGGGCGAGGCCGGTCTCGGGGCGGACGCCGATGCCGAGGACGACGACGTCCGCCGGGTACTCGGCGTCCCGCGTGGCCACCGCGCGGACCCGGCCGTCCGCCCCGGTCGGCAGACCGGTGACCGCGGAGTCGTTGACCATGGTGATGCCGAGGCCCTCCATGGCCCGGTGCACCATGCGGCCCATGTCCGGGTCGAGGGTCGACATGGGCTCCCGGCCGCGGTTGACGACGGTCACCTCGAAGCCCCGGTTGATCAGCGCCTCGGCCATCTCGACGCCGATGTACCCGGCGCCCACGACCACCGCGCGCCGGCCACGCGCGCGTGCCAGCGTGTCCAGCAGGGCCTGGCCGTCGTCCAGCGTCTGCACCCCGTGCACGCCGGGGGCGTCCGCGCCGGGCAGGTCGGGGCGGACCGGGCGGGCGCCGGTGGCGATGACGAGCTTGTCGTACGCGGTCCACGACTCGGCGCCCGAGTCGACGTCACGCGCGCGGACCCGCCGCCCCGCGACGTCGATCTCCGTGACCTCCGTGCGCAGGCGCAGATCGATCCCGCGTGCGCGGTGCTCCTCGGGGGAGCGGGCGATCAGGTCGTCCCGCCCGGGGACGTCGCCGCCCACCCAGTACGGGATCCCGCACGCCGAGAAGGACGTGAAGTGCCCGCGCTCGAAGGCCACGATCTCCAGTTCGTCCGGGCCGCGCAGCCGCCGCGCCTGCGACGCCGCGGACATCCCCGCGGCGTCGCCGCCGATGACGACCAGCCGCTCGGCCCCGCCCCGCCCACCGCTCATGCTCATGGGAACACGCTACGGGGCCGGGGGACTTCAGTCGCGGCCGGGCTCGGCGGGGGAGTCCGGCACCGGGCGCGCGTGCGGCAGCGAGCCCGCCGGCGCCGCCGCGGGCCGCGGGCGGCGCGTCAGGCGCGGGCGGACGACCCGGACCCACAGCAGCGCCAGCACGGCCGCGAGCGCGGCGAACGGCAGCACGGCTCCGAGGACCAGGGCGATCCAGCGCAGCATCGCGAGGAACGCGTGCCAGCCGCCCGACAGGGCGTCGACGAAGCCCGGGGAGTCGTCGGCGGCGGCCCGGTGCACCGGGGTCTCGGACAGCGACAGCGTGATGGTCGCGAGGCTCGTGCGGTCCTTCAGCGAGGCCTGCTGGGCCAGCAGCGCCTCCAGGTCCGCCTCCCGGCTGCTCAGCTCCCCCTCCAGGCCGACCACGTCGCTCAGCTTGGTCGCCCGGTCCATCAGGTCGCGGATCCGGGCCACGCTCGCCCGCTGGGACCGGACCCGGCTGCCGACGTCCACGACCTGGTCGGTGACGTCCTCGGCCTTCGCGGTCCGCTCGACGAGCCGGCCCGTGCCCTCCAGACCGGTCAGGACGTCGTCGTAGTGGGCGGTGGGCACGCGCAGCACCACCCGGGTGTGCTCGTGGCCGTCCTCGTCCCGGCCGGTGGTCTCGTTCCCGACGTAGCCGCCCGCGTGCTCGGCGGTCCTGCGGGCCTCGTCGAGGGCCTTGGGCACGTCCTTGACCTCGACGGTCAGGGAGGCGGTGCGGATGATCGCGCTCGGGCTGAGCCGGGGCGCCCGGCGGACGGACTTCGCGTCGCCCGCCTTGGCGCCGCCGGCGCCCGGCTGCTGCTGCGCCGCGCCGTCCGCGGCGGACTTCGACGAGCCCTCGCCCGAGTCGCCCCCGGCGCTGCACCCGGCGAGCGCGAGACAGGCGGCGAGCAGGACCCCGGCCAGGGCCGGGACGGGCCGGGTGATTCGTGGTGTGCGCATGGGCGGTACCCCCGGGGACGGTGACGTGTGATGTTCCTTCGACGGCGCGGAGGGCGGAAACGTTGGACGGCCGCGGTCCCGATGGGATCCCGATGCGGTCACGGTCCGGACACCGGGCGGGGCACCGTTCAGGGCCGTATGGCCCGGTGGGAGAGTCAGGGCGGTCTGAGAGAGTGGGGGTCATGAGCGCAACGGGTACGGGCACGGGGCATGTCGTCGTCGTAGGAGCCGGGATCGCGGGCCTGGCCGCCGCCCACCGGCTGGCGCTGAGCGGGACGCGCGTCACCGTCCTCGAGGCGTCCGGGCGGGTGGGCGGCAAGCTGCTGCCCGGCGAGATCGCCGGCGTCCGGGTGGACCTGGGCGCCGAGTCGATGCTCGCCCGCCGCCCCGAGGCCGTGACGCTCGCGCGCGAGGCGGGCCTCGCCGCGCGGTTGCAGCCGCCGGCCACCGCGGCGGCCTCGATCTGGACCCGGGGCGCCCTGCGCCCGATGCCCAAGGGACATGTGATGGGGGTCCCCGGCACCGCCGCCGCGCTCGCCGGCGTCCTGTCGGACGAGGGCCTCGCCCGCGTCGGGCGCGACGCCGAACTGCCCCGCACCGAGATCGGCGACGACGTGGCCGTGGGGGAGTACGTGGCGGCGCGGCTCGGCCGGGAGGTCGTCGACCGCCTCGTCGAGCCCCTGCTGGGCGGGGTCTACGCCGGCGACGCGTACCGCATCTCGATGCGCTCGGCCGTCCCCCAGCTCTTCGAGGCCGCCCGCACCCACGCCTCCCTCACCGCGGCGGTCCGCGACATCCAGGCCCGGGCCGCCGCGGCGCGGCAGACCGGCCCGGTCTTCATGGGCATCGAGGGCGGCGTGGGCCGGCTGCCGCTCGCGGTCGCCGAGTCGGTCCGGGCGCTCGGCGGCGAGATCCTCACCGGCGCCCCGGTGACGGAGCTGAGGAGGACGGCACCCCCCGGGTCCGCCGGCGCCCGCACCGGCGACACGGCCTGGCGCGTCGTCGCCGGCGAGCGGGTGCTGCACGCCGACGCGGTGGTCGTCGCCGTCCCCGCACCCGTCGCCGCCCGGCTCCTCACCGCCGAGGCACCGGCCGCCGCGGCCGAGCTCGCCGCCGTCGAGTACGCCTCCATGGCCCTGGTCACCCTCGCCTACCGGCGCGCCGGCCTCGCCCTCCCCGAGGGCAGCGGCTTCCTCGTCCCGCCCGTCGACGGCCACACCATCAAGGCGTCCACCTTCGCCTCCCGCAAGTGGGGCTGGATCGCCGAGGAGGACCCGGACGTGGTCGTGCTGCGCACCTCCGTCGGCCGCCACGGCGAGACGGAGATCCTCGGCCGCGAGGACGCCGACCTGGTGGAGGTCTCCCGGCATGACCTGCGCGAGGCCACCGGGCTGGACGCCGTACCCCTGGCGAGCCGGGTCACCCGCTGGACCGACGGACTGCCGCAGTACCCGGTGGGCCACCACGCGCGCGTGCGGCGCATCCGCGAGCACCTGGCCAAGCTGCCCGGCCTCGCGGTGTGCGGCGCGCCCTACGACGGCGTCGGCATCCCGGCCTGCGTCGCGAGCGCCCACGCGGCCGTCGACCAGCTGGGCGGCGACCTGCGCGGTGTGGCGGAACTGACGGCCCACCCGGTGCAGAGCCTGCACGGCGGAGCGGGAGAATAGGTGCCATGAGTGACGACGCTCCCACCACCGAGTCCGGCAGGATCCCGAACAAGGGCAAGCTGGCCAAGGACCTCAACGAGGTCATCCGCTACACACTGTGGTCCGTCTTCAAGCTGAAGGACGTGCTCCCCGAGGACCGCGCGGGGTACGCCGACGAGGTCCAGGAGCTGTTCGACCAGCTCGCCGCGAAGGACGTGACGATCCGCGGCACCTACGACCTCTCCGGCCTGCGCGCCGACGCCGACCTCATGATCTGGTGGCACGCCGAGACCAGCGACCAGCTCCAGGAGGCGTACAACCTCTTCCGCCGCACGAAGCTCGGCCGCGCGCTGGAACCGGTGTGGTCGAACATGGCGCTGCACCGCCCCGCGGAGTTCAACCGCTCGCACATCCCGGCGTTCCTCGCCGACGAGACGCCGCGCAACTACGTCAGCGTCTACCCGTTCGTGCGCTCCTACGAGTGGTACCTGCTGGCCGACGAGGACCGCCGCCGCATGCTCGCCGACCACGGCAAGATGGCCCGCGGCTTCCCGGACGTCCGCGCGAACACGGTCGCGTCCTTCTCCCTCGGCGACTACGAGTGGCTCCTCGCCTTCGAGGCCGACGAGCTGCACCGCATCGTCGACCTCATGCGCCACCTGCGCGGCTCCGAGGCGCGGATGCACGTCCGCGAGGAGGTCCCCTTCTTCACCGGCCGCCGCAAGTCGGTCGCCGATCTGGTCGCCGGGCTGGCCTAGCCACGCCCGCCTAGGCCCCCTTGCCCTTCAGGGCGTCCCGCAGGACCTGCCGGTCGGCGGATCCGGTGGCCGGGGGCTGGGGCTGCGGTTCCGGGTGCGGCGCGCAGGCGGCGTGCTGCTCCGGAAGGCGGCCCTCCAGCAGGTAGGCGTCCAGGTGGGCGTTGACGCAGCGGTTGGGGCCGCCCCCGATGCCGTGCGAGCCCGCGTCCCGCTCGGTCACCAGCACCGAGCCGGACAGGCGCCGGCGCATCTCCAGCGCGCCCGCGTACGGCGTGGCCGCGTCCCGCTCCGCCGCCAGGATCAGCACCGGCGGCAGCTCACCGGGGCCGGTCCGCACGTCCAGCGGCCGCTGGCGGGGCGCCGGCCAGTACGCGCACGGCAGGTTCATCCACGCGTTGTCCCACGTCTCGAAGGGCGCCACGCGCGCGAGGCTGGTGTTGTCGCGGTCCCACACCGTCCAGTCCGTCGGCCAGGGCGCGTCGTTGCACTCGACGGCCGTGTACACCGCGTTGCCGTTCTCCGCCTGGGCGGCCGTCTGCGCGTTCGGCGCGGCCAGCCGCACCAGTGGCTTTTCGTCGCCGCGCAGGTAGGCCGACAGCGCGGCGGCGCGGCCCGGCCAGAACACGTCGTCGTACCCGGCGGTGAGGAACGCGGACTGCAGCTCGCCCGGGCCCACCTTCCCGCCCGCCGGCTTCGCGGCCAGCCGGCCGCGCGCCGTGTCGTAGCCGCGCTGCACCGCCTGCGGGGTGCCGCCCAGCCGGTACACGTCGTCGTGCCGGGCGATCCAGTCCCGGAAGTCCGCCCAGCGGTCCTCGAACGCGGCCGACTGCTCCAGGTTGTTGCGGTACCAGACCTTCTGCGGGTCCGGGTCGACCACCGAGTCCAGCACCATCCGCCGCACGTGCGAGGGGAACAGCGTCGCGTACACCGCGCCGAAGTAGGTGCCGTACGACGCGCCCATGAAGGTCAGCCGGTCCTCGCCCAGCGCCGCCCGCAGGACGTCCAGGTCGCGGGCGTTGTCGAGCGAGGTGTAGAACCTCAGCCTGCTCCCCGACCGTTCGGCGCAGCCCCGCGCGTACGCCTTCGCCCGGGCGATGCGCTGCTGCTTGTACGCCTCCGAGGGGTGCTCCGGCGACTCGGTGGGCGCCTCGACGAACTGCGCGGGGTCCATGCAGGACAGCGGCGCCGAGCCGCCCACTCCGCGCGGTGCGTAGCCGACCAGGTCGTACGCGGCGGCGATCCGCTTCCACGCGGGCAGCTTCGCGACGAGTGGGAAGCGCATCCCGGAGCCGCCGGGGCCGCCCGGGTTGTAGACCAGCGCACCCTGCCGGGGCACCTTCCGCTTGCTGTTCTGCGGGTCCTGCTGCGTGGCCCGCATCCGGCTGACGGTCAGCCGGATCCGGGTGCCGTCGGGGTGCGCGTAGTCCAGCGGGACCTCCACCGTGCCGCACCGCAGACCGGCCGGCGCCTGCGGGATCGCCGCGCATGCGCCGAAGCGGACACCGGCCGCCCTGGCCCGCGCGGCGGCCACGGCGGTGCCGCGCAGCTCGGCCGCGCCCGGGGCGGCGGGCGCCGCCGGGCCACCGGGCGCACCGCCCGCCGGGGCCGCGGCCAGGGTGGTCAGCAGCAAGGACCCGACGGCCGAGTACAGGGCGGCAGCTCTCATCGCGTATCCCTTCGGTGCGCGGCGGCGCTGGCACGGCTGCCACGCCCGGCGATCACAGAAGGGATGTTTCGTCTCCCTTCGGGCGAAGGCAAGCACCGCCCCGCGGTGTCGCCGCCAATGCCTCCGTGCGCCCCCGGCGCAGGGTCACTCCCGCCCGGGCCGGTCGCGGTGCGTGAAGGCCGCGCGCAGCTCCGGCTCGCCGATGGCGCGGACGCCCCGGACGGCGACGGAGGTGAGGAAGGTCCGCTCGTCGCCGTCGCCGGCCGGCCCCCGGTGCAGCGCGCCCAGCAGCCGCTGCCCGGCCGGGGAGGCCCAGCGGGAGTACGGGTGCACCTCGGCCCGGGCGATCACCAGGCAGCTCAGGGTGAGGGCGAGGGGCAGCGCGAACCACAGGGCGACCAGCAGGCGCGGCAGCCCGGTCGGGGCGGGCAGCAGCAGCGCGGTCAGGCCCAGCGCGCACACGGCCAGCGCGGCGGCCCGCACCCCGCGGACCCCGTCCGCCACCGTCGTCCGCGCCCCGTCGGGCACCGCGAGCCCGGCGCGCACCAGCCCGTCGGCGAGCCGCCGTACCGCCTCGGCGCCGGCCGCGGCGGCCCGCACCGGCGCGATGCGGGACTGCCCCTCCGGACCGATGGCCCCTATGACGGACCGCTCCATCTCGTCGCGCCCCCGCGGGTCCACGACCGTGGCCCAGCCGGTGTGTGCGAGCAGCAGCCGCCGCTGCCGGGCCATGGAGACCATCGTCACGTCGGCGACCCGGCGCGGACCGCCGGACAGGAACGCCGCCTCGTACAGCGTCAGATCGCGCTCCCGGTGCGTCGCGGCGCCGGCGTCCGCGCCGGCTCGTGCGGAGTCGGCGGCCGCGGCGCGTACGGCGGCCAGGCACAGCCGGGTGCACGCGGTGCCGGCGAACGCCCAGGCCAGGAGCAGCAGGAGGACCCAGAACATGACGTTTTTCTATGCCAGGGGTCTGGGAGAGCGCCATGCCCTGTTCACCATCCGGACCGACTGTTGCAGGTAGGTGACGTTCCGTTTTCTCCGCAGGTCAGCGTGCGGCCGACGGCGGCGGGGTGGAGGCGGCGGGCGGCAGCGGGTACGTCGCGGACGGCGAGGGCTCGACCGGGACCGCGGCGGACGGGTCGACCGACGGGGGGTCCGGCACGGCGGAGGGGGAGGCGGCCAGGTCCCGGGCCAGCGCGGAGAAGTCGACGTACCCGGTCGCCTCCAGGACCTTGATGTGGTCCAGCACGGTGGTGTTCGCGTCGTCGGCCAGATCGCGGACCAGCGCGTTCTGGGTGCCGGCGCGGACCTGGGCGACCAGCGAGAACACGCGGCCGTGGGCGAGCCGCAGGATGCCCGCGAACCGGCGGTCGAACTCCTGGCCCCGCGCCGCCCGCAGGGTGGCCAGCCACTGCTTCTGCTGGGCGTTGGGCTCGTTGGGCAGGGGCACGCCCAGCTGCGTGGCGACGGTGCGGTCGTGGGAGTCGAGGGAGGTGTGTCCGTCGACGAGATGGCGGCCCGCGTCCCGTACGGCCTGGGTGGTGCCCTTCCGCTCCGCCATCTCCCCCGCCGGGAGCTCCCACAGGCCGGCCAGCCGCACCTTGGTGACGAAGTCCCGGTCCTGTGCGGACAGCGGGCCGTACGGGGTCGTCACGGTCTGCGCGCTGAGCAGGCTCGCGCTCGCCGCGTCGGCCGGCCGGTCGGCGTAGGACAGGATCGGGAAGAGCAGCGCCGCGGCTGTCGCCGCGAGGCCCGCGATGATCAGTCCGGTGCCGTTGAACATGCCTCGGCCCTTGACGGGGGGTCGCGGTCGCATGGTGCCTCCTGCGCGCACCGGGGCTTCGGGTGCGGGCTTGGCATATTACTGGGGGCGCCGTGCCGTCGTTCCCCCCGGCCGGTCAGGCTCTGCCGATCAGGACGCGGGCCCGGGCCCGCAGGCCGGGGGAGCGGGGGGCCGGTCCCGAGCGGTCGAGCCACCAGGTGCGCAGCTGCCTGCGGGCCCGGGCGCCGGCCGGCCGGCCGAGCTTGAGGAGGTGGCCGGCGAAGTCCAGGGCGTCGCGGCGGTACCCGTCGGTCATCGGGCGGGTGCGCGCGTACGCGAGGAACGCCTCCCGGTAACCCTCGCCGAGGATCACCGGCAGCTCGGGCGCCACCTTGGCCACCACGCTCGCCCGCTTGGCGGCCAGCGCCCGGGCCTGCACGCCCATCCGGACCCGGTCGAACCCTTCCGGCACCGGCGTCCCGGCCACCAGGCAGGACAGCGCGGCGGCCTGGGCGACCGCGACGCGCTGCCGGGCGCCGGGCCGGGCGGGGGCGGCGCTGTCGGCGGGGCCGGCCGTGCCGGCCGCCGTCCCCGTCGCCGTACCGCCGTCGCCGGGCGGCCGTCCCGCCGCGACGGCCGCCCGGATCTCGTCCAGCTCGCGCTCCAGCTCGGCGGGCCCGGGGAAGTTCTCGTCCCGTTCCAGCAGCACGCCGGGCGGCGCCACGCGGGACGCCAGGCCGGTCAGGACGTCCAGGACGGGGCGCGGGACGGGGTGCGCGTGGCTGTCGTGCCAGACGCCGTCCCGCTCGAAGCCGCCGGCGACATGGACGTAGGCGAGCGCTTCCAGCGGCAGCCCGGCCAGCGCCTCGGCCGGGTCCTCGCCCCGGTTGACGTGGTTGGTGTGCAGGTTGGCCACGTCGACGAGCAGCCGCACCCCGGTCCGCTCGACCAGCTCGGACAGGAACTGAGCCTCGGTCAGCTCCTCACCCGGCCAGGAGAACAGCGCGGCGATGTTCTCCAGGGCCAGCGGCACCGGCAGCGCCCGCTGGGCGATCCGGACGTTCTCGCAGAGCACCTCGAGCGCGTCCCGGGTGCGCGGCACCGGCAGCAGGTGGCCGGCCTCCAGGCGCGGCGAGGCGGTGAGGGCGCCGCCCGCCCGGACGAACGCGACGTGCTCCGTGACCAGCGGTGCCCCGAGCGCCTCCACCCGCTCGGCGAGCGCCGCCAGCCGCCCCTCGTCGGGCCGCTCCGCGCCGCCGAGGCCGAGCGAGACGCCGTGCGGGATCACGGTCACCCCGCGCTCGCGCAGCCGCAGCAGCGACTCGGGCAGGTGTCCCGGGCACACGTTCTCCGCCACGACCTCCACCCAGTCGATCCCCGGCATGCCCTCCACGGCGTCCGCGATCTCCGGCCGCCAGCCGATCCCCGTCCCCAGTCGCCGCATGACTCCACCCCCTCCTCGAATGAGGGGGGTATGGCCCCGGCGGCCCGCCGCGAACCGTCCCGGTGCGGCGTTCAGAGCAACATTTGAGCTTCGCCCGGGTGCGCATCCGGGCAGGCGCACGGGCAACTCCTGGCAGGATGCCTGCTCATGGGGTCTGGAAGCTGGGGCAGGCATGCGGTCGAGTCGACCGGCGGGCGGGTGGTCAAGCGGTTCCCGCACGGGGACGGTGGCCGCGCCGCGCGTGAGTGGCGGGCCCTGACCTTGCTGGCCCGGCATGCTCCCGGGCTGGCCCCCGAGCCGCTTCAGGCCGGTCTCGCGGCGTCCGAGCCGGTCGTGGTCATGTCCCGGCTCGACGGGAAGCCCCTGCGGGGAGCAGCGCTGAGCGGCGAGCAGATCGACGCCCTGGCCGAGGCGGTGGCCGCCGTGCACGCGGCGCTGCCGTCCCACGTCCTGGACGGGGTCCCTCTCCGGCCCGGGCACCAGGCCGAGCTCGTCGGGCACCTGCGTGCGTGGGCGGGGACGGCTCGCCCCGCGGCCGAGGGTCCGGTGCGGCAGGCCATGGACGCAGGTCTGGCCTGGCTGGCCGCATCCGGTCTGGAAGCCGACGGGGCGTGGGGCGTGCCGCCGGTCTTCGGTCCCGGCGACGGCAATCTCGCGAACTACCTTTGGGACGGCCGCCGGGTCCGGATCGTCGACTTCGAGGAGTCCGGCCGCAGCGACCGCGCCTTCGAGCTGGCGGAGATCACCGAGCACGTGGGCAGCTGGGTGGACGGCCCGCTGGACGTCCCCGCGTTCCTGGACCGGTTCGACCTCTCGCCCGTGGAGGCGGCCCGGTTGCGCGAGTGCCGCCGGCTGGTTGCTCTGGTCTGGTTGTTCCTGCTGGCGGCCGACGACCCGGACCACCCCGGGAATCCGCCGGGAACCGCGGAGAGGCAGGCCGGCCGGGTGCTGGACCTGCTGGCCTGAGGGCGTGGGCCGACAGCGCGGACCGGGCGGCCCCGGGGACGCGGCCGAGCCCCGATTCATCCGGGCACCGACTCGAACGGATGCCTGGCGCGGGCTCGGGTACCCGGCTTCGAGTACGGCCCCTGGCCGAGTCCGGTACGAGGTGACAGCAACGGAGATGTAGATGAAGGCCCCGCGATCAGCAGCCCCGCCGGCTCCCGCGCAAGCTTCAGCGGATCCGCTGTCCGCTCATGTCCTCGCCGGCCGCTACCGGTTGGGCGCGCGGATCGGCTCGGGAGGCATGGCCGACGTCTACGACGGGGTCGACACGCGGCTTCGGCGGCCCGTCGCCGTCAAGGTCTTCCGGCCGGGGCCCGACGCGCACTGCGAGGACCGGCTCGCCGCGGAGGCCGTGCTGCTCGCGCGTCTGCAGCACCCCGGCCTGGTCACCGTCTACGACGTCGGCCGGTACGAGGACCGCACCTACCTGGTCATGCAGCTGGTCGACGGGCCCACGCTGCGCAGCCTCCTGGCGGGCGGAACGCTGCCCGAGCGGCGCGTGGCCGAACTGGGCGCCGCCCTCGCCGGGGCGCTCGCGCACGTCCACCGGGCCGGCATCGTGCACCGCGACGTCAAGCCGTCGAACGTCCTCGTCGACCCGGCCGGCGCCCCCCATCTGGCCGACTTCGGCATCGCCCGGGTGGCGAACACCACCGTCCACACGGCACCTGACGTGCTGATAGGCACCGCCGCCTATCTGGCGCCCGAGCAGGTCGAGGGCGGGCGGGTCGGGCCGGCCGCCGACGTCTACGCGCTCGGCCTGGTGCTGCTGGAGTGCCTGAAGGGGGAACTGGAGTACCAGGGCACCGCGGTGGAAGTGGCGGTCGCCCGGCTCCACCGCCCGCCCACGGTCCCGGCGTGGCTGTCCCCGGACCTGGCGGCCCTGCTCGGGGCCATGACCGCCCGGGATCCCGAGGCGCGCCCGGACGCCGGGCAGTGTGCGAGGGAGCTTGCCCGCCTGTGCTCCGCGGACGGCGCGCACGCGCTGCAGCAGCTCCCGGCACCCGCCGAAGCCCGCGTTCCGCGCGCCCGTGCCGCTCGTCATGAGGCGGACGACCCCGTACGGACGCAGGAGGCGCCGGCCGCCCGGACCGGCGTCCCGGGCAACGCCCGCCCGAGCCGTCGCCTGGCCGTCGGCACCGCCCTGGCCGCGCTCTCCGTGGCCCTGGGCACGACCCTGGCCGTGGCCCCGCGCACCAGCGGAGCCGGCGACGACCGCGCCGCCGCGCCCTCGTCCCCGGCGGCCACCGGCAGCAGGCCCGGTACGGTCTCGCCGGTCCGGCCCCTGCGGGCTCAGCCCTCCTCCGGGACCGTCGACGTGTCGGATCCGGCGGCCGGGTCGAGCGGCTCCCACGCGGAGCCCGCCGTCCAGCGCGTGAACTCTCCTGGCACGCCGGACTCCACGTATCGGGCACCGGCCGGACGCCACGGCGCCGAGCACCGCAAGCCGTCCCCGCACCGCCCCGCCGGCACGGACGGCCGCCCGCGTCACGCCGCCCCCCACGGAGGCCCGCACCACGGCGCTCCGCAGAAGGGGAAGGGCCACGGCTGACGGACGGCCGGCGGCTACGGGCGCCCCCGACGGGGCAGAGAAGCGAACTGCCCACCGCCCTCCACCGCGACGGTGGTCCCCGGTGCGATCTCCGTGAAGCCGGCGTCCCGGACCAACGGCAGTCCGGCGCCCGTCAGTTCGGCCCATCGGGCAGGGGCGGCGGTGCGTACGGCGAGCGGGAAGCCCGCCTTCCGCCAGGCGGTGCGCGCCTCCTCGGACAGTGCCCACCAGGCCAGTTGGGCGCCGTGACCGGCCTGCGCCATGGACTTGCCGGCCGTCATCGTCAGCCCCGGGTTCAGCCACAGCACCGGCGCGGCCGGGTCGGCGCCGGCGGGCGGCTCGGGGTCGTCCAGCTCCGTGCCGGAGACCTGCAGCCTGGCCAGGTCCTTGGGCCAGCCGTCCAGCGGGACCGGCGGGAAGACCCGCACCTCCGCGGACCGGCCGGTCACCGTGATCCCGGGCAGCGCCTCGGCGCGCCGCCACTCGGCGCCGCGCGCCCGCCGCACCACCTTGCGGATCCGGGCGTCCTCCCAGCCGCGCACGGCCTCGGCCCACTCGCCGTCCCCGGCCGACCGCTCGTCGCCGAGCAGCGTGAGCACGGCTCGGGCGGCGGTCTCCAGTGCGTCGGTGCGGGCGGGCGGAGCGCTCCGCTCGATCCGTACGACGAGCGGCAGAACGAACTGCGGTGCCGCGTCGCGCGGGGCGTGCTCGGAGCGGAACGGGCTGTCGGCGGGGGTGGCGGGAACGTGGGTCACGGAAGTCAACCCTACGAGCCGCCGCCGGGACCCCGGTAGGCCGGTCCGGCGCCGCTCACCCCGAGCACGCCGTGCGCTGGGCCTCCTGCCACTCGCACACCGGGCACAGGGTGACGCCCTTGTACGACTCCGGGTATTCCGTGGGCTCACGGCACAGCACACACTCGGCGTACGGCGGCCCGTCGGCCTTCGGGGGCCGGGCCGCGTCGACGATCATGCAGTAGTCCTCGTCGTCCTTCTCCGTCATGCCTTCAGCGTAGGACCGTTCAGCGACGGCCGTTCGTCTCCGCGATCAGCTCGGACACCTTCGCGAAGCGGTAGCCCCGCTTGCGCAGTTCCGGCACGACCGCGCGGACGACCCGCTCCGTCGTCGGGGCGGCGCTGCGGGTGCAGTGCATGACGACCACCGAGCCCGGCTTCACCCCGTTCAGCACCTGTTCGACGACGGCGTCGGCGTCCGTGGCGAAGGCGTCGCCGCTGATCACGTCCCACTGGACGGCGGTGACCCCGACGCCCTGCAGCGCGCGCAGCGCCTGCCGGTCGTAGCAGCCGCCGGGGAAGCGGAAGTACGGCAGCGGCCGGGGCACGCCCGCCTGGCGCAGGGCGGCGTAGGCCCGCTCCACGTCCTGGCGCATGTGGTCCGCGCCGACCGTCGGCAGGCCGTAGCAGTCGGCGGTGAACGCGTAGTGGCTGTAGGAGTGGTTGGCGACCTCGAACTGCGGGTCGTGGCCGAGGGAGCGGGCCTGGGCCGGGTACTGCTCGGCCCAGCGGCCGGTCATGAAGATCGTGGCCGGGACCTTCAGCGCGCGCAGCGCGCCGATGAGGTCCGGGTTGTCGAAGTGCTCCCCGGCGGCGGCACGGGGCCCCTCGTCGGCGGTCATGTCGGCGTCGAAGGTCAGGGCGACGGTCTTGCCGAGGGTGCGCGGGCCGTGCTCGAAGACGGGGGTCAGGCCGCCCGGGCCGGGGGCGAGCACGGGCGGCCGGGTGGGGGAGGGGGAGGCGGTGGGCTTGGCGGGGGCGTGGTGGGCCGGTTCGGGGGCGCCCGACGTACCGCAGGCGGCGAGGGTCGCGGCCAGGGCGCAGGCGGCGGCGATACGGCGTACTGGTGGGATCACCGTACGAACGTAGGACCAGACGTCCGGTTGTATGTCTGTATGACTCGTGTCGGGTGGGCACGGTCACCCGCGCGGCGGCGGTCCGTTCCGGGCCGTCACAGGTCCCGCTGCTCCAGCGGCCGCACCGCCGGGCCCTGGATCACGCTGCCGTCCACGTCGAAGCGGGAGCCGTGACAAGGGCACTCCCAGGCGCGTTCGGCCCGGTTGAAGGCGACCAGGCAGCCCAGGTGGGTGCAGCGGGCCGAGACGGCGTGCAGTTCTCCCTCCTCGTCGCGGTGCACGGCGAGGCGCTCGTGCCCGGCCCGGACCACCGCCCCGTCGCCGGGCGCCAGGTCGTCCACGGAGCCCGGCGGCCGCAGCCGGTCGCCGACGAAGTGCCGGGCCACCTCCGCCTGGGTCCTCAGCAGCGACGGCGCCTCGCGCAGCACCGACTTCAGCCGGCGCGGGTCGTACAGCCCCTGCCACGGACGGGTCTGCCCGGTGATCAGCGCGGTGAGCAGCAGCCCGGCCATGATGCCGCCGCTCAGCCCCCAGCCGCCGAAGCCGGTCGCGACCCAGGCGTGCCGGGCGCCCGGGTGCAGCGGGCCGACCAGCGGCACGGTGTCGGTGGACGCGTTGTCCTGCGTGGCCCACGCGTACTCCAGGGCCACCCCGGGGAAGTGCCGCTCGGCCCAGGCGGTGAGCCGGTCGAAGCCCGCGGCCGGGTCCCCGGTGCCCGGGGTGAAGTGCTCACCCGTGACGACGAGCAGCCGCTGCCCGTCCGCGCCGTACGGCGCGGTGCGCACCGAGCGGGTGTTCTCCTCGGGCGTGATGTACATGCCCTCCGGGTCCGGTCCCGGGCCGAGCGGACCGGCGACGACCAGCTCCCGGCGCGGGGACAGGCGGGAGAAGAGCAGCGCCCGGTCGAAGATCGGGTAGTGGGTGGCGACCACGACGTCCCGGGCGGTCACGGTGTGCCCCGCCTCGGTGGCCAGCCGGCACGGCTCGCCCTCGGTCAGGCCGACGACGCGGGTCTGCTCGTACACCTGCCCGCCGCGGGCGAGCAGGTCGGCGGTGAGGGCCCGCAGGTACTTCAGCGGATGGAACTGCGCCTGGCCGGTCACCCGTACCGCCCCCGCCACCGGGAACGGCAGTCCCGTCTCGGTGGTGAAGGAGGCGGGCAGTCCGGCCTCCCGGGCGGCGTCCGCCTCGGCCCGCAGCCCGTCCGCCCGCTCCGGGTCCCGGACGTAGGTGCAGGCGTCCCGGGTCTCCCACTCGCAGGCGATGCCCAGCTCGGCCACCAGCGCGGCCGCGTGCTCGATCGCCTCCGTCTGCGATCGCGCGTACAGCCGCGCGCCCTCGGGGCCGCGGGTGCGCCGGAGCCGGTCGTAGACGAGGGTGTGCTGGGCCGTCAGCTTGGCGGTGGTGTGCCCGGTGACCCCGGCCGCCGCCCGCCCGGCCTCCAGCACCACCACCCGCAGCCCGGACCGGGCCAGCTCGTGGGCGGTGCTCAGCCCGGCCATGCCGGCGCCGACGACGGCCACGTCGGCGTCGACGTCGCCGCTCAGGACGGGGTGGTCCGGCCCGGGGGCGGTCCGCAGCCAGTACGAATCGGTGACCCGAAGGTGCTCGCGCATGCCCGCCGGGTACCCCGCCGCACCCGCCTCACGTCCCGCGGCAGCCGCTCGCGGCACTCCGCCACGCCGAAGTCCGCCTCGCGTACGGGGCCGCGCAGCGCTCCATGGCCCGCTGGTAGGCGTACTGGCAGGCCGGCCACACCGGCTACCTGCCGTAGCGGCCTGTCAGGGACCCGGTGGCGAGGGTGTGGCCGGCCAGGGCGTGCAGCAGGACCTGCTCGGTGGTGTCGGGGGAGAGGTGCAGGTGGCGGTCGGTGGCGTAGACCGTGAGGACGTAGTGGTGCGGCTCGTCGCCGCGGGGTGGGCAGGGGCCGCCGTAGCCGGTCTTCTCGAAGCCGTTGCGGCCCTCGGTCGCGCCGCGCGGGTGCGCGCCGGCGGTGAGGCCGGTGGTGCCCGGGCCCATGTTCCACACCAGCCAGTGCGTGAAGGTGCCGTGCGGCGCGTCGGGGTCCCGCAGGGTGAGGGCCAGTCCGGCGGTGTGCGCGGGCACGCCGGCGAACGCGAGCGGCGGGGAGACGCCCTCACCGTCGCAGGTGTACCGGCGCGGGATCGTGCCACCCTGCGGGTACGCCGGACTCGCCACTGTCAGGTGGGCGGTTCCGGCGGGCGTGGGGGACGAGCCTCCTCCGTCGCCCCCGCACCCCGCTGTGACGGCCATCGCGGCCACGGTCAGCACCCAGCCCTTGCCCATGCGGGCACGCTAGCCCGCGAAGGGCCCGCCGTCGCCGTTCGGCGCGGGGTTCTCCGTCACGGCGACCGGTTCCCGCGGTGCCTGCCCGGCGTTCGCCGTAGGGTTCTCCGTGAGCGCGGCCGGTTCCCGCTGCCCCGCCTCACCGTCCGGTCCGGGCTGCTGCCCGCCGCCCCGCTCCAGGAAGTGCAGCAGCTCCACCGGGATGGGCAGGACCAGCGTGGAGTTCTTCTCGGCCGCCACCGCCATCACCGTCTGCAGCAGCCGCAGCTGGAGCGCGGCCGGCTGGTCGGACATCTGCGCGGCGGCCTCGGCGAGCTTCTTCGAGGCCTGCAGCTCGGCGTCGGCGTTGATGATCCGCGCGCGGCGCTCGCGGTCGGCCTCGGCCTGCCGGGCCATGGACCGCTTCATCGTGTCCGGCAGGGACACGTCCTTGATCTCCACCCGGTCCACCTGGATGCCCCAGCCGACGGCCGGGCTGTCGATCATCAGCTCCAGGCCCTCGTTGAGCTTCTCGCGGTTGGAGAGCAGGTCGTCCAGTTCGCTCTTGCCGATGATCGAACGCAGCGAGGTCTGCGCCATCTGGGAGACCGCGAACTTGTAGTCCTCGACCTTGATCAGCGCGCTCTCCGCGTCGACCACCCGGAAGTAGACGACGGCGTCCACCCGGACGGTGACGTTGTCCCGGGTGATGCCCTCCTGCGCGGGGATCGGCATCGTCACGATCTGCATGTTGACCTTCTGCAGCCGGTCCACGAACGGGATGATCAGCGTCAGGCCGGGTGTGCGCACCTCACCCGCCACGCGACCGAGACGGAACAGCACCCCTCGTTCGTACTGCTTGACCACACGGGCGGCCATCGCCAGGCACACCAGCCCGACACACACCACCGCAACGATCGCCCCCACCAGCGCCTGGACCATGACGACCTCCTCGCCCAGAGGTCCGTTTTCGTCTGCTTCTGTAACGATATGCCCGGGTGAGGGTGGAAGCCACGGCCGGGGGAGCCCGGAATCCTGGGCGCCCGCCGGCCCACCGGCGGTGCGGTGGGCCGGCGGGCGCGCGGTCACGCCGCCTTGACCCGCAGCGGACCGGGGCCCGGTGTCACGCGTACCGGCTCCGCGGCGGTCGCGCTGTGCCGTTCGGCCCAGTTCTCCAGCGCCGTGCGGCAGGCGTGGTCCAGGTGGTGCAGGCCGGACAGGTCCAGGCGGACCGGGCGGTCCGGGGGCAGCGACTCCAGGCTGTCGAGGATCTTCGGCAGCCTGAGGAAGGTCGCGTTGCCCGACAGCCGGGCGTCCACCGGGCCCGTGCCCTCGTCGACGACCTCCAGCTTGAGGTGCGAGGCCTCCCAGGCCGTCTTCACGACCGCCAGCGCGAGCCCGATCAGCACCCCCTCGAACATGCTGACCGCCACGATCGACACGGCCGTCACGCCGAGGATCAGCGCCTCGCCCCGGTGCTCGCGCCACAGCGCGGCCAGCGCCCGGACCGGCACCAGCTTGGCCCCGGCGTGGATCAGCACACCGGCCAGGGCCGGGATCGGGATGTACGCCAGGGCCTCCGGCAGCAGCGCGGCGAACAGCAGCAGCCACACGCCGTGCAGGACCCGGGAGGCCTTCGTCCGGGCGCCCGCCTGGACGTTGGCCGCGCTGCGCACGATCACCGCGGTCATCGGCAGCGCGCCGAGCAGCCCGCAGACCGTGTTGCCCGCGCCCTGCGCCATCAGCTCCCGGTCGTACGCGGTGCGCGGACCGTCGTGCAGCCGGTCCACGGCCGCCGCGCTGAACAGCGACTCGGCGGACGCGATCAGCGTGAACGCGAGGACCGTGCCGAGCACTCCCGGGGACGCCAGCCCGGTGATCGAGCCGAGCGGCGGCGGCTGGACCGAGCCCAGCAGCCCCTTCACCTCGACGGTCGCCACCGGCAGGCCGAGCGCCAGGGCTGCCGCCGTGGCCAGGCCGACGGCGGCCAGCGGGCCGGGCACCGTACGCATCTTCGCCGGGGCGCGCCTCCACAGCACCAGGACGGCGACGGTGCCCGCGCACAGCGCGAGCGAGGCGAGTGCCGTCCCGTCGCCGGGGGCGTCCAGGAACGCCCCCGGCAGCCCGGCCATCTTGGCCAGGCCCGAGTCGGGGGCCTTGGCCGCCAGGGCCGGATACAGCTGGCCGGCGATGAGCACCAGGCCGATTCCGGCCAGCATGCCCTCGACCACCGCGACCGAGATGGCCCGGAAGTACCGGCCGAGCCGCAGCGCGCCCATGAGGACCTGCAGCAGACCGGCGGCGAGCACGATCGCGCCGAGCGTCGGCAGCCCGAACTCCTTCACCGCGTCGAACACGAGCACGGTGAGTCCGGCGGCCGGCCCGGACACCTGCAGGCTGCTGCCGCGCATCAGCCCGGTGACGACGCCGCCCACGATGCCGGTGACCAGGCCCAGCTCGGCCGGCACGCCGGAGGCGACGGCCACGCCCACGCACAGCGGGAGCGCGACCAGGAAGACGACGAGCGACGCGGTGAAGTCCGCCCGGAGGTGCGGTAAACGACGGGATATGAGGGTGTCCTTGCCGGTACCGGTCATCGGCGCGCTCACAGGATCTCGAAGGTGTCGGTCTGCGGGCGGTGCGTGCGCACGGTGCCGGTGTGCACCTCGTAGTACCAGCCGTGCAGGGCGAGCCGGCCCTCGGCCAGCCGTCGCTCGACGCACGGGTACGAGCGCAGCCGCAGCAGCTGGGTCAGGACGTGGCTCCGCACGCCCTCGGCGACCTCCGGGTCCTCGGGCGCGCCGGACGGGCGCGGGGTGGCGTGCACCAGCCAGTCGCGCACGGCCGGTACGGCGGTCAGGTCGTCGCCGCGCACCAGCGCGCCGATGGCGCCGCAGTGCGAGTGGCCGCAGACGACGACGTCGCGGACGCCGAGGACCTCCACGGCGTACTCGATGGTGGCGGCCTCACCGGTGGGGTGCTGCGAGGCGTAGGGGGGAACGATGTTGCCCGCGGTGCGCAGCTCGAACAGCTCGCCGGGGCGGGCGCCCGTGATCAGGGCCGGGACGACCCGGGAATCGGAGCAGGTGATGAAGAGGACCTGCGGGGACTGGCCTTCGGCGAGCCTGGCGAACTCCTCAGGGCGCTGTCCGAAGGTGCGGGCGTTGTCGATGAGGGGCTGCATGCGTGTGGACTCCTCCTGGCGCGCCGCTCGGGCGCGTCGGGCTTGCACGACAGTGGTGGGGGGAAGAGGGCCGGCTCTCAGCAGCGGAAGACCTGGAGGGCTGCCGGGGAGTGGGCCCTGGAGGATCTCGCGGGGTCACGGTGCGCCGCACCGGGTGCGGCCGCCGCCTGCGGGACGGCCGCCTGCCGGGATATCGGCGGGTGCTGCGGCGCGCCCGCGCAGACGGTCCCGCGCCGCCGGTCGCGGGTCTGCGGGGCGTGCGCGGGCTCGTGGGAGCGGCACGGCTCGCGGAGCGCGGCCGCGCCGGTGCCGGCCGGCTGGGCGGAGGATGTGATTCCGGGTCGGGCCTTGGCCTTCGCCTCACCGGGCGTGTGCGCGGATGCGAAGGTTCCCGTCAGTGCGAAGAGCTGGAGGGCGAGCAGGGTGACGGCGAGCAGGGTGAGCCGGGTCCGGGCTGCCGCACCTCGCACCATGCGCCCTCCCTCCCGAAACTCACGCCTCTTGTGCACACCAAGCATTGGTCAATGAATGGTCAAGAAGTACGGTAGCCGCTCGCGACCCTTTGCAGGGTTAACGGGGCGTTACGGGCGCAAGAGAGCGTGAAAAGCGCGGTTCGGATGGCCGGAACCGGACCTTGACCCGCGGGAGCGGGAACGGCTGTTCGGCGGTCGCGGCCGGCCGTTCGGTCAGGAGGCGACGAGTCCCTTGGCGTCCCGGGCCAGCGCGGTGAGCCGGGATATCGCGCGGAAGTACTTCTTGCGGTAGCCGCCCTTCAGCATCTCCTCGCTGAACAGCTCGTCGAACGGCCGGCCGGAGGCGAGCACCGGGACCTCACGGTCGTACAGCCGGTCCGCCAGCACCACCAGGCGCAGCGCCGTCGACTGGTCCGGCACCGGCCGCACATCGGTGAGGCACACGGCCTTCAGCCCGTCGGTCAGGGCGCCGTACCGGCTCGGGTGCACCTTCGCCAGGTGCCCCAGCAGCTGCGGGAAGTCGTCCAGGGAGGCGCCCGGGGTGGCGTACGCCGCCTTCGTCACCTCTTCGTCGGTGAACGGCGCCGGCGCCTCGGGCAGGCCGCGGTGGCGGTAGTCCTCACCGTCGATGCGCAGGGCCCGGAAGTGGGCCGACAGGCCCTGGATCTCCCGCAGGAAGTCGGCGGCCGCGAACCGGCCCTCGCCGAGCTTGCCGGGCAGCGTGTTGGAGGTGGCGGCCAGCGCCACGCCCGCCTCGACCAGCTTGCCGAGCAGGGTGGAGACGAGCACGGTGTCGCCCGGGTCGTCCAGCTCGAACTCGTCGATGCACAGCAGCCGGTGCCCGCTCAGCGTCTGCACGGTCTGCTGGAAGCCGAGCGCGCCGACCAGGTTGGTCAGCTCCACGAACGTGCCGAACGCCTTGCGGGAGGGCTCGGCCGGGGTGGCGTGCCAGAGGGAGGCGAGCAGGTGGGTCTTGCCGACGCCGTAGCCGCCGTCGAGGTAGACGCCGCGCGGTCCGGCCGGCGTCTTCGGCGCCTTGGCCCGGCCGAAGCCCAGGAAGCCGCGCCGGCCCGCGCCGGAGGCCTGCGCACCGCCGAGCCCGGCGGTGAAGCCCTCCAGTACCCGTACGGCCTCGGTCTGGCTGGGCTGGTTCGGGTCCGGGATGTACGTGGCGAAGCGCACCGCGTCGAAGCGGGGCGGCGGCACCATCTCGGCGACCAGCCGGTCCGCGAGGACGTGCGGCTCGCGGGCGCACAGGGACAGCGGGCCCGCTTCGGTCAGCGGGCCGGAACCGGAGGCTGCGGTGGAGGAGGACACGGTTACCCATGCTAAGCGCCGTGTCACACTGCACGGCATGCGACGCCTGTTCCCTGTGACCTATGAAACAGCAGCCCAGGCCCCCGGCGGGAGCGCGGGGGCGGACGAGGCCCCTGGGGAGCGGGGGGCGGGCACGGCCGCCGGGGACGCGCCCGCGGACCGCGAGTGGAGCCTCGCCGACCTGGCCGCCGCCTACGCCTACCCCGAGCCGGCGCCCGGCACCGGCGCCCGGCGGCCCTGGCTGCGGGCCAACATGGTCAGCACCCTCGACGGCGCCGCCCAGCACGAGGGGCACTCCCAGCCCATCTCCAACGCGGCCGACATGCGCATTTTCGGCACGCTGCGGGCGCTCGCGGACGTGATCGTGGTCGGCGCGGAGACGGTGCGGCAGGAGGGGTACCGCCCGGCCCGCGCGCGTGCGGAGTTCGCCGCGGCCCGGCAGACCGCCGGGCAGGGCCCGGCCCCGGCGATCGCCGTCGTCACCGCCGGCCTGGAGCTGGACTTCTCCCTGCCGCTGTTCACCTCGCCCCAGGTGCCCACCCTGATCCTGACCGGCGCCGCCGCGGCCCCCGACCGCGTCGCCGCCGCCGAGAAGGCCGGCGCCCGGGTGGTCGTCGCCGGCGAGGGCGTCGGCGTCGACCCGGCCCGTGCGGTACACGCCCTCGCCGGCCTCGGACACACCCGGCTGCTCACCGAGGGCGGGCCCCGGCTGCTCGGTCAGCTGGTCGCCGCCGAGGTGCTGGACGAGCTGTGCCTGACGCTCTCGCCCATGCTCACCGCCGGGGACGCGCAGCGCATCGCCGGGGGACCGTCCGTCGCCGTGCCCCGCCGCTTCGAGCTCGTGTCGCTGCTCGAGGAGGAGGGATTCCTGTTCAGTCGTTACCGTCGGTCCTGACATGGGCGGAATATGCCGTTCCGATTGCTTTCCGGCGGGCACACTGGGTCCGGCACTACTCCTGCGATCACGGGGCAGGATGGTTTCCGCAGGGCCCTGCCGGGTCCGGCGGAGGACGACAGGGCCCACCGGCCCTCGAAGGAGAAGGGGCGCCTGGTGTTCACGAGCGTTCTGATGATCGAGAAGGCTTTGACGTCCGCCGACGTGGAGTTCGTCACGACCCTGCACGGGGACGAGCCGGTCTTCTTCCACGTGCTGCTCCAGCCGCGCGGAGACCAGGCGGACCGCCTGCTGCGGGCCATCGACGACATCGCGCTCGGCGAGCTCGACGAGGCCGTGCACGAGCGGGAGACCCCCGAGGGCGCGGAGGCCAGGAGCGTCGGGGAGCGGGCGCTCGACGTGTCCGTGCAGGCGCTGCGCTCCGCGGGGAGCCTGGCCGAGGGGCGGCTGGTGGAGGCCCATCCGCTGGACGCGCTGAGGACGCTGGTGTCCGAGGTGGACGCGGACGAGGTGATCGTGCTCACCGATCCCCACTACGTGGAGGAGTTCTTCCACCGGGACTGGGCCTCGCGGGCGCGGCACAAGGTGGGGGTGCCGGTGCTGAAACTCTTCTCGCACAGCAAGGCCTAGGCGCGGTTCGGGGTGCGGTGCGTTTCGCGGGTGCGGGCGCGTCGTGGCTTGTCGCTCGGTTCCCCGCGCCTCTTGGGTCGGGTCGGTACCCCTTGCTGCAAGGGGGCGGGTGCTCCACCGCTTAGGCTAGGGCTGCTTCAGACCGGCACCGTATCTGGGAGAACTGCATGGCACCCGGCCTTCCTACCGCCATGGACCGACCGCACTTCATCGGCATCGGCGGCGCCGGGATGTCGGGGATCGCGAAGATCCTCGCCCAGCGCGGGGCCAAGGTGGCGGGCAGCGACGCGAAGGAGTCGGCGACCGCCGAGGCGCTGCGGGCGCTCGGGGTGACCGTGCACATCGGGCACGCGGCCGAGCACCTCGCGGACGACGCGAGCTGTGTCGTCGTGTCGTCGGCGATCCGGCAGGACAACCCGGAGCTGGCCCGCGCCGCCGCGCTGGGGATCCCGGTGGTGCACCGCTCCGACGCGCTGGCCGCGCTCATGACCGGGCTGCGGGCGATCGCCGTGGCCGGCACGCACGGCAAGACCACCACGACCTCGATGCTCGCGGTCTCCCTGACCGAGCTGGGCCTCGAACCGTCGTACGCCATCGGCGGCGACCTGGACGTACCCGGCTCCAACGCGCTGCACGGCGAGGGCGACATCTTCGTCGCCGAGGCCGACGAGTCGGACCGCAGCTTCCACACGTACGCGCCCGAGGTCGCCATCGTCCTCAACGTCGAGCTGGACCACCACGCCAACTACGCCTCGATGGACGAGATCTTCGAGTCCTTCGAGACCTTCGCCGGGAAGATCGTCCCGGGCGGCACGCTGGTGATCTCCGCCGACCACGAGGGGGCGCGGGAACTGACCCGGCGGCTGGCCGGGTCCGTGCGGACCGTGACGTACGGCGAGGCCGAGGACGCCGACGTACGGGTCACGGCCGTCGTGCCGCAGGGGCTCAAGAGCCTGGTGACCGTGTCGCTGGACGGGCGGGAACTGACCTTCACGGTCTCCGTCCCCGGCCGGCACTACGCGCTCAACGCCGTCGCCGCGCTCGCCGCCGGCGCCGCCCTGGGCGTCCCGGCCGACGGACTCGCGCCCGCGCTCGGCGCCTACACCGGGGTCAAGCGGCGCCTGCAGCTCAAGGGCGAGGCGGCCGGTGTGCAGGTGATCGACTCCTACGCCCACCACCCCACCGAGATGACCGCCGACCTGGAGGCCATGCGCGGCGCCGCCGGGGACGCGCGGATCCTGGTCGTCTTCCAGCCGCACCTGTTCTCCCGCACCCAGGAGCTCGGCAAGGAGATGGGCCAGTCGCTGGCCCTCGCCGACACCTCGGTGGTGCTCGACATCTACCCGGCCCGCGAGGACCCGGTCCCCGGCGTCACCAGCGAGCTGATCATCGAGGCCGCGCGCGCGGCGGACGCCGACGTCACCGCCGTGCACGACAAGGCCGAGGTCCCCGCGGTGATCGCGGGAATGGCCAGGCCCGGTGATCTGGTTCTCACCATGGGCGCGGGCGACGTGACGGACCTGGGCCCGCTGATCCTGGACCGCCTGTCGCACCAGTGAAGGGGCTGACGCTCATGTCGTACGACGTCGAGAAGCCGGACGAGCAGTGGCGGGCGGAGCTGACCCCCGCGGAGTACACCGTGCTGCGCCAGGCCGGCACCGAGCCGGCCTTCACCGGTGAGTACACGGACACGAAGACCGAGGGTGTCTACTCCTGCCGTGCCTGCGGGGCCGAACTGTTCACCTCCCGGACCAAGTTCGCCTCCCACTGCGGCTGGCCGTCCTTCTACGACCCGAAGGACACCGACGCCGTGGAACTGGTCGAGGACCGGTCCCACGGCATGGTCCGCACCGAGGTCCGGTGCGCCCGCTGCGGTTCCCATCTCGGGCACGTGTTCGAGGGTGAGGGGTATCCGACGCCCACGGACCAGCGGTACTGCATCAACAGCATCTCGCTGCGGCTGACGCCCGAGGGCTGATCCCGGTGCACGCCGGTCAGGCGCCGGCGTGCACCAGCGCCGCCCAGGTCCAGGGCCGGGCCGGGTCGGCCGCGCGCAGGGCCCGCACGGTCTCGTGCAGCGCGAGGGCGGCGGGCAGCGGGCCCGGGTCCGGCAGGGCGGGGGCCAGGGTGCCGTGGAAGGCGGCGGCCGCGTCGGCCGCGAACGCGTCCCCGACCTCCCAGAGCGTGGCCACCGACTGGGTGTAGCCGGCCAGCTGGAAGACGGAGGCGAGGTGGATCACCTCGTCGACGAGCGCCGGCGACGAACTGCCCCGGGCCGTGCCGCAGGCGGACAGGTAGGCCAGTTCGGCCGATTCCAGGCGCAGTTCCGCGATGTCCCCGATCAGCAGGTCGCCGTCGGCGAGCAGCAGCCGGCCGGCGGCCGCGTCCTCCGGGTCGCTGCCGGCGTGGCAGGCGAAGTGCACCACGGCCGCGTCCCTCAGCGCCCTGCGCACCGCCTCCCGGGTGGCGGCCGCCCCGATCAGCGGGGTGCCGCCGCCCGCCGCCACCGCGGCCGTGGCCTCGGTGACCGTCCGGGCCAGCGGCGCCTGCCCGGCCGTCTCCGGCATGGCCACGGCCACCACCGCGCGCCGGCCCGGGGCCGCGCGCCGGCGCGCCCGGGCGAACAGCAGGGCGCGCAGCGTCGGCGTGTAGGAGGAGGCGACCCGGTCGAGGACCGCCGCGCCCGCCGGCGCGTCCGGCCCGTGGTGCCCGGCGGCGTGCAGCGGGAAGGAGTTGAGCACGCCCGACGGCGACCACCACAGCCGCGGCCAGGGCGCCCCCGGCGCCGGCGGTCCGGTGAACCCCAGCGCCTCCAGCACCGGTTCGGCCACGACGTCCCACAGCCAGGCCAGGGTTCCGGTGAAGATCCCCCGCGCCTCCTCGAACAGCGGGTCGTGCGGCCCGGCCGTCAGCGTCTCCACGGCCAGCCGGAACGCCTCGGCCTGCGCGACCAGGTCGGAGGCGTACAGCCGGGGCAGCGGCACCGTGCGCAGCCCGTCGGAGCACAGCGCCAGGGCGTCGCAGCGGCGCGGATGGACGTTGACGCTGACCACCGGGCCCTCCGCGGCGGCCGGCCGCAGGTCGTCCAGGCCGAGCGGCAGCGGGGTGAGGAACCGCTGGAAGCCCGGGCGCCGCTGCAGCTCGGTGATCAGCCGGGCCGCCTCCCCGGTCACCCCCTGCTGCGCCTCGATCTCCTCCTGCGTGGGCCGGCGGCCGGGCTCCAGGCTCCGGCGCAGCGCCCGCAGCCGCTCCAGGGTGTCGCGCAGCCGGTTGTGCAGCGCGGCGTCGGCGCCGTGCAGGACCGCGAGTTCGCGGCGGGCGTTCAGGGCCGTCGACAGCAGGTGGGCGCGGCCGTCCTCCAGCGTCTCCAGGGCCTTCACCGGGTCGCGGGAGTCGAGGGCCCGGGCGGCGCCGTCGGAGGCCAGCCGGGTGATCAGGCTCGGTGACCGGCCCGGCCGGGGCGCCTCCTGCCCGAGCAGCTGGGCGTCCTGGACGCGGGACCGGACGGCCGAGGTCCACATCGACAGCAGCCGCGCCGTCAGCCCGTCCGGCTCCGGTACGGCGGTCAGCTCGCGGGCGAGGGCCTCCGCCTCGGTGAAGTCCGCGGCCTCCCGCCACATCCCGTGCCGGACGAACAGCATCAGGGCGAGCATCGCGCGCGTGTCGTCGTACTCCCGGCTGCCCGGCTCCAGCCCGGCCAGCCGGCGGCGGGCACCCCGGACGCCCTCCTCCACGGCCCGCACGTGCTCGAACGGGGACTCGATCGCGTACGCCAGCGCCGTGTGCCCGGCGAACAGCTCGGGGTCGATGCCCATGTCCCGCATCTGCTGCGGGAGTTCCTCGAACAGCTCGCGCAGCAGCGGCAGCGTCTCGCGCATCCGGTCCAGGCGGGCCGCCTGGTCCTCCGTCCCGTCCGTCGAGGCGTGCATGATCCTCATCAGGACCAGCGTGGACCGGCTGCTCTTCAGGAAGCGGTGCTCGGGGAGGTCGGCCGGCATCCGGGACAGCACCCGGTCGTGCACCTCGACGAGTTCGTCGAGCCCACCGGTGTCGACCGGGGCCTGCGGGACGGGCGCCGGCTCGCCGGCATCGCCCCGGAGCAGCTCGGCGAGGGCCTCGGCGCGTTCCTCCTCGGGCAGCCGGGAGATGCGCCGGGCCTGCATCTCGAAGGCCTTGGCGAGGACGTCGCCCAGCGAGGCCTGGTGCGGGTAGCCGAGGACCAGGTTGCCGAAGTCCATCAGCTCCTGGCCGCGGCTGCCGCCGCTCTGCGGGCCCATGCCCAGCAGGCCCATCACGGCGGCGATGGGATGGTCCCCGCCCTCCCCGGTGAGCACGGGCCGCAGGATCTCGTCGATGGCGTCCGCGTCGTCCCGCCGCTCCGGGGTGAGATCGGCGCGGGAGGCCAGTTCGCCCTTGAGCACGGCCGCCTGGAACAGCAGCGCCTCCGCCTGCCCGGTCCGCCGGGCGTCCCCGGCGAACACCGGGTCGGCCCCCGCGAGCAGGTCGATCGCCTCCTGCGGCCGCTGCGCCGCGATCAGGCAGGCGGCCAGCCGCAGCAGGACGTCGCCGCGTTCCGGACGGCCCACCGGGGTCAGCTCCAGCAGCCGGTTCAGCACCCCGACCGCCTCCGCGGCCTGTACGGCGGCGTGCGTCCGGTCGGCGCCGGGCGCGCCGGCCGTCAGGGCGCCGGCCAGCCGGTCGAGACGTTCGCGCAGCGCCTCCGTTTCCTCCTCCGGGGTCAGGGCGAGGGACTGCCGCAGCGCGCCGACGGCCTCGTCCCGCACGCCGGGGTCCACGTCCTCGCCCTCGCCGGCGCTCACGGCGTACAGCGTGAGGGCGTAGCCGAGGTCGGAGTACATCTGGGCCGGGTTGGCGCCGGCCGGGCCGGCGGCGCGGGTCGCCCGGCGCAGCAGCTCGATCGCCTCCGGCAGCAGGGTGCGGTCCTCCCGCGCGCTCGCCAGCGCCAGCAGCGCCAGGCCCAGGCCGTTGGCGCAGCGCGCGTGGCCGGCGTGGTCCGGGGGAGTGCGGGCGAAGGCCGTGCGCAGGACGTCCACGGCCTCGGGCAGCCGCTCCGGACCGGCCTCGCCGCGGATGCACGCCAGCAGCAGCGCGTAGCCGAGGTTGCAGCCTGCCAGCGCCCGGTCGGTGCTCTCCGGCGCCAGGTGCGGCATGACCTCCCGGGTCACGTCGGCGGCCGCCCGCACGGCCTGCGGCCAGTCCAGGGCGCTGCCCAGCTCCAGCAGCAGCGCCGCCACGTCGGCGACGGCGGTGACATGCCGGTGGACCATCGCCCCCGGCTCCTCGGGCCGCCGCCCCCCGGGGCCGAGCAGCTGCTCGAACGCCGTCCGCAGCGGCGGCGGCAGGACGTCCGGGGTGCCGGGCAGATGGAAGTGGAACGGGGCGATCAGCAGCACACCGGTACGGGCGTCCGCGGCGGACGCGGGCGCCTCGCGCCGGTCGTCGGCGCGGACCAGCAGCGCCACGCCGAGGGTGTACGCCACCTCCTCGTCGATGCCGTGGGTGCCGTCGGGGCGGACGCCCACCAGGTGCCGCAGCAGCGCGTCGGTCTCGGCGCGGGCCTCGTCCGTGTGCAGCACGGCGGTGCCCTGGGGGCCGCCGACGCCCTCCAGCCGTGCCCGGACCGCCGTCAGCAGCCGCTGCCGCTCGCCGGCGGACTCCTGCGGCGGGGCCGTGTCCGACGTCATGTGCCGATCCTCCGGGGCTCGTTCGGGCGGACTGCTGTCTGTTCGAGGGACGGCCGGCCCCGTCATCCGTGCCGCGGTCCCGCCCCCTTGCGGAACAGCTCGGTGACGGCGGGACCGGCGCTCATCCGCACGGGGCGGGTCTCCGGGTCGAACCGCTCGAACAGCTCCGGCAGATGGACGTCGACCGCGGACTCCACCAACTCGGCGTACTCCTCGGCGCGTTCCCGTCCGCGCCGCCAGGCCACCAGGCCCGCGCCCGCCCCGGCCACGGCCGCCGGCCACCACACCGCGCCCAGCAGCAGGTACAGCACCGCCCAGCCGCCCAGGCGCATCGCCTCGTCCAGCCGCTGCCGGGACTCGGTGAGCGGGGCCCGCGAGGAGTCCGGCAGCAGCAGCCACAACCGGGGCCATGCGTCGGCCAGTTCCACCCGGTACTGCAACCGGATCCGCACCGCGGGCGCCCGCAGCCGGTCCCCGATCCAGGTCGGGCACTGCGGCCGCACCAGCGCCACCTCGTTGCGCGCGGCCTCCAGGGCCCCCAGGCCGGTCGCCGGGCCGCCCTGCCGGCACGCGGCGTCGCGGGCCTCCCAGGCGCGCTGCCGGCGCCGGGTGAGCCGGTCCGCCAGGCGCCCGAGCGGCCCCGGCCAACTGCCCTGCAGAGCGCGCTCGTACGGGCCCGCCAGCGCCTCGGCCAGCAGCGCGGCGGCGAACGACGCGGCCAGCACCCCGAGGAGCAGCACCGCCGTACGCGTCGAACCGGAGCCGGCGCCGGTCAGCGCCCGCAGCCGGTGCCGCAGCAACTCCAGGTCCGACCAGCGCCGTTGGCCCAGCGTCAGGGCGGTGGCCGCCAGCGCGGTGAACACCAGGCCCGGCAGCACCAGCGCCGCCGCCCAGCGCTCGGCGAGCCTGCGGCCCACGTCGGTGACCAGCCCGGTCAGCATGCCGGGCCGCTCAGCTCTCGGCGTCGAAGCGCAGGGCCAGGTCGAACACCTCGCACACCGGCACTTCCTCGTCCACCCTCCTGGGCTCCCGCCGGGCGCAGACCCCGCGCGGGCAGACGTACGCACCGGGCACCGTACGGGGTCCGGCGCCGGCGACCGCCGGCGGCAGGGTCGTCGAGCGCGCATCCCCCGCCCCCGGGGGCGGGGGAGGGCGCAGCAGCCCCAGCGCGGACAGGTGCTCGTCGAGCGGCTCACCGGCCCGCGCGGCCCGCACCGCCCGGTCGATCACGAGCCGCTTCGCCGCCCCGACCGGGCCCCGGTGCATCCGGCGCAGCCGGGGCAACAGGCCGCACAGCAGGGCTACTTGTTCATCATGGTCCTCAAGTGACGGCACGTCACCCATGGTAGTCGGATCCTCTACGCTTGATCCCGGGATCGGCCCGGCAGGCACCGTGGCCGAGCGCACACGACAGCGGACGGGGGTACGCGGGTGGACGTCCTGCTCGGCACCGGGGACGGGGAGGACGCCGCACGCCCCGCGGCACCGCCCGGCACCCCGCCCGCACCCCGCGCCACGTTCCGCCGCGACCTGCACACCGTGCGCGCCCGGCTGTGGGCCGCCGCCGGGGCGGGAGCGGGCACGCTGGTGTGCTGCCTGTCCGCCGACGGCGCCCGCGCGGCCGGGGCACCCGCACCCGTGGTCGCCGAGAGCGCGCTCGGCGCGGCCGTCCTGGCCCTGCTCTGCCTGCGCCTGCTGCTGACCTCCCTGCCGCCGGCCGCCCTCGTCGTCGACGCGGCGGGCGTCGCCTGGCGCGGCCCGCTGCGCCGGCTGCGCCTCCCCTGGGCGGACGTCGACCACGTCTGCGTCGTCCCGGTCGCGGACCGGCGCCTGCTGCGCAGCGGCCACCGCCACCCCGAGCAGCTGCTGCTGCGGACGACGGCACCGGCGGCCCGGCGCCGCGTCCACCGCCTGCCCGGACTCGGGCCGGGCCCCCGCTGGGACCGCTCCTGGGAGGGCCTCACCGTGGACCTGCGCCTGCTGGACGCCGACCCGGGCGCCCTCGACCGGGCCCTCGAGGCGCACGCCGGGCCCCGCTGGCGCCGTACCGGGCTCCCGCCGCACGGCTCCGGGCACCGCGTCCCCGGCCGCCTGCGCTCCCCGCTCGCCGCACGCCTCACCCACCGGCACCGGCACCTGTCCTTCACCGTCTGGCTGCTGTGCTGCTGGGACTACGCCGCGTACAGCGCGACCGGCCCGGGCCCCGGCCTGCACTGGCCCTACCTGGGGGCCGCGGTCGCCGCCCCCGCCGTCGTCCTGCCGCCGCTCGCGGCGCTCGACCGGCTGCTCGGCCGGCCCTGCGCCCTGTACGTGGACGCGGACGGCCTGCGGTTGCGCGCCGGCGCCGACGAGCGGGTCCTGCCGAGGGCCGCGGTGACCGGCACGGAGATCGCGTCCCCGCCCGACGGCCCCGGCGACCGCCGCCCCCGCTGGACCCTGCTGGCCCACCTGTCCTCCGCCGCGCCGGGCCGGGGCTCCCGGACGGCGGCCGACGGCACCGCCCGGCCGCTTCCGACCCCGCCGCCCCTGGTCGCCGAACCGCTGCACGGCTGCTTCCGCGGTGTCCCCGGCGGCCCGCTGGACGTCGTGCCGGTGCTGGCCGGCCCGGTCGGCGAGCCGCACGGGCTGTCCGTCCACCCCGAGCAACTCGCCCACGTCCTCGGCACGTACGGCATCCCGGTCACCGGACCGGACCGCGCCGGCGAGGCCGCGCACCGCTGGAGCGGTCCCGCCCTCGGCCCCGTACCCCCGCCGCCGGACCCGCCGCCCCCGCCGCCCGCGTCCCGCACGGCCGGCGCCGGCGAGCTGCGCGTGCTGCGGGTGGCGCGTACGGCGACCCGCGGGCACCGCACCATCGCCGCCGCGCTCGGCGCCCACACCGGCGACGGCCCGGTGTGCGTCCTGGTGGAACCGGGCCGCTACCCCGAACCCCTCGTCCTCAAGGGCGACGTGGAGATCCGCGCCGTCCGAGGGCCGGGCACCGTGACCGTGGAGCGGCCCACCGAGACCGCCGTCAGCGTGACCGGCAGCGCCGTGCTGACCGGGCTGACCGTCGTCGGCCGCGGCAAGGCGGCCGTGGCGGCCGGCTCCGGACGGCTCGTGCTGCGCGACTGCCGGCTGGCCGGGCACGGCGGCGCGGTCGCGCTCAGCGCGGGCGCGGACGCCGAGATCACCGTGACGGCGGGCGAACTCGCCGTCGGAACAGCCGTGCTGAGCGGCGCGCGCGCCCGGTTCCACGGCACCCGGTTCCAGGAGGCCCAGCAGGACGCGCTGCTGGTCACCGACGGCGCCCGGGCCGAACTGGCCGGCTGCGCCTTCGCCGACGCCCGAGGCGCCGGCGTGCACGTCACCGGCGCCGGCAGCCACGCCGGCCTCACCGGCTGCGTGTTCACCGGCACCGGCGCGCACGGCGTCCTCGCCGACGGGCACGGCACCGCCGAGGTGCGCGACTGCCGCTTCGAGGACCTCGCCGGCACCGCGCTGGGCTTCGCCGGCCAGGGCCACGGCAGCGTCGTCCGCACCCGGGTGCGCGGCGCGAACGCCGGCGCCGTCGTCACCGGCGGCGCCGACCCCGTCTTCCGCGAGTGCGCCTTCGAGGGCTGCCGGGGCGTCGGCCTCCGGGTGACCGAGGAGGCCCGCTGCGAGGTGCGCGAGTGCTCCTTCACCCGGGCCTCCAACGCCGCCCTGCACGTCGACCAGCGCGGCCGGCTGCGCCTGGACGGCTGCCGGATCGACGGCGCCCGCAAGGGAGTGGTGGTGGAGAACGGCCACGCCGTGCTCGTCCGTCTGGAGGCCCGCGCGCTGACCGAGTCCGCGGTGCGGCTGTGCCAGGACGGCACCGTCGAGATCAGCGAACTGCGCGCCGAGAACTGCCGGTACGGGGTGTACGGCTCCGACACCGGCTCGGCCGGCGAGGTCGGCGGAGCGGTCCTGCGCGAGCTGGGCGACAGCGGACTCGTCCTCACCGGCTCCGCGCGGCTCACCGCCCGGGACGTGCGCGTCGAGGGCACCCTCGGCGACGGCCTGTTCGTCCGCGACACCGCCGACCTGACCGTGCACCGGTGCACCGTCGAGCGGTCCGGGCGGCACGGCGTCCACCTCGTGGACAGCGCCGCCCTGAACGCCGAGGACCTCACCGTGACCGGCGCCGGGGCGCACGGCCTGCTCGCCGCGGACAGCAGCCACTTCGACCTCGCCGGCAGCGCCCTCACCGGCAGCGGCGGCGACGGCCTGCGCACCGACGGCGGCGCCCGCGGCCGGATCCGCGACAGCCGGATCACCGGCAGCCACGGCGAGGCCGTCACCGGCGAGGGCACCGTGAGCCGCATCGCCGTGACCACCGACGCCACCCCGGCCGCGCCCCCGTCCGGCGCCGGGAACCCCCAGGCCGAACTCGACGCCCTGATCGGCCTGTCCGAGGCCAAACGGCAGGTGCGCAGCCAGACCGACCTGCTGCGGCTGGCCCGGCTGCGCCGCGAGGCCGGGCTGCCCGAGCCGCCCGGCGGCCGCCACCTGGTCTTCTCCGGCCCGCCGGGCACCGGCAAGACCACCGTGGCCCGGCTGTACGGCCGTATCCTCGCCGGCCTCGGCATCCTCACCGACGGCCGGCTGGTCGAGGTGCACCGCAGCGACCTGGTCGGCCAGTACCTCGGCTCCACCGCGCTGAAGACCCGCGAGGCCTTCGACCGCGCGCGCGGCGGCGTCCTGTTCATCGACGAGGCCTACAGCCTCTCCCGCCGCTTCGGCGTGGGCCACGACTTCGGCCAGGAGGCCATCGACGAGCTGACCAAGCTGATGGAGGACCACCGCGACGACGTGGTGGTCATCGCGGCCGGCTACCCGGCGGAGATGGCGGAGTTCCTCACCGCCAACCCCGGCCTCGCCTCCCGCTTCTCCCGCACCGTGACCTTCCGGCCCTACGGCCCGGAGGAACTCGTGCGGATCGTGCGGCACCTGGCCGCGCGGCACGGCTTCGAACTGGACACGGGGATGGACGAGCTGCTGCTGGCCCGGTTCCGCGCCGAGCGGGAGGCCAACGGGCGTGACGCGCGCACCCTGTTCGAGGGCATGGTGGAGCGGCTGGCCGAGCGGCTCGCGACGGTCGAGCGCCCGGGCCACCAGGAGTTGCTGATGCTGCGCGCCGACGACCTGCCCGGGGCATGAACGCCGGGCGCGCGCGGGCTTCCGAGCTGCTGAAACCCCCGCCGTCTAGACTCTCCGGCAACGGCCAGGCTCCGCCCAACCGAAGGAAACGCGGCGTTTTGATAAGGATCGAGTCAGTCACGAAGCGGTACCCGGACGGCACGGTGGCCGTCGACGGGCTGTCGCTGGAGATCCCGGACGGTGCGATCACCGTGCTCGTCGGCCCGTCGGGGTGCGGCAAGACGACGACCCTGCGCATGGTCAACCGGATGGTGGAGCCCACCGAGGGCCGCATCCTCCTGGACGGCGAGGACATCCGGCAGCGCCCGGTCAACACCCTGCGCCGCTCGATGGGTTACGTCATCCAGAACGCCGGTCTCTTCCAGCACCGCACCATCCTCGACAACATCGCCACCGTGCCCCGGCTGCTGGGCTGGGGCCGGCGGAAGGCGCGGGCGCGGGCCGCGGAACTGATGGAGCGGGTGGGGCTCGACGCCTCGCTCGGCAAGCGGTACCCCTACCAGCTCTCCGGCGGCCAGCAGCAGCGCGTCGGCGTGGCCCGGGCGCTCGCCGCCGACCCGCCGGTGCTGCTGATGGACGAGCCGTTCTCCGCCGTCGACCCGGTGGTGCGCAAGGGGCTCCAGGACGAACTGCTGCGCATCCAGGACGAGCTGGGCAAGACGATCGTCTTCGTCACGCACGACATCGACGAGGCCGTCAAGCTCGGCACCATGGTCGCGGTGCTGCGCACCGGCGGCCGGCTCGCCCAGTTCGCGCCGCCGGCCGAGCTGCTCAGCGCACCCGCCGACGCCTTCGTGGAGGACTTCCTCGGCGCGGACCGCGGCATCCGCCGGCTGTCCTTCTTCCCCTCCGCCGGACTGGCGCTGGAGACCGGCCCCGTGGTCCCGATCGACGCGGACGCCGCGCGGCTCGGCTCCCACGACGGCGCCCCCTACCTCCTCGTCACCGACGCCGACGGCAGGCCGCTCGGCTGGGGCGAGCCCGGCCGGCTCACCGCCGGCGCCGTCGAGCGGGAGCACCTGCTGCCGTACGGGCGGCCGTTCGTGCCCGGCAGTGACTCGCTGCGCACCGCGCTCGACGGGTCGGTGCTCTCGCCGACCGGCTGGGCCGTGGCCGTGGACGGCGAGGGGCGCACGGTCGGAGTCGTCTCCCAGCAGGTCATCGGCGAGGCGATCCGCGCCGCCCACAGCCGCCTCGCCGATGGTGCGGCCGGCGACGCGGCCGACGCCGGGGCCGCCCGGTGACCGGCTTCTTCGACATTCCGAGCGACCTCCAGCACAGCTGGCTCGGCCTGGTCGGCCTGCACCTGCGCGAGGCGCTGCTGCCGGTGCTGGCCGGGCTGGTCCTCTCGCTGCCGGTGGCCCAGCTGTGCGTGCGGTTCCGCTGGTTCTACGCGCCGGTGTTCGGCGTGACCACCGTGCTCTACGCCGTCCCGTCGCTGGCCTTCTTCGTCCTGCTCATCGACTACACCGGCATGACCGAGAGCACGGTGATGATCCCGCTGGCGGTGTACAGCCTGGTGGTGCTGGTCCCCGCGATCGTGGACGGCGTCCGCTCGGTGCCGCCGGAGACCCTCGCCGCCGCGACCGCCATGGGCCTGGGACCGGTACGGCGCTATCTCCAGGTGCAGTTGCCCATCGCCGTACCCGCGATCATCGCGGGCCTGCGGGTGGCCGCGGTGTCGAGCATCTCCCTGGTCAGCATCGGCATGCTGATCGGCAACCAGGGCGCGCTCGGCAACCTCCTCAACGACGCCCAGATCTACCACCGGCCCGAACTGGCCGTGAACTCCGTGGTGACCACCGCGGCGCTGGGCATCCTCGTGGACGCGCTGCTGGTCCTCGTCCGCACCCTGCTGACCCCCTGGATGCCGCGGAAGGGGGCCTCCCGGTGACCGTAATCGACTTCGCGCGGGCCTTCTTCGGCGACAGCGCGCACTGGCACGGCGAGGACGGCATCCCGCACCGCGTCGTCCAGCATCTGCTGTACTCCGCGGAGGCCCTCGCGATCGCGGCCGCGATCGGGCTGCCCGTCGGCCTGCTCACCGGCCACCACCGGCGCGGCGGCAACACCCTCGCGCTCGTCGCCACGGCCGCCCGCGCGCTGCCCACCTTCGGCCTGCTGGTGCTGATGTTCACCTGGCTCGGGTTCGGGCTGGTGCCGGTGATGATCCCGCTGGTCGCCCTCGCCGTACCGCCGGTCCTGGTCACCGCCTACGAGGCCGTCCGCTCCGTCGACCCGCCGCCGGTCGACGCCGCCCGCGGGATGGGGATGTCCGAGACCCGGATCCTGCTCCAGGTCGAACTCCCGGTGGCGCTGCCGCTGGTGCTCAGCGGCCTGCGCACGGCGGCCGTGCAGGTCGTCTCCACGGCGACCATCGCCGCCTACGTCAGCTTCGGCGGTCTCGGCCGGTACATCATCGACGGCCTCGCCCAGAAGGACTACGAGAAGGTCGTCGGCGGCGCCACCCTGGTCGTCGGGCTGGCCCTGGCGACCCTCGCGGTGTTCTGGGCGGTGGCCCGGATCGCCGTCTCGCCGGGGGTGCGCAGGAGCCACTGAGGACCGACGCCCGGCCGGCCCCGGGCGATTGGTGATCCGGTGGCACTTGACCGAAGGAAACTGGCTGGATTGGATCAGTGGGTGAATTCCACCAAGCGCATCAGCAGGTCCATCCGGAGGAACCGAGGCGCGGCGGTGGTCGCCTTCGCGGCGGCGACGGCCCTGCTGGCGGGCTGCGGCTCCTCCGGCGGCAAGGCAGACAACCCCCTGACGGACAAGTCGGCGAGCGGCGACAGCGTGGTCGTCGGATCCAACAACTTCGCCGAGAGCATCCTGCTCGCGGACATCTACGGCGAGGCCCTCAAGGCGAAGGGCCTCAAGGTCACCTACAAGCTGAACATCGGCAGCCGGGAGACCACCTACGGTCTGCTGAAGAACGGCTCGGTCTCGGTGCTGCCCGAGTACAACGGCGCCCTGCTGGCCTACCTGGACCCGAAGGCGGCCCCGAAGACCGTCGAGGCGACGACCTCGGCCATCGAGGGCAAGCTGGACTCCAAGCTGACCCTGCTGAAGCCGTCGCCCGCGCAGGACAAGGACTCCGTGACGCTCAACGCGGTGACGGCGCAGAAGTACCACCTCACCGGGAAGTCCTCCATCGCCGACCTCAAGGACGTCGCGAAGGACATGGCCATCGGTGGCGCGCCGGAGTTCCAGACCCGGCAGCAGGGCCTGGTCGGCCTGAAGTCCGTCTACGGGCTGCAGTTCAAGTCCTTCAAGGCGCTGGACGCGGGCGGCCCGCTCACCCAGGCCGCGCTGAAGAAGAACGCCGTGCAGGCGGGTGACATCTTCACCACGGACGCGACCATCTCCAAGGAGGGGTTCGTCGTCCTGCAGGACCCGAAGAACCTCTTCGGCTTCCAGAACGTCCAGCCCCTCGTCCACAAGGGCTCCCTGCCCCAGAAGGGCGCCGACGCGCTCGACGCCGTGTCCGCCAAGCTCGACACGGCGACGCTGCGGGACCTGGACACCCAGGTGCAGACCCAGCACAAGGACCCGCTGGACGTCGCCCGGGCCTGGCTGAAGTCCGCCGGCGTCGCCTGACGGCCGCGTCCTCGACGACGGGCCGTATCGACCCACGACGCGGGTGCCCCCGGGAAGCCGGGGGCACCCGCGTCGTGGCGCTCAGGCCGGTTCCCCCGCGCCCTGCGCCGGGTTCCGCGCCGCCCGGGCCTCCTTGCGGCGCCGGCGCCGGCTCACCCGGGGCTCCTGGTCGGGGAGCCAGCCGAAGGCGAGGCAGCTGCCGACGGCGCCCAGGAGCAGGCCGACGAAGAAGCCGCCCAGGTTGGAGGTGAGCCAGGTACCGAGGGACACCAGGATGCCGGTGAGGGAGTAGAACAGGCGCTGGCCGGGGTTGAAGAGGATCAGCAGGCCCAGGATCAGCATGAGCGCGGGCAGCAGGTATCCGGCCAGGCCCTGCATTCCGATGTGCATCACGACCTTCAGCGAGGCCTTCTCGGTGAGCAGGATCTCGCCGCCGCCGAGGGTCAGCAGCAGCCCGCCCCAGAACGGCCGGTGGGCCCGCCATCCGCGGAAGGCGGCTCTCGGACCCTGGCGTGGGTGCTCCCGCATCGGTTCAGCAGGCCTTGTCGCTGAAGCGCAGCTTGAGTCCCGGGAGCTTGAACACGCCTGCCGTGGTCGCGTAGTTGGTCTGGCGCAGGTTGGCGATGTGCACCGTGTCGGCCTGCTGGCTGAACACGCCGATCGGGCCCTGCACGCCCGCCTTGGTCAGGGTGCTGGCGTCGTTGCCGATCTCGATGTTGTCGAAGGACGCGTCACCCGACAGGTCCTTGGAGTCGGTGGTCAGGTCGGTCGCCTCCACCTTGTGCTCGCCACGGCCGGCGGTGATGAGCAGGTTGGTGCCGCCGAGGTCGACGCTCTGGCACAGCTTGGTGAGCGTGGCGTTCTTGATGGCGGAGGTGACGACGAGCTCCTGGCCGCCGGTGTCACCGGCGTTGGGGCTGCCGTCCGCCATGTTGTCGAGCCCGCCGAACTGCTCGAACCCCGTCCCGTCGAGTTCCGTCGCCGTGACCGTGAACGGCATGCCGGAGATGGCGAACTGCACACCCAGCGCGCCCTGCGCGGTGAGCACCGCGAGACCCGCGGCGACCAGGGTGGCCGGCACCGCCATGACCGCGGCCCGGCGCAGCCGCACCCGTCCCCGTCTGTCGCCGCCGGAAGCGCCGGGCACGGCTGAGGCGTCGGGTGAAGCGCTTCCCGGGTTCTCGGGGGTGTTGCCGTCGGACGAGGGGTCCGGGGACATGGCCATGTCTGCTCCCATGGGGCATAGGTCAAATGCGGGTGTGGGCTTCAGTGGCGCGGTCGTCCTGGCGCGGACAGCGGCTGTCGCGCACGCTCCTCGCACTCCCGGCGGACGCAAGGGCTTTCTCGTTACGCGGCAGTAGCCTGCGAGGAAGTTACCGCCGGTTACATTGAAGGGTCAAGGGAGTTGTGAAAAAACCGTGTCGGCGGCGCTCGACCCCTGCGCACCCAGCGGGAAAGGGGTAACCCGGCCCGCACCGGGAGGCGTCAACTAGGCTCTTGCACCTTGACGTTGATGGTCCGTCAGGTCTACAACTCTCCCTGGTTCACCCCGGATCCGTGGCGCCGGATCCGCCGAGCGGCGCCGGCCGCTGTCCCGGCCCTGGCTTCAGCAACCGCTCGCTCCGCGGCGCCGCACGGTCGCTTCCCCCCGGCCCGTGCCCGGGCCGCCCCCTGTCCGGCCCGGCCGGAGGCCTTCCCCCGAGGCCTTCGGCCGATGCCCGGCCCGGCCGCCGCCGGTCCGCCACGTACGGAGAAGGCGTCACGGACCGGCGACGGCTGCGCCCCCTTCCCGGCCCACCCGGCCGGGCGAACCCCGCTCCACGCAGCCCCACTCCCACGACCCCTCGTCCCAGCACAAGGGGTCCCCCCACTCCAGGAAGAGGCACCCCCATGCGTACGCGATCCCTCCTCGCCCTCGCCGGAACCGTCACCGCCCTCACCGTCGCCGCCGCCGTCCCCGCCTCCGCGGACGGCAGCGCGGTCCTGACCACGGGCGGCGTCGGCGGTACTGCCGTCGCGGTCGGCGACACCCTGACCGCGCCGCTGGCCGGCGGCACCACCGCCACGCTCTACTCCAGCGCGACCGGCACCAGCGGGGTCAGCTGCACGTCCTCCCAGTTCACCGCCACGGTCACCGGCAACCCGGCGGCCCCGGGCGCGGCGTCCGAGTCGGTGACCGGGCACAGCTTCGACCCCAGCAGCTGCACCAGCAACGTCGTCGGCGTGCTCGGCGTCAGCAGCATCACGGTCGACAACCTGCCGTACACCGCGTCGGTCGCCTCCGACGGCACCCTCACCGTCTCGCCGGCCGCCGGCTCCACCGTCCAGACCACGGTCAAGCTGCGCACCCTGCTGGGCAGCGTCACGTGCGTCTACCGGGCGCCGAGTCTCACCGGCAAGGCCGGCAACGCCGACAACAGCATCAGCTTCACCAGCCAGCAGTTCACCAAGGTGTCCGGTTCGTCGCTGTGCTTCGCCAACGGCTACTTCACCGCCAAGTACGCGCCGGTCACCGACGGGGGCGCCCCGGTCTTCGTCAACTAGCGCGTGGCGAGACCGAGTCGGCGTTCAGCGTGAACGCAGACGCAGGACCAGGGCGGCGCCCCCGGTGAGCACCAGCACCGCGGCGGCGCCGCCCGCCAGCAGGGTCGCCGGCGGGCCCGAGTCCGAGCGGGTCGCCTCGGCCACCGGCGTGCTGTCGCCGGAGCGGCCCGCGTCGTGCCGTGCCGGGGCCGGGCTCCCCTTCGGCGACGGCACGGGCGCCGGAGCGCCGGAGGAAGCGGTCGCCGTCCGTGTGCCCCGCGCCGCGCCCGCGGCGGTGAACACCACGTCGGAGCACGAGTAGTAGGTGTCCGGCGTGCTGCTGTTCCGCCAGATCGTGTACAGCACCTGGCGGCCCGTCCGGTCCTTCGGCAGCGTCGCCCGGATGCGGTACGCGCCGTTCGCCAGCGGCGGGTCCTTGACCTCCGCGAAGGGGCGCGCGGGCAGGTCCGACCAGGTGAGCGGCTTCGCCGGGTCGTACCCGGGCCTGGTGAGGTACAGCCGGAACGTGCCCGCGTGCGGGATCGTCGAGGCGTACGTCATCGTCAGCCGGCCGCCCGGGGTCAGCCGGGTCGCCGGCCAGTCCCGCCGGGCCAGGTCGAGGCCCCGGTAGGCGGGGAGGTTCCCGCTGCACAGCCTGCCGTCGGGGATCACCTGCCGGTCCCGGCCCGCCACGCCCGACACCCGCAGGTCGTCCCAGGCCGTGAAGGGGGCGCCGTTGGCGGACACCGCCGCCCCGCAGGCCGCCGACCGGTTAGCGGCACCGCCCTGGGGCGAGCAGGCGTACACCCGGCTGACCGGGTCCGTGGGGGCGCCGTGCGCCTGGGCGGACCCCGCCGCCCACGACAGGAGCAGGAGCGGAGCCGCCGCGGCGGCCGCCGCGACGCCGAGGCGGGCGGTCGTCCGAGTCATCCGGGGTCTCTCCTCGGCACGCGGGAACGGGATCTGCCCCCTCCAGTACGAGCCACCCGTCCGCCGCGTTCATCCACTCCCGGGCGGCCCCCGGACACCGACCGCAGCGGCTGTTTTCCCGAAGCGGGACGCAGTCGTCCCGGAGCCTTCCGCGGGTGCAGTACGGAGCGGACCGGACCGCTCGCCGGAGGAACTTCAACGCAACGGCAGTCAGGGTCGATTGGCTTCCGAAAACATGCAGAAGCCCTTGGAGAAGCACCTTCTGACGTGATCCGTTTGCACAACGTGAAGCCCGGGACCGGGTGCGGCGAGCCGACGGGGGCAGGTACGGAAAACTGAATGCCACCCACCCGACTCCCGTTGCCGCTAAGTGAGTTATCGTATGCACGGAGTCAAAACAAACCGCGTGTCCCGTTCGGTAGTGCCGCTAGGAGGGATCAGTCGATGGCGAGGCAGTTACGGGCCGAGCAGACCCGGGCGACGATCATCACGGCCGCCGCCGACCTGTTCGACCGCCGGGGCTACGAATGCACGAGCCTGAGTGACATCGTCGGCCATGCGAAGGTCACCAAGGGTGCGCTGTACTTCCACTTCGCCGCCAAGGAGGACCTGGCCCACGCCATCCTGGAACTCCAGGCCAAGGCCGCGCACCAGGTGGTGAACGACGTCGAGGGCCGGGGCTACTCCTCACTGGAGTCCCTGATGCGCGCCACGTTCGCCGTCGCCCGGATAGCGGTGGACGACCCGGTGCCGCGCGCCGGACTCCGGCTCGCGACCGCCGACGTGGCCGTACGGCCGCCGCTGAGGCATCCGTTCACCGAGTGGCTGGAATTCGCCACCCGCAAGTTCAGCGGTGCCGTCAGGGAGGCCGACGTGCACGCCGAGACGGACGTCGTCGCCGTCGCGCACTCCCTCGTCTGCTTCTTCGTCGGCACCCGGGTCGCCGGCCGCTCCCTGGAACCGGTCGGCCGGCTGCCCCGCAGGGTCGCCGAGATGTGGCACCTCATGGTGCGCGGCCTGGTGCCGGTGCACCGCCGGCCCCGCTACCTGACCCTCGCCACCCAGCTGGAGCGGGAGATCAGAGCCGGCTGAGCCGCGCGGTACGGTGACGGGCATGCCCGACACCCCCGCCGCACCCGTGATCCTCGGCGACGTACCCGGCTCGTTCCCGCACAGCGTGCTGGCCGAGCGGCACCCCGCGATCATCCGGCAGGTCCGGGAGGCGCTCCCGTACGGGCCCGGTCAGCACCGCGCGCTGGACGAGCTGCTGGAGAGCTGCACGCAAGGCGTGATCGAACCGCTGCCCGAGGACGCGGACGACCTCGGCCGGTGGCGTGCCTGGGGGCTGGACGAGTACGCCGGACGCTCCTGGTTCGACGTGCCGTGGCTGTGGTCCGAGAGCTACTTCTACCGCCGGCTGCTGGAAGCCGTCGGCTACTTCACCCCCGGCCCCTGGCAGGGCATCGACCCGTTCCGCCCGTCCAAGCGGGCGGAACTCGACGCGCCCGAGACCGACGAGGAGCTCGCCGCGCTCGACGCGCTCCGGGACCGCCCGGAGCCGGAGCGGGCCCGCGCCCTGCTGCACGGCTCGCTCTGGGGCAACCGCGCCGACCTCGGCTTCCGGCTCTCCGCGGCCGGCGCCGAGGCCGCGCGGCCCGTCCCCGCGCTGGTCGCCGACGACACCGGGACGCTGTGGTCGCTGCTGCCGCCGTCCGCCACCGGCACCCTGGTCCTGGTGGCGGACAACGCGGGCCGCGAACTCGTGCCCGACCTGCTGCTGATCGCCCACCTCCTGGAAGCGGGACGGATCGGCCGGGCGGTGCTGCACGTCAAGCCGTACCCGTACTACGTCTCCGACGCCACGACCGCCGACGTGGTCGACGCCCTGCGCCGCCTCACCGCGGCGCCGGGCGCGGCCGCCGGCTACGGGCGCGTGCTGTGGTCGGCCATGGCGGACGGACGGCTGACACTGCGCGCCCACCCGTTCTCCTGCGCCCCGCTGCCGTACGCCGACCAGCCCGGCGACCTGCGCGCCGAGTTCGCCGCGGCCACGCTGACCGTCGTCAAGGGCGACCTCAACTACCGCCGGCTGGTGGGCGACCGGCTGCGGCCGCCCACCGCCTCCTTCCGGGACGCCACGGCCCACTTCCCCGGCCCGGTCGCCGCCCTGCGCACGCTGAAGTCCGACGTCGTCACCGGCCTGACCGCGGCCACCGAGGCGGCGCTGGTCGCGGCGGAGGGGCAGCGCTGGCGCACCGGCGGGACGCACGCGCTGATCCAGGTCAACCCGGGCCCGTAGGGGGCCGGGGAGCGACCCGCGAAGCCACACACCGGCAGCCGAGTCGCCCGTTCCGGTGACGGTTCACGCGATGGTGTGGTCACGCGTCCGGCGGCGGATGGCCGCTTTCCGCCCCGGGTAGGGCCCCGCCATGACGCAGCCGTTCGAACTCCCGCACTTCTACATGCCGTACCCCGCGCGGCTCAACCCGCACCTGGACGAGGCGCGTGCCCACTCGACGGCGTGGGCGCGCGAGACGGGCATGCTGGAGGGGTCCGGGATCTGGGAGCAGGCGGACCTGGAGGCGCACGACTACGGGCTCCTGTGCGCCTACACCCACCCCGACTGCGACGGACCGGCCCTGTCGCTGATCACCGACTGGTACGTGTGGGTGTTCTTCTTCGACGACCACTTCCTGGACATGTACAAACGCACCCAGGACCGCGCCGCCGGCAAGGCGCACCTGGACCGCCTGCCGCTGTTCATGCCGCTGGACCCGGCGGCCCCCGTGCCGGAGCCGGAGAACCCGGTCGAGGCGGGCCTGAAGGACCTGTGGGCGCGCACGGTGCCCGCGATGTCCGTCGACTGGCGCCGGCGCTTCGCCGTCGCCACCGAGCACCTGCTCAACGAGTCGCTGTGGGAGCTGTCCAACATCAACGAGGGCCGGATCGCCAACCCGGTCGAGTACATCGAGATGCGCCGCAAGGTCGGCGGCGCCCCCTGGTCGGCCGGCCTCGTCGAGTACGCGACCGCGGAGGTGCCCGCCGCCGTGGCCGGGACCCGGCCGCTGAGGGTGCTCATGGAGACCTTCGCCGACGCCGTCCACCTGCGCAACGACCTCTTCTCCTACCAGCGGGAGGTCGAGGACGAGGGCGAGAACAGCAACGGCGTGCTGGTGCTGGAGACCTTCTTCGGCTGCACCACCCAGGAGGCCGCCGAGACCGTCAACGACATCCTCACCTCGCGGCTGCACCAGTTCGAGCACACCGCGCTCACCGAAGTGCCCGCCGTCGCCCTGGAGAAGGGGCTGCGGCCCGACGAGGCCGCCGCGGTGGCCGCCTACACCAAGGGACTCCAGGACTGGCAGTCCGGCGGCCACGAATGGCACCTGCGCTCCAGCCGCTACATGAACCAGGGCGCCCGCACCGGCTCCCCCTGGCAGCTGCCGAGCGGCCCCGGCACCTCGGCCGCCGACGTGGGCGCCCTGCTCGCCTCGGCCGCCGCCGAACGCCTGCGTGCGTACGCGCACCTGCCGTTCCAGCGGGTCGGACCGTCCCGGCTGCCCGACTTCCGCATGCCGTTCCCGCTGGAACTGAGCCCGCACCTCGACCGCGCCCGCGGCAACCTGGTCACGTGGTCGCACCGCATGGGCATCCTCCACGAGGGCGTCTGGGACGAGGAGAAGCTCGCCGCCTACGACCTCGCGCTCTGCTCCGCCGGCCTCGACCCCGACGCCGGGCCGGAGGCCCTCGACCTGAGCGCCCAGTGGCTCGCCTGGGGCACCTACGGCGACGACTACTACCCCCTGGTCTACGGCCACCGCCGGGACCTGGCCGCCGCCCGCCTGACCACCGCGCGGCTCTCCGCGTGCATGGGCGTCGACGGCGAGCCGGCCGTCGTCCCCGCCGACGCCATGGAGCGCGCGCTCGTCGACCTCTGGACGCGCACCACGGCCGGCATGCCCCCCGACCAGCGGCGCACCCTGAAGGCCGCCGTGGACACGATGACCGAGAGCTGGGTGTGGGAGCTGTCCAACCAGCTCCAGAACCGCGTCCCCGACCCGGTCGACTACCTGGAGATGCGCCGCTCCACCTTCGGCTCCGACCTCACCCTGAGCATGTGCCGCACGGGCCACGGCCCGGCGATCCCGCCGGAGGTCTACCGCAGCGGTCCGGTGCGCTCCCTGGAGAACGCCGCGATCGACTACGCCTGCCTGCTCAACGACGTCTTCTCGTACCAGAAGGAGATCGAGTACGAGGGCGAGATCCACAACGCCGTCCTCGTCGTGCAGAACTTCTTCGGCGTGGACTACCCGGCCGCGCTCGGCGTCGTCCACGACCTGATGACCCAGCGGATGGCACAGTTCGAGCACGTGATCGCGCACGAACTGCCCGTCCTCTACGACGACTTCCGGCTGTCCGAGGAAGCCCGCGCGGCCATGGCCGGCTACGTCCTCGACCTGCAGAACTGGCTGGCCGGCATCCTCAACTGGCACCGCCACGTCGACCGTTACAAGGCGGAGTGGCTCGGGCGGCGCACCCACACCTTCCTGCCCGACCGGCCGCCGGCCCCGGTACGCCTGGCCGGCTGACGCCCACCCGCGCCGCCCGCCCGGCCCCGGCCCGCGCCCCACCCGTACCACCGGGTGCGGGCGCGGGCCGTACCCGTACCCGGCGGCGCACGCGGGTCCTGCGATGGCTACCCTCCGCCACCCTCCGGCCAGTCTCACTCGTTCGTGTCTCGTCGCGGCCCGGCGGCCCGGGTAGAGCATCAGCGGAGGCGAGCGAACCATGGAACACACTGCGTTGCGTCCCAAGCCGATGCCCGGCCAGGAGCGACGGGAGAACGACCCCGCCGGGCCCGGTCACGACCCCGCCGGACCCGGTCACGACGCGCTGGAGCGCGCCGTCGGCGGCGCCCGGCGGCCGCACGCCGCGCGCCGGCGCGGCCGGCGGATCAGGAACCTGCTGCTGGGAACGGTCATCGGCACCGCGCTGGTGCTCTGCGGGGTCGGACTCGGCACCGTCGGCACCACCGTGATCGGCACCACCAGGCCGGCCGAGCCACGACGCCAGGCCCCGCCCGCGGGCCCCTCGGCCGGACCCGGCGCCGCCGCGCCGCGCCCCGCCGAGGTCCGGACCGGCCCGACCCTGGGCGTGGAGGCCGTCGACGCCGAGCAGGCGGGCGCACTGGTCGTGGGGGTGCACGTGCCCGGCCCCGGCTACACGGCCGGACTCGTCCGGGGCGACGTCCTGCTGCGGTTCGGCACCGTCCGCGTCGACACGGCCGCCGGCCTCGCCCGCGCCGTCGCCCACGCCCGCCCCGGCACCCAGGTCACCCTCACCGTCCGCCACCGCGGCGGCGGCTACCAGCAGTTGACGGTGGTTCCGGGGGTGGTGACCTGACGAGGTCCGTGGCCCCGGACCGGCGGCCCGCGGCGGACGGGACGTCTCCGCGGGCCGCCGGGGCGGGCGCCGTCGCCGGTGAGCGGCCGGAGCACCGTCCCCTCCGGCCCTGGGACCGCGCGCCGCCGTCCCCGTCTCCCGATGTCCACCGGTCGCTCCACGAAGGCCGCGCGAGGGACGTGAGGGCGGGGCCGTGCCGAGGCCGGCCGCGTGGGCCGGGGCCGCGGGACCGTGCGATCGGGTCGCGTCGCCCCGGCCGGACGGGCAGGATGCTGCCCGAGACCGCTTCGACCCGCCACCCAGACCCGCGTTTCGGAGGCCCGGATGACCGGCACCACGCCCGCGCCCTTCACCGCCGACGACTACGGCGCCCGTATGGAGCGCGCCGCGCGCTCGGCCGCCGACGCCGGTCTCGCGGGACTGCTCGTCGCCCCCGGCCCCGACCTGGTCTGGCTGACCGGCTACGCGCCGACCGCGGTCACCGAACGGCTCACCCTGCTGGTGCTGGCCCCCGGCCGGGACCCCGTCCTCGTCGTGCCCACCCTGGAGGCCCCGGACGCCGGGCAGGCGGCCGGCGCGCCCGCGCTGACCCTGCGCGACTGGACCGACGGCCAGGACCCCTACGCCGTCACCGCCGGCCTCCTGGACGCCCGCGGCCGCTTCGGCGTCAGCGACAACGCCTGGGCGATGCACCTGCTGGGCCTCCAGCGGACCCTGCCCGGCACCTCCTACGCGTCCCTCACCGACGCCCTGCCGATGCTGCGCGCCGTCAAGGACGCGGCCGAACTCGACCTCCTGGCCGCCGCGGGCGCCGCCGCCGACCAGGCGTTCGAGGAGATCCGCACGGTGCCCTTCGCCGGCCGCCGCGAGTCCGACGTCGGCCACGACCTCGCCGCGCTGCTGCGCCGCTTCGGCCACTCCCAGGTCGACTTCACCATCGTCGGCTCCGGACCCAACGGAGCCAACCCGCACCACGAGGTCGGCGACCGCGTCATCCAGGACGGCGACATGGTCGTCCTCGACTTCGGCGGCCTCAAGGACGGCTACGGCTCCGACACCACCCGCACCGTCCACGTCGGCGAGCCGACCGACGAGGAGCGCCGCGTCCACGACGTCGTGCGCGCCGCCCAGGAGGCCGGCTTCCGGGCCGTCCGGCCCGGCGCCGCCTGCCAGGAGGTCGACCGGGCCGCCCGCGCGGTCATCGCCGACGCCGGATACGGCCCGTACTTCATCCACCGCACCGGGCACGGCATCGGCGTCACCACGCACGAGCCGCCGTACATGATCGAGGGCGAGGAACAGCCCCTCGTCCCCGGCATGTGCTTCTCCGTGGAGCCCGGCATCTACCTGCCCGGCCGCTTCGGAGTGCGCATCGAGGACATCGTCACGGTGACGCGGGACGGCGGACGCCGTCTCAACAACACCACCCGTGAGATGGTCATAGTGGGCTGAAAGATTCGGAAGGCACCCACTCCGACCACCCCGACATCCCGGAACGGCTACGGCGCGACCCATGACCCAGGCACCGACACCCACCGCGGACACCGTGCGCAGACTGGTCCGTTCGCTGTTCGACGAGGGCACCGGCGGCACCGCCGGACCCGACGTCCGGCCCGTCCGGGAGGGGCACGAGTACACCTGGTGGGTCGGCACCCGCCACGTGCTGCGCCTCGCCCCCGACCGCGACGCCTCCGTCCGCCGCCGCCGGGAACTGCGCCTGCGCGACCTGGTCCGCCCGCACGTGGGCGTCGCCGTGCCCACCAGCGTCGCGCACGGCGACTGGGCACCCGGCCTCGCCTACACCCTGGACACCAGGGTGCCCGGCGGCACGGCCGACGCACACGACGTCTCCGCCGTCGGCGAGGCCGACCTCGCCGGACTGCTCGGCGGGCTGCGCGCGGTCCCCGTCCGGCAGGCCGAGACGCTCGGCGTGCCGCGCACCGCACCGCGCTCCCTGGAAGCGCTGCGCCGCATGGCCGTGCACGCCGCCGAACGGCTCTCCGCCGCCGACGAGTTCGACGCCACCCGGCTGCGCCAGCTCACCCCGCCCGGCGCGGCCCAGCTCGCCGCGCAGTCCGCCACCGCCGTCCTCACCCACCACGGGCTCACCGGCGAGCACGTGGTGGTCAGCGCCGACGGGCGGGTCCGCGGCGTCCTGGACTGGACCGAGGCGGCCGTCGGCGACCCCGCCGAGGACATCGCCGGGCTCGCCGTCGCCGTCGGCTCCCCGGCGGCCGTGCGCGCCGCCACCCTCGCCGGCTACGGCGCCCGCCCCTGCCTGCGCGGCCTGTGGCTGGCCCGCTGCGACACCGTCATCCGCCTCACGGACCACGTCGAGGGCCGGGCCCGCGGCTCCCTGACCCTGCTGCGCAGCCGGTTGCGGCGCACTTGGGAGCCGATCCTGCTGGAGCGGGTGACCGAGTTCAAGGACGGCGAGGGGGAGCCGGGCGGCCAGGGGGCCCGGCAGGCGCCGTAGCAGCGGGGCTCAGGGCCGCCCGGCGCGGCTCACGGCTGCACCAGCACCACGCACGACTCCCCGGGCACCTGCAGCAGCCCGTCCGGGCCCGGGGACCGCACCGGGTCCCAGGCCGCGAGGACCTCCACCTCGCCGGTGCCCAGTGGGATCGCGGCCGGCTCCTTGCCGAGGTTCACCGCCACCCGTACGTCCCCGCGCCGGAACGCCAGCCAGCGGGCCTCCTCGTCGTAGGCCACCTTCGTGTCGGCGAGGTCCGGGTCGGTGAGGTCCGGCTGCTCCCGGCGCAGCGCGATCAGCCGCCGGTACCAGTCCAGCACGCGCGCGTGCGGCTCGCGTTCCGGCTCCGACCAGTCCAGGCAGGACCGCTCCCGGGTCGCCGGGTCCTGCGGGTCCGGTACGTCCTCCTCGGCCCAGCCGTGCTCCGCGAACTCCCGCCGCCTGCCCCGTCGTACCGCCTCGGCCAGCTCCGGGTCGGTGTGGTCGGTGAAGAACTGCCAGGGCGTGCCGGCCGCCCACTCCTCGCCCATGAACAGCATCGGGGTGAACGGCGCGGTCAGCGTCAGCGTGGCCGCGCAGGCCAGCAGACCGGGGGAGAGGAGGGCCGCGAGCCGGTCCCCCTGCGCCCGGTTGCCGACCTGGTCGTGCGTCTGGCTGTAGCCCAGCAGCCGGTGCCCGGCCACCCGCGCCCGGTCCAGCGGCCGGCCGTGGCGGCGGCCCCGGAAGCTCGAGTAGGTGCCGTCGTGGAAGTAGCCGCCGGTGAGCGTCTTGGCGAGCGCGGCGAACGGGTCCCGGCCGAAGTCGGCGTAGTAGCCCTGGGACTCGCCGGTCAGCGCGGCGTGCACGGCGTGGTGGAAGTCGTCGTTCCACTGCGCGTGCAGCCCGAGGCCCTGCTCCGCGCGCGGGGTGATGAACCGCGGGTTGTTCAGGTCGGACTCGGCGATCAGCGACAGCGGCCGGCCCAGCTCCTCGGCGAGACCGTCCACGGCCGCCGACAGCTCCTCCAGGAAGTGGCACGCGCGCGTGTCGTACAGCGCGTGCACCGCGTCCAGCCGCAGCCCGTCGAGCCGGTAGTCCCTGAGCCACGCCAGCGCGCTGCCCACCAGGTACGCGCGCACCTCGTCCGAGCCGGGCGCGTCCAGGTTCACGGCCGAGCCCCACGGCGTCGTGTGCGTGTCCGTGAAGTACGGCCCGAACAGCGGCAGATAGTTGCCCGACGGGCCCAAGTGGTTGTGCACGACGTCCAGGACGACCGCCAGGCCGAGCTCGTGCGCCCGGTCCACGAACCGCTGCAGCGCCTCGGGGCCGCCGTACGGCTCGTGCACCGCCCACAGCGACACCCCCTCGTACCCCCAGCCGTGCCGCCCCGGGAACGGGCACACCGGCATCAACTCCACGTGCGTCACGCCCAGTTCCACCAGGTGCTCCAGGCGCCCGGCGGCCGCGTCCAGGGTGCCCTCGGGGGTGTACGTGCCCACGTGCAGCTCGTAGACCACCGCGCCCGGCAGCCCGCGTCCCGCCCACGCGGCACGCCACCCGTACCGCCCGAGGTCGACGACCGCGCTCAGCCCGTCCGGGCCGTCCGGCTGGCGCCGCGAGCGCGGGTCGGGCAGCACCGGCCCGCCGTCCAGCGCGAACCCGTAGCGCGAGCCCTCCCGCGCCTGAGCCTCCCCCGACCACCAGCCGGCCCGTTCCGGATCGCGCTCCAACGCGCGCGTGGCGCCGTCGCAATGGAGCGTCACACGGTCTGCCTGCGGTGCCCACACCTCGAACTGCACGGACGGTTCCCCTTCGTCTGTTCACCGTGAGGTATCCCGTCCATCGTGCCGTGAACCCGATCGATCCGCCCCCGCATCCGCCCTTTCCCGGCAGGTGTCGTGCAACCCGCGTGCGCGGGACGCCGATTCCGCGGTTTCTGGACACCGCGGGTCCCCTGCCCGACAATCACGGACGTGACGTCGTCCTTCGAGTTCCCCACGTATCCCGCGCGGTTGTCGGACGCGCAGCGCGACAAGGCGCTGCGGGTGCTGCGGGACGGCGCCGCCATGGGGCGGCTCTCGCACGACACCTTCGTGCGCCGCATGGAGCTGGCCCTCGCCGCGCGCCGTGCCGACGAACTCGACGCGCTCACCGCCGACCTGCCCCGCGAGAACCGCCTCTCCCGCGCGGTCCTCGGCACGGTCGAGGCCGTCTCCGGGTTCACCGTGCGGCTGCGCCGGGCCTGGCAGGCGGAGCGGCTGCCCAAACTGCTGCTGCCCCAACCGGCGTCCGGCCACCCGCTGCGGATAGGCCGCGATCCGGCGAGCGGGCTGCGGCTGAACCACGACACCGTCTCGCGCGTGCACGCAGAGCTGCGCCGCCAGGACGGCATGTGGGTGCTCAGGGACCTCGGCTCGACCAACGGGACCACCGTCAACGGGCGCCGGGTGACCGGCGCCGTCGTCGTCCGCGAGGGCGACCAGGTCGGCTTCGGCCGCATCGCCTTCCGGCTGGCCGCCCACCGGGGCGAGTGACGCTCCGGCCCGCCCGTGGGTCCCGTTCGGGTGACGGGGGGTGGGGAAGACGGGCCGCCGTGCCGATGTACCGGGCATGACGTACCTCACCCGAGCGACAGCGGCCGCCGGCGTCCTGCTGGCCTGGGCCGGCCTCCTGGCCGCGGGCCCCGCCCAGGCCGCGCCCCGCGACCTGCCTCCCAGCAACTGGGTCTTCCTCAGCGTCACCCGCGGCGACCCGCACACCGGTGCCGTGCGGGGCGCGCTCCTGCAGTGCGACCCGCCGGTGGGCGACGCGCGCGCGGCGTCGGCCTGCTCCCAGCTCGCCGCCGTCGACGGCGACATCGCCCGCATGCCGCAGACCAAGAACGTGTTCTGTCCGATGATCTACGCGCCCGTGACCGTCCAGGCGCGCGGGCTGTGGAACGGACGGCCGGTGGACTACCGCGAGACGTTCTCCAGCGCGTGCGTCATGAACGCGCGGACGGGGTCGGTCTTCGCCCTGGCCGGCTGACCCGGCCTCACGCCGCCCGCTCACGGGCCTGCTGCGCCGCCACCAGGACCGTCCGGGACTGGTGCTCCACCTGGTGCTCCAACGGCACCCAGCGGGCCCGGAAGCGTGCCGCGAACGCCTCGCTCCACTCGGTGACCAGCCCCTCGAGACGGGGGGCCGCCCGGTCGTCGGTCTCCCGCAGCACCCGCAGCAGCATGGCCGCCGCCCGCAGCGGCAGCCGCCGGCCGAACGCGTCCACACTGCCGACGTACGCCATCGTCGTGCCGGCCGGCGGCGTCTGGACCCAGTCCCGCGCCAGACCCGGGATCAGCTCCAGCGCCCAGCGGGCGGCCCGCAGCAGCGGGCCGTCCGCCCCCCGCAGCCGGGGCAGCACCTCCTCGAGCACCTGGTCCACCTCGAGCGCGTCGCGCAGCAGCCGGGCGGACAGCCGCCGCATCGCCGCCGCCGGCGCCGGATGCGGCGCCGGGTCGTCCACCAGGTCACTGGCCCACATCGGCACCTCCACCACCGCCGTCAGCCCGCCGTAGCGGTGCGCGTGGTACCAGGTGCTGTGCCGGGCGTCGTCCGGCATGCTCGGGTAGGCGACGCCCGACTCCGGGCCGGGCATCACGTGCACCCCCGGCCCGGAGACCCTCCAGCCCGCGGCGTCCGAGGCGCCCGTCTCCACCGGGATGTGCAGCTGCGCCGCCGACTTGGCGAAGGGCTCGGCGAGACCCGGCAGGTCCTTGGTCAGCTGGACCCAGCTGCCGCCCAGATCGGTGCCGTGCAGCGTCACCTGGAGGTAGGGGCGCAGCTCGTCGATCACCCCGGTCAGCGTCCGGGTCTCGGGCGGCAGCCGGTCCGGCGGCAGCACCGCGGGGGACCACTCCGGCTGCTCCGCGCCCGTGGGCCGGTAGAAGCCGTGGTGGTAGTCGAGCAGGGTGCGCGGCGCCGGGGTCACGTGCAGGCTCGCGCCGTCCGGGTCCGCGCACAGCAGGAAGTGCCAGGAGGTGCCCGTCCGCAACCCGCGCTCCGCCAGCACGCGTTCGGCCAGCACGCACAGGGTGAGACCGCCGGTCGGCTCGTTGGCGTGGGCGCCCGCCACCACCAGCACCGCCCGGGGGGAGTGCCCCACCGACAGCAGGTGCAGGGGCCGGCCGGCCCGCGAGCGGCCCACCTGCCTGAGCGAGCACAGCCCCGGCTCCCGAGCGGTCAGCGCCCGCGCGGCGGAGACCAGTTCGGGAACGCTGGGGTAGCGCAATTCCGGCAGGAGACTCACCCCCGATGTGTCCGTCCGGATTCGCACTCTTAGTGCCGCACGGCGTGACTGAACTGTCAAGCATCCGGCGGGGGAGCCTCCCGGGGGCCCGGACGCGTTCACGTCCCGCGCGTACCCGGATCGCCCCGGCAGGCCGGGCTCGGCTGAGTCGTCCGGGCTGGGCCGTCCGGGCCCGGCACCCGCTCGGCGCGACCGCCCGGCTCCCGCCGAGCCGTGCGGGCCCGGCTCCCGTTGGGCGTCGGCCGGCCGGTTCCCCGAGCCCCGAGGCGGGCGCGGCCGCCCGGCCACCGCATGCCCCGTCGGCGGACCGGGACCGGCCCGGGGACCGGCGCCACCGCGCCGGCCGGCCTGCACGCGCTGCGCAGCCGGGCATCGGCCCGCGGCAGCACCGGCCGCCGGCGGCCCGCCGAGGGCCGGGGCGCCGGCCCTCGGCCAGACGGCCCCGCCTCGGCGGAGCGCC
>NZ_KQ948851.1:305433-828847 GCF_001514215.1 Streptomyces bungoensis
GGCTCGGCACCTCCCCGGGCTCGCCGTCGACCGGCTTCGCCGAGGCGCGCCGTCCAGCTGCGCGGCCCACCGGCGTAGCTTCCGCGCACGCACGCCAAGACGGCCCGGGCGCGACCGGAGCCCTGCCGGTCCGCCTGCGGCCCGGCGGCCCCGTCCGCGGCGGCACGCGAGATGCCGCACCCGCCGGCGGTGAGCCCGGCAGGCGCGGACCCGGCGGCAGCGTGCCCGCTCAGTCGCCGTCCGTCCGCTCCAGCAGGACCACCGGCAGGCGCTCGAAGAGGTCCGCCACGCGGGTGGGACCCGTGAACTCGCGGCCCGGGGTCAGGGTGTCCGTCCAGCGGCCCGGGGGGAGGTCCAGGCGGGTGTCGCGCCAGCCGCCCGTCTCCGCCAGGCGCAGGGAGAGGCGGGTGACCGCCGTCAGGACCTCGCCGGAGCGGGTGAAGGCCAGGCAGTGCTCGGCCGCCGGGCCGTCCGCGGTGAGCGGGGCGTACGTCGCCGCCGTACCGAAGGCGCCGGGCCGGCGGGCGCGCAGCCGCAGGGCGGCCGCCGTCAGCGCGTCCTTCTCGCCGGGGGCCGCCGGCGGGAACGACACCGGGCGCCGGTTGTCCGGGTCCACCAGCGCCCGGTACTCGCTCTCCGTGCCCTGGTACACGTCCGGCACCCCCGGCATCGTCAGGTGGACCAGGGCGGTGCCGAGGACGTTCGCGCGGATGTGGGGCTCCAGCACCTTGCGGAAGGCGGTTACCCGCTCGCCGGGCGGCCCGCACGGTCCCGCCGAGACGAAGGCGGCCACCGCCTCCTCGTACGGCGGCTCCTGCTCCGTCCAGCTGGTGTACATGCCCGCCTCGCGCACGTGCTTCAGCAGCGCCTGCTGGACCCGCTCCTCCTCCGCCGGGCCCAGCCCGAAGACCGTCTGCCAGGCCGCCCAGGCCAGTTGCCCGTCCGGCACGCCCTCCTCCGGCAGGGTCACCTCGGCGAGCAGGTCCGCCCAGGGGCCGGGGCACTCGGTGAGCACGGCCAGCGCCGCCCGGACGTCCGCGCTGCGCTTGGTGTCGTGGGTGGAGACGACCGTCCCGGTGGCCGGCCAGTCGCGCTGCACGCGCGCGCAGTATGCGTGGAAGTCCTCCGGCGTCACGCCGGGCGAGCCGGGGTCGCCGCCGACCTCGGCGGCCGACAGCAGCGGCACGTACCGGTAGAAGGCCGTGTCCTCCACCGCCTTCGCGCGCAGCGCCGACGCGGTCTGCGCGAACCGGGTGCGGAACTCCACCCGGTCGGCGTGGTCCGGCGCCGACGCGTCGCCCGGGTCCTCGACCAGCATCCGGCGCACGACGGCGACCGCGTCGGCCTCCTCGGGCACCACGAAGGCCAGCCGGGCCTCCGCGGCGGCCTCCTCGGTGACCACGGCGGCGGCGTCGCCGGAGGCGTACGGCCGGTACACCCGCATCCGGACCAGCAGCTCCTCCACGGCCGTGCGCAGCGCCCAGGGGGCCCGGTCGCGCAGGGCCAGGTCCGGCGAGGCGGCGCACAGCCGGGCGGCCACCCGGGTGAGCCGGTCGGTCTCGGTGGCCAGCTCGTGCGTGAGCACCTTGTAGGCGGCCCGCCGGACCGTGGCCTCCCAGTTGCCGCCGCGGTCCGTCTGCGGCGCCGCGAAGGCCCGGTAGCGGCCCAGCAGCTCGTACGCACCGGTGCGGTCCGTGAACAGGCCGTCGACGTGGCGCAGGGCGTCGTAGCCCGTGGTGCCGGCGACGGGCCAGGAGGCGGGCAGGTGCTCGCCGTCGGCGAGGATCTTCTCCACCACCGTCCAGCGCCCGCCGGTCGCCTCGTGCAGCCGCGCCAGGTAGCCGTCGGGGTCCGCCAGCCCGTCCGGGTGGTCGACCCGCAGCCCGTCGATCACGCCCTCCGCCAGCAGCTGGAGGATCTTGCCGTGGGTGGCGTCGAACACCTCCGGGTCCTCCACGCGCACCCCGATCAGCTCGGAGATGCTGAAGAAGCGCCGGTAGTTCAGCTCGGTGCGGGCCAGCCGCCACCACACCGGGCGGTACCACTGGGCGTCCAGCAGGTGCGGCAGCGGCAGGTCCGCCGTGCCCTCGCGGAGCGGGAAGGCGTGGTCGTGGTAGCGCAGGACGTCCCCGTCGGCCACGAGGTGGTCCAGCTCCCCGCCGACCGGGCCGCCGAGCACGGGCAGCAGCACCCGGCCGCCCTGCGCCTCCCAGTCGATGTCGAACCAGCGCGCGTACGGCGAGCCGGGGCCCTCGCGCAGCACCTCCCACAGCGCGTGGTTGTGCCGGGGAGCCATGGCCATGTGGTTCGGGACGATGTCCACCACCAGGCCCAGCCCGTGCTCTTGCGCGGTCCGCGCGAGCTCCCGCAGCCCGTCCTCGCCGCCCAGCTCCGCGCGCACGCGCGTGGGGTCCGTGACGTCGTAGCCGTGCGCGGACCCGGGGACGGCCTCCAGGACGGGGGACAGGTGCAGGTGCGAGACGCCGAGCGAGGCGAGGTGGGGTACGGCCGCCGCGGCGGCGGCGAACGGGAACGCGGGCTGGAGCTGCAGCCGGTAGGTGGCGGTGGGCACTTCCGGTCGGGGGCGCGCAGAAGTCATGGGAACCTACGTACCCAGCGTGCCGTGTTTCGTGTCATCCGGTCCGCGTCCGAACGGGGGGCGCGCGATGCAGTGCGCGCCCCCGCGTGCGCCTACGCCGGCCGCTGGAGCACCGTCAGGCTGCGGTCCACCAGGGTGATGCGGTCACCGGCCGCGACCTTCGGGCCCGTCCCCGGCGGGACGCCGTCCGGGCGGGCCGTGTCGACGACCACCTGCCATTCCTGCCCGTGGTCGACGGGCACCACGAAGTCCAGCGGCCCGGGTGAGGCGTTGAACATCAGCAGGAACGAGTCGTCGGTGATCCGCTCCCCGCGCGCCCCGGGCTCGGAGATCGCGTTGCCGTTGAGGAACACCGTCAGCGTCGAGGCCTGCGCCGAGTCCCAGTCCTGCTGGGTCATCTCCGCGCCCTCCGGGGTGAACCAGGCGATGTCGGACAGCTCGTCGTGGGTGCCCTCCACCGGGCGGCCGTGGAAGAAGCGGCGGCGGCGGAAGACCGGGTGGTCGCGGCGCAGCCACACCATCGCGCGCGTGAACTCCAGCAGCTCGCCGCCGCCGCCGTCGTCCTCGGTGCCGGGCCAGTGAACCCAGGACAGCTCGTTGTCCTGGCAGTAGGCGTTGTTGTTGCCGTTCTGGGTGCGGGCGAACTCGTCGCCGTGGCTGATCATCGGCACGCCCTGGGACAGCATCAGCGTCGCGACGAAGTTCCGCATCTGCCGGGCGCGCAGGGCGAGCACGTCCTGGTCGTCGCTGTCGCCCTCGGCCCCGCAGTTCCAGGACCGGTTGTGGCTCTCGCCGTCCCGGTTCTCCTCGCCGTTGGCCTCGTTGTGCTTGTCGTTGTAGGCGACGAGGTCGTGCAGCGTGAACCCGTCGTGGCAGGTGACGAAGTTGATCGAGGCCAGCGGGCGGCGGCCGTCGTCCTGGTAGAGGTCGGAGGAGCCGGTCAGCCGGCCGGCGAACTCCGCGAGCGTGCGCTGCTCGCCCCGCCACACGTCCCGCACGGTGTCCCGGTACTTGCCGTTCCACTCGGTCCACAGCGGCGGGAAGTTCCCCACCTGGTAGCCGCCCTCGCCGACGTCCCACGGCTCGGCGATCAGCTTCACCTGGGAGACCACCGGGTCCTGCTGCACCAGGTCGAAGAACGACGACAGCCGGTCCACCTCGTGGAACTGCCGGGCCAGCGTCGCCGCGAGGTCGAAGCGGAACCCGTCGACGTGCATCTCGGTGACCCAGTACCGCAGCGAGTCCATGATGAGCTGGAGCACGTGCGGGGACCGCATGAGCAGGGAGTTCCCGGTGCCCGTGGTGTCCATGTAGTAGCGCGGGTCGTCCGTCAGCCGGTAGTACGACGGATTGTCGATGCCCTTGAAGGACAGCGTCGGGCCCAGGTGGTTGCCCTCGGCGGTGTGGTTGTAGACCACGTCGAGGATGACCTCGATCCCGGCCTCGTGCAGCGCCCGGACCGCCGACTTGAACTCCAGGACCTGCTGGCCGCGGTCGCCCCAGGAGGCGTACGCGTTGTGCGGGGCGAAGAAGCCGATGGTGTTGTAGCCCCAGTAGTTGTTCAGGCCCATGTCGACCAGCCGGTGGTCGTTCACGAACTGGTGCACGGGCATCAGCTCGAGCGCCGTCACCCCGAGCTTGGTCAGGTGTTCGATGATCGCCGGGTGGGCGAGCGCCGCGTACGTGCCGCGCAGCTCCTCCGGCAGCCCCGGATGGCGCATGGTCAGACCCTTGACGTGCGCCTCGTAGATCACCGTGTGGTGGTAGTCGGTGCGCGGCGGCCGGTCGTCGCCCCAGTCGAAGTACGGGTTGATCACCACCGACGTCATGGTGTGCGGCGCCGAGTCCAGGTCGTTGCGCCGGTCGGGCTCGCCGAAGTGGTAGCCGTACACCTCCTCGCCCCAGCGGACCGACCCGCTGACCGCCTTCGCGTACGGGTCGAGCAGCAGCTTCGCCGAGTTGCAGCGCAGCCCGCGCGCGGGATCGTACGGGCCGTGCACCCGGAACCCGTACCGCTGCCCCGGCATCACGCCCGGCAGGTACGCGTGGCGCACGAAAGCGTCGCTCTCGCGCAGTTCCACCGCCGTCTCCGAGCCGTCGTCGTGCAGCAGACACAGCTCTACTCGGTTCGCGGCCTCCGTGAAGACCGCGAAGTTGGTTCCGGCGCCGTCATACGTGGCACCGAGTGGATACGCCTCTCCAGGCCAGACCTGCATGGACACGACTCTCCCAGGTGTGCCGCCCTGTCGGGGCCGCGTTGCGTGCGAGTCTCCCCGAAAGTGAGGGAACCGCCGGTGACTTACATCCCTCTTACCCGCCGACCAGTGCATACGGCGACTCTTGTACCCGCCGTGTGCCGAACCAATGGGGCAGAACGTACTCCCGGGGAAATGTTGGGGGAGTAGGGGGAAGATGTGCGCACGCTAGCGCGCCGCCACCTGGGCAAGGTGGTGGCCGGTACGGCCCTGGCGGTGGCCGGGACCGCCGTGATGGTCGGGATCACCCTGCCGGGCACGGCAGGGGCGGACGAGACGGGAGGGAGCGGGGCCGGTGCCGGCCAGGCCGCCCGGCAGACGGGACCGGGGCCGGACGGAGCCCCGCCGGGCGTCGTGCGGCAGGCGCCGGCCGAGGGGAAGAAGGGCACGGGGAGCGACCCGCTGACCGACGACGAGCTGCGGCGCGCCGCGGCCATCGCCGCGGGCGGGCAGCCGGCGGCCGCCGAGAACGTCGACGGCGCACGCGGCGCGCAGCGCCTCAGCGTCGACCTCGCCGACCCGGAGGCGGACGAACTCGACGACCCGCACGCGCCGCGCCGGGCGGACGTGACGTTCTACGACTACAAGAGCGACGCCCTGATCACCAGGACGGTGAACCTGGAGACCGGCAAGGTCGAGCGGACCGGCACCCAGCACGGGGTGCAGCCGCCGCTGAGCCGCGCCGAGAACGCCGAGGCGGCCCGGCTGCTGATCGCCGACCCGCTGGGCGCGGGCCTGAAGGCGGACTACAAGGACGCCACCGGGCACGAGCTGACCTCACCGGACCAGCTGCTGCTCAACGGCGCCGTCTACCGGGCCATCCCGGGCGGTCAGCCGGCCGTCCTCGACAAGTGCGGAGAGCACCGCTGCGTGCGGCTGTTCCCGAAGATCGTCAACGGTCCGTGGATCGACGCCCGCCGGCTGGTGATCGACCTGAGCGCCCACAAGGTCGCCGAGCTCAGCCGCCGCTGAGCCGTCCTCCGTCCCACTTTCCACCTCCTCGAGGGAGTCTCCTCCGTCATGCGCAGAAACAGGATCGGCCGCGCCCGCATACGCGCGGCCGCCGGTCTCACCGTGGCCGCCCTGGCCGCCGGCGCCGCGGCCGGCGCCGGACCCGCCGTCGCCCAGCCCCAGGCCGCCCCCGGCGCGGCCGCGGCCGCCGACTGCAGCGCCGCCTACCGGATCGAGCAGAAGCTCTCCACCGGCACCACCTGGCGGATGTGCTGGCGCTACGACAGCAAGGCCGGCCTCGTCCTGGAGCACGTCTCCTACCAGCCCAAGGGCGAGCCGAAGCCGATCCAGGTCCTCAACAGCGCCCGCCTCGCCCAGATCGACGTCCCCTACGACGACGGCAGCGTCGAGTACGACGACCTGACCGGCTTCGGCTTCGCCCAGGGCCTGATGAACCTGGCGCCCGGCGAGTGCCCCGGCGGCACCATCAGGACCGTCAAGGTCCCCGACGCCTGGGACCCGCAGCACCCGAACGTCAACGGCCTTTGCACCACCACCCGCTCCCGCGGCCACGCCTACCGCATGCAGGGCGACAGCGCCAACAAGGTCTTCCAGGCCCAGGGCAAGGACCTGCTCGTCTACACCGTCAACCAGGTCGGCTGGTACGAGTACATGACCGAGTGGCGCTTCCAGGACGACGGCACCGTCAACATGAACGTCGGCGCCACCGGCAGCCTCTCCTACGAGGACTACGACGCCGGCGACGGCCGCGGCTGGCCCATCGGCAAGGGTGCCAAGGCCTACGCCACCAGCCACACCCACAACGTGTTCTGGCGGCTGGACTTCGGCCTCGACGGCTCCTCCAAGACGAAGGTGGAGCAGTACGACTCGGCCGTCACCGCCCCCGCGCACGGCCAGCAGGCGCCGACCAACAAGACCACCCGCACCAAGGTCACCAAGGAACTCGCGGGCGACTACAAGACCTACCGCTGGTGGCGGATGGTCAGCGCGACCGGCAAGAACGAGGACGGGCACGCCCGTTCGTACGAGATCGTCCCCGGCCCCACCACCAAGTACCCGGGCCGCAGCTTCACCCGGCACGACGTGTACTTCACCGAGTACAACAAGTGCGAGCAGTTCGCCAGCAACAACCCCGGCAACTGCCCGGCGGGCGCGGGCAAGTCCGTCGACAAGTGGGTCAACGGCCAGACGCTCACCCACCCGGTGGTCTGGATGAACGTCGGCTTCCACCACATCGCCCGGGACGAGGACCAGCAGCCCATGCCGATCCACTGGCAGGGCTTCGCCATCGCCCCGAGGGACGTCACGGCTATGAATCCGCTCACGCCGGACGAGCTGGCATGGCAGAACGGCCACTGGCGGCCGCGTAGTTGAGCGAACAGGACGGGAAACCGACCTGTCCATCCGGCTGCATCGCCGACCGCTCCCGGAGTACCCTTCCTTGATCGTTGGGACGGGGAAGGTCCGGGGGACGGAAGGCGGTGCACGGGTGGGCTCGGGAGGGCTGGAGCTGCCCCCTGGTGACGAGGGTCACGAGGGGAACTCCGCAGACGTCCCGCCCGGTGCGGTGTCCCTGGCCCGGCCGATGGACGCGGCCGGGTCCATCGGGCCGGAACTGGACTGGGACACCGACGCCTGGCTCGAGGTGCGCGTCCGCGCCCAGCGGGCCGGCCGGGCCTACATCTGGCTGAACCTGGTGGAGCAGCGGCTGCGCGCGGTCGTGGCCGCCGTGCTGCGGCCCATCTACGAACCCGTCCACGGCGACGAGTGGGTGGTCGCCGCGGCCGGGCCCGCAGGCCAGGAGTGGGTGCAGCGGGCGGTTGCCGTCCGCGAGGTCAGCCGCCGCAAGGGCTACCTGCTCGACCCTGCCGACGACAACGTGCTCAGCTTCCTGACGCTGCCGCAGCTGCGGGAGCTGATGGTGCAGCACTGGCCCTGCTTCGAGCCGTACTTCGACGAGCGCCGCGACCTCGAACTCGCCCTGGACGAGCTGGAGGTCACCCGCAACGTCGTCTCCCGCAACCGGGCGCTGTCCGAGTCCGTGCTGAACCAGGCCGAGCGCGCCTCGGCCCGGCTGCTGGACATGCTCGGCGCCGGCGGCGACGTGCCCTCCGCGCGCCGGCTGCCCGTCGACGCGGTCGAGGACCTGGTGGGCGACCGGTACGCGGACGTCGTCGCCGTCCACTCCGACCGGGTGCGGCTCATGCGCCAGTTCCCGGCCGAGGACCTCTTCGGCGAGGCCCGCCGCCTCGACGCCATCGGCATCGGCCTCAACCTGCTGGTGCAGAACTTCTCCGGCCGCCGCCTGGTCCGGCTCGCCGAGTCCGGCTGCCGGGTGCGGCTGCTGTTCCTGAACCCGGCCTCCAGCGCGGTCAAGCGCCGCGAGCGCGAACTCGGGATGAAACGGGGCGAACTGAGCCGCTCCGTGGAGATGAACATCCTGCACCTGCGCCGGGTCCGCTCCCGGCTGCGCGACCCGGGCGCCTTCGAGATCCAGGTCTACGACGAGACGCCCCGTTTCACCGCCTACCTGGTGGACGGCGACGGCGCCGACGGCATCGCCGTGGTGCAGTCCTACCTGCGCGGGGCGCGGGGGATGGAGTCGCCGGTGCTGGTGCTGCGGGGCGGCAGCAAGGTGGTCAAGCCGGGCGACGCGGGCGACGGCGGGCTCTTCCCCACATACCGTGAGGAATTCGAGCTGGCCTGGGCGGATTCGCGCCCGGTGTCCTGAACTGTCCCCGGGGGCAGGCGGAACGCGCTCCCCGGATTGTCAGTGCCGCGTGCGATGGTGAAGCCCACTGGGGGAAAGCACCACCGAGAAGGGGGGCCGCCGAATGGGACGGCACCGGGAGTCGCACGCCGGAACGAGGGCCGTGCGATGAGCTGGATCACGGGGCCGCTCGTGGCCTTCGACCTGGAGACCACGGGCACGGACGTCGAGACGGACCGCATCGTCACCGCGGCGCTGGTGCGGCTGGGGCCGGACGGGGCCGTCGCCGCGGAGTGGAACTGGCTGCTCGATCCCGGGGTGGCGATACCCGCCCAGGCGTCGGCGATCCACGGCATCTCCACGGACCACGCCCGCGCGCACGGTGTCCGGGCCGCCTCCGCCGTCGAGGAGATCGCCCGGAGCGTCGCCGAGGTCCTGGACGCGGGGACCCCGCTGGTCGTGATGAACGCGCGCTACGACCTGTCCCTGCTGGACCGCGAGTGCCGGCGGCACGGACTGGCGTCGGTCGGTGAGCGGCTGGGCGGCGAACCGTCGCCCGTCATCGACCCCCTGGTCATCGACAAGCACGTCGACAGGTACCGCAAGGGCACGCGCGCCCTGCACGCGCTGTGCGCGCACTACGGCGTGCCGCTGGACGACGCCCACAACGCGCGGGCGGACGCGGTGGCCGCCGCCCGCGTGGTCCGGCGCATGGGCGAGAAGCACCAGCCCGTCGGCTCGATGTCCCTGCCCGACCTGCACGACCTGCAGATCCGCGCGGCGGCCGACCAGTCCGTCTCCCTCCAGGCCTACCTGCGCCGCACCACGAACCCGTCGGCGGTCGTCGAACAGGCCTGGCCGGTCATCCCGCGCAGCCGGAGACCCGAAGCGAACGGCTGAGCCGGCGGCGGGGCTCCAGGGGCTGCCGCGGCGGTCAGAACGGATACCACCGCACCGTCTCGTCCCCGTCCCGCAGCGACGCCACGCGGCGGCGGAACTCGGCCAGGGCTGCGGGGTTGCCCGGCGCGTGCTGGGCCACCCAGGCGCAACTGGCCGTCTCACGGGCGCCCCTGAGGACCGCGCAGCCCTCCCACTCCCGTACGTCCCAGCCGTAGGCCTCGGTGAAGGAGTCGTAGTCCTGCGCGGGCAGGCCGTACCGGTCGCGGGAGAGGGCCATGACCACCAGGTCGTGCTCGCGCAGGTCGGCGGAGAAGGTCTCCAGGTCGACCAGGACCGGGCCGTCGGGTCCGACGTGCACGTTGCGGGGCAGCGCGTCGCCGTGGATCGGCCCCGGGGCCAGACGGGGCGTCAGCGCGGCGGCGGCCGCCGCGAACCCGTCGCGGCGCGCCCGCAGGTACGCCGCGTCCTCCGGGTCGATCGCGTCGCCCGCGAGCCGCAGCCAGCGCTCCACTCCGCCCAGCAGCTCGCGGGGCGGCAGGGCGAAGGGGGGAGCGGGGAGCGCGTGCACGATCCGCAGCAGCCGCGCCAGGTCCCGCGGCCGGGCCGGCCGGACCGGGTCCGCCAGCCGGTGCCACACCGTCACCGGGTGCCCCTCGATCAGCAGCGGCTTCGGCTCGGCCGCCCGCACCGCCGGGACGCCCGCGTCGGCCAGCCAGCCGGCCACCTCCAGCTCGCGCCGGGCCCGCTCCAGCAGCTCGGCGTCGCGGCCCACCTTGACCACCAGGCCGCCGGCGGCGAACACCGCGTTCTCGCCCAGGGCGAGGAGCCGCGCGTCCCGCGCCGGGCCGGGCAGCACCGCCGCCGCGGCCAGTACGTCCCGCGCCCGTGCCTCGTCCATCACCCGTCTCCGCATCGTCTCGGTCCGTCACGCGCCGGCCAGTCTCGCATCCGCGGTCGCCTGGCTCTGCCGTAGACCCGACCGATCTGTCGGACCGTTACCCCTCGCCGAAGGTTGTACGGAGCGGATCTTGTGCCTTCGGTAAGAGCATTCCTAACGTCGGGTAAACGCCGATTGAAAGTCAGGTAGTAGACCCATGCCATCGAAACACCGGGACGTTCCGGGCCTTGCCGAGGTGCGCCGCCTCACCCAGAAGAAGCGGGACGCGTGGTGGACCGTGCTGCTCGTCGACCCGGTCGCCACACCGCTGGTGCGCCAGGTCGCCCAGCGCACCCGGATCACGCCGAACCAGATCACCTGGGGCGCACTGCTGCTCGGACTCGTCGCGGCCGGCTGCTTCGCGCGGGGCGAGTGGCACTGGCTGATCGCCGGTGCCGTCGTCTACCACCTGAGCTTCATCCTGGACTGCATGGACGGCAAGGTCGCCCGGCTCACCGGCCAGGGCTCGGTGTTCGGCGCCTGGCTGGACTACATCTTCGACCGGATCCGCGTCATGGCCTGCGCCGTCGCGCTGATGGGCGGCCAGTACCACCGCACCGGGAACACCCTCTACATATGGCTGGCCGCCGCGGTCGTCTTCCTCGACGGGCTGCGCTACCTCAACTCCCTGGAGATATTCAAGACCCGGCACAGCATGCGCAAGCAGATCAAGGCCCGCCTGCGGGCGGCCCGGCGCGCGGAGAACGCCTCCCGCGTCGCCTTCATGGAGGACCTGCTGCGCGACAACCCCGAGGCGGACATCGAGCAGGACCTGCGCCGCGCCGCCGACGAGGGCACGCGGCCCTTCGTCGCCGGTGACGCCGGGCTGCCGGCCGAGGCGGAGGGCGCCGCCCTGCTGGACGAGGCCGAGGTCGAGGGCGCCGAGCCGCCGGCCGCCGGCACCACCGGCCCGCTCACCGGCGCGGTGCCCGCCACGGCCACCGCACAGGGCACCGGCACGGTCACCACCGAGGCACCGGCCCCGGCCCCGACGGCGACCGCGCCGGCGAGCGCCCGGGTCATCGACCTGCACCAGGAGTTCCGCCACCGCTTCCCCGCCTATCTGCGGATGCGCTCCTTCCTGCTGCGCCACCGCATCCGCACGCACCTGGTGAGCGGCATCGAGTTCCAGATGGGCGTCTTCATCGTCGGCCCCCTGCTGGACGCGATCATCCCCACCACCGTCGTCGCCGGTTCCCTGCTGCTGGTGTTCGAGCTCGCCATCGTCTACAAGCTGCTGCTGTCGACCCGCGACTTCGCCCGCACCATCGACTCCTTCGACCGGGACACGGTGACGCGCGCCGCCTGAGCCGTCCGGCACCACGGGCCGAGGGCCGGGGGGCACCGCCCCCCGGCCCTCGGCCCGAACCCGTCCGGCGTCAGATCCGTACGGTCTCGCCCCCCACCTCCGCCGGCCGGGCCGGCTCCGGAGGCTCCGGCGCCTCGTCGTGGGTGAGGTCCGGCAGCCGGTGCAGCCACTTCGGCAGGTACCAGTTGCGCTCGCCGAGCAGGGCCATCACGGCCGGCAGCAGCACGCCGCGGATCACCGTCGCGTCGATGAGCACCGCGGCCGCCAGGCCCACGCCCATCTGCTTCATCGACTGCATCGACAGCGTGCCGAAGATCGCGAACACGGCGACCATGATGACGGCGGCGCTGGTGACGACGCCGGCCGTGGTGACCACGCCGTGCTGGATGGCGTCCTTCGTGGTCCGGCCGCGCAGCCGGGCCTCGCGGATCCGGGACACCACGAACACGTGGTAGTCCATCGACAGGCCGAACAGGATCACGAAGAGGAACAGCGGCAGCCAGGTCACGATCGCGCCGACGCCCTGCGCGCCCACCAGGGAGGCGCCCCAGCCGTGCTGGAAGACGGCGACGAGGATGCCGTAGGCCGCGCCCACCGAGAGCAGGTTGAGCAGGATCGAGGTGATCGCGACGGTCAGCGAGCGGAACGACAGCAGCATCAGCAGGAAGGCGAAGACGACCACGAACGCGAACACCGGGACGACCGAGCCGAGGAGCTGGTCGTTGAAGTCGTGGTTGCCCGCGACCTGCCCGGTGACCGGCGCCTGCACGCCCTCGACCTTGCCGAGCGTGGCGGGCCGGACCGTGTCGCGCAGCGTGTCCAGGCTCTTGACCGCCCGGTCCATGTCGGAGCCGCCGACCAGCGGTACGGAGACCAGGGCGACGTTCTGCGCCCGGTGCACCGTGATCTCGACGGGGCCGCGCGAGGCGCCCGAGGAGACCGCCTGGCGCTTGAAGCCGGCCAGTGCCCGCCGGACCTCCGGCGCGTCGATGTCCTTGGCCTTGACGACCACCTGGGCGGGTTCGGAGCCGCCCGGGAACGCCTCGTTGAGCCGGTCGTAGGTCTGCACGATCGGCAGCGAGTCGCCGAACTCCTGGTCCAGCGTGAGCTGCTGGGTCTTCATGCCGAGCGCGGGAGCGGCCACGGCGAGCAGCGCGCCGACCGCGACGAGGACGGAGACCAGGGGCCTGGCCAGCACGCCGCGCAGCACGGCGGTCCAGAACCGGCTCTCGCCGCCGCCACCGCGCCGGCGCCGGCGGCCCAGGAACGGGATGCGGCCCTTCTCGACCCGCTCGCCGAGCAGGGAGAGCAGCGCGGGCAGCACGGTCACCGAGCCGACCATGGCGACCGCGACGACCATCAGCGAGGCCAGGCCCATCGCCTCGAACTCGGCGAGCCCGGTGAACAGCATGCCCGCCATCGCCACGCACACCGTGACACCGGAGACGATGATCGCGCGCCCGCTGGTGGCGGCGGCGATGCGCAGGGCGGTGCCGGCGTCCCGCCCGGCGTCCCGCTCCTCGCGCTCGCGGCGCAGGTAGAAGAGGCAGTAGTCGACGCCGACGGCCATGCCGACCAGCAGCATCACGGAGTTGGCGGTGTCGCTCATCGGCTGCAGGTGGCTGACGAGGCCCATCAGGCCCATCGTCGCCATGATCGCGGTGATGGCCAGGCCCACCGGCAGCAGCGCGGCCACCAGCGCGCCGAAGGCGATCAGCAGGATGCCGAGGGCCACCGGCACGGCCGAGTACTCGGCCTGCTGGAAGTCGTTCCCGAAGGCGTCCTTGTACTGCTTGTTCATGCTGGCGCCGCCGATCTCCTCGATCCGCAGGCCCGGGTGCGCCTCGCCCACCCCGGCGACGGCGTCCAGCACCGGCTCGACCCGGTCGGCGGCGGTCTTGGCGTCACCGCGGATGTCGAACTGCACCAGCGCGCTGCGCCCGTCCCGGGAGATGGTGTGCGTGTCGTAGGGCGAGGTCACGTGCGTGACCTTCCCGGTGCGCCGCACGGCGCCGACCACGTCGGCGACGGCGGCCCGGAACTCGCCGCTGGTGGCCTCGACGGCGCCGTCCCGCGACTGGATCAGCACGCTCTCCCCGGCCGGCTGCTTGATACCCGCGTCGTCGATGATCCGCGCGGCGGTGTGCGTCTCGCCCTTGAGCTGGTCGCTCTCGTTCACGTCGACCCGGCCGGCCGCCGAGCCGAACCCCATGGCCAGGACGACGAACAGCACCCATATGCCGACGGCGGCCCAGCGGTGCCGGGCGCTCCATCCGCCGGCGCGGGCGGCCAGGCCCCGCACGCGCACGTCTGCGTTCCCCATGACGGGATGTCCCCCTCGTGTGCGGTGACGGCCCCCTGCCGCCACGCCTTCGCTTGCTCCGCTACGACCGTATGGGCCGGGCGAGGAGCTCTCGTCGTACTGCCCGGTGAGGTGCGCGGCGCCCGGCTCACCACTGGGGAGGACGACGGCCCCTTACATCTATCGGGATCTCCCGGGGGCGAGCCCGGGGAGGGGACCCGGACGCCGCTTCCGACGTGTCGCGGATTGCGCAACCTTGTTGAACAAATCACAGAATCGCGCAGGAGTTGAACCGGAGCCGGTCGATCCGCCAGAGTTTCGCGCAGCCCGGCGTACGCCGGCGCCCGGCCCGTCGCGCCCGCCCCCACGGGGCACGACGGGCCGCTCTATCGTGTCGGGATGACGACCACCTACGCGGCGCTGCTGCGCGGAATCAACGTCGGCGGCCACCGCAAGCTGCCGATGGCCGAGCTGCGCACCCTCCTGACCGGGCTCGGCCACGACGGCGTACGGACCCATCTGCAGAGCGGTCAGGCCGTCTTCACCGCCGGCCGCGGCGACGAGGAGTCCCTGGCGGCCGAGCTGGCCGGGGCGATCGAGGAGCGGTTCGGCTTCGCGGTCGACGTGATCGTGCGCGACCACGCCTATCTGCGGGCGGTGGCCGAGGCCTGCCCCTTCCCGGCCGCCGAACTGGAGGCCAGGCAGCTGCACGTCACCTACTTCTCCGCACCGGTCACCGCCGATCGCTACGCAGGCGTCGACGCCCCGGCCCACCTTCCCGAGGAGTTCCGCCTCGGCGACCGCTGCCTCTACCTGTACGCCCCGGAGGGCCTCGGCCGCTCCAAGCTGGCCGAGGTGCTGTCCCGGTCCCGGCACGCCAAGGAGGTGATCGGCACCACCCGGAACTGGAACACGGTGCTCAAGCTGGTCGAGCTGACCGCCCCGTGAACCGGGCGAACGCCCCCGGCGGCAAACGCGGTTGATCCGCGGGCCCGGATCGCGTTTCGTGGCTCCCGGCGCGACGCGCCGCGCGCGGAGGAAGGGACGGGAAGACGGTGGACGGGGAGACGGTGGACCGCACGGCGGTGGACGGCAGGACGGCGGACGGCGGAACAGCGGACGGGGCTCGGCTCGCGGCTCGTTTCGAGGCGGACCGTCCGCACCTGACGGCGGTGGCGTACCGGCTGCTCGGCTCGGCCCCCGAGGCCGACGACGCCCTGCAGGACGCCTGGCTGCGCGCCCGGCGGGCCGACACCACCGGGGTGGAGAACCTCACCGGCTGGCTGACCACGGTGGTGACCCGGGTCTGCCTGAACCAGCTGCGCGCCCGCCGCAACCGCCGCGAGGACCCCCTGGACGCGCTGGAGCCCGACGCCTCCCTCGGCGCCGCGGGCGGCGACCCGGCCCGGGAGGCGCTGCTGGCCGACGAGGTCGGCGTCGCCCTGCTCGTCGTCCTGGACACCCTCTCGCCCGCCGAGCGGGTCGCCTTCGTCCTGCACGACCTGTTCGCCACGCCCTTCGACGAGATCGCCCCGCTGCTCGACAGGACCCCGGCCGCCACCCGGCAGCTGGCCAGCCGGGCCCGCCGCCGGGTCCGGGGCACCACCCCCGCGCCCACCGGTGACGCGAGCCGCCGCCAGGAGGCGGTCGAGGCGTTCCTGGCCGCCGCGCGGGGCGGTGACTTCGCGGCGCTGTTCGCCCTCCTCGCGCCGGACGTGGTGCTGCACGCCGACGCACGCGTCGGCCCCTCGCCCGTACCCGTCACGGTCCGCGGCGCCGAGACCGTCGCCCGGGGTGCCCTGGCCGCCGTGGCCCGCGCCCGCTTCACCGGCCCCGCCCTGCTCGACGGCCGGATCGGCCTCGTCATGGCCCCGTACGGCCGCCCGCGCCTGGTGCTGGCGTTCTCCTTCGACGACACGGGCCGGATCGCCCGGGTCGAGATCGTCGCGGAGCCCGACCGCCTGCGGGAGACGGAGATCGCGGTCGCCGGGCCGGGGCAGCCGGAATTGGACCACTGAGAACGCGGCGGATTGGGCCGGGATCCTGCTCCACCGGCCCACTAGCGTCACCGCCATGACCTCTGCGCACCACAGTCCTGCGACCGCCCCCACCCGGGTCGGCTGCTACTTCGACCCCGCCTGCCCCTTCGCCTGGATCACCTCGCGCTGGCTGCTGGAGGTCGAGCGCGAACGCCCGCTCGACCTCCGCTTCCACGTGATGAGCCTGTACCTGCACAACGTCGGCAACGAACTGCCGGACTGGTACCGGGACCTCGTCGACCGGTCGATCGGGCCGGTGCGGGTCGCCGTGGCCGCAGCGCGGCGGCACGGTGAGGAGGTGCTGCGCGACCTGTACACCGCCCTCGGCACCCGGATCCACGAACGCGGCGAGAAGGACTTCGACGCGGTGGTCGCCGGCGCCCTGGCCGAACTCGGGCTCGGGGCGGACCTGGCGGCCGCCGCCCACGACCCGTCCTGGGACGACGCGGTGCGCCGCAGCCACGAGGCGGGCGCCGAACCGGAGTCGGGCGGCTACGTGGGCACGCCCACCGTCCACGTCGACGGCACGGTGTGGTTCGGACCCGTGCTGCGGGCCGTCCCGCGCGGCGCCGAGGCCGCCGGGCTCTTCGACGCCTTCCGGACACTGGCCCGCCACCCCGACGTCTTCGAACTCAAGCGGACCCGCACGGGAGCGCTCCGCTTCGACTGATCCCGGAAGGCGAGGCGCGGCACGCCGAACAGCGGTGGCCGAATAACGCTCCTGAGGCGTGCCGGACGCCTCCGGCCGGTGACATATCCGCCGGGCCCGGCGCAGAACCAAGAGCCGACCGCGGTCCGACGTCACAGGGGAGCGCCGGACCGCGGTCGCCCCACGTCTCCCCGCCGTACCGGAGTGACCCGGCTCACCAGGACCCACGGCACGGCACACCCGTGGTCCCAGGGGCGAGGCGCGCGCGGGACGGCCGGAGGGGAACGCACGAGGCGCACGGGCGCGGTGGTGCCGGAGCCGCCGCGGAAGCAGGGGGATCCGGACACGCACCGGGCCGGTGCCGCGGCGCGTTCCGACCGGGACACGGGATGCGGCCAACGAGCAAAGTTCACTCGTACGAGTGGCTATTTTCGGCCGTCTCCGCATCACGGCGGAGATCGCGCCTAGCCTCCAGCCGACCCGCTCGCCCCGCTCCCTGCGCACCAGGAGTCAGGATCAGGACAATGAGCACCTACAACTACCCCGGGCCCCCCAACGGCCCCGCACACGGACTCGACCTCGACGGCCTCCTCCGGCTCACCGACGGGTTCCTCGAGGCGCTCCACGCCGAGTACCCCGGACTCGTCCCCTGCGGAGAGGTCATCCGCGAGGCGCTGGAGGAGGCCGCCGGGGACGGCGGTCCGCCCAACCGGGGCCGCATCCGCTCGGCCCTGGAGACCCTCTCCATCGGCGCCTCGGCCGGCACCGTCAGCCTCGCCTACACCCAGCAACTGGCGCACGTGATGGACCTCTGAGACCCCCGGGGCTCCGCCGCCACGGGGCCCCGGCCTCACCCGCGCGGCACCGCTCGTACGCGCCTCAGGCGCCGAGCGCCGCCGGCAGCGGCAGGGCGGCCGCGTCGTACCGCTCCAGCAGCACCCGCGCCACCTCCGGTGCCGGGCCCAGGACGTCCGCCAGGACGTCCGCCCCGGCCGCACCGCGCGCGATGCGGTCCGGGAGGAAGCCGGGCGCCAGCACATAGGGCGCCACGGCGACCCGCGCACAGCCGAGGGCGCGCAGCTCGCGCACGGCGTCCTCCGTGCGGGGAAGGGATGCGGAGGCGAACGCAGGCCGCACGGCGCACCAACCGGTACGCCACCACTCCCGCGCGATGTCGGCGATCACTGCGCTCGCCTCCGGGTCGGAGGACCCCGCCGAGGCCAGCACGACCCCGGTCGAGGACTTGTCGGCGGGGCTCAGCCCCGCCTCGTACAGCCGCCGTTCCAGCGCGGACAGCAGCAGCGGCGACGGGCCGAGCACCTCCGCCTGCCGGATCCGCAGCCGGGCCGGCGCCTCCCGCAGCACGGCGGGGATGTCGGCCTTGGCGTGGAAGGCCCGGGTCAGCAGCAGCGGCAGCGCCACGACGTCCCGCACGCCCTGCGCCGCCAGCGACTCCAGCACTCCCGGCACCGACGGCACGTTGAAGTCCAGGAACCCGGTCTCCACGCGCAGTCCCGGCCGCAGCGCCCGGACCCGCTGCACCAGGGCGTGCACGGTCCGGGCATGCCGCGGGTCGCGGCTGCCGTGGGCGACGACGAGGAGGACCGGACGGTGCATGGTGTGCCTCAGCCCTTCACCAGCAGGCCGCGGCTGCGCAGCACCCACCGCTCCAGCGGGCTGAAGATCAGCAGGTCGATGGCGATGCCGACGAACAGGATGAGCAGGATCGCCTCGAACACCATGGCCATGTCGCTGGCCGTGCGGGCGTTCTCCAGCAGCTGGCCGAGGCCCACGCCCAGGTCCGGGAAGCTGGCGATGATCTCCGCGGCCATCAGCGAGCGCCAGGAGAACGCCCAGCCCTGCTTCATGCCGGCCACGTAGCCGGGCAGCGCGGCGGGCAGGGTGACGTGCCAGGTCCCCTTCAGGCCGGTCGCGCCCATCGTGCGGCCCGCCCGCAGGAACAGCGGCGGCACCTGGTCGACGCCGGACACCAGGCCGTTGGCGATGGACGGCACCGCGCCCAGCAGGATCACCGCGTACATCATCGAGTTGTTCAGACCCAGCCAGATCACCGCGGGCGGCACCCACGCCACCGACGGCAGCGACTGCAGACCGGACAGGATCGGGCCGATCGCCGCGCGCACGAACCTCACCCGCGCCACCAGCAGACCCAGCGGAGTGCCGATGAGCAGCGCGAAGCAGAAGCCGAGCAGGCCGCGCGAGACGCTGGTCCAGATGTAGCCGAGCAGCGTGCCCTCGAGCCACGACTGGCGCACGACGTGCCAGACGGCGGCCGGCGAGGGCAGCCTGGTCGGGTCGTCGACCACCTTGAGGCTGATCAGCCCCTGCCAGACCGCCAGGACCACGACGATCGCGGTGAGGGGCGGCAGGACCTTGGTGAGGAGGGTCTGCCGCAGGGGCGTGCGGCCGGTGGCCGCGGTCTCCAGCGCGTCGAGGCCCGCCTCGATGCTCCCGGCGTCCTGCGCCGGTGTCGTCTCAGTGCTGGCCATGACGGCGGATCTCCCCACGCAGTACCTCGGTGATCTCCAGGGACAGTTCGGCCACGGGCGCGTCCTCGATACGGCGCGGCTGCGGGATGTCGACCGTCCACTCCCGGGCGATCCGGCCCGGCCGGGAGGACAGCAGGACGACCCGCTGGGCCAGCCGCACCGCCTCGCGCACGTTGTGCGTGACGAACAGGACGGAGAGCCCGGTCTCCGCCCAGATCCGGGTCAGCTCGTCGTGCAGCACGTCCCGGGTGATGGCGTCCAGCGCCGCGAACGGCTCGTCCATCAGCAGCAGGTTGCTCTCCTGCGCCAGCGCGCGGGCCATCGCCACGCGCTGCCGCATCCCGCCCGACAGCTCGTGCACGCGCTTGCCGTACGCGCCCTTCAGCCGGACCAGTTCGAGCAGCTCCTCGGCCTTGCCGCGCCGCTCGCTCTTCGCCACGCCCCTGAGCTTCAGGGCGAGTTCTATGTTCTTGCCCGCCGTCAGCCACGGGAACAGGGCGTGCTCCTGGAACATCAGGGCGGGGCGGCCGTCCGTGGTGATGGACCCGGCCGTGGGCCGGTCCAGGCCCGCCACCAGGTTCAGCAGCGTGGACTTGCCGCAGCCGGAGGCCCCCAGCAGGGTGACGAACTCGCCCGGCGCGACATCGATGCTGATGTCGTCCAGGACCAGTTGCCGCCCGCCCGGTGCCGTGAAGGACTTGGAGACGTGCTCGAGGCGTGCCGCGTACGCCACCGCCTCGGCGGCCTTGGCGAGAGTCGTGGTCGTGGCCATGGTCGTCACCTCCTGGAGAGTCGTCGGATGTCGTGTCAGCGGGTGCCGAGACCGGCGTCGCCGACCGTGCCGGCGCCCTGGTCCTCGAGGACCTTGTTGAGGATCGTGAGGTCGTAGATGCCCTTCAGATCCGGTTTCCGCAGGAGGCCCGCCTCGACCGCGTGCCGCGCCTCGGTGCCGAGCGTGGACGCCAGCGGGTCGTCGGTGAACGTGATCGACTTCCAGGCCGGGTCCAGGACGCCGGCCGGCAGCGCCGTGCCGGAGTCGGCCGCGAGCTGCCTGTTCGCGGCGGCCTTCGCCTGGCCCGGGTGGGCGTTGATCCACTTGTTGGTCTCGACGGAGGCCCTCAGCACGGCCTCGACCGCCTTGGGGTGCTCCTTGAGGAAGCCCTGCCGCACGACGATGTTCGTGATCACGAACTTCTTGTCCGGCCACAGCGACGACTCGTCGAGCAGGACCTTCGCGCCCTCCGCGACCAGCTTGGAGGCGGTCGGCTCCGGCACCCAGGCGCCGTCCACGGAACCGGACCCGTACGCGTCCGGGGTGATCTTGTTGTCCATGCGGACGACCGTGACGTCGCCCTTGCCGCTCTGCGCGTCGACCTTCCAGCCCCGCCCGGCCGCCCAGTCGAGGAACGCCACGTCCTGCGTGTTGCCCAGCTGGGGTGTGGCGATCCGCTTGCCCCGGACGTCCTTCGCGGTCGTGATCCGCTTCGGGTTCACGACCAGCTTCACCCCGCCCGACGCCGAACCGCCGATGATCCTCAGGTCCGTACCGCCCGACTTGGCGTAGCCGTTGATCGCCGGGGACGGGCCGATCCAGCCGATGTCGATGGAACCCGAGTTGAGCGCCTCGATCTCGGAGGGACCGGCGTTGAAGACCGCGGGTTCCACCCTGGTCGCGCCCAGCTCCTTCTGGAAGAAGCCCTTCCGCATGCCCACCAGCGCGGTGGCGTGCGTCAGGTTCCCGAAGTAGCCGATCCGCACGGAGCCGAGGCCGTCGGTCCGCTCGGCTCCGGCGGCCACCTGGGCGGTGCCGTCGTGCCTGGCCTGGGAGCCGTAGCCGCAGGCGGCGAGGGCGAGCAGGGGCAGCGCGGCGAGGGCCGCGAGGCCGCGGCGGAGGGCGGTCGGTGCAGGCACGGGAGGTGTTCCCCTCGTAGGGCCCGGCGGTCACGGTCTCTCAGGTCGTGGCCGGGAGATCGGCGGGTCTGCCACCACGGCGGTGGCGGGTGCGGGCGCGCGAGCGGTGCGCGTACGTCAGCGCACACATCGCGTCACTCCGCCCCTGCCGCTGCCGAGGTCGCCGCTGCCGACGCGGCCGCCCTCCTTCGCGAACATGGACCAGTAGTCGGTGGGGGTCATGTCAGAAGTCCCACCCGTCGTCCCCGGCCTCGTCCTTGACCGGGTCCGGGGCGGCGAACGACTCGCCGACCATGCCCGCGGTGAGCGTGGTGCCGTCGCTGGGGTCGATCAGGATGAAGGAGCCCGTGCGGCGCGAGTCGGCGTAGGAGTCGACCGGCAGCGGCTCGGCGGTACGGATCTTCACCCGGCCGATGTCGTTGGCGACGAGCCGCCCCGGGTGCGGGTGCAGGGACAGGTCGTCGAGCGTGAGCCGGGACGGGATGTCCTTGACGATCGCCTTGACCGTGCGGGTGCCGTGCTTGAGCAGCACCCGGTGCCCGACGGTCAGCGGCGCGTCGGCGACGTGGCAGACGGTCGCCTCCACGTCCTGCGTGGTGGCCGGGGCGTCCTTGGTCGGCACGATCAGGTCCCCGCGCGAGATGTCGACGTCGTCCTCCAGCAGGACCGTCACCGACTGCGTGGTCCAGGCGACCGTGACCGGCTCGCCGAGCAGGTCGATGCCCGAGATCCGGCTCGTCCGGCCGGACGGCAGGACCGTGACCTCCTCGCCGACCCGGAAGGAACCGGCCGCGATCTGGCCCGCGTAGCCCCGGTAGTCCGGGTGCTCGGCGGTCTGCGGCCGGATCACGTACTGCACGGGCAGCCGGGCGTGGCAGTGGCTCAGGTCGTGGCTGACCGGGACCGTCTCCAGGTGCTCCAGCACGGTCGGGCCGCCGTACCAGTCCATGGTCGCGGACGGCTCCACCACGTTGTCGCCGGCGAGCGCCGAGATCGGGATGGCGGTGACCTCGGGGACGCCCAGCTCGGTGGCGTACGCCGTGAACTCCTCGGCGATCGCGGCGAACACGGACTCCCGGTACTCGACCAGGTCCATCTTGTTGACGGCGAGCACCACGTGCGGCACGCGCAGCAGGGCGGCGATCGCCGCGTGCCGGCGGGTCTGCTCGACCACGCCGTTGCGGGCGTCGACCAGGATCACCGTCAGCTCGGCGGTGGAGGCGCCGGTGACCATGTTCCGGGTGTACTGCACGTGGCCAGGGGTGTCGGCCAGGATGAACCGGCGGCGCGGGGTGGCGAAGTAGCGGTAGGCCACGTCGATGGTGATGCCCTGCTCGCGCTCGGCGCGCAGGCCGTCGGTCAGCAGGGCGAGGTCCGGGCCGTCCTGGCCGCGGCTCGCCGACACCCGCTCCACGGCCTCCAGCTGGTCGGTGAGGACCGACTTGGAGTCGTGCAGCAGCCGCCCGACGAGAGTGGACTTGCCGTCGTCGACGGAGCCGGCGGTGGCGAACCGCAGCAGGGTGGTCTCGGGGAGCGTCTCGGTCGTGGTGGTGCTCATCGTTAGAAGTACCCCTCGCGCTTGCGGTCTTCCATCGCGGCCTCGGACAGCTTGTCGTCGGCGCGGGTCGCGCCGCGCTCGGTGAGCCGGGAGGCGGCGATCTCGGCGATCACCGCTTCCAGCGTGGTGGCGTCGGAGTCGACAGCGCCGGTGCAGGACATGTCACCGACGGTGCGGTAGCGCACCAGCCGCTTCTCGACCGTCTCGCCGTCCTTCGGGCCGCCCCACTCGCCCGCCGTCAGCCACATCCCACCGCGCCGGAACACCTCGCGCTCGTGCGCGAAGTAGATCTCCGGCAGCTCGATGCCCTCGCGGTCGATGTACTGCCACACGTCCAGCTCGGTCCAGTTGGACAGCGGGAAGACCCGGACGTGCTCGCCGGGGGCGTGCCGGCCGTTGTACAGGTTCCACAGCTCCGGGCGCTGGCGGCGCGGGTCCCACTGGGAGAACTCGTCGCGCAGCGAGAACACCCGCTCCTTGGCGCGGGCCTTCTCCTCGTCGCGCCGGCCGCCGCCGAACACCGCGTCGAACCTCTCGCTCTGGATCTTCTCCGTCAGCGGAAGGGTCTGCAGCGGGTTGCGGGTGCCGTCGGGACGCTCCTTGAGCACACCGCGGTCGATGTAGTCCTGGACGGAGGCCACGTGCAGGCGCAGCCCGTGGGCGGCGACCACACGGTCCCGGTACTCCAGCACCTCGGGGAAGTTGTGCCCGGTGTCCACGTGCAGCAGCGAGAACGGCACGGCCGCCGGAGCGAACGCCTTCAGCGCCAGGTGCAGCATGAGGATGGAGTCCTTGCCGCCGGAGAACAGGATCACCGGGTTCTCGAACTCGCCCGCCACCTCGCGGAAGATGTGCACCGCCTCGGACTCCAGCGCGTCCAGGTGCGACAGGGCGTACGGGCTGTCCGTGCCCTCCTCGGTCTTCGCCACGGTCGTCATGCCAGTCCCCTCTCGCCGAGCAGGGCGTACACGGACGCCGCGGACTCCTGCACGCTCTGGTGCTGCGACTCGATCCGCAGGTCGGGCGCCTCGGGCTCCTCGTACGGGTCGTCGACCCCCGTCAGCCCCGACAGCTCGCCCGCGGCCTGCTTGGCGTACAGCCCCTTCACATCGCGTACGGAGCACACCTCGACCGGGGTGGCGACGTGGATCTCCAGGTACGCCGTGCCGCTCGCGTCGTGCCGCTTGCGCACCGCGTCGCGGCTGTCCGCGTACGGCGCGATGACCGGGACGAGCGCCTTGACGCCGTTGCGGGCGAGCAGTTCGGCGACGAAGCCGATGCGCTGCACGTTGGTGTGCCGGTCCTCGCGGGAGAAGCCGAGGCCCGCCGAGATGAACTCGCGGATCTCGTCGCCGTCGAGCACCTCGACGCGGTGGCCCTCGGCGCGCAGCCGCCCGGCCAGTTCGTACGCGATGGTGGTCTTGCCGGCGCTCGGCAGACCCGTGAGCCAGACGGTGGCTCCGCTCGTCACGTCATTCTCCTGAATCCGATGGTTCGTCATCCGTGCAGCCCGCACTCGGTCTTGGCGCGGCCCGCCCAGCGGCCGGCGCGCGCGTCCTCGCCCTCGAGGACCCGGCGGGTGCAGGGGGCGCAGCCGACGGAGGCGTAGCCGTCCGTCAGCAGCGGGTTGGTCAGCACGCCGTGTTCGGCGACGTAGGCGTCCACGTCGTCCTGGGTCCAGCGTGCGATCGGGGAGATCTTGACCTTCTGCCGCTTCTCGTCCCAGCCGACCACCGGGGTGTTCGCCCGGGTCGGGGACTCGTCGCGGCGCAGGCCGGTCGCCCACGCCCGGTAGCCCTTCAGGCCCTCCTCCAGGGGCAGCACCTTGCGCAGCCGGCAGCACAGGTCGGGGTCGCGGTCGTGCAGCTTCGGGCCGTACTCCGCGTCCTGCTCGGCGACGGTCCGGCGCGGCGTGAGGGTGATGACGTTGACGTCCATCACGGCCTCGACGGCGTCCCGGGTGCCGATGGTCTCCGGGAAGTGGTAGCCGGTGTCGAGGAAGACCACGTCGACGCCCTTGAGCACCCGCGAGGCGAGATGGGCGACCACCGCGTCCTCCATGGAGGAGGTGACGCAGAACGCCGTGCCGAAGGTGTCCACCGCCCACTGGAGGATCTCCAGGGCGGAGGCGTCCTCCAGGTCGCGCCCCGCCTGCTCGGCGAGCGCCCTCAACTCGTCGTTCGTGCGCTGCTGTTCCCGAGTCGTCGTCATGTCCGGTCGTCCCCTCCGTTGTCGGCCCGCCGCAGCCCCTGGGCGAGCAGCCCGAGGAACTTCAGCCGGAACGCGCGGTTGCAGGCCCCGCACTCCCAGGCGCCGTGACCGCCGTCCGCGGCCTCGCTGGGGCGCAGGTCCTCGTCGCCGCAGTACGGGCAGTAGAAGGGTGCCGCGCGCTCGCTCACGACAGGGCCTCCTCGGAGGCGCGCGAGGCCCAGGCGGCGAAGCGCTCGCCGTCCTCGCGTTCGGCCTGGAAGCGCTTGAGCACCCGCTCGACGTAGTCGGGCAGTTCCTCCGCGGTCACCTTCAGGCCGCGCACCTTGCGGCCGAAGCCCGCCTCCAGGCCGAGGGCGCCGCCCAGGTGCACCTGGTAGCCCTCGACCTGCTCGCCCCGGTCGTTGAGGACCAGCTGGCCCTTGAGACCGATGTCCGCCACCTGGATCCGGGCGCAGGCGTTCGGGCAGCCGTTGAGGTTGATGGTGATCGGCTCGTCGAAGTCGGGCAGCCGGCGCTCGAGTTCGTCGATCAGGGTGGAGCCGCGCTGCTTGGTCTCGACGATGGCGAGCTTGCAGAACTCGATGCCGGTGCACGCCATCGTGCCGCGCCGGAAGGAGGACGGCCGGGCGGAGAGGTCCAGCGACTCCAGGCCGTCGACCAGCGAGTCGACCCGGTCCTGCGGGACGTCGAGGACGATCATCTTCTGCTCGACGGTGGTGCGGACCCGGCCGGAGCCGTGCGCCTCCGCGAGGTCGGCGATCTTCGTCAGCGTGGCGCCGTCGACGCGGCCGACGCGCGGGGCGAACCCGACGTAGAACCGGCCGTCCCGCTGCCGGTGCACACCGATGTGGTCGCGCCACTGCTGCGGCGGCTGCTCGGGGGCGGGACCGTCGACGAGCCTGCGGCCGCCCAGGTACTCGTCCTCCAGCACCCGGCGGAACTTCTCCGCGCCCCAGTCGGCGACGAGGAACTTCAGGCGGGCGCGGTTGCGCAGCCGGCGGTAGCCGTAGTCACGGAAGATCGAGATGACGCCCTCGTAGACGTCCGGGACGTCCTCCAGCGGCACCCAGGCGCCGAGCCGCACGCCCAGCTTGGGGTTGGTGGACAGCCCGCCGCCGACCCACAGGTCGAAGCCGGGCCCGTGCTCGGGGTGCCGGACGCCGACGAACGCCACGTCGTTGATCTCGTGCACCACGTCCAGCAGCGGCGAGCCCGAGATGGCCGTCTTGAACTTGCGGGGGAGGTTCGAGTACGCCGGGTTGTTCAGGACGCGGCGCTTCATCTCCTCCAGCGCGGGGGTGGGGTCGATGATCTCGTCCTCGGCGATGCCCGCGACCGGGGAGCCGACCATCACGCGCGGGGTGTCGCCGCAGGCGGTGACGGTCGACAGGCCCACGCCCTCCAGCCGCTGCCAGATCTCGGGCACGTCCTCGACCCGGATCCAGTGGTACTGGACGTTCTGCCGGTCGGTGATGTCGGCGGTGCCGCGCGCGAACTCCTGCGAGATCTCGCCGATCACCCGCAGCTGCCGCGTCGTCAGCGCCCCGCCGTCGATGCGCACCCGCAGCATGAAGTAGCGGTCGTCCAGCTCCTCCGGCTCCAGGATCGCGGTCTTGCCGCCGTCGATGCCGGGCTTGCGCTGGGTGTACAGCCCCCACCAGCGCATCCGGCCGCGCAGGTCGCTGGGGTCGATGGAGTCGAAGCCCCGCTTGGAGTAGATCGTCTCAATGCGTGTCCGCACATTGAGACCGTCGTCGTCCTTCTTGACCTGCTCGTTGCCGTTGAGCGGGGTGAAGTGGCCCGCGGCCCACTGACCCTCGCCGCGGTGACGGCTCACCTTGCGGCGGGGCGCGGAGGCAGCAGGGTTCTGCGGGGTGGCGGCCATGGTTTCTACGTCCTTCGGACAGGCGACATGCGGCTCTGAACTGCGCGTATCGCGCACGCGGGCAGGCGTGCGCGTCCTTGCGCAGCAGGAGGGGGATCAGGGGGGAGGTCGGCGGTGCTGGGGGCGTCAGCTCGCCGGACAGATGGCGCTGGACATGCGGCCGAGGTCGACGTGCCGCCGACTCACCAAGGCAATTCCAGATCCAGGCATGACGGAAGCGTGTCATGGGGATCTCTGGCCAGTCCACCTTTGTCCGCGATCTGGACGAAAGTATTCTGCATAGTGAGACAGAGTGGCGTGGGTCACGCGAACGCGCCCACGCCATGGTCGGATTCGAGTCAGCCGGTCAGGCGCCGGGCCACGGTCCCGGCGTGGGGGCGAGCCGCTCCTCCTCCACCTTGGTGTCGAACAGCCTGAAGCCGCGCCGCAGGTAGTTGTCCATCGCGAACTCGCCGTCCTTGCTGCACGTGTGCAGCCACACCCGCTTCGTCGGCGGCCGGGAGGGCCACCTCTCGGCCAGGTCCCAGGCGCGGGCCGTGCCGTACGCCAGGAGATGGCCGCCGATGCGGCGGCCGCGGAAGGCGGCGATCAGGCCGAAGTAGGCGATCTCGACCACGCCCTCGTCCTGCGGGTCCAGCTCCACGTACCCGGCCGGCGTGCCGCGGTCGAGAGCCACCCAGGTCTCCACACCGGGGCGTTCCAGCTGCTCCCGCCACCGCGCGTGGCTCCAGCCGAGGCGGTCCGTCCAGCGGATGTCGCCGCCGACCGCGGTGTACAGGAAGCGGCTGAACTCGGGGGAGGGGACCTCCGCGCGGACGATCCGGACGTCGCCCTCCGGGGCGGCGGCCGGCAGCAGGTCGGCGGGCGAGGTCTGCTCCAGGGACCAGGTGGTGACGGGGACGGTGCTCATGCGGGCCAGGGAATCACCCCACCCGGCGGTCTGTCGATCGGCCCGGTCACACCGCCGGTCCGCCGGTCCGCCCGTCCGTCGGTCCGCCGGTCCGCCGGTCGTCGGTCGTCAGTCCGCCGAGCGGTCGAGCGCCGCCAGCGGCACCGCGAACAGCATCCGGTCCGACAGGGACCAGACCTCGCCCGTCTCCTGCCAGTAGGACAGGGAGCCCGCCGAGCGGGCCCAGCAGTGGTGGGAGGCGTCGAAGCCGCAGTGGGCCGCCTGCGCGCCCTTCCGGTCCTGCCGCCACAGCCCGTCGTGCGCACCGGCGGAGCTGGACAGGTGTCCCACATACCAGGACGGGGCCGCCGCACCGGGCCGCCGGTACGACAGCACGCCGCGGATCCCGGCCGCCTTGGTCCTGTAGGCCTCGACCGCGTCCGCGCGCCCCGCGGAGTCGGTGGCGAGCAGGCCGCCGCGCGCGGGGTCCGTGCTGAAGGCGTACCGCCACAGCCGGGCGCGCCGGTCGCTGCCGGGCGCGGTCCACTCGCCGGCCACGAGGCTGTCGGGCGCCGAGCCGCGGTCCAGGGAGAGGGCGCCGGGGCACGGGGGGCCGGCGGCGGAGCAGCGGCCGGCCGCGTAGCGGTAGGAGCCGACGGCGGGCATCACGTACCCGTAGCCGTCCGCGGACCAGCCGCCCGGCACCCGGCCGACCGCCGGCGTGGTGGCCGTGGTCCGCTGGATGCGGTCGAGGTCGTAGACGTAGAGCGCGTCGGCGCTGCCGGCCGTGGTGGTGACCAGCAGCTTGTTCTGGTACCAGACCATGCCGGAGACGCCGGACGCCAGCCCCCGGTAGTCCCGGCCGCCGTCGACGGGCACCACGAGCAGCACCCAGCGGTAGACGGGGCGGGCGGGGTCGTCGGTGTCGACGAAGGCCACCCGGGCCAGGCCGCGTTCGGCCGCGCGGCCGGCGGTGGCGCTGTGGGTCCAGCCGGCCAGGACCACCCGGTGGGTGCCCCACACGCCGTCGTCGTCGGCGTCGCCGGAGGTGGTCACCGAGGCGGGCCGCCAGGCCGTGGCGGCGGCGTCGGTCCGGTCCCAGCAGTAGGCGCGCCCGGCGGCCGGGGCGACGGGCAGGGTCGCCCGGTCACCCGCGGAGCAGCCGGCGCCCGAGCGCAGGGTGTGGTCGGCCGTGCGCAGCACGGCGTCCACACCGACCGGGCGGCCCATGGACGCGGCGAGCCGGTTCAGGGTGCGGGCGGGGACCAGGCGCTCCTGGAGCCGCAGCGGGCCGGTGTCCGCCCGGGAGGTCAGCGGCTGGAGCGCGCCGGGGTTGCCGGCGACCTCGGCCTGCGAGGTGCTGATCAGGGTGGCGGTCGCGGTGAGCGCCAGCGCGGTCCCGGCGAGGACCGCGCGCAGGGCCGCGCCCCGTCTGCGCCGGCGGTGTCTGCCGCGATGCTTCATGTCTCCTCCCGAGGCGGGCCAACTGCGCCCGGCGGTCGTCGCGTTGACCGAGGAGCAGGTGGGGCGGCCCGTAGGGATGCTACGGCAGCGGCGGACGCCACAGGGCCAAGACCCCGCAAATACCCGTGAACGCACCCCGTGCCGTACGGCGTTCTCAGCCGCCGTCCGGTGCCGTCCGGCGCCGGGCCACCGCCGCCGCCGTCGACCGGGGCAGCAGGTCACGGGGGTCGCCGGGCAGCAGCACCTCCACCTCCACGCCCTCGCGGAACCGGTACGGCCGGTGGCCGAGAAGGTCGCCCAGGTACCGGCGGATCCTGGACATCTCCGCCCGCACGGTCACGGTCCGGGAGCGGTCGCCGAACAGGTCCTCCGCGAGCGCCGCCGCGCCGCACCCGGAGGGGTGTTCGGCGAGCAGGAACAGCAACTCGGCGTGCCGGGGACTGAGTTCCCGGGACCAGGGGCCGGCCGCCCCGGACACGGCCACCACGCCCCGGCCCGGCCGGCTCAGGTCCAGCGTGACCCGGACGGCGCCGCCGGCCGGCGGGTCGCCGGCCGCGCGCAGCAGCCAGCCGCCGGCCAGCGGCTCCACCGCGCAGGCGCCGAACGCGGGCAGCCACCGGCGGCCCGGCGCCAGCGACTCGGGCAGCGTCAGCCGCCGTACGTACGGCATCCCGGTCACGGCCGCCGCCCAGCCGTCGCGGTCCACCACCAGAGCGCTGCCGTCCAGCCGGGCCAGCACCGGGGCGGCCACCGTGCGCAGCCGCTCCAGCGAGGCCAGGTGCCGTTCGCGCAGGTGCGCCTCGGCGAGCTTGGCGACCGAGCCCACCCAGGACAGGGTCGCCGGGTGCATGGTCTCCAGCGGACCGCTGACGTCCACCACGCCGATGAGCCGGCCGTCCCTGGGGTCGGTGATCGGCGCGCCGGTGCAGGTCCAGGAGGTGTGGGAGCGGACGAAGTGCTCCCCGGCGAAGACCTGTACCGGCCGCCGTACGACCGCGGGGGTGCCCACCCCGTTGGTGCCGACGACGTCTTCGCGCCAGTCCGCGCCGAGTTCGAACCCGAGGCCGTCGGCCTTGCGCAGCACCTGCGGCGACCCCTCCCGCCACAGCACGCGGCCGTCGGCGTCGGCGACGACCATGATGTGCTGGGCGGCGTCCGCGACCGACAGCAGCCCCTCGCGCAGCACGGGCAGGACGTGCCTGAGCGGCGACTCCTCGCGTCTGCGCCGCACTTCGTCGCGGGACAGCGGGCGCGACCTGAAGTCGTGGTCGGGGTCGACGCCGCTGCGCAGCATCCGCGACCAGGACTGCTCGATCACCGGCCGCGGCGGGACCCGCGCACGGTGGCCGGCGAGCGTCGCCTCGCGCACCTCGTTCAGCATCCGCGCCGCCTGAGCCGCGTTCACGGCGGCCAGACGCGCCACGTTCGTCGGCGGGTTCACCACTGGGGTCCTCCCGGGATGGGCGTCGAACACACTCGTCCAAGCACACTGTCGTTCCAGCACGCGTCACGCCGTGCCGGCGGTGGTTCCCGGCCCGGCCGCTGCGCACATACTGCCGTCCGGCACATGCCGGGTGCACACACTCCGCACACAGTCACCGACAGGTTGCAACCGTTCCTAGGGACTGAGTGGGAGTGAGTCCTGGTGCCAGGACTCGTGCTCAGCCGTGTGCCCCGAACGGTTGTGGGCACACTGGTCGCCCGCTTTCGCTCCGCGTCCGGCCCGCACGGATCGTGTCCGTGGTCCGGGAATGCGGGGGCGGGTTCCCTCACGCTCCGGGACGCCCGGTGCGGCCTGGACGGTCCGATGCCCCACCACATCACGCTGGTGTGGTGGGGGCGGTGCCGTCCGTCGCCGGATCGGGTGTCCCAGGGCGCGCCTTCCGATCGCCACCGCTGCCGCGTCGTGGCGAGTGGTGGTGCGAGTTGTGCTGCTGAGGGGCTTCTGCCAGTGCTGGGCGCCCCAGCGGCTGGTGTAGGCGGGGTCGACGGCGACCAGGGGGATGCCGAGTTCGGCGGCCATGGACACCAGCCTGCCGCGCAGCCGCGCGGTGGGCATACCGGAGATCAGCCGGCGGAACCGCTTGCGCCGCCCGTGCCTATCCAGTATCAGTTCGCAACCCCCTGCAACCCTGGTGAACGGCCGGGGTTTGGCCGAGACTTGCCCCCGGCGCCGCCTCCGGGCGGCGTCGGGGGCCTCCACCGGCCCACGCGGCGGGGGTGGTGCCGTGTCGGCGCAGCACCACCCCCCCCCTGCGTCCGCCCCCGGCCGGGCCCGCCGCTGCCGGTCAGGACACCGGCCGCGCCCGCTCCACCACCGACGCCAGGTCCAGGCCCCCCGGCAGCGTGCCGAAGGACGCGCCGTGGTCGCCGCCGAGGCGGGAGGCGCAGAAGGCGTCGGCGACCGCCGGCGGCGCGTGCCGCACCAGCAGCGAGCCCTGCAGGACCAGCGCGAGGCGTTCCACCAGCCGCCGGGCCCGGCCCTCGACGTTCTCCAGGTCGGCGAGTTCGGTGAACAGGTCCTTCACCGCCCGGTCCAGGCGGTGGTCGGCGCCGTGCGCCCGGCCGATCTCGGTGAGGCAGGCGTCCAGCGCGCCCGGCTCGCGCCGCAGGGCCCGCAGCACGTCCAGCGCCTGCACGTTGCCCGCGCCCTCCCAGATCGAGTTCAGCGGCGACTCGCGCACCAGCCGGGGCAGGCCCGACTCCTCGACGTACCCGTTGCCGCCCAGGCACTCGGCGGCCTCCACCGCCACCGGCGCGCAGCGCTTGGTGATCCAGTACTTGGCGGCCGGCACCGCCAGCCGCAGCAGGGCCCGCTCCTGCTCGCCCCCGTCGTCGCAGGCGGCCGCGAGCCGCACCGCGAGCGCGGTCGCGGCCTCGGACTCCAGCGCGAGGTCGGCGAGCACGTTGCGCATCAGCGGCTTGTCGACGAGCCGGCCGCCGAACGCCTCGCGGTACGTGCAGTGGTGGATCGCCTGCGCCACCGCCTGCCGCATCAGGCCCGCCGAGCCGAGCGCGCAGTCCAGCCGGGTCGCGGCGACCATCTCGATGATGGTGCGCACGCCCTGCCCCTCCTCGCCGACGCGGCGCGCCCAGGTGCCGGCGAACTCGACCTCGGCGGAGGCGTTGGACCGGTTGCCCAGCTTGTCCTTGAGCCGCTGGATCAGGAACACGTTGCGGGTGCCGTCGGCGAGGACGCGCGGGACGAGGAAGCAGGTCAGGCCGTCGGGGGCCTGGGCCAGCACCAGGAAGCCGTCCGACATCGGCGCCGAGCAGAACCACTTGTGGCCGGTCAGCGTGTACGTCCCGGCCTCCGCGAGCGGCCGGGCCTCGGTGGTGTTCGCCCGTACGTCGCTGCCGCCCTGCTTCTCGGTCATGCCCATGCCGAACAGCGCGCCGGCCTTCCGGTCCGCGGGCCGCAGGTCGCGGTCGTAGATCGCGGACGTCAGCCGGGGCTCCCACTCGGCCGCGAGGGCGGGGTCGGCCCGCAGCGCGGGCACGGCCGCGTGGGTCATCGACAGCGGGCAGCAGGTGCCCGCCTCGACCTGGGTCCAGACCACGAACGCGGCCGCTCTGCGCACGTGCCCGGCCGGGCGGGTCCAGGCGCCGGTCAGCCCCGCCGAGACGCCCTTGCCGAGCAGCCGGTGCCAGGCCGGGTGGAAGTCGACCTCGTCGATCCGGTGGCCGTAGCGGTCGTGCGTGCGCAGCCGGGGCGGCTGCTCGTTCGCCTGCACCGCCCACTCCCGGACCTGGGAGGAGCCCGAGGTCCGGCCGAGCCCGGACAGCTCGGAGCGCACCTCGGGCAGCAGCGCGGGATCGGTGTGCCGTTCGACGGCCTCGGTCAGGGCCCGGTCGGCGGTGAAGAGGTCGTACCCGACCAGCTCGGGCGGCTGATTCGTCACGGTGTGCGTGGAGTGGCCTGCCATGCACCTGAACCTACCCGGGATCGCGGCGAAGCCGTCCTGCCGTCCGCCCTGCCCGGAAGGTGAGGGGCGCCCGGTGCGGCGGATACCGTTAGGTCGTGCAGCCAGGAAGTGACACCCCCGAGCGACCCGCGGGCCGCCTCCACCGGGCCAGAGCCCTCTACCGGAACGTCTCCAAGCGCCGGACGGCCTGGCTGCTGCTGAAGGACACCGTCAACTCGTGCATGGAGTACCGCATCCTGGGGCTGGCGGCCGAGGCGGCGTTCTTCACGCTGCTGTCGGTGCCGCCCCTGCTGCTCTGCCTCATCGGGCTGCTCGCCTACGTCGACGCCTGGACCGGCGCCCACACGATCAGAAGCCTGGAGAACAACCTCCTCGACGCCTCCCGCACCGTCCTGTCCGAGAAGGGCGTCAAGGAGATCACCCAGCCGATCCTGCACGACGTGATCAAGGGCGGGCGGCCCGACGTCATCTCCATCGGCTTCGTGTTCGCCCTGTGGTCGGGGTCCCGGGCGGTGAACGTCTTCATCGACACGATCACGGTCATGTACGGCCTCGACGGCGTCCGGGGCATCGTCAAGACCCGGATGATGGCCTTCCTGCTCTTCATCGTGGCGCTGCTGATCGGCTCGGTGGCGCTGCCGCTGATGGTGGCCGGGCCGGACGCTGTGGTGGGGGTCGTGCCCTGGTCGGAGACGCTGGTCCAGGTCCTGTACTGGCCGGTCGTGATCGTCCTGTCCATCGCCTTCCTCACGACCCTGTACCACGTCTCCGTCCCGGTCCGCTCGCCGTGGATCGAGGACGTCCCCGGCGCGCTCGTCGCCCTCGCCATGTGGGTCCTGGGCAGCTTCCTGCTGCGGATCTACCTCGTGCACACCATCGAGGGCGCCACCATCTACGGCTCCCTCGCCGCCTCCGTCGCCGTCCTGCTGTGGATCGGCGTGGCGGCCTTCGCCGTGCTCGTCGGCGCGGCGGTGAACGCGGCCATCGACCGGGTCTGGCCGGCCGCGGCCACGGCCGCCGCCCGCGAGGCCAACGAACGGGTCCGCCAGGCCCAGGTCGCCGAGTACGTCGCCCGCGCCGCCGCCGGCCTGGAGACCGACCCCGACGACCCCGACATGCCCTCCGAGTTCCCCGAACGCTGGTCCCGCTTCCTCCCCCCGGAGGACGTCACGTCCCGCCTCCGCACCCAGCCGAAGAACGGCCACCACGCCCCCAAGGGCAACGGGACGCCGGGGGAGCAGCAGCCGCCGGCGAAGTGACGGCGGGCGTGGCCCGCCCCTCGGGACCCCGGGCGCAGGGGGGCCGCCGGCGGGCCGGAGACGGAGGCGAGGGACCGCGGTGGTCCCGGAGGCGTAGCCTGGCGTGCGTGTACGAGGAACGGCCGTCCCGGCTGGCCGGCGCGGTGGTCTGGCACCGTACCCCGGAGGACCCCGCCCGCCGCCCCGTCCTGCCCGACGGATGCATGGACCTGCTGTTCAGCGAGGGCCGGCTGCTGGTCGCCGGGCCCGACACCCGCGCGTACGTCCCCGGTGGACCGCCCCGCGCCTGGTCCGGCGTCCGCTTCTTCCCCGGCACCGCCCCCGCCCTGCTCGGCGTACCCGCCCACGAACTGCGCGACGCCCGGGTGGAACTGGCCGATCTCTGGCCCGCCGCCCGGGTCCGGCGGCTGCGCGACCGGGTCGAGGCGGCGCCCGGCCCGGCGACGGCCCTGGAGGACATCGCCCTCGGCCTCGCCGGAGGGTCACCGGCCCCGGACCCTCTTCTGCGAAGGCTGGTCGCCTGCCTGGAGGAGGGCCGTACGGTGGCGGCGACGGCCGATGAACTCGGCCTCGGCGCACGCCAGTTGCACCGCCGCTGCCGGACCGCCTTCGGCTACGGCCCGAAGACCCTCGCCCGCGTCCTGCGCCTGCGGCGCGCCCTGGCCCTGGCCCGCTCCGGCGTCCCCTACGCCGAGACGGCGGCCCGCGCCGGATACGCCGACCAGCCCCACCTGGCCCGCGACGTCAGGGAGTTCGCGGGCACGACTTTGGGCGAGCTACTCGGCGGCCAGGGGCGCGAACAGCTCGACGGTGTTCCCGTCGGGGTCGAGGACGACGGCGTACCGCTGCCCCCAGAAGGCGTCCCACGGCTTCAGCTCGCCGTGGTGGCCGGCGCCCACCAGGTCCTCGTACCCGGCGTCGACCTCGGCGGGCGACCCGTACCGGAAGGCGAGTGAGACACGGCCCCCGCCCGCGGGCGGCCGCCACCCGGGGTGGAAGGAGCGGACGGTGCTCTCGGTGTCCAGGGCGAGGGTCAGCCCGCCGGGCAGTTCCGCCTCGACGTGCGGCTGCTCCTCGGCCCCCTCGGGGAAGACGAGCCCGAGCCGGCGGTAGAAGGCGAGCGAGGCGGCCAGGTCGGAGGCCACCACACCGATCAGAGCGAATCGTGGAGTCATGCGGCCACCGTAGGCACGGGCGCCCGGACCGGTCTTGAAGGAATCGGACACGGCCGACCGGGGGCCCAGGCGCACAAACGACGAAGGCGAGGAGTTCACCCACTCCTCGCCACTCTCAACGTATAGCGCACGGGGGGCCTTGCCGCAAGCCCCCCTCCGTGCTGCACAATCAGCGGCCCGAGCCAGGTACCTGCAGGAATGCGAGAGTTGCGTAGTGCATGTGGTTTCGAGCGGAGTCGACGACGCGACGCCCCCGACCGGCAGCGTGTTCGACCTTCCCGACCGGCTGTCCGCCAAGGCCGACCCGGCGCTGATCGCCGACGACGCACGGCACTTCGCGGCGCTCGCGCGGTGCCTCGAGGAGTCGGTCGCCGACCTGTCCGTCCGCCTGGAGGCCGAGCTGAGGGCGCCCGGCGGCACGGGGCAGCAGGCGATGGACCGGGACCTGGAGGTCCACCGGCTCACCGCCCGGCTGCGCACCCTGCGCCGCTTCGGCGCCGACCTGTGCCTCGGCCGCATGGTCGGCGCGGACGATCCCGAGCCGGTGTACATCGGCCGGCTCGGACTCACCGACAGCGAGGGGCGCCGGCTGCTGATCGACTGGCGGTCACCCGCCGCCGCACCGTTCTTCGCGGCCACCCACGCCAGCCCGGCGGGCCTGGCGAGCCGCCGCAGGTACCGCTGGACGGACGGCCGGATCAGCGACTACTGGGACGAGGTGTTCACCGCCGACGGGCTCGACGGGCACGCGGCGCTCGACGACCAGTCCGCCTTCATCGCCTCCCTGGGCGGCACCCGGTCGGCCCGGATGCGCGACGTGCTGGCCACCATCCAGGCCGACCAGGACGCCGTGATCCGGGCTGGGTCCCGCGGCGCGCTCGTCGTCGACGGCGGCCCGGGCACCGGCAAGACCGTCGTCGCGCTGCACCGGACCGCCCACCTGCTGTACGCCGACCCCCGCCTCGGCCGTCGGCGCGGCGGCGTGCTGTTCGTCGGTCCGCACCGGCCCTACCTCGCCTACGTCTCCGACGTCCTGCCCAGCCTCGGCGAGGAGGGCGTGCAGACCTGCGTCCTCAGCGACCTCGTCGCCGAGGGAGCCTCGGCGGGGACCGAGACCGACCCGGAGGCGGCCCGGCTGAAGTCGTCCGCGGACATGGCGCGGGCGATCGAGACCGCCGTCAGGTTCTACGAGGAGCCGCCTGCCGAGGCGATGACGGTCACGACCGACCGGGGCGACCTCCGGCTGACCGCCGAGGACTGGGCCGAGGCGTTCCGGGCGCCCGGCCCGGGCACACCGCACAACGAGGGGCGCGAGCAGGTCTGGGAGGAACTGGTCACGATCCTCCGGGAGAAGTACGACGGCGGCGGCGGCGACGTCCCGGCCGAGCGGTTCCGCAGGGCGCTTGCGCAGGACGAGGAACTGGTCGGCACCCTGCATCGCGCCTGGCCGCTGATCGGGGCCGCCGACCTGGTCGGAGACCTCTGGTCGGTGCCCGCCTACCTGCGGCTGTGCGCGCCCTGGCTCACCCGCGACGAGGTGCGCACCCTCCAGCGCGCCGATCCCCGGGCCTGGACGGTGTCCGACCTGCCGCTGCTGGACGCGGCCCGGCAGCGGCTCGGCGATCCCGGGGCGTCCCGGCGCCGGCGCCGGCTGGAGGCCTCCGCAGCCGCCGAACGCGCCTACCGGGCCCAGGTCACCGAGAACCTGCTCAGGACCGACGACGACTGGGAGGGCATGCTGATGACGATGCTGACCGGTCAGGACCTGCAGAACAGCCTGGTCGACCCGGACGCGCCGGCCGCCGGTGAACCCGACCTGCTCGCGGGCCCGTTCGCGCACATCGTCGTGGACGAGGCCCAGGAACTGACCGACGCGGAGTGGCAGATGCTGCTGCTGCGCTGCCCGTCGCGCAGCTTCACCATCGTCGGCGACCGCGCCCAGGCCCGGCACGGGTTCGAGGAGTCCTGGCGCGAACGGCTGGAGCGGATCGGCCTCGACCGGATCGACGTGGCCTCCCTGACGGTCAACTACCGGACCCCGGAGGAGATCATGGCGGAGGCCGAGCCGGTCATCCGGGCCGTGCTCCCGGACGCCAACGTGCCGGTGTCCATCCGCAAGGGCGGTGTCCCCGTCGTCCACGGTCCGGTCGCGGACCGGGACGCGGTCCTCGACGCCTGGCTCGCCGCGCACGGCGAGGGCATCGCCTGCGTCATCGGCGACCCCGGCTTCCGGCCGACCTCCCGCGTCCGCTCGCTCACCCCGGAGCTGTCCAAGGGGCTCGAGTTCGACCTGGTCGTCCTCGTCGACCCGGAGACGTTCGGCGAGGGCGTGGAGGGCGCGGTCGACCACTACGTGGCGATGACCCGGGCGACCCGGCAGCTGGTGGTCCTCACCAGCTCCTGACCCCGTACCGCCCGGCCGCCCCGGCACACCTGTGCGGCACCATGGGCGCATGATCCGTACCGCGCGCTTACTGCCCCCGCTCCTGCTGCTGCCCGCCCTGCTCGCGGGCTGTGGCACCGAGAAGGCCGGGAAGGCGGACGCCGGCTCCGCGCGGCCGTCGTCCGCCGCGCCCCACCCGGACCGTGCCGCACTCGAGGCCCGTGTCGAGGCGATGGGCATCGCGCCCGACCTCGTCTACGTGACCCGGGCGCCGGGCTTCACCCTCGCCCAGCAGTCCGTGGGCGTGAACGGCGACGACGGTTTCTCCGCCGCGTACTGGGCCGAGGGCGGCGCCGTGCTCCACCTCTACGTCGACCGCCCCGCCCACGCCGGCCGGCCCGCGTACGCGGTGGCGAAGAAGGGCTGCGTGGTCCGGCTCAGCGGCGAGCACGTCCCCGGTGCCGTCCTGCGTGCGGCGCTGCGCGCCGTCCACCGCCCCTCCACCGCTGAACTCGCCGCCCTGCTGCCCCCGTCCGCACCGGCCCCGACCGGGCCGGTGCGCCGCGGCGACCTGCCCTCCACCGGCGACGGAGCCCCCGACAACAGCGTGACCGAGGGCGGCTGAGCCCCGGGCCGGTGCCGGGGAACGGGCCGGCCCGTGACGTGGGACCCGGTGAGCGGTGAGACTCGGGCGCATGACCTCCCGGCTGCTGATCTTCACCCGCACCACCGACTACCGCCACGACTCCATCCCGGCCGCCGTCGACGCCGTACGCGCCCTGGGGCGGTTCGCCGTCGAGCACACCGAGGATCCGGCGGACCTGGAGCGGCCGCTCGACGGGTTCGCCGCCGTCGTCTTCCTCTCCACCAGCGGTGACGTGCTGACACCCGAGGGGCGCGGGCGGCTCGCCGGGTACGTCGAGTCGGGCGGCGGCTTCGCCGGCGTGCACGCGGCGGCCTGCACCGAGCACGGATGGCCGTACTACGGCGAACTCCTCGGCGCCCGCTTCACGCGGCACCCGGCGTACCAGCCCGGCAGGGCCGTCGTGGAGGACGCCGGGCACCCGGCGACCCGGGGGCTGCCCGCGGTGTGGGACGTCACCGACGAGTGGTACGACTTCGACGCCAACCCGCGCGGCGGCGCCCGGGTGCTGCTGCGCGCGGACGAGACGTCGTACGAGGGCGGCCGGATGGGCGAGGACCACCCGCTGGCCTGGTGCCGCCGGCAGGGGGACGGACGGGTGTTCTACACGACCCTCGGGCACGCCGCCGACGCCTACCGCGACACCGACTTCCTGGCCCACCTGGGCGGGGGCCTGGCCTGGGCGGCGGGCCGGCCCGAGTGACGTTTCTGCGGTGAACTCGTTGGGCCGTCCGAGTGAGTAAAGCCCACGTAATTCACAGGTCATGCGTGTACTTGGGGAAGCTCTTGGCTTGGTAAAGGGCGTCGAGACGCGGGCGGCAGCGATGCCGCCCGCGTCACCCACCCACAGAAGGAGCCGGACCTTGACTTACGGGAAGAAGCTGCGCGAGCGGATCGCCGGGCCCGGGACCACACCGCTGATCGGCGTGTACGACATGTACTCGGCGTCGATCGCGGCCAAGCACTACGACGGGATGTTCGTCTCGGGCTTCGGCTTCGCGGCCTCGTACTACGGCCTGCCGGACATCGGGTTCATCGCCTGGCCGGACATGGTGGCCTTCGTCCAGCGGCTGCGGGGCGCGTTCCCGCACCACCACCTGCTGGTCGACATCGACGACGGGTACGTCGATCCCGAGGTCGCCTGTCACGTCGTCGAGGGACTGGAGCGGATCGGTGCCTCCGGGGTGATCCTGGAGGACCAGAAGCGGCCACGCCGCTGCGGCCACGCCGACGGCAAGCAGGTGCTGCCGCTGGAGGAGTACCTGGAGAAGCTGCACCGCGTGCTGGAGACCCGCAAGGACCTGGTGGTCGTCGCCCGCACGGACGCCACCGACGAGCACGACATCCTGCACCGCGCCGAGCGGCTCGCCGCGACCGACGCCGACGTGGTGCTGGTCGACGGGGTGCGCAGCGTCGACTGGATCAAGCGGATCCGCGAGGTCACCGGCGGCAAGCCGCTGCTGTTCAACCAGATCGCCGGCGGCAAGTCGCCCCGCCTGTCGCTCGGCGAGCTGTCCGACCTCGGCGTGGACGTGGCGATCTACAGCACACCCTGCCTGTTCGCCGCCCACGAGGCGGTGGACTCCGCGCTCAGCGACCTCAAGGCCGCCGACGGCCGGCTGCCCCGGGTGGATCCCGCGAGCGGGGTCGGCGTGCAGGCGGCGACCAGCCTGCTGGAGCGCAACATCGCCCGCGAGCGGCTCACCCCCGAGGGCGTGGCCGTATGACGTCCGTGCGGGACCGGGCCCCGGGCGGCGGGGCGCGCAGCACGGCGGCCGGACCCCGGTTCGGCGCGGCCGCCGTGCTCGCGGTCGCGCTGCTCGCGGCCGGCGCCGGGGCCGCGGCCGCGTCCGGCGGCGGCCTGGTCACCGTCGTCGACAACTCGCACGCCGACTCGATCCTCGAGGTCGACCGCACGGCCAACGTCCAGACCGGCAGCGGCACCGCCGGCAGCGACCACGACGGCAGCGCCGTGGACGTGGTGGAGGCCCTCGCCGGCGCCGCCGGCCGGCACGCGCACGCGGAGGACTGAGCGGGGCCACGGAACAGCCGCGACGGACGGGCGCTTCGCACGGGGGGTGCCCGGCCGTCGCCCGTGCCGGGCCCCGCCGTCCCCGTCAGCGTCCCGGTGCCGGCTCGGGCCGCGGTGCAGCCGTGCTGGACCGGTGGACCAGCCGTGTCGACAGTTCGGTGCGCGTGCCCTCCGGGCGTTCGCCGTGCGCCATGCGCACCAGCAGCCGCAGCGCGGTCGCCGCCATCTCGCCGAGCGGCCGGCGCACGGTGGTCAGCGCCGGAGTCGCCCAGCGGGCCGCGGGCAGGTCGTCGAAGCCGACCACGCTGACGTCGTGCGGCACCCGCAGTCCCCGCTCGGCCAGCGCCCGGTACGTCCCGAGCGCCATCCGGTCGGAGCAGACGAACACCGCCGTCGGCGGCTCGGGCAGGTCCAGCAGCTCGTGCGTGCGCAGCCGGGCCGTCCTGTCGTCGAAGCCCGCGTACCGCTCGTACCCGGCGCGCCGGCGCACCCCGGCCGAGGCGAGCGCCGAGCGGTAGCCCGCCACCCGGGCGGTGCTGCACGTCCTGCGCCGGGGCCCGGCGATCACGGCGATCCGCGTGTGCCCGAGGCCCAGCAGGTGCTCGGTCGCGCTCACCCCGCCCTGCCAGTCGGCCGCCCCTACCGACACCACGCCCGCCGGCGGCTCGTGCACCGGGTCGATCATCACGAACGGGATGCGGTGGTGCTCCAGCCAGGCGTATTGCGCGTGGGACAGCTCCGCCAGGTCGAACAGCACGCCCGAGGAGCCCCGCGCCGTCAGCCTGTCCAGCCAGCCGCGGTGCGGCCGGTCGCCCCGGGTGCGGTTCGGGCCCGCCGAGACGACCACCTCCAGCCCCGCCTCGTACGCCGCCTCCTCCACGCCGTGCAGCACCGCGCCCGACCAGGAGCTGTCCAGCGCGTGGACCACCAGGTCCACCAGCCCCGACGCCTTCGCCGCGTCGAAACGGGGCCGGCGCACGTACCCGAGCCGGTCCAGCGCCTCCGTGACCCGGCGGCGGGTCTCGGGTGCCACGTCCTCACGCCCGTTGACCACCTTCGACGCGGTCGGCACGGACACCCCCGCCTCGCGGGCCACCACCGCCAGCGTCGGCCCGGCCGCCACGCTCGCACTCCCCGCACGGACCATGGGGAACCGCCTTTCCGACCCGCCGCCGGGCCACCGAAAGGTGCGACCACCGCCGCCTCCGCGGTCTGCGCACCGACCAAATAGAAAGCGCTTCCTACGATAGGTGGGCCCCAAGGCGGCGTGAAGACGCGGGCCTTCGCGGGATCGCACGGGCCGGACGGCCGAGGGCGAGGGCGGGACGCCCGCCGTCCGGCCGACCGGCGGGTCGGTGCACGGGAATACGTACGTGCGACATCGCGCTCTCCTGTGCACAGCGTGGCCTGTGCGCAGCACGGTGAAGGGCTGGTGGGTGATGACGGCAGACCAGACGGGCCCCGTGGTGAGAACGCCCCACGGGGCCGTGCGCGGCCGGTACGAGCACGGGATCGCGGTGTTCCGGGGCATCCCGTACGCCGCCCCGCCGGTCGGCCCCCGCCGGTTCCGCCCGCCGGAGGCTCCCGAGCCCTGGGCCGGGGTGCGCGACGCCGCCGCGTTCGGGCCGACCGCGCCGAAACCGCCCTACTCCGGCGCCTTCGCCCTGTACCTGTCCGACCCGGCCGTCCCCGGCGACGACTGCCTCAACCTCAACGTGTGGACCCCCGAGCCGGGCCCCGGCGCCCGCCTCCCTGTCCTGGTCTGGCTGCACGGCGGCGCCCTGACCAGGGGATCCTCCGCCGTGCCGGTGTACGACGGGCGTACCTTCGCCCGCGACGGGGTCGTCTGCGTCTCGGTCAACTACCGGCTGGGCGTGGAGGGCTACGGCCTCTTCCCGGACGCCCCCGCCAACCCCGGCCTGCGCGACCAGCTCGCCGCCCTGCGCTGGGTCCACCAGGCGATAGCCGCCTTCGGCGGCGACCCGGACCGCATCACGCTGTGCGGGCAGTCGGCCGGGGCCATCAGCGCCGGTGTCCTGCTCGCCGCGCCCCAGACCCAGGGCCTGATCCGGCGGGCGGTGCTGCAGAGCGGGCCGCCGGAGGTCTCGGAACGCGACAGGGTCCGGCGCATGGTGCGCCGCATGGCCGCCCGGCTGAAGATCCCCGCCACCGCCGAGGCCTTCGCCGCCGTCGACCGCGACCTGCTGCTGCGCACCCAGGCGGAGGTCGGCCGGCTCAGCAGCCCGGTCCTCGGCGGCCCGGCCTTCGGCATCGTCGTCGACGGCGACCTGGTGCCCGGCGACCCGCTCCGGGCCCTGACCGAGGGCGGGGCCGCCCGGGACGTGCGGCTGCTCATGGGCTGGACCCGGGACGAGTACCGGCTGTGGCTGGTGCCCGGCGGGCTGGTGGAGCGCGTCGACCGGCTCGGCCCGGTCGCCCTGGCCGGCGCCATGGCCCGCTGCCACGCCGGCGCCGACGTGGCGCGCGGCTACCGCGCCCTGCACCCGGAGGCCGGAACCGCCGAGATCGTCGGCCAGATGGTCACCGACCACCTGCTGCGCATCCCCCTGCACCGGCTCGCCGACGCCCGCCCCGGCGGCTGCCACCTCTACGAGTTCGCCTGGCCGTCCCGCCGCCCGGGCCTCGGCGCCTGCCACGCCCTCGACCTCGGGTTCGTCTTCGACTCCGGCGCGGTCCCGGAGTCGACGCGGCTGGCGGGGGAGGGGGCCCCGCAGGAACTGGCCGACGCGATGCACGGGGCCTGGGTCCGGTTCGCGGCGACCGGCGACCCCGGCTGGCGGAGCTGGGACGCCTCGCACCCGGTACGGATCTTCGGCGACGGCGACGGCGACGGCGACGGCGTCGCGTACACGGCGCACGGCCCACGGGACGCGCAGCTCGCTCTCTGGCCGGCCGCCGCCACGCTTCCCCGGCCGGCCCCCGACCCGGACATCCGCGCCCCGGGAGCGGAACTCGCCTCGGCGGTCCGCCGCCTGCGCCGCTCCGTGGGCGCCAGGCGCCGCTGACTCACCGGCGCGGCAGGAGGCGCGTCACCATGGCGTCGACCAGGGCGTCCAGCCGGTGCGGTGCGAGGAGTTCCGGGACGGTCAGGTCGTCGACGATCAGCCCCAGCATGGCCAGGTAGAGCAGGACCGCCCCGGTGCGGTCGCCGGGCAGGCCGCTCTCCAGGTGGAAGCCGATGTTGGCGTCGAGCTCCGCGGTGAGGAAGCGCGCCAGCTCGGCGTGGAGTTCGGGCCGCCGCGTGGCCTCCAGGCGCAGTTCGAGCATGGCCAGGTGGCTGCTGCGGTCGCGGCGCATGCGGTCGACGAGCTGCAGCATCAGGGTCCGGACCAGCTCATGCGTCGGCTCGGCGGTCATCGTGCCGGCCAGCTCGGCCGGATCCGGGGTCAGGCGCTCGCGGGTGCGCCGCATGACCTGGGCCAGCATGTCGGCGCGGTCGGCGAAATAGTTGGTCGCCGTCCCGACGGGCACGGCCGCCTCCTTGTCGACGGCGCGCAGCGTCAGGCCCCGGGAGCCCTCGCGGGCCAGGACCTCGATGGCGGCGTCGAGCAACGCCGTTCGCCTGGCCGGATTCTGACGCATCGACAGCTCCTCGGGGGTCTCGTTCGAAGTGCGGTTGACACCACTGCGGGTGCAGTACTACGTTCAAACCACTGCACTCACAGTACATCAGGAAGAGAGACCGGATGCGCAAGCTCACCTACTACGTCGCCGCCACCCTCGACGGCTACATCGCCGCCCCGGACGGCAGCTACGACTTCCTCCCCTTCGAGGGGGAGGTCCGGGAGGCGATCCTCGCGGAGTACCCCGAGACGATGCCGGCCCATGTGCGCGGGCCGTTCGGCCTGACGGACACCCCCAACCGGCACTTCGACACCGTGATCATGGGGCGCGGCACCTACGAGCCGGCCCTGAAGGCGGGCATCACCAGCCCCTACCCCCACCTGGAGCAGTACGTCGTCTCCCGCACCCTGACCGCCGGCGACCCGGACGTGCGGATCGTCGCCGACGACCCGGTCGCGCTGGCGCGCGGCCTGAAGGAGCGTGACGGCATGGGCATCTGGCTGGCCGGCGGCGGCAAGCTGGCCGCCGCTCTCCGCTACGAGATCGACGAACTGGTCATCAAGCACAACCCGGTCGTCATCGGCGCCGGCATCCCGCTGTTCGACGGCCCGTTCGCTCCCACCGGCTTCCTGCCGACCGCCCGCCGCGCCTTCGACTCCGGCGTCACCGTCGTCACCTACGCGAGGAAATGAGGGGTCGAGGCCGTCCGGCGCTTCCGCGGCCGCCGCTCCCCCCACCCGCTCACAGCGCCCGCGCGATGGAGGCGATCCCCTCCGGCCCCACCCGGCAGCACCCGCCCACCAGCCGGGCCCCCGCGTCCCGCCAGCCCCTGACCTGCTCGGCGCCGAACGTGCTCCGCCCCCGCCACGCGCGTGCCCGCGCGTCCCACGTCTCCCCGCTGTTGGGGTAGACCACGACCGGCTTGCCGGTCACCCGCGCCGCGACCCGGGCGGCGTACTCCACGTCCCGCGGCGCACAGCAGTTCACCCCGACCGCGATGACCTCGTCCACGTCGGCGGCAAGCGCGAACGCCTCCTCCAGCGGCTGCCCGGCGCGGGTGTGCCGGCCGTCGACGGTGTACGACAGCCAGGCCGGCACCCCCAGCCCGCGCACCGCCCGCAGCAGCGCCGCCGCCTCCTCGGCGTCCGGCACCGTCTCCAGCGCCAGCACGTCCGGCGCGGCGGCGGCCAGCACCTCCATGCGCGGCCGGTGGAACCGCTCCAGTTCGTCCACGCCCAGCCCGTACCGGCCCCGGTACTCGGAGCCGTCCGCGAGCATCGCCCCGTACGGCCCGACCGACGCCGCCACCCACAGCGGACGCGCGGCCCCGGCCGCCCGCGCCCGCCGGGCCGCCTCGCGGGCCAGCTCCACGCTCAGGGCCAGCAGCCGGGCCGCCTCCGCGCGGCCGGTGCCGCGCCGGGCGAACCCCTCGAAGGTGGCCTGGTAGCTGGCGGTGATCGCCACGTCGGCGCCCGCCGTGAAGTAGGCGAGGTGCGCGTCGGTGACCGCCTCGGGCCGCTCGGCGAGCAACCGGGCCGACCACAGCTCGTCGCTCAGGTCGTACCCGGCCGACTCGAGCTGGTTGGACAGACCGCCGTCGAGTACGACCGTCCCGGCGGCGAGGGCCTCGGCGAGGCCGGGCGAGGTGGCGCTGCTGCTCATGCCACGACGCTAGCCCCTGCCGCGGGAAGGCCGCCGCCCGGCCCCGCTGCGTCCTCACGGTGGGGCGCCGCCCCGGCCCGTGCGGCCGGCCCCGGCCGAGGCGGCGGCGGTCCGACGACACGACGCCCCCGGCCGGCCCGGCGCCCGCTGGGCGCGGACAGGCGACTGGCAGTGCACCCACGGTCAAGCCACCCCGCGACGTCCCTCGTAGGGTTGCGGACGTACCGGCGCGTCCCCTCGCGAGCAAGCACGTCTGGAGCCACCGTGACCCGCACCCGTCTCCGCGGTTTCTCCCTCTCCGACACCACCCGCGCGGAGGCCTTCAGCGACGGCGTGCTGGCCATCGCCGTCACGCTGCTGGCCCTCGGACTCGCCGACCCGCCGCACCGGCCGGGCGGCCTCGGCCACGCGCTGCTGGCCCAGTGGCCCGCCTACCTCGGCTACCTGGCCTCCTTCGGATACGTGTCGGTCATCTGGCTCAACCACCACCAGGCCTTCGTGCGGATCCGCGTCATGGACCGCGGACTGCACGCCGCCAACCTGGTGCTGCTGTTCAGTACGGCGGCGCTCTCGTTCCCCACCTCGGTCGTCGCGGACGCGCTGCGGGCGGACCCCGCGGGTTCCGACGCACGGGTCGCCGTCGCCCTCTACGCCGGGCTCGCCGCGGTGATGTGCCTGAGCTGGGTGGCCTTCTACCACCAGCTGGCCCGCCGCCCCGGGCTGCTCACACCGGACGCGGAGAGCACCTACGTACGGCACGGACGCCTGCGCTCCTGGGCCGGAGCGCTCGCGTACGCAGCCGCCGGGCTGCTCGGCGTCCTCGTCTCGCCGCTGCTGGCGGTCGCCGTCTTCGTCCTGCTGCCCGTCTTCTACTTCGTCACCAGCGAAGGGCTCCCCGAGGGCCGGGCGGGGGCGGGGGCCTGACCGCGGCGGGAGTGAGCGGGAGGCCCGTTCCGTCCAGGTTCGAGCATGCGCCACCGCCTGCGCGGGACCGGTCCGCGACGAACTCCTCGCCCGGCGCCCGGTGCCCGGCGGCCCGGTCCGGGGATGAACACCCGGGGCGCCCCGAGGCAACCGGAGCGCCCCGGGCCCCGCGAGGAAGGAGAACGACCCCCGTGACCGAACCACCCGCCGAAGACCGCTCCTTGAGCCCGTACACCGGGTACACCCGCGCCCACTGGGAGGCCACCGCCGACGCCCTGCTCGCCGCCGTGGAGCCGTACGCCACCGCCGACCGGGCGCTGTACCACCTGCCCGGCGACCGGGTCAGCCACGCGGGCCGCCTCTCCGACGGCCTGGAGGGCTACGCCCGCACCCTCCTGGCGGCGGCCTTCCGCCGCGACGAGACCGTGCTCGGCCGCTACGCCGAGGGGCTCGCCGCCGGACCCCGAGGTGTCTGGCCCCGCATCACCGACCGGAGCCAGCCCCTGGTCGAGGCCGCCTCGATCGCGCTCGCCCTGCGGCTGACCCGGCCCCTGCTGTGGGACCGCCTCGACCAGGGCGGGGGTGAAGGTCACCGCGCACGGGTGAGGCGCGGGGGGCGGCGGGACGGCAGGAGGTGCCGCCGCCCTGGGCCGCTTCGCGCCGGGCGGTCAGGTTTCAGCCGCGTCTCCGACCCGGGCGTGCGGTACCGCGCCGCCATCCGAGCCGCGCCCGCCGGCCGCTGCCGCCGCCCGGCTGCTGGAGGACCACCACGAACGTATCCGTGGCGCGGGGGCCGAGGAGGGAACCGCGGCCCGGGACCCCGAGCCGCCCGTGGCGGTGAGGCGCCGGACGGTGGAGCGGATGGGCGCTCGGGCCGCCCCGTAACTCGCTTGCCCCGTCTCCGCGCAGGCCGCCAGAATCCGCGGATGACCTCCAGGATTCGCCATGTCACCGTCGACTGCGCCGACGCCCACGCCCTCGGCAGCTTCTGGTCCGCCGCCCTCGGGCTGCCGCTTCACGAGGACGATCGTCCCGGCGACCCGGAGGCGCTGATCGAGGGGGCCGGGCTGCTCTTCGTCACGGTGCCGGAGGCCAAGACCGTCAAGAACCGGGTGCACTTCGACCTCCAGCCCCAGGACCGCGGCCGTGACGAGGAGGTCGAGCGGCTGCTCGGACTCGGGGCGACGCTGGTCGACGACCGGCGCAGGGCCGACGGGACCGGGTGGGCGGTGCTCGCCGATCCGGAGGGCAACGAGTTCTGCGTGGAGCGGAGCGCGGCCGAGCGCGGGGAGTGAGCGCGTCGGTTCGGCGGGGGCCGAAGCGTTCGGCGGTCAGGATGGCCGTATGAGCGCAGAACCCGCCGTGCCGGACTTCGCCGGACTCCATCAGCGGCCCGGTGAGCCGTTGCTCCTGCCCAACGCCTGGGACCACGCGTCCGCCGCCCTCCTCGCGGGCCGCGGGTTTCCCGCGATCGGCACGACCAGTCTGGGGGTGGCCGCGGCCGCCGGGCTGGCCGACGGGGCCGGCGCGACCCGGGAGCAGACCCTGCGGCTGGCCCTCGCCCTCGGATCCGGGTCGTACCTGCTCTCCGTCGACGCCGAGGACGGGTTCAGTGACGATCCCGGTGAAGTGGCCGAGTTCGCACATCAGTTGTGGACCATGGGGGTCGTCGGGATCAACCTGGAGGACGGGCTCGGGTCCGCCGCCCGGCACGCCGCCAAGGTCGCCGCGGTCAAGGCGGCCGTGCCGGGGATGTTCGTCAACGCCCGCACGGACACGTACTGGTCGGGTGACGGGGACGAGACGGAGACCCTGCGGCGGCTCGACGCCTGTCAGGAGGCGGGCGCCGACGGGGTGTTCGTGCCGGGGCTGTCCGACCCGGGTCGGATCGCCGCCCTGGTCCGGCGCGTGGACGTTCCGCTCAACATCCTGTACGCACCGGCCGGACCCACCCCGGCCGAGCTGGCCGGCCTCGGCGTCCGCCGGGTCAGCCTCGGTTCGCTGCTCTACCGGCGGGCGCTCGGCGCGGCGCTGGACGCGGTGGACGAGCTGGTGGCGGGGCGGGTGCCGGGCGGTACGGCGCCTTCCTACGCCGAGGTGTGCGAGCTGCGGCGGAACGTCTCGGTGAGCACCTCGGCGAACTCCACCGGGTGATCCAGGGCGCCGAGGTGGCCGCCCGGGAACTCGGCGAAGGCGCCGCCCAGGCGGCCGGCGAGGAACATCGCCGTCTCGTGCAGGAGCCCGCCCCGGGAGGCCGAGCCCGCGGCCACCGTGAGGCGGTCCGGGTGGGCGAGGGCGGGCGGGGGCGCCCAGGCGGTGAACGGGCGCAGGACCCGGGCCAGGAAGACGCCCATCGGGGTCGCCGACTCACCTACGGCGGGCGGCCGGTGCGGCCCGTCGAGGCCGGCGATCAGCTCGTCGCGGCGGCGCGCACCGTCCGGCAGCGGCGTCACGCACGGTGGCTCGTGGGCGACCACGTGCGCGAGCCGTTCGGGGTGCCGGGCCAGCAGGTCGAGCACCGCGATCCCGCCGGAGCTGGTGCCGAGGACGTGGGCCCGTTCGCCCGGCGGCAGGACCGCCCGCAGTACCCGGTGGGCGCGCTCGCTCCAGTCGGCCGGGTGCTGGTCCGGGACCGGGAGGCCCAGGCGGCCGTGGGCGAGGCCCAGGGGGTCGCAGGTCACCACGGTGAAGCGCCGGGCGAGGTGCGTGGTCAAGGGCTCCAGGCCCATCGGGTGGCCGGCGCCGCCCGGCAGGACCAGGAGGACGGGGCCCGTGCCCGTCACGTCGTGGTGTGCGGGCCCGGTCATCGTTCTCCGGCCTCTTCCGCTTCTCGGGGCCAGTGGGTGAGGGTCACGTGCAGGGCCTCCACCGCCTTGTCCCAGGAGGCCCGCACGTCCCGCGCCGCGCCGAAGCCGCCGGCCGACTCCAGGGCGCAGTAGCCGTGGAAGGTGCTGCGCAGCAGGCGCACCGCGTCCGTGAGGTCGGGCTCGGCCAGGCCGTAGGCGCGGAGCATGCCGTAGGTGACGTCGGCCGTGCGGCGCAGGGCGGGGGTGCCGGCGATCAGGGACTGGTCGATGCGGATCTGGGTGGCCGCGTACCGGCCGGGGTGGCGCAGGGCGTAGGCCCGGTAGGCGCCCGCGAACGCGGCCAGGGCGTCCCTGCCCGTCCGGCCGGCCACGGCCGCCGCGATCCGGTCGGTCAGTTCCCCGCCCGCGTGCAGGGCGAGCCGGGTGCGCAGATCGCCCAGTCCGCGGACGTGCGAGTACAGACTCGCGTCCTTCACGCCGAAGTGCCGGGCCAGCGCGGACATGCTGAGGTGGTCGAACCCGGCCTCGTCGGCGAGTTCCGCCGCGGCGGCGACGATCCGGTCGGCGGTCAGCCCTGCTCGGGGCATCATCGCCCTCCCTCTCGCGGGCCCGGCCAGGGGTCCCGGTGCGCGGCGAACCTAGGACCCCTAGGATACGGCGAACCTAGGGCTCCTAGGGAGTGATCGGCGCGTACAGCACGCCCAGCTTGTCGATCTCGTCGCCGGAGCGGCCGGTGAAGCCGGCGATCTGCCAGCCGGACGGGGCGGTGAAGGTGGTGGTGTCCGCGGTGGCCGAGCCGGTGGTCAGGGTGCGGCCGCGGTCGGTGCCGAAGGAGGCCGAGAAGATCCGCGTGTGTCCGTCCTTCTGGCCCTCCGTCAGTTTCACGGAGGTCAGGTGCTCGCCGCCGGCCAGGGTGAGGGACGTGGCGGTGCCGCCCGTGCCGCCGTGCGTGAGGACCGTGCCGTCGCCGTGGGTGAGGGACAGCCCGTCCAGCCGGGCGCCGCCGCGCAGGGTCAGGGTTCGCGGGGCGGGTGAGGCCGGGAGGTCGTCGGCGTCGGTGAAGGCCGTGCCGTGCGGACCGCCGAAGAAGTCGCTCGCGCGGAGCTTGGGGCTGACCGTGTAGGTGAAGTCGACGGTGTGCGGGAAGTGGTCGGAGAGGTTCTGGCCGGCGGGGTCCAGGAATCTGGCCCACTCGTCGTTGTAGCGGGTCGCGGTCAGGGAGACCAGAGGGCTGCCGCGGTAGAGGACCTTGTCCACCACCTCGCAGTCGTTCGGCGGCGCCGACTCCGGGCACATCAGTGGGTCCGCGCCCTGCGCCGGCGGCGTACCGCCCTTGACCAGGCGTACCCAGGCGTCGGTCAGCCCGTTGCCGTCGACGAGGGTGCGGATGTTGTCGCCGGTGCGCGTGTAGCGGGTGTTGGTGTCGCCCATGACGATCACCGCGTTGCCCGCCGAGTTGGCCTGGATGAACGCCGACAGCTGGGCGATGTTGGCCCGGCGGGCGGCCAGCGCGTCGGCGGTGTCGTCGGCGTTCGGGTGCGCGTTGTACAGGTCCACGTACACCCCCTCGGCGAGGCGCACCCGGGCCAGCGTGAAGCCCTTCGGGGTGAGGCAGTTGGTGCCGGTGCAGTCGTTCCACTTGACGCGCTCGAAGTCGTCGAGGGGGTACGTCGAGAGGGTGTTGAGGCCGTCGCCGATTCCGGCGCCGCCGCTGGTGGCGGTGCGGTAGGGGTGGTCGTCGCCCGCGTACAGGGCCGCGTGGTAGTTGAAGTCCTCCTGGACGTTGACGATGTCGTACCCCGACAGACGGGGCGAGATGAGGGGGGTGTCGGCCGCCGGGTGGCTCGAGCTGAGGCCTTCCGGCAGGCCGGCCACGTTGTACGTCAGGACGCTGAAGCTGCCCGAGTCCGCTGCCTCGGCGGTACCGGCGGACGCGCTCAGCCCGGCGAGGGTGAGCGTGCCCGCCGCGACGGCGGTGACCAGCCGGCGCACGGGTGTCATGTTCCTCAGGGGTCTCATGAGCCCCATGGTCGGGTCAACAGGCTTGTTTTAAAAGGGTAGTTGAGAAAACTGTTCACCTTTCGCTCGCGGGTGACGGCCAGCCGGCCTGGGAGAACACGAAGGAGAACGCGGCCGGTTCTGCCCGCAGGTGGTACCGCGGCAGCGGGCCCGGGCCGCAGGACTGCGAGCCGAGGCCGTGCTGGCGGTGGTCGAGGTTCACCCACACCGCCCCGCCCGGGGCGAGGTCGGTGCGGTGGGCGGCCGCGTCCAGGTGCTCGGTGGTCCAGCGGCGGGCGGTGAGGAAGAACTCCGGGTCGCCCTCGATGCGCAGGCCGCCGAGCTCCGCCCAGCGGACGTCGGCCCGGGCGCCGTTCTCCTGCGGACGGACGTAGGGGGTCTGCAGCTCGTCGACCGTCGACTGCCAGCGGCCGATCAGGGACGCCGTCCTGCTGTCCGGGTAGGCCTCACCCGGGCCGCCGCCGTACCACTGCACCCGGTCGGCCGCGGGCAGCGCGAACCGGATGCCGAGGCGGGGCAGCGGCACCGTCCAGTCGCCCTCCGGCCGTACGGACACGGCCAGCCGGAGCCGCTCGCCGTCCGACGTCCAGCGGTACACGGTGGACAGCCCGATCTCGCAGGCCGCCGGGGCGACCCGGGTGCGCACGGTCAGCGCGTCCTCGCCCGGCTCGACCGCGTCCAGCCGGTGCCGCATCCGGTGCAGGCCGAGTCTGCGCCACAGCGGGCCGTAGCGGGTGTCGGTCTGCCAGGCGGCGCCGTCGTCGTTGTCGGTGGTGGCCCGCCACACGTCCAGGCGCAGCCCGTCGACGGCCACCGGACCGACCGCGCGCAGCGCGCCGGTGCGGGTGTCGAAGGAGGCGGGGCCGAGGGTGATCAGGCCGTCGCCGGGCACCGGGCGGGCGGTCGACGCGACCGACGGCGCCCGGCGCGGGGACACCGCGAACTGGCCCCAGGCGACGACGTGGCCCCGCGGCGCCCAGGGGGCGTCGGCGGCGAGCTCGGCCCGTACGGTCCAGTGGGCCTCGCCGGCCGCGGTGGCGACGGGCGGCTCGGGCAGCTTGACCTCGGCCGACTCGCCGGGTGCCAGCGCGGGCACCGTCAGCGCGCCCGACTCCACCGGCTCGCCGTTCACCTCGTACGACCAGGTGAACGCCAGCGCCGACAGGTCGGCGAAGTCGTACTTGTTGGTGACGCGGACGCTGCCGCCCGTGCCGTCGCCCTCGACGGCGACCGGCTCGATCACCTTCTTGTACTCGACCAGGCCGGGGGAGGGCCGGCGGTCGGGGAACAGCAGCCCGTCGCAGACGAAGTTGCCGTCGTGCAGCTCCTCGCCGAAGTCGCCGCCGTAGGCGTAGCCGAACCGCTGGTCCTCGATGCCGTGGTCGATCCACTCCCAGACGAAGGCGCCCTGGAGCCGGTCGTACGTCTCGAACAGCCTCTGGTAGTCGGCCAGTCCGCCGGGGCCGTTGCCCATGGCGTGCGCGTACTCGCACAGGATGAAGGGCAGCCGGCGGCGCTTGAGGTTGCCGCCGTCCAGGCCCCGGCCGATCCGCTCCACCTCCGCGTGGCCGGCGTACATCCGCGAGTACACGTCCGTGTCACGGCAGTCGGGGTCGCCCTCGTAGTGCACCAGCCGCGAGGAGTCCCGGCCGCGGATCCACTCGGCCATCGCGGTCAGGCCCCGGCCGGTGCCGGCCTCGTTGCCGAGGGACCACATGACGACCGAGGGGTGGTTCTTGTCCCGCTCGACCATGCGGGCGGCCCGGTCGAGCAGCGCCGGGGTCCAGCGGTCGTCGTCGACGGGGTTGTCCCGCCAGGCCTGCTCGGTGAAGCCGTGGGTCTCCAGGTCGCACTCGTCGATCACCCACAGGCCGAGCTCGTCGCACAGGTCCAGGAAGGCCGGGTGCGGCGGGTAGTGGGAGGTGCGCACGGCGTTGACGTTGTGCCGCTTCATCAGCAGCACGTCCTCGCGCATGGTGGCGGGGTCCAGGGCCCGGCCGTGCCGGGGGTGCCACTCGTGCCGGTTGACGCCCTTGAACAGCACCGCCCGGCCGTTGACCTTGATCAGGCCGTCCGACAGCTCCACCGTGCGGAAGCCCACGCGCAGCGGGATCCGCTCCCCCTCGGTGGCCAGCACGCCGTCGTACAGCCTCGGCACCTCCGCCGACCACGGTTCGACGGGCACCGTCACCGGCTCGCCCGTCGCGGTGTCGATGCCGAGCTCCGGCACGGTCACCCGGCCGGCCACGTCGGAGTCGACGCGCAGGGTGCCCTCGCCGCTGACGTGGTCGTAGGCGGCGAGCACGAAGAAGTCCAGGGCGCTGCCCGCCGGCCGGTGCAGCAGGGTGACGTCCCGGAAGATGCCCGGCAGCCACCACTGGTCCTGGTCCTCCAGGTACGAGCCCGACGACCACTGGTGGACCCGGACCGCGAGGACGTTGCCGGCCGGCTTCAGCAGATGCCCGACCGCGAACTCGTGCGGCAGGCGGGAGCCCTTGAACGTGCCGAGCTCGGTGCCGTTCAGCCACACCCGCGCGCACGACTCCACCCCGTCGAAGCGGAGCACCGCCCCGCCCTCGGCGAGGTCCGGCCAGTCCGCGGGCAGGTCGAAGACGCGCAGGTGGTCACCGGTCGGGTTCTCGGTCGGCACCCGGGGCGGGTCGACCGGGAACGGGTAGAGGTGGTTGGTGTACGCGGGGGAGCCGTGCCCCTGGAGGACCCAGTGGCCGGGGACCGGGACCTCCGCCCAGTCACCGGCGTCGTACCCCTGCGCCGCGAAGGAGTCGTCCTCGGCGTCGGCCGTCCCGGACACCCTCAGGCGCCAGCTGCCGTTCAGCGAGAGGGACCTTGCGTCGGAGGACGCGTACCAGGCGCGGGGCGGCAGGGCGCCGTCGCCCGGCGCGACGTCCTCTACGTAGTCGGTGCGGGTGCGGGTGCGGGTGCGGAAAGTCATCGGTCTCCTAGCTCAGCCCGTGATGCCGGTCTGTGCGATCCCCTGGACCAGCCGGCGCTGGAGGAAGAGGAGGACGAACAGCAGGGGCGGGATCGAGATGGCGGTCGCCATGAAGATCAGGTGGTGGTTGACGGTCTGGTTGGTCATGTACGACGACAGGGCGACCTGGACCGTCCAGGCGCTCGGGTCCTGGCCGATCACCAGCGGCCACAGGAATCAGTTCCCTCGGGAACCCGAGGAAGTACTGCCGGAAGAGGAAGCAGGTGAAACCGCTGAACAGGCCCGGGACGATCAGGCCCCGGTAACTGTCCACCCAGCCCCGCGACGACACGAGGACGAAGCCGGGCACGAAGGTGACGGCCGTGGGGACCATCAGGGTCACCAGGACGCCGTAGAAGACCTTGCCGGCGGGCCGGTACGGGATGCGCGCCAGGCCGTAGCCGGCGAGGGAGCACACGAACAGCGTGCCCGCGGTCCCGGTTGCTGCTCGAGTCCGACATGCGACGTCCTTGTCCGATCGGGTACGGCTGCGGGGCCACGCCGGCGAACCGGACGGCTCGAACTGCCGTGTGGTGCCGGGACGTCAGCCTTCGGTCAATGCTTCGGCAAGAGGTTGGACGAAGTGCGCGGAAAGCGTGGTCCGTCGTCCGGCATCCCGAACGCGACCAAGCGGCACAGGAGTTGAGGGCCGCCGGGGCCGGCGTCACGAAGACGGTGCCCGGCTCCTCGTGAGGACGGCGCGCCTGGCGGGTGCGGGGGTGGCGGCGGCCTTGCGGGGGGCGCTCTGCAGGGCGCCTTCGAGCGCGAACGTGGCCGCGCCCAGGGACACCGGGTCGGTGGGGATGGGGGAGAGGACGATCCCGGTCGCGGCCAGGGGCCGGCGCAGCGCGTGCCGGGCGACGGCCGCGCGCACCTCCTCCAGCAGCGGTTCGCCGAGCCGGGCCGCCACCCAGCTGCTGAGCACGACCACCTCGGGGTTGAGCAGGTTGATCAGGTCGGAGATCCCGGCCCCCAGGTAACGGGCGGTGTCCCGGACGACCTCGAGCGCCACCGGGTCGCCCGCGGCGGCCGCGCGGGCCAGGGCGTCGATGGTGGCCGTCTGGTCCTCGGGGTGCAGCAGCGGGGACCGCGGGCTCAGTTCCCGCAGGTTCCGCATGATGCCGGGCGCGCCGACGTAGGTCTCCACGCAGCCGTGGTTGCCGCAGTGGCACAGCCGGCCGTCCAGCACCAGCGTGGTGTGGCCCCACTCGCCGGCGCTGTTGCTCACGCCCCGGTGCAGCCCGCCGCCGAGCGCGAGACCCGCGCCGACACCCGTGCCGAGGTTCACCACCACGGCGTCCCCGCGGCCGCGCGCGGCCCCGAACCACAGCTCGGCGACCGTGCAGGCGCGCAGCGGGTTGTCCAGGTGCAGGGGGTAGGCGATGTGCTCGGACAGCAGGTCGAGCAGCGGCACGTCGTGCCAGTCCCAGTTGGGCGCGTACTCGGCGACCCCGGTGTCCCGGTCCACCTGCCCCGGCACGCTCACCCCGACGCCGAGCACCCGGGCCGCCTCGACCCCGGCCTGGGCGACCACCGAGCCGACGGCGGCGGCGACATGGCCGACGACCTGCTCGGGGCGGCTCTCCCCGGGGCGCATGTCCTCGTCGGCGCGGGCGAGCACGTTCAGCGCCAGGTCGAACAGCTCGACGTGGACGTACGTCTCCGCGATGTCGACGCCGATCAGCGCGCCCCCGGACGCGTTGACGGCGACCAGGCCGCGGGGGCGGCCGCCCGCGGAGTCCTCGAAGCCGACCTCCGTGATCATGCGCAGGTCCAGCAGCTCGCCGACGAGCGTGGCGACGGTGGCCAGGCTCAGCCCGGTGGCGGCCGCCAGCTCCTGCCGGGAGGTGGGAGACTCGGCGATGATCTGGCGCAGCACCTCGTAGCGGTTCGCCGTACGGATGTCACGCGATGTGCGCTTCACGGAGCTGCCCCTCCCGACCCCTCACCCCAGGCCGGGCGGGAACGGCACCGGCGCGGCCTCAGGCTATGCACCGGGACGGACTTTCGACAAGGGCTTAGGAAAGGGGCTGGAGGAAGTCGCTCCCGGTGGGGTGCGCCGGCAGCGGGCCCCCGGCCCCGCGCCTCAGCCTCCCAGCACCTCCGCCACGAAGGCGTTGCCGAACTTGCCGTCCGGGTCCAGGGACCGGGCCAGTGCCCGGAAGTCTGCCAGGCGCGGGTACCGGTCGCGGACCGTCGCCGGCGGCATGGTGAAGACCTTGCCCCAGTGCGGCCGCGGGTCGAAGGCCGCCAGGGCCTCCTCCACCCGGCGGACCACCGGCAGCACGGCCGCCGTGTCCTCGACCCAGGTGAAGTGCAGCGCCACCGAGTCCCGGCCGTGGGCGGGGCTCAGCCACTGCGGGTCGGCGGCGACCGTGCGCACCTCGCAGGTCTGCAGCACCCCGGCGACCGCCGACCGGACGCCGTCGAGCGCGTGCAGCGCCTCCGGTGCGGCCCGCCGCGGCAGCAGGTACTCCGACTGCAGCTCCGCCCCGCTGCTCGGCGTGAACTCCGCCCGGAAGTGCGGCAGCCGCTCGTGCCAGGGCCCCGGCACGCCGAACTGCTCGGTGCAGTTCACCGCGGGCATGCCCGGCACCGGGTGCAGCGCCTCGGTCGCGGCCGGGGCCCACGGGAAGTCCACCGGAGCCTGGTCGGTGCGCCGCTTGACCCACACCTGCCGGAAACCCGGCTGCCGCCAGTCGGTGAACAGGCTCACGCTGTACGCCGACGCGGCCACCGCCTCGTAGTCCAGCCCGGCCAGCGGCAGTTCGGTGAACACGTGCTGCTCGACCTCGTACGCCGGCTCCAGGTCCAGGGTGAGCGCCGTGACCACGCCGAGCGCGCCGAGCGACGTCACCGCCCCGTCGAAGCGGGCGTCGCCGCGGGCGATCGTCACCGCCGAGCCGTCCGCCGTGACCAGCTCCACCTCCCGCACCGCCGCCGCGAGCGGCCCGTTGCCGACGCCCGAGCCGTGGGTGCCGGTCGCCACCGAACCGGCCACCGAGATGTGCGGCAGCGACGCCATGTTCGCCAGCGCCAGGCCGCGTGCGTGCACCGCGCGGGCCAGCTCCGCGTACCGGACACCGCCCGACACCCGGACCGTACGGGCCGCCGAGTCCACGTCGGTCGCGGCAGGCAGGGCGGCCAGGGACAGCAGCACGCCGTCGCCGCCCGGGTCGGCGATCCGGTTGAAGGAGTGCCCGCTGCCCAGCACCCGCACCCGCGCGCTGCCGGCCACCAGGGCCCGGAGCGCGTCGAGGGTCTCCGGACGGTGGAACTCCCTGGGCGTGTACGTGATGTTCCGCGCCCAGTTGGTGACGCCGTGTGCCGCCTGTGTCATCTGTCGTGCCCCTCCGCGGGTGCGTGTGCCTTCGTTGACCCTCTCATTTCGCGCCCCCTACCGTAGAGACCGGTTGCTACCAGCACGTCTCCGAGCCGGAAGGCCACTTCCTTGCCCGAGCGTCCGCAGGCGCTGTTCGCCATGACAGCCCAGAACGTGCCGCACGTCTTCCCGCCCGAACTGCTCGCCCGGTTACGCGAGCACGTGGACGTCGATCCCACCCTGGTCGCGCACGTCTTCGCCGATCCCCGGGTCCGGGAGACCCTGGCCCGCACCGAGGTGCTGATCACCGGCTGGGGCTGCCCCCGCCTGGACGCGGCCGCCCTGGACGCGGCCCCTCAGCTGCGGGCGGTGCTGCACGCGGCCGGCTCGGTCAAGGGCTTCACCACCCCCGAGGTGTGGCGGCGCGGCATCGCCGTCTCCTCGGCCGCCGCCGCCAACGCGCTGCCGGTCGCCGAGTACACGCTCGCCATGATCCTGCTCGCCGGGAAGGACGTCTTCGGCTTCCGCGACCAGCTGCGCACCCGCCGCACCTTCCCCTACGGCGGCATCCTCCCCGGCATCGGCAACCACGGCCGCCGCGTCGGCCTCGTCGGCGCCTCCCGCGTCGGGCGCCGCCTCGTCGACCTGCTGCGCCCCCACGACCTGCGGGTCGCCCTCGCCGACCCGTACGTGGACGAGGCCGAGGCCGCCCGGCTCGGGGTGTCCCTGCTGCCGCTGGACGACCTGCTGCGCACCTCGGACATCGTCAGCCTGCACGCGCCGCAGACCCCCGAGACCCGGCACCTGGTCGACGCCCGCCGGCTCGCCCTGATGCCGAGCGGATCGGTGCTGATCAACACCGCGCGCGGGTCCCTGGTCGACCACGACGCTCTGATCGCGGAGCTGCGCACCGGCCGGCTCAGCGCCGTGCTCGACGTCACCGACCCCGAGCCGCTGCCGGCCGACTCCCCGCTGTACGCCCTGCCGGGCGCCTTCGTCACCCCGCACCTGGCCGGGTCGCAGGGCAACGAGGTGGCCCGGCTCGGGCGGACCGTGGTGGAGGAGGCGGAGCGCCTGTCGGCGGGCGGCGACCTTCTGCACACCGTCGACCAGGCGGAGCTCGAACGGTCCGCGTGACGCCCCCGGGCCGGCACCTCGACCGCGCGGGACACGGCCGCGTGCGCCCGGGGTGGCGGCATCCGAGCCTCCTGTGTCGCGCTGCGGATTTCGTTGTCCACCGGGTTGACATCGCCTGTGATCGTCAATTCTGTGGTCCATGTGTCGCGATATCGGTAGCGTGCTCGGCATGGCTCCGAGACGCCCGCTCCTGCCCGTGACCGACCGCACCCGCCACCGCCGGCTGCGCGAGCAGGGCAGCCTGGAACGGGCCGACCTGGAGGCGATCCTCGACGCGGGGTTCGTCTGCCACCTCGGGGTGGTGGTCGAGGGGCGCCCGCTGGTGGTGCCCACGGTGTACGGGCGGGACGGGCGCCAGTTGTACCTGCACGGCTCCGTGGCCAGCCGCAGCCTGGCGGGCGGTGCCCCGGTGTGCGTCACGGTCACCCACGTGGACGGCCTGGTCCTCGCCCGGTCCGTCTTCGAGCACGGCGTCAACTACCGCAGCGCCGTGGTCCACGGCGAGGCCCGCAAGGTCACCGACCCCGACGAGAAGCTGGCGGGTCTGCGCGTCCTCACCGAGCACGCGGCCCCGGGCCAGTGGTCGTACGCGCGCGGCCCGAACCGCCGGGAACTCGCCGCCACGACCGTCCTCGCCCTCTCCCTGGAAGAGGCCTCCGTCAAGATCCGCACCGGTCCCCCGGACGACGGCGACGGACCGGACGCGGCCGCGGGGCGGTGGGCCGGCGTCCTGCCGCTGACCGCGGTCTGGGGCACCCCCGTTCCCGACCCGCTGCTGCCGCCGGACACCGCCGTGCCGGGACACGTCGCGCGCCGGGAGGGGACCCGCCCGGGCAGCCGTACAGGCGGGGGCATACCGTGAGGAGTCGAACGCCTGAGCCGGGAGGAGATTGCGGATGGGCAGCCGTACCGCGCTGGTCGAGGATCTGATGGAGCGGTTCCCGCACGTACCGCGGGAAGCCGTCTTCAAGGAGGACCTGCTCCGCGGCGGCGTCGCCTTCGACGCCTCCGCTCTCAGCGACAACGAGAGCGGCGAGGTCAAGCCGAAGTCGTACTTCATCTTCTCCTTCGACCACGGCACCCTGCCGGAACTGGGCGAGGCCGCGCTGCGGCGCCCGCCCGAGGAGATCATCCTCACCGGCGGCCCCTACGACCTGCGCCGTACGGTGGTCTCCGTACGGGTGAACCCCGCCTCGCCGTACCGGGTCGCCGCCGACGACGAGGGGCTGCTCGGCCTCTACCTCGACGGCCGCCGCGTCGCCGACGTCGGCGTGCCCCCGATGCCGGAGTACTACCGGCACACCCTGTCCAACGGGAAGTCCGTGATGGAGGTGGCGCCCACCATCCAGTGGGGCTACCTGATCTACCTCACCGTCTTCCGGGTCTGCCAGTACTTCGGCGCCAAGGAGGAGTGCCAGTACTGCGACATCAACCACAACTGGCGCCAGCACAAGGCCGCCGGCCGGCCCTACACCGGCGTCAAGGACGTCGAGGAGGTCCTCGAGGCCCTCGAGATCATCGACCGGTACGACACCCAGAAGGCCTCCACCGCCTACACCTTGACCGGCGGCGCCATCACCAAGACCGTCGCCGGACGCGACGAGGCCGACTTCTACGGCCACTACGCCAAGGCCATCGAGGAGCGCTTCCCCGGCCGCTGGATCGGCAAGGTCGTCGCGCAGGCGCTGCCCAAGGCGGACGTGCAGCGGTTCAAGGACTACGGCGTGCAGATCTACCACCCCAACTTCGAGGTGTGGGACCGCCGGCTTTTCGAGCTGTACTGCCCCGGCAAGGAGCGCTACGTCGGCCGCGACGAGTGGCACAAGCGCATCCTCGACTCCGCCGAGGTCTTCGGCGCGCGCAACGTCATCCCCAACTTCGTGGCGGGCGTGGAGATGGCCGAGCCGTTCGGCTTCACCACCGTCGACGAGGCCATCGCCTCCACCACCGAGGGCCTGCGCTTCTTCATGTCGCACGGCATCACGCCCCGCTTCACCACCTGGTGCCCCGAGCCCACGACCCCGCTCGGCAAGGCCAACCCGCAGGGCGCGCCGCTGGAGTACCACATCCGGCTGCTCGAGGCGTACCGGGCGACGATGGACGACTTCGGGCTCTCCTCGCCCCCCGGCTACGGCCCGCCCGGACCCGGCCGCGCGGTGTTCTCGGTCAGCTCCTTCATGGACAGCCTGCCCGCCGCGGAACCGGCCGGGGAGCAGGCCGAGGTCTGAGCGGGAGCGGGACGGCGGCACGGCCGCCGTCCCCGATTCCACCGCGCGGTGAACGCGACGGCACTGCGGTCCGTATGGGGGACCGGAGTTGTCCGGCCCGCGCGAGCGTCGTCACGTCACGCGACCTGGTGGTCACCGGCGGTTTTGAATACGCCGCTTGTCAGTCGTGTCGATGACGTGAAAGGCTCCTGCCGCCGCGAGGGTCCCTTCAACTCCACTCCCTCTGTGAAGAGTTGACCTCGCTTGTGGATGCAGGAGTCCCATGCCCGACCTGCCGACCCCCCAGGACGCCACCGAGGCCGCGCTGTTCTCGGAGTGCTGGGACGCCGTGCTCAGCTACGCCGACCTGTGCACCTCCGGCTCGCTGACGGCACATCAGCTGGCCACCGAGGCGTTCACCCTCGGCATGCGCGAGGTGCGCGCCGCCGGCAACCCGCCCGTGCGCGGCCCCGGCCGGCGTCCCGGCCGGCTGCCGGTGATCCCGGAGCTGCTGACCGCCGTACGCAACACGGCCGCGGACTGGGAGGCGCACGGCCGGGGCCACAGGCTGGACCCCGACCTGCGGCTGTGGCTCAACTCCGAGAAGGCCGCCCGCTACACCGGCCCGCCGCTGCAGCGCCCGGTCGCGCTGCGCGCCCTGCGGGACCTGCAGGACGCGGACGCCCTGCTGCTGTGGCTCACGGACGTGGAGGCGCTGCCGCTGCCGACCGTCGCCCGCCGGCTGGGGCTGGACCCGGCCACGGTCGCCGAGGAACTCGACCAGGTCCGCACCGTGTTCCGGGACCGCTGCCGCCGCGCGCACCTCGACAGCCCGATGGACGCGCAGTGCCGCTCCTACGCCCGTCTGCTGGACGCGGTGACCCGCTCGCCCGCCGCCGACACGCCGGGCGACCTCTCCCGCCACCTCGCCACCTGCGTGCAGTGCGCCGAGGCCGCCGCCTGTCTGCGGCTGCACGGCGGCGGCCTGCCCGCCGCGCTGGCCGGCGGGGTCGTCGGCTGGGGCGGCCTCGCCTACCTGGAACGCCGGCGCCGGGCCGCCGAGGTCCGGCTCGGCGTGGGCGGACCGGCCCCCGCCGACGCCGGCGCCCCCGAGGAGGACGCGGGCCGCAGCCGTGCCCTGCGCGGTGCCCTGATCGCGACCGCCGTCCTGCTGTCGGCGCTGGCGCTCGGCGTGTCGATGATGCCGTTCGGCGGCTCCGGTGGCGACGAGGCGGTCGCCCGCGACGGCGGCCAGCCGGTCGCCGCCCCCGCCGGCACCCGCCCCGGCGGCCCGGCGCCGTCCCCGTCCCGCTCGCCCTCCGCCACGCCCTCCGCGAGCCCCTCCGCGCACCGGCCGGAGCGCAGGACGACCGAGCCCGAACCGCAGGGCACCTCCTCCGCCACCACCGCCGGATCCGCCGGCACGTCCGGCCCCGGCACGACCTGCCGCGTCGCCTACGACCTGCTCAACCAGTGGTCCGACGGCTTCCAGGCCACCGTCACCGTCACCACCGACGATCCCCTGACCGACTGGCGGGTCGGCTGGAGCTTCCGCGACGGCCAGCAGGTCGGCCAGATGTGGGACGCGACCGTCCACCAGAGCGGTTCCCACGTCACCGCGACCGCCGCCGAGTACAACCGCACCGTCGCCGCGCACGCCACGCTGTCCTTCGGCTTCCTCTCCTCCTGGCAGGACCGCAACCGGACGCCGCGCGACTTCACCCTCAACGGCCGTCCCTGCGCGGTGCGCTGACGCACGCACCGTCCCGGCCACCACGCCAGGCCCGCCGGGACGCGGACGCACTACCGTCCCCTACTGCGCCGTCGCGTGTCCAGGTATTACCGGCCCATCGGCCGAAAACCCGAGTTTTCGCCAAATCACCTGCCTGCCCCGGTCCCCGCATATATGCGGCGCATCGCCCGGTGCCGGGTCTGACCTCATCGTCGTCCGCGCGGCCGGCCGCCGCGCCGCTCCGCCGACGTACGGCCCGGCCGAGCAGGCGCGCCCCGGGCTCCGCGTCCTCGGGCGATCTACCTGGCACTTCGTCAACTACCGTCCGGTACCACGGATGTGGCGCAATTCACTCGTCTCGAAGAAACGCTCTGTCACCATCTCGCCATCGAAAAATCAGCCATCGGGACTGCGGCGGGGGGCGGGGCCATGGGGCTGCTCGGCGACGACCTGACGTTCGCGCAGGCTCTCACCGCGCAGGAGCGCGAGAGCGTGATGGCACTCGGCAGCCGCAGGCGCTACCCGGCCGACGCCCATCTCCTGACCGAGGGTGACCGGTCCAGTCATGTCGTGATCGTCCTCCGGGGGTGGGTGACGGTCTCGGTGGCCACCGACCGCGGCGCCACCCGGCTGATACTCGGCCTGCGCGGGCCCGGTGAACTGCTCGGCGAGATGGCCGCGCTGGACCGGCACCCGCGCAGCGCGACCGTACGGGCGCTCGGACCCACCGAGGCCCAGGTCATACCCGGGGACTCCTTCCGCCGCTTCCTCGCCCTGCACCCCCGGGTCAGCGGACTGGTGATACGCCAGCTCACCTCCCGGCTGCGCAGCGCCGACCAGGAGCGGTCCGCGCTCGCCTCCCTCACCGTGCTGCAGCGCCTGGCCGCCCGGCTCACCGAACTCTCCGGCGCCGAGACCGCCGGCCCCTACACCCCCACCGGCGCGGGCGCCCCGACCGGGCTGCGGCCCGCCGGGCCCGTCGTCCAGCTGGCCCAGGACGAACTGGCCGCCACCATCGGAGCCACCCGCGAAGCCGTGGCCAAGGCGCTGCGCCTGCTGCGCACCCAGAACATCGTCCGCACCGGCAACCGGCTGGTCGAGATCCTCGATCCGGAGCTGCTCGCCCTGCTCGCGGACGGCCATCACGAGTAAGAGACCCCGGCGCCGTGTGTAAACGGCTACAGACGGCCTGCGTCCCGGGCCCGACGCTGAGGGGACGGACCACCACTTCGACCGGCGAACAGCACCGCAAGGGGGCACGGGTGAACCACGACGCGACCGAACTCACCGAAGAGCACTACGAGTTGGTGATCAGCGTCGACGCCAGACGCTCCGGGCAGTACGACGACGTCGACAAGACGCGGATGCGCGAGCGGATCTACCGTGTGGTCGAGACCGCGTTCGCGCACGCCTCGGTGGCCGGTGACGCCCTCCACCTGGAGGACCGCGGCGACGGCGTGCTGGCCTCGGTGGCGGGCCGGATCGCGGCGAGCCGGCTGCTCGGCCTGTGGCTGGTCGAGGTGCACGAGCAGCTCCGGCACGAGAACCGCGACCTGCGGGTGCCCCTCGGCCTGCGCATCGGCATGCACGTCGGCCCGGTCCGGCACGACCCCCGGGGCATCAGCGGACGCGCGGTCGACCTGGCCTGCCGGCTGGCCGACTCCGCCGTCGCCCGGCAGCTCCTCGACGCCGAGGGCGCCGACCTGGTCGTGGCGACCTCCCAGTCCCTCTACGAGGACGTGGTCAGCAGCGGCGGCAAGTTCATCGAGCCCGCCTACTACTCCCGGGCCGGGCTGCGGCTCAAGGAGGGCGAGGTCACCGCCTGGTTCCACCTGCCCGGCCGGCCCGCCCCCGAGATCCCCGGCCCGCAGGCGCCGGCCACGGAGCAGCCCGGCGAACCCGCCGGCACCGACGGCGCCGACGACTTCGAGGGTCTCCAGGAAGCCCCCCTGGCCAGGACCCCCGCCCACCGCCCCGACCGCCGCTCCGGCAGCACGCAGATCACCGTCCACGGCGACATGTCCCAGCACCACGACAACGTCTACCAGCAGCCCGTCCACATCGGCCGCATCACCGGCCGCGACGGCGGGCAGCGGAAGGGCTGAGACGGGTGAGCGACGACGAGCAGGCGGGCGGCCCGGCCCAGGACGCCCCCGACAAGCCGGACACGGCCCGCTCGCCCGACGCGGGCGGGAAGCGGGCCGACGACCGGAAGAACGCCGGGGACAAGAAGGCCGGCCAGAAGGACGCCGACGCCAGGAAGGCCGACCGGCGCAGGGACCGGGACGACCGGTCCCGGGACGACGACGGCGCGTCCGACGACGGCGACGACGACACCGCCGAGGACGAGGCCGCCGAGCGGGAGAAGGAACGGGAGCGCGCCGCCGGGCGGTTCAGGGAGCACACCCGCGACCCCCTGGCCGAGGAGGACGGCGAGGACGGCCCCACCGACTTCGCCGCGGCCGCCCGGGCCCGCCGCGCCACCCGGCTGCTCTTCGACCTCGGCCGGGACTGGACCAGCTTCGACCGCTCCTACTTCCGCAGCGCCCACATCGGCGACATCAACCTCCGCCTGGACACCCGCCACACGGGCGCCGGCATACGCGGGGGGCCGGTCCCCGACGACGAACTGCGCCGGCTGCGCCGCGTCCACGTCGAGCCCGAGGGCTACCGGCAGTTGTGCCGGACGCTGCGCGCCCGCCGGCTGCTGGTCCTCGGCGCAGCTCCGGGCACCGGCCGGACCAGCACGGCGCTCTCCCTCCTCGACGAGGTCACGATCACGGCCGTACGCACCGCGGACACCGGTCCCGCCACCGGCTCCCGGGTGCGCCGGGTCGACGGGGACGACGGGGTACGGCGGCTCGCGGCCTCCCTCGACGAGCCGCGCGGCGGCGAGGAGGAGGCGGCACCCCGCGCCACCGGGTACCTGCTGGAGCTGTCCCTCACGCGGCCGGGCGCGCTGCCCCCCGACGAGATGGACCTCGACGAACTCGCCGCCGCACTGGAGCGCCGCGACGCCTACGCGGTCGTCGTCGTCACGGTCGGCTCGGCCGCCAACCCGCTGCTCACCGGGCGGTACGGCATGATCTGCCCGCCCGCCCCCACCGCGGAACTGCTGCGCACCCGGCTGCGCGAGCGGCTGGAGGGCCGGACCGCCGCGGCACCGGACGGCGGCGCCGGCCCGGCCGACCTGCCGGCCCGCGCCGAGGAGCTGTGGGCCCGCGAGGAGGTCAGGGACGCGGTCGGCCTGAACGACCTGCGGCCCGCCGAGGCCGAGCTGCTCGCCTCGCTGCTGGCCGGGCACGTCCTGGGCGACTTCGACCACGAGGCGCTGCTGACCGGCTGCCGCAGCCTCGCCGCGAGCCAGGCCCAGGAGTGGTTCGCCGGCGTGGACCGGGCGCTGACGGCACCGGCCGCCGAGCCGGACGGCACCACGCACCGCGTGGGCACGGCGACCCTGTTCCACCCGGTGGCGTTCCGCATCGCCCTCGCCGTGCTGGGCGGCGCCTCGCACAGCGCGGTGGCCGCCGCCGCCCACCTGCTGACCTGGGAACTGTCCGTGCAGTGCGACCCGGACAACACCCCGGCCCGCCCGCTGTTCTGCGACGACCCGGAGACCGACCTGGCGCTCTCGCGCGCCGAACTGAAGGACGGCGAGGTCGAGGTGGCCGGGGGCGAGGTACCGGCCCGCCTCATCTGGTACAGGGGTTCCGCCCTGCCGTCCGCGGTGCTGAGCGAACTGTGGGACCGGCACTTCCCGGTGCGCACGCCGGTGGTGCGCTGGCTGCGGCAGCTCGCCGACGACCCGCGCTCCCAGGTGTGGATGCGCGCCGCCGTCGCCGCCGGCGAACTGTGCGTCCGGGACTTCGACCACGGCTGGACCGAACTCGTCCGCCCCCTCGCCGAGGCGGGCACGCCCCGCCGCCGGATCTTCGCGGCCACCACCCTGGACCAGGCTGCCGGCCACGCCTCGCACCGGGGGACCGTGCACCGGCTGGTCGGCGACTGGAGCCGGGGCGGCAGCGCGGCCCAGCGCTGGACCGCGGCGATGGCCCTCGGCTACGGCAACGCCGCGGCCACGACCGGCGACACCCTCGACGCCCTGGCCCGGATCGGCGTCCGGGACGACGGGGACCAGCTCGCCGTCGCCTCCTTCAACGTCGTACGGCTGCTCGCCCTGCCCGACGCCGCGCAGGTGCTGGCGCGGATGTCCGAGTGGACCCACCACAAGCGCGAGCCCTACCAGGACCTGGGCCTGGTGACCACCGTCCGGCTGGCGGTGACCACGGTGGACGAGGTGCTCGTCGACGACCCGGACGCCCCGCTGGCCGGCCGGGGCGACTGGCCGCTGCCGCTCGCCCTCGCCGCCACCCGGCCCGAACTCGTCGCCCCCATGGCCGACCTGATGTGGACCGCGCTGAACACGGCACGGGCCAGGGACGTGGCGATGGACGCGCTGGAGCGGCTGCTGCGGTCGGCCGTGCGCAAGGACGGCACCGAGTGGACCCGGCCGGGGCTCGCGGCACTGCTGCCCGCGCTGGCCCCCGAGGAGTTCGACCGGCGGGGGCTGGACCTGCTGCTGCGCCGCATGATGCACGACCACGAGAACCCCCTTCCCGACGCGCAGGCCCGCGACCTGTGGTGGCTCGCCGTCACGCCGCCGCCGAGGACCCGCGGGCGCGGGCCGCGCCGGGAGAGGACCCGCGAGGAGGAGAGGCATGGCTGAGGACGACGACGGGACGGCGCGCGGGAGTGCGGGGCCGGCCGGGCCGTTCCTGCGGGAGTACGCACCGAACGGCATGCCGCCGCAGGTGAGCGCCCAGCGGGCCTCGGTGCTGTTCTACCGCAACGGCGGCCACAGCGTGATCACCGTCTCCGGCGCACGGCACGTCGACAAGCGGGCGCTGGCCCGGCCGTACACCGTCTGCGAGATCGCGCAGGGCACCTTCGTGTCGCCCCTGCGGCTGGACCTGCCGGCCGCCGGGGGCACCAGCTTCTTCAAGGCCGAGGTGGACATCGAGTGGGAGGTGACCGACCCGCACCTGGCCGCCGTCCAGGTCGTCACCGACGTCGCCGCCCGGCTCACCTCCCCGGTGCTGGAGCGGCTGCGCGAGGTCACCCTGACCTACCGGGTGACCGACGCCGAGCAGGCCAACCGGGTCATCACCCGGGAGTGCGCCGGCGGCCGGTGGAGCGACCTGGGAGCCGACCTCGGCCTGCGGGTGCGGCTGTACGTCCGCCTGGGGGTGGACGACGAGGCCATCGAGTACGCGAGGAAGACGCGCGGCGCGCACGCCGACGCCCAGGTCACCCGGGTGCGCCAGGACCACTTCCAGCGCATGCTGCTGGGCGGGGAACTGGAGCAGCTCAGCTTCATGCTGGCCGCCGACCCCGAGGGCGCCAAGGACTTCCTGGAGAAGATCCGCCAGGAGGGCCGGGAGGACGAGAAGGAGCGCGTCGACCGGCTCTACGGCATGGCGGTCCGGGGCGAACTGCACTCCGTGGACGTGGAGACCCAGGTCCTCAACCTGCTCAACCAGGACCGGCGCCGCCCGATCCAGGGCCCCATCGGCGCGGTGCCGGCCCGCCGGGAGCCCCGCGAGCTGGAGCCGGCCGCCGACGGGCCGTACACCCCGGACTGGGTGTCGGACGCACCGCCCCGCCGGGACGAGGCCCGCCGCCGGGACCGCCGGTACGACGACGACCTCGACCGGGAGGACCCGCGGGGCCGCACCCACCGGCCGGACGCCTACGCGGACGACCTCGGCGACGACTTCGCGGACGACGGCCCCGACCGGGAGCCGCCGGGCTACCGCACCTCCCGGCCGGCCCGGGTCGTGGACCCCGACGGGGAGCCGGCCCGCGGCCGCACCCCCTGGTCCGGCCGCGACCCCGCGGACGACACCGGCCACGCGCCGCCGCGCCGCCGCGGGTACGACCCGGCGGACGGCCCCGGCGAGCCGGCGCGCGGCCGGACGCACCGGCCCGGGAGCCGGCTGCCGGACGACGACGGACCGCAGCCCGTGGACGACCTCGGCTGGGGCGCCTCGCGCCGCCGCACCTACCGCCCCGAGGCCTACCCGCCCGAGCCGTATCCGGCCGGGGACGACCCGCACCGGGAGGGCACCCGCGGCCGCGGGTACCCCCCGGCGGACGACCCCGACGCCGAGCCGCCGCGCGGCCGCGCCCACCGCCCCGAGCCCTACCCGCCCGAGGACGACCCCGGCCGGGCGCCGCGGCGCGGCCGGCGGCGGCCGCGGGACGACGGCTGGTCCTGGGCGGAAGAGGACCGATGAGTGCCGAGGGCGGCTCCCGGACCTCCCCCGACCCGGCCGGGCCTGTGCCGCACGGGGGTCGGCACTGCCCGGCCGGGTCGGGGGAGCGCATCGCCGAGCGGCTGCTGGCCACGGTCCGCGAGGACCTCGGCCGGGCCGACTCCAAGGCCGCCGTGCTGCTGTCGGGGACGCTCGCGCTGCCCGCGTTCCTGATCGGCTGGCACGGCGCACCCGGCGGGTACCGGCCCGCCGACCTGCCGCTGATCCTCGCGGGGGTCCTGTGGGCCGGCGCGGTGGTCGCGCTGGTCGGTGCCCTGATGCCGCGCACCGGCACCGTCCGCGGCGGGGACGGGGTGACGTACTTCGGCGACCTGGTGGCCTCCCGCGACCTCGCGGGCCTGGCCGCCCGGGTCGCCGAGGCCGGGCGGGACCCCGCGGAGTGGCTGCTCGTCCAGGCCGTGGACCTCAGCTCGATCCTGGCCGCCAAGTACCGGGCCATCCGCTGGGGCATGGGATCGCTCGCCCTGGCGGCCGCACTGGCACTGGTCTGGGGCCTGACCCCGCGCTGACGCGCGGCCGGCCCGCACCGAGCACTTCCAGCAGAGACGAACGACGAAACAGGGGACGGCCGTGGAAACAGTCACGGGAAGACGGCGGACAGGAAGGGACCGGGTGCGCCGCGCCCTGGTCCCGCTGCTGGCGGGCGCCGCGTTGTGCGCGGCGCTGCTCGCACCGGCCGGCCGGGATCCGGCGCCGGCGGCGGACGCCCGGCCGGCGTTCCCGGCCGTCAACTACGCGGTGGCCGTGGACGAGTCCGCGAGCCTGCGCGCCGAGGACATGAAGGCGGAGAAGGCCGCCGCCGCCCGCATCGCGCTCGGCGACGTCTCCGCGGACTCCCACGTCTCCGTCTTCGGGTTCGCCGCCGCCGAGGCGGCCGGCCAGAAGGCGGTCGACACGGCCTGCCCGCGCACCGCGCTGGACGCGGCCGGCCGCGACACGATCGGCGCGTGCGTCGGCAGGCTGCACAGCCGCACCAGGAGCGAGGGCACCGGCACCGACTTCCCGAACGCGATACGCCAGGGCGTGCACGACCTCACCGACGGCACCGACGCGTCCCAGCCGCGCGTGCTGTTCCTGCTCACCGACGGGTACATGGACGTCACCGACAGCCCCCAGTACGGCGACCCGGCCCACCGCGAGGCCGAGGGCCGGCGCCAGCTGGGCCTGGCGCTGAAGGAGGCCGCCGCCCACCACGTGCAGATCTGGCCGCTCGGCTTCGGGTCCGCGCCCCGCCTGGACGAGCTGCGGCGGATGGCGGCCGGCGGCTACCAGAAGGGCTGCGTCGACCTGCCCTCCGCCCGGCCGGCACCGCACAAGGTCGACCCGGAGGACATCGGCAGCACCCTGGAGGACATCTTCGCCGCCGCGCACTGCCTGCGGCACGAACGCGGGCCCAGCCGGACACCGCCCGCCACCCTTAAGATCGCCATCTCCCCGCTGGCCACCGTGGGCAGCATCGTGGTCGACAAGGGCGACCCCCAGGTCAGGATCACCTACTACGACCCCAGCGGCGCCAAGGTCCCCACCCACGGCACCTACAAGCACTCCGGCTTCGAACTGGCCGGCGGCAACGGCCCCGTGGAGGCGCTGAAGATCGTCGACCCGCTGCCGGGCACCTGGAAGGTGAAGGCCGAGGCCCCGGAGGGACACCGCTCGCTGCCCGTCGCCGTCAGCGTGCTCTGGCAGGGCGAACTGCGCGGCGCCCTCACCATGGACCCGCCCTCGCCCCAGGCCGGGGAGAAGGCCACGGTGACCATGCGGCTGCAGACCCGCGAGGGCTACGCCGTCAAGGACCCGCGCGACTACGCCGGGCTGCGCGTGCGCGGCGAACTGACCGGCCACGGCTTCGGCCCGCTGACGCTCGACCTCACCGACGACGGCACGGCACCCGACCCCACCGCCGGCGACGGCTCCTTCACCGCCTCGGTCCGCATCCCGCGGGCCGCCGACGGCGACCTGACGGTGAGCGCCACGCTCACGGCCACCGGGCTGCGCGGCGACACCCGCAGCCTCACCACCGGGGTCGCCCCCGGCCAGCTGCCCGTCACCACCTCGCTCGACCTGCCGGCCGAGAACGTCCACCCCGGCGACAGGGCCACCGGCACCCTGGCCGTGCACAACACCAGCGGCACCGCGCACACCCTGCGGCTCGCCGTCACCGACCTGCGCGGCGGCCTGCTCTCGGTGAGCCCCGACCGCATCACCGTCGGACCCGGCGAGTCCGGCACCCGCGACGTGACCGTCGAGGTCGCCCCCGCCGGAGTCTTCGGCGACCGCCTCGGCGACGGCCTGCGCCTAGCCGGCACCGTCACCGTCGTCGACACCACCGACCACGACCGCATGCTGGTACGCGAACCGCTCTCCGTCCGGGTGACGCCCCGGCCGGGGATCTGGCAGCAGTACTGGTGGGCCTTCCTCGCCGGAGCCGTCGCGCTCCTGGCGATCGCGGCACTGGCGGTCGTCCTGGTACGCCACCGCCGCCGCGTCACGGACCCGTACGGCCTGACGCTCCAGCTGGTCGCGGAGGACGGCAGCGTCCTCTCCGAGCACCCGGCCGGGCACGGCCACAAGCAGTGGTACGAGTTCACCGTCGCCGAACCCCACCGCAGCCCCCGCATCGAACGGCGCGCCCACGGCCCCTACGCCGTCCAGCGCAACCCCAAGGGCGGCGGCGCGGTCCTGCGCAAGAAGGGCGGCGGCCGGACCCCGGTGCCCGTCCGCGGCCCCGTCCCGCTGACCGAGACGCTGCAGCTGGCCCTCGGCGAGGACAGACGTCCCCCGAAGCGGAAGGGCACCCGGCGGCAGCCGCCCCCCGGCCGCCACGAGCCCCGCACCCCCGACCACGGCACCGCCGACGCCCCCGGCACACCCGGCACACCCAGCGCCTACAGCTCCTACGAGTGACGCCGGGGCGGGCGGACGGCCCGGCCACTCCGCCCGCACCGGCACACCCACGCGGCCGTCGCGCCGCACCCACCGCGGTCCTAGCGCCGCACCCACCACGGACGTTCCCAGCACGAACCCGCGGCCGCCCCGGCCGCGAGCGGGGAGGAAACCATGAAGATCTTCCAGCCGATGCTCTTCGTCGGCCTGGGCGGCACCGGGGGACTCGTCGGCGCCGAACTCGAACGCAGACTGCGCACCGAACTGTGCGGCCCCGACGGCATGGCACTGACCCGGCAGAGCGGGCACGCCCCCTTCCAGCTGCCCGACTGCCTGCAGTTCGTCTACGCCGACTACAGCGAGAGCGACCTGCTGCGGCTGCCGCAGTTCAACGTCGACCCCTCGCTGCGCGCCGCGTACGCCCGCACCTCCCGGGCCACCCACAACCTCCTGCCGAACTTCGACAGTTCACCGGAGGTCACCAAGATGCTCCGGGCCAGCCTGCGCGAGGAGGTGGCCGGCTGGCTCCCGCCCGTCATCGGCGAACCCGAGGTCACCCCGCTGCACAACGGCGCGGGCCAGCTGCCCACCGTCGGCCGCGCCGCCCTGTTCGCCACGCTCCGGCACAGCCTCGCCCCCGTCCTCGAGCCGCTGCTCCAGGCGATCGACGCCATCGCCAAGGCGGCGGGCGACCTCAGCGAGCTGGGCGGCGGCCGGGTCAGCGGCTGCGACGTGTTCGTCGCCTTCTCGGTGGCCGGCGGCACCGGCGCCGGCATCTTCCTGGACTACCTCCACCTCATCAACTACGCCTTCCAGCTGCGGCGGTTCGACGGCGTCAAGATCTACCCGCTGGTGGTGATGCCGTCCTCCTTCTCCGCCGCCACCGGCGGCGGACGCGAGGCGGAACTCAACGCGGCCCGCGCCCTGGTCGACCTCTTCCGGCTGGTGGACCGGCAGAACGCGCCGACCGAGGGCGCCGAGATCGGCGACCTCGACCACGACGCCGGCTTCGCCATCCGCTACCCGGGCACCACACCGATCCGGCTGCGCACCGGCATCCTGCCCACGGCGTTCCTGTTCAGCCCCACCGCCGGCATCCGCGCCGACGACCTGCGCCGCTCCATCGTCTCCCTGGTGATGTCGCTGATCGGCACCGAACTGGGCGACGGCCGCTCCCGGGGCCGCAAGACGGCCGCCGACGACGACTACCAGACCTTCTCCGCGAGCTTCATCAACCGCGGCGTCGCCCGCAGTTCGCTGTCACCGACCGGCATCGGCCGGCAGGGCGTCTCCACCAGCCTGGTCGCCTCCATGACCGCGCCCATGGACCAGCTGGCCGACCTGGTCGCCGGCCGGATGCTGCGGGAGGCGGTCAGCGAGCTCGTGGACCGGCCGCGGGCGGAGCTGCGCGGCGACAACGCGGTGCTGATGATCCGGCAGCTGTTCGCCGACTCCCACCTCGAAGAACTCTGGGAACGACGCCAGTTGCCGGTGCCCGAGCCCGACCCCCTGCCACGCGGCGGCAAGAACATCGAGCAGGCGCTGGGCGAGCGCATCGGCGACATGCAGCGCCAGCTCGCCGCCCTGCGCTCGGACGCCGAGCACCAGGCCGCCGTCATGGCCGACCGGTTCGCCCTGCGCCCCGCCATCGACAAGCTGCTGCAGAGCGCCGACCCCTTCCTCGCCGAACGCGTCGTGCGCGGCATACCGGACAGCGACCACGGGATCGTCCGGCTCGGCTTCCTCGGCATGCTGGACAGCCGCGCCCGCGCCCCGCAGCGCCCGGCCGGGGTCACCGAGCAGCCGCCCAAGATCCCCCGGATCAAGGGCCAGCTCGCCGGCATGGCGCCGGCCCGCTGGGGCGACGAGGCCGTCCAGGCCGCCATCCGGGAGCAGGACGCCTGGTACGAGTGGCGCTGCAGACTGATCTGGCACGAGGCCTGGCGCGACCAGCAGCAGCACTGGCAGCCGCAGGCGGACGCGGCCGGCGCCGACCTCGACCGGCTGGTGCGGGCCTTCCGCAGCCACGGCGACCAGGAACGCAAGGCCTCCGCGCAGAAGGGCCACGAGCTCTACGAGGACCGCACCGGCATCTCCTACCTGCTGCCGCCGCAGCGCACCCTCAACCACTTCTACGAGGACGTCGTCGCCCGGCTGATCCGGCGCGAGGGGCTGCGCGAAACCGAGTACGAGGCCGCGCTGCTGCTCAAGCTGGTCGACGGGGACACCTGGCGCCGCGTCCACACCCGCAGCCGCCGCGACCCGGACGGTGCCGTCGCCCAGGTCAAGGGGCAGCTCGAGGCCCGCATCACCCGGCTGTTCGCCGAGAGCGGCACCCACCTGGAGGAGCGGCCGCTGCTGCCGGCCATGGGCACCCTGCTGTCCGCCGCGGCGGGCGACCAGGAGGCCACCGACCAGGTCAGCAAGGAGGCGCTCGACCTGTTCGGGCGCAAGCTCGCCGGGCTGCTGCCCGTCGGCTTCACCCCGGAGGGCACCGGACCGCTGCGGGTCCTGGTCACCCACCCGCGGGTGCAGGCCGTGGAGGAGGTGCAGGAGTACCTCGGCAAGACGCTGCGGCTGCCCTCGGACGCGAAGAACTCCGTGGAGTACCGGGGCGTGGAGAGCGACTCCATCACCGTCGTCCTGTTCCGCAGCGAGATGAGCCTCACCCAGGTGCCCGAGGCCCGCAAGGTGCTGCGCCAGTGGGCCCGCGCGAAGGAGTCCGAGCAGGCCCAGGACGTGCTGCGGTGGCGGCAGCGGCTGGGCTACCGGGACAGCTGGATGGTCAGCGGCGAGGAGGACCGGCGCACCATCCTGCACCGGCTGCTGTGCTGCATGTGGAACGGCCAGGTCGACGTGGTCGACGGCGACCCCGCCTCGCCGGGCCGGGTCCGGCTGCGGTTGTTCCCCGAGACCGGCCCGCACGTCCCCGGCGTCCGGCTGCGGCTCGGCGACTTCCCCGGCGGCGTGTCGAGCTGGGCGGAACTGCTGCGTTCGTACGAGCGCTGGACCGTCCTGGACGACGAGCGGACCGTCGAGGACTACTGCCGCGAACTGATGGCGGCCCAGCCGCGGGGCCTCGCCCGCACCGGCAGCGAACCGCACCCGCTCTTCGTCGACCTGGTCGAGAAGATCGCCCCGCGCCAGCTGGAGCTGCTCGCCGAGCGCCGGGAGCGGGGCGGCGAGCGGGTCGAGGGCTGGGTACGGCCGCTGTGGGAGTTCTGGGCGGAGACCCTGCCGGCGGCGCTGGACAAGGAGTTCGGCGACCAGCGCGCCGTCCAGCCGACCCTGCGCCTCCTGCTGGAACACGTCCGTGGCGGCACCCCGTCCCGCCCCCGCCACCGCGACGACGCCCCCGCACCACGCCACCCCGATGACGACGACTGGGGCACGGCCCCGGTCCCGTCCTTCGAGACCTACCGCGGAGACGCCGAACGGAGCCCCTCCGCGAACGGCCACGGAGAGCCGTACGGGGCCCACCGCGGCGAGCGGTACGCCGGTGACCGGGACGCCGATGACGACCGTGCCGGGGGATACGGCGGCGGTCGCGGTGAGCGGTCCGCCAGGGACGAGCGCGGCGCGGTGTACGACAGCGCCCGGGCCGAGCCGTACGCCGACGACGATGGTGCGGCGTATGGCGGCGGTCGCGGTGAGCGGTTCGCCGAGGAGGAGCGCGGCGCGGGGTACGACAGCGCCCGGGCCGAGCGGTACGCCGGTGACCGGGACGCCGGTGACGACCGTGCCGGGGGATACGGCGGCGGTCGCGGCGAGCGGTCCGCCAGGGACGAGCGCGGCGCGGGGTACGACGGTGCGCGTCGTGAGCGGTTCGCCGAGGACGACCGTGCCGGGGCGTCCGGCGGAACTCACGGTGAGCGGTTCGTCAAGGACGGGCGCGGCGCGGGGTACGACGGTGCGCGTCGTGAGCGGTTCGCCGAGGACGACCGTGCCGGGGCGTCCGGTGGAACTCACGGTGAGCGGTTCGTCAAGGACGGGCGCGGCGCGGGGTACGACGGTGCGCGTCGTGAGCGGTTCGCCGAGGACGACCGTGCCGGGGCGTCCGGCGGAACTCACGGTGAGCGGTTCGTCAAGGACGAGCGCGGCGCGGGGTACGACGGTGCGCGTCGTGAGCGGTTCGCCGAGGACGACCCTGGTGCCGCGTACACCGGCCGGCGCGCCGGTGAGCGGCGGGAGGAGCCCGACGCGTGGGGGAGCCGCCGTGGCGACGCCACCGCGGACGACGGTGACGACGCCCACGCCCCGGCCGGCGAGCCCCGTGGCCGCGAGCCGTGGGAGGACGACGGCGGCCGGACCGGCCGGCGCCGCGACGACGAGGACCGGGGCAGGGGCGGCGCGGAGCGTCCCGCACGGGACGAGCGTCCCCCGGCGCCCTGGGACGAACCCCCCGGCCCGCGGCCGGGCCGCGGCGGCGACGAGCGCGACCGGTACCGCGACAACCCCTGGGACGGTGACGACCAGTGACGATGCCCCAGCACCTCGGCGCCGTCATCCAGCTGGACCTGAGGTCCGGGGCCGCCGAGCTGGACAGCGCGCCGGCCCTGCGCTCCCGTGTCGCCCGGCAGCTCGGCCGCGCCGCGCTGCCGGAACCGGATGACCCGCTCTTCCTGGTGGTCGACACCCCGGCCGGGCTCACCGACCACCAGCTGCAGTACGAACTGCTCACCAAGTACCGGGCCGTGGGCGAGGTGAGGCTGCTGGTGCTGCTGGTCGGCAGCGCCCCCGGCACGTACGCCGGCGAGGACGAGGCGTTCCAGCCCGACCGCCGGCTGGTGCGCCCCGCCGTGCTGCGCAGCTCGGGCACCGGCCTGCTGTGGGCCGGCGACCTGCGCTCCGCCCGCACCGCGCTGGAGCAGCCCCCGCCCGACGACCCGGACGCGCTGGCGGTGCTGGTCGACGTGCTCTCGGTCCCGGACCTCTACCTCGGTGTCCTGGACGCCCTGCGGTCGCTGCCCCAGTCCGTCGCGGCGCCCGGGGTGCGGCTGCTGGAGCAGGACCTGCCGCCGGAGGTGCGCGACCGCGCCTGGCGCGACGCGCTCACCCGGTTCGCCGGCGAGGACACCGAACTCGCGCCGGACGTCCTGCAGTCGGCGTCCAGCGGCGCCGATCTGCCCGAGCCGCTGCGCGCCCTGGTCGCCGCCCGGGCCGTCCGGGAGCAGCGGCACCGGGAGCCCGGCGGGGTCGCCGACGACGCCTACCGCGCCTGCGCGGAGGCCCTCGACTACGCCGAGGACGAGCTGACGGCGCTGCAGGGCCTGCCCGGGCTGCTGCGGCCCGCGCGCCGGGAGGCGTTCGAGGCGGACGTCGACCAGGCCCGCAGGGCCCTCGACGAGTACCGGGACCTGGTCGCCACCGCCCTGCGCGGCGGCGGGGGAGCGGCGCCCACGGCCGCCGAGTCCGCCGCCCGGCTCACCGCGCTCGGCCTGCGGGTGCCGTCCGCCGAGGGCATCGGCGAGCGGATCGGCGAGGGCCTGAAGGAGTTCGCGGGCAGGCTGCTCGCCCAGGGCCTGCCCATGCGGGCGGTGGCCCAGCGCTTCACGGGCCTCGCGGGACGGGTGCAGCCCGTGCCGGGCTCCGCGCTGCTGCCCCGCCTCGCCGACCACTCCCCGGACGCCGTGGCCCGGCAGACCGGGGCGGCCGGCACCCCGCCGCCCGGGCTCCCCGTCACCGTGCTCCTGCCGGGCGCGGCGGGCCTGCTCGCCGGCCTGTGGCAGGGGCCGTACCTGCCGCTGGCCCTCGTCGTCCCGCTGCTCTTCACCGGCATGGCGCTGCTCGGCGCGGCCCGGCTGCGCGGCTCCGGCCGCCCCGGCCGCTGGGCCGTGGCGCCGCGCGTCGCGGCGTTCGCCGGGGCGGTGGCCGCAGCGGCCGTGGCCTACGCGGCCGGGCCGCCCCTCTGGCTGGGCGGCGCCGGCCTGCTCGCGGGCCTCGGCGCCGCCGGGGAAGCGGCCCGCCGGCTGTGGCGGGCGGCGGCCGCCGCCTGGGCGCCGGGCCGGACGACGGCCGTACTGCGCCGGTCCCTGAACGGTCTGGACGCCCTGCTGGCCGAGGCGGTCCGCGAGCACTGGGCCGTCGAGGAGCGCCTGTACTGCGCCGACGCCGCCCGGTCCGTCGCCGGCATGCTCCGCGCGACGGCGGCCGCGGCGGAGGCCGAGGCGCTGCCCGAGCCGGACCGGCTCACCGCGCCCGGCGCCTTCGGCTCCCCGGGCGCCCAGGCGCCCGCCGAGGACGACTGGCTCTCCAGCCCGTCCGCCCTGGAGACGGACGACACCGCCGCCGGCTCCGACGAGGAGGACGGCGACTGGGCGAGCGTCTACGCCTGGCAGGACGAGCCCGCCTGGGAGGAACCGGCCCGCGCCGGCGGCGGACCCGGGGAGCATCGGGACAAGGGATCCGCCGGGCCCTGGGAGGACCGCGCCAAGGAGCCTCCGCGCTGGCTGGACCGGGAGACCGGCGAGGGCGGACCGGAACTGGTCGCCACCCTGGCCGGTGATCTGACGGACGCCGCCCTGGAGGCCATGAAGCCGTACTGGGGCGCCGTCGAACGAGGCCAGGCCGGCACTCTCGCCGTCCGGCGCACGGAGGAGCGCGTCCGCGAACTGCTGTCCACGGCCCGCCGCCACCTCCAGCACAACGGCGTCCTGGCGGCACCGCCGTTCGCCGCTCCCCGCCGGGTCCGCGCCACCTCGGCGAGCCTGCTCGGCACCGACCCGCACGGCCCGGCCGAACTGGTCGGCACGGAGGCCGACCGGCAGGCCGTGGTGCAGCTGTCCTCGCCCGAGCAGGGCGCCCTGCTCAGCCGTGACCCGGCCGCCGCCGTGTGGATCCGGTTCGCCCCCCGGGCCGTACGGGACGACGTCGAGAAGGCCTGGCGCTCCACGGGCTCCGGCCGGCCGGAGGACGTCCTGTGGACCTCGTCGGGCCGCTACGCGGGCCTGGTCCGGCTCACCCCGCTGCGCATCGGCGTGGTGGACACCGTCCGCCCCCGCTACGGCGCCGGCCCCGAGAACGGCACGGACCCGTACGAGCGCCGGTACCGGGAGGAGCCGCGCGACCCGTACGACCGGCCGGACCCCTACGACCGGCCGGACCCCTTCGACCGGCGTGATCCGTACGGCGACGGAACCGGCCCCCACGGCGGACCGGACCCGGACGCCCCGTCGGACCCGTACGACCGGCGGGACGGTGAGAGCTGGTGAGCCGCCCGGACAAGCTCGAGTTCACCTCTCCCTCGGGCCGCCGCCGTGTCACCCCCGCCCGCTTCGGACCCGAGTCGCGCCGGGAGCGGCCGCTGCCCCAGCTGATCCGCAACTGCATGCTGGACGACGAGGGGCAGCAGTGCGTGCAGGTGCGGCTGTCGGCCGCCGACGCGGCCCGCCCGGCCGCCCGCGCCCTGCTGGACACCGAGGCGGGCACCGCCCTGCGGCTGCACCGGCTGCTCGAGGACACCGAGTACGGGCCCCTCTTCCCCCGGGTCGTCGGCTACGAGCCGGACACGGCCGAGCCGTTCCTGCTCTACGCCGCACCGCGCGGCCTGCCCGCCGCGCGGACCCAGGTGATGGCCGCCTCCGACCAGCAGCGCTTCACCCGGGACCTGATGCTGGCGCTGTGCCTGCTGGACGGCCAGGGCCTCGTGCCGCGCGGCCTCTCGCCCGCCACCGTGCTCTGGGACGGCGCCCGGGTGCAGCTGTGGGGCCTGGAGGCGGTGACCGGGACGGGGCAGCGGCGCACCCCGTGGGGCCGGCCGCCCTACTGCCCGCCCGAACAGCGGCGCGGCGAGGGGCTCGCCGACCCCCGGGACGCGGTGTGGAGCGCGGCCCAGGTGCTCTACCGGCTGGTCACCGGGCGGCCGGGACCGGCCGACGGGCCCCCCGCCGACCTCGCCGAGCACCGGGTGCTCGACCGGACGCTGCGCCGCGCCTTCGCCCCCAGGGCCGCCGACCGGCCGACGCCCGCCCAGCTGCTCGACCTCGTGGCGCCGGGCGCCACCGGCCGCATCCGGCTCACCGTGCCCCCCGACGAGACACGCCCGCACCGGGAGGCCTTCGAGGAGGCGCTGCGCCTCAAACGGCAGTCCCCGCCCGCTCGTTCCGGCGACGACACGCCGGCCGGGCCCGGCGGCGGCGAGGTGCTCTGCCCGTACTGCCTGGAGAACATCCGGCTCGACCTGTCGAAGCTGTTCGTCGCCGACGACACCCTGCAGTACCGGAAGAAACTGGACCCCGCCGGCATCACCAGCCTCGTCAGCCGGCACGACGCCATGCGCGCAGCCGTCCAGAAGTGCACGGCGAACCCGTCCTTCCCCGAGCACTTCATCCCGGTGCCCTACCTGACGTACGGCCGCCCGCTGACCGTCGCGATGGTCGGCCAGTCCTCCACCGGCAAGAGCCACCTGCTGACCCAGATGATCGCGGCCGTCACCGACGGCGGACTGGAGCCGTTCCGCCTGAAGTGGCAGTCCGTCAACCCCGAGCAGCACGCCCGCTTCGTGCGGGAGCGGGTGCAGCCGCTGCGCGGCGGCAAGGTCCTCGACCACACGGCCGCCCTCAGCGACTTCGCCCGCTTCGTGGAGGCGCTGCTGATCACCGACGCCCGCGGGCAGGTGCGTCCCGTCGGCTTCTTCGACCTCGGCGGCGAGGACCTGGTGCGCACCGACGCCGCGCTGCGGTTCCTGCTCGGCGTCGACGCCCTGATCTTCGTCGTCGACCCGGCGCTGGCCCTGCCCCTGCCGCAGCTCGACCACGTCCGGGAGCGCTGGGGCGTGGAGGTGAACCGGGACGGCGACCTGGCCTTCGGCACCGTCCTCGACCGGCTGCCGAAGAACGGCCCCTACCTGGACGTGCCCGCCGCGGTGGTGCTCGGCAAGGCGGACCTGCTCAGGTTCCAGCCCCCCGTCGACCGGTGGCTCGCCCGGCCGCCGGCCACCTCGCTCGACCCCGCGCTGGTGCGCGAGGAGAGCCGGGACGTGTACGGGCTGCTGCGCCGGTACGCCGGCCAGGCGTGGCTGCGGCCCTTCGACGCGATCCGCCGCTGCACCCTGCACGTCGCGTCCGCGACCGGCGGCCAGGAGGCGGGCGGACGCTACCCGGCGGGCACCGAGCCGCGGCGGGTGCTGGAACCGCTGCTGGCACTGCTGGCGATGCACGGGCTGATCGACGTGCCGGGCGGCGCCGAGGCGCTCGCCGTCGGCGAGACGCCCGTGATCGAGGCGGTGCCGTGGGAGGAGACGGACGGGTCCGGGGGATCCGGGGGAGAGGAACGACAGTGAGCGGATTCCAGGAGCGCGGCCCGGTGCACCAGGTCGTCTTCCGCTGGGACGGCAACCACGGCCGCCAGGTCACCGGCATGAGCGCCGTCGCCCACTCCTGCCCGGCCGAGCAGGCCGCGGAACTGGGCCGCGAACTCGGCCCGTTGCTGTGGGTGTCCGGTCCCGCGGCGGCCCGGCCGAGCGTCGTGCGCACCCTGTCCCGGGACGGCCGCCACGTCATGCTCGTACAGCGCTGGCCCACCACCGACCGGGGCGGCCGGCCGAGCACGGTCAGCCACGTCCTGGTCGGCCGTCCCCAGGCCCTGAAGACACGGCAGTGCATCGCCCTGGCCCACCGGGGCTTCAGCAACCGCGCGAAGGCGGAGGGGGCGTCGGGGCAGCAGCCGGAGATCGACTGCGCGGTCCTCGACGAGCTGGCGCGCCCCGCGCTGCCCCGCATGGTGGACCGGCTGCCGGACGTCAAGCACGCGCTGACCCTGGCCACGGCGGAACTGCTCCGCGATCCGCGGCAGCGGCTGTCGCTGCTGGTGGAGGAGGAGGCACCGGACGCCTGGCCGGACCCGGAGGCGGTGCCGCTGGTCTACTACGGACTGTTCATGATCTTCGGCAACTGGCTGCCCCACGAGTGGACGTTCACCACGTACGACACGGTGGACACCCACCCCCTGCGGCTGATGTCCGTCCCGCGCTGGGAACAGGACACCGGCGGACCCGGCCCGCTCGCCCGGGTGATGTGCCGCCCGCCCACCCGCGCGAGCTTCGCACAGCGTGCGGCGGGCCGGCTCGTGGAGCACCTGCTCGAGAACCCGCAGGCGCGTCCCGGCGTGCCGCACCTGGTCGACGACCTCCCCGACGGCGCGGCCCTGGGCTGGGAGCACCGCCGCGCCCTGCTCCAGGACATCATCGACCACCGCGCCACCCGGAGGCGCACGGCGGAGGGACCCGGTCACCAGCCGGGCTCGGAGAGGGACTTCGGACGCGGCCCGGCGGCCGCGGGCAGCGCACCGGAGCGGGACCCGGGGGACGGCCGGCCCCAGCACCCGGCCCCGGCCACGGACCGGGAACCGGACCAGGGCCGCGGGCCGGCCGTGCACCAGACGCGAGAACGGGACCGCGAACCGGACCGGGCCCCCGGAGCAGCCGTGCGTCAGGTCTGGGAAGGGGACGCTGGAGCAGAGCGGGTCCGCGGGCCGGCGCAGGTACGGGAGCGGGCCCAGGAACGGCCGCAGCCGCAGGAGCGGGCGTGGGCCGTGGCCGGCCCGGAGACGGGACCGGCGCCCGCGACGATGCCTCACACCGCACCCCCGGGCGTGCCACCCGCGGAACCCCCTGCCGTACCCCCTGCCGGGCCACCTGCCGGGCCACCTGCCGGGCCGCCCGGCAGGCCGCACGCCGCGTCCGTCCCGCCCACCGGGTACGGGACCGCCGCACCGCTCGGACCGGCGCCGGACACCAGGTTCCCCGCCGCACCGCTCGGACCGGCGTCGGACACCGGTCTGCCCGCTGCCCCCGGGGCCGTCCCGCCCACCGCGTCCGTCCCGCCCACCGGGTACGGGACCGCCGCACCGCTCGGACCGGCGCCGGACACCGGACTGCCCGCCGTCCCCGGGGCCGTCCCGGCCGCCCGGGACCCGTACGCCCTGCACCGGGAGCTGCGCGAGCACCGGCGCACGGACGGCATGCGGCACAGTTACCTGACGGCTGAACTCGCCGGGCACTCCGACGAGGCCCTCCTCGGCGAACTGCGGTCCGGGGAGCTGTCGCCGGACTCCCTGGAGCTGGTGCTGAACGAGCTGGGCAGGCCCGCCCGGCTCCAGGTGCGCGGCCCCGAGATGCGCGACGCGCTGTGCGCCCAGGTGCTCAGCCGGTCCCTGTACCTCCTCCCGGGGGACCCGGGCGCCGCGCAGCACACCTCGCAGGCGGCCGCGGCCCAGCGGGCGGCCAGGCTCTTCCACTGGGCCGTGGCCCCGTCGGCCCGGGACCCGCGGTATCTGCACGACCTGCTGGAACTGTTCGAGTTCATGAACCGGGACCGCCGTCCCGCCACGGGCAACTGGCTCCGTGACGTCCTCGTCGAACCGCAGGGCGGCCAGGTGCCCGACCTGCCGCCGCAGGTGTGGAGCCGGATCCTGCGCAACGAGATGCGCAAGGGCGGCGCGCCCGCCGTCCCGCCGCCCTCCGGCTCCCCGCCGCACGCGGCCCGCACGGCCCACGCGGCCTCCCTGCCCCGGCCGGAATCGCCGGCACCGCCCGCACCCCCGGCCGGCGCCCGGCGGACGCCGGCCTTCGGGGTGCGGTTCGGGGACCTGACGAGCAGGCCCGGCTGCGTCGTCGGCAGCCTCCTGGGCCTGATGGGGGCCGTGCTCGTCGCGATCGTCGTGATCGCCGTCGTGTGACGCCCGGCGGGGACCCGGCTACCGGTACCCGACGGTCACGGCGTCGCGAACACCGTGCGAGGGGAGGCTGATCCGCAGGACGTGACCGTCGGCGTCCCAGTGCCACGCCCGGTCCGACAGCCGGGTGCCGTCGGCGACCACCTGCCGCGGCGGCTGTTCCACCCCGAGGAAGGACACGGTGAAGGTACGGCGGCTCACCAGCCCCGGGAAGGTGCCCTTGGCCGGGCCGATCCTCAGCCGGTGCGCGTCCTCGTGCTCGGTGTAGCGGATTCATGTCCTCGGTCCTCGTAGAGAAGGCACCGAACGATTCCGACGGTCACCGTCACGCGCACGAGGCAGGCACAAGGTGGCCACCGTCACCCGGCGAGCCACTGACCCTGCGCACCCGGAACCCGTCCGCTGCCCGAGGGTGCGGAGCCCACGACGGTGACGGTGTCGCGCGACGCGGCGGGACGCTGGTTCGTGTCCCTGCTGTGCGAGGACAGCATGGCCCCGGCCCCCGCCACCACGGCGGCCGTGGGCATCGACGCCGGGGTCACCTCCCTGGTGACCCTGTCCACCGGGGAGAAGGTCGCCAACCCGAAGCACGAGCGGCGTGACCGCGCCCGTCTGGCCCGTGCGCAGCGGGAGCTGCCGCGGAAGGCGAAGGGTTCGGCGAACCGGGAGAAGGCCCGGCGTCGCGTCGCCAAGGTCCACGCGCGGATCGCCGACCGGCGCCGCGACTTCCTGCACAAGCTGTCGACTCGTCTCGTCCGTGAGAACCAAATGGTCGTGATCGAGGACCTGACCGTCCGCAGTCTGCTGAAGAACCACTCGCTCGCTCGCGCGATCAGCGACGCATCGTGGACGGAACTGCGCTCCATGCTGGAGTACAAATGCGCCTGGTACGGGCGCGAACTCGTCGTGATCGACCGATGGTTCCCCAGTTCCAAGCTGTGCGGGGCCTGCGGCACGGTCCGCGGGAGGCTGCCGCTGAACGTCCGCGAGTGGACGTGCGACTGCGACACCACGCATGACCGCGACGTGAATGCGGCGCGCAACATCCTGCCCGCCGGGCTGGCGGCGTCTGCCTGTGGAGACGGTGTAAGACGCAAGTGGGTCACCTTCAACTGGCCGGCGAACTCAACCGCTGCTCACCTACGACCGCAGGGTCGTCAAGCCCGACGTCGAGCGACTGAGGGCGGCCCAGCAGGCACTGATCGACGACGCGTCGCGGCCGGCCCCGGCCGGGTGCGCCTGACCCGAAAGGTGCGCTCCGCCCGCCGTGCGAGCGGCGGGCGGAGCGGTGCACGCGGAAAACCGGTGGCGCCCGAGTGCGGGCGCACCTAGTGTGAGGCTCGCTTCAGGCAGTGGCTGTCCGCCGCTGCTGTCTGCCGCCGCTGTCGGCCGAGTTGGAAAACGGGAGGTGTTGACCGATGACTGTCTCCGTGATGGGCGCTGCCCGCATCCAGGTACTCGTCAAGTCCACCTCCGTGGCCACCGGTTGACCTGACCGCGCGCTGTGCGCGGCCCGGGGCCACCCCTGTGAAGGGTTTCCCTTGTCTTCCTCCTCCGCAGTCTTCTCCGCGCTCGCTCCCTACGGCTGGGACGAGGCCTGGGCCGACGCGTTCACCCCGTACGAGGCCGAAGGGCTGCTGCCCGGGCGGGTGATCCGCGTCGACCGCGGCCAGTGCGACGTGGCCACCGCGGACGGCGTGCTGCGCGCCGACACCGCGTTCGTCACCCCGCACGACCCGCTGCGCGTCGTGTGCACCGGTGACTGGGTCGCCGTCGAGCCCGGCGGCCATCCCCGCTACGTGCGCGCGTATCTGCCGCGCCGCACCGCCTTCGTGCGCTCCACCTCCTCCAAGCGCTCCGAGGGGCAGATCCTCGCCGCCAACGTCGACCACGCCGTCGTCGCCGTGTCCCTCGCCGTCGAACTCGACCTCGGGCGCGTCGAGCGGTTCCTCGCCCTCGCCTGGGAGTCCGGGGCGCAGCCCGTGGTCGTCCTCACCAAGGCCGACCTCGTGCCGGATCCCGTGACGCTGGCGCATCTCGTGCAGGACGTGGAGACGAGCGCGCCCGGCGTGCCCGTGCTCACCGTCAGCGCGCTGCACGGCGACGGCCTCGACGTGCTCGTCGCCCTCGTCGGCACGGGCACGTCCGTGCTGCTAGGGCAGTCCGGTGCCGGCAAGTCGACGCTGGCCAACGCGCTCGTCGGCGAGGACGTCATGGACGTACGGGCGGCCCGGGACGTCGACGGCAAGGGCCGGCACACCACGACCACCCGGAACCTGCTGCCGCTGCCCTCCGGCGGCGTGCTCATCGACACCCCGGGGCTGCGCGGGGTCGGCCTGTTCGACGCCGAGAGCGGGGTCGGGCAGGTGTTCTCCGAGATCGAGGAGCTGGCCGGGCGCTGCCGCTTCCAGGACTGCGCGCACGACACCGAGCCCGGCTGCGCGGTGCTCGCCGCCCTGGAGTGCGGCGAGCTGTCGGCGCGCCGCCTGGAGAGCTACCGCAAGCTCCTGCGGGAGAACCAGTGGATCGTCGCCAAGACCGACGCGCGGGTGCGTGCCGAGCTGCGGCGGGACTGGAAGCGGAAGGGGGCCCAGGGGCGCGCGGCGATGGAGGCCAAGCGGGGGCGGTGGTCGTGACCGCCTCCGCGTCCTCCGTGCCCGTCCCCCCGCTCAGTGCCCGAGCCCGTGCCCGTGCTCCGTGTCCGATTTCCGCCAGCCCGGGGCGCCGTCCCGGCCCACACTGGACTCGTGATGGACGAGGACAGCAGGTACGAGGCGGTGCGCAGCCGGGACGGGCGGTTCGACGGTGCGTTCTTCTTCGCCGTCGAGACGACCGGGATCTACTGCCGGCCCAGCTGCCCGGCGGTGACCCCGAAACGGCACAACGTGCGGTTCTTCGCGACCGCCGCCGCCGCGCAGCGCTCGGGTTTCCGGGCCTGCCGGCGGTGCCGGCCCGACGCCGTGCCCGGCTCCGCCGAGTGGAACGTCCGTGCCGACGCCGTGGGCCGGGCCATGCGCCTGATCGCCGACGGCGTCGTGGACCGCGAGGGCGTCGCCGGACTCGCGGCCCGGCTCGGCTACAGCGCCCGGCAGGTGCAGCGCCAGCTCACCGCCGAGGTCGGCGCCGGACCGGTCGCCCTGGCCCGGGCCCGGCGCGCCCACACCGCCCGGGTGCTGCTGCAGACCACGGGGCTGCCGGTCACCGAGGTCGCGTTCGCGTCCGGCTTCGCCAGCGTGCGGCAGTTCAACGACACCATCCGCGAGGTGTACGACGCGACGCCGACCGGGGTGCGGGCCACCGCACCCCGGGGCGGTGACGCCCGCCGGGCCGCCCCCGGCACCGGCATCCCCCTCCGGCTCGCCCACCGCGGCCCCTACCAGGCCGGCGCCGTCTTCGACCAGCTCGCGCGGGAGGCCGTACCCGGCGTCGAGGAGGTGAGCGGCGCCCCCGGCGGCCGCACCTACCGGCGCACCCTGCGGCTGCCCCACGGCACCGCGCTCGTCGCCGTCGCGGAGCGCCCCGGGGTGCCCCGGGCGGGCGGCGGCACGCATCCGGGCGGCTGGCTCGACGCCCGGCTGGAGCTGACCGACCCGCGGGACCTGGCCACCGCCGTACAGCGGCTGCGCCGGCTGCTCGACCTCGACGCCGACCCGTACGCGGTCGACGACCGGCTCGCCGCCGACCCGCGGCTCGCCCCCCTGGTCGCCGCCCGGCCCGGCCTGCGCTCACCCGGCGCCGTCGACCCGCTGGAGCCCGCCGTACGGGCGCTGGTGGGCGTGGCCGGCGCCGCGGACCTGGTCCGGCGCCACGGCAAGGCGCTCGACGCGCCCAGCGGGAGCCTCACCCACCTCTTCCCGGAGGCCGCCGCGCTCGCCGGGGCCGAACCGGGCGGCCCGCTGGGCGCGCTCGCCGCCGCCCTCGCCGACGGCACCGTACGACTCGACCCGGGCGCCGACCGGGACGCGACCGAGCGGGCCCTGCGCGCCCTGCCCGGCATGACCGCGGCCGCCGTCGCCACCCTGCGGGTCCGCGCCCTCGGCGACCCGGACGTGGCCCCGCCCGGCCTGGACGCCCCCGACGCCTGGCGCCCGTGGCGCTCCTACGCCGCCCGACACCTCTACGCAGCAGGAGAACTGACACCGTGACGGAAACGACCTACTGGACCCACGTGGCCACCCCGCTCGGGCAGCTGCTGCTCACCGCGGGCCCCGACGGCGCGCTCACCTCCCTCTCCCTGCCCGGGCAGAAGGGCGGCCGGACCGTGCGGGACGACTGGCGCCCGGACCCCGGCCCCTTCCGGGCGGCCACCGAGCAGCTCGGCGCTTACTTCGCCGGGGAACTGAAGGAGTTCCGGCTGCCCCTGCGGACGCACGGCACCGCGTTCCGCGAGCGGGTGTGGGCGGCCCTCGACTCCGTGCCGTACGGCGCCACCACCACCTACGGCGAGATCGCCGCCCGCGTCGGCGCACCCCGCGCCGCGGTCCGCGCCGTCGGCGGCGCGATCGGCGCCAACCCGCTCCTCGTCCTGCGCCCCTGCCACCGCGTCATCGGCGCGGACGGCTCACTGACCGGCTACGCGGCCGGCCTGGACCGCAAGATCAGGCTGCTGACCCTGGAGGGCGCCCTCCCCGCCTAGGGCCTCTCGTTCGGATCATGCCGGGCTCGCGGGCCTGATCCAGACGAAGGACCCCAGCCGTGCTCCCGACCCTCGGCGCTACGCCGTGCGGGTGGACCGGTGGTGATGTTCCCGTGCGGGGCGGCGGCCCTGTGGGACGGTCGCCTCCGACGGGGCACGGGAAGGCGGGCGGCACACGATGGGCAAGGTCGGGCGGGTCCTCACGGCAGTCCTGCTCGCGGCACTGCCGGGCACGACGGCGACCGCGGCCGCCACGGCCACGCCGCACGGCACCGCGACGCCCGCCGCCGCGCCCGCCCCGGCCCGCTGGACCGGCAGCTGGGAGGCGGCCCCCTCCGGCACCGCCCCCGCGCTGCCCGGCACCGCCGTCCGCAACGTCGTGCACCTCAGCGCCGGCGGCACCGCCGTGCGGATCCGGATCGCCAACCGGCTCGGCACCGCCCCGCTCCGGCTCGGCGCGGTCACGGTCGCGCTGCGGCGCGGCACCGGGCCGGACGCCGTGCCCGGCAGCCTGCGCACCGTCACCTTCCGGGGCGTCCACGCCCCCACCGTCCCCGGGGGCCGGGACCTGCTCAGCGACCCCGTCCCGCTGCCCGTACCCGCCGCGGCCGACCTGCTGGTCACCGTCGCCACCCCGACCGGCTCAGGCCCGGCCACCTACCACCGCACCGCCCTGCAGACCAGCTACCTTGCGGACACCGGCCACGCGGCCGACGAGAGCGGCGCCGCGTACACCGTCCGTACCGACTTCTGGTACTACGTCACCGGCGTCGACGTCCTCGGTCCCGCCACCGGCAGCGTCGTCGCCCTGGGCGACTCCCTCACCGACGGCAACGGCTCCACCCCCGACACCAACCACCGCTGGCCCGACCTGCTCGCCCAGCGGCTGCGCGGCCACGGCGTCCTCAACGCCGGGATCGCCGGCAACCGCCTGCTGCGCGACGGCGCCGGACCGAGCGCCCTGGCCCGCCTGGACCCCGACGCCCTGGACCGGACCGGGGTGCGGGTGCTGATCGTGTTCGAGGGCATCAACGACATCAAGGGCACGCCCGTGGCGGACGACCCCGCCGCCTTCGCCACCGCCTACCGCACCCTCGTCGCCCGCGCGCACGCCCGGGGCATCCGGGTCGTCGGCGTCACGCTCACCCCGTACGGCGGGTACCCCGCCCACACCGCGGCGGGCGAGGCGGTACGGCAGCGGGTCAACGCGTTCATCCGCACCGGGGGCGCCTTCGACGCGGTCGCCGACGCCGACGCCGCCGTACGCGACCCGTCCGCACCCGGCCGGATCCGGCCCGGCTACGACCCCGGCGACCACCTGCACTTCAACGACACGGGCATGCGGGCGATCGCCGACACCGTGGCCCGCGCGCTGGCCCCGGTCCTGCCTCAACCGGCGGGATCGGCGTCCCGGGAGACCCAGCCCCGCTCGTAGGCGTGCCAGCCCAGCTGCAGCCGGGTCGTCACACCGGCCAGCCCCATCAGCCGCTTCACCCGGCGCTGCACGGTCCGCAGCCCCAGGTCGAGCTGCTTGGCCACGCTCGCGTCGGTCAGCCCGGCCAGCAGCAGCGACAGCACTTCCAGGTCCGTCGCGTCGGGCCCGCCGGGCTGCTGCTCGGCCGCCCCCGACGCACCGATCCGCAGCGGCAGCGCCTCCCGCCACACCGACTCGAACAGCGCCGCCAGCAACTCCAGCAGGCCGCTCGCGTGCACCACCAGCGCGGCCGGTTCGGCGGTCCTCGAGGACAGCGGCACCATGGCCAGCGACCGGTCGGCGATCACCAGCTTCGTCGGCACCCGGTCCACCGCCCGCACCTGCTCGTCCCGGCCGAGCGCCGCCGACAGCTCGGTGAGCCCGTGCGGCAGGTCCAGCACCGCGCGCTCGACCACGACCCGGTAGCGCACCCCGCGCCCCGCCGCCTGCTCCTCCGCGTCGTTCTCCATCCCGGAGACCACCATCGGCCTGCCGGTGACCAGCGCGCACACCTCCTCCGCGGCGCCCAGCTGCAACTGCAGAAAGCGCTGCGTGACCGCGGCGGCGCCGGTCACCACCTCCACCAGGTCGCGCACCTCCGGCTCGGCCGCCGCCGCCCGGTACTCCTCCGCCAGCAGCGCCGCCGCCAGCTCCGCCTGCTCCAGCTCGTGCCGCCGCTCGGTGAGCAGCGCGCCCAGCGCCACGCCCGGCGGGGCCGCCACCCAGCGGCCCGGCCGCGCCGGCGACTGGGCGGCCAGGCCCCGCAGCTCCAGCCGGCGCAGCGCCCGCTCGGTGTCCGGCTCGGCCAGCGCCAGGCGCCGGGCCAGATCGGCCACCTCGGCGGCGCCCACGGACACCAGCGCCCGGTACGCCGACTCGTGCGTCTCGTCCAGCCCCACCGCTGCCAGCATGCGGCTCACGTCCCTCCCCTGAAAAACAGCCCGACTCCGGTGCGCCCCCCGCAGCGCGGGCCGCACGGTGGCGGAAACCGGCCACGACGCAAACCCGCCGCGCAACATCATCGCCGCACCCGGGGTGTGTCTGCCAAGGTTGCAGCACCGAAGGACGCGGGGCCGTGCGGACGGTCCACGGCCGCGTCCCGGGAAACCAAGCCGCAATCCGGCCAATCGGCCGGCTCCTCGGCGAGCCGGCCGCACAAGACGGTGACCCGGCCCGGACGTGCGCGAGCGCGCGCCAGGGGATCCGGCCGGGTCACTCCGGTTGCCGCCGGGCGGTCCTCCCGTGGGGGGTGGGACCGCCCGGCGGCCTGCACGACCGGTGCGGCGACGTGCCGACATCCGCTTGGCGTAAGGCAGTTCGGGCCATCCTCCCCGAGGCGCCTGTCCTTTCGGGCGGGTGCGCGTATTTTTCCTGATGCCCCGTTTCCCCGGGGCCGGTGCGGTGACAATCAGGAGCATGAGCCAGCAGGGGGGCAGGCCCGCCCGTCACGAGGACGACTGGTGGGAGCAGCTGTACGACGACTCCACCGAGGACACGGGCCCCGCGCCCGCCCCGGACTCCCTGGACGACCGCTACGCCTCGGCGAGCGGCGCGGTGACCGGACGACCGGACGGCGACGGCACGGCACCACCTCTGGACCCCCCGCTCCCACCCCAGCGCACGACACCCCCACCGCCCCCGCCGACGCCGGCGGCACCTCTGTCGCCGCCCGTTCCTCCAGGCTCCCCGCCGGATCCGGCCGCGCCGGCGCGAGCTTCCGGCGCGGACGCGTATCCGGCGCCGCCCGGTGCTCCGGCCTCGCCACCGGCCTCGCCACCGTCTTCGCCCGTGCCTGTGCCGCCTGCCCCTCCGGCTTCTCCGCCGGGTGCGGCCGTGCCGGCGGGGCCTTCCGGCGCGGAGGCGTATCCGGCGCCGCCCGCGTCGGCGCCGCCTGGCGTCCCGGCTTCGCCACCGGTTTCGCCGTCGTCTTCGTCCGTGCCCGCGCCGCCTGCTCCTCCGGATTCTCCGCCGGGTGCGGCCGTGCCGGCGGGGCCTTCCGGCGCGGAGGCGTATCCGGCGCCGCCCGCCTCGGCGCCACCCAACACCCCGGCCTCGCCACCGTCTTCGTCCGTGCCCGCGCCGCCTGCCCCTCCGGCTTCTCCGCCGGGTGCGGCCGTGCCGGCGGGGCCTTCCGGCGCGGAGGCGTATCCGGCGCCGCCCGCGTCGGCGCCCCTCGCTGCTCCGGACACGCACCGGGTGCCGCCCGCGCCCGGCGCCCCGTCACCCGTGCGGCCCCCCGCCGTGCCCTCCGCCCTCGACTACGTCGGCTCCGGGCCCCCGACCTACGATCCGGAGCCCACCACGCTCCCCGCCGCCGATCCGGACGCGCTCGGTGAGCTGGTCGCCGACACCGTCCTGGACGGGGCCCGGTACGGGGCCTGCACGGTGCGGGCCGTTTCGTTGCGCGGGGACTCGGCGCGGTACCGGGGCGAACCGCGGCGCGACGCGCTGCTGACCGCGCGGTTCGGCGCGGGGGAGCAGGCGCTGGTGCTGGTCGCGATGGCGACCGGGGTGCGGGCCACGCCGGGGGCGCACCGCGCCGCGGCGGAGGCCTGCCGGCTGATCGGGCGGGCCGTGGGCCGCAGTCACCAGCGGCTGGCGGAGGACATCCGGGCCGCCCGGCGCGGCGACCTGAAGTCGGGTCTGAACCGGCTGACCGACCGCAGCCTCGGCAGGCTGCGCGCCGACGCCGCCGCACACGATCTGGACCCGGAGGAGCACACCGCGAGCCTGCGCTGCCTGCTGCTGCCCGCCGACCCCGGCTGCCGTACCCGCGTGTTCTTCGGCACCGGGGACGGAGGCCTGTTCCGGCTGCGGGACGGCGAGTGGCAGGACATCGAGCCGCGGGTGAGCCCCGCCGGTACCACCGGCGCCCCCGTCGTCGGCTTCGGTTCACCCCTCGCCGAGACCCCCGAGGGCGACCGGCTCACCATGGACCTCGGCATCCCGACCCCGCCGAGCCCCTACGAGCCCGCCCCCGAGCCGCCCCGCGAACCGTTCCGGTTCCGTGCCTCGGTAGCCCGCCCGGGTGACGTCCTGGTGATGGCCACCAGCGGCCTCGCCGACCCGCTGCGCGGTGAGCCCGCCCTCTGCGCCTACCTGGCCCGCCGCTGGTCCGGCGGCACCCCGCCCGGCCTCGCCGCGTTCCTCGCCGACGCCCAGGTGCGGGTGAAGGGCTACGCCGACGACCGTACGGCGGCCGCCGTGTGGGAGGCGTAACCGCGGCCGCTGTGCCTCCATGGAAGCCGGAAGGTCCGCGGAGACCGAAGGGGCAGTGGACAGTCATGGCCAAACAGAACGTCGCCGAACAGTTCGTCGACATCCTCGTGCGCGCCGGCGTGCGCCGCCTGTACGGCGTCGTGGGCGACAGCCTCAACCCGGTCGTCGACGCCGTCCGCCGCAACTCCGCCATCGACTGGATCCACGTCCGCCACGAGGAGAGCGCCGCCTTCGCGGCCGGCGCCGAGGCCCAGATCACCGGCAAGCTCGCCGCCTGCGCCGGTTCCTGCGGCCCGGGCAACCTGCACCTCATCAACGGCCTGTACGACGCCCACCGCTCGATGGCCCCGGTCCTCGCCCTGGCCTCCCACATCCCGTCCAGCGAGATCGGCCTCGGCTACTTCCAGGAGACCCACCCCGACCGGCTGTTCCTGGAGTGCAGCCACTACAGCGAGCTGATCTCCAGCCCGAAGCAGATGCCCCGGCTGCTGCAGACCGCCGTCCAGCACGCGGTCGGGCAGCGCGGGGTGAGCGTGGTGTCCCTGCCCGGCGACATCGCCGGCGAGCCCGCCCCGGAGAAGGCCCCCCAGAGCGCCCTCGTCACCTCCCGGCCCACCGTCCGGCCCGGCGACGCCGAGCTCGACCGGCTCGTCGAGATGATCGACGCGGCCCGCAGGGTCACCCTGTTCTGCGGCGCCGGCACGGCCGGCGCCCACGCGGAGGTGATGGAGTTCGCCGGGAGGATCAAGTCCCCGGTGGGGCACGCGCTGCGCGGCAAGGAGTGGATCCAGTACGACAACCCGTTCGACGTCGGGATGAGCGGGCTCCTCGGCTACGGCGCCGCCTACGAGGCCACCCACGAGTGCGACCTGCTGATCCTGCTCGGCACCGACTTCCCGTACAACGCCTTCCTGCCGGACGACGTGAGGATCGCGCAGATCGACGTACGGCCCGAGGTCCTCGGCCGCCGCTCCCGGCTCGACCTCGCCGTGTGGGGCGACGTCCGCGAGACCCTGCGCTGCCTGGTCCCGCGGGTGAAGGAGAAGACCGACCGCCGCTTCCTCGACCGGATGCTGAAGAAGCACGCCGACGCGCTGGAGGGCGTGGTCAAGGCGTACACCCGCAAGGTCGAGAAGCACGTGCCGATCCATCCCGAGTACGTGGCCGCCGTGCTCGACGAAGTCGCCGCCGACGACGCCGTGTTCACCATCGACACCGGGATGTGCAACGTCTGGGGCGCCCGGTACATCTCGCCCAACGGCCGCCGCCGGATCATCGGTTCCTTCTCGCACGGCTCGATGGCGAACGCGCTGCCCATGGCGATCGGCGCCCAGTTCACCGACCGGCGCCGGCAGGTCGTCGCGATGTCCGGCGACGGCGGGTTCGCCATGCTGATGGGCGAGTTCCTCACGCTCGTGCAGCACGACCTGCCGGTGAAGGTCGTGCTGTTCAACAACTCCTCGCTCGGGATGGTGGAGTTGGAGATGCTGGTCGCGGGCCTGCCCTCGTACGGCACCAGGAACAGCAACCCCGACTTCGCCGCCGTCGCCCGCGCCTGCGGCGCCTACGGCATCCGGGTGGAACGGCCCAAGCAGCTCGCCGGGGCGCTCAAGGACGCCTTCCGGCACAAGGGGCCGGCCCTGGTGGACGTCGTCACCGATCCCAACGCGCTGTCCATCCCGCCGAAGATCAGCGCCGAGATGGTCACCGGGTTCGCCCTGTCCGCCTCGAAGATCGTCCTGGAGGGCGGCGTCGGCCGCATGCTCCAGATGGCCCGCTCCAACCTCCGCAACGTCCGCAGGCCCTGAACCGGGTACGTGGAACGGTGGTTTCCGGCCAGTTTCACCTCCCGTGACGAACCGTCGACAACCGGTGCGGAAGGTGCCGCTCCGCCCGTGCTGGGACACGGGAGGCGCCATACGGTGCTGCTGCCGGGCCGGGCGCGGGCGCGACGGCGTCCGCGCGCCGGGCCGGAGCGTGGCGGACGGTGGCCGAACTGGTAACGGTCGGTGAGGGCCCAGGACTGCCCGGTTGCCCGGTGGGCATGGATCCCCGTGAACGTGTTCGACCAGGAGGGGCAAGGGTCAGGCGACGTGCGGGCGGGGGTCATGAACAGTCAGGCACGAGGAGGCGGTCCCGTGGCCATCGGGGCCTCCTCGGCGGAGGCGGGGGAAGAGACCGACACCATCACGGACCGGGCGCACCCGTCCCAGCTCAGGCGGAGACTGGGGCGGGCGGACCTGAGGGCGGTGCCCGAGGCGCGCCGGGAGCTGCGCCGGCTGCTGCGGCACTGGGGGAGGCCGGGCCGCTCGGACATCGCCGAACTGCTGGCCACCGAACTCGTCACCAACGCCCTCGTCCACACCGACGACGACGCCGTCCTGACCGCGGTCGTCCTGCCGCACGGACTGCGCGTGGAGGTCCGGGACTTCGTGGCCCGCAGACCGCGCGTGTGCGCGCCGGACACGCAGGAGGACACCCACGGCCGGGGGATGGTGCTGGTGCAGTCCCTCGCGGACGCCTGGGGTGTACGGCCGCACGGGGTGGGCAAGTCGGTGTGGTTCGAGCTCGGCGCCGAGGCAGCCTGACAGCGGTCGGCGCCGTGGCAGGAACGGGACGGGGCGTGACCCGTGCGGTCACGCCCCGTCCCGTGTCGATGCTGCGCCGGCCTAGCCGAACTGCTGCTCCAGGTCCTTCAGTTTGCGCTCCAGGGAGTCCAGGCGCGGCAGGGCCATGGTGTCGTCCTCCGCGGTGAGGTCGACGGTGAGCGGCTCACCGCTCTTGCGGACCGGCTGAAGGGAGGGCCGAGAGCGTACGGGCAGCTCGGGCGCGGATATGGCAGGCTCCGCGGTGGCGGATGCGGAGCCGCGCTCCACGGCCTGCACCTCGACCTGGCGGCCGCCACGTCCGGCGAAGCCGCGGTGGCCCCGGCTTATGGCCTTCAGCTGGGCGCGCTCCATGCGCTGCTGGTCGCGCCTGCGCCGGCGCGACTCCTCCTTCTGCCGCGTGTCCTCGCGGACCTCCTCCACGGCCTCGTCCAGGCTGCGCACGCCCTCCAGGAGCATCAGCGACCAGGCGCGGTAGGTCTCGCGGGGGGCCCGCAGCCAGCGCACGATGCGGATCTGCGGCAGCGGACGCGGCACCAGGCCCTGCTCGCGCAGCGCGGCCCGGCGGGTCTGCTTCAGCGCGCGGTCGAACAGGACGGCCGCGGACAGCGACATGCCGGAGAAGAACTGCGGGGCGCCCGCGTGCCCGATGCCCCGGGGCGCGTGCACCCAGTTGAACCAGGCCGCCGCCGCCGCGAACAGCCACACGAGTATCCGGGAGCCGAGGGCCGCGTCACCGTGGCTGGCCTCGCGCACCGCGAGGACGGAGCAGAACATCGCCGCGCCGTCCAGGCCGAACGGCACCAGGTACTGCCAGCCGTCGGTCAGGCCGAGGTTCTGTTCGCCGAAGCCGACGAGGCCGTGGAAGGACAGGGCGGCCGCGACGGCCGCACAGCAGAACAGGAGCACGTAGGAGGCGGTGCCGTAGATGGCCTCCTTGCGCCGGCGGCGCTCCTCGCTGCGCTCCCACGAGTCGTCCGCGCTCGCGTTCTCCCCGGAGGAGCGCTTGCTGCGCGCGAGCACCGCCACCGCGACCAGCATGCCCAGGAGCAGCACGGCGCCCGGAAGCAGCCAGTTCAGCGATATGTCGGTCAGTCTCATCAGGGGTCCCTTGCATTGGGATAGGGCGTAACGCCCGCCATAGTGGCCCACACCCGACGGCCCTCAGGGGGTTTCGGGGCAAGAGGCCGCCATAAAGGTGCAAGGGGATGCCCGGGACGACGATCTGCTCGAACTGCCGCATGAGGGGCGGGAGTTGAGTTCGAATAAGACTACCCGTACGGATGGTTCCCGGGAAAGTTCCCGTGTGAAGTGAGGAAGTGGTGAATCGCCGTCCGGGCGCCGGGTGACCCGACTGGCGGTGATCTTAGTGGAAGCGGACGGGTGCCGCGGCCCGCACGAAGCATGGAGGGTCGGGCGAGGCCGGCCTTCCCTCTTCCGAACGGGGGTTTGAATTGTCGCCTTGTACGCCTAAGGTGCTTGACGGACAAGTAACAACCTGCCGTTAATGACCCCAAGTGCCGACCGCCCGGAGGAGGACCCGTGGAGCAGCGCGTGCAGGGTGCCGCCATGCCGCAGGGCGCTGCCCGGGCGCAGGCGGCGGCCCCGACCGCGCGGGGCGAGCACACGCACGGTGAGCGGCCGATCCCCGGCCCGCGCTCCGAGGTGCGGCGCTCCTCGGTCCGCGGGCAGATACTCGACGCGCTGCGCACGGCCCTGGTCGCGGGCGAGCTGAGGCCCGGCGAGGTCTACTCGGCGCCGGCCCTCGGCGACCGCTTCGGGGTCTCGGCGACGCCGGTCCGGGAGGCCATGCAGCAGCTCGCCCTGGAGGGCGCCGTCGAGGTCGTGCCCAACCGCGGCTTCCGCGTCGTCGAGCGCGGCGCCCGCGAGCTGGCCGAGCTGGCGGAGGTGCGGGCGCTGATCGAGGTGCCGGTGATGCTGCGCCTGGCCCGCACGGTACCCGCCGAGCAGTGGGCCGGCCTGCGCCCGCTGGCCGAGGACACGGTGCGCGCCGCCTCCTCGGGCTGCCCGGCGACGTACGCGGAGTCCGACCGCGCCTTCCACCGCGCGGTGCTGTCCCTGTCCGGCAACCGGCAACTGGTCCGGACGGTGGACGACCTCCACCGCCGCTCCCAGTGGCCCCGGGCCCGCCACGCCCGGCCCCACCTGCTGGCCGACGCGGCGGAACACACGACCCTGCTGGACGCGCTGATCGCCCGCGACCTGGACGTGATCCGCGACCTGCTGGAAGAACACTTCGCCGGCGCCTGCTGACCGCGCGCGACGTCCGCTGCGGGCGCGGTCCCCACTACCGGGTGCGGATCCGTCTCAGAGCCTGGCCCGGGCGTGCCGCAGCTTGCGGGTGAAGCGGCGCATGTGGGGGTCGAGCACGTGTGCCGCTTCGCTGAGCACCTGCTCGTCGGTCAGCGAGGGTCGGGCCCGTCCCGCTCACGGCGCCCGCCGGGGGAGCGCCGGAGGCGGGGTGAGCGGCCGTGGGCGCACCAGGGGCCTGGGGCGGCTGCCCGCGCGCCGCGCGGAGCGGCGGGACCAGGGGGCTCGGTGATCGCTGCGAGGCCGCCCCCCGGGCCCGGGCCCCCTACGCCGTAGCCACCCCCGGCTCCGGCGGCGCCAACTGCCGGGCCAGCCACGTCGGTACGCCGCCCAGCAGGCGGAACAGCCGCCCGGCCTCCTCCCGCAGCCGCGACGCCTCCGGTTCCGGCTCCGTCTGGGCCAGTGAGGCCAGGGCGGGTGCCGTGCCCACCAGGTAGCCCAGCTCCTCCAGGATCCGCAGCGATTCGGCGAAGCCGTGCCGCGCCTCGCTCAACTCGCCGTCCCGCAGCGCGAGTCCGGCCAGGTGGCGCCAGGTGAACGACAGCAGCAGCGGATCGGGGTGCGCGGTGGCCCCGGCGTGCGCGCGCCGGTAGGCGGCCCGGGCCGCCTGCGGGGCGTGCGTCAGGTTCTCCGCCAGCAGCCCCCGCCGGAAGTCCAGCAGCGCCCGCCCCACCGCCCCCGGAGGGATCAGCGCGGCCGCCCGGCCGAGCGCCGCCCGTGCCTCGTCCGCCCGGTCGCGCACCCGGTGCAGCGTCGCCGCGTAGGCGAGCTGCCCGCGCTCGCAGGCGGCGGCCCCCCGCTCGTCGTCGGTGTGCGCCAGCGCCTCCGCCGTCCGCAGGGCGTCCTCCGCCTCCTGCCAGCCCCGCTCCGTGTACAGGCACCGCTCCACGAGCAGCGAGGCCCGTTGCAGCGCCCCGGCCGGGGTGTCCACGGGCAGCAGGGCCGCCGCGTCGGCCCAGCAGGCCCGCGAGCGCAGCCGCCACACCGCGGTCTGGAGAGGATCGTCACCTGGGGTCGTTCCGTTACCAGACATGGCGGGATGCGCCACGTTGCCCTCCCCGAGCACGCCATCGAGCTGTTGAGTGGTGGCCGCATTCCAGCACCAATGCCCGCGCCGGGCCAAGAGGGTGGGTGAAAGTTTTCACAAAGTCGTGGGGCGAAGCCGTGACGTGATAAGTCCCGTCACCGCCGCCCGGCCTCAGCTCATCCGCAGCGCCAGGAAGAAGTCCAGCTTGTCCTCCAGGCGCGACAGGTCCCGTCCCGTCAACTGCTCGATCCGGCCGACCCGGTAGCGCAGCGTGTTGACGTGCAGGTGCAGCCGGGTGGCGCAGCGCGTCCAGGAGCCGTCGCAGTCCAGGAACGCCTCCAGGGTCGGGATCAGCTCGGCGCGGTGGCGCCGGTCGTAGTCCTCCAGCGGGTCCAGCAGGCGGGCCGTGAAGGCGCGGCGCACGTCGTCGGGGACGAAGGGCAGCAGCAGCACGTGCGAGGCCAGCTCCTGGTGGCCGGCCGCGCAGACCCGGCCGGGGCGGGCCGCGGCCACCCGGCGGGCGTGCCGGGCCTCCTCCAGGGCGCCGCGCAGCCCCTCCGCCGAGTGCACGGCGGCGCTGACGCCGAGGGTGAGCCGCCCGTCGTCGTCCAGGCCCGCCGACAGCGACTCCCGGACGGCCCGCAGCAGCACGTCCGCGAGCAGGCCCGTCTCCGACCCGTCGTGCTCGGAGGACATCGCGGGCAGCGGCACGAGGGCGATCGCCTCGTCGCCGGTGTGGGCGACGGCGATGCGGTCCGAGGGCTCCGGGCCGGTGGCCTGCGGGTCGACCAGGACCTCCTCCAGCAGGGACTGGGCGACCGGGCCGCCCTCGATCTCCCCGCCCTCCCACTCGACGCGGGCCACCACCACCTGCCAGTGCGGTGCCGCGCCGAGCCCGGGCAGCAGCACCGGCGCCGCCACCCGCAGGCGCGCGGCGATCTCGGCGGGCGCCGCGCCCGTCTGCACCAGCTCCAGCACCTCCTGCGCGAGCCGCCGCCGCACCGTGCGGGCCGCGTCGCGCCGGTCCCGTTCGACGGCGATCAGCTGGGTGACGCCCTGGAGCAGGTCCAGGCGCTCCGCGGGCCAGTCCCCGGCGTCCGCCTCGACGGCCAGCAGCCAGTCCGACAGGACCGTCTCGCGCACGTCGCGGGCGGTCTGCGGGGCGCGGCCGGAGGAGCGGATCGGGAAGAGGGAGTACGTCGTCCGGTCGAGCTGCACGCGGTGCGGGCCGCGCCGGCCCGAGCGGGTGGCCGCCAGGTGCTCGGCGGCCAGCCTGGCGCAGGTGTCGGCGGGCAGCGCGGGGCCCGCCACCTTGGGGCCCGCTATCAGCCGGCCGGTCGGCGACAGCACCCAGGCGCGCAGGTCCAGGTCGGAGCCGAGCAGGTCCAGCACCACGTCCGGGCCGCCGCCCGCCGGACCCGAGGTCATCATCCGCCGGTGCCGGTCCACCACGGCCGCCAGGTCCCCGGCCCGCTCACCGGAGACCTGCCGTACGACGTGCTCGGTGATCGTCGCGAACGCCACCGACTCGTGCACCGCGAACAGCGGCATCCGGTGCCGGGCGCAGGCCAGCACCAGGTCGTCCGGCACGGCGCCCAGCTCGGCCTCGCCGGCCGCCAGCGCCGCCACCCCGGCCTGCACCAGGATCCGCACGAACGGCTCGGAGTCGGCCGCGTCCCGCCGCCAGGCCAGGCCCGTCAGCACCAGCTCGCCGCCGGACAGGTAGCGGCTCGGATCGCGCAGGTCGGTGGTCATCACCCCGCGCACGGAGCGGTCCAGCTCGTCCTCGCCGCCGAGCAGCCGCAGCCCCAGCGCATCGGTGTCCAGCAGTGCGCGCAGCCGCATCTCGTCGCCGCCGTTCTGTGTCTCGAAACCTACGATGAATCTCGGACGGGGGCCGGGGAAGGCGTGGTGTGGGCGCGTGCGGGCCGCCTGCCGGGGCCGCGGGGGCCGTCACCTGCGTTTCCCCGGGGAATCGGAGAGGTTACCGATGACCTCCGTTCATACGAATCTACAAGACGATCGCCCTGGCCAGCCAACTCCTTCATGGTTTCGGTGACTGACCCCGCCGGAGTACGCGGCCGTGTAATGAGTCCACTCCGCGTAAACAGCACAGGAACGAGCCGCGCCCGCCGCACCCGGATCTGGCTCAATTCCGTACGACTCACGAGACGAAGAAGAGAGCCGGTCATGGACTTCCTTCGCCCCGCCAGCTGGGAGGAGGCGCTCGCCGCGAAGGCCGAGCACCCCACCGCTGTGCCGATTGCGGGTGGCACCGACGTGATGGTCGAGATCAACTTCGACCACCGCCGGCCCGAGTACCTGCTCGACCTGAACCGCGTCGGCGACCTCTACGAGTGGGAGGTCGGCGAGGAGAGCGTGCGGCTGGGCGCCTCCGTCCCCTACGCGCAGATCATGGAGCACCTCCGCGCCGAGCTGCCGGGCCTCGCGCTCGCCTCGCACACGGTGGCCTCCCCGCAGATCCGCAACCGCGGCGGCGTCGGCGGCAACCTCGGCACCGCCTCGCCCGCCGGCGACGCCCACCCCGCCCTCCTCGCGGCCGGCGCCGAGGTCGAGGCGGAGTCGGCGGCGCGCGGCACCCGCCGCATCCCGATCGACGCGTTCTACACCGGCGTCAAGCGCAACGCCCTCGCCCCCGACGAGCTGATCCGCGCCGTGCACGTCAAGAAGGCGGACGGCCCCCAGCAGTACTCGAAGGTGGGCACCCGCAACGCCATGGTCATCGCCGTGTGCGCCTTCGGCCTCGCCCTGCACCCGCGGACCCGGACCGTGCGCACCGGCATCGGCTCGGCCGCGCCCACGCCGGTGCGGGCGAAGGCCGCCGAGGAGTTCCTGAACGCGGCGCTCGAGGAGGGCGGCTTCTGGGACAACGGCAAGATCGTCACCCCGTCGGTCGCCAAGCAGTTCGCGGACCTGTGCGCGGCCGCCTGCAACCCGATCGACGACGTCCGGGGCACCGCGAGCTACCGCCGCCACGCGGTCGGCGTGATGGCCCGCCGGACGCTCACCTGGACCTGGGAGTCGTACCGCGGCACCCGCCGCACCACCGAGGGAGCTGCGTGATGCGCGTCAACTTCACCGTCAACGGACGCCCGCAGGAGGCCGACGACGTCTGGGAGGGCGAGTCCCTGCTGTACGTCCTGCGCGAGCGCCTCGGCCTGCCCGGTTCGAAGAACGCCTGCGAGCAGGGCGAGTGCGGCTCGTGCACCGTGCGCCTGGACGGCGTGCCCGTGTGCTCCTGCCTGGTCGCGGCCGGACAGGTCGAGGGCCGCGAGGTGGTGACCGTCGAGGGCCTGGCGGATCATGCCCGGCAGCGCTCCTGCTCCACCGGCTCCTGCGGCACGCAGGGCACCTCGCTCGACGAGGCCAGGGGGTGGCAGGCCAAGGGCACCGACTCGCGGACCGGCGAGGGCGCCGGGCTCAGCCCCGTCCAGCAGGCGTTCATCGACGCCGGCGCCGTCCAGTGCGGCTTCTGCACCCCGGGCCTGCTCGTCGCCTCCGACGAACTCCTGGAGCGCAACCCGAACCCGACCGACGCGGACATCCGCGAGGCGCTGTCGGGCAACCTGTGCCGCTGCACGGGCTACGAGAAGATCATGGACGCGGTCCGCCTTGCGGCCGCCCGCCAGTCCGAGGGGGTCTGAGCATGCCGGCCAACGGCGCACCCACGAAGATCACGCAGGGCTCGCGGACCAGGGGCGGCATCGGCGAGTCCACGCTCCGCCCGGACGGCACCCTCAAGGTCACCGGCGAGTTCGCCTACTCGTCCGACATGTGGCACGAGGACATGCTCTGGGGCCAGATCCTGCGCTCCACCGTCGCGCACGCCGAGATCGTCTCCATCGACACCTCCGAGGCCCTGGCCCTGCCCGGCGTGTACGCCGTCATGACGTACGACGACCTGCCCACCGAGGTGCGGAACTACGGCCTGGAGATCCAGGACACCCCGGTGCTCGCCCACGGCAAGGTGCGCCACCACGGCGAGCCCGTCGCGATCGTCGCCGCCGACCACCCCGAGACGGCCCGCCGGGCCGCCGCGAAGATCAGGGTCGAGTACCGGGAACTGCCCGTCATCACCGACGAGGCGTCCGCGACCGCCCCGGACGCGATCCTCGTCCACGAGAACCGCGACGACCACCACGTGGGCCACGTCCCGCACCCCAACGTCGTGCACCGCCAGCCGATCGTCCGCGGCGACGTGGCGAAGGCCCGCGAGCGGGCCGACGTCATCGTCGAGGGCGAGTACACCTTCGGCATGCAGGACCAGGCCTTCCTCGGCCCCGAGTCCGGCCTCGCCGTCCCCGAGGAGGACGGCGGCGTCCACCTCTACATCGCCACCCAGTGGCTGCACAGCGACCTGCGCCAGATGGCCCCGGTGCTCGGCCTGCCGCCGGAGAAGGTGCGCATGACGCTGGCCGGCGTCGGCGGCGCGTTCGGCGGCCGCGAGGACCTGTCGATGCAGATCCACGCCTGCCTGCTGGCGCTGCGCACCGGCAAGCCCGTGAAGATCGTCTACAACCGGTTCGAGTCCTTCTTCGGGCACGTCCACCGCCACCCGGCGAAGCTCTACTACGAGCACGGGGCCACCCGCGACGGCAAGCTGACGCACCTGAAGTGCCGGATCGTCCTGGACGGCGGCGCCTACGCCTCCGCCTCCCCGGCGGTCGTCGGCAACGCCTCGTCGCTGTCCGTCGGGCCGTACGTCGTCGACGACGTGGACATCGAGGCGATCGCGCTCTACACCAACAACCCGCCGTGCGGCGCGATGCGCGGTTTCGGCGCGGTCCAGGCGTGCTTCGCCTACGAGGCGCAGATGGACAAGCTGGCGAAGGAACTGGGCATGGACCCGGTGGAGTTCCGGCGGCTGAACGCCATGGAGCAGGGCACGCTCCTGCCGACCGGGCAGCGGGTCGACTCCCCGGCCCCGGTCGCCGAACTCCTGCGCCGCGTCAAGGCGATGCCCATGCCGCCCGAGCGCCAGTGGGAGTCCAGCGAGGGCGCCGACGTGCGCCAGCTGCCCGGCGGCCTGTCCAACACCACCCACGGCGAGGGCGTCGTCCGCGGTGTCGGCTACGCGGTCGGCATCAAGAACGTCGGCTTCTCCGAGGGCTTCGACGACTACTCCACCGCCCGGGTGCGGATGGAGGTGATCGCCGGCGAGCCGGTGGCCACCGTGCACACCGCGATGGCGGAGGTCGGGCAGGGCGGTGTCACCGTCCACGCGCAGATCGCCCGCACCGAGCTGGGCGTCGCCCAGGTCACCATCCACCCGGCCGACACCCAGGTGGGCAGCGCCGGTTCGACCTCGGCCTCCCGGCAGACGTACGTCACGGGCGGCGCGGTGAAGAACGCCTGCGAACTGGTCCGCGAGAAGGTCCTGGAGATCGGGCGCCGCAGGTTCGGCAGTCACCACCCGGCCTGGGCGACGGCCGAACTCCTGCTGGAGGGCGGCAAGGTCGTCACCGACGGCGGCGAGGTGCTGGCCGACCTGGTGGACGTCCTCGGCGACGAGGCCGTCGAGGTCGAGGAGGAGTGGCGGCACCGGCCGACCGAGCCCTTCGACCTGCGCACCGGCCAGGGCAACGGCCACGTGCAGTACTCCTTCGCCGCGCACCGCGCCGTCGTCGAGGTCGACACCGAACTCGGCCTGGTCAAGGTCGTCGAACTGGCCTGCGCGCAGGACGTCGGCAAGGCGCTCAACCCGCTGTCCGTCATCGGCCAGATCCAGGGCGGCACGACGCAGGGGCTGGGCGTGGCGGTGATGGAGGAGATCATCGTCGACCCGAAGACCGCGAAGGTCAGGAACCCCTCCTTCACGGACTACCTCATCCCCACGATCCTCGACACGCCGACCATCCCCGTCGACGTGCTCGAACTCGCCGACGACCACGCCCCGTACGGGCTGCGCGGCATCGGCGAGGCCCCCACCCTGTCGTCCACCCCGGCCGTCCTCGCGGCGATCCGGAACGCGACGGGGCTGGAGCTCAACCGCACGCCGGTCCGGCCCGAGCATCTCACCGGTACTGCGTGACACCCCGGCGCCGGGCGACCGCTCGTTCCCGGCGCCGGCCCCACCAGCGTGCAGTGCCGGGCCGTCCCCCGGGTCATGCACTTCCCAAATCCCCCTCGCCGCCCCTGGCGGGCGGGTGCCCCTGTGAACCTTGGGAGTTGGCCCATGACCCAGCAGTCAGTGGAGCCGAGGACCGCAGCCGACGACGCGGGCGAAGGTGCCCGCGTCCCGGCCGGACGGTCCTGGCTCGACCGGTACTTCCACATATCCGGCAGAGGATCCACGGTCGCGCGTGAGGTGCGCGGCGGCATCACCACCTTCATGGCGATGGCCTACATCCTCCTGCTCAACCCCCTGATCCTGTCCGGCAAGGACGCGGCCGGGGACACGCTCGGCCAGAAGGCCCTCATCACCGCGACCGCGTTCGCGGCGGCCTTCACCACGCTCCTGATGGGCTTCGTCGGCAAGGCGCCGCTCGCGCTCGCCGCCGGCCTGTCCGTCTCCGGCGTGCTGTCCTCGCAGGTGGCCCCGCAGATGACCTGGCCGCAGGCCATGGGCATGTGCGTGATGTACGGCGTGGTCATCATGCTGCTGGTCGTCACCGGCCTGCGCGAGATGATCATGAACGCGATCCCGCTCGCGCTCAAGCACGGCATCACCATGGGCATCGGCCTGTTCATCGCCCTCATCGGGTTCTACAAGTCCGGCTTCGTGCACCAGGGCAAGGCCACCCCGATCACCCTCGGCCCCGCCGGGGAACTCGCCGGCTGGCCGGTCCTGCTCTTCGCCGGCACCCTGCTGCTGATCTTCATGCTCCAGGCCCGGGGCGTCCCCGGCGCCATTCTCATCGGCATCGTCTCCGGCACCGTCGTCGCGGCCGTCCTCAACGGCCTCGGCGTCATCGCCCCCGGGCAGTGGGCGGGCGGCACCCCCGAACTGCACGGCAGCGCCGTCTCGATGCCGGACTTCTCGCTCTTCGGGCACGTCGCGTTCGGCGGCTGGGGCAAGGTCGGCGCGATGACGGTCGGCCTGATCGTCTTCACCCTCGTCCTCGCCGGGTTCTTCGACGCGATGGCCACCATCATCGGCGTCGGCACCGAGGCCGGCCTCGCCGACGACAAGGGCCGGATGCCGGGCCTGTCCAAGGCGCTGTTCATCGACGGCGCCGGCGGCGCGATCGGCGGGGTGGCGGGCGGCTCCGGCCAGACCGTGTTCATCGAGTCGGCCACGGGTGTCGGCGAAGGCGCCCGCACCGGTCTGTCGTCCGTGGTCACCGGCCTGTTCTTCGCGGCGTGCCTGTTCTTCACCCCGGTCACGGCGATCGTCCCGCAGGAGGTCGCCTCCGCCGCCCTGGTGGTCATCGGCGCCCTGATGCTGATGAACGCCCGGCACGTGGACTGGGCCGACCGCGCCACCGCGATCCCGGTGTTCCTCACCGTGGTCCTGATGCCGTTCACCTACACCATCACCACCGGTGTGGCCGCGGGCGTCATCTCCTACGCGGCCATCAAGACCGCCCAGGGCAAGGCCCGCGAGATCGGCGCCTTCATGTGGGGTTTGACGGCGATCTTCATCGTCTACTTCGCCCTTCACCCGATCGAGGCGTGGCTGGGCGCCCACTAGCCGACCGCCGGGCCCGCCGTACCAGAACCCCCGTGAGGAGACCGAGAGATGCTGGACATCGCCGAGGAGCTGAACCGGTGGGCCGAGCAGGGCCGTGAGTTCGCCGTCGCCACCGTGGTGGCCGTCGGCGGCAGCGCCCCGCGCCGGCCCGGCGCCGCCCTTGCGGTGGACGCGGACGGCACGGCCGTCGGCTCGGTCTCCGGGGGGTGCGTGGAGGGCGCCGTGTACGAGCTGTGCCGGCAGGCGCTCCAGGACGGCCAGACCGTCCTGGAGCGCTTCGGCTACAGCGACGAGGACGCGTTCGCCGTCGGCCTGACCTGCGGCGGCGTCATCGACATCCTCGTCACACCGGTCCGGGCGGACGGTCCCGCCCGGCCGGTGGTCGCCTCCGCGCTGGCCGCAGCCGCACGCGGGGAGGCGGCGGCGCTCGCACGGATCGTGTCGGGCCCGGCGCAGCTGCGGGGCCGGGCCCTGCTGGTCCGCCCCGACGGCTCCCCCGAGGGCGGCTTCGGTGCCCACCCCGAACTGGACCGTACGGTCGCCGCGGAGGCGGGCGCCCTCCTGGACGCGGGCCGCACCGGCACCCTGGAGATCGGCGAACAGGGCTCGCGCTGCGGCGCCCCGCTCACCGTTCTGGTGGAGTCGTCCGTCCCGGCCCCCCGCATGATCGTCTTCGGCGCGATCGACTTCGCCTCCGCGCTGGTCCGGGTCGGCAAGTTCCTCGGCCACCACGTCACGGTGTGCGACGCGCGCCCGGTCTTCGCCACCCGGGACCGCTTCCCGGAGGCCGACGAGATCGTCGTCGAGTGGCCCCACACCTACCTGGAGCGCACCGAGGTCGACGGCCGTACCGTGCTGTGCGTTCTCACCCACGACGCCAAGTTCGACGTACCGCTGCTCGAGGTCGCCCTGCGCCTGCCGGTCGCCTACGTCGGCGCCATGGGCTCCCGCCGCACCCACCTGGACCGCCTGGCGCGCCTGCGCGAGGCCGGCGTCACGGACCTGGAACTGGCGCGGCTGCGGTCCCCGATCGGCCTGGACCTCGGGGCCCGTACGCCCGAGGAGACGGCCCTGTCCATCGCCGCGGAGATCGTCGCGAACCGGCGCGGCGGCAGCGGGGTGCCGCTGACGGGCGCCCGCACCCCGATCCATCACGACGCGGCACCGGAAGGGGCCCGGCGGATCGGGTCGGTGGCCTGAGCGCGGACCGCCGGGTTGCTCACGCCCGCCTGAGCAGCCGGTTCGCCGCGCGTCCGAAGACCGTGCGCGCCGTGAACGCCACGACGCCGTCGAGGACGCGGGGCAGGAAGCGGACGCTCAGCTCCTCGCGCCATACCACCCGGGCCCGGCCGCCCGGCCCCGGCCGGACCTCGATCTCGGCCCAGCCCAGCATCACCCGCCCGCGTTTCTCCAGGCGGCACAGCCCCGGCTCGCCGTCCGCCGGCGGGCGCCAGAGCGTGACGTCCATCGGGTCGTCGAAGCCGAGGGGCCCGATGCCCGACCGGGCCACGAAGCGGGTGCCCTCGTGGGTCGGCGTGGACGTGACGACGGTGATCCGGGTGAGGGGCACCGCGGCACCGTGGCGGGGCCAGTCCGTCAGCCGGCGCCAGGCCTCGTCGAGGGGCAGGGGCACGGTGCGTTCGAGGGAGAAGAAGGGCACGCCACGATCGTAGGCAATGAGCGCCGGTCACCTGCGCGTTCGTCCCCCGCGTCACCTCTTCGGTCCAAGCGGGCGGCCGGCCGCGGCCCCGGCGCCGCTCAGGGCCGGTACACCTTCCCCGGCTCCGCCGTGCCCGGTGCCAGCAGCTGAGGGACCGTCACGAAGACGTAGCCGCGGGCCTTCAGCGCGTCGATGACGCCGGGGACGGCGGGCACGGTGCCCCGGTAGATGTCGTGCAGCAGGATGATGCCGTCCCGGGACACCTGGTCGAGGACGCGCCGGGTGATCAGGGCGGAGTCGTCCGTCTCGTAGTCCTTCGCGGTCACGCTCCACAGCACTTCCGCCAGGCCCATCTCCTTGCAGATCCGGTGCACGTCGGCGTCCGTGCGGCCCTGCGGCGGCCGCATCAGGGTGGGCCTGCGGCCGGTGAGGCGTTCTATGGCGTCGTCGGGCCGCTTGAGCTCCTCGCGTATCCGCGCGTCCGGGATGCGGGTGAGGATCTTGTGGTCCCAGGTGTGGCTCGCGACCTCGTGGCCCTCGGCGGCCATCCGCCTGACCAGTTCCGGGTACTTCTCGATGTGCCGCTTGCCGAGCAGGAAGAAGGTGGCCGGGACCTTCTTCTCCTTGAGGATGTCGAGCAGCCGCGCCGAGTTCTCGCTGGGGCCGGCGTCGAAGGTGAGCGCGACGCACTTCGCCTCGCGGCAGTCGACGGAGCCGAACCGGGCCGGCGCCCCGTGCGCCCCGTGTGCCGCGTCGGCGCGCGCGGTGCTCGGCGCGGTCGTGTCGACCTCCGCGCAGCCGGACAGCGTCAGGGCCAGGCAGGCGGCGACGCAGGCGAGCACCGCCGGACGCAACCTTCGGCCCGGTCCGCGCATCTGTCTGGGTGCGGGCTGCGGGAGCGGGCGCTCGTCGGACGGGATCGTTGGAGGCATGCCCGGACTATACACAGCGTGTATAGCTCGTGTGTGCGAATTTTTGGCATGCGGCACCATGGAGGTGCGGGGGAGCACAGCACTCCGGCGGGAGGACCAGCCATGCGCTACCGGGACCGCGCCGAGGCCGGACGCGAACTCGCCGGCCTGCTCGGCGAACTCCAGGGCAGGGGCGAACTCCCCGACCCCGTCGTGCTGGCCCTGCCCCGCGGCGGGATCCCCGTGGCCGCGCCCGTCGCCCGCGCCCTCGGCGCCCCGCTCGACGTGCTCGTCGTCCGCAAGATCGGCGCCCCGCGCCACGAGGAGTTCGCCGTCGGCGCCCTCGCGCCCGGCGACCCGCCCCTCTTCGACACCGGCACCCTCGGCGACCTGGGCCTGACCGAGGAGCGGCTCGCCCCGGTCGTGGAGCGGGAGCGGCGCGAACTGGCCCGGCGCGAACGGCGCTACCGCGGCGACCGCCCCGCCCCCGACCTGGCGGGCCGCACGGTGATCGTCGTCGACGACGGCCTGGCCACCGGCGCCACCGCCCGCGCCGCCCTGCGCCACGTACGGCGGCGGGCGCCCGCCCGGCTGGTCCTGGCCGTCCCGGTCGGCGCCCCCGACTCCTGCGACCGGCTCGCCGGCGAGGCCGACCTCGTCGTCTGCCCGCACCGGCCGGCCACGTTCAGCTCCGTCGGCCAGTGGTACGACGACTTCGGGCAGCTGACCGACGCCGACGTGCTCGACGCGCTCCGCCCACCCGCGCACGGCGGCACCGATGGACCCCGGGCACACCAGTGGTACCGGAAGGGCACGCGGAGTAACCTTCGGTGACATGACCGGCACGGGGGAACGAGCCGTCACATCGCGGTTACGGACGCCGTCCTGGATCGCGCGCGTCGGAACACCGGACGGGCGCGTCCTGGGCGCCGGGGTGCTGCTCGCCCCCGACCGCGTGCTCACCGCCGCCCACGTCGTCCGGCCCGGCCTGCCCTACGTCGTCCACTTCGTCGGCGTGCCCGGCGTGCCCGGCGTGGCCGCCACCGTCCGCGAGGACGAGCACGTGCCGCAACGGGAGGACGCCTTCGGCGACCGCATCGGCGACCTGGCCCTGCTGCGGCTGGCCGCACCCCGCCCGGCCGGACACCCCACCCGCCTCTACCGGCTCGCCGCGCCGCACGGCCCGGTGAGCATGTACGGCTTCCCGGCCGGCGACGACGGCGGCCGCTGGCACGGCGCCACCCTGGTCGCCGCCCGCGGGCGGGACAGCCAGGTGCAACTGCGCCCGCAGACCCCGGGCGAACTGGCCGCCCCGGGCTTCAGCGGCGGCGGAGTGGTCGACCACGCCACCGGCGAGGTCGTCGGGATCGTCCTCAGTGTCGACGCGGGCGCCGGCGAGGGGCCGGGATCGGTGTTCAGCTACATGAGCCCCACCGAGACCGTCCTGAGCCATCTGCCGCAGGTCGCCGCCTGGACCGACGGCGCCGAGGCCGTCGACCCCGCGCTGCGCACCGCGGCCGCCGGGGGCCGGCTCGACGTGCCGTTCGCCACCGAACTCGCCTCCTGGTTCCGCGGCGAGGGCTGGCCGGTGCTCGTCACCGTGGTCCCCGCCCGCGGCGCCCGAGCCTGGACCCTGACCCGCGCCGTCACCCTGGCCGACCGCGAGCTGCGCACCCGGCAGAACACCAGCGCCTTCGGCCGGGACCCGCGCGAGACCGTACCCCCGGCCGGCGGCCACGATCTCGCCCTCGACGTCAAGGGCATGACGGCCGGTCAGGTCATGGACCGGATCGCCGAGCGGCTCGGCATCCGCGGCGACCCCCGGCCCGAACGGCTCGCCGCCCTGCGGGTGCCGCTCGCCGCCGTGCTGGCCGGCGTCGACCAGGCCGCCGACCCCGACGCCCTGCTCGGCCTGCTCGACCACCTGGCCCAGCAGGGAGCCCGGCTGCTCCTGGTCTTCCGCCGCCGGGGCGGTCACGCGGCCCAGGCCGAGGAGTCCTTCGTCCAGCGCCCGCTGCGCGCCCGCTGGACCCGGCTGCACCGCGAACTGGAGCGCATCCTCGACGAGTTGGGGCCCGCCCTCGACGAGCGCCGCGACCGCGTGCTGCCCGACCCCGCCGCCGCCCGGCTGGTCGACCAGGCCGAGGCGGGCGTACGGCGCACCCGGATGCTGCGCGCCTGGGTCGACCACACCCCCGACCGGGAGCGCGAACCCGGCCGCGCCGACCTGCTGTTCACCTTCGAGGACGCCGTCGAGCGCCGCCGCCTGCGCCTGGAACAGGCCAACGGCGTCCTCGAGGCCCGGCTGCGCCGCCGCACCGAACTCCTCGGCCGCGTCACCGCCGCGTGGCCGCTGTGCCGGGAACGCGCGGCCGCCCAGGGGGACCGCGTCATGGAGGCCTACCGGCTCTACGAACACGCCCTGACGCTGCTCCGGCAGACCCCCTGCGACGTGGACCGCGCGGAGGACGCCGTGGAGCGGTTCGTCGGTTTCTGCTCCGGCACGGCACCCGGGAGGGAAGGCGCCTCATGACCTCGTGCATCCGGCCCGGCTGCGCGGGCCGCATCATGGGCACCGGCTACTGCGACACCTGCGGCCACCGGCACCTCGAGACCCCGTCGGCGCCGCCGCCCGTGCCGCCCGGCCCCGGCACCGGCGAGCCGGCCGCCCCGCAGCCCGTCCACGCCGTCGCCGGGGTCGGCGAACTCGACCCGCACGGGCTGGTCGTCCTGCCCGACGTGCCCGCTCCCGAGGGCGGCCTGATCGAGGACTTCCGGCCGCCCCCCGGAGGCCGCCGCTGCGGCGCGAACGGCTGCGCCATGACCGTCGGCGTCGGCTACGGCGGCCAGGCGCCCCGCGCCACCGGCCGCTGCCCCCGCTGCGGCACGCCGTACTCCTTCCTGCCCCAGCTGGACAAGGGCAACGTGGTCGACCGGCACTACCGGATCCTCGGCTGCCTGGCCCGGGGCGGCCTGGGCTGGATCCACCTCGCCGAGGACACCCACGCCGACGGCCACCGCGTCGTCCTCAAGGGGATGATCGACGTCCACGACGCGCTCGCCCGCCGCAACGCCGTCGAGGAGCGCCGCTCGCTCACCGACCTGCACCACCCCGACATCGTCCGCATCATCACCCACGCCGAGCACCAGGCCCCCGGCCGCCCGCCCACCGGCTACCTCGTCATGGACTACATCGCCGGCCGCTCCCTGCAGCAGCTGTTCGACGCCGACGACGCCGAGCGGATCTTCCAGGGCCGCCCGCGACTCGACCACGTCCTCACCTACGGCTGCAAGATCCTCGGCGCCCTGCAGTACCTGCACGAACGCGGGCTGCTCTACTGCGACATGAAGCCCGCCAACGTCATCCACTTCGGGCGGGCGATCAAGGTCATCGACCTCGGCGCGGTCCGCGCCGTGGGCGACCGGACCTCCGCCTACGTGTACACCGCGACCTTCGCCCCGCCCAAGGAGGAGATCGAGAGCAGGGGCTGGCACGTCGACAGCGACCTGTACACCGTCGGCATGACCCTGCAGGCCCTGTTCCGGGGCGCCGAGCCCGCGCGCGGCCTGGCCCCCGACTCCTTCCGCCGGATCGTCGACCGCGCCACCCATCCCGAACCCCGCGCCCGGTTCCGCTCGGCCGCCGAGATGTCCCGCCAGCTGTGGGAGGTGCTGCGCGAGTACCGCTCGCTGCAGTTCGGCGAGCAGCTGCCCGAGAGCTCCACCCGGTTCCGCGCCACGGACGCGAGCCTCGACGCCGGGCTCGGCGCCCTGCCCGCCCTGCACCACTGGACCGGCCGCACCGGCCCGCACCCCGCCGGACTGGACGTCTCCCCGCCGCCCCCCGCCGAGGTGGCCGGCGCCCTCCCCGAGCCGGTGCCCGACCCCGGCGACGGCGCCGCGCTGCTGCTCGACACCTTCCCGCCCGACGCCCCCGACCGGGTCGCCCTCCAGTGGCCCCGCGAGTCCCGGCTCGGCACCCCCGAGACCGCGCTGTGGCTGTGCCGCGCCTACCTCAGGAAGGGCCGGCGGCAGGAGGCCGAGAACTGGCTGGCCGAGGCCGAGACCCTGCTCGGCGAACGCGCCGCCGCCTACGACTGGCGCATCGCCTGGCACCGCGGCGTCCTGCACCTGAGCAGGGGAGAGGTGCCGCAGGCCGGCGGCCGCTTCGAGGCCGTCTACCGCGCGCTGCCCGGCGAGTACGTGCCCAAGCTCGCCCTCGGCTACTGCGCCGAGCACGGCGCCGGCCAGGGCACGGCCCGGGCGATGCGGGCCTACGAGGCCGTGTGGGCCCGCGACTTCGCCCACACCGCCGCCGCGTTCGGCCTGGCCCGCGGCCACCTGGCCGGCGGCGACCGGGACGCCGCCGTACGCGTCCTGGACGAGGTCCCCTCCACCTCCCGCCACTACGACGCCGCCCGCACGGCGGCCGTCCGGGTCCGCGCCGGCATCCTGCACGACCGCCCGCCGTCGGTGACGGACCTGCGGGACGCGGCCCGGCGGCTGCCCGAGCTGCGCCTGGACGGCGGCGCCGCCGCCGGCGAGTCCCGGGCCCGGCTGGTCGCCGAGGTGCGGGAGAACGTCCTGCACGGCCGCCCGGCAGGCGGCTGGGGAGCCCGGTTCCCCGCCGGGGACCTGCTCGGATCCGGCACCGAGAACTCCCTGCGCCTCCTTCTGGAGCAGTCCTTCCGGCAGCTGGCCGCACAGGCCCGGACCGGGAGCGAGCACGGCCGGCTGCTCGACCTGGCGCACGCCGTACGGCCGATGTCCGTCTTCTGACGCTCCGGCAACTCTGCATCGCGACGTTCCGACGACACCGAACAGCACAGGGAAGCGAGGGGGACGCAACCATGAACGGGGCCGCGAGCATCAGGGGCGCCGGGGAGAAGGAGGCCACCGGGCACCCGGAGAACGCCGAGGACACCGGGGACGTCGTGGTGACCCTCGACGTCGGCCAGGAGAAGGAGCTGCCCGTCGCGCCGGCCGGCGCCGGGCGGACCCGCGACCGGGAGATGCACGCCATCCTGGAGATCGGGGTCAGGGCCGGCGGCACCCCCGCGCTCGCCGCCGGGCCCGCCCGCGGATCCGGGCCCGCCCTCGCCGAAGTGCTGATCGTCGACACCTCCCGGTCCATGCTCCACCCGGCCGCCAAGCTCCACGCCGCGAAGGACGCCACGGTCGCCGCCCTGAGACTGCTGCCGGAGGGCACCGCCTTCGCCGTGCTGTCCGGCCGGTTCGACGCCACGGTCGTCCACCCCGGCCCCGGCCGCGAGGTGATGGCCGTCGCCGGGCCCGCCGAACGCGAGGCCGCCGAGCGCGCCGTACGGATCCTCGACGCGGACGGGGGCACCGCCCTCGGCCACTGGCTCGACCTGGCCCGGCGGCTGCTGGACCGGCAGTCCGCGCCCATCAAGCACGTCCTGCTGCTCACCGACGGGCGCAACGAGCACGACCACCGCGCCGCCATGACCCTGGACACCGCCCTGGAGGCCTGCGACGGCCGGTTCGTCTGCGACGCCTGGGGCATCGGCGACGACTGGGACGCCGACCTGCTGCTGCGCATCACCCGGCGGCTGCACGGCCGGGCCGGCGCGGTCCGCCGCGAGTCCGAACTGCCCGCCGCCTACGAGGAACTGGTGGCCGGCCTGCTCGGCACCGCCGTCCCCGAACTGCGCATCCGGCTCACACCGACACCCGGCACGGTGATCCGCCAGGTCAAACAGGTCGTGCCCGGCGAGCAGGAGCTCCTCGCCACCGGGCCCGAGCCGGGCGGGCGCGGCGCCGAGTACGTCACCCGCGCCTGGGGCGAGGAGACCCGGCACTTCCAGGTCGTGCTGAGCGCCGACCCGACCGGCCGCGAGACGGGCGAGGACCTCCAGCTCGCCGCCGTCGAGGTGGCCGTGCCGGACTTCGGGCGCCCCGTCGCGCTGCCCCCGCCGAAGCCCGTCCTGGTGCGCTGGACCGACGACCCGCTCGACGCGTCCCGGCAGCACCCCGGGGTCCGCCGGCACGAGCTGTACCAGCGGGCGAGCGCCGCGGTCGCCCGGGCGTACCGGGTCTGGCTGCGCCGGGCGGAGGGCGGGCCCGAGGCGGACCGGGCGCTCGGCCAGGCCCTGGCGCTGGCCGCCGAACTGGGCGACGCCCAGCTGCTGGACGCCCTGCGCCGGATCGAGGCGGCACCCGGCACGGGCCGGGTCCGCGACGGCCTCAAGGACGTCGACTGGCAGCACCTGATCCTCTCCAGCGCGATGACCACGCCGCCCGCACAGCCGGCCGAGCCCTCCGCCGCGCCGCCCGGCACCGGCACCCAGGCGCCGCCCGGCACCGGTGCCGGCGGTCTCGCCGAGTGCCCGGACTGCTCGTGGCTCGGCCCGGCGGACTCGGTGTACTGCGGAGGCGAGTGCGGACGCCGGCTCAAGGGGGCGGAATGAGGACCGGCGCACCGGCGACGGCGAGCGCGGGCGACGACCACGGCCCCGGCAGGTCCGCGACCCGGCGCAGGCCCGGTCGCACCGCCGCCGGCCCGCACGACGGGGGAGCCCGCCGCCCCGGCCTACTGGGCCGGTTGCTCGGCGCCGGGCCGCGCCCGCCGGCCGGGGAGAGCACCACCGCCCACGACCTCTCCGTGCGCCGCCGGCTGCTGCTGGCCCTGTCCGCCCTGCTGACCCTGACCCTGTTCCTCTCCTACGAGGGTGTGCACGCCGACGCCGGCCCGCTGCGCGCCTCCAGCGCCCCCGCCGTCGTCGCCATCGACACCGCCCTGTACGCGCTCGGCGAGGCGCAGGCGGACGCCACCGGGGCCACCCCCTCGACCAGCGAGTTCCAGAAGCAGGTCGCGGTGGCCGCGCAGAGCCTCGCCGTGGCCGCCGGCGGCGACGTGGGCGGCCCGGCGGGACGGCAGGCGCTGCAGACGGTCGCCGGCCTCGTCACCGGATACACCGCGATGGTGCAGAGGGCACAGCTGCAGCCCGCGGGCAGCGTCCTGCGAAAGGCCTACCTGAGCTACGCGACCAGCATGCTGAAGTCCGGCGACTCCGGCATAAGGGCCCGGCTGACGCTCCTGCAGCGCGAGGCGCGGGCCGACGTGGCACGGCGGACCTCCTTCGGACGGCTGCTGTGGCTCGGCTGGAGCACGTCCGCGCTGCTCGTCCTCGCGCTGGGCGCGGCCCTGCTGGAGACCCAGCTCTTCCTGCGCCGCCGCTTCCGGCGCCGCTACAACCGCGGGCTCATCGCCGCGGCCGCCCTGCTGACGGCCGGATTCGCCACGCTCGCGCTGTTCACGGTGTGGACCCACCGCGGCATGGCGGACACCCGCGCGCTGCTCGACGCGGTGGCACCCGGGCAGCCCGCCACGGACGCGGGGCTGCGCGCCACGTCGTACCTGGCGGACACCGGTTTCCGCGCCGCGGCCGCGGTGTGGATCCTGATAGGAGGCATCCTGCTCATGGCGCTGACCGAGACGGGTCTGCGGCAGCACGTCGACGACTACCGGTTCAGGCCCCGGTGAGCGCCCCCGCCGCCGGCCCCCGCCCGGCCGCCCCCGCCGCCCGGCGCCGCACGCTGCGCACGGTCACCGTCCTGGCGAGTTGTCTCGCCCTGGTGGCGGCGGCCGTCGTGCTGGGCGTGCGCGCCCTCGGGCAGGAACCGACCGTCACCCTGCTGGCCAACTGGACGGGCAGGGACGCGCGGTACTTCCGCGAGGCCGTCATCGAGCCCTTCGAGCGGCGTTACCGCGTCCACGTCGACTACCAGGGCAGCTCGGCGGAGAGCCAGGTGCTCAGCGCCGAGGTGGAGGCCGGCACACCCCCCGACGTGGTGGTGCTCACCGGCCCCGGCGAACTCGCCGCCTACGCCGGGCAGAAGCGGCTGCGGCCGCTCGAACAGCTCATCCCGCGCGGCGACTTCAGCCGGTCCTGGGCGACACCCCTGTACGGGCACGTGTACTGGTTCCCGCTCAAGGCCGACCTCAAGAGCATCGTCTGGTACCCGGCGGGCACCGGCGAGCAGCAGCGCCGGAAGGCCGCGCGACAGCCGGACCAGTGGTGCCTGGGCATGGGCTCCGGCGCCACCAGCGGCTGGCCCGGCACCGACTGGATCGAGGACATCCTCCTGCAGCAGCAGGGCCCTGAGACCTACGAACGCTGGGCGCGCGGCCGGCTGTCCTGGCGGTCCGGCGAGGTGAAGCGGGCCTGGACGACCTGGCGGAAGACGGTCGGCGCCGGAGGCCGCCGGGACCTCGTGCTGCGCGCGCTGACCACCGAGTACCAGAAGGCGTCCGAGCTGGTCACCGCCGATCCGCCGCGGTGCACGCTGGAGCACCAGGCCTCGTTCGTCCGCAACCAGAAGCCCTGGCGGAAGGCCGACGGCCGGTACGAGCCCTCCGCGCCGTTCATCCCCGGCGCCAAGGCCCGCAACACCTGGGAGGTCTCCGGCGACCTGGTCGCCCTGCTGCACGACACCCCGCAGGCCGGGAAGCTGATCCGCCACCTCGCCTCCGCCGGTGCCCAGCGTGCCTGGAGCGAGAAGGAGTCCGGCTTCTCCGTCGACGCCCGGGTGGGACCGCCGGCCGCCGGGTCCGCGGCCGACTGGCACCGCTCCCTGGCCGGCACCCTCATCGACCACGACGCCGTGCACTGCTTCGACGCCTCCGACGCCATGCCGCCGCCGGTCCGCGACGCCTTCGCCCAGGCGGCCATCGACTACCTCGCGGACGCGTCACCGCGGCACCTGGACGAGCTGCTGAGGAACCTGGACGCCCTCAGCAGCCCCGGCGACCTGACCTGGCTCCCGTCCGTCTGCGACTCCGGCTCGTGACCGCGGGACGGGGCAGGGGGTCAGGCCCCCGCCCCGCCCCAGGGAAGGTCCAGCCCCCGCCCCTGCTCCCGCCCCGCCTCGGCGGCCGGGCGGCGGGTGGCCGGGTCCAGCGGGTTGTCGCCCATCGCCGCCCGCGAGGCCTCGTCGGGCGTGACGACCACGACCTCGGCGCCCTGCGCGCGCAGTTCCTCCACGACCCGCTCCAGCGGCTGGTCACTGGGGAACGGCTCGGTGGCGCCCATCGGCGCGATCACCAGCACCCGGTCCGCGCCGCGCGCGTAGTCCGCGTTCGTCGCGGACCGCACGCCGCCGTCCACGTAACCGCGCCCGTCGATCGTCACCGGCGGCCACACCCCCGGCACGGCACAGCTCGCCGCGACGGCGTCGACCAGCGGCACGCCCGAGTCCCGGTCGAAGACCCGCGGTTCACCGCTCTCGGCGTCGACGGCGACGATCCGCAGCGCGCGCTCCGGCCAGCCGTGGGACGGCAGCCGCGACTCGATCACCGCCCGCCGCGCCGCCTCGGGCACGGTCCGTGCCGCCAGCGCCACCCGCCCGACGGCCCGCCGCAGCTCCGGCACGGAGGCGGCGGCGGACGTCGCGGCACCGATCTCCGCGGCGAACTTCTCCAGGTCCATCACGGCCGGGATCTCGGCGGCCTGCAACGCGGGGTCCACCTGCCGGGCGTACAGCTCCGACAGCCCGAGCCCACTGCCCAACTGCGCGGCGACGGCCGACCCCGCGGAGGTCCCGACCAGCAGCCCGGCCCCCGTCACGTCCCGCCCGCCGTCCGCGAGCCCCGTCAACACCCCGGTGATCCAGGCGATCCCGCCCACACCGCCCCCGCCCAGCACCAACGCGTCGCTCATGACAACTCCCAGAGGTCGTGATCCGTCCCCGCCCACTCTGCCCGGCCCAGGGACGACGCGGACAGCCGATGCGGACAGCAGATGTCCGCGAGCGGGACTACCGTGCGGGCATGACGAACAGCGGCGCGGCGAAGGCCCCCGTCCTCGGTGTCCGCGCGCTGGGCCGCGCCACCCTCGCACGGCAGTTCCTGCTGGACCGCTCCCCGTCGTCCGCCCTGGACGCGGTGCGCCATCTCCTCGGTCTGCAGGCCCAGAACGTCCGGCCGCCGTACTACGCGCTCGCCGCCCGTCTCGACGGGTTCGCGCCCGAGGAGCTGTCGGCGCTCATGGCCGACCGGGCGGTCGTACGGATCGTCACCCTGCGCTCCACGATCCACACCCACACCGCCGAGGACTGCCTGACGCTGCGTCCGCTCGTGCAGCCGGCCCGGGACCGGGAGTTGGGTGCCTTCCGGGCCGGCCTGGCCGGGGTGGACCTCGAACGGCTGGCCGTACGCGCGCGTGAGCTGGTGGAGGCCGAGCCGCGGACCATGGCGCAGTTGCGCGCGGCGCTCGGCGCCGAGTGGCCGGACGCCGACCCGCGGTCCCTGGCCGTCGCCGCCCGCTGCCGGCTGCCCCTCGTCCAGGTGACCCCGCGCGGCCTGTGGGGCCGCAGCGGGCAGGTGGCCCTCACCACCGCCGAGCACTGGCTGGGCCGGCCGGCGCAGCCCGCCCCGGACGCCGGGGACGTCGTCCTGCGCTATCTCGCCGCGTTCGGGCCCGCCTCCGTCAAGGACATGCAGGCCTGGGCCGGACTCACCCGGCTCCGGGACGTCTTCGAGCGGCTGCGCCCGCGGCTGCTCACCTTCCGGGACCCGAACGGCGTCGAGCTGTTCGACCTGCCCGGCGCTCCCCGCCCCGACCCGGACACCCCGGCCCCGCCCCGCTTCCTGCCCGAGTTCGACAACCTGCTGCTCTCCCACGCCGACCGCGCCCGCGTCGTACCGCCCGCGTACCGGGGCCGCGCGTGGCAGGGGAACCAGGCGCACCGCACCCTCCTGGTCGACGGCTTCCTGGCCGGACTGTGGAGGCTGGACGGCGGCGTCCTCGTCGTGGAGACCTTCGGCGAACTGGCGCGGAGCCGGCGGGAGGCCGTGGTCGCGGAGGGGGCGCGGATGCTGGCCGCGCTGCACCCCGGGCAACCGCACGACGTCCGGTTCGGCACCGTCGTACGGCGGTGAACCCCCCCCGTGGCACACCGCCGTACGCGTGGAGAGGGAGGCGCTGCGGGCCGCTCGTGGAGGCCCGCAGCGCCCCCCTGGCATCTACCCGAGGGATGCTCGGGGAGTCTTCCGGGTCACGAGGCGACCTGCGCCCGCACGAGGTCCGAGAAGGTGGCCAGCCGGGTGTACACACCCGGGTAGCCGGCCTCCGCGCACCCCTCGCCCCAGGAAGTGATCCCTGCCAGGACGCCCCTGACGAGCAGGGGACCGCCGCTGTCGCCCTGGCAGGTGTCTACGCCGCCGGACGTGTATCCGGCGCAAACCATGTCGGACCGGACGAAGTCCGAACCGTAGGAGCTCTTGCAGCCGGCGTCCGACACGACCGGGACGGTCGCGGTCCGCAGCTGGTTGGAGGAGCTGCCGTTCTCCGAGGTGGTGCCCCAGCCGAGGATGCGGGCCGTGGTGCCGGCCGCGTACACGTCGGTCTGGGAGGAGGAGACGTACGGCGCCGGGGTGTACGGCATCGACGTCGCCAGGGTCAGCACGGCCACGTCGTCGCCGTTGGTGGCATCGGTGTACTCCGGGTCGACCCAGATCCCGCTGACCTTGCTCACCGTGCCGTCGGTGCCGTTCAGGTAGGTCCGGCCGCCGACCACGCGGACGCCGGCGGTCGTCTCACCGGCCATGCAGTGCGCGGCCGTCACGACCTTCCGGGCGGCGACGAGGGTGCCGCCGCAGAACTGCCCACCGGACGCGTCGGTGATCTGCATCATGAAGGGGTACGCCGTCGTGGTGGTGGCCGTGCCCCCAACGACGGGCTGGGGAGCCGCGGTCGCCGTGGGGGAGGCGAGCAGCGCGGTCGCCGCGGCGGCGGTGGCCACCAGCGTCGCGGCGGTCGGTCTGGCACGTCTTAGCCCGAACATGAGTCTCCTCAGTGGGGTTGCCGGTGGGGGTTCGCGCGGGTGTGGGGGCTGTTCCACGTCAGTTCGCGGGACCGACCCCGTAAGCCCGGGCGAGCGGCACGCCCCTTACGCTAGGGCCCGGCACCCACGGCCCCCAATGAGGGAACCCCCTAGGGGGGCGGGGTGAGGGAAAACCCTCGGTCCGCCCAGTCAACAAGAGCCGCGCTCAGCGCGCCCGCCGGCCCGCCGCCAATCGGACGATGTCGACGCGCGACCGGATCCCCAGCTTGCGGTAGACCCGGGTCAGCGTGGCCTCGACCGTCTTCACACTGACGAACAGCCGGGAGGCGATCTCCCGGTTGGTGGCGCCCTCCATCACCAGCGCGGCGACCTGACGCTCCATCGACGCCAGGGACGCCAGGGCGTCCAGCGCCTCCGGCACCGCGAGGGCCGGCTCGGGTTCGGGCGCGGTGAGGGCCTCCTCCACCTGGCGCAGCCAGGGCAGCGCGCGGCAGCGCCGGAAGAGCCGGGTGGCCTCGTCGTACGCCGTGGTCCGCTTGACGCCGGGCTCCGGGCGCCGGGTGCGCAACTGGGCCAGCGCGAACGCGGCCCGAGCCTCCTCCAGGCCGTAGCCCAGCTTGGCCAGCCGGGCTTGAGCCGACGTCACCTGGGCGAGGGCCGCCTCGTGGTCGCCGTGGGCGGCGCGCACCAGCGCCTCCGCCCGGTCCAGCACGGCGAGGACGCTCTCCCGGCCGAGCCTCAGGGCGTGTTCGCGGCTGGCGTCGATGACGTCCTGGGCCTCGGCCGGTTCGCCGGTGCGGACCAGCGCCTCGGCCAGGTCGCCGTGCCAGCGGCCGCGCGCCGGGTCGGTGATGCCGAGACCGAGTTCCAGACGGCGGACCCGGCGCAGCGAGCGGACCGTGCCCGCCGGGTCGCCGGCCACCAACTGGGCGTACCCGAGCGCTCCGAGCGCCCGGGACAGGTACATCTGGTCGCCGTCCTCCTCGGCGTGCGCCACCGCCTCCCGGGCGAGGGCCAGCGCCCGGTCCACGTCCCCGCCGGAGGCCTCCGCCAGCGAGGTGAGCATCGCCGAGGCGGTCTCCCCGATCCCGGAGTCCCGGGCGAGCCCGAGGCCCTCGCGGGCGAGGTCGAGGGCGCGCCCGCAGTGCCCGGCGCGCAGTTCGGTCTCGGCGAGGCCGCGCAGGAAGTGCACCTCGCTCTCCACCGACCCGCGCCGGCGCACCTCGCGCAGCAGCGCGGTGACGGTCGCCCGGGCCTCGACCAGCTGGTCGCCCATGACCAGCCAGCGGAACCGGGCGCTGCCCGCGCCGTTGTGGTGCCAGGCCACCCGCGGGTCCTGAGGCTCCTTCAGGGCGCGCTTGATGGTGGTCGGCGCCTCCGGATGGCCCATCAGGGTCTCGGTCTGCGCCTGGAAGGCGAGGGCGAGCAGCTCGGTGCGCCGGTCGCCGCCGCGCGCGGCCAGCTCGGCGGCGTGCGCGGCCTCCTCGCGGGCCTCGGTGAAGTCGCCCTCCACGATCAGTCCCCGCCAGGCCAGCTGGTAGTGCACGAGGGCCAGCAGCCGCGGGTCGTCGCCGGCGTCGGCGAGGGCCTGCGGGAAGACGGCGTCGACCTCGGCCATGGTGTGGCCGGCGGTGTCGATGACGATGATCCAGGCCCGCACCCGGTCGGCCGGCCGGGTCGCCCGGGTCAGCACCTCCCGCGCGATGTCCCGGGCCAGGTCGACCTCGCCCGCGGTGATCGCGTCCTCGGCGGCCAGCAGCCGGCGCTCGTCGGGGGCGGGCAGGCTGCCCGCGGGGGTGTGCCGGGCCGCGAGCAGGCCCAGCTGGGCCGCCACCGAGGGCGCGCCCCGGTCCCGGGCGAGGGCGGCCGCCTCGGCGAGCCGGGCGGCGACCTCCGGGTCGGTGCCGGTGGTGGCGAGGGCCAGGTGCCGGGCGCGTTCGATCGGGTCGGAGGCCGCCGTGGACAGCGCCGCGTGGGCGGCCCGCCGCTCCTGGGCGGGCGCCTCCGCGTACAGCGCGGCGGAGATCAGCGGGTGCGCGAACCGCACGGCGGGCGCCTCCGGCTCGGTGGCCAGCAGCCCGAGCTCGGCGGCCTGGGCGCACTCGGCCTCGGCGTTGTCCCGGCCGGCCGCGTGCAGCAGGGCGAGGGTGGGGCGGGCGCCGGCGCTGGCGACCAGCAGGGTGCGCCGGGCCTCGACCGAGAGCATGTCCAGCCGGCTCAGCACCAGGGCGCGCAGCGAGGTCGGCACCGGCAGCGGGTCGCCGGGGCGGGGCGGGGTGGGGCTGTCGGCGAGGGCACGGCCGAGCTCCAGCGCGAACAGCGGGTTGCCGCCGCTGGTGCGGTGGATCTCGCGGACGGTGGAGCGGGGCAGGTCGCCGTGGCCGCGGTGCTCCATGAGCTGGGCCACCTGGGTGCGGGTGAGCGGGCCGAGCCGGACGGCGACCGTGTCCGGCGGACAGGAGCGCAGGTGACGGTCGTACTGCTGGCTCTCCTGGCCCTCGGTGCGCACCGCGACCAGCAGCTGCACCGGCGTGCCCTCGAGGCGGCGGGCGGCGAAGCCGAGCAGTTCGGCGCTGGCCGGGTCGAGCCACTGCAGGTCGTCGGCGACGACCAGCACCGGGCCCCGGGCGGCGAGCGCGCGCAGCGCGGAGAGCACCGCCAGGCGCAGTGCCAGGCCGTCGCGCTGGAGGCTGGACTCGCCGCGTCCGGTGAGCGCCGACTCCAGGGCGGTGCGCTGCGCGGCGGGCAGCCGGGGGGCGACGTCGTCGAGGACCAGCCCGAGGAGGTCGGCGAGGGCGAGGAACGGCAGGTGGGATTCCGATTCGGTGGCCGAGCAGCGCAGGACGGTGCGCGCGGTGGCGCCGTATTCCTCGGCCAATGCCCGCAGCACGGTCGATTTACCTATTCCTGCGGGACCGTGCAGCAGCACACTGCCGCCCGAGGCGAGCTGGTCGCGGGCGGTGGCGAACAACTCCTCGCGGCCGATGAGCAGGTCGGGGCGGCATCGGGCAGGCTCCTGGAAGTCCCGTCGCACGGTCACCGCTCCCCTCGTGTGTCGTGTCCGGGCCAAATTCTAGGCAACGATCCCCGAAATTCGGACGGAAGCCGTGGTGAGGGAAATAACAAACTTTCAACCATGGGCTAATTCAAAGTTACGCCACCGCGATGGTCAGGTTTCCTCACGGTTGCCCACTCAACGTTCCGCGGCGGGGATCCCCACCTCCTTCCCGGCATCCTCACGGCTCCTTCCCGGCCCCCTCACGGCAGCAGTCCCGCCCGGCGCGCCGCGGTCACCGCCTCCCCCCGGGTGTGCGTGCCCAGCTTCCGCATCGCCGAGCGCAAGTACCCCTTCACCGTCTCCGGACGCAGGCCCAGCCGCTCGGCCACGGCCGCGTTGGTGGCGCCCGCCGCCACCCAGGACAGCACGTCCAGCTCGCGCGGCGCCAGGCTCACCCCGCCGGCCGGACGCGGCGCGGCCAGCAGACCGCAGGCGGCGAGCAGATCGGCGCGCAAGCCGGGGTCGGTGATCCGCGGCGCCAGCGCGCGCAGCGCCGCGTGCGCCTCGCGCACCTGCTCCCAGGCGGCCCCCGGGCCGGGACCGGCCGCGTCGGGCTCCGCGAGCCGGGCCGCGGCCAGCAGCCCCCGCGCCTCCTCGCGGACCACCAGCGCCTGCTCCACGTCCCGCGCCGCCGCCACCGCCGCCCCCAGCGTCCGGTCCCCGAGCGGCTGGGCGGTGCGCAGCGCGCCGTACAGCACCCCGCGCACCTGCCGCCGTACGACGACGGGCACCGCGACGACCGAGCAGAGGCCCTCGGCGGCCACCGGCACGTCGTACTCGTGGCTGATCTGCCGCGAGCGGGAGTAGTCCGTGACCGCGCACGGCCTGGCCAGCGCCACCGCCTTGCCGCCCAGCCCGTTGCCGGACGTCACCGCGAGCGCCCGCAGTGCCGGCGTGACCGTGCCGCTCAGCTCGCTGATGCGGATGCGCGGCCGGCCGGGCTCGACCAGCCCGCCGAACGCGACCGGAAGCCCCGTGGCGCGCCGCAGCCGGGCCAGGGCACCGTGTATCTCCACCGCCGCAACGGCCTCTGCTGCCACCTCGTCGCTCCTTCGGCACGGCTCTCGCGCTGCCCACACCCCCGTTCGCGTGGACCACACCCCCGTTCGGGGGTAGTGAGACCTGCATCACGGATTAGACGATGCCAGAGAGCCGCCCGGCAATGGTCCGGTACTGAGGAGGACACCATGACGACGGCGACCGAGCTGTTCCGCGGGGCCCGCGACTTCCTGCTGGAACACCGCGAGGACTACGCCACCGCCTGCGCGGGCTTCACCTGGCCGCGGCCCGAGCACTTCAACTGGGCGCTGGACTGGTTCGACGTCATCGCCGAGGGCAACGACCGGACCGCGCTGCACATCGTCGAGGAGGACGGCAGCGAGGTCCGGCTCTCCTTCGCCGAGATGTCCGAGCGCTCCAACCGGGTCGCGGGCTGGCTGCGTGCCCGGGGCGTCGCCGCCGAGGACCGCATCCTCGTCATGCTGGGCAACCAGGCCGAGCTGTGGGAGACCGCGCTGGCCGCGATGAAGCTGCGCGCGGTCGTCATCCCGGCCACCCCGCTCCTCGGCCCCGCCGACCTGGCCGACCGGGTCGAGCGCGGCCGGGTGAAGCACGTGCTGGTGCGCGCCGAGGACACCGCCAAGTTCGACGACGTGCCCGGCGCCTACACCCGCATCGCGGTCGGCGGGCTGCCGCGGGAGGGCTGGGAGCCGTACGAGGACGCCTACGCGGCCCCGGACGAGTTCGTCCCGGACGGTCCGACGCTGGCCGACGACCCGCTGATGCTGTACTTCACCTCCGGCACCACCGCCCGCCCCAAGCTGGTCGAGCACACCCACACCTCGTACCCGATCGGCCACCTGGCCACCATGTACTGGATCGGCCTCAAGCCGGGTGACGTGCACCTGAACATCTCCTCGCCGGGGTGGGCCAAGCACGCCTGGTCCAACCTGTTCGCGCCGTGGAACGCCGAGGCGACCGTCTTCATCCACAACTACACGCGCTTCGACGCCGCCCGGCTGATGGCCGAGATGGACCGCCACCGGGTCACCACCTTCTGCGCCCCGCCGACCGTGTGGCGCATGCTCATCCAGGCCGACCTGAGCCAGCTGGCCACCCCGCCCCGCGAGGTCGTCGCCGCGGGCGAACCCCTCAACCCCGAGGTCATCGAACAGGTCCGGCGGGCCTGGGGCGTCACCATCCGGGACGGCTTCGGGCAGACCGAGACCGCCGTACAGGTCTCCAACAGCCCCGGCCAGCCGCTGAAGACCGGCTCCATGGGCCGCCCCAGTCCCGGTTACCGGGTGCAGCTGCTCGACCCGGTCTCCGGCGCGCCGAACGACTCCGAGGGCGAGATCGCGCTCGACCTGTCCGAGCGGCCGGTCGGCCTCATGGCCGGCTACCACGGCGATCCGGACCGCACGGCGGAGGCGATGGCGGGCGGCTACTACCGCACGGGCGACATCGCCTCGCGCGACGACGAGGGCTACCTCACGTACATCGGGCGCAGCGACGACGTGTTCAAGGCCTCCGACTACAAGATCAGCCCCTTCGAGCTGGAGAGCGCGCTGCTGGAGCACGAGGCGGTCGCCGAGGCGGCCGTCGTCCCCGCGCCGGACGAGGTGCGCCTGGCGGTGCCCAAGGCGTACGTCGTCCTCGCCGAGGGCTGGGAGCCCGGCCCCGGCACCGCGAAGGCGATCTTCGAGCACTCCCGTGAGGTGCTGGCGCCCTACAAGCGCATCCGCCGGCTGGAGTTCGGCGCGCTGCCCAAGACCGTCTCCGGCAAGATCCGCCGGATCGAGCTGCGCGAGGCCACGGCCGGCGGCTCGCAGGACGAGTACCGCGAGGAGGACTTCCGGTGAGACCGAGCCTGTCGTACACCCACGGAACGGGCTCCACCGCCTTCCTCGGAGACACCATCGGCGCGAACCTCGACCGGGCCGCGGCCGCCTGGCCCGATCGCGAGGCCCTGGTCGACGTGCCCTCCGGACGACGCTGGACCTACGCCGAGTTCGCCGCCGACGTCGACCGGCTGGCGTACGCGCTGCTCGCGAGCGGCGTCGCCAAGGGCGACCGGGTGGGCATCTGGGCGGTCAACTGCGCCGAGTGGGTGCTCGTGCAGTACGCCACCGCCCGCGTCGGCGCGATCATGGTCAACATCAACCCGGCGTACCGCACCCACGAGGTCGAGTACGTCCTCGGCCAGGCGGGGATCTCCCTGCTGTTCGCCTCGCTCAGCCACAAGGGCAGCGACTACCGGGCGATGGTGGAGGAGGTGCGCGGCAGATGCCCGCGGCTGACGGAGACCGTGTACATCGGGGACCCGGGCTGGGAGGCGTTCACCGCACGCGGCACGGCCGGCCGCCGTGAGGAACTGAGCGCGCGGGAAGCCGAGTTGTCCTGCGACGACCCCATCAACATCCAGTACACCTCGGGCACGACCGGCTTCCCCAAGGGCGCCACGCTCTCGCACCACAACATCCTCAACAACGGCTACTTCGTGGGCGAGGCGGTCGCCTACACCGAGCAGGACCGGATCTGCATCCCGGTGCCCTTCTACCACTGCTTCGGCATGGTCATGGGCAACCTGGCGGCCACCTCGCACGGCGCCTGCATGGTGATCCCCGCGCCGTCCTTCGAGCCCCGGGCGACCCTGGAGGCGGTGCAGCGGGAGCGCTGCACGTCCCTGTACGGCGTCCCGACCATGTTCATCGCGGAGCTGAACCTCCCCGACTTCGCCGGCTACGACCTCTCCACCCTGCGCACTGGCATCATGGCGGGCTCGCCCTGCCCGGTGGAGGTGATGAAGCGGGTGGTCGCCGAGATGCACATGGCGGAGGTCTCCATCTGCTACGGCATGACCGAGACCTCGCCCGTGTCGCTGCAGACCCGGATCGAGGACGACCTGGAGCACCGCACGGCGACGGTGGGCAGGGTCCTGCCCCACCTGGAGGTCAAGGTCGTCGACCCGGCCACCGGGGTCACCCGGCCGCGCGGGACGGCGGGAGAGCTGTGCACCCGCGGCTACAGCGTGATGCTCGGCTACTGGAACGAGCCGGGGAAGACCGCGGAGGCCGTCGACGCGGGCCGCTGGATGCACACCGGTGACCTCGCGGTCATGCGCGAGGACGGGTACGTCGAGATCGTCGGCCGGATCAAGGACATGATCATCCGGGGCGGCGAGAACATCTACCCGCGCGAGGTCGAGGAGTTCCTGTACGGCCACCCCAAGATCCAGGACGTCCAGGTCGTCGGGGTGCCGCACGAGACGTACGGCGAGGAGGTGCTCGCCTGCGTCATCCCGCGCGACGGCGCCGATCCGCTCACCCTGGAGGAGGTGCGCGCCTTCTGCCGGGACCGGCTCGCGCACTACAAGATCCCCAGCCGGCTCCAGCTCCTCGACTCCTTCCCGATGACGGTGTCCGGGAAGGTGCGCAAGGTCGAACTGCGCCAGACGTACGGCGGCTGATCGCCCGCACCGGCAAGGGGCCGGACAGCTCACCGAGCTGTCCGGCCCCTTGCCGTGTCTTGACGGCGCCCGCCCACCCTCCTACATTGCTTCCAGATAGTAGAAGTTAAATTCCGCGATACGGAATAGCGCGGGATTCAAGGACCTGGAGACCGTGCTCACCGCGGGGCGCGACGGGAGTACGCATCCGACAGCCGAAGCAGGAGTGCTCGATGGCCCGAATGACCGCTGCCCGCGCGGCAGTCGAAATCCTCAAGCGCGAGGGCGTCCGCGACGCCTTCGGCGTGCCCGGCGCGGCGATCAACCCGTTCTACAAGGCGCTGAAGGAGGGCGGCGGCATCCACCACACCCTCGCCCGCCACGTGGAGGGCGCCTCCCACATGGCCGAGGGCTACACCCGCGCCCGGCCCGGCAACATCGGCGTCTGCGTCGGCACCTCGGGCCCCGCCGGCACCGACATGATCACCGGCCTGTACTCGGCCACCGGCGACTCGATCCCGATCCTGTGCATCACCGGCCAGGCCCCGACCTCCGTGATCCACAAGGAGGACTTCCAGGCCGTCGACATCGCGTCGATCGCCGGGCCGGTCACCAAGATGGCGGTCACCGTGCTGGAGGCCGCGCAGGTCCCCGGCGTCTTCCAGCAGGCCTTCCACCTCATGCGCTCCGGCCGCCCCGGCCCCGTCCTGATCGACCTGCCGATCGACGTGCAGCAGACGGAGATCGAGTTCGACCCGGACACGTACGAGCCGCTCCCCGTCTACCGGCCGGCCGCGACCCGCGCCCAGATCGAGAAGGCCCTCTCCTTCCTCCTGGCCGCCGAGCGCCCGGTCGTCGTCGCGGGCGGCGGTGTCATCGGCGCCGACGCCTGCGACCTGCTGACCGAGTTCGCGGAGCTGACGCGGACCCCGGTCGTCCCGACGCTGATGGGCTGGGGCGCGCTGCCCGACGACCACGAGCTGAACGCGGGCATGGTCGGCGTCCAGACCTCGCACCGCTACGGCAACGCCACCTTCCTGGAGTCCGACTTCGTCCTCGGCATCGGCAACCGCTGGGCCAACCGCCACACCGGCTACAAGCTGGACGTCTACCGGCGGGGCCGCACCTTCGTGCACGTCGACATCGAGCCCACCCAGATCGGCAGGATCTTCCCGCCGGACTACGGCGTCGTCTCCGACGCCCGGGCCGCGCTGGAGCTGTTCGTCGAGGTGGCGAAGGAGCTGAAGGCCGAGGGCAGGCTCCCCGACCGCACCGCCTGGGTCGCCTCGGCGCAGGAGCGCAAGGCGACCCTGCTGCGCCGTACGCACTTCGACGACGTGCCGATGAAGCCGCAGCGCGTGTACGAGGAGATGAACAGGGCCTTCGGCCCGGACACCCGGTACGTCACCACCATCGGCCTCTCCCAGATCGCCGGCGCGCAGATGCTGCACGTCTACCGGCCCCGCCACTGGATCAACTGCGGCCAGGCCGGCCCGCTCGGCTGGACCATCCCGGCCGCCATCGGCGTCGCCAAGGCCGACCCGGACACCCCGGTGGTCGCGCTGTCCGGGGACTACGACTTCCAGTTCATGATCGAGGAGCTGGCCGTCGCCGCCCAGCACCGCGTGCCCTACGTCCACGTCCTGGTGAACAACGCCTACCTGGGCCTGATCCGGCAGGCGCAGCTCGGCCTGGACATCGATTTCCAGGTCAACCTGGAGTTCGAGAACATCAACACGCCCGAGATCGGCGTCTACGGCGTGGACCACGTCAAGGTCGCCGAGGGTCTGGGCTGCCGGGCCATCCGCGTCACCGAGCCGGATCAGCTGGGCGCGGCCTTCGAGGAGGCGAAGAAGCTCGCCGCCGAGTACCGGGTGCCGGTGGTCGTCGAGGCGATCCTGGAGCGGGTCACCAACATCTCCATGAGCCGTACCATGGACATCAGCGACATCTCCGAGTTCGAGGAACTGGCCACGGAGCCCGGCCACGCGCCGACGTCGCTCAAGCCGCTGAAGGTCTGACAACCCCGACGGGGTCGGCAGGGCGGTCCGTCCGCGGGACGGACCGCCCTCCGGCGTTCTCCCGCGGGCGCCGGCCCTCAGCCGTACCCGCCGCCCCCGCAGCCGCCCCACCCACCGCCGTGGTCACCCCAGCCACCGCCGTGGTCGTGGCCGCCGTGGGAGCCGCCGTGACCACCGTGGCCGTCGCCGCCGTACCCACCGCTCGGGCCCTCGTACCCGGTGACCCCGCGCAGACCGCTGCCCCGGCCCCACGGGAACAGGCCCTGGTCGGCGAGGGCGCCGCGGCCGGTGAGCCCGGCGTCGCGGGTGAGGCCCGGCAGCAGGGCCGTCAGCGCCAGGTCGCCGTACAGGGCGACGGCGAGCAGCACCTCCTCGTCCGCCGACCCGTCGCGGCTCCCGGGCAGCGGGTGGCCTGCGCGCAGGGAGGCCACCAGACGGCGAGCGGCACGGGTGCGTCCCGGCACCGGCGGGCGCAGCAGCCCCTCGGCGGCGAGTTCCGCCCGCATCCGGGCCAGGGCCCGCCGTACCACCGCCCGCTCGGGCAACTCCCGCAGCCCCGCGGGCCGGTACAGACCGATGTGCACCGCCTTCTCGAGCGGATGGCGGAAGGACACGGCCTCCCGCGCCCCGGTCCGGCGCAGCGTGCCGGGCCGGCCGGCGTGGACCGCGCCGCGCAGGTGCAGCCCCACCACGGCGACGGTCACGGCGGCGCGGGCGCCGCCCCGCAGCAGCGCGACGGCGCACGGATCAGGCGGAATTCGCGGCGTACGCTCCATGACACCCCCCCCGCGCGGGGCCCGCCGCCCCCGTGCCGACGGGCTCCGCGTACCGGTGATGTGCCCGGCCGCGACGGCCGTCGAAGCATCCCCGGCGGTGTTCAGAGCTTGATCTGAGGGTTGCGTAGGCGGGGTACGGCCGCTGCCGTACGCGGCCCGGCTACAGCTCGTGCTCCGACAGCCCGGGCCAGTCGTCCGGGCCGCCGCCCTGCCATTCGATGAGGTCGCTCTCCTCGACCTCGATGCGGTCCAGGTCGGCCAGCCGCAGGATCTCGACCACGTCGTCCAGGTGGGAGGCGAGCCCGAGGGTCACCTCGCCCTCGGTGACGCGCCGGGAGCCGTCCAGGGCCGGGGCGTGGACCACGATGTGCGGGTACTGCGTCGGATTGCCCATGGCATCAGCGTCCTGCGGATGCGGCGCGGGCGCACGCCGGCGCATGGCAGCACGAGGAGCGCCCCCTGACCAGGGGGCGCTCCTCGTTGTGGGCGGTGGCCGTCCGGCGGCGCGAGGCTGGGCGCGACAGGACGTTCGCGCCGCCGGACGGAGTCGGGGGCCTCCGGCTTTCGCCGAGGCCATGGCCGGGGACCGCGGCGGAGGCGACGGAGCCGGGGCGCCTTCCCTCTGCTCGGGAAGGGGACCCGTCACCTTCACCACCGCACTGGCTCGCACACCGCCGCGGTCCTCGTCCTGCCCGCCGTACCGGTCGATCACCCCTCATCCGGATCGCTCGGCGGCGGGTCGTGGGCGTCCGGGCCCGGCCTCCCCGCCGGGGCATCCGGACGCGGCCCGGGGCTCAGTCCTCGCGCAGGGCGCGGACCGCCTCCTCCACGCGCCTGCCGTACTCCGGGTCGGCGGCGTGGAAGTGGGCCAGGTTCCTCTCGATCACGTCGTCGCGGGAGACCTGCGCGAGGCCGCCGGCGATGTTCGCGATCAGGCGGGACCGCTCCTCGGCCGACATCAGCCGGTACAGCTCGCCCGCCTGGAAGAAGTCGTCGTCCTTGGTGTGCGGCGGCGCCTCGTGGGTGCCGGTGTGGCCGGAGACGGCGAGGGGCGCGGCGAGCGGGCGGCCGGTCTCCACCGGGCCGTCGTAGGAGTTCGGCTCGTAGTTCTTGGCCTGGCGCCCCTGGGAGTTGACCGCCATGAGACCGTCGCGCCCGTGGTTCCGGGCGCCGCCCGGCACCGCCTTCGGGGCGTTGACCGGCAGCAGGGTGTGGTTGACGCCGAGCCGGTAGCGCTGGGCGTCCGCGTAGGCGAACAGGCGGCCCTGGAGCATCTTGTCCGGGGAGGGGCCGATGCCGGGGACGAAGTTGTTCGGCGAGAAGGCGGCCTGCTCGACCTCGGCGAAGACGTTGTCCGGGTTGCGGTCGAGGACCAGCCGGCCCACGCGGTGCAACGGGTAGTCCCTGTGCGGCCACACCTTCGTCAGGTCGAACGGGTTGAAGCGGTAGTCCGCCGCCTCGGCCGCCGGCATGACCTGGACGTACAGGGTCCAGGACGGGTGCACCCCGCGCTCGATCGCCTGGAGCAGGTCCGTCTGGTGGGAGTTCGGGTCCTTGCCCGCCTGTTCCCGGGCCTGCTCGGCGGACAGGCAGCGGATGCCCTGGTTCGTCCTGAAGTGGTACTTGACGAAGAAGGCCTCGCCGTCGGCGTTCGTCCAGGAGTAGGTGTGCGAGCCGTAGCCGTTCATGTGCCGGTACGACGCCGGGATGCCGCGGTCGCCCATCAGCCAGGTCACCTGGTGGGTGGCCTCGGGGGAGTGCCCCCAGAAGTCCCAGACGTTGTCCGGCTCCTGACGGCCGGTGAACGGGTCGCGCTTCTGCGAGTGGATGAAGTCGGGGAACTTCAGAGGGTCCTTGACGAAGAAGACCGGGGTGTTGTTGCCGACGAGGTCGTAGTTGCCCTCCTCGGTGTAGAACTTCACCGCGAAGCCGCGCGGGTCGCGCACCGCGTCCGCGCCGCCGAGCGAGTCGGCGACCGTCGAGAAGCGCACGAACACCTCGGTCCGCCTGCCGACCTCGCCGAGGAAGCCGGCGTGGGTGTAGGCGGTGACGTCGTCCGTCACCTCGAAGTGGCCGTACGCGCCGGAGCCGCGGGCGTGCACCACACGCTCCGGGATGCGCTCGCGGTTGAAGCGCGCGAGCTTCTCCAGCAGGTGCTGGTCCTGGATCAGGAGCGGGCCGCCGACGCCGGCGGAGGCGGAGTTCTGGTTGTCGGCGACGGGGGCGCCGGACTCGGTGGTGAGCACGCGCTGCGACATCGTGGACCTTCCGTACGGGTGTCAGCGGAAAGCTGTTTCCGCTTCGTGGAGCCTAGGAGTGCGCCGTTCGAGGCGTCAACACTTTGTTGAAGTAGGTTCCGGGCCGCGGCGCCGCCTGGGCGCGACAGGACAGATGTCGGCGGCGCCGCGGCCCGGAAGTCCAGGGGTGCTCAGACCTGCGCGCCGGACAGACGCTCCACGGCCCGCAGCAGCGCCGAGTGGTCCAGGCCTCCGTCGCCCTGCGCGCGCAGGGAGGCGACCAGCTGGGCGACCACGGCGCCGACCGGCAGGGCGGCACCGACGGTGCGGGCGGCGTCCGTGACGATGCCCATGTCCTTGTGGTGCAGATCGATGCGGAAGCCTGGCCTGAAGTCGCGGCTCAGGAAGTTGTCCTTCTTCCGTGTCAGCACGGTGGAGCCCGCGAGGCCGCCGTTCAGCACGTCCAGCGCGGCCTTCAGGTCCACGCCGGACTTCTCCAGGAAGACCACGGCCTCGGCGCAGGCCTGGATGTTCACGGCCACGATCAGCTGGTTGGCGGCCTTCACGGTCTGGCCGGAGCCGTGCGGGCCGCACAGCACGATGGTCCTGCCGAGCGCCTCGAAGACCGGCCGGGCCTCGTCGAAGTCGGCCTGCTCGCCGCCGACCATGATCGACAGCACGGCCTCGACCGCGCCCGCCTCGCCGCCGGACACCGGGGCGTCCAGCACCCGGACGCCCTTCTGCCGCGCGGCCTTCGCCAGGTCGATCGAGGTCTGCGGGGTGATCGAGGACATGTCGATCAGCAGGGAGCCCTGCCGCGCGTTCTCCAGGATGCCGTCCGGGCCGTAGGCGATGGCCTCGACCTGCGGGGACGCGGGCACCATCGTGATCACCACGTCGGCGTCGCGCACGGCCTCGGCGATCGAGCCGGCCGCGGTGCCGCCGGCCGCGGCCAGCCGGTCCAGCTTGTCCTGCTCCAGCGTGTAGCCGGTGACGTCGTAACCCGCCTTGACCAGGTTCTCGGACATGGGGGAGCCCATGATGCCGAGGCCGATCCAGGCGACCTTGGGGAGCGTGCTCATGAAGTGTGTGCCTTTCGGTGAGGGAGTTCAGCGGGCGGCGCGCGCCTCGCGGGGCAGCCAGCCGAAGGCCTCGGCGCTCGGGCGCTCGCCCGGCTTGTACTCGAGGCCGATCCAGCCGTCGTAGCCCGCCTTCTTCAGCTGGTCCAGGAGGTCTTCGAGCGGCAGCGACCCGGTGCCCGGCGCGCCGCGGCCCGGGTTGTCGGCGATCTGCACATGGCCCGTCTTCGCGGCGTACCGCTCGATCACCGACGGCAGGTCCTCGCCGTTCATGGACAGGTGGTAGAGGTCCATGAGGAAGCGCGCGTTGCCGAGCCCCGTCGCCTCGTTGACCTTGTCGACGACGCCGATCCCGGCCGACGCGCTGACCAGCGGATACAGCGGCGACTCGGGCTGGTTGAGCGTCTCGATCAGCAGAGTCGCGCCGATGCGGTCGGCCGCGCGGGCCGCGAGGACCAGGTTCTCCAGGGCCAGCGCGTCCTGCTCGGCCGGGTCGGCGCCCTCGACGCGGTTGCCGTACAGCGCGTTGAGCGCCGTGCAGCCCAGCGACTGCGCGAAACCGGCCGCCGCGTCGACGTTGGCGCGGAACCTGTCCGACTCCGCGCCGGGGACCGACAGGGCGCCGCGGTCGGGGCCCGGCAGCTGCCCGGCGTAGAAGTTCAGTCCCGTGAGGCGCACGCCCGCGTCCTCGATCGCCTTCTTCAGGGCGTCGAGCGCGGACCGCCCGGGGGCGGGGGAGTCGACCCAGGGCCACCACAGCTCGACCGCGGTGAAGCCCGCCGCGGCGGCGGCCGCGGGGCGCTCCAGAAGCGGGAGTTCCGTGAAGAGGATCGACAGGTTGACGTTGAAGCGCTGGTCTGCGAATCCCACGGGGGCGGCGCTCCCTTCCTTCAATTCCATAATGTGGAAGTTTGTTTCTGCTTAACGGAAGATTGCCTGCGGGGTTCGCCGCTTGTCAAGGGGGTCGTCCGCCGGTCCGCGGCCGGACCTGCCCAGCGGCCGTCGCCGCGGGTTAGGTTGAGGCCGTGCGATTGAGAGTGGAGTTCACGACCGAGCCCTTCGACCTGGAGGAGGCGCCCGCGCACGCCGTGGCGGCCCGCGAGGTCATCGAGGCGGCCGAGCTGGACGCCGTGGACGTCGGCCCGTTCGGCAACACGGCCGAAGGGAGTGCGGACCGCGTGCTGACGGCCGTGGACGCGCTGCTGCGCACGTCCCTCCAGGCCGGTGCCACCCGGATCTCGCTGCAGGTCAACGTGGTGGGGGAGGACGGGAAGTGACCGGTGCCGGGGACGAGTCCTTCATCGCGGCCGTGAAGCCGCTGGTCGACGCCATGGGCGGGGACCTGCTGCCGCCCGACGAGGCCGGCCCCGACGACGTCGTGCTCACCTGGGAGGGCGCCGACGTGGTCGCCGTGCGCCTGCCGCAGCTCGCCGACTCCCTGGACCACATCCTCGCCGCGATGGAGCGCCGCAAGGGCATGCCCCTCGCCGACCTGGACCGCAAGGCCAAGCAGGAGGTCGTGCGCGTGCTGGAGGCGCGGGGCGCCTTCTCCGTCCGGCACGGCGTGGAGACGGTGGCGGGCGCGCTCGGCGTCAGCCGCTTCACCGTCTACAACTACCTCAACCGCGAGAAGCAGGGCTGAGGGCCGCCCGGGATGTAACCCGGAATTTTCAACAAAGTGTTGACGCCGTGTTTCCGAGGGCGTTAGCTACTGGGCAGCCCGTTCAGCACGACGGCCGCCTGGCGGCCACGGAGGCTCCCGTGACGTCGACTTCCACGCCCCCGGGCCTGGCCCGGTTCAACGACCTGGCGGAGCAGGCGGCCCTCGCCGCCCTCCACGAGGCGTGCGCCTCCACCGAGTGGGCCCGGCACGTGCTCGCCGCCCGGCCCTACGCCACCCCCGACGACCTGTACGCCGCGAGCGACGCCGCCATGGCCGAGCTGACCCAAGCCGACCTGGCGGAGGCGATGGCCGGCCATCCGCCGATCGGCCGCCCCGAACCGGGCGACCCGGCCTCCGCCCGCGAACAGCGCGGCATGGCCGGCGCCTCCGAGGAGCTCAAGGCCGAGATGCTCGAACTCAACCTCGCCTACCAGGACAGGTTCGGCCACGTGTTCCTGATCTGCGCCACCGGCAGGACCGGCGAGCAGATGCGCGACGCGCTGAGGGAGCGGCTCGGCAACGCGCCGGAGCGGGAGCGGGAGATCGTCCGCACCGAGCTGGGGAAGATCAACCGCATCCGCCTGGCCCGACTCGTCGAAGAGGACGCCTGACACCATGAGCACCAGCACCACCGCCTCCGTGTCCACGCACATCCTGGACACCTCCGCCGGACGCCCCGCCGAGGGCGTCGCCGTCCACCTCTCGGCCCGCGCCGGCCGGGACGCGCGGTGGCAGGCGCTCGGCGGCTCGGCGACCGACGCCGACGGCCGGTGCAAGGACCTGCCGGCGCTGCCGGAGGGGATCACCCACGTACGGCTCGACTTCGCCGTCGAGGCGTACTTCGAAGGAAACACTGCGAAGAAGCAAGCCGACTCGCAGCAGGACGCCCCCGCGCATCGGGACAGCGGACCGGGCGTGTTCTTCCCGGAGGTGGCGATCACGTTCGCCGTCGTACCGGGCGAGCACTACCACGTACCGCTGCTGCTCAACCCGTTCGGCTACTCCGTTTACCGAGGGAGCTAGCTCATGCCCACCATCCTGGGACAGAACCAGTACGGCAAGGCCGAGAACCGAGTCGTCAAGATCACGCGGGACGGCGCCACCCACCACATCAAGGACCTCAACGTCTCCGTCGCCCTGAGCGGCGACATGGAGGAGGTCCACTACTCCGGCTCCAACGCCAACGTCCTGCCGACCGACACCACCAAGAACACGGTGTTCGCGTTCGCCAAGGAGCACGGCATCGAGTCCGCCGAGCAGTTCGGCATCCACCTCGCCCGGCACTTCGTCACCTCGCAGGAGCCGATCCACCGCGCCCGGATCCGCATCGAGGAGTACGCCTGGGAGCGGATCGAGACCTCCGACGCCAACTCCCGGTTCATCGGCGCGGACGAGGTCAAGCACTCGTTCGTGCGCAAGGGCCAGGAGACCCGGCTCACCCAGATCACCTACGACGGCTCGTCCTGGGAGGTGATCTCGGGTCTGAAGGACCTGACGGTGATGAACTCGACCAACTCCGAGTTCTGGGGCTACGTCAAGGACAGGTACACGACGCTCCAGGAGGCGTACGACCGGATCCTGGCGACCTCGGTATCCGGCCGCTGGCGCTTCAACTGGACCGGCGACGAGCAGAAGATGCCGAACTGGGAGAAGTCCTACGAGCAGGTGAGGAAGCACATGCTGCAGGCCTTCGCCGAGACGTACTCCCTCTCCCTGCAGCAGACGCTGTACCAGATGGGCGCGCGCGTCATCAACAACCGCAGCGAGATCGACGAGGTCCGGTTCTCGCTGCCGAACAGCCACCACTTCCTGGTGGACCTGGAGCCCTTCGGGCTCAAGAACGACAACGAGGTCTACTTCGCCGCCGACCGGCCCTACGGCTTGATCGAGGGGACCGTCCTGCGGGACGGCTGCGAGCCGAAGATCCCGGTGGACCTCACCAACCTCTGACATCCCCCTCTCGGCACCCGTGACCGGGGAACCCGCTCCACCCGATCCTCCGGTCACGGCACTCAAAGCTTCCAGGGTCCTGCCGTGCCCACCCGTTCGAGTCCACTGAGCGAAAAGGACGCATCATGGCAGCAGCCCAGCGCATCGTCATCGAGAACGGTGCGATCGCGACCGTCGACGCCGGCGGCACCGAGTACGCCCGCGGGTACGTCGTCCTCGCCGGCAACCGGATCGAGGCGGTCGGCGCGGGCAGGGCCCCCGAGGGCCTGGAGAACGTCGTGCGCCGCATCGACGCCACCGGGCACCTGGTGACCCCCGGCCTGGTCAACACCCACCACCACTTCTACCAGTGGATCACCCGGGGCCTGGCCACGGACCACAACCTCTTCGACTGGCTCGTCGCGCTGTACCCGACGTGGGCGCGCATCGACGAGCCGATGGTGTACGCGGCGGCCCAGGGCTCGCTCGCGATGATGGCCCGCGGCGGCGTCACCACCGCCATGGACCACCACTACGTCTTCCCCCGGGGCTCCGGCGACCTGTCCGGCGCGATCATCCGCGCCGCCCGCGAGACGGGCGTCCGCTTCACCCTGGCCCGCGGCTCCATGGACCGCGGCGAGAAGGACGGCGGCCTGCCCCCGGACTTCGCCGTCGAGACCCTCGAGGACGCGCTCGCCGCCACCGAGGCCACCGTCCGGGAGCACCACGACGCCTCCTTCGACGCGATGACCCAGGTCGCCGTCGCCCCCTGCTCCCCGTTCTCCGTCTCCACCGAACTGCTCAGGGAGGGCGCCGAACTGGCCCGCCGGCTCGGGGTACGGCTGCACACCCACGGCTCGGAGACCGTGGAGGAGGAGAAGTTCTGCCACGAGCTGTTCGGCATGGGCCCGACCGACTACTTCGAGTCCACCGGCTGGCTCGGCGAGGACGTGTGGATGGCGCACTGCGTCCACATGAACGACTCCGACATCGCCGCCTTCGCCCGGACGAGGACCGGTGTCGCGCACTGCCCGTCGTCCAACGCCCGGCTGGCGGCCGGCATCGCCCGGGTGCCGGACATGCTCGCCGCCGGCGTGCCCGTGGGCCTGGGCGTCGACGGCACCGCCTCCAACGAGTCCGGCGAACTCCACACCGAGCTGCGCAACGCCCTGCTGATCAACCGGCTCGGCGCACACAAGGAGGCCGCGCTGACCGCCCGGCAGGCCCTGCGGCTCGGCACCTACGGCGGCGCCCAGGTGCTCGGCCGCGCCGCCGAGACCGGTTCGCTGGAGGCGGGCAAGCTGGCCGACCTGGTGCTGTGGAGGCTGGACACCCTCGCCCACGCCTCCATCGCCGACCCGGTGGCCGCGCTGGTCCTCGGCGCGGCCGCCCCGGTCACCGCGTCCTTCGTGAACGGCCGGCAGATCGTCGAGGACGGCCGCCTGCTCACCGTCGACGAGGACGCCGTCGCCCGCTCCACGCGGGAAGAGGCCCAGCGCCTCGCGCGGATCACCGCGCAGAGCTGAGCCGGCACCGGACTCCGGCCGGGAGGGACGGCTCCCGGTCGGCGGCCGTGGACCCGAGCGGGGTCCACGGCGGCCGCCTCCGGGGCGCGCGTGAAGGCGCGCGCCCCGGAACGGTCACCGTCCGCCCGGACCCTCCCGGGTCCCCGGTCCCTCCCCCACTCTCGACTTCGCTCGAGCGGGAGGTGCCCCCATGCCCACACGCACCACCTCCTTGAACCCACGTCACAGCCGACGTGTCCCACCGACCGGAGGAGCCGCCGTGTCCGCTCACCCCGCCGACGCCGACGAGCAGTCCGTCCACCCCGCCCCGCCCGTCCATCCCGTGGACAAGAAGCTCCCCGCCCTGAAGATGGCGACCAGCGGCCTGCAGCACGTGGCCGCGATGTACGCGGGGGTCGTCGCCCCGCCCCTGATCGTCGGCGCGGCCGTAGGCCTGTCCGGCACCGACCTCACCTTCCTCACCGGAGCCTGCCTCTTCACGGCCGGCCTCGCGACCTTCCTGCAGACCCTCGGGATCTGGAAGATCGGCGCCCGGCTGCCGTTCGTCAACGGCGTCACCTTCGCCGGTGTCGCCCCGATGACCGCGATCGTCGCCTCCACCAAGGACAAGGCGGACGCGCTGCCGGTCATCTTCGGCGCGGTGATCGTGGCCGGACTCCTCGGCTTCCTGTTCGCCCCCGTGTTCTGCAAGGCGATCCGCTTCTTCCCGCCCGTCGTCACCGGCACGGTCATCACCCTGATCGGCGTCTCGCTCCTGCCGGTCGCCTTCAACTGGGCCCAGGGCCCGAACCCGGCCGCGCACGACTACGGCTCGCCGACGAACCTGGCCCTCGCCGGCATCACCCTGCTGATCGTGCTGCTGCTGCGCCGCTTCACCCGCGGCTTCGCCAAGCAGATCGCGGTGCTCCTCGGCCTGGTCGCCGGCACGCTCGTCGCGATCCCGTTCGGCGTCACGGACTTCGGCGCGGTCACCAGGGCGGACGTGGTGGGCTTTCCGACGCCGTTCCACTTCGGCGTCCCGCAGTTCCACATCGCCGCCATCCTGTCGATGTGCGTGGTGATGGTGGTGTCGATGACCGAGTCGACCGCCGACATGCTGGCCCTCGGCGAGATCGTCGAACGCCCCTCGGACGAGCGGACGATCGCGGCCGGCCTGCGCGCCGACACCCTCGGCTCGGCGCTCAGCCCGCTGTTCAACGGCTTCATGTGCAGCGCCTTCGCGCAGAACATCGGCCTGGTCGCGATGACGAGGATCCGCAGCCGGTTCGTCGTCGCCGCCGGCGGTGGCTTCCTGGTCCTGATGGGGCTGTGCCCGATGGCCGCCTCGCTCATCGCCGTCGTACCGCGCCCGGTCCTCGGCGGCGCCGGTGTCGTCCTGTTCGGCTCGGTCGCCGCGAGCGGCGTGCAGACCCTGGTCCGGGCCGGCCTGGAGAAGGACAACAACGTGCTGATCGTGGCCGTGTCCCTCGCCGTCGGCATCATCCCGATCACGGCCCCGGGCTTCTACCACGCGTTCCCGGACACCGCGCGGATCGTCCTGGACTCCGGCATCTCCACGGGCTGCGTCACCGCGGTCCTGCTGAACATCGTCTTCAACCACCTCGGCGGAGGCCGCGAGGCCGCGGAGGTCACCCACCCGATGGAGCCGGGCGAGGAACTGGCCCCGGCCACGCCATGAGGTTGGCCAGCAGCTCGGCCTGTTCGACGGCGTCGTCCAGCGCGTGGTGCGTATGGCGGCGCCGGGACAGCAGGTGCCCGGGCATCGAGCCCTTCGCCACCGCCCGCAGGGGCAGCCCCGCCTTGGTGGCGTACAGGGTCTTCATGTCCAGGCACCCCGAGTGCCCGAAGGGGCTCTCGCCGGTGAAGCGGATCAGGTACCAGTACAGGAACGTCCAGTCGTACGACGCCGGGTAGCCGCACATCACCGGCTGGGCGCCCGCGCTCACCTCACGGACCCAGGCGCTGAACTCGGCGAGGGCGACGGCCGGTTCGGCGCCCTCGACGCCGAGCCGGTCCCGGTCCAGGCCGCTGACCGCCAGCGCCTCCGGGAGATACGCGTCGGAGATGGGCCGCAGTTCGCGGTAGAAGGTCAGCTGTTCCGGGTCCGCCGGGGTGAAGCCGTCGGCGTCCTGGGTGCCGGCCACGGCGGCGCCGATGCTCAGCATGGAGTACGGGCCGGGGATCGGGCCGTCGGCCTCGATGTCGACGGAGATGCAGCGGCTCGGCCTGACACGTCGTGCGGACATGGAACGGCAGCATGGCAGCGGCGGGCGCCGACCGCACCCGGGATTCCCCGCCGGGTCTCCAGCTACAGCCCGAACAGGCCGAGGTCCGTCGTCAGCTCCTTGAAGACCTCCTGGGGCGCGGCGACCAGCCGGCGCTCCTTCAGGTCCATCATGCCGCCCACCGCGCTGACCTCCGCCGCGAGGGTGCCGTCGGTCTTGCGGATCTCCTGGCGGATACGGAAGGTCCGGCCGCCGCTCCACTCGAACTCGCAGCTCACGTCGACCTCGTCACCGGCGAGCAGCTCGCGGTGGTGGCGGATGGTCGTCTCCAGCGCCACCGGGCCCACGCCGGCGCCGGCCAGCCGCTGCTGGCTCACCCCGGCGGCCTGCAGCAGCGACCAGCGGGCGTGCTCCGCGTAGTTCAGGTACACCGCCTGGTTGAGGTGGCCCTGCACGTCGGTCTCGTATCCGCGGACGGTCACGCGCACGGAAAAAAGTTCACTCGGCTCGCTCACTGCTTCCCCTCTCGCACTGGCTCCCGCCGGAGGCCGGACCCACCGATCCTCGCACGCGCGTCACACGCGGCGCGGGGAGGCCAGGACGTACCGCCGCCCGGTCCGGGGCTCGGTGTACTCGCCGGCCTGCCATCCGGCCCGCTCCAGCGTGGCCGCGCAGGCCCGCAGCACCGCGCCGTCCGGCCCGTACACGGCGACCGCCTCCGGCTGCGGCGTGGCCCGCACCCGGTAGCCGTCGCCGTCCGCACCCGCTGGACGGTGCCCGTCCGCCTCCAGCGCGAGGGCCGCGGCCCGCACCAGGTGCGACCGCTCCCAGGCGCACGGCCGGTCGGTGGCGCCGTGCGGATCCGTCATCCGGCGCAACTCCAGCAGCCCCTGCCAGGCGCTGTGCACCTCACGGGCCCGGGCGGGACCCGCGTCGGCGGGCTCCTCCTCGCCGCCGACGCGGGCGGCGAACACGCCGGTGCCCGCGGCCGGTTCCGGTGGCGGTGGCGCGGTCGCGGGAGTCCGCGCGGGCGGGGGCGCCTGCGCCGCGGCCTCCCGCAAGCGGTGCCCGGCCGGAGTCAGGAAGTGGTCGTGCGGGGGGCGGGGGTGCCGGAAGGCGAGACCGCGCCGCACCAGAGCCGCGAGCTGGGCCTCGGTGCCGCGGAGTCGTCCGGTCACCGGGTCGGCGGCCTCGACGACCCGGCGCTGCGCGGCGGTCGGCGGTCGTGCCACGGCGCATTCCTCCCGTCCTCCGGTGAACAGCCTGCCCGGCGTACGGGCAGCCTACGACCGGGGTCCGACAACCGGGGTCCGCCGGGCGGCCGAGTGGGAGGAGGGCCACGGCGCCTTCCCGGCCCGGCTGCACGTGCCGAGCCCGGCGTTCTGCGGCATGGTCCGCCGGACGGGCCCGAGGCGGACGTGGCGTCCCGGCCCGGTCAGGCGGGGCCGCCGGGCTTGAGGTTCCAGCCGGCGATCACGGGCCGGCCGTGCTCCGTGCCCAGCCGGCCCACCGTGCCCGTCGCCAGCTGGAACAGCGCGCCGTCCGACGGCGCCAGACCGAGGTACCGGGCCGTCAGCACCCGCAGGAAGTGGCCGTGCGCCACCAGGACGACGGAGCCCTCGATGTTGCACAGCGCCGCGTCCGCCTTGGCGAGCACGCGGTCGGCGCGCTCACCGACCTCCTCGGGATTCTCCCCGGGGTGCTCCGGCGGGCCGGGCGCGACCCCGTCGGTGAACAGGAACCAGCCGGGCCGGGTGCGCTGGATCTCGACGGTCGTGACGCCCTCGTAGCCGCCGTAGTCCCACTCACGCAGGTCCGCGTCGATCCGGGCGTCGCCATGGTCGATGCCGATGAGCTGGGCCGTCTCCCGGGCCCGCTGGAGCGGGCTGACGAACGCCGCGCCGATCCGGTGGGAACGGATGAACGGCACCAGCCGCCGCGCCTCCTCCCGGCCGTGCTCGGTCAGCGGGACGTCCGTCCAGCCGGTGTGCCGTCCTGAACGGGACCACTCGGTCTCCCCGTGCCGGACGAGAAGGAGATCACCCACGTCGCGCCTTTCCTGCCTGTGCTCGCGAGCACCCTGTCACACCGCCGCCGTGACCCGCGGACCGGACCCGGCCGCACGGCCGTGCCCCGGGGAGATCACGTACGCAGATCAGGAACCAGCGGGCGGCGCCGGGCATTCCCCGTCGCCGCGCCGGGGTCCGACGTCGTCGTGCCGGGGCGCGACGGGCCGCCGGCGCCGCGCCCGCGCGCTAACCGCTGTGGCGCGCCACGTAGGCCTCCAGCGACTCCAGCGCGCCCCACGCGCGGTCGAAGCTCTCCGCGAAGTACGCCTGGAAAGCCGCCCCCTCTACGCTGAACCCCTTCAGCTGCTGACGGCCGGCACCGGAGAAGGACAGGAAGGTGACGGAGTCGTCCACCAGTCCGGCGTTGTGCCAGGCGCATGCGGCGGTCCAGGGCATGACGCGCGCCTCGTAGGCGTACAGGTCGCCGACCTCCGCCTGGTGCTCGCGCAGCCACCGCAGGTAGGCCGCCCGAGGCAGGCCGTCGCGCTCCGGAACGCCGATGATGCGGCGGACGCTGCCGCCCTCGCCGGAGTGCTCCCTGGCCCATTGCAGCACCGTGCCGTAGTACGCGATCACCTCGTCGGCGACCCAGTGGTCCGGCGGGTGGAGCCGGACGTAGGTGAGCCGGATCTCGCGGCGCGCCGCCCGGATCCGGGCCGTGCAGGCCCGGTAGAAGGAGGACGCGTCCGGATAGGACACCATGTCCGCCCGCGACGCCTCAACCTGCGCCGAAGGGCCCTTCCGCTTCAGCGTGTCCAGCTCCGTCCTGGCCTCGCGCCACAGCGCCCGCCAGTGGTTCCAGTCCCCGCCCAACGCGGCGACCAGGCGGCGGGTGAGCGTCTCGCCGGGCAGGCGGCGCCCGTTCAGAGCCTCGGAGACCGTCGAGGCGCTGCACTTGGCCTCCGCTGCGATCGTCTTCACCTGCGGGTTGCCCGCGGTGATGCGCAGCCCGCGCAGTTCCGCCGCGAACCGCAGCACGGGGTCCGGTACCCCGCGCGGATCGTCCTCCATGGTTTCCCCCAACCGACTCGCTCGGGCCGGATGACCGGGATCGTCCCACCGCCCGCGCCGAAGTTCGGCGAACTTCGCCGAATTCCGTCGAAGAGGCCCCCAAGACCGTCGGCGCTTCGCAGAACACCGGAGTCCACCGGAATCCCTGGACCCGGCGCAGCGGCGACTGCTCGAATGGCCGACATCCCAGCCGGGGACGAACGAGGAAGGGGAGGAAACGTGCCGATCGACCTCAGGGTGTCACTCCGCCGCCATTACGTGACATTTCTTGCCGTGCTCGTGACCGGGATCGTTCTGATCATGGGGATCAACGGCGCCGGGCAGTCCACGGCGCTCTACCTGGACTGCCTCCTGGGCGTGGCCGGCCTCCTCGCCGGCTACGCGCTCGCACCGCCCGAGCGCTCCGGGCCGGGCGATCCGGGAGGGTGCTCCGGCGCGAAGGAGAGCGGTGCGTAGGAGCGGTCGCGGCCCCGCCCGGCCCTGACAGGCGGCCGCTCCCGGGGCCCGCTGCGGGACACGGCCGGACGGCGCTGCGCGCCCGGTGCGCCGCACCGTCCGGCCGCCGTCGGCCGCCGCCCGGGAGCGGGGCTACTGCCGGTACCCGCTCAGGAAGCGGCCGATGCGGCCGATCGCCGCTTCGAGGTCGTCCGCGTGCGGGAGGGTGAGGATGCGGAAGTGGTCCGGGGAGGGCCAGTTGAAGCCGGTGCCCTGGACGACCTGGATCTTCTCCCGCAGGAGCAGGTCCAGGACGAACCTCTCGTCGTCGTGGATCCGGTGGACCGCGGGGTCCAGGCGCGGGAAGGCGTACAGCGCCCCCTTGGGCTTCACGCAGGACACCCCGGGGATCTCGTTCAGCCGTTCCCAGGCCACGTTCCGCTGTTCGTGCAGCCGGCCGCCGGGGGCCGTGAGGTCGCCGATGGACTGGCGGCCGCCGAGCGCCGCCTGGATGGCGTACTGCGCGGGCGCGTTGGCGCACAGGCGCATGGAGGCCAGCATGGTCAGGCCCTCCAGGTAGTCCTTGGCGTGCTGCCTCGGTCCCGTCACCACCAGCCAGCCGGAGCGGAAGCCCGCCACCCGGTAGGTCTTGGACAGGCCGCAGAAGGTGAGCACGACCAGGTCGGGGGCGAGGGCCGCGGTCGAGTGGTGGACGGCGTCGTCGTACAGGATCTGGTCGTAGATCTCGTCGGCGAAGACCATCAGGCCGTGCCGGCGGGCCAGGTCGAGGATGCCCTCCAGGATCTCCTTCGGGTAGACGGCGCCGGTGGGGTTGTTCGGGTTGATGATCACCACCGCCTTGGTGCGGTCCGTGATCTTCGACGCCATGTCGGCCAGGTCCGGCGTCCAGTCGGCCTGCTCGTCGCACAGGTAGTGGACCGCCTTGCCGCCCGCCAGGGTCGTGACGGCCGTCCAGAGCGGGAAGTCCGGCGCGGGGATGAGGATCTCGTCGCCGTCCTCCACCAGCGCGGTCACGGCCATGGAGACCAGCTCCGAGACGCCGTTGCCGAGGAAGACGTCGTCCACCCCCACCTCCAGGCCCAGCGTCTGGTAGCGCTGGGCCACCGCCCGGCGGGCGGAGAGGATGCCGCGGGAGTCCGTGTAGCCGTGCGCCTGCGGCAGCATCCGGATCATGTCCTGGAGGATCTCCTCGGGCGCCTCGAAGCCGAACAGCGCCGGGTTGCCGGTGTTCAGGCGCAGCACGCTGTGGCCCGCCTCCTCCAGCGCGTTGGCGTGCTCGATCACCGGGCCGCGGATCTCGTAACAGACCTCGCTGAGCTTGTTCGACTGCCGGAACTCCATGCGCCCCTCCGGGAACTCGTGTTGCTTGGTTTTACCAAGTGCGAGCTTGGAAAGTCCAACAACCCGTCTAGACTGCGCCGCATGTCACCTCGCCGAAGCTACGACCAGTACTGCTCCGTCGCCCGCGCGCTCGACGCCGTCGGGGACCGCTGGACCCTGCTGATCGTCCGGGAGCTGCTGGCCGGCCCGCGCCGCTACACCGACCTGCACGCGGACCTGCCCGGCGTGAGCACGGACGTACTCGCCTCACGGCTGAAGGACATGGAACGCGACGGTCTCGCCACCCGGCGGCGGCTGCCGCTCCCGGGCGCGGCCTCCGTGTACGAACTCACCGGGCGCGGAAGCCGGTTGCTGCCCGTGCTGCAGGCGCTCGGGCGGTGGGGCGAGGACGAGCTCGGTGAGCGGCGGCCGACCGACGCCGTGCGCGCGCACTGGTTCGCGCTGCCCCTGCTGCGGGCCCTGGACGGCGAGGGGCTGGTCGAGGTCCGGCTGGAGGAAGGGGTCTTCCACCTGCGAGCCGGTGCGCAGGACGGCCCGGTGTACGGCGACGGTCCCGCGCCCGGCGAGGCCGACGCCCGGCTCGTCCTGGACGCCGGGACCTGCGAGGCGCTCGCCCGGGGGGAGACGGACCTGCTCGCGGCCGTGCGGGCCGGACGGGTCACCGTCACGGGCGAGGGCGCCCTCGCCAAGACCCTGCGGGAGGGGTGAGACGGCAGAAGGCCCGCCACACGGGCGGGCCTTCCGGACACGGAGACGGGATCTCACACGTTCGGCGGCACCCGGGACGGGCGCCCCGCGCCACGCGTCAGCGCGTACCCGCCGATGCCCGCCAGCGCGGCCAGCACGCCGCCGATCGCGGTCCACACCCAGCGGTCGGACCACCAGCCGGAGGACCAGCCGTCGTCCGAGCCGAAGCTGGACAGCACCGCCGTCCTCGAACCACCGCCGTCCGACTCGGACTTGACGGCGATCCCGGGGACCAGCGGCTTGCCCAGCGAACCGTCCGCCGCCGCGGCGCCGCCGATGTCCTTGGAGTCGACGCGTACCTCGGCGCCGACCGGCTTGCCGAGGTCGGCGGAGCCGAGGTCCAGGGCCGTCAGCCGCACGTAGTACGTGCCGGGCAGCGGGTCGTTGCCCCACGGCTCCGACCAGCCGCGCACGGTCCGCAGCACACACGCCAGGTCGACGGTCGACGCGCCCTGCCCGGCGGTACGGGTCGCCGCGCCGTACTGGCAGGCCTGCCGGCGCCGCAGCCCGTCGTACACGTCGATCTGCCAGGTCTGCGCCCCGTGCGCGGCGGGCAGCTTCACCGTCGCCTCGACGGTGGGGCGCTGCCCGACGTCCGCCGGGAACGACCAGTACAGGTAGTCACCGGTGGAGGCGGACGCGGTGGCCTGCTGTCCCTGCCGGACCTCCGCCGCCGTGCGGAAGGAGGTGCCGGCCCGGGTGGGTGCCGAGTCGTCCGCGGAGGCGCTCGGCGAGGGAGAGGAGTCGGCGGCGGCCGGTCCGGCCGCGAGCCCGAGCGCCAGCAGCGCGGCACCGAACACACGAGTGATACGCATCAGTTGGTCCTCCAGACCGCGACCCGCCAGCGCGACAGCCAGCCCCACAGCAGACCCGCCACGAAGCCGGTCAGCACCAGCGCACCCAGCAGCCACCAGCCACGGCCGAGGCCGAAGGCGGCCACGTCGTGGTGGCCCGAGGGACCGTCCACCACGTCCACCGTCAGCTCCAGCGGCAGACCCGGCGTGGTCTTCACCCCGGCCGCCGCCGAGAAGGAGTTGGTGACCTGCAGACACACGGTCTCCGCGGGCGCGTTGTCGTCGTCGCTCTCCGGCTTCGGATAGCGCAGCCCGGTCGAGATCACGTCCGTACGGCCCGTGCCGGCGGCCTCACCGCGCACGATCTCCCGTCCGTGCAGGGTCACCGCCCGCAGGAGCACCCCGTAGTCCGGGTTCACCGCACGGTCGTCGGCCACGCTCACCGAGGCCCGCAGCTCCTTGCCGGGGTCGACGTCGACCTTGTACCAGCGCTGCTGCCCGAACTCCTCACGGTCGGTGTACAGCCCGGACTTCAGCGACGGCGCCTTCGCGCACTCGGCCGCGCCCTCGGTGGCCACCGGCGTGACCACCGGATCGGCCGCCCGGTCCACCAACTGCCCGACGCGGTCGCTCAGTTCCTCTTTGTGCCGCACGTCGGTGTAGGTGCCGCCGGTGGCGTCCGCGATGCAGCTCAGCTGGTCGCGGGTCTTGGCGTCGGGGACCAGGCCGAGCGTGTCGATGGTCAGCCCGATGCCCTTGGCGGCTATCTCGCGGGCCACCTCGCACGGGTCGAGCGGCTGGCAGGTGTCCTCGCCGTCGCTGATCAGGACGATCCGGCGGGTGCCGTCGCCGCCGTTCAGGTCGTCCGCCGCCTTCAGCAGCGCCGGGCCGATCGGCGTCCAGCCGGTCGGGGCCAGCGTGGCGACCGCGGTCTTCGCCTCGGTCCGGTCCAGCGGGCCGACCGGGTACAGCTGCGCGGTGTCCTTGCAGCCCTCCTTGCGGTCGTTGCCGCGGTAGTTGGCGCCGAGGGTGCGGATGCCGAGCCGCACCTCCTCGGGGGTGGCGTCGAGCACCTCGTTGAACGCCTGCTTCGCCGCGGCCATCCGGGAGCCGCCGTCGATGTCCCGTGTACGCATGGAACCGCTGACGTCCAGCACGAGTTCGACCTTCGGGGCCGCCTGCTCGGTCTCGTCGGCGACGGCTCCGCCGGGGAACGCGATCCCGGCCGCCAGGGCGGCGAGCAGGGCGCAGACGCCCGCCGCCAGCCGTTGTCTTCTGATCATCGGCGGATCCTATTGATCTACCGCACCGGGCTCCAAAACGAGCGGGTTGGGCAGGGCCGTCCACTGGTCGCCGGGGGTGTCCGGGGACAGCCTCATCAGCGTCAACGCCTTGGCGGGCACCGGGCCTTCGCACAGGGCCGCGAGGTCCGGGGTGCGGGGCAGATCCGGCAGCGCGGCCCGCATCGCCGCGCCCAGGGCCGGCCCCGAGCCCGCCGTGGCGGCGAGGGCGCCGGCCACCAGGGAGCCGAACAGCTTGCGGCGCAGGACCCCCGGGTCGTCCGTCACCAGCCGGCCGGTCAGGGCGGGCACGGCGACGCCGTGCCGGGCCAGCCGGGCGGGACTGACCCGCACGTCGGCGAGGTCGCGGTAGACGAGGCGGCGCGGGCTGCCGTCGGCGGCGAGCACCACCAGCAGGTTCTGCCCGTGGGCCTCCAGGGCCACGCCCAGGTCCAGCAGGCGCAGCCCGGCCGTGAGCGCCAGCCGGGTGAACGTGGTCAGCCAGTCACCGGAGCCGGGCAGCCCGGTGGCGGGGAGCGCGGCCACCGGCAGGACGCGTTCCCCCGGTCCGGCGTACACCTGAGGCGACTCCCGCAGCAGCGCCGCCAGATCGGGCGAGTGGGCGGTGACCGCGCCCAGCGTGCGGGTGACGTGCAGCAGGCCGTCCGTGCGCTTGGCCAGGTCCACGGCGAGCGACGTCAGCGCCGCCGACATCTCGACGGAGTACGCGGAGATGTCCCGCACCGAGGAGGTCAGCCGGGCGCTCAGCGCCGTCTTCACGTGCGGCCCGCCGGGCAGGGCGAGGGTGCGCAGGGACATCAGCGGGTGCGCCCGGCGCCAGGGGTCGGCGGACCGCTTGAGCACATGGGCCGCCTGCCAGGGGTGCACCGGCACCAGCACCCGCCCCGGCGCGCGCAGTTCCGCCGGCCAGTCACCGCGGACCAGGCACTCCGCGGCCGGCACGGCGACCGTGCCCAGCTCCACCACCGGCCGGTGCTCCGGACCGTACGCCAGCTGGTCGGCGGCCGAGAAACCGGGGCGCGAACGGCAGTTGGGGTGGAACGGGTGCCCGTCGGCCACCCGCTGCTCCCACTCCCAGTCCTTCCCCCAGCCTTCGGCCGGGGGGACCCCCACGGGCCACTCCCGGCGGTGATCAGCGCCGGCCCGGGACAGCGCCAACGAAGCGGCACTGTGCCCGAGTTCCACCGCGAAGCCCGCCGCGTGCGGCACCGCCAGCGCGTTCGTCAGCCGCGCCGGGTCGTCGTGGCGCTCGCGGTCCAGCCGGACGGCGGTCACAGGGGCGCCGGTCGCGTACGGATCCACGTGCGGGCCGTGCAGCGTCCGGCCGTCGGCCAGCCGCAGGGCGACGCCGTACGCCCCCCGGACCCTGCCGGTGATCCACGGCAGCGGTTCGTGGACGAGCGCCCGCCACAGCCGGGTCAGCACCGCCGCGCGGGCGCCCGCCAGCTCCGCGCGGTACCCGGGCAGCAGAGCGGGCCGGACGACGGCCAGCTCCTCGGCGAGCTCGGCCTCGGCGGGGGACAGGTGGGACACGGTGGGCTCCTCGGGTCCGGACGGCACGGGCCGCGGCACGGGCCGGCGTGGCCGGTGACGACGGGTGTGACGGCGGACAAGGCGTCACGACAGACATACTGATCGCGTCCGGTCCCTTTGACGAAGAACGAATGGATCGCGTGGACCCCAAGCCCCCCGCCGACGCCTGCGCAGACCCCGGCACCGATCTCGACACCGACACCGAGACCGACGCCGTCGGACGCCGCGCCGACGCCTACGCGGCCGCCCCGCTGCTCAACTGCCTGCTGCGGGAGGTCGCCGAGCCCCTCCCCGGCCCCGGCGGGCGCGGGGTCCACCGGCTGCCCGGCACCGGCCGCCTGCTGCGCGTGCGCCCCGGCCGGCGGCCCGCCGCACCCGAACTGCTCACCGCCGGCGCCTGGCACCGCCTCGACCACCCCGAACTGGTCAAACTGGTCGCCGAGGAACTGCGCCGGCGCACCGGGCTGCCCGGCGGCGACCTGCCCACCGAGATGACCGACAGCCGCGACGCGGTCGCCGCGCTGCTCACCGCCCGCGCCCGGGCGGCCGCGCCCGCGGACCCGTACCTGCGCTCCGAGCAGTCCCTGATCACCGGCCACCCCCACCACCCGGCCCCCAAGGCGCGCGGCGGCGGCCCGGTCGCGTCCTGGCTGCCGTACGCGCCGGAGGCCCACGCGCACTTCCCGCTGGTGCTGCTGGGCGTCCGCGAGGACCAGGTCGCCGAGGAGGGCGACACCCGCGCCCTGGACGCCCTGGGCAGCGCCCCGCCCGGCTACCGGCTGCTGCCCGCCCACCCCTGGCAGCTCGACCTCGTCGCCCGCGACCTCGCTCCCGCCTTCGCCGACGGCCGGCTGCTGCGGCTCGGCACCACCGCCTTCGACGCCTGGCCGACGGCGGCCGTCCGCACGCTCTACGAACCCCGGCGCGACCTGTTCCTGAAGTTCAGCCTCGACGTCCGCATCACCAACGACATCCGCCGCCTGTGGCGCCACGACCTGCGGCGGCTGCGCCGCACCGACACGGCCGCCGGCCAGGCCTTCGCCGCGCTCGGCCCGCCCGCGGCCTGGCTGAGCGACCGCGGCTACCGCACCGCCGCGTTCGCCTTCGAGGAACTGGCCGTCCTGGTCCGCGACGGGCTGCGCGGCCACCTCCTGCCCGGCGCCACGCCACTGCTCGCGGCCGGGCTCGCCGAGGGTTTCGAGGGCAGCCCGCTGGCCGCCACCGCCGACCCGGACCGGTGGTGGGAGGCGTACCTGCGGCAGGTCGTCCCGCCCGCCCTCACCGCCTTCCACGACCACGGGCTGGTCCTGGAGGCCCACCTGCAGAACACCCTCGTCGCCGTCGACCCGTCCGGCACGCCCGTCCAGGCGCTGTTCCGGGACGCCGAGGGCGCCAAGCTGCTCGCGGACGTCCCCCGCGCCGCCGGCTGGGAGCGGCTGGTGTACTGCCTGGTCGTCAACCACCTCTCCGAGATCGCCGCCGCCCTCGCCGAGCACCACCCCGGCCTCGATCCCTGGCCCGCGGCCCGCCGCGAGCTGGCCCGCCACCGGCTCCCCGAGATCCCCGCCCTGCTCGCCTCGCCCACCCTGCCGGGCAAGACGAACCTCCTGCTGCGCTGGACCGGGGCGGACGGCGCCGCCGCCCGGTATGTGCCCTTGCGGAACCCGCTGTCCGGGTCGGCCTGATCTCGCCGCTAAACCGTTTAGTGGTAGCTGGCAGGAGGCACCGTCGATCACGGCTTCGTGCGCGAACAGCCGATATACCGGTCAAGTCGGCGGGCGATGACCACCGTCTCGAAATTTTCGAAGCCGCGGGGCTCCCTTACCCCGCGGCAGCGCGCTACGGTGTCGGGCGGCAGCTCGTGGGAGCGGTCCCACGCCCGCCTCGCGCACCTTTCCCGTCCGGTCGCTCACCTTCCCCCGAGGAGGTCGATCCCCCATGCAGCGCGTCCCCTTACCCCACCCCCACCCTCGCCGCCGCCGCCGGCGCACCGCCACCGTCCTGGCCGCCCTGTGCTGCGTCGTACCGGCGGCCCTGACCGCCACGGCGCCGAGCGCGGCGAGCGCCGACTCCGCGGAAGTCGTCGGCAACGCCACGCACTTCGACGGCCTCGGCACGCCCTACGGCGGCTGCGGCCTGCCGCAGGGCGAGCTGGACAGCCAGGACTTCGTGGCGCTCAACGTGTTCGACACCCCCGGTGACTACTCGTCGTCCTATCCGCGCCCCGTACCGGACACGCGGGCGTCGATCAAAGGCGCCTTCGACAACGGCCTGAACTGCGGCCGCTGGGTGAAGGTCACCATCGGCGACTACTGCACCGGCACCAACGACGGCGCTCCGAACGAGCCGTTCTGCCGCAACGGCTCATGGGTGGCCGACCGCTACAGCGGCGCGACCCTGACCATGCTCGTCGCGGACAGCTGCGCCGATCCCAACGCGTGGTGCCGGGACGACCCCCACCACCTCGACCTGGCGACGGGTTCGCTCAACCGCTTCCGGCTCGGCGGCGGCGAAGTGGGAACCATGTACCCGGACCACTGGAACAACCGCCGCGTCTCGTGGAGCTTCGTCCCGGCTCCCGGCTACAGCGGCGACATCCGCATCGGCTTCCTCAAGGGCGCCCAGCCGTACTGGCCCGCCATCGCCGTCTCCCACCTGCCCGCCGGCATCCACGGCGTGCAGTACCTGGCGAACGGCACGTGGAAAGACGCCACGATGAACAGCGACATGGGGCAGTCGTACATCGTCGGCGCGACTTCCACCGCCGGCAGCACGTTCACCGTACGCGTCCGCGACTCCTCGGACGCCTGGCTGGGCGGCGGCCGCACGTACACCTTCGCGCTGCCGTCGGGCTGCGCGGGGGGCTGTCCCGCGGACTACACGCCCGTCTCCTACACCACCTCCGACGGCTCCGGCGGCACTCCGACGCCGTCCCCCACTCCCACCCCCACCCCCACTCCGAGCCCGTCCGGCGGCCCCTCCTGCACGGCGCGGTGGACGGTGAGCAACGCGTGGAACGGCGGCTACCAGGCCGATGTCACGGTCACCAACACCGGGCCGGCTCCCGTCACCGGCTGGTCGGTCCACTACACCCTGCCGGACGGGGTGTCCGTGTCGAACCTGTGGAACGCGGCGGTGGACTCCTCCCGGCCCGCCACGACCGTCCGCAACGTCGCCTACAACGGCTCCCTGGCCCCCGGCGCGTCGACCGGCTGGGGAATGACGCTCAACGGCGACGACCGGAACGTCGGCGCCCTCTCCTGCACCGCTTCCTGACGAGGAGTGAGTACGTGGACAACACAAGAATCCCCCGCGGTTCCTGGCGGTCTCGCGGCGTGTGCGTGATGGCCTCCCTGGCCGGTCTCGCCGCCGCGTGCCTGCCGTTCGCGGCGCATGCGACCGCCACGGAGGCGGCCGCGTGCGCCGTGACGTTCACCGACGCCAACGACTGGGGCAGCGGGTTCACGGCGCGGGTGACCTTGACGGACACGGGTACGACAACGTTGTCCAACTGGACGCTGGCCTACACGAACTCGGGTGACCAGAAGCTCGTCGACGGCTGGAACGGAACGTGGAGCCAGACGGGCACCAAGGTGACCGTGACCGCCCCGGGTTACCAGACCAGCATCGCTCCCGGAGCCTCGTACACGATCGGCGCGAACTTCGCCTACTCCGGCGTCAACTCCGCGCCGACCGGCTTCACCGTCAACGGCATCGCCTGCGACGGCGGGAACTCCCCGTCACCGACCCCCACCCCGACCCCGACTCCCACGCCGACCCCCACCCCCAGCCCCACACCGACCCCGACCCCGACGCCGACCGACCGGCCGGGCCGGGTCACCCGGGACGGTACGCACCTGCGGCTGGACGGCCAGAACTTCCGGTTCAGCGGCGCCAACATCTACTGGCTCGGACTGGACGAGAACGTGGGCGGCATCGCCTACCCGACCCGATTCCGGGTCGACGACGCCCTGGAGACCGCCAAGGCGATGGGCGTGACCGTGATCCGCTCCCACACGCTCGGCATCTCCACCGGAACCGCCGCCAGCCTCGAACCGTCGCTGGACCACTTCAACGACGCGGCGTTCGACAGCATCGACTACGCCGTCGCCCGTGCCGGACAGCTGGGATTCCACCTGGTGGTGCCCCTGACCGACAACTGGCACTGGTACCACGGCGGCCGGCACGACTTCACGGACTGGCTCGGCCTGCCGGAGGACGGCTTCTACACCGACGGCCGCGCCGTCTCCGCGTTCGAGAGGTACATCGACCACCTGCTCGACCACGTCAACCCGTACACGGGGCTCGCGTACAAGGACGATCCCACGGTGCTGGCCTTCGAACTCGGCAACGAGCTGACCGGCATGAACGCCGGCTGGGTGCAGACCATCGCGTCCCACCTCAAGAAGATCTCCCCGGACCACCTGGTCGCGGCCCCCTGGGACTCGGCCGACTACTCGGCCTCCGACGTGGACGTCGTGGACGCCCACTACTACCCTCCGTCGGCCTCCGCCGTCACCCGGGACGCGGCGGACATCACCGGCCACGGCAAGGTCTATCTGGCGGGCGAGTACGGCTGGACCTCCGCCGACTCCTCGCTCTACGACACCTTCGCCTCGGACCAGGACGTCACCGGGGCGCTGTTCTGGTCACTCTTCCCCCACGCCGACGACCACGGCTACGTCCAGCACAACGACGGGTTCACCCTGCACTTCCCCGGTGACGACGCCGCCATGAGGCAGGCCGCCGAGTCGATCAGGGCGCTCGACCACCGGATGTCCGGCCGGGCGGAGCCGCCGGTACCCGCTCCGGGCCGCCCCGCCGTCACGTCGGCCAGGCGCTCGTCCGGGCAGGTGATCCTCGCGTGGCGAGGAGCCACCACCGCGGGCTCCTACTCGGTACTGCGCTCCACGGCCGGCGCCGACGGCCCCTGGCAGACGGTGTGTGACCGCTGCGCCACGGACAACACCACGCCCTGGACGGACACCTCCGCACCCTCCGGCACCGTCTGGTACGCCGTCGTCCCGTACACGGCGGACGGCACCGCGGGTTCCCGCTCCGACACGGCGCGGGTCGGCTGACCGCCCGGAGCCTCCCGCGGGCCCGTCCGGCCGCGCCCGACCGGCCGGACGGGCCGGCCCCCGCCCGCGGGCGACTCCAACGCTGTCACGCACGGTCACTATGCTCACCTCATGCGCACCACGCTGAGAGAGGTCACCGCGACCCGCTACGTCGAGCCCCTGCGCTCCGGCGGCTCCGTCCCCGGTGTCGTCGAGGCCGACGACCTCGGCATGTACGTCGTGAAGTTCACCGGCTCGGCGCAGGGACACAAGGCGCTGGTGGCCGAGGTGATCGTCGGGGAGCTGGCCCGGGCGCTCGGGCTGCGCTTCCCCGAGTTGGTCCTCGTGCACTTCGACCCGGCCATCGCCGCCGACGAGCCCCATCAGGAGGTCCGGGAGCTGCACGGCGCCAGCGCGGGCGTGAACCTCGGCATGGACTACCTGCCGGGCGCCGCCGACTTCACCCCGTCGATCGCGCAGGCCTTCCCCGTGGACCCCCTGGAGGCGGGCCGGATCGTCTGGCTCGACGCGCTGACCGTCAACGTGGACCGTACGGTGCACAGCTCCAACCTGATGGTCTGGCCGACGTCCGGCACCGTGCCGCCGCGCCTGTGGCTCATCGACCACGGCGCAGCCCTCGTCTTCCACCACCGCTGGGACACCACGGCGCCGGGGAAGAAGTACGACTTCCGCCACCACGCCCTCGGGCACTACGCGCCCGACGTCCGGGCCGCCGACGCCGAGCTGGCTCCCCGGGTGACCGAGGAGCTGCTGCGGGAGGTCGTCGCCCGCGTGCCGGACGCCTGGCTGGCCGAGGACGCCGGTTTCGCCACTGCGGACGACGTCCGCGACGCCTACGTCGACCACCTCCTCGCCCGCGTCCGGCTCTCGGCCGCGTGGCTGCCCACCGGCTTCCCGAGCCGCGAGGAGCTCGCCGCCGAGGACGCCGCCCGCGCGGCGAAGTCCCAGCAGGGCCGCCCCGACTGGCTCAAGCGGGTCCCCGACCTGCACGGCAGGCCGGCGGCGGAGCAGGACTGGTCGGCGCACCTGGGGTGAGGGGAGCCGCCCGGCCGCGGCGACGGCCGGAGCGGTCCGGGCAAGCCCCGCGGACCGCTCCGGCCGTCGCCGGGAAGCGCCTCAGCCCCTGAGCCGCTCGTACGCCGGCAGGGTCAGGAAGTCGGCGTAGTCCTCGTCCAGGGACACCTGCAGCAGCAGGTCGTGGGCCTCCTGCCAGTGCCCGGCCGCGAAGGCCTCCTCGCCGATCTCCTCGCGGATGGCGTCGAGTTCCCGGGCGGCGACCGTGCGGGCCAGCTCCGGCGTGGCCTTCTCGCCGTTCTCGAACTCGACGCCGGCGTTGATCCACTGCCAGATCTGGGAGCGGGAGATCTCCGCGGTGGCCGCGTCCTCCATCAGGTTGAAGATGGCGACCGCGCCGAGTCCGCGCAGCCAGGCCTCGATGTACCGGATGCCGACCTGCACCGCGTTGACGAGACCGGCGTACGTCGGCTTCGCGTCGAGGGAGTCGACGGCGATCAGGTCGGCCGCCTCGACGTGGACGTCCTCGCGCAGCCGGTCCTTCTGGTTCGGCTTGTCGCCCAGCACCCTGTCGAAGGACTCCATGGCGATCGGCACCAGGTCGGGGTGCGCGACCCAGGAGCCGTCGAAGCCGTCGTTCGCCTCACGGTCCTTGTCGGCGCGGACCTTCTCGAAGGCGACCCTGTTGACCTCCGCGTCGCGGCGGGACGGGATGAACGCCGCCATGCCGCCGATGGCGTGCGCGCCGCGCTTGTGGCAGGTGCGGACGAGGAGTTCGGTGTACGCCCGCATGAACGGGGCCGTCATCGTCACGGCGTTGCGGTCCGGCAGGACGAACTTCGGCCCGCCGTCACGGAAGTTCTTCACGAGGGAGAACAGGTAGTCCCAGCGGCCGGCGTTCAGCCCGGAGGCGTGGTCGCGCAGCTCGTAGAGGATCTCCTCCATCTCGTAGGCCGCCGTGATCGTCTCGATCAGGACGGTGGCGCGGATCGTGCCCTGCGGGATGCCGACGTGGTCCTGCGCGAAGACGAACACGTCGTTCCACAGGCGCGCCTCGAGGTGCGACTCGGTCTTGGGCAGGTAGAAGTACGGGCCCTTGCCGAGGTCGAGGAGCCGCTGGGCGTTGTGGAAGAAGTACAGGCCGAAGTCGACCAGGGCACCGGGCACGGGCGTGCCGTCGGCGTCCACGAGGTGGCGCTCGTTCAGGTGCCAGCCGCGCGGGCGCATGACGACCGTCGCCAGCTCCCCGGCCGGGCGCAGGGCGTACGACTTGCCGGTGCGCTCGTCGGCGAAGTCGATGTTCCGGGTGTAGGCGTCGGTCAGGTTGAGCTGGCCCAGGACCACGTTCTCCCAGGTGGGCGCGGAGGCGTCCTCGAAGTCGGCGAGCCAGACCTTCGCGCCCGAGTTGAGGGCGTTGACGGTCATCTTGCGGTCGGTGGGGCCGGTGATCTCGACGCGTCGGTCGTTCAGCGCGGCCGGGGCCGGGGCGACCCGCCAGGAGTCGTCGGCGCGGACGGCGGCCGTCTCCGGCAGGAAGTCGAGGGTGCAGGTGCGGGCGATCTCGGCGCGGCGCTCGGCACGGCGGGCGAGGAGTTCGTCACGGCGCGGGGTGAACCGCCGGTGCAGCTCCGCCACGAAGGCGAGCGCCGCTTCGGTGAGGACCTCCTCCTGCCGGGGCAGGGGCTCGGCGTCGACGATGGCCAGCGGGGACGGCGCTGGTGCGGACATGAGCTGTCACTTCCTTCAGCGGTGGCACCGGGTGCCAAGAGGCACGAACAGGGGCGATCAGCGCCGGCTGTGCGGACGGGCGCTTCTGATCAGTGGATAGTAGTTTCCTCATCGTGGAACTTCAATGATTTGTTGATGTCGAGATTCTCCGGGTCGAGGCATGATGGCGCTCGGTGCCAGGCCGTTCACTCAAGGTGCTCCAGGTCGGCCTCTGTGTCGATGTCGTACGGCTCGGCCACGTCCGCGCACTCCACCAGCCTCAGCGCCGCCGCGTGGCCGTTCAGGTAGGCCCGTGCCCCGCGGTCGCCCGTGGCGGTCGCGGCGATGCCGGGCCAGTGGGCGGCGCCGAACAGGACCGGGTGCCCGCGCACCCCGGCGTAGGCGGCCGCGGCGAGCGAGGTCTCGTCCTCGTACGCGCCGAGCACCCGGGCCACCGCCTCGGGCCCGATGCCGGGCTGGTCGACCAGGCTCACGAGGGCCGCGCGTGCGCCCGTACCGGCGAGCGATCCGAGCCCCGCGCGCAGCGAGGAGCCCATGCCCGCCGCCCAGTCGGGGCTGTCCACCAGGACGCAGCCGCCCAGTTCGGCCCGCTCGCGGACCTCGTCGGCGGCGGCGCCCAGCACCACGTGGATCCGGCCGCATCCGGCCGCCCGCAGCACCCCGGCCGCGTGCTCCACCAGCGGCCGCCCCCGGTGCGTGAGCAGCGCCTTGGGCCGCCCGCCGAGCCGTCTGCCGCCGCCGGCGGCGAGCAGCAGCCCGGCGATCTCCCCGTACCGGTCCCGGTTGTCCGTCATGCCTCCTGCATACCTGAACCCGGCCGGGACGAGCGGCTCCCTTGGGCTGAATTTCGGTGCGCGCTGTGGCGCTCCCGCACGGCGTGGCGTTTACTGACCCGCGCACGACGCCGTGGCAGGGGGAGGGCTGTGTTGCGGAGTTTGGGGCAGATGCCGGTGACCGGCAGCGACGAGGACCCGAGGGTGGCGGGACTGCGGACCGCGGTGTCCCGCCTGCGCCGCGAACTCGCCGCGTTACCCGCCGACTTCCCCGACCGGGGCATAGCCGAGGACGAACTGGCCGCGCTCGCCGCGATGGCCTCCGGCGGCAGCCCCGAGACCCCTCGCCTGCGCGGCTCCCTGCTCCTGATAGCGGGCGCGATCGGCTCCGTGAGCGCGCTGAAGCGGGCGTTGTCGGAGGTCAGGCAGGCGGTCGAGCTGTTCGGCGAACCGGGGCTCTAGCCGGCCTCAGGCGCCGGAGCCCGCCAGCGCCTGGGACAGTTCGAGGGCCACCTGCTGCAGCGTCGGGACGATCTTCTCCGTGGCCCCCTCGGTGACCCGCCCCGCGGGCCCGGAGATGGAGATGGCCGCCGCGGTCGGCGAGTCCGGCACGGACACCGCCAGGCACCGCACCCCGATCTCCTGCTCGTTGTCGTCGACGGCGTACCCGAGCCGGCGGACCTCCTCCAGCGCGGCCAGGAACCCCTCCGGCGTGGTGATGGTCCTGTCGGTCGCCGCCGGCATGCCCGTGCGGCCGAGCAGCGCGCGCACCTCGTCGTCGGGCACGCCCGCGAGCAGCGCCTTGCCGACGCCGGTGGAGTGCGGCAGGACCCGCCGGCCCACCTCGGTGAACATCCGCATCGAGTGCTTGGAGGGCACCTGCGCCACGTACACGATCTCGTCGCCGTCGAGCAGCGCCATGTTCGCCGTCTCGCCGGTCTCCTCGACCAGTCGCGCGAGATACGGCCGGGCCCAGGTGCCGAGCAGCCGGGAGGCCGACTCGCCGAGCCGGATCAGGCGGGGGCCCAGCGCGTACCGGCGGTTGGGCTGCTGCCGTACGTAGCCGCAGGCGACCAGCGTGCGCATCAGCCGGTGGATGGTGGGCAGCGGCAGCCCGCTGGTCGCGGACAGCTCGCTCAGGCCGACCTCGCCCCCCGCGTCCGCCATCCGCTCGAGCAGGTCGAAGGCGCGCTCCAGGGACTGGACCCCGCCGCCGGCGGAGGACTTCGCGGAGTCGGTGGTGCTGGCGCTGGACGTCGGCACGGCGCGTTCCTTTCGGGGCAGGCGGGAAGGGCAGCAGCCTACCCGGCGGTCCGTTGACTCCCTGATCGTACGTAGATACGTTCTACTTGCTGGAATTCTAATTCCGCTTTGTGGAAACGTCCAGAGTGTCCGCGTGCGGACGTCCCCGAAAAGTGTGCCTCTTGACGGTCGAGGGTTGGGAGTGAAGACTCCTTCAACAGATCGTTGAAATCCGTTCCGTGGGGATACGTCCCGTTCCGGGAGATGCCGGCGAAAGAGAGGGGCCCGGGTGTCCGACGCCGAACTGGTGCTGCGCTCGACGCGCGTGATCACTCCGGAGGGGACGCGGGCCGCCACGGTCGCCGTGTCCGCCGGAAGGATCACGGCCGTACTGCCGTACGACGCCGAGGTGCCGCCCGCGGCCCGGCTGGAGGACGTCGGCGACCACGTCCTGCTGCCCGGCCTGGTCGACACCCACGTGCACGTCAACGACCCGGGCCGCACCGAGTGGGAGGGCTTCTGGACGGCCACGCGCGCGGCGGCGGCCGGCGGCATCACCACGCTCGTCGACATGCCGCTCAACTCCCTGCCGCCGACCACGACCGTGGCGAACCTCCGGGCGAAGCAGCGGGTCGCCGCCGACAAGGCGCACGTCGACGTCGGCTTCTGGGGCGGCGCCCTGCCCGGCAACGTCGGGGACCTGCGCCCGCTGCACGACGCCGGGGTCTTCGGCTTCAAGGCCTTCCTGTCCCCGTCCGGAGTCGACGAGTTCCCGCACCTCGACCGGGCGCAGCTCGCCCGCTCCCTGGCCGAGATCGCCGGCTTCGACGGCCTGCTGATCGTGCACGCCGAGGACCCGCACCGGCTGGCCGCCGCCCCCCAGCGGGGCGGCCCCAGGTACGCCGACTTCCTCGCCTCCCGGCCGCGCGCCGCCGAGGACACGGCCATCGCCCACCTCGTCGCCGAGGCGCGGCGCCTGAACGCGCGCGTGCACGTGCTGCACCTGTCCTCCAGCGACGCGCTGCCGCTGATCGCCGCCGCGCGCGCGGAGGGCGTCCGCGTCACCGTCGAGACCTGCCCGCACTACCTCACCCTCACCGCCGAGGAAGTCCCCGACGGCGCGAGCGAGTTCAAGTGCTGCCCGCCCATCCGCGAGGCAGCCAACCAGGACCTGCTCTGGCAGGCCCTCGCCGACGGCACCGTCGACTGCGTCGTCACCGACCACTCGCCGTCCACGGCCGACCTGAAGACGGACGACTTCGCCACCGCCTGGGGCGGCATCTCCGGCCTCCAGCTCAGCCTGCCGGCGGTGTGGACCGAGGCCCGCAGGCGCGGGCACGGCCTGGAGGACGTCGTGCGCTGGATGTCCACCCGGACGGCGGCCCTGGCGGGCCTGGCGCACAAGGGTGCCATCGAGGCCGGCCGCGACGCCGACTTCGCCGTCCTCGCGCCCGACGAGACCTTCACCGTCGACCCGGCCGGCCTCCAGCACCGCAACCGGGTCACCGCGTACGCCGGCAGGACCCTGTACGGCGTCGTCAAGGCCACCTGGCTGCGCGGCGAGCGCATCGTCGCCGACGGCGCCTTCACCGAACCGAAGGGCACGCTGCTGGAGCGTCCCCGCCCGGCAGCCACCACCGACCGCGAAAGGAACCTCTGATCACCGTGACGGCTCAAGCCCGAGCAACGGCCGGCTTCACCGGAGACGCGAACCCCTACGGAGGCGGCGACCCGTACGCGGACTACCGCACCGCCGACTTCCCGTTCACCCAGCACGCCAACCTCGCCGACCGGCAGCTGGGCGCCGCCGTCATCGCCGCGAACGACGAGTTCTTCGCCCAGCGGGAGAACCTGCTGCTGCCCGGGCGCGCCGAGTTCGACCCCGGGCACTTCGGCCACAAGGGCAAGATCATGGACGGCTGGGAGACCCGCCGCCGGCGCGGCGCCTCGGCCGCGCACCCCTGGCCGGCGGACGAGGACCACGACTGGGCGCTCGTCCGGCTCGGCGCCCCCGGCGTGATCCGCGGGATCGTGGTCGACACCGCCCACTTCCGCGGCAACTACCCGCAGGCCGTGTCGGTCGAGGGCACGTCGGTGCCCGGTTCGCCCTCGCCGGAGGAACTCCTTTCCGGCGACGTCACGTGGACGACCCTCGTCCCGCGCACCCCGGTCGGCGGCCACGCGGCCAACGGCTTCGAGGTCCGCGCCGAGCAGCGCTTCACGCACCTGCGCCTCAACCAGCACCCCGACGGCGGCATCGCCCGGCTGCGCGTGCACGGCGAGGTCGTGCCCGACCCGCGGTGGCTGGCGGCCCTGGGCACCTTCGACGTGGCCGCCCTGGAGAACGGCGGCCGGGTGGAGGACGCCTCCGACCTCTTCTACTCCCCGGCCGCCAACACCATCCAGCCGGGCCGCTCCCGCAAGATGGACGACGGCTGGGAGACCCGCCGCCGCCGCGACCGGGGCAACGACTGGATCCGCTACCGGCTCGCGGAACAGGCCGAGATCCGCGCCCTGGAGATCGACACCGCCTGCCTGTTGGGCAACAGCGCGGGCTGGGCGTCGGTGTCCGTACGGGACGGCGAGGACGGCGACTGGGTGGAGGTCCTCGCCCGCACCCGGCTCCAGCCCGACAGCGACCACCGCTTCGTCCTCCCGCGGCCGGCCGTCGGCACCCACGCGCGCCTGGACATCTACCCCGACGGCGGCATCTCCCGCCTGCGGCTCTTCGGCACCCTGACGACCGACGGCGCCGCCCGCCTCGCCTCCCGCCACCAGGAGCTGGGCGGCTGATCCCGGCGGCCGGTCCGCCCCGCGGCGGGGCGCACCGGCTCCCCCGATCGGCCCTGCGGCGGGAACCCGGGCACCGCCTGCCGCGTTCTCCCGTCGTGACCCTTCAGCAAGAGATCGTCGGCAACGCCATGCAGATGGCGGTCGTCAGCCTGAACCCCGGCCAGACCGTGTACTGCGAAGCGGGCAAGTTCCTGTTCAAGACGACCAACGTGACCATGGAGACCCGGCTGTCCGGCCCGTCGGACAACGGGGGCCGGCAGTCGGGCGGCGGCGGCATGGGCGGCATGCTGCGCCAGGCCATGGGCACGGCCGTGCAGGTCGGCCAGCGCATGCTGGCCGGCGAGTCCCTGGCGTTCCAGTACTTCACGTCGCGGGGCGGCGAGGGCACGGTCGGCTTCGCGGGCGTGCTGCCCGGTGAGATGCGCGCCCTGGAGCTCGACGGCACGCGCGCGTGGTTCGCCGAGAAGGACGCCTTCGTGGCCGCCGAGTCCACCGTCGAGTTCGGCATCGCCTTCCAGGGCGGGCGCACCGGCATGAGCGGCGGCGAGGGCTTCGTCCTGGAGAAGTTCACCGGCCGCGGCACGGTGATCATCGCCGGCGCGGGCAACTTCATCGACCTGAACCCGGCCGACTTCGGGGGCCGCATCGAGGTCGACACCGGCTGCGTCGTCGCCTTCGAGGAGGGCATCCAGTACGGCGTCCAGCGCGTCGGCGGCCTCAACCGCCAGGGCATCATGAACGCCGTCTTCGGCGGTGAGGGCCTGTCCCTGGCCACCCTGGAGGGCAACGGCCGGGTCATTCTGCAGTCCCTCACCATCGAGGGCCTGGCCAACGCCCTGAAGAAGGCCCAGGGCGGCGACAAGCAGGGCCCGACGGGCGGCCTGTTCTCGACCCACACCGGCTGACGTTCCCGGCGACGGGCACCAGCCGGGCGGTACGTTCTACCCAGCACCGGGACAGGACCGGTCAGGCCTCGGGGGAGTCCGGAAGGGGACCGATGGAGAGGCAGCGGGTGGTCGATCTGGGAGAGTTCGGGGACGCGTTCCGCCGCGACCCGCACCCCGTCTACGCACGGCTGCGCGAGCAGGGCCCGGTGCACCGGGTCAGGGCGCCGGGCGCGGACGCGGACCAGACGACCTGGCTCGTCGTGGGGTACGAGGAGGCGCGCGCCGCCCTCGCCGATCCCCGGCTGGCCAAGGACAGCACCAAGATCGGCACGACGTTCCTGGACGAGGAGCTGATCGGCAAGTACCTGCTGACCGCCGACCCGCCCCAGCACACCCGTCTGCGCGGCCTGGTCGCCCGCGCGTTCACCATGCGCCGGGTGGAGCGGCTGCGCCCGCGGATCCAGCGCGTCACCGACGACCTGCTGGACGAGATGCTGCCGCGCGGCGGCGCGGACCTGATCGACTCCCTCGCCTACCCCCTGCCCATCACCGTCATCTGCGAGCTCCTCGGCGTCCCGGACATGGACCGCGCCGAGTTCCGGAGGACCTCCACGGAGGTGGTCGCGCCGACCAGTGCGCAGACGGAGTACGACTCGGTCGTCCGCCTCGCCGGCTACCTCACCGAGCTGATCGAGGACAAGCGCTGCGCCGGCCCCACCGACGACCTGCTCAGCGACCTGATCCGCACCACCGCCGAGGACGGCGACCGGCTCTCCCCGGAGGAACTGCGCGGCCTGGCCTACCTGCTGCTCATCGCCGGCCACGAGACCACGGTCAACCTCATCGGCAACGGCGTGCGCGCCCTGCTCACCCACCCCGCCCAGCTGGCCGCGCTGCGCGCCGACCCGGGCCTCCTGGACGGCGCCGTCGAGGAGATGCTGCGCTACGAGGGCCCGGTGGAGACCGCCACGTTCCGGTTCGCCGCCGAGCCGCTGGAGATCGGCGGTACGGCCATCGCACCGGGCGAGTCGGTGCTGATCGGACTCACCGCGGCCCAGCGCGACGACTCCCGCTACCCCGACCCGCACCGTTTCGACATCCGCCGCGACACCCGCGGGCACCTCGCCTTCGGCCACGGCATCCACTTCTGCCTGGGCGCGCCGCTGGCCCGTCTGGAGGGCCGCATCGCGATCGGCACCCTGCTGGAGCGCGCCCCCGGCCTCGCGCTCGACGGCGAGCCGGGGGAGTGGCTGCCGGGCCTGCTGATGCGAGGGGTGCGCAGCCTGCCGGTCCGCTGGTGAGCGGCGCGCCGGGCCGCTCAGCCGGACGCCGGGCGGCCCCCGCCCGCGATCTCGGCCAGGGCGACCGGCCGGCGCTCCCGCCGGGAGACCTCGCAGGCCTCGGCGATCCGCAGCGCCTGGAGGGCCTCGTGGCCGTCGCACGGATTGGCCCGCTCACCGCGCACCACCTGGACGAAGGTGACGAGTTCGGCCTCGTAGGCGGGCCCGAACCGCTCCAGGAAGCCGGTCCACGGCTTGTCCGCGGGCGGCGGCCCGGCCGGTTCGGTGGAGGCCACGGGCGTCCGGTCGTCCAGGCCGACCACGACGGTGTCCCGCTCCCCGGCCAGTTCCATGCGCACGTCGTACCCGGCGCCGTTGACCCGGGCCGCGGTCGCCGTGGCCAGCGTGCCGTCGTCCAGGGTGAGCAGGGCCGCACCGGTGCCCACGTCACCGGCCTCGCGGAACATCGCGGGTCCGGCGTCCGAGCCGGTCGCGTAGACGTCCACCACCTCGCGGCCGGTCACCCAGCGCAGTGCGTCGAAGTCGTGGATCAGAGTGTCCCGGAACAGCCCGCCGGACAGCGGCAGCCAATCGGGCGGGGGAGGGGACTGGTCGGCGGTGGTCGCCCGTACGGTGTGCAGCCGCCCGAGCCGGCCGGAGCGCACCGCCTCCCGGGCGCCCGCGTAGCCGGCGTCGAAGCGCCGCTGGAAACCCATCTGCAGGATCGTTCCCGCTGCGGCCACCTCGGCGAGTGCCTGCAGCGTGCCCGGCAGGTCCAGGGCGATCGGCTTCTCGCAGAACACCGGCAGGCCCGAGCGTGCTGCCCGACCGATCAGTTCGGCGTGGGCGGCCGTCGCCGTGGTGATCACCACGCCGTCCACGCCCCACCGGAAGATCTCGTCGACGCCGGGCGCCGCCGTCTCGCCCAGCCGGTGCGCCAGCTCCTGCGCCCGCGCCCGGTCCGCGTCCGTCAGGATCAGTGACCCGACATCGCGGTGACGGCTGAGCGTCCTCGCATGAATGGTGCCGATGCGGCCCGTACCGATGACCCCGATGCGCATGGAAACAAAGTGAGGGCCGACACCGTACGCTGTCAATGCAAATGTCCGGACAATCGGACTACACAACTTCCCGTCAACCATGCACGGGGCTACGCTCGGCCCCGTGCCGAAACCAGATGTGGACCCGACCGTGTCACTCGACCTCCGTGTGGACCGCAGTTCCCCGGTGCCCCTGTACTTCCAGCTCTCCCAGCAGCTGGAGGCCGCCATCGAGCACGGCACCCTCACGCCCGGCAGCCTGCTGGGCAACGAGATCGAACTGGCCGCACGGCTCGGCCTGTCCCGGCCCACCGTCCGCCAGGCCATCCAGTCGCTGGTCGACAAGGGCCTGCTGGTCCGCCGCCGGGGCGTCGGCACCCAGGTGGTGCACAGCCAGGTCAAGCGCCCGCTGGAGCTCAGCAGCCTCTACGACGACCTGGAGGCCGCCGGGCAGCGCCCCGCGACCAGGGTCCTGGTCAACACGGTCCTTCCCGCCTCCGCCGGGGTCGCGGCCGCCCTCGGGGTGCCCGAGGGCGGCGACGTCCACCGCATCGAGCGGCTCCGCCTGGCCCACGGGGAGCCGATGGCGTACCTGGTCAACCACCTGCCGCTCGGCCTGCTCGACCTCGACTCCGGCCAGCTGGAGGCCACCGGCCTGTACCGGATGATGCGCTCCGCCGGGATCACCCTGCACAGCGCCCGCCAGTCCATCGGCGCCCGCGCCGCCACCGCCGCCGAGGCCGAGCGGCTGGGCGAGCCCGAGGGCGCCCCGCTGCTCACCATGCAGCGCACCACCTACGACGACACCGGCCGCGCCGTCGAGTTCGGCGACCACACCTACCGCCCGACCCGCTACTCCTTCGAGTTCCAGCTGCTCGTACGGCCCTGACGGCACGCGCCGGCACGTCGCAATGTCCGGACAATGAGACCCCGGACACCGCCCGGACGGACCGCCGGAGCGGGTGATCGCGGACCGCCCCTCCCCGCTGCCCGGCACGCCACCTGCCTGCCCGGTGAGGCAGAATCGTCCAACGATGAGCACCTACCGCGATCTCACCGCCCCCATCGGCTCCCGCCGGGCCCCCGTGCTCCGCACGGTCGGGACCAGGGAACGCCGCTCCCACCTGACGGCACCCCGGGTGCCGACGGTGGGCATCGACATCGGCGGCACCAAGGTCATGGCCGGCGTGGTGGACGCGGACGGCAACATCCTGGAGAAGCTCCGCACGGAGACCCCGGACAAGTCCAAGAGCCCCAAGGTCGTCGAGGACACCATCGTCGAACTGGTCCTGGACCTCTCCGACCGGCACGACGTGCACGCCGTCGGCATCGGCGCCGCCGGCTGGGTCGACGCCGACCGCAACCGCGTGCTGTTCGCCCCCCACCTGTCCTGGCGCAACGAACCGCTCCGGGACCGCATCGCCGGCCGCCTCGCGGTCCCCGTCCTGGTGGACAACGACGCCAACACCGCCGCCTGGGCGGAGTGGCGCTTCGGCGCCGGACGCGGCGAGGACCACCTCGTCATGATCACCCTCGGCACCGGCATCGGCGGCGCCATCCTGGAGGACGGCCAGGTCAAGCGCGGCAAGTACGGCGTCGCCGGAGAGTTCGGCCACATGCAGGTCGTCCCCGGCGGGCACCGCTGCCCGTGCGGCAACCGCGGCTGCTGGGAGCAGTACAGCTCCGGCAACGCGCTCGTGCGCGAGGCGCGCGAGCTGGCCGCGGCCGACTCCCCGGTGGCGTACGGGATCATCGAGCACGTCAAGGGCAACATCGGCGACATCACCGGCCCGATGATCACCGAGCTGGCCCGCGAGGGCGACGCCATGTGCATCGAGCTGCTCCAGGACATCGGCCAGTGGCTCGGCGTCGGCATCGCCAACCTGGCGGCCGCCCTCGACCCGTCCTGCTTCGTGATCGGAGGCGGCGTCAGCGCCGCCGACGACCTGCTCATCGGCCCCGCCCGGGACGCCTTCAAGCGCCACCTCACCGGCCGCGGCTACCGCCCCGAGGCGCGCATCACCCGCGCCCAGCTCGGCCCCGAGGCCGGCATGGTCGGCGCCGCCGACCTGGCCCGGCTGGTCGCCCGCCGGTTCCGCCGGGCCAAGCGCCGCCGGGTGGAGCGCTACGAGCGGTACGAGCGCTACGCCCAGACCCGCCGCGACCAGGACACCGCATGACCGCGTCCCTGCCCCACCAGGCCGCGCCCCCGGGCGAGCCGCACCGGCCGGCCGAGAACCCCCGGCACCGCATCAAGCGCCGGGCGATCACCCTGCTGATCATCGGGCTGCTCATCGGCGTACCGGCCGGCTACCTGATGATCTCCGCCAACCAGAGCCGCAGCAGCGGCAAGGACAAGGAGGCGAAGTACTCGGCGACGGGCCTCACCCCGGGCTGGCCGTCCAAGGTGCAGCGCCGCCTCTACCAGCTGCCGGTCCCGCACCCCGCCGACTACATCGCCTACTACGAGACCAACAACTGGAAGACCAGCCGCCTGTACCTGCAGTTCCGCACCACCGAAGCCGGCCTGGACACCTTCCTCGGCACCATGGGCGTGCGCCGGGAGCAGCTGAAGAAGAACGACGTCACCATCGGCGCCCGCGACCGCAGGGTGTCCGGCTGGACCTTCACCGGGCCCGGCTGGTGGGGGCTCACCCACCAGCAGAAGAACCCGGCGCCCACCCAGGACGTCGTCGTCAACACGTCCGACCCGAACTATCCGATGGTGTACGTCGTCTCGCGCACGGTGCCCTGATCCCCGGCCCCGACCGGCCGCCGGAGCCGATTGTCAGACCCCGCCCGTAGAGTCGGAGACGGCTGATCCGGCACACGGACGGGAGGTGGCAGAACGTATGAGCGGTGGCACGGCCGCGGTGGCCGAGCGCGGCGCGACCCGGGAGAGCGGGAGCGCGGTTTTGGCGCGCCTCGCCTGCGTGTACCTGCCCGCGCCCCTCCCGCGTGAGGGCCGCGTCGCCTTCTGGGACCCCGACGGAGGCCCGCTGCCCGCCGACGGCGCCGCCGACGAGCTGACGGTCGTACGGCGCCACGGTCCGGGCGTGCGCCGCCACCAGGTGCCCGCCCTCACCCTGCCGCTCACCGAGGCCCTGCCGCTGCTGGTCCGGGCCCGCCGCGACCCGGCCGCCCACCCGGCCACGGCCTGCTGGGGCGCCGCCGCGCTGCACGCCCTGCGGCTGGTCGCCCGCGGCCGGCTGCTGCCCGGCCTCACCCCGACCGGCCACGACGCCTGGCGCGCCGGCCCGCTGGAACCCGGCGACATCGCCCACCTGCGCGCGGTGGCCGCGGCGCTGCCCCCGGAGGGCCACGCCGTGCCGCTCCCGGACCCCGGCCCGCTCCGGCTGCCCGAGCCCGAGGCGCTGGTCCGCTCCTTCCTGGACGCGGTCGCCGACACCCTGCCCCGCACGCCCGCCGCCCCGCACACCTCCGGCCGGCCCTTCGCCGCCCGCGAACCCCAGACGCTGCCCGGCGCCCACGCGTGGGCGGCCGAGGTCGCCGCCGGCATGGACGCGGGCGTCCGGATCTCCCTGCGCCTGGACCTGTCGGCGTACGACGTGTTCGACGCCGGTGCCGCCGACGGCGCCCGCGCCGCCGGGGCGGCGATCGTGCAGGTGCACAGCCTCGCCGACCCGACCCTGGTGACCGACGCGGCGGCCCTGTGGACGGGGGACGCCGACGCGGCCTTCGGCCCCCGCGCACGCGTCGACGCCGCCCTCGCCGTACGGCGCGCGGCCCGGGTGTGGCCGCCGCTGGACCGGCTCGCCGAGCAGGAGGTCCCCGACGTCCTCGCCCTGTCCGAGGAGGAGCTCGGCGAGCTGCTCGGGGTGGCGGCCCCACGGCTCGCGGCGGCCGGGGTCGCGGTGCACTGGCCCCGGGACCTGGCCCGCGACCTCACCGCCGCCGCGGTGGTCCGGCCCGCCCCCGGCTCGGCGACCGACGGCACCGGGTTCTTCGAGAGCGAGGACCTGCTCCAGTTCCGCTGGCAGCTCGCGCTCGGCGGGGATCCGCTCGCCGAGGCCGAGATGGACGCGCTCGCCGAGGCCCACCGGCCGGTCGTACGGCTCCGGGACCGCTGGGTGCTCGTCGACCCGGCGCTGGTCCGCAAGGCCCGCCGGCGCGAACTGGGCCTGCTCGACCCCGTCGACGCGCTGTCCGTCGCGCTCACCGGCACCGCCGAGGTCGACGGCGAGACCGTCGAGGCCGTGCCCACCGGCGCCCTGGCCGCCCTGCGCGACCGGCTCACGGCTGGCCTGCGCCCCGCCGAGCCGCCCGCCGGGCTGGCCGCCACCCTCCGCGACTACCAGCTGCGCGGCCTGGCCTGGCTCGACCTCATGACCTCCCTCGGCCTCGGCGGCTGCCTCGCCGACGACATGGGCCTGGGCAAGACGATCACGCTCATCGCCCTGCACCTGAAGCGGGCCCGCCCCGAACCCACGCTCGTGGTCTGCCCCGCGTCCCTGCTGGGCAACTGGCAGCGGGAGATCACCCGGTTCGCCCCCGGCGTCCCCGTCCGCCGCTTCCACGGCCAGGGCCGCACCCTGGAGGACCTCGACGGCGGCTTCGTCCTCACCACGTACGGCACGATGCGCTCCACGGCCGCGCACCTCGCCGAGCACTCCTGGGGCATGGTCGTCGCCGACGAGGCCCAGCACGTGAAGAACCCGTACTCCGCCACCGCCAAGGCGCTGCGCACCATCCCGGCCCCCGCGCGCGTGGCGCTCACCGGCACCCCGGTGGAGAACAACCTCTCCGAACTGTGGGCCCTGCTCGACTGGACGACACCCGGGCTCCTCGGCCCGCTGAAGTCCTTCCGCGCCCGGCACGCGCGCGCGGTGGAGAACGGCGAGGACGAGGAGGCGGTGGAGCGGCTGTCCCGGCTGGTCCGCCCCTTCCTGCTGCGCCGCAAGAAGTCCGACCCCGGCATCGTCCCCGAGCTGCCGCCCAAGACCGAGACGGACCACCCGGTGCCGCTCACCCGGGAACAGGCCGCGCTGTACGAGGCGGTGGTGCGCGAGTCGATGCTCGCCATCGAGACCGCCGAGGGCATCGCCCGCCGGGGCATGGTGCTGAAGCTGCTCGGCGCCCTCAAGCAGATCTGCGACCATCCGGCGCTGTACCTGAAGGAGGAGACGGCCGCCGACCGGCTGTCCGCCCGCTCCGGCAAACTCGCCCTGCTGGACGAGCTGCTGGACACCGTGCTCGCCGAGGACGGCTCCGCGCTGGTCTTCACCCAGTACGTCGGCATGGCCCGCCTGATCACCGCCCACCTGTCCACCCGCGCCGTCCCCGTGGACCTCCTGCACGGCGGCACGCCGGTGCCGGAGCGCGAGCGCATGGTGGACCGCTTCCAGAGCGGCGAGACCCCGGTCCTGGTGCTGTCCCTGAAGGCCGCGGGCACCGGCCTGAACCTCACCCGGGCCGGCCACGTCGTCCACTTCGACCGCTGGTGGAACCCGGCCGTGGAGGAACAGGCCACCGACCGCGCCTACCGCATCGGCCAGACCCAGCCCGTCCAGGTCCACCGCCTGGTCACCGAGGGCACGGTCGAGGACCGCATCGCCGAGATGCTCGCCGCCAAGCGCGCCCTGGCCGACGCCATCCTGGGCGCCGGCGAGTCGGCCCTCACCGAACTGACCGACCGTGAACTGTCCGACCTGGTCTCGCTGCGGAGGCCCGCATGACGGGCACCGGAGACCGCCCCGGCGACGCCGCCCGCCGCGCTCTGCGGGCCGCGCGGGAGCGGGCGGAGGAGGCACGCGGCGGTGCCGGGGAGCCGCTCTCCGGCGAACCGGGCGTCCCCGCGGCCGAGTCGCCGGGGCACGGGGAGCGGGCCGAGAAGGACGGCTCCGCCGTCGGCGCGGCGGCGCCCGGTGACGTGGCGAGAGCCGCACTGCGGGCGGCGGTCGCGGCACGCACGGCACGTCCGGACGACGGCGACGCGCCGGAGCCGGACGGCACCGGGGGAGAGGCTCAGACCGACGGCGCCCCCGCGGTGGCGCGCCCCGGCGAACGGCAGGAGCGGCAGAAGCGACAGGAACGGCAAGCGCGGCAGGAGCGGCAGGAACCGGAGACGCGGGCAGCGGCGGCCCGGCTCGGCGAAGCCACCCCCTCCCCGGCCGACGAGACGACCGGCCGCAACGCGCCTCCAGCCACTCCGCCCACCCCTGGCACGGCGAACCCTGGCTCGCGCACCCCGGGCACGGCGAACCCTGGCTCGCGCACCCCTGGCACGGCGAACCCTGGCTCGCGCACCCCTGACACGGCGAACCCTGGCTCGCGCACCCCGGGCACGGCCAACCTAAGCTCGCGCACCCCTGACGCGGCGAACCCTGGCTCGCGCACCCCTGACGCGGCGCACTCTGGCTCGGCCGCCTCCGACACGCCCATCCCTGGCGCGGCCATCCCTGGCACGGCCGTACCCGATGCGGCCGCACCTGACGCGTCCGCCCTTGGCACGGCCGGCTCTGGTACGGCCGCTCCTGACACCGCCGCCCCTGAAGGACGCCCGGGAGACATCGCACGGGAGGCGCTGCGCGCGGCCCGGCGCGAGGCGCGGCGGGCCGCGGCGGCGGCCCCCGGCCGGCGCTCCCGGACCGGCGCACCGGCGCGCCCCGCGTCCTCCGAGCCGGGCACCGCACCCGGCTCGGTCCGCGCCGGCGAGGCGGCAGGGGCCACCCGGGTCCAGGCGGCGCGCGAGATGCGGACGTTCCTGTCCAACGCCTTCCGCATGCCCTCCTGGAGCGACACCCCGCAGGAGACGCCGCGAGAAACCGCCACGACGCGGGAGACCGGCGAGACGTGGGAACCCGGCGAGTCGCAGACCGACAGCACGACGCAGACCGACAGCACGACGCAGGCGGACCGCACCACGCAGGCAGACAGCACGGTGAAGGACACCGGCGCCGCACACCCCCACCCCGCCGCCCCCGCGCACGACCCCGCCCCCCACCTGCCCGCCACCATGGCCACCCCCCACCGCGACACCGAACTGCGCCGCACCTTCCCGGCGTTGCCGCCCCGTGCCGCCTCTCCCGGGGACGCGGAGTTCGCGGAGACCTGGTGGGGCAACGCCTGGGTCGACGCGCTGGAGCAGGGGGCGCTGGACGCCAAGCGGCTGGCCCGGGGCCGAGGTTACGCGGACCAGGGCCACGTGGACGCGATCACGGTGACGCCGGGTCTGGTGCTGGCGTACGTGCGCGGGAGCCGCCCGCGGCCGTACCGGGTGCAGGTGCGGCTGCGCACGCTGGAGGACGGGGACTGGGACCGGTTCCTGGACGCGGCCGCCGACCGGCCCGGGCACATCGCCGCCCTGCTGGACAAGGAGCTGCCCCAGTCCCTGGCCGACTGCGGCGTGCCGCTGCTGCCCGGCCCGCGGGACCTCGCCCCGCGCTGCAGCTGCCCCGACTCCGGCCACCCCTGCAAGCACGCGGCCGCCCTCTGCTACCAGACGGCCCGGCTGCTCGACGCCGACCCCTTCGTGCTGCTCCTGCTGCGCGGCCGGGGCGAGAAGGACCTGCTCGACGCGCTCTCCCGGCGCAGCGCCGCCCGTGCGGCCCGCGCCGCCCAGGAGGGCTCGCCCCGTTCCCTGCCCGGCGTCCGCGCCACCGACGCCCTCGCCCCGCGCGGGCTCCCTCCGCTCCCGCCGCCGTTGCCCGCGCCCCCGCACCCCGAGCAGCCTCCGGTCTACCCGGCGGCGCCGGGCGGGCCGGACCCGTTCGCGCTGGACCAGCTGGCGACCGACGCCGCCGCCCGCGCCCACGCGCTGCTCACCACCGGCCGCGACCCGGTCGGCGAGCTGACGCTGTGGCAGGACGCGGTACGCCTCGCCGCGGCCCGCCCCGGCTCCGGACTGACCGCCGGCACCCGCGCGCTGTACGCCACGCTCGCCGCGGCCGCCGGACGCACCCCGGCCGACCTGGCCCGCGCGGTCGCCGCCTGGCGGCAGGGCGGGATCGAGGGGCTGGCCGTCCTCGAGGAACCCTGGGACCCGCCGGCGGGCCGCTTCGACCGCGCCCGCCCGCTCCTGCTCGCCGCCGACCTCCCGGCGTTCCGGCCCTGGCGCAACCACCTCACCCACCCGCGCGGCCACGTCCAGCTCCGCCTGGGCCGCGACGGCCTCTGGTACGCCTACGAGTCGGAACCGGGCCACGACGACTGGTGGCCGCGGGGCACTCCCGACCTGGACCCGGTCGGCGCCCTGACGGGTCTCGGCTCACCCGGCGACCTCTGAGCCGCGGCGGCCGCCGACGCGGAGGAGGGACCATCGGGCCCGTCCGCGGGCCCTGACAGGGCCTGTTCGACCCTATCGGACCAGGGTGCCCCAAAGCCGATCATGTGGCGGGCCGGGAAGCGCCAGCCCACCCCGTACGCGTGGTGCTTCCCGGCTCAGGTACGACATGAGCAGCCGGGAGGACGCCGTCCGATGGACGAGGCACAGATACAGCAGCCGGGGACCGAACGGTCCGCGGCCGGGGCCGTGGTGGCCGCCGAGACGACCGGACGGGCGGCGGCGCGGCCCTCGTGGGCCGAGTGGCTGACGACCACGGACCACAAGAGGATCGGGACGATGTACCTGGTCACCGCGTTCGCGTTCTTCCTCGTCGGCGGTGTGATGGCGCTGCTGATGCGCGCCGAACTCGCGCGGCCGGGCCTGCAGTTGATGTCGAACGAGCAGTTCAACCAGGCGTTCACGATGCACGGCTCGATCATGCTGCTGATGTTCGCCATGCCGCTGTTCACCGGCTTCGCCAACTGGATCATGCCGCTGCAGATCGGCGCCCCCGACGTCGCCTTCCCCCGGCTGAACATGCTCGCCTTCTGGCTCTTCCTGTTCGGCTCGTCGATCGCGGCCTTCGGCTTCCTCACCCCGGGCGGGGCCGCCGACTTCGGCTGGTTCCTGTACGCCCCGCTCTCGGACGCCGTGCACTCGCCGGGCCTGGGGGCCGACCTGTGGATCATGGGCGTGGCGCTGTCCGGGTTCGGCTCCATCCTGGGCGCCGTCAACTTCATCACCACCATCGTCTGCATGCGCGCGCCCGGCATGACCATGTTCCGCATGCCGATCTTCACCTGGAACGTGCTGCTGACCGCCCTGCTGGTCCTGATCGTGTTCCCGGTCCTGGCGGCGGCCCTGTTCGCCCTGGAGTGCGACCGCAAGTTCGGCAGCCACGTCTTCGACCCCGCCAACGGCGGCGCCCTGCTGTGGCAGCACCTGTTCTGGTTCTTCGGGCATCCGGAGGTGTACATCCTGGCGCTGCCGTTCTTCGGGATCGTCTCCGAGGTCATCCCCGTCTTCTCCCGCAAGCCGATGTTCGGCTACGTCGGCCTGATCGCCGCCACCATCGCGATCGCGGGTCTGTCGGTGACCGTGTGGGCGCACCACATGTACGTCACGGGAGGCGTCCTGCTGCCGTTCTTCTCCTTCATGACGTTCCTGATCGCCGTGCCGACAGGCGTGAAGTTCTTCAACTGGATCGGCACCATGTGGAAGGGCTCGCTGAGCTTCGAGACGCCGATGCTGTGGACCACCGGCTTCCTCGTCACCTTCGTCTTCGGCGGCCTGACCGGGGTGATCCTCGCGTCACCGCCGATGGACTTCCACCTCTCCGACTCGTACTTCGTCGTCGCGCACTTCCACTACACGGTCTTCGGCACCGTCGTGTACGCGATGTTCGCCGGATTCCACTTCTGGTGGCCCAAGTTCACCGGCAAGATGCTCGACGAGCGCCTCGGGAAGATCACCTTCTGGACCCTCACGGTCGGTTTCCACACCACCTTCCTGGTCCAGCACTGGCTGGGCGCCGAGGGCATGCCCCGCCGCTACGCCGACTACCTGTCCACGGACGGCTTCACCGCCCTGAACACCGTCTCCACCATCGGCTCGTTCCTGCTCGGCCTGTCGATCCTGCCGTTCTTCTACAACGTCTGGAAGACCGCGAAGTACGGCAGGCCCGTCGAGGCCGACGACCCCTGGGGCTACGGCCGTTCCCTGGAGTGGGCGACCTCCTGCCCGCCCCCGCGCCACAACTTCGCCTCCCTTCCCCGGATCCGCAGCGAGTCCCCGGCGTTCGACCTGCACCACCCGGAGATCGCCGCGCTGGACGAGGCGACGAGGTAGACCATGGCGCACACCGTTCTCGCCGTCGGGGCCGCGGCGGTGACCGGGGCCGGCTCCGTCTGGTACCTGCCGGCGCTCGCCGACCTGCGCGCGGGAGCCGACCGGACCCGCTCCTGCCGCGGCGCGGCCGCCGCCTGCGTCAGCGGCTGGAGCACGACCGGGATCGTCGCCGTACTGCTGCTCCTGGCCGGAGACTGGTGGATCCCGGGTGCGGCGGCCGGCGCCGGCGCGCTCGTGACGGCCGGGCTGCGGATCCGCGCGGCCGTGCGCCGGCACGAGGAGCGGCGGGAAGCCGCCCGCCAGTGGGGGCAGCTGGGCCGTGCCCGGCCCCCGCGCCCGGCCGGCCGCTCACGGCACGCCGTGGCCGCCCTCCTCGCCGTCGGACTGGCGGCGGCAGCGGTGACAGCGGTCTACGGGGTGGCGGCGGACCTGTCGTGAACAGCTCACCCCGGCCGCACTGACTCCAGTCGGCAGCAATTGCGAAAGTTGGCAATTCATTAGATGCTATGTTTGCTGTGCTCGCAGGTAGCCGCGGGCACAGCATCCACGCGTAGAGGAAAGGGCGTCCCGCGATGAGCACAGCCGTCGTCCGGGCCGTCCGGAGCCGGATCGTCGCGCTGCTGCCGTCGGGACCCGATCTCGCGGCCCTGCGGCGTGATCCGCGCCGGAACCTGCTCGCCGGGCTCACGGTGGCGATCGTGGCGCTGCCCCTCGCCCTCGGGTTCGGGGTGTCCTCCGGACTGGGCGCCGAGGCGGGCCTGGCGACCGCCGTGGTGGCCGGCGCCCTGGCGGCCGTGTTCGGCGGCTCGAACCTCCAGGTCTCGGGGCCCACCGGGGCCATGACGGTGGTGCTGGTGCCGATCGTCGGACGCTACGGACCGACCGGCGTGCTCACCGTCGGCCTGCTGGCCGGCGTCCTGCTCGTCGTCCTCGCCGCGCTGCGGGCCGGCCGCTGCATGCGGTACGTCCCCGCGCCCGTCGTCGAGGGCTTCACCCTGGGCATCGCCTGCGTGATCGGGCTCCAGCAGGTCCCGGGCGCGCTCGGCGTCCCCAAGCCCGCCGGGGACAAGGTGCTGGTGGTGACCTGGCGGGCGGTCCGGGAGTTCGCCGCGGCGCCGAACTGGACGGCCGTCGGCCTGGCGGTCGCGGTGGCCGCGGTCATGCTGGCCGGCGCCCGCCGGCGGCCGGCCGTGCCGTTCTCCGTCGTCGCCGTGATCGCCGCGACGGTCGTCGCCCAGGTCGCCCACCTGGACGCGGCCACGCCGATCGGCCACGTGCCCTCCGGGCTGCCCGCGCCCTCCCTCTCCTTCCTCGACCCCGGGTCCCTGGGCTCGCTGCTGGCGCCCGCGGTCGCGGTCGCCGCGCTGGCGGCGCTGGAGTCCCTGCTGTCGGCGTCGGTCGCGGACGGCATGACGGTCGGGCAGAAGCACGACCCGGACCGGGAACTGCTGGGCCAGGGCCTGGCCAACATCGCCGCCCCGCTGTTCGGCGGCGTGCCCGCCACCGGCGCGATCGCGCGCACCGCCGTCAACGCCCGCACCGGAGCGAACTCGCGGCTGGCCGCCCTCACCCACGCGGCCGTCCTCGGCGTGATCGTCTTCACGGCGGCCCCCCTGGTGGCGAAGATCCCGCTGGCCGCGCTCGCGGGCGTGCTGCTGGCCACAGCGATCCGCATGGTCGAGGTCGGCTCCCTGCGGGCCATGGTGAAGGCGACCCGCTCCGACGCGCTCATCCTCGTCCTGACGGCGGCGGCGACGCTGGCACTGGACCTGGTGTACGCGGTGATCATCGGCCTGGCCGTCGCCGGCGCCCTGGCCCTCGGCGCCGTGGCCCGGCAGGCCCGCTTCGACCAGGTGCCGCTGGACCGGGGCGACCACACCGCCGAGGAGCACGCGCTGCTGGCCGAGCACATCGTCGCCTACCGGATCGACGGGCCGCTGTTCTTCGCGGCCGCGCACCGCTTCCTGCTGGAGCTGACCGAGGTCGCCGACGTGCGGGTCGTCATCCTGCGGATGTCACGGGTGTCGACGATCGACGCGACCGGCGCCCTGGTCCTCAAGGACGCGGTGGAAAAGCTGCGCCGGCGCGGTGTCCTCGTCCTGGCCTCCGGCATACGGCCCGGCCAGCGGCAGGTCCTCGACTCCGTGGGCGCGCTGGACCTGCTGTGCCCCCGGGGCCGCGAGTACGCCTCCACGCCCGAGGCGATCCGCGCGGCCCGCGACCACCTGGAGACGGCCGGAGTGCTGCCCGCCGCGCCCGCCCGGCGGACGGTCGCGGAGAAACCCGGCGTCAACGGGGAGCCGGCCCGGTGAGCACGCGACCGCAGGCACTGCCGCACCGCCATGTGCTCACCCTGGCCGCCGAGCCGGCGGCGGTACGCCTGGCCCGCCAGACCGCCGAACAGGCCTGGGCGGAATGGGGCATCGGCCCGCGCCACCCCGCCGTGGACCCGGCCCTGCTGATCCTGAGCGAGCTGGTCGGCAACAGCGTCCGGCACGCCGCCGCGCTCTCCCCGCAGGTCACGGTGGTCTACGCGGCGGGCCCCGACTGCCTGGCCTTCGCCGTGCACGACCGCCACCCCTACCAGCCCCCGCTGTACGCGTCCGTCATCGGCTCCCGTACCGCGGGCCTGTCCACCGTCATGGAACTCACCCTCGGACTGGGCGGCACGGCGGTCGTCCGCGGTGACGGCGACGGCCGGGGCAAGAGCATCTGGATCACCCTGCCGCTGTGATCCGCGGCGCCCCGCACCGGGGCTCGGTGCGGCAAATTGGTAATATTGGCAATTCGTGAGGTGGCGAAGCGGAGGGGACGGCGCGATGAGCACGCCGCTGTACCAACTGAAGGCGGAGTTCTTCAAGACGCTCGGTCACCCGGCCCGCATCCGCGTCCTGGAGCTGCTGAGCGAGCGTGAGCACGCGGTCGCGGAGATGCTGCCCGAGGTGGGCATCGAACCCGCCCACCTGTCCCAGCAACTGGCCGTGCTGCGACGGGCCAACCTGGTCGTGACCCGCAAGGCGGGCTCGACCGTGTACTACTCGCTGACCAGCCCGCACATCGCCGAACTCCTGCGCGTGGCCCGCACCATCCTGTCCGGGGTGCTGGCCGGCCAGGCCGAGCTGCTCGCCGACCTCAGGGCCGGCCAGGGCGAGGCCCGGCCGCCGGCGTCCTGACACCACCCGCCGGCACGGCTTCCGGGCGCGTGGTCCCGTGCTCCGCCCCGTCGGGCCAGATCACCTCCACGTCGACGCCGTGACTGCGCGCATAGGCGACCAGGTGGGCGGTCGCGTCCGTCCCGTTGGACGGCGAGCCGTCCCACACGGCCAGCACCCGGGCGCACGAACGCACCATCGCCTCCGCGGCCGCGATGCGCGACGCGCGGTCGCCGGGGTCGTACTCCACCAGCCGCACCTGCTCCGAGAGCAGCAGCAGCTCCCCGGCCGCCTTCCGGTCCGGCTCGGTGAGCGGCGCGGGCACGCCGTCGCGGGCCGGCAGCACCGTCACCAGGGTCAGACCCGCCCGCCGGGCGGCCCGCCCGAACGCGACGGGCACCCCGTCGCCGGCCAGGACCAGCCCGGCACGGCCCGGCCGGGCGGCATCCGCCAGCCGGGGGCGCAGCTCCTCCTCCAGCAGCGCCAGCGTCGGCGCGGTGAGGTCGGGGTGCCCCACTACAGCGATCACTCCTGGCCGTCCCTTCCCGAGCGCCGCTCATCGCGGTCACCGCCTGATGCGTGCCCGATCGTCCCCGCGCCGGCCGCGGCGGAGGAGGGTCGACCGGTGCCGACATCGGGGCCGGTCGTCCCTGGCGGCCCGGCCCCGCGACCTGCGGGTCCGGCAACGGCGTGGTGACGAGTGGGCAACAGCCCCGGCGTGCTGCAACTGGGCCGGAAGCCGGAACGTCCCTGCCTGCGACATGACCGCCCGCACGACGGGCCGCACCCTGGGAAAGGACCTGCCGTGGCACACACCAGCAAGCCTCGCCGTCACAGATCCGGCGCCGTACTCCGTACGGCCGTCGGGAGCGCTCCCGCCGTCGCCGTGCTGGCGCTGGCGCTGACGCTGACGGCCTGCAACGCAGACGGCGATGCCGCGGCATCCCCGGGCGGCGCCCACACGGCGGCGGCCGAGCCCGGCGCCGGTACCGGCGGTACGGCCCCCGGCTCCACGGCGGCGGGGACCGCGACCTCCGCCAAGCCCGTGGCGAGCAAGCCCGCCGCGAAGCCCGTGGGCGGTGCGGGCGGAGCCGCTTCGCCGGCCCCCTCCGCCACCGCGGCGGCCTCCGCGGCGCCGTCGCCCGCCTGTGACCACAAGATGCCCATCTCGCCCGACGAGGTCGCGGTCTACCGGTACACCCCGGAAGGCGGATCGCTGAGTCTGATCGTCAGGTACGGCAACTGGGGCTGCGCTCCCGCGGACTCCGACGGCGCGCCGTTCGTGACCGTGGGCAAGGAGACGTACCTGCCCATGGACCAGGCCGCGTACGTCACGGCCACCAACCCCGTCGTGGAGAGCTCGGAGAACCAGCACATCGGCGTGCAGGAGTTCCTCGACTGGCTCGAAGCGCACCCGAACAGCGGGCTGGTCTTCAAGTACCACCTGGGAGCCGACGGGGCCGTCGACCGCCTGGACGAGGTGTTCACCCCCTGAGCGCACCGGCCGGGCGGGACTCAGAGGCTGGTCGCCGGGGGCGTGCGCTGGCCGAGGGTGAGGACGCCGTCGACCGCCCGGGCCGTTTCCGTGCGGCCCTTCAGGACGTCGAGCCGGTCGAGCAGGGCGTAGCCGTCGCACAGGACCGTCTCGTGCCCGCCGTAGGACTCGAGGTTGACGACCGCCGCCTCCAGGTGCCGGATCTCGGAGACCAGCATCGGCACACCGTCGGCCCCCCGGGCGAAGGCGGCACCGGCTCGCGGGAGGAGCAGCGGTAACAGCTCGGCGCCGCTGGCGTTGCGAATCGTCTCCGCGTCGCCGCCACGGCACGCCTCGAGGCGGGAACGGGCGTGTTCGATCACACGGAAGAGGGCCTGGTACTCGGGCAGGGACAACGCGAAGGCCCGCAGATCGCCGGGCATCCCGCCATCGGCGGCGGCGGCGGAGGCGGCGTCGCCGCCCGGCTCCGGAGCGGCGGTACGTCTGCGCTTGCGGAACCTCGGCACGATGTCCTCTCGGGATGCGAAGCGGGTCGGGTCGAGCGGTCGACCGGATGACGGAAAGCGGCCACCGCACATGTGACCGAACGCCGGGGCATACGGTTGCCCGGCGATGAGCAGTCAGATGCTCAACTTTTGCCAGGTGGAAACTTCTCGACCGGCCGTGCGCCCTGCTCGTCCCACTTGGGCAGGCAAGGGGAAGGGGCACACCGAAGCGCCCGCACGGCCCTGGGGTAACCTGGGCGCTCCGCGTGAGGGACCCGGGACGGTCGCACCGGAGAGGGCGGAGAGGTTCGATGCACGGGACGTCCGCGATCGCGAGCGGTGAAAGCGCGGTGGACCGGCATGCCGCTGTGGTGTTCTCCAGCGACGCCGAATGGGCCGACCACCTCGTGGCCTTCGTCCGGGCGGGCATCGACCGGGACGAACAGGTGCGGTACTTCGCCGACTCCACCGACCCCGGCCGCGTCACCCGCACCCTCGACGAACGGGGTGTCGACGCCGCCTCCGCCGTGCGGCGCGGACAACTCCTCGTCATCACGGCCGGTCAGACGTACCTGTCCGGAGCCCGGTTCGACCCCGACACGATGATCGGCCTGTGGCACGAGGCCGTGGAAGCGGCCACGGCGCGGGGCCACCGAGGGCTGCGCGCGATCGGTGAGATGTCCTGGGGAGCCCGGGACATAGCCGGCGCCGACCGGCTGCTGGAGTACGAACTGCGCATCCACCACGAGGTCTTCGCCCGGCTGCCACTGTGCGCCTGGTGCTTCTACGACCGGCGCCTGGTGCCCCGCACCGACCTGGAGGTGCTGGCGGCGGCCCACCTGGCACGGACGGGCATCGCGGACTGCCACGACCGGGCCGACGGGCCGGCGCTGTCGGTGGCCCCCCTGGCCGGACGTCCCGGATTCCGGCTGTCCGGATCGGCCGGCTACGAGAACCGCCACGTCACCGCCTCCGCCCTGGCGGCGCTCACGGCCTCGCCGGCGCAGGACGTCACCCTGGACCTCTCGGCCCTCGACCACCTCGACGTCGCGGCCCTGGCCGGGATCGCCCGCGCCGCTCACCGGCGGTCGGCCGTGGCGCCCGTACGGCTCCTCGGGGCTCCACCCGCGCTCCGCCGCATGCTGGAACTCTTCCCCGAACTCGGCGGCGTGATGGAGGTGGCCGGCCGATGACGAGCTACGCACGGCCCTCGTCCGAGCCGGTCCAGGACGCGGCGTTCCACCACCCCGCCTTCTTCTACACCACGGAAGAGGACTACCTGGGCGGCGTCGGGGACTTCGTCCGCGCGCACGCGGACCGCGGCCACCCCGTGCTCGTCGCCGTGCCCGAGGAGCGGCTGAGCCTGCTCCAAGGCGTCTTCGGCGCGGCGTGCGAGGGTGTCACCTGGGTGGACATGCGGCAGGCCGGGCGCAACCCGGGGCGGATCCTGTCGATGCTGCAGGAGTTCGCCGACCGGCACGCGGACCGCCGCCCGGCCATCGTCGGCGAGCCGATCTGGCCGGACCGCACCCCCGCGGAGGCGTGCGAGGCCACGCGCCACGAGGCGCTGATCAACCTGGCGTTCGCCGGGCGGCACGCGACCATCCTGTGCCCCTACGACACGGCCCTGCCCGAACGGATACGGGCTCAGGCGCACCGTACCCATCCCGTCCTCGGCGGGCCCGGTGAGGAGCGGCCCAGTGAGCACTACGCGGATCCGCTGGCGGTCTGCCGCGACTGCGACGAGCCGCTGCCCGAACCGGCGGAGCCGCTCGTCCTGCACTTCGGGGAAGAGGACCTCGGCGGCGTCCGCGACGCCGCCACCGACTGGGCGGTGGCGGCGGGCCTGTCACCGCGGCGCCGCACCGACTGGCTGCTGGCCGTCAGCGAGGCCACCTGCAACTCGGTCCGCCACGGCGGGGGGAGCGGCACGCTGCGGCTGTGGCCCGCGGCCGGCGCCCTGGTCGCCGAGACCCGGGACCGGGGGCGGCCGGCCGACCCGCTCGTCGGCCGGCGGCGCCCCGACCCGCTCTCCGCGGCCGGCGGCAGGGGCGTGTGGATGATGCACCAGCTCTGCGACCTGGTGGAGCTCCGGGTACTGCCGTCCGGCCTCGTCGTGCGCCTGCACATGACGCTGGACCCGCCCCCGCACGACGGGGCGGGCTGAGCGGGCCCGGCGGTCCCGGGCCCCTCGCGCCTACTCCTTCGGGGGCTTGACCGCGACGTCGAGGTAGAAGGCGTCGATGCTGCGGACCGCCGCCTCGAACTCCTCCAGGTTCACCGGCTTGGTGACGTAGGCGTTGGCGTGGTGGCGGTAGGCGCCGGTGACGTCGTCGGGCGCGGCGGACGTGGTCAGGACGACGACCGGGATGGTCCGCAGGTCCGCGTCCTCCTTGACCACGGCCAGGAACTCGCGGCCGTTCATGCGCGGCATGTTGAGGTCGAGCACGATCAGGTCCGGGCGCTCGTTGGCCGGATCGCGCAGGTACTCCAGGGCCTCGACCCCGTCGGAGACCTGCCTGAGGTTGCGGGTGCCCCGTTCGGTGAGGGCGTCCTGGATCAGCATCGCGTCGGCGACGTCGTCCTCGACCAGCAGCACGTCGTAGGGGCGGATTGCGGCGGCAGCCATGGTGTCACGTGCTCCGGGGTGTGGGGCGATGGGTCGGATGGGGTGTGCTGTTGGTGATCAGCCCGGGCCAGCGCCGCCGGGCTCCCTGGCGGCTCATGCTCATGGCCTGGCCGATCTCGGGGTAGCCGGCTCCGCCGGCGGCAGCGGCGTGCGCCGCCTGGTCCTCCAGGTGCCGCACGGCCTCCTTGACGCCGGCGAGGACCCGCAGCCGCAGCAGTGCCTGCCGGCGGGCCTGGTCGGCTCTGTCGCGGTGTTCCGCCGACGGCGGGACGGTGTCCGCCACCAGACGCCGGGCGAGCTCGTCGACCACCTGGGTCACCAACGTGATCGTTTCTCCGGACGGCTGGAGAGGCGAAACGGAACCGGGCATGTCACCACAGTAAGGCGTCGATCTCGACGGGGACAACATGTGTTGTCGACGCGTGGGTACAGTGTGCTTGCCTCACGACAACTGAGGCCCCGACCGTCATGGGAGACAGGCAGACCGCGATGAAGACCAACCCCTTCGATGCCGGGGGCGCCTTGTCCGGTTGGACGACCCGGCGCTGGCTACGGGTCGGTGTCGCCACCACCCTGGCGGTCCTGGCGGTGCTCGGCGCCCTGGGCGGCTGGGCCATGTGGCGCACCTCACACGTCACGGCGGATCTGGTCGACAGGCGCTCGCCCGCGCTGATCGAGGCCATGCGGCTGGAGCAGGCACTGGTCAACCAGGAGACCGGCGTCCGCGGCTACGGACTGTCCGGCCGCGCGGACTTCCTCCAGCCGTACGCGCAGGGCGTCGGCGGCGAGAAGACCGCCCTGCGGCGGCTGCGGCCACTGGTCCACGGCGACTCCCGTGCCCGTGCCGACCTGGCCGAGGTCGAGAGGCTGGCCGGCGTCTGGCAGGACCGCATAGCGCGGCCCGTCTCGGCCGCCTCCGCCGGCGACGCGGTCCGGCTCTCCAAGGAACGGGCCGAGGAGGGCAAGACCACGTTCGACCCGCTGCGGGCCGCGATGACACGCCAGCAGGCCCATCTGCAGAGCGAGCGGGAGACGGCCCAGCAGGAGCTCCGCCAGTCGGTGACCCTGCGGAACTGGACCTTCTCCGGCATCGCCTGCGTCATCCTGCTGGTGGCGGCGCTCGTCTTCGAGGGACTGCGCCGCGGCGTCACCGCCCCGCTCGGCCGGCTCGGCTCGGCCGCCCGCGAGGTGGCGCACGGCCGCTTCGACCGGGCCCTCACCGGCAGCGGCCCCGCCGACCTGCGCCGGCTGGCCGCGGACCTGGACTCGATGCGCCGCCGGCTGGTGGAGGAGCTCCAGTTCAGCGAGCAGGCGCGCACGCTGCTGGACGAGCAGGCGCAGGACCTCAAGCGGTCCAACGCGGAACTGGAGCAGTTCGCCTACGTCGCCTCCCACGACCTGCAGGAACCGCTGCGCAAGGTGTCCAGCTTCACCCAGCTCCTGCAGCGCCGCTACGGGGGGCAACTCGACGACAGGGCGGACCAGTACATCGCCTTCGCCGTCGACGGCGCCAATCGCATGCAGACCCTCATCAACGACCTCCTGGCCTTCTCCCGGGTCGGCCGGGTGCACAACGACCACCGGACCGTCGACCTGGAGGCGGTGCTGAGCCGGGCCCTGGACGACCTCAGCGTCGCCGTCGAGGAGACCGGCGCCGAGATCACCCACGACCCGCTGCCGGTCGTGCTCGGCGACACGACCCAGCTGGGCATGCTCTGGCAGAACCTGCTGTCCAACGCGATCAAGTTCCGCAGCCCCGACCGGCCCCCGCGCATCCGCATCAGCGCCGTACGCGAAGGCGACACCTGGGAGTTCGCGGTCGCCGACAACGGCATCGGCATCGCACCGGAGTTCCACGAGAAGGTCTTCACCCTCTTCCAGCGGCTGCACACCAAGGACGCCTACCCGGGCACCGGCATCGGCCTGGCCATGTGCAAGAAGGTCGTGGAGTTCCACGGCGGCAGGATCGGCATCGACCCCGACCGCACGTCGGGCACCCGGGTGGTCTTCACCCTGCCCGCCGCCGGGGAGGGACCGGCGTCCGCCGAGCGGGAGACCGGGTCGTGACCGGGTCGTCCGGACGCTCCGAGGAGCGGTTGCGCATCCTCCTGGTGGAGGACGACGACGGAGACGCCCTGCTGGTCGAGGAGCTGCTCCTCGACACCGATCTGCCGTACACGCTCGCCCGCTGCCGCACCGTGGCGGACGCACGGCGGGCCCTGATGACGGACCCCGTCGACTGCGTCCTGCTGGACCTGCACCTGCCCGACGCGTCGGGAGTGGAGACGGTGCAGGCGATCCAGACGGCCACCCACGCCGCCATCATCGTCCTGACCGGGCTGGACGAACCCCGCGCGGGAGTCGACGCCCTCGCCGCCGGCGCCCAGGACTACCTCGTCAAGGGCAAGGTCGCACCCGACCTGATGCAGCGCGCCGCCCGCTACGCCGTCCAGCGCAAGCAGGCCGAGCGCGCCAACGCCGCCCTCCAGATCGGCCGGCTGCGCGCCGAGGAGAACGCCCGCCTCGAACGCGGGCTGCTGCCCGAACCCCTGCTGTCCTCGACCGCCGTCACCGCCTCCAGCCGCTACTTCCCCGGGCGCGCCCAGGCGCTCCTCGGCGGCGACTTCCTGGACGTCGTGCAGACCGACGACGGCCAGGTCCACGCCGTCATCGGGGACGTCAGCGGACACGGCCCGGACGCGGCGGCGCTGGGCGTCTGCCTGCGCATCGCCTGGCGCGCCCTGACCCTCGGCGGCCACCGCGACCAGCACCTGCTGCGCCTGCTGGAGAAGATCCACATCGCCGAACGGGCCGTCAGCGACCTGTTCACCACCTGCACGCTCATCACCCTGGACCCGGACACGGCCACCCTCACCCTCCACCTGGCCGGCCACCACGCGCCCCTCCTCAGCACGCCCGAGGGCACGCAGGAGATCAGCGCCGCCCACGGCATCGCCCTGGGCATCGCGCCCGGTCTCGGCAAGTGGCCCGCCACGACGCTCGCGCTGCCGGGGCGCGGCGCGCTCATCGCCTACACCGACGGCCTCATCGAGGGTTTCGCCGACGGCGCCGGCGGCCGGCTCGGCGTCGAGGGACTGCTGGGCATCATCGACACCATCCGCACGCCCGACCCCGGCACCCACCTCGACCAGCTCATCGGCCGGACCCGCACCCTCAACGCCGACCGGCACACCGACGACCTCGCCGTCCTGCGCCTGGACTGGAACACGGGCGCGCGCGAGCAGGCGGCGGGGGCCTGGCGCACCGCGCCCTGAGCCGGGGAGCCGAGCCGCGGCGGCCGAACCGGGACCCGCGCCCGCACGCACCTTCGGGCCTTCTCCGTCACGGTCCCGGCTTCGAGGTGCAGGCGGGCGCTCTGCTGCCGCCCTCCGGTGACCTCCTGCGGTGCCGCAGTGCCCACAGCGCGACGGGAGCTCCCGCGGCGACCAGCGCCGAGGCGAAACACAGACCGGCCTGGTATCCGGAGAGAAAGGCGTTCGAGTCGTCCGACCCGGCGGTGGCCGCGGCGTGTTCCACGAACGACACGATGGCGCCCACCAGACCGATCCCGACGACTCCGGACGCCTCGCGGACGGCGCTGAACAATCCGGCCGCGATTCCGGAGAGGTGATCCGGTGAGGATTCCAGAGCGCGGCTGGTGAGGGGAACGGCGAGCGCGGAGCCGAAACCAAGAGCCGTGAGCCCGGGCAGAATGCCGACGAGTTTCCCTCCCGAACTGCCCAGCGCGACCATCAGCAGCCCCAGGCCGACCAGGAGCAGACCGGCAGCGGAGATCCGGCCGTCTCCCCAACGGCGCGTCATACGCGCGATGAAGGGGGTGGTGACGATCAGGGAAAGGGCCACGGGCATGAAGGTCAACCCGGCCGGCGTCGGGGCGAGGCCGAGGCCGTTCTGCAGAAACCTGGAGGTGAAGAAGAACACTCCGCTCACGCTCAGGCCCCACAGCAGTTGGGTGATGATTCCGCCGACGAAAGGGCGTTGCCGGAAGAGGAGCCGCAGCACGGTGTTCCGGCGTGATGTCAGTTCGCAGGACAGGCCGACGGCCGATGCGGCCACGACGCCCCCTGCCGTGGCGACGGGAAGGGCGTCGAAACCCTGCTCCGGCCCTTCGATCAGGCAGTAGGCGAGGGCCGCCAGCGAGCAGCAGGCCAGCGCGACGACGCGGAGCGAGAGCGTGACCGAAGCCGGGGACGAGGCGCGGGCCGAGGGTCCGGGCCGGGGGACGAGGAAGCCGACGAGCAGACTCGCGCACCCCAGTGGCGTGTTGACGGCGAACACGGACTCCCAGCCCAGGTGCTGTGTCATGACACCCGAGACCACGGGGCCGAGGGCCAGCGCGGACGCCAGCGCGGCGGTGGTGGCGCTGAAGGCCGCTTTGCGCACGCGAGGCGGCAGATCGTGCGACTGGACGGCCAGCGAGGCCGGCAGGATCAGCGCTGCGCCCGCTCCCTGCAGCCCCCGGCAGGCGATCAGCGCCGTACCCGAGGCCGCCGCACTGCACCCGATGGACGCGACGGTGAAGAGGGCGACACCGAGCCACAGTGTCGTCCGCCGCCCGACGGTGTCGGCCAGGTGCCCGCCCAGCAGGAGAAGGCCGGCGAGGGTGAGCGGATAAATGGCCGCCACCCATTTGAGGTTCGCCTCGCTCAATGCGAGATCGGTCTGGATCTGAGGCAGTGCCACATTGACGACGGTGTTGTCCAGAGCCGTCATGAAGGACGGAAGCAGCACGGCCGTGAGGATGGCGAGGACACGCAGTCGGCTCACGGTACCTGCCTCGAGCAGTGCGGACGGTGGTGAGGGGGCCGCCGCGTTCCGCGCGCCCTGCTTCGTACTCTGCCCCGTGGGCGTGGCGGGCGCGAGTCCAGGCCACCCTGCTCACGCTATGCGGTGTGCTGCCGGAAAACACCGTTCGCTTCCCCTGCGACGGTCGGTCAGGATTTCCGGCGTGGCGCTTCCCCCATTAGTACGTCAATGTGTTGAGGTGATCGCTCGCCGCTGCCACGATGCAAAGGGAATCCATGACGGGCGACGACGGCTGTCATCAATTCGCCTGACGCGCTGACGGGCCGAGAAGGCCCGCTGCCTGTCGAGAACGAAGGTTCGGTGACTTAGTGCTGAAAACCACGGAAGACACGATCAGTCATCATCTTGCCCGGGCCGCGGCTCAGGCCCCCGTCGAAAAAGCGTTCACTTTCGTGGACTTCCACACCGATCGCGACGGAGTCTCCTCGTCTTTGACATGGCGCCAATTGGAGGAGCGGGTACGCACCCTCGCGGCGGCCCTGCGCCACGGCGGCGCGGCCGGCGAGCGGGTGGCCCTCGTCGGGCCGCAGAACCTGGACTACGTCGTCGGCTTCCTCGCGGCCGCATGCGCCGGTGCGATCGCCGTTCCCCTGTTCCCCCCGACTCTGCCGGGCCATGCGGAGAAGCTGGCCGCCGCGCTCGCCGACGCGGACGCCGTGCTCGCCCTCACCAGCCCCGACTCGCTCCAGGCCGCGGAGAAGTTCTGCGCCAACCAGGACGGCCTCCGCGTGCGCGTGACCACCGAGGAGGACCTGCTCTCGGGTGGCGCGGCAGGGGCCGGGCCGGCGGACGGCACGCTCTCCCATCCGCTCCCCGGTGACCGCGCCTACCTGCAGTACACCTCGGGCTCCACCCGCATGCCGTCCGGCGTGGAGATCACCCACGCCAACGTCTGCGCCAACGCGCGCCAGGCGCTGAAGGCCTACGACATCCGAGCCGGGCGCAACTGCACCGTCGGCTGGCTTCCGCTGTACCACGACATGGGGCTCGTGCTGGCGGTCGTGCTCCCCGTCGTCGGCAACGTCCACTCCGTGTTCATGGATCCGCTGGCCTTCGTGCAGCAGCCCGTGCGCTGGCTGCGGCTGCTCAGCGAACACCGGGGAGCGCTCACCGCCGCCCCCAACTTCGCGTACGACTACTGCGTGCGCCGCGTCACCGACGAGGAGCGCGCGACGCTGTCCCTGGGGTCGGTCACCGCCATGGTCAACGGCAGTGAACCCATCGCCGAGCAGACCCTCCGGCGGTTCCAGCAGGCCTTCGGCCCGGTCGGCGCGGTCCCCACGGCGATGCGTCCGTCCTACGGGCTGGCCGAGGCCACCGTGTTCGTGTCCGCCTCACCGGCCGGTGAGGAACCGACCGTCACCTCCTTCGACCGCGACGCGCTGGCGGCCGGCACCGCCCGGCCGGCCGAGGGCACCGGGGAACAGCCCGTGACCCGCCTGGTCGGCTGCGGACGGCCCACCGACCAGGAGGCCGCCGTCGTCGACCCGGCCGGCCTCGTCCGGCTGGAGGACGGGCGCGTGGGCGAGATCTGGCTGCGCGGCCCCAACGTCGGGCGCGGCTACTGGGGCAACCCGGAGCAGAGCGAGGCGACCTTCCACGCCACCCTCCACGGTGACGACCCCGGCGAGGAGACGCGGCACTGGTTGCGCACGGGAGACCTCGGGGTGTGGCACGACGACCACCTCTACATCACCGGCCGCCTCAAGGACCTCGTGATCATCGACGGGACCAACCACTATCCGCAGGACATCGAGCACACGGTCGAGAACGCCCACCGGGCGATCCGCCGTCATCACACCGCGGCGTTCTCCGTCCCCACCGACGACGGTGAACGCCTGGTCGTCGTGGCCGAGCACGCCCGTGACCTCACGGAACCCGACAGGGTCCGGGACGAGGTGACCCGCTCGGTACGGGTGGCGCTGTCCGCCGGTCACGCCGTCGCGATGCACGACTTCGTCCTCGCCCAGCCCGGCACCGTACCCCACACCACCAGCGGCAAGGTCGCCCGCAGCGCCTGCCGTGCGCGGTACCTCCGGGGTGCCTGGTCCTCCGACACGCGTGTACAGAGAAAGACCGACGACGTATGAAGCAGCCAGGCGGACAGCAGGAGCCGGTCGAGGACAACGCCGAGGCCCCCTCCGTCACCGACGGCCGCTCCGGACCGGGCGCTGCCGAACTGCGGAGCGCACTGGTGGGGCTGGTCTCGGACATCAGCGGCATCTCGCCGGAAGAACTCGACGACGGCCGGCCTCTCGCGGAGTACGGCCTCACCTCCCGCGACGCCGTCGGGCTGACCGGCGAACTGGAGAAGATCCTCGACCGATCCCTGTCCGCCACGCTGCTGTGGGAGCACCCCACCATCGGGCAACTCGTCACCGCCCTGGCGAACGGCGACCGGACCGACGCCGCGCGGCCGGACCGGCAGCCCGGCACGCCCGGCGAGGCGGCCGCCACCGCCCGTGCCGACGACGGCGCCATCGCCGTCGTCGGCATCGGATGCCGGCTGCCCGGTGACGTGCACGGGCCGGACGCCTTCTGGGACCGGCTCATGGCGGGAATGGACGCGGTCGGCCAGGTGCCCGAGAAACGCTGGCCGAACTTCGCCGGCACAGCGCCCGACGTCACCGCGCTCATGGAATCCACCACGCGGTCGGGCGCCTTCCTCGACGACATCGAGGGATTCGACGCCAAGTTCTTCGGCATCACGCCCCACGAGGCCGAAGTCATGGACCCCCAGCAACGGCTGCTGCTCGAAGTCGTCTGCGAGGCGCTGGACCACGCGGGCGTACCCGCCCCCGCCCTGCAGACCACGCCCACCGGCGTCTTCGTCGGCCTCAGCGCCCTCGAATACGGGCATCTGACCACCTCGGACCCCACGCGGCTGACCGCGTGGACCAACACCGGAGCCGCCGGCAGCATCGCCGCCAACCGCGTGTCCTATCTGCTCGACCTCCGCGGCCCCAGCATCACCGTGGACACCGCCTGTTCGTCGTCCCTCGTGGCCGTGCACCTGGCCTGCCGCAGCCTGCGCGGCGGGGAGTGCGACACGGCACTGGCCGCGGGAGTCAACCTCCTGCTGTCCCCGGCGGTGACGGCCTCGCTCGAACAGGCCGGCGCACTGGCCGCGGACGGCAGGTGCAAACCCTTCGACGCCGCGGCGAACGGAATCGCCCGCGGTGAGGGCTGCGGCGTCGTCGTGCTCAAGCGGCTCGCCGACGCCCGGCGCGACGGCGACCGGGTGCTCGCCGTCATCCGGGGCACCGCCGTCAACCAGGACGGCCGCTCGGCGGGCCTCATGGCACCGAACCCGGCGGCGCAGGAGGCGCTGCTGCGCGACGCCCTGCGCGACGCGCGCGTCCCGGCGGCCGACGTCGACTACGTCGAGGCCCACGGGACGGGCACCCTGCTGGGGGACCCCATCGAGGCGACCGCCCTCGGAGCGGTCGTCGGCCGGGGCAGGGAGCCCGGCCGGCCCCTGCTGATCGGATCGGTCAAGAGCAACCTGGGCCACCTCGAAGGCGCGGCCGGCGTGGTCGGCCTGATCAAGACCGTGCTGGCCCTGCATCACGGCCGTATCCCGGCCAGCCTGCACTTCGACAGCCCCAACCCCCACATCGACTTCACCGAGCTGGGACTGCGCGTGGTCACCGAACCGACCGCGTGGCCCGCCGCCGGGGACCGCCCGGCGCGCGCCGGGGTGTCGGCCTTCGGCTTCGGCGGCACCAACGCCCACGCCGTACTCGAGCAGGCGCCGGCCGCCGCGCGTCCCGCGCCGGCCGACGACGCGGCCGGCCACCCGCACATCCTGGTGGTGTCCGCCCGTTCCTCGGACAGGCTCGCCGACGTGGCCGCGAGCCTGTCGCGCTGGGTGGCCGCCGACGACGCGCCCGCCCTCACCCACATCGCCCACACGCTCGCCGCGCACCGCCGCGGCCCGGCCTGCGCCGCCGTCGTCGCGCGGACCCGGTCCGACGCGGCTGCCGGGCTGGCCGCGCTGGCCCGGGGGGAGACGCTTCCCGGGGTGGTCGCCGCGTGCACCGACGCACGAGCCGCGCAGCCCTTCACAGCCCCGCGACCGGTCTTCGTCTTCTCCGGTTACGGTTCCCAGTGGGAGGGCATGGGGCGGCGCCTGCTGACCGACGACGCCGTCTTCGCCGCCCAGGTGTCCGCGCTCGACACGCACTTCCTCGCGGAGACCGGCTCCTCCCTGACCGACCTGCTCAGGTCCGACACCGCCCGGACCGCGGACCGGGTCCAGCCGCTGATCTTCGGCATCCAGGTGGCCCTGGCGCGGACCATGCGGGCCCACGGCGTGGAACCCGCCGCCGTCATCGGCCACTCGATGGGCGAGGTCGCGGCCGCCGTGGTCGCCGGCGCCCTCGACGACCGCGACGGAGTGCGCGTCATCGTCCGCCGGTCGGCCCACCTCGCCGTCATCGAAGCCGAACAGGCAGGCGCGATGGCCGCGGTGGAACTGCCCGCACCGTCCCGCAAAGCCGTCCTCAGCCGCTTCCCCGGTGTCGAGGTCGCCGTCCACTCCTCACCCCGGCGCTGCACGGTGGCCGGCCCCGCGCAAGCGGTGCGCGACCTGGTGGACGAGCTGACCGAGCTGGGCCGGCTCGCCCGGCTGCTCGAACTGGACGGAGCCGCCCACACGGCCTCCGTCGACCCCGTCCTGGCGCCACTGCGCGACGACCTCGCCGGCCTGCGCCCGCACACACCCACCACCCCCTGGTACAGCACGGTTCTCGACGATCCCCGCGCCGGCACGGCAGCCGACCCGGACTACTGGTGCGCCAACGTCCGCCGCCCGGTACGCCTCCAGCAGGCGGTGACGGCGGCAGCCGAGGACGGCCACACCCTGTTCCTGGAGATCTCGCCCCACCCCATCGCCGTCGTCCCGCTCGCCGAGAGCCTCGACGCCACCCCCGTGGGGGAACAGGCGCTGGTCGTCCCGACCCTGCACAGGAACACCGACGACACCGTCCAGGTACGAGTCGCGCTGGCGCGGCTGCACTTCGCCGGCGTCCCGCTGGACCCCGGGCTGTGGCCGGCGGGTGCGCGCACCGCACTGCCCACGCCCCCGTGGCGGCACGAGCGGTTCTGGTTCCCCCGCCCCACCCGGTCGACCGACGCCGGCGGCCACCCCCTGCTGGGAGTGCGCACCGACGACCCGAGGACCGGCGCCGTGCTGTGGCGGGGAGACGTCGGCACGCGCCGGCGCGCCACCCGCGGCACCGTCCACGGCCGGGCGGTGCTGACCCTCGCCGAGGTCGCGGAGCTGGTGATCGAGGCCGGCCTGGACCTGTGGGCCCGGGAGGGCATCACCCACCTCGGCATCGAGGACCTGCAGATCCACCGGTGGCTGGCCGTATCCAGCAGCACCCCCCTGACCACGGTGTGGGAACCGGACTCCGGCACGCACGGAACCGTCACGCTCCACGCCCGCGGCGCCGACACCGTGTGGCGCTGCCACGCCTCGGCCCGCGTCACCCGCGCACCGCAACCCCAGGGCGAGTCGCAACCCGGGCCCGAGACGCAGCCGGCGTTCGTCCGGCATCTCATCCCCGAGGACCCCCGGCCTCCCCACCGGTCGTCCTACGCGCATCTCCTGACCGGCGTGCTGGACACGCACGGTGCCGCGGACGCGCCACCGGACGGCGACCGCGCCGTCCCGGTCGGTGTCCGGTCCCTGCTCGTCAAGGGGCCGGGCGTCCTCGACACCGGCTACGACATCGCCTGCACGCCCGTCGACGGCGCCGGCCCGGCGGACGCGGGCGTCGAGCAGTGGCACGTGTCCGCCCGGGGCGCCACCAGTGAGATCGTCGCCCGGTTCGTCCAACTGCGGCCCGTCGAGCGGCGCGAGGTGCCGCGGGCCCTCGAGACGTGCACGTACGACATCCAGTGGGAGAAGTCGACCGTTCCCCTCCCGTCGCGGCGTCTGCAGCGCGCCCTGCTCATCAGCGACGAACCGGACGCCGCGGGCGGCGCCACGGCCGCGCTCGCGGCGGCCCTCGAAGCCGGCGGTGCCGACGTCACGGCGACCGACGCCGGGGACGACGCCTGCGACGCCGTACTCGACGCCTGGCTGGAGAGCCCGCAGGACGGCCTGAGCGCCGTTGTCCTGTTCTTCCAGCAGGACGAAGGCGACGACGACATGCGGCCGCTGCACAGGGCGGCACGGCTGGCGCGCCGCCTGGCCGGCGCCACGCATCGGCAGCCGCCCCGCCTCTGGGCGGCCACCGTGCTGGCACAGGCGACGGGGTCCGGGGAACCCGGGACGCCCCATCTCGCCTGCCTGCGCGGACTCGTCCGGGTCCTCGCGCTCGAACACCCCCAGCTGCGGGCCTCGCTGGTGGACATCGACGCACAGCCCGGCGCGGTCGAAGACCTCGCCCGCGAACTCCTCGCGGACGGCGACGCGGACGAGATCGCCTGGCGCGCCGGCACACGCCTCACCGCACATCTCGCCCGGGCCGACCTCGGCTCACGTCGCAACGACACCGTGGCCTTCACCCGTCCCGACGGCGCGTACATCGTCACCGGCGGCCTGACCGGGCTGGGCCTCGCGACAGCGGGCCGCCTCGCCGAGCAGGGCGCCGGGCGCATCGTCCTCAACGGACGCCGTGCCCCCGGACCCGAGGCCGAGGCCGTCCTCGCCGAACTGCGGGACGGGGGAACCTCCGTCGCCGTGGTCCAAGGGGACATCACCGACCCGGACGTGGCCACGGACCTGGTGCGTGCCGCCCTCGCCGACGGGCACACCCTGCGCGGCGTCGCGCACTGCGCCGGCGTCCTGCACGACCGCGTGATCACCGACCTGGAACCGGCGGACATCGACACGGTGCTGCGGCCGAAGGCCGTCGGGGCCCGGAACCTCGAGGCGGCCCTCGCCGACCACGACCTGGACTGGTGGGTGATCTACAGCTCCGCCGCGGCACTTCTCGGCTCACCCGGACAGTCCGCCTACGCGGCCGCCAACGCCTGGCTCGACGCCGTGGCCCACCGCCGCAGGGCCAGCGGCCTGCCCGCGACGTCCATCGCCTGGGGCCCCTGGGAGAACGTCGGCATGACGGCCGCCGGGAACCCGGCGCTGGCCCTGGAGCCCATCCAGGTGAGCGAGGGAATGGACGTCCTGCAGGCACTCGTCACCCTCAACTGCGCGCACGTGGGCGTCGTCCACCTCGACACGGAGCGCGTCCTGGAGGCGTTCCCCGGCCTGTCCGCCATTCCCTTCTTCTCCGACGTCCTCGGGGACGGCTCGCCCGGCGCCGACGACTGGGTCGGCCCCCACGGCATCGCGGCCCTCGGCGGCTCGGCCGCGGACACGGTGTACGCACGCCTGATCAGGAGGACGGCGGCCATCATGGGGTTCGCGGCGGCCGAACTCGGCGAGACGGTCCCGCTGACCGAACTCGGCCTGGACTCCCTGGTGGCCGTACGGATGCAGAACACGATCCGCCAGGACTTCGGCATCGACGTCCCCGCCCCCCGGCTGCTGCGCGGCGCCACCCTGCGCGAGATCGGTCGCACGGTGCTCGAGCAGCTCGGACTGGACGCAGAGCAGACGGTCGGTTCCCGGCAGGAGGCGCCCGACGGCACACGGCGGACCGAGCCCGGCACACTCACGCTGCCGAGTTTCCTCGGCCCCAGGGACGCCGCGGAGCGGCTGGTCGCGAGCTCCTGGGCCGAAGTCCTGCGGCAGGGGCCGAAGGACATCCGGGAGGACTTCGTCGCCGCTGGCGGGGACCGGGACGCCGCCGCGGCCCTGGAGGGCGTCATTCGACGGCGCCTCGGCGACGACACCGAGCTGAGCCTGACGGCCGACGCGATCCTCGCCGAGCGCACCGTCGCGGCCGTCGCCGAACTGATCCGGCCGGTCGTCAACCGAACCGGCAGATCGGCACTCACCGTCCTGCGTCCCCCCGTGCCCGGTGCGGAACGGCTTCCGCTGTTCACCTTCCACCCGGCCGGCGGCCCGACGTCGGTCTACCTGCCCCTGACGGGACTGCTGCCGGCCGAGCAGCCGGTATACGGCCTGGAACGCCTCGACGAGCTGAGCTCCATGGAGGAGAAGGCGGCCCGCTACCGCTCCCTCATCCGCGACATCCAGCCGGAAGGGCCCTACCACCTGCTCGGTTGGTCCTTCGGCGGGTGCCTCGCCTACGAAGTGGCGCTCCAGCTGCGGGAAGAGGCGGAGGACATCGGGTTCCTCGGGCTGATCGACACCATCCTTCCCCCCGTCCTGCCGCAACCGGAATCACGGGAGTTCCTGCTCGAGCGCTTCGGCCGCTTCGCCGAGTACATCGAGAAGACGTACGGGCACCCCCTCGACCTGCCCTACGAGGAACTGGCGGCCACCCCGGACGAGCAGCAGATCGACGTGGTCATGCGGCTGGTCGTCGAGGCGGGCCTCGACATGAGCCCAGGGATCATGGAGCACCAGCGGACCTCGTACATCGACGCCCGTGTCGGAGAACGGTACGTCCCCCGGCCCCAGGCGGGCCACGTGGTGCTCTACCGCGCCAAGCAGCCGCAGCAGCTCACCACCGCTCTGGACCCGCGCTACCTCCGGCAGGACGCCGACCTCGGGTGGGCGCCGCTGTGCCAGAGCCTCGAGATCGTCCCCGTCGAGGGCGACCACCTGTCCGTCATCGACCCGCCCCACGTCCGGACCATCGCGGAGCACGTCGCCCGCGCCATGGGGTGGCCCACCCGGTGATCCGCGCGCCGCGCCTGTTCCACGGGGTCCGCCCGCGGAACAGGCGCGGCCGCGTGTCACCCGCCGGAACACGGCCCGCGAGCGAGAACCGCTGATGCGCTGCCCGCCCGTTCCGCTCGGCTGTACGGGCCATTGCCCTCCGTCGAACGGGGTGTCTGCTGGTGATATGCATTACATCTCGTCATGCTCCCGGCTGTGTGGGTCACATTTCAGAAGTACGCGAAGAAGAATCTGGTGGGCGTCCTGCTCGCCGCCGCTCTCCTCTCCACCGAGGCGCACGCGGCTGAGCAGAAACCGGACGCCGTGCACTGGCCTCACCGCGTGGAGGCCCGTCTCACCGGCGTGAAAGTCATCGACAAACGCATGCGCGATCTCATGGTCAGTTCGCCGGCCATGGGAATCTCCATCCCGGTCCGCGTCATTCTTCCCGCGAGCTGGAGCGAAAACCCGAGAGCCACCTATCCGGTCGTCTACATGTTCCACGGCGGCGACGACGACTACACCTCCTGGACGCGCGAAACGGACGTGGAAGCGCTGGCGAAGAATGCGGACGCGCTGATCGTCATGCCGGACGCCGGGCGCAACGGCTATTACAGCGACTGGTTCGCCGGAAATCCCCGCTGGGAGACCTTTCACACGCACGAACTCGTCCGGCTCATGGAGAAGAAGTTCCGTGCGAGCCGTACACGTGCCGTCGTGGGGCTGTCCATGGGAGGTTTCGGCGCGCTCAACTACGCGGCGCACAACCGGGGAATGTTCCGTTACGTGGCCTCGATGAGCTCGTACGTGGACCTCAACGACCCCGCCGTCCGCCTGGAACTCGCGCTCGGTACCGGAAAGGAGGGCATCGACATCAAGGACGTCTGGGGCGACCCGGTGAAGAACGCCGACGTCTGGCGCGCCCACAACCCCGCCGCCATGCCGGGTGCCTTCCGCGGAACGCACGTCCATCTCTCCGCGGGCACCAGCGAGCCCGGACCGCTGGACAAGGGGAGCGCCTCCGGTGTCCTGCTGGCGAGCGTGCTGGGCGAGGCACCGTTGTCGGGTCAGATGGACAGGTTCGCGCGGTCCCTCCGCTCGCAGGGCGTCGACGTCACGACGCACCTGTACACGCCGGGGACGCATTCCTGGCCCTACTGGCAGGCGGAGTTGCACGACATCTGGCCGTCGGTCATGAAGTCGATCGGTCGGTGATTCCATGCGGACGGTGGTGATCTTCGCCGCGGGATCCCGCGGCGACGTCCAGCCCTGCCTGGCACTGGGGCGCGCACTGGCCCGCCGGGGCGACACGGTGAGGATCCTGGCCAGCGTCCGCTACCGGCGCCTGATCGCCGAGGCGGGCCTGGATCTTCACCCCCTCCCGGTCGACCCGGTGGAGATCATCGAGTCCGCCGAGGGGCAGGAACTCCTCGCCGGACGAAGGAACCCGGTGGCGTTCGTCCGCCGCATGGACCGGGTCATGCGACCCCGCATGATGGCGATGCTGGAGGAGACGCAGGCCGGCGCGAAGGGAGCCGACCTGGTCCTGGCGCCGACCTTCGGCTTCCTGGGCCTCCACCTGAGCCAGTACCTCCAGGTCCCGCACGCCGTCATCCACTTCCAGCCGAGCCAGCCCACGAAGGTCTTCCCGCACCCGTTCGCGCCGGCCGCGCGGATGCTGGGCGGCGTGGGCAACCGGCTCAGTTTCGGCGCCGTCGACCTGGGGTCCTGGACGGTGTTCCGGCGGTTCGTCAACACCTGGCGCCGGGAGAGCCTGGGCCTGCCGGCGCTGTCCCTGGCGGCCCCCTTCCGGCAGGTTCGCCGGGCCCCCGTGCTGTGCGCGTTCAGCCCGGCCGTCGTGCCGCGGCCGTTCGACTGGGGACCGAACGTCCACGTCACCGGCTTCTGGCACCACGACCAGCCGCTGTGGGAACCGTCACCGCGACTGCTCGCCTTCCTGGCCGACGGCCCCCCGCCCGTCTACGTCGGCTTCGGCAGCATGAGAACCGGCGACCCCGCGGCCACCGACGCCCTCGTACGGACGGCCCTGCGGCGGGCGAACCTGCGGGGGGTGCTGCCCGGAGACCCCGGGACCAGCGAGGACGACATCCTCGTGATCGGCGACACCCCCCACGACTGGCTGTTCCCCCGGATGGCCGCCGTCGTCCACCACGGCGGAGCGGGCACGACGGCCTCGGCACTGCGCGCCGGACGGCCTTCCCTGGTGTGCCCGTTCTTCGGGGACCAGCCCTACTGGGCCGCACGGGTGCACGAACTCGGCGCGGGGCCCGCGCCGCTGCCGGTCCGTCAGCTCACCGTGGACGCCCTCGTCCAGCGCCTGCACGCCCTCACCCGGCACGCCGCCCACGCGGAGGCCGCGCGCCGGCTCGGCCGGGTCCTGGAGGCCGAGGACGGCGTCGCCCGGGCCTGCCGGGTCCTGGACCGGTTCGGAGCCGGCCCCGCGTGACCACGGCTGACCGAGGCGCCCCGGCACCCTTCGGCCGCCGGGAATGCCGCCACCACCCCCGCTCCTGCACGTCACCGCCCGCCTTACGAGGATGTGGGGCCTCCCCGGGGTTCCCGGCCGACAGGGTCGATGCCCGAAGGAGGGAAGAGGGGTGGGAGACCGACGGCGGAGCGGGTCCGCCGCCGTCCCCGCCCCGGCCCGTCGGCCCGACAGGGCCTTCGCCCGCCGATCGGCGGAGATGCCGGATCGATCCGTTCGGCGTAACGTGGACAGCGGGTCGGCGCACGCTCACGTGCAATGACCCGGAAGGGCGGCTCCGGCGGGTATACGCCGGAGCCGTTGCCTGTTTCCCCCGCGCCGCGCGGCGAGGCGCTCGCGCGAGCGCCGTGCGGAGCACGGTGAGGCAGCAGGGTCGTAGCGCGGTCGCACGCTCTGCGGTTGTTGCTGGTCCCTCCGGACACGTCGCCCGACGCGGCGCTCGCCGCGATGGGCAGGGCGGTACGGACCCGGACCCTAGATGCGGGCGAACTTCTCCGTCTGCTGGGCGAATTCCTGGGCCATGGCGGCGCTGACCGTGGGCTTGGTGTCGCGGATCGTGTCCAGGTAGTCGTCGGTGGTGGGGATGGTCCGGGTTCCGGTGTCGAAGGTGCGCTCGAACTGGGCCTGGGAGACGGTTCGCGCCGCGTGGGCGATGTCGGCGGGGGTGAACCCCTCGCTGGCGGACGCGAGCACCGCGCTGTCGGCCCGCGCGCCCGCTCGGGCCAGGTAGCTCTTCCACAGTGCGGTCCTGGCGGTGTGGTCGGGAGGACCGATCGGCAGTACGTAGTCGAAGCGGCCGTGCCGCAGGAACGCGGAGTCGAGGGTGGTGACGTTGTTCGTGGCGCAGACGAGCAGCCGCCCGTCCTGGCCACGGAACCGGATGATCGCTTTGAGCAGTTCGTTGACGACGCCGACCGCGGTCGCGTCCGCGCCGCCGCGTTCGCCGGCGATCTCCTCGACCTCGTCGATGAAGACGAGGACGTGGTCGAGCCGGGCGATCTCGTCGAAGCGCCGGTTCAGCCCGGTCGCCAGGCCGTACTCGGCGGCCAGACGGGCGGGGAACAGTTCGAGGAAGGGCCACCCCAGGCGGCTGGCGATCGCGTGCGCGAACGTGCTCTTGCCGGTCCCGGGAGGGCCGAACAGCATCACCGCTCGCGGCAGTTCCACTCCGTGCTGGGCGGCCAGTTCGGGATGGGCCAGCGGTAGGACCAGGCGCCGCTCGATGAGCCGCTTCTCCCGTTGCATGCCCGCGACCTTCTGCCACAGTCCCCCCGGTGGCAGTTCCGCTCCGAGCGAGGACAGCGTGCCGGCCGACTGCGGGGTCACCGGCCCGCGTTTTTCGAAGAAGACCAGCCCGGGGCGGGCGCCGAAGTCGCAGTTGCGCAGGGCTGTGGCACCGGTCTCGCCCTCGGGCAGGACGGCGTGCACCGCTCGGACGCCGGCGGCGAAGAGCCGTTGCTCGAGGGCGGTGATCAGCGCACTGCCCAGCCCGCGCTGCCGCCAGGCGGGAGCCATGCAGATGCGCAGGATCCACGCCCGTTCGCCCTCCACCCTGCTCACCGCGGCGCCGATCAGCACGTCGTCGGCCGTGGCCACCACAGCCGGGTGGCGGGCCTGGAGAGCGGTGACGGCGTCCGAGAGCGGGAAGAGCGGCGGCTCCTCGGTCGTGCCGCTCTCCATGTCGACTCGGATCAGCGCTTCGAGATCGTCCTGGGCGTAGTCCCTGACCCGCCAACCCGTCATGATCAGCTCCGCGTGTTCGGTCGTACTCCCATCATCGAGCCGATGCCCGGAGGGCGCGCGCGACTGGGCCCCGAGTCCGCCCTGGTGGCCTGGACCGCTCGAAGGATGACGAATGCCGCCGCCGCGACGAGGACCGGGAAGGCGCCGGTCGTCAGGAAGGTGTTCTGTTCCCGGCGGCTGCCTCACATGCCGATGACCAGGCGACTGACGCCGCCGGTCTGTGCCGGAACGGCCGCAGAGGACGGGCCGCCCTCGCGCTTTTCTGCCCCGGCCGGTTCGAGTGGCCGGTCGGCAGCGGGGACGGCAGGCCGGGTCCCGTCCGCGGCCATGAGAGCGCTGGCGGTCAGCGGCGGACCGTCGTGGTCGGACGCGGCCGCCATCAGGCGGGCCGCTGCCTCCGCCCCGGTCTCGGGCGGGATGACCAGCAGATCCCAGCGGCCGGTTCCGTACGAGAGCAGCAGCAGCTTGTGCGGGTCGATCTCCGGGGTGAACCAGCCGACCTTGACGACATGACCGCCCACGGGAATCTTCCGCGGGATGACCGGCCAGTACTTCGGGTTGACGGCGATGCGGGTGATGCGGCCCCACAAGGGGTCCAGCACATCGGTCAGTGCGGGCAGCTCGCGCGACAGGTCCCGGGAGCGGGGCCACCAGGCACCGTCCAGGAGGCCGCGCGACGTCCCGGCGGTCTTCAGCGCGAGACGCGCGGCCGGGGCTGCGGCGGGCTCGTGGTGTGGCAGGGGTTGGTGCAAGGTCGCCGACATGGTGCGGACCCGTCTCCGGGCCGCCTTCGCGGCGACCCGGGTTTCATCTCTCGCCGAGAACGACCCGGCGTGGAAGCCGGTGTGCGAAATGCCCTCGGTGTTGTCCAAGGTACTCCGCGCACGGGCGGTTGCGGAGGCGACGCCGCATTCCGTTGGCAGCGGCACGAGCATCACCTCAGACCCACCCAGTCACCGTCCCCGTTTATGGGGCGGTCGTGACACGTGAGAGGGTCTGGGGCGTGAGTGAGACACCCCCCGAACACCCTGCAATACCGCTTTGACGGGCCGGAAGACGCTCCGGTCCTGATCCTGGGTCCCTCACTGGGTACCACATGGCACATGTCGTAGAAGCCGTCCAGGGCCTTCCATCCAGTTCTATGCGGACGTTTATGTCCAGTTTCGGTATCCCGTGCCAAGAGGGTGTCCACGGGGTCTGTGATTCGCGCGTGATATCTGACTGCACGACGAAGCCCCGCCGGTCTGCGGCGGGGCTTCGTCGTGCGGCTGGTCAGGATGGATTGGTGCTCGTGCTGACGGCTCCGGTGTACTCGGGCTCACCGCCTTCGAGTACGCGGAGGGGCGAGGCGGAGACGACGCGGGCTGCGCGGACGATCAGCAGCACGCGGCAAGGGAACTCCCCGCGACGCACAGGGTCGTAGCCCTTCGATCTCGACATGCCGAACGCCTGGGCGGCGTCCTCGACGCTCGCGGTACCACTCCAGGTGACACGGATGCGCTCGGGGCTGAACAGTTCGTGCTGCAATTCGCTGTTCTGGCTGGGCATGGAATCTTCGAGGGGATTCCCCTCGCTCGGCTATGTAGGGCAACCGGGCCGTCGGTCCGGGGTGGTCGCCGAGGGGGTCGGAGGAGATCTTCTCCCGGATTTCTCCCAGGTACAGAGAAGTGGTGAGGTGGTGGCATCTGCCACACCAGTGTGACGGGGGTGAATTTGCACTGCGTTTCAGGGTGGTCGACCAGGTGTCAGAACGGGCCGTGGAGACTGCCCAGTCTGTCGGTCAGGCGCAGGTTCTCGGAGTAGTCGACCGGACAGGCGATCACGGAGACCGTGTCGTCGTCGAGAGCGCGGCGTAGTACGGGCAGCAGTTGGCCGGCGGTCTCGATCGTGTAGCCGCGTGCGCCGAAGTTTTCGGCGTAGGCGACCAGGTCGGGGTTGGTGAACCGGGTGTGGCTGTGGCGGCCCAGTTCGAGTTCCATCTTCCAGGTGATCAGGCCGTATTCCTCGTCCACCAGGACGAGGACGACCAGGGGGATGTGTTCGCGGACGGCGGTCTCCAGTTCCTGGGAGTTCATCAGGAAGGAGCCGTCGCCCATCATGGCCAGGACTCGTCGGTCCGGCCGGGCGAGCTTGGCGGCGATGGCGCCCGGCAGTGCGAAGCCCATGGTGGACAGGCGGTTGGAGACCAGGCAGGTGTCCGGTTCGTAGGTCGGGTAGAGGCGGGACATCCACATTTTCCCGGCGCCGGTGTCGGCGAGGACGATGTCGTGGCGGTCCAGGGCGGTGCGGACCTCGTGCACCACGCGCTGCGGCACCAGGGGGAAGGCGTCGTTGTGGCGTCCGTACTGGAGCTCTTCGTCGAGCAGCGTACGGATCTTCGCGGTGCTTCCGGAGTCGTAGGTGAGTTCTTCGGGCAGTGCTGCCGCGAGTGCGTCCAGCGCCTGTGAGGGGTCTCCTTCGACGCCCACGGCGACCGGGTAGTGGGCGTCGACCTCGGCGGGGAAGCGGTGCACGTGAACGATCCGCTTGTCGCCGTTCGGGTTGATCTTGACCGGGTCGAACTCCTGGATCTCGTAGCCCACGCAGACCAGCACGTCGGCGGTGTCGAAGCCGAAGTTGCCGTAGTCGTGGCGCATGAAACCGACCGCGCCGAGGGCGTTGGGGTGGTCGTCGGGGAATACGCCCTTGCCGTGGAATGTGGTCGCGACCGGGATGTCCAACCGCTCGGCGAACCGCACCAGGGCGGCCGAGGTCCGGGCCCAACGTTCGTTCAGAAACCGGTCGCGACGTGCCCCGTCGGAAGTCGCTCGCCGATGGGAGGAGACGCCGATGGCAAGTGGCGGACGGCCGTCGGGCTCGACCCCATCGAGCGCACCGCGACGCCAAAATCCAGCCGAGAAGCGTGTGGGGGAGCGGCTGCAGCGTGTGCACACCGCCGGGGAGGCTGCGGTGTCGGTGGCCGCCGCCCGTACCCGTGCGGCGGCGCAGCGCATCGGACAGCTGCCTCCGCCCCCGGGCCCGTTCCGGACCGGATCAACATCTCGGAAGCACCTTCACCGGCAGCCGTCAGAGCCCCGGCGGCCCAGGGCCGGATCACACTGGCCACCCTGCGTTCCCTGGCGCGCTGCCGGTGCGGCAGGTGTCCGGCTGACAGGTGCCTCCGGCTCGACCAAGGTGCCGGTGGACGGAAAGGTCGTCGCCCGGGGCGGCTCCCGGGCAGGCACAACCGTCCTCTGCACGGAGATCCGTCGGGGATCCGCCCCGGCCCCCTTGAGCGTCACATTGGCGGACATGGGCGACGTGTCTCTGCGCGGGTGCGGCGCGCGGTAGACCGCGTTACGGGCGCCGGTCACATCCGCATGCGTCACCGAACTTGCTCACCATTGTCAGGTCCGGGGCAGCGATGGCAGGGGCCGAGTGGCGATCTCCTGGGCTTCGGCGCGCGTCATGCCGAACATGCGCAGCAGGCGGAAGGCCAGCTGGTCGGAAACGTGCGCGGCGTCGAGGTCCGGGCGGGTCTCCAGGAGGTGGAGCACTCCGAGCAGGGCGCCGCCGACCATGGCCACAGAAGTGCGCGGGTCGTCGATGTCCAGCCGTCCGGTGTCGGCGGCGGCCCGCAGATCCCGCATCGCCTGAGGTGCCAAGCCGCTGTCGGAGGTCAGATAGGGCATGCCCGTACGGACGAGGATCCTGGCCATCTGCGTGTGGGTGCGCTGCAGCCGGCCGGTCAGGCGGACGCTGGCGGCGAAGGTCTCCGCGGGGTCCTTCAGGTCTCCCACGACTGATTCCAGGAGTGTGCCGTGTTCCTCCAAGGTGAGGGCGACGGCGGCGTCGAACAGCTCGTCCTTGCTGGTGAAGTGGTTGTAGAAGGAGCCGAAGCCGACGTCCGCCGCCTCGGTGATCTCCTGGATGCTCACGTCGGTCCGCCCCTGATCCGCGAGGAACCGCTGTGCGGCGGCGATCAGCGCGGTACGGGTGCGCGCCTTGCGTCGGTCCACGCGGTTGGGCGTGTGGCTGGGTGTGTTGGCCCTGCCCTGTCGATCGATACTCATCTCTCCACCATGATCAGGCGCATCAGCTTTGATTGTTTCATCACGGCTGACTGCTGTTGACGGGGTCGTCATCTGGACTGATCCTCTCATCACTGCTGACTGGAGCTGCTCGCGGGAGCGTTCCGGTCGGTGCCTGTCCAGGACTCAGGAGAGCCGATGAGTATCCAGGTCGTCCGCACCAGAGACGGCTGGTGGGTGGAGAGCGGCACAGGACGGCTGCACCGCGTCGACACCGAAGCGGACACCACCGCCGGCCTGCTCGCCGACCGTTCCGCCGTGCAGCAGGCGGCTGCCCGCGCCACGGGTGACCCCGACGCCGGGGTTTCGGTCGGAGAGGCCGAGCTGCTGTCGCCCGTCACCACGCCCTGCCGGGTGGTGGCGCAGATGGTCAACTACCGTTCCCACGCGGTGGACTCCGGATTCGACCCGGACACCGTTCCGCCGGCGTTCTTCCGTAAGGCGTCCGGGTCCGTCAGCGGGCCCTACCAGGACATCAAGCGTCCACAGCACGTGCGTTTCCTGGACTACGAGGTGGAGCTCGGGCTGGTGATGGGTGCCGATCTCCCGGTCGGTACCGAGGTCACCGACTCCACCCTGCCGGCGTTCGTCGCCGCGCTCGTCGTCGCCGACGACGTCAGCGCCCGCGATCTGCAACTGCCCAAGACCCAATTCTACGAGTCCAAGTCGTACCCGACCTTCACACCGCTTGGGCCCCGGCTGCTCCTGGTCGACGCCGACGACCTGGCCCGCCTGCCGGACCTGCGGCTCACCCTCAAGGTCAACGGATTCACCCGGCAGGACCGCACCACCACGGACATGATCGTCCGGCCCGCCCACGCCCTCAGTCTGCTCGCCCGCTTCCAGCACCTGCAGCCCGGTGACGTCCTGCTCACCGGAACCCCCGGCGGCACCGCCCTGAAGTCTCCGGGCAGGCTCCTGGCCACGCTTGCCGCCCTGCTTCCCCCGCACAAGCGCTGGCAGAGGTTCTTCGCCCGCCAGCAGGCGAACCCCGACTACCTCAAGGACGGCGACGTCGTCACGGCCCGTATCGCGACCGACGACGGCGCACTCGATCTCGGCGAGCAGCGCACGGTGGTGCGCGCCCGCTGACGGCTCCCGGGACCCCCGCCCGGGACCGGCCGGCCCGGCATCCCCGTACCGGGCCGGCCACCTGACCCCATCCCTCACCCCGCAAAGGCGCACCGGTGACACTCACACCCACCGGCCTGCTGTGGCCCGCCCCCGACAGCAGCGCGGACCTGGCCGCGATCGAGGCCGTACCGCTGCACGAGCGCGGCCTGCCCGCCACCACCTACGATGCCCTGCTGCGCGCCGCCCGCCTGTGGCCCGACCGGCCGGCCCTGAGGGTGCTACCCGATGCCGCCCGCTTCCTGCGCCCCGCCACAGCCACCTTCGCGCAACTGCGTGGCCAGGTGCATCGCACAGCCAATCTGCTGGGGTCTCTAGGCGTGACCCGCCGGGACGCCGTGGGCCTGCTCGCGCCGAACACCGCGGAGCTTCCCGGCGCGCTGCTGGCAGCGCAGGCAGCGGGCATCGCCGCCCCGGTCAACCCGGGCCTGGCGTCCGAGCACGTCGAGCAGTTGCTGCGGCGAAGCGGCGCGCGGGTGCTCATCGCCGCCGGTCCGCAGCTGGATGCACAGGCGTGGGCCACGGCCCGGCAGGTCGCCGCGGCCTTGCGGCTGGACGCGCTGCTGGCACTGACCCCCACCCTGGCTGACGGCACCGCTCCCGCTCTGGACCCCATCGAGGGCGTGCGCGTCGGCTACCTCACGGAGCTTGCCGCGTCCCATCCCGCCGACGGGCTGGTGGACATCGAGCCGCCGGCCGCCGACGACCTGGCCGCTTACTTCCACACCGGCGGCACCACCGGCGTCCCCAAGCTTGCCGCCCATACGCACGCCAACGAGGTCGTCGACGCCTGGATGGTGGCCGCGAGCATTCCTCTCGACGAAGACTCGGTGATGTTCGCGGCGCTGCCGTTGTTCCACGTCAACGCCCTGATCGTCACCCTGCTCGGCCCGCTGCTGCGCGGCCGGGGAGTGGTGTGGGCCGGGCCGCTGGGCTACCGCGATCCCGAGCTGTATCCAGTGTTCTGGAAGCTGGTGGAGCACTACCGCATCGCCGCCATGTCGGCGGTGCCCACCGTGTACTCCGTCCTCGCCCGTGTCCCTGTCGACGCGGACGTCTCAAGAATGCGGTTCGCCGCCGTCGGCGCCTCCCCGCTGCCGCCCGCCGTACGGGAGTCCTTCGAGAAGCACACCGGGATCCCCCTGTGCGAGGGCTACGGGCTGACCGAGGCGACCTGTGCCTCCGCCCTCGGCCTGCCCGGCCGCACTCGCCCCGGCAGTGTCGGCCGGCGCCTGCCCTACCAGCAGGTCAAGACCGTGCGGATCGACCCGGACACCGGTGAGTGGCACGACCTGCCGCCGGGCGCCACCGGGGTGCTCGCCGTCAGCGGTCCGGTCGTCTTCGCCGGGTACGTCGCCGAGCACACCGCCCACGGGCCTCGCCTGGAGACCGCCGGGAAGATCCGCGACGGCTGGCTGGACACGGGCGACCTGGCCCGCATCGACGCCGACGGCTTCATCCATCTCGCCGGCCGAGCCAAGGACCTGATCATCCGCGGGGGCCACAACATCGATCCCGCCGCGATCGAGGACGCCCTCCTCGCCCACCCCGAGGTCACCGCCGCCGCGGCGGTGGGCCGCCCCGACCCGCACGCCGGTGAGGTGCCCGTCGCCTACGTGACCCTCGCCCCCGGCGCCCAGACCGAGCCCGCCGAACTGCTCACCTGGGCCACCGAACGGGTCCCCGAACGCGCCGCCACCCCGCGCGAGGTGCTCGTGATCGACGCCATCCCGCTCACCGCCGTCGGCAAGCCCTACAAGCTCGGCCTGCGCCTGGACGCCACCCGCCGCGCCGTCCACGCCGAACTGGCCGCCCAGGGCGCGGACTGCGACCCGCAACGCATCCTGTGCCGGCCGCACGACGGCGGTGTCCGCGTCACGGTGCCCGCCCCTGCCGACGAGGCGGTACAACGCAGGGTCACCGCAGCCCTCGACCGGTACGTCCTGCACTGGCAGTACGCCCCCAGCAAGCCACTTGAGAGAGAAACCCCATGAGCACCACCGCCATCGTTCTCGCCGTCCTCCTCGCCGGGATCTTCCTCCTGCTCGGGTCGGCCAAGCTCGCGGCAGTACCAGCTATGCGCCAAGCCGCGGCCCACGTCGGCATGACCACCACCCACTACCGCCTGCTGGGTGCCCTGGAGGTGGCGGCAGCGGCCGGACTGCTGCTCGGCCTGCGGATCACCGCGCTCGGTGCCGCCGCATCGGTCGGCCTGATCCTGCTCATGGCCGGAGCCGTCGTCGTCCACCTGCGCAGCGGCGATCCGGCGGCCCGCTGCCTGCCGGCCGCCATCGCGGGTGCCTTGGCCGCAGCCCATCTCGTCGCGCTGGTCGGCGGCTAGCATCGCCGCCGCCTGGGCTCCGAGGAGCATCACGATGAGCCGCATCGACGTCCGCCAGCATCTGCCGCCCTGCGCCTCCACGCGGTGGCTGGCCTAGCACAGCGTTCATACCCAGTCCGCCTCCGCAGGCCGACTCTCGCACGGCGCGGACGGCACGCACCGCATCTCACCGCCTCGGCCGCCGAGGCCGGGTGCGGCCTCTGAATGGCATCCCCTCCGTGCCGTCCGGGCTGCCGACGCCCGCCCGCAGCGAGCAAGCACCTCTCGGAACGACCACCCTTTCGCATCCGTGTGCCGCCGCCCGCTCAATCCGCGGACACCCCGCCTCGATCAATCGACCGGGGAAACGCCCTTGGCGCTCTTCCATCGCCGCTCCTGAGCCGTCCCCACCCCACGGCCCCGGGCCGTGACACCCCATGGAGTACCCATGAACGACATCGACGTGCCCGTCCTCATCGTCGGCGGAGGCGGTGCGGGGCTCACCGCCTCCATGCTGCTCAGCCGCATGGGCATCGAGCCCCTGCTGGTCACCGCCTGGCCCAGCACCTCCGTCCTGCCCAAGGCCCACGTCCTCAACCAGCGCGCCATGGAGGTCATGCGCGACGCCGGCGTGGCCGACACCGTCTACGCCGCCTCCGCCCCGGCCGAGCAGATGTCCCACACCGCCTGGTACGTCGGCCTGGCAGGCGACCACGAGGACTACGGCCGCAGGGTCGCCGGGATGGAGGCTTGGGGAGCCGGCGGGCACTCTCCGGAGTGGCTCGCGGCCAGCCCCGAGCGGCAGGCCAACCTGCCCCAGATCCGCCTGGAGCCCGTCCTGCGCGCCCGCGCCGAGGAACTCGCGCCCGGCAGGGTCCGCTTCCACCACGAACTGACCGGACTCGCCCAGGACGACGAGGGCGTCACCGCCGCCGTCGCCGACCGCGGGACGGGCGAGACCTACCGGGTGCGGGCCCGCTACCTGCTGGGCTGCGACGGCGGCCGCACCGTCGGCCCCGCCGTGGGCATCGTCCAGGAGGGCGTGCGCGGCCTCGCGCGTGTGGTCTCCTTCCACCTCTCCGCCGACCTGTCCCGCTGGGCGCACGACCCGGAGGTGCTGATCCGCTGGCTGTGGCTGCCCGACCTCGGCATCCCGGGCGTGCTCGTGCCCATGGGCCCCGACCACTGGGGCCCGGAGTCCGAGGAGTGGGTCTTCCACCTCAACTACGGGCCCGATGACGGTCGCGCGCTGGACGACGAGTCGGTACTGGCCGACCTGCGCACGGGGCTGGGCCTGAGCGAGGAGGACCTGACGGTCCACATGATCTCCCGCTGGACCTTGGAGGGCGTGGTCGCCGACCGCTACCGCGTCGGCCGCGTTCTGATCGCCGGGGACGCCGCCCACCGGCATCCGCCCACCGGCGGCCTCGGCCTGACCTCCGCCATGCACGACGTCCAGAACCTCACCTGGAAGCTCGCCGCCGTGCTGAACGGCCATGCCGACGACGCACTGCTGGACAGCTACGAGGCCGAGCGGCGCCCCGTGGACGCCACCAACGTCCAGCGCTCGCTGGAGAACGCCATGAACCACATCGCCATCAACGCCCTCTTCGGCGGCGGGCCCGGGGCCGACGAGGAGGAGAACTGGCGGCAGGCCCGCCGCCTGTGGAGCGAGGACCCCGCCGACGGCGACTTCCGCCGCACCTTCCTGGCCGCCGTGGCCGCCCAGTCCATGGAGTTCAACGAACTGGGCGTCGAGTTCGGCTACACGTACGAGTCCGCGGCCGTCGTCCCCGACGGCACTCCCGCAGCGGAGAACCCCGACCCGGTCCGCATCTACCAGCCCGCCGCCCGCCCCGGACACCCGCTGCCCCACGCCTGGCTGGAGGACCTCGACGGCCATCGCGTGGCCCTGGCCCGCCTGGTGCGCCCCGGCCGGTTCCTGCTCATCGCCGGGGAGGACGGCCAGGCTTGGCGTGAGGCCGCCGAAAAGATCGCTGCCGAGAGGGGGCTGCCGCTGGACGCCATCCGGATCGGCCACGTCGACGGCGACTATCGCGACCTGCGCTCCACCTGGACCGCCGCCCGCGGCCACACACCGCAAGGCGCCGTCCTCGTGCGCCCGGACCGCTTCATCGGCTGGCGCGTCCATGGCGTGGCCACCGACCCGGTCGCCGACCTCACCGCCGCACTGGACTCCCTCCTCGCACGGTAGGGGTCGCCTGCCGTGCCACCCCGGCCTGCCGATCATCGCCGCAGTCGGCGGGCCGGGCCCCACCCTCACCCCCGCCTCGCCTCCGGGACACCGCGGCACCGCGGCACCCTCCCCCCAACCTCGCCACAGGTCGTGGAGGCCACAAGAAGGAACCCCGTGAACGACCCGAGACCCACCCCCGCCGCCCCCACTGCCGACGCCCATCAGGGTCTGCGCAACGAGCAGGGCGCCCTGCTCGGGGAGCACCCCGGCCGCGCCGCCCAGCCCGTAATCAAGGTGGTCGACCTGGCCTGGTTCGAATTCACCAAGCCCGACCTGGACCGCGCCGAGACCTTCGCCCACGACTTCGGCTTCACCACCGCCGCCCGCACCGGGTACACCCTCTCTCTGCGCGGCGCCTTGGCCGGATCGCACTGCCTGGTGATCCGCCGTGTGGTCCCGCCTCCCGGTTCATCGGCCCCGCCTTCCAGTCTGATCGCAGCAGGAGCGGTGCTCGGTCGGCGGGTGCTGCGTCAGCGGCTCGTACCGGCGTCGCCGTCGTCATGGGAAGAACGCCGCGGTCTCCTGCCGCCCGGCGCGGAGTCGTCCCCTTGCTCTTGCAACAACTCAAGGAGTGCGGCATCCGCTCTTCTCTGATCCTCCTTCGTCAGCTCGACCGGTGCGTTGTTGTAGACGGTGTAGCGATCCGGATCGATGATGTTGGCGGCCCGCAGGGTGAACGACAGCAGGCGGCGCCACCCCTTGCGGTGGCCGACCCTCGCTTGCAGCTGGACCTTGTAGTCACGGGCTTCCGGCACGAACCCGGAAAAGGGTGCCTCGAACTCGATGAAGAGTTGTTGCGCTTCTCTTCCGGGCACTACGAAGCCGGCCGGCAGTTGCGCATCCTCGTCCGGCCCCGGTTGAAGGCGGGACGGTGTCGACACCCACAGCAGCGGCAGGTGAGAAGCGGGCTCGTCGGGGAAGGTCAGGATGAGGTCCTGTACGACGATCGGCTTGGGGCCGGTGTTGTGAAGGACGAGCGGGAGCCGCAGGCGGGCCGTGGACTTGTGGATGATCGCTGCGAAGGCGTGAGGCTCCCAGGTCTTCAGCCGCCCTTGTCTGGCGTTGAGCCACCAGAACGACGCCACGGTGAAGAGCAACGCGCAGACCGACACCACGCCGGCGCCCGTGAGTGATGAGGACGCGGCCTGCTCGGTCGCGGTCATCAGTGGAACCACAGATTCAGTGTGTCAGCCCCGGCAGGGGCTCGCTAACGGCACTCAGGGTCCCTTGCCGCCTGCGCGCGGCTGCCCACGGGCACGGCGGTCCCGCCTGCCAGAGGTGGCAGCTACGGCGCGCAGCCGATGTCACGACCCGCCACCGGCAAGGACCACGAGATACCAGGCGACCAGCGCGGCGCACATGACCGCGGGGACGAGTTTGGGCGGCCCGTCTCCTTTGCGCACGTGCGTGGTCACGGCACCGGCGAGGAGCGCAAGGAGGCCGAGGCCGGCCAGCTCTCCGAACAAGGGCCGGGCCGGGCCGATCGCCACGCCGATGGCGCCCGCCAGCTCCAGCGCACCGATCAGCCGGTAGGCCGAGGTGGTGAAGCCGGCGTGGGCGGCCAGAACGGGCATCGGGCCGAGGGCCAGGATCTTGGCCACGCCCAGCAGGGCGAAGACCAGCACGATCGGACAGGCCAGGGCGGCGTAGAGGCTCATGAGGCGTCCTCGACGGTGTGCCGGTGACGGGCCTGGCGGCGTTCGGCCCCCAGGTCGGCGAAGTAGGCGACGAGGTCCGGGTTGTCGACCGCCGAGGGATTGAGGACCTGCTCGGCGCGGGCGCCCTGAAGCAGGCGCTTGACCGGGACCTCGAGTTTCTTGCCGGTCCTGGTGTGCGGGATGGCCGGCACGGCGAGGATCTCGTCGGGTACGTGGCGGGGCGAGGCGCCGGTGCGGACGGCGTCGCGGATCTTCTCGCGCAGGGTGTCGTCCAGCCTGACACCGGGCGCGGGGACGACGAACAGGGGCATCCAGTAGCCGCCGTCGGGTTCCTCCGCGCCGATGACGAGGGCTTCGGTGATCTCGGGGAGGCGTTCGACGATGTCGTGGATGTCGGCGCTGCCCAGACGTACGCCGTTGCGGTTGAGCGTGGCGTCGGAGCGGCCGTGCACGATCACCGAGCCGTGGGAGGTGAGGGTGACCCAGTCGCCGTGCCGCCACACGCCCGGGTAGGCGGTGAAGTAGGCGTCGCGGTAGCGGCTGCCGTCCGGGTCGTTCCAGAAGTACAGCGGCATCGACGGCATCGGGCGGGTGACGACCAGTTCGCCGACCTGGTCGACGACCGGCCGGCCCGCGCCGTCGTACGCCGCGAGCGCCACGCCGAGGTTGGGAGCCGACAGCTCACCCGCCCACACCGGGGTGGTGGGGGCGCTGCCGGCGAAGCCGGAGACGACGTCCGTGCCGCCGCTGGTGGAGGCGAGCTGGATGCCCGCGCCCACGTGGTCGCGGACCCAGGGGTAGGCGGAGGCGGGCAGGGTGGAGCCGGTGCAGCCGATGACGCGGATCGCCGACAGGTCGTGCACGGAGGGTTCGATGCCCAGCTTGGCCATGGCCAGCAGGTACTGGGGGCTGGTGCCGAACACGGTGACCTTGTGGCGGGCCGCCAGCTCCCACAGGACGTCCGGGCGTGCGACCGGCGCGGGGCTGCCGTCATAGGTGCAGGTGGTGGCGCCGGTCAGCAGGGCGGAGACGACCAGGTTCCACATCATCCAGTGGGTGGTGGTGTACCACAGCAGGCGGTCTCCGACGCCCAGGTCGCAGTGCAGGCCGAGGGTCTTGAGGTGTTCCAGCAGGACGCCTCCGTGGCCGTGGACGATGCCCTTGGGCAGGCCGGTGGTGCCGGAGGAGAAGACGATCCACAGCGGGTGGTCGAACGGAACCGGGGTGATGGCGAGGTACTCGGTGCGGCCGGCCGCGTCCTCCCAGGGAACCGTCAGCCTCGCGACCCGGGTCGCGGGCCACGCAAGGCCCAGGTGGTCCACGAGAATCGTGGCCTTGAGCGTGGGCAGGGCGGCGGCCAGGTCGAGGGAGGCTGCGCGGCGGTCGTGCGCGGTGCCGTTGAAGAGGTAGCCGTCCGCGGTGATGAGCACTGTGGGTTCGAGCTGGGCGAAGCGGTCTGCGGCGGCCTTGGGTGCGTAGTCCTGGCCGCACACGGACCACACCGCGCCCAGGCTGGCCGTGGCGAGGAAGGCGATGACGGCGTGGGGGGTGTTGGGTAGGTAGCCGACCACCCGGTCGCCATGTCCGACGCCCAGGTCGCGCAGGGTGGCGGCGACGGAGGCGACGCGGGCGCGGAACTGCCGGCCCGTGATCTCGTAGGCGGCTCCGGTCTCGTCCAGTGCGGTGATCGCGGGGGCGTCCGGGTGCAGGTTGCGCAGGGCGTGGTGGGCGTAGTTGAGGGTGGCGCCGGGGAACCAGCGGGCGCCGGGCATGGTCTCCTCGGCCAGCACCCGCTCGTACGGTGTGGTCGCCTCGATGTCGAAGTACTCCCACACCGCCGCCCAGAACGCCTCTAGGTCGGTGACAGACCAGTGGTGCAGGGCCTGGTAGTCGGTGGGGTCCTGGATCGTTTCGGCGCCCTGGTGCCGGGCGGCCCAGCGGGCGAAGTCCGCGATGCGGCTGCCGGCGGCCGCTCGGCGGTCGGGCGGAAGAAAGGGCTCCGGACAAGGCTTGGCGTGTGGGGTGGTCATGGTCTGGTGTTCCTCGTCAGGGTGCGGGCCGGGCTTCGGCGGGGCGGCGGGCCGTGTGCAGCAGCGGAGCCCAGGCGGCGGCGTCGGTGAAGTCGCCGGTGCCGGCGGGGACGGTGTCCATCACGACGCGGTCGGGGCGCAGCAGGGCGGCGTCCGCCCGGCCGCGTGCCAGCCAGGCGGCCAGGGTGCCGTCGTCGTCCAGGTCGTCGACATGGATCACGGATGCGCCCAGGGCCGTGGCCACGTCCGTCATCCGTGCCGTGGGCGGCACGGCGGTCAGGACGGCGAAGGAGTCCCCGAGGACGTCGTCCAGGCGCACTCGCCTGCCGTCGTACAGCACCCAGGGTTGCGGGCAGAAGGTGCCGGCCAGAGAACGGCCGGTCAGCCGGGGGCGGCGCCGTACCAGCGGATTGGCCGTCAGTGCGGGGCTGAGGTCGCGGCTCACCGCCGCGGTCACGCCGGGGATGCGGCATGCCGCGCCCACCACGGCCCGGCGGAGGGCCGCACCGTGGTCCTGCCCCCCGGTCATGGCCCAGCCGACGGCGACCGCCACACGGATCACGTGGCGGGCGTGTGGCTTGCGCTCCTGCTGGTAGGTGTCCAGCAGCCGGTCGTCCGCGCCCTGCTGAAGGACGCGGGCGAGCTTCCAGGTGAGGTTGCGGGCGTCGCGCAGGCCCGCGCACAGGCCCTGCCCGATGAAGGGCGGGGTGAGGTGGGCCGCGTCGCCCAGCAGGAAGACGCGTCCTCGGTGCCACCGGTCGGCGAGGCGGGCCCGGAAGGTGTACCGCGCCTGCCGGATCACCTCGAAGTCGTCGCCCCCGCGGGCAGCGGACGGCAGGTCGACCCAGGGGGCGACCAGCTCGTGCAGCTGTTCCAGCCCCTCCGGGCCGTCCGTGGACTCGCCCTCGGCCAGCCGGAACTCCCAGCGATAGCGGTCCTCGCCGACTCGCATGAAGGTGGCCGGCCGGGTGGGGCAGCAGATCTGCTCGGCGCCTTCCCAGGTGCGCACCGGGAGGCTGGTGCGTACGTCGATGACCCGCCAGCTCTCCTCGAAGTGCAGGTCCTCCCACACGGCGCCGATGGCGTCGCGGGTGAGGCTGCCGGCGCCGTCGCAGCCGAGGACGGCGTCGGCCCACACCTGCTCGCCCTCGTCGCTGCCGTCGCGGCGGAAGGTGACCCGGACCGGAGCCGTTCCGTCGGTGTCCTGGTCGACGGACACGACCTCCACCCCGCCCCGCAGCTCGCACTCGGGGCGACGGGCCAGGGCGTCGCGCAGCAGCCGTTCCAGCTCCGGCTGGTCGAACATGCTGGTCTGCGGGAAGCCGTGGTGGCCGTGCAGGGACCGCGGGAACTCGGCGATCACGCGGCGCCGGGCGTCCAGCAGCCGCAACCCGGGCGCCGGCCGGGCGAGGGTGGCGAACTCCTCGTGGACGCCGACGCTCTGCAGGATCCGGCGAACCTCGTCGTCCACGACGACGGCGCGCGGCAGGGGGTAGACGTCCCGGTGGCGTTCGAGGAGCAGGCTGGGCACTCCGTGCCGGGCGAGCAGGAGCGCGGCCGTGACTCCGACGGGTCCCGCACCGATGATGACCACCGGCCTCCGGGATGCGGCGCTCACGTCGCGTCCGCCACGGCGGTCCGCTGCTCACCCAGGTCGATCCGCCCGTCAGGGGTGGCGATGGTGGCGGTGACCAGGTCACCGTTCTGCAGGTACAGGGGGTTCTTGGCCTGACCGTTGAAGAACGCCTTCCACTTCAGCGCCGGCGGCAGCAGGGCTGCGATCTTCTCGACCGGCCTGGGCGGGGCCTTCAGGGCGGTGCCGCCGGGTGTGCCGGTCAGCAGCAGGTCGCCCGGGTCGAGGGTCTGGAAGCGGGCGAGCAGGGTGAGCGCCTGCGCCGGTCGTACGATCATGTCGGCAAGGGTGCGGTCCTGGCGCGGTACGCCGTTGACCGACAGCCGCAGCCGCAGGTCGATCAGACGTGCGAAGTCCTCGGGCTCCAGCAGGGCCAGGTACGGCCCCGTCGGCGTGAAGGTCGGGTAGGACTTGCTCTCGTAGAACTGGGTCTTGGTCAGCTGGACGTCGCGGGCGCTGACGTCGTTGGTGAGGACGAGGCCGGCGACGTAGCGGGGGAGGTCCTGCTCTTCGACGACGGTGCCCACGGGCAGCGGCGCGCCCATGACGAGGCCGAGTTCCACCTCGTAGTCGAGGAACCTCACGTGCGCGGGGCGGACGATCGGCTCGTGCGGACCGCTGACCGAGCCGGACGCCTTGCGGAAGAAGGTGGGCGGGATGTCGCCGGTGAAGCCCGAATCCTTCGCGTGGCTGCGGTAGTTGACCATCTGGGCCACCACCCGGCAGGGGGTGGTGACCGGGGGCAGTGCCACCAGACCGGCGACGGGCGTGCCGCTGTCGTCGGAGGCGGCGGCCTGGCGGACCGCGTCCCGGTCGGCGATCAGCTCGGCGGTGGTGACCGCCTTGGTCTCGATACGGACGGCGCGCTCGCCCCGGACGGCCCACCAGCCGTCGGGGGTGCGCAGAACGTTGGTGCTCATGAGCTCATCGCTTTCATCAGGCCCAGCAGGCGTGCGGGGTCGAGTTCGTTGTCGCCGCGCAGGGCCGTCATGACCTCGCGGAGCTTGGCGGGGGAGGGGTTGGCGCCCAGGAAGTCGCGGGTGACCGGCGGCCCCCACTGCGCGAGGCCGCTCGCCGACATCGGCGCCCAGCCGGGTTCGAGGTCGCAGCAGAACAGGTCGCCGTCGGCGAAGTGCTCCAGCATGAAGCGGTCGGGGTCGCGCCAGTAGTCGAAGAGCTGGCTGCCCTGGATGTGCCGGCCGATGCCCCAGCTGCGCCGGTAGCCGCGCTCGGCCAGGTACTCACCGCCGGCGGCGATCGCGTCCAGGTCGGTGACCTGGTAGGCGGAGTGGACGTAGCCGGTGCCGGGCCCCAGATGCAGGGCGAGGGTGTGGTGGTCCACGGGCGTGCTGCCCTGGTCGCAGCGGATGAACGCCATGGTCGGCCCGCGCTGGCGCTGCCCGTCCAGGAACAGGAAGTCGCTGACGATCATTCCGAGCGTGTCCAGATACCAGTTCAGGGCCCGCGTGAACACCCGTGTCTCCAGCACCACGTGCCCGAGCCGCTGAATACGCGACGGCTCGCGGGGCGGGCGCTGGGTGGCGTTCGTACGGCGGTGATCGGTACCAAAGTTGAGGATCAGCGGCTCCTGGTCGGGCAGCGCGGGCAGCTGCTCGGCGCAGTGCACGACCCGGACCGGGAAGCCGGAGGGATCGAGCAGGGTGACCGACTGTCCGCCGCCGGGTACGTCGATGTCCCGGACCTCACTACCGGTCGCGCGGGCGAGTCGGTCCAGGTCGCCCCGTTCGGCCGCGCGGAACGCCGGCCCGATGAAGCGGGATGCCGACCCGCGGCGGATGACCATGCAGGGGGAGCCCGCGAAGGTGCCGCGCAGCCACAGTTCCCGCTCGGTGCGGGCGGCGACGGCGAATCCGAAGTCACGGGCGAACACCTCGGCCCGGTCCAGGTCGGGCTTCTCGAACTCCAGCCAGGCCAGGTCCGCCACCTTGATCACGGGGTTGCGGGCTCGTCCGGGGTGTTCGCCGCGCAGGGCGCCCTGCTCACTGTGGAGGTCTTGGTGGGGCGTCAGAGGACCGCCCTTGTTAACGGGGATGTGGGACATGGTGTCCTCCAGGCAACACTGCTGTAATGAGGAAATCATCAACTCTGCCGTTTCTCGTCGTCAATAGGGGTGCTCCAAATAATTGAGGATCTCATCAGTAATGGCAGCGTCATCGTTGCGCCGGTTACACTGGGCCCTATGCCGACGTCAGCCCCGCCCAAGAACCGCTTCGAGCGACGCCGTGCCGAGACCCGCCAGGCGCTCGTTCGCGCGGCCCGGCAGATCCTCGCGGAGACCGGGGACACGAGCGCGAGCATCCAGACCATCGCCGAGCGCGCCGATGTCGGCTTCGGGTCCTTCTACAACCACTTCGAGTCGAAGACGGAGCTGTTCGACGCGGCGGTGACGGACGCCCTGGAGGAGTTCGGGCAGGTCATCGACGCATGCGTGCAAGGCATCGACGACCCGGCCGAACTGGTCGCGGCCGGCTTCCGGCTCACCGCCCGGATGGCCGACTCCCACCCGGAACTCCTGCGAATCCTGCGCGACCGCGGCCTGGCCCACATCCACTCCGACCGCGGCCTCTCCCCACGCGCCCTGCGCGACCTGGAGATCGGCATCGCCTCAGGCCGTTTCACCTGCGGCAACGCGACCACCGCCCTGTCCGCCCTGGGCGGCACCCTGCTCTCCCTGGTGGCTCTCCGGCTGGACCGCCCGGACCTCGACGGCGACGAAGCCGCCTCCGACCTGGCCGAGATGGTCCTGCGCATGCTCGGCCTCGCCGCGGACGACGCACACGAGGTCACCCGTCGCCCGCTGCCCGGTCTCGCCCGATGACCTCCTGCACCTGAAGCGCGGCCCTCTGCGGTGCTACGCCGGCGGCGACGAGGAACGCGGTTGCCGCGGCCGCACCAGTGGGGTCCGCCCACGGGCATGCGGCGTTCTCCTCGGCGAGGGCCAGCATCAGTGCCTCCAGTGCTCGGGCGAGCACGGGTGCTGGAAGGTGGTCCGCGAAGACGCCTTCGCGCTGACCGCGCCGTAGGGTTGCGACGGCCTCGGCGCGGGCCGGTGCCAGGGTGGTGCGGATCTCGTCCTCTCCCAGATGGCGCCGTCCCAAGGCGATGAGCACGCGGTAGTGGTCGCCCACCGTCCATGCCGCCAGCACCATCCGTGTCATCGCCTCGACCGGGTCGGCATCCGCGGTACGGGCTCCGGCGAACGCCTGCCGGAGTTCATTGCCTGCTTCCTGTGTCAGGTCGGCGATCAGCGCATGCCGGCTGGGGAAGTGTCCGTAGAGGGTGCGCCGGGCGACGCCGGCCGCCTGCGAGATGCTGTCGAGACTCGCGTCCGGGTCCTCCCGCAGTTTCCGCCGGGCGGTCGCGAGGATGCGTCGGCGGTTGGAGTGGGCATCCCTGCGCTGCGAGGTACGGCCCGGGATGTCGGTCGTCTGCATGGTTCTTTCTCTCCACGGTTGCCGGAAAGCCGTGGGCGCCGGTGCTCCCTCACGCACCGGCGCCCACTCACCCCTGCCCAGGGTGGCTTGTCGTCCTGCTGACGGGCGTCAGGGGACGAGGATGAGGCGGATCGGGTCGCCGATCTTGTTCTCCAGTCGGTGGACGGCGTCGGCGGCCTCGATGAGCGGGATGTGGTCGGTGATGGAGGGGGCCAGGTCGAGGCGTCCGGCCGCGGTCAGCTGCACCAGCTCGGAGACGGACTCGGGGAAGCCGCCGTAGTGGCCGCGCACCTGCTTCTGCAGGTAGTTGAAGGTCAGGCCCTCGGTGATGGTGAGCGGCCTGGGCGTGATGCCCACCAGGATCAGGGAGCCGCCCAGGCCGAGCACGGAGGCGGCCTGGTCGCGGACGGCGGGCACGCCGGCGCAGTCGAAGGCGAAGTCGAGGCCGCGTCCGCCGGTGGCCGCGCGGACCTGGTCGGCGAAGTCGGGAGCCGCCGGGTCGAGCGCGAGGTCCGCGCCGAAGGCGAGGGCGCGCTCGCGGGCGCTGGGCAGCGGGTCGACGGCGATGATCGGTGCGGCGCCGACCAGGCGGGCGAGGCGTACGTTGTGCGCGCCGACTCCGCCCACGCCCCAGACGCCTACGGACTGGGCGGCACGGACGCCCGCGGTGGCGACGACGGCGGCGTAGGGGGTGGAGACCGCGTCGGGGATGATCGCGGCCTGGTCGAAGGGGAGGCTGTCGGGGATGGGGATGAGGGTGTCCTCACGGGCGACGACGTACTCGGCCCAGCCGCCGTCGTAGTCGATGCCGGCGGTGAGCATCTGGGTGCAGGGGCGGTGGCGCACGCATCCGGCGCACGTGCCGCAGGTCTTGCCGGCCTCCAGGGTGACGCGGGTGCCGACGGGCAGGCCGCGCTTGAGGTCGGGGCCGTGCGTGTGGATGACGCCGGAGACCTCGTGGCCGACGGTGACCGTGTCGGAGGTGGCGAACAGCGGGACGAGGGAGCCGTCGAGGAGGTGGACGTCGGAGAGGCAGACGCCGGCGGCCTTGACCTCGATGAGGACCTCGCCCGGGCCCGGCACGGGGATCGGGACTTCTTCCACGGCGAACTTCTTGCTGTCCAGGTGGAAGCGTCCCGCGAGCATGGTGTCCATGGTGATCTGCTTTCTGTGAGCGGCACGGCCCGGTGGTCCGGGCCATGGGTGCCATGGGGTGTCTGAATGGCTGGTGAGGCCGGGAGACGTGCGGGGAGGCAGGACGTCCGCACGTCTCCCGGCGGCTGGGGGTCGGCGCGCCTTGACGGCGTGCGACGGTCAGGCGAAGACGTCCTGCTGGTAGCGTTCGTCCGCTTCGAGCTGGGCGAGCCACTGCTGGGCGGTCTCGTCGTCGCTGCCGGTCTTCTGGCGGTGGATGGCGGCGAGTGCCTCGCGGACGGCGGGGGCCATGCGGCGGCCGTCACCGCAGACGTAGATGTACGCGCCGTCCTCGATGGCCTGCCACACCGTGTCGGCGGCGTGGGCGATGGCGTTCTGCACGAACCGGGCCGGGTGGCCGGTCACCGCGGAGAAGGCGGTGTGCACCTGGGCGATCCCGGACAGCTCCCACATCTCCATCTCGCCCCGGTAGAAGTAGTCGTGCTCCGGGTGGCGGCAGCCGACGAACACCTGGGACAGGCCCACCTGGGTGCCGTTCTCGTACTGCCAGGCCCGCTCCTCCAGGAAGCCGCGCAGCGGCGCGATGCCGGTGCCGGGGCCGATGAGGATCAGCGGCGTGGCGGGGTCGGCGGGCGGGGCGAACGTCGGGGAGGGCACGCGGACGTAGCCGTAAACGACATCCCCGGGCTCCAGGCTCGCGATGTAGGAGGAGCAGGTGCCGCGGTACTGGCCGTCGCCGGACAGGGCCGGGCCTTCCAGCAGGCCGACGGTCAGGCGCACGTGGCGCGGGTTGGCCGACGGGGCGGAGGAGATGGAGTAGAAGCGCGGGCGGATGGGGCCCGTCATCTCCAGGAAGACCGCCAGCGGCAGCTCGACGGCGGGGAAGCGCTCCAGCAGGCCCAGCACCGAGATGCGCTTGCCGAGGATCTCCTTCTGATAGCGCTCCTCCGCCTCTTCGGTTTCGGCGGTGTACGCCTGGAGCTGCGGCCGGGTCCACGGGCACTCGGTGTGCTCGGCGAGCGTCTGGATCTGGGAGCGGGTGGCCACGTCCTGCAGCTCCAGGAACTCGGTGAGCAGGATGCCGGCGGTGACCGGGGTGCCGACCGGCAGGTGGGTGCGGCCACCGGCCGGCTGGTCGAGCCGGAGCACCTGGTCGTAGTCGACGCCGAGCCGCCTCAGCGCGCGCTCCACCAGGGCGAGTTCGTTCTTGGCGAAGACGGCCAGGTGGTTGCCGGTGTCGTAGGTGACGCCGTCGGGCAGCTCGAAGGTGATGGACTTCGCCGACGGGCGCGGCGGCTCGATGGCGAAGTCCCACAGGCCGGTCGCGTCGGCCACGAGCTCCTCGTTGGCCACCACAGTGAGCGGGTACGCCTGCTCGGAGACGATGGCGGGGCGCACGTCGGACTCGGTGAGCAGCTGGACCTGGTAGCGCGGGCCGCTCGCCTGGGAGGTGTCGGCGGCGTACTCCTCGGCCAGGGTGGCCCACAGGTTGTCCATCCACCGCGTGGCCATGCCGTCGAAGTCACCGGCGGCGTCCGCGATGCCGCGCTCGACGATGGGGGTGGCGCCGGCGGCCAGCAGACCTTCCTCGATCCGCTTGGGGAAGGCCTGGTAGGTGGCCACCCACTGGGTGTTGCCGGCGCCCAGCAGCGCGAACCGCACGTTGCTCAGGGAGCCCTCGGGCAGGCCGGCGGCGAGCAGGTCGTCGAAGCGCTGGGCGTTGTCGGGGGCCTTGCCGTTGTAGCTGGAGGCGACGACGGCGAGCAGGCCCTCGGTGGGCAGGTTGTCGCCCAGCTCGTCCAGGCTGACGAGGGTGGTGCCGAAGCCGGAGCGCTCGCCGCGGTCGGCGATGGTGCGGGCCAGGTCCTCGCAGGATCCGAGGCTGGAGCCGTAGGCGACGGTCAGGTTCACGCCGACACCGCTGACCGCTGCCGGCGCCTGCGTGTCGCCGGTCTGCACGTCCGCGGCGCCGAAGACGGTCCGCTCGTGCTCCTGACGACGGCGGACGATCAGCTCGAAGTTGCCGGGCTTGCGCGTCAGCGCCTCCCGGGGGTCCATCTTGTAGTCGTTGGTGTCCGAGAACTTGAACTTCTGCAGCACCAGCGCCAGGGCCAGGCGGGCCTCGACGAGCGCGAACTGGCGGCCGATGCAGGCACGCAGGCCGTTGCCGAACGGCTTGTAGGCGTGCGGGTGGTGCTGGACCCGGTTCTCCGGCAGCCAGCGGTCGATGTCGAACTCGTCCGGCCGCTCCCACGCCTTGGGGTGGGTGTGCAGCGGGCCCTCCAGGATGAGGACCTTCGCACCCTTCTTCAGCTCGTAGTGGCCGCCGATGACGGTGTCCTCCCGCGCCGTCTTGCCGAACGACGGGATGGGAGCCCACAGGCGCAGCGTCTCGTCCAGGATCCGCGGGATGACGTCCAGCTGCATGATCGTGTCGTAGTCCGGGACCGTGTCACCTGGCAGCAGGCGGTCCACCTCGGCGTAGGCCTGGGCCAGCACGTGCGGGTTGCGCATCAGCGAGTACGTGGCGAAGGACAGCAGGCCGCTGGTGGTCTCGTGGCCGGCGATCAGGAACGTCAGCACCTGGTCGCGGACGTTGTCGTCGTACAGCTTCTTGCCGGTCTCGGGGTCGGTGGCCTCCAGCATCAGGCCCAGCAGGTCATCCTCACCGCCGCCCTTCCCCTCGCGGCGCTCCTTGATCACACTCTCGACCAGCTCCTGCATCAGCCGGACGTTCTCGCCGTACTTCTTGGCATCGGCCTTGCGGAGCTTGGTCATCATCGGCAGCTCCTGCGAGCGCCGCAGCGACTCCACCAGCGCGCCCAGCAGCGCGTTGAGGAAGGGGTGCAGCTCCTCCTTCCCGAAGGAGTCGAACCGGTAGCCGAACCCCGACAGGGCGATCGTGTCCAGCGTCAGCCGGGTGTAGTCGTCGGTGATGTTGACCGGCTGACCCTCCTTGCGCTCCCACTTGCCCGCCAGGTTCTGGGCGATCTCCAGCATCTGCCCGAAGTAATTCCTCATGGCCCGCTGGCTGAACGCCGGCAGGAGGATCCGGTGCGCCATGCCCCATTCCTCCTCGTGCTGGTGGGCCGTGAACAGGCCCGCGCCCGCGAAGTCTCGGACATGCTGCAGCGGCGTCTTCTCGATCTGCTTGAAGAACCGCGTCTCGTCGGAGACCTCGGCCACCAGGTCCGGGTCGTAGACGAAGATCTGCTCGATACCGGCGATGTCCAAGCCGTAGATGCCCTCGGGGAACTGCTTGGACAGCTCGGCGAAGTACTCCACCGGGTTGGTGTCGGGGATCTGCGGCGTGTTGCCGAGCAGGGGGATCCCGCGCGGGGACCGGATGGGGCGAAGGTCGTTCGCGGAGTGCGTGGTCATGGCTTGCTCCTCTGCGGGGAGGGGGATGGGCAAGGGCGCGCTGCGCAGGTCGATGCCGTGGCGCCGTACGGAAACATACGCCGTATGGAATTAGTACCGTACGACGTATGGAAACGTGAGGCAAGCCCGGGCGCCCCGATGGGGGCTGTGATCCGGGTCATTTTCATACAACGTACGAAACTGGTACCGTACGGAGTATGGAAAAGAAGGTGAGGCGTCCCCCGCGGGGAACCAGGAAGAGGGACGTGCCTCTGACCGAGGCCGGGATCTATGCCGCCGCCCTGCGGCTCATCGACGAGGACGGGGTCGAGGCGCTCACCATGCGCAAACTCGCCACCGAGCTCGACGCGAACCCGATGTCGCTGTACCACCACGTGCCGAACAAGGAAGCCGTGCTGCGCGGCGTGACGAGAATGGTCGGAGCGCAGTTCCGCACCGTGACACTGGAGGACGCTCCCTGGCAGGAGCGCATCCGTCTGCTCGCAATGGACTTCCGGACCCTGGCGCATCGTCACCCCGAGCTGATGGCCTACTCGTTCAGCCACCAGCCCGACTTCATCCAGCCCGACGACCCGTTCTGGACCGCGCTCACCGCGATCGTGGCCGCTGCCGGGGTTCCGCGGTCAGAGGTCTCGGAGATCGCGGCGCTGATGGTCGCCGTCGTCATCGGTGTCCTCGCCGCCGAACTCAACGGCTCGCTCCACCAGTGGTCGACCCTCAAGCCCCCCGGCCCGGACGATGCTGAAGACGGTGACGGGGACGCGAACCCTGACTCCGCGGACACAGCCTCTGAAGGCCCTGACCAGGACCACATGTTCCGCCTCGTGATGGACACGCTGATCACGGGTCTGGAAAGCCGGCTCACCGGCGATCGTGGCGGCCGGGACGCCGGCCTTTGAGCCACACTTGCTGAGGCACTGCGCCCCAGGCACCGGCCCCTGAGCCGCGCCCGCAGTCGGGTGATCTCAGGCTGCGACATTCGGGAGCCACCCCCGTCATGTCGGGTGACACCGCCCGGCGGGGTGGTTCCCCGGCCTCCGCACGGCAGCCGCATGACGCTGATCAGGGAAATGGCCCACTTCATCGGCTTTTTCCCGGTCTCCCTCCCGAACCGGGAGATCGCCGGCCTCGTCGAGCCGCATCACCCTTCCGTTCACCGAGGCGGCCATGCCGCCGAGTACCACTGCCGTGAGCGCTAGGTGGCGCCCCGTGCCGGGTGAGCCGTACCTGATCTCGATCGGTTCCTTTCTCTCTTCCGCCATCCCCCATCCGCTGTCCGGAGGGCTGCCCCCATGCCCCAGAACGCCACCGCCGCCGCTGGCGGAGCCGAGACCGCACCTGAAAGTGCGCGCGACCTGTCGCACCAGCGCCGCTGGTGGATTCTGCTGGTCGTGTCGCTGTCCATGCTGATGGGTGTCCTCGACGGCACCATCGTGAACATCGCCCTGCCGTCCGCCCAGCACGACCTCGGCTTCTCCGACGCCGACCGGCAGTGGGTGGTCACCGCCTACGCGCTGGCCTTCGGCAGCCTGCTGCTGCTCGGCGGCCGCATCACGGACCTGGCCGGTCAGAAGGTGACCTTCCTGGTGGGACTGGCCGGCTTCGCGGCCGCTTCCATGGCCGCAGGCGCGGCGAACGGTTTCGCCGCGCTCGTCATCGCGCGCGCCGTGCAGGGGCTGTTCGCCGCGCTGCTGGCCCCGTCCGCCCTGTCGGTCCTGATGACCACCTTCACCGATCCGCGCGAACGGGCCAGGGCCTTCACCGTCGCAGGCTCGGTCGCTGGCGCCGGCGGAGCCATCGGCCTGATCCTCGGCGGCGTGCTGACCCAGTACCTGGGCTGGCGCTGGACCATGTACGTCAACGTGATCTTCGCGGTGGTGACGTTCATCGGCGGGGCGGCCCTGCTGCACCGCACCCCGCGCGACACGTCCTCGAAGCTCGACGTCCCCGGCACCCTGCTGGCTTCCATCGGCCTGTTCTGCCTGGTCTACGGATTCTCGAACGCCGAAACGCACGGCTGGGGCTCGGTGGCGACCTGGGGCATGCTGGCGGCCGGTGCCGTACTGGTGGCCGTCTTCGTGTGGTGGCAGAGCAGGGCGGCGTATCCGCTGCTGCCCCTGCGGGTCCTGCTGGACCGCAACCGCGGCGCGTCCTTCGCCGCCCTCTTCGTCACCGGCGCGGGCATGTTCGGCGTGTTCCTGTTCCTGACCTACTACCTGCAGCAGAGCCTCGGCTACAGCGCTCTGAACACCGGCTTCGCCTTCCTGCCCCTGGTAGTGGCCTCGTCGTCCGCCTCCGCCGTGGCCAACAACGTCCTCGTGGCGCGTATGGGACCGAAGCCGGTGGTCCCGCTGGGCATGGCCATCGCGGCCGCCGGCCTGATCTGGATGACCAAGCTGGACCTGAACAGCGGATACGTGACGCAGGTACTGCCCCAGCTGGTACTCGTCGGCATCGGGCTGGGCACGGTCATCGCGCCCGCCATGAGCCTGGCGACCTCCGGCGTGGAGGCAACCGACGCCGGCGTCGCCTCGGCCGCTGTCAACACCCTGCAACAGATGGGCGGCTCCATCGGCATCGCCTTGCTCAGCACGATGGCATCCGACGCAGCCACCGGCTACCTCTCCGGCCGCAATCCCAAGGACCCCGGCGTCCTGGCCCAGGCCGGCCTGGAGGGTTATTCGGCGGCCTACTGGTGGTCGGCGGCCGTCTTCGTCACCGGCCTGGTCGTCACCGCCCTCCTCTACCGCCGGGGTGCGCCCAGGCGGAACGAGAACGCCGCACCTGTCGTGCACATGTAGCGGGCCAGGTACCGCCCCAAGGGTCCACCCGGTACCACCGGGCCGGACACACGTGCCACCCGTCGGCATGCAGCCCGGCGGAGCACGCAGGCCACGGCACCGCCTGGAACCAGTTCCTCCGCCGACCTGGGTCAGTGACCAGCGGTAATGGGCACGTGATCGCCGTCCGCGCTCACATGCAACACCGCGAGCTGTACGGACCTCGACAGGAACTGACGCGAGGAGCACGTACGGCCGAAGGGGGCGTACAAAGGGCGTATGGGTGCGCGAGGTGTATGGGGAGACCGCCTTTGGGAGCTGCGTGCGGGGCGCGGGCTGCTGGTGATCGCGCTCGCACTGATCGTGGTCATCACCGTGACGGACATCGGCATAGGCACCCGTGTTCATCTGGGCCCGTTGCTGGTCATCGCGCCGACCCTGACAGCCTCCTTCGCCGGTCCGCGGCTGACCGCTCTGGTCGGGGTTCTGGCACAGGTGGCCCTGGTGATCATCTCGGTCTTCCACGGCGGTCTGACCACAACCAACCACGTGGCGCAGCTCATCGCCCTGGCCGTGCTGTCGGCTCTGGTGGTCTTCATCGCCCACGTGCGGGAGCGGCGTGCCCGGGAGCTGAGTCGGGTGCGGTCGGTGGCCGAGACGGCACAGCGGATGCTGCTGCGGCCTCCACCCCGCCGGATCGGGCCCTTGCGGGTGGCCTGGCTGTATCTGGCCGCCGAGGACGAGGCCCAGATCGGGGGCGACCTGTTGGCGGTCGCCCGCGCCGATCACCCCTGCACCCGGGTGCTCATCGGCGACGTACGAGGCCATGGGCTGGCCTCCATCGGCGAGGCATCGGTGGTGATGGGCGCGTTCCGTGAGGGCGCTCACCGGTACGCCTCCTTGCCCGAACTCGTCACCGCCGTCGAAGACAGCGTCTGCCGGAACCTGGAGGAGGTCGCCGACACCACGCACGACGCCGGCGAGCACTTCATCACCGCCGTCATGATCGACATCCACGACCAGGGAACGCAGGCCGAGATGCTCAACTGCGGCCATCCGCCGCCCCTGCTGATCCGCCGAGAGCAGGTGACCGTCCTGAACTCCCGACGTCCCGCGCCCCCGTTGGGCCTGTGCGCTCTCTGCGTGCGGAACGACCGCACCGACCCGTTCACCCTGGAACCGGGCGACATGCTGCTGCTCTACACCGACGGCGTGATCGAAGCCCGCTCACCGACCGGCGCCCTCTACCCGCTCGCCGAACGGGTCGCCTCCTTCCCCGCCTCAGGCCCCGACGCTCTGCTGCACCGCCTTCACCGCGACCTGCTCGAACACACCGGTGAGCAGCTCACCGACGACGCCGCGTTCCTGATCATCGAACGCACCCCCTCGCGCCATCTGCACCGGCCGCACCTCATGTCCCATGCCGGGGGACCTCCCCTGTGACAAAGAGCTGTCGGATGCCGGCCCGCATGGCCCGAGCACCGGTCGCAGGGGAACCGTTGAGACAACTCCGGGAGTCGGCCGACTACGACACAGCGTCCTTTGCCGGTGCCCAGGGTGAGGACTTGATCAACCGCGCCTGCACCACCCTGGTGCTCCACGTGGAATGCATGGACTCCTCCGGCATCGGCACGGTCATCGCGCTGTCGCGCACCTTCGACCACGGCGTCGGCACCCTGCACCTGGCCGCTCTCAACGCCCACTACGAGCAGGTGCGGCGCATGTTCGGGCTTGAGGAAGTGTCCCCGGTCTCCCGCACAGTGAATGCCGCCCTCCAGACTCCTGTCGCGGGCGATGTCCCCGGGACGGTCGAGGCAATCGGCCAAGCCCGACACCCCATCGAGTGCACCGCAACGACTTCCCTACTGTTCTCACCGAGGACAGCGAGGAGCACCGTCGGCTTCGTCCTGGGGCCCCGCAGTCGGCGGGGGCGTGTGTGCAGGCAGACGATCGACCGCAGGATCCGGGAGGAGGGCACCGGCTTCGCCACGCCCGAGGCTCGACACCAGCACAGACTGATCCTCCCAGCAGGAGAGCTGCGGGGCGCACAACGGCAGCCGGCGCGGACGGCCCGGTTACGCTACCGGTGCCCGTCTGTGGCTTCGATTCGCATGGTCCGACCACCGTCCTCGACGAGACGGCGGGAGATCGCACGGGCCGTCGCGCGCACGGCCGGTCCGTACCCCGGGTTCGGCGAACCGGTGCCGGGCGCCACGACCGACAAGGCCGCGACCACCTCGCCGCCGTCACGTACCGGCGCGGCCACGGTGCTCACCTGCCATGGACGGTTCTGGTGGCCGACAGCGTGATCGCCGCGTCGTACCTCCGCCAGCACGCGACGCAGGTCGGCGGGGGTGCGGATGTCGTCGTCGCCGTGCTCCGGCGCATAGGCGGCGATGGCCTGCTCCTGGACGGCCGGCGGTGCGAAGGCGAGAAGCACCAGTCCTACGCCGGTGGATGCCAGAGGAAGGCGGCCCCCCACGCGGTAGCGCACGGGGCTCGCATCACGCGCTGACAGCCGCTCGACGAGCAGCGCCTCCCCCTGGTCCCGCACGGCGAGCAGGACATGCTGACGCGTGACGTGGAAGAGATCCTCCATGAACGGCATCGCCACCGATCGCAGCCCGTGACCACGCGGGGCCAGGGAAGCGGTCTCCAGCAGCCGAAGACCCACGACGAACCGGCCGTCGCCGAGGCGTTCCAGAGCGCCCACTTTCATCAGAGACCGGGCGAGCCGGAGAGCACTGCTGCGGGGGATGCCGCTTCGCTGTGCGAGTTCGGCAAGCGTCTGCGCACGATGGTCACCGTCGAAGCTGCCGAGCAGGGCGAAAGCCCGGTCGATCACCGGTTGTCCCTCAGCCGGCCTGCCCCCGCGTCTCCTGGGGGCACCACCGTCGGCGGTCGCCGTTTCATTCATCGGAATCACCGCTGCCAATGTACGGCACGCTTCCTACGGTGGCTGGCACTGACAGGGACCCCGCAAAAAGGGAGAAGGTATGGCCGCGACCGGATTCATCGATGTGCACGCCCACTTCGTCACCGACAGCTATGTGGCGGCGGCTCGAGCCGCGGGTGTCGAACATCCCGACGGGATGCCCGGCTGGCCCGCGTGGAGCGTCGAAGAGCATCTCGACATGATGAAGCGCTCAGGGATCGACAAGTCCTACCTGTCGATCTCCTCGCCCGGAGTGCACTTCGGGGACGACGGCGAGGCCCGCGCTCTCGCACGTGAGGTCAATGAGTTCGGCGCCCGGGTCCGCACGGAGGACCCGCAGCGGTTCGGTCTCTTCGCCTCCCTGCCCCTGCCGGACGTCGCGGGCTCGCTCGCCGAGGCCGCCCATGCGCTCGACGTCCTCGGTGCGGACGGAGTGGTGGTGGAAACCAACCACCATGGCCTCTACCTCGGGGACCCCCGGTTCGAGCCGCTTTGGGAGGAGCTCGACCGCCGCAGCGCCGTCGTCTTCGTTCACCCCACGTCAGCGCCCCACGCCGACGAGCTTGCCCTGGGCCGGCCACGGCCGATGCTGGAGTTCCTCTTCGACACTGCCCGCACCGCGAGCGACCTGCTCTTGCGCGGTGTCCTCGCCCGCCGTCCGCGGATCCGCTGGATCCTGACACACGGCGGAGGTGTGCTGCCGCTGCTCGCCGACCGGATGGAACTCTTCCGCACCCACGTCGGCGGCGGCGCCGTCGACACGTCGAGCGCCGTCGAGCAGCTCGGCAGACTCTGGTACGACATGGCCGGCACGCCATTCCCGCGCCAGGTCCCGGCCTTCGACGCGGCCTTCGGCACCGAGCGTCTCCTCTATGGCAGCGACTACTGCTGGACGCCCATCGACGCGGTGCTCGCTCAGGTCACCTCCATCGACTCCGCGGTGCAGCCGTCCGCCACCGTCACCTGGCGGGACCTCACCACCCGCAATGCCCGCCGCTTGTTCGACACCGACGCACGGTGAGCGCCCGACCTGAAGGAACGGCCGTGAGCAAGTGGGTCGGACGACCGCGATCGTCACAGCAGCAGCGCGGACCGGGTTGCCGGCGCGGCTCTGCCGTCAGCCGGCGGAGCTGCGGCTGATCCGCCACAGCGTTCTGGTCCGCGAGGTCACCGACTCCAGCAGCACCCAGCCTCACCACTCGCTGGGGCTGCCGCCACAGCCAGAGCCGCAAGACGATCTGGTTCGAGCAGCGCATCGAACGTCGTTCCTACTGAGCCCCCGAGCTCGTGGTCGGCGCATCCGCTCACTGCGGAGCTCCGTCCGTCGTCGCGCCTACAGAATCCCATGCCGGGAATCCAGCGGGCTCCTTCTCGCTCAGCTCGGCCCAGACCGTCTTGCCGTGTCGGGAGTGCCGCGTTCCCCAGTGCTCGGCGAACTGAGCGACCAGGAGCAGACCCCGTCCCCCCTCGTCGTAGGTGCGGGCCCGGCGCAGGTGAGGGGTCGTGCTACTCGTGTCGGAGACCTCGCACACGAGGGCACGGTCGTGGATCAGGCGCAGCCGTATGGGAGGACGTCCGTAGCGGATGGCGTTGGTGACCAGTTCGCTGACGATGAGCTCGGCGGAGAACTCGACCTCCTCCAGGCCCCAACTGCTCAGCTGTTGAGCGACGTTCGACCGGGCCTGGGACACGCAGACGGGGTCGGCGTCCAAGTCCCAGCTGGCGACGTGGCGAGCGCCCAGGGCGTGGGTGCGTGCGAGGAGCAGCGCGATGTCGTCGTGGGGTCGATCAGCCGGCAGCAGGGCTTCGAGCACGGCGTCGCAGGTTGCCTGCAGGGAGATGGCGGGCTGTGCGAGGGCTTGGCGGAGCAGGGCGATACCCGCTTCGACGTCGTGGTCGCGGCCTTCGATCAAGCCGTCGGTGTAGAGCGCAAGGACGCTGCCTTCGGGGAGGTCGAACTCCGCCGCTTCGAACGGAAGGCCCCCCAGGCCCAGCGGTGGTCCGGGTGGCAGTTCGAGGAGGTCGGCGGTTCCGTCAAGGCCCACCACGGCGGGCAGTACATGCCCGGCGCGGCCGAGGACACACTGACGGGAGACCGGGTCGTAGACGGCGTACAGGCAGGTGGCGCCGATGTCGCTGGTCACTTGGATGGCCGGGTCTGTGGAGGATTCGGCGGACAGGCGGATGACTACGTCGTCCAGGTGGGTGAGGAGTTCGTCGGGTGGCAGGTCGATGTCCGCCAGGGTGCGGACGGCGGTCCGCAGCCGCCCCATCGTGGCGGCGGCGTGGATGCCGTGTCCGACCACGTCACCCACCACCAGGGCGACGCGGGCTCCGGACAGTGGGATGACGTCGTACCAGTCGCCTCCGACGCCGGCCTGGGCCCCTGCGGGCAGGTAGCGGCAAGCGATCTCCACGGCCGACTGCTCCGCGGTGTGCTGCGGGAGCAGGCTGCGCTGCAGGGTGAGGGCAGTCGCACGCGCGTGTGTGTAGCGGCGGGCATTGTCGACGGCCACCGCCGCCCTGGCGGCGATCTCCTGGGCGAGGAGCAGGTCCTCGTCGTCGAAGGGGTCGGGGTTGCGGTGCCGGATGAACTGCGCGACGCCCAGGGCGGAGTCCCGGGCCCGCAGCGGCACCACCAGCGTCGAGTGGGCCCGGTGGTCGTTGGCGCCGCCGGCGTCACGGGGCGCTGGCGGGCCGGTGTGCCGGGAGGGCTGACCGGTGTCGAGGGCGCGAGCCGACGGTGAACCGCGCGGGCTGACGTGAAGCTGCTCCGGTCGGATCGTCAATTCCGGGTCGCCCTCCACCACTGATCGTTGAGCGACCCGCCGGAGCGTCGGAGGGCCGCTCACAGGGCCGTCGTTTCCGCGCAGCACGGAGTCGAGCAGGTCGACGGTGACGAGGTCGGCGAAATTCTCGGTGGCGAGGTCCGCCAGCTCCTGGGCGGTGCAGGCGATGTCCAGCGTGGTGCCGATACGCCTGCCCGCCTCGTTCCCCATCGACAGCCGCCACTGCAGCCGGCGGTCCCGCTGGTAGACCGCCACGCCCTGCTCCGACATGCGATCGACGTACCCGGCCATCGTCGCGATCAGCTTGCGCGTCGCTGCGCTGATCAATTCGGCGTCGTCGGTCAGCCGGGGCATCTCTTCGAGTAGCCGGTCGAGCATGACACCTTGCCCCAGCCGGAAGGACCGCAGCATCACGCTGACGGGCGTCCCGTGCCGAGCAAGTCGGCGCGCGCGATCCGGGTCTGCCGCCGGCGTTTCGATCTGTTCCGGCTCGATGCCGTGCACCAGGCCGGCCAAGGCCGCGAGAACGTGTTCGGTGACGTTGTCTGCCGTCATGCGGGCTACGTCGGGCTCTTCCCAGACCTCGGGGACTCCACGCTGCAGGCACCGCTCGACGTCATGGATCAGCTGGTCCGCCCGCAGGCTGACCTCGCGCGCGGCACGGGACACGAGACTGTCCGCAGGGAAGTCCACAAGACGACGTTACGCTGCACCGGCGTGGACAGCCCGTCAGGGTTCGGGGAGCGGGGCCCAGCATGCGCACGGTCGGCGTTGAAGCCGCTCACTCAAGCGAGGGGCGGCCGCGGAGTCGCGGCGAACATCCTGACCGAGGCCGGCATCGACCCGGCCGCCCTCGACGCCACGACTGCGGACATCCACTCACCATGGCGGTGAACGCCGAGGCGCAGACGTCCGTGTGCCTGCCTCGGGTCACACCCTGACGGGACTCACCCTTCGGCGAGGAAGTGCGCCAGCAAGCGGTCGAAGTCGCTGTGGCCGAGCTCGGCCCCCCGGGGCACCACTGCCTCCGTTTCCTGCAGGAATGCCTTGAATTCCTGCGCTGGGGCCTTGAGTAGGGCCGTACCGGACGGCGGGTTGAGAAGGATGTACAAGTCGCGGCAGCCCTCCTCGCCGGTGGGCCATATGCGAACGTCTCCCTCGCCGGCGGGGCCCTCCAGGCCGTCGATCAGCAGATCGCGCCCGATGATCCATTCCACCGACTCGTCGCTGTCGGCATCGGTGGTGAAGGCGGCATGGACCACATAGGGATCACTCGGCTCGTACCGCAGATTCATGATCATGGGCAGGGACGTCGCGTGCACGCCGACAAGCTTCGCAGGTAGCCCCTGGATCACAGTTCTCAATGACTTCATCGGGTCTTACTCCTGGTGCTTCGAGTCCTGCGGGGAGGGCCGTCGGAAGGGCTGTCGTCGGATTCAAAGGGGCCTGCACAGAGACGCGATCACTGCGAGGACCGGTGGCGGTCGGCACGAGGACACCCGCAGGAGCAGACTGAAATGTGCGAATCGGCCGCCGTTTACGGCGCTGACGGCGGGGTGTCCTTGGACCGGAACGGCACGTCCGAGTCCGAGGAGACGACACAGGTGCCCTGCTTATGGGTCGGTATCGATGCCGGCAAGGGCCACCACTGGTGGGTCGCCATCGAAGACACCGGAACCACCATCGCAGGGCCGCCGGATACCGGCCCTTCTGGCCGCGTCACTCGTCGCGGGCCGACCGTCAGCGCAAAGGTGAGTCCACGGTGGGCGTCAGCAGGGTCTCGTCGAGGCCGACGATCTGGCTGATGTCGAAGCCCTCCATGTCCGCGCGGAATTCAGCACTCGACAGGTATGCCTCCAGCCGCTCCCGCACGTCGTCGGCGTCCTTGTAGGAAACGAGGGCGTACAGCCGAGGGGTCTCGTTCCCGGGCGCCTCGGGCACCGTCCAGACGCCGTGGGTGGTGATCCGGTGCTTGGCCATACCGGGAATGTGCTGGGCCCAGATCTTCTCGTAGGCGGAGAGCGCGTCGGAGCTGCGCAGGGTGTAGACGCGAAGCTGGTACTGGGACATGACACTGGTTCCTTTACTTCTGAGCATGGATGGTCGGCGGTCAGCCTTGGGGGAGGAGGTGTGCCAGTTCGGCATCCCAGTCGATGAGTCCGGACTCGGTACCCCGTGGCACCAGAGCCTCCGTGTCCTCGAGGAAGGACGAGACGTCCTGCACGGGCACCTCGAGCAGGGCGGTGCCCGCGGAAGACCCGAGGGCGATGTAGATCGACTCGTCACCCCGCCCTGCGGCCGACCAGATCCGGACGTCCGCGTGGCCTGCGGAACCCTCCAGACCGCCAGCCAGAAGATCCCGCCCCAGGACCCATTCGACCGGCTCGTCACAGTCGACGAAGAAGGCGGCACGGACGACATAGGGATCAGCGGGCTTGTAGCGCAGACGTACGCAGAGGGGCAATGAGTAGGCGTGCGAGACGACCAGTTGCACGGCCACCCGCCGTTCTACGGCTTTCAAGGACTTCTTCATCGGCTTCGGCTCCTGTGTATGGCCTGGCGGTGCCTCACACCGGCCTGTGGCGAAAAGGCGGCGCGGGCGGAGGCGGTGCAGCAGGGCGCGGGCACCGGACGGCGCCGGCGCACCGCATGATGAGTGGCGCTGCACTCACTCGGCCGGCGGTCGGGGACGCCGCCCCCGACCGCCAGAGGGGTCCCCGCCGCCGGCAGGGACGGGGCCGAGGGGAACTGCTTGCGCTCATGGCCGAGATCCGTCTCACCGGTCGTCGCGGCTCAGGTCATGGTGGTGCCTGCCCCCGCCGTCGTGCTCGCAGCGGTTGCTGTCGTGGCGGTGGGAGCTGGCGGACGTCCAGCCGTGTCCCTCGCCCTCCCAGCGGTAGAAGTGACCATCGCGGTAGTAGAGACCGTCGCAGTCGTGCCGGGTCGCATCGATGCCGTGGTGGTCCTGGTGCCAGCCGCGGGTCTCGTCGCAGGAGTAGCCCCGCTCGAGCAGGTAGCCGACACCGTGGTCCCAGCTGTAGTCAGCGGTCACGGCCCCGTCGGTCGGGTGCTGGGCGTGCGCGGACGCAAGGGACGCGGCCGAAGCAGCGCCACCCGCACCGAGGACGGCGGCACCGGCGACCGCGACGGAGGAGGCAGTGAGGGCGATGCGCTTCGCGAGCTTGTTCATGATCTTTCCTTCCCGAGGGGGTGATCTGCGCCAACGGCGGTTCTGCCAGGCGATGTTCTACGCGCGGTGTGGTCCGAGCGAGCAGTTCCATACGTCGTATGGAAGCGCGCTTTCATTGTTACCATACGTCGTATGGAAATGTCGAAGTGACGAAGGTAACCGTTGACCGGCTGGTACAAGCGCCAAAGATGTCGCTCTTCAGCGCGAGCCGCTTGTCGCCGGCCCACTCCGCACGCCGGCCTTCCTTGCCTTGGCCGCGGCAGTGGTGATCGGTGGCTTCACCGGCCCGGAGATCGCCGTAGCCCGCGGAGTGAGGGCTCGAAGTCACGGATGCATCCAGTACGCCGCAGCGGCGGGTTTGCGATCGTCAGAAGGCGGGACGAGTATTTTTTTAGGGCGTGATGACCGGGGCACCCCCTGATGCCGACACCGTCGATGCAGCGCCCCCGTCTGGTTACACCCACGCTCACAGCCGACAAGCGTCACCGTGAAGGAAGCGGCGCAGCGAACAGGACCGAACCTGCTCATTCGGTGGCCCGGCCGGGGCGACGGATGGGGCTTCCGGCCCCGTCGCCCTGACGGGAGGGTTGAGAAACCGGCCCGTTGCTTCACGACCGAGGCTGCATGACCGGGTCGATGGTCGCCGTGGGGCGGAGTCGGAGCGGAAGGAGTCTGCCCATGCGGATCGTCGTGGACCTGAATCGGTGCCAGGGATACGCGCAATGCGTGTACCTGGCGCACGAGGTCTTCAGGTTGAGCGGCCAGGAGGCGCTCACCTACGAGCCGAACCCCGACGACGAGCGGCTCCTGCAGGTCGAGCGAGCGGCTGCGGCATGCCCGGTGCAGGCGATCGTGATCGACCGCTTGGACGGCGCGAAGCGGGGCGAGGCGTCATGACCTTGCGGGCAACGGTCGCGGAGCTGGTGCACGAGTTCCGGGCCAACGGGCGGATCGTCATCGTGGGTGCCTCTCTCGCCGGGCTGCGGGCCGCGGAGGCTCTGCGCGAGGAGGGCTTCACCGGTTCTTTGACCATCATCGGGGACGAGCCGTACGAGCCCTACGACCGTCCCCCGCTGTCCAAGCAGGTACTCAAGGGCTGGGTGCCGGCCGACCACACCAAGCTGCCCCGCATGCGAGAAGTGGACGCGCAGTGGCGGCTCGGGGTGGCCGCGATCGGGCTGGACCGGGTCACCAAGCGGGTGCGTCTGGCCGACGGTGAGCAGGTTCCGTACGACCGGTTGCTGATCGCCACGGGCACCCGCGCACGGCAGTGGCCGAACCCGACCGAGGCCGCCCTGCAGGGGGTCCACACGATCCGCTCGCGTGATGACGCCGCGCAGTTGCAGAAGGCGCTGGCTGAGCCGCCGTCGCGGGTCCTGGTCATCGGCGCCGGGTTCATCGGCTCGGAAGTGGCCTCTGTCTGCCGCGAACTCGGCCTCCCGGTGACCGTCGTCGAGCGGGGTTCGGCACCGCTGGTCGGCGCGCTCGGCGGGGTGATCGGGGAGATCGCCGCGCGGATGCAGCGCGATCACGGTGTGGACCTGCGCTGCGGTCTCGGCGTGTCGTCATTGGAGGGTGACTCCGGCGGACACGTGCGGCGTGTCCATCTGTCGGACGGAACCGCCGTCGACGCCGATGTGGTGGTGGCCTCCCTGGGGTCGATCCGCAACGTGGAATGGCTGGAGGGTGCGGGGCTGGCGGCCGGTTTCTGGGGCGTGGGGTGCGACGCCGGTGGCCGGGCCTTCGACATCAATGGTGTGGTCACCGACAGCATCTACGTGGCAGGTGACGTGGCGCGTGCGCCGCATGTGCTGTACGAGTACCAGTTCCTGGCGATGGAGCACTGGGACAACGCCGTGTTCGGCGCCGAGGTCGCGGCGCACAACATGGTGAACCTGGAGCCCCACTATCGTCCGCATCTGCTGCTTCCCGGCTTCTGGTCCGGTCAGTTCGGCGTGAACATCAAGTCCGTCGGCGTGCCGCCGTTCGGTGACCAGATCGTCTTCACCCAAGGATCGATCGAGGAGTGCCGTTTCGCTGCCGCCTACGGTCACCGGGGTCGCATCGTCGCCGCCGTCGCCTTCGATCACGGCAAGTGGCTGGAGTACTACGGGAAGTTGATCGAGCACTCAGGGCCATTCCCGCCTCCACCGGTGGGCTGGGACCAGCCCGCCGACACGAAACCGATGCCGGCAGAGTTCCCGGACCCAAGGGTCCCCACTGCGATCCCCGACGTCGTCCTGACCGGCCACGACCCGAGCGAGCGGACGGCCGAGTTCCGGCCGCGCCGCCACTGACGCGCGCGTCGGGGCGGACAGCATCGACTAGAGAAGAGGGAGGGAAGCCTCGTGGTCGAGGAAACCCCCTGGCAGCAGGCCCTCCGCTACGCCAACCGCGCCAACCCGTACCCCTTCTACGAGGAACTCCGCAAGACACCGGTGGCGCGGCAGCCGGACGGAACCTACGTCGTCAGCACCTACCGGGAGATCGTCACGCTGCTGCACGACCCCCGGGTCAGCTCGGATCCACGCAAGTGCCCCGCCCCGGCCGCGGCCCAGGCCGAGGGAGCGGTGGAGGCGGAGGCGGAGCCGATCTCGGAGGCGGTCGTCTCTTTGGAGCCGAACATCATCACCCAGGATCCACCCGAGCACGATCGAGATCGCCGGATGATGACGCCGCATTTCGTCGGCCCTCCCCGTTCCCCTCACCTGATCTCCGACCTGGAACCCGAGATCCGCCGCATCGTGGCCGGGCTCCTGGACGACATGCGGGGCAAGACCCGGATCGATGCCGTCGACGACTTCGCCTACCCCCTGCCGGTGACGGTGATCTGCAAGGTTCTGGGCGTGCCGCTGGAGGACGAGTCGCGCTTCCACCGGTGGATCGAGACGGCCCTGGACGCTTTGGACTTCGGCCCCGAGGCCGCCTCCGAAGAGATGCAGAACCGGTTGGCCGGGGGGCGGCGGGCCGTGGCGGAGTTCGGGCAGTTCGCAGCGGATCTGCTGGACCGGTACGCCCGGCAGCCCGGCCCGGGCATGCTCTCGGCGATGGTGAACGAGGACGGTCCGGAGGGACACATGTCCAAGGGCGTCCTCGCGAGCAACGCCCTGCTCCTGATCTTCGCGGGACACGAGACCACGGTCAACCTCATCGCCCACAGCGTGCTCACCCTGCTGCGCCACCCGGACGCGCTCGAGAAGCTGCGTCGCCGGCCCGAGCTCATCGTGCCCGGGGTGGAGGAGCTGCTGCGCTTCGAGTCGTCGGTCCAGTTCTGGCACACCCGATCCGCCGTGGAGGACATCGACATCGCCGGCACGACCATCCCGAAGGGGGCGCCGATCTTCCTCGCCTACGGCTCGGCGAACCGCGACCCGGAACGGTTCACCGACCCCGACGAACTCGACCTCGAACGCCGCGACAACCAGCACCTCGGATTCAGCCAGGGCATCCACTTCTGCTTCGGCGCCCCGCTCGCGCGACTCGAGGTCCAGATCGCGGTCGGCGAGTTCGTCCGCCGGGTGCGGAACCCCCGGCTCGTCGAGGACCCGCCGCCGTACCGGCACAACCAGATCTTCCGCGGCCCGCGTCACGTCCTGGTCGACATCGACGGCATCCGCGACTGACCAGAATCGCGTAAAGGATCGCCATGCGGGCTTTTCAACTCGTCGGCTGGCGGCAACCGCCAGAGCTGCGCGAGGTGCCGGTACCCGGGCCCGGCCCTGGCCAGGTCCTGGTGAAGGTCGCAGGTGCCGGTGCCTGCCACTCCGATCTGCACATCATGCAGGCACCCGGACCGCTGCCCGGCTTCACGAACCTTCCCTTCACACTCGGCCACGAGAACGCCGGGTGGGTGGAGCAGCTGGGACCGGGCGTCACTGGCTTCGCGCCCGGGGACCCTGTGATCGTCTACGGCGCCTGGGGCTGCGGAGGGTGCGCCAACTGCCGTGAGGGCAGGGAAAACTACTGCCAGAACCTCGGTGGTGAGGGCCCGGGTCTGAGAGGCGGTCACGACGGCGGCATGGCCGAGTATTTGTTGGTCCCGGCGGCGCGCTACCTGATTCCGCTCGGCGCCCTCGACCCCCGTCAGGCCGCCCCGCTCAGCGACGCCGGACTGACCGGCTATCACGCTGTGAAACGGTCGCTGCACCTGCTGGGACCGGGCTCGACCGCGGTCGTGATCGGCGCCGGCGGTCTGGGCCAGATGACCATCCAGATTCTGCGCGCGCTCAGCGCGGCGACCACCGTCGTCGCTGTGGACACCGACGTCGGCAAGCTGGAGACCGCCCAGCGCTTGGGCGCCGAGGAGGCTCTGCTCCCGGGCGACGAGGCGATCGCGCGCATCAGGGATATGACGGCGCGGCAGGGCGCTCAGCTCGTGCTGGACACGGTCGGCATAGACCCGACCCTGCGGATGGCTGCTCAGGTGGCCAGGATGCTCGGCCACCTGACCATTGTCGGCCTCGGTGGCGGAGCCCTGCCCGTCGACTTCTCCAGCCCGCCGCACGAGTGCTCGGTCGCCTCGCCCTACTGGGGCTCCCTCACCGAACTGATGGAAGTGATCACGCTCGCCCAGCAGGAGAAGATCGAGGTGCTGGTCGAGCACTTCCCCCTGCAACGCGCGAACGAGGCTTACCAGCTCCTGCACGACGGCAGGATTCAAGGGCGTGCCGTCATCACCCCCCACGGGTGAATGCGGTCTTCAACGCGAACGGACACCGCGATTGTGTCTGGCCGCCGTCATCCGCGGGGTCCGGCGAAAACGCCCCTGCTTCCGCAGGACGAAGGGGCTTGCTCGGACTACCTCATGCGCCACGGACCCTCGAGCTCCCCATCGAGCGGCATGAGGCTGGTCGGATGACGATGAAACATGTAGTGACGTGACCACGCTGCTCACAGAAGGAGGTAGGTGCCATGACATCTCCTTCCGATTCCCCTGGTTCCGTTCCGCCACGTGGCACCGAGCCACAAGAGGGTCCTGCGGCCGTAGGCATCGCCGCCCTGGCGAACGTGGGCTGGCAGATCCTGCTCACCATGGGCCTCGCCACCATCGCCCTGGTCTGGCCGGGCGAGACGCTGCGCGTCGTCGGCGTGCTCTTCGGCGTCTACCTGTTGGCCACCGGTGTCTTCCAGCTCGCCGCCGCCTTCGGTACCCACGTGCCCCGGCATCTTCGACCCGGCCGGGCCGGGCAGGCGGGCACACCTCGACTCCGGTCTCCTGGGAGTGCCGGCCGCCAGGGCAGAGGCGCCCGCCGAAACAGCCACGAGGCTGCGCAGCGGACAACCGCGCGGCCCCACCCGTCCCGCCACGCCTGACGACGTCGTCGTCTACGCCGACGTCCCGGCCCTCCCCGCCGGGCTGGACGGCGAAGCCGTCAGCCTGCCGAGTCCCGTGCGGTGCCGCATCAGCCCTCGGGCACTACGGGTATGGGTTCCCCGGCATCGTCCCGGCGCCCGGTCTGCCGGGCGACCGCCAGGGTGGGCCGCCATCCGGCGGGTGGTCTGAGCCTTGGGGAGCCGCTCCCACCCGCCGTGCATGCTCCGCGGAACCCGCTGCCCGTCCGTTCACCTGTAGAGCCGCGAGCTGGAGCCCACGCGCCTGATTTTTCGATCACCTGTGAAGGTCTTGACGTCCAAGCCATTACATCTGATGATTTCATCAGGAATGGGCAATTTGCTCTGATACGACACATACCCCACCGTGTGCCGGTCACCGGGACATCGCCGTTCACCACCGCTGCACACAGGGTCGCCGGGCTACAGGCCGACGCTCCTACTTCCGCACCGACGGGATGGACCGCGAATGACCAACATTGACCACACCCTCCTCGCCGAGCCGGTGAGCCTCCCTGAGGTGCCCGACGCCGCGATAGCGATGATGGATGCCGAGGGCATCGTCGTGGGGTGGACGCACGCCGCCCAGCAGCTCGTCGGCTATACGGCCGGGGAGGTCGTGGGCCGGTCCGCCGTACACGTGCTGCCGCCTCCCGAGGACGCACGGAGGGCTTCGGCGTTCTCCGAGCAGTGCCGTGAGCGCGGCGGCTGGTCCGGCACTGTCGCGATAAGCCACCGCGACGGCCACACGCTCAGGATGACGCTGCGGGTCTCGCTGCTACGGGGACAGGGCGACGACACCCGGTGGCTGGCGTCCGTGACGGACGTAGGTTCCCTGTCCTCGGGGGCGACCGGGGGACCGGTGCGGGAGTCGCTCCTTGCCCGAGCCCCGATCGGCATCGTCGTTTATGACGTGCAGCTGCGCTGCGTCTGGGTGAACGACGCCATGGAGCGGCACGACGGCGTGCCTCGTCACCGACGCTTCGGGCGCGGTCTGAAGGACTCACTGCCCGCCGTCGAGGCCGAAGCGCTCGAGGTGGTGATGCGACAGGTGCTGCAGAGCGGCACGACGACGGTGCACGAGTACCGTGCGTGGCCGCCTGCGGACCGCCCCCGCGAGCACGCGTTCTCCGCCTCCTTCTTCTGTCTCCAGGGCGCGGACGGCACGCCGCTGGGCGTGTGCTCCATGACCGTGGATGTCACCGGAAACAAGCGGGCGCGCGAGCGCCTCGCCATCCTCAGCGAGGCGAGCACGCACATCGGCAGCTCCCTCGACGTGATGCGGACCGCCCAGGAACTGGCAGAGCTCACCGTGCCCCTGCTGGCCGACCACGCCGTCGTCGACCTGGTGGAGTCGGTTCCGTTCGGACTCGAGCCCGCCGCACGGATCGGCAAGACGAGCGGACGCCGCCCTGTGTTGCGCCGTGCCGGGGTGGCCTCCGTCGACCAGGGTGTCCTGGAGATGCCGGCGGTGCGTGAAGAGGTGATCCACGTCCCCCCGACCTCGTCGTTCGCCGCCGTCCTGCGCACGGGCAGGTCTCACCTGGAACCGGTGCTGGACACCCATGCCGGTCCCTGGGTCGACCACGATCCGACGCGTGCGCAGAAGGTACGCGACAGCGGCGTCCACTCCTTGATGGTCGTACCCATCCGCGCGCGGCGCTGCGTGCTGGGACTGGCGCTGTTCGGCCGTTCCACGGAACAGACGCCGTTCCAGGAGGACGACCTGCTCCTCGCCGAGGAGTTGGTCACCCGGGCCGCGCTCTGTTTGGAGAACGCGCTCCAGTACGCGCGCGAGCGCACCGCCGCTCTCACGCTGCAACGCGACCTGCTCCCTCACCGGGTGCAGGGCGGTGCTGCCGTCGAGGTCGCCTCGCGCTATGTGCCCGCCGACATGGACCACGGTGTAGGGGGCGACTGGTTCGACGTGATCGAGCTGTCCGGCGCACGAGTGGCCCTGGTTGTCGGCGATGTGGTGGGACACGGCATCAACGCCGCGGCGACCATGGGCAGGTTGAGGACCGCCGTGCGCACGCTCGCGGACCTCGACCTGCCCCCGGACGAACTGCTGGCGCACCTCGACGACACGGTCCGGCGACTGAACGACGAGGACGCCGATGACACCGACCGGCTTCCCGCGGTCGTCGGTGCCACCTGTCTGTACGCCGTCTACGACCCGGTCTCCCGACGGTGCACGCTGGCACGGGCCGGGCATCCGCCGCCCCTGGTCGTCGACGCGCAGGGCGGGGTCACCGTCCCCGACCTGCCGGCCGGAGCCCCGCTCGGCCTCGGTCTCGGCCTGGTGCCTTTCGAGTCCGTGGAACTGGAACTGCCCGAAGGAAGCGTACTCGTCCTCTACTCCGACGGCCTGGTGGAGTCCCGCGGCGAGGACATCGACGTCGGCCTACGGCGTCTGGGCGCCGCCCTGGCACAGCCCGGTGCCGCCCTGGAGGACCTGTGCTCGCGGGCGATGGAGACCTTGTCGGCGCAGGCACCGGCCGACGACGTCACCTTGCTCCTTGCGCGGACGCGCGCCCTGCCACCCGCCCAGGTCGCCTCCTGGGATCTGCCGCACGAACTCGTCACCGTCCCGACGGCCCGGCGTCTGGCCGCCCGTCAACTCCGTGAATGGGGTCTGGAGCCGCTGGTGACGGCCGTGGAGTCGCTCGTCAGTGAACTGGTCACCAATGCGATCCGCCACGGCGACGGCCCGATCCGCCTACGGCTCATCCAGCACCGGGTGCTTACCTGCGAAGTCTCCGACACCAGCACCGCTCAGCCACGCTCCCGCCATCCCGGCAATCTCGACGAGCACGGCCGCGGCCTTCACCTGGTCGGTCGGCTGTCGCGCAGGTGCGGTTTCCGCTCTGTAACAGACGGCAAAGTCGTCTGGGCCGAACAGGACCTGCCATCCCCAACAGGTGCCCGCTGAGCGCCGACAGCCGCCACAGGATCCCCTTCTGCCGTAGTCGCGGAACCTCGTAATGAAAGCCAGAGACATGGACCCATCGGATGTTGAAAACGCCGACCCGGCAGGCGCCTTTCGAGGTGCGACGAGCGTCTCCGGCGCCGGCCCCGGCGGCCGGCCGCCCGCCTTCGACGGTCTGGCCGCCGCCGTGCTCGACGATCGGGGCACGGTGGTGGGGTGGACCGGCACAGCACAGGACCTGACCGGGTTCTGCGCCGACGAGGTCCACGGCCGCCCCGTGCGGGAGCTCGTGGCCGACCTCCCGCACGACCCGCGCAGGGCCGCACACGTGCCGGCGACCGGCCGGGTACGACTGCGTCACCAGTGCGGCAACACGATCGACGTCACATTCCGGACCACACGGGTGAGCGGCTCGGCGGACTTCCTCGTGCTCGCGGCCCCCACTCCTCACGTCGCCGACCACCGGCACGGCGCAGCCCTCCTGCGCGCACTGTCCGCACAGAACCGGATCACGATCGCCCTGCACGACACGGATCTCACCACCGTGCAGACGAACGCCATGCCGGACACTCCCGACGGCCGTCCCATACAGCCCGGCGCCCGACTGGGCGACGTGCTGTGCGCCGAAGACGCCGAGAGCATCGAGGCGGTACTGCGGCAGGTGCTCGAGACGGGCGCCCCGGTGATCCACAGGAACCAGCGAGTGAGCTGGCGACACCATCCGGCGCGGCGGCACGCGCTGTCGCTGTCCGCCTTCCGACTGGAGGACACGCGAGGACGCCCCGCAGGAGTCGCAGCCCTGTACATAGACGACACCGACCAACTGCGTGCCCGCCGACAGCTGGATCTCGCCCACGCGGTCGCCGAGCGGGTTGGGGGCTCCCTGGATGTCGTGCGGACCGCCCACGATCTTGCGGACGCCCTTGTACCCACCTTCGGTGATCTCGCAGCAGTCGACCTTGCGGACGCCGTCTTCGACGGTGACGAACCCGCCGAGCGGCTGGGGGGCGGAGACCCGCATCTGCGCAACGCGGCCCTGGCGCCGGCCACCGCGGACTGGCCGCCCGGTATCCAGCGCGGAAACCTCGTCCCATCCCTGTCCGACCACCCCCTTCTGCGCCGCTTCCAGCACGGCGAGACGGTCGTCTACCACCGGGACGACTACATCGCCCTGATCGGCGGTCCACATTCGGCCGAGCAGTTCCTCCCGCACGACATACAGGCGGTGATGGTGGCACCGCTGCACGCCCGCGGCCTCACCCTCGGAGCGATCGTGGTCTGGCGCACCGGTCCCTCCGAATCGTTCACCGCGGACGAGGTGGATCTCATGAGGCAGATCGCCTCACGGGGAGCACTCGCCATCGACAACGCCCGTCGCTACACGCGCGAGTACAGAGCGGCCGTGGCCCTGCAGCAAAGACTCCTTCCCCCGGCCACGACCGACACTCCGGCAGCCGAGACCGCCGGCGTCTACCTGCCCACAGACCGTGGGGGTGGCACCAGCGGCGACTGGTACGACGCCATACCCCTGCCCGCTCTCCGGCTGGCCCTCGTCGCCGGAGACGTGATCGGCCGCGGCATACCCGCCAGTGCCACCATGGGCCGTCTGCGCGCTGCCATCCAGACCCTCGCCGACCTCGAACTGGAGCCGGACGAGTTGCTCACGCGTCTCGCCGACCTGGTCCAGCGCCTCGCGGCGGAAGCACCCCCTGGCGACCACGACGTCATGGGCGCCACCTGTCTGTACGCGGTCTACGACCCGGTCACCCGACGCTGCGCCATGGCCAGTGCCGGGCACCCGCCGCCGGTGCTCGTGCGGCCCGACGGGAGTGCCGAAGCCGTCGACATAGTCCCGGGGCCGCCCCTCGCCGTCTGCGGCATGCCGTACGAGACAACCACGATCGACGTCGAGCCGGGCAGCGTCCTCGCGCTCTACACCGACGGCCTGGTCCAGCAAGCCGCGCACGACGTTTGCGACGGGCTCCAGCGGCTGACCGATGCCCTCGCCACCTCCTGCCGCCCGGGCCGCGCTCTGGAGGAGACCGGCAGGATCCTCCTCGACCAGCTGGTGGACGAAGCACCACGTGACGACGCGACCCTGCTGCTGGCACGCACCCGCGCAGTACCCGCCAACGACACCGCTCGCTGGCGGATACCGGCTGATCCGGCTGCCGTCTCGGACGCTCGGGCATGGGCGACCCGCCACCTCACCGCATGGGGGTTGGACGACCTCCTCTTCCCCACCGAGCTCATCGTCAGTGAACTGGTCACCAACGCGATCCGCCACGGTCGTCCGCCGGCGGAGCTGCGACTGATCCGCCACCACGTTCTGGTCTGCGAGGTCACCGACTCCAATACCTCCCAACCCCGTCTGCGCCGCGCTCGCACCACCGACGAGGGTGGACGCGGACTGTTCCTCATTGCCCAACTCGCCGAGCGCTGGGGCTGCCGCCATGGCCAGAACCGCAAGACCATCTGGTCCGAACAGCCCATCGCGCGCGCCCACTGATCACGCCCGGAGCCGGCTGACGCGGCTGCAAGCCGGATGGACAGAGAACACCAGGTGGGTGCTGTCCTACGGTGGGGTCTGACTCCTGAGATCGCCGGTCCAGTGGAGCCTTCCATTCAGCGCGGTCTGTGGAAGTGCGGGCAGGCCGGACTGTGACGCTCGTTTGACGCTCCGAGAGATGGTCGATGGAGGGCGACCGTAAGGCGGCCCAGACGGCTGTCCGCCATTGCCGGTCACGAGTGGGCGGGGAGTCAACTCATTCTCAGCCTGCTCCGGCCAGGTTGGGCATTGGTTCGGGCGAAGCCATCCGGCTGTGGTCGGGACGTGCCGATGCGCCGGGATCGATGGGACGGTTGCGCGATGCCGTCCCGGACGGGGGTCTGACTCTTGAGATCTTTGACCGAAGTGTCCAGTCACAGGCTTGTCGACCGTCGTTGCGGGACGGCTCCTGCTGTCACCGAGCCACAGGGCGTGTCCCAATAGGGGCCATGCCGAGTTCCAGGCGCCATCACGGTTCAGACCGCCCGAGCGGGCCGGTGCCATCCACCCAGCACGTCACCACGTGGGAGGCGAACCACCATGACGACCAGAGAGCGCAGTACCTCTTCCAGCACGGATCCGCCCAATCGGAGTGAGGTCGTCCTGGGCGTGGACACGCACGGCGAGGTTCACGTCGCCGCCGTGGTCTCCCCGCTGGGCAAGGTCCTGAGCACAGAGTCCTTTCCGGCGAAGGCCGTTGGCTACCGTCGGCTGCTCGTGTGGGCCCGCAAGCGGGGGACGGTGCGCCGGGCCGGTGTGGAGGGCACCGGTACCTTCGGCGCGGGCCTGTCCCGCTACCCGCTGACCCAGCAGATCCAGGTGGACGTGGAGTAGGCACTACACAGGTCGCGACTCCGTGGGGCGGCGATCAAGGCGCAAAGGCCGCTGGGCACTCCTCGGACACGGATACGGGCCAGGTTGCCGCGCGGGCCGCGGCAGCTCGACGGTTCGGATCCCTTTGGGCGACTCGGCGTCGTGGTGCCAGCCCATGGCGTAAGCGGCCAATCGTTCCGGCGGCAGCGGGAACACGCGCCGCACCGTCACACAGATCGCCACGACCCTGGGTCCAGCTGACGCCGGCGGGCGCGCGGTCGGCGCCCACCTTTCCCCCGTGTGCCCAGAACGTGTCCGTCGTGACGCACCTGAGCGACTGGCTGAACAGGGAGGCGCCGCTCCGACGAGGGTGCAGCGGCCACAAGGGTGCAGCGGCCACGAGGGGGGAGGGGCAGATGGCCGAGGTAGCGGCTCCGCCGTTCGGTTGGCGATGGACGCCTACTCGCGCCTCGGACCCGGACAACTTCCCGACCTGTGCCAGCTTGTATGTGTCCGGCTTGCCTTGAGACGAGCGTTGGCGAGCACAGACCGAGGACTGGAGGAGACGGTCGATGGCACGTGGCGGACGGCCGCCGGGTTCGGCTTCCCCTGGCGGAACGCCACGCCGCGGACCCGAAGAGAGACCGGCGCCGAAACGGCTTGAGCGCATGCGGGGCGCCGTGGCCGCTGCCGTGGCGGCGGGCGGTGCGCGGTGCCGTGCGATGGCTGGGCGTGTCGGGCGGCTGCCTGCGCCACCGGGTCCTTTCCGGCCGGAGTTCTGGCGCAGTCCGATCCGCGGGCCCTGGCTGACGTCGGTGTTCGGCCTCGTCCTGCTGATCGGCATTCCGTTGCTGTTCGTCACCGGACTGCTCTCTTACGCGTCCTACAACCCGGGCCTGAGTCCCTTCAACGACGAGACCCCGGACAAGGGCATTCTGGGCTTTTATCTCTTCAGCTGGCCCACGCAACCGTACTGGCTCTACCGGCTGCTCCAGGGCGTCCACGTGACCCTGGGCGTGGTACTCGTTCCGGTCCTGCTGGCCAAGCTGTGGTCGGTCATCCCGAAGCTCTTCGAATGGCTGCCCGTGCGGTCCGTCGCCCACGGTCTGGAGCGGCTGTCCCTGCTGATGCTGGTCGGCGGTGTCATCTTCGAGTTCGTCACCGGCATCCTCAACATCCAGCTCTACTACGTCTTCCCCGGCTCGTTCTACCGCCTGCACTTCTACGGCGCCTGGGTGTTCATCGCCGCGTTCGTCGTCCACGTGTCCCTCAGACTCGGCCGGATGACCCGGGCCCTGCGCTCGCGCAGTCTGGGTGCCGAACTGCGCACCGGTCTCGCCCACACCCTGCCCGAACCCCCGGATCCGGACGGCCTGGTGCCGGTTTCCTCCGCCGCGCCGACGATGACACGGCGCGGCGCGCTGGGCATGGTCGGCGCGGGATCACTGCTCCTTCTCGTCGTGACCGCGGGACAGAGCATCGGCGGCCGGCTGCGCGCCACCGCGCTCCTCGCTCCACACAACCGCAACCCCGGCAGCGGCCCGAACGCCTTCCAGATCAACAAGACGGCGGCGGCCGTGGGTGTCACTCCCCAGCTGGTCGGCACCGACTGGCGGCTGGAGATCCATGGCCGCGGCCCGGGTCTGGTCCTCACCCGTGAGCAGCTCCTGGCGATGCTCCAGCACACCGCCGCACTGCCGATCGCCTGTGTGGAGGGATGGTCCACCGAGGACCAGCACTGGAGCGGCCTACGACTGGCCGATCTCGCTGCCCTGGCTGGTATGCCCGACGCCGGAAGCGTCCTGGTCGAGTCCGTCCAACCGCCGGGCCCCTTCACCAAAGTGGTGCTGCGGGGCAACCAGATCCGCGATCCCCGGTCGTTGCTCGCCCTCCGGGTCAACGGCGCGGACCTTTCGCTCGACCACGGCTACCCGGCCCGAGTCATCGTCCCGGCCAACCCCGGCGTGAACAACACCAAGTGGGTCGGCCGACTCACCTTCAGGGCGTGACCATGGCACGATTCGTCCGCTGGTACGGCTCCGGCCCCCTGCATCTACTGGTCCTGATCGCCTCGTTCGCCCTCACCGGCTACGTCATGGTGCGCCTGTTCGCCGTTCAGCCGCTCGCGGTGGCGATCTGGTTCCTCGGAGCAGCGATCCTCCACGACCTGATCCTGCTGCCCCTGTACTCGCTGGCCGATCTGTCGGCCCTCTCCGTGCTGCGCCACCGCTCTGCTTGCGGGCCGACAGTCCCGTGGATCAATCACCTGCGCGTCCCCGCCTTCCTGTCGGGTCTGCTCCTGCTGGTCTGGTTCCCCCTCGTCTTCCGGATGGCGGCCCGATACAGCGGAGACACCGGCCTGTCCGACACGGTCTACCTCGGTCGGTGGCTGGCCATCACCGGTGCGCTCTTCGCCGCCTCGGCAGCGGCCTTCGCGCTCAGACTGCGCCGCGCCCGGCGGGCCGGCCGAGGCGACGAGAGCCGGCCGGTCACGGACCATGGCCCCACACCATGACAACCGACGAGGGCGGGCAGTACGGCGTGGAGGAGGATCCTTATGCGCTGGTTCTGCGTCCGGCCTGGGCTCCGGTGTTCCTGCGGTTGGCGAACGGTCGCCGGATCCGGATGCCGGTGCGCCGCTGGCATGAACCACCCACGGCGGACGACGAGACCGTGCTGGAGCGGTGTGTCGGCCCCGTTCTCGATGTCGGTTGCGGACCGGGGCGGTTGTGCAGGGAACTTCTGAGCCGGGGCGTCTTCGCCCTGGGAGTGGACATCGCGCCCCGCGCGGTCGCGCTGACCTGCGCCCAAGGCGGACTGGCACTGTGCCGGTCGGTCTTCGACCGGCTGCCGGCCGAGAGGGCCTGGCAGACGATTCTGCTCATCGACGGCAACATCGGTATCGGAGGTGATCCTTACGGCCTGCTGCGCCGCTGTGGCGGGCTCCTGGCCCCGACTGGACGCCTCGTCATCGAGGCCGAGCCTGAAGACGTCGAAGAGTGCTCGGCCGTTCGGTACGAGGGCCCTCATGGTCGCTGTGGGCCGTCCTTTCCGTGGGCGCTGCTGGGGCTGCAAGCGGTCCACAGGATCGCTGAGGACCTTGCCTTCGACGTCACCGACCAGTGGACGAGCGGGCACCGCCGCTTCGCCACCCTCATGCACGCGCGGATCGGCATCTGACCCTGTGCGGAGGCGAGCCCCTGACGCCAGGGCGAGAGCGCGGAGGAACGAACTGGAGCCGGGGGCGCCTCTCGACGCGACGTCGAGTCCTTCGACAGCGCGAACTCCCTGCTGCTTCCAAAGGCCGGCGGAGCCACATGGAGGTCGCGGCCGAACTCAGTGAACGATCCCCAATGCTTCCGACGATGACGGGGGACGGATCGCAGGACGTGGTCCGCATGCGGCGCGTGCTCGAGTGGACGAGGGCGGCAGCTTGGCCGTGGATGCCCCGCTGGCCAGGTTCCGATCGTGCTACGGACAGTAGTCCTGGCGCATGAGCGGTCGGTCTCCAGGAGGTGCGTGTGTTCCTGCACGCCGGGTCATCCCGCAGTTGGGGAAGCCGTGGGTGAGGGTTCCGTGGCGGGGCCTGTCGGTACCCCCTCGGTCGACAGCCCGAGGGGCACCGTGAGGGCCACGACGGGCGCGCCCGGCTGCGGCACCGGTGGTGTGACCTGGGCTGCGGGGAGCTTGGGCGGGGTCGTCTCCTGGAAGTTCACCTGGTCGAAGTTGACCAGTCCGGTCTTCTCCATCTGTGTGATGTGGTCCAGGACCACGTCGTTGGCCTGGTCGGCGAGGGCCCGCACGAGAGTGTTCTCCGTGGTGGAGCGGATCTTGGCGATGGTGTTGAAGATCGAACCGTGGGTCATGCGCAGGGTGTTGGCGAAGTCGGTGTCGAACTGCTTGCCCCGGTCTGACTGGAACGTCGCAAGGAAGCCCTGCTGCTGGGGTGTGGGCTGGTTGGGGATGGTGATGTTCAGCTCGGGGGCGATCCTGCGGCAGCTGGCGTCGAGCGCGGCATGCCCGATGACCAAGTGCCGCCCGGCCTCGCGCACGGCCGCGGTCGTCCCCCTCTGCATGGCCAGTTGCCCGGAGGGGCCTTCCCACAGCCCGGCGGAGCGCACGAAGACGACGAAGTTCCGGTCGGCTTCGGTGAGCGGTCCCCACTGGGTGTTGGCGATGATGCGGGACTGGTTCGAAGCGGTGTTCTGAATGCCCAGCATGCTCGGGTAGATGAGCGCGGCAAGGGTCAGGACCAAGGCGCCGCCAACGGCGGCGGTTCCGATCGCGTTGCGTGAGACGGGCATGGTGCCTCCCAGGGCGGACGGGTGGTCGTCATCCGGGATACGCAGACCGCAATGCAAGAGAACCTTTGCCCTAAGTAAAGATTGCATGATGCCAAATAGGACCTAAGGAGTCGGCCGGGGAACCGCGGCGGGTTACGGCCTGGACCGGATCGCCCAGCCGCTCACTGTGCCTCCCGGCCGCCACCCCACCGAGCGCGGCGAAGAACTCCAGGCGCTGAACGCGGCCTTCGCGGGTACTACCGGCGGTACCGACCGGACGACCGGACCGGCCGGCTCGCTCAGGGCGAGGAGACCCGCGCCTGGAACCGAACCAGTCCGGCCACGCCGAACTGCAGGGCCACCGGCAATGTCTGTCGCGTGCTGACACCGTGCACGTGATGGAGCGGGACGCGTGGTCCGTCGGCGCTGCCGAAGGTCACACTGGTCCCGCTCGTCACCAGAATGCCGGCGGTGGACGGTGAGCCGTCGCCCTCGGCTGACTTCCCTCCGACCAGTTCCCCGCGTTTCCCACCGGGGGTCGCGACCATGCCAAGGTGTTCGGGGGCGTCGTCGTCGTTTCGTACGGTCATGTGGAGTGAGCCGTCACCGGAACGGTCCAGATGCGCGACGGCATCCGTGATCGTCAGGTCGACCTCGCCGGTGACGACCACATGTACACGGCCAGGAACGGCCGTACTGCTCGTGACCGGTCGAGTCGAGTCAGAGGTGGGGGCGGAGGAGCCGTTCGCGCAGCCCGTGGTCAGGAAGACGAGTGCCACGGACAGCGAGGCGGCCAGAAGGATGTGGATGCGCGGTGCTGTGCCAGCCATCTTTGCAGTATGCCAACGTCATTTGGCCCGGCGACTCAGCACCCCCTCGGACGTTCCGCGTTGCTGTGACTCCACGGTGTGGCCTCGTGCCGCAATTTGCGGCGGGCCCCCATCGGCGATTCCGCGGCACCGCGAGCGCTCGATTACCGATTCTGATCACTGCCACGCCCAAGGAAGGGTGAGAGCTGGCCCTGAATGGCCGCCTGATGATCAAGGTGACGCAGCCGGACGGCGAGGTACGCGGTAGGCCGTGCCCCGCGCACGCCGAAAATCCCGACTCGCTGATGGCGGGGGACGTGGCGCTGCTGCGGGGGGAGTCGGGCGAAGGCAACTTCCAGGTTCGGCTGTCGAGGCCAAAGGGTCGTAAAGCTCAGCGGTCGTGGTGAGGTAGGAAGGGTAGGTGACCGATAGAGGTGAACCGGGCGCGCGTGCTGTCCCGCCAGAACTGTGTGATCTATGCGGGGAAGCGATCTCGGGGCAGGCCGAGGTCCACGCGTTGGTGCCTGATTCCTCGGTGATCCATGGGCATGATCCGAAATTGGATGGCAAACGGTGTCTGACGGCGTGTTCACGCGAACATTTGGATGCGCTGGTCGACGTGTACAGACAGCGGCCGTTCGTGGATGCCGAGCTGTGGGCAGGCAAGATCGGCCGTGCGATCGAGGCTCACCGTGGGAGGATCAGCCCAAAGGAGCTGGCCAAGGAGACCGGGCTCACTCAGGAGCAGATCGAACTTGGGGAGTCGTGGCAGAGCCTGGACGCCTTGCGGTGGCATCGACGCTTCGGGAAAGCCGACGGCCCAGAGTCCTCTGGGGGACCACGTTGCTTGCTCAAGCCGCGCGACGACGCCATCCACTGGGTGGACCCGTGGACAGCACACGACGGTTTCCCGGGCGATGAACGTCAAGTATGGCGGTGAGGGTGACGTCCTGCCGTGGCGGCAGTGGCGCGGCCCTGGAGGGAGCAAACTTTGACAGCGCCTCCTCGGTCGCCCGCCCTCGGCCTGAGGACTTCTCCATCGCGCCCGGCGGGCACCGTGGTCCAGCATCGGGATCGGGCGGTGCCCGGTCGGGTCATGCTGGGGTGAGCACGATCTTCTTGCCGCCGGCCCGTCCGGTGACCACTCGGGCGAACGCGGCCGGTCCCTCGCTCAGCGGCAGGGGTTCCGGTGCGAGTTTCAAGGTTCCCGCGGCGGCCTGCTCCGCCAACTGGACAAGCTGCGCGGCGTTGGGCTCGAGGTAGAGGTCCCAACTCGTGATGCCTCGTTCCTCCGCAGGCGCGTCCGAGGTCAGGGAGCACAGTCGACCGCCGTCCCGGACCAAAGGCAGCGCGGCGTCCGCCGTGCCGGTGGCGATGGTGAGTGCGGCGTCGAACCCGCCGCGTACCTTGGCCGGCCAATTCGGGTCGTGGTAGTCGACGACCTCCCTCGCTCCCAGACCGAGTAGGCGCTCTGTGGCGGCAGTAGACGCGGTCGCGGTCACCTCGATGCCTTGGGCCGCGGCGAGCTGGATGGCCAGGGCTCCGGTGGCCCCGCCTCCGTTGGTGATCAGGAGCCGCTGTCCTCGGCTGAGGTCCAGCTTCTCCAGGGACTGCCAGGCGGTGAGTCCGTTGACCGGCAGCGCCGCCGCGTGCACGGCGTCCAGCCCGGGTGGGCAGGCTGCCGTGTGATCCGCCTCGATCAGAACGCGTTCGGCCCAGAAGCCGCTACCCCCGGGCAGTGGGGCCTCGTGCGCGAGCACCCGGTCGCCTACGGCAAACCCGGTGACACCCGCACCAACGGCCAGCACCTTGCCCGCGCCCTCCACCCCCAGCGCCGCCGGGGGGCGCAGCCCCACGTCCCAGCCGGCACCGTTGAGCAGTTCGTCCCACGGGCCGACCCCGGCCGCCTCAACCGCCACCAGGATCTGACCGGGCCCGGGAGATGACGGTTCGGACAGCTCCAGCAGGGCGACTTCCTTCCCGGCCCCGGATACTCCGCACGCCTTCACAACAGATCTTTGTCCTCTTACTCAGTCCGGCCGACCGGGAGGTACGGGCCGGAAATCCAAACCGGGCACGTGTCGACCTCGGGATCCCCTGCAGAGGTCGCCCGTGGTCTCAGCCGCATTGGTGTCGAGCCTATGCATCTAGTGGCCCGGGCATGTGGTCCATGTGAGGAGTGGCTGACCGGGCCAATGGTGGAATGGATCTGCACCGGATCTTGGGTCGGGTCGAGGAGTACGTCATCGTGTTCGAGTAGCGAAAGCGTCAGTCACGCTGAGGCAGCAGCGACTCCAGGCGTTAGCCGTTGTTACTGACCTGCGGCGGCCTCTCGTGCTCCTAGCAATTGGACGGCTTGTGGTGTCGAGAACCTGGGCCGGCGGGTTAGAAAGGTCCGCTGAGGCTGCCGAGCCGATCGGTCAGACGCAGATTCTCGGTGTAGTCGACGGGGCAGGCGATCACGGAGACGCCTTCGTCGTCGAGGGCGCGGCGCAGTACCGGCAGCAGCTGGTCGGCGGACTCGACCCGGTAGCCGTGTGCGCCGAAGCTTTCGGCGTAGGCGACCAGGTCGGGGTTGGTGAACCGGGTGTGGCTGTGGCGGCCGAGTTCGAGTTCCATCTTCCAGGTGATCAGCCCGTATTCCTCGTCCACCAGGACGAGGACGACCAGGGGGATGTGTTCGCGGACGGCGGTTTCGAGTTCCTGGGAGTTCATCAGGAAGGAGCCGTCGCCCATCATGGCCAGGACGCGCCGGTCGGGCCGGGCCAGTTTGGCGGCGATGGCGCCCGGCAGTGCGAAGCCCATGGTGGACAGGCCGTTGGAGACCAGGCAGGTGTCGGGTTCGTAGGTGGGGTAGAGGCGGGACATCCACATTTTCCCGGCGCCGGTGTCGGCGAGCACGATGTCGTGGCGGTCCAGGGCGGTCCGGACATCGCTCACCACACGCTGGGGCACCAGCGGGAACGCGTCGTTGTCCCGCCCGTAGGCTAGTTCGTCGTCGAGCAGCGTACGGATCTTCGCGGTGCTTCCGGAGTCGTAGGTGAGTTCTTCGGGCAGTGCTGCCGCGAGTGCGTCCAGCGCCTGTGACAGGTCACCCTCGATGCCCACTGCGACCGGGTAATGTACGTCCACCTCGGAGGGGAAGCGGTGCACGTGCACGATGCGCTTGTCGCCGTCGGGGTTGATCTTGGCGGGATCGAATTCCTGGATCTCGTAGCCGACGCAGATCACCACGTCGGCGGTGTCGAAGCCGAAGTTGCCGTAGTCGTGGCGCATGAAGCCGACCGCGCCGAGGGCGTTCGGGTGGTCGTCGGGGAAGACACCCTTGCCGTGGAATGTGGTCGCGACCGGGATGTCCAACCGCTCGGCGAACCGCACGAGAGCGTCCGAGGCGCGGGCTCGCGCGGCGCCGTGGCCTGCCAGCACGACAGGACGCCGTGCCGTGGTGAGCACCTCGACCGCCCGCGCGACCTGGGTGAGTGACGGCGCGTCGGCGTGCACCGTGTCGATCTGCAGGGGCGCCGGCTGCCCGTTGGGCCGCTCCGCTTCGATGTCCTCGGGCACGGCCAGGAACACGGCACCGGGGCGCTCGCTCTGCGCGATCTTGAAAGCCTTGCGTGTCATCTCGGGCACCGCGTCGGGACACTCCACGCGGGCCGCCCACTGGGTGACGGGGGCGAACATCGATACCAGGTCGATGACCTGGTGCGACTCCTTGTGGGTGCGCCGCAGCGAGCCCTGGGCGGCAAGGGCCACCAGCGGTGCGCTGTTGGTCGTGGCATCGGCGGTGCCGAGCAGCAGATTGATCGCGCCGGGGCCCAGCGTGGCCGAACACACCCCGGCCCGGCCGGTCAGCCGCCCGTAGATCTCCGCCATGAACGAGGCGGCCTGCTCGTGGCGCACCAGGATGTACCGGATCCCGGAGCCGCTCAGAGCGTCGACGAAGCGGATGTTCTCCTCGCCGGGAATCCCGAAGACGTACTCGACGCCTTCGGCTCGCAGACAGCGCACCAGCAGGTGTGCGACGTCGTCCGCTGCTGCCGTGTTCCGCGACTCGGTCGCGCCTTCGGTGCTCATGAGGCGAACGTAGGTACACCTGCGTGCCCGGGCCACTCGTCCGCCGCCGACCGGGGGTGGACCGCTGTGGCCGTTTGGAGGTGTTGTGGTGGCGTGTGCCGCGGTCGGACCGCACGCTGGCGAAGTGAGAACGAGCCGCCTTTCACAGAGCGGCGGCAGAACCCCGGGAGGCTCATGTGACCGCTTCGTCGCCCGCCACCGACGCACCGCCGGCCCGGTACGACGACCTGCGTGCTCTGGTGATCAACTGCACCCTCAAACGCTCACCGGAGACGAGCAACACCCAGGGGTTGATCGACCGCAGCGCTGCCATCATGGACGCCCAGGGCGTGCAGGTCGATGTCGTCCGGGCGGTGGACCACGACATCGCCACCGGTGTGTGGCCCGACATGAGAGAGCACGGCTGGGAGAGGGACGCCTGGCCGGACCTCTACCAGCAGGTCCTCGCGGCCGACATCCTCGTGCTCGCCGGCCCCATCTGGCTGGGCGACAACAGCTCCGTGACGAAGCAGGTGATCGAACGTCTCTACGCCTGCTCCAGTCTGCTCAACGACGCCGGCCAGTACGCCTACTACGGCCGCGTCGGCGGCTGCCTGATCACCGGCAACGAGGACGGCGTCAAGCACTGCGCCATGAACGTGCTCTACAGCCTGCAGCACCTGGGCTACACCATCCCGCCCCAGGCCGACGCCGGCTGGATCGGCGAAGCGGGCCCCGGCCCCTCGTACCTCGACCCCGGCTCGGGCGGCCCGGAGAACGACTTCACCAACCGCAACACCACCTTCATGACCTGGAACCTGCTGCACCTGGCCCGGGCACTGAAGGACCTCGGGGGCATTCCCGCCTACGGCAACCAGCGCACCGCCTGGGACGCCGGCTGCCGCCGCGACTACGAGAACCCCGAACACCGGTGACGTGATGCCGGGGACACCGGCGGGCGGTCGTCGGTTTCGGTCCCGCCCATCGGGTCCCAGCGTCGGGCACCGGGCCCGAAGCGTGCCCGGGAGTGGCCCAAGCGTGTGCGGACCGGTGGGACGGCTGCGGTGGTGTGGGCGACCGTCCATGGCCGAGGGCGGTGCACCGCCTCCGGCTGCTGCCCCCGCCCCCGGGGCCGTGCCGGCCGGAGTTCGGGCGCAGTCCGATCCGCGGGCTCGGGCTGACCTCGGTGTTCGGCTGATGCTCCTCGACCGGCTGCCGGCAGAGAAAGGCTGGCAGCCGGTTCTGCTGATTGACGGCCATATCGGTATCGGGGGAGATCCCCGTAGCGGCGCTTTGTCGTTTGGCCAACCGCAGATCATCTCGGGCCGTCTCGTCGTGGGGCCGTGGCGACGAACAGGGAAGACGGCGCCAGCACCCCATCACGATCAGGCAGGGACGAGGACGTTCGGACCAGGGCAGCGGGGGTGCGAATTACCTAGGGTATGAGAGTAGATCTACTCGTTTGCCCATATAGGCGAGTGTTCGGTGGCAAAAGAGCAGACGGCCGAGTTGCCTGGCGCACTCGAAGCAGCGCAGGCCGCGGACTTGCCGTACCAGCAGTCCGCCCTGGATGCTGCCCGCGTGGTGGCTCAGGGCGCCGCCCTGCCGGCCGCTGTGCTGGGGGCGTCGGGTCTCGTCGGCTGGATCTTCGGCTCAGGCGTGTGCCCGGTGGCGATGCGGCCATGAACGCGAACACCGCCGTGGCTCTGCTGGCACTCGGTGTCTCCCTGTTTCTGGTGGCTCGCCGCCGTGTCACCCCGTGGGTGACCGTCGGGGTCCGCGCGGCCGGAGCGCTGGCCGTGGTGATCGGTGGACTCACCGCCGTGGAGTACGCGACCGGGGCGGCGCTGGGTATCGATGAGCTTCTCTTCAAGGACGACACCGCCCGGATGGCGTCGGAGGTGCCCGGCCGGATGGCACCGAACACAGCTGCTGCACTGCTGGCCGGGGGCGTGGCAGCCCTGTGCGCGAGCGCGTCCCGTCTGCCCGCATGGACAGAGCACCCACGAGGTCACACTCTGCTCGGCGGGACACCTCCCGGTCATCGCCCTGCCCCCCCGGTGGGCCCGCCCGGATGCTCAAGACGCCCGGTCGGAGTCCCGCTGAGCGTCAACGATCCGTGCGGCGCAGTGGTGCCGTTCCGGCAGGCGACGGAACCGGTGCCGCCGGGCAGCACGCTGGCCATCTGTACCGACGGACTGGTCGAAAGGCCCGGCACCGACATCGAGGCCCAGATCGACACCCTCGCCCGCACGCTCGACTCGGCGCTGAAAGGAGTACGCGCAGATCAGGAAAGCCTCGATCAGACCGCAGACCTTCTGATCAAGACCCTCCTGCCGGCCACGGCCACGCATGACGACGATGTGACGCTGCTCTTGATCGGGCTGCCCATGCCGAAAGGATCGAACTCCCGTGCCTGATTGCCGCGATGTAGGTCCCCTGAACTGGTGATCAACGCGATCCGCCATGCGACCGGGCCGGTCTGCCTGCGCCTTATCCGGGACCGCGGCCTGATCTGCGAAGTCTCCGATGCCAGCAGCATCTCGCCCCACCTGCGTCACGCGCGGACCACCGACGAGGGAGGACGGGGCCTGCTGATCGTGGCCCACATGGCCCGCCGCTGGGGCACGCGGTACACCAAGACCGGCAAGATCACCTGGACGGAGCAGGTCATTGCGGCTGACGCGAGCGGCTAGCCCGGCGGGCGGATCCGCCATCGCCGTGCAATGTGGATCTGATGGCTCTGGCAGGCGGGGCAGCGGGGCGACTGCCTCCCGTCGAGGTGGTAGACGGGAGCGATCCTGTCACGCTCGTCCACGATCATGTCGATGTCGTACGTGCCGTCCCAGCCATGTCTGCAGTCGAGACAGAGAAATGAGCAAGGGATGCAACGGGCGTGCTCCGCGTTCATGGCTGACCTTCTGAAACATGGCACTGTGCTCAGCCGCAGTGGTGTGGGAACGGTGTCTCCCCGCCGGCCTCGGCGCGGAACCGCCCACACTCGTCCAAGAGTGCCGCATCCGGGACCGGATGGTCGCTGGTGCTCCAGCCAGGACGACGCATCCAGGGGCTCGGCCGGCCGGTGTCCGTGTTCTCCATTCTTTGCACTGCGCAAAGCTCGGGTCAAGGAGCTACGTAAATTACCCGCATGTGGCAGCGATGCGGGCGCAGGCCGAGTGAGGGGCGGACCGGCCGTTGGCCGGTCAGGGGTACCCCTCCGGACCGGCCGTCGGCCGGGTCGGCACCCCTGAGCGTCATGGCGCGGCCCGCATGGCCTGTCGTAGGAGTCAGACGTACTGACCCGGCGCGTCATACAGGAGATGGCCGGCCAGTGCCACCATACGGCTCGAGTGATCGGTCAGAGCACCGGTCGTCGTGCTCTGTCTCAGGGAGAACTGCAGGTGCAGCCCTACCTCACCGGCCAGGAGAGTGAGCATGATGCCGGGCAGGGAGCCCTCACGTCCGGGCCATGAGCATTGCCCTGGTCGAGTGTGTTGTCACCTGCCTGTGCGCTTGCGGGTCCGGATTCGGAAGATGACCAGCCCTACCGTGCTGAACGCAGCGGCCCACCCGAGTCCCAGCGCGAGGTGTCCCCACAGGGTCGTGTGGCCGAATGCCCCACCGACGGCGAACTGCATGGGGCCGAAGGACGGAAACCATTGCAGGACGGGCTTGTTGGCGAGCGGGTTGCCAAGTGGGTTCTGCAGGAATGTGTCCATCAGCCCGCCCATGATGATGAGGAAGAAGCCTTCCAGGTCTCGTTTGACCAGGACGCCGAGGAGGAGGCCGAAGGCGCCGTAGGTGAGGGCGATGATCGCGAATCCTGCGAGTACGGCGAACCAGCCGGCCCCCGTAGGCCGCCAGAAGAACAGGATGGCGAGTGCGGTGTAGAGGGCGATCGCGGTGGCGACCGCTGTGACGGCGAGGGTCTTGGCGCCGATGAGGGTGGACTGCCGGTAACCGGCGAATACGAGCCGCCGGTCGAAGGCGAGGGCCTTGCGTACGGCGTCGAAGACGACGAATCCGGTGATCATCGTGACGGAGTTGAGTCCCGCCGAGATCAGGGTGAGGTGGCCGCCGTCGATGCGCAGGACCTGCCCGGTCGCGTACAGCTTGAAGTCGAGTGCCTCGCCCGAGGCCATGGCGTTCATCACCAGATACCAGACGGGCACGAAGACCAGGAGCAGAAGTCCCGCGAGCCGGTTGCGGGTCTGGTCGCGTACGGAGAAGCGCAGCGCTGTGGGGAACGGGCTGTAGAGGGATCGGGTCGGTGAGGTCTCAGGCGCCGGCATGGTTGTCCTCCCGGGAGGATGCGCGGGGGGTGAGGCGGCCGTCGTTGAGGTCGGCGAGCACGTCGAACCGGTCCTGCTCGAAGACGAGGTGGGTGATGATCACGACGGCCCTGTCCCGGGCGCGCAGGTCGTCGACCAGGTCCCAGAACCGCAGGTACGTCTCCCAGTCGAAGCCTTGGTACGGCTCGTCCAGGAGGAGGACGTCCGGGTCGTGCAGCAGGGCGAGGGTGAGGTTGAGTTTCTGTCGGGTGCCGCCGGACAGCTGTCCGGCGGTCGACCGTGCGTATCGCTCGTAGCCGAGGAGGCGGACGAGTTCGTGGCCGCGGTCCAGATCGGGCAGGCGGTGGGCGGCGACGAAGTAGCGCAGGTGCTGCTCGACGGTGAGTGCCGTGTTCAGGACCGGTTCCTGCGGGCAGTAGCCGAGAGTGCCGGGCACTGCGAGCTCGCCGCGGTCCAGGGGCAGGACGCCGGCCAGTATCTTCAGCAGGGTCGATTTGCCGGCGCCGTTTTCGCCGACGACGGCGACGAGCTGCCCGGGCCCTACCGTGAGTTCGGCACCGCGCAGGACAGGGTGCTTGCCGTAGGACTTGTGGACGTCGGTGGCCCGAAGGACGGTCGCTGGAGCGGGTGTTGAGCCTGGCGCCATGCGCGGCCTCCCTATGGGGTGTCTCCTTGTGGTGGGGGTGGTGCCGCGTTCAGTCCGCCCGCGTAGATGCTGAGCATCTCCGGTGCCCACCGGGTCATACCTTCGGCCGACAGAGGGTCCATACCGAGGACTTCGGTGAGACGGTCGCGCAACAGGAACAGCGCCAGGTCGTTGGCGAGGAGCACGGCGGCACGCACAGCCGGATCGTTTCCCGGAGCAGCCAGCCCAGCCGTGGCCAGCCCGTCCAGCGCGGCCCTGCTCAGGTCGTACAGCCGCCGGAAGAGCAGCCGTCCGGCATCCGTCTCGGACAACAGGAGCCGGCGCAGATACGTCGGCAGGGGAGAGTCGTCGGGAAGGTGCCGGGCGAACACCTCGCTCAGCGAACTCGCTCCGGCGGCGGGGTCGAGCAGCTTGGCTCCACTCTCACCCGTGAGCTCACCGAGCATCGCCTCGAAGACGTCCAGCACGTACTGGTCGACTTCCTGACGCAGTCCCTCTTTCGACCCGAAATGGTGCACGATCAGACCCGGCGACACACCTGCGGCAGCGGCGATCTGCCGCACGGTGACCGTCTCCGGGCCGTGTGCAGCGAGCAGGCGTAGGGCCTCGTCCCGGATGACCGCTCGCGTGGTCCGATCGTCGGGGATTGAACGCATGTACAGCATGCTAAACAAGCGTTCAGCACTTGTCCATGGCGCGAACCCGATTGGCACGGCACTGCCGCATACCGAGCCGGTGGCGGGCGACACGCGCATGGCTCAGGGGTGACATGGGCGGTGAAGCGGTCTCCTCGATGCCCCGCGCTGGCCATGCCTTCTCGCTCCGCGTCGCGCTGTCGGCTCGTACTTGGGCAGATGGGAAGGAGCTCCCAGGGCCGTGATGGACGCGGCGACGGTACTGGAAACGCGACCCACGTGTCGGTGCCCGGCCTGGCTGTCCATGCCAGCCAGGACCCGTCCAGCGGTCTTCCAGTTCTCATAGTCGCCGACCGCCGCGATCAGGTCTCGTTTGGGTTCGTCCGGGACTTCCCGGTGCGCGCGCTTCACCGACTGAGACGTCACACGCCATTCGGGCGGGTCGTGGTGGGCTGCGGAAGCCAGGATGGCGTCCTCGATCGCATCGAGGAATTGCTGTCACGTGCGTCTGGCATGGACGGAAGTCCTGCTCCGCCACTCACCTGTCTGTTGGCGCTGGACTCCTCGTTGATCACCGTCTCCCTGCTCGCCGTGATCGATCCCGATTCGTCGAGTGCGTGCCTGGCGGGGGCCTGTCGGCGGCCGGCGTCGCTCCATCGCGATGACGCTTCACTCCATGGCGCCGTGCAACCTCCGACGGCCGACTAGGCCCCCAGTGCAAGTCTTGCATGATGCAAAAAATGGCGCCAGTGTCTCGGCTGTGGGCGTGTAAGGCGGCAAGGCGGGTTGGCCGTGCCCGTCATGCCAGCGGGGAACCGGTGCCGGTGTCCAGTCGAACGAAGGGTATGGCTCTTCCTGCCTGCCGGGACCCGACCTCGCCGCCGTCCGACGACAACTCCAGGAGCGCACGGGCTGCGCGTGGTTCGGGAATGCCGGGGCGCGGTGCAGCATGATGTCGGCGCCTTCGTTGGGCGTGAGCAAGTGTGCCCGTCGGGTTGGTTGCCGACCCGGACGACCGACTTCGGCTGAGCGTGCAGGTTGCGGTACCAGGCTGCCCTTGGCCGAAGCCGGAGGCGACGGTCCAACTGCAGGCCGCCGGCTCATGCTCCCTCAGGACCACCCAACGGTCCGGTCCGGTGGCGCGGCCGCGCGTGCTGCTGCAGCAACAGAAGGCGCCTGCCGGAGAACCATCCCAGTCCCGCGCGGAAGACGGCGATCGGCAGCCGTGCGCCAAAGCGCCGCCAGCTGAAGGGGGGTGAGGCCGGTTGGGAGCGGTCTGTCGGCGGAGCATCTTCGCCTTCCGGCAGAGTCGGGCGTGTCGATTCTCCGCCTCCGTTGGGTAAAGGGCCGGGGGCGCAAGCCGCTTCCTGCGAGAACCTTTGCATAATCTAAAGGCGGGGAGGCGACTGTGTCAGATGTGATCGGCGGCTCTCGTGCTCTGCTGTGCCGTTGGAGGACGTCGTGACCGTGCACAAACCGACATCGGGTTCCGTGGTGCTGTCCTGGCTGCCGGTGGCGGCGATGGCCGTGGTGGCCGCGGCGGACGTCGTCGCCGGGCCAGGGGTGGGGTTCTTGCCGTTGGTCTCGCTCGGGCCGGCTTTCTCCGGGCTGGTCGGCGGGTGGCGTCGTACGGCGCTGATCGGCGCGGTGGCCCTATTGGTGTGCGTGGGGCTCGGTCTGTACGACGGGCTGTTCGAGGAGCGCCGAGGGTTCACGGCGATGGCGTCGGTCGCCGGGGTCACCGCGGCGGGCATCGCGGCGGCCGTGATGCGCTTGCGTCGGGAGGCCGAGCTGGCCAGCGTCCGGTCGATCGCGGAGGTGGCTCAGCGGGTGCTGCTGCGGCCGGTGCCGCGGACAGCGGGCCCGCTCCAGGCGGCGGTGTCGTACACATCGGCCGTGGCGGAGGCGCGTATCGGAGGGGACCTGTACGAGGTGGTGGCCTCGCCGCACGGGATCCGCGCGATCGTGGGGGATGTGCAGGGCAAGGGGCTGGCCGCGGTGGAGACGGCCGCCGTCGTGCTCGGCGCTTTCCGGGAGGCAGCCCACGACGAGCCGGACCTGGTCAGGCTGGGGGAGCGGCTGGAGCGGAGCGTGGCCCGCGAGCTGGAGGGAGAGAAGTTCGTGACCGCGGTCCTCGCTGAGTTCGGATCGGAGTACGAGGCGGTCTTCCTCAACTACGGGCATCCGGCCCCGTTGGTTGTCCGTGAAAGTGGCAGCGTCGATTTTCCACAGCCGCAGTCCTTCGCCCTGCCGCTGGGTCTGGGCGCGCATGGCAGTGAGGGGCCGCGGCCCTATCGGGTGGTCTTCGCGCCCGGTGATCAGTTGCTGTTGTACACGGACGGTGTCACTGAAGCCCGGGACCCGGGCGGCTCCTTCTATCCGCTCGGTGACCGGGCGGGCCTGCTGAAGGAACCGGATGCGGATCGTGCCCTGGAGGCTCTGCGTGAGGACTTGGTCCGGCATGCCGCCGGGCCGCTCCATGACGATGCCGCGATGCTTTTGCTCCGCTATCACGACCATGCGGGATGAATGTCTGTTTGTCTGAAGGGCGAGCGAGCGGCTTCGGCGCGGTAGAAAGGATGCATGGCGGAGCAGCAGACCCCCAAGGGTGCCTTGGACGACGTAGATGCGGTTACCAGAGCGGTGCTGACCGCGTCGCGCCTGTTGGTGGCGGTCTCCGCCCGATCGTTGGCGGCGGTGGAGGAGCGAGTGACCGTCGCCCAGTTCCGGATGCTGGTGGTGCTGTCCACCAGGGGGACGACCAAGCTGGTCGAGCTCGCCGAGCTGCTCCAGGTGGCACCGTCCACCGCCATGCGCATGGTCGACCGGCTCATCGTCGCCGGGCTTGCCGACCGGCAGGCCAATCCCGTCAACCGTCGCGAGACCCTGCTGCGGCTGACTGAGGAGGGTCGGCGCACCGTCGAGGAGGTCACCGCCCGGCGGCGCGCCGAGATCGCCGCCATCGTCGAACGGCTTCGCCCGATGGAGCGGCTGGCGCTCGTCGAGGCGCTCAACGCCTTCAACGAGGCGGGAGGCGAGCCTCCCGCACCGGGAGCGGACGATCCGGAGCCGCACCCGCTCGGCTGGGTCGTGGACGGAACGCTGGCGCACGACGCCTGACGGGGCGCGGTCGGCCGTGAACTACCTTCAGGGGCCCCTACCTCTGCCTCCCTCACATTTTGCATAATGCAAGCGAACTGGAGGAGCATCGGCGGTCGCCGATGGACAGGGACAAGAATGCGGGGTGCGGCACGCATGCGCCGAAGGCGTCGGTCCTCGTCCTCCGCTGAGTCACACCTCATGTCGCATGTGCGCACCACGGTGTGGGGGCCGGCCGAGTTCGTCGGGCTGCCGCCCGGATGGCTCGTCGCAGAAGGCGTCCTCGCGGGGGCCGTCGCCACCGCCGCAATCGTCGGAACGGCACTCTTCGGTGCCTGGTCGGGTAGACCTTCGCTGGCCGACGGCGAAGCAGGGCTGGTGTGCGGGGTCGCGCTGGCCCTCTATCTGGCGTCCGTGGGAGCCGGCCGCGCACTGGTCGGTATCACCGCCCTGCTCGGCGTGTGTCTCGCGCTTCAGGCGCCGCAGGCAGCCGCTGGTGTGGTGCTGGCTGAGCGCGGGCGGGTGCAGTCGGTGGTGGTGACATCGGTCGACGATGGCCAGGCGGCGAACGGTGGTCACGGCCGCGGCCGCTACCTCTGCTCGGTGGTGGACCACGACGGCGTCCCGTTCAAGACTCGGATCTGGCGCGGCTGTGGCGAGGCGACGCGGCCGGGAGATGCGCTGGCGATCGTCTACGACCCCGAAGGGCGGGTGCCGCCGCGTGGCGTGGCCGGAGGGCCGGGACCGCTGCGGGACCTTGTCCCGTGGAGCATGGCCCTCATGGCCGCGAGCGTGACCGCTGTGGTGCGCTCCTACAGGCTTTCCAGTCCTCCCGACGTTCCCCAGGTCAGCGAACGGCGCCCCACGGGCCGCCGCTGATCTACCCTCGTCGGGATGGTGGACGGCGCGGGCGAGGCTGTGTTTGTCGGCATTTCCCGGGGCGGGTCGAGGGCTACCACGGGTGCCCCCTGTTTGCGTCATGCGGCCTTGGGTGGGCCCGCCTAGTGTGAGCCGGGTCGGCTGCCCTACGCCCTGCACGGATGGTGCCGGAATCAGATTCTTGCGATCGGCCCCATCAGGCACGTGACGCTGCCCGTCAAGCTGTTGCTCGCCACGATCCTGGGCGATACGCCGTGGGATGCGGTCACGACTGATGGCCCAAGGAGGAACCAAAGGCCAGGGGTGTCATGGTTCAAGCGAGTCGGTAATACGCGCGAGGGGAATTCCGAAGGCAAGAACCGTGACGGCGAGCCCCACGATCAGGTTGTTGGCCGTCAGGTAGGGGTTGATCCTGGCGAAGTAGATCACCCATGGCGAGACGGCCGTGTAGACGCCGGTCAGCAGGATGAGCCAGTCCACTGCATGAAGATGCCGGTCCCAGTCACATCCGTTCCTTCCAGCCGGCCCGGACCAGCCAGCCGTTGACCGGCCAGGCCGTGAAGAATCCAACGATCATGGCGACCTGCATCAGGAGCCAGTATGCGGCCGTGGTCTTGGCCAGCCCGGGCGTGAAGCTCCTGGTAGGCCCACATGCCGGCGAACAGGCCAACCTGGAACGCCGGAATGGAGAATGTGTCGGCCTTGACGGCGGCGAAGAGCCCCTGGGCCGGCCCGACGTCGCGCATGGGGACGATGGTGAAGTACTGGAAGCCGATGCCCAGCAGCCAGGCGAACGCGAAGTCCAGCAAGAAATCGGCGTACAGCGGCTTGCCGGCGATCGTCAGACCGCTCGCCCGTACCAGCCATTCGCCCGCGATGTCTCCCAGGACGCAGCCTGCGCCGCAGTGGCTGATGGTCTTCGCGGAGGTGACCCAGCCCGGCAGCTTCTCCGGATCCGGCTCACCCTGCTCCTCGATCACTGGCAGGGACGTACGCCGACCGTGGCGGACATAGAACCAGAGCGCGGCGGGACCCCGTACAGAGCTGTGATCGGGTACACCAGGTGCATGATCCACATGCGCTGCCGGTATCCGCGCAGTGTCATGTCCCCCATGATGGCCAGGCGCTCGCTCCTGCCACCGCGAGACTGGCCCAGCCGAGCGCCCTAGCCAAGGTGGAGGCGGGTGGTGTGGCTCCACTGCGTCACCTTTCGTGCAGACGTGCCGACGCCACGCGCCCCGGTCGCATGATGCGGATCTTGCGGCCCTCGCAATCGGGGCAGCGTGGCGACTGCAGCGGTGAAGGCACGAGCTTGCCGCCGAGGTGGTAGGCGGCAATGATCTGCCCGCGATCGTCCACCGTCACATCGATGTCGTACGCGCTTTCCCATCCGTGCCCGCAGTCGAGGCAGACGAACGAGTAGGCGCGCCGGACGTGCTTCGTGTCCACGGTTCACCTCCTTGGAGCGGAATGCCCATCGAGGCCCCTGTGCCCATTTTTGCACAATGCAAAAGAGTTCTCGGGTGTGGATCGCAACACCTGGGGAGGCGAGTTCAGGTGGTCGCGTGTACCGCGCGAAGGGCGCTCTGGTGGCTGAGCCACCCGACCGGCTTGCCCCGCTCGGAATCCAGGACGGGTACCCCGGTTCCGGCGGCCGACAGCAGGGCGTGCAGGGCCTGGGCGAGGGGCTGCTCCGTCGTGACGGTCGTCGGTGGCGCGGCGAGTCGTTCAACCGTCCGGGGCGCGGCGTCCGGTTGTTCCGCGAGGGCCTCGGCCACTGCCTGAGCCGTGACGACGCCGACGTACTCGCCGGTGTCGGCGACGACCGGGAGCGCGCCGTGGCCGGAGAGGCTCAGGAGGCCGGCGGCGTCGGCGAGGGCTGTCGTCGCGGGCAAGGGGGAGGGCAGTGGCTCCATGACGGCACCGACGTGCTGAGTGCCGATGGCCGCTCCGGGGGCGGGTCCTTCGAGGTCGATGCCGCGGCGGCGCAGCTTCAGGGTGTAGATGGTGTCCCGGGAGAGCAGGCGGCTCGTGGCGGTGGCCAGCACGATGGCCAGCATCATGGGCAGGATGATCGAGTACTCGCCGGTCAGCTCGAAGAGGATGACCACCGCGGTGATCGGTGCCCGGGCGGCTCCGGCGAAGGTGGCACCCATGCCGATCAGGGCGTACGCGCCCACCGCGCCGGCGGTGCCGGGCAGCAGGTGGTGGAGGCCGATGCCGTACGCGGAGCCCAGCATGGCACCGATGAACAGGCTGGGCGCGAAGACGCCGCCCGAGCCGCCGATGCCGATGGTGAGGCTGGTCGCCAGCATCTTGCCGGCCAGCAGCAGGAGCAGGAAACCGACCGCGTAGCCGCCTTCGGTCGCCTTCTCCAGGACCGGGTAGCCGACGCCGTACATCTGCGGGAGCGCCAGCAGCACCAGGCCGAGCAGCCCGCCGCCGACCGCGGGGCGCAGCCACTCCGGACCGCGCCAGAGCCAGTCGCAGGCGTCCTCGATCAGGTAGAGGAAGCGGGTGAAGCCCAGGCCGACGAGGGCGGCGACGATACCGAGCAGGGCGAAGAAGCCGTACTGGGCGAGGTGGTCGACGTGGAAGGCGGGCAGGGACAGGAAAGCCACGTCGCCGAAGGAGGCGCGCCCGATGACGCTCGCGGTGACGCTGGCCAGCACCGTCGCGCCGAACGCCTCCGCCGAGAAGGTGCCGAGGATCAGTTCCATGGCGAAGAAGACGCCGGCCAGGGGAGCGTTGAAGGTGGCCGCGATACCGCCCGCCGCGCCACAGGCGACCAGGAGCTTGGTCCGCCCCTCGGTCGCCTTGGTCACCCGCCCGAGGGTCGAGCCGAGCGCGGAGCCGATCTGTACGATCGGGCCCTCGCGGCCGACCGAGCCGCCGGAGCCGATGGTCAGCGCGGAGGCGAGCGTCTTGACGACGGCGACCTTGGGACTGATCTTCCCGCCGCGCTGAGCGACGGCCAGCATGACCTCCGGCACGCCGTGTCCGCGGGCCTCCTTGGCGAACCGGTTGACCAGCGGGCCGTACAGCAGACCGCCGATCACCGGGACGAGCAGCACGAAGTACGGGCCCAGCCAGGGCACGTGCGGATTGCTTGTGCCGGGGGACGCGGAGTAGTCGTTGTGACCGGACAGGAGGCGGGTGAAGGTCTTGATGCACCAGCGGAAGACGACCGAGCCGACGCCCGCACCGGCACCGACCACCGTGGCCAATGCCATGACACCCCACGAGGCGTTCCGTAGCCCCGCGAGCCTTCGCGCGGATTCGGCCCCGCCCGCTGCCGTGATGGGTCCGCGTGTCCTGTCCCTCGTCGCCGGTATGGCAGTCATTTATTTACCCCTTCCTACATTTGCATTATGCAAAACCAGTCAAGAGGGCACTTCATCTGTCCACCCATCGGGACCGGAGGGCCGCAGGCGATCGCAGCCTCGTGATGGAGGGGGCCAGGGGACACGTCAGGTCGGCGATCGCTGCCCAGCGCGCGCAGGCCCTTGCGAACAGGATCGCTGCTCGTCTTGACGTGCTAAGTTTTGCATACTGCAAAGTGTGTGGCGGCCGGTAGTTCGCTGAACGTGCCTGAGCATGAAGGTGGTGTGCGCCGATGAGGGTCGTCATCTGTGGGGCCGGTATCGCGGGGCTCGCCCTGGCCGGCCGTCTGCACAACGTGCTCGGCTGGGAGGTCGTGGTCCTGGAGAAGGCACCCCAGCCCCGCACCGAGGGCTACATGATCGACTTCTTCGGGCCCGGATACGACGCGGCGGAGGCCATGGGGATGCTGCCATGGCTGGATGAGCTCAGCTACCCGGTCTCGGAGGCTGCCTTCCTGGACGGGGACGGGCGGTGCCGTGCCCGGCTCCCGTACGGCCGGTTCGCCCGTTCCGTGCGTGGCCGGCTGCTGAGCATCATGCGGCCCGACCTCGAACTCGCCCTGCGAGAACGTCTGTCGTTCGCCGTCCGCCTGCGCTTCGGCGTCGGCCCGGCCAGTGTGGACGCACGGCCGGGTGGAATCCACGTCACCCTCACCGACGGCAGCGGCATCGACGCCGATCTCCTTGTCGGTGCCGACGGCCTCCACTCCACGGTGCGCACCCTGGTCTTCGGCGAGGAACACCAGTACGTGCGATACCTCGGCTACCACACGGCCGCATTCACCTTCCACGACCCTGAGGTGCACGAGCAGCTCGGTGACCGGTTCTGCCTCACCGACACCGTGGGCAGGCAGATGGGCCTGTACGCGCTGCGCGAGGACGAGGTCGCCGCCTTCACCGTGCACCGGGCCGCCGATCCCTCCCGCCCCGGCGACGCGCGCGACGCCCTGCGCCGCGAGTACGGCTCGCTCGGCTGGCTCGTGCCCCGCGCCCTGGCCCAGTGTCCTCCGTCCGCACAGATCTACTACGACCAGGTCGCGCAGATCGATCTGCCCAGCTGGAGCCACGGGCGGGTCGTGCTGGTCGGTGACGCCTGCCAGGCTGTGTCCCTGCTCGCGGGGCAGGGCGCCTCTCTGGCGATGGGCGGTGCGTATGTGCTGGCCGACCAGCTTTCCCGAGCTTCCCGGATCGAGGACGCTCTGCACGCGTACGAGCGGCTGTGGCGGCCCGTCATCAAGAACAGGCAGCGCGTCGCCCGCAGAGCCGCGCGCTGGTTCGTCCCCGAATCATCGCGGCAAGTGCGCGCCCGCCGGGCTGCCTTGCTGCTCGCAGGACTTCCTGGCGTGTGGCGTCTCGTCGGTAGCGCGCTTGCCGGTAGGCGACAACTCTCCTTGGGGTAATCCGCCGTGGTTCCGGCCTGAGTGAGCGCGGCGCCAGTCGTGGGCGTCGCGCGCAGCAGCGCAAGTCCCCACAGGCCATGAACAGTTCGTGCCGGGCTGGGGAGCCCGGCAATCCGGAGGGAATCGACATGCAGCCAAGTCCCCCGCTGGGCCCTGGCGCCTCGCCGCCCACCTGCGCAGAGTCCTGGACACTGCCGACTGGCCGTCTCTGACCGAGGTTCTGCACCCCAGCGTGCGGTGCTCTCGACCCGATGGGGCCGGTGCCGACTGCCGTGGCCACTCCGATGTCCTGAGCCGATGCGCTCGTCTCGACGGTCTCGGGGTGCGTGTGCGACGGAACCCGCACGGCCAACGCGCGAGCCACGTCCCCGGGCAGCGCCACGCTCGCCTCCGCCGACACCTACACCCCGGATCCGCACGGCCCGCCTTCGCGAGCCTCCGCGGAACGACGACGTCGACCGCACCTCGGCCTCACCGGTTCCGGTCGTCCTGAGGATGGCCCGCACGTTTCCCCCCGGTGGCTTCCGCATCGACCACCGCCAAGGGGCCCGTCACGACCTCGACCGGCGTCCACCCGTAAGCGGCCGAACCGTGGAGAGTGATTGCGATGGAAATGTCCACCCGGCGTGCATCGTCGTATGTCATGGCGTTGAACGTAGCGATGAACGTTCCCATCGGGATGCTCAATCGCCCCGGAAGGGGACGCCGAACGTGTTGCCGACCCTGTGGCCAGGTGTTCGGGTGTTTCCGCAGCGCCTCGCACGGTCCAAGTGAGGCACCACCCTGCAGCTCGAAGCCGGTTCAGGTCTTGTTCTGCGGAGCGATGCCCAGCGCCTGGCCTGTGGCTCATCAGCTCGCACGGGCAACGCCCGCGGAATGAGCGGCTGTAGGAGTGAACGGCTGTCTCGTTCGGCCCTGGGCGCATGGCTTGTAGTGAGTGCCCCGAGCGAGCCTGTCCGCCTGGGTGCGCGCGGACATTGCGGTGGGTGGTCACGGCGTGGCGATCGGCAAGTTCGCCCCGCACCGAGGGGCCCACGCCGTGGCCTCGGGCGTGATCCTGGTCTTCTGCGGTCTTCTGCCGTCTTCTGGTCAGCACCTACGGCACCATCCGGTAACGCTCGGGCGGCCGACAGCTGGAGTCCGGGACCTTCGCTCCGGCACGGTCGAGCGTGGTCACGACGGCCACCGTCATCACCGTCTTGGCCGTCATCGCCGTGGTGGTCCTGCTTTGAGCCGCTCGGCATCGGGTGAAGGTACGCGGGCCGGCATCCTCTCACGGTGCCGTCAGCCGCTCAGGGCGGCCTCGGCGTCGGGAACGGTGTCGAAGACCCGCAGGACCTGATCGGCTCCGGTCATGTCCAGGACGCGGCGCAGTGTGACCGGGACACAGGCCAGGACCAACGCCACCGCTGCCCTCTGTGCCTCGCGATGGGCTTCCAGCAGCACGTTCAGCCCCGCCGAGTCACAGGACGACACATTCGTCAGCTCGAGCACGACGGCCGGCTCCGCGCGAGCGATCAGCTGGTTCAGCCGCTCACGTAGTTCGGGCTGAGAGACATAGTCCATGGCGCCGTGGACCTTCGCCACCAGGCAGGGGCCCGAGCTGGTCGTCTCGACCGAGGGATGATCATCCACAACGCTTGTCCAACCTGCTCGCCCGGAAGCTGAGAAGAATGTTGTCGAGCCTATCCGGCAAGGCCCATCCTGTAGCGCTGGAGGACAGCGCGATCCCTTCGCCCCGGGACTCGGGCTTCCCGCCGCCCGCCGACGACTGGAACAGTTGCCGAGTGCCGCTAAGCGCTGTGCTCAACCCATGCCGGCGGCCACGGCGCGGAGGAGATCGAAAAGACCCTGCGTACTTTCCTGCCGCCGGACGCGCTGTGCCTCGATCTCATCGCGCCAACCGCCTACCCCAAAGACCGCACGCTCAGCGACGACGACATCGGCCGATCAGTACGGCCGGGTTGTTCGGTCCAGGCGGACAACGACGATGGCGATGTCGTCGTCGGCCCCACTGGCGACGTCGAGGCGGGCGAGGAGGGCGTCGGCGAGGTGTTCCGCGCCGAAGTCGGTGCAGGTGGCGAGCGTGGAGGTCAGACGGGTCAGGCCGGTGTCGATGTCCTCGTCTCTGCGTTCGATCAGGCCGTCGGTGTAGAGGATGAGGGTGTCGCCGGACATGTAGGTCGCGTTGGCCTGGGGGCGGGGGACGTGTTCGGGGCGGGCGCCCAGCGGCGGGTCGGTGGCCTGGTCGAGCAGCTCGCAGGTGCCGTCCGGGTGGAGCAGGACGGGTGGGGGGTGGCCGGCGCTGCTGTAGATGAGCAGTTGGCTGTGGCAGTCGACGAGGACCTGGACGGCGGTGGCGGCCAGTGCTCCCTCGACCGAGCGGGCGTACAGCCCCAGGACCTCCAGTGCCTGGGCGGGCCCGTGGACGGTGCGGGTGGCGGCGCTCAGTGCACTGCGGAGCCTGCCCATGACGGTGGCGGCCACCAGGCCGTGGCCGACCACGTCGCCGACCGCGACGGTGAAGCGGTCCGCGGGAAGGTCGACCGCGTCGTACCAGTCGCCGCACACGTTCAGGGATCCGGTCGCGGGCAGGTAGCGCACGGCGATGTTCGGGTGCCGGGCCAGGTCCGGCGACTGGAGCATGGCTTCTTGGAGGGCGACGGCGACGCGCCGTTCACGGGCGTGAGCCTGTCGCAGTTCCTCGTTGAGCCGTTGCAGTTGCCGCGCCCGGGCGTACAGCTCGGCTTCCATGGCCGCTTCCCGGCCGGGGCTGACCGCGGGCTGGTGCGTGGTGCGGCGGGCGCGGACGACGTCGGTCATGTCCTCGGAGCGGTGGATGACCCAGGCGACTTTGCCGTCCGCGCCGAGTACGGGCACGTTGATCGCGGTCCACCACCGCTCCTTGAACACCTCGGGGTTGCCGGAGACCGGGATGTCGTACTTCTGCAACGCCATGTGATCGGTATGGCCGGAGGCCAGGACGCGGTGCAGTGAGGCTTTCAGCGTCTCCACCCCGTCGGCCTCCGGGTCGGCGGGGTTGTCCGGGAAGGTGTCGAAGAGGTACTGCCCGAGCAGCTCGGCCCGGCTGCGTCCGGTCACCTCGCAGAAGGCCGGGTTGGCGTCGGCGATCACCAGGTCCGTGCCGAGTACCAGGCACGGGCTCGGAAGGGCGGCGAACACCCCGGGGTAGTTGATCTTCGGTGTCACACGCATTCCCTGCCAGTCGCTCGCTCTTCAATCTACGAAAGGTCCAGCCCCTACGCCCGCCGAGCCTGCTCTCGGGCAGTGGGTGACAGTTGCGTACGCCGATGGGGCGTATATCGCTGTGGCGTACGTTCTTGCCTTGCGGCGGTGTCGTTGGGGCTGTGTGGTGGCGTCGTGGGAAGAGGCGGAAGAGGCTTACCGGTGGCCAGTCGGTGCGGGCGGTCCGTTGCGGGCCGGACAGCTGCGCAGTGCATTGAGGAGGCGGATCGAGGGGGGGGCATCGCCCGGCGTCTGGGCGTACCCGACCACGGAGCTGCAAAGGCCGTCGACCTTGCACCCGGCTGCGCGTGTCTGCCGGGCCAGTCGTAACCTGCGGCCATGACAGAGATCCAGGCCGCATCCCCTCGTGAAGCCTTCGAGCTGCTGCTGGCCGGCAACCAGCGGTTCATCGCGGGTGCCCCGGAGCACCCGAACCAGGACGCCACCCGTCGCACCGAGGTCGCTCCGTCGCAGCGTCCGTTCGCCGTGCTGTTCGGGTGCTCCGACTCCCGCCTGGCGGCCGAGATCATCTTCGATCGCGGTCTGGGTGATCTCTTCGTGGTCCGCACGGCCGGCCACGTCATGGGTCCGGAAGTGATCGGCAGCATCGAGTACGGCGTCGAGGTGCTGGACTGCCCCCTGGTCGTGGTCCTCGGCCACGACTCGTGCGGGGCGGTCGGCGCGGCGTGCGCAGCGCTGGAGGACGGTATGGCGCCGGCCGGCTACATCCGGGACGTCGTCGAGCGTGTCACTCCCAGCGTGCTGGCGGCGCGGGCCGCCGGACGCGTGAGTGCCGACGAGATCCTCGCGGAGCACATAAAGCACACCGTCGGCCTGCTGCTGGACCGCTCCCGCCTCCTGGCCCAGCGGGTGGCCGACGGGCAGGCCGCTGTGGTGGGCCTGTGCTACAGCCTGGCCGACGGGACCGCACGTCTCGTCGCAGCCCGCGGCCTCGACCTGCCCGTCGCCTCGGCTCTGTAAGGAGCAGAGGCAGGGTCCTGCAGATCAGGCAGGAGATCGCCCGCCAGGGCCGCGCATGCGGTGGGCGCCCGGCAGGCGCATGATCAAGAACCCTGAGGCGTGATGTCCTGCGAATGCGGGTTCGGGGCTGGTTTTAACGGCTTCTTGACGTCTTGCTGTCGGAGCTTTGACGTAGAGTCTCGCCTCGGTGTGCCGGGAAGTCTGGTCGGCGATGCAACTCCGTCATCTGTTCCCCCGATCTGGAAGTCGCCGCCGTGAAAAGCACCCGCCCCAGCACAACCACCCCACACCCGGTCGTCACTGCCGGGCCGACCACCCCGGTCGCGCGGTGGAGGGCGCTGTTGCACGCCCGCCCAGTGCACAAACACAAGCGCACCCCGACCACACCGCGGCAGCTGCGACGGGAGTGGCTGACCGGGCTGATCCGGGAGGTCCAGACGCATCACGCGGAGTGCGTGGCGATTCTGGAGCCTGCGGACAAGGGCGCCTGACCTCGGGTTCGTGAGCCAGGCGCTTGTACCCATCAGGCGGCGACGAGCTCCTGCTCACGGTCCGGCGTCTTGACCTCGGGCTTCTTGTTCGGCAGCGAGAGCCGGAAGACCTTGCGCCACGCGGAGAACACCTGTTTGGGCAGCGGTCCGGTGACGTACTCCAGCTCGTACTTCTCGAACAGCGCGCGCACCTTCACCGCGACCTCGGCGTACCGGTTGCTCGGCAGGTCCGGGAACAGGTGGTGCTCGATCTGGTGCGACAGGTTGCCGGTCATGAAGTGCATGGCCCTGCTGCCGCTGATGTTCGCCGAGCCCATCATCTGGCGCAGGTACCACTGGCCGCGCGTCTCGTTCTTGATCGACCGGCGCTCGAAGACCTGTACGCCCTCGGGGAAGTGCCCGCACATGATCACGGAGTGGGACCAGATGTTGCGGACCAGGTTCGCGGTGAACGTGGCGGCGAGCGTGGGGAGGAACGACGGGCCCGACAGCAGCGGGTGGATCACGTAGTCCTTGAGCACCTGCTTGCGGATCTTGCGGCCCACGGCCTTGGCCCGCGCGCGGAACTCCGGGTTCTTGCGGCGCCGCTTGTGCAGGTTCTTGCCGAGCTGCAGGTCGTACGCCGCGATGCCGTACTCGAAGAAGCAGGCGTTGATGAAGTTCCACAGCGGCTGACCGAGGTGGAACGGGTGCCACTCCTGGTCCTCGTCGACGCGCATGATGCCGTAGCCGAGGTCGTTGTCCTTGCCGATCACGTTGGTGTACGTGTGATGCAGCTCGTTGTGCGAGTGCTTCCACTGCTCGGACGGCGAGACGTGATCCCACTCCCAAGTGGTGGAGTGGATCTTCGGGTCCCGCATCCAGTCCCACTGGCCGTGCAGGACGTTGTGGCCGATCTCCATGTTGTTCATGATCTTCGCCACGGACAGACCGGCGGTGCCGAGCAGCCACGCCGGCGGGAAGATCGAGAACAGCAGCACGCCCCTGCTGACCAACTCGAGCTTGCGCTGCGCCGAGATGACCCTACGGATGTAGGCGGCGTCTTTCTCCCCGCGGCCGGCGATCACCTCGTCGCGGATCGCGTCCAGCTCGCGGCCCAGCTCCTGGATCTGCTCCGCCGTCAGGTGGGCGGTGGGGTCAATGGCGGTCAAAGTGCTCCTACCGTTCGATGTCGCAAGGGCCCGCCGCGGCGGACACACAGGTCTGGATGAGGACGCCCGGCTCGGCCTCGGTGATCTCGCCGGTGCGCAGGTCGCGGACGGCGCCCGCCTTGAGCGGCGTGACGCAGCCGAAGCAGATGCCCATACGGCACCCGGACGGCATGAGCACGCCGGCCTCCTCGCCGACGTCCAGCAACGGCGTGGCTCCGTCCGAGTCGACGGTCTTGCCGGTGGCGCTGAACGTGACCTCGCCGCCGTCGCCGGCGACGACGATGCTGGGGCGGAAGCGTTCGGTGTGCAGGCGCACTTGGACGCCGTGCCCGCTCCAGTGCTCCTCGGCGGCGTCAAGCAAACCCGCGGGTCCGCAAGCCCAGGTCTCGCGCTCGGCCCAGTCGGGCACGAGTTCGTCGAGACGGGCGATGTCGAGCATGCCGTCCGTGTCGGTGTGCACCTCGATGAGCCGCAGGTTCTGGTCGGCGACCAGATCGTGCAGTTCGTTTCGGAAGATCACGTCCTGCGCCCGTGGCGCGCAGTGGACCATGACGACGTCGTCGAACTCGATGTCGCGCAGCATGCCCATCACGGGCGTGATGCCGCTGCCGGCCGTCAGGTAGAGCACCTTGGCGGGCTTGGCCGGCGGCAGCACGAAGTCACCGGTCGCCTGGTCGAGCTGGATCAGCGTGCCCGGTTTCGCCCGGCGGACCAGGTGGTTGCTGACCTTGCCGTCCGGGATCGCCTTCACGGTGATCGTGACGCGGCCGTCCTGGCGGTTCGTCGGCGAGGTGATGGAGTAGGCACGCCACAGGCGTACGCCGTCGACGTCGACCCCGATCCGCACGTACTGACCGGCTGTGTGGCCGCGCCAGCCCCGGCCCGGCCTGATCACGACAGTCGCGGCGTCATCCGTCTCGGGGTGCACGGCCTCGATGCGCCCCCGCAGGTCGGCGCCCGCACGCAGCGGGCTGACCAGGTCGAGGTAGTCCGACGGCAGCAGCGGCGTCGTGACCATCTCCAGCAGTTTCCACGCCCTGCTGCGCAGGGCTGCACTCGTCATGACTCCAGCTTGCTGCGTCTCAGGGCGTAAAGTCCTGACCGTAGGACGTGAATCTGGTGGGTGGAATTGTTCGCAGGGAATAAAAACGTGAGTCGTGTAACCCAGAGGGCCAGCGAACTGGCCCTGGATGAGACGACGGTCACCGCACTTCGGGCCGCGCTGAAGACCACCGCCGACGAGGTCGTCCAGGCGATCATCGACGAGGTCCCTCCCTACGCCAACGCACTGACGGGCCACATGGGCGCCACCATCCGCCGAGCCGTCCGCACCGCCCTCGGGCACTACCTGGACCTCGCGAGCGGGAACGCCACAGGCGGCGACGGCGGTGACGCGGCCTACGAGCTGGGCCGCGGCGAGGTGCGCGACGGCCGTTCGATGGACGCCCTGCTCAGCGCCTACCGCGTCGGCGCCCGCGTGGCCTGGCGATGCCTGGCAGCGGGCGCCGTGTCCGCAGGTCTGCCCGCCGCCGAGGTCGCCAAGTTCGCCGAGCTGACCTTCGCCTACATTGACGAGCTCTCCGCCGCGAGCGCCGCGGGCCACGCCGACGAACTGGCCGCCCGGGGCAGGGCCCACGAGCGCCACCTGGAACACCTGGCCCGCGACCTCCTCGCCGGCGCGAGCCCGGACGTGCTGCTGGCCTCTGCTCAACGGGCCGGATGGCAGCCTCCGGTTACGCTGACGGCCGTCCTGCTGCCCGCCGCCCAGGCCCGGCCCGCCTACCGCACACTCGACCCGAGCACCCTCGTCCTCGACGATCTGCCGGACGCCACCGGTGTGCTGCTCGTCCCCGATTCCGACCGATCACATCTCGTGCGGCAGCTGACCGACCGCACCGCCGTGGTCGGCCCGGCCCGGCCATGGACTCGTGCGTCATCCTCGTACGCACGAGCCGCACGCGCGCGCTCCCTCTCCTCTGATATCCGCGACACCGAGGACCACCTGCCCGAGCTGGTGCTGAGCGCCGACGTGGACGCGTTCGCAGACCTGCGTGCCCGAGCCCTCGCACCGTTGCGCACCTTGCCTGTCGCGACCGCACGGCGGCTGGAGGAGACGTTGCGGGCGTGGCTGCTGCACCAGGGCAGGCGGGACGAGGTGGCGGCGGCGTTGTTCGTCCATCCCCAGACAGTCCGGTACCGGATGTCGCAGCTGCGGGAGCTGTTTCCGGATCTCGCATCGCCGCACCGGGTCCTTGAACTGACGCTGGCGGTCGGTCTTCGGGCCAGTTGACGCGTACTTCGACCGTCCACGAACTCCCGGCGGATCCCGGCATCGTGCTCGGTGTCTACCGGACGTCCTTGCAGCCGGGACGGCTCGGGTGAGCGACGCGATCAAGGTGCAGCAGGTCGGCTTACAGGGAGCGTTCCACCACGAGTCGCCCACCTGTCGATCCGCCAGGCCCGCGTCTCGCACGACCAGCCACACCCGGTCGCGACTGAGCGGGCGTTGGCCGAGAAGGACGCCGGTCGCGTCGAGCAGGGTGTTGGCGAAGGCTGGAGCGACCGGGTTGAAAGGGCGGACTGTCGGCCGTGACGCCCCGTTTGACTCCCTGGGCACCCACATGCATGGCGATGGGCCAGGAAATGGGATCTGACCTCGGGTTTTCCGAAGATCGCTCAGGTGGACGTCTTTCCGATGACCCACCAGGTCGGTGTGCCGCGATTGAACCGGTCGCGAAGAGCCCCTGAACTGCGGTTGTGGGCGCTCAATGTGCGGTGTGGGCGTTCAGTAGGTGGGACCGTAAGGGCTCCAGTGCCCGAGGAAGGGTTTCAGGTCGTCGGCTTGTGGCTCGGGAATGTCGGGCAGCCGGGGCGGTGTGTTCAATGGGTCGAGGCGTTCAACGGTGGCCGCTGCCCAGCTGATCCATTCCTCGGCTTCGGTTCTGGCCTGGCCCGGAGGCATGTCCTCGACTCGCGTGTGTACGGTGCTCACGTATTGGGTCAGTCGGGTGGCGTGTCGCCATGCCGCTTCCTGGGCTTCGAGGTGCCGGACGCGGTACGCCTCTGCGTACCGGATGCGGGCTTGTTCCATGGCGGCTTCCCAGCGGATGCGCTTCTGGCGTGCCGCTTCGGCCTCGTCCTGGCGTCTGCGTTCGGCGGCTTGGCCGCGAAGCGTGACCTCCTGTGCGATCTCGGCGAGCTGCTGTTCGAGGGCGCGGCCGGGAGCGTCGGCCCATTCGCTCGCTCGGTGTGGCTGGCCGCCGCTGAGGATGATGCGGAGGCGTTCGGACGGGGTGTAGTCGAAGCGGGGGATTCTGACCCAGGAGTGCTTCTTGGCGTCGGCGAGTTCCTTCTCGGTGGCGACGTGCTCGGCCCGGTCCTGCTCCTGGAGGACGACAAACCCCACTGTCTGGCCCTGTGCGGTGATGGTGAAGTGGGGATTTTCCCTGCGGCGGCGATGAGGTGGAGGCGCGAAGCCGGTCTGCCCGGCCGAGCAGGTGTGTCCGTCGGCCTCGGCGGCGGTGATCAGTGCCTGGATGAGCCGGAGAGCGCGTCCTTGGACGGGCTTGGTCAGGCCCAGCGGCTGGCGTTCGTTCTGCATGGCCCGCACCACGGTGTGCGGCCGAGTCAGCCGCGAGGGCACGGGGACGGGGTCGAGGACGGCAAGGCGCCAGGCGGGGATGTCGACGAGCTTGATCTCGTACCCGTCGCGGCACCAGTTTCCGTACAGCTCCTTCGTCTCCGGAACCCTTCCGGACCTGCGTGCGGCGGCGACGCGGGACGGCCACTTCTCCAAGCCGGGACCGCTGCCGCTCTTGACGATCCTGCCGCCGGCCTCTGCGAGCTCCTGTAACAGCTGCTCCGTGAGCGTCACACGAGGATGTGAGGGAGGGCTTGGCTTCCGCTCGGTGGCCGGAGTTGCCTGTGCTCGGGTGGACTTAGGTCGTGGACCGGCGGCCTGGGTCTTCCGCGGGCGTGATCCGCGGGGAGGGTACGTGCCGTGCGCCAGGTAGTGCCGACCGGCGCTTGTCAGGGCGACGCTCCACTGCCCGGCCTTCCGGGAGACCGTCACCAGGCCCCGGTTGTGGAGTGCCTGGCAGGTGGTCTTGTAGGAGCTTGTGTTCCATACGCCTGCAGGGCACCCGGCTCCCACCCACTGCAACACCGACAGCTGCCGCTCATTGACCCGCCGTTCCAATGGTCCGCCTTCGACTCGAGGTGACGCACGACGGCGGCATGGTGCCAGTTCCGGTGGTAGGCGACCGGTGCTTCGAGTCACTTCGCTCGAACGAGCGGGCTGACGTGGCTGGAAGCCGGTTGGGCCGAGAACCGTAGGTGGGTGCCTGTCCTACGGCGGGGTCTGACTCCTGAGATCTCTGACCGAGGTGTCCTGATCACACTGTGTCGACCGCCGGCCAGGGGACTGCGCACTGTTGGTCTCGGGCTGATGGACGTGTCTCGATAGGGGCTTGCCGGAAGGCGTCATCACGATTCTGACCGTCCGCACGGCCCGCTACCGGCTACGCGATAAGCCGTCGGCCTGAAAGGGAACGAGCATGACCGGCACGTCCACCGCTTCGCGTCCTCGTCGGCGTCGGCCGGCGAGGGAGGTGGTCCTGGGAGTGGACACGCACCGGGATGCCCATGTGGCCGCCGTGCTCTCCCTGGTGGGGGAAGTTATCGGCACCCAGGAGTTCCCGGCCAGCGCGGCCGGCTACCGCAACCTGCTGGGGTGGGCCAGGGCGTCGGGTACGGTGCGGCGGGCCGGAGTGGAAGGGACCGGTTCCTTCGGGGCGGCCCTGTCCCGCTAACTGCTGGCCCAGGGCGTGGACGTCTTCGATGTGAACCGGTTCGACCGGGCCGACCGACGACGGCGAGGCAAGTCCGACCCACTCGATGCCGAGAACGCGGCCCGGGCGGTGCTGAGCGGGCGGGCGCGCGCCCAGGCCAAGACGGGTGATGGGCCAGTGGAGATCGCCCGCATGTACAAGCTGGCCAAGGACTCGGCGGTCAAGGCCCGCACCCAGGCGATCAACCAACTCAAGGCTGTCCTCATCCGTGCCGATCCGCAGCTGAGAGAGGAACTTGCCGGGCTGGGCAACGCAGAACTTTTCCGCACCTGCGCCAGGCTCGTCGACGACAGCCTGAACCACGAGACCGGCGGGGGAGCGGTGCTTCACGCCGCCCACGTCACCCTGGGACTCCTGGCCCGGCGCATCAGGCAGCTCAGCGACGAGGTCCAGGACCTGGAAGGCCGCCTGACCCGGTTGGTGGAGCGCCACGCTCCGCAGCTGCTCGAGGTGGTGGGCATCGGTCCGGACACAGCCGTCACTTTGCTGATCACGATCGGGGACAACCCGGAACGCCTGGGCAGTGAGGCGTCGTTCGCGGCGCTGTGCGGGGTCAGCCCCGTCGAGCGTTCCTCGGGCAGTCGGCAGTACCGGCGCCTCAACCGGGGCGGCGACCGGCAGGCGAACGCGGCCCTGCACCGGATCGTGCAGACCCGCCTGCGCGTCGATCCGCGTACCCAGGAGTACTACGAACGCCGGAGCAAGGAGGGGAAGACCCGGCGCGAGATAGTCCGAAGCCTCAAGCGCTACGCGGCCCGGGAGGTCTTCCACCTGGTCAGACCTGTGCAGTTGCAACCCCCGTCATAGGGGCAGTCATGAGACGTGAGAGGGTCTGGGGCGTGAGTGAGACACCCCCGAACACCCTGCAATACCGCTTTGACGGGCCAGAAGACGCTCCGGTCCTGATCTTGGGTCCCTCACTGGGTACCACATGGCACAGGTTGTAAAGACCGTCCAGGGACGTCTACACCAGTCCGGCGCGGGCAGGAAATTGCAGGTCATAGCGTTTTGGTCCGGGACGGTCTGCCCAGTTGGTGATTGCGGTGTGACACGAGAGTGATACGGCGAGGCCCCACCGAGGCCCGTCGTGGCGGGGTCGCTGCGCGGATCCGTGAGACGGCGAAGCCACACCGGAGCACTCGGGTGCGGCTCCTCTGTCGAGATCGAACGCGCTGGCTGCGCGCGATGCGGTCGGTGATTCGTACGATCCGCGTGCCTGTGACTCTCTCGGGTGTCTGATTCGCGATCGCACCCGCTCATCCGTCCGTACGAGGGGTGCGGCCCCTCCCAGTGCGACCGGGTCGGTGAGTGCGGGAGGCCGGATCGGCTGGCTGGCCACCGGCAGTTGAACTGGGATGGCTTCACTCCAGTCTGCAGCGCGCGGCAGGCGACGAGCCTAGCTACGTTCGGCTTTATGCGCTTCGCGTTTCTCCCAAGTTTCGACGAATGGGAGTGGCGCGCGCCTGGTCGATGAGTTGTTTACTCGGGTGCCCGGTCAGGAGATCGTGTTGTCTGCGTGGGACCGGGAACTGTACGAAGTGTGGCTCAAGCTCGGATTTGCTCACGTCCCTGAACCCGGTGCAATTCAGGGGATGCGGATACTGCGGTGACATGGTGCGCTGGCCGGTAGCTGCTTCGATCTGAAGGATTAGGCATCGTCCGCCCGCTCTCATCGCGGACCGGCAAGGCCGGGGAATTCCCCCGCGGATCACGTTGGGCACAGGCGGTCCAGACTGCACGTGATTGCTGGCCTCCATTAGCCGCAGTCACGCACTGATTGACGGCAGACAAAGGCACTGCTCGGCTTGCCGTGACGTCGGGTCTTGCCTGCGCAGCCAGCGCCAGCACGTGGAACCGGTGGGCCTGGCGCCGGCGTGCGATCTCGCCGGTGACCAACCGCGGCGGCTGCATCGGTCTGCCAGAGGCGACGCTGCACAACACCGGCGACACCGTGCTTGCCCTCGTCCAGCGGCGTTCAGACGCACCTAGACGGACTCGAACGCGTGACGGGATCGATGTCCGGCCGTTGGGTCGGCCAACTGTCGCGTCATGCTTTGCAGCGGTCATGCCGATGCCGGGAGACAGTCAGTATCACTGGCCGCGCGCTGCTGACCAGTGCATCTGCGTCTGTGTTCAGGTCGCGTTCAGGTCCGGCGGAGCCTTGGGCAACTCCCGTACCGGAAGCGCCAAAACTCTGGCAAAGGGGTCTGGGGCGAGCGCCGGGCACCGTGTCATGGTGCCTGCCATGTCGACTGATCACCTCACTCACAACCGGCCCGCGGGCCACATCCGTCACGCGGCGAGCAAGGTGCCGGAGGTGACCGTCTACTTCTGGATCATCAAGGTGCTGACCACCGGGATGGGCGAGACGGCGTCCGACTTCCTGGCCCACCTGCTCGGCCCGGTCCCCGCCGTGGGCCTCGGCGGCGTCGCCCTGGTGGCCGCTCTGGCGGTGCAGTTCGCCGTTCGTCGGTACGTGGCCTGGGTCTACTGGACGGCGATCGTCATGGTCAGCGTGTTCGGCACGATGGCCGCCGACGTCCTGCATGTCGGCCTCGCCGTGCCGTACACGTTCTCGACCCCATTCTTCCTGGCCGCGCTGGCCGTCGTCTTCGTCCTCTGGTACCGCAGCGAGCGCACCCTGTCCATCCACAGCGTCCACACCCGGCGCCGCGAGAGCTTCTACTGGGCCGCCGTGCTGGCCACGTTTGCGCTGGGCACCGCCGCGGGCGACCTCACCGCCTCGATCGGCCTCGGTTACCTGGGTTCCGCGGTCCTGTACGCCGCCGCGATCGCCGTCCCGGCTGTCGCTCACCGGTGGGGGAGCATGAACGCGGTCGCCGCGTTCTGGGCGGCGTACGTCATCACCCGCCCGCTCGGTGCCTCGGTCGCCGACTGGATGGCCCTGGGCCACGGCCGGGGCGGGCTCGCGCTGGGCCTGGGGCCGGTCACGCTGTCCTGGACGGTGGCGATCCTCGGCTTCGTCGGCTACCTGGCCGTCTCCCGCAAGGACGTCCAGCGCGACATCGCACCGTGATGTCCGGGTGGCGTTGACCGCGGCACGGTCACCCGGCAGGCACGCCCACCACGAACCGTGCCCCGGGAGTGTGTCCGCGGTCGTACGTCACCTCGCCGTCGGCGAAGCGGGCCAGACGTCGTGCCAGCGGCAGACCCAGGCCCACTCCGCCGTGTCCGTCACCGGGATCCGTGCGCCGGCCGGGCTCGAAGAGCTGTCCGGCGAACGGGGGCGGTACGCCGGGGCCGTCGTCGATGACATCGATGCGCACGCCGTCGGGTGCGCGGTGGGCGCGAACGGCGATGTGTGAGCGGGCGTAACGGCAGGCGTTGGACAGGAACGGGCTGACGATGCGTTCGAGGAGGGCGGGTGGGACTCCGGCCTTCAGTGGCGGGCCGTCAGCGGCAACCGTCAAGTGGGATGGCATGCCGAGGACTTCGGTGAGGCGTCGCAGCGTGGGGAGGACCTCGGTGGTGCCGGGAGCGGTGAGTGTGCCGCCGCGGGCGTCGTCGAGGAGGGTGTCGCAGATGGTGCGCATGGTCTGGGCGGCTTCCGCGATTACCTTGTGGGTGGCGTGGGTCTCGGCGGTGCGGGGATGGGTCTGCCACCAGTCGAGTTCGGCGATGATCCGGCTGAGGGGTGTGTGCAGCTCGTGCGAGAGTTCCCCGGTGAGGTGCCGCTCGTGGCGCAGGAGGGTGCGGATGCGGTCCAGTATGGCGTCCAGTGAGGTACCGAGGCGCGCTGATTCGGCCGGGTGCCGCTCATGACAGCCGGTGGCCGACCCCGCGTGCCGTGCCGATGGTCCGCTCGCTGCCTGCCGCGCGCAGCTTTCGGCGCAGGCGGGTCAGATACTGGTCGAGGGTGTTCTCGTGGACCTGGGCACCCTCGGGCCAAGCCGCCCGGACCAGTTCGCGGCGGCACACGATGCCGCCGGATGCAGCCATGAGCGCCGCCAGGAGACGGAACTCGATCGGTGTCAGGTCGACCCCGATGCCTCGGACGCTGACCACGTGCCGGACTGCGTCCAGCGCCAGGTCTCCCGCAGTGACGGCATGCGGTGGTGCGGCCCGTTTGAGGGCTGCCCGCAGGCGGGCCGCGAGTTCGGTGAGGTGGAAGGGCTTGGGCAGGTAGTCGTCGCCTCCAGCCGAGAACCCTGACAGCCGGTCGCTCAGTCGGTGGTGGGCGGTCAGGAAGATGACGGGGGAGAGGAACCCGTTCGCGCGCATGGCCGTGCACACCTCCCGTCCGTCGGCATCGGGCAGCCCGATGTCGAGCACGGTCGCGGAGATGTCGGCGGTGGCAAGCCGCAGGGCGGTGGCGCCGTCCGGTGCGGGCACGGGGTCGAAGCCCTCGGCGCGCAGTCCGCGCATCAGCACGTCACGCAGGGCGTGATCGTCCTCGACGACCAGGATCGTCCGGCGCATGGTCCTCCCTCTGCTCTCGTGGGACGTCCATGTGTTCCGGTGTCGCGTGCGTCCGGCCCCCTGCTGTGCCGGCCGTCGGTTCTGCCGTGCCGCGCGCCGAGTCCGCCTCCGTGTCCGTGTCCGTGTCTGTCGTGCCGAGGGCCCATCGGCCGGGAAGCCAGCGGGCCACAGCGCTCAGATACAGGCCGAGCCACCCGAGGGCGAACAGCCAGCCGCCGACGACGTCGGTGAACCAGTGCACTCCGAGGTAGACGCGGGTCAGCCCGACCAGCGCGCCCCAGCCGCCGATGACCAGGGTGAGTACAGTCCTGCCACGCGGGCCGCGTATGCGGATGGCGATGATCAGCAGCCCCGCGGTGAGGGCCGCGGTGGTGGTGTGACCGGACGGGAACGCCCATCCCGAGGCATGCGTCGCCCAGTCCGTCAGGGGTGGCCGCGGCCGGGTGACAAGTGCCATCACCGCGTACCGCAGCGCCTGGCCCGCCCCAAGGCAGCCCAGACAGAGCGCCACGGCGAGCCCGCGCTGCCGTGGGGTGCGCCCCGCGATGAGCGCGGCCAGCACCGCCAGCGCGTACGGGATGACACCGGTCCCGGTGTCGGTCAGCCCGCGGGCGAGCGCCACCGCCACGTCGGGCCGGTGGCCGACGGACCACGAGAGCAAGTCGGCGTCCGCGAACAGCGGTGTGCCGTCGTGGCCCACCACGACCATGGTCAGCACGCCGAAGGCCGTCCACGCTCCGAGACCGCAGCTGCCGGCCAGTTCGGCGACCTCGCCGCGCTTCACGACACCACCAGCAGTGGACGCAGACGGGTGGCCGCGAGCCGCAGGGCTGCGGCCTCCGCACGCCTGCGCAGTGCCGACATGACGAGGAAGGCGGCGAGCGCGCCCACCACGACCCCGGCCAGCACGTCGTGGGGATAGTGCGCGCCCACCCAGACACGCGAGGCGGCCATCGCGCAGGCGGCCACGACGGCGACCGCACCGAGTCGGCGGGAGACGAACAGCAGGGCGACGGCCGCCGCGGCGGCGATGGCCGCGTGGTTGCTGGGGAAGGACCAGTCGCCGGGCGCCGGACACGCCTCCAGTGTGGTCACCCGCAGGCTCTGGCAGGGCCGGTCCTCGCGCACCAGCAGCTTCAGCACCGCGTCCACCCCGAAGGCCACGACCACGACGAACGGCACGGCGAGTGCGGTCACGGACGCGGTGGCGCCCACACGCCGGGCGTGCCACCAGCCGACGGCCATGAGCACCGCGAACAGGGCGAGACCGTACGTCGACCAGGCCGACACCGTGTCGTCCAGCCAGACGGGGGAGTGCCGGGCGAGGTTCACCACGTCGGTGTAGGCCGGGCCGTCGACCGGCGAGCCGTCAAGTGCGATGATCATCCGCGTGCCTCCTTCGCCTTCGCGTCCCGGCGCGAGCGGTACACCTCGGAGGCGACCGGAATCAGCGACAGGCCCACGATCACCGCGACCATCGGCAGCAGATAGCGGTCCACGTTCGGCACGGAGGAACCCAGCGCGTAGCCCGCCAGGGTGAGCCCCAGGCTCCACACCAGACCGCCGGTCACCTGCCAGACGGTGAACGTCCGCACCGGCACCCGCAGGGCGCCCGCCATCGGGTTCAGGACCGTGCGCACCACCGGAACGAAGCGGGCCAGGATGATCGCCTTCGCGTACCCGTAGCGTTCCAGCAGCTCCTCCGCGCGTCTCGCCCCCTCGTGCAGGCGGGCTGAGCGGCTTCGGGCGAGCAGGGTGCCGCCCGCTCGACGGCCCAGGAGGTACCCGCACTGCGAGCCGGCCAGCGCTCCCACCGCCGCGGCGACCAGGAGCGGGGCGAGCGACAGCTTCAGGCCGCTCCCGGCGGTGCCGGTGCACAGCAGGCCGGCCGTGAACAGCAGGGAATCGCCCGGGAGGAAGAAGCCGATCAGGAGCCCGGTCTCGGCGAACAGCACCACGCCCACGCCCAGCACGCCGAACGCGGACAGCAGCGACCGCGCGTCGAGCACATTGACGGCGAGCTGCGACGATAGGTGTACGGCTGTGGTCATCGTCGGAGGCCCCTTCATCGTTCTTCCGGAGTGTCGGATGCGGCGAAACGCTGAAGCGAGGGCATCCGGCGACTGACTACAATCTTGTAGACGGTCTACTGAACTGTAGACGATGGGGGAGTGAGGGACGTTCCCATGACCGACGCGAGGGACGAGAGGCGGCCGGCAGGCGAGCTCGAAGCCGCCGTCATGGCCGCGCTGTGGGCCGCCGGGGCCCCACTCACGCCAGGGCGGGTGCAGATCGAGCTCGGCTCCGGCCTGGCCCGGACGACGGTGGCGACGATACTGACCCGTCTGCACGAGAAGGGCGTCGTCGACCGGGAGCGGCAGGGCCGCGGCTACGCCTACTTCCCCGTGCAGGACGCGCCCGGCCTGACCGCCCGGCGCATGCACACCGAACTCGACCGTGACACCGACCGGGAGACGGTCCTGGCCCGCTTCGTGGCCCAGCTCAGTCCCGGCGACGAGCAGCACCTGCGCCGGCTCCTGGAGGGTGAGGAGCGATGACCGCTCTGCTGCTCCTCCCGCTGATCCTGCCCTTCCTCGCGCCGACACTGGCCCGCCGAACCCTCGACCGACTGGCTCCCGCCACCGCGCTGTGGGTCCTCACCGCCTCTACCCTGGCGCTGGCGGGAACCTGCGTCGCCGCTCTCGGCGCCCTCGTCCTGACCGGACTGCTCAAACTCCCCGCCTTCGCCGCCCTCGGCGAACTCGTCCACCCCCTGCGGACCCCCTCGGACTACGTCGTCCTCCCCGCCGCCATGGCGGCCACCGGGGTGCTCAGCCTCGGCGTCTGGACTCTCGCACGCTCGGCCTTCCGGCAGACCCGCGCCTTCCAGACCGCCCGCAGGCAGGCCGACCGCCGTCCCACCGCAGGTGACCTGTGCGTGATCGAATCGCCCGATCCGGACGCGTACGCCCTGCCCGGACGGCCCCACCGCATCGTCGTCACCACCGCCATGCTGCGCACTCTGGGACCTGCCGAGCGTGAGGCCCTTTTCGCCCATGAGCGCGCCCACAACCGGGCCGGCCACCACTACTTCCTGGCCGCCGCCGAACTCGCCGCCCACTGCCACCCCGCCCTGCGCGCCACCCGCGCCACCATCCGGTTCGCCGCCGAGCGGGCCGCCGACGAGGCCGCCGCGGAGGTCACCGGGGACCGGCGCCTGATCGCCACGGCCATCGCCCGCGCCGCCCTCGCCGGAAACGCCTCTGCCTCCACCCGACCGGACTTCGCGCCCGCGGCGACGACCGGACCGGTGCCGCAACGCGTCGCGGCGCTCCTCGCGCCCGCCCGGACCCGCCCGCGCACCACCCGCCGTACCGCGTTCCTTCTCGTGGCCTGCACGGTCCTGTCCGTCGCCGCCGGAGCGGCAGGCGTCGTCGACTTCCACCACGAGGTCGAGGTCGCCCAGGGCGAGGAGGCTCCCTGACCGGTTCCGCCCCGGAGGCCCACCGCCGGAGACGGGATCGGCCCGCCGCGTGATCATTCGCGGGCGAGGACCAGCTCCAGCAGCCGGAGCAGGTCGCCGGTCGCGTCGGCGGCGCCCAGTGCAGTGAGGGCGCCAAGCGCCAAAACGGTCCCCGCCCTGCGGCCACAGGTGTGGAGGTGGGGTGGCCTTGAGGGCGACTATACGGCGGGAGACCGCGCGGCCGGTGGAGCCGAATCCGTGCGGTGGCGCCGGGCGGCCGGCCCGCGAGCGCTGCCCGGGCGAGGGCGCGGGCGGTCGACGCGCGCTCCGTGACCGCCGCTTCTGCATGGAGTATCTCCTTGCCGGCGGCGCCACCGTACTGCTTCCCACCCCGAGTGGTCCGGGCTTGCCGGGGTGCCGGCAGCCGCGGCCCTGTCGGCGGTCTTCGGCTACCGGCCGCTGGCGGCCTGGCTGCCACTGTTCCCCGGCCTGCTGGTGCCGGGGCCAGTGATCCGCCGCTCCGTCCTGTGATGCCGGCTGATGCCAACGGAATCCGAGGCTGCACGGCGCCCTGCCGGCCGCCGTGCCGTCCTGCGGCGCCTGGCGAGCGGTGCCCCCGCGCGAGTGCGGGCCCTCTGGTCCCGCCTCCCCCACCGCACGTCATGACGAGCGCCTTCCCTGGGGCCCCTGTGCCACGCGGGTACTGGCCGACGCCGCGTCGGACGGCGAGGCCCCTGGTCGAGAAAGGGCCCGGTGCGCCGCAGGCGCTGGGAGGGCGCCCGCTGTGACGGCTGTGGGGCCGGCGAACACGGAAGCAGCGCAAGTGGCCACGTAGTACCGCGGTACTACGCGCCCGCCGCGGTTCAGCCTCCCGGTACCACCGGATCCGGGTGATTCGGCACCTAGCGTTGCCGGTGAGGCGTCCGAAGTGACGGACGCCGGAGCCCGACAGGGAGAACGCGAATGATCGACGCACGGCGGTTGACCAAGAGGTACGGCGAGAAGACGGCCGTCGACGGGCTGGACTTCGTGGTGAAGCCCGGCACGGTGACCGGCTTCCTGGGGCCCAACGGCGCGGGTAAATCCACGACCATGCGCATGATCGTCGGCCTTGACGCGCCGACCAGCGGTTCCGTCACCGTCAACGGCCACCACTACGCCCGCCACCAGGCTCCGCTGCAGGAGGTCGGCGCCCTCCTGGAGGCCAAGTCGATCCACCCGGGCCGCTCGGCGTACAACCACCTCAAAGCGCTCGCGCTCACCCACGGCATTCCCGGCAGCCGGGTCGACGAGGTCATCGGCCTCGCCGGGCTCGACAGCGTGGCGAAGAAGCGGGCCGGCGCCTTCTCCCTGGGGATGGGCCAGCGGCTGGGCATCGCGGCCGCGCTGCTGGGCGACCCGCAGACGGTGATGCTCGATGAGCCGGTCAACGGGCTGGACCCGGAAGGGGTGCTCTGGATCCGCAACCTCCTGAAACGACTCGCCGACGAGGGTCGGACGGTGTTCGTGTCCTCCCACCTGATGAGCGAGATGGCCCTGGTGGCGGACCACCTGATCATCGTGGGACGCGGACGGCTGCTGGCCGACACGACCGTGGCAGACCTGATCCGCGAGGCCGGCGGCGACACGGTGAAGGTCGTCACCCAGGACCCGGCCCGGCTGCGAGACGTACTCGCCGGGCCGGACGTCGACATCACCGGCCGGATCGGCTCCGAGGAGCTCCAGGTGACCGGGCTGACCGCCCGCGAGATCGGGTTGAAGGCCGCCGAGCACGGGATCGCGCTGTTCGAGCTGAGCGCGCGGAGCGTGTCACTGGAGGAGGCGTTCATGGACCTGACCAGGGATGCCGTGGAGTACCACGGCTCCACGACCGGCATCGACACCCTCGGGAGGCCCGCATGAGCACCCTCACCGCGACCGCGGAGGAACCCAGGACCACTCCCGCCCGCCCCGCCTACCGGGTGACCGGACGGCGCGTGCTCGCCTCCGAGTGGGCCAAGCTGTGGTCCCTGCGCTCGACCTGGATCACCCTGGGCCTCGGCCTGCTCTTCCTGGTGGCCTTCGGCCTGATCTCCGCGAGCCGCTACAAGTCGGGGATCGGCTCCGGCCACATGGACCGGGACTTCGCCGATTCGACGGCCGTCAGCCTGTCCCTCTTCGGCACGAACTTCGCCGAGCTGGCCCTCGGCGTGCTCGGCGTGCTGGTCACGGCAGGCGAGTACTCGACCGGCATGATCCGTTCCACGCTCGCGGCGGTGCCCCGCCGGCTGCCCGTGCTGTGGTCCAAGGCTGCTGTCTTCGGACTGGTCGCCCTGGTCGTGGGGACGGTGGGTGGATTCGTCGCCTTCCTGTTCGGCAGTGGAATCGTCTCGGGCACGCCCGCGGCCATGAGCCTCTCGCACGCCGGCGTACTGCGGAGTCTGCTGGGCGCCGGGCTCTACCTCGGCCTCGTCGGAGTGATCGGAACCGCGCTGGGCGCGCTGCTGCGGTCGGTGGCCGGTGGGATCTCGGTGCTGGTCGCCGCCCTGATGCTGATCCCGGGGCTGATCTCCCTGCTGCCGAGTTCCTGGCGGGACGACATAAGCCCCTATCTGCCGTCCAACGCGGGTGAGTCGATGTTCGCGCTGACCCACGACTCGACGACCCTGTCGCCGGGCGCCGGGCTGATGGTCTTCCTGTGCTGGACGGCGCTGGCGCTGGGCGGCGCGGCGTACCGGCTCGCGCGCACCGACGTCTGACGCCCGCACCATGGACAGGTGACGTCCGTGACCAACGATGACATCAGCGGGATGGGACCGCTGGTCGCCCGGCTGTCCCGGGGTGGCCAGCGGTTGCGGCAGGCCGACCGGACACATCCGTGGGTGCTGGACACCGCGGTCCTGATCGTGGTCTTCCTGATGTTCTGCCTGCCCGACCTGCTGCGCGGCGGTGTGGACGACGGCGACGGACCACGCCGCTTCCGGCTCGCCTTCACCGAGCTGCCCGTCGCGGGAATGCTGGCACTGCAGGCAGGACTGGTGCTGCCCCTGCTGTGGCGGCGACGCAGGCCGATGGCGGCCTTCGGCGTCATCGCCGCGGTGTTCGTCCTCCAATGGTCCCTGGGCGCGGCGCTGCGCGCTGACGTCGCCCTCTTCATTGCCCTGTACAGCCTGGCCCTGCACGGTCGGCTGCGGCAGCTGCCGTGGGCCGGTGCGGTGATGGCCGGGGCCATGCTGCTGGTCGCCGTCCGCGCGTCCTCGGCCGTGTCCGTCTGGGACGCGCTGTTCTTCCTGCTGAGCACGGCGACCGCGGCCCTCGCGCTCGGCCTCGTGGTACGAATCCGCCGGGCCCAGCTCGCAGGACTGCGGGACCGGGCGGCCCGGCTGGAGATCGAGCGCGACCAGCGCAGCAGACTCGCGGCCGCCACCGAACGCACCCGGGTAGCGCGCGAGATGCACGACATCGTCGGCCACAACCTGTCCGTCATCATCACGCTCGCCGACGCCGGCGCCTACGCCACCGACATCGCACCCGAACGGGGCAAGGAGGCCCTGCGGCTCATCGGCGACACCGGCCGGCAGGCCCTCGGCGAGCTGCGGCGCGTGCTCGGCGTACTGCGCGAGACCGGGGACGGCCCGGCCGGCGGGCCCGAGCTCAGCCCGCAGCCCGGCATCGCGGACGTCGGCGCCCTGTGCGCCACGGTGCGCGCCGCTGGACTGGAGGTCGTCTACCGGACCTCCGGCGACGCCGAGGCCCTGGACGACGGGGTCCAGCTGACGGTGTACCGCATCGTCCAGGAAGCCCTCACCAACACCATGAAGCACGCCGCCGACGACGCCCGGGCGCACCTGGCGGTCGCCGTGACGGACACCCGGCTGAGCATCCGGGTCCAGGACACCGGCCCGGCCGCACAGCCGGGACCGCCGAACGAGGAAGGGCACGGCCTGGTGGGCATGCGAGAAAGAGCCGCTCTGTACGGCGGCACCGTCAGCGCGGGACCCACGGACGACGGAGGGTGGAGCGTCGAAGCCGTCCTCGACCTCACGCCCCGGGGCGGTGACCGGTGACCACCGTCCTCATCGTGGACGACCAGCCGCTGCAACGCTACGGCTTCCACCTGCTCCTGGACTCCGTCCCCGAGACCGACGTCGTCGGGGAGGCCGCCCACGGCGCGGAGGCCGTCCGCAAGGCCGCCGAACTGCGCCCGGACGTCGTCCTCATGGACGTCCGCATGCCCGGCATGGACGGCATCGAGGCCACCCGCCGTATCGTCGCCGCCGGCGGCCGCTCACGCGTCCTTGTGCTCACGACGTTCGACCTCGACGAGTACGTCCACGCCGCGATCCGGGCCGGCGCCAGCGGCTTCCTCCTCAAGGACGCGCGCCCCGAGGAACTCCTCGCTGGCATCCGCGCGGTCGCCTCCGGTGACGCCGTGATCGCACCCGCCCTCACCCGCCGCCTCCTGGACGAGTACGCCCAGTACGTCCCCGCCCACCGGGGGAACGCCGCCGACGACCCGAGGCTCGGATCCCTCACCGACCGCGAACGGGAGATCCTCGTCGCCGTCGGCAAGGGCTGGACCAATGGCGAGATCGCCGCCCGGTTCGTGCTCTCCGAGTCCACCGTCAAGACCCACGTCGGCCGCGTCCTGGCCAAGATCGGAGCCCGCGACCGGATCCAGGCCGTGATCTTCGCCTACGACCACGGCCTCGCCCGGCCCAACGCCGACTGAACCCGATGAGCGGCGGCCGGGAAGACCGGCGGCCTGCTCGCTGCTGCCGCGCCGCGGGGCCCGTCAGAGTTCCAGGCGGTAGCCGTGCCCGCGCAAGGTGCTGATGCGGGGCAGGACGGTGGGGCGGACCGAGGCGTCGGCGGCCTGCGCGAGGCGGCGGCGCAGGCCGGCCATGGTGACATCGAGGGTCTTGGTGGAGCCGAACCAGTTCTCGTCCCAGACCTCGGCCATCAGGGTCTCCCGGGAGACGGCCTCCCCTGCGTGCCGGGCCAGGACGGCGAGCAGGTCGAACTCCTTGGGACGCAGGTCGATGTCCACGTCGAGCAGCGTGCAGCGGCGGGCCACGACGTCGAGGACGAGGTCGGCCAGCCGGACGGGTTCCTGCGGCGGCGAGGCGACGACCCGGCGGCGCAGATGGGCGCGGAGCCGGGCGAGCAGCACGGTCAGAGTGAAGGGCTTGACGAGGTAGTCGTCCGCCCCCGCGTCCAGCCCGGCGACTACGTCGATGTCGTCCGTGCGGGCTGTCAGGATGACGATCAGCAGGTCAGGGTGCCGGGCGCGCACGGCGCGCGCGACGTCCAGACCGTCCATGTCGGGCAGTCCCAGGTCGAGCAGCAGCACGTCGTACGGCGTCCGCGCGGCCTCGGTCAGCGCCGCGGAGCCCGTCCGGCTCCAGGTCGGTGCGTAGCCGTTGCCGCGCAGGCCGGTCTCCAGGTGGCGGCCGATGGTCTCGTCGTCCTCGACGATGAGGACGCGGTGACGGCTCGGGTCGGCGGTCGCGTGCGTACGCATGCTGGACAGCGTAGGAGCGGGCGACGCACGCGGCCCGTCCACTCCCGTCCGCTCACAGGTCACGCAGCTCCTCCACGGCGGGCCGGCCGGCGCTGCGGATGCCGTTCAGCGCGGCCGCCAGTACGGCGACGACGGCCGCGCCCGCGGTCAGGGCCAGGTAGCCGCCCGGCACCGACAGACTCGCGGGCGGCGGATCGAAGACACCCGTCAGGACCTTCACGAGCATCTCGGACAGGGCCCAGCCGATGAGGGCGCCGCCCGCCAGGCCACCGGCGGCCAGCAGCAGGGCCTCGGTGAGGACCATGCCGCGCAGTTGGCCGCTGCGAGCGCCCAGGACGGTGGCCACGGCGAAGGTACGGCGGCGCTCGGCGAGGCCCAGGGCGAGGACGAGCCCTCCCGCCCCGGCGGCCAGCAGCACCGCGAAGGCCAGCTCGATCCGGGTGAGTCCGGCCAGGTCGACGGAGGTCAGACTGGTGCCGACCGTGCCGCGCGTCTGCGTCAGGTCGGTGACCGTGGCGCCGGTGCCCAGCTGCTTGCGCAGATGCGCGGCGATCTGCTGCTGGTGGCTGCCGCCCGTGTCGAGCAGGAAGGCGCCGACCGCGTCGCTGCCGGTCGCCCTCGCGACGTACGCGGCGTTGGCGACGAAGAAGCTGTCCTTCGGCGCGGTCGGGAACTCCTTGACGATCCCGGCGTAGTGGAAGGGCACGGTGCGCAGCGTTTTCGTGCGGGCGTCCTGGATCCGGAGGTTGACGGTGTCGCCGGGGGAGAGCTGGAAGTCGTGCACGGTCTCCGCGCTGACCAGCAGGTTGTCGGGGCGCTGGGCGAGCCGGTGCATCAGCTGACCGGCCGTGCCGCCCGAGAAGTAGGCGTCCTGGAGCGAGGTCGCCTTCGCGACGGTGGCGGGCCGGACGCCGTAGAGGTCCTGGAGGTCGGAGCCGACGTAGGCGTAGCGGTGCTGGAGGGGCTCGACGTTCCGGACGCCGGAGACCTTCAGCGTGTCGGCCGCGCTCGCCCGGACCTGTGCGCCGGGCGGTTCGGTGACGGTGACGTCCGCGCCGTTGGTGAGGCGGGCGTCGACTTCGGACTGCTGACGGTAGGTGGAGTTGAAGACGGCCGTCGAGATCGCGAACGACACGGCGAGGGCGAGCAGTACCACGGAGCGGGCCAGCGGCCGCCGGTCGCGGGAGAGCACGGCCGCCGTGGTCGTGGCGAGGGTCGCGGTCAGCGGCCGGGCGAGGCGGGCCAGGGCCGGCCGGCCGTGGGCGAGGACCAGCAGGGTCAGCCGCCACAGCAGCAGGGCCGCGCCCAGCCACAACAGGGCCGGGCCGAGGAACGCCCAGTAGGAGACGGACACGCTGGGTACGCCCTCCGGGGCGAGGACGAGGGCGTACTGGTTGCCGGAGGAGGCGCGGAACACCAGCCAGGAGCCGGTCAGCAGCGCGAAGTCCAGGCCGTACCGCAGCCACCAGGGCGAACGCGACCCGCGCGGCTCCCGCCTGGTGTCGGCGACGGTCACCGTGCGCAGATCCCGCAGGGCGGGCACGAGCACGGCGGCGGCGGCCACGGCCACGCCGAGGACGAAGGCGACGGCGTACCAGAGGGCCCAGGTGCCCGCGCCCGCCCCGAAGGAGGCGGCCCCGAAGGCGAGGCGGCCGGTGAGCGCGGCAAGCCCGAGCCCCGCCAGGCCGCCGACGGCCCCGACCAGCGCGGCCTCCAGGCCCGCGAGCGCGGTGACCTGACGGGGACGTAGCCCGCGCAGCCGTAGCAGGCCCTGCTCCCGGCGACGCCGTTCGCCGCCGGCCGCTGCGACCGCCACCGTCAGGGCGGCGGCCAGGACGGCGCCGGGCACGCCGAGGAAGAGGAAGAGGATCTGGGCGTAGAGGGCGTCCTGGCGGGCGGAGTCGAGGGCCGCGCCCAGGTTGTTGCCGACGAGCGCGGAACCGGCCGACCTGGCCTCCAGGTGGTGTGCGGCACCGGTGACCGAGGTGAAGGCGGCGGCCGGGTCGGCCGGCAGTCTCGCGTCGCGGGCCACGTGGATCTGGGTGGTGACGTCGGTGGCTCCCCGGGTGAGGGAGGCGAACCGGGCGGCGGGCAGGAGGACGACGTTGTCCGGGGGAGCGGTCGGCTGGGACTGTGTTGGCGCGCCGACCTTCTGGAACAGGGAGTCGGCCTGGGGCAGGTCGACCACGCCGTCCACCCGCACCTGCCGCAGTCCGGCGCCGGGCAGCCGTACGCCGATGGTGTCGCCGGGGGCGGCGTGCAGGTTGGAGGCGGTCTGCTGGGCGAGCAGGACGCCGGTGCCGGAGCCGGAGAGCGTGCGCAGTTCGTCGGGGAACTGGCTGCGGTAGCCGGCCGGCAGGCCGAGCGCGACGCCGGGGCCGGTCGTCTGTGTGCTGCCTCCCACGGTGGCGGTGAAGCCGGTGGTGCGGGCGAAGCCGACGGGCAGCGCGGCCCGGGTGCCGCCGGCGGCCTGCACCAGCGACCGGACGGCGTTCGGGTCGGCGCCCGGCTGTACCTCGACCTGCCAGTCCACGGCGACCGAGCGGACCGCGCGCTGGGTCATGGTCGCCTTGGACGCGGTGAGGAAGGAGCCGAGCGCGGCGACCAGGGCGACGGCGAGGGCGATCCCGGCGACGGCGGCCAGGAGCCGTCCGATGCGGTGGCGGGCCAGTCCGGCCGCCCAGGCGGTGATCATGACAGGCTCCCTCGTGGGTCCGGCGCTGGTGCTGCTTCGAGGGCGAGCAGCCGGCCGTCGCGCATGTGCCGCCGAAGGGTGAGCCGGGCGGCGACGGCGGGGTCGTGGGTGGTGACGACGAGGGCCGCGCCCGTCCGGTCGGCCGCCGCGAGCAGGGCGTCCAGGACGCGGGCGCCGGTGGCGTGGTCGAGGCGGCCGGTGGGCTCGTCCGCGAGGATCAGCCGCGGCGCCTGCGCCAGCACCCGGGCCACAGCCACTCGCTGGGCCTGGCCGCCGGAGATCTCGTCGGGCAGCCGGTCGGCCAGCCCGGCCGCGCCGACCACGTCGAGCGCCTCGGCGACCGGACGGAGGGTGTCCTCCTGCGGACGTCCCGCCAGGACGAGCGGCAGCGCGGTGTTCTCCGTGACGTCGAGGGCGGGGATGAGGCTGTCGGCCTGGAAGACGAGGCCGATGTCCCGGGGGGCGTGGAGTCCGGGCCGGGTGATCGTGCCGCTGGTGGGGCGTTCGAGCCCGGCCAGCAGATGGAGCAGGGACGACTTCCCCGACCCGGACGGTCCCACGATCGCCAGCCGGTCGCCGGAGCGGACGTCCAGATCGGCGCCGTGCACCGCCACCACGGCGGTGTGGCCCCGGCCGAAGGTGAGCGCGACGCCCCGGCAGGAGACGAGCAGGTCAGCGGAGGACATGGCTGCTCTCCTTCGCCTGAGCGGTTCCCTCGTGTCCCTCGTGTCCCTCGCGGGCCCGCCCATCGTCCAGTGTGATCACTCGGTCGGCGCCCCGCACCGCTTCCGCGCTGTGCGTCACGATCAGCACCGCGCAACCGTCTGCCGCCCGGTCCCGCAGCATCCGCAGCACCAACTCCTCGGTCACGCCGTCGAGTTCGCCGGTCGGCTCGTCGGCCAGTAGCACGGCGGGGGAGTTGGCCAGCGCGACGGCGAGCCCGGCCCGGGCCAGCTCACCGCCGGACAGCTGCCGCGGCAGCGCGCCCGACCGCCGCCCGAGCCCCATCTGTTCCAGCAGCGCTGCGGCCCGCACGGCGGGACGGCCGCGCACCGCATGCTGGGCGAGTCGGATGTTGTCGCGCACGGTCAGATGCGGCAGTAGGTTATGGGACTGCAGGAGCACTCCCACATGGCGCGCGCGCAGCCGGGCGCGTTCGGTCTCGGGCCGGTGGCTGATGCGCACGCCCGCCACCCGGACCTCGCCGCCCGACGGCTCGTCGAGCCCGGCCAGGCACGCCAGCAGGGTCGACTTGCCCGCCCCTGACGGGCCGACGACGGCGACCGTCTCCCCCCGCCGTACCCGCAGTGACACTCCGCGCAGCGCGAGCGTCTCCTCCTCGCCGGCCCGGTAGAAGCGGTAGAGCTCCCGGGCGGCCAGCACCACGTCGTCGTCGGACGGTCCGGCGGGCATCGCACTCACCGCCACGCGAACGAGTCGCTGACGATCCGCCACGGGTCGACGTTGTCGGCGTTGACCGGGCCGGACAGCGTCAGGTCCACCTCGTGGCCCTGCCGGTAGAAGGCGTACCGCTCGAACGCGTCGCGCACCACCTTGCCGGTGACCGGGTCCTTGGCCGAGTCGCCCTGGTAGGCGAGGAGGACGACGGGGCCCGCTTTACGGGTCACCTGCGACACCTTCGGCGATGCGAACTTCGGCACCTGCCCGCGCAGTCGAGGTACGACCGTGTTCTTGACGGAGGTGACGGTCGGGGCGGTGGAGGCGTTGGCCGTGGCGATGGTGACGCTGTTCAGCTTGTCCGTGAAGACGGTCGTTGCGCCCTTGTCGGTGCGGGCCCAACCCTCCGGTACCTTCACCGTGAATCCGGTGAAGCCGCCGGTGGGACGGTAGGCCACGAACACCTGGTTGTCGGGGATGTCGCCGGGCGGGTTCGACTCGGTGGGGGCCGGGTTCGCCGCCCGCACCGGGGCCGTCGAACCCGAGCCGGAATGCGCCCCGGACGACGATCCGGAACACCCCGCGATCACGGCCGCGACCACCGTCACTGCGACGAGGCCGGCGGAGATACGTTTGTACGACATGCCACTGCCCTCCCGAGCTACTGCCGGGTCCTGCTCTCCTGCCATGTCACCGACGCTAGAGAGCCGTCGGTTAACGCCCCGCACGCCGACGGTTAGACGACGGCAAAAGCGCGTGGCGCACCGCCCACGGACCGGCCGGGCGCCCGCAGGATGGGGGCATGAGACAGCGCGTGGTGCGAGTCGCCCTCACCGCCGCCCTGGTCGCCGTCGTCCTCCTCGCCGTCCCGCTGGCCCTGGCGATCAGGTCGTCCCTCTACGCCGACCAGCGCGACACCCTGGAGCGGGCGGCTCTGTCGGGGGCGGTACGCGTCAGCCCGGACTACGCGACCGGCGACCCCGTGGAACTGCCCGCGCCACCGCCCGACGGCGGTCTCGGTCTGTACGACCCCTCGCTGCGGCTGCGGGCCGGCACCGGCCCCCGCACCGGCGACGCGGCCGTGCGACGGGCGCTGGCCGCGGAGGTGGTGCGCGGCCGGCCGGGCGGCGACCTGGTCGTCGCGGTACCCGTCTCGCACGCCGAGCGGGTGATCGGCGTCGTACGGGCCTCCTCGCCCGCAGCCGCCGTACGCCACCGGGTCCTGATCGCCTGGGCGGTCCTCGCCGGGGTCTGCGCCCTCGCGCTGACCGTGGCCGTCCTCGTCGCCCGCAGGCAGGCGCGGGTGCTGGCCGCGCCGCTGGAGGACCTCTCCCGGCACTGCCGGGCCGTCACCGCAGGCGACCTGAGCGCCCGGGCCGCGCCCAGCAGCGTCGCCGAGATCGACCAGGTCGCGCGGACCCACAACGAGATGCTGCACAGCCTGACCGAACTCCTGCGCCACGAGCGCGACTTCACCGCCAACGCCTCCCACCAGCTGCGCACCCCGCTCGCCGGGCTGCAGCTCACCCTGGAGGCGGGGATCGCCCAGGACGACGACGCCCGGCTGCGGCCCGCCCTGGAGGAGGCCCTGGCCACCACACGCCGCCTGCACCGGACGGTGGAGGAGGTGCTGCGCCTGTCCCGCTCCCACGGCCTGCCGCGTCGGCCCGCCCCCGACACGCCCGTGTCGCAGCTGCTGCGCGAGACCGAGGAGCGCTGGCACGGACTGTTCGCCCGCGACGGCAGACGCCTGGAGGCCGCGGTCCTCGAGACGGGGGACGACGTTCGCGTCCTCGGCGCCCCCGTCACCGAGATCCTCGGCGTCCTGCTGGAGAACGCGCGCGTCCACGGGCGCGGCACCGTGCGCCTCACGGCCCGCGACCTCGGGGAGGCCGTCGCTTTCGATGTGACCGACGAGGGCGCGGTGGACGGCGAGGCGTCCCGGCTGTTCGACCGCGGCCGCACCGGCGCGGGGGAGGGCTCCGGCATCGGCCTGTCCCTCGCCCGCGATCTGGCCGTGTCCCTGGGCGGCAGACTCTCCCTGACCAGCCGCCGTCCAGCCGCCTTCACCCTGCTCGTCCCCGTACGCCGCGAGGAGCCCGGCTCCGAGGGCGACGGCTGAGGAGGGTTCAGGCGCCTGCTGCGGTGGGAGCCGGTCGCAGCCGGGTGACGATCCGGTTCGCGGCAATCTTCTGCAGCAGCCCGTAGGCGAGGACCGGCAGCAGCAGGTGCGGTTTGTCGGGCAGGGACGTGGTGATCAGCACCGCGCTGGCGCTGCTGTTGTTCATGCCGCAGGCGAGCGTCAGCGACGAGGCGGTCCCCGCCTCCAGCCGCAGGAAGTGGGCGGCGACCCGGCCGAGGACGAAGGAGAGCAGGCAGACCAGGGCGGCCACGGCCAGGGCAGCGGCGAGCAGGAGCGGTCGTGGCCGTGTGAGGACGGATCCGAGGGCGCCGCTGGCGTTGACGTAGGTCAGGACCAGCGAACCGGCCATGGCCGACGGCGTCACCGTCGTGACCAGGCGGCCCAGCCATCGCGCGGGCAGGACGAGTGCACCCAACAAGCCCGCCGCGCAGGGAAGGACCACGGCGGTGAGGGCGAAGTCACCCTGGGTCAGCCGGCCGGTCGCGGCGAGGGTGTGCGCGTAGCCGCCGCTGAGCAGCGGCGACAGCGTCGCCAGCAACACGGGGGTGGTCAGCGGGCTGAGGAGGGTGGAGGCCAGGACGAGACCCACCATGGTCGGCTGATCTCCGTCGCCCTTGTCGGTCCACACGGTCGCCCCGGCGGCGACGGGCATCGCCACGACGAGGATCATCGCGGTGAGCAGTCCGCTGCCGCCGTCGGCGTCCGGGGTGCGCCGCAGCAGGAGGGCGACGAGCGGCACGACCGCCAGTGGGATCGCCAGGTGCAGCACGAGGCCGGAGAGCAGGGCCTTCGGACGCCGCAGCAGGGTGCCCAGCGCGCGGACGGGGACCTGGAGCCCGGCCGAGAACAGCACCAGGGACAGCAGGAGCGGTGCGGTGTGCACTGTCAGGTGCGACGGCGGCAAGTGGTGGGGGCGGCGCAGCCACAGGCCGGGGGCGGGCAGGACCAGGGCGAGGGGGTAGGACAGGACGATGGCGCGGCCGAGCCGGTGCCGCAGCCAGGACGCGGCGCTTGTGTGCATGGCCCCATCGTGATCGGGCCTGACCTGGCGGGCCGGGAAAGCCGCGCGGCAGTCAGGATGCGTTCAGGTCACCGTCGGCAGCGTCCCGCCCACCTGGGAACTCTCCGAGACTCCCGGACCCGGCACAAGTGCCTCCGCTCGCCTTTCCACCGTCCGCGCTGAAACAAGGTCCCCGAGTCACCGGCTACATTCGGATCACCGAGGTGCTGATCGTCGCCGCCATCCAGGCCGCCGCGCTGGTTGTGCTGTGGTGCACCCGGGCCGTGTGGTTCACGCCCGCCGCTGAGTGGTGCACGTGCGAGCAGGCACCGGGCGTTCCGGTCACCACGCCGCTGCGCGGCCGAGCATGGAGCGACGGACACGTTCGAAAGCCGGGGTGACACGGCACGGGGACGGCCTTGAGGAATCTGTGTCAGCTCGTGAGCATCCCGCGGCCGAACCAGTCCTTGGTGTCGCGGACTCCGGGCAGGGCGAAGAAGTAGCCGCCGCCGGTGGGTGAGATGTAGTCGACGAGGGGTTCGTCGATCAGCCGGGTCTGGGTGGCCTCGAACTGGCGCTTGAGGTCCTGCTGGTAGCAGCAGAAGACCAGGCCCATGTCGAGGTTGCCGACATCGTCGATTCCGCGGTCGTAGTTGTAGCCGCGGCGCAGGATGCGGGAGTCGTCCGTGGCGGCGGTGCGTGGGTTGGCGAGGCGGATGTGGGCGTCGAGGGGGATCGCGTTGCCGTGCGGATCCTTGGCGTAGTTGGGGACATCGGTCTCCTTGACGCCGTCGAGCGGGGCGCCGGTGTCCTTGCGGCGGCCGAACATCTTCTCCTGCTCGGTGAGGGAGACCCGGTCCCAGAACTCGACGAGCATGCGGATGATCCGTATGACCTGGTAGCTGCCGCCCCTGGCCCATGCGGGCTCGCCGGCGCCGCCCCCGACCCATATGAGGCGGTTGCTTTCTCGGGACGAGGTGACGTCTGGGTTGGCGATGCCGTCCTTGAAGCCGAGCAGGTTGCGCTGGGCGCCGCTGGGGCGGGGCGTGTTCTGGAAGCCGTCGATGCGCCACTTGATCTGCATGGCCCCACGGGTGTGCCGGGCGATGTCGCGCAAGGCGTGCAGGACGGTGTCCTGACGGTTGGCGCAGATCTGCAGGGACAGGTCGCCGTGGCACTCGGCGGGCTTGAGGTTGTCGTTGGGGAAGGTCCGCATGGGAGTCAGGCGGCGGGGCTTGGCCGTGGCGAGGCCGTAGCGGTCGTCGAAGAGGGACGCGCCGACGCCGACGGTGATGGTGAGTCCGTCGGCGGGGACGGTCGGGCCGAGGATGCCGTTGTCGGAGGGCGGGGCGCCGACGCCGAGGTCGGCGGGGGTGCCGCCGGAGGTCAGGAAGCGGGCCCGGCTGGTGAGCGTCTTCAGCAACTCCACCAACTGCGCGCGGTCTTCGGCGATGACGGTGAAGGAGACGAAGGTGGCAGCGGCCGGCGCCGGGGTGATGATGCCGGCCTGGTGGAGGCCGTGGAAGGGCACTTCGGCGGCGTTCTCCGTCTGCGCGGCCGCCTGTGCGGTGCCACCGCCGCTCTCGGCGAGCGCGAGCCCGCCGCCGGCCAGAACCGCGCCGGCCGCTCCGGCGCCGAGGGCCGTCTTCACGAAGGAGCGGCGGTCGGCGCCGGCCGGGCAGCCACCCTGCGGGGCGGGGGTTTCGGCGGACGGCATGGGGGCGTTCCCTTCGGTGCGTGCGAGGTCGTCGATGCGGTGGTGTGCGGTGGTCATCAGGCGGACTTCCGGATCTCCAGCAGGTCCGGGACGGGGGAGAGGTCCTCCAGCAGCTGGCCGGTGGCCCCGTTGACGCGGGCGCGGGCGGTGGCGCCGAGCTGTCCGACGGGGGTCCAGTGGCTGCCATGGTGGGCGGAGTCCAGGAGCTTTTGCAGTCGTGCGACGTCTGCGTCGACGGTCGGCAGCAGGTGCGGAGAGCGTCTGGTGAGCAGCGGCCTGAGGACGGTGAGTAGCTCGCGGGTGCCGGCGAGGTTGGCGTCGGCGGTGGCGAGGTTGGTGTGGCTGCCCCCGTCGGTGTCGCCGGTCAGCTCGAACTGCAGTGTGTTCTCGAGGACCTCGTGGGCGCGCAGTGGCAGGTCGGACGGGTCGAAGTCCTGGTGCGGGAAGGCTTTCCGCAGGCCGGCGGCGTCGGCGGCCAGTCGCTGGGCCGGCGCGGTGAGCGAGGCGGCGGGCTCGCCGTGCCACAGGCCGTACTCGATGCGGTGGAAGCCGGTGAAACCCTTGTCGTGCACGCCGTCCGGCAGTCCGTCGGCCCTTCCGTCGATCTTCCGGTCGAAGTCCTCGAAGGTGCCGTAGGCGGCGCCGAGGGAGGCGTAGGTACGGTGCGCGGTGAGCCAGTCGGTGCGGGCCTTGCCGAGGTGGTTGTGCCTGATGTCGTCGGCCAGGGTGCGGGTCTGGGGCACGAGAGCGGCCAGGCCCTCGTCGACGTACGTCCGGTACTGCGCGAGCGGGCCGGAGAGGTCGTGTTCCGAGACCGGGACGACCGCCTTCGCGGCCCCGCCACCGGTGACGCGGAGGGCCTCGGAGGTGACCGCGGTTCCGCCGCTGGGCACGCACCGCCAGGCGTATGCGCCGCCGGCGACAGTGGCGACCAGGGCGCGGGTGGTGCCGGGGGCCAGGCCCTCGATCTCGCCGTAGACGGCGTTCGTGGCCGGGTCGATGAGGTACACCTCGGCGGTCTTGTCGCCGGTGTTGTGCATCTGGAAGGTCTGCCGGCCGGGCCTGGGCGCGGTGAAACCCTCGCCGCAGTCCTTCTCCGAGACGGCGACGGTCTGGGCGGCGCCGGGCTTGGGACGGCCGAAGGCGACGGCGAGGCCCGCGAGGAGCGCGGGGACGGTGACGACGGCGACGGGAACCACCCAGGCAGGGCGGCGCCGCGCGGGCGTCGGGGCGTCCGGGGCCGGTGCCGCCTTGCCGGAGGCCGGCTTCGGCGCCGCGGCGCGCAGGCCGCGCACGAACAGCGTCATGACCACGGCGAGATAGCCGGCGTAACCGAAGACCTGCAGCCAGGTCATGGCCGGCGTCAGGTTGAACACGCCCTGCACCAGCGTGCTGTACCAGGAGCCGGCGTCGATACTGCCGCTCAGGTCGACCGCGTAGGCAGCCTTGCCGGGCAGCACTCCGCCCTCTTGCAGGTCGCGCAGCCCATAGCCGAGAACGCCGGCTGCGATCACGATCAGGACCACGCCGGTGGCGGTGAAGAACTTCGTCAGGTTGATCTTCAGGACCCGCCGGTACAAGCCCCAGCACAGGGCGGCCGAAAGGATCAGCCCGATCGCGGCACCGGTCAGAGGGCCGGAGGACTCGCCGGCTGCCTGGGCCGTGGTCCACAGGAACAGCGCGGTCTCCAGACCCTCCCGGCCCACGGCGAGGAAGGAGGTGAGGATCAGCACACCCGAGCCCATGGCCAGGGCTCCGGTGATCTTCTCCTTTATCTCACCGGACAGGCTGCGGGCCGAGCGGCGCATCCAGAACACCATGGCGGTGACGAACGCGACAGCGATCACGCTGAGGGTGCCGCCGAAGGCTTCCTGCGCGGTGGCCGACAGGGAGGCCGCGGTGAAGGTGAGGACCGCGCCGAAACTCATGGCGAGCGTGATCGCCGCGAGTACGCCCGTCCACACCTGCGGCAGCCGGGAGCGGGCATCCGCCCGCACAAGGGTCGCGACGAGGATGGAGACGATGAGTCCTGCTTCGAGCCCCTCCCGCAGCCCGATCAGGAAACTCGGAAACGCGTCATCCCACATGCGACCCTCCCCGGGCGGCCTCCGTACGAGCAGCGCCCATTAGCGTAGGCAACCCTAACCACGGCTGGACCATCTTGACTACAGACCTGTAGTCAGATGGTCATGGGGCGGTAATGCAGGAGTAAAACCCGGGAGCTCTTCCACTGCGGTCTGCGGGACGACGTCGCCTTCGCCGGGCCCGACGGTACGGTTCTGTGCGGGTCGGCCCGCACGTGGGGCCGTCAACAGTGGCCTGCCCCACACTCAGCGGCTGACCAGGGAAGATGGAGAACTGGGACGGGAGTATCTAGGGTCGGCGCGTGGCTTTCATCATGGTGTGTGAAGACGACGCGGCGGTCCGCGGCGTCCTCAAGCGCGCCCTGGAGCACGACGGGCACACCGTCTCCGTCGCCGCCACGGCCGACAGCCTGCTGCGGCAGCTCGCACCGGCGCCCCACCTGGTCGTCCTGGATCTCGGCCTCCCGGACGCCGACGGCCGAGACGTCTGCCTGGCCCTGCGGGCTCGCGGCGTCGACGCGCCGGTGTTGATGCTCACCGCCCTGGACGGCCTGCATCACAAGGTGGGCGGCTTCGAGGCCGGCGCCGACGACTACATGACCAAACCCTTCGACATCCCGGAACTGCTGGTCCGTGTCCGGGCGCTGCTGCGTCGGGCCACCGTGGCGCCCGCGCCGCGCGAGGTCGTCCTCGATCCGGCGAAGCACGTGGTGACCTACGATTCTGTGAGCATGAGCCTGACCCCGACGGAGTTCCGGCTGCTGGGCCGCCTGATCGCCTCGCAGGGCGACGCGGTACGCCGCCACGCCCTCGTCGCTGCCGGCTGGCCGCACGGGGCGCAGGTCAGCGACAACACCCTCGACTCCTATGTGCGCCGGCTGCGGGCGAAGCTGGGTGCGCTGGGTGTGGCCGAGCGGCTGGCGACCGTCCGTGGTGTGGGCTACCGATGGCAGTGACGGGATTCCGTAAGCGGGTCGTCGCACTCACCGTGCTGATCGCCACTGCCGTGGTCGCGGTCCTGGTCGTGGTCTCGCACGTGCTGCTGAGCCGGGTGACGGACGCCGACGCGCACGATCTGGCACGTACTCGGGCCGAGGCGGTGGCGGCGAACGTCACCACCAAAGGCAGCCGTGTCGTACTTACGGAGAACGGCAGTGAGGCGCTGGACGAGGTCGCCTGGGTGTATGCCGACGGCCGCCTGATCGACGGAAACGTCCCGCCGAGCCTGGTCGGTCGCGTCGAGGAGCTCGCGGACTCGGGGCGCTCGCAGACCGCGTCGGCCGGCGACTACCTCCTGTACGCGCGGGAGGGCCCGATGGACGGCCACCACGTCATGGTGATCGCCCGGGTGGACCTCACGCCCTACGAGACATCCGAGCAGCGCAGCCTGACCTTGTCCCTGATACTGGGCGGCCTCACGATCCTCCTCGCCGGCGGGGTCGCACACCTCGTGGTGCGCCGCGCGCTGCGGGTCGTCCACGAGATGGCCGCCCTCGCCGACGACTGGGGCCAGCACGAACCCGGGCGCCGCTTCAACCTCGGCGTCCCCCGCGACGAGTTCGGGGAACTGGGGCGGACTCTGGACCACCTCCTGGAGCGCGTCGACAACGCGCTGGCCGATGAGCGCCGGCTCACCGACGAGATCGCCCACGAGCTGCGGACACCGCTCACGGTCCTGCGGGCCGAGGCGCAGCTGGCGCAGCTGTCCGGCGAGCCGGTGCCCACGGAGGCGGTGCTGAGCGAGGTCGACCGCCTCGATACGGCGATCACGACGCTGCTGCGCGCCGCGCGCGCACGGACGGACGAGGGGACCCGGTGCGACCTGCGCTCCGCCGCGCGGCAGGCGATCGCCGGCCGTGCGGTCGAGGTCGCCTTCCCCTCGAAGGTCGAGGTGGCCGTGGCGGCCGACGTCGCCGTGTCGCTGCTGTCGCCCCTGCTGGACAACGGCCTGCGGCATGCGAAGTCCCGGGTGTGGATCACCGCCCGCGACCAGGGAGAGGCCATCGTGGTCGATGTCCTGGACGACGGCCCCGGGATCGATCCGGCGGACGTCGACCGGGTCTTCGAAGCGGGGGTGACCGGCGGCGGCGGGTACGGGCTGGGGCTGCCGGTGGTGAGGCGCATCGCCGCCTCGGCCGGTGTGGAGGTCCGCGCGATCGCGGACGGCCGCGGGCATGTCGAGGTGACACTCCCGGCCGCCCGTGCAGCCGCGTAGTCAGGTTAAGTGCAGATTCCCCGCGTCAACCTCCTCGCATGACAACGGCAACGGAAGCACGCGCGCGCAGCGGGCGTCTCATGCTCAACAAGGTTCCCGAGGTCACCGTCTGGTTCTGGGTGATCAAGGTCCTGTGCACGACCGTCGGTGAGAGCTTCGCCGACTGGATCAACATGAAGCTGGGCGTCGGCCTGGTGAACACGGCCTGGATCTTCACCGCGGTGTTCGTGGTGGTCCTGGCCGTCCAGCTGCGGCTGAAGCGGTACGTCCCGTTCCCCTACTGGCTGACCGTGGTCGTCGTCAGCGTCACCGGCACCCTGTACACCGACATCCTGACCGACCAGCTCAATGTGCCGCTGTGGATCAGTTCCGCGGTCTTCTCGGTGCTGCTCGCGGCGGTCTTCGGCGTGTGGTGGGCGCGGGAGCGCACACTGTCGATCCACTCGGTCACCACGCTTCCGCGGGAGTCGTTCTACTGGCTCGCCGTTCTCGTCACCTTCGCGCTCGGCACCGCGACCGGCGACTGGACCCTCGAACTCACCGGCTGGAGCCCGGGAGTCTCGGTCCTGCTGCCGCTCGGCCTCATCGCGGCGATCACCGCGCTGTGGAAGTTCGGCGCCAACCCGGTGCTGTCCTTCTGGCTCGCCTACATCCTGACCCGCCCGCTGGGCGCCAACATCGGCGACTGGCTCGCCTCCCCCAAGGTCGCCCAGCCGGGTGAACCGACCGGTCTCGACCTGGGCACGTTCACCACCAGCCTGATCTTCCTCGGCCTCATTCTGGCGACGGTGGTCTACCTGACGGTGACGCGCCCGGATGTGACCGAGACCCACGAGGCGACCCACGCCGCACACACCACCGGCGACCCGCGCAAGGAGCGCGTCGCGCTGGCCGGCTTCGGACTGCTCGCCGTCGCCACCGCGGGCCTGCTGGTCTGGGCCCATGGCCAGCCGCACGTCGGCCCCGCGCCGGAGGAGGACAACACCTCCGCCGTCCAGATGGCTCCCGGCCAGGCGGTGAAGAAGTTCCCGCCCGCCAAGGTCGCCGCGCTGAAGACCCTCGCCTCCACCTCGCTCAAGGACGCACGCTCGGGGGACGCGGCCGGAGCCCATGCGGCCGCCCAGAAGCTGCGTGACCTGTGGGACGCCGACCAGGCATCGCTGCAGCCGCTGGACCAGACCGGCTGGACCTCCATCGACGCCCAGATGGACAAGATGCTCAAGACGTTCGGCATCGACCACTCGAACCCGCCGATGTCGCCTGCGCAGCAGGAGAAGGAACTGAACACCCTGCTGACGGACATGGGCTGACAGGCCGCACAGCGCCCCGGCCGGGCAGGCTCGGTGTACCGAGGCAGCGCAGAGAACCGCCATTCCTCGGCACACGCCCGGGAGCCTCGGACACCGCAGTGCGGCCGCAGCCTCGCGTGGGGCGGTCGCTGACCGGATGGCGTGGGCCGAATGGTGCCCTCCGCAGGTCCAGCGGAAGCGCCATTCTGATGCGCTGATGCTGCTGCATCTCACATCTGCCGGTCGGGCAGCGCTCTGGCCGGACGGCCGGCGTGAGTCGCCGCGGAGCGGCTGTGAACGCATCGCGCTGGTAGGGCCGTAGGGACGGCCTGCTATTCCGGATGGACCGACACTACCGAGAAGAGTCGCGGTTGCACGTCCGACGCGATCTTGGCGGCCTGGTCCATGTGGACGCGGGCCTCGGGGTTGTCGAGCATCGCCCTGTAGTGCTCCTCGCTCTCCCACTGGGCGTAGTTGACCACCCGCTCGCCGTCGAGGGAGGCGTGGAAGTTGGCGCAGACGAAGCCGGGTTGGTGCTTCATGGTCTCCTCCGTCGCGCGGGCGAGCAGCTCGATCAGCTCCTCCTGGCGGTCGGGGGAGACCGTGAACACGTTGATGAGGGTGGCCACAAGGCGGGTGGTGTCGACCTGAACGGTAACAGTCATGTAGTTACTACTCCCCTTACGGCTGTGGGGTTGTTGCTTTCGGCTGCTGCATTCGCTCGAACGGATGCGAGCCGCAAGACTGCGGTAATGGGCGAGAGTTGTCGGTCCGGACTCCGGGACGTGCCGCGTACTGGACGCCGATGAGGGCCAGTTGTGCCAATCCGCCGCCCCGGAGTCTGTTCCGATCACCATGACTCCAGGGCACTCGGCACGGCGGGCTCCGGGGGCTACAAAGGCTGGACGGCCAGGGCTCGGGCGGGGTGGCGGGGGCCGAGGAACACCGCGATGCCGTGGCCGTCGGGGGAGGGGTGGGTGGCCTGGGTCCAGCCCTGGCGACGGTAGAAGGCCATGGCCCGGGGCGACTTGAGGGAGGTGAGCAGCCAGGCGCGGCCGTCCGGCGCGTCCTCGGTCACCGCTCGTAGGAGGCCGGCAGCGATTCCGGTGCCATGGACGGTGGAACGGACGGCGAGTTCATCGATCTCACGGGCACCGCACAGCCACTCCTCGGTGCGGCTCGGGCCCAGACCGGCGGCAGCTTGTGGATGGCAACGGTCGACCGGGAAGGGGGTGGGAGTGGCCCAGGCGGTCGCGAAACCCACGATGTCCGGCCCGTCGAAGGCGAGCGCTGCGGTGAACCCCGGACGCCGTACGTCCGAGCCGAGCCGTGCGAGGAAGGCGTCCGCCCTTTCCTCGTCCTCGTTCCAGGGCGGCGCGCAGAACGCGTCGGCGTAGACGGAGCGCAGAGCCGCGCTGTGAGGCAGGAGAGCGTCGTACGGGACGACACGGATGTCCGTCACGCCGCCACCGCTCCGGCCACGACCGGATGCAGGGCCGCGTACTGAAGCGGTGCCGACGGGTCGATCGACACGTCCAGCGGGGCCGGCTCGGCCCCGGCCCGTACGAGGAGGTCGCCGACGGCGGCGATCATCGCGCCGTTGTCCGTGCACAGGCTGAGCGGTGGCACCCGCAGCGTGATGCCGGCCGCCCGGCAGCGCTCCTCGGCCAGCGTCCGCACCCTGGAGTTCGCGGCGACCCCGCCGACTACGACCAGCGTGCCGACTCTGTGCTCCACACAGGCGGCGACGGCCTTGCGGGTCAGGACGTCGGCGACCGCCTCCTGCAGTGACGCGGCCCCGTCGTGGACGGGCAGCTCGCGGCCGGCGTGGGACTCGGCCCAGCGGGCCGCCGCCGTCTTCAGTCCCGAGAAGGAGAAGTCGTACGACCCCGGAAGCGGGCGCGGGAAGGGAACGGCGCCGGGGTCGCCCTCTCGGGCGGCCCGGTCGATGGCCGGACCGCCGGGGTACGGCAGACCGAAGACCCGCGCGACCTTGTCGAAGCACTCTCCGGCGGCGTCGTCGAGGGTGTCGCCTAGGTGGGCGATCGGGTCGCGGGCCAGGTCGCGCACGAGGAGCAGCGAGGTGTGGCCGCCGGAGACGATCAGCACCATGCTCGGGTCGGGCAGCGGTCCGTGCTCCAGTGTGTCGGCGGCGACATGACCGGCCAGGTGGTGCACGCCGTGGAGCGGGACGCCGAGCGCGTAGGCGATGCCCTTCGCCCCCGCGAGGCCCACTTGAAGGGCGCCGGACAGCCCCGGGCCCGTGGTCACGGCGACCGCCCCGATGTCGGAGAGCCGCAGCCCCGCCTGGGCCAGTGCCTGACGCACCACCGGGCGCAGGGCATGCAGGTGGGCGCGGGAAGCGATTTCGGGCACCACTCCGCCGAAGCGGGCGTGCTCGTCCATGCTCGACGCCACGGCGTGCCCGAGCAGGCGCCCGTCCCGGACGAGCCCCGCACCGGTCTCGTCACACGACGACTCGATCCCGAGCACGATCGGAGAGCCCATGCCCTCCCCTTCCTGCGGCATCTACGTTATTGCGAACAGTGTGCAATAAGATCCGACCGGATGTGAACCCGGACTCGGTCGCACGGGTGATCGCTTAGTAGAGTGCGCCTCTGTCGCACCCCTGAACTTCGAGGTAGCCAGCAGTGACCCCCGCCCGACAAGGCCCGCCCTCCGCCGTCACCGTCGTCGGGACAGGAGCCGACGGCTGGTCGGGTCTGGCCGAACCCTCCCGCGCGGAACTGCGCCGTGCCGACGTTCTCATCGGGGGTCCGCGCCAGCTGGACCTGCTGCCCACCGAGTGCGCCGGCGAGCGCGTCGCCTGGCCCTCACCCCTGCGCCCCGCCGTCTCCCGCCTGCTCGCCGCTCACGCAGGCCGCCGTATCGCCGTCCTGGCCAGCGGTGACCCGATGTTCTACGGCATCGGACGCACGCTCGCCGAAGAGGTCGACGCACTGCGCGTCCTTCCTCACCCGTCGTCCGTGTCCTATGCCTCCGCCCGGCTGGGCTGGCCGCTGGAGGACGTCGAGGTCGTCACCCTGGTGGGCCGCCCCACCGCCCGCCTCGCCGCCGCCCTGCACGACGGCCGGCGACTCCTCGTCCTGAGCGCCGACGCCCGCACTCCCGAAGACGTCGCCGCGCTGCTCATCGACCGCGGCTTCGGACCGAGCAGGATGCGTGTCCTGGAACAACTCGGTGGCGACCGGGAGCGTGTGACCGCCGAGACCACTGCCGACGACTGGGCGCGGACCCAGCAGTCCGGCGATCCGCTCAACATCGTGGCCGTCGAATGCCGCCGGGCACCGGACGCCCTGCGACTCGGTGCGGTGCCGGGGCTGCCGGACGAGGCGTACGAGCACGACGGGCAGCTCACCAAGAGGCACATCCGGGCCGCCACGCTCGGTGCGCTGGCCCCCGCCCCGGGCGAACTCCTGTGGGACGTCGGTGGCGGGTCGGGTTCGATCGCCATCGAGTGGATGCGCACCCACCCGTCGTGCCGGGCCGTCACCGTCGAACGCGACCAGGTACGTGCCGAACGTATCCTCCGTAACGCAGAGCGGCTCGGCGTGCCGGGACTTCGGGTGGTCACCGGTGACGCTCCGGGCGCGCTGGCCGAACTCCCCGCGCCTCACGCCGTGTTCGTCGGCGGGGGACTTACGGCCCGCGGTCTCCTCGACGCCTGCTGGGCGGCCCTGTCACCCGGCGGGCGGCTCGTCGCCAACACGGTCACGCTGGAGTCCGAGGCGCTGCTCGCCGACGCTCACCGCCGCCATGGTGGTGAGCTGGTGCGGCTCGCGGTGGCGCACGCCGTGCCCGTGGGCGGCTTCACCGGCTGGCGGCAGGCCATGCCGGTCACCCAGTGGTGCGTGCAGAAGACCCCCAACCCCCCTCCAGGAGCAGACAGATGACCGTGTACTTCATCGGCGCCGGCCCCGGCGCCGCCGACCTGATCACGGTGCGCGGCGCCCGGACGCTCGCCGCCTGCCAGGTCTGCCTGTACGCGGGCAGCCTCGTCCCGCGCGAGCTGCTGGCCGAGTGCCCGCCGGACGCACGCCTGGTGGACACCGCCCAGCTCGATCTGGACGAGATCACGGCCGAGTTGCTTCGCGCCCACCAGGAGGGGAACGACGTGGCCCGGCTGCACTCGGGCGACCCGTCCGTCTTCAGCGCGGTCGCCGAGCAGATGCGACGGCTCGACGCGGCCGGGATCCCCTACGAGGTCGTCCCCGGCGTTCCCGCCTTCGCAGCCGCGGCCGCCTCCCTCAAGCGGGAGCTGACCGTGCCCACCGTCGGCCAGACCGTCATCCTCACCCGCGTCGCCAACCGCGCCACCGCCATGCCGGACGGCGAGGACCTGGCCACGCTGGGCCGCAGCGGCGCGCTGATCGTGCTGCACCTGGCCGCCAAGTACGTGGACCGCGTGGTGGAGGAACTCCTCCCGCGCTACGGCGCCGACTGCCCCGCCGCGGTCGTGGCCTACGCCTCCCGCCCGGACGAGCTGATCATCCGGGGCACGCTGGAGGAGATCGCCCAGAAGGTGAAAGAGGCGGGTGTGCTGCGTACCGCGGTCATCATGGTGGGGCGGACGCTCGGAGCGGAACAGTTCCGCGACAGCCACCTGTACTCGCCGGAGCGGGAGCGTCATGGCTGCTGAGCAGGTGATTCCCGTCCTGCGGGTGAGGGACGCCGCCGAAACTGTCAGGTGATACGCACGTCTGGGCTTCACTCAGTGCACCGGTCCGAGCCGGGACTCCCCGTTTTCACCGAGGTTGCCCGAGGCCAGCTACGCGTCTTCCTCTCGGAGCACGGGGGCGACGCGCGGCCAGACACCTTGGTGTATCTGAGGGTCGCCGATATGGGCGCCGTGGCCGCCGAGTTCGGGGTCCGTGTCGAGGAGGCGCCGTGGGGGCGCGAGCTAGACTCCGCGACCCCGACGGGAACCGCATCAGGGTGGGGCCGGCCTACGAGTGACCGGCGGGCCCGGTGCCTCGGCGCGGGTGAATCATGTCACCGTACTGCGGCCCACGACCGTCCCTGCACGGTTGATGCAGATGACGTCCACCGCGACGGGCGCGCCGCGCAGCACGGCCAGCGCCTCGTCGCGGGCCGTCCTCGCCACCAGGTCGCCGAGCGGTACCCCGGCGGCCTGGCACAGCTGGAGCGCGGCGAGCCCTGTGTTCGCGTCGGCCACGACGGCGGCCAGCGTCTCGTCCGCGCCGCCCCGCCTGGCCAGTTCGGCGAGGAAGCCTTTGTCGACCTGGGAGCGGCCGGAGTGCAGGTCCAGATGGCCGGCGGCGAGCTTGGAGAGTTTGGCGAAGCCACCGCAGATCGTGAGGCGGTCCACCGGGTGCCGGCGGATGTACTTCAGCACGGCGCCCGCGAAGTCCCCCATGTCGAGCAGGGCGTCCTCGGGCAGGCCGTACTCGGCGACGACGGTCTTCTCGGACGTCGACCCGGTGCACCCGGCGACATGGGTCCGTCCGGCCGCGCGGGCCACGTCCACGCCCCGCCGGATGGAGTCGATCCAGGCCGAGCAGGAGTACGGCACGACGATGCCCGTGGTGCCGAGGATGGACAGGCCGCCGAGGATGCCGAGCCGTGGGTTCCAGGTGGAGCGGGCTATCTCCTCGCCGTGGTCGACGGAGACGGTGATCTCCACGTTGCCGCTGCCGCCGTGCCGGGCGGCCACTTCGGCGACGTGCTCGCTCATCATGCGACGGGGCACGGGATTGACCGCCGCCTCACCGACGGGCAGTGGAAGGCCGGGCCGGGTGATCGTCCCCACGCCGGGTCCGGCCTTGAAGACGACGCCACTGCCTGCGGGCAGTCGCCGGACGGTGACCCGGACCAGTGCGCCGTGCGTGACGTCGGGGTCGTCTCCCGCGTCCTTCACGATCCCCGCCATGGCGGAACTTTCGGTCAGCTCCTCGGCGGCCAGCGCGAAGGACGGTGTCTGACCCTTGGGCAGTGTGATCGTCACCGGGTCGGGAAACTCACCGGTCAGCAGGGCGGTGTACGCGGCCGTGGTGGCCGCCGTCGCGCAGGCCCCCGTGGTCCAGCCGTGCCGCAGCCCCGTGTGCTCGAGCTGGGCGCGGCGACCGCCCTTCACCTGACCGGAACCGTGCGCCCCGCCCGCCTGCACCACGTCTCGTCCCTCACTGCCACTCATGAACGGACCCACACCCTCATGCACGTACTGATCCTCGGCGGAACCACGGAAGCCCGCCGCCTTGCCGAACTCCTCCACGGCACTCCGGGGCTGAAGCTGACCAACTCCCTTGCCGGACGCGTCGCCAGCCCCAGGCTGCCCCCGGGCGAGACCCGCGTCGGCGGCTTCGGCGGGGCCGAAGGGCTGGCGGCGTGGCTGAGCGAGCAAGCGGTCGATGTCATCGTCGACGCCACCCATCCCTTCGCCGGGAAGATCAGCTTCAACGCGGCTCGGGCCGCAGCCGCCACCCATGTTCCCCTGCTCGCCGTACGCCGGCCCGGCTGGGTCCCCGTAGAGGGCGACCGGTGGCACGAAGTGGGTTCACTGGAGGAAGCGGCACGGGCGCTGCCCGCACTCGGCCGTCGTATCTTCCTCACCACCGGGCGCATGGGCCTGGCTGCCTTCGCGGACCTTGACGACCTGTGGTTTCTCGTACGATCCGTCGATGCACCCGAGCCACCCCATCCGGCCCGCATGGAGGTACTGCTCGATCGTGGCCCCTTCACCCTCGACGGGGAGCGAGAGCTGCTGCGGCGCCACCGCATCGACGTCGTGGTCACGAAGGACAGCGGCGGGGCGGCCACGGCGCCGAAACTGACGGCTGCCCGCGAGGCGGGGTTGCCCGTGCTCGTGGTCCGCAGACCATCCGTTCCCGAGGGAGTGGCCGTCCTCCCAGATGCCGAGAAGGCGGCCCAGTGGGTTCGCGAGCACCTTGAGCAGGGAGCTTTTCCGGCCGTTGACTGAAATCTGGCGCCGACTTTACTGCGGCCTTCTTGTAGCTGCAACTTCTTCGCAGAAACCTGGAAGGCGCGGCTGAAAACAGCCGCTCGCCGAGAAGTAAGGGTCACGCTCCATGACCACCGCTCCTGATTCCGCTTCCGCCAGGCCGACCGCTCCGGCCACCGGTCGCGGCATCTCGTGGCACCGCATCCGCACGTCAATGACCCGCAAGGAATGGGTGAGCGTCGGCGGAATGGCCGCGTTCATCCTGGCGCTGCATGTCATCGGCTGGTTCACGCTCGTGGCGATCGTCGCCCCGGAGCACTACAGCCTCGGCACGAGGACCTTCGGCATAGGTATCGGAGTCACCGCGTACACCCTGGGCATGCGGCACGCCTTCGACGCCGACCACATCGCCGCTATCGACAACACGACCCGCAAGCTGATGAACGAGGGCCAGCGCCCGATGTCGGTCGGCTTCTGGTTCTCCCTGGGGCACTCGTCGATCGTCTTCGCGCTCGCTTTCCTGCTGTCTCTGGGAGTCAAAGCGCTGGCAGGCCCGGTCGAGAACGACAACTCCACGCTGCACAGCATCACCGGCTGGATCGGTACGACCGTCTCGGGCACCTTTCTCTACGTCATCGCGATCATCAACATCGTGATCATGGCGGGTATCTGGAAGGTGTTCCGGCAGATGCGCACCGGCCACTTCGACGAGGCGGCCCTGGAGGAGCAGCTCAACAACCGCGGCTTCATGAACCGCCTCCTTGGCCGCCTGATGAAGTCGATCACCAAGCCCTGGCAGATGTACCCCCTGGGCCTGCTTTTCGGTCTCGGCTTCGACACCGCCACCGAGATCGCGCTCCTCGTCCTCGCCGGCTCGGGCGCCGCCTCCGGCCTGCCCTGGTACGCCATCCTGTGCCTGCCGATCCTGTTCGCGGCCGGCATGTCCCTGCTTGACACCATCGACGGCTCGTTCATGAACTTCGCCTACGGCTGGGCGTTCTCCAAGCCGGTCCGCAAGGTCTACTACAACCTCACCATCACCGGCCTGTCCGTCGCCGTCGCCCTGATCATCGGCACCGTCGAACTTCTCGGTCTGGTAGCCGAGAAGGCGGACCTGCACGGCGCGTTCTGGGACTGGATCTCCGGACTCGACCTCAACATCATCGGCTACGTCATCGTCGGCCTGTTCTTCGCCACCTGGGCCGTCGCCCTGGTGGTGTGGAAGGTCGGCCGCATCGAGGAGAAGTGGACGGCCGGCCTGGCCCAGCCGGCCACGGCTCAGGAGCACGGCGAGTAGAGCAGGAGGCGGTGCCGCCCGCACGGCGCGGCACCGCTCACCTCACGCCTGCGGATACCGGCGGGGCGTCCAGACGATCTCCTCGCCGTCTCCGCGCCGCACCACCTGGGTCTGCGAGGAACCGACCAGCAGGATCGTGCGCATGTCGACCTCGGCGGGATCCAGCTCACCCAGCCGCACGATCCGCACCCGCTCACCCGGGCCGCCGACGTCCCGGGCTACCACCACCGGAGTGCCGGGCGCCCGGTACTCCAGCAGCAGCTCCTGCGCCTTGCCCACCTGCCAGGTACGGCTGCGCGAACCAGGGTTGTACAGGGCCAGGACCAGGTCCGCCGAGGCCGCTGCCCGCAGTCGCTCCGCGATGACCTCCCACGGCTTGAGCCGGTCGGAGAGGGAGAGGGCGGCGTAGTCGTGTCCGAGCGGGGCGCCGGCCCGTGCCGCGGCAGCGTTGGCGGCGGTCACGCCCGGCAGCACGCGCACCGGCACATCCAGGTGCTCGGGCTGCGACGCCACCTCCAGCACGGCGGTGGCCATCGCGAACACACCCGGGTCGCCGCCGGAGACCACGGCCACCCGCCGCCCCTTGCGGGCCAGTTGCAGCGCGAACTCGGCGCGCTCGGCCTCCACGCGGTTGTCCGAGCCGTGCCGGGCCTGGCCCGCCCGCTCGGGCACCCGGTCCAGGTAGGTGGTGTAGCCGACCAGATCGTCGGCGGCGGCCAGCGCGCCCCGCGTCTCGGGTGTCAGCCACAGCGGACCGGCCGGCCCCGTCCCGACCACCACCACCTCGCCCCGCTCCCGTACAGGCCGCTCGGCGTCCACCTGACTGGGCAGCACGGCCACCGAGAAGTACGGCACCGACTCCGCGTCCACCGCCGCGAGTTCGGCGACGCGCTCCTTGCTCATGGTGGCCCGTTCCACATAACGGGCCTCGGCCAGGCGTCCCGAAGTCTCCAGCGCGCGGCGCACCTTGGGGAAGGTGCGGCCGAGCTTCATCACCACCGCGGCGTCCGTCGTGGCCAGGCGAGCGGTCAGCTCCTCCTCGGGCAGGGTGCCCGGCAGGATCGTCAGCACCTCCTCGCCCTCGGCAAGCGGTGCGCCCAGGCGGGCCGCAGCGGCCGACACGGAGGTGACGCCGGGGATGACCTCGGTGTCGTAGCGGTCGACGAGCCGCTTGTGCATGTGCATGTAGGAGCCGTAGAAGAGCGGATCGCCCTCGGCGAGTACGGCCACGGTGCGCCCGGCGTCGAGGTGGGCCGCGAGTCTGGCCGATGCCTCGGCGTAGAACTCCTCCATGGCGCCCTTGTAGCCGCCGGGATGGTCGGTGGTCTCCGTCGTGACCGGGTAGACCAGTGCTTCCTCGATGTGGTCTTCGCGGATGTGCCGCGCCGCGATCGACCGGGCGATGGACCGCCCGTGCCGGGCGCTGTGGTACGCGACCACGTCCGCCCCTGCGATGACCTCGACGGCCCGTACGGTCATCAGGGAGGGATCACCGGGGCCCAGGCCGACCCCGTACAGCTTGCCGCTCACTCTTCCTCGCTCGCGATCGCGTTGAGTGCGGCGGCCGCGATGGCGCTGCCACCGCGTCGGCCGCGGACCACCAGGTACTCCAGCCCGGAAGGATGCGCGGCCAAGGCGTCCTTGGACTCGGCCGCGCCGACGAAGCCGACCGGGACGCCGATGACGGCGGCGGGCCGGGGCGCGCCCTCCTCGATCATCTCCAGGAGGCGGAAGAGGGCGGTAGGGGCGTTGCCGACGGCAACGACCGCGCCCTCCAGCCGGTCCCGCCACAGCTCCAGCGCCGCGGCGCTGCGCGTGGTGCCCAGCCGTTCGGCCAGCTCCGGGACGGCCGGGTCGGACAGGGTGCACAGGACGTCGTTCCCGGCGGGCAGCCGTTTGCGGGTCACGCCGCTGGCCACCATCTGCACGTCGCAGAGGATAGGGGCGCCGGCGCGCAGGGCCTCACGGGCCCGGGCCACCACCGCGGGCGTGTAGGCCAGATCCTCGACCAGGTCGACCATCCCGCAGGCGTGGATCATGCGTACCGCGACCTGGCTGACATCGGCGGGCAGACGCGTGAGGTCCGCCTCGGCGCGGATGGTGGCGAAGGACTGGCGGTAGATCGCCGCTCCGTCCTTCTCGTAGACGTGGGTGGTCACGGTGCTCTTCTCACTGCTCTCGGTCGTCGTGCGGGTCATGAGATGATCGCCGCCAGGGCGGCGCCCATCCGGGAAGGGTCTGCTGCGGAGGCGGTTCTCGTCTCACCGCCTGCCGGGGCGACCGACAGGCGGTAACCGCCCTCCGGGGTCGCGAGCACGTCGACGTGCTCACCACTCGGGTGTCCGCAGCGCCGTGCACACCCGGACCAGTACAGGGGGAGGGCGGGGCGGCCTGTCGCTTCGAGTGTGCGCGCCACGTCCGCCCGGACGTCGGCGTGTGCCTTGGCGCATCCGGGGCGGCCGATGCAGGCGCCGACGCGGAGCCAGGGGGACGCGGGGTCGGTGACCAGTCCGGCCGCACGGAGACGCTCGAGCGACTCGGAGACTCGTGCAGCGGTGGCGGCCACGGTGGGGACAACGACGCCACGCCAGGGGGTCAGCCGCAGCTCAGTGTCCGCGACCATCGTCAACGCCTCCCACTGGAGGGCCGAGAGCCGCCCCAAGGGAACGTGCGCGGACAAGGCTTCGCCCACGACTCCCGGGGCCGGCCCGTCGGCCGAACCGACCGGCTCGGGACCTTCATCGTGCGCGATGCCCGCGGCCGTCAGCCGATCACGTATCAGGCGGTCCAGCTCGCCTTCCGGCAGGGGGAGTTCTGAGACCCTCCAGGTGTGTGCCGTGTGCGATCGCGCGGCCTGAAGGAACGTCTCGGCTGCCACCAGTGCTGCGAGCGGCGCGTCATCGACCGCCACGCGGACCGACCCGGGGGTGAGCCACGCCGCGCCGTCCCGTATCGCGCGCACCGTGACGTCGGCGCCGAGGCCGGCCACATCACCGCGCCCGTCGTCCAGAGCGAACAGGAACCGACCCGACAGACCCCGGGCGGCATCGCTCCCGCACAACGCGGCGTCCAGGGCCGTCAGCCATGGCCGCACGTCCCGCACGCCTTCGCCGTCCAGGCCGGACAGGGGCGAGGCGACGATGTTGCGCACCCGCTCGTGCTCCCGTGAGGGAAGCAGACCGGCCGCGTCCAACGCCTCCGCCAACTCCCCGCCACACCCGGCTGCCAGACCGCGCAGCTGCACGTTGCCGCGCGACGTCAGGTGCAGGTCGCCATCGCCCAGCCGCCGGGCGACGCGCCCGAGTGCTGCCGCCTGCCCGAGCGTCAGGACTCCACCGGGAAGCCGGACACGGGCAAGGGCCCCGTCGTCCGCCGCGTGCAGGCGCAGCGCTCCGGGGCAGGCGTCACCGCGCTCCCGTGTGGCCGGTGTGGCCTGGGGCGTTGGAGGAAGGGCTGCCGTGGGCATGGCGGTGAGCATACCTACGATCATGGGCGATGTATGCCCCGCGCTGTTCCAGTGACCCTTACTATGCTCCCCAGTGGATCACCCGGTCCACGAACCGCCATCACGGCGACAGGAGAGGAAGCCGGTGCGAATCCGGCGCGGTCCCGCCACTGTGATCTCGGCCTCCCCAGGCCGGGTGAGCCAGGAACTCCCCTCCCTCGCCCTCGGCTTGGTCCGAGGGGGAGACCCATTCCGACACCGCCCGGGGCGCGGACCCCGAGGAAGGCCAGGCGACGCATGCCCACTCCGTCCGGGGAGCGAGTCCCACCCGCCCACGAGATCCTGCTCCTGTCGACGTCCGACACGGACCTGCTCAGCGCCCGCGCGGCCGACGGCCCGGTCGGCTACCGCTTCGCCAACCCCGCCCGCCTTCCCCTGAACGACCTCCCGGCCCTCCTCGACGGCGCGGACCTGGTCGTCGTACGCCTCCTCGGCGGTATCCGCGCCTGGCAGGACGGCATCGACCTGCTGCTCGCCGACGGCCGCCCGGTGATCGTCCTGACCGGCGAACAGGCCCCCGACGCCCAGCTGATGGCCGCCTCCACCGTCCCCGTCGGCATCGCCGCCGAGGCCCACGCCTACCTCGCCCACGGCGGCCCCGCCAACCTCGAACAGCTCGCTCGGTTCCTGTCGGACACCGTCCTTCTCACCGGCCACGGCTTCGACGCGCCGGCACCTGCTCCGACCTGGGGTCCGCTGGAGCGCCCGGATGGTCCGGCCGACGGTCCGACCATCGCCGTGCTGTACTACCGCGCCCACCACATGAGCGGCAACACGGCCTTCATCCATGCACTCTGCGACGCCATCGAGGACGAGGGCGGCCGGCCGCTCCCGCTGTACGTCGCCTCCCTGCGCGCCCCGGAGCCGGAGCTGATCGCCGAACTCCGGGCCGCCGACGCCCTCGTCACCACGGTCCTGGCGGCCGGAGGCACCAGGCCCGCCGAGGCATCGGCCGGCGGCGACGACGAGTCCTGGGACGCGGGCGCGCTCACCGCCCTCGACGTCCCCATCCTCCAGGCCCTGTGCCTGACCGGGTCACGCACGGCCTGGGAGGAGAACGACGAGGGCGTCTCCCCGCTGGACGCCGCCAGCCAGATCGCGGTCCCCGAGTTCGACGGCCGCCTGATCACCGTGCCGTTCTCCTTCAAGGAGATCGACGCCGACGGACTCCCGGCCTACGTCGCCGACCCCGAGCGTGCGGCCCGGGTCGCCGGAATCGCCGTACGCCACGCCCGCCTCCGCCACATCCCGCCCGCCCGGAAGCGCCTGGCCCTCGTCCTGTCGGCGTACCCCACCAAGCACTCCCGGATCGGCAACGCGGTCGGCCTGGACACTCCCGCCAGTGCCGTATCCCTGCTCAGGCGCCTGCGGGAGGAGGGTTATGACTTCAGCTCCGACGCGGACATCCCCGGCCTGGCCTCCGGTGACGGTGACGAACTGATCCGCGCGCTGATCGAGGCGGGGGGTCACGACCAGGACTGGCTCACCGAGGAGCAGCTGGCTCGCAACCCGATCCGGATCCCGGCCGCCGACTACCGGCGCTGGTTCGCCACGCTCCCCGAAGAGCTGCGGACGGCGGTGGAGGAGCACTGGGGCCCGGCGCCCGGCGAGATGTTCGTCGACCACAGCCGCAACAAGGAGGGCGACATCGTCCTCGCGGCACTGCGCTTCGGCAACCTGCTCATCCTCATCCAGCCCCCGCGCGGCTTCGGCGAGAACCCCATCGCCATCTACCACGACCCGGACCTCCCGCCCTCACACCACTACCTGGCCGCCTACCGCTGGATCGCCGCCCCGCAGACGGAGGGCGGCTTCGGCGCCGACGCGATGATCCACCTCGGCAAGCACGGAAACCTGGAGTGGCTGCCCGGCAAGAACGCCGGCCTGTCCGCCGCCTGCGCCCCGGACGCAGCCCTCGGCGACCTGCCCCTGATCTATCCCTTCCTGGTCAACGATCCCGGCGAGGGCACCCAGGCCAAGCGCCGCGTGCACGCCACCCTCGTCGACCACCTCGTCCCGCCCATGGCCCGGGCCGACTCCTACGGCGACATCGCGCGCCTGGAGCAACTCCTCGACGAGTACGCGCAGATCTCCTCGATGGACCCGGCCAAGCTGCCCGCCATCCGCGCCCAGATCTGGACCCTCATCCAGGCGGCGAAGCTGGACCACGACCTCGGCCTGGAGGACCGGCCCGACGACGACGGCTTCGACGACTTCCTCCTCCACGTCGACGGCTGGCTGTGCGAGGTCAAGGATGCCCAGATCCGCGACGGCCTCCACGTCCTCGGCAACCCGCCCACCGGCGCCGACCGCGTCAACCTGGTCCTCGCCATCCTCCGCGCCCGCCAGATCTGGGGCGGCGCCAAGGCCCTTCCCGGCCTGCGCGAAGCCCTCGGCCTGGACGAGTCCGCCGCGACCCGCACGACAGCGGACGCCGCCGAGGGACAGGCCCGTGCCCTGGTCCAGGCGATGGAGGACGCGGACTGGGACCCGGCCGCCGTACCCAACGAGCACGGCGAACAGGTTCGCGCGGTCCTGGACTTCGCAGCGCGCGAAGTCGTCCCGCGCCTGGCGGCGACCACCGCCGAACTCGACCACACGGTCCACGCGCTGGCCGGCGGCTTCGTCCCGGCGGGTCCGTCCGGCTCACCGTTGCGCGGCCTGGTGAACGTCCTGCCGACGGGGCGCAACTTCTACTCCGTCGACCCCAAGGCCGTCCCCTCCCGCCTCGCCTGGGAGACCGGCCAGGCCCTCGCCGAGTCCCTCCTGGAGCGCTACCGCGCGGACAACGGCGACTGGCCCACCTCCGTCGGCCTGTCCCTGTGGGGCACCAGCGCCATGCGCACCGCCGGCGACGACGTGGCCGAAGCCCTCGCCCTGCTTGGCATCCGCCCCGTCTGGGACGACGCCTCGCGCCGTGTGACCGGCCTCGAGCCCATCCCGTACGAGGAGCTGGGCCGTCCCCGTATCGACGTCACCCTGCGCATCTCGGGCTTCTTCCGCGACGCCTTCCCGCACACCATCGGCCTCCTGGACGACGCCGTGCGCCTGGCCGCCTCCCTGGACGAACCGGCCGAGACCAACCACGTCCGCACCCACGTACAGGCCGACCTGGCGGCCCACGGTGACGAACGCCGCGCCACCACGCGCATCTTCGGCTCCCGCCCCGGAACGTACGGCGCGGGCCTGCTGCAGCTCATCGACTCCCGCGACTGGCGCACCGACGCCGACCTCGCCGAGGTCTACACCGTCTGGGGCGGCTACGCCTACGGCCGTGAACTCGACGGCCGCCCGGCCCGCGAGGAGATGGAGACGGCGTACAAGCGGATCGCGGTCGCTGCCAAGAACACCGACACCCGCGAGCACGACATCGCCGACTCCGACGACTACTTCCAGTACCACGGCGGCATGGTCGCCACCGTCCGCGCCCTGCGCGGCACGGCCCCCGAGGCGTACATCGGGGACTCCACCCGCCCCGAGACGGTCCGCACCCGCACGCTGGTGGAGGAGACTTCCCGCGTCTTCCGCGCCCGCGTCGTCAACCCGAAGTGGATCGAGGCCATGCGCCGCCACGGCTACAAGGGCGCCTTCGAACTCGCCGCGACGGTCGACTACTTGTTCGGCTATGACGCCACGACCGGAGTGGTCGCCGACTGGATGTACGACAAGCTCACCGAGACCTACGTCATGGACCCGGTCAACCGGGAGTTCCTTCAGCAGGCGAACCCCTGGGCCCTGCACGGCATCGCGGAGCGGCTGCTGGAGGCGGAGTCGCGAGGGATGTGGGCGAAGCCCGACCCGGCGGTCCTGGACGAACTGCGGCAGGTGTACCTGGAGACGGAGGGCAACCTGGAGGGCGACGGGTGAGAGCTTATTGCGAATGACTCGCAATAACGGCTAGATTCGATGAAGGTCGGCCGGCTGGGGTGCTGAAGCGGTACCCCGCCATCGGCCGGGTGCGGGACGTCGTCATGCCTTGACAGCGTCCGTTCCGACGGCGGCGTCCCGCACCCGTGACGGAAACTCACTTACGTGCTGCATCGCGAACACCGGCCGTACAGCAGCAGCGAGCCTCCTGCACCGGCATGCAGTCCGGTCAGTTCGGTGATCCGTTCCACGGCTTCACTCATCTGAGCGATCGCGACATCCTGTACGCGGCCACACTCCTCACACACGACGTGATGGTGCGGGACGGAACTGACGCCGTAGCGCTTGGGGCCCGGGCCGAGCACGGCGTGCGCCAGGCCCACCTCCGTGAAGATCTCCAGGGTCCGATAGACGGTCGCCTGATCGAACGGCAGACCCATCTCCTGCAGTTGAGCGCAGACTTCGGCGGTGGACACATGCTGCCCGGACGCGGACAGCAGCCTCAAGGTGCACAGCCTGCTCGCGGTGCAGCGCAGGCCGTGGCGTCGCAGCAGTACCGAGTGGTCCGGTGTCGCCGCGCCGTGCTGTGCTGACGGCGGGGTCATGGTCACGTGTCTGCCTTCCTTGCCGCCGCCGAGAAGTCCGGATCGCGGACTGCCAGCCCCCGGCCGGCGGCGCGACATGGGGGAGGGGGTCCTAGGTCCAACGCCTGATCGCAAGGTACCGTTCTTACTGCTAGCGTGCACCTGCATACGATTCGCAATAACGTCGGAGGACGTTGGACATGGCGCTTTACACGCTCCCGGAACTTCCGTACGACTACTCGGCGCTCGCCCCGGTCATCAGCCCGGAGATCATCGAGCTGCACCACGACAAGCACCACGCGGCGTACGTGAAGGGTGCGAACGACACCCTGGAGCAGCTGGCCGAGGCACGGGACAAGGAGTCGTGGAGCTCGATCAACGGCCTGGAGAAGAACCTGGCCTTCCACCTGTCCGGCCACATCCTGCACAGCATCTACTGGCAGAACATGACCGGCCCGAAGGACGGCGGCGGCGAGCCGCTGGCCCAGGACGGCGTCGGCGACCTGGCGGACGCGATCACCGAGTCCTTCGGTTCCTTCGCCGGCTTCAAGGCCCAGCTGACCAAAGCCGCCGCCACCACACAGGGCTCCGGCTGGGGCGTCCTGGCGTACGAGCCGCTGAGCGGCCGGCTGATCGTCGAGCAGGTCTACGACCACCAGGGCAACGTCGGCCAGGGCTCCACCCCGATCCTGGTCTTCGACGCCTGGGAGCACGCCTTCTACCTCCAGTACAAGAACCAGAAGGTCGACTTCATCGACGCGATGTGGGCCGTCGTCAACTGGCAGGACGTGGCCAAGCGCTACGCCGCCGCCAAGGAGCGCGGCGACAGCCTGCTGCTCAAGCCGTGATGCCGTAGCCGCGCCGCACAGACGTCCTGCTCGTGATCGTCTTCTCACCCTTCACGGAGCAGGCGGTACAAGGGAAGGCTCCCGCAGGCCCGATGCCTGCGGGAGCCTTCCTGTTACAGAGGCCGGCGCGGGGGGCTGTGGTGCGGGCTCAGGCGGTGGTGAACCGCAGCTCGGGCCGTTCCCAAGGGACCTTCGGTGGTGAGGGGGCAACGGTTCCCACTCGCTCAGCGCCCAGGCGTCGGTAGAACTCCTCGGCGGGGGACGGGAGACCACCCGCACCTCGGTCAGGCCGGCGGCCCGGGCCTGGCGGATAGTGTGCTCGATGAGGAGCCGGCCGACGCCCCTGCCCTGAACGTCGTCGGCCATGAACGCCCAGCTCCGGGGGCTGTTCCAGCAGGGCGTAGAAGCCCTGAGGGCGTTCGGCCGTATCGACGGCCACGAAAGCCCGGTGTCTGGCGATGTAGTCGGGGGGTGCCTCTATGTCTTTCGTCAAGCGAGGCGTGGGGTTCTGGGTTCGTAGAAGGTGCCGTCGCGGAGCATCGCGAACAGCACGTTGACCCGTTGTCGGGCCAGGCGGAGAAGTGCCTGGGTGTGGGTCTTTCCGCGGGCCCGGCATCGGTCGTAGTAGGTGCGGGAGGCGGGGTCGTGCAGCGCGGCGAACGCGGAGAGGAACATCGCGCGTTTCAGGACGCGGTTGCCGCCGCGGGGTGCGTGTTCGCCGTGGATCGAGGTCCCGGACGACTTCGTGGTCGGCGCAAGGCCGGCGTAGGAGGCCAGGTGGGCGGCGGTGGGGAAGCTGGTGCCGTCGCCGACGGTGACCAGCAGGGTGGCGGCGGTCCTGACGCCGACGCCGGGCAGCGACGTCAGGACCTTGGAAAGAGGGTGTGCCTCCAGCAGGGCTGTGATCTGGGCTTCTGTGGCCCGGCGTTGTTCGTGGACGGCGCTGAGGGAGCGGGCCAGGGAGGGAATGACGATGTCGAGGGTGCCGGTGCCCGGGACGACGACGGTCTGCTCGTCGAGGGCGTCGAAGACGTCGTCGATCAGCCGCGTGGCCATGCGCGGGGCCTTGGGGCGGATCACCTCGACGAGTTTGCGGCGGCCGGCTTTTCGCAGGGCGGCTGGGGATCCGTAGCGTTCGAGGAGCCAGGTGACGGCCTGGTGGTCGAGCCGGGGGCCGAGGACTCGTTCCAGGGACGGGTGGAACTGGGTGAGCAGGCCGCGGATCCTGTTGCTGGTGCGGGTGGCCTCGGCGGCCAGGTCCTGGTCGAAGCCGACGAGGACCGTGAGTTCAGCGGTGATCTCGTCGGTGAGTTCCAGCGAGCGCAGGGTGTGCGGCATGGTGCGGGCCGCGTCGGCGATCACGGCCGCGTCGCGGGCGTCGGTCTTCGCCTCGCCCGGGTAGAGGTCGGCGATCCGCCGCATCGACAGGCCGGGCAGGTAGGCGACCTTGCAGCCGGCATCCCGGGCCACCGTCAGCGGCAGGGCGCCGATCGAGGCGGGCTGGTCCACGATCACCAGGACGGTGCCGAACTTGGTCTTCAGCTTCTCGAAGACGTCCCGCAGTTTCGGCTCGGTGTTCGGCAGCTGCTTGTCGAAGACCTTCTTGCCGCCCGGGGTGAGTCCGTGGCCGTGGTGGTGGCTCTTGCCGACGTCCAGGCCCAGGAAGACGCCTATCTCGTCGCTGTCGTTCAAGCCGTCCTCCGATGCGGGGTTGTGCGGTGCTGGCCGGGGCGTTGGCGTCGTGCGCGCATCCACGTTATGCAGACCTGCCGCCTGCGAAAGGCCGGGCGTTGCGCTCGGCCGGGCGGTAGTCAGACCTCTCATCAGCGTCTCCAACGGCGCCTCTCGGGCCCGGTGGCACCACCCCCCAGGTCATGCCCTCGACAGGGGGGAACAGCCATGCCGGGCCCGGAGGCCAGCGATCCTCTTGCAGGACCGCGGAAAACATAACGGGGGACCCGGTAGCCGGAGATGATCGAGGCGTATGGTCCCCGGCAGGCGCCGGAGTCTGGATCAGGCTGGTGAGGCGGTCTGCGTCCTGCGCGACGCCGCGCTTGATGGTCGTGGACTGCATCCGTTTACTCATGGACTGCGACGGTCAGTTTCTTCCAGTGGACGGTGCGGTCGCACCAGCGGTCCAGGAGCACCTGGTCATGGCCGACGGCCAGGAGTCCGGCGCCGGTGGCGGTGCGGTACTCCTCGACGGCTGCCACCAGCGCGGCGGCGGTGGAGGCATCCAGCATCGCGGTCACCTCGTCGCAGATCAGCCAGCGCGGACGCAGGACGAGAGCGCGGGCGAGGCAGGCGCGTTGGAGCTGGCCGTCGCTGACCTCGTGGGGACGGCGGTCCATAAGGTCGGGTGTGAGGCCGACGGCCGGGGCCAACTCGGCCAGGCGCTCTGGTATTTCGTCGCGGCGGCCAGTGGCGCGCAGGGGCTCGGCGATCAGGTCGGTGAGCCGCAGCCGGGGGTCGCAGGAGAGACGGGGCTGCTGGAAGACCACGCCGATGGCGGTGCGCTGGGTGCGTGGGGCGCGGTAGCGCCAGCCGCGTACGGGATCACCGTCGAGGGTTACGGTGCCGGCCTCAGGGCGGTGGAGCAGAGCCGCGACCCGGGCCAGGGTGGACTTGCCGCAGCCGCTGGGCCCCAGCAGGCCGACGCTCTCGCCGGGGGCGAGGGCCAGGGTGGCGTTGCGGACGACGGGGGCTCCTCTGCCGTATCCGGCGGTGATGTCGTGCAGTTCAAGCACGGAGGTCCTCCGGTACGTGCGGGTGGTGGCAGGCGATGCCGTCGGCCTGCTGGGGCAGTGCGGTGCAGGCGTGGGTGGCCCGCGCGCAGCGTGGGGCGAAGGCGCAGCCGTCGGGAAGATTGCCGAGTTCGGGCGGCATGCCGGGGATCGGGGTGAAGGCGCGGTGGGGGAGGGCCTGGAGGAGACCCCGGCTGTAGGGGTGGCGGGGGCCCGGCGTGCCGAAGAAGGCTTTCGCGTCGACTAGTTCGACGATACGGCCCGCGTACATCACGGCCACGCGATCGGCGATGCGCTCGGCGGCAGCCAGGTCGTGGGTGATCACGAGCAGGCCCCGATGGCCGGTGTCGGCGTGGCGGCGCAGTTCGTCCACGGTGTGGTCGACCAGGTCGCGGTCGAGGCCGGTGGTGGGTTCGTCGGCCACGAGCAGGGGTGCGTCGCCGACGAGGGCGAGGGCGGTGGCGGCGCGCTGGGCCAGGCCGCCGGAGAGTTCGTGCGGATGGCGGTCGAGGTGGCCGGCAGGAAAGGCGGCACGTTCTGCGGCTGCCTCGGCCGCGGATCGTACCGCTGCCCGCCCTCGCCCGCCGGTCAACGCGGCCACGGTTTCCTCCAGTTGGGAGCGGACGGTGCGCACGGGCGTGAGGTGCGCGGCGGGGCTCTGCGGGACGAGGCCGATCAGGCGGCCCCGTACTGTCCGCGCCAGCGTGCGTTCGTCGGCGGCGAGCAGGTCCAGGTCGCCGAGGCGGGCCTGGCCCGCGGCCTGGGCGTTGGCGGGCAGCAGACCGAGCAGGGCGGAGGCGAGGACCGACTTGCCGCAGCCGCTCTCGCCGATCAGGGCGAGACACTCGCCGGCCGCCACGTCGAAGTGCGCGTCGGTGACGGCGGCGATCCGCCGTCCGCCCGGCATGAGGAAGCGCACGGACAGCCCGCGTACCGAGAGGACCGGGGTTCGGGCGGTCACAGCATCAGCTCCGATCGGCGGCGGGGGTTGATCCGTTCCCGCCAGGCTCCGGCCAGCCCGGCGATGGCGAGCGTGGGGATGATGATGAACAGGCCGGGGAAGAGGGTGGGCCACCACTGCCCGGCGAGCAGCGAGCCCCGCGCGCCCTGGATGAGGTTGCCCAGGCTGGCCATGTGGGTGGGCAGGCCGAGGCCGAGGAAGGACAGCGCGGACTCGTGCCACATGGCGTGCGGCACCATCAGGACGGCGGCCAGTGCAGCCTGGGGCAGCACGGCGGGCAGCAGATGCCGTACCGCCACCCGCCACCGGGAGGCGCCACCGGAGACGGCTGCGTCGATGTAAGGGCGGGCGCGCAGGGACAGCACCTCGGCGCGGACGATCCGGGCGGTGGACAGCCAGTGGGTGAGTGCCACCGACACGACCACCGGCCACACCCCGGGCCGGAACATGGCCACGATGAAGATGCCCAGCAGCAGGTGCGGTACGGAGGAGAACGTGTCGACGACCCGCATGAGACCGCGGTCGGCCCAGCCGCCCAGCGCTCCGGCAATCCCCCCGACGGCCGTGCCGATCACCGTCGCCGTGAGCGCTGCCGCCACCCCGACCAGGAGGGACACGCGCATACCGTAGACACAGCGCAGGAGCAGATCCCGGCCGAGATCGTCGGTGCCGAAGGGGTGCGACCAACTCGGCGGCAGTAGTTTCGAGGACAGGTCGACGGCCTGCTGGTCGAGGTGGACCAGGGGCGGGACGAGGAGTACGGCCAGCACGATCGCGGCCACGAGGGCGACGGAGACGCGTACGCGTACCGCCCGAGTGGAGCGGCGGCTGGCGCCGTAGGACCGCCAGCCGGGATCCGCCGTGGTCGTGGGTTCACATGTCACTGAACTTCACCCTCGGGTCGAACAGGCCGTAGAGCAGGTCGGCGAGGAGGTTGCCGATGAGCACCGCGGCGGTGGCGAGCGTGGTGAGCGCGGCGAGCAGCGGGAAGTCGACGGCGGTGGCCGCCTCCACGGTGGCCGCCGCGATGCCCGGCCAGCTGAAGACGCTCTCCACCAGCAGGGCACCGGTGATGAGTTCGGGCACCCGGGAGCCGACCAGGGTGAGGACCGGCAGCAGGCCGGAACGCAGGGCATGGCCGAGCAGGACCGTTCGCTCGCTCAACCCCCGTGCGCGGGCACCGCGTACAGGGTCCTCGGTGAGCGCATCACCGACGCCCTGACGGACGTACAGGGTGAACCAGGGCAGCTGGGAGACGGCGAGCACCCCGGCCGGCAGCACGAGGTGACCGGCTACCTGATGGGCTGTGACCTGCTCGCTCGCGGTGTCGGTCAGACCGCCGGCCGGGAGCACTCCGAGTTGGAGGGCGAACAGCCAGACGGCCAGGAGGGCCAGCCAGAAGACCGGCGCCGCCTCCAGCGAGTAAGCCACCGAGGTGATCATCCGGTCGAGCGCGGATCCGGGACGGCGGGCGGCCAGCACACCCAGCACCGTGCCCGCCAGCACGGCCACCACGAACGCGACCGCGCACAACAGCGAGGACCACACGAGGCGTTCGCCGATGACGTCGGCCACCGGCTGTCTCAGCACGCTGGACTGGCCGAGGTCGCCCGTGAGGGCCGCGGTCAGCCAGTGCCACCAGCGGGAGATGAACGGCTGGTCCACGCCCAGGTTCTCGCGCAGCCGCTCCAGCGTTTCGGCGTCGGCGCCGAGGGCGGCCGTGCCGGCGTATGCCTTGACAGGGTCGAAGGGGGAGGCGGCGGCGATCGCGAAGACACCGAAGGTCACGACGAGCAGGATCGGGACGGCAAACAGCAGCCGCCGCCCCGCCAGTCGTGCCATCGCTCCCCAGGGAAGGGAGACCCTCACTTCTTCGGCTGCCAGGCTTCGAGGTTCCACCACGGGCCGGAGGCGAAGCCGTGTTCGTGCGGCTCGACCTGCGTGGTCAGGCCCTCCCAGCGGTCGGCGAGGACGTACACGTGGTCGATGTGGGTGAGGAAGGTGTAGCCGGGGTTCTTCACCAGTTCGCGCTGCAGGCTGTCGTAGGCGGCCTTGCGGGCCGTCGTGTCCGAGCTGTGGCGGCCGGTGTCGAGAGCCTTGTCCACGACCGGGTCGTCATAGCGGGCCATGTTGTTGAATCCGTCGCCGGCAAGGGAGGAGTGCAGCAGCGTGTAGAGGCCGTAGTCCGGGTCGCCGCTGCTGCCGAAGCCGGCCAGGACCGCGTCCGTCTTCATCCGCGGCTCGATCACCTCCCAGGTGGCGCTCTCCACCTTCACCTCGATACCGGCCTTCTTGGCATCGGAGGCGTAGGCGAGGGCGTGGTCCTGGCGGACCTTGTCACCGGAGGGGTAGAGGAGGGCGAACGAGGCCCGCTGCCCGTCCTTGGCACGGATGCCGCCCTCCCCGCTCTTCCAGCCCGCCTCATCCAGGACGCGCCTGGCCTTGGTGAGGTCCTGCTTGCGCTCGATGCCCTTGGCGAACCAGGGGTCGTCGACCGGCAGCGGCCCGTACGCCGGGCGCCCGGCGCCGTCGAGGATCTTGTCGACCATGGCCTGCCGGTCCACGGCCGCGTCCAGGGCCTGGCGGATGGCGCGGTCGCCGGTGACCTTGTTCTCCTGAGGAAGGGTGACCGTGCGGAAGTCGTACGTCTTCGCGTCGTACGTCTTCTTCGCCTTGTCGTTCTTGAAGGTGGCGGCGAGGTTGGGCGGCAGGATCGCGCCGTCGAGGTCGCCGGACCGCAGCCGGGTGGCCCGCACGTCGTCGTCCTGGATGATCGCCATAGTCACCTTCTTCACCTTCGGTGCACCGCCCCAGTAGTTGGGGTTGGCCTTGAAGGTGAGCTTCTCGCCCTCGCTCCAGGAGGCGAGCAGATAGGGGCCGGTGCCGATCGGCTTGGTGTTGAAGGAGCCGGTGTTGGGGTCCTGCCTGCCCGCGACGTGTTCGGGGACGATGGGCAGCACCGTACGCCCGGCGAAGGGGGCGTACGGGTACTTGAGGGTGAAGACCACCTTGTCGTCACCCGCTGCCCGCACGTCCTCGATGGCGTCCAGTTCGCTGCGGTTGGTGTTGTTGGTCTTCGCGTCGAGGATCGTGTCGTACGTGAAGACGACGTCGGCGGAAGACAGCGGCTTGCCGTCGGAGAACTTCACGCCGTCGCGCAGGGTGTAGGTGTAGGTGAGGCCGTCGGCGGTGACCTCGGGCAGGGCTTTCGCCAGCGCCGGTCTCAACTTCAAGCCGGCGTCCCGGGCCAGCAGACCGTCGAAAATCTTCGAGTTGCCGTCCTTGCCGTAACCGAGCAGCGGACTGAGCGTGTCCGGCTCGGAAGCCACGCCGATCACGACGGAGTCGGCCGCCTCGCCGCCTTCCGTGCCGTTGCCGGGGGCCGAGCAGGCGGCGACACCCGTGAGCATCGCCGCCGCGGCGGCCGTCCGTATCCGTCGGACCGTCATGGACCTCACACCCTTATTGATGATCATTAGCTGTTGCATGTTAATCGCAATAAGAGCTACCCGGGTCGGTGGGCGGACAGTCCGCCGCGGTGTCAGGCCGTGGACACCTCCTGGCGCACCTCCCGGTGGTGCATGCGCCGGATCCGGGCCGGGTGAGTCAGCACGGGCTGGAGCTGGTCATGGCCGTCTGCTCGCACTTCGAGGTGCACCGCGAGCCGGTCGGAAAACGGGTGATGGCGGCGGTGATGCCGGCCGACGATGCCCTCCGAGACACGGCCGGCCGCCCGGGCTGACGACGCTGACCAGGAGGAGAGGGTGACGCGGCCGGTTGACACTCGGGTGACCGATCGGTCCGGGCAACGTTGGGCGGAGCGTGTGTACCGGCGCTCCGAGGTCCCCGGCTTGCTTCCTGCTGTCGCGCCGGGGCCATGGCAGACGTCCCATGGCCGTCACCGGCCCGGTAACCGGCCAAGGGACGTCGCAGATCAGGCGGCTTCGTCGGTGCCCCTGCAGCTGGTGAATGGCCGCCAGGACGGCCGGTCCGGATCGGCGATCGGTGATAGGCACGTCGCGGAGGGCGCGGTGGGAGAATTGCTCGAGTGATGGCAAGAACCCCCGATATCGAGAAGGCAGTCGAGGTACTGCGCACCGGCGGCCTGGTGGCCCTCCCGACCGAAACCGTCTACGGTCTGGGCGCCAACGCCGAAGATCCCGTCGCCGTTGCCCGTATCTTCCGGGTCAAAGGGCGCCCGCCGTCCCATCCGCTGATCGTCCACATCGGCGGCGCGGAGCACCTGGACGATTGGGTCCAGGAGGTGCCCGCCACCGCGCGCCTGCTGGCCGAGCACTTCTGGCCGGGACCGCTGACGCTGGTCCTGCGGCGCGGCCGACGGGTGCCGCTCGAAGCGACCGGCGGATTGGAGACGGTGGCCGTGCGCGTCCCCGACCACCCCGTGGCACTGGCGCTGCTGTCGGCCTTCGGTGGCGGTGTCACCGCTCCGTCCGCCAACCGCTTCGGCTCGGTCAGCCCCACCACCGCGGACCACGTCCGGGCGGAGCTCGGTGATGCCGTCGACTTCGTGCTGGACGGCGGCCCCTGCGAGGTGGGTGTCGAGTCGACCATCGTGGACGCCACGGGCGACATCCCGAGCATCCTGCGGCCCGGCGGGGTGACCCGCGAGGACCTCGAAGCGGTGCTGAAGTGCCCGATCACGGTCCCTTCGACGAGCCAGGTCCGCGTGCCGGGCCAGCATCCGTCGCACTACGCGCCCCGGGCGCGGGTCGTCCTCGTCGAACCGGAGAAGGTCGTCGCCGAAGCGGAGCTCGCCCAAGAGCTGGGCCACCAGGTCGGCGTCTTCCTTCCGCCCTCCCTCACCAACGCCTCCGTGAAGGTGCACGCCGTGGTGGCCCTTCCCGCCGCGACGGCTGCCTACGCGCGCGGGCTGTACGGATTCCTGCGCGAACTCGACCAGCGAGGGTGCGACCTCATCATCGCGTCCTTGCCGACGGAGGAGGGGCTGGGACTGGCGATCGCCAACCGGCTGCGCCGCGCCGCCGGGCCCCGGCCCACGGTGTGACCAGCACCCACGCCGCTCGGTGTTCCCGTCGGCGCGACCAACCCTGATGGCGCCCGTGGAGTCCCTTCCAGCCGCGGCACATTCTCGGGGCAGCCGCGGCCGGGGTGGTCAGGGCGCGGTGGCGACGTGCGTGTCGAGGCCGCGGGCCGCAACGAGCTGCGCGCTGCCGTCGGCCAGCCGGTAGCACAGGCCCACCACGGCGGCCTGGCCGGCGGCCACCTTCTCGGCGAGGACGCGAGAGCGGTCCAGCAGCAGGTCGACAGTGTGCCTTACGTGCTCGGCGAGGACCTCCTGTGGCTCCACCCGTCCGGCGGCTCGCGCCGCCAGCACGCTGGGGGTCACCCGCTCGACCACATCCCGGATGTAGCCGGCCGGGGCCATGCCGTCCTCCAGCGCGGCGCACGCCGCGCCGACCGCCCCGCACGAGTCATGGCCGAGCACCACCACCAGCGGGCAGCCCAGCACGTCAACGCCGTACTCGATGCTGCCCAGCACTTCCGCCCCCACCACGTGGCCGGCGGTGCGCACCACGAACAGGTCGCCCAGGCCGCGGTCGAAGATGATCTCGGCGGCCAGCCGGGAGTCGGAACACCCGAACAGCACGGCGAAGGGCTGCTGGCCCGGGGCGATCTCGGCGCGGCGGGTGGCGTCCTGGTTCGGGTGCTCGGGGGCGTTGGTGACGAAGCGCTGGTTACCGGCCAGCAGCAGTTCGAACGCTTCCGAGGGCGTCGCAGTGGGGATATCGCTCATGGCCCGCAGCCTACGAGACGGCACCAGCCGTCGCACCGCCTGATCGCCTCGGTCGTCGCCGGGGCGGCGCCTTGGGCATCATCCCCAGCCGCGACGCCAGAGCGGCCTCGGCCCGTGTCCTCAGCGCGCCACCCAGTCGCCACGCCTCCTGCGGCCAGCTGCCGCAACGCCGAATTCGACTGCCGGCTGGCTTCACCGGACGAGTTCGCTGCGACCATGGACCGTTCAGGACTGCCCTGCGTTCGTGCCGTGGCCGACGAAGGACAGCCGGTAAGGCAGCGGCAATGACTGGCCGTCAATGCCGGTCACTAATGGGCGACTAGCCAAACCATCGTCAGCCTGCCCAGGCCAGGTTGAGCACCGGTTCGGAAGAAGCCATCCGACAGTGATCGAGTCATGCCGTTGTGCCGAGATCAATGGGACGGTTACGCAGTGCCGTCCCGCACGGGGGTCTGACTCATGAGATCTATGACCGAAGTGTCCAGTCACGGACCTGTCGACTGCCGTTGCGGAATGCTGCCTGCCACCGAGCCACAGGGTGTGTCCCTATAGGGGCCTTGCCGAGTTTCAGGCGCCATCACGGTTCAGACCGCCCGAGCGGGCCGGTGCCATCCACCCTGCACCTCACACAGCGGGAGGCGAACCATCATGACGACCAGACAGCGCGATACTTCCTCCAGTACGGATCCTCCCGTTCGGCGCGAGGGCGTTCTGGGCGTGGACACGCACGGCGAGGTGCATGTCGCCGCCGTGATCTCCCCGCTCGGGAAGGTCCTGGGAACCGAGTCCTTTCCGGCAACGACGGCCGGCTATCGACAGCTTCTCGTGTGGGCCCGCAAGCGGGGGACGGTGCGCCGGGCCGGTGTGGAGGGCACCGGCACCTTCGGCGCGGGCCTGTCCCGCTACCTGCTGGCCCAGCAGATTCAGGTGTTCGAAGTGAACCGGCCCGACCGGTCGGCCCGCCGTCTGCTCGGCAAGTCGGACCCGCTCGATGCGCAGGCCGCAGCGCGAGCCGTGCTCAGCGGTCGCGCCCGGGCCCGGGCGAAATCCGGCGACGGTCCGGTGCACAGCGCCCGGATCTACAAGCTCGCCAAGGACTCCGCGGTCAAGGCCCGCACCCAGGCGATCAACCAGCTCAAGTCCGTCCTGGTCATCGCCGACCCCGCCCTGCGGGAACGGCTGACCAGCCTCGGCAACGCCGAACTGTTCCGCACCTGCGCGCGCCTCGGCCCATCCGATGGCGAGGGAGACGAGGACGCAGTGACCCAGGCCACCAACATGGTCCTGAGCATGCTCGCCCAGCGCATCGAACAGCTCACCGCACAGATCAATGAGCTGAACCAACGCCTGACCCAGCTCGTCGAACAGCATGCCCCACAGCTGCTCGTACCGGTGGGCATCGGCCCGGACAGCGCAGTCACCTTGCTGATCACCATGGGAGACAACCCCGAGCGGCTGAACACTGAGGCATCCTTTGCTGCCCTTTGCGGAGTCAGCCCCGTCGAGTATTCGTCGGGCCGGCGGAGCACGCGCCGGCTCAACTACGGCGGCGACCGCCAGGCCAACGCCGCCCTGCACCGCATCGTCTTCACCCGCCTGCGCCACGACCCGCGCACCCAGGCGTACTACGAACGCCGCACCCAGGAGGGCAAGACCCGGCGCGAGATCATCCGATGCCTCAAGCGATATGCCGCCCGCGAGGTCTTCAACCTGGTCAGGACGGTATCCAGCGTCCCCCTGTTATAGGGGCGTCCGTGAGAGCGGGCGAGCCGCGAAGCTCCACCGGGAGCCATCGCGACGGGGGCTCTTCCCGGAGTCGTGGGACGACGAAGCCTCACCGGAGCGATCCGGTGAGGCTTCGTCGTGTAGTCATCTGCGTCGGCGTGCACGATGCGGTTGGCGCGTCATGCAGTCCGTGTTTCTGCGACGCTTTCGCTGGCACGCTTGTTTGCAATCGCACACATTGGGTGGGGTCCGTAATCCAGAAGCCTGATCAGAACGTCCTGTATGGCCACTCCGCGGAGAGAAGCGCGGTGGGGCGCCCGAAAAAGCCTGACGGGCCTCTGTGCTCTGGAAGTCCGTGACAGATGAGGCCCCCGTCGGATGGTTCCGGCGGGGCCCCTGTCTTCTGTACTGGCCTGCAGGGCGGTGGATGGCGGGGCTTACTCCGTCCCTTTTTGCAGTTCTGTGCTGGCAAGCAATCGTGGCAATAGCTGAAGGTCAAGGGGCTTCTTCGGTGTGGATGCACCCTGGCTCGCTCCTTGTGAGCGGCGCGGCGTGGCCGCCTGAGCGTGAGGGCGTGGCGAGCTGAACGGCCGGTGGTTCGACGCGGCGGCCTGATGTCGGACGAACGGCGTGCAGGTGCTGAACGCTGACGCTTGTGACCGGACCGATGCCGGTAGGGCGCCGTACTCCTGGAAGGGCGAGGCGCGGTGCGGTGCTCGGGTATTTGTTCGAAAAGATTGCCAGTAAGGGCGCAGAGTTTGTGATGTATCTAGCTCTCACCTGCTGATTTCTTCCCCGAGGCCGTCGTGGCATGTGCTGCCGCTTACCGAGCCGGCCTCCGTTGTCAGTGGTGGCCTCTACGGTTCCTAATGGCCGACGCGAAATGCCCGTGTCGGCTTGCGCGAGCGTGGGCGCCGACAGAGCCTGCGGATTCGCTGAGGGCGGGGGATGCCGTCATCCGCAGGGGTCGTGAGAGAGCAGGACGCATGGAATTGGACTACGACCGGTTGGTTGCGTTGCGCAAGCAGAGCGCAGCGTGGCGGCTGCTGACGGCCAACAATGCGGCGTTGATGCTGAGCTTCCTCAACAAGGTGTTCGTCGAGCAGGGGGCGCGCTCGGTTGCTGGTGTGGAACTTGTCGAGCGGCTGGATGACGAGTTGTTCGCGCTCAATGAGCGGCTGGGGCACGGGACGTTTCCCCAGTCCGCCAAGGCGTATCTGGACGACTGGGCGGCGCCGGGGAACGGCTGGCTGCGCAAGTATTACCCGCCGGATTCGGACGAGCCGCACTATGACGCCACGGCCGCGGTCGAGAAGGCCATCTCGTGGATCAGGTCACTTGAGGAGCGTTCGTTCGTCGGTACGGAGTCGCGCCTGAATACGATCTTCGATCTCTTGCGGCAGATGACGTTCGGGACGGAAACCGATCCGGAGGCGCGGCTGGCTGAACTCGCGCGGCGCCGTCACGAAATCGACCTGGAGATCGAGCGAGTTGAGGCCGGAGAGGTGGACGTTCTGGACAGCGCGGCGCTGCGGGACCGATATCAGCAGGTGACCGATACGGCGCATGGGCTTCTGGCCGACTTCCGTGAGGTCGAGGCGAATTTCCGGGATCTGGACCGCGATCTGCGCAGCAAGATCGCGGCTTGGGACGGGGCCAAGGGCGAACTGCTGGATGAGGTGCTGGGCAGCCGCGAGAGCATCGCGGAGTCGGACCAGGGCCGGACCTTCCAGGCGTTCTACGACTTCCTGCTCGCGCCGAGCCGTCAGGACGAGCTCAAGACGCTGCTTGCCGAGGTCGAGGCGATGGAGGCCATCGACGAACCCGATCCGCGCATGCGACGCATGCCCCGGGACTGGCTGGAGGCCGCCGAGCGCACCCAGGCCACCGTGCGACAGCTGTCGGATCAGCTACGACGATTCCTCGATGACCAGGTGCGCTCGGAAGACCGCCGTGTCCTGGAGCTGGTACGCGCGATCGAGACCCACGCACTGGCGCTGCGAGACGTGCCGGGCGTGGATCTGGTCGCCGAGATCGACGCAGCGACCCCGGCCATCGCTCTGCCGATGGAACGGCCGCTGTATACGCCGCTGGTCAAGACACCGATCGACAGCACCAGCATCGAAGCGGGGGACGAGGAGTTCGCCGCCGACGCGCTGTTCGAGGCGGTCTACGTCGATCCCGCCCGGCTTACGGCAGCCGTCCACGACGCCCTCGGCGCGCGCACGCAGGTGTCCTTGGCCGAGACTCTGCGTGAGCACCCCCTGGAGCAGGGGCTCGCCGAACTGGTCGCCTACTTCGCGCTGCCCGACGACGGGTTCGCCACGGTCTTCGACGACCACCGCCAAGAAGAGATCACGTGGATCGGCGAGGACGACGTCCAGCAGGTCGCCACCGTGCCCGTCGTTACCTTCGCCCGCATCAACCCCGGCATCGCCTGGGCCACCGACCAGAAGAAGGAGGGGCGATGACGACGCCTTCCACTTCCGCCCCACAGCCGTACACCCTCTCCTTGCCGGTCAACCAGCTGCTGAAGGGTCCGGTCTTCCGTGACCAGCACGAGCGGGCCTGGGACGCGCTGGTGCACCTGAGTGCTCGGGTGAAGGACTACGTCGAGGTCATGGGGCTGCGCGTGGTGATCGACGAAATGGAGGGCTACGCCTTCCTGCAGTCGATGCCCGACGACGAGGACGCTGTCCGGGACCCTCGCATGGCGCCGCCGCGGTTGATTCCGCGCCGTTCACTGTCCTACCCCGTCAGCCTGCTGATCGTGCTGCTGCGCAAGCGGCTCGCGGAGTTCGACGCCGGCGCCGACGGCACCCGCCTCATGATCACCCGGGACGAGATCGTCGAGATGATCCGCACGTTCCTCCCGGCCGGCAGTAACGAGGCGCGCCTGGTCGACCAGATCGATGGCCACATCAACAAGATGGTGGAACTGCAGTTCCTGCGCCGCGCCCGAGGACAGGAGCAGTTGTTCGAGGTGCAGCGGATCATCAAAGCCTTCGTCGACGGACAGTGGCTCGCCGACTTCGAGACCAACCTGGCCCAGTACGCAGCCTCCCACATCGTTCAGGAGAAGACGCAGTGATCCCCGTTCAGTCTGGCCCTGCCGACCCGCCCATTCCCGCCACCTTCGCCGCGGCCGGGTTTCGGCTGGAGCGCATGGAGGTCTACAACTGGGGCACGTTCGACAAGCACGTGTGGTCGTTCGGCCTCGCCGGCGCCAACGCGCTGCTGACCGGGGACATCGGTTCCGGCAAGTCCACCTTGGTGGACGCGATCACCACCTTGTTCATGCCCGCCCGCAAGATCGCCTACAACCGGGCTGCCGGAGCGGAGAGCGGCGAGCGCAGCCTGCGTTCCTATGTGCTGGGCCACTACAAGTCCGAACGCAACGAAGAGACCGGAGCCACCAAGCCGGTGGCGCTGCGCAAGCCCGGCAGCTACTCGGTCATCCTGGGCGTGTTCCACAACGCCGCGCTGGAATTGACCGTCACGGTGGGCCAGGTGTTCTGGCTGCCCGACGCCAACGCCACCAGCCCCGAACGGCTGTTCCTGGTCGCGGATCGGGCCCTGTCCGTGGCCGGTGACTTCGCGGACTTCGGCACCGAAGTGCGAGCCCTGAAGAAGCGCCTCGAAGCTAGCGATGTCCGTGTCCACAAGTCGTTCCCGCCCTACAGCAAGGACCTACGGCGCCGGATGGGCATCGAGTCCGAGCAGGCCCTGGAGCTCTTCCACCAGACGGTGTCGATGAAGTCGGTGGGCAGCCTGGACGACTTCGTACGCAGCCACATGCTCGAGCCGTTCGATGCGGCCGCGATGACCGACAACATCGTCAGCCACTTCGACGCCCTGACCACCACCTACAACTCCGTGCAGCGGGCCCGAGCCCAGATCGAAGCCCTCACCCCGCTGCTCGCGGACTTCGACACCTACGAGAGCCTGGCCGCCCGGATCGAGGAAGCCGATGCCGAGCAGGCTGCGCTGCGGTACTTCATGGCCGCGCGTACGGCGGTTCTCCACGAGGCAGAACGCGCCGAGCTGGAACGGTCGCTGATGCGTCTGGAGGGTGAGAAGAAGGCTGCCCATGAGGAGCTGGAGCGGCTGCGCGGCCAGGAACGCCGGTGGGAACTTGAGCGTGAGGGCCTGGGCGGCGGGCGCCTTGGCGAACTGGAACGCCAGATCGAGGAGGCGGAGCGGCTGCGCATCGCGCGCGAAAGGCTCGCCCGCCACCACGCCCACCTGCTGGAACAGGCCGGACTGGCTCCGGCCAGTGATCAGGCCCAGTTCACCGACCGCCTTGAGGAGATCTCCCGGGCCCAACACGACGTCGCCGCGGACAAGAAGGAGACGCGAGCGGCCCTGGAGAAGCTCGCCGTTCAGGCCGATCGCCTTCACCAGCAGGCCCAGGACATCAATGAGGACCTGGTCAGCCTGCGTTCCCGCCGCAGCAACATCCCCCGCAAACAGCTTCAGGTTCGCACCCTCCTGTGCCAGGAACTCGGCATCGAAGAGAGCACGCTGCCCTTCGTCGGCGAACTCATCCAGGTCCGCGACGAAGAACAGACCTGGGCGGGCGCCGCCGAGCGGCTGCTGCGCGGCTTCGCACTGTCCCTCGTCGTCCCCCAAGGCCAGTACGCCCGCGTCTCCGAGTGGATCAACGACCACCACCTGGGCACGAAGCTGGTGTACTTCCGCGTCCCCAACCACACCCCGGCCCGGCGCACCCAGCCGGCCCCTTCGACCGCGTTGTTCACCAAGCTCGAAATCCGCGGCGACTCGCCCTTCGCCGAGTGGCTGGCCGGCGAACTCGAACGCCGGGCCTCGCACACCTGCGTGGCCACCATGGACGACTTCCGGCAGGCCGAACTCGCCATGACTGCAAAGGGATTGATCAAGGGGACGCGGGGCCGCCACGAGAAGAACGACACCACCCGCATAGACGACCGCAGCACCTACGTGCTCGGCTGGACGAACCAGGCAAAGATCGACGCCCTCCTGGACCAAGCCAGCAAAGTCCATGCAGCCCAGTGCGAGACGGCCGACACGAAACGCAGCCTGGAAGCCGCCCACGAGGATGCCATCAGCCGCGACAAGGTCCTCGACCGGCTGGCGGCCATGGGGGAGTTCAGCGAGATCGACTGGCCTTCCGTCGTGCGGCACATTGCCGAGCTGACCGAGGAGAAGCAGCGCCTGCAGGCCGACTCCAAGGACCTGAACGAACTCACCCGCCAACTGGACAAGATCGCCGCTGAGATCAAGCAGCAGGAAGCGGCCTACGCGAGCGCGACCGAGAGCTGGGGCCGCATCGACGGGGAACGGGACGCCGCCGAACGCGCCTGCGACGAAGCACGCGTCATCCTCGCCGAGCCGGCCGCCACCGACGCCCAGGCCCACTTCCCCGCCCTCGAACAACGCCTGAACGAAGCCCGACTCACCTGCGCCACCGCCAAGGAGTGCGCCCGCGCCGAGACCCGGCTGCGTGAGGAGGGGACGGCGCGAAAGAACCGGTGGAGCAAGGAGCAGACCCGCCTCGCCCAGGCGATCGCCTCCCAGATGCGCACCTTCCGCACCGACTACCCGGCCGAGACCAACGAGCTCGACGACTCCGTCGCCTCCGCCGCCGGCTACCGCGCCCTGCACCGCCAGCTCGTCGCCGACGACCTGCCGCGCTTCGAAGAGCAGTTCCGCACCTACCTGAAGACCAACGTCATCCGCGAAATCGCTGGATTCCACGCGCAGTTGAATAACTGGGCCGATGAGATCGGCGAACGGATCACCACCATCAACGAGTCGCTGGCCGACATTGACTACAACCCGGGCCGCTACATCATGCTCCAGCCCGAGAAGACCCCCAACACCGAGATCCGCGACTTCACCGCCGAACTGCGCGCCTGCACCGACGACGTCCTCTCGGGTGACGACTCCGACCTGTACTCGGAAGAGAAGTTCCACCAGGTCCAGCGCCTGATCGAACGCTTCAAGGGCCGCGAAGGCCACACGGATGCCGACCGAGCCTGGACCAGGCGCGTCACCGACGTGCGCTACTGGTTCGTCTTCAGCGCCAGCGAACGCCGCCGCGAGGACGACAGTGAGTACGAGGTGTACTCCGACTCCGGCGGCAAGTCCGGCGGGCAGAAGGAGAAACTCGCCTACACCATCCTGGCAGCCTCCCTCGCCTACCAGTTCAAGCTCGACACCACCGCCAACAGGAGCCGCACCTTCCGTTTCGTGGTCATCGACGAAGCCTTCGGCCGCGGCTCCGAGGAATCCGCCCGCTTCGCCCTGGACCTCTTCAAGCGCCTGGGCCTGCAGCTCCTCATCGTCACCCCGCTGCAGAAGATCCACGTCATCGAGCCGTACGTGTCCGCCGTCGGCTTCGTCGACAACCCCACTGGACACCACTCCCGCCTGCGCACCCTGACCATCGCCCAGTACCGCCGAGAACGCCTCGCCCACGCCCTGGCCGCCGGACAGCCCGCCACCGGACAGGACCACTGACATGGCGGCCACCTCCACCCCCACCTGGACCACGCCCCGCGACGTCGCCGCCCGCCTGCGCAAACGCTGGGAGCGCGGCGAGTTCCTCAGCCAGCTCGCCGACGGTACGGACTTCGACCCACTCGCCATCCCCCTGCGCGGTCCGAAGGCCGGCGACATCACCCAGCACTACGACGACGTCCTCGCATGGGCCACCTCATGGGCCCCCGACAAACACCGGCACCTGCGCATCGAGTACCGGAAGCTCGGCGGACGCCTAGCCGGCGTGAACAACGCCCCCGCCCGGGCCTGGATCGACCACCGCGACGACCTGTTCCAACTCCTCGGCGTCACCAACACGGTCACCCGCTACACGTCCCTCCTGGCCGCCGCCCGCGAGAGCCTGCCCCCGCTGGCCGCGTGGATGGCCGAGCACCCGATGAAGGTCGTCCAGCGGGATGCCGACTGGCCCCGCCTCCAGGCCACGGTCCGGTGGATCACCGACTACCGCGGCCCGGCCGTCTACCTGCGCCAGCTCGACGTGCCCGGCGTTGACACCAAGTTCATCGAACACCACCGTGCCATCCTGACGACCCTGCTGGAGCACTGCCTGCCCGAGAACCGCATCAACTCCGAGGTCGTGCGCACCGACTTCGCCGCCCGCTTCCGCTTCCTGCGCAAGCCCGTCTACCTGCGGTTTCGGCTCCTCGACGGCGCGTCAGTGGCCGGCTTTCGCGAGCTCACGGTCCGCGCGGACGAGTTCACCGCGTCACCGCCCGGCATCACGACTGTGTACGTCGTCGAGAACGAGACCACCTACCTCGCTTTCCCCGACCAACCTCACAGCATGGTGATCCACGGCGGAGGCTACGCCGTCACCCAACTAGCTGCTCTGACTTGGCTGCACGGCACACGCCTCGTCTACTGGGGCGACCTGGACACCCACGGCTTCGCCATCCTCGACCGGCTGCGCCGGGCCTTCCCGCACACACGGTCCATCCTGATGAATCGGGATGTTCTCCTGGAGCACCGAGGTCAGTGGGTGAAGGAGGACACCCCCACCCACCAGCACCTCGGCACGCTCTCACCGGACGAAGCCGATGCCTACGACATCCTGGTGTCCGGAGAGTTCGGCTCCAAGGTGCGACTCGAACAAGAACGCGTGCGGTTTCACCTACTCGAAGAAGCCCTCAACGAGCTCCGCTGAGGACTGCGCACAACACAGTTGGCCAGCCGGTGCTGGCGAAGGGCACTTGCAACGAGCCTTGGTGAGCAACTCCTGGTGCCTGACGAGCGCCGTAGCGCGAAGGAGGTCACGGAACGAGTCGGCCACCTTGCCACGGGTCTTCAGCGCGTGACAGTTCGGGCACAGAGCGATCATGGCCCTGGGAAGGTCGTCGCCACCCTTGGCGTGATCGTCTATGTGATCCACTTCCAGCAGGTAGGAGCCGTTGCGACCGAGGGCCGAGGTGTAGCGGGGATCAGGACATCGCGGGTTCTCGCAAGCCCCCTGGCTCCGCTCGAGCACCGCATGGCGGGAGGCTGCGATGCGGCTTAGCCGCTGACCACCTTGGGACCTGGGACGGTGGCTCTTACCGTCCCGCACGGCGCGCTCCGCCCGGGCATTCAGCTCCGCGTAGCGGAGGGCCGGATCTGCCATACGGCGCAGTAGAGCAGCAGTCATTCGGCATCGGGAGAGCGCGTCGGCAGCCGATTCCTCGACCGGTAGCGCGAAGTGTCCCTCCGCCGCATCCCAGTCGTTGTCGAACTCACCGTGGCGCAGGCGTGCACACTCCCAGCGGCTGCGCTCCAACTGCGCAAGAGTGTCCGCCGTGCCCGGCCACAGCGCCCCGTGGGGGAGCCCATCCCCGAGCCAGGCGTACTCCAGCGCCGCGTAGATCGCGGCGTACTGGAGGCTGCGTCCGTAGATGACGACGCGCTTGCCTTGGATCCGCCGCAGCAGCGTGTCAGCCACCTCGCGGAAACGGGGCGCGGATTCGAGTACCGCGAGGCCGCCCTTGTCGAGTCGGAGCCGCTCCAGGTAAGTCGTATCCCAGCCAGGGTTGATGAATTGATGCCATCTCTTGCGGCCGCTCGTCGAGGTGAGTGCTATCTCGTAGGGCACTGCCCGCTCCAGAGGCGGGGTGGCCGGAGCAGGTGAACCGATGGCGCTGACTGCCAGAATGACCGTGCTGGGGTCGTCGAGGACATCTTGTGCCCAACGGATCGCCTCACGGCGCACTGCTTGGGCTTCGTCGGCGTTAGGGTGCGCCGAGAACGGCACGGCCGTGTCTGCGCGGTAGACAGGCGACGGCGGGTACACGGTCTCGTCCCATCCCGGCGTCGTACGCCCGGTGCCCGTAAGCACCCCCGGGACGGCAACCAGTTGTGGGGGCCCGAGCACGTAGGCGTCAGGACGGAACAGGTTCGACGGGCGCAGCCCTGCAGCCTTGAGCTCGTCGGCCGCCTTCAGCTCTTTCGGCAACCGCGGGTACCGTTCAAGCAGCCTCCGGGAGACGTCGCTCGGCTGTCTCTCGGGGCCGTCGACGTAGACGGGTGCGCCGAACCCCGCGGGAGTGGAACCGCATACCACGTGCTGATCACCCGCCGGACTGAACGGGACGGCATCGAACTCTACGAACATAGGTGACTGCTGACTCCATGCGACTGACGAGGGCTAACGACATCGTCACGATAAGATTGATGCTTCCCGGCAGATGCATTCATGCTGGTCACAACCTGGCTGCTTGACAGCAGGATCCGTCGGCGTGCACGAGGTTGTTAGGGCTGCTGCTGAGCTGCTTCGGGAGCGGCGTTCTGCTCAGCATCGAGCACAACCGCAGCTTGGAGCAGCTCGTATGCGTACCGTTCTGCCGCACTCTGTAGCCGCCCGGGCGACGGAAGAAGCCACCACATCACGAAACATCCCCCAGTGGCGACTAGGGCGAGGATGTTCACCGGAGTGAGTGCAGGTTGGTGGTCAATTCTGGCGAGCCACAGCATGTACGCGAGGACGCCGAGTCCCACTCCGAACGCGATGGCTCGTGCAACCCACCGGATGCCGTAGACGTTCCGCTGGAAGCCGTAGCTTCGGTTCTCGGCGTGTATGAGAGGGAATTTCTCGGCATTTCGCGTCAGGTTGCGCAGTTGACCGACGGCGACCTCGAACGCCTCGTCGGCCCTCACTGGGTTTCCGTTCTCGCTACGGAGCGACGGGAGGGCGACACCCGTCACAGATGACACGGCCTTCCGCCAGATCTCGCGTTGCAGCGTGTTCTGCCCTTCTTCCCGCAGGCGGAGTTTCTGGATGGTCGGCGAGCCGCCCCAAGCCGCCCAGAGCGTCTCCTGAGCCTTGCGTCCTTGGTGACGCACGACTTCCGCCAGGGCGACGGGACCGCCGGCCAGTGAGAGCGCCGTAACGACGGATACAACCACCGGCGCCTTGCTGAGCCCTAGTACTGCCAAAGCTACATTGATCGACAGCAGCGCAAGGAGGCCGGGCGCAAGACGCGCCCGGCGCTCGTAGTCATCGAGCCAGAGCACGTTACGCGTCCCCGCTGTCTTCCACGGATGTGTGAAGCGGCTCGGGAATGGATGTGCTGTACCCCGAACGTTCAGGCGCGTTCAAGAAGGAGCACTTCGACACCCCCTGTGTCAGATGGACCGGGTAACCCCTCCGGAGGAAGGCGTTCGTCGTCTTCTTGGATGGGTGCTTTTGCTCCGGGTTCTTCCTGGGGACGGATGCGAAGGCTGTCCCCACCTTCGCGGACTGCCCCTTGGGCCCAAGAAGTCGGTTGAGGACCGACGGACTGACGTTGCGACGGCTGCCGTGGTGAGGCACCTGAACGAACCTCAGATCACCAGGCTGGAAGCCGTCGGCTTCTAGCACATCGAGAGCTTGGCCGAGGGCCGGAATCCCTGCGTCTCCCGTGAACAGCAGCTTCTTGCCGTCGACCTCCAGGAGGCAGATGGCGCTGGTGTTGTTCTTGGCGGTCGTCTCGGCGTTCTCCGCCAGCGTCTCGATGTCCAGGTCTTCATAGACCGTCCCAGCAAGCAGCTTCCGGAGCGTCTCTTCCCAGCTTGACTTGGCCGCCAGAGAGGCGCTCGCCTCGACGATCTCTGCCAGCAGCTCACGGTAGTAGTCCTCGGTGGGGCCGAGGATACGCAGTACGCCGTCGTCGCTTGTCCAGCCGAGGAACGGTTCCTCGATGGGCACGCCCTGCGCCTTGGCGATTTCTTCGAGGTCGGTCGCACCCTGAAGTGAATCCCTCAGCTCCGTACGCAGTGATCGTGCGTTGTAGGACAGGAGCATCTTGGCCCGCGCCATGTCACCTGAATGGCTCCAAGGTAGGTGCATCAGGAGCTTATTGACGGTCATCTGCTCCAAGACGACCCGCAGCCCATTGATGTGATCACGGTCCGGGTGCGTTGAAACGACAAGATCAACGACACCCGTCTTGTAGTAGTCGCGGATGTGCTGGACGAGCGCTTCACCGTCGTCGAGGTAGCCGCCGTCGATCACCATCACAGTCTGCTGCTCGCGCGGACCGTGGAGGTTGCCATAACGAAGAGCGATGGCGTCGCCACCGCTCGACTCATCCCCTACGGGGAGGAAATCTATCTCGTAGCCCATAGAGGACCTACCTGTCACACGTCGATGTGTTACTGACAGATTCTGCCACTCGGGTATGACAACGTGATGAGTGAGTAACTTATGTCCGATGCACGCACTTTGCCGCTTTTCGTTTGAATGGTCGATCGCGTACGCAGGAGCGCCCGATCTCCAGATGCAGGATCGAGCGCTCTGATCAGAGGTTACCTAAGTGTTCTCCGAGAAGATCAGCACCCGCGTACGCGTCCGCGCTTGCCCTCGCCCGCCAGATCAGGGCCCAGGCCCCGCACTGCCGGGTCATCTTCACCGTGTACGAGATGAAGCGCCTGGGCCGCGACGCCGCCGAACTCACCGCACTCGCCGACCACCTCACTGCCCACGGCCTGGTCCTGGAGATGCTCGCCGGACCGCTGCCCGGGATGTACGACCCCAGCGGTCCAGGCCGGCTGCTCTTCGCGTTCTTCGCGGCGATGGCGGAGACCGAACGGGAGAACATCCGGGAGTCGACCCTCGAAGGACTCGACGCGGCGGCCCGCAAGGGCAAGCACGGCGGCCGGCCACCGGTCATCACCGACGACATGCTCCACACCGTGCTACGGCGCCGCGCGGGCGGTGAGTCCGTCGCGCAGATTCAGGCCGACCTGATCATCCCCACCGGCAAACGCAAGGGGCAGAATCCCTCCGTCGCCAGCATCTACGGCGACGACGGAAGGGGTTCGGTGACGGCGGCACTGTGTCAGCCGCTACCACCAATTCCCGTTCCGGTACTCCCTAAGGGCCTACTATGAACGCCGCAGCAAGGAAGGCAAAACCCGGCGCGACATAGTCCGCAGCCTCAAGCGCTACGCGGCCCGGGGTCTTCCGCCTCGTCAGACCTATGCAGTCACACCCCTCATAGGGACAGTGTGATAGCTGGCGATACAGCCAAGCCCCGTCGGCAACCATTGCGACGGGGCGCCTGCACGGAGCGGGCTACGACAGAGCGCGACATCCAGCGCAGGCACTGGCGTGGTCGGAATCCCCGATTCTGGGGCGCCGGGAGCAAGGACACGGGGCGTGGTAACGCCGCCTACTCCACGGCACGACGTTCGCTCAGCTCCCGGCAGTGCTATGCCTCAGCGCATAGGGGAGTCTCTCGGCTAGTCAGTGCGCGAGCGGGGTAACGTGAGAGCACGCACGAGACGACGAAGCCCCGCCGAAGCCTGGCGGAACCTCGTCGAAGCTGGCTTAGGGCGTCGGGCGGCATCCGGCGCGGGCATCGTTATACTCCGGATCTCCGCTTTCGAGGACCCGGAGTAGGGACGCCGTGACAACACGCGTCTGACGGCCGATGCGTAGCACACGGCACGGGAACTGCCCGTTGCGGATCAGGTCGTATCCCTTGGCCCGTGAGAATCCAAGCGCCCTTGAGGCGTCCTCCACGCTCCCCGTTCCGTCCCAGGTGGCGCGGATGCAAGCGGGGCTGTAGCGAGGGCCCAGAGTCTTTTCGATCTGCGTGTGCATGCTGATTTCTTTCGTCTTGGCGTGTAGCCCGTGCCGGGCCTACGGACGTCGCATGCGCCCGTCATCGCGGTGACCTCAATACTCCGCTCTATCGCCGGTTTGGCTAACCGGCGATCTGGGGCTATGTTGCCTCGCTTGCCGTAGAGGGGCCCGCTCTGACGTCATGAGGCATTATGCGGAGAGGTGTCGTTAGCGCGGATGCAGCACACATGAGCTCGAGAAACCCCGTGATCACCTGAGAACTAGGAAGCGGTGTTTTCGCAATCCGGGAGGGACGCAGGCAGCGTTTCCTGAGGTCACAGACCGCTCAGCACCCGACGGCTGGGAGACGCGAGCGCTCACCGAGTGGACTATACGTAAGCACTACCTTCACGCCTCTGGTGACCTTTCACGGAAATATCCCCGCACCTCATCGGCGTTGGTGATCTTCGAGCCGAGGAGGGGAAGGTGTCGGGCCTGAAACTGTTCCGCACGGATACGACGGGTAGCGGCATGACCGAGGTCGCGCCGCGTCTTGCTGAGGTCGAGGCAGATGTACAGGGTCTCGTCGAGGCGCACATGGAGACGCTGCTAGGCGTCCGTTTCCTGGCGAGCGAGTACGGCACCGGGCCTGTCCACAAGGGCCGGATCGATTCGCTCGGGCTGGACGAGAACGGATCGCCGGTCATCGTCGAGTACAAGCGCGGCATCGACGCCGGCGTCATCAACCAGGGCCTGTTCTACCTGGCGTGGCTAATGGACCACCGTGCCGAGTTCGAGCACCTGGTCCTCGACCGGCTCGGGATGATGGCCGCGTCCCAGGTCTTGTGGAGCAGCCCTCGCCTGATCTGTATCGCCGGCGACTTCACGCGTTACGACGTGCATGCCGTGCACGAGCACCGGCGGTCGATCGACCTGGTTCGCTACCGACTGTTCGGGAGCGACCTGCTCGGGCTTGAGACCGTGGCGTCCGGGAGCGGCGGCATGCAGGCGGCACGCCGAGCCCGCCGCCAGGCGGTTGACCGGGCGACAGCCGGCATCCAGGACGCGTCGATGGTTGAGCTGGAGAGCGCGGTCGATGAGGCATTGCTCGGGCTCGGGGACGGTGTGAACCGCGTCGAGCGCAAAACGTACCGGGCGTACCAGCGGCTGCGAAACTTCGCCTGCCTCTGTCCGCCGCAGCGGAGCAAGCTGCTGGTCTACCTGAAGGTTGACCCGAAGGACGTCGACCTTGTCCCGGGATTCACCCGGGATGTCTCCGGTCTCGGTCACCATGGGACGGGTGATCTGGAGGTGCAGTTGCGTACGCCGAGGGATGTGGAGCGGGCGCAAAACCTATTTTTGGCGAGCTACGCGGCAGCGTGATCGCTGGCGGGTTCCTCGGTCGTGCCTGCTCGTGTGGGCGGTCCGGGCTCGTCGGGTGATGCCTTTCGACGTAGGGACAGGACGTGGCGGTGGACTATCAATGATGTGCGGGATTGTCGGTTTGGCTAACCGGCGACCCCGCGCTATGTTGCGCCGCCCAACGCTCACACGCTGCGCTGAACGTCTTGGCTCACCGCGCAAATGGCTCAGCGGCGGAGAGTCCTCGTGCCGTGCGTCGGTCCGGCGAGCGCTGCTGGCAGCCGAAGGCTCCTGTCTGCGCCGACCGCTGGGCTGGCGCGCTGCTTCGTCGCGATGACGTAGACGCTGCCCCACTGGCGCTTCGGGTTGGCCATGGTGGAGTCGAACGTCCAGGGTTCGACGGCGGTGAAGCCGGCCTCGGTGAAGAGCTGGACAAGCTTGTCGTGGTCGTAGGCCCACAGGTGCGGGGTGTACGTGGGGTCGTCGTCCTGGTCTCGGAAGACGAGATTGACGAGGTCGAGGCGGGTGTTGATGTCGCTGAGGCCGTCGCGCTTGGCATACCAGCGCCGGATCACTCGTCGGAGTCTTCCAAGGCGCCGGGGTACTGGCAGGGCGAAGGCGACGTCGGGGACGCCAGTGACGATACGGCCGCCCTGTAAAAGGACTCGGTGTGCCTCTCGGACATAGTGCTTCGTGGAGCGAGCGTCATCGAGCCAAGAAGAACCTCAGCCGCCCGAAAATTCGCCTGTCCTCCGGGTTGTTCAGGTGCCCCATTCCATCCGTACGGGCTCGCGGGCTGCGGCGAGGGCGCCGTCGAAGTCGGCGAGGCGTTTGGCGAGGGTGGCGGTGGCGATGCGGGGCGGGAGGGCCGCCGAGAACTTGAGGCCGCGGACTGCCCGCGGGTCAACGGTGGGCAGGGTGAGGGAGTCGGGGAGCTCGGCGCGGGCGGTCTTCCAGTCGGTGGGGGAGAGGTCCTGGCGGAGCCGGATATGGGTGTCCGTGGGGCGCTGTACGGGGTCGGCGAGGTTGCCGAGGGAGGCGGTGAGGGTGGCGTTGGCGCGGTACCCGGCCCAGGTCCACCAGCGGGTGGCGTCCGCGTCGCGGACCAGCAGGGTGCCCGCCGGGTGTACTTCGTGGGGTGCGCGGTCCATGCGGAGTTCAGCGAGGGCCGCGACGGCGCGGCGGGTGAGGCGGACATCGGGGTCGGTGCCGAGCAGGACGTCGCGCATGGCGCGGGTGAGGACGTAGGACAGCCCGCGGGCTTCGCTGCCCTGCCATTTGGCGATGCCGCCGTCCTCGACGGGTTCCACGAAGGCACGGCGTCGGGCCCAGTCGATGAACGTGACCTGCCAGCTGCGGCCGGCCAGCAGCAGGCGGCGCGGGCCCGGTCGTTCTTCGGTGAGGACGGTGGGGTCGGTGGTGCCGATCTCGGTGCGTCCAGCGAGCACCGTGAACTCGGGGGGTGCGGTGAAGGAGGCGGTCAGCTCCATGAAGTGCCGGCGGCCGAAGTGCTTCTCGGCTTCGGAGCCGATGAACAGCATGCCGCCGTCGCTGTCGAGGAAGCCTTCCGCGACCAGGTGCGACAGGAGGGGCGCGGCAGACTGGTCGAAGGGAGCCAGGCCGTTCCACTGCTCGGGCCACAACCGGTCGCCGACGCGGTGTTCCTGCAGGGTGACGGCGAGGAGCTGCTGGGCGACGAGATGGCGGGGTGAGGGGGGCGGGCTGACGGGTTCCACCCAGCCATGGGCCCACAGAGTGAGCAGGCCGGCGGCTTGGAGCAGGGTGTCGGGCCGGGTGGCGAGGAACAGGCAGTTGCGGGATGTGCCGGCGCGACGCCCGGTGCGGCCGATGCGCTGCAGGAACGAGGCCACTGTGCTGGGTGAGTCGATCTGGATGACACGGTCGAGGTCGCCGACGTCGATGCCGAGTTCCAGGGTGGAGGTGGACACGATGACGCAGTCGCGGGCTTCGGCGAATGCCTGCTCAGAGCGTGCGCGTTCGTCGGTGGACAGTGAGGCGTGTGAGAGGAACACGGTGACGTCGCGGGCGCGCAGTGCCGCACCGAGTTCTTCCACCTGCTTGCGAGAGTCGCAGAAGACGAGCCGTTTCTCGCCTCGGTGCAGGGCGGAGATCACCTTGGCGGCGTTGGCGAGCGATCCGACGTAGTCGAGCTCAACCTCCCCTGCGGGGCGCGGGTGTTCGCTGGTGCCAGTTGTGGCGGGCAGAGTGACGCCGGGGGCGACGACCCGGCCAGGGCGGTCGGCGGGGCGTGCGCCCTGGAGCCAGGTGAGCAGGGTGTCGGGATTGCCGACTGTGGCGGACAGCCCGATGCGCTGGATGCGGTGGCCGGCGAGCCGTTCCAGGCGTTCGAGCACGGCGAGCAGGTGCCAGCCGCGGTCGTCCCCAGCGAAGGCGTGCACCTCATCGACGACGACGGCACGCACCCGGCCCAGCATGTGTGCGTGGTCGGTCTTGACGCTGATGAGCATCGCTTCGAGCGACTCGGGTGTGGTGAGCAGGAAGTCGGGGGATTCGGTGCGGATGCGACGGCGTACGGACTCGGGGGTGTCGCCGTGCCAGAGGGCGGCTCGGCGCCCCAGCCACTGGGCGTAGCTGTCGACCCGGTGCACCAGGTTGTTCAGGAGCGCCTTGAGCGGGGCCAGGTAGAGGACGGAGGTGCCGGTCCAGCGCTGCTCTCGCATGGCGGACAGCAGGGGGAAGGTGGCGGCCTCCGTCTTCCCGCCCGCCGTCGGCGCGAGCAGGACCGCGTCCTCGCCGTTCATCAGCGGGTGCACGGACGCCTTCTGCAGCGGGCGCAGATCGGGCCACCCGAGCGTGTTGACGATGTGGTGCAGGACTACCGGGTCAAGGCGCTCCAGCGGGTCAGTGCCGCGCGGCTGCTCCTGCACGTCTGCAACTCCAGGGCTGTTCGTCAGAGTTCGGGACTTCGGGAACTGGGGCGTCAGAGGTCGATGTCGAGGTCGTCAGCCGAGGCGGCCGGTGCGGGCGCGGCGAAGTTCCGTTCGGTGGCGGTGAGCTCACTGCTGCCCACGGTCAGCTTGTAGTGCCTGCGCGGGTCGAAGTCGGGGAACTGGTCGATCCGGTCGAGTACGTCGCCAACCAGCTTCTTCAGATACAGCCGTGGTGCGACTCCGACCTTCCCGCCCAGTGCCCCGCCCACAGCCCGGGCCAGGTCGGTGAGGTAGGCGTCGTCGGCAAGCTGCTTGATCCTGTCGGGGGACTGGGAGCCTTCGGTATACAGGTCGCGGATGGTGGCGCCCAGGCCGGTCAGTGATGCCTCGGTGAATCCGGGCAGCCGGATCTGGACGGCCCGCGGGTTGTCGAAGCGGGGGTCGGTGGTGAAGTCGGTGGCGAGGCGCTGGGCGAGCGGTGCGAGTCGCTGTACGCCCTGTTGCCCATCGTAGAAGGCGGGCGTGCCGGTGATGATGAGATACAGGCCGGGGAAGCGGCCGGAGTGGACCTCGTCGATGAGCTGCCGCAGCGCGTTGAGTGCTTTGTCGCGGGCGTCGGAGCGGACCCGTTGCAGGGTTTCTACTTCGTCCAGGACGAGGACGAGGCCGGCGTGCCCGGCGTCTCTCAGCACGGTGAGCAGGCCCTGAAGGAAGCCGAAGGCACCGAAGTGGTCGAGGTCACCGCGGACGCCTGCACTGCGCCGGGCGGCTGCGGCGACGTGCGGCTGGCCGCCGAGCCAGGCCATCACCGCAGCGGCGGTGGCCTCGTCGCCGGCATCCAGGGACTGCTTGTATCCGCGCAGGGCGGTGGCGAACGCGGGGGCGTGTCGGGACACCTCGGCCAGGCGGGCAGTGAGCAGCCGGTCCACGGCCTGTGGCAGCTCGCTCTCGCTCGCGCCGTCGGCGAGTGCATCCTCCTCGAGTGCGTAGAACCAGGCGTCTACGACCGGCCGCAGGGCGCTTGGCGGGAAGCTGGCGGTGGCCAGGCGCTCAGTGAGTCGCCGGTAGACCGTCTCCAGCTTGTGCAGCGGGGTCTCGGTCTCTGACACCTGCACCTCGGCCACGGCAAAGGTGCGCCGTTTGGCGCGCTCGCCGAGCCAGCGGGTGAAGAAGGTCTTGCCGGATCCGTACTCGCCGCGCACGGCCTTGAACACCGAACCGCCTGCGGCGGCAGTGTCCAGTTCCTCATCGAGGGCCCGCTCGAAGCGGTCGAGTCCGGTGGCGAGCAGGTCGAGGCCGCTCTCGGGGACAGCGCCGCGCCGCAGCGCGTCCACGACAGCACGCCGCCGCACCGCGCTGACCGGGGTGGCAGCCCCGGATGCTGAAGATCCAAACGCGTTCACCCGAATAGTCTCCCATCCGGCTGCCCACCTGGCCGGACACCCGTGCGTGCACCGCGCCGCCGGTGCCCGGAGCGGCCGGGCGGGCCGACTGCACCGCCCGGCATGGCCGCAGACCCCCGGTTCACAGTCCGAACTGCTCGATCAGCTGGCCCCGGTGCAGACGCAGGGTGCGGTTGTCGGGGAGAATTTCCAGGATCTGGGCACCGTCATAGTTGAGGAGCTGGGCCAGGGTCGCGGCGAGGCCAGGGGCACGGGTGGCGGGCTGGCCCGCGCGTTCGGCCAGGGCGGTCATGGGCAGGGTGCCCGCTTCGACCAGCGCGGCCAGAGCCTTCGGCAAGACCGCCTTGTCGCGTGGCACACGGGCGAGCAGCGCCAGCTGTTCCTGGTACAGCTCGGTGGCCATGAGGCGATTCACCAGTGCGGTGGCAGGGTCCTCCGTTTGATCGGAGACGGGTACGGCCGCAGGCTTCACTACAGGGGCGACAGGTTCCTGTGGTGCGGAGGGTGCGACCTCGTCCTCGCCGAAGAGACTGATAGCGCCCTCTGTCACGGGCGGGGCTGACTTCTTGGCCTGCTTGCGGCTTGGACGTGCAGCGGTAGCCTCGGGTGCCGCGATGGCATCGGCTCCGGCCTTCGCCTCGTCCTCGAGTCCGGCGGTGGCGTCGTTGTCCCGCTCCCACCATGCGGGCGTAAGGTCGCCCAGCTCCCGCCACCCCGTAGGTGGCTCCGCGCCGAACGGCAGCAGGGCGAGGAGGGGGATGGTGAACTCGGCGAGGGTTGCCCCGCCGTGGTAGCCCGCCTTGAGCGCGGTGTACCGGGCGTCGTGGTCCCGCAGTGCGACGATCCGCGATCCGGGCTCCGGCCAGACCACCCGTGGCCCGGACAGCTCAATTTCGGCCGGTGCGACGGGTCCGCCGGGGGCGCGGTGACGGGCCGACCCTATGGCGCCGGCGGCCGTGTCGATCTTGCTGCCGCGTCGCTCGACCACATGGCCGTGGTCGGAGGTGAGGAGCACGGTCATGTCGTTGGCGCGGGCAGCCCGCAGCAGCGGTTCCAGGCCGCCGATCTCCTTGATCTCCCAAGCGCCGTCGCCGAGCTTCTGCTCCTTGGCGAGCCGGTCGTCGACGGTATTGAGGACGACCGCTACATGGGTGCGCTCGTCGGCGAGCGCTTCAGTCAGAGCGGTGGAGAAGGGCGAGCCGGTGTCGGGGCTGCGCAGATCGTCCTTGTGGAAGACAGCCGCAGGGGCCCCCTTCCAGCACGGGTGCTGGGGGAAGAGCCGCTTCTCGTCGTTCTGGTCGCCCTTCATCAGGGTGCCGGCGAACAGCGAGGTGCGGGAAACGGTGGTGAGAGTGGGCAGCGCAGCGGCCACGGCACGCCTCACCGGTGCTCCGGTCGCGCCCTGCAGCGGGTCGAACTCGGACCAGTGTGCGTGCAGTTCCTCACCCAGTTCGGCTGCGATCGCCGCACTCATTCCGTCGATGAGGAGAAGCAGGACCCGTCGGCCGGGACAGTCCACGACGGGCGCGACGACCCGGTCCAGGAAGCTTTCGACGGTGAGCATGGCGCCGGGGGCGGTGCCATCTGCGGTCCACACCGCGAGCCGCTCAGAGAACACGCGGTCCAGCTCACGACGTTTGCTGCGCACCTGCTCGCCGATCCGGCTGTAGGCGTTGGCGAGTGCGTCATCTGCGTCGCCGCCCGCGTCCAGGTGTTCCAAGGCTCGGTCTACCCAGCCGAGTTCGCGGATCTGGCGGTCGGCGCCGTCTGCCACCGAGGCGATGTCGACTTCAGGCTGGGACGCCAGCCACCGCCGCAGCCGCCCTGCCATCCGTACCCGTTCGATACGGGCCTGGGTAGCGCCGTCGACGGCCAGGGCGTGTTCGGCCAGCGCGGTGATGGCAGCCGTGACCGTCTCGGGACCGCCGTCGGCGAGGGCGCGGCCCGCGGCGGTGAAGCGGGCATCGAGTCCGGCGGCGAGCAGCGGACTGGCAGCGGCGGCGGTCTGCGCCCCGAACTGTGTGACGAGCTGTGCGGCCCTGCTCAGGACCGGGTCGGCGAGCCGGTGTTCGCCCCGGTCGACGAGGCCGCGGACATACGCCTCACCGCTTTGCCCGAAGGAGGCAAGGAGCCGGTCGAGGTCGTCGCCCTGGGCGGGGGGCTGGTCACCGAGCCATCGCTCGGCGCGCCCGCGCGCCCGGTACAGGTCGTGGTCGGCCTCCGCGTGCCCCCACAGAGCCGCGCAGACGACCGCGTAGGCGGCTGCGTCCACCCCGTGGTCGGCGTCTACCAGGGCGGTAATGATCTTTCCAGTGGAGCCGGCCTGTTCGGGTTCGGCGAGGAAGCGGGCCAGGCCGGCCCGTTCCGGTCCGCGCAGGTCGCGCAGGAGGTTGGGGCCGCCGGGGATATGGGTCCACCGGAACAGGGTGATGGGGTCGATGCGGTCCCCGTCGTCGTGTGCGGCCGGCCCACCCAGCGCGTCCGTGTCACGGCGGCCGAGCCGGAGCCGACGCCGGGCCAGCCGGGTGAGGGCCTCGTCTCGGGAGAGCACTCCCTTGCCGAGCGAGGGCCAACCGCGGCTGGCCGCCGCGTCAAGGAGCGCTTCGGCCGCCCAGGTCTCCCTCCGCAGCCGCCCGTCAAGACCGCGCGCGTCGAACGCCTCCTGCACGACCTCCCAATTGTCGACGGACCGGATCCTTCCGCCGTAGACGCGGGCGAGCAGCCCGGGGTCCAGGTCGGTGTCCTCGCGGTCGGTGAGGACGACCAGGACTTTGGGGTCGGGAGGAGTCGGCGCGTCGAGGTGGCCCAGGATCTGCTCGTGCACGGCCAGCACCGAGGGCGCGACAACCACCCGCGCCTGCAGCCCGCCCGCCGTACGCTGCACGGCGGGCCCGTCCCAGACGGGAGCGGCCCGCAGCAGCAGTACGCGGACCGTGCCGTCACCGAGCCGACTGCGGGCGGCGAGGTACTGACGGACGGTTCCTGCCGACAGCCGGGCGGGGCCGGCCGTCGCGGGGGCAGTGGTGACCGTGTCGGACATCAGTCGACGACCTTCCAGATGACCTCGACGGTGGCGTTCGGGTGCTCGGCCGCGAGCGCCGCGATCTCCGCCTGCAGTTCGGCGGCGGCCCGGGCGGCGGTAGTCCGCCCGCCGCCGGAGCGGGCCACGGACCGCGAGGGTGTGCGCGGCCCCGGCTGCTGCGGCGGCTCCGGCAGCACCTGCGGGTGGGCGGAGCCGCCGTTCAGGTCCACGCTGTCGGAACTCGGCGGCGGAGTGGGCGACGGCTGGGGGCGCTCGGTCATGCTCTGGCGAGACCTCAGCAGGGACAGCACTTCCCGGCCGCTGGCGTGCAGCACGCCCGGCAGGTCGGGGTAATCACCCGGGTCGCCAGCAGCAGCATCCCGCACCCGCTCCAGGACGGCCGCGCCGTCCACGCCGAGGGTGTCGGCCAGGCTCAGCTGGTCCCAGCTGGTGTTCTGCAGCGCGCTGGCGACCTTCCCGGCGCTCTTCAACGACATGCCGTACCGGTGTGCGGAAAAGTCGCCGAGAGGGAAGCGGGCGAGCCGGTCCACGACGGTCTTCGCCTCGATGCCCGCTTCCGTCACCTCCTTGACCAGTTCCTGCGCCCGCCGGGCAAGGACGAGGCGGGGGGAGTCGTCGTTCAGATGGAGGAAGTCGCGGTGCTTCTCCAGTTCCCCGACGAGCCGTCCGGCGTCCTGGCCGAGTGAGGCGGCGGCCTGCTTGATCTGTGCGGCGAACTGGTTGACGATCCGGCCGCGCCGCAGTTGCGGCGCCTGGTCGCCGAGCATGGTCTCGAACCGCTTGCGCGCCTCTGCCCAGTCGCTCTCCGTGGGCAGTTGCTGCTCGCGCAGGGCGTAGTCCGGCTTCAGCTCGTGTGGTGCGGGCGCGGGTTCGATGGGGACGCCGCCGCGCACCCATACCCGGTCGGTCATCTCCGCGTACGCGGCGGCGAGCAGCCGGCGCAGCGGCTCGGGCAATCCGCGCGGCTCGGGAAGGTCGCTCCAGTCGGAGAGCTTGACCAGGGTCGGCTCCGCGGTGCCGTTCCGGCGGGCTCGGTCGTTGAAGTGGTCGGGCCAGGCGGTGGACTGCCGGTAGTACGCCTCCCGCATCGCGCCGAGCCCGAGGCCGCCCGCGATCCGCGCCATGGTCTTGCGGTCCTTGGAGTCGACCTCGGTCTGGCCGTCACGGTTCTCGGCGGCCTTGCGGACATACTCGAAGACGGTCTTGATCTCGGCCGGCTTCACCGGCCTGCCAGTGCCGTCGGGGTCCAGGTCGGGGTGGGCGGAGTACTGATGGGCGAGCAGCTTGCCGGCCAGGTCACGGGCGGCGGTATCCAAGGTCGCGCCGAGCGGAAGCCGCAGCTCGGGAACGTCCTGCTGGGCCACCAGATGGGTGTCGAAGCTCAGGTCGACGACCCCTTCCTGCTTCTGCGTGAGCCCGTACGCCTGCCGCAGCGCCTGGGTAACGCGCTCGGTGAGGATGAGCAGCTGCGACTGGAGCATGCCCTTGGCGCGCTCTTTGTCGTCGGCGTTGAGGCTGCGCGCGAAGTCGGAGTCGAAGCGAGTCTCGTCAGCGAGGGCCTTGTCGATGACGACGAGGCGCTCGAAGTCGCCGCGGGAAGCATCGGTCAGGTGAGTGGGCAGCCAGGCCAGCGTGCGCGAGTCACCACCCGGCTTCTCCCGCAGAGCGCGCAGCCGCTGCAGGTCATCCATCGGCCCGAACTCGCCCTCGTCGTAGGGGAAGTCGACAATGAGCCGCCAGGCGTCCTCCTGGCTCGGCCGCAGGGTCGCCTCGGGCAGCGAGTCGACATCGGCGACGTTACCGAAGACCACCTCGACCTGCCGTTCGGTGCCCTTCCACACCAGGTTGAGCACGTCGTACGCGTCGAAGCCGCCAGGCCCGTCGCTGACGCCGAGCGCCTCCTTGAGCAGGCCGCGCATCTTGGCACGCCGGTTGTTCTGGTTGTTGTGGACCTGGGCGTTGGCGAGGACAGCGTCCAGGTCGACACCGGTAAGCTCCAGGCGCACCACCGCACCCGGCCCGGTACCGGTCACCTTTATCTCGGGGAAGGTCGCCGCCCACTCCTTCGCCTTCTGCTCCAGCCGGCCGACCTCCGTCCCCGCGATGCGGGTAGTGATGGAGCCGTGGTTGAGGGCATGAAGCCGCGCCAGGGTGAGGTCGGCCAGCGCGGGCACACTGGGCGCGAGCGCAGACAGCAGCAGGGTCTGCAGCAGTCGGCTGTCACCGGTGAAATCGCGGCAGCGGGCCGCAAGTTGCGGGTCGCCGAGGGTCTCGGGGTGGCGCCGGTACGCCTCGACCTGGTCCTCGGTGACCTGGTTGGTCTTCAGCAGGTACGGGCGCAGCTTGTCCCGGTACAGCTTGTCGGCGGCCTCGAAATGAACACTGGTTTCCCCGCTGAACGCTTTGTCGCCGCCGCCCGCGATCGCCGGGTAGAGATCACCCAACGGCACAAGCTGCCCGAGCCGCCAGTCGTCGCGGTGGTCGACGAGCAGCTGACTCATCAGCTTCAGGCCAGTGCGGGAGCGCTGCAGGGCCGCGGAGATGTGTACCAGGGTGTCCATGAACGCCGGCGGGAACGGGTACGTCCGCCTGAACGCGCCCTCGTCCGCGCCGGTGGTGGACTTGTCGTGGCCGAGCAGGGTGTCCCAGACATCCGGGCCGAGCCTCTTGGCCTCGGCGAACGCAGCCTCCACTTTCGCCTCGGCCTCCGGGCTGGTGGGCTTGAGCAGGCGGGCCTGCGCGATCTGTGGGAGGTTGCGGTCCTCCAGGACGATCTTGTCGAAGCGCCCGCCGCTGAGCTTCAGACTGTCCTGGACGGCGGCCTCGGCGGCCCCCGACATCTCCTCGCCGACCAGCTCACGCAGGTCGCGCTGGCGGGCGATGAATGACACCACTGGGATGGCGCGACGTTCGTCGCCGCCCTCCACAAAGTTCGTGATCTTGTCGGCTTCGCGGGAGACGAACTTCTGGTCGTGGATGCGGGAGGCCAGCCACAGGATCAGCTCGTCCATGAAGAGGACGAGACCGTCGTAGCCGAGGGACTTGGCGTGCGCGGCGATGATGCCGAGCCCCTTGTCCAGCGAGACGAACCCGTCGGCATCTTCGGAGGCGTTGCGCGAGAACGACGGGAACAGGGTCTGGGTGAGGTCCTGCACGAGCCGGGCCCGCAGTTCCCGCGGCGTGGAGGGGTTCTCCAGGTCGAGGTCCTTGGTGTTCTCGTGTTCCTCTGGCGCGTTCACCGCCTGGTCCAGCAGCTCAGTGGTCCAGGCGAAGGAGTCACCCCACTCGTCTTCCTGGCCGTCGCCGGCATCGGCGAGCTGCTCGATCACTCGCTCGTCGCCGTTCCGGCGGCGCTGCTCGGCGAAGTCCTCGAAGAGCCCGTCGGTCCGGTAGACCTGCGGCAGCGGGCAGTCTGGGTGGAGTTTCCGTACGTGCTCCACGTACTTGCCGAGTACGCGCTGCTCCAGCGACTTGGAGCCCAGCATGTGGTACGGCACCAGCAGGAACTTGCGGTCGTCCGCATCCAGCCAGGCGTGCCGGGCCCGCACCGGGTCGAGGTCGCGGCGCGCCCGGGCGGCCTGGTTACGTGACAGCAGCGCGTACAGCACCGCCATGAAGTGCGACTTACCGGAGCCGAACGAGCCGTGTAGATAGGCAGCCTTCGAAGAGCGGCTGTCCAGCGCCGACTTGATCAGGTCAAGGGCCTCGTCGAAGTTGCCGAGCAGCCGGTCGGTGACGACGTAGTCCTTCAGCGCGGCCTCGGCCCCCTCAGGCGTGACCGCTTCGTTCAGCTTCAACACGAAGTCGGAGGTGGACACCGACTCCGGGATGTCGATCAACTCCCGAAGCAGCGGCCGGTCCTCGGGACGAGGATTGTTCCTGTTCATGAACGCCATGGTGTGTCTGCTCCTCGCCGTACTCAGGCGGACTCTGCGTCGCTTACGGCCTCGGTGACGGTGTCATTGTCGGCGTCGATGATGGACGTCTGGACGGCGGCCTTCGTGCCCGTGCGCGTCTTCGATGTGGCGGCCTTGGACGCGCCGCGTCCACGGCTGACGGCGGACGGACGCCAGGCCCGCAGTGCATCGTCGGTCAACCCGAGCTCGCCCTGCTTCTGCTGCCTGAACGCCAGGATCTCGGCGGCCGGCGACGCCCCGAACTCCGGGTCGTACTCGCCATACCACTGCTCCAGCCACGGCTGCAGCTCAAGTAGCCCGGCCAGGTAAGGCACGAGGTCGTCGTCGCTGAGACCAGCCTGCTGGATGTACGAGGCGAGCGCGAGGGCCTGCTCCAGGTGATCCCAGCCGGCCCACCCGTACAGCTCCGGCGACTGCGCGTTGACCGTGCCGTAGGACACGAACCGCTCCTTGGGCACATCCAGCTTGCCGCGCGCACGCCAGTAGCTCGGCTTCAGGAAGTCCGCCGAGGTGTACTTCGGCGGCACGGGCGTCCGCTCGCGGACCTTCCGCTTGGCGGGCTCGTCGGGCGCCGCGTCCTCCTCCCGCTGCAACTCCCAGACCTGCTCCCAGTCAGCACGCTTCTTCAGCCCGGTCGGCTTGTACCGCAGCGCAGAAACGAACGGCACGTGCTCCTCGGACAGCAGCTCCCGCACGATCTTCACGAGGTCCTGCCGGGGTGCGTACAGCTCGGCAACGGACGTGAAGTCCTCGTCGGCGGAGAGATTTTCGGCGAGGCGGGCGAGGGTGGTGACGGTGGGATTGCCGCTGGCGTCGAACCAGTGCGCGCGGTCCTCGACCCGGTCGAGCAGCCAGGACTTCAGCGCCTTCTGCCGTATCGCATCCCAGCCCTCGGTGGCCCAGCGTCGCTTGTACTCGGGACGCTCCACCATGCCGATGGCACGGTTCGACTCGATGACCTCGATCCGCCTCCGCACGAGCGCCTGATAGTCGGCGGGCCAGTGCGCTGGGATCTCCGTGATCGGCGTCGAGGCGTGTCGCTTGAACCACTCGCCACTGGCTTCACCGGCCGCAACCCGCCGAGCGAGCACAATCTCGAAAGCCCGCTCGCCAAGGGCAAGTTCGGGCACGGCGGAGGTATCGGGCAGGCGCAGATCCTCGGAGTGAAGGTCGTAGAGGGAGTACACCTGCCAGTCCAGCTCCTCCTGGAGGGCGATCATGCGGCCGCGAATCGAGTCGTAGCGAGCTTGGGCAGCGCGGAGGGTCGGAGCAAGGGGGGTGGCCTTGGCAGCGAGGGCGGCGGGGGTCGTCGCTGCGAGTTGCTGGGCAAGCGAATCGAGCTCCCCAGCGAGGGCGACGGGGTACTTAGCAGGAAGCGGGAATTCTCCGACCTTGCTGCCGGTGAACTCGTAGAAGCGTTCCCACGCCTGTGACTTGTAGCCCTCGTTTACGCCCTGGCTACCCTTGTCATGGCTGACCATCTTGAGCCAGAACCCGGCCGTGGAGCTATTGAGCAGCCCGAGCAGTCGCACGTGATCCTGCTCAGTCGCCCCGTCTCGCAGCTTAATTACAGGTGCGTGGCGATTAAAGACACTCCCACCTCGGTCCAGAACGAAGTGGTTATGGGTGGAGACAAACGCAAACATTACCGACAGGGGTGTAGCGTATGCCGATGATGTGAATTGCATGTAATCCCACCAGTTGAGGCCAGCGGCGGCCATATCCCCCTGGAAGGTACGCCGCTCCCTGAGGAGCGTTCGGTAAGGCCAGAGTTCCTCTTGAAGCTGTTCTGCCTTCATTCCCTCCGCGTACGGAAACCAAATGGAATCCTCTGCCGCGGCATGCCAATCTCTGACGACGTCACCAGTCAGAAAGGGAAGGAGGCTCGACTTGTCGGCTCTGGTTTGGTATGTGGGACGGCTTGGCCTAACGTAGGCGCTATCGGCGCCTACGCGGACGGCGCGACCGATACCAGGGTCGATGATATTCACCAATGACTTTGCGGTCGCCGCTGACAGGGCTTCAACCAACTCCAGTCCGCCATCAGCCAGGATCCACGGTTGTTTCCCGAAATACCGACCTCGCTCCAGGTCGTCCACTGACACCCACTGTCCCGCGCTCCCCGGTCGGTCGATCAGCTCAACGATCGCCCGCCACACCAGCCCCTCCGCTTCCTTCCCCTCCTCCGGTGCCGAAGGCTCCCCTTGCACGCTGCGTACTGTCCGGATCGTCGCCTGCCGCTTCGATCCCTCCCTTGGTCGCCCGACGAGAATCACCGTCGGCGTCCCATGCCCCGGGATGACTGCCCCCGACGTGTCGATGACCTCCGTCAGCTCGACCTTGTGCGCGAAGTACTCTTCGATGAGCGTGGTGCCGAACTCTCGCTTCATGAACGAGTTCGCCGTGATCTGACCGACCATGCCGTAGCCGTTTCCGTCAGCTCTGCCTCGCTTGGCCAGCTCGAAGAACCGCTGGGCGAAGGGGACGGAAAGCGCGTATGTTCCCGCGCACGCGTCGTACAGCTCCCGGTACAGCTGGTTCAGTTGCTTGTCCTTGACCGTGATGTATGGCGGGTTGCCTACGACCACGTGGTAGCGCCCCTGCTCCAGGATCCCGGGATGCTCGTGCACGTCCTCCGTCGCGTACGAAAAGTCGGCCAGCGGGTCACCGGCTGCGCTGCCGCCCTCCTCCTCAAGGGCGAGCCCCAACTGCAATTCCAGCTGCCGGTCCTTGATGAGCGAGTCGCCGACTGCGAGCTGGATGGGCCACTCGTAGCGCCGCGCCTCCTCGAAGGTCCGGATGCCGCTCGCGGCCATCGCCGCGACCAGGAGCCGGAAACGGGCCACTGCGACCGCGAACGGGTTGAGGTCTACCCCGTGCACCGAGTTCAGAGCCGCTCGCACCCGCTCGTAAGCGCCGACCTCAGGCCGCTGCTCGGCCCACATTCGCACAAGCCGCCGGAATGCGCCGAGCACGAAGTGGCCAGACCCGCACGTCGGGTCGATCATCTTCAGCTCTTCGAAGCCGAACTCCCGCACTGCCGGGGGCATCGTCCGGTCGAGGATGAACTCCTCCACGAACTCCGGTGTCTGCAGCAGCGCATACGTCTTGCGGGCCGTCTCGCTCAGGTCCTGGTAAAGGTCGCCCAGGAACCGGGTGTTCCAGCCCTCGGTGCCGTCCTCGCTCAGCGGGTCGCTGAAGTCGTGCACGAGGACCGGACCGCCAGCCCCTTCGTCCCCGCTGGAGCGCTGCTCCCGCCAGAACGCGAGCAGTGCACCCGCCCCGTCGTGCGAGAGCGGGATCTGGTAGAGCGGGTTGTGGTCACGATTGAAGAGCAGCCGCCCGGCCTGCCCGGCGCCCAACTCAGCGAACGCTGTCTCCAGCCATCCTCGGTACGTCGGGTCGGCGTCCTTCTCTAGATACTCCTCGTACCGCGCCTGGGCGGTCTCGCGTCCTGAAACGTGAGGGGAGGTGATGTAGGGCTCGGCGATCAGCCGGTTGTCCTCGCTGAACCGCACGAAGACCGTTCCGAGCACCCAGGCCACCGCGACCTGGGTGATCCGCTCGCCAAGCCAGGCGTTCCACGTCGCCGCCGTACGGCCCAGCTTCCGGGCCTGCTCATACTCGCCGCGCAGCCGCGTCCCGACCTCGGGGACGGCTTTGACCTGCTGTTCCAGATCGGTCTCTGCCGCCTTGACCTGCTTCTGCAGGTCGGCGAGGAGGATCTTGCGGTCGATCACGAACGGCTCCTGAGGAGAAAAACGAGAGGACGGAAGAAGATCAGGTTAGGAGGAGGGGCGGGTCAGGCGTCCGGCTCGAGGTGTTTGCGCGCGACCCAGGCGTCAGGCACAACGATCCACTCGTCGAACCCCGCCTGGTACGGAACACTCTGCCCGGCCAACCGCGGCGCCCGTGCCGGATCGGACTGGGCGACGAGCAGCCACAGCGGGCTGCCGCCCTGCCGAGCCTCCTCCGCGAGCCGCCCGATCAGGTCGAGCGCGTCGTAGCGGGCCAGCACCGCAGTGTCGGTGAGCAACAGCGGACCATCGGCCTCCGCCAGCTGCTCCCGAAGCCGCGGCTCGATCCGCCCCCACGCCTTGTCGGTGCGTATGCGCAGCTGCTGGTGAGCCCGACTACCCGGCTCTGCGGCGTCCGCCTTGAGGACGGTCTCCCAGGTCGGACGGGCAGCCTCGCCGACCACGCCGCGTAGTTCGGCCACGAACAGTCCGGTCACCGAGACCGGCCGAGCCCTGTATGGTTCGCCGGCCAGCCGCCGCACCGCGTCCTCGGCCCGCCGCTGGGGCACGGTCAGGACTCGGAAGCCGTCCTGCTGCGCCGAGTGCATAAGTCGCTGCTCAGCCTTGACGGCAGCGGCGACGGCCGCGTCCGCGTCGTACTGGGTGGGGGCGGAGCGGCGAGCCGCCGAGGCGCCCCAACTCGCTGAGGTCAGCCCGGCAGTGGCGTCCCCGGAGGGGCGATCCGGGATGAGCCGGAGCACCTTGTCGTAGCGGGTGGCCAGTTTCAGGTCGAAGCCGGCCTGCTTCAGGGCGCGGACCAGGGCGCTGCCCGTGGGCAGCTCGCGCGGCGCCAGCGGATCGGTGCCCAGGTCGGGGAAGCGGGTGGCGACCCGCTTGTGCAGCGCGTCCACCGTCAGGCCCGGCTGCCGCTCCTCCTCGACGCCCGGCTGGACGGCGACCACGCCGGCCTGGGTGATCCGCAGTGCACGCACCAGGTCCAGGTCGCGCGGGTAGATCTCCAGGCGCGGGGTGAGCGCGGCCCGGGTGGAGGCGGCGACCGCGATCTCGGCCGTGCGCCGCTCGTCCCAGCCCAGGCTGCCCGGTGGCCGTCGCACCGCGTCCAGCTCGGTGAGGACCGTGCTCGCCGTCGGCAGGGACTCAAGCGCCGCGAGCCGGTCGGCCCGTACGCCCAGGTTCAGCGCGTACTCCTGCAGGGCGGGCAGCGCCGGGGTGTCCGGACCGTCCACGTCCTCCCGGACATCCAGGGCGAGCAGGCCGAGTACCGGATCGGCGCCCTTGGGCATGCGGGCGTGGAAGTAGCGGAAGAGCGGCGGGGACTCGTTGTCGTAACTCTCTCGTTCGACCACCGCACGCAGCAGCGACAGGGCGAGTGCACGCCGGTTGCGCCGCTCCACGTGCTGGGTGCCGCGCCGGGCGATAAGCGCATCGGCGAGTTCGATCACCGGGGCCACCCGACCGCGCTCAGCCAGGAGCTCCACCAACTGCTCACGGAGCAGCCCGAGGGCTGCGTCCTTGTACCAGCGCTCGCGCGCCTTCTTCACGATCTGCGGGATCCGGCCCGCCGTCAGGCCGACCGCATCGGCGACGTCCCGCTGCCGGACCCAGGCCAGGCCCCCGGGCAGCGTGCCTGTCTCATCGGGCAGCCTCAGCAGCAGCCGGATTGCTTCGCGCTCCTTGGCGTTGGAGCGGGCACTACCGCTGGACGGCTTCGGCACCAGGCGGGCGGCGAGGGCGTCCAGGCTCAGGCCGCCCAGCACCTGCGGGTCGGTGACTTCCCCGGTGACCGACTCCGCGACCGCCCGCTCCAGGTCGGAGAGCTCCTGGCCCGCCGCCTTGCGGGCCTCCGCGCTGAGCGGCGCGGGAGCCGCCTTGCCCAGACGTGCGTTCCACTCTTTCTGCCGGCGCTGGATCTCCTCCCGGGTGCGCGAGCCCATGCCCGGCGCGGTGAGGAACTTCTTCGCCGAGTAGTCCAAGACGTCACCGACGGTGTTCAGCCCCATCGCGAACAGCTGCGACTGCGCTGCGACCGTCAGACCCGCCACCGACAGCGGCGTTTTCCGGTCGGCGCGCTCGGCCTGCTGGTCGCGGACCTGCTCGGCAGAGACGTCGTCATCCTCCCGCCCGATCCGCGGCTGCGCAGCCGACCCGGCAACTGCGTCGGTGCCGCCGTTCGCCCCGCGCCCCGACTTCTCACCGTGCCCGGTGCTTGGCGCCGTCGTCTGCTGTGCGTCCAGGAAGATCCGCTGCCAGGCACGTTCCATCGGCTTGAGATCCGGGAAGCGGTCCTTCACATCCCGGGCCAGCGCCTTACGGAAGAACGCCACCAGGCCGTCCCGGACGGCCGGCTCGAAGGCGTCTGCCGCAAGCTGCGGGTACGGCCACTCCTTCGCATCCGTCTGCCGGGCCGTGACCGAGCCGTCGCCCCAGCGGGGCAGTTCGTTCGAGGCCATCTCGTGCAGCGTCACGGCCAGCGCGTACCGCTCGGCGTGCCCGTCGTACGAGCCGCGCGTGATGATGCCCACGAACGGGTCGAGATAGCCTTCGGTGCCCGCCTCGATCTCCTTCGCCGGGTACCCGGCGAGCGAGAAGTCGATCAGCACCAGCTGCCGGGTGCCGTTGGGGCGGACCCGGATCGCGATGTTGTCCGGCTTCAGATCCCGGTGCCAGATCCCCTCCGCCTCCAGGTGCTCCACAGCACCGAAGAGGTACTTCCCGTATGCCTCCAGCTGGTCCATGCCCAGGCGGCCGTTGTCCCGCAGCTGGCGGGCCACGGTGTCCTCCCGGCGGCGCGGCCCCTTACTCGCACTGCCGTCCTGGTCCTTCAGCTCCCGGCTGTCGCCCACGTACTCCAGAACCAGGACCCGGCGCCCGGCCAGTGTCAGCGGCTGCGGTTCGTACAGCGAGATGATGCTGGAGTCCCTGTGGATCCGGCCCAGGACCTCCGCCTCACGATCCAGGACAGCATGCTTGGCCTCGCTCAGCGCGACCTTCAGCACGGCCACTGGCAGGCCGCCGCTGCGCCGAGGCTCGCCCTCCAGATCCCGCACCAGGAAGGCCCGCGCGGTCGAGCCTGTACCGAGGCGGCGCACGACTTCCCAGCGTCCGGCCAGTACGTCCCCGGCCACGGCCTCCAGCGGGTCCTTCTCCGGCTCGGATCTATTCTCGCCTGGACCGCCGTCCCCGCCCGCGCCTGCAGCCGCATCCCCGCCGCCCGGGACCTCCTCGACGAATGCCTGCTCGACGTACTCCAGCATCTCCAGGAAGTCGTCGACCGTGGACAGACGCCGACCCGGTTCGTACGCGGTGGAAGCCTCCACCAGATCGTCGATGTCCGGATTGAGACCGTCGACGAGCGCGCTGGGACGCAGACTCTCGCCGGCCTCCAGACGTGCCATGACCTCGCTCTGGCTCGCGCCAGGCGCTTGCCCGGTCACCAGCAGATACGTGAGCACGCCGAGCCCGTACACATCGAGGCGTACTGGATCGGCCTTCGGAATCCTCAGCTCCGGAGCCAGATAAGGATCTGCCTGCTCGGCGACATGGAACCCCGTCACGTTAGTCGGAGCCAGGGTCAGCGGCCGGCCGCGGCTGGAGCTTTGCCCAGTGGCGATCTGCCAATCCGCGATCTGCGTCCACGGACGCAGCCAGCGCTGCTCCTCGCCGAGCTCCCGCCCGCGTGGACCGCGGTCGCGCGGAATCACATGCACCGCGTGCGCCGACAGCGTGCGGTGGTGGACCCGCCGGGAGTGCGCGGAGCGCACCGTCTCGGCAAGCTGCCGCACCAGCGCGAGGCGCCCCTGCAGGTCGAGACCCTCACCGTGCTGGACCAGGTAATCGTCCAGGCGCAGCGTCTCCGGGTGGTAGTCGAAGAGGATCGCGGGCCCGGCGGGATGCCCCGACGGCAGATAATTCTTCAGCTGTACCGCACCGGGATGACGAAAACGGCTGAGTACCGATGCCTCGCGGGCGGCGGCACGCTCCACCGAGCGCCGCTCGTCGTCGGAGGCACCACGTTCACTGAGGAAGACCCGTACCCGTGCCAGATCGTGCAGCTGGGAATGGCGTCCCAGATAGTCGGCCCAGGACGGCCCGGAGTCGAACGCCTTCGCCTCCAGGAGGTAGGAGCCCACCTCGTGCTGGCGGCGGATCGGTGCGATACGGAGCTTCTTCAGGGCTGCATCGACAAAGCGGGATGCCTCGGCTGTGATCTGGTAGCGGGCGTCTCCCGGCGGCACGGCCAGCATCTCCACCAGCTGCTTGACCGTGAACACGCCGTTCATGTCGGCAGCCGGAAGGTTCACCTGAAGCTTGTCGTCCGTGAAGCAGACAGCCTCACCCACCCAGATCTTCGTTCGGTGCGCGGGCCGACCGGAGACGCCGTTGATCAGGCCCGACAGCTCCTTGGCCTTCCGGTTCGCCAGGTGCAGCGGATTGCCGTGCCGACGGCTGGTCCCGCTGGGCGTGGTCTGCACCCAGTCGTTGCCGCCGCCGTGGACCGAGCCGTGCCAGTCCTTCAACTCGACCAGGAAGACCCCGGCCGGCGCTACCACCAGAAGATCGACCTCACGGACGTGCCCGCTGTTCGCGGTGAACATGAAGTTCGTCCAGGCACGCCACGGCTCCTCATCTGGCAGACGTCGGCGGATCGCCTCAAGACCACGGCGCTCGTGCTCATACTCGGACTCGGTGACCGTCGTCCACCGGTCTTCCAGCATGCGGCTCCCCGTCCGTGTCTGTAAGCCTGCCGCAGTTCCTGCCGCTGCGTTCAGGAAGCACAGCTCAACCCTCGGACCGAATCCTAAAGGGTGTCACTGACATCAAGAGCGGCCTGAGCGTGCTACGACCGAGGCCGCGGAATCCCAGACCCGGCGTTGATGGAACGGGGCAGAGTGCGCCGCGAACGAATGTGCGCGGGATCGCCGGTTTTACCAACCGGCGATCCCGCGCTACGTTGCCGCGCTCGTGTGCGCCAATGATCAGCGTGAACGGCTGACGGCTGGGTCGGCCGTAAACATGGGCGTGGCCGGGGGACTGGTAGCGAGGCTGGTCCTGTGTTCGCGGCCCGCAGGCTGTGCCTGGTGCGTGCCGGTCTCGTGGGCGAGGGTTTCGGCGAGGCCGGCCAGCAGTGAACTCGGGGTGTGCGGGGACGCGGTGATGGCCCAGGTGGGCCGGTCCGGTCCGGGGCCGGCCCAGACGGTCCAGGTGGCCAGGTTCTGATTCGGGTGTTGTGCTGTGAAGGCGTCGAACTGGACGCCCACGTTCCCGTCGGGGGATGTCCAGCGGATCCATCGCCCGTCCACGGTGTGCTTCCATCCGGCGTCGGAGAGCGGCTGGGTGGCCGCGGTGACCATCTTCTCGTCCACCGGGACGCCGGTGGTCGTGTCCCAGCCGTCGCCGTCAGCGAGGTGGGTGAGCAGATCCTGCAGCACCGGGGCGGGGGTGGCGCCGGTCGCGGTGAGGACCCACATGCGGTCGGAGACGGGCGTCTCATAGGCCGCTACGGTCCAGGCGGTCTCGTGGGCCGGGGTCTCGTGGACGCGCTCGATGCGCAGGGTCTGCGACTCGTGGATGGCGTGGGTCGTGTCATCTGACCAGGTCCGCCACTTCTCGAACTCGCCGTGCCTGTCGAGGAAGGAGTCGAGGAGGGCGTCGTGGTCGCCGGCATCGGCCAGGTAGACGGGGACAGTCTCCGGCTCCGGGCGGTGAGGCCCGGGTTTCGCTGCACCGAGGTCCAAGGTGGCGCGGGCCTCGACGGCGGCGCGCTCGGCGTCGGTCAGAGGTGCCGGACCGGGGCGCATGTCGGTGCCGTGGACCTTCTCGAAGGCGAGCAGGGCCTGAGTGGGTGAGTCGAAGGTGTCGGCGACCTGGCGCAGGTGGTCCTCGCCGTGGAGGTAGACGGACTTGCCGCCCCGGTGGAGGTACGTGCCTACCGCGACGGTGGTGTGGCCGTCGTGGGCGTGTGCGTGGATGAGGAGATGGCCGTGGCGGATGTCGTCGTGGATCTTCTGCGCCTGGTTGGAGACCTCGCGGATCTCGCTGCGGGTGCACCACGGCATCGGATAGTTCGCCCAGGTCCATTCCTCGTCCATGGCCTCCCGGAGTCGAGGGGTGATTTCGACGGTGATGCCGTCGGCGGACAGGTGCTTGGCTGCGTCCCTGGCCCAGTAGGGCTCCTCGTGGTCGATGCGGGCCAGGACCAGGACGTTGTCGGCTGCGACGGTCCAGTCGGCTGCCTCCAGAGCCATGAGAGCAATGCGGGCCTGACTGCCGGTCAGGACGGCGGTCACGGCGCTGGGATGGGTGGGGTGGGTGTCGAGGCGGACGTGGGCGTCGATAGGGGGAGTCACGTGGGGGTGTCGTCTCTTCTGCCGGTGGCCGGGCCTTCGGGCCCGGCCACCGGCGTGTGCGGGGTGCTATCGGGTTGCTCGCGCGGCGCGGGCGGCGTGAGCGGCCGTCGTGGTCGGCGGACCGGCGCGAGTGGCAGGTGCCGGCCGCGGCCGTGGTGGCGGGACAGTTCCGGTGGCGTGCTGCCAGCGGGTGCGCACGGCCCTGATGTCGGCGAGGGAGCGGCGGGCGCCGACCACAAGCTGGAACGGGGTGTTCGCCGGGTCTCCTGCGTACGCCGAGATGCGCCGGCCGGCGTGGTCGGCGGTGGCTAGGAGGGAGCGCTGCAGGGCGCGTTCGGCCCAGTGCTCCACGGATCCGGCCGGTTCGGCCAGCAGGCGGAGCACCTTGCTGGGTTCACTCGCGTTGTCGAGCAGGCCGCGCTGTTGGGCTTCCCATAGGACGGTGACGGGGTCGACGGGCTCGCGGCGGCGGGCCAGGGCGGTCAGGCATTGCCACAGGCCGGCGTGCAGGGGCCGGGTGAGGTCGTCGGGGAGCAGCCACCGGACGGACTCGATGTCGGCGGGGTGGGCGGTGGCGGTCGCGAGGAGCAGCTGCTCCTCCTCGGCTGCCTCGGTGTGGTCGGTGGTGATGGCCGGCGGCGGTGCCGCGGTGCGGGGGAGCACTCCGGCGCGCGGCGGGAAGCGGCTCGTGATGTCGTCCACGACCGCGGCGAGCGCGTCGGCCTCGGCGAGCACTGTCTCGACTGGGTGCGGGAGGGACGCGTCGTTGACAATCTGGGTGAGGCGTTCGGCGGCCGTCTGCAGGCGCCGGCGGGCGTGTTCGGCCTCGACCATCCTGGCGTAGGCCGGTGCATGGCGGGGCCAGGGGCAGACCTGGACGAGGGTGTGCAGGTAGGAGGCGGTCAGTCCGCGCGCCTGCTCGCGCCCCGTGGCGAGCACTTGGTCGAGCCACTTGGTGTTCTTCGCGTGCTCGGCGGGGTCGGGCGGAGGCAAGGTGCTGATGGCGGCGAACAGGGCGGCGTGCGCGGGGGTGGAGAAGGAGTCGGCGGCGATGCCGGTCACGTCGCTGAGACGGTGTGGATCCAGGAGAAGGGCGCCGAGGAGGGCCTGTTCGACGTGGAATACCGGCTGCGGCGGTGCGATGGCGTCGAGGTCGTCTTCTTCGGGTTCGGGGACGTGGGGCATCAGGCTGCGAGGGTGAAGTCGTCGGGGTCGAGGGTGACGCCGAGGTGCGGGGCGAGGAGGTGGCCGGCGAGCAACGGGGGCACGGCGTTGCCGATCTGGGAGAACTGCTGGCCCTTGTTGCCGGCCCAGGGGTAATCGGCGGGGAAGGTCTGCAGGAGGCCGGCATCGCGGGCGGTGATCCGGATCGGCTCCGGCACCGCCGACGTGTCCGTGTCGTCGGTCGGAGGCGAGGCTGGTTCGGCGACCCGGGTGCACTCGTTCGCGCGGTGCCCGAAGAACAGCGTGCCCGCCGGCTCGGACAGCGGGCGGACGGTGGCGTTGGCCTGGTTGTTGCTGCGCAGGGACCAGGACCAGCGGTGGGCATCGGCGGTGAACGTCGGCGCCGGAGCGTCGGCGGCACGGTTCTGCCGTGCGCCGTGCCGTGCCTTCCAGCCAGTTCCTTCGCGGCGGGACTGCAGGAGAACACCGTCCGGCCTGGGCATCCAGGTGCCGCGCTCCCGGGCGTCGGAGAGCGACTTGCGGGAGCCCGAAGGGAACGGTTCGGGTCCGCCGCCGGGCCCGCCGCCAGCGCAGACGGTGGGAACGGGCCGGTCAGTCGCGCCCCATCCCAGGGCCTCTGCCATGCTGACCCAGCGGGCGCGGCCCGGACCGAACAGCGAGTCAGGCTCGGCGACCTGGGCGTGCGTGGGGGCGGGAGGCTGTGCCGTACGGACCCGGGAGGCGAGCAGGATCGCTCGCCTGCGCGTCTGTGGAACGCCGAAGTCGGCGGCGTTGAGGATCCCGTACCAGACCGAGAACCCCCAGGACCGCAGAACGGCCGCGTACTGCTTCCACAGCGGCAGGACGTCCGGCACTTCCTCCATCGCGACCCACTCGGGCTCGCCGACCGTGTTCAGGGCATGCAGGTAGCGCATCGGCTCGGCCGCGAGTAGGGAGCGCTCGTCGCGGCAGGCGGCGAGGAGGCGCTCGCGGGTGTCGCGTCCGGCGGCGAGGTCCTCCACTGCCGTGTGCACCAGCGGCTGGTCGAGCAGGCCGAGGCGTTTGCCGGCCATGCTCCATGCCTGGCACGGCGGGGAGGCGATCAGCCCGCGCGTGCGGCCGAGGAAGGGCCACGTCGGATACATGGCCACGTCGGTCCGGATCGTCAACTGCCCGGCGGCCACGCGCGTCTTGCAGGCCCATTCGTCCCATTCCAGGCCGACGTCGCGCACACCGAAGACGCCCAGTGCCCTGCTCCAGCCGCCCGGCCCCGCGAAGAGGTCGAGTATCACGTGGCCAGCCCGAAGTCGTCGCGGGTGAGAACGTCCGTGTCCCCGCGGCACGCCCAGGGGGAGCAGCCGTCCACGACGCCGTTCTCCGGCGCGTCGGCTTCGTCCGCGTCTATGCGCAGTGCTGCCCGTTCGGCGGCGGTGACGTGGTCGATCGGCGCCTGGCTCAGCGGGACGCGGGAGCGGTGCAGGAACGCCTCGCCGAGCAGTCGGCTGCCCGAGGCGTTGGCGCGGGCATTGCCTTGCCGGATGGCCGCATCGAATTCGACGACGTCCGCCCACTCGGAAGGGGATGTGTCCCTGATGTGCCTCCACTGCGCATTTCCGTGGAACGGGCATCCCAGGCAGCTCGATTTCGGTGTCTTCGCCAGCCCGAGCGAGGTCAGGTAACGAACGCAGTCCGCTCTGCTCCAGCCAAGGTCCAGGAGTGGATGCCGGTTGCGCATGTATTTCACGTCGGCGTCTTTGGCGCGGTGGAACTCGTCGGTGGAGATCCCCACCCACTGCTCAACGAACACGCCCTTGGGGATGCGCGAGGGGTAGGGGTGTCCGAGGAGTTCGCGTACCTTCTGCTTTATTGGTTTCACCTTGTATTCGCCGGTGCACTGCCTGCGGGTCATGCCGGGCCGCCCGTCCTTGTTCAGGATGTGCAGGGGCATGGAGGCGAAGCGGTGGTCCGGATTCAGGGCGTCGCTGCGAATGTTTCCGGCTGAGACGCGGAGGACCGGTATGCCGGCGGGCTTGGCTATCTCCTGTTCCAGTCGGTCCAGGTGGGCGTAAACGGCTTTGGGTTCCCATCCGGTGTCGGCGCATATCGCGTAGTCGACCTTCGGGAGGATCCCTTCGGCGGAAAGGGCGAGCAGGGTGCTGGACTGAACTCCCGCGCCCAGGGAAAGGGCACGGAATTGAGGCTGATCTGAAATGGTCTGTCCTGGAGATGGGGAAATGGGGGGCGCGCCCTCAATGAGGCTGGTGCGTCAGCCGGCTGGGCGGGATTAGCCGGTCGCGGTGTATGGCGTGGTGGAGGGTGGGGATGCGGTCGAGGAGGTCGGTGGCCGACTCGATGAACTGCTGTGGTGAGGGGCGGATGAGGATGGCCGGCCCCTTCGTGGCGTTGGCTCGGCGGCGTTGGTTCTCCACGGCGCGGGCGAGGGCTGCGGTCAGTTCGGCGCTTGCGTCCTGGGCGGCCTTGGCGATCTGCGCGATGTGGTCGAGGAGCAGCAGCTTCCCGGCCGTGGTGTGCGGCGTGTGCTGGGCGAGGTCGAGGAACAGCCGCAGGGCGGCGCTGGCGAGGTCTTGGGCGTCGTTGATCCGCGCGGCCAGTGCGTGCGCGTGGCCGATGGCGTTGGTGCGCAGGGCTCGGTGCAGGACAAGGGCGTCGGCCACGATCCGGTCGAGGGCCTCGGTCAGGGTGGAGCGATCAGAGCGATCAGGCACGGGTCTCCGTGAGGGTGGTCGGGTGCAGGGCTCGGGCGAACGCGGCCGTCAGGTCCGGGGCTTGGGCAGGGTCGGTGGCCAGGGCGCGGACGACGGGGGTGCCGATGACGACGGCGTCCACCAGCGGGGCGACGCGTGCGGCGAGGGCTGGGGTGGAGATCCCGACTCCCGAGACCACGGGCAGTGGGCTCGCGGCGCGTAGGCGCTGGGTGAAGCCGGCGAGTCCGGGGATGTCGAGCGGGCCTCGGTAGCCGGTGGGGGCCGTGGTGGCGGGTGCGTAGAGCCATCCGGAGGCGCCGGCGACCGCGGCCGGGAGGAGGGGGTCAGGGGTGGTGTGCGGGATGAGGTGTGGGGTGCGAAGGCCCGTCGCTCGTGCGATTTTGTGCCAGCGGGCCGTTTGGTGGGCGGGCAGGTCGACGATCATCACGCCGGCGGCGCCGGCGTCGGCGAACAGGCGGGCCACGTACGCGGGGCCGTGGCGGCTCACGGGCTCCCAGTAGGTCATGACAACGGTCGGCCGGAGGCTGGCGGCGTGTTCGACGGCGCGCACGGCGTGGTCGAGGGCGTTTCCGCTGCGCAGGGCGCGGTGGTAGGCGGTCTGAATGACGGGGCCGTCGAGGGCGGCGTCCTCGGTGGGCAGGCCGACCTCGAACAGGTCGGCACCTGCCTGCGCGAGCTGGTCGAGGTGCTGGCGCTGTGCGGTTGCCGGGTACAGGCCGGCGGGGACGAACACGCCCAGCGCACGGTGTCCTTGGGTGAGGCGGGTGTGGAGGGGATCGGCGGTGGCCAGGTTGGAGCCTGCCTTTCCCGGCGGGTGGGCTGTCGCCGGAGGTCAGCGGCGGCGCCCGGCCGGTGGAGTCGTGGGCGCGGGTGGGCTGGCGGTGTGGCGCGGTTGCGCGGCAGGCGGCACGGGCGCGGCGGGCTGGCTGCTGAAGGCGGGGGCGACGGCGTCGAGGGTCTTGGTGACCTGCTCGTCCTGGTCGTGGGCGTCCCGGAGCTGCTCGGCGACGCTGTCGGGGAGCCGGTCCCGTTGGGCCTGGTACTGGTAGCGCTGGATGATCTCGGTGGCGTTGCGTAGCTGCTCGGCGAGCTGTTGCAGGATCGCGGTCTGCTGCTCGGGGGCGGTCGCGGTGTGAGTGGCCTGCAGGAGCGCGTCCAGGGCGGTGGGCAGCGGATCGTCGTCCGTGGGAAGGCCGTAGAGGCGGGCGTGCAGTGCTTGGGCGAAGACCGTCACGGGGCCGCCGCAGGAGCCGTGATCGTACTTGGCTGCCGCCTGTCGGCGGACGCTGAAACTGACGACCACGTCACGGGGAGCAGCGCCGGGGCGGATCTGGTCGGCAAGCGCGCAGGCGAGGTCATGCGCGCTCGGGGTGTCGGATGACGTGGCAAGACTCCAAGAGGGAAAGCGGTCAACGGCTGGAGTGCGAAGGTGTGTACCGCCGCGCGCCCTTGGCCGCGGCTCGACGATCGTTCACACCCCGACCCCCCGCGTGGGGTCAGCGGGTGCGACGGCGGGCCGCAGGCGTGGTCGGTGAGCCGGGGGCGGCAGCTGACGGGCGGCGGGGAGCGGGAGGGATGTCGGACGGCGTGGGGATGCCGAGGTCGACGCGGACACTGAGACCGTGGGTGTAGGCGTGGGTTTCGGCAGCTGTCACAGCGCCGAGCAGGCGGCGCTCGTCTAGTCCGTCCGGCGGCCGATAGGAAGAGCCGTTCGGGGTGAAGCCGTGCCGTTCCAAGAGGGAACGGGCGGCGGCGGTCCTGGCCGTCACCGCCACGGTGCCGTCACAGAAGTGGAAACGAATCTCCGGATCGGCGACGGGACTGCCGGGGCTCCAGCGGGTCGTCCAGCAGAGATCGATCAGGTCGTGGGTGTGGGCCAGGAGCCCGTACATGGCGACCCCGGCGCGATCGTGCGCGTCCTGGGCAGTGCCCGGGGGGAGCAGGTAGAGCGTGCGGCCGAGGTGCTCGCGGGCGAGGAACCCGGCCTCGGTCAGCAGCCGGTCGGCATCGTGGATGCGGCGGTTGATGATGACGAAGGTGTGCCCGTCGTCGGTGGACCCGATGAACACATCGGGGATGTCCAAAAGAGACACGGTGGTCCAGGGGATCGGGGAACGGGATCTGGTGGCTGTTTCAGCGGGCCCGGCGAGCCTGCACGTGGTGGTACCGCGCCTGCCGAGCGGGACGGCCGCGGCGATGACCGCGTCCAGCGCTGCTGACGGACGTCATGTCGTCGCGTTCGTGGGATGCATAGGTGCCGATGAGCGTGTCTTGTCAGGGCGCTTGCCACAGTGTGCGAGCGATCTGCGAGGTTCCGCGGTCCGTCCGCGGCCGGGACGGCGTGTGCCAGCCCGGCCTTGGAGGACGGTGGGCCAGGACGCGCCACCCCGCGCCGCGCAGCGAGGCTCCGCTCTCCCCTGCCTGCGTATAGGTGATCAGCCGCCGGTATCCGAGCGCTTTGGCCGCTCTCCAAGCAGCTCCGTAGAGCAGGGAGTTGGCGTTGCGTGTGCCGTCACTGGCGGTGCGGGTGACTTCGAGGGTGGTGCCGTCGTCCAAGTGGCGGGCGACAGGGCGGCCGACCACGGCCACGGCGCGCAGGATGTTGGGCTCGTCGGCGGCACCGAGGGAGAAGATCTGTCCGGCGGGCGGCGGGTGGTGCCGGTGCCAGAGGCGGACGAACTCCTTGGCGTCCCGAGAGCGGACGGGCACCAGGTGCAGGCGCGATTCGCTCACGCGGCGGGCCCGAAGTCGGACTGGACCGGTGCGTGCTTGGCGATGGCCCGGGCGGTGATCGCCTTGGATGCGCGGTCGGACGCCGCGGACAGTTCTGCCGCGCCGGGCTCTTGGTACCACGGGCGCAGGTCGAGCATGGCGGCGCGCAGACCGGTGGCGAAGCAGAGGGCCGTGCCCTTGGGCAGGGCGCGGATCTCGTCTGCGGGAAGGATCCGCTGCTGTCGCATCGACACCGAGGTCGACTTGCCGGACTCGGAGTGCGAGGTCGAGGTGGTCTCGACGTCGTGGTCGCCGATCAGGCGGGACAGCTTGTCCGCGAAGTCGGGGTCGTCGATACCGGAGCCGATGACCTTGACGGTAGAGGCGGACCACATGGCGTCCATGCCGGCGTCCCCCCAGACCTTCTGGCCCTGGCGGTAGGACTGCAGGATCGTGATCGGGATGATGCCGCGCGACCCGAGGTGCGAGTACAGGTCCGGAAGGTCCGAGATCTTGCACACGTTGGCGGCCTCGTCGAGGATCGCGAGCATGGGCGGGTCGAGGCGTCCTCCGGCTCGTTCGGCCTGGGCGGTCGCGGCCCGCATCACCGAGTCGGCGCACGCCGCGATCAGCGCCGAGGCTCCGCCTCCGCCGTCCTTGCTGAGCAGGAAGAGGGTGTCGGTGGAGGTGACGAACTCGGACGGCCTGAACTCGGGGACGTTCTTCTGCGGGGTGACCCAGGCGGCGATCTCGCTGTTGAGCAGCGCGGCGGCGTACTGGCGGGCGGTCTCGTAGATGCCGTCCCTGGTTTCCGGCGGTCCTTCCACGGTGCCCTTGAGTTGGGCGGCGATGGCGGTGAATCCGTGGTCGCGGAGGATGTCGAGCGGCGTGCGGTCGGCGGGGAAGGCTAGCCACTGCATGACGTCGGTGATCGGCCCCTCGTCCAGGGCCGCGGCGAGGAAGAGCTGGGCGAGGATGTTGGATCCGGCCTTGGACCAGAAGTCGCCCTGCTGGGAGCCGTCCACGGAGGCGGCGAGGAAGTGGCCGGCCAGCCGCCCGGCGCCGTCGAGGGTTTTGGCGTCCGCCAAGGGGTTCCACCACATCTCGCGTGCGGCGTGCGCGATCTGCTGCGGGTCCATCGACCACACCCGTCCCACCGCGGCGCGGGCGTCGTAGGTGGCGGTGAACGCATCGCCGGCGGCCTTGTTCGAGGTCAGCAGGACCGGGCCGGGCGCGGCGAGGATGGAGGGGATCGCGAGCGAGGTGGTCTTGCCCGAGCGGGGCGCCATGATTGCGACGGCCACGTCCTCGTAGCCCATGCGGATCTCCTGCTTGGTGCCCTGCAGGTTGCCGAGGAGGATGCCGGTGTCGCGGGCCTCGATGTGCTTGGCGTCCTTCAGGCTCGGGCGCAGGGAGCGGGCCTTGTCGGTGATCGCCTTGGCCATCATCGGTTCGATGTCCCGGGCCTTGGCCATGCCGGTGATCTTCTTCTTCCGGCCGCCGCTGCGGTTCTTGTGCCGGGCCCACAGGATGCCCGCTGTTGTCCCGAGGGCCAGGAGGAGGAGAACGGGAACGATGCGTGCCCCGATCAGCAGGGATGTTTCTCCCGCGTGGGGCCAGAGGCGCTGGGGGTGGAGCAGGGCGGTGGTCGGCTGGTACGGCGCCCAGCCGCCTCCGGTGAGGTAGGCGGTGATGTTGCCGGACAGCCAGGCGAGGTGGGACAGGGGGACGACGACGGCCGCGACTCCGATCAGGAGGCGCAGGACGATGTCGTACCCGTCGGTGGAAGTGTTGGAGGAGGTGGGGGGCAAAGAGTTACGTGCCTTCCGGGCGGGGGCGGGGCATTCAGCGGCTGCGGCTGTTCCTGGCCGGCGGCTGGCGCGGCGGGCCTGGAGTTGCCGGCGGGACGTCGCTGAAGGCGGCGATGAGTTCGACCGGGGTGCGGGCGCCGAAACTCGCGTACCAGGCGGGCCGGTCCGCCTCCGCCGCATGGTTGAGGTTCCACCACTGTCCGTCGGGGTCGGGTTCCAGGCGCAGGAGGGCCTTCTGGTCCGGGCTGGAGAGCAGGACGCGGGGCATCAGCGGGTCGTTACCGTGGCTCCAGCCGCAGGCACGGTGCAGGGGGACGGTGATCCAGGCGGGGTCGCCGCCGCCGGCCAGGTGGCGCGGCGTGATGAAGTCGACCTCGACGGTCTCGGGAGTCGAGGGCGTGCTCACTTCCGTGCGGCAGCTCGCCGGTCGGGCGCGGTGGCCGGGGCCGGTGTCGGTGTGGGAGCCAGGGGTGAAGGGGCTTTGCGGGCGGCCGTGTTGATCTCGCGGAGCGCCTTGCCGTGGGTGGCCCAGTCGTCGAGGTAGCTCCACGATTCGGCGTGATGTGCGGCGAGTGCGTCGTCGAAGTCCGGGGTTCCGGGCTTGGCGGTGGCGGGGAGGGCGTCGCGGGTGACCAGCCATTGCTCGTGCAGTTCGTCGAGTCGGTCGAGGGCGTCGCGCAGGACGCCCAGCTGGTAGACCCAGCGGCTCTGCACGTTGGTCTCCGGCAGGTGGGCCAGTTGCGTTTCGGCCGTGGCCAGCAGGTGACGGGCGCCGTACCGGAGTGGCTCGAATGCCTCGGCGGTGTCGGCGTCGCGCTGGCTCGCGCGCCTTCCGTAGGCGTGGTCGTCGTAGGGCCATCCGTCGAGGTCGGTGTGCTCGTCGGAGTAGGCGTCCCAGGCGTCGAGGATCTTCTTGCTGTCGCTCACGTAATGGTCGAGGTGGCGGAGGAGGTCGCGGTGTGCGCGGTGATCGGCGGAAATGGGAAAGGGGTCCTGTCGGTTCAGCGACGGGCGGCCGGCTGGGCGGTGTGGGCCGGCGCCGGGGTCGGTGCGGGTTTCGTCTGCTGCCTGCGGGCGGAGCGTGCCCGGGCACGGAGCGACTCGATACGGGCGGTGTGGGCGTCGACCACCTGCTGCGGGCGCAGCGGGCTGGGCTCCTGCACGGCGCTGTAGTGGCCGGTGCGGTCGTACATGCCGCGCTGGAGCGGGCTGCGGTCGGCCAGCGCGGTGAGGAACGATCCGACGTGGTGGGCGGGGACGTCCTCGTCGAAGTAGGCGTGCCAGATGCGCGGGCCGGGGAACTGCCCGTCGCCGGGCTCGCAGGTCTCAACGTGCCAGGACGACCGGCCACTGAATTCGCTCAACGGGCGCAGTTCGATGTGGCACATGGAGTCCGGCGAGCGCGCCGTACCGTCCGAGTCGCGGTGCCAGCCCGCCGAGGTCACCGGTTGCCACGGGTCTGGCTGTTGTGGCGGCGGGGCGATGAGGGCATCGGTGAAGCCGGCGAAGACCTCGGCTGGCACGAGTTCACCGAACTCGGCGTACCAGCCGGGCTCGGTGTCGGTGGGCTCGGCCCGCAGCCGCCACCATGCAGAGGTGGCGGACTGCGGGTCGAACTGGAGGCTGTGGCGAAGGTCGGGACTGCGCAGGACGATCTCGGCACTCAAAGGGTCGGAGACGGCGCTCCATCCGGCGGCGGCCAAGCCGTGGGTGACGTGGCGGGCATCCCCGGGGCCGGCGAGATGGCGGGGGCTGGTGTCGAAGGGGATCCGCCAGGCGTGCTTGTCGGCGAACCCGGCGAGCTGCCGTTCGCTCAGCGGCACCGACCGCACCCCGGCTCACTCGCGGCGGCGCTGCCGATCACCTTGCGCAGCTCGTCCAGGACGTAGTGGAGCATGTACTGGTCGGTCTGCACCCACGCCGCGGCACGCAGCTCGGTGACCAGATCACTGATCTTCTCGCTGCGCGGTGTGTTCGGGTGGCTCTGTACGGCGCGGGCGAGGGCGCGCAGGGTGTCGCCGAGTTGGATGGGCAGGCCGGTGTATTCGTCGAGGAGGGGCTCGACGAGAGCGAGCGCCTCCTCGGGGTCGGGGTTCTCGCGCAGGTATTCGGTGAGGCGGCACAGGGTGTCGGTCGCGGCGCGGATGGTGTCCGGGGTGAGTGCGGGCATCGGTCTCCTCGGGGTGGTGGGTGTCGTGGTCAGCGGCGGGTTCGTGTGCCGTCGGCGGCAGCGTGGGCGCGGGCGGTGGTGCGCGGCCTGGTGCTTCGGGCGCTGTTGCGGGCCCAGGTGGCGGCTCGGGCGGCCGTGATGCGGGCCTGTTGCCAGGCGCTGAGTTGGGAGGGCTTGACGGATACCGACCAGGTGCGGATCTGCGCGCTGTGCGGGACGCGTCCGCGCGGGCGCATCACGGGGTCGGGGCTGGCGAGTTCGGTGGAGAAGGCTTGCACGAGGTACATCGGGGTGTTCGGCGTGAAGTGGGCCGTCCAGCCGTTGCCCTGTTTGTCCTGCGCTCCGGTCCACCACATCGCCGTGCCGTCGGGGTTCTGGCGGTACTGCATCCAGGCGGTGCCATCGGGGCTGGTCGCCACGTAGTGCTCGCCCTCGAAACGCGTGTGCCAGTTCTGCTCCTGCAGCGGAGCCCAGACGTTGGGGGCGTGTGCGGAGCGGGGACGGGTGAGGGCGTCGGTCAGGCCGGCGACGATCTCCACCGGGGCCTGACGGGCCAGGTGCGCCGACCACTCGCCGCTGGCCCCGTCTGCCCGGCCGTGGATGGTCCAGCCGCCGGGAAGGACGTAAGGGTCGTAGGCGACGCGGACGGTCCGGTCCGGGCTCTCCATGAACAAGGGGCCGCCGGTCTTGGACTTGTCCCGCCAGCCCGAGGCACGCAGGAACTCCGAGACGTGCCGGACGTCGCCGCCGCCTGCCAGGGCACGGGGCTGGACGAGGTAGTGCTGCTCGGCCTGCTCGCCGGGCCCCCAGCCCTGCCACTGCTTCTTCTTCACCGGCGCCGCCGGACCACGAGCGGTGCGGGCACTGGGCGCTTCGCCTCGGTGGTGGCGGGCTGGGTGCTGACGTGCGCCAGGGCGTCCTTGTGTTCGTCCAGGTCGAGGGTGATGTCGTGCAGTTCGTTCGAGGCACGGCCCAGAGCGAGCCACACCTCCGCGGGGAGCGCGCCGCGCTCTGCCTGGTCCTTGGCGAACACGCTTCCGGTGGCGACGAGGTGAGTGACGCCGCCGAGGACTCCGGCGTCCGGGTCGAGAACGCGGGCGATGACCTGCGCGGCCTGGGGCGGGGGAAGTTGCGAGAGGTGGTCGGCGAGCTGACCGAGCTGGCGGGTGATTTCGTCGGCCAGTCTCACCGGATAGGGGGCGGGGTGGGACATGCTCCTCCGGGGCGGTGAACGGTCAGTGGTGGTGGCGCTGCCCGACGCGCTGTGACTCGGTGAGGACGCCCTCCGGGCGGGCGCCGGTCAGCGGGGAGGTGTGGTCGGGACCGGTCGGTATGCAAGCGCGCAGATAGCGGCGGAACAGGGCTGTGGCGAGCCGGGGCTTAAGCCGGTTGCTGATCGGTGGGGGTGTGCGGGGTGCTACGGGTTTCTCCGGGAGTCGGGCGGTGTGCTGGGCGGCCCTGGCGGGGTGCCGGGGCCGCCCGGGCGTCTTACAGGGGGTACGGCGGGCCGGTGCGGAGCGCGAGGGGGTGCCGGCCGGTGTGGGTTGCTGCGCGGCGGGACGGGCCGCTCTGGTGCGGAGGCCGTGCATGGCCCGCCGGTAGGTGGCTTCGTCGAAGACGCCGGGCGTGCACTTGACGTCATGACCGGTCAGGAGCAGGGAGGGGATGCCCAGGTCGGCCTCCGCCTGGTTCATCGAGTCCTGGCGGTTGGCGTACGGGTGCCGGACGGGGTCGGCGGCATGGATGCCGGGGCTGAGGTAGGCGCGGTTCGTCCGGCGGGGTGCTGGAGGGCGGTACCGATGCCGAGCGCGTCGAGGCGCGGGCCGATCTCGCGCAGGGCGCGGGCCTGGACCTGGGTGTCGTCACCACCCAGGCGGTAGATGCCGCTCTGCGGGTCCTGGATGAAGCCGTGGGCGACGAGGATCGTGCCGGCCCGGTCGTCGGCGGGGGCGGTGGCGACGCTGCCGTCCGGCTGCCAGGTCAGGACGATCCGGTCCGGCTGGGAGGGCTGGATGCCACCCAGGGCGTTGTGCCGGACCTGTGTGAGCGCACGGTCGTAGCGGGCGAGCAGATCGCCAGCGACCTGCTCGGCACTCAGGAACGGGTCGTCTGCCAGGGCGACGCCGTTGGGCTCAGGGACAGCCCGGTACGCCTCGTCGGGCAGGGCGCGCGGGGCGACGGCGGCGAGAAGGAAGCCGTCGCGTCCGTCGTGCCGGTCCAGGAGGACGAGCTGGGCGCCGTCGGGGCGGCTGAGGACGGCTGCCTGCGTCAGCGGGTGCTCGCCGAGGGAGGCGGCGACCAGGTCCAGGTCCCAGATCCGGTCGGCGAGTTCGGCGAGGTCGTCTTTGGCATCGGCTGTCAGGTGCGTGCTGGTCCAGGTATCGGGGAGTTCACCGGCGAGGACGTCGGCGTACGAGGCGAGGTGCTCGGAGGTGTCGTGGTCGTGCATGGTGTCCTTGGGCAGTTGCAGGGGCTCAGCGGCGCAGGCGGGTGGCACCGACGGGCGGCGGTGCCGGGGCCGGCAGTGCACGCGGCGGGGGTGGGCAGGCGCACACGGCGGAGCGTTCGGGCTCGTGGTCGGGCACCTGCTCGGCGCAGGGGCGGCGGCCGGGGTGAGGGGCGTGCCGGTCGGCCAGCCGTTCGCGGGTGTACGCGAGGTCGGAGTGGATGACGCGGACGTATTCGTCGGCGAGGTAGCGCAGGCGCCGGGCGGTGTGCGGATCGGTCGCGTTGCCGAGTCCGTCGAAGAACTCCGCCAGAGCGCCGAGGGTTTCCTCCAACCCGGCGAGGATGCCGTCGTGGGGCGCGGTGAGTGCGGTGAGGATGTCGGCTGCCTCGGCGGTGTCGGTGGCTTCGCGCAGGCGTTCGGCGAGGTGGGAGACCGAGGTACCGAGCGTGGAATAGCGCGCGGGGCGGGCGTCGGTGTCGAAAAGTTCGTCGCAGTCGACGTGGTACCCGGCAGCCCGCAGGCGCGCTACGGCATCGGTGGCGAGACGGGACTCGTCGTCCTCGGTGAGGCCGGCGGGGGCGCGGTGGTAGGTCTCGTGGAGGCGGACGACCGCGATGAATCCCGCGCGCTGGAGAATGCTGTGTGCCTCCAAGTCGTCGCCGCGCGCGAGGAGTTCGCTGGAGCTCGAGTCGCGGCGGATGTCCATGAAGCGGCCGGTATGGGGCAAGAAGGCGTTGCTCCTACGGAGATCTGTGGGCGGTGTGCCGGGCTACGGGCGGTGCGGCGGCGATCCGGGACCGGCGGACCAGGTGGGCCGCGGTGGTGTCCAGGTCCTGCTGGATCGCGTGGAGCCGGCGGGCGATCAGCTCCAGACCGTGTGCTGCTTCGGTGCTGGCGGCTCCGGGCTGGCGGGCGATGCGGTGAGCGGTGTGCTCGATCAGTCCGCGGACCGTGGCCAGCGGGCCGGCCTGCTCGTCGGCGAGCTGCGTAAGGACGCTCGCGAACTGCGCGGATGCGGTGGGCGCCGTACGGACAGCGGGGCGTGTCGCGGGTCCGGTGCGGGCGGGGATCAAGTTGAGGTCCTGTTCGATGCGGCGTGCCTCGTCCGCAAGGCGCCGCAGTATGTCTGAGGGCGGGGTGCGCCAGGTGCCGTCGAGGTGGATCAGGTTGGCGATCAGGTCCAGGCGCCCGGGCTGTGCCTGGACGGCGATCCACCGCCAGCCGTGCTCTGCGGCGCCGGGTATCTCGATACCGGCGGCTCGCGCGAACCGGTGAGCGGTTTCGGCCCACTCGGGACCGGTCAGCTCCCGGTCGTCCGGGTGAAGGCGGATGTCGAGATGGAGGATCGCCCGTCGGTCGTCGTCCGCACTGGCAGTGAACGGATGCTCCAGGTAGGGATCTTCGAGGTGCTCGGCCCACTGAGCGGATGTCCAGGTTCTCTGCTCGTCGTTGGGGGTGTAGTAGTCCAGGTCCGGCCAGTGGGCGACGATGGTGTACTCCGTCAGACCCTCGTTCGGGGAAAGGGGCCGCCCGAGTGCCTCGGCGAGCGGGTCGCGCGGCGAGTGGGTCCGCGCGTGCGGGCGGGGGATCATGACGGCACCCCGCTCGACGTGCGGGTGGGCGGCCGGTGCTGATGAAGGTCGCGGGCTGTGCAGAGCAGGGAGCGCTCGCGGACCAGGTCGGCGTGCACCGAGGTGTCCCCCGGCGGGAGACAGTCGATCGCCCTGTCGATGGCGCCCAGCCCTTCGTCGTACCGGCCCAGCCGGCGCAGGGCACCCGCCACGCGGAAGAGGACGATCGGGTCGCTGCCGGTGGCGAGGGCCGGTCGGGAGCTGAGGGCCAGGAGACGCTCCGCGCCCTGGTCCAGGTCCTGGCCGAGCCACAGCCCGTGCAGCAGGACGTGCAGGGTCTTGGTGTGCTGCCCGGCCTCCGCGAGGACCTCGTCCATGACCGCCAGGCCCTCCGGGCGGGACTGGCCCAGCAGCGCGAAGGCGTACAAGGCCCGGGTGTAGCAGTCCAGCGGCTGACGCGCGGTTTCCGCGAGTTGTTCGACGAGGCGTTGGAGGGTGGGGCAGCGGAAGTCGAACCGCAGGGCGCTCAGGTACAGATGAGCCAAGGTGCGGGCGGTGATCGGGTCAAGGCCCATTGCGGTGACGTCCTGCGGGGACAGCAGGGCCAGGACGCTGTGGCCGGCCGACCGTGCCGCCCAGGCAGCATCCGCGCACACCTCGGCCGAAGTTCTCCAGTCGGCCTCGATGTCGCGGAGGTCTTCGGCCAGGTGAAGCGGCCAGGAAGAATCGACCGGAGATGCGGTGGCTCGGGCCCTGGCTCTGTCGAGCGCGGCGGAACGGCCGGGACGGTGCGTGGGGGAAGTCATCGGCCACTCCGGATGTCCGCGATGTGCACGAGCTGGCCCAGGGCGGTGGTGGTGTACCAGCCGCAGTCGATCAGCTCGTCGCGGTCGGCGAACCGCGTAAAGAGGGCATCCTCCATGGCGCGCAGGTAGATCAGGCAGTCCGGGCAGCGGCGCGAGAGGTGCACGAGGTAGCGGGGGTGGGCGGTGACGTAGGACTGGGCGCCGCCGGTCGCATCACGCAGCCGCCAGCCGTCCTCGTCGGTCGGGGTGTGCCAGGACGGGGCCACGACGCGCATCGCATCGCCCCACAGTTCTCCGCTGGCCATCCCCTTCAGGACGACGACAGTGTCACCGGCCTGGAAGTGGGCGTGGGTGATGTCTCGATCGGGGGTGAGCGGGTCGGGCGTCGGTGCGAACGCCGAGGTGGGCGGAAGCTGGGACATGAGTTCCTTCCACGCAAGTGCTGGCGGGGTGGGAGCATCAATAGTCCGGAGGAACGCCGGTTTGGCTAACCGGCGTTATCCGGCTATGTTGCCCAGCCGTCAGTGGAACGGGTTCTCCGTCCCGCGGTCCGCCTCACTGGCTGCGTCGAGGAGTTCGAGCAGGTCAGTGCCTTCGGCGTCGCGCTGGTCGATCCACCATCCGGCACGGGTGATGGCGCGGGCCTTCTCCTCCAGCTCCGCCCAGTCCGCCTCGTCCCACGTGCCCTCGATGACGAGCGCGGTGTGCGCGGATGTCATCAGCTGGTGGCGGGAGCGTTCGCCCCAGTCCAGGGCCTTGGCCGGGCCCTCCAACTGCGGCATGTCGAACTGCTTCGCCCACGCGAGGGCTGCCTCCTGCTCCTCGGCCCGCTTGGCCGCGAGCCACTCCTCCTTGGACCCGGTGTCGGCGTCGCGCGCCGCCTTCCAGCAGTCGGTGCAGTCCTTCGACGCGAGCCAGCGGGCGAAGCCTGCCCGCTTGTCGGCAGGGCGATTGGACAGGTCATGATCCACGCGGTGGGAGCAGGCGTGCTCCACGGTCCAGTGCGTACGAACAGCCATAATTCGATCTCCTCAAAGGGGTTGCAAGGTGGGGGTTGCGCCCTGATCAGGGCGTCTTATGCCGGCCTCGGAGCAGGCACCGGCGCCAGCCGCACCGCGACTGCCCGCAGGGCCCAGACGTCGGCGCGCGGCGAGAAGGACGGTGAGAGCGAAGGCCGCGCCGGTGCCAGGGAGCGCCGGGTCGGCGAGCGGCTGCTTGGCGAGGTGTCCGGCGAGGGCGGTGCGGCGGGCGGGACGCTTGGCCAGGAGCACGGCCACCAGTGCCTGCAACGAGGCTTCGCGCGTGAAGACCAGGTAAGTGGGAGTCGCTGCAGATCGGCGCTTGGGCTCCCCCGAGGTCACCAACTTGTCTGTGTGTCAGTGGGGTTGGCTACTATGGACGTGGTCGACGAGATCCTTGAAAGGCATGGTGCATCGGTGATGATGGCCAACCGCTACGGCGCTCCATCCGAGGAGCGATAGGCGCGCCTGGCCGGCGCTTCCCTATCGCGACGCCCGCTGGGCGGCGACGCTGTGACGTGAATCCAGCGCAGGATGCACCCTGCCCTGATTCAGGTGACGGCGCTCCGACGGAGTATGGGAGGGCCCTACTTGTCTGCCACCACTTCTACCTGTGACCACCGCGTGTATCACGTTGTCGTCGTTGCGCTGGTATCCGTCATCGCTGGGCTGGTTGCGGGGATCGGCTCCGCTGTTCTGGGGCAGCCGGCCCTCACCGCCGTTGCTTCTGGCGGGGCCGTCCTTGCCTTCACCTACGGCGCCGGCATGACCGCCGTGTCACATGTGAGTAAGCGTCAGTAGTAGCTGCTGCTCCGGGGCGGCTGGCATGGCCGCCCCTAGGCCGTGGGCGCTCAAGACAGCTCACGATCGTGCTCGTATTTTGCGAGGGCAAGGTTGATCGCGTACTGCTCCATGGGCTCGTGTTCGTCAAGACCAGGTGGGACATGGGCTTAGCGGTGTCGGGCGGTGGTGCTGGCGCGGGGTGGCGGCGTGGGCGGTGTGGTGTCCACGGCGGGGCGCGGACGGGTGCGCAGCACGGGGGTGCGGTGCGGGGGCAGGACGGCGACGGTCGCGCCGAGGTCCTCGGCCGCCTCTTCGACTTCGCGGGTGAGGAACTCGATCTGCCGGCTCAGCGCTGCCAGGCGGGCGGCGATCTGGCGGCACTGCACGGTCTCCAGGGCGCTGGCGAACTGGCCGCTGGTCTCCAGGAGTTCCTGCAGGCGGACCATCGGGCCGGCGTCATAGCCGCGCTGGACAGCGCTGAGAAGCGCATTGGAGGCGTCACCGGCACTGTGGCCTTCGACGACATCGCGGATGAGGTCCTGCAGGGACACCTCCGGAACCGGTGCCGGGCGGTTGAACCGGGAGACGTCCGCGCGCAGCACGCCGGGCGGAACCGGAGCGGGCAGCACCTTGCCCGCCTCGTACTCGTGGGCGTAGTGCCCGACAACCTGCCAGCCCGGTGCGTCCGGGTCGCCGCGCAGCGCGACCACCGTCGAGTCGTCATCCTCGACCAAATAGGCGAGGGTGATCGGCTGCCCGTCGGCGGCGTACCACGACTCGGTCAGCTCCAGCTCGCCGCGCCTTTGCGCGGCCTGGGCCTTCTTGGTCCACATTTGCTGTTCCTCGTCGGTCAGCGGAGCTTTGTGGTGCTGGCCGCCCTGCTGGTCGGCGAGGTTGCTGGCGATGGAGCCGTGGTCCGCCCAGGCGGCCAGGTGCGGCCACAGGGCCGCGTGCTGAGCGCGCGCGGCCGGGGAACCGGGGGCGGCTGGCCGGTCGAGCGCCCGGCGGATCTCGGCGGCCGAAACGGCCAGGCCGTCCAGGACGGCCCGCCACCCGGCCAGGTGCCGAGTGGGTGGCAGCTCATCGAGCACCAGGCGGGCGGCATCGAGGAGAGCCTCGGCGTGCGGGGCGAGGTGGGCGGCGTACGCCTCCACCGCGGCCTTGTCGCGGTGGGCTCGCGCGGCTGCCGCGGCGCCCGCGTGGACGGTACGGCCGTAACGGTCGCGTGTCATGTCGAGCGCGGCCTCGGACTCGCGGTCGATGACCGCCATCCGCAAACGGAAGTCACGTGGCCCGCTGGCCGGTTCGGGAGCGGTCGGCAAGGGGCCGTCGGGGGCCGGACGGCTCGCGGGTGTCATCGGGACCGCCCGCCGGTCGCGGCCGTCAGGTGGACGGTCGGAGCGTAGGTGGGCTTCGGCGGGATCGGCCGGGCCGCTGGCGGGGAGGTGGTGGGCGGTGTAGAGCGCTGCGTCGTCCGGCCGGCGGCGGCCTGGGCGAGACGGCTGCGGCGCTCCCGCAGGCCGTTCGGCCGGGCGGGGTGTGCCGGGCCGGCCGAGAGGGACGGGTCAAGGCGGATGTCGGCCTGCACGGTGTAGCCGTGGCGGCGCAGGTCGTGGACGGCTTGGCGGGTGCGGCGGACTCCGTCGCGCTCGGGCTCGCTGAGCCGGTACAGGCCGGGTTCTCCGGGAACGGGCTCGAACTGCTCGCGCTCCAGGTACCAGTGGGCGAGGTGCGCGGGCATAGACGCGGTGAAGGAGGCGACGAAGCCGTGTTCCTCGTGGTCGCCGAAGGCGAAGTGGGTGCCGGGTTGCAAGGGGGCGGTGTTCTCCTTGGGGCGTGGGGCGTGGGGCGTGGGGCGGAAGGGTCAGGGGCCGCGGTGCGCGGGCCGGGCCGTGGTGAAGGGGCGGGCCGGCGCGGCGACGGGCAGGGCCGGGCGGCGGTGGGGTGCGCTGATGCGGGCCTGACGCAAGAACGTTTCGCCGTCAGTGAGCCAGGTCTCGATGGCCGACCACGCGCGTGCTCGGCGCTCCTGCTCCGGCACGAAACCGCCGTGGACGATCTCGTCGACCAGGGTCTCGGCATCGATCACGGCGTCGGCCAGACGGGAGAGGGCCGCGGCGTCGTCGGGCCACGGGCTGCTCGCGGGTCGGCACCGGTCGAGCAGCGCCGGGGCGTGGTCGACGACGGTCAGGAAACGGCGCCAGGCGTGGTCGAGGAACAACTCCGTCGCGGCGCCGCGAGCGGCGGCGCTCAGCGGGGTGGTGTCGCTGTAGCGTCCGGAGGCGTTCATGGCCTGCCAGGTGTCGTGCTCGCAGCGGATGTCCCCGAGCACGGCGGCGATGGCCGCCGTCTGGCGGGCGTGGACGGCCTGCTCGTAGGCGGGGAGGTACCGGCCGGTGAGGGCCTGGGCAGCCCGCCCGGCAAACGGCGGCAGGACGATGCTGCGCGGGGCGTGGGGATCGCCGTAGCCCCCTTCCAGTCCCTCGGGCGAGAAGGCTCCGACCAGGTAGTCGAGTTGACGGCCGGGACGTTCGATGAACAGCAGCGCGGTGCGCTGCACCGCGTCGGTGAGGAGCGCGGCGTAGGGGATTCGCTCGGTCTGGACGGCGCGGCCGAGTTCGCCGCTGTCCCAGATCCAGGGGACGAGGTCTTCCTGCCAGGCGGGGTGCGAGTAGATCTCGACCGAGGCGTGCCACTGGCCGGGCAGTAGGCGCGCGAGGTCGCGGGCGGCGTCGCCGATGAACCGGCGGCTGCTCGTGTGCACGCTGGTGCGGTGCCGCTTCGCGCACGTGACCAGGTCGACCACGGTGGTCTGGGTGCCGTCCGCGGGCAGGTGCCAGACGCCCTCGTCGTCCCGCTGGAAGCCGCTCTCCGCGAGGGCGGTGTGCGCCCAGGCATACCGCTCGCCCGAGGCGATGGCGACGATCCCGGACTCCCGGCTGTGCGCCAGGATGATCTGCGCCTCAGTCACGGACCAGGTCCGCGCCGCCGCGCAGGACGGCGCGCAGGCTGCGGCCGTACGCCCAGGCGTGCTCACGGGCAGCCGCCTCCAGCTGGTCATATCCGACCTGGGCTGTCATCTGCCCGTTCCACTTGCGGTATCGGTACACGGGGACCGGCAGCAGGATCCCGGGCGCGAGAGCGGTGACGCCGAGGGCCGCGCAGTAGTCCTCGCCCTGGACGAGGCCGCCCATCGGCGCGGCGCGCACGAGGTCGGTGCGGGCGAGGATCGTAGTCGGCCCGATCGGGATGGTGTCCACCGGTGACTTCCAGTACGTCCACACGTCACCGGCCTCGTGCCGGCCGGGCGGCGTGGGGCAGCGCCACAGGGTGGTCGAGCCGTCGGGGTGCTGGTCCTCGCTCCAGCCGGCACACCAGCCGACCCCGGTGGACTCCAGGGTGTTCAGCCGTAGAGCCATCGCATCGTCGGTGAACTCGTCATCGTCATCCGCCCAGTTGGTGTACGGGGTGCGCACATGGCCGAGGGCCAGGTTCCGGGCGCAGGCGGCGCCGACCGGCCGGGGAAGCGCAAGCGTGCGAACGCGGGCATCCTGTGCGAGCGGGGCCGGCAGGCGGTTGGGCGAGGCACCGTCGAGCGCGATCACGGCCTCCCATGGCACGGACTGCCGGGTCAGGCTCGCATGCATGGCTGTCAGGTAGTCGAGCCGGTCTTCGCGCAGGCGGCTGGCGATGACGACGGTGATCAAGGGCGTGGTGCGCGGGGGCAGGGAAGGCTCCGGGAAGACGAGGGAAAGCTAGCGGCGGGCGGTGGGGCGCGAGGGGCTGGCCTTTGCCGGGGCTGCGGCAGGAGCGCTCGGACTCGGCGTGCTGCGCGATGCCCGGATAGCGGGCGGGGAGTCGCGGGAGGACCAGGCCGCCGGGTGGTCGTTGAAGGCGGTGCGCGGGTCGATGGCCCAGCTCACGATGGGGCCGATGTCATCGTGCAGGAGGCTGATCACCTCGACGCCCTCCTTGTGCAGGACGTACCCCCACTCCATGTCCTGCGCATCGGCGGTCTCGTCGGTGACCGACATGCGTACCGGCGGCGAGCCGTCCGGGGTGACCAGGTGGTCGAGGGTTCGGCTGGGCCAGTGGTTGCCGCCGGTCAGCGCGGTCACGAGTGCGGGCGGGGCATCGTCGAGGAGATCGGTGCCGAGTTCGTCCCAGCCGACGGCGACGTCGTCGATAAGGTGCCGGCACATGGCCTCGATGTCGCGTCCGAACTTGTACTGGTAGGCGGCCAGGAGCAGAGGGAGGTGGTGGCTGGGCACGCTGTCGAGCTGGACGTGGATGCCGGTGTAGCCCGTGCCGACGGTGGGGCGGGCGATGAAGGAGCGAGTGGACAGGGAGCTCTCCGTAGCAAGCAGGGGGGCGGGAAATGTTCGGCGGCCATCAGGTGGCGCGCGGGTGCGTCTACACGCGGGCCGACCAGGACGGGACCGGCGGGCCGGAGGCATCGGTGCGGGCGCAGGTGTAGCCGATCAGGCGGGACGGGGCAGCCTTCGCGGGGACGGTGGCGGCGTCGTTGCACACGAACGTGTACCTGATGGAGGTGCGGGGCACATCGTGGAGCCAGGCCCGGTCCTCCTTGCCCGGGTTGATCTGCAGGCCGGAGTGCGCGACGGCGTCGGTCTGCAGGTGCATGTGGGAGAAGAGAACTAGCGCGCCGCCGTCGGTGGTCTTGAGGGCGTAGGCGTCCTTGTAGCGGTTGTCGGCGCCGGCGAAGACGGTGGTGCCCTGGTCCCCGTAGCGGGTGCCGGTCTTGTCGTGGACCTCGATCTGCCGCTTGCTCGCCGTGGTCGGCGTGAAGACCTTCGTCCCGGTGTGCGTGCCGCCGGTGGCGAAGTTGTCGAGCACCGCGGCACGCAGAACGCCGGCGTCGGCGGCGAGGTGCTTGTTGCCGTCGGCGGCGACGGCCGTCGCGTACCCGTCGTGGTCGAGTGCGATGTCCGGCAGTTTCGGGCTGTCGAGGTCGACGACGGACACCATCTCCCAGCGCTTGTGCTGGGGTCGTTCGGCGAACACCGCCAGACGCGAGGGGGCCTTGCCCTTGTCGTCCGAGAGCGCGGCGGCGAACCAGCGGTCCTGTCCGGCGGCCAGGCGCGGGATGTACAGCTTGGTGCTGGCGGTGTCGTAGGACCAGGGCTTGTAGGGCGTGCGGTCGGCCGCGGGAAGTCCCTCGGTCTCGGCGTAGTCCGAGACGGACATGGCGTACAGAGGGCCGTCCTCGATGGTGCCGAGCAGGGCGCGGTTGCGATCGGCGTTGGCCTCGTTGTTGATCTGCGAGTAGTGGGTGATGACGGCGCGGGCCTGGGCGGCGCTGAGGGCAGGCGCCGGCTGCGGCGCGCTGCTGGCGCTGGGCGTTTGCTTGGCGACGGCAGCATCGTTGTCGGTGGCACAACCGGTGAGCGCCAGGGCGAGGCAGGCGGCGCCGACGAACAGCGGCAGGGTGCGGCGGGCGATGCGGATGGAGACTCCAAGGATCTAGGGGCAGGGGGGTCAGCGCGTACGGCGGAGCGGGGACACGGCCTTCGCTGAGGCCGGCGGCAGGGCGGCGCTGGTGGTGGGCGCCGAGTGGCGCAGGTTCACGCCGATGCCCTTGGCCGTGAGCTGCTGGACCACGGAGTGGACGCGAAGGGCACGACCGGTGTCCCCGTAGGCGGTGGGCAGGAGAAACGCTGCTTGGTGCGGGTGGTACTGGAAGCCGTGGGTGTACAGGGTCATGCGGGCATCCACCGGCACGCTCTCGTACGGTGCGCCGAGGGCTCCGTCGCTGTACAGGGTCAGGGTGAGGACCTGGTCGACCTGCGGTGGGGCGGGCCGGTGCGGAGGCTGGGGCTGGTGCTCCGCGTTGTTGAGGACCGCCCGCAGGGCCTGTTCGTAGCGGGGTAGCAGCCGCCGGGCGATGCGTGCTGCCGCCCGCGCGGGGTCCTTGGGAACGGCTATGCCGTTGGGTTCCGCGACTCCGGCGAAGTGGTGGGGCTTGATGCGCGAGCCGTCGGGGGCGAGCGCAGCGACGACGAACTGGTGCGGGTAGCGAGGCCGGTCGGTCACGTAGAGCCGCTGGTCGGCCGGCCCGTGGAGCACGGCGTCGTGGGTGAGGACGTACTGGCTGACGACGTAGTCGACGTGGCCGGTGTCCCAGAGCTGTTCGGTGCGGGGGAACTGGTCGGCGTACTGCGAGTGGCGCTGGTACTGGCTGGTCCAGGTGCCGGGCAGGCGCGCGGAAAGGGCGGCGGCGAAGGCGGCCAGGTCGGTGCGGAGTGAAGTCATGTGTTCCGGGAGGGAAGCGGTGGTCCGGGGTCAGCGCGTGTGCCGCGGCTGTGCCGGCGGGAGCACTCGCGGGGGCAGGGACGGTGTACGGGCCGGGCTGGAGGGCAGTCGCGGTGCCGACGCGAGCGGAGTGAGGGCCCGCATCCTGTCCTCGGCCACGTGCAGGACCTCTCCGAGGTTGCGGATCTCGGCGGCGGCGTCGGCGAGGTCGTACGACAGGTCGAAGCCGTCGTCCTCCTCCGCTTCCTTGGCCTTCTCCCCGGCTGCTTCGAAGAACTCGCCGAGCTGCGCCAGCAGTCCGTCGGTGGGCTCCAGGATCTGGTGCAGCAGGGCAGCGGCATCCGTATGCGACTCCGCTCCGTTGAGCCGGTCGGTCAGAGCGCGCAGCGCGTCGCCGTAGACGTAGATGGGAGCGTCGTCGGGTGTGCCGGGGACGCCCTGGGCCTGGGGCGGGGGCGTCGGCTGGGCTGAGTGCACGTGTGGGCTTTCGCCGGGCAGGACGGGGTGCGGCAGCAGTCCGAGCTTGGCCAGGCGGTGGTTGATCGCCTCGATCAGGGGCTGGGCGCTGCCGCCGTGGCGGGCTTCGGGCCGCTGAGGAGCGCCGGGGTCGTCGGAGGGGACCGAGTCGTAGAGGACCTCGAACAGCGACGGGTCGTCGGGGTGCTCACGCGTCGCGATCCAGCCCTCGGGGTCTCCGGGCGGGCGCTCGGAGGACGGCTCCTGCGGAGGACCGATGATCAGGTAACTGTCGTCGGGGAGAGAGACGCGCACGATGTAGGCGCTGAGGCCGAACTCGATGTCGCACTGCAGGCCGCGCGCCCGCAGCGGCGTGGTGATGTGCGCGTGGCGACGCCACAGCTCCTGCCACCACGGGGTGTCCACGTTGCGGTGGTCGGGAAGCGGTGCGAGCGAGGCAACGCGGCGGGAGTTTGGGGTGCTCGCTTCGTCAGCGGCCACGGTTCCTCCCGCGGGAGGAGGCGGGAGATCGGTGCGGTGGAGGCGTCCGTCCAGTGGGGGTGACTCCCGGCTGCGACTCCTGACTGAAGCCGAGTTCGTACTCGTCGTGGGTGGCGATCAGGTCGTGTTCCATCTGGGCGTCCTGGTCGGCGACCTGTGCCATGAGGTCGTCGACTTCGGCTCGGCGTTGTTGGTATTCGGCCCATTCGGTGGCGTTCAGGTGAGGGGGACGTTTCAAGAGGACTCCGTGTGCAGGCGGTGGCGGTGCCGTGTCGATCAACAGTGGTGGTCCCTCGGGATCGCGTTTGCGAGAGTCGGGCGGGACTGGAACCGCAGAAAGAGAGCTATCGGCGGGGTGCGGTACCGGGGGACGGAGGAGCGGGCGGGACGCCTGCGCTGGCCCCAGGCTGGCCGCCGGTCGGTGTCGCGGGGGTGGGAGCCGGGTCGTAGGCGGCGCGCAGCCTGCTCAGACCGGCCTCGTCGGCGAGGGCCAGGACCGACAGCGCCCGGCTGGCCGCCGTCATCAGCAGGTTTGAGGGAGATCCCTTGGCCGCACCGCGGTTCTCCCGCCGCCACCGGGCGGCGGCGACGAGGTAGTCGCTCACGGCGCGCAGTGCAGGTTCGGCGGCGTCCAGGACGTGGTCGGTGACTGCTTCGATCTCTGCCGGAGTCTGAGCCGCGGCGAGGGCGTCCAGGTAGGGGGTGAGATCAGGTGCGGGCCAGGGCTGGTCCGGCAGCGGATGCGCGTCGCGGAAGGGCTGCGCGTCGCGTCGCGCCCACCGCTTCAGGTCGCCGCGGGTGGCGAGGTTGTACCGGGCGGCGTGGATCTGGTCGGCGTCGCGGCCGACGTTGTCGTACAGGTCGAAGTCCGGGTCACGCGGGGAGATACGAGAGTCCTTCGATGGGGTGTTGTCAGGATTCGTGAACTAGACGCTTTTTCAATGCATTCGGGCGTCGGTGTCGAAGAGCGCCAGCTCGTTGGGATGCAGCAGGTGCTGGACGATGAAGGATCTGCCAGCGACTTTCCACAGACCACGGCCCCGGTTGAGGTGCGCGATGGCGTCCATTTCCACAGAGGTCAGGCCGAGCAGGGCGGCGGCGGCGTGGAGTTGGTCGGTCTCCTGGCGGTAGATGATCCGGGTGCTGCAGTCGGCGAGGAGGCCCTCGGCGAGGGCGCGGCCTTGTGATCCGGCGTCGCCGGCGGTGAGCAGGTCGGACAGGCGGTGGATCACCATGAGGTTGGCGATACCGAGGCCGCGGCTGAGCTTCCACTGGGCCTGCATCCGCTGCAGCAGGCCGACGTGCCGCATCAGTCGCCACGCCTCGTCGTACACGATCCAGCGCCGGCCGCCGTTCAGGTCGGAGAGGGCGGACTCCATCCAGGCACTTGCGCAGGTCATGGCCAGGACGAGGGCGGTGTCGTCGCCGGATCCGCCGAGGCGGGACAGGTCGATGGTGAGCATCGGCGCGTGCGGGTCGAAGGCGACGGTGGATGGGGCGTCGAACATGCCGGCCAGGTCACCGTGGACGAGGCGGCGCATCGCGTGGGCCAGGTCGCGGGCGGCGTCGCCGAGCTGGCCGGACATCATGCCGGCGGCTTCGTCGAGCGCACTGGGGGTGTTGAGGGTGGCGGCGACGTCGCCGAGGAGCGGGGTGCGGCCGGTGGCGGTGGCACGGGTGACGACGGCGTCGAGGGCGACGTCGAGGGCGGTGTGCTCCATGGGCATCAGGTCCCGGCCCAGGACGGTCCGGGCGAGGGAGCCGAGTAGGAGCAGGCGCCGTTTGCGGATCTCGCCGACCCAGTCGGCCTCCGTCACGCTGTCCGGTCGCGGGGCCGCGTCCAGGGGGTTCAGGCGTCCGGGCAGTCCGGGGCCGAGAGCGACGGACCGGCCGCCGAGGGCTTGCGCCACCGGCGTCCACTCGCCTTTCGGATCACAGGGGACGTAGACGCGGTAGCCGAAGGCGACCGAGCGCAGCGCGAAGGACTTGGCGAGCGCGCTCTTGCCCTGGCCGATCACTCCGGCGAGCAGGAGGTTGGGGTTGGTGAATCCCTCGACCTTGCCGTACAGCGCGAACGGGTCGAAGACGAACGACGCTTCCGCGTGGACGTCGCGGCCGATGTAGATGCCCTCGGCGCCGAGCCCGCCTTCGGCGAGGAAGGGGTAGGCGCCGGCGGCCACGGCGGTGGTCATGCGGTGGGCGGGCAGCTTCAGCCGGTTGTTGCGGGCGGAGGCGGGCCCGGGGCGTCCGCTCGGGGGGTAGAGCGGAGCGGGCATCTCGTGCTCGGCGGGTGTGCTCTCTGCCTGGTGGGCGCTGGCTTCGGCGCGGGCCTTGGCGGTGGCTTCGGCGAGCTGGCGGCGGGCTGCCTTGCGGCTGGCCCGGTCGGTGCCGTGCGGGGTGAACAGCGGGCTGGCGGAGGCGCGGCGGGCGCGGCGAGCGGGCCGGTGACTCATCGGGGGCCCTCGATTCTGCGGGTGGTGCTCATCGCACGCAGGACGTGGTGTGCGGGCGGAGGTCGGTGGGGGTGGTCTTGCGCCGGATGCTGTGCCCGGCGGCGAGGTGGCGTTGGCAGATGGTCAGCACGGGCGGCCCTTCGGGCAGCCGTTCCGGATGGCACGCGCTCGTCTCGGTGTCTGCCTGCGCTGGGTTGCCGGGCAGCAGGTGGAAGGCGGCGTGGATCTCGGTGGTGGCCTGCCACAACCGGGTGTGCGCGGTGGCGAGGTGGCGGCCTGCTGCAGGATGCGGGGGCCGCGTTACCTCAGCCAACTGGTCGATGAGCCGGTGTAGTTCGGTGAGGTGGGCGTGGAGGGTGTCGAGGTGGCCGCGATCCGGGGGCGCGGCACGGTTGAGGGCACGAGCGTGGTGGCGGACGCCTGCGGTGGCGGCCCGAAGGTAGGGGTGCGCGTCGGGCGTGCTGGGACGGGGAGGGATCAATGGGAGGTCCTTGCCGCCAAAGAGGCGGGAGCGGGGTGTGGGGGCGAACTGGCAGCTACAGGGTGGTGCGGGCCAGGGGGAGTGCGGCAACGGCGAACGCGTCGGGCTGCTGGTAGTTCAGCCGTCGCAGGTCGACGCCCGAGGTGACGGCGTGGGTCTCGATCTGGGCGCAGGCGGCGTCCAGGAGGGCGTCGGTCTCGGCGGTGACGGTGACGAGGCCGGTCAGGGCGACGTCCGCGTGTCCGGCGATGAGCTGGCGCTCACGCTGTTTGACGTCGGCGTACTCGACGGAGTCTTCCTCGCTGTCGACCTGCCCGCGGCGGGCGCGCTCGTTGGCGTCGGCAATGATCGCGGCCTTCTTGCGCTGGACGTCCCGCAGGGCGGACTCGAGCCCCTGCGGTACGTAGATGAGGGACAGGCTGCGTCGCACGCCGGCCGTGAACATGAGGCCGTGCATGAAGCCGGCGCTCGTCTCGGTGCGGGGCCAGTTCTCCACCCAATATGTGGCGTGCCGTGCGCTGTCGGTGGCGAGGCGGTCGTACTCCTCGACCTGGACGACGGGACCTGCGGCTGCGGGATCGGCCTCGGCGCGGCCGGTGTCGGACCACTGCTGGAGTGCGGCGAGGGCCCCCGGGTCATAGGCGGTGCGGATGACGGCGGCGATCTCCCGCGCGGTCAGCCACCCGGTGACCATCAGTCCGGCGTTGCGGGCCGCCTGGGCGATGGACGCGGTGGTCTGCTCCATGACGGTGAACGCCCCGGGCAGCCCGCCGCCGGCCTGCGAGATCAGCCGCCGGGCGGCCTTCAGATCGAGGGAGATGGCGAGGTAGGTCTCGTGGGGTGCGGCGGCGGGACCGGCCGAGGCGACCAGTTCGGAGTAGATCTGTCCGGCGACCGGTGTCTGGGGCTGCCCGTTCTGGGCCCAGTGGCGGGTGAGGGTGTCGCCGCTGTCGGGGACGGTGCGTTCCAGCACCTGCACGGTGGCGATGTGCCCGGTGCGGGCGATGCCCGCGAGCGCGCGTCCCCAGCTGCCCACGTTGTGGTTCTGGGTGGCGGGGTCGAGGAGGGCGAAGGCGCGGCTGCTGACCCGGGCGATGGCGGTCAGGGTCTGCCGGTGCGGGTCGTGCACGGCCGCGGCGCCGTTGGCGGAGTCGCCGGGGGTGACCACCTTGAGGGAGGCGGCCGTGCCGGGCAGGTGGAGGATGCCATCCTGCCGGGGCCGGGTGACGGGCCGGGCGAGCCAGAGCGTCTGGCCGGTGCGTCGGCGCTGTGCGTAGCGGGCGACGATCGGCGCCCAGTCGATCAGGGAGCGTCCGTGCCGACGGATCACCACGAGCGCACCGGAAGCCGCCCACAGCGGTGCCAGGGCGACGGCGCCGACCAGCCCGGTGGAGACCACCGTCATCAGCAGCAGCGCCAGCGTGCAGGAAACAAGGACGAGTTGCGGCAGGGAGAGGCCGAGGAGGATGCCGCGGCGGGACCGGTGCGGAAACTTCACCGTGACCGGAGCGACGGAGAGATCAGTCAAGGGGCGGTTCCTGAAGACGCGGGCGGAAACCCGGGGGCGGGGGTGCAGTACACGTCCCGCCCCCGGTAGACGGACAGGGGATCAGAGGCCGGTCGCAGGCGGCGGCGGTGAGGCCGTCCCGCTGGGCGTGGCGTTCTGTGCCCCAGGGGACGGCGGTGCGCCCTGCGGCGGCGGGGTCGTGGTCGGCGGCACTGACTGCCAGCCGCCTTGCTGGCCGGACGCGGCGCTCACGCCGGATCCACCCGGCCCCGGGCTGCCGCCCACCTGGCCGCTGGTGTCATCCGACACGCTCGTCGGCGCGGGCTGGACGGCCTTCTCCAGGCCGGATTTCATGGCACCGCCACCGGGCGAGCCGCCCGTTCCGCCACCCTGCGAAGCGTCCTTGCCGCCGCCGCTGTCGCCGGTCGGGTTGGCGGCGATGTCGCCGGGGAATCCGCCTCCGCCTGCGGCGTCGGGGCCTTGCGCGGCGGCGACACCCGCTCCGGCTGCCGCGCCGCCGGTTCCGGCGGTGGCGGCTGCTGCCGCGGCCTTGCGGGCGACGTTCTCGGCGTGGGCCTTGGCGATCTGCGCTCCTGCGCCGCCGGCGCGGTGGATGGACTCGCCGTCGGTGCCGTCGGCCGCCCAGTGCACGAACTTGAAGACGGCATAGGGGCACAGCAGCACCAGGATCATGATCACGATGCCGGACATGACGTCGGAGAGGGCGGCGATGCCGTCGGTGGCGTCGGTCGTGCCCATGGCGGCGATGCCGAGCACGAAGATCACAGTCATCAACAGCTTGCTGACGACGAGGGTGGCGGTGGCTTCGATCCAGCCCTTGCGCCAGCGGCGTGCGACTTCCCAGCCGCCGCCGGCGGACGCGAAGACGGCCAGGGTGACCATGACGAGGATGCCGACCTTGCGGACCATCATCACGCACCAGTAGAGGAAGGCGCCGATGGCGGCGCCGAGACCGACGACGACCGGGACGAGCCAGCCGAGTCCGGCCAGGGACCCGATCTGGCTGACCTTCACGATGCGGCGCACGGCCGACTCGATGCTCAGGTGCGCGGTCTTGAACAGGCCGTCGCTGACGGCGTCGACGACTTCGACGGCGACCGTGGTCAGGGCGATGGCGCAGAACGCGAACAGGACCCCTGACATGGTGCCGGTGAACGCCTGGGTGAGGGCTTGTCCGTCGCGTCTGACGGCGGCCCGGACGAGCTGCGCGCAGAAGGTGGCGACCAGCAGGACCAGGCCCAACGGCAGCAGCATCTCGTAGTTGTCGCGGAACCATCCGGCGTTCAGGTCGACCTTCGTGGTGGTGTTGACCGCCTTGGCGGCCAAGTCGGCCGCTGCCGCAGCCAGCTCACCTGCGGACTTCGCCATCCATTCACCGATGGCCTTGCCAGGGTCCGAGGCGAAATCGACCGCGTCGCCGACCGCACAGAGCTTGTCCGCCAGGGGGTAATCACAGAAACCCACGGGGAATTACTCCTCCTTATCTCGTGTCAGGCGCGGGTCACTGCGTGACGCTCGGAGCGATGGCGGCCAGGGCACAGTCGTGGCCGGGGCGGCACTGCACGGCGAGGGTCACGGCGCGGTCCTCGGCTCCGCCGCCGCCCTTTTTCCAGGCGATCTGCTGCGTGCCGTTGACGGTGACGACGTAGATGTACGCCTCGGTGATCGCCGAGGGGTCCTCGGCGAGGGCCTGCTTGAACGCGCCCGGGTAGTGGCCTTCGGTGACGCGGGCGGTGGCGTGCTGGTCCTGGTCGGCCATCCGCGACCACAGCAACGGATCAGGGACCTGGCCGGAGACGGACGCCCAGTCGGCGTAGGCGGGCTCTTGGGTCATCCACGCGCGCATGCTGGTGAGCTGCTGGTCGCGGCTGGTGTCGCGGGTGTCGTAGGACCACAGCATCTGGGCTGCTGCCTTGGCGTACGCGACCGGCTCGGCGATCTGCGGAGGCTTGGGCACGGAACCGGAGTCGGCCTCGGGTTTCGGGGCGGGGGCCTCGGAGGAGGACGGGCTGTGCGTCGCGGCCGGCCCGGCAGCGGTCGGATCCCGGTGGGCGTTGCCGCTGCCGGACAGCCAGGCGACGGCTGCGGCGATGGTGAGCAGGACGGTGACGACCAGAGCGACGATGGCGACGCGCCGGTTGGCCGACCAGCCGACGCCGTAAGAGGACAGCGAGAGGGTGGGGAATCGGTTCCGCATCAGTGGACCTGCGAGCCGAGGGTGGAGAAGAACGCGACGATTCCGTTCGCGGCGCCGAGGCCGAGGGCGGCGCCCGCGGCGACGACGGCGCCCTTCTTGCCGTTGGCCTCGGCCTGGTGGCCGCCGGTGTGGTGGCCCCAGGCCCACACGCCGAGCGAGACGGCGAGGGCGCCGACGACGGCGATGATCCCGAACATGTTGATGCTGTTGACGACGTTCTTCAGCACGCTCAGGCCGGGCAGGCCGCCGCCCTTGGGCGAGATCCCTGGGTCGTAGGCGAGCTGGATGACGCGGTCTGCGAGAGGGAGGGACATAGGTGTGGCGGGGCTCCTTGCATACGCGGGCCAGACGAGGGGCCGGCGAGAAGAGGGGAAGCAAAGGGGGGGGAGATGCGCGCGGGGCGCGGAAGATCGCCGTGACCGGCCGGCCTGTCCGGAGCGGTGTCCGGGCGGGTGGCGTCAGATGACGCGGCGGGCGGCGAGAATCGTCCAGTCCTTGATCGGGGTGATCCGGACCGGCTTGGTGGTGCGCGGTGCCTCGATCACGAGGCCCTCGCCGATGTACATGCCGACGTGCTCGGGACGGCTCGCGGTGCCGCGGCTGAAGATGAGGTCACCGGGCTTGAGTTGGGCGGGCGAGACCGCCTTGCCCTCGTTGACCTGCGTGTACGTGGTGCGGGAGAGGGTGACGCCGGCGTGCGCGTACGCCTGCTGCATCAGCGAGCTGCAGTCGCAGCGGCCCATCGGGTCGGGACCGTGGGCGTTGGTGCAGGATCCGCCCCACTGGTAGAGGGTGCCGAGCTGGTGCATCGCCCACTCGATGGCCTTGCGCGCCTTCGGGTGGGCGTCCTTGGGGATCTTGTATCCCTTCGGGACGCTGCCCTCGGGGATCGGGCCGAAGCCGGAGCCGTCCTGGCCCGGAGCACACCCGGTGGTGCCGGCGTCCGGGTCCTTTCCTGGGTTCGGATCCTTGGCGTCCTTGTCGTTTCCGGCGCCGGGGAAGGTCTTGGCGATGGCTTCCTGCAGCGCGGTGGCCAGGTGCTCCCACTGCGCGTAGGCGTCCGGCAGGCCGGACTGCTGGACGGCTTGGGCGGCCTGGGTGACGGTCATCTGCTGCCAGCCGTGCACCTTGAGCAGGTGCTTGTAGAACTGCTCGCTCGCGTACGTCGGGTCACGGATCTGCTCGGCGGTGCCCCAGCCCTGGGAGGGACGCTGCTGGAACAACCCAAGGCTGTCCCTGTCGCCGTAGTTGAGGTTGCGCAGCCGCGACTCCTGCATCGCCGTGGCGAGCGCGATGACCTGGCCCTTTTTGGGGACGTGGAGGCTGATACCGGTGGCCACGATCGTCTGGGCATTGGGAACCTGCTCGGCGGGCAGGTCCAGGCCCTCGACGTGGACGTTCTTGCCGGACGCCCCGTCGAGGATCTCGGTGACCTGCTCGGCGACCTTGCTGGTGTCGATGTCGTTCAGGCAGATGAGGGAGCTGCTGCTGCTTTGAACGGCGTCGGCGGAGGACGCCATCATCATGCCGGTGCCGGCGAGCAGGAGCGGGGAGAGGAAGACGACGCCGATGCCGGCGGCGAGCGCCTTCAACCGGAGCGGACCGCTCGCGGGTCAGCGAGGTCGGGCAGGGGTGGGTAGCGAGACGTCATGAGCGTGTCCTTCGGGGGTGCGGTGTCCGGCGTGCCGCGTGCGCGAGGCGTGGTGGAAGGGCGCGGCGGCCGGGGTGGGCGATCAAGGCGGACCGACGCGGGGCGAGTTGCCGCTCGCTCCAGCTGGCCGGGCCGTGAGCTAGGTGTGTCGGGGCAAGGGGGTACCTCCGTGAGGTGTGGCGGGGGAGTAGCCAGCGGCGGTGTGCGCCGGGCGGTTCAAAAACAGTAGATGCGGATTGGCGGTTGACCAAAAAGCTGGCGCGAGGTGCCGGAATCCGGCACCCCCGCACGGCACTTCTTGGTCGTCGGCGGATTCGCCTCTACAGTTTTTGGACTCCCCCTCGCCTCCTCGGTCTGCGGCCCTGGGCTTCTGCACGCCCACTTCCGGCCCGCGAGGACTCCTGTGCGAGGCGGCTAGTTCCCCCCGTGAATCCGCACCCGAATAGGGGCCCCTCTTTGCCTTTTTCCCTTCACCAGGGCGACGCCCTAGCCGTTCTCTCCGGCCTTCCGGACGGCTGCGTCGACTCCGTCATCACCGACCCGCCGTACAACAGCGGTGGCCGGACCGCGAAGGAGCGCACCACCCGCTCCGCGAAGCAGAAGTACACCTCCGCCGATGCCAAGAACGACCTCGCCGACTTCACCGGCGAGAACATGGACCAGAGGTCCTACGCGTTCTGGCTCACGCAGATCATGACCGAAGCGCACCGTCTGACGAAGACCGGCGGGACCGCGCTGTTGTTCACCGACTGGCGTCAGCTCCCGACGACGACGGACGCGATCCAGGCCGCCGGGTGGCTGTGGCGCGGCGTGCTTGCCTGGCACAAGCCGCAGGCCAGGCCGCAGAAGGGCCGGTTCACCCAGAACTGCGAATTCATCGTCTGGGCCAGTAAGGGGCCGATCGACGGCTCCCGGAACCCGGTCTATCTGCCCGGCATGTACTCGGCGTCGCAGCCCTCGGGCGCGCAGCGCCGGCACATCACGCAGAAGCCGGTCGAGGTGATGCGCGAGCTGGTCAAGATCAGCCCCGAGGGCGGCACGGTCCTCGACTTCTGCGCCGGCTCCGGCTCCACGGGCGTGGCCGCTCTGCTGGAAGGCCGGGACTTCATCGGCGTGGAGAAGACCGAGCACTACGCGTCGATCGCGGCCGACCGGCTCACCGAGACCATCCGCGAAACCCTCACGCAGGACGACGTGGACCTTACCGGCTGAGCCCCGTCCTTGCCTGCTGCCAAGGCGACCGGCTCCCCAAGGCGTAGCCGCCGGCGCAATACCGCCGCAGTGGCCGTGCAGCTCGCCGGATGGGCCGCGCGCAGACGCTTCCGTCCTTTTCTCATCCCGTGTCTCGTAGGAGGCCGAGCTTTTCAATGCCCGAATCAACAAAGTCGCCTGACGATGGCGAGCTGGAGCCGGTTCGTATTTCGGATCGACAGCTGGAGGGAATCGAGGCGAGCGTGCGGCGGCTCATGGAGCAGTCGGCGCAACAGGCTCAGCAGCTCGACCACCTCGCGTCCGCCCCGCCGCCCAGCGGATCACCGTTCGCCGCCTTCGGCATGCCAGGACTCGGCGGGCCGCCTCCCGCCGCTCCACCGGAGCCCCGCCCGATCCTGGAACTCGACGGAGAAGAACGCGAGGACGAACTCGACGCCCTGTCCGACTGGGTGGATGACTTCTTCCTCCCGGTGTACGGGGCGGAGGTCACCACCGCGGCACCCTGGTGCCTGCAGTGGCAGGAGCACGACGACGTCGTGGCCTGGCTCCACGCCCTGTGGCTCGCCTACCAGCAGCACAAGGATCCCGAAGCCGGGCTGTCCGGCCTGTTCGTGTGGCACCGGGACTTCCTCACCCACGCCGTCGCGGCGATCCGCGCGCCGGGTGGGCCGCTGTCGGCCTGCATGACCTCGCCCGACCGGCCCGCGCACCGCCTTCTGCCCGGTCCGCCGCCGTCCGTGCGCACGGAGACGGCGAACACGACACAAGCCGCCGAACCGGACGAGCCGACGTCATGACCGCGGGAGCGGGACAGCCCGCCTTCGGACTCAGTTTCGACCCCCGCGCGCTGACCGATCTCCTCCAGGCCCCCAGCGACATCCGCGACCTCACCCTCGCCTACCTGCAGGAAGTCGTGAACGCGCAGCGCTTCGGCCTGCGTCTCGACGGTGACCTGGAGGGATTCCGGAAGCTGTTTGTGGACTCGCGCAAGGACTGGCGCGTCGTCTACGGCGTCCGCCCGGCACCCGCGGAGTCCGCGCATCCCAAGGAGATCCACGTCGTCGCCATCCGGCCGCGAGCAGGCAACGACGTCTACGACGAGGTCGGCCGCCGCCTGGGAATGACCCGCCGGCCGCTGAGCGCCCGCACCCACGCGGCACGCTCGCGTTCCCCGCAGCTGACCACCCGCGCTCCCGTGCCCCGGCCCGGTCCGCCGCCCACCGCACTGCCGGGGCTGCCCCGTCCCGCCCCAAACCCCGCGCACCATCACACCCGCTGAACGCACCGAGGTCCGCCTATGCCCACTCCACCCGCGCCGACACCAGGTCGGCGCGCGGTCTCCCCGCTCGACCACCGCCTCCAAGCCGTCACCGGGCACGACATCGACACCCTGTGGGCCTACCGCGACCGCGGCGTCCTCGACGAGCAGCACGCCCACCTGGTCGACCGGCACCGTGAACTGGCCAAGGCCCAGACCAGCGTCACCTTCTACCTCCGGCTCCTCAACCGCCTGTCCAGCGGCGAGTTCGACGTCGACAGCGGTGGACCAGCTGGAAGAGGCCGCCGCCGCGCGGGACGCCGCCGCCCGGGCGGTGCTCGCCGCCCTGGAGCCCATCGAAGCCGCAGCGGCGGCTTCCGCGCCCGACGCACGGCAGCTCTCGACGGATGACCAGGCGGCGCTGCTCGCCATCGCCGGCGGCGCCAAGCTCTACGAACACCTGCTGACCGGCCGGATGTCCGTCACAGCCGCCTCCGGTACCCGCATCCCCCACGCCAAGCTGCAGCAGTTGGAGGACGCCGGCCTGGTCGTCCGGGACACCGGCCACCCCGTGCACGCAGGCCAGCCGGTCGCGCTCACCGACGCCGGACGGGCCGCGCTGTTCGCCGCCCGCCGGGCTCCCACGGTGCAGGCGCCGAAGGTCCCGGCTCGCCCCGGCGCATCGCGGCCCACCCCGGCGCAGCGGCGCTGACTTCACCGAAAGGCCCTTGTTGTCTCCCACCGACCCGGCGCCGGACCGGAAGTCCCTCCCCGAAGTCGACTTCGACCTGGACGACCTCGACGCCGACGAGGAGAAATACCTCGACTTCTACCGCAAGGTCGCCGTCCACGAGGACATGCTCGTTCCCCTCGCCGAACACCACGACGGCCCGCACAGCTACTACGTCCTGTTCGACCGCACCACCACCTGGGGGCACCCCGGCATGCCGCAGGTGCTCGCCGTGCATCTGCAACGGGACCGCGAGAAGCGGACGTTCAGCTTCGAGCATGCCCCTCTGCCGCTGCCCGCGATGGCGCAGTCCTGGCTCATCCACCGTGGCTGTCCGTCCGATGCCATCGCCCTCGCCCCACTGGGCCCGCCGCCAGCGGACGAGGCCACGCGCGCGCTGGAGTTGCGCCTCGCCGGCGAGGGCGACCACTACGCCATGGGCTACTCCTACACCAGCGACGACCCGGACGACATGGTCATCGTCGTGGCCCTGCGTGCCCTGGACGAGCGAGCTCCCTCGCCGTTCCGCGTCGTGGTCGAAGAGGTCGACACCGAGACGTGGACGCACACCCTGCGCGAGGGCGGCTTCGACACGCTCGGCGAGGCACTGCAGTGGTGCGACGACCGCCTCGCGGGCGAGGCCGGCCCTCTTCCGCCGGTCCGCCCAGCAGCCGCAGTTAGCCGCCCGGCCGGCTTGCCGAAGGCTCCTGCCCCGCGCCCGCCCGGCCGCTCACGCTGAGCGTCAAAGCCGACCAGGGCGGCGCAACATAGCCGACGATCGCCGGTTAGCCAAACCGGCGAATATCCGGACTCTTATACAGCCGCCGGGACAACACCCGCGGCACCTTCCCCGCAATCCCTATGCCTTCACGGAGGTTTCTTCCGCATGCGCTCCACCCGAATTGCCATATCCGCAGCCATGCTCGGCGCACTCGCTCTGCCTGTGCTGTCCGCCACCACCGCCAGCGCGACCCCCGCGAGCAGCTGCTCGTCCCAGCCGCCGCTGCCGTACGAGGTACACACCAAGGCCGTGACCATCCGGTCCAAGGCCACCACGAAGTCCACCGCGCTCGGCGTGCTCTACAAGAGCCACAAGTTCACCGTGCACAAGAAGAGCGGCAACTGGCTCTACATCACGGACAAGACCACCGGGGTCAAGGGCTGGGTCTCCGGAACGTACGTCTACCGCGACGTCCGAATGTGCCTGGACTGACAGAGCCCAGCAGGTGCCCGTAAGCGGCTCAGCCACCGGGTACGGCAGCCCCTCCCACCCCAGGGATCGGCCTTTCCAGAACAGGAGATTTCCCTTTGCCCGATGGCATATCCGATGAGTCTGAGGATGTCGTGGGCGTGCTCACCGAACGGATCGAAGCGCGCTTCGACATGGGCATGGACCAGTTGAAGGCCGCGGTCGCCGCCGCGCCGACCGCGAATCCCGATGCCACCGACGTCGTCAAGTGGCATGGCCTTCTCGTCGAGGCCCAGTCCGTGCTGGAGCGTGCGGAGGACGACCTCCTCGCTGCGCTGCAAACCCAGCCCAGCGAGATCGACGATCCGACGATGGGCCTCGCCCACCGGGTGAACGCGGCCGTCACCGCCCGCGACGGCCGAGCCATGGTCGTGCGCTGGCTCCTCGACCCGGACGCCCCGGGGAAGAAGGACCTCGCCGCCCAGCGCCTCGCCCGCCTCCGGCCCCGAACCGGCCCGGCGGTGCAGACCAGCGCTCCCCACCGGCCCGCCGGCACAGCCGCACCGGCATCGGCGTGGCGGCCGGCAAGGACCGCCCGATGAGCCGGGACAAGGCCAGCACCATGGACGCCGACCTGCAGAAGGTCTTCGGCAACCCGCTACCCGAGCTGTACGAGACGGCTGCCAGCCCAGGTGCCTCGCCCGCGCTCGCCCGTGCCCTGGAGCTGCGTTCGTTCCTGGCGCTCACCGAGGAGCAGGTCGCCCGCGTCCGCGACCGCGTCCACGCCGACATGGACCCGGACCGCGACATGGGCGAACTGTCGGCGGACAAGCTCCGCTTCGACGCGCAGTGGCTGGAAGCCGCACTGGAGGCCCGCGACGGCTACCGCGCCGCCCTCGGCGGACTGCTGCGCACCATGCCCCCGCCTGCCCAGCAGGCTCGGCCCGTACGAACGGCTCAGCTCAGGGCCACCGCAACCCTGCCCCCGTCTGCCGCCCCGGCACCGCAGCGTGCCGGGGCGGCCCGGGCCCGCCGACCGTGAAAGCCCACGCTTGCCCCACCTCACGTCCACCGACATAGCCGGACGGATCGAGGACTTGTACGGCGCGCCGCTCGCCGACCTCGAAGCCCACGCCCAGGACCAGCCGCCCGGCATGCTCTCCGCCCTGCTCGGCATGCACGACGACCTCGCCCTCGCCGAGCGCAGCATCGACGTCCACCGCGACCACCTCGCCCGGCTCATCCACCCCGAGCGGCAGATCGACCCGCACGATGTCTCCCACCTCCTCGACGGTGCACGCCGGCTCGCCGAAGCCGTCGCCGTCCGCGACGTCCAGGCCAAGTCGGTCGCCGCCGTCCTGCAGAGCCTGGCCCGCGTCCCGGCTTCGACGCCTGCCCCGCCGGCTCCCTCGCCGTCCGTTCCAGCTCCGCCTCTACCGGTGCCGAGCCCGGCACACAGCCGCTGACCCAGGCGATCTCTCTCTTTCCTTCACCCAGGAGTTCCTCCCTTGGCCATCACCGCTCTGCCCCCTGACACCGACGCCGACATCGCCCGGGTCACCGAGGCCCTCGCCATGATCACCCCACGCTGGAACGTGAGGATCCTCCTGGCCCTCTCCGGCCCGCCGCTGCGCTACAGCGAGCTGGCGGCCAAGGTGTCCTGGCTGCAGAACGGCCAGCTCCACCCCAAGCTCAAGTCTCTGTGCGACGCCGGACTCGTCGAACGCACCGAACACACCGCACGGCACGTGAGCTACCGCCACACCGAACGTGGCGCGGCCCTGCTGCCGGTCCTGCCGGTGATCGTCACCTGGGCCGAGGAACACCTGGAGAAGGCGGACGGTCCGCTGCCCGCGATCGAGCAGATCGAGGACGGCCTCACCCTGCTCACCCGGCGCCACGCCGCCGCCATCCTGTGGGTGCTCAAGTCCCGACAGGAGGTCAGCGGCCGGGCTCTGGCCCGGATCGTGATGCCCAGCAGCGACTGGACCAACATTTATCCGCCGCTGCGGCAGCTCGTCGCCGACGGCCTGGTCGACACCGACGGCATCGGCCAGCCCTACCGGCTGTCCGCAGCCGGCGACGGCCTTGGCCCCGTGCTCGGCGCCCTGTCCGCCTGGTCCGCCGGGCAGAGCCTCGACCAGGCGGCCCAACACCCGGTCTGGGGACACCCGCAGGCGAAGCCCGCGCCGAGGCCGTGGCTCAGCAGCCAGCCACGGCCGACCCCCGCGGCGCTCCCACCCGCTCGCACGACCGCATCCTCTCCGGCGTGGCACCACCGCGATCTCTTCTCGCACGCTACGACCGCCCGCCCGAAGGCAGCCATCCCGGCGGGAGGCCCGCGCCGATGAGCACCCCCTTCACCCCTGCCGAAGTACGCCACGCCGTCGAACTTCTCGCCTCGCGCTCCTTGATCCGCCTGGTCACCGAGATCGACGACAACGGCGCCATACCGCCGCGACGGCTGGCCGGCACCCTGCCCGACCTCTCCACGCACCAACTGCGAAGCGCCTCCGACACGGCCCGCGCCCACGGCCTCGTCCGGATCGCACCCGGCTCCGGTCTCGAACTTACCGAGGCAGGAGCGGAGTTGGCCGACCTGTACGACGCGATGGCTCGCTGGGCCCGGCGTCACGCCGTCCCGGCCCCCGTCTGCGAGTTCAGCCGCCGTATCCGGCACGTCCTCGACCTGATGGCACCGTCGCTCTCCACCGAGCGCGCCGACGCTCTCTCTCCGCTGACCGGCGACGGTGCCGAGGCGGGGCTGGCCCGTGCCCGCACCCTCCTGATCCAGTGGCTGGCCGACAATCCCCAGGTGGCCAGGGTGCCCGAGCCTGAGCCGGTCGCGTGAGCGCAGCGGTCACACCGCGGCACGCACGCCACACCGGCGGGCTGATGCGCAGCATCTACCTGCCGCGCACGGCGGACGCGTTGGCGTTCGCGATGTCCACCTACGGCATCCCGCTGCTTGTCCTAGCCACGACGCGATCCGCTGCGCTGACGGGCGCCGCCTTCGCCCTGGAGTGGATTCCGCGGCTGGCTGCGTTCGGGTGGGCCGGCTCGGTCGTTGACCGGCGCGGTGCCTCGGTGGTCTTCCACCTTGCCTCCCTGGGGAGGGCGCTGGCCCTCGCCGCTGGCGCGGTCCTGCTCCACCTCCACCCGTCCGGCACCGTGGCGGGCGCGACCGTGATGGTGCTGGCGGCGACGACCGGCGTGCTCACCGAGTTCAGCTATATCGCGGCCGAGACCGCGGGCGCCGCCGCCGGACGGCGAGCAGGACGGCGGGCCCACCGTGTCCAGGCCGTCCTGCTTGGCATCGACCAGACCGCAACCATGGCCGGGCCGGCGTTCGCCGCAGTGCTCCTGCTCGCCGGGCCGCCGCCGATGCTCGCAATGATCAGCGTGCTCTCGCTGCTGGCTGCCATGCTCGCCCTGCGCACCCCGCCCTCGCCCGTGGCACCGGCCCGCGCGCCGAAGGGGCAGTCCGGCGCCGGACTGCTCACCGGGTGGCGCACCATCCGCTCGCTGCCCGCGCTCGGCTGGCTCGTGACCGGGCTGACCCTGTCCAACCTGGCCACCGGCCTTCTCCAAGCGGCCGGCCCCGTGATCGTCGTCAAGCACTTCGGGCAGTCCACCACCGCCGTCGGCCTCGTCTGGTCCGCCGCTGCCGCAGCGACGCTCCTCAGCGTCACATTCTGCCGGTTTGCGATCGACCGCCTCGGTCTGTGGCCGGTCGGCGCCGCCTGCGCCGCCCTCGCCTCACTCGGCTGTCTCGCCGCCGCCCAGGCCCCCGACTACCGGTCCTACCTCGTCCTAGTCGCGGTCCTCATGGCGGGCGAAGGAGGCATGACGGTCGTCCTGCGCACCCTGCGCTCCCGCCTGATCCCTCCGGAGAAGTTCGGCAGCACCCTGTCGGCGACCATCCTCATCCTCCTGCTGCCCTTCCCCGTCGCCGGCGTACTCACCGCGCTCACCCCGCCCGACGCACTGGGACACGTCATCACCGCATGCGCCGCCCTGCAGGCCATCGGCCTGTTCTGCTCCTTCGCCCGCCTTCGCACCGATCCCGTCCTGCGCACCTGACCCTGCTGCGTCCTCAGCCTGTGGAGAACTTCATGTCTATCGCCGCCCTCGGATCGCACCGCGCGACCGGTCGCACCATCACCGAGCAGTTCCACGCCTTCGACGCCCACAACCCGAACGTCTACCGGGCCCTGGAACGCATGGCCGCCCGCCGTCTGGCCTCCGGCGCCACACGCGTCGGCGTGAAGGACCTCTTCGAGGACCTGCGCCGCCAACTCCCGTACGGGGTCGCCGGGCTGAACAACAACTTCACCGCCCTCTACGCCCGTCGGCTGATCAGCGAAAACCCGCACTGGGCTGCGGCGTTCGAGTTGCGCCGCCGTCGTGCCGACTGACAGCTCCCGGTTTCCTCCCGCCTGAGCATCCTCGGCCGGCACCGACTTCGCCGCTCAGCCCCGCCGGCACCGCTCGCGGCGGCTGCTCGCCGGACACTCGCAGCGGCCCTGCGCCGCCGAGGTCCGCCGTCCACATATCCCTGCCCCCTCTTTAGATTCTGAGGAGCCTGTTCTTGTCCGACCGTCCTGTCGTCCTGGTCGTCGCCGCATCCGATATGGAGGCCGAGGCGTACCGCGGGTACTGCCTTCAGTCCGTGGCCGCCGCCTACGACGTCGTCCTGATCACCGGCGAAGAGCCCTCCTGGGAGACGCCGTACCTGCGGGACTGCGTGGTCGTGTCCGAGCCGACCGACCAGGCGGCGCTGTCCGCCGCCGGCCGGGCCTTGGCCGACCGCTACGACCTGGCCGGCGTGTTCACCTGGACCGAGTGGTACCTCGTCCCGGTCGCCCGCCTCGCCCGCCAGCTCGGCCTGCCCACCACCGCCCCGGAAGCCATGCAGGCATGCCGCAACAAAGCCACCTCCCGTACGTTGTTCGCCCGGCACGGGGTTCCGTCGGCAGCCTCGGTGAGCGTGCGCACGCGTGCCGAGGCCGAGGCGGCGGCCCAGCGGATCGGCTACCCAGTCGTGCTGAAGCCCGCCGCGCACGCAGCCAGCATCGGGGTGATCCGCGCCGACACCCCCGAACAGCTCACCGCTGCCTTCGCGTTCGCCGACCAGGCGGCCGGGCTGGGGCTCGAGTCCACCAACGTGCTGGTGGAGGAGTATCTCGACGGACCCGAGGTGTCCGCCGAGTGTGTCACCTACGGCGGTGAGACCACCGTGGTGGCCGTCACCCGCAAGACGGTCAGCGCCCCGCCGTATTTCGAGGAACTGGCCCACTCGGTCGACGCCGCCGACCCGCTGCTCGACGTGGTCGCCCCGGCGGCACGCGCCGCGATCCACGCCCTGGGAATCACCGACGGCGTCTGTCATGTCGAGATGCGGCTGGTCGACGGCCGGCCGCGGCTGGTCGAGGTCAACGGCCGGATCGCCGGAGACATGATCGGCCACCTCGTCCAGCTCGCCACCGGCATCGACCTGCCGCGCGCCGCCGCCGACATCGCCTGCGGCCGTGCCCCCGACCTCACGCCGCCCCGGTCCTCGGCCGCCGCGATCCAGCTGCTCTACCCCGACACCTCCGGCACCCTACTCCGCCTCGGATTCGACGGCGTCAGCCCGCGCTGGCTGGAACGCGTGCACTTCCAGCACCAGGTCGGCGACCAGCTGCTCCTCCCGGCCGACGGCGGCAACATGTTCACCGCCCGTATCGGCTACCTGATCACCACCGCGCCCACCGCGGACCTCGCACAGGCCCGCGCCAAGCAGGCTGTCCGCCATCTCCAGGTCGACGTGGCGCCGCACACAGCAGACGAGCCTGCTCCGGGTGGCCGCCCCGCATGAGCCGCACCGACGCTTCCGTGCGCCGCAGCGGTGTCCTGCTGACCGGCTACTTCCTCGGCCTGGGCGTGGTGATGGCGGTCTGGGGCGCCCGCATGCCGGCCGTCCAGCACGCCGCCCACCTCACCACCGCCGGCCTGTCCCTCGTCCTGCTCGCCGCCGCTGTCGGCATGGTCGCCGGACTGCAGGCCGGCGGTCGACTCGCCCGGCCCGACCGACTTCCCCTGCTCCTGATCGGCGGAGCTGTCGCACTGGCAGCAGCCCTCGCCGTGCTGGGGCAGTGCCGGACGCTGGCCTCGCTATTCGCGGCGGCCTTCGCCTTCGGTGCCGCGCACGGTGTCTTGGACGTCGCCGCCAACACCGCGGCGGTCCGCTGCCAGAACGCCGCCAGCCGGCCGGTCATGTCCTCCCTGCACGCCGCGTACTCGATCGGCGCCCTGGGCGGTGCCGCCCTGGCCGCCACCACTGCGCGCACAACCCACAGCACCCTGTTCCTGGCCACCGGCCTCGCGCTGACCGCGACCGTGCTCGTGGCCGGTCCGCGCACCCGCGCGCTGAGCGGCGCCGACCAGCCCAAGCTGCCGCAGCCCCAGGAGGCCGGTCAGGGCCGGGCGGGAGGGGTGTGGCTGTTGGGTGCGCTGGCGGCTGCGAGCCTGCTGGGGGAGGGGGCGGCAGCCGACTGGGCCGCAGTGCACCTGCACACGCTGCACGCCACAACCGCCCTCAGCGCGACAGCGTTTGCCCTCTACAGCATGGGCATGGCGATAGGCCGGCTCACCGGCGACCGGCTCACCGCCACCATCGGAGCCCCTGCCGTAGTCCGCACCGGCGCGGCGCTCGCCGCCGCCGGACTGGCCACCGGCGTCCTCGCCGACAGCGTGCCTGCCGCGCTGGCCGGCTGGGCGGTCTTCGGACTCGGCCTGTCCGGCACCGTCCCCTCCTTGATCACTGCCGCCGGCAAACACGGCCCCAGAGCCGTCGCCACGGTCTCCGTCACCGGCTACCTCGGCCTCCTCGCCGGCCCCGCCGTCATCGGCGGCCTCGCCAGCGCCACCACCTTGCCCACGGCCCTGCTGCTGCCCGCCCTCCTCGCAGCCGCTCTCGCCGCCCTCACCCGCCGAGCCCTGGAGAACACCACCCTTTGACCCGCCCCACCGGCCTCGACGCCGTCATCCTCGACTACAACGGCGTCCTTGGCCTGCAGCCCACCCGCGCCCAGTGGCTACGGCTGGCCCGTACCGCTTCCTGGCCCGAAGACGATCTCGCAGCGTTTCAGCGCGCCTTCTGGAACGCCCGCGACCTCTACTACGCCGGCCAGCTCAGCGACCTGGCGTACTGGGCCCGCGTCATCGGCTTCCATCCAGGCCCCCGCCTGCTGCGCGAACTCCTTGCCGCAGACACCGACATGTGGACCGCAACCGACGCCGGCGTCTTGTCCGTCGTGCGTCGCGCCCATGGCAGCGGACTGCCGATGGTGCTGTTGTCCAACGCACCCGCCCACCTCAGTACGGTGCTCGACACCCACGACTGGCGCCGCATGATGACCCAGGCGCTCTACTCCGCCCGCCTGCAGCTGTGCAAGCCCGCCCCGGCCACCTACCAGCAGGCACTGCAGGCCACCGGGGTGAGAGATCCACGACGCGTGCTGTTCGTGGACGACCGCCCCGACAACTGCCAGGCCGCCGCCCGCCTGGGCCTGCGCACGCTGCACTACACCGGCTCCACCGACGCCCTCCGAGCGGCTCTGCTGCCCGCCGGCTGACTCATCCGCCCACGCCGCCACTCAGGAACCCGTGTCCCTTCACGACGACCGTCACACGCTCGACGGAGACGTCTTCGTCTCCCCGCGCCATCTCGCCGGCAGCACCTGCACCGGCGACCCTGCCCTCGTCCCGCTCCTCGACCATGGCTGGGACCTTCAGTACGACGACCTCGGCAACGTGTACGTCAACGCCCCCGACCGGCGCGTGCGCTTGGGCTACCTGCCCGAAGGCGAGGACGACGGACTCTGGCGCATCAACGCCTACAAGGACCCATTCGGCCCCCCGACATGGGGCGTGTGTTTCAACGACCGCGTCCCCACCGAGTTCGTCCAGGCGTTCACCACCGCCATCGCCACCGCCTACGAACAGGGGCCGGACACCTACCTCGCCAGGCCGGTCTCGGGAACCGACGAGCACGATCCCTTCCTCGCCGTCGTGCCTCTCCTGCAACAGGGCTGGCAGATCGACCGTCCCCGCTGGGGCGTCTTCGCCGTGCAGGCCCCGGACGGCCTCGCCGGCCTGGAGTTCACCACCGGGGACCTCGATCCGGAAGCCGAGCTGACCACCCGTGACGCCCGCTGGCAGCTGTGGGCGGGAAAATCCATCGACCGGCCCGTCTGGTACGCGACGGCCAGCACCGACACCCCCGTCGCCCTGCTCACCGCAGTCACGCAGTGCGTCGCCGACCCGACCCCGCTGCCCCGGTGGCGCCAGGAAACCCTCAGCTACATCGAGGGCATGGCCCAGCTCACCCCCATCATCCCGCCACAGCCGCCGGCCCCAACCCCGCTCGACGTGCAGCGGGCTGCCGCCTCCCGCCGGCCGGCCGCGCTGCCGGCTGCGAGTGTCCCTCGGTGGAGCACCACCAGCCGACCAGCCCTACCCAGCCCGCGCCGATAGCGCCGGTCCGTTCTCGACTGGAGTTCTCTCTTGCCCCTGCACGCCGCCGAGTTCTTCGCCAAGCTGTGCCTCCCCTTCCACGACCACGCCGTCGTAGGCGCCACCTACTTCGCCGCCCCGGTCCCGGGCGCACCGCTGCGGCTGCGAATCGACTTCACCGCCACCATCCACGCGGACACCTACGGCGGACTTCGTGTGGCGGTCAGCCACCCGGACCGCGGAGAAATCGACGCGGTCGCCCTCAGCTTCCTCGATCACGGCACCTTCCACCGCCGCGACGAAGCCAACAACACCCGGCCGAACACCAAGCAGTACGGCACGTTCAGCACCAACCGCCACCCCGGCCAGCCACCCTGGGAGGGAGCCGTCACCACCGGGCTGCGCGACGCCATCGAGCAGTACACCACCGTCTGGTTCCCCGGCGCCTGGGCCGCGTCCACGCCCAGCCCCGCGGCGAGCCGGACCGCGCACCGGGCGCCCTACCCGCCGGCCACACGCAGCCAAGCCCGCACCCGCTGAATCCCCGTGCGGTGACCGACCTTCCACCAACCGATCAAGGAGCCCTCTTCCCCGTGCACGCTCGTTTCGTCCGTGGCGCCGTCCGATCCGCCGCCGTCGCCGCCGCGGTGACCGGCACCCTCACCTGGGCGCCGACCGCGAACGCCCAACCCTCCGAACCGACACCCTCCGCGTCGGTCACCGCTGCCGACACACCGGCCCCGGACGCGGGCAGCGTTGAGATCACCACCAGGGACACGGCCGGAGATGTGCTCCCCGACGCCGCGTTCCTGCTGCTCGACTCAGCCGGCCAGGAGGCCGGACGCGGGACAACCGATGCGCGGGGGAAGCTGACCTTCCCCGACCTCGCCCCGGGCGTCTACCGGCTCAAGGAGACGGCCTCCGGCAGCCCGCTCCACGAGGTTGTCGCCGACCAGGACGTCATCATCACGCCCGGCGCGACCACGCGGCTGACGATCATCGACCCGTTCAAGGCCGCCAAGGTCCTCCTGCAGGCCAAGGACGACAAGACCGGCAAGCTCCTGCCCGGCGCAACCGTGAACATCGGCACCGGCACCTCAACGCTGCTCACCCTGACGACCGGCGCCAAGGGCACGGCCTCCGGGGAGCTGCCGGTGTCGAGCCGGAAGACGGAGTTCTGGGTCAAGCAGGTCAAGGCACCTGCCGGATACGACCTCTACAAGCCGTCCAAGACGTTCACCGCGGGCCCCGGCTCACCGGTGACTGTGACCGTCACCAACACCAAGACTGCGACCAGCCCGAAGCCCGACCCCTCGGACAAGCCGACGCCCAAGCCCTCCGGCACCCCGTCCACCCCCGCCGACAAGCCAGGCAGCGACACCCGCGGAACCAAGCCCTCCGCGCCGGGCACCGGCACGTCCGATGTCGACTCCTCGTCCACCGCCGCCGCACCGGACAGTGACGCCACGCCGACGACCCCGGCAGGATCCCTCGCCCACACCGGCACCGACGGCACCCCCTGGATCGCCGCAGGCGCGGGGCTTTTCGTCGTCGTCGGCGCCGTCACCCTGGTTGCCGTGCGCCGTCGTAGGGCTGCCGAGTCCGAACCGGACGAAAACAGCGAGACCCACTAGCCGAAGATCGACCGCCGCCAGCAGGCCCCCGAAGCGCATCCGGGGGCCTGCTGGCGTTCTTTCGACACGGATCCGCTGGCGTACTCACAGCCGCCGGTGACCAGGACCGTCGCGGATCCGCCGCCTAACCCGCGGGAGTGCGACCGGTCCCTGATGCCGCGTACGGCGCTGAGTTGTGACGTGCGGCGATCGGGCGGATGCTGACAGGGAAGCAGGATAGGCATGTGAGGGTGCCCCTTCCGCCCGCTTATTCGAGGTTCGTCTCCACGCTTGAGCTGCGCCAGCCGCCGTTGACGTACCACTCGTCGGCAGCCAGGGCCTTGAAGAGGGCATAGCCCATCGTGTTGGGGTTACCCCGGTAGCGCCAGCCCTCGGCCTTGCGCTCAAGCCAGAAGGCGATGTCGTTGGTGTGCGCCATCGTGAGGTCGTGGTTGGTGGATGCGATGTGGCTACTGACCAGGAGGCTGTATCGGTAATCCAGGTCGAACACCTTCAGGTGGGTCTGGAGGCGTTCGGTGAGTGTGTCGCTCCAATCGGAGTGGGGGGAAACGAAGAACTTCATGGACGGCTGCTCGTTGCCGCGTGGCCTCCTTAGGCGAGCGCGGAGCCAGGGGTGGTGGGAGAAGTCGTCGAAGTAGGGGTGCAGGGTCTGGTCGCCCGCCTTGACGGGGACGGTGACGAGCTTGCCGGTGTTGCAGTCGCGGCAGGCCGGAATGAGATTGACCGGGACCACGCTGAGCAGCGGGTACTTGTTCTTGGGTAGGTGGTGATCGAGCGTGGTCACCAGGCCCTCTCCACAGAGGGGGCACCGGTTGTCCCGTCGACGGCCTTCCTCGTCGGTCGTACCTCTGAGCGCCTCGTAGATGCGGCGACCCGGAGTGCGGTCCTTGACCATCCGGTGGGTGTAGACCCCCTCTAGGGCCTTGCGGTCGCGAGGGGCAGTAGGCGCGGTGGCGAGGCCGGTGAGGGTGTGAAGGGCCTGGCCCTGAGCCGCTACCTCGTACGCGCTTGCCGCATCGGCCACCGCGTCGGTGAACGACTCCAGCCGTTCTCGGCTGCTGGGGCGGGCGTTGCCGATGCAGGTGGTGTAGACGTCGCGAGCGTCGAAGGGCGGAGGGTCTATGTGCTGCATCAGCCGTTCCCCTCTACGTCGTCGCGCTGGCCGAGCAAGGCGCTGAGCACCAACTGTGCCTCGCTGCCCAGCCGTCCGCTGAAGTGTTCCAGGACAGCGTCGTAGGAGTAGCCGACGTCGACCAGACGCCGCAGCTCCTGCAGAAAGCCGGCCTCGGTGAGTTCCAGACCGAAGACCTCGTGAGTCAGCACACCGACGTTCTCGCCGTACGTTTCGATGCGGGGCTGCGCGGCTCCGAGCTGCCCGCCGTAGCGCCAGAGCTTCCAGACGCAGTGGGCCGGAATTTCCTGGAGCACAACCGGAGAGTGCGTGGCGACGATGGCCAGCCCGTTGCGCTCGGCGAGCAGATCGGACAGCGCACGCATGAATGCGGCCAACAAGGGCGGATGGAGGTGGGTTTCCGGCTCATCGATGATGACGAGGGTCCGCTCACTCACGTGCTCGATGAGCCGGGTCATAGTGAGCAGAACGAGCCGGTGGCCGGCGCTGAGGCGGCGGAAGAGCTGCCGGGCCTTTTTCTCGCGACTGTTCAGGCTGGCGGTGTTCTCGAAGTTCTCCAGCCATTCCTCCTCCAGGAGTCCGCTGCCCGGATAGTCGAGGGTGCGCAATGCCCTGATCCATTGTGGGCTGCGCTCGCGCGTCAGACATGCCTTCATGGCCTGCGCGAAGTCTTTCCTGAGCCCGCCAGGGGTCTTGAACCTTGGGGACCGTGAGCCCTGAACACGCAGGCCCACATAGGAAGCGATGAACATCTCGTCGCCCTCGACGAGGGGGAAGTCGTCAAAGGCGCTGAACGAGACGGCCACCAGGTTGTTGAAAGAGCGGCCCTCGCGGCCGTACTCGATGATCCGCCCGAGCTCCTGCGGCTCCGGATCGACCGCAGCGACGGCGCGGGCCAAGTGGGAGAGGACATATGACTTCCCCACGCCGTTCCGCCCGGTCAGGGCGTGCACGTTGCTGGCCGGCCGGGAGCCCGGCTCGACCTTGAATTCGAACCGCACGGAAGCCGTCGCCGGTGGCAGCGGCGGCTCGTAGGCGATGTCGAAGTTCACCCGGCGCGCTCCACCGCGCGCGATGCGCTGCAGCTGCCCGCGTACGGTCGACATCTTGACGAAGCGCAGTAGCGAAGTACGGGTCACATTCTCATTCCGCGCGAGGCGGAAGGAGTCATCGTCGTAGGCGATGTCCCGGAGCGCGGTGAGCACTTCCTCCCGGACGGCACCGGGCATATCACTCAGCGCGTAGTAATAGCTTTCATCCTGTCCCACGGAGAACCACCGCGAGCTGTCCAGCCGGCTGAAGCGCTCCGGAAGCAGCACGTTGGCTACATCCTCGCCGTCCATCGCCACGTGGCCGATCTTCACGGTGCCGACCTCGGTCCAACCCTCCCTCGTGAGAATGCGCAACGTGAACATGGTGCGGTACCCGTCGTCGTCCCAGGCGTCGTGGACGAGGAGCGCATCGAAGAGATCCTCCGCCATGGCGCCACCTTCGGCCCACCGACGGTCGCCATAAATTACCCCGAATCGCACGGCTCTTTCCGCCCTCCCCGCCTGCTGTGCTCCACCGTGACCTGCGATCTTAGGCGGCGGCGCGCGCACGGCTGTGCGGGGGAGCGGACGTTGCGAACTCAGCTGCCCGGCAGGAAGGGCGCCGCTGGGGATTGTAGGATCTCGCCGCTCTTGGCATGGGCCATGCCCGCTGACCAGTGGCTCTGCCGCGGTCTCAGGCCGATGGCACAGCCACTCAGTCTCACGAATGTGGCATTTCCTCACGGTCTCGGCGCGGTTCCATGACCCGCGAGCGAGCGGAGTCGGAGTATGCCCGCATCGCGGACGAGCTCCTTGTCCTCGAGCATCTGACGCGGGCCAGGCCGCATGGAAGCGAAAATCTGTTCGCACCACGGGATGCCGCGAGGGCGTGGGACCGTGACGGGGAAGGGTGGATCCGTCCATAAGGTGCGGAGCGAAACTCCGTGATCAACGCGTGTCGTGTCCGGCTGTGCGCGACAATCGCTCCTCCGGGCGTGGTGCCCGGTAGGCACGATGCACGGGGCGGGGCGATGGAAGACGTACGGGAGCTACTGGCCGAGTACGGTCAGTGCCACAGCACCGAACTGTCGGAGCCGGACCGTCACCGGCTCCTCGTCGACGTGGTCATAGCCCTAATCCGGCGCACCGACGAGGAAGCAACGGTGGACCACCGAGCGCCGGACGAGCCGACCGTGTTCTTCGAACTCGCCGGACGCGACTACGCGATCACCGTGACGTCTGCATCCGGACCCGATGTGGCCAAGGCCGCCAGGGCCGCCGCACGGGCCCGTGATCAACGCGGGCTTGGGCCGGGCGTGCGGTGGGTCCTGGTGTGCGCGCGAACTCCAGGGCGTGCGGTGGACGATGGCCTGCGTGCAGCCCTGAGCGGGCACGGCGTGCTGCTCGACCGGGACCATCTGGAGGCTGCCCTGTGTGGCCTCGCGCCGCTCGCGACGCTGGTCCGTTCTGCTTTCCGCATGCCGCGGTCACCGTACACACCGCTGCACGAACTCCTGCTGCAGGAGCCGGAGGAGCCGATCCCCGCCCTGTCCTTGCCGACGCGTCCGGCCGGACCGGTCACCGTGTCTGCCCGAACGGCACCGGGCATCACGGCCTCCGTGGTCCTGGCCGGGGAGGACTGGTTGCTGCGGCCGAATGGTCTTGCCTGGGAATCGCCGGCGCGGGCGCTGATCACCACCGAGTCGGGGCTTGTGGATGTGGATCTGCAGCGGGGTGGTGTGCGGTGGCGGCTGCCGTTGCCCGGCGTGCACGGCGCCGCCGTCGTGCTGCCGGGCGGAGGCGTTTGCGTACTGTGCGGGTCGGCGGTGGTGATGTCGCGCGACGGCGTTGTTCGGGCGGTGGGCGGCGGGTTCGAGGCGAACTCCAGCCTGGTGCTCGGCCCCGATGCGAGCATGTGGGTGCTGTCCGGATCCGGGGCCACGTTCGGCGCCGGCACCGGATCGACCCTGGCGCTCACCCAGCTCGGCGACCAGGTAGGCGATCAGCGGCGGTTCTCCATCGCCTTCGACGCGGCGGTGCGGTCGGCTGCCTGGCTTGACGGGCGGCGCTTCTTCCTTGCTGCTAGCGGCCACAGTGCCGTCGTCGACCTCGCCGTCGGCACGAGCGTCGGTGGGCGAGAGGAATGGATGCAGACCCCGGTGTCCTACCCCGGGCACATCGCCCGCAGCGACAGCGGAATCGTCCTGGTGGCCGGGAGGGCCGGCTCCGGCATCGGCGTGGAAGTGCACACGCTCGACGCGGCGGTTCGCAAGGACGACCCGGTCGCCGAGGTACAGCTGGGCGAGGTGCTCGGCCTCGCCCAGAGCCGGGAGGGTGGGCCCGCATACCTGCTGGGTTCGCTGCCTACGAACGATATCGGCACCGTCCACCCCGTCCTCATGAAGATCACAGGCCACTTCCCCTCCGGCTCTCCCGCCCTTGAGGAAAAGCACACGCCGCCGCCCGCCGCCGATCCGTACGCCGCGGTACGCCAGCAGGCCCGCGGCGTGAAGAAGGACTACGCGCTGGAGAAGTTCCCGCTGCCGGACGGCGAGGGTGGCATGGGCATCGTGCACCAAGCCGTGCACAAGCCGACGAACACAGTCGTCGCGTTCAAGAAGCCGAGGTCACTGCGCGAGAACCTGACTGCACGGATGTTGCGCGAGATCGAAGTCGCACAGGCCCTTGGCGGCAACCGTCACGTCATGCCGGTCCTTGACTTCAGTCCCCGGGCCGAGTGGTTCGTCATGCCGCTGGCCCAGGCCACCGCCGAACATCTCCAGCCGCAACTGCAAGACGACGGCCAGGAGCTGAGGGCCTTGGTGGACGCGGTCGCCGCTGCCCTGGCCGACGCCCACCGCCTGGACTACCTGCACCGGGACATCAAACCCGCCAACATCCTGCAGCTCCATGGCCGTTGGGTCCTGGGCGACTGGGGCATCGTGCGCCGCCCCCGCGGGCAGACGACCAACCCCAAGCGCACTGGCACCAAGATCGGCACCGCCGAGTTCGGCGCCCCCGAGCTGTCCATCGCGCCTCACCACGCGACGCCCGCGAGTGACATCTACAGCCTGGGAAAGGTCATCGGCTGGCTGCTGACCGGCACCGACCCTGAGCCGAACATTCCTCTGCTGCCGCCACCGGGGCCGTGGCGCAGCGTCGTGCGGCAGTGCTGCTTCCGGGATCCGTCGCAGCGACCGCAGACGATCGCCGAGTTCCTCGACCTGGTCGAGCGCGAGGCGTCCCAGGACCTGGACCTGCCCGTCGCGCGGGCCCAGCAGCTCGTGGCAGCAGCCGAGGAGGGGGACACCAGCGCCGCCAGCCAGCTGCTCTCGCTCGCCGCCGATCACGGCGACGACTACGAGCTTTACCTGGACGTCCTGCCGCGACTAGACATCGACCTCACCGCGCCGCTCCTGCTCGCCAACACCGAACAGGCCCTCAGCCTGATCCACGCGATAACCGGGCACGTCCAGGGCGACGGCACCGGCTGGCCCCACTGGAACGAATCCAAGAGAGCCATCGCGTGGCTGCGCGGCATCGCCCGCCACGCCGCCCGGGAGGAGGAGTGGGACGTGCTGGAGGAGGCAGCCCGCGGTATGTGCACCTGGGACGCTGCATCCAATGAGTTCGACCAGCAGATCGCAACCCGGGACTGGCTGCGCCATTTGCACGGCCAGGCCGCTCAGATCCTCGCCAGTGTGCTGCGGGAACACCCTGGCAGCGCACGTTACTACTACGAGCTGACTGGCGAGCGCGGCGTGGACATCGCCATCCGTAGCGCCATTAACTCCGCGGCCAGCAAATGACCACGCAGCTGTCGGCACGACAACCGCGGCCCTCGCGGCTTGTTCGCACATGCCGGACGAACTACCTGTGGGCGGTCCGACCCATGCTCGACCTGTTTCAACGAGTCACGGACTGACCGTCCAGCCTCAGCTTCGTGGCCGATCGGCCGTCAAGTGGCCGTCAGCCGTGAGATTCGGTCACGGAATCTTAGATCCCACAGGTGCGGGATCTCGTAGCTCGCGTCCTGCAGCGAGGCTGGGACCTGCGGCTTCTCAAGGGCGTCTCACACTGTGTCGGATGGGGCAGTCTCACGGGCCTGTCCCTATCCTTGATCGACTTCGGGCACTCCCGCCTCGGTGAGCATCGCGAAGAAGGCCGCGATGGGGCCGGTGCGCTCGGACCGGTCCGTGGTGAAGACCAGCCGTTGAGCTGCCCTGGACAGACCCACGAAGAAGGTCGATGTCCCTTCACGCGGGTCGCTTCCGAGCGCCCACCACTGCCTGCCGTGAATACCAAGGAAGAACACGGTGTGGTATTCGAGGCCCTTGCTGCGGTGGGTGGTGAGCAAGACGACGGCATCGGCGGACTCGAACTCGTCGAGCACCACACCCCAGTCGTCTGCCCCGTCAAGCACCGTCTCAAGGCGCGCCTCGAATGCGCCGGTGACGAGATCGAACTCCTCACCGGGTGCCGTGGCCTTCATGTAGCGGCGCAGAGCCGCGCTGTCCACGAGATCGAGCACCTTTCGGACGGCGTCGGCAGCGGACGTGGTCGACGGAGGGTGGGCCTGAAGCCAGGCACGGAGCCGGGTGGTCAGGTCGCTCAAGTCCTCGCCGACACGCTGCTGGGCCGTCTCGTCATCGGCTGCGCCGTGTACACGCTCCAGAGTCGCCGATACCTCCTGCCACAGTGCGGCGAGGCCACGAGGCTGGTGCGCCAGCCGGAGCAGCCCCACGAACAGGCGAGTCGTATCGCTCTTCAGCAGGTCTTGGAGGGTTATCTTGCCGACCCGCGCGTCATCGTTGCGGACTCGGATGCCGTGCGCGGCGAGGCGAGCACGAAACAGCGGCTCGAAGTCTTTGACTTTCTGCCGTGCGATGAGCGCGAAGTCCGCCGGCATACGGTCCGAGCCGGCGATGTCGCGGGCGATCCAGTCGGCGATGAACCTCGCCTCCCTATCTCCGCCGGAGAACGTCCACAGCACGGCCGGCTCGTGCCCGTCCTCGGCAGTCGCCTTCGAGGTGGCCCGCACTGTGGTCGGATCGAGTTTGCTGGCGATCACGTGCTGGAGTTCGACCAGGGCGTCGCTGGAGCGGAAGTTCCACGCCAGCCAGTAGGCGGTGGCTTGGAACGTGCTGGTGAAGCGCTGGACGGCCTCGGGCACAGCGCCGGCCCAGCCCATGATCCGTTGTTTGCTGTCTCCGACCGTGGTCACCGCGGCCTCCTCGCCGAACACTGATGCGAGGAAGGAGAACTGCGCGCTGGTCGTGTCCTGGAATTCGTCGACGAACACTATGGGATAGGTCATCCGTAGGGCGCGGCGGAGCCTCGGCACCGCACGGACCAGCAGCTCGGCGAGCCGGTTGAGCATGACGAAGTCGACTTCCGCCTTCCCCGGCCGCAGGTAGCGGGCGCGCCACCACTCGCGTGCGGCGTAGGAGACGGCGTCGACGGCATCGTCCGTCGGCACACTCTCGGGCAGGCTCCATCCCCCGACGATGTCGGAGACGAAGCGTCCCGGTTGGAACCCGACCTGCCTGGCTAGCGCCTGTGGCGCCGAGAAGGCGACGGTGTTGAGGAAGGCCCTCACCTCGGAGTCGGGCGCCATGCGGATGTCGTACCCGTGGCTCATCCGCCAGTCCGGCGGAAGGGCCGGCGCGAACCGATCCACCAGTCCCTTGGTGAATGCGTCGAAGGTCATCGACGCGAAGCGGCTGGCGTGTTCCGGGACGCGGGCGGCGACGCGGCGCCCGAGGTTGGCGGCAGCGTCCCGCTTGAAGGAGATCGCCAGAATGTGCTGCGGCCACGGGCACAGTCCGGTCTGCAGGAGATAGGCGGCGCGCTGAGCGAGGAACTCCGTCTTGCCCGCGCCCGGCCCGGCCACGACCGCCACATTCCCGGTGTCCCGCAGGGCCTGCCACGCGGCCGGCTCCAGATCCTCGATACCGGCCGGGCGCCAATCCTCGACCGGGATCAGGGTTGTTGGGCGCAGCGTCGGCCTTCTCGTCGGGACGAGGCGGTCGGAAGCGCTCACAATGACACCTTCTTCCGGATGTGCTCCACGATGGCCACGAGCACCTCCGGCGCGTTCAGCCGGAGCTCCTCGTCACTCAGGCGGCCGAGTGCGCTCAAATGGGTGCTCGGTTTCGAACGCGACAGGAACAGGTAGCGGTACCACCGCAACCACTCGGCCCGTGTCTCATTCCAGTAGAGCGGTCTGGTCCCCTTCTCTCCCAGGACCGTGGTGGTCGGATCACTGGAATCCGGCCCGCGCTGGTTGGCTTCAAGGTGTCTGTAGGCGTTTTCGAACGCGCACAACATGGCGTAGTCGAGGTCGAGCGGCTCGGAGTAGAAGACGGCGAATGCGCGCAGGTGTTTCAGGATCGGCTTGATGTGCTTGAGATGGAGGCCGTCGTGGATGTCGTCGACCTCGTCGTAGTCGGTGAGACCTTCCAGTGGGTCGAACCCGTTGTCCATGAGGCGGTTGCAGGCATCACGTAGCCGGGCCGGGCCCGCGCCGACTTTGCCATAGTCGAGGTCCAGCAGGGTGGCATGGGGGATGTCCAGGTCATTGAGCAGCCTCCACATGTGGTTGGTGTGTCGGCCATCGAGCGGCACCATCGCGATGAACGATGGGTCCAGTTGGACACCGTGAGCCTGGGCGATCCGGGGGATGACGAGTTGCTCGGTGTCGCCTTCGCCGAGCACCACGAACTTGGCGAAGTACAGCTCCGGGTGGGCGCGCACTGCTTCGCGTACGTACTTTCCCGCCTCGGTGGTGTCGCCGGGGAGGGTAATCTCGCGGACCGATGTGGTCGCGGTGGCTGGCTCCGTGCGGAAGTATCGGACGTCTTCGGGCCGGATGCGGGGCATGACGCTGGCGGAGTGGCTGGAGAGGATCGTCTGTGTCGCCGTGGTGCCGCTCAGGTCTTGCAACTGACTGACGATCCGGGACAGGTAGAACGGCGAAAGGCTGTTCTCGGGTTCCTCGACCGCGATCAGGGTCAGGTGCGGCAGGTGAGCGGCTTGCAGTGTGAAGTCATCGATGTGCTGGCCGGCACAGACTGCGGACTCGACGTCGATAGCTGCCGCCACTAGGGCGAGGTGCAGAAGCGACCGCTGCCCGTCGCTCAGCATGCGGGCTGGCCTGGGCCGACTGTTGTGGTCGGGCTCGAAGACGAGTTCGGAATCGCGGACCAGCTGGTTGAAGTCGCCGTCGAGGAGTCGCAGCTTCGGATCCGCGTGCATTCCCGCGTCGTGCAGCTCCTGCCACCGGGCCGTCAGCGCGCCTTCGACCGCCTGGACCACGGGCTCTTCAGTGAACTTCTCGGCGACTTCAGCCGCGTGGCCACTGACGAGGTCACGCAGGCCAGTTGACCACTGCGCAGCGCGCCACAGCCGGCTGCGGAGGAAGGCCGTCACCTGACGCACGCCGTCACGGGACGCCGGGATGTAGATCATCTGGATACGACTGCGCTCCGCAGCAGTCAGCTGCACGTAGTCGTCCTCGTCGTACTCCTCGGCAAGGGTGTTGACGATCACGCGTGACTCGGTGATCGCCCCCTCCACCGTGCCGTCATCGACCCATTCGGCCCGGAGCGCCACCCGGACCTTCAGGTCGCCGTCCTCCGTGGCGGCCATGCGACGGAAGAACTCCGGTACCGCTTGGGATGCGCTGGCCTGTTGCTGGCGTTCCGCATTCACCGCGGCATCACCATCGTCGTCTTCTCCGACTTCGTCGTTCTCCCCGGTGCCGTCGAGTTCGGGGAAGGCGAGCACTGCTTCGATCGTGAGCTCGCGGCTGGCGGGCAGGTCGGTCTCGTTGACGGGCACGTGAAAGTCGTCTACACGTACGGACCGCTCCTGCCCGGATATCCCGAACAACCGCAGTAGCGCCTCGCAGGCCGCGGTTTTGCCCGAACCATTGGCGCCTATGAAGGCAGTCATGCCCCGGTCCAGGCGGAGGGAAGTGCGCCCCGGCCCAAAGCACTTGAAGTTCTCCAGCACGAGCTTCTCGATGAACATTCGTCACTTTCCGGAACAACGACGTCATGAACGGCGACTGCGCACATGACGGTATCGAAACTGTGTGATCTCGGTGCCATATCGATCAAAGTCGGCGCCGGTCCTGGCTGAGGCGACACCAGGAATCGCAGCTGACGAGAGCCGTGCTAGAGGTGCGGCTGCCCTACCCCGTACCGGATCCTGATCTCGCGTCGACTCGCTCCGTAGAGCGAACAGGCTTAGCAGCCGGTCTCGGATTCGTGGCCAAACGGCCATTGAATGGCCAGCTGACGTGAGATTCGGCCACAGGATCTGAGATCCCACAGGTGTAGTTCTCAATCTCGATGTCATATACCGGCGCTGTGACCTGGGCGTTCTAGCGCTGTCTCAAGCCGCGTCATGCGGCAGAAGTCTCAGATGGTTGGCGTTTCCTCGGCTCGGACCTGTTCTTCGCGCTCAGGGTGTCTCATAGGGCATGGGCCCTCTGGCCGGCGTCGTCGACTTGTTCGGGGGAAGGAGGAACCACCGATCTGATGGCTCCTCCAGCTCCCAGGTCGCTACAGATACAACCGGCTATTGCCGGGGATGGGTCCATCCCGCAGCACGGATCTTGTTATCGGGAGGCGTCAGCGCTGCCCGCATCCACTCCTCCGCTCGCGCGACCGGCTGTGGCTCACGACGGACGGCGACCGTTAGGGCCCATCGCCAATTGGCAGTATCGGTTGGGCGCGTCCGGCGGTGCCCACGAAGACGGGCCGTCAGCGACTGGGTCGTACGGCCGCAGTATCGGGGCCGGTAGGCCGCGTCGAGCATGAGATACAGGGTGGGGCCGAGTGGCAGCCCTGCTGTGGGATCCGCAGGGCCGACCGGCCAGGCGACGACTGGGTCCGCTGTGGCGCTCGGGTCCACGAGGGCCTTCTGAATTGGGGTGGCTGCCAGGACAAGGCGCCAGCGCTGGACAATTGATTGGTCCGCGGTGAGCGTGTGCGGAGGCATCGTCACACCTCGCGCCGGTCTGCATCGCGAAGCCGTGTCGGCTCGGTCCCGGCCGGTGGACGCACGTCGAGCAGTGCTTCCTCAAGGTCGCGCAGGTTTTGGTGGACTTGCTTCCAATCCGCCCGGCCACCCATTGGATGCTCCGTCAGCGGGGAGGGAAAGTCCGCGGCTTCTGCCGTAAGGCGGTCTACCACAGCACGGGCCTCGCCGATGGTGTGGAGGAGGTTGATGCGGCTCTGTTCGTTCCGCTCCTCCCGCGTGATCTTCTGCTCTGCCTCCCGCTTCATCTGTTCCTGGCGGCGCTTCTTCTGCTCGTCGGCAGCACGTTCGGGGTTGGCCTGCGTGAACAGGTGCTTCTCAAGGAGGATCTCGTGGGTGGCGCCGTCCGGGATCGGCTCGCCGACCTCATCGACGTGGGCGTAGGTGTAGTGGGCCTGAACGGATTTGCCTTCGCCGGTGCCGCCAGCCTTGTTGGGGTCGAAGGTCTCCACCACGGTCTTGGCCTGCCAGCGGCCCCGAACCGTTGATGTCCACGGGGCGAGGACAACGGGCGGGGTCGCCCGATACGGCACACGGCCATCATCGACCTTGCTGCCGGTGTCGCGTGTCAGCACGGCGTCTGCCATCAAGGCGGTGCCAGAGAGCACAGTGAGGGTGTGCTGCGCGTTGGCGTCGCCGTCGTCGGCGAGCTTGCGCAGCGTCTCGGCGCTGGCTGGCGTGGGTTCCCACTCGCCGAAGACGCCCGGGTACAGGACGCCCCCATTACGCCAGGCGCGGCGGGCCACGTCGGTGGTGGCCGGCTTAGCAGCCCGCCAGGGCATGTCGATGAGCACACCGAGGAACCCGGCGTAGCGGTCGTCGCGAACCTGCCCGAAGCCCCGGTCGCTGCGAATGAAGCGCTTGGCTTCGTCGAAGATCCTGTACCGCGTCAGGGTGTGGACGATCAGCACGGCCCGCCATAGCGGGTGGATGCGGCCGTTGGGGCCGTGCATTGGGTCGCTGTCCCAACCGGGCACGAGCGAGGTGATCTCCTCCGCCGTCAGTTCCTCGTCGGCGACCAGCGCTGCAAACGCCGGGCTGACCATCTGCCGGTGCAGGAGATGGTTGACCATCCGACGGGCAGTCATGGCGTCCTGGGCTGCGTCGCTCCAGCGGTTGATGCTGATATGCCGGGAACTCTGTGCCGTGGCGACGGCAGCCGCAAGCACGTCGTCGGCGTCATCTTCGTTAAGGACGGCGCCCACGATCAGGCGGACCGGCACGGCGCGGGTCTGGAGCTGACGCAGGGTGGCCATGGTCATGCCGTCGCGCGCCAAAGCGGCGTTGTGGCGCTCGGCATCGCGGTTGTATGCGCGGCGGCGCGCGGTTCGGGATGCGGCGAAGTTGTTGCCGATGGTGCTGACGATGGTGCGGGTTTGCTCAGCGGGGGTCGTCGCCTCCGGGTTGTAGTGGCGTGCTGCGGCGGCGCTGACGTAGCGCGAGGTTCCGTCGATAAGCGCTGCGGTCATCGTCGGCGGGCTGTTGTCGGCGTAGTGGGCCTCGGTGAGTACCGCCTCGACCGGGGTCATCACACCGTTGCTGAGGACGGAGTCACTGTAGTCGGCCCCCTCCTGAAGCAGCGTCTCCCGTGCTACGGCCTCGACGACTTTGCGTGCATGGGCGGGGCTGTCGTACTCGATCTTGAGCTGCGCCAGCAGCTCACCGGATGCGTTCCGGACACCAGTGGGAGCTGGCGCCGGAGGGGCCTTGACCTGACCGGACAACCGCGGGTTACCGAGAACTGTGGAGAGGCTCTCTGCATCAAACAGGCCCTCAAGGACCAGGAGTTGCGTGGCTCCCGCGTAGAAGGAGTTAAGGCCGTCGACCTTGTCCTTGTGCGTGGCCAAGATGGTCAGGCGCGGGATGTCGAGGAAACCGCCGACCGCCACCTCGATCGCCTCGTCCGTGAGGTTGATCCGCGGATTATTCCGCATAGCCCGGCGGAGCTGGCCCAGTTCCTTGGCCTCCGCAACCGGAAGCGGGCCCGGGACGCGATCGATCTGGACGAGATCACCGTTCTCGTCTGTCAGCTGTACAGATGTGGAGCTCACTGATGAGACCTCGCTCGTCAGGTGCCCCGCCGCCGTGTGCGCGGGACGCGGAGACCGCACGTGACATTCCGGGGACAACGAGGCCATTGAGAGACGAGGCCGGATTCCAACCGGCTGTCTCAGGACCCCCTGCAGATCTGCTGCCAGCACACCAACCTGTCGCGGTGTGCCCCGCCCGTTCCTGATCACGCAACTTGCTCACGACGGAGCGTAGTCGAACCGACGGCAGGCGAGGGTGAGTTGACGAAAGTTCCACGTGCAACTCTGTGACAGCTGCGGGTACGCGGTCCAGCGAGGCCCTGGCTGGCCGACTGTGGCCCGGCAACACCGGGACGACCGCCGTGCCCAACCAGCAGCGCGCTCGGATCCATGTGTTCTTCGCGCCGAGTGTGCCGCATGTGACATCCGGCGGGAAGCGACCGATGCCTGCGACGTCTCACCGCGACCTGCAAGTCTCAGGTCCGTGTCGGATCCGACTTCGAGCCGACACCAGTTGTGAGATTCCGACGTGAAACGTGAGATCCCACAACAGGGGTGGGCCGCCGTAGTTCGCCGGGGGCAGACAGGAAAGATCGCGGAAAGACTGGCCAGCACGGGCGAGAGCATGTCAACGTGGACGACCTTGTAAGAAACCCCAGGTCAGAGAGGTGATTGCCTGTGACCGTGGCTCCCGCCGGCCCCGGTTTCTCCACCACCGTCGAAGCCCTGCGACGGCGCGAGTGGCAGCTGGGTTCTGGCCAGCCCACGCTCGTCATGGACCAGTTCTCCGCGGAGGACTTCAACCTCATCGTGGACGACCGTGCGGACGTACACGTCAGCTCCAAGGACGGCCGGTTCTACCTCGGCTGGTTCCCGCTCGGTCGTCCCGGCACCGACGGCGAGGGATGGAAGATCGCCGTCACCGGCACGGCCAACGTACGCGGCTACCAGCTGTCGTTCGACACCGAGACGCCGGCCGACATCGTCGCTGCCGCCGTGGCGCGCGTGCTGGAAACCTCACGTCGCGTATGACAGTGCCCCACGCGTAGTCCTCGCTGGGAGGGTGGCCGGCTGACTGCCAGGCCGCCGGCTGATTCCACCGCTCACCGTTTTCCTCACCCAAGGAGGCCGTTCATGACGTCCACGGAGATGACCGTCGGCGATCTCATCGACCTGCTGTCTGGTTGCGACCGCAGTGCTCCCGTCCGCCAGGCCATGAACCCGTTCTTTCCGATGGCACACCGCTTGGCGCAAGTCGTGCAGTCCGTGGACGAGACCGGCCAAACCGTCGTCTACCTCGCCGAAGGCCGAGACGAGGGCTCACAGCTCGGCCATCTGCCGCCCGAGGTCGCCGTCGCTCTGACCTGGCAGGGCGACACGCAGGCCCCGCCGCGCCGCCCCCGCCGCCGTGCCGGCGGCAACTAGACCCGCACCGAGCCCTTTGGAGGCGCCCCTGTACCCCGAATTCCCGCCCAACCCGTCCACTCCACGCGGCGGCCAGCTCGCGTTCTGGGTCGGCCCCCGGCACCTGGCCGGTGACGATGGGCGCCTCTACGACACCGTCGCCGACACGCTCGCCGGCCTGGGCTGGACGAGCCTGACGATCGTCCGTGGACGGCACGAGCCGGACGAAGCACCCGAGGACCGCCAGGTCCTGCGCAGCACCGTCCTGCACATCAGCCCCGACGCGCGCTGCTGGGCGCAGTGGAGCCTGGCGGACGAGCCGTTCCACCTGGGCGACTTGCCGATCGCCTGGCAGATCTCCGCCCGTGCGGACACGAACAACCCGCTCGCCCAGTGGTCGGCCTACTTCACCCCCGACGTCCCCGGCGAGGCCGTGACCGACTTCCTCGTCGCGCTCGACGCCCGCGACCAGCCCGCCCTGCCGCTCGCCGGCCCCGAGCTGGTCCTCGACACCGTCGCCGCACACGGCTGGCTCCGCGACATCGACCAGCCCCAGGCGGCAGCGACGGACCCGACGTTCACCTCGCACATCAGCCTTGGCGAGGTGCCGCCGCTCATCCAGGACGCCGACCCGCGCACCCTGGTCGCCGAGGCCGACGCTGCGGGACCGGCCGGATGGCAGGCATGGGCCGAGCCCGCGCTGGGCACGCAGTGCCTGTGGGCGGCGTCCTTCGCAGCCAGCGTCCCGCACGACCTGGTCGCCGCGTTCGCCGCCTCGCTCAGCTCGACCGCACCGGTCCTGCGCCGGGTGCTGCCGGCGAGCACGCGGGACCGGCTCCTGCGCGCCCCGGCTGGCTGAACGCCGGGGTCCGTCCTTCATTCGACGCATGAAGCCCGGCCTCCCCGATTTCGGGAAGGGCGGGCTTCATGCTGCTGTGTTTGCCGGTGCGCTGAGGGGTCCGGACCGTGACGGCAGTATGTGACGACAGCGGCGACAGAGCCCGTAATCCCCACCAGCAGTGCCATCTTGCCTGCCCAGACGATGCGTTCCACGATCTCGCCCCGATTGTCAGACCGGAGTGCCATCGTTCGTCCAGGTTCACCCTTACGACGACCACCTCATGGTCAACCCGCACATCTGGGGCCAGCCGGCCAGCGCCAACCCGCTACTCCAGCTCCGCAACATAGACGGCGGGGAGTGGTTCCAGCGGTACGGCGACAGCTTCGAGGCCGTGTGGGCATCCGCGCGCCCCTGGGCGCCCGACAGACAGGAGTAGCACTGCCGTGGGCAGGACCGAGTACTACCACGACCCCAAAGCCCCCAAGGCCAACACCCTTATCCCCGCCAGCAACCTGCTCGTGGTCAACGACGAAGGCGCCATCCTTCTCCAGCGACGCCGCGACACCGGCCAGTGGGCCCTGCCCGGAGGAGCCCAGGACATCGGCGAGAGCCCGGCGCAGTGCGCCGTCCGCGAGTGCGAGGAGGAGACCGGCATCGTCGCGGAGGTCACCGGCTTCCTCGGCGTCTACTCCAACCCGGAGCACATCATCGAGTACACCGACGGCGAGATCCGGCAGCAGTACGAGGCCGTGTACATCGGCCGGCCCGTAGGGGGCAAGCCAACCGTCAATGAGGAGGCCGACGGCGTGCGCTGGGTTCACCCGGACGACCTGGACAAACTCGACATCCACCCGAGCATGCACGAGCAGATCGGCCACTACCTGACCGGGGCTTACCCCTACCTCGGCTGACCGCTCGGACTTACAGCTCCACGCCGGCCTCGACCGCAGCCGCCCGCACCCGATCCACACTCGCGTGGATGTGCGGGGCGGCCCGGCGGATGAAACGCCCGACCACGCTGTCCTCGCCGTAGCGGCCCAAGATCTCCTGCAGCCGCTCATGGGGCGTCGTCCGTCGGCCGTCCGGCGTCGTGGTCATGTCGCAGTAGACCAGCGCGTCCACGGGGAACGGATCATCCAGGAGGGGGAACTCGTCGGCCAGCTCAGTCCGGAGGTCACGCTCCTCGGCTTCGAGCAGCGCATACGAGTGGTTCGCGACCAGGCGGACAACCCGTCCCTCCGCCCCGTGCACGTCACGGAGGTACCGTGCTCCGTCCAGCGGATGGAATCCGGTAGAGGCGAGCGGGGGCGCGTAGCCGATGTCATGCAGCACCGCAGCGGCTTCCAGCACCTCGGCGCTGTTACCGGCCAGCGGCGCCAGCGTCTGGGCGCAAGCGGCAACCCCCTGCGAGTGTGCCCACCTGCGCGGGAGGCTGCTACTCAACAGCTCACCAGCCAGTTCGTACGCCCAGTCAACCTTGGTCGCTGCCACCTGGGGAGGATATGGCAGCAACGGCGAGGACGTCTTGGACATCCTGGCCGTGCGCAAAGGGGAAGCCTGTACGCTGCGGGAGCCGCCGAAGCGTTTCTCGATTGCGGACCCGATCGCGGCGTACGTATCCTTCCGGGCAACGCGTTGACGGAGACGAGTAGCCAGGGATCACGCGAGCCGAGAGAGCTGCTGGCAGCTGGGAAGGCAGCCTCGCGCCCCAGGGCGAATCCCCTCCCGAGTGCGGGGAGGAACGGCCTCAGGGAAGGTCCAATGCCCCGCCGGTTGACCCCCGTGACCGGGTCGTGATGAGGCCACCATCTGCTGGTGGCGAAGGCGCGGTGGCACCGCGAGTTGCCCCTTCTCGCCCGCGCTCCCAAGGGATCACGTCATGATGACTGATCGAACGGAGCACGGCAGGATGATCGATGTCACCCTGATTCGCCAGAACCCAGTCCATGTCCGGCAGGCACTCGCCAAGCGGGCGGTCCACGTCGACCTCGACGAGTTTCTTCGACTGGACGACGACTACCGACAGGTGCGGGCTGAAATGGAACGCCTCCGTGGGGAGCGCAAAAGGATCTCGGGCGAGATCGCGAAACGGCAGCGGGTTGGCGAGGGCGTGGCAAGTCTGCACGGCGAAGCATCGGCCGTGGGCGAGCAGCTGACCGCCGTCGAGGCGCGGCTCATCGAACTGGAGCAGGCGCGTCGGGCCTTCCTTGATCCGCTGCCGAACCTACCCGACGCGGACGTGCTGGCCGGGAGCAAGGAGAACAACGAGGTCATTCGTGAAGCCGGCCAGCGTCCGGAGTTCGGTTTCACGCCCAGGGACCATGTGGAGCTCGCTCGAACTCTGGGCTTGGTCGACTATGAGCGGGGCACGAAGCTCGGCGGCAGCGGCTTCTGGATCTACCGGGGTGACGGCGCGCTCCTGGAGTGGGCGCTGCTGAACCACTTCCTGGAGGCCCATGTGCGGGACGGCTATGAGTTCGTGTTGCCACCGCACATCCTGACCTTCGCGGCCGGGTACACGGCGGGCCAGTTCCCCAAGTTTGCGGACGAGGTCTTCGCCTTGGAGCAGGGGGAGCACGGTCCGGAGCGGTTCCTGCTACCGACCGCGGAGACAGCGTTGGTCAATCTGCACCGGGACGAGACGCTGCCCGAATCGGACCTGCCTCGGAAGTACGTCGCGTACACGCCGTGCTACCGCAAGGAGGCCGGCGGCTATCGCACGGCTGAGCGGGGGACCCTGCGCGGTCACCAGTTCAACAAGGTCGAGCTGTTCCAGTTCACCCGCCCTGACGCCTCGGACGCCGCACACGAGGAGCTTCTCGGCAGAGCGGAGGACTTGGTAAAGGTACTGGGCCTGCACTATCGGATCACGCGACTCGCGGCCGGCGACACCAGCGCAGCGATGGCCAAGACGTACGACGTCGAGGTGTGGCTGCCGAGCATCGAGGCGTACGTCGAGGTCAGCTCGGTGTCGAATGCCCGCGATTACCAGGCGAGGCGTGGCAACATCCGCTACCGGCCCCAACAGGGGAAGTCGACGTTCGTCCACACGCTGAACGGCTCAGGTCTGGCTACGAGCAGGCTTGTGCCCGCGCTGCTGGAGCAGCACCAGCGGGCCGACGGCACGGTGGAGGTACCCGACGTGTTGCACAAGTGGATCCCGAGCGGCGTCCTGACAGCACCGCCCTCGGCCTGAGCTGAGCGGGCTGTCTGTCGAACACTGAACGGGTGGGCCCCAGGTCAGAGTGACCAACCACGCCGGTTGGCCAGCCATCGCAGTGTGACCTCTCCGCACCACGTCTGGTGCTGGCGAAGATGCGGTGACCAGTCTGCTGCGGGCTGTCCGCCGGAGGTGAGGAAGAAGCCGGAGAGAGCGGCGAGAGCCGCATCGAGTTGTTCGTCGGCGACTCCGCGGGCGGTGGGGTGCTGGGTGAACAGGGCGGTGGCGTCGTGTCCGTCGGCGTAGGCGGTGGCCAGGAGCAGGACGAGGTCGAACCAGCTTGCACCCAGGCAGGGCCAGTTCCAGTCGCAGATCCACGCGGCGCCGTACGCATCGATCAGCACGTTGTCCTGTCGTAGGTCGTGGTGGAGGACGGCATTGCCTGCGACGGCCTTCCGCCATCCGCTTTCCAGGCTGGCCAGCACGTCCAGTAGGTCGAGTGGTACCCAGGAAGGCAGGGCGTTCGTGGGCGTGGCGCCTCGGGCGAGGTTGCGCCAGTCGGCGAAGTCACCGCCGTCACCCACCGGCTTGAGGCCCACATGCTGGAGTGCTGTGGGTGGGGTGGAGAGTGCCTCTGCTGTGATCCTGTACGCGTCGAGAGTGGCCGTTAGCTCATCAGACTTCCACGGTGTGGTGGGCATGCGGCCACCGGGGACAGCGTCGATGCCGAGAACGACCCATCCGTCGTGCTCCTCGATCCACTGCAGGCGTGGCGCCGGAATCTCTGCCGGGAGCGCCTGGTTGATCAACGCTTCCCTGCGGTAGGAGTTGGCCACCACACTGTTGTCGAGGCTCTTGACCGCCTTGACGAACAGAGGTCCGAAGGCCCCGCGGAGTACAGCGGCGAAGCCGCTGGTAAATCCGCTCCCTGCGCTGCACCCGGCCTCTACTGAGCCTCCGAGGCGTCGGGTGATGAGCTGGCGAACATCTTGTGGGAGGTCCTTCCAGTCTGGGCGTACCGCTGTGGCGTTGTACTGAAGGCGCGAGGTGATGATGTCGGGCATTCCGTCAGGATGGGGGAGCTGTGTTTCCCGGCGCCACGAAATTGTCACGCGGATCCGTGTCCGTCCATTCGCTGACTGAGCCCCGTAGGCTGCGCCCCGGGTAGCGTCATCATCAGTGCGACTACACCTCCTCCTTCCTGGCGCCGTTGATCGTCAGGTGGCCGCACCTGCTTCCGAACCTGCCCACTGGCACGATCACGACCTAGCAGTAATCTCGCTGTCGTCTCGAGGCCCTGGCTCGCTATCCTCCGTCACAACGCGATGACGGAGACGAGTAGCCCGGGATCACGCGAGCCGAGAGAGCTGCTGGCAGCTGGGAAGGCAGCCTCGCGCCCCGGGGTGAAGACCCTCCTGAGTGCGGGGAGGAACGGCCATGTGGTCCAATGCCCCGCCGGCTGGCCCCGTTACCGGCCACGAATGAGGCCGCCACTGTCGAGTGGTGGTGAAGGCGTGGTGGAACCGCGAGTCCCCTTCTCGCCCGCGCCCCCAAGGGATCACCATGACGCCCTGGAGGGCTGCGATGATCCATACGACCGATCGTGTACTGGTATCTGACCTGCACGAGCACTTGGGTCGAACCGTTTCCGTGTCGGGCTGGGCGCACACTCTGCGCCTGCTGAGTAAGGTCCAGTTCGTCGTCGTACGCGACCACACGGGCATGGTGCAGGTCACCCACCGGCGCGGCGGCGCAGGCGACGACATCGAGGCCGCCCTGCAGCAGCTCACCCCGGAGTCCGCGGTGCGGATCACCGGCCGCGTCGTCGAGAACCCGATCGTGAAGCTCCACAGCCTGGAGATCATCCCGGAGCGGGTCGAGGTCCTGAACCGGGCCGCGACACCGCTGCCCATCGACGAGCACACCAGCCTGGAGCACCGCCTGGACTGGCGGTTCTTGGACGTACGCCGCCGTCCCGCCGCTCAGCTGATGTTCGCCGTGCAGACCACCCTGGAGCAGGGGATGCGCGAGTACGCCTATGCCCAGGGCGCCACGGAAATGCACACCCCCAAGCTCATGGGCACCGCCTCGGAGTCTGGCGCCGAGGTCTTCGAACTCGGCTACTTCGATCGCAGCGCCTATCTCGCCCAGTCGCCGCAGTTCTACAAGCAGATGGCGATCTCGGCCGGAATCGAGAAGGTCTTCGAGATCGGCCCCGTCTTCCGTGCAGAGCCGTCGTTCACCTCCCGGCACGCCACCGAGTTCACCGGCGTCGACGTCGAGCTGGCCTGGATTGACGGCGTCGAGGACGTTATGGCGTTCGAGGAGCAGATGCTCGCCCACGCCATCACCAAGGTCGCCGGTGCACACGGCGATGCGGTCCGGGAGCAGTTCGGCGTGGAGATCACCGTCCCCACGACGCCCTTCCCCCGCATCACCATGGCCAAGGCGCACGACATCCTGCGCAAGGGCGGATGGGACGCGGAAGGAACCAAGGAGGACCTGGCCCCGGAGGGCGAGCGGAGCATCAGCGCCCACATCCAGCAGGCCACCGGCCACGAGTTCGTGTACATCACCCACTACCCCGTGGGCATCAGGCCCTTCTACCACATGCGGCCGGCCGACGACCCGAGCGTGACCCTGAGCTTCGACCTGCTCTGGAAGGGGCTGGAGATCACCACCGGCGCCCAGCGCGAGCACCGCTACGACGTGCTGCTGAAGCAAGCCGCCGAGAAGGGCATGAGTCCGGAGCCGATGCAGGACTACCTGAACGCGTTCCGGTACGGGTGCCCACCGCACGGCGGGCTGGGCATGGGCCTTGGACGCGTACTCATGGTCTTGCTCGGTCTGGAGTCGATCCGCGAGGCCACCTTCCTCTTCCGCGGACCGAACCGGCTCACCCCATAGCTGGCCTCTGTGCATGGCTGGCCTACGTCGGATTTCCCTTCCGGGGCCTCGTTCACTGAGAGCATGGACAGGTGAGTATTGAGGGAGTGGGGCGCTGGGTGCCGGCTCGTCCCGAAGATCTAGCTGTCATGTTCGCTGCGGCCGACTTCCCGTGGTGGATCGCTGGCGGGTACGCGATCGAACTCGCCGTCGGCCGTGAGCTACGCCCGCACGGCGATCTCGATGTCCTCGTCCTCCGACGGGACCAAGCTCGCGTGCGCGATCTCTTGACCGACTGGGACCTGTACGTGGCGGACCCACCTGGCATGGGTCGGCTGCGCCCGTGGCGTTCTGGGGAGACTCTTCAGCCGCCCCTCCACGACACCTGGTGCCGACGCACGCCTGAGGCACCCTGGTCCGTGCAGCTCATGCTGGACGAGGCGGAGGGCACCCATTGGGTCTCTCGGCGTACCCCACGGATCCGGCTTCCGATCGAGCGGTTGGGACGAAGAAGCGGGACTGGTATCCCCTACCTGGCGCCCGAGGTGCAGCTCTACTACAAGGCGAAGGCGACACGGGAGAAGGATGAGACAGACTTCGAAGCGGTACTGCCGCTGCTCGGCGAACCTCAACGCATTTGGTTGGCGAACGCCATCGCAGTAACCGTGCCGGACCACCCATGGCGGCAGCGTCTTACGCCACCGGACGCACACAAATGAGACGTCGGCCGCCGAGCGCGGTCCGCGGGAGACACGAAGGTGGCACGAGAGTTATACAACCTGAAGCCCTGGCACTCCATGAGTGAACACTTGGTCGACGAGGCAATGGCGACGCCACGCTAACCAACCGCAGGCAGATCAGGCCGATTTCAGTGTCCACGACCAGTTCCTTAGCTCGTCGGGAGGGCGGTCTGATTACCCGAAGCTGCCTCGTCCTCCGTCCGCAGCACGCACCGAGGTGTTACCGGCTCAGTGCGGCGTCGAGATATACCTGCACCGCGTCGAAGAGGCCATATGGCACGTACGCGGGAATCTGGGCATGCCGGACCCATGCCACCTCAGCCAGTTCATCGTCGTCCGCCACGTAAGGAGCGCCGGACTCTACGACACAGGCCACGTAGGTCATCTTCCGGCCAGTCTTGGGGTGAACCCGTTCTCCGAGGACCTTGAGAGCGGTCACCTCCATGCCGACCTCTTCGCTCGTCTCTCGCACGGCTGCTTGCTCAGGGGTCTCCGTCCCGTCGATCTCGCCCGCCGGGAACTGCCAAGACAGTTGACCTTCCGCGACCCGGCGGCGAACCATGAGCACGGCGCCGTCCTGTACCACGATCGCGGCTGCGATGCCCGGTCGCTCTTGTGCCGTTTGCTCGGTCATACGTCTTCCTCCAGTGCTGCCAGCATCGGCGGGTAGATCGTGTCGACGGACATGAAGCGGCCCTGTAGGTTTTCAGATCCCGTGTCATTTTCTCAGTCGCGATGTCATGTGACTGGCCGAACTGACACGGGATTGAGAATCGCTGGCCACTGCCGTCACTCGTTTGAGGACTCCGTTGCCAGCGGGATACCGCACAGCGGGCAGCCGTTTGCGTGGTCGTCCTGACAGACGTAGCCGATGGCGCCATCCACGCACCATTCGGCGGCCTCCTCGGACAGCAGGTCGGGCCCGGCAAGGAGCAGCCGACGAAATTCCGTGGTGTCCGCAATGTCGGCCGGCCGGTTGGTGAACCACTCGTCGAACCAAGGCTTGTCCCGGTGTATGCGCCAGTGCGCATTCTCCCGGTCGTCGACAGCCGTAAGGAACCGATCGACGATGCGCCCCCAACTCGGTGCTCCGAACCAGCCGTTGTCGAACGCGCACAAGGATTCGACCAGGGTTCGCAGACCGAACTCCTTCTCGCTAAGGCAGTACCTTCGCCCCCATGAGATCGCGACCTGTGCCATCTCCGCGAGTTCTACGCGCGGATCATCCTCGTGTGCCGGGTCGTCAGGGTTGTGGCAGGCCAGCCCGAGCTCGAGCACAGACTGCCCGGTCGGTAGAACCCGGGACGGGTTGACGATCGCGAGACCGAGACCGATCCAGTCGACATGGTCGAACGACAGCATCGAGCGCACGAGTCGGGTGGTTGCCGCGTTGATCCGCATCATTGTGCCGTCGTGCAGCGGACTCTTCCCGGCATGCCAGTTCTCGACGGGTGTGTTGCGCCACACGGCGAGCGTGATGCGGGTGGCAGCGAGCCACAGCAGGGCGTCGTCGTCGAGGTGCCCGAACCGCTTGGCGCACTCCTGGGCGCCGTAGGTGATCAACTCTTCCGGTTTCGGCCACCTGTGGCTGTCGGGCCCTTCAGGCCCTTCAGGCGCGTACTCGTAGTCATCGGCGTACTCGTCGAGGATCGCGCTCAACTCGGCTGCGCTGTAAGCCTCGCTGTACTCGGAGCTGTCCGGCTCCTCGACGGTGTACATGTCGTGGTCCCAGGAGACGTACACGTCGCCCCAGAGCACGACGTCATCGCACTCGTTGGCGTTGTCCGTCACAACCGGCCTGATGGTGATCGGGGCAGTACGCCCGTCGGTTCGCTCGCCGTCCTTCTCGGCGGCCCATGCGGTGATGACCCCGAGCGGCTTCGGAAGGAGAGGACCGACCTCGGTGATGCTGAACGGCTCGTCGTCGTCATCGGTGTCGAACCGGCTGTTGACGAACGCGACCGCCTCGGAGGGCGTGCTGACGATGGACTGGCTACCACTCTCGTTGTCAACCACTCGCCACAACGCGCTGTTCTTCACGATGCTCTCCGATCGCGGTGAGTGCACCCGGGGCGGGTGCGATGCGCCGGGTCGCTCGGCACTGACTCCAATTATGGGCTGATCAACCCGTCCGTAGTCCCGCAGGCGCTTGTCAGCGACGACGCTCGGGACGTTCGTGTGCAACGAAGGTGTGTGAGTGGGTGGAACGGATGGTTGCCGATGCAGGTTCGTGACGCCCCGGGCCGCGTTGCAGCCTGCTGGACAGCCTGAGGAAATGACACCGATCTGAGACAGCCGCCTGCCGACACAACGTGAGACTCAAGGGAAATATCCAGGTCACAGGGTCGGCGCCTGACACTGAAATTGAGAACCTACAGGCCCGCCGCATTCTTCGCCACCCAAGCCGCTCTTCAACCGCATCATTGTTCGTTGCGTCCCCTGCCAGGTACACGCAGTGGACACCCGTCGCCGGATGGATCCGCTCAACCAGACCGCGCCGTACAGCACAGCACACGCCCGTCTAATCCAGCGTCTCGCCGGCCGTCGCGGTCCCTCCTGCCGCAGATCATCCCGCCGCAGCTGTTCCTGGCTCCGTAGAGGGGGGAAGTTGCCGCAACCGACCTCGTCCTTGGCGAATGCCAGGCGCTCCGCCTCTTCCCACTCGATCAACTGCCGCACAGGATGCCGCACATCACCCACTACATTAATCAACTTACGGGTGCTTTCACCTGACGGCAGGTCGCCCCTACCCCACAGCGAGGGCCCAAGGAGTCCAGATGACGCTCTCTTCGCCTGGTGCACGGGCCGTGGACTTGCGTGTTGAGCCGGTTGATGACGTTCTCGAACACGTGGAGCGGTCCCTTCAAATGCAGTTGGTCCGTGACACCGTGGTGTGCAAGCGGCGCTCGGTTGGGGGGCGGACGGACCGTGGAACGTGGGTGAGGGTTGAGCGGCGCAGCTTCGACCGGATCGGAGCACAGGGCTGGAACGGCACCGAGGCCGCAGCGGTCTTGCATGGAGTGTCTATGCCGAAGTGGTACGCGGGGCTGGCGTGGCGCGAGCGGGACGAGCCGGTGATGTGGCGGGCAGACGAAATGGTGCTGGTCACCGCCCCGCCCGTTGGGCAAGCCGCTCTGGTGATCGAGGATCCTCAACTGTCGGACGGCTGGTGGGCGGCACTCAATGCTTCGCTGGACGCACTCGCCGCGCAGCGCACGCACCGCCTCGCCACTCCGGACACAGAGACGGCCACCCAGGAACTGGTGACTGGGACGATCCGAGCAGTCTTCCCCGAAGTAGACGCCACCGTGGATGAGTGGACGCCGGCACATGCGGATCTGACGTGGGCGAACGTGACCGGGCGCGAGTTCTGCATCATCGATTGGGAGGATTGGGGGATGGCGCCGCGCGGACTGGACGCGGCCACCCTCTGGGGGAACTCCCTCGCCGTCCCTGCCCTGGCACAACGAGTGTGGGCGGAGCGTCGGCCAGACCTGGAGAGCAGGTCTGGCCGGCTGATGGCCCTGTTCTTCTGTGCGAAGGTCGTAGGGCCGCACGCCCATCCCCAGGATCCCCGCTTGGAGCCCGCCCGGGAGGAGGCGGCGCGGCTCATCGCCGAGCTTCACTCCTGACGGCGGTTGCGCAGGAGGCTGCGGTAGTGGCGGACGGCCTCCTCGTCCACCGCGAAGCTCTGGGCGTTGGTCAGCTCTCGCAGGTGGTCGGGGTTGTCCGTGCCGACCGCTACCGCGTTCACGGGCGGGAGGTGGTAGGCGGCCCTGAAGGCAGCCTGCACCGGGGTGGCCTGCTGCCGGGAGCAGGTAGGACGGGGTCCCTCAGTCAGCCCCCGCACCCTGCCGCTCCTCTTCCTCCCCTTCGGCTGCGCCCCTCCGGCCGCATGGGTTTATGCGAGGACACGCATAGTCGTGTTCGTGCATAGACGCTGCGCCCCGCCCCCTCTAACGTCATGGGCAGGCGGCCCAATCGGGGTCAGAGCAAGGGGGTTTGGCATGTCCGAGCGTTCGGCACTCACCCGGCTCACGGGCAATGGCAACGGCGAGTGCGGAGAGAAGGACTGCCCGAACGTGTACCGCACGGCCGCGGGGTCGTTCGTGGTGCAGGGTGACGTGTCCGACGCCTTCACCCCGCCCGCCGGGGAAGGGCTTGTGGAAATCCCGGAGGCGGTTCTCAGGGAGGCGTTCCGTGCACTTGGATGGTGACGCCTGGAACGACTGCTTCGATTCCATGGAGCGTGAGGCGTGGAGGCTGGAGACGCTGCCCGTCTACACCATGCCCCAGGAAGCGGAGAAGTTGAAGCGATTCCTCGCCGGGGAGAAGTCGCCGGACGATTACACATCGGCCTGGATGGATGAGGTCCGGCAGTGGGCCTCAGAAGGAAAGAGAGTCGGCAGGGTGCACGTCGTGACCCGCCCGCTCTCGGACTACCTTCGGTTCGAATTCGAGTACTACTACCGGCACCACGTGAAGGCGGGCGAGGATATCCGTATCCTCGACCTCACCGACCGGGAGAACCCGGGACTTCCAGATCAGGACTTCTGGATGTTCGACGAGTCCAAGGTGGTCCTGATGAACTACCGGGCGGACGGGACACAGATAAACCGGGAGCTGTACGAGGGCGACCCGGAGCCCTACCGGCAGTGGAAGCGGATTGCCATTGCTAAATCCGTGCCGTTCCTGGAGTACGTGAGCAGCGGGTGACGTTCGATCCTGAGCAGCTCGGGCAGCCGAAACAGGAACTGGCGGCCCTGCTGAAAGAACTACGCAAGCGAGCCGGCCTCACTGGGGACCGGCTCGCTCGGCGTTGCAACATGTCCCAATCGAAGATCAGTCGGATCGAGAATGGGAAAGTTCAGCCGAGTCTGCTGGATCTGGAAAGGATCCTCCGGGCCGTGGTGGCTCCACCCGAGGTCATCGAGGAGGTCGTTGCCCTCGCGAGGCTGGCCAACACCGAATGGCAAGACCTGCGCTCGCTCCGGCGTAGGGGCCTGGAGAAGAAGCAGACTGAACTTGCCGCCCTTGAATCCTCGTCCACGGAGTTCCGCTTCTTCCTGCTCTCGATGATTACAGGACTGCTGTCCACCCCTGAGTACATCCGCGCCAGCCTTGCCCATTCTCCGGCCGATGTCACTAAGACGATCGCGAGGAAGCTGGAGCGGCAGGAGGTTCTTTACGACACGAAGAAGCGGTTCACTTTCATTCTCACCGAGCAGGCTGTGAGGTGGCCACTCCTGCCCCCGGCTGCGATGGCGATGCAGATTGACCGGCTGGCCTCACTGACCCACCTTGCGAACGTGAAGCTCGGCGTCATCCCCATCGCGGGATACAAGCCCATGGCTCCGATGGACACCTTCACCATCTATGACGACACCCTGGCCACCGTGGAGAACACCACCGGTGTCGTGATCCTGAGAGATCCACGTGACATCGAAATGCACTTGGAACTGTTCTCCACGCTTGAGGGTTATGCGCTGTTCGGGGACGAAGTGCGAGCCTTGTTGGCGGAGTGGTCCGCCGCCTGCCGTTCATGATCTTTAGTCCATGACGGGAAAGAACTACACAGCCGTCGCTTTGTAGGCCAATGATTTCCCCCATGGCAGCGACCGGGCGAAACGAAAAGTGGGTCCGCTACGGCGTGGGGTGGCGGCTGGGGTACCGGCGGAGGTTCGGCCCTGACGCTGGTGTGCGCTCATGACGACCGGGTGCATGACTCTCCGGGTGTCATACGACGGGGGCCGGATGTACGACTCGGTGCGCATGGTGCGGGTGAACCACCGCAACGCAGTGATCTCGGGTTCGCCGACCAAGTCCCCGCCGTGCGGGTGCCCGCGGTGCACAGGGCGCCCATCGTCGCCAAGGTCGGCGTCCGCCGCGCTCGTCGCTGTCCCTTTGCTTCCTGCCGGAATCCCGGTGGGAGTCCCCGAGAAGAGAGAGGTAAGTCCGATGGTGGAAGAGAACACCACGTCGGCCGCCCCCGAGGGGGGTGGACTGCTCGTCGCGAAGCGGAAGATCGTGGCCGCGCGCACGCGTGCCGAGCAGGAGTCGGACGTCAGCAGTGGCCGTTCCGACGGCAACGACTGACGGGAGCGCCCACGTTGCGTGATGCAGCCTCGTGGGCGGGGCGGCTGGGCGGGGACAGGTTCCTCGCCCAGACGTACCACCGCTCGTACGCGCACTTCCCCGGGGTCGCCGACGTGGCGGGTCTGTTCTCCTGGGACGACCTGAACCGGATCATTGCCACGCAGCGGCTGGAGCCGCCCCGGCTGCGCCTGTCGGCTGACGGCGAGATGGTGCCGCTGCACCGCTACGCGATCCCGACAACGAACCGCCGCGCGGTCACCTGGTCCCGTATCCAGCCGTCCGACTTCCACGCCCAGCTCAGGGACGGGGCGTCGCTGGTCCTCGACGCGGTGGAGAAGATCCACCCCGCCGTGGGGGCGGCTGCGGAGGGGCTGGAACGCTTCCTCGGGACTTCCGTGCAGGCCAACGTGTACGCCTCGTGGACCGAGCGGGAGGGCTTTGGCCGGCATTGGGACGACCACGATGTCGTCGTGGTGCAACTGCATGGCTCGAAGCGGTGGCGCCTGTGGGGGATGACCCGTGAGGCGCCCACCTTCCGGGACGTGGAGTCGCCGGAGGAGCCAGAGGGCGACCCGGTGGCGGACCTCGTTCTGTCCCCGGGTGACGTGCTCTACCTGCCGCGCGGGTGGTGGCACTCGGTCACTGCCGATCAGGGGACGGAATCCCTTCACCTCACGTTCGGCATGGTCCCGCACACCGGCGCTGACCTGATGCTGTGGGTCGTCGATCAGCTCCGGGCGTCCCTCGCGCTGCGCCGGGACATCCCGCGCTTCGGCTCGCTGGCGGAACAGTCGGACTTCATCGACGCCGTACGACGTGAGGTGGCCGACATGATGGCGGACCCCCGCCTCGTGGAGCGGTGGGCGGAGTCGATCGACACGACAGACCTGGGCCACGCGATTCCGTCCCTGCCCTACGTGGACGGACTCCCCGCACGGAGAGAGATCACGGTCAAGCTCACCGCTCCGAGAGGTCGCCTGACGGCCAACCGCGAACAGGGCACGGTCACCTTCTCCGCGGCGGGTACCGCGTGGGACTTCGCTGAGTCCGCGGCGCCCGCGCTGGGCACGCTGCTGACCAACCAGCCGACCACGCTGGGGGAGGTGGCCGACTCCGCCGGGCTTGAGGTCAAGGAGGTGGCCGAACTGGTCTCCGTCCTCATCGACGGCCACGCCGTCGCAGTCGTGGGGACGGCGCTGTGACCGCCGCGCTCTGCCTGGGGACATACCGCGTGCGTGCCGTCAGTCAGGCGGCACGCGCCGCCCTGGCCGCAGGCAGCCCCTGGGTGGACACGGCACCCAACTATGGTCGTGGTCAGGCGCATGAGGAGCTGCGCCCGGTGCTCGGGGAATACCCGACCGTGCGGGTAGCCACGAAGACGGGGTTCTTCACGGAGGAGCAAGGCCGCAGCGCGCTGGCTGAGGGCGTGCTCACCCGGGAAGAGGCGGCTGGTAGGCACAGCCTTGAGCGAGGCTTCGTCCGCTGGCAGACGGAGCGATCCTTGGCCGCGCTCGGGCGCGTGGACCTGGTGTTCGTGCACAACCCTGAGCACCACGGGCACGGCCTTGACCGCGCCGCTCTGCACGGGCGTGTGCGGGAAGCCTTCACGGCGCTGGAGGAGTTCGCCCATGCGGGCAGGATCGGTGGGTACGGCGTCGCCACTTGGTCGGGCCTAACCTCCGGAGCGTTCAGTGTCGCCGAGTTGCTCGCGCTCGCACGCCAGGCGGTTGGTTCCGCCGAGCATCACTTCACGGGCTTGCAGATGCCCGTCAGCCTGATCATGGATGCCCCGATCACACAGGCCCTGAACGGCGGCGGACCACTGGTACAGGCGAAGGACGCCGGGCTGATCACGTTCGGCTCCGCGCCCCTGCACGGGGGCGAACTCCTCGACGCCATGACACCCGAACTGGTGAACCTCATCCGCCCCGGCCTGTCGGCCGCAGCCGCTGCCCTGCTGGCCGCTGGCTCGTGCCCCGGCCTCGATGTCGTCCTCACCTCCGCGAGCACCCGCGAGCACTGGGACGATGTGGCCAAGGCTCTGGCTGCGCCGCTGACGGCCCAGGAACTCAGGAGGGTGACGGATGAACTCGCCGGTGAATGAGGAGGTACGAGCCCTGATGGAGGCAGCCCACGACCGGGCGGCCAAGGCACTGGGCCTCGCCTGCACGGGTCCCCTGGCGTGGGGCTTCCTCGGTGTCACCCTCGGACGCCGAGCGGAGGACCGGTGGCTACGGGTGAGCCGGACGGCGAAGAGGAACGCGGGCAGGAAGCCGGGGGAGGGCATCGTCGGGGCTTCCCAGCTCCTACCCGAAGGCGTCCCGCGTCCCCGCCTGCACGGGGTGCACGACTGGACTGACGGCGAGTGGGCCTTCGAGGCCGAAGTCCTGGACTACCTGACACAACCCGTGGTGTCCCCGGACCGAGCCGACATCGATCACGATCCCAGGTTGCCTGACGAGTGGTGGGCGGGCCTTCGCCAAGCCCTTGCCCTGCTCGCTGAAGCGGAGGGTATGAAGACGACCGTCCGGGACGGATGGATCGAACGAGCCTTCCCCCAGTTCCTTGGCATCCCGGCCCCCGCCAAGGTGGATCGGGTGACCGGTCACGGTGACCTGCACTGGGGCAACCTCACCGCCGAGCCCCTGTGCCTGCTGGACTGGGAGCGGTGGGGCCTGGTGCCCTTCGGTTACGACGTGGGACTCCTCCACGCCAACAGCCTGCTTGTACCCGACGTAGCCGCCCGCATCCGCAAAGAGTTCGCGGCCATCCTCGACACCCCCGCCGGCCGAATCGGGGAACTCGCGGCCCTGGCCGAGATGCTGCAAGCCGTAGCCCGTGGCTGGTACCCCGACCTGGCGCCCCACCTTCTCGCCCGAGCGGAGGCACTCACGGGAGTGCGCCCGCCCGTTCCGGTGCACTCCGAGGTGAGCGCCTGACTGCGCCCCTGCGCGCCTCGTGGCGCGGTGGACTCCCAGCGCCTTGGCAATGCTGGTGACGCTCTCGCCCTTGTCGCGTCGCGCACGGGCTATGGCCAGCTTGCTGTCCCCACCCGGCCGCGGGCATCACCGGAGGACCCAGCGTTGCCGGACCGGAGACTGTCGTACCGGCTGTGGACGGCCGTGAGCTCCTCAACGGCGACCATCAGGCTGCTCTTGGTGGAGGGCAACCTTGTCGGTCGATCGCACGTCGCTGTGGACGTACACCTGCGGGCCTTCACTGCGGATGCCGGCGTCACGGGCCTGCAGTACGAGGAGCTGCGAGCTGTGTACGAGGAGGCCGCCGCCCTCGGACACGAACCGGGCGGGATGGAGCACGCGGTATGGCGGTTCAAGTCGAGGGCCGTCTGACCCGCCACCCTAGGCCGGCCGCTGCTCGGCGACGCCCAGCACGCTCACCCGGATGCTCTGAATCCTCGGATCGACACGGCGCCCTCGACCGTGGTGGTCGAGAGCGCCGTTGCGGGCGCGTCAGCGGGTTGCTGTCGCCTTGGCGAGGGCCTTGTCGAGATGCTGGCCGACCAGGGCTGGCGCGCCGGAGACGATGAGGAGCAGGCTTCCCTCACGTATCGCGGTCTGCTTGACGACGCTGTCCTGCCCACCGGAGGTGAAGGTCATCAGCTGGCTCCACTGCTGGTCGCCGAGCCGGGGCGCGGTCGTCTTCTGTGACGTGACGTTGATGGCGGTGCTGCCGGAAACGACTTGGTAGGTCGGGCAGCCGGTCATGGCGTCGAAGATCCGATCGATGCCGTCGGACAGCTTCGCGGAGGTGTCGCTGTACAGCTCCTCGGAGACCTCCGAACCGGCGCTGCCGCCGGTGTAGGTGAAGGACACCTTCGCCTTGTTGGGGAAGTCGAGGGAGCCGCTGGCCGCCGCGTCGCCGCCCAGCTTCTCCAGGGCGGGGCAGCCGGTGACGGTGACGTCGTCGTGGCTGGAGGTGTCCTCCGGCTTGCGGGTGTAGTCGGACCCGAGGTCGCTCTCGTCGAGCAGGCGGGGCTGAAGCGCGGCCGACGACAGCGGGTCGTCGCTCTGCTTGGTGGTGGCCGGGTGGTCTGCGGGGGCGGAGGACGGGGAGGTGGACTTCGCCTGGCTGGTGTCGGCGGAGCAGGCGGGCAGGGTGAGGGCGGCGGCGGTGAGGCCGAGGGCGGTGATGGTGAGGCGAACGCGCATGGGTGAACTGACCCCTGTGGTGCTCGGTGACGGTTGGACAGTGCGGGCCCGTGGGCCCGAGAAGGGGCCGAAGGAGTGGAGGTCAGCGGTGGCCGAGGTGCCGCAGGCAGTCCTCGAACGTGGCGTGGATGGCATCTCCCGGGCCGGAGTGTCGGTTGAACCACGCGGTGTCGAGACGGGTCTCGTGCTGCTGGTGGCCGGCCTGGCAGCGCAGCCAGACCTGGTCGTGGGTGGAGAGGATGAGCCACTCGCGGTAGGCGCCGCACTCGGCGCAGGCGACGACCTCGCCGTCCAGGACGAGAGGCCACGGCCAGGGCATCACCCGGCCGTCGAGCTGGTCGTGGCTGGGGACGCGCAGCTCCGGCGGGAGGAAGTCGTCCACAATCGGCGCCGGCTCCGCGAGCTGATGCTCCTGCTGCATCTGCAGGACCGGTGGCACCTGGTCGGCCATCCGCAGCCACGCCTCGTACGCCCGGCGCTGCACCTCGCTGAACTCTTCCTCTTCCGCGCGGCGGCGTCGTCGTATCCGGTGAAACACCCGGTGTCCTCCCTCGTCTCGTCCTGCACGCGTCATGATCGTGCGCGAAGTCCGCTGACCTGTTCAATTCACAAAGTCCACAGTCACGACCGGCCACGCCCAGGCCGGGCCTGTCCGGGGATGTGCTGCCCGGCGCGCTGTGCCGAGCGCTGTGCGGCGTGAGCGTCGGGCACCATGCCGGTGGCATCCGCAGGCAGGTCCGCTGCCCGGCGCAGCCGCCACACCAGGACGTCGCTGACGGACTCCGCCGTGTCCAGCTCCCGCCGACCCGCGGCGTCGGCGAGCAGGGCGGCCGGGTCGTGGCCGGCGGCTTCGGCGTCGGCGAGGGTGGCGGCGAGCGCGTACCAGCCGGGCTCGGCGAGGATCTGCTCGGCCAACTCCGGCAGCGCTGTGCGCAGCACCGTCGTCTGCCGCTGCCGCAGCGCCCGGCCCAGGCGCCGGCCTCGCTGGTAGAGAGCACCGAGGGGTTGAGCGGCGGCGGCCTGGTAGGCGGCGCGCAGATGTTCGGCGGCCTGGCGGGCGGCGGCGGCCTGCTGGGCGTGGTTCTTCTTCGCGTGCCAGTGGGCGGCGGCGGTGATGAGGAAGAACAGCATGTCGATCGCCATCGCGGTGGTCGCGCCGTCCTCGCCGCGGCCCAACGCCGGACCGCTATAGACGAGGTCACGGGCGGCCTGCCGCAGCGCTCGGTCGTGGCCACGCTCGGCGCGGACGTGGGAGCGGGAGGCCCGCTCGAACGCGAAGGCGGCGTCACGCAGTTCGCGCCTGGTGCGGGCCGCGGAGGTCTTCGCGAGCGCGTCCAGGACCTCGCCGGCAGCGGCAATGTACGCGGCGGCGATGGCGTCGTCGCCGTGCTCGATGACGAGCACCGCGTTCCACGCGGCCGAGGCCGTGCGTCGGCGGGCGGCGGCCGGGTCGCTCGGCGCCGCAGGGGCGGGCACATCTGCCGGTGTGGCGTCCTGGTCGCGAGTGTCGGCGGACCAGCGCTCCCGGATACGGGGCAGGGACAGATCGGGGGCCAGGCGGGCGCCGGGGTAGAAGACCGGTTCGCCGTCCTTGTTGCGGTCGTCGGGCAGGGCGACCTTGTAGCCGAGCAGGTCGCCGGAGGGGGCGACGCGCTTACGGATGATCAGGCCGGCGGCGGCCAGCCGGTCGAAGAACTCGGTCTCGCTGCTGGCGCCGGCCACCGCGCGGCGCACGGTTTCGCGCAGTTCCTCCCGCGCGGTGCGCTCGCGGCCCTGACGTTCGGCTTTGTGGCGCTCGGCGCTGGTGGGGCGTTGGGCCGCGGTGCCGTCGCCCTTGTTGAGCCGGCGCAAGCCCAGCTCCGCTTCCAAGGCGCGGGCCTGGGCCTGGGCGCGAGCGGCGTCGTGGTCGAGGTCGGGCTTGTAGCCGTCCTCACGGACGAGCGTGGCGACGATGTGAATGTGGTCGTCGGCATGCCGGACGGCCACCCACCGGCAGCCCGCGCCCTGTTCGGGGTAGTCGATACCGGTGGCGGCGACCATCCGGCGGGCCACCTCGCCCCACTCCTCGTCGGTCAGGATCCGGTCCTCGGCACTGTTGCGGACGGACAGATGCCACACGTGCTTCTTCGGCCGGTCAGCCTGGTCGATGTTCTCGACGGGTTGGTCCAGGAGCTGCTGGAGCGGCTTGAGGGTGGCAGACGGGTCGCGGCCGGGGTCGGGAGCGTTGTGGTCCCACGAGGCGACCAGGTGCGGGTCGATGTGCTCCTCGTGCTTCCCGGGCCCGTAGAGGTAGTAGAGGAGACCGATGGTGCGCTGCCCGCGCTTTTGTATCCGGGGGATCATGCTGCTGTCCGAGGTCGTCGCTGGGAGTGGCGGGATGCGGGGCGGTAAGGGGAGCCAGCTCAGCGCTGCTCCAGCAGTCGGTCTGTGGCTGCCTGTACGCGGGTCACTGCGCGCTGGACCGCCGCGACGACCGCATCGATTTCCGCCGGCTGGCCGCCGGAGTTGATGGCCCGGGCTATCTGGTTGAGGTTGTTGCCGACTTGTCCGAGGTGCCGGCGTGCGGCGAACAGCTCGGCGATCAGCTCGCGGTGGCCGGCGATGGCGGCGGCGGTGCTGTCGAGGTCGTGAGCGGCGGCGAGCCCGCTGCGGGCGAGGAAGCCTGGCAGGCTCGTACGGGTCGCGGTGGCGGCAGCGCAGAGCAGGGTCTTCTCGTCGCCGTTCAGGCGGACGCTGCAGACGTAATCACGCTTGTGCGAGGGCGGCTTGGGCGAGCGCTTGCGCGAGGTTTTCTTCGCGGCGCGCGGCTTGCGCAGTGAAGGCGTCTCCTCCGGCTGCGATCCGCCCTCGGTCGCTGTCTCACGGACCAGCACCCCCCGGTGCTGGTCCGCTCTCGCCACCCCCGGGGCGGGCTTGGCCAAGGCGCGCTTCCCCGACGGGGAAGAGTGTCTTGGCCGATAACTTGCTCGCCCCGAGACCGAGTTGGAGTTGGGAGCAGGTTCCGGGGCGGTGCCGGTCTGGGTGGGGTTCGTCATCAGGATTCGGGCCTCGTGGAGCGGGTGTGCTGTTGGATGCTCGCGGCCAGCGCGAGGACGTCGGCCGGTCCCGTAAGGACGCGGACGGATCCTTCTGAGTGGCCCTGGACGAGCCACTGGCCGGTAGGCGCGAGGACGGCGGCGTGCAGGAGTCTCCGGCGGACCAGGACGTCCGCCCAGGCGCTGGCCTCGACGACCGTGGCCTCGGATGAGCGAACAGGACGCGGAATCAAGGCGTGTCTCCTCAAGCGGGGCGGGTGGCCCGGCACGGAGCCGGGCCCCCCTTTGCGATTAGGGGGCCTTGAGCGGGGTTTTGCCGGTTCAGCCGCACTCGGGGCAGCGACCGACGTGGCTGTTGAGCGCGCGGGCCATCCGCTGCTTCGTCGAGGCAGCCTGCTTCGCGCTGGACTTCGCCGCCGGCCTGCCCTCGTGCCGCTTTGAGTGGGCGAGCATGAAGCTGATCTCCCGCTCGTACTCCGCACGGACGGTGTCGAACTGGTGGCAGGTCTTCATCGGGCGGAGCTCCTTGTCGTCGTGGTGGCGTCACTCCGCAGTTCCTGGAGGACGAGGCTCAGCCGGTCGTTCCGGCCGCCCTTCAGGCCCTCACGGCGGAGAATCTCCCGCAGCTGGACCCGGGTGACGGACTCGTTGCCGTCCCGTTCGAGCAGGGCAGAGACGTGCGGACGGACCTGCTGGACGAGCTGGTCCACCGACTGCTCGAGCTCCCGCGGCGCGCGCTGCGTCTGCGGGCTGCGGGACCGGGCGCGCTTCCCCTTGGTCTTAGTCCGGGGCTTCGTGGCCGTCGTGCTCCGCAGAGGCACCGTGTGTCCCCGGTCCCCGGTGGGCTCGGTCCCCGTGTCGGTGTCGTTCGGTCCCCGGTCCCCGGTGGGCTCGGTCCCCGTGTCGGTGTCGTTCGGTCCCCGGTCCCCGGTGGGCTCGGTCCCCGTGTCGGTGTCGTTCGGTCCCCGGTCCCCGGTGGGCTCGGTCCCCGACTCGGCGGCGTTCGGTCCTGGATGCGAATCAGGGCCTTGAGCAGCTACTTCTCGCGCAGTGCGGTCGGTCCCCACGCCTCCGGCGTCCCCCTGTGAGGCTTCCGGGTCGGTGGGACCGGTCCCCGGGACCCCACCTGTGGCTGGAACCTCGGTCCCCACCCTGGTCCCCGCGTTCTCGCCCCCGGTCCCCGCGCCATCCGACGCCTTAGAGTCCGCAATCTTGGGGACCGGTCCCCTCGGGGCGCTCGGTCCCCGGTCCCTGTACGACTCGTGGGGGCCGGGGGGATCGGCTGCGGGGACCGGCGCCGTCGAGGCCGGATGCGAGGGGACGGCGGCTGCCCTCGCGGTGATGTGCGCCGGGGACCAGGGCGAGGGAAGCGGGACCGTGGCGAGCGCGAGTGCGTGCCGGCGTGCGGCGAGCTGGTCGAGCAGCTGTGCGCGCTGGCGGGCGTCGGTCCCGACCGAGGCCCTGCCGACCGCCTTCGACAGGCGCCGCGTCAGCCGCCGGCCGCGTCGGCTCTGCTGCTGCTCGGGTGTGCGTTCGGCGAGGCGGACGGCGAGGGCGACTGCGCGGGCGGTGGCCCGGTCCCGGGTGATCTGTGCGGCGTCGCGGTCGCGTGCGGCGATCCCGAGGCGGGACAGCAGCCGCTCGCGTGCTTCCCGCCCCAGGACGGCGATCAGTCCGTGGGAGGCGGCACCCGGGGTGCGCAGGCGCAGCTCGATCCCCATGGCGAGGTGCCACAGCATCGCCGCCATGACCGGCCCGACGAAGGCCCTTACCGTGCCGCCGATAGGACCGCTCTCGGCATAGGCGGGGATCACCTGCACTCCGGTGATCACCCAGACCAACGTGCCCGGAAGGCCGGGGGCGCCCTCGGTGGCCAGGTTCTGCCGTGCCATTAGCGCCGTCGCGAAGAGCGCCAGCTCGGCTGCGGCGAACATGCCGGCCCGCTCGGCGGTGCCGGCCATGTCGAGGTAGTCGGCGGCGAACCGCCAGCTCGTGTCCGCGGAGTAGCAAGTACAGCCGAGGGCGGCAAGGGCAGCGACCTTGACCGCCGGACCGCTGAGACGTTTCTGCGGGCGTGTGCCCTGGCGCCGGATCGTCCAGGCGGTCAGCACCAGCACGACGGCGGCGGGCACCACGGCGGCGAGGAGGAGAGAGAGGTCCGGAGCGGCGCCGAGGGACAGGAAGGGGTGGGTCATGCGGCCTTTCCGAGAGAGGCGTGCGCCGGAGTCGACGCTGCCGGGCGGGCTGCTGGCTGCTGTGTGCCGGGTGCTGAGGCGGGCGGGGGGCCGCCTGCTGCTGGGGCGGTCTTCTTCCGCTTCTTCTTGGGCCGCGGCACGCCGTAGGTGCGGTCGCGGTCGAACACCTTGTTGGTCGCCTGCCGCAGCAGGTCGCGTGCGTGCTTGTGGCTGATCTGAAGGGCGGTGGCGAGCCGGTCGGGCCGCCAGCCGCGTACGTAGGCGTGGTCGATGACGACCTGCCGCTCGGCCTCGGTCAGATGCACGTCGCGTCCCAGGAAAAAGGAGGTTACGCGTCGGTAGTCGAGGCGCTGGTGCAGTCCGTCGTGCCAGGGACGCCGCTCGGCCTCGGTGAGGCCGCCCCAGATGCCCTCCTTGAGGACGTTCTCCAGGGCGAAGTTGAGGCAGTCGCTGCGTACCGGGCACCAGCCGCACAGCTCCTTCGCCTCGGCGATGGCTTCGTGGTCCCGCGGGAGCGGGAAGAAGACGGCGTCAGCGTCCTCGACGTCCATGCCGTGGCACGCTCCCTGGGTGTGCCAGTTGGTGTCTCCGATACTGCGCAGGCCGGTGGCCGGCGCGTCGTGGGTGGTGATGTGACGCAAGGGTGGTCTCCGATGTGCTGCCGCGTCGGCCGGCTGGGGCGGTGCTGGGCGCGGCGTCGGGTGGCCGCAGCGCGCGGGCGTGCGCCGCAGCCGGGGCGGGACGGTGATAGGGGGTAGCGGTGCATCGGGCGGGATGCACGCGACCGATGCGCCGGTCAGGCCACGGCGGGCTGCTGGACCTGCTCGCTCGGCTGGGCCTGCCGGGCGGCGGCGAGGTCGACGCGGCCGGGGTGCGGGATGGCGCGCGGGGCGGTCGTGCGTACCCCGTCGTCGGGACCGATCCGGCGGCGACGACACGGCTCACCGGGCTGGGCCAGGCACCACTCGCACTTGACGCTCAGGGCGTCGGGCAGCCCCTGAGCGACGGCGGCCTCGCGGGCTGCGCGAGCGGGCCGATAGGGGGCGAGGGCTGCGCGGGCGGCGGGCGGTATGCAGGAGCCGATCTGCCGCAGCCTCGCCTCCAGCCTTGGGTCGATGCGGTCGCGACCGCTGGTGATGGCTCTGGCCTGGGCGGGCTGCGCGGTGCCGGCGGCGACGGCGCGGCGGGTGCCGACCAGCTCGGCGGTCCAGGCGGCCTGGTCGTCCGGGTCGGCGGACGGCGTGGGATCGGAGTGCCGGGCCAGGCGGTCGCGACGGTAGCTCTCCCAGGGGCGGGCGACGTCCGCGGGCAGGATCTGGTACGGCGAGACTCTGATGTGCTGGCGGGCGGCGACGCGGGCGTCCCAGCCGTGCGGAGTGGCCATCGGCACGTCGCCAAGCAGCTCGTGCCACTGTGCGAGCTGGTCGCGTGCCTCGCCCTGGTTGGTGCGGATGGTGCGGGGGTCGAGTCGGCCGATGTAGGCCAGCAGGGCTGCGATTTCACGGCGGTCCACGACTACTGCTCCGTTTCGGTCGGCTCGTTCAGGGCGGCGAGAAGTGCGGCGGTGTGGGCCTCTGCCCGCGTCATGCCGCCGGGCTGGCCGGGACCCGTGCCGGGCACGGCGTAGAGGTTCGGGCGGCCAGGGGGGTGCTCCCGGGCGACCCAGGAACGCCAGTCGGCAGCCCACGCAGCCGCCGGCCTCGGCTTGAAGCCGGAGCGGTGGGCACGCCACTTCGCGTCGGCCGCCTGCAGGCCCTGCTCGCCCAGACGGTCGAGGTGCCCCTGCTCGCGGGCCCAGGTGTGGGTGGCTGGGTCGACCTGCCACTCGGCAGCTGAGAGGACGGCACCACCACCACTGCTGTACCTCCGGTTCAAATCCGGTTCACTACGGTTCTGTGTGCCGGTTTCCGGTACATCGCTGTGCCGGTTCCCGGCACGTCGAGGTGCCGGTTTCCGTCCGGACCTGCTGGATTCCGGTACTGCCGGTTTCCGGGCCCTCGCAGGGGATTCCGGCACCTCACGCGGGCGGATGTTGTAGCGCCGCAGGGCCGAGATCCGGAGCGCCGGGGTGGCTTCGGTCCCCTCCGCCGGCGTCTGGTCGGGGTCTTTGTCGTCCACGGTCTCCGCCAGGACCTTGGCGGCGAGGGGGAGGCGGTAGACGGTGCTGCGCTGCGGGCCGGTGAGGTCTTCGAGCTGCTCCAGCTCACCGGCGTCGACCAGACGGTCGATGGCTTCACGGACCGTGGAGACGGAGGCGCGGGTGCGCTTGGCCAGGCTCGACAGGGAGGCCCAGGAAACGCACTGCTCGTCGCCCACCCGGTCGGCGATCGACAGCAGGACCAGACGCGCCGTCCCCCGGCTGCAACTGTGCTCCCACACCCAGTCGCGGGCTTCGCTGCTCATCGGCAGCTCCCGACGAGCGGGCGGGTCCCGCAGCTCGGCGGGGCCATGAACGTGCGGTCCGGCTCGGGGCGCTGAGGCGCCGAGGCGGAGATGGCTGCCGCGCAGGCCAGGCGAAAGGGCCTTTTGCGCAGGGCAGGAGACATGCGATACTCCCCTTTGCAGTGTTGCCACGCTGACGCGCCCCTTGGAAGGACTCAGCGTGGTGATGGTGGGCAATCTCCGCCCTTGCCGGGGCGGGTATGCCGCTTAGCGTTCGGCGTCCGTGAGTTACCGCTCCCGGGCGCCGTCGCTGTTTGTGGACCTTCGCGGTCCGGTCCGTCCTCGTGCTCTCCTCATGTCCGTCGCTGCGGGCGGGCTGCCCGGGGACGACGAACATACGCACGGACCCGTATCAAGATCCAGACTTGGTTCTTAAACTCTGTACTGGTTGCAGAGAGTCATCGGATGATCGTGTGCCGCAAGTGTCCGTACGGCGCGACCTGGGGCGCACCCCCGCGTCGAAGCGCACCGTTGCCGCGGTTGCCTCGAACGCCGAGAGCGTGTCACTGTGTCCGAATTGGAACGGGTGTCTGTTATTCCCTGCAGTGGAAATGCGAGGCGGATGGGGTGTTTCCACTGCCGCCTCCGCGCTTTCCGGTCGAAGATAAAATCCTGCGTGCCAGACGTGACCTATGTCGCTGGCTGTGGCTTGTGCCACTCACCCGGCATACTCCTGCCGGTAGAAACGGACAGGCCGACCTGAAACAGGCGGTACGCGTCACACGGAAACGTGCTGGTGAGGAAGAACTTTCCATACAGTGGATCAGCTCGTCAACTCACGTTTATCGCGGGGTAGGGTGCTTGAAGCGACGACGAAGTCCACCCAGGAAAGGATCATGAAAGACTCGACCGAAGGCCAGGTGAGCCCCAAGGGGCTCATGGACCGCCTAAACCGCCTGTTCGACACAGTGCACCCGCCCGACCGCGGCCCCTTCAGCAACGCCGAGGTGGCCGAACTCATGGAGAAGCGCGGGCTGGGCAAACTGTCGGCCCAGTACCTCTGGCTCCTGCGGACCGGGCAGCGCGATAACCCGACGAAGCGTCACCTCGAAGCGCTAGCAGGGTTTTTCGGCGTGGACCCCGCATACTGGTTCGACGACGTCGTCGCCGAAAAGACCGTGCAGGAACTTGAGTTGCTCGCACTGCTTCGCGACACGAAGATCAAAAACGTGCTCCTTCGCCTGTCCGACGTTTCCGCAGACGGAAAGGATGCCGTCCTGGGAATCGTCGAGAGCGTACGAAAATCCGAGGGGTTGCCACCCTCAACTGGCTCGTAAAACGGCCGCGTTCAGTAAGTGATCAAGGAAAAGCAATGTGGTCCGCACGTAGGCTGCGCCGGCCTGACCTTTTGGCCGAGCTGCAGCTCCCGCACGTCACCAATATCCGCGACCTCAGCGACGAGGTCTCACGCCGCACGGGACGGAAGGTGGTCCTGGAGGCCCGTGAGCAGGCGCCCTCCGTGTGCGGGGCATGCGCCGTCACGGAGAGTGCCTTCCACGTGTACTACGACCCGCGGACCAGCTCCCTGCACCAGGACCACATCATCGCCCACGAGTTCAGCCACCTGCTGCTCGGCCACCACGAGAACCGCCCGGCGTCCGCGCTCTCCTCAACGATCTTCACCAGCGTGGGCTCGGCCACCGTCGAGATGATGCTGGGCCGTACCAAGTACGACGAGGACGAGGAGCGGGACACCGAACTCCTCGCCTCGTTGATCCAGCGCTGGATCATCGACCGGTGGCTGCGCAGCGACGAGTCCTCCGGAGACGAAGTGCAGGACCGGGTCACGCACACGCTGCTGCGCCGACGGGAGGCCCGGCCGTGAAGGACCTGCTCCACCCGATCAGCCTCGTCGTCGCCACGCTCGGCTTCCTCTGCTTGCTGCGGGACGTGCCGACCCGCCGCCGAGACCCCGCCTTCACCGCGCTGGCCGCCGTCTTCCTGCTGTCAGGGCTGTCGTTCCTGTTCTCCATCACACTGATGTGGCAGTACCTCGATCATGTCCTGGGCGTGGTGAACCTCTCCGTACCCCTGGCGATGGGGTGCGTGGTCGCGCTGCTCGCCTGCCAGCAGATCGTCCTCACCTACTGGGGATCACCCCCCGAAGTTGCCCGCAGGAGGGCACGGGAGTGGGTAGCCGCAGGCTTCGCTGTGATCGCAGGGCTGCTGGTGCTGTTCGCCCTGCTGACGCCTAACGCGCCGCGACCGATCAACTTCACGCTGTACTACGCGCATGATGGCTGGTACGCCGCGTATCTCACCCTGTACGTCACGGCCTACACCATCGGCGAACTGTCCCTCGCCCGTGCCTGCTGGCGCCTGGCCCACCGCAGCACACGCGGGTCCGTCCGTATCGGCCTGCGCATCGTCGCCCTCGGCGCGACCGTCACTCTCGGATACAGCGCCGTGCGCATCGGGAACGTGATCGCCGGCGCCTTCAACGCGTCGCTCGCGGAGTGGGAGGGCTTCGCGTGGACCTGCGGCGATGTCGGAGCCATGCTCACGCTCATCGGCTGGCTAGTGCCCACCATCAACGATCAGGCTCAGAGTCTCCAGTACCGGATCAAGCAATACCGCAGCTACTACGGCCTACGCCCCCTGTGGCTGGCGTTCTACAGCGAGGCGCCCGAGATCGCACTGCCGATCGACCGAGTCGACCCGGCCCAGAGGCGCCGCTTCCGCAGCATCTCGATCCGGCTCTACCGCCGAGCAGTCGAGATCCGAGACGGACGGTTCGTGATCCGTCAGTACCTAGATGCCGCAGTCCGCGAAGCCAGCGAAGCCCGCCACCGGGCGCGAGGACTTCACGGAGAAGAGCTGTCCGCGGCCGTCACCGCCGACCAGATCCTCGCCGGAATCGCCGCCCGGGCCGCCGGTACCCGCCCGGAGACCGACCAGCTCACCGAGTTCGCCGACTCCGAACGCCAGACCAGCAGGCCCATGGACGACATCGACGCTCTCCTCGACGTAGCGCGCCACCTGCCCCGCCAGCCCGCACGAGCCCCCCACCTTGAGCAGGTCTCCGCATGACGACCGACCTCACCCACCAGCCCGCCCACGTCCAGCTCCAGGCCCTGGATCGCCGCGAGATCTCCAGCCGCGAACTGCTCGACCTCCACCTGGCGCAGATCGACGCCAGCCAGATCAACGCCGTCGTTACCCGCGACGACAGCACGGCCCGAGCCGTCGCACACGCAGCCGACGAACGCCGCGCCCGCAACGAGAGCACCGGCATCCTCGACGGCCTTCCCCTCACGATCAAGGACAGCTTCGAGACGGCCGGCCTGCGCACCACCAGCGGTGCCGAGGACCTCGCCGATCACGTTCCCGCACACGACGCCGACGCCGTCGCCCGGCTCCGCCACCAAGGCGCCGTCATCATGGGCAAGACCAATACCCCGGCGTACTGCCAAGACCTGCACACCGACAACGTCCTGTTCGGCCCCACGCTTAACCCGCATGACCCCAAGCGCACTACCGGCGGCTCCTCCGGCGGCCCCGCCGCAGCAGTCGCCGCCCGTCTGACCCCCGCCGACCTCGGCAGCGACCTCGCCGGCTCCCTGCGACTCCCCGCCCACTACTGCGGCGTCTACGGCCTGCGCCCGACGCAGGGACTCATCCCAGCCCGCGGCCACGTCCCTCGCCCGCCGGGGTGGATCACCAGCAGCGACATGGTCACCCCCGGCCCCCTGGCCCGCCACCCCCGAGACCTCGACCTGCTCCTCGCCGCACTGACGACACCGTCACCCGACGAGAACAACCCCTGGAGCGTCACGCTGCCCACGGCGCAACGCCCGATCAGCCAGCTCCGCGTGGCAGTGTGGGCCGACGACGCGAGCTGCCCAGTCGACCGCAACACCGCTGATGCTCTCGCCACCGTCGAACGGACGCTGACCTCCGTCGGCGCGAGTGTCCGCCATACCACGGGGCCGGTCGGCTTCGCTGACTCTCTGCGCCTCTTCGAGCAGCTCCTCTATGCCACCACGACCGCAGCCACCGACGACGACGCCGGCGCCGCCGAACTCGCCGCTGCCCGTGACCTGCACACGGACGATGCGAGCCCTCGAGCCGCCTTCCTCCGCCACCGAACGCAGACACACCGTGTCTGGCTCCGCGCCAACGAGGAGCGCCTCCGGCTCCGGCAGACGTGGCACCGGTTCTTCGCCGACGCCCAGCACGACGTCCTCATTACGCCCGCCGCTCCTACTGCGGCGATCCCAGCCGGGAGTCGCTCTCTCATGGTCGACGGCGTTGAACGGAGCTTCTTCGACCAGACCTGCTGGGCCAACCTGACCAGCCACGTCGGTCTGCCCAGCCTGGTCATGCCTGCTGCGCGTAGCGCCGATGGCCTCCCGATCGGTGTGCAGCTGGTAGGACCGTCCTATTCGGAGCGGTCTTTGCTCGTGATGGCCGAGCACCTGGCGCCTCTGCTCGGTGGGACGGCCGGGGGCGTCATCGGATCATGGAGCGGATGACCTCTGCGTCGCCGTTGTAGGTGATGACGGCACCTTCATCCTCGGTAGGCGGTTCGAACCGAGCGAAGAAGTCGTCCAAGGCTTCCGGAGTCACGATCAAGGCATTGGCGTCCTTGCGCTGGTTGCGCGCGGCGAGGCGCCGCAGGAGCTCCTCCCTGGAGGCCGGCAGGTAGACGAGCAGCGGGAGTCCGCCCGCGGCCCGGACTGTCTTCTTCCATTCCTCACGATCGGAACGACGCCACAGGCCGTGGTCGAGGACGACGGCACGGCCCGCGCGCAGGTGCTCCGTGAGCTGCGCACGTACGGTCTCGACCGCAGGAGCCTCGCGCTCAAAATACCCGTGCTCGGGATAGTCGACCCCATAACGGCCGTGGAGGCGGTGGACCTCCTCGTCAACGCTGAGGCGGACAAGGCCCATCGCGGCGAGAGCCTGTGCAAGGTGCGTCTTGCCGGAGCCGGTGATCCCGATGAGTAGGACGGCGGTCGGCTTGCTCACGATGTCGCGCTCCCTCGCGGTGCTGCTGGTAGCTGCTGCTACGTACGGTCGCTTGGTCCGTAGATGGCGGCTGCCTGGCCAGTGTGGAGGGCCCAGTATCGGTCTCCGTAGCTGAAATGCCACCACTCCGTTGGATAGTTCACAAAACCGGCGGCTGACATGACGCGGCAGAGCGTGTCGCGATGGGCCCGGGCAGCGCCGCTGATCGAGTTCGCGTGGGTGTAGCAGGCACCGTCGCTTTCCTCTGGGGAGGCGTTCATCCTCGTCCCCATGTCCACCTCCTGGCCGTCCGAGGCGGCGAGGGTCAGGTCGACGGCCGCGCCGGCGCTGTGCGGCGCGATCTCAGGTGGGGAGACGTAGCGGCTTGCGGCCTCGTGGACGCGACTGTCGCTCCAGTCAGGGTTTCCGCGACGCAGCTTGGTCGCGTACTCCTCGAAGTACGCCCGCTGGAGCGCCGGAGGCCGGTACCCCTCAACGACGAGCAGGCGGAACTCAGTGGGAAGCAGTCGCTGGGCGTGTTCCAGGCGCTCGATGAGCCCGTGCCGCAGGTGCGCGAAGTGGCCGTCGGAGTCCTGCTTGCGTTGATCGACGAGGAACAGGCCGGACGCCCGTATGTCGATGAGTTCCTCGCCGCAGTCCTGAACAGGGATGGCGGCGACCCGAGGGTCGGACATCAGCACGATCTTCAACTACGTCTCCTTCGACAGTAAAAGATGAGCGGTGCCGCAGGCGTACGAGGGTGCTGGCGGTCAGGCCAGGCCGTCGCCCGGCATGGCCGCTGGTCCGGATGCGAAACGCGTGGAGTGCGCTGGTGAGTGGTCGATGGCCAAGTCGGGCCGCCATGCGGTGAGGATCTGGGCGCTGCACACGAACAGGCTGTCGGGGAGCTGATCGAGCGGGTGCCAAGCCCAGTCGCCGACGCTTTCGTCCGGCTGGGTGGGGGCTCTGGGGATCAGGTGTGCGTGGTGAGGTAGGCGGGGCCTTCGCCACGACGGGCCCGTTCGATGGCGTCGAGGCGAGCGAAGGCGCGTGGCGCCATCAGGCCCTGCCAGGTGGCGAGGTCGTGCACGGCCCACATGTCGTGCTCGGCGGGATCGAGTCGGATCCGACCGAGCTGCTCTGCGGTGAGCCGGCCTCCGTCGAAGATGAGCCCTACCTTGTTGAGCGGCAGGCCGGGCCCGGCGTGCAGGAAGTGCGTCAGGAGTAGCTTCGGCGTATCCAGGCCCAGTTCGAGGCCAGTCTCTTCGACCGCTTCGCGGCGAGCGGTTTGCAGCGGGTCCTCTCCTTGGGCGTCCAGGTTGCCGCCCGGGAACTGCCAGAGGCGCGAGCCGTAGACCGAGCGCAGTTGAACCGGCCGGTCGTGTTCGTCGCGGATGTACAGGCAGCCGTACACCGTATGGTGGGGGACGGTCTGCGCGTACTGCGCGGGCGTCATCGGCATCGGTCGGCCTGGCCGTGCAGGGCGGTGGTCGAATGCCAAGGCGAGGACGCCGAGGCCCTCCTTGGCTGGCGGGTAGATGCTGCGCAGGTTGGCGAGCAGTTCTCCGGGCGGCCCGTTCGGGTCAATGCGCGCAGGGTCCTCTGAACTGAGCAGATCCTCGAAGGAGGGGTACGGGGTGATCCGCTGCACGATGACGTCGAGCTCCCGGCCTGTGTCGCGGTCGTGGAAGACGACCGTGTCGCCGACGGCAACGGCGCGCTTCTGCGGGGTGGCCACCCTCACTTCGATTGTCTTGCGCCCTGCCTCTACTTGACGGTAGTACCGCGGGAGCAGGTGCATGTGGTGCTCCCGCGGTCCACCTCCTGTCGCCGGGTTCGGGACGGATGAGATCGCCTGTTGGGTGTCGTCCGGCACACGTGCCTCCGATCGATGGTCTGGCTGGTCCAGAGTTGAGAAGGGCGGTCGTTCGTGTCAGCTCAGCCGCATCCCCTTCGCAGGGACTTCGTCGATTGCGGTGGGGCGAGCGGTGGGCAGGCCCCAACGCTCTCGGGCTGTCTCAGCGGCGAGTCGGGCTTGCCGCGCTCCTGGCGGGCCCCATCCCAGAAGGGCGGCTGCCTGGGCGGGGGTTGCGAGCAGGCGTGCGAAGGGGCGGCCGGTGGCGGGGTCGACGGTCGCCGGCCCGATATCGGTGACCCGTGCGGCTAGGCGGAGCCGGGCGTTGGGGCCCACTCCGCCGTAGACCTCGCCGGTCTCGTCCAGCACCCAGCCCAGTCGCACCGGGTCGGTCAGGGTGAGCTGGGCTTCCTCGGCGGCTTCGCGGTGGAGGGTGTCCTCGGGTGTCGTGTCGGTCCTTTCCACAGTGCCGCCTGGCAGCATGGGCAGGGCGCCCCGGGGGGCTTGGGTCGGCGACGAGGACGACCCGGCCGTCGGGCACGAAGCACCACGCCCAGGCTTGCTGCACGGAGAGCCGTTCAGGGACAGGGTCACGGTTGAGGGGGCTGTCCCACAGGGGCCGGTAGCGGACGTGGACGTCATGGCGGTCCAGGGGTGGGACATCGAGGATGTGCTGGCCGTCGGCGAGGTGGGCGGTGGCGGTGTTCCCGAGGCGGGCGCGGTAGGCGGCGAGCATGATCTGCCCGTCCACGGGGCGCAGCCGCTGCATCGCGTCCCGCGTTTCGAGGAAGGCGTACTCGGATAGTTCCTTGCGCGGCAGGCGGATCGCTTTCGCCTGGTCAGGGGTGAGGGTTCCGCCGTCGAAGACGTAGCGGATCTCTCCGGGGCATGGGATGCCGCGCCGGATGGCGGCGTGGTGTGACGAGAGGGAGTGGACGGCGAGCACGCTCGCCAGGGGCAGGTTCGGCAGACTCAGTTCTTCGGTGATCTCGCGTCGGCAGGCGTCGTGCGGGTGTTCGCCGGGTTCAACGACTCCTCCGGGCAACAGCCACCGGTCGTCCTCATGGTAGGTGGGGTGTACCAGCAGGACGCGGCCGACCTGGTCGGTGACGATCGCGGCGGCGCCGAGCCACACCGCGTGCCGGGAGGACACGGCGTACTGCGCTGCCGAGAGGGCAGCCCGAGGTGCAACGCGATCCGAAGGGGAAGCGGGGGAGGTCACGTGGCTCTGCCTTTCAGGACGGTGGGCGGGCGTGTCATGGCGCGGACGGGGGAGCGTGGATCAGGCGGCGCCGCCGCTCCGTCGCTGCAGCTCTCACTGGGACTGGAACAGCCTCGGTTCCTGGGTGAGTTGGTCGTAGGTGCTTTCCTGGATGATCTGTCCTTCGTCCAGGACGCCGATCCGGTTGCTGATGGCCACGTTGGTGAGTCGCGTTGGCGGCAGGGGTGTGGACTGTGCTGCCGATCGGCGTCCGCGAGCGGACGACCGGCATGCCTGGGCCGGCTTCGGCAGCCCGGCGACGGACATCAGCCGCTCGGCGTGCGGGCTGGTGATGAACCGCACGGTAGCGTGGCCGCGGACCGGGGCGGTTCTGGGGCGAGAGTGATCTTCATCCACGGAACGGCGTTCTCTCGGAAGGAATGCCCGACGGGCTCGATACCGCGTTGGTGGGGGAGGTCGAGACTGAAGCCGGTCACCATGATCATGTCTGTGGAGTCAGCGACGGAGATCAGGTGGGTGCCGCATCGGGGGCAGAACCCGCGGCGAAGGTCTGGCCATGTCGAGTACCAGGTTGGTTCACCGCCGGGGCCTGTCCAGGCCAGCCCGTTCTTGTGGAAGCCGACCCAGAGTACGGCTGGACCGCCGGAGATCCGGGTTTCGTGAGGACATGAGCACAGATGGGGATCATCCGGGAGGCCGCTTACCTCGTATGCGATGTCACCGCACTGGCATCGGCCGGTTCGGATCTCTGGGGCCAGGAGGGTGACAGCCTGTTTGGTGGCTTCGGATCCGTCGGCTTGCTGGCTCTCGGACACCAGGCGGGGCGGTGCGTGCACCAGCACCGGGTCACCGGAAGGACTGCGTGTGGTGTTGCAGATTTCGCGCTCGGTTTGTTCGGAGGGGCGGGTCGTCTCGGCCATGGATCTCCTCGGGGAAATGGGATGCGGACGGCAGGGTCGTGGAGGCTTCTAGCAGGTGCAGGGATCGATGGGTGGGACTCGACGCCCGTGAGCCGGGGTTCCGTCGGGCTCACGTATGCCGGACATAGCAGGCCGTCCTGGTCCGGCGCGCTTCAGCGTCAGCCCCACGTCTTTCGTCCGGCCGGGTCTACGGCGACGGCACACGGCCCGGCCACTGGAACACGAGGCGGCTGTGGGGCTTGTCCAGGACGTCGCCGGCGGGTAGCTGGCGGTCGGGGGTGCTAGCCGGGTGAACGGTCAGGACAGGGTCGTTTTGCTTGCCGTCGTTCGTGCGTACGTCGCGGTCCCAGGCTCTCACCGTGGCCGCCAGCTGCTCGGCGAGCTGCGGGCCGTGCTGGCCGAAGGCGTGGACGACCCACTCCCACTCCTTTTCGGCAGGGCTGTCACCGTGCCGGGTCTGGACGTGGATGAGGTAGGCCAGTGAGGCGTCGCCGAGGATCGCCGGCGCATCGCCGTCCTTCGCGATCTGGGTGACACCCGTGCCTTTTTCCCGGTGGGCGGACAGACGGACGAAGCCTGGCAATGTGGTGGCCGCGTAGAGCTGCAGCGAGCCGAAGTAGAAGGCCGCCCCCATGGTGACCCCGGTGGCGACCTGGTGGCGCGGCCCGCGCAGCGCCTCTTCCAATCCCTTCGTCGAGGCGGGGGTGCCGTCTTCGAATCGGAGCTTCAGCTCGCCGTCGAGGAGGTCCACGGCCGGGATAGGGCGGGCGTGTTCGCCCTGGGCGCGGAGGAATCCGCAGTGCGTGAACTTCCGCGCATGCAGTACCTCGCAGCGTCGCTCGAACGCGATCGCCCGGGTGTATCCGTGGATTTCGAGGGGCAGGACTAGGCGCCCGCCCTCAGCTACCTGCTCCCGCCAGGAGGGGGAGATGTCCCAGGAGTTGTAGGTGATCACGATTGCGTCGAAGCCGCCGCGCGGTACGAGGTGTGAGGGGGCGCCGAGTGCCGCATCGCCCTGGAACGCGGTGACACGGCCGCTGCCGGCCTCTGTGGTCAACCGCCGGGTGCGGTGTACGACGTAGGGGTCGATGTCGCCGGTGACCACCCTGCCCGTGGGGCCGGCCACATGGGCGATGAGCTCGGCGTTGTAGCCGCCGGATCCCGCCTCGAACACGATCGCTCCCGGCTTCAGGCACAGGCTTTGGAGCATGTCGGCCTGGAGCCAGGCAGCAGACACCGAACTGGTCGCCTTCCCCGTCTCGTCGCGGCGGGTGACGACGGCCCGGTCGCCGCCGTCGTACGCGGTCTTCAGGGCTTTCTCGGGGACGAAGCGGTGCCGGGGCACCGTGCGCAGCGCCTGCTGTACCGGTTCGGAGGGCGCCCAGCCGCCGTCGATGACCGTCTGGGTCATCTGCTGGCGCAGCCGGACAGCTTCGGCCGGTTCGCCGGGCACGGGCGGCTGGTCGATCGCGAGCGGATAGGAGTGGACCGGTGCAAGGCCAGGAATAACCCCGGGCCAGGTCGCGCCCAGGGCCTGCGCGGCTGGAGCGAACACGGGACCGAGGCAGGCCACGGCGTGCAGGTCATGCCACTCCCACCGGTCGAACAACTGCCGTTCGCGGTTGGCGAGGGTGCCGGACCATGCGGTGATACGGACGACCGCGGTGAGCCGCGGCACGCCGTGGCTGTCGTCGGCCAGCATCGTGACCACGTGTGCGTCCGAGGCCGAGGCGGTCAGGCCCGTCTCCTCGGCCAGTTCCCGAACCGCCGCCGCTTCGAAGGACTCCGCACCACTGGTCTTCCCGCCGGGAAGTTCCCACATGCCCCGGCGCGAGCGGCCGAGCAGGACCCGGCCGGCCTCGTCGGTGACGACCGCAAGGGCGCCTGTCACAGCCAGACCGGAGGGCGGTCGCTGCCGCTCCACCGCCCGGGTGCCGGTGTGGCACGGGCCGCGCAGGACCAGGACAGTGAGCTGGTCCGCCTCCAGCCGCTCGACGGTCTCCCAGCCTTCGGCGAGCAGGCGGACCTCGTCCTCGTCGAGGGCGATGTCCCGTCGTTCGGCCGGGGTGTGCTCGACCACGGGGGTGATGGCCACAAGCGTGCCGCCGGGCCGCAGTCGTTCACCGAGCCCGTGCAGGACGCGGCTGCGATCGCGCAGGAAGGGGTACATCAGCCGCATGGTGACCAGGTCGTAGCCGTCCTCGTGCAGATCTGCCGGGTCGTCGCGCTCGATGTCCAGGCAGATCCAGCGCACCCGCTCGACGTCGGCGTGTTCGTCCCGGGCCCGGGCGAGAGCACTGTCGGCGAAGTCGACGGCGTCCATCGTGTAGCCGAGGGAGGAAAGGTAGGCGGCCAGGCTGCCGGTGCCGCAGCCCACATCGAGCGCCCGTCCGCCGCCATCGGGAACGGGAGCGTGCTCGGCGAGCAGGGCCCGCTCGCGCTCACCGAGTTCCCGGAACCCCTTGCCGTCGGCATAGTGCTGCTGCCACTGGTCACGGACGACGTACGCCACGGGCGTGCTCCTCAACTGCTCTTCAGCTGGCGGGTGGTGTGGTGTGCTGGTCAAAGACGGTTCGTTGCGCGGAGCCGGGCCAGGGTGCGGCGGCCTCGCTCGACGAGTTCCGGATCGCCGTGGGCGGCGCCGTATTGGATGCCGGAGACGGCATCCAATACGGACAGGACGACCAGGTGCTCTTCTTCGGCGAGGGACAGGGGGCGGCCGTAGCCGGTCATCAGGGCCTCGTGCAGGTCCGGCCGTCCGTGCCAGGCGTCGGACAAGCGGACGAAGTCCCTGACGGCCGAACCGCCTTCGCTTCTTTCGAAGTCGATCACGTACAAGATGCCCGTCGACTGCTCCCAGCGAAGGTTCCGCCGCTGGAAGTCACCGTGCGTGGGAACCCTCTCCAGGGCCGGCAGACCAGAGGCCCCCTTTGCGGTGGCACGGATGAACGCCTCGTCCCCGGGCTCCAAGTAGGCGCGTGCGCGGTCGAGGTGCCGTTCCAGCTTCTCGAGCGGCAGAGAGTCGGGGAGGGGCGGCAGTGCCGGGGCGCTGCGGTGAATGGTTGCCGCGAGCTGCCCGATGCAGTGGAAGATCCGCCGCTCCTGGTCGGGCAGGTGGACGGCGCCGTGCAGGGAGCGGCCTGGCACCGTGGTGATGACGATGGCCCGCAGTGATTCGTCGGCGGCCACCAGACGGGGTGCCAGCGGGCCCAGACGGGGAACCCAGCTGCGGTATGCGGCCAACTCGCGCTGGTGGAAGCGGTCGTTCTGGTGGATCTTGACAAACCACACCCAATCCTCGGCATCGCGTGCCCGCCACACCTGACTGCCCTTGCGTGCCCAGGAGACATCCGTCCAGCCGGTGATCCTGCCGACCGCCCGCTCGACGAAGTCCCGCACCGCGTCCTCAGGGACCGTGCTGCTTGGACCGGCGTCGGGCACGAGGCGCAGCCGGTCGACGGCCGGGGCGTAGGCGATGGGATCGCCGGGTTCCTGGAAATGCAGGGCCATCCGGGCTCCGGCCCGGTAGGCGTCCAGCCCGGCCCGGCAGTAGGCCACCATGGGCTGCGGCAGCGCGTCGAGCGGGAACCAGCCCATAGCGTCGCACCGGTCCGGCTCCATGACGCGGGGGTTGCCGCGCCAGTGCCGGACCTCGAAGAAGAACCCGACGCGTGCGCCCCCGCCGGGGGAGCGGTGGTGCACGGTGACGGCCGCGCGGATATCAGCGGGGTCGACGATGACGCTGGTCTCCTCGCTGGTCTCCCGCACGAGCGCGGTGACGACATCCTCTCCGGGGTCGAGGTGACCAGATGGGAGATGCCACAGTCCTGTCGCGTAGACGTCGCCGGCCCGCCGGGACAGGAGCACTTCGGGGCCGGCCGCGGTATCGCGGACCGCGACCAGGTGCACGTCCAGCGGCTCGGTGTGCCGCCCCCCGCTCACCGGTCACCGCCGGGGCGGCGCGCGAGCAGCATGGTGAACACGGCGTCCTCGACGAGCCGTTCGCCTCGGGCGTGTTCCTCCAGCAGCAAGTGGGCCTCCTGCTCGAACCGTGCGTGCTGATCGCCGAAGAGCGCCGGGCGGGCGAAGCTCGTGCTGCGTAGATAACCGACCACGGCTGCGGGTGTCCACGTGCGGCGGACCGGGATCCGGTGCTCGCTGACGTCGCTGAACGCGGACTCGGCGAGGTCGTCCTCGTAGCGGCGCCCCGGCTCGGTGTACGCCCCAGCGGTGCCGGCCCGCCGCTCGGGGCCGAGGTAGGACTGGATGAGCCGCTGCAGATCTGCCGTCCACTGCGCTTGGTAGGTCCAGAGGCTGCCATCCCCCATGATCGCCACGCCGGCCCCGGGAGCGGTGACGCGGTCGGCCATCGTGAGGACCGCGGGGCGGGGCATCCAGTGAAACGCCCGCGCGCAGGTGACCAGGTCCGCTCGGTAGCCGTCGAACGGCGGCGTGAAGTCCTCGGCCCGCACGCAGTGGAAGCCAGCGGGACTGTCACCCAGGAGCGGGGCGAGGGTTTCAGTGGCCTCGCGGAGCATCCCTGGGTCCGGATCCACTAGGTCCAGGCGGGCCTCATGCGCAAGAGCGGGGAGCAGCGCAGCTGCAACCTGCCCGGTCCCGGAGCCGAGATCGAGCACGACAGGCCGAGCGACACCTCTCACTGTGCCGACGAGTAGGCGGACCGCTTCGGACGGGATGCCCGGCCGGTATCGGGCGTAATCGGCCGCCGCAGAGGCGAACAGGTCCCCGGACTCTTCATCCGGGCGGCCCCTCATGCCTGCTCCAGCAGCGCGCGCAGCGCGGCGGCGTCCGCCTGGAGCTGTACTTCGTCCGGGCGGTTTGTATCTAGGGCCGTCCACGGGAGCGGCCCGCCTGGCGCCGGGTCGGCGTGGTCGGCGTAGCGGGGAACGATGTGGGTGTGGAGGTGGGGCACCACGTTGCCGAGCGTGGAGTAGTTCATCTTCATCGGCTGGTAGAACGCCGTCAGGGCCTTGCCGAGCGTGAGGGTGTCGGCCCAGTACGCGGCGGCGTGGGCGTCTGAGAGGTCGGTGGGCTCGGCGACGTGCGGTGCGCCGCGGTGAATGAGTACGCAGTAGCCCCGGACCTGGCCCGAGCGCCACAGGTAGGCGTTGGCCACTTCGCCCTGGTGGAGCAGGATGCCCCAGCCGATGTCTTCGGCGGCGAAGTCGTTGTCACACATGGGGCAGCCCTGGCCGTCGCGGTGGCGGAGGAATTCCTCGGACCACCCAGCCGGTCGACTGGGGCCGTCGGCGGGCGGGGGAACGGGGTGCCGTTGCTGGGTCATGGACAACTCCCGAGCGATGGAGACGTCTGGTGGGGGACGGCGGCGAGCGGGGGCAGCGTCCAGGTGAGGGCCATCCGGCCGGGACCGGAGGCGACGCGCTGCGGGCCCCCGCCGTCCGGAATATCGACCCGGTACGTGTCCGGACGGCCCGCCCGCTCCCAAGCGTCGTGGACGTTTTCGAGTTCGGCCCACACATCACGCGGCCCGTGCACGCGGACCGTGCCGTCGCCGGGGCCGACCACCGCCCAGGAATCCTCCTCCGGGGCGACGATGGTCATCGTGTCGGCCTGGAAATCCCTGACCAAGCCCGGTGCCAGGTACGCGGCGGCGATCCAGAAGCCGTGGGCGTCATCGTCGGGCGGCGCGAGCCGGGTTGGGCGCGGTCGGCCGGGGTCAGCCTTGACCTTGGGCCGGTGGGTCACGGCGGTGAGCCACTCGTAGCCGAGCAGGGGCCGGTGGCCGCGCGGCCTGCCCGTCAGCACCGCCTGAAGCCTGCCCTTCATCGTGCGAGTGGCGCGCATCTGACCTGGCCAGCTGGGCGTTCTGGTCACGAGCGTGGTCAGCAGCGTTCCGCCGGGGGCGAGCTGCTCCACCCAGGCCAGCGGGATGCAGGGCACGCCGATGCCGGAATGGATCCGGTCATACGGTGCCCCGGTGGCGTGTCCGTTGAGCGCGTCACCTTCGACGACCGTCGCTCCCAGTCCTAGCCGGTCCAGGTTCCGCTGGGCGAACACGCTCATGTGCGGATCGCGTTCGACCCCGGTGGCACGGCCAGGGCCCGTGATGGCAGCGGCGAGCGCCAGGGAGATCCCCGGACCCGAACCAAGGTCCAGGAACCGCTGCCCGCAATCCAGTTGGAGGCATTGCAACACCTCGACGGTGGCAGGGGCGTAGGTGCTCATGGAGGTCATGTGGCCGCCGGTCACCGGTCCTCGGCGAAGGGCGTCCAGCGGCTCGCCGTCGCGCTGGAGCAGGACGGAGTCGCCGCTGTGGACGAGGTCGAGCCACTCCGCTTGGTCGTCGGGGTGCGAGCCGTCGAGGAGCCGCCAGTCGATCGGATCCGCGCCTGGGCCGCTGACCCGGACGTATGCGTGGGGGAGAAGGACTTCCCGCCGCACACGTAGGAGGGCATCGCGCAGCCGCGGGTCGGTCAGCACGCCGTCGGCGACGAGGCGGTCGACCATCGCGGTGCGGGCGGCGGCTGTTGCGGCGAGCAGGTCAGCGGACATCCTTGGACGGTGTGACGTGCTCGATGCAGAACCCTCTCCTCCTTCCTGACCGGTTGGGCCTACGGCCGTTCTTGCAGTGCTTGCACCGCAAGGCGCGGGTGTATCCGGGATCTGTGCGCGGTGTTTGCAAGAGGAGTCCGGCTGTTGGGCGGCTTCAGGACCAGGCCGGTGCGTGTCCATCTCCGGGGCGCTCACTTCCGCCGCTCCCAACCGATCTCGGTATACAGCCGGCCGGCACGAATCCCCTCGATGGCCGCTCGGGTGTAGGGAACGGTCGGCTCCGGCAGGCCGTCGACAGGCCACCAGGCCCAACGCAGGCACTTGTCCGGCTCCAGCACGCGGGGCTCGCCCTCCCACCGGCTGGCCCGGAAGAAGAAGCCCACGCGCGGGACGGCGTCCTCGTGGTCGAGGAGGTGCACCGTATGCACGAGGACGAGGTCCTCCTCGGCGACGACCAGCTTCGCCTCCTCCCGCGCCTCCCGTGCCACGCAGGTCCGGGCCGGTTCTCGTTCCACATGGCCTGCCAGCAGATGCCACTGGCCGCCCGCGTATGCCGAATCCGGGTGCCGCTGCCCGAGCAGCACCATCCCGTCCCGCTCCAGGTACAGGTGACCGCCGATCACGTTCAGTTCCGCGCTCACGCCGTACCACCTCCGCCCACCGCGGGATTGCGCTGTCCGTCGTCGGCGGGGGCGGCGCCGGGTGAAGGTGAGGGGGAGGGGACGGGTGGTTGCACGAGTGGATCTCCTGGATGGGAGGGGGCAGGCTGGGCTCCGGGCATCTGGCGGAGGCCGCGTAGTGGGGAGCGGTAGAGGACCACGAGGGGGACGAGGAGCAGGCAGGTGCCGACGATCAGGGTGGGCCGTACCCCGATCCGCGTCCCGAGGCCGCCCGCGACCAGGGCGGCCACCGGCCGGGCGCCTGAGGTGAGCCAGGTACTCACGGCCTGCATGCGGGCCTGCATGTCATCGGCGGTGACGACCTGACGAATGGAGCGCTGGGTGGTTCCCGCCGCCGCGGCGCAGGCCAGCTGGAGAAACAGGGCGGCGCCGATGCCGATCTGCCAGGTCAGGGCTGGGGAAGCGAGCAGCAACGGGATCTGGGTGAGCGGGGTGAGCGCGAGCGCGACGAGCATCATCGGCCCGGCCCCGTACCGTCGCGTGAGGGCCGGGGCGGCAAGTGCTCCTGCCGCCGCGCCGAGGGCTCCCAGCCCCAGGACCACGCCGAAGGCGGTCGGGCTCATCGAAAGGGACTTGAGCAGGTACAGGGCCCACAGGGTGTTGAGGAGTGCCAGGGCGAACGAGGTAGTCGCGTTGACCAGGGTCAGTGTGCGCAGCCGGTGGTCGCGGTGTACGTACCGCAGGCCCTCCCCGATCTCGGTGTGCACACGGTGGCTTCCGGCTTGCGCCCGGGTGGTCTCGCGTGTCTGGATGCGGGCGGTGCACCAGGCACTGACGAGGTAGGAGCCGACGTCACCGAGCAGTGCCCGGGCTGGTCCGAGGAGCGCGGTCAGGCCGGCGCCGAGGTTGCTGCCGGCGGTGGCGGCGACGGCGAACACGGCGCCGATACGGCTGTTGCTCCGTTGGATCAGGGACCGGTCGACCAAGCTGGGCAGGAGACTGATCGCGGCGGCATCATGCAGCACGCCTGCCGCACCCTGCACCGCGGCGACCACCATGAGCTGGGTCAGGGACAGCCTGTCCAGCGCCGCCGCTGTGGGCACGCTGGCCAGCGCGGCGGCGCTGACCAGATCTCCGGTGATCATCTGCTTCCGCTTGGAGCGCCGGTCGGCCAGCGCTCCGGCGTACAACGCCAGAAGAGCGGGCGGGAGTTGGCCCATGAACGTGATCCAGGCAACCTGGGCAGGGCTGGCATCCAGTTCGAGAACAGCCAGCACGGGCAGGGCCATCGCGCTGATCGAGCTGCCGGCCACGCTGGCGGCCTGGCCGGTCAGGTATCGACGGAAGTCCTGGTGCCGCCACAGCGACGTCCCTCCGGCCGACGAGATGGGGTCACACGGGGAGGACATGACGTACCCCCTCGGCTCCCGTCGGGCGCACGCCCGGCACGACCGTGGCTGCGTGATCGTGTTGCTCGTGCATCCCAGGCACCGCGGTGTCCACGCCCGGGTCGCTGCCCCGGATACAGCTGCGGAGCAGAAACCCCTTCGGCCGCAGTAGGGGGCGTCAGATGGATGTGGGCCGGTCAGCACATCGGCATCCGGACGGGCAAGCATGGCGGTGTGCTGTGTGCTCACGGCGGCGGACAGGTCTGTAAGCACGATGCTCTTCCGCGGGCGTGTGCTCATGCGGATGCCTGCCGCTGTTCGTCATCGTCCCGGGCATCCGAGGAGACCTGGCACGACAACAGCTCTCGGAACAGACCCGGTTGCTCGGCCAGCTCTTCGTAGGTGCCCTCCTGCACGACCCTGCCCTCGTCGAGCACGACGATCCGGTCGGCTACGGCGACGCTGGTGATGCGGTGGGTTACCAGCAGTACCACCCGGTCCCGGGCAAGACCCCGTAGCCGCTGGAAAATCCGGTACTCGGCAAGCGGATCGAGGTTCGCGGTCGGCTCGTCAAGGACCAATAGTCCCGCTTGGCGGAAGAACGCCCTTCCGAGAGCGATGCGCTGCCACTGGCCCCCGCTCAGTTCTTCCCCGTTGAGCCACTCGCGGGCGAGAAGGGTGTCCAACCCGGCGCCGAGCTTGTCGACGACCTCGTCGGCGCCAGCGGCCTCACACGCCTCGCGTACCGCCGCGTCCCCACGCGCCGTGGGCTGCCCGAGGGTGATGTTCTCCCGCACCGTCAAAGGCCAACGCGCGTAGGTCTGGGGTACCAGGGCCACCTGCTGCCACAGCGCCTGCGGCTCGGCGTCGCCGGTGGGAACGCCGTCCCACAGCACCTGCCCGTCGGTGGGCAGGTAGAGGCCGCTGATCAATTTCGACAGCGTCGACTTACCCGAGCCGTTGAAGCCGACCAGGGCAGTGACCTCACCCTGGCGCAGGGTGAGCGTCACGTCGGACAGAGCGTCTTGGTTCTTGCCCGCGTACCGGTGCGTGACCGACTTGATCTCGATCTTCTTCGGAGGCCCCGGGCGATGCGTGCCCCGGCGCATGCGGAACCCTCCGGCCTTGTCCAGGAAGCCGCTCCAGTCGTCCATGTACAGGCCCGTGCGCACGGCGCGCGCCCCTACCGAGACCAGACCGCGGACCGACTGGCCCACCGTCTGCAAGGCGAACACAGCCGTCCCGGCGTGCCCGACGCTGATGCGGCCGGTGGCCAGCAGCCACACGACCGCCGCCCATACGACTGCCGAACCCACACCGCCGCACAGCGCGCCGATCAAGGACATGCGGGCCGCCTTGTCAGCGGCGGCGCGGTCCTCGCGGTTGATCCGGGCGACCGTCTGCCGGTACCGGCCGGAGAGGAAACCGGCCATGGTGCCGGCACGGATCTGGTCGGCAGCCTCCTTCGTGTAGATGTGCCAGCGCAGAATCGACAGCATCCGCAGATCGCCGTTGCTGCGCAGATTTGCCAGGTATCGCACCCGTGCGGCGCTGACCTGTGCCAGGGCCTGCGGCAGGCTGGCGGCGACCAGAAGGGGGAGAAGGACCCAGTGCACGCCGGCCAGCACGATCGCTCCAGCGACGAAGGAGGCCGACGAGGCGATCAGGTCCTGCCCCTCGTTGATCAGGTCCCCAGTGACTTGCGCCCCGCGGTCGGCGGCTTCGCGGTCGTGGTTGAAGTCGGGCTCGTCATAGGCGCACAGCTCCACCTCGGCGCAGCCGGTGAGCAGCATCTGCTCGGCCTCGCGCGACATCAGTGGGCCCAACCGGGAAGACAACCAGGAGACGGTGATCCCCAGAAGGGCGCGTACGCCGGCGGTGCCGGCCAGCAGGGCCACAGAAGGCCACGCCTGAAGGAGCCGCTGGTAGACGTCTCCGCTGGTCAGCAGGGCGGTCAGGGTGCCGCTGATGGCGACCAGGCCGAGGGCTTGCATCACGCCGGTGACGGCCTGGCACAGCAGGAGACCGATGGTCGCTCGGCGGTCGACCCGCCATGCGAGAGCCAGTGACCGGCGTACCAACTGCGGCAGCCGCCGGGCCATATCGCGCATCCTGATCGAACGGCCGGCCGCTTCATGGCTGCCCGTCAGATCGATGTACCGCATCTGCGGCTCCCTGGCAGCCGTTTCCGATGGCTCATCCGGCTCGGCTGTAGAGGACGCGTCGGGCCCGGTCGTCGGTCCGGGAGGCAACGAGGAGGGTGTGGACTCCAGCGGGGCGGTGCGCGGCCCCGGGATGTTGTCGGGTGATGCATCGGTGGGCTCACTCATGCTGCCCACCTCGTATCCGGTCGTGCTGCGCGCTGGGCAGCGGCGTCAACTTGCCGCCCGGATCGTGCGGAGCACGGGACAGCCGGCATGGGACGTTCGAATGCGGCGATGGGATTCGCAGGGACGGGCACAGGGTTCACGGAGTCCTCCAGATGGACGCACGAGGGGTACTGGTGCTCTAACAACGGCCCCCGGACGGGTCTGTCACGGGCAGATCCGGGGCAGATAGTGGACGGATGTTCTATTGGGTGGCCAGGGTCAAGCGGGCCTTGTCGTGGGTCGCGCCTGTGTCGCTCGAACAGCTGGGATAACCCTTTCGAGGTATTGCGGGGGGATCCCGTCGGGCGCGGTGGGGCATGGCAACGAGGAGCAGCGGCGGCGGTGGCGTCCGCTGCTCTCGACCTGGGGCGGGTCAGGTTCCGGTCTGCTCCAGGGCCGCGTTCCATGCGGTGAGGGCGTCGGGGCCGGAACGCAGGAGCGAGGCGACGGGATTGGTCAGGTACTCGTGCTCGACGAGGTAGAGGCCGGCGGTGCCGGCGTAGCCGGGGAACAGTTCGTTGAGGCGGGTCATCACGGTCTCCGGCGCGGCGTCGTTAGCGTCGAGGAGGCGGCGCGCAAGGATCTTGCGGTTCCACACGTCGATGCCGAAGGCGGCAGGGGCGCGGGAAGCGTGGGAGGCAATTACCGCGGCGGTGTAGGGGCCCACTCCTTTGATTTCTTGGACGGCCTCCATCAGGTTTCCGGCAGCCTTGAGGTCCTCGGTGCTGTGGTCGCGGAAGTAGGCCGCGTAGTGCGGAAGGCTTTTGGCGCGAAAGCCCAGCCGGTCCCGTTCCTTCAGCGTCTCGGGCGGAACGTGGGCGATCTCGTCTGGGGTGAACCAGGCCCGCAGCGTGATCCCGTCGAAGTGGACGAGATGGCCGTAGTGGGCCAGCAAATTGCGGGTCATCTGGGCGGTGCGGCGGATGGTGACGTTCTGCAGCAGCAGGGCGATCACGGCGATCTCGAAGTGGTCCTCCGGGCACGACTGCCGCATCCCGCCCAGGACTGCGAGTGCCTCGCGCATTGCGGGCACATGGGACGCGAGTTCCGCGAACGCCGCATGGTCTTCGTCCAACCCGTATGAAGAGATGAGCCGGCGCGTCAGCTCCTCGCGGTCGGCGGGCTTGAAGTCACCGGCGGTGTAGATGTCGGCGATCACGGTGCGGTCCTCGGCATGCAGCCGGACTCCGACCACGAGGTCGCCGACTCGGAAGGTACGCCAGCTGCAGGACTCGGTGTGGGCTTCCAGGCCGGTGGCGTAGTGGGACGGCTTCCAGAAGGTGTGCAGGGCGTTGAATGGACCGTCGCCGGTGACGGGCAGTTCGAGGGTGTCGGTGTGGTCGAGGGTGCGGGGGTTCACGTCATGCTCCTGGGTGGCGGCCGTGGGTCGCAGGGGGCCGCCGAACAGCTCGTGTTCGGCGTCGGAGACCTGCGGATCGGCCATCGTGACCGGGCCGAAGAATCTCTTCACCGGGCGCCTCCCGCAGGCCAGTTGATGGCCCGGTAGGACGGGCCGTGGGTGAGCATGTGGAAGATGGTGGCGGTGTAGGGGTGACAGTCCGGCGACGGTCGTTCCATCGGCACCCAGAAGAGCCCTTCGTGTTTGTGCGGCTCGGCGTTGTACGGCTCACCCGTCCACGACTGCGCCACGAACACGGCGGTGATCCGGTCCAGGCCACCGTCGGAGTCGTGGTGGTGGATTAGCCCGCAGAACTCCTGCTGCTCAGCAGTGATAAGGACCCCCACCTCCTCCATGGCCTCGCGTCGCGCAGCATGGTCGAGTGGTTCACCGACTTCCAGGTGACCGCCCACGACAGTGAGCTGTCCCGGTGCGAGGGCGGCGTCCAGTGCGCGGCGTACGCACAGGGCGGCGCCGTTCGTACGGAGCAGGACCTGTGCCACGTCGGCGATCAGCTGGTGAGGCGAGTCGCTCACGGGCGGCCCTCCTGTACCAGGCGTTCTACGGTGTGCCGACCGTTGGTCACGAGGGCACCGCCGTGCCGAAAGCTATGGGTGAGAACGGAGGACGGGAGAGGTGCGGGCTGCGTCATGCCAGGTACCTCGTATCCGGTCGTGACCCGTCGTCGAGCAGAGCTGCGCGACCGGAGGTGAGGCGAAGGCTGGCGCCCGAGGAGGTAGCGGCATTTTCGAACGCAGGATGAACGAGTCCAGGGCGGCGTACGGGATGCATGGGGACTCCTCGGGGCAAGATGCGGACAGGTGATCGGGTAACGGCGGTCCTGCTGTAGCCGTAACGGGTGGAGGAGGGCGAAATCTAGAGCGTGATTTCGAATACCGGGCTCTCTCCTTGTGTGGTCGGGTGGGGCGGGCTGTGATGCAGTGTTCGATCACTCATGTGGGTTGCGGTACCTCCTGCGGGGGATTGCCGGGGGGCGCTTGGTCGGTCATGGCGTGGCGAGGTCCGGGCGGAGGGCGATGGCGTCGCGAAGGAAGCTGCGCTTGGAGTAGAAGGTGTGCTCGGCGGTCCAACCGTGACTGGCGAGGTACTCGCAGAGCCAGCTGTCGATCCGCTTCATCTCGATGAGGATCTCGTCCTGGTGGTGGTCGAGGATGCTGCGTGAGCGGAGGTACTCCAGCTCGCACTGGGAGAGCACCACGTCGGGGGCCGCCAGGAGGGCGCAGCGGTCGAGGAAGATGCCGTAGACGTGTCCGGTGCGCAGCGACTCGCACTGGATGTCGTAGCGGACGCGCTGGAAGGGCGGCATGGCCCGGACCTGGAGGTTCAGGTCTTCGCGCAGGAACGTCTCGAAGCGGTCGGGGGTGATGTCGAGGCCAGGGGTGAGTTCCTCGCGGCGGGCGAAGGCGTCCTCGGTGAACCACTTTCGTTTGAGCACGTGCCCGGCGGTGACGGTGGGGATGAAGGAGGCGTAGCCGATCTCGGGCTCGGGGCCGGTGACGTCGAACAGATGGTTCTCGGTGTGGTGGATCTGGAACTCTTCCCGGTACTCCGGACGGCAGCCTTCCAGCTTGCCGTCGCGAAGTGCCTTGAGCAGTTCCATGGACGCGGACCAGATGTCCGGTGCCGGGTCGAGGGTGTATTTGATCTCCAGCTCAGTGCCGGAGAAGTGCTTGCGGAAGTACCGCAGATGGTTGTTGAGCGCCGTACTCGACTCTGCGTGCGCCGTCAGCACGGGGTCGAACCAGCGCAGTTCCTCGACCGGGCCGTGGCCGACTGGTTCCCGGGTGGTGCGGACGAAGCAGGCGTCCTCGGGGTGAAAGCGGATCTGAGCGTACGCGTGGTAGCCGCCGCCGGGGTGTTCGGCCAGGTAGCACAGCGGCACCAGGCCGGGGGCGGCCTCGGTACCGACCAGGCCGCGCAGGGCGGGGCCGGCGATGGCGTCGGGGAACAGTTCGCCGCCGTGGATCCTGGCCGCCCCGAGCCGGGTGCCGCCGGGCTGCAGCGCTTCGGCCGGGCAGGGCCCCAGCGCGTTCCAGCGGACGATCACGGTGGTGGCCGGCCGGCATACCTCCTGCGGTGGCACCCGTACGAGCACGATCGGCTCGTCTGGTCGCCGTGGCGCGGTGCGGTTGAGGAGGTGGACGCCGCCGAGGACGACCCAGGCTCCCCGGTACGAGGGCTGCTCATCGTGCACGCTGGTCTCCTTCGTGTGAAGCGGGTGCCACGGGTGATCGCCCTGCAGCCCGAAGGGGCCACCGGGTCGGCCGGACCTCCCCGTATGGCTGCCTGCTCGTCGCTGCGACGTCCGGCCGGTTCGTCGGCCTAGGGTGGGGCGGGTGAGTCATGGTGAAGTTGGTCAGATGATCTTGGGCGAGGCTGTTGCGGATGCCCGCCTCGCCGCGTGGGAGTTCGACGGTGCACGGGCCTGGCTGGAGGAAGCCCGCCGGCATCCCATGGAGCCGCTGGCGGCCGAGGTGTGGGTCACCGACCCTGCTTTCGAGCACGTCCTGCTGGTCAAGCACCGCGTGCGCGGATGGGTGCCGCCGGGCGGCAAGGTGGAGCCGGGCGAGGCGCCGCGTGCGGCGGCGGCACGAGAGCTGCTGGAGGAGACCGGCCTGCGCACCGAGTTGCTGCCCGAGCCCGCGGCCGTGGCGGTGCGTTCCTACCGGGCCGACTGGTCTCCGACCCTGGGCCTGTCCTACGCCGCGATCGTGGGACGCGACGTGCCGCTCGCCGGGGAGCAGAACCAGCCGGCGGCATGGTTCCGTCTGGACACAGGCTGGGACAGTGTCTTCCCCGAGGACCGCGAGCGGATCCGTGCGCACGCTCGCCGTCTGGCAGCCGGCCGGGCGGTCGGCTCCCGCTGAGGTAGGTCCCTGGCCGCCGTTCACAGGAGGGCCTCGATCCGGTCGAGGTCGGCCGAGGGCAGGGTGACGAGCTCAAGGTCGTGCAGGAAGCGGCACCACACCGGCTCCAGGCCGGGTTCGCGTTCGAACTCCTCACGGTCCAGGCATCCGTTGGCGTGCGCGGCGGTCCGCAGCGCGTGCTGCTGCAGCTGGGCTGGGTGGATCCACCGAGGGGCGCGGACCTCCCGGGGCGAGGGGCACAGCGACCCGGAAACCTCGGCCTGGAAGATCCACCAGTGGTGGCCGACCGGACCGTTGGGCGTGCGGTGGCAGTGGTTGGGGCGCCACTGGTCCAGCAGCAGGTGCAGGTGGGTGACGGTGAGACCGACCTCTTCGGTGACTTCGTCGCGGGCGGCCTGCTCGGGGCCGCCATGCTCGTCGACGTGGCCGGCGACCGGGGCGATTCCGGCCGGAGGAGTCGCCCGCTCGAACACCAGCAGGCCGCTCGGGGAGGAGATCAGTACCCCGACGCTTGCGTGGTCACAGAGGCGGGCCCCGCCGCCGGGAGCCGGGGCGGCCGGAGTCATGCGGCGGCCTTTGGCCGTTGGGCGACGACGACGAGCCAGCTCGTCACGGCCGGGGCATCGGGGGTGGTCATGGCGTAGGCGGTGTCGAGGATCTGCATGCGCTGGGCGTGGGTGAAGTCGCCTTCGGGCCGCGCGAAGACGGGGATGGACAGCCACGCCTTCTTCTCGGCCATGGTGCTGTGCTGGGCGGTGAGCTCTGTGCCGACGACCGTCAGTCCGGCTGCGGTCAGCTGCTCGGTGACTGTTTTCAGCGGCAGCTTCGGTGGCCTGTCCGCGTCGCGCGGCGGTGGGGTGTATCCGTGAGCCTCAGCGGCGACTTGGCGGATGAGGGCGTTCAGGGAAGGCCCGGTGCGGGTTGACAGTTCGTCGGGGTGCCGGACGCCGGCGAAGCCGCCGCCGATGTTGAAGACGAAGCGCCCGCCCGGGCGCAGGATGTGGGCGACGGCTGCGAACACTGCGGCGGTGTCGGTCTTCCAGATCGCGGAGTTGCACACTACGGCGTCGGCGCTGCTGGCGTGCAGGTGGTCGGCGAGCCGTTCGGCCGGGGAGGTGATCCAGGTCAGGCGGGCGTCGGTCAGGGTGCGGCGACCGACACGCTGCATCGCGGCGGCGTTGTCGACGGAGACGACCCGAGCGCGGGCCGGGATCAGGTCGAGGATCGCGCGGGCGGTCGCGCCGGCGCCGCCGCACAGGTCGACCACCAGGCTGGCGTTGGCCAGATGGCCTCGGCGGGCAAGGTCGCGGCTGGTCGCGTCATACATGGGGTGGGCGCGGGTGAAGGCGTCGTACGCCTCGGCGTTGCTGTCCTCGTCCCAGCCGAGGATGGCGTCCTGGGGTGCCATGTTGCTGTGGCCTCGCTTCTCAGAGCGGCCCGGCAGTGCAGGCCGGGCATTCGGACAGGGTCAAAAGAGCGCGGACTGTACGGCGGCGGGCGGTGAGGAGAACTGTGCGCCGAGGACGATGCGCCGGCCCTTGAGGGTGCCGAGGTCGAGCAGGTAGGGCAGTTGTTCACCGTCACCGTCGAGGGTGGCGAGGACCTGGGAGCCGAGGCAGGAGAGCACCGTCAGCCCGTGCTCACCGGAGCGTGGGTCGTGCGGGTACAAGGCGCGCCCGGTCTTCGGCGTCCGCAGCAGTTCGCCTTCGCCGGGCGGCGTCCACGGCTCCGGTGTGGCCGGGACGTTCAGACCGCTCAGGGCCGCGGTGGCGCGGTCGAGGTGCTGATGGTGGGCGGCACCGGCCGGGGCGAGGTCGCGCAGCTCGGCCAGGGCCGTCAGCTTGGCCGCGGCCCGCACGGTCTGCGTCAGGCCGAGGTGGCGGGTGAGGGCATCCTCCAGGAACCGCACGGCGCGGCCGTCAGCACTCCGGGCGAGGTAGGTAGCGATCAGGGCACCCTGTTCGTCGAGGCGGGAGCGCTTACGGGGTTCGGCCGCGGTGCCGATCTTGGTGGTGCCGTCGGCGAACGTCGCCAGGTACAGCCAGTGCGGCTGGGCCATGTACGCCGCCAGGGCGTCGGGAACATGCCCGCCGGAGTGGAACCGGTGGGCGAAGCGGAAGTCGTCCCGCCCGGCGCAGGCCGGGCACTGTCCGCCGGCCTCGGCCGGGGCCCGGTCAGGGCAGGCGACCGCCTCGACGCGGACGCGGTCGGCGAACCGGTACCGGCCGGTGCACCACCGGCCGGTACCGCTCACCTGGTAACCCAGGCGCCTGCCCGTGACCGGTGCGTAAACGAGTGGTCCTCCGGTCACGGGGGCGAGCAGAATGCGGGGGTCTCCGCTCGCCCAGGTGATGCCGTGGCAGACGTATGTCCCGCTGTCGGGCAGGGCCTGGTCCATGGTGCGTTCCTTGTCGATCGGGATCGGGGCTGGGTCAGACGGTCAGGTGCAGACGGTCGGCCAGGGCAGTGGAGGCGGCCTTGTAGACCTGGTCGCGGTCCAACTGGGCGACGTGCAGCGTCAGCCAGGCGCCGCGTTCCGCCTGTTCGCGCATCTGGTCCAGGACGGTGTCCTGGTAGCGGATGAAGTCCTCGTCACCGCCGCCGGCGTGGCCGGCCTCCAGGGAAGTGAAAGAGCCCTTGCGGACGAGAGCCTCGCGGGCCCCGATGTTCAGGAAGAACACCAGGTCCGGCTTTGTCAGATACGCGAAGACCTGCTCGCACAGGCGGGGAGAGACCTCGGGGTTGACCGCATAGCGGGCGAGGATCTTGTGGTGCGCGTTGTCGAGGATCACGTGGGTGCCCGCGGCGAGGGCCGGCTGGATGACGAGCCGGTCCTGCAGGGTGTACCAGGAGGCCAGGGCAAGTAGCCAGTAGTGGTCGCCGCATGCCTGGGCGACGCCGGCGTCGCGCCGGTAGACCAGCTCGTTGAGGCGGTCGAGGTAGCCGGACAGCTCCGGGTCCTGGGGGACGTCGGTGCTGTGCTTGCCGATGAGGACTGCCGTGTGGCCGGCGTCGTTGAGGGCCTGGTGCAGGCGGGCGGCGAGGGTGGACTTGCCGGCCCCGTCACCACCGACGAAGGTGATCAGCTTCCCGGCTGCGGTGGTGGCCGGCGTGTTCGCCGTCATCGGGATTCTCCCAGGGGGTGGGTCGGGCTGGCGGTCAGGCGGCCGGTGATGATGGTGCGGATGCGGTCCACCAGGACGGCGCGCTGGCGCAGGACGTCGCTGTGACGCTCATTGGACAGGTCGGCGGCATAGTGCGTGGCGAGGTTGTTGGAAATGACGTGGAGGTAACCGAATCTGATCCCCGCCTGGCGCGCCGCCGCCCCCATGGGGCCGATCTCCGGGTCGACGAAGGCGTACGAGGCGGTGTGCTGGGCCAGCCAGTCGCGGTTCTCCAGCAGGATCGACGGGGAGGACACGTGCAGGCCGCTGCGCACCCCGTCGTGGGCGGCGGCGTAGTCGCCGAAGAAGTCGTCCCAGCTCACCATCGCCCCGCGTACCAGGCTGGTGTTGCCGGTCGCCAGCCAGGCGTTCGGTTCGACGCCGGGGGTCAGCGAGCCGACCTTGCCGACGTAGACGACATCGCAGGCGCCGAGTTCAGCAAGGCGCGCGACGACCCGTCCGGCCACGTCTCCCCATATGCTGTGGAGGAACCCGAGGTAGACCACGCGACGGCCGGCGACTTCGGTGCGCTGCCACGCGTAGCCGGGTCCGCGGGTCCACACTCCGTTCTCGGGAGCAAGGTACTGAAGGCCCCAGCCGACGATCACCAGGGCGCCGTCCAGTTCCAGGTCGAGCGCGTCGAGCGCCGTTCGGCACTCCTCCTGCTCGGGCGGCTGATAGGTGACGGTGCCGACGGGGCGGCCGGTCATGGCCAGATACGTGGCGATGATCAGGGCGTAGTGCTGGACGTAGTCGGCTCCGGGGAACGCCTTGACGATGAGGTCACGGCCGTGGATCTCTGCGGTGGGCCGTTCGATGTTGAACAGCTTCCCGGTCTTCTCGTACCGGGAGATCACCGCCGTGCGGTCGTAGCCGCCGATGATGCGGATGCTGTCCCAGTCCTGGTCCTGGATGAGGTGGTGGACCTTGATCTCCAGGTAGCGCAGCAGCCTCGCGTGGGTCATGGTGTGCCCGGCCGGCTCGATCGGGGCGGCGCGCAGGAGTCCGGGGGTCGGGTCGGCGAGTAAGGGCGTCATCGGTGCTCCTCGGCGATCTTCACGGTGCTGCCGGCCGCCGCGCGAACGACGGAGATGTTCTTCCGGATGAGGTCGAACCGGTCTTCGGGGATCGGGCCGAGCTTCTCGACGCGGGGCGTGGAGGGCTTCTCGTACGGCCCTTCGGGCAGCAGGGCGACGCCCATCGCGCCGAGGATGACTGGGGCTGCGCCGTCCACGGAGGAGATCCACTCGTGCTCGCGCTGCTCGATCAGCTCCAGGTGCCCGGTCCGGCCCAGACCGAGCAGCCGGTAGATGAGCAGATCGTCGACCAGGCCGCGATCCTGCAGGTAGGCGGTCGCCAGCCAGCGGGTGCGGCACAGTTGCTCGTCGGGATCCGGTCGACGCGAGGCCGGCAGGGCGATGGCCCCGGCCCAGCCGTTGGTCACGAAGGCGTCGTAGGTGCGCAGCCACTCGTCGTCGTCTGCGGCGTGCAGGACCGCGCACAGCCGGAATGCGTCGCCGGACAGCTTCCGGATCTCTCGCGCCGCCTTCTCGCTCGCCTTCAAGGTCGCGGTCCCGTCCCGCATGACGTCCGGCAGGATGATCTCCCTCGCGGACACCGCCAGCGCGGCTTCGACCAGGCTTTCCGCCGGCAGGGCGTAGCCGAGGTCGAAGAGCCCGTTGTCGACGATGATCTCGGCGCCGCGCTCGGCCTCGTGAGCGAAGAAGGCCCGGTAGCTGTCGTCGGACAGCACGTGCTGGGCGGCCACGTGGTGGACGCGGGCCGGCTCTTGGGCGACGAAGTTCTTCAGGTAGGCAGGCGGAGCGATGACGGAGAAGTCGATGCCCGCGGTGGTGATCACGACGCACCCCACAGGCCGGTGGTGAGGGTGAGGAACTGCTGGGAAAGGACGGGGTCGGTGCCGAAGCGCCCGCCCGAGTGCACCGTGGTGGTGCGAGCCTCCTCCATTCGTACGCCCCGCATGCTCATGCACAGGTGCACGCCGCGCACGGCGACGGCGATGTCCTCGTGTCCGATCACGCTGTTGAGGTATTCGGCGACTTGGCGGGTGAAGCGTTCCTGGACCTGCAGTCGGCCGGCGAAGTGCTGGGCGATCCGCCCGAACTTCGACAGGCCCACCACCTCGCCACCGGGCACGTATCCAGCCGTGACCTGCAAGTTCATGGGCAGCATGTGGTGCTCGCAGAGCGACCACACGCTCATGCCGCCCACGATGACCAGCTGACCACCCAGCTGGGACTCGGTGAAGCAGGTGGCCGATTCGGCCCTGTCCGGGGACAGGAAAGCTCTCCACCAGGCCGCGACGCGGTCCGGGGTGCCGGTCAGCCCCTCGCGGGCGGGGTCCTCGCCCAGCTCGACCAAGAGCTGGTGGATCAGGTCGGCGACCCGGCCGGTGTCGATGACCGCAGCGGGCCCGGCGACGGCAGCCGTCGGCGCCGCCGCAGGGCTGGCGATAGAGGTCGTCATGGGCGTCTCTCGTTTCCGGGGACTGGGGAACGGATGGGGCGTGGAGTCGCGTGCGGTCAGCGGCCTCGGGCGTCCGCGAAGGCCAACACGTGAAGGCGGATGGTGAAGTGCCAGTGCCGGGCCGCGACCCCGTCCGCGAGGACCCGGGTAGTCGCGGTGATCACCTCGGGGGTGGTGCCCTCCGGCATCACCCACACCGGCGCGAGCCGGTGGGCGTCGGCCAGCTCGGCGATCCGGTCGAGGTCGTCCACCGTGGAAGCGACGAACTTGAACGCCGCCCGCCCGGAGGCCACAAACGCCTCCAGCGCGGCTGGCACGATGCTCTTGGTCTCCTTTACGCCGAAGCTGGCAAGCTTGGGCGAGACGTTGAACCGGACCCCGTCGGCCACCAGCTCGGGAGTGGGTGCGATGGTGCCGTTCGTCTCGAACTCGATCCGCTTGCCGGCTGTTATCAGTCCCCGGACGAGAGGCACCAATCGCGCCTGCTGGATCAACGGCTCGCCGCCGGTGATCACGACCAGCTCGACCGGTGAAGACGAGGCCCAGGCCACCAGGCCCGCGACGGATTGCCTCGTCGACTCCTCGTGCGGGTCGAACCGAGACCAGTCCCAGGTGTACTTCGTGTCGCATCTCGTGCAAGTGAGGTTGCACCGGGACAGGCGGATGAACAGGGCCGGGTGTCCGCAGCTTGGGCCCTCGCCCTGAAACGTCGGCACCTCGGTACCGAAGCACTCCGCGACGATCAGGGATTCACCTTCGGCAGCTTCCGGTTCGAGGTTGAGCGGCTTGGTTGTGGTCATTGGCCCACCACATCGAAGCGGGCCCAGCTGCTTGCGGTCTCGCGGACCAGGACGGCGACAAGGCGGCCGGGGATCTCCGACTGGAGGTTCTGAACGAACCAGCCGGCCAGGAACTGGGCCAGGCGCTCCGAGGTGGGCTCGAAGGGCAGGATCTCGTGCAGGTTGTGGTGGTCGAGCTCGGTGTCCAGGAACGACTTGAACGGGGCGAGCGCACCGAAGTCCGTGACAAAGCCGGGATCCTCCAGCGCGGATGCAGTGAGGATGACCTCAACCTCGTAGCTGTGCCCGTGCTGGCGGGAGCACTTGTGCTCATGCGGCAGCCGGGGAAGCCGATGGCCAGCCTCGAAGCCGAACTTCTTACCGATGGTGAAATTGCCGGGCGGTAGTGGAACAGCAGTGAAGCCCATTCGTTTTCTCCGAAAGGTGAGGGTGTGGCTGATTCGGGCGGGGTGGGGCAGTCGCCTCTTCAGGCGGCTACGGGCTGTGCCCCCAGGTGGTCCTTCGCGGCCTTGCCCAGCACCTTGGTGAAGTGCTCGGCCCGCTCGTCGCCCTCAGCCTCCTGAGCGCGGAGGCCCCCGAAACGGGCCCAGTACCGCCGGCAGACGTCGCTCTCCATCAGCTTCGAGGCGTAGAACGGCAGACGCCCGTCCCGGACGAAGCCGAGGCGGTCGCTCAGGCTGAGCATGCAGATGAGCTGGTTGGCCTTCAGCAGCTGCATGTACTCCTCGACGTCCAGGTCCTCGGGCGTCCAGAGCTTGGCGAGGTCAGGGTTGGCGGACATCTGTGTCAGCCAGTCGAGTTGGTTGCGCGCGACGGTCGCCTCATTTCGTTCGGCCTGGTGCCGCGCGTCCTGCCTCAGCCGGGCGGCTCCGACCACGACGGTGGCGAGGGAAACCGCGGCGCCGGCAGCGAGGACGGCGGTGGTGAGCTTCATGCTTAACGGTCCTTTCACGCAAAGTGATCTGGGGCGAGGGGCGGGTCTGTGGAAGCCTGTGGGGCTCGCTGCGTCATGCGACCCCCGCTAGCACGAAGGCCGGTGAGCCGCCGCCAATGCGATCCAGGGCGTACCGGCGGCGCACAGTGTCCAAAGCGACTGCGATCGGCGGCAGTCCGACGGCGGCCCTTCGCTGGTCCAGCAACTGCGGCGCACGCAGCGGGCACAGCTCCACCCCTGCTGCGCTGAGGACGAGTTGCGTCCCGAACTCTTGGGGTCGCCTGCTGTTGACCAGGGCGCGGTCGTGAAGGTGGGCCCAGTGCTGGATGCGCGCATCGCCGTCCTGGACCGCACGTTTCAAAAGGGTGGTGGCCGCCCGCTGGAAGTCGGGTTCGTCGTCGGCGTGAAGAGCGATGCTCCAGGCAGCACGTGCTGCGTCGGGGCCCACGAGACGGTGGCCGGGCCAGTCATGTTCGGCCAGGATGCGGCGCAGCACTTTGGTGTCGGCGTGCTCAGCGTGACGGTCCTGGCCGAGGTGGACGGCGTCGAGCTGGTTGCGTACGCGTCTGGCCCGGCGTGCTGCCGACTGTGCGGCGCGGGCGATGAGTTCGCGGGCGAGGTCCGGCCGCAGCGGTTCCGCGGTCCTCACGCGATACTCCGCTGGTCGGCGGCGGACTGCGGCTCGTGGACCTGGCAGCCGATGAGCGCGCTCAGCCCAGGCCGAAGCTCGGCGGTGAGTTCGAGGCGCGCGACTCGCTCCTGGTGCTGTCCGGTGCCCGATCCACGGACGTCCCAGCCCATGTTGGTGAGCCGACGAAGGAATGTGGCGATCGGATCGACGTCGAGAGGATGGCGGACCATGGCCTCGGCCCGCACAAGCGGTACCTCGAGCCGGGCGGCGAAGTCGGAGGCCCACAGAGTGATCAGCCGGACGGTGTCATCGGAGTGACCGGGCAGGGTGTGGACGCAGTCCAGGAAGAGGCACGGGCCTTCGCCCCATCCGAGGTCGGGCCCGCGTTGCGGGATCATGCAGGCCAGCAGCAGCCCGTCCTCGAACAGTCCAGCCGGCTTCACCTGCGGGGCGCGGAACAGGGCCGGGATATCGGACCGGGCGGGTGTAGGCACCCCGCGCATGGCGAGCCAGCGCTGACGGTCCTGGACGAGGGCCGCGGCCTCGTCCCGTTCGGCGTCGGTGCGCAACGACCGCATCTCGTACACGGCCGGTAACCCTTTCGCGCACTGGCTTCGAGGCGCGGGGGAGGACTCGATGGCCGCAGAAGCGGGTGAGGCATTCACTGGCTCGCTCCGCTCTCCATCGTGGTGGCCCGCCTGGCGCCCAGTAGGCCCCACGCGTGGGCCCAGGCGACAAGTTGGGTGGTGTTGGCCGCCCCCGTCTTGTCGAGCAGTTCGTCATGTGCGGCTCGCACGTCGGCGGGCGCGATCTTGGCTATGGCAGCAATGTCGCTGGGATTGCTGTGCTCAGCGACCGCCCGCAGCAACAGCTGCTGCTCTGGACTGAGTTCCGGCATTGGCCTGTCCGTTGTGGGCGGAGCGACCTGCCGGGCGTTGCACAGGAAGTGCACGATCACCGGGGGCTTGCAGCGGGGCGGGCAGTGGAGGCTCTCCCGGATGTCGCGTACGTACTGGCGGACGGTCACGGCCGACAGCCCGGTCCTCGCGGCGATCTCTTGAGGGCCGAGGCCGTCCACGAGGTGCTGGGCGACGCGCTGCTGGGTCGGGGTCAGGGGGGTGATCGGTGCGCTGGTCGTCATGCGCGGGGTCACGGGTGTCTCTTTCGCGGCTGGGTTGAGGGATATCGGGTGGGGTGTCGCCGGACCCCGCGGGGGACGGGGGCCGGCGACACGGGCCCGTGCGCGGCGGTCTGGAGTCACGGGGCGCCGCACACGGGGGCTCATGCGGCTGTTGGGTCGGGGCGGGCCCACGCCGCTTCGGCGGCGAGACGTTCTGACCACTGGATGTGGGCCTCGTCGAAGGCGGCGTCGGCGAGGCGTATGCGCTGGACTTCGCCGGTTCCGGCCGGTGGGTAGGTGAACTGGATGTCGCGCCACAGGCGCTGGAGGATGTAGTCGCCGTTGAGGGCGTGGGCGCCGTGCAGCTCCATGGCGTCCTGGGTTGACTGCATCGCCCACTGGTGGCCGAGGTACTTGGCGTTGATCAGGTCGGTGTCGCAGGGCAGGCCCTGGTCGAGGAGGTGCACGGACTGATAGGCCAGGATTCGACCGGCGCGCAGGCGGGCCTCCATGTCACCGATGCGGTCCCGCAGAACCGGCAGATCGGAGAGGGCGCCCCGGTAGCGGGAGCGCGCCTTGAGGTAAGCGGTCGAGGCGGCCACGACTGCCTCGTGTATTCCCAGGCTGACTGCAGCCAGGTTGGGACGGCCATACAGGATGCTGCTGCTCTGCGCTACGCCCAGCCCCTGGCCGATCTCTCCGACCACGTTTTCCTCGGGGACGCGGACGTGATCGAGGTCGAGGCGGCCGGCGGAGAAGCCGTGCAGGCCGAGGCCGGGACGGTGGTCGGCGACTGAGAGCCCTCGGCGCTTGGATTCGACCATGAACGCGGTCAGCGCCTGGGAGGTGCTCACGCCTGCCTTGGCGGTCCGGGCGATTACGAGGTGGGCTCCCGCGAGGTGGCTATTCCCGATGTGGATCTTGCTGCCGGTGATCACCCATTGGTTGCCGACGTGCTCGGCGATGGTCTCGATGCCGCCAATGTGCCCGCCGGTTCGCGGTTCGGTCACGGCGATCGACAAGAGCAGTGAACCGTCCGCTACGCGGGGCAGCCAGCGGCCCTTCTGCTCGTAGGTGGCGAAGTGCAGCAGGGCGCCGACGGGGATCAGCGTGGCCTGGAGGATGGCCGCCGCAGCCGCCGAGACGCGGGCAATGCGGTGGACGAGGATGGTCTTGGCCACGTGTCCGGCGCCCAGCCCGCCGAAGGAGGACGGGACGGTGACGGCGAACCAGCGTCGTGCGGCCATCAGGTCGGCGACCTTGCGCTCCACCCTGCCGGGGGCGGCCTCCATGCGTGCGGCGCGCGGCGCGATGTGCTCGGCCGCGAAGGCGTCCGCCTCGTCCCACAGCAGCTCGTGGCGGGCGGTGAGATAGGGGCGCAGCGCCGGCGGCGGCGTGGTGGGTGTGGCGGGCATGGTCGTCTCCCTCTCCCTGGATGAAGGTCGCACGGTGGAGCGGCCGGGGATCGCCTGCGGCTCCCGGGTGGGGGGTCGTGGAACGGACTAGCGGACGGGCGCGCGGGCGATGTGGTCCATCACCCGGACGCCGGCGTCGATGACGATGTCTCTCAGCCGTCGGGCCTCGCTCAGGGGCCGCTTCTCGGGGTCGATGACGCACACCGTGCCCAGCACGGTGCCGCTGTCGTGGATGAGCGGGGCACCGAAGTAGGAGCGGATCCCGACCGCGTCGACCACGTGGTTGCCGCTGAAGCGCGGGCTGGCGTGCACGTCGTGCAGCGGAAGGGCCTTCTTGCGGGCCATGACCTCCGGGCACCAGCCGTGGTCGCGGCTCATGGTGCGGCCGACTATGACGTACCCGCTGTCCGCGGGCGGCTGGTGCAGCCCGACGAAGGTCTGCTCCTCCAGGAAGAGGTTGACGAAGCCGTACAGGAACCCGGCTCGTGTGGCCATGTCGCGGGCCAGTTCGTCGAAGTCCTCGCTGGCAGCGGTGGGCATGCCTAGGCGATCCAGCAGCTCATATCGCTGCGCCAGCTCGCTCGCCTGCTGGGCCTGCGGGACGGGGACGGCGGCGCCGGCGGGGAGGGATGGCCCATGGGTGACCTCCCGCATGGTGCGTCGCGGCAGCGACTGCGTGAGGGGGGCGATCTGCCGTGCGCGGTAGGGATCGTTGGGCTGATACGACATCAGGCGTCCTGAAAGGTGGTAGTGGATGCGGGGCGAGCGGGGCTTGCCGATGCGCTCTTCAAGGCGTGGCCAACTAGGGTCAGCAGGACGCCAGCGACGTGGTTCGGATCGCGAGCGTCGCAGGTGACCACCGGCACAGAGGCGGGCAGTTCGAGGGCGGTGCGGACCTCTTCGGGGGGGTAACGATGTGCTCCGTCGAACTGGTTCACCGCGACGACGAAGGGCAGGCCGATGTCCTCGAAGAAGCCGACGGGGGTGAAGCTGCTTTCCAGGCGGCGGGTGTCGACCAGGACGACCGCGCCGACGGCTCCGCGACAAAGGTCGTACCAGAGGTCGACGAAGCGGTCCTGGCCGGGCGTGCCGAACAGGAACAATGCCAAGGGCACGGGCGCGTCGGGCAGGTTGAGGCGACCGAAGTCGAAGGCGACCGTGGTGGTCTGCTTGGCCTCGACGCCCGCCAGGCTGTCCACGTCCGCGCTCGCCTCGGTCAGGTACTCCTCCGTGCTCAGCGGCGTGATCTCACTGACGGCACCCACGGCGGTGGTCTTGCCCGCGCCGAAACCGCCAGCGATTACGACCTTCAGCACGGTCGGTGAACCGGTACGCGGGCGCGACGACGGCCGCAGCACCACGGCCGGGTCACCCGGCCTGGGGGTAGGCGATGGCATCGGGCCACTTCCTCTTCAGGCCGGCAGATAGGGCCGCCAGCAGTTGTGCAGAGGGACGCGAATGCGCGTCGGACGCGGCATAGGCGGTGACAGGGACGACCAGGGCGTCGGCGTCCAGGAGGTCGGAGACGAGGATCTTGACGGCGGTTACGGGACGGCCGAGTCGGCCCGCCAGCTCGGTCACCGAACGCCGGTGCTCCCGGCACAGGGCGAGGATCTGTGCGCATTCCTCGGCCTGGCCCGGGCCGGGCCGCCCGGGTCCGGCATCCAGCACCGTGTCCAGGCCGAGCAGATGCCGTGGCCGGGTGCGACCGCGCGTCAGGGTGTAAGTCCGCACGAACGTCGAATCCTCGGCCGCGCTGCCGTGTGCGGTCACCGGACCTCATCACCCGTGCCGACGCGGACGGGGATCTGCATGTAGGGGGCGAACTTCTGCACCAGGCGCCCCATCTCGAACCCGACGGTGCCGGCATCGGCGTCCATGGTCGCGATCACCGCGAGGACCGTGTCCACCACGCCCCGTTCGTTGCCGGGATGGCCTTCGAAGGCCGCGCTGCGACCGGAGCTCTGGACGAAGATCAGACAGTCGTCTCGCTCGATGACGACCTGCCTCGCCGGCCTCTTCTTGTGGGTGGGACCGGTGATGTTCGCCGCGAGTGAGGCCACTCCGCTGATGGCGGCCGACAGTTCGTCCGCCCAGTCCTTGTCGACGTCGCTGTCCAGCAGCCGCAGTCCGTCCCGCGAGAGCAGGACGGCGTGCGTGACGCCCGTCGTGTCGGAGGCGAACTGCCGCAGCAGCCACGCCATGTTGTCCCGCTGTCCGCTTGCCGTTGTCTCGGTTGCGGGTGCGTCGCCGGTCACGTTGTTCATCGCGGGGTGGGTGCTCATAGGGATCGCTCCAGAAGGGGGGAAGGGCCAGCGGATGTAACGGCCACCGGGAACGTGGAGGGACGAGGTTCAGGGACTGGGGTGCTCTGTCGAAGCGGTGGGAGAACCGGCTTGCCCGCCGGCCTGGATGCCGGTGCGGAAGGCGGCTGCGAGCCCTGGCGTCGCCGCGGTCACGGGGGCTTGCTTCCGCTCGTGTGGCGGATGGAACGTGCCGACCTGGCGTCTACGCGTGGGAAGGGCGGGCGCATCAGCAGAGTGACCTGCTTGTGCGGCTTCCGGTGCCCCTGCGGTACCGGGGCGTGGGACCTGCCCCGGCCTCGGGGTGGCTGGAGTCGCTGCAACCTGCTGCGGTTGCGGCGCCAAGGGGCGGGCGTCCTGGGGCGGCGCGCTCGCATCGTCGACGGAGGGAATCGCTACTAGGAGCCGTGCCGGGATGACCACCAGGGCGGTGGTGCCTCCCGTCACGTTCTCCTGCAGGAGAACGGACAGCCCGTGCGACTGGGCGATCTTCGCGGCGACCAGCAAGCCGAGCTGCCCCGCTCGCACCTGGCCGCTGACGTCGACCTCGTCGGGGGCCTGGAGCAGGTGGTTCATCTGCGCCCGCGTCTGCGGATGCATGGGGATGGCCCGGTCCTCGACCTCGACCGCCAGCCCGTTCGCCACCCGCTGCGCACGCACCATCACCTTCGTAGCCGGATCGGAACACTCACAGGCGTTCTCGATCAGCTCAGCCAGCAGGTGCGTCAGGTCCGGCCCCACATGGCCGGGAAGACCCACCTCCGCGCCCACGGACCCGGCCGCTACCGCCACCCGCGGATACTGCACGACCTCGGAGACCGCGCCGCGTAGCACGCTCTTGACGGGAACGGGCCGACGCACGCTGCGCAGGGACTGCCCGCCCAGCACCGCCGTGCTCTCGACCTGGCGACGCATCCGCGTCACGAGGTGATCGATCTCGAAGATCTTGGCCAGCAGCTCCGGGTCGTCGGTCAGCATCTCCAGCTGGCTCAGTGCTTCAAGTGCCTTGCCGACCAAGGCGTGCTCGCGCATGGCCAGGCGGCGCAGCACTTCCAGGAGGACGACGGACTGGGACTCGTCGTGCACCCGTATCAACGACGCGACGGCCCGCACTTGGAGAGCACTCAACGCCTTGTCAATCTCGGCGTCAGGGCTGGCAGGTGGCGCCTGCAGGTCCGGCAGCGGCGGGCGTCCCCCGCGGCACAGCTCGTCCGCCGACCACTGCACCGACTTCTCGATGGCCGCGGCTGCCCCTGCGATTGCTGCCAGTGCCGTTGCCCGGGCCTCCTCCGCCGCTGCCTGTATGGCTCCTGCGGCCGTTCGCGCTCCGCGAGCCGCCATCGTGGCGACGCCCGCGAGTCCGCAGATCAGGCCGGCCAGGAGCCAGCCGAGGCCCACCGCGGACACCGACCAGAGGGTGAAGGCGGCACCCAGCAGGGCGGCAAGGAGCACTAGGGGCAGTGCGACGGCGCGGTGGACACGGTGCAGGGTGAACGCGTTGATCGGAGGCCGCCGTCGGCGGTGGCCGGTGGCGGCCGGCCGTGCCGAAAAGGCGCTGTCAGGCATGGGAATCCTCGTCAGGGTGGGGGTGGCTAGGCGTGCTGCAGCGTCAGGTCTGCGCAGGTCTTGTGTGTGCTGCGTGCGGTCGAGCGGGGTGACGGAAACGCGACCGCGCCGCGGTGGGAGGACTGCGTCGCCAGGAGTTGAAGCAGCCGGGCGCTCTGGATCAGGCCCATGTGGCTGAATGCCTGCGGGAAGTTGCCGAGCTGGCGCTGCTGGACGGGGTCGTACTCCTCGGCCAGGAGGCCGAGGTCGTTGCGCAGTGCGAGGAGGCGTTCGAACAGGGCGTGGGCCTCGTCGAGGCGGCCGGTCAGGGCCAGGGCGTCTACGAGCCAGAAGGAGCAAAGGACGAATGTGCCCTCGTCTCCGCTCAGGCCGTCCACCCCGGTGTGGTCGCCGATGGTCGGGTAACGGCGCACAAGCCCGTCAGACGTGGAGAGTTCACGGCGCACTGCGTCCACGGTGCCGATGACGCGCGGGTCGTTCGGCGGTAGGAAGCCAACGCGGGGGATCAGCAGCGTGGCGGCGTCGAGTTCCTTGGAACCGTAGGACTGGGTAAAGGTGTTGCGCACCGGATCGAAGCCCCTGGTGCAGACCTCGTGGTGGATGGTTGCCCGCAGCTCGGTCAGGCGGGCCAGGTCGATGTCGAGCGCGCCGGCTTCGGCCAGGCGGATGGTGCGGTCGATCGCCACCCAGGCCATCACCTTGGAGTGGACGAAGTGCTGGCGTGCCCCGCGGATCTCCCAGATCCCCTCGTCGGGCTCCGGCCAGCGCTGTGTCAGGTGCTCGACGAGCCGCTGGTGCAGGACCGCGGTGTCGGCACAGTGGGCCACACCGCTCTCGTGCGCGAGGTACAGGGTCTCGATCACCTCGCCGTACACGTCGAGCTGGAGCTGGTCCGCCGCCCCGTTCCCGACCCGCACCGGCGTCGAGCCCTCATACCCCGGCAGCCAGGGCAACTCCCGTTCCCGAAGATCACGCTCTCCGGTGATCGCGTACATGATCTGCAGGTTCTCTGGGTCGCCGGCCACGGAACGCAGAAGCCAGCGCCGCCATGCCTGCGCCTCCTGCCGGTAGCCGGTCTCCAGTAACGCGGCCAGGGTCGTAGCGGCGTCGCGCAGCCAGGTGAAGCGGTAGTCCCAATTGCGTCGGCCGCCGATCTCCTCGGGCAGCGAGGTGGTCGGCGCGGCGACGATCCCGCCGCTCGGGTGGTAGGTCAGTGCCTTCAGTGCGATCAAGGAACGGACCACGGCCTCACGGTAGGGGCCGTCGTAGGTGCACTGCTGCGTCCAGTCCTGCCAGAAGGCGAGCGTCTCGGTGAGCGCCGCGTGCGGGTCGGGGATCTCCGGAGCCGGTGCGTGGGACGGGCACCAGCTGAGCACGAACGCCACGCTCTGCCCGGCGCGGATGGCAAAGGCACTGACGACGACCCCGTCCTTCTCCGCCTGCGGGACGCAGGTGTCGAGCCACAGTGCGTCCGCGCCGGCCTCCGCGACCATGCGCCCATCGGCCTCGTGGATCCACGGGCTGACGCTGCCGTATCCCGGCCGGGGACGCATGGCCGAAACCATTGCCACCTCACCGGCCAGACCCTCGACGATCCGGATCACCTGCGGTGCCCCGTCGCGAGGCGGCATGAAGTCCAGGACGCGGACCGACCCGGCCGGTGTGCGCCAGATCGATTCGAGGACGAGCGTGTCACCGCGGTACCGGCGCTCGGCGACCGCTTCGGGCCCGGAGGGGCCAGGCGCGGCCGGGGCGATCTGCCAGGTGCCGTGCTTGTGCGTGCCGAGCAGGCCGGCGAAGACGGCCGACGAGTCGAACCGGGGCAGGCACAGCCAGTCGATCGAACCGTCGTCGCAGACGTGGGCACTGGTCTGCATGTCGCCGATCAGGCCGTACTGCTCGATGCGCGGGAGGCGTTTCATCGTGTGGGTCTCCGTAGTCCCCGTGGACCCGGGGGTGGCTTCGGGGCCGCCGGGGCGGCCGGGAAGTGTCGGTGAGAGAGGCACGGTGGTTACCGGTCCGGGGGAGGTCTGTTCTGCCTCGGCCGGGGATCCACGTCCCGTGGAGCAATGCGTCCGGTTACTCGCTCACCACGAAGAGCCAGCCACGCCATGGGACCGAGAATCAGCGCGATCAGAACTGCCCCGGCGGCGGTCATGTCCGGGGCACCGACGCGGCCAGAACCACGCACGCGAGGGCGAGAGCGAAGACCGCGCCGCGCAGCACGTTGATCGGCGGCTTCCACCAGCGCCGTCTCTGGACCGACTTCGCAGGGGCCACGTCGTGGGCCTGCACGGCAGCGATAAGGTCTTGGGTCGCCTCGGCCAGCCTGACCAGATGAACCCTGCTGGGCATGTAGCCATCGGGGAGGCCGCCCGAACAGAGCTGCTGCGCACGGAGCAGGGCTGGCTCTTGCGAAGGCGTCAGAGCTCCGAGCTGGCTGACGTGTCCTCGCAGCCGCAGTGCGAGGTCCTCCACATCGGCGGCAGTATCGGGTAACGGCGAGTCCTCGCCCAGCACGAGCGCCACCGTTTCCGTCGCCGAGGCCGCCGGGTCCCGTCGCAGGATGGGCTCACCAAGGGCGTGGCTTCTCCTTCCCTGATCACTGAGTTGGCACGCCCGGCGAAGGGCCAGCGAGGGACGCATGACGCAACTCCTAGGTGAATCAAGCCAACTTGAGCGAGGAACGCTGTGCACCGCAGGCAACTGACGTGCAAGGTGAGTGATCCTGCGGCTACGTTGAGCGAACCGCGAATCCCTGTCAGGGGGTATGCCTACGCGGCCCTCAAGGCCGTCAAAGGCGTCAAAGATCATTTCGGAACCGAGGGGCAGTACATGGCCCGTGAGAGAAACGTCGCCCTTGCCGCGCTCCTGCGCGAAGCGGGCTGGTCCCAGCCCCAAGCAGCCGCCGCGGTCGCTCGCGTTGCCGCGGAGAGCGGTGTACGCGAACTGGAGGCCATTTCCCGCTCCCACATCGCCATGTGGGTCCAGGGCACGAAGCCCAGTGGACGAGCGCCTCATATCCTGCGTGAGACGCTGTCCCGCAGGCTCGGCCGACGCCTCACCCTCGCTGACCTCGGACTGGAAGATGGGCCGACAGGATCCACTGACAGTAGTTCTGACTGGAGCGTCGACCCTCTGACCGTGCTGGCCGAGCTGGGAAGCGACGATCTGGACATGCACCGACGCAAGCTGTTGGCTACCACCGCGTACTCGGCCGCCGGCCTCGTCCTGCCTGCCGCTCCATGGTGGGCAGCCGCCCCGGCCGCGGCGGCCTCGCGCCCTGCGGTCTCCTCCCGGCTGGTGACTCAGGCTGACATCGACGATGTCCGCAAACTGACCACCTTCTACTCCGCGAGGGACCAGCAGCGCGGTGGAGCCTCGGGGCGCTCGGCCCTGGCCGGCCATCTTCGCGACGAAGCGGTGCCGCTCCTGGGTAGCAGGTTCCGAGCGGAACAGCACCGCCGGGATACGTACTCGGCCGTGGCAGAGATGACCTACCTCGCCGGCTGGATGGCCTTCGACGCCTCCGAGCATCGGACCGCCCAGCGCTACCTCACCCTCGCCGCACGCATTGCGGCCGAAGCCGCAGACGGACCGCTGGGCGGCCACATCCTGCGTGCCCTCGCCCATCAAGCAGTCGACCTCGGGCACCCACGCAGAGCGCTCGACCTGGCCGACGCCTCCATGTCCCGCACCCACTACGGCCAGGCCAGCTCGCGGGAGAAGGCCCTGCTCGCGGTAGTCCATGCCCGCGCCCTGGCCGCCGGCGGCGACCGCCGCGGCACTCTCGCGGCCATCAGTCGCGCGGAGAGGGACCTCGCACGTGCCGATAACGAGGATGCCCCCGACCGCGTCAGCTTCTTCCAGGAAGCCTCCCTCGCCCACGAGACTGCGTGTGCCTTGCGGGACCTGGGAAATCCTCTCGACGCGGAGTTGCATTTCCAGCGCAGCGTCGCCACCCGCCGGCGGCAGCAGTATGCCCGTACCCACAGTGTGACCCTCGGCTACCTCGGTGCTGTCCAGGTCCAGCAGGGACGCCTCGATGAGGCATGTGGTACCTGGGGACAAGCACTGGACGCCATGGCTGGCGTCCAGTCCGGCCGCGCCCGCGACGTCATCGTCCGCATGCAGAGCGACCTCTCGCCTGTGCGGCAACGTGGTGGCCGCCACGTCGCCGAACTGGACCGCCGGGCGCGGGAAATGCTGCGCGCCATAGGCTGACCACAGGGCAAGTCCGCAGCTATTGACGGCAGCTGCTGAACACACGACCCCGTTAGAGAGGAACGAGCGCCGATGGCAACGTACGAGGTCGAATCGATCGCAACGGTGGTCGGGGGCCACACCCGCGTTCAGGACGATTACCAGGGCGGAGTCGAGTCGGTCATCCGACTCAACGAGGCGTACCCCCTTGAGACGCTGCAGGGAATCGAAGAGTTTTCCCACCTGACGGTGACCTGGCTCTTCCACCTGGCGCGACCGGAAGACGTCCAGCTCCACGCACGCAGCCCCCGCGGGAATCCGGACTGGCCGTCGACCGGTACCTTCGTCCACCGCAACCATCGGCGTCCCAATCAACTGGCGATCAGCTACCCGCGGCTGCTCGAGGTCGAGGGACGGGACCTGTTGGTCACCGATCTCGATGCTGTAGACGGAACGCCCGTGATCGACTTGGCACCGTACTTCGAACAGATGGGGCCTCGTGGCCCGATCCGTCAGCCCGCCTGGCCCGGCGAGATGCTCGAACCGAATTACTGGGCGAAGGCAAGCGAACGGCCCTCGGAGCGCCCTGTGTGACAGAAGCGACTGAGCTGCCCGGCTTGCCATTTGCATCGTCGGCAACCAACTGGAGGTCTGGCTCAAGCTGCAGCCCTCGCGTCTCGGAACTCACACCACGTCTCCTCGCCGCTGCTCTCCCATGCGTCTGAGATCGCATCGACCAGCCGGATCCCGCGCCCCGATTCACCGTCGGGTCCGGCTTCCTTGAGCACAGCGGGCGCCGGGTTGTGGTCGGTTACCGAGACACGCACCACGTCGACGCCCACCGTGATGCGGAGCACGACTTCGCCCTCACCGTGGACCACGGCGTTGGTGACCAGCTCCGAGACGGCCAGTACGACGAGCCCCGCCACCGGCTCCGAAACACGGCACCGCCGCAGGAACGCCCTGGCTATGCGCCGCATCTCCCCGACCTTCGCGAGGTCGGGGAGAAGGGCCGCCTGACAGGCATGGGATGCCGCCGGTACCTCTGCCCTCGCCCATGCGCCGGGCTCGTCTTCCTGAACCGGCCTGACGCATGACGCGCCTGCTGTAGCCGCACAGCTACGGATGCCCCCGCCGGGCGGGGCCGCCTCTTGGAGCCTGGTCATGTGGGCTATGGCACCGCGCGGCGACGCCGTCGACCAGGGGAATCCAGAGGGGGAAAAATATGTCAAGGGGGAAACTGCAGGGGGGGAATTGAGGCCATGATTGGATTCCGCCCACCAACAGAGGTCACACTCATGCCAGACCCGTTCGCCGACCTGCTCCTCCGGCTTCGGCAGGAGGCGGGCCGGACTCAGGAGGAGCAGGCGGAGGCGATCAACGCTGTCTCCGGCCGGGACACCATGACCCGCCGAGAGATCAGCCGTTATGAGAACTTCGAGAACATTCCTACCAACCACACGATCGGCCACATCGCGGCGGCCTGCGGTGTCCCCTTCGAGGAACTACAGCGAGAGGCCAAGGCCGCCCGCGCTCGGAAGAGAAAGGGGCATGCCGATGCAGGGGAGGAGCAAGACGCCGTGAAGCGTCGCACGCTCCTGGGTAGCGCCACCATCGGCGTGAGCGTGGCCGCCGAGCCCTGGGGGCGCCTCGCCTTCGCCCTCAGCAAGGGGGCCAAGATCGATTCGCCCGCTGCCGCCGCGCTCATCGACCGAGCCGCTGAACTGCACGTCCAGGAACTCAACCTCAGCGCGCGGCGGCTACAAAAAACGGTCGAGTCGCATCTTGACGCGATTACTGCGGCCCTGCCTCGTGCAGGCGCTCACGAAGGCGCTCTCACCATCGCCGCCGGAGAAACCGCCGCTCTGGCCGGTTGGGTGGCCTGGGACCTGGGGGAGCACGACAAAGCCAACGCCTACTACAAAGTCACGTCGCAGTGCGCGGCGGCTGCCGGGCATCCTCCACTCCGAGCCCTGGCCCTGACCTACAGCAGCTACGGCGCTTTGACGCCAAAGGCGAAGATGGAGTTCCTCTCCCAAGCCGCCAACGACGTGCGCGGCCACGGTAACGCTACTGCTGCCGCCTGGGTTCTCGGTAGGCATGCGGAAGAAGCTGCGGCGGCCGGCGACGAGGTGGGGGCGCTCCGGGCGTTAGACCGAGCGCGCTTCGCTTACGATTTCGCGGACCACGCCAGCGAGCAGGCATGGGTCAGGTTCGTGACCCCATACCGCATGGACTCGTTGGCCCTGTCCGTGTACGGCCAGCTGAGGCGTCCCGAGCTCACGTCCACAGCTGATACCGCGGTCGACCGCCTCGGAGACGGACTACCGGACGGGGGCGTCGTGGTCCTCGGTGATCTCGCTTCGGCCCTACTGCGTGGGGGTGACGTCGACCAAGGCGTCTACGTGGCACGCCAGTTTGCTGCGGCGGCACAGGCCAAGCCCAACACCATGGGCAAGGAGCGGGCGGCGGCTATTGCAGCGTTGCTTCCTGACAGCGAACACGAACTTGCTGCTCATTTCCGGCGGTTCGCATCCTGATCCACCTCGGGTGGCACGCGGCACGCCCAGGGCGCCAACGCCGCCGACGCCCGGCCCGTGGCTCCTCAGTCCGATTCCGTCTCCTCGAAGACCCAGGACAGGTACGCCTCCGACCCGCCGGTTACGGGCAGAGTGATCCATTGGGGGACCTCGTACGAGTGCTTCTCGTGCACCCACGCTTCTAGCGCGGGTAGACGGTCCGTCGTAGTCATATACGAGATGCGCCACTCCCGCGCCGCCTCGACCTTCCCCTTCCACCAGTAGAAGGCGGTGATTGGCGCATCAATGTGAACTCCCGCTGCAAGCTTGCTCTCGACCGCACCTCGGGCCAGCATCGTCGCCTGCCCCTCGTCGTCGCTGGTCGTCTGCGCAATCACAATATCGTGGGCCATGCAACTGCCTCTCCAGCTCGGGTACCGCGACCCTACCCAGCCGTCCAGGGCACACCGAAAGCTGGTAGCCACTCCTCAAGGCGAGTGAGGCTCGACCACGTGCCTGTACCAGTCAGGTGCCGGTGGGCCATGCGGGGTGGCGCGTCGCTTCGGCACCGCGGTGGCAGGTTCTCATCAACGAGGTCGTGCGGCTGCATGAGGCAGGCGCCGGGGCTCGTGCGCTTCACAAGCCCACGACAGGAGGATTTGCTGGCTGTCGGCGGCCATTCGCTCACGGCAGACGAGAAATAGGACCACAGGACTGGATACCTCCGTCCGGACCATGTCAACGTACAACGTCCCGGAAAACACCAGGCCAGGATGTGCAGATGGTCCACTGCGGCTCGGGTTTCGAAATGCCTTGGAATCCTGCACCCGTTTGACTGCCTTGCTGGCAGCGCTCCTACTTGGGGAGGTCCGCCTGTCTGACCCCGCTATTCGATCCGCTCGCTTCACTGCACCCGCTCTTTATACCCGCGGCGCGTCTGAACGTCTGGTACAGCCAGGCAGTCGGCGACTACGGGACCCTTTCCGCCGAGCTGTACGTCTGCCTTTGCGTGGCTGGCCTGTTCGGCGAGGACCTGTTGCAACCCGGCTATCGCAGCGTCAGTGCCGCCCTCGCATACCGTGCGGCACGTCTTGGCGCCGCAACACGGCAAGTGGCACTCGCCATCAGGACGAGCGACTCGCTGCCCGGAATCTCGACCGCCTCACCGATGACGGTCTGCTCGTGCTCGCCACGGACGGCGCGCACCTGGTTGCGCGTCGACTGGCCCTGGCTGCGGCGAGCCTAAGCCGATGCTGCCTTCGTGATGCGGTGCGCAACATAGACGACGATCGCCGGTTAGCAAAACCGGCGATCGTGAGGTTCCTTGAGGACGTTCGCATGCGCGGCTGTGCTTGGCGGCGGAGCTGCAGCGAACTCAGCAGCCCGTGAAACGGAATGGCACTGGTCTGGTGCCAGCCAGATGATCCGGCGCCCTGCTCGTGCAGGTCCCCTTGAAGGAGAGTGAGTACCCCCTGTCCGTTCCGATCAAGAAGCTTCCACCCAACTCCAGGGGACAGGTGCGCTACCGGTTCGTAGTCGACGTAGGCATCGACCCTGCCACCGGGAGGCGCAAACAGCTGACTCGTACGTTCGCCACTCTCAAGGAGGCGAAGGCTGAGTACGCGCGCATCACCAACCGCCGCGAGGAAGGGACGTTCGTACCGCCCAACCAGATAAATGTAAATGAGTGGCTTGATCAGTGGCTGGCCATGAAGGCAGAGGATCTGGAAGAGACCACTATTTACAACTATCGGGTTACCCTCGATCGAGTTCGGGGGAGGTTGGGGCGCATCCGGCTTCAAGAACTCACCGAGGAAGATGTAGAAAATTGGATGCACTGGGCGTTGAAGCATGGGCGGGTGCGCGGTGACAAAGCAGGTACTCCGCTTGGAGTGACCAGCGTGGAGATGAGTCTCGCCCGATTGAAGGACGCCCTGAATCGAGCCGTTACGCGTCGGCTAGTAACCATGAATGTAGCCCAACATGTGACCATCCCACGTAGGGCACGTAAAGAAGAGCGAAAGAAGAAGCAGGAGGTGAAGCCGTGGAACGTGCAGGAGATTCAGACGTTCATTCACGGTGTCCGGACAGAACGGCTTTACGCTGCTCTCTTGCTGTCTCTCATGGGTCTACGTCCGGCTGAAGTCTGCGGACTCCGATGGGAAGACGTGGACTTGGAAGCCGCCACGATCACCATAGCCAACACGCGGACAATGATGGGGAATCGGTACGTTGTGGAGAAGGACACCAAGTCCCTGGCCGGGGAACGGGATCTTCCTTTGCCGGCACCGGTGCTGGCTGCCCTCAAGTCGTTCAGGGCTCTCCAAGCCAAGGAGAAGCTCGTCCTCGGTGAGGCTTACTCGGATTCCGGATACGTCGTGGTGCACGAGACCGGGGAAGCCTTCACGATCAAGCAGCTCCGCAGACGCACTTACCGGCTCATGGAGATCCTTGAACTCCGCAGAGTGCGCCTCTACGACGCTCGCTCCTCCTGCCTCACATACCTCGCCAACAAAGGCGTGCCGGATCACATCCTTGCCCGGTGGGCCGGACACACGAACGTCAAGACCACCAAGAAGTGGTACGTGAAGCCGGACGTGGAGGACCTCCGCGGAGCCGCCACAACGTGGGACGGCCTGCACGGTGCTGCGACGGAGGGGCAAGCGTGACTCAGGCGGTCTGCCGATTGAGCGACCTGCCCAGCCGTATGGCAGTCAAATCGAGTGGACCCGGAGGCCGCTGCTGGCTGTGGACCAGCGACGGCAAGGGGGGAGGGGCGGCCAGGCTACGGCCAACGTCTCCCCTCCTACGAGGCAAGGCAGAGCTTGACCGCCGTGTGGCGTTCGGGCTGTTCGTCGGTGAATCCCGGAAGGTTTTCAGGTGCGTCATGCCGATCCTTGGGGACGGCACTACACGCTTTGCTGCAAACCAGACCGTCTGGAAGCCGTGCCGAGTGTGGGAAGCTGTGCGGCGCAGGGATTGGGAGGGTGCGCGGGCCGGGAGGACGCGCTGTCCCCACGGTCAGGCGTGCACATCGAAGAACCCGTACGTGGACCCATGAGGGTCTCGGCGGTGCCGGGCGTGCCGCGCCGCGAGGGTCACGAGCCGCCGGGTTCACCTGGCCGTGTGAGATTTCGTGAGACGTGAGAGGGTCTGGGGCGTGAGTGAGACACCCCCGAACACCCTGCAATACCGCTTTGACGGGCCAGAAGACGCTCCGGTCCTGATCTTGGGTCCCTCACTGGGTACCACATGGCACATGTGGGACCGCCAGATACCGGAGCTCGCCCGGCAGTGGCGGGTCTTCCGGTTCGACCTGCCCGGGCACGGCGGCGCACCCGCGCACCCGGCCGGCACCGCCGGGGAGCTCGCGGCCCGGCTGCTGGCGACGCTGGACGCGCTCGGGGTGCAGCGCTTCGGATACGCCGGCTGTGCGCTGGGCGGAGCGGTAGGCATCGAGCTGGCGCTGCGCCACCCCGAGCGGCTGGCCTCGCTCGCGCTGGTGGCCGCCTCGCCCCGGTTCGGCACCGCCGACGAGTTCCGGCAGCGGGGGGTGATCGTCAGGACCAACGGACTCGACCCGATCGCCCGGACCACGCCGGACCGCTGGTTCACCGGCGGGTTCGCCGCCGCCCAGCCCGCGATCACCGAGTGGGCCGTGCAGATGGTCCGCACCACCGACCCCGGCTGCTACATCGCCGCCTGCGAGGCCCTCGCCGGGTTCGACGTACGGTCCGAGCTGGGCCGGATCGGCGTGCCGACGCTGGTGCTGGTCGGCTCCGACGACCAGGTCACCGGACCGGCCGAGGCCCGCACCCTGGTCGCCGGGATACCGGACGCGCGGCTCGCGGTCGTGCCCGGCGCCTCCCACCTGGTCCCGGTCGAGCAGCCGGCCGCCGTCACCGACCTGCTGGTCCGGCACTTCTCCACCGCCTGGCAGCAGCCCTTCGACACCGGCCAGACGGCCCTCCCGGCGGCCCAGGCCGGACCCGCCCGCGGCGCGCCGCCGCAGCCGGTGCCCGTCGCCGAGATCGCCCCCGCCGCCGTACCGGCCGAGCCGCCCGTGCCGCCGGACCGCGGCGAGACCGGGCTGAAGATCCGCCGGGAGGTGCTGGGCGACGCGCACGTGGACCGGGCGCTCGCGCAGGCCGACGAGTTCTCCGGCGACTTCGAGGACTTCCTCACCCGGGTCGCCTGGGGCGAGGTCTGGGACCGGCCGGGACTGGACCGCCGTACCCGCAGCTGCGTCACGCTCACGGCGCTGGTCGCCGGCGGCCATCTGGAGGAGCTGGCCGTCCACACCCGGGCGGCCCTGCGCAACGGCCTGACCCCGGTGGAGATCCGGGAGGTGCTGATGCAGGCGGCCGTGTACTGCGGGCTCCCGGCGGCCGGCAGCGCGTTCCGGGTGGCCCAGCAGGTGATCCGCGAGGAGACCACGCCGGCCGGCTGAGGCCCCCCGGGGATCGCGTCCGGCCGGATTTCGGCAGGATGGGGAGACATGAAGCTCACCAAGAAGTCCCACGCCTGCGTCCGCCTGGAGAAGGACGGGGGGACGCTCGTCATCGACCCCGGCGGGTTCAGCGAGCCGGACGCGGCGGTCGGCGCGGACGCGATCCTGGTCACGCACGAGCACCCCGACCACTTCGACGAGGGCCGGCTGCGGGCCGCCATGGAGCACAGCCCGGGCGCCCGGATCTGGACGCTCGCGTCCGTCGCCGGGCGGATCGCGGCGGCCTTCCCCGGCCGCGTGCACACGGTCGGGCACGGCGACACCTTCACCGCCGCGGGCTTCGACGTCGAGGTCCACGGCGAGCTGCACGCGGTGATCCACCCGGACATCCCGCGCGTCACCAACGTCGGCTACCTCGTGGACGGCGGCAAGGTCTTCCACCCCGGCGACGCCCTCACCGTCCCCGGCCGGCCGGTCGAGACCCTGATGCTCCCCGTGATGGCCCCCTGGAACAAGATCGCGGAGGTCATCGACTACGTCCGCGAGGTCCGGCCGCGGCGCGCCTACGACGTCCACGACGCCCTGCTCACCGACCTCGCCCGCCCGATCTACGACCGTCAGATCGGCGCCCTCGCCGGAGCCGAGCACCTGCGGCTGGCCCCGGGGGCGTCCGCCGACCTGTGAGCCGGAACCGGTTGTCACACCCGGCAGGTAGGTTGTGGGACATGCGCATCGCGACCTGGAACGTGAACTCGATCACCGCCCGCCTGCCGCGGCTGCTCGCCTGGCTGGAGAGCAGCGGCACCGACGTGCTCTGCCTCCAGGAGGCCAAGGTCGCCGAGGAGCAGTTCCCGTTCGAGCAGCTGCGGGAACTCGGGTACGAGGCGGCGGTGCACGCGACCGGCCGGTGGAACGGCGTGGCCGTGCTCTCCCGCGTCGGCATCGAGGACGTGGTCAAGGGCCTGCCGGGCGACCCGGGCTACGACGGCGTGACCGAGCCGCGCGCCCTCTCGGCCACCTGCGGCCCGGTCCGCGTCTGGTCGGTGTACGTGCCCAACGGCCGCGAGGTGGAGCACCCGCACTACGCGTACAAGCTCCAGTGGTTCGAGGCACTCAGGGCGGCCGTCGCCGGCGACGCCGCCGGCAGCCGCCCGTTCGCGGTGCTGGGGGACTACAACGTGGCGCCGACCGACGACGACGTCTTCGACCCGGCCGCCTTCGCGGGCTCCACCCACGTCACCCCCGCCGAGCGCGCCGCCCTGGGCGCCCTGCGCGAGGCGGGCCTGACGGACGTCGTCCCGCGCCCGCTGAAGTACGACCACCCGTTCACGTACTGGGACTACCGCCAGCTCTGCTTCCCGAAGAACCGGGGCATGCGCATCGACCTCGTGTACGGCAACGAGCCGTTCGCCAAGGCCGTCGAGGACGCCTACGTCGACCGGGAGGAGCGCAAGGGCAAGGGCGCTTCCGACCATGCGCCGGTGGTGGTCGACCTCGACGTCTGATGCCAGGCTGGGGCCATGAACATTCGGTTCCCTGGCCACCGGCACGGCAAGAGCGGTGCCGCGGAGATTCCCGCCGACGCCGAGGGGATCGCCGCGCTGCTGTCCGAATGCGAACTGCTCCGTTCCCAGGCGGCCCAGGAGGGCGTCCGCCTCGACGACTCCCCGGCCTCCCTGGAGGCGCTGGACCAGCTGGTCCCGCGCTGGCGCGACGACGCGGAGACCCTGCCGTGGCTGGGCAACGACGCGGGGCTGTACCTGGGCACGGTCGTCGTGCGCACGGTACCCGGTGCCGCCTGGCACATCCGGGCCGGCGGCGAGCCCGTCGTCCGGCTCGCCTCCGGCCGCGAGGTCGAGGTCGTGGAGTCCGGCCGGGAGTGGGCCGCGAGCGGCGTCCCGGAGCTGTCGCAGCTGTACGCCGAGGTCGCCGAGGCCTGAGCGCGAACGGTTCGGAACGCAAACACGGCTGCCGCCCCGGACAGTTGCCGCCGGCCGCCGCCCGGCATGCGGGGGACCCGCGCGCCGAACCTCGACTACGATGTGCCGTTCATCCCCGTGGTGAGGTGAGCCCACCGATCCACAACGGGATGGGCTGGCCGCTTCCGCGAGGGGGACGGCAGCTCACACGGGCCAGGCTCGTCCGGCGGCAGCCGGAGATCACTGCTCGCGCACGGGGACGGACAGGTACGACGGGTCGTCCGGCCGCGAGGAGAAGGTCAGCTGCGCGCCGGACGGGTTGTGCTCGATGTACAGCGGGTCGACCGTGTCGACCACCAGCGCGAGGCGGTGCCCGGCGGGCACGTCGTAGGCGGTGGAGAACAGGTCCAGGTCGACGTCGAACGGCTCGCCGGGCGCCCGCCCGTGCCACGTGTACGGCGCGTGGGTGACCAGCTTGCCGAAGCCGAGCGGACCCACGTCGTACAGGTAGGCGATCAGGGTGCCGCTCTCCGCGGTCGGGGTGAGCGTGGTGTGCAGGGTGGCCGTGCCGCGCACCCGCTGGGCCGTGCCGTACCGCTCCGACTGCCACACGGCCGCCCAGCGGCGCGGCAGCAGCGGGACGGAGGCGATGGGCGGCAGCTGGGCGATCTGGTCCAGGAGGCTGGAGAGGAAGACGGTCCCGCCGTCCGCGCCGGAGTCGACACCCGCGTGGATGGTGGGGGAGCCCGCGAGGGCGATCTTCCGGCGGGTCGCCGCCATCGACTTCCAGTCGGGGTAGTCCTCGTAGCCGCCGGAACCACGGGGTTTGACGTGGACGGGCTTCTCGCGGTCCACGCCGTTGTCCACGCCCCTGAGATAGTGGTCGAACCAGCGCTCGGTGTCCGTCCAGACGTCGTTGGGCAGCCCGAACAGGCCCGGCAGCTCGGCGGTCGCGTGGTCGCCGGGGCGCAGCTCCAGGCGCTTGGGCGCGGTCAGCTTGTCGTAGAAGTCGGCGTACTGGTTGACGGGGAAGACCGAGTCGCCCCAGGCGTTGGCGAGCATGACGGCGGGGTGATTGCTGTTCAGCCGGTCGACGTAGGTCGCGACGGAACGTTTCCGCCCCCAGTCGATCATCTGCTGTTCCTTCGACAGGTTCGAGGAGTACAGGTTGTCGAAGATCTCGCGCAGTTCGGGGCTCTCGCGTCCGGTCAGGCTCGCAGCGCCGTCCAGTACGGCGGCGGCCTCGACGCTCTGGGTGCGGTTGGGGTAGATCGAGGAGATCAGGTCGGCCCAGCCGCTCAGCGCGGCGACGGCCCTGATCCGCTTGTCGTGGGCGGCGGCGAGCAGGCTGATGCCGGCGCCGTAGGAGACCCCGGCCATGCCGATGCGCCCGGGATCGGCGGGGGTGTGGGCGAGGGCCCAGTCGATGACCCGGGAGGCGTCCGCCGTGTCCGGCGGCCCGGCCACTTCCACCCGGCCGCCGGACTGCCAGAAGCCGCGCACGTTGTACGCCAGCACGACGTACCCGGCGTCCGCGAGCCGCTGCGCCTGGGCCAGGTACTCCACCTGGGGAAAGCCCCAGCTCGTGGGGAGCACGAGGAGCGGGTACCGGTGCGCGCCGTCGGCGTCCGCCGGCGTGACGACGTTGGCCTTCAGCACGGTGCCGCCGTCGCCGGTGATGTCCACGAACCGGACGGCGGGGGCGGCCTCGGCGGCCGGGGCCAGGCCGACGACACCGCCGGCGAGCAGCGCCGCGCAGACGACGCCGGCGGCGGAGGTGCGCAGGGCGGTGCGACCAGGTCCCACGAGTCACTCCTCACTGGAGAGTTGAAAGTGACCCGACGGTAACCGCGGGACCTTACCGTAAGTAACCCGTCGGTAAGTTACTAACCGGTAAAGAATTCTACGACTGCGCGGGCTCGGCCTCCGGCACCGGTGTCCGCGCCGTGCGCGTCACGTCCGCGACCAGCTTCACCACATCCGGCCCGTAGGCCTGCGAGTTGACCACCTTCAGCAGCAGCACGAAGGAACCGCTCCCGTACTTCCGCGCCAACCGGACGTGCTCGCGGGCCAGATAGCGGGTCGCCGCCTGGTTGGTGATCGACCGCTGCCCGCAGAAGAGGAACACCGGCCGGGTGTCGCGCCGCTCGCCGGCGGTGAGCCGGGCCAGCAGCACGTACTCGCTGCGACCGCTGTCCATGCGGTAGTCCTCCGGGCCGATCCGGAACGCGCCCATGTCCGGGCCGGATTCGGCCTCCACGTTCACCCGCACCCCCGGCAGCAGGGAGGACAGGTGGGCGGCCATCCGGCGGTTCGAGGCCGGCCCGCCGAGGCAGAACTCCGTCCGCTCCCCGAACCCCTGCCGCGCGGCGTCGTGGGCCACCACCTGGGCGTGCGCGCGGCAGTCCTTGATGAGCGCGGACAGCTCCAGCAGCGCGAACACGTCGTGCCGCATCACCGACAACTCACCGCCGCTCACGCCCCGGTTGACCACCAGCAGCGACTCGGAGTGGTCCGGCAGCCCGAAGAAGGCCTGCATGCGCCGCAGTTTGCGCCGCCACAGGTACGTACGGGCGAGCCAGCCCAGCGAGGCACTGACACCCGCCGCCACCACGCCCAGGACGATGTTGCGCACGTCGTCGTTCATGGCCGCGCATGGTAGCGGCACGCGGGGAACCCTGGACGTACCGGTGTTCGAAGTGTGGCGTTCGTGTGGCGGGTGACCCAGGCGTACTGTCGGTGGTACGGCAATCTGGCTACGCTGCGCGGATGTCCCGACGGGAGGTACGGATGGGTCGTCCTGGCACGCGGAAACTGGCGGTTCTGGCGGTCTCGGCCGCCATGGTGTCGGTGGGCGCGGCGGCGCCGCCCGCCGCGACGACGAGCGGGAAGGCCACCAAGGTACCCGTGGCCGTCGGCTACGGAGGAGCCGTCGCCAGCGTGGACGCGGATGCCTCCGCCGCCGGCATAGAAGTGCTCAGGAAGGGCGGCAACGCGGTCGACGCGGCCGTCGCCACGGCCGCCGCGCTCGGCGTCACCGAGCCCTACTCCGCCGGCCTCGGCGGGGGCGGCTACTTCGTCTACTACGACGCGCGGACCCGCACCGTCCACACCATCGACGGGCGTGAGACCGCACCCCTGTCCGCCGACTCCGGCCTCTTCCTGGAGAACGGCAAGCCGCTCTCCTTCCCCGACGCCGTCAGCAGCGGCCTGAGCGTCGGCACCCCGGGCACGCCCGCCACCTGGCAGACGGCGCTGGACGAGTGGGGCAGCAGAGGGCTCGGCACGGTCCTCAAGCCCGCCGAGCGGATCGCCCGCCGCGGCTTCACCGTGGACGACACCTTCCGCTCCCAGACCGCCTCCAACGAGACCCGGTTCCGCTACTTCCCGGACACCGCGAAGCTGTTCCTGCCGGACGGCCGGCTCCCCGTCGTCGGTTCGACGCTGAGGAACCCCCAACTCGCCCGCACCTACGAGGAGCTGGGCCGCAGGGGCATGGGCGCGATCTACCGCGGGGACATCGGCGACGACATCGTCAAGACGGTCGAGCACCCGCCCGTGGACCCCGCCTCCGGCTGGAACGCCCGCCCCGGCAAGCTGGCCGAGAAGGACCTCGCCGTCTACCGCGCCAAGCTCCAGGCTCCCACCAGGACCTCGTACCGCGGCCTGGACGTGTACTCCATCGCCCCCTCCTCCTCCGGCGGCACCACCGTCGGCGAGGCCCTCAACATCCTGGAGAACACCGACCTGTCCAAGGCGAGCGAGGCGCAGTACCTGCACCACTACATCGAGGCGAGCCGCATCGCCTTCGCCGACCGCGGCCGCTGGGTCGGCGACCCCGCCTTCGAGGACGTGCCGACCGCACAGCTGCTGTCGCAGAAGTACGCCGACTCGCGCGCCTGCCTGATCAAGGACGACAAGGTCCTCACCAGTCCGCTCGCGCCCGGCGACCCCCGCCACCCGGCGTCCTGCGGCGCCGGGGGCACGGCGGCCCCGACGACGTACGAGGGCCAGAACACCACCCACCTGACGGTCGCCGACAAGTGGGGCAACGTCGTCTCGTACACACTCACCATCGAGCAGACCGGCGGCAGCGGCATCACCGTGCCCGGCCGCGGCTTCCTGCTCAACAACGAGCTGACCGACTTCTCCTTCACCCCGGCCAACCCGGCCGTGCACGACCCGAACCTGCCCGGGCCGGGCAAGCGGCCGCGCTCGTCCATCTCGCCGACCATCGTCCTCGACCGGCACGGCCGGCCCGTGGTGGCGCTCGGTTCGCCCGGCGGCGCGACCATCATCACCACCGTCCTGCAGACCCTCACCGAGTTCCTCGACCGGCACCTGCCCCTGGTCGACGCCATCGCGGCACCGCGCGCCAGCCAGCGCAACGCGGCGAAGACCGAACTCGAACCGGCGCTCTACGACAGTGACCTGAGGAAGCAGCTCGAAGCCATCGGGCACTCCTTCTCGCTCAACCCCGAGATCGGCGCGGCCACCGGCATCCAGAGACTGCCGGGCGGCAAGTGGCTGGCCGCAGCCGAGAAGGTGCGGCGCGGCGGAGGCTCGGCGATGGTGGTGGACCCGGCGCCCTGAGGCCCGTACCGGCGCGGATGGCCGGCCCCCCCCGCGGGGAGGCCGGCCACCCGGGTTCCGTACGGCCGCTCACAACTCCGCGACGGGCGGCGGGTTCTCCTCCGCGCGGAAGTCAAGGCGCCCGTCCGCGACGTCCACCGTCACCCGGCTGCCCGACGTGATCTGCCCGTCGAGCAGCAGCCGGGACAGCTGGTTGTCGACCTCCCGCTGGATGGTGCGGCGCAGCGGACGGGCGCCGTACTCCGGCTGGTAGCCGCGCTCGGCGAGCCAGTCGACGGCCCCGTCGGTGAACGCCACCGCGACGCCCTGCCCGTCCAGCAGCCGGCGGGTGCGCTCCAGCAACAGGTCCGTGATCTGCCGCAGTTGCTCACTGGTCAGCTGGCGGAAGACGACGATCTCGTCGATGCGGTTGAGGAACTCCGGCCGGAAGTGCTCCCGCAGCGGCCGCAGGATCTGCTCGCGCCGCGCCTCCTCGTCCGCGTCCGCGCCGCCCGGCCCGAACCCGATCCCGGCCCCGCGCCGGGTGATCGCCTCGGAGCCCAGGTTGCTGGTCATCACGATGACCGTGTTGGTGAAGTCCACCGTCCGGCCCTGGGAGTCGGTGAGCCGGCCGTCGTCCAGCACCTGCAGCAGGATGTTGAAGACGTCCGGGTGCGCCTTCTCCACCTCGTCGAGCAGCAGCAGGGAGTACGGGTGCCTGCGCACCACCTCGGTGAGCTGCCCGGCCTCCTCGTGCCCGACGTACCCGGGCGGGGCGCCGACCAGCCGGGAGACGGTGTGCCGCTCCTGGTACTCGCTCATGTCCAGGCGGACCATGCGGTCCTCGCTGCCGAACAGCGCATCGGCCAGGGCCCGGGCCAGCTCGGTCTTGCCGACGCCGGTCGGGCCGAGGAAGAGGAAGCTGCCGATCGGCCGGTCCGGGCTCGCCAGCCCGGCGCGCGAGCGCAGCACCGCCTCGGCGACCACCCGTACCGCCTCGTCCTGGCCGACCACCCGCTGGTGCAGGTGCTGCTCCAGGCCCAGCAGCCGCTCCTTCTCCTCCTGGGTCAGCCGGCTGACCGGGATGCCCGTCTGCCGGGACACCACCTCGGCGATGGCCTCGGCCGTCACCTCCAGGTCCAGCCCCTCGTCGGCCTTGTCGCCGCCGCTGGCCTCCGCGATCCGCCGCTTCAGCTCGCCGATCCGGTCGCGCAGCTGCATGGCCTGCTCGTAGCTCTCGTCGGCGACCGCCTGGTCCTTGTCCCGGACGAGCTGCTCGAGCTCGCGCTCCATCGTGCGCACGTCCGTGCCCTTGGTCCGCGCGCCCAGGCGCACCCGGGCGCCCGCCTGGTCGATCAGGTCGATCGCCTTGTCGGGCAGGCGGCGGTCGGTCAGGTACCGGTCGGACAGCTCCACGGCCGCCACCAGCGCCTCGTCGCTGTAGCGGATCTGGTGGTGCGCCTCGTAGCGGTCGCGCAGCCCGCGCAGGATCTCGATCGTGTCCTCGACGGTCGGCTCGGGCACCAGGATCGGCTGGAACCGGCGGGCCAGCGCCGCGTCCTTCTCGATCCGCCGGAACTCCTCCAGCGTGGTCGCGCCGACGATGTGCAGCTCGCCGCGCGCGAGGGCGGGCTTGAGGATGTTGCCCGCGTCCATCGAGCCGCCCTCGCCGCCGGCCCCGGCGCCGACGACGGTGTGCAGTTCGTCGATGAAGACGACCAGCTGGTCGGAGTGGGCGCGGATCTCCTCGACGATGTTGTTCAGGCGCTCCTCGAAGTCGCCCCGGTACCGGGTGCCCGCGACGACTCCGGTGAGGTCCAGGGCGACGACCCTGCGCCCCGCCAGTATGTCCGGCACGTCACCGTCGGCGATGCGCTGGGCGAGCCCCTCCACGATGGCCGTCTTGCCGACGCCCGCGTCGCCGATCAGCACCGGGTTGTTCTTCCCGCGCCGGGACAGCACCTCGATGGTCTGCTCGATCTCCTCGTCGCGGCCGATGACCGGGTCGACCCGCCCCTCCCGGGCCAGCTCGGTCAGATCGCGGCCGTACTTGTCGAGCGTCGGCGTGCCGGTCGGCCGCTGCCGCTCCGTGCGCGCCTGGGCCGTCTCGGGGGTCTCCTGCGGCAGGTTGCCCGCCTGGAACCGGGACGCGTGCAGGATGTGCCCGGCCGCCGAGTCCGGGTTCGCGGCCAGCGCGCTCAGCACGTGCTCCGGACCGATGTACCCAGCGCCGCTCGCCCGGGCCAGCTCGTGCGCGTCCAGCAGCGCCCGCTTGACGGCCGGGGTGAGCGACAGCGACGTCGGCGGCGGCGTCTCGCCCGGCGGGTGCTGGGCGGGGCCCGAGCGGTCGTCGATCTCGGTGGCGAGCGAGTCCGGGTCCGCGCCCGCCCGGCTCAGCAGACTCCGGGTGGGCTCGGACTCCACGGCCGCCCGCAGCAGGTGCTGGGTGTCCAGGTTCCGGCTGCCGTGCTCGGCGGCGTACTGCGCGGCTCCTCTGACCAGCTCGCGGGCCGGCTGGCTGAGCAGCCGCCCGATGTCGATGTGGCGCGGGCTCCGGGCTCCTGCTCCGCCGGGCATGGCGGCGCCGCCGAAGAAGCGGGCGAAAAACTCTCCGAAGGGGTCCTCCGGGCCGATGTAGCCGCTGGTCATCGTTTCGTATCCTTCGCAGACGACGTGCGGAGCGGCCGGGTAACCCAGGTGCGGGCCGCTCATGCCACGATGGCACGATCCGTCTGCCGGGGCATGTTCGCGCCAGGGAAGCCCGCGCCCGCCGCGCGGGGCGCGTCACGGGCGTATGCGGCTCCCGCGCCCCTTGGGCGGGCGCGCCTTCTCAGCCCGCGTGCGTTTCGGGCACCCGCACGGCGGTGAGGACGCGGGGGCCGTTCTCCGTGATCGCCACCGTGTGCTCGGCGTGGGCGGCCCGGGAGCCGTCGGACGTCTTCAGGGTCCAGCCGTCGGCCGCCTCGTGGTAGCCGTCCCCGCCGCCGGCGACCAGCATCGGCTCGATCGCCAGCACCATGCCGGGACGCAGGGGCAGGCCCCGGCCGGGGCGGCCCTCGTTGGGCACGTCCGGATCCTCGTGCATGCGGCGGCCGATGCCGTGGCCGCCGAAGCCCGCCGGGACGCCGTAGCCGGCCGAACGGCAGACGCGGCCGACGGCGTGGGAGATGTCCCCGATGCGGTTGCCGGGCACCGCGGCCTCGATCCCGGCCGCCAGGGCCCGCTCGGCCGTCTCGATCAGCCGCAGGTCGGCGGGGCGGGGGCGGCCGACGACGAAGCTGACGGCCGAGTCGCCGACCCAGCCGTCCAGTTCGGCGCCGCAGTCGACGGAGAGCAGGTCGCCGTCCCGCAGGCGGTAGCGGGTCGGGATGCCGTGCACGATCGCGTCGTTGACCGAGGCGCAGATCACCGCGGGGAAGGGGGTCGGGGCGAAGGAGGGGCGGTAGCCGAGGAAGGGCGAGGACGCCCCGGCCCCGCGCAGCACCTCCCGTGCCACCTCGTCCAGTTCCAGCAGGGAGGTGCCGACCTCCGCGGCCTGCCGTACGGCCGCCAGGGCACGGCCGACGACCTGGCCCGCCGCGTGCATCGCTTCGATCGACGTCTCCGTCTTCAGTTCCACCATGCCAATTACTATACCGGTATTTGAATGGGGGTGCCGTTTCGGGCGGTATTAGAATGGGCGGCATGGTGCGCACCCCCCTCACCCCCGAAGAGCGTGAACGCGGCGAACGGCTCGGACAGCTGCTGCGCGAGGCGCGCGGCGCGCGGAGCATGCCCGAGGTCGCGGCCGCGGCGGGGGTCTCCGCGGAGACCCTCCGCAAGATCGAGACCGGGCGGGCGCCGACCCCGGCCTTCTTCACCGTGGCCGCGCTGGCCCGGGCGCTGGGGCTCTCCATGGACGAACTGGTGACCCGGTGCGCGCTGGCGGGCGTCTGAGGCGAGCCGTCGCGAGCCGTCCGCACCCTCCCGGAAAACTCCGCGTAGCGGGCCCGTAACACGACTGGTGTTGCCTGTCGGCCGGAGTGCTGGCAGTCGGGCGGGAGTCGGGCATGGCTGTGGATCGACTCCCCGCTCGGGTGAGGGAGTTCGCGAACTACCTGGACGGGCTCCTGGCGCGTCTGGACCAGGGCGGGGGCTGGTGCGGGATCTTCTGGCAGCGGGATCCGGAGGGCATGCGGGCCTGTCTCGACGGGCGTGAGACACCGCCCTGGGACGTCCTGGAGGCGCTGCTGCAGGACCTGGCGGCGGTCTACGGCCCCGCCGCGGCCGCCGCCGAGCGTGAGCGCGCCCGCACCCTGCACACGGCCGCCGTCGCGGCCCACGACGCCCGTCCCGGCGCCCGCGACGCCCTCGGCGACCGCCTCGACGCCATGCTCCGCGAACAGCGCCACGCCGCCGAACGCCGGGCCCGTCTGCACCGTCTCCTCACCGCTGCCGCCTCCCCCGAGGAGGCCGGGACCCTCCGCCGCGACCTCGCCTGGGCCCACGACGACCACGAACGCGCCACCACCCGCTGCGCCGAACTCCGCGCCCGCATCGCCGGCCTGGACCATGGGACCGGCTCCGGCGCCGCCGCGTTCCCCACGGACGGCGCCCCATGGTTCTCCGGCCCGGCGGCCGGCCGGGCCCGTCGGCGCGCAGTGACGGACACCGGCCCCGCTCCCGCACCGGCCGGGGCCGCGCAGGACCGGCCGGCCCCGGACGGTGCGGACCGGACCTCCTGGACCGCGGCCCCACACGCCGACACCGCGCCCCAC
>NZ_KQ948851.1:829278-898158 GCF_001514215.1 Streptomyces bungoensis
GCGGCCGGGACGGGCCCGGACGGGGTTCCTCCTGCCGCCGGTTCGGACACGGGTGCGGTGCGGCGCCCGGTCGGGGGACCGGTCGGCTTTCCCCGGCAATCCGCCGCGCCCCACGTCGGCCCTGCGCCCCACGCGGCCGCACAGCCCCCCGAGCCGGACATCGTCCCCACCCGAACCGTCACCCGTCCCGGCTCGTCCCCGAACCCCGACGCCGTCCCCGTCCCCGAGCCGGACACCGACTCCACCCCCACCCCCGAGCCGCCCCCCGGCAAAGTGCGCAGGCGCCGCCGCGGCAGTGCGCGGTTCGCCGGGATGGTCGAGGACGCGGAGGCACCCGTCGTCCTGCCGCAGGCGCCTGCCGCGGCGCCGGACGGCGGGGCGCGGCGGCGGGTTCCGCGGGGGGCGCGGTTCGCCGGGGCCGGGGAGGGGACCGGGGCCGCCGAGCAGCCCGTCGAGGTGGTGGACGCCGGGGCCGAGGCGGCCGTCGCCGGGGCCGTGGAGCGGCTGGCGCGGCTCCGGGCGGAGGGGCGCAGCGGTGAGGCCCATGTACTGCTGGCCGAGATCACTTGGTGGCCCGCCGCCCGGTTCCCGCCGCTCGCGGACGCGCTGCTGCGCGCCGGGCTCGGTGCCGACTGGGCCACGCTGCTGTGGGAGGCCGCCGCGCTGCCCGCCGAGCGGCTGGTGGCCGCCGCGGGGGCGCTGGAGGCCGCCGGGATGGTCGTGGAGGGGCAGCGGATGCTGCGGCAGGGCGTGGCCCGGCCGCCCGGCGAGATCGGTGCGGCCGTCCTGGCGCTGGACGCCGCGGGGCGGGACCATGAGGTGCGGGCCCTGTTGGACGCCTACGTCGGCGTGCGCACCCCGGAGGAGGCCGCCCGCGGCGCGGCCGCCGATCCGGGGCGCCTGGTCCCGCTGCTGCTGGAGGCCGCCCTGCGGGTCTCCGACGAACGGCACTGGGACCTGGTGCACGCCCTGCGGGTCGCCGGGTTCACCGCGTGAGCCGCCCGCACGGCTCACCCACAGGAGTGTGAAACGTGATCGACTCCGCGGGTTGACGACGATGGTCTTGGCAAGCCCGTCCGAGAGGCTTACTTTCGTCCCTCTACGGGCCGTTTCTACGGGCGTAGAGGCTCGGACGTCGCGTCGAAGGAGCAGCTCATGGCCAACGTCGTACGTGCCGCACTGGTCCAGGCCACCTGGACCGGCGACACCGAGTCCATGGTGGCGAAGCACGAGGAGCACGCGCGCGAGGCCGCCCGCCAGGGCGCGCGGATCATCGGCTTCCAGGAGGTCTTCAACGCCCCGTACTTCTGCCAGGTCCAGGAGCCGGAGCACTACCGCTGGGCCGAGCCGGTGCCCGACGGCCCGACCGTCCGCCGGATGCGGGACCTCGCCCGCGAGACCGGCATGGTGATCGTCGTACCGGTCTTCGAGATCGAGCAGTCCGGCTTCTACTACAACACCGCCGCCGTGATCGACGCCGACGGCACCTATCTCGGCAAGTACCGCAAGCACCACATCCCGCAGGTCAAGGGCTTCTGGGAGAAGTACTACTTCAAACCCGGCAACCTGGGCTGGCCCGTCTTCGACACGGCCGCCGGCAAGGTCGGCGTCTACATCTGCTACGACCGGCACTTCCCCGAGGGCTGGCGCCAACTGGGACTCAACGGCGCCCAGTTGGTCTACAACCCCTCCGCCACCCACCGCGGCCTGTCCGCCCACCTGTGGCAGCTGGAGCAGCCCGCCGCGGCCGTCGCCAACGAGTACTTCGTCGCCGCCATCAACCGCGTCGGCCAGGAGGAGTACGGCGACAACGACTTCTACGGCACGAGCTACTTCGTCGACCCGCGCGGCCGGTTCGTCGGCGAGCCGGCCGGCGACAAGGCCGAGGAACTCCTCGTCCGCGACCTCGACCTCGGCCTCATCGAACAGGTCCGGCAGCAGTGGGCCTTCTACCGCGACCGCCGCCCCGACGCCTACGAAGGACTGGTGCAGCCGTGAACGACCTCTACGCCCGCCACCGCGGCGTCCTGCCCGACTGGCTCGCCCTCTACTACGACGACCCGCTGGAGATCACCCACGGCGAGGGCCGCCACGTCTGGGACGCGGCCGGCAACAAGTACCTCGACTTCTTCGGCGGCATCCTCACCACGATGACCGCGCACGCCCTGCCCGAGGTGACCAAGGCGGTCACCGAGCAGGCCGGCCGGATCATCCACTCCTCCACCCTCTACCTCAACCGGCCGATGGTGGAACTCGCCGAGCGCATCGCCCAGGTGAGCGGCATCCCGGACGCCCGGGTGTTCTTCACCACCTCCGGCACCGAGGCCAACGACACCGCGCTGCTGCTCGCCACCACCTACCGGCGCAGCAACACCGTCCTGGCCATGCGCAACAGCTACCACGGCCGCTCCTTCAGCACGGTCGGCATCACCGGCAACCGCGGCTGGTCCCCGACCTCCCTGTCCCCGCTGCAGACCCTGTACGTGCACGGCGGGGTGCGCACCCGCGGCCCGTTCGCCGAACTGGACGACCGCGCGTTCGTCGACGCCTGCGTGGCGGACCTGAAGGACGTCCTCGGCCACACCCGGCCGCCCGCCGCGCTGATCGCCGAACCCGTCCAGGGCGTCGGCGGCTTCACCTCCCCGCCGGACGGCCTGTACGCGGCCTTCCGCGAAGTGCTCGACCAGCACGGGATCCTGTGGATCGCCGACGAGGTGCAGACCGGCTGGGGCCGCACCGGCGACCACTTCTGGGGCTGGCAGGCGCATGCCCAGAGCGGCCCGCCGGACATCGTCACCTTCGCCAAGGGCATCGGCAACGGCACCTCCATCGGCGGGGTGATCGCCCGTGCCGAGGTCATGAACTGCCTCGACGCCAACAGCATCTCCACCTTCGGCGGCACCCAGCTCACCATGGCCGCCGGCCTCGCCAACCTCACCTACCTCATCGAGCACGATCTCCAGGGCAACGCCCGGCGCGTCGGCGGGCTGCTCATCGAGCGGCTGCGGTCGGCCGCCGCCCGGCTGCCCGGGGTGCGGGAGGTGCGCGGGCGCGGCCTGATGATCGGCGTCGAGCTGGTCAGGCCCGGCACCGACGAGGCCGATCCGCAGGCGGCCGCGGCCGTCCTGGAGGCGGCCCGCGAGGGCGGACTGCTCATCGGCAAGGGCGGTGGCCACAACACCAGCGCCCTGCGCATCGCGCCGCCGCTGTCGCTGACCGTCGCCGAGGCCGAGGAGGGCGCGGAGATCCTCGAACGCGCGCTGCGGAGCACGTACTAGAGAGCGGGTGTACGGCCATGACCACCACCTCAGAGCCCCGGTCCAGCGCCCCGCCGCACCCGCCGCAGCCCGCCCTGTCCGTGCGGCAGGTGCTGGCCCTGGAGCGCGTGCTCGCCGGGGAACCCGAGGTGGTGGCCGGTGCCGCGCAGCTCGACCGGCCGGTGCGCTGGGTGCACGTCGCCGAGGCGCCCGACGTCGGCGTGATGCTCACCGGCGGCGAGATGGTGCTCACCACCGGGGTGCTGCTCGCAGGCGACGAGGCCAAGCAGACCGAGTACGTCCGGTCCCTGCACCGCGCCGAGGCCGCGGCCGTCGTCCTGGGGCTCGGCCGGGCCTTCCCCACGCCGCCCGAGGTGATGCGCCGGGCCGCCGAGCGGTGCGGGCTGCCGCTGGTCGTCCTGCACCGGCCGTTCCCCTTCGCCGAGCTGACGGAGGAGGTGCAGTCCCGGCTGGTGCGGCGCAAGTTCGCCGCCGTGAGCCTGTCGGAGACCGTGCGGACCGCGCTCACCCGGCTGATCACCACCGGCGCCCCGCTGGGCCGGCTGCTCGACGAGGTCGCCCGGCACAGCGGCTGCCCGGTCGTCGTCACCAACCTCGCCCACCGCGTCCTCGCCACCGCGGGGGAGCGGCCGGCCGTCGACGACGTCCTGCGCGACTGGGAGCGCATCGCCCGGCAGGCATGGGGGCACCACCCAGGCCGTTCAGGCACTGGGGGAGGCAGCGAGGGCGACGGCTGGATCCGCGCCGACCTCGACGGCCGCGGGGAGCGCTGGGGCCGGCTGCTGCTGTGCGGCTACCGGGGCGACGCGGCCACCGGCCGGCTGCTCGCCGACCGAGCCGCCGAGGCCCTCGTCCTGCACCGCATGCTCGGCGGCGGCTCCGCGCACACCTGGGAGGAGCAGTCCGCGCAGAGCCTGCTGACCGACCTGGTCTCCGGCGTCGTCCCGGCCGGCCGGCTGCTGCCGCGGGCCCGCGCGGCCGGACTGCCGGTCAACCGGCGCACCTTCGTGCCGCTCGTCGTGCTCGACCGCACGCCCGGCCAGCTCGACCGGTTGCTGCGCCTGCTGGGGATGTCCGGGATCGCCGCCGAACTCGCCGAGGGCGCCGCCGCCGTGCTGCTCAGCCTCGCCCGCGACCAGGACGCCGAGACCCTCACCGCCCACTTCGCGGCCCGGCTGCGCGCCGGGTCCCCGGCCGTCGTGGCGGCCGCCGACGCCCGCACCGCCTGGGAGGACGTACCCGCCGGGCTGCGCGAGGCCCAGCACGTCGCGGACGCGGTCGCCGGCTCCTCGGCCGCCCTCGACCTGCCGGCCGTGGTCCGGCTCCGGGACGTCCACCTGCGCGGCCTCGTCCGGCTGCTGCGCGACGACCCGCAGGTGCAGTCCTTCGCCGAGCGGGAACTGGACGGGCTGCTGCGCGGCGCGGACCAGGAGCTGCTGGGCGTCCTGCGCACCTACCTGGCCACCGGCCGCAACAAGTCCCGCACCGCCCAGCTCCACCACGTCTCGCGACCCGCCCTCTACCGGCGCCTGGAGGCGATACAGACCCGGCTGGGCGTCGACCTCGACGACTTCGAGCAGGCGGCCTCGGTGCACATCGCGCTCCTCGCGCACGACGCGCAACAACGCTGAAACATGCCATGACCTGGGAAAACGGCGGTGAAACATGGGTCTGCGAACACGTGACACGGTGGCACGCCGACCGCCCGCGGACGTGACACGCTGCACCTCAAACCGGCCGTCCGGGCTTCCTAGTCTCGCCGTACACCGAGCGACCGGAGGTCCCGATGAGCCGAGTGATCCGTGCCGCCCTCTTCCAGACCGCCTGGACCGGCGACAAGGAGTCCATGATCCAGGTCCACGAGCAGGCGGCCCGCGACGCGGCCGCGCAGGGCGCCCAAGTCCTCTGCTTCCAGGAGCTGTTCTACGGCCCCTACTTCTGCCAGGTCCAGGACAAGGCGTTCTACGAGTACGCCGAGCGGATCCCGGACGGCCCGACCGTCCGGCGCTTCCAGTCCCTCGCCCGCGAACTGGGCATCGTGCTCGTCCTGCCGATGTACGAGGAGGAGCAGCCGGGCGTCCTCTACAACACCGCCGCGGTGATCGACGCGGACGGCTCCTACCTCGGCAAGTACCGCAAGACCCACATCCCCCAAGTCCAGGGGTTCTGGGAGAAGTTCTACTTCCGCCCGGGCAACAGCGGCTGGCCCGTCTTCGACACCGCCGCCGGGCGGATCGGCGTCTACATCTGCTACGACCGCCACTTCCCGGAGGGCTGGCGGGCCCTGGGCCTGGCCGGCGCCGAGATCGTCTTCAACCCGTCGGCCACCTCGCGCGGCCTGTCCCGCTACCTGTGGCAGCTGGAGCAGCCGGCGGCGGCCGTCGCCAACGAGTACTTCGTCGGGGCGATCAACCGGGTCGGCGTGGAGGACCTGGGCGACAACGACTTCTACGGCACCACCTACTTCGTGGACCCGGAGGCCCGGTTCGTCGGCGAGGTGGCGAGCGACAAGGAGACCGAACTCGTCGTCCGCGACCTCGACCTGGCGAAACTCCGCGAGGTCCGCGACCGCTGGCAGTTCTACCGCGACCGGGCGCCGGGGGCCTACGAGCCGCTGACCGCGCCCTGACCGCCGCACCGTTCACCCTGGCCACCCTGGGAGGAGAGGGACCATGAGCAGCCGTACCGTCGTCCGCGGGGGGCTCGTCATCACCGCGTCCGACGAGCTCCACGCCGACGTCCTGATCGAGGACGGCCGCATCGCCGCCCTCGCCGCCTCCGGCACCCCGGCCGCGGGGGCGTTCACCGCCGACCGGGTGATCGACGCGACCGGGAAGTACGTCATCCCCGGCGGCGTCGACGGCCACACCCACATGGAGATGCCCTTCGGCGGCACCACGGCCGCCGACACCTTCGAGACCGGCACCCGCGCCGCCGCCTGGGGCGGTACGACGACGATCGTCGACTTCGCCATCCAGAACGTCGGCGGCTCCCTGCGCGACGGCCTGGACGCCTGGCACGCCAAGGCCGAGGGCAACTGCGCGATCGACTACGCCTTCCACATGATCGTCTCCGACGTGAACCCGGAGACGCTCAAGGAGATGGACCTGCTGGTCGAGGAGGGCGTGACGTCCTTCAAGCAGTTCATGGCGTACCCGGGGGTGTTCTACTCCGACGACGGCCAGATCCTGCGGGCCATGCAGCGCGCCGCCGAGAACGGCGGCCTGATCATGATGCACGCCGAGAACGGCATCGCCATCGACGTCCTGGTCGAGCAGGCGCTGGCCCGCGGCGAGACCGATCCCCGCTACCACGGCGAGGTCCGCAAGGCCCTGCTGGAGGCCGAGGCCACCCACCGCGCCATCCGGCTCGCCCAGGTCGCGGGCGCGCCCCTGTACGTGGTGCACGTCTCCGCCATGGAGGCCGTGGCCGAACTGGCGCGGGCGCGCGACGAGGGGCTGAACGTCTTCGGCGAGACCTGCCCGCAGTACCTGTTCCTGTCCACCGACAACCTCGCCGAGCCGGACTTCGAGGGCGCGAAGTACGTGTGCAGCACGCCGCTTCGGCCGCGCGAACACCAGGCCAAGCTGTGGCAGGGCCTCCGGACGAACGACCTGCAGGTCGTCTCCACCGACCACTGCCCGTTCTGCTTCACCGGGCAGAAGGAACTGGGCCGCGGCGACTTCTCGAAGATCCCCAACGGCCTGCCGGGGGTGGAGAACCGCATGGACCTGCTCCACCAGGCCGTCGTCGACGGGCGCATCTCCCGGCGCCGCTGGATCGAGATCGCCTGCGCCACCCCGGCCCGCATGTTCGGCCTGTACCCGAAGAAGGGCACCATCGCCCCGGGCGCCGACGCCGACGTCGTCGTCTACGACCCGCACGCCGAGCAGGTGATGTCCGCCGAGACCCACCACATGAACGTCGACTACTCGGCGTACGAGGGCCGGCGCACCACCGGCCGGGTCGAGACCGTCCTCTCGCGCGGCGAACTCGTCATCGACCGGCGGGAGTACACCGGACACGCCGGCCACGGCGTCTTCACCCCGCGCTCCACCTGCCAGTACCTCAGCTAGGAGTGGCGCCCCATGGACTTCGGACTCGTCCTGCAGACCGACCCCCCGGCCTCCCGCGTCGTCAGCCTGATGAAACGCGCCGAGCGCAACGGCTTCCGCTACGGCTGGACCTTCGACTCCGCCGTGCTGTGGCAGGAGCCGTTCGTGATCTACAGCCAGATCCTGGCCAACACCACGAAGCTCAAGGTCGGCCCGATGGTCACCAACCCGGGCACCCGCACCTGGGAGGTGACCGCCTCCACCTTCGCCACCCTCAACGACATGTTCGGCAACCGCACGGTGTGCGGCATCGGCCGCGGTGACTCCGCGATGCGGGTGGCGGGCCGCAAACCCAACACCCTCGCCCGGATCAGCGAGGCCATGAAGGTCATCCGCGCCCTCGGCCGGGGCGACGAGGCCGACCTCGGCGGCACGAAGATCCGGTTCCCCTGGGTCCGGCCCGGTGCCGAACTTCCCGTCTGGATGGCCGCGTACGGGCCGAAGGCGCTGAAGATGGCCGGTGAGGAGGCCGACGGCTTCATCCTCCAGCTCGCCGACCTCTACCTGACCGAGTACATGGTGAAGGCCGTCAAGGACGCGGCCGCGGCCGCCGGACGCGACCCGTCCGAGGTCACGGTCTGCGTGGCGGCCCCCGCCTACGTCACCGAGGACGACTCGCCCGAGGCGCTCGCCCACGCCCGCGAGCAGTGCCGCTGGTTCGGCGGCATGGTCGGCAACCACGTCGCCGACCTCGTCGCCAAGTACGGCGAGCACTCCGCCCAGGTCCCCGACGAACTCACCGACTACATCAAGTCCCGCCAGGGCTACGACTACGCCCACCACGGCCGCAGCGGCAACCCCGACACCCGGTTCGTGCCCGACGAGATCGTGGACCGGTTCTGCCTGATCGGCCCGGCCGAGAAACACGTCGAGAAGCTGACCGCGCTGCGCGAGCTGGGCGTGGACCAGTTCGCGGTGTACGACATGCACGACGCGCAGGAGGCCACCATCGACGCCTACGGCACGAAGGTGATCCCCGCCCTCGAGGCCTGACCCCGCAGCACCTTTCTCGCCCCTCCCACCCCCCACACACCCTGGTCACCCCTCCCCGCTCCCCCGGGGAGGGGCGTGTGCCCGCACGGCCTCTCCCCGCCCGCCTCACCCGATTGGCCTGCCCCATGACCGACACCGCCCCCACCGCCATACCACCGACCTCCCAAGTCACCCTCGCCGACGGCCGGGTGGAGATCGCCCCCGGTGCGCCGCAGCCCAGCGGCCCCTACGCCAACGCCGACCTGCTCCCGGTCCCCGTGGCGGGGCGCACCTGGACGACGTACAACTTCTCCGCGCTGTGGGTCGGCATGGCCCACAACACGGCCTCCTGGACGCTGGCCTCCGGCCTCATCGCCGTCGGGATGGACTGGAAGCAGGCGGTGTTCACCATTGCCCTCGCCAACCTCGTCGTGCTGGTCCCGATGCTGCTCACCGGGCACGCGGGACCGAAGTACGGCATCCCGTTCCCGGTCTTCGCCCGCGCCTCCTTCGGGGTGCGCGGCGCCAACCTGCCCGCCGTCGTAAGGGCGCTGGTGGCGTGCGGCTGGTTCGGCATCCAGACCTGGATCGGCGGCGAGGCCATCTACTTCCTCGCCGGGAAGCTGATCGGGAGCGGCTGGTCGAACGCCTCGCCCGTCGGCGGCCACGCCTGGACCATGTGGCTGTCGTTCGCCATCTTCTGGGTCATCCAGGTCGCCATCATCCACCGGGGCATGGAGACCATCCGCCGCTTCGAGAACTGGGCGGCGCCGTTCGTGCTCGTCGGCGCGTTCGTGATGCTGTGGTGGATGAGCAGCAAGGCGGGCGGGGTCGGCCCGCTGTTCGACCAGCCGTCCCGGCTGGGCTGGGGCGGCGACTTCTGGAAGCTGTTCTGGCCCTCCCTCATGGGTATGATCGGCTTCTGGTCCACGCTGTCGCTGAACATCCCCGACTTCACCCGCTACGGCAGGAGCCAGCGGGCGCAGACCTGGGGCCAGGCACTCGGCCTGCCGACCACCATGACCCTGTTCGCGTTCCTGTCGGTGCTGGTCACCTCCGGCTCCCAGGCGGTGTACGGCAAGCCGGTCTGGGACCCGGTGCAACTGGCGGCGAAGACGGACAACGTGGTCGGCCTGCTCTACGCGCTCGTCACCGTACTGGTCGCGACCCTGTCCGTGAACATCGCGGCCAACCTGGTCTCCCCGGCCTTCGACTTCTCCAACGTCGCGCCGCGCAAGGTGAGTTTCCGCACCGGCGCCCTGATCACCGCCGTGCTCGCCGTGCTGATCTTCCCGTGGAAGCTGTACTCCGACCCGCAGGGCTACATCTTCACCTGGCTCGGCCTGGTCGGCGGCCTGCTCGGCACGGTCGCGGGCATCCTCGTCGCCGACTACTGGGTGGTGCGCCGCACCCGCCTGCACCTGGCCGACCTGTACCGCACGGGCGGCCGCTACTGGTACACGGGCGGCTGGAACTGGCGGGCGGTGGCCGCGTTCCTGGTGGGCGGCATCCTCGCGATCGGCGGCGCGGACTTCCACCCCCTGATCGACGGCCGCCCCGTCCCGGCCCTCGAGCCCCTCGCCGACTACGGCTGGGCCGTGGGCCTCGGGACCTCGCTGGCGCTGTACCTGGCGCTGACGCTGCTGACCGGGCGGAGGGAGCCGGAGCCGGCCTGAGCGAGCCGCGCGCCGTCGCCGCCTCTCACCCGGCGGAAGCCAGGGCGGCGACGGCGCCCTTGGCCGCCTTGATGGCGCCCTTGTTGATCTCGTCCGTGCTCGGGGCCTTCTTCGTCTCGAAGTCGCTGCCGTTGTAGGTGACGACGACGAGCGCGTTGGAGACCCGGGCCAGCACCACGCCCTCGCGGGTCTGCTGCTTGTCCTCCGTGGTCAGGTTCACCACCGAGTAGCCGGCGTCCCCGAGCCCGGGCACGGTCCCGCCGCCGCTCTTCTCGGTGACGCGCTGGTCGTACTCCTTCTTCGCCTCCTGGTCCGACGCCGCGACCTCGAAGGACACGTCGAGCCAGCGGTAGTCGTAGCCCTGCAGGGCGTTCCAGGAGCAGGTGCGGCGCAGCTTGGCGTCGGTCGACGGGATCTCCTTGCCCGCCGTCTTCGCCCCGGGCACCAGCGACTTGACGGTGGCCACGGGCACGCTGGTGCACGGGGCGGGCGCGGCGGTGTACGACTTCGGCGCCGCGGTGGAGGACGGGGCGGAGGGCGCCTGGGTCGGCGTCTGCTGCCGGTCCGGCCGGTGGTCGGCGGCGGATGGTGCGGCGGGTCCCGAAGACAGCGCCCAGCCCGCGCAGGCGAGCACGGCGACCGGCGTCAGGCGCGCGGTGAGGGCGAGCGGCAGAGGAAGAGAACGCACGGCGCACTTCTCGTGGGGGAGGGGGTGCGGAAGGGGTCCGCATGGTGGACGGGAACGGCAGTGTCGCACGAGACCCTGTGGGGCGGAAGGGTCAACTCGCTGCGTGCCCGGGCGATCACGGCACCGCGTTCACGACGTACCGCTCTGCCCGGTATGTGCCTCGAGCCAGCGCCGGGCGCCGACCTCGCTGGGGTACTCGCGGACGGTGAGCGCGGCGGCGAACCAGCCGACGCACCAGGCGGCGAACGCGGGCAGCACGGGTGCGGCGAGGACGAGCAGCCCGCGGCCGGCGTAGGCGAACCGGCCGGAGCGTCGCACCTCCGCCCGCCTGGCGCGGCGGAACTCCGCCGGAGTGGGCGGGTCCAGCAGTTTCCGGCGATGGTCCCGGCGCTGCACCACCCATCCCCAGGCCACGGTCACACAGGACCCCGCGACCTGGGCCGCGTCGCACACGGTGCGCACGGCGGGCGGCATCTCGCTGCGGAACCCGGAGTAGAAGGCGAGCGCCATGAAGCACAGCATGCCGACGGCGAGGAGCATGACGACCGTCGTCCAGGCGCGACGCAGCCAGTAGCGGGTGCCGCGCCGGTACCAGGTGGTGCCCAGGCCCGGCAGCGAGGGGACGGGTACCGGGGTCCCGGCCGACGGCGCCTCAGAAGATGCTCGTGACGCCATGCCAGACATCCTTCCCCAGCCGTTCGAAGTCGCCCCCGGTCTCTGACAGGACGTGACCCGTCCCGTGCAGCACTCCGCCGACCACACCGTGGTCGTGGATGTCCTCGCTCCAGTGCTCGTGCAGCGAGTGGTCGATGATGCCGGTCGTGGCGATGGTCGCCCCGACACCGACGACCGCGACGGCGCCCGCGGTCAGCTCGAAGGGCGCGGCGGCCACGACACCTGCCGTGACGGCCACTCCCGCGGCCAGCCCAGCGAGGTTCGCACCGCCGTCGACGGCGACCGAGTGCTGCCAGGACCAGCCCTTGTCGTGGTCCTCGGAGGCCTCCAGGAGGCCGCAGGCACCGGCCGCGGCGACGTCCAGGACCGGCACCTCCTTCAGGAAGTCCGGGAGTGCATCGAGGCCCTTGCCCAGCCGCAGCGCGTCCGCCGCGTCGGCCAGCTTGACGTTCAGGGCGCGGTCGTAGGGCAGGCTGGTGCTGCCGTGGTCGGCGCGGGCGATGTCGCTCTCCAGGGAGTCCACCCGGGCGACCGCGTCCCGGTAGGCGCTCTTGGCGGGCCAGTCCTTGGGCAGTGCCCGGCCGGCCTTCTGGAACGCCTTGCGCTCGGCGCGCAGTTCCTTCTTGGCGGTCTGCGCCTCGCGCCTGGCGTCGTCGATCAGCCCGCGGGCCTTGTCGCCGGAGGCCCGCGCGTCCTCGGCGTCGTAGGCGTACAGGCAGCGCAGCGCGTCGGCCAGGGTGACCTTGTCCCCCTTGGACACCGCGTCGTCCTCGGCCGTCACCTGGGCGTACAGGCTCTGCAACCGCTGCGCCGCCACCAGCCGCGCGTGCTGGGCGGTGTGCAGGATCTCCGTGCGCGCGGTGGCGTACTCGTTCATCGCCGAGAGGGTCTTCCGGTCGTCCGCGCTCGGCGGGCTCGCCGTCATGACGGGCAGCGGCGCGCCCTGGGCGTCCGTGGCCACTCCCTTGCGGGCCGCGACGTGCTCCGCGTTCTGCAGGGACGTCTCGCAGGTGGACAGCGCGCCGGCGAGCTTCTCGATGACCTCGCCCACCGCGTGCACCAGTTCGGCCAGGCCGCCGGCCGCCAGCGCGTCCTCGATCCACCGTGCCCGGAAGGCCTCGGCCGCCTCGCCCTTCCAGCCCGCGTCGCCGACCAGCTTCTCCACGGCGCCGCCGAGCGGCTCGACCACGTCGTCCAGCTTGCCCTTGGCGTTCTTGTACGTCTCGGCCATCGTGCGCAGCCCGCCGATGTCGCCGCCGACCCAGCTGTCGCCCATCAGCCCTCACCCGCCATCAGGTCCTCGAAGACGCCGTGCACGTCCACGTCGTGCCGGTGGAAGGAGTCCCGCGCGTAGGCGACCTTGTCCCCGTGGTCGTCCATCCGGTCGGCCATGCCGAGGTGCAGGGCGACGATGAGGTCCGCGACCTCCTTGATCGCCGCGTCGAGCCCGGGGTCGCCGCCGCTCACGACGGGCGGGGCCACGTCCGCGTGCAGCTTGCGGTAGTCGCCGGCCTGCTCGTGGAACGTCTTCGCCATCGCGGTCAGGTCGTCGTAGACCGCCTTGAAGTCGCTCACCGGCCGGCCTCCCGGGCGTAGGCGGCCACGTCGGCCGGCCGCCAGTTGGACGCGCCGGGCGCGACCCGCGGATCGAGCAGCACACCGGCGCCCTGTTCGGCGAGGCTCTCCGCCAGCGGGCCGATCGAGGCGGCGACCCAGGGCTGCGCCCCGCCCAGCGCCGCCGCCAGCTTCGCGGGCGTGCTGAAGGCGAAGGCCACGGTGCCGTGCCCGGGGTGGGCGAACAGTTCGACGACGACGAACGGCACGCGCGCCGGCCGGCCGTCCGGACCCGTCGCCGCGACGGACCGCGGGTGCGCCGGTACGCACACCGGCGTGTGGTAGGCGGGCACCCCCGGCCTGGGGCGGGCCCGGCCGTCCGCGGCCGGCGGCGGGGGAGGCGCGGCCTCCGCGAGGTCCAGGAGCGTCGAACGGCGGGGCCCCGGCACCTGCCGGGGCACCGGGCCGTCCGGCAGCTCCCGCCCCGGTGGATCCGGCTCGTCCAGTTCGAGCAGGCGTGAACGTATCGGCGCCCCCACCGCCGTCACCTCTTCCCCGTGGTTCGCGTGGCCGGAAATCGGGCTCGACCACGGTAGCCGGGGGGCGCCGGGGCGAATCCGGCTATGTCGGGACGGCGGGCCGGACGTACACGGAACTCGTACGACCGTTTGGCCGGCGCCTGGGCAGCCCTTGACCCGTTGCTGAACCGGGGCCCGGCCGTGCCCGGGTCACGGCACGCGCGCGGTCCACTCCGGGGACGTGAACTTGCCCCGCGCCAGCTCCTGCGCGCGGGCCAGCTCCTCGCCGGTGACCTCGCCGTGGCTGAGTCCGTACCGGGCGCGGAACGACTCGATCATCCGGTCGATGACCGCCTCGCGCGCCAGCCCGGTCTGCCGCCGCAGCGGGTCGACCCGCTTCTTCGCGCTGCTCGTGCCCTTGTCGGACAGCTTCTCCCGCCCGATCCGCAGCACCTCGACCATCTTGTCGGCGTCGATGTCGTACGACATGGTCACGTGGTGCAGCACGGCGCCGGGGCCGCCGCCCGGCCCGACGATCCGCTTCTGCGCCGCGCCCGCGATCTTGCCCTGGTCGGTGGCGATGTCGTTCAGCGGCTGGTACCAGGCGCGGATGCCCATGTCGCCGAGGGCGCCGAGCACCCAGTCGTCCAGGTAGGCGTAGCTGTCCTGGAAGGACAGGCCCTGCACGAGCGACTCCGGCACCGACAGCGAGTAGGTGATCGTGTTGCCGGGCTCGACGAACATGGCGCCGCCGCCGGAGATCCGGCGCACGACCTCGATGCCGTGCCGCGCGGCGCCCTCGGGGTCCACCTCGTTGCGCAGGGACTGGAAGCTGCCGATGATCACCGCCGGGGAACCCCACTCCCACACGCGCAGCGTGGGCGGCCGCCGGCCCGCCGCGACCTCGGCGGTCAGCACCTCGTCCAGGGCCATGTGCAGGGCGGGGGACTGCGGGCCCTCGTGGATCAGCTGCCAGTCGTAGTCGGTCCAGTCCGTGGCGTGCGCCAGCGCGCGGCGCACCGCGATCCCGACGCCCTCGGCCGTCAGGCCGTACATCACCGTCCCCGCGGGCAGCGCCGCCTCGATCCGCGCGGCCAGCCCCGTCGCGTCCAGGTCCGCCGGGGCGCCTTCCAGCGCACGGTTCACCGCGTCGAGCGCCTCGTCCGGCTCCAGGAAGAAGTCGCCCGCCACGCGCACGTGGCGCAGCACGCCGTCCTCGGCCTCGACGTCCACGACGACCAGCTTGCCGCCGGGCACCTTGTACTCACCGTGCACGCCCGTGCCTCCCTTTCTGCCGCACGAGATCAACGCCGCGGCCGGCCGTGGTGTTCCCACCTCGACGCACCTCGTTTCACGGCGATTTCACCGGCCGCTCCTAACCTCGTCCCGCTCCTGATCCGCGAGCTTTCGACCTCCGAAAAAGGGACGTACACATGCGCAGACGAAAAAGCCTGGGCGCGCTCGCCGGTGTGCTGGGTGTCCTCCTGGCCCTCACCGGCGTCACGGGGGCGGCCGGTGCGCAGGCCGCCTCGGGCAAGCGTGTCTTCAACGGGATGCAGATCACCTTCGCCCCGGACACTCCCGACGAGTTCTGCACCCTCGGCGCGGTCGGCGACGACGAGTACGGCCGGAAGATCGCCATCTCGGCGGGGCACTGCCTCAGCGACCCCACCCACACGTACGCGGACCGGGAGATCCCCGAGGACGTCGCACCGGTCTACGACCGCGCCGACGTGGGATTCGGGCCCATCGGGCACGTGCGGTACTTCAAGGATCCGGAAGGCTCGACGGTGGGACACCCCACCAAGGACTACATGATCATCGAGCTGGTGCCGGCGGTGACGCTCTCCTCGCAGGGCCCGTACCTGAAGGAAACGGACGAGCTGAAGGTGCCCGGCGGGCAACCGAGCCCCAACGCCCTGAATCCGCCCCTGGACAGCGAACGCCTCCTCGGCGCCGCCCTGAACAACGACAACGAGCTGGTGGTGTCCGGTCAGCTCGGCGTCCTCTACGGACGCATCACCGACAACGACAAGGGCGTCTACCAGTCCTGGGCGGGACACCAGGCCGGCGACTCGGGCGGCCCGGCGATCTGGCACGTGCCCGGCAGCGCCTACCCGTCGTCCGCGAACGGGTTCCAGGCGGCGGGCCCCTGGGCCGGCATCACCAAGGCCAGGGTCCTGGGCCTTCCCCCCTTCGTCTACACCAGCTCGGCGAACATCCTCGCCGACCTGCGGGCGCGCGACACCGCACACCCCGGTGTCTTCGGCGCCGGCTTCCACGTCACCGGCAACCCCTGAACGGCCCGCGGTCGCGGGCACGCTGCCGCCCGCGACCGCGCCTCGGTACCCTGCTGCCTGATCGTGCCGACCGGAGCGGCATGCGAACAGCGAGGTGAGAGATGCGGTTCACCACCCGCCCCACCCTGCAAGGCACCTTCGGCATGGTGTCCTCCACGCACTGGCTCGCCTCCCAGTCGGCGATGGCGGTGCTGGAGGCCGGCGGCAACGCCTTCGACGCGGCCGTGGCCGGCGCGTTCGTGCTGCACGTGGTGGAGCCGCACCTCAACGGCCCCGCCGGCGAGGTGCCGATGCTGCTCGCCCCGGCCGCCGGCCCGGTGCGCGTGCTGTGCGGGCAGGGCGTGGCCCCGGCCGGCGCCACCGTCGCGCACTACCGGGGACTCGGCCTGGACCTCGTCCCCGGCACCGGACCGCTCGCCGCCGCCGTCCCCGGCGCCTTCGACGCATGGCTGCTGCTCCTGCGCGACCACGGCACCAAGTCCCTCGAGGACGTCCTGACGTACGCCATCGGGTACGCCGAGCACGGGCACGCGCCCGTGGAGAACGTCGGCGCGACCGTGGAGAGCGTGCGGAAGCTGTTCGAGACCGAGTGGACCTCGTCGGCCGAGCTGTACCTGCCCGGCGGGAAGGCACCCCGCCCCGGTCAGCTGCTGCGCAACCCCGCCCTCGCCGCCACCTGGAAGCGGCTGCTGGCCGAGACCGCCCGGGCCGGCGACCGGGAGGCGCGGATCGACGCCGCGCGCGAGGTGTGGCGCTCGGGCTTCATCGCCGAGGCCCTGGTACGGCAGTCCCGCCGGCCCACCCTCGACACCAGCGGGGAACGGCACACCGGCACGCTCACCGAGGCCGACCTCGCGGGCTGGTCGGCGACCTACGAGACGCCGGCGACGTACGACTGGAACGGCTGGACCGTGTGCAAGGCCGGCCCGTGGAGCCAGGGACCCGTCCTCCTCCAGCAGCTGGCCCTGCTCCCGCCCGAGCTGCCCGCGTACGGCTCGGCCGACTACGTCCACCTGCTCGTCGAGGGCTGCAAGCTCGCCATCGCCGACCGGGAGGCCTGGTACGGCGACGCCGCCGAGGTGCCCCTCGCCGAGCTGCTGTCGGACGGCTACAACGCCGGCCGGCGCGCCCTCGTCGGCGCCGAGGCCTCCTGCGAACTGCGCCCCGGCAGCCCCGGCGGACGCGTCCCGCGCCTGGCCGCACAGGCACGCGCGCGCGTGGACATCGGCGCCGACCGCCGCTTCGACCCCATGGGCGCGGGCGAGCCCACGGTCGCCGAGCCGGTGGCCGCCCAGACCGCGAACGAGCCCCGGGTGGCCGCCGACGGCGGCACCCGCGGCGACACCTGCCACCTGGACGTCGTCGACCGCTGGGGCAACATGGTCGCGGCCACGCCCAGCGGCGGCTGGCTGCAGTCCAACCCGGTGGTGCCCGAGCTGGGCTTCCCGCTCGGCACCCGGCTGCAGATGACCTGGCTGGAGGAGGGCCTGCCGAACTCCCTCACCCCCGGCCGCCGCCCCCGCACCACCCTCACCCCGTCCCTGGCCCTGCGCGACGGGATCCCCGTCCTCGCCTTCGGCACGCCCGGCGGTGACCAGCAGGACCAGTGGCAGCTGCACTTCTTCCTCGCCGCCGCGCTGCGCGCCCCGGTCCGCGGCGGCCTCGACCTGCAGGGCGCCGTCGACGCGCCCAACTGGCACAACGACAGCTTCCCCAGCTCCTTCTACCCGCGCGGCCGCCGCCCCGGCAGCGTGACCGTGGAGTCCCGCACCGACCCGGAGGTGGTCGAGGAGCTGCGCCGGCGCGGCCACGACGTCACGGTCGGCCCCGCCTGGTCGGAGGGCCGGCTGTGCGCGGTCGCCCGCGACCCGGAGACCGGCGTCCTGTCGGCCGCGGCCAACCCGCGCGGCATGCAGGGGTACGCGGTGGGCCGCTGAGGCCGCTGAGGCCGCTGGGGCGCGGCGGTTCGGCGGCACCCGCTCTTCATCCCGATTCCACCCGGCATCCACCACCCCGGCGTGGATTGTCAGTGGCGCGTGATCTCATGGAGGCATGATCGAAGAGACGGAAACCATCGACGAGTTTCTCGCCCGCCGCTCGGCCGACGTGGAAGAGGCGGTCCGCCAGGCGGCCGCGGCCGAGATCCTGCCCCGCTTCCGGCGCCTGGCCGCACACGAGGTGGACCGCAAGAGCGGACCGCACGACCTGGTGACGGACGCCGACCGGCTCGCGGAGCGGCGGCTCACCGAGGACCTCGGCGCCCTGCTGCCCGGCTCGCTGGTGGTCGGCGAGGAGGCGGTGCACGCCGACCCGGCGACGTACGAGGCGATCCAGGGCGACACGCCCGTGTGGATCGTCGACCCGGTCGACGGCACCCGCCAGTTCGTGCACGGCGACGACGGCTTCTGCACCCTCGTCGCGCTCGCCCACCGGGGCGTCCTCCTGGCCTCCTGGACGTACGCCCCCGCCCGGAACGAGTTCGCCACGGCCCTGCGCGGCCGGGGCGCCTTCCTCGACGGGCGGCGGCTGTTCGCGGGGCCGCCCGCGCCCGGCCGGGACCTGGCCGTCGCCACCTCCCACCCGGACTTCACGACCGACGACCAGAAGCGGGCGCTGCGGGCCCTGTGGACCGACGGCCTGGCCCCGCGCCCCTGCGGCTCGGCCGGCCTGGAATACCTCGCCGTCGCCCGGGGCGAGCTGGACGCGGTCGCGTTCTCCTGGGAGGCCGCCTGGGACCACGCGGCGGGCCTGCTGCTGGTCGAGGAGGCGGGCGGCGCCCACCTGACCCTGACGGGCGAGCCGTTCCGGGTGACCGGCTCCAACGCGCTGCCGTTCACCGCGGCCCGCGACGCCGGCACGGCCCGCCGCGTCGCGGAACTCCTGCGCACGGCCGGCTGAGCCGCCACCCCGCCCGGGAGACGAGCGTCCCCCGGCATATCCTGACCCCGAGTGGCCATCGGCTGACGAAGGGGTCCGAAGGTGCCGTCGATGCTCGATGCGGTCGTGGTGGGTGCGGGGCCGAACGGACTGACCGCTGCGGTGGAGCTGGCCCGGCGGGGCTTCTCCGTCGCCCTGTTCGAGGCGCGGCCCACGGTCGGCGGCGGCGCCCGCACCGAGGAGCTGACCCTCCCGGGCTTCCGGCACGACCCCTGCTCGGCCGCCCACCCCCTCGGCATCAACTCGCCCGCGTTCCGCGCCCTGCCCCTGGAGCGGTACGGACTGGAGTGGCTGCACGCCGAGCTGCCCATGGCGCACCCCTTCCTGGACGGCACCGCGGCCGTGCTGGCCCGGTCCGTCGCCGAGACGGCCGCGTCCTTCGGGCCGCGCGACGCGGGCGCCTACCGCCGGCTGGTCGAGCCGTTCCTGCCGAAGTGGGACACCCTGGCCCGGGACTTCATGTCCCTGCCGCTGACCGCGCTCCCGCGCGACCCGGTCACCCTGGCCCGCTTCGGCCTGGCCGGACTCCCGCCGTCCACCCTGCTGATGCGCCGGTTCCGCGACGAGCGGGTCAAGGCCCTCTTCTCCGGCCTGGTCGCCCACGTGATGGCCCCGCTGAACGGCTTCGCCACGGGCGCCGTCGGCCTGGTCTTCGCGCTGTCCGCGCACGCCCGCGGCTGGCCCGTGGCCCGCGGCGGCTCCCAGGCGATCTCCGACGCCCTCGCCGGCTACCTGAAGGACCTCGGCGGCGCGGTGCACACCGACTACGAGGTCAAGCGGCTGGACGACCTGCCGCCCGCGCGCGCGTACGTCTTCGACACCTCGCCGGCCGCCCTCGCCCGGATCGCCGGCTTCGGCGGCTACTACGACGGCTACCGCTACGGCCCCGGCGTCTTCAAGGTCGACTACGCGCTGGACGGCCCGGTGCCCTGGACCGCCCCCGAGGCCCGCGTCGCCGGCACGGTCCAGATCGGCGCGAGCCGGGCCGAGATCGGCACCGCCCTGCGCGCCGCCTCCCGCGAGGGCCGCGCCCCCGACCGGCCGTTCATGATCACCGTGCAGCCCAGCGTCGCCGACCCCTCCCGGGCCCCCGAGGGCAAGCACGTCTTCTGGGCGTACGGCCACGTCCCGAACGGCTGGCAGGGCGACCTCACCGACGCCATCGAACGCCAGCTGGAGCGCTTCGCCCCCGGCTTCCGCGACCGTGTCCTGGCCCGCGCCACCGCGGGTCCCGCCGAGATGGCCGCGCACAACGCCAACTACGTCGGTGGCGACATCGCCTGCGGCGCCGTGTCCGGACTCCAGCTCCTGCTGCGCCCCCGGCTGACCGCGTTCCCCTACCACACGCCGCATCCCGCCGTCTTCATCTGCTCCTCGGCCACCCCGCCGGGACCCGGCGTGCACGGCATGTCGGGGCACAACGCGGCGAAGGCCGTGTGGAGGAGGCTGAGGCAGGCATGACGGCCATCACCCTCGTCCAGGGCGACATCACCCGGCAGAGCGCCGACGCGATCGTCAACGCGGCCAACTCCTCCCTGCTCGGCGGCGGAGGCGTGGACGGCGCCATCCACCGCCGCGGCGGCCCCGCGATCCTGGCGGAGTGCCGCGAGCTGCGCGCCTCGCGGTACGGCAAGGGCCTGCCCACGGGCCAGGCCGTCGCGACCACGGCGGGCGACCTGGACGCCCGCTGGGTCGTCCACACCGTCGGCCCCGTCTGGTCCGCCACCGAGGACCGCTCCGGCCTCCTCGCCTCCTGCCACCGCGAGGCCCTCCGCGTGGCCGACGAACTGGGCGCGCGCACGGTCGCCTTCCCGGCGATCTCCACCGGCGTGTACCGGTGGCCCGTGGAGGACGCGGCCCGTATCGCGGTGGACACCGTGCGCGCCACCCCGACGGCGGTCGAAGAGGTGCGCTTCGTGCTCTTCGACGACCGGGCATACCAGGCGTTCGCGCGGCAACTCGGCTGAGGGCCGGGCCGCCGGGTTTCTCCGGCACAACTTTTCCGGCCCGGTGTGCATCCAAAAGAGTGACAGACTTTCGCCCATTCACCTGATGGGGGCGGTTTTCGCCATGTCTCTCCCTGTTCGGAAAGTCTCCCGACGAGCCACGATCGCCGCGCTGACCGCCGCAGTCCTGGGCGGTACGGCCGCGACCACCGCATGGGCCGCCACGGCGTCGGCGCACGGCGCGAGCAGCCCGCGCACCTGCGCCGCGAGCGACCTGTACCTGTCCATGGGGCGCAAGGAGGGCGCGGCCGGTTCGCTGTACTGGCCGATCGCCTTCACCAACACGAGCACCACCAGCTGTGCGCTGCGCGGCTACCCGGGGGTGAGCGTCCTCGACACCGCGCACCGCCAGATCGGCCCGGCGGCCGTTCACTCCGGGCGGTCGTACGCGACCGTCACCCTGGCCCCCGCGCACTCCGCCACCGCGGTCATCCGCACCACCAACGGCCCCGTCGGCGGCCCCTGCCGGGCCACCGGCAGCTACCTGCGCGTCTATCCGCCGGCGTCGCGCACCGCGGTCCTCGTCCCGGCCGCCTGGAAGGTCTGCTCCGGCATCTTTCAGGTCGGCCCCGTCAACACGGACGGCACCCTCTGAGTCCGGGCGCCGGCCGTGCGGCCGGCGTCTACTCCTCGGCCCTCACCGCCACGCCCCGGGCGACCGGGACCGGCGAGGCACGGCGGTGCCGCACGGCCCCGCCCCGGGAGCGGTAGACGACGTAGGGGCGGGCCGCGTAGCCCAGCGGTACGGCGAAGGCGTGCACCAGGCGGCTGAACGGCCACAGGGCGAACAACGCGAGGGCCAGCAGGGCGTGGCACTGGTAGACGAGCGGCGCGTGCGCCATGGCCGCCACGTCGGGGCCGAGGGTGAACAGGCTGCGGAACCACACGGCGACCCCGAGCCGGTAGTCGTAGGGGTCGGTCACGGAGGAGGCGGTCGCGGTCAGCCCGGCGAGCAGGACGAGCGCGAGCAGCGGCAGCACCGCCCGGTCGCTGCGGCCGCTCGCCCGGCGCACGGCGGGCACGCGCAGCCTGCGGTACAGCAGCAGGGTGAGTTCGGTGGCCGCCGCGACGCCGGCCGCCCCGCCCATGGTCAGGGCGACGGCGTGGTGCTGCGCCTCGCCGATCCCGAGCCGCGCGGTCAGCCACTCGGGGACCAGCAGCCCCATGACGTGGCCGCCGGCGACGAGGAACAGCGCGTAGTGGAACAGCGGGGCGCCGACCCGCAGGGCCCGTGCGCGGCGATGGTGTGCACATGGGCGGCGGCCGCGATCTCCAGGGCCTCCTCCCAGCCGACGCGAACCAGGCCGCCCCGGCCCCGCGCCGCCTGGTAGCGGCGCCGTCTGTCCGGGTCCCCGGTGACCTCGGCCCACGCCGCCACGGGATCGCCGAGGCGGGCGCGGGCCTCGCGGTACATCTCCATCAGCACACCGCGCACATGGGGGTGGCGCACGCGGGTGGGGGAGTAGGTGTACCAGGAGAACGAGGCCCCGCGCGGGCAGCCGCGGGGCTCGTACTCCGGCCGGTCCGGGCCGGTCGAGGGATAGTCCGTCTCCTGGGTCTCCCAGGTGATCAGACCGTCCTTGACGTACACCTTCCACGAGCACGAGCCGGTGCAGTTCACGCCGTGCGTGGACCGCACCACCTTGCCGTGCGCCCAACGCTCCTGGTACGGCGCGTCGTTGACGTCCTGGTCGGTCCGCAGCAACTGGTCGGCGGCCAGCGCTGCCATCCGCTCCGCTTCCCGTCGGGCACCGCGCCGTCCCACTGGTCACTCCTTCCGAAGCCGGCTGTTCCGCCTCGGCCAGCTTCGATGGAGATCGCGTTGCGTGTCTGCACGGCTACGCTCTGTTGATAGTGCTTAGGGGGAGCCTTTCCTTACCCTTTGCAATGGTTGTGTACGGCATGGGGTGTTCGGCTCAGCCCGCCGCGCGCGGGCGCCCAGGGTAAGGACGCGCTCGGCGTGGTGCTCCTCGTGCAGGTCGATGCGCCGGGCGGTGAGCAGGTGGCGCGGGCTGATGACGTCCTCGACCCGCGGCCGCGCGTCCCGGGTGACGACCAGCAGCCGGGTCACCTCGTGCCGCGCCATCCGGTTGGCGAGGGCCCGCAGGGTCTCGTCGGGGTGCGCGGTGACCGCGGGCGCCGCGAGCGCGGCGAGCGCAGTGGTGTCGCCGGGCCGTCGCGCCCGCACGGCCCGCGGTATGCCCGGCAGCTTATCATTGCAGACTGCAATGGTCACCTTCGGTGACAGGCGGTGTCCGAACCGTGAGACGGCAGCGGCGGAGTGAGGAGTCCATGGCCCAGCAGGACGAGGGCCGGCGCGAGGCGCCGGTGCAGGGGGGTCCCGACGAGGCCCTGGACCGGGAGGCGGAGGAGGTCACCCTCGCGGTGATGGCGGCCTCCCGGCTGGTCGTCGCCCTGTCCGCGCGCGCCCTGGCCGCCGTCGACGTCCCGCTCACCCTGCCCCAGCTGCGCTCCCTGGTCGCGCTGCGCACCTGCGGCCCGATCAAGCTCGCCGCCATGGCCGCCACCCTCGGCGTCAGCTCCTCCACCGCGCTGCGCATGGTCGAGCGCCTGGAGACCCTCGGCCTCACCGACCGGCGGGTCAACCCGGACAACCGTCGCGAGGTCGTGCTCCGCCTCACCCCGGCGGGCGAGGAACTGGTCGACCGCGTCCTCGGCCACCGGCGCGCGGAGATCCGCGCCCTGGTCGCCCGGCTGCCCGCCCCGGAGCGCGCCGGGCTCGTCCCCGCCCTGACCGCGCTGACGGCCGCGGCCGGAGACCTCGACCCCGGGCTCGACCCCGCCGGGGAGGCGGGCCGCCTCGCCGGCGTCGTCGACGACCCGCTGAACCCGGCACCCTGACCGCTCCCGCCGCCGGTCACCGCGGGGTACATGTCGCATTCTCGCCAGCGCCCGGCGCCCGCGGTGGCCGATCCTGGAGACATGCAGACAGCGACGCCCCTCGACCGGGAGCACTGCGTGCGCGCCGTGCAGTCCAAGGACGCGCGGTTCGACGGGTGGTTCTACACCGCCGTCCTGACCACCCGCATCTACTGCCGGCCCAGCTGCCCGGCCGTCCCGCCCAAGCCGGAGAACATGACCTTCCACCGGAGCGCCGCCGCCTGCCAGCAGGCCGGGTTCCGGGCCTGCAAGCGCTGCCGCCCCGACACCAGCCCAGGCTCCCCGGAGTGGAACCGGCGGGCCGACCTGGTGGCCCGCGCCATGCGGCTCATCGCCGACGGCGTCGTGGACCGCGACGGCGTACCCGGCCTCGCCGCCCGGCTCGGCTACAGCACCCGGCAGGTCGAGCGGCAGCTCCTCGCCGAACTCGGCGCCGGACCCCTCGCGCTCGCCCGTGCCCAGCGCGCCCAGACCGCCCGGCTGCTGATCGAGACCACCCCGCTGCCCATGGCGGAGATCGCCTTCGCGGCCGGCTTCTCCTCCATCCGGACGTTCAACGACACCGTCCGCGAGGTCTTCGCCGTCCCCCCGAGCGAGCTGCGCGCCCGGCTGCCCCGGCGACACGCGGCGACCGCACCGGGGACGCTCACGCTGCGGCTGCCGTTCCGCGCCCCGCTGCACCCCGACAACCTCTTCGGGCACCTGGCCGCCACCGCCGTACCCGGCGTCGAGGAATGGCGCGACGGCTCCTACCGGCGCACCCTGCGCCTGCCCTACGGCCACGGCATCGCCGCCCTCGCCCCACGCCCCGACCACATCGCCTGCCGCCTCACCCTCAGCGACCTGCGCGACCTCACCGTGGCCATCAGCCGCTGCCGCCGGCTGCTCGACCTCGACGCCGATCCGGTCGCCGTCGACGACCGGCTGCGCACCGACCCGCTGCTCGCGCCGCTGGTCGACCGGGCACCGGGCCGCCGGGTGCCGCGCACGGTCGACGAGGCCGAGTTCGCCGTCCGCGCCGTGCTCGGGCAGCAGGTCTCCACGGCCGCCGCCCGCACCCACGCGGCCCGCCTGGTCACCGCCCACGGCAAGCCGCTGGACGACCCCGAGGGCGGGCTCACCCACCTCTTCCCCACCCCGGAGGCGCTGGCGGCCACTGACCCCGGGACGCTCGCGATGCCGCGGACCCGGCGCACCACCTTCACCACCCTCGTCCGGCACCTGGCCGACGGCACCCTGCGCCTGGGCGTCGACTCCGACTGGGCCGAGGCCCGCGCCCGGCTGCTGGACCTGCCCGGCTTCGGCCCCTGGACCACCGACGTCATCGCCATGCGCGCCCTCGGCGACCCCGACGCCTTCCTCCCCACCGACCTCGGCATCCGGCGCGCGGCACAGGACCTGGGCCTGCCCGCCACCCCGGCCGCGCTCACCGCCCGCGCCGAGGCCTGGCGGCCCTGGCGGGCGTACGCGGTGCAGCACCTGTGGGCGACCGGCGACCACCCCGTCAACGTCCTTCCCGAGTAAGGAAACCCGAGGGAACCCGATGCCCCGCCACACCATCACCGACAGCCCGTACGGGCCGCTCACCCTGGTCGCCGACGAGGACGGCGCGCTGTGCGGCCTGTACATGGCCGCACAGCGCCACCGCCCCGCCGAGGAGACCTTCGGACCGCGCGACGACACCCTGCCCGTCTTCGCCGAGGCCGCCGAGCAGCTCTCGGCCTACTTCACGGGCGAGTCGAAGGAGTTCACCGTGCGACTCGCCCTGCGCGGAACACCGTTCCAGCGCCGCGTCTGGGAGCAGCTGACGAGGATCCCCTACGGCGAGACCCGCACCTACGGCCGGCTCGCCGAGGCCCTCGGCAGCCCCGGCGCCTCCCGCGCGGTCGGCCTCGCCAACGGCCGCAACCCGATCGGCATCATCGTCCCCTGCCACCGCGTGATCGGCTCCGACGGCAGCCTCACCGGGTACGGCGGCGGCCTGGACCGCAAGCAGCGCCTGCTGGACTTCGAGCGGGGCACGGCCCTCTTCTGACCGGTGCCCACCCGCGCCGTGTCGTCCTCACCGGCGCACGGCCGATCCGCGAAGAATGTCGGCATGGGCATCGTTCTGCCGACTCTCTTCGCGCTCCTGGCGGCGCTCAGCAACGCGCTCGCGACCGTCCTGCAGCGCCGGGCCGCGCAGAGCGTGCCGCAGTCCCGGGGATTCCGCCCCGGACTGATCCTCGACCTCCTGCGGCGGCCCGTCTGGGTGGCCGGGATGGCCACGGTGATCGTGGCCGGCCTCTGCCAGGCGGTCGCGCTGGCGACGGGACCGATCTCCCTCGTCCAGCCGCTGTTCATCCTCGAACTCCCGCTGGCCCTGATGCTCGCCCCGGTCCTGCGCCGCCGCCGGCCGTCCGGCGCGCTGCTGCTGAAGCTGCTCGTCGTCGTCGCGGGGCTGGGGCTGGCCCTGCTGTCCGCCGCGCCCGCCGGCAACCGCACGCATGTCTCCATCGACCGCTGGCTCCCCGTCCTGGCCGCCTCCGCCGGGGCGGTCGCCGTCCTGACCGCCACGGGCTTCAGACGGTCACCGGGCCGGTTCCGCGCCGCCTGCCTCGGCGCCGCCACCGCGATCCTCTTCGCCCTCACGGCCGGACTCATGAAGACGTCCGTCCACATCCTCGGCGACGCCGGCCTCACCGGCTTCCTCACCTCCTGGCAGACCTACGCCTTCGGCGCGAGCGGCGTCTGCGCCATGCTGCTCCTGGAACACGCCCTGCAGGGCGGCCCCCTGATCGCCTCCCAGCCCGCCCTCACCCTCGGCGACGCCACCATGAGCTTCCTGCTCGGCGTCCTGGTGTACGAGGAACACGTACGGACCGGCTGGTGGCTGCTGCCACTGACGCTCGGGATCGGCCTCGTCGTCGCCGGGGTCTTCGCCCTGGCCGGAACCGAGACGGCACCGCCGTAGGCACCCGGACGGCGTGGCCGGCGCTCGGCCGCCCGTCGCCCATCGGACCCCGGCGGCCACCCCCGGCAGCACAGCCGGTCCCACCCACCGCCGGTGCGGGACCCGGCGCACCGGCGGAAACACCCACACGGCGGCCGCGGCACCGCCCGCCCCGATGGCCAGGACACACGACAGGACGACGCCCGCACACGCGTCGTCATCCCAGGGCCCGGACGGGCGGATGGTCAGTGCCGTCCGGCAGAAGTACGCCGCGACGAGGGTGAGCAGGACCGGTGGTACGGCGAGAACCAGGCGGAGGCAGCCGCGGTCGTCGTCGACGGGGTCGGGTCCGGTCGTCAGACGAGGCGGCGCAGCAGCTCGGGCAGGGCCGTGCCGATGGGTTCGCGTACGACCTCGTCGGCGAGGTCGTCGTACGGGGTCGGCTCGGCGTTGACGATGATCAGGCGGGCGCCGTGGTCGGCGGCGACGCCGACCAGGCCGGCGGCGGGCTGCACCTGGAGGCTGCTGCCGACGGCGAGGAACACGGTGCAGGCCTTGGCGATCCCGAGGGCCTCGCCGAGCACCACGGGGTCGAGCCGTTCGCCGAACATCACCGTCGCCGACTTCAGGATGCCCCCGCACTCCCGGCACGGCGGATCGGCCTCCCCGGCGTCGACGCGGGCGAGCACGTCCTCCATCGGGCCGCGCGCACGGCAGCTCGTGCACACCACGCTGCGCGCGGTGCCGTGCAGCTCCAGCACCTTGCGGTGGGGCATCCCGGCGCGCTGGTGCAGCCCGTCCACGTTCTGCGTGATCACCCGCACGGGGACGCCGGACTTCTCCAGCTCGGCGACGGCCCGGTGGGCCGCGTTGGGCCGCGGTCCCAGGGCGTGGGTCTCGCGGCGCATCAGCCAGGAGCGCCGCCGGATCTCCGGGTCGCCCATGTAGTACTCGTACGTCACGAGCTTCTCGGCCTCCGGGTCCCGCCGCCACAGGCCGGCCGGGCCGCGGTAGTCGGGGATGCCGGAGTCGGTGGAGATGCCGGCCCCGCTGAGGACGGCGACGAGGGGCTTGCTCATGCGGTCGAGCTTAGGTTCGGGCGGACGGGCACCGCGAACGGATATCGGCGCACGGCGGGAACGGTCGGACAGGCCCTGGCGACCCGGCCGGGCGGTCAGGCCACCCGGTGGCCGTTCTCCAGTTCCGCCGTGCCCGCGCCGGACTCCAGGACGTCCAGGGCGGCCAGCACGCGGCGGCCCAGGGCGCCGGGAAGGTGGGCGGGCAGGTCCTCGCGCGGGACCAGGCGCCAGGACAGCAGCTCCTCCTCCTGCAGGCGGATCGCCTCGCACTCGGCCTCGGTGAGCACTCCGCCGTCGTACAGGTACGCCACCAGCGGCGGCCGTCCCGTGCCGTGCACCCAGTCCACCGCCAGCAGCCGGCCGAGCTCCCGGTCCAGACCGATCTCCTCCAGCGTCTCGCGGCGGGCGCCCTGGCGCGGGGTCTCCCCGTCGTCGGACTCGACGGTTCCACCCGGCAGGGCCCACCCGTCCCGGTAGTTCGGCTCGACGAGCAGCACCCGGCCCTCGGCGTCCCGGAAGAGCGCGGCGGCACCGGCCAGGATGCGGGGGAGGCTCGCGATGTAGGCGGCGAAGCTGTCAGTCGTGGTCATCCAGGAAGGGTAACCAGGTGCCGCGATGCTATGGCGCGGCCGTCGCCAGGCGCAGGGTGCGTTCGGCCAGCGCACTGATCCGCACCCCGTCGAACCCGAACACCGCGCTGCGCACCGTGTCCTCGAGCGGGTCCTTCCACCGGGCCGGGACTGCCGCAGCGCCGGTGAACACCCCGGCCACCGAACCGGCCGTCGCGCCGTTGGAGTCGGTGTCCAGGCCGCCGCGCACGGTGAGGGTGACGGTGCGGGTGAAGTCGCCGTCGCCGTAGAGGAGGCCCGCGGTCAGGACGGCCGCGTTCGGGACGGTGTGGATCCAGCCGAGGCCCGCGGTCTCCGCGGACACCGTGCCGAGCGTCTCCTCCCAGCTCAGCCGGGCCTCGTACAAGGAGATCACCCGGCGCACGGTGCGGGCCAGCCGGCTGCTCGCCGGGATCACCGCCAGCGCGCTCTCCAGGGCGTCGCGCACGGTCGGCGCGGTGAAGGCGGCCGAGATCAGCGCGGCCGCCCACATCGCGCCGTACACGCCGTTGCCGGTGTGCGACAGCACCGCGTCCCGGCGGGCCAGCGCGGCGGCGGTGCGCGGGTCGCCGGGGCGGGTCCAGCCGTGGACGTCGGCGCGGATCAGGGCGCCGATCCACTCCTGGTAGGGGTTGTCGTACGTCGCCGTCAGCGGCGGCTTCAGCCCGTTCGCGAGGTTCCGGTACGCCGCGCGCTCCGCCGTGAACGTCTGCAGGTACGGCAGCCTGAGCAGCCACAGGTCGCCGACCTGCTCGGTGGTGAAGCCGAAGCCGTGGGTCTCCAGCAGGTGCAGGCCGAGGATCGCGTAGTCGACGTCGTCGTCGCGGCAGCTGCCGTGGATGCGGCCGCGCACGCACTGGCGCCACTCGGGACGCAGGCCGAGGGCGTCGGTCTCGTCGGCGGGCTCGGGCAGGTAGTCGGTGAGGGGCAGCGCGCCCGCCCTGCGCAGATAGCCGTCGATGCGCTCGCGGGTCCACACCTCGCCCTGTTCCACGGGCTTGCCGAGCATGTTGCCGGCGACGCGGCCGAGCCAGCCGCCGTGCACACGGTCGGCGAGGTCGGGACCGGCGGGTCCGGGTCCGGTGGGGTGGGTGCTCATGCCCTCGGGCCTACCCGTTTTCCCCGGCCCGCTCCCAGCGGCTGCCCAGGGTTCGGTCGGGGCATGACGGCGGGGGCGCGCCGAGGTTAAGGTCGCAGCGGCGCGACTGGCCCCGACGTGCGCGGGGCCCGGAGAGCAAGGGGAAACAGGTGACACAGCGCGTGCTCATCGCCGCGGACAAGTTCAAGGGCTCGCTGACGGCCGTGCAGGTCGCCGAGCGGGTCACGGCCGGGCTGCGCCGGGTCGTGCCGTCCCTCGAGGTCGAGGCGCTGCCGGTGGCCGACGGCGGCGACGGCACCGTGGCCGCGGCGGTCGCGGCCGGTTTCGAGCGCCGGGAGGTGCGGGTCGCCGGGCCGCTCGGTGAGGAGGTCACGGCCGCGTTCGCGCTGCGCGACGGGACCGCGGTCGTGGAGATGGCCGAGGCGAGCGGGCTGCAGCGGCTGCCGGCCGGTGTCTTCGCGCCGCTGACGGCGTCGACGTACGGCTCCGGCGAGCTGCTGCGGGCGGCGCTGGACGCGGGAGCGCGCGGCATCGTCTTCGGCGTCGGAGGCAGCGCCACGACGGACGGCGGCGCCGGGATGCTGGCCGCCCTGGGCGCGCGGTTCCTGGACGAGGACGGTGAGCCGGTGCCGCCGGGCGGGGGCGGGCTGGCCCGGGTGGCACGCGCCGACCTGTCGGGGCTGGATCCGCGGCTGTCCTCGGTGGACCTGGTCCTGGCCAGCGACGTCGACAATCCGCTGACCGGGCCGAAGGGCGCGCCCGCGGTCTACGGGCCGCAGAAGGGCGCCTCGCCGGACGACGTCGGCACCCTGGACGCCGCCCTCGCCCGCTTCGCGAAGGTGCTGGAGGCCGAGGTCGGGCCGCGGGCCGCGGAGTACGCGATGGCGCCGGGCGCGGGGGCGGCGGGCGGCGTCGGGTACGGCGCCCTGCTGCTGGGCGCCCGGTTCCGGCCCGGCATCGAGGTCATGCTGGACGTCCTCGGCTTCGCGCCCGCGCTGGAGCGGGCGTCGCTGGTCATCACCGGCGAGGGGTCGCTGGACGAGCAGACGCTGCACGGGAAGGCGCCGGCGGGGGTGGCGGCCGCGGCCCGCGCCGCGGGGAAGGTGGTCGTCGCGGTGTGCGGGCGGTTGGCCCTGCCGGGGCAGGCGCTGCCGGCGGCCGGCATCGAGCGGGCCTATCCGCTGACCTCGGTCGAGCCCGACGTCGCCCGGTGCATCGCGGATGCCGGGCCGATCCTGGAGCGGGTCGCCGAGCGTCTCGCCGAGGACTACCTGGGCTGAGGCCGGCCCCTGGGGGCTCGCCCCCAGGGACAGCGGAGGGCCCCGTATCCGTCTCCGGATCCGGGGCCCTCCGTACGAGCGCCGCTACGGCAGCTGCGCCGCCCGCGCCTCACGGCGGTTGTCGCGGAAGTTGTTCACCCGGCGGGCCGTGGCGAACAGCGGGATCACCGCGCCCATGACCAGCTGCAGGGCGCAGCCCGTCTGGAGGAGGAGCTGGCCGCTCGGGGCGTCGAACGCCCAGGCCGCCAGCAGGCCCATGGACAGGACGATCCAGGAGAGCATGGCGCCGGCGAGGCGCCCCCGGGGCTTCGGGTACTCCACTCGGCTCACCATCAGCCACGCCGTGCCCAGGATCGCCAGCAGCGTCGCCACGAAGGGCAGCTCCAGCAGCACGATGGAGACGACCGTCAGCGCGCCGAAGGGCGAGGGCATGCCCTGGAACGTGCCGTCCTTCACCGTCACGCAGCTGAACCGCGCGAGTCTCAGCACCACGGCCAGGAGCACCACGATCGCCCCCAGCGCGGCCACTCTCTGGTGCGCGTCGTCGGCGACCATGCCGTAGACCAGCACGAAGTACGCCGGCGCCAGACCGAAGCTGATCAGGTCGGACAGGTTGTCCAGCTCGGCGCCCATCGGGGACGAGCGCAGCTTGCGCGCCACCAGCCCGTCGAACAGGTCGAAGACGGCCGCGCACAGCATCAGGATGACGGCGGTGGCCGCGCTGTGGCGGGCCATGCCCGTCTCCTGGTCGCCGGTGAGGTGCGGGATCAGGATCCCGGTGGTGGTGAAGTACACCGCCATGAAACCGCACGTGGCGTTGCCCAGCGTGAGGGTGTCCGCTATCGACAGGCGCAGAGAGAGGGGCATCTCCTCCTCGTCGTCCACGTCGTCGGCCTCGGGCACCCAGCCCGCCTGGGTCTCCGGATCAATCACGGTCAATGCGAGTCACCCCAGCCACGGTCTTCTGTCCGACCTCGACCGCGACCTCCACGCCCTCGGGCAGGTAGAGGTCGACACGCGAGCCGAAGCGGATCAGACCGATACGGTCGCCCTGCTCGACCTTCGTGCCCTCCGGGATGTAGGGCACGATGCGGCGGGCCACCGCGCCGGCGATCTGGATCATCTCGATGTCGCCGAGTTCGGTGTCGAAGTGCCAGACTACGCGCTCGTTGTTCTCGCTCTCCTTGTTGAACGCGGGAACGAAGCCGCCGGGGATGTGCTCGACCGACGTCACCGTGCCCGCGAGCGGGGCGCGGTTGACGTGGACGTTGAGCGGGCTCATGAAGATCGCGACGCGTGTACGGCCGTCCTTCCAGGGCATGATGCTCTGCACCACACCGTCGGCGGGGGAGATGACCCGGCCCGGGGCGATCTCCCGCTCGGGGTCGCGGAAGAACCACAGCATGCCCGCCGCGAGCGCGGTGGCGGGCACGGCGACGGCCTTGGCGGCGCCCGAGCGGCGGGCGCGGGCCAGGCTGAGGGCTGCGGTGGCGACGGTCGGGAGAAGCCACGGCGATGCTCCGCGCGCGAGGCGTGTGCCTACCAGGCTGTCGCGGTGTGCAGAGGTTTGGCTGTGGGGCATGGATGACCTTCGTAGCGGATGATGCCGCGCTTTGACGGGGGACGGCGGCTTTCCCGGGATCGTACCGGTCGGGGCCCGCAACTGGGCAAGCGAGTCAGCCGAGTCGGCGGCCGAACACCGCCTACGGGGTGTGATCTTCTTCTCGAAGAAAACACCCCGTAACCGGACAATCAGCCCTGGAACCGATACTCTTCGAGCAGCCTGCGGCCGATGATCATTTTCTGGATCTCGGCGGTACCTTCACCGATGAGCAGCATCGGGGCCTCCCGGTAGAGGCGCTCGATCTCGTACTCCTTGGAGAAGCCGTAGCCGCCGTGGATCCGGAAGGCGTCCTCCACGACCTCCTTGCAGTACTCGGAGGCCAGGTACTTCGCCATGCCGGCCTCCAGGTCGTTGCGCTCCCCGGAGTCCTTCTTGCGTGCCGCGTTGACCATCATGGCATGCGCGGCCTCCACCTTGGTGGCCATCTCCGCCAGCTTGAACTGAATGGCCTGGTGGTGGGCGATCGGCTTGCCGAAGGTGTGCCGCTGCTGGGCGTACTGGACGCCCAGCTCGAAGGCGCGCTGGGCGACGCCGCAGCCGCGCGCCGCCACGTTGACCCGGCCGACCTCCACGCCGTCCATCATTTGGTAAAAACCTCGGCCGGTGACGCCGCCGAGCACCCGGTCGGCCGGAATCCGCAGGCCGTCCATGATGAGCTCGGTGGTGTCGACCCCCTTGTACCCCATCTTCTCGATCTTGCCGGGGATGGTCAGGCCCGGGCGGACCTCGCCGAAGCCCGGCTCCTTCTCGACCAGGAAGGTGGTCATCGACTTGTGGGGCGCCGTGCCCTCGGGGTGTCCTTCGTCACTCCGGACGAGAACGGCCACCAGGGAGGACGTGCCGCCGTTCGTCAGCCACATCTTCTGGCCGTTCAGGACGTACTCGTCGCCGTCCCGGACCGCCTTGGACGTGATCGCCGACACGTCGGAGCCCAGGCCCGGCTCCGACATCGAGAAGGCGCCGCGGATGTCGCCGGCCGCCATCCGCGGGAGGAAGTGGTCCTTCTGCTCCTGCGTGCCGTGCTGCTTGAGCATGTACGCGACGATGAAGTGGGTGTTGATGATGCCGGACACCGACATCCAGCCGCGGGCGATCTCCTCCACGCACAGCGCGTAGGTGAGCAGCGACTCGCCCAGGCCCCCGTACTCCTCGGGGATCATCAGGCCGAACAGGCCGAGTTCCTTCAGGCCGTCCACGATCGCCTGCGGGTACTCGTCGCGGTGCTCCAGCTCCGTCGCGACAGGAATGATCTCCTTGTCGACGAAGTCCCGGACGGTGGAGAGGATCTCCTGCTGGACGTCGGTCAGACCGGCGGTCTGGGCGAGACGGGCCATGGCCTACTTCTCCTGCTGCTTCGGTTCCGGGCGGCCGGGCTGCTCGCCGCCGCGCTCCTTGATGTACGTCTCGGTGGGCACCATGACCTTGCGGCGGAAGACGCACACCAGGGTGCCGTCCTGCTTGTAGCCCTTCGTCTCCACGTGGACGATCCCGCGGTCGTTCTTCGACTTCGACGGCCACTTGTCCAGGACGGTCGTCTCGCCGTAGATCGTGTCGCCGTGGAAGGTCGGCGCCACGTGCTTGAGGGACTCGATCTCCAGGTTGGCGATCGCCTTGCCGGAGACGTCCGGGACGGACATGCCGAGCAGGAGGGAGTAGATGTAGTTCCCGACCACCACGTTCTTGCCGAAGTCCGTCGTCTTCTCGGCGTAGTTCGTGTCCATGTGGAGCGGGTGGTGGTTCATGGTGAGGAGGCAGAACAGGTGGTCGTCGTACTCCGTGACCGTCTTGCCCGGCCAGTGCTTGTACGTCGCCCCGACCTCGAACTCCTCGTAGGTGCGTCCGAACTGCATCGCGCTCAGGCCTCCGGGATCTCGAACTTCGACGTGCGCTGCATGCCGGCGGCCCGTCCCTTGCCGGAGATGACCAGGGCCATCTTGCGGCTGGCCTCGTCGATCATCTCGTCGCCCAGCATCGCCGAGCCCTTCTTGCCGCCCGCCTCGGACGTGTAGTAGTCGTACGCGTCCAGGATCAGCTCGGCGTGGTCGTAGTCCTCCTGGGACGGCGAGAAGATCTCGTTGGACGCCTCGACCTGGCCCGGGTGCAGCACCCACTTGCCGTCGAAGCCGAGCGCGGCGGCGCGCTGCGCGACCTCGCGGTAGCCCTCGACGTTGCGGATCTGCAGGTAGGGGCCGTCGATCGCCTGGAGGTTGTTGGCCCGGGCGGCCATCAGGATCTTCATCAGGATGTAGTGGTAGGCGTCCGCCGGGTAGCCGGGCGGCTGCTCGCCCACGACCAGCGACTTCATGTTGATGGAGGCCATGAAGTCGGCCGGGCCGAAGATGATCGTCTCGACGCGCGGCGAGGCCTGCGCGATCTCGTTGACGTTGTTCAGGCCCTGCGCGTTCTCGATCTGCGCCTCGATGCCGATGCGGCCGACCTCGAAGCCCATCGTCTTCTCGATCTGGGTCAGCAGCAGGTCCAGCGCGACGACCTGCTGGGCGTCCTGCACCTTCGGCAGCATGATGCAGTCGAGGTTCTGGCCGGCGCCCTCGACCACCGTCACGACGTCCCGGTACGTCCATTCGGTCGTCCAGTCGTTCACCCGGACGACGCGGGTCTTGCCGGTCCAGTCGCCCTCGTTGAGGAACTTGACGATGGTGTGCCGCGCCTCGGGCTTGGCGAGCGGCGCGCACGCGTCCTCCAGGTCCAGGAACACCTGGTCCGCCGGGAGGCCCTGCGCCTTCTCCAGGAACCGGGGGTTGGACCCCGGTACCGCCAGGCAGGAGCGCCGGGGGCGAAGGCGGTTGACAGGCGTGGTCATGCGGGGACCTCCAGAGGGTCGAGCTTGTTCGCTTTCCGGATCTCGTCGACGATGCGGCCGATGATGCCGGTGATGTCGAAGTCCTTCGGGGTGAAGACGGCGGCCACTCCGGCTTCCTTCAGCTGCTCGGCGTCACCATTCGGGATGATGCCACCGGCGATCACCGGTATATCTGTGGCACCGGCCACACGGAGGCGTTCGAGCACGTCCGGCACCAGCCGCGCGTGCGAGCCGGACAGGATCGACAGGCCCACCGCGTGGACGTCCTCGGCCAGGGCCGCGTCCACGATCTGCTCCGGCGTCAGCCGGATGCCCTGGTAGACCACCTCGAAGCCGGCGTCGCGGGCGCGCACGGCGATCTGCTCGGCGCCGTTGGAGTGCCCGTCCAGGCCGGGCTTGCCGACCAGGAAGCGCAGCTTGCCCACGCCCAGTTCGCGGGCGGTGGCGTCCACCCGGGCGCGGACGTCGGCGAGCGCCGAGCCGGCCTCGGCGGCGACGGCCACCGGCGCGGAGGAGACCCCGGTGGGCGCCCGGTACTCGCCGAACACCTCGCGCAGCGCCCCGGCCCACTCGCCGGTCGTGACGCCGGCCCGGGCGCACTCCAGGGTGGCCTCCATCAGGTTGCCGGTGCCCTTGGCGGCCTCCTTCAGCCGCTCCAGCGCCTTGCAGGGGCGCGGGTGGTTGAAGGGCGGCTGGTAGCGGGTGTCGCGCCACCGCTGGAGGGACTCCACGACCCGCGCCTCGACGGCCGGGTCGACCGTCTGGATCGCGGTGTCCAGGTCGGCCGTCAGCGGGTTCGGCTCGGTGCCCTCGAAGATGTTGACGCCGACGATCTTCTCCTGGCCGGACTCGATCCGGGCCCGGCGCTCGGCGTGCGAGGCGACCAGCTGCGACTTCAGGTAGCCGGACTCCACGGCGGCCATCGCGCCGCCCATCTCCTGGATGCGGTCGATCTCCGCGAGGACGTCCTCGACCAGCCGGCCGACCTTCTCCTCGACCACCTTCGAGCCCTCGAAGATGTCCTCGTACTCCAGCAGGTCGCTCTCGTAGGCGAGCACCTGCTGGATGCGCAGGCTCCACTGCTGGTCCCAGGGCCGGGGCAGGCCCAGGGCCTCGTTCCAGGCGGGCAGCTGCACGGCGCGCGCGCGGGCGTCCTTGGAGAGGGTGACCGCGAGCATCTCCAGCACGATCCGCTGGACGTTGTTCTCCGGCTGCGCCTCCGTCAGGCCCAGGGAGTTGACCTGGACGCCGTAGCGGAAGCGGCGCTGCTTGGGGTCCTCGATGCCGTACCGCTCGCGGGTGATCCTGTCCCAGATACGGCCGAAGGCGCGCATCTTGCACATCTCCTCGACGAAGCGGACGCCCGCGTTCACGAAGAAGGAGATGCGGGCGACCACGTCGCCCATGCGCTCCTGCGGCACCTGGCCGGAGTCGCGCACGGCGTCGAGGACGGCGATCGCGGTGGACATCGCGTACGCGATCTCCTGCACCGGCGTGGCCCCGGCCTCCTGCAGGTGGTAGCTGCAGATGTTGATCGGGTTCCACTTCGGGATGTGGGAGACCGTGTACGCGATCATGTCCGTCGTCAGGCGGAGGCTCGGCCCCGGCGGGAAGACGTGCGTCCCCCGGGACAGGTACTCCTTGACGATGTCGTTCTGGGTCGTGCCCTGGAGCTTGGTGACGTCCGCGCCCTGCTCCTCGGCGACGACCTGGTAGAGCGCCAGCAGCCACATGGCGGTGGCGTTGATCGTCATCGAGGTGTTCATCTGCTCCAGGGGGATGTCCTGGAACAGCCGGCGCATGTCACCGAGATGCGAGACGGGCACGCCGACCCGGCCGACCTCGCCGCGGGCGAGGATGTGGTCGGGGTCGTAGCCGGTCTGCGTCGGCAGGTCGAACGCCACCGACAGACCGGTCTGGCCCTTGGCGAGGTTGCGCCGGTACAGCTCGTTGGACGCCTCCGCGGTCGAGTGGCCCGCGTACGTCCGCATGAGCCACGGACGGTCCTTCTGACGCTCTGTCATCTGCGGCTCTCAGACGTTCCGGAAGCGGTTGATGGCGTCGATGTGCTGGGCGCGCATCTCCTCGTTGCGCACGCCCAGGCCCTCCTCGGGGGCCAGGCACAGCACGCCGACCTTGCCCTGGTGGAGGTTCCGGTGGACGTCGTAGGCGGCCTGGCCGGTGTCCTCGAGGGAGTACGTCTTCGACAGGGTGGGGTGGATCTTGCCCTTGGCGATGAGGCGGTTGGCCTCCCAGGCCTCGCGGTAGTTCGCGAAGTGCGAGCCGATGATCCGCTTCAGCGACATCCACAGGTACCGGTTGTCGTACTCGTGCATGTAGCCCGAGGTCGAGGCGCAGGTGGTGATGGTGCCGCCCTTGCGCGTGACGTAGACGGAGGCGCCGAAGGTCTCGCGGCCGGGGTGCTCGAAGACGATGTCGATGTCCTCGCCGCCGGTGAGCTCGCGGATGCGCTTGCCGAAGCGCTTCCACTCCTTCGGGTCCTGGGTCTGCTCGTCCTTCCAGAACTTGTAGCCCTCGGCGTTGCGGTCGATGATCGCCTCGGCGCCCATGGACCGGCAGATCTCCGCCTTCTGCGGCGAGGAGACGACGCAGATGGGGTTGGCGCCGCCGGCCAGCGCGAACTGCGTGGCGTAGGAGCCGAGGCCGCCGCTCGCGCCCCAGATGAGCACGTTGTCGCCCTGCTTCATGCCGGCGCCGTTGCGGGAGACCAGCTGGCGGTAGGCGGTGGAGTTCACCAGGCCGGGGGCCGCGGCCTCCTCCCAGCTGAGGTGGTCCGGCTTCGGCATGAGCTGGTTGGACTTCACCAGCGCGATCTCCGCCAGGCCGCCGAAGTTGGTCTCGAAGCCCCAGATGCGCTGCTCGGGGTCGAGCATCGTGTCGTTGTGGCCGTCGGAGGACTCCAGCTCGACGGACAGGCAGTGGGCGACGACCTCGTCGCCGGGCTTCCAGGCGTTGACGCCCGGGCCGGTGCGCAGGACGACGCCGGCGAGGTCGGAGCCGATGATGTGGTACGGCAGGTCGTGGCGCTTGGCCAGCTCGTTGGTGCGGCCGTAGCGCTCCAGGAACCCGAAGGTGGACAGCGGCTCGAAGATCGAGGTCCACACCGAGTTGTAGTTGACCGAGGAGGCCATCACGGCCACCAGGGCCTCGCCCGGGCCCAGCTCGGGCAGGGGCACGTCGTCCAGGTGGATCGACTTGCGCGGGTCCTTGTCGCGGGTCTCCAGGCCCGCGAACATCTCCGTCTCGTCCTTGTGGACGGTGATCGCGCGGTACGACTCGGGGAGCGGCATGGCGGCGAAGTCGGCGGACGTGGCGTCCTTCGACTGGATCGCGTCCAGGATGTCCTTCACGGTCACGGTGTTGCCTCCGGCGGTGAGCGCCCTGAGGGAGGGGCGCCTGGGGGTTCGTCGGTGCTGCGGTGAGTGCTGCTGAGGGTTTTCGGGTGGAGCGGGTGTGCCGTCGGTTCGGCGGGTGGTGCTTCGGCAGCGCGTTGTGGCGCGGGAGGTTGCCTGTGACGCAGGCGTTCGGGCGCGCAGGTGATGGTCTGCGGGGACAGCCCGGACACCTTCAACGTATGACACCGCGTGTCACCTTGCAAGGCACTGAGTGCCAGATATTGCTCTCAGATGAAATCTTTACTTGACAGATGAGCGATGATCGATCACGCGGGGGCTCCGAGGGCGGGTAAAAGGGGCGCTGACATGCAAAAACGGCCACCCGGAGGGTGGCCGTCGTCACAGCGGGAAAGGCGCTTCGGAGGCGGGGTCAGCGCTCCTTGAGTGCCTGCTCGATGGTCCGCATGACCTCGTGCAGGGGCGCGTCGGTGCGGGCGACCGTCACCAGCACCTCGCCCTCCACCGAGGAGAGCGCGGAGGCGCCGGCGGAGGCGCCCGCGGAGGCCGGGTGCGGGGCCGTGCCCCGCCCGGCGCCGATGCCGGTGCCGAAGGTCTTGCGCACGATCGCGAAGGCGTGGTCGAGCTGGGCCTCCACGTCGCCCTGTCCGCCGGCCCGCAGCCAGCGCCGCAGGACGTGGTTGTGGGCGGTGACGACGGCGGAGGCGGCGACCTCGGCGAGCAGCGGGTCGTCGTTGGCGTCGTCGGCGTGCGCGTGCTCGTCGAAGTGGCCGAGCAGGTAGCGCGTGAACAGGCGCTCGTAGCGGGCCACCGAGGCGATCTCGGCCTCCCGCAGGGTGGGCACCTCGCGCGTCAGCTTGTACCGGGCGACCGAGATCTCCGGCCGGGCCGCGTACATCTTCATCACTTCCTTGATCCCGCGGCACACCGTGTCGAGCGGGTGCTCGTGCGCGGGGGCGGCGTTGAGCACCGCCTCGGCGCGGATCAGGGTGTCGTCGTGGTCCGGGAAGATCGCCTCTTCCTTGGAGCGGAAGTGGCGGAAGAAGGTGCGGCGCGCGACCCCGGCCGCGGCCGCGATCTCGTCGACGGTGGTCGCCTCGTACCCCTTGGTCGCGAACAGCTCCATCGCTGCGGCCGCCAGCTCTCGGCGCATTTTCAGCCGCTGGGCGGCGGCACGGCTGCCTGCGGCACTCTCCGGCGCGTCGGGCGTGACTGGTGTACGGGCGGACTTGGCGGGCTGGGACATGTCCCGAACGTACTGCATGTGCGCAGCTCGGTGCGCGGGTCCCCGGTTTCCCCCGGCCACGCGGGACGGACCGCCGGGCCCGGCGGGTGCGGGATGCCCCGCCGGGTCGAGCAGTCCGCCCCAGTCCGGCTGCGTCCGGAACCAGTCGCCGGCGCCGTCAGCGGCGGGCATACTCGCGGAAGCCGCGGCCGGTCTTGCGGCCGAGGCAGCCCGCCGCCACGAGGTGCTCCAGCAGCGGCGCCGGGGCCAGGCCCGGGTCGCGGAACTCGCGGTGCAGCACCTTCTCGATGGCCAGCGAGACGTCGAGGCCGACCACGTCCAGCAGCTCGAAGGGGCCCATCGGGTAGCCGCCGCCGAGCTTCATCGCCGCGTCGATGTCGTCCAGGGAGGCGTAGTGCTCCTCGATCATCTTGATCGCGTTGTTGAGGTAGGGGAACAGCAGGGCGTTGACGATGAAGCCGGCGCGGTCCCCGCAGTCCACGGCGTGCTTCCTGATCCTGGCGCACACCTCCCGGACCGTCGCGTGGACGTCGTCGGCCGTCAGCACCGTGCGGACGACCTCGACCAGCTTCATGGCCGGCGCCGGGTTGAAGAAGTGCATGCCGATCACGTCCTGCGGACGCGAGGTGGCCCGGGCGCAGGCGACCACCGGCAGCGAGGAGGTGGTGGTCGCCAGGACCGCGCCCGGCTTGCACACCTTGTCCAGCGCCTGGAACAACTGCCGCTTGACCTCCAGGTCCTCGGCGATCGCCTCGACCGCCAGGTCGACGTCGGCGAACGCGTCGTAGGAGCCGACCGGGGTGATCCGCTCCAGGGTCTGCGCGGCCGCCTCGGCGGTCATCCGGCCCTTGTCGACGGAGCGGGCCAGGGACTTGCCGATGCGGGCCCTGGCGGCCTGGGCCTTCTCCTCGCCGCGCGCGGCGAGGACGACCTCGTACCCGGCCTTGGCGAACACCTCGGCGATGCCGGAGGCCATGGTGCCGGAGCCCGCGACGCCGACGGAGCGCACCGGGCGGCCGGCGGTCCCCGTGCCGGCGGAGGCCGGGGTCAGGGCGTCCGGGACGACGGTCGCGCTGCCCGGGGCCTCGTAGGTGTAGAAGCCGCGCCCCGACTTGCGGCCGGTCAGGCCCGCCTCGCTGAGCTGCTTCAGGATCGGGGCGGGGGCGTGCAGCCGGTCGCGGGACTCGGCGTACATGGCCTCCAGGACCGTCCGCGCGGTGTCGATGCCGATGAGGTCCAGCAGGGCTAGGGGCCCCATGGGCAGGCCGCAGCCGAGCCGCATCGCCGCGTCGATGTCCTCGCGGGAGGCGTACCGGGCCTCGTACATCGCGGCGGCCTGGTTGAGGTAGCCGAACAGCAGCCCGTCGGCCACGAACCCGGGGCGGTCGCCGACCGCGACCGGCTCCTTGCCCAGCTCGATCGCCAGGTCGGTGACGGTGGCCACGGCCTGCGGCGCGGTCAGCACCGAGGAGACCACCTCGACCAGCCTCATCGCCGGCGCCGGGTTGAAGAAGTGCAGGCCGAGCACGCGCTCGGGGCGGGCGGAGTCGGCGGCGAGCCGGGTGACCGACAGGGCGTTGGTGCCGGTCGCGAGGATCGTCTCCGGGCGGACGATGCCGTCCAGTTCGCGGAAGATCTGGTGCTTGATCTCGTACGACTCCGGCGCCACCTCGATGACCAGGTCGGCGTCGGCCGCCGCGGCGAGGTCGGTGGAGGTGCGGACCCGGGCCAGGACGCCGGCGCGCTCCTGCTCGGTGAGCCGGCCGCGCTCGACGGCGCGGGCCGTGGCGGACTCCAGGGCGGCGAGCGACTTCGCCGCCTGGGCCTCGCTGACGTCGATGCCGATCACCTCGCGGCCCGCCTTCGCGAGCACCTCGGTGATGCCGGTGCCCATGGTGCCGAGGCCGACGACGGCGATCGTCTTGAGCGGGGACAGGGAGGGGTCGGACAGGGGAGTGGCCATCGCGGGACTCCAGGAATGAGGGTGACGACGAGGAGCGCGCCGGGTGCGCCGGGAGGCGCACCACGGGGCGTGAGAGTGCGGGTGTTGCCGGGCTGCATGCGCACACGCCCGGTGCCGTGGACCGCGGGCGTGCACACGCCCGGGGAGCGGCTGATCCGACCGGCCCTGTCCCGGAGCCGGGTCGTTGCTGCGGTACCGAGGTACCGAACCGACCGCGCTCACGACGGCTGCGTCACCAAACCGTCGTCAGCGAAAGCGAGAGGGTTGCTCGCTCGTATGAGCTTAACCGGCTGGTAACGAGCGCGCTAGCCCCCGGACTTTGTGATGTAGCTCCCTCCGCGCGCACAACCCGCCTACGCTGGGGTTCGTGGACGAAGAGTTGCGAGCGCTCACGGAGCGTTTACGGCAGGAGTCGCACGGCTCGGCGGCGTACGACCGGCTGCTGGCGACCGGGGACCACGACGAACTGGCCGAGGTGCTCACCGCGCCCGGGCAGCCGCTGTGGGCCAGGGAACTGGCGGCGTTCCGGCTGGGCCTGGCCGGCGACCGGCGCGCCTTCGAGTCCCTGGTGCTGCTGCTCAACCACCGCGACCCGCCCCGCTGCGCCTCCGCCGCGTACGCCCTGGCCCGGCTGGACGACCCCCGCACGGCGCGCGCCGCGGCCGCCCTCGCCACCAACGAACTGCGCGTCGCCTACGCCCTGCACCCGGTGCGGCTCCTGGTCGAGCTGCGCGCCCCCGAGGCCGTGCCCGCGCTGATCACCACGCTGGAGCGCCGGCTGGGCCCGCACGACCCGTACCGGCGGGTGGCCCTCGCCTGCGTGGAGGGCCTCGGCACGCTCGGCGACCCGCGCGCGCGCCGCGTCCTGACCGAGGCGCTCGCCCACCCGGCGCTCGCCGAGGCCGCGGTGCACGCCCTGGCCCGCATACCGGAGCGGCAGCGGTGACGGTGCGTCAGAGCACCCTGACGTAGCGCACCTCGGGCACGGGCACGCCGTCCACGTCGAAGGGCTCCTCGGCGCCGTCGGGCCGGAACCCGGCCCGCTCGTAGAACCGTCGGGCGTTCGCGTTCTCCTTGAGCACCCACAGGAACATGCGCCCGGCTCCGGAGCGCTGTCCGGTCACCTCGGCCAGCAGCGCCCGCCCGACACCGGTGCCGACGCGGGCCGGGTCGACGTAGAGGGCGTACAACTCGGCTTCCGCGGTGCGCACTTCACCGTCCCGGTACGGCCCGTGCGCCGCCCAGCCGACGACCTCGCCGCCCCGCTCGGCGACCAGGTTCACCACCGTGCCGTCCCCCTGCGCGTACCAGGCCCGGCGCCGCCCGGCGTCCGTCTCGACGCTGAGCGCGTCCAGGTACGGCTGCGGCATGAGTCCCCGGTAGGCGTGCTGCCAGCCGCGCACGCGGATCTCCGAGACGCGCTCGCAGTCGGCGAGGTCCATCGGGCGGATGCGGATGAGCCGGTCGTCCATGCCCGCACCCTAGGCAACCGCGCGCCGCGGCGCCCGCGATTATGCGGGCACCACCGCGAGCGCCTCGATCTCCACGAGGAACTCGGGCGCCACCAGCGCCGCCACCTGCACCGCGGAGGCCGCCGGAAGGCGGTCGTCGGGTATGTGGGCGGCGCGGGCCGCGCGGACGGCCGGCAGGTACGCCACGTCCGTGACGAAGTACGTCAGCTTCACGACGTCCTCGAAGCCGGCCCCCGCGGCGGCCAGACAGCGCCTCAGGTTCTCGAACACCTGCCGGGCCTGGGCCGCCGGATCGCCCGCGCCGACCAGCGTGCCGTGCTCGTCCAGGGCCAGCTGGCCGGAGACGGCGACGAGGCGGCCGGTGGCCGTGACCACGTGGCTGTACTGCGTCGCGGGCGCGACGCCCTCGGGAGCGGGGATGCGGCTCGGTGCGGTCATGGCTCCATGGTGGACCACGCCACCGACAACGCCCCGGGCGGTCCGTCCGCACGCCGCTCAGCGGCGAAAGCCCAGCAGGCCGTGCAGGGTCGAGCCGCGCGAGGTGGTCGCGGCCGCCTTCGCCGTCAGGGGCTCGGGGCCGGGCGACTTCTCGCAGACCGCGTCCGCCTCGCCGGTGCCGTGCGGCAGCGTGCCGTCGGCCAGATAGGCGGCCAGGTAGCCGTCGAGGCAGGCGTTGCCGCTCAGCGTGATGCCGTGGTTGCCGCCGCCGCGCTCCACCACCAGGCTCGAGCGGGCCAGCAGACGGTGGACCCGCACGCCACCGGGGTACGGCGTCGCGGCGTCGTCGGTCGCCTGGAACAGCAGCGCCGGCGGCAGCTCGGCGTTGGCGACGTCCACCCGCCGCAGCGGGCCCGTCGGCCAGAACGCGCAGGGTGCGTTGTACCAGGCGTTGTTCCAGGCCATGAAGGGCGCCTTCCCGTACACCGACCGGGTGTCCGCCCGCCACCGGTTCCACGAGCGCGGCCAGAGCGCGTCACGGCACTGCACCGCCGTGTAGACGCTGTACCCGTTGTCGCCCGAGGCGCCCACCGCGGCGAGGTTCCGGTACGCCTCCACCAGCGGCTCGGGATCGTGGTCGTTGGCGTAGGCCGCGAAGGCCTCGGCCAGGTACGGCCAGTAGCCGTCGTAGTAGCCGCCCGGGATGAAGGTGTCCTCCAGTTCGGCGGCGCCCACCTCGCCGCCGGCCGGCCGCTTCGCCAGGGCCGCCCGCATCGCGTACCACCTCGCCTCGACCCGCGCGGGGTCCGTGCCGAGCCGGTACCGGGCGTCGTGGCGGGCGATCCACGCCATCAGCGCGCGGTGGCGGTCGTCGAAGGCGTGGTCCTGGGCGAGGTTGTCCTCGTACCAGACCCCCGACGGGTCCACGATCGAGTCCAGCACCAGGCGGCGCACCCGCTCCGGGAACAGCTTCGCGTAGACCGCGCCGAGGTAGGTGCCGTAGGAGTAGCCGAAGTAGGTGAGCTGCCGCGCGCCCAGGGCCTGCCGTACCGCGTCCATGTCGCGGGCCGCGTCGGCCGTGTTCAGGTACGGCAGCACGCGCGCGTACCGGCGGCCGCAGGCGGCGGCGAAGGACTCGGCGCGCGCCAGGTTCCGCCGCTCCAGCTCGGGCGTGGCGGGGACGGTGTCCGGGCGCACGGGCCGGAAGTGGCCGGGCGCGCAGTCCAGGGCCGGGGTGCTGCGCCCCACGCCGCGCGGGTCGAAGCCGATCACGTCGTACCGGGCCGCCACCTTCTCGGGCAGCGCGGAGGCGACGAACCCGGCGAGGGTCAGACCGCTGCCGCCGGGGCCGCCCGGGTTGACCAGCAGCGGGCCCTGGGAGGTGGGCGCGGTGTGCGGCACGCGCGACAGGGCCAGGGTGATCTGCGTGCCCGACGGGTTCGCGTGGTCCAGCGGCACCTTCAGGGACGCGCACTGCAACCTCGGGTAGTCGCTGGTGCCGCACGCCTTCCAGGTGAGCCCCGGCGCGGGAGCGGCGCCGGACGCCCGGGCGGGCAGGACCGTGACCGAGCCCGCCAGCACGACGCCGGCGGCGGCTGCGCACAGCACCGCTGCGCGTCTTCTCATGGGGCCTCCCGGGACGGCGGGTGACGCGAGCCGCGCGGCTCACGGCTCTCGCCGCATCGTCCCGGCGTCGGCGCCCGGAAGAACGCGTTCTGGCCATAGTTGACCCAATTGGGCCGAGGGATGCCCTCCAACGCCGAGGCCGGGCGCGCCGAACCGGCCCGGCCGTGCGCTCGCGGCGACGCGGGACGAACCGGGACCGAGTGGCCGTCAAGGGCGAGCCGGCCCCCGGTGCGCCGACGCGTCCTCGGCGCGTTCGCCGAGCAGGAGTGCGGCGACCGCCTCCGGTGCCTCGTGCATGGCGTCGTGACCGGTCGGCAGGTCGTGGACCCGCCATTCGGGATCGGCTCGGAGCCGGGTGCGCAGTTCGGTGAACGGCGTCCGGTCCGCCCATCCCGAGCAGTAGACGAACTCCCGGCGGGGGATCCGGGCGAGCGCTCCCGTGAGCCGGACGCCCTGCAGGAAGGAGGCGAAGGGGTGGGGGCGGCGGCGGGGATCGCCGCCGTCGGGCGGCCGGACGGCGTAGCCGTTGGCCGCGGCGCCGGCAGCGAACACCTCCCGGTAGCGCTCGGTCGTCGACGACCAGCACGACTCGCCGTCGCGGGGTACGTAGGCGTCGAGATGCACCAGCCGGGAGATCCGGCCGCCGGCCCGATCGGCGGCGGCGGCGATCACCATCCCGCCGTAGCTGTGACCGACCAGTGTGGCATCGGCGACGCGGGTGCGATCGAGGAGCCGCAGCACGTCGTCGGCGTGCGTGTCGAGATTGGCGGCCGCGACCGTCGCGCCGTCGTCGTCCGGCCTCAGACCGGTCAGGGTCATGGCGTGCACGGCGTGACCGGCACGCTCCAGCAGCGGAACCACCGCCTCGAACGACCAGGCGCCGTGCCAGCCACCGGGCACGAGGACGAACGTCGCCATGCGTCTCCCCTTCTCTCGGGCCCTTCGCGCGACCGAAGGCCACTTCGCATGGAGGCAGTGTCACGAGATCGACGTCCGGCCGGCCACCGGTATGCTGCCAACTCGTGCCTGTTCGCCGCCAACCTTCCCCGATCGCCGGGGCGACGTCGCACATATGGCCGTCCGGCGGGCGCCACCTCTGGCCGTCCGGCGAAACGAGCCCGCCGCAGACGCACGCTCGGGGACACCTGGTGTACGCGGCCGGCGGCGTCCTGGCGGTCCACACCGAGCGCGGCACGTCGATCGTTCCCGCCAACCGCGTCGCCTGGACCCCCGGCGGGTTCGGGCACTACCACCGCGCCCACGGCGACACCGACATGCGGATCGTCTTCCTCACGCCGTCCGTCGCCCGGCTCCTGCCGGACCGCCCCGCCGTGTTCCTGGCCTCCGGCCTCGCCCGCGAGGTCCTGCTCGCCCTGACCGGCCCCCGCGACCACGACGACGCCGCGCCGCACTACAGCCGCTCCGCGCGCGCCCGCCTCCTGCGGGTCCTCGTCGACGAACTCCGCGAAGCACGCGAGCAGCCGCTGCAGCTGCCGGAGCCGCGGGACGACCGGCTGCGAGCCGTCGCCCGGATGCTGTCGGAGAGGCCGGCGGACAACGCCACGCTCGCCGAACTCGGGAAGGCGATCGGAGCCGGCACCCGCACCCTGAGCCGGCTGCTGCGCACCGAACTCGGCATGACGTTCTACGAGTGGCGCACGCACCTGCGCGTCTACCACGCGCTCGTCCTCCTCGCCGACGGCCACGACACCACCCGAACCGCCCACGCCTGCGGATGGGCCAACCCCAGCAGCTTCATCGCGGCGTTCACCGACATCGTCGGCACGACCCCGGGCCGCTACCGGACCAGGTCCTAGCGGAGTCCGGCAGCGGACACCGGCTCGCGCACCGCCCTCTCAGATCAGGGTGAGCTGGGTCGGCTCGGACCCGGCCCGCGGTTCCGGCTCCGCCGGCCGGACGCGCCGGGACAGGCTCGCGCGCGTGGGGCCGATGCCGTACTCCCGGGCCAGGTCGTGCACCTGACGGGTGATCCGGCGCTGGTACCACCGCGGCGCGTAGGCGCCCTCCGCGTACAGCCGCTCGTAGCGGCGCACCAGGTGCGGGTGGTGCTGCCCGAGCCACGCCATGAACCACTCCCGGGCACCCGGCCGCAGATGCAGCACCAGCGGCGTCACCGAGGTGGCCCCGGCCGCCGCGATCGCCCGCACCGTCGCGCGCAGTTGCCCCGGGTCGTCGCTCAGGAAGGGAATGACCGGCGCCATCAGCACCCCGCAGCCGATCCCGTGCTCGCCGAGGACCCGCACGACGTCCAGGCGGCGCTCGGGCGCGGGCGTGCCCGGCTCGACCGTGCGCCACAGCGCGGGGTCGGTGAAGCCCACCGACACCGAGATGCCCACGTCGGTCACCTCGGCCGCGCGCACCAGCAGGTCCAGGTCGCGCAGGATCAGCGTGCCCTTGGTCAGGATCGAGAACGGGTTCGCGTGCTCGGTGAGGGCGGAGATGATGCCCGGCATCAGCCGGTAGCGGCCCTCGGCGCGCTGGTAGCAGTCGACGTTCGTGCCCATCGCCACGTGGTCGCCCTGCCAGCGGCGCGAGGCCAGCTGGCGGCGCAGCAGCTCGGGGGCGTTGACCTTCACCACGATCTGGCTGTCGAAGCCGAGGCCCGTGTCCAGGTCCAGGTAGCTGTGCGTCTTGCGCGCGAAGCAGTAGACGCACGCGTGCGAGCAGCCCCGGTAGGGGTTCACCGTCCACTCGAACGGCATGCGCGAGGCGCCCGGCACCCGGTTGAGGATCGAGCGGGCCCGCACCTCGTGGAAGGTCATCCCGCGGAACTCGGGCGTGTCGAAGGTGCGGGTGGTGACGGCGTCCGCGCCGAACAGCGCGGCGTCGGCCCGGCCGTGTTCGGCCTCGCCCGTGAGGTTCTCCCAGCGCATGACGCCTCCTCGGTAGCACTGCCGCCCACAATAGAACATCTGTTCCCATGATCGTGCGCACCCCGATTTGGGCGGCCGGGCGCCGGGGTGGTTGGCTTGCCCCAAGCTCGTGCGAACAGGTCCTGGAGGAATGCAATGGCGCAGGTCGAGGCCACTACGGAGCGGGTCGTCGCGGCGGACGCGGAGAAGGTGTTCGACGCCCTCGCCGACTACCGCGACACGCGGCGCAAGCTGCTGCCCGAGCACTTCAGCGAGTACGAGGTGCGCGAGGGCGGCGACGGCGAGGGCACCCTCGTCCACTGGAAGCTCCAGGCCACCAGCAAGCGGGTGCGCGACTGCCTCCTGGAGGTCACCGAGCCCACCGACGGCGAGCTGGTCGAGAAGGACCGCAACTCCTCCATGGTCACCACCTGGCGCGTCACCCCGGCGGGCGAGGGGAAGTCCCGGGTCGTCGCCACCACGACCTGGAAGGGCGCCGGCGGCATCGGCGGCTTCTTCGAGAAGACCTTCGCGCCCAAGGGCCTCGGCCGCATCTACGACGCGATCCTCGCCAACCTCGCCGCCGAGGTCGAGAAGTAGCCCGCGCCCCCCGGTGACGGGGCGCCGCGTGCGCCCCGTCACCGGTTCGGGTGGATCCCGGTTCGGACCGGGATGATGCCGTAACCACCCGTACTTGTTCGCAGTTGCCGCCGTACGCGGGACAGTGCGACAGGTACGACGAGGGGAGCGGTACGTGGGCGGGACGACTCTGGTGCGGGACGAACCGGTCACGGCGCCGGCCGGCGCACCCGCGCCACCGCACCCCCAACCCGCCGAGCTCCCGCCGCGCCGCGTCCGGCTGGTCTTCGTCGGGCTGATGCTCGCCCTGCTGCTGGCCGCCCTGGACCAGATGATCGTCGCCACCGCGCTGCCGAAGATCGTCGGCGAGCTGCACGGCCTGGACAGGATGTCCTGGGCGATCACCGCCTACCTGCTCACCTCCACCATCGGCCTGCCCCTGTACGGCAAGGCCGGCGACCTCCTCGGCCGCAAGGGCGTCTTCCAGTTCGCGATCCTGGCCTTCGTCGCCGGCTCCGCCCTCGCCGGCCGGGCGCAGACCATGGACCAGCTCATCGCCTTCCGGGCCGTCCAGGGCGTCGGCGCGGGCGGGCTCATGATCGGGGTGCAGGCGATCATCGCCGACATCGTGCCGCCCCGGCAGCGCGGCCGCTACATGGGCCTCATCGGCGCCGCCTTCGGCCTCGCCTCCGTCGCCGGACCGCTGCTCGGCGGCTACTTCACCGACCACCTCTCCTGGCGCTGGTGCTTCTACGTCAACGTGCCCTTCGGCCTGGTCACCCTGGCCGTCGTCACCGTCGTGCTGAAGCTCCCCAGGCCGCGGGCGAAGGCCCGCCTCGACGTCCTCGGCGCCCTGCTGCTCGCCACCGCCTCCACCTGCCTGGTGCTGCTGACCAGCTGGGGCGGCACCGAGTACGCCTGGGACTCCCGGCGGATCGTCGCACTCGGCGCGGGCGCCCTCGCCGCCACCGCGCTCTTCCTCGTCGCCGAGCACTTCGCGGCCGAACCCGTCATCCCGCTCCGGCTGTTCCGGGACCCGGTCTTCGTCGTCACCGCCCTGGTCGGCCTCGTCATCGGCGTCGCCCTGTTCGGCGCGGCCAGCTACCTGCCGACCTTCCTGCAGATGGTGGACGGGGCCAGCGCCACCGGGTCCGGGCTGCTGATGCTGCCCATGATGGCCGGCATCGTCGGCGCCTCGGTCATCGGCGGACAGCTCATCAGCCACACCGGCCGCTACAAGCTCTACCCCGTCCTCGGAGCGGCCGTCTCCACCCTCGGCATGTGGCTGCTGTCCCGCCTCGCGGCCGACACGCCCCGGCTGCACTACAGCATCTGGATGGCCGTCCTCGGCGCCGGCATCGGCCTGGTCATGCCCGTGCTCGTCCTCGCCGTGCAGAACTCCGTGCGCCCCGCCGACCTCGGCACCGCCACCAGCGCCAACAACTACTTCCGGCAGATCGGCGGCAGCGTCGGCGCCGCCGTCTTCGGCACCCTCTTCGCGGGCCGGCTCACCGACGCGCTGCGCCGCGAGCTGCCCCCGCGCGCGGGCGCCCGGCTGCCCGACCCCGAGTCCCTCACCCCGCAGCTCGTGCGCGCCCTGCCACCGGCCCTGCGCGACGCCTACGTCCGTGCCTACGCCGACGCGATGCCCCGGATCTTCCTCTACCTCGTCCCGGTGCTCGCGCTCGGCCTGCTCATCGCCTTCTTCCTCAAGGAGAAACCGCTGGTGTCCCACCACGCCGCCGAAACGGAGCCCGCGTCCGTGACCGCCGCCGTCCCGCAGGCCCGCCCCCAGCCCCAGGCCGGAGGCACCCCCCACTCACCCCGCCCGCCGCACGCCGCCGGCCTGCCGCTCTGCGGCACGGTGCAGCACCCCGACGGCACCGTCGTGCCCCGCGCGGCGCTCACCCTCATCGACGTCGCCGGACAGCAGATCGGGCGCGGTGCCAGCGGCGAGGACGGGCGCTACGCCCTCGCCACGCCCGGCACCGGCTCGTACGTGCTGATCGCCGCCGCGGGCGGCCACCAGCCGCAGGCCGTCTCCGTGACCGTCGGCGAGCGGCCCGTCGAGCTCGACGTCGTCCTCGGCGGCGCCGGACGCCTCGCCGGCAGTGTGCTCACCGCCGACGGCAGCCCCGTGCGGGACGCCACCGTCACCCTCACCAACGTGCACGGCGAGGTCGTCGCCACCACCCGCAGCGGCCGGGAGGGCGGCTACGTCATCACCGAACTGGTCGCCGGCGAGTACACCCTGGCCTCCAGCGCGCCCGCCTTCCGCCCCGCCGCGCTCCCGGTCACCGTGCAGGCCGCCCGGGAGACCCGGCAGGACATCGAACTCGCGGGCGGGGCCGTCCTCAGGGGCACCGTCCGGGCGAGCGGCGGCCGGCCCGTGGAGGACGCGCGCGTGACGCTCCTCGACGCCGCCGGCAACGTCGTGGACACCCTCACCACGGGAGGCGACGGATCGTTCCGGTTCGTGGACCTCTCCTCCGGCGAGTACACCGTGATCGCCGCAGGTTACCCGCCGGTCGCCACGGTCCTGCAGGTCGCGGGCGGTGGCCGCACCGAACGCGACCTGCAACTGGGGCACGAGGACTGACGGGGGGCGCCCGCGGAGCGCGGGGCCGCGCGCCGGTGCGCCGCGGTGAAACCAATTCCAGGAATGCCACACATCGCAACCGGCCGCCGCCGTACCGTGGGTGACGGGGGAACAGATCGTTTGCGTGCAGCCTGCGGGGAGAGAGGGCCTGGGCCATGGACCGTGGCAGCGAGCGGGACGCACCTCCCGGCCGCGGCGCCGACGACGTCACGGCGGGCCGGATCCCGCTCGCCGTGGTGGTCGTCGACCGCGACGGCCTGGTGTCCCACTGGAGCAGCGGCGCCCGCCGTCTGTTCGGTGTCGGCCGGGAGGACGCGGTCGGCCGGCCCGCCGCGGACCTGCTGCCGGTCTCCGGCGCCCTCCCCGACGACCTCCACGGCGACACGATGCCGGACGCCCGCGATCCCTACGAGGCGTACGACGGGCTGGGCCCCGACCTCGAGACCTCCCTGGGCGGCCGGACCAGCTACGCGACGGCGGGCCGGGCCCGGGTGGCCCCGCCGGACCGGGCGAAGGACGGCGAACGGATCGACGTGCTGTGGTGGGCCTACCCGCTGGTCGGCCCCGGCCCGTTCCGGCTGCTGGTGCTGGCCGCCGACGCCACCCGGCTGCGCGACGAGCGCGGCCACGAGGACGAGAGCGCCGAACGCATCTCACCCGGCTTCACCCGCCACACCGAACTGCCCGCCCCCGAGGAGCTGGAGCGCCGGCTGCCGGAGATCCTGCCCAACATGGGCCCGGGACTCAGCGGCCGCATCGTCTCCCAGATCCTCGAACTGGGCTACCCCATCCTGGAGTTCAGCCAGTACGACCGGGTGCCCGTGACCCCGTACTGGGGCGTGCCGCGCCGGCCCGGGCGCCTGCGCACCGAGACCGCCGCCGTCGTACCGCAGCAGCGCACCGCGCCCGTGGTGCCCGCCGGGGCCGAGCAGGACCTCGAGTACGCGGCCGTGCGCGAGCGGCTGGAGTTCCTCAACGAGGTCAGCTCCGGCATCGGCACCTCCCTCGACCTCCACGAGACGATCCGCGAGGTCACCAGCGCCGCCGTGCCCCGCTTCGCCGACTTCGCCGGCACCCACCTGCGGGCGGCCGTCCTGGCCGGCGAGGGCTTCCCGGACGGCCCGCCGGACGCGAGCACCGTGATGCACCGCGTCTGGGTCGAGCACAACGACGAGCCGGGCCGCTGGGACGACACCGTGCCCGTCGGCGAGGCCTTCGCCTTCCCCGAGCACACGCCCTTCTACCGGTGCATGGTCACGGGCGAGCCCGTCCTCGTGCCGAGGGTCACCGACGAGCTGTCGGACCGCATCGCCGGCGAGTTCGAGAAGCGCGACCTCCGGCCGCTGATCGGCCGGCGCTCCCTGCTGATCGTGCCGCTCAAGGCACGCAACGTCGTCCTCGGCTTCATGGTCCTCATGCGCCGCCCGGACCGGCCGCAGTTCGACGACATGGACCGCACCACCGGCGCCGAACTCGCCGCCCGCGCCGGACTCGTGCTCGACAACGCCCGCATGTACACGTACCAGGAGAACGTCGCCGACACCCTCCAGGACAGCATGCTGCCGCAGGTCAGCCCGCGCATGGCGGGCTGCGACGTGGCGACCCGGTACCTGCCCGGCACCCGGCTCGGCAGGATCGGCGGCGACTGGTTCGACACCATCAAGCTGCCCGGCTCCCGCACCGCCCTCGTGGTCGGCGACGTCATGGGACACGGTCTCAACTCGGCCGCGATGATGGGCCAGTTGCGCACCGCCGTGCAGACCATGGCAGCCCTGGAGACCCCGCCCGCCCAGCTCCTGCGCAACCTGGACGACCTGGCCCGGAGGCTCGGCGAGAACTACCTCGCCACCTGCCTGTACGCCGTCTACGACCCGATCCGCGGCGAACTGCACCTCGCCAACGCCGGACACATCCCGCCCGTGCTGGTGCGCGCCGCGGACGGCCGCAGCGAACTGCTCGACCTGCCCACGGGCGCGCCCATAGGCGTGGGCGGGGTCGCGTTCGAGTCCTCCGTCGTCCGGGTCGCACCCGGTGACCGGCTGGTGCTGTGCACCGACGGCCTGGTCGAGGTGCGCGGCTCCGACATCGGCGAGGGACTCGCCGCGCTGTGCGAGTCCGCCGCCCACCCCGCGGCCTCCATGGACGACGCCTGCGACACCATCATCCGCGCCCTGAACACCCACGGCGGCCGCAAGGACGACGTCGCGCTGCTCATGGCCCGGCTCAACGGCATCCCCGACGACCACGTCGCCGAATGGCGGCTCGACGCCGAGCCGCGTGAGGTGGGCCGGGCCCGACGCCTGGTCCGCGACCGGCTCCTGGAGTGGGGCCTGCCCCAGGCGGTGGAGACGGCGCGGCTGCTGGTCAGCGAGGTCGTCACCAACGCCGTCCAGCACGGCACGGGCGGCCGGATCGGGCTGCGGCTGGTGCGCACCGACGCGCTGCTGTTCGAGGTCACCGACGACGAGCCGGCCCTGCCCGCCATGCTGAGCACGGGACCCTACGACGAGTCGGGCCGCGGTCTGCGCCTGGTCAGCCGGCTGGCTCGCGAGTGGGGCGCCAGCGCCAGCGGACACCGCAAGACCGTCTGGTTCGAACAGGCCGTCAACGGCAGGCAGTGAACCGGAGCGCGCGGACCCGCCGCGCGCTCCACGGGAGAAGCGAGCTCCGCGCATCCCGTAAAGGTGGCCACCGGACCCTTGCCCCACCCACGGCCCTCGCGATATCCCGATCACGCAACCGACCGTGGGGAGATCGCCATGAACGTCTCGGACAACTACCGCAACTCCTGGGAGAGTTACTGGCGCGACACTTCCGACGCCAGGGGTGAGGCCATCTGGGACGCCGATCCCTCGCTGAGCGCCGAGCCGCACAGCGCGCTGCTCCTGCGTCACGCGGACAGCGCGCGCACCATCGTGGACCTCGGCTGCGGCAACGGCACCCAGACCCGCTACCTCGCCACCCGGTTCGCGCGGGCCGTGGGCGTCGACCTCTCGCACGCCGCCATAGAGCACGCCCGTCGCGCGGCGGACGGCGAGTCCGTCGAGTTCCAGCAGCTCGACCTCACCGACACCGACGCCGTACGGGCCCTGCACGACCGGCTCGGCGACAGCAACGTCTACATGCGGGCCGTCATCCACCAGAGCGAACCGGGCGCACGCGCCGCGGTGGCCGCCGCCGTCGCCGAGCTCATCGGCAGCGAGGGGCGCGCGTTCGTCGTCGAGCTCACCTCCGAGTCCCGGGAGGTCCTCAAGAGCGCCGCGTCCGACCCGGGCGGCCCGGGGCCCAAGCTGCGCCGCGTGTTCGACTACGGCCTCAAGCCCGCCGACGCCGACGACGAGGAGATCCCGCTGCTGCTCGCGAAGAGCGGCATGGAGATACTGGCCACCGGCGAGACGGCCCTGCCGCAGACGGAACACCGCGCGGACGGCACCCGGATCGACCTCCCGGCGCGCTGGTTCGTGCTGGCCGTGAAGTGACCGCACGGCGGCCGGGACCCTGAGTCCGCGGCGTGGGACGCACGGCCGCGCCGGCCGTGCGTCCCGCGCTCCCGGGGGGCTGCGAATCAGCCGGTCACCACGGCGAATTTGGAACCGGGTCATCCGGCCGTGATGAAGCCGTGTCCCTCCGGTGAAGACCGGTCGGATAGCATTCCCCTCGCTTGTTCATGCGAAGGTGTAGAGGGGGGCCCTCAGCCGTGACGGTCCGTACGGCCGAAGTGCGCAGCCGGGGGCGGCGGCGTGCCCCGCGCTCAGGGCGTCTGCCCAGTCCGGCGGGGCTGCTGCCCACGCCGCCCGACGAACGGGAGAAGTACAGCTACGTCAAGCGCTACACCTGGGTGCTGACGTCCAGCTCCTTCATCGGGTTCGTCTGCGTGCTGCTCAGCCAGGCCGACACGGCCCGGCAGAGCTCGTGGATCTGGGTGTTCGCCCCCACGCTGCTGCTGGCGGTCCTGGGCTTCCTGATATCCCTGCGGCTGGAGGCGTTCGCCCCCAGCTTCGACCTCAAGGCGCACCGCCGCCTGGTCCGCGGCTGGCGCCCGCCGTACTACCCGAGCGTCGACGTCTTCCTGCCGGTGTGCGGAGAGCCCCTGGAGGTGCTGCACAACACCTGGCGCCACGTCCGCGTCCTCGCCGACACCTACCCCGGCCGCGTCGAGGTCCTGGTGCTCGACGACGGGGCCAGCGCCGAGGCGGCCGCCATGGCCGCCGACTTCGGCTTCCGCCACCTCGTGCGCCCCAACCGCGGCTGGATGAAGAAGGCCGGCAACCTCCGCCACGGCTTCGAGAACTCCTCCGGCGACGCCATCCTCATCCTGGACGCCGACTTCGTCCCGCGCGCCGACCTGCTGCACGAGCTGATGCCCTACCTGGACGACGACCCGCGCTGCGCCATCGTCCAGTCCCCGCAGTTCTTCCGGGTGCTCGACCAGCAGAACTGGATCGAGCGCGGCGCCGGCGCCGTCCAGGAGCTGTTCTACCGCTCGGTGCAGGTCTCCCGGCAGCGCAGCGACGGCTCGATCTGCGTCGGCTCCTGCGCGGTCTACCGCCGCGCGGCCCTGGACGAGATCGGCGGCACCAGCCTCATCGAGCACTCCGAGGACATGCACACCGGCTTCGACCTGCGGGCCCGCGGCTGGGACCTGCGCTACGTCCCGCTCGCGCTGTCCACCGGCATCTGCCCGGACACCGTCGGCGCCTACTACAACCAGCAGTACCGCTGGTGCATGGCGTCGATGAGCATGATGGGCAGCCTGCGCGACTTCTGGCAGGTCAAGATGCGCTTCGCCAGCCGGCTCTGCTACATGTCCGGCTTCATCTACTACATCGAGACCGCGCTGCTCACCTTCACCACCCCGCTGATCGCCCTGACCCTGCTGGTGCACTACCCCGACCAGCTCCAGGCCACCAACTACTGGATGGTCCTGCCCAGCGTGCTCTACCTGACCGTGGTCTACCCCCTGTGGCACCGCAACCCCTACCGGCTGGAGGCCTGGGCGACCCGCGTCATGTACGGCTGGGCGCACGTCTTCGCCATCTGGGACGTCGCGCGCCGCCGCCCGATGGGCTGGCAGCCCACCGGGTCCAGCGGGGCGAAGAAGAACAAGACGCGCCGCTTCTGGGGCGGCATGTGGCTGTGGTCCGCGCCCACGGCGGTGCTGTGGCCGGCCCTCGCCGTGTGGCGCATGAGCGGCGCCCACCCGGAGAACTTCGCGCTGATGCTGGCCTCCGGCCTGTTCTACGCCGTGGCCGTCGCCCGCGTGCTGATCCAGCCGAAGGAGGTGACCGCGTGAAGGCCACCTCCCTCGGACGGCTGCTGGCGGCCGTCGTCACCGCGGTCGTCTGCCTGGCCGGCTGTGTGAGCACCGGCCCGGCCCCCGTCGGCGCCGGCGGCGACGGAGCCCAGCCGGCCGTCTCCCTGCCCGGCGGCGGCACGACGTACGCGCCCGCGCAGCCGTACGACGTCACACCGCTGCTGCATCCGCGCAAGAAGTACTTCGGGGCCACCTTCGACGGCGTCCCCAGGGACCTGGGCCCCGTCGGGAAGTACGCCTCCCAGGTCGGCCGCACCCCGACGATGCTGGAGTACTACCTCGGCTGGGGCGACGCGCTGCAGGCCGACCAGACCGAGGCCGTGTGGGAGAACGGCCAGCTGCCGTACATCGCCTGGGAGCCGCACAAGGCCACCCTCGCGCAGATCGCCGACGGCAGCCAGGACGCGTACATCGTCAGCACCGCCCGGACCCTGCGCGCCGTGAACGTGCCCGTGGCGATCAGCCTCGCGCACGAGATGAACGGCGGCTGGTACCCGTGGGGCCACGGCAAGGCCACCGCCGCCCAGTTCGTGAAGGCCTGGCGCCACGTGCACGACGTCTTCCAGGACGAGGGCGTCTCGACGGTCATCTGGGTGTGGAGCCCCAACGTCGTCAACCCGGTGCCCCAGGTGGCCCTCAAGCCCTACTGGCCGGGCGACGGCTACGTCGACTGGGTCGGCGTCGTCGGCTACTACGCGCGCACCGGCGCCCAGGACTTCGCGGCGCTGTTCGGGCCCACCTTCCGGCAGATCAGGACCTTCACCGAGCGTCCCTTCCTGCTGGCCGAGACCGGAGCCCAGCCCAGCCCGCGCAAGAGCGCGCAGATCACGGAACTGCTGAAGACCGTCGCCGGCCGGAGCGACGTCGTGGGCTTCATCTGGTTCGACCTGGACAAGGAGACCGACTGGCGGGTCGACAGCAGCCCCGAGGCGCTCGCCGCGTTCCGCGCGGCGGCCCGCGACCACCGGTACGACCTCGACTTCACCGCCCTGAAGCACACGAGACAGAAGCAACGATGAGCCACACGGTGCCCCCGCTGCACGAAGAGACCATGCAGCTGCGGGTCCTGCCGCCGCCCCCGCCGGAGGCCGACCCCGGCTACTCCTTCGTCGAGGAGCCGCTGCCCGGCTGGACGCTGCCACCGCCCGCCCAGATGGGCTGGGCCGCCGACACCGGGCGGCGCCGCCGCACGGTCGGCCTCGCGCTGCTCGCCGTGATCCTGCTCGTGCAGGCCGCGCTGTCGCTGCGGCTGGCCAACTCCGCCTTCGAGGACGAGGCGCTGTACATCTGGGCCGGGCACGTGGAGATCGGCCACCTCTTCTACGGGGCGCCGAACTACGGCGGGTTCGACACCTACTTCTCCGGCGCGCCCGTCCTGTACCCCGTGCTCGCGGCCGCCGTGGACTCCGTCCTGGGCCTCGCCGGGGTCCGCGCGATGAGCCTGCTGTTCATGCTGACGGCCACCGCCTGCCTGTACGGGCTGACCCGGCGGCTCTTCAACGAACGGGCCGGCCTCGCCGCCGGAGCCCTGTTCGCCGTCTCCATGCCGACCCTGTTCCTCGGCCACTTCGCCACCTACGACGCCCTCGCCGTCTGCCTGCTGGCCCTGACCGGCTGGCTCCTGGTGGTCGTCGCGCCCCGGCACTGGGCGCTGGCGGCGCCCGTGGCGCTGGTCGCCGCGCTGGCGGTCGGCGTGAAGTACGCCTCCGCGCTGTTCCTGCCCACCCTGGTGCTGCTGTACGTGCTGGCCGCCTACCGGCACCACCACGTGCGGCGCGCCCTGCTGCGCGGCGCCCTCTTCAGCGTCGCCACCCTCGGCATCCTGGTCGGCGGGCTGGTGGCCAGCGGCTACCTGACGGCGATCCAGAGCACCACCACCGCCCGCGCCCACGGCTCCACGCCCACCTGGCAGATCGTCCAGGACACCGCCCGCTGGGCGGGCCTGCTGGTCGCCGTCGCGCTGGTCGGCACGGTCACCTACGCCCGCACCGCCCGGCTGAGCGAGATCCCCGGCTGGCGCAGGGCCGTCCCGGGCCGGCGCTGGCGCACCTGCCTCGGCGTGCTGCTCACCGGCACGGCGCTGCTGGCGCCCGCCTACCAGATCCACCTGCACACCGAGACGTCCCTGCAGAAGCACATCGGCTTCGGGCTGTTCTTCGCCGCGCCCATGGCGGGCGTCGGGGTGACCCGGCTGATGGGCGCCCACGTCAAGTTCCCGCAGTGGGCCATCGCCATCGGGGTGGTCGCCCTCACCCTGGGGCTGAGCCAGTCGGCCACCTACTTCGGCAGCTGGCCGGACACCCGCTACCTGGTCCCGCAGCTGTCCTACACGGTCCGCCCGGGCCAGCACTGGCTGGGCGACCCGAAGGAGGGCCCGGTCTACTACCTCAGCCGCGAGCGCCGCACCTCCTACCAGGACTGGCTGTCGTTCTTCTTCATCGACTACAAGACCCGGGACGGCCGCCGTCTGTCGGGCATCCCCGGCTACCGCGCGGCCGTCCGCGACGGCTGGTTCGACGGCGTGGTGCTGAACTACTCCGGCGGCCTGGCCCCGGCCGAGGAGGCCGTCCGCCAGGAGATGCGCACCAGCGGACGCTACCGGCTGAAGGGCTCGCTGCCGTACCGGACGTCCACGGGCACCGGGCACTTCGAGATCTGGGTCCGGCAGAGCGGCGGCCCCCGCTGAGCAGGGCGGGAGCCGCGGGCGGCGGCCCGGGGCGCTCCGGCCGACCCGTCGTGGCCCGTCCGGCTCCCGGCGCGTAACGTGCGCACCATGAAGATCCTGATCAGTGCCGACATGGAGGGCGCCACGGGTGTCACCTGGCCGGCCGACGTGCTGCCGGGGACACCGCAGTGGGAGCGGTGCCGGTCGATGTTCACCTCGGACGTGAACGCCGCCGCGGTCGGCTTCTTCGACGGAGGCGCCGACCAGGTGCTCGTCAACGAGGCCCACTGGACCATGCGCAACCTGCTGCTCGAACGGCTCGACGAGCGGATCGAGATGCTCACCGGACGGCACAAGGCGCTGTCCATGGTGGAGGGCGTGCAGCACGGCGACGTGGACGGCATCGCGTTCGTCGGCTACCACGCGGGCGCCGGGGCGGAGGGCGTACTCGCCCACACCTACCTCGCGAACCAGATCACCGGGGTGTGGGTGAACGACGTCCGCGCGAGCGAGGGCCTGCTGAACGCCCACGTGGTCGCCGAGTACGGCGTCCCCGTCGTCCTCGTCACCGGCGACGACGTGGCCTGCGAGGACGCGCTCGGCTACGCTCCCGAGGCGCTGAAGGTCGCGGTGAAGGACCACGTGTCCCGGTACGCGGCGGTGTGCCGCACCCCGGCCCGGACCGCCGCCGACATCCGCGCGGCCGCCAAGGAGGCCGCCGGGCTGGCCGTGCGCCACGAGCCGGTGCGGGGCGGTCCGTTCACCGTCGCCGTCGAGTTCGACGCCGAGCACCTGGCGATGGCCGCCACCGTCGTGCCGGGCGTCGCCCGCACCGGCGAGCGGAAGGTGGCGTACACCAGCGACACCATGTACGAGGGAATCCGGACCTTCAAGGCGGTCACCACGATCGTCTCGGCCGCGGTGGAGGAGCAGTATGGCTGACGCGCAGGCACTGGACGAGGTCGTCGAGTTCACCTCCGGCCTCATCCGGATCGACACCACCAACCGGGGCGGCGGCGACTGCCGGGAGCGGCCGGCCGCCGAGTACGCGGCCGAGCGGCTGGCCGGGGCCGGCCTGGAACCGCTGATGCTGGAGCGGACCCCGGGGCGCACCAACGTCGTCGCCCGGATCGAGGGCACCGACCCGGCGGCCGACGCGCTGCTCGTGCACGGCCACCTCGACGTGGTGCCGGCCGAGGCCGCCGACTGGAGCGTGCACCCCTTCTCCGGGGAGATCCGCGACGGGGTGGTGTGGGGGCGCGGCGCCGTCGACATGAAGAACATGGACGCGATGATCCTGGCGGTCGTCCGCTCCTGGGCCCGGCAGGGCGTACGGCCCCGCCGCGACGTCGTCATCGCGTTCACCGCCGACGAGGAGGCCAGCGCCGAGGACGGCTCCGGGTTCCTCGCCGACGAGCACCCCGGGCTGTTCGAGGGCTGCACCGAGGGCGTCAGCGAGTCCGGCGCCTTCACCTTCCACGACGGCGCCGGCCGGCAGCTCTACCCGATCGCCGCGGGCGAGCGGGGCACCGGCTGGCTGAAGCTCACCGCGCGCGGCCGGGCCGGGCACGGCTCCAAGGTGAACCGGGAGAACGCGGTGACCCGGCTCGCCGCCGCCGTCACCCGCATCGGGGAGTACGAGTGGCCGCTCCGGCTCACCCCGACCGTGCGGGCCGCGCTCACCGAGCTCGCGGCCCTCTACGGCATCGAGCCCGACTTCCGCGACGTCGACCGGCTGCTGGACAAGCTCGGCCCGGCCGCCAAGCTGGTCGAGGCGACCGTGCGCAACAGCGCCAACCCGACCATGCTGGACGCCGGTTACAAGCTGAACGTCATCCCCGGCGAGGCCGTCGCCCACGTCGACGGACGGTACCTCCCGGGCGGCGAGGAGGAGTTCCGCACCACCCTGGACCGGCTCACCGGCCCGGACGTGGACTGGGAGTTCGCCCACCGGGAGGTCGCCCTCCAGGCCCCGCTGGACTCGCCGACGTACGCCAGGATGCGGGCCGCCGTGGAGGAGTTCGCGCCCGAGGGGCACGTGGTGCCGTACTGCATGTCGGGCGGCACCGACGCCAAGCAGTTCTCGCGGCTCGGCATCACCGGCTACGGCTTCGCGCCGCTGAAGCTCCCCGCGGACCTCGACTACCAGGCGCTGTTCCACGGCGTGGACGAGCGCGTCCCCGTCGAGGCGCTGCACTTCGGCGTCCGCGTCCTCGACCGCTTCCTGCGGACGGCCTGAGCGATGGAGGAGCAGATGCAGACGCAGCCGTACGGTTCCTGGCCGTCGCCGATCGACGCGGCGCTGGCCGCCGCGCACGACGGGCAGCCCGAGTGGGTGGGGTACGTCGGCGACGAGGTCTGGTGGACCGAGCCCCGGCCCGCCGAGGGCGGGCGCCGGGCACTGGTGCGGCGGACCGCGGACGGCCGCGAGGAGCCGGTGCTGCCGGCGCCGTGGAACGTGCGCAGCCGGGTCATCGAGTACGGCGGCCGGCCCTGGACCGCGGTGGCCGGGGACGGCGGGCCCCTGGTGGTGTTCACCCACTTCGCCGACCAGCGGCTCTACCGCTGGGAGCCGGGCGGCGAGCCCCGCCCGCTGACACCCGTCTCGCCGGTGGGCGACGGGCTGCGCTGGGCGGAGCCGCGGGTGGACCTCGCCCGCGGCGAGGTCTGGTGCGTGCTCGAGGAGTACACCGGGGACGGTCCCGACGACGTGCGGCGCGTCCTGGCCGCCGTACCGCTGGACGGCTCGGCCGCCGAGGACCGGGCGGCGGTCCGCGAACTCACCGGCGCCCGGCACCGGTTCGTCACCGCGGCCCGCCTCTCGCCCGACGGCCGCCGCGCCGCCTGGCTCGCCTGGGACCACCCGCGGATGCCGTGGGACGGCACGGAACTGCTCGTCGGCGAGGTGGGCGAGGACGGCCTGCTGCACGAGGTGCGCACGGTCGCCGGAGGACCCGAGGAGGCCGTCGCCCAGGCCGACTGGTCGGCCGACGGCGGCCTGCTCTTCGCCAGCGACCGCAGCGGCTGGTGGAACCTGTACCGGGACGGCACCCCGCTGTGCCCGCGCGAGGAGGAGTTCGCCGGGCCGCTGTGGAAGCTCGGCCTGCGCTGGTTCGCGCCGCTGGACAACGGGCTGATCGCGGTCCTGCACGGCCGCGGGCCGGCGGTGCTGGGGATCCTGGACCCGGAGTCCGGGGAGGTCGTCGACGCGGCCGGGCCCTGGACCGAGTTCGCGCCGACGCTCGCCGCCCACGGCGAGCGCGTGGTCGCCGTCGGCGCGAGCCCGCGCACCGGGTACGAGGTGGTCGAGCTGGACACCGGCACCGGCCGCGCCCGGGCGATCGGCGCCCGCCACCGGGACACCGTCGACCCGGCGTACTACCCCCGGCCGACGGCCCGCACCTTCACCGGCCCCGGCGGCCGCGAGGTGCACGCCCACGTCTACCCGCCCCACCACCCCGCCCGCACCGCCCCCGACGGCGAGCTGCCGCCCTACGTCATCTGGGCGCACGGCGGACCCACCAGCCGGGTCCCGCTCGTCCTCGACCTGGAGATCGCCTACTTCACCTCACGCGGCATCGGCGTCGCCGAGGTCAACTACGGCGGCTCCACCGGCTACGGCCGCGCCTACCGGGAGCGGCTGCGCGAACAGTGGGGCGTGGTCGACGTCGAGGACTGCGCGGCCGTGGCCCGCGCGCTGGCCGAGGAGGGCACCGCGGACCCGGACCGGCTCGCGATCCGCGGCGGCAGCGCCGGCGGCTGGACCACCGCCGCCTCCCTGACCACCACCGGCCTCTACGCCTGCGGCACGATCAGCTACCCCATCTTCGACCTCGCCACCTGGGGCCCGGGGGACACCCACGACTTCGAGTCCCGGTACCTGGAGTCGCTGGTCGGCCCGCGCGCCGAGGTGCCCGAGCGGTACGCCGAGCGCTCGCCCACCACGCACGCCCACCGGCTCACCGCCCCGTTCCTGCTCCTGCAGGGACTGGACGACGTCATCTGCCCGCCCGCCCAGTGCGAACGCTTCCTCGCCCGGCTCCGGGGCCGCGGGGTGCCGCACGCCTACCTCACCTTCGCGGGGGAGGGGCACGGCTTCCGGCGGGCCGACACCATCGTCCGCGCCCTGGAGGCCGAACTGTCCCTGTACGCCCAGGTGTTCGGGCTCGCCCCGACCCCTGCCGTGCCGAAGCTGGAGCTGGTCACATGAGGGAGCTGCTGCGGCCGGCCCGGCTGGCCCCCGGGGCGCGGGTGGCCGTCGTCGCCCCCAGCGGGCCGGTGCCCGAGGAACGGCTGCAGGCCGGCCTCGACGTGCTGCGCGGCTGGGACCTCGACCCGGTCGCCGCACCCCATGTGCTGGACCGGCACGGCGCGTTCGGCTACCTGGCCGGCACCGACGCCGACCGCGCCGCCGACCTGCAGAGCGCCTGGTGCGACCCCAGCGTGGACGCGGTCCTGTGCGCCCGCGGCGGATACGGCGTGCAGCGCATGGCCGACCTCCTCGACTGGGAGGCGATGCGGGCGGCCGGGCCGAAGGTCTTCGTCGGCTTCAGCGACATCACCGCCCTGCACGAGGCCTTCGCCACCCGGCTGGGCCTCGCCACCCTGCACGGGCCGATGGCCGCCGGCGTCGACTTCGTCAAGAACGAGCGGGCCCAGGAGCACCTCAGGGCCACGCTGTTCGCGCCGGAGACGGTCCGCACCATCGCCTCCGGCGGCACCGCGCTCGTCCCCGGCCGGGCCCGGGGCGTCACCCTCGGCGGCTGCCTGTGCCTGCTCGCCGCCGAACTCGGCACCCCGCACGCCCGCCCCTCGGCGAGCGGCGGACTGCTCTGCCTGGAGGACGTGGGGGAGGAGACGTACCGGCTGGACCGGTACCTCACCCAACTCCTGCGCGCCGGCTGGCTGGAAGGGGTCCGCGGTGTGCTGCTCGGCTCATGGGAGAACTGCGCCGGCCCCGCCGAACTGCGCCTCCTGCTCACCGACCGGCTCGGCGCGCTCGGCGTGCCGGTGGTGGAGGACTTCGGGTTCGGCCATTGCGCGGGCGCGTTGACGATCCCCTTCGGGGTGACGGCCGAACTCGACGCCGAGGCGGCCACGCTCACCCTGGACGAGCCGGCGCTGCGCTAGCCGGTCGTAGGTCACCGGGCGCCGCGACCGGTGGCGCGTAGGCTGGCGGGATGCCGCACACCGCATCCCGCTACCTCGCCGAAGGCCCCCGCGTGGGCATCAGGTCCTTCACCCCCGGCGACGGCCCCGAGTTCACCGCCCGGGCCCGGGAGAGCAAGGACCTGCACCGGCCGTGGCTGTTCCCGCCCGACACCGACGAGGCCTACTCCGCCTACGCCGGGGCGCTCATCGACGACCCGGCCAGAGCCGGCTTCCTGGTGTGCGAGAAGGACACCGGGGCCATCGCGGGCTTCATCAACATCAACAACATCGTCCGGGGCGGCTTCCGGAGCGGCGCCCTCGGTTACGGCGCCTTCGCGCACGCGGCCGGCCGGGGACTCATGCGGGAGGGCCTTCGGCTGGTGATCGGCCACGCGTTCGGGCCGCTGGGGCTGCACCGGCTCGAGATCAACGCGCAGCCCGGGAACACCGCCTCCCTCGCCCTCGCCCGGGGCGCCGGGTTCCGCAAGGAGGGTTTCTCACCGAAGATGATCCACATCGACGGCGCCTGGCGCGACCACGAACGCTGGGCGCTGACCGCGGAGATGTGGACCGGCCACTGATCCCGCCGTCCGCGACAGCCCCTCCGACCCGGGCCCGCGCCCGCCACGGCGCCTTTGCGTAAACCTGACCGGCACCTCCCCTGGCCGACGCGTCCCCCGCCGGGTTCCATGGTGATCGTGACGAGGATCCGACGTGAGGTACTGACCGTTCCTACAGGCTGAGCGGGAGTGGGTCCTGTTGCCAGAACTTGTGCTCAGCCGAACGCGCCGAACGGTGTTGGGCGTTCTGGTCCACCGCGTTCGCTTCGTGTCCGGCGCGCACGGATCGTGTCCGTGGTCCGGGAATACGGGGGCGGTTTCCCTCACGTTGCGGAGTCACCGATGTGGCCTGGACGGTTCGATGCCCCGCATGATCACTCCGGTCGTGCGGGGGCGGTGCCGTCCGTCGCCGGATCGGGTGCCCCAGGGCGCGCCTTCCGATCGCCACCGCTGCCGCGTCGTGGCGAGTGGTCTTGTTGTTCTTGCTGGTGAGGGGCCCCTGCCAGTGCTGGGCGCCCCACCGGCTGGTGTAGGCCGGATCAACGGCGACGACGGTGATGCCGAGTTCGGCCGCCATGGACACGAGCCGGGCCCGCAGCCTGCTGACGGGCAGGCCGGAGACGAGGTTGCGGAACCGTTTGCGGCGGCCGTGCTTCTCGCGGGTGGTCTCGGCGGTGAAGTCGAGGTCTTCGATCGCGATCGACAGGCCGTGGTGCTTGGCCCAGTGCAGCAGGCGGGTCAGGGCGTGTCTGACTTGCGCGTCACGGTGCTGGGCGGTGCCGGTGAGGTCGTAGCCGAACCGGAGGGGCCTGCCGAGGGGGTTGCCGTGTGCGTCGAGGCGCCAGGCGGCCAGGTGGTCCGCGTTGGTGTCCACACCGATCAGGCCCCTGGCCCGGGCAGCTACCAGCGGCACGGCCTGCACTGGGGGCATCGTCCAGGACGTGGTCAGGTACCAGCGGCCCCGGTCGGTGTCTTCGTGGATGCGGTAGGCCACGGCCCGGTTCGCTGCCACGCGGTCGGCCCACTGCTCGCCCCGGTGCGCGAACGACACCCGCGTGGCCAGTACGTACCGGCCGTGCGGCGCGTTCGCCAGGTGGACCAGCGGCGCGGGGAGCTTGACCGACACCTCGCCGTCACCGGTGACCCGGATGCTCTCGTTGCCGAACCGTCTGCCGGACTCGCCGTCCGCGGTGAGGAACCGGCGCCCGGCCCGCCACCGGGTGCGCCACTGCTCCTCGGTCAGCTGCGCCTGCTCCGCACTCAACCGCCATCAACCGTTACGTGGTCACCACCTTGCCCGCCGGCCACGATTTTGCATGCGCCCTGGCCGGCTCAGCCCCGCTGGTCGGCGTACTCGAAGACCGAGCCGTCCGGGTGCACCGCGAGCAGGTTCCGTCCGACCGGGGTCGCGACCGGCCCCGCGACGATCCGGGCGCCCTGCTCCGTCAGCACCCGGTGGGCCTCGTCGACGTCCTTCACCGCGATGGTCGCCGCCACCCGGCGCAGCACCTCCAGCTCCGGCTCCGGCCCGCTCATCAGGAGGAACGAGCCGACCGCGGCGACCTGGACACCGCCGCGCTCGAACCGCTGTGCCGTACCGCCCGCCAGCCCCTCGTAGAACGGGATCGCGGTCTCGAGGTCGTCTACGCAGACACACAGTGTGGCGCCCAGAATCTCCATGCGGACGAGCCTAGTCGGGAAGCCCGGCGCCGCGGTCCGGTAGAGGTCGAAGAACCGTTCCCCAACGGTGTCGGGCGTCCTGGTCCCCCACGTTCGCTCCGGGCGACCGGGCGACCGGGCGGTCGGGGTGTGGGCCGGTGGGCTCTGCCGGGGCCGGGGCCGGGTGACCGGGGGCGACGGCGCGAAACGCGGGCCGGGCCGGCGTCCGGGACGGCGCGGGACGGCGCCGGCCGGGGACGCGGTCGGGCGTCCGGGTGAGGCCGGCGGCGTTTGGGTGCCCCCGCCTCGGTTACGCGGAAGGCTTCCAAGCAGCGACTGAGCCGGAGGCGCACCGTGAGTCGACCACGCGTCGTGATCGTCGGCGCCGGATTCGCCGGGTACCGGGCCGCCCGCACCCTCGCCCGGCTGACCCGGGGCCGGGCCCGCGTCACGCTGCTCAACCCGACCGACTACTTCCTGTACCTCCCCCTGCTGCCCCAGGTGTCCGCCGGGATCCTGGAGGCCCGCAGGGTCACCGTCTCCCTCCCCGGCACGCTGCGCGGGGTGCGGCTGGTGCTGGGGGAGGCGGACCGCGTCGACCTCGACCGGCGCACCGTGCGGTACACCGACCCCGAGGGCGGCACCGGCAGCCTCGGTTACGACCGGCTGGTGCTGGCCGTCGGCAGCGTCAACAAGCTGCTGCCGATCCCCGGTGTCGCCGAGCACGCGCACGGGTTCCGCGGGCTGCCCGAGGCGCTGTACCTGCGCGACCACGTCACCCGCCAGGTCGAGCTGGCCGCCGCGGCCGACGACCCGGCGGAGCGGGCCGCCCGGTGCACCTTCGTGGTGGTCGGCGCGGGCTACACCGGCACGGAGGTGGCCGCGCAGATGCAGATGCTCACCGACCGCCTCGCGCGCCGGCACCTGCCGGGCGGTGCCCGGCCGCGCTGGATGCTGCTGGACATCGCGCCGCGCGTGCTGCCGGAGATGGACGAGCGGCTCTCGCGCACCGCCGACCGGGTCCTGCGGGCACGGGGCGTCGACGTGCGGATGGGGACCTCGGTGGAGGAGGCCACCCATGACGGGGTGCTGCTCACCGACGGCGAGTCCGTCCGGTGCCGGACGCTGGTGTGGTGCGTCGGGGTCCGGCCCGATCCGCTGGTCGAGGCGGTCGGGCAGCCCCTGGAGCGGGGGCGGCTGATCGTCGACCCCCACCTGCGGGTGCCGGGCCGTGAGGAGGTGTTCGCCTGCGGCGACGCGGCGGCCGTGCCCGATCTTGAGCATCCGGGGAAGTTCACGCCCATGACCGCCCAGCACGCCTGGCGGCAGGGCCGGGTGGCCGGGGAGAACGTGGCCGCCTCGCTCGGCCTCGGCCGGCGGCGGCGCGTCTACCGCCACCGCGACCTGGGCTTCGTCGTCGACCTGGGCGGCGTCCGGGCCGCCGCGAACCCGCTCGGCATCCCGCTGTCCGGCCTGCCGGCAGGAGCGGTCACACGCGGTTACCACCTGGCCGCCATGCCCGGCAACCGCGTGCGCGTCCTCGCCGACTGGATCCTGGACGCGGTGCTGCCCCGCCAGGGCGTCCAGCTGGGTCTGGTCCGCTCCTGGTCGGTCCCCCTGGACACGTCCTCCCCGGAACTGGCCCGCGTCCCCCGGGGACCGGCCGCCGCCGCGCCCACGGACGACACCCCGGCGGCGGCCCGCCCCACTCCCACCGAACCGCGCACGCCGACACCGCCGCCGAAGCCGCACCAGAACACCGAGCCCGGCGGAAGCGGGCCGAGCGGTGAGCCACCCAGGAACCGGGCGGGCGGCGAGCCCCCGCAGAACCGACCCGGCGGGGAGCGTGCCGTGACCGAGCCCGGCAGCGAGCCTGCCAAGCCCCAGCCGGGTGGTGAGCCCGCGAGGAACCAGCCGGGTGGTGAGCCTGCCAGGAACCAGCCGGGTGGTGAGCCTGCCAGGAACCAGCCGGGTGGTGAGCCGGCGAAGAACCAGCCGGGCGGTGAGCCTGCGAAGAACCAACCGTTTGGTGGCGCCGCCAAGAGTGAACCCGACAGTGGGGCTGCCAAGACTCAGCCCGGCGGGGAGCGTGCCATGACCGAGCCCGGCAGCGAGCCTGCCAAGCCCCAGCCGGGCGGTGGGCCCGCGAGGAACCAGCCCGGCGGCGAACCCGCCAGGAACGAGACCGGTGGTGAGCCCGCGAGGAATCAGCCGGGTGGTGAGCCGGCCAGGAACGAGACCGGTGGTGAGCCCGCGAGGAATCAGCCGGGTGGTGAGCCGGCCAGGAACCAGCCGGGC
>NZ_KQ948851.1:898183-1011152 GCF_001514215.1 Streptomyces bungoensis
GGGGAGCCCGCGAGGAATCAGCCGGGTGGTGAGCCGGCCAGGAACCAGCCGGGCGGGGAGCCCGCGAGGAATCAGCCCGGTGGTGAGCCGGCCAGGAACCAGCCCGGCGGCGAACCCGCGAGGAACCAGCCCGGCGGCGAACCCGCCAAGAACCAGCCCGGCGGTGACGCCGTTGGCGAACCCGCCGGCGAGCCCTCCGAGGAGCATCCGCGACCACCGGCCCGCCCCCACCCCGACCACCCCTCCCCAGGCCCCGTCAGGCGCACGGATCCGCCCGGCCCCGCACAACGCCCGGACAGCCCGGGCCCAGCAGAAGGAGACTCATGAACACCGCCGAACTCACCGAGCTCGGGCAGCAGTTGCGTGTGGACAGTGTGCGGGCCGCGGCCGCGGCGGAGTCGGGGCATCCGACCTCCTCGATGTCCGCCGCCGACCTGCTGGGCGTACTGCTCGCGAACCACCTACGGTACGACTTCGAGCGCCCCGATCACCCCGCCAACGACCGCTTCGTGCTCTCCAAGGGCCACGCCTCCCCGCTGCTGTACGCCGCCTACAAGGCCGCCGGCGTCATCGAGGACGGCGAGCTGCTCACCTTCCGCAAGCTCGGCAGCCGTCTGGAGGGGCACCCCACGCCGCGCCGGCTGCCGTGGGTGGAGACGGCCACCGGCTCCCTCGGCCAGGGCCTGCCGGTCGGCGTCGGCATCGCTCTCGCGGGCAAGCGGCTGGACCGCGACGACTACCGGGTCTGGGTGCTGTGCGGCGACAGCGAACTCGCCGAGGGCTCCGTCTGGGAGGCCGCCGAGCACGCCGGGTACGAGCACCTGGACAACCTGGTCGTGATCGTGGACGTCAACCGCCTCGGCCAGCGCGGCCCGACCCGGCACGGCCACGACCTCGGCGCCTACGCCCGCCGCTTCCAGGCGTTCGACTGGCACACCATCGAGATCGACGGCCACGACGTCGACGCCGTCGACCGGGCCTACGGCGAGGCGCTGTCGACCACCGGCCAGCCCACGGTGATCCTCGCCCGCACCCTCAAGGGCAAGGGCGTCGCCGCCGTCGAGGACCGCGAGGGCCAGCACGGCAAGCCGCTGCCCGCGGCCGAGGACGCCATCGCGGAGCTGGGCGGCCCGCGCGACCTGCACGTGCGGGTCAGCGAGCCGCTCGCCGCCGCGACGCCCCGCTCGATCACCACCGGGTCCCTGGAGCTCCCGCGCTTCGACCAGGGCGACGAGGCCGCCACCCGGGACGCCTTCGGCAAGGCGCTCGCCGCGCTCGGCTCCGCCCGCGGCGACGTCGTGGCCCTCGACGGCGAGGTCGGCGACTCCACCCGTACCGAGGAGTTCGGCAAGGCGCACCCCGACCGGTTCTTCGAGTGCTACATCGCCGAGCAGCAGCTCGTCGCCACGGCCGTCGGCATGGCCACCCGCGGCTGGGTCCCGTACGCCTCCACGTTCGCCGCCTTCCTCACCCGCGCCCACGACTTCGTGCGCATGGCCTCGATCAGCGGCTCCGGGATCAACCTGGTCGGCTCGCACGCGGGCGTCGCCATCGGCCAGGACGGGCCCTCGCAGATGGGCCTGGAGGACCTGGCGATGTTCCGCTCCGTGTACGGCTCCACGGTGCTGTACCCGTGCGACGCCAACCAGACCGCCCGCCTGGTGGCGGCGATGGCGGGCCTGGACGGCATCCGTTACCTGCGCACCTCCCGCGGCAAGATGCCCGTGGTGTACGGGCCCGACGAGGAGTTCCCGGTCGGCGGCAGCAAGGTGCTGCGCTCCAGCGAGGAGGACCGGCTGACCGTCGTCGCCGCCGGGGTCACCGTGCACGAGGCGCTGGCCGCCGCCGACCGGCTCGCGCAGGACGGCATCCGCGTCCGGGTCGTGGACCTCTACTCGGTCAAGCCCGTCGACGTGGAGACGCTGCGCCGGGCCGCCGAGGAGACCGGCTGCCTGATCACCGTGGAGGACCACCACCCGGAGGGCGGCCTCGGCGACGCCGTCCTGGAGGCCTTCACCGACGGCCGCCCCGTGCCCCGCCTGGTGCGGCTCGCGGTGCGCACCATGCCGGGCTCGGCCGCGCCCGACGAGCAGCTGCACGCGGCCGGCATCGACGCCGTCAGCATCGCCGCCGCGGCGAAGCTGCTGGTCGAGGAGGCGGTCGTGCGATGAGCACCGGCCCGGACGACGGGACGCGGACGATACGCGCGGGCCACCGCACGGTGCGGATCCGGCGGCCCGGGAAGGTGCTCTTCCCGGGCACGGCGGACACCGAGGAGTACACCAAGGGCGACCTCGCCGACTACTACAGGCGCGTCGCCCCGTACCTGCTGCCGCACCTGCGGGGCCGGCCGCTGATGCTGGAGCGCCACCCGGACGGCCTGGACGGCCCCCGCTTCATGCAGAAGAACACCCCGGAGCACTACCCGGACTGGATCACCCGGGCCGAGGTCCCCAAGGAGGGCGGCACGGTGACGCACGTCGTCTGCGACGACACCGCCACCCTCCTCCACCTGGCCGACCAGGCCTGCCTCACCCTGCACCGCTGGCTCTCCCGCACCGACCGGGCCGGCGGCCTGCACCACCCCGACCGGCTCGTGTTCGACCTGGACCCGCCCGGCGACGACGACTTCGCCGCCGTCCGTGAGGCCGCCCGCAGGCTCCGCGAGCTGCTGGACGAGCTGGGCCTGCCCTGTGCGCCGATGACCACCGGCTCGCGCGGCCTCCACCTGGTCGTCCCGCTGAGCGGCCGGCAGAACTTCGACGAGGTGCGCCGGTTCGCCCACGAGGTCGCCGAGTTCGCCGAGGCCGCCCACCCGGACCGGCTCACCACCGCCGTCCGCAAGGCCGAGCGCGGCGACCGCCTCTACCTCGACGTGCAGCGCAACGCCTACGCCCAGACCGCCGTCGCCCCCTACACCGTCCGCGCCCTGCCCGGCGCCCCGGTCGCCACGCCCCTGAGCTGGGAGCAGCTGGACGACCCCGGCCTCGACGCCCGCCGCTGGAGCCTCGCCGACGCCGCCGACCAGGCCCGCACCGACCCGTGGGCGGCTCTGCCGGCCCGGGGCCGTCCGCTCGGTCCCGCCCGGCGCCGGCTCGCGGACCTGCGGGGCTGAACGGGCCGTTCTCCCTGGTCAGGCGCGCTCGATCCATGGATTCGATGACCCGTGCCCTCAGGAAGGTTTGGCCCAGGCACCAGCGGCCACCCGCAGGAAGAGGTGGCCATGTCGAACACAAGAAACACATCCCAGTCACAAGATTCACCGGACGACCAGGACCCGCAGGAGACGGACGACAGCACACGACAGGACGCGGCGGAGGAGCGCCGGCCGACCCCCATGGAGGTGCTGCGCCAGGCGCGCAGCCAGCTCGCCGAACTCACCGGCCTCAACCCGGAATCGGTGTCCTCCTTCGAGCAGACCGAGGACGGGTGGTCCCTCGAGATGGAGGTCCTCGAACTGCCGAGGGTGCCGGACACGATGAGTCTGATGGCCAGCTACCAGGTCGAACTCGACCGGCGGGGCGATCTCACCGGCTACCGCCGTGTGCGCCGTTACGAGCGCGGACGCTCCGACGCGCGCAGGTCCGGCTAGACAGCCCGGCCCGCGTACCGCGTCAGGGAACACACATCGCGCAACCAACCACTTACGAGGAGGAACGGCCGGCATGACCGTTGTACCGGCACAGCAGACCGGAGGCGGAGGCGGCAGCAGCGGCCTCTACGACGTACTCGAGCTGGTTCTCGACAGGGGGCTCGTCATCGATGCCTTCGTGCGTGTCTCTCTGGTGGGCATCGAGATCCTGAAGATCGACGTCCGGGTCGTGGTGGCCAGCGTCGACACCTACCTGCGCTTCGCCGAGGCCTGCAACCGCCTCGACCTGGAGGCGGGGCCGCGCAAGAGCCCGGGCCTGCCCGACCTGGTCGGCGAGATCACCGAGTCCGGTGCCCACGGCAAGTCCAAGGGCGCGCTGTCGGGCGCGGCGGAGACGATATCCGACGCGTTCAAGCAGGGCCGCGGTGAGTCCGAGGGCGAGGGCCAGTCCCGGCCGCGGGCCCGCAAGACCACCACGCGCACCCGCCGGAAGGAGGAGCAGGAGTGAGCACCTACGTCTACGGGATCACCGCCCGCTCGCACCCGGCCCTCCCGGAGGGCATGACGGGTGTCGGCGAGCCGCCGCTGCCCGTGCGCATCCTCACCGCCGGCGAGCTGGCCGCCGTGGTCAGCGACTCTCCCGAGGGGCTGCGGCCCAAGCGCCGCGACCTGCTCGCGCACCAGAACGTGCTCGCCGAGGCGGGTGCGGGAGGCTGCGTGCTGCCCATGCGGTTCGGCAGTGTCGCGGACGACGACGCCGCCGTCACGCAGGTGCTCACCGAGCGGGCGGAGCACTACCAGGAGCGGCTGCGCGAGCTCGACGGCAAGGTCGAGTACAACGTCAAGGCCACCCATGTCGAGGACGCCGTCCTGCACCAGGTGATGGCCGAGAACGCCGAGCTGCGCTCCCTCGCCGAGGCCAACCGGCGCTCTGGCGGCGGCAACTACGACGACAAGATCCGCCTGGGCGAGATGGTCGCGCACGCCGTCAAGAACAAGGAGGCCGAGGACGCCGCCGAGGTGCACGGCGCACTGGCGCCGGCCGCCGCCGCGGTGAGCGTGGGCCCGGAGTCCACCGGCTGGCTGGTCAACGTCTCGTTCCTGGTCGACCGGGACACGGCCGAGCACTTCCTGGCCGCCGTCGAGCAGGTACGCGCCGGCCACCCCCATCTCGACCTGCGCGTCAACGGCCCGCTGCCGCCGTACAGCTTCGTCGAGCCCGGCCCCGCCGAGCCCGCGGGCAGCACGGCCGGCGCCGGCACGGGCGCGCAGTAGCGGGTACGGCCCGGACGGCAAGGAGGACACCGTGGGACTGATCAGCGAAGTGCTGCTGCTGCCGTTCGCCCCGGTGCGGGCGAGCGGCTGGGCGGTCAGACAGGTGCTCCGCGAAGCGGAGCGGATCTACTACGACCCCGCCACCGTACGGGCCGAACTCGCCCGCCTCGAGGAGCAGTTGGAGGCGGGCGAGATCACCGAGGAGGAGTTCGACCGGCGCGAGGACGAACTGCTCGACCGGCTGGAGACCGCCCTCGGCTCCGGCACATCCACAGGCAACGGGACGGGATCATGAACCGAACGGCACTCGGCCTCGCAGTAGGGGCCGGATACCTGCTGGGACGCACCAAGAAGCTGAAAATGGCCGTCGCGGTCGGCTCCCTGGTGGCCGGCAAGAAGCTGAACCTCACGCCGAAGGCACTCGCGGGCATGGTGCAGCAGCAGCTGCGCGACAACCCGCAGTTCAAGGAGATCGGCGATCAGCTGCGCGGCGAGCTGCGGGGCGTCGGCAAGGCCGCCTCCGGGGCCATGGTCGAGCGGCAGATGTCCGCCCTCGCCGACCGGCTGCACAGCCGTACCAACCGGGTGCGCGACCAGCTGTCCGGCGACTCCGGGGAAGCCGAGGGCTCCGATGAGGAGTACGGCGACGAGGAGCCGCGCGACGAGGAGGAGCGGGAGGACGGTGACCGCGAGGACACCGGCCGGGAGGCCCGTGACGAGGAGCCGCCGCGCAAGAAGGCGGCCAAGAAGGCGGTGCCGAAGAAGGCTCCGGCCAAGAAGGCCGCGGCGAAGGCCCCGGCGAAGAAGGCCGCGGCCCGGAAGACCGGCGCGGCCGGCCGGCCGGCCGCGAAGAGGACCGGTGCGGCCGGCGGCACGCGCGGCGGCCGTTCCGGGCAGCCGAAGGGCGGCGATGACCGATGACCGAGACCCTCGGGTCCGCGACCTCCGCGGCCGGCCGGGCCACGGGCGCGGCGAAGCAGAACCCGCTGACCGACCTCGCCCACAGCGAGGCCGCCGACCGGCTGAAGGCGGAGGCCCAGGAGTACATGGCGGCGCAGGCCACGCGCCTGCTGTCCGGGCTCGGCCGCAAGCTCGGCCAGACCACCGGCAAGCTCAACGACATAGCCGAGGGCAACAGCCCCGGCTTCGCGAAAATGGCCCTCGAAGGCGGCCGCAAGCTCGCCGAGGGCAAGGGGCCGATGCGCTCCGCGCTGGAAGTCGGCGCCTCCGGCCTCAAGGACAAAGTGATGGGCGCGGTGAAGGGCCTCGGGGGCGGCAAGAAGAAGGGGAAGGGCCGCGGCGGGAACAAGCCCACCGTGATCATGGAGTCCATCGACGTCGGGGTGCCGCTGCGCACCGCCTACGACCAGTGGACGCAGTACCAGGACTTCAGCACCTTCGCCAAGGGTGTCAAGAGCGCCAGCCGCGCCGACGACACCCACTCCGACTGGCAGGCGAAGATCTTCTGGTCCAGCCGCAGCTGGAAGGCGACCACCACCGAGCAGGTCCCCGACCAGCGCATCCAGTGGACGTCCGAGGGCGCCAAGGGCACCGTGAAGGGCGTCGTCACCTTCCACTCGCTGGGGGACAACCTCACCCGGGTCCTGCTCGTCCTGGAGTACTACCCGAGCGGCTTGTTCGAGAAGACCGGCAACATCTGGCGCGCCCAGGGCCGCCGGGTCCGGCTCGACCTGAAGCACTTCTCCCGCTTCATCACCTTCAAGGGGGAGGCGGAGGACGGCTGGCGCGGCGAGATCCGCGACAGCGAGGTCGTCAAGAGCCACGACGACGCGGTCGCCGAGGAGGAAGAGGCCAAGGAGCGCGAGGAGGGCGAGGAGCCCGAGGAGGGCGAAGAGGCCGAAGCTCGCGAGGGCGAGGAGGCCGAGGAAGGCGAAGAGGCCGAGGAGGGCGAAGAGGCCGAGGCACGCGAGGGGGAGCAGCCCGAGGAGGGCGAGGAACCCGAGGAGGGCGAAGAGGGTTCCGAGGAGTACGAGGCCGAGGAGGAGGGCCCCTACGACGAGGAGGAGTCCGAGGAGTCCGAGGAGCCCGAGGGCGAGTACGAGGAAGAGGGAGAAGAAGAGGAAGAGGAGCCGGAAGAGTACGCGGGAGAGGAAGAGCAGCCTGAGGAAGAGGAGTACGACGAGGAAGAGGAGCCCGAGCCCGCCGGGCGCGGGGGTCGTCGATGACGTCACCCGGTGGCTTCCCACAGCCCTCCGGCAGCCGCTTCCCCGAGCCCTACGGCCAGGGAAGCGGTGCCAACCTCGCCGACATCCTCGAGCGGGTACTCGACAAGGGCATCGTGATCGCGGGCGACATCCGGATCAACCTGCTCGACATCGAGCTCCTCACCATCAAGCTGCGGCTCATCGTCGCCTCGGTCGACAAGGCCAAGGAGATGGGCATTGACTGGTGGGAGACCGATCCCGCCCTCTCCTCCCGTGCCCGCCGTGACGAGCTGACGCGTGAGAACGCCGAGCTCCGCGAGCGGCTGGCCCGGCTGGAGGAGCTGGAAGGCGGCCGTGTGCCGAAGGAGGCCCCATGACCGGACTGCGCTACGTCTACGCCGTCTGCCGTCCCTTCCGTGCGCCCCTGCAGGTCCAGCTGACCGGCATCGGGGGCGCGCCGCCCGCTGTGCTCCAGCACCACGGGCTGGTGGCGGTCGTCAGCACGGTGCCCGAGGGCGAGTTCAGCGAGGACGCGCTCCGGGCGCGCCTGGAGGACATCGACTGGCTGGCCACGACCGCCCGGGCCCACCAGGGCGTGATCGACGCGCTCACCACCGTCACCACGCCCCTCCCGCTCCGGCTGGCCACGGTCTTCCGTGACGACAGCGGGGTGCGCTCCATGATCGAGGCCCGCGAGGACGACTTCCGGCGCGCCCTGGACCGGCTGGAGGGCCGGGTCGAGTGGGGCGTCAAGGTGTACGTGGAGAGCGAGCCCGCCCGGCCCGCGGCCGCCGCCCCGGCCCGCGCCGCCAGCGGGCGGGACTACCTGCGCCGGCGGCGCGAGAGCACGCACGCGCAGGACGAGCTGTGGCAGCGGGCGGAGACCTTCGCGCAGAGCCTGCACGAGCGGCTCTCCGGGCGGGCCGAGGCGTGCCGGCTGCACCCGCCGCAGAACGCCGCGCTGTCCCGGGCGACGGGCCGGAACGTGCTCAACGCGGCCTACCTGGTGCGGCGGGCGGACTCCGAGGAGTTCGTGGAGACGGTGGACCGTACGAAGGACGAGGCGCCCGGGATACGGGTGGAACTGACCGGCCCCTGGGCCGCCTACTCGTTCACCCAGGAGTTCGCCGGGAACGCCACCGGTGCGGGGGAGGGGCTGTGACCGTCGTCGAACGCCGGGAGATCGCGCTGGTGGACCTGCTGGACCGGCTGCTGGCCGGCGGCGTGGTGATCACCGGCGACATCACGCTGCGGATCGCGGACGTCGACCTGGTCCGGATCGACCTCAACGCGCTGATCAGCTCGGTGAACGAACAGGTCCCCTCGCCCTTCGAGCTGCTGCCCGCGGCCCGGGCACCCAGGGAGGAACCCGCATGAGCGCGCCCAAGCGGCTCGATCTCGAACCCGACACCGTCGAGCGCGACCTCGTCAAACTCGTGCTGACCGTGGTGGAGCTGCTGCGCCAGCTGATGGAACGGCAGGCGGTGCGCCGCTTCGACACCGGCGAGCTGACCGAGGAGCAGGAGGAGCGGATCGGGCTCACCCTGATGCTCCTGGAGGACCGGATGGCCGAGCTCAGGGACCGCTACGGCCTGCGGCCCGAGGACCTGAACCTGGACCTCGGGCCGCTGGGACCGCTGCTTCCCCGCGAGTGAGCGGGCGCCTCGGGGCTCAGGCCTCTTCCGGGGTCTTGCGGCACAGGATCTCCCCGTGCAGGACGGCGAACCAGCCGTCCGGCTGCCGGCCCCACTCCCGCCACGCCTCCGAGACGGCCCGCAGCCGCTCGGGCGTCGCGTGCCCGCCCTCGGTGGCCCGCGCGGCGTAGGCGGAGGCGAGGGTGCGGTCCGCCCACAGGCCGCTCCACCAGGCCCGTTCCTCCGCCGTGGCGAAGGTCCAGGTGCTCGAGGTGGCCGTCACCTCGGTCAGCCCGGCGGCCAGCGCCCAGGACCTCAGCCGGCGCCCGGCGTCGGGCTCGCCGCCGTTGCCGCGGGCGACGCTCTCGTACAGGTCCAGCCAGTCGTCCAGGCCCGGCGACGCCGGGTACCAGGTCATCGCCGCGTAGTCCGCGTCGCGCACCGCGACGAACCCGCCCGGCCTGGTCACCCGGCGCATCTCGCGCAGGGCCTGCACCGGGTCGCCGACGTGCTGCAGCACCTGGTGGGCGTGCACCACGCAGAACGTGTCGTCCGGGTAGTCCAGGGCGTGGACGTCGGCGACCGCGAAGTCGACGTTGCCCAGGCCCCGTTCCGCGGCCGTCCGCCGGGCCTGCTCCAGGATCCCCGGGGCGTGGTCGACGCCGGTGACCCGGCCGTCCGGGACCCGTTCCGCCAGGTCGGCGGTGATGGTGCCCGGACCGCAGCCGATGTCCAGGATCCGCATGTGGGGCTTCAGCGAACCGAGCAGGTACGCCGCGGAGTTGGCGGCGGTCCGCCAGGTGTGCGACCGCAGCACCGACTCGTGGTGCCCGTGCGTGTAGACGGCGGTCTCCTGCGCTTTCGGCATGGCTGTGCCCCTTCTCGTCGTACCGGCTCGCGGAGCCCTGCGGCTCCTTCCGCGGTACGCCGAACGGTACGCCCGTACGCCGAATGATGAGATCGCCGTATTGCTATGCGGACTGACGAGGCGTCAGCCCACGGTCAGAAGGGCTTGCGCACCGGGCGGTAGACCGTCAGGGCCGCCGGCAGCTTCTCCACCGTCACGTCGCCCGAGACCGGCACGACCTCGCCGTCGTACGCCAGCGGCGTGCCCGGCTCCACACCGGTCAGCCGCAGCCGTGTCAGCTGCACCGCGGCGTGCGCCGGCGAGCGGGTCAGCGGGCCGGCCACGGCGGCGGCGAGCAGCCGCAGCGCCGGCCGGCGGCTGCCGTGCACCACCCGCACGTCCAGCAGACCGTCCGCCAGGTCCTTGCGGCGGCCCGGCGCCAGCCCCATCCGGTGGTAGATCCCGTTGCCGACGAACAGCAGCCACAGCGGCCGCTGCTCGCCCCCCACCTGCACCTCCAGCGGATGCCGGTCCGCGCGCAGCACGCGCAGCGCGCCGAGCACCCCGGCCGGCCAGCCGCCGATCCGGTGCGACCAGTGCTCCCGCTCGCGCACCAGCTCCGGGTACACGCCGAGGCTGAAGGTGTTGAGGAACAGCCCCTCCGCACCGCCCGCCCGGAACCGGCCCACGTCCACCCGGACCGCCTCCCCGTGCCGCACGGCCCACGCCAGATCGCGGTCGTCCTCGATCCCGAGGTCGAGGGCGAAGTGGTTCAGCGTGCCGCCGGGCAGCACCGCGAGCGGCAGGTCGTGCCGCAGGGCGAGCGCCGCCGCCGCGTTCACCGTCCCGTCGCCCCCGCACACGCCGAGCACCCGGGCCCGGGCCGCCGCCTTGGCCAGCTCGTCGGCGACGTCCTGCGGCTCGCACTCGACGATGTCCGCGTGCGGCAGCGCCGTCCGCAGCGCGCCGACCCGGTCCGACGTCCCCGACGCCCGGTTCGCCACCACCACCAGGCCTTCGCCCTGCTCCAGCGCCGGCGCCTCGACCCGCGGCCGGGCAGGCGGCAGCGCCCCCGCCCGGGTCGGCACCAGCCGCCGTACCAGGAAGGCGGCCCCCGCGCCCAGCGCCGCGCCCGCCAGCACGTCGCTCGGGAAGTGCACCCCCGTGTACACCCGGGACGCCGCCACCGAGAACGCCACCGGCGCCACCGCCGCTCCCCAGGCGGGGGACTCCAGCGCCACACCCGTCGCGAAGGCGGCGGCCGAAGCGGCGTGCCCGGACGGGAACGAGGTGGTGATCGGCTGCCGCTTGAGCTGCCGCACCAGCGGCACCGGGTCCAGCACGGGCCGCGCCCGGCGCACCGACCACTTGCCGAGCGTGTTGATGGTCAGCGAGGCCAGGCCCAGGGAGGCGACACCGCGCAGGGCCGCCCGGCGGGAGCGCGGGGTCCTGGCCACCGCCATCGCGCCGGCCGCGGCGAACCACAGCATCCCGTGGTTCGCGCTGCGGCTCAGCCCCGGCAGCACCCGCTCGGCGCCGGGCCAGTGCCGGGTGGCGGCCGCCTCGAACAGCCGGGTGTCGGCGGCGAGCAGCCGCCGCAGGGCGCGCCGGCCGGTCTTCGGGACGGCGGTCAGGTCGACGTCAGCGTTCATGAGGTGCGGTTACCCGCAAGCCGCCGTTTGTTGTGCCCCCCCGTGGGCCGACCGACCGAACCGCCGCGGCAGGATCCCCCGGATGTGCCCGCCCGGGCCCCGCGGATATGCGTTTGCCCCGGCCGCCGGGTGGCCCACAGAATGCCTCCCCATGGGACATCTGGAAGCCGCGCACCTCGAGTACCACCTACCGGACGGCAGGACGCTGCTCGGCGATGTCTCCTTCCGGGTCGGCGAGGGCGCCACCGTCGCCCTGGTCGGACCCAACGGCGCCGGCAAGACCACCCTGCTCCGGCTGATCTCCGGCGAGCTGAAACCGCACGGCGGCACGGTCACCGTCAGCGGCGGCCTCGGCGTGATGCGCCAGTTCGTGGGCTCCGTACGGGACGAGTCGACCGTACGCGACCTGCTCGTGTCCGTCGCCCCGCCCCGCATCCGCGCGGCCGCCGAGGCGGTCGACCGGGCCGAGCACGCCATCATGACCGTCGACGACGAGAAGGCCCAGCTCGCCTATGCCCAGGCCCTGGCCGACTGGGCCGAGGCGCGCGGCTACGAGGCCGAGACCCTGTGGGACATGTGCACCACCGCCGCGCTGGGCGTCCCCTACGAGCGGGCCCAGTGGCGGCAGGTGCGCACCTTGTCCGGGGGCGAGCAGAAGCGCCTCGTCCTGGAGGCGCTGCTGCGCGGCACCGACGAGGTGCTGCTGCTCGACGAGCCGGACAACTACCTGGACGTCCCCGGCAAGCGCTGGCTGGAGCAGCAGCTGAAGGAGACCCGCAAGACGGTCCTGTTCGTCTCCCACGACCGCGAGCTCCTCGCCCGCGCCGCCGAGAAGATCGTCTCCGTGGAGCCCGGCCCGGCGGGCGCGGACGCCTGGGTGCACGGCGGCGGCTTCGCGACCTACCACGAGGCGCGCCGCGAGCGCTTCGCCCGGTTCGAGGAGCTGCGCCGCCGCTGGGACGAGAAGCACGCCCAGCTCAGGAAGCTCGTGATCAACCTCCGCCAGGCCGCCGCCGTCAGCCACGAGATGGCCTCCCGCTACCAGGCCGCCCAGACCAGGCTGCGCAAGTTCGAGGAGGCCGGACCGCCGCCCGAGCCGCCGCGCGAGCAGGACATCACCATGCGCCTGAAGGGCGGCCGTACCGGGGTGCGCGCCATCACCTGCGCGGGTCTGGAGCTGACCGGCCTGATGAAACCGTTCGACCTGGAGGTCTTCTACGGCGAACGGGTCGCCGTGCTCGGCTCCAACGGCTCCGGCAAGTCGCACTTCCTGCGGCTGCTGGCCGGTGGGGAGGTGGCGCACACGGGGGAGTGGAAGCTCGGCGCGCGCGTCGTGCCCGGCCACTTCGCGCAGACCCACGCCCACCCCGAACTCGCCGGCCGCACCCTGCTGGACATCCTGTGGAAGGAGCACGCCCAGGACCGGGGCGCGGCCATGTCCCGGCTGCGCCGCTACGAGCTGACCGGCCAGGCGGAGCAGTCCTTCGACCGGCTCTCCGGCGGTCAGCAGGCCCGTTTCCAGATCCTGCTGCTGGAACTGGAGGGTGTCACCGCCCTGCTGCTGGACGAGCCCACCGACAACCTCGACCTGGAGTCCGCCGAGGCCCTCCAGGAGGGGCTGGAGGCGTTCGAGGGCACCGTGCTCGCGGTCACCCACGACCGCTGGTTCGCCCGCTCCTTCGACCGCTACCTGGTCTTCGGCAGCGACGGCCGCGTCCGCGAGACCCCGGAGCCCGTCTGGGACGAACGCCGGGTGGAACGGGCGCGGTAGCCGCACGCGGAGGCCCCGGGCCCCCGATGTTCGTACAGTGGACTCAAGGAACGCGAGCTCCATGGATTCCTCCCGGAAACCGCCCGGGGGCAGTGCGTGCCGGGCGGGTACCCGGACCCCATGAACGAACACGACGAGCGGGGCACCACCATGACCGGAGTCGACCCCAGCCGGCTGGACGACCAGCAGCTCATGAAGGAGCTGGAGACGATCCACCGCACGCGCCACGACACCCTGCTGTACGGCTCGAACGACGCGCTGCGGGCCCACAACGAGCGCATGGCGCAGCTGGAGGGCGAGTACCTGCGCCGCAACCCGCGCCGCCTGGTCAGCGCGGGCCGCACCCGCGAGGGGGCGCGCGAACGCAGGTGCGGCGAGGCGGCGGCCCCGGGCGTCTCCGGCTCGTGAACCGGCCGCACCGCCCTCCGGACGCTCCGGACGCGGACGGGGCCGGCCCTCACGGACCGGCCCCGCACTCCCCGCGAACGACCAGGAAGGGGATCAGGCGGCGGACTGCGCGGTGAACACGTGCAGGAACGTGTCGCAGAACGCCTTCAGATCGTCCGGCTTACGGCTGGTCACCAGCTGGTTGGAGCCGTGGTCGCAGATCTTCACCTGCTCGTCCACCCAGGTGCCGCCCGCGTTGGTGATGTCCGTCCGCAGGCTCGGCCAGGACGTCAGCACCCGGCCGCGTACGACGTCGGCCTCCACCAGGGTCCACGGCGCGTGGCAGATCGCGGCCACCGGCCGCCCCTCGTCGAAGAACGACTTCACGAACGCGACGGCCTTCTCGTCCATCCGCAGGAAGTCCGGGTTGGCCACGCCACCGGGCAGCACCAGGCCGCCGAACGACCCGGCCGACGCCTCGCCCACCACCTCGTCCACGGGGAACGTGTCCGCCTTGTCCAGATGGTTGAACGCCTGGATCTCCCCGGACTGCGTCGACACCAGCACCGGCTCGTGCCCGGCGTCGGAGGCCGCCTTCCACGGCTCGGTCAGCTCCACCTGCTCGACGCCCTCGGGGGCCACCAGAAACGCGATGCGCATGGTTCCTCACTCTCCTTCGGCAAGTTCCGCGAGTTCCGCGAGCTCTTCGGGTTCCGCGTGTCCGGGATGCGTATGCGTGCCGGCGCAACGTTGCGGCCGCGCGCCGGCAGCGCAGCAGCTCCTCGCCGTACGGCAGCAGCACGCACGCGCCGGTCCCGAGGCCGGTCCCCGCCAGGTAGCGGGCCGACAGCGGCCGCCGCCGGCGCACCAGGCGCCAGGCGCCAGGCGTCGGGATCGCCGCGCCCGCCGAACGACGGCGACTCCAGGAAACTGTGGATGTGCTGCTCCAGCGGCTTGACCTCCCGGTCGCTGTCCACGGCCGTCCGCACGTCCCACAGCGCGGTCGGCAGGCCGACCTCGGCCGTCATCAGCGCGTGGATCAGGGACTCCCTGGTCCCGGACGTCTCCTCGATCCGGGTGCTCCGGTGCATCACCCAGTCGGCCGGCCCCGGCAGGAACCAGCCCGGCAGCAGCCCGCACAGCAGGAACCGCGTGGTGGCGTCCCCGACGTCGACGGTGGCGCCACTCGCGGCGATCTCCGTGGCCCGGTCACGGCTCATGCGCCGCGCACCAGGTCCTCGGCCAGCTGCTGCAGGGTGTCGTAACGGTTCGCGTGCGGCAGGTCGCCCACCGCGTCGATCAGCGCCCCGGGCGCGTTGCTCCGCCGCAGGGCCCGGGCCAGCTCGCCGGCTTTCGCGGGGAAGCTGTTGCGGCTCAGGTGCCGGGCCACCTCCAGCCGCACCCGCTCCAGCGACGCCGGGGATCCCAGTCCGCCCACCGGCCCGGTCGAGACCTCGGGGTCGTCGTCGGCCGCCGGCTCAGGATCGTGCCACTCCTCCACGCGCGTCGGGTGCCCCGACCGGAGCAGGCCCTTCAGCTCGTGCTTCATCTCGTCGTCCCGGTGGACGTTCAGCCGGTCACTGCCTCGCTGCATGTCTCCCTCCAGAGGGTCGAAGGTCCGCACCGCGTACCCGGCGTGCCCAGGGCGACACCGGTATCCGTGAACCGGAAGCCGGTTCGCGCCGGGGCCGGGCACCGGCTGTCCGCGCCGGACGGCTCGAAGTGCGCAGCCGCGTACCCGGATGGGCCGTCGCGTAACAGCCGGCGCGCGCCCCGTACGCCGATCGGGCGCGAGCCTCCGGACGACGAGCCGGAGGTGAGGAGGGAGCCTGCCGGGACCGGCCGTCCCGCCGGCGATCAGGCCGTGCGGAGGTCCTTCACCCGACGGAGCTTGCCGAGCGAGCGCTCCAGCGTCTCCGGCTCGACGATCGACACCTCCACGGTGACGCCGACCCCGTCCTTGACGCCTCGGGCGATCAGCCGCGCCGCGTCCTCGCGCTGCTCCGGCCCGGCGTCGGGACGGGTCTCCACGCGCACCGTCATGTGGTCCATCCGGCCACGCCGGCTGAGCTCGATCTGGAAGTGCGGCGCGACCCCCGGTGTGCGCAGGACGACCTCCTCGATCTGGCTGGGGAAGACGTTCACCCCCCGCAGGATGATCATGTCGTCGCAGCGGCCGGTGATCTTCTCGATACGGCGGAACGCCGGGCGCGCGGTCCCCGGCAGCAGCCGGGTCAGGTCGCGCGTGCGGTACCGGATGACCGGCAGCGCCTCCTTCGTCAGCGAGGTGAGGACCAGCTCGCCCGCCTCGCCGTCGGCCAGCACCTCGTCCGTGATCGGGTCGACGACCTCCGGGCGGAAGTGGTCCTCCCACACGTGCAGGCCGTCCTTGGTCTCCACGCACTCCTGGGCCACGCCCGGACCCATCACCTCGGACAGGCCGTAGATGTCCACGGCGTGGATGTCCATGCGCTCCTCGATCTCACGGCGCATCTCCTCCGTCCAGGGCTCGGCGCCGAAGATGCCGATCCGCAGGGACGTGGAGCGCGGGTCCACCCCCTGACGCTCGAACTCGTCGAGCAGGGTGAGCATGTAGGACGGGGTGACCATGATGATCTCGGGCTGGAAGTCCTGGATGATCTGCACCTGGCGTGCGGTCATGCCGCCCGAGGCCGGGATCACGGTGCAGCCGGCGCGCTCCGCGCCGTAGTGCGCTCCCAGTCCTCCGGTGAACAGGCCGTACCCGTAACTGATGTGCACCTTGTGGCCCGGGCGGCCGCCGGCGGCGCGGATGGAGCGGGCGACGAGGTCGGCCCAGGTGGAGAGGTCGTTGTCCGTGTAGCCGACGACGGTGGGGCGGCCCGTCGTACCGCTGGAGGCGTGGACGCGGCGCACCTCGGACATGGGGACGGCGAACATGCCGAAGGGGTAGGTGTCGCGCAGGTCGGCCTTGGTGGTGAACGGGAAGAGGGCCAGATCCCCGAGCGAACGGCAGTCCTCGGGCTTCACACCGGCCGCGTCGAACTTCCTGCGGTACAGCTCCACATGGTCGTAGGCGTGCCGCAGGGTGGACCGCAGACGGCGCAGCTGCACATCGAGCAGTTCCTCGCGCGTCAGGATCTCCGCGGGGTCCAGCAGGTCCGCCGGACAGGGCTCTCCGCGGCGCTCCCCGGCGCCCGGCGTGGTCTTCAGCTCGATGCTCATCGCGACTCCTTGGATGTGCTGCCCCTGAGGACGCGGCTGCGGCCACGGAACTCCGCGACCACTTCGTCACCGCGCGACACCGTGATGTCGTAGATGCCGCCGCGGCCGAACCGGGTGCGCTCCCGGGCGGTCGCCACCAGGACGTCACCCTCGTACGCCGGGGTCACGAAGTCGATGTCCGCTCCGGCCGCCACCGTCACCGGGCCGTGGCTGTTGCAGGCGCAGGCGAAGGCGGTGTCCGCGAAGAGGAAGAGATAGCCGCCATGGGCGATCCTGTGGCCGTTGACCATGGCGGGAGTGACGGTCATCCGCAGCACGGCGCTTCCCGCACCGTGCTCCAGCAGTTCGATGCCCAGTCGCCGGGAGGCCTCGTCCGCGGTGAACATCGCCTCGACCGGACCCTCCGCGCCGTCGGCGGCACATTTCGTTGTATCTACCATCTTGAATCCCGACCGACCATTCGGTTGCGTGCGGCACGGCCAAGTAATCCAGCAACGTGCAGGGCTGTCAATAGGTCCCTTCCGGGGGTGTCGGGCGGCCGGCCGCCCCCACTTCCGGAAAGCGGCATCCTCGTCCTATCATGTACCGAACGAACGGTCGGTAGGGATTGGTGGTAGGGATGACTCAGGCCGGGCCCCCGTCGGCGGACGATGCGCCGCCCGAACTCCAGAAGCACTTCGACGACACGATCGCGCGCGACCAGCGGATCGAGCCGCGCGACTGGATGCCGGACGGCTACCGCAGGACGCTGATCCGGCAGGTCGCCCAGCACGCGCACTCGGAGATCATCGGCATGCAGCCGGAGGGCGAGTGGATCACCCGCGCGCCGTCGCTGCGTCGCAAGGCGATCCTGTTCGCCAAGGTCCAGGACGAGGCCGGGCACGGGCTCTACCTGTACTCGGCGGCCGAGACCCTGGGCGCCGAGCGCGCCGACCTCACCGAGCGGCTGATCGAGGGGCGCCAGAAGTACTCCTCGATCTTCAACTACCCGACCCTGTCCTTCGCGGACGTCGGCGTCATCGGCTGGTTCGTGGACGGCGCCGCCATCTGCAACCAGGTGCCGCTGTGCCGCAGCTCCTACGGGCCGTACGCGCGGGCCATGGTCCGCATCTGCAAGGAGGAGTCCTTCCACCAGCGGCAGGGCTACGAGCTGCTGATGACGATGATGCGCGGCACGGACGCCCAGCGGGAGATGGTCCAGGACGCGGTGAACCGCTGGTGGTGGCCCTCGCTGATGATGTTCGGCCCGCCCGACGACTCCTCGCCCAACTCGGCGCGGTCGATGGCCTGGAAGATCAAGCGGCACAGCAACGACGAACTGCGCCAGCGGTTCGTGGACATGACCGTGCCGCAGGCCGAGAAGCTCGGCGTCACCCTGCCCGACCCCGAACTGCGCTGGAACGAGGAGCGCGGGCGCCACGACTTCGGTACGCCCGACTGGGACGAGCTGATGCGGGTCATCAAGGGCGACGGGCCCTGCAACACCGAGCGGATCGAGCGGCGCCGGGCCGCTCACGAGGAAGGCGCCTGGGTGCGCGAGGCGGCCACCGCCCACGCCGCCAAGCAGGCGGCCCGCGCGAAGAAGGGAGCGGCGGCATGACCTCCGACAAGCACGGCTGGCCCCTGTACGAGGTGTTCGTGCGCGGCAAGCGCGGACTCAACCACGTCCACGTCGGATCGCTGCACGCCGCCGACGACACGATGGCCCTGACCCACGCGCGCGACCTGTACACCCGGCGCAACGAGGGCGTGAGCATCTGGGTGGTGCGCTCCGAGCACATCGCCGCCTCCACCCGCGACGAGAAGGACCCCTTCTTCGCGCCCAGCGCCGACAAGGTGTACCGGCACCCGACCTTCTACGACATCCCCGACGACGTCCCGCACATCTAGGAGCAGGGCATGAGTGACGACCACGTCTACATGTCCCTCGCCGAGGGACACGAGGACAACGCCCGGTGGGCCTACGGCACCGGCTTCGAGGACCCTCTGCACGGCGTCAGCACGGCTGTGCCGGATGGCGTGGACCGCGCCGAACTGGCCGAACTGTGCCTGGCGCTGGCCGACGACGCCCTGGTCAGCGCCCAGCGCCTGGGCGAGTGGACCACCCGCGCACCAGAGCTGGAGGAGGAGGTGGCGCTGGCCAACATCGGGCTCGACCTGCTCGGCCAGGCCCGCCTGCTGTACGCCCGCTGCGGCCAGGTCGACGGCACCGGACGCGGCGAGGACGCCTACGCCTACTTCCGCGACGCGGACGACTTCCGCAACGTGACCCTGGCCGAACTGCCCAACGGCGACTTCGCGTTCTCCATGGCGCGGCTGCTGGTCCTCGCCAGCTGGCGACTGGCCCACTTCGAGCTGCTCGCCGGCTCCGCCGACCCGGTGCTCGCCGCCATCGCCGCCAAGGGCGTGAAGGAACTCACCTACCACCGGCAGTACGCGGCCGAGTGGGTCGTCCGGCTCGGCGACGGCACCGAGGAGTCCCACCGGCGCATGCAGGCCGGCCTCGACCAAGTGGTCCCCTGCCTAGCCGAGTTGTCCGCGGCGCACGACGCCGGGGAGGCGGTCCTCGCCGTCCTCGCGCAGGTCACCGAGGCCGCGGGCCTGTCCCTGGCGGACGTACCCGCTGCGGCGGCCGGCGCCGGCCGCCGGGGCGAGCACACCGAGCACCTCGCCCCGCTGCTGGCGGAGCTGCAGAGCGTGGCCCGCGCCCACCCGGAGGCGACATGGTGACCGTCCTCACCGACGCCCGGCGCGCCCGGCACATCGCCGAGCAGGTGCCCGACCCCGAGCTGCCCATGCTCACCCTCGCCGACCTCGGGGTGCTGCGGGACGTGACCGTGGCCGCCGACGGCACGGTCGTCGCCGACCTCACGCCCACCTACTCCGGCTGCCCGGCCATGTCCGAGATGCGGGCCGAGGTGTCGGCGCGCCTGAGGGACGCGGGCTTCGAGCGGGTCGAGGTGCGCACGGTCCTGAACCCGCCGTGGACCACCGACTGGATCAGCCCCGAGGGCCGCCGCAAGCTCTCCGAGCACGGCATCGCCCCGCCCGGACCGGCCCCGCGCCCGGCGCCGGGCCCGGTGCCGCTGGTCCTGTCGGCCACCCGCAGCGCGGTGCCGTGCCCGCGCTGCGGCGCCGCGGACACGGAGGAGACCTCCCGTTTCGGCGCCACCTCCTGCAAGGCGCTGTGGCGCTGCCGCGCCTGCCGCGAACCGTTCGAGTACGTCAAGGAGATCTGATGGAGGACCTGCTGGCCCCCGCCGACCCGGCCCCCGCCCCGGTGCGGCGCGCACGCCGCCGCCCGGCTTTCCACACCCTGCGGGTCGCGGCCGTCGAGCGGCTGTGCGAGGACGCGGTCGCCGTCGGTTTCGACGTACCCGACGAGCTGGCGCAGGAGTTCGCCTTCGAGCCCGGCCAGTCGCTGACCCTGCGCCGCCAGGTCGATGGACGCGACGAGCGGCGCTCGTACTCGATCTGCTCCCCGGCCGGTTCCCGGCCCCGGATCGGCGTCCGGGTGGTCCCCGGCGGTCTGTTCTCCTCCTGGCTCGTGAACGAGGTCCAGCCGGGCGACACCGTCGAGGTGATGGGCCCGGTGGGTGCCTTCACCCCCGACCTGTCCGTGCCCGCGCACCACGTGCTCGTCGCGGCCGGCTCCGGCATCACGCCCATGGTCTCCATCGCCGAGTCGGTCCTCGCCGCCCACGAGGACTCCCGGGTCACCCTCTTCTACGGCAACCGGCGCACCGACTCGGTGATGTTCGCCGACGAACTGGCCGACCTGAAGGACCTCCACCCGGCCCGGTTCCAGCTCGCGCACGTGCTGTCCCGCGAACCGCGGGAGGCCGAACTGCTGAGCGGCCGCCTGGACGCCGACCGGCTGGCCGCCCTCATCGACGGGCTGGTCGACGTCTCGGAGGCGGACCACTGGTGGCTGTGCGGCCCGCACGGCATGGTCCGCGACGCCCAGAAGGTGCTCGCCGGACTGGGTGTGCCGGACGACCGGGTCCACCAGGAGCTCTTCTTCGCCGGGGACGAGCCCGTCGCGACCGTGCGCCACGAGGAACCGCGCGCCGACGGGCCGGTCAGCCAGGTCACCGTCGTCCTGGACGGCCGTTCCACCACCTCCGCGCTCTCCCGCGAGGCCACCCTCCTCGACTCCGCGTCCCGGGTCCGCCCCGACCTGCCCTTCGCCTGCAAGGGCGGCGTCTGCGGCACCTGCCGCGCCCACATCACCGAGGGCGAGGCGGACATGCGCCGCAACTACGCCCTGGAACCGGCCGAGGTGGACGCCGGCTACGTGCTCACCTGCCAGAGCTACCCGGTGTCCGACACCCTGACGGTCGACTACGACAGCTGAGGAGCGTTCGGAACCCTTCACCGCTCCTTGTCGTGGCCGGGCAGGAACTCCTGCACCTTCGCCTTCAGCCCCTGCTTGATCATGGAGCCGCGGTCGGCGTCGCCCTTGAGGATCGACGCGGCCGTCGCCTCCATCTGCTCCCAGCTCGCGTGCGGCGGGATCGGCGGTACGGCGGCGTCGGTGAGGAACTCGACCAGGGCCGGCCCGTCGGACTCCAGGGCCGTCCGCCAGCCCGCCTCGACGTCCTCGGGCTTCTCCACCCGCACGCCGGTCAGGCCCAGGGAGCGGGCGAACGCCGCGTACTGCACGTCCGGCAGCTCCTGCGACGGCAGGAACGACGGGGAGCCCTGCATCGCGCGCATCTCCCAGGTCACCTGGTTCAGATCGCGGTTGTTCCACACGCCGACCACCAGCCGCGGATCGGACCAGCGGTCCCGGTACTTGGCAGCGGTGATCATCTCCGCCAGCCCGTTCATCTGCATCCCGCCGTCGCCGACGAGCGCGACCACCGGCCGGTCCGGATGCGCGAACTTGGCCCCGATCGCGTACGGCACGCCCGGGCCCATCGTCGCCAGCGTGCCCGACAGCGAGCCGCGCATGCCGGGCCGCATGGTGATGTGCCGGGCGTACCAGTTCGCCACGGAACCGGAGTCCGAGGTCAGGATCGCGTTGTCCGGCAGCAGCGGGTCCAGGGCCCGGGCGACGTACTCGGGGTTGATCGGGTCCGCCGACTGGGCGGCCCGCCGCTCCATCGTCTCGTGCCAGCGCCGCACGTTGGCGCACACGGTGTCGTACCACTCGCGCCCGCCCCGGTCGGACTCGAGCAGCGGGATCAGCCGCCGCAGGGCCGCCGCGGCGTCGCCGACGAGGTTCACCGCGTACGGGTAGCGCATGCCGACCATGTGCGGGTCGATGTCGATCTGCACCCCGCGCGCCTTGCCGAACTCCGGCATGAACTGCGTGTACGGGAAGGAGGAACCGATCGTCAGCAGCGTGTCGCAGTCCCGCATCAGCTCGTACGAGGGCCTGCTGCCCAGCAGCCCGATCGGCCCGGTGACGTACGGCAGCTCGTCGCTGAGCACGTCCTTGCCGAGCAGCGCCTTCGCGACACCCGCGCCGAGCAGCTCGGCGATCTCCCGCACCTCCGCGGCCGCGCCCGCGGCGCCCTGGCCGATCAGGATCGCCGGCTTGTCGCCCGCGTTCAGCACGTCCGCCGCCCGGCGCAGCGCCTCGTCCGACGGGATCGCGGTGCAGTCGCTCATCCCCAGGCTGGAGGGGACCATCTTGAAGTCGTGCGTCGGCGGCGAGTAGTCCAGCTCCTGCACGTCGGCGGGGATGATCAGCGCGGTGGGGGAGCGCCGGGCGTACGCGGTGCGGATCGCCCGGTCCAGCACGTTCGGCAGCTGCTCCGGCACCGTCACCGTCTCGACGAAGTCCGAGGCGACGTCCTTGTACAGCGTGTGGAGGTCGACCTCCTGCTGGTACGAGCCGCCCATCGCGGTGCGGTTGGTCTGGCCGACGATCGCCAGTACCGGCACATGGTCCAGCTTGGCGTCGTACAGGCCGTTGAGCAGGTGGATCGCGCCGGGTCCCGAGGTCGCCACGCACACGCCGAGCCTGCCGCTGAACTTGGCGTACCCGACCGCCTCGAACGCGGACATCTCCTCGTGCCGGGACTGGATGAAGCGCGGCCGGTCCTCGGCCCGGCCCCAGGCCGCGAGCAGCCCGTTGATGCCGTCACCGGGATAGCCGAAGACCTGCTCGACACCCCAGGCGCGCAGGCGCTCGAGAATCTGGTCGGCGACCTTGGTGCTCATGGAGAAAGACCTCCCCGGCGCGATACGAAGCGGATCCGGTCAGCTGTCTCCGAGTGACCTGCGCCGGGGACGGAAAACCTGCGCGGGCACGGCCACCGGGCCGCCGTCGCGTCTTTCGGCCGGTCGCGTCCTTCGGCCCGGTTCACCCGCCCGGCGGTGCGTGTCCCGCGAATGGGGCACGGCCGCGCGCGGTGCGGGGGCGGGCGGGCTGTGATGGCGGGGAGGACACGAGCCGTGTCCGCCGACCGGCGGTCGGCCCCGTCCCGCGGACCGCCTGCCGCCACCGCCGTCACGCCGAGGAGCCCGTCCCATGAGCCGCACCGCCCGCGCCCTGCCCGCAGCCGCCGTCCTGGCCGCGGCCGCGCTCGTCATATCCGGGCCCGTCGCGTTCGCCCACCCCGGTGCCGGGGCGGGCCGGAACACCGTCCGCCCCGGCGGCACGCTCGCCGTGCCCGTGCCCTGCGACGCCCTCACCGGGGCGCTGCCCGGGATCCCGGGCGCCGCCGACGGGCAGCCGTGCGGCGCCGGGCAGGAGCCGGGCCAGGGACCGCAACTGGCGCCGGAGCACGACCAGATGCTCGATCCGCCCGAGGCGGCGGGGGAGACGGGGCAGGCGCCGCAGTCGGCGCGGGAGCCGTCCGGGCAGGGGCAGCCGCCGGGCCCGTCGCAGCAGCCCGGCGCGGGGCAGCACACCGGCCAGGGGCAGGGGCAGGGGCAGGGACTCGGGCAGGGACAGCAGTCCGGCCAGGGCCAGGGCCAGGGCCAGGGGCAGGGTAAGGGCCAAGGCCAAGGCCAGGACGAGGGCGGCCGGCAGTGCGCCGAGGGCTCGCACGGCTGTTCCGGTGGGTCCGGCGGGACCGGGCAGTGCCATGACGGGCAGAAGTGCCCCGCAGGCGACGGGGACGACGACTCCGGGCAGTGCCGGGACGGCGGCGGCCGGTGTCACGGTTCCGGACAGGAGTGCGGGGCCGCGCAGGGCGCCTCTTGCCCCGGCGGTCACACCTGCCGCGGGTCCCGGGACGACGACTGCGGGCCGCCGGCCGTGCAGGGCGGCGTCCAGGCCGGGCAGGGCGGCACCTTCACCGACTCGGTCCCCGCGCTGGCCGCCGGCGGTGCGCTGATCGCCGCCGCCTGCGGAGGCGCCGGGTACCGACTCCACGGGCGCCGGCCCCGCAGGCGGGTGAGCGGCTGACGCGGCCCCGGACCGGCTGTGAACGGCACCACTCGGGCCACCGGCCATGGCGGGCCGTCCGGCGGGTACACACCACCCCGGGAGCCTCACGGGCGGGCACCGTGCGCGCCGACCGCGCGCCCGGCACCACCGGAGCGGCCGGCGAGGCGGGCACCGCCCGACGGGAACGGCACACGGCACCACGGACTGCGCGGAGGCGGACATGCGGCGGACGGACCCGGAAGGCCACGGCCCCGTCCGCTACGGGCCGCCGCTGCCCGGCGACGGCCTCCCCGTCCTCCCGGAACTCGCCGCCCACCTGGCCGCCGCCGCGAGCCGCGCCGAGCCCCAGCCCGTGGGCGGCACGCCGGCCCTGCTGGAGGCGGCCTGCGGCTACTGGACCCGGCGCGGACTGCCCTGCGTCCCCGACCGGGTGGCCGCGGGCCCCGGCGCCCCCGCCCTGCTGCTCGCCCTGACCGCCGCGCTCGCCACGGACGGCGGCGACGTGCTCGTACCCCGCCCGTGCGCCGTCTGGTGGGCGCCCTACGCCCGGCTGCTCGGCAGACCCGTCTACCACGTGCCGACGCAGGCCGAGAGCGGCGGCGTCCCCGACCCGTACGCCCTGCTGGAGACCGTGCGCCGGGTCCGGGCCGAAGGCGGTGATCCCCGGCTGCTGGTGCTGTCCGTCGCCGACGACCCCACCGCCACCGTCGCCCCGCCCGAACTGCTGCACGAGACCCTCGAGGCGGCCACCGCCGAGGGCCTCCACCTGGTCAGCGACGAGACCTGGCGCGACACCGTGCACGACCCGCACGGGACCGTGCTGCTCAGCCCGGCCGAGATGCTGCCCGACCGGGTCACCGTCGTCACCGACCTGGCGGGCGCCCTGCTGCCGGCCGGGTGGCCCGCCGCCGTCGCCCGTTTCCCGTCCGGCGGGACCGGGGAGCGGCTGCACGCGCGCGTGCTCGACATCCTGACCGCGCTCGACGCCCGCATCGCCGCCCCGGTCGCCGCCGCGGCCGGGTACGCGCTCGACGAACCCGAACCCGTCACCGAGCGCCGCGAGGCCGCCGTACGCCTGCACGCGCGCGTGGCCGCCGCCGTGCACGCCGCGGTCGTCGGCGCCGGCGCCCTCGCCCGGCCCCCGCAGGCCGGCCGCCACCTGTACGCCGACCTCGGCCCGCTGCGCGAAGCGCTCGCCGCACGGGGCGTCGGCGACGCCCAGGAACTGGAGGACCACCTCGGCGCCCGGCTCGGCATGCCCGCGCCCGGCGGCCACCGCTTCGGCGACGACCTCGCGGCGCTGCGCGTCCGGCTGTCCACGGGCGCCCTGCTGGGCGGCGCGGACGAGGAGCGCACGGAATCCCTCACGTCACCCTCGCCGTTGGAACTGCCGCACGTGCACCGCGCGTTGGTGTCCTTGAGGTCGGTCTTCGACGATCTCCGCGACGACGCTCAGCGATGGGAGTCTCCTCGATGACGCAGCAGACGCACGAGCCCGGATCCGCCGCCGCGCCCACCGCCCCGACCACCGCCGCGCTCACCGCCACGTCCGCCACCGCGGCCGGCGCCCCGGCCGCCCGGGACCCCCGTGCCGCCCCCAGCCCGCCGCTGGCCGAGCCCCGCCGGCTCGGCGAACACCGGGTGTGGCCGCGGACGTTCCACGACCGGCTCACCGCGCCCCTGCCCGGCTTCAAGGCGCTCGCCCGGTTCGCCCGCGAGGGCGCCGTGCGCCCCGGCCCGGAAGGCCTCGCCGACGTCTCCCGGCTGCCGTACGAGCCCGGACCGCTGCCCCGCGTCAATGCCCGCACCCTCGCCGTCACCTGGGCGGGGCACGCCAGTTGGGTGGTCCGGGCCGGCGGCCTGACCGTCCTGACCGACCCCGTCTGGTCCCGCCGCATCCTCGGCACCCCGGCCCGGATCACGCCCGTCGGCGTCGCCTGGGAGGACCTGCCGCGCGTCGACGCGGTCGTCATCAGCCACAACCACTACGACCACCTGGACGCGCCCACGCTGCGCCGACTCCCGCGCGACACACCGGTGTTCGTGCCCGCCGGGCTCGGCCGCTGGTTCCGGCGGCGCGAGTTCACCCGCATCACCGAGCTGGACTGGTGGGAGGGCGCCGAACTGTCCGGCGTGCGCTTCGACTTCGTGCCCGCCCACCACTGGTCCAAGCGCACCCTCACCGACACCTGCCACAGCCTCTGGGGCGGCTGGGTCCTCACCGCTCCCGACGGGCAGCGCCTCTACTTCGCCGGTGACACCGGCTACGGCCACTGGTTCTCCCGCATCGGCCGCCGCTACCCCGGCATCGACCTCGCCCTCATGCCCATCGGCGCCTACGACCCCCGCTGGTGGCTCAGCGACGTCCACTGCGACCCGGAGGAGGCCGTCCAGGCCACCCTGGACCTGGGCGCGCGCAGGATGGCGCCGATGCACTGGGGCACGTTCATCCTGTCGGCCGAGCCCGTCCTGGAACCGCTGACCCGGGTGCGGGCGGCCTGGGAGAAGGCGGGGCTGGACAGCGACGACCTGTGGGACCTCCCGGTGGGCGCGTCGAGGGTGCTGGACTGAACCGGGCGCCCCGCCCACGGGCGGGCCGTCACCGCATCCGCCGCACCAGACCCGGTACGACGCTGATCAGGACCGTCAGCCCCACCGCCACGAGCACGCCCTCCCACGGCTCCGGGAACAGGGAACCGCCCAGGATCCCGATCATCTGGTACGTCGCCGCCCACGCCAGGCACGCCGGGAAGTTGCCCCGGGAGAACCGCCGCAGCGGCCACTCGGCCAGCAGACAGGCCAGCATCACCGGTATCCGCCCCGCGGGCACCAGCCGGGACAGCACCAGCACGGCGACGTTGTGGTCCGCCAGCTTCCCCTGCGCCTGCTCCAGCCGCTCCTGAGGTGCCCGGGAGCGGATCGCCTCCAGCCAGCGCGAGCCGTTCTTCGACCGCAGCCCGCGCCGCCCCAGCCAGTACAGCGCCGCGTCCCCGAGGAAGGCCGCCGCGGACGCGGTCACGAACACCAGCGCCAGCGAGAACGGCGCCGTCTGATGGAACGCCACCACCGCCGCCGTACTCACCAGCGCCCCGGTCGGCACCACCGGCACCAGCGCCCCGATCAGCACCAGGAGGAAGAGCGAGGGACAGCCCAGCGCCTGCTGCGTGGACGCCGCCGGCAGGCTCCGCACCGACGCGGCGGCCAGCGCGGCCGCCTCCGGGAGCCATCTCACCGCGCGACCTCCGGCCGTATGCTCTCGCCGTGCCGCAGCCGGTGCACGGCCACCCGCGGCGCGGCCACCGCCGCCAGGCGGACGAACTCGTCGCCGGGCGCGTGGAACTCGTGGGGGCGGACGGCGTCCATGCCGATCGGCCAGTACGTCCCGTAGTGCACCGGCACCGCAGCGCGCGGCGCCAGCCGGGCCAGCGCCCGGGCCGCCCGCCCGGCGTCCAGATGGCCCTCCCCGAGGTACGGGCCCCAGCCGCCCACCGGCAGCAGCGCCACGTCCACCGGCCCGACCTGCTCGGCCATGCCGTCGAACAGGCCCGTGTCGCCCGCGAAGTAGGTGCGCGCCTCCCCCTCGACGACGTACCCGAGGGCGGGGGAGCGGTGCGGGCCGACCGGCAGCCGCCGCCCGTCGTGCAGCGCGGGCACCACCCGGACCGCGACGTCCCCGACCCGCACCCGGTCCCCGGGGGCCACCTCGGTGATCTCCAGGTGCCGCAGCCGGCGCAGCCCGGGTACCGCCCGGAGCGCGCCCCGGGGCACGACCAGGCGCGTGCCCGGCGCGAGGGCGCGCAGCGAGGGCAGGTGCAGGTGGTCGGCGTGCAGGTGCGAGACGAGCGCCAGGTCCGCGCGGTGGGCCTCGGCAGGGGGTGTCGCGCCCCGCCGCCGGCGCAGGTGCGCCAGCCTGCGGGCGAACAGCGGATCGGTCAGCACGCGTACGTTCGAGTCCTCCAGCGTGCAGGTGGCGTGACCCCACCAGGTGATCTCCACCGGTACTCCTTCGCCTCCTTCACGCGACTCCCCCGAAGCCTACGGGCAGGAGTAGGGTCTGCGACGAAACCCGGAGGTGAGGGGGACGCCATGGGACAGCTGCGGGGTGCCTCCGGCGGGCTCGCGCCGGTACGGGTGACCGCCATCGCGAGTCTGACACCTCTCGAGGAGCTGGAGGCCGAGCCCTTCCTGGTGGACTCCCGCAGCCAGCACGCCATGTGCGCGAAGTGGGCCGCCGAGCGCGGCTACGTCGTCGCGCGGGAACTCCTCGTCGGTGGCCTGCGGTTCGACCACTGCGCGCTGTGGGACGGGGTCCGGCCGGGCGTCGACGTGTTCGTGGCCCCGAGCCTGCGGGTGCTCGAACGCGCCCTGTCCTCGGTGGAGGAGTTCACCGCCGAGTGCGCGCGGCGCGGAGTCCGCGTGGAGACGGTGGGGCGCGCCGAGCCGTCGTACGACGCGCAGATGAAGGCCCGGGTCCACCGTCGGCTGTCCATGCCGACCGCCGGCTACGACGGCCGCTGACCGCCTCCGGCGGATCGGCGCCACGGAGCCGCGGTCCGGCGCCACCGGTACGCGCGGTCCGGCACCGCCGGTACGCGTCGCGGCGGTCGCCCGCCACCGCGACGGGCCGGGAGGAGCGGCCGGAGCAGCGGCCGGCAGGGCCGGGCGCATGGGGGCCGGCCGAGGCGTGAAGCGTCCGATGGCGAGTGGGCCGCGCGGCGCGTGGGGTGCGAGGGGGCGGGCAAGCCGACCGCGTCCGCCAGGCCGATCGGGCCGTATGACAAGGTGATGGGCGGCCCGCGACGCGAGCGGGTCGGGACGCGAGGTGTGCGGGGCGTGGTGGACGTGCGGTGGCGGCGGGTGGCCCTCCAGATCGGCCGGAGCGTCACGGTGTGGGCGGTCTCCACGGTCACCATGCTGCTGCTCGCCGGCCTCCTGCCCGACTTCCGGCTCCAGTCCCCGAACGGCGACAGCGCCACCCGCATAGCCGTCACCGCGGCCTGCGGCGCCGGGGCCTTCGGCGTGCTGTCGGCCGTGGTGTGGCCGGTCCTGGTCCGGCTGCTGCTGCTCGTCCCCGCCCTCGTGCTCGGCCTGCTGGTCTTCTTCCTCAACGGCTCCCTGCTGCTGCTCGCCCTGCGCGTCAACCCGTCCGGCCGGCCCGAAGCCGCCCCGGAGACCGCGGTCATCGTGGCCGCCGTGATGTCCGCCGTCGCCTCCGCCACCGGCGCCACCCTCGCCGTGCGCGACGACGACGCCTACCGCCGCCGCCTGCTCCGGCTCGCCGACCGCCGCCGAAGATCCGTACCGCCCTGTCCGGACACGCCCGGCCTGGTCTGCGTCCAGCTCGACGGCGTCGGCCACGACGTCCTCACCGCGGCCGTCCGCAAGGGCCTCATGCCGACCGTGGCCCGCTGGCTGGCGACGGCCGACGGCATGCGGCCGACCCACCGGCTCACCCCCTGGCGGACCGACTGGTCCAGCCAGACCGGCGCCAGCCAGCTCGGCATCCTGCACGGCAGCACCTTCGACGTGCCCGCCTTCCGCTGGTACGAGAAGGACCGCGGCGAGGTCATGGTGTGCAACCGGCCGACGAGCGCCGCCGAACTGCAGCGCCGCGCCACCGCCCGCACGGGCGACGGCGGACTGCTCGCCGTCGACGGCGCCAGCCGCGGCAACCTGTTCAGCGGCGGCGCCGGCGAACAGGCCCTCGTGCTGTCCATCGCCACCCGCCGCCGCGGCCGGGAGAACCGCTCCCGGGCCGGCTACTTCGCCTACTTCTCCGACCCCGCCAACGCGGTGCGCACCGCCCTGTCCTTCATGGCCGAGGTCGTCCGCGAGATCGTCCAGTCCGTCCGCGCCCGCCTGCGCGGGCAGCGGCCCCGCGTCGGCCGCGGCGGCCTCTACCCGCTTGTGCGCGCCTTCGCCACCGTCGTCGAACGGGACGTCGTCGTCACCGCCGTGATGGGCGACCTGCTCGCCGGCCGCGCCGCCGTCTACGCCGACCTCGTCGCCTACGACGAGGTCGCCCACCACTCCGGGCCGCACAGCCGGGACGCCGAGCAGGTCCTGCGGCGCCTCGACCGGTCGATCGCCCTCATCGAGAAGGCCGCCGAGCACGCCCCGCGCCCCTACCACCTGGTCGTCCTGTCCGACCACGGCCAGAGCCCCGGTGAGACCTTCCGCGCCCGTTACGGCCTCACCCTCGCCGACCTCGTCCGGGCCGGCTGCGGACTGCCCGTGCCGCGCCGGGCGGAGCGGACCCGCAGCGGCGCCGAGGCCCGCGCCGCGGTCCGGGCGGCTCTCGGCCGCCCCGTCGACGAGAGCCCGCCGCGCGACTCGGAGCCGATCGTGCTGGCCTCCGGCAACCTCGGCCTCATCTCCTTCCCGGACGTGCGCCACCGCATGACCAAGGAGGAGATCGACGCCCGCCACCCCGCCCTGCTCGGCACCCTCGCCAACCACCCCGGCATCGGTTTCCTGCTGGTGCGCAGCGAGCAGCACGACGGCGTGGTACTCGGCCCCCACGGCACCGAGATACCGCTGGCCCGGCTGGACGAGGAGCCCGGCCCGCTGGCCGCCTTCGGCCCCGGCGCCGCCGACGCGGTCCGCCGCACGCACGGCTTCCCGCACACCGCCGACATCATGGTCAACTCCTTCCACGACCCCGCCGACGGCGAAGTCCTCGCCTTCGAGGAGCAGATCGGCTCCCACGGCGGCCTCGGCGGCGCCCAGTCCCGCCCGTTCCTGCTCTCCCCGCTCACCCTGTCCCCGCCGGCCGGGGACGGCGCGGAGCCGGCCGGCGCCGAACACGTGCACCGCGTCCTGCGCGGCTGGCTCGACGAACTGCACGGACCGCAGGTGCCGCTCACCGCGGACGCGAGGGAGGAGGGCACGGAGGAGGGGGAGCGGGCCGCCTGACGGGAGGGCCGGGCGGTCGCCTCCCGTTCACCTCGCGTGGCCCGGTCTTCAGGGTGCGGCGCGCCCGGATGTGATCGGATGGGACGCGGAACCCGAACACTCGGACCCATGTGAAAGGAACAGCCGTGGCAACCACGCGCACCGCGCACACCGTCTGGGAAGGCAACCTGCTCGAGGGCAACGGCGTCGTCACCTTCGACTCCTCCGGCATCGGCCAGCAGCCGGTGTCGTGGCCGTCGCGCGCCGAGCAGGCGAACGGCAAGACCAGCCCGGAGGAGCTGATCGCCGCCGCCCACTCCAGCTGCTTCTCCATGGCCCTCTCGCACGGCCTGGCCGGCGCCGGCACCCCGCCCACCCGCCTGGAGACCAAGGCCGACGTCACCTTCCAGCCGGGTGAGGGCATCACCGGCATCCACCTCACCGTCCGCGGCGAGGTGCCCGGGCTGGACGCGGACACCTTCCGGTCCGCGGCCGAGGACGCGAAGAAGAACTGCCCGGTCAGCCAGGCCCTGACCGGCACCACCATCACCCTGACGGCCGAGCTGGCCTGACCCCGCCGCGCCGCACCGGTGCCGCGTTCCCGGCGAGGGGGCGCGGCACCGCCGTTTCCGGGGAACCCCTATAGGTGACAGCGCCGTACGCACGTTGTGTGCTGGGAGGGCGGCAGGCGCCCTGCGGGAAAGGGGACGGACCATGGCACGTGCGGTCGGGATCGATCTGGGAACGACAAACTCGGTGGTGGCCGTCCTGGAGGGCGGCGAGCCCACCGTCGTCGCCAACGCGGAGGGCGCGCGGACCACGCCCTCGGTGGTGGCGTTCGCGAAGAACGGCGACGTGCTGGTCGGCGAGGTCGCCAAGCGGCAGGCCGTGACGAACGTGGAGCGCACCGCGCGCTCGGTCAAGCGGCACATGGGCGACCCGGACTGGCGCTTCCCCGAGCACGGAACGGTCGACGGCACCCGTTTCCGGGCGCAGGAGCTGTCGGCCCGGGTGCTGCAGAAACTGAAGCGGGACGCGGAGGCCTACCTCGGCGAGGACGTCACGGACGCCGTGATCACCGTACCGGCGTACTTCGACGACACCCAGCGGCAGGCCACCAAGGAGGCCGGGGAGATCGCCGGCCTGAAGGTGCTGCGCATCATCAACGAGCCGACGGCCGCCGCCCTCGCCTACGGCCTGGACCGCGGCGAGGAGCAGACCGTGCTCGTCTTCGACCTCGGCGGCGGCACCTTCGACGTGTCCCTGCTGGAGATCGGCGACGGCGTCATCGAGGTGAAGGCCACCAACGGCGACACCCACCTCGGCGGCGACGACTGGGACCAGCGGATCGTGGACCACCTGGCCAAGCGGTTCAAGGGACAGCACGGCATCGACCTCAGCGGCGACAAGATGGCCGTGCAGCGGCTGAGGGAGGCCGCCGAGCGGGCCAAGATCGAACTGTCCTCGTCCTCGGAGACGTCGGTCAACCTGCCCTACATCACCGCCTCCGCCGAGGGCCCGCTGCACCTCGACGAGAAGCTGACCCGCGCCCAGTTCCAGGAGCTGACCGCCGACCTGCTCGACCGCTGCCGCACGCCCTTCCACCAGGCGGTGCGGGACGCCGGGGTGGAGCTGTCCGCGATCGACCACGTCATCCTGGTCGGCGGCTCCACCCGGATGCCCGCCGTCACCGACCTGGTCAAGGAGCTCACCGGCAAGGAGCCGCACAAGGGCGTCAACCCCGACGAGGTCGTCGCCGTCGGCGCGGCCCTGCAGGCCGGCGTCATCCGCGGCGACGTCAAGGACGTGCTGCTGCTGGACGTCACCCCGCTGTCCCTCGGCATCGAGACGAAGGGCGGCATCATGACCAAGCTGATCGAGCGCAACACCACGATCCCGACCCGCCGTTCGGAGATCTTCACCACCGCCACCGACAACCAGCCCTCGGTCGGCATCCAGGTCTACCAGGGCGAACGCGAGATCGCCGCCTACAACAAGAAGCTCGGCGTCTTCGACCTCACCGGCCTGCCGCCCGCCCCGCGCGGGGTCCCGCAGATCGAGGTGGCGTTCGACATCGACGCCAACGGGATCATGCACGTCTCCGCCAAGGACCTCGCCACGGGCCGGGAGCAGAAGATGACCGTCACCGGCGGCTCGGCCCTGCCCAAGGACGACATCGACCGCATGATGCGCGAGGCCGAGCAGTACGCCGAGGAGGACCGCAAGCGCCGCGAGGCCGCCGAGGCCCGCAACCAGGCCGAGCAGCTCGTCTACCAGACCGAGAGGTTCCTCCGCGACAACCGGGACCGCGTGCCCGCCGAGACCCGCACCGAGGTGGAGGCGGCGACCGCGGAGCTGAAGACGCTGCTGGAGCAGACCGATCCGGCGGCCGACCCGGCCGCCCTGCGCGGCGCCGCCGAGAAGCTCGCCACGGTCAGCCAGAAGATGGGCCAGGCCATGTACGCCCAGGCCCAGCCCTCGGCCTCCGGCGGGCCGGCCGGTGAGGAGAGCGGACCGGCCGGGCCGGAGGAGGAGGGCGTCGTGGACGCGGAGATCGTCGACGAGGACAGGGAGCAGAAGGGCGGCGCCGCCTGACGGGCGGCCTCCGCGCGGTCACAGGTTCTCGCGGTACTCCCGCAGGATCTTCTCGGTGCGCCGTGCCGAGGCCGACCGCGCCGTCATGTGGTCCAGCACCTCCAGGTGGGCGGCGACCTCCCGGCGCGAGTCCAGGTACAGCGCGCCGGTGAGGTACTCGGTGAACACCATGTCCGGCAGCTCCGGTTCGGCGAACCGGAACAGCGTGAACGGCGCGTACGTCCCCGGGTGCGGGCCCGCCGCGAACTCGGCGACCTGCAGCGTGACCCGGTCGCGAGCGGCGTACTCCAGCAGCTTGTCCAGCTGGTCGCGCATCACCTCGGGACGCTCGCTCACCGGACGCCTCAGCACCGTCTCGTCCATGATCACCCACAGGTGCGGCGGGTCGTCCCGCTCCAGCAGCCGCTGCCGCTCCATGCGCAGCGAGACATGCCGTTCGATCGCCTCCGGGCCGGCCTGCCCGATCGTCCCGGCCTCCATCACCGCGCGCGCGTACGCCTCGGTCTGCAGCAGGCCGGGCACGAAGTGCGGTTCGTAGGAGCGGAGGATCCGGGCGGCGCCCTCCAGGCTCACGTACAGGCTGAACCACTCGGGCAGCACGTCGTGGAACCGCTGCCACCAGCCCGGCTGGTTCGCCTCCTCGGCCAGCCGCACGAACGTGCCGGCCTCGTCCTCGGCCACCCCGTAGGTGGACAGCAGCACCTGCACGTAGGGGATCTTCAGCGCGACCTCGGCCATCTCCATCCGCCGCACGGTCGCCGACGCCACCCGCAGCACCCGGGCGGCCTCCTCCCGGCTCAGCCCCGCGGCCTCCCGCAGCTCCTGGAGCCGTTTGCCGAGCACCACCTGACCCACCGTGGGCGCAGCCCGCCGCTCACTCACGCCACGCCTCCCCTACGCACCGCCGATCTCTGCTGGCAGTGTGTCACGAGACCCGCCTGTCGCACACGTGGCCGGAAAGAACTGGGGCAACCAACGGATCGTCCCCACGCCGGCGGTCAGGACCGCGCGCCGCTCAGTGGTGCTGGCCGCGAGCGGCTACTACCTCGCCTACGGTCTGATGCAGCCCGTGTGGGGTGCGGCCAGCGACCGCTGGGGCCGGGTGCGGGTGATGAGGGTGTCCCTGACCGGCGCGGCGCTGGCGGCCCTGGCCTCGGCCCTCGCTCCCGACGCCCCCGCGCTGATCGGGGCCCGTGCCGTGGCCGGCGCGTTCTTCGCCGCTTCGATCGCCGCCTCCCTGACCCACGTGGGCGACACGGTGCCGGCCGCGACACGGCAACGCCCCCTCAGCGAGCTGATGACCGCCTTCGCGCTCGGCACCGCCGTGGCCACGGTCGTCGCCGGGGTGCCGGCGCACTACCTCAGCTGGCGCCTGGTGTTCGCCCGGCCCGGGGTCCTCGCCGCCTACCTGGCGGTGGCCCTGCGCCGCCTGCCCGAGCCCGACCGGGCCCGCTCCGGGTCGCTGCCGGCCCCCTTCCGCGTGGTCCCGTCCTCGCCGTGGCAGTGGTACGTCATGGCCGTGGCCCTGCTCGAAGGAGCCGTTCTGCTCGGATTCCTCACCTACCTGGCCCCGGCCCTCGAGGCGCACGGGATCCCCGCCACCCTGGCCGGCGCGGTCGCGGCCCTGTAAGGGGTCGGCTCCATGGCCGCGGCGCAGGTGGTCGAGCGGCTCGTCGGGCAGTGGTCCCCGGTGCGCCTGATCGTGACCGGCGGCGTCCAGATGGCCGCGGCCTCCCTGCTCGCCGGATACAGCCAGTTCACCGGGGCGCTCGTCGTCGTGGCACTGCTCCTCGGCGGCGGCTGGTCCTTCATGCACTCCACGATCCAGTCGTGGGCCACGGCGCTGTCCCCGACCGCCCGCGCCACGGGCGTGGCCCTGTTCGGCGTAGCGCTCTACGTGGGCAGCGCCCTCGCCGCCGCCACGGCCCAGGCGCACGCCTACCGGCCCCTGTTCTGGCTGGCGGCGCTGCTGACCGTGCCCCTGACCGTGGCCGCGGCCGTGGGACGGGCGCGCTGCCGTCCGGCGGACGCGGCGTAGCGGCGCCCTCGGTCAAGCCTCCATCGTCCGCAGGTACTTGACGGTCGCCGGGTCGGCGGGCAGGAACGTCTCGATGGCGAGTTCCGCGACGGTGACGTCCATCGGGGTGTTGAACGTGGAGATCGACGACACGAACGACAGGATCCGCCCCTCGTGCTCGATCCGCAGCGGCAGCGCGAAGTACGGCACGGGCGCGGCCGGTTCGCCGTCCGGCTCCTCCTCGGGCACCGGGTAGGCGGCCACCTCCTCGTACAGCGCGCGCAGCCGGTCCGAGCGGTACAGGGCCAGCTGCCGCTCCATCTGGGCCAGCAGGTGCCCCCGCCACTCGCGCAGGTTGCGGACGCGCGGCGCGAGACCCTCCGGATGCAGCGTCAGCCGCATCGCGTTCGGCGCCGGCGTCATCAGCTTCTCGGGGACCCCCTCCAGCAGCATGGCGACACCCCGGTTGGCGGCGACGACCGTGTATCCGGCGTCCACCACCAGCGCCGGGCACGGCTCGTAGCCCTGGATGAGCCGCTCCATGCCCTCGCGCAGCGCGTCCAGCGCCGGGTCGTCCAGCGGGGTCTCCGGATAGTGCGGGGCGTAACCGGCCGCCAGCAGCAGCGCGTTGCGCTCGCGCACCGGCACGTCCAGGTGCTCGGCCAGCCGCAGCACCATCTCCTCGCTGGGCCGGGACCGGCCGGTCTCGATGAAGCTGATGTGCCGCGCGGAGGAGTCGGCGCGCAGCGCGAGCTCCAGCTGCGAGACCCGCCGCCGCTCCCGCCAGGCGCGCAGCATCGGGCCGACGCCCCGGTCGGCGGGCACGGCGGCAGGGGCGGTGGCGGCGGTACCGGTCGCGACGATGGTCATGCCCACCACCGTAGTCAACGCCCCGTGGCGCGGGGCGGCGGCGTGCGCGGCGGCCCGGACGTGGGCAGGCTGAAGGGGTACCCGCGCCGTGCGCGTCGTGTGGAAGGGAGACCGGCCATGGCCGTCGAACCGCTGTCGCAGAAGGAGATCGAGGACCGGCTGGCCGAGCTGCCCGGCTGGTCGCTGGACGGGGACCGGCTCACCCGCTCCTACCGGCTCGGCTCGCACTTCGCCGCGACCGCGCTGGTCGTGCACATCGCGCGGATCCAGGACGAGCTGGACCACCACTCCGACCTCACCCTCGGCTACCACACCGTCTCCCTCGCCGTGCAGACCCACAGCGCGGGCGGCGCCGTCACCGAGAAGGACTTCGAACTCGCCCGCAGGGTGGAGGACATCGCCCCCGGCCACGGCACACACTGAGGGCGTGCTGGACTACGACAGGGAAGCCGACGCCTACGACAGCTCCCGCGGCGGCGAGCCCCGCGCCGAAGCGGCCGCCGCGGCCGTCCTCGGCCTGGTGCCCGACCGGCCGGGCCGGCTCCTCGACGTCGCCTGCGGCACCGGGATCGTCACCCGCCGCCTGGCCGCCGCCCGGCCCGGCCTGCGGGTCACCGGCGCCGACCTCTCCCCGGCGATGGCGCGCCGGGCCGCGGCCCGCCTGCCCGGCGCCGTCCTGCGCGCCGACTGCCGCCGCCTGCCCTGCGCGGACGCGGTCCTCGACGCGGTCACCAGCATCTGGCTGCTGCACCTGCTGACCGACCCCGCCGACGTCCGGGCCGTCGTCGCCGAGTGCGCCCGGGTCCTGCGGCCCGGCGGGGTGTACGTCACCACCGTCGACAAGGCCGCCGCGCACGACGTCGGCAGCGACATCGACGCCGTCCTCGCCCCGCGCCCGCGCCGCCCCGCCCGGGACGCCGCGGACGCCGTCACCGCCCATGCCGCGGGCCAGGGACTGGTCCCGGTCGGGCAGGCCTCCTTCCGCGGCCTCGGGCAGGGCCGCAGTCCCCGCGACACCGTCGCCGACCTGCGCCGCGGCTGGTTCACCATGCTGCCGCCCGGCGACCCGCGCACCGAGGAGCTCGCCGCCCGCCTGGCCCGCCTCCCCGACCAGGACCGGCGCCGCCCCGACCCGGTCTTCCGGCTCCGCGCCTACCGCAAGCCCGCGCCCGGCGCGTGACGCGGGCGCGGGCCGCCCCGTCCGGCCGCGCGTGAGGGCCGACCGGCCCAAGCGGGACCCCTCACCCACGGGCAAGCTGGAGGAGCGGAGTGGTACCGGCACCGCCCGGCAGCCACCGCGGCGGACCGACTGAAGAGGTGAGGAACGCCATGAAGGGCTTCGTCTTCCACGGTCCCGGACAAGCCGGCTGGCAGGACGTCCCGGACCCCGCCGTCAAGGAACCCACCGACGCGATCGTCAAGGTCGGCGCCGTCACCATCTGCGGCACCGACCTGCACATCCTCAAGGGCGACGTGCCCGAGGTGCGCCCCGGCACGGTGCTCGGCCACGAGGCGGTCGGCGAGGTCGTCGAGGTCGGCAGCGACGTCCGCACCGTCCGGCCCGGCGACCGGGTCCTGATCTCCTGCATCACCTCCTGCGGCCGCTGCCGCTTCTGCCGCGACGGCTCCTACGGCCAGTGCCGGGGCGGCGGAGGCTGGATCCTCGGCCACCTCGTCGACGGCACGCAGGCCGAGTACGTCCGCGTCCCCTACGCCGACCTGTCCGTGTACCCGCTGCCCGGCACCCTGCGCAGCGAGGACGCCGTCCTGCTCGCCGACATCTTCCCGACCGCCTACGAGGTGGGCGTGCTCAACGGGCACGTACGCCCCGGCGACACCGTCGCCGTCGTCGGCGCCGGCCCCATCGGCCTGGCGGCGATCGCCACCGCCCGGCTGTTCGCACCGGAGCGGATCATCGCCGTCGACCTGGCCCCGGCCCGGCTGGAGGCCGCCCGCCGGCTCGGCGCCGACGCCGTGGCCGACGTCCACGAGGCCCCCGGCCAGCTGGTCGCCGACCTGACCGACGGGCTCGGCGCGGACGTGGTCGTCGAGGCGGTCGGCGCGCCCGAGAGCTTCGAGCTGTGCACGCGCATGGTCCGCCCCGGCGGGCACGTCGCCAACGTCGGCGTGCACGGCAGGCCGGCCACCCTGCACCTCGAGGAACTGTGGATCAAAAACGTGACCATCACGACGGGCCTGGTGGACACCTACAGCACGCCCACCCTGCTCCGGATGGCCGCGGCGGACCGGCTGCCCACCCGGCAGCTGGTCACCCACACCTTCCCGCTGGACCACATGGAGGAGGCGTACGACGTCTTCACCAAGGCCGCCGAGACCGGCGCGCTGAAGGTGGTCCTCGGCGGGGAGCAGCACGCGGAAGTCGCCGTTCCCACGGCCTGAGCGAAGGAGCGTGACGGCCGTGACCGGACCGACCAAAGCGCACGCGGCGACCAAGCTGCCGCCGGGCGACCTGGGCCGCCGCCTGACCGCCCGGCGGGCGGAGCTCGGCCTGAGCCGGCGGGAGGTGGCCGCACGCGCCGACATGGCGACCAGCTACCTCGGCTACCTGGAGGAGCACCCCGGTGCCGGGCCCGGCATCGGGGCGCTGATCCGGCTGGCGGAGGCGCTGGAGACCACCGTCACCGAGCTGACCGGCGGCGTCGTCGACCTGCCGCCCGGCCGCCGGCGGGCCGCCCGCGCACCCGTCTTCACCGAACTGGCGCCGGACGAGTGCCGGACCCTGCTGGGGACGCACGGGGTGGGCCGGCTGGCCCTGTCCACCGCCACCGGCCCGGTGGTGGTGCCCGTCAACTACAGCGTCGTCGACGAGGCGATCGTCTTCAGGACCGCCCTCGGCACGACGCCCTCGCTCGCCTCCGGCCAGCCGGTGGCCTTCGAGGTCGACCGCATCGACGACGCCTTCAGCGAGGGCTGGAGCGTCCTGGTGCGGGGACACGCCCGCACGGTCACGGACCCGCGGGAGCGGCAGCGCTTCAGCGAGCGGGCGTACAGCGCCCCGTGGGCCGGCGGCACGCGGGACGTGTGGGTGCGGATCGAACCGCACAGCGTGACGGGGCGCCGGATCGCGGGCTGACCGCACCGGCGCCGGCCCGGCGGCCCGGACGCGACGGAGCGACACCGCGGGGGATCGGTGCCGCTCCTGATCCCACTGTCACCCCGCGCCGCCCGCCGCGCCAGTGCCGTCCGGCCCACCGCCCGGGGCCGGACGGCCCGGGGCACCCGAGCAAGGAGGAGGAGGCCATGACCGGCAGCGAGACCGGCAGTCCCGCCCTGGTGAAGGACGTGATGACCCACCGGGTCCTCGCCCTGCGCACGGGCGCGGCCTTCAAGGACATCGTCGAGGCCATGCGGGCCTGGCGGGTCAGCGCCCTGCCGGTGCTCGACGACGCCGGCCGTGTCGTCGGCGTCGTCTCCGAGGCCGACCTGCTGCGCAAGGAGGAGTACCGCGACGCGGACACCCGCCGCAGCCGCGAGGAGCGCCACGTCGCGGAGGCCCGCAAGGCGGCCGCGGCGACCGCGGCCGACCTGATGACCGCCCCGGCCGTCACCGTGGGACCCGGCACCGGCCTCGGCCAGGCCGCCCGCGTCATGGCGCGCAGCGGCGTGAAACGGCTGCCGGTGGTCGCCCCGGACGGCACCCTGGAGGGCATCGTCAGCCGCTCCGACCTGCTGACGGTGTTCCTGCGGGACGACGAGGACATCGCCGGGGACGTCCGGCGGGAGGCCGTCGAGCCGCTGCTCGCCGCCCAGGCGCCGGACGTCCGCGTCGAGGTGCGCGACGGGGTCGTCACGCTCGCCGGCCGGGTCCCCGACACCGCCCTCGTCCCGCTCGCGGCGCGCCTGGCACGGGGCGTGCCGGGCGTGGTGGACGTGCACAGCGCGCTGGCCGGCCCGCCCCGCCGCCCGAACCTCGACCCGGACCTGCCGGACACGGACCGGGCCGCCACCCCCTGACACGCAGGGGGTGGCGGCCCGGTCCGCGGGCGGACGGCGGATCAGTCGTCGCCGCCCTTGGTCGTGGCGGTCTTCGAGTAGGCGTCGTGCCACGCGGCCTTCGCCCCGGAGTCGCCGACGCGGTACACGTCGACCACCGCTCCCACGGCGACGGCCAGCGACAGCACGCCGACGACTATGCGGACCGGCAGGGCGGACCAGCGCAGGCCGCCGCCCCCGCCCTGCTGCGGCTCCGCCTCCGCCTGGCCGCGCCGCGCGGCGAACCACACGAGCGCCGCCAGCACGAACAGGCCGAGCGCCCAGGGCAGCAGCCCGTCACCCAGCTCGGTGTGCTTGCGTACCAGGGCGTCGCTCTCCACGTGGCTCTCCAGCCACTCGCCGGCCTGCGTGGTCAGCGGCACGCTGATCAGCGCGACGAGGGCCAGGCCGGGCAGCAGGATGCCCAGACGCCGGGCGGCACGCGGCCACAGCGCCGCGGCCACCAGGGCCAGTGCGGTCAGCGGGATCAGCACGACGACCACGTGGACCAGAAGCACGTGGGCGGGCAGACCGTTGATCAGACTCATCGAGACGCTCTCCTGAAGGGGGGTCGGGGCCGCGCCAGCCTGGCACAGCAAGCTCTCAGTTACCTCTCAGTGCCGGCCGCCTCTCACGTCACCGTGCACGACTGGTCACCGAGCTCGAACGACGCCGGTTTCGTGTTGCTCCCCGACCAGGTCCCGGTGAACCCGAACCCCACGGACGAACCGGCCGCGACGGTGCCGTTCCAGCCGACGTTCTTCGCCGTCACCGAGGCGCCCGACTGACTGTGGTCGGCGTTCCAGAGCTGCGTGATCCGCTGCCCGTCGGCGAAGGTCCAGCCCAGGGACCAGCCCGACCAGTCCGCCGCTCCCGTGTTGGTCAGCTGGACGTCGGCCTGGAAGCCGCCCGCCCACTGGTTGGTGATCTTGTAACTGACCGTGCAGGCACCGGAAGGAGCCGGATCGCCGCCGCCCCCGCCCCCGCCGCCACCGGTGTCCGACGTGTCGCCGTAGATCACGCCCCGGCCGTTGGTCGAGACGTACACGCGGCCGTACACCCGCGGGTCGCCGGTGATCGCCGCGCCCGTGAAGGCCCACTGGTGGGCGTCGTCGTTGATCCGGGTCCAGGTCGCGCCCTTGTCGGTGGAGCGGAAGATGCCGCGGACCCCGCCGATCCGCGCGCTGGTGTAGAGCGTCTGGTACGACGCCCCGCTCGCCGCCTTGCCGAAGCCGATGGTGTCGGCCTGCTCGACACCCGCGAGCTTGGTGAAGCTCGCCCCGCCGTCGGCCGAGTGCCACAGGCCGTACGCGCCGCCCGCCGCGCCGCCGGCCAGCCACACGTCGCCCTCGGCGCCCGGCAGCGCCTTGAAGCGCACGCTGTCGCCGCTCGGCAGGCCGGTCGCGGCCGAGGCGGTGAAGGTGGCGCCGCCGTCCGTGCTGACGTAGAACTTCCCGGACTTGAAGCCGTAGAAGGTCTTCGGGTCCACCCGGTCCGACTCCACGGTCGCGCCCGCCGGGATGCCGCCGGACGCCGACCAGGACGAGCCGAAGCCGGTCGTGTACTGCACGCCGGTGCCCTTCGGGCTCCACACGAACCGGCTGCCGTCCGCGGCCGCCGCGACGGTGCCGCCGCCCGAGACGCCCGAGGGGTCGGTGCCGCCGAACCAGTCGGCCCCGTTGTCGGTGGAGAAGGCGATGTGCGGGCCGGAGTCCAGGTCGCCGACGCGGACCACCGTGTCCGGGTCCTTCTCGGCGAAGTCCAGGCTGGTGGTCGTGGTGAAGGTGGGGGAGGTGTACATCATCGGCGGGACCTTGGCCAGGTCCGTGTGCCGGAAGCCGCCGATGTCGCCCAGGGCGCTGAGGAGCAGGGCGCCGCCGGAGGGTGGCGCGGCGAGGTCGTTGACCGCCGTCTCCTCCAGCCCCTGCACCATGGGCCTCACGGTGAACTTTCCGCCGCTGTCCCACCGGGTCAGGTTCTCGGTGCCGTAGAGCGTCGCGCCCGTCCCGTACATCATCCGGTCGGAGTCGAACGGGTCGATCTCCAGCGACTCGGTCATCCAGCCGAGTTTGGGCGTCTGCTCGGGCGGCTGCGGGTTCGCGCCGAAGGTCAGCCAGGGGGAGGAGGACACGTCGATCGTGTAGCGGTTCGCGCGGTTCGGGTACGACGTGTAGTCCCACGCCTTCGTCCAGGTGGCGCCGCTGTCGGTGGAGCGGAAGAGCTGCGTGTCCGGCCACCAGGAGCTGTACGCCGTCGCCATCACCGTGCCGGGGTGCTGCCGGTCCACGGTCAGCCCGCTGAACCCGTAGGAGGTGTCGGCCTCCGCCACCGGGCTGACGTCCGTCCAGGTGCCGGTCGCGGTCGCGTACCGCCACAGCCGGCCCTTGCCGCCGTCGTACGGGCCGCCCTTGTCGCTGTAGGCGACGTACAGGTAGCCGTTCCTCGCGTCCAGCACGCCCTTGTGGGGGAGGTGGCCGGTCGGCTGGCCGGGCAGCCGCTGCCAGGTCGCGCCCGCGTCCGTCGAGCGGTACACCGGGTTGTCCTTGTCGGCGACCCCGACGTAGATCGTCTTGGTGGCGCTGCCGGACGTGCCGGTCGACTCGTCGAAGGTGACCCAGGCGATGCCCTGGTCGTCGGACAGGTAGCCGCTCGTGTCCGAGGGGTCCTGCCGGTAGTTCCCGGGATTGGGGAAGGCGGTGACCTGCGACCAGGTGACCCCGGAGTCCGCCGACCGCCACAGCCCCTTGCCGCTGGGCGCGCCCAGGTACAGCACGCTGTCCTTGTTCGGGTCGATCGCGAGGCGTTCGCCCATGCCCCGGCCGGGCATGTTGCCGCCCAGCTTGAACGGCAGGTCCGTCTTCCGCCAGCTCGCGCCCCGGTCGGCGGAGCGCAGCACCGCGCCGTTGCCGGGGTCCCAGTCGTTGGTGTACGTCCCGACGGCCGCGTAGACCTTGTCGGGGTCCACGGAGTCCGAGGCGAGGGACACCACGCCGGTGTGCCCCCACTCGTCCCAGCCGACGGAGTCCAGCAGCGGGGTCCAGGTCTTCGTCGACTGCTGCCAGCGGTAGGCGCCGCCGATGTCGGTGCGGGCGTAGACCAGGTTCTTCTCGGAACGGTTGAAGACGATGCCGGGGACGAAGCCGCCGCCGTCGATCCGGGCGTTGTGCCAGGTGTAGGTGTCGGCGGCGACGGCCGCCTGCGGCGCGGCGGCGGCCAGTGCGGGCGGGGTGCCGGCGAGCAGTCCGGCGGCCAGCGCCAGGACGGCCGTGAGGATGCGGGTTCTGCGCACGCTGGGGGTTCCTCTCCGGTGAGTGGGGGTGGGGGAGAGTCGCGGGAGGGAAGGACGACGGCCGGGCGGCCCCCTGTGCGGTGGGGACCGCCCGGCCGGGTGACCCCGTCGCCCTGTGACGGGGTCGTGCACGCGGAGCGTCAGCGGGGACTATTCGAGCAGCTCCGCGTACGAGCCCATGGCCATGGCGATGTCCGCCTCGGCCCAGAACCGGTGGTAGGTGAAGACGGGCGCGGCGCCGCCCTTGAGGTAGGCCTCGATCTTCGACCAGGCCGGGTCGTTCTTGTAGAAGGAGCGGATGGAGCTGAACGTCGAGGACGAGTTGATCGCGTCACCGTTCGGCATCGTGCCGGTCCAGCCGCTCGGCACGTACACGCTGTCGTTGAAGCGGCTGTAGTCGCTGCGGGTCTCCGGGACGGCGATGCCGAGGCTGTCCTGGTAGTTGCCCCACATGCCGTCCAGCAGCGCCTTCGCCGTCGACTTCGCCGTCGCGTCACCGGACTTCGCGCCGTAGTAGGTGAGCGTCTTGGCGTACGCGGCCGCCACACCGACGTCGTTGGTGTAGTCGGCGACGGTGACGTGGAGCCCGCTGTTGGAGCCGGGGCTCGACGGGTTCCAGGTGTCGGGCTGGCCGGACCACTTGAGGGTGGAGGGGATCTGGTAGGTGCCGTCCGGGTTGATCGTGGTCTTGGACAGCGCCCACTTCACCCACTTGTCCAGGACCGCCTTCGCGGCCGCGTTCCCGGTCTGCTGGTAGTACTCGGCGACCCGCTCCATCGACCAGGCCTGGAACCCGAACCACTGGTTGGACGGCGGGTCGTGGTAGACGGGCGCCTCGTCGTAGTACATGCCGTAGAACGTCGAGGTGCCCGCCGGCGGGGTGGCGTACCGGCCCTGCCAGCTGTTGGTCGCGCCGCCCGCGATGGCGCCCTCGGACGACTGCAGCCACTGGTAGAACTCCAGTTGCCGCTGCAGCGACTTGCCCCAGTCGCTCGCGCCGGTCGCCGACTTCGGCTTCAGGTCGGCGTCGGAGCTGAGCGCGTAGGCCGCGAGGGGGTTCTGGTAGCCGCCGTGGACGTGGCTGGAGCCGATGCGCCAGGCCCAGCCCGCGCTGGTGTCGGTGGCACCGCCCCAGGCGTAGTACCAGGACAGCAGGTAGTGCGAGGCGTCCTTGCCGGTGCCGGCCGGGCAGGACGAGGCCCCCACACAGTTGCCGATCTTCTTGAAGTACTTGTCGTACATGGCGTACCGCAGGTAGTCGCCCATCTTCGCCGCCTTGGCGACCGTGGCCGACACGTCGCTGCTCTTGCCCTGCGCCTTCGCCCACACGTCCGCCCAGTACGCGGCCTGCACCGCCCGCGCGTCGGCGTCCGGCGCGTCCGTGTACTTCCACTGCTTGGCGTAGGAGCTGTCGCCGGTGAACAGGTCCAGGTAGCCGTTCTTGCCGCCGTACTTGAAGGCGTCGCAGGTCGGCTGCGGGACCGTCTCCCAGACCGACTCCTGCGGGCCGCGCTGGAAGGTGTTGAGGTACGACGGCCCGGTGGCCGTCGGCCCGGCCTCGCACTTGCCGCCGGGGGTGTCACCGTAGCCGTAGACGTTGTCGACGTCCTGGATCCAGTGCATGCCGTACACGTCGTCCGTACCGTACGCGGACTTCAGCTCGCCGGCGATCGGGTCGGTACCCACGGAGACGGAGGTGTCCAGCTTCGCCGGGTACTGGTCCGGGGTGTCCTCCTCCGGCGCGTACGTCGCCGGCTTGGAGGCGTTGTAGAAGGAGTTGGTCGGCTGGTCGGCGTGGGTGGGGATCATGTACTTCTCCATGACGTCCCACGCGCCGTTGAACTTCGACCAGTCACCGGTGACCTTGCCGTACATCGCCTGCAGCCAGATGAGGTAGCTGTAGGCCTCCGACGTGGTCTCGTGGCCGTAGTCCGGGGCCTCGACGATCAGCGTCTCCACCGAGTGGTACGGGATGCCCTCGGGGGAGAAGTAGCCGTTCGCCGGGTTGGTGATCTTGCCGTACAGGTCCAGGAACCGGGCGTCGTACGCCTTCTGCGCGGCCAGTTCCGTGACCGTGACGGTGGCCTTGGCGTGGCCGGCCGCGGACGCGGTGAAGGTGGCGCTGCCGGTGCCGGAGGAGTCGGCCGTGACGGTCACCGTCTGCGCGGTGTTCCAGTTCGACGGCGTGAAGGTCAGCGACGAGCCCCCGGTGACCGACAGGCCCGTGTTGCCGTCCGTGCGGGCCACGCCCACCGTCACGTTCGCGCTCGGCTGCGTGGACAGCTTCACGCCGAACGTGCCCGTCTTGCCCTGCTGGACGCCCAGCTGGGTGGGCGAGGCCACCACGGCCGGACCCGAGGCCACCGTGATGCCGACCGGGGCCGACTCGGCGGAGGCGCCCAGGCTGTCGTACGCCTTCGCCACCAGCGAATGACTGCCCACGGTCAAACTTGAGGCCGAGAGCGAGTACGGCGCACTCGTGTCCGTGCCGAGCAGAGTGGTGTCGTCGTAGAACTCCACCTTGCTGATCGTCGCGTTGTCGGCCGCCGCCGCGGTCGCCGCGAGCGGGACCGCGTCCCCTTGCGTGTAGACCGCGCCCGGGGCCGGGCTGGTCAGCACGGTGACCGGCGGCTGGTGGGCGCCGGCGCAGGTCGTCCCGTTGACCGCGAAGGACGTCGGGGCGGCGTTGGTGCCGCTGTAGGTGAACTGGGCGCCCGTGGAGACCGCGGCGCCCGCGGCGATCGAGCCGTTGTACGAGGCGTTCTTGACGGTGATCGTCTTGCCCGACTGGGACCAGGTGCCGTTCCAGCCGTTCGTCAGCTGCTGGTTGCCCGTGTAGCCGTAGGTCAGGGTCCAGCCGTCGATCGCGGCGCTGCCGCGGTTGGTGATCGTGAGGTCGGCGGTGAAGCCTGAACCCCAGTCGTTGGTCTTGTAGTCGACGCTGCACTGCACGGTTGCGGCCTGGGCGGTCGTCGCGCCGGCGGCGAGCATCGACAGGGGCAGCGCGAGCGCGGCCACCGCGGCGGTCCACACCCGCCGCACGGCTCTGTGTCTGCGTCCGGGATCCATCGTGCTGGTTCCTCCTTGCGGCTTGGGGGCGCGCGGCTCGGGAGAGGTCAAGGGTTGAACCAGTGGGAGCGCTCCCATAGTGGGGATGGCCCCCGGGGCGGTCAAGATGCTTGAAGAGTCGAAAAAGATTCGACGTTCCGGCTTGAAGAAATGTCGGCAACCCCCTGTGCAAGGGCGGCAGTTGGCGCTACCTTCCTTCGCACCAGTGGGAGCGATTCCATTCACTCGACGCGTCCGTCACGGCGCGCCAAGCTGCAAGGACTCGCTCATGCGACACCCCCCGCGTTCCGTACTCTTAGCTTTCGCCGGTGCCGTCGCGCTCGTCTCGGGCGCGGTGGTCCCGGTGGTCACGGCCCAGGGAGCCACGCAGGCCTGCACGGTGGAGTACACCGTCACCAGCCAGTGGGACAGCGGCTTCCAGGGTTCCGTGAAGATCACGAACAACCAGGCCGCGCTGAGCAGTTGGAAGCTCACCTTCGACTTCGCGGGCGGCCAGAAGGTCACCCAGGGCTGGAACGCCAAGTGGTCCCAGTCCGGCACCGCGGTGACCGCCGCCAACGAGAGCTACAACGGCTCCCTCGGCACCGGCGCGAGCGTCAGCGCGGGCTTCCTCGGCTCCTGGTCGGGGAGCAACCCCGTGCCGGCGGCGTTCAAGCTCAACGGCACGACCTGCAACGTCGACACCGAGCCCACACCACCCCCCACGTCACCCCCTCCGACCGACCCTCCGCCGTCGGGCGGTACCGCGCCCGCCCTGCACGTGTCGGGCACCAAGCTCGTGGACGCCGGCGGCAAGGCGCGCCGGCTGCTCGGCGTGAACCGCTCCGGCGGCGAGTTCATGTGCGTGCAGGGCTACGGCATCTGGGACGGACCCGTGGACGACGCGGCGATCCAGGCGATCGCCGACTGGAAGGCCAACGCGATCCGCATCCCGCTGAACGAGGAGTGCTGGCTGGGCCTCGCCAACGTCAAACCCGAGTACGCCGGGGCCCACTACATCGACGCGGTCAAGGAGCTGGTCGCCCGCGCCGAGGCGCACGGCCTGACCCCGATCGTCGAGATGCACTGGAACCAGGGCCAGTACACCGGCAACTCGGCCGGCTGCTCGGACGTGCACGCCACCTGCCAGAAGCCGATGCCCGACGCCCAGTACGCCCCGTCGTTCTGGTCCTCGGTCGCCGGCACCTTCAAGGACGACCAGGCCGTCGTGTTCGACCTGTTCAACGAGCCGTACCCGGACCGGGCGACCTCCAGCACCACGGACGCCTGGAAGTGCTGGCGGGACGGCGGCACCTGCCCCGGCATCTCCTACGAGGTCGCCGGCATGCAGGACCTCGTCGACGCCGTGCGCGGCGCCGGCGCGAAGAACGTCGTCATGGCCGGCGGGCTGGCCTACTCCAACGACCTCAGCCAGTGGCTGACGTACCGGCCCACCGACCCGGCGGGCAATCTCGCCGCCGCGTACCACGTGTACAACTTCAACACCTGCTCCAGCGAGAGCTGCTGGAACTCCACCCTCGCCCCGGTCGCCGCCCAGGTGCCGCTGGTGGCGGGCGAGATCGGTGAGAACACCTGCTCGCACGGTTTCGTCGACCAGGTCATGAAGTGGTTCGACGCCCACGACCTGTCCTACCTGGGCTGGACCTGGAACACCTGGGACTGCTCCTCCGGACCGTCCCTCATCTCCTCGTACGACGGCACCCCCACCGCTTACGGGGCCGGGCTGCGCGACCACCTGCGCGCCCTCAACCCGTAGATCCCGACGGACGACAGAAGGAAACCCGCACTCATGAGTCCTACCAGAACGTCGCTGCTCGCTGCCCTGGTGCTGGTCGCCGGGGCCTCCGGGACGGCGCTCGTCGCCGGGCCGGCCGGTGCCGCGGCCACCTCCGTCCCCTGCACCGTCGCCTACCAGATCCAGAACCAGTGGGACACCGGCTTCACCGCCAACGTCACCGTCACCAACAACGGTGCGAGCAGGTCGGGTTGGTCGGTGAAGTGGTCGTACGACGGCAACCAGAAGGTCACCAACGCGTGGAACGCGAAGGTCACCCAGAGCGGTGCCGCCGTCACCGCCGCCAACGAGAGCTACAACGGCTCCCTGGCCAACGGCGGTTCCGTCAGCTTCGGCTTCCAGGGCACCTACAGCGGCACCAACGCCGTGCCCGCCACCTTCACCCTCGACGGGACCACCTGCAACGTCGACGACGGCGGCAGCACCGGTGGCAGCACGGGCGGAACCACCGGTGGGAGCACCGGAGGCAGCACGGGTGGCACCACCGGCGGCAGCACCGGCGGAAGCACGGGCGGCAGCACCGGTGGCGACACCGGCGGCGGCACCGGCAGCCGCGTCGACAACCCCTACGCCGGGGCCAAGGTGTACGTGAACCCCGAGTGGTCGGCCCACGCCGCCGCCGAACCGGGCGGCAGCCGCATCTCCAACCAGCCCACCGCCGTCTGGCTCGACCGGATCGCCACCATCAACGGCGTCAACGGCGGCATGGGCCTGCGCGCCCACCTGGACGAGGCCCTGAAGCAGAAGGGCTCCGGCGACCTGGTCGTCCAGCTGGTCATCTACGACCTGCCCGGCCGTGACTGCTCCGCCCTCGCCTCCAACGGCGAACTCGGGCCGGACGACATCGACAAGTACAAGAGCCAGTACATCGACCCGATCGCCTCGATCCTCTCCGACGCGAAGTACGCGGGTCTGCGGATCGCCACGGTCATCGAGCCCGACTCGCTGCCGAACCTGGTCACCAACGCCGGGGGTACCGCGGGCAGCACCGACGCCTGCGCGACCATGAAGGCCAACGGCAACTACGAGAAGGGCGTCAGCTACGCCCTCGACAAGCTGGGCGCCATCCCGAACGTCTACAACTACATCGACGCCGGCCACCACGCCTGGCTCGGCTGGGACTCCAACCTCGGTCCCTCCGTCCAGGAGTTCTACAAGGTCGTCACCAGCAACGGCGCCAGTGTGAACGACGTGGCCGGGTTCATCGTCAACACCGCCAACTACAGCGCCACCAAGGAGCCGTACTTCAAGGTCACCGACAGCGTGAACGGCCAGACCGTGCGCCAGTCGAAGTGGGTCGACTGGAACCAGTACGTGGACGAGCAGTCGTTCGCGCAGGCGCTGCGGGACAAGCTGGTCGCGGCCGGGTTCAACTCGAGCCTCGGCATGCTGATCGACACCTCCCGCAACGGCTGGGGCGGCTCCGCCCGGCCCACCAAGTCGGGCCCGCTGACCTCCGTCGACGACTACGTGAACGGCAGCCGGATCGACCGGCGCATCCACGCCGGCAACTGGTGCAACCAGAGCGGCGCCGGACTCGGCGAACGGCCCACCGCGGCGCCCGCCGCCGGCATCGACGCCTACGTCTGGGTCAAGCCGCCGGGGGAGTCCGACGGTGCCAGCTCCGCCGTCGCGAACGACGAGGGCAAGGGCTTCGACCGCATGTGCGACCCGACGTACGGCGGCAACGCCCGCAACGGCAACAACCCCACCGGCGCCCTGCCGAACGCGCCGCTGGCCGGGCACTGGTTCTCCGCCCAGTTCCAGCAGCTGATGCAGAACGCCTACCCGCCGCTGTCCTGACCGGCTGAGCATCCGCCGGGGCCCGGCCCCTGCCGGCCGCGCCCCGGCGGATCCTTTTTGCGGCACCGGCAACAGAAGTGGTCCCGGCCCCGCGTTCGGGCGCAGGCTGTCCGCATCCGGACGACAGCGCCCAGGAGGCCGAACCCATGGCACACGCACACCACAGCCACCACCCGCACCAGGGCCATCACCACGGCGACGACGTCGACTGGGGTGCGATGGCCGCGATGCTGGAGACGGAGGCCGAGGTGTCCGCACCGGCGTACTCCCGGGCCCTGGCCTGGCTGGGCGAGGAAGTGACCGAGCCCGGCCTGGTCGTCGACGCGGGCAGCGGGCCCGGGGTGATCTCCGGCCTCTTCGCGCAGACCTTCCCCGGCGCCCGGGTGATCGCCGCCGACGGCTCCGAGCCGCTGCTGGAGCGCGCCCGGGCCCGCGCCGCCCGCCTCGGCTACGGCGACCGCTTCGGCACCCTCGCCGGTGAGCTGCCCGGCGCGCTGGGGGAGCTGGAGTACCCGGCGGACCTGCTGTGGGCGAGCCGCAGCGTGCACCACCTCGGCGACCAGCGGGCCGCGCTCACCGCGTTCGCCGAGCGGCTCGCGCCCGGCGGCACCCTGGCGATCCTGGAGGGCGGCCTCGCCCCCCGCTACCTGCCCCGCGACATCGGCTTCGGCCGCCCCGGCCTGCAGGCACGCCTCGACGCCGTGCAGGAGGACCGGTTCGCCCGGATGCGCGCCGAGCTGCCGGACACCGTCGCCGAGACCGAGGACTGGCCCGCGCTGCTCACGGCCGCCGGCCTGGAGCACACCGGCACCCGCAGCTTCCTGCTCGACCTGCCCGCCCCGGTCCCGGACCAGGTCCGCGCCCACGTCGCCGCCGTCCTGACCCGGACCAGGGACATCCACGCCGACGCCCTCGACGCCGACGACCGCGCCACCCTCGACCGCCTCCTCGACCCGGCCGACGACGGCAGCGTCCACCAGCGCCCGGACGTGTTCCTGCTGGCGGCCCACACGGTCCACCGGGCGGTCCGCCCCCGGTGACGGGGCTTGACCTGGAGAGCGCTCCAAGTGATGGACTCCCTCGCGTTCACCGACATCGAGGGGGAAACCATGCACGACTCTCCGGTAGCGCTCATCACCGGTGGCGGCAGCGGTATCGGCGCCGCCGTGGCCCGGCAGTTGCTGGCCGCCGGGCACCGGGTCACCGTCACCGGACGCGGCGAGCGGCGGCTGCGGGACTTCGCCGACGCCCTGGGGAACCCCGCCGGACTGCTGACGGTCGCCGGCGACGCCGCCTCCTACGACGACGTACGGGGCGCGGTCGAGCGCACGCTCGGGGAGTACGGACGGCTGGACACGGTCGTCTCCAACGCCGGCTTCGCCACCCACGACTCCGTCGCCGACGGCGACCCGGCCGGCTGGCCCGAGATGGTCCTCACCAACGTCCTCGGCCCCGCGTTCCTCGTCCGCGCCTCCGTCGACGCGCTGAAGGAGACCCGGGGCCGGATCGTGCTCGTGGGCAGCGTCGCCGGCTTCGTGCCGACGCCGGGCAATCTCTACGGCGCCACCAAGTGGGCGGTCACCGGACTCGCCGAGAACACCCGGCGCCAGGTCACCGAGTTCGGCGTCGGGGTTACCCTGGTCGCCCCCGGCCGGGTCGAGACGCCCTTCTGGCACGGCTACGGCAGCCTGCCCCCGGGACGTCTGCTGACCGCCGACCAGATCGCCGACTCCGTCGTCTGGGCGATCCGGCAGCCGGCCGGGGTCGACGTCAACACCGTCGTCGTACGTCCGTTGGGACAGCCCAACTGACGTTTGACGACGATCAGTTGTTCTGCAGGAACTGCCGGGCCAGCCGGTCCCCGAGGGAGACCGCCGCGCTGTGGCTCTCGATGGGGGAGACCTGGGAGTTCTTGAACAGGATGTAGGTCACGCCGGAGTCGGCCCCGCCGGTCGCCGGGTCGGGGTCTATGCCGAGCGCCTTGGCGGTGGCGTACGACGCCTCGCCGATGATCTTCGTGGGGCCGGTGTCGCCGACGACGGCGTACTCGACCTTGCCGTTGTAGACGACGGCGACCACGCCGCCGCCCTTGACGCCGGCGCTCGCGTAGTTCCAGATACTGCTGGAGCTCGGCACCACGACGTACGGCAGGGACTCGGCCTTCAGCGGCTTGCCGTCGGACTGGTGGAACGCGGTGTCGTCCTGGTACCAGGGGTCGCGGTCCTCGTTGCAGTTGGTGGTGCGCTGTCCGTCGCAGTCGATGTCCATGTCGGCCTTCCAGAACACCGCGCCGTTCTTGCCGCACACCGGGACCGTCGCCGAGGTCTCGTCGTCGGTCTTGTACTTGCCCTGCGATATCTGCGAGCAGGACGTCACCTTGGCGAGCAGGTCGGCCGCGCTGACGGTGCCCTCCTGGGTCGAGGCGGGGGCGGACGCGGTGCCGGACGCGTGGGCGGGAAGCACTCCGGCGGCGAGCAGGGCGGCCGCGGAGGCGGCGCCGAGGGTCAGTGAACGAAGACGCACTGTGGGGGACCCTTCTGTTAGGAAAGTTTCCTTACCGGGCTGGGTACAAGGTGGCCCATCTGCATGTCCCCGTCAACCCTGGGGGAGGAATCCCGCCGCCCGCGGGACAGCCGGCGCACGACGCGGCCGCCCGCCCCGCCATCGCGGCGGGACGGGCGGCCGTGGGTGCCGGGTGGGCGTCAGGCCAGGTCGAACGCCGCCGGGTCCGGGCCCAGGCGCCGGTCCTCGTTCAGGGCGCTGATCGCCGCGAGGTCCTCGTCGTCCAGGTGGAAGTCGAACACCGCGATGTTCTCCTTGATCCGCGACGGCGTCACGGACTTCGGGATCACGACGTTGCCGAGCTGGATGTGCCAGCGCAGCACGACCTGCGCCGGAGTGCGGCCGTGCTTGCGCGCGATGGCGACGATCGCCGGCACCTCCAGCAGGCCCTTGCCCTGGCCGAGCGGCGACCAGGCCTCCGTGGCGATGCCCTGCTCGGCGTGGAACTCCCGCGCCTCGCGCTGCTGCAGGTGCGGGTGCAGCTCGATCTGGTTGACCGCCGGGATCACCGACGTCTCCGCGATCAGCCGGCGCAGGTGCTCGGGCAGGAAGTTGGACACGCCGATGGCCTTCGCGCGGCCGTCGGCGTACAGCTTCTCGAACGCCCGGTAGGTGTCGAGGTACGTGTCCCGGGACGGCAGCGGCCAGTGGATCAGGTACAGATCCACGTAGTCCAGGCCCAGCTTCTCCAGCGACGCGTCGAACGCGCGCAGCGTGGAGTCGTACCCCTGGTCGCTGTTCCAGAGCTTGGTGGTGACGAAGATGTCCTCACGGGGCAGGCCGGAGGCGGCGAGGGCCTTGCCGGTGCCCTTCTCGTTGCCGTAGATCGCCGCTGTGTCGATGCTGCGGTACCCGGCCTCGAGCGCCGTGCCGACGGCCCGCTCGGCCTCGTCGTCCGGCACCTGCCAGACGCCGAAGCCCAGCTGGGGCATCTCGACGCCGTTGTTGAGGATGATCGGGGGGACCTTGCTGCTCACGAGCTCGTTGATCCTTCGGTTGTGGACAGGTCGTTTCCATCGTCAACGATCAGACGCCGCGATGCATTCCTGACCCACCGGCACCACCGAATCCGCACGGACCGTTGACCGCCCCGGAGCCGGTTCAGGCCCGGTACAGGGCCTCGACCTCCGTCTCGTACGCCTTCTCGATCGCCTTGCGCTTCAGCTTCAGCGAGGGCGTCAGCAGGCCGTGCTCCTCGGTGAACGGCTGCGCCAGGATCCGGAAGGTGCGGATCGACTCGGCCTGGGAGACCAGGGTGTTCGCGGCGACGACCGCCCGCCGCACCTCCGTCTCCAGGTCCGCGTCGCGCACCAGCTGCGCCGGGCTCAGCCGGGGCTTGCCGCGCATCTGCAGCCAGTGCTCCACGGCCTCCTGGTCGAGGGTGACCAGGGCGGCTATGTAGGGGCGGTCGTTGCCGACGACGATGCACTGGTTGACCAGCGGATGGTCGCGGACCCGCTCCTCCAGCACGCCCGGGGAGACGCTCTTGCCGCCGGAGGTCACCAGGATCTCCTTCTTGCGGCCGGTGATCGTCAGATAGCCGTCCTCGTCGAGGGAGCCGAGGTCGCCGGTGGCCAGCCAGCCGTCGTGCAGGCTCGCGTCGGTGGCCTTCTGGTTGTTCAGGTAGCCCTGGAAGACGTTCCCGCCGTGCAGCCAGACCTCCCCGTCGTCCGCGATGTGCACGGTGGTGCCGGGGATGGCCTGGCCGACGGTGCCGTAGCGGGTGCGCTCGGGCGGGTTGGCGGTCGCCGCGGCCGTCGACTCGGTCAGGCCGTAGCCCTCGTAGATCTGCACGCCCGCGCCCGCGAAGAACAGCCCCAGCCGGCGGTCCATCCCCGAGCCGCCGGACATCGCGTTGCGGATCCGGCCGCCCATCGCCGCGCGCACCTTGGAGTACACGAGCTTGTCGAACAGCTGGTGCTGCATGCGCAGCCCCGCCGACGGGCCGGGCCCGGTGCCCCAGGCCTTCGCCTCCACCGCCTCCGCGTACTTCACGGCGATGTCGACCGCCTTCTCGAACGGCCCCGACTTGCCCTCCTTCTCCGCCTTGCGCCGGGAGGCGTTGAACACCTTCTCGAAGATGTACGGCACGGCGAGGATGAAGGTCGGCTTGAACGCCTGCAGGTCGGGCAGCAGGGCGGCGGCGTTCAGCTGCGGCTGGTGGCCGAGGCGGACCCTGCCGCGGATCGTGGCGACCTCCACCATCCGCCCGAAGACGTGGGCGAGCGGCAGGAACAGCAGGGTGGACGCCTCGTCGCCCTTCTTGGAGTGGAACACCGGCTCCCAGCGCCCCACCACGCTGTCCGCCTCGACCATGAAGTTCGCGTGGGAGAGCACGCAGCCCTTGGGGCGGCCCGTGGTGCCCGAGGTGTAGATGATCGTGGCGACCGAGTCGGGCGTGACCGCCTGCCGGTGCCGGTGCACCACGTCGTCGTCCAGGTGCGCCCCCGCGTCGTAGAGCTCCTGCAGGCAGCCCTCGTCCAGCTGCCAGAGCCGGCGCAGCCGGGGCAGCCGGTCGATGACGGTGGCGATGGTCATCGCGTGGTCCTCGTGCTCCACGACCGCCGCCGTGACCTCGGCGTCGTACAGCATCCAGAAGCACTGCTCGGCCGACGACGTGGGGTAGACGGGGACGACCTGGGCGCCGATCGTCCACAGCGCGAAGTCGAACAGGGTCCACTCGTAGCGGGTGCGGGACATGATCGCGACCCGGTCGCCGAAGCGCACGCCCTGGGCGAGCAGTCCCTTGGCCAGGGCGAGGACCTCGTCGCGGAACTCGGCTGAGGTCACGTCCCGCCACTGGCCGGCGGCGTCCTTGCGGCCGAGGGCGACGTGCAGCGGGTCGGTCCGGGCATGCTCGAACACGACGTCTGCCAGACCGCCGACCGGCGGCGCCGACGCCAACGGCGGGGTGGTGAACTCGCGCAAAACCTGGCTCCCGATCCTCGCTGCTTGGTCAGGCCCCTCATGCTCGGCAGCGCCGTGAAAGCTACCCCACCCGTCAGCCGGGCGGGAGGGGTACGGAAACCGAGCAAAACTCACGTTCTTCCCGCACGACGACCGGAAAATGCCCGCACATGGGGAAGGGCCGGACACAATACTGACGGGTCAGTAAGTTTCGGTCCCGTAATCTCCACCGAATCTGTACGCGCCGATTACCGGGCGCGACGCACCGGATACGGAGGTCAGGCGCCCGGGCGGCGCAGCCGCTCCCCGCCCGCCAGGACGGCCGTCGCCAGCGCGTGGGCGGCGGCCTGTGCCGCGGCCGGCCGGTGCCCGTGGACGAGCACGAAGTCCACCTTGCCCAGCTCCGGCAGGCCGGCCCGGTCCGGCAGCCGGACCAGGCCCGGGGGGATCAGCCGGCGGGAGTGCGCCATGACCCCGAGGCCGGCCCGGGCGGCGGCGACGAGGCCGTTGAGGCTGCCGCTCGTGCACACGATCCGCCAGTCCCGCCCCTGGGCCTCCAGGGCCTCCAGCGCGCGGGCGCGGGTGATGCCGGGCGGGGGGTACACGATCAGCGGGACCGGGCGGCCGGCCCGCAGGCGCAGCTGCTCGGAGCCGATCCACACCAGGTCGTCGCGCCACACCAGCTCACCGCGCGGATCCTGCGGGCGCCGCTTGGCCAGCACCAGGTCGAGCTTCCCGGCCGCCAGCTGCTCGTGCAGGGTGCCCGACAGCTCCACGGTCAGCTCCAGGTCCACCTCGGGATGGTCGTGGCGGAAGCCCTCCAGGATCTCCGGCAGGCGGGTGAGGACGAAGTCCTCCGAGGCGCCGAAGCGCAGCCGGCCCCGCACCCGGGTGCCGGTGAAGAACGCCGTCGCCTGCTCCTGCACCGCCAGCAGCCGGCGCGCGAAGCCCAGCATGGCCTCGCCGTCCTCGGTCAGCTCCACCGAGTGCGTGTCGCGGGAGAACAGCCGGCGGCCGGTGGCGTCCTCCAGCCGGCGCACGTGCTGGCTGACGGTGGACTGGCGCAGGCCCAGCCGCCGGGCGGCCTGCGTGAAGCTCAGCGTCTGCGCCACCGCCAGGAACGTGCGCAGGTGGGTGGGGTCGTACACGACGGCAGCCTACCGCGTGGCCATCGCGAAACGTGATGACAGTCAGAGTGGTATGGCGGATTCCCGATCAGTCGCCCCAGGAGGACGATGGACCTTCCGGGCCCGGACCCGACTCCCGCACCCGACCCGCCGGTCCCGCCCCCGTACCCGACGGACAGCATGTGGAGCACCGTGAAACGCCTGCAGTGGCCGAGCTGGATGCCGATCGACCCGTACATCGTGCTGCTGGTCGCCACGGTGGGCCTCGCCGCGCTCCTCCCGGCCCACGGCACCGGCGCCCAGGTGGCCTCCGGGGCGTCCACCGCCGCGATCGCGCTGCTGTTCTTCCTCTACGGCGCCCGGCTCTCCACCCGTGAGGCGCTGGACGGCCTGCGCCACTGGCGCCTGCACATCACCGTGCTGGCCTGCACCTTCGTCGTCTTCCCGCTGCTCGGGCTGGCCGCCCGCGCACTGGTGCCGGTGCTGCTGACCCAGCCCCTGTACCAGGGCCTGCTCTTCCTGACCCTGGTGCCGTCCACGATCCAGTCGTCGATCGCCTTCACCTCGATCGCCCGCGGAAACGTGCCCGCCGCCATCTGCGCGGGCTCGTTCTCCTCCCTCGTCGGCATCGTCGTCACCCCGCTGCTGGCGGCCGGCCTGCTCGGCAGCAGCGGCGGCGGGTTCTCCGCCGACTCGCTCGTGAAGATCGTGCTGCAGCTGCTGGTGCCGTTCCTGGCCGGGCAGCTGCTGCGCCGCTGGATCGGGGGCTTCGTCGCCCGGCACCGCACGGTCCTCGGCCTGGTCGACCGCGGCTCCATCCTGCTGGTCGTCTACACCGCGTTCAGCGAGGGCGTGACCCAGGGCATCTGGCACCAGGTCAGCGCCGTCCGGATGGGCGGTCTGCTCGTCGTCGAGGCCGCCGTGCTGGCCGTGATGCTCACCCTGACCTGGTACGGCGGCAGGGCGCTCGGCTTCGGCCGGGAGGACCGGATCGCCCTTCAGTTCGCCGGGTCCAAGAAGTCCCTGGCCTCCGGTCTGCCCATGGCGAGCGTCCTGTTCGGCGCCCATGCCTCCCTCGCCGTGCTGCCGCTGATGCTCTTCCACCAGATGCAGCTCATGGTGTGCGCGGTCATCGCCAAGCGGCGCGCCCGCGACCCGGAGACGGACCCGGGGCGATCAGCCCCGGACGCGGTCCCGGGGCAGCCGGAGCACGGGGTCCTTCGCTGACGGCCGCGCGGGCCTACGGGCGCAGGACGACCGTGCCGAGGTTGCGCCGGGCGGTGATCACCTCGTGCGCCGCCGCCGCGTCCTCCAGCGCGAACTCGCCGTGCACCGCGGGCCTCAGGACGCCGTCGGCGAACAGCCGCCACAGCTCCTGCCGCCGGCGCTCGTACAGCTCCGGCCGGTTCCGGGTGCTCGCCCCCCTGTCGGCGGCCGAACGCGAGCAGTTCATGGACCTGTTGATCCGGATTTCCGGCACGGACGGCTGACGGCGGTTAACGTTCCGTCATGACCGCAGCTCCCGTGCTCGATCCGCAGCGCACCGCACTCGTCCTCGTCGACCTGATGGACCGCATCGTCGCGCTGCCCCTGGAACCCCGCAAAGGCACCGACGTGCTCTCCGCAGCCCAGGAACTGGCGGCGGCCTTCCGCTCCGCCGGCGCGCTCGTCGTGCTGATCCGGGTCGAACGCCCCTCGGCCGCCGAACAGCCGCCCGGCAGCGCCCTGGTCGCGGGTCTGCGCAGGGACGGCGACCTGGAGGTGGTCAAGCGGACCATCGGCGGCTTCCAGGGCACGGACCTCGACGCGCGCCTGCGGGAGCGCGGCATCCGCACGCTGGTGTTCGGCGGGATCGCCACCAACCTCGGCGTCGAGTCCACCGCCCGCGCCGCCGCCGACCTCGGCTACGACCTGGTCTTCGCCGAGGACGCCATGGCCGCCTTCACCGCCGCCGAGCACGAGGCGTCGGTCCGCCTCGACTTCCCCCGGCTGGGCACCGTGACGAAGGCGGCGGACCTGGACTTCGCACACGGCTGAGCCGCCGCCCGCCCGGCGGGCGGCGGAACACGGCGTGACCCCTTCACGGCGCGGGGGCCGTTCCCCGCCGGCGGGGGTCCCTCCGGCGTGCCGCGGGCCGCCGGTCAGCCCTGCGCGGCAGCGGCCCGCAGGGTGACGCGGTCCTCGCCCGCGTACACGTTCATCGAGCCGCCCCGCAGGAAGCCCACCAGGGTCAGCCCCGTCTCGGCGGCCAGGTCCACCGCCAGCGACGACGGCGCCGACACCGCGGCCAGCACCGGGATGCCCGCCATGACCGCCTTCTGCGCCAGCTCGAACGAAGCCCGCCCCGAGACCAGCAGGATCGTCCGGGACAGCGGCAGGTCGCCGTTCTGCAGCGCGCGCCCGACCAGTTTGTCGACCGCGTTGTGCCGCCCCACGTCCTCCCGTATGTCCAGCAGCTCCCCGTCCTCGGTGAACAGGGCCGCCGCGTGCAGGCCGCCGGTCCGGTCGAACACCCGCTGGGCCTCCCTCAGCCGGTCGGGCAGGCCCGCCAGCAGTTCGGGCGTGACCCGGACCGGGGGCGTGTCGGCGATCGGCCAGCGGGCGGTCGTCCGCACGGCGTCCAGGCTGGCCTTGCCGCACAGCCCGCACGAGGAGGAGGTGTAGACGTTGCGCTCCAGGGTGAACTCGGGCAGCGCGACGCCGGGCGCGGTTCGCACGTCGACCACGTTGTAGGTGTTCGCCCCGTCCGCCGTCGCACCCGCGCAGTAGACGATGTTCATCAGGTCGGACGCCGCCGCCAGCACCCCCTCGCTCACCAGGAACCCCGCCGCCAGCGCGAAGTCGTCCCCCGGCGTGCGCATCGTGATCGCGAGAGCCTTGCCGTTCAGCCGGATCTCCAGCGGTTCCTCGGCGACGAGCGTGTCCGGCCGGGTGGAGACCGACCCGTCCCGGATCCGGAGGACCTTGCGTCGTTCCGTGACTCGTCCCATGTCCTGATCAGCCCCGGTTCTGTACGTGCTGGTGGCCGAAACGGCCCTAGATGCAGAGGTTGCCGTGGGTCACCGGGCCGTCGTGCGGCGAGGTGACCCTGACGATCTCATTGTCCTGCACATGGAGCGTGACTTGCGGCCCATGCCGCAGTGGGCGCACACCGTGGTCGTCTCCGTCTGCCGGGACTCGTCCCAGGTACCCGCCGCACGCGTCTCCAACTCAGACCGGAACGACAGCGCGCCCGCCGGGTGGCCGGCGCCGGCAAGGGTGCGGGAGCCGACAACTCGTACGCCGGTTTCCTGTGGCCTTGCCCGCCGCCGTACCCGCGAGTCACTGCTCAGACTGAGGGTCCCGCCACTCACGGAACACGAGGGGGACCCCGCCATGAACGGCTCGCGCATCACCGCCGTCGGCCACTACCAGCCCGCCCGGGTGCTCACCAACGACGACCTGGCCGGCATGGTCGACACCAGCGACGCGTGGATCCGCAGCCGGGTGGGCATCCGGACCCGGCACCTCGCCGGCCCCGACGAACCCGTCGACGAACTGGCCGCGCACGCCGCCGCCAAGGCCCTCGCCGCAGCCGGCCTCGCCCCCGGCGACATCGACCTGGTGCTCGTCGCCACCTCCACCGCGATCGACCGCTCCCCGAACACCGCCGCCCGCGTCGCCGCCCGGCTCGGCATCCCGCAGCCGGCCGCCATGGACGTCAACGTGGTCTGCGCCGGGTTCACCCACGCCCTCGCCACCGCCGACCACACGGTCCGGGCGGGCGCGGCCACCCGCGCGCTGGTCATCGGCGCCGACAAGATGTCCGAGGTCACCGACTGGACCGACCGCACCACCTGCGTCCTGGTCGGCGACGGGGCCGGGGCCGCCGTGGTCGAGGCCTGCCGGCCGGGCGAGGAGCCCGGCATCGGGCCGGTGCTGTGGGGGTCGGTGCCCCAGATGGGCAACGCCGTGCGCATCGAGGGCACGCCGCCCCGGTTCGCCCAGGAGGGGCAGAGCGTCTACCGCTGGGCCACCACGCAGCTGCCGCCCATCGCCCGGCGCGCCTGCGAGAAGGCCGGCGTCGAGCCGGCCGACCTGGCCGCGGTCGTCCTGCACCAGGCCAACCTGCGCATCATCGAGCCGCTCGCCCACAAGATCGGCGCCGTCAACGCCGTGGTCGCGCGCGACGTCACCGAGTCCGGTAACACCTCCGCGGCCAGCATCCCCCTCGCCCTGTCCAAGCTCCTGGAGCGCGGAGCGGTCCGCAGCGGCGACACGGCCCTGCTGTTCGGCTTCGGCGGCAACCTCTCCTACGCCGGGCAGGTCGTACGGTGCCCGTGACGCGACCCGGCGCCCGGATGTGACGCGGTAGACGCCCGCGCGCGGCCGGCGCGCGCCGCGGACTGCAGACGATGGACGGATACTGCCTCGTGCGTACCGCCCCGGTACCGCATGCCGAGGAGGGGGACCGCGATGTCGTCGACCGGACTGCCGCAGGGGGCCGTGCCCAGGCTGGAGCGCCCCGGCCCGCTGCGAGACCGTGTCTACCAGGCGCTGCTCGAGCTGATCGGCACCCGCGCCCTGCGGCCCGGCCGGCACCTCGTGGAGAGCGAACTCGCCGGTCACCTGGGCGTCTCCCGGCAGCCGGTGCGCGAGGCGCTGCAGCGGCTGAGCACCGAGGGCTGGGTCGACCTCAGGCCCGCCCAGGGCGCGTTCGTGCACGAGCCGACGGAGGACGAGGCCGACCAGCTCCTGACCGTCCGCACGCTCCTGGAGGCGGAGGCGGCACGGCTCGCCGCGGCCCATGCCGGCACCTCCGGCGCCGCCGCCCTGGAGGAGCTGTGTGCCGAGGGCGAGCAGGCGGTGGCGGCCGAGGACGTGCACCGCGCGGTGGCCCTCGACGCGGCCTTCCACTCCAAGGTGATGGAGCTGGCGGGCAACGCGGTGCTCGCCGAACTGGCCGCCCAGGTCGACCGGCGGGTCCGCTGGTACTGCGCGCCGGTGGCCCGGCAGCGGGGCCGGCAGTCCTGGATCGAGCACCGAGAGCTGATCACCGCGATCGCCGCCCGGGACGAACAGCGCGCCACCCACCTGATGCGCGCACACACCGAGCACACCCGGCGGTCGCACCAGGAGCGCGACGCGACCTGACCGGCCGCCGGGCAAGGCGCGACATGCGCGCACGAGGTGTCAGCCCGCTCACTCGCCGTAGCACCTGGCGCACGGATACGCAGGTGAAACGCACTCCGAAACCTTGGTATTGTTGTGCCTGTCGCCGCGGGGAACACACATCCCCGCCAGGCGGCAGACACCTGGTCCGGGTGGCGGAATGGCAGACGCGCTAGCTTGAGGTGCTAGTGCCCTTTATCGGGCGTGGGGGTTCAAGTCCCCCCTCGGACACCATGCGTCGACAAGACGATGAAGAGGGCCCCGACCTTGCGGTCGGGGCCCTCTTCGCGTGGGTCCTCAGGGGGTCGCGCTGCCGGAGACCCACTCGGTCCACGGCATGTTCCAGTCGCTGAGGCCGTTGCCCGGGGCCAGCGGGGTCTTGTCCTGGGAGTTCTTGACGACCACGATGTCGCCGATCATCGAGTTGTCGAAGAACCACGCGGCGGGCAGCCTGCCGTCGCCGCCGCCCCGGATGTCCTTCAGGCCGACGCAGCCGTGGCTGGTGTTGACCTTGCCGAAGACCGAGTCGGCGCCCCAGTAGTTGCCGTGGATGAACGTGCCCGAGTCGGTCAGGCGCATGGCGTGCGGCACGGCCTGGATGTCGTACGCGGGCTTGCCGTCCTTCGTGAGGCCGACGCTCGCACCGTTCATGTGGATCTGCCGGTACTTCTCGGAGATGACCATCCGGCCGTTGTACGTCGGGTGCTCGGCGCTGCCGGACGAGATCGGGATGGTCCTGATCGTCTTGCCGTCCCGGACGACGGTCATCTGCTTCGTCCTGGCGTCGACGGTGCTGATCTGGCTCCGGCCGATCTTGAACGTGACCGTCCGCTGGGCGCCGTGCACGTGGAGCTTGACGGTGACGGTCGAACCGGGCTTCCAGTAGTTCTCGGGGCGGAAGTCCAGGCGGGTGCCGCCGAACCAGTGGCCGACGACCCGCTGGCCGCTGCTGGAGCTGACCTGGATCTCCGACTGCACGGCGGCCTTGTCGCTGATCGCCTTGGCGAAGGTGACCGTCACCGGCATGCCCACGCCGACGGTCGAGCCGTTCTCGGGGGAGAGGTGCCCGACGAAGTCGTTGGCCGGGGAGACCGTGGTGATCGTCGCGCCTGCGCTGGCGGAGCGGCCCTGGGCGTCCACGGCCTCCGCGGCGATCTGGTACTTGGTGGCCCGCTCCAGCCGGCCGTCCGGCTTCCAGGACGTGCCGTCCGCGGCCAGGGTGCCCGGAACCTCGGTACCGGTCGCGACGGCGGTCATGGTCACCTTGGTGAGCTTGCCGTCGGTGACGCTGACGGCGACGGGGCGGTCGATCCCGACGTTGTACGCACCTTGCCCGGGCGTGAACCTGATGCGGGCGTCGGACGCGTCCTGGGTGCCCGCCTGACCCGCCGGAGCCTGCGCTTTCGGGGGGCTCCCGGCGTCGTTTCCGCCGGTGGCGGCGCCGGCGGTGCCGCCGAGGGCCGTGAGTGCGAGGACGCCGCCGAACACGCCGGCCGTGGCCATCAGCCCGGTGCGTCGTTTACGTGCCGTGATCAAACGCTTCTCCCATGCGACTGGTCGGTGGATTCCTGAGCTGGTTAACGGGGGGAGCGCAACCGGCTGCGAAAATCCACCTTTACGCATTCATTCGCCTCGAAGGTAGTGATTGTGGCGAATTACACGCACCGTCCTGGGCGCGTTCCTGGGCGGGCGGCGCACCGACTGCCCGCCCAGGCTCGTCGGGGGGTGGCCGTGGGATCAGCCGCCCTGCTCGGCGAGGACCGCCAGTTCGCGATCCACCGCACGCTGGTGCTCCACCGCCTCCTCGCGGGCCCTGCGCGGGCTCCAGCGGCCGGCCATGACGAAGATGAACGGCAGGAAGATCAGTTGGCCGGCGGCGCAGATCAGCCACCAGGTGCGCCACTGTCCGGGGCCTTGGTCCGCGGCGCTCTTCACCTGGGATCCGTAGCGTCGCAGCAGCGCCAACTGCGGCTGGGCCTTGCGCACGGTCGCCAGGTCCTTCTCCCCGACCTCGCGGGCCGCCTGGGCCGCCAGTGCCGGCGGGACCGCGTTCGGGGGGTACGCCCCGAGCTTGGCGAAGAGCCGCGGGTGCGCGTCGATGACGGCCAGAGCGGGGGCGGCCCGGACGCTTGCGGCCTTCACCTCGGCTCCGTGCTCGACCAGTGGCGTCGCCGACGTCACCACGACCGGGACGAACGCCGTGGAGACCGCGACCACCGCCCGGATGATCCATCCCCACACGGCCAGGCCGGTCGCCGTGGCGGCCGGGTTCCGCTTCTCCACGGTCTCGGTGAAGCTCGCCATCCAGGGCGCGTAGGTGACGCCGGTGAGCACACCGATGGCGACGAACAGTGCGGCGAAGGTGTAGTAACCGGTGCCCGGCTCCGTGGCGCGCAGGGCGAAGAGCGTGGTGGCCGCGAGCGAGCCGACGGCTCCGACGATCATGAACGGCTTGCGCACCCTCAGCCTGTCGGAGAGCAGCCCCGCCGCCACCAGTGCCACCGCGTTGGCCGCCCAGTACCAGTTGGCCAGCCCGTTGGTGCGCTGCTCGCTGTAGCCGAAGGTCGCGGCGAAGTAGACGACGAAGTTCCCCACGGCGCCGAAGTAGAGCAGGAGGAAGAGGCTGATGGCCGTGGCCGAGCCGACGATGTCCAGCCGCAGCATCTGCCGCCAGTGGCTCCCGGCCGCCGTCGCCGGACCCGCGCCCTTGGCTCGCGCCTCGACGAGCGCACGGTCGCGGAGGCTCACCATGATCTGGTCCCGCAGCCGGGGCGACAGCTCGCGCAGTCCCAGGAGTGCCAGTGCGAAGACGGCGAGCCCGGCCCAGCCGGAGTAGCGCAGCTCGTCCTGCCAGCCGGCGAAGGACAGGGTGCTGCTGGTGACGACGGTGACGACCAGGCTCCCGATGACCGGGCCCATGGTCCAGTAGCCCATCGCGGTGGCTCGGCCGAGCTGCGGGGAGAAGTCCCGGATCAGTGCCGGAGTGGCCACCAGCACGATGCCCTCGATGAAGCTGAGGGCGGCGAAGAGCACCAGGTAGGTGCCCTTGTCCGGGGCGTTGGGCAGGCCGAGGAGGCTGAGCAGGGCGGCCATCAGAAGCCCGTAGACCACCATGTTGGCCCGGCCCCAGCGGTCGGCGAGACCCGCGACGAGCGAGGCGAAGGCGCCGACCCCGTTGCCGATGACGCTGACCCACACGAAGTAGCCGTAGGTCATGTGGAAGTGCGTGATGATCGACGTCGCGACCGCGTACTGCACGTAGAGGGCGTAGTACAGGACGACGGTGGTCAGCACCACGATCGCCAGGTACGCCATCCGGTGTGAGGTGACGGGGTAGTGGTCCAGCTCGCGGCGCCACAGCCGGGCGGCGCGGTGGGGGGTTTCCGGTGTGCCGGCGTCGGCCGGCCCGAGGTTCGTGTCGTCGGGCGAAGCGGGCATGGCAGTCATGCGGCGGCTCCTGGAGTCGGCCCATGGGCCCGGTGGGATGTGCGCAGAGGCTAGTACCGACCAGTCGGTACGACCTAGGGGTGTGCGGGGGGATACCGAAACGTGACCTCTCAGGGCCAGGACCCGAGGCGGCCTAGGATTGCCGTCATGAGTCGTTGGGAGCAGCTCACCGGGGGAACGTCCGGACAGGACTACGCCGCGCGGTTCGCGGCGCTGGCTGGCAGCGGGAAGGACGTGCACGGCGAGGCGCGGTTCTGCGCGGCGCTCGTGCCTCCCGGAGCGCGGGTGCTGGACGCGGGGTGCGGCACCGGACGCGTCATGATCCGGCTCGCGGAGCTGGGGTACGACTGCGTCGGCGTGGACCTCGACGCCTCGATGCTGGCGGAGGCGCGCAGGCAGGCCCCTGCGCTCCCGTGGTTCCAGACCGATCTGGCCGGGTTCGACCCGGCCCTGCTCGGCATCGCCGCCGACTTCGAGCTCGTCGTCGCCGCGGGCAACGTCTTCCCGCTGCTCGCCGCCGGTACCGAGGCCACCGTGGTCGGGCGCCTGGCCGCGTCCCTGCGCCCGGGCGGCCTGCTCGTCGCCGGCTTCGGCCTGGACGAGGCCCACCTGCCGGTGCCGCCCGGCATCACCCTGCCGCAGTACGACGACTGCTGCGCCTCGGCCGGCCTCACCCTCGTCGACCGCTTCGCCACCTGGGACGCCGACCCCTACACCGGCGGCGGATACGCCGTCAGCGTCCACCGCCGCTGACCGATGAGTTTCCGGGGCCCCCGGAGTCTGACCCTCGTTGTCGGCAATACCGGAGGAAAACATGAGTCAGCTGCTGAGGGTGCAGAACTTCAACGTCTCGAGTGACGGGATCGCCGCCGGCGAGGACCAGACCCTCGAGAGGCCGTTCGGCCATGTCGATCCGGCGAGGCTGTTCGCCTGGGCCGGTGCCACGGCGAGCTGGCCGATGCGCACCGAGCCCGGCGGCAGCCGGGGCCTCGACGACTACCTGACCCGGGACTTCGCGCGCAACATCGGCGCCGAGATCATGGGCCGCAACAAGTTCGGCCCCCAGCGCGGCCCCTGGACCGACCACGACTGGCGCGGCTGGTGGGGTGACGAGCCGCCGTTCCACACCCCGGTGTTCGTCATGACCCACCACAAGCGGCCCTCGTTCACGCTGTCCGACACCACGTTCCACTTCGTCGACGGCAGCCCGGCCGCCGTCCTTCAGCAGGCCCGGGAGGCGGCGCAGGGCAAGGACGTCCGGCTCGGCGGCGGGGTCACCACCATCCGGCAGTTCCTCGACGCCGACCTCGTCGACACCCTGCACGTGGCGGTCTCACCGGTGAAGCTCGGGTCGGGACTGCGCCTCTGGGAGTCCCCCGACGAGCTGCTCGACCGGTTCCACCTGGACGTCGTGCCCAGCCCGAGCGGCGTGACGCACCACCTGTTCTGGCGCAAGTGACGGTGGGCGGCGACAGCGGGACCGGGGCGCTCCTCAGGGTGCTGGACGGGCAGCGGCGCCACGTCCTCGGCATCCTCGACGGGCTCGACGACAAGGCCCTGCGGCGACCCGTGCTGCCCTCCGGATGGCACTGCCTGGGGCTGGTCCAGCACCTGACACTGGACGTCGAGCGGTTCTGGTTCCGTGCGGTCGCCGCCGGGAACGAGGAGGTCATCCGCGGCCTGACGAGCGGCGACGAGGCATGGCAGGTGGCCCCGGACGTGCCGGCCGTCGACGTGCTCGACCGGTACCGGCAGGAGGCGGAGCTCGCCGACGCCGTCGTCACCACCACTCCCGGGGACACCGCCCTGGCCTGGTGGCCCCACGACCTGTTCGGCGAACCCCATCTGCACACTCTGCGGGACGTCCTGCTGCACGTCATCACCGAGACCGCCTGCCACGCCGGCCACCTCGACGCGGCTCGCGAACTCCTCGACGGCCGCCGCTGGCTGGTCCTGACCTGACGCGGCCGCCCGCCGAGACGTCCTGAACGCAGTAACGCTTCACCGCGAAGGAAGCGCGGCGGGGATCCGCTCCAGGACCCCGCCCGCGAAGACGTCGTACAGCGGCAGCGTCTCCAGGTGGACGTAGCCGATGTGGCAGTCGCAGACGGCCAGGGGGCAGGCGCGGGGGCGCAGGGCCCGCCGGTAGGAGCCGTCGTACAGGTTGCCCAGCTCCGACCGTACGAAGTGGCACCGTCGCACCGTGCCCTCGCCGTCCACCGATATGACGGACTCTCCCGTACGGCAGGGCAGGCCCGCGCTGCGGTGCGGGTGGCGGCTGTACGGGAAGAGCGGGTCGAGGGCGGTCCACCGGTCGGCCTCGGCGTCGGTGTAGGTGTGGCCCTCGGCGGCGTTGACCCACAGGTAGACCTCGGAGGGCAGGTCGGCGCGCAGGCGGCGCGCGGACTCCAGGTGCTCGGGGAGGCCGACGACGCCGACGCTGTGGCGGACCCCGCGGGCGGCCAGGTCCCGGCACTTGGCCACGAAGCGCTCGTACGGTGTCTGCCCGGGGTGGAAGGTGCACCACAGGGCGAGGGTGTCCAGGTCGGCCGTGTCCAGCCAGTCCGTGCGGCAGCTGAGGTTGGTCTGGATCGCGACACGGCGGACGTGCGGCAGCCGGCTCAGCTCCGCCAGCGTACGCCGGTACCAGGAGCGCACCAGGCCCTCGCCCCACGGCGTGAACAGCAGCGAGAGCCGGTCGTCCCGCTGCGCGGCCGCCCAGTCGGCGAACCGCTCGAGCGCGGCGCGGTCGGCGGCCAGCTCGGCGCGGCTGTCGCGGCGCTTGGCGAAGGGGCAGTACGGGCAGTCGTAGTCGCACGACGCCAGCGGGCCGCGGTAGAGGATCGTCAGGTCCATGGGGCTTCCGTCACTTGAGTTCGTACGCGGCCATGCGCTCGCGCACGGCGGCGGAGAACAGTTCGGGGCCCAGCGCGTCGGAGTGGGCCAGGCCCTCGGGGGAGAGCCGCAGCAGCTCCGGGCCGGCGGAGTCGTCCAGCCAGCCCAGGAGGCGGAACCGGTCCAGCTCGCCGGCGAAGTCGTCGCCGGGCGCGGCGCCGAAACGGGACCGGTACTCCGCGACCGGCATGCCCTCGGCCTGCAGCAGCGACTGCAGGAGATGGCGGCGCCGGGACTCGTCCCCGGTCATCTCCCAGCCGAAGTCGGCGTGGCGGAACTCGTCGGCCGAGCGGGCCGTGTACGCGTCGATGATCCCGCGTATGCGGTGCATGTCCACCGCGTAGTCGAAGGAGTAGTGCAGCGCGGAGGTGTACGAGCGGGCGCCGCAGCCGAGACCCACCATGCCGTCGGTCTGGCACGCGTAGTCGTCGCCGCCGGTGGCGGGGGCGCCGGTACGGCGGAACATGCGCATCGACACCTGCTCGTAGCCGTGCGCGAGCAGGTGGTCGCGGCCGTGCCGGTACAGCCGCAGCCGCTGCTCGTCCCACGCGGCCTCGCCGGCCGCCCGGTCGCGGTGCCGGCCGAGACCGGTGAGCGGCCGCACGTACAGGGGGTACAGGTACAGCTCCTCGGGCCGCCAGGCCAGGGCCGCGTCCAGGGAACGGGTCCAGGACTCCTCGGTCTGGCCGTCGATGCCGTAGATCAGGTCGATGTTGAGAACGGGGATGCCGGCGTCGCGGATCCGGGCGAGGGCGGCCTCGACGTCCGCCCGGCGCTGCGGACGTACGGCCGTGCGCGCCTCGGCGTCGACGAAACTCTGCACGCCCAGGCTCAGCCGGGTGGCGCCGCGGGCGGCCAGCACGGCCAGCCGGTCGGCGGTCGCCGTGGCGGGGGAGGCCTCCACCGACAGCGGGATCGCGCTCAGGTCGGCGCCCAGGCCCTGCTCGGCCAGGTCGCACAGCCGCTCCAGCTCCGGGGCCTCCAGGAAGGTCGGCGTGCCGCCGCCGAACGCCGCGTTCGCGAACCGTGCCCCCTCGCCCAGCGCCTCGCGCACGGCGCCCGCCTGCCGCTCCAGGGCGTCCAGGTAGGCGGTGGCCAGGCCGTCCGGCGCCCCGATGCGGGTGAACAGGTTGCAGAAGCCGCAGCGCACCTCGCAGAAGGGGATGTGGAAGTAGAGCGAGAGGGCGTCCTTCGGCTCGTCCGCCCACAGCGCCCGCAGGGACGCGTGCGCGCGGTCCAGCGGACGGTACGCGGTCTTGTGCGGATAGGCGTAGACGTACTGGCCGTAGGGGCGCACGGCGGGCGTGGCCGCCGCTTCGGTGCCGGTCACGGTGCTGGTCATCGGTCCTCGCCGAGGAAGGGGCCGGAAGAGGGTGCGGCGGCGGAGTCGCGGGAGGACTCGAGGAAGAAGTGGGCGTAGGGCACGGTCCAGACGACGTCGTGGCCGATCCGGTGGCCCGTGTAGCCGTCCTCGCCGTACGCGGTGCCGTGGTCGGAGCACACGATGGCGAAGCACGGGCGGCGGCCGGCCGCGGCCGCCAGGAGCCGTCCCATGTGCCGGTCCACGTACTCCAGCGCCGCGGCGTGGCTGGCCCGCGTGTCGCCCGCCTCGCGGGTGGCCCCGGGCAGGTGGAACCAGTTGGGCTGGTGCAGGGACGCCACGTTCACGAAGAGGAACAGCCGCTGCTCCGCGGGCAGGCCGGCGATCACCTTCTCGGCGCAGGCCACCTGCGCCTCGAACGAGGTCGGGGAGGTCACCCCGAACTCCGGCTCCCAGTGGCTCTCCTGGAACATTCCGGGCAGGACGGAGCCCAGCGGGGCCTGCTTGTTGAAGAAGCCCACCCCGCCGATGCAGACGGTGCGGTAACCCACGGCGGCCAGACCCGAGACCAGGTCGGCGGTGTCGTGGACGAAGGTGCCGCCCGCGGTGGACTCACTGCCCGCGAAACGGGCGGCGAAGAGCCGTGGATGCGGGCCCGGCGCGGCCGGCGTCGGCAGGAAGCCCGCGAACATCGCCTGGTGGGAGGCGTACGTGAAGCTGCCGGGGGCGTGCCGGCGCTCCCAGGCGCCGCCGGGCAGGTGCCGGGCCAGGTTCGGTATGCGGCCGGCCGCCGCCAGCTCCTGCGCCACGTCGTAGCGAAGGGTGTCGAGCGTGACCAGCAGCAGGTCGTGGCTGCCCACGACCTCGTTCATGTCAGGCGGCGGTGTCGTGGTGCTGCCTGGCGTGGCGGTGCGTGTGGTGCGTGTCATGGTGGTGCTCCTAGCGTTCCGCTCGCCGTGCGGCGGCCGGTGCCGCGGCGACCTGCGCGGCGTAGGTGTCCAGGCCCTCGGCGCCGCTGCCGGGCAGGCCGGTGAGGCGGGGCAGCAGATCCCCGAAGGCGTTCACTTCCCCGACGGTGAACCGGCGCCATCCGGTGGACGGCAGGATGTCCACGCCGACACACAGCATGCCCGGGAAGCACGCGGCCGCCCGCTCGGCGGTCTCCAGGACGCCGGCGAAGTCGCCTCCCGCGGCCCGGATCGCCGCGCGCGCCGTCTCCACATCACCGCGGGCGCCACCGAGGTGCAAATTCGTCATGGGGTGCCGGCTGGTCCGTACGACGGCGTGCGTGGCGCGTCCCGCGACGACGACCACGCGCAGGTCGGCGGCCCGGCCACCCTGCGAGGCCTTGGGCAGCCACCGCTCGACGTGGATCCCGTCCGGGACCAGGGCGTCGACGAGGGCGGCGACCTCGGTCTCCGAGGTGTGGTGGCGCACCCGGAGGGAGTTGTACAGGCGGCCGTCCGGAGCGGTCTCCACCGAGGTCGTCGCCTTGATCCGGCCGGGGCCCGCCACCGACAGCGCCACGACCCCGGAGGCAGACGAGCCGTGCGCCGGCTTCACGAACGCCCGGGAGAAGCGGGCCGCGCTCAGCCGCTCCCTGAGTGTGTCCCAGCCGTCGACCGGACCCGTCAGGGCCGGTGGGACCGGGACCCCCGCCGCGGCGAGCCGGGCATGGCAGCGCCGCTTGTCGAACAGGACCGCGACCTCCTCCGGGTCCGCGGACACCAGCGCGCCCGCACGGCGCGCCTCCCCCGTCACCTCCCGGACCGCTGCGGTGAAACGGCGGTGCCACAGGGCCGTCCCCTCGACCCGGGTGGGGTCGTCGGTGTCCCGCAGCAGCCGGTCCACCTCCGCGTCCTCTCCGGGGGAGTCGATCCGGACGAACTCGCCCGGCGCGAAGGCGTACCGCCCGCGCAGCACGTCCCGCCACGCGAGCACCCGGGGCGCCGGGTGGCCCGCCGCCCGCACGGCGTCGGCGAACATCGTCGTGCGCCGGTTCCCGGGGTTGCCGACGACCGCGAACCGCAGTCCGGGACCGGGCACCGGGGCGTCCGGGCCGCGGCCGGGCGCCGTGCTACTCGGAGACAGCGACATAGCGCCACTCCTCGTCCCGCCAGCGGTGCGGAGTCTGGTGCTCGGAGAGGTCCACCTCGGTCCCGGCGGCACCGACGGCCGTACGGATCCGGTCGGCCATGGTCTCGCTGAGGAAGTGGTGGTGCAGGTCCAGCCGCTTCAGATGGGTCAGCGGCTGGCCGGCGAGCAGGGCCCCGGCACCGGTGTCGGTGAGGGTGCCCATGGACAGGCTGAGCGAATCCAGTTGGGCGACGACCGGTGCCGAGGCGACCGCCGCCGCGATCTCGTCCTGCAACTCGCTGTCCTGGAGCCCCAGCTGGCGAAGTGCCGGGAAGCGTCCCCCGGCCAGCAGCGGTGCGAGGTCGGCCACCGTCGCGTCGCCCCCGTACCGCGACACACCGAGCCACAGCTCCAGGTGCTCCAGGGCGGGCAGTTCACTGGCGCCGACCGCCCGCACCACCTGACCCGGCAGGCCGCCCGACTCGAACCGCAGCACGCGCAGCGCGTCGTGGCGCACCGGGCGCAGCGACAGCGGCTCCTCGCCCAGTCCCTGGGAGTCCCCGCCGCGCACGGCGAACTCCTCCAGCAGGGGGAAGGCCTCCAGGACGGGGGTGACGTCGGTGAGCTGCAGCCAGGAGATCTCGCACTCCTCGCCGGTGACGTCGGCGAGGAACAGCGCGCGCAGCGCGGGGAAGCGCGGCGCGTCGGCCACGATCAGCTCCAGCGCCGGACGCAGCTCGCCGTACTCGTCGTCCCACCAGGGCCCGACGACGAGGGCCCGCACCTCCGTGCTGGGCACCCGGTCCGTGAAGCCGCGCCACAGCTCGGGGAACGGCAGCTCCCCGGCCGCGAAGCAGTCCAGCCGCCAGGCCACGGCGTCCGCGGCCGGAAGCTCCTCGTCGTCGGGCTCGGGCAGGGTGTGGACGGGCAGCCCGTGGAACGTGTCGAAGTGATCGGCGAAGGTCATGACGGCCTCACTCCGCGACGGCGGTGAAGCGGTGGACGACGCCGTCGTCCTCCCACAGGTCACCGGGCTCGGACAGGTCGATCTCGACGCCGGACGGCTCCAGCGCCGCCCGGATCCGCCCGCCCACCGGCTCGGTGACGAAGTTGTGGTGCAGGTCGAGCCGGGTCAGGTGGGTCAGCGGCTGGCCGCCGAGCAGCGCCGTCACGCCCTCGTCGGTGAGCACTCCCAGGGACAGGTCGAGCGACGTCAACTGGGCGACGACCGGTGCCGCGGCGACGGCCGCGGCGATCTCGTCCTGGATCTCGCTGTTGCGCAGGCCGAGATGGCGCAGTGCCGGGAAGCGTCCCCCGGCCAGCAGCGGCGCGAGGTCGGCCACCGTCGCGTCGCCGCCGTACTCCTGCACGCCGAGCCATATGTCGAGGTGCTCCAGCGCGGGGAGTTCGCTGGCGGCGACACCGCGCACGACCTCGCCGGGCAGGCCGCCGGCCTCGAAGCGCAGCACGCGCAGGTGCTTGTGCGCGACCGCCGGGAAGCGCAGCCCGGTGCCGCCGCGGACCCCGAACTCCTCCAGCAGCGGGTAGGCGTCGAGGACCGGGGTGACGTCGGACTGCTCGATCCAGGAGATCTCCGCCTCCTCCATCTCCAGGTCCCCGACGAACACGGCCCGCAGGGCGGTCAGCCGGTCCCGGGCGTCGACCAGGAGCCGCACGATGTCACCGGAGTCGTTGTCGTACGCCTCACCCCACTGACCCACGACGATCGCGCGGACACCGGCGCAGTCCACCGAGCCGAGGAAGCGGTCCCACAGATCGCCGAACCCCTCCTCGTCGTTCTCGTAAGGGTCGACGGCCAGCCGCCAGGCCACGGCGCCGGCCTCCGGCAGGTCCCGCTGCTCCCCGGGTGCGGGGAAGTCGAAGGCCGGCAGGCCGTGCAGTTCCTGCAGGTGCTGGACATGGGACATGGCGCTGGCCTCCTGGGACCCGGACACGGTGAGTTGCTCGCCCGAGATTTCTACCAAGCGGCTCTGACAACGCCGGTGACGGGCTGTGGACAAGCCGCCTCCGGCGCGGTTCCGGTGAGGGCGAGGGCAGTCCGGGAGGCGTTCCCGACGCGTTGTCAGACCCCGCGCGTAGCGTCGTGGACATCGGTCGGCGAGGCGCCGGCGGGAAGGGAGACACGCATGTACCGGCAGGGGGACGTCCTGATCGTGCCCGTGGCGGAGGGGGACGTGCCGTCGGGCACGGACCGGCTGCCGCAACAGCCGCGGGACGCGCTCGGCAGGCTCGTGCTGGCCCTCGGCGAGGTCACCGGACACGCGCACGCCGTGGTGGGTCCCGGGACGCTGGCCCGGGAGACCGGCCCGTTCGGAGCCTCCTGGCTCCACCTCCCCGACGGCGGACGGGTGGTGCACGAGGAGCACGCGGCGATACCGCTTCCCAAGGGCTGGTACCGCGTGGTGCGCCAGCGTGAATACGTGCCCGGCGCGGTCCGCGTCGTGGCGGACTGAGACGACGGGGGAGTGGAGCGGTGACGACACCGATGGAGACCGCACGGGCCGCACAGGTCCAAGAGACCGCCCAGCCGGACACGACGGCCAGGTGGCGCGAGGTGGCCGCGGCCACCGGTCCCGCGGACCGCCCGGCGGCCGAGGCGGGCGTGCGCCTGGCCTACCGGCTGGCGGGCCTGCCCGAGCCGGAGCGCATCGTGTGGGCGGGCTCGCCCCGCGAGGGCGCGGCCCTGGCCGCACGGCTCACGGCGGACGGAACGGCAGGCCGCAGCGTCCGCGAGGCGGTGCGCACCCGGCCGTGGGCCGCCGCCCGGGAGCGGGTCCTCGACCGGCTCGGGCCGGCCGGCTGGGCCGGGCACTGGGCGCTGACGGGTGCTCAGCTGTGGGAGGGCGCCACCATGCTGACCGAGCGCATCCGGACGGGTGTGGTCGAGGCCTCGGCGGCCGGGGAGGAGGGCGGTGAGCAGGCCGTCCGGCTCGTGCTGCTCGACGCCGTCCTGGGCCAGCACGACGCGGCCTGGCTGGCCGCCTTCGACGGCCAGGACGGCGCGGACTCCCTCGCCGGGATCGCCGCGGTCGCCCGCGCCGCGGGCTGGTGGTGGCCGTACGAGAAGACCGCCGTCGTCTGCGAGCGCCCTGGGGAACTGCACCGCGACGAGGCGGGCCGGCTGGACCGCGGGGACGGACCGGCGCTCGCCTTCCCCGACGGGTTCGCCCTGTACGCGTGGCGCGGCATGCCGGTCCCCGCCGCGTTCCTGGCGGAGCTCGCCGGACTGACGCCCGAGCGGATACGCGAGGAGGAGAACGCCGAGCTGCGCCGCGTGATGCTCGAGCACTACGGCTACGACCGGTACCTGGAGGAGTCCGGGGCCGAACCCGTGCAGCGGGACGAGGCGGGCGTGCTGTGGCGCATCGACCTGGACGGGGACGAGCCGCTGGTCATGGTCGAGGTGGTCAACTCCACGCCGGAGCCCGACGGCACCCACCGCGTCTACTGGCTGCGGGTCCCGCCACGGGTCCGGACCGCGCGGGAGGGCGTCGCCTGGACCTTCGGACTGGAGGAGGCCGACTACACACCGGAGAGGGAGACCTGAGCCGGCGCCGGCCGAAATTCCGTCGAGTCCGGCATCCGGCGGCGCCTACCCTGCGGGCATGGCCCACGCGAAGACCTCCTACGTCTGCCTGCCCTGCCGGGCCTCCTACAAGCAGCCCTACGACGCCTACGGAAAGGGCAGGCAGCGGATCTGCCCCCGCTGCGCTCAGCCGCTGATCCACGCCGGCTCCGCCTTCGCCGCACCGCGCCGAAGGGACGTCGCGGCGTGGCGGACCCTGTCGGTCCTGCTTCACGCCGGCGTCGGCTTCCACAAGAGCTGCTGCGGCGGGCCCGGCTACCGTCCCCGCACCCTGCGGGAGGTCCGGGAGCGGATGACGTACGCCCGGCGCGGCGGCGAGCCCTTCGCCAGGGCACTCGTGCGGCCCGAAGTGCCCTGACGCCTGACGCTAGTCGTCCAGGCGCACCGGCATGAGGATCGAGAAGGCGCCCTCGTCGTCGGGCCGGCGGATCGCCAGCGGTGCCGTAGGGGCGCCGAACTCCAGGACCAGCTCGTCGCGGGCCCCGGCCGTGAGCGCGTCCAGCAGGAACTCCCGGTCGACGCCCACGGCGCCCTGGTCGTCGTCCCCGTCCGCGCAGACGGTCACCGTGCCGTCGTCCGACACCCTGAGCACGCTGACGTCGTGCGGCTCGCCGTCCGGCCGGCGCGGCTCGCCCGCCCGCACCGGGCCGGTCTCCAGTGCCTCCCGGAGGGCAGCGGTGGCGACGACGGCCCGGCGGCCGGCCGGCAGCCGGACCAGGCGGCGGTAGTCGGGGAAGTCGTGGTCGAGGCACGGGCCGGCCGCCTGGCGGTCGCCGGAGTCCAGCGACACCCGGTCACCGTCGACCGTGAGCCGCACCGGCTCCGCGCCCTGCGCCAGCGCGCGCATCGCCTCGGCGAGGGGCAGCGGCACGATCGCCTGGACGCGGGGCCCGTCGTACCCGGTGGCGGCGGTCCGGGCGACGGCCATCCGGTAGCGGTCGGTGGCCACCACGTTCAGTCCGTCGCCGTCGACGTCGAACAGGATCCCGGCGAGCATCGGCAGCTCCGGGTCCGTGCCGGCGGCGAAACGGACCGCGTCCAGGGCGGCGGCCAGCTCCGGCGCGGTGACGGTCAGCCGGACGGTGGCGGTGCGCAGTGACGTCATGGGGTTCTCCCTGTGGTCGTGGTCGAGTAGCGCTCGGAGCGTGGAGAACTCCCTGCGGGCATCGGACAGCCCCAGTTCGAGGCGGCGCAGGTGCGCCCGGAAGAGCCCGTGCACCAGGTCCGGATCCGCGCTGGACCAGCCGGCCAGGACCAGCCGGATGTCCGCCAGGGGCATGCCGGCCCGCCGCAGACGGGCCAGCAACCGGGCCTCGCCGCACTGCTCGGGGTCGTACCAGCGGTAGCCGCTGACCGGATCCACCCACGCCGGGACCAGCACACCGGCACGGTCGTAGAAGCGGAGCGCACTGACGCTCAGTCCGCTGTCCCGGGCCATCTCCCCAATGCTGCGCATCTCGTTCTCCACACCCGGGACTCTGGGCCCTCGACAAGGTCGAGGGTCAACTCGGCGGCCACCGCGAGAAATTCGCTGTCCGCCGCCCGGCCCCTTTCCTAGACTCGGCACGCACCGCCGAACCGTGACCACCGAAGGGAGCCCGCCGTGCGTGACCGTACCGCCGTCGTCGTTCCCCCGTCGCGGTCCGAGGTGATCCTGGTGTCCTCGTCCGTCCGGTGCCCGCTGCGCGGCCGGCACCGGATGCCCGCGACCACCCTCTGACCCGGTTCACCAACCCGAACTCCGTCCTTTCACAGGCGAGTTCACGGTCTCCCGCGTCTCCTCGTCCGGGAAATCGCGCTGCCCTCTTTTCGAACCGCAGTTCCGCAGAAAGGCCACGGGCCGTGCGCACCAACCTCAGCACCCTCGCCGTCGTCCGCAACCTCGGCATCCTCGCCCACGTCGACGCCGGCAAGACCACCGTCACCGAGCGGATCCTGTACGCCACCGGCACCACGCACAAGCGGGGCGAGGTGCACGACGGCACGACCGTCACCGACTTCGACCCGCAGGAACGCGACCGCGGCATCACGATCTTCGCCGCCGCCGTCAGCTGCGCCTGGGACGGCCACCGCATCAACCTCATCGACACCCCCGGCCACGTCGACTTCGCCGACGAGGTCGAACGCTCGCTGCGCGTCCTCGACGGCGCGGTCGCCGTCTTCGACGCCGTCGCCGGCGTCGAGCCGCAGAGCGAGTCGGTGTGGCGGCAGGCCGACCGGCACGGCGTGCCGAGGATCGCGTTCGTCAACAAGCTGGACCGCGCGGGCGCCGACCTCGACCGGGCCGTCGACTCGATCCGGGAACGGCTGCATCCCGTCCCGCTCGTCGTGCAGCTGCCGATCGGCGCCGAGGACGGCTTCACCGGCGTGGTGGACCTGGTCCGCATGCGCTCCCTGGTCTGGGCCGACGGCGACGCCGCGGCCGTGGAGGGGCCGGTGCCCGAGTCGCTGCGGGACGAGGCCCTGCGGCGGCGCCGGGCGCTGGAGGAGGCCGTGGCCGAGCTGCACCCGGCCGCCCTGGAGGAGTTCTGCGACCGGGAGACGCTGTCGGCCGCCACCCTCACCGCGTGCCTGCGCGACCTGACCCGCACCGGCGACGGCGTGGTCGTGCTGTGCGGCTCGGCCTACCGCAACCGCGGCATCGAACCGCTGCTGGACGCGGTGGTGGCCTACCTGCCGTCACCGCTGGACGTGCCCGCCGTACGCGGCGTCCACCAGGACACCGAACAGCGGCGCCCCGCCGACCCCGGCGCACCGTTCGCGGCGCTCGCGTTCAAGGTCCACGCGGGCGGCACCGGCCGCCTGACCTACGTCCGCGTCTACTCGGGCGCCCTCGAGAAGGGAGACACCGTGGCCGACCCGGGCACCGGGCGCACCGAACGCGTGACGCGGATCCTGCGCGTCATGGCGGACCGGCATATCCAGCTGGACCGCGCGGTCGCCGGTGACATCGTCGCGCTCGCGGGCCCGAAGGCCACGCGGGCCGGCTCGACCCTGTGCGACCCCGGCGCCCCGCTGCTCCTGGAGCCGACCGCGGCCGCCGAGCCCGTGGTGTCCGTGGCCGTCGAGGCGCGCCGCAGCACCGACACCGGCCGGCTGGCGACCGCGCTGGCCCGGCTGGCGGAGGAGGACCCCTCGCTGGTCGTCCGCACCGACGCCGAGACCGGGCAGACGGTGCTGTCCGGCATGGGTGAACTGCACCTGGAGGTGGCGGTGGAGAAGATCCGCCGGGACGGCGGACCGGAGGTCACCGTGGGTCGTCCCCGCGTCGCGTACCGGGAGACCGTCGTACGCGGGGTGAGCGGACTGGTCCACCGGCACGTCAAACAGGACGGCGGCGCCGGGCAGTTCGCCCACGTCGTCCTCGACGTCGATCCGCTGGGCGGCGAAGTCGGTTTCACCGGCTTCGAGTTCCGGTCCACGGTGGCCGGCGGCCGGGTGCCGCAGGAGTTCGTGCGCGCGGTCGAGGCCGGCTGCCGGGACGCCCTCGCCGAGGGTCCGCTCGGCGGTCACCCGGTGACCGGGCTGCGGGTCACGCTGACCGACGGCTCGACCCACGTGAAGGACTCCTCCGACACCGCCTTCCGCACCGCCGGCCGGCAGGGCCTGCGCGAGGCGCTGCACGCCTGCGCGGTGGCCCTGCTGGAGCCGGTGGTCGAGGTCACGGTCACCGCGCCCGAGGACGGGCTCGGTGCGGTGCTCGGCGATCTGGCCGCCCGGCGCGGCCGGGTCACCGGCTCCGCGAGCCGGGGCGGCCGCGCGGTCCTGACGGCCACCGTGCCGCTGGCCGAACTCTTCGGCTACGCGACCCGGTTGCGCAGCCGCACCCAGGGCCGCGGCACCTTCACCACCCGCCCGGCCGGTCACGCGCAGGCGCCGGCGGCGGTGACGGTGGCCTCCCGGTAGCCGGGCCGCCCGTCCGCGGTTCGTGTCGCGCACCAGCCCGGTGCGCGACACGAACCCCTGCGGCGCTTCGGCGCACGGGGTCTCAGGGGTACGAAACCACCGTCGAAGGCGTCGTCGAGGTCCCCGACGTCGGCGCCCCGGTGTCGTTGATGACGTGCTCGTACTGGCCGTTGCCGCCGAGCGAGATCACCAGCAGGTCGTGGAACCGGACCCCCGGCCGCTGCGGGGCGGCGAAGCCGCTGTGCTGGACGATGGTCGGGTCCACGTTGTAGAAGCAGTAGCTGCCCAGGCCCCAGGCCTCGTGCGCGGTCACATTGTCGCCGACCTTGTAGGCGGCGTACCCCTTGACGGAGCCGTTCTGGATCGCGGCCTGGTTCGGGGCGTCGTACGCCTTCTCGTTCTGGAAGAAGATCGTCCGGCCGCGCTGCCCGTACCACTGCACGTCGTACTTGTTGAAGTGCTCCACGAACAGGCCCGTCGCCAGGACGTCGTCGCCGTTCACCACCACGCCGTAGTCGGCGCGGTTGGTCTCCCAGCCCACGCCGGTGCCGTGGTCGGCGCGCCACACCCAGGTGTGGTCGACGATGGTGTGGCGGCTGTTGATCGCCATGCTGGTGGTCGCCCGGCCGGCGCCCGCGCCGCCGATGCGCACGAACACGTCCTGCACGGTGGTCGGGTCGGCCGAGTGGTCCCGGGAAGCGCCGGGCGGGCCGACCTCCAGCAGCGTCGGGGAGTTGACCGGCCCGGCGTCCAGGAGGAACCCGGCGAGACGGACGCCGTCCACGTCGGCGACCTTCAGGGCGGTGACGCCGTTGTCCGGGACGATCGTCGCGTAGCCGAGGCCGAGGACGACCGTGCCCGGCCGGTCGACCCGGATCGGCTGGTCCACGTGGTAGACGCCCGGGGTGAGCAGCAGGTGCAGTCCCTGGGCCAGCGCCTGGTTGAGGGTGGCGGCACTGACGCCGGGCCTCGCGACGTAGAACCGGGACAGCGGCAGCGAGGTGCCGCGCGGGGTGCCGTTGCCCCAGGTGACGCCCCGGGCGCCGACGCGCTTCGCCGGGAGGAAGACCCGGAACTCGTCGCCGCTGACGTACAGGAACGGCTTCTCCCGGGAGACGGGAGTGGTGTCCAGCGTGGTGTACGGCGGGTTCGGGAAGCTCTGCGCGGGGGCGCCCTGCACGCCCGAGAACACCATGTTCCACACGCCGTTGAGCCAGGAGCCGATGACGCTGTCGCGGGTGTACCACTGCTGCTGCGAGTACGGCCCGACCTGGCCGTCGATGCGGCTGTCGGCGATGTAGCCGCCGCTCGCCCAGCCGTAGCCGGAGGGTGCGAGGTTCAGGTCGCCGCGCACGTGCATCCGCCGGAACGGCGCCGCCTGGGCCACCGCCCACCGGTTGGTGCCGTTCGCCGGCACCAGGGCGAGGTTCTCCGCCGAACGCCAGAAGTTCTGCGTGGCGTTGCCGTTGAACCAGCCCGCGTCGACCGTCACGTCCCCGTGGATGGTCGTGTCGTCGGGGGACAGGCCGAGGCCCGCTATCGAGGTGTAGAAGCCGAGCTGGGCGTTGAGGCCGGTGTAGGTGCCGGGCTTGAACAGCAGGGCGTAGCGGCCGCTTCCGAACTGGGCCGACTCCTGCTGCGCGAACACCTCGTCGAGGCGGTCCTGGATGCCGGGCGTGGCGGGGTCGAACACGAGGACGTTCGGGCCGAGGTCGCCCCCGCCGTGCAGGGCGCGCGGGGGACGCCGGTGCGTGCGGGCCGGGGCGGCCGCCCCGGCCGGCGAGGCGGCTGAGGCCGGAGTGGTCAGACCGGCCACCACCGGGACGGCCGCCGCGGCGGCACCGAGGACGGTCCGGCGCCCGACGGATGGGGAGGAAGAGGACATGCGCGGCTCTCCTGGTTCAGGAAGTGAACGAAGTGGGGGTGGGGGAGCGCTCTCTCGCCGATGGATGCTTCAGTGGCTTGAAGGATGCGTCAAGAGGTGCGACAGAAATTCCGCGGTCCCCCACGGTGCGGGGCCGAGATGCGCAACCGTTGCTGCCGGATCCCTTGACGCGCGGCTCCGACGGCTATTAACTCACGTCCTAAATTAAGCCGTGAGGGGCACGAGTGGCGGCTCCGCCGCCGGACGCCCCCCGCACGTCTCGACTCCCGGAAAGGGACACCAGGAGCCATGCGCAGCACCCGAGCCGCGGCCGTAGGCGCCGTCACCCTGTCTCTCGCCCTCGCGGCCACGGCCTGCGGAGGCGGTTCGTCGACCGGCGGCGGGTCCGACGACTCACCGAAGACGCTGACGTACTGGGCCTCCAACCAGGGCGCCAGCATCGCCGTCGACAAGAAGGTCCTGCAGCCCGAACTCGACCGGTTCCAGAAGCAGACCGGCATCAAGGTGAAGCTGGAGGTCGTGCCCTGGTCCGACCTGCTCAACCGGATCCTCGCCGCCACCACCTCCGGCCAGGGCCCGGACGTGCTGAACATCGGCAACACCTGGAGCGCCTCCCTGCAGGCCACCGGCGCGTTCCTGCCGTGGGACGCGAAGAACTTCGGCAAGATCGGCGGGAAGGACCGCTTCGTCGACTCCGCGCTCGGCTCGACCGGCGCCCAGGGCAAGGACCCGGCCGCGGTGCCGCTGTACTCGATGGCGTACGCGCTCTACTACAACAAGAAGATCTTCGCCGACGCCGGCATCTCCAAGCCCCCGGCCACCTGGGACGAACTCGTCGCCGACGGCAAGAAGATCAAGGCGAAGGGCAAGTCGGTCCTCGGCGCCGAGGGCGCCAACGTCTCGGAGAACATCCACCACGTCTTCGTCTTCGCCAAGCAGCAGGGCGCCGACTTCTTCACCCCCGACGGCAAGCCCGACTTCACCAACCCCAAGGTGGTGGACGCGGTGAAGAGCTACGTCGACCTGATGGCCAAGGACAAGGTCATCCCCACCGGTGACGCCGAGTACGCGCAGAACCAGTCCGTCAGCGACTTCGCCAAGGGGAAGCAGGCCATGCTGCTGTGGCAGTCCGCCGCCTCCAACCTCAAGTCCCAGGGCATGAGCGAGGACGCGTACGGCATCGCCCCCGTGCCCGTGCGCTCCGGCACGCCCGGCGCCGGCGCCCAGGTCGACTCGATGGTCGCCGGCATCAACATCGCCGTCTTCAAGAACAGCCACAACCTCGACGGCGCCGTGAAGTTCGTGAAGTTCATGACCAGCGACACCGAGCAGAAGACGCTGAACGAGGCCTACACGTCCATCCCGCCGGTCAAGTCCGCCCAGTCCGACGCGGCGTTCAACACCCCGGCCACCGCGGTCCTCAAGCAGACCCTCGCCACCAGCGCCGCCGCGCTGCCGCAGGTCCCCAGCGAGTCGCAGTTCGAGACGACGGTGGGCACGGCCGTCAAGGAGCTGTTCGCCGACGCCGCCGCCGGACGCGCGATCACCACCGACTCGGTCCGGGCCAAGCTGGAGAAGGCCCAGCAGCAGATGCCGGCGGCCTGAGCACGATGACGACCACCACGCTCGAGGAGCCGGTGCGCAAGGCTCCCCCCGGGACGGCGGCGCGCGAGCCCCGCCGCCCCGGGCGGCTCCGCCGCGTCTCCCTGCCGTACCTGCTGCTCCTGCCCGCCCTGCTCCTCGAACTCCTCGTCCACCTCATCCCGATGGTGATCGGCATCGTGATGAGCTTCAAGGAGCTCACCCAGTTCTACATCCGCGACTGGGGCACCGCCCCCTGGTCCGGCCTGGCCAACTACAGGATGTCGGTGGACTTCGACGCCCCCGTCGGCGAGGCCCTGCTCCACTCCTTCTTCGTCACGGTCGGCTTCACCCTCCTCTCCGTCGCCCTGTGCTGGCTGATCGGCACCGCGGCCGCGATCTACATGCAGGACACGTTCCGCGGCCGGGGCCTGCTGAGAGCGCTCTTCCTGATCCCCTACGCCCTGCCGGTGTACGCGGCGGTCATCACCTGGGTCTTCATGTTCCAGCACGACAACGGCCTGGTGAACCACGTCCTCCACGACCAGCTGCACCTCACCGACAAACCCTCCTTCTGGCTCATCGGCGACAACAGCTTCTACGCCCTGCTGACCGTGTCGGTGTGGAAGGGCTGGCCGTTCGCGTTCCTCATCGTGATGGCCGGCCTGCAGAACATCCCCGGGGAGCTGTACGAGGCGGCGGCCCTGGACGGCGCCGGGATCTGGCAGCAGATCCGCCGCATCACGCTCCCGTCCCTCCGCCCGGTCAACCAGGTCCTGCTGCTCGTCCTCTTCCTGTGGACCTTCAACGACTTCAACACGCCGTACGTCCTGTTCGGCAAGTCGGCTCCGGAGGCCGCGGACCTCATCTCGGTCCACATCTACCAGGCGTCCTTCGTCACCTGGAACTTCGGCACCGGCTCCGCCATGTCCGTCCTGCTCCTGCTCTTCCTGCTCGTCGTGACGGGCGCCTACCTCCTGCTCACCTCACGCGGACGGAGGGCCGCCGATGTCTAGCACCTCGCCCATGGCGCGGCCCCGTTCGTTCCTGTGGTCCCGCCGGATCTTCCTCACCCTGCTCACCGGCTTCGTGCTGGTCCCGGTGTACGTGATGGTCTCCAGCTCCCTGAAGCCGCTCGCGGACGTGACGGGCAAGTTCCGCTGGTTCCCCAGCGGCCTCACCGTCCGCCCGTACATCGACATCTGGTCCACGGTCCCGCTCGCCCGCTACTTCGCGAACTCGCTGATCGTGGCGGGCGCGGCGACCCTTCTCTCGGTGCTCATCGCCGTCTTCGCGGCCTACGCCGTCAGCCGCTACGACTTCCGCGGCAAGCGCGTCTTCACGGTCACCGTCCTGTCCACCCAGATGTTCCCCGGCATCCTCTTCCTCCTGCCCCTCTTCCTCCTCTACGTCAACATCGGCAACGCCACCGGCATCGCCCTGTTCGGCTCCCGGGGCGGCCTGATCCTCACCTACCTGACCTTCTCCCTCCCCTTCTCCATCTGGATGCTGATCGGCTACTTCGACTCGGTGCCGCGCGACCTGGACGAGGCGGCCCTGGTGGACGGCTGCGGCCCGCTCGGCGCACTCCTGCGCATCGTGGTGCCGGCCGCGATCCCCGGCATCGTCGCGGTCGCCGTCTACGCGTTCATGACCGCCTGGGGAGAGGTCCTCTTCGCGTCGGTCATGACCGACGACACCACCCGCACCCTCGCCGTCGGCCTCCAGGGCTACTCCACGCTCTACGACGTCTACTGGAACCAGATCATGGCCGCCTCGCTCGTCGTCAGCGTCCCCGTGGTGGCCGGCTTCCTCCTCCTGCAGCGCTATCTCGTCGCGGGTCTGACGGCGGGCGCCGTCAAGTGACCCCCACCCCTGATCCCGAAGGGACTTCCGTGTCCGAACGCATCGACCTGGCCGCCTTCCCGCCCGACTTCCTGTGGGGCACGGCCACAGCGGCGTACCAGATCGAGGGGGCCGTCGCCGAGGACGGCCGGGCGCCCTCGATCTGGGACACCTTCTCCCACACCCCCGGGAAGATCGCGAACGACGACAACGGCGACGTCGCCTGCGACCACTACCACCGCTGGCGCGAGGACATCGACCTGATGCGGCGACTGGGCACCAACGCCTACCGCCTGTCGGTGGCCTGGCCGCGGGTGATGCCCGGCGGAACGGGCCCGGTGAACCCGAAGGGGCCGGCGTTCTACGACGAGTTGGTGGACGCCCTGCTGGAGGCGGGCATCACCCCGTCCGTCACCCTCTACCACTGGGACCTGCCCCAGGCGCTCCAGGACCGCGGCGGCTGGCCGGAGCGGAACACCGCCCTCGCGTTCGCCGAGTACGCGTCCGAGGTCGCCACCCGCCTCGGCGACCGCGTGAAACTCTGGACCACCCTCAACGAGCCCTCCTGCTCGGCGTGGATCGGCCACCTGGAGGGCACGATGGCCCCCGGCTGGACCGACCTGACGGCCGCGGTCCGCGCCTCCTACCACCTGCTCCTCGGCCACGGCCTCGCGACCCAGGCGATCCGGACGGCCGTGCCCGACGCCCAGGTCGGCATCGTCAACAACCTCTCCACCGTGCACCCCGCCACCGACCGCCCGGAGGACGTCGCGGCCGCCCGCCGCCACGACGGGCACGTGAACCGGTGGTGGCTGGACCCGATCCACGGGCGGGGCTTCCCCTCCGACATGGTGGAGACGTACGGGGTCGAACTGCCCGTGCTGCCCGGCGACCTGGAGACGATCGCGGCGCCCCTGGACTGGCTGGGCCTGAACTACTACTTCCCGGCGTACGTCGCCGACGACCCCGAGGGCCCGGCGCCGCACGCCCGCTCGGTCCGCCGCCCGGGCGTCCCGCGCACCGCCATGGACTGGGAGATCGACGCGGGCGGCATCGAGACCCTGCTGCTCCGCCTCACGGAGGAGTACGGCGCCCGCCGGATCCACGTCACCGAGAACGGCTCGGCGTACCCGGACGTGGTCCGCCCCGACGGCACCGTCGACGACCCCGAACGCCAGGACTACCTGGAGCGGCACCTGGCCGCCTGCGCCTCGGCGGCCCGCAAGGGCGCCCCGCTGGCCGGCTACTTCGCGTGGTCGCTGCTGGACAACTTCGAGTGGGCGTACGGCTACGAGAAGCGGTTCGGGCTCGTCCACGTCGACTACCGCACCCAGGTGCGCACGATCAAGGGCAGCGGGCACCGGTACGCGGACATCGTCCGCGTCCACCGCGGCCAGAACCGCCGGGCCGCCTGAGCCCGGCCCGGACGCCGGTGGGTGCGGGGTCGGGAGCCCGCACCCACCGGTCGGGCACGGCGCTTGATCTGTCATGGGCATGTCATCAGCGCACGCATGCATCCCCACCCCCACTGAGGAGAGCCGCATGTCATCCCGTATCCCCCGCACCCTGCTCGCCGCCGCCCTGTCCACGGCGGCCTTACTGACCTCCGGCCCGCTGCTGGCCGGCCCCGCCCACGCGGCCCAGGCCGCCGCCGTCGGCTGGGACACCGACCGGGCGGCCGCCGCGTACGCGGTGAACCCGGCCGCCGTCACCGCCTCCGGCAGCGAGAACGCCGGCACGGCTCCCGGCCTGGCCTTCGACGGCGACGGGGCCACCCGCTGGTCCAGCGACTTCGCCGACGACGCCTGGATCCGCGTCGACCTCGGCACCACCCTCCGCGTCGACCGCGTCACCCTGGACTGGGAGGCGGCCTACGGCAAGCGGTACGTCCTGGAGGTCTCGAAGAACGGCACCGACTGGACCCCGTTCTACACGGAGACCGACGGCACGGGCGGCTCGGTCACGGCCCACACCTACCCCCAGGAGGTCACCGGCCGCTACGTCCGCCTGCGCGGCCTGGAACGGGCGACACCGTGGGGCTACTCCCTGTGGAGCTTCAAGGTCTACGGCGGCGAACCGGCCCCGGCGTCCACGACCCGCACCAACCTGGCACTGAACCACCCGGCCTACTCCAACTACTACCAGCACGCCGGCAACTCCCCGGCGTATCTCACGGACGGCGGCTGGCCGGCCGACCTGAAGGGCGACGCCACCCGCTGGTCGAGCGACTGGAACGCGGACCGCTGGGTGTCGGTGGACCTGGGCGCCCAGTCGACCATCGACACGGTGGACCTCTACTGGGAGTCGGCGTACGCGGTCGACTACCTCCTGCAGGTGTCGGACGACAACCGCACCTGGCGCACGGTCTACGAGCCGTCACCGTCGGACATCGCCGCCCGCCGCGCGAACGTGAAGTCCCCGTCCGACGCGACGGGCCTGCACGACACGGTGAAACTGCCGTCCCCGGCCACCGGCCGCTACGTCCGCATGCTCGGCAAGGAGCGCCGCTCCTTCTACAACCCGGCCCCCGCGACGGCCCGGTTCGGCTACTCCCTCTACGAGTTCCAGGTCTGGGGCACAGGCGGCAGCGCCTCGGCTTCCTACCCGCCCCTGCCGGCCGACCAGCCGGGCACCTACCGCACCACCTTCTTCGACGACTTCACCGGCGCCGCACTCGACCGCTCCAAGTGGCGGGTCGTCCGCACCGGTAGCGAGATGGGCCCGGTCAACGGCGAGTCCCAGGCGTACGTCGACTCCCCGGACAACATCCAGACCCGCGACGGCAACCTGATCCTGAAGGCGAAGTACTGCAAGGGCTGCACCCAAGCGGGCGGCGGCACCTACGACTTCACCTCCGGCCGCATCGACACCAACACCCACTTCGACTTCACGTACGGCAAGGTCAGCGCCCGCATGAAGCTCCCGGTCGGCGACGGCTTCTGGCCCGCCTTCTGGCTGCTGGGCAGCAACGTCGACGACCCGTCCGTCTCCTGGCCGGCCTCCGGCGAGACCGACATCATGGAGAACATCGGCTACCCCGACTGGACCAGCACGGCCCTGCACGGCCCCGGTTACTCGGCGGACGGCAACATCGGCGCCCGTCAGACGTACCCGGGCGGCGGCACGGCGGACCAGTGGCACACGTACGCCGTCGAGTGGACCCCGACGGCGATGCGCTTCTACGTCGACGACCGCCTGGTCCAGGAGACGACCCGCAACGAACTCGAGTCGACGCGCGGCCAGTGGGTCTACGACCACCACCAGTACGTCATCCTCAACCTGGCCCTGGGCGGCGCCTACCCGGCCGGCTGGAACAAGGTGACGAGTCCGTACTGGGGGCTGCCTCAGTCCAGCGTGGACCGGATCGCGGGTGGGGGAGTGGAGGCGGAGGTGGATTGGGTTCGGGTGGAGCAGAAGTGAGACGGCGCGCGCGGCGCCCGCGGGCCTACTCCGGAGGCGTGGGCGTCTCGGCGGTGCGGTACATGGCCTGGACGTCAAGCTCCAGTTGCACGGTCGGTCCGACGACCGCGATGCCGCGGGCCAGCATCGAGCGCCAGTTGAGGGTGAAGTCCTCGCGGTGCAGTTCCGTCTTGGCGAGCGCCGCGCAGCGCAGCTCCTGCTCGTAACCGCCGTTCACCGTGCCGAGGTAGGTGGTGTCCAGGCCCACGGAGCGGCTGGTTCCGTGCATGGTGAGCGTGCCGTTCAGCGTCCACCGGGAGCCGCCGCGGTAGACGAACCGGGTGCTGTTGAAGTCGATGTGCGGGAAGCGCTCGACGTCGAGGAAGTCGGCGGACCGCAGATGGTTGTCGCGGGTCCTGTTGCCAGTGGTGATGCTGGAGGCGTCGATGCGCACCGAGACCTGGGAGTCGGCCATGTCCGGCGCGATGCGGATGCCGCCGCGGAACCGGGTGAAGCGGCCGTGGACATGGGCCATGCCCACGTGCTTGGCGATGAACCGGATCGCGGTGTGCGGCGGGTCGAACAACCAGGTGCCGGACGGCGGAAGCTCCAGCTGACGAGCGGGCAGCAGCGCGATGCGCACCGGCGGGAGTACGGCGCCGGCGGCGACGTCGACGTTGTTGCGGGCGGGCGTGAGGCCCTCCGCCACGGCCATCACACTGTAGGAGCCGGGCGGCAGCGTTGCCATGAACAGGCCGTACGGATCGGTCGTGCCCTGGGCGACGACGCGGTGGCTGTCCAGCGCGGTCACCGTGATCTCGGCGCCACCCATCGGCTGCCCCAGGGGATCGACGACCTCGCAGCCGTACCGGCCGGCGCCGGGTGGCAGGGGTACCGAGAGGCCCTGCGCGGCACCAGAAGCGTTACGGGAACGCTGACGCCGGAGCAGTCCGAGGGCCATGCTGTCCACCTTTCCTCGTACGTCTCGCCACCGCACCCAAAGATGCGGTGCAGATGAGTTGCATCCGTGATGAAGTCAACTCTTCAACGATCATAGGTGGGTGATGTCAGGCGGTTCAGTGGCGAGGCTGAGGCACGCAAAGGCCTCGCCGTCCCCTCAGACCGCTGTAGATCGCCGTGATCACGGCCCCAGGGCGATTGTAGAGTCCCGCTGCTTTGCATCGGTGCTGTGGCGAAGGACACCCGCCAGTGACGAGGTGTTCACGCGTGGCTCGTGGCTCCGTTACCGGGTCCACACATTCCGCATGTCGTAATCGTTCGGCACTCACCGAACCACGCACGGCGCCCGATCCCGCCGGCCCAAGACCCCTCTCTCACCGAACCGAAGCCGGGTAGGCTTGATCGCATCGTCATCGCGGCCCGACGGGCTTCCGCTCCATCTCGGTGGAGTCTCGAAGGACATGCCCCCACCCGCACGAGTCATTTCGTGCTGCCTGGGGGAAGTCCTTGCTGTTCCGCGAGTCCGCGAAAACGATCGCCGCGAGGGCACTCGACACGTCGCTCTACCTCCACCTCACCGAGCAGTTCGTCCATATGCACGGTCACCGGCCCAATGCCGCCGAAGCCCGCTCCTGGGAGCGGAGCATCCCCGCTCTGGCCGCCGCGCTCAACGACGCGGGCCTCGGCGAGGTGGAGGTCATACTGGAGTACGCCCTCCCGCTGAACAGCAAGCGGGCCGACGCCGTCCTCGCCGGAGTGCATCCCACCACGGGCGAGCCGTCGTACGTCGTCGTCGAGCTGAAACAGTGGAGCCAGGCAGAGCCGGACGAGGACGACCCGGCGCTGTGTCGGATCGACGCCTACGCGCATCCGATCCTCAATCCGATCGAGCAGGTGCGCCGCTACTGCGAGTACCTCGTCAACTTCAACGGCGCGGTGGCCGAGCACCCGGACCGGGTCAGCGGTGTGGCGTACCTGCACAACGCCACGGAGTTCGGCGTGGGCGGTCTACGGGCGGTCGAACTGGACAACCGCGGGCAGATGTTCACCGGCGAGCGGCGCGGCGAGTTCATCGACCACCTCCGAGTCAGGCTCAGCGACAAGGTGCCCGGCGCACGCGCGGCCGACGAACTCCAGGCGGGCAGGATTGTGCCCTCGAAGCAGTTGATGTCCGTCGCGGCCCAGGAGGTGCGTGAGCGGGAGCAGTTCGTGCTGCTGGACGAGCAGCAGGTCGCGTACCGCATGGTTCTCAACGCGGTACGCAAGGCCAAGCGGTCCAATCACAAGGAGGTCGTGGTCGTCACCGGCGGCCCCGGCACCGGCTTCATCGACCAGGCGGATGAAGCTCTGGGAGCGGGTGGAGTGTTGAGCGCGAGTAAGGAGGAGGTGGCTCGCGCTCAGTATCCGGCGTTCTTCCGGGATGCGGCCAAGTTGGAGGCCGAGGCGGTTGAGCTTCACGTGTATGCCAACCAGGCGGTGCCTGGACTGTTGCAGACGGAAGAGTACGCGCGGGCGGTGTTCATCAACTGGCGGCCTCTGCTGCATGAGGATGTGGTCGAGCAGAGGGTGACGGCGCGCCTGGCCCGGCAGGAGATTTTCTGCCGGGCGCAGTTGCCTACCCTCAGCTTCGTCATCGAGGAGTCGGTACTGCGTAGGCCACTGGCCGGGTGGGGCGTCATGCGAGGGCAGTTGGAGCAGATCCTGCTACACGGACAGCGACGTAACGTGGAGATCCAGGTGATGCCGACTGAGCGGGACGAGCACGCCGGACTGGCTGGTCCGTTCACCTTGATCGAGACGAAGGAAGGGCAGAGGATCGCGTACGTGGAGGCTCAGCAGGACAGTCGCCTCTACACGGCGCGGAAGCCAGTCCGGGAGATCGAGGAGCAGTACGGACTCCTTCGGGCCCAAGCACTCACTCCGCGCGAGTCGCTGGCCTTCGTCGAGAAGTTGCTTGGAGAGAGATGAACGTCGAACAGCCTGTACCTGAGTCGGCCTGGTTCAAGAGCAGCTACAGCAGCGGGGCTGGCGGCGAATGCGTAGAGGTAGCCGCCACCCCCGACAGGGTCCACATCCGCGACTCGAAGGACACAACTCGCGCCGCACTCGCCGTGGACCCCACGACCTGGACCGAGTTCGTCGCCTTCGCGGCACTCTGAACAGACGCGGGGCCCTCGGCAAGCGCACCGCTTGCCGAGGGCCCCGCGCACGTCCGCTCGCGCAACACCTTCAGTAGCCCAGGCGCCTGCTCGCCGGATGCCCGCGCAGGCCAGTGCGGTGCGGCCGTCAACGTCCGCCTCGGGCCCGGTGCCGTGCTCGGCTGAGACTGAGGTCAGAACGCCTTCAGATAGACCCTGGCCTGATGGTCCTTGAGCGCCTGGACGTAGATGTCGATCCACTGCACCTTCTTGCGGCGATCGTCCTTCACGCACGGGGGGCAGACACCGGCCGAGCGGGCTTCCTTCAGCGTCTGCGGTTCCGCCAGCCCGAGGTGCCGGAACAGCTCGCCATCCGGGGCGAAGTCGACCTTCTTCACCTTCAGCGGTTCCTCGGGACGAAGGTCCGCCGCGATGCCCTCGGCGTTCTTCTCGCTGGTGACGAACGAGAGGAGGTAGATGTCCTCCTGGGGGTTGATCTGCACGGCTCCCTTGACCTCGGTCGCACCCTTGGGCGCCGTCACGTGCATGAACGCCGACGCCTCGGGCACGCCGGCGTTCTCGTCCCAGCGCGAGGTGCGCCCGTCGGTCACACGGCGGTCGTCCGTGTCCGGTCCGGAGCAGGCGGAAAGCAGAAGAGTGGCTGCCACTGCCGCGATGAGGAGGGCTCCTCGTTTGGTCGTCACCGGTTCTCCTCGTCACCGCGTGAGACGTCGCCGCGGGTTCCTTCTCGTCCTTGGTCCGGCGGGTTCACTGTCGGTTTCGCATCGCTGTCCAGGTCGTACGTGTACGTGGAGCTACTGCCTCGCATGTCGAACTCCCGAGCAAGTCCGGTCTTGTGCAACCGTCCCATCTCGGAGTCCGGGATCACCACGCCTCCGGGGAAGGTGGTCGACTTGCCGGCGTCCCAGTTGTACCGGTCCCACACGTTGGCCTGGTATTCGAGCGAAACCTTGGGCTTGCCGTCCGCGCCGGGGGTGACGGTGACCATCCCCGACTGCGACCGACCGCCTTGCTCTCCACCGGTACGACGACCGTCTTGTCACCACCGGCCTTCTCGAAGGCGTCGAGCCCCTGCTGTCGCCACGCGTCCTGGTTCTGGGCGATGTGGACCGAGACGTCGTCGCGAAATCCGGGATCGTCCTTGAGGATGCGGTCGATGTCCAGGTCCAGCGGCTCACCCGTTGCACTCAGGTAATGCTCCATGTTGCGCGACGCGGCGTTCTCCCCGCTGAAGTCGCCGCCGGCCGCGATGCCCTGCGCGCGGGCCAGGTACCACAGATCCTCGGCCGTAGGCTTCTCGGTGTTGAACGCTCCGGACCCCGCGTCAGCAGCATGCCAGTGGTACAGCGGGCTCATGATCCCCGCCTTCCGCAACTCGTCGCCCTTCTCCTGAAGCAGGATGCCGCGCGTGACCGGATCGAGGCCGCGCCACCACTCGGCGACCGCCTTCTTGCCCTTGGGGACGTGCTGCGCCTTCGCCCTCTCCGCAAGCGACGGGTACGGGTCGGGCCCCGCTTCCCGGTTGAAACCGCCGATCGTGCCGTCCAGGGGGTCGCTGTCCTGCATCATGGAGGCGAGAGCGAGTTTGAACCCCTCGTCCGCGTCGTTCAGGGCCGCCACCGCCGAATCCAGTTGCGCGGCCCATCCGGCAGCGGCCTTGCGGGCGCTCTCCTGGTAGTCGGGATCATGCACGTAGGCCATGTGCTCGCTGTGATCCAGCTTGGACGTGTCGAAGGCGACGGCGCCTTGCTCGGACACCTTCATGCCGGCCTTCACCGCGTCCTCTCGGACGTACTCGATCTTCTTGCGAAGACGGCTGAATTCAGCGTGCGCGTCCCGGAGCAGTTCGGCGACGGCCTTCGCCTCGCTCTGCGCTCCCTGGTACTCCTTCCATGTCACGGCGAAGCGCGCGGAGCCGGCGCTGGCACTCAGACCCACCCACGTGTCGCCGAGGGAAATTCCATGCACTTCCTGTTGGTAGGTTCGCGCGAGCTTGTCGAAGTCCTTGGCCATGGCGGCCCAGTCGTCGGCAGCCGTGGTGAGCTTCGACAGGTCGGTGCCCATGATCTCGTAGTACGTCACCATGGCTGAACTCCTGTTTCAGGACCGCGGTTCGGTCGGACCTGTGCGATCAGAACGAGTCGAGCGCGGAGGACTTGCGGATGCCCAGCTCGATGCCGGTGTCCGTGTTCTGCAGCAGCGTGTTGGTGGCGCGCAACGCGGTCTTCTCCGAGCCGAGGCGGCGGGAGTTTGAGGGGTGGCTCACCGGACCTGCTCTGAAGACCGCGCGTAAGACGTGGAGCGAACAGCTCACGACGCTGCCGCCGGACGGCGAGCCTCCACCGCCATCGAGCGGTGCCGCATGGTTCAGGCGCATCCGGGTCGGCGCCGCACCACCCGGTGATATGTCGCCTTCGGTCATGATCTCTCCCCCGAGTGTGATCAGATGCCCGCAACTTTATGTGAGGCACAGTTAGGGCTGCAAAGTGCCGGTGGGCCGGAAACCGGCCTCGCCGACGCGGTACGGGCCGCGTCAGCGAAGGCGTACCTGACCCTGGACGGCACGCGAACCCTGGGGGCTCCTCCGCGATCTGCGGCGCCCAGCCACCCGGATCGCCAGCCTTGTCCAAGCCGTCTCCATCCTTCATCTCCGGCTCGGAGCGAGGACGGGAAACGGTCAGTGCATGCCGACCCTTGGAGCGCGGAGCTACTGTAAGTTCCTGCCATGAAGCAGGGTAAAGAGGTCGAGAACCCCGAGTCGCGTTTCTTCGCGGTGCTGCTGGCGGCAGCGAAGCTTCCGGGTGTGCGTATCCACAGGGAGGCGTACCTCCGAAGTGCGCTGGCTCGCCACTGCTCCGAGGAGGAGATCCGACGAGCGACAGAAGAGACTCCCGCCGCGGCCGGCATCACCGTCGAGCTTCTCGACAAGGTCGCCAACGACTCGATCCGCTACGAGACCGCCAAAGTCAGCGCTCTCTCCGCCGCGGCCGGGATACCCGGCATCCTCGCCCTTCCCGCCACGGTGCCCGCCGACTTGGCACAGTACGTCGGCCACATGCTGCGTATCGCGCAGAAGCTCGCCTATCTCTACAGCTGGCCCGAACTGTTCTCCGACGAGGGCGATGACGTCGATGACACGACCGTGGGGGTGCTCACGCTGTTCTTCGGCGTGATGTTCGGCACCCAGTCGGCGAACGCCGCTGTGGGGAAGGTCGCGGGGATGATGTCGGAGCAGGTCGCCAAGAAGCTGCCTCAGAAGGCGCTCACCAAGGGCGTCGTCTATCCCATAGTGAAGAAGGTCGCGGCCTTCATCGGCGTCAAGATGACAAAGGAGTCGTTCGCGAAGACCGTGTCGAAGGCCATTCCTCTCGTAGGGGCTGCCGTCTCCGGCGGGCTCACCTTCGCGACCTACCTTCCGATGGCCAAGAGGCTCAAGAAGCACCTCGCCGGCCTGCCGCTGGCGGACCCGTCGCACCGAGTGATGGAGGGAGAAGTCGTGGACGGAGAAGTCGTCGAAGAGCACGAATCCTTCGTCCCGGCACAGGCTGAGCCGCACGGCGCGGACTCCGCTGCCGTCAAGCTGGAGGAACCCAGGTCCTGACGCCGCGAGTGGGCTCCTGGCTGCCCAAGGTGCCCGCCTTCCAACTTCGATGGAGGTGCGGACCCGGTTCGCAGCCGCGACGTCGGTGATCACTTGGAGGGCAGCAGAGCCCTCATCCTTTGCCCACCTTGATCTGAACTTTGCCATCCCTCGACTCGGATCGCGAAAGCAACCCGGCTCGGTGAACTACCGTCTTCGGGCCGGTCAGCCGACTCAGGGGGAGCAGAAGACGCCATGGGCGACCACAGCGACGGCAAGATACTCGACATCAAGATCGCCGATCTGAAGGCGACGGCCCCGCATTTCCACACGCACAGCTCCGACCTGGCCAAGGCGCTGACCAAGCTCAAGACAGCTCTGGCGGCGGCCGGTTCGCCGTGGGGTGACGACGAGCAGGGGCAGAAGTTCCACGAGTCCTACGGCCCGCACGTCAAGAGGATGGAGACCGCCGCCGGGATTCTCGCGCTCGGCCTGGCCAGCATCGAAGCGGCCATGACCGACATGGCCGACGGTCACATCGACAACGAACTGCTGGTCCGCTCGATGTTCAGCAAGATCCAGCCCGCTCCGCACGACGGCCACGGGGGCGCGCAGTGAGCGCGGCCGACAAGGCCAAGGAGATCGTCCAGGACCTGACCGGCATGTGGTGGCCGGATGCCGACGAAGGGGGGCTGCGGGACGCGGCCAAAGCCTGGCGGGACTTCGCCGACGACCTGGAAGACGTGACGGCCGCAGCGAACAAGTCGGCGCGCGGCATCATCGAGGACAACAAGGGCGAGGCGATATCCGCCTTCGACGACCCGTTCTGGCGCCGCTACTACCACGACGGCCACGGTTGGCTCCAGGACATGATCGACGGCGCCCGCGACATGGCCAAGGCCCTCGACCAGTACGCCGACGTCGTCCACAAGGCCGTCAAGCATCTGGAACACGAGTTGGAGATCGTCGGCGCCACCATCGTGGCCGGCACAGCCCTCGCGGTCTTCACGCTCGGCATCTCCGAGGGCGCCGCGGCAGCCGCCACGGCCTCGATCCTGGAGCTGTCCGCAACGCTCGGCGTCACCGTGTCCACCGAGATCGCCACCATCGCCGGCACCACCCTGGCCACGGCCGCCATGGGTGGACTCGAGTCGATCACCGTCGACCTCGCCGTCACCCAGCCCGTCGCCATCGCCACCGGCGAGAGCAAGGGCCTCAGCCTCGACGAGGTGAGCGACTCCGCCCGCTATGGCATGGAGTTCGGCGGCGCGTTCGGAGCAGGTGGCAGCACAGCCCGAATCGTCGTCGAGAACGGCGGGACGGTGGGCCTGTTCAACGGCTTCCGGCTGAACAGCGCGGCCCTCGACGAGATGGGCAAGTCCCGTACGTGGAAGCTGATCCAGTCCCCCGACTCGAAGATTCCCGTTCCTCCGGCGCGGGCCGGCGACTACGAGTTGGTCTCGGGCGACCCGGTGTACTTCGGGAAGAACACCACCACGGTGGGTTACGACGAGCGCACCCTGAACAACCTGCAACGGGTCGCCCGTGTACCCGGCATACACGACGTGGTCGTCCACGGCACGGACGAGGGGGTTTTCGTCCCCGGCCGCGTCAACGCCGCGGGGAAGACCCTCACGGACTTCGAAGTGCACCCCAACCACATCGCGGACGCGATCCGCAGCAACCCCAACTACCACGGTGAACCGGTGCGCCTCATCTCCTGCTACTCCGGCGCCGACGCGAGACCGCCCGAGCTGCCCCTCGCGCAGGCCGTCGCCAACGAGCTCGGTGTGCCCGTGACGGCGCCCACGAGCAAGGTGGGAACGTCCCCCCAGCTCGGTCTCAACCAGACCCCCACCATCGGCAACAATGGCTACTGGCGCACCTACCTGCCCATGGCCCACTAGGGCAGGCTCACAGGAGTGGAAATGATCAAGCGAGCGGGCTTCTACCGGGAGATCGGCGGTCGGGCCACCACGGCGGACGATGCGCCGTCGCTGCGAGACGCCGTACAGGACAGTGGGCCCTGGGACGAGGACCGTGTCCTTGCCTACCTGGGATCGGCCCTGGAGATCTACACCACGATGGGCGCCGAGCGCGACGTCCTTACCGGCGAAGAGTGGATCGCCGGCTCCGGATCCCTGATGACGGACGGCACCTGGCTCTGGCCCGTCGATCTCACGCACTACGTACGGCGTCACCACGCTGCCCTGCCGCGGGAATTCCTGGACCACATCCGGGCCAACAACTACACGGTCCCCGTCGTGACCGACGAGCAGGCCAGGCGCATCTTCCAGGAGGAGTTCCCGGACAACGCCCCCGCCGCGGCCCCGTCCAAGGCCGCCGGCTTCTTCACCTGGTACGTGCCGAAGCTGGACAGCGCGCGCGCCCATCAGCTCCTCACGCATCTGGAGACCGCCGGGCTCTCCGCCGTGCACCCGCTGACCCATGCCCTCTTCGGATTCCGCGAGACGCCGGTCGGAAACCGTGAGCCGCTGACGGGCGATGGCGCGGCCCTGGCCGCCGCCTTGGCCGACGATCGATACGCGATGGCCGAGTTCACCTGCTGGAAAGGCTACGACCAGTCCCTGACCGGCATCGTGCGACGCACGGACGAGACGACGCAGAGCATCACGCTGCGCCTCACCGACGTCCCCGTCTCCGACCGTGAGGAGGCGGTCGCGGCACTGGTGCGCACGCTTGATCAGGATGCGGCCGACTGCCGCGGGTTCGTCATCGATCGAGCCGGCGTTTCGGCTTCCCAGGACTGGGACCGCATCCTCGTCGGCGACGGAGGGCACTTCACCGCGTGGCCCGACACCGTCGGCATCCTCCGGGACCGCGTGGGCGACCACCCTGAGCTGGCCGACAGCAAGCCGACTGCTTACGGCCCACTCGACGTCTTCCACCGCCCGTGAACCTTCGGCTGCCCTACCGTCCCCGGCACTGGTCCGACGGTCCTGATCGGGGTTCCGGCCGTTCAGGGTGCGGACGCCGTCGGTTGATCGATCTTCACCAAGGGGGTATACAGCGCAAAGGGCAGCGGGCGCCCGTCCGGCGGCCGGACGTTCCGGGCACGGAAGGCGGCCTGTCGTCGCCGTCCGGAGGCGGTGACCAGGGCAGACAGTGAGAGGGGGGCCGTGTTCGGCTCAGAACTGCACGACGACCACGCGGTCGGCGCACAGCTGGCGCATGCCGTCCTCGTCCGGCGTGTACACGGTGATCGGGCCGGGCTGTCGCAGGGTGACGGCGGCGAGGGCCGCGTCGATGGCGTACTCGTGGCCGTGCAGGCCCGTCTGGTGTACCCCCTCGCCTGTCACACTGCCTCGCGAGGCCGCTCAGGCGCGTTCTCGGCGGCGGCCCGGCAGGAGCGGGCGAGCTCGACGTGCTCGCGCTCGATCTCCCGGCGCTCGGCTTCGGCCTGCGCCCGGTCCTCCTCGGTGACGCGGCCGTATCCGGCCTCCAGCCAGTCGGCGAGTTCCCCCGGACGATCCTGCTCCCGCCGGCGCTCCACGGCGTGCGTGACGTAGCGGCTGAAGCCGCCGGGGCCGACCTCGGCCCGGACGGCCTCGGCGGGCTCCTCGGGAAGCGTCACAAAGTGCTTTTTGGTTGCCATACCGTTGACCACCGAGGGGCCGATCGGGCAGTCAACCGACAACCAGGCACCCGAACGATCAAGTACAAGCGGTGGCGGAGGCCACCAGATGGAGAGTGTGACCGGTAATGCTCCAGCAGCCGCCCCTCCTCCGCGATGTCATCGACATCAAGGAGTCCACTCCACCTCGGACTTCGTGCTGTCCCTCGCCGAGGCGACGACACCCGAGGGCGCCCAGCACGCGCTCAAGGACTACGTCGTCACCGAGCGGCTGCTGGAGAACTTCGACGAGGCGCTGGACCTCATCAAGTCCGCCCTGGATGGGCACCGCTCCAAGGCGGCGTACCTCCACGGCTCGTTCGGTTCCGGTAAGTCGCACTTCATGGCCGTGCTGTACGCGCTTCTCAGCGGCAACCCGGCCGCCCGCGCCCGCACCGAGTTCGACCCGGTGCTGACCAGGCACGAGTGGCTGAGCACGGACGGCAAGAAGTTCCTGCTCGTGCCGTACCACATGCTCGGCGCGAAGGCCCTGGAACAGCGGGTGCTCCGGGCCTCGCTGCTGGGGTACGGGCGCAAGGATCTGGTGCGTCTGCTCGACGCCACGGGGGTGGAGTAGATGGGTTTCGGCCGAGGTGGCGGTGAACCGGGCGCCGTCGCCGGCCGTATCCCTTTTCCGTGGGAGGATCGCTCACCATGAGCGCGTCGGCGGCCGTGAGGAGTCTGCGTGCCGCCGTGTTCGCCGCGGTGTGCGTGCTGCTGGCCGCCGCCGGGCACGGGCTGGCCGTGGGGGACATGCCTCCGCTGTGGGCCGACGCGGGCGCCTTTCTCAGCGTGTTCGCGGTCGGCTGGGCCCTCGGTGGGCGGGAGCGGTCGCTGGTCGGTATCGGGGCGGCCATGCTGGTCACCCAGGCCGGGCTGCACTTCGCCTTCGGCGCGGCTCATCGGGTCAATGGCTCCAGCGGGCGTATGGACGCCATGCACATGGCGTCCATGCACGGTCACACCATGACGGCCATACAGGCCCACTCCACGGCCGATTCCGCCACGGCCGCCCACCTTATCGCCGCTCTCCTCGCCTCCTGGTGGTTGCGGCGAGGTGAGGCCGCCTTCTGGTCGCTGCTGTGGCGGGCCGTCGGCCTCGTGCCGGGGCTGGTCGCGTGGTGGCGGGGCGTTTCACTGCCCTCTCCGGACGGACCTGCCGTGCGCGTCCCGGCCGGGCCCGACTCGCCCCGTCCGACGCTGCTGCTGCGGCATGCGGTGAGCCGGCGGGGGCCTCCCGTTCCGATCCCGTACTCGGTCTGACCATCCGACGCACATCACTCGTACGGAGATCCACTCAGCCATGTCCATCTCACCCATGTCCATCAACAGGTCCGCGACGCGTATCGTCCTGCGCCGTGCCGCAGCCGTCACCGCTCTGACCGCCGCCGGCGTCCTCGCGGCGGCCGGTGCCGCCTCCGCGCACGTCACCGTCCATCCGGAGAGCTACGAGAAGGGAGCCACCGACGGTGTGCTGACCTTCCGGGTGCCCAACGAGGAGGACAGCGCCTCCACCACCAAGGTGCAGGTCTACCTGCCCACCGACCACCCCGTTCTCGGCGTCATGGTCCATCCGCAGGACGGCTGGACCCCCAAGGTGACCACCACCAAGCTGAAGACGCCGGTCAAGACCGACGACGGCACCATCACCGAGGCCGTCTCCGCGATCACCTGGACCGGCGGGAAGATCGGCGCCGGGCAGTACGAGGACTTCGACGTGGCCTTCGGGCAATTGCCGGAAAACGGAGATCAGTTGGTGTTCAAGACTCTGCAGACCTACTCGGACGGCAACGTCGCCCGCTGGATCGAGGCGCCCACCGGTGGCGACGAGCCCGAGAACCCCGCGCCGGTGCTGAAGCTCACGGCAGGTACGGCAGGCGACGACGCCTCCGCCGCGCCCGCCACTGAGAAGAAGAGCACCGCCGCCGCGGCGACCGACGCGAGCGACTCCACTGCGCGCGGGCTCGGCATCGCCGGGCTGGTCGTCGGCGTCCTCGGCCTGGCGGCCGCCGGGTTCGCGATCGTGCGGAGCCGCGCCACCCGGTCCTGACGGGACACCAGGACATCCGAGCATGCGAAGGGCCCGGCACGGGGCCGGGCCCTTCCTCCCCCCGTCGGCGTGCGCTCAGCGCGTCGCCAACTCCAACGCCGGCACCATCGGCTCCGCCACCGTCATCTCGGCCATCGTCCCCTGGGACAGCAGTTCCTCCGGCGCCGTCTCCTCCGACAACAGCCCCTCCGCGACCGTCCCCGCGTTCCGCCACAGCCACAGCACATCCCGGCCGAAGGACCACACCAGGGAGCCCAGCGCCAGCAGGACCACCGCCAGGTTGGCCGCCCGGGGCAGCAGGTCCGCGCCGGCGAGGAGCAGGCAGACGCCCTGGAGCGCGGCGACCGTCTTGCGGGCGAAGGACGCAGGGAGCGGGGCGTTCAGCCAGGGGGCGACGCGGGCCGCGGCGACGAAGGCGTAGCGCATGCCGCCTATCAGCAGCACCCAGGGGCCGAGCTGGGTGGACACGTACACGCTCAGGACGAGGATGAGGAACGCGTCGACTTCCATGTCGAAGCGGGCGCCGAGGGCGCTGGAGGTGCCGGTGCGGCGGGCCACCTTGCCGTCCACGCCGTCCAGGAGCAGCGCTACGGCGGTCAGGCCGACCAGCAGGGTGACCGGCGGTGCGCTCTCGAAGGAGTCCGCGACCAGGGCGGTCACCCCGCCGACCAGGGTGGCCCGGCCGAGGGTGACCCGGTTGGCGGGGCCGAAGGAGCTGAGCCGGGATCGGTGCAGGGCGCGGGAGAGGACCGCCCAGGTCGCGAACGCGAAGACGAGTCCGCTCAGCCAGCCGGCCGGGCCCATGCCGATGGCCGTGCCGAGCAGCGCCAGCAGCAGGATCTGGACGCCCGCTCCCACAGCGGTCTCCTGCTGGAGCCTCGCGTCGTACGTGTTGTTCAGGGCCACCGCACATCCTCCGGCCGAGTGACAGAGTCGATCAACGCCGCGTACTGTGCGCGGCCTGTGCACATCTCCCTGTGCACAACTCCGTACGTGAACAACTTCCCGATCGTTCAGGAGGACGCCGATGAACCACTCGGCCCGCGCGTTTTGGGTCCGCTCTCCGGGGTACGGCGAGCTCCGCGACGTCACCCTCACGGCGCCGGGCGAGGGCGAGGTGCTGGTCCGCACGCTGTACTCCGGGGTCAGCCGCGGCACGGAGACCCTGGTGTTCCGAGGTGGGGTGCCCGCCTCCCAGCACGGTGTGATGCGGGCGCCGTTCCAGGAGGGCGATTTTCCGGGGCCGGTGAAGTACGGCTACCTCAACGTCGGCGTGGTCGAGGAGGGGCCGGGGGCGCTGGTCGGGCGTACGGTCTTCTGTCTGTATCCGCACCAGAGCCGTTACGTCGTTCCGGCGAGCGCCGTGACCGTCGTACCCGAGCGGGTGCCCGCCGGGCGGGCCGTGCTCGCCGGGACCGTGGAGACCGCGGTGAACGCCCTGTGGGACGCGCGGCCCCTGATCGGCGACCGGATCGCGGTGGTCGGCGGCGGCATGGTCGGCTGCTCGGTGACCGCGCTGCTCGCCCGGTTCCCCGGTGTACGGCTGCAACTGGTCGACGCGGACCCGGCCCGCGCGAAGACCGCCGAGGCGCTCGGTGTCGACTTCGCCGCACCCGCCGACGCCCTCGGCGACTGCGACCTCGTCGTGCACGCCAGCGCCACCGAGACCGGTCTCGCCCGCTCGCTGGAACTCCTCGCCCCGGAAGGGACGGTGGTGGAGCTGAGCTGGTACGGCGACCGGCGCGTCACCCTGCCGCTCGGCGAGGCCTTCCACTCCCGCCGGCTCACGGTGCGCAGCAGCCAGGTCGGCACCGTCTCCCCGGCCGCCCGCGCCGGCCGGGGCTACGCCGAACGGATGGCACTCGCCCTCGACCTGCTCGCCGACCCGGCGCTCGACGCCCTCGTCACCGGGGAGAGCGCCTTCGACGAGCTTCCGGAGCTGCTGCCCCGGCTGGCCTCCGGCGAGATCCCGGCCCTGTGCCACCGCATCAGCTACCCGGCGACCGACTGACCGACGGCTGGTTCCCGGGAACAGGCCGAGAACAGACCTACGGTCTGACCTGTAAAAAGAGTGAGGGGAGGCTGAACACGGGGAACCGAAGAGCCGTACTACACGGCAATCCCCCGGCAGGGAACAGCGGGGGCATCAGACGCGCCGCACCTGGAGGGTCGTCCGTTGTTCAGCATCACTGTCCGCGATCACATCATGATCGCCCACAGCTTCCACGGCGAAGTGTTCGGGCCCGCTCAGCGACTGCACGGCGCCACGTTCCTCGTGGACGCGACGTTCCGCCGCGAACAGCTGGACGAGGACAACATCGTGGTCGACATCGGCCTGGCCACCCAGGAGCTGGGTGCCATCACCGGCGAGCTGAACTACCGCAACCTCGACAACGAGCCGGAGTTCGCCGGGATCAACACCTCCACCGAGTTCCTGGCCAAGGTCATCGCCGACCGGCTCGCCGAACGCATCCACAAGGGGGCCCTGGGCGAGGGCGCCAAGGGCATCGCTGGCCTCACGGTCACGCTCCACGAGTCGCACGTCGCCTGGGCGAGCTACGAGCGTGCGCTGTGACCGACGTGACCCTGCACAGGGCGGCGCCGCGGCTCGGCTACGTGCCCCAGCAGCCCACCGCTCCCGCCGCCGCTTCCACCGTCGGCGCCAACCTCGGGATCGTCCCCATGTCCCTGCGGACCGTGCACTTCGTCATGCCGGGCGGCGTCGACGATCCGGCCGTGCCGAGCGGCGGCAACGCCTACGACCGCCGGGTCTGCCTCGACCTGCCCGGCTTCGGCTGGCAGGCCGTGCGGCACGCCGTGCCCGGCGGCTGGCCGCGGCCCGGCGCCGCCGACCGCGAGGCCCTCGCCCGTACGCTGCGGGAGCTGCCCGACGACACGGTGGTACTGCTCGACGGGCTGGTCGCCTGCGGCGTGCCGGAGGTCGTCGTCCCGGAGGCGGAGCGGCTGCGGCTCGCGGTGCTGGTGCACCTGCCCCTCGGCGACGAGACCGGTCTGGAGCCGGCCGTGGCCGCCGACCTGGACGCGCGCGAGCGGGCCGTGCTGCGCGCGGTGCCCGCCGTCATCGCCACCAGCGACTGGGCGGTCCGCCGCCTCGTCTCCCACCACGGCCTCGACCCGCAGCGGGTGCACGTCGCCGCTCCCGGCGCCGACATCGCGCCCCTGGCGGCCGGCACCGACGGCGTCTCCCACCTGCTGTGCGTCGCCGCGGTCACCCCGCGCAAGGGCCAGCACCGGCTGGTCGAGGCGCTGGCCGCGGTGACCGACCTGCCGTGGACCTGCACCTGCGTCGGCGGGCTGACCAACGACCCCGAGTACGTGGCTCATCTGCGCGACCTCGTCCGGAGCCACGGCCTGCAGGACCGGTTCCGGCTCGCGGGGCCGCAGTCCGGCGCCGCCCTCGACGCCAGCTACGCGGCGGCCGACCTGATGGTCCTCGCCTCGTACGCGGAGACCTACGGCATGGCGATCACCGAGGCGCTCGCGCGTGGCATCCCGGTGCTGGCCACCGACGTCGGCGGTGTGCCCGAGGCGGTCGGCCGCGCGCCCGACGGAGGCGTCCCCGGCATCCTCGTCCCGCCGGAGGACCCCGCCGCGCTCGCCGTCGAACTGCGCGGCTGGTTCGGCGAGGTGGACGTGCGGCGCCGGCTGAAGGCCGCCGCACGCGGCCGCCGTGCCGCGCTCGACGGCTGGGCGACCACCGCCCGCAGCCTGGCCGGGGTCCTCGGCCGGCTCCCCGAGGCACCGAGGAGGGTGGCGTGAAGGACGCGACGACCGTGACCGACGGCATCCCGGCCCAGCCGGGCCCCAGCGAACCGCAGACCGGGCCGCGGGGCGACGGCGCCGAGGTCATCCCCGGCGCCGGGCCCGTCGTGGGCCCGGGGGAGCGGGCCACCGTACGGCTGCGGGACGGCGGGCCGGAGGAGGAGCCGCCGCGGTACGCGCCCGAGTGGCTGCAGTTGCGCGAGGTGGCCGACGCCGCCGCGCGGGCGCAGGACCTGCTGGACCCGCTGCGGATCCGGCAGGCCGATCTCCCGGCCCGGGAGGGCGGCGCGGAGGGTCTGGTGGTCCATGACCTGGGCTGCGGCACCGGCTCGATGGGCCGCTGGCTCGCGCCCCGCCTCGACGGCCCCCAGCACTGGGTGCTCCACGACCGCGACCCCTACCTGCTGCACTTCGCCGCCGTCGCGTCCCCGCGCGCGGCCGCCGACGGCAGCAGGGTCACGGTCGAGACGCGGCGCGGCGACGTCGCCCGGCTCACCCCGGACGCGCTGACCGGGGCCTCCCTGGTCACGGCCTCGGCGCTGCTGGACGTCCTCACCCGTGAGGAGATCGGCACGCTCGCGACGGCCTGCGTCGGCGCCGGCTGCCCGGCCCTGCTCACACTGACCGTCGCCGGGCGCGTCGAACTGACCCCCGCCGACCCGCTGGACGCCGAGATCACGGAGGCGTTCAACGCCCACCAGCGGCGTACCGGCCTGCTCGGCCCGGACGCGGTCACGGTGGCCTGCGAGGCGTTCAGCGAACGCGGGGCGACGGTACGCGTGCACCCGAGCCCGTGGCGGCTCGGCCCCGAGTCCGCCCAGCTGACCGCCCAGTGGCTGCGGGGCTGGGTGGGCGCGGCCGTCGAGCAGCGCCCCGGGCTGCGCGAGCCCGCCGAACGGTATCTGCGCGAGCGTCTCGCGGCCTGCGAGGCGGGCGAGTTGAACGTTGTGGTGCACCACAGCGACCTGCTGGCGCTGCCCCGGCCGGCGGGCGGTACGTCATGACCGTGCAGACGGTGGGTGCGGGGGTGCGGGCCGTGCCCGACCTGGCGACGGCAACGGTCCGCGCGGAGGAAGGCGTCGAGACCGGCAACGCGTCCTCCCGCCTCCGCGCCCTGCGGACGCACCTCGGTACCGTCGCCGGTGCGGCCATCCTGGCCGTGCTGCTGTGGCGGCTGGGCACGGGTGTCCTGCTCGACGGCCTGCGCCGGATCGACACGGCGACCCTGCTGATCGCTCTCGGCGTCGGGGTGGTGACCACCGTGTTCAGCGCCTGGCGCTGGCAGTTGGTGGCCCGGGGCCTCGGGATCCGGCTGCCGTTCGGGCCTGCCGTCGCCGACTACTACCGGGCGCTGTTCCTGAACGCGGCCCTGCCCGGCGGGGTGCTCGGCGACGTGCACCGGGCGGTCCGGCACGGACAGAGCTCCGGGGACGTCCGGCGCGGGGTGAAGGCGGTCGTGCTCGAGCGGGTCGCCGGGCAGGTCGCGCTGGCCGTGAGCGGTGCCGCGGTCCTGCTGACGCTGCCGTCACCGGTCCGCGACGACGTCCGCGGCTTCGCCCCGGTGGTGGCCCTGACCGCGGCGGGCGCGTTCGCCGTCGTCCTCGCCGTCCGGATGAACCGGGCCCCCGCCCGGCGCGCGGGCGCCCTGCGCGCCGCTCTCACCGAGGCCCGCGCGGGCCTGCTGTCCCGGGAGAACGGGCCCGGCGTGGCGCTGTCGTCGGCCGTCGTGCTCGCCGGTCACGTGGCGATGTTCGTCGTGGCGGCCCGGGTCGCCGGCTCCGCCGCCTCCGTCGCGGTGCTGCTGCCGCTCGCGGTGCTCGCCCTGGTCGCCATGGGAGTGCCGGTGAACATCGGCGGTTTCGGGCCCCGCGAGGGCGTCACCGCCTGGGCGTTCGGCGCGGCGGGGCTCGGCGCGAGCAGCGGTGTGGCCGTCGCCGTGGTGTACGGCGTGCTCAGCTTCGTCGCCAGCCTGCCCGGCGCCGTCGTCCTCGTCGCCCGCTGGTACGCCGGGCTGCGCGGCTACCCCCGCACCGGCGTCGCGCCGTCGTCCGGCGTGAGCAGCGCGAAATACGAGCCGAACGATTCGGCCAGGCTCGCCAGCAGTTCCTTCCCCTTTTCCGCCGAACCCAGGGAAGGACGGCCGATGACGCCCGACTCGGTGTAGGCGGACATTCCCACGGTGAGCAGATGACGGCGGTCGTCCGCGGTGAAATCGGTGGACTCGTGGCCAGGGCGGATGAATTCGGGGTGAGCGTGCAGCAGAATCGACGTCTCGATTTCTCCCGCGTGCATGTCGGTGAGCAGCGAGGTGAGCACCCCGGCCCGCTCGCACGCCGTCTCCCAGTCCTCGGCGGCCGGGAACAGCGCCATCCGCTCCCCGCGCGCGGAGGCCTCCTGGACGACGTTGCCCAGCACGTAGTTGCCGCCGTGCCCGTTGACCACCACGAGCGCCTCGACGCCCGAGCGGCGCAGCGAGTCGGCGATGTCCCGGACCACCGCGTGCAGCGTCACCGCGGAGATACTGACGGTTCCCGGCCAGGCCGCGTGCTCGTGGGAGCAGGAGACGGTCAGCGGGGGAAGGAGATGTACCGGGTACGCGGCTGCGATCTCCCGCGCCACGGCACAGGCGACGAGCGTGTCGGTCGCCAACGGAAGGAAGGGCCCATGCTGTTCGAAGCTGCCCACGGGAAGGACGGCCACCTGTGTTGAAACGCCCGCCCCCCGCGCCCGTACGTCTTCCGTAGTGTCCGTCGGCACCAGCCCGAAGCCGGCCGCACGCGCGCCCGAACCACTCATCTCTTCCCGGCCCTTCGTCTCCGCTTAGGAATCAGATCATGACAGAAAACATCGGTGTCCTCGGCAAGAAGTCCCCGCGGCGTTCGGGCGTGGAACGTGTCGTGAATGCCCCGCTGCCCACCGTGTACGGGAAATTCCAGGCGGTCGGCTACCTGGACCATGACCGCGGCGAGGAACAAGTCGCCTTGGTCCACGGAGAGATCGGAACCGAGAACGTGCTGACCCGGCTGCACTCCGAGTGCCTGACCGGCGACGCGTTCGGCTCCCAGCACTGCGAGTGCGGCGACCAGCTGGCGTCGGCGCTGCGCGCGGTCGTCGCCGAAGGCAGCGGCATCGTCGTCTACTTGAGAGGGCACGAGGGCCGCGGCATCGGCCTGCTGGCGAAGCTGCGCGCGATGGCCCTGCAGGCGGAGGGCCTGGACACGGTGGAGGCGAACCTGGCGCTCGGGCTGCCGGTCGACGCCCGCGACTACGGTGTCGCCGCCGGGATCCTGCACGACCTCGAGGTGCGCTCGGTACGGCTGATGTCCAACAACCCGGCCAAGCGCGAGGCGCTGACGCGGCACGGCATCGAGGTCGCCGAGCAGGTGCCGCTGCTGATCGAGCCGTGCGAGAGCAACATCACCTACCTGCGGACCAAGCGGGAGCGGATGGACCACATCCTGCCGCACCTGGACGCGGTGGCGCACGGCTCCTGACCCGTCGTCCCCCGCACGCGGCTTCGCCCGGGCGGGGGACCCCCGGGTCAGTCGAGCACCGCCTCGTGCACCAGCCGCCGCAACTCGGGAAAGACCTTCAGCTTTTTGGGCCGCACCTGGGTCATGAACTGCACGGTCAGATCCCGCCCGGGGTCGACCCAGAAGGCGGTGGTGGCGACGCCGGTCCAGCCGTAGGTGCCGGGGCTCGACGGGGACAGGGTGCGGGCGGGGTCGGTCACGACGGACACGTTGAAGCCGAACCCGAGCCCGTCGTTGCCCCGCTCCTGGTGCACCGGGGCGCCGAAGGCGCTCAACTCGGCGCCGCCCGGCAACTGGTTGCGGGTCATCAGGTCGACCGAGCCGGGGGACAGCAGCCGGGTGCCGTCCAGTTCGCCGCCCCGGCGCAGCATCTCCATGAACCGGTGGAAGTCCGGCGCCGAGGACACGAGGCCGCCGCTGCCGGACAGGAACCGGGGCCGGCCGCGCACCGGGAGCCCCGGTATGGGCGCGATGCCGCCGCAGTCCGTCTCGCCGTACAGCTCGGCCAGTCGCGGGCCCTGTTCGGGGGTGATGCGGAATCCGGTGTCGGTCATGCCCAGCGGGTGGAAGATCCGGTCGGCGAGGAACTCGTCCAGCGCCTGCCCGGAGACCACCTCGACCACCCGGCCCAGCACGTTGGAGGCGACCGAGTAGTTCCACTGCGTGCCCGGCTCGAACTGCAGCGGCATCCGCGCGTACACCTCGACGGTCTCCGCCAGGTCCTTGCCGGGCGGCACCGAGTACTCCAGACCGGCCTCGCGGTACAGGGCGTCGACGGGGTGCTTGTGGTAGAAGCCGAAGGTCAGCCCCGCGGTGTGGGTGAGCAGGTGCCGGACGAGGATCGGCCCGTGAGCCGGCCGGGTGCGTACGTCGCTGCCGGAACCGCCCTCGTACACGCGGGGGTTGGCGAACACCGGCAGATGGCGGTCGACCGGGTCGTCCAGCGACAGCCGCCCCTCCTCGACCAGTTGCAGCACCGCGACGGCGGTGACCGGCTTGGTCATGGAGTAGATCCGCCACAGGGTGTCCGCCTCGACCGGCAGGCCGGCCGCGAGGTCCCGGCGGCCGTACGTGCGCAGGTGGGCGACGCGGCCGCCGCGCGCCACGGCCAGCAGCCAGCCCGGCAGGCGCCCCTCGTCGACGTGGTGGGCGAAGCGCCGGTCGAGGCGCTCCAGCGCCTGCGGATCCAGCCCGGCCTCACCCGGGTCGACGTCCTGTCGCAGCTGTGTCATCGCTCTCCTCCGGTCGCGTCCCCCGTGCGGTCCGACCCCCTCATCGTCGCCCAGGAACATCGTGGTGCGCCCCCTCATCAGGGCGTTGTGTGATCGACACGACGGGGAATGCGCCGCGCGGCGGACCAGTTGACGTGGGTATGACTCACGACCCGACGGTTCCGGCGGACCCGACGCAGTTCGCCCTGCTCGCGCTGCTCTCCGAGACACGGGGCGGGGTGCTGGCCACCCTGAAGGGGGACGGCCGGCCGCAGCTGTCCAACGTCAGCCACGCCTACTACCCCGACGAGCGGCTGGTCAGGATCTCGGTCACCGACGACCGGGCCAAGACGCGCAATCTCCGGCGGGACCCCCGCGCCTCCTACCACGTGACCAGTGACGACCGCTGGGCGTACACCGTCGCCGAGGGGACGGCCGAACTGTCGCCGGTCGCCGGCGACCCGTACGACGAGACGGTGGAGGAGCTGATTCGGGTCTACCGGGACGTGCTCGGTGAGCATCCGGACTGGGACGAGTACCGGGCCGCGATGGTGCGGGACCGGCGTCTGGTGGTCCGGCTGCGGGTGGAACGGGCGTACGGCATTCCCAAGCGCTGACCCACCGCACTGCCGCTGCGCTACTGCACCCCTGCTGTTCCACCGCGCTCCCGCTGTTCCACCGCACGTCCGTGCGGCGCGCGGTGCTACGGCGCCTCGGCGGTGCGTGCCTCGATCGCGTGCAGGACCGCCACCATGTCCTCGCCGCCGTGCCCCTGGGCCACCGTCTCCTCGAAGAGGGTGTGGCACACGTCGAGCAGCGGCGAGGCCAGGTGCGCCTTGCGGGCCGCCTCCGCGATGAGACGGTTGTTCTTCAGCACGTCCAGCGCGGCCGCCTGCACGGCGAAGTCCCGCTCGCGCAGCTTGGGCGCCTTCATGCGGGAGACCGCACTGGCCATCGGGCCCGCGTCCAGCACCTCCAGGAAGAGGCGCCGGTCCAGACCCTGCCGTTCGGCGAAGTGGAACGCCTCGGTCAGCCCGGTCACCTGGGTGATCAGGAACAGGTTCACCGCCAGCTTCATCAGCAGCGCGCCCGGCACGGGTCCGCACACGAACGTCTCCCGGCACATCGGCGCCAGCAGCGGCCGCACGGCGCCCACGGCCGGCGTCTCGCCGGCGAGCATGGCCACCAGCTGCCCCTGCTCCGCCGGGACGCGGGACCCGGAGACGGGCGCCTCCACGTACCGCCCGCCGGCCGCGCGGACGTCGGCCTCCAGGGCGTGGGAGTACTCGGCGGAGGTCGTGCCCATGTGGACGACGATCCGTCCGGCGACCCGGGCCGCCAGGGCCGGCGTGCCGCGGCCGAGGACGGTGTCGACCGCCGCCTCGTCGGCGAGCATCAGCAGGACCACCTCCGCCCGCGCGAACACCTCCCCGGCGTCCGCCGCGACCTCGGCCCCTGCCGCGCGCAGCGGCTCGGCGCGCTCCGGCGTCCTGTTCCACACCACCAGGGGCGTGCCGGAGGCCGCCAGGCGCAGCGCCATGGGGCGGCCCATCACCCCCAGACCGATGAATCCGACGTGCACGGGGATCGCCCTTCCTCGATGGGCCGGAGACGGCCGACCTGGCTATGACCGTCGTCATAGTAGCGGGCGGTATGACGGTGGTCATAGAGTTCGGAGGGGGAGAGTGCGGCGGCGTACGAGGCGGGCGCGAGCGGAGGACGGACATGGCGGATTCGGGGCACGGGCCGCGGGAGCGGATGGTGTTCAGCGCGGCCCAGCTCATCCGGCGCGAAGGGGTCGCCGCGACCGGTATGCGGGACGTCGCCGCCCATGCCGGGGCGCCGCGCGGCTCGCTCCAGCACTACTTCCCGGGCGGCAAGGAGCAGCTCGTCAACGAGGCCGTGGGCTGGGCCGGGCGGTACGCGGGCAAGCGCGTCGCCCGGTTCCTCGCCGGCCTGGACGAGCCGACGCCGAGCGGGCTGTTCGCGGCGATGGCCGCCCAGTGGACCGACGAGTACCGGCGTGACGGCTTCGCCGCCGGCTGCCCGGTGGCCGCGGCGACCGTCGAGTGCGCCGCGGCGGGCACCTCGACCCGTGAGGCGGTGGCCGCCGCGTTCGCGACCTGGCGCGGCCCGGTCGCCGAGGCGCTCACCGGCATGGGCGTCCCCGCGGCCCGGGCCGACTCCCTGGCCACGCTGATGATCAGCACCCTGGAGGGCGCCGTCCTGATGGCCCGCGCCGAACAGGACGTACGCCCGCTGACCACCGCGGTCCGCGAACTCGGACCGCTGCTCGACGCCGCCGTCGCCCCGTCCTGAGAGCCCCTGCCGGACGCCGCCGTCACCTCGTCCCGAGCCCCGGGGCGCGTGCTCAGCCCGCCGCCGGCCGCGCCGTGAGGTGGGCGACCACCATGTCGCCGAGCAGGGCCCGGTAGTGCCCGCGCCGGGCCGGTGCCAAGAGGTCGCGGCCGTACAGGGCGTCGAAGGTGTGCCGGTTGGCGACCCGGAAGAAGCAGAACGAGCTGATCATCGCGTGCAGGTCGACGGCGTCCACGTCCGTACGGAAGCGGCCCGCCCGCTGCCCGGCCTCCAGGACCCGGCCGAGCGCGGCCGGCGCGGGCGAGCCGATCCGGCCGGACCGCCGGGCGGCGGTGACGTGCCGTGCCTCGTGGATGTTCTCGATGGTCACCAGGCGGACGAAGTCGGGGCGGCGCTCCAGGTGGTCGAAGACGAGTCCCGCCAGGTGCCGGACCGCCGCCTCCGGCTCCAGCTGTCCGAGGTCCAGCCGCCGCCCGGCGTCGCGCAGCTCGTCGTAGACCCGCTCCAGGACGGCGGTGAACAGCTGTTCCTTGCCGCCGAAGTAGTAGTAGATCATCCGCTTGGTGGTGCGGGTGCGCGCCGCGATCTCGTCGACGCGGGCGCCGTCGTAGCCGGCCCGCGCGAACTCCCGGGTCGCCACGTCGAGGATCTCGGCCCGGGTGCGGGCGGCGTCCCGGGCCCGCGCACCGGGTGCGGGCGGTTCGTCGACGCTGGTCATCGGGTTCCTCGGGGACGGGGGAGACAGGGGTGCGCTGCGCGCGTGCGGTGATTGTAGGAGCGCCCGCGGCCCGGGTCACAGGGGGTGATCCGGGCCGCGGGCGTCGGCGCGACGGCCGTGTTTCGCGCGGTGGGCGGGTCAGTCCTTCTTCTCGACCGCGTGCCCGCCGAACTGGTTGCGCAGCGCGGCGACCATCTTCATCTGCGGGGAGTCGTCCTGCCGGGAGGCGAACCGGGCGAAGAGGGAGGCGGTGATCGCGGGCAGCGGCACGGCGTTGTCGATGGCCGCCTCGACGGTCCAGCGGCCCTCGCCGGAGTCCTCCGCGTAGCCGCGCAGCTTCTCCAGGTGCTGGTCGTCGTCCAGGGCGTTCACGGCGAGGTCGAGCAGCCAGGAGCGGATGACGGTGCCCTCCTGCCAGGAGCGGAACACCTCGCGGACGTTGTCCACCGACGGGACCTTCTCCAGCAGCTCCCAGCCCTCGGCGTAGGCCTGCATCATGGCGTACTCGATGCCGTTGTGGACCATCTTGGAGAAGTGCCCGGCGCCGACGCGGCCCGCGTGGACGTAGCCGTACGGGCCCTCGGGCTTGAGCGCGTCGAAGATCGGCCGCAGCCGGTCCACGTGCTCCTTGTCGCCGCCGACCATGAGGGCGTAGCCGTTCTGCAGGCCCCACACGCCGCCGGAGACGCCGGCGTCGACGAAGCCGATGCCCTTGATGCCGAGCGCGGCGGCGTGCTTCTCGTCGTCCGTCCAGCGGGAGTTGCCGCCGTCGATCACCGTGTCGCCCGGGGACAGCAGGTCCCCCAGCTCGTCGACGACGGTCTGGGTGGCGGTGCCCGCCGGGACCATCACCCAGACGTGGCGCGGTGCGTCCAGCTTCTCGACCAGTTCGGCGAGGGACTTGACGTCGGAGACGTCGGGGTTGCGGTCGTAGCCGATGACGTCGTGGCCGGCGCGGCGGATCCGCTCGCGCATGTTGCCGCCCATCTTGCCGAGACCGATGAGACCGAGCTGCATTGTCAGTTCACTTCCTGAGGTTGCGGTAGGCGGCGACGAGGGCCGTGGTGGACGGGTCGAGACCGGGCACGTCCGCGCCCATGGTCAGGGCCGGTT
>NZ_KQ948852.1:0-11624 GCF_001514215.1 Streptomyces bungoensis
CTCACCCGAGTCGCATCCCGCATCGGCCGCCGCCGCTGAGCGACCGCGCCGAGGAAAGGACGCGTCACCATGCCGAAGACCATCACCCTCCGGCCGAGAACAGCGGCCGGCGTCGACCGGCCGCTGGCCTCGCTGGGCGGACTGCTGCGCGAATGGCTGCCGAAGCAGCGCTGGTTCGCGGGCAAGGACCGGCCCGTCACCGACCTGTCGGTGCTGTCCGTGACCGAGCTGTTCCCGGGGTGTCTGCACCTGCTGGTCCACGCGGCGCACGTGCCGGTGCCCGCGCCGGGCGGCACTCCCCCGCCCGGCGACTGCTACCAGCTGCTGCTCGGCCTGCGCGAGCGGCCGGCCCCGCGCCTGGAGCGGGCGTACCTCGGCCGGGCCGAGCAGGGCCCGCTGGCCGGGTACGCGGTGTACGACGCGCTGCACGACCCGCGCTCGGCCCATCTGCTGCTGGAGCGGCTGCGGCAGCCCGGCACGGCGGGCCCGCTGCGCTTCGAGGCGGACCCTGCCGTCCACCTGCCGGGCGGGCTCCCGCCGCGGTTGCTGGACGCCGAGCAGTCCAACTCCTCGATCGTGTACGGCGACGCGTACATCCTGAAGCTGTTCCGCCGCATCCAGCCGGGCGTCAACCCCGACCTGGAGGTACCGGTCGCGCTCGCCGCGCAGGGCTGTGCGCGGGTGCCGGCGCCGGTGGCCTGGTTCAGCACGACCGCTCCCCGCCCGGCCACGCTGGGCGTGCTGCAGCCGTTCCTGCCCGACGCCAGCGACGGCTGGACACTCGCCCTGCGGGCGCTCGCAGCGGGCGACGACTTCACCGCCGAGGCCCGGGAGCTGGGCCGGGCCACGGCCGAGGTGCACCTCGCGCTGGCCGGGGCCTTCCCGCCGGCCGGGCGGGGCGAGAGCGGGCGCACGGCCGGGGCGATGTCGGCGCGGCTGGACGCCGCCGCGCACGCGGTACCCGCGCTGCGGCCCTTCGTCCCGGGGCTGCGGGCCGCGTTCGGCGCGCTGGCCACGTGCGACACCGGGCCGCCCGCCCAGCGCATCCACGGCGACCTGCACCTCGGGCAGGTGCTGCGGGCCGGGCGGGACTGGTTCGTCATCGACTTCGAGGGCGAACCGTCCCGGCCGCTCGCCGAGCGGCGGACCGAGCAGTCCCCGGTGCGGGACGTGGCCGGGATGCTGCGCTCCTTCGACTACGCGGCGCGTCAGCGCCGCCCCTGGCGGCCGGAGTGGGCGCGCCGCTGCCGGGAGGCGTTCTGCGCGGGCTACGCGGCCCGGGCGGGGTGGGATCCACGCAAGAAGCACGCGCTGCTGCGCGCGCACGAAACGGACAGGGCGGTGTACGAGGTGCTGTACGAGGCGAGACACCGACCGGACTGGCTGCCGGTTCCCATGGCCGCGATCAAGCGGCTCGCCGTGTGGGGAGGCTGAGGTCATGGCACTGCGCGACACCACGCGTCCCGAGTCCGCGGGACCGGCCTCCCCCGTGACCCCGCCGCTCGCCGACGCCGACCGCGGCCGCCTGCTGAGCGGGGCGCACCACGACCCGCACGCCCTGCTGGGCGCCCACCCGGTCCCGGGAGGGACCCTGTTCCGGGCGCTGCGGCCGGGCGCCCGCTCGGTCAGCGTGGTGGTCGACGGGATGCGCAACACGCTCACCTCCGAGGGCGGCGGGCTGTTCGCCGCCGTCCTGCCGTACGCGGAGATTCCCGCGTACACGCTGCTGCTGGGCTACGACGACGGCGAGCAGGAGGTGGCGGATCCGTACCGCTTCCTGCCCGCGCTCGGCGAGCTGGACCTGCACCTGATCCGCGAGGGCCGGCACGAGCAGCTGTGGCAGGCGCTCGGCGCGCACGTCATGACCCACCAGGGCGTGACCGGCACCCGCTTCACCGTGTGGGCGCCGAACGCCCAAGGGGTCGGGGTCGCCGGGGACTTCACGTACTGGGACGGCACGCAGTACCCGATGCGCTCGCTGGGCGCGTCCGGCGTCTGGGAGCTGTTCCTGCCGGGGGTCGGCGAGGGCACCCGGTACAAGTTCCACGTCACCTCCCGGTACGGCCACCGGTTCCTCAAGGCCGACCCGATGGCGCGGGGCGCGGAGATCCCGCCGGACACGGCGTCGGTCGTGACGGCCTCGCACTACGAGTGGGGCGACGCCGAGTGGATGGCGCACCGCGGCGACACCCCGGTGCACGAGGCGCCGTTCTCGGTGTACGAGGTCCATCTGCCTTCCTGGCGACCGGGTCTGACGTACCGGCAGCTCGCCGAGGAGCTGCCCGCCTACGTCAAGGAGATGGGCTTCACGCACGTGGAGCTGATGCCGGTGGCGGCGCACCCCTTCAGCGGCTCCTGGGGCTACCAGGTCACCTCCTACTACGCGCCGATGCCCGGGCTCGGCTCCCCGGACGACTTCCGGTTCTTCGTCGACGCCTGCCACCGGGCCGGGATCGGCGTGATCATGGACTGGGTGCCGGCGCACTTCCCGAAGGACGACTGGGCGCTGGCCCGCTTCGACGGGGACGCGCTGTACGAGCCCGGGAACCCCGTGCGGGCCGAGCACCCGGACTGGGGGACGTACGAGTTCGACTACGGGCGCACCGAGGTGCGCAACTTCCTGGTCGCCAACGCGGTGTACTGGTGCGAGGAGTTCCACATCGACGGGCTGCGCGTCGACGCGGTCGCCTCGATGCTGTACCTGGACTACTCGCGCGACTCCGGGCAGTGGGAGCCGAACGTCTTCGGCGGGCGCGAGGACCTGGACGCGGTCGCCTTCCTGCAGGAGATGAACGCCACCGTGTACCGGCGCTGCCCGGGCGTGGTGACCATCGCCGAGGAGTCCACCGCCTGGGACGGCGTGACCCGGCCGACGGACGGCGGCGGGCTCGGCTTCGGGCTGAAGTGGAACATGGGCTGGATGCACGACTCCCTGGAGTACATCCAGAAGGAGCCGGTGCACCGCAAGTACCACCACAACGAGATGACCTTCTCGATGGTGTACGCCTACAGCGAGAACTACGTCCTGCCGATCTCCCACGACGAGGTCGTGCACGGCAAGCAGGCGCTGGTGTCCAAGATGCCGGGCGACTGGTGGCAGCGGCGCGCCAACCACCGCGCCTACCTGGCCTACATGTGGGCGCACCCCGGCAAGCAGCTGTTGTTCATGGGGCAGGAGTTCGCGCAGGGCGGCGAGTGGTCCGCCGAGCACGGGCCCGAGTGGTGGCTGCTGGACCCGGAGTACTGCGCGGCCGGGGACCACCGGGGCGTGCGGGAGCTGGTCCGGGACCTGAACCGGTGCTACCGGGCCACCCCGGCGCTGTGGCAGCGCGACACCGATCCGGGCGGCTTCCGCTGGGTGCTGGGCGACGCGGCCGACGACAACGTCTTCGCCTTCCTGCGCTACGACGGCGCGGGCTCGCCGCTGCTGTCGGTGTCGAACCTCTCCCCCGTCGTCCGCCAGGACTACCGGCTGTGGATCCCGCAGGAGATCCCCGCCTGGGAGGAGGCGCTGAACACCGACGACGTCCGCTACGGCGGCGGCGGCGTCGCGGCCGGCGCGCCCGGGGCGCTGAAGCCCGAGGACGGATCTCTGCGGCTCACGCTCCCGCCGCTGGCCACTGTCTGGTTCACGCCGGTGCGCTGACCCGGCAGGTGTCGGCGGCCGCCCGGGGGGCAGTCGGGGTCGTATCGGACTCGCGACTGCCCCGCGGGGCAGGAAGAGAAGGGCGGCAGCAGTGCGCACCGTCGGAGTGGAGGAGGAGCTCCTCCTCGTCGATCCGGACAGCGGCGACCCGAAGGCGCTCGCGGCTGCCGTGCTCGCGCGTGCCGAGCAGGACGACCCCGGACAGGACGTCTTCGAGAAGGAGCTGTTCGGGCAGATGCTGGAGTTCGCCACGCATCCGCAGGCGGACATGGCGGCTCTGGCCGACGAGATCGTGCGCTGCCGCAAGGAGGCCGCCCGGCACGCGGGGCAGATCGGCTGCGCGGTCGCCGCGCTCGCCACCTCGCCGCTCCCGGTCAGCCCCTCCCTCACCATGAACGAGCGCTACCAGTGGCTGGCCGACCGGTACGGCATCGGGACCCGGGACCAGCTGGCCTGCGGCTGTCATGTACATGTTTCAGTGGAGTCGGAGGAGGAGGGCGTGGCGGTCCTGGACCGGCTGCGCCCGTGGCTGCCGGTCCTCAACGCGATCAGCGCCAACTCCCCCTTCTGGCAGGGCCGCGACACCGGCTACGACAGCTACCGCACGCGGGTCTGGGGGCGCTGGCCGTCGGCCGGGCCGACCGAGCTGTTCGGGTCCGCCGAGCGGTACCACCGGCGGGTGGCGGACATGGTGGCCACCGGCGCCATCCTGGACGAGGCGATGGTCTACTTCGACGCGCGCCTGTCCGCCCGCTACCCCACGGTCGAGATCCGGGTGTCGGACGTGTGCCTGTGCGCGGAGACCGCCGCGCTGATCGCCACACTGACCCGGGCCCTGGTGGACACGGCCGCACGGGACTGGCGGGCGGACCGTCCCGCGCCCGACCACAGTGTGAGCGTGCTCCGCCTCGCCGCCTGGCAGGCCGCCCGGTCGGGCCTGGACGGGGATCTGCTCGACCCGGCGACCATGCGGCCCCGGCCGGCTCCCGCCGTCCTGCGCTCGCTGCTGGACCACACCGGGGACGCGCTCACCGAGAGCGGCGACGCCCGGAACGTGGAGGAGGCCGTGACCGGGCTGCTGCGGCGCGGCAACGGCGCCCACGAGCAGCGGCGGATGCTGGAGCGCACCGGCAGCTTCCGCGACGTCGTCACCGAGTGCGTGCGCCGCACCCAGGGCTGACCGGCCCGAGCCGCCCGGTCGCCCCAGCCGGTCGTCGCCGGCGGCTAGAGGATCAGGGCGAGGGCGTACGCCAGGAAGCCCAGCGCCACCAGGGCGACCACGAGCAGGATCAGCGTCAGTGGCGCCTTGGCCCAGCCGGCGGTCCGGTCCTGCGGCTGCCGCGGCCCGGCCTCGGGCATGCTGCTCTCGGCGGGCGGCGTCTCACCGGGCGGGACCGAGCCGCCCGGTTCCAGGCCGGTGGTCCGCTCGGGCTCCGGATCGGGGTTCACGTGAGTCATGCACTCCGAGTCCCCCGGACACGGCCGGATCATCAGCCGATCACGACTTACCTGTTCCGGGCACCGAGACCGCTTCGCTGGGCTAGATTCGAGCATCGCCGCAACCGAGCCGACCGGCGAAGTCACCCTCTGTACACCCCGGGAGCAGCGCATGCGCGACGTCGCCCTCGCTCCAGCAGCCGTTCCGCCCCTGACCGGCGGCCTCGCGGACCGCGTCTTCGAGAACGCGGAGCGGATGCCGACCCTGCCCGTCCTCGCCCGCCGCCCGGACCCGGCGTCCGGCGCCTGGGAGGAGGTGACGGCGGTGGAGCTGCGGGACGAGGTGGTGGACCTGGCCAAGGGCCTGATCGCCGCGAGGATATCCCCGGGCCACCGGGTGGCCCTGATGGCCCGGACCCGCTACGAGTGGACGCTGTTCGCCGTCGCGCTGTGGACCGTCGGCGCGGAGGTCGTGCCGATCCACCCGACGTCCTCCCGGGAACAGGTGGAATGGATCCTGCGGGACGCCGGCTGCGTGGCCGTGGTGGTGGAGGACGAGCAGGGCGCGATGACCGTGGGCACGGTCTGCGCGCTGCTGCCCCGGCTCAAGCACGTCTGGCAACTGGACGCGGGCGCGCCGGCGCAGCTCGCCCGGCAGGGCGCGCTGATCCCGCTGACCACGGTGGAGTCGCTGCGCCGGATCGTGCTGCCCGACTCGACCGCGGTGATCGCCTACACCTCCGGCACCTCGGGCCGCCCGCTGGGCTGCGCGCTCAGCCACCGCAGCCTGGCCTACCCTTGCGACACCCTGCTGGCCGGCTGGGCCCACACCGCGGCGCCGCCCGGCGAGCAGCCGTCCGTGCTGGTCTTCCTGCCGTTCTCGCACGTGTACGGCATCATGATCATGTTGACGTGCCTGCGCGGCGGGCTGCTGATGGGGCACGAACCGGACATGGGCCAGGATGCGCTGGCGTCGGCGCTGCAGACCTTCCGGCCGACGTACCTCTACGGCGTGCCGTCGGTGTTCGAGAAGCTGTACAAGACGTTCCTGCGCCGGGCTCAGGAGGCGGGCCGGGGGGCGCTGTTCGAGCGGGCGGCGCAGACAGCGCGGGACTTCGCCGGGGCCGAGGAGCGCCGCAGGCTCGGTCTCGGTCCGGGCCCGGGCTTCGACCTCAGGCTCCAGCACGCGGTGTACGAGCGGACGGTGTACCGCAGGCTGCGGGGCGCGCTCGGCGGGCGGGTCGTGCGGGGCACCTCGGGCGGCTCCGCGCTCAGCCGGGAGCTCTCCCTGTTCTTCGAGGGCATCGGCCTGTACGTGCACGACGGCTACGGGCTGACGGAGACCTCCGGCGGGATCACCATGCAGCCGCTGGGCCGGGAGAAGTCCGGCACCGTGGGGCGGCCGCTGCCCGGGACCGACGTCCAGGTGGCCGACGACGGGGAGATCCTGGTGCGCGGCCCGTCGGTGTTCCAGGGCTACATCAGCGACGAGGCGCGGACCCGGGCCGCGGTGCGCGGCGGCTGGCTGGCCACCGGGGACATCGGGCACCTGGACTCCGAGGGCTATCTGACGATCACCGGGCGCAAGAAGGACGTCATCGTGACCAGCGGCGGCAAGAGCGTGGCGCCGGCGCCGCTGGAGCAGCGGCTGCGCCTGCACCCGCTGGTGCACCAGGCGGTGGTGGTCGGCGACGACCGGCCCTGCGTGGGCGCGCTGATCACCCTGGACCCGGACTTCCTCGCGCACTGGCGGCTCGCCCTGGCGCTGCAGGGCGAGTCGCCGGGCCGGGAGACCCGGGAGGAGAACGCGCTCAGGGAGGAGATCACCCGGGCCGTGGCCTCGGCCAACAGTGCGGTGTCCCGCGCGGAGTCCATCAGGGTCTACCGTGTCCTGCAAGAGCCGTTCGCCCCGGACAACGGTCTGCTGACGCCGTCCATGAAGCTGCGCCGGGACGCGATCGTGCGGCACTACGCCGCCGAGATCGACGCGATGTACGAGGCCCGTTCCCGCGCGGCCCGGCGGCCGGGTCCGGAGGAGCCGGCCGACTGGGACGAGCCGGACAACGTCTTCCGCTAGGAGGTTACGGACGGTTACCCGTCCCGGCTGTGGGAACCCGCAGCTTGAAGTGATCAGCAGAAACGACGACCGCCCTGGTCGCGAGGGGCCGCCGGCCCCGGCGCGGCGACGGGGCCGGGGAATGCGAGATGACGACGGAGCCGCGTTGGGACGACTCACCCTCGGAGGAGAGGTACGAACGTACGTTCTCCTTCCCGGGTGAGCTGCGCAACGTCACGGGCGCGCGGCTGGCCGCGGAGGACTTCCTGTGTGTGCTGGCCGGCGACGCGCCGCCGGGCGCGCCGGAGTACTGGGACGACATCCTGCTGGTCGTCACGGAGCTGGCCGCCAATGCCATCCAGTACGCCCCCGGGCCCTTCGCCCTGCGGATGCGCCGCACCTTCGACGGTGTGCACGTGACGATGCACGACACCAGCACCACCCGGCCCGAGCCGCGGCCGTTCCATCCGGACGCGGGCGGCGGCGGGATCGGCTGGCACCTCGTGCACACGCTGTGCACCCAGGTCAGCGTGGTCGTCGGCGACCGCGGGAAGGACATCCACGTGTTCCTGCCCTGGTGACACCACGTGTAGCCGGGGGCGATCGGGTTACTCCGTCCTGGACACGGGCATGCCGGTGCCCACGCGTCCGCCCGCCTGCCGCAGTCCGGCCGGGGGGACGGCACGGGGCACGGTGGGATCGATGCGGCGATCCGGGGCATGCGAACGGCGTCCAGTCGGACCGCCTGGAGCCGCAGAAAGGGATGGACACCGTGACACGACCCAGGATCCTGGTGGTGGGTGCAGGCTTCGCAGGAGTCGAGTGCGTCCGCCGCCTGGAGCGGAAACTCGCCCCGGACGAGGCCGACGTCACTCTGGTGACGCCGTTCGCCTACCAGCTCTACCTCCCCCTGCTGCCCCAGGTCGCCTCCGGCGTGCTCACACCGCAGTCGATCGCCCTGAGCCTGCGCCGCAGCCGCAAGTACCGCACCCGGATCATCCCGGGCGGCGCGATCGGTGTGGACCTGAAGTCCAAGGTGTGCGTGATCCGCACCATCACCGACAAGATCGTCAACGAGCGCTACGACTACATCGTGCTGGCACCGGGCAGCGTGACCCGCACCTTCGACATCCCCGGGCTCACCGAGCACGCCTTCGGGATGAAGACCCTCGCCGAGGCCGCGTACATCCGCGACCACGTCATCTCCCAGTTGGACCTCGCGGACGCCAGCGACGACCCCGCCGAGCGGGCCGCGCGGCTGCAGTTCGTGGTGGTCGGCGGCGGCTACGCCGGCACCGAGACCGCGGCCTGTCTGCAGCGGCTCACGCACGCGGCCGTCCAGCGCTACCCGCGCCTGGACCCCGGCCTGATCAAGTGGCACCTGATCGACATCGCGCCCAAGCTGATGCCGGAGCTGGGCGACAAGCTCGGCCGCAGCGCGCAGGAGATCCTCAAACGGCGCGGGATCGAGGTGTCGCTCGGTGTGTCGATCGCCAAGGCGAGCCCGGAGGAGGTCACCTTCACCGACGGCCGGGTGGTGCCGACCCACACCTTGATCTGGACGGCCGGCGTGGTCGCGAGCCCGCTGATCGCCACGCTGGGCGCGGAGACCGTCAAGGGCCGCCTGGCGGTGACCTCCGAGCTGTGCCTGCCGGGCCACGACGGGGTGTTCGCGCTCGGCGACTCGGCCGCCGTGCCGGACCTGGCCAAGGGCGACGGCGCGGTCTGCCCGCCCACCGCGCAGCACGCCATGCGGCAGGGCAAGAAGGTCGCCGACAACGTCATGGCGGCGCTGCGGGGCCAGTCCCTGCAGCGGTACGAGCACAAGGACCTCGGTCTGGTCGTCGACCTCGGCGGCAAGGACGCGGTGTCCAAGCCGCTGGGCGTCGAACTGCGCGGGCTGCCCGCCCAGGTGGTGGCCCGCGGCTACCACTGGTCGGCGCTGCGCACCAACGTCGCCAAGACCCGGGTGATGACCAACTGGCTGCTGAACGCGGTCGCGGGCGACGATTTCGTCCGAACCGGCTTCCAGGCGCGCAAGCCGGCCCGGCTGAAGGACTTCGAGTACACCGACTCCTATCTGACGCCGGAAGAGGTCCGGGAGCGGGTGGAGGGCCGGACCGCCGGGAGCCTGTGATGTGACGCGGCCCCGCCGGCCATGGGGCACGACGGCCGGGTGACCGGCCGTCGTGCCATGCTGGGTCGAAGATCGTATTTCGGCAACGGGAGAGAGCGCGGCGGCGTGAGGGAAGCGGTTCGGTCGGGCTGGGCACGGATGCGGGACCGGCTGGCGGCGTCCGATCCCGGGCTGCTGCGGCTCACCGCGGGCCTGCGCACCGTCACCGCCATCGCGCTCACCCTGGCCGTGCTGGCGGTGCTGCGGATGCCGGTGCCGCAGTTGGTGGCGGGCTCCATGGCCGCGATGGTCGCGACGTTCGCCATCCGGGAGAAGCAGCGCTCGCGGCAGGCCGTCACCCTCGCGCTGGGGCTGCCGGTGGCGCTCGCCGCGGTGTCGCTGAGCGCGGTGCTGAACCAGTGGGTCGTCGTGGGCGACCTGTCGTTCGTCGTCCTCATCTTCTGCGCGGTCTACAGCCGCCGGTTCGGCGACCGCGGCACCGCCCTGGGCCTGATCGGCTTCCAGGTCTACTTCCTTTCGCTGTTCGTGCACGCCACCGCCGCGATGCTGCCCGCCCTGTGCGGTGTGCTCATCGTGGCGTTCGCGTGCAGCGCCACCGCCCGCTTCGTCCTGCTCCCGCAGACCCCGGCCGGCACCCTGGACCGGCTCCGGTGGGCGTTCCGGGCCCGCCTCGGGCAGCTGCTCGCCACCCACATCGAGCTGCTGGACGCCGGCCCCGACGGGGTGGGCGAGATCCTCGAGGACGTCCGCACCGGCACCGCGCGGCTGCACGAGACGGCGCTGATGATCCAGGGCCGGCTCGAGGACGGCACCGCGGACGAGGCGACCGCGCGGCTGGTGCAGCGCCGGATCGCGGACGCCGAGATCGCCGCGGAGCGGCTCGGCCTGCTGCTGCTCACCGCGCGCAGCGCCGAACGGACGGACACCCTCACTTTGCACCTGCCCGGCGCCGTCCTGCCCGCCGGCGGGGAGCTGCCGGTACGGGACGAGGCGACGGCCGTGCTGCGGCGGGACCTCGGGGCGCTGCGCCTGCTGGTGCTGCGGCCGATGGGCGAGGCGTCCGGGACGGCGCTGGCGCACGTGCGCAACCGGCTGCTCGGCTACCGCGACGAGGAGAACCTGCCGCAGGCCTCCCCCGCCGTGCAGGACGTGTTCCGCGGTCTCGGTGAGGCCGCGCGCGCCGTCATGGGCCTGCGCCTCGCCCTCGACGGGCCGCAGGACGAGTCCGACGACTCCCCGGCCACGGCCCGCTCGCGCGAGGAGCTGGACGCGGAGAACGCGGCCATCGAGAGCAGCGAGGAGGCCGAGCCGACGGAGCCGCAGCCGTCCGGTCTGCGGCGGCCCACCACCCGGGCGGCGGTGCAGGTGGCCGTCGGCTCGTCCCTGGCCATCGCCGGCGGTGAGCTGCTGTCCGCGCAGCGCTGGTACTGGGCGGTGCTGACCTGCTGGATCGTGTTCATCAACACCGCGTCCACCGGCGAGATCCTGGTCAAGGGCTACCGGCGGCTGCTGGGCACCGTGTTCGGTGTCGTGGCAGGCATCGGCCTCGCCGGGCTGGTGGGCAACCACACCTGGACGGCGTTCGCCCTGGTGCTGGTGTTCATCTTCGCGATGTTCTACACCGCGCCGCTGTCGTACACGCTGATGTCGTTCTTCGTGACGGCGATGCTGGGGCTGCTGTACACGCTGCTGAACACCTACAGCCCGGCGGTGCTGCTGCTGCGGGTGGAGGAGACGGCGCTGGGCGCGGCGTGCGGGGTGTTCGCGGCGGCGGTGGTGCTGCCGGTGCACACCGACCGGCGCACCAACGAGCTCCTGGCCGGCGTCCTCGACAAGCTGGCGGACGTCACCCGGGCCGCGGTGGACCAGCTCAGCGGCGGGGCGCCGGCCGACCTGGTGGAGAAGGCCCGCGAACTGGACCAGGCGCTGGCCGACCTGCGGGGTGCCACCCAGCCGCTGACCCATCCGATCAGCCCGCTGCGCTCCCGCCGCGACACGGCCCGCTACGTGGTGGCGCTGCTGGAGACCTGCGCCTACCACGGGCGGTCGCTGGCGGCCACCGCCGAACTGCTGCCGACGCACCCGTCGATCGCCGCCGACCCGCGGCTGCGCACCGTCTGCGGGCGGATCGTGCACAACATCGACGCGATCGCGGCGCACGTCCGCGATCCCCGCTCCACGGACACCGTGGAGTCCGGCCCCAGCATCGCGTCCCTCCTGGAGCCGGGCACCCTGCGCACCCCGCGCTACGGGCGGGTGACGGACCGGGTGCTGCGCCACCTCCAGCGCCTGGACGAGACGGTGGCGGGTCTGGCCCGGCCGCTCGGGATGGCGCCGGAGCCGGCGAA
>NZ_KQ948852.1:12291-190627 GCF_001514215.1 Streptomyces bungoensis
CCGCCTGCCGCCAGGGGCGCCTCGGCGGCCGGCGTCGCGAGGTGCCCACCGGGACGCAGCGCGATGACCGAGGCGGTGGCGGGCCCGGGCCGGTCGGCCGGCGGATCGGACCGGGGCGCGGCCGGGGGGGCCGGCGCGGATGCCGTCGTGGCCAGGTGGGCGCGGGCCGCCGCCAGGGCGCCGCGTATCTCCCGAGTGCCGGTGGACACGCACAGGGTGTAGCCGAGGTCCCGCAGGCGCGGGCTCGGCTCCGCCGCTCCGGCGAGGGTCTCCTCGGCGAGCAGCGTCTCGTACTCCTCGACGAGCCCGCGCAGGACGGCGGGAGAGGGCATCAGCATGCGGGCAGGCTCCTCGGTCCGGGGCTCGGGCTCACAGGGCGCCCCGGCCACCGGGCCCCTGCCCCAGCACCTCGTCGCGGACCCGGGCGCAGCTGCGGCTGATGAGCCGGGAGACGTGCATCTGGGAGATGCCGAGCTTGTCGGCGATGCGGCTCTGCGTCATGTCCTCGAAGAACCGCATGTAGAGGATGGCCCGTTCCCGCTCGGGCAGCCGGCGCAGGCCCTCCTTGGCGGCCTCGCGGTCGACCACGACGTCGTAGGAGGAGTCGGCCGCGCCCAGGGTGTCGGCCAGGCTGTACCCGTCGTCGCCGCTGGACAGCTCCGCGTCCAGGGAGAGGGTGCTGAAGCTCTCCAGCGCCTCCATGCCGGCGGCGACCTCCTCCTCGGTGAGGCCGGTGTGGGCGGCGATGTCGGCGGCGCTCGGTTCGGGGCTGCCGGGGTTCTGGGTGAGGTCGCGGCGCGCCACCCGCACGCGGTTGCGCAGTTCCTGCACCCGGCGGGGCACCCTGAGGGCCCACATCCGGTCCCGGAAGTGCCGCTTGACCTCGCCCGTGATGGTGGGCACGGCGTAGCTCTCGAAGGCCCCTCGGGAGGGGTCGAAGCGGTCGATGGCCTTGACCAGCCCGAGCGCGGCCACCTGGCGCAGGTCCTCCACGGACTCGCCGCGGTCGCGGAAACGGCCGGCGATGCGGTGGGCCATGGGGAGCCACGCCGTCACGAGTTCGTCGCGGACGGCGTCCCGCTCGGGGCCGTCCTCCAGCTCCGCCATCCGGGCGAAGAGCGCCGCGGTGTCGGGAGCGTCGTCGTGGGTACGCCGTAGGGGCGCGGCGGGGGCGGTGGCGGTGTTGTCGGGCGTACCGGGACGGCTTGTCGACATGTCGGTCAGCATGCGGAATCGCTCCTGAACGGGGTTTCAGGGCGGGGTGGAACGTGGGGCTCCTGGTCCTCGCCCGAACGGTGCTGTCAGGGTTCGCCGCGGAGACACCGCCTGGGCCCGCCGGAGGGGGCCGCAGCAGCAGTGCAGATCTCCGCTGGGCGCGCGCCTCCGGTCCGAAGCACAAGATTCCGCCTGCCCCTGCGCCCCGATGGCAAACGCCGTTTTGCCGGAACTTCGCCCGTGGGGTCTCAGCGCAGGGGGACGACGGCCGTGATGCGCTTGCCGCCGCGGGGCAGATCGGCGACCGTGACGTCCCTGGCCAGCCTGCAGACGATGGGCCAGCCGCGGCCGCCGAGCCGGGAGCGGCCGTAGTCGTCGGCGGGGGCGGCGGCCACCGGGAGCTCGTCGCTGCGGTCGCTGACCGACACGCTGACGTCCACGCCGTCGACGTCGACGTCGAAGTCGGTGATGCCGCCGCCGTGCAGGATGGCGTTGGTGGTGAGTTCCGAGGTGACCAGCAGGGCGTCCTCGAGGGCGCCGGCGTCGCAGGTGTAGGCGCAGGCCGCGCACCGCTCGTGCACCACCCGCCGCACCGTCCGGCGGGCGTCGGCCGGCCGGGACGGCAGGGTCCGGCACGGTTCCCGCAGGTCTGCCGAGGAGTCGTTCCGATACGTCTCGCGCATCCGTTTCCCTCCCTGTATCGTGCCCGGTTTGACGGGTTCTCCTTTTCCGGCTGACCTCTCTGCGTGACGTCAAACACGTTTGGCGGACACCGCCCCTGCCGGTGCCATCACCGCCCGACGGCCGGGTACCCGGTTCCCATGACCGAAGTGGTGGACGCGGACGAGGTGTTGCGGCGCATCCGGCGAGGCAGGGACCGGGCGGCCGAGGAGGAACGGGCCTGGCGGGAGCGGGCCCAGAGCCTGACGGCGACCGATCCGGACGGGGCGCGCGAGGCGTCCGTCCGGGCGGGGGCCTACGAGGCGGTGCTGCGGGTGCTGGAGGAGATCGTCGACCCGGGCGGCAGGCCCGCGGCCGCGCCGGGAGTGAAACAGGTCACCTGACCCGCTCACGATTGGGCGAACTCCGACCGAATGGTTTAGTGTTCATCCATACGCGGTGACGGAGTCGATCCGAGCGGTCCTCCCTCGCCACCCCGTACGGCCCTGGCTGGCCTCCCCCGTCCAGCCAGGGCTTTTCCATGCCCGCACGAGGGACCGCCGGGAGAATCCGCGTCCTTCGAGGTGCCCCGGACGGCGGCAGCGGCTGAAATGGGCTTAGGGAAGCACCCGAGAGGCAATCGAGGGACGCGTCCGTACCGCTGCCGGCGAGGAGCCCCGCGCCATGACCAAAGCGATAAAACTGCTGACCGCCCTGCCGCAGGCCCAGCGCGAGCGGCTGATGGAGCTGGCCAGGGAGGTGTCCTTCCCGGAGGACAGCCGGATCTTCGAGCCCGGCGGGACCGCCGACCGCTTCTGGGTGATCCGCTCGGGCGCGGTCCACCTGGACCAGCAGGTCACCTCCCGGCAGCGGGTCACCGTGGCCACGCTGGGCGCGGGCGACATGCTCGGGTGGTCCTGGCTCTTCCCGCCGTACGAGTGGGACTTCGGCGCGGTGGCGTTCAGCAACGTACGCGCCTACGAGTTCGACGGGCCGTCCGTGCTGGCACTGTGCGTGGAGGACCCGCTGCTCGGGCTCTCCCTGGTGCGGACGGTCGCCGAGATCCTCGCCCACCGGCTGGAGACGACCCGCGGCAAGCTGATGGACCAGTACGCGATCCGGCGGCGCACCGGGCTGATCTGAGGCCGGGCGCCGACCGCCCTCAGATCCGGTAGCGGCGCAGCGCCGGGACCGCGGCGGCGAGCGCCAGCATCACCGCGACGACCAGCGCGCCGCCGGCCGCCACGGCCGCCCGGGGGCCGAAGGCGGAGCCGGCCGTGCCGTGCAGGACGTCGGCCAGGCGCGGGCCGCCCACGACGACCACGGTGAACACGCCCTGCATCCGGCCGCGCATGTCGTCGGTCGCGGCGGACAGCAGGATGGCCCCGCGGAACACCATGGAGACCATGTCGGCCACACCCGCGGCGGCGAGGAACGCCACGGCCACCCAGAGGTTCCCGCTCAGCCCGAACCCGGCGACGGCGACCCCCCAGCCGACCACCGCGCCGATCACCATCCAGCCGTGCCGGCGCGCCCGGGAGAAGACACCGGAGAACAGACCGCCGAGCACCGCGCCGACCGGGATGCCGGCGAACAGCACGCCGAGCGCGAGCCCCTCGCCCCACGAGGCGTACGTCTGCGCGGCCAGCTCCGGGAACAGCGCGCGGGGCATGCCGAACACCATGGCGACGATGTCGGCGAGGAAGGACAGCAGCAGCACCTTGTGCCCGGAGATGTAGCGGAAGCCGTCGGCTATCGCCCGCAGCCCGGCCCGGCGGGCCGGCCCGTCGCCCAGCGGCGGCATCGCGGGCAGCCGGAACACCGCCCACACGGTGACGCACAGGGCGAGCGCGTCGACGAGGTACAGCTCGGGCAGCCCGATGACCGGGATCAGCACACCGGCCAGCAGCGGGCCCGCGACGGCGCCGGTCTGCATCACGGTGGAGCCGAGCGCGTTGGCCGCGGGCAGTTCCCGCGCGGGCACGAGGCGGGCGATGGAGGCGTTGCGGGCCGGGGAGTTCAGGCCGAAGAACGCCTGCTGCACGGCGAGCAGCACCATCAGCACGGCGACGGAGTCCAGGCCGGTGACGGCCTGCGCCCAGAACAGCAGCGAGGTCACGGCGATCCCGCAGTTGGTGACCAGCAGCAGCCTGCGCCGGTCCACCGTGTCGGCGACGGCCCCGCCCCACAGCGCGAACACCACCATCGGCACCAGGCCGGCGAGGCTGGCGTAGCCGACCCAGGCCGAGGAGTGGGTGATGTCGTAGATCTGCTTGGGGACGGCGACGGCGGTCAGCTGGCTGCCCACGGCGGTGACGACGGTCGACGACCACAGGCGCCGGTAGGCCGGGATGCGCAGGGGCCGGGTGTCCATCGCCCAGCGGCGCCAGCCGCGCCGGGGCGGGGCGGGCGCGTCCGGACCGGCGGTGTCGGGGGCGGTGCTGCTGCTCTCGCTGGTGTCCACGGGCGTCCTGGTCGTCGGCAGAGGTTGGTTCTTACACCTTTCGATGCGGGATCACTATGGCAGGACCGGCCGGGGGTACCGAATCCTTCGTCTCAGGCGCCGCTGACGAGCAGGGCGCCGAGGCCGAGCATCGTGACGGCGACCAGCCCGTCCAGGACGCGCCAGGCCGAGCGCCGGGCGAGGAGGCGGCCGAGCAGCCGGGCGCCGAAGCCCAGGGCGGCGAACCAGCACAGGCTCGCCAGGGCGGCGCCGAGCCCGAAGGTCCAGCGCAGCGGGCCGCGGTCGGCGGCGAGGGAGCCGAGCAGGAAGACGGTGTCCAGGTAGACGTGCGGGTTGAGCCAGGTCATCGCGAGGCAGGTCAGGACCGCGCGGCGGCGGGAGCCGGCCGCCTCGCCGTCCGTCGTGAGGCCGGTGCCGGGCCGCAGCACCCGGCGGGCGGCCAGGGCGCCATAGCACAGCAGGAACACGCCGCCGACCAGCCCGACGGCCCGCACCGCGCCCGGCCACGCCACCACGACCGCGCCGACGCCGCCGACGCCCAGCGCGATGAGGACCGCGTCGGACAGGGCGCAGATGCCGACCACGGCGAGGACGGCGTCGCGGCGCACCCCCTGGCGCAGGACGAAGGCGTTCTGGGCGCCGATGGCGACGATCAGGGAGAGGCCGGTGCCGAATCCGGCGGCCGCGGCGGTCAGGGCGTGGTTCATGTCCTCGACGCTAAGCGGACGATCACCGCTCGTACAGCTAAAGATTCTTACGTACCCTTAGCTCTCGTGATGACGGAGCTTCCGCTGGACCAGGTGCGCACCCTGCTGGCCGTGGTGGACGAGGGCACCTTCGACGCGGCGGCCGCGGCCCTGCACCTGACGCCGTCCGCGGTCAGCCAGCGCATCAAGGCACTGGAGCAGCGGACGGGCCGGGTGCTGCTGCAGCGCACCAAGCCGGTGCGGCCGACGGAGTCCGGGGAGGTGCTGGTGCGGTTCGCCCGGCAGCTGGTCCGGCTGGAGCGGGACGCGCGCGGCGAGCTCGGGATGAGCGGTGCCGGGGAGCCGACCCGGGTGTCGGTCGCGGTGAACGCGGACTCGCTGGCGACCTGGTTCCTCGGCGCGCTCACCCGGGCGCCGGGGCTCTGCTTCGAACTGCACCGCGAGGACGAGGACCACACGGCGGCGCTGCTGCGCGAGGGGCTGGTGATGGCCGCCGTGACCTCCTCCCCCGACCCGGTGCCCGGCTGCTCGGTCCGCCCGCTCGGCCGGATGCGCTACCTGCCGGCGGCCGCGCCCGGGTTCGCCGAACGCCACCTGGACGGGTCCCTGCGCGCTCTCCTGCCCGCGGCGCCCGTCGTGGTCTTCGACCGCAAGGACGACTTCCAGGACGGGTTCGTCCGCCACCTCGGCGGCACCGCCGCCGGCCCGCTGCGGCACTACGTGCCCACCTCGGAGGGCTTCCTCGACGCGGTCGCGGCGGGCCTGGGCTGGGGCATGATCCCGGAGCCCCAGGCGGCCCCCCTCCTCGCCGAGGGCCGGCTCACCCTGCTCACCCCCGACGACTGGACGGACCTCCCCCTCTACTGGCAGCAGTGGAAGCTCGACTCCCCGGCCCTGGCGGCGCTGGCGGAGGCGGTGGCGGCGACGGCCCGCGAGGCGCTGCGGGACTGAGCCGGGCGCGGCCCCCGGTGTCCGTCACCCCGGCTGCTCCAGCCGGGTCGCGGCGCTGTCCAGCAGCATGTCCAGGGCCGTCGGGTAGGCGCTGGTGAGCATGCGGCGGGCCAGCAGCGGGGCCGCCTCGGCGATGCGCGGGTGCGTCGTGCGGGGCAGCCGGGCGTAGGTCGAGCGCCACTGGTCCTCGTCGGCCCGCTGGGAGGCGGTCGGCAGGGCCAGGGAGGCGGAGTCGAGCGCGGCGAAGGCCAGCGTCTGGTCGATGAACGCGTGGTAGATGCGGACCGTCTCGGGCAGCGGGAACCCGGCCCGGCGCAGGACGTCCAGCACCGCCTCGTCGGCGGCCAGTTCGTGCGCGCGGCCGGTGACCCGGCTCGCGGTCAGCAGCGCGGCCTGCGGGTGCGCCACGTACGCGGCGTGGATGCGCAGCCCGATCGCCTCGAGGTCCGCCCGCCACCGCCCGGTCGGCGCCCACCCGCGCAGCGCCTGCCCGATGAGCGCGTCCCCGATGGCCAGGGTCAGGTCGTCCATGCCGCGGAAGTACCGGTACAGGGTGCTGGGGTCGCAGTCCAGGGCGAGTCCCAGGCGGCGCGCGGTGAGCCCGCTGCTGCCGTGCTCGCGCAACAGCCGCAGCGCGGTGTCGACGATCAGCCGCTCGGACAGCACGGTGCCGCTCCGGGTCGGCCGGCGCCGGCGGCGCCGCTCCTCGGGCACGACGGGCTTGGGCACGGCGGATCCTTCCTGGGGCCCGGGAACCGGTGGCTGATGCCAGCGGCCCTTATGCCAACGCCATTGACCTTACGCCACGCCGCGGCGTTGTATCGGGTCAAGGCGCGCCTGCCAGGTATCCGTTCCGTTTCTTCGTCCCAGATCTCAGGCAGGGAGTTCTTCATCATGCGTGTACTGCTCGTGGGAGCCGGCGGTGTGGGCACCGCGATCACCCGGATCGCGGCCCGGCGTCCGTTCTTCGACCTGATGGTGGTCGCCGACTACGACCCGGCCCGGGCCGAGGCGGCGGTCGCGGCCCTCGGCGACGCCGGCGACCGGTTCCGCGCGGCGCGGGTGGACGCGGGCGACGAGGCGGCGGTGGCGGCCCTGCTCTCCGGCCACGGCTGCGACGTCCTGCTCAACGCCACCGACCCGCGCTTCGTCATGCCGCTGTTCCGGGCGGCGCGCGCGGCCGGCGCCACTTATGTCGACATGGCGATGTCGCTGTCCCGGCCGCACCCCGAGCGGCCGTACGAGGAGTGCGGGGTCAAGCTGGGCGACGAGCAGTTCGCGCCGGCCGCGGAGTGGGAGCGGGCGGGCGCGCTCGCGCTGGTCGGCATGGGCGTGGAGCCCGGCCTGTCGGACGTGTTCGCCCGGTACGCGGCCGACGAACTGTTCGACACGATCGAGGAGATCGGCGTCCGCGACGGCGCGAACCTCACCGTCGACGGCTACGACTTCGCGCCCTCCTTCAGCATCTGGACCACCATCGAGGAGTGCCTGAACCCGCCGGTCGTCTACGAGGAGGGGCGCGGCTGGTTCACCACCGCGCCGTTCAGCGAGCCGGAGGTGTTCGACTTCCCCGAGGGCATCGGCCCGGTGGAGTGCGTGAACGTCGAGCACGAGGAGGTGCTGCTGGTGCCGCGGTGGGTCGGCGCGCGGCGGGTCACCTTCAAGTACGGGCTGGGCGGGGAGTTCATCGAGACGCTGAAGACCCTGCACCGACTGGGACTGGACCGCACGGCGCCGGTGACGGTGCCCGGCCCGGACGGCCCCGTGCGGGTCTCGCCGCGGGACGTGGTCGCCGCCTGCCTGCCCGATCCGGCCACGCTGGGCGAGCGGATGCACGGCAAGACCTGCGCGGGCACGTGGGTGCGCGGCACGAAGGACGGGGCGCCCCGCGAGGTGTACCTGTACCACGTGGTCGACAACCAGTGGTCCATGGCGGAGTACGGCTGCCAGGCGGTGGTGTGGCAGACCGCGGTCAATCCGGTCGTCGCGCTCGAACTCCTCGCCACCGGTGCCTGGTCGGGCACGGGCGTGCTGGGCCCGGAGGCGTTCCCCGCGCGTCCGTTCCTCGACCTGCTGACCGCGTACGACTCCCCCTGGGGCCTGCGCGAGCAGTGACCGGAGACGGCCTCCGTCCGGCCGTCACCCGGCCGTCTCACCGTCCTCGTGGGGTTTCCGCTGTTTCATGCCGTCCTGACCGGTCACCCGAACCGGACGCAACCATTCGACAGGCACGGACGACTGAGATCGCAGGAGACATCGATGAACAACTGGCGCGACCATGCCGTGTGCCGCCAAGAGGACCCCGATCTGTTCTTCCCCATCGGCACCGCCGGGCCCGCGCAGGTGCAGACCCAGCGCGCGAAGGCGGTGTGCGCCCGCTGCCCCGTTCAGGAGCAGTGCCTGGACTGGGCGATGGACACGGACCAGAGCATCGGCATCTGGGGCGGGACGACCGAGTTGGAGCGGCGCGCACTGCGGCGCCGCGCCCGCTCCCGGCCGCGTTCCGGCTGACCCGCAGCCCGTCGGGGGCCGCTCAGCGTCCACCGCGGCGCAGCGGCCCCCACGCGCGTTCCTGCCGGGCCACCTCGGCCCTGGCCTCGTCGATCACGCCGTCGGCGATCCGGCACAGCGGGTCCACGTCCACGACGAGCGGCTCGTTGTCCGGGCCCCGGCCCGTCTCCCGGCCCGACAGGACCCAGGGACGCACGCCGGGGCCCTTCTCGTGCGGCAGGTGCGCGTAGTCGTACAGGCGGCGCGCCACCCACAGTTCCACCGACCGGCCGCGCCGACCACCTTGGCCTTGTTGGCCGGGGACATGTCGAAGCGGGAGGGGTTGGTGCTGCTTCTCAAGATGCGTACGTCAAGTCACACTAACTCCATCGTGTGACGGTCAACTCTCGGACTTGCGCTGCCCTGAGCCGACTGGGTTAAGTGATCGTGCGATCTGGGACGCCAGGTACGGCGTCGGCGTGCGGGGCCCCTGCTCCACCGGAGTGACGGTTCAGGGCCTCCCTGTCGCCTTTGGCTGTAACGACGTTCACAGTTCGCACAGGGAACTGGCCTCCCAGGTCGGACCACGCACGCGATGTATGTCGCCGCCCCGGGGTTGAGTACGCCAGGGACCAGTGCGCCCAGGACCGTTCGGGGCGCGCGGCTGGCCGGGCTCAACCCCGCTCAGTCCACATGAACGGTTCTGGTCCCCGATGTCGAGGAGCAGCTCGGCAGCTGGGGAGATGTAGGGCTGCACCTGGGTGCAGCATAGGTGAGAAACAGGGTTCACCGAGGTCCAGGACCGCCCGCTTCATGCAGGGGCGGGCCAGGTCCTGCTGCGCCTCCAGGGCCTTCCGCTCGGTCGGTCGACGGTGGCGGCGGGCCGGGGCGGCAGCGGGGTGCCGTGCGGCGCGGAGTCGGCGACGGGGGTGCGGTCGGCGGTGGTGAGGGCGATCCGCCGGCCGGTCGCCCGGGACAGCCCGCGGACGGTGCGCCGGACGTCCGACCAGTCGGCGTGGGTGGCCGCGTAGCCGCTGAGCGTGGCCAGGATGCGGTTGTCGGCGGCGAGGTCCTGGCCCTGCTCCTCCTTCAGGGCACTGGTGGTGGTCGTCACCGCGAGCCAGGCGGTGGCCGCGACCGAGCAGACGGCGATGAGGGCGGAGACGGAGAGCAGCCGGACGAGCAGCCGTTTGCGCAGCGGTATCCGGCGTCTCACGCCCGGCCGCCGTTCAGTTTGTAGCCGACGCCGAACACGGTCACCAGGCGTACCGGCCGTCGCGGGTCGGCCTCGATCTTCCGGCGCAGGTTCATGATGTGCACGTCGACGGCCCGTTCGGTGGAGGCCCGGTCGAAGCCGCGGGTGCACCGCAGCAACTGCCGTCTGGTGAAGACCCGGTCCGGCTCCCCCGCCATGGCCGGCAGGATCTGGAACTCGGCGGGCGTGCACTCCACCGGCTCGCCCGCGCGGCGCACCTCGTGCCGCACCGGGTCGACGCTGATCCCGGCGGCCCGCACCACCGGGTCTCCGCCCCGGGCGTCCGTGCCGCGGCCGCTGCGCCTGAGCACGGTGCGGATGCGGGCCATCAGCTCGCGCGGGCTGTACGGCTTGGTCAGGTAGTCGTCGGCGCCCAGTTCGAGGCCGAGCAGCACGTCGTCCTCCGCGGAGCGGGCGGTGAGCATGACCACGGGGATGCCGGGGTCCTCGCCGTCGCGCAGCACCCGGCACACGCCGAAGCCGTCGACGACCGGGAGCATGAGGTCGAGCACGACCAGGTCGGGTCCGAGCCGGCGGGCGGCGTCGAGCGCGGCGGCGCCGTCGTGCACCACGGTGGCGGTGTGCCCCTCGGCCAGCAGGGAGCGGCGGATGAGTTCGGCCTGCTTCTCGTCGTCCTCGGCGACCAGCACATGTGCGCACACGAGTTCGGATCCTAAGGGCGTCAGCGGGCGAGCAGGTCGGCGTCTCCCATGACGGCCACCGGATGGTGCCGGGGGTCGAGGGTGCGCAGGAGTTCCCTCATGTGGGCCCGGGCGACGCTGACGCAGCCGTGCGTGGGGCCGCCGTGGTCGACGTGCAGCCAGACGCCGCCGCCGCGGCGGGGGCCGAGCGGGCGGGTCCAGTCCAGGGGGGAGGTGCCGGGCTCGCGGGTGTAGTCGACGGCGATGACGTGGTCGAAGGATCCGGCGAGGGGTTCGCCGTGGAAGCCGGTGCCGGGCGAGGCGAAGCCGGCGGAGTGGTGGTACGGGAGCCGGCTGCCGGGGTCGGGGAGCAGGCCGCCGGCGTCGCTGAGGGTGTGGACGCCGGCCGGTGAGCGCAGGTCGCCGGCCAGGTGGTGGGTGGTCCAGCCGCGCAGCGCGTTGTGCCCGAACCAGGCGTGGCCGGCGTGCCAGCCGGCCTCCGTGCGCCGGTGCAGAACGACCGTGCAGAGCGGGGAGTTCCGGCCGCGTCCGGTGACGACGACGGCCTGCCGGCAGCGCGCGGGTATCGCGGCCGTCGTCGCGGGTCCGAGGCCGGGTATGCCCCGCGGCGCTACCTGCGCCGTGGTCCGGGGCGCGGGAGCGGCCGCCGTCGCCCGGCCGGTGGCGGTGGGCCGGCGCCCGGTCGCCTCGGCTCCGCCGCCGCAGCCGGTGAGCAGCAGCGGGGAGGCGAGGAGAGCGACGGCGGTTCTGCGCTGGATCATGCGTCGGACTCTGGCCGACTCATGTGTGGAACCTGTCAGGTTCTAGGCCTGACTCGGCTTGCCCTTCGTGTTCAGCCAGGTGTGGAACAGGGCGTCCAGGTCCTTGCCGGAGACGTGCTCGGCCAGCTTGACGAACTGGGCCGTCGTGCCGTGCCCGGCCCGGTGGGCGGTCGCCCAGGCACGCAGGATCCGGAAGAAGTCCGTGTCGCCGACGGCCTTGCGCACCTCGTGCAGGGTCATCGCGCCGCGCGCGTAGACGGGCGTGTCGAAGATGTTGGCGCCGCTGCCGGGGTCGCCGGGCGGGAACGCCCACAGGTGGTCGCTCGCGGGGCGGGCGTAGAGGGCGTCGAAGGTCTTCTGCGCGCTGTCGCCGCCGTGCTGCTCGGCGTAGAGCCACTCGGCGTAGGTGGCGAAGCCCTCGTTGAGCCAGATGTCCTTCCAGGTGGTCAGCGAGACGGAGTCGCCGAACCACTGGTGGGCGTTCTCGTGCACGAGGGTGCTCAGGTCGGGCGCCCTGTCGTACACGGGCCGGCTCTGGGTCTCCAGGGCGTAGCCGACGTCCGGTGCGTGGTCGACGATCGAGCCGGCGGCGCGGAACGGGTAGGGCCCGAACAGCTTGCTCTCCCAGTCGAGGACGGAGGGCAGCTTCTTCAGCACGGGCGCGGCCGCGCGGGCCTCGCGCGCGTCGACGGCGTTGTACACCTGGACGCCGTCGCGGGTGGTGTACCGCTCGACCTGGAACTTGCCGATGGTGGCGGTGGCCAGGTAGGCGGCCATCGGCTCGGCCTGGTGCCAGCGGAAGGTGGTGCGGCCGTGGGCGGTGCGCTCGGAGCGCAGCACGCCGTTGGCGACGGCGGTGCGTCCCTTCGGGACGGTCAGGGTGAAGTCGTACGACGACTTGTCCTTGGGGTGGTTGTTCGCCGGGAACCAGGTCATGGCGCCCTGCGGTTCGCCCGCGACGAACGCGCCGTCGTCGGTGGGGATCCAGCCGTCGGCGGAGCCGTCCGGGTCGGTGACCGGCTTCGGCGTGCCGCGGTAGGTGACGGTGACGCGGAACACCTGCCCGTCGCGCAGGGTGTGACGGGGGGTCACCACGAGTTCCTGGCCGCTGCGCCGGAAGGCGGCGGCCGTGCGGTCGACGGTGACGCCGGTGACCTTCAGGCCCTTGAGGTCGAGGTCGAAGCGGGTGAGCTTCTGGGTGGCGCGGGCGGTGAGCACGGCCTTGCCGTCGAGGTGGCGGGTGGCGGTGTCGTAACCGAGCGTCAGGTCGTAGTGGCTGACGTGGTATCCACCGTTGCCGCTGAGCGGGAAGTAGGGGTCGCCCGCGCCGGCCGCGCCCGTCGTGCCGGCCGCCGCGGGTCCCGCGGCCCCGAGCAGCGCCGCGACGGCGACGGGGACGGTGGCGAGGACCGCCTCGCGGCGGAGGACTGCGGTACGTCCTATGGGGGCCTGTCTGCGCGGTGGCGTCACGGGCACTCCTCAAAGCCTAGGGGGTGGCTGATGATCGTTTCGCGCACAGACTATGCATACGGTGGACCGGTTTCGCCCTCTTTCCGGTCAAGTCGTGCCGCGTCGCGGTCCGATGGCCCGGATCGGGGGTGCCGGGACGCCCGAGGCCGCCGAACTGCTCGGCGGCCTCGGGGAGTCGGCCCGCGAGGGCAGGTCAGCAGGCGTCAGGCCGTCTGCCGGGCCGCCGCCCGGCCGGCCGCCCGCCCGGAGAAGAGGCAGCCGCCGAGGAAGGTGCCCTCCAGGGCGTTGTAGCCGTGGACGCCGCCGCCGCCGAAGCCGGCCACCTCGCCCGCCGCGTACAGCCCGTCGATCGGGGTGCCGTCGGAGCCGAGGGCGCGGGAGTCGAGGTCGGTCTGGATGCCGCCGAGCGTCTTGCGGGTCAGCACGCGCAGCCGGACGCCGATCAGGGGACCTGCGGCCGGGTCGAGGATGCGGTGCGGCGCGGCCACCCGGCCGAGGCGGTCGCCGATGTAGCGGCGGGCGTTGCGGATCCCCTGGACCTGGGCGTCCTTGCTGTAGGGGTTGGCCATCTGCAGGTCGCGGGCCTCGATCTGGCGGCGCACCCCGGCCGCGTCCAGCAGCGGTTCGCCGGTCAGGCCGTTCATCTTCTCGACCAGCCCCTCCAGGGTGCCGGCCGTCACGAAGTCGGCGCCCTTGTCGAGGAACGCCTGCACCGGGGCGGGAGCGCCCTTGCCGAGCAGCCGGTCGCGCAGCACGGCCTTGCGGTCCTTGGCGGTGATGTCGGGGTTCTGCTCGGAGCCGGAGAGCGCGAACTCCTTCTCGACGATCCTGCGGGTGAGGACGAACCAGGAGTGGTCGTAGCCGGCGATGTCCTCGGTGGTGCGCAGGTACTTGAGTGTGCTGAGGGTGTCGTACCCGGGCAGGCAGGGGTCGGGCAGGCGGCGGCCGAGGGCGTCGAGCCAGATGGAGGACGGGCCGGGCAGGATGCGGATGCCGTGGCCGGGCCAGACGGGGTCCCAGTTCTGCAGGCCCTCGGTGTAGTGCCACATCCGGTCCCGGTTGGCCAGGCGCACCCCCGCCTCGGCGCTGATGTCGAGCATCCGGCCGTCGACGTAGGCGGGGACGCCGGTGACCATCTCGGCGGGCGGCGTGCCCAGCCGGGCGGGCCAGTAGCGGCGGACGATGTCGTGGTCGGCGCCGATGCCTCCGGTGGTGACGACGACGGCCTGCGCGGTCAGCTCGAAGTCGCCGAGGCGCTCGCGGCTGGAGGCGACGCCCCGCGGCGCGTCGTCCGCGGCGAGCACGGTGCCGCGCACGCCGCGCGCCGCGCCGTCCGCGACGACGAGTTCGTCGACCCGGTGGCGGTGGTGGAAGGTGAGCAGCCCGTCCCGGGCGGCCTGCCGGGCGTGGCGGACGAAGGGCTCGACCACGCCGGTGCCGGTGCCCCAGGCGATGTGGAAGCGCGGTACGGAGTTGCCGTGGCCGTCCGCCCTGAGGTCGCCGCGCTCGGCCCAGCCGACGGTCGGCAGCAGTTCGATGCCGTGCCCGCGCAGCCAGGACCGCTTCTCGCCGGCGGCGAACTCGACGTAGGCGCGGGCCCAGCGCACCGCCCAGGAGTCCTCGTCCTCGACCCGGTCGAACCGGGCGCTGCCCTGCCAGTCGTTCCAGGCGAGGTCGAGGGAGTCCTTGATGCCGAGGCGCCGCTGTTCGGGCGAGTCGACGAGGAAGAGGCCGCCGAAGGACCAGAACGCCTGGCCGCCGAGGTTGGCGGCGTTCTCCTGGTCGACCAGGGCGACGCGCCGCCCCCGGCTGGTGAGTTCGTGCGCCGCGACCAGGCCGGCGAGGCCCGCTCCGACGACGATGACGTCCGCGTCCATGGCGTTCGGTGTCCTTCCCTCTGAAGACCTGTACGACTTCGGTTGCTGCTAGGGCTTCCGCGTCGGGACGCCGCCGCCGTCGGTCAGCAGGGCGGTCAGCAGCTGCTTGAGCCAGCCGCGGGCGGCGTCGACGTCCCTGTCCAGCAGCAGCTGGGTGGTGACGCCGTCGTAGGCCGCGACCACCGCGCGGGCGGCGCCGTCGGCGCCGCCGAGCACGGCGGGCAGTTCGGTGTGGCCGCGGGCCCGGGAGAGCCGGTCGGCGACGGCCTCGCGCAGCCGGCCGCGGTGGTCCAGCAGGGCCTGGGCGACGGCCGGGTCACGGGCCGCGTGCACCAGGAAGTCGGTCTTCACCAGCAGCCAGTCGACGTCCAGGAGCAGCACCTCGGTGACCCGGTCCACGGAGGCGGGCACGTCCAGGTCGGGCCCGTCCTGGGCGAGGGCGTCGGCCACCTGGGCGGCGATGAGGTCGGCGCGTTCCCGGTAGAGCGCGAAGAACAGCTCGTCCAGGGTGGCGAAGTTGGAGTAGAAGGCGCCCCGGCTGAAGCCGGCGGCCTCGCAGACCTCCTCGATGGAGACCCGGCCGAAGCCCTTGGCGGCGAACACCTCGAACGCGGCGCCGAGCAGCCGGGCCCGGGTCCGCACCCGGCGCCGGGTGACGCGCCTGGCCGTCTCGGGCGTCTCCCGCACGCGCACCGCCCCCTCTTCCGCCCGCTCTCCTCCGCTTCGGATACGTCAATGTATCGGATACGTCGATGTATCGAAACGGCCCCGCGCACACCGTTGATCACATGGGAACGTATTTTCGATTAAGGGGTACGCTGGCCCCATGGCCACGCACCTCCAGGGCTCCCTGTTCGACCAGACCGACGAGCTGCGGCTCGGCTCCCTCGGCGGGCTGCGCCGGACCGGGCTGGGCTCCGGCGCCTGGATCGACGTGCTGCCGGGCTGGCTCAGCGGCGCCGACGCCCTGTTCGAACGGCTGGCGGCCGAGGTCCCCTGGCGGGCCGAGCACCGGAAGATGTACGACAACGTGGTGGCCGTACCGCGCCTGCTCGCCCACTACGCGGAGGGAGACCCGCTGCCGCACCCCGTGCTCGACGAGGCCCGTACGGCCCTGTCCGCGCACTACGCCGAGGAGCTGGGCGAGCCGTTCGCCACCGCCGGCCTGTGCTTCTACCGCGACGGCCGGGACAGCGTGGCCTGGCACGGGGACCGGATCGGCCGGGGCGCCCGCGAGGACACCATGGTCGCGATCCTGTCCGTGGGCGAGCCCCGGGACCTGCTGCTGCGGCCCGCCGGGGGCGGCGGCACGGTGGTGCGGCGGCCGCTCGGCCACGGCGACCTCATCGTGATGGGCGGCTCCTGCCAGCGCACGTGGGAGCACTGCGTGCCCAAGACGACACGGGCGGCGGGACCGCGCATCAGCGTCCAGTTCCGGCCGCGGGGCGTGCGCTGACCCCCGGCCTCTTGCGGGGAGCGGTGCGGTATCTGGTTGGCTGTCCCCGACGCACAGCCGCTCAGGGGTTCGGGGAGATCATGCGGGCAGAGGTACGCCAAGTCGCCGACGGCACCTACCTGGTGCACGGCCACCACACCAACTGGGTGATCCTGAAGGACGGCGACGCCGTCACCCTGGTGGACACCGGCTACCCCGGTGACCGGGAGGGGGTCCTGGAGTCCCTCGCCACGGTGGGCGCCGCACCGGAGGCGGTGGCCGCCGTCCTGATCACCCACGCGCACAACGACCACATCGGCTCGGCCGAGTACCTGCGCGCCGCCCACGGCATCCCGGTCTACCTGCACCCCCGGGAGGTCCCGCACGCCCGGCGGGAGTTCCTGCAGCAGGCCACCATCGCAGACGTGGTGCGCAACGCCTGGCGGCCGGGCGTGCTGTCCTGGGCCGCGCACGTGATCCGGGTGGGCGGGACCGAGCACAACCCGGTCACGGCCCCCCAGCCGTTCCCCGCCGAGGGCCCCCTCGACCTGCCCGGCCGCCCGGTGCCCGTGCACACCCCCGGCCACACCGGCGGCCACTGCGTCTACCACCTGCCCGGCGCCGGGATCGTGATATCCGGCGACGCCCTGGTCAGCGGTCACGCCACCTCCCGGATCAAGGGTCCCCAGCTGCTCCACACCTTCTTCCACCACGAGCGCGCCCAGGCGCTGGCCTCCCTGGAGGTGATCGGGGCGCTCGACGGCGACACCCTGCTGCCCGGGCACGGCCCGCTGCACCGGGGCCCGGTGCGCGCCGCCGCCGAACAGGCCGGGGAACGGGCGGCCCGGTAGTTCCGCGAGGGGCCCCTTAAGGTTCCTCCCATGGCTCTGCAGATCAGCGCAACGAACCCGGAGCACCCCGCGCTCCTGCTCGCCCTGCCCTGGGACGTGCCCCTGGAGGAGTGGCCCGAGGAGTACCTGGTGCCGCTCCCCCGCGGCATCTCCCGGCACGTCGTGCGCTACGCCCGGGCCGGCGACGAGGTGATCGCCGTCAAGGAGCTCGCCGAACGGCCCGCGCTGCGCGAGTACGAGCTGCTGCGCGACCTCGACCGGCTGGGCATCCCCGCCGTCGACCCGCTCGCCGTGGTCACCGGCCGCACCGGCACCGAAGGGGAGCCGCTGGAGCCGGTGCTGGTCACCCGGCACCTGCGCGGCTCGCTGCCGTACCGCTCGATGTTCGAGACGACCATGCGCCCGGCGACCATGCACCGCCTGATGGACGCCCTCGCCGTGCTGCTGGTCCGGCTGCACCTGGCAGGGTTCGCCTGGGGCGACTGCTCGCTGTCCAACACGCTGTTCCGGCGGGACGCCGGCGCGTACGCCGCCTACCTGGTGGACGCCGAGACCGGCGACCTGCACCCCCGGCTCAGCTCCGGGCAGCGCGACTACGACCTCGACCTCGCCCGCGTGAACATCAGCGGCGAGCTGCTGGACCTGGAGGCGTCGGGCGCGCTGCACCCGTCCGTCGACCCGATCGAGTTCGGGCACGAGATATGCACCCGCTACGGCGGGCTGTGGCAGGAGCTGACCCGGACCTCGGTGTACCCGGCCGGCAAGTACCACTACATGGAGCGCCGGATACGCCGCCTGAACGACCTCGGGTTCGACGTGGCCGAGATGCAGATCGAGCACGCCCCGGGCGGCGACAGCGTCACCTTCGTGCCCAAGGTCGTCGACGCCGGCCACCACCAGCGCCAGCTGCTGCGGCTGACCGGCCTGGACACCGAGGAGAACCAGGCCCGGCGGCTGCTGAACGACCTGGAGAGCTGGATGGCCACCCAGGACGACTACGCCCCGGGCGACCCCCTGGCCGCCCGCCCGGAGGTGCTCGCCCACCGCTGGGTGCGGGACGTGTTCCGGCCGACCGTGCGGGCCGTGCCCGCCGAGCTGCGCGGCACCATGGACCCGGCGGAGATCTACCACGAACTCCTCGAGCACCGCTGGTACCTGTCCGAGCGGGCGCAGCACGACATCGGCCTCGGCACCGCCGTCGAGGACTACATCACCAACGTCCTGCCCAGGGCCCGCACCACCCTGGAGCCGACCACCCCCGAGTAGCTCACTCGTGCGGGACCACGGCGACCGGGCACTCGGCGTGGTGCAGCACCCCGTGCGCGACCGAGCCGACCCGGGCGCCGACCGCCGTACGGTGCGACCGGCGCCCCACGACCAGCAGTTGCGCCCGCCCGGCCAGCGACAGCAGCACCTGGCCCGCGCTGCCCATCTCCACGTGCTCGGCCACGGGCACCTGGGGGAAGCGCTCCCGCCACGGCCGCAGCGCCTCGGCCAGGGCCTTCTTCTCGTACGGCTCGAGGCCGCCCGCGTCGTCCAGGAGCTTCAGCGAGCCGGGGCTGTAGGCGAAGACCGGCGGCAGCGTCCAGGCCCGTACGGCGCGGACGGTCGCGCCGCGGGCGGCGGCCGCCTCGAAGGCGAACCGCAGCGCGGCCGCGCTGTCCTCGGGGCCGCCGTGCTGGCCCACGACGACGTCCCGGCCGGCCGCCTCGGCCTCCGGCCGGTCCCCGGCGCGCACCAGGACCACCGGCCGGACCGTCTCGGCGATCACCTGCCGGCCCACCGAGCCCAGCAGGAAGCCGACGAGCGGCCCGTGCCCGCGTGAGCCGAGCACCAGCATCTCGGCCTGCGCCCCGGCATCGGCCAGCACCTCGGCGGGCTCGCCCTCGACGACGCCGGACGTCACCTCCAGCTCCGGGTGCCGCTCGCGGACGGCGCGGACGGCCTCAGCCACGCCCTGCGACACCCAGCCGTGCTGCGTGCCGCGGTCGGCGACGGCGAGCGACTCCTCGTAGCGCCAGGCGTGCACCACCCGCAGGGGCAGCTTCCGGCGCACGGCCTCCCGGGCCGCCCAGTGCACGGCCGCCAGGCTCTCCCCGGTACCGTCCACCCCTGCCGTGATCGGGCGTGTCATCGCGTGGGCCTCCTCATGATCGGTGTCCGCGGGCCAGTCTGGCGCACGAAGGCGGCCGGGGAAGATCTACTGAGCGAACCGGGCCGATCGACCATACGATGTCCGTGAACCGGTGCGGCCGGCCCAGCGCCGCCGTGCCGTGCAGCCGACCCGGGGTGGGAGTCGTATGGCACAGGCCGCCGACGCAGCGCGGACCGTCATCCTGACCGTGGACGACGACCCGGGAGTCTCCCGGGCCGTCGCCCGTGACCTGCGCAGACGCTACGGCGAGTCGTACCGGATCGTGCGCGCCGAGTCGGGCGAATCGGCGCTGGAGGCGCTGCGGGAGCTGAAGCTGCGCGGCGACCTGGTGGCCGTCATCCTGGCCGACTACCGGATGCCGCGGATGAACGGCATCGAGTTCCTGGAACAGGCCCTGGACGTGTACCCGGGCGCGCGCCGGGTGCTGCTGACCGCGTACGCGGACACCAACGCGGCGATCGACGCGATCAACGTCGTCGACCTGGACCACTACCTGCTCAAACCGTGGGACCCACCGGAGGAGAAGCTCTACCCGGTGCTGGACGACCTGCTGCAGGCGTGGCGCAGCAGCGCCTACAAGCCGGTGCCCAGCACCAAGGTCGTGGGGCACCGGTGGTCGGCGCGGTCGTCGGACGTGCGCGAGTTCCTGGCCCGCAACCAGGTGCCGTACCGCTGGTACTCGGTCGAGGAGCCGGAGGGGCGGCGGCTGCTGGACGCGGCCGGGCAGGACGGCCAGCGGCTGCCGGTGGTGGTCGCCCCGGACGGCACGGTCCTGGTCGAGCCCGAGGCGCCCGAGCTCGCCGCGCGGGTGGGGCTGGCGACGACGCCGGCGGCCGACTTCTACGACCTCGTGGTCATCGGCGGCGGCCCGGCCGGGCTCGGAGCCGCCGTGTACGGGGCCTCGGAGGGGCTGCGGACCGTGCTCGTGGAGCGGTCGGCGACCGGTGGGCAGGCCGGGCAGAGCTCCCGGATCGAGAACTACCTCGGCTTCCCCGACGGCGTCTCCGGCGCCCAGCTCACCGACCGGGCGCGGCGGCAGGCTTCCCGGTTCGGCGCCGAGATCCTCACCGCGCGCGAGGTGACGGGGCTGGAGGTCAACGGCGCGGCGCGCGTCGTGCGGTTCGCCGACGGCTCGGCGATCGCCGCGCACAGCGTCATCCTGGCGACGGGCGTGCAGTACCGGCAACTGGAGGCGCAGGGCTGCACCGACCTGACCGGGTGCGGGGTGTTCTACGGTTCCGCGCTGACCGAGGCCGCCGCCTGCCAGGGGCACGACGTGTACATCGTGGGCGGCGCCAACTCGGCGGGGCAGGCGGCCATGTACCTGTCCCGGTTCGCCAAGTCGGTGACCCTGCTGGTGCGCGGCCCGGACCTGTCGGCGTCGATGTCGTACTACCTGATCCAGCAGATCGAGGACGCCCCGAACATCTCCGTGCGCAGCCGCACGGTGGTCGACGCGGCACACGGGTCCGGCCGTCTGGAGCAGCTGACGCTGCGTCATGTGACGACCGGGGACAGCGAACGGGTCGACGCCCAGTGGATGTTCGTGTTCATCGGCGCGGCCCCGCTGACCGACTGGCTCGGCGAGACGGTGCTGCGCGACGGGCGCGGGTTCATCCTGGCCGGGCCCGACCTGACGGCCGACGGGCGGCCGCCGGAGGGCTGGGAGCTGGACCGGCCGCCCTACCACCTGGAGACCAGCGTTCCCGGCGTGTTCGTCGCGGGCGACGCGCGCGCCGAGTCCGCCAAGCGCGTCGCGTCCGCCGTCGGAGAGGGAGCCATGGCCGTCATGCTCGTCCACCGCTACCTGGAGCAGTCGTGAGCGGGCAGGTGGTGCCGTGCAGCCCGAAGGAGGTCGGATCGCTGTTCCTCTTCGAGAAGCTGACGCCCGAGCAGTTGGGGCGGCTGTGCGCCGCGGGCCGGGTGGAGCTGTTCCAGCCCGGCCCGGTGTACGCCGAGGGGGAGCCCGCCACCTGCTTCTACGTGATGATCGAGGGCACGGTGGTGCTCTCGCGGCGCGTCGGCGGTGACGACGTGGAGGTCAGCCGGACCTCGCAGCGCGGGGTGTACGGGGGCGCCATGCAGGCGTACCTCGGGGACCGGGTGCGGCAGGTGTACAACAACTCGATGCGGGTGACGGAGCCGACGCGGTTCTTCGTGCTGCCGGCGGACACCTTCGCGTCGATCATGAGCGAGTGGTTCCCGATGGCCGTCCACCTGCTGGAGGGCCTGTTCTTCGGGTCGAAGAACACCCAGGCCATGATCGGTCAGCGGGAGCGGCTGCTGGCGCTCGGCTCGCTGTCGGCGGGGCTCACGCACGAGCTGAACAATCCCGCGGCCGCGGCGGTGCGGGCCACCTCGAGCCTGCGCGAGCGGGTCGCGAAGATGCGGCACAAGCTCGCCGTGATCGCCGAAGGGCCGTTCTCCCGGGACGCGTTGGCGAGCCTGATCGAGATCCAGGAGCGCACCGCCGAACGGGTCGCGAAGGCGCCGGCGCTGAGCCCGCTGGAGGCCTCCGACCGCGAGGACGCCCTCGGCGACTGGCTGGAGGACCACGGCATCGACCAGGGCTGGCAGATCGCGCCCACGTTCGTGCAGGCGGGGCTCGACGTCGACTGGCTGGAGCAGGTCGCGGCCGCGGTCGGCGAGGAGATCCTGCCCGGGGCGGTGGGCTGGCTCAACTACACCATCGAGACCGAGCTGCTGATGAACGAGATCGAGGACTCGACCACCCGGATCTCGCACCTCGTCGACGCGGCCAAGCAGTACTCGCAGCTGGACCGGGCGCCCTACCGGGTGGTCGACGTGCACGAACTCCTCGACAGCACGCTGCTGATGCTGTCCGGCAAGATCGGCCCGCGCATCCGCGTGGTCAAGGACTACGACCGCTCGCTCCCGCCCGTCCCGGCCTACCCGGCGGAGCTGAACCAGGTGTGGACCAACCTCGTCGACAACGCGGTGTCGGCCATGGCCGGCGCGGGCGGGGAGGGCACGCTGACCGTGCGGACGGCGCCGGACCACGAGCGGCTGCTGGTCGAGTTCCGGGACACCGGGCCCGGGGTGCCGCCGGAGATCAGGGACCGGATCTTCGACCCGTTCTTCACCACCAAGCCGGTCGGCCAGGGCACCGGGCTCGGCCTGGACATCTCCTGGCGGATCGTCGTCAACAAGCACCACGGCACCCTCCGGGTCGAGTCGGTGCCCGGCGACACCCGGTTCCAGGTGCTGCTGCCGCTGACCGCCGAGACGCCGGACGAGGCGTCCGCACTGACGACCCAGGAGGAGACACGATGAGTGACGAGGCCGCGATCGACCCGAGCGCGCCGCCGAGCGGCACCGGGTGCGTGGAGTGCGACGAGGCCGGTGGCTGGTGGTTCCACCTGCGCCGCTGCGCGGCCTGCGGCCACATCGGCTGCTGCGACGACTCCCCCGCCAAGCACGCCACCGCCCACTACCGCGCCACCGGGCACCCGGTGATCCGCAGCTTCGAGCCCGGCGAGGACTGGTTCTGGAACTACGACACCGAGGAGCTGTACTCCTCCGGCCCCGAGCTGGCACCGCCCGCCGGCCACCCCACCGACCAGTCGGTACCGGGCCCGGCGGGCCGCGTACCGCACAACTGGGCCGAGACACTGCGCTGAGCGCCCCGCTGTGCTGCGGGCGGGAGTCCCGGGCGGTCGGTCCGGGACGTCCCGGTGGCCCGCGAAGCACCGCGTCCCGTCGGCTCGGCCGGGCCGCACGCGGGGGTCGGCGCCGGGCGGGCGGGGCACACCCCGGGTCGCGGGCGTCACGGCTCCGGGCGACACCCGCACGCCATGGCCGTCGGAGCGGCAGGGGGCCGCCGCCCAGGTGACGAAGGCACTCCGACCGGTCGGCCCGCGGCAGGGGTACCGGGGCGCCCGGCGAGGGCGCCGGGTGCCCCGGCTGGTCCGCGTCCCGCCGCCGCGCCGTGTGCACACCCCGGCGGGGACCGCGCCGCACGTGCGGATGCCCCGCGCGGGGCGGGGCATCCGGTGGTGCCGTGCTGCTCGGGCGCCGGTCAGTGACCGGCGGCCGGGGTGTTGGCGGCGGTGACGTTGACCGCGGCCCACGCCGCGTCCACCGTCCTGTACTCGGTGCTGGTCGCGCCGTACAGGTCCTTGGCGGCCTGCAGCGTCGCGACGCGCGCGTCGTGGAAGCTGGTCGTGGAGACCATGTAGCGGGTCAGCGCACGGTAGAAGATGGCCGTGGCCTTGGTGCGGCCGATGCCCTTGACGGTGGAACCGTCGTAGGTCGGCGAGTTGTAGGTGACCGTGCCGATCTTCTTCTGGCCGCTGCCCTCCGCGAGGAGGTAGTAGGCGTGCGAGGAGACACCGGAGCCCGCGTGCACCTCGGTGGACTCGGTGTCCGGCGCCCAGTAGTCGATCGTGCCCTCGAGCTTGTCGAGCGACGGGTGGTCCAGGCGGCGCAGGAACTTCTGCTGCAGGCCCAGCTTCTCGCCGATCAGGTAGTCCGGCGTGTCCTTCGCGTTCTTCGCGTAGAACTCGACGTTGGAGCCGAAGATGTCCGCGAGGGACTCGTTGAGCGCGCCGGGCTCGCCGTACTGGTTGCCGTCTGAGTCGACGTACGTCGGCTGCAGGTTGGCGGTCGCCTCGACCACGCCGTGGGTCAGCTCGTGACCGGTGACGTCGAGGACGACGAGCGGCTTCTTGAACATGTCGCCGTCGCCGTCGCCGTACAGCATGCAGGTGCAGGTCGGGTCCCAGAAGGCGTTGGCGACCTTCTTGCCCCAGTGGACCATGCCGCGGGCGGCCTTGGAGTTGTCGGCGATGCCCTTGCGGTTGAAGGTCTTCTTGTAGAAGTCCAGGGTCTTGGTGATGCCGTACTGGGCGTCGGCGGCGGCGCTGGAGCGGCTGGTGGTCTTGCCGTTGCCCCACACGTCGGTGGTGTTGGTGAACTTCGTGCCGGCGCCGAAGCTCTCCGTGTACTTGCCCTTGGCGTCCCGGACCTCGGTGCCGTACCGGCTGGGGTCCTTCAGCTGGTAGTGGCCCCGCGAGGTCGCCGTGGTGGTCAGACCCACCTTGCCCACGAAGAGGGTGTTGCCGGTGCCGTGCGCGGTCGCCGGGTAGTGGGTGGCGCCCGAAAGACCGGAGCCGAGCAGGCCGGCGCTCCCGGTGGCACCGGTGCCGGTGGACGGGTCGGCCGTCTCGCCCCGCCTGCGCAGCGCGTCGAGCAGCTTCGGCGACAGGAACTCGTCGGCGTCGGGCGTGTTGCTGCGCACCTTGCCGGTGACGGCGTCCACGACGACGGTGTGCGAGCCGGCCGCGTCGGTGACCGGCACCTGGTAGGCGAGCGCGGACGCGCCATCGCGGGCGTCCACCACGAGCTCGGCGCTGCCCGCTTCGCCGTCGGCGGCCTGGGCGGCCTTGGCGGCGGCCTGGGCCGGCGTCAGCTTGGCCTTGGTGGTGGCCGGCTCGACGGTGTGCCGGGCCGCGCGGGTGACCCCCGTGTAGGACAGCTGCCGGTTCAGGTGGACGACGAGGTCGCCGCCGAGCACCGGCATGCCGCCGTGCGTCCGGACGAACCGGACGTGGCGGGCGCCCTCGGGGTCGACCAGGACGTCCTGGGCGTGCAGTTCGTCGCCCTGCGAGACGCCCGTCGCCGTGGCGTGGGCGAAGGCCGCGGTGCGCGCCGCCTCCACCACCGTCGTGGCGATCGGGGCGGCGGAGGACGTGCGCTCCACCCCCGTGGAGGGACCGGCGAAGGCGGTACCGGCCAGGCCCGTGGCAGCCGTCGTCACCGCGACGGCGACCGCCACGGTACGTATGTGCGGTCTACGCAATCTGATCAGGGTTCCTTCGATGAAGGCGGCCGGGATCACCAACCGCCCTGAGACATGGCGCTGTTGGGCGCCAAGGGGGCTGGTCGGGCCCCGGTGGGAAACCCTTCCCGATCAGTCATGGACACGTAAAGCCGGAATGATCCATTTCGCACTCTTCTATGGCAATTCTTTGCAAATGAGCGCCATAGAGTGATCAAGGGATGACCGACTGTGTGTCGGCTGGGGAGACGCCGTTCTCATCGCCTAGGTTCCCAGGCCGGAATGTGACCGATGTCGCATCAGGTTCCGCGCGGATGGGAGTGGTTGCCGGATGGTCGCAACAGCGGTGGGCAGGGGTGCGGTACTCGGGGCGGTCGCGCTGTCACTGCTCGCGGTCCCGGCGCGGGCCGCGACCGGAGGGGCGGCCGCTCCGCCGGCGGTGTCCCTCCCGGCACCGGACACCGCGGGCGTGGACCGGGTGCTGCGCACCGCGGTGGCGCAGGGCACGCCGGGCGCGCTGGCCCGGATCGACGACAACGGCCGTGCCTACGAGGCGACTCGGGGAGTCGCGGACCGCGGCACGCTGCGGGGCATCAGCGCCGGCGACCGCTTCCGCGTGGGCAGCGTCACCAAGTCCTTCTCGGCGGTCGTCCTGCTGCAACTGGCCGACGAGCACCGACTGGAGCTGGACGCGCCCGTCAACCGGTACCTGCCCGGGCTGCTGCCGGACGACCGCATCACGGTGCGGCACCTGCTGAGCCACCGCAGCGGGCTGTACGACTACACGAACGACCTGTTCGCCGACAGCGTCGCGGGGTTCGAGGCGGTGCGGAACAAGGTCTTCGGCTACCGCGACCTCGTCGCGCTCTCCCTCGAGAAGCCGCGGACCAACGCACCCGGCGCCGCCTACTCCTACTCCAACACCAACTTCGTCGTCGCGGGCCTGCTCATCGAGAAGCTGACGGGCCACTCCGTGAAGACCGCCTACGAGGACCGCGTCTTCAAGCCGCTCGGCCTGCGCGACACCTTCTACGTCCACCCCGACACCCGGATCCCGGGCCGGTACGCCCGCGGGTACCTCACCCCGGACGCGCCCGGTGCCGCACCCGTCGACGCCACGGAACAGACGGTGTCGTGGGCGCAGAGCGCGGGCGCCGTCATCTCCAGCGCGAAGGACCTCGACACGTTCTACTCCGCGCTGGTCGGCGGCAGACTGCTGTCCCCGGCACGGCTCGCGGAGATGGAGCGCTTCACCCGGGTCGACGCCACCACCGCGTACGGGCTCGGACTGCGCCGGCGCGACCTGTCCTGCGGGGGTGTCGGTGTACGGCCACACGGGCGTGGTCCAGGGCTACTACACCTACGCGTTCACCACGCGGGACGGCAGCCGGAGCGTCACGGCCATGGCCACCACGTCGAACAACGGCACGGTGCTCGGCACGCTATCGGGGGTGCTGGAGTCCGCGTTCTGCGGCAAGCCGGCGAAGTCCGCCCGCGCGGCCGGGGCAGCGGACACGGACGCGCCGGACGAGCCGGACGGGGTGTGAGGGATCGGGGAGTGAGGGATCGGGGCGTGCAGTGATCTTGGCGGAACGACTCCGTCCGGGACACCATGCCCCGCATGAAGGGTGACCTCTTTTCCAGTGAGCACGTGGTGCGTCCGGCCGTCGAGCCGGGCATGTCCGTCGAGAACGCCAAGTGCATCAAGTACGCGGTGAACGGCGAGATGTACGCCCGCCAGGGCGCGATGATCGCCCACCGCGGCGCCCTGCAGTTCGAGCGCAAGGGCCAGGGCGTGGGCGGCATGCTCAAGCGCGCCGTCACCGGCGAGGGGCTGCCCCTGATGGCGGTGCGCGGCCAGGGCGAGGTGTGGTTCGCGCACGAGGCGCAGAACTGCTTCGTCGTGGAGGTGGAACCCGGCGACCTGTTCACCGTCAACGGCCGCAACGTGCTGTGCTTCGACCCGTCGCTGTCGTACGAGATCAGGACGGTCAAGGGCGCGGGCGTCGCCGGGGGCGGCCTGTTCAACAGCGTGTTCAGCGGGCACGGTCGGCTCGGCCTGGTCTGCGAGGGCAACCCGCTGGTCATACCGGTCTCGGAGCAGTACCCGGTGTACGTGGACACGGACGCGGTGGTGGGCTGGACCGCGCGGTTGCAGACCTCGCTGCACCGCTCCCAGTCCTTCGGCTCGATGCTGCGGGGCGGCAGCGGTGAGGCCGTCCAGCTGATGCTCCAGGGCGAGGGGTTCGTCGTGGTGCGGCCGAGCGAGGCCACGCCGCAGAAGGCACAGCAGCACTGAGGCCCCGCGGGGTGATCTGCGCCTCACAGGCAACCCCCGCCGTCGTACCCGCGTCTTGACCGGCGACAGACCATGCCCCGGCCCCCGGGCCGGGGCACGTTTCCGACGCGCTATACACGTCATGTATACACGCTGTGTATAGAAGGGTACGCATGTACGGCAAGGCTTTCGCCCCGGAGTATCAGGGCGCCCTGACCACCCTGTCCGTGAACTCCTCGCTGGTCGACGTGCTGGCCGAGGCCACCGAGCGGCTGCGCGAGGCCGAGCGGTCGGGCCTCCCCGGCGAGGCCGCGCGCTGCGGCCTCGCCGTGGCCGAGGCCCACCGGCGGCTCGGGCGGATCGGGGACGCCGACCGGGCCTGGAAGGCGAGTTACCGGGCAGCCCGCGAGGCCGGGGACACCGCGGCCATGGCGTGGGCGCTGTGGAGCGGGGGCACCCTCGCCCGGCAGCGCGGGGCGTTCCCGCTGGCGTGGCGGCTGCTCGGGCTCGCGGCCGAACTCGGCGAGCGCGGCGGCGACGTCGTCGTCCGCGGCTACTCGCTCGCCGGGCTCGCGGAGACCGGCCGGATCCAGGGCGACTACGAGGCCGTCGGCCGGCTGCACGAGCAGCTGCTGGCCGAGGCCCGCCGACGCGGCGAGGCCCGGCACACGGTGTGGGCGCTGGAGGGCATCGCGCAGATGCACCGCAACACCGGCGACCACGACCGGGCGTACGCGCTGTTCGAGGAGGCGGCGGAGATAGCCGAGCGGGCCGAGGACCGGCGCGGCCACGCCTGGGCGCTGCGCGGACTCGCCGACATCCTCTCGGCGCGCGACGGGGACACAGAGGGCGCGCTGGAGCTGCTGTCGCGGGCGGAGGCGACCTGCCGGGAGATGAACCTCTCCAGCGCGCTCGCCTACAACCACAAGATGCAGGGCAACGTCTACTACCGTGCGGGCCGATACGCCGAGGCCCGGGCGCTGTACGAGCGGGCGCTGGAGGAGTTCCGGGCGATGAGCGAGCCGCGCGGCGAGGCCCTGGCCCGCCTCGGGCTGGCCAAGTCGCGCGCCCGGCTCGGCCGGGACCGCGCCGAGACGGCCGCCGAACTCGACGAGCTGGCCCGGGCCCTGGAGCGCGGCGGGCTGCGGCACGCACGGGAGATGGTGGCCCGGGCGCAGGAGGAGTTCGGCCCGGTCGCGGAGGCCGTACGGTGACGGCGCTCCCCTCGGCGGTGCAGGCGCCGCCCTCCGCCCCCGAACTCCTCGACCGCTGCCGGGTGCTGGTGCGTCCCGCGCTGACGGAGGCGGTGGGGCGGCTGCATCCGTGGGTGGCCGAGATGGCCGGCTACTCCTTCGGCTGGTGCGAGGTCGGCGGCGCGCCCGCCGGCGCGTCCGGCGGCAAGGGCGTGCGCCAGGCGCTCGCGGTGCTCGGTGCCCGGGCGGCCGGCGCCGACGGGCGGGCCGGCGTCCCGGCCGCGGTCGCGGTGGAGCTGGTGCACGCCTTCTCCCTGCTGCACGACGACATCATGGACGGCGACGCCACCCGGCGCCGCCGCCCCGCCGTGTGGAAGGCGTACGGCACCGGACCGGCCGTCCTCGCCGGTGACGCCCTGTTCGCCCTGGCCGTGGAGACCCTCGCCGCCGCACCGGGCGGTGCCCGCAGCCTGCGGCTGCTGTCCGCGGCGCTGTCCGATCTGGTGCGTGGCCAGGCCGACGACCTGCTGTTCGCCGCACGCCCCTTCACCGGGCCGGAGCGGGTGACGCCCGTGGAGTACCGGGTGATGGCGGAGCACAAGACCGGGGCCCTGCTGGGCTGCGCCGCCGCGCTGGGTGCCTCGCTCGGCGGGGCTCCGGGTCCGGCCGTGGCCGCGCTGGACCGGGCGGGACGGCACCTCGGGGTCGCCTTCCAGCTGGTGGACGACGTGCTCGGCATCTGGGGCGATCCGGCCGTCACCGGCAAGCCGGCGGGCGGCGATCTCCGGGAGCGCAAGAAGACCTTCCCGGTGCTGGCCGCGCTGGACTCCCCCGCCGCCGCCCGCCGGCTGCCCGCCCTGCTGGACTCCCCCGGCCGGGAGGCGGAGGCGGCGGACCTGATCGAGGCGGCGGGCGGCCGGGCAGCAGCACTGGCCGAGGCCCGCAGGCTCACCGCCGAGGCGCGGACCCTGCTCACCCGGCCGCCCCTGGCCGAGGACGCGGTGGGCGGGATCCTCCGCCTGGTGGACCACCTGGCGGGCCGCGAACTCTGAGCGGGCCGGCCCACCCCGTGGCGGGTCGCGCAGGCCCAGGACCGCGGGATCGATCCCGAGACGCGCACCTGCCGCCCGGCCGTCCCCGGCTGCGGACGCGATAGACGGGATCCTTCGTCTGGCGGGCCGCGAACTCCGAGCGGACTTCCCCCACGGAGCGGAGGCGGGTCGCGCAGGCCCAGGCCCGCGGGCTCACGGCCGAGGCCGGGGCCCGGCTCACCCGGCTGCCCCTGGCCAAGGACGCCCTGGGCGGATCCTCCGGCTGGTGGACCACTCGGGGAGCTGGGAACGCTGAGCGACCTCGCCGGGCCGGGCCCGCCGATACCGTGTTGACCTGGGGCGGCCGCGCGGGTCAGGGTGCGGGGGGCGCGGTTTCCAGTCCCGCGCCGGGAAGGTGAACGGCCTTGATCGGCATCTCGGACATCGAAGCCGCCGCACGGCGCATCGCCCCCTACGTGGTACGCACCCCGACCGTGCCGAGCCCCGGGCTCACGGCGCTCCTCGGCGTCCCGGTCACCGCCAAGCTCGAGCTGCTGCAGCACACCGGCTCCTTCAAGGCGCGCGGGGCGGCGGCGAAGCTGCTGTCGCTGAGCGAGGCCGAGCGGGCGGCCGGTGTGGTGGCGGTCAGCGGCGGCAACCACGGGATCGCGCTCGCGGTGACGGCGGCGGCCCTCGACGTGAAGGCGACCGTGGTGATGCCGCGCACCGCCCCGGCCCGTTCCCTGGAGCTCGCCGCGCAGGCCGGCGCGTCGGTGCGGCTCACCGACGGCATGGACAGCGCGTTCGACCTGGCGATGCGGCTGCGGGACGAGGGCCTGACCCTGGTCCACCCGTTCGACGATCCGGTGGTGGTCGCCGGTCAGGGCACCGTGGGTCTGGAGTTCGCCGAGGACGCCGGGGAACTGACGGACGTCGTCGTCAGCATCGGCGGCGGGGGCCTGATCGCCGGGGTGGCGGCCGCGCTGCGCGCCCGGCGCCCCGGTGTGCGGGTGTGGGGCGTGGAGACGGAGGGCGCGGAGGCGATGTCCGCCGCGCTGCGTGCGGGCGGTCCGGTGCCGGTGCCGGTGTCCTCCCTGGTCACCACGCTGAGCGCGCCCTCGGTCTCCCGGCTGACCTACGACCACGTGTCCGCGCTGGTCGAGGAGGTCCTGGTGGTGCCGGACCGGGAGGCCGTGCGCGGCTGCCTGGATTTCGCGGAGCACGCCAAGCTGTGGACCGAACCGGCCGCGGGCTGTCTGCTGCCCGCGGCCCGGCAGGTGCTGGCCCGGGTGGGCGACGGCGCCCGGCTCGGGCTCGTGGTGTGCGGGGGCAACGCGGCGCCCGGGGACGTGACCGGCTGGGCGGAGCGCTTCGGCCTGCTGTGAGTCCCGTTCGACACCCGGGCGTTTACCGTCGGTTACCCGCAGGTGGACGCCCGGCGGCGCACCTCCTTTGTGAACTCGCAAGCCCTTTCGAGGAGTTGAATAAAAGGCAAGAACGGCGCCGGAGCCGCATTCCTTTGAACACTCCCCCGCGTGCCCCGCGTACCTCTGTGGGAAGAGACGCGGCAGCGGTTCAGCGAGGGATGACCATGGTCGAGGCGCACGTCGGGGCACACGAGCTGGTCGCCGGCCGGTACCGGCTGCTCGAGGTGTTCGCCCGCGAGACGAACCGGCTGTGGTGGTACGCCGAGGACGTGACGGCGAACCAGCCCCGCATGGTGGCGCAGACCGCCCTGCCGGGAGACACGGACGCGGACACCGTGCGCCGCGCCACGGCCCGGGTCGTGCGCACCTCCGAGATCATGCGGCTGCTGTGCCCGGGCCGGGTCGCCACGGTCGTCGACGCCGTCGTGGAGGCGGGCGCCCTGTGGACCGTCACGGACTGGATCGAGGGCACGACCCTCGGCGAACTCCTGGACCGGGAGGGCCCGTTCAGCATCCCCCGGGCGGCGCGGCTCGGCCTGGACGTCCTCGACGTGCTCCAGGCCGCGCACGACGAGGGCATCACCCACGGCGAGCTGAGTCCCGGGCAGATCTTCGTGCGTGACGGGGGGCCGGTCCTGGTGGCCGGGTTCGGGCTGGCCGGCACGACCCTGGTACCGAGGCTGGCTGCGCCGTCGTACGCCTCGCCGGAGCAGGCCCGCGACGAGCGCCTCGGGCCGGCCGCCGACCTGTGGGCGCTGGGCGCGATCCTCTACACGACGGTCGAGGGTCGTCCGCCGTTCCGCGACCGCGGCCGCCCCGATGCCACCCTGCGGGCCGTCGACCGGCTGCCCCTGCGCACCCCGCTGCGCACCGGGCCGCTGACCCAGGCGGTGCAGGGGCTGCTGCGCAAGAACTCCCGGGAGCGGCTGACCCGTCCGGTGCTGCGCGAGGCCCTGACCCGCGCCCTCGACGAGGACACCGGGACCGGCCCCTCCCCGGCGCCCGCATCCCGGCCGCACCGCGGACCGGGGGGTCGCGGCAGGCTGCTCCTCACGGCCGGCACCGTGCTGGCCGTCGCGGCCGCCGTCCTGGCCGCCACCCACCACCTGCCCGGCACCTCGCCGTCGGCCGCCGCGCCCTCCCGGCCCGCCGTCACGGCCACCCCGCCCGCCGGCCCCTCCGGCAGCCAGGCGCCCGGCGCCGGCCCGAGTCCGGGCACCGGGCGGCCGACCGCCACCGCCGGACACAGCCCCAGCGCCGGCGCCACCACCGCCCTGCCTGCCGGCTACCACCGGTACACCGCGCCCGAGGGATTCTCCCTGGCCCTGCCCGACGGCTGGCGGCGGCTGGCCACCTCCCGCGTGCGGGACGTCGCCTACCGCGTCACCTTCGGCACCGACGGCGCCTCCCCCACCCTCGCCGTCACCTCCAGCAGCCGCGTCGGCCCCGACCCGGTCGCCGTGTGGCGCGACGACGTCGAACCGGAACTCGAGCGGCTGCCCGGCTACCACCGGATCGGCGGCGTCCGGGCCACCACCTACCAGGGGTACGAGGCCGCCGACCTGGAGTGGCTGTCCGGCACCGGGGACCTGCGGGTGCACACCCTCGGGCGCGGCTTCCTGACCGGCGGCGGGCACGGCTTCTCCCTGCGCTTCACGACACCGGCCGGGGCCTGGGACGACCCCGCCAACCGGCTCGCCCTGCGGACGTTTCTGCGGACCTTCCGTCCGCCGAAGGGCTGACCGGCGCATCCGTGCCGTTTTCCGCCCGGCAGCCCGGGGACTCGGCCCCCATGGTGCGAATCGGATACACGATGATGACCGAGCAGGCCGGCCCCCGGGACCTGGTGGAGCACGTGGTGCGGGCCGAGGAGGCCGGCTTCGACTTCTCGGTGACCTCGGACCACTACTTCCCGTGGCTGCGCGCCCAGGGCCACGCGCCGTACGCGTGGAGCGTGCTGGGCGCGGCCGCCCAGGCCACCTCGCGGATCCCGCTGATGACGTACGTGACCTGCCCCCTGGTCCGCTACCACCCGGCGGTGGTGGCGCAGAAGGCGGCGACGATGCAGCTGCTGTCCGAGGGCAGGTTCCGGCTGGGGCTGGGCGCCGGGGAGAACCTGAACGAGCACGTGGTGGGCGGCGGCTGGCCCCCGGTCGACGTCCGCCACGAGATGCTCGAGGAGGCGGTGGAGATCATCCGCGCCCTGTTCGAGGGCGGGCACGTCACCCACCACGGCACCCACTACGACGTCGACTCGGCCCGGCTGTGGGACCTGCCGGACCAGCCGCCGCCGATCGGCATCGCGGTCTCCGGTGAGCAGTCCTGCCGCCTCGCCGGGCAGCTCGCCGACCTGGTGATCGCCACCGAGCCGAAGCAGGGGCTGCTGGAGGCGTTCGACCGGCACGGCGGCACCGGCAAGCCCCGGGTCGGCCAGCTGCCGGTGAGCCACGACCCCGACCGGGACACGGCGGTCAAGCGCGCCCACTCCCAGTTCCGCTGGTTCGGCCTCGGCTGGAAGGTCAACGCCGAGCTGCCGCACCCCGACGCCTTCGAGGCCGCGACCCAGTTCGTCACCCCCGACGACGTCGCCTCCTCGATCCCGTGCGGCGACGACCCGGACGCCTTCGTGGAGGCCGTACGGCCGTACGCCGAGGCCGGGTTCGGGGAGATCGCCCTGGTGCAGATCGGCGGCGACGCGCAGCGGGAGTTCATCGACTGGTCGGCGAAGACGCTGCTGCCCGCCCTGCGGGAAGCCTTCGGGTGAGCCGGTCCGTGAGGAATCGGCCACCTGGGTGAGCATCTTGTGCGCGACGGGGGTACTAGAGGGCCCTACGCCCATTTTCCGGAAGGCCCTCGCGTGAACTCCTTCGTGCACAAGACCGTGGTGGTGCAGCTCCAGACGGACGGCACCGGCCGCTGCCCGGTGCTCGCCCATCTGAGCTACGACGCGGAGGACCCGTTCGCGGTCACCGCCGTGTTCGCGCACGACGGCCGGGTGCTGGCCCGCTGGCGGCTGGACCGGCAGATGCTCGGCGAGGGACTGACCAGACCGGTCGGAGTGGGTGACGTACGGATCGCGCCGCACGCCACCGGGATGTGGCGGGAGCTGCGCCTGGAGTTCCTCGGGGACTTCCGGGTCGACGGCAGCCGGCACCGCGCGGTGGTGTTCGCCTGGGCGCCGGCGGTCGCCGCGTTCCTGCGCGAGGCGCACCAGGTGGTGGCTCCCGGCCAGGAGGAGGTCCGGGTCGACGAGATGCTGGCGGAGATCCTCAGCAGCAGCTGAACGCCCGGCCGGGTTGTCCGGCCGGGCGCGGGGGTGCGAGGAGGGGGGCGGCTGGCCTGCGGTCAGCCGTCCGAGCTGTGCTTGCGCCGGGCCCACAGGGGCAGTCCGTACCAGCACACCAGGTACCAGAGGATCACGGCGGTGACGAGATAGGGCACGTAGCCGTTGTTCGTGGCCACCCGCAGGATCAGCAGGAGCGACGAGCCCATGGTGACCAGGAGCAGCAGCAGGCCGACGAAGGTCATCCGGGAGGCCAGCCGCACCGCCTGCGGCTTGACCCGGCGCCCGGAGACCAGGCGGTGCAGGGACACCGGGCCGATGAGCGCGCCGGTCGTGCAGGCGCCCAGGACGACGGTGACGATGTAGATCGCCTGGTCCGCTTGCGAGAGGCTCGCGTACTTCTGCTGGAAGACGACCGTCAGGAGGAAGCCGAAGAGGATCTGCACCCCGGTCTGGGCGACCCGGACCTCCTGGATCAGCTCGCCCCACATGCGGTCGGCCCGCTCCTCCTCGGTCTCGTCGCGCCCCCGGCGCCGTTCCTGCTGCGTCATGCGGTGCGTCTAACCCCCCGGACCCGCGTTCAAACCGGGCGTGCCGGGGCGGCTACCAGCGGTGTTCCACCTGGTCCTTGATCCGGCGCTCGTACAGTTCGCGGATCGCGGCGTGCGTCTCCGGCGGCAGCGCGGGCAGCTTGGCGGCGGCCGCGTTGGCGCGGGCCTGCTCGGGGTTGCGGGCGCCGGGGATGACGGTGGTGACGCCGGGCTGCTCGATGATCCAGCGCAGGGCGAGCTGGGCCGGGGTGCAGCCCTCGGGGGCGAGCGCGGCGAACTCGGCGGCGGCCTCCACACCGGTGGCGTAGTCGACGCCGGAGAACGTCTCACCCTGGTCGAATGCCTCGCCGTGCCGGTTGAAGGTGCGGTGGTCGTCGGCGGCGAAGACCGTGTCCTTGGTGTACTTGCCCGACAGCAGGCCGGAGGCGAGCGGCACCCGCGCGATGATGCCGACGCCGGCCTCCCGGGCCGCCGGGAGCACCTCGTACAGGGGCTTCATGCGGAACGGGTTGAGGATGATCTGCACGCTGGCCACGTTCGGCCGGGCGATCGCGGTGAGCGCCTCGGCGCAGGTCTCCACGCTGACGCCGTAGGCCGCGACGCGTTCCTCCTCGACCAGGGTGTCGAGGGCGTCGAACACCGCGTCGGTGGAGTAGACGGGCGTGGGCGGGCAGTGCAGCTGGACCAGGTCGACGCGGTCGACGCCGAGGTTGCGGCGGGAGCGGTCGTTCCAGGCGCGGAAGTTGTCCAGGACGTAGTTCGCGGGGATCTGCTCGACCCGGCGGCCCATCTTGGTGGCGACCAGCACGTGCAGGTCGGGCCGGGTGCGCAGGAAGGTGCCGATGGTCTCCTCGCTGCGGCCGTCGCCGTAGACGTCGGCCGTGTCGAAGAAGGTGACCCCCGACTCGGCCGCCGCCTCCAGGACGGCCTCCGCCTCCTTGGGGTCCACGTCACCCCAGTCGGCGCCCAGCTGCCATGTGCCGAGCCCGACCACCGACGCCCACTGCCCCGACCTGCCGATCACGCGTTCGTCCATGGCCACAGTCTGTCATCCGGCCGCGGATCCGGCGGAGCGGGTGCCGGGGCCGGGCGTCAGGTGCGCCTGGACGAGGGGCCCGTACCGGTCGGCGACGGCGTCGGTGGCGGCGTCGCGCAGGTGGGGGCCGCGGGCGATGCCGTACATCACGCCGAGACCGACGAGGGCGGCGACGGCGAGTTCGGCGCGCAGGCCCGGCTCCGGGCCGGTGAGCCGGGCGGCGAGGCGCTCGGTCACCTGGGCGCGGAAGTTGGCGCGCAGGACGTCGCCGTGCTCGCCGTGCAGGGGCGCGAAGGCGATGCGCAGCAGCGGGTCGGCGCCGCGCTCGCGCTGGCTGGCCAGCACGTGGCGGACCATGTGCGGGCCGAGCTCCGCCAGGGGTGCGTCGAGCAGGTCGTCGGCGTCGGTGTCGAAGGACATGACGCTGGCGAAGAGGGCGTCCTTGGTGCCGAAGTACTTCAGCACCAGCGGCGGGCTGACACCGGCCCGTTCGGCGACCGCCTTGAGCGTGACGTCGCCCTGCGCGTGCCGGGCCAGGAAGTACCGGGCGGCGCGGAGGATGGCCGCCTTGGTCGCCTCGGCGTCGCGCCGGCCGGTCGCGGTGCCTTCGGTGGCGGGTGCGGGGCCGCCGGGGCCGGAGGACGGGGGCGTGGTCACACCGGTCATGCTCCCTCCATGGCGCCGTCGCGGGCGCCCCGGGTGGTTCGGCCGGCGCGGCGGGTGCCGTCGGCGGGGGTGTCGCCGGGGATGGACAGGGCCGCGGCGCACGCGGCCAGGGCGACGGCGCCGGCCATGGCGAACGCCAGCAGGTAGCCGTGCAGCGTGGGTACGGGGACACCGGCGAGGGGGCTGCTGTGGTGGACCAGGACGGCGGCGACGGCGGCGCTGGAGGTGGCCTGGCCGATGGTGCGCATGAGGACGTTGACGCCGTTGGCGGAGGCCGTCTGGTGGGCCGGGACGGCGCGCAGGATCAGGGTCGGCAGCGCCGAGTAGGCGAGGGTGGTGCCGGTCGCCACCACGGTCGCGCCCAGAATGATCATCCACAGGTCGCGGCTGTCGGCGATGCGGAGCACGTAGCCGCAGGCGATGACGGCGGCGCCGAGGGCGAGGGTGACGCGCGGCCCGCGCGCGGCGGAGATGCGGGCGGACAGCGGCGAGAAGAGCAGCATGGTGACGCCGCCGGGCAGCAGGCACAGGCCGGTCGCGACGATGGACAGCCCGAGGCCGTATCCGGTGGCCTTCGGCGCCTGCACCAGCTGGGCGGTGACGAGGGAGTTGGCGTAGAAGGCGAACCCGGTCAGCAGGGCGGCCACATGGGACAGGCCGACCCGCGGCCGGGTGACCAGGCGCAGGTCGACCAGCGGCCGTTCGGCGCGCAGCTGCTGCCACCACCACAGGGCGAGGACGGCGACGGCGACGGCGAACAGCCCGAGGACCCGGGGGCTGCCCCAGCCCCACTGGCCGCCCTGGGAGACGCCCAGCAGCAGGCACACCAGCGCGACCGCCAGGCCCAGCGCGCCGAGGACGTCGAAGCGGCCGGGTTCCCGGACGGGCGACTCCCGCACCGCCCACCATGTGGCCGTCACGCCGAGTGCCCCGAGGGCGCTGGTCAGCCAGAACATGGTGTGCCAGTCGGCGTACTGGATGACGACGGCGGCGAGCGGCAGGCCGAGCGCGGCGCCGATGCCGACGGTGGAGCTCATCAGGGCCACCGCGCTGCCCCGGCGTTCCGGCGGGAGTTCGTCGCGCAGGATGCTGATCGACAGCGGCACGACCGAGGCCGCGGCCCCCTGCAGCGCCCGGGCGGCGATGAGGACGCCGATGTTCGAGGACAGGGCGCACATCACCGAGCCGACCGTCATCAGCACGAGCGCGGCCGTGAGGACCCGCCGTTTGCCGTACATGTCACCGGCCCGCCCGAGCACGGGGGTGAGCACGGCGCCGGAGAGCAGGGTCGCGGTGACCGTCCAGGAGACCGCGGCCGCGGAGGCCCCGGTGAGCCGGGGCAGGTCGGGCAGCAGCGGGACGACCACGGTCTGCATGACCGCCATGAGGATGCCGCCCGACGCCAGCACCGGGATGGTGAGCCGGTCGCGCAGCCGGCTCGCCGGCGCGCCGGACGGCTGGGATATCGGGGCGGGCTGGTCCATCGGCGCTCCTGCGGACGGCACGGCATACGAGGTGAACGGCGATTCACCTTATCCGGTGAACACCCCCCGAGTCCGTCGGGTGCGCGCATCCGGACCTTGCCGGGACCTGGCCCGGGCAGGTCGCCGACGACAGGACGTCCTCGGGTGCGTCCGCCCGGGTCGAGCGGAGTTCTGATCCGGTAGGCCACCCGCGGCGTCCTTCAGGTCGCCCGCGCCCCGTACCTCTCGGGATAGCGCTGGGTGAACCTCACCACCCACACCAGCAGGGCGACCGGAACGACCCAGTCGAGCCAGTCGTCGTAGGACGGGAAGCGGATCGCCGACCAGGTCGAGATGGCCATCAGGGCGAAGACCGTGCCCCAGGCGGCCGTCAGCACCCTGTTGACGTGCCGGAAGACCGGAGAGTCCCACACCTCGCGCGGAGTCGACTCGCGGGCGTACTGGGCGGTAAAGGGATCGACGAGCAGCGAGCCGAGCGCGACGACGGCCAGCAGACCGCTGGAGACGACCTGGGCGTACGTCTCCACCCACAGGAGCTGACCGCGGCTCAGGGCCAGTCCGAGCACGGAGAGGACGGCGAAGAAGACGATCCCGATCGCGTCGAGGATCCGGAACTTCCCGTGCAGCAGATCCTGCCCCGACAGCACGACGGCGGCGATCAGCGCGGCCAGGGCCGCGTACTCCCAGGTGCTGGGGCCGGCGACCACGCCGAAGATGATCCAGGGCGCGAACGAAAGGAAGACGCTCCCCGTGCTGACGGGCTTCCTGACCGGCGCCTTCGTCGGCGTCTGCTGAGCCATGGGAATCCCTCCCGTCGTGCGTGCGGCAGCCGCTCCCTGCACTCCATCGTGCCGCCGCACGCGCTGCGAGGCGCCCCGAAGACCCCGCGGTCACCGTGCGGATGCGCCAGGAGGGCGCGCTAGGGGGTGCCGACCGACCGGGACTGCAGGGCGCGGGCGACGCTCGGGCCGAGCCGGCGCTTGAGCCGGCGCAGGGGTTCCAGTCGCGCCGCCGCCCTGTCGAGGCCGTAGTACAGCTGGGGCGGGACGTACGGCAGCAGCGGGGAGTGGCGCTGGCCGAGCAGGGCGAACATGCGGTGCGGGGGCAGGTCCATGTAGCGCGGCAGGTCCTCGTACCACCGGGCGCTGTAGCGGGCCGCGCTCTGCGCGGCGAGCAGGTCGGACCTGCGCCGGCGCTCGTAGGCGGCGAGCGCCTCGGGAAGGGCCGGGTGCGTGCGCAGGGAGGTGGCGAGGCACATGGCGTCCTCCAGGGCGAGGGTGGTCCCGGCGCCGGTGGAGTAGTGGGTGGTGTGGGCGGCGTCGCCGAGCAGGACCAGGTTGCCCCGGTGCCAGGTGCGGTTGGTGAGGGTGCGGAAGGTCGGCCAGGGAGCGTCGGCGCCGGCCGTGGAGCGGCCGATGAGCCGGTGGCCGTCGAGGACGCCGGCGAAGAGCCGTTCCAGCAGCGCGAGTCCCTCGGCCTCGTCGGCGCGGTCCAGGCCCAGGCCGCTGCGGGTGTGCGGGGAGCACTCCACGACGCAGGTGCTGCGCTCGGCGCTGTAGCCGTAGCCGTAGGCCCAGATCCAGCCGTGCGCGGTCTCCGTGAAGGCGAAGGTGAAGGCGTCGAAGACCTTGGTGGTGCCGAGCCAGACGTAGGGGTTGCGGCCCTCCTGGATCCGGGTGCCGAAGTGATCGGCGTGGCGGGTGCGCAGGGCGCTGTGGACGCCGTCGGCCGCCACGACGAGGTCGGCCTCCGGCAGGTCGGCGGCCGTGATCTCACTGCCGAACTCCAGCCGTACGCCGAGACACCGCGCCCGGTCGGCGAGGATCTCGAGCAGGCGGTGGCGGCCGATGCCGCGGCCCTCGTCGCCGGGCTGCCGGGTCACCCGGTCGCGGACGTGGGCCACGCCCTCGTTCCAGCGCACCGAGCTCGCCTCGATGGCATGCGCGGAGTCCGGGTCGTGGCGGTGGAGCCGGTCGAGCAGGCCGCGCCAGTAGGTCACGCCCCAGCCGTAGGTGGATCCCTCGGGACCGCGCTCGTGGACGGTGATGTCGTGGGACGGGTTCTGCCGCTTGAGCAGGACGGCGAGGTACAGGCCCGCGGGCCCGCCTCCGACACAGACGACCTTCACGCTCACCCCTGGCTATCACTGAGAGTAGTGGACAAATACGCACAGTAGCAGCGCCTGTCGCGGCGTCACGGCACTTCCGGATCGCGCCACTCTGCCGCGGTGACCCGCGCCACCCCCTCGGGTCACGGTCGGCAGAAACCGTCGCGATCACGGGCGCCACGGCAAGGAATTCCCCGTTCCACGCCGGGCCGGCGCCGCGCCACAGCAAGATCATCTTAGTTCAACTTTGCACGACATGTAAGTAATTGTCCGGATCGGAGCCAACCGGTTCCGGGGGATTTCTTCCGCTCCCACCGGTCCCGATAGGCATGCGGAGTCACTGTTCGAACACCCGCACAGGGGGTCCCGCATGCCCGAACTCACCCGGCGCCGCGCGCTCACCGCGGCGGCCGCCCTCGCCGCCGCGACCACCACGGCCGCCACCCTCGCCGCGCCCGCCTCGGCGGCCCCGGCCGCCGATCACCGGCACGGCTCTCCGGAGTCCTTCGACGAGGTCTACCGGGGCCGCCGGATACAGGGCCGTCCGATGGCCATGGGCGGCCACCACCACGAACACGGCGGCGGCTACGCCGTGTTCGTCGACGGCGTGGAGCTGCACGTGATGCGCAACGCCGACGGCAGCTGGATCAGCGTCGTCAGCCACTACGACCCGGTGCCCACCCCGCGCGCCGCCGCCCGCGCCGCGGTGGACGAGCTGCAGGGCGCCCCGCTGCTGCCCTTCCCCGCCAACTGACCGCCCGCCGCCAGGACTTCCGGAGCACCCCGCACATGACCGTACGCAAGAACCAGGCCGCCCTGTCCGCCGACGAGAAGCGGCGCTTCGTGGCCGCCGTCCTCGAACTGAAGCGCAGCGGACGCTACGACGAGTTCGTCCGCACGCACAACGCCTTCATCATGTCCGACACCGACGACGGCGAGCGGACCGGCCACCGCTCCCCCTCCTTCCTGCCCTGGCACCGCAGATTCCTGCTCGACTTCGAGGGGGCGCTGCAGGCGGTCGACTCCTCGGTCGCGCTGCCGTACTGGGACTGGAGCACCGACCGCACGGTGCGCGCCTCGCTGTGGGCGCCGGACTTCCTCGGCGGCACCGGGCGCAGCACGGACGGCCGGGTGATGGACGGCCCGTTCGCCGCGTCCGCCGGCAACTGGCCGATGAACATACGCGTCGACGGCCGTACGTTCCTGCGCCGCTCGCTCGGTCAGGGGGTGCGCGAGCTGCCGACGCGGGCGGAGGTGGAGTCGGTGCTGTCCATGGCGGCGTACGACATGCCGCCGTACAACAGCGCCTCGGACGGCTTCCGCAACCACCTCGAGGGGTGGCGCGGGGTCAACCTGCACAACCGGGTGCACGTGTGGGTCGGCGGGCAGATGGCCACCGGGGTCTCCCCGAACGACCCGGTGTTCTGGCTGCACCACGCCTACATCGACAAGCTGTGGGCCGAGTGGCAGGGCCGGCACCCGGACGCGGGGTACGTGCCGGCGGGCGGCACCCCGGACGTCGTCGACCTGAACGAGACGATGAAGCCGTGGAACGACGTGCGGCCGGCCGACCTGCTGGACCACACGCGGTTCTACACGTTCGACAGCTGAGGGGCGGCCGGCCGGGCCGGTCAGGCGTCGGCGGTGCGGCACTCCGGGTGGCCCCAGCCCTTCGCGTTCTTGGCGATGGACTCGCCGGCCGCGTAGGAGCGGCCGCACTGGCAGCGGCCGGCGAACTTCGCCTTCAGGGTGCGCGCGGAGTCTCCGCCGCCGGTGCGGCGGGCCGGGGCCTTCCGGCGCGGCGCCCGGGCGGCGGGGGTGTCCGGCGAGGCCGGGGGCTCCGGGGAGCCGAGCGCGCTGCCGGCCGCTTCCTGCACCGAGGCGGCCTGGCTGGCGGCGCGGTCGGCGAAGTCGTTCAGCGGGTCGCCGTCCACCTGGTGGGCGGGCACGTAGCGGAACTCCACGGAGCGGCCGTCGAGCAGTTCGTCGATGCGGACCACCAGTTCCTGGTTGGCGACCGGCTTCCCGGCGGCCGTCTTCCAGCCGTTGCGCTTCCAGCCGGGCAGCCAGGCGGTGACGGCCTTCATCGCGTACTGGGAGTCCATCCGGATCTCCAGGGGGACGCCCGGGTCGACGGACTCCAGGAGCCGCTCCAGGGCGGTGAGTTCGGCGACGTTGTTGGTGGCCCGGCCGAGCGGGCCCGACTCCCAGCGGGCCGGGTTCCGCTCGTCGTCCGAGACCACCCATGCCCAGCCGGCCGGTCCCGGGTTGCCCTTCGAAGCCCCGTCGCACGCGGCCACCACACGTTCACGCATGCGCCCGATCATGCCACGGCCGGGCAGGTGGCCGGTCCGGGGCCGGTCAGACGTCCCTGACCTTGGGCATCTCGCCCGCGGTGGTCGTGACGTCGATCACCGAGAACTGCGCGCCCTGCGGGTCGCTCAGCGCCGCGAACCGGCCGAAGGGGCTGCTCATCGGGCCGAAGCGGAGGACTCCGCCGAGCCCGGTCGCCCGGGCCACGGCCTCGTCGCAGTCCGCGACGGTGAAGTACACGTTGATGTACGACGGCACCTCGGGCGGGAAGTCGTCGGTCATCCGCATCCGGCCGAGGACGGTCTTCTCACCGACGTCGAACATCCGGAAGTCGACCGCGTCGTCCTCGATCTCCTTCGCCCGGTACGGGAAGACGGCGGTGAGGAAGGTGTCGGCCTTCTCCGGTTCGCGGGTGAAGACCTCCGCCCAGCAGTAGGCGCCGGGGACCGCCGTCGCCTCGAAGCCCTCGTGGGTGCCCGCCTGCCACAGGCCGAACACCGCTCCGCTGGGCTCGCGGGCCAGGCACAGGGTGCCGAGGTCGCCGACCCGCATCGGCTCCATGAGCACTTCGCCGCCGTTGTCCCGGATCCGCCGCGCGGTCGCGGCCGCGTCCGGCGTGGCGAAGTACAGGCACCACTGCGACTGCCCCGTCTCGCCGGGCATGGGCGGCACGACGGCGGCCACCGCGCGGCCGTCGGCGTACGCCTGCGTGTAGTTGCCGTACTCGGGCGACGAGTCCCCGAACGTCCAGCCGAGGACGTCGCCGTAGAAGGTCTTGGCGGCCTCGACGTCGCCGAACATCGCGTCGGCCCAGCAGGGGGTTCCCTCAGGTTGCACGGCCATGGCCCGGCCCCTCTCGGTCGGACGGTACGTCCCGGCACCTCACGCTAGTCATCCCGGGCCCGGCCCGCGCGCCGAAGGCGTCCCGCTGCCGGGGCCCGGTGAAAATCCCGTCGACAACGAGGGCGCCGGGGCGGTGGGATGGGCTCCCGATGAGTGCCTTCGACCCCCAGCAGCCGCCCCGCATGCACGCGGACGAGCTCCTCCTCGACGCCCCGCTGGTCCACCGCCTGATCGCCCGCCGGTTCCCCGCGTGGGCGGCGCTGCCCGTGCGCCGCCTCGCCTCGTCCGGCACCGAGAACGCCATGTTCCGGCTGGGCGCCGACCTCGTCGTACGGCTCCCCCGGCGGCCCTCGGCCGTACCCGACGTGCGGCACGAACAGCGCTGGCTGCCGCGGCTCGCGCCGGTGCTGCCGGTGCCCGTGCCCGAGCCGCTGGGCGTGGGCGAGCCGGACGAGGACTTCCCGTGGCCCTGGTCCGTCTACCGCTGGCTGGAGGGCCGCAACCCCGTCGCCGGGGCGGTCGAGCGGCCGGAGCGGCTGGCCGAGGACCTCGGGGCGTTCGTGCGCGCGCTGCGCTCGATCCCCCCGCGGGACGCCCCGCCCGGCTACCGGGGCCGTCCTCTCGAGGAGCGGGACGAGCCCACCCGCGAGGCGGTCGCCGAGCTGGGCGCACGGGTCGACGCCGGTGCCGTCACGGCCCTGTGGGAGGAGGCCCTGGAGGCCCCGGGGCACACCGGGGCGCCGGTGTGGGCCCACGGGGACCTGTCGCCGGGCAACGTGCTGGTGGACGGCGGCCGGCTCCGGGCAGTGATCGACTTCGGCACCGCCGGGGTCGGCGACCCCGCCGTGGACCTGATCGTCGCCTGGAACCTGCTGCCGGCCTCCGCCCGGGACACCTTCCGCAAGGCGGTGGGGGCCGGCGACGCGGAGTGGGCGCGCGGGCGGGGCTGGGCGCTGTCGGTCTCGCTGATCCAGCTGCCGTACTACTGGGACACCAACCCGGCGCTGGTGGAGAGCTCCCGGCACGTGATCGCCGAGATCCTCGCCGAGGCCGGGTAGGTGCCCGCCGCGGGCCCGTTACTCCCCCGCGTACGCCTTCTCCAGCGCGGCGACGTCGAGCTTGCCCATGCCCATCATGGCGCGGGTGGCGCGCTCCGCCTTCTCCGTGTCCGGGTCGCAGACCATGTCGATCAGCCGGTCGTAGACGACCTGCCAGGACACGCCGAAGCGGTCCTTGAGCCAGCCGCAGGGGCCGCCCTCGCCGCCGTTCTCGGTGAGCCGGCTCCAGTAGTGGTCGATCTCCTGCTGGTCGGAGCAGTGGAGCTGGAACGAGATCGCCTCGTCGAAGGTGAACTGGGGGCCGCCGTTGAGCGCGACGAACCTCTGCCCGTTGGCCGTGAACTCCACGCTCATGACCGAGCCGGCCTGTCCGGGGCTGCCCTCGGGATAGCGGCTGATCCGGCCGACGCTGGAGTTCTTGAAGACGGAGACGTAGAACTCGGCCGCCTCCTCGGCCCGGCCGTCGAACCAGAGACAGGTGGTGAATCCGTCGGTGCGCATGAGTACCTCCCGGAGCGTGGAGCACGGTCACCCGTATCGACCGGTGCTCCGCCCGGAACTCATCGGCCGGACCCTGGATTAGCCCGGACGGGTGACGCCCGTCCGGATCAATCCCGGGGCTGATCCGGACGGGTGACGCCGGCCTCCCCCTAGCATCCGGATCATGACCTCTTCGCCCGGCGAGAGCATCCGCCCCTTCACCCTGACGATCCCCCAGGGCGACCTGGACGACCTCTACGAACGCCTCGAGCGCACCCGCTGGCCGGCCGAGCTGCCCGGGACGGGCTGGGACTACGGCGTCCCGGCCGGCTATCTGCGGGACCTCGTCCGGTACTGGCGGCACGACTACGACTGGCGTGCGGCCGAGGCGGAGCTCAACAGGTGGCCGCAGTACACCACCACGGTCGACGGGGCGCGGGTCCACTTCGCGCACCTGCGCTCCCCGGAGCCGGACGCCACACCCCTGATCCTGACCCACGGCTGGCCGGGCTCCGTCGTGGAGTTCCTGGACGTGGCCGGGCCGCTCGCCGACCCGGTGGCGCACGGCGGGGACCCGGCGGACGCCTTCCACGTCGTCGTGCCGGGCATCCCGGGCTTCGGGCTGTCCGGGCCCACCACCGAACCGGGCTGGGAGGCGGCCCGGGTGGCCGGTGCCTGGGTGGAGCTGATGCGCCGGCTCGGCTACGAGCGGTTCGGCGCGCAGGGCGGCGACTGGGGCGCGGCGATCTCCCGCGAGCTGGGCCGGGCCCACCCCGAGCGGGTGATCGGCGTGCACCTCAACCTGCTGCCGGGCGCGCAGGCGCTCGCGGAGCCCACCGAGGAGGAGCTGGCACCGCTCACCCCGACGGAGCGGGACAGGGCCCGCGAGTCGTGGCGCCGGTGGGAGGAGTGGTCCCGGGAGGGGACGGGGTACGCCGTCCAGCAGTCCACCCGGCCGCACACCGTCGGCTACGCCCTCCACGACTCGCCGGTCGGCCAGCTCGCCTGGATCGTCGAGAAGTTCCAGGCGTGGAGCGACTGCGCCGAGCTGCCCGAGGAGGCGGTCGACCGGGACCGGCTGCTGACCAACGTGATGCTGTACTGGCTGACCGGCACGGCCGGTTCCTCCGCCCGGATCTACTACGAGCGGGCGCACGCCGCGGACGGCACCGGCGCCCGGCCGGCCGAGCCGTCGAAGGCGCCGACCGCGCTCGCCCTGTTCCCGGCCGAGATCCAGCTCCCGCTGCGCCACCGGGCGGAGCGGACCGACAACATCGTGCGCTGGACGGAGTTCGACCGGGGCGGGCACTTCGCGGCCATGGAGGAACCGGACCTGCTGGTCGCCGACGTCCGGGCCTTCTTCCGGCAGCTGCGGGAGCAGGGCACCGGCTGACGGCGGCCGGGGACGGGGCGGCTCAGGCGGCCAGGCAGAGTCCCTGGTACGAGGTGTGGCGCGTGGTCCGGCGCGCCGTGCCCGCCTGCCGGGTCAGCTCGCCCTGCGCGAGCGACAGCAGCTCACCGAGGCCGAGGCCCAGGGCTCCGGCGGCGGCCGCCAGGACCTCGGAGGAGGCCTCCTTGCGGCCGCGCTCGATCTCGGACAGGTACGGCAGGGAGATCCGGGCCTCGTCGGCGACCTCCCGGAGCGTGCGCTCCTGCGCCAGCCGCTCCCGGCGCAGCACCCCGCCGACGAGGTCGCGCCACAGCGGTTCCCCGGGCGTGGCCCGCGGGACCGGCGGAGCGGCCGGCCCGGGGCGCAGCGGGACCACACGGGCTTCGTCGCTCACCTGGTTGCTCATCCTCCTCACCTTAGGTCCCGCGGTAGCCGGACGGCGGTGTTTTCCGGCCGATGAGCGCGGCGGGCGCATGCGTGCCGTGCACAGGGGTACACGGATCGTGAGTACGTCCGCGGACAGGCGTGAGAGCCCGCATCGCGGGTACACGGGGACACACGGCCCGGGCACAACACGGGCAGAGTTCGAACACAAGGCCGAAGAGGCAGGCGTCGAACCGTGACTTTCGTGGGAGAGGCAGCAATGGACACCGCCGGGATCCGGTCGGGAGCAGGGCTCGTCGAGAAGGCCGGGCGGGACGGGACGGGCGAAGGACCACTGCCCGGTGTCGAGGACCCGGCCTCCGTCGCGCCGCGGGACGCACGGGTGCTGTCGCGGCAGTTCTTCCGCCGGCTGACCGAGCTGGAGGAGGGCACGCACGAGTACCAGTACGCACGCAACACCCTCATCGAGATGAACATGTCGCTGGTGCGGTTCGCGGCCGGGCGGTTCCGGGGCCGCGGGGACGACATGGAGGACATCGTCCAGACCGGCATGATCGGCCTGATCAAGGCCATCGACCGGTTCGAGCTGGCGCGCGAGGTCGAGTTCACCTCCTTCGCGCTGCCGTACATCGTGGGCGAGATCAAGCGGTTCTTCCGGGACACCACCTGGGCGGTCCACGTGCCGCGCCGGCTGCAGGAGCTGCGCGTGGAGCTGGCCAAGGCGCGCGAGGAACTCTCCAGCCGGCTCGACCGCGACCCGACGGTCGCCGAGCTCGCCACGCTGATGAACATCTCCGTCAAGGAAGTGGTCGAGGCCCAGCTCGCCTCCAACGGCTACAACTCCTCGTCCCTGGACGCCGCGCTCACCGGTGACGGCCCCGAGGACGGCGAGGCCGTGCTCGCGGACTTCATCGGTGTGGAGGAGGAGGGGCTGCGGCTCGTCGAGGACTTCCACGCCCTCGCTCCGCTGATGGCCGAGCTCAGCGACCGCGACCGGCAGATCATCCACATGCGGTTCGTCGAGGAGGCCACCCAGGCGGAGATCGGGGAACGGCTCGGCTGCTCCCAGATGCACGTCTCGCGGCTGATCAAGCGGATCATCACCCGGCTGCGCCAGGGGATGCTCGGCGAACTCGGCTGCGCCTGACACCGGCGGCCACGCCCGGGCGCGGGGCACCCGGGCGTACGGCCGTGGGGATCTCAGCCCTTCAGTTCGAACCGCGCGCACACGCGCTTGCCGACCGGGACGCGCTCCACGGTCACCTCGGTGGCGACGGCGTGGACGATCTCCAGGCCGTGCCGGCCGACGCGCTCGGGGTTCTTCGGAAACCGGCGCGGCAGGGCGGAGCTGCTGTCGTACACGGCCACGACGACCGCGGCGTCCGTGCCCTCGAGCTCCAGGATGTAGGGGCCGCTGCTGTGCTGCTCGGCGTTGGTCACCAGCTCGCTCACGACGAGCAGCAGGTCACCGTCCGTCGTGCGGTCGACGACCGCGCACCACTCGGTCCTCAGCTGCTGCAGGAACTGGGTCGTGAAGGCCCGTGCCTCAGCGATGCATCCGGGCTCGCCGGTGTAGTGCGCCGCGCGTCGTAGCGGCTCCACGGGAACGTCGAAACCATCCGGTATCACTGCCCCGCCCAGGTGCTCGATCATGCGGTGTCTCTCTCGGAAGCCGAATCCGGCCGGTCATGGTCGCACCTGTCCTCGTACCCCGAGTGGGACGGAGCAGTCCACCCGATGACGTGGGCCCGCTCACGCCCCCGACCCGACGCCGGGTGGGCCGGCACCGGACGGCCCACCCGGCGCGCGGGGTCGGCGGGCGCTGCCTAGCGTGACAGGTGTGAGCCCTCCGACCGCCTCCGCGCCGGCCGTAACCCGTCACGGCTGGGTCCAGGCCCTGGCGGCCGTGCTGACCGGGCTGGCCGTCATGGTCGTCCTCGCGGCGCTGGGCCTGTGGGCGGCCGGGGCGGCGGACCTGCCGGACGGTGCCTTCGCCCGGGTGGTCGTCGCGACCGTGGTGGCCGCGGTCGGCGGCAGCCTGGAGTTCTCCGGTGACGCGGGCGCCCTGGCACGGACCCGGGCCGGCCTCACGGTGATGCCCCTGTCGGTGACACTGGCCGGGGCCCTGGTGATCGGTGCGGCGTTCCTGCGGCCGTTGCGGCACCGGGCCGTCGCCTCGGCCGGGGAGCTGGCCGGCTGGGCGGCCCGGCTCGCCGTGCTGTGGCTGCTCGCGCTGATCGGGCTGGCCTTCGCCGCCCGCCAGACCTTCGCCGTCGACGTGGGCAACGGCACGCTGAGCGATCTCGCCGGTCTGTTCGGCGTCGCGCCGACGGTCGGGTTCACCACGGACGTGCCGCTGACCGTGCTGTTCGGCCTGCTGTGGCTGGCGGGCGTGCTGGTGCTGGCGCTCCTGGTCGCGCCGGGCGCGCCGCTGCCGGGCCGGCTGCTGCGGCTGCGGGAGCCGGTGCGTCCGGCGGCGCACGCGATGCTCGTGCTGCTGCTCGGATACGTCGCCCTGGGGCTGGTCCTCGCCCTGGTGGCGGCGGCGACGCGGGGGCACCCGGCCGAGACGTTCGCGCTGATCCTGCTCGGGCTGCCCAACCTGGTGTGGCTCGCGCTCTCCCTCGGGCAGGGGGCGACCTGGCACGGCCGGGTCGAGGGCCCGTTCGGGCTGCCGATGCCGCACGTGCTGGACCAGATCCTGCGCACGCCCGACGTGTCGACCCTCAACCTGCGCACGCTCACCGCGTACGACGCGTCGATGTGGTGGCTGCTGGTCGCGGAGGTGGTGCTGGTGCCGGCGGTCGCCGTCGCGATGGCGGTGCGGTCGCCGCCCGGTGTCCGGGCCCATCAGCACGCCGTACGGCTGGCCGTAGCGCTGGCCCTGACGGTGCTCATGATCTGCCTGGTGTGCCGGATCTCGGCGCACTACGGCCTGTCCCTGCTGGGCATCGGCGATCTGGGCGGCGGTCTGTCCGGGGAGCTGTTCCTCAGACCCCGGCTGTGGGAGGCGGTGGGCCTGGGCGCGCTGTGGGGGCTGGGCGCGGGCTTCGTCGGCGCGCTGCTGGCCCGGCCGGCGCTCCGGCGCGGCGCTGCGGGCGGGGACGAGGCGGCGCCGCCGGGCGGCTAGCGGAGGACATGGGGGCGGCCCGCCCCGGTGGAGGCCGTGGGCCGGTCGGAGCCGGCGTCCGTCACCGTGTCGGCGTGGCCGCCGACGGAGGACGGCGCGCAGGGCGGGTCGCGGGCGTCGGTGGCGTTCCTCGTCCGGTGGCCCGCAGCGGGGCCGTGTGGTTCTCGCGCCGGAACGGCGGGCGTCCGGTCCGGAGCTCGCGGACGGCGAAGGCGGGGCCGTGGACCTGGTGTGCGGGCCGTGGCACGTGTCAGGCGACGGGCATGACGAGTGCGGGCAGGGTGCGCTGCATGCGCAGGGCGTCGACGGACTCGGCGAGCAGTTCGTACTCGGTGGTGTCGTCGCTGGCCGCGATCCGCACCAGCCGTCCGGCGGCCAGCTCGTCCCCGACCCGTTCCTGCCGCGCCACGTCCGCGCACCAGGCGCGCAGCAGGGCGGGCACGTCGGCCACGGTGGCCGCGACCGGGACGAGCGCGCCCGCCGGGAAGGCGGGGTCCTCGGGGCTGGGATCGAGGCGTTCGGCGATCCAGGACGCCCGGTCCCGTAACCACCACAGCGCCAGTGCGAGGGTGGGCGCGCGATAGGTGCCGAGTGGCACCCCGACGCGCTGTCCGCCGCACATGCCGTATGCCGTGACATGGCACAGGAATTCGTCGTGCACGATCACTCCCCCGTCGCCTCGCTGGTGTGCAGGACGGTGCCAGGGGGTCGCCTCGCTTTGTGTGCGGCCCTGTGCGGGAAGTGCCCCTAACGTCGAGTATCGCCACTCACGACACAGTGTCACCATGACTTTCCGGCCAGTCTGCTGGCATATTCACCGCCCGTTCTGGCCGGTAATGCACGGGCAGGCCGCGGCCGCGGGCATGACCCCGGAGGTAATCGACCGGTCCCCGCCACTCGGGCATGGTGGTCACACCGGATCGGCGAACCCCCGGATCCGGCTCCTGACCAGCAGTGACGACCTCCATGGAGGCTGATTCGCCATGACCGTGAACACCGACCGTTACGAGAGCGCCGTCGCCCGTTACCTCGAGGCCTGGAACGCCACCGGACCGGAGGCCCGCGAGAAGGCGGTCGCCGCGGCCTGGGCCGCGGACGGCAGCTACACCGACCCGCTGGCGGACGTCCGCGGGCACGACGGGATCGCGGCCGTGATCGCCGCCGCCCAGGAGCAGTTCCCGGGGTTCTCGTTCCGCCTCCTCGGCGCGGTGGACGGGCACCGCGACATCGCGCGCTTCCGCTGGGAGCTGGTGAACGAGGCCGACGGCTCGGCTCCGGTGGCCGGGTCCGACGTGATCACCCTGGACGGCGAGGGCCGCATCCGCCAGGTGCTGGGCTTCCTGGACCGGCTGCCGGCCGCGGAGTGACACGCGACGGGGGCGCCCGTCCGGCCAGGACGGGCGCCCCCGAGTGCTCAGCCCTTGACGATCGCGTCGATACGGGCCAGTTCCTCCGCGTCGAAGTCCAGGTTCCGCACGGCGCCGACGCTGTCCTCGATCTGCCGCGGGCTGCTCGCGCCGACCAGGGCGGAGGTGACCCGCCCACCGCGCAGCACCCAGGCCAGGGCCATCTGGGCCAGGGTCTGGCCGCGGGACCGGGCCACGTCGTTCAGCGCGCGCAGGCGGCCGACCAGGTCCTCGGTGACCGCGTCCGAGTCGAGGAAGGGGCTGTCGCTCGCGGCGCGCGAGTCCTCCGGAACGCCGTCGAGGTAGCGGCCGGTGAGCAGGCCCTGCTCCAGCGGGGAGAAGACGATCGAGCCGACCTGGAGTTCGTCCAGGGCGTCGAGCAGGCCCTCGTCCTCGGGGCGCCGGTCCAGCATCGAGTAGCGCGGCTGGTGGATGAGGAGCGGCGTGCCGAGGTCGGCCAGGATGCGGGCCGCCTCGCGGGTCTGCTCCGCCGAGTAGTTGGAGACGCCGACGTAGAGCGCCTTGCCCTGCTGCACCGCGGAGTGCAGGGCGCCCATCGTCTCCTCCAGCGGAGTGTCCGGGTCGGGACGGTGCGAGTAGAAGATGTCGACGTGGTCCAGGCCCATCCGCTTCAGGCTCTGGTCCAGCGAGGACAGCAGGTACTTGCGCGAGCCCCATTCGCCGTACGGGCCGGGCCACATCAGGTAGCCGGCCTTGGTGGAGATCACCAGCTCGTCGCGGTACGGCGCGAAGTCCGCGCGCAGCGCCTCGCCGAGCGCGGACTCGGCGGCGCCGGGCGGCGGGCCGTAGTTGTTGGCGAGGTCGAAGTGGGTGACGCCGAGGTCGAAGGCGCGGCGCAGGATGGCCCGCTGGGTCTCGACCGGCCGGTCGGGGCCGAAGTTGTGCCACAGGCCGAGCGACAGCGCCGGGAGTTTCAGGCCGCTGCGTCCGGTGCGCCGGTAGGGCAGGTCGGCGTAGCGGTCGGGGTGTGCGGTGTACAACAGGACTCCAGAGGGGTGGGCACACGGTCGGGCCCGTCCACTCTTCCCCGGCCGGTGTACAGCGGTCCAACAGGTAAATGCGATGGGATTGTGCGACTAGGCTGCTCAATCATGGAACTGCGTCATCTCCAGCACTTCGTCGCGGTCGCCGAGGACCAGCACTTCACCCGGGCCGCCGAGCGCCTGATGGTGTCCCAGTCGGGCCTGTCGGCGTCCATCCGGGCGCTGGAGCGGGAGCTCAGGGCGCCGCTGTTCGTGCGGACCACCCGGCGGGTGACGCTGACCGAGGCGGGGCGCGCCCTGCTGCGGGAGGCCGAGGGGATCCTGGCCCAGGTGCGCGCGGCGCACGAGGCGGTGGCCGCGGTGCAGGGCGTGCTGCGCGGCACGCTGGCCCTGGGCACCGAGCAGTGCATCGCGGGGGTGCCCGTGGCGCGGCTGCTGGCGGCCTTCCGGCGGCGCCATCCGGACGTGGAGGTCCGGCTGCGGCAGGCGGGCTCCGGCGCGCTGGCCGAGGAGGTCGCGGCCGGACGGCTGGACCTGGCCTTCGCCTACCGCACCCGGGCGGACGGCGACCAACTGCGCTCGGTGTCGCTGGCCGGCGAGCCGATGACCGTGCTGTGCCACCCCAGCCACCGGCTCGCCGCGGCGGGGGCGGTGCTCGGGCCGGAGGACCTGGCGGGTGAGGTCTTCGTCGACTTCCACCCGGACTGGGGGCCGCGCCGCACCACCGACGCCGCCTTCACCGCGGCCGGCGTCCGGCGCACGGTGGCACTGGAGGTCAACGACGTGCACAGCCTGCTGGACCTGGTCGACGAGAACCTCGGCGTCGCCGTCGTGCCGCGGCACTTCCGGCACAAGCGGCCCGCGCTCACGGCGCTCCCGCTGAAGGGCACGGCCGAGACGGAGTACGAGACGGTCGCCCTGCTGCCGCCGGAGCGGGCCACCAGCCCGGCGGCCCGCGCACTGGTCACGCTGCTGGAGACGGGCGGCTAGCTCCTCGCGGCGCGCGGCCGCGGGCCGCAGGTTCGGCGGCGCACGAGCGGGCCCGATGCGCCATGGTGGACCCATGCATGCCAAGGACATCCTCATCGACGGCTACGGCCGCATCCGGGAAGAAGTCCACGCCGCCCTCGACGGCCTCGGACCGGACGAGCTGCACCACCGCCCGGCGCCCGGCGCCAACTCCGTCGCCTGGCTGGTCTGGCACCTCACCCGGGTGCAGGACGACCACGTCGCCGGCGCCTTCGGCCTCGACCAGGTGTGGCTCTCCCAGGGCTTCGAGAAACGCTTCGGCCTGGACCTGCCGCGGCACGACACCGGGTACGGGCACGGTCCCGCCGAGGTGGCGAAGGTGCGCGTGGAGTCGGCCGGGCCGCTGGCGGAGTACTACGACGCCGTGCACGAGCAGACCCTCGGCGCCCTGCGCTCGCTGGCCGCCAAGGACCTGGAGCGGGTGGTGGACGAGCGCTGGGATCCGCCGGTGACGCTGGCGGTGCGCCTGGTGAGCGTCCTGTCCGACGACCTCCAGCACGCCGGACAGGCCGCCTACCTCAAGGGCCTGGTTCAGAGCGCGGCCGCGTAGCCGGGCAGGACCACGTCCTCGATGAGGGCGTTGCGCTCGTCGAACGGGACGAAGGCGCTCTTGAGGGCGTTCACGGTGACCGTGCGCAGGTCCTCCACCGTCCAGCCGGCCTCCTCGACCAGCAGGGACATCTCCCGGGTCATCGTCGTCCCCGACACCAGACGGTTGTCGGTGTTGAGGGTGACCCGGAAGCCGAGGTCCTTCAGCGCGGTGATCGGGTGCTCGGCGATCGAGCCGGCGCAGCCGGTCTGCAGGTTGGAGGTGGGGCACATCTCCAGGGCGATCCGGCGGTCGCGCACCCAGGACGCCAGCCGGCCGAGCTTGCCGGCCGCGAGGTCGGGGATGTCCTCGGTCAGGCGCACGCCGTGGCCGATGCGCTGGGCGCCGCACACCTGCAGCGCCTGGTGGATGCTGGGCAGGCCGTGCGCCTCGCCGGCGTGGATGGTGAACGGCACGCTCTCGCGGCGCAGGAGGTCGAAGGCCTCCAGGTGGTCGGCGGGCGGGAAGCCGTCCTCGGCGCCGGCGATGTCGAAGCCGACGACGCCCGCGTCGCGGTAGGCGACGGCCAGGCCGGCCGCCTCGCGGACCCGGTCGAACATGCGCATGCCGCACAGCAGGGTGCCGACGCGGACCGGGGTGCCGGCGGCGGCCGCCTTGGCCATGCCGGCGGCCAGGCCCTCCTGCACGGTCTCCACGACCTCGCGCATGGTGAGCCCGCCCCGGGTGTTCAGCTCGGGGGCGTAGCGCACCTCGGCGTAGACGACGCCGTCGGCGGCGAGGTCGAGGACGTACTCCTCGGCGGTGCGCAGCAGGCCCTCGCGGGTCTGCATGACGGCGAGGGTGTGCTCGAAGGTGGCTATGTAGCGGACCAGGTCACCGGAGTTGGCGGCGTCGTAGAACCACGCGGCGAGCTCGTCCGGGTCGGTGGTGGGCAGGGCGTGGCCGACCGCGGCCGCGAGTTCCACGACGGTGGCGGGGCGCAGGCCGCCGTCGAGGTGGTCGTGCAGCACGGCCTTGGGGAGCCGGCGGAGGGTCTCGGTGTCGATGCGGGGCGCGGTCATGGCAGGGCTTTCCTCGGCAGGTGGTTCCGGGCGGGTGGTTCTCGGCGGGTCAGGCGGTCACGCGGCGGGCTGGAGCAGGTCCCAGCGGTTGCCGTACAGGTCCTGGAAGACGGCGACCGTGCCGTACGGCTCGTGGCGCGGGGCCTCCAGGAAGGTCACGCCGGCGGCGGTCATGCGGGCGTGGTCGCGGGCGAAGTCGTCGGTGTGCAGGAAGAACCCGACCCGCCCGCCGGTCTGGTCCCCCACCCGGGCACGCTGTCCCTCGTCCTTGGCGCGGGCGAGCAGCAGGCCGGTGCCGGCGGCCGCGGGGCCGGGCTCGACGACGACCCAGCGGGAGCCGTCGGGGCGCGGCGCGTCCTCGGCCAGCCGGAAACCGAGCGCCCCGGTGTAGAAGCGGATCGCCTCGTCGTAGTCGTCGACGACGAGGGTGACCAGGGCGAGGCGTCTCATCGGGGCCTTTCGGTGCCGTCCGGTGGGGTGGTAGCGCGAGAGGTTATACGTAAAACGTCCGCGGCGCCAGTCACCCCCGCGGCACGCGGTGGGGCAGGTGTCAGGGCCGCTCGCCCTGGGCGACCTCCACCCGGTGGTGGAAGTCGGCCATGCCGGTCACGGCGGACAGGCAGGAGACGGCGGTGCAGCCGGCGAGGAGAGCGGCGGCGACCCGGCGGCGCGCCCGGTGGGCGGGGCGCGGGGCGGCCAGGAGCGCCTGGACGCGGTGCGGGACGGGGCCCGTCGTCGCGGCGGCCGCGAAACCGGGCCGCGCGGAGCGGACCGCCTGGCCGGCGAGGGCCGCCCGGGCGATGGCGCGGGCGGTCAGGCGCCGGTCGCCGGTCAGGGCCGCCGCGGCCTCGTCGGCCGCGCGCTCGGCGGCCAGCCGGATCGTCTCGCGGACCGGGCGCAGGGCGGGGTGGCAGTGCGCCGCGAGTTCGGCGGCGGCCAGGAAGTAGTGGTGGCCGCCCGCGTTGTGCGCCCGCTCGTGCGCGAACAGCGCCTCCCGCTCGGGTCCGTCGAGGCTGCGCAGCATGGCGGTGGTGACGACGATGCGGTGCGGGCGCCCGGGCAGGGCGTAGGCGTCCGGCCGGGGCGAGTCGACCACGCACAGGTCGCCCGCGGCCGGCCCGCGCCCGGCCTCCGTGCGCGCGGCGCGGAAGGCGCGGCTCTGGTGCAGCACCGAGCGGATGAGGGTCCAGGCGCACACCGCGAGGGCGCCGACGGAGACGGCGGCGGCCGGGGCGACGACGAGGTCGGAGGCGGTGCGCAGCGGGTGGACCAGTTCGCCGAGCGCGGCGAACGACGGCAGCTTGAGCAGTCCGGTCAGGACGAACGCGCCGAGCGCGGCGAGCGAGCAGCCCGCGAGGATCACCGCGCAGGCGGTCAGCGCCCGCAGCGCGGCGACGGGGGCGAGCCGGTCGAGCACCCGCCGGGCCAGCGCCGGGAGGGCGAACGGCAGCAGCAGCGGCAGCAGCAGGAGCGCGGTCATCGGTCGCCGGATTCGAGCAGGTCCCGCAGGATGCGTTCGTCGTCGGGGCTGAGCTGGGCGACGAACCGGGCCAGGACCGCCTCGCGGTCGCTGTCCCGGTCCAGTTCGCTGTGCATGCGGCGGGCGGTGAGGCCCTGGGCGTCCTGCACCGGGACGTAGGCGTAGCCGCGGCCCTGGCGCTGCCGGGCGACCACGCCCTTGTCGTGCAGGCGGGTGAGGATCGTGGTCACGGTCGTGCGGGCCAGCCCGCCGCCGAGGCTGAGCTGCACCTGGCCGGGGGTCTGGGGCGCGCCGGCGGCCCAGAGGGCGGCCATCACGCTCGCTTCGAGCTCGCCGGCCGGCCGGCGTTCGTCCCTGGCGTCGGTCATGGATCCGTTCCTCACCCCGTCCTGGTCCGCGGCTGCCGCGAAGCGTCCCCCGCATTGTAGGCAGCGGGTGGCGCCGTGCGGCCCGGCTGCCGTCAGGCCGTCCGGGCGCGGGCGGCGTCGAGCAGGGCCAGCTCCTCGCCGGTGAGCCGCAGCGCGCCCGCGGCGACGTTCTCGGCGAGGTGGTCGGGGTCGCCCGTGCCGGGGATGGCGAGGACGTGCGGGCCCTGGTGCAGCGTCCAGGCGATCCGGATCTGGGCGGGGCTCGCCCCGTGCGCCCGGGCCACGGAGAGCACCGCCTCGTCGTGGGCGGTGGTCGCGCCGCCCGGACCGGCGGCGCCGGCGACGGCGTAGAAGGGGACGAAGGCGATGCCGCGCTCGCCGCACAGGCGCAGCACCTCGTCGTCGACGGGGTCGGGCCGGTCCACGGCGTACCGGTTCTGCACGCACACCACCGGGGCGATCTCCAGCGCCTCGGCGAGGTGCCGGGGCTGGACGCCGGAGATCCCGAGGTGCCGGATCAGGCCTGCCTCCCGCAGCTCGGCGAGGGCGCCGAAGTGCTCGGCTATGGAGTCCTGGTTCTGGCGGCGGAAGTTGACGACGTCGAGGTGGTCGCGGCCGAGCTGCCGCAGGTTCTCCTCGACGTGGCCGCGCAGCTCGTCGGGGCGGGCGGCGGTGCCCCACTCGCCCCGGTAGTCGCGGAAGGGGCCGACCTTGGTGACGACGACCAGATGCTCGGGGTACGGGGCGAGCGCGCTGTTGATGAGTTCGTTGGCGGAGCGCAGTGAGGAGAAGTAGAAGGCCGCCGTGTCGATGTGGTCGACGCCGAGTTCGACGGCCCCGCGCAGCACGGCGAGGGAGCGTTCCCGGTCGCCCGGGGTGCCGAGGTGGAAGGCGGCACTGCCGGTCAGCCGCATCGCACCGAAGCCGACGCGGTGCACGGGGAGGTCGCCGAGCGTCCAGGTGCCGGAGGCGTCCGCGGTGATCGTTTCGGAGGTCATCGGCGGAGTGTGGCACACGGCGGCGTGCCGCTGCCTCGGTGTTTCGGGCCGGTGATCGGACGTTCCGGACGGTGACCGGCGTTCCCGGCCGGTGGGCCGTCGGGACGCGCGGGCACGGCCGCCACGGCTCGGCGGCCCGGCCGGGGGCCGACTGATCCGAGGCCGCGGCCCTGGCGCCGGTGCCTGTCAGCTCCGCCCGGGGTCCAGCTCCCGCCGGCGCCGCTCCAGGTAGGCCCGTTCGGCCGCGCCGGGGGCCAGTTCGGCGGCCGTCCGGTAGGCCCGGGCCGCCTCGGCCGTGCGGCCCAGGCGGCGCAGCAGGTCGGCGCGGACGGCGTGCAGCACGTGGTAGCGGTCGAGGCCGAGCGCGTCGACCAGGTCCAGGGCGGCGGCCGGGCCCTGCACCTCGGCCACCGCGACCGCCCGGTTCAGGGCGACCACGGGCGAGGGCGCGACGGCCGTCAACTGGTCGTACAGGCGCAGGATCTGCCCCCAGTCGGTGGCGTCGGCGGTGGGCGCGTCGCCGTGCACGGCCTGGACGGCGGCCTGGATCTGGTAAGGGCCGGGCCGGCCCCGGCGCAGGCAGCGGCGGACCAGGTCCTGGCCCTCGGCGATCAGGCCCCGGTCCCAGCGGGTGCGGTCCTGGCAGGGAAGCGGTACGAGGGTGCCGTCCGCGTCCTGCCGGGCCGGCCGCCGCGCCTCGGTCAGCAGCATCAGCGCGAGCAGGCCGGTCACCTCGGGCTCGTCCGGCATCAGCCCGGCCAGGAGCCGGCCGAGGCGCACGGCCTCCGCGCACAGGGCGGGGTCGCCGGTGTAGCCCTCGTTGAAGATCAGGTAGATCACCGCGAGGACCCCGCCGAGCCGGTCGGGCAGGTCGGCGTCGCGGGGCACCCGGTACGGGATGCCCGCGTCCCGGATCTTGGCCTTGGCCCGCACCAGCCGCTGGGCGAGAGTGGACTCCGGCACCAGGAAGGCGCGGGCGATCTGCGCCGTGCCGAGCCCGCCGAGCAGGCGCAGGGTGAGGGCGACCCGGGCCTGCGGGGCGAGCGCCGGGTGGCAGCAGGTGAAGATCAGACGGAGCCGGTCGTCGCGCACGGGGCCCTCCTCGGGCGGTGCGGCGGGCGCGTGCAGCCGGGCGGCCTCCGCCTGCCGGGCGTCCCGGGAGGACTCGCGGCGCAGGCGGTCGACGGCACGGTTGCGCGCGGTGGTGATGATCCAGCCGGCCGGGCTCGGCGGGACGCCGGTCCGCGGCCACGTCCGCACGGCGGTGGTGAAGGCGTCCTGCACCGCCTCCTCGGCGAGGTCGATGTCGCCGAGGAAGCGGACGAGGACGGAGACCGCGCGCCCGTACTCGGCGCGGAACACGGCCTCGATGCCGGGAGCTTCGGCCATCGGTGCGGCCTTCGTCCTCAGTGCCGGTCCGCGAAGGGCCGTACCTCGACGGGCAGGGTGGTGGCGAGGGCGGCCTTGCGCCCCCACTCCAGGGCCTCGTCCAGGTCGGCGGCCCGGATCAGGCACAGCCCGCCCAGGTACTCCTTGCCCTCGGCGTAGGGGCCGTCGGTGACGAGCACGTCGTCGCCCCGGGGCCGGAGCACGGTGGCGGTCTCCGGGCCGTGCAGCCCGCCCGCGAAGACCCAGGCTCCGGCCGCGCGCAGTTCGTCGTTGAAGGCCTCGACCCTGCGCATGATCTCCGCGAGCTCGTCCGCGGCCGGTGGGGTGCCGCCGGCCGGCTGGACCACGCTGAGCAGGTAGTGCTTCATGGCTTCTCCAAGAGGTTCGTCGGACCCGTGTCCGGGCCTGCTGTCACCTCCTACACGAACGGCGGGGGCCGGGATCGACATCCCGGCCCGGGAATCCGGAAGAAAAGAAGAAGAAGGACTCGCCCGCGCGCCGGCGGGGCGGCCGGGTCAGGCCCGGACGGCGTCCTCCTGTCCCTGCACCACGACGAGGAACGCGTCGGACTCCAGGTCCATCACCACGGTGGCGGGTTCGCCCTCGGCCCGACGGGCGGCGGCGTACTCCTCCGCGGGCCACGAGCCACGCGGGGCGCCTGCGGGGAACCGCTCCAGAACCTTCTCACTCATGACAGCCGGTCACCTCCAGCGACGACAACGAACGGAACGGGCGTGCCGTACTTCTCCGGCTGCCCGGGACCGGTGCGGACATGTCATCCGGGTGGCCCGCATCCGGCGGGAGCGGCGGGCGGGAAGGGTGAGGAGGGAGTGTCCCCGCATCCACCCGGCCCGTCGGCACGGTACTGCCGGGCGTCCGCACCTTCTCGTCTGGAGCCGCTCGATGAACGTCTCGGTCGTCCTGTTCACCGCCGACCTGCGCCTGCACGACCACCCTCCCCTGCGCGCCGCGCTGGAGGGCGCCCGCCAGGTGGTCCCCCTCTTCGTGCGGGACCGGGGTGTGACGGACGCCGGCTTCGCCGCACCCAACCGCCTGGCGTTCCTCGCCGACTGCCTGCACGACCTGGACGCGGGTCTGCGCGAGCGCGGCGGACGGCTCGTGCTGCGCTCGGGCGACGTGGTGGAGGAGGTGTGCAAGGTGGCCGCCGAGACGGACGCCGACGAGGTGCACCTGGCGGCCGACGTGAGCGCCTACGCGCACCAGCGCGAACGCCGGCTGCGCAGCGCCCTGGAGGCGGACGGGCGGCGGCTGCACGTGCACGACACGGTCACCACCGCGATCGCCCCCGGCGAGCTGACCCCGACCGCCTCGGACCACTTCGCGGTGTTCACACCGTACTTCCGGCACTGGAACGGGCTCCGGCTGCGCGAGCCGCTGGCGCCGCCGCGCACGGTGCACGTACCCGAGGGCGTCGGCTCCGAGGAACTGCCGTCCCGGGCGGCGATCGCGGACGTGTCCCCGGGGCTGGCGGCCGGGGGCGAGCGGGAGGGCCGCGCCCGGCTGGCCTCCTGGCTGCGCTCGGGGCTGGCCGCGTACGAGGACCGCCACGACGACCTGGCGGGTGACGCGACCTCCCGCCTCTCCCCCCACCTGCACTTCGGCACGCTGTCCCCCGTCGAGCTGGTCCACCGGGCCCGCCGGGCGGGCGGTGCCGGTGCGGAGGCATTCGTACGGCAGCTCGCCTGGCGCGACTTCCACCGCCAGGTGCTGGCGGCGCGGCCCGCCGCGGCCCGGGCCGACTACCGCACGAAGCACGACCGCTGGCGCTCCGAGGAGGCGGCCCGGGCGGACGTCGAGGCGTGGCGGGAGGGCCGCACCGGCTATCCGGTGGTCGACGCGGCCATGCGGCAGCTGCGGCACGAGGGCTGGATGCACAACCGCGGCCGCCTGCTGACCGCGAGCTTCCTCGCCAAGACGCTGTACGTCGACTGGCGGGTGGGCGCCCGGCACTTCCTGGCGCTGCTCGTCGACGGCGACCTGGCCAACAACCAGCTGAACTGGCAGTGGGTGGCCGGAACCGGCACCGACACCCGCCCCAACCGCATCCTCAATCCGGTCGCCCAGGCCAGGAGGTACGACCCGGACGGCGGCTACGTCCGGCGCTGGGTGCCCGAGCTGCGGGGCGTCGAGGGCGGCGCGGTGCACGAGCCGTGGAAGCTCGCGGGCCTGGAGCGGGCCGTCGCCGGCGACTATCCGGACCCGGTCGTCGCCCTGTCCGACGGGCTGGCCCGCTTCCGGCAGGGTCGCGGGCTCGACTGACACACCCCTACACATAAGGGACAAATAAGAGCAAACTGGGGAGGCGGCGCATCCTTCACACCGCACGCGGTCAGGCCAGAAGTCGCGAAGGAGACAGCCATGGCCCACTTGCACAGGGGTGACATGACGACCCACCCCGATGTCTCCGAGATGCAGGCGCGGTACGCCCGCATGCTCGGCGGTCGTGATGTGGCGCTGGTGGACGGGCCGGTGTTCCTGCTCGGCCTGTACTGCGCGGCGTCTCCCTGGATCGTCCACTACTCGGCGGGCCAGCCGTCGCTCGCGGTCCACAACCTGATCATGGGCATCGCGATCGGCCTGCTGGCGCTGGGCTTCACCAGGGCGCCCGCGCGGATGTACGGCCTGAGCTGGGCCATGTGCGCCCTGGGCGTCTGGATGATCATCGCGCCCTGGATCGTGGGCACGAACCCCGACGCCGGCGTGATCGTCAACAACGTCGTCATCGGCGCGCTGGCGGTCCTGCTCGGGCTGGTCTGCGCCGGTACGGCGGCGAAGAGCGTACCCAGGCCATAAGGACAGGACACGAGGAAGGGAGGACCAGGCGAAAGCAAGCGAAGGCCGACGAAGAAGGCGGGGCCGGTCCGCCCGGGCGGACCGGCCTCAGGCCGGGACGCTGAAGGAGATCCACACGTCCGGGGGCAGGTCCGGCCGGTCCGGCACGGGGCGCGGCTCCCGGGTCCAGGCGCCCGGCGCGACGTCCGTGGCGACGCGCTCCCAGAAACACGCGGCGCCCTGATTGTCCTGCTGGTGGGCGATCTCCCACGGGCCGGGGTGCCGGGACAGCACCTCGCGCGCGAACCACAGCCCGAGGCCCCGGCGCCGGGCCCCGCGGACCACGAAGAAGCTGTTGAGCACCCGCACCGGGCCGTCGAGCCCGCGCACGAACGCCAGACCGGCGGGGCACCCGCCGCAGGCCAGCAGGTACGGCGCCCAGCCGGGCCCGGTGAAGGCGTGCTCGACCCGGTCGGCGCGGAAGGTGCCGTCGGGGGCGGGCAGGGCCTGAGCGAACTCGGACATGTCGTGGCGGAACATCAGCCACAGCCGGTCGACGACGGGACGGTCCTCGGGGGTCGCGGGGCGCACGGACGCGGCCGGCACGCTGGTCTCGGTCATGGGCGGCAGTCTTCCCGACGCGCCCGCACCGGGGCCGGGGAGGGCCGGGGCTCCCCGGCCGGAGCGGAAAGCCGGACTCAGCGGGCGGCAGGCTCGGTGTCGGGGTCCCGGCCGGCCGCGTACTCCTCGACGATCTCCGTCTCGGTCATGGGCGGCAGTCTTCCCGACGCGCCCGCACCGGGGCCGGGGAGGGCCGGGGCTCCCCGGCCGGAGCGGAAAGCCGGACTCAGCGGGCGGCAGGCTCGGTGTCGGGGTCCCGGCCGGCCGCGTACTCCTCGACGATCTCCCTCGGCCCGAACGGCCAGACCTTCTCCAGCCGCGCCCAGACGAGGAAGGCGACGCAGCCGAGGGCGAGCCAGGCCAGGGACCACTCGATGGGGTGGCGGCCCGGGGAGTTGCGGTCGGCGTACCCGTAGATCGCGCACCAGCCGGCGAAGGCCAGGACGCTGGGCAGCGGGTAGAGCCACATCCGGTACGGGCGGGGCAGGGCCGGCTGCCGTCTGCGCAGGACCGTCAGCGCGACGATCTGCGCGAGGGCCTGCACGATCACCATCACCGTGGTCAGCAACTGGATCAGGGTGGCGAGGTCGGTGTGGCGGCCGATCAGGAAACCGACCGCCGTGATCACGCCCATGGTGGCGAGTCCCAGCACCGGGAAGCGGTGCCGGGGGTGCAGCTTCCCGTACGGGCGGAAGAACACGCGGTCGCGTGCGGCGTCGTAGGGCACCCGGGAACCGCCGAGCAGGCCGGTGAACACCGAGGCGAAGGCGGTGATCAGGATGAGGACGGTGACGGTGTCGGCGGCGCCCCGGCCCCAGGTCTCCTCCAGCACGGCGGAGGCCACGGAGGTGGAGGCGATGTCGTGCGGGTCGGCCATCCGGTGCCAGTCGACGACACCGAGGGTGCCGATCTGGAGCAGCAGGTAGATCGTCATGATGCCGACGATCGAGAGCAGGATGGAGCGCGGCAGGGTGCGGCCGGGGTCCTTGATCTCGGCGCCCATGTAGGCGGTGGTGTTGTACCCGAGGTAGTCGTAGATGCCGATGGTCAGTCCGGCGGCGAAGCCGAGCCAGAAGTGGTCGCTCGTCAGGTCGAAGGCGTGCGCGGGGTAGCCGAAGGCCAGGTGGGGGCTGAAGTCGCCGGCCGCGGCGGCGATCACCAGCAGGACGGAGGCGATCATCACCGTCCACATCACGGCGGTGATGCGGGCGATGTGCTCGATGCCGCGCCACAGCAGCAGCACGACGAGGGCGATCACGCCGAGGCCGACGAGGTCGCCGGAAGTCTGCCCGAGGCCCGGGGCGAGGTAGCCGAGGTACTGGACGAAGCCGACCACGCCCGTGGACATGATCAGCGGGATGAAGAGCATCGCCGTCCAGACGAACAGGAACGGCACGAGCCGCCCGGTGCGGTACTGGAAGGCCTGGCGGAGGTAGACGTAACTGCCGCCGGAGCCGGGCAGGGCGGCGCCCAGCTCGGCCCAGACCAGGCCGTCGCAGAGGGCGAGCACGGCGCCCGCCACGAATCCGATGACCGCCTGCGGGCCGCCGAACGCGGCGACCATCAGCGGGATGGTGACGAACGGGCCGATGCCGCACATCTGGCTCATGTTGATGGCCGTGGCCTGGAACAGGCCGACACGGCGCACGAAGCCACCCGGGGGCGGCGGGCTACCGGACATGGCGACTCCTTTGATTGGCCGATAAAGTTAAGGAGCCTTACTAGAGCCGTCAAGTAGGCGGCGGCCATACGTGAGAATGGTGCGATGCCCGCCCGTGACACCGTGGAGCCGTGGAACCGGCAGCGCCTGCGCGCCGGCAACGAGCGGCTGCTGCTGGACCGGCTGCGCACGCTCGGCACCGCGTCGCGCGCCCAACTGGCCCGGGAGACCGGCCTGTCGAAGCCGACGGTGTCCAGCGCGCTGGCCTCACTGGAGGCGGCGGGCCTGGTGCACGAGGTCGGCACCCGCGCCCCCGAGCGCGGGCGCACCGCCGTGCTCTACGCCCCGGACCCGGCCGCCGGGTACGCGCTGGGCGTGGACATCGGCCGGGGCTGGCTGCGGGTGGCGGTGGTCGATCTCGACGGCAGGGTCGTCGCCCGGGCGGACGTGCGCAACCGGGCCCGCGCCTCCGCCGCCCTGACCGGACTGGTGGTGGACACGGCCCGGCGGGTGATCGGCGACTCGGGTGTGGACCCGGCGCGGGTGGTGCACGGGGTGATCGGCACCCCCGGTGTCTACGACGAGAGGCAGCGGCGGGTGCGGTACGCGATGCATCTGCCGGGCTGGGGGCGTGCGGGGCTCGTCGACCGGATGTGCGAGGAGCTGGGCGTGCCGCTGGAGGTGCACAACGACGCCAATCTGGCGGCGCTCGGCGAGTACACGTACGGCGTCGGCGCGGGCAGCCGGCTCTTCGCGTACATCCTGATAGGCCCCGGCCTCGGCATGGGGATCGTCAGCGGAGGGCGGCTGTTCACGGGGGCTCGGGGACTCGCCGGTGAGATCGGGTTCCTGCCCTGGCCGGGGCGGCGCGGGCCGAAGACGGCGGAGGCGGGTACCGCGCGGGCCCGTGAGCCGGAGCGGCTGGAGGACGCGGTGTCGGGGACGGCGGTGGTGGAGGCCGCCCGGTCCTTCGGGATGAGCGGCCAGCTCTCCGCGAAGACGGTCTTCGACGCGGCCCGGCAGGGCGACGCGGCCGCGGTGCGGGCGGTGGAGCTGGAGGGTGAGCGGATCGCGCACACCGTGGCGGCCGCCGCCGCCGTGCTCGACCCGGACCTCGTGGTGCTCGGGGGCGGGGTGGGCCACAGCGTGGACCTGCTGCTCGGGCCGGTCCGCGAGCACCTGCGCGCCCTCACCCCGCTGCGGCCGGTGATCGCCCCGAGCCGGCTCGGCGAGGACGCGGTACTGCTCGGCGCGACGGCCACGGCGCTGGACACGGCGCGGAACCTGGTCTTCGAGCGCCGGACGGGGGACGCCTGACGGGTCGTAGGCGGTACCGGGGACGGTGGCGGTTACGGTCGTTGACACGGTTCCCGCCGCGCCCTACCTTGAGCCGGGTTAGTAAAGTTTCCTAACTTTACGAGGCTGGAGACCGCCGTGTTCCCTCGCCCCGCCCCCGGACGCCGCCTCACCCTGGTCGCCGTGCTGCTGAGCCTGCTCGGCGCGCTCACCACCGGTGCCGGCGCCGAAGCCCGGAACCCGGACCCGGCACCGCCGCGGCCCCCACGGGTCACCCACGTCCCGTCGGCGGCCGGCTCCGCGACACCGCTCGCCGGGTACGCGATCCAGTCCACGGCGAAGGTGGGCGACTCCGCGGCGGCGGTCTCCTCCCCCGGCTATCCGGCGGCGGGCTGGTACCCGGCCGGGCCCCGCTCCACCGTCCTGGCCGCGCTGCTCGCCAACGGCGTCTACGCCGACCCGTTCCGCTCCACCAACCAGCAGCGCATCCCGCGCGCCGACTTCCAGGTCCCCTGGTGGTACCGGTCCGACTTCACCGTCGCGGACACCGGCCGGCGCACCCGGCTGGACTTCAGCGGCGTCATGTCGGCGGCCGACGTGTACGTCAACGGCCACCGGGTCGCCGCGGCCGCCGACGTCACCGGCGCCTACACCCGCCACGAGCTGGACATCACCCCGCTGGTGCGGCCGGGCACGAACACGGTCGCCTTCCGGGTCCGGCCGAACGACCCGAACAAGAACCTCACCATGGGCTGGATCGACTGGCTCCAGCCCCCGCCCGACCGCGACATGGGCCTCGTCCGGGACGTCGTCGTCCACCGGGGCGGCCCGGTGGCGCTGGACGACGCGCACGTGGTCACCGAACTCGCCGTGCCGTCGCTCGCCACTGCCGGCCTGACCGTCCGGGCCCGGGTGCGCAACGACAGCGGCGCGCCGGTCACGGCCGGCGTCACCGGCAGCGTCGGCGGTACGCGCTTCTCCCGGGCCGTGCCGCTCGCCGCGCACGAGACGAGGACCGTCGCGTTCTCCCCCGGCGACGTCCCCGGCCTGCGTATCGCCTCCCCCCGGGTGTGGTGGCCGGCCGGCATGGGCGGTCAGCCGCTGTACCGGCTCCGGCTCACCGCGTCCGTCTCCGGAGCGACGTCGGACACCGCCGAGGAGACCTTCGGCATCCGCGACGTCCGGGCCCCCCTCGACGCCCACGGCGCACGCCAGTACCGGATCAACGGCCGCAAGCTCCTGATCAGGGGCGGCGGCTGGTCCCCCGACGAGTTCCTGCGCTGGGACACCGCCTACGCGGCGGACCGGCTGCGGTACGCGCTCGACCTGGGCCTGAACACGATCCGCCTGGAGGGCCACATCGAGCCCGACGAGTTCTTCGACCTCGCCGACCGCTACGGCGTGCTCACGCTGCCGGGCTGGGAGTGCTGCGACAAGTGGGAGGGCAACGTCAACGGCAGCGAGACCGGGGACCGGTGGACCGAGGCCGACTATCCGGTCGCGAAGGCCTCCATGGCCGCCGAGGCCGCCCGCCTGCGCGACCACCCGAGCGTCATCTCGTTCCTCATCGGCAGCGACTTCGCGCCCGACGCGCGGATCGAGAAGACCTACCTGGACGCCCTGCGTGCCGCCGACTGGCCGACCCCGGTGGTCGCCGCCGCCTCCGACAACTCCTCGCCGCAGATGGGCCGTTCGGGCATGAAGATGACCGGCCCGTACGACTGGGTGCCGCCGGGCTACTGGTACGCCAAGCGGGAGGGCGGGGCCACCGGCTTCAACTCCGAGACCAGCGCGGGCCCGGACATCCCCACCCTGGACACCCTGCGCCGGATGATGACGCCCGCCGAACTCGACACGCTCTGGAAGAACCCGGACGACCGGCAGTACCACCGCTCGCCGTCCCCCGTCTTCGGCACCCTGAAGATCTACGACCACGCCCTCACCGGCCGCTACGGCGCCCCGACGGGGCTCACCGACTACGTCCGCAAGGCGCAGCTGGCCCAGTACGAGAACGTGCGGGCCCAGTTCGAGGCCTACGCCCGCAACGCCACGGACGCCGACCGGCCCGCCACCGGGGTGGTCTACTGGATGTTCAACAGCGGCTGGACCTCCCTGCACTGGCAGCTGACGGACCGCTACCTCGACCAGGGCGGCGCCTACTTCGGCGCGAAGAAGGCCAACGAGCCGCTGCACGTGCAGTACTCCTACGACAACCGGTCGGTCGTCGTCGTCAACCGCCGGCACGCCGCGGCGAGCGGGCTCACCGCGCGCGCCACGCTGTTCGACCCCGACGGCCGGCAGACGTACGACCGGACCGTCGCCGGACTCGCGGTGCGCGGCGACGGCGCCCACGGCACCGCGCTCACCCTGCCGTCCACGGTGCCCGGACGGTCCTCGACGTACCTGCTGCGGCTGACCCTGACCGACGCCGGCGGCCGGGAGGTGAGCCGCAACGTGTACTGGCTCTCCACCCGGGCCGACGCACTCGACTGGGCCCACACCGACTGGTACTACACGCCGACGACGTCGTACGCGGACCTCAGGGGGCTGTCGTCGATGGCACGGGTGCCGGTCGCGGCGACGGCGTCGACCCGGTCGTCGGGCGGCACGTCCACCACGACGGTGACCGTGCGCAACGCCGGGACCGGCCGGACACCGTCGCTGCTGACGGACGTCCACCTGGTCGACGCGCACGGCAGGCCGGTGCTGCCGGTGCGGTGGTCGGACAACGAGGTCGGCCTGTGGCCGGGCGAGTCCGTGACGCTGACCGCCACCTACCGCACCGCCGATCTGCACGGGTCGGCACCGCGGGTGCGGGTCTCGGGCTGGAACACGCCGGAGCGGACGGTCCCTGCCCCGTGAGTCACTGCCTCATGAGTCCCGGCCGCGTGAGTCACGGCTCGGGGTCGGCCAGGAGCGGCCCCAGCGGGCCCAGGTCGAGGTTGAGGTCGGCGCGGCTCAGCCCGTGCTGCGCGCACAGGTCGTCCATCCGCCGGTCGAGCAGCATCAGGGCGGTACCGAGCCGGTCCTGCTGCTCGGCGCTCAGCGTGCCCTCGTCGAAGCGGCGGACGGCCTGGCGCTCCATCAGCTGCCGCAGCAGTTCCACGACCGCCAGGACCAGCGCGGCCAGGTCGTTCGCGACCCGCTCGGGGTCGAGGTCCAGGGAGTGGGCGCGCGGCGCGGTCACAGCGGCCCGCTGTCCGGCCAGGGCGCCGGCACCCGGTCGCTGACCGACGCCAGCAGGGCGTGCAGCGAGATCCGCACCAGGGGCACGTCCGCGACCGCCAGGACCAGGTCACCGCTGACCACCACGCCGGTCGCCAGCACCCGGTCCAGCAGGTCGACGAGCGGCACGCCGATCGGCGCGTACGGTTCCGGCTCCTCCCAGGGCACACCCGCCAGGTCGAGGTCGCGGGCAGTCGGTGCGGTCATGCGCGGGCCTCCTGGCACGAGCCGTGCCACTCCCGCTCCGGCCGGGCGAAGGAGTACGGGATCCAGGGCCCGGACGCGCTGATCTCCACGGCCGGGTGACGGCGGTCGGCGGCGAGCCGGGCCAGCGCCCGGGCGAAGTCGGCGCGCCTCCCGTCCTCGACGAGATAGGCGGCATTGAGCAGTTGGGGCGCTCTTGTACCGGTGAGCTGCTCGCTCTGCCGTCGGTGCCGCGTGGCGGCGACGGCGTACCGCCGAAGCTCGTGGTCGACGGCCTGGGCGGCGGCCAGGGCCTTCTCGTGCTCCTCCCGCACCGTGCGGCGCCGTGCGCTGACCCGGCTGAGGTAGTCCCGCCCGCCCGTGGCGCCGGCGCCGGCGGCGTCGCCCGCGCCGCCGGAAGCGGCGGAGGCCTCGGCGGCGTGCACCTTCACCGCCCACTCCGTGCGGTCGCGGAGCCGGTCGAGCAGGGCGCACAACGACGGCTCCCGGTCGGTGACGGCCTGGACCGCGTTGCGGTCGTCGAGGTACATGGTCGCCATCGGGAAGGGGACGACGGCGCCCTGCCGGGCGGCCGCCTCGACGCCCCGGTGATGCGCGCGGGCGCAGCTCTCCAGTTCGTCGGGGCTATTGAGCCGGGCCGTGAGGCGGTCCCCGCCGAAGGCCTGGGCGGGGACGTCCTGGACGACCAGCCAGAGCCGGCCGGCGGGCAGCGCGCGCAGGGGGCCGCCGCCGTCGTGTCCCGCCTCCGCGGCCAGTGCGTCGGCGGGCGGGCACGCGCGGGTGACGGCGAAGGCGTAGGTGACGGTGTCCCGCCGTGTGCCGCTCATCCGACCCGCTCCGGAACGTCGGTGGCCGGGTCGGTGGCCGCGTCGGCGTCCCTCAGGGTGTCGAGTTCGGCGCGCAGGCGCGCGTTCTCCTCGGCCAGCGCGTCCCGGGCGGCCCGCGAGGACAGCGCCGGATCGGTCTCCCACCAGTCGATGCCGGCCCTGCGCGCGGTGTCGACCGAGGCGATGAACAGCCGCAGCCGGATGGTGAGCAGTTCGATGTCCAGCAGATCGATCTTGATGTCGCCCGCGATCACGATCCCCTTGTCGAGGACGCGTTCGAGGAGGTCCGCGAGGCTGCCGTTGGCCGGCGGGTAGGCGTGCGGGTCCGGGTTCGTGGTCCAGGGGGAGACGTCGGTCACCAGGGGCTCCCGTGGCGTTCAGCGGCGCCGGAGGACGCGCTCGTGGTCGGATGCGGCGTCGCGGGGGTCGTCGTCGGCGTCGTCCGCGTAGACGTCGGCGTAGGCGTCCTCGACCGGATCGCCTTCCCCGTACTCGTAGGCGGCGTCCTCGTTGGCGTCGTCCTCGTAGTCGTCGTCCTCGTAGGCGGCGTCATAGTCGTCCTCGTAGTCGTCCTCGTAGGCGTCGTCCTCGTAGGCGTCCTCGTCGTAGAGGTCCGCGTTCCGGCGGTCGGCCACGCCCGTCAGCCAGCGGTCGGCGGCGAGGACGGCCGCCTGTCCGGCGGTCAGCAGTTCACCGCGCAGGCGGTCCACCGTGTCCTGGAGCGGGGACGGGTGAGGGCCACCGGATCCCCGGGCGCCCGCGAGGCAGGTGCCGAGCGCGACGGCGAGCTTGGTCTTCTTCGTGCGGCCCATGACGTACCCGGCCGCCACCGCGGCCGCCAGGGCCGCCGTGCTGCTTCTCATGCCTGTCATACCTCCCGTCCTCGCGGGCTGCGGGCGGGACCTTCGAGGAGGTCGAGCAACCGCTCCTCCTCCTGCTCGAAGGCCGACTCGTCGATGGCGCCCTCGTCCAGGGCGCGGTTGAGCGCTGCCAGCCGGGCCAGCACCGTGTGCGGGCCGGACGTCCGCCGTTCGGCCTCCTCGACCAGGCGGTCCGTGACCCAGAGCGTGCCGCGCAGCGGGGCGAGGGGGAGCAGCAGCAGTTCCGTGACGATGCCCATCCCGTCCCCTCACCGCCCGGTGCCGGCGGGACGCGCCGCGACGAAGCTGTAGCACGGCAGAGGTCCGGTCACGCTGAGCGCGAGGCGGTCCCCGAGGCGGCCGGCCAGCGCGGCGACCTCCTCGCGGAACCGCTGCTCGTCGCCGCAGCGCAGCAGGAACGACGCGCTCAGCACCCGTTCCTCGTCGAGCGGTCCCCCGGCCACGCGCACCGCGAGGGGGGTCAGGCGGGCGAGGACCTCGCCCGCCGCACGCCGTGCCTCGCGCCGGACGCCCCGGGCCAGTGCCTCGCCCAGCCGCACGTTGGCCTCGTAGTCCGGTCTCTGCCGGGTCCGCCGGGCCAGGACGCGCAGTTTCTCGTCCCGGCGCACGAGGTCGGCGAAGTGACCGGGCACGGCCGTGCCCTTCACGTTCATCTCCAGGCAGTCCCGGACCGAGTCGAGTTGTGCCGTCAAGTCGTCCCTGTCCGCGCGCAGTTGTGTTCGGAGCGCGGCCGGGTCGGTGCTGAGGACCCCGAACCGCATGGGGAGGACGGGGCCCTGGGCGAGCAGTTCGTCCAGCACGGCCTGGTGGGCCGCGAGGTCGCGGCGGCGGGCGCGGACGCGTTCGGGTGCGCCGGAGACCGCCGCGCACAGCTCCGGTGCGGTGAGCAGCCGGACGGGAGCGCCACCCACCCCGGGGGTGTCCGGGGGCCGGACACCGGCAGGGGCGATGCCGTAGACGTACAGGGTGTCGACTGTGGTGGCGGTGCCCGTCACGGTCAGTCCTCTCTGGCGGGGCGGCGTGCGCGCGGACGGGTGCGTTCGTCCTCGTCACCGCGGGGGCGGGCGGCGGGGCGGCGGCGCTCCGGGGCGGGGCGGCGGCGCGGCGGCTCCTCCTCCGGTTCGCGCCGGCGCCGGGCCGGGGCGCGGGTCCGGATCTCGTCCTCTTCGGCGGCTTCCGGGCTGAGGATGTCCCGGACCTTCGAGGTCAGCGAGCGGGCGGTGCGTCTGGCGCCCGCCTTGGCCATGGTCTTGGCGGCCGGCCCGCCGAAGAGTTCGGGCACGGTCTTGGACCGCACGTCGTGCTCCAGGTCGAGGCGGTTGCAGGCCTCGGCGAAGCGCAGGTAGGTGTCGACGCTGGCGATCACGATCCGGGCGTCGACCTTGAGGATCTCGATGCCGACCAGCGAGACGCGGGCGAAGACGTCGATCACCATGCCGCGGTCGAGGATGAGTTCGAGGACGTCGTAGAGGGTGCCGGCACGGGGCGCGCAGACGATCTCGTCGTCGTAGGTGATCACGCGGCGGTCCTTCCGGGGTAGGGCCCGACGGGCCGGTCACTGGTCCTGGGCGCCGCGGCGGTAGCGGGCGACGCGGCGGTACTGCAGCAGTTCCCCCGCCGGGTCGAGGACGACTTCGTAGGTGGCGAGCAGGCTGGTGGTGTCCGGGATGCGTGCGAGCTCCACCACGTCGACGTTGACGATCCAGTCGCCGTCCTCGCCGCGGTACACCGCGGAGACCCCTTCCAGGCGGTGTGAGACGAGCCGGCACAGTCCGTCGGCGGCGCGCTCGGCCGCTTCCCCCGCGCCGTGCACGGCACGCCTGCGCGTGGGCGGGGAGGCCGTGCCCCGCGGTCGGTCGCCAGGTCCTGTCATGCTGCCCACTCTGGACGCCGGAGCCGGGGAGCGCGTGCGTTGTTACGCCGTCCGGGCCGGACCACGCGCCGGCACGCGCGCGGGACGACGACGGCGGGCCCGGCACAGGTGCCGGGCCCGCCGTCGTGCTCCGTGTGCGTCAGCTGACGTCGAGCGCCGTGTCGTCGACGACGAACGACGTCTGGTACTGCGAGCCCTCGGTGCCGGTGAACTTGATCGTGACCGTCTGGCCCGCGTAGGCCGCCAGGTTGAAGCTGCGCTGGGTATAGCCGGCGGCCGCGTTCAGGTTCGAGTAGGTGGCGAGGGTCGACAGCACCGTTCCGCTGCTGTTCAGCACCTGCGCCTTGAGGGTGTCGTAGGCCGTCGAGGTGCTCGTCTCGGCGGTGTCCACGTGGAGGTAGAAGCTGAGGTTCGCGCTGGTGCAGCCGGCCGGGATGGTCACCGTCTGCGCGACCGTGTCGGTGTGGGCCGAGCCGTAGCCGTCCAGCCAGGCCTTGTAGGAGCCGGAGTGGGCGGCCTCACCGGTGTCGTTGGTGATGGTCCCGCTGGAGGCGTTCCAGGTGGTGGCGCCGGACTCGAAGCCGGCGTTGCCGAGCAGCTGGGCGGCGGTGCAGGTGCCGCCACCGCCTCCGCCTCCGCCTCCGCTGGTGGTGCCGGAACCGGCGAGCCAGGCGGTGGCGTTGAGGGCGAGGGGCGCGTTGGTGGCGGTGGAGTCGTTCCAGCCGTCGTACAGGGTGTTGCCGGACTGGCCGGTGCCGTCGTCGATCGGCGAGCTGTCGCCCCAGAAGGCGACCCGGCCGCTGCCGAAGGTGGACGTCAGGAAGAAGGCGCCGGTGTTGCCGGAGTAGCCGGTGCGGTAGAGCAGCCCCTTGACGCCGGGGTTGTCGGCCGGCTTGAGGGTGGCGGTGGTGCCGCTGGCGATGAGGCTCTTGGTGACGGTGCCGAAGGAGCCGTGCAGCACCGGGTCGGTGCTGTCGCTGATGGCGGCCGGGTGGTCGGAGCTGATGCTCAGCGAGTCGATGGAGAAGCCGAACGGGTCGGTGGAGTCGACGCTGTTGTTCGTCATCAGGTCGTTGAGGATCTCGACCGCGTCGTAGCCGTCGTTGTTGCGGTCGGCGCCGGTGTGGTCGGAGATCATGAACAGGCCGCCGCCGTTCTTCACGAAGTTCATGATCGCCGTCTTCTCGGCGGCCGTGAACATCGTGTTGGGCTCGGGCAGGACCAGGGTGTCGAAGTTCGACAGGTCGGTGGCGGAGGAGCCGCCGTAGCTGAGGCTCGAGCCGGACGGCAGCGTCTTCAGGCTGTAGGCGCCGGTCTTCTGCAGGGCCACGCCCCACGAGGACAGGGCGCCGGTCCAGTCCGTCTCGGCGGACGGGGTGGAGTCCTGGCCGAGCGGGTCGGGCTGGCTGGTGGAGATGATCCAGTCGGCGTTGCCGGCCGTCTCGGCGTGGGCGTTGTCGAACAGGACGCGGTGCGTGGTGGCGGCGTGCGCAGGGGTGGGCGCGGTGCCGATCTGCAGGGCCGCCGAGGCGGCGAGCAGCCCGAGTCCGGTGAGGGCGGTGGTCAGTCTGCGGCGGAATCTCGTGGTTCCGGGCATCCGGCGAACCTCCATGAGGGGTGGGGAGTTGGCGATGGGGGCGCCAAGTCTGCGCGCGTAGAACGAGCTTGAGGGTTCTACACGCGTCGATCTGTTGAAAGGTACATGGCATGACTGCTCGGTGAACAGAAAGTCCCGGCAATAAGCGGAACGGCGTGCGTCCGCTCCCAGCGGGCAGACGGCGCAGCAGCGGGGACCGGACACAGAGGGGTGGACATGGAGATCTCAGGCGTCCTCAGTGCGATCGTCATCGGCATCGTCATCGGGGTGCTGGGCCGGCTGGTCGTTCCCGGACGGCAGCACATCGGCATCCTGTGGATCATCGTCGTCGGCATCGTGGCGGCGCTGCTGGGCTCGGCCATCGCCGCCGGGCTCGGTGTCGCGAACACCAGCGGGCCGGACTGGATCGAGTGGCTCATCCAGATCGCCCTGGCGGCCGTGGGCGTGGCCGCGCTGGACCGGACGCGCGTCCACCGCTGAGGGTCACACCTCGTACAGGTAGGGCGTCGTGGTGCTGAGCGCGTGGAAGCCGAGGCGTTGCAGGATCGGGCGGCTCATGGGTGTGGCGTCCACCTGGAGGTAGCGGTAGCCGTGGGCGGCGGCGACCCGGGCCCGGTGGGCGACCAGGGCGCGGTAGATGCCCCGGCCCCGCCAGTCCTCGACGGTGCCGCCGCCCCACAGGCCGGCGAAGCGGGTGCCGGGGACCAGCTCCATACGGGCCGCGGAGACGGGCTGCTCGCCGGCGAGGGCCACGACGGCGACCACGGTGCCGGGGTGGGCGGCCAGCCGGGCGAGCAGCCGGTGGCGCAGCCGGGTGCCGTCGGTCCCGAACGCCCGCTCGTGCACGTCCACGACGAGGTCCACACCGGCCGCGTCGGTGGCCTCGACGAGGCGGACGCCGGCGGGCGGCTCCGCGTCCAGGGCCAGCCGCGCGACCTCACCGGCCAGCAGCGTCTCCTCGGGCTCGGCCCGGAACCCCGCGGCGAGGAGCCGGTCGCCCAGGTCGGCGGGCCGGTCGTGGCCGTACAGCTTCCACTCGAAGCCGAGCCCCAGTCCGGTGAAGTGGGCGATCTGCTCACCGATCACCCGGTCCGCGCTCCCCGCGTCCAGGTCCGACCACAGAACGCCGTTCCACCCGTTCACGTCCGCGACCTGGCGCACGACGGCCCCGGCCCGCTCGACCCGGACCCCGGGCCCGTCAGGTCGCGCGCCTTCGCGCATGTCACGGTCGTAGAGGGCCAGTACGGCGGCGTGATCCATGGGCCCGACTTCAGCATTCCCACGGTGGCGGGGCAACGGAATTATGCGGCGGGGTGGTCGGCGCGAGCCGGCGCCGGTCGCTGCGTGGTTGCTCCGCATCGTCTCCGGGGTGTGGTCACGTCTCCCCGGGACGGGGCCCTGGCCGGCGCGGCGGGCGGTGGAGCGCGGGAGGGGCCGCCGTGCCGCCCCGCGCGGCCCCGAGGAGCGCCTCCCGCCAAGTCGGCCCGCTGTCAGCCCAGTTCCAGTGTCGTCACGCCGAACACCCGCTCCCGGGCGTGGGCGCGGACCGGGCCCGTGTACATGCGGGCCGTCTCGAAGGAGGGGGTGAGGCCCGCCTCTTCGGCCAGGGCGACGGCGGCGGAGTTCGGTTCGGGGACGTCCAGGGCGAGTTGGCAGCCGGTGAGGCCGGTGGTGAGGGCGGCGAACAGGGCGTGGGCGTCGGTGGGGGTGTCGGCGAAGAGGGGGCCGATCCGCAGGCTGTCGAGGCCGGGGCGGATCACGCCGTAGCCGGTGACGCGGTCGCCGTCGTGGCGGACGACGGCGCGATGGCCCGGGCCGGTGAGCCACTCGGCCAGGAAGCGGGGGCGGTCGGCCGGGAAGCAGGCGCTGTCGTAGGCGGTCAGGGCGGGCAGGTCGTCCGGGGTGGCGGGCCGGACCCCGGTGGGCGTGCGGGTCTCGGGGGCCGGGCCGCTGAACCGGATGGTGCGGTAGGCGAGTTCGAAGCCGGACTGGCGGTAGTTGTCCTGCTGGGCGACGACTCCGTCCAGGCCGACGGTGCGGTTCCCGGCGTGGGCCAGGGCGGTCTTCCAGGTGGTCAGGCCGTGGCCCTGGCCGCGCAGGTCGGGGCGGACGAGGTAGCAGCCGAGGAAGGCGTAGTGGGGCCCGTAGGTGACCACGGAGACGGCCGACACCGGTTCCCCGTCGATCCGGCCGAGGAAGAACCCCGCGGGGTCCTGGGCGAAGAAGGCGGGACCGTCCGACAGCCCGGGGTTCCAGCCCTCCGCGGCCGCCCACTCGCTGATCACCGGCCAGTCGGCGAGGCCGGCCTGGGTGACGACGAGGTCCTGGGGTGCCGGTGAGGTCATCGGTGCGCTCCGTTTCCGGTGAGGGCGGGGGTGCGGGCTGCGGTCGGCACGGCACGGGGCCGCGCACCCGCAGCATCCTTCCCGATCGGCCGGGCCCGCACCACGACGGGATCAGCCGTTTCCCGGCCTCGGCCGGTTCCCCTCCCGCAGCCGTCCCGCGACGGCTGCCGGAGGGGCGGGCGTCAGCGGGTGCGGCCCGGGCGGAATCGGCGGTAGAGGGTGGCGCCGGTGAGGAGGAGGGCGGCGCTGCCGGCGATCGCGGGCGCGGTCATGTCCGCCCCGGTGTGGGCCAGGGACGCCGCCGGGGGCTCCGGGGTGCGCGGTGCCGGGTGGGACCTGACCGGGGCGGGCGGTTTCGGCGTCCGGGTCACGGGCGGGCTGGGCTCGTCACCGGACGTGTTCTCGGAGTGGTTGCCCACGGCCGGGTTGCCCACGCCGACCACGTTCACGGAGTTGCCGGTGACGTTCACCGGAGCGTGCACCGGCAACTGGATCGTGTTGCCCGAGAGCAGACCCGGCGAGTCCTCGGCGGCTCCTTGCGCCGAGCCGCCGGCCGCGATACCGCTCGCCGCACCGCCGGAGGCGGCCGAGCCGCCCTGGCCGGCCCTGTCGTCCCCGTTCCGGCAGGTGTTGCCGGCGGCGGGGTTCAGCAGCCCCACCACGTTCACGGTGTTGCCGCACACGTTCACCGGAACGTGCACCGGCAACTGGATCGTGTTGCCCGAGAGCAGACCGGCCGAGCCGGCCGCCGAGCCCGCGGCGCCGGCCCCGTCGGCCGCGAAGGCGCCGGACACCGGCATCGCCACGGCCATCGCGCCGGAGGCGGCGGCGACGGCGATCACACCGTTTCGGGTAGCCCGTCTCATAGGTTTCCCTGCCTTCCAGACTTCGTGGCGGGCGCTCACCCGCACTGCACCACCTAAAACGCAGACGAACCATCCGAGTTATGGCTTATCGGCCTTTCACCCCATCGAGTGGCATGATCATTCGAACCGCACGTAAAGCCGTCGAATGATCATCGATCGTGCCGGAGGCGGCGAAGCCTAGATCATCGGGCGGGGTCCCGCTCGCCCGGAGGCGGCCCGCGCGGGGCCCGCTTATGGTGATCGAGGGCGCAGCCCCGGTCCGCGGCGGGTGTGTCCCGGGAGGCGATCGATGCTGGCCAAGCTGACCACACGGCCCGCCGTGCGGCGCGTGGCGGGTGCCGGCGCCCTCGCCCTGGCACTGCTCGGGGCCGGGCTGCCCGCGACCGCCGGCGCGGCCGCCCGGCCGCAGCCCGACCTGTCCCGCTTCTACCGGCAGCGGGTGGCGTGGGGGTCCTGCCAGGGCCCGGACATGCCCAAGGACCTGCAGTGCGGGAAGGTGACCGTCCCGCTGGACTACGCGCACCCCGGCGCCGGCACGCTCGACCTGGCCGTGGCCCGCTACCGGGCGACCGGCCACTCCCGGGGCTCGGTGCTGCTGAACTTCGGCGGGCCCGGCGGTGCCGGCGTCAGCCGGCTGGCCGCCGACGGCAAGCAGTTCATGGACCTGACGAACGGCTACGACGTGGTCTCCTTCGATCCGCGCGGCGTCGGCCGGTCCTCCCCCGTCAGCTGCGGCGAGGACGGCGATCCGCTCTCCGCCGTGACGGCGGACATCGGCCGCCCCGAGGCCCTGATGAAGCAGTTGCGGCAGGTCGCCGCCCGGTGCGCCGCCCGTTCCGGCCCGGTGCTGCGGCACATCGGGACGGTGAACGCCGCCCGGGACCTGGACGTGATGCGCCAGGCCCTCGGCGACGGGAAGCTCAACTACCTGGGCTTCTCCTACGGCAGCCGGCTCGGTGCCGTGTACGCGGCGCAGTTCCCGCACAAGGTGGGCCGGATGACGCTGGACGGGGTGGACACCCTGACCGAGCCGCTGCCCGAGCAGGGGGTGGCGGGGGCCGAGGGGCAGCAGACGGCACTGGACGACTTCCTGGACTGGTGTACGACCGATCTCGCCTGCCCGTTCGGGCAGGACCGGCGTGCGGCCGGGGAGCAGGTCGTACGGCTGGTGCGCTCCCTCGACGAGAACCCCGTGCCCACGGACTTCGGCGGCGCCTTCACCGGGCAGGACCTGGTGGCGGCCATCGGGCAGGCCCTCTACAGCAGGGAGGAGTGGCCCTCGCTGGAACGGGCGCTGGGCTCGCTGACCGAGGACGGCGACACCCGGCGGGTGCTGGCCTTCGCCTCCGGCGGCGGATCCCTGCCGGTGCGGCAGGACGGGCGGGGCCCGGCGGCCGCCGAGGGCAGGAGGCAGGACGGCGGGCTCGTGGGCGCCCAGGACGTGCCGCCGGACAACCTGCCGGCCGCGCTCATGGCGATCAACTGCGCGGACGACCCCGACCGGCCCACCGACGCCCAGATCACCGGAGAACTGCAGGGCCTGGCGGCCGTCTACGAGCAGGCGTCACCGGTCTTCGGCCGCTTCCGGCTCAACCAGCTGCTGATGTGCTACGGGCGGCCCCGGGGCACCGACTTCATCCGCCACCGGGTCAAGGACGTCCACTCGGCCAGGATGCTGCTGGTGGGCACGCGCGGCGACCCGGCGACGCCGTACCGCTGGACCGAGGAGACGGCCCGGCGGCTGGGGCCCGCGGCCGTGGTGCTCGACAACCGGGGCGACGGGCACACCGGGTACTCGTCCTCCACGTGCGTGCACCGCAAGGTGGACGACTTCCTGCTGTACGGCGATCTCCCGGCGAGCGGCAGTTCCTGTCCGGCGGACCGGAAGCCCTGACGTCCGGCCGCGAACTCCGCCGCGAACTCCACCAAGGGATGACAGAAGCAGGGCAACCGGGTAACAGGCCCGAATCGGCACAACCTCGTGGGCATCACGGCCGTCAACCGGGCAGGCGTGCCTCGGCACGCCGTATCCGCAAGTGACCGCGACAGGGGAACCCGCCATGCGCATCCGCACCGCCTTCGCCGTATCCGCCGTCCCGGCCGCCGCCGCGGCCCTGCTGCTGACCGCGCCGCCGAGCCAGGCCGCGGGGCCCGCCCAGCCCGCGACCTGCGCCCGGAAGGTGCTGACCGTGCGGGCGAAGGCCGCGGCCGGTGAACCCACCGTGGTGCGCGTCAGCGTGACCAACCACGGCACCCGCGCCTGTCTCGTCGACCGGGTCCCCACCGTCACCTTCGGCGACCTGGACGGGGTCGCGCTGCCGGTGCCGGCGACGTCCGGCGGCACGTACCCGCTGCACGCGGGCAGGACGGCGTACGCGGACGTGCGCACCGTCGCCGACCCGAAGGACCCCGAGGCCCGCCGGGTGCCGGGCATCGGGGTGAGCGCGTCGGCGTACCAGTGGGGCCGCTCCTTCACCGCCGCCCGGCTCGGCACCGGCCGTGAGGTCGTGGTGTGGGAGCCGGTGACGACCTGGTGGCAGCCGACGGCGGCCGCCGCGGACCGGGCGCTCGGGCTCAGCTGAGGACCAGCTCCGGGGAGTACAGGTCCAGCCAGTGGGCGAGGTCGAGGACGCGCTCCAGGCCGCGCCGGGCGACCTGGCTGCCGACGGGGGTCTCCCGCTCGGCGGCCTGCCGCACCCGGTCCCGGTCGACCAGGTCGAAGACGCGGTGGGAGGGCCGGGCGAGGAGGTCCCCGGCCTGGTCCTGGAGCGCGCGGGCGTACCGCGGGTCCTGGGTGGACGGGTAGGGGCTCTTGACCCGCTCGTACACCGAGCGGGGCAGGACGTCCGCGGTGGCCTCCCGCAGCAGGCTCTTCTCCCGGCCGTCGAAGGACTTCAGCGACCAGGGCGTGTTGTAGACGTACTCCACGAGCCGGTGGTCGCAGAACGGCACCCGGACCTCCAGGCCGACGGCCATGCTCATCCGGTCCTTGCGGTCCAGCAGGGCGCGGACGAAGCGGGTCAGGTGCAGGTGGCAGATCTGCCGCATCCGGTACTCGAAGTCGCTCTCCCCGGCCAGGCGTTCGATGCCGGCGACGGCCGAGCGGTAGCCGTCGGCGACGTAGCCCTCCAGGTCGAGGGCCTTGGCCAGGTCGGGGCGCAGCACGTCGGTGTCGTCGCCGAAGTGGCGGCCGAAGCGGACCAGCCAGGGGAAGGTGTCGGCGCGGCGGGCCTCCTCGTCGAAGAACTGCAGGTAGCCGCCGAACACCTCGTCGGCGGACTCGCCGGACAGGGCGACCGTGGACTGGTCGCGGATGGCGTGGAAGAGCAGCAGCAGGGAGGCGTCCATGTCGCCGAACCCGGCCGGCAGGTCCCGGGCGCGGATCACCCTGCGCCGTACGGCGGGGTCGGCGAGGGACTGGGCGTCCAGGACGATGTCCTGGTGGTCGGTCCGGGCCAGCCGGGCCACGTCGTGCACGAAGGGCGTGTCCGGGGTGCCGCGCAGTTCGTCGGCGACGAAGTGGTCGCTCTGGCCGACGAAGTCGACGGCGAAGCTGCGCACCTTCTCGCCCCGCTCGGCCAGCTGCCGGGCGGCGAGCGCGGTCATCGCGGAGGAGTCGAGGCCGCCGGAGAGCAGGGTGCAGCGCGGGACGTCGGCGACCAGCTGGCGGCGCACGATGTCGTCGAGGAGCGTGCGTACGGTGGCGACGGTGGTGTCGCGGTCGTCGGCGTGCGGGCGGGTGGCCAGCCGCCAGTAGACGCGCGTGGCGGCGCCGGTGCGGCCGACGGTGACCACGGTGCCGGGTTCGACCTCGCGCATGCCGTCCCACACGGCGTGGCCGGGCGTCTTGATCAGGGTGAACAGCTCGCGCAGCCCGTCCAGGCGGACACGGGGGCGGACCAGCGGGTGGGCGAGGATCGCCTTGGGCTCGGAGCCGAACAGGACGCCGTCGGCGGTCGGGTGGTAGTAGAAGGGCTTGATGCCCATGCGGTCGCGGACCATCACCAGCTTGTCGTGGCGGCCGTCCCACACGGCGAAGGCGTACATGCCGTTGAGCCGCTCGGCGACGGCGTCACCCCACTCCAGGTAGCCGTGCAGGACGACCTCGGTGTCGGAGTCGGTGGTGAACCGGTGGCCGCGGTCGGCGAGTTCGCGGCGCAGCTCGGTGAAGTTGTACGTCTCGCCGGAGTAGACCAGGGCGACGGTCCCCCCGGGCGTCCGCACGGTCATCGGCTGGCGGCCGCCGGGGAGGTCGATGATCGCGAGCCGGCGGTGCCCCAGGGCGGCCGGTCCCTGCGCCCAGGTGCCGCGGTCGTCGGGTCCCCGGCAGGCCATGGTCTCGGTCATCGCCCGCAGCGCGGTGTCCTCGGCGGTCAGTTCGCGGTCGAAGGAGACCCATCCGGTGATGCCGCACATGCGCTGCCTCCTGCCCTGACGGCGGCCGGCCCGGGCCGTCCGGGTGGACGGGAGTCGGCCGCCGAGCCGGTCGTGAACCAGTTGCATCAAGCACTTATATGACGAGCCTCCGTCAGGCACCCGCGCCGGTCAACGCGGCGGCGTCCCGCCCGGCCCCCGCTCCCCCACGGTTTCGGCCGCGTTTTGCCTGGGCGAGGCGGGGCGGGCGCCGCCGCACCGGGCCGGGTCCGCCGGGAACCGGCCACGGGCAAAGACTTCGCCAAGGTCCCGGCGGTTACTGCTTCGGGGTCAGGAAGGCGTCCAGGGCGGCGGTCAGCTCGGCGGGCTTCTCCACGGGCAGCTCGTGGCCGGCGTCGATGATGCGGACCGTCGCGTCGGGGCAGGCCTTCGCCAGGCGCAGCATCTGCCGCACCGGCAGCTGGACGTCGTGGTAGCCGTGCACCAGCAGGACGGGGACGCGGATCTCCGCGGCGCGGTCGAGGACGTCGAAGGCACGCATGGCGGAGTAGCAGGTCATGACGACCTCGCGCGGGGTGGTGGCGGAGGCCCGGACGAAGGCGCGGATCTCCTCGCGGGGGTACCCGGGAGCGAAGGCGCGCTGGATGTTGGCGGCGACGAACACCTTGAACGGCACGAGGGTGGACACCGCCATGAGCAGGCCCCGGCCCCGGCTGTAGGTCATCCGGCCGATGGAGTTGACCAGCACCAGGCGCTCGACGCGCCCGGGGTGGGACAGGGCGATCGTCTGGGCGATCATCCCGCCCATGGAGTGCCCGACCAGCACACACCGGTCGACCTCCAGGTGGTCCAGCAGGGCCAGCACGTCCCGGGCCAGGTCCTCGATCGTCCGCGACCCCGCGCCGCCGCTCTCGCCGTGCCCGCGCAGGTCGAGCCGGATCACCCGGCGCCCGGTGGAGAAGTGCTCCAGCTGGTGGTCCCAGCGGTGCCGGTCGGCCGTCCAGCCGTGCACGAACACCAGGGGCGCCCCCACGCCGTCGCGGGGGCCCTCGTCGTCGTACGTGAGTGTCGCGCCGTCGACATCGAGCTGCGGCATGGGGCGCCTCCTGGGCTGCGGTCCGGTTACTGCCGGGTAGGCTAGTCGGCCCGCCGGGCGCCCGTCACCGGCGTGTCCCGAGGAACTCGAGGATGTGCCCGAAGACGTCGAGCGCGGCGCCCCGGCCCAGGAAGGTGTCGAGGTGGCCGTAGCCGGGGATCTCGGTGTACCGGACGTCCAGCCGGGGCTGCCGGCGGGCCAGCACCTCGTGGCAGAGCTTCTGCGAGTCCAGCCACAGTCCGTTCTCGCTGCCCGAGAGCAGCAGGACGGGGGTGTCGATGCGGTCGGCGGCGTCGAGCGCGTTGGGCGGCAGCGCGCGGTAGCGGTGGTCGGTGTCGTGCCAGCGCACGACGGAGCGGGCCAGCTCGATCCGGCGCAGGTGGGGCAGGATCCACAGCGGGGCGGGTCCGAGGAGTTCGGCCAGCCGTTCGTGGGTGGCGCGGTCGAGGTTCTCGTGCACGAACAGCGAGGCTCCCGTGCCCCAGGCCGAGTGGTGCAGGATCTGGCAGGTCGGGTCGGGACACGCGGCCCCGCGGGAGGCCAGCGCGAACAGCGGGGTGTACTTCGACCACAGGCCCACCCGGCGGAAGTCGACCGGGATGTGGTCGATCCGGGACTTCAGCAGCTCGCCCGCGACGGACATCCGCAAGGAGGTGCGCCCCGCCAGCTTGGGGGTGAGGAACACCCCCTGGGACACCACGCCCGCCAGGCCCGGGACCAGGCCGGCGGTCAGGCTCAGCGACAGGGTGAGCGCGCCGATGCAGTGCGCGACCACGAACAGCGGCCGGTCGCCGATGCGTTCCCGGACGTACCGGACGGCCGCGGGGATGTCGTGCAGGGCCACGTCGTCGTAGGTGTACCGGTGGCCGGTCTCGTTGTACGGCAGCCGGCAGCTGCCCCGCCAGTCCAGCAGCCAGGGCTCGTAGCCGTCGTCGAGCAGGACGTCGACGAGGTTGCGGGTCTCGGGCAGCAGGAACATGTCGGCGGAGGCGGTGTGCCCGTGCAGGAGCAGGACGGCGGGGCGCCCCGGGTCCCCGGTGTCCACGCGGGTCAGGCCGAGGCGGACGCCGTCGCCGGCGCGCAGCGGGATCTCCTCGACGCGGGCCGGGTCGAGGCGGTGGCGCAGGGGGCGCGGCGCCGCGGTGGTGCGGACCCTGCGCAGCGCCGGGCGGGCCGTCCGGGAGGGGCGGGTGCGGAAGATCATCGGTGCTCCTCCGTGAGGGTCGGGGTGCGGCGCAGGTCGAGCAGGTCCGCGGCGGCCCGGGCGAACGGGGCGACGAGGCCGCGGCCCATCTCCAGGCCGAACCAGGCGAGCCAGGTCAGTTTGGCGGCCCGCTTCTCCTGGCCGGTCAGGCGCGGGTCCACCCGGATGCCGTCGATCTGGTCGCGGACGTAGGACCCGGCGGGTACGACGACCTCGCCGATGAGGCTCGCGGCCTCGCCCTCGCGGCCGATCTCCACGGTCAGGGCGCGGGTCTGCCGCCACAGGTCCCGGCGGGCCCGCGCGTACTTGCGGCCCTCCAGCCACCACCGGCCGCCGTCGGCGTCGCGCAGGGTCAGGCGGTAGCGCAGGAGCTGGTGGCGCAGGCCGTGCCGCTGCGGGATGCCCTCGTCGGGGCGCACCCAGACGTCGCCGCGCTCCACGGCCAGCGGCTCGGCGTGCAGGGCGGGGCAGGTCAGCGCACCGGTGACGTCCACCCGGCGCTCGGTGACGAGCTGGTACATGCTCGCGATGGAGAGGGTGAGCGCCATCGAGCAGGGCGCCTGGGCTGCGGCTCCGACCGGGCCGACCGTGCCCTCGGTGGTCTCGGAGAACCACAGGTAGGGCTGGTCGTCCTTGTGCGGGAGCCGGGCCAGGCCGTCGTCGGCGAGCTTCTCGAAGGTCCGCAGCTGGGCCCGGGAGTCGTAGCGGGCGGCGGGGGCGAGGCCGAGGGCGGCGACCAGCGCGTCGGTGCGCTCCCCGCCGGCGGCGGGCCCCTGCAGGGTGGCCTCGCACAGTCTGAGCGCGGTGGGACTGCTCAACACCCGCGACAGGAAGGCGAGTTCGGGAACGGGTTCGGCCTCCAGGCGGGCGAGGGTGTCGGTGCGCCACTCGTCCCAGTCCTGCACGCGGACGTGCATGCCGCCGAGCGCCATGTCCCGTACGACGTCGTCGAGGGTGTTGGGCACGCCGGTGAGGTGGTAGTCGAAGCCCCAGGCGTCGGGCTCGCAGATCGCGGCGGCCGCGACCCGGCTGACCCAGTCGACCGGGGCCGCGTTGAGATAGCGGAACGCCGGTACGGTGCGGAAGCGGCCGAAGGCCGAGATCAGGCCGCTGCTGAGGTCCTGCGGGTTGTAGGCGCCGGTCTTCGTGTGGCCGCCGATCCCGCCGGGACGCAGCGCGGTGACGACCAGGCCGTGGTCGCGGGCGCGGCGCAGGGCCACCTCGGCGGCCCACTTCGACTGGTCGTACCCGGAGACGAGCCGGTCGACGTGCGCGAGGGGGTCGTCCTCGCCCATGGAGGTGATGCCGACCTCGTTGAACACGGCGACGGACGAGATGTGGTGCAGCGGCTTGGGACGGCCGGTGGCGGCGAGTTCGGCGAGGGTGAGCGTGCCCAGGACGTTGCCGGTGCGCAGCGACTGGTAACCGCGCAGGAAGTCCACGGCGGCCGCGACGCCGACGACGCTGTCGAGCTCGTGGGAGAGGGTGTGCCACTGCTCGTCGGTGAGGCCGAGGCGCGGGCGGCGCAGGTCGCCGGGCAGGACCGTGATCCGGCGGCGGACCTCCGCTGACCAGGGCAGCCGGTAGGAGCGGAGCTGCTCGCCGAGCCGGGCCGTGGCGGCCTCCTCGTCGGCCGCGCGGACCAGGCAGTGGACGTGCGCGTCGCTGTGCCGCAGCAGGTCGAGCAGCAGGTGGCTGCCGAGGAAGCCGGTGGCCCCGGTCAGCAGGACGCGGCGCGGCGGCAGCGGCTCGGGGACGTCGGTGAACGGCAGCCGGTCGGCGAGGGCGAGGTCGGCGAGGATCTGGTCGAGGTCCTCCTGGCGGGCGCGGGTGTGGGCGGCGGGCGGCTGGGCGGGTGCCGGTGCCGTGGATCGGGTGGGGGCCGGTGCCGGCGCGAGGGCGGGGGCCGGTGCTCCCGTCCCTGCCGGCGCCGCGGCAGGCCGGCCCGCGGTCGGCGCCGTCAGCGGCGCGCGGGAGGCTGCTGAGGCGCCGGACGACGCAGGGACCCGGACCGTCGCGTCGGCCGGGCCCGGTATCTCGGCCGACGCGGACCCGGCAGGCGTGGTGGCGCCCGCTGCACCCGGCGGTCCAGCCGCCGTCGGTGGCCCGACAAGCTCGGAGGCTTGTGCCACACCCGGCGGCCCGGCCGCCGTCGACGCGCCGGCAGGCGCGGAGGCGCCCGCCGCGCCCGGCAGCCCGGCCGCCGTCGATCCCCCGGCAGGCGCGGAGGCCTCCGCCACACCCGGCGGCCCGGCCGCCGTCGACGCCGCCGCCCCGGGCGGCCCCGACACGTCAGCCCCCGAAGACGCGACCGGCCCCACCGCCCCCGCCCCGCTCCCCAGCAGCGGCAGCCAGCGGCGGGCCAGGCTTGACGGGCGGGCGTCCGCGAAGATCTCGTCCAGGTCGACCTCGATGCCCAGTTCGCCCTCGAGCTCGGCGGCCAGCTCGACCGCGTCGACGGAGGTGCCGCCCGCGTCGAAGAAGTCGGCGTCGGGGGCGAGCCGGCCGGAGGGCAGACGGCGGCCCGCCGCGGCGGCGACGGCGGCCGTCAGGGTGTCCAGGTCCGGTGCGGGGGCGGGGGCGGAGCCGGGCGCCGTGTCCGCCGCCCGCACCCTGGCGAGCAGTTCGGACACGCCGAGCCCGCCGCCCCGCTCGATCGCCTCGGCGACCGCGCGTCGGCCGGCGTGCTCCGGCTCCTCGTTGACGTCACGCATGAGAGCCTTTCAGGTTGTGCATGGTCGTGTTCCTCACTGCTGCGCCCAGGAGCGGAAGGCCCGCAGCCGGTCCGGCGTCACCACGACGTCCAGGCGGGCGTCGTCGGGGTCGGCGCCGCCGAGCGCGGCGAGCAGCCGGCGGGCGGGAGCGTTGCGCGGGGTGCGCTCCGCGGTGAACCGGACCTTGGCGCAGCCCAGTTCGTCGGCGCGGTCGGCGAGCCAGGCGAGCAGCCGCTCCTCGACCCCGCGGCCGAGGGCCCGGCAGCTCATCAGCCAGGCCAGGACGTCCAGTCGGTCTCCGTCCGCCGAGGCAGCGAGCAGCGCGATCTGCCCGTAGTCGCCGAACCGGTCGCGGGCCGCCGCCGTCCACACCTCGCCGCTCTCGCGCCACCGGGTGAGGTCGCCGCCGTCGGCGGAGCGGGCGCGCAGGGTGAACTGGTTGGTGCGGCGCACGAGTTGCTCACCGCGCTCGACGTCGGCCGCGCCGAGCTCCCGGACGTCCACCTCCAGTTCCAGACCGGCCAGGAACTCCTCGAAACCGGCGCCCGCGCGCACGGCGTCCCGCTCGCGCTCCTCGGCGTAGAAGCGGGCACGCAGGGCGTCCTCGGCCGTGGCCGCCGCCGGTACCACGGGCCACAGGCGGCCGAGGAAGGCCTCGAGTCCGTCGGCCGGCGGGCAGGTCACGGAGAGCACCTGCGGGAGCGCCGACCGCATCTTGGCGATCTCGGCCGGGTTGTCGTCCAGGAACAGGAAGCTGTCCAGGCCGAGGTTCAGGTCGCGGGCGGCCTGTTCGAGGCGGGCGGGTTTGGGCCCCCAGGCGGCGGAGAGCACGCTGAAGTGCTCGGCCTTCAGCAGGCTGTCGGGCCGGTCGAGGACGGCCCGGACGGTGGCCTCGTCGTTGTTGCTGACCAGGGCCAGCAGGGCGCCGGCCGAGCGCCACTGCAGCAGTCTGCGGGCCAGCAGGGACCGGGGGCCGGTGAGGTCGACCGCCTCGGGGCCCGTCTCCCCGGCCACGCCGCCCCACAGGGTCTCGTCGCCGTCGACGGCGATCACCTTGGGCGCGGGGCGCCGTACGGCCCGTACCACCTCGGCCAGGCACAGGGCGACCGCCGCCTGGAACTCCGGGGTGAAGGGCAGGTGGGCGAGCCGCTCGGTGCGTTCGTCGAAGCGGTCCTCGACGGTGTGGTGGCGGGTCCAGTCGTCGGGGCCGAGCACGGCGATGCCGGGGAATTCGGCGAGATCGGCGGTGAGGCGCCGCTCCCAGGCGAGGAGGCGGTCCGCGGGCCGGGCGGTCGGCAGGACGCCGACGACGAGGGGCCTGCGGGTGCGCTCGGCGAGGGACTTGAGCGCGGCCGGGTAGGCCGTGCCCAGCTCGGCGAGGACCGTGTCGTCCACGGGCCCGAAGCGCTCCAGGTCGGCGGCGCGCAGCAGGACGGCACCGACCGCGGTGGCCGGGTCGGACAGGACACCGGACGGGTCCTGGAGCGCGGCGAGAACCTGGTGGTACGGCGCCTCCGTCACCCTCGCCCGCTCCTCCTCCAGCGCCGCCGCGCACAGCGGGGGCAGGTTGCCGAGCGCGAAGGTGGCGGCGAGCGCCAGCCGGGGCGCCTCGGCGGCGGCGTCCCGGACCACAGGGGCCGTGTCCGGGGCCGGGGCCGTGTCCACCCCGGGTGCCGCGTCCGCCGCAGGCGTCTGCCCCACGCATGCGTTCGCGTCCACGGAGGTCTCCCGCACGAGCGCGTTCGCGTCCTCTGCGGTCTCCGCGAGCAGCCGCAGGAACTCCTCCCCGAGTGCGGTCGCGGTGTCGGCGTCCAGGATGTCGAGGTTGTGGTCGAGGCGGACGGTGCCCGCGTCCGGGGTCATGGTGACCATGAGGTCGAGGTCGGTGTGCCCGACGCCGGCCGGCAGGACCTCCAGGTTCCTCAACCGCCCGGCGAAGCGTACGTAGTTGAAGTACACCTCGACCAGCGGCGCGTTGGGCCGGTGCAGTCCCTGCCGGGCGAGCGTGGCGAGGACGTCGGAGAACATCGCGCCCTTCGCCAGCACCTGCCGCAGCCGGTGGTCGGTGCGGGCCAGCACCTCGGCGACCCGCTCCCCCGCCGCCGCCCGGGCCGGGAAGGGCACCGGGACGCCGAAGAAGCCCACCGCGCCGTGGGCGTCGGCGTGGACACGGGTGTCCACGGGCACGGCGAGCACGAACCGCTCCCGCTGCCGCTTCCTGGCCAGCAGCACGGTGAGGGTGCCGAGGCAGAAGGCGGCCGGGGTCACGGACAGGGCGCTCGCGGCGGCCGAGACCCGCTCGGTGAGCCCGCCGGGCAGCGGCAGGGTCACGCTGCCGGCCCGGTACGAACGGGTGTCCGGGCGCGGCCGGGCGAGGGTCAGGTCGAGCCGCTCACTGCCCTCGAAGGCCGCCCGCCAGTCGTCGCCGGGTCCGCCGCCGTCGCCCCGCTGGGCCTCGATCAGCAGGTCGACGTCGCGGTTGGTGGGCTGCCCGTCCAGCACGGTGCCGGACAGCTCGGCGTCGATCTCCGCGGCCACGAGCAGCAGGGACTGCAGGTCGCCGACCGCGTGGTGGGCGCCGAAGACGAGCACCTGGCCCCGCTCGCCGCCGTCGGCCAGTTCGAACCGCCACAGCGGCCCGGTGGACAGGTCGAACGGCGGTTCCAGCAGCATGCGCAGCCGCTCGGCCGCGTCCGCGCCGGTGCCCTCGCTCCACCGCAGCAGCGGTCCCGGCGGCCGCCGGTCCACCCGCAACCGCCGTCCGCCGTCGGGGCCGGGGACGACGGCGGTGCGCAGGGCGGCGTGCCGGGCGGCGAGCCGGTCGAGGATGCCGGTGAGGGCCGCAGGGGTGGTCGGTGCGGTGAGCCGTACGGCCAGCCCGACGCCGTGGGCCGCGTCGGGCATGCCGGGCTGGGCGCTGCGCAGGAGCCGTACGACGTCCCGGGTGGCGGGCCGCAGGTCGGTCTCCGGCACCTCGGGCGCGGGCCCGGCCGGGGCCGGGCCGGCGGGTGCGGGCCGTTCGGGCAGGGCCTCGGCGAGGGCGCGGGCGAGGCCGCGGACGTCGGCGGCGGCGAACACGTCGGCGGCCGGGAGTTCGGCGCCGAGTTCACGGGCGAAGGTGTTGCGCAGCCGGACCAGCATCAGCGAGTCCAGGCCGAGTTCCTTCAGCGCCGTGGTGGCGAACACGTCCACGGCACCGCCGGACACCTCGCCGACCCGGGCCCGTACGTACGTCTCCAGCCAGGTGGCGCGCTCCTGCGCGCCGGTGGCCGCGAAGACCTTGTGCACGAGGTCGTCGGCGGCCGCGCCGCCGGCCGGGGCGGTCACCAGGTCGGCCAGGAGCGGCCGGCCGCGCGCCGCGTCCGGGTCCAGGGCGAGCAGGTCCGGGTCCAGGGCGAGGGGGGCGAGCTGGCGGCGGGCGGTGGGCAGCACCCGTTCGAACAGTTCGCCGCCCTCCTGCGGGGTGAAGGCGACGAGCCCGGAGCGGCCGGTCTCGGCGGCCCGGGTGCCGGATCCGGCGACCATGCCGACGCCCGCCCACGCGCCCCAGTCGAGGCTGAGCGCCCGCCGGCCGGTGCGGGACAGGGAGTGCGCCCAGGCGTCGAGGAAGGCGTTGGCGGCCGCGTACGGGCTCTGTCCGGCCGATCCGAGCAGGCCGGCCGCCGAGGCGAACAGGACCAGGCGGGCCGCCTCCGGGACCAGTTCGGTCAGCAGGGCGGTGCCGAGCACCTTGGGCGCGAGGACCCGCCGGACGCGGTCGTCGGTGAGGTTCGCCAGGGTGGCGTCGTCCAGGACGCCGGCGGCGTGGACCACGGTGGTGACGGGGCCGGCCTCCCGGCGTACGGCGTCCAGGGCCGCGGCGAGCGACGCGCGGTCGGCGACGTCGGCGCGGGCGAGGTGCACGGTGGCCCCGCGCTGTTCGAGGTCCCGGATCCAGGCGGTGGCGGCCGCGTCGGGCGTGCCCCGGCCGAGCAGGGCGATCCGCCGGGCGCCGCGGCGTACCAGGCGCTCGGCGACGACCCGGCCGAGGCCGCCGAGGCCGCCGGTGATGAGGTGGACGCCGTCCGGGCGCTCCGGGTGCCCGCCGTCGTCGGGGCGGGTGCGGGCCAGGCGGGGCACGAACCGGCCGGTGTCGCGCAGCGCGACCAGGCGTTCGTCGTCCGCGTGCCGCAGCTGGGCCCACAGCGCGTCGGTGCCGCCGTCGGCGGGCAGGTCGACGAGCGTGGTGGCGAGTTCCGGGTGTTCCTGGGCCACGGAGAGCCCGAAGCCCCAGGCGAGGGCCTGCTGGGGATGCGTCACCGCCGTGCTGTCCCCGGCGGCCTGGCTGCCGCGGACGACGACGAACAGGCGCGGCGCCCGGCCCCGCGGCCGCCCGGTCAGGGCCCGGACCAGGTGCAGGGTGGTCAGGCAGCACAGCCGGGCCGCCTCCCCGGCGCCGGTCTCGTCCGTGACGGGCGGGGCGTCGAGCGCGGACAGCTGGACCACGCGTGCGGGCGGCGCGTCCGGGAACGCCTCGTCCAGGAGCCGGGAGAGGTGGTCGGGGTCGGCCGGGTCGAGGACGTAGCGGCCGGGGCCCTCGACGCCGTAGGCGGCCCCCGGGCGGGCGACGACGTGCGGTGCCAGGCCGTCGAGACGGGCGGCGAGGTCGTCGGCGACGCCGCCGCGGTCGGCGAGGATCAGCCAGCCGCCCTCGGCGGGCGGCTCCTGGGCGTCGGGGCGGGGCTGCCAGCGGGTCTCGAACAGGGCGCCGTCCAGCGGGGAGAGGGCGGCGAGCCGGAACCCGTCGGCCGCGAGGACCAGCCGGCCCTGCTCGTCCCACAGGCGCAGGTCCACGGTGGCGGTGTCGCCGTCCACCGCGCGCACCGCGCAGCTCGCCCAGGCGGGGGCGGTGCGCCGTCCGGTGAACCGTACGCGGGCGGCGCCGGCGGGGACGAACGCCCGGCCGTCCGGCGCGTGCGCGGGCAGCGCCGCGGTGTGGAAGGAGGCGTCGAGGACGGCGGGGTGCAGGAGGTGCCCGGCGGCGGGCCGGGCGGCCAGGCGGGCGACCGCCAGGCCGCCGCCGTCGCGGTGGCCGTCCGTCAGGCCGCGGAAGGCGGGGCCGTATTCGATGCCGAGGGCGGCGAGGCCCGCGTACACGGCGGGCAGGTCGACCGGCTCGGTGCAGCGCTCGCGCAGCTCGGCGAGGCCCGGTCCGTCGTCCGGCTCGGGCGGGGTGAGCGTGATCCGCCCGGTGACGTGCCGCTCCCACCCGGACCGGCCGGCCGCGGCGGAGGCGATGGTGAACTCCCGGGAGCCGTCTTCGGCGGGGCGCAGCACCAGCTGCAGCCGTACGGGCCGGTCCGTGTCCAGGCGCAGGGGCTGGACGAACCGGACGTCGGCCAGCCGCACCTCGCCGCCGTCGGCGACGGTGGCCGCGGCCTCCAGCGCCAGGTCGAGGAAGGCGGCGCCCGGCAGCCACACCTCGCCCGTGACGCGGTGGTCGGTCAGGTAGGCGAACCGGCTGTCGTCGAGGTCGATCTCGGTCTGGAAGAGGTCCCGGCCGGGTTCGTCGCTGGCCTGGACGTGGGTGCCGAGCAGCGGGGAGCCGCCGCCGTGGCCGGCCGGGGCGGGGGCCAGCCAGTGGCGTTCCCGGTCGAAGGCGTAGGTCGGCAGGGCGGTGCGGCGGCCGTGCGGGAACAGCGCCGTCCAGTCGGGCGTGTACCCGGCGCCGTACAGCTCCCCCAGCCTGCCGAGGAGCACGTCGTGCCCGTCCCGGCCGCGGCGCAGGGAGCCGACGCCGACCGCGTCGACGCCCGCGTCGGCGGCCACGGCCTCGACGGCCGGCAGGAGCGAGGGGTGCGGGCTGAGTTCGACGAAGTAGCGGAAGCCGTCGTCCAGCATGCGGCGCACGGTGTCCGCGAAGCGGACCGGCTGCCGGAGGTTCGCGAACCAGTAGGCGGCGTCCAGGCCGTCGCCGGCGACGGGTTCGGCGCGCACCGAGGAGTAGAGCGGAACGTCCGAGCGGGTGCCCCCGATGCCGGAGAAGCGGTCGAGGAGCTGCGCGCGCAGGGGTTCCATGAGCGGGGTGTGCGAGGCGAACGGCGTCGACAGCACCCGGGTGGGCACGCCGCGTTCCGCGAGCTTCTCGCGCAGTGCGGTGAGCGCCTCGCTCTCGCCGGAGACGGCGGTGGCGCGGGGGCTGTTGACCGCGGCGACGAACAGCTTTCCGGCGTAGGGTTCGAGCAGTTCCGCCACGTCCGCGGGCGGCAGTTCGACGGCCATCATGCCGCCGCGGCCGACCAGCGGGACGACCGCCGTGGCGCGCGCGGTGACGGCGGTGACGGCGTCGTCCAGGGTGAGGGCGCCGGCGCTGTAGGCGGCGGCGATCTCGCCCAGGCTGTGGCCGACGACGGCGTCCGGGATGACGCCGAGGGCGCGCCAGGCCGACGCGAGGGAGGCGTTGACGGCGAACAGGACGGGCTGGAGGTATTCGGTGCGCTCCAGCGGGGAGAACTCCTCGGGTGCGCGCAGGACGTTGAGCACCGACCAGCCGGCGTGCCGCTCGACGGCCGCGTCGATGCGCGTCAGTTCCGTCCGGAAGACCTCCGACCCGGACAGCAGCTCCAGTCCCATGCCGGTCCACTGGCCGCCGTGCCCGGAGAACACGAAGGCGACCTTGCCGGTCTGCTCCTCGCGGGGCGCGGGCACGGGCCTGCGGCCGCTGCTCAACGCCCCGAGAGAGGACAGCAGTTCCTCGCGGTCGCCGGCGACGACCGCAGTGCGCCACTCGAAGTGGCCGCGGTGCCGGGCCAGGGTGTGCGCGACGTCCGGGAGGACCGTGTCGTCGCGGAGGTGTGCGGCCAGCCGTGCGGCCTGCCCGCGCAGCCCGGCCTCACTGCGCCCGGAGAGCACGAACAGGTGCTTTCCGTGTGGTAGTTCACGTTCGTCCGGGGCCGGCGCGGTGGGGGCTTCCTCCACGACGACGTGGGCGTTGGTGCCGCTGATGCCGAAGGCGCTGACCCCGGCCCGGCGCACCCGTCCCGGGTCGGCCGGCCAGGCGACCCGTTCCTGGAGCAGCCGCAGCCCGCTTTGCTCCCACTCGACGTGCCGGCTGGGCGTGCCGGCGTGCAGGGTGCGCGGCAGGCTCCCGTGCCGCAGCGACTCGACGACCTTGATGAGCCCGGCCACCCCGGAAGCGGCCTGCGCGTGACCGATGTTGGACTTCAGCGACCCCAGGTACAGCGGCCGGCCCTCGGGCCGCGAGCCGCCGAAGACCGCGGCGAGGGCGTTGGCCTCGATCGGGTCGCCGAGGGTGGTGCCGGTGCCGTGCGCCTCGACGTGGTCGATGTCGGCGGGCTCCAGCCCGGACAGTTCCAGCGCGCGGCGGATCACCTGTTCCTGGGCCGGGCCGTTGGGTGCGGACAGGCCCTGGCTGCGGCCGTCCTGGCCGACGGCGGTGCCGCGCAGGACGGCCAGCACGTCGTCGCCGTCGCGCCGGGCGTCGCCCAGCCGCTTCAGCACGAGCATGCCCGCGCCCTCGGCCCAGATGGCGCCGTCGGCGTCGTCGGAGAAGGAGCGGCAGCGGCCGGTCGGGGACAGTCCGCGCAGGCGGCTGAACTCCACGAAGGTCTGCGGGGTCACCATCAGCGTCACCCCGCCGGCCAGCGCCAGGTCGCACTCCCCGGCGCGCAGCGCCTGGGCCGCGAGGTGCGTGGCCACCAGGGAGGAGGAGCAGGCGGTGTCCACGGTCAGGGCGGGCCCGTGCAGGCCGAGCGCGTACGCCAGCCGGCCGGAGGCCACGCTGAGCGCCGAGCCGGTGCCGACGTAGCCGTCGAGCTGGTCGAGGCGGGAGCCGGCCAGGTAGTCGCTGCCGAACATGCCGACGTAGACGCCGGTGGCGGTTCCGGCGAGCCGGGCGGGCACGATCCCGGCGCGTTCCAGCGCCTCCCAGGCCGTCTCCAGCAGCAGCCGCTGCTGGGGGTCCATGGCGGCGGCCTCCTTCGGGGTGATGCCGAAGAAGGACGCGTCGAAGGACTCGATGTCGTCGAGGAAGCCGCCCTCGCGGGCGTAGGACTTGCCGGCGGCGTCCGGGTCGGGGTCGTAGAGCGCGTCCACGTCCCAGCGGCCGGACGGGAACGGGCCGACCGCGTCCCGGCCCTCGGCGAGCATCCGCCACAGGCCCTCCGGGTCGCTCACCGATCCGGGGAGCCGGCAGGCCGTGGCCACGATCGCGATCGGTTCGCCGGTGGCGGGCGTGTGCGCGGGTTCCTGCCGGAGCGCGGGCGCGGTGCGTCCCGGCACGGTGGCCAGCAGGTGGCCGGCGAGGCGCCCGGCGGTGGGGTGGTCGAACAGGAGGGTGGCGGGCAGCCGGGTGCCGAGGCGGGCGGCCAGGCGGTTGCGCAGTTCGACGGCGGTGACGGAGTCCATGCCGAGCTCGCGCAGCGGCTGGTCGGGCCGCACGGACTCGGCGGAGCGCAGGCCGAGGGCGCGGGAGACCTCGTCGCGGACCAGGGCGTGGACGCGGTCGGCCCGCTCGGGCTCCGGCAGCCGGGCCAGGCGGTCGGCCAGTGTCCCGCCCGCCCGGGCGGCGGTGCGCGGCGCGGGCAGCAGGGCGCGCCACAGGGCGGTGCCGGCGGCGTCGGAGGCGCGCAGCCGGGGCAGGTCGAGCGCCCAGGCGACCAGGTGCGGGGTGCCGCGCCGCAGGGCCAGTGCGACGAGGTCGCGGCCCTGGTCCGGGGTGAGGGCGCGGTGGCCGTGCCGGGCCATGCGGTCCAGGTCGGCGTGGGCGGCGGCGAGGCCCTCACCGGCCCAGGCGCCGAAGGAGAGGGAGAGGCCGGGCAGGCCGCCGGCCCGCCGGTGGTGGGCGAGCTGGTCGAGGAAGGCGTTGGCGGCGGCGTAGTTGCCCTGGCCCGGGTTGCCCACGACGCCGGCGGCCGACGACACCAGCAGGAACAGCTCCAGCCCGGCGTCGGCGGTGAGCCGGTGCAGATGGGCGGCGCCGTCGACCTTGGGCCGCAGCACCCGCTCCAGCCGTTCGGGGGTCAGCTCGGCGATCACCCCGTCGTCGAGGATCCCGGCGCAGTGGACGACACCGCGCAGGGGTGCCCGCTCACCGGCCCGGGCGAGGGCGCGGGCGACGGCGTCCGGGTCGGTGACGTCGCAGGCGACGACCTCCGCCTCGGCGCCGAGCGCGGCCAGTTCGGCCACGGCGTCGGCGGCCCGGGGGTCCTCGGCGCCCTGCCGGGCGGTCAGCAGGAGCCTGGGCGTCCCGCGTTCGGCGAGCAGTCGGGCGATGTGGCCGCCGACCGCGCCGAGTCCGCCGGTGATCAGGACGGTGCCGTCCGTGGGGATGCCGTGCGGCGGGCCGGCGGGCTGCTCCCCGTCCTCCGCCGGAGCGGGCGCGGGACGGGCGCGGACCAGCCGGGGTGCGAGCAACGTGCCGCCCCGCACGGCGAGTTCGGGCTCGTCGGTGAGTGCGGCGGCGGCCCGGAGCGCCGGCGCGGGATCGGAGTCGTCGAGGTCGAGCAGGGTCAGCCCGAGGTGCGGGTGCTCGGCCCGGGCGCTGCGGACCAGTCCCCACAGTACCGACTGGGCGTACCCGGACACCGGGTCCCCGTCGGTGGCGGCGACCGCGCCGCGCGTCACCCAGACGGTCCGGGTGGGCGCCTGCTCCGCGGGAAGCGCGATCAGCCGCCGCAGGTCGGCGAGCGCGGTGGCCGCCGACCGGTGTGCGAGGACGTCCGGTTCGTCGTCCGCCGCGGGGCGGGGCCAGAAGCGTACGGCGGTCCCGGCCGCCGTCCCGCGCGGCTCCAGGGCGTTCCGGGCGGCGGCGACCTGGGGGTCGTCGGGGTCGCCGGTCACGGTCCAGGCGGTGTCCGGCGCGGCCGGGGGCTCCTCGACGGCCGTCCAGGCCGTCTCGTACAGGTGCCGGGCGCTGCCGGAGCCGGCGTCGAGGTCGGCCGCGTCGGCGGCGCGCAGCCGTACGGCGTCCAGGCGTCCGGCGGGCAGGCCGTCGGCGTCCCACAGGGTGACGTCCAGGGTGAGGTCCGTGGCGGAGCCGCCGGTGCGGCGCATCCGCGCGGTCAGCTCGCCCGCGGCGCCGTACGGCAGGACGCAGCGGCCCACGGCGACGGGCAGCAGGGCGCGCCCGTCGGCCGGGCCGAGAGCGGCAGCGACGTGCAGGGCGGCGTCCAGCAGGGCGGGGTGCACCGGGTAGGGGTCGGTGAGGTCCCGGGCGGTGTCGGGCAGCGAGAGCCGGGCGAGGAGTGCGCCGTCCTCGGTCGTGACCGCCGACCGCACGCCCCGGAAGGCGGGCCCGTACCCGAGGCCGAGGGCGGCCAGCCGGTCGTACGTCCCGTCGGTCCAGCTCTCCTCGGCGCTGCCGGGCCACGCCGGGGGGCGGTCCGCGGTGGGCGGGGCGGGGTCGGCGGCCGATGCGGTGGCGTGCAGGGTCCAGCCGGCCGCGTCGGCGCCGCGCGGCCGGCTGTGCACGGTGATCTCGGGCGCGGCGCCGGCGGCGGCGACCTCGACGGAGACCTCGACGGTGCCGGAGGCGGGCAGCACCAGGGGGCTGAGCAGGAGCAGGTCGGTGACGTCGGGCGTGTCGTCCGGCCGGGCCAGGGCGAGCGCGGCCCGGCACAGTTCCATCACGGTGGTGCCGGAGACCACGGTCCGGCCGAAGACGGTGTGGTCGGGCAGCCAGTCGGCGGTGGCCGTCGACCACTCGTTGCGGAAGGTCCAGCGGGTCTCGTCGGCGGACTGGAGCTGGATGCCCAGCAAGGGGTGCGCGGCGCGGTCGAACAGGGCGGGGCCGCCGGCGGCGGAGTCGGGCTCGGTCCAGTGGCGCTGCGCGTCCCAGGCGTAGGTCGGGAGGTCGGCGGGGCCGGTGTCGGGGACCATGCGGCGCCAGTCGATCCGGCGTCCGTGGACGTGGAGTTCGGCGGCGGCCCGGTCAAGGCAGGCGGGGCCGTCCTCGTCGCGGCGCAGCGAGCCGACGGCGGTGAGTTCGTGGCCCTGGTCCTCGCCGACGGTGCGCAGCGCGGTGAGGAGGGCGGGGTGGGGGCTCAGTTCCACGAAGTGGCGGTAGCCGTCGGCGAGCATGCGCGTGACGGTGGGCGCGAAGCGGACGGTCTCGCGGAGGTTGGTGTACCAGTACCCGGCGTCGAGTTCCCCGGTGACCGGCTCGCCGGTGACGGTGGAGTACCAGGCGACGTCGGTCGGGCAGGTGGTGACGCCGTCGAGCTCGTCGGCGATCCGGTCGCGGACCGGTTCGACCCGGTCGCTGTGGGAGGCGTAGTCGACGTCGAGGCGGCGGACGAAGACCTGGCGGGCCTCGAGTCCGGCGAGCAGGGCCTCCAGCGGTTCCCCGGCGCCCGCGACCACGGTGGCCCGGCCGCTGTTGACGGCGGCGACGCAGACGCCGTCGCCGAGGAGCGGCTCCACGTCGGTGTGGGGCAGGGCGATCACGGCCATGGTGCCGGTGCCGGACAGGCCGGTCAGGGCCTGGCTGCGCAGGGCGACGACGGCGGCGGCGTCGTTGAGGCTGAGCGCGCCGGCCACGCAGGCGGCGGCGACCTCGCCCTGGCTGTGCCCGATCACCGCGTCCGGGCGGACGCCCCGGGCCCGCCACACGGCGGCGAGCGAGACCATCACGGCGAACAGGGCGGGCTGGACGACGTCCACGCGGTCCAGGGAGGGGGCGCCGGCGTCGCCGCGGAGCACGGCCGCCACGGACCACTCGGTGAACGGGCGCAGCGCGGCGTCGCAGCGGTCGAGTTCGTCGGCGAACACGGGGTCCCGGTCGAGCAGGTCGCGGGCCATCCCGGCCCACTGGCTGCCCTGCCCGGGGAAGACGAAGGCCAGCTTGCCGGCGGGGGCGCCGTGCCGGGGGCCCGTGGTGCGGTCGGGGTCGGGGTGGCCGGCGGCGAGGGCGCGCAGGGCGTCGCGGAGCTGGTCGCGGTCGTCGGCCTGGACGACGGCGCGGTGGCCGAAGTGGGTGCGGTGGTGGGCGAGGGTGGCGGCGACCGCGCCGAGCGGTGGCTCGGGGTCCGCGTCGAGGGCGGCCAGCAGCCGGGCGGCCTGGCCGTGCAGGGAGGGGAGGCTGCGGGCGGATAGGGGGAACAGCGTGGGGGCGGCGGGCTGTTCCTGCGCGGGGGCGGCGGGCGCCGGTGGTTCCTCCAGGACCACATGGGCGTTGGTGCCGCTGATGCCGAAGGCGCTGACGCCCGCGCGGCGCGTGCGGCCCTCCTCGCGCGGCCAGGCCAGTGGGGCGGTCGCGACCCGCAGCCCGCTGCCGGTCCAGTCGAGGTGGTCGGTGAGCCGCTCGGCGTGCAGGGACGCGGGTATCCGCTCGTGGCCGAGGGCGAGGACGGTCTTGATGACGCCGCCGATGCCCGCGGCGGCCTGGGTGTGGCCGACGTTGGACTTCAGGGAGCCGATGCGCAGCGGCCGGTCCTCGGGGCGGCCGGGTCCGAACACGTCGGCCAGCGCCCGCAGTTCGATGGGGTCGCCGAGCCGGGTGCCGGTGCCGTGGGCCTCGACGTGGTCGAGGTCGTGGGGGGTGAGTCCGGCGGCTTCCAGGGCGGCGCGCACCACCCGCTCCTGGGCGGGGCCGCTGGGGGCGGACAGGCCCTGACTGCGGCCGTCCTGGTTGATCGCGGAGCCCTTGACGACGGCCAGGATCCGGTCGCCGTCGCGCCGCGCGTCCGCGAGCCGCTTGAGCAGGACGAGACCGCAGCCCTCGGCCCACACGACCCCGTCCGCGTCGGCGGAGAACGGGCTGCACCGGCCGGACGGGGACAGTCCGCGCAGCCGGCTGAACTCGACGTGCCCGCGGGGGGTGACCAGCAGGGTGGCCCCGCCCGCGAGCGCCAGGTCGCACTCCCCGCCGGCCAGGGCGCGCGCCGCCAGGTGCAGCGCCACCAGCGACGACGAGCAGGCGGTGTCGACGGTCACCGCGGGCCCCTGGAGGCCGAGGGTGTAGGCGACGCGCCCGGAGGCGACGCTGGCCGCCGAGCCGGTGCCGACGTGTCCGTCGAGCTGGGCGAGGGGGGCGGCGGCGAGGTAGCCGCTGTCGTACAGGCCGAGGTAGACGCCCGTGGAGCTGCCGTTCAGGGACTCCGGGAGGATCCCGGCGCGTTCGACGGCCTCCCAGGCGGTCTGCAGGAGCAGCCGCTGCTGGGGGTCCATGGCGGCGGCCTCCCGCGGGGAGATGCCGAAGAAGGACGCGTCGAAGCGGTCGATGCCGCCGTCGAGGAAACCGCCGCGCAGGGTGTAGGCCTTGCCGGCCGCCTCGGGGTCGGGGTCGTACAGGCCGCCGGTGTCCCAGCGCCCCGCCGGAACCTCGCCGATGGCGTCCTCCCCCGCGGCCAGCAGCCGCCACAGGGCCTCGGGGTCGTCGGCGCCGCCGGGGAACCGGCACGCCATGGAGATGATCGCCACCTCGTCACCGGAGCCGCCGCGGTCCGCCGCGGCGGCGGGCGGCGCCGGCACCGCGCGGGACGGCGGTGCGAGGACGGCCTCGGCGACGGCGGCGATGGTGGGGTGGTTGAAGACGAGGGACGGTTCCAGGGTCCGGCCGGTCAGCGTGCCGAGTTCGGCGGCCAGGGTGACCAACCGGCGTGAGCCGAGGCCGTATTCGGCGAGCGGCCGGTCGTGGTCGAGGTGCGCCGGGTCGGTCCCGGCCGCCTCGGCGACGGCCGACGCCAGCCAGGCCCGGACCGCCTCGGAGGTCGTCAAGGACGGCTCGGGGGTCTGCTGCGGGGTCTCGTGCGCGGGCATCTGGGCAGGTGTCCTCGGCTGTTCGGGGCAGGCTGGATTCCGTACCGCGCGAGCGGGCGCGCGGTACGGCGGAGCGGAAGGGGGCGCGTCCGGCCGCACGGGCCGGACGCGTCGTCAGTCCAGGGCGGGCGCGGTCACCACGGAGAGGGTGCCGTCGACGTACGCCGTCCGGGTGGCGCCGCGCTGGATCTTCCCGCTGGAGGTCTTGGGGATGGTGCCGGCCGCTACCAGGACGACGTCGTGCACGGCCAGACCGTGGGCCTCGCCGACGGCGCTGCGGATCAGGTCGGTGATCTTCTCGGCCTCGCCGGCGGTGTCCGGGGCGATCTCGGCGACCACGACGGCCCGTTCGCCGTCCGCCCCAAAGTCCACGGAGAACGCCGCGGTGCAGCCGGGACGCAGGGCGGGGTGGGTGAGTTCGGCGGTCAGCTCCAGGTCCTGCGGGTAGTGGTTGCGGCCGTCGACGACGATGAGGTCCTTGAGCCGGCCGGTGACGAAGAGTTCGCCGCCCCGCAGCAGGCCGAGGTCGCCGGTGCGAAGGAACCGGCACTCGCGGTCGGGCAGTTGCGCCCGGAAGGTCTCGCGGGTGGCGAGCGCGTTGCGCCAGTAGCCCTTGGCGACACTGGCTCCGCCCACCCAGATCTCGCCGACCTCGCCCTCGGGAAGTTCCTGGCGGCGTTCGGGGTGGACGACGGCCACGCTCACGCCGGGACCGGGCCGGCCGCAGCTCACGGCGGCTGCGTCGGCCTCCCCCGCGTTCGGGGTGCCGTCCGCGGCGGCGAGCAGGGTGGGCGGGGCGCCGACGGTGCCGCCGGTGACCATCAGAGTGGCCTCGGCCAGCCCGTAGCAGGGGTAGAGGGCCTCGCGGCGGAAGCCGGCCGGGGCGAAGACGTCGGCGAAGCGGCGCAGGGTGGCGGCGCGCACCGGCTCGGCCCCGTTGAACGCGACCCGCCAGGAACCGAGGTCGAGGCCGTCGAGGAGGTCCGGGTCGGCGTGCTTCAGGCAGAGTTCGTAGGCGAAGTTGGGGCCGCCGCTGGTGTGCGGGCGGTAGCGGGAGACGGCGGCCGGCCAGCGGGCGGGCCGCTGCAGGAAGTGCAGCGGGGAGAACAGGGTGGCGGTGGCGCCGAGGTGGACCGTGTTCAGGACCGGGCCGATGAGCCCCATGTCGTGGTAGACGGGCAGCCAGCTGACGAACAGCTCGTGGTCGTACGCGGCGATCGTCTCGGGCGTGTGGCCCATGCGTTCGGTGATGACCCGCTGGTTGTCCAGCAGGTTGCCGTGGGTGACGACGACGCCGCGCGGGGCGGCGGTGGAGCCCGAGGTGTACTGCAGGAACGCGACGTCGTCCGGACCGGTCAGGGGCGGGCGCCAGGCGGCGGCCGCCTCGTCGGGTATGTCCTCGGTGGCGATCAGGGTGATCCCGTCGAGTTCGGGCAGGTGCGCGGCGAGGCCGTCGAGCGAGGCGATCACCTCGCGGCCGCCCAGGACGACCCGGGCGTCCGCGTCGGCCATCAGGCGCTTCATCCGGGTCAGCGCGCGGTGGTTCTGCGACCGCCCCTGCGGGGGCACGCCGGGTACGGCGACCACGCCGGCCGAGAGGCAGCCCAGGTAGGCGGAGATGAACTCCAGGCCGGGCGGGTGGAGCAGCATGGCGCGCGAGCCGGTCAGGCCGCGCTCCTGCAGCCAGGCGGCGACGGCCCGGGAACGGGTGGCCAGCCGGGCGTAGGTCAGTTCCTGGATCTCCCCGTCGCAGTCGCCCGTGACGAGGTAGCGGTAGGCGACGCGGTCGGGATGGTTCGAGGCGTGCGCGGTCAGTAAGTCGACCAGGGAACGTGCCATGGGACGAGTCTCACCTGTCTGCATGGGTGGACGGGGAGACGGAGTTCGCGAAGCGTCGCACGAACGCTTCCGAGCCGTGGCGGGCCCGGCTCCATCGCCGGGTCGTCGCGCTCGACCCCACACCGGGAAGCCGTGGGTCGACGGCTTCTCGTGATTCCCCCCGCGGCAGCCGTGCGCCACCGACACCCAGACCATAGCAAGTCCGTCTGATCGAAATGACGAACGAGCGTAAACGCTTCGTATCCAACGGAGTTGAAGAACCTGACGGTGTGTGACAGGCGCGTGAACGAAGGCCTCCGCCCTCGGGCGTCATTGCTCTCGCGCCCCCTCCTGCCGACTCGCTCACACAGCGCATGCGATCTACGACACACCGCTGCCCGGTGGGGCGAATCGCCCCGAATGCCGGACAGCTGATTCCGCCCTATCGTGCTGTCATGGAGCACGCACTGAGTCCCGCAACCCTCGCCGAACTGCGGCGCCCGCGTCCCTACCCGGCGGTGTCCGTGCTGACGCCGACGCACCGCCGCGAACCCGAGAACGGCCAGGATCCGGTCCGGCTGCGCAACGTGGTGACCGAGGCCAAGAAGCGGCTGGAATCCGACCCCGAGGTCACCCGGGAGCGGCGCGCCGAGGTCGTCGCACAACTCGACCGCGCGTTGTCCGAGGTCGACCTCACGCACGCCGAGGACGGCCTGGTCATCTTCGCCGCGCCGGGAGAGCACCAGGTCTGGTCCCTGGCCCGCAGCGTCCCCGAGCGGGTGGTGCTCTCGGACACCTTCCTCACCCGCAACCTGGTCTCCGCGCAGGCCGCCGAGCGGCCCTTCTGGGTGCTGTCGGTGTCCGCGGACCGCGCCACGCTGTGGAGCGGCGGCGACGGCCGGGTGGTGGAGGACCGCGCCGGCGGCTTCCCGCTGATCCGCAGCAGGCCGAACTTCGACGCCGAGCGCCAGATGCGGGTCGGCGACATGCCGAGCACGTTCCGCGACGAGGGCACGCGCCACTTCCTGCGCGAGGCGGACACCCGCCTCGGCACGGTCCTGCGCGACCATCCGCGTCCGGTGTACGTCACCGGGGAGCAGGCCGCGCTGTCCCTGCTGGACGAGGCCGGCAGCGTCGCCCGGTCCGCCGTCCACGTCCCGCACGGCGGGCTGGCGAACGCCGGGCCCGAGGCCGTGTGGCAGGCGCTGGAGCCGGTCCTGGCGGCGGAGGCGCACCGGGACACCACGGAGGTGATCCGGGAGCTGATCTCGGCGCGCGGGCACAAGACCTTCGCGGCCGGGGTGGACGAGCTGTGGCAGACCGTCCGGGAGGGCCGCGTCCGGCTCCTGGCGGTGGAGGAGAACTTCCGCGCGACCGTCCGCGACGAGGGCGGCCACCTCCTCCCCGCGGAGCCCGGCGAAACGGGCGCCCGCGACGACATCGTGGACGAGATCGTCGAGCGGTGCCTGGAGACCGGCGCCGAGGTGCGCTTCGTCCCGGACGGCACGCTCGGCGACGCGAGCGGGATCGCGGGGGTGCTGCGGTACTGACGCGGAGAAGCCGCGGGCCCGGAAGCCCCGGTTCCGGCGCTCCCTCCCCGGCGTACGCTACGGCGTGATCGTCGCGGAGAGGGAGCGTGCGCATGGCCGACCTGCTGGGTGTGGCGGTACTGGGTGCCGGCCACATGGGAGCCGATCACATACGGCGCCTCGATCAGGTGGTGAGCGGCGCCAGGGTGGCCGCCGTCGCCGACCCCGACGTCGAGCGCGCGAAGGACGCGGTGGCCGGTCTGGCCGGGGTCACCGTGCACACCGACCCGGAGGCCGCACTCGACGCGCCCGGCGTGTCGGCGGTGCTCGTCGCCTCCCCCGGACCCGCGCACGAGGAGGCGCTGCTCGCGGCCTTCGCGCGGGGTCTGCCGGTGCTGTGCGAGAAGCCCATGGTGCCGGACTCCGCCGGCGCGCTGCGGGTCGTGGAGGCCGAGGCGCGGCTCGGCCGCAGGCTGGCCCAGATCGGCTTCATGCGGCGCTACGACAGCGAGTACCGGCGCCTGAAGTCCCTGCTGGACGAGGGGAGCCTGGGCCGCCCGCTGATGCTGCACTGCACCCACCGCAACGTCTCCTCCCCCGCCGGCTTCACCAGCGCCATGCTGGTCGACAGCTCCGTGTCGCACGAGATCGACGCGGCCCGCTGGCTGCTCGGGCAGGAGCTGACGGCGGTGACCGTGCTGCGTCCCGCGTCCTCGTCGGGCGCGCCCGAGGGCCTGGCCGATCCGCAGTTCGTGCTCCTGGAGAGCGAGGGCGGCGTGCTGGTCGACGTGGAGGTCTTCGTCAACTGCGGCTTCGGCTACCAGGTGCGCTGCGAGGCCGTGTGTGAGGCGGGCAGCGCCCGGATCGGCGACGAGCACACCATGGTGGTCACCGCCCGGGGCAGCGCCGCCGAGGAGGTGGCCCAGGACTACCTGGTCCGCTTCGCCGGCGCCTACGACCGCGAGGTGCGGGCCTGGGTGGACGCCACCCGGCGCGGCGAGGTCACCGGCCCGGGCGCCTGGGACGGCTACGCGGCCTCCGTCGTCGCCGAGGCGGGGGTCGGGTCGCTGGAGACCGGGGGCCGGGTGAGGGTCGAACTGGCCCCGCGCCCAGCGCTGTACGGCCGCTGACGGCCGCGGCCTCCGGGTGCCGCACCGGCTCACACCCCGCCGAACAGCGCGCTCAGCCCCCGCTCCACCACCGCCGCCACGTTCTCCTGCCCGGGCGGCACCACGGCGTAGGTGTGGAGCAGGAAGCGGCGCAGCGCCGAGTTCGGGAACTGGATCAGGGCGAGGCCGCAGGGCGAGTGGAACTCCAGCACCGTGCGCGTGCGGTCGTACGGCCATATCTGCACGTCACCGTGGCCGGCCGGGGCGCGCAGGCCCTGTTCGAGCAGGGCGCGCGCGAAGGTCCAGGTGACCTCGTCGCCCGAGAGGGTGGCCTCGGACGGGAAGTCCACGAAGACGGCGAGCGGATCGTCGGGCGTGTAGCGCAGGGTGGCCGGCACCGGGACCTCCTGGTCCTCGGCGGTGATGAGGCGGGCGTGGGCGGGCTGCTCGATGACGGTGTCCATGCCATTAAGGAGTCCGCCGGGGCCGTTTCCAGGACGTCAAATCCGGTCAGAGTTGGCGCGGATCGAACGGTCACCGCCTCACGGGAATGCCAGAGCGTCGAACAGGCGGCTGAGTGCGCCTCCGGAACCCTCACCCCGTCCGTCAAGTCCCGTAGTCCGACTACGACTTGGGCGGTCTCGCGGGTAAGGGGCCCGTACCCTGGAAGCACGCCGTCAAGACTCTGGCATATGCCGAAAGCACCACCGTATCGTGTGTCGCCGAATCCCTTACAGGGCGTGGCCGGCTGTGCAACAGTCGTAACGGTCCCTCCGTCACCCTTGCCGTACCGTCCCCCTCCGGAGTGCGTCATGCCGTCCCCAGTCTCCGCGGACCGCCCGTCCGCCCATCCCCCCGGGCGCGGCTCGGTCGAGGCGCTGATCACGCAGACGCGGCGGCTCAAGGGCGACGTGGACGCCGTACGGCGGGACACGCGGAACGACGGTTCGGACCTCCAGGAGCGCTGGCAGCGGGCCCTGTACGACCTCGCCCTGCACCAACTCGACGACCTGGACGCGCACTTGGCGCAGCTCAGGGACGGCCCCGAGCCCGCGCCCGAGGAGCCGCCCGGCGCCCCGGCCGGCCACGCCACGCCTGCCGCTCCCGCACACGGCTCGCTGCTCAGTCGCGTCGGCAGCGCGGAGTGGAACCTGCTCACGGACGAGGCCAGTTGGTCGGGCGAGCTGTACGGCATCCTGGGCCTCGACCCGGCCGCCCCCGCGCTCACCCTGGACGAACTGCCCTCCCTGGTACCGGAGGAGGACCGGCCGAAGCTGACCGCGATGGTCACGGACTGCCTGGTCGACGCGAGGCCCGTCGACGGCGAGTTCCGGGTCCTGCGCCCGGACGGCTCCGAACGGACCGTGCACATGATGGGCGAGCCCGTGCTCGGCGCCGACGGCAGCACCGCCTCGATGTGGGCGGTGCTGCGCGACGTCAGCGAACTGCGCCGCCACCGGCGGACGGTGCGCGAGACCGAAGACTCGCTGCGGCGTGACCGCGGCCGGGCGCGGACCGAGCAGCGGCTCGCGGCCGAACTGCGGGAGGCCGTGCTGCCGCCCTGGCGCGGCTCCCTGCGCCTCCCGCACCAGGGGCCGGCCACCCTCGACCTCGCAACCCACCGCATCCTCCCGGCCGCGACGCGACTGCCGGCCGGCGGCGACTGGTACGACGCGCTGGAGCTGTCCGACGGCACCACCCTGCTGAGCGTCGGCGACCTCACCGGGCACGGGGTGGCCGTCGCCTCCGGCATGGCGATGCTGCTGGGTGCCGTGCGCGGCATGGCGATGACCGGCACCCCGCCCGGCCAACTGCTCCACCTGCTGAACCAGTTACTCGACGCCACCGTGCAGCCCGCTCTGGGCAGCGCCGTGTGCTGCCACTACCGGCCCCAGTCCCGCACCCTGGTCTGGGCGCAGGCCGGTCACCCCGCCCCGCTGCTGTACCGCGACGGAACGGGGCGTCCGCTCGAGGCGCCGGACGGTGTCCTGCTCGGTGCCACCACGGGTGCCGTCTACGGGCAGGCCGAAGTGACCCTGGAGCCCGGCGACCTCCTGCTGCTGCACACCGACGGACTGGTGTCGGGGCAGAGCGGTGCGGACGCCGTGGACCGCCTGCTCGGCCTCGCCCCGCGTTTCGGCGCGGCGCGCGGCGCGCAGGACTGTGTGCGCACGGTCGTGGAGGAGTTCGGCGGAGAGGACCGCGAGGACGACGCCTGCGTGCTCGTCGCCCGGGTCACCGGCTGACCCCGGCGGGGTTCAGGCCTGTGCGCTGCCGCCCTCGCTCTTCCCCCGCTGCGGGGGCAGCACGAGCCGGATCTCCTCCCGCAGTTCGTGGATCTTCGGATAGCCGGCGTACTCGGCGGTGAGCCGGTACATCTGCCGCAGCCGGTCCCAGGTGCGGCGGGAGGAGTTCGAGCCCATCGACATCAGGGCGAGCCGGGCGTAGCGGTCGGCCTGCTCCGGGTCGTCGGCGATGAAGCACGCCGAGGCCATGGAGAGATGGTCGAAGATCTTCGACCGCTCCCGTCCGTCGACCCGGAGGGCCAGGGCCTTCTCCGCGTAGTACTGGGCGTGCGTGGCCGCGGCCGGGTCGAACTCCGCGAGGGTGCGGTAGGCCAGGGCCTGCATGCCGTACAGATCCTCGTCCTTGAAGGTCTGCATCCAGTCCGGCGGTTCCACGTCCTCCCGGTCGGAGACGAACAGGTCCTCCGCCCGGCCCAGCGTGCGGCGCATCGCCTGGCCCTTGCCCATGGACGCCTGCGCCCAGGCCTCGATGGTGTGGAACATGGCCTTCGTACGCGGCTGCAGGCGATCCCCGGCACCGGACTGGGCGAGCTTCATCAGGTCCAGCGCGTCGCCGGGCCGGCCGAGGTGGACCATCTGACGGGCCGCCCGGGACAGGGCTTCGCCGGCTCTCGGCCGGTCACCGCCCTCGCGGGCGGCATGGGCGGCGATGACGAAGTACTTCTGTGCCGTGGGCTCCAGGCCGACGTCGTGGGACATCCAGCCGGCGAGGACGGCGAGGTTGGCGGCGACGCCCCACAGGCGCCGCTGGAGATGGGGTGGATGGTGGTAGGCGAGCATGCCGCCCACCTCGTTGAGCTGGCCCACGACCGCCTTGCGCTGGAGCCCGCCGCCACGGGCGGCGTCCCAGGCGCGGAACACTTCGACCGAGCGCTCCAGTTCCTCGATCTCCTGCGACCCGACGGGGGCGGCCTCGTAGCGGTCGAACCCGGCGGGGTCGGCGTGCAGGGGATCGTCGAGAGCGGGGGCGTCGGCCTTCAGGGTGGGGTCGGTGTGCAGCCAGTCGTACATGGCGCTGCTGAGTGTGGATCCCGCGGCGAGCGCGGCACCCGCGCCCACCAAGCCGCGTCGGTTGAGCATGAGGTCCATTCCCGTGAATTCGGTGAGGACCGCGGCGGTCCGTTCGGGCGCCCACGGCACGCCGTCGGGATGTTCCGCATTCCCGTCGCCCTGCCGTTTCCCCGCGCGCCCGTGCCGGACCAGACCGAGGTCCTCGATGGTCACGACACGGCCGAGACGCTCGGTGAACAGGGCCGCCAGCACCCGCGGCACCGGATCGCGCGGGATCTCTCCCATGTCGATCCACCGCCGCACCCGCGAGGTGTCGGTCGACAGCTGGGGGTGGCCCATGGCCGCCGCCTGCTTGTTGACCAGTCTCGCGAGTTCGCCCTTGGACCAGCCGGCCAGGCCGAACAGGTCCGCGAGGCGGGTGTTGGGTTGTCCGCTCACGTCAAGCCCCCAGGTTCTCGGCTGAGTTGACAGTAGCCCCGTGGAGGTTGCCGAGCGAGTATTCGCCAGGGTTCGCCAGGGTGCGCCAGATGGTGTGCCACTGGGCATCGGGTGTCGAGTAGGAACGCGCCACCCCGACCCGGTCGCCACCCTCGTGTGACGGCATATGACGGACACACTCCCCAGGGTGTGCCCGGGCGGCCGGGCCGGGTGGGCGCAGGCACGAACGAGCGGCGGGCGCGGCAGCGCCCGCACTCGGCACATGGACGTACAGGCAGGCACCGCAGGCACACGAAGGGATCTGTATCTCCCATGTACGCAGCATCATCCTCCGTGTCCGCTCCGCCCCGGCCGCTGCGACCCCGCCCCGCGGGCGGCGGACCGTACCTCGACCCGGCGGCGCGGGCGGCCGCGCCGGTGCTCGGCGCGGGCCGGCCGCGGCGCGCCCCGGGGCAGCCCGGCTCCCAGCCGCTCAGCGGGAGGCTCGACCTGTCCGGTCCCCAGGGAGCGCAGCTGCGCACCGCGATCGCCTCGGTGCACCGCATCTGCCCGGAGTTCGCTCCGATCCAGGTGCTGCGCCGCAGCGGGCGGTCCGTCCTCCTGGTGGGGACGACGGGGCGGAGCACGGCCGTGGCCAAGTGTCTCCTCGACCAGTCGCCGGCCTGGGCGGAGCGGATCCGCCACGAAATAGCCGCATACCGCTCCTTCGTCCGGCACCGGCCGCCGGTGCGGGTGCCCAGGCTGATCGCGGCGGACCCCGACAACGGCACCCTGGTCATCGAGCGGATGGCGGGGCGGGTGGCGGCGCTGCAGCGGCATCCGGTGGAGGCGCCGCCCCGGCCGGACATCCGGGCCGCGCTCGGCGCGATCTGCCGGCTGAACGCCTGGCGTCCCCCCGCGGGCACCTTCGACGCCCCGCTGGACTACGCGGCCCGCATCTCGCGGTACCACGAGCTGGGTCTGCTGACCGACCGGGACCTGGGCGACCTGCAGAAGCTGCTGCACGGCATCGCGCACGCGGCGGGCCGCCAGGGGATGGGCCAGTTCTGCCACGGCGACGCCCTGCTCTCCAACATGCTGCTCTCACCGGCCGGTCCGGTGCTGGTGGACTGGGAGCACGCGGGCTGGTACCTGCCGGGATACGACCTGGCGACGCTGTGGCTGGTGCTCGGGGACGCGCCGGTGGCCCGGCGCCAGATCAGCCAGATCGCCCAGTCGGCGGGCCCGGCCTCCCGGGACGCCTTCCTGGTGAACCTGATGCTGCTGCTGACCCGGGAGATCCGCACCTACGAGACGGCCGTGCAGCGGTCGATGCACGACCCGGCCCCGGCGGCACCGGGCACGGCCCACCCGGGCGCCGCGCCCTGCGGCGAGGAACAGCGGCTGCTGCTCCGGCGGTTGCACGACGACTGCCAGCTGGCCCGGCGGGCCGTTCGCGCGGCGGTCGGCACTCGCTGACGGGGACGACGGATCCGCGGTGCGCCCGAAGCGGCGGCGCACCGCGGATCCTCGTGCGTCCGGGTGCGCGCGAGGACGTCCGGGCCCATGGCTGCCGCGGATGCACTGGTATATGCCACTGACGCCCCGCAGGCCCGTGGGCCACCGCCCCGAAACTCGCCGAACCCCTCTGTGACATGGGAAATCGCCTCGGCGGAGGCATCATTGACGGATCGTCGGCAAGCCGGTAGCACTGACCCAGCCCGGCGCCCCGCGCCCCGCCACGCCCGCCCGTCACAGGAGGCCGCATTGCGAGGATCCGCCACCGCCCCCACGTCCACGCCCGGCCACAGACATCTCAGACGGACCGCGGGCACGCTCGCCTCCGCCGCGCTGCTGCTGCCGCTGCTCGCCGCGGCCCCGGCCGAGAGCGCCCCGGTGCCCCCGGCCGGCCGGCTGCAGAGCGCCTTCGCCGACGCGGCCGCCGAGTACCACGTGCCGCAGAGCGTCCTGCTCGGCGTCTCCTACCTCCAGTCCCGCTGGGACGCGCACGCCGGGGCGCCCAGCGTGTCCGGCGGCTACGGCCCGATGCACCTGACCGACGCGCACACGGCGCTCGCCACGACCGAGCACTTCGCCGACGGCACCGAGGACGCGCGCGGCGACAGCGCCCGCGCCGCCCGGCACCCCGGCATCACGGTGCCGGCGGACTCCGCGCTCCCGGCCCGCCTGAAGACCCTGCCCCGGGCGGCCGAGCTGACCGGCATCCCGGCGGCCGAGCTGCGCACCGACCCGGCGGCCAACGTCGCGGGCGGCGCGGCACTGCTGGCCGCCGCGCAGAAGGACCTGGGCGAGCCGCTCAGCAGCGACCCGGCCGCGTGGTACGGCGCGGTGGCCCGCTTCTCCGGCGCCGACGACACGGCGACGGCGGCGGCGTACGCGAACGACGTCTACGACGTCCTGCGCACGGGCGAGGCGCGCACCACGGACGACGGCCAGCGGGTGACCCTGGCCGCCCGGCCGGATCTGGCCGCCGACACCTCCCATCTGCGGCGCACCGGTCTGCGCACGGTCCCGGCGGACGGCGCGGAGTGCCCGAAGTCGGTGTCCTGCGAGTGGATCCCGGCCCCGTACGCCCAGTTCGGCAACGACGACTACGGCAACCACGACCTCGGCGACCGCCCGGTCTCGCAGCGCATCAAGTACATCGTGGTCCATGACACCGAGGGCACGTGGGACGGGGTCATGAAGCTGATCCAGGACCCGACCTACGTGTCCTGGAACTACACCATCCGCTCCACCGACGGCCTGATCGCCCAGCACGTCAAGGCGAAGGACGTGGCCTGGCACGCGGGCAACTGGGACGTCAACGCCCGGTCCGTCGGCATCGAGCACGAGGGTTTCCTCACCTCCCCGGACGCCTGGTACACCGAGGCGATGTACCGCTCCTCGGCCCGGCTGGTGAGGTACCTGGCCCACCGGTACGGCATCCCGCTGGACCGGCAGCACATCCTGGGCCACGACAACGTGCCCGGCCCGACCGCCTCGACCGTCCCCGGCATGCACACCGACCCGGGCCCCTACTGGGACTGGCGGCACTACTTCGAGCTGCTGGGCCACCCCTTCCGGCGCACCGGCGACCGGCACTCCGCGCTGGTGACGATCCTGCCGGACTACGCGGCGAACCAGCCGGTGTACACGGGCTGCACCACCAAGGGCGAGCCGTGCCCGGCGCACGGCTCGAGCGAGGTGCGGCTGTACTCCGACCACGACGAGAGTGCCCCGCTGATCCAGGACATCGGCCTGGGCACCGCGCCGACCGACGGGGTCAACGACCTGTCCTCCCGGGTCTCCACCGGGCAGCAGTACGCGGTCGCCGACCGCTGGGGCGACTGGACGGCGATCTGGTACCTCGGCCAGAAGGCCTGGTTCGAGAACCCGCGCGGGCAGCGGACGGCCGTGCCGGCGTCCGGCCTGGTCGTCACCCCGAAGGACGGCCTGGCGAGCATCCCGGTCTACGGCAGGGCGTACCCGGAGAAGGCGGCATACCCGGCAGGGGTCCCCGCGCAGTCGGTGGTGCCGCTTCGGTACACCATCCCGGCCGGCCAGCGGTACGTGGTCGGTGACGTGATGCCCGGCGAGTACTACTACGCGGTCACCTTCACCCCGGACTCGCACCGGGTCGTGATCGGAGACGACCTGTACTACGAGATCCAGTACGGCCACCGGGTGGCGTTCGTCCGCGCCGCGGACGTCCGGCTGGAGGGATCGGCCGGCTAGGCCCTGCCGTCAGCCCTGCTGGAAAAGCTCCGCCGGGAGCGGCTTCAGCAGGGCGTACAGGTCGTCGGTGATGGGGCGGTCCCAGGCGGCGATGGTGACGAGGACGCCGTCGCTGCGGTCGAACTGGACGCAGGAGATCCGGCCCTCGGAGAGCTTGAGGCGGCGCACGATCAGCAGGTTGTCGCCCTGCAGCACGGGGGTGTCCTCGACCCCCACGACGGTGACCTCCTCGTCGTTCTCCAGCGCGAGCAGCAGCTGGCCCACCTCGAAGGGGATCTCGCCGTCGGCGACCTCGCGGGCCGGGGAGCCCTCCGGGAGGTTGCCGATGATCATGGCGGGGCCGCGGCCGCCGAAGAGGTCGTAGCGCAGGAAGACCCCCTGGCAGGTGCCGTCGGGGGCGGGCAGCAGACCCGCGCCGAGGTTGCCCGGCCAGTCGCCCGGGTCCATGGCCAGCACGTCGAATTCGGGTCCGGCGGGGGTGGCGCTGCGGCGGCGGAGGAACGACATGCGGCCATGGTACGTGCCCCCACAGACCGGCGACGCCCGGACGCCCGTCCGGGTCCCGCCCCGGCGGGAACCTCACTCCTCCGGAGGTGACGGGGGGACGACGGCGACCGGGCAGGCGGCGTGGAGCAGGACGGCCTGGGTGACCGAGCCCATGAGGCGGGCGGGGGCGAGCAGGCGGCGGCGGTGGCGGCCGACGACGACCAGGTCGGCGTCGCGGGAGGCGGCGACGAGGTGGCCGGCCGCGTCGCCGGCCAGGATCCGGACGTCGGCGCGGACCGCCGGGTGCCGCTCGCGGTGCGGGGCGAGGAAGCCCTCGGCGAGGGAGCGGGTCTCCCGCTCGACGGCGTCCTGGTCGACCGGGGGCGGCACGAGCCGGCCGGGCGCGGACCAGGTCTGCACCGGCCACGGGTAGGCGGCGACCGCCTCCAGGCGGGCCTCGCGCCGGGCGGCCTCGGCGAAGGCGAAGCCGAGGACGGCCTCGTCGGGGCTGTCGGCGTGCAGGCCGACGACCACCCGGGGACCCGGCTCGGCGGGCTCCTCCCCGTGCACCTCGCGGCCGGGCCGGGGCACGACGACCACGGGGCACTCGGCGTCCCGCGCCGCGGCGAGCCCGTTGGAGCCGAGCAGCAGGCTCGCGAAGCCGCCCCGGCCGCGCGAGCCGAGCACCAGCAGCTGGGCGTCCGCGCCGAGTCCGGGCAGCACCGCGCCCGGTACGCCCTCCAGGGCGAGGTACTCCGCGGCCGGGGCGTCCGCGCGGTCCCGCAGCCGGGCGCGCACCTCGTCGATCACGGGGTCGCCCCCGGCGTCGGGCGGCCCGGCGACCAGGACGTCGGCCTGTCCCCAGGCGGCGTACTGCCGTACGTGCACCACCCGCAGCGGGGCCGCGCGGCGGCGGGCGGCGTCCAGGGCCCATTCCAGGGCGCGCAGACTGTCCTCGGATCCGTCGACCGCGGCGACGACCGGCGCCGTGCTCATCGTGGCCCACCTCCGGAACGCGATCTTCCCCCTTGCCCGGGCCGGCCCCGCTCAGGCGCCGGCCCGCGCGGGGCGCTGCTGATCGCGTGTCCGGAATTCCGCGGGGAACACCCCGGTGCGGCTCCCGGCGCCGGATCGCTCGGCTGATCGCTCAGGTGAGGTCGAACTCCCCTTCCCTCGCCCCGGACACGAACGCGCCCCATTCCGCGGGTGTGAAGATCAGGGACGGGCTCTCGGGGCGGCCGCTGTTGCGCATCGCGATGAAGCCCTCGACGAAGGCGATCTGGACATCGCCCAGACCTCGGCTGCTGGACTGCCACTCGGCCTCGCTGAGATCCAGCTCCGGCTTGTCCCAGCCCGCGAGCGGCTTGTGCTGGGTGATGGTCTCGGCCACGTCCGTGCTCCTCCCGGTTCGTCGTCCGCGGCCAGCCTAGCGACCGGTCCCTACGGCGGACAGGCCACGTGAGGAGGACTTTCCGGCTGCGGACCCGGGTCGGGGGGCTCGGCTCCCACGAGCCCCGGTGGGCGCCCTGGCAGGGCGGCCGGCTCCCCCTGGCACCGGGGCGCATGCCTTCCGGAACCCGCGGGGACTCACCTGTCCAGGAAGGCGAGCGTGCGGCGCACGAAGTGGTCCGGGTCGTCCAGCCACGGGTAGTGGCCCGCGCCGGGCTGGACGGCGACCTCGGCGTCGGGGAAGGCCTCGGCGGCGCGCCGGACCAGGTCGGGGCGGGGGCCGCCGTCGAGTCCGCCCGCGTACAGCAGGACCGGTGCGGTCAGGGCGGCGAGCGCGGCCCGGGTGGCCTCCGGAGTGAAGGCGCCCTCGGCGAAGTACCGCTCGCCCGCCTCGTCGTTGGTCTGCTCGTCGGCGGCCGCGTCGTGGCGGCGGGCGGTGTCGTCCCAGCGGCCGTAGAAGAACGGCATGAAGACCTCGTCGAAGCCGCCCTCGCCGGCCAGCCAGGCCTCGAACGCGGGGAACGCCTCGGCGAACCACGGCTCGTGCGCCCGCAGCCGCGCCGCGGCCAGCCGCTCCTCGGGAGTCGCCCGCAGGCCGAGGGCGGAGGGGTTCGGGGTGATCAGCAGCAGCCGCCGGACCCGGTCGGGGTGGCGGGCCGCGTAGAGGATCCCGAGGCAGGCGCCCGCGGAGTGGGCGAGCAGGTCCATGCGCTCCAGGCCCATGTGGTCCCGCCACGCCTCCACGTCGTCCACCAGCCGGTCGCAGCGGTACGTCGCCGGGTCGGCCGGGATCGCCGAGTCCCCCGTGCCGCGCAGGTCCAGCAGGGCCAGCCGGCGGTGCTCGGCGAGGCCGCCCAGGTCACCGAGGCAGGCGGAGGCGCGCATCGGGCCGCCGGGAAGGACGGCGAGGGGCGCGCCCGCACCCCGGAGGTGGTAGGCGAGCCGGGTTCCGTCGGCGGCGGTGAAGGCGGGCATGGGGTTGATCATCCGGGGCCCGCCCGGCCGCGCGCAACGCCTTTGCGTCGTCCGGCGCCGGAACCGACCCGGGAGGGGCGGCGGCCCGCTAAGCCCCGAACCGGTCCCGCAGTTCCCGCTTGAGGATCTTGCCGCTGGCGTTGCGCGGCAGTTCGTCGACGAACAGGACCCGCTTGGGCGCCTTGAACGCGGTGAGCTTGTCGCGGACGTGGGCGACGAGTTCGTCCTCGGTCACCTCGCCGCGCGGGACGACGACGGCGGTGACGGCCTCGATCCACCGCTCGTCGGGCAGGCCGATCACGGCGGCCTCGGCGACGGCCTCGTGGGTGTAGAGCGCGTCCTCGACCTGGCGCGAAGCCACCAGCACGCCACCGGAGTTGATGACGTCCTTCACCCGGTCGACGATCGTGAGGTAGCCGTCCGCGTCGCGCACCGCGAGGTCGCCGGAGTGGAACCAGCCGTCCCGGAAGGCCTCGGCGGTCTCCTCGGGCTTGTTCCAGTAGCCCTCGCACAGCTGCGGTGAGCGGTAGACGATCTCGCCGGGCGTGCCGTCGGGCACGTCCGCGCCGGTCTCGTCCACCACGCGGGCGTCCACGAACAGGACGGTACGGCCGCAGGAGGCCGGCCGGCCCTCGTGCTCGTCGGGGCCGAGCACGGTGGCGAGGGGGCCGATCTCGCTCTGCCCGAAGCAGTTGTAGAAGGCGAGCTTCGGCAGCCGTGCGCGCAGCCGCTCCAGCACCGGAACGGGCATGACCGAGGCGCCGTAGTACGCCTTGCGCAGCCCGCCGAGGTCGCGGGTGGCGAAGTCGGGCCGGTTCGCCAGGCCGATCCACACGGTGGGCGGCGCGAACAGGCTGTCCACGCGGCCCTCCTCGATCAGGCCGAGGAGCCGGTCCCCGTCCGGGGCGTCCAGGACGAGGTTGGTCGCGCCGACGGCGAGGTAGGGCAGCAGGAACACGTGCATCTGCGCCGAGTGGTACAGCGGCAGGGCGTGGGCGGGCCGGTCGCCGGCGCTGAGGTCGAGGGCGGTGATCGCGCTCAGGTACTCGTGCACGAGGGCCCGGTGGGTCATCATCGCGCCCTTGGGCAGGGCGGTGGTGCCGGAGGTGTACAGCAGCTGCACCAGGTCCTCGGTGCGCGGCTCCGGGCCCGCGTACGCGGGGGTGCCCGCCAGCCGGGCGAGGAGGGAGCCGTCGGCGTCGCGCAGCGGCAGGACGGCCGCCTCGCCCGGCAGCCGGCCGGTCAGGTCCGGGTCGGCGAGGACCAGCGTGCTGCCCGACTGGCCGACGAGGTACGCCAGGTCGTCGCCGGTCAGGTGCTGGTTGACCGGCACGTGCACCAGGCCCGCGCGGGCGCAGGCGAGGAAGGCGATGAGGTAGGCGTCGGAGTTGTGGCCGTAGGCGGCGACGCGGTCGCCGGGAGCGAGCCCTTCGGCGAGCAGGACGGCCGCCGCGCGGGAGACCGCCTCGTCGAGGTCCTCGTAGGTCCAGGAGCGTTCCCGGTACGCGAGGGCGACCCGCGCGGGGGTGCGCCGCGCGCTGCGTCGCAGGACTCCGTCGACCGTGCTTCCGTGCCCAGGCGTCATGGCACCCGATCCTCGGTCTGCCGCCCGACGCGGTCAAGTTGGCCGCCCTGCCCGAACGCGCCGGGCAGGCTCCACCGGTGGTACGCCGACGGGAACCGGCTCACCCCCGCACGCTCCCTCCTGAGAGTGATGTGCGTGCAGCGGTCTTGTCCCCGACCGCATGGCCCTACTACCACTGAAGTACCGGCCCGCCAGCCCAGAGTGGCCGGCGACATCGCGGATGTCCGCGGGGCTGTTCGCCCCGGAGGGCGAACCGACCTCTCCGATCGCTGCTCCGCCTGCGCAGCGGTACGGCAGGCCGCCCGTCGCCAGGACCGCGGATCCCCCTCAGCCGGCCGTAGCCACGCACCGCTCGGCGCCCGGCCCGGCCCCCGGTGACTGCGCCTCGCTCACGGCACTCGTCTCCCGTCACCGGCCCGGCAGGACTCTGCCGACTCTGCGCCCGGACGCGAACCCGGCGGCATCCAGCGCATCAACCACCCACTCCCACAAGGAGAACCACCATGTCCGTGGAACTGACCCCAGGGCTGCCCTCCATCCTGTCGCAGCCGACCCTGTTCGCGGCGGTGCCCGGCTTCGGGCCCACCGGCGGAGGGAACACCGTGCTGCTGATCGGCGCCAACCTCGGCGGAGCCACCTCCGTCACCTTCGGCGGCGTCCCGGCGACCATCCTCTCCCAGGACCCCTTCGGGTTCCTGATCGCGGTCGTCGCCCCTCCCCACGCCGCCGGCAACGTCTCCGTGGTCGTCACGACCGCCGCCGGTGCGAGCACCCCCGCCAACTACACCTACGTGGCTCCGCCGCCCCCGCAGCCGCCGACCGCCATCGGTATCGCTCCGCAGACCGGTCCCACCACGGGCGGTACGCCGTTCCTCATCGTGGGCACCAACCTCACCGGTGCCTCGGTCACCTTCGGCGGTGTGCCGGCCACCAACGTCAACGTCATCGGAGGAGTGGTGCTGACGGGTCTGACGCCTCCCGGAACCGCGGGCAACGTCGCCGTCCAGGTCACCACTCCCGCGGGCACGGCGACCGTCACCGGCGGATTCACCTACATCACGCCGATCCTGCCCGTCGTGGCGTCCATCACCCCGTCGACGGGCACCACCGCGGGTGGCACGCCGTTCGTCCTCACCGGTTCCAACCTCACCGGGGCCCAGGTGACGTTCGGCGGCGTGGCGGCGACCAACGTGGTCGTCGACGCCACCGGCACCATCGCCGCCGGGCTCACCCCGCCGGGAGCCGCCGGCAATGTCGCGGTGGTCGTGACCACCCCGACCGGCAGTGCCACCGTCACGGGCGGGTTCACCTACCAGTGACACATCCGTCCCGTGGCCCGGCGGACGCGCCGGGCCACGGGCGTGTCGGCGTGCGCGGACGGCGAGGTGCGACATCGGCCTGGCCGGCGCCGTCTGCCACGGCGGCGGCCTGGCGGCGGGCGACGGGCGTTCCGGGCTCCAGCACCGCGCCGGTGCGCTCCGATCGCGCGCTCGCGATGCGCTCATCCAAACGAGTGGTGATCCGATACACCCCTTGCGGCATATGCCGTAATGCTGCGTCACTGGACATATCCAACCGGTGGGCCGCCCATCCCTCCCGGGGGGCGCGACTGCGGTGGGGCCTTCGGCCTTTTCATACGGGTTGAGATGTCCGAGCCGTACCGAAGCCGCGATGGGCACCCTCGAGGGGGAGTTGGATCGGCAGTCGGTGCCATGCGAGTGGCACCGACTTGTCGGTTTTCCGGGCCGCCGAACCGGACGGCGAGCCACCGGGGCGTAACCCGTCCGGCGGAGTTTCTCCAAGCCCTCGGCCTCGTTGCTCAGTTCATGAGCTCTCCGTTGACGCCCGGACCGACGCAGACGCAGTGGTTCACCGCCCCCCTGCCGTGGCCGGACGCGTCGACCCCGGTCCGGCCGGAGCACGCCGGCATCGGGCCGGGCGGATCCCCGCAGTGGGCCGCCGAGGCGACGACGGCACCCGCCGCAGCTGACGAGTCGTCACCGCAGGCCGTGCGAGGAGTACGCGACACGGTGCGGACACCCGCGCCGGCGCTGCCGCAACGGCGACCCGCCACGCCTCGCCACGCACTCCCGCGCCCCGGCGGCGACCTGAGGCTCACCCCGCTGTACGCGGCGCTCCTGCACGAGTGGCGGGAGCGCGGCGCGGCGGTTCCGGGCGCCGTCGACCCGGAGTGGCACCGGCTCGTCTCGTGGCAGGCCATGGAGGCCGACGTGCGCCGGACCTTGCGGAGCCTGCGGCTGCAGCGCTCACTGCCGGAGTGAGTCAGCACGCAGGCTGAGACAGACGCCCCTCCCGAGAGACTCCGCGCCCAGGGCACCGCACCTTCCATTGCTCCATTCGGGTGCCGTCGCCGCCAACTCCCTTGTCGCCTAAGCGGCTTCGTGGGTCACTTGTGATACGAACCGGCGGGCCGCCCTCCCGTACCGGAGAGAGAGGGATTGGCGGCGTCCGCCGGTGCCCGTACGCGCGGGACGTCGCAGCAATCGCCCCTCACGCCTCCGATGTAGCGGCACGGCGCCGCGTAGATCCCACACCCTGTTCCGACCCACACCGTGGGCCGGGTGTGACAGCGCCGCTGCAGCGCCGGTTCACGGCATCGTCAAACCGCAGCGAGGAGCGTTGTCATGCCTATCACGCCCAATCAGGGCTCGACCGGCGGCGGGACTCTCGTCACGATCACCGGGACGACGGTCGCCGTCAACTGCACCGATGCGCCGACGACACGGCCGCCGGTGAAGCGGTCACGGTCGTCACCGACCCGGCAGCGGCCGCCGGCGAGGCGGTGGCCGCCACGGCAGCCAGCGCCGCTGCGGTCACACCCGCCCATCGGCGAGGGGTATGCACACGTCCCACGAGTCAGCTCCTTGCTCCTCATCCGGTCATCTGTCGGGGAGCCTTACCCTCACCAGGCAGCCGCGCCGGACCGGAGCACACAGAACTGACCCGCTCGGGGCATCTAGTTGGGCCGACAGAACGAGGCCGGCGCGGGGGCGGGGCCCGGCTCGCGCCCGACGCCCTGGCCTCCTCGCCCCGGTCGTCGTCGGATCGTCTCCGCGCCCGAGGTCACGCGGTGTTCACGCGGTCTCCTCCAGCACCGCCATCGCCGCGTTGTGCCCCGGCACCCCGCTCACCCCTCCCCCGCGCACCGCGCCCGCGCCGCACAGCAGCACGTTGGTGTGCCGGGTCTCCACACCCCAGCGGCCGGTGCCCTCCTGGGCGTACGGCCACGACAGCGCGCGGTGGAAGATGTTGCCGCCCGGCAGGCGCAGGTCACGGTCCAGGTCGAGCGGGCTCTTGGCCTCGATGCAGGGCCGGCCGTCGGCGTCGGTGGCCAGGCAGTCGGCGAGGGGCTCGGCGAGGTGGGCGTCGAGCTGGGCGAGGGTGGACTTCAGCAGTTCCTCGCGCACGGCGTCGTTGTCGCGGGCGAAGAGCCGGGCGGGGGTGTGCAGGCCGAACAGGGTGAGCGTCTGGTAGCCGCGCTCGGCGAGGCCGGGGCCGAGGATGGTGGGGTCGGTCAGGGAGTGGCAGTAGATCTCCGAGGGCGGCGCGGCGGGCAGTTCCCCGGCGGCCGCCTGGGCGTGGGCGGTGGCGAGCTGACGGTAGCCCTCGGCGATGTGGAAGGTACCGGCGAAGGCCTCGCGCGGGTCGACCGCCACGTCCCGCAGCCTGGGCAGCCGCTTCAGCAGCATGTTGACCTTCAGCTGGGCGCCCTCGGCGGGCTCGGGTGCCTCGTCCCCGGTCAGCGCGGCCAGTTCGCGCGGCGAGGCGTTCACCAGGACGTGCCGGGCGGCGGCGACTCCCTCCCCGTCCGCGGTGCGGTAGCCGACCTCGGCGGTGCGCCCGTCCGTGGTGATGCGCACGGCCTCGTGCCCGGTGGCGAGGACCGCGCCCGCCGAGCGCGCCGCGCCGGCCAGCGCGTCGGTGAGGGCGCCCATGCCGCCGACCGGCACGTCCCAGGCGCCGGTGCCGCCGCCGATGACGTGGTAGAGGAAGCAGCGGTTCTGGGCGAGGGAGGCGTCGTGGGCGTCGGCGAAGGTGCCGATCAGCGCGTCGGTGAGGACCACGCCCCGCACCAGGTCGTCGGCGAAGCGCTCCTCGATGGCGACGCCGACGGGCTCCTCGAACAGGGCCCGCCAGGCTTCCTCGTCGTCGATGCGGCGGCGCAGTTCCTCCCGGGCGGGCAGGGGCTCGGTGAGGGTCGGGAAGACGCGCTGGGCGACGCGGCCGGTCATGGCGTAGAAGCGCTGCCAGGCCTCGTACTCGCGCGCGCCGCCGGTGAGGCGGGCGAAGGCCTCCCGGGTGCGCCGCTCCCCGCCGCCGACGAGCAGCCCGGTGGGCCGGCCGCCGCGTTCGGCGGGGGTGTACGAGGAGATGGTGCGGCCGCGGACGCGGAAGTCCAGTCCGAGGTCGCGCACGATCTTCCGCGGCAGCAGGCTGACCAGGTAGGAGTAGCGCGAGAGCCGGGCGTCGACCCCGGCGAACGGCCGGGTGGAGACGGCGGCGCCGCCGGTGTGGCCGAGGCGCTCCAGGACCAGCACGGAGCGGCCGGCCCGGGCCAGGTAGGCGGCGGCGACCAGGCCGTTGTGGCCGCCGCCGACGACGACGGCGTCGTACGTCCGGGTTCCCTCGTTGGCAGGCATGGTTCTTCGTAACACGTCATGATCGACGACGGCCAGAGGCGTGCCGGACGCGGTCGGCCGACGGGTCAGGGGCCGCCGGGGGTCCGCTGCCGGCTCAGGACCGCGACCCTGCGGTACAGCTCCGCGGCCTCCCCGCCCCGGCCGAGCTGTTCCAGGCAGTGCGCCTCGTCGTTGCGGCTGGCGAGGGTGTCGGGGTGGCCGGGGCCGAGGACGTGTTCGCGGGCGGCGGCGACCGCGCGGTACTCGGCGAGCGCCTGCGGCCAGCGTCCCATCCAGCCCAGGGCGACCGCGACCTCACGGCGGCTGACCAGGGTGTCCGGGTGGTCGGTGCCGAGGACCCGCTCCCGCTGCGCGCACACGTCGCGGGCCTCGGCGAGCGCCTCCTCCCAGCGGCCGAGGCGGCCGAGGTTGACGCCGAGGCCGTGCCGGGCGCGCAGGGTCTCGGGGTGGACGGGGCCCTGGAGGCGGGTGCGGTCCTCGACCAGCGCGCGGTAGACGCGCAGGGCCTCGGCGCCGCGGCCGAGCCGGCCGAGGCTGATGCCCTCCTCGTAGCGGGCGGCGAGCGTGTCCGGATGGCCGGGGCCGAGGGTCCGGGCGCGGGCCCCGGCGACCTCGCGGTAGGTGTCCAGGGCCTCCTCCCAGCGCCCCAGCTGGCCCAGCGCGTAGGCGACCTCGTACCGGGTGACCAGGGTGTCGGGGTGATCGGGGCCGAGCACCCGGGCGCGGGCGGCGGCCACGTCGAGTGCGGTGCGGCAGGAGTCCTCGAGGCGGCCGAGCCGGCCGAGGCTGAAGGCGAGGTTGTGGCGGCAGCGCAGGGTGTCGGGGTGGTCGGGGCCGAGGACCCGCACGCGGGCGGCCAGCACCGAGGCGTAGCCCTGGTGGGCCTCGAAGTGGCGGCCCAGCCGGCCGAGGACGTAGGCGGTTTCCTGACGGGCGGCCAGGGTGTCGGGGTGGTCGGGGCCGAGGGTCCGCTCCCTCGCCTCGGCGACGGCCGTGTAGGCGTCCAGCGCGTCGGCGGCGCGGCCGGCGCGGCCGAGGGCGAAGGCGGCCTCGCAGCGGGCGGCCAGGGTCTCGGGGTGGTCCGGGCCGAGCAGGGCCGCCCGTTCACCGGCGACGGCCAGGTGAATCTCACACGCTTCGACCCATCGGCCGCGCCGGGCCAGGGCGAGGCCCTGCTGCCGCCGTGCGGTGAGGGCGGCGAGGGCGTCCGGCGACGGCCGGGACAGGACCGCGGCACCGGCCCGCGCGTCGGCCGGGCGGGCGGTCCAGGCGCCGGTCAGGGCGGCACCGGGGTCGGGCGGGAGCGCGCGGAGGCCGGTCCCGACCGCCTTGTGGCCGGTGTTCATGCCCAGGGTCCAGAACGGCAGCCGCCGTTCCCGCGGCGCCGCGTCGCCGGGGCGCGGCCGGCCCGCCGCGGTGCCCGGCCGGTATGGCGGTGCGGTGCGTCCGGCGGTCAGGCGGAGCCCCAGTTCCCGGGCGTCGTACGGCCGTTCCTCCGGGCGCTTGGCCAGCAGGTCGAGGACGGCCCGCTCGAAGGGCTCGGGCAGCTCGGGCCGGTGCTCGCGCGGCGGGCGGGGCGGGGTGTCGCGGTGCCCGAGGAGGATCGCCCAGGTGTCGTCCAGGTCGAACGGCGGTGCCCCGGTCGCGATCTCGTACAGCACGCAGCCCAGCGAGTACAGATCGCTGCGCTGGTCGACCTCGGCGCCGCCGATCTGCTCGGGGGACATGTAGTGCGGGGTGCCCAGTGCGATGCCGGTGCCGGTCAGCCGGGCGGTGAAGCCGATGCCGTGGCCGAGGCGGGCGATGCCGAAGTCGCAGATCTTCACCGTGCCGTCGGTCAGCCGGACGATGTTGGCGGGCTTGAGGTCGCGGTGCACTATGCCCTGCCGGTGGGTGTAGGCGAGGGCCGCGGCGACCTGCTCGGCGATGTCCAGCACGTCGTCCACGGGCAGCGGATGCCCCTTGTTGTCCTCCAGCAGCCGGCTCAGGTCGCGGCCCTGCAGCAACTCCATGACCAGGTACAGGATGCCGTCGTCCTCGCCGAAGTCGTGCACCACGGTCACCCCGCGGTGCGAGAGCGCGGCCGCGACCCTCGCCTCCCGGCGGAACCGTTCCCGCAGTACGCGGGTGAAGGACGGATCGTCCTGCGGCCCGAGCGGCCTGAGGCACTTGACCGCGACCTGCCGGCCGAGGGACTCGTCCCGGGCCCGCCACACCTCGCCCATGCCGCCCCGCCCGACCAGGTCGAGCAGCCGGTAACGGCCCTGGACCAGCCTGTTCTCCCCCATCGCGCGCCGTCGCCCCCGTCGCCGTCCGCTCCGCCCCCGGGAACGGCGCCACGGCGCCGCGGCCGCGCGGAACCCGGCCCGACCCGTGACACCCCCCTGCTCGCCCAGTATGGCGGTCGATCGCCCCGTTTTGTACGGGGCCGTTCCCACGCCCGGACCGGGCCCCGGCACGGCTCCCGGGAGGCGTTTCGACGACTGCTCGCGACCCTGATCTGCGGGAACGTGACGCACCGGCACGCACACGCCGCGCGGCCGGCGGGTGACGGCGGCGGATGCGGGGCCGGCCTGCGGCGCGGTTCGTGGACGTACGGAGGCATCGCGGCGTACGCCGCCCGCGCCACGCGCCGCTATGGCGCCTCGCGCGCCGGGCAGGAGAGGGGGTGCGCCGGCGGACGGAGGAGGCAGTCGGGAACGGCCGGGAGCCGGCCGCGCGCCCGGGGCATCCCCAGGCCGACACAGGCGACGGGGGACGCAGGCGGACACGGGGTGCGGCTGTTCCCGGTTCCGCCGGGGCTCAGTCCAGTGCCGCCATGAAGTCCGTGCAGGCGACGGCGCAGGCCCGGCAGGCGCTCGCGGCCGACTCGGCGCCGGACTGCTCGTCGAAGGCGTGCGCGCACTCCAGGCAGACCGAGCGGCACCACTCCAGCTGGATCCTCATCCCCTCCTCGTCCTGACGGATCTCCTCGGACAGCACCCGGCAGGTCGCGTCGCACACCTCGGCGCACATGATGCCCAGCCGGCGCACTCGCTCCTGCCCCTCGGTGCCGTCCGGATCCAGAAGGCTCGCGCGCACCGCACACGCCCTGGCGCACTCCGTGCACGCCTGCGCGCAGGTGAACCGGTCCTCCAGGAACCTGTAGAGCTGCTGCTGCGAAGTCGGCGGTGTCACACCGGGCGGGTAGCCGACCCAGGGCGCCGCAAACGCGTACAACGGGCCGGGCCTCGCCGCAACCGGGCGGGTCGCCGTGCGTCGGCGCACGCGCACGCAAGGTGTCCGGTTCGTCCCTGTCTGGGTGGGGTATTCCAGTGCTATGAGTACCGCACAGATGCAGCTGGCCGCGGCAAGCGGTCTGATGAGCCTCGTGCTCTTCGGTATAGCCGTCGGTCTGCTGGCGCTGCTCGCCGGCGGATTCTGGATGAACTCCCGCGTCAAGTACCGCGAGCCCCCTCGCCCGCGTCCCGAGGAACAGCCGCGCCTGCCACCGGAGGGCGCGGTGCACGAGGTCCGGGAGAACCGGGAGTCCCAGGAGATTCCCCGCACCCCCGAGGGCGGCCGGGCGCTCACGCCGTACGAGCTGTCCAACATGGACACCAGGCCCTCCGACTCCAAGGAGCGCCCGCGCTGGAGCAAGGGGTCGAGCGGCTCGTTCGGCGGTGGCGGGCTCGGCGCCCACTGAACCGGACCCCGGCGACGGACGATCAGCCTTCGAACGGCCCGCGTCGGCCGCCCCGCACCGTCAGGAACCCAGCCTGACGGCGTCCAGGCGGCCGACGCGGGCCACGTTGCGCACGTCCTCCGGGTCCCGGCTGGGCTCGGCCGCGAACCAGGCGTCGAGGATCTCCGTCAGGACCGCGGCGGAGGTGAGCCGCAGGCTGAGCGCGAGGACGTTGGCGTCGTTCCAGCGCCGCGCGCCCTCGGCCGTCGCGGCGTCCGTGCACAGGGCCGCGCGGACGCCCGGCACCTTGTTCGCCGCGATGGAGGCGCCGGTGCCGGTCCAGCAGCACACCACCGCCTGGTCGGCCGCACCTTGGGCCACGTCCTGGGCGGCCGCCTCGGAGCAGACCGCCCACTGCGCGTCGGCGCCGGGCCGCAGGGCGCCGTGCTCGCGCACCTCGTGGCCGCGCCTGCGCAGTTCCCCGACGAGGAGACGGGCGACGGGTTCGTCCATGTCGGAGGAGACGGAGATCCGCATACGGCGAGCCTATCCGGTCCGTCGCCGGGCATGAAGCGGCTCCGGAGGCGTCCGGTGACGCCTCCGGAGCCGCTGCCAGTGGCGGGCGCCAGGTGGGGCTCAGGGGTGCTCGGGCTGCTGCGCGGCGGCACTCCGCAGCCCCTGCCGTCGCCCTTGACGCCCTTGTCCGAGCCGTGGGGGCGGGCGCCCGCGCCGCGTCCGGTCGTCCGGCGGGCCCTGAGTTCGCCGCCGTCCTGCGGGGTGGCGCCTCCCTTGTCACCGCGCCGCTGTCCGGGCTGCTGCGGATGGGACAGGCGCGAGGCTCCCTCCGGGTGTACGTGTTCCGTGCGCGGTCCGGCCGGGTCCCCACGGGGGGCGGCTGACGCACGCCGTCGGACGGCCGCCCTCGCACGTGCGTCGCCTCAGGACACGCGTCGCTCCGCGAGCGTCCGGTGCAGATGCTCCAGCGCGTCGAGCAGGACCGAGCGGTGGTACCAGCTCAGCCAGGCAGCGGTGTCGGCGGCCAGCAGGCCGAGGGCCTCGGCACGCGCGGCCGTGGCGCGGTGTCCGGGCACCGTCCAGAGCAGGGTGATCACGCCGGTGCAGAAGCCGGCCGGGGAGACGACCGGGACGGTGTGCAGGGCGCGGGCGCCCGTGACCAGCAGGGCGCGCCGGACCTCGTCGGACAGCAGCGGCTCCCCGGCCACGTCGGGCACGGTGACCGGGCGGCCCCGGGCCCGGGCGGCCGCGTCGGCCGAACCCTCGGCCCGGCCGCGGACGAGGTGGTCGAGAAACCTTTCGTCACAGCCGTGGTGGGTCTCCAGCATCAGGGCGTTCACCGCGGGGTCGACCAGCTGGACGTACCCGGCGGGGGCCCGCCCGAGGGCCAGCGCCTCGTGCAGCACGGCGTCGATCATCTGCCGCCGGCAGCGCGGGTCCCGGCTGCCGCGGACCAGCGTCCGCAGCGGCGGCACGGGCAGCGGGCGCCGCCCGGGGAACCACACCCCGCCCTCCGGGGCGCGGGCCACGACCACGGCGGAGACCAGCACCCGCAGCGGCACGTTGAACCGCTGGGACGCCTCGCGCAGCACCCGGAAGGCGCTCGCCGAGTCGGGCAGGCCGTAGCGGGCCATGAGGGTGCCCTGGGCCATGCCGATCACCGGCGCGGTGCGCACCCGGGCGCGCAGGGCGCGGACCTCCTTGTGCAGGTCCTCGTACGAAGGCCGCAGCGGGTCGGCGATCTGCGAGTGCCAGACCGGCAGGTCCTCCGCCTGGGACGCCGCACGGGCCGGCTCGCGCAGCGCCTCGTCGAGGGTGGCGTACAGCCGGACGCCGTCGAGGCGGGCCAGGTGCACCGCCTCCCGGACGCCGGGGCGGGCCCGCACGATGATCAGGTCGGGGCGGCCGGTGCGGGCCCGGGCGGTCTCGCTGAGCGTGCGCAGGACCGCCGCGCCGCCGAGCTGCACGTGCCCCATGTCGAGGACGGGCCGCAGCCCGGCGCGGTCGGCCTGCTCCAGGTGGGTGCGCAGGGCGTCCGACCACTCCGCCGCCCCGAGCGCGTCCAGGGTGCCGGACAGGCGCAGGAGCAGGGCGCCTTCGGCGGGCGGGCCCTCGACGACGGACGACTCGATGACGAGCGGGGCCGGTGGGCCCGGGCGGCCGGAAGAACGTTTCATCGCAACACCACACCAGGACGTCACAGGGAACTGGCAAGGCCTCTTCCTGACCTTGAACCACCTTGCACGGTCGCCGTTCGGCTCTCAACCGCAGCGAGGCCGTGCCGGCGGCCGGCCGGGCCGGCCTCCGTGGCCGCGCTCAGCCGCCGGCCGGGCCGGCCCCCGGTCCCTGCCCCGCACCCGCCTGCGCTTGCGCCTCCAGGGAGTGCACGGCGGACGCCAGGGTGGCGTGGGCGCGGACGCCCGGCAGGCCGGCCAGCCGGAGCGCCTCGCGCACATGGGGTCTGGGCTGCACGATCGGCAGGCAGCGGCCGGCCAGGGCGAGCCCGCCGGTGGCCCGGTCCAGCGAGCGCACGGCGACGGCGCTGGCCAGGTACAGCTCGGCCATGTCCAGTACCGCGGCTTCCCCGGCCCGGTCGGCCTCGGCGAGATGGCCGGCGAGGGACTCGGAGAACTCGGCGGCGTTGGACGCGTCGACGGTGCCGCGTGCCTTCAGCACGGTGATGCCGCCTCCGCCGGGTCGGCGCTCCCGGACGGCCCGCAGGTGCAGCGGAGCGGGGCCGGCCGGGCGGACGCGGGCGGAGGACAGCTGACCTTGTTCCATGGGAAGGGGCTTCCTGCTCGGGAGGGGATCAGCCGGCCGCGTCTTGACCGGGAGGGGACCACTGTGCCCCTCGGGGATGCCCGGTGCAACGACAGGTCCGGGCGTGTCGCGGCCCGGCCGGAGGCCGCCCGCTCACCCGACGTACCGCCGGGCCGGCGAGGCGCGGCGGGCCAGCCCGAGCGTGGCGATCCGGTGTTCGAGCTCGGGCGGCACGGGGTCGCGCCGGCGCAGCACCCAGGGCAGTCCGGCGGTGGCGTGGGCGAACGCGCGCACGGACGCGGCGTCGTGCGGGACGGTGCGGATCAGGTGGCCGGTCCGGCCCAGGGCGGGCAGCAGGGGCCGACGCAGCCAGGTGAACCACAGGGTGTTGTCGTGCAGGCCGAGGACGCGGCGAGCGGTGCTGTCGCGCAGCCGGACGCCTGGTGGTGAACGGTGAGGTCCTCGCCGTGGGCGAGCCACCAGCCCTGCCGGAGCAGGTCGCAGTGCGGGGGCGTGGCGGACGGGCGTCAGGGGGTGGGGACGGCGTCCACGCTCGTCCGGCCGGGACGGCGGGGAACGCCGGGACCCTGCCCATGGTCATGCGCGACCGCCGCGGCACCGCGCACGCCCACGTTCGGCGGACCGGTCCCCCGCGCGATGCCCGGAGCGTGCTCACTGGACCTGCGCCACCTCCACAGCCGTACGGACCGACCGGAGCTGCATCAGGCACGCGGCCGCCACCTCGCCGGTGCCGAGGCGCAGCAGGCGGGCGTCGGGGATGCGGCCGTGGGGGTCGCCGGGCGGTCCGGGCCGCCACAGGGCCAGGTGGTCCGGGCTGGGGGGCGGGCCCCACAGCCGTGGGGAGACCGGTCCGAAGAGGGTGACCGAGCGGGTGCCGTGGGCCACGGCGAGGTGGGCAAGGCCGGTGTCCCCGCTGAGCATCAGGGCCGCCTCGGCCACCAGCGCCGACAGCTCGGCGTGGGGCAGGCCGCCGGCCAGCACGTCGGACGCGGGGAGCCCGCTGCGCTCGGCGACCGACCGTACGAGGGCGTCCTCGCCGGGGCCGCCGGTGAGGACCACGCGGTGCCCGGTCGCGCGCAGGCACCGTACGACCGCGGCGAACCGCTCCCCCGGCCAGCGGCGGGACCCCGAGGCCGCGCCCGGGTGCACCAGCACCGCGCCCGGCGCCGGGGACGGCGCGGCGGGACGGGGCAGGCACAGGTCGAGGGGGCCTCGCGGACCTCGGTGGTGTCCAGGGCGACGACCGGCATGCCCAGGAGCATGGCCTCCAGCAGGGACAGGCCGAGCGAGGTCCAGCGCACGGGGTGCAGGTAGAGCCGGCAGCGCGCCATCTCCCGGTGCAGCGCGTGCTGGGGCAGGTCCCGGGCGCGGCAGCGCTCGGGCGGCAGGCCCAGGTGCCCGGGCAGGCCCTCGGTGCGCATCCCGAAGACGTCCAGGGGCGCGCAGCGGGCGAAGCGGGGCAGCAGGTCGGTTCCGGTGGTGCGGCCCCTGCGCACGGGTTCGTTGACGACGACCGCGGCGCGCCGCTCGGTGCCGGTCCACAAGGGGCCGGAGTCGATGATGCCGTGCTCCACGACCTCGGTGGGGGCCCTGCCGTTGTCCCACATCAGCCGGTTGAAGTGGGTGACGTGGACGACGGGGATCTCGGTCTGCCCGGCGAGGGGGTGGACCTGGCGCTCCGGACTCTCGTCGGGGCTGTTGTGCTCGACGTACACGGCGGGCACGTCCACGCCGGGGCGGCGGCCGGTCCAGCGCCGGGCCAGCTCGGGTTCGTGCGGGCGCTGCAGCACCATCAGGTCGATGTCGGCGTCCCGGAGTTGCGCCGGGGCGCGTTCCTCGACGGTCCTCGGCCAGTCCCAGGTCACCGCCCGGCCGAGTCCGTCGGGGCCGCGGTCGCCGGTGACCGGGACCAGGTAGGTGTGCGGGCCCTGCACGAATGCGGTGAGCCAGGATCCGTGCACGTGCCAGACGAGGATGTTCATGAGCGCCGCTCCTGGATGAGCTTGTGCACCGCGCGCAGCACGTCCTGTCCGGTGACCTCCTCCAGGCAGGGGTGTCCGGGCACCGGGCAGGTCAGGGCCCTGGTGTCCGCGCACGGCGCCGACCGGTCGCCGAGCAGGATGGCGGGGACGCCGTACGGTGCCCAGCGGCCGGCCGGGACCACCGGCGCGAACAGCGACACGACGGGTGTGCCGACGGCTGCCGCCAGGTGGGCGGGGCCGGTGTTGGCGCTGATCACGGCGTCGGCCAGGCGCAGCACTCCGGCGAGGGCGCGCGGGGTGGTGCGGCCGCCGAGGTCCACGGCGAGGGAGCCGGCGACCTCGCGGGTGAGCGCGGTCTCGCCGGGCCCTCCGGTGACGACCACGCGGTGCCCGGCGTCGGTGAGCAGCGCGACGGCCTCCGCGCAGCGGCGCGGGCTCCAGGCACGGGCGGGGGGCGCTGGCGCCGGGGTGCAGCACGACGTAGGGGCCGTTGCCGGTCAGGGCGCTGGTGTCCGGCGGGCGCAGCACGCGCAGGCGGCCGTCGTCGCCGGGCGGGGGCGGGAAGCCCAAGGCGGCCGCCGTGTCGAGCGCGGCCTCGGCCTCGTGCCGCCCTTCCCGCCGCCGCTGGCGCACGTCCAGCAGCCGGCCGGGGTGGTCGACGCTGTCGGCGCCGATGAGCCGTATGCCCGCGAGCCGCAGCAGGAGGGCGGTCGGCAGGGGGCTCTGGTGGAAGGAGGTGAGGACGAGCGCGGTGTCGCAGGCGGCGGCGCGCAGGCGGGCCAGCAGCCCCTCGACGTCCGCCGCGCTCACCGGCGGCGGGTCGAACCCCTCCCAGGGCGCCTCCCACACCAGCACCTCGTCGACGCCGGGCAGCAGCCGCGCGGCGTCCGCACCGCGCGGCCCGCAGAGCATGGTCACGTGCGAGCACCGCGCGGCGACGGCGCGGACGGCGGGACCGGCGAGCAGCACGTCCCCGAAGCTGTCGAGCCGGACGACGAGCGCCTTCACCGCGGCCACCCCCCGTCACGGCGGAGGGCCGTCGGCTCCGGCTCCGGCCGCGTGCCGTCGTGGCGGTGGCGCGCATCGGTCCGCACGGCCCGGGCGCGGGCCCCGAGGCCCGTGTGCGCCTCCGTCCCGCCGGGGCCGCCGTGTCCGTCCGCGCCCGCCGGCCGCCCGACGGGCCCGCGGCTCACCGGGACACGGGGCGCTTGCCGTGCTTCCCTCCCGCTGCCGCCCGGCTCGCGGTGCCCGGGCGTCTCGTCCCGCCGGCGGGCAGACCTGGCCGGCGCCTGCGCGCGGGGCCCGGGCCCGCCGGAGACCGGGGGCGCCTGCGGCGTGTCGAGCCCACCGCCGCCGGGGGCCCTGGATCCGTGGGCATCCGGCTCACCGCCGCTGGAGAGCAGGAAGGCGTGCGTGCCGCGAGACCTCCCGCCACAGTCCATGGGCGGGTTCGGTTCCGCGTCGCTCCAGCCGCGGCCCGACCGATCGGACGGGTCTGCCGGTGCAGGGACGGAGGACTGCTGGGGGTCCGGGCCGCCGCCGGGACCGGGGGAAGCGTGGGGCACGTCCGGTCGACCGTCGCCGCGCTCGGCGCTCCGGATCGCCTCCGCCCGCCGGCCGGCGGACCCACCGGGCCTCTGCGCGCCCGAGGGCGCGTACGGGGACGTGTCCCGGCCGCTGGTTCGCTCCTCGAGCACCGTGCGCAGTGCGGTCAGGGGGTCTCGGGCGGTGAGGGGCGCGTACCGGGTGATCTCGTCGGGGGCTGGCCGGGTTGGGGACCAGGACGGCTCGGGCGCCTGCCGCGTGGGCGGCCTCGATGTCGGCGGCGATGTCGCCGATCACCAGGCACCGGGCCGGGGGGACGCCGAGGCGGGCGGCCGCCGTGAGGATCAGGCCGGGGCGGGGCTTGCGGCAGGGGCAGCCGGCGTCAGGGGCGTGCGGGCAGTAGAGCCAGGTGTCCAGGCCGCCGAGCAGCCGGTCCGCGCGGGCGTTGACGGCGTCGACCTGGCCGGCGTTGAGCAGGCCCCGGCCGATGCCGGACTGGTTGCTGACCACGGCGGTGGCCAGGCCCGCGGCGCGTGCGAGCGCCACCGCCCCCGCCGCGCCGGGCAGCAGGCGGACGCGGTCCGGGTCGCCGTTGTACGGCACGTCCGCCACGAGCGTGCCGTCCCGGTCGAACAGCACGGCCTGGACGGGCAGCGGGCTCTCGGTGCTCACTCGGTGCCTCCCAGCGGTGCGGCGGTCCGGTGCCGGACGAGCCCGGCCAGCCAGTGCCGGACCGCGAGGGGCGGTATGAGCACGCTGGTGCCGAGCATCCCGGCTATCTCGCGCCCGCTGCGGGGCCCGGGCAGGATGCGGGCGAGGGCGAACTCGGCCGTGCCCAGCGTCCACAGGGCCGCGCAGGCGGTGGCGGCCCGGCGCCGGCCGGCCAGCGCGCAGACGGCGGAGGCGAGCGCGGCACCGGTCACCGCGAGGTGCCGGGGCAGCCGGCCCCGAGGTGCCCGGGCCCGCGCCCACCAGTCCCGCCCGTGCAGCCTGCTCATCAGGACGTCGTCGGCGTTGCCGCGCTGCGCGGGCAGTGAGGCCCACCAGTGGGCCGGGCGGACCGGGTGCCGGGTGGTCCGGGTGCCGCGGCGCAGGGTCCAGCCCGCCCGCTCGACGCGCAGCGCGAGGTCGGCGTCCTCGCGGAAGGCCCGCGGGAAGCGCTCGTCGAAGCCGCCGACCCGGATGAGCGCGGCGGTCCGGTACGCCATGTCGGCGGTGGCCCAGGCCGCGTTCTCCAGGCCCTTGGTGCCCCGTTCCCAGTCGGTGGGCCGGCGGTCGGGGGGCAGCGGGACCTCCAGCCGGCCCTGGACGCCGCCGACGTCCTCGCCGGCGTCCCGCAGGTCCTCGGCGAGCCGCCGCGACCAGTCCGGGAGCACCTGGACGTCGTCGTCCAGGAAGACCGTCCACGGCGTCCGCGCGGTGCGCCACCCGGCGTTGCGGGCGGCGGCCGGGCCGCGGCCGCCGGTGCGCAGGGTGCGGACGCGGTCGAGCAGCATCCCCGCCGGTTCCAGTGGCAGGCCCGCGTCGGGCGCCGGGCGGTCGTCGACCACCACGACCTCGTGCGGCGGGTGTCCCTCGGCCCGGGCCAGCGCGCGCAGGCACTCGGCGAGGCAGGGCCGGCCGATGGTGGGTATGACGATGGTGTAGGCGGGTGCGGTGCTCACGCGAACGCCCTCCCTCGCCGGATCGCGAACGGTCCGAGGACGAGCAGGTCGACGGGTGCGGAGCCGAAGCACTCCAGGGCGTCGCGGGGGTCGTCGACCATGGGGCGCCCGGCGGTGTTCAGGCTGGTGTTGACCACCACCGGCAGTCCGGTCCGCCGCTCGAACCCGTCGATCACGCGGGCCACGAGGGGTTCCTGAGCCCGGTCCACGGTCTGGACGCGGGCCGTGCCGTCGACGTGGACCACGGCCGGGATGCGGTCCTCCCAGCCGGCCGCCACGTGGTGCACGAACAGCATGTGCGGGCTGGGCAGCGGCCCGTCGAACAGCTCGGCCGCCCGTTCCGCCAGGACCATGGGCGCGACGGGCCGGAACTCCTCGCGTCCCTTGACGGCGTTGAGCCGCTCCACGTTCTCGGCGCGTCCGGGGTGGGCGAGCAGCGAGCGGTGGCCGAGGGCGCGCGGGCCGTACTCGCTGCGGCCCTGGAACCAGGCCACGATGCCGTCGGCGGCCAGCGTCTCGGCGGCCGTCTCGGCGATGCCGGCCGGCTCCTCGTACGGCACGGCCGCCCGCTCCAGCCGGGCGCGCAGTTCGGCGTCGCTCCAGCCGCGCCCGAGGGCGGCGGTCGGCATCGGCTCCAGGGTGTCCTTCTGCCCGGCGACGTGCGCCGCGGCGCCCAGCGCGGTTCCGGCGTCTCCGGCGGCGGGCTGCACCCACACGTGCCGGAAGCCGCTCTCGCGCCACAGCCGGGTGTTGGCCACGCAGTTGAGGGCGACACCGCCGGCCAGGGTGAGGACGTCCTCGCCGGTGCGCTCGCGCAGCCACCGGGCGAGCGCCAGCATGGCTTCCTCCAGGCAGAGTTGGGCGCTGGCCGCCAGGTCGGCGTGGTCCTGGTCCCAGGCCCCGCCCGCCGGGCGCGGGGGCACCAGCTCGGTCCAGGGCACCGGGCGGGCCCGGAAGCCGCCCCGGACGTCGGCGTGGACGTACTCGCGCAGCCGGCCCGCGAAGCGCGGGGTGCCGTACGACGCGAGGGCCATCACCTTGAACTCGTCGCTGCTGCGCAGGAATCCGAGGTGCTGGGTGAGGTCCTCGTAGAACAGGCCGAGGGAGTCGGGCAGTTGCTGGGTGCCGAGCACGGTCAGTTCCCGGTCGGTGTAGCGGCCGGCCAGGTGGGAGCCGCACTCGCCGCGGCCGTCGAGGACGAGGACGGCGCAGTCGGGGTACGGCGAGACGGCCCCGGCGGAGGCGGCGTGCGCCACGTGGTGGGGGACGAACCGCACCTTGGCCGGGTCCAGGCCGGGCAGGGCCTCGGCGAGGAAGCCGGGTGCCTGGCGGGCGTACTCCTGGCGCAGGTGGTCCCAGGGGTCGTCCAGGCCCAGTTGCTCGGCGGGCCGGGCCAGCGAGGGGTCGCAGGAGTAGGCGACGGCGTCCAGGTCGGCGGGGGTGAGGCCGGCCTGCTCCAGGCACCAGCGGGCGGACTGCTCGGGCAGTTCCCAGGCGGAGAAGGGAACGGGCCGCTTGCCGTGCTTGCGGCGGGAGAACCGTGCCTCTTCCGCGGCCGCCACCACGCTGCCGTCCGTGAGGAGGGCCGCGGCGGGGTCGTGGAAGAGGGCGTTGATACCGAGGACGTGCATGCGCTGTCTCCTGGGCTCCTGGACGGCGGTCGGGCGAGTGGTCAGGACTGCGCGGCCGCCTCCCCGTCCGGGGGCGGGGCGTCGCCCGCCGGGAGGGCGGCGAAGTAGGCGATCGTCTGCTTCAGGCCCTCCTCCCAGGGCACCTGCGGTGACCAGCCGAGCAGTTCGAGCGCCAGGCTGGTGTCGGGGCGGCGCCGGCCGGGGTCGTCGACGGGCCGGTCGATGAAGGCGATCGGCGAGCGGGAGCCGGACAGGGCGACCACCCGGCGGGCGAGGTCGGCCATGGTGATCTCGTCGGCGCCGCCGATGTTGACGGGCCGCACGGACCGGCTGGCCGCCACCCGCAGCACGCCGTCGACGGTGTCGTCGACATAGCACAGCGAGCGGGTCTGGCTGCCGTCGCCGGTCACGGTGACCGGTTCGCCGGCCAGGGCCTGGCTGATGAACGTGGGTACGGCCCGGCCGTCGTGGGCGCGCATGCGCGGTCCGTAGGTGTTGAACAGCCGGACGATCCCGGCGTCGGTGCCGCGGGTTCCGGCGTGCGCGGTGACCAGGGCCTCGGCGAACCGCTTCGACTCGTCGTACACGCTGCGCGGGCCGACGGGGTTGACGTTGCCGCAGTAGCCCTCGTGCTGGGGGTGCACGAGCGGGTCGCCGTACACCTCGGAGGTGGAGGCGAGCAGGAAGCGCGCGCCGTCGCGTTCGGCCAGCGCCAGGGCGTTGCGGGTGCCGAGGCTGCCCGCGTCCAGGGTCTCCAGGGGGAGCCTGAGGTAGTCGGCGGGGGACGCCGGGCAGGCGAAGTGCAGTACCAGGTCGTAGGGTCCGGGCAGCAGCCGCGGGCAGCCGGGGTCCGAGACGTCGCAGTGGACGTAGCGGAAGCCCGGCCTTCCTTCGAGGTGGGCGACGTTCTCGCGCCGTCCGCAGACCAGGTTGTCCGCACAGTCGACTTCGGCTCCCGAATCCAGCAGCCGTTCGCACAGGTGGGAGCCGAGGAAGCCGGCGCCGCCGGTCACGACGGCGCGCCGCCGTGCGGCGGCCCGGGTCTCTCCGGTCATGGGGGTCACTCCTTCGTCCAGGTCGTCCACGTGCGTGCGCCCGGGGAACGCTCCTGTCAGGCGTTCGGCGCGTGCCGTGTCCCCGGGCCCGGGGGAATCGGCCCGTCGGGGAAGGACTGTGGGAGGGGAGGCGTCAGGGCCCGGGTCCCCACGTTCCGGAGGACCGCCCTGGTCGGCCGCCGCTGGCTGGACGGCACCGGCACGGGGTTCCCGTGCCAGCCGGTTTCACACTTTTGATCCTTATTGTCCGAAACGATGAGTACTCGCGCGACTGCAGGTGACCGCTCGGCACGGTGGAGACGGCTCATGGACGACGACCTCGCGGCGGTCCTGCTGTGCACCCTGCGCGCCTCCGGGCGGCTGCCCGGGGGCCCGCTGCTCACCGGCTTGGTTCGGCTTCCTGCACGGAGAGGCCACCGCCGGCGACCTGTTGGCGCAGCGGCACGCCTCGGCGCTGCTGGAACGCGCGGGCGTCCCGTACGGCACGGCGTGGGGCCCCGGCTTCCGGGCGGGTGCGCTGACGCCGGAGGCGGCGCGGCCGGACGCCTACGACACGCTGCTCTTCGTGTGCGGTCCGGTGCACGGGCCGCAGGTAGCCGCGCTCCATGCAGGGTTCAGAATCTGTAGACGACTCGCCGCCGGGGTCAGCGTCGTCGATCCGGCGGATCCGGCGGTCACCGGCTTCCACGAGGTGCTGGCCCGCGACGGCACCGGGACCCCCGCCCGGCCCGACCGGCGCTGTCCTCCGGGCAGGGCGAGTACGGCGCGCGGCGGCGGCAAGAGGAGATGAACGAGCGGCTGACCGCGGCCGGCCGGCCGGCAAGGACTGCGCCCGGGTGCCGGCCGACACCCGGCCGGCCACGGACGACTTGCGGCTGTGCGCCACCGGCGAGCAGTTCCTGGCGCTCGTCTCCCGTTTCGACGCGGTCGTCACGACCCGGCTGCACGCCTGGTGCTCGGCCTGCGCACCGGGACCCCGGTGCTCGCGGTCGACCCGGTGGCGGGCGGTGCCAAGATGACCGCCCAGGCCCGGGCGGTGGGCCGGCCGGCGCTGGTGGACGCGGGCGCGCCGGCGCCGCGCATCCTGGACCACTGGTGGCGGTGGGCGCTGTCGGAGCAGGGCCGGGCGGCGGCAGGCCGCCACTCGATGGGCTGAGGGCACCGCGTACGCCCGTGTAACGCCTTGCGGACGGGGCACTCGACGCCTCCACCGGCGGGCCGCACACGGCCGCCGCGCGCATGCAGGAGGTAACGTCATGGGTCACGGCGGAAACGTCATCCAGGAACTGACGACCGATCACCGTGAGGTCGAGGAGATCTTCGGTCGCATCGAGGCGCTGCCGCCCGGTTCCAAGGAGCGCAAGATACTGGCCGACCAGGCCACGATGGAGCTCGTTCGGCACTCGGTGGCCGAGGAGGCCTACCTCTACCCGGCGGTGCGCATGCACGTGAAGGGCGGGGACGCCCTGGCCGACAAGGAACTCGAGGACCACGCCGAGGCCGAGCGGCTGATGAAGGACCTGGAGGGCCTGGAGCCGGACGATCCGCAGTTCGACACGTGCATGGCCCGGCTGATGAGCGAGATCCGGTCGCATGTGACGGACGAGGAGGAGAACCTCTTCCCGCAGTTGCAGGCGGTCTGCCCGCCCGAGGCGCTGGACGAGCTGGGCGACAAGGTGCGCCGCGCGAAGAAGACCGCGCCGACCCGCCCGCACCCGGCGGCGCCGGACCACCCCCCGGCCAACAAGCTGCTGGCGCCGGGAGCCGGCCTCGTCGACCGGATGCGCGACGCGCTGTCCGGGCGCGGCAAGGAGAGCTGACGCACCGAGCGCCCCGCGGGCGCTCGGCGGGCGGGGCGGGGAACCCGGCGATCCACGATCCACGAGAGCCGGATCCTCCCGCCGTCGCCGCGATCCGGTCGAGACCCCCCGGCGCCCGCCGGCCGCACACACGGCCGGCGGGCGCCGGGGGGTCTTCCGCGCGCCGTACGGCCGAGCGCCCGGCGCTCAGCGCCACGGGGACGTCCGGCCGCCGGATCCGGACCGCGGCGGGCGGGTGGCCCGGCACAGCAGGCGGAAGGCCTGCAGCAGGGTGAGCGGCCACAGCAGGGCGAAGCCCCACAGCAGAACGGGGTCCGAGGTGCGGATGCCCATGACGGCGACGAACACGGACGCGGCTCCCAGCAGCAGCACGGCCAGCGGCAGCCACAGCCCCCGCCGCCTGCGCTCCGCCCGGCGGTTCGGGCGCGGCCGCCGCGCGGGCCCGGCCGCCGGGCGGGCCGTACGGTCCCGGGGCGCGGCGCCCGTGCGGCGCGCCGAGCCCGTGGGTTCCACCGAGCCCATGGCGCGCGCCAGGCGGCGGTCCTGCTGCAGGTCCGCCTCGATGCGCAGCAGCGCGAGCCGCTCCCGCGGCGAGAGCCGGACGTCGTCGGGTGTGTCCCAGTCGTTCACGGCAAACAGCACCTCCTCCGGCCCATGGCCTCGGCGACCCCCTCGTCGGGCGACCGAGTTCCCCCCGATGGCCGGACCGAAGCGCACGCCCGGCGCGGCTGGCGGTGCGGTGGGCTCCTGGCGAGGATGGAGACGAGCGGGGGCACGCCCCGCCGGTCCGCAGGGAGAGGCGGTGGCCTCCGCTGACGTACATCGCCGTGACGGCGCTGAGCCATCCCGGACTCGTCCGCGACCGCAACGAGGACAGCCTGGTCGTGGGGCCGTGGACGCTGTGCGCGACCGTGACCGAGAATCCGCAGACGCTGGTGTTCCCGCTCGGCACGCCGCTCGTCGTGGCCGTCGCCGACGGACTCGGCGGACAGCCCGGCGGAGAGGTGGCCAGTGCCCTGGTGGTACGCCGGCTCGCCCGGGCCGGGCCCGGGCTGACCGGTGAGGACGACGTCCGCGAGGAGCTGCGCGCCTGCAACCGCGCGGTGTACGCGGCCGCGGACGCGAACGGGCGGGCCCTGGCCACGATGGGCACGACCGTCGCGGGGGCCGTCGTCCGGTCCGGCTCGCTCGTGGCCTTCAACGTGGGCGACAGCCGGGTCTACGCGGCGCCCAGGGACGGCCTGCTCCAGGTCAGCGTGGACGACAACCCGCCGCTGGAACCGGGGCAGCGCACCACCCCGATCGTCACCCAGTGCCTCGGCGGCACCGCGCACCACCGTGCCGTCACCCCGCATGTGACGGCCGCTCCCGTGGCCGCCGGCGACCGGTACCTGGTCTGCACCGACGGCCTGACCGACCCGCTGCCGCAGGACGTCCTCGACGGCCTGCTGCGGGAGTACGACGACGGCCGCGCGGCCTTCGAACTGTGGAAGGCGGCCATCGCGGCCGGCGGCCCCGACAACATCACGCTCGCCCTGCTCCGCGTCGCGGACGAGTGACGCCTGCGGGGCGGGGCGCGGCGGCAGGGCCGTTCGGCCCCGGCCGGCGGGCCGGTCGGCACAGGCCGCGCGCGGGCGGGGCGGTCACCATGAAGGCCAGTACCGCAAGGAAGGCGGAGAGCCATGGTCCGCACATGTTGGACGACGACCGGAGTGTTCACGGGCCGGGGAGGCGCCCGTACCGACGAGGGGGGCACGCTCACCGGGGACCTGACGGTGCGCACCACCTGGGGCGGCCGGCAGGCCGAGGTGGCCGTCCAGTACAGCGGCACCTCCGAGTGGTTCACGCTGACCGGCAGCCCGGTGCCCTGCGACTCCCGGCAGGACAGCCGGAACCTGCACCAGGAGGTGGTGGAGGCCGTGCGGGCCGGCGGCGGCGCCACCGTCCCGCGGCACGACCGGCTCGGGGCACGCCGGTGAACGCCGGAAAGGCCCGTCAGGCGGGGAGCGTGGGCTCGGTGTAGCGCAGCAGCACGCCCACGCCCTCGCTCAGCCACAGCTCCCGCTCGGGCACCACCACCAGTTCGGCCCTCGTGCCGACGAGGGCGCGCGCCAGCGCGGCGTCGGCCCGCTCCTCGCGGACCTCCCGTACGCCGTAGGAGCGCAGCTCCTGTGCGGCCAGGGCCGTCTGGCCGGGCTCCGGGCCGACCCACAGGCGGAACGGCGACTCCGGGTGGTCGTTGAGGAAGAGGGCCTTCACCCGGCCCCGCTGCAGCGCCGACACGGCGGCGGCGAGGCCTTCCCCGGACGCCCCGCCACGGGCCCGCTCGGCGAGGAACACGTCCAGCAGGGCCCGGTCGCGGGCGGCCATGCGCCCGGTGAAGAATCCCTCCAGCGGCCGCTCCAGCAGGGCCCGTCCCCGCTGTGACTCACCGGCGCCCTCCACGGTGACGACCCGTCCGCGCAGCGCGGCCGGCAGCCGGTGGACGAGGATGCCGCGGGCCCAGACGTCGCCCGCGACGACCACCGTCTCGACGTCGATGCGCCGCGCGTGCCCCTCCAGCTCGCGGCCGATCTCCCCGGCGGCGCGCGCCCAGTCGGTCACCGGGACCTCCTGGTCCACGCGGTGGCCGGGCGTGACCCTGGTGAGCGGCCAGGTGCCCGCCTCGGCCTCGATCCGCACGGTGCCGGTGGCGTCGGTGGAGTGCCGGCCGCCGTAGTGCACGTGCACCGCCAGGTAGGGGATCCCGGGCGCGTGCTGGACGATCAGGGGCATGGTGTCCGGCAGCGTGCCGAAGTGCGCGGTGTCCCGCGCGGGCGGGGCGGGCAGTTCGTCGAGCAGGGCGAGGCGCCCGTGCGCGGTGAACACGGCCTGGCCGTGCGCGCCGGGCACGTCCGTGTCGCTGCCCACGGTGCCCGCCACGGCGGAGAGGGAGTCCGGGTCCGCTCCCTCGGACGCCAGGGCGTCCCGCAGCCTCCGCCAGCGCAGCCGTACGGCGGCGTCGGGGTCGTCGACGGCGGCGTCGCGGGACGTGTCCAGGTAGACGGACGCGAAGGGGCCGGGCTGCTTGTACAGCGGTTCGAGGAACGAGAGGCGCATGGCCGCTACTCGACGGGGGAGATCAGGCCGTAGTGGCCGTCGTAGCGGTGGTAGAGGACGTTGCCGCGCCCGGTGGCGTCGTCGGCGAAGAACACGAACGGGAAGCCCCCCAGTTCCAGCCGCTGCCTGGCATCGGCCACGTTCATCCGGGGAGCGGGCAGGTCGCTGACGGTGAGCGGCACGGCCACGGGGCCGTCCACGTGGGGGTGCGGGTGCACCTGGGCGAGGCGGTAGCCCGTGGGCCCGGACCGGTAGAGCACGCTGTCCTCACCGGTGCCGATGTCGGTGAAGAGGTGGAAGTCGTAGTCCATCGCCTCCAGTTCGAGGGCCGCCTCGTCGGGGGTCTCCCGGGCCAGCGAGAACGACTTGTGCCGGACGACCTGCCGCTCCTCCTCCGGGCGCGGGAAGTAGCCGGGGCGGTGGGCGGGCTCGTCACCGTGGCGCCACTCGTGCGGGCCGGGCGCCGGCGTCCTGCCGCGGCGGGCCTCCCAGTGCTGCTCCAGGCGTCCCAGCCGTCCGGCGAGCCGGTCCTGCAGCAGGTCGACGGCCTCGGTCATGGTCGTGGCGGCGACGTGGGCGCGGGCCGGGCGCCCGTTGACGTCCAGGTTGGCCTGGGCGATCGCCGGCCGCTGCATGGCGGGGTTGGCCATCCGGGTCAGCCGGACGCGGGCGTACAGAACGGGCTCCCGGGTCCGGCCGGTGAGCGCCCGTACCTTCTCCTGCGCGTACTCGGCGGCTCCGGGCGGCATCTCCCCCTGGGTCTCGACCTGGATCTCGGGAGCCTGCTGCGGTGCCGATCGCTTCATGGCAGCCTCCTTGCGCCGTGTGTGCCCCTTTCCACCCTCGCGCTCTTCGGGCCCGGACGCACGGCCGGCGCCGGCCGCGCGGGCTCGGGGGCCCCGGCCGGGTCGTCGGTGACTCCCAGGCGTCCCATGAACGCCGATTCGCTGCGCGCCAGTACGAGCCGCAGTTGTTCCCTGAAGGCCGCGTAGGGCACATCCGTCCCCGGCCGTCGAGCTGCCACGCGTGGAACAACGAGACGTGCCGGGCGGCCGGTGTCCGCTGGATGGGCGGATCAGCGGCCGCGGAACCACGTCGTGGGACGCATCAGGGCCGTTCGACCCCTGCCGCCCGGGAAGCGCCGGACCGACGCTGGTAGACGGGGTGCCGTGCCGAACGAAGGGCGTGGAACCGTTGATCACACGAATCCGGATGCCGCACCGGCATCTGACGCCGCCCGCCAAGCCCGGGCCGCCGCGCGAACCGCCCAAGCCGCCCGCCGGGCAGCCCCAGCCGGTCGGCGGGCGGTGGCTGTTCTGGTGGATCCTGGCGACGCTCGTGATCGTCCTGCTGCTCTCGCGCGCCCGCTCCGGGCCCCGTTCGGAAGCGCTGTCCTACAGCGACTTCCAGGGCAAGGTCGGCGCCAGCCAGGTGCAGACCGTCGACGTCAACGACAAGGGGGCGGTGGACGGCACGCTCAAGGACGGCACGAAGTTCACCACGCAGATTCCCACCGCCCTGGGCACCGGGGCCCAGCTCCAGCAGCAGCTCACGTCGCACCACGTGCAGATCAAGGCGAGCCAGAGCAGCGGCGGCGGCTCGGCATGGCTGTCCGTCGTCTTCGCCTTCCTGCCGTTCCTGCTGCTGGTCGGCTTCTTCGTGTGGATGGGGCGCCGGGCGGCAGGGTCGATGGGCGGCGGGCTGAGCGCCATCGGACGGTCCCGCGCGAAGATCATCGAGGCGGAGCGGCCCACGACCCGTTTCGACGACATCGCCGGCTACGACGGCGTCAAGCAGGAGATCAGCGAGGTCGTCGACTTCCTGCGCAATCCCGGTCGGTACACCGCCGCCGGCGCAAAGGGACCCCGCGGCGTGGTCATGGTGGGACCGCCCGGAACGGGCAAGACGCTGTTCGCGCGCGCGGTCGCCGGCGAGGCGGACGTGCCGTTCCTGTCGGTGACCGGCTCGGCGTTCGTGGAGATGTTCGTCGGCGTCGGCGCCTCCCGGGTGCGCGACCTGTTCGGCGAGGCCCGCAAGCGCGCCCCGTCGATCGTGTTCATCGACGAGATCGACGCGCTCGGCTCGCGCCGGTCCGGCGGGCCCCGGCTCGGCGGCAACGACGAGCGCGAGCAGACCCTCAACCAGCTGCTGTCCGAGATGGACGGCTTCGACCAGTCCAGCGGCATCGTCGTCCTCGCCGCCACCAACCGGCCCGACGCCCTCGACCCCGCCCTGCTGCGCCCCGGGCGATTCGACCGGCAGGTCACCGTGCCGCTGCCCAACCAGGCCGAACGTGCCGCGATCCTGACCGTCCACGCCCGTGACAAGATCCTCGATCCGGACGTCGACCTGGATGCCGTGGCACGCGCCACGCCGGGCTTCTCCGGCGCGGACCTCGCCAACCTGGTCAACGAGGGCGCCATCAACGCCGTACGCGGCGACCGGACCCGGATCGAGCGGCACGACCTGGACGCCGCCCGCGACCGGGTGCTGCTGGGGCGGCGGGACTCCTCCAACGCGCTGCTGCCCGAGGAGCGCCGGTCGGTGGCCGTGCACGAATCCGGCCACGCCCTGGTGGCGGCGCTGTGCGAGCACGCGGACCCGGTGGCCAAGGTCACCATCCTGCCGGCCGGCGTCACCCTCGGCGTGACCGAGCAGCTCCCCGAGGCCGAGCGCCACCTGTACAGCGAGAGCTACATGAACGACCTGCTGGCGGTGCGCCTGGGCGGGCGCGCCGCCGAGCTCGTGTCCTTCGGCGAGGGGTCGACGGGTGCCGCCAACGATCTCGCCGGGGCCACCCAGATCGCCACCCGCATGGTCCGCGAGTTCGGCCTGTCCCGGGAACTCGGCCCGATCGGCTACGCCTCCCCCCACCAGGTTTTCCTCGGCGAGGTCACCGACGAGCCCGGCAGGCCGCCGTACTCGGAGCAGACGCAGCGCATCGTCGACGAGGAGGTCACCCGCCTGCTGCGCCAGGCCGAACAGCGCGCCATCTCGCTGCTGCGCGCCCACCGTCCCGCCCTGGAGCGCCTGGCCGGGCAGCTCGTCACCCACGAGACCGTCGACGGCTCCGCCGTCCTCGACGTCCTGCGCCGGGAACGCAGCAAGGCGGACGGAAAGGGCGACGGCCACACCGTCAGCGCCTGACCCCCAAGCCCGGCCGCACTCCCCCGCTCACTCGGGCGGGACGACGACGGCCTGTGCGACCGGGCCGGGGCAGCGGCGTGCCCTCGCCGTCGCACCCTGGACCGCCCGACCGGGCGGCCGATCGCCCACGACGGTTGGCGGCAGCTCCGCCGTCCTCGACGTCACGTCGCAAGCGGCTGACCTCGCCCGGTCCTGATCCCCCGCTCGCTCGTGCGGGACGACGACGGCCTGTGCGACCGGGCCGGGGCAGCGGCGTGCCCTCGCCGTCGCACCCTGGACCGCCCGACCGGGCGGCTGACCGCCCACGACCGTCGGCGGCCTCGTCGTCGTCGACGTCACGCCGTCACCCGGCCGACCCCGCCCGGTCCCGCCGGGTCCCGCTCGCTCGTGCGGGACGACGGCGGCCTCGGCGACCGGGCCCGGAGGGCGGCGGCGGCATCCTGCTGCTGCGCGCCCGTCGCTTCGTGCTGGACCGCATGGCGGCTCGGCCGACCGCGCATGGCCGTCGGCGGCTCCGCCGTCCTGGACGTCAGCCGTCACCGCCCGGCCCCCGCTCACTCGTGCGGCACGACCGCGACCGGGCAGAGCGCGTGGTGGATCGCGGCCTGCGCGACCGGGCCGAGGCGGGGCGCCAGGCCGGGGCGGTGCCGGCGGCGTCCCAGGACCAGCAGTGTGGCGCCTCGGGCGGCCTGCACGACCGCTTTGGCGGGGCTTTCGAGACGGACGGCGGTGGCCACCTCCACCCGCGGGTACTTCTCCCGCCAGGGACGCAGCACCCTGCTCAGCCCCTCGTGCGCGTCGCGCGTCATCTCGTCGGTGACGTCGTGGTCCACGCCCCACGGCACCCGGGCGTGCAGCGGCACGCTCCGCCCGTACACGGCCATGAGGGTGGCGCCCCTGGCCGCGGCGGTGTGGAACGCGAAGTCGAGCAGGTCGTCGCAGGAGCCGTGCAGTTTGAGGGCCACGACCACGCGCCCCGGGGCCGCCCGGGGCGGTCCGGCCTCCCCGGGCGCGGCCCGGACCAGCACCACCGGCCGCTCGGCCCGCGCCACCACGGGCATGCTGACGTCACCCAGGAAGTAGCTCTCCGCGGGTTCGATCCCCCGGGAGCCGAGGACGATCATCTCCGACTCCGCGGCCGCCTGGAGCAGCGCGTGCTGGGCGTCGTCGGCCACCAGGTCACCGACGACGGTCAGGCCCGGATGTCGCGCCCGCAGTTCCGCCTCCGCGGTGCGGACGAGACGCTTCGCCCAGTAGTTCTGATCGGCCTCAGCGGGCGCCCGGACCGGTTCCGGCGCGAGCAGCGGCCACGCGTGCAGCAGGTGGAGGGGAAGGCCCCGGTGCTCGGCCTCGTCCGCGGCCCAGCGGGCGGCGGCCAGGCTCTCGGGCGAGCCGTCCAGGCCCGCGATGACGACTGGTGGCATGGCGGCGGCCTCCGTCTCGTGCGAACCGGGACATGGACGCGGGACATGGACGACGGTGGGTGCTCCCCCTCGATGATCGCCCCGATGCCCTCCCCGCCGCACGCGGAGGAGGCGCCGGCGCCGCTCGGGACCGGAAGCCGCCCACGAAGGGACCTTCGGCCCTGTGGCCGGGGACCGCCGTCGTCCGACGGTTGTCTCGTCCCCGAGGTGTCGCCGGTGAGGAGGAGAACGATGCCGCACACGGCCGAATGGAAGGTTCGTCTTCATCTGTTCGAGGACGACGAGGGCACGACGAAGGCGCACGTGGTGCTGGACACCGGTACCACGGCACTCACCGCCCGCGGCAGCGCGCACCGCCATCCGGCGGACGCGGACGTGCCGGAGATCGGCGACGAACTGGCGGCGGGCCGGGCCATGATCGATCTCGCGCACCAGCTGCTGCAGACGGCGGAACGCGACATCGAGGGCGTGGCCGCGCCGCGGCCGGGCATGCCGCGCACGACGGCGTGAGCCGGCCGCCGGGCCGGGGAGCCGGCTTCACGGGGCTTCGAGCCCACCCGGGCCGGCGGCCGTGCCGCTGAGCCGCGTCTCGACGCCGACCACGCCCTCCACGGCGCGGACGAGGCGCTCGGCGACCCAGATGAGCGAGGTGTCGTGCACCGGTCCGCGCAGCGTGACGACTCCGTCCCGCACGGACACGCGGACGGCGTGGGCGAGCGCCGGGAACAGGTAGGCCACCACCGTGCGGCGGACCTCCTCCTCGATGTCCTCGTCCGGCCGCAGGAACACCTTCAGCAGGTCGCCCCGGCTGACCACGCCCCGCAGCCGGCCGTCGGCGCCGACCACGGGCAGCCGTTTGACGCGGTGCACCGCCATGATCCGGGCCGCCCGCGCCAGCGTGTCGTCGCCGCGGACCGTGGCCGCGGGCGTGGTCATCAGTTCCCCGGCCGTCAGCGCCCGGGCCCGGGCCAGGTCGGCCCGGCGACGGATCCGCTCCGGGCGGGTGAGGCGGGTGGGGTCGCGGCCCCGGAACTCCTCCTTGGGCAGCAGGTCGGCCTCGGAGACCACACCGGCGACCCGCCCGTCGCTCTCCACGACGGGCAGGGCACTCACCCGGTGCCGCGCCATGGCCCGCGCGATCTCCTTGAACCGGGTGCCGCGCCCGACGGTCACCGCGGGCTCGGTCATCACATCGCTCACGATGTGCGCGGCGTCAGGCATGTCCCGGTCCTCGAAGGGCGAGCCGGCGTGCTCGTCTCGGCTGTATGGCCCCCAGCATCGCCGTAACCCGGCTCGGCGCAACCCGGCCCGGCGCAACTCTGAGATGCCTGCGCGGGAGCTGGGGACGGCGGTGAGGGAGGAGAAGCACAGAGGGGCGGGCGCTCGGCTCGGTAAGCCACCACCTCCTTCGATTCTCGCGGCGCCTCATCCCGAACCTGAGCGTCCCCTCCGGTCCGGCGCCTCGTCGCGTGTCGCGGGGCCGGGCGTCCGGCGTTGTACTGGAAGCGCAAGCACCGCCGAACGAGGGGAACGCCGTGCCGTCGTCCGCAACCCCCCTCCCGGGCAAGCCGCCGCGAGTCTTCGACCGGGACACCGAGTGGCAGGCGCTCATCGCCTTCGCCTGCGACGACCGCGGCGAAGCCCGGCTCGGCGTGGTCGGCGGGCGGCTCCGGCAGGGCAAGTCCTACCTGCTGGAGGCAGTCACCGGCGCCCTGGGCGGCTTCTACTTCACGGCCCGGCAAGGGACCCAGACCGAGTCGCTGAGCCACCTCGCCGGCGATTTCGCCCGGTACACCCACGCGTCCCGCCCGCCTCACTGGCACGGCTGGGAGGACGCCGTCGACGATCTGCTGGCCCTCGGGGACCGGCGTCCGGTGCCCGTCGTCATCGACGAGTTCCCCGACCTGGTCCGGGAGAGCCCCGCCCTGCCCTCGCTCCTGCACAGCGCCTACCGGCGCCACGACGGCGGCCGGCCGGGACGGGCGCGCCTCCTGCTGAGCGGCAGCTCCCTGCCGCTGATGCACCGGCTGTTCGGCGCGGCGTCCCCGCTGCACGAACTGAGCGACCTGCACCTCGCCGTCCACCCGTTCGACCATCGGCGGGCCGCGCGGTTCTGGGGCATCGACGACCCCGTCCTCGCGCTGCTCGTCCACGCCGTCGTCGGTGGAACCCCCGCGTACCGGCACGAGTTCGTCCGGGACGACGTGCCCGAGAAGCGGGAGGACTTCGACGCCTGGGTGTGCAGGACCGTCCTCGATCCCGGCACGCCCCTGTTCCGCGAGGCCTACCACCTGCTGCGGGAGGAGATCGACCACAAGGACCGCGCGCTGTGCCACTCCGCCCTCGCCGCCGTCGCCACGGGCTGCTCGACGCAGGGCCAGGTCGCGGACTGCCTCGGGGCTCCCCTGACCGACACCGCGCGCTGTCTGGGGCTGCTGCGGGAGCACGGCCTGCTGCACGGTGAGGCGGACGCCTTCCGGCCCGGCCTCGTCAGGCTGCGCGTCGCCGAGCCGCTGCTGGCCTTCGAGCACGCGGTGGTACGGCCGCACCGGTCGGCCCTGGCCCGGCGGGACCCGGCCGCGGTCTGGAAGCTCGCCCGCCCGGACTTCGACTCCCTGGTGGCGCGGTCCCACTTCGCCCAGGTCTGCCGCGACTGGGTCCTGAGCTTCGCCGGACCGGACGTCTTCGGCGCCCGTCCCACGTCGGCGACCCACGGCTCCCTGCCCGGCCCGGCGGACCCCGGGGGCGCGGAGTTCACCGCGGACGTGGTCGTACGCGGCCACGGAGGAGCCCGCGACGGGTCGCTGCTGTCGGTGGGCCTGGCCCGGTGGGACGAGGTCATGGACCTCGGCCACCTGGAACGCCTGCGCGGCCTCCTCGCGGCCCTCGCCGACCGCGGCGAGGACGTCACCCGCGCCCGGCCCGCCTGCTACAGCGGCGCCGGCTTCGGGCCCGCCCTGCGCGCCGCCGCGGCCGAGGGACACGTGGTGCTCGTGGACCTGGACCGGCTGTACGGCCTGGGCTAGGGATCCGCTCACCTGCCGTACTCGCAGCCCTCGGTCGGGGCCGCCGGATTGTCCGGACGGCCCGTCGCGGGACGGCTTTTACGGGATTCGGCGGCGCACATGACCTTCCCCGGTGCAAGGTCGATACTGAGGAGCGAGGCCACGGCTCCCTCCACCTTCCTAGGAGACAGGCATGAAGATGCTGATCAACGTCCCGGAGACCGTCGTCGCGGACGCGCTGCGGGGTATGGCGGCCGCTCATCCGGAGCTGACGGTGGACGTGGAGAACCGGGTGATCGTCCGACGCGACGCTCCCGTGGCCGGGCAGGTCGCGCTCGTCTCGGGCGGCGGGTCGGGCCACGAGCCGCTGCACGGCGGCTTCGTGGGGCCGGGCATGCTCTCCGCGGCCTGTCCGGGAGAGGTGTTCACCTCCCCGGTGCCGGACCAGATGGCGCGGGCCGCGGCCGCCGTGGACAGCGGGGCCGGGGTGCTGTTCGTGGTGAAGAACTACACCGGAGACGTGCTCAACTTCGACATGGCCGCCGAACTCGCCGAGGACGAGGGCATCCAGGTCGCCAAGGTGCTGGTCAACGACGACGTGGCCGTCACCGACAGCCTGTACACGGCCGGGCGGCGCGGCACCGGCGCCACCCTGTTCGTGGAGAAGATCGCGGGTGCCGCCGCGGCCGAGGGACAGCCGCTGGAGCGGGTGGAGTCCATCGGGCGGCAGGTGAACGAGAACGCGCGCAGCTTCGGTGTCGCCCTGACCGCGGTCACGACGCCCGCCAAGGGCAGCCCCACCTTCGACCTGCCGCCGGGCGAACTGGAGCTGGGCATCGGCATCCACGGTGAACCGGGCCGCGAGCGGCGGGCGATGATGACCTCCGGGGAGATCGCCGACTTCGCGGTGCACGCCATCCTGGAGGACATGCCCCCGCGCAACCCCGTGCTCGTCCTGGTGAACGGCATGGGCGCCACCCCGCTGCTGGAGCTGTACGGCTTCAACGCCGAGGTGCAGCGGGTGCTCGCCGAGCGGGGCGTGTCGGTCGCCCGCACCCTGGTCGGCAACTACGTCACCTCCCTCGACATGGCGGGCGCCTCGGTCACGCTGTGCCAGGTCGACGAGGAGCTGCTGCGACTGTGGGACGCCCCGGTGAAGACCCCGGCGCTGCGCTGGGGTATGTGACACGGCGCAAGGTCGACACCCCTACCACGCAAGGAGACCCAGTGCTCGACGCCGATTTCTTCCGCCGCTGGATGACGGCGACCGCCGCGTCCGTCAACCGGGAGGCGCAGCGGCTCACCGCCCTCGACGCGGCCATCGGGGACGCCGACCACGGCAGCAATCTGCAGCGCGGGTTCACGGCCGTGCTGGCGGGCCTGGAGAAGGAGGCACCGGACACCCCGGGGGCGGTGCTGACCCTGGCCGGACGCCGGCTGATCTCGACGGTCGGCGGGGCGTCCGGGCCGCTGTACGGCACCCTGCTGCGCCGGGCGGGCAAGGCGCTCGGGGACGGCGCCGAGGTCAGTGAGGAGCAGCTGGCGCAGGCGCTCAGGGCGGGCGTGGACGGGGTGATGGCGCTCGGTGGCGCCGCACTGGGTGACAAGACCATGATCGACGCGCTGAGCCCGGCCGTGGACGCGCTCGCCGACGGCTTCCCCGCGGCGCGGTCGGCCGCCGAGGAGGGCGCCGTCGCCACCGTCCCGCTGCAGGCGCGCAAGGGCCGGGCCAGCTATCTCGGTGAGCGCAGCATCGGTCACCAGGATCCGGGGGCCACGTCCTCGGCGTTGCTGATCGCGGCACTGGAGGAAGCGGCGGCGGGGGCGTCCGGTGAGTGAGGAGAAGCGGGTCGGCATCGTGCTCGTGTCGCACAGCGCGGAGGTCGCGGCGTCCGTCGCCGCCATGGCGAAGGGACTGGCGGGCGGCGCCGAGGCGGTGCCCGTCGCTCCCGCGGGCGGCACGGAGGGCGGCGGGGTCGGGACCAGCGCGGAGCTGGTCGCCGCGGCGGCCGCCTCGGTGGACCGGGGGGCCGGGGTCGCGCTGATCACCGATCTGGGCAGCGCGGTGCTCACCGTGAAGGCGCTCCTCGCGGAAGGCGACGAGCTGCCCGAGGGCTCTCGGCTGGTGGACGCGCCGTTCGTGGAGGGTGCGGTGGCCGCGGTGGTGACGGCGGCCACCGGTGCGGACCTCGACGCGGTGGAGGCGGCGGCCACGGAGGCGTACGGCTACCGCAAGACGTGAGCGCCCGCGGGGCACGGGGCCCGGCCGCGCTCACCCCCCGTGGGCGAAGAGCCGGGCCAGTCGCTCCCCCGCCGCCTTCGTGGCCCGGCGGTCCTCCATGCGGGTGACCCGCGCGTCCTTGAAGACGATGTACGTGACGTCCTCGTCGGCGCCGCCGCGCAGCGGGTCCGGGTGGATGCCGAGGCCCTTGGCGGTGGCGTAGGAGGCCTCGCCGATGAGGTCGCGGGGGCCGGTGTCGCCTACGACCGCGAACTGCACCCGGCCCCGGTAGATCACGGCGGCGACGGAGCCGCCCCCGATGCCCGACGCCCGGTGGTCCCAGATGCGGCTCGGGGCCGGCAGCACGATGTAGGGCAGCGACTGGGCGTTCAGGTAGCGGCCGCCGGACTCCTGGTAGGCGGTGGCGGCGGAGAAGTACGGGTCGGTGCGGCGGTTGCAGCGTCCGGTGGGCCGTCCGTCGCAGTCGACGTCGAGGTCGGCCTTCCAGTAGACCGCCGTGCGGGTGCCGCAGACCGGGACGCGCGCGGGGGCGCCGTCGTCGGTGCGGTAGCGGCCCCTGGACACCCGGGTGCAGGTGTGCAGCCGGTCCAGCAGGGCGGCGGCGGTGACGGCCGAAGGCGCCTCGACGTTCTCGCTGCGTGCCGCCGGCCGGTCCTGGGGTGGTTCGGCGGCGGCGGGGAGCGTCGTCGGGGCGAGCAGGGCGGCACCGGCCGCGGCCAGCGTCAGCGACGGGACACGCACTCTGAGGGACCCTCTCATAGGGAACATTCCGGACACCATGCACAATTCGCTGCCGGTGGGCGAGCACATCACCCCGATTGAGGCCGGATGGAGCAGCGTCCTGACGCTTCCGGCACCCCTGACGCCTCTGACGCCTCCGACGCTTCGTGAGGCGGTGGCGGGGGCCGGGGATCCGGGCCGGCGTCGGCCCGGATCCGCCGGCCGCCCGCGTCGGCGCGGGTCCGGCGACGACAGCGTTTTCCGCGCCCGTCGGTGCGTGAACTTCCCTGATTCCAAGGGTGGTTCAGCCGCGGAGAGCTCTCAGCATACGTAACTCCCCGGGAGGCGCACCAACACGGCCCTCTTGCTGCGGCCGCCCCACCCGCGCCATATTGGTCCGGACCTTTCCCGCGTCTCCGTCCCCAGGGGAGGCACAGCGTGCGGGGCATCCCCTTTCCGGCCGTGCGGGCCTGCGCGGCCGTGCTGCTGGTCGCGGGCTGCGGCTGGAGCGGTACGGCCGAGGGCGACGGCGGCCGGGCGCCCGGCGCGCCGACGGGCGTCATGGCGGCGGCCGGGAGCGCGGACAGCGTGCACGTGATGTGGAACGCGGTCCCGGACGCCACCGGGATCGGCGCCTACGAGGTGTATCGCGGCGCCACCAAGGTCACCGAAGTTCCGGGTGCGCAGCACATGGTGGACGTCACCAGGCTCAGGCCGTCCACCGTGTACGTCTTCACCGTGCGGGCCCGGGACACCGAAGGGCGCCTCGGGCCGCCGAGCCGGCGGGTGCGGGCGCGGACGCCCGCGCTGGTGGCGGCGGACCGCTCGGCGCCGACCCGCCCGTCGCGGCCGGGCGGGCGGGTGGCCGGCAGCCGGGCCGTGCGGCTGTCCTGGGGCGCCTCCCGGGACGACCGGAGCGTGGTGTCGTACGACGTCTGCCAGGGCGGCGTGAAGATCCACAGCGTGGGCGGGCGTCGGACCGCGGCCGTGGTCACCGGGCTGCGGCCCGGCACCCGGTACGTCTTCACCGTGCGGGCTCGGGACGCCGCCGGCAACCTGTCGCCCGCGAGCGCGCCGGTCCGGCTCACCACGCCGGGCACGGACGACGGCCGCGACACCGCCCCGACCGGCTTCACCGCCGCCACGCACCGCTCCGGCGGGGCGTACTACATCGACCTGTCCTGGGACCCGCCGGCCGTCGACGGGATCGTCACCGAGTACCGGATCCAACTCGACGACGCCACGGCCACCTCCCTGGTGTGGGGCGCCGACCCGCCGCCCGGCCGGGCCCACTACAGCTTCTACGCCGGGACGGACGCCGGCACCGCACACCGCGTACGCCTGCGGGCCCGCCTGCCGGACGGCACGTGGGGCGGATTCTCGGCGGAGCGGACGGTGACCATGACGGCGGGCGACGGCTGAGCCGCGAAGGCGCGTACGCCCGTTCGGCGGACGAGGCTGAGCCGGCCGGCCGGCGCCCCGGGCCCGAGCGATGGCCGCGCCGGACGGCCCGGGTGGCGCGAAGCGCCAGGCGGACCTGCCGACAGGAAGGACTACCCACGCCGGCGGAACGCCCGGTTCGCCGCGTACGGCGACAGCACCCGGACAACAGCCCGGCGCGCGGGGCGCGGTGTCACCCGGCTGGGTGCGGCAGACGGGCGGGGTCCGGACGGAGCGGCCGGGACTACCGAACGGCCCGATCAGCCGCGCACGGACGCCCGGCTGGCGCGTACGACGACCGCAGGCAACGGCCCGGCGCGGAGGGCGCGGTGTTACCCGACCGGGTGCGCGGACCGGCTCAGCCCGGACGGAGCGGCCCGGCCACACGGACGGCCCGATCAGCCGCGCACGGACGCCCGGCTGGCGCGTACGACGACCGCAGGCGACAGCCCGGCGCGGAGGGCGCGGTGTTACCCGACCGGGGCCAGAGACGAGCTCAACCCGAACGGAGCGGCCCGGCCACACGGACGGCCCGATCAGCCGCGCACGGACGCCCGGCTGGCGCGTACGACGACCACAGGCAACAGCCCGGCACGCAGGGCCCGGTGTCACCCGACCGGGTGCGCGGACCGGCTCAGCCCGGACGGAGCGGCCAGGACACGCGGACGGCCGGAATCACCCACGGGCGGAGCACCGGCCCGCGCACGGCTCCGTCCGCAGGGGCGGCGCCGTGGACGAACGCCCTGTGCAGCGCGAACGGCGACGGCAACGGCCCGGCGCGCGGGGCGCGGTGTCACCCGACCGGGTGCGGTCCAGGTGCGTGCCGGGTCCGGGCCGCGTTTGCTGCCGTTGAGGCAGCACGGACGTTTCCCGACCCTCGGCGGCGCATGGGACGTACCGCCAACCGTGCCGCCGGAGGCCAGCCAATGCGTAACTCCCGACTCCTCCTCCGCTCCGGCCTGACCCTGGCGGCCGCCGCCACGCTCCCGGCGGCACTCGCCGGGTCCTCGGCGGCGGTCTCCGGGATCTCGGTGAGCACCACCGGATCCACGGTCTCGGTCGTCACCAGCGCCTGCACCCAGAACAACGGCGCCTGGGGCAACGCCTCACTCCTCAGCAGCCGCCAGGCGAACTTCGCCCAGGGCCGGCAGGTGGCCCTCTCGGGCACCACCGTCAGCCAGTCCGCCGCCTGGTCCGGCATCAGCCCGGGTACCTACACGGTCATCGTGATCTGCTCCAACGGCGTGACCGCCGGCACCCAGTCCGTCATCGTCTCCCGGCCGTCCGCGCCCACCATCTCCTCGACCTCGACGCCCGCACCCTCGCGGGGCGTGATGGGCGGCATCGGCGGCGCGGCCCGCGACTACGGCCCGCTCACCCTGGGCATCGGCGCCGCCCTGGTGACCTCCGCCGTCGTCGCCACGGCCTGGTTCCTGCGCCGCCGCTCGAAGCCGTACCGGTTCTGAGCGGGCCACGGGCCGGCCCGCCGCCCGGCCACCGGCGCCGCTCAGCCGGACGTGTCCGGCGCCGGTTCCCGCGGCTGCGCTTCCGGTGCCGCGCCCGGGAGTTCGGCGAACTCCTCCAGGGCGTGGGTCAGCCACCGGGTCCAGAAGGTCTCCAGGTCGATGCCGGCGCGCAGGACCAGGTGGCGCAGCCGGTCCTGCGGGGCGTCCCGGCCCGGCGGGAAGTCGCGCCGCTCGATCTCCTCGTACTCGCTCAACTGCCGCCGGTGCAGCTCGAGATGGCGGCGCAGGTCGGCCTCGAGGCCCTCGGTGCCGACCACCGCGGCGGCCCGCAGCCGCAGCAGCAGCACGTCCCGCTGCGGCTTGGGGTCCTGGGCGGCGGCGGTCCAGCGGGCCAGTTCGGCGCGGCCCGCGGGCAGCACCTCGTAGCGCTTCTTCTGCCCGCGGGCCGGCTGCTCGGCCGGCAGGGCGCGGATGTGGCCCTCGCCCTCCAGCCTCCCCAGCTCGCGGTAGATCTGCTGGTGCGTCGCGGACCAGAAGTAGCCGATCGACTTGTCGAAGCGGCGGGTCAGCTCCAGGCCCGACGACGGCTTCTCCAGCAGGGCGGTGAGGATGGCGTGCGGGAGGGACATGGACTCATCCTAGGGACGTGCCTGCCGGCTCCTACAGGGCCGCCGCCAGCTCGGTGCCCTGCTTGATGGCCCGCTTGGCGTCCAGCTCGGCCGCGACGTCGGCGCCGCCGATCAGGTGCGCGTTCCGGCCGGCCGCGACGAGCTCGTCGTACAGGTCGCGGCGCGGCTCCTGACCGGTGCAGAGCACCACGGTGTCGACCTCCAGGACCGTGCTCTGCTCACCGACGGTGACGTGCAGGCCGGCGTCGTCGATCCGGTCGTAGCGCACGCCCGGGACCATGGTGACCCCGCGGTGCTTCAGCTCGGTGCGGTGGATCCAGCCGGTGGTCTTGCCGAGTCCGGCGCCGACCTTGGAGGTCTTGCGCTGCAGCAGGTGGACCGTGCGCGGCGGCGCGGGCCGCTCGGGGGCGGTGAGGCCGCCCGGCGCGGTGTAGTCCGTGTCGACGCCCCAGTGGCGGAAGTACGTCGCCGGGTCCTCGCTCGCCTTGTCGCCGGCGTCGGTGAGGTACGCGGCGACGTCGAAGCCGATGCCGCCGGCGCCGAGGACGGCGACGCGGTCGCCGACGGGCGCGCCGCCCCGCAGGACGTCGAGGTAGCCGAGGACGCGGGGGTGGTCGGTGCCGGGGATGTCCGGGGTGCGCGGGGTGACGCCGGTGGCGACGACGACCTCGTCGTAGCCGTCGAGGTCGCCGCTGGTGACCCAGGTGTTCAGGCGTACGTCGACGCCGTGCGCGTCGAGCTGGTGGCGGAAGTAGCGCAGCGTCTCGTCGAACTCCTGCTTGCCGGGCACCTTGCGGGCGACGTTCAGCTGGCCGCCGACCTCGGCCGCGGCGTCGAACAGCGTGACGGCGTGGCCGCGTTCGGCGGCGGTGACGGCGCAGGCGAGCCCGGCCGGGCCGGCGCCGACGACCGCGACCCGCTTGCGCAGCCGGGTCGGGGAGAGCACCAGTTCGGTCTCGTGGCAGGCGCGCGGGTTGACCAGGCAGGAGGTGATCTTCCCGCTGAACGTGTGGTCGAGGCAGGCCTGGTTGCAGCCGATGCAGGTGTTGATGGCCTCCGGGGTGCCGGCGGCGGCCTTGGCGACGAAGTCGGGGTCGGCGAGCATGGGGCGGGCCATGGAGACCATGTCGGCGTGGCCGCCGGCGAGGAGCTCCTCGGCCAGCTCGGGGGTGTTGATGCGGTTGGTGGTCACCAGCGGCACGGACACCTCGCCCATGAGCTTCCTGGTGACCCAGGTGTAGGCGCCGCGCGGCACGGAGGTGGCGATGGTGGGGATGCGGGCCTCGTGCCAGCCGATGCCGGTGTTGATGATCGTGGCGCCGGCGGCCTCGACGGCCTTGGCGAGGGTGACGACCTCCTCCAGCGTGGAGCCGCCGGGGACGAGGTCCAGCATGGAGAGCCGGTAGATGATGATGAAGTCCGTGCCGACGGCCTCGCGGACGCGCCGGACGATCTCGAGCGGGAAGCGCGTCCGGTTCTCGTAGGAGCCGCCCCAGCGGTCCTCGCGGCGGTTGGTCTGCGCAGCGATGAACTCGTTGATGAGGTAGCCCTCGGAGCCCATGATCTCCACGCCGTCGTACCCGGCGCGCTGGGCGAGGCGGGCGGCGCGCGCGTAGTCGTCGATGGTCCGCTCGACGTCGGCGTCGGTCATCTCGCGCGGCGCGAAGGGGCTGATCGGCGCCTGGAGCGGGCTCGGGGCGACGAGGTCCTGGTGGTAGGCGTACCGGCCGAAGTGCAGGATCTGCATCGCGATCCGGCCGCCCTCGCGGTGCACGGCCTCGGTGACGGTCCGGTGCCGCTCGGCCTCCGCCTCCGTGGTGAGCTTGGCGCCGCCCTCGTACGGCCGCCCCTCCTCGTTGGGGGCGATGCCGCCGGTGACGATGAGGCCCACTCCGCCACGGGCGCGGGCTGCGTAGAAGGCGGCCATCCGCTCGAACCCGCGCTCGGCCTCCTCCAGTCCGACGTGCATGGATCCCATCAGCACGCGGTTGGGCAGCGTGGTGAATCCCAGGTCGAGCGGGGACATCAGGTGCGGGTAACGGCTCATCGGGCCCTCCGTGCAGGGTGCGGTCGCCTCTTGTTCTAGAGGACGCGCACCCCGTTATGCAACTAGTTGCACAACCGTCCGCACGTGAATCCGGCCACTCCGTGACGTACGCAGGCCCGCGGACGCGCGACGCCCCGGCCGGCGGTGGGCCGGCCGGGGCGTCGCGGAACCGACGGTCAGCGGCTCTCCAGGCGCAGGTGCAGATCTCGTTCCTGGTCGCCGGAGGCCGAGGTCTCGTGGACGGTGAACATCGAGTCCAGGGTGGTGCGGAACCGGTCGACGGCCCAGTAGCCGCCCTGGACGTCGGCGTCGACGGGGGCGTCGAGGTGGACCGGCGGGCAGCCCCCCTCGTGGGCGTCCGTCACGTCGTAGGTGCCGAGCCACACCATCGGACGGGTCTCGTGGAGCTGCTGCGGGACCTCTTCGGACCCCCGGTCGGTCCCGAAGCAGCGAGCGAGCGCTTCGAAGACTAGCCGGGCGTCCTCCTTGGAGTAGCCGCTGATCTCCACCGAGACGGTCTCCGGGTGCGACCCCTCCGTGCTCTGCATGATCGCTCCTTTCGTGGCCGCTGCGGTGGAACGGGGTACCCCGCCCAGCCGCGTCCATCCTCAGGAAAGCACCACCGTCCGGCGGGCACACCTCAGCCGCGTGTGAACTTGTACGTCTTGCTGTCCGTCAGCACGCAGAAGCCCGGGGACACCACGATGACCCGCAGGGTGCCGGTACGGCGGTCGTAGTCGATGCCCTCCACCTCGAAGCCGCCCGAGCAGGCGCTGCGCAGCGGCAGCTGGCGCAGGGCGGTGACGTGGCCGGAGACGTCCGTGCCGCCCGGCGCGGCCGAGAGGTCGACCCTCAGCAGCGGCTTGGCCATGCCGAACAGGGAGCCGTCGGGGTCGTCCGAGGAGCACAGCAGGGTGGTCGGGCCGGAGAAGTCGCAGCCCTGCACGTCGCGGACGGCGTGGTCGAGGTTGACGGTGGAGGCCTGCGGAAGGTTCGCGGAGGGCGAGGTGCCCGGGTTGACGCCGGGGGTAGGGAAGACCAGCAGGCGGGTCATCGTGCCCCACTCCCCCGAGAGCATCCACTGCCCGTCGGGCGAGACGGCGTCCCAGGAGTTGTTCAGGGCCTCGCCGGAGCTGAGCGTGTGGACGTACTCCGACCAGCCGCCGCCGGGCGCCTGCACGCGGAACATCTTCGAGTTGCCGGAGTCCCGCTGGTAGGGCTCGATGTAGTAGCCGTTGTACGAGGCGTCGGGATCGCCGACGTGGTTCCAGCCGCGGCTGGAGACGCCGAGGGGGATGGTGCCGATGCCGGTGTACCGGTTGGGGCTGTTCGCCGGGACCTCCACCGAGGTGAGCCCCTGGCTCTCGGTCAGCGGGTCGGCGCGGTCGGAGCCGGTCTCGGTCCACGTCTCGGCCGCGGAGGCCGGGACGGGCGCGGCGAGGGACACGACGACGGCGGTGGCCAGCGTGACGAGTCCGGCGAGGACGGTGTGACAGCGCTGCCGGGCCGGCGTGGACACGGGCATGGGCGACTCCTCTGGCGGGGGGTGGAGGCACTCGGTCGGCGGACAGTCTGGCCCGCCCGGGTGGTCATGTACAGACCAATGGAGCAACGTGGGAGTGAACTCCGCCGCCTCCGGGGACGGTCCTGCCCGGCCCCGGCAGGCGTCCCCGCCACCGCGTGCGCGGCCGGCGCGGTGACGCCGGCGGACGCGCCGCCGTGTCGAGAGATGGTGGAGACAGGTGTCGCAGGCGTCGGAGAGTCGGGTGTGAGCGCGGTAGAACAAGGGGAGTCGGCACCAGGGACGAAGGCGTGCCGTGCGGACGGCGAAGGCGGTGCGTGGCATGAGTGACGCCGGGGCTCCGACGGCGGAGGGCGGCGAGCCCGTGCGCGGGCCGGTGCGGCCGGGCGGGCTGCTCGACGTGCTGGGCGTGGCGTCGGTGGTGCTGGACGCCGAGGGCCGGATCGTGCTGTGGAGCCCCCAGGCCGAGGAGTTGTTCGGGTACACCGCCAAGGAGGCCCTCGGCCAGTACGCCGCCCGGCTGATGGTGCACGAACGGCACCTGGAGCTGGTGGGCGAGCTGTTCGCCGACGTGATGCGCACCGGTCAGAGCTGGGCCGGCGGCTTCCCGATCCGCCGCAAGGACGGCAGCACCCGGGTGGTGGAGTTCCGCAACATGCGGCTGCTGGACGACCGGGGCGCCGTCTTCGCACTGGGGCTGGCCGCCGACCAGTCGACCGTGCGGCGCCTGGAGCAGGACGTGGCGCTGTCCGAGCGGATGGTGAAGCAGTCGCCGATGGGGCTGGCGGTCCTGGACACCCGGCTGCGGTTCGTCACGGTCAACCCCGCGCTGGAGCGGATCACCGGCGTCCCGGCCGACGGGCACGCGGGCCGCACCCTCGGCGAGGTGCTGCCGCTGCTGGACACCGACGCCCTGGCGGCCGCCGCCCGGCGGGTCCTGGACACCGGCACCCCGGTCATCGACGAGCCCCTCGTGGGCCGCACCCCGGCCGATCCGGACCGGGACCGCACCTGGTCGCTGTCGCTTTACCGCCTCGAGGACGCGATGGGCAACGTGCTCGGCGCGGCGGTCTCCCTGGTCGACATCACCGCGCAGCACCAGGCCTCCGTCGAGGCGGAGACCGCGCGGCGCCGGCTCGCGGTGATCGCCGACGCCTCCGCCCGGATCGGTACGACGCTGGAGCTGGAGCGCACCGCCTGCGAGCTGGCCGAGGTCGCGGTGCCGGAGCTGGCCGACGTGGCCGCCGTGGACCTGCTGGACGCGGTGGTGGAGGGCCGGCCCAGCACGCTCGGCCCGGCGGAGTCGGCGGTCATCCGGGCGCTAGCGGTGCGTCCGCAGGACGGCTCGGACGCCGTACGGGCCGCCGACTCCCCCGGCCGGATCGCCCTGTACGCGGCCGACCGGCTGGTCACCGAGTGTGTGCGCACCGGCGAGGCGGTGCTGGTGCCGCGGGTGAAGGACGAGGACCTGCCGCGCATCGCCCGGTCAGCCGAGGCGGCCGTGCTGCTGGGTCGCGCGGGCCTGCACTCGTACCTCGCGGTGCCGCTGATCGCCCGCGGCGAGGTGCTGGGCGCCCTCGACCTCAAGCGCACCCGCAACCCGGCGCCGTTCGACGAGGACGACGTGCTGCTGGCCCGGGAGCTGGCGGCCCGCGCGTCCGTGCAGATCGACAACGCCCGCTGGTACCAGAACGCCCGCAACACCGCCCTCACCCTCCAGCGCAGCCTGCTGCCCAGCCATCCGCCGGTGACCACCGGCCTGGAGGTGGCCTCCCGCTACCAGCCGGCGGGTGCCACCAGCGAGGTCGGCGGCGACTGGTTCGACGTCATCCCGCTGGACGGCGGCAGGACGGCGCTCGTGGTGGGCGACGTGATGGGCAGCGGCATCAGCGCGGCCGCCACGATGGGCCGGCTGCGCACCGCGACCACCACGCTGGCCTCGCTGGGCCTGGACCCGGCGCTGCTGCTGGAGCACCTGGACAAGACGACCTCCGCCCTGGACCACTCCATCGCGACGTGCGTGTACGCCGTCCACGACCCGCACCTGCGCCGGTGCCGGATCGCCAACGCCGGCCACCTGCCGCCCGCCCGGGTCCGCCCGGGCCGGCCGCCGGAGCTGCTCGACCTGCCGACCGGGGTGCCGCTGGGCGTCGGCGGGGTCGAATTCTCCACCGTCACCTTCGACTTCGAGCCCGGCGACGAGCTGGTGTTCTACACCGACGGGCTGGTCGAGACCCGCTGCCACTCGCTGGACGAACGCCTGGACTTCCTGCTGTCCCTGCTGGACGACCCGGCCCGCCCGCTGGAGGAGACCTGCGACCTGCTCCTGCGGACGCTGCACCACCCCGACAACCACGACGACGTGGCCCTGCTCATCGCCCGGGCCCAGGAGCTTCCGTAGCGCTCCCGACCCCGTCGCGCACGCCGATCACCACGTGCGCGTGCAGCTCCTCCGACACGGCCAGACGGGTCGTCAGACCGGCGGCGGCGAAGGCCGCCACGGCGGCGTCGGCCTGGCGCTCGCTGGTCTCGGCCAGCAGGCAGCCACCGGGCGCGAGCCAGCCGGGGGCCGCCGCGGCCACCCGGCGCAGCACGTCGAGGCCGTCCGCGCCGCCGTCGAGGGCCGCCGTCGGCTCGTGGTCGCGGGCCTCCGCCGGCAGCAGGGCCACCTCGCCGCTGGGGACGTACGGCACGTTCGCCGTGAGGATGCCGACGCGGCCCCGCAGGCCGGGGGGCAGCGCCTCGAACAGGTCGCCGGCGTGGACACGGCCGTCATAGGGAGCGAGGTTGCGGCGGGCGCAGCGCACCGCGGCCGGGTCGATGTCGGCGGCGTGCACCTCGACGGGCCCGAGCGCGGCGGCCAGAGCGGCGCCGAGCGCGCCCGAGCCGCAGCACAGGTCGACGACGACCGTGGCGTCCGGGGCCTGGGCCAGGGCCTGGTCGACGAGGAACTCGGTACGGCGGCGCGGCACGAAGACGCCGGGCTCGACGGCGAGGCGCAGGCCGTGGAAGCCGGCCCAGCCGAGGACGTGCTCGAGCGGGAGGCCGGAGGCGCGCCGGTCGACCATCTCGGCGACTTCGGCGGGGGTACGGGCAGTGGCGAGGAGCAACTCGGCCTCGTCCTCGGCGAAGACGCACCCGGCGGCGCGCAGCGCGGTGACGACGGCGGAGAAGGAGAGCGGAGGCAGGGAGGGCATGGCGGGCATGGGAGCCGAGGGCCTTTCGGGAGGGTGAAGCCGAAGGGCGCTCTCGCGGGCACCGGTGAGGGTGGGCCGCTTGTCACAGGAGGCCGTCACAAGGAGAGAGCGCCCGAGCCGACACAGCGGTAATCGGTCTCACCTCCTCGAACAGCCCGGGGCCGCGCACCGTGCGCGGCCGGACGGCCACCCTATCGCAGCGTCCGGCGAGCGTCCGGCGGGGTCGCGGTGCGGCGCGAGTTCGGGACGACGCGAGGGCGCGCGCCTGACGCCCCCTCAGGCGCCGTACGGGGTTCCCGGCCTCCCGTGCGGCAGCGCGCGCCCGCGGTTCCGGGGCAGCGGCATGACCGGCAAGCAAGTTGTACTGTGCAACCAGAGCGGTGGAGGAGGTAGTCCCGTGAGCGCAGCCGAGACGGCCGTGGAGACGATCCAGCGCGAGATGACGGTCTTCGCCCGCCGGGCCCGGGCCTCGGCCGGGCGGATGCACCCCGAGCTGTCGCTGGTGTCGTACACCCTGCTCGGCCACCTGGAGGAGAGCGGGGGCCGCCGGGCGACGGACCTGGCGGCGCACTACGCCCTGGACAAGTCGACGGTGAGCCGGCAGGTGGCCGCGCTGGAGCGGTCCGGGCTGATCGAGCGGCGCCTGGACCCCGAGGACCACCGGGTCCAGGTGCTGGACCTGACCGCGGCGGGCCGGGAGATCCTCGCCCAGGTCACCCGCAGCCGCCGGGCCGCCTTCCGGGAGCGGCTGGCCGACTGGCCCGAGGAGGACCTGGTCCGCTTCGCGGCCTACCTGGAGCGGTACAACGCCGGGCGGACGGCCGCCGGCTGAGCGGCCGCCGTCCGCGCCGGCTACGGCACCGGTACGGCGGCCCGCTCGTCCTCCGGCAGGCGCTCGGGGACCCGGGCCGCCAGGAACGCGGTACGGCGGCGCAACCGGAAGCCGAGGGTCTCGTACAGCCGGACGGCGCCCGTGTTCTCGGCACTGGCGTGCAGGAACGGCCTCTCACCGCGCTCCTGGACGCCGTGCGCGACCGCGAGGATCAGCCGGGTGGCCAGGCCCTCGCCGCGGTGGGCCGGATCGGTGCAGACCGCGCTGATCTCGGTCCAGCCCGGCGGGTGCAGCCGCTCCCCCGCCATGGCGATCAGGGCGCCGCCGCGGCGGATGCCGAGGTAGATGCCGAGTTCGATGGTGCGGGGCAGGAAGGGGCCGGGCCGGGTGCGGGCGACGAGGTCGAGCATCTCGGGTACGTCCGCCGGGCCGAGGCGGACCGCCTCGGGATCGGGGGCGGCGGCGACGTCCTCGCCGGCCAGTTGCACGCCCTCCATCCGGAAGGTCACCTCCCAGCCGTCCGGGACCCGGCCGCCGAAGCCCAGCAGGGGCACCTCGGCGCCGGGTCCGGCCAGGGCGGCCAGGTCCGCCCAGTCCCGCGGGCCGGGTGTGTCGGGCAGGGCCACCCACGGGGTGACGTCGACGGGGTAGCGCAGCACCCGGCCGTGCCGCTCGGCGAAGTGGGCGTGCGGGCCGGTCAGGGCGGCGAGAGCGGGATGGTCGAGGACGTGCGGCGCCCCGGCCCCGGTCGGATCGCTCACGCGGTCACCTCGATCACGGTCTTGCCCCGGGCGTGCCCGTCCTCCACGAGGCGCAGGGCCTCTCCGGCGCGGTCGAGCGGGAAGGTGCGGACGACGTGCGGGTCCAGGTCGCCGCGTACGACCAGGTCCGCCACCGCGTCCAGCACCGCGCGGGTGCGGGCCCGGGCGACCCGGGAGCCGCCCAGCGCGGCGACGGTCTCCTCCGGCGCCCCGGCCGTGACCAGCCGGGCCCGGTCGGTGAGCAGGGTGGCCGCCCCGGCGAGCACGGATCCGCCGACCAGGTCGTACACGGCGTCGACGCCGTCGGGAACCGCGGCCCGCACCCGCTCGGCCAGGTCCGGTCCGCCGGCCACGTGCACGGCGCCCAGCGACTCGACGAAGTCCTTCTTGCCCTCGCTCGCCACGCCCACGACCCGCAGGCCGAAGGCGCGGGCGATCTGCACGGCGGCGGTGCCGACCCCGCCGCCCGCGCCCGTCACCAGCAGGGTGGCTCCCGCGGGCAGGGCGAGCTGGCGCAGGCCGTCGTAGGCGGTGGCCGCGGCCACCGGCAGGGTCGCCGCGTCGGTGAACGACAGCCCGGCGGGCTTGTGCGCGGCGGCGTCGGCCCGCAGCAGGGCGTACTCGGCGTACCCGCCGCCGACGGTGTTGCCGAACACCGCGTCGCCGGGCGCGAACCCGGTCACCCCCTCGCCCAGCTCCACCACGACACCGGCGGCCTCACTGCCCATGACCGCGGGGTACCGGCGCTCGCTCTCGCCGGGGCGGCGGAACCCGCTCCGCAGTTTCCAGTCCACGGGGTTCACCCCCGCCGCCCGTACCGCGACCAGCAGCTCGCCGGAAGCGGGGACCGGCCGCTCCAGATCGGCCAGTTCCTCGGTCTCCGGGCCGCCGTCCCGCGTGAAGACGTACGCCTTGGGCATCCTCGCTCCTCACTTCCGTCCGCTCTCACCGGCCACACCACCCGGCACTCAGCGGCAAGGAGGAGCGGCAGACGGCTATTCCCGGCACGGCCCGGACGGGGTACGGCCACCCCGACCGGGACGCTGCCTCCGTCTTCGCCTCGCGTCAGCCTGAGACGCGGGCCCCGATGCCGTCGAGGAGGAAGTCGAGGCCGCTCCGGAAGGTCTGGTCGGCGTCCAGGTGGGGACCATCGCCCACGACCGTGGCGAGCGATCCGCTGCTGGACTCCCTCCCTGAACACGCGGTGCGCCGGGGCACGGTTCGAGTCCGCCGCCGACGGCGTGCCGCCAGCGCGTCGGCCTGACCTGGCCGGCGACACCGGGCGTCACGCTGCTCGGCGACGCCGCGCACCTGATGCCGCCGGTGGGGCAGGGCGCCAACATGGCGCTGCTCGACGGCGCCCTGCTCGGCCTCGCGCTGGCCGCGCGCCCGGACGACCTACCCGCCGCCGTCGCGGAGTACGAACGCGAGATGTTCGAACGCACCGGCGCCGCCGGCCGGCAGTCCGCGCACGTCCAGGAGATCCTGGCGTCGCCCGACGCCGGCCGGAAGATGCTCGCGTTCTTCCAGCCCGCCTGAACGCGTGCAAGGGGAACGCCGTCCCGTGATCCGACCACCCGCACCCAACGCGTACCGTTGAACCATGAACGTCACGCGAGGCTTCACGGGTCGCCCGCGCGTCGCCGATCCCGGTCTGCCGCCGGGCCAGTACGACGCCCGGGACGAGTGGCCCGTCCTGTCCGCCGAGGTCACCCCTGATCTGCGGCCCGCCGACTGGTCCTTCCGCATCGGCGGGCTGGTGGAGCGGCCCCGCACGTGGGACTGGGAGGCGGCGCGGGCCCTGCCCGCCTCGGCCTACGAGGGCGACATCCACTGTGTGACCGGCTGGTCGAAGTTCGGGGTGCGGTTCGGCGGTGTCTCGCTGGACGCCTTCCTGGACGTGGTGCGGCCCCGGGCGTCCGCCACCCACGCGGTCGCCTACTCCCACACCGGCTACACCACGAACCTGCCGCTCGCCGACCTCACCGGCGGACGCGCCTGGATCGTCTGGGAGTACGACGGCGAGCCGCTCGCGCCCGAGCACGGCGGCCCCGCGCGGCTGCTGGTGCCGCACCTGTACTTCTGGAAGAGCGCCAAGTGGATCGCCGGACTCACGCTGCTCGACCACGACGAGCCGGGGTTCTGGGAGGGCAACGGCTACCACGAGCGGGGCAACCCGTGGGAGGAACAGCGGTACTCCGGTGACTGAGACGGCGACCACCGAGACGGCGACCACGACGTTCACGCCGCCCACGCGCTTCGCGGTGCCCGGGCGCATCGCCGTCGGCGAGCAGGTGGCGGCGCGGTGGCAGACCGCCACGCTGACCGGGATCCGGCGCGAGACGCCGCACGCGGCGACCTTCCGGTTCGCGGTGCCGCGGTGGGCGGGCCACCTGCCCGGGCAGCATGTGATGCTGCGGCTGACCGCGCCGGACGGCTACGCGGCCCAGCGCCACTACTCGATCGCGTCCGCGCCCGACGACTCCGGCCACCTGGAGCTGACCCTGGACCACGTCCCGGGCGGCGAGGTCTCCGACTGGTTCCACACCGTGGCCAGGCCCGGCGACACGGTCGAGATGCGCGGGCCGCTGAGCGGCTTCTTCGCCTGGCCGGGCGACCGCCCCGCACTGCTGCTGGGGGCCGGCTCCGGGGTGGTACCGCTGATGTCGATGGTCCGGCACCACCGGGCGCGGGGTCTCACCGTGCCGCTGCGGATGGTCGTGTCGGCGCGCAGCCCCGAGGAGCTGATCTACGCGCGTGAGCTCGGCGCGGAGACGACGGCCGTGTTCACGCGCAGCGCGCCGACGGGTGCGCCGGTGGGTCGTATGGCCGCCGCACATGTGGCGCCGCTCCTGGCCGAGCAGCCCGAGGGTGGGTGGGAGGCCTATGTGTGCGGCTCCAACGGGTTCGCCGAGCACGCCTCCCGGCTGCTGGTCGCGGCGGGCCAGCCGGTGGACCGCATCCGCATCGAGCGCTTCGGCTGACCGCCTCTCGGGGACGCGCCAGGAGGCCTGAAACAGCGGTCGGCGGCGTGAGCGAGGTGCGCCGTACGGGGTACGTGACCGATGGGGACGCTCGGTGTGCCGCGGCGAGGAGGTGCTCATGCCTACCCGGGTGCGAGGCTGGCGCTGGCGGCGCAATCCGCTCAGGCGCCGGGCGGACGTCATCGAGGCGTGGACCGTGCTGGTCGTCGCCGTCCTGCTGCTGGTGGTCGCGCCCCTCGTCGGGGTGGCTGCGGGGCTGCGCGCCCACGACCGGGCGCAGTCGGCCGCGGTGGCGGAGCGGGCCGAGCGGCACCGGGTGCCCGCGGTGGTCGTCGGCAACACGCCCGAGCGGCTGCCCGTGGTGCAGGGCGCCCGTGAGCACCGCTATCGCGCCCAGGTCCGCTGGGCCGAGCCGGGCGGGGGGACGCGTACCGCGCCGGCCCGGGTGCCGGCGGGGACCCGGCCCGGTGACCGGGTGACCGTGTGGTTCGACGGCCAGGGGCGCAGTGTCGCCCCGCCGCCCGGTGACGTCGCGGTCTGGCAGCACACCGTCACGGTCGGCGTGTGCGCGGCCGGCGGTACGGCGCTCGCGGTCCTGCTCGGGCACGCGATGGTGCGCCGGATCGCGCTGCGGCACCGGCTGGCCGAGTGGGAGCGGGAGTGGGCGCGCACGGGCCCCCGGTGGAACCAGCCCCGGGCCTGACCCGCCCCCGGCGCCGTCACTCCGCGACGCCCGCCGTCCGCCGACACGGCCCCTGGTGACCCGACCACTGCTCCCCGCGCGCTGGTCCCGCCCGGACGCCGTAGCAAGCGATTTCACCCCCTGGGCCAGCACACCGGCAGCCGCCGAGTGGCGACCGTCCCGTCCGGCCTCCGATACGGGCCTGGTGATTCGTCCGATCACCCACCTACGGTGAGCCCACGCAGTCCCCCTCCCGAAGGCGGTTGTTGATGGCCCTGTTCGACCTCCCCCTCGACGAACTCCGCGCGTACCGCAGCGAGTCCAGCGCGCCCGAGGACTTCGACGCCTTCTGGGGCAAGACGCTTCAGGAGGCGCGCGAGCACGACCTGGACGCCCGCTTCGAGCCGGTGGACACGGGGCTGTCCACGGTGCGGGTGTACGACGTGACGTTCGCCGGGTTCGGCGGCCACCCGGTCAAGGGCTGGCTGCGACTGCCGGCCGGCGCCGCGGAACCGCTGCCCCTGGTGGTGGAGTTCATCGGCTACGGCGGTGGACGCGGCCTGCCGCACGAGGACCTGCTGTGGGCGTCGACGGGCCGGGCGCACTTCGTGATGGACACCCGCGGGCAGGGCAGCAACTGGGGCGGCGGGGGCGGCACGGCCGACCCGGTGGGGGCCGCGCCCGCGTACCCGGGGTTCATGACGCGGGGCATCGAGGCGCCGGAGAACTACTACTACCGCCGGGTGTTCACGGACGCGGTGCGCGCGGTCGAGGCGGCCCGCTCGCACCCGCTGACCGACGCGGCGCGGACCGTGGCGGTCGGGACCAGCCAGGGCGGCGGCATCACGCTGGCGGTCGGCGGCCTGGTGCCCGACCTGGTCGCGGTCGCGCCGGACGTGCCGTTCCTGTGCGACTTCCCGCGCGCCACCACGGTGACGGACCGTCACCCGTACCGGGAGATCGGGCTGTTCCTGAAGACCCACCGAGGGCGTGCGGAGGACGCCTTGCGCACCCTGTCCTACTTCGACGGCGTGCACTTCGCGGCCCGCGGCCGGGTCCCGGCCCTCTTCTCGGCGGCCCTGGAGGACCAGACGTGCCCGCCCTCGACGGTCTTCGCCGCCTTCAACGCGTGGGCGCACGAGGACAAGGCGATCGAGGTGTACGACTTCAACGACCACGAGGGCGGCGGGCCGTACCAGGAGGAGCGCAAGCTGCGCTGGCTGCGGTCGTACGCCTGAGGCCCGGCACCCGGCCGCCCCCTCGCGGAGGCGGTCGGTTTCGGCCGAACCGGCAGGCCGCTCTTCCCTCGTGGTTTAGACCAATGCTAGATGTGGTCGCGCAATGAGCCCGTACGGCTACGTCTTGTGACCAACAGGAGGGGCGGCATGGCCCGCACCACCCCGCTCGATCCCCCGTCCGACGTCCCGCTCGATCCCCCGGAGGCCGACGAACGGCCGCTGTACTGGCGGATCGCGTCCCTGCTGCTCGGCGAACTGCGCGCCGGCACGATTCCGCCCGGCGAGCGGCTGCCGGGCGAGCGGGACCTGGCCCGGCACTTCCAGGTCAGCCGGGAGACCGTCCGGCAGGCGCTGGAGCTGCTGCGGCGCGACGGCCTGGTCGCGACCGACCGGCGGGGCAGCCACGCCACGCTGCCCGGCCGCCCGGTGGAGGACCCGGTGTCGCTCACCTTCCCGGTCGGCGCCCGGCCCGCCGACCCGTGCGCGGTGGACCGGGCGACGGTGACCTGGGAGGAGCCGCCGCCGGAGCACGCGCGGGCGCTGGGCCTCGCCCCGCACCGGCCGACGCTGGTGCACCGCTACCGGTCGGCCACGCCCGACGGCCGGTCGCTGCGCACGGCGGTGACCTCGTTCTCGGCCGTGGCGCTGGCCGAGGTCGCGGAGCTGGCCCGCTACCGCGACCGGGCCGACGGGAACACCCCGGCGCAGCTGCGCCGGGCCTACGACTGGATGCGCAGGGCGGGGCTGGCCCTGCACCACCGGGACGCCATCACCCAGGTCGGCGACGCCTCCTCGGTCCGGGTGACCCGGCGGGTGCACGACCAGTACGCCCGCCCGCTGGAGATCACCGACCTGGTGGTGCACGCCGAACAGGACGCGCTCGTCTACGAGTTCACGCTGCCGGCGGCGGGGTGAGCGCGCGGGCCACCACGAGCCGGGCCCGGGGACTGCCGTCGTCGCGCCGCCCGAAACCGGGCAGTGCGTACAGGTCGGCCGTGAACCCGGCCCGGCCGAGGTCCCGGAGGACGTCGCCGAGCCGGAACGCCCGGTAGTACATGACGAACGGCGGCCGCCACAGGGCGTTGCGCACCCGCATCACCGCGTCGAAGCCGAGCAGCGTCCAGAAGGCGGGGCTCGACGGACGCGGCGGGGCAAGGACCGGGAAGGCGAAGCGGCCGCCCGGCCGGAGTACCGAGTGGACCTCGGCGAACAGCCCCGGCAGCTCGCGGGGCAGGAAGTGGCCGAACGCCCCGAAGCTCACCACGAGGTCGAAGGCGGACCGGAACGGCAGCGCCCGGGCGTCGCCGCGCACGAAGGCCACGGCGGGCCCGTCGTCCGGGGCCCGGCGGCGGGCGACCTCGAGCATGCCGGCGCTGAAGTCCACTCCGGTGACGCGGCGCCGGCACAGCCCGGCGAGCACGTCGACGCCGGCGCCGGTGCCGCAGCACAGGTCGAGCCCGTCGTCGAACGGGCCCAGCGGGGCGAGGCACTCGGTGACGGCGTCCAGCACCGTGCCGGGTGTCCGGAACGGGGTGTGGTCGAACTTCGGGGCCAGCAGGTCGTAGCCGTGCTCGACGGAGGACAGCGCCTGGACGGCGAGTTCGCGCAGACCGGGGCCTTCGGGGCTGAACATCCGGTCAGCCTAGGGGAACGCGCCGCTCGAGGACGTCCAGCACCCGTTCGCACCAGAGCAGGTTCTGCTCCTCGAAGGCGATGCCGGCCATGAGGGTGAGGTAGGGGCCGATCCGGTCGGCGGTGCGCAGGTGCTCCTCCTCGGTCCGGCCGTCGAGGAGGCGGTCGCGCACCCGCTCGTAGCGGTCGAGCTTGCCGCGCGCCCAGCCCCGGCGCTCCTCTATCAGCGCACGGGTGGCCTCCGGGTCACCGCCGTCCATGGCCTGCACCTTGATGAGCAGTTCGTCGCGCACGGCGGTCGGCCGCCTCGGGGGTTCGGCCGCGAAGGCGCGCAGCTGGGCCCGGCCCGTCTCGGTGAGGGTGAACATCCTCTTGGTGGGGCGGCGTTCCTGCGGCACCGTGCGGGCCTCGACCAGACCGTCCTGCGCCAGGCGTTCCAGCTCGCGGTAGAGCTGCTGCGGGGTGGCGGGCCAGAAGTTGGCGAGTCCGACGTCGAACAGCTTCGACAGCTCGTAGCCCGAGGCCTCGCCCTCCAGCAGGGCGGCCAGAACGGCGTACTTGAGCGACATGTGGACACGCTAGCAGCAGATGACTACTCTCATCCGCACCTATTCAACTAATTGACTATGTGGGGTGGTCCGATGCGCGCGTTCCGCGAGGCGGTGGAGGCGGGAGACCTGGACGCCGCCGAGGCGCTGCTGGCCGAGGACGTCGTCTTCACCAGCCCGGTCGTCCACAAGCCGTACCCGGGCAGGGCGATCACCGCGGCGATCCTGCGCGCGGTCGCCAAGGTCTTCGAGGACTTCCGGTACGTCCGGGAGATGAGCGACCCCGGCGGCCGCGAGCACGCGCTGGTCTTCACCGCCCGGGTGGGCGACCGCGAGCTGACCGGCTGCGACTTCCTGCGGGTGAACGAGGAGGGCCTGATCGACGACTTCATGGTCATGGTGCGTCCGCTGTCGGGCGCGCGGGCACTCGCCGAGGCCATGGGCGCCCGGTTCGAGCAGATCGCGAAGGAGGCGGAGGCGCGCTCCTCCTGAGGTCCCGGTCAGGGAAGCGGGAAGAAGCGGGAACAGGAACCGCCGGCTTCGTGTTGTCATGGACGAAGCCGGCGGTATAGTGCCGACAGCACCTGTCTCGCGCCCCGTCGTTCGGGCGCCGGTGCCGTTTTCCCCTGCCGGCCGCTCCGCCCTCGTCGCGGACCGGCCAAGGCTTTCCCGGAGCACCACCTCGTGACCGGCGTTCTTCGCCGACGTACCCGTGGTGCCGTTCGCGCCGCCCGAGGCACATCCGCACGCCTCCCGCTCGCGGCTCTCCCCTTCCCTGCCGTACGAAGGCCTCGTCCTCGAAAGGACACCCACCCATGACCACCACACTCGAACACCCCCCGGTGACCCGGCAGTCCGCACCCGCCCGGCCCGTCACCGGTGTCCTCGACATCGACGCGCAGGGCAAGGGTCACCTGCGGGCCGCCCACCTGCTGCCCTCCCCCGCCGACCCGCAGGTCCCCGCCGCGCTGATCCGCCGGTACGGGCTGCGCCGGGGCGACCTCGTCGAGGGCGTCCGCGGGGCGCAGCGCGCGCTCACCGATGTCACGCGCGTGGACGGCCGCGAGCCCGGCGGGCTGCGCGACCGCCGCCGCTTCCAGGACCTCACCCCGCTCCACCCGCACGACCGGATCCGCCTGGAGCACCCGTCGTCCGGCCTGGCCGGGCGCGTCACCGACCTGTTCGCCCCGCTCGGCAAGGGCCAGCGCGGGCTGATCGTGGCCCCGCCCAAGAGCGGCAAGACCGTGCTGCTCCAGCAGCTCGCCGCCGCCGTGGCCGGCAACCACCCCGAGTGCCGCCTGATGGTCCTCCTGCTGGACGAGCGGCCCGAGGAGGTCACGGAGATGCGCCGCTCGGTGCGCGGCGAGGTGTACGCCTCCACCTTCGACCGGGCTCCCGGGGACCACATCGCCCTCGCCGACCTGGTCGTCGAGCGTGCCAAGCGGCTGGTGGAGGCCGGCGAGGACGTCGTCGTCCTGCTGGACTCCCTGACCCGGCTGTGCCGGGCCCACAACAACGCCTCCGCCGCCGGTGGACGCACCCTGAGCGGCGGTGTCGACGCGGGCGCGCTGATCGGCCCCAAGCAATTCTTCGGCGCCGCCCGCCAGGCCGAGGAGGGCGGCTCGCTCACGATCGTCGCCACCGTGCTGGTGGACACCGGGTCCCGCGCCGACGGCTACTTCTTCGAGGAGCTGAAGAGCACCGGCAACATGGAGCTGCGCCTCGACCGCGAGCCGGCCGCGCGGCGCGTCTTCCCCGCCGTGGACCTCGTCGGCACGGGCACCCGCCGCGAGGAACTCCTGCTGAGTCCGGCCGAGTTGACGGCCACCCGGGGCCTGCGCCGCGCGCTGCGCTCCCGCGACGGCGCGCCGTCCGCCCTGGAGACCCTGCTGGAGCGGATGCGGGAGACCCCCGGCAACGCCGCCTTCCTGCGTCGCGTCCAGCCGACCCTGCCCGGCGGATGAGCGGCGGCGGACCGCCGCGGAGTGCGGCATCCGGGTTGCTCGCGTAGGCCGTCCGGCCCGGACAGCGCGCCGGACCCCCCAGCCCTTTCTACGTTGATCATATGATCATCGGACTCTCTCGTCGGACGGCCGCCTCGGTCTGCTCCCTCTGGGTGGCGGGCATGCTGGCCCTGGCCCCGGCCGCCGCCGCCACCGGACACCGTGCGGGGGAACCCGCGCCGCCCGGACCGCGGGCGACCGTGCCGCAGCCGTCCCAGCTCTACCGCTCCGGCATCCAGGTCAGACCGCACCGGGGGGCGCCCGGGGTGCCGGACGTCTCGGCGCTGTCCTGGCTGGTCGCCGACGCCGGCAGCGGCGAGGTGCTGGCGGCGGACGGCGCGCACCGCGCACTGGCGCCGGCGAGCACCCTGAAGACCCTGTTCGCGCTCACCGTGCTGCCTGCCCTGCCCGCCGACCGCCTCCACACCGTCACCTACCCGGAACTGGCGGACGTGCCCGAGGGCAGCAGCCTGGTCGGCGTCGAGGAGGGGCACTCCTACCGGGTGTCCGACCTGTGGCGCGGGGTCTTCCTCAGCTCCGGCAACGACGCCGTGCACGTGCTCGCCGCGCTGAACGGCGGCTGGCACGCCACCGCCCTGAAGATGCAGGCCAAGGCCCGTTCCCTGGGCGCCCTGGACACCCACGTCGTCTCCCCGGACGGCTACGACAGCCCCGGCCAGGTCTCCTCCGCGTACGACCTCGCGGTCTTCGGCCGGGCCGGGCTGCACAACCCCGACTTCGCCCGGTACTGCTCCACCGCCCAGGCCCAGTTCCCCGGGAACGGCTGGCCGTACGAGATCGAGAACACCAACCGGCTGCTGACCGGCGAGGACGGCGTGGCCCCGTACCCGGGCCTGATCGGCATCAAGAACGGCTACACCAGCAACGCGGGCAACACCCTCGTGGCGGCGGCGCACCGGGGCGGACGCACCCTCGTGGTGACGGTGATGAACCCTCAGGAGGGCGGCGGACTCGCCGTGTACGAGGAGGCGCGCGCGCTGCTCGACTGGGGCTTCGCGGCGGCCGGGCAGGTCGATCCGGTGGGGTCGCTGGACGGGCTGCGCGCCGGCTCCCGGTCCTCCTCCTCGACCTCCGCGCCCGTCGCGGCGGCCACCGCCCCGGCGCCGGACGACAACGCGGAGTGGTCCCGGGCCGCGACCGTGGTCGGCCTGACCGGGCTGGCCGCGGGAGCGGTGGCACTGGCGCTGCGCGCCAAGGGCGGGCGCGGCACCGGCGGCTGACCGGCCGGCAGACCGAGCAGCAGGCCCAGCGTGATCCATGTGTAGGCGTTGCTCCCGAGGAAGCCGTCCCAGCCCGGTGCGCCGTCGACCCACAGCCACACCACGCTGGTGCACATGACCGCGTACAGAGTGCCCGCGAGCCACCGGCGCCCGGCCCGCACGAGCACGGCGAAGCAGGGCAGCAGCCACACCAGGTGGTGCACCCAGGTGACCGGGCTGACCAGGCAGGCAGCCGCACCGGTGAGGGCGAAGGCCGCCGTCCAGTCGCCGGCCGCCACCGCCCGGCGCGCCCGCACCGCCCACCCGCACAGCACCAGCAGCGCCAGAGCGGCCCACAGCGCGCGGTCCGGCTCGCCGAGGCGGGCCAGGACGCCCTGCAGCGACTGGTTCGAGACGTAGTCGAGGCGTCCGACCCGGCCGGTGTCCCACAGCGCCCGGGTCCAGTAGAACCGGGACGCGCCCGGGTCCGCCCAGGCCGCCAGCCCGGTGGCGGCGACGGCCACACCCGCCGCGACGGCGGCCGCCCGCCCTCGCCGGGCGAGCAGCAGCAGGCCGATGAACAGGGCGGGCGTGAGCTTCACCGCGGCGGCCAGTCCGATCCCGGCGCCGGCCCAGCGGTCCCGCCCGGTCGCCAGCAGCCGGCAGTCGCCGAGGACCAGGGCGAGCAGGAGCAGGTTCACCTGGCCGAAGCTGACGGTGTCCCGCAGCGGCTCGAACAGCGCGAGCCCGCACAGGGCCAGCGACCACCGGTACCAGCCGTGGCGGCGCCACCCGGGTCCCGCCAGGATCCGCAGGACCACCGCGAGCGCGGCCAGGTTCACCGCCAGCGAGGCGGCGATCGCGCAGGTGCGGGTCATCGGTGCCAGCGGCAGCAGGGCGAGCGCGGCGAACGGCGGATAGGTGAAGCCGTACGGCGTTCCCGGCACCCGGTAGTCGTAGATCCGGCCGCCGTGCCGCACCCAGGTGTGCACGGTGCCGTAGTAGACGCGCAGGTCGAAGAAGTCCCGCAGCAGCGGCACGGTCGCGGTGAAGACGGTGACGAGGGCGGCGAGCGCCACCACGAGCGGCAGGCGGCCCCGGACGGTGCGCGGTCCCGTCATGCCGTACGTCCGTGCAGCGGGGCCCGGGCCGCCTGGTGGGCCTGCCACAGCACGACCATGCCGAGCGCCGCGCCGCAGCCGGCCAGGACCAGCTGGCCGGGGTCCGCCGGGCCGCCGCCGGGGAGGACGGCGAGCGCCAGCACACCGGCCAGGGCGGCCGTCCGGTGCCGTACCGGGGTGCTGGGCGCGGCGGCCGCGATGAGGAACAGGCCCCACAGCACGTACCAGGGGCGGATCGCCGGGCCGAGGACGGCCACCGCGAGCAGGCTCAGGCCGAGCGCGTACACCGGCCGCGGGCGCAGCCGCAGCCAGATCAGCGCCACGGCGACGGCGGTGGCGGCGAGGCCGAGCAGGTGCCAGGCCGGTACGGCCAGCGGGGCCAGCCCGCTGCCGAGGCGGCCGAGCAGGGCGCCCGTGGCCCGGCCCAGCAGGCTGGTGAGCGCCCAGTTGTGCGGGGAGACCGGGGTGGTCAGGGCGTGGACCCAGCCGTACCCGGTGCCGGCCGCGGCGGTCGCGGTGACCGTGGTCGCCGCCGAGACGGCCGCCGTCGTCAGGCCGGCCCGCAGGGGACGGCGCCCGGAGCGCACCTGGAGGGCCACCACCGCGAGCAGGCCGAGCGCGGCCGGCGCCTTGACCAGGGCGGCCAGTGTCACGAGCACCGCCGCGAGCACGGGCCACCGGCCGCGCGCGGCGACCAGGCCCGGCCCGAGCAGGCCGAGCATGACGGCGTCGTTGTGGGCGCCCGCGATCAGGTGCAGCAGGACCAGCGGGTTGAGCGCGCCGAGCCACAGCGCGGCGGCCGGGTCGGTGCCGCTGTGCCGGGCCAGGCGGGGCAGCGCCGCCGCCATGAGGGCCACGCCGAGCAGTGCGACCAGGCGCATGCCGAGCAGGCCGGCGGGCAGCCCGCCGTGGGTCAGGCCCGACAGCGCGGACGCCACGGCCAGGAAGGCGGGCCCGTACGGTGCGGCGGTGTTCCGCCACACCGGGGCCACCTCGCCGGCCAGCGGGCCGCCGAGCCGGGCGGGGCCCTGGGCGTACACGTCCAGGTGGGCGTCGACCATGGCGCCCTGGGCGAGGTAGCTGTAGACGTCACGGCTGAACAGCGGGGGCGCGAGCAGCAGCGGCGCCGCCCACACGGCCAGGACCAGCAGCAGGTCGCGCGGGGCGGGCGGGTGCGGGCCGCGCACCAGGCGGCCGAGGAGCGCCCAGGCCGCGATCAGCAGCACGACACCGAAGTACACCCCCACGAGCCCGACCGCGGCCCGCGCGGACGCCGGGGCGAGCAGGTCCCGGACGGGCAGGGCACCGGACGTCTCACCGCCCAGCGCGAGGGCGGCGGTCCCGGCCAGCCCGAGGAGCCGGCAGTGACGGAGATCGGCGGAAAAAGCCATGGTCGGCACCGGTTCAGCCTGTCGCCACCGGGTGACCGGCAGACGACGCTGCCCCCACCGGGGGGCGGAGGCCATGTGACCGGCGTGTGTGCCGAGTGCCGGCGCCCGGAGGGCGGGCGGGCCGTGCCCGTCGGTCGACGTGATCGGCCGGCGGGCCGGAGGCTCAGAACACCGACAGGCCCGTCAGGGTCGTGAAGCGGTCCAGTGCCGCCACGCCCGCGACCGAGTTGCCGCGCTCGTCCAGGCCCGGGCTCCACACGCACAGGGTGCAGCGGCCGGGTACGACCGCGATGATTCCGCCGCCGACGCCGCTCTTGCCGGGCAGCCCCACCCGGTAGGCGAAGTCGCCGGCCGCGTCGTACGTGCCGCAGGTCAGCATCACGGCGTTGACCTGCTTGGCCTGGCTGCGGGTGAGCAGCCGGGTGCCGTCGGCGCGGATGCCGTGCCGGGCCAGGAAGCCGGCGGCCAGGGCCAGGTCGGCGCAGGAGGCGGCGACGGAGCACTGCCGGAAGTACTGGTCGAGCAGGACCGGCACGTCGTTGTCGATGTTGCGGTAGGACGCCATGAAGTGGGCGAGGGCCGCGTTGCGGTCGCCGTGCGCGGACTCGGAGGCGGCGACCTCCCGGTCGAAGTCCAGGGACGGGTTGCCGCTCTCGGTCCGCAGGAAGGCCAGCAGTTCCCCGGCCGCGTCCCCGGTACGGGTCTGCAGACGGTCGGTGACGACCAGCGCGCCCGCGTTGATGAAGGGGTTGCGCGGGATGCCGTTCTCGTACTCCAGCTGCACCAGGGAGTTGAACGGGTTGCCGGAGGGCTCGCGGCCCACGTGCTCCCAGAGTTCGTCGCCCTCCCGGGCCAGGTCCAGGGCGAGCGTGAAGACCTTGGTGAGGGACTGCGTGGAGAAGGGCTGCCGCCAGTCCCCCACCCCGTACACCGTGCCGTCCAGCTCGGCGACGGCCATGCCGAAGCTGCGGGGGTCGCAGGCGGCGAGGGCCGGAATGTAGTCGGCGGGACGGCCCCGGCCGGGTGTCCGCTCCATCTCCTCGGCGATGCGCTCCAGGACCGGCAGGAAGGCGGGGGTGGACGTCGGTGTCATGATCGCCATTGTGCCTTCCCGCCGTTTCCCGTGCGTGGTCGTGGTCGTGGTGGTGTCAGGGCAGGTCAGGCGGCCGGTGCTCCGCTGCCCGCGACGATCTCCGGGCGCAGGAGGGCGGCGAGGCGGTCGGCGGGGAGCAGCCCCTTCTCCAGGACCAGTTCGGCCACGCCCCGGCCGGTGGCGAGGGCCTCCTTGGCGATGTCGGTGGCCGCCGTGTACCCGATGTGCGGGTTGAGGGCGGTGACCAGGCCGATGGAGTTCTCCACCGTCGCCCGCAGCTTCTCGGTGTTGGCGGTGATGCCGTCGACGCAGCGTTCGGCGAGCGTGGTGCAGGCGTTGCGCAGGTGGGTGACGGACTCCGACAGCGAGTGCAGGATGACCGGTTCGAAGGCGTTCAGCTGGAGCTGCCCGGCCTCCGCGGCCATGGTGATGGCCACGTCGTTGCCGATGACCTCGAAGGCGACCTGGTTGACCACCTCGGGGATCACCGGGTTCACCTTGCCCGGCATGATCGAGGAACCGGCCTGCACCGGCGGCAGGTTGATCTCGCCCAGGCCCGCGCGCGGCCCCGAGGACAGCAGCCGGAGGTCGTTGCAGCTCTTGGAGAGCTTCACCGCGATGCGCTTGAGCACACCCGACATCTGCACGAAGGCTCCGCAGTCCTGGGTGGCCTCGACCAGGTTCGCCGCCGTGACCAGCGGCAGCCCGGTGAGGTCGGACAGGTGGCGGCGGGCGGCCTCGGCGTACCCGGCGGGGGCGTTGAGGCCGGTGCCGATCGCGGTGGCGCCGAGGTTGATCTCCTGGATCAGCTCGACGGCCTCGGCGAGCCGGCTGCGGTCCTCCTCCAGCATGACGGCGTAGGCGGAGAACTCCTGCCCCAGCGTCATCGGCACCGCGTCCTGCAGCTGGGTACGGCCCATCTTGAGCACGTCGCGGAACTCCACCGCCTTGCGGGCGAAGGCGTCCTGCAGGACGGCCATGGCCCTCAGCAGCCCGCGCACCGCGAACACCGTGGCTATCTTGACGGCGGTCGGATACACGTCGTTGGTGGACTGGCCGAGGTTGACGTCCTCGTTGGGGTGCAGGTACGTGTACTGGCCCTTGGCGTGGCCGAGCAGTTCCAGCGCCCGGTTGGCCACGACCTCGTTGGCGTTCATGTTGGTGGACGTGCCGGCCCCGCCCTGGATCACGTCCACGACGAACTGCTCGTGCAGCCCGCCCGCGCGGATCTCCCGGCAGGCGGCCACGATCGCGGCCGCCTTCGCCGGCTCCAGCAGGCCGAGCTCCTCGTTCGCCAGGGCGGCGGCCTCCTTCACGGCCGCCAGGGCGTCGATCAGGTGCGGGTAGGCGGAGATCGGGGTGCCGGTGATGGGGAAGTTCTCCCGCGCGCGCAGGGTGTGGATGCCCCAGTACGCGTCGGCGGGCACGTCGCGGTCGCCGAGCAGGTCGTGTTCGCTCCGGGTGGCGGCGGTCATGGGGTGCGGTCCCTCTTTCCGAGGTCGGGGGTGCGGGTGAGGCGGTGCAGGTCGGGCGTGGGTCGGTGCGGGTGGGGCCAGTGAGCTCGGGCGCGGCCCGGTGCGGGCGGGGCGCTGAAGGTCAGGCGCGGGTGGGGCGGTCGAGGTCGGG
>NZ_KQ948852.1:191253-481575 GCF_001514215.1 Streptomyces bungoensis
CGCGGGCGGTCGCCGTGGCCGGGTCCAGCGCGTCGACGACGCGCACGCGGCCCACCGGCTGCCCGCCACCGAGCAGCGGCTCGCCCGCGAACCCGGACAGCGGGCCCGGATCGACGCCCGCGCGGGCCAGTGCGGCCGCGGCGACCGGGATACGGGCCCGGTTCGCACCGTCGGCGATCTTGACCGCTATGGCGCGGCCGTCGGGCAGCGCGGCGACCTGCACGCCCTCGAATCCGTCCTTGGCGAGCAGACCCGGCACGGCCCGCATCAGCGCGGCGACGTCCCGCCGGGCGCCGGAGGCCATCTCGGCGTGCTCGCGCATCGCGTCGGCGACCCGGGCCTCGGGCGTGCCGGGCGCGGCCGTGGCGATGCGGGCGGCGGCGCGGGCGAGCCCGTGCAGGGAGACGGCGAACAGGGGCGCGCCGCAGCCGTCCACGGTGACCCGGGCGATGCCCTGGCCGGTCAGGTCCTCGACGGTCTTGGCGACGGCCTGCTGGAGCGGGTGCGCCGGGTCCAGGTAGTCCGCGCGGGACCAGCCGTTCAGGGCGGTGGTCCACAGCATCGCCGCGTGCTTGCCGGAGCAGTTCTGGGCGAGGCGGGAGGGCAGCCGGCCCTCGCGTATCCAGGTGTCGCGCACGACCGGGTCGTACGGCAGGTCGGGGACGTTGCGCAGGTCGTCCTCGGTGAGACCGGCGAGTTCCAGGATCCGCCGGGCGCCGGCGAGGTGGCGTTCCTCGCCGGAGTGGCTGGCGGCGGCCAGGGACAGCAGTTCCCCGTCGAGGGGCAGCCCGGCCCGCAGCATGGCCACGGCCTGGACGGGCTTGAGGGCGGAGCGCGGGTAGAACGCCGCCTCGATGTCGCCGAGCCGGAACTCGACCCGGCCGTCGGCGCCGAGGACGACGACGGAGCCGTGGTGGACGCCCTCGACGACCCCGCCGCGGACGAGGTGGGCGACGGGGGCGTGGCGGGGTTCACGGACGACGGGTGCGGCCGCGGGGAGAGTGCTGTACATCACTGCCTGTATCGGTGGGTGGGGCGGGCCGGCGCGGGTCGCGCGCCGGCGCCGGTGGACGTGCGCGTCGGGCCGGGGTCTCCGGGCGCCGGCGCGGCCGGGCGAGGGCGTGCGGCGGCGGGGTACCGCTCGCTCATGCCCCGGGCCCGTCGTGCGCGGGGAGGTCCGTGCGCGGGGAGCGCACGATGTCGGTGAGGGTCTTCTCGACGCGGTCCAGGTGGTGACTCATGGCCTCCACCGCGTCGTGCTCGGAGCCGTCGACCAGCGCCTCGACGATCGCCCGGTGCTCGCGGTTGGACTGCTCGCGGCGTCCGCCCAGTTCGTTGAGGAAGGCCGACTGGCGGGCGAGGGCGTCGCGGATCTCCTCGATGACCCGGCGGAACACCGGGTTCTGGGCGGCCTCGGCGACGGCCAGGTGGAAGAGGGTGTCCATCGCGACCCAGGCGGTGGTGTCCGTCTCCCGCTCCATGCGGTCCAGGAGGTGCGCCAGGTGGTCGAGGTTCTCCGGGGTGCGGCGCGCGGCCGCGTATCCGGCGACCGGGATCTCGATGTGGCGGCGCACCTCGAGGAGGTCGCTGGCCGCGTAGTCGCCGAAGGTGGGGTCCTCCACGCTGCCCGCGACGACGAAGGTGCCCTTGCCGGTCCGGGAGACGGTCAGGCCCATCGTCTGCAGCGCGCGCAGGGCCTCGCGGAGCACGGGCCGGGACACCTCGAGGGTGCGGCACAGCTCGGCCTCGGAGGGCAGCTTGTCGCCGATGGCGTACTCGCCGCGCTCGATGGCGCCGCGGAGGTGGCCGAGCACCGCTTCCATCGCGCTGACGCGCCGCGGGACCGCACCACCTGTCTGGCTGTCTGACAGGTTCACGGGAGTGATCCTGCGGGCTGCGGGGCGGGGCTGTCAAGACGGGAGAACGCCCACGGGGTGCGGCGCCCGCGTGCAGGCACCGCACCCCGTGGGTGATCAGGAGGTTCGCTCAGGCGTTGACCACGCCGGCCGCGCACAGGCCGAGGATCGCCGCGCCGGCGATGAGCCGGTAGACGACGAAGGCGTTGAAGGAGTGCTTGGCGACGAACTTCAGCAGCCAGGCGATGGAGGCGTAGGCGACGACGAAGGACACGACCGTGCCGACGGCCAGCGGGGCGGCGCCCACACCGGCACCGAGGGCGTCCTTCAGCTCGTAGATGCCGGCGCCGGTCAGGGCCGGGATGCCGAGGAAGAACGACAGGCGGGTGGCGGCGACGCGGTCGAGGTCGAGGATGAGCGCGGTGGACATCGTCGCGCCGGACCGGGAGAAGCCGGGGAAGAGCAGGGCGAGGATCTGCGAGCAGCCGACCCACATGGCGTCCTTGAGGGAGGTGTCGTCCTCACCGCGCTTGTGCCGGCCCATCTGGTCGGCCGCCCACATCACACCCGAGCCGACGATCAGCGATCCGCCGACCACCCAGAGCGAGGCGAGGGGGCCCTCGATCAGCGGCTTGGCGGCAAGACCGACCACGACGATCGGGATCGTGGCGTAGATCACCCACCAGGCGAACTTGTAGTCGTGGTGGTAGCGCTCCTCGCGGTTGGTCAGGCCGCGGAACCAGGCGGAAACGATCCGCTTGATGTCCTTGAAGAAGTACACGAGCACGGCGGCGATGGCACCGACCTGGATGACGGCGGAGAACCCGACGACGGACTTGTCGTCGACGGGGATGTCCATGAGGCCCTCGGCGATCTTGAGGTGGCCGGTGGAGGACACGGGGAGGAACTCGGTCACCCCCTCGACTACTCCGAGGACGACGGCCTGACCGACGGAGATGGCGCTCATGGGATCCAGTTCTGGGGAGAGGTTGGTCGACAGTGCTGTAGACAGTCTTACTATGCCCGGTCGTACGGCGGTCGGCTACGTCCGGGTGCGCGCGAGCAGCCGGTGCGGACGGCGGGCCGCGGCGACGGGCGCCCGGGTACGCCGCGCGTACGTCTCCTTCGGCCCGCCCGTACGGGTGATCGCGGCCGCGCACCAGGGTACCGCCGGGTCAGCCGGCGCCCGGACCCGCACAGACCGCGAGGCCCGGCTCCCAGAGGCTGCCGAGGACCAGGTGGCCGTCCGCCGCGCAGACGCTGGTGACCATGCGGTAGCCGGAGCCGCGCCGGGTGAGGTGGTGGACGGTGCGGCCCCGGTCGTCCAGGGCCATGACACCGATGGTGCCGCCCGGCCGGAACGGGGCGCGCACGGCGACGCGGGCGGCGGCGCGCCGCAGGGCGGCCGGGGCGCGGTGCAGCAGATCCAGCGGGGGGATGCGCGGTGCGGCCAGGGCGACCCAGATCGGGCCGCCGGCGCGGTCGCGCCAGAGGTTGTCCGGCATGCCCGGCAGGGCCGCGAAGGGTTCGGACCGGCCGGCGCGCGGGCCGGTGAGGTGGTAGCGGGTGAGCCGGCAGGCGCCGGTCTCGGCGATCACCAGGAAGCCTCCGTCGGCGCTCGGGGCGATGCCGTTGGCGAACTGCAGTCCGTCCAGGAGGACTTCGGGGGCGCCGCCGCCGGGCGGCAGCCGCAGCAGGCGCCCGGTGCCGGTGTGCTCGGCGATGTCGCCGATCCACTGGGCCAGGGGGTAACGGCGGCTGGAGACCGTGAAGTACACGCTGCCGTCGTCCAGGGCCACGGCGTTGCTGCAGAACCGCAGGGGCTCCCCCGCCACCGAGCCGGCGAGGACCCGGACCGCGCCGCCCGAGGGTTCGACACGCAGCAGGCCGCGTTCGGCGTCGCACACCAGCAGGCCGCCGTCCGGGAGGAGTTCGAGGCCGAGGGGGCGGCCCCCGGTGTCGGCGAGTGTCTCCGCGCGGGCCGTGTCCGGGTCCGCGAGGCCACGCACGCGCAGGATGCGGCCGTCCGCCGTCCCGGTCAGGACGCCGCCGCCGGGGTCGGCCACCACGTCCTCGGGGCCGCGGCCGCCGAGTCCGACACAGTGCAGCGGGACGAGTCTCGTGGTCATGTACTGCTCACCACCCCTTCTCGAACAACCGGGACACCTCGGCGATGCGGACCTCGTCGCGCCGGTAGTGGGTACGGCAGCGTATCCGGCGGGTGCGCAGGAGGCCCAGGCGGGCGAGGAGGTCGAGGTGGGCGGCGGCGGTCCGGCGGGGCACGCCCAGCTTGGCGGCCACGGCCCGCGCGGTGACGCCGTTCGCGGCGGGGTCGCCGCGACGGCGCCCGGCCGGGAAGTGGGCCGCCGGGTCCCTGAGCCAGTGCAGGATGGTCTGCCGCGTGCTGCCCGAAGGCGTCCCCGTCATCCGTACCGCCTCCGTCCCGGGCCTGCGCGGGCGCCGTGTTCCCGGTTCCCACTGTGGCGCAGCCGGTGCCGCCGCGTACCGGACTCCCCGGCCGTTGTCCGGTACCGGACGGCCGCCGGGCCGGCCCGTACCGGGAAAGCGCGAGGGGCCCGGCCGTCCCCCTGCGGCCGGGCCCCTGTCCGCGGTGGTTCAGCGGTGGCCGAACCACGACATGGAGGAGAGCGCCCTGTCGTCGTAGCCGAACAGGGCCTGGTTCTCCCAGCCGTTGCCGGAGGAGGCGTCGGCCGGGTCCCAGCCGTTGCCCGTGACGGCGGTCCAGGTCGCCTCCCAGTAGAAGACGCCGAGACCACGGTGGTCGGGGACGGCTTCGACGATGCTCGCCACGTCGTTCATCCACCTGGTCTGTCCGGCCACCGTCGCCGGGTAGCCCGCGACCAGTTCACCGGTGGTGTCGATCTGGTTGGTCAGCGAGTCGTCGCTGTCGAGACGGAACGGGTAGGCGGTCTCGGCCACGAACACCGGCTTGCCGTAGCGGGCGGCCGCGTCGTCCAGAGTGGTCTGGAAGTCGGAGAGCGGGCCGTGCCAGTAGCCGTAGTACGACAGGCCGATCGCGTCGAACCGGACGCCGTTCGCGACCGCCTTGTCGAACCACCACTCCGTGCCGGCCTTGTCCCCGCCCTTGGCCAGGTGCAGCGCGACGACGGTGGACGGATTGACCGCCTTGACGGCGTCGTAGCCCGAGTTGAGCAGCCCGGCGAGCTGGGTCCAGTTGTCCGTCGATCCCTCGGACCACAGCATGCCGCCGTTGATCTCGTTGCCCACCTGGACCATGTCGGCGGTGGTGCCCTGGGCCTTGAGCGCGCCCAGGACGTCGTACGTGTGGGTGTACACGTCGGTCTTCAACTGGCTGTAGGAGTACCCCGCCCACGCGGCCGGCTTGGTCTGCTTGCCGGGGTCGGCCCAGGTGTCGGAGTAGTGGAAGTCGACCAGCAGCTTCATGCCGGCCGCCTTGATTCGCCTGGCCGTCGCGAGCACGTGCGCCTTGTCGTTGAAGCCGTCGGCCGGGTTCACCCAGACCTTCAGCCGGGCGTAGTTCATGCCCGCGTCGCGCAGGAGGGTGACCGCGTCCCCGGTGGTGCCGGAACTCGTCCGGTAGACGCCGCCCTTGGCCTCGCTCTTGGCGAGGGAGGAGATGTCGGCACCATGGATGGACGTACCACTGGTACCGGACGTGAAGGTCAGATCGTCCACGTTGATCCAGTTGCCGGCGTTCGCGTCACTGTTGATGCTGACGGTGCACTGGTTGTCGGTCACCTTGACGGGCGTGACGATGCGGATCCACCCGCTGGACGAGACCGGCAGGTCGGTGCGCTGCTCCGTGCTCCCGCAGTTCTTCACGGCGATGTAGGCGGCCTTCTGCCCCCCGCTGGAGCGGACCCAGGCGGACAGGACGTACGCGCCGTTCGCCAGTCCGGACAGGTACTGGTACGTCTCCACCTTGTAGGCGCTGGACGCGTAGTGGCTCAGGCGGTAACTGCCGCCGTGGCCGCCGGACTCGGTGTACGAGGCGCCGTTGTCGCCGTACTCCGACCAGCCGGCCGGGGTGGCCGTGCCGGTGCCGTCGGACTCGAACCCGCCGTTGGTGAGGGTGCTCGCGGCCTCGGCGGTCTGGGCGGGCAGGGCGGTGAGGGCGAGACCGGCCGCGAGCGGCAGCAGCAGGACCCTGATGGTGCGTCTGGGATGGAACATCGTCGTCCGTCGTCCCTTCGACGTAACTGGGTGGGGTGTCCTCCGGCGGGCCCGGAGGAGAGCCCCTCCGCCCGCGGCTCTCGTGGCACTCGCGGGCGGAGGGGAGCCGGCTCAGCCGTCGAGTCGTACGACCCGGACGGCCCCCGCCGGGACCGCCAGGCGGCCCGCGGCGCGTTCGCCCGTCAGCAGCTCGGTGCCGGGTCCGTCCAGCGGCACCTTGGCGTCGGCGGCGGTGTGGTTGATCGCGAAGAGATAGCTGCCCTGCTCCCCGCTGCGGCGCACGACCTCCACGTCCCGGGGCAGGTCCGCGCGCGGGGCGATCCGCGCGTCGTCGGCGGCCCGGCCGATGACGGCGTCCAGGCCGCGTGTGTCGAGGCGGGTGGAGACGTACCAGGCGGTGCCCCGGCCGAAGCGGTGCCGGGTGACGGCCGGGCGGCCCGCCGTCAGCCCGTCGGCGTAGGTCCACACGGTCTCGGCGCCGCGCGGCACCACGAACTCCGTCCACACGTCCCCGGTGGGCTCCTCGCCGTCGGGCCCGGTCAGGCGCACCCGGTCGTCCCGCAGGAGCGGCGAGAACTCCTCCACGGTCAGGCCCAGCACGTCCCGCAGCGCGCCCGGGTAGGCGCCCTCGTGCACGGCGTCGTGCTCGTCGACGATGCCGGAGAAGTACGACACGACGAGCGTGCCGCCGTCGCGGACGTACTCCGTGAGGTTGCGCCCGGCCGCCTCCGTGGTCAGGTACAGCGCCGGCACGACGACCAGGGGATAGGCGGACAGGTCGGCCTCGGGGTGGGCGAAGTCGACCGTGAGGTGACGGTCGTAGAGGACCTCGTAGAAGGAGTCGGCGCGCTCGCGGGCGTCGTGGTCCTCGCTGGGGCGCCAGGACAGGTTCTGCGCCCACCAGGACTGCCAGTCCCAGACCATGGCCGCGTCGGCCTCGGTCCGGGTGCCGCGCAGGGTGCTCAGCGAGTCGACCGACGCGCCGAGTTCGACGACCTCGCGCCAGACGCGGGTGTCGGTGCCGCCGTGCGGCAGCATCGCGGAGTGGAACTTCTCGGCGCCCCGCCGGGACTGGCGCCACTGGAAGAACATGGCGCCCTCGGAGCCGCGCGCGACGTGCGCGAGGGAGTTGCGGGCCATCTGGCCGGGGGCCTTGGCGGGGTTGCGCGGCTGCCAGTTGACGCCCGAGGTGGAGTGCTCCAGCAGCAGCCAGGGGGCGCCGCCCGCGACCGAGCGCGTGAGGTCGGCGGCCATGGCGAGGTTGACGTGGGTGCGGCGGCCGTCGGTGATCAGGTAGTGGTCGTTGGTGACGAGGTCGACCTCGCGGCCCCAGGCCCAGTAGTCCAGGGAGTCGCACTGGCTGAGCGCGGTCATGAAGTTGGTCGTCACCGGCACGCCCGGGGAGAGGCGGTGCAGGATGTCGCGCTCCATACGGAAGTTCTCGCGGATGGTGGCGTCGGTGAACCGCCTGTAGTCCAGGGCCTGGCCGGGGTTGCCGACGGTCGGGGTGGCCCGGGGCGGGTTGATCTGCTCGAGTCCGGTGTAGTGCTGGCCCCAGAAGGCGGTGCCCCAGGCCTCGTTGACCGCGTCGACGGTGCCGTACGCGGTGGCGAGCCAGCGGCGGAAGTGGGCGGCGCAGGAGTCGCAGTAGCAGGCCGAGACGGGGACGCCGTACTCGTTGTGGACGTGCCACATGGCGAGCGCCGGATGGCTTCCGTAGCGTTCGGCGAGCCGGGTGGTGATGGCCGCGGCGGCGGCGCGGTAGTCCGCGTTGCCGTGGCAGATCGCGCCGCGCGAGCCGAACTCGTGGCGCATGCCCTCCGCGGTCACCGGCAGCGCCTCGGGGTGCGCCCGGTAGAACCAGGCGGGCGGCGCCACGGTGGGCGTGCCGAGGTCGACCCGGATGCCGTGGGAATGCAGCAGGTCGAGGACCCGGTCCAGCCAGCCGAAGTCGTACGCGCCGGGTGCGGGCTCCAGCAGGGCCCAGGAGAAGATCCCGACGCTGACCATGGTGACGCCGGCCTCCCGCATCAGCCGGACGTCCTCCTGCCAGACGCTCTCCGGCCACTGCTCGGGGTTGTAGTCCCCGCCGAAGGCGAGTCTGGTCAGGCCCCGGGGGCTGGTGTCCGGCATTGGATGTCTCCCGTTGGGTCGATCATTTGGGAACGTGCACACACATCATCGGCGGCGCGAGCCCAACATAACCGCACAGCAACAACCATTGACAAGTGTCCGGGATGTTTCTCTACTGTGAACGCTCACAGACCAGGACACGGCTCCGCGAGGGGCGGAGTGCCGGGTCTGTGAGCGTTCACATCTTGCATGGCAGGTCCCCGCAGTGGGCGGGGACCCAGGTCAGGGGAGAGATCCATGCCGCACACGAAGCGCCGCCGCCTCGTGACTACCGCCGTCGCCGTCTCGCTCGGCGCCACCACGCTCGCCGCCTGCGGTTCCGAGGACGGCGGCAAGGCCGAGTCGGGCCCCGTCTCGCTGACGTACTGGACCTGGGCGCCCGGCATGGACAAGGTCGTCGACCTGTGGAACAAGGGGCCGGGCAGGAAGGACCGGATCACCGTCACGGTGAAGAAGCAGGCCTCCGGCGACACGCTGGTCACCAAGATCCTCACGGCGCACAAGGCGAAGAAGGCCCCCGACCTGGTCCAGGCCGAGTACCAGGCGCTGCCGACCCTGGTCAGCAACGACGCGCTGGCCGACATATCCAGGGAGGTCGGCGACGTCAAGGGGAGGTTCGCCGACGGCGTCTGGCAGCAGACCACGCTGGGCACGGACGCGGTCTACGCGGTGCCGCAGGACATCGGCCCGATGATGTTCTACTACCGCGCCGACCTGTTCAAGAAGTACGGCCTGAAGGTGCCGGCCACCTGGGAGCAGTTCGCCGAGACCGCCCGCGCGCTGAAGAAGAAGGCGCCGGACAAGGACCTGACCACGTTCTCCGCCAACGACTCGGGCCTGTTCGCCGGTCTCGCCCAGCAGGCCGGCGCGAAGTGGTGGACCACCTCCGGCGACAAGTGGAAGGTCGCGATCGACGACGCGGCCACCCGGAAGGTCGCCCGGTTCTGGGGCGGCCTCGTCAAGGAGGGCGTCGTCGACAACCAGCCGATGTACACCCCGGCCTGGAACAAGGCGCTCGACACCGGCAAGCAGATCGCCTGGGTCAGCGCGGTGTGGGCGCCGGGCACGCTGACCACCGCCGCCCCGGACACCAAGGGCAAGTGGGCCATGGCGCCGCTCCCCCAGTGGTCGCTCGACCAGGACGTCACCGGCAGCTGGGGCGGCTCCTCCACGGCCGTCACGACCGACTCCGCGCACCAGGCGGCCGCGGCGAAGTTCGCCGCGTGGCTGAACACCGACGGTGACGCCCTCAACGCGCTGGCCAAGGAGAGCGGCATCTACCCGGCGTCCACCTCCGCCCAGCTCAGCGGCGCCTTCTCCAACCCGCCGGCCTACTTCTCGAACCAGGCGGACTTCTACACCAAGGCCGCCGAGATCGCGAAGACCACCGCGCCGTCCGCGTGGGGCCCGAACGTGAACGTCGCCTACACGTCCTTCAAGGACGCCTTCGGCGCCGCCGCGAAGGACAGGTCCGACTTCGGCGCCGCCCTGCGGAAGATGCAGGACGACACGGTCGCCGACATGACGAAGCAGGGCTTCGAGGTCTCCCGGTGAGCAGCTCCGCAAGCCGGAGGCCGTACGGGGTCAAGGGGGCCCCGTACGGCTTCCTCCTCCCCGCCGCGCTCCTCTTCGCGCTCTTCTTCGCGCTGCCCATCGGCTACGCCGTCTGGCTCAGCTTCCGCAAGGTGCACGTCTCCGGCCTGGGCCTCGGCTCCGGCGCCCGCCGCGAGGTCTGGGCCGGCTTCGAGAACTACACCGGGGCCTTCCGGGACAGCGAGCTGCTGCACGGCGCGCTGCGCGTGCTCGGCTACGGCTGCGTCGTCGTCCCGGTGATGCTCGGCCTCGCCCTGCTGTTCGCGCTGATGCTCGACACCGACAGGGTGCGGCTCGCCCCGTTCACCCGGCTCGCCATCTTCCTGCCGTACGCCGTCCCCGGTGTGGTGGCCGCACTGCTGTGGGGCTTCCTGTACCTGCCGGACGTCAGCCCCTTCTACTTCGTGCTCGGCAAGCTCGGCCTGCCCCAGCCCGACCTGCTGGACGGCGGCCCGCTCTACCTCGCCCTGTCGAACATCGCGGTGTGGGGCGGCACCGGCTTCAACATGATCGTCATCTACACCTCGCTGCGGGCCGTCCCGGCCGAGGTGTACGAGGCGGCGAGGCTGGACGGCGCCACCCCGCTGCAGATCGCGCTGCGGATCAAGATCCCCATGGTGGCGCCGTCGCTGGTGCTCACCTTCTTCTTCTCGATCATCGCGACGCTCCAGGTGTTCAACGAGCCGACCACCCTCAAGCCGCTCACCAACTCCGTCAACACGACCTGGAGCCCACTGATGAAGGTGTACCAGGACGCCTTCGGCCGGGGCGACATCTACGCGGCGGCAGCCGAGGCGACCCTGATCGCCCTGGTCACCCTGGCGCTGTCGTTCGGTTTCCTGCGGGCCGCGAACCGCCGCAACAGGCAGGAGGAAGCGCGATGAGTTCCCTTGCGCTGCGCAAGGCGGCCCCGGCAGCCGGCACCACCCCGGGTACGGCCCAGGGCCCGCCGCTGCGCCGCCGGATCGCCCTGGTCCCGACGGTCACGCTGCTGCTCGGCGCGGTCTACACGCTGCTGCCGGTGGCCTGGGTGGTGATCGCGTCCACCAAGTCCGGGCACGAACTGTTCTCCACGTTCACCTTCCTGCCCGGCACCGGATTCACCGGCAACCTGAAGGACCTCGACGCCTATCGCGGCGGCATCTACTGGGAGTGGATGGGCAACTCGGCCCTGTACGCCGGCCTCGGCGCCGTGCTGTCGACCGCCGTCTCGGCGTTCAGCGGCTACGCGCTCGCGACCTACCGCTTCCGGGGCCGCGAGACGATGTTCAACGTCCTGCTCGCGGGCGTGCTGATGCCGCCGGTGATCCTGGCCATCCCGCAGTACCTGCTGCTGGCGAAGGCCGACCTCACCGACTCCTACCTGTCCGTGCTGCTGCCGCAGATCCTCTCGCCGTACGGCGTCTACCTGTCGCGGATCTACGCGGCCGCCGCCGTCCCCGCGGACGTGGTGGAGGCCGGGCGGATGGACGGGGCGGGCGAGTGGCGGATCTTCACCCGGATCGCGCTGCCGATGATGATCCCCGGCATGGTCACGGTGTTCCTGTTCCAGTTCGTCGCGGTGTGGAACAACTTCCTGCTGCCGTACATCATGCTCAGTGACGACGAGAGGTTCCCGCTCACGCTGGGCCTGTACACGCTGCTGGAGCAGGGCGCGAACACCCCGGCGCTGTACACGCTGGTGATCACGGGCGCGTTCCTCGCGGTGCTCCCGCTGATCGCGCTGTTCCTGGTCGTCCAGCGCTTCTGGAGCCTGGACCTGCTGTCCGGGGCCGTAAAGTCATGACCATGAGCAATCCGGGGGGCCGGCGCAGACCGCCGACGATCCATGACGTGGCGCGCGAGGCGGGCGTCTCGCGCGGCACCGTCTCGCGCGTGCTCAACGGCGGCCACTACGTCAGCCCCGCCGCGCAGGAGGCGGTCAACGCCGCCATCCGGAAGACCGGGTACGTCGTGAACCGGCACGCCCGCTCGCTCATCACCGGGCGCTCCGACTCGGTCGGCTTCCTGCTGACCGAGCCGCAGGAGCGGTTCTTCGAGGACCCCAACTTCAACGTCCTGCTGCGCGGCTGCACCCAGGCGCTCGCCGCGCACGACATCCCGCTGCTGCTGATGCTGGCGGGCACCGAGGACGAGCGGCGCCGCATCACGCGGTACATCACGGCCGGGCACGTCGACGGGGTGCTGCTGGTCTCCAGCCACTCCGGCGACCCGGTCGCCGAGGAGCTTCGGGAGGCGGGGGTGCCGCTGGTGGCCTGCGGCAAGCCGATCGGCCTCGGCTCCAAGGTGAGCTACGTGGCCGCCGACGACCGGGACGGCGCCCGGGACATGGTCCGCCACCTGGTGGCGCTGGGCCGGCGGCGGATCGGCGTGGTCACCGGCCCGCTGGACACGCCCGGCGGCGTGGAGCGCCTCGCCGGCTACCGGGAGGTGCTCGCGGAGGCGGGCATCGCGGTCGACGACCGGCTGGTCGTCTCCGGCGACTACAGCCGGGCCAGCGGCGAGGCGGGCGCGGAGCGGCTGCTGGCGCAGGCGCCCGACATGGACGCGGTGTTCGTCGCCTCGGACCTGATGGCCCAGGGCGTGCTCGCGGCCCTGCACCGGGCGGGCCGCCGGGTGCCCGAGGACATCGCGGTCGGCGGCTTCGACGACTCCCCCGCGGCGACGGCCGCGACCCCGGCGCTGACGACCATCCGCCAGCCCTGGGACCGGATCAGCAACGAGATGGTCCGGGTGCTCCTGGCCGAGATCGGCGGCGAGGACCCGTCGGCGGTGATCCTCCCGACGGAACTGGTGCGCCGCGACTCGACCTGAGAGCGCCGGCGGGCCGGCCGTCACGGGCCGCCCTGAACCGGTCAGGATCGGAGAAGCCCCGGTGGGCTCGCCGCGCCTAGCGTGAGAGCACCGACGCGGAACGCGTCGGGTCACGCGACGCGAAGGAGTGGGTCCCATGACCGCCGGACTGCAGACGATCGTCTACCCCGTCAAGGACAAGGACCGCGCCAAGGCCCTGTTCACCGTCCTGCTGGGGGTCGAGCCGTTCGTGGACGAGCCCTACTACGTTGGCTTCAAGGCCGAGGGGCAGGACGTCGGCCTCGACCCGAACGGTCATGCGCAGGGCCTGACCGGGCCGGTGCCGTTCTGGCACGTCACCGATCTGCGGGAGCGGCTGGCGGCCCTGCTGGCGGCGGGCGCCGAGGTGGTGCAGGACGTCCGGGACGTCGGCGACGGCCGGCTCGTGGCATCGGTCAAGGACCCCGACGGGAACCTGGTGGGCCTGCTCCAGGACCCGTCCGCCTGAGGCCCGGGGCGGGCACCGCACACCGAATTAGTTGCACACTCAACAATTGGCCGAATCGGTGCTACGGTGCGGGTATGGCAGTCAAGACGGCCGACGTGCGGCTCGAGGAACGGTGGCGGGACATCCTCACGGTGCACGCGCGGACGATGTGCGAGATCGACCGGGCGCTGCATCCGCACGGGCTGGGCGCCAGCGACTTCGAGGTGCTGGACATCCTGGCCTCCGAGTCGCCCGGGGAGGGCGACCAGTGCCGGGTGCAGAACCTGGTCGGCCGGGTGCATCTCAGCCAGAGCGCCCTGTCCCGGCTGATCGGCCGGCTGGAGCGGGAGGGCCTGGTCGAGCGCTCGGTGTGCGCGGAGGACCGGCGCGGGGTGTGGGTCGCGCTCACGCGCAAGGGGCGCGAGCTGTACGCCGAGGTGCTGCCGCTGCAGCGGCAGGTCCTGGAGCGCATGCTGGCCGAGCGGGCCGGCTAGACGGCCGGCCCGCCGCGACGGCGGGGCTCAGCGGGCCAGCAGCGTGCGCACCCCGTGCGAGGTCAGCGTCAGACCGTGGTCCGAGCTGCCGTCTATCGCGAGGGACAGCTCCTCCTCGGGCCACTGCGAGGCGAGTGCGCCGAGCGGGATCAGGCGGTAGCGGGAGACGAACGGCAGCAGGTCGGCCATCGTCCCCTCCGAGGTGAACACGGGGACGACGGGGTCGCCCCCCGCCTGCTCGAGGACGGGCAGAGCCACCGTCGAGGCGTCGGCGCCCTCTCCGTCCACCGCGTCGTCCGGCACCGGGACGAGCACCTCGCTGTGGGCGAGCGTGTCCAGGGCGGCCTGGTCCTCGGCGTTCACGGCCAGCGCGTCGAGCGCCTGCTGGGCGGGCGTCGGCAGATGGTCGTCGTATGCGGGTGTCTCCATGGCAGATCCCCAGGTAGCTGCGGTCGTACGGCCACGCGGAGGGCGTGGCCCGGGCGTGCTCCGCCTCGCGTACCCGGTGGGGTCTGCGGCATGCATGAGGATCCCGGGGAGAGCCGGCGTCCGCGCGATGTCCGTCGTGGGCGGTTCTCGTGGAGGCGCCGGGCGCCGGGTCGGGCCGTCACCGGCCCTCGCCGGTTCCGCCGCCGTCGTCGTCCTCGTCGAAGTCCTCACCCTCGGCCTGCGACGGCGTGGTGCGCGGCGGGGACGGTCGCGTGTCGTCCGGCTCCCGCTCACCCTCGGCCTGGGACGGGGTCTGCTCGCTCATCGGTGCCTCCGTGTCGGTCGGATGCCGGTGTGCCGAAGCCTGGCGAGTACCCGCCCACCGGAGGAGCCACAACCGGACAAACAAGGTGAATCCGCCCGGACGAGCCGGGTACCTGACGAGTCCGGAACGAGAACCCCTACCGCCCTGGAGGAACCATGGCGGCTGTCAGCCCCACAGACCTGCAGAAAGCCCTGTCCGGTGCGGAGTACCCGGCCGACTCGGACCGGCTGCGGAAGGTCGCCGAGGACAACCACGCGCCCAAGGAGATCACCGACCGCCTCGCACACCTCGGGAAGAAGAAGTTCCGGAGTCCCGCCGAAGTGAGCAAGGAGGTCTTCCGGAACGCGTGACCGGCCGACGCTCGGCGTTCACACCCCCAGGTGCGACGGCTCGGCCCGGCGGGCGGTACGGAGCGTGACGCCCAGCCTCTCGAACGCGGTGGGCCGGGGCCGGCCGGGCAGGAAGTCCCGGATGCGCAGGGCGCACTCCTCGGGCGAGAGCAGGCTGGTGTCCACGTCCAGGTCGTGCACCTCGTGGGCGTGAACGTGGTCGAACTGCTGCGCGGCGAGGCCCGGTTGCCGGTCGCCGCGCTCGCGCTCACGGCGCTCCAGTTCGGGCAGCGGGCAGCGGACCCCGACCAGGACCGTGTCCTCGGGCACGAGCAGGTCGAGGAGGTCCAGCAGGCGCCAGCGGCGGCTGAGCGGATGGTCCACGACGAGGTTGTTGCCTCCCGCGGCCATCCCGGCGACGGCGCGGTGGAACCCCTTGACGGTGCGGTCGATCTCCTCCTGGAGGCCCTGCCCGGCCAGGGGGTTGCCGCCGCGCAGCCCGTGGAAGGCGTCGACCGGCATGTGGAACCAGGTGCCGTCGAGGAGGCCGAGCAGCGCCCGCGCGATGCTGGACTTGCCGGAACTGGACGTGCCGTTGAGCAGGATGACGGTGCCGCCGGCGGCGGTGCCGGGGATGCGCGCGTGCTCCGGGTCCGCTGCCTCCGGGACCGCCTCGGTCGTCATGGGTTCGTGTCCTTCCGTTCCGTGGGGTGTGCCCGGGCTGCGGGGTGCCTTGATCATCGCACGGACGGCCCCGGCAGGGGCATGCCCGTGCACCGGCGTCAACTGCCTTTTCAGGAGGTGACTTTCCGCGTCGGCGGGCGAGCCCGCGCGCCCCGTGGCATCACGCCTCCAGCGGCTGTGCGCGGGCGATGAGGAGCGCCACGTCGTCGTGTCCGGCCGGGTGCCGCAGCTGCCGCAGGAGCCGGTCGCAGGTCTCCTCGATGGAGCGGTCCGGCCGTGCCAGCAGGCGCAGGAGGTCGGCCAGGCGCGCGTCGATGGGGTCGTGGCGGGTCTCGACCAGCCCGTCGGTGTAGAGGATCAGTGCGTCGCCGGGCGCCAGGTCGAGGGAGGTGGTCGCGAAGGGCACGCCGCCCACTCCGAGCGGGGTGCCGGTGGGCAGGTCGAGCAGCTCGGGCGGCCTGCCCGCGCGCACCATCACCGGGGGCAGATGGCCGGCGGAGCTCACCTGCAACCGGGCGCGGTGCGGGTCGTAGACCGCGTACACGCAGGTGGCGATGTAGGGGTCCAGGCCGTGCGTGATCCGGTCGAGGTGGGTGAGGATCCGGGCCGGGTCGAGGTCGAGGTCGGCGAGGGTGGAGGTGGCGGTGCGCAGCCGGCCCATGGTGGTCGCGGCCGGGATTCCGCTGCCCATGACGTCGCCGACGATGAGGGCGGTGCGGTCGCCGTCGAGCGCGATCACGTCGTACCAGTCGCCGCCCACCTCGCTGAACGCCGTCGCCGGCCGGTAGCGGGCGGCGACCTCCAGACCGGGATGGCGGGGCGAGAGCCGCGGCAGCAGGCTGCGCTGGAGGGTCTCGGCGGCGCTGCGGATGTGCTGGTGCAGCACGGCGTTGTCGATGCTCAGCGCGGCGACGGAGGCCAGTTCGCAGGCGAGGGCGAGGTCGTCCTCGTCGAAGGGCGCGGGGTTGCGGGCGCGGGCCAGGCCCATGACGCCGATGGTCTGCCCGCGGGCGATGAGGGGCACCGCCATGTCGGTGTGGACACCGGCCTCGGCGAGCCGGCGGGCGGCGTCGGAGTCGGTGGCGATGCGGTCGAGGTCGCCGCCGCGCAGGTGGCTGATCAGGACGGGGCGGTGGGTGCGGATGCAGCGGGCCGCCGGGTGGTCGGCGTGGTAGGTCGTGAGGGTGCCCGGCCGGGCGGGCGCCTCGGCGGCGTCCGTGGGGTGGGCGGCCTTCACCGCGAGGGCGCGGAACAGCGCCGGCTCCTCGCCGATGTCCGTGCGGCCCGTGCGCAGGAAGGGGTCGAGCAGGTCGACGGCGACGAAGTCGGCCAGGGCGGGCACGAGGACGTCGGCGAGTTCCCCCGCCGTCCGCTCCGCCTCCAGGGTGGTGCCGATGCGGGCCGAGCCGGTGGCCATCAGGCGCAGCCGCCGCTGGGCCCGGTCGGCCTGCTTGGCCGCCTGGTAGCGGTCGGTGACGTCGACGACGACGTTGGCGACGCCCAGAACGTGCCCGAGGTGGTCCTCCAGCCGGTAGATCGACACGGCCCAGGCGTGCTCGTGGCCGGGGTCGGCGGCCGTACGGCCCACCACCTGCTGGTCGACCACCGGGACGCCGGTCGACAGGACCTTCTGTATGGCGGCCTCGGCGGGCAGGAACCACGGGCCGGAGAGGATCTCGCGGAAGCTGCGGCCGACGTGGTCGGCCTCGGGGACGCCGTGCATCGCGGCCAGGGCCGGGTTGACGACCACGTACCGCAGGTCGGTGTCCAGCACCGACAGCCCGATCGGGGCCTGGGTGACCAGCCGGGTGGACAGCGCCAGGTTGCGCTCCACCTGCCGCAGGGTGGACCGGTCGGTGGCCAGGCCCAGCGCGTAGTGGTCGCCGAGGCTGTCCGTGAGCCGCATGTTGCGGAACTCGACCAGCCGGGTGCCGCCCTCCCTGGTCCGGACGGGGAAGGCGCCCGCCCAGCCCCGGCCGGTCTCCATCACCTCGGCGAACAGCCTGATCGCCCTGTCCTGGTGCTCGGGGTGCAGGAGCAGCGGCGCCGCGTACTGCCCGACCGCCTCGCTGCGGGAGTACCCGAACAGTTCCTCCGCCTGCGGGCTCCACATGTCGATCCTGCCGTCGGCCTCCAGCAGCACCGCGGCGACCGCCAGCAGGTCCATCAGCCCGCTCGGGCCCGGTCCCCTGTCGTCGTCGAGGTCCGGCTGCTCCGGACGCTGCTTCGCTCGGCTCATCGCACACGCTCCCCGTCCACGATGCGGCACGGAACCCCGGGCGGCCAGGGGGACGCGCCGGGCGGGGCACGTCCGCGCCCGGCATCCCGGGCACCGGGCCACCACGAGATCCATGGTGCGCCCTCCCGCCCGCCCCGGTCGGCGAGGCGGGCGGTGCGTCGCCGGCTCAGCCGATCTCGTAGTCGAACCAGATCCGGTGGGTGCCGTCGGCGTCGACCGCGATGCCGCCCGCGCCGGTGATCCCGGTCAGGTCCCCGGTGCCGCTCGCGGGGACGACGGTGAAGAACTCCGCGGTGCGGTCGGTGCCGGTCGTCGTCGCCGAGTGGACGAAGTTGAAGGCGCCGCTCCGGCCGTGCAGCGATCCTTCGAAGGACTCCATGGCCACGTAGGTGCCCACGCCGACCGCCTGGTCGAACGCGGCGGTGAACAGGGTCGCCGAACGGCCGGCGACCTCGCCCTCGAAGTGCTTCTCCATCGTCGCCACCCCTACCGGCAGCCCGGTGGGCACGGCCGGTTCCGGCGTCAGCTCTGCGGGGACGAACGCTTTGACGGTGAACGTTCCGTTGGCTCTCATGGGCCGACCGTACCGACCGGGTCCGACAGTGCCCGGCCGTCGCGGACTCCCGGGCCGGTGGAACCTCCCCCGGCCTGGCGGCATCTGGCTGTGCGTGAGGCAGGTGCGGTGCCACCCGGGTCCCGCAGGAGAGCCTCGCCGAGGGGGAAGGCCGATGTCGACGCGGACCACGGCGGTCGCGGCGGCCGGACTGGCGGTAGTGCTGGCCGCGGTCGGCTGCGGCCGGGACGGCGCCGCAGCCGCACCGGCGCGAGCCCGGCCGGCCGCCTGCCGGACGGCCCAGCTGAGCTGGCGGCTGACCCGTCTCCCGGGCAGGCCGCACCACCCGGCGGCCACGCTCGGCGCCACGCTCCGGGGCGCCCGGAGGTGCGCCTTCGACGGCTACCCGGAGCTGGACGTCTACGTGGGCAAGGGCCCGGACGTCCCGGCCCGGCCGGAGCGGGGGGCCGGACCGGTCCGGGTGGAGCTCCACCCGGGCCACACCCTGGAGTTCCCGGTCTTCTACGCGGCGTCCCCCTTGCCGGACGGCAGTTGCCGTCTCCCGGCCGACACCACCCCCAGCGTCTCCGTACGGCCCCCGCACGCGCACGACGGCTCCCTCCTGCGGCTGTCCGACGCGCGCGGGCACGCCGAGCGGATGCAGGTGTGCGGCACCGGCATGCTCCTGGGCTCCCCCAGGCTGCGGTGAGCGGCCGCGCTTCCCGCCCCAGTCCGGCCCTGTTTCGATCTGCCTCTTGGAGAAGTAGCACGTGCTCGTCACACGCATCCGGCTCGGTGCCGTCGCGGCGCTGAGCGCCGCCGCCCTGCTGCCGGGTCACACCGCGACGGCCCGGCCCGCCACGGCGGCCCCGGTGCCACCCGGCGCGCCGGTACCGCACGCGCCGGAGGCCCCGCACCGCGCGGCCCCCGCGGCCCGGCGCCCGGCCGGTCCCCCCGCTGCCGCCGTGCCCACGCCGGCCGCCGACGGCGCCTGGACGGCCGAGGCCGCCGCCCGCTTCTGGACCAGGGAGCGCATGGCCGCGGCCACCGACCCCTCCGGCCGTACCGCCCCACCGAAGGGCTGGACCGCGGCCGGGCGACCGTCCTCCGCCGGGATCACGGGCCGGCACTTCGCGGGCATCAAGTCCGTCGGCACGCTCTTCGACACCGGCGGGGGCCCGCGCGGTCACAGCTGCTCGGCCGCCGTGGTGCGCAGCACGGGCCACGACCTGGTCCTGACCGCGGGGCACTGCGTCGGGCAGCACGCGATGTTCGTGCCCGACTACGACTCCACCAAGTCCGCGGCCCAGCAGCCGTACGGCGTGTGGGCGGTCCGGCAGTGGTTCCGTGACAAGAGGTACGCGTCGGACACGAGCACGAACTCCGACCTGGACTTCGCCTTCGCGGCCCTGCAGCCGAACGGAACGCGCGAGGTGCAGGACGTCGTGGGCGGCAACACCCTGGCCCGCACGCCCGGATTCGCCAACAAGGTGACGGTGATCGGCTATCCGAAGGTCGCGCACAACCCGCAGGACCAGGCGCTGCGCTGCCCGGGCGTCACCACGACGGCCGCGCTCCCCGGCTACTACCAGATGCGGATCACCTGCGGGGGCATGTGGGGCGGGGTGTCCGGCGGCCCCTGGTTCTCCCGGTTCGACGCCTCCGGCGACACCGGCACCATCATCGGCAACGTGGGCGGCTACAACGGGGGCGGCCCCGCCGTGCCCCCCACGGATCCGCGGTACAACGAGATCACCTACAGCCCGCTGTACGGCGACCGCTTCTTCCAGCTCTACGACGACGCCCAGCAGGGCGCCAACCCCGACCACGGCCCCTACACGCAGCCGCCCCTGCCGTACAGCATGGGGTTCGGCGCGTCCTGGAGGCACGCCAGGCTGCTGGCCGCGGGCGACTTCGACGGCACCGGCCGCAGTGACCTGATCGTGGTGCGGGACGACGGCAGGACGACCCTGTACACCGGCGACGGCGACGGCCACTTCGTGCGCGAGCGGCAGTTGCTGGCGAAGAACTCCCGCTGGGCGGACGCGCGGACGATCACCGCGGGCGACTTCACCGGATCGGACCGGTTCGACCTGCTGGTCCGCTGGGCGGACGGCGAGGTGAGGCTCTACCCGGACGTCGGCGACCTGGGCCTGGACCGGGCCGGCACCCTGATGGCCGGACCCGGCGGCGCCTGGCGGAAGGCGGTCCAGTTCGCGGCGGGCCGCTTCGGGGACTCGGGCCGGGTCGGTGACCTGGTCGTCCGCTGGGCCGACGGCGGGCTGACCCTCCACACCGGTGTCGGCGCCGGCACCTTCGGCCGGAGGCACCAGCTGTCGGGCCCCGGCGCGACCTGGCAGAAGGCTTCGCTGGTGACCGGCGGCGAGTTCTCCGGCCGCCGCGTCTGGGACCTGCTGGTGCGGTGGAGGAACGGAGAACTCGACACCTACGCGGGCACCACCGCCTCCGGTCTCGGCAGCACGTCACGTATCCGGAAGCCCAACGGGCTGTGGACGCACGGCACGGTCCTGGCCACGGGCGACTTCACCGGCGACCACCGCACCAACGACCTGGTCGTGCGGTGGTCCGACGGCGAGACGACGCTGTACGCCGACACCACCGGGTCCCGCCTGGGCGGTGAGGTGACCCTCGTGCCACCCGCCTGACCCGGGCCCGGCCGGTGCCGCCCCGGCGCGCCCGATCACCCGCTCGCCCACCTCGCCAGGCCCCGGAGCAGGGCGTTGCGGCCGCGGTCCGGCACCGTCCACAGGGTCTGGCCCCGCACCCCCCACTGCTCCAGCAGGGCGTTGGCGGCCTGGAACCCGGTCGTCGCCGCCCGTTCCATCAGCGCCACGGGCAGTTCGCCGCGCACCAGGTCGCCCGCCACCACCAGGCGCGGATCGGGGGTGCGCACGGTCGGCCGGTCCGGGTAGCCGCCCACCGGGAACAGGGGGCAGTCCGCCCGCCACTCGTGGCGGGCGTCGACCACCGTGGCCGCGCGCGTCTCCGGGTAGACGCGGTGCAGCTGGTCGACGAGGCGCTTCTCCTCGACGTCCCGGGCCGCCTCGGGCGCAACCGCGTAGGCGTGGAGTTCCACGACCGACCCTCCGGTGCGCGCGGCCCACCGGGCGGCCTCGTCCTCCCAGCGTTCCAGGACGCTGATGTTGTCCAGCGTGCCGAAGCCGCTGGTCCCGAGGAAGCCGGGCCGGTCGGGCGCGACGGGCCGGTCCAGCCACAGGCGGCTGACCAGGAACGGCGGGGCGGTGCGCAGCCGTGCGACGCGCTCGCGCCAGGGGGCGTCGCCGAGCCGGTCCGAGCGGGCGACGAGGGAGCGCAGTCCGGCGGCGTCCAGGGCGAGGACGACGCTGTCGTACGGCGTCTCGTCGCCGTCGGTGGTGATCCGGTACCCGCCGTCCCGGGCCGGCTCGATGTGCTCGACGGGCGTGCCGGTGCGCACCTGGGCGCCGTGCCGCTCCACGTAGTCGGCGAGCGGGTTCCACAGGGCGTCCGGGAAGGGGGCGCGGGGCACGTCGAACAGCAGGCCCTCGGCGGAGCCGAGGAAGTAGATGTGGAACATCAGCGCCAGCTCCGCCGCCGACAGCTGCCGCGGGTCGGCGAAGAAGCTCCGGGAGAACACCTCGAAGGCCAGGTGGCGGGCCTTCTCCGGGAAGCGGACGGCGTCCAGGAAGTCGTGGGCGCTGATGCCGTCGAGGCGTGCGTAGACGTCGGGGACGCGGACGTCGAACAGGGGCATGGCGGCGACCGGGTCCATGGCGCCCAGGTCCCGCAGTCCGAAGGAGGGGCTGAGCAGGGCGAAGCCGAGGGCGCTGAACGGCGGGGTCCGCGGCACGTGCCGGAAGCCGTCCCGCGTCCCGCTGCCGTGCAGCAGCGGGTAGTCCGGCAGTCCGGTCAGCCGCTCCAGGGCGGGGTCGGTACGGCGCAGCAGCCCGCGCAGGTTGTAGTACTGGCGGAAGAAGGCGTGGAAGCCCCGGCTCATGGTCGCCGCGGTGCCGTCCCGCAGGCGGGTCGGCCAGCCTCCGACCCGTCCGCCGAGGTAGGGCAGGCGTTCGTACAGCGTGACGGCCACGCCGCGCTCGGCCAGGGCCGTGGCGGCGGCCAGCCCGGCGATGCCGCCGCCGACGACGGCGGTGCTGGGGCGGGCGCCGTCGATGCGGCGCCGTCCCGCGGGGCCGGGCAGGACGCGGGCGCGCCGGTCCCGCCCGCGGCGGGCGGCGGGCGGCCGTGCCGCGCCGGTCATCGCGCGGTCTCCGGGCGCCGGGCGACGAAGGTGTGGGTGATGCCCGTCTGCCATCCGGGCAGCGGCAGGGCCCGCACCGTGTCGAAGCCGGCCGCGTCCAGGCGGTCCGTGAAGCGGTCCGCGGTGTCGAAGTCGACGACGCTGCGCCGCAGATGGCGGTACAGGGCGCCGTCTCCGAGGGCGCTCGCCACCGGCTGGACGAGACCCCGGCTCACCATGGTCCACACCGCGCGGTCGGCGCGCCGGCCGCTGAGGGTGTACTCGTGCACGGCGAGCCGTCCCCCGGGCGCGAGCAGGTCGTGCACGGTGGTGAGGACGGCGTCGGGGTCGTCGACGTTGCGCAGCAGGTAGGCGGCGAACACCGCGTCGAACGGCCCCGTCACGCCGGCCTCGGCGAGCCGCTCCACCGGCGCGTGCACGAAGGTGACTCCGTCCGCCCAGGGCTTGGCGGCGGCCCGCTCCAGCATGCCGGCGGAGGCGTCGACGGCCGTGATGTGCGCGGCCGGCAGTTCGGAGCGCAGCGCCGCGGTCGAGGCGCCGGTGCCGCAGCCGAGGTCGAGCAGGCGCAGCCCCGCGCCGTACCCGGGCAGGCCGAGCCGGCGCACCGAGCGCCGCAGGTGGGCGTGGTAGCCGGGGTTGGCGGCCACCAGCGCGTCGTAGCTGCGGGAGGCGTGGTCGAAGGCGGCGGCGAGGTCGTCGTCGCGCAGCAGGGTCATGCGGTCTCCAGGGCGGGTGGGTACGGGTGCGGAGGGTCAGTCGAAGGGGCGGCGGGGCAGGGTCGGCAGTTCCAGCGCCGATCGCAGCATCGGTGCGACCGGGGTGCGCAGGCCGATGGCGAGGTCCTCGTGCAGCCGGGTGTCGCCGTCGAGGAAGCGCAGCAGCCGGTCCATGGGGACCTGGGCGAAGAGCCGGCCGAACAGGGCGGGGCCGTCGACCCGGCCGCTGGCCAGGGCGCGCAGCAGCACGGCGTCCATGGCGCGGGAGCGGGCGGAGTGGGCGGGCGGCGGCACCGGCGGGCGCCCCCGGCGCAGCGCGGCCGCGACGGCGCGCGTCTGGCGCTGGAGGCCCGCGAAGGTGTAGCCGGTGGCGGGCCGGGTGGCGCCGCCGGCGGCGCCGATCCGGAAGACCGAGGCCCCGGCCCGGCGGGCCATCGGGGCGTCCGTCATGGGGATGACCCCGGTCTCCGTGGCGAGGATCCGCCGGTCGCCGAGGCGCAGCACGTCGTCGGCGTAGTGGCGTACGGCCGCCTCGTAGCCCTCCGGTGTCAGGGTGCGCGGGGAGAACTCGGTGTACTCCACGAGGGCTTCGCGGGGTCCGGTGGGCAGTACGTAGCCGAAGGAGAGCCCGTCGGCGGGCTGCGGGGTGCGGAAGTCCATCAGGTCCGCGACGCGCGTGTCGAAGACCGGCCGGGACGTGCGCACGAACCAGCCGTGGAAGTGCTGGAGCAGGGTGGTGCGCGCGGCCGGCAGGCTGCCCAGGGGGCGGGAGTCGAAGACCCAGCGGGCGTGCAGGACACGGCGGGTGCCGTCGGCCTCCTTCAGGTGGACGCGGGCACCGCCGGCGACGTCCTCCACCGTGTCGACGGCGGCCTCCAGGCGGCGCACGTTGGGGCTGCCCGCCAGGTCCCGGCCGACCAGGCGCTCGAAGTCGTCGGACCGGATCATCTTGTACCGCAGCGGCCCGAGGTCGCCCTCCAGGGAGTCGCCCGTGGGCGGGCGGACCCTGAGCCGCCGCCAGCGGGCCGTCACCGCGGCGTCGAACCGGCCGCCCTCCGGCTCCCAGAAGCACCAGGTGCGGCGCGGCGCGCTCAGGGGGCCGGGCGGTGCGCCCACCAGGACCACGGACGGCGTCCGCAGGCCCGGCACCCGCCCGGACAGCCGGTGGGCCAGGGAGAGTCCCGCCGCTCCCGCCCCCACCACCGCCACCTCCGCCTGCAGCACCGCGGCCTCCTCCTGGCTGTGCCCCGCTCGCCTCGCCTGCCGTATTCCCGCCCGTGTGCCCGAACGGATGCGGGTCACTCGTCTGCGGCAGCCGGCCGTCCTTCGGTGGACGACCGGGGAAAAGACATCCCGCTGCGGCAGTCCCGCCCGTCGGGTGGTGCCGCATCCGTGTCCGGCCTCCGCGCCGAAGCAGGTGGTGACGGAGCGAAGTGCGTTGACGACGAGAGGAACTGGGATGAGCCCCACACAGGCGAAGGAACACCACGGCGCCGCGCCGCCGCCCGTCCCGCGCCTGCTGCCCGTGCCGGGATCGCCCGTCCGGACGCACCCGGACGGGGCACCGGACGACGGCCGCCCGGAGGAGGCGGGAGCCGTGGACCCGGCCGGCGCCGAGGACGCGCACCTCGTCGACGCCGACGTGCCCGCCGCCGTCGGACGGGTCCTCGACCGCGTCCTGGACGAACGCCTCGCCCGTGCGCGGGAGATGGACGAGCTGTTCGCCGAAGACCTGGCGGGACGCGTCGCCGGCTTCACCCGCGCCGGAGGCAAGCGGATCAGGCCCCAGCTGCTGTGGTGGTCCCTGCGCGCCTGCGGCGGCGCCGACCCGGCGACCGTCTCGGCGGCCCTGCGGATCGGCGCGGCCCTCGAACTGCTGCAGACCTGTGCCCTGGTCCACGACGACGTCATGGACGGCTCCGTGCTGCGGCGCGGCCGGCCCGCGCTCCACACCGACCTGCGCGCCCGGTACGCCACGGCCGCGTCCACCGAGCGCGCCGGGCGGTTCGGGGACGCCGCCGGCATCCTGGCCGGCGACCTGGCGCTCGTCTGGGCGGACGACCTCGTCGCCGAGACACTCCTGGACCCGGCGACGGCGCGCGAGGTGCGGCGGCTGTGGAGCGACATGCGCACCGAGATGGTGGCGGGTCAGTACCTGGACGTGCAGGGCCAGGTCACGGCGTCGCACTCGCTGCCGCGCGTCCTGCGCACCGCGTGCCTGAAGAGCGCTCTGTACTCCGTCGAGCGGCCGCTGGCGCTGGGGGCCGTCCTGGCCGGCGCCGACGGCACCACGCTGCGGGCCCTGTGCTCGGCGGGCCGTTGTGTCGGCATGGCCTTCCAGCTGCGCGACGACCTGGACGACGTCTTCGGCGACCCGGGCCTGACCGGCAAGAGCTCGGGTTCGGACATCCGGGAGGGCAAGCCCACGTACGTCGTGGCCCTGGCGCGGGCCCGGGCCGCCGCCGCCGGCGACCACCGCGCCCTGGCCGTGCTGGACCGGTCGCTCGGGGATGCCGCGCTGCCGCCGGCCGGCCTGGAGGAGGTGCGGGCGGTGCTCGAGTCGACCGGCGCGCGGGCCGTGGTCGAGACGAAGATCAGCCGCCTGGTGGCGCAGGGGCTGCGCCACTTCGACGGCGCGCTGCTCGACCCGGAGGGCGGCGGACGGCTGCGCCGGCTGCTGCGCTCCGCGGCCGACGGCGGCACCGGTTCCGCCGCGGCGCCGGACGTTCCGGGTGTCCGGGGGGCGCGGCGATGACGCGTACGCTGCCCGGCCGGACCGACCACGTCGTGGTCGTGGGAGCCGGACTCGCCGGACTGGCCGCCGCCCTGCACCTGCTGGGCGCCGGACGCCGGGTCACCGTCGTGGAACGGGACGCGCTGCCCGGCGGCCGGGCCGGACGCCTGGAGCTCGGCGGCTACCGCATGGACACCGGCCCCACCGTGCTGACCATGCCGGACCTGGCCGACGAGGCGTTCGCGGCCGTCGGCGACAGCCTGTACCGGCGCGTCGAGCTGATCCCCCTGCACCCGGCCTACCGGGCCGGCTTCGCGGACGGCACCAGCCTCGACGTGCACACCGGGGCGGACGCCATGGCCGCGGAGGTGGAACGCTTCGCCGGAGCGGGTGAGGCGGCCGGGTACCTGCGGCTGCGTGCCTGGCTGGAGCGGCTCTACCGGGCGCAGATGCGCAGCTTCATCGACGCCAACTTCGACTCGCCCCTCGGTCTGCTGGGCGCCGACCTGGCCCGGCTGGCGGCGCTCGGCGGCTTCGGCCGGCTGGACGCCCGGATCGGGCGCTTCCTGAACGACGAGCGGCTGCGCCGCGTCTTCTCCTTCCAGGCGCTCTACGCGGGCGTGCCCCCGGAGCGGGCCCTGGCCGCCTACGCCGTCATCGCCTACATGGACACCGTCGCCGGGGTGTACTTCCCGCGCGGCGGCATGCACGCCCTGCCGCGGGCGATGGCGGACGCCGCCGCCGAGGCGGGCGCCGACCTGCGCTTCGGGCAGCGGGTGACCCGGCTGGAGCGGTCCGGCGCACGCGTCACCGCGGTCGTCACCGACCAGGACCGCATCCCCTGCGACGCGGTCGTCCTCACCCCGGACCTGCCGGTCGCCTACCGCCTCCTGGGCCGCCGGCCCCGGCGTCCGCTGCGGCTGCGGCACTCGCCGTCCGCGGTCGTGCTGCACGCGGGCACGGACCGCACCTGGCCGCACCTGGCCCACCACACCCTGTCGTTCGGCGCGGCGTGGCGCGGCACGTTCGAGGAACTGACCCGCACGGGACGGCTGATGAGCGACCCGTCGCTGCTGATCACCCGTCCCACCGCCACCGACCCCGGACTCGCTCCGCCGGGACGCCACCTGCACTACATCCTCGCGCCCTGCCCCAACACCGACATCGGCCCGACGGCCGCCGCGTGGGGCGAACTGGGCCCGCGCTACCGGGACACGCTGCTGCGGGAGCTGGAGCGGCGCGGACTGGACGGCATCGAGGACGCGATCGAGGAGGAGAGCCTCGTCACCCCGGCCGCCTGGCACGCCCAGGGACACGCGGCCGGCACGCCCTTCTCCGCGGCCCACACCTTCCCCCAGACCGGGCCGTTCCGGCCCCGCAACCTGGTGCGCGGCACCGAGAACGCCGTCCTCGCCGGCTGCGGCACCACCCCCGGTGTGGGCGTGCCGACCGTGCTCGTGTCGGGAAAGCTCGCCGCCGCGCGCGTCACCGGCCTGCCCGGCCGCGCCCCGGCCGGCGGGCGCGCACCGCTGCCCGTGAAGGAGACCACCGGATGACCGACCGTGAACTGGCCGCGGCGGGGATCGCCGACCCGGCGCTGCGCGCGGCCTACCGCCACTGCCGCGCGCTCAACGCCCGGCACGGCAAGACGTACTTCCTCGCCACCCGGCTGCTGCCCGTCGAGCGCAGGCCCGCCGTGCACGCCCTGTACGGGTTCGCCCGCTGGGCCGACGACATCGTCGACTCCCTCGACCCCGCGGTCGGCTCCGGCGCGCGCGTCGAGGCGCTGACGGACCTGCAGGACGCCCTGGAGACGGGACTGCGCGACGGCCGCAGCCGGGAACCGGTGGTGCTGGCCCTCGCCGACACCGCGCGCCGCTACGGCATCGAGCACGCGCACTTCCGCGACTTCATGGCCGCGATGCGCGCCGACCTCACGGTCACCGACTATCCGACCTACGCCGACCTGCGCGGCTACATGCACGGCTCCGCCGCCGTGATCGGGTTGCAGATGCTGCCGGTCCTGGGCACGGTGGTGCCGCGCGAGGAGGCCGCGCCGCACGCCGCCGCGCTGGGCGTCGCCTTCCAGCTGAGCAACTTCCTGCGGGACGTCGGCGAGGACCTGGACCGCGGCCGGGTCTACGTGCCCGCGGACCTGCTCGCCGGCCACGGCGTCGACCGGGAGATGCTGCGCTGGAGCCGGGACACGGGCCGGCCGGACCGGCGGATCACCGCCGCGTTCAGGGAGTTCGAGGCGCTGACCCGGGGCGTGTACCGGGAGGCGGCACCGGGGCTCGCGATGCTCGACCCGGTGTCACGGCCCTGCATCCGCACCGCGTTCGTCCTGTACGGCGGCATCCTGGACGCCGTCGCCCGGGACGGGTACGCGGTGCTGCACCGGCGGGCCGTGGTCCCGCGCCGGCACCGTGCCGTGGTCGCCGCGGACGGGCTCACCCGGGTGGCCGCCGCACGGCTGCGCGCCCGTCACCGGGCAGGGCGGCCGGTGCCCGTTCCGGCCCGCCCGCTGCCCACCGCCGCATCCACCGCCGCGTCCGTCGCACCGGGCCGGCCCGTCACCGAGGAGGTCGCGTGAGCGTGCGCCGCCACATCCCGCTGTCCCTGCGCCGCCGCCCGGTGCCGTGGGACCGTCAGCGGCCCACCTGGCGCGACGCGAAGCCCGCGGTGATCGCTCAGGCGCTGAAGCGGGCTCAGGCGCGTCCCTCGGGCAACTGGTACGTCGTCGGCGCGACCCGTGATCTGCGCGCCGACCGCCCGCTGGCGCGCACCGTCGCGGGGCAGGAGGTGGTCGTCTGGCGCGGAGCCGACGGCCGGCTCGTGGCCGGTCCCGGCATCTGCCCCCACCTGGGGGCGCCGCTGCGGGACAGCCCCGTGCGCTGCGGCACCCTGGTGTGCCACTGGCACGGCCTCGCCCTGGAGGGCGGCCCGTACGCGGGCTGGCGGCCGCTGCCGGCGCACGACGACGGGGTCCTGGTGTGGGTGCGGCTCGACGAGGTCGGTGGGGAGCTCCCGCTGGACGCGCCGGTCGTGCCGGTGCGCCCCGCGCCGGAGCGTGCGCTGACGGCCGTCTACGTCGGCACGGGGATCTGCGAGCCCGAGGACGTCGTGGCCAATCGCCTGGACCCGTGGCACGGTGCGTGGTTCCATCCGTACTCGTTCGTCGACCTGGCGGTCGTCGGCTCGCCGGACGACGGCGAGGAGGGCGGCGAGGACGCGTTCACCGTCGACGTCTCCTTCAAGGTGGCGGGGCGGCTGGTGGTGCCGGTGCGGGCCGTGTTCACCGCTCCCGAGCCGCGCACGGTCGTCATGCACATCACCCGGGGCGAGGGCGAGGGCTCCGTGGTCGAGACGCACGCCACCCCGCTCGGCCCGGACGCGCACGGCAGGCCGCGCACGGCGGTCGTCGAGGCCGTGGTGGCGGCCTCCGACCGCCGCGGCTTCGCCGCCGCACGCCGGGCCGCACCGCTCCTGCGCCCCCTGATGCGGGCCGCGGCGGGCCGGCTCTGGCGCGACGACCTGGCCTATGCCGAACGCCGCTGGGAGCTGATGTCCACGGGGCGCTACCCCGGGTGAGCGCCGCCCGGCGGCCGGTGACGCCCGCTCACCGGGTCCGCCGCCTCCTGCCGGCGCCGTTGCCTCGGGTCACCCGGTCGGGGACGGTCTCCCCGGGCAGCGGCGTGCGCAGCGCGAGCAGGGCCACGTCGTCGTCGTTGCCCGCGGGGCGGACCCGGTGCAGGAGCTGGTCGATGAAGGAGTCCAGGGGGCGGTGGGCCAGCGCGGCGGCGTGCCGGCGCAGCCGGTCCAGGCCCTCGTCCAGGGAGTGGCCGGGCTCCTCGATCAGTCCGTCGGTGTACATGACCAGAGTGCTGCCGGGCGGGAGGGTCACGGTGGCGTCGGTCCGCGTGGCCGCGGCGCCGGTGCCCAGCAGGACGCCGTGGCCCCCGCCGAGGTACTCGGTGAGGCCGTCACGGCTCAGCAGAAGGGGCGGGGGGTGGCCGGCGTTGGTCCAGGTCAGCTGCCACTCGCCGTCCTCCGGCCGTTCGAGGCGGGCGAACAGCAGGGTCGCCATGGCGACCTCGGTGATGTGGTGGATGGCCGCGTCCAGCCGCTCGACGACCCGGGCGGGGGTGTCCCACCGGGACCAGGCGTAGGCGCGCAGCATGTTGCGGACCTGCGCCATCCCGGCGGCGGCCTCCAGGTCGTGCCCGACGACGTCGCCGATGGCCAGGGCGGTGGCGCCGTCCGGCAGCGGGAAGGCGTCGTACCAGTCCCCGCCGACCTGCGAGGCGTGGGGTGCGGGCAGGTAGCGCACGGTCATCTGCAGGTTCGGCACCGTCGGCATCTGGGGCAGCAGGTGGTTCTGCATGGTCTCGGCGACCGTGCGCTGGCGCTGGTAGAGGCGCGCGTTGTCCAGGGCCAGCCCGGCACGGCGGGCGATGTCCTCCAGCAGGGGCAGGTCGTCGGTGCTGAAGGGCACCGGGTTGTCCGACCGCCCGAGGGTCAGGGCCCCCAGCACTGCGCGGGTGCCGCGGATGGGCGCGATGACGGCGGAGTGCATGCCGGTGGCCTCGAACAGGTGGCGCTGCTCGACGGCGATGCCCGAATCCGGTTCCACCTGGTACGTCTGCGGTCCGGCGACCGTGGACGCGACACCGCGCAGGGCCCGCGACAGCGGCATCGGGGACTCCTCCGGGATCGGCGGCATCGGCCCCTGCAACTCCTCCAGGTGGGACAGGGCCTCGCCGTCGGCGTGGACCACCGCGGTGCGCCAGACCTCGTCGCGCTCGCTGATCAGGTCGATGACGACCCAGTCCGCCAGCCGCGGGACGACCAGGTGCACCAGCCGGCGCAGCGCCTCGTCGACGTCGAGGGTGGAGGTCAGCCGGGTGGTGGTCTCGGCCAGCAGGGCCAGCCGTGCCAGCTCCGTCAGCTGTCCGGAGCGCTGCTGCCCCGGCGGACCGGCCGGTACGCCCTGGCCGGCGGCGTGGAACAGGACGAGGGTGCCGGTGAGCTCGTCACCGGTGTCGTACGGGGCGATCTGCCAGGAGATCGGGAGCAGGGCGCCGTCCCTGCGGGCGAAGTAGTCGAGTCCCGACTGGGCCGGGCGCCCGGCGAGGAACGCCTGCCGCATGGCGCACTGCGTCCGGGCGATCGGCTGACCGTGCAGGTCCCGGTGCAGCAGGTCGTGGGCGTCCTGTCCGAGGAGGCGTTCCGCCGGCCACGCCAGCAGTTCCTCGGCGCTGCTGTTGGCGGCGACGATGCGGCCCTGCGCGTCCACGACGTAGGCGCCGGTCGCGATGGCCTCCAGTTGCGCGGAGAGTGCGGCCGTGACGCCGGGCGGGGGCGGCGAGCCCGGTCTCTCCCTGTGCTTCGGCTCTGACATCACCCGGTTCCCTCGGCTGGTCCGACACGCGCGCACGCTGCGGTACCCGAGGCGGGTTACCTCACCGGACCGCATGCAACCCTCCTCGTGCCCCCGTGCCGCGAAGGTCACGCCACGGGTGGGATCCGGGTGGCCGGTGCGTCCGGCGCGCCGGCCACCCACCGTGACCGCCCGGGTGCGGATCGGGTGGGTCTCACCAGGGTGGGAGGAGCCGAGCGCACTCGGGCCGACGCGGGAAGGACGGGCGGGAGATGGCGGACGACGACGAGCGGCGCGAGGTGGACGAGACGTTCCGCGAACTGGTGAACATGACGCCGTCCCGGCTGGAGATGTGGCTGGGGACGGACGAGTCCCAGGAGGCGGGTCAGCACAGGGACGGCGGCGAGTCGACCGGTCACGCCTCGGGGCGCCGGATCGTCGAGATCCTGCGCAAGGAGAAGGGCGACCTGTCGGACGCCGACTACGCGCACATGCGCAAGGTCAACGGATACATCCGCCGCCACCTCGCGCAGCGGCCGTCGCGGGACGTAGGCGACAGCCGGTGGCGTCACTCGCTGATGAACCGGGGCCACGACCCGCCGGCCGGCAGCTGACCCGGGCGGCACGCGTCATTCCGCTTCGCCGGCGCCCCGGGAGCGCTCCGCCGATGTCCTGGCCGGGGACAGCGACTTGCGCTGGCGGGCGGTCAGCCCTCCCCACACCCCGTCGGCCTCGCCCCGCCGCAGCGCCCAGGACCGGCACTCCTGCTCGACGGGGCAGCGGTGGCAGATCCGCCTGGCCCGTTCTATCTGCGCCAGGGACGCCCCGTCCTCGGTGACGGGGAAGAAGAGCTCGGGGTCCTCGAAGCGGCAGGCCGCCGACTCACGCCAGTTCACGATGTCCTCCACCTGGCAGACCGGCCGGCGGCCGTGGGCGACCGTGGGGCCGACCGAGCCGTCCGGCGTCTCGTGTGTCGTCCACCCGGCAGAGGTGTACTCACGCTAGGTGGCTCGCAAGTCCTTGTCCAGGTCAGCCGACCCGGTGCATCCGAGCCCGGGCGCCGGGGGGAAGCTGGAGTGCGGCTCTTTTCGTCCGGCTCCCTGCCGCCGTGGCCGCACCACTCCCGCGCTCTCCCTGGGAGGCACGATGCGCGACCCCGTGACCTCGTGGAACGAGACCCGGCCCGCCCGGGGTGACCTGTGCCCTCGCCTCACCCTGACCGTCCTCGTGCTCGTGGACGGCGAGGCGGTGCCGTTCCATACGCGTTTCGACTACGACCGCGACGACCCGCTGGCCGTACGGATGGCCTTCCTCGACGCCCCGGATCCCGCCCGGCCGTGGGTGTTCTCGCGTGACCTGCTGTACGCCGGTCTGCACGCCCCGGCGGGCGACGGTGCCGTGCGGGTCCGTCCGCCCTGCCGCTGCCACTCCCCCACGATGGCCCGCATACTCCTGCACGGCGGCCGCTCGGCCGCGGCGCTCTACGTGCCGGCCGCCGAACTGCACGACTGGCTGGAGGGGACCTACGCGGCGGTGCGGGCCGGGGAGGAGGCATCCCGTCTCCGCGTCGACGACATGCTGCGGCGGCTGGTGCGAGGGGGGTGACGGCCACCCAGGCCACTCAGGCCACTCAGGCCACTCAGGCCACTCAGGCCACTCAGGCCACTCAGCGATATGAAACGCATCGATGGTGCATCGAATACTGCTGAACCGAAAATGGCGGCAGGTTTCTCCGGCGGCCACCTCTCTCAGGCGGCCGCCAGCCCTTCCTCCTCCAGGGAGCGGCGCAACCGGTCCAGACCCCGCCGGGTGTGGCTCTTGACCGTTCCGAGCGGCCACCCCGTGACATGGGCGATCTGCGTCTGGGTCAGGTCCTGGTAGAAGGCGAGCCGCAGCACCCGGCGCTGCGGCTCGCTGAGCCGCTCCAGGGCGCGTCCCACGACCAGCCGGTCGAGCGCGGCCTCCGGGTCCCCGCCGGCTCGCTCCGCTACGGGCGTGAGCACCCCGGCCGCCGCCGTGGCCAGTTGCGCGCGGCGGGTGCGGGCGGCGAGGGCGTCCGCCACCTTGCGCCGGGTGATGCCGACCAGCCACGCCGGGAAGGAGCCGCGCTCCGGGGCGTAGCCGTCGCGGCCGCGCCAGGCGGCGGTGAACACCTGCTGGGTCACGTCCTCCGCCTCACGCGGGTCCCCGAGCGCCTGCCTGGCCAGGCCGTGGACGAGGCCGGACCACTGCCGGTGCAGCAGGGTCCAGTCGTCGGGAGCGTCCTGCCGGCGGCGGTCGAGCAGTGCGGTGGGGGCGGGGGTGGATGTGGGAGCGGGAGCGGATGGGAGCAGGTTCATGGCGAGCCTCCTTCACGTGACCGCGGCGGCGCCCCACGCCATCACTGGGCGTGCGGCACCCGTCCTGGCCACGCTTGCCGGGTACGGACCCTGGGTCTTGCCTCAGACTGCGTGCCGGTGGACCATGGGGACAACTTGCATCGATAGTGCATCGGAATGAACCGACAGGGCGCGCCCGGCCGTCGGCTTCCGGCGCGACGGAAGGAAGCGGGGCCGCGTTGCCCATGAACGACCACGGAGCCGGTCCCACCGGTGTCGCCGGTCCCGGCGCCCCGCCGGACGAGACGGCCGCGGGGATGACGACCGGTGCGCTCGCCCGCCGGCTCGGCGTGTCCCCGACCACGCTGCGCTCCTGGGACCGCCGTTACGGACTCGGTCCGGCCGTGCGCATGGACGGACGGCACCGCCGCTGGGCCCCCCAGGACATCGCGATGGTGGAGGAGATGTGCCGGCTGACGGCGGCGGGCACCTCGCCGGCCGAGGCGGCGCGGGTGGCCCGGCTGCGCTCCGCCCCGGACGTCACCGGGGCCCGGGCCGCCGTGCCGGCCCCGGAGCCGGTCGCCGTACCGCCCGGCGCGCCGGGCGCGGCACCGGCCTCCGGCGCGGCCCCCGCCGGTCTCCCGCCCGCGGCCACGACGCGTCCCGGCGGTGCGGGCAGCGGGCTTCCGCTCGGCGACGTCCGGCAGGAGTGCCGGGGGCTGGCCCGTGCAGCGGTGCGGCTGGACGCGCCGGAACTGGAACAGCGGCTCACCCAGAGCGTCCGGCAGCACGGGCTGCTGGTGGCGTGGGAGGAGGTGATGGTGCCGACACTGCGCGCCGTCGGCCGCAAGTGGGAGTCCTCCGGCGACCGCTACGTGGAGGTCGAGCACCTGCTGTCCTGGCACATCTCCACCACCCTGCGCAGCGCGCCCCTGCTGCTGCCGCGGGCCGAGCCGCTCACCGGTGCCCCGCCGGTGGTGCTGGCCTGCACGCCGGGCGAGCAGCACTCGCTGGCCCTGGAGGCGCTGACGGCCGCGCTGGGCGAGTGCGGGGTGCCGACCCGGACGCTGGGCGCCGCGGTGCCGGCGGAGGCCCTGCTGGCGTGTGTGCGGCGCATCGGCCCGGCGGCCGTCGTCCTGTGGGCGCAGACCCGTTCCACGGCGTCGATGCCGCTGGCCCGGCACGTCGCCGGCCTCGAGTGGGGCGCCGCGGGGGCGCGCAGGCGCCCGGTGGTGCTGCCCGCCGGGCCGGGCTGGGACCGGCGGGCCTCCGCCGGCTTCCCCCGCTGCACCGGGCTGCGCGACGCGGTGCAGACCCTGCGCCGTCTCTACGACGACGGCGACGGACGCCGGCCGCGAGCGGACTGAGCCGGGCGGGCCGACCGGCGTCAGGGCGGCTGCCCGTCCCACCGCCGGTCGGTGCGCAGCACCTCCTCGACGTCGCCGAGCCGGTCCAGGCCCTGCACGGCGCGGGCGGTGCGGTTGTTGCCGGCGAGAACGGCGCGGTGGCGGTGGACGAAGGACCAGTAGCCGGTGGTGTAGGGGCAGGCCCGGTCACCGGTGCGGTCGCCGGGCCGGTACGCGCACCCGTCGCACAGGTCGCTCATACGGTGGATGTAGGCGCCGCCCGAGGTGTACGGCTTGGTGGTCATCAGGCCGCCGTCGGCGTACTGGGACATGCCGGTGACGTTCGGCAGCATCACCCAGTCGTAGCCGTCGACGAAGCAGCGGTGGAACCAGTCGGTCACCGCGCCCGGGTCCCAGCCGCGTTGCAGGGCGTGGCTGCCGAGCACCATCAGCCGGGGGATGTGATGGGTCCAGCCGGTGTCGCGGACCTGCGCGAGGACGGTGGACAGGCAGCGGGCCGTCACGGCGTCCGCGTCGAGTTCGAGGAACCACTCGGGCAGCGGCGCGTGGTGGCGCAGGGAGTTGCGGTGGCGGTAGTCCTCGCCGAAGTACCAGTAGAGCTGCCACACGTACTCGCGCCAGCCCGCGATCTGCCGGACGAAGCCCTCGACGCTGTGCACGGGCGCCCGGCCGGCCCGCCAGGCGTCCTCGGCGGCGGTGACCACCTCGGCCGGGTCGAGCAGGCCGAGGTTGAGGGAGGAGGACAGCAGGCTGTGGCTCATCACGGGGTCGGCGGCCAGCATGGCGTCCTCGTGCGGTCCGAACCCGGCGAGCCGGTGGTCCAGGAAACGCCGCAGCGCGGCCAGGGCCTCGCGGCGGGACGCCGGGAAGCGGCGCGGCCCGTCCCGGCCGACGAAGCGGATCCCCTCCTCCCGCTCCCAGCGGTCCAGGTCGGCGCGGACCTGCTCGTCGATGTCGTCCTCGCGGGGCCGGTAGGGCCTGGGGGCGCCGAGGGTGCGCGTGCCCCTGGGCGGCGGTTCGCGGTTGGCGTGGTCGTGGTTCCAGCGTCCGCCGGCCGGGGTGCCGCCGTCCATGAGCAGGTCCAGTTCGCGGCGCACCCAGTGGTAGAAGTCCTCCTGCCGGAGCCGTCCGCCGCCGCGTCCGCCGGCCCAGGCGCGGAACGCGTCGTGCGGCAGCAGGAAGCCGCGCGCGGGCAGCACCCGCACCCCCTCCAGGGAGTGGACCAGGCGCAGGGCGGCCCGGGAGGTGGGGTGACGGACCGTCACGGGCGCGTCGCCGACGGCCTCGCGCAGGCCCTGCCGGTAGGTCTCGGCCCGGACGTAGCGGACGCGGTCGCCGAGTTCGGCGGCGCGGTGGCGCATCGCGGAGAGCACCAGGTGGGCCTTGGCCCGGTGGTAGCGGCGCCTGCGGAACACCGAGCGGGCCTCGATCATGACCACCGGGGCGTCCGCGGCCGGCCCGTCGTCCTCCCCCGGGGCGAGGAAGCGGGGGCCGAGCTGGTCGCCGAACAGCCAGTGACGGTCCGTCATCCACGCGGCTCCCGCTCGGTTCCGGTACGGGCCCGGCGGAAGCGGTCCAGTCCCTCGGCCAGTTCCACCACGCGCTCCGGGTAGTGGAGCGCGGCACGCGCCGGACCGGGCAGCTTCCACGGCTCGTGCACCGCCGGGGCGTCGACGTCGCGGAGTTCCGGCACCCAGCGGCGGACGTAGACGCCGTCGGGGTCGTACCGCTTGGCCTGGGTGACGGGGTTGAGGACCCGGTTGGGCCGGGTGTCGGTGCCGACGCCCGCCATCCACTGCCAGTTGAGCTGGTTGTTGGGCACGTCACCGTCGACCAGCCAGTGCAGGAAGTGGGCGGCACCGATCCGCCAGTCGACGTAGAGGGTCTTGGTGAGGAAGCTCGCGGTCAGCAACCGCGCGCGGTTGTGCATCCAGCCCTCCTGGCTCAGCTGCCGCATCGCCGCGTCGATCACCGGGTAACCGGTGCGGCCCTCCCGCCAGGCCAGGATGTCGGCCCCCGCGGTGCGTTCCGAGCGCCAGCGGTCGCGTTTGGTGCGGTAGTCGAGCCGGGCGGCGGCGGGGCGGGCGGCGAGCACCTGACGGTGGAAGTCGCGCCAGGCGAGCTGCCGCACCAGCGCCTCGGCGCCCGGCCCGCCCCGGCGGCGGGCCCGGTGCACCAGCTCCACCGGCGACAGGGTGCCGAAGTGCAGGTGGGCGGAGAGCCGGGAGGTTGTGTCGCCGGCGAGGTCGTCCCGGGTGGTGTCGTAGGCGTCCAGACCGCGCCGCCAGTAGGCGGCCACCCGCCGGCGGGCCGCGCTCTCCCCGCCGGGCGGCAGGGCCGGCGAGACGCCGGCGACCTCGGCGCGGCCGGGCAGCGGATCGCCCTTCACCTGCTCGGGGACCGGCACCCGGCGCGGGGCGGCGACGACGGGCCGCAGGCGGGCCCCCGCCCAGTGCCGGAAGTACGGGGTGAAGACGGCGAAGTGGTCCGACGTGGAGGGGGTCAGCTCACCGGGCGGTACGGCCACGGTGACGGTGTCGTGGACGAACAGGCGGCGCCCGTCGGCCTCCAGGGCCCGGCGCAGCCGCTCCTCGCGCCGGGCGGCGAAGGCGCTGTGCGCCGCGGACATGTGCACCTCGTCGGCGTCCGCCTCGGTCACCGCGCGGCACACCTCCTCCACCAGGTCGCCCGAGCGGACCACGAGCCGCCCGCCGCGCTCGCGCAGCGAGGCGTCGAGGTCGGCCAGACAGTCGGCGAGGAAGGCGCTGCGGTTGGGGGCGTCGAACCCGGCGGCCGCCACGGCGCGGTCGCGCACGAAGAGCGGGACGACCGCGTCGGCGGAGTCCAGCGCGGCGTGCAGCGGCGGGTGGTCGTGCAGGCGCAGGTCGGAGGTGAACAGGACGACCGAGACGTGCATGGGTTTCAGCTTCCCTCCGGTGGACGGCGGCGGCCGGCGCGGACGCCCCTGTCTTCCGGCGCCGCGGCGCCCCCGGATGCGGTACGGGAGTCGGCACCGGGAGCGCGGCCGGAACCGGCGGGCGCGCTGTCCGCGGTGGTGCGCGGCGGGCTCCCGCGCTCCTGCTGGACGCGGCCCGCGGCGCGGACGATGTTGCGGGCCATGCCGCCGAAGACGACCGCGTGGAACGGCGAGACGCTCCACCAGTACAGGTGGCCGAGCAGTCCGCGGGGGTGGAACAGCGCCCTCTGCCGGTACCGGACGGGCCCGGGGCCGTCGCCGTCGACGCACATCTCCAGCCAGGCCAGTCCGGGCAGTCGCATCTCGGCGCGCAGCCGCAGCAGCCGTCCGCGCCGGATCTCCTCCACCCGCCAGAAGTCCAGCGAGTCGCCGACCCGCAGCCGCCGCGCGTCCCGCCGTCCCCGGCGCAGGCCCACACCGCCGACGAGGCGGTCGAGCCAGCCCCGTACCGCCCAGGCGAGCGGGAAGGAGTACCAGCCGTTCTCCCCGCCGATGCCCTCGACGACCTGCCACAGGGCGTCGGGCGCCACGTCCGCCTCGCGTTCGCGCACGTCGGTGTAGAGGCTGCCGCCGGCCCAGTCCGGGTCGGTGGGCAGCGGGTCGCTGGGGGCGCCCGGCACGGAGGCGGAGGACCAGCGGGTGCTGACCTGCGCGTCGCGCACGCGCTGCAGGGCGAGGCCGACGGCGCGGTCGAAGCCCAGGGGCTGCCCGGGCGGGCTGGGCACGTACCGCTCGATGTCCCGCTCCCGGCACACCACTTCGTGGCGCAGGGACTCGGTGAGCGGGCGGGCGATGCCGGCCGGCACAGGGGTCACCAGGCCGACCCAGTGGCTGGACAGGCCGGGCGTGAGCACCGGTACCGGTACGACGATCCGCCGGTGCAGGCCGGCGACGGCGGCGTACCGCTGCATCATCTCGAGGTAGGTGAGCACCTCCGGGCCCCCGATGTCGAAGGTCCGGCTGACGTCGGACGGCAGACCGGCGCAGCCCACCAGGATGCGCAGGACGTCCCGTACGGCGATCGGCTGGATGCGGGTGTGCACCCAGCGCGGGGTGACCATCACCGGCAGGCGCTCGGTGAGGTAGCGCAACATCTCGAAACTGGCCGAGCCCGAGCCGATGATGACGGCGGCGCGCAGCACTGCGGTGGGCACGCCCGAGTCGAGCAGGATGCGGCCCACCTCGGCACGGGAGCGCAGGTGCGGGGAGAGCTCCGACTCGGGAACCCCGGCGGGGGTGAGGCCGCCGAGGTAGACGAGGCGGCCGACGCCCGTCCGGCGGGCCTGCTCGCCGAAGACCTGGGCCGCGGTCCGGTCGGTCCGTTCGAAGTCCCGCCCGGTGCCCAGCGCGTGGACGAGGTAGTAGGCGACGTCCACGCCCTCCATGGCCCGCGCCACCGCCGCGGCGTCGGTGATGTCGCCCTGGACGATCTCCACCCGGCCGGCCCAGGGGTGGTCGCGGAGCTTGCGCGGTGTGCGGACCAGACAGCGCACCCGGTACCCGGCGTCCAGCAGGTCCGGCACCAGCCGGCCACCGATGTAGCCGCTGGCGCCGGTCACCAGGCAGGTCAGAGCCTCGCCGCCCTCCGCCGGCCCGTGCCCGGTCGCCGCGGTGGGGTGTTCGTCGCGCATGAGCCCGCCTCTGCCGTCCGTCGGGACGTCGTCGTGTGTGCCTCTCCGTCCTCTACGGTGCGGCCAGGCCGTCCGGATGCGCCCGGGGGGCGCGGCGGTCGGGTGACGCCGGGAGGGTGCGGGTCAGGGGCGAGGTCATTCCTTGGTCCCTTGGTCCTCCCCGCTGCGTCGGCGGGGGGGGAAGGAGAGGGCGGGCGGCGGAGATGACGGGAGAGGGACCCGGCGGGAGACGGCCTTGGCGGAGGGGGGCCTTGGGCACGACGGCCCTGCCGGGCAGTGGGCCTGGCGGGAGACCACCTCGCCGGAAGACGGCCCCCGGCCGACTACACCCCCCAGCAAAACGCGGCCCCCGACGGAAGACAGCCCTACCCGGCAGTGGGCCAGGCCGGGAGACCACCTCGCCGGAAGCCGACCCCGGCGGAAGACAGCCCGCAGCAAAACGCGGCCCCCGACGGAAGACAGCCCTACCCGGCAGTGGGCCAGGCCGGGAGACCACCTCGCCGGAAGCCGACCCCGGCGGAAGACAGCCCGCAGCAAAACGCGGCCCCCGACGGAGGACAGCCTTACCAGGCATTGGGTCTGGCCGGGAGACGGCCCGGCGAAAGGCGGCCCCCGGCGGAAGACAGCCCCCGCCGAAACGCGGCCCCCGCCGGAAAACGGCCCTGCCCGGCAGTGAGCCTGGCCGGGAGACCACCCCACTGGAAGGCGGGTCCGGCAGGAGACGGCCCCGCCGGAAGACGGCCCTGGCTGGAGACCGGGCCCGGGAGAAACGGGCCTGGCGGGAAACGGCGCCCCCGCGAGGCCGCCCCGGCGAAAGGCGGCCCCGCCGGAAGGCGCCCCCGGGAGAACCCGAAGCCGCGCGCTCCCACCCCAAAGCGCGCGGGCCCCGGCCGGATGCCCGGCCGGGTGCGGGCTCACCGCTGGCCGGCCGCCCGCACGGTGCCCAGGTCCTCACCCGTGAGTTCCGCGATGCGGTGCGCGGGCACGCCGGCGGCCAGGGCGCGCGTGAGCAGCTCGTCCCGGCCGTCGGTGCAGTCGCGGTAGGCTCGGAGCTCCTCCTCGAGCGGCACGGTGGCCTCCGGGGCCGTCCGGCTGCGCAGCCGGCTCAGCTCCTCGTCGCTCAGCGGCACCGGCACCCGCTCCGCGTCCGCGGGGATCGCCTCCCGCTCCTCCGGCGGCACGATGCGCAGGTGGGGCGAGGTCGCGGTCACCTTCTGCGCGGCGAGCCAGGCGACGACCGCCGCGGTGTCCATGCACGACAGCTCACCGAGAGCGGCGGGCGGCACACCCAGGTGCGCGGTCGTCTCGTCGACGAGAAACAGATAGGCGTCGTCAGTCATTACCAGTCCTCCGCGGAGCTTGTCGGCCGTTCGCCGTGCCCATACCCCGTCACGGACCGCACACCCGGGCCATGAGTGTCGCCTCGGACTCAGCGCGCCCCCGGTACCTCTTCCGTCGTCCCGTGCAGCGGCGACGAGGGATCGCTGCCGTAGGGGCGGGTGAAGGCCTCCAGGCCGTGCCCGGCGGGATCCCGGAAGTACACGCCCCGGCCGCCGTCGTTGCGGTTGATCCGGCGCGGATGCCTGCCGTGCGGGTCGGCCTGCAGGGGGACTTCGGCCGCCACCAGCCGCGCGAGGATCTGGTCGAACTCGTCCTCGGAGACGAGGAACGCGTAGTGCTGCACGGGGATGTCGACGTCGACGGTCGCGAAGTCCAGCGTGACGCCGTTGGCGGTCCGCACCGGCAGGAACATCCCGGCCGGCTCCCCGACCTCCAGCCCCATGATCCCGGCGAGGAAGTGAGCTGACTCCTCCCGGTCACGGGAGTAAACGATGGTGTGGTTGAACTCGACTGACACGGGTCAATGCCTCCATGGGCATCTCCGCGGCCCCTCCATGCCTCACCCGGCCGGTGACCGGCACGCGAAGCCGCACCGCAGAGCGTAGACATGACGCCCCGACAGCGTCGAGCCGTTATCGCGCCGACCGGCGGTGTCCTGCCTCAGCCCTTTTCGAAGGGGCGCACTCCGGCATTGTGTTGCGTCCACCCCTGTGACCTGCCTCACCCGCCACCACCTCTCACCGCCCGCGAACCCGCTGGCCAGCGCCCCTCTTCGGCGTCCCGCGCCCGGGCGCTGGCCGGATACGTCAGTAATCTGTCATTGCAGCCAGTGCGGTGATCGATACAGGCTGTGACCGTGCTGGAGCGACGTGTTGTTGTGGTGGTGTACCGGGGCGCGATGGCCCTGGACATCACCGGACCGATTGAAGTGTTCGATACCGCCAACCGGCTTCTCGCCCCGTCGGGCACCCCCTACCGGATCGACCTGGTGTCCGCCGACGCGCCCCTGGTGCGCACGAGTTCGGGGGTGACGGTGGAGGCCTCCCCGCTGGAGGCGGCGGAGGGTGCCATCGACACGCTTCTCGTGCCGGGGGGATGGAGTCTGCCGGACGCGCTGCGCGACCGGGCGCTGGTGTCCTGGATCGACCGGGCGGCGGCCCGTTCACGAAGGGTCGCCTCGGTCTGCGGCGGATCCTTTCTGCTGGCCGAGGCGGGGCTTCTGGACGGCAGACGCGCCACCACGCACTGGGCGTACAGCGAGGCGATGGCCGGCCGCTACCCGAAGGTGACGGTGGACGCCGAGCCGATCTTCGTCTGGGACGGCCCGTTCGTGACCTCGGCGGGCGTGTCGACCGGGATCGACATGGCGCTGGCCCTGGTGGAGGCCGACCACGGCGCGGCGCTCGCGCTGGAGACGGCACGGTTCCTGGTGCTCTTCCTGAAGCGGCACGGCGGGCAGTCGCAGTTCAGCGCCGTCCTCGACGCCCAGCTGGCCGACCATCCCCCGATCCGGACCGCACAGGAGTGGGTCCTGGAGAACCTGCACCATCCGTTACCCGTGGCCGAGCTCGCCCGGCAGGCCAACATGAGCCTGCGCAACTTCGCCCGGGTCTTCCGGCGCGAGGTGGGCACGACGCCCGGCCAGTACGTCGAGCGGACGCGCATCGCCCGCGCGCGTGAGCTGCTGGAGACCACCGACCTGACCATCAGCCAGGTGGCGGGCCGTTGCGGCTTCGCGGCCACCGAGACCTTCTTCCGCTCCTTCGGGCGGACCCTGGGGCTGACCCCGAAGGAGTACCGGCACCGCTTCCAGGTCGTCGCGCCATCCGGCCTCATCGACCGGCACCACGAGACGGACAGGAGCCCGGCATGACCTCCCCGACCTCCCCGGCCCCGGACAGGCCCGCCGCAGGAACGGTACGGCTGGTCGACTACCTGGCCGGGGAACTCGCCCGGGCCGGCGTCACCCATCTGTTCGGCGTCGGCGGCGCGAACATCGAGGACCTCTACGACGCCGTCCACCGCGGCGGCTCGGTCCGGGGCGTCGTCGCCAAGCACGAGTTCTCCGCCGTCACGATGGCCGACGGGTACGCCCGGACCACCAGGCGCCTGGGCGTGGTCGCCGCCACCTCGGGTGGCGGGGCGATGAACCTCGTGCCGGGCCTGGCGGAGGCGCACGCCTCGCGGGTGCCCGTGCTGGCCCTGGTGGGCGAGCCGCCGACCGGCCAGGCCGGCCACGGGGCGTTCCAGGACTCCAGCGGCAGGGCGGGCAGCTTCGACGCCTCGGAGGTCTTCGGACCGGTCTCCCGGTTCTGCGCCCGGGTCCGGGACGCGGACTCGCTCCCGGAGTTGCTGTCCCGCGCGGTGGCCGCGGCACGGACGGACCCGCGGGGGCCGGCGGTGCTGCTGCTGCCCAAGGACGTGCAGCAGGCGCGGATCCGCCGGCCCGGCCGTGGCCCGGCACCGGGCCTGCCGGCACCGGCCTCGACGGCAGCGGCGGCCGCACTCGACACCGCGGCCCTCAGCGCCGTGTCGGACATCCTCCGCGGGGCCGGCCGCGTCCTCATCGTCGCCGGTGAGGGCGTCGCCGCCGCGGACGCGCGGGCGGAACTGGCCGAACTGGCCGGGAGGCTCGGGGCGTGGGTGGCCGTCACCCCCGACGCCAAGGACGTCTTCGACAACCGCGATCCGAGGTTCGCCGGCGTGGCCGGGGTGATGGGGCATGCCAACGTCGAGGACTGCCTGCGCCGGGCCGACGTGTGCCTGCTGGCCGGTACCCGGCTGCCGCTCCTGGCGCGCGGCGGCCTCGACCGCGCGCTGTCCGCCACCGAGGTCGTGTGCCTCGGGCCCGAACCGCCGTTCGTACCGGGCACCGCGCTGCGGGGGGACGTGCGGGAGGCGCTGCGCGCGGTGACCGCCCGGCTGCCGGCACGCCCGCGTGCGTGTCCGCCGCACGCCGGCCCCCGCCCCCGGCCCCTGCCGGATCCGGACGGCCGGACCGCCGGGCGAACCGTCCGGTACCCCCAGGCGATCGCCGCGGTGGAGGCCGCCCTCCCCCAGCACGCGCACGTCTTCGTGGACGCCGGCAACGCGGGTGCCAGCGCGGTCCACCTCCTCCCGGCACCGCGCCACGGCCGCTTCGTGGTGGCCGTGGGCATGGGGGGCATGGGGTACACCTTCGGTGCCGGGATCGGCGCCGCGCTCGCCACCGGACGGCGTACGTACGTCCTGGCCGGCGACGGCTCCTTCTTCATGCACGGGATGGAAGTGCACACCGCCGTGGAGTACGCCGCCCCCGTGACCTTCGTCGTCTTCAACAACAACGCCCACGCCATGTGCGCGCTGCGCGAGGAGTTCCTCCAGGGCGGCAGCCGCCGCGACGACGTGTTCGGCCGGACCGACCTCGCCGCCGGAGTGGCCGCCGCGTTCCCGTCCCTCGACGTCACCAGGGCGGACGACGCGGCGCAGTTGCGCGAGGCGCTGCTGCGCGGCAACGCCGGCGACGGCCCGGCGTTCGTCGCGCTGGACTGCGACCCGGCCGAGATCCCCCCGTTCCTTCCCTTCCAGTCCTTCACCACCACCGACCGCACCGCACGCAACGACCACGAGGAGAGTTCGGATGAGCGAGGAGTCGTCCACGTTGGCTGACATCCCCGGCCTGATGCGGATCGAGAACGCCGGCAGGGAGGAGCTGACCGCCCACTGCATGGAGCTCACCCACGCCGTCTATCCCCACCACCAGGTCTACGGGCAGTACTGCACCATCCACGAGTACGTCGACTGCCCTCCCGAGCTGGTCTACGACTACCTCCGCCAGGGCCACCACCTGGAGGAGTGGACGTGCAGCCTGCGGGACTTCGCCCCCACCGGCACACCGGGGCTGTGGGTCGGCCACGACCGGCTCGAGGACGACACCAGGATCTACTGCAAGGTGGACGCCCACCCCGAGTCCATGACCGTGGACTACCACTGCTCCTGGGACCAGGGCGAGAAGCTGTGGATGATCTACCTCATGCGCGTCGTGCCCGCCGCCCTGGTGCTCGACAGGCCGGGTTCGGTGATCACCTGGACCAACTGCCGGCACCCCTACTACGACGCCAACCCCCACCCCGACAAGAGCCCCCGCCCCGACCGGCCCTGGGTGGGTGACTACTGGGACCTGTTCTACGCCGGGCACACGGTGGAGATGAACAACCTCAAGGCGATCCTGGAACACCGCCACCGGCGCGGCCTGCCCGTCTGTACGGCTCCGGCGACGGCGGTGACGCGGTGACCGCGGTCAGTCTCACCGACGTCGCGGGGTACCTCCCCGGTGACCCGGTCCCGGCCGAGTTCTACACCGAGTACCCGGGAGCGGAGGACAAGCTGCGCGGCCATCCCATGTTCAGGGTCCCGCCGTTCCGGCACCACGTGGCGCCGGACGAAACCAACGCGGACATGGTCGAGCGCGCCGTGCAGCCGCTGATCGAGCGGCACGGGCGGGCCGCGATACAGAACGTCGACGTGCTGCTGGTGCACAGCCAGTTACCGGACCTGCCGTTCGTGGGCGCCGGCACCGAAGTGGCACGCCGGCTGGGCCTGCGGCCGGAGTGGCTCGTCGACGTGGCCAACGCGGGCTGCGCCTCCTTCGTCCACATGCTGAAGCTGGCCCGGCACCTCCTCACCACCACCGACGCGAGGACCGCGCTGATCTGCAACGCGCAGAGCGCGGCGGGCCAGTGGTTCACCCAGTCCGAGGTGCGCAGGCTCGCCCAGGCCGCGATCCCGGGCGACGGCTGCGGCGTGGGGTACGTGACGAGGTCGGCCGGCTCCCCGGTCCTCGACGTGGAGACCCGGCACATCGGCGACTACGCCGGGGACATGCGGGTGGCGGTCGACGACGGCCGCAAGTACTGGGAGCCCGGGGAGTCCCAACTGCGGATCGGGTTCACCGACTCCAGCGTCGCCAAGGTCCTGGCACGCGGCAACCGGCTCGTGCCGGAGGTCGTCACGGACCTGTGCGGACGGCTCGGTGTGGCGACCGGCGACATCGACGTCCTCATCACCAACCAGCCGAACCGCACCTTCCTGCGGAACTGGCGGGAGGCGCTCCAACTGCCGGCCGAACGGCACCTGAACACCTTCGACCAGTACGGGAACCTGTTCGGAGCGGCGATCCCGGTCACCCTGGACCGCGCGATCCGCTCGGGAGAGGTGAAGGACGGCGACCTGGTGGTGCTGGGGGGATTCGCCCACGCGGGCGACTTCGCCGGTGCCGCCGCCGTCCGCTGGCACGGCGGGCGGGGATGACCGATGAGCGTGCCCGTCCTGCACCGGCTGGTCCTGAACGAGAGCCCGTACCCGCCCCTGCCCGCCGTGCGCGAGGCGATGCGACGGGCCGTCGCCCAGGCCCACCGGTACCCGCAGTTCTACCCGGACGACCTCACCGAGCGGATCGCCGCATGGTGCGGGCTGCCCTCCGACCACGTCGTGGTGGGCAGCGGATCGGTGGGCGTGGCCCTGCAGTCGCTCCAGGCGGTCGTCCGGGGCGGTGACGCGATGGTCTACGCCTGGCGCAGCTTCGACGCCTACCCGTTGCTTGCCGAGATGACCGGTGCCCGGCCCGTTCCCGTCCCCCTCTCGCCGGACGGGCGGCAGGACCTGGGCGCACTGCTGGCCGCGCTCGGCCGTCGCACCCGCGTCGTGGTGCTGTGCAATCCGCACAACCCCACCGGAAGCATGATCACCGCCGAGTCCCTGTCGGAGTTCCTGGGGCGGGTCCCCCGGCACGTCACCGTGCTCCTCGACGAGGCGTACGTGGAGTTCGCGCGCGGCCCCGGGCTGCCGGACACGCCCGCGCTGCTGGGCGCGCACCCCAACCTGCTGGTCCTGCGCACGTTCTCCAAGGCGTACGGCCTGGCCGCCCTGCGGGTCGGCTACGGGCTCGGCTCCCCGGACCTGGTGGAGCGGATCCGCCGGCAGCAGTTGCCCTTCGGGATCAACGCCGTGGCCACGGCGGCGGTGAAGGCCTCGCTGCGGGCCGGCGGCGAGCTCCGGCTGCGCGTGGACAGCGTCGTCGCCGAACGCGAACGGCTGCGCCACGAGCTCGCCGGCCTCGGCTGGCACGTCCCCGCGGGCCACGCCAACTCCGTCTGGCTCGCCGCGCCCGATCGGGTGGACGAGGGCGCCCGGGCCCTGGCCCTCGCCGGCGTCCAGGCCCGCCACTACCCCGGCGAGGGGCTGCGGCTCACCGTCGGCGGCCGCAAGGCCAACGACACGGTGCTCACCGCGCTGGCGGGACTGGGCGCACCACGGCGCACGACGGACCGCGCCTACGCGGAACGGTCCCGAGCACCGGGGTGCCCGCAGCGGACGGCGACGGCCGCGATGTCGTCGTCGAGCCGCCCGCCGCTGTAGTGGAGCAGGTCGTGGTGCAGCCGGTCCAGCAGTTCCCGCGGAGCCGCCGGGCCGAGCTGCCGCGTCCACTCCGGCAGCGGGAAGAACGTGCCGGCGCGGTTCCGGGTCTCCGTCACTCCGTCGGTGTACAGGAGCATCTGGTCGCCCGAGGCGAAGGAGACGGTGTCGACGCTGTAGTCGTCTCCGATGAGCGTCGCGAGGTTGAGGGGCGGGGAGGGAGCGGTGGGCTCCAGGACGCGGATCTCACCGCTGCGCATCAGCAGGGGCGGGGGGTGCCCGCAGTTGAGGATCTTCACCTGCCCTCCGGCCGGCGGGATCTCGGCGATCAGAGCCGTGGCGAAGTGCTCGGACTGGTCCGGGTCGAGGGTCGCGACGCTGTAGCGGCCCATGCTGGTCTCCAGACGGTGGATGATGCCCCTCAGGTGGGGCTGGTCGTACGCGTTCTCCCGGAAGCAGTTGATCACCGCGGCGGCCGCACCCACCGCCGACAGCCCCTTGCCGCGCACGTCACCGATGAGCAGCCGGACCCCGTACGGCGTGTCGGCCACCTCGTAGAAGTCGCCTCCGATGCGGGCCTGCTCCTGGGCCGCCAGGTACAGCGACTCGATCTCGACGTCCTGGACCCGGCGGGGCAGCGGGCGCAGCAGCACCCGCTGCGCCGCGTCGGCGACGAGCCGGATCTGGAAGAGGGCCTCCTCCCGCTGGAGCCGGAGATGGCTCGTGTAGGCGGCCGCCAGAGTGACCGCCGCGATCGCGGCCACCGTGTAGGGCGTTCCCAGATCGGAGTAGACGAAGCTGAGCCCGATCATGACCAGCAGGCAGAACGCCCCCAGCAGGATCGTCGGGACCACGGGCCACATGGCGGCGGCGAGGGCGGGTGCGGCGGGAAGGAGGCGGCTGAAGGCGATGTCCCTGGGGGTGGCGAAGGCCAGGCCGGTGATGAGGACGGTGAGGATCACGGGGGACAGCAGGACGCCCTCGCGTCGGCCACCGTAGGGAGCGCGGTGGCGCCGTGGCCGTCCTTTACTGATCACAAAAAGCATCTTATCCGGGCATATAGGGCTTCGTTCCCTGAGTGCGTACGGGCCCGACCGGCGCCCCGCTTCTCCACGGGAGTGCTATCAAGGGTGTATGGAGGTGTTCTCCGGGCGCTCTCGCGGCCCGGAACGTCATCCGCCTGCCGGACGCTCGCGCGAGCCTCATGCTTCCCTGCTGGACGTGCGCAGCGCGGCCGGACAGGTGTTCCTGCTCCAGGTCGTCATCGTGGTCCTGCTCGTCGTGGCCGCGGTGGCGGGCATGGTGCTCCAGACCGCGCGTGACGCGCTCCAGCGGGGACGCAGGGAGTCGGTCGTCGCGGCCCAGTCGTTCGCGAGTGCCCCGGGTACGGCCGCGGCGCTGCGGAGCCCCGATCCGACGGCGGTGCTGCAGCCGCGCGCCGAGGCGGCGCGCAGACGCACGGGCGTGGACTTCGTCGTCGCCATGAACACGCAGGGCATTCGGTACACGTACCCCTATTCGCGGGAGATCGGGAAGAAGTTCGTCGGCACCATCGCACCGGCGCTGAAGGGCCGTACCGTCGTCGAGCAGGCCGGTGGGCCGCCGCTGCCCGCGGGCAGGGGGACCGACGTGCAGGCGGTGGTCCCCGTGACCGACGCGGGGGGCAAGGTGGTCGGCCTGGTCTCCGCCGGCATCACGGTGAAGAACGTGGCGGGACTGTGGCTGCCGCAGCTGCCGATCATCCTGGGCAGTGGCGCGGCCGCGCTGGCACTGGCCGTGACAGGGACGACGCTGGTGTCCCGACGGCTGCGGCGGCAGACGCACGGCCTGGCCCCCGAGGAGCTGGCGCAGCTGTACGAGCACCACGACGCGGTACTGCACGCGGTCCGGGAAGGCGTGCTGATCACCGCGGCCGACGGACGGCTGCTGCTGGCGAACGACGAGGCGGCACGGCTGCTCGGACTGTCCGGGGACGTGCGGGGGCGCCCGGTGCGGGAGCTGGGACTGCCGGAGCCGGTGATGAGCCTGCTGGCGTCGCCGGAGGCGGTCACCGACGAGGTTCTCCCCGCGGGGGACCGGTTGCTCTCGGTGAACAAGCGGCCGACGTACCCGAAGGGCGGCCGCGGGGGCAGCGTGGTGACCCTCCGGGACACCACCGAGCTGGTGGCGGTCTCGGGACGGGCCGAGGTCGCGCGGGAGCGGCTGAAGCTGCTCTACGAGGCCGGGGGGGCGATCGGAACGACGCTGGACGTGTCCCGTACGGCCCAGGAACTGGCCGACGTGGCGGCACTGCAGTTCGCCGACCTCGTGACGGTGGACCTGCTCGACGCGGTGCTGCGGGGGTGGGAGCCGACGGCGGAGGGCTGGCGGCACCTGCGCCGGGCGGCGATCGGCGGCGACCGGCGGGCGGTGCCGGTGTATCCGCTGGGCGAGGTGATCACGTTCTCGTCCCGCACCCCGCAGATGCGGACGCTGCAGGAGGGCCGGGGCATGCTGGAGGCGGACCTGCGGCGGGCGCAGGGCTGGCGGGAACAGGACCCGGAGCGTGCCCGGAAGGCCCTGGAGTGCGGGCTGCGGTCACTGGTGACCGTGCCGCTGCGGGCGCGGAACGTGGCGCTGGGGGTGGCGAACTTCTACCGGACGTCGGGCTCCCCGGCGTTCGAGCCGGAGGACCTCGCCTTCGCGGAGGAACTGGCCGTTCGGGCGGCGGTGGCCATCGACAACGCCCGGCGGTTCACCCGGGAGCACGCGATGGCGGTCACGCTGCAACGGAGTCTGCTGCCGCGGGGGCAGCCGGAGCAGGACGCGCTGGAGGTGGCCTGGCGGTACCTGCCCGCGGAGGCGGGAGTGGGCGGGGACTGGTTCGACGTCATCCCGCTGCCGGGCGCCCGGGTGGCCCTGGTGATGGGGGACGTCGTCGGGCACGGGCTGCACGCGGCGGCGACGATGGGCCGGCTGCGCACCGCGGTGCACAACTTCTCGACCCTGGACCTGCCCGTCGACGAGGTGCTCGGGAACCTGGACGACCTCGTCGTCCGCATGGACAACGAGGAGGACGCGGGCGACGCCGCGGACAGCCACGAGGGGGAGGGCGTGACCGGGGCGACCTGCCTGTACGCGGTCTACGACCCGGTGGCCGGGGTCTGCACGATGGCCCGTGCCGGCCACCCGGAACCGGTGGTGGTGCGCCCGGACGGCACGGTCGCCTGCCCCGGCGTGCCGGCCTCGGCGCCCCTCGGCCTGGGCGGCTACCCCTTCGAGACCGCCGAGGTGCCCCTGCCGGAGGGTTCCCAGCTGGTGCTGTACACCGACGGCCTGGTGGAGGACCGCGCCCACGACATCGACATCGGGATGGAGCGGCTGCGCCGGGCACTGGACGGCTCCGGGGGCCGCGCTCCGAAGGAGACCTGCCAGGCGGTGATCGACGCGCTGCAGCCGTCGCACTCCTGCGACGACATCGCTCTGCTGGTGGCGCGCACCCGGGTGATCCCGCCCTCGCGCGTGGCCGAGTGGGAGGTGCCGTCGGACCCGGCGGTGGTGCCCGAGGTGCGGGCCCGATGCAGGGAGACGCTGCGGGAATGGGGGCTGGAGGAGACCGGGTTCGCCACGGAACTGATCCTCAGCGAGCTGGTCACGAACGCGATCCGCTACGGCTCCCCGCCGGTCGGCGTGCGCCTGCTGCACGGACGCTGCCTGATCTGCGAGGTATCGGACGGCAGCGGCACCCTGCCGCGCCTGCGACGGGCCGCGACCACGGACGAGGGCGGACGGGGCCTGTTCCTGGTGGCGCACTACGCCCAGCGATGGGGCACGCGCTACACGCCCCGCGGCAAGGTCATCTGGACGGAACAGGTCCTCCCCGACGGGGCTTCGGCCGCCCCGGCCCTGGCACCGGTCGACTTCCTGCTCGACCAGTTCGACCTGGACCAGTTCGACGATCCCGGGTTGTGAGCCGGTGGGCTGCCGGACAGCGCCGACGCCTCCACCAACTGCGCCCGCAACGCTCGGACTTGTGAGCGAAGCCGCCCGACTCATAGCGAACCACCAAGTCCACGTCGTACTCGTTGTGTTGGCCTGGCCGATCCACCACTGCAACGGGCCTATGGCTCGACCCGTCGGCGTTCCGAAACCTTGATCATGTCTTCCTCACACTCTTCGACGACTTCTGCGACGCCGACGAGCCGGAGCGGTACCTCGGCGTCAGCCTTCGAAGCCACGAGGAGGTCGTCCTGATGGTCGACGCCGGCGACCCCGGCCCCGAGCCCCCGCCCCTGCTCCAGCCGCCGGGGATGACGTGGCAGGCTCCGGCGCTGCGATCCACACGCTGACCAAGGCGCCCGGTCACGAGTGCGGCGACGGCGACAGCCCGGGAGACGCGGAGCGTTCAGACCGGGCTGGCGGGGTTCGGTGCCGCCGGGGACCGGGGCGGCCAGGTCTGCGGTGACAGGATGCCGAGCACGTAGGCACGGGCGACCAGCGCCGGGCGGGTGGCGGCGTCGAGCAGGGCGCGCAGGCGGCTCAGGTGGTAGTCCAGCGTCTGCCGGGACAGGCGCAGCGTCCGTGCGATGTCCGCGTTGCTGTGCCCGGCCGCCAGCAGGGCGAGTATGCGGATCTGGGCGGGCGTCAGATCCGGTTGGGCCTGGTGGCGCAGGCCGAGGTGGGTGCCGACGGCCCACACGCCGGACACGCCGGGTGTCGTGCCGCACACGGCGCTCAGATGGATGCGGGCCCGGCGCCACCAGCCCTCCCGGTCGACGAGCACGGCGCAGGTGCGGGCGCTTCGGCGCCGGCCGCTGATCAGGTCGTCCCAGATCCGGTGCACGGCGCCGCGTTCGGGCGTCCTGGCGAGCAGGGTGTCGCCCGGCAGGCCCATCAGGTCGGAGAGCCGGATGCGCAGGGCGTCGGCGACCGCGGTGCCGGCCTCGCTGACCCGGCCGTCCGGGGTCAGGCGGACGCAGAGCAGTCCGCTGTGGTCGCGCAGGGCCCGTAAGTCGGCCTCGGCCCGGTGGCGTTGGTCGAGCACCTGGGCGTAGTCGGTGACGTCGACGTAGATGCCCGCGACACAGCGGGTCGCGCCCCAGCGGACGGGGAAGCGGTAGCCCGCCGCGCGGCCGGAGCAACCGTCGGCACGCCGGTAGGTGAGGGTGTGCCGCACAGGACGGCCACGTGTGAGGACCTCCTGGTCGAGGGCGAGGAAGCGGGTGACGTCGCCGGCTTCGTCGACGTCGGCGAGGTGACGGCCGATCACGGCGTCGCGCGTGGTGCCGTACAGGTGGGCATAGGCGTGGTTGGCCCACAGGTAGCGGCCGGTGGGGTCGCGCACGAATGCCGCGGCGGGCGCGAGGTCGGCGAACGTGGCGTACGGGTCGCCGTCCGGACGGTCGTCCATCTCGATCGCCACTCCCCTGCTGCGCTGCCGTCCGGGCCCGCCGGGTTCCGGCCAGTGGACGTGGAAGGTCCGGCCCTCGAAACGCGCGCGGTAGGGGCCGCAGCCGGACCCGCCGGACGGGCCGCAGCCGTCCGCGTGGAGGGCTTCGAGGAAGCGGCGGGTGCCGCGCCGGCCGTCGAACGCGGCGCCCCCGCTGTCGACCACGCCCAGGCCGCTGTCGGCTTCCCACCAGGAGACCGCGAGAGGAGCGAGCAACGCTTTGAAATCAGCTTCGTCCACGTCCAACTCCTTCAACCCTGTACGACATCACTTTGCGTGACACCTCATGCCTAACCCGTAAGCGACGGGGCATGCGGGCGGGGCAGGCGCTCCGTGCTGCGGCGCCGGCGCACGCCCGCTCCTCCACCTGACGCGAAGCGGCGGAAGCAGTAAGGCATTTGCCTGAGTGCTCCGGGCATCTCGGCTCCTCGGACGCGGGCGCGTGCTGGTTCGCTTGAAGGGGACGGCGTGGCAGCGGTCGACGCACCGACGCCGCCGCGGACCAGACACCGGCGCGGCCCCGCGGCCGCCCGACGACAGCGAAGGAGTTGGAGTTCCGTGAGCAAGGTGCTGTACGTGCATGCCAAGGGCGGCCCTCCGGTGGGCCACGCCCTCACGCGGGTGGCCGCGCGGTCCGCGGTGCACCTGCTGGCCCTCAGCGACCTGCCCGCCCCCGTGGCCCATGACGCCGGGAGGTTGTGCGCGTCGGTCGTCAGCCCCCTCGACGCCCACGGTGGCGACCTGGTCGAACTCATCACCGACCGAGCCCGCGAGGTGGGCGCGGACGCCGTACTCACCTTCTCGGAGTACGCGGTGGTCGCGGTCGCCGAGGCGGCCCGGCGGCTCGGGCTGAGGGGCGCCGGGCCCGCGTCCGCCCTGGCGCGCGACAAGCGCCTGATGCGTGCGGCGTGGAAGCGCCGGGGCATACCCCAGCCACGGTTCCGCTCCGTCACCAGCGCGGCGGACCTGGAGCGTGCCACCCTACGGTTGTCATGTCCACTTCTTTTAAAGGCGGCATGGAGCGCCGGGTCGACCGCCCACCAGATCATCGAGCGGCCCGAGGACGCGCTGGACGCCTGGCAGCGGTCGCGCGCGGTGATGGCCGAGTCCGCGCTGCTCGGGTTCGCGGAACTGCACGTCCCCGGCGCCTCGGAGGACTTCATCGTCGAGGAGATCGTCAGCGGATGTGCCGAGGAGTGGTTCGACGGCCCCGGCTGGGGCGACTACGTCAGCGTCGAAGGCGTTGTGGCGGATGGGGCGTTCCGTCCCGTCTGCCTGAGCGGACGGATGCCGACGGTGGCGCCGTTCACCGAGCGCGCCGGGATCACCCCGGCCGCCGTGGGAAGCGAGGCCCAGGACGCCATCGTGGACCTCGCCCGGCGCGCCGTGGACGCCCTGGGGCTGGAGAACTGCGGCACCCACACGGAGATCAAGCTGGGCAGGGACGGCCGCATGTGGGTCATCGAGACGGCCGCGCGGTTCGGCGGGGCCATGACGGTGCCGCAGATCGAGGAGGTCTTCGGCCTGGATCTCGTCGGCATGTTCACCGACCTGTTGCTCGGCGGCTCACCCGCCTGGCCCGCACGGGCGTTGACGCCCGAGGACGCCACGGGCGCGGCCGGCTCGCTGGTGGTCCTCGCCGTGCAGGGCGACGGCACCCCCTGGCCGCGCCGCCATCGATGGGATGCCTCGGCGGTCGTCCGTTCGGCGCCGGTCGGCACCGGCAGCACGCTGACCGTCGTCCGCGAGAGCTCTCTGCCGGACGGGGCCCCCGTTCCGGTCTACGAACCGGCCGCCGGGGCCAACACCATGGCGGGCCTGTGCCTGTTGTCGGCGGACCGGCCGCAGTCCGTCGTGCGCGACTTCACCGCCCTGGTCGACGCGCTTCCGCGCATCCTGCCGACGGACGCCGCCGAGGGGGCCCGGCCATGACCCGTGTACCGGACCTGGCCGAGGTCCCCGACACGGCGGGCGACCGCACCGTCGTCGGCGCCAATCTCTCGCTGCCGCTGTTCCGCGCGCTGTCCGGCGTGCTCGCCGGACACCCGTACCTGAAGGTCGTGGTGGACAGGTCCGCGGACACCTGGCACCTGCTCGACACCCGGGTGCACCCCTTCCACGTCGACTACATCGCCACGCGCATCCTCGGCATGGCGATGGACGAACTCGACGCGGACCTGGACGCGTTCAACGCCTCCGTGTACATGGCGCCCGACCGCCGGTTCCTGCTCGGTGTGCTGTCCCTGCACAGCGACGACGGTGCCGAGGGCCCCGAGCGGTCCTTCCTGGTCCTGGAGACGACCGAGGCGGACACCATGTCCGGCGCACTGCTTGAGGAGTTCTACCACTTCGTGCGCGCAAGGGTGGACGGCCGTCTCCCCCTGCTGCTGAAACCGGCGAACCACGGGCAGGAGCACGAACTCGCCTCGGTCGGTGAGGCACGCGTTCCGCGCATCCTCAGCCAGGAGCTGTTCGGCAACCGGACCCGGACCTGCCTCAACCCGGGGGTGGCCGAGGGCCGGCTGCGCTACTTCCGCCATCCGGCGCAGTACCGCAGCGCCGCCCCCCAGCTCGGCTGGGCGGACATCGTCGCGATGGCCTGCCTGCCCGACGACGTGCCCCGGGTCGCCGGGTTCGTCAACACGGAGCCCACGACGCCGCTTTCGCACACCAACGTCCTGGCGTCGGGCTGGGGCATCCCGAACGCCATCGTCCGCGACCTGGACGCCCTGGTGCGGCGGCACGGGCTGGACGGCGCATGGGTCCGCTACCGGGTGTCCGAGGACTCCATCACCCTGGAGCGGCTGTCCGACGCCCCGGCCCTGGAGCGGCCGGTCTGGCACCAGCAGCGCATCCGCATCGACGCACCCCTGCTGGACGAGGCGCCGGTCATGGCTCTTCACCGGCTGCGGCGCGCCGACCGCGACAGCTACGGCACCAAGGCCGCCAACCTCGGCGAACTGCACCATGTCCTGGACAGCCGCACCGCCGACCTGACCGCGTTCTACGCGCTCCCGCGACCTCCGCGGCCCGATCTGCTCGCCCACCTGGCCGGGCGGCTCGGCGAGCCGGACGCGCCCGTGGAAAGGCTGCGCGCCGCGGCGGCCGAACGCGTGGCGGCCACCGTCCGGGCGCCCGAGGGGGTGGCGCTCCCGTTCCGCCTGCACCATCTCTTCCTGACCTCGTCGCCCGCTCTGCAACAGGGCATCGGCAAACTGAAGATGGCGCTCGAACTCGAAGCGCTCGACGTGATCGACTCCCTCTGTCTGGACCTGCAGCGCCTGATGCACAGCACGCCGATCCCCGACGAGGTGGTACGAGCCATCACCGGTGCGGTGCCGGGCCTGCTGGCCGGCGGAGGCCGTCTCGTGGTGCGCTCGTCCTCCAACGCCGAGGACCTGCCGGGTTTCTCGGCGGCCGGGATCTACGACTCGGTGACCACCGTGCGCGGCGAGCGGCAGTTGCTGGACGCGGTGCGGCAGGTGTGGACGTCGCTGCTGTCGCCACGGAGCGTACGGCTGCGGCACGAGGCCGGCATCGTGCTGGACGACACCTACATGGGAGTGATCATCCAGCGGTACGTGCCCGCCGGACTCGGGGGTGTGCTGGTGACCTGCAATCCGACCCGGCGCGAGGACTTCCGCAACGTGTACGTCAACTGCACGGACGGTTCGCCGGAGCGGGTGGTCGAGGGCACGGTCCTGCCCCACCAGTACCTGTACAACACCGTCGAGGGCGGCGGCCGCACCGTGGACGTCGGCTCGTCGGGTGAGGACCTCCCGCCGGGCACGCGCACGTCACTGGGCGAACTGGCCCTGGTGGGACGCCTGCTGCAGTCCCACTTCAGCGCGGACGACCTCGACGGCGCCCTGGACGTCGAGTGGCTCATGACCGAGGAGGGGGCGTTCCACCTGGTCCAGGTCCGCCCGTACGCCCGGTGATGCGCTCCGTGACCGCCGTGTGGCGCCGCTCCGCGGACCCGGCCCTGACCCCGGCCGCCCGCCGCATCGTCCGCCTCAACAACGGGTTCCAGCTGCTGTTCAACCTGTTGTGGTGGATGCCGGTGTTCTACGCCTACCAGCGCGCCGCGGGCCTGTCGGACGGCCAGATCTTCGGCATCCAGAGCATCTACTACGTCGCCTTCTGCCTGTTCGAGATACCCACGGGAGTCGTCGCCGACCGCGTCGGCGCCCGCAACTGCCTGCGCGCGGGCGCGGTGGTCATGACGGTGGCGAACCTGGTGCCGGTGCTGGCGCCCTCGTACCCGGGCTTCCTCGCGCACTTCCTCGCGATCGCCGCGGGGCGCTCCCTGACCTCGGGCGCGGCGAGCGCCTGCCTGTACGAGGGCCTGCGCGCGGAGGGAGCGGACGCCCACTACCTCAGGGCGGAGGGCACGGCGCGTGCCCTCGGGCTCGCCGCCAAGGTCGTCTGCTGGCCGCTCGTCGGACCGCTGATGTCCCTGGCCCATCAGTCGCCGTACGTGCTCAGCGCGGTGTGCGCCGCGGGCTCTCTCGGCTGCGCCCTGGCCCTGCCCCGGATCGCCACCGCCGACCCGGGCTCGGGGTCCGGCACCGGTGGGCGTCAGCGGGGAACTCTGCTGCGGGACACGGGCGCCGCCCTGCGCGTCCTTCGGTCGTCACCGTGGCTGGCGCTGCTCATGGTGCAGGGCGTGGCGGTCTTCACGTTGTCGCGGATCTGCCAGGTCAATCTGTTCCAGCCGGTTCTGCTGGAGCACGGCATCGCCGAAAGCAGTCACGGCGGTGTCCTCGCGGCGATGACGGTCGCCGAGGCAGTGGCCTCCGCGCGGCCCCAGTGGCTGAGCCGGCGGCTGTCGCCCGCGGCCTGGGTGTCCCTGCTGAGCGCCGCCCTCGCCGCCGCACTGGCCGCCACCACGGTCGGCGGCCCCTGGGCCGTGGCCGGGCTGCTGTGCGCGTTCGCCGCGATCACCGGGTTCGGCTATCCGGTGCAGCGCCGGCTCATCAACGACGCCATCCCGAAGGGGGCGCCGCGTGCCACGCTGCTGTCGGTGGAGAGCATCGTGGACCGCGGTGTGTGCGCGGTGGCGGCGGTGGCCGCGGGCGCGTATCTGGCGGCGGGCCGGCTCGACGCGCTTCTGTGGCAGTCCGCCGCGGTCACCTGCGTGCTGATGCCGGTGCTTCATCTCGCTCTGCGCCGCGTGGGTCCGGCGCCGGCCGCGGGTGGGGCGCGTGGAGCACACGGCACCGAGGCGGCCTCCGCCCAGGCGGTCGCACAGCCGGTGGAGGAGCCCGTCGCGCTGCCCGTCGACGAGGGCGTGGCCCCGCACCCGTGATCCGGCCCGCGGGGATCAGCGCACCCCCGGATTCTCCACGATCCGACCCGACCCGATCCGCCACGCCGCGGCCCGATTGCAGCCCCGTGGTCGCGCACCGGAGACGCTCGTCGTTCAGGGGAGGCGTCAGCAGCGGCGATCCGACGGCTCAGGGCCCCGGGTGCGCGAGTCCGGGCCGGGCCGCAAGCTGGTGCGGTAGGAGCGGTAGGAGCGGTAGGAGCGGTGGTAGCCGGAGGAAGTGTCGGGCTGATGCATGCGACCCGTCGGCTCTCGTCATGAGCGAGAACGCGCCCCGACCGGTGGCCGCTGCGCGGCGACCGTATCTGATAGTGAATCCGCGCTCGGGTGGAGGGAAGGCGACCCGGTTCCGGATCGCGGAAGGAGCCCGTGCGTTGGGGTCCCAGGTGTTCCTGGTCGATCCTGCCCGGCACGAGGACCTCGCGGCCGTCGCCCGGCGCGCGGTGGAGGACGGTGCGGATCTGCTCGGCGTGGCCGGCGGAGATGGCACTCAGGCACTCGTCGCCGCGGTGGCCGCGGAGAGCGGCCTGCCTTTCGTGGTCGTTCCGGCCGGTACCCGCAACCACTTCGCGATGGACCTCGGCCTGGACCGTGAGGACCCGTCGGCCGCGCTGGAGGCCCTCACCGACTGCGTCGAGCTGCGCGTGGATCTCGGGTACGCCGGCGAGCGGGCCTTCGTCAACAACGTGTCGTTCGGCGCGTACGCCGCTCTGGTACAGGATCCGGCCTACCGGGAGGACAAGATCGGCACGATGGTGCGGATCCTTCCGGAGTTCCTGGCCCGCCACGAGGGACCGGAGCTGCTGGTACGCGCGGGGCTGCTCACCGTGGACCGGCCGGATGCGGTGCTGGTGAGCAACAACCCCTACCAGGTCGATGACCCGGCCGGGCTCGGCAGGCGTGCCCGGCTCGACTCGGGGCTCCTGGGACTCCTGGCCGCCAGGGCGGAGACGCCCGCCGAGACGGCAGCCGGATCGCGCAGCGGCCGGCCGCACGGCCTGACCCATCTCGCCACGCCGGACGACGTAATCGTCCACGCCGAGGTACCGGCCGTACCCGTCGGGCTGGACGGCGAGGCCGTCACCCTTCCCACTCCCGTGCGGTGCCGGATCAGTGCGGGCGCGCTCCGCGTACGGGTGCCCCGCCATCGGACTGGCGGCGCCGTCACTCGGGGCTGGGCCGCCGTCCGGCGGCTGGCCTCCGCTGTCGGACGAACAGCCCCTGGCCATCACAGCGACTGACCTGGCCGGTGTCAGGCACCGGTCCGGTCGGCGCCCCTCTCGGCACCGGCGAGGCCGCCCCCCGTGCCGCTAGCCGGGTACGGGAGATCGCCGGACACAGGCGTCCCGTGCCCGAGGTGCCACTGCCCCACCCGCCTCGGCCTCACCCTGGCCGGACACGCGCCGGGCTCCGCGATCCCGAACCGAGGACCAGCGACCAGGTGGTGGCCACCGCGGTCGGTACGGCCGCCGGTCGGCACGCGTGTGGCGAGCGGCGCTTGAGGATGGGCTGCACCACGAGCCCACCCTCGACGTCGGCCTGGATCTCGGTGCGGAGACTGATCAAGCGCGGCGCCGCGTGAGCCGAACAGAAGCACCCAGCATATGCGGCGTGACATCGGGGAACTCCGGAGACTGGCAACCCTGCCAGACGCGCGGAGGGAGCTCGATATGAGCCAGGTCAAGGCGGGTTCACCGGATCTTCGTCAGCCGTTGCAGACCCTCGGCTCCGCTCTCAGCCGCTTGCCCGGAGCCGAGCAGATGGGCAAGGCCACCGACAGCGCACTGGACTGGATCGGAACCGTCTCTCCGCGCGGCCGCCGGATGGCGGTCTACGCCGGAGCCGGGGTTCTCGGTCTCGCCGGGGTGGTGGAATGGCCCCTGGCTCTCACCGGCGCGGCCGTCGCCTGGCTGACCCAGCCCCGTCCCCGACAAGACGCACGCGACGAGACGGCCCAGAACGACGGGGTCCGAAGCCCGCAGGGCGACGCGGCGGTAACCGGGGCGCGGGCCGCTGTGGCCGACCGCGGCCCCGCTCCCTCGGCAGGCACCGACACGCAGCACTACGGTCCCGGCGACCGGCTGGCGCCGTTCCCTCTGCACCACGACCATCCCGAACACCACACGCACGAGCAACCCGCCAAGGTCGGTGACCCTGTCACCGCATCGGCACTCAAGAAGGTCGCGAAAGCCTCGGAGCACCACACCTGACCACGCGTTCCCAGCAGCGCCTCCGGCAGGCCGGGCTGGAGGACCGCACCGGTACACCCGGGCGCGCAGGGCGGCTGGATCGACCGGCCGGCGAGCACCGCTGAAGTTGCGGCAGGTGTCGTCCCGACGGGCCGATGTCGCAAGCCGTCCTCATCCCCCTCGCTTGTCCGGTCCCTGACGGCGGGCGGCGTGCGGGCTGTGCGCCCACGTGTCGGAGATGACCCGTAGCCGCGCTGGAAGGCGCGGCTGAGGTGTGCCGCGTCGGCGAAGCCCCGACGGGGCGCGCATCGTCGCGCGCGGCTTCGCCCCCGGACCGGCGAGGAGCGCACGATCGGCCTCGTGCATGCGCGGCCCGGGCCGCGCGACGCGGCGAGCGCATCGGTCGGCCGTCGCGGCCCCTCGTCGACGCCGTCCCTGCGTCGCTCAGTGAGCCCGGCCGCGCAGAGGGCGAGGACGGTGCCCGCCTGCAGGCCGATGACTCCCGCCTTCGCCGCCTCGACATTTCCATACGTCGTATGGTATTCCTGGCAGCATGCTTCCATACGGCGTATGGAAATCCCTCAAAGGCTGGGTGCCGGCCGACCACCTCAAGCTCCCCCGCATGCGGGACGTGGATGCGCACTGGCGGCTCGGGGTGGCGGCCACCGGGCTGGACCGGATCACCAAGCGGGTGCGTCTGGCCGACGGTGAGCAAGTCCCGTACGACCGGTTGCTGATCGCCACGGGCACCCGCGCACGGCAGTGGCCGAACCCTACCGAGGCCGCCCTGCAGGGGGTCCACACGATCCGCTCGCGTGACGATGCCGCTCAGTTGCAGAACGCGCTGGCCGAGCCGCCGTCGCGGGTCCTGGTCATCGGCGCCGGGTTCATCGGCTCGGAAGTGGCCTCTGTCTGCCGCGAACTCGGCCTCCCGGTGACCGTCGTCGAGCGGGGTTCGGCACCGCTGGTCGGCGCTCGGCGGGGTGATCGGGGAGATCGCCGCGCGGATGCAGCGCGATCACGGTGTGGACCTGCGCTGCGGTCTCGGCGTGTCGTCATTGGAGGGTGACTCCGGCGGACACGTGCGGCGTGTCCATCTGTCGGACGGAACCACCGTCGACGCCGATGTGGTGGTGGCCTCAAGTCCGTCGGTGCGCCGCCCTTCGGTGACGAGATCGCCTTCACCCAGGGATCCGTCACCGAGCGCCGGTTCGCCGCCGCCTACGGCCGGCGGGGCCGCATTGTCGCGGCTGTCGCCTTCGATCACGGTAAGTGGCTGGAGTACTACGGGAAGTTGATCGAGAACTCCGGTCCGTTCCCGCCTCCGCCGCCGGGCTGGGACCAGCCGCCCGACATGACGCCGAGGCCGGCCGAGTTCCCGCAACCCGGCGTCCCGACGGCGATCCCCGACGTCGTCCTGACCGGCCACGACCCGAGCGAGCGGACGGCTGAGTTCCGGCCCCGGCGCCACTGAACGCGCCCGCCGGGTCGAGTGAACGCGCCCGCCGGGTCGAGCGTGCGGGCGGACAGCATCGACGAGAAGAAGGAGGGGAGCCTCGTGGTCGAGGAAACCCCCTGGCAGCAGGCCCTCCGCTACGCGAACCGCGCCAACCCGTATCCCTTCTACGAGGCACTGGGCAAGACACCGGTGGCACGACAGCCGGACGGAACCCATGTCGTCAGCACCTACCGGGAGATCGTCACGCTACGGCCGCCGCGCTCGCCGTGGGGGCTTTCCGTATGACGCGGCGTCCCGGTCGGCACTCGTTCCGACCGACTCCGAGCCCCTGAACCGCCCTTCCGCGAGCTGGCATAGTGGCCGCACGCATAGGCACGCCTCGAACTATGGTGCCCCGCCACATGTGCGCCTGACCTGCGTCTTCCTACCGTGTGCCGACACGTACCCGTCCCCACCGCACACGAGGAAGTGGCGCACATGGCCTCCGCAGCATCGGCTCCACCGACCCCCGCCAGCCTCCCCCGCATCGTCGCCGCCAGCCTCATCGGCACCACCATCGAGTGGTACGACTTCTTCCTGTACGGCTCCGCCGCCGCCCTGGTGTTCAACAAGCTGTTCTTCCCGGACTCCGACCCCCTCGTCGGGACGCTGCTGTCGTTCCTGACCTACGCCGTCGGGTTCGCGGCGCGACCGCTCGGTGCGCTGGTGTTCGGGCACTACGGTGACCGGCTGGGGCGCAAGAAGCTGCTGGTGCTGAGTCTGCTGATGATGGGCGGGGCGACCTTCGCCATCGGCCTGCTGCCCACGCACGCGAGCGTCGGGGCCGCGGCGCCGGTGCTGCTGACCACGCTGCGCCTGATCCAGGGGTTCGCGCTCGGTGGCGAGTGGGGCGGTGCCGTCCTGCTGGTGTCCGAGCACGGGGACGCCCGGCGCCGGGGGTTCTGGGCCGCGTGGCCGCAGACGGGGGCGCCGGCCGGGCAGTTGCTGGCGACCGGTGTGCTGTCGCTGCTCACCGCGCTGCTCTCGGACGACGCCTTCGGCTCCTGGGGCTGGCGCATCCCGTTCCTGCTCTCCGGCGTCCTGGTGGTCATCGGACTGTGGATTCGTCTCTCCGTCGACGAATCGCCCGTCTTCAAGGAGGCGCTGGAGCGGGCGGAGGCCCGGCAGGCCGACGAACCGGAGAAGCTGCCGATCGTCGCCGTGCTGCGGCACCACTGGCGGGACGTGCTCGTCGCGATGGGCGCCCGCATGGCCGAGAACATCAGTTACTACGTCATCACGGCCTTCATCCTCGTCTACGCCGTCGCGTCGGCCGGGGTGTCGAAGCAGACCGCGCTCAACGCCGTCCTCATCGGCTCCGCCGTGCACTTCGCGGTGATCCCGGCCTGGGGCGCGCTGTCCGACCGGATCGGGCGGCGGCCGGTGTACCTGTTCGGGGCCGCCGGGATCGGGCTGTGGATGTTCCCCTTCTTCTCGCTCGTCGACAAGGCCTCGTTCGGGTACCTGGTGACGGCCGTGACCGTCGGGCTCGTGCTGCACGGCGCCATGTACGCGCCCCAGGCGGCCTTCTTCGCGGAGATGTTCGCCACCCGGATGCGGTACTCGGGCGCGTCCATCGGCGCCCAGTTCGCGTCGGTGGCGGCCGGCGCGCCCGCGCCGCTCATCGCCACCGCGCTGCTCGACGCGTACGGCGACTCCACGCCGATCGCCCTGTACGTGATCGCGGCCGCCGTCCTGACGCTGATCGCCGTGGCGGTCGCCCGGGAGACACGGCACCGGGACCTGGCGGACGTGACGGCCGGGGACGGCGCGCGGGACGCGGCGAGCCCGGCCGCCGAGGCCCGGACCGCCTGATCCGCGGCACGCCAAGACGGCACCTGGCCGGCGCCCGTGCGGCGCCGGTCAGCACCGCTCCGGGGCCGCCAGCCGATGCAGGCGCAGGGCGAGCTGGATCTCCAGGGCGCGGGCCGGGGTCTGCCAGTCCTCGCCGAGGAGGCGGCCCACCCGTTCCAGCCGCTGGGCGACCGTGTTCACGTGCACGTGGAGCGCGTCCTTGGTGCGGGCGGGGCTCATCCCCGAGTCGAAGTAGGCGTCCAGCGTCTGCAGCAGCTCCGTGCCGCGGCGCCGGTCGTAGGTCACGACGGGGCCGATGGTGCGCTCGACGAATCCGCCGACGTCCCGTTCCCCGGCGAGGAGCAGGCCGAGGAAGCCGAAGTCCTCGGCCGCCGCGCCGTCCCCGTCACGACCCAGCAGGTGCAGTGCCTCCAGGCAGCGGCGGCCCTCGCGGTAGCCGGCGGCCACTCCGTCGGGGCAGGCGGCTAGATCGGTGACGGGCGCGGAGGCGCCGACGGTGACGGGCTGGTGGACGGCCGTGCCGAGGTGGCGGGCGGTGCGGCGAGCCACGTCCGTGGCCGTGTCGCCGGCGGTGAGCGGCAGCAGCAGCACGGTGCCGCCGTCGCGGGCCGCGGCCAGGCCCTGCCGGGTGGCGGCCAGGTGGGAGGCGGCGGACCACAGGCGCCGGCGGGCGGCGGCCTCCTCGTCGGCGTCGGCCGCCGGGCCGTGCAGGCGGGCGGCGAGGACGACGTGGGTGGCGTCCAGGTCGGCGTGCAGGCGGGCGGCGCGCTCGCGCAGCAGGCGCGGGTCCCGGTCCCGCGCGTCCAGCAGGTCGTCCAGCAGTTCGCCGCGCACCCGCTGTTCGGCCTCGGCCGCCGAGCGGCGGGCCAGCAGGAGCAGCGAGGTGACCATCGCCGCGCGCTCCAGGGTGCGCTGGTCGACCGGGTCGAAGCGGGGGTGACCGCGCAGCACCAGCGCGCCGAGGAGTTCACCGCCCGCGGCCACCGCTGCGATCCAGTCGTCCCCGTGCCGTACGGCGTGCCCTTCGGCGCGGGACGCCTCCAGCGCCTCGGCCGGGGCCGCACCGGCCTCGGTGAACTCGACCGTGCCGTCCAGCACCTCGGAGACGGCCGCGGCCACGTCGTGCACCCCTCCGCCGCGCAGCACGAGTTCGGCGAGCCGGTCGTGCACCTCGGAGGCGCGCTCGATGACGGCGCTGCGGTCCCGGATGATCTCGTTGGCCCGCTCCAGCCCGGCCAGCGCCGAGCGGGTCTCGGCCAGCAGGTTGGCGGTGTCGATCGCCGTGGCGGCGAGGGCGGCGAAGGAGCCGAGCAGGGCGATCTGCTCGCGTTCGAAGACGCGGGCGCGCCGGTCCGCGGCGAAGAGGACGCCGATCACGTGCGGGCCGAGCATCAGCGGTACGCCGAGGATGGCGACCAGGCCCTCGTCGCGGACTCCGGCGTCGATGGCGTGGGTGTGCTGGAAGCGGGCGTCCTTGAAGTAGTCGTCGGTGACGTACGGCCGCGCGGTCTGGGCGACCAGTCCGCCGAGCCCCTCCCCCATGCCGAGGCGCAGCTGCTGGAAGCGGGCCGAGACGGAGCCCTCGGTTACCCGCATGTGGGTGTCGCCGCGTTCGGGGTCGTTGAGGCTGAGGTAGGCGATGTCCGTGCCGAGCAGTGAGCGGGCGCGCTGGACGATGGCCTGGAGGACGGCGTCCACGTCCCTCAGGCCCGCCAGGTCGTGGGCGGTCTCGAAGAGTGCCGACAGTTCCGCCTCGCGCCGCCGGCGCCCTTCCAGTTCCGCACGCACGCGCAGGGCGAGGAGCTTGGCGTTCTCCAGAGCGGCGATCCGCTCGGCGGGCTGCCCCTCGGCGCGGGCCCGCAGCACCGGCTGCTCGTACGCCTCGGCGGAGGCGTCGCGGGCCAGCAGTTCGAGGAACGGGGCCCCCGCACCGGCGTCGGGCGCGCCGGGGGCGCCCCCGCCGGCGGGGCGCTCGGCCGGCTGGAGGTGATCGCGAGACATGGTCACAGGATTCCGTATCGGCCGCCCGGCCCGGCAGGCCTGTGGACAACTCCGGGGCCCGGCGCGGGCCCGCCCGGTGGGCCGCCGGGCCCGGTCAGTGCGCCGTCCATCCGCCGTCGAGCACCAGCGAGGTGCCGGTCACGAAGGACGCCTGGGGGCTGCACAGGTAGGCCACGGCCTCCGCGACCTCCTCCGGTTCGATGAGCCGCTTCAGGGCGCTGTCCTTGAGCAGGATCTCGGACAGGACGCGCTCCTCGGGGATGCCGTGGGCCTGGGCCTGGTCGGCGATCTGCTTCTCGACCAGTGGGGTGCGCACATAGGCGGGGTTCACGCAGTTGGAGGTCACTCCGTGGGCGGCGCCCTCCAGTGCGGCCGTCTTGGAGAGGCCTTCGAGGCCGTGTTTGGCGGCCACGTAGGCAGCCTTGTAGGCCGAGGCGCGCAGCCCGTGGACGGAGGACACGTTGACGATGCGGCCCCAGCCCTGTGCGTACATGTGCGGGAGGGCGCCGCGGATCAGCCGGAACGGCGCCTCCAGCATCACGGTCAGCACGGTGTGGAAGACGTCGGGCGGGAACTCCTCGAGGGGCCGTACCAGCTGCAGTCCGGCGTTGTTGACCAGGACGTCGGTGCCGGCGGCGGCGCGCTCGGCGGCGTCCAGGTCGGTGAGGTCCAGGACCTGGGGGACGACTGCGCCCGCGAGGCCGCCGGCCCGCCGGGCCTCCTCCGCGAGTTCGGCCAGGCCCGCCGCGTCCCGGTCGACGGCTCTCACCTCGGCCCCGGCGGCGGCGAGCCGCAGGGCGCAGGCGCGGCCGATGCCGCTCGCGGCACCGGTGACGAGGGCGGTGCGGCCGCCGAGGTCGAGGGAGGACGGCTGGGCGAGGGCGTGGGACCCGGGCAGGGGGGTGGACGAGGTCATGGGCCGAGCCTAAGCAGATCCCACCCACCACTACATGTGGTGATCACCCACACTTCAGCCAACACTCGTAGGGTCGAACCATGTGGGTGCCTCGGACATGGCCTGCTTGATCCGGAACAGCCCGAAGTCGTTCAGGTCGGGCAGGGCGTCGACCGTGAACCAGCCCACCTCCAGCGACTCGTCGTCGTTGACCCGGGCCTCGCCGCCCACGGCCCGGCAGCGGAAGGTGATGTCCATGTACTGGCAGACGTCCCCGTTGGCGTAGGTGATCGGGTCCAGGGCCTGGACGAGGACGACCCGCTCGGCGACGCAGTGCACCGCCGTCTCCTCGAAGACCTCCCGCACCGCGCACGCCGCGGGCTGCTCGCCCGGCTCCGGGATGCCGCCGATCACGGACCACCTGCGGGTGTCGGAGCGCCGGCCGAGGAGCACTCGGCCCTCGTCGTCGAAGACGATCGCGGTGACCCCGGGGAGCCAGAGCAGCTGCCGGCCGGCGGAGGCGCGGAGCGTGCGGATGAAGTCGGGAGTGGCCATGGACCGACCCTAACGGGCCGGTCCGGGGCCCGCGTACGCGTTCGAGGGGCGCACGCCGGGCGTACGGCTACGCGACGCCGGCCCGCCGGCCGCGCACTCCCGCCCCGATCGCCCAGCCGAGTCCGGCCGCGGCGACCACGAGCAGGGCCGCCTCCGGCAGGATGCCCATCCGGGTGGCGGGCGTCTCGGAGCTGCGCAGCGGGATCTTCTGGACGAGGTAGGCGGGCACGAACATACCGGTCTTCCGGGTGATCCTGCCGTCCGGCATGATCACCGCGCTGACGCCGCTGGTGACCGGCACGGTCACGGTCCGGCTGTGCTCGACGGCGCGCACGCGGGACATGGCGAGCTGCTGGTAGGTCATCTCGCTGCGGTCGAAGGTGGCGTTGTTGCTCGGTACGGAGATCATCTGCGCGCCGTGGGTGACGGTGTCGCGCACGGCCCAGTCGAAGGCGGCCTCGTAGCAGGTGGCGAGGCCGACCTTGGCGCCGTCGATGTCGAAGACGCCCGGTTCGGTGCCCCGGCTGAAGTCCTGGCGGACCATGCTGGTCCAGTTCTTGTTGACGGCGCCCACGAGCCCGCGCAGCGGGAGGTACTCGCCGAACGGCTGGACCTGCCGCTTGTCGTAGGTCTGCGTGGGGCCCTTGGCCGGGTCCCACAGGATCTGCTCGTTGAGCAGCCTGCCGCCCTTCTCGACGACCCCGCCGACCGAGATGGGCACCCCGACCGCCTTGGCGGCGCCGTTGATGACGGCGGCGGCGTCGGGGTTGGTGAAGGGGTCGATGTCGGAGGAGTTCTCGGGCCACAGCACGTAGTCCGGCCTGGGCGCCTTGCCCGCCTTGATGTCGGCGGCGAGCTTGAGGGTCTCGCGGACGTGGTGGTCGAGCACGGCCCGCCGCTGGGCGCTGAACTCCAGCCCCGAGCGGGGCACGTTGCCCTGGATGACCGCGACGGTACGGGTGCCGGCCTCGGCCTTGTCGCTGACCAGGGGCCGGGCGGCGACCGCTCCGGCCACGGGGACGGCGACGCTCAGCAGTGCGGCGGCCGCGGCCGCGCGCCGGACGGTGCGCCCGCGGCGCCGCTCGGCGATCAGCCGTCCCGCCTCGTACAGGCCGAAGCCGCACAGCACCACCGCGAAGCCGAGCACCGGGGTGCCGCCCACCGCGGCGAGCGGCAGGAAGACGCCGTCCGCCTGGCCGAAGGCGATCTTGCCCCAGGGGAAGCCGCGGAAGGGCACGCGCGCGCGTACGGCTTCTCCGGCGATCCAGACGGCGGCCGCCCACAGCGGCCAGGCCGGCAGTCTGGAGACGGCGGCTGTGCCGACGCCGACCAGGGCGACGAAGACGGCCTCGATGGCGACCAGCGCGAGCCAGGGGCCCGGCCCCACCTCCACACCGGTCCACACCAGCAGCGGGAGCAGGAAGCCGAGCCCGAAGAGATAGCCGAGGCCGAGGGCCGCCTTCCAGCCGCGGCCGCGCAGCACCCAGGCGAAGCCGGCGAAGGCGGGCAGGGCCAGCCACCACAGGGTGCGCGGCGGGAAGCTGACGTAGAGCAGCAGGCCGCAGAGCGCGGAGGCGGCGGCCGGGACCAGGCGCAGCAGCCGGTTGCCACGCGCCGTCGGCGCGGGCTGGAGCTGGCCGGACTGGTCCACGGAAGTTGCGGTGACGGTCACCCGGGGAGTGTACGGCGGCCGGCCTCGCCGCTGACAGCGCGGACCGGAACGGTCCGGACAGGCCACCGGGCCGCCGCAACCACCACGTTTGCGCGCAACTCGTACCCAAAACGGGCATCAGCCGTTACGGTGTGCCCCAGCCTCGGCGGTGCGGCCGGTGCCGGTGCGCGCGGCGGGGCCTGTCACAAGGTCGGGGGACCGGGGTGCGGGGGCGGTGGATGGGGACGATCGGGACAGGATCCGTGGCCGGTACGGACGGCGCCCATGGTGCGGGCGGCGCGGCGGGAACGGGCAGGGGCGGCGAGCGGCGAAACGTTTCTGACGGGGCGGGCATGATCCTGCTCGGCGGGTGCGCCGCCTGGTCGCTGATCACGGCGGCGGCCCATGACGGGCGGCCGGAGGGCGTGCTGCTGGCGGTGCTCGCCGTGGCCGCCGGCTGGGCCGCGGGCCGCGTCTCCGGGGCGCTGTTCCCCGTCGCCGCGCCGTGCGCGGGGGCCGTCGGCGCGGTCGGGCTGGCCGTGTTCTCGCCCGGCCTGTCCCCCGGTCCCCTGGCGGCCGGTCCGGCCGGGCACGCCGGTGCCACCGCCGCGCTGCTGGCGCTGGCCACGGGCGCGGCGTGCTGCGCCGCCTGGGCCGCGCGCGGGCCGGCGGCCCGGCTCGCTCTGCGGCTGCTCGCCGCCGGGATCGCGCTGACCGGAGCCGCCCTGGGCTCGGTCACGGGCTGCGCGGCCGGCACCGTCGTGCTGCTGTGCTCCCTCGCCGCCGGCGCGATGCCCCACCGGGGCCTCGGGATCGCGGGCCTGGCCCTGGCGGCGGCCGTGGTCGCGGGGACGGTCTGGGCGCTCGCCGCGGACGCCCTGCCCCACGGCCTGGGTGAGGCGCTCGCGGGCCGGTTGGGCCCGCACCGGGTCGAGCTGTGGCGGGAGGCCCTGCGGCTGTCCGGCCGGGACGGCGGACTCGGTGCCGGTCCCGGCCGGTTCGGCGAGCTGAGCGGAACGGCGGCAAAAGCGGTGCCGCCCGACGGCACCGCACACTCGGCGCCACTGCAGCAGGCGGCCGAAGAGGGCGTCGTCGGCGTGCTCCTGCTGGCCGCCGCGTACGGCTGGGCGCTGCACGCCCTGTGGCGCGGTCCGCGCGCCACCCCGCTGGTACTGACCGCGGGAGCGGCCCTGACCGCGCTGGCCGCGATCGCCTCGGCGGGCAACGCGCTGAGCTTCACCCCGGTGACGGCGGGCGCCGGCCTGCTGGCGGGCTGGGCGACGGCACGGCCCTGGGCGGGCGACGGTACGGAGGTGTAGGGAGTGTCGGCGGCCTCTGCCCCGGTGCTCACCGCCGGCTCGACCGGCGGGTCGCCGCCGCAGTGACGAGCGCGGCCGCTGCGGACGACACGAGGTGGAGTGTGCCGTCATGCGGGGCCGCGGGTTCGGCGGGAATCCGCGGGCCCTGGCGGTCGGTCCTCCCGGCTGCTCGACGGCCACGCCGTGGCACAGCGGGCCGGAGGCGGCGACGGCGGTCATCGCGCCACCGCGGACAGCGGCGGCGGGCCGGCCTCAGTGCGCCGGACCCGGCCTGACGCTCCGCAGCCGGGACCTGATCGCGCGGACCGCCGACTCCGCGTTGTCCACGGTGATGGTGAAGGTGTGGCCGTCCCACAGGCTCAGCACGATGCCCTCGCCCCGGCGGACGACGACCGCGGTGCCCTTCTCGGGGCGCCAGCGGTAGCCCCAGCCGCCCCAGTGGCGCGGGGTGACGTGCGCGGTGAAGTCGGCGCCGGCGACGTCGGTGAGCGGGATCCGGCGGCGGGGCAGGCCGATGTGGCCGCAGCGGACCTCCAGGCACTCCCTGTCGAGCTTGAGGTCGACGTGCACGAAGGCGAGCGTGCCGAAGAGGACCAGCAGGCCGGCCGCGATGCAGCCCACCACGGACATCAGCAGCGGGGCGCCACCGGAGGTCCACGCCGAGTCCACGGCGAGCTTGATGCCGAGCGCCATGCAGGCCGCGCCCGCCAGGGCGAGCAGCCACTGCACCCGGTTGGTGGCGCGCCCGGTCCAGACGTCGGAGTGGGAGGCGTCCTCGGCGTGACGGTGGTCCCTCATGCGTACGAGGTTACCCAGGTTTCGCCGCGCGGGTACCCGCGCGCGGAGCGTGACCGCCGCGGGAGAACCCGTGCGGGCGCAGGTCAGCGGGCGGTGCTGACGGCCGTCAGCAGACGGCCCTCCGGGTAGGACAGGGCGGTGTCGGGCAGTTCCGCCTCGCGTCCGCTCAGCAGCACGGTGAGACGGGTCTCGCCCCCGGCCTCGGGGGCGGGCTCGGCGCCGATCCGGCGCAGCGCCTGGGCGGCGACCGCTCCCGCCGAACCGTGCAGGATGAGCGGCGGCCGGCCGGGCCGCTGCACGGCGGCGCGGATCCGGTCGGCGACCAGTTCGTAGTTGGTGCAGCCCAGGACGACGGTCGTCACGTCGGCGGGGGTACGCGCGGCCGCGGCCGCGACGGCGGCGGTGACGGCCGCCTCGTCCGCGTGGTGGACGGCGTCCGCCAGGCCCGGGCAGGGCACCTCGGTGACGGTCACGCCGTCGGCGAACCGCTCGATCAGCCCGCGCTGGTAGGCGCTGCCGGTGGTGGCGGGCGTGGCCCAGATCGCGACGGGTCCGCCGCCCGCCGCGGCCGGCTTGATCGCCGGGACCGTGCCGATGACCGGCAGCTCGGGTTCCAGGCGCGCCCTGAGCTGCGGCAGGGAGTGCACGGACGCGGTGTTGCAGGCGACGATCAGGACGTCGGGCCGGTGCGCTGCGGCGGCCTCCGCCACGGCGACGGCCCGCTGCGTGATGTCCTCCGGGGTGCGCGGCCCCCAGGGCATCCCGTCCGGGTCCCAGGAGAGCACGAGATCCGCGTCGGGCCGCAGCCGGCGTACCGCGGCAGCGGCGGGAAGGAGGCCGATTCCGGAGTCCATGAGCGCGATCTTCACCCGGCCACGATAGACGATGGGCCGTTGCGGGCCGCTCCCGTGGGGCAGACTGCGGCCGTGAGCGCGCTCGTGTGGACAGCCGTCGTATCCCTCGCCGCCTGGTGCTGGCTGCTGCTGTGCCAGGGCTTCTTCTGGCGCACGGACGTCCGGCTGCCCCCGCTCCGTGAGCCCGCCGAGTGGCCGCCGGTCTGGGTCGTGGTCCCGGCCCGTGACGAGGCCGCCGTGCTGCCGGCGAGCCTGCCGTCGCTGCTCGCGCAGGACTACCCGGGGCGCGCGGAGATCGTCCTGGTGGACGACGGGAGCACGGACGGCACCGGTGAGCTGGCCCGCGAGCTGGCCCGGCGGCACGGGGGGCTGCCGCTGACGGTGGACTCCCCCGGCGAGCCGCCCGCGGGCTGGACCGGCAAGTTGTGGGCGGTGCGGCACGGCATCGGCCTCGCACGCGCGCGCGACCCCGAGTACCTGCTGCTGACGGACGCGGACATCGCGCACGAGCCGGACAGCCTGCGCGCGCTGGTGGCGGCGGCACGCGGCGGGGGCTTCGACGTGGTGTCGCAGATGGCGCGGCTGAGGGTGGCGAGCCTGTGGGAGCGGCTCGTGGTCCCGGCGTTCGTCTACTTCTTCGCCCAGCTCTATCCGTTCCGCCGGATCGGCCGGAAGGGCTCGCGGACGGCGGCAGCGGCGGGCGGCTGCGTCCTGCTGAGCGCCGACATGGCCGGCCGGGCGCGGATCCCGGACGCCATCCGGCACGCCGTCATCGACGACGTCGCCCTCGCGCGCGCGGTGAAGGGCGCCGGCGGTCACGTCTGGCTGGGCCTGGCGGACCGGGTGCACAGCGTGCGCCCCTATCCGCGGCTGCACGACCTGTGGCGGATGGTCTCGCGCAGTGCCTACGCCCAGCTGCGGCACAACCCGCTGCTGCTGTCGGGCACCGTCGTGGGGCTGGCGCTGGTGTACCTGGTGCCGCCGGCCGCCGTGGTGGCGGGTGCGGTCGCGGGTGACGCGGCGACGGCGGCCGTCGGCGCGGCGGCGTGGGCGGTGATGGCCGGGACCTACGTGCCGATGCTGCGCCACTACCGGCAGCCGCTGTGGCTCGCTCCCCTGCTGCCGTTCACCGCGTTCCTCTACCTCCTCATGACGGTCGACTCCGCCGTGCAGCACTACCGGGGGCGCGGGGCGGCCTGGAAGGGGCGTACGTACGCGCGTCCGGGCGCCCTGCCCGACGAGGGCTGACGCCGGTCACTTGCGTCCCGGCGTCCAGTTCATGCCCCACCCGTAGGCGCGGTCCACGGTCCGCTGCGGGCTCACTCCGCGCTCCGGCACCAGGTAGCGCGCCTCCCGCTGGACGACGAGGTCGCCGCCGGTGTGGGTGATGAGGGCCAGGGCGCAGACCGTGGAGGGGACCGTGCACTCGTCCAGGGAGAAGTCGATCGGGGCGCCGTGCTGGGGCTGGAGGGTGACCGTGGCGTGCAGGTCGGCGAAGGAGGCGGCGCCCTCGTAGATGGTGACGAAGACCAGGATGCGCCGGAAGTCCCGCTTGTGGTCGAGGTTGACGGTGAGGTTCTCGCCGCTCGCCACCGCGCCCGTGCGGTCGTCGCCGTCGAGGTGGATGTAGGGCGGACGGCGCAGGGAGCCGAAGGCGTTGCCGAGTGCCTGTACGACGCCCTTGCGGCCGTCGGTGAGTTCGTACAGGGCGCACAGGTCGAGGTCGAGGTCGCCCTGGCCGGCGCCCCGGCGGCCGCCCCAGCCCGGGAACTGCTTGCGCACCTGCCAGTTGAGGTTGACCCGCAGCGATCCGGAGGTGCCGCCCTGCTTGGCGAGCGAGACGGAGGGGGCCGCCTTGGTGAGGGTGACCTTGGAGAGGCGGACGGGTGCGGCGGGAGGGGCCGCCGGCGGCGCGGGCGGGAGAGCCGGAGCGGTGGCCGGCGGCGGCGAGTTCACCGTGGGCGCGGCCGGCGGCGGCATGGTCACGGGCGGTGCGGCGGACACGGGGCGCGCGGTGACGGGTGGTGCGGGGCGCTGCGGTTCGTCGACGGTGATGCCGAAGTCCGTGGCCAGGCCCTCGAGTCCGCTGCCGTAGCCCTGGCCGACGGCGCGGAACTTCCACACTCCCTGGCGGCGGTAGAACTCGCCGAGCAGGAAGGCCGTCTCCACGGTGGCGCCGGGGCTGTCGAAGCGGGCGACCACCTGACCGCTCGCCGCATCGGTCACCTCGACGTACAGGCCGGGGACCTGCCCGAAGGTGCCGCCGTCCGCGGAGGCCGCGAGGACGATCCGCTCGATCCCGCTCTCCACGCGCGCGAGGTCCACGGACAGGGTGTCGGTGACGCTCCCGGCGGCGGTCCGCTTGCCCTCGTGGCGGACCGCGCCCGAGGAGTGCGCGGGCTGGTTGTAGAAGACGAAGTCCCCGTCGGAGCGGACTTTTCCGGCGGCGAGGAGCAGGGCCGAGGCGTCCGCGTCGGGCACGCCGGGGCCGGAGCGCCAGCCCAGTTCGACCCGCAGGGCCGTGGCCGGCACCGGCACGTTCGATCCCTTCGGCATTGACATGTCCCGCCCCCATCAGGTGTCGGTGTCACACAGGAACATCGCCGGTCAACCGCCGGTAACCCGGCAGGAACTCGGCATTTACACGATCCAAACGTTGTACGGCGTCCATTTTTGCCGAGTTCGCTCGTATTGGGGATCCCGCGTCACGCCCGACACGGAAAACAACCCTCTTATCGGTCTCCCCAACCAGCACATCGTGGGCTTAACTTATGTGCCATGACCTCCCCCCGCTCCACTTATGGCGGCGGCTACTACTCCGCCTCCTTCCCGGACACCCCGATCTACGACTCGCTCGTGGCCGAGCGGGGCACCCCGCAGATCGCCCCGATCCGGGTCCCCGCCGCCTACGACTCCGGCAGCAACCTCCCCGCCCTGCCGTCGGCGCTGCCCGCCCTCCCCGCGGCCCCGTCCGCGCAGGTACCCGGCTACGGCTACCCGCAGGCCCCGCAGCCCTACCCGCTGCAGCAGGCACCCACGGCCTACATCCCGCAGCAGGCGAGCGCCCCGCGCGGCTACCCCGGCCCGCAGGCCCCGCAGCAGCCCCGGCCGATGACCGCCGGCGCGGGCTACGAGGCCATGCGTCCCGCCGCCCCGCGGCCCGCTCCGGCGGCGCCGTACCAGGATCCGTACAACAGCCAGCAGTACCGCGGTTACTGACCGCCCTCCCCGGCTGCCGGTGCCACCTGACACGATGGCCCCATGGGGAACGCGGAACTGCGGTCGATCCACGTCCATCCGGTCAAGGCGTTCCGTGGCGTCACGCCACGGGAGGCCGCGGTGGAGCCCTGGGGGCTGTCCGGGGACCGGCGCTGGACGCTGATCGACGACGGGGGAAAGGTCGTCACACAGCGCGAGCGGCCACGTCTCGCGCTCGCCGCCGCCGAGCCGATGCCCGGCGGCGGCGTTCGTCTGTCCGCGCCCGGACACGAGCCGCTCACGGTCGCCGTCCCCGAGCCGGTGACGACGGTGCCGGTGGACATCTTCGGCACGAAGGTCGACGCGGTCCCGGCGTCCGGCACCGCTCACGACTGGTGCTCCTCCTACCTGGGCGCCGCCGTGCGCCTGGTCCACATGGACGATCCGGCCGCCCGCCGCCCCGTCGACCCCGCGTACGCGCTGCCCGGCGAGACGGTGAGTTTCGCCGACGGCTACCCCCTGCTGCTCACCACCACGGCCTCCCTGGACGCCCTGAACTCGCTGATGGCACGGGGCGACCACGCGGCCGAGGGCCCGCTGCCGATGAACCGCTTCCGGCCGAGCGTGGTCGTCGCCGGCACCGAGGCCTGGGCCGAGGACCACTGGTCGCGGATCCGCATCGGCGAGGTCGTCCTGCGGATCACCAAGCCCTGCGTGCGCTGTGTGGTGACGACCACCGACCAGGACACCGGCGAACGCGGCCGTGAACCGCTGCGGACCCTGGCACAGCACCGGAAGGCGGACGGGAGGCTGCTCTTCGGGCAGAACCTGGTGCCCGTGACGACCGGGACGATACGGGTCGGGGACCCGGTGCGCGTGCTGCGGTGACACGCGAGCGCGGTGGGTGATAGCCCGACGGTGCTCGGGTACTCGGCTCCGGCACGAGACCGACGCAACGGAGGCAAGCCCATGAGCACGGTCAAGGAAGCAGTGGAAGTCGACGTGCCGGTCCACGCCGCCTACGACCAGTGGACGCAGTTCGAGAGCTTCCCGGAGTTCATGGAGGGCGTCGAGGAGGTCAGGCAGCTGGACGAGAGCCACAACCACTGGATCACCAAGATCGCCGGTGTGCGGCGGGAGTTCGACACCGAGATCGTCGACCAGTATCCCGACGAGCGCATCACGTGGCGCACCACCAGCGGCGACACGGACCAGAAGGGCAGCGTCCGCTTCGAGCGCCTGGACGACACGCGCACCAAGGTGGAACTCGTCATGGAGGTGGAGCCCAGTGGAGCCGCGGAGAAGACCGCGGACATGCTGGGTGTGCTCGACCGGCGGGTCAAGGGCGACATGAAGCGCTTCAAGCAGTACATCGAGCAGCACGGAGGCGAGTCCAGAGGCTGGCGCGGACGCATCAGGCCGGAGGACAGCGGCAGGCCCGGGTCCCTCTGACAGGGGTCGGAGGCGACGACGGGGGCGGCCGCGAGGCTGCCCCCGCGGGCTGTGACGGGCCGGGGCATCCCCTGACCGAGGCGGCCGGGACCGGTACCGTGAAGCGCCCTCCGTCCTTCCACTCGGCGGGATCGGCCGGGCGGGGAACCGGGCGGACGGTCCCGGTCGTTGGGATGACGACGTGGGAAAAGGTGTGGCGTTCCGGCCGGGAGTGATTCCACTCTCCGTTGACCAGGGCCGGGGGGCGAGCGACTCCGCCGGGGGCTCTTGCGGAGCGGAAAAAAGGGGGGTGGGACAGGTGCGAGCGATCAGCGGCCTGTGGCGCTGGCGGGGCAATCCGCTGCGCCGCGCGACCGATCTGGCCGAGGCCTGGGTGGCCCTGGCGACGCTGGTGCTGATCGCCGCGGCCGCGCCCGTGGTCGGCGCCCTGACCGGCGCCGCTGCGGAGGACTCCCTGCAGCGGGCCGTGCGGGAGCAGCAGCACTCCCGCCATCTCGTGACGGCGACCGTGCTGCGCAGGCTCGGCGGCGCCCCGATGGAGAACGACCCGGACACCAGCTCCGCGCGCGACGTCCACAGCCGCGTCCTCGCCGACTGGACGGCGCCCGACGGCACCCGGCGGCACGGCGCCACCCTGGTGGACCTCAAGTCCCCGCACCACGGCGACCACTTCGGGCTGTGGACGGACACGCACGGCCGCATATCGACCCGCCCACTGGACTCCCCCACCGCGACGACGCACGCCGTGCTCGCCGGAGTCGGCGCGGCCCTGCTGTCGGCGGGCCTGGTCGACAGCGGCCGGAGGCTGATCGTCTGGCGCATGGTCCGCCGCAGATACGCGCGGTGGGACCAGGCCTGGGACCGGGCGGGCCCGGACTGGGGCAAGGCGGGCACGGGCAGTTGACGGCCTTCCGGCTCTGGTCAACCGTCCCCCCGCGCGCACGCTACGGTGGAGCGGCCGAGCCGAGTTCGGCATCGACCCGCGGGCAACGAGGTGGGGGCACAACAACGCCATGGCACAGGGCACGGTCCAGGTGACGCACACCGGCACCTCGCGGTGGCGGCGCCGCACGGGTGAGTACGCTTCGCTCGCCGCCGCCCTGGAGGCAGCCGCCGACGGTGACGTCCTCACCATCGCCCCGGGCACCTACCGGGAGAACCTCGTGCTCCAGCGGGCGGTGACGCTGCGCGGCCCCGAGGGTTCGCCGGGGTCGGTGCGGATCGCGCCGGTGGACGGGGTGCCGCTGACGGTGCGGGCCTCCGCGGTGGTGCACGACCTGCACGTGGAGGGCCAGGACGCGGCCGCACCGGCGCTGCTGGTGGAGGAGGGCACGCCCGAGGTGCGGGACGTGCGGATCGTCACGCGGTCCGCCACCGGCATCGAGGTGCGCGGCGGTGCCCGCCCGACCGTGCGGCGCTGCACGGTCGACAACCCGGCCGGCATCGGCATCGCCGTACTCGACGGCGGCGGTGGGGTGTTCGAGGAGTGCGAGGTCGTCGCGGCCGGGCAGGCCGCAGTCGCGGTCAGCGGCGGTGCCCATCCGCGCCTGGAGCGCTGCCGGGTGCACCACGCCTCCGGCACCGGACTGTCCGTGACCGGGGAGAACTCCGCGCTGGAAGCGCTCGGTTGCGAGGTGTACGAGGTCCGCGGCTCGGGGGTGCAGGTCACCCAGCGGGCCACGGCGCACCTCACCGACTGCGATGTGCACCGCACCACCGCCGACGGTGTCACGCTCGACACGGACGCGGTGCTCACGCTCGCCGACTGCCGGATCCACGACATCCCCGAGAACGCGGTCGACCTGCGCTCCCGCTCGGTGCTCACGCTGACCCGGACGACGGTCCGCCGGTTCGGCCGCAACGGCCTGTCGGTGTGGGACCCGGGCACCCGGGTGGACGCCAACCAGTGCGAGATCTTCGACAGCACCGGCGACTATCCGGCGGTGTGGGTGAGCGACGGCGCCACCGCGGTGCTCGACTCCTGCCGGGTGCACGACGTGCCGGACGCGCTGTTCGTCCTGGACCGCGGCTCCCGCGCGGACGTGGTGGACAGCGACCTGACCCAGGTGCGCAACACGGCGGTGTCGGTGAGCGACGGGGCGACCGCGCAACTGGACGACTGCCGGATCCGGGAGGCCGCCACCGGTGCCTGGTTCCGCGACCACGGCAGCGGCGGCACGCTGAACAACTGCACCGTGGACGGCACCCAGACCGGTGTGATCGTCACCAAGGGCGCCGACCCGACCATCGAGCGCTGCACGGTCGACTCCCCCGCCGAGGCCGGGTTCTACGTGTCGGCGGGCGGCCGGGGCAGCTTCCTGAACTGCCGGGTCAGCAACAGCGGCGGCTACGGCTTCCACGTGATCGACGGCTGCCGCACGACCTTGAGGAAGTGCCGTACGGAGCGCTGCGCGCGCGGCGGTTACGAGTTCGCGGACGCCGGGCCGGACGCGGGAGCGGGGACGGGCCCGGTGGTGGAGGACTGCTCCAGCGACGAGAGCGGCAGCCTTCAGCCGCCGGCGGCGCGCGAGACGGTCGTCCAGACGGTGTCCCCCTCGGCCGGACTGCTCGGATCGATTCCCGGGCAGCGCACCACCGAGCAGGAGCCGCTGGTCGCCGCGGCCGCGCCGGCGGAGCCGGCCCGGCCGTCGCAGGCGGTGCTCGGTGAACTGGACGCGCTGGTGGGCCTGGAGAGCGTCAAGCGCGAGGTGCGGGCGCTGACGGACATGATCGAGGTGGGCCGCCGCCGGCAGCAGGCGGGCCTGAAGGCGGCCTCGGTCAAACGGCACCTGGTCTTCACCGGTTCCCCGGGCACGGGCAAGACGACGGTGGCCCGGCTGTACGGCGAGATCCTCGCCTCACTCGGGGTGCTGGAGAAGGGCCATCTCGTGGAGGTGTCCCGGGTCGACCTCGTCGGCGAGCACATCGGCTCCACCGCGATCCGCACCCAGGAGGCCTTCGAACGGGCGCGCGGCGGTGTGCTGTTCATCGACGAGGCGTACGCGCTCTCCCCGGAGGACGGCGGACGGGACTTCGGCAAGGAGGCCATCGACACGCTGGTGAAGCTGATGGAGGACCACCGGGACGCGGTGGTGGTCATCGTCGCCGGCTACACGGCGGAGATGGAGCGCTTCCTGTCCGTCAACCCCGGTGTCGCCTCCCGCTTCTCACGGACGATCACCTTCGGCGACTACGGTCCCGAGGAGTTGCTCAGAATCGTGGAGCAGCAGGCCGACGAGCACGAGTACCGGCTGGGTCCGGGCGCGCCGGAGGCGCTGCTGAAGTACTTCACGGTGCTCCCGAAGGGCCCCGCGTTCGGCAACGGCCGGACGGCCCGGCAGACCTTCGAGGCGATGGTGGAGCGGCACGCCGGCCGGGTCGCCCAGGTCGAGGAACCCAGCACCGACGACCTGACCCTGCTGTACGCGGAGGACCTGCCGGAGCTGCCCTGAGGATCGCATGACATCACTCCGCCGAGCGCGCAGGCGAGCAGCGCGACGGCCGGCCCGCCGAGTCCCCGCATCGCCGTACGCCGGTCCGGGTGCCGGCGGTACAGGTCGTGCGCGACGACGGCGAGGGCGACGACGAGCAGGCCCTGGGCCGCCATGAGGGCGCCGAAGGCCGCGTCGCCGGGCAGCGGCCCGGCCGACCGCCAGCCCGGCCGCGACCAGCCGGCGTAGAGCAGGGTGAGCAGCAGCAGGCCGAGGGCGCCGAGCGGCAGGCGGCGCACCAGGTGGCGGTCGACCGTCTGGTCGAGACGGTTCTCGGTGCGCCCCCGGCGGCAGACCACGCCCACCGCGGCGGCCGCCCAGCCGAGCAGCGCGGCGGCGAGGAGCCGGCCGACGGCGTCGAGGACGGCGGGGCCGCCGGGGCGGTGGTCCAAGCGGGCGGCGGGGGTGGCGACGGCGGCGGCGGCGGTGAGCAGGCCCGCCGCGGTGTGGGCGGCGCGCAGCCGGGCGACCAGGCGGCGCCCGTACCAGAAGCCGGGCCGGGCCAGCGCGCTGCCGTCGGTCTCCGGCTCGGGGTCGCGGGCCATCGGCCGGTGCGACTCGTAGGCCCGCCAGGTGCGGTGCGAGAGGTACCAGAGCAGCACGGTGAGTGCGGTCGGGACCAGCGCGGCGAGGGCGAGCCGGCGGCCGGGCCGGGTCCACCAGTCGTGCCCGGACGCGGCCGGGGCGAGGAAGCCCAGCCAGGAGTGGCGGTGGGCGCAGGCGGCGACGCCGGCGCACTGCCAGGCCACCAGGTCGAGGGCGACCTCGCAGGCGGCGGCGACCAGCAGCACCGTGAGAGTGAGGGCGGTCAGCCGCACCAGGAGACCGTAGAGCCGGACGGTGCGGCCGCGGCCGGGGGCGACGGGGCGCATCCAGTGGGCGAGGTTGACCACCATGAAGGGCAGGAGCAGCAGCCACAGCGCGCGGGTGCCGTCGCCGCTGGTGAGGTTGCACCAGACGTAGGCCTCCCGCACCGGCCCGTCGCGACCGGCGTTCCCGCCGCCCGTGTCCTCGGTGGCGGTGTCGCCCGTACGACCGGCGCCGCGGAAGACGGCGGCGGTGTCGTCGCCGGTGACGCGGACCGTCCGCGGGTCGCCGAGCATCTTCTCCGGGGTGGTACCGCCGACCCCGTGGACCGGCAGTTCCAGCTCGGTCTCCGGCGCCGTGCTCCGGTCGGTGCTTCCTCGCGTCTCCCGTCCGGTGCCGCGCCGCTGTGCCCGTTCCACCGCTCCCGCACCCCCCGTCACGTGCCGGTGAAGGCCTGTGTCCGTGCGCGTGCTGGATCTCCGTTCCCCGGGCGGTGTACACCTCTCGTCATGGAATCTCCCCGATTCGAGGGATGACCGGCGGCGGAGAGGATGCCCGCCGGTGCCCGACGGGCAGGTGTGCTCGTGACGGGTGGTGGCGCAACCGGTCCCCCGCCGTGAAAAGATGGGGCGCCCGCGCCCGGCGGACGGCTGGAACCTCCAGGTCGGAGCGGACGGGGCGGGCCTGGCGGAGGACGGATTCGCGGCGAAAGGACCGGAGCGTACGTGAGCGAGAATCAGAACCTCCTCGCGGAGCAGCGCCGCGCCCTGATCCTCGACGAGGTCCGGCGCCGGGGTGGGGTCCGGGTCAACGAACTGACGCGCAAGCTCGGCGTGTCGGACATGACCGTGCGCCGCGATCTCGACGCGCTGGCCCGTCAGGGCGTGCTGGAGAAGGTGCACGGCGGGGCGGTCCCCGTCGTGGAGGCGAGCACGCACGAGCCGGGGTTCGAGGCGAAGTCGGGCCTGGAGCTGACCGCCAAGGAGGACATCGCCCGGGCCGCGGCCCGGCTGGTGAAGCCGGGCACGGCGATCGCCCTGTCCGGTGGCACGACGACGTACGCGCTCGCGCAGCACCTGCTGGAGGTGCCGGACCTGACCGTGGTGACGAACTCGGTGCGGGTCGCCGACGTCTTCCACGCGGCGCAGCGCACCTCGGGGCAGCGGCAGGGCGCGGCGACGGTGGTGCTGACCGGCGGTGTGCGCACCCCGTCCGACTCACTGGTGGGTCCGGTGGCCGACCAGGCGATCGCCGCCCTCCACTTCGACCTGCTCTTCCTCGGCGTGCACGGCATATCGGCCGAGGCGGGCCTGTCGACGCCGAACCTCGCGGAGGCCGAGACCAACCGGCGTCTGGTGCAGTCGGCGCGCCGCGTCGTGGTGGTGGCCGACCACACCAAGTGGGGCACGGTGGGCCTGAGTTCGTTCGCCGCGCTGGAGCAGGTGGACACCCTGGTCACGGACGCGGGCCTGCCCGCACAGGCGCGCGCGGAGATCTCCGAGCACCTGCGCCGGCTGCTGGTGGCGGGCGAGACGGACGACGAGGACGACGTCTGACGCGACGTCAGCCAAGGCGCCGCCGCGCTGCCGGCCGGGCTCTCCGGCAGGCGGTCGCGGCCCCGGACCGGCGGCTGAGCGGCCGGCCGGGCGGCCGGGCTCAGTCCTGCCACACCCCCGTCGCCAGCAGGGACTCGATCGCCGCCGCGCAGGGCGCGATGTCCAGGCCCTGCTCCTCGAGCCAGCTGTCCGAGTAGTACTTGTCGAGGTAGCGGTCCCCCGGGTCGCACAGCAGGGTGACCACGCTGCCCGTGCGGCCCGCGGCCACCATCTCGGAGACGATCTTCAGCGCGCTCCACAGACCGGTGCCGGTCGAGCCGCCCGCCCTGCGGCCGATGGCCCGCTCCAGAGCGCGCACGGCGGCCACGCTCGCCGCGTCCGGGACCTTCATCATCCGGTCGATCGCCCCGGGCACGAAGCTCGGTTCCATGCGCGGCCGGCCGATGCCCTCGATACGGGAGCCGCAGTCGCAGGTGACGTCCGGGTCGCCGGTGGTCCAGCCGTCGAAGAAGCAGGAGTTCTCGGGGTCTGCGACACAGACGCGGGTGTCGTACTGCATGTAGTGGATGTAGCGCGCGAGGGTGGCCGAGGTGCCGCCGGTGCCCGCGGTGGCGACGATCCAGGCGGGCTCGGGGAAGCGCTCCAGCTCCAGCTGGCGGAAGATCGACTCGGCGATGTTGTTGTTGCCGCGCCAGTCCGTGGCCCGTTCGGCGTAGGTGAACTGGTCCATGTAGTGCCCGCCGGTCTCCACCGCCAGGCGGGCGGACTCCTCGTACATCTTCCGGGAGTCGTCCACGAAGTGGCACCGTCCGCCGTGGAACTCGATCAGGCGGATCTTCTCGGCGCTGGTCGTGCGGGGCATGACGGCGATGAAGGGCACGCCGATCAGCTTGGCGAAGTACGCCTCCGAGACGGCCGTCGAGCCGCTGGAGGCCTCGATCACCGGGGCGCCCGGCCGGATCCAGCCGTTGCAGAGGCCGTAGAGGAACAGGGAGCGGGCCAGGCGGTGCTTGAGGCTCCCCGTCGGGTGCGTCGACTCGTCCTTCAGGTACAGGTCGATGCCCCACCGCTCGGGCAGCGGGAAGCGCAGCAGGTGGGTGTCCGCCGAGCGGTTGGCGTCGGCCTGGACCTTGCGGACGGCTTCTTTCAGCCAGTCGCGGTAGGCGGCGTCACTGCGGTCGACGTCGAGGGTGGCGCCGGGCCGGGTCTGTGGGGTGGTGCTCACGGCGGTGCTCCTTACGCTGGGCGCCGACGGCGGCGGGCGCGCCCGGCACCTCGATCATAGGCACCTGCGACATCGCTTCCCACCTGCATAAACGCATCTTTGAGCCACTCCAAGGAGCGACTGGGGCACGTGCGTGCGAGAAGTGCGGGGGCGCGCGCCGGCACGCGTGCTCCGGGTGCCCTCGGCATGCGCCCGTGCGCACTGGTGCTCGCGGCCGCATGGGGGCAGACTGCACCGACGGGACGGTGGTCCGCAGGGGCGCACGCACTGGATCACCGCGACCACCGAGGAAACGACCACCAGGCGGTCGTGCGGCCACGGGCGGTACGGCCGGACACGGGCCGGATCCGGTCCCGGGCGGGCCGGGCTCCGGCGGCGACGCGCAAAGGGGCGGCGAAGAATGGCGGAGCCGGAGTTCACGGCCACGGGCGTGCGGATCGGCAGGCGGCTGCGTTCCCTCACCCGGGCCGGGCAGGTCCGGATCAGCGACGGCAGGCTGGAGTTGCTCACCAGCTACGGCAGTGAGATCGACAGCGCGCCGGTGCAGGCGGTCCGCGCCTCCAAACCCTGGTTCGCCCCGGAGGACCGGGCACTGGCGGACCTGAACGGCAACCGGTACCTGCTGACCCTGGGCGAGCACGACCCCGCTCCGGGCCGGCCGGGGCCGCCCGCGGCGCGGCGGTTCATCGAGGCCGTGCGCCGGGCCGCCGGGCGCGGCGGCTGACCGGCCGTCGTCGCGGCGAGTTGCGCACGCGCTGCCGCTGCGTCACGCTGGTCACACGTCACTCTGGGTTTACCGGCGATAACGCTGCGAACCAGCCCGCCGGCCACGACAGCAGGCGCAGGTTTGGACGCAAGCACCCTGCTGGATCCGTTGTTCTCCGTGTTCTTCCGGTCCTCGGGACCTCTACATCGGGGAGTCGCAGCAGTGATCAGTCATCCGAGCAGGCACTGCACGGTGGAGCTCCAGGCCCTGCCGTCGCGGATCGGCCAGGTCCGCAGAATCGTATCTGCGCAGTTGCGCTACTGGCATCTCGACCCGTTGATAGACCGCGCCGCGCTCGGGGTGACCGAGCTGCTCAGCAATGTCCACCGGCACGCCCGGCCCGACAAGTCGTGCACCGTGGAGCTGGAGTTGCTGCTCGACCGGCTCACGGTCTCGGTGCGCGACCACGATCCGCGCCTTCCGGTGGTCGCCGACGCGGCGCAGCCGGCCCACGCCACCCCGCTGGCCACCTGCGGGCGGGGGCTGGCGATGGTGGCCGCGATGAGCGAGAGCTGGGGCGCCCGCCCGGACGGCGACGACGGCAAGGTCGTGTGGTTCACGCTGCCGGCGCCGGGGACGAACCACCGCTCCCAGGCCCGGACGCCCCGCCGGAGCGCCGAGCGGCAGCCCGCGCCCCGGCTCACCGGGGTCCAGCCGGCACCCGCTCCGGTGGCCGCCCCCGCGCCGGCGGTGGTCCACGCATCGGCCGTCGCCGCGGCAGCCGTTGGGGGCCGTGCCCCGGCTGCGGCCGGGGCACGGCAGGTGGTGCACGGCTGAAGCGCGGTGGACGCCACCTCACCGCACAGGAGCGGGACGTCGTGGTGACGTCCCGCCTGTGCCGTGTGCCTGCCGTGCCGTCCTTCGCACGTGGGCGGCGGTGCCCGGTGGCGTCGGCGCGGTGCTCAGGCCGCACCGGCCTTGCGGCCGAACTGCTCCTCCAGGACGGAGAGCCGGCGCCCGTACTCGTCCTCGTCGATCTCGCCGGAGGCGAAGCGGCGGCCGAGGACCGCGAGCGGCGGGTCGCCCGCCGGGCGGCCGCCGTCCAGGGCCCGCCAGGGGCCGCCGCGCCCCGCCCCGCCGTGCGGCAGGGTGACGGCGCCGACCACGACGGCCGCCCGGATCAGCGGGAAGAGGAGGATCCACGGTCCGGGTCCGCCGTAGTGGTTCGCCGGCGTCTGCGTCTCGGTCCCTCTCCGTCGGGGGATCGGGTCTGCGGTGATGCCACGAGACCGCCTGCCCGAGGGGCCGGGGTCGTCGTGCGGCGGGCGGCCCTGCGGGTACCTCCCCGGGAGTACGCCGGCGGGCTCCCGGAGCAGCCTTCCCGGGTTCCTGCCGGACGTGGCCCGTCAGCGGCTCCGGCGGGCGTTGAGCCGGGCGGCCTGGCGGGTCAGGTGATCGCGTTCGGCGAGGTCGGGTGCCCTGTGGGCCGCCTCTGCGTACAGCCGGGCCGCCGTCGTCAGGTCGCCGTCGCGCTCGTGGAGGTGGGCCGCCACCGCGGTGTGCCGGGGCAGGGCGGGGTCCAGCGCCGCGAGGGCGGCCAGGCCGGCGCGGGGGCCGTCGGCCTCGCCGACGGCCACGGCGCGGTTGAGCCGGACGACGGGGCTGTCGGTCAGGCGCACGAGTTCGTCGTACCACTCGACGATCTGCACCCAGTCGGTCTCCTCGGCGGCGGGCGCGTCGGCGTGGAGGGCGGCGACGGCGGCCTGGGCCTGGAACTCGCCCAGCCGGTCGCGGGCGAGGGCCGCCTGCAGGATGCCGACGCCTTCGGCGATCAGCCCGGTGTCCCACCGGGCGCGGTCCTGCTCGGCGAGCGGGACGAGGCTGCCGTCGGGCGCGGTCCGGGCGGCGCGCCGGGCGTGGTGCAGGAGCATGAGGGCGAGCAGGCCCGCCACCTCGGGGTGGTCGATCCGGGCCGCGAGCTGCCGGGTGATCCGGATGGCCTCGGCGGCGAGGTCGACGTCACCGGAGTAGCCCTCGTTGAAGACCAGGTAGAGGACGCGCAGCACGGTGGCGACGTCGCCGGGCCGGTCGAACCGCACGCCGGAGACGGTCCGCTTGGCCCGGCTGATGCGCTGCGCCATGGTCGCCTCGGGCACCAGGTAGGCCTGGGCGATCTGCCGGGTGGTGAGTCCGCCGACGGCGCGCAGGGTGAGCGCGACCGCGGACGACGGCGTCAGTGACGGGTGCGCGCACAGGAAGTAGAGCTGGAGGGTGTCGTCCACCGCGGGCGTGGCACCGGGCTCCGGCTCCTGGTCGACGAGGTCCTCACGCCGGCGGCGGGCCGCGTCGGACCGGGTCGCGTCGAGGAACCGGCGCCAGGCCACCGTGACCAGCCAGCCCTTGGGGTCGCGCGGCGGGTCGGCGGGCCAGACCCGGACCGCCTCGACGAGCGCGTCCTGCACGGCGTCCTCGGCCGCCGCGAAGTCGGCTCCGCGGCGGACGAGGACGGTGATCACGCTCGGTGTGAGGCTGCGCAGCAGGGCCTCGTTCATGGACGGGTCACTCCGTGACGGTGGGATGCGCGGCCAGGAACGGGCGCACCTCGAGCCACTCGTGGATCGGCTTCCCACCGGCGCCGGGGGCGGCGGACAGTTCCCCGGCCAGTTCGACGGCGCGCTCCTGGCTGTCGACGTCGATCACCATCCAGCCGGCGATGAGGTCCTTGGTCTCGGCGAACGGGCCGTCGGTGACCGGCGGGCGGCCCTCGCCGTCGTAGCGGACCCACATCCCGTCGGGGGCGAGCGCCTGGCCGTCGACGAACTCGCCGCTCTTCTCCAGCCGGGCCGCGAAGTCGTTCATGTACTGGATGTGCGCCGAGATCTCCTGCGGCGTCCACCGGTCCATGGGCACGTCGTTGACCGCGGCCGGAGCGCCGCGGTAGTGCTTCAGCAGCAGGTACTTCGCCATGGGTCTCTCCTCAGTGCTGTGCGATCCGGTGTGGTCGCGTTCGTCCCGGGGACGGAGCCGGTCCGGGGTTCTCGACATCACCGTCCAAGATTTTTTCCCCGGTTTCTCGCGGGCTCGTCACCGCAGGGCCGTCAGCGGGTCGTCCAGCACCGGCTGCCAGGCCAGCTCCGCGGCGCCGACCAGGCTGTTGTGGTCGAGGGTGCAGGGCAGGATGGGGACGCCGCCGCTCTGGCCCCACAGGCTGCGATCGGCGACCACCGCGCGCAGCCGGCCGGGGTCGGCGTCCAGGAGGGTGCGGTGCAGTCCGCCGAGGATGATGCGGTCGGGGTTGAGGAGGTTGACCAGGCCGGCGAGACCGAGACCCAGGCGGTCGATGAGCGCTTCGGCGGCGGTGCGCACGGCCGGGTCGGCGTACCGGGTGCGCAGCAGGTCGTCGGCCTGCTGGAGCAGGGACACCTCGGGGCCCGGTTCGCGGCCGGCCTCGACGAGCAGGGCCAGCGGGTCCGCCTCGACGTCCAGGCAGCCGCGGCTGCCGCAGTGGCAGGGCCGGCCCACGGGGTTGACGGTGAGGTGGCCGACCTCCAGGGCCAGCCCCGAACTGCCGGTGTGCAGACGGCCGTCGATGACCAGGGCGCCGCCGACGCCCCGGTGCCCGGTGGCCACGCACAGCAGGTCGCGAGCGCCCCGGCCGGCGCCGTGCCGGTGCTCGGCGAGGGCGGCGAGGTTCACGTCGTTGCCCGCGAAGGCGGGGCCGGTGATCCCGGCGGCGCGGACGCACTCGGCGAAGATCCGGCGGACGGGGGCCCCGACCGGCCAGGCCAGGTGGAGCGGGTTGAGGGCCAGGCCGTCGGGTTCGGCGACGGCGGAGGGCACGGCGAGGCCCGCGCCCACGCAGCGCCGCCCGGTCGCGCGGAGCAGTTCCGCGCCCGCCTCGACGACCGTGCCCAGCACCTTCGCCGGGTCGGCGTCGACGCTCTCGCAGCCCGGCGCGGTCGCCACGATCCGCCCGCCGAGGCCGACCAGAGCGGCCCGGAACCCGTCGGCGTGCACCTGAGCGGCGAGCGCCACCGGGCCGTCCTCGGCGAGCCGCAGCCGGTGCGAGGGGCGTCCCTGGGAACCGGACGCCGCGCCCGGCCTGGCGTCCACCCGGATCAGGCCCAGCGCCTCCAGCTCGGCGGCGACCGCCCCGGCCGTCGCCCGGGTGACCCCGAGTTCGGCGGTGAGCACCGCCCGGGTCGGCGCCCGCCCGGTGTGCACGAGCTCCAGCGCGGGCCCGAGGGCGCCGCGGCCCCGGTCCAGGCGCGCTCTCGAGGTGGTCTCTTCCCCCGCCTTCCGGGGGTCCTCCTTGCCGCTCATGAGGGGGAGTCTCCCATGATCCGCAACCGTCGTGGCCCGGGCCCGTGACCGGCTCAGCCGCCGGGCGCGTCCAGTCCGCCGACCCGCAGGGTGATGTTCAGCCGCCCGGCGAGCCCCAGCTCCGGCGGGGCGGTCCCGGGCCGCACCCGCGGCACGCCGTGGTGGGCGAGCCGGGAGGGGCCGCCGAAGACGAACAGGTCACCGCTGCACAGCTCCACGTCCGTGTACGGCTTCGCCCGGGTCTCGGTGTTGCCGAAGCGGAAGACGCAGCGGTCGCCCAGGCTCAGCGACACCACCGGCGCGTCCGAGCGTTCGTCGCTGTCGCGGTGCATGCCCATGCGGGCGTCCCCGTCGTAGAAGTTGATCAGCGCGATGTCGTACGGCTCGGCGGGGACCGCCGCCGGGCCGAGCGCGTCGGCCACCGCGGCGCGGGCCAGCTCGTCCAGCCAGGCCGGGAAGGGCTTCACGGGGGCGCCGTCGCCGTCGACGACCGTGCGGGCGTAGCCGTACGGGTACCAGTGCCGGCCCAGGCAGACCTGCCGGGCGGACATCGTGCCGCCGCCCGGGGTGCGCACCGTGCGCAGCCCGGCGGGGGGCCGCGCCCAGTCGCGGCAGGCGGCGAGCAGCGCGCGCTGCCGCTCGGCGGGGAGCCATCGTGGGACGTGCACGGCGCCCGGCGCGACCCGCGTCCGCCCCCTGGGGAACAGCTCGGCATCCATGCCCCCATCCTGCCCGACCGGTGGTGAGCTGCGGCTCGGTTAGCCTGAGGGCACGATGAACGACCGCATGACGACTCCGTGGGGCGAGCTCGAGCTGTCCCGCTTCCCCGACGATCCCCGCGACCGGCTGCGTGCCTGGGACGCCTCCGACGCGTACCTGCTGCGGCACCTGGCCGAGGAGGGGGTCGCGCTCGACGGCGCGGTCGTGGTGGTCGGCGACCGGTGGGGGGCGCTGGTCACGGCGCTGGCCCCGCACGGGCCGACGCAGATCACCGACTCCTTCCTGAGCCAGGAGGCGACCCGGGCGAACCTGGCGCGGGCCGGGGTCGCGCCCGGTGCCGTCCAGCTGCTCACCACCCAGGACCCGCCGCCGGCGCGGGTGGACGTGCTGCTGGTGCGCGTGCCGAAGAGCCTGGCGCTGCTGGAGGACCAGCTGCTGCGGCTGGCGCCGGCCGTGCACGCCGGCACGGTGGTCGTCGGCACGGGGATGGTGAAGGAGATCCACACCTCCACGCTCCGGCTGTTCGAGCGGATCCTCGGTCCGACCCGCACCTCACTGGCGCGGCAGAAGGCCCGGCTGATTTTCTGCACGCCGGACCCGTCGCCGGAGCGGCCCGTGAACCCGTGGCCGTACGAGTACACGCTTCCCGACGGCATCGGCGCGGTCTCGGGGCGCACGGTCGTCAATCACGCGGGCGTCTTCTGCGCCGACCGGCTGGACGTCGGTACCCGGTTCTTCCTGCGGCACCTGCCGGCCGCACCGGGCGCGGGGCGCGTGGTGGACCTCGGCTGCGGCAACGGGGTCGTCGGTACGGCGGTGGCGCTGGCCGACCCGGAGGCCGAAGTGCTGTTCGTGGACGAGTCGTTCCAGGCGGTGGCCTCGGCGGAGGCCACGTACAAGGCCAACGGGGTGCCGGGGCACGCCGAGTTCCGGGTCGGGGACGGGCTCGCCGGGGTGGCGCCCGGCAGCGTGGACCTCGTCCTGAGCAACCCGCCGTTCCACTCACACCAGGCGACGACGGACGCGACGGCCCGGCGGATGTTCACCGGGGCGAAGCGCGCGCTGCGGCCGGGCGGCGAGCTGTGGGTGGTCGGCAACCGGCACCTGGGCTACCACGTCCTGCTGAAGCGGCTGTTCGGCAACAGCCGGCTGGTGGCGAGCGACCCGAAGTTCGTGGTGCTGAAGGCGGTCAAGCGGGGGTAGGGGCCGGGGCCCGGGTTCCGCCGGGGGTGAGGACGCCGATGAGGCGGGCCACCTCGCGGGCCATCGCCTCCCGGCCGACGCCGAGGTAGGTGCGGGTGTCGACGGCCTCGGGATGGGCCTCGAGGAACTCCCGGACGGCGCCGGTCATCGCCGCGTTCAGGGCGGTGCCGACGTTGACCTTGCTGATGCCGCCGGCGACCGCCGCGACCAGGCCCTCGTCCGGGACGCCCGAGGAGCCGTGCAGGACCAGCGGGACGGGCAACGCGGCGGCCAGCCGCCTCAGCAGGCCGTGGTCGAGGGTGGCGGTGCGGGTGGTCATGGCGTGCGCGCTGCCGATGGCCACGGCGAGGGCGTCGACCCCGGTGGCGGCGACGAAGTCCCGCGCCTGGGCCGGGTCGGTGCGCGCCCCGGGCGCGTGGGCGTCCAGCGGCGGCCGCCCGTCCTTGCCGCCGATCTGCCCCAGCTCGGCCTCGATCCAGAGCCCGTGCGCGTGGGCCCAGCCGGCCGCGGCCCGGGTCGCGGCGAGGTTCTCGGCGTACGGCAGCCGGGCGGCGTCGTACATCACCGAGCTGAACCCGGCGTCGGGCGCCTGGCGCAGCAGGTCGTCGCTCTGCACGTGGTCGAGGTGCAACGCGACGGGTACGGCGGCGCGTTCGGCCGCGGCCGCGGCGGCGCGGGCGAGCGGGAGGAGCCGTCCGTAGCGGAACCTGACGGCGTTCTCGCTGACCTGGAGGACCACGGGGGTGCCGGTGGTCTCGGCGCCCGCGACGACGGCCTCGACGTGTTCCAGGGTGATGATGTTGAAGGCGGCGACGGCGGAGCGGGTCGCGGCGGCGCGTGTGATCAGCTCGCCGGTGGTCACGAGGGGCACGGCGGGTCTCCGTTCCGGGTGCGGTCAGGGGGTGAGGATCACCGAGCGGGTGAGGTGGCGCGGCCGGTCGGGGTCGAGGCCGTGCCGGTCGGCGACGGCGACCGCGAGGCGCTGGACGCGGACCAGTTCGGCGAGCGGGTCGAGGGTGCCCTGGATCCACGATCCGCCCGTGGTGCCGACCTGTTCGGCGAGTCCCGCGGGCGCCTCGCCGAGCATCCAGGTCGCGGTGCCCTCGGTGGTGACGCTGATCGGGCCGTGCCGGTACTCCATGGCGGGGTAGGCCTCAGTCCAGGCCAGCGCGGCCTCGCGCATCTTCAGCCCGGCCTCGTGTGCGAGCCCGACGGTCCAGCCGCGGCCCAGGAAGGTGAACTGGCGGCAGGCGGCGAGCCCTTCGGGCAGCGGGGTGGCGAGGGCCGTGCGGGCGTCGGCGACGACGGCGTCGCTGTGCAGGCCGAGATGGGCGCGCAGGAGGGTGAGCGCGGTGGTGGCGAACCGGGTCTGGACGACGGAGCGTTCGTCGGCGAAGCCGAGCACGGCCAGGTCGTCGGCGGCGGCCGCCACGGGGGTGGCGGGGTCGGCGGTGACCGCCGTCGTCCTCGTCGAGCCCTTCAACGCGCCGAGCAGGTCGAGGACTTCGGTGGTGGTGCCGGAGCGGGTGAGCGCGACGATCCGGTCGTAGGTGCGCCCGCGCGGGAACTCGGAGGCGGCGAAGGCGTCCGTCTCCCCCTGCCCGGCCCCCTCCCGCAGGACGGCCGCCGCCTGCGCCATGAAGTACGACGTCCCGCAGCCGACGATCGCGACCCGCTCCCCCGGCTCCGGCAGCACGGCCCGGTGCCGTCCCGCCTCCTCGGCCGCGCGCGCCCAGCACTCGGGCTGGCTGGTCAGCTCGTCCTCGACATGGCTCATGCCGCGCCCTCCCGTTGTTGCTTGTTCTTGCAAGATATAGCGCTCTTTCGAGCACAATCAAGCATTCGGCGGCCGATCGGGGTGGGTTAGGGTCGCCGGGAGACGAAGGAACGGAGGCCGCGGATGTCCCGGGACGCCCGCTGGAAGGCGCTGCTGGACCTGCTCGTGGAGCGCGGACGGCTGGAGGTCGAGGAGGCGGCGGCCCGGCTGGAGGTGTCGGCGGCGACTATCCGCCGCGACCTCGACCAGCTCGCCGAGCAGCAGATGCTGGTGCGCACCCGGGGCGGGGCGGTGGTGCACGGGGTCTCGTACGAGCTGCCCCTGCGCTACAAGACGGCCCGTCACGCCTCCGAGAAGCAGCGGATCGCCAAGGCGGTGGCGGATCTCGTCGCGCCGGGCGAGGCGGTCGGCCTGACCGGCGGCACGACCACCACGGAGGTGGCCCGCGCCCTGGCGGTACGCGGCGACCTGAGCACCGGCGCGCCCGCGCTGACCGTCGTCACCAACGCGCTGAACATCGCCAACGAGCTCGCCGTACGCCCGCAGTTCAAGATCGTGGTGACCGGTGGGGTCGCGCGCCCGCAGTCGTACGAGCTCATCGGGCCGCTGGCGGACGGCGTGCTCGGTCAGATCACGCTGGACGTCGCGGTGCTAGGCGTGGTCGCGTTCGACGTCGCGCACGGGGCGGCGGCGCACGACGAGGCGGAGGCCGCGATCAACCGCCTGCTGTGCGAGCGGGCGGCGCGGGTGGTCGTGGCGGCCGACTCCAGCAAGCTGGGCCGGCGGGCGTTCGCCCGGATCTGCTCGGCCGAGCTGGTGGACACGCTCGTCACGGACACCGCGGTGGAGCCGGACACCGTACGGCGGTTCGAGGAGGCGGGGATCCGGGTCCTCGCCGTGTGAGCCGGGCCCGGGTGCCGCTCGGGGCCGGGCCGGCGGCCGGCCGCGGCGCCCTCAGGTGCCGCTGTGGTCCGCCTTCACGAAGCCCGCGCCGCGCTGGTCGTTGCATCCGGCCGCCGCCCGGTCGTCCGGGTCGCGCCAGGTCTGCTGGGCCTGCAGCGCCACGCTGACCAGGGTCAGCAGCAGGTCCACGTCGCTGCCGGCGTCGAGCCGGAGGGTCACCCACGGCGAACCGGGCACGACGCGGATCGCGTCCGAGCTCTTCAGGTCCTTGGCGAACCGCCGGACGGCGCGGTCGGTCAGCCGCAGGTCGACATCACGGTCCGAGTGGAAGTGGACGATCTCCCCGTGGGCCGAACTGACCGCCTGTCCAAGGCCGCAGCTCGGCACGGCCTGTATCAGGTCCGGCCAGGTCGCCAGTTGCGCGAGTGCGCGCGAGGCCAACGTCATGGGCTCATCATGACGCGCTCACCGGCTCGCAACCAGCACGTGCGCAAGCATTAACCGACCTGTATCCGCGGGGGCTTGGGCGGGTCGCACGGGTTCGCGCACGTCGAACAGGTGCCTGATGGGCGGGAACCTCCGCCTCCGGGCGGCCTCAGCCCCCTTGTCCGGATCGGCGGAACACTTCTAACCTCAATTGTGCCGCAAATAAACAAAACCCGAACGCACAGCGCCGTGCCGGGCAACGAGCTCACCCGTCTGCGCGTCGCCATCACCGCCTTCTTCGCCCTGGACGGCTTCGTCTTCGCCGGCTGGGTCGTGCGCATCCCCGACATCAAGGAGCAGACGCAGTCGTCCGCGAGCGCGCTCGGGCTCGCGCTGCTCGGAATCTCCGCGGGTGCCGTACTCACCATGACGGCGACGGGCCGGCTGTGCCGCCGCTACGGGAGCCACCCGGTGAGCGTCGCGTGGACAGCGGTACTGGCCCTGAGTGTCGCGCTGCCCCCGCTCACCCGCTCCGCGGCGGCCCTGGGCGCCGTTCTGCTGCTGTTCGGAGCGGCCTACGGCGGGGTCAACGTGGCCTACAACAGCGCGGCCGTCGATCTGGTGGCCGCCCTGCGCAAGCCGGTCATGCCCGGCTTCCACGCCGCCTTCAGTCTCGGCGGCATGGTCGGCGCGGGCCTCGGCGGGGTGGTGGCGGGCAGCCTCTCCCCCGTGCGGCACCTGCTCGGTCTCACGCTCGTCGGGCTGCTGGTCACGGCGGTCGCCGGGCGCACGCTGCTGCGGCACCGGACCCCGGCCCCGCCGGACCGCCGGCGACAGCCGCACCAGGGGGACCGGCGACCGGACGGCCGGGGGCGCGGGCTGGTCGTCGTCCTCGGGCTGATCGCCCTGTGCACGGCCTACGGGGAGGGTGCCATGGCCGACTGGGGCGCCCTGCACCTCCAGCAGGACCTGGCGGCCTCGTCGGGCACGGCTGCCGCCGGGTACGCCTGCTTCGCGCTCGCCATGACCGTCGGCCGCCTGACCGGGACGACCCTGCTGCAGCGGCTCGGACGGGGCCGGACCGTGATCGCCGGTGGCGGCACGGCCGCGGCGGGCATGCTCCTCGGCGCGCTCGCGCCGTCCGTGTGGGCGGCGCTGCTCGGCTTCGCCGTCACCGGGCTCGGACTCGCCAACCTCTTCCCGGTCGCCGTCGAGCGGGCCGGCGCGCTGGCCGGTCCGTCCGGGGTGGCCGTGGCCTCGACGTTCGGTTACGGCGGCATGCTCCTCGGGCCGCCGGCGATCGGCTTCCTGGCCGACCGGCTGTCGCTGCCCGCGGCACTCACCAGCGTGGCCGTGCTGGCCGCGATCGCCTCCCTGGTCGGGGTGGCGACGCGGGGGGCGATGCGGTGACCGCGCGGCGCCCGGCTCCCGGGCGGCGGAAAACGGCACCTTCCCGGCCCCGGGGGTCGGGCACACTCTGCCCCATGGAGATCACGGAGTATCTGCGGACGCTGGACCGGGAGGGCCGGCTGCTGGCCGGGGCCGCCGAGGAGGCGGGGACGGGCGCCGAGGTGCCGGCCTGCCCGGAGTGGCGGGTGAGGGACCTGCTGCGGCACACGGGGGCGGTCCACCGGTGGGCCGCCGCGTTCGTGGCCGAGCAGCACACCGCCGCACGGCCCGTCGGCGACGGGCCGGACCTGGACGGGGCCGAGCTGGTGGCCTGGTACCGGGACAGCCACCGCCTGCTCGTCGACACGCTGGCCGACGCGCCGGCCGACGCGCGGTGCTGGACCTTCCATCCGGCACCCTGCCCCTCGCCGCTGGTGTTCTGGGCGCGGCGGCAGGCGCACGAGACGACCGTCCACCGGCACGACGCCGAGGCGGCACGGGGCGGCACCGTGTCGCCGATCGCCCCGGACTTCGCCGTCGACGGTATGGACGAGTTGCTGCGCGGCTTCCACGCCCGGCCCCGGAGCCGGGTGCGCACGGAGGAGCCGCGGGTGCTGCGGATACGGGCGGTGGACGGGGGGACGGACGCCGTGTGGACCGTACGGCTGTCCGATCAGCCGCCCGTCACCTCGCGGGGCGAATCGGGGGACCCGGAAGACGCGGAGGCCGAACTGGCCGGACCCGCAGGGGAGTTGTATCTCGCGCTGTGGAACAGGGGGCCGGTGCCGAGCGTGACGGGCGACCGGTCGCTCGCGGCGCTCTGGCGGGAGCGGTCGGGGATCTGAGCCACCCGCGCCACCCTCGGAGTGCTCACTCCTCCAGCATGCGGGCCAGCACCGCGCGTTGCACGGGCCGTACCTCGTCGTGCAGCGCGCGGCCCTTGGCCGTCAGGGCCACGCGGACCCCGCGCCGGTCCTCGGGACACATGGCCCGCTCGACCAGGCCGTCCTTCTCCAGCCGGCCGATCAGCCGGGACAGCGCGCTCTGGCTGAGGTGGACCCGCTCGGAGATCTCCTGCACGCGGTAGACGCAGCCGCCGTCCGCCGCGGAGCCCTCGGCCAGCACGTCGAGGACCTCGAAGTCGCTGGCGCACAGGCCGTGTCCGTGCAGGGCCCGGTCCAGCTCGCACTGGGTGCGGGCGTGCAGGCACAGGATGTCCCGCCACTGCTCCACGAGCGCCTGCTCGGCCTTCTTCGCCGCCATGAGCGCACCGTAGCAGAGGAGCCGTCTTGTTGCACCGTAATTAAATGCGCTTGCATCTCATGCATGTGCATGTAGTCTCGTCGCCATGACCTCTCCGCTCACCACCCCTGCGTCCGAGGGACGCTGGACCCCCCGGCTGTGGGGCACCCTCCTGGTGCTGTGCGCCGCGATGTTCCTCGACGCGCTCGACGTGTCGATGGTCGGCGTAGCGCTGCCGTCCATCGGCTCCGATTTGCACCTGTCCACGTCGACGCTGCAATGGATCGTCAGCGGCTACATCCTGGGCTACGGCGGGCTGCTCCTGCTCGGCGGCCGTACCGCCGACCTGCTCGGCCGGCGCCGGGTGTTCCTGGCCGCGCTCGGCGTCTTCGCGCTCGCCTCCCTGCTCGGCGGGCTGGTGGACTCGGGTCCGCTGCTGATCGCCAGCCGCTTCGTCAAGGGCCTGAGCGCGGCCTTCACGGCGCCCGCCGGCCTGTCGATCATCACCACGACGTTCCCGGAGGGCCCGCTGCGCAACCGCGCGCTCTCCATCTACACCACCTGCGCCGCCACCGGTTTCTCGATGGGGCTGGTCCTCTCCGGCCTGCTGACCGAGGCGAGCTGGCGCCTCACCATGCTGCTGCCCGCGCCGATCGCGCTGATCGCCCTGCTGGCCGGGACGAGGCTGCTGCCGCGCGGTGCCCGCGAGGAGAACCACGACGGCTACGACGTCCCCGGCGCCGTCCTCGGCACCGCGTCGATGCTGCTGCTCGTCTTCACCGTCGTCCAGGCGCCCGGCGCCGGCTGGTCCTCGGCCCGCACGCTGCTGTCCTTCCTGGCCGTGGCCGTCCTGCTGACCTCCTTCGTGCTGGTCGAGCGGCGCTCGCCGAGCCCGCTGATCCGGCTCGGAGTGCTGCGCTCGGGCAGCCAGGTCCGCGCCCAGCTCGGCGCGCTGGCCTTCTTCGGGTCGTACGTCGGCTTCCAGTTCCTGACCACGCTGTACATGCAGTCCCTGCTCGGCTGGTCGGCACTGCACACGGCGCTGGCCTTCCTGCCGGCGGGCGCCCTGGTGGCGATCTCCTCGACGAAGGTCGGCGCGATCGTCGACCGGTTCGGCACCCCGCGGCTGATCGCCACCGGCTTCGCGCTCATGGTCCTCGGCTACGCCCTGTTCCTGCGCGTCGACCTCGACCCGGTGTACGCGGCCGTCGTCCTGCCGTCGATGCTGCTGATCGGCGCGGCCTGCGCGCTGGTCTTCCCCTCGCTCAACATCCAGGCCACCAACGGGGTCGAGGACCACGAGCAGGGCATGGTCTCCGGGCTGCTCAACACCTCGGTGCAGGTCGGCGGCGCGATCTTCCTGGCCGTCGTGACGGCCGTGGTCACCGCCGCCGCGCCCGCGCACGCCACCGCGCAGGCCGTCCTCGACAGCTACCGACCGGGCTTCCTGGTGGTCACCGGCATCGCCGTGGCCGGCCTGCTGATCACCCTCCCGGGGCTGCGCGGCCACCGCGGCGGGCCGTCGCTCGTCGTCGCCGGATCCACCGTGAAGGAGGCGGAAGCGGAGCGCCCGGCGGTCCGCGAACAGGTCCTGTGAGAACAGGGCCCGGGGGAACGCCTCCGGTGCGCGCCCGGCGGGACGATCGGCTCCCGCCGGGCGCGCGCGTCTGTGAGACTGGGCGGGTGGACGTACAGGGGGGACGGCGCTCTCCGGCCGAACGGGACGCCGCGACGGTGGAGATCGGGTACGCGCTGGCCAGTGGCGCCTTCGCGGCGGCCGTGGTGTTCGGGGCCCTGGCCGGGCCGGTGTGGCTCTTCGCCCTGCCGCACCCGCTGGAGGCGGCGCTGCTGCGCGGGAGCGTCGCCGTCGCGTCGGTGCTCTTCGTCGTACGGGTGGTGAGTGTGCTGGTCCGCTTCCGGCGGGCTCAGCCCGGCCAGCCCGGCGGGACCAGTCCCGACTCGTAGGCGAGGACGACGTGTTGGGCGCGGTCGCGGGCGCCCAGCTTCACCATGGTGCGGCTCACGTGGGTCTTGGCCGTGAGGGGGCTGACCACCAGGCGGCGGGCGATCTCGTCGTGGGACAGACCGATGCCGACCAGCGCCATCACCTCCCGTTCCCGCTCGGTGAGCCGGGCGAGCGCGCCGGCGGCCGCGGGCTCCTTGGAGCGGGCCGCGAACTCGGCGATCAGGCGGCGGTGACGCCCGGGGACAGCAGGGCGTCACCGCCGACCACGGCCCTGACCGCGCGCACCGGTTCCGCCGGCTCGGTGTCCTTCACCAGGAACCCGGAGGCTCCCGAGCGGATCGCCTCGAAGACGTACTCGTCGGGTTCGAAGGTGGTGAGCACGACCACCTTCACGTCCGCCGGCTCCGCGTCCCCGGTGATGCGGCGGGTCGCGGCGAGGCCGTCCAGCGCGGGCATGCGGATGTCCATCAGGACGACGTCAGCCGGTCGGGGTGGGCGCGGATACTCCCCGGGGAGTACGACGGAGACGGCCCGCGCAGCCGGTGCCGCGTCCGCCGCCCCCGATGGCCTCAGGAGGCGTGGACCAGTCCCACCCCCTCGGCGAGCCGTGCCGCCGCGTGCCGGAAGAACGGCTCCCTGTCCTCCACCAGGCGGTTGAACTGGCCGAACACCTCGAAGCCGACCAGCCCGTACAGCTGGGCCCACGCGGCGACGAGCGCGACGGTCACCTCCGGGGGCAGATCGGGGGCGAGGTCGGCCGCTATGCGGCGGGACTCGGGCTCCAGTTCGGCCGGTACGGGGGTACGGGCCACACCACGCCCCTGGTAGGCGTCACGGACGATGGCGATGAGCAGGTTGCCGACCCGGGCGGCGGCCGGAACGGTGGTCTGGGGGGCCGAGTAGCCGGGGACCGGGGAGCCGTAGATCAGGGCGTACTCGTGCGGATGCGACAGCGCCCAGCCGCGCACCGCCTCGCACACCGCGACCCAGCGGTCGGGTGGGACGATGCCGCCGGCCCGGGCGTGGGCGGCCTCGGCCGCCTCACCCAGGGAGTCGTAGGCGTCGACGATGAGGGCGGTCAGCAGGTCGTCCCGGCTGGGGAAGTAGCGGTAGAGCGCGGAGGACACCATGCCGAGCGCGCGGGCGACGGCACGGAGCGAGAGCTTGGCGGCGCCCTCGGACGCCAACTGCCGGCGGGCCTCGTCCTTGATGGCGGCCGTGATCTCGGCGCGGGCTCGGGCGCGGGCTCCTTGTGGGGTGCTCATGGGGTGCAGTGTTCCATGAAACCGGAGCACTGCACCCAATGGAGAGCGGTGATCCGAGAGGTGAGCGGGCGCGCCGCACGAGATCGACGCTCCAAAGAGAGAGCAATGCTCTTGCTTTGGAGCAGCGATCGCGTCCATACTGTTCGCAAGCGAGAGCACCGCTCTCACTTCCGTCCAGGAGGCCCAGCATGTCCACGACCGCCCACGTCAAGAAGCCCGGCTGGGTCACCGTCCACGTCGTCAACCGGGCCGTGGCGTGGCTGACCCGCCGCGGCCTCAGCGTCTGGGGCTCCCGGGTCCTCGCGGTCCGCGGCCGCAAGAGCGGCCAGTGGCGCACCACCCCGGTGAACCTCATGACCTTCGACGGGCAGCAGTACCTCGTCGCGCCGCGCGGCCACGTCCAGTGGACCCACAACATGCGGGCGGCCGGCGGCGGCGAACTGCACCTCGGCAAGAAGGTGGACGTGTTCACCGCGACCGAGGTCACCGACGACGACAAGGTCCCGCTGCTGCGTGCCTACCTCGAGCGCTGGAAGGCCGAGGTCGGGGTGTTCTTCGACGGAGTCGGCCCCGACTCCCCCGAAGCGGAGCTGCGCCGCATCGCCCCCGACCACCCGGTCTTCCGCGTCACCGTCACGAACTGACCGGATCCTCCGCGGGGTCCTGCGCCGTGGCGGCGGCCGGCGTCCGGTCCAGCGCCGTCAGGGCCCGCTGGGCGAACGGGTGCGACCGGACCAGCTCCCCCAGGGACGTGGAGCCCTGGGTGATGTCCTTGAACGCCCGCCAGGCGGGCCGGAAGCCGGTGAGTACGGCGTGGAAGATGCCCGGACGGCGCTCGAACGCGGCCAGCATGCGCTTGCCGACGCTCATCTCCACACCGAGCCCCGCCTTGATCGCGAACGCGTAGTTCAGGGCCTGGCGGCGGGCGTCGACCGCGTCGTGCGCCTCGGCGATGCGGACCGCCCACTCGCCGGCCAGCCGGCCCGAGCGCAGCGCGAAGGAGATGCCCTCACGGGTCCACGGCTCCAGCAGCCCGGCCGCGTCACCGCAGACCAGCACCCGGCCGCGGGAGAGCGGCGAGTCGTCGGCGCGGCAGCGGGTCAGGTGCCCGGAGGAGACGCTCGGCTCGAAGCCGGCCAGCCCGAGCCGGGCGACGAAGTCCTCCAAGTACCGCTTGGTGGCGGCCCCTTCGCCGCGCGCGGAGATCACACCGACCGTCAGCGTGTCGCCCTTGGGGAAGACCCAGCCGTAGCTGCCCGGCAGCGGCCCCCAGTCGATCAGGATCCGGCCCTGCCAGTCCTCCGCGACCGTCTCCGGCACCGGGATCTCCGCCTCCAGGCCCAGGTCGACCTGGTCCAGCTTCACCCCGACGTGGGCCCCTATGCGGCTGGCGCTGCCGTCGGCGCCGACGACCGCCCGCGCCAGCACCGTCTCGCCGCCCTGCAGAACCACGGCGACGGTGCGCCGGTCCGGCACGGACGAGCCGTGCTGCTCGACGCGCTGCACCGTGACGCCCGTGCGCAACTCGGCGCCCGCCTTCTGGGCCTGCTCGACCAGTTGCTGGTCGAATTCGGGCCGGTTGACCAGCCCGAACATCATCTGCCTGGAGCGGCGGGTGCGGGCGAAGCGGCCGTTGTGGGAGAACGTGACCGCGTGCACGCGGTCACGGAAGGGAAGTTCGAAGCCGGGCGGCAGCGCGTCGCGCGAGGGGCCGATGATGCCGCCGCCGCACGTTTTGTAGCGGGGCAGCTCCGCCTTCTCCAGCAGCAGGACGCGCCGCCCCGCGACCGCCGCCGCGTAGGCGGCCGACGCCCCCGCGGGTCCCGCGCCCACCACGACGACGTCCCACACCCGCTGCACGCCGTCCGCCGAAGAGTTCTCGCCGCTCACGTTGGTCCAGTGCTCCGATCAAGCCGCTGCCGCACCTGTCCCCCGCATCCTACGGCGGCCGTCGCCGCAGGCCGCTGTGGGAGGATCGGTGTACTCACGCAGTTCAACGTCGCACCCACGAGGAGCGTGCCCATGTCGTCGAATCCGGTCGCCGAGACCGTCGCCTCGCTGCTGCCCCGGGCGAGGGAGGAGCTGACCGAACTGGTCGCCTTCAAGTCGGTCGCGGACTTCGCGCAGTTCCCGAAGAGCGAGAGCGAGGGAGCCGCGCACTGGATCGCCGACGCGCTGCGTGCCGAGGGCTTCGTGGACGTGGCGTTGCTCGACACGCCGGACGGCACCCAGTCGGTGTACGGCTGCCTGCCGGGCCCGGACGGTGCCAAAACGGTTCTGCTGTACGCGCACTACGACGTGCAGCCGCCCCTGGACGAGGCCGGCTGGACCACTCCGCCGTTCGAGCTGACCGAGCGGGACGGGCGCTGGTACGGCCGCGGGGCCGCCGACTGCAAGGGCGGCGTGGTGATGCACCTGCTCGCGCTGCGCGCGCTCAAGGCGAACGGCGGCGTCCCGGTGACGGTCAAGGTGATCGTCGAGGGCTCGGAGGAGCAGGGCACGGGCGGCCTCGAGCGGTACGCCGAGGAGCACCCCGAGCTGCTGACGGCCGACGCGATCGTGATCGGCGACGCGGGCAACTTCCGGGTGGGCCTGCCGACGGTGACCACCACGCTGCGCGGCATGACCATGGTCCGCGTCCGGATGGACACCCTCGCCGGCAACCTGCACTCCGGCCAGTTCGGCGGCGCCGCCCCGGACGCGCTGGCCGCGCTGATCCGGGTGCTGGACTCGCTGCGCGCCGAGGACGGCTCGACCACCGTCGACGGGCTCGACGCCACGGCCGGGTGGGACGGACTGGAGTACACCGAGGAGCAGTTCCGCAAGGACGCCAAGGTGCTGGACGGGGTCGGGCTGATCGGTTCCGGCTCGGTCGCCGACCGAATCTGGGCCCGGCCGGCCGTCACCGTGCTCGGCATCGACTGCCCGCCGGTCGTCGGTGCCACCCCGTCGGTGCAGTCGAGCGCCCGCGCGCTGATCAGCCTGCGGGTGCCGCCGGGCGTGGACGCTGCCGAGGCGACCAAGCTGCTCCAGGCCCACGTGGAGGCCCACACCCCGTGGGGGGCCCGGGTGACGACCGAGCAGATCGGCCAGGGCCAGGCCTTCCGCGCCGACACCTCCAGCCCCGCCTACCGGGCGATGGCCGACGCGATGGCGGTCGCCTACCCGGGCGAGGCCATGAGCTACGCCGGCCAGGGCGGCTCCATCCCGCTGTGCAACACCCTCGCCGGCCTCTACCCGAAGGCGGAGATCCTGCTGATCGGCCTGAGCGAGCCGGAGGCCCAGATCCACGCCGTCAACGAGAGCGTGTCGCCGGAGGAGCTGGAGCGGCTGTCGGTCGCCGAGGCGCTCTTCCTGCGCAACTACGCCGCCGGCTAGGGCTGTCGGACGTCGCGCGGCGGGCGGGACCGGCGGGCAGGCCCCAAGGCCTTCTGCCCTCGGCAGAGCGCCCTCGCCGCCGGGCGGGGGCGCCGCCTACGGTCGGCGCATGGACGTCATCGAGCTGCTCCCCCGCCTGCACCTGCTGCGCTTCCCCGTCGGGCAGGCCTATCTCTGGCGGGACGGGGAGGAGCTGACGCTGGTCGACGCGGGGACGGCCGGCTCGGGCCGGCCGATCGCGGAGGCGGTCAGGGCGCTGGGCCGCGCACCCGGGGACGTACGACGGGTCGTGCTGACCCACTTCCACGAGGACCACGCGGGCGGGGCGGGCGAGTTCGCCGAGCTGAGCGGCGCGCAGGTGCTGGCGCACCGGCTGGACGCGCCGTTCGTCCGCGGTGAACTCCCGGGCCCGCCGCCGCGGTTCGAGGACTGGGAACTGCCGATCCACGCGGAGGCGGCGAAGCACCTGCCCGCCGGGGAGCCGGCGCGGCCGCGGAACGTCACGCCCCTGTCCGACGGTGAGGTGCTGGACTTCGGCGGCGGCGCCCGGGTGGTCCACGTCCCCGGGCACACGGACGGCAGCATCGCGCTGTTCGTCCCCGACGAGGGGGTGCTGTTCACCGGCGACACGGTGGCGGCGTCGCCGGTCGACGGGGCCGTGATGCCGGGCGTGTTCAACCTCGACCGGCCGCGCCTGCTGGACTCCCTGCACCGGTTGGCGGCCCTCGACGCCGACGTGGCCTGTTTCGGGCACGGCGCGCCGGTGGTCGGCGGGGCCGCGGGAGTCCTGCGGGAGGCGGCGGACCGGCACCCGGTCACCTCGGCGGAGAGCACATCGGCCGTCAGGCCGCCTGGCCGGTGACCGGCACCCCGGCCTCCAGGTAGAGCGCCGCCCCGCGCTCGCGGGCCCGCAGCGCCCAGCGCAGCCGCTCGTAGCGGACGGGGGGCAGCATGCCGGCGGCCTCCTGTTCGGTCGCGAAGCGCCAGCCGCGCAGCTCCGGGCCGGGCAGCAGCACCCGGGAGGCCTCGGCGGAGTCCAGCCGGCCCCCGTCGAAGAGCAGGCGCAGTCCGCCGTAACCGGGGGGCGCGGGCCGCTCCCAGTCCACGACGAGCAGCCGGGGCACCTCCCGGAGCCTGATGCCGGTCTCCTCGGCGACCTCGCGCATCCCGGCGCGGGCCGGGGCCTCACCGCGTTCGACGACCCCGCCGGGGAACTCCCAGCCGGGCTTGTAGGTGGGGTCCACGAGCAGCACCCGGTCCTGTTCGTCGAAGAGGAGCACCCCGGCGGCGAGCGTCTCGGCGGTGGGCTCGGGGGTCTGCACGATGTCGCACGGGGGTACGGCACCGCTGCCGACGGCGTCGGCGATGCGGACGGCGCTCTCGTACGGGGTGAGGGTGCTGGTGTCGACGAGGTGGGCGTCGGCGGTGAGCCAAGCGGCCAGGGCGGCCCGGTAGGGCTCGAGGTGGTCGTAGGACCACTGCCGTATGCGCAGCTCGCCGTCGGGCAGGTCCGGGGAGACGGCCCGCCCGGCGATCCGCTCGCGCAGGATCGTTTCGGCCGGGGCGAGGAGCAGATGCCGGACGGCTATCCGTCGGGCGGCGAGGCCGCCGAATATCTCGTCCCGGTACTCCTGGCGCAGCAGGGTCATCGGGACGACGAGGGTCCCGCCCAGTTCGGCGAGCATCGCGGCGGCCGTGTCGATCACGAGCCGACGCCAGATGGGCAGGTCCTGGAAGTCGCCGACCTCGGCGAGGTGCTTGGGCGGCAGCAGGTGCGGGAGCGCCGCGCCGATGACCTCCGGGTCGAAGAGCGTGCTGTTCGGGATCAGTTCGATCAGCTCCCGTGCGGTGGTGGTCTTCCCCGCACCGAACGCGCCGTTGATCCAGACGACGGTCACGGACTCCCCCTCTTCTGTTGGCCCCCTGTGGCTTGCCCGCTTCACCCTGCCACGGAAACCACGTCCAGTTGAGGGCGCACAGCAGAGTGCCGGCGCCCCCGCGGCCAGGGACACCGGCACCTGCCTCCGGCAGTGTTACTCCTGGCCGGAGGCGTGGCCGTCGGCGGCCGGACCCTCCTCGACGGCGTGGTGTCCGGCGGTGTCGGGCGCGCCGGAGACGTTGCGGTCGTGGTGTGCGTGGTCCTCGGCGTGGGACGGGCTGACGGCGGCCACGACGAACCCGGTGGCCAGACTGGCGAGGGCGAGCATGCTGCGCTTCTTCATGCGCTGCTCAACTGCGCGGACGCCCGGGAGTCACGCACGACGGCCGGGAAACCCGTGGCCGCGGGGATCACCGGACGGCTATGGTCCGGGCTCCGGCCGGTCGAACACGAGCAGGAGCGAGCGCGATGACCAGGTCCCGCCCCACCACCCTCTGGCGCCCCACCGGCCCCGGGGAGCTGGAGCTGGTGCGCGAGCTGGACTGGCGGGCGTGGCCGCCGCGGCTGCCGGAGCAGCCGATCTTCCATCCGGTGCTCAACGAGGACTACGCGATCAGGATCGCCCGGGACTGGAACGTCAGGCACGACGGCGCCGGGTTCGTGACGCGGTTCGAGGTCGACGCGGACTTCGCCCGCCGGTATCCCGTCCGGCAGGCCGGCGGCGAGACGATCCTGGAGCTGTGGGTCCCGGCGGAGGAACTGCCGGAGTTCAACGCGCACCTCGTCGGGCGGATCGAGGTCGTGCACGAGTTCCGGTGAGGCACGCGCCGGCCGGGCGGAACGGCCGAGGCGCAGCCCGCCAGGGCCGCCGGCGCCGATGCCCCCACCCGGTCCGGACGGCGGACGCGCGGTCTTCGCTGCCGGAACGATTCCGTGGACTGCCGGCCCGCGCCGCGCTCAGACCTTCGCCACGGTCGCGTCCGGCTCGCGGGCCAGCGCGGCCGCCGCGGCGCCGACGAGGCCCGCGTCCGTGCCCATCCGGGCGGGCGCGACCGTCAGCCGCCGGACGAAGGAGAGGGTCGCGTAGTCGGCGAGGGCCTCACGCAGGGGCGTGAAGAGGATGTCGCCGGCCTTGCCGACGCCCCCGCCGATCACCGCGATGTCGATCTCCACCAGGGTCGCGGTGGCCGCGATGCCGGCCGCCAGGGCCCGCGCGGCCCGCTCGAAGGAGGCCAGGGCCGCCGGGTCGCCCTCCCGGGCGGCGGCGGCCACCGCCGCGGCGGAGGTGTCGCCGTCGGGCCCCGGCCGCCAGCCCTGCTCCAGGGCGCGGCGGGCGATGTTCGGCCCGCTGGCGAGGCGCTCCACACAGCCGCGCGAGCCGCACGGGCACGGGTCGCCGTCGAGGTCGACGCTGATGTGCCCGATGTGGCCGGCGTTGCCCGTCGGCCCGGGGTGCACCTGCCCGTTCAGCACCAGGCCGCCGCCGACGCCCGTCGAGACCACCATGCACAGCGCGTTGTCGTGGCCGCGGGCGGCGCCCTGCCAGTGCTCGGCCGCGGTGATCGCCACGCCGTCGCCGATCAGTTCGACCGGCAGGCCCCCGGTGGCCGCGCGCACCCGCTCGACCAGCGGGAAGTCCCGCCAGCCGGGGACGTTCACGGGGCTGACGGTGCCCGCGGAGGCGTCCACCGGGCCCGCGCTGCCGATGCCGATCGAACGGGCGCGTCCCCACAGGGGGGACCCGGCGAGGTCGCCGAGCACCCCCTCGACGGCCCGCATGACCGTTTCGCCATCCTGCTGGGCGGGCGTCGGGCGCTGGGCGCGGGCCTGGATCCGTCCGTCACCGTCCACCAGTGCTCCGGCGATCTTGGTACCGCCGATGTCCAGGGCCGCCACGAGGTCGGTGCGCATCAGAGTCAGTTCTCCCCGTCGAAAGCTCGAAAACCAAAGAGAGGCAGACCGGTCAGGCGGTGGGGGCGCGTGCCGGGGACAGCGGTGGACAGTCTCTCGTGCATCTGACAACGTTGTCCAGGCTCTATGCTCGACGCCACATCCTCATACAAGCGATGGATCGCCGCATCCCCCGTGGACGGCACGGACGACAGGACAGGACACCGCATCGTGCCCGAGACCACCCGCCGCGCAGATCGCCCCGCTGACCGCCTCCCGGGGGCTCGGTACGGCAACCGGCCGACGATGAAGGACGTGGCGGCGCGTGCCGGGGTCGGCCTGAAGACGGTGTCGCGGGTGGTCAACGGCGAGCCGGGGGTCACCCCGGACACCGAGCGCCGGGTCCAGGAGGCGATCGACGCGCTCGGCTTCCGCCGCAACGACAGCGCGCGGGTGCTGCGCAAGGGCCGTACGGCGAGCATCGGGCTGGTCCTGGAGGATCTCGCGGACCCGTTCTACGGCCCCCTCAGCCGCGCGGTCGAGGAGGTGGCCCGCGCGCACGGCGCCCTGCTGATCAACGGTTCCAGCGCCGAGGATCCCGACCGTGAGCAGGAACTGGCGCTGGCGCTGTGCGCGCGCCGCGTGGACGGGCTGGTGGTGATCCCGGCCGGGGACGACCACCGGTACCTGGAACCGGAGATCAGGGCGGGCGTGGCCACGGTGTTCGTGGACCGTCCGGCCGGTCGGATCGACGCCGACGTGGTCCTCTCCGACAACTTCGGCGGCGCCCGCGACGGGGTCGCCCACCTGATCGCGCACGGCCACCGCCGGATCGGGTTCATCGGCGACATGCCCGGCATCCACACCGCGGCCGAGCGGCTGCGCGGTTACCGGGCGGCCATGGAGGACGCCGGGATACCGGTGGAGGACGCGTGGACGTCCCTCGGCGCGACCGATCCGGAGCGGGTGCGCCGGGCGGCCGAGGAGATGCTGTCGGGCTCCTCCCCCGTCACCGCCGTCTTCACGGGCAACAACCGGGTGACGGTCACCGTGATCCGCGTGCTCGCCGAACAGGCACGTCCGGTCGCGCTCGTCGGCTTCGACGACTTCGAGCTGGCCGACCTGCTCCAGCCGGGCATCACGGTCGTCGCCCAGGACGCGGCCGCCCTCGGCCGCACGGCCGCCGAGCGCCTCTTCCGCCAGCTGGACGGCACCCTCGTCGCACCGGAGCGCATCGAACTGCCGGCCCGCCTGATCACCCGCGGCTCCGGGGAGCTGCCGCCGGCGGCCTGAGACGGCGGTACGGCGGCCTCGGGGGCCGGAGGGCGTCCCGCGTCCCGCCCTTCCCCGATCCGGCGCCCGGTGCTCACCGGGGCCACCGCCCGCCGTCCGGCGATCCCGCGGCGCGGGGCGCGCCGCCGAAGACCCGGCCCCGCCGGCCCCGCCCCCGGCGAAACCCGGCAGCGGACGGCCGGCCACCGCGCGGCGGCGCCGCGCCCCGGTCGCCGGCACCTCGGACAGGCCCGCGGCCGCCGGGCCGGCTCCAGGCGCGAGCCGTACGCCGCTGACGGCGGTCAACCCCCCGCCGGCGAAGGCTACTTGGCGGACGCCGTCAGGTCACCGCGGCGCGGTGCCGCGAGGGACCGCAGGTCGGCCCGGGTCAGGCCGGTGAGGCGGGCCACCTCGGCGATGTCGAGGGCGCCGCAGTCCAGGCCGCGCAGCAGGTAGCCGCTGAGGGCCTTGGCGGTGGCGGGCTCGTCCATCACGTCGCCGCCGAGACGGCCCACGTAGCGAGCGAGGCGGGCCGCGGCCTGCTCGAAGCCCTCCCGGTAGAAGGCGAACACGGCGGCGTACCGGGTCGGGAGGTGGCCGGGGTGCATGTCCCAGCCCTGGTAGTAGGCGCGGGCGAGCGCACGGCGGGTGAGGCCGTAGTGCAGGCGCCAGGCGTCGTGGACCTTCTCGGCCGGGCCGACGGGCAGGACGTTGGTGGAGCCGTCCGAGACGCGGACGCCGGTGCCCGCCGCCGCGACCTGCATGACCGCCTTGGCGTGGTCGGCCGCCGGGTGGTCGCTGGCCTGGTGGGCGGCGGAGACGCCGAGGCAGGCGCTGTAGTCGAAGGTGCCGTAGTGCAGCCCGGTGGCGCGGCCCCCGGCGGCCTGGATCATGCGGGCGACGGTGGCGGTGCCGTCGGTGGCCAGGATGGCCTGGCTGGTCTCGATCTGGATCTCGAAGCCGAGCCGGCCCGCCTCCAGGCCGTGCGCCTTCTCGAAGGCCTCCAGGAGCCGGGCGAAGGCGCTCACCTGCTCGGCGTACGTCACCTTCGGCAGGGTCAGCACCAGCCCCTCGGGCAGGCCGCCGGCCTCCATCAGGCCGGTGAGGAAGACGTCGAGGGTGCGGATGCCCCGGTCGCGGACGGCGGCCTCCATGCACTTCATGCGGATGCCCATGTACGGTGCCGCGGTGCCGTCGCGGTACGCCTCGGCGATCAGCCGGGCGGCGCGGGCGGCCGTCTCGTCCTCCTCGGCGTCGGGGCGGGGGCCGTACCCGTCCTCGAAGTCGACGCGCAGGTCCTCCACGGGCTCGCGCTCCAGCTTGGCGCGGACGCGGGAGTACACCGGCTCGGCCAGCTCCGGGCCGAGGCCGAGGACGGCGGCGAAGGAGGCCGCGTCGGGGGCGTGGGCGTCGAGGGCGGCCAGGGCCCGGTCGCCCCAGGACCGGACGGTGTCCGCGTCGAAGGCGTCACCGGGGACGTACACGGTGTGGACGGGCTGGCGGGTGCCGGGGTCACCCGGGTAGCGGCGCTCCAGCTCCGCGTCGACCGGTGCGAGGGAGGCGCTGATCTCCTCGCCGACCGCACCCGCGAGGCTCGTGGCCACCTTCTCCTGCTGACCCATCCCACACCCTCCATTTTCCGCTCTACGGAATCAACAATCCGTAGAATGAAGTTATCCGGCGTGATTCCCCGTGGTCAACACCCGTCCGCCCCCGGGCGGACACCGCCGGGCCGTCTTCAGGATGCACCGAGGCCCCGGCGACCGCTGCGGTCGCCGGGGCCTCGTACGGCGCCGGGTGAGGCTCAGCCCTTGCGGGTCTTGATCTCCTCGGTCAGCTGCGGGACGACGTCGAAGAGGTCGCCGACCACGCCGTAGTCGACCAGGTCGAAGATCGGGGCCTCGGCGTCCTTGTTGACGGCCACGATGGTCTTCGAGGTCTGCATGCCGGCGCGGTGCTGGATCGCGCCGGAGATGCCGTTGGCGATGTACAGCTGCGGCGAGACCGACTTGCCGGTCTGGCCGACCTGGTTGGTGTGCGGGTACCAGCCGGCGTCGACGGCGGCACGCGAGGCACCGACGGCCGCGCCGAGGGAGTCGGCGAGCGCCTCGATGATCGAGAAGTTCTCCGCGCCGTTGACGCCACGGCCGCCGGAGACCACGATCGCGGCCTCGGTCAGCTCCGGGCGGCCGGTGGACTCGCGCGGCGTACGGCCGGTGATCTTCGTGCCGGTGGCCTGGGCGGAGAAGGACACGTCCAGGGCCTCGACGCTGCCCGCGGCCGGGGCGGCCTCGACGGCGGCCGAGTTCGGCTTGACCGTGATGACCGGGGTGCCCTTGCTGACGCGGGACTTGGTGGTGAAGGACGCGGCGAACACCGACTGGGTGGCCACCGGGCCCTCGTCGCCGGCCTCGAGGTCGACGGCGTCGGTGATGATGCCGGAGCCGATGCGCAGCGCCAGGCGGGCGGCGATCTCCTTGCCCTCGGCGGAGGACGGGACCAGCACGGCGGCCGGGGAGACGGCCTCGACGGCGGCCTGCAGGGCGTCGACCTTCGGCACGACCAGGTACTCGGCGTACTCGGACGCCTCGTGGGTGAGGACCTTCACCGCGCCGTGCTCGGCGAGGGTGGCGGCGGTGTCGGCGGCGCCGTTGCCGAGCGCGACGGCGACCGGCTCGCCGATGCGGCGGGCCAGGGTCAGCAGCTCCAGCGTGGGCTTGCGGACGGCACCGTCCACGTGGTCGACGTAGACGAGAACTTCAGCCATGGGATTGCTCTCCTGCGGAATGCGAAGGCTTAAGGGGCGGTAAGGGTGTCGGGCCTCAGATGAACTTCTGGCCCGCGAGGAACTCAGCGAGCTGCTTGCCGCCCTCGCCCTCGTCCTTGACGATCGTGCCGGCCGTGCGGGCCGGGCGCTGGTTCGCGGCCTCGACCTTGGTCCAGGCGCCGTCCAGGCCGACCTCCTCGGCCTCGATGTCCAGGTCGGACAGGTCCCAGGACTCCACCGGCTTCTTCTTGGCCGCCATGATGCCCTTGAAGGACGGGTAACGCGCCTCGCCCGACTGGTCGGTGACGGAGACGACGGCCGGGAGCTGCGCCTCGAGCTGCTCGCTGGCGGCGTCGCCGTCGCGGCGGCCCTTCACCGTGCCGTCCTCGACGGAGACCTCGGACAGCAGGGTGACCTGCGGGACGCCCAGGCGCTCGGCGACCAGCGCCGGAACGACGCCCATGGTTCCGTCGGTGGAGGCCATGCCCGAGACGACCAGGTCGTAGCCGGCCTTCTCGATCGCCTTGGCCAGCACCAGGGAGGTGCCGATGGCGTCGGTGCCGTGCAGGTCGTCGTCCTCGACGTGGATGGCCTTGTCGGCACCCATCGACAGGGCCTTGCGCAGCGCGTCCTTGGCGTCCTCGGGGCCGATGGTCAGCACGGTGACCTCGGCGTCGTCCGCGTTCTCGGCGATCTGCAGGGCCTGCTCGACCGCGTACTCGTCCAGCTCGGAGAGCAGACCGTCCACGTCGTCGCGGTCGACGGTCAGGTCATCGGCGAAGTGCCGGTCGCCAGTGGCGTCGGGCACGTACTTCACGGTGACAACGATCCTCAAGCTCACGCCGGCTCTCCTACTGCATCGTCATTTCCTGGCTGCCTCTTGGAGGCAGCATAGGCGCCTCAAGCGGCCGATTCCGGTCGGGGCGTCCGCGCGCTCCGAACGAAATATTACTCGTCAGTACACCCAGTTCCTGCCCGCTAAGCAAGCGCTTTGAACTGTGACCTTCGCAACGCAGCGTAACCGGAACTCGACGTCCGCGCAGGGCGGGAAAGGCGTGATCAATCCCGCAGGGCGGTGAAGCTGCCCTGGTGGTAGAGCAGGGGACGGCCGGTGCCCGTGGGGTCGCCGAGGACCACCTCGGCGAGCACGATCCGGTGATCACCGGCCGGGACCCGCCCGACGATCCGGCAGACCAGCCAGGCCAGCACGCCGTCCAGGACGGGGACACCCTCCGGGCCCGGCGACCAGGCCGTGGGCGCGCCGAAGCGGTCGGCGCCGCTGCGGGCGAAGGTCGCGGCCAGGTCGCCCTGGTGCTCGCCGAGTATGTGGACGCCGACGTACTCGGCCTCGGCCACGACCGGCCAGCTGGAGGCCCCCGTGCCGATCCCGAAGGAGACCATCGGGGGGTCGGCGGAGACGGAGGTGAGGGAGGTGGCGGTGAAGCCCACCGGGCCCCGGTCGCCGCTCGCGGTGATGACCGCGACGCCGGCGGCGTGCCGGCGGAAGGTGGAGCGGAGCAGGTCGGGCGAGGCGAGCTGGAAGGTGCCGGGGGCGGCGGAGACCGTCATGGAGTTGTCCTTCTTCTTCGGGCCGTGAGGAGCGGGTTCGTGACGGCTCAACAGCCCGGACAGCGCGCGCTCGCGGTGCGGGACGCACCGAAGTGGGCCCGCCCGGAAGGAAGAAGGGGTTCCGTAGGCATATGGTCAGGCTGACGACATCCGGCGGGCGCCGTCAAGTTCGTCCCGCGATCCGGGAGATACGTCACGCCGCTCACAGGGCCTCCCCCAGTGCGGCGATGACGTCGGCCTTGCGCGGCTGTCCGGCGGCGCGCCGCACCACCCGGCCGTCCGCGTCGAGGACCAGCACGGTGGGCGTCCTGAGGACGCCGAGTTCGCGGACGAGGTCCAGGCGGGCCTCCGCGTCGATCTCGACGTGGGCGACGCCCGGCACCAGGGCGGCCACCTCTTTGAGCACGCGCCGGGTGGCCCGGCAGGGTGCGCAGAAGGCGCTGGAGAACTGCACGAGCGTGGCGCGCTCGCCCAGTTCGCCGCCCAGCCGGCCGGCGTCCAGCCGCTCGCCGTCGTCCCGCCCGCGCACCCGCACGCTCCTCACCACCAGTCCGGTCGTCATCCGCCCCAGCGTTCACGAGACTGCAAAGATTCCCGCCGCCCGCATGAGTCTCCGTCGCGGAACGCTTGACTCGTGAGGGAATCCGACGTGACGAGGATCTCGCCGCCACGGGGCACCAGGACTGGCTACCCGTCCGTTCTTCGGGCACGATCTGCGAGACGCCGTAACCTACGGCTGCGTAACTTTCCCCGCCGGGAGCCCGCCTTTCCCGAGCAGAGCAGAAAGGGCTCACCCCGCCCATGGCAGAGCTGGTCTACCGTCCCGTCATCGGTCTCGCCAGGACGCTCTTCAAGGCATGGGACCTGAAGATCGACTGCCAGGGGTCGGAGAACATTCCGCGTTCGGGCGGCGCGGTCCTGGTGAGCAATCACATCAGCTACCTGGACTTCATCTTCAACGGCCTGGCGGCGCTGCCGCAGAAGCGCCTGGTGCGCTTCATGGCGAAGGAGTCCGTCTTCCGGCACAAGGTGTCGGGGCCGCTGATGCGCGGGATGAAGCACATCCCGGTGGACCGCGGGCAGGGCGAGGCCGCCTACGAGCACGCGCTGGACTCGCTGCGCTCCGGGGAGGTCGTCGGGGTGTTCCCGGAGGCCACGATCTCGCAGTCGTTCACGCTCAAGAGCTTCAAGTCGGGCGCGGCGCGCCTGGCCCAGGAGGCGGGCGTGCCGCTGGTCCCGATGGCGCTGTGGGGCACCCAGCGGCTGTGGACCAAGGGCCACCCGCGCAACTTCGGCCGCAGCCACACTCCCGTCACCATCCGGGTCGGCGAGCCCGTGGAGGCCCCGCGCGACCAGTACGCCGGCGCCATCACCCGCCGCCTGCGCGAGCGCGTCCAGGAACTGCTGGAGGCGGCCCAGCGCGCCTATCCCGCGCGCCCCCGGGGCACGGAGGACACCTGGTGGATGCCGGCCCACCTCGGGGGTACGGCGCCGACGGTGGAGCAGTTGCGCGCGGCCGAGGCGCTCTGACACCCGCGGGAGCGCGCACCCGGCCTCACAGGGCACTGGGGAGCGTCTTCCACAGACAGGGGCGGTCCGGGGCCGCTTTGAGCGCGTCGAGGACCGCCGGGTGCGGTGCGGCGTACAGCACCGGGTGGTCCAGCTCACCGGACGCGAGGTCCGGGATCCAGGCGAGCCGCTCGCCGTCCAGGGAGAACCGCGCGTCGACACCCGGTCTGTTGCCCCGGGGGTCCTGCCGGTGCCAGGCCCCGTGGAAGCGCACGGCGACCAGTCCGTGCAGCACATGGCCGCTGCCGTCGTCGCGCGTCAGCCGCTGGTAGCACAGCGCCGTGGGGATGTCCTCGGCGCGCAGCAGGGCGGTGAGCGCGTGCGCCTTGGCGTGGCAGATGCCGGTGCGCAGCCGCAGCACGTCCGAGGCGCGCCAGGTGACGCGGGGATCGCCGGCATCGGCGGAGTGCGGGATCGTGTCGCGCACGAACTCATAGGCGGCCCGCGCATATTCATACGAGTCGGCTACACCCTCGGCCAGCCGGGCGGCGGTCTCCCGCACCACGGGGTGCTCGTGATCGATGGCCTCGTCGGCGGTCAGGTACGCGGAGAGGTCGTCGGTGTCCTGGATCGGCTCCATGCCCGCAGAGCATAGGAATGCGATCACCCGACAGTCAATGACTTTTCAGGTGACCGCATACCTATGCAGCATGGGGGCTAGCGCGCCATCTCCTCCTTGAGCGCGGCCACGAACAGGTCGACGTCCTCCTCCGTGGTGTCGAAGGAGCACATCCAGCGGACCACTCCGGCGGTCTCGTCCCAGAAGTAGAAGCGGAACCGCTTCTGCAGGCGCTCGCTCACGTCGTGCGGCAGCTTCGCGAAGACGCCGTTGGCCTGCACCGGGTAGAGGATCTCCACCCCGTGCACGGCCCGCACGCCCTCCGCCAGCCGCTGGGCCATCCCGTTGGCGTGGCGGGCGTTGCGCAGCCACAGGTCCTTGGCGAGCAGCGCCTCCAGCTGCACCGATACGAAGCGCATCTTGGAGGCGAGCTGCATGGACATCTTGCGCAGGTGCTTCATCCGCCGCACCGCGTCCTGCTCGATGACCACCACCGCCTCGCCGAACAGCGCGCCGTTCTTGGTGCCGCCCAGGGAGAGGATGTCGACGCCGACCGCGTTGGTGAACGTGCGCATCGGCACGTCCAGGGAGGCGGCCGCGTTGGCGATCCGGGAGCCGTCCAGGTGCACCTTCATGCCGTGCGCGTGGGCGTGCTCGCAGATCGCGCGTATCTCGTCGGGCGTGTAGAGGGTGCCCAGCTCGGTGCTCTGGGTGATCGAGACCACCTGCGGCATGGCCCGGTGCTCGTCCTCCCAGCCCCACGCCTGCCGGTCGATCAGCTCGGGGGTGAGCTTGCCGTCCGGCGTGGGCACGGTGAGCAGCTTCAGGCCGCCCATGCGCTCCGGCGCGCCGCCCTCGTCGACGTTGATGTGCGCGCTCTCCGCGCAGATCACCGCGCCCCAGCGGTCGGTGACCGCCTGGAGCGCGACGACGTTGGCGCCGGTGCCGTTGAAGACCGGGAACGCCTCCGCGGTGGCGCCGAAGTGGCTGCGGATGATCCGCTGCAGGTTCCCGGTGTAGTCGTCCTCGCCGTACGCCACCTGGTGCCCGCCGTTGGCGAGGGCGACGGCGGCGAGCACCTCGGGGTGGGCACCCGCGTAGTTGTCACTGGCGAAACCGCGGACCTCGGGGTCGTGATGACGACGCGCGTCGGTCCTGGGAGGGTTCACGGCTTCTCGGTCAGCCACAGACGGTTTCCGTTCACTTCGGCGGCGGGCTTGCTCCAGACGCCCTCGACGGCCTCGGCCAGGTCCTTGACGTCCGTGAAGCCCGCGAACTTCGCGTTGGGGCGTTCGGCGCGCATCGCGTCGTGCACCAGCGCCTTCACCACCAGGATCGTAGCCGCCGACGTCGGCCCCTCGGGGCCCCCGGCCTTGCGGAAGTAGTCGGCCAGGGCCAGCGTCCACGCCTCGGCGGCGGCCTTGGCCGCGGAGTACGCGGCGTTGCCCGCGGTCGGCCTGCTCGCGCCGGCCGCGCTGATCAGGACGTACCGGCCCCGGTCACTGCGCTGCAGCGCCTCGTGGAAGGCCAGCGAGGTGTGCTGCACGGTCTTGACCAGCAGCAGCTCCAGGAAGTCCCAGTCGTCCAGGCTGGTCTTGGTGAAGGTCTCGCTGCCGCGCCAGCCGCCGACCAGGTGCACGAGCCCGTCCACCCGGCCGAAGTCCTTCTCGATGTGGGCGGCCCAGTCCCGGGTGGACTGCAGGTCGAGCAGGTCCACCGTGTCACCGATGACGCTGGCGCCGCCGGACGCGTAGCGGGCCGCGTCCACGGCCTCCGACAGCCGCTGCGGGTCGTTGTCCGCCCCCACGACGGTCGCGCCGGCCTCGGCCAGCCGCAGCAGCGCCGCGCGCCCGGCGGGCCCGCCCGCACCGGCGACCGCGATCACCGCACCGCTGAGCGCCCCGTTGGCCCCGTTCCCCATGGTCTTCCCCTTCAGCGCAGTGTTCTGGACGCGGTCGCTCACGCGGCGATCCGCTCGGCACCGTCCGCCGTGATGCCCTTGGTGGAGGCGATCACGTTCTTCAGCTTCTTGGACAGGGCCTCATAGAACATGCTGAGCGGAAACTCGTCCGGAAGCACGTCGTCCACGAGCTTGCGCGGCGGCTGCGTCAGGTCCAGGGCGTCCGGGCCCTTCGCCCACTTCGAGCCGGGGTGCGGGGCGAGGTAGGCCGACACCAGCTCGTAGCCGGCGAACCAGTGCACGAGCTTGGGGCGGTCGATGCCGTCGCGGTACAGCTTCTCGATCTCGGCGCACAGCTGGTTGGTGACCTGCGGGGCGCGCTCCCAGTCGATGGCGAGCTTGTTGTCGGTCCAGCGGACGACGTCGTGCTTGTGCAGGTAGGCGAAGAGCAGCTGGCCGCCGAGGCCGTCGTAGTTGCGGTTGCGGTCGCCCGTCACCGGGAAGCGGAACATCCGGTCGAAGAGCACCGCGTACTGCACGTCACGGGCCTGCGGGACGCCGTCCGCCTGGAGCTTCACCGCCTCCTTGAAGGCGGTGAGGTCGCAGCGCAGCTCCTCCAGGCCGTACATCCAGAACGGCTGGCGCTGCTTGATCATGAACGGGTCGAACGGCAGGTCGCCGTGGCTGTGGGTGCGGTCGTGGACCATGTCCCACAGCACGAAGGCCTCTTCGCAGCGCTTCTGGTCGTGGACCATCGCGGCGATGTCCTCGGGCAGCTGGAGGCCCAGGAGCTCGACGGCCGCCTCGGTGACGCGGCGGAAGCGGGCGGCTTCGCGGTCGCAGAAGATGCCACCCCAGGAGAAACGTTCCGGCGCCTCGCGCACGGCGATGGTCTCCGGGAAGAGCACCGCGGAGTTGGTGTCGTAGCCGGACGTGAAGTCCTCGAACGTGATGCCGCAGAAGAGCGGGTTGTCGTACCGGGTGCGCTCCAGCTCGGCCAGCCACTCGGGCCAGACCATCCGCAGCACGACCGCCTCGAGGTTGCGGTCCGGGTTGCCGTTCTGCGTGTACATCGGGAAGACGACCAGGTGCTGCAGGCCGTCCGCGCGGTTCGCGGCGGGCTGGAAGGCCAGCAGGGAGTCCAGGAAGTCCGGCACCGCGAAGCCGCCCTCGGCCCAGCGGCGCAGGTCCCGCAGCAGGGCCTCGTGGTAGGCGGCGTCGTGCGGGAGCAGCGGGGAGAGCCGCTCGACCGCGTCGACGACACGCTCCACGGCCGCCACGGCGTCGGCCTGCCGCGGGGCGCCCTCGGCGTCGAAGTCGATCGATCCGTCCTTCGACTGCCATGGCCGGATCTGCTCCACGGCATCCTTGAGCACGGCCCAGGCCGGGTGCTCAACCACCCTGGTCAGCGAAGGAACCTGCTCCTCCGTAGCCGCCTGCACAAGAATTTCCGTCATGTCCCATCCTCCACAGGAGAACCTCGCGTATGGACACCGTATGCATACCCCGTTTCTCCCAGCAAGAGGCAGCGCGGGAAATTATTCTGCCCACCCCCTTGGTCACCGCTGTTTTTCCTGTGTGAAACCGTGACGACGGTCACTTTCGCCGCAGCGAGGGGGAGCGCGGGGCCGGACCGGACACCGATCGGATCCGGCCGGTCAACGACGCGGGGACTCGCCCACGCCCGGGTGACCGAGGTGGTGACGCGGGCCAGGCACCGCACGCCCGTGCGCCGATCCCCTCCCGCAGGTGCGGGTTCATCGCGGGACCCGGCCATTAGGCTGCGAGCCTGCCGCGCGGACGACGACGTACCGCCGTCGTCCGCCGGCGCCGAGCCGCCGTCGACGGAAGCGAGTTGAACCTTGAACTTCCTTACCATCGGTCACCGCGGGGTCATGGGTGTCGAGCCCGAGAACACCCTTCGTTCCTTCGTCGCCGCGCAAGCGGCCGGCCTCGACCTGATCGAACTCGACCTGCACCTGAGCAAGGACGGCGCCCTGGTCGTCATGCACGACACGGAGGTGGACCGCACGACCGACGGCACCGGCCCGATCGCCGAGAAGACGCTCGCGGAGCTGCGTGCCCTGGACGCGGGCCGCGGCGAGCGGGTGCCGGTGTTCGAGGAGGTCCTGGACGCGGTGCGGTCGCCGCTGCAGGCGGAGATCAAGGACGTGGCGGCGGCCCGGGCGCTGGCCGAGGTCATGCACCGGCGGGACCTGGTCTCCCGGGTGGAGGTGTCCTCCTTCCACGACGAGGCGGTCGCCGAGATCGCCCGGCTGGTGCCGGGCGTGCGCACCGCGCTGGTCGCGAGCCGCTACGGCACCGACGTGGTGGAGCGGGCCAGGGCGGTGGGCGCCGCGACCGTCTGCCTCAACATCCGGCGGCTGACCCTGGAGGTCGTCGAGCACGCGCGCGCGGCCGACCTGAAGATCATCGGCTGGGTGGTGAACACGCAGGACCACCTGCGGCTGGTCCGCGCGCTGGGGCTGGACGGGGCGACGACCGACTTCCCCGAGATCAAGCGCACGGGCCGCTTCACGGCCTGAGCCGTCAGGCCAGTTCCTTGACCAGCAGCTCGAACCGCAGGTCGTCGCGGCGCGGAACGCCGAAGCGCTCGTCGCCGTACGGGAACGGCGTCGTCCGTCCCGTACGGCGGTAGCCGCGGCGCTCGTACCAGGCGATGAGGTCGTCGCGCACCGAGATCACGGTCATGTGCATCTCGGTGACGCCCCACGCCGCACGGGCCTGCCGCTCCGCCTCCGCGATGACCGTCCTGCCCAGGCCCGCGCCCTGCAGGGTGGGGCTGACCGCGAACATCCCGAAGTAGGCGTGGTCGCCGCGGTGCTCGAGCTGGCAGCAGGCGACGATGCCACCGTCCTGCTCGACGACCAGCAGCCGGCTGTCGGACGACCTGATGACCTCCAGCACACCCTCCGGGTCGGTCCGCTGCCCCTCCAGGATGTCCGCCTCGGTGGTCCAACCGGCCCGGCTGCTCTCGCCCCGGTACGCCGACTCGACCAGCGCGACGAGTGCGTCCACGTCGGCCTCGGTGGCATCACGGAAGGTCAGTCGGGTGGCGGTGGTGTCCATGGAGCGGTCTCCGATCTCGTGCGCGGCTGAGCGTGGTCGAGGGTAACCCTGCCACTAGAGTCCGGATGCATGGTGCACGTACTCAGCAGCCGGACACTTCTCCACCCCACCGACCCGGAACGCTCCCGCGCCTTCTACGGGGAGCAGCTCGGCCTCGCCGTCTACCGCGAGTTCGGCACGGGCCCCGAGCGCGGGACCGTCTACTTCCTCGGCGGAGGCTTCCTGGAGGTCTCCGGCCGTTCCGACACCCCGCCCTCACCGGCGCTGCAGCTCTGGCTCCAGGTCGAGGACGTGACCGGCGCCCACGAGGAACTGCGCGCCAAGGACGTCGCGATCGCCCGGCCACCGGTGCGGGAGCCCTGGGGCCTGATCGAGATGTGGATCACCGACCCGGACGGCACCCGCATCGTCCTGGTGGAGGTGCCCGCCGACCATCCGATGCGGTACCGGCCGGGGATCTGAACGCCGGTACGCGGGCCGTTCGCCACGCCGCTCAGGCGCGCAGCGCGCCCATGCGGCCTTCCAGGCGGCCGAGGAGGTCGGCCAGGAGGGTGGCCAGTTCGGTCTGGCCGTCGGTGGAGAGGACGGAGAGCACCGCGGTCTCGTAGGCGAGTTGCTCGGGCAGGATGCCGTCCACGAGGTCGCGGCCGGAGTCGGTGAGGCGGACGTGGGCGACGCGGCGGTCGCGGGTGTCCCCGCGCCGCTCGACCAGTCCGCGTTCGGTCAGCTGCTTGAGCCGCTTGGTGACCGCCGCCCCGGAGGAGAAGGTCTCCCGGGCCAGTTCGCCGGGAGTGAGTTCGTGGCCGGTGCGGCGCAGGGCGCCGAGGAGGTCGAACTCGGCGCGGCTGAGCCCGGCCCGGCGCAGCGGGGCGTCCTCGGCCTGCTGGAGGAGGGCGGCGCAGCGGTTGATCCGGCCGATGACCTCCATGGGCCCGGTGTTCAGTTCGGGGTGCACGGCCCGCCACTGCGTGACGACCGCGGCGACGGTGTCGTCGGGGGCGGCGGGGGCCCGGCCCTCGCGCGCGGGACCCGGCCCGGCCTCGGCGCCACCGGCCCCGGAGCGGGTCTCGGATGGGCCGTTCGGTGCCGTTCCCGCCGGGGCCGGGCGGACGCCGGGCTGGGCGTCCTCGGCTGTCGGTCGTCCGTTCGTCGGCGTCATGGCCGTGCGTCCTCCGTCGTCCTGCCCGTGTCCCGCCGAAGCGGCGCGAGCCCCTGGCGTCGTACCGTCGCGGCGAGCGTACGGTGTCCGGACTGCTCGGTGAGAACGACCCGCTCCTCGGGCAGCGCGCGCTGCCACCACTCCCCCGCCGCCGCGTCGGCCGTGGCGCGCAGATCGACCAGGGCCGCGGCGAGAGCGCGGCGCGCGGTCTCCAGGGCGCGGGGTGCCGGGTGGGGTTCGGCGAGCAGGCGGGCGGCGTCCTCCCGGGCGCGGTCCGCCGCGGCGAGCGTCCGCTCGAGACGGTCGCCGCTGCGCCGGTTGGTGACGGCGACGGCGGCGACGAAGCCGACCACGGCCCCTACGAGGGTGTCCAGGACGCGCTCGGTGATCAGCGAACCGGGGTCCTGGACGCGGCCGAACTCGGTGATGAGCAGGGCCATCGGCGTGACGCAGACGGTGCCCAGCCAGTAGTTGCGGCCGATGAGCGCCTCGGCGCCGAAGTTGAAGGCCACGCAGCTCAGCACCAGGACCGCGGGGTGGAGATGGACGAGCGGGACGACGGCGGCGAAGACGAGGACGCCGGCCAGGTTGCCGACGACGCGCTGGATGCTCCTCCTCCAGGTGAGGGTGAGGTTGGCCTGGTAGAGGGAGGCGGCGGTGACCAGGGCCCAGTAGGGGCGGCCGACACCGAGGGCCAGGGTGGCGTAGCCGGCGAGGGCGCTGCCGAGCGCGGTACGGGCGGCGAGGGGGGCGAGCGGTGCGAGCCGGTGCCGCAGCGAACGGCGCGGGACGGCGAGCTCGGTGTCCACGCCGAGCAGCTCGTCGGCCGACTCGCGCGGGGCCTCCACCTCGGGGATCCGGCCGGTGCCGCGCAGGCCGCGGGCCCAGCCGCGCAGCCGCTCCGGGTCGGTGTCGGCGGGCGCGGCGAGGGCCACCTCGGCGCGGACCAGGAGCTGTTCGAGGGCGCGCCGGGTGCGGTCGGGGCGGGTACCCGGGGTGAGCAGGGACTGCCAGGCGGTGTGCACGGCGGCGGCCGTCGCGGCACGGGCCTTGCCGTGGCCCTCCCCGGTGCCGCCCGTGGCGGCGTACGCGGCGGCGGCGTCCAGGGCCTGCGCGGTGGCGCGGCGCTCCGGGCCGTGCGGGCGCAGCAGTCCGGGCGCCATGCCGACCAGCCAGGCCCAGGCGCCCGCCAGCAGGGCGAGACCGACGTGGCCGGGCACCTGGCCCAGGTGCTGCGGCGCGAACAGGGAGGCCGAGCTGATGAAGGTGAGCACCACGTTCCCGGGCGGCCCGATACGGGTGGCGTCGCACAAGGCCTTCTGCGCGGCCGCCATGAGGGCGCCGACGGTGACCAGGACGACGGCGTCGCCGGTGAGCGAGGCGGCCAGCAGGGAGACGGCGAGACCGCCGACCATGCCGAGCACCACCCAGGCGAGGGCGCGGGCCCGGGCGGCGTACGGCCGGTTGTGGGCGTAGAGCGCGCACAGCGAGCCCGCCATCGTGTACATGGCCAGATCGAGCCGGCCGAGCGCCAGCAGGAGCAGGTTGGGCGGGGCGACGGAGGCGACCACGCTCAGCGCGGGCTTGAACCAGATGTCGGCGGGCCGCCCGAGGCGGAGCACCCCGGCCAGGGGAAGACGGAGTCGGGTCGCAGGGATCATAGGACTAATTTAGCATGTGTTTTACAAGTAAACATTCCGGCGGTCCTGTCGCTCACCTGCTGTGCTCCGCCGAGTGCTCCCCGTGTACACCCTTGCGCTCGCGTGCGCACCGCGGGCCCTGGGCATCGCATCCCTCGACCGACCGACCGACCGTCGGAGGGGGTGGCACGCGTGCACGGACCGGCTTGGCCGGCCTGGCTGCTGGTCGCGCTGTGCGCGGCGACCGGCGCCTACTGCCTGCTGCGGATGCGCAGTGGTGTCGAGGAGCAGCGCCGCTCGGCGGGCGGGGAGGCGCTGATGGGGTTCGGCATGGCCGCGATGGCCGTGCCCGCCGCGGCGTTCACTCCGCCGGGCTGGGCGTGGCCGCTGTACGCGGCCGTGTTCGGGGCGGCGGCTCTGCGCACCCTGCGGGCGGCCCGCGACAGCCTTCACCATCTGCACCACCTGGTGGGGACGGCGGCGATGGTCTACATGTCCCTCGCCATGGCCGCCTCGCCCGCCACCCACCACCACACGCACCCCGGCACCGGTGTGCCACTGGTGACGGGCGCGCTCCTGGCCTACTTCACCGGGTACGTCCTGCTGTCCGGAGCCCGCCTGGTGCCCGCCGCCGTCACGTCGGGCGGGGGGCGTCCGCCGGGCGCGGTGCGCTGGGGGGACCGTCCGGAACTGGCCAGGGCCTGCCGGCTCTCGATGGGGATCGGCATGGTCGCCATGCTGCTGACGATGTGAACCCCAGCAGCGCCACGGCAGTGGCACGGCGAGGCACCGGCGTTGCCTGGGTCACTTCGGCACCGCGCACCGGCCCATGAGCCGCCCCGCGCTCATAGGGTGCTGCCCATGATGGTCCCCGTGGCACTGCTGCTGCTGCTCGGCATCCTGACGGCCGTGGCCGGCCCGCGGTTGCTCGCGCGGGCCGACTGGCCGGACCGTGAGCCGGTGGTCGCCCTGTGGGCGTGGCAGTGCGTGGTGGCGGGCGTGCTGCTGTGCTGTGCGCTGTCGATGACGCTCAGCGCGGCGGCGGCCTGGCAGGCGGTGCGCGGGCCCGTGTTCGGCCCGGCCCCACGGGCCGTGACGGACGCCTACGCCCTCGGAGCGGCCGGCCCCTGGGCGGCGGCGGTCGCGGTGGTGCTCGCCTGCGGCGGCCTGTGGACCCTGCTGATGCTGGTGCGCGAGATCGTGCGGGCCCGTGCGCGGCGACGGCGACGCCGGACCGAACTGCTCGTCCGCGCGCCCCTGTTGCCCGGCGAGGAGCCGGCGGACGGGCGGCTGGTGGTGCTGGAGGGCGAGCGGCCCGACGCCTGGTGGCTGCCCGGTACGGCGCCCCGACTCGTCGTCACCACGGCTGCGCTCCGTCGGCTGAAAGGCCGTCAGCTGGACGCGCTGCTCGCCCACGAGCAGGGTCACGACCGGGCGCGGCACGACTGGCTGCTGCACTGCTCGGCCGCGCTGGCGGGCGGGTTCCCGCAGGTGCCGGTGTTCGCCGCGTTCCGCGACGAGATGCACCGGCTGGTCGAGCTGGCCGCCGACGACATGGCCTCCCGGCGCTTCGGCCGGCTGACGACGGCCCTGGCGCTGGTCGAACTCAACGAGGACCGGGGCGTGTTCGGGCCCGGCCCCACCCCGCAGGCCCATGTCCCGCACCGCGTGCACCGGCTGCTCACACCGCCCGACCGCCTGCCCGCCCTGCACCGCCTGCGCCTGACGGCGACGGCCGCACTGGTCCCCGTCGTACCGGTCGTGGTGGCCCTCGTCCCCGGGCTGCGGGCACTGGGTTAGGGCCGCTCGTCCCGGTCACCGGCCGGGGCACGGGCCGCGCGGTACGGCGTACGCCGCCGGTAGAGTCCGGCACATGACCGCCGTGCTCTTCGACTTCTCGGGGACCCTGTTCCGCATCGAGTCCGCCGAGTCCTGGCTGCGTGCCGTACTGCAGGAGACGGGTCTGGCCCTGCCGGAAGGCGAACTGGCAGAAGCCGCCCGGGCGTTGGAGGAGGCCGGGGCGCTGCCCGGCGGGGCGGCGCCGGTGGCGCTGCCGGAGGAGTTCGCCGGGGTGTGGGCCGTCCGGGACGAGAGCGCCGCGCTGCACCGGGCCGCCTACACCGGGCTGTCCCGGCGGGTCGCGCTGCCCGACCCCGCTCTGCACGACGCGCTGTACGACCGGCACATGACGCCGGCGGCCTGGTCGCCGTACCCCGACGCGGCCCAGGTGCTGCGCACGCTGCGCGAGCGCGGGATCGGCGTCGGCGTGGTGAGCAACATCGGCTGGGACCTGCGCCCGGTCTTCCGCGAGCACGGGCTGGACGAGTTCGTGGACGCCTACGTGCTCTCGTACGAGCACGGTGTGCAGAAGCCCGACCCCCGGCTCTTCTCGGTGGCCTGCGCGGAACTGGACGTCGATCCGCGGCGGGTGCTGATGGTCGGCGACAGCCGCCCGGCGGACGGCGGCGCGGCCGCCCTGGGCTGCCGCGTGCACTTCGTGGACCATCTGCCGGTGACACAGCGCCCCGACGCGCTGCTGCCGGTGCTGGACCTGGTGGGCTGACGCGCGCCGCTGAGACGACGGAACCCGGAGCCGTCCGTCTGAGACGATCCCCCGTGTCGCCCCAGACGGACGGCAGCTCCGAGCGGGCCCCGCGCAGAGCGGTGCCACCCGCGCTGAGTATAGTTGGCTGGCAGCCAGTCAACGCAGGAGTTACAGGATGTCCCCGCGCAGCGCCTCGGTCAATGAAGAGTTGCGGCGGCGTTCCCGGGAACGGCTCCTGCAGGCCGCGGTCGAACTGGTCGACGAGCGCGGGTTCGAGGCGACGACGCTGGCCGACATCGCCGACCGGGCCGGCTCCGCGCGCGGGCTGGTGTCGTACTACTTCCCCGGCAAGCGCCAGTTGGTGCAGTCCGCGGTGCACCGCCTGATGCACCGCACGCTGGAGGAGGCACTGGAACGCGATCCCCGGACCGAGGACGGCCGGGAGCGGCTGGCGCGCGCCGTCGACGCGATCCTGGGGCTCGCCCACGACCGTCCGGTGCTCATGCGCCAGCACATGGCGGGGCTGCTCCAGGCGGAGGGCTTCCTGCAGTGCCCGGAGCAGCGGCGGCTCTCGGAGCTGCTGAGCGACACGGTCGCCCGGTACGGCTCCGCGGACGTGACGGCGGACTACCCGCTGCTGCGGGCCCTGCTGATGGGCGCGGTGTTCGCGGCGCTCGTGCCGGGAGTGCCGATGCCCGTCCCGGCCCTGCGGGCCGAGCTGTTCGCGCGGTACGGGCTCGACTGGGAGATGGGCGTGCCCCCCGGCAGCGACACGGACACCGCGGCGGGGCCGGGCGAGGACCTGTCCCGGTTCTTCGCGACCGGGGAGCGGACGGACTAGCCGGCCGGCCCCGGCGCCGATGCGCCCGCCCGCGCCCCGCGGCGATCACGGGATCACTCCGTCGGCCCCTGCCGTCCCGGGCGGGGCGGTGCCATGCTGGAGCCGTCCGCACACTCTCCTGCTTGGGGCAAGGAGTACCGCCGTGCTGCGTGTCGCCGTCGTCGGCTCCGGGCCGAGCGGGTGCTACACCGCCCAGAGCCTGGTCCAGCTGGATCCCGGGGTGCGGGTGGACGTGCTCGACCGGCTGCCGTGCCCCTACGGGCTGGTGCGCTACGGCGTCGCCCCGGACCACGAGAAGATCAAGTCCCTGCAGGGCAGCCTGCGCACCGTGCTGGAGCACGAGCGGGTGCGGTTCCTCGGCGGGGTCCGGGTGGGCGGGCCCGGGGGGCTGCCCGTGGAGCGGCTGCGGGAGCTGTACCACGCGGTGGTGTACTGCGTGGGCGCCGCCGCCGACCGCCGCCTCGGCATCCCCGGCGAGGAGCTGCCGGGCAGCTGGTCGGCGACCGAGTTCGTGTCCTGGTACAGCGCGCATCCGGACGCGGCCGACGCGGGGTTCGTGCGCGGGGTCCGCTCGGCGGTGGTCATCGGTGTGGGCAACGTGGCCGTGGACGTCACGCGGATGCTGGTGCGGGGCCCCGGTGAGCTGCGCCCGACGGACATGCCGCAGGGGGCCCTGGACGCGCTGGCGGCGAGCGGGATCACCGAGGTCCACATGACCGGCCGGCGCGGCCCCTCGCAGGCCCGTTTCACCACCAAGGAGCTGCGCGAGCTGGGCGGCCTGCCCGGCACCGAGGTGACCGTGGAGCAGAGCGAGCTGGACCTGGACCCGGGGTGCGCCGACCCGTCCGCGCTGCCCGCCGTGCAGCGCCGCAACGTGGAGGCGCTGCGCGGCTGGGCGAGCGCCGGGTCCCTGCCGACGGCGCGCCGGATCCGGCTGCGGTTCTTCCTGCGGCCCGTGGAACTGCTCGCGGACGGCGGCCGCGTGGGCGCCGTGCGCTTCGAGCGGACGGTGCCGGACGGGCACGGCGGCGTGACCGGGACCGGGCGGTTCGAGGACGTGGCGGCGCAGTTGGTGCTGCGCTCGGTGGGCTACCGCGGCGTGCCGCTGGAGGGCCTGCCGTTCGACCCGGCGAGCGGCACCGTGCCGCACCGGGACGGCCGCGTCCTGCGCGACGGCGTCGCCTCGCCGGGCGAGTACGTCGCCGGCTGGATCAAGCGCGGCCCGACCGGCGTGATCGGCACCAACCGGCCGTGCGCCAAGCAGACGGCGGCCGCCCTGCTCGCCGAGGCGCCCGCCCTCGTGCGCCGGGAGGTACCCGAGGACGCGCTCCCGGCGCTGCGCGCGGCGGGCCTGGAGCCGGTGCCGTGGGCAGGCTGGCTGGCGATCGAGCGCGCCGAGGCCGAACTCGGCGCGCGGCTGGGCCGGGGCGTGGTCAAGCTGGCCGACTGGGAGGCGCTGTTGAGGGTGGCCCGGTCGGCCGTGCGGTCGTAGGACGCGTCGGCGGGACCCCGTGCGACGACGGCGAGGCGGAGTCGTTCCCGGGAACTCACGTCCGCCGGAGCAGCCCCGGGGGAACCGCCGCGGCGAGGACGCCGTACCCCCGCGGGTTCAGGTGCAGCCAGTCCCCGGCCTGGAGATCGGCCGGCAGCCGGTTCGGCCGCGCCGGGTCCCGGACCGCCCGGTCGAAGTCGATCATCGCGTCGAAGTGGCCTGGCGTGCGGATCCAGGCGTTGAGGCGCTGCCGGGACGCCTCCCGCTCCCCCGCGGGGTCGTCGTACAGGGTGCTGCCCCCGAACGGCGTCAGGGTCGCGCCGTAGACGCGGATTCCCTGGGCGTGGGCGCGGAGCACGATCTGCCGGTAGCCGGCGATCAGGTCGTCGCTGATCGCGCGCTGCGCCCCGGGCGTGGCCTCGGCGGTCCCGATGTCGTTCACGCCCTCGAAGAGGATCAGCCAGGAGACCCCGCTGCGGGACAGCACGTCGCGGTCGAGCCGCGCCAGCACGTTGGGGCCGAGGCCGTCGTGGAGGACGCGGTTGCCGCCGGCGGCCTGGTTGAGGACGGCGATGTCCGAGGTGGCGGTGGTCTTCTGCAGCCGGTCGAAGAACTGGTCCGGCCAGCGGTCGTTGCCGTTGGTCGTGGAGGCCCGCCCGTCGGTGAGCGAGTCGCCGACGACGGCCACCGCCCGGGTGGCGCCGGGCGCCCGCACCTCGACGTCGCTGAGCAGGTACCAGTGGTCGACCGGGGTCGCGTCGGCCGGGTCCGGGTCCCGGGTGTGGTCGCCGTGCAGCAGGTACGAGGTGGTGCGCGAGCCCGGGTGCGAGGTGAGCGCGAGCGACGGCTGCCCCTGCGCGGTGTACGCCGTCACCGTCAGCTCGGACCCGGCACGCAGGTCCAGGCGGACGGGATCGGAGACGACCTGGGCGCCGACCGGGACGGTCGCCGAGTCGCGTCCCGAGAAGGTCACCCGGCGCAGGCTGCCCGGCTCGACCGCGGCGGTCCCGGCCCGTCCGTCCCGCGGCAGCGCCACGGTCACCGCGGTCAGCGGCAGCTCGGTGTCGCCGTAGGCGTTGGAGAAGCGCAGCCTGAGCAGGTGGCCGCCGACGGTGACCCGGACGGTCTGCCGCACCGTGGTGTCGGCCAGCACCGAATCCTCGTCTCTGAACGGCGCGGGCGGCAGGTTCGCGGGTTCGGTGAGCTGGGGCATGCCGGTCCAGGTGTTCGCCCAGTGCGGGCCGTCGGTCACCGGAGTGGTCCCGGGCGCCGCCGGACCGCGGCCCTCGACCAGGGCCCGGAGCGCGGAGGACGAGACGGCCAGGGCGAGGACGAGGACGCACGCGGTGAGCAGGGCGGCGAGCGGCGATCTGCTGGACGGCTTCACGTGTGCCTTCCTGGGGACGGGAGGATGCCTTCCCGGGGGCTTCCCGGGGGCGGGAGGAGCCGGGCGGCCGGTGCGGGCGTCTGGGGGTGGGCGCCGGGACGGCCGGTGCGAGCGCCGGCGGGTGGGGGCCGGGACGGGGGATGCCGCGTCCCGGCGCCCGCCCGGTGCGTCAGCCGACCGTGCAGGCGGTGCCGTTGAGCGTGTAGGCCGTGGGTGCCGCGGCGTTGCCGGTGTGGGTGGCCTGGTAGCCGATGCTCACGCCGGCATGGGGCGCGATGCTGCCGTTGTACGAGACGTCGGCGGCCGTCACCGAGCCGGAGGACGGGCTGTAGGTGGCGTTCCAGCCGCCGGTGATGGTCTGACCGGCGGGCAGGGTGAAGCCCAGCTTCCAGCCGCTGACCGTCGTCGTGCCGGTGTTGGTGATGGTGACGGAGGCGGTCAGCCCGGTGTTCCAGGCGCTGGTCGTGACGGTGACCTCGCAGCCGACGGCCGGGGGCGGGGGCTCGCTGCCGCCCGCGTCCAGGCCGAAGAAGGTGAGGGCCCGGGCGGCCATGCCGTAGGTGTACAGGTTGTGGCCCACACCCTGGAGGCCGATCGCCTCGACGGGAGCCCGGTCACCGGTGCCGCCGTAGCGGGTGCGGGTCCAGCCGGACTGCGGGGAGTCGGTGGCGGTGGGCGTCTGGCCGGCGCCGAGGACGTCGGTCCACTGCTTGATCTCCTCGCCGAGGTTCGGGTAGCGCAGCGTGTCGTCGGCGGTGCCGTGCCACAACTGCATCCGGGGCCGGGGGCCGGTGTAGCCGGGGTAGGCGGCGCGGACCAGGTCGCCCCACTCCTTCGCGGTGTGGGTGACGGTGCCGCCGGCGCAGGCGCTGTTCCACTCGGAACCGTCGGTGGTGGCGAAGCAGCCGAAGGGCACCCCGGAGAAGGCGGCCCCCGCGGCGAACACGTCGGGGTAGTCGCCGAGCAGGACATTGGTCATCATCGCGCCGGAGGAGATGCCGGTGACGTACACCTTGCCCGGGTCGGCGGAGTAGGTGCGGGTGACCCAGTCGACCATCGACCGGACGCCCACCGGGTCACTGCCGCCGCCGCGCCGCAGGGCCTGCGAGGAGGAGACGTCGAAGCACTTGCTCGCGCGGGTCACCGACGGGTACACGACGACGAACCCGTACCGGTCGGCGAGCGAGGCCCACTCGGTGCCGGAGTACATCGCCGACGCCGAGCCGCCGCACCAGTGCACGGCGACGACGACCGCCGGACGGGCGGCGACGCCACTCGGGACGTAGACGTACATCCGCAGGTCGCTGGGGTTCTCGCCGAAACCGGTGACCTCGGTGAGGGTCGCGGTGGGGACGGACCCGGTCCGGGCGGCGGCCGCGGGTGCGACCAGGGTCAGCGCCGCGAGCAGGGGCAGCAGCGCGGCGAGGAGGGCGAGCACCGCCGGGCGCAGCGGTGTCCTCGGGTGGTGGGGGGTGGCTGTGGGGGGCACGGTCCTTCGGTCCCTTCTGATCGCGGCTCGTGCGGCGTCGCGCGGGGAGCAATCGGCATCGTGGCATGGACACAGCCACTCATGGAAGCGCTCCCACACCACTTCCTCACTGGCCGAAAAGAGGCGTACGCGAGGCGTTGACTAGAAAGCGCTTGCACTCTACGTTCCGTTCATCAGTGTGACCCGTAAGCCCGCCGTGCGGGCTCAACGCGGCCAGCGCTGCGGACATGCGTCCAGCCTTACGTACGAAGTTCATGTAAGTGACCACCCCCCACTCGGAGGAAGGCATTCGGGACATGACCTCACGAGCACCCGCACACCTGCTGGGCGGACTGGCCGCCCTGGGCCTCATGTTTGGCATGATCATGGCCAGCGGAGGCCCGGCGGACGCGGCCACCTGGCCCACCGCCAACGGCAGTCAGGCCGTCACCAAGACCATCTCGCTGTCCGGCACCAAGGACTACGGGATGAAGCGCCTGTACGGCAGCGGCGACCTGGGCACCGGGGGCCAGAGCGAGAGCCAGGACCCGATCCTGGACCTGGCACCCGGCACCGTCCTGAAGAACGTCATCATCGGTGCCCCCGCCGCGGACGGCATCCACTGCGAGGGCAGCTGCACGCTGCAGAACGTCTGGTGGGAGGACGTCGGCGAGGACGCGGCGACCTTCAAGGGCTCCTCGTCGTCGAACGTGTACACCGTCTCGGGCGGCGGCGCCAGGGAAGCCAGTGACAAGGTCTTCCAGTTCAACGGCGCGGGCACCCTCAACGTGTCCGGTTTCGCCGTCAAGAACTTCGGCAAGCTGGTCCGCTCGTGCGGCAACTGCAAGACGCAGTACAAGCGCACGATCAACCTCAACACCATCGAGGCCACCTACAAGGGCACCGCGATCGTCGGCATCAACACCAACTACGGCGACAGCGCGACGCTGAGGAACATCACCATCGTCGGGGACTCCAGCAAGAAGATCGTCCCCTGCCAGAAGTACATCGGGAACAACACCGGCGCGGAACCGCCCAAGAACGGCTCGGGACCCGACGGGACGTACTGCAAGTACTCGTCCTCGGACATCACCTACAAGTAGGGCGCCCGTGCCGGCGAGGGCCGTCGTCCACGGCGGACGGCGGCCCTCGCCGCGCCCGGGCCGGGGTCACACCTCGCGCGTCTGCCGTTCCAGGGAGGCCGCCAGTTCGCGCTGGTACCCGGCGTAGGCGGTGCGCAGCTCCTCGCCGGGCCAGTCGGCGGGGAGCAGCCAGGGCGGCAGCACGGGGTCGGTGAGCAGGAGGCGCACGGCCGCCGCGAAGGCGGTGAGCCGGTCGGCGGGACGGCGGGCGCCGGCCGCGCGGGCCAGCAGGTGCCGTGCGGTGGCCGCCCAGTCGTCCAGCGGCCAGAGGCGGGCGGCCAGGGCGGGCGGGGAGCCGTCGGGGCGGGCGGTGCAGAGCAGCGCGACGCGCGCGAGATCAGCGGGAAGGGCGCGGTCGAGGTTGGCCGGCCGCAGCCACACCCCCTCGCGGAGCTCGGCCAGGCGCAGGGCGGTCAGCCGGCCGCGCAGGTCGGCGCGTTCGGCGGGGCCCCGGCCGGTCGCCGTCACCACCAGCATCTCCCAGTCGCCGTCCCACGCGCGCGTACGGGGGCGCAGCGCCTCGTCCTGGCGGTGCTGGCGGGCCAGCAGCCGGTCGCTGAGCCGGTAGACGGCGTCCGTGCGGCGCAGGTCCCCGGCGGCCACCATGCGGCTCAGGGCGGCGCGCAGCGTCGAGCCGCCGATCCCGAAGGGCTCCACCAGCCGTACCAGGTCCTTCACCGGCAGCTCGGGCGGATGCGCGCCCAGCAGCAGGCTGAGGACGACCGACCGCGCGGACAGGGGCGGCAGGCCGGTCCCGCCCGGCGCGGCCGACACGTTCATGCGCATGGGCACGTACTGTACGTGCGCCTCCTTGTTGCATCATTGCGACAGCCGCAGCGGAAGTGCAACATGGATCCATGGTCCCGATGAGCGCGCAGTCGCCGCCGCAGCCGCAGTACGCCACCCACCACGTCACCAACCAGGCCCCGCCGCTGGCCCCGTACGACGCCTCCGACGACCCGGCCCTGCTGGAGGGGCTGCGCCGCGAGGGCGCCGGGTGGGCCGAGGCGGACGTCCGGCGGCTGGGGCTGCGCGCCGGCGGCGAGGAGGCCCAGGAGTGGGGCGAGCTGGCCAACCGGCACGAGCCGGAACTGCGCACCCACGACCGCTACGGCCACCGCGTCGACGAGGTCGAGTTCCACCCCAGCTGGCACCACCTGATGCGGACCGCGGTCGCCGAGGGCCTGGCCGGCGCCCCCTGGGGGGACGACCGGCCGGGTGCGCACGTGGCCCGCACGGCGGGCGGCCTGGTGTGGGGGCACACGGAGGCCGGGCACGGCTGCCCGACGTCGATGACCTACGCCGCCGTGCCCGCCCTGCGCGCCCAGCCGGATCTGGCCGAGGTCTACGAGCCGCTGCTGACCAGCCGGGCGTACGACCCCGGGCTGCGCGTGCCCACCGAGAAGCCCGGGCTGCTCGCCGGGATGGGCATGACCGAGAAGCAGGGCGGCTCGGACGTCCGGACGAACACCACCGTGGCCACGCCCACCGGCGAGCCCGGCGTGTACACGCTGCGCGGGCACAAGTGGTTCACCTCGGCGCCGATGTGCGACGTCTTCCTGGTGCTCGCTCAGGCCCCGGCCGGCCTGTCCTGCTTCCTGGTGCCGAGGGTGCTGCCGGACGGCAGCCGCAACGTCTTCCGCATCCAGCGGCTGAAGGACAAGCTCGGCAACCGGTCCAACGCCTCCTCGGAGCCGGAGTTCGACCGGACGGTGGCCTGGCTGGTCGGACCGGAGGGGCGGGGCGTGAAGACCATCATCGAGATGGTCAACTGCACCCGCCTGGACTGCGTGATGTCGTCGGCGACCCTGATGCGCAAGACCCTCGTCGAGGCGGGCCACCACGCACGCCACCGCAGCGCGTTCGGCGCCCGCCTGGCCGAGCAGCCGCTGATGCGCAACGTCCTGGCCGACCTGGCGCTCGAGTCGGAGGCGGCGACGACGCTCACGCTGCGGCTGGCCGGGGCCGCGGACCGGGCGGTGCGCGGGGACGCCGGGGAGCGGGCCTTCCGCCGGATCGCCACCGCGGTCGGCAAGTACTGGGTCACCAAGCGGGGGCCGGCCTTCACCGCGGAGGCCCTGGAGTGCCTGGGCGGCAACGGGTACGTCGAGGACTCCGGGATGCCCCGCCACTACCGGGAGGCTCCGCTGCTGTCGATCTGGGAGGGCTCGGGCAACGTCAACGCGCTGGACGTGCTGCGCGCCCTGGGCCGGGAACCGGGCACCGCCGAGGCCCTGTTCACCGAACTCGCCCACGCGCGCGGGGCGGACGCCCGCCTGGACGCGGCCGTGGCCGGGCTGCGGAAGCAGATCGCGGAAACCGGCCAGGTGGGCGCGCGCCGGCTGGTCGAGCGGATGGCCCTCGTCCTGCAGGCCTCCCTGCTGGTCCGGCACGCTCCGCACCCGGTCGCGGACGCCTTCTGCGCGACCCGGCTGGGCGGCGACTGGGGGTTCGCGTTCGGCACGCTGCCGGCCGGGACCGACCTGGACACGATCCTGGATCGGGCCCTGCCCGGGGGTGCCTGACCCCCGGTCGCCCGGGCCTCTCCGGGCGACTGGACCCGTGCCGTCCGCGTGGCCGGTGACAGCCGACGGATCGCACACAGTCAGCGCGTGACCGCACATCGTTGTCAGTGGCGTGGTACAGACTCGCGATCAGGTGGCACTCGCCCGGGGAGGACAACGTGTTCACGGGGATCGACGAGGTGGACTGGGCCTCGCTGCACCACGCGCACGGCAGCGCGGAGGACGTACCCGTATGGCTGCGGGGCCTCGCCTCCGCGGACGCCGCCGAGCGGGAGACCGCGCTCGACGGCATGTACGGCACGGTCCACCACGAGGGGAACGTGTACGACTCGACGCTCGCCTGCGTGCCCTTCCTGTTCTCGCTGGCGGCGCGCGACGTGGTGCCGGAGCGGGGCTGCATCGTGGAGCTGCTGGTCAGCATCGGGGCGGAGAGCGGGGACGCACGCGCGCGTGAGGCGGTGCGGGCGGGCGCGGACGTGTTCGTGTCCCTCCTCGGGGACACGGACGCGGGGGTGCGCGCGGCGGCGGCCGGGGCCGTCGTCCGCTTCCTCGACGACCCGGCCCGGATCCTGGACCTGGTGCGGCGGCGGATCCCGGCCGAGCGGGACGGCCGGGTCCTGCTCACGCTCACCGAGGCCGTCGGCCTGTTCGCCCGGCGGCACCCGGGACATGCCGCCGCCGCGGTGGACGTCCTGGCCGAGCAGAGCGCCCCGCCCGGCGACCCGGGGCTGCGGCTGGCCGCCCTGGGCCAGCTGGCGCTCGCCGCACCCGACCGGGTGCCGGACGGCCTGGTGCCGACGGCCGTCCGGCTGCTGCGCGACCGGTCGGCGCGCCGCGCCCGCGTCCCGGTGCGGTCCGGGAACGACACCCTGGTGGGGCGGATCCGGCGGCTGCGCCCTTCCGACGAGGAGGGCGCCCGGCTGCTGCGCACCCTGCACACGGCACTCGGTGACCGGACCGGTGAGCGGATCGCCCTGCTGAGCGGGCAGTTGGGCAGCCCGGATCCGATGGACCGGTGCAACGCCGTGCGCATGGCGGCGGTGCTCTTCCGCGGCTGGCGCGCCGACACCGCCGGGCCCGTGGCCCTGCTCGGCGGCCAACTGGGTTCGGAGCAGGAGTGGTTACGGGACGCGGCGGTGTCGGTCCTGTCGGAGCTGTACGACCTGGCCGCTCCCGCCGCGGACGACCTGTACGCCCTGCTGGCCGTCCGGCCGGACCTGTGGACCCACCGGTGGGAGCGCGGCGCCCCCGCCCTGGGCGGCGCGCTCAAGGCCCTGGCCCGCAGCGGCGATCCCCGGGCGGTCCCGTTCCTGGCGCACGTGCTGGCGGGCCCCCGGATGCCCGACGGCGTGGGACGGGAGATCGCGCACCTGGGCCCGGCGGCGGCTCCTCTCGTCCCGGCGTTACGGCACCGGCTGGCCCGGATCCCGCTGGACTCCCCCGCCGCCGACGCACTCGCCGCCCCGTTGCTGGCCGCGCTCAGGGCCATCGGCGATCCCGCCGCGACACCGGAGGTGCTGCGCCTGCTGTCCGGCGCGCCGGACGGCCTCGGGGCGCGCGAGCGGGTCGCCGGGCAGGCCGTGGGCACCCTGGACGCCCTCGGGACGACACGAGCGGCGGCCCCGGTCCTGCGGGCACTGCTCCACGGCCGGCACGCGGCCGCCGCGGCGGGCGCCCTGTGGTCGGCGGACGGCGACCTTTCCCTCGTCCTCCCGGCACTGCTGCGGGAGTTGGCGCAGGACGACCCGGGAAGGCGCCGGGCGGCCGCGGGGCACCTGGGCGGGATGGGTCCGGCCGCCCGCGCGGCCCTGCCGGAGCTGCGCCGGCTGGCGGCGTCGGGCCCGCCCCGGGACCGGACATCGGCCGCGTCCGCGCTCTGGCGCATCACCGGGGACCCGGAATCCGTGCTCCCGGTGCTGCGCACCGCCTGGACGGACAGCCCCCGCACCCGCGGCCCCGTCGCGCGGTGCCTGGCCGCGATGGGCCGGGCCGCCGCACCGCTGCGCGACCTGATGGCGGCGGAACTCGCCTCACCGCGCCGCCACACGGCTCGCGCCCGCGGGTACGACGGCCCGCCTGACATCCCCGGGGACGAGGCGCTGCTCAGGGCGTGCGCGGCGGTGCTGGCAGGCCTGTAGGAGCGGGCCGGGCGGCGGGCAGGTCAGCCGGTCATGCGCCCCCACTGGGGTCCCAGGCGGGCCCATTCGGCGTCCCAGTGGGCCAGGCGGCGGCGTTCCAGGCGGGAGCGGAGGGCCAGACCGCCGAAGAGGGGGACGGCGGCGGCCGTCACTCCCACCAGCACGCCGGTCAGGGTGCCGCGGAAGGCCGCCTCGGAGGGAGTGGTGGGGCGGGAGACCAGGTGGCCCCGCGGATCGGTCCAGACGGTGACCGGGGTCCCGGCCCTGCTGCCGGGCGCGACCCGGGCCTGCCCGGTGTGGTTCTCGCCGTCGGGGGCGGTCCAGCGCACCTCGGCCCAGACGCGTTCGCCCCCGGAGCCCGCGGCGGTGGTCCGTCCGGGGGCCCGCGCGACGACGCGGGCGACGGTGGGCCGCCAGTCCGCGCGTTCCCGGGCCAGCCCGTGCTCCACCGACCGCGCCGCCAGCAGACCGGCCAGCACCCCGGTCACGACGGTCAGCAGCCAGGCGGCGAGCAGCAGCCAGGCCTCCACCACGTCGGCCCTCCGCCGCAGCGGATTGCGCCGCCAGCGCCACAGCCACACCTTGGGACCACGGAACGCCTTCAAAGGCATCCTCCTCACGAGCGCACCGACAGGCCGGACCGACCTCCCATACGGGCGGGGCCGCTCCGTTGCTCACGACGAGCCGTCACCCCGACGGTCGCACGAGTCACCCGGTTCGCGCAGGCTCATGCCGGAACCGGCCCGGCAGATCTCGGTGCCGGGGTGACGTCACCGCCGTGACCTGCGGTGACGCGCCTTGGCGGGGTGACTGTCAGTGGTGCGGTGCAGACTGACCGGTATCTGACGACTACCTGGACGAAGACGTCCCGGAGGTGATCGGCATGACCGAGGTCCTGCTCACCGTGGGTACCCGCAAGGGCCTGTTCATCGGGCGACGGCGAGGTGGCACCTGGGAGTTCGACGACCGCCCCTGTTTCAACGCGCAGGCCGTGTACTCGGTCGCCATCGACACCCGCGGCGGCACACCGCGGCTGCTGGCGGGCGGCGACAGCGCGCACTGGGGCCCGTCGGTGTTCCACTCCGACGACCTGGGCCGCACCTGGACCGAACCGGCCCGGCCCGCCGTCAAGTTCCCCAAGGACACCGGCGCCTCGCTGGAGCGGGTCTGGCAGCTGCACCCGGCCGCCGCCGAGCCGGACGTGGTGTACGCGGGCACGGAACCGGCCGCGCTGTACCGGTCCGAGGACCGCGGGGAGAGCTTCGAGCTGGTGCGTCCCCTGTGGGAGCACCCGACCCGCTCCCGTTGGGTGCCGGGCGGCGGCGGTGAGGGCCTGCACACGGTGCTCACCGACGCGCGCGACCCGCGGGCGGTGACCGTGGCCGTCTCCACCGCCGGGGTGTTCCGCACCGCGGACGGCGGGGCGAGCTGGTCGCCGTCCAACTCCGGGGTGTCCGCGGTGTTCCTGCCGGACCCCGACCCGGAGTTCGGCCAGTGCGTGCACAAGGTCGCCCGGGACGCGGCCGACCCGGACCGGCTGTACCTGCAGAACCACTGGGGTGTGTACAGAAGCGACGACGCGGGCGCGCACTGGACCGACATCGGCGCGGGCCTGCCGTCGACGTTCGGCTTCGCCGTGGCCGCCCATCCCCACCGCGGCGGCACGGCGTACGTCTTCCCGATCAACGCCGACGCCGACCGGGTCCCCGCGGACCGCCGCTGCCGGGTCTTCCGCACGGCCGACGCGGGCGGGAGCTGGGAGCCGCTGACCAAGGGGCTGCCGGAGGAGGACCACTACGGCACGGTGCTGCGCGACGCGCTGGCGACGGACGACGCGGATCCGGCCGGGATCTACTTCGGCAACCGCAACGGCGAGGTGTACGCCTCGGCCGACGACGGCGACAGCTGGCAGCAGCTCGCCTCGCACCTGCCGGACGTGCTGTGCGTGCGGGCCGCGGTGATCGCCTGACCCGGCGGCCTTCCGGCGGCGCCGGCGAAGGAGGTGGACGCGGAGGCGGTCGGCGGAGTCGGCGGTCCGGTCATCCTCGGCCGGCACCGGTCGTAGCGTGATCGCCGACCGGTGAACGGCAGTAGGGTGACGCCCGTGGCACCACGACCCTTGCACGAAATCGTCGAACCCGGCTGGGCGAAGGCCCTGGAGCCCGTCGCCGGACGGATCGCCGCCATGGGCGACTTCCTGCGCGCGGAGATCGCCGCGGGACGCACCTACCTCCCGGCCGGGGCGAACGTCCTGCGCGCCTTCCAGCAGCCCTTCGACGAGGTACGGGTCCTGATCGTCGGTCAGGACCCGTACCCCACCCCGGGCCACGCGGTCGGCCTGTCGTTCTCGGTCGCGCCCGAGGTGCGCCCGCTGCCGCCGAGTCTGATCAACATCTTCCGCGAGCTGCAGACCGACCTGGGGCTGCCTCTGCCGTCCACCGGCGACCTCACACCGTGGACCCAGCAGGGGGTGCTGCTGCTCAACAGGGCGCTCACCACGGCGCCGCGCAGCCCGGGCGCGCACCGGGGCAAGGGCTGGGAGGAGGTCACCGAGCAGGCGATCCGGGCCCTCGCGGGACGCGGCAAGCCGCTGGTGTCCGTCCTGTGGGGCCGCGACGCCCGCAACCTGCGCCCGCTGCTGGGCCGGCTGCCCGCCGTGGAGTCGGCCCACCCGTCGCCCATGTCGGCCGACCGCGGGTTCTTCGGCTCGCGTCCGTTCAGCCGGGCCAACGACCTGCTGATCCAGCAGGGCGGACAGCCGGTGGACTGGCGCCTGCCGTGACCGTCCCCGGCTACCTGGCCGTGGACTCAGGGGGCTCGGGCCTCCGGGTCGCCGTCGGTGTCCCGGGGCGGGCGCCGTCGGCCCGGGGAGCGACGGCGGAACCGGTCCGCACCGGTGCCCGGGGGATCGATCCCGGGCATCTGACGGCCCAGTTGGTGCCCCTCGTCCTGCACCTGAGACAGCAAGCCGGGCTGGGCGAACTGGGCACGGCCGTCGTCGGCGCCGCCGGGTTCGCATCCCTGGGCGACGCCCTGCGCGCCGAACTGCCCGGCGCGCTCGGCCGCGAGCTGGGCGTGCGGACCGTGGCGCTCGCCGCCGACGCGGTGACGGCGTACGTCGGCGCGCTCGGGCCGCGTCCGGGTGCCGTCGTCGCCGCGGGCACCGGCCTCATCGCGATCGGGACCGACCTGACCCGCTGGCGGCGCGCGGACGGCTGGGGCCATCTGCTGGGCGACTGCGGCGGCGGGGCCTGGATCGGGCGGGCGGGCCTGGAGGCGGCGCTGCGCGCCCACGACGGCCGCGACGGCGGCTCCGCCGCGCTGCTGGCCTGCGCGGAGGAGCAGTTCGGCCCGGTGCGCGGGTTGCCCGGCCTGCTCTACCCGCGCGCCGACCGCCCGGCCGTGCTCGCCTCGTTCGCCCCCCGGGTGGCCGACAGCGCCCCGCACGACCCCGTGGCCGCCGGCATCCTGCGCGCCGCCGCCCGCAACGTCGCCGAGTCCGCCGCGGCCGTGTGCCCGGCCTCCGGCGAGCCCGACGTGGCGCTCACGGGCGGCCTCCTGAAGATGGGCGCCCCTCTCCTCGCACCGCTGCGCGAGGAGTTGTCGCAGCGGTTGCCGCACGCGCGGCAGGTCCCGGCCGAGGGCGACCCGCTGCACGGCTGCGTGCGGATCGCCGACGAGCTGGCGGCGGGCCGGCTCGCCCTCCCGGGTGAGCCCACGCTGCTCTGCGTGTTTCCCGCATAACGGCGGTTCTGTGCGAGTTGTCCGGCGCGTACCTGAAACACCTGCCAAGAGGGCGTAACTCAGCAGACAAAACCGGACGGATACCGCTCACCTGCACCCTCCCCGAACAGGGGAGCCCAGGAAGTTAGTAACATGCGGCGCCATGAGCTCCCCCACTGGGCCCGCGTCCGGCCTGCCAGTACGAATGCCGCGACCCCGCCAGCCCGGACGGCACCGCCGGCCGGAACCGCTGGTGGCTCCCGAGGGCGCGCCCGCGCTCGTCCTCGCGGTGCCCGGCGTGCCCAGCGCCGCCACGCGCAGCCTCGCCGAGGAGGTCGTGAGCATCGCTCGTTCCGAGCTGCCCGGCCTGGATGCCCGGATCGGGTACCTGGACGGGGACGACACCGAGTTCCCCAGCCTGAAGGCCGTTCTGACGCGCGCCGCCGAGGAGCGCACCGCCCGCTACGAGCGGGCCCTCGCCGCCGGTGCCGAGGTCAAGGAGCCCGACGGCCCGGTCGCCGTCGTCGTCCCGCTGCTGGCCGGCCCGGACAGCTCGCTGCTGCGCCAGATCCGCCAGTCCGTGATGGACAGCCGGGTCGCCGCCGAGCTGACCGACGTGCTCGGCCCGCACCCGCTGCTCGCCGAGGCGCTGCACGTGCGCCTGTCCGAGGCGAGCCTGGCGCGCGCCGACCGTGCGCGCCTGTTCACCGTGGCCACCGCCGCGGACGGCATCATCCTGGCCTCCGTGGGCGGCGAGGAGGCCGTGCAGGCGGCCGGCATCACCGGCATGCTGCTCGCCGCGCGCCTGGCGGTGCCGGTGATGGCGGCGGCCCTGGACCAGGACGGCTCGATCGCCTCGGTGGCCGAGCAGCTGCGCTCCTCCGGCTCCCAGCAGCTGGCCCTCGCGCCGTACCTGATCGGCCCGGAGATCGACGCGGCGCTGCTCACGGCCGCCGCCGAGGAGGTGGGCTGCGCCACGGCCGAGGCGCTCGGCGCCTACCCGGCGATCGGCAAGCTCGCCCTCGCCAAGTACACGACCGCGCTGGGCATCGCCCCGCAGCCGGCGCAGGGCACGCCGGCCCGCTGACCGGCACGTCGCCCCCGGACACGGCGAAGGGCCCGCTCCAGTAGCTGGAGCGGGCCCTTCGCCGTGTCCGGGGGGGGCGGGCCTCTCGCCGCCTCACGGGGCCGGTCGGCCGAAAACCACGCAGGACGCCGCGGCGACCTGCACGGAGCCGTCGTAGCGGGGCAGACCGGTCCGCTCGTCGAGCGCGAACCAGGTCACGTCCCCGGAGCGCTCGTTGGCCGCGTAGAGGAACCCGGCGTGCTCGGCCAGGGCGCGGGGCCAGTGCCCGCCGCACGGCACCGTGCCGATCAGGCGCAGCCCGTCCGCCCGGACCGCGAAGACGGACAGGACGTCCTCGCCGCGGGTCGCGGTCCACACGAAGCGGCCGTCGGGCGCCACGACGATGCCCGAGGGGTAGGCGTCGCCCGCCGGGGCGCCCGGCAGGACCGGGACCTCGGCCAGCGGCTTCAGCGCGCCGCCGGCCGCGTCCCAGCGGCAGACGGTGACGGTCGGGGTCAGTTCGTTGAGCACGTAGGCGTGCTCGCCGTCCGGATGGAACGCCAGGTGGCGGGGGCCCGAGCCGGGACGCAGCGCGATCTCGCGGTGCAGGGCCACGGCGCCGCCGTCCAGGGTGCACACCCGGACCGAGTCCGTGCCGAGGTCGACGCTGACCGCCCACCGGCCGCTGGGGTCGGGCTGCACCTGGTGGGCGTGCGGGCCGCGCTGGCGCCGGTCGTGCGGACCGGAGCCGGTGTGCCGGAGCTCTCCGGAGGGCGCGCCCAGGGTGCCGTCCGGGCGTACCGGGACGGCGGTGACGCTGCCGGAGCCGTAGTTGGCGGTCAGCACGTGCCCGGCGTACACGCTGAGGTGGGTGGGGCCGCCGGCGCCGACCGGCACGGGCGGACCGGCGGGCTCCGGTTTGTCGCCGCCGACGCGGAACGCGGCGACGGCGCCCTCGGCCGTCTCGCTGACCGCGTAGAGCATGGCCCCGTCCGGGGACAGGGCCAGGTAGGAGGGGTCGGGGACGGTGCCGAGGCTGCCGGTGAGCGTGAGGGCGCCGGTGCCCGGGTGGACCTCGGCGGTGACCAGGCCCGGGCCGCCCGCCGCGGTGAACGACCCGATGAACGCCCTGTGCCGTCTGCCGCCCTGTGCCACCGCTGTCCCCTCTCGGTCCGCGCCAGTGCCGACGGTAGCAGTCGACCGGCTTCGGTCTAGACCAAGCGGGAGGCCGTTTCTCTCAGGCCTCCACCAGCGGGGTCACCGGCCGTGCGCGCAGCGGCTCGGCCAGTTCGGCGAGCGCGCGCTCCAGGCCGTGCAGATGGGCGAGGGCGGGCTCGGCCGGGGTCTCGGCGGGCCGGTGGAGGTGTCCGGAGCCGCCCTCGGTGAGCGCCTCGACCGCGGCCTCCACCCGCCAGCAGGCGGCGGCCAGCCGGGCGTCGTGGGAGGCCTCGGGGTCCGCGGCGACCGCGACCAGACCGCGGATCTCCCGGGCGCAGTCGTCGAGGAGGGCCAGGACCCGCCGGGCGCGCCGCTTGCGGCCGAGCACCGGGTTCAGCGGGTGCACCAGCGGAGCGACCGAGAGCCGCACCCGCCCGAGCAGCCCCTCCAGCTCCGCCACCCGGGGCGCCGGGTCGGCGGTGGGAGAGCCGGCGAGCCGGGCGGCGGCCTCGGCGGTGCAGGCGTGCACGCAGCGCAGGGCCCGCTGGATCCAGGCGTCGGTGGTGGCGTGGGTCGTGACGGGCAGCACGAGCAGCACGGCGAGCGCGGCTCCGAGGGCGCCGACGCCGGTCTCGGCCAGGCGCAGGGCGAGCAGGCCGGGGTTCAGGACGCCGAGCAGGCCGTAGAGCAGCTCGGCGAGCAGGGTCACCCAGAGCATCATCCACGTGTAGGAGACGGCGGCCGTGTAGAAGATGCCGAAGACGCAGACCGCCAGGAGGACGAGGGTGGGCAGGGGCGCGCCGTGCAGGGGGACGGCGACGAGGAGGCCGAGGCCGATGCCGACGACGGTGCCGAGGACCCGCCGGAAGCCGCGGACCAGCGTCTCGCCGCGCGAGGCGGTGTTGACGAAGACCCACCAGGTGGCGCCCACGGCCCAGTACCAGCGCTGCCCGGACACCAACTGCCCCGCGGCCAGCGCGAAACCCGACCCGGCGAGCGCCTGGACCGCCTGCCGTGTGGTGACGCGGGCCAGTCCGGTGCCGCCGGGCGGCGCGGGCACGACGGCCGGGGGCAGCCGGCGTTCGTAGCACCACAGGCCGAAGCGCACCACGGCGGCGGCGAGCACGGACAGCAGGAGGGCGGCGTACAGGCCGGGGAGCTGTGCGGGCACGGCGTGCAGGAACTGCGCCATGAAGAAGGTCATGAAGGCGAAGACGCCGAGGCTGTGCCCGCGCGGGCCCCAGCGGCGCGCGTACACGCCCGCGCCGACCACGGCGAGGAAGACCAGGTCCCGTGCCACGGGGAACGCGTGCAGCTCGGCGGCGGCGGCCAGCACCGGCACGCCGACGGCCGGCAGCAGCGCCGTGGTGACGGCCTGCCCGCGTACGGTGGCGTCGGCGACGGTGAACAGGGCGAGCAGGGCCGTCAGGCCGCCGGTCACGGCACCGGCGAGGGACTGCCCCGCCAGTTCGCACCCCACGACCGCCAGGGCGATGCCGAGGACGGCCCGCGCGGCGAAGCGCAACCGCGCCCGCCCCGGGTCCGGAGCCACGAACACCCTCTTCAGCACGGAGTCCCTCCCCGGAGAGCACAGAAAAGGCGCCGCGGGGTCCGCAGCGCCATCGACGGCCCCATGAGAGCATCAAAGAGGTCGATGGCTCAAGTCTCGACCGAATCACTGGTCCATTGGCGTAATTCTCAGCCCTCTCCTCCACCTCCTCGAAGACAATTGGCCCAGGTGGGACGGCACAGCTCCCCCTTGTGCTCCTGGGCCATTGGTACAGTCGACGCCATGAGCGTGGACGAACTCGACACCCGCATCCTGCGGCTGCTGCTGGAGCAGCCGCGCACCAGCGTGCGCGAGTACGCCCGCATCCTCGGCGTCGCCCGAGGGACGCTCCAGGCCCGTCTGGACCGCATGGAACGGGACGGTGTGATCACCGGCACGGGTCCCTCGCTCTCCCCGGCCGCGCTCGGCCATCCCGTGCTGGCGTTCGTGCACATCGAGGTCACGCAGGGCCATCTGGACGACGTGGGGGACGCGCTGGCCGCCGTACCGGAGATCGTGGAGGCGTTCTCGATCACGGGCGGCGGGGATCTGCTGGCGCGGGTGGTGGGCCGGGACAACGCCCATCTGGAGGACGTGATCCAGAAGCTGATCAGCATGCCCGGCGTGGTGCGCACCCGCACCGAGGTGGCGCTGCGCGAACGGGTGCCGTACCGGCTGCTGCCCCTGGTGGAGTCGGTCGGGCGGGCGGCGCGCGGCTGACGCCCGACGCGTCGACGTCCCGTCGCCCGGCGGGTACGCCGCCCGGTCGGCGTAACGCCCGGCCGCGCGGTCGCGGGGGCGGCGTCACGGCCGTACGGCGCCCGGAGGCGCGGGTGCGAGGCCGGCGGCGGGCGGTTCCGCCGCGCGGCGGGCCGGGCGACTGCTTAGCGTGACCCCATGACCACAGTCCAGGCCCAGCCCGCCCCCGACGACCGGCGGTGGAAGGCGCTCGGGGTCTGTCTCACGGCGGGCTTCATCTCGCTGCTCGACACCTCGATCGTGAACGTGGCACTCCCCTCGATGCAACGCGGGCTGGGCGCCTCCGAGGCCGACCAGTCATGGGTGGTCTCCGGGTACGCCCTCGCCTTCGGGCTCGCGCTCGTCCCGGCGGGCCGGCTGGGCGACATGCGCGGGCGGCGGCAGGCCTTCCTGTTCGGGCTCGCCCTGTTCACGCTGGCCTCGGCGGCGTGCGGGCTGGCGCCCGGCGCGTTCTGGCTGGTGCTGTTCCGGCTTCTCCAGGGCACGGCGGCGGGCATGGTCGCGCCGCAGACCTCGGGGCTGATCCAGCAGATGTTCCAGGGCGCCGAGCGCGCCAAGGCCTTCGGGCTGCTGGGCAGCGTGATCGGGGTGTCGACGGCGGTGGGCCCGCTCGCGGGCGGCCTGCTGATCGATGCCGTCGGCACCGACGACGGCTGGCGCTGGGTGTTCTTCGTCAACCTGCCCATCGGGGTGGCGGCCCTCGCCGCGGGGGTGCGGCTGCTGCCCCGGTACCCCCCGTCCACGGACAGGCGCGAGGAGTTCGACCTGTTCGGGGTGGCCCTCCTCGGGGCGGGTGTGCTCGCACTGATGCTGCCCCTGGTGCAGGAGCAGCAGTGGACCGGACGGCAGAAGTGGGCGCTGCTGCCGGTGGCCGCGCTGCTGCTGGCCGCGTTCTGGGCGTGGGAGAAGCGGCAGGGGCTGCTTGGGCGGGCCCCACTGCTCGACCTGGGCCTGTTCTCCCTGCGGTCCTTCACACTGGGGGCCTTGATCAGCCTCTCGTACTTCGCGGGCTTCACGACGGTGTTCTTCGTCTACTCGCTCTACCTGCAGAACGCGGTCGGCTACAGCGCGCTGGCGTCGGGGCTCACCGTCCTGCCCTTCGCGGCGGCCTCGGCGGTCGGCGCCGCCCTCGGGGGCCGGCTGGTGGTGCGGTTCGGCCGCAGGCTGGTCGTCATCGGTCTGAGCGCGGTGGCGGCGGGGCTGCTCGGCGTGGTCCTGGCGGTGCAGTTCGCGCCCGGGCAGGACGTGGGCTGGGCCACGGCGCTGCCGCTGCTCGTCGGCGGGATCGGCTCCGGCCTGACGGTCTCCCCGAACACCACGCTCACGCTCACCCGGGTGCCCGTCCACCGCGCCGGCGCGGCCGGCGGTGTCCTGCAGACCGGGCAGCGCGTCGGTTCGGCGGCCGGCATCGCCGTGGTGGGCGCGGTCTACTTCGCCCACCTGGCCAACCACGGCCGCCCCGGCACGGCGCTGCAATTCGGACTGCTGACCGCGGTGGGGATCATCCTGGTCGCGGTGGCGCTGGCGGTCGCCGACATGCGGGAGCGGCACCTGAACCCGGCCCCGGTCAGTGCGGGGGCGGGGGCCCGCCGGGGATCGGAGGAGGGCGGGGCGGAGGAGAGGGTCGGGCGGGGGGCCTGAGGAGACGGGGCGGGCTGCGGCGGGTCTTCCGCTTGCCGGGCCTCGCGGCCCTGCGCCGGGCCGGGCCGGTCTCAGGACCTGCGGCGCGGCTTCCCCCGCTTGGCCGGCTTGCCGCCGCCCGAGCGGCCCCGCGCGGTCCCACCCGCCGACTTGGCGGCAGACGGCTTTTGACGCGTACCCGCTTGGTCCGGCCGCTTCCGCTGCTGCCCCTTCTGCTCCTTCCGCGGCTTCTGCTCGTCGGATTTCGCCGCCGTGCGGCCCCGCGTGCTGTTGACCGTGCGGCCGCGGACGATGCCGATGAGGTTCTCCACCAGATCGGTGGTGGCCTCCTCCGGCCACGACAGCGCGACGGTGGACCGGGGGGCGTCGACGACGGGGCGGTAGGTGAGGTCCTTGCGGTGGTGGAGGCGGGCCAGCGACTGCGGGACGACCAGCAGGCCGACGTTCGCCGCCACCAGCTCGATCGCGTCCGCGGTCGTGGCCGGGCGCTCGAAGGCGGGCTCGCCCGGCGGGCTGTCCCAGTCGAACACGTCGTCGAGGGGGTGGAAGAGCACCTCGTCGGACAGGTCGGCCAGGGTCACCTCGTCCACCGCCGTGATCAGGTGGTCCTTGGGGACGACGACCACCGAGGTCTCGGTGTAGAGCGGGATCGCGCTGAAGAACGTACGGTCGACCGGCAGCCGTACGAAGCCCGCGTCGGCCTCTCCGCCACGCAGGAGCTCCGCCGCCTCGGCCGCCGGGACCTGGACGAGGGTGAGCGGGACGTCCGGCAGGCGCTCGTTCCAGATCCGCACCCACTTGGCGGGGATCACTCCCGGAACGTACGCAAGCCGGAACGACGGTGGTGCCTCCGAGCCTGTCACCAGGTCAGGTTACCGGGCGTGGTCGGGCCGCCCGCGCCCGGCCGATACCCTTGACCTCATGAGTTCGCAGCAGAGCACCCAGACGATGAAGCCCGCGACCGCGGCGAAGAAGCTGGGTGTGTACCTCCCCGCCACCCCCGCCGAGTTCCAGGAGGGTGTGGTCTCGCGCGCCGAGCTGAACGAACTGCAGGCCAACCCGCCCCAGTGGCTGCGCGAGCTGCGGGAGAACGGCCCCCACCCCCGCCCGGTGGTCGCGGCCAGGCTCGGCGTCTCCATCGCCGGTCTCGCCCGCGGAGGGGTCACCGACCCGCTCACCACCGAGCAGATCGAGGCGCTCAAGCAGGAGCGGCCCGAGTGGCTGGAGAAGGAGCGCGCCACCCAGGCCGAGGTCCGCAAGGAAGCGGCGCGGATCAAGAACCTGAAGCAGGAGAAGCAGGACAAGGACGCCTGACGCCCGTCGCCCTGTCAGCCCAGGAAGCTCAGCCGCACCTGCCGGTCGGGGTTGTCCCGGTTCGTGTCGACCAGGCACACGGACTGCCAGGTGCCCAGCTCGAGGCGGCCGCCGATGACGGGGAGGGTCGCGTGCGGCGGCACGATCGCGGGGAGGACGTGGTCCCGGCCGTGGCCGGGGCTGCCGTGGCGGTGCTGCCAGCGGTCATCGGCGGGGAGCAGGGTGTGCAGGGCGGCCAGCAGATCGTCGTCGCTGCCGGCGCCCGTCTCGATGACGGCGATGCCGGCCGTCGCGTGCGGGACGAAGATGTTCAGCAGGCCGTCACGGCCCGCCGCGGCCTCGCGCAGGAACTCCGCGCACTCGCCGGTGAGGTCGACGACGCGCTCCCGGGACCCGGTGGCGACGTTCAGGACTCGCGTGGTGAAGACATCTGACATGCCCCCATCCTGACCCAGGCGCCGGGTTCCACACGTCAGGGGCGCCGGGCGGCCGGGAAGATCCCGGGACATGACCGGGTTGGTAGCGGCGTGGACGCAACACGCGAGGTCGAGGTCGTCGTCATCGGTGCCGGACAGGCCGGGCTGTCCAGCGCCTACCACCTGCGGCGCACCGGTTTCGAGCCCGGCCGTGACTTCGTGGTGCTGGACCACTCCCCCGGGCCGGGCGGTGCCTGGCGGTTCCGCTGGCCGTCGCTGACGTACGGCAAGGTGCACGGGATGCACTCCCTGCCCGGCATGGAGCTGACGCAGGCCGATCCGGCGCGGCCCTCGGCGGAGGTCGTCGGCGAGTACTTCGACCGCTACGAGCGCGCCTTCGGGCTGCGGGTGCGGCGGCCGGTGGACGTGCGGGCCGTGCGCGAGGGGGACGGCGGGCGGCTGCTGGTGGAGACGTCGGACGGCACCTGGCGCACCCGCGCGCTGATCAACGCGACCGGCACCTGGGACCGGCCGTTCTGGCCGCGTTACCCCGGCCAGGAGACGTTCCGGGGACGGCAGATGCACACCGCGCAGTACGCCGGACCGGAGGAGTTCACCGGCCGGCGGGTCGTGGTGGTGGGCGGTGGCGCGTCCGGCACCCAGCACCTGCTGGAGCTCGCCCCCTACGCGGCCGCCACCACCTGGGTCACCCGGCGGCCGCCGGTCTTCCGAGAGGGCCCGTTCGGCCAGGAGGCGGGCCGGGCGGCCGTCGCGCTGGTGGAGGACCGGGTCCGGCAGGGACTGCCGCCGCGCAGCGTGGTCTCCGTCACCGGGCTCCCGCTCAACGACGCCGTCCGGCAGGGCCTGGCCGACGGGGTGCTGGACCGGCAGCCGATGTTCGACCGCGTCACCCCGGACGGCGTGGAGTGGCGGGACGGCCGGCACGTGGACGCCGACGTCATCCTCTGGGCCACGGGCTTCCGGCCCGCGCTGGACCACCTCGCGCCGCTGCGGCTTCGCGGGCCGGGCGGGGGCATCCAGGTGGACGGCACCCGTGTGGTCTCCGACCCGCGCATCCATCTCGTCGGCTACGGGCCGTCTGCCAGCACCGTCGGCGCCAACCGGGCCGGGCGGGCGGCCGTGCGCGACATCCGGCGGCTGCTGTCCGGTGAGCCGCTGGAGCCGGCCGCGTGACGAGACGCGGGCTCAGTGGGCTGGCGGCGTGGCCGCAGGCCGGGTGACCGCGGACCGCTGCGGGCTCGGGCTGCCGCTCGGCAGGGGTGGCTGCGTCGACGGCTGGTGGCGGGCGTTGAACTCGGCGACGTTGCGCAGGTGCTCGGTGTAGTCGGCGGTGAAGCGGGTCTCTCCGGGATCGATCGTGACGAAGTACAGCCAGTCACCCGCCGGCGGACTGGTCACCGCGCGGATCGCGTCCTCGCCGGGGTTGCCGATGGGGGTGGGCGGCAGGCCCAAGCGCTGGTAGGAGTTGTACGGGTTGTCCATGCGGACGTCGTCGATGCTGGTGTGCACGGCGGTACGGTTCAGCGCGTAGTTGAGCGTGGAGTCCATCTGCAGCGGCATGCCGCGCTGCAGCCGGTTGAAGACGACGCGCGCCACCTTGCCCATGTCGGCCTTCGTCGCGGCCTCCGCCTGCACAATGCTGGCGATGGTGACCGTCTGGTAGACGTTCAACGCGTTGAGCTGAGCCCCGGCCGCGACCGGCGCCTTGTGGAACTCGTCGTTGGCGGTGTCGACCATCTGACGCAGCACTGACTCGGGAGTGGCGCCCTTCGCGACGGGATAGGTCGCGGGGAACAGGTAGCCCTCCGGGTTGCCGGCCGCCTCGCTCGGCAACTGCAGGTGGGCCTTGTCCAGGGCCACGCGGGTGCTCCCCGGGGGCAGTCCGAGCGTCCGGTCGACGGCGTCGTACACCTGGCTCGCGCGCCAGCCCTCCGGGACGACCAGCGTCCGCGTCGGGGTGCCGGTCTCCGGCGCCGGACGACCGCCGTTCGGCTTCAGCAGCGGCACCGCCACGGCCGCGCCCACCAGCACGGCGCCGGTCGCGACGAGGGCGACCCTGCCCCGGCGTGTCAGACGCAACGCCCCATCTCGCACAGCGCCCCGCCGCACCGTGCCGCGGCGTGCCGTGCTCCGTGGCATCGTGCTCCGTAGCGCCGTACCGCGCCGCCTCGCGCTCCGTCGCGGAGTGTTCATCTGCATGCGGGCACGGTAGTACGCAGACGACATCAAATCCGACATATCGTCATCTTGTCGGCCACGGTTGCGCACCAGCCGCCGACTCGGGCCCCTGCCGGGCGGCCCGCGCCCCGCCCCGCCGCGTCAGCCCGCCGGCTCCAACTGCGCGTCGCGGCGCACCAGGGCCGCGTACCGCCCGTCGAGGGACAGCAGTTCCTCGTGCGTGCCCTGTTCGGCGACCCGGCCGGAGTCCAGGACCACGATCTGGTCGGCGCTGCGGATGGTGGACAGGCGGTGGGCGATCGTGACGGTCGTCCGGTCGGCGGACAGGGCGTCGATGGCATCCTGCACGGCGGCCTCCGTCCGGGTGTCCAGAGCGCTGGTCGCCTCGTCGAGGATGAGGACCGGCGGGTCGCGCAGGATGGTGCGGGCTATGGCCAGGCGCTGCTTCTCGCCGCCGGAGAAGCGGTGGCCCCGTTCGCCGACGACGGTGTCGTAGCCGTCGGGCAGTGCGGCTATGTGGTCGTGGATCTGCGCCGCCCTGGCCGCCGCGTGCAGTTCCTCGTCGGTGGCGTCCGGCTTGGCGAAGCGCAGGTTCTCGGCGACCGAGGCGTGGAAGAGGTACGTCTCCTGCGAGACGACGCCGACCGCGCGGGCCAGGGTGTCGAAGTCGAGGTCGCGGACGTCGACGCCGTCGAGGGTGACGCGGCCGCCGGTCACGTCGTACAGCCGCGGCACCAGATAGCCGAGCGTGGACTTGCCGGCGCCGGTCGGGCCGACGACGGCCAGGCTGCCGCCGGCGGGGACGGTCACGTCGATGCCGTCGAGCACGGGACGGGTCGCTTCGTCCTGGTCGTAGCGGAACTCGACGCCCTCGAAGCGGACCTCTCCCTTGATCCGGTCGAGGTGCACCGGCTGCGCGCGCTCGGTGATGTCGACGGGCAGGTCCAGGTACTCGAAGATGCGCTGGAAGAGCGCGAGGGAGGTCTGTATCTGGACGCCGGTCGCCAGCAGGCTCACCGCGGGCCGGAACAGGCCCTGCTGGAGCGAGACGAAGGCGACGATGGTGCCGAGCGAGACGCGCGGGCCGCCGAGCTGGAGGGCCAGGCCCGCGGTCCAGTAGATGACGGCGGGCATCGCGGCCATCACGATGGTGATGACGGCCATGCGCCAGCGCCCGGCCATGTTCGACCGGACCTCGAGGTCGACCAGGCCTTCGGACTCCTCGGCGAAGGACGCGGTCAGCGAGTCGGAGCGGCCCATCGTGCGGCCGAGCAGGATGCCGCTGACGGAGAGCGATTCGGTGACCGTGGCGGCCATCGCGGCCATCTGCTTCTGCCGCTGGGTGGTGATTCTCTTGCGTTCGTTGCCGACGCGGCGGCTGATCCACACGAAGACCGGGAGCAGGAGCAGGGAGACGACGGTCAGCCGCCAGTCGAGCGCGACCATCGCGACGATGGTGGCGACGACGCTGGTGGCGTTGGAGACCAGCGAGGTCGCGGTGGAGGTGACGGTGGCCTGCATGCCCCCGATGTCGTTGGCGATGCGGGACTGCACCTCGCCGGTGCGGGTGCGGGTGAAGAAGGCGAGGGACATGCGCTGCAGGCGGCCGTAGACGGCGGTGCGCAGGTCGTGCATGACGCGCTGGCCCACGGTGGTGGAGATCAGCGTCTGCAGCACGCCGAAGACGCTGGAGAGCACCGCGCTCAGGATCATGCCCAGGGCGAGCAGGCTCAGCAGGCCGGTGCGGCCCTGCGGGATCGCGACGTCCAGGGTCTCCTTGAGGAGGAACGGCGTGGCCACCGAGACCAGCGAGGAGGCGCCGACCAGCACGCCCACGATCGCGAGCCGCCCGCGGTAGGGGCGGAAGAGACGCAGGATGCGGCGGACCTGCCGCGGCTGTTCCCCGGCGTCGGCAGGTGGGGTCCAGGAGGGTTCACGGTCGGGATGCATGGGCTCCTACGGAGGTGAGCGGGCGCCGGCATGGGACCGCCGGCGGCGACTGACGGATCGTAGCTCATTGTTACCTATACTCACAATGAACGGCATCCTGATATTGTTCCCGCATGACCAGCCCCGATCCCGACGGCCTGCTCGCCGAGCAGTTGCTGCGGCTCACCCGCCGGGTCCACCGCATCCAGAAACGCCACCTGGAGCGGCGCGACCTCGCCATCACGCCGGCCCAGTCCCGGCTGCTGCGCACCCTGGCGCACTGCGACTCCCCTCCCCGCATGGCGGACCTCGCCGAGCGCCTCGAGGTGGTGCCCCGTGCGGTGACGACGCTGGTCGACGCGCTGGAGGCGAGCGGCAAGGTGCGGCGGATGCCGGACCCGGCGAACCGGCGGGTGACCCGCATCGAGCTGACGGACGACGGCCGGGCGGCCCTGCGCGAGCTGCGCGGGGCGCGCCGGTCGGCGGCCGAGGAGATCCTCGCGCCGCTCACCGAGAAGGAGCGCCAGGTGCTCGGTGTGCTCCTGGACACGCTGATCGAGGGAGAGGCCGCCGCACCCGCCAAGCACTGCTGAGGCCGCCCCTCCGGACCGGGCGCAGGAGGAGTTCCCGGACTCAGCAGCGGATGCGGTCCTGCGTCAGCACCCCCTGCACGGTGGTCAGGGAACGGTCGTAGCAGCCGTCCGAGCCACGGCGACGGTACCGCTCGCTCGATGTGCCCACCGCGTGGCGCTGCTCGCGCGGGACGTTCACCGTGTACGTGGCGTCGCCGCTGTAGGTGTCGTCGAGCCGCCACCACGCGGTGCGCCGGCCGCCTTGCCGCTGGACGAGGGCGGCCCGGTCGCCGAGGGTCAGCACGGTGCGCAGCCGGCCGTCCGGGTCGAGGGTCGTGGTCCCGTTCACGGTGTACGTCAGGTGCGTGTGCGTCGTCCGCGCGGGGCCGGCCGCGCCTGCGGTGGTGACCGCCTCGTCGTCCGTCCAGGTCGCGTCCAGCCCGTCCGCGTTCTCGCCGTCTGTCCAGCGGTGCGCGGAGTGGTTGGCGAGGGTGCGGGTGACGGTGGTGGCCACACGTCCGTGCGAGGTGTCGAGGTATCCGGCCACGGTGAGCCGGTGTCCGGCCTCGGTGTCGACCCGGTTCTGCGTACCGGGCGTGTAGACCGAGGAGTCGGCGAGGTCCGTCGCCCGGTTCACGGTCAGCGCCCCGGTCAGCCGGGCACGGTGTGCGTCCTGCCAGACCAGGACGTTCACGGGTGTGCTCCAGCCGGACTGCCCGGCCGGCACGCCCACGACGGAGACCTCCACCCGGTGCGGGCGGCCGTCGTCGAGGAGCGCCGCGAACGGAGTGAGGTCGTACTCGACGGGCCGCACGTCGAAGGCCCGCGGGCCCGGAACGACGTACCAGAGGTAGGGATTGGACCAGCCGCCTGTCCACACGTGCGGGAACGGCGCGGCGATCCCGGCCAGTTGTCCGTCGACCCTGATCTGCACCTCCCGGTACGGACCGCGATCGGCCTTGCAGGAGTACGGCGCCGGGTCGGCCACGGTCAGGTACCAGAACTCCTCGCAGCCGCCGCCGGACCCGGTGGCGTACACCTCGGCGACGATGCGTTCGCTGTTGCGCGCAGTGGTGAGGGTCGTGGCGCCGGGCGTGCCGGCCAGGGTGAGGACGCGGTCGGGGGCCGGGCTCGCGGGACGGCCCGCGTAGAAGGTGAGGGTCACCTCGACGTCGATGACGCCGGTGTAGGTGTCGTCCACCACGTTGCCGATGAGCATCTCGACGTCCTGCGCCCGGCGGAAGGTGTCGCTGTAGCGGGTGACGTCCTTCTCCACGCGCCAGGCGATGCCGTCGGGTGACGGCTCGGGTGTCGAGGTGCGCAGGATCTCGACACCACCGACGTGCAGATAGCCCAGGCGGTCGAACTGACGGCCCTTCACCGTGCCGTCGAGCCGCAGCACGACCTTGCTCCAGCGCTCGCCGCAGCCTCGGGGCGGCGTGTACGCGCCCCGGTAGGGGCTGAAGTCGCGGAATCGCGCCTCGGCCAGGGTGACCCGGCAGGATGTGGTGTGCGGCCGCGGGACCTGCGGGGCCGCGGTCACCGGGTCGTGCCAGTCGGTGCCGAACTGTGGCGGCACGTCCGCGGCGTGCGCGGCGGCAGCCCCGGTGCCGAACAGCGTGCTCACCAGGAGGGTCGCTCCGGCGAGCATGGACATGACTAACCGTCTTCTCATGGCCGGTTTTCTACGGGGAGACCTGTCTGCCCGCAATAACGCCTTCCGGCCGATCCGCCGCGGTCGCCGTGAAAGCGCCGGCGGCGCGGTCAGCCGCCCAGGTCCGCCCGGTCGCCCATGACGATCACGGGGTGCCGGGCGGGGTCGAGCGTGCGCAGCAGGTACCGCATGGCTTCCTCGGAGACGCTGACGCAGGCCGAGGTACCGCTGCCGTGGTCCAGATGCAGCCAGATACCCCCGCCCTTCTCCTGGCCCAGGGGTCGGGTGCCGTCGAGCGGCGCGGTGCCCTTGACGCGGTTGTAGTCGATGGCGATGACGTAGTCGAAGTCGTGCCGGTGGGACGCGGCCCAGTACCGCGGGGTCGCATAGCCGGCCGCGTTGTGGTCGTACGGCAACTTGGCACCCGGGTCCGGCAGTACGCCTCCCGCGTCGGAGAGGGTGAAGACGCCGACCGGGCTGCGCTTGTCGCCCTCGTGGTGGTCGGTGGTCCAGCCCTGGCGGCCGTTGTGCGCGGGCCAACTGCCCGCCGCGTGCCAGCGCGTACCGCGCCGGGTGTACAGCATCACCGTGGTCTCGGCCGAGTTCCTGCCCGCACCGGTCGCGACGACGACCTGACTGGAGTCGGCGGGTATGTGCCGGTACAGGCGGTCACCGATGCCCGGGATTCGGGTCGAGTCGGCCGGTGGACTCTGCGACGCCTTGGCCGCCGAGCCGGGCGCCCCACCCGAACGGGTGCCGCCGCCTCCGGAGGCACCACCGCAGGCGGACAGACCCGCCAGCAGGGTTCCGAACGCCGCCACTCCTGCCGTCACACGCCACACACCGTCGATCCGCACGCGACCCATGGTCGCATCCCCCTTCCCAAGGCCGTGCGCCCACCCCGGTATTGGACACGCCGGGGCCCCGCCTGCGCGACGGGCTTGTCCCCGCGTCACCGGAGCCGGACCGAAAGCGGCTCCGATCCGGCGGACTTCACCGGGCGGGTGGAAAAACCGGTTGAAATTCGCCGTGCCGCGACGCGACCCTTTCACGGTTTGCTGCCGCCGCTTGCCGCCATCTCCTCCGCCCTGACACGAGCCACTGGGACGTCATGCAGATCCAAGACCTTCCGTATTCCGACCCGGGCGTACCGGACGCGCGATCGGGTCCTCACCTCCTGTGGTGGCTCTGGCGCAATCAGCTGGGTGGCCAGCTGAGGTCGCTGGCCTGGGGCCTGCTGCACTTCGTCTCCGTCTCCGCGCTGCCCTTCTGCGTGGGCCTCGCCATCCAGGCGGTCGTCGAGGAGTCCGGCACCGACCTGGCCCTGACGGGTGCTCTGATGCTGCTGTGCGGCATCGGGATCGCGGTGGGCGACACCTTCCTGCACCGGGCCGCCGTCACCAACTGGATCACCGCCGCCGCCCGTGTCCAGCAACTGCTGGCCCGCAAGGCCGCCCACCTCGGCTCCGCGCTGACCCGGCGCGTCGCGGCCGGCGAGGTCGTGGCCGTCTCCACCGGGGACGTGGAGAAGATCGGCTGGTTCGTCGAGGCCCTGTCCCGGTTCACCGCGGCCGCGGTGACGGTCGTCGTGGCCTGCGTCGGCCTGCTCGTCTACCAGCCCGCCCTGGGCGTGGTCGTCGCCGTCGGCCTGCCGGTCGTGGCACTCGCCGCTCTGCCCCTCCTGCCCCGGGCCACCCGCCGCGCCGACCTCCAGCGCGAGAAGGCCGGCCGCGCGACCGAACTCGCCTCGGACACCGTCGCGGGGCTGCGCGTCCTGCGCGGCATCGGCGGCGAGGACCTGTTCCTGGACCGCTACCGGCGTGCTTCGCAGGAGGTCCGGCACGCCGCCGTGCGCAGCGCCCGCATGTGGTCGCTGATCTCCGCGATTCAGGTGCTGCTGCCCGGACTGCTGCTGATCGCGGTCGTCTGGCACGGCATCCACCTGGCCCGCCACGGCCGGATCACGGTCGGCGAACTGGTCACCGTCTACAGCGCCGTCATGATCCTCAGCTATCCACTGCGGCACTTCGAGGAGATCGCCATGGCGTACTCCTTCTCCCGGCCGTCGGCCAAGCGGGCCGCACGCGTGCTGTCACTGGAGCGGCCCACGGACGCCGGAGGATCGCGCGAGGCCGGAGTGCCCCGGGGCGATCTGTACGACCCGGCCACCGGTCTGCTCGCGGCGGAGGGCCTGCTCACCGCGGTGGTGTGCGGCGACCCGGACGCGGCCGGGCGGCTCGCGGAACGCCTGGGCGGCCATCCCGCCGAGCCGGGCGTATCGGTACTGCTCGGCGGGGTGCCGCTCGACGACCTTCCGCTCGACAGCGCCCGCACCGCGGTCCTCGTCCAGGACAAGGACCCGGTGCTGCTGTCCGGCACGCTGCGCGAACTGCTCGACGTGCCCGCCTCCGGTGCCGTCAGCGCCGAGGACGCGCTCGCGGCCGCGCAGTGCGAGGACGTGCTGGAGGCCCTGGTGCAGGGGTCGCTGGAGGCCGCCGACCCGATGGACGCGCGCATCACCGAGCGCGGCCGCTCGCTGTCGGGCGGCCAGCGCCAGCGGCTCGCCCTGGCCCGGTCCCTGGTCACCGATCCCGGGGTCCTGGTCCTGGACGAACCGACCTCCGCGGTCGACTCGCACACCGAGGCCCGCATCGCGGACGGTCTGCGGCGGCTGCGCACGGGGCGCACCACGGTGGTGTTCACCTCCTCGCCCCTGCTGCTGGACCGGGCGGACCGGGTCGCCCTCGTCCACGAGGGCGAGGTCCTGGCGGTCGGCGTGCACCGCGAACTGGTCGCCACCGACCCCCGGTACCGGGCCGTGGTGACCCGGGAGACCGAGGAGGACCCGGCGCCGGCCGGCGCGGACCGGAACCTGACCGGGCAGGGCGCCCTCCTGGGTGCCTCGGACAAGCTCGCAGAGATCGAGGAGAGCGCATGATCGGCGTTGCGCCACCGGCGTACGACCCGGCGGCCCCGACCACCGCCACCACCCTGCCCGTCGGCGCCGCCGCCACCGTGCGCGCCTACGTGGCCGAGCTGTTCCGCCGGCACCGCCGGGCCTTCCTGCTGCTCATCGCCGTCAACACCGTGAGTGTCGTCGCCTCCATGGTCGGCCCCTACCTGCTCGGCGGCCTCGTCGAGCGGGTGTCGGACAAGGCGCGGGACCTTCATCTCCCCGCGACCGCCGGGGTGTTCGTCCTCGCGCTGGTCGTGCAGGCCGTCTTCGTACGGCAGGTGCGGCTGCGCGGTGCGATGCTCGGCGAGCGGATGCTGGCCGACCTGCGCGAGGACTTCCTGGTGCGCTCGGTCGGGCTGCCGCCGGGCGTGCTGGAGCGGGCGGGCACGGGCGACCTGCTGTCCCGCATCACCACCGACATCGACCGCCTCGCCAACGCCATGCGGGAGGCCGTGCCGCAGCTGGCCATCGGCACCGTGTGGGCCGTACTGCTCCTCGGCGGCCTCGTGGTGACGGCCTGGCCGCTGGCGGCCGCCGTCCTGCTCGCGGTACCGGTGCTGGTGGCCGGGTGCCGCTGGTACTTCAGGCGGGCCCCCGCCGGTTACCGCTCCGAGGCCGCCGGGTACGCCGCCGTCGCCGCCGCGCTCACCGAGACCGTGGACGCGGGCCACACGATCGAGGCGCACCGCCTGAGCGACCGGCGCATCGCGCTCTCGGAGCAGCGCATCAAGGAGTGGACGGCCTGGGAGCGGTACACCCTCTGGCTGCGGTCCGTGCTGTTCCCGGTCATCAACACCGTGCACCTCACCGTGCTCGGCTCGGTGCTCATGGTCGGTGGCGTCTTCGTGCTGCGGGGCTGGATCGACGTGGGGCAGCTGACCACCGGCGCCCTCATCGCGCAGATGCTCGTCGACCCGGTGAACCTGATCCTGCGCTGGTACGACGAGGTGCAGGTCGCCCAGGTGTCGCTGGCCCGCCTGGTCGGCGTCCGGGACATCGAGCCCGATGCGGGAGACCCTGGGCTGGCCCCGGCCGGCCGGGACGTGCACGCGGACCGGGTGCGCTTCGGCTACCGCGAGGGCGTCGACGTGCTGCGCCAGGTCTCCCTGGAGGTCGCCCCGGGCACCCGGCTGGCCCTGGTCGGGCCGTCCGGCGCGGGCAAGTCCACCCTGGGCAGGCTGCTCGCCGGCATCTACGCGCCGCGGGACGGCCGTGTCACCCTGGGCGGCGCCGAGCTGTCCAGGATGCCGGCGGAACGCGTCCGCTCCCACGTCGCCCTCGTCAACCAGGAGCACCACGTCTTCGTCGGCTCCCTGCGCGACAACCTCCTGCTGGCCCTCCCCCACCCCCGGCTCCTCCCGAGCGGGGAGACCCCCGGCGACCTGGACGCCGAGCTGTGGGCGGCACTGGGCGCGGTCGACGCGGACGGCTGGGCGAGGGCGCTGGACGACGGCCTGGACACCGAGGTCGGCTCCGGCGGGCTGACGCTGACCCCCGCACAGGCCCAGCAGATCGCGCTGGCCCGGCTGGTACTGGCCGACCCGCACACGCTGGTCCTGGACGAGGCGACCTCGCTGCTCGACCCGCGCGCGGCCCGCCACCTGGAGCGCTCCCTGGCCCGCGTCCTGGACGGCCGCACGGTCGTCGCCATTGCCCACCGCCTGCACACCGCCCACGACGCCGACATGATCGCCGTCGTGGAAAGCGGCCGCATCAGCGAGCTGGGCAGCCACGAGGAGCTGGTGGCGGCGGACGGGGCGTACGCGGCCCTGTGGCGGTCCTGGCACGGGTGAGAGGGCGCGGGCGCGGGGATGAACGGCGTCGTCCACAGGTGACGTCGGGCCCCGGCAAGAGCCCGTGGGGAGATCCCGGCCCCGGCGTTCCGCCACCGGCGGGACGCCGTGCCGTTGCGCGGTGCCGAACAGCAGTGGAAGGCTGGAGAGCGGCACCGGCTCGGGGAACGGCCGGGGACCCCGCGGTTCCCGTCGTGCGCACCCTGTGCCGAGCGTGCCGGCGGCGCGCCGCCCCTCGCCGGGGCACGAGGCCGCCCTCACCACCTGGAGGTACCCGTGGACAGCGCCGACGGATGGGGGGATGACGTCTACCAGCCCGATCCCTCCGAGATCCGGGAGGACTCGGGTGTGCTCGACGTCGAGGACACACTGGACTTCGACGGCGTCGAAGACCCCCTCGACCGCGGCTGGTCCCCTCCCGAGCGGCCGTGGGCGGTGGAGCACACCGGGGTGACGGCGCGCGAACGCCAGACCGGGGAGACGCTGGACCAGCGGCTCGCCGAGGAGCTGCCCGAAACCGCCGCGCCGGACAGCGACGGTCTCGGCGACTGCGAGGGCACCGACGGGGAACTCCTCGACAACGAGGTCGGCGCCCTGCGCTCCGGCCGCCTGGTGGCCCCCGACGAAGGGGTGCACGAGGACGAGGAGAGTGCTCTCGTCGCCACCGACGTCGGCATCGACGGGGCTGCCGCCTCCGCCGAGGAGGCCGCGATGCACATCGTCGACGAGGACACCCTTCCCGGCTGATCCGGACGACCGGGACGCCGCCGGCGACGGGGGCGGACCGGTCGCCGCCCGCCCGACCGCGCGCGAGGAGCCGCCATGCAGCAGGACAAGCACCCCGACTACCACCCCGTGGTCTTCCGCGACCGCGCGGCCGGCTACGCCTTCCTCACCCGCTCCACCGCCAGGAGCGAGCAGACCATCGAGTGGGACGACGGAGAGACCTACCCGGTGATCGACGTGGAGATCTCCTCGGAGAGCCACCCCTTCTACACGGGCAAGGCCCGCACGGTGGACACCGAGGGCCGCATCGCCCGGTTCGAGCGCCGGTACGGCGAGGCAGGGGCGGGCGAGGCGACCTGAGGGAGCCGGGCCCCTCAGATCACGTTGAGGGCAGCCGCACAGCCAACGCCGCCGAGCAGCATGAACGCCGGCATCAGCACCCTGAGCTCGACCCAGCTGCCGGCCCGGAACCGCAGGACCTTGGGCGGCCCCACCGGGTACCAGCGCTTGCGGCCCAACGGGATAGGCCACAGGATCGGGCAGCCGGAGACGGTCAGCGCGTCCCCGATGTCGTGCACCAGGGCGCCCAGCACGATCGGCAGCCCCAGCCAGAGGTACTCCTGTCCGGGCTCGGTGAACAGCCAGTCGGAACCGTTGCCCGGCTTGTCCAGGATTCCGGCGAGGATCCAGGCGCTGGTCGCCGCCAGCAGCCAGACCAGGACGTCGCTGCTGGAGCCCCGGGCCGCCCGCCACAGCAGCCCCTCGATCGCCAGCACCATGTGCACGAAGAGGATCGCCAGCACCGCCCAGCGGCCCCCGGCGATCGCGGCCGCCGAGCTGCCCGCGCCGATGACGACCGCCCACAGCCAGGTGTGCGTGAGCGTACGGTGACCGCCCGAGCGGCGCGCGTCGCCCTTCATCCTGGTCGCCTTGTAAACCGCGTAGGACAGCTTGTCCACGATCTCGCAGATCCAGCGCGAGAGGGGTCCGAAGGCCCGCGAGATGGTGGCCGCCTTGTGGTCGAGGTCCGGGGCGAGCGCGGCGCCGGCGCAGATCAGCGCGCCGACCAGGAGGACCGGCCAGGGCATCGGGTGCCCGGCCGCGGCGGCGGCCGCCCCGACGCCCAGCCAGGCCGCCGCCCCCGACAGTGAGTGTGCTGGTCCCATCATGGCCGCTTCCCGCCCCATTCCTCGTGTGCCGCTGTCCAGTTGACCTGGCGCGCCGGCGCCTCGCCGGCGACACAGCGTAGCGGTCATGATCTTCGCAGCCGCAGCCGATTCCCCTCTGAGAGAGATGGCCAGGCAAGATGGGGGCGTGACCCTCATCGATCAGCTGCCGCCGACCGCCGACCCCGACGCCCTGTACGAAGCCTTCGAGTCGTGGGCGCAGGAGCGCGGTCTCACCCTCTACACCCATCAGGAAGAGGCGCTGATCGAGGTGGTCTCCGGGGCGAACGTGATCGTCTCGACACCCACCGGATCCGGCAAGAGCATGATCGCGGCGGGGGCGCACTTCGCCGCGCTGGCCCGGGACGAGGTCACCTTCTACACCGCCCCGATCAAGGCGCTGGTGTCGGAGAAGTTCTTCGAGCTGTGCAAGCTGTTCGGCACCGAGAACGTCGGCATGCTCACCGGCGACGCCTCCGTGAACGCCGACGCGCCCGTGATCTGCTGCACCGCCGAGGTACTGGCCTCGATCGCCCTGCGCGACGGCAAGGGCGCGGACGTCGGCCAGGTCGTCATGGACGAGTTCCACTTCTACGCCGAGGGCGACCGGGGCTGGGCCTGGCAGATCCCGCTGCTGGAGCTCCCTCAGGCGCAGTTCATCCTCATGTCGGCGACTTTGGGCGATGTGTCGTTCTTCGAGAAGGACCTCACCCGCCGCACCGGTCGCCCTACCGCGGTCGTCCGGTCGGCCACCCGCCCGGTCCCGCTGTCCTACGAGTACAAGTACACCCCGATGACGGAGACGCTCACGGATCTGCTGCAGAGCAGGCAGGCGCCGGTGTACATCGTGCACTTCACCCAGGCACAGGCCGTGGAGCGGGCGCAGGCGCTCATGAGCATCAACATGTGCTCGCGCGAGGAGAAGGAGCAGATCGCCGAGCTGATCGGCAACTTCCGCTTCACCACCAAGTTCGGCCGCAACCTCTCCCGTTACGTCCGGCACGGCATCGGCGTCCACCACGCCGGCATGCTGCCCAAGTACCGGCGCCTGGTGGAGAAGCTCGCCCAGGCCGGTCTGCTGAAGGTCATCTGCGGCACCGACACCCTCGGCGTGGGGGTCAACGTGCCGATTCGGACGGTGCTGTTCACGGCCCTGACCAAGTACGACGGCAGCCGGGTGCGCACGCTGCGCGCCCGTGAGTTCCACCAGATCGCGGGCCGCGCGGGCCGGGCCGGCTTCGACACCGCGGGACTCGTCGTCGCCCAGGCCCCCGAGCACGTCATCGAGAACGAGAAGGCCCTCGCCAAGGCGGGCGACGATCCGAAGAAGCGCCGCAAGGTGGTCCGCAAGAAGGCGCCGGAGGGGTTCGTCGGCTGGACGGAGAACACCTTCCAGAAGCTCATCGACTCCGAGCCCGAGCCGCTGACCTCGCGGTTCCGGGTGACGCACACGATGCTGCTGTCGGTGATCGCCCGCCCCGGCAACGCCTTCGAGGCGATGCGCCACCTCCTCGAGGACAACCACGAGCCGCGCAAACAGCAGCTCCGGCACATCCGCCGGGCGATCGCGATCTACCGCTCCCTGTTGGACGGCGGGATCGTGGAGAAGCTCGACAAGCCGGACGCCGAGGGGCGCATCGTCCGGCTCACGGTCGACCTCCAGCAGGACTTCGCGCTGAACCAGCCGCTGTCCACGTTCGCACTCGCCGCGTTCGAACTCCTCGACCCCGAGTCGCCGTCCTACGCCCTGGACATGCTGTCCGTCGTCGAGTCCACCCTGGACGACCCGCGGCAGATCCTCGTCGCCCAGCAGAACAAGGCGCGCGGCGAGGCCGTGGCCGCGATGAAGGCCGACGGCGTCGAGTACGAGGAGCGCATGGAGCGCCTCCAGGACGTGACGTACCCGAAGCCGCTGGAAGAACTGCTCTTCCACGCGTACAACACCTACCGCAAGAGCCACCCGTGGGTCGGCGACCACCCGCTGTCGCCGAAGTCGGTCGTCCGGGACATGTACGAAAGGGCGCTCTCCTTCACGGAGCTGGTGTCCGTCTACGAGCTGGCCCGCACCGAGGGCATCCTGCTGCGCTACCTGGCGAGCGCCTACAAGACCCTCGACCACACCATCCCGGACGACCTGAAGTCCGAGGACCTGCAGGATCTGATCGAGTGGCTCGGCGAGATGGTCCGCCAGGTGGACTCCAGCCTGCTGGACGAGTGGGAGCAGCTGGCCAATCCGGAGGAGATGACCGCCGAGGAGGCCCAGGAGAAGGCCGACGAGGTCAAGCCGGTCACCACCAACGCGCGCGCTTTCCGGGTGCTGGTCCGCAACGCCCTGTTCCGCCGCGTGGAGCTGGCGGCCCTGGACCAGGTCGAGGAACTGGGCGAGATGGACGGCGAGGCGGGCTGGGACGCCGAGGCGTGGGGCGAGGCGATGGACAAGTACTGGGACGAGTACGACGACCTCGGCACCGGACCGGACGCCCGAGGCCCCAAGCTGCTGGTCATCAAGGAGGAGCCGGCGAACGGTCTGTGGCGTGTGCGCCAGATCTTCGACGACCCCCGCGGCGACCACGACTGGGGCATCAGCGCGGAGATCGACCTCGCGGCGTCCGACGCCGAGGGCCGTGCGATCGTGCGTGTCACCGATGTCGGCCAGCTGTGACCCCGGGAGAGTCCCACCGATGACGACGAATCCGGCCGAGAGACTGGTCGACCTCCTCGACCTGGAGCAGATCGAGGTCAACATATTCCGCGGCCGCAGCCCGCACGAGTCCCTGCAGCGGGTCTTCGGCGGGCAGGTGGCGGGCCAGGCCATGGTGGCCGCCGGGCGCACCTCGGACGGCGACCGCCCGGTGCACTCGCTGCACGCGTACTTCCTGCGCCCGGGCCGGCCGGGCGTGCCGATCGTGTACCAGGTGGAGCGGGTACGCGACGGGCGGTCGTTCACCACGCGCCGGGTCACGGCCGTGCAGCAGGGCCGCACGATCTTCAATCTGACCGCCTCCTTTCACAAGCCTGAGGAAGGACCGTTCGAACACCAGCTGCCGCCGGCCCGCGAGGTGCCGGACCCGGAGACGCTGCCGACGGTGACCGAGGAGATCCGTAAGCATCTGGGCACGCTGCCGGAGCAGTTGGAGCGAATGGCGCGCCGTCAGCCGTTCGACATCCGCTACGTCGACCGGCTGCGCTGGAACGCCGAGGAGATACAGGGGGCCGAGCCGCGCAGCGCCGTGTGGATGCGCGCCGTGGGACCGCTCGGGGACGACCCGCTGGTGCACACCTGCGCGCTGACCTACGCCAGTGACATGACCCTCCTCGACGCCGTCCGCATCCCGGTCGAACCTCTGTGGGGCCGGCGCGGCTTCGACATGGCGTCGCTGGACCACGCGATGTGGTTCCACCGGCCGTTCCGTGCGGACGAGTGGTTCCTCTACGACCAGGAGTCCCCGATCGCCACCGGCGGGCGCGGTCTGGCCCGTGGGCGCATTTACGACCTGCAGGGACGGCTGCTCGTGTCGGTGGTCCAGGAGGGTCTGTTCCGGGCTCTGTAAGCGCGCTTCCGGACTTGTCGAGGACCTGCGCCGCGCCCGCAGGGGAGTCAGACCGTTGCGGGCCGGGGACTTCTGCGGCGGAGCAAGCTCCTCAGTCCACGGCCCGGACGCCGGCCCTCGAGGCCGCTGCTCTGCTGTTCCGGCGTCGGTTCCGGCCGGCAGGTGGGCCGGGTGCCGGTCCGGACCGCGGACCTGGCGTGTGCCGCCGGCGTCCGGGCCTCGGGTTCGGTGCCTCGTGGGGCCGGGCGCGAAGCCGTCGCGTGAGCGCGTGCCTCCCGCACGGCGTGCGCCAGGTCGCTGCGCAGCCAGCCGATCTCGTCCGGGTCCTGCGCCGTCACGAGTTCGCCGGCGAGGTGCGCGGTGGGCGATGCGGGCGCCCCTTGATGAGGTGGCGTCGGCCGGAACCGGTGCAGCTCGGCGCGCTCGCTCGGGTCGGTGACGACTTCGGCCACCTCGACGGGCGGCAGGAAGGCCGCCACGGCACCGGCCCGGGCCCACGGGTCCTCCGCCTGGCGGAGCAGGAATCCCAGGTGCCGTCCGCGCCAGTTGCGGGCGCGCAGGTCCACACCGGCCGCCACCTGGCTGCGCAGGGTCTCGGGGGTGCGCCCCTTGAGCAGGTGCGCGTTCTCCTCACCGGCCGCGAACTGCCGCATCTCCTCGGCCAGATACAGCCAGACCACGGCGCGGTAGCGGTTGAGATAAAAGCGCACCGGCACCAGGAGACCCAACCGGGCGAGGCGGGTGAACCTGCCTGCGGAGATGCCCATGAGCGCGGCCCCCTCCGCGGTACCCACGACCTGGACGCGCTGCCGGAGGGATTCCGGGAACCCCTCCTGGGCGCGCAGCCGTTCGATCTCGGCACGCTCGACCCGGCGGCCCCCGCCGCCCCCGCCGCCCCCGCCGCCCCCGCCGGGCACGGTACGGATGCGGCCGAGGTGGACGGCGAGATCGAACTCGGCTCGTTTGAGCTCCAGTTCGCGAGCCGCGCGGCTCGGCGCCCAGGTGCTGGAGCGGGTGGGGCCGCCGGCACTGGAGCGAGTGGGGACGAAGGTGCTTCCCGACATGGTCGTACTCCCCCGTGGAGTGTGGCTCACGCCCTGTGCGTTTGCCGTGCACACACGGTAGCCGTTTCGGCACAGACCGCTGCGAGCCTGTGGACAACTCCGCGGGGGACCGCGAATACGCAGGTCAGAGGTCTGAGGTGGGACTGCGGTCGGGTTGCCGGGCGTCCACGCCGAGGTGCTCGCCGACGCGGTTGACGAGGAGGGTCATCTCGTAGGCGATCTGGCCGATGTCGGCCTCCGCGCCGCTGAGCACGCACAGGCAGCTGCCCGCGCCGGCGGCGGTCACGAACAGTACGGCGTCGTCGTACTCGATCATCGTCTGGCGCACCCTGCCCGCACCGAAGTGGCGCCCCGACCCCTTCGCCAGGCTGTGCAGACCGGAGGCGACGGCCGCCAGATGCTCGGCGTCCTCCCGGCGAAGCCCCGTGCTCGCTCCCGTGACGAGTCCGTCGCTGGACAGCACGAGTGCGTGCCGGACGTGCTGCACCCGCTCGGTCAGATCGTCCAGGAGCCATCCGAGACCCTGGTTCTGCGCCATGTTCCGTCTCCCCGTGTGACGTCGTCTCCTGGCTGTAGGTCTGCCCGCCAGCCTTCCCCACGACCGGCGTCCGGGCAAGCAGGATGGGCGTATGGCACAGAAGATGACCGATGAGGAATGGCGGGCGTTCGTCTCGTACGGCACCCGAACCGGCAAGTTGTCCACCGTCAGCGCCGATGGGAGCCCCCATGTCGCCCCGATCTGGTTCCTGCTGGACGGGGAGGAACTGGTCTTCAACACCGGCAAGGAGACCGTGAAAGGGCGCAATCTCGCCCGTGACGGACGGATCGCCCTGTGCGTGGACGACGAGCGGCCGCCGTTCCATTTCGTCGTGCTGAGCGGGCGCGCCCGCCTGTCGGAGGATCTGGACGAGGTGCGCCGCTGGGCCACGCGCATCGCCGCCCGGTACATGGGCGAGGAGCGTGCCGAGGAGTACGGGGCCCGCAACGGCGTCCCGGGTGAACTCCTGGTCCGGGTGGCCGTGGACAAGGTGGTGGCGGTGAGGGACCTGGCCGGCTGAGGCTCAGCCCACCGAGTCGAGGAGCCGGGCGGTGTGCATCCGCCCGGCGTACTCGACGAGTCGGATCAGCACCTCCTTGCCGGAGTTCCTGTCCCGGGCGTCGCACAGCACCACCGGGGTGCCGTGGTCCAGGTCGAGGGCCCTGCCGACGTCGTCGGCGTCGTGGCTGCGCGCTCCGGCGAAGCAGTTGACGGCCACGACGAACGGGATGCGCCGGTGCTCGAAGTAGTCGACCGCCGGGAAGCAGTCCTCCAGCCGGCGGGTGTCCGCGAGGACCACGGCGCCGAGGGCCCCCTGGGAGAGTTCGTCCCACAGGAACCAGAAGCGGTCCTGCCCCGGCGTGCCGAAGAGGTACAGGGAGAGGCCGGAGCGGATCGTGATGCGTCCGAAGTCCATGGCGACGGTCGTCGTGACCTTCTGGTCCACGCCGTCGGTGTCGTCCACCAGCTGACCGGCCTGGCTGAGCAGTTCCTCGGTGCGCAGCGGACGGATCTCGCTGACGGCACCGACGAGGGTCGTCTTGCCGACACCGAATCCGCCGGCGACCAGTATCTTCAGTGCCAGGGCGGACGTGTCGCCCGCGGCGCCGGAGTGCTCGGAGACCATGATCACTTCTCTCGGGAGGGGCGGCTGCGGCCGGTGTCGAGGTGGTCGGAACAGTCGGGGCAGGAAGCCAGCATCATGACAACTCCGGGGCCGCCCCGGGCGATCGGACCGGAATACGCCTGATGTGAACGGATCGCGCACGGTTGGATGCGCAACGCGCGCAAAACGGAGTGCGGCCGGGCGCCGGCTGGGTCTCGAACGTTCATCTAGAGCGCCCGCAGCCCTTCGATGACCTCGCGCAGAATCCGTTCGTCCGGCAGGTGGGCCGGCGGCACCGGTCGGCTGACGGTGACACGGCCCAGCTCCAGAAGATCGCCGAGGAGCACTCTGACGACGCCCACCGGCAGATCCGCGCCGGCCGCGAGTTCGGCGACGGACTGCGTCTCGACGCGGCACAGGGCGAGCAGGGTCCGGTGCTCGGGACCGAGCGTGGTGTCGTCGTCCGCCGCCGGTGCGGCGGGGTCCAGTGTGACGAGGGCGATCAGGTCGAACCGCACTCCGGTGGGCCCGGGCTGGGTGCGTCCGCCGGTCATGGCGTACGGGCGGACCAGGGGTCCCGCCTCGCCGTCGTACCACTGGCTGCCCTGCTCGCGCGGGCCGCCGGTCGGGGTCTCGGTCATCGGTGCCGCCCCTCCGGGTCATCCGGCGGCGGGCGGCCGGGCGGTGGCGCGCGGTGCCGTGCGGAGATGTTCGCCCACGCGCTTGACCAGACGTGCCATTTCGTAGGCGACCAGGCCGATGTCGGCGGTGACGGCGGTGAGCAGGGCGAGGCAGGAGCCTTCCCCTGCCGCGGCGACGAAGAGGAAGGCGTCGTCCATCTCCACCATGGTCTGGCGTACGCCGCCCGCGCCGAAGTGCCGTCCGGCGCCCTTGGCAAGGCTGTTGAAGCCGGAGGCCACGGCCGCCAGGTGTTCAGCGTCCTCCCGTACGAGGCCGGTGGAGGCACCGACGGCCAGGCCGTCGTTGGACAGCACCACGGCGTGGTGCACCTCGCTCACCCGCATCACCAGGTCGTCCAGCAGCCAGTCCAGTTCGCCGGATCGCTGGGCGGCCCTCGTGTTCACGTCCTCGATCATGCCGGGTCTCCTTCGGGTCGGTGGCTGCCCGTTCCGTGTTCCGGGGCTGCGCCGCGGCCGGGTTGTCTACCGCCTCCGCGGGCCCACCCGGCGCGATAGGCCGCCATGCGGTCCCGTACGAGCTCGGGGGTGCGCTCGTCGTCGTGCGGGCCGGCTTCCGGTGCGGGCTCTTCGGGACGCTGGTGGCGGAGCTGGGGCGCGAGGCTCGCCTGGCGCACGCGGCGCGGCAGGTGGTCCGAGGGCACGGAGTCGCTCGCCGGTCGGGGCGGTGGCCGCAAGGCGGTCACTCCTGGAGGCGGGGGCTCGTGCGAGGGCGTCGAGGCGGCCGGGGCGGTGGCCGCGAGGACGGGCCGGCCGGGCTGTGCGGCCACCGCCGGCGGTGGGGGCGTGTCGGGCACGCGCGCGTATGCGCGCGGCTGCAGTGGTGGTGCCGCTGACTCCTGGTGTGCGGAGTGTTCGGGGGAGCCGACGTGCAGCAGAGCGGTGGGCAGCAGGACGACGGCGTTGGTGCCGCCGTACGGGGAGGTGCGCAGGTGCACCTTGATGCCGTGCCGGGAGGCGAGCCTGCTCACCACGAACAGCCCCAGGCGGTCGCTGTCGAACAGGTCGAGGGCCTCGGACTGCTCGATGCGCCGGTTGGCCTCCGCGAGGGCCTCGGCGCCCATGCCGAGACCCCGGTCCTCCACCTCGAGGGCGTAGCCGTTGCCGACGGGTTCGCCGGTGACGCGGACGCGGGTGTGGGGCGGCGAGAACTGGGCGGCGTTCTCGACGAGTTCGGCGAGCAGGTGCGTGAGGTCGGCCACCGCCGCGCCGATGACGGAGGCGTCCGGCAGTTGGCGTACCTCCACGCGCGCGTAGTCCTCGATTTCCGAGACGGCCGCGCGTACGACGTTGGTCAGGGACACCGGCATGCGCCAGGCCCGGCCCGGTGCGGCTCCGGAGAGGATGATCAGGCTCTCGGCATGGCGCCGCATCCGGGTGGTGAGGTGGTCGAGGCGGAAGAGGTCGCTCAGCTCGTCGGGGTCGTCCGAGCGCCGCTCCATGGTGTCCAGGAGGCTGAGCTGGCGGTGGACCAGGACCTGGCTGCGGCGGGCGAGGTTGACGAAGACTCCTGCGATGCCGCTGGCGAGTTCGGCGCGTTCGACCGCCGCGCTCAGGGCGGCGCGGTGCACGGTGGTGAGGGCTTCGGCGACCTGACCGGTCTCGTCCTGTGCGGGGGGTCCGGCGGGCGCCTCGGCCTGGATGTCGATCTCGTCGCCCGCACGCAGTTTCCGCATGGCGGCGGGGAGTTTGCGGCGGGCGATCTCCAGGGCGTCGTTGCGGAGGGTCACGAGTTCCACGACGAGGCCGCGTCCGATGCGGACGGAGATGACGAGTGATGCGGCGACGGCGGCGAGGCCGAACAGGACGGCGGCCCCCGCCGGGCTGAGCAGACCGCGGGTGAACGGGTCGGCGCGGCCCGCGACGGTCCGGCCCGTGTCGGCCGCGATGGACCTCATCCCGTCCTGCACGCGCGCGTGGGCGCTGTTCCACGGGCTCGACGGTCCGGTGTCGACCGTCTTGGCAGCGGTGCCGGCGGCGAGGATCCGGTTCTCGGTGGTGGTGAGGACGGTGCAGGCGCCGCTGTCGGCGAGGGCGCGCCAGGCGGCGCTCTGGGGGCCGGGCAGGTCGGCGACGGCCGTCTCGGTGAGGGTGCGGCGCGTGGCGACGGCCGCGGTGAACAGCCGCGCGCGTTCGCCCTGGAGGCCGCCGGGCGCGCGGGCGCTGCCGAGGACGGCGTCCTCCTGGGCGAGCGCCTCGGCGGCGCGGGAGAACTCGAGCAGGACGCGCGCGTCGGAGCCGACGTCGGCCTGCTGGATGCCGGTGAGGGCGCCGTCCACCGCGAAGGCCGTGCCGATGGTCCTGGTGTACCGGGCGTAGACCTCGCTCCAGCCGGCGGTGCGGTCGCGTACGGCGGTTCGCAGGGGGCGCAGGTGCTCGGCCGAGGTGACGAAGGACGCGAGGCGTCCGGCGACACCGGCGGGCAGTTCCTGGCTGTCGGCGACGGTGTGGCCGTGGCCGAGCCGCAGCCGGACCAGCGCGCGGTCGGTCCGGGCGGCGAGGGCACCGAGGTCGCCGCCGCTTCCCGGGTCCACGCCGGCGGCGTGGCGCACGGCGGCGGCGCGCTCGTTCTGCAGTGCGGTGACGGCGGCGGCCACGGGGCCGCGCAGGTCGGCGTCCACCTTCTGGGACTGGCGCAGCCGGGCGACGTCCTGCGCGGTACTGACGGTGGCGTAGGCCCACAGGGCGAGCAGGGAGACGACGGGCACCATCAGCAGGCAGATCACCTTGGCGCGCACCGTGCGGGGGCGGGCATGCCAGCGACCCGCCCGCGCGGGCGCACGGTCCGTCGGCGTGTCGAGCGGGTGGTCCGGGCTCTCGTCGGCCGGTGGTCCGGCGTGGGCGCGGCGGCCGCGTGGCGGGGCCGGGGACTGGGCAGGGGTGCCGGCTCGGGTTGTGCTACGGGGTGGGCGCATGGCCTCCTCGCTCGGGACGTGGGTCGGGGCTCCGTCGGGCGGGCCGGCTCGGACGGCGTCCGAGCCGGCCTCGCGTCAGCCGGTGGCGCCCGGGACGGGCCGCTGGGCCGAGGCGGACGCCGCGCGTTCGTCCGCGGTGGGTGAGAGGGCGACGAAGGCCGAGGTGAGGAACAGATAGGACCCGAGGCCGACGGCGAGGGGGAAGATGAACTGCATCGCCGTGGCCCCGGGCAGTGCTTGGCCGGACGGGGTGACGCGCACGCTCACCGCGAACATCCCGGTGTAGTGCATGCTGCTGACGGCCGCGCCCATGACGAGGGAGGCGAGGGTGACCGCGAGGGGCGACTTGATGTTGAGCCCCGCCCACAGGGCCGCGGTCGCCGCCGCGACCGCGATCAGGACGGAGAGTGCGACGAGGACGGGGTCGTAGGTCACGTCACCGTGCAGCCGTACCGCAGACATGCCCAGGTAGTGCATGCTGGCGACGCCCACCCCGGTCGTGAGTCCGCCGAGCAGGAGGGCCCGGTTGCGGTCCCGGCTGTAGCCGACGGCGAAGACGCCGGCGCAGACGACGACCATGGCGACGACGAGGCTGAGGATGGTCAGCGGCACGTCGTAGCGGATGTCGGTGCCGGTGACGCGGAAGCCGAGCATGGCCACGAAGTGCATGGTCCAGATGCCCGTGCCGATCGCGGACGCGGCGGTGACGAGCCAGTTGCGGCGCGAGCGGCCGGTGACGGCGAGCGCGCGCATGGTGCACCGCAGTCCGAGTGCGGCGCCTATGCAGGCCATCAGGTACGACAGCACGGGGGTAAGCCAGCCGAAAGCGGCGTGGTCCAGGTGTCCCATGGCCCCGGGACGCTAGCCGGGGCAGAGGCGCGCGGAGGGGGCGCATTTCGAAAGGTGTTGGAATCTGACACAGAGAGGCAAGGGAACGATCGTCTCCCGCTCGAACATGCGCGCAGGCGTGTTCCCCCAGCCGGTGCGGGATCATGCCCACCATGAGCGACGACCACACACGCGTCCAGGAGTTCTTCACCGCCCGGGCCGCCGACTGGGACAGCAGGTTCCCCGACGACGGCCCCGCCTACGCGGCCGCCGTGGCCGACCTGGGGTTGCGCCCGGGCGACCGCGTGCTCGACGCCGGCTGCGGCACGGGCCGCGCCCTGCCCGCCCTGCGAGCCGCCGTGGGACCCTCCGGGGTGGTGGCCGGGCTGGACCTGACTCCGGCGATGCTCCAGGCCGCCGTGCGGGCCGGCCGGGACCGGGAGGGGCGCCTGCTGCTCGCCGACGTCGCCGCGCTGCCGATGCGGTCCGGCTCCCTGGACGCCGTGTTCGCCGCGGGGCTGATCGCACACCTGCCGCGGCCCGCCGAGAATCTGCGGGGCATGGCCCGCGTGGTGCGCCCGCAGGGCACGCTCGCGCTCTTCCACCCCATCGGCCGCGCCGCCCTGGCCGCACGTCAGGGCCGCCGGATCACTCCGGAGGACCTCAGGGCCGAGGACAATCTGGGGCCCCTGCTCGCCCGCGCGGGGTGGCGCATGACGTCGCACGTCGACCAGGAGGACCGTTTTCTGGCACTGGCGATCCGGGAGAGCTGACACGCCATCGATTCGAACGCGGTGCGGACGAACCGACGCGTCCTCGCGGCGGCCGCCGCGAGACGCCCGCCCATGGGGCCGCTGGAGCCGAGGTTGCGCCCGGCTGCCTCGCCCTCTTCTTTACGGGCGACTTCAACTCTACGTTGAAGGGCAGAAGATGGGCGACCAGTGGGGGCTTTCCCGAGGGAAGGTGGGGCACGTGTTCGACGCGATGCGCAAGTACGCCACCCGGTTCCGTACCTCCTCGCGCCCGGAGGCGGCGGCCGGCCGGGAACGGCGCACACACAACTTGTTCGAAGCCGCGGCCGCCTATGTGGCGGCCTGCGCGGAGGACGACCAGGACCGGATCGACGAGACGGCGACCTGGGTGTCACCGGAGGCGCTCTCGTTCGGGGTGAGGGAACTCGCGTGCCGGGCCGTCATCGCGCTCGCCCGGGAGCGCGAGGAGACGCCCGGGGCGGTGGCCCGGGATCTCCTCGGGCTGCCGGCCGCCTGAACAGCTCGCCGAGCACAGGTCGTTTCGCCCCCGTCCAGGTGGAAACCTGCAGCTCCGCGTGGTCTGCGGTGCCGTGACAAGCGCCTTCCGCTCGCACTAGGGTGCGCGCCGATGGACGAACCACTGGGGAGGCAGGCATGGCCGGGACGGACGAGGAGGTCGTCGCCGCCGCGGACGAGGCACTGACGGACGAGGAGGCTGCCGCCGCGGACGAGGCGCTGTACGTGCTCACGGCGGTGCTGCTGACGCCGGCGCAGTTCCCGAGCGTGCTGGGCGACGACTACCCGGAGGCCTGCGCGGCGCTGGATCTGGCGCCGCGCGCCGACGGGTACGGGCTGGTGCTCGGGCAGGACGGCGACGGTGCGCGCTGGACCGTCGTGATCGACGACGTCTCCCTGGTCGCCGTGGCGATCGCGTCCTGGGACTGCGGCATGGAGTACGAACTGTCGCCGGACGAGCGCACGGTCGTGGCCGCCCTGCCCGGATGGCCGCTGGCCGTCGCCGTCGCGGCGCCCGGCGTTCCCGCTCCGCACGACCCCGACCCCGAGGACGCGGGCCGGCCCGCGCTGGCCCCGCCGGACACCAGCACCTGGGGTCCCGCCCAGAGGCGCCTGGGCGCCGACGAGATCGCGCTGCAGTGGGCGGTGTGGCGGGAGCAGATCGGCGAGGACTACTTCCCGCCGCAGCAGGAACACACGCCGCAGGAACAGACGCCCCAGGAACGGGCGAGCCGGGACTCCTCGGCGGACGGTGGGGAATCGCCGGCGGACGGCGAGGCAGCCCGGCCGAAAGGCGGCCCCCTGGGCGTCCGGCGCGTGCTGGCGGAGGCACGCGCCTACATCGACTCGCCGCCACCGCTCGGCCGGGTCCGCTCGTCCTTCGCCCCGGGGGACGCCCGTACGCTGCGCGCCGACGGGCCCGGCTGGTCGATCGTGGCCCGCACCGACGACATCGCGTTCGTCCTGCTCGACGACAAACCCGGCGAGGTGCTGCCGGTGGGCCGGGGCCGCGAACTGCCCGGCCTGCTCGAGGCACTCGACAAGATGGCCGTACGCCCCCTGTGAGCGCGTCCTGGCCCGGCTGAGCCTCACCGGCCTCCGGGGCCGCGCCCGCACGGAGGCGTGGCCCCCTGGCCCGGTCGGCAGCCCGGCGTCTCCCTCAGCGGCCGATCTCCTTGCGCGCGACCCGGCGGAGCCTGCGCCGCTGCGAAGGGTCCAACGTCAGGTACGCGGCAGCCGGAACCCCCACCACGATGAGGAACGCCACCCACCAAGGCAGCCATATCAGCAGGATCAGGCCGACCGCCACACCCCCTGCGGCGATCTTCGCGTTCTTGGACATGAGCGTCGCCTCCTCCGCGGCCTGTGCCGCTCTCTGCTCGGAGAACGGTCCGGCGCCTCGCGCGGTTCCATAGCCGGACCCTGAGACATCCCTGACACACGCCCCTTAGTGGTCCGGGGCGCAACGCGGGCGTTCGTGACAGCCTCTCGCCGTGATGTACCCTCGGCGACTCCCAGGCGAGTAGTCAAATTTGAGGAGTACTGCGGAGCTGTGCAGACGACCCCCAGAGCACCACTCTCCGATCCGTCCCCCCGTCCGACCCCGACCCCGACCCCGACCCCGACCCCAGGCTCGTCCACCGATCAGTCCGCCGATACCCTCCCGGACCTGCCCTCGGGTCTGCCCGGACTCAGCCGTTGCTGTGCCGTCTTCATCCCCTCCGACCCACCCCGCGCCGGCCTGATGGCCTTCTGGCGGCCGGACGGCGCAGCCCTCCCCTCCGTCGGCCAGGGCTCCGGCTCGGAGCTGGACCTCGTCCTGCCCGCGCCGGACGGCGGCGTCGAGCGGGTGCGGCGGCCCGCCCTGCTGCTGCCGCTGCGCGCGGCACTCCCCGTGCTCACGCCGGCGCGTGCGACACGGGGCAGCCACCGCGCCGCCACCTTCTGGGGCGCGGCCGGACTGCTGGCCCTGCATCTGCTGGCGCGCGGGCTGCTCCTGCCCGGCCTCTCCCCCGGCGGTCACGATGCCTGGCGGGTGGGGCCCCTGTCCGCACACGACGCGGAAGCGGTTCGCGCACTCGCCGCCGCCATGCCTCCGGAGGCGCGCGCCGTTCCGCTCACCGCCGAAGGGCCGCCTCGGCTGCCCGGGCCCGAGCCGTTGCTGCGGGCCTTCCTGGACGCGGTCGCCGACACGCTCCCCCGCTCCCCCGCCGCGCCCATGGTGACCGGCGGTGCCGCCTTCGCGGCGCCGGAAGCCCAGCATCTGCCCGGCCTGCGGGACTGGGCCGACGGCCTCGCCGCCGGCCATGACGCCGGCGTGAGGCTGTCGTTGCGGGTGGAGGCACCGGGCCTACCCGACGCCGGGTCCGAGGAGGACGCGCCGGTCCGGTTGCGTGCCGTGCTCCAGGTGCACGGGGTGAACGGGGCGGCTGGGGCCGCGGACGTCGTGGACGCCGCCGGACTGTGGGCGGCACCGGAAGCCGTGTCCCCCGCGTTCGGCCCACGCGCGCGGGCGGACGTGCTGGTGGCACTGCGCCGCGCGGCTCGTGCGTGGCCGCCGCTGACTCCCTTGCTCTCCGCCTCGGTTCCCGCCGCCGTGGAACTCGCCGACGACGAGATCACCGAACTCCTGGGTGAGGGCGCGAGGGCACTGGCCGCCGCGGGCGTCGACGTGCACTGGCCGAAGGAGGTGTCCCACGGGATGACCGAGCACGCGGCCGTCGGTCCGCCGGACGGTGCGGCGTCGGCGTTGCCGTCGTTCCTGTCGGCGGACGCACTGCTCACGATCCGTCCGCGGTACGCGCTGAGCGGGCGGGAGCTGTCGCGCGACGAACTCGACGCGCTCGCGGAGGCCAAGCGCCCCCTGGTACGGCTGCGCGACCGGTGGGTGCTGGTCGATCCGCGTCAAGCGGAACGCGCCCGTACCCGGCGGGAACGTTCCGTCACCCCGGTCGAGGCCCTGGCGGCTGCCCTGACGGGTTCCGTCGAGGCCGACGGCCACCGGGTCGACGTACGGCCCACCGGGTGGCTGGCGCAGCTGCGGGAGCGAGTGGCGGAGCCCGGGGCGGCGCAGCCCGTCGAGCCGCCGCCGGGCCTCGCCGCGACCCTCAGGGACTACCAGAAGCAAGGTCTCGGCTGGCTGGCCCGCACCACCGCCCTCGGGCTCGGCTGCTGCCTGGCCGACGACATGGGACTCGGCAAGACCGTCACCCTGATCGCTCTCCATCTGCACCGGCAGACGGACCTCTCGTCGGCCGGTCCGGCCCTGGTGGTCTGCCCGGCGTCCCTGCTCGGCAACTGGCAGCGCGAGATCGAGCGGTTCGCGCCGGGTGTCCCCGTCCGCAGGTACCACGGACCCGGACGCGGTCTCGCGGCCCTGACGGACGGCGAGTTCGTCCTCACCACCTACGGCACGATGCGCCTGGACGCCGAACGGCTCGCCGGAGTGCCCTGGGGCCTGGTGGTCGCCGACGAGGCGCAGCACGTGAAGAATCCGTACGCGGCGACCGCACGGGCACTGCGTTCCATCGGCGCACGCGCGCGCGTGGCACTCACGGGCACACCGGTGGAGAACAACCTCACGGAGTTGTGGGCGATCCTCGACTGGACCACTCCGGGGCTGCTCGGCCGCCTCGGCTCCTTCCGCGCGCGGTACGCGCAGCCCGTCGAGGGCGGCCGGGACCCCGCCGCCGCGGAGCGGCTCGCAGGGCTGGTGCGGCCCTTCCTGCTGCGGCGCCGGAAGTCGGATCCGGGCATCGCGCCGGAGCTGCCGCCGAAGACCGAGACCGACCATCCGGTCGCCCTGACGCCCGAGCAGGCGGCCCTGTACGAGGCGTTGGTCCGCGAGACGCTCGACCGGATCGCGGACGCCGACGACATGGGCCGCCGGGGCCTGATCATGAAGCTGCTGACCGGGCTGAAGCAGATCTGCAACCACCCGGCGCAGTACCTCAAGGAGGACGAACCGAGGCTCGCGGGTCGCTCGGGGAAACTGGAACTGCTGGACGAACTGCTCGGCACCATCCTCGCCGAGGAGTCGGGCGTGCTGGTCTTCACGCAGTACGTGCACATGGCCCGCCTGCTCGCCCGGCATCTGACGGCCCGTGGAGTGCCTTCCCATCTGTTGCACGGCGGCACCCCCGTCGCCGAGCGGGAGGCGATGGTGCGCCGCTTCCAGGCCGGCGAGGCGCCCGTGTTCCTGCTGTCCCTGAAAGCGGCGGGCACGGGCCTGAACCTCACCCGGGCCGAGCATGTCGTGCACTACGACCGCTGGTGGAACCCCGCGGTGGAGGAGCAGGCCACCGACCGCGCGTACCGCATCGGGCAGACCCGCCCGGTCCAGGTGCACCGGCTGATCGCCGAGGGAACGGTCGAGGACCGCATCGCGGACATGCTCGGGCGCAAGCGGGAACTCGCGGACGCCGTGCTCGGCGCCACGGAGCCCACGCTGACGGACCTGACGGACGCCGAACTGGCCGCACTGGTGGAGCTGCGCGGGGAGGCGCGATGAACGGTGGCGAACACGAGCACGACCGGCACCCTGAGCGTACGTTCGCGGCACTGCCGCCCCTGCGCGGGCGAGAATTCGCGCGGACCTGGTGGGGCCGCGCCTGGCTGGCGGCGTTGGAGGAGGCGGCTCTGGACTCCGCCGCGGTGAAGGCGGGGCGCCGGCTCGCGCGCGCGGGCGGCGTGGGTGCGGTGACCGTGCGGCCGGGACGTGTCACCGCCGTCGTCCGCGAGCCGGACGGGGTGGGACACCGCGCCGACGTGCTCGTGCCCGAGCTCCCGGAGGAGCGGTGGGTCCGGTTTCTGGACCTGACCGTCGAGCAGGCGGGACACCTGGCCGCGCTCCTCGACGGGGAACTGCCGCCCCATCTGGTCGAGGACGCGGCGATCCGCGGAGTGGACCTCCTTCCGGGTACGCCGGACCTGGAACCGGAGTGCGACTGCGGGACCTGGGACCACTGCGCGCACACCGCCGCCCTGTGCCACCAGGTGGCGCGGTTGCTGGACGAGGATCCGTTCGTGCTGCTGCTCCTGCGCGGCCGGACACAGGGCATGTTCCTGCGGGAGCTGCACCGGCGAAGCGCACTCTCCCCCGGCGTGCCGGCCGAGGGCGTGGACGCCGCGGAGGCCTGGGCGGCGGCCGGCGGCCTGCCCCCGGTGCCGCCTGTGCCCGGCCTTCCCGAGTCACCCGGCGAACCCGCGTCCTTCGGCACCGACACGGCACCGCCGCCCGGAATCGATCCCACGGCGCTGGCGTACCTGGCGGCGTGTACGGCCGTGGAAGCGCACCGGCTGCTCGGTCAGGCTCTGCACGAGCGGGGGGCGGTAGTCGTGGACGGGTCCGTCGGCGAGGACGCGGTGCGGCTCGCCGCAGGCAAGGCGCCCGGCGCCGTCGCCGGCCGGCTCGCCGAGGGTTCGGGGCGAGGCCGGAAGGGGTTGTCGGCAGCTGTCCGTGCCTGGCGGGCCGGCGGCGCCCCGGCCCTGGCCGTGCTCGACGAGGAGTGGCGGGTGGAGGGCGCGGCGCTGGCACGCGCGCGTGCGGCCCTGGAGGCGGCCTGGGAGTCGGATGACCGGCCGGCGTTCCGGCAGAGCGGCAACCGGTGGACCGTCCACGGCGAGGGCGTTCAGCTGCGCCTCGGCCGGGACGACCGCTGGTGGCCGTACCGCGACGAGGACGGCCGCTGGTTGCCGGCCGGTGCTGCCGACCGGAATCCGGCGACGGCCGTGGTCACGGCGCGGCTCGGCACCGGGGACCCGTTCGGCACGGACGTCTGACGGCGGCGGCCGCCTCCCGGCCGGAACGACCCGCCGAGGGGCGGACGCCGCGTGTTCACACGGAGGTCGCACGGTGTTCCGTCCGGGCCTCAAATCTGGCCACAGTCAACGAAGTTGTTCCCAGGAGGTCCGATGTCACCGCACGCCACCGGACGGCGCCGCGTCCACCGCACCGTCACCCGAGGCCTGCCCCTGGCGCTGGCCGCCGCCCTCGTGGCCGCGGGACCGGCCATGGCGGCGCCGTCGGAGAACGCCCGTGTCATCCGGACGGCGACCCTGGGCGAGATCCCGCTGGGCCCGTTCAGCAACGCGCTGCTGCCGGGCAGCGTGGACGACGACCACGGAGTGAAGCTCGGCGGGATCGGCAGCGACATCTACCCGGCGGGCCGCAAGGGGGAGTACTGGACGGTGACCGACCGCGGTCCCAACGGCCAGATCAAGGTGGACGGCAAGAAGCGCCGGACGTTCCCGGTGCCGGGGTTCGACCCCGCGATCGTGCGGATCCGCGTCGCCGGTGACGCGGTGAAGGTGGTCGACGCCATACCCCTGACCACCTCCTCGGGCCAGGCCGTCACCGGGCTGCCGAACCAGAAGAGCCGCGACGAGGCGCCGTACACCTACGACGCCTCCACCGCGCTGCCGTACGACCCGGACGGCCTGGACACCGAGGGCATCGTGCGGGCCGGCGACGGCACCTTCTGGCTCGTGGACGAGTACGGCCCCTCACTGATCCACGTGTCCGCGCGCGGGAGGGTACTCACCCGCTACGTGCCCCGGGGACTGCACCTCACCGGCGCCGGCTACCCGGTGGTGGAGGCGCTGCCCTCCGTCCTGCTGCACCGCAAGGCCAACCGCGGCTTCGAAGGGCTGGCGCAGCTTCCGGGCGGTGACCTCGTACTGGCCCTGCAGAGCCCGCTGTCGCTGCCCGACGCGGGCGCCGGGGACGCCTCGCGCACGACCCGGCTGCTGCGCTTCTCCCCGAAGAAGAAGGCCGTCACCGCCGAATACGCCTACCGCTTCGACCCGGTCGACGTCGTCGACCCCGGAGAGGACGACACTTCGGAGCTGAAGATCTCCTCGGTGGTGGCCGTCGGCGGTGACCGGCTGCTGGTGGAGGAACGGACCGACAGGGCGGCCCGGCTGCAGGTGGTCCGGCTGGGCCGCGACGCCGACATCCTCGGCGGCCGCTGGGACGACGACACGACCTCGCCGTCCCTGGAGCAGCTGGACGACCCCGCCGCCGCGGGGGTGCCGGTGCTGCGCAAGCGGCTCGTCGTCGACCTGGACCGGGTGAGCGGGGTGCCGGAGAAGATCGAGGGCGTCGCGCGCGTGGACCACGACACGCTCGCCCTCATCGACGACAACGACTTCGGGATGACCGACGGTGCCGGGGCGTTCGACGCCCAGGGCCGGCTCGTGGACAGCGGGATCCGGACGACCGTGACGTACGTCCGAGTGCCCGAAGGCCTCTGAGGGGCGCTTCAGGACCGTTCGCCGGGGAGGGAGGGCAGGAGCGTCCTCAGGTTCCTCGGCAGAGCGGAGGACAGGCCCGAAGGCAAGCCCGAGGGCAGTAGCGAGGGCAACCCGGAGGGGAGTCCGGTCGGCAGCCCCGACGGCAGCCGGCCGGGCGGCCCGGTGGGCAGGCCCGAGGAGGGCCGGGGAGAGCGGCTCGCGCTCGTGTCTCCCGCAGCCGGCCCCTTGCCGTCACCCGGGCCGTGTCCCCCCGAGGCCCACAGCACCACGGCGAGGACGGCCGCGGCGGCCGCCAGGACCGCCACTGCGGCGAACAGCGGGCCACGGCCCCGCCGCCCGAGCGGGACGGACGGCGCCGGCCAGGTCGCTTCCGGCTCACAGGCCGCGGGCGGGCCGTAGCCCCCGGGCGGCGGTCCGAAACCGCCGGGTGGCGGGGCACCGCCCGGCCGGTCGGGCGGATCGGGTGGGACGGGCGGCGGCGACATGCCCTCCACAGTCACCGCCGTCCGGTCACGACACCACCCGCGCGCGGAAGCTGATACCGGCTCACGTCATGGACGGTGCGATTCCGTCGCAACTCATCACGCGAAGCCGTTCAGCCCGCCGAAGCCGCGCGCGCACCCGCACGCGCGCGTGGGTGATCAGCCCCGCGCCCCCAGCAGGTGGTCCATCGCCAGCTGGTCGAGCCGCTCGAAGGCCATCCCGCGCGCGGCGGCCGCCTCCACGTCGAAGTCCTCGAAGGCGCCGCGGTCGGCGAGCAGGGCCTCGAGGCCGTCCGCCGCGGTCGGCTGGGCCAGCTGGTCCAGCCGCGAGGCGCGCAGCGCTTCCTGGACCTCCGGGTCGGCGCGGAAGGCGGCCGCGCGCTCCTTCAGGATGAGGTAGTTGCGCATGCAGCCCGCCGCCGACGCCCACACGCCGTCGAGGTCCTCGGTCCGCGGCGGCTTGAAGTCGAAGTGCTTCGGGCCCGCGTAACCGGCGCTCTCCAGGAGGTCGACGAGCCAGAAGGCGGCCCGCAGGTCGCCGGCGCCGAAGCGCAGGTCCTGGTCGTACTTGATGCCGGACTGGCCGTTGAGGTCGATGTGGAAGAGCTTGCCCGCCCACAGGGCCTGCGCGATGCCGTGCGGGAAGTTGAGCCCGGCCATCTGCTCGTGGCCGACCTCGGGGTTGACGCCGTACAGCTCCGGGCGCTCCAGGCGCTCGATGAAGGCCAGCGCGTGGCCCACGGTCGGCAGCAGGATGTCGCCGCGCGGCTCGTTGGGCTTGGGCTCGATGGCGAAGCGGATGTCGTAGCCCTGGGAGGTGACGTACTCGCCGAGGAGGTCGAAGGCCTCCTTCATGCGGTCGAGCGCGGTGCGCACGTCCTTGGCGCCACCGGACTCGGCGCCCTCGCGGCCGCCCCAGGCGACGTACGTCTTCGCTCCCAGCTCGACGGCGAGGTCGATGTTGCGGATCGTCTTGCGCAGCGCGTAGCGGCGGACGTCGCGGTCGTTGGCGGTGAACGCGCCGTCCTTGAAGACGGGGTGCGTGAAGAGGTTCGTGGTGGCCATCGGCACGGTCAGGCCGGTCGCGTCCAGAGCCTGGCGGAAGCGCTTGATGTGGGACTCGCGCTCGGTCTCGGTGGATCCGAAGGGGATCAGGTCGTCGTCGTGGAAGGTGACCCCGAAGGCGCCGAGCTCGGCCAGGCGCTGCACCGTCTCGACCGGGTCGAGGGCGCGGCGGGTGGCGTCGCCGAACGGGTCCCGTCCCTGCCAGCCGACGGTCCACAGTCCGAAGGTGAACCTGTCCTCGGGGGTGGGCTGGTAGCTCATGCCGTGGCTCCTTGCTGCGTGCTATTTCGTCATGGCCGTTTACAAATTAGTATGCCGGAGCACCTCTGGGAAGAGACAAGGTGTCTTTGCCGACAAAGTGTCTTTGGCGGCAGGCCTCGCAGAGCCGCGGAACAGGAGAGCCCGATGTCAGCAGCCGAGGGTCCGCTCGTCGTCGGTGTGGACACGTCCACCCAGTCCACGAAGGCGCTGGTCGTCGACGCGGCGACCGGAAGGGTCGTGGCGAGCGGCCAGGCGCCGCACACCGTGTCCGCCGGTGCGGGCCGGGAGAGTGATCCGCGTCAGTGGTGGGACGCGCTGTGCGAGGCGCTGCGCCAGTGCGGCGAGCCGGCGCACGAGGCCGCCGCGGTGTCGATCGGCGGCCAGCAGCACGGCCTGGTCACCCTGGACGAGCGGGGCGAGCCGGTGCGGCCCGCGCTGCTGTGGAACGACGTCCGCTCGGCGCCGCAGGCCCGCCGGCTCGTGGAGGAGCTGGGCGGCCCTAAGGCCTGGGCCGAGCGCACCGGCAGCGTGCCCGGGGCGTCGTTCACGGTGACGAAGTGGGCGTGGCTGGCCGAGCACGAGCCGGAGGCCGTCCGTGCCACCCGGGCGGTGCGGCTCCCTCACGACTACCTCACCGAGCGCCTCACCGGCCAGGGAACCACCGACCGCGGCGACGCCTCGGGCACCGGCTGGTGGGCGTCCGGGACGGAGGCGTACGACGAGGAGACGCTGGCGCACGTCGGGCTCGACCCGGCGCTGCTGCCCCGCGCGGTGCGGCCCGGTGAGGTGGCGGGCACCGTGCGCGGCGGTCACGACCTGCCGTTCTCCAAGGGCACCCTCGTGGCGCCCGGCACCGGTGACAACGCGGCGGCCGCGCTCGGTCTGGGGCTGCGGCCGGGCACGCCGGTGCTGAGCCTCGGCACGTCGGGCACGGTGTACGCCGTCTCCCGGCACCGCCCGGCCGACCCGACCGGGACGGTGGCGGGCTTCGCCGACGCGCACGGGGACTGGCTGCCGCTGGCCTGCACCCTGAACTGCACGCTCGCCGTGGACCGCGTGGCGGCCCTGCTGGGCCTGGACCGCGAGGCGGTCGAGCCCGGCACCGCCGTCACCCTGCTGCCCTACCTGGACGGCGAGCGCACCCCGAACCTGCCGAACGCCTCCGGCCTGCTGCACGGTCTGCGGCACGACACGACCGGCGGCCAGCTGCTGCAGGCGGCCTACGACGGCGCGGTGCACGCACTGCTCGGCGCGCTCGACCTGGTGCTGGACGAGGACGCGGACCGCACCACCCCGCTGCTGCTGATCGGCGGCGGAGCCCGCGGAACCGCCTGGCAGCAGACGGTACGGCGGCTGTCGGGTCGGCCCGTCCAGGTGCCCGAGGCCAGGGAACTGGTGGCCCTCGGCGCGGCTGCGCAGGCGGCGGGTCTGCTGACCGGTGAGGACCCGGCCGCGGTGGCCCGCCGCTGGAACACCGCCGCGGGCCCGGTGCTGGAGGCCGTGGAGCGGGACCAGGCGACACTCGACCGGATCAGCGGGGTACTCTCCGACGCGGCCCCGCTGCTGGAACGGGGAACGGACGCGCACTGAACCCGGCCCGGAGCCGGGCCGGCCGCAGACACCGAGGACTGACGGAGGCATGACCGCACCGCTGCACGACGGCCGCCCATCCGGCCCGGGCCGCTCCCTGCCGGACACCCAGCAGGGCATGCGGCGCCGCAACCTGTCCCGGGTGATGCACGCCGTCGGCTCGGAGGGTCCCCTGTCGCGGGCCGCGGTCGCCTCGCGCATCGGTCTGACGCGGGCGGCGGTGTCGTCCCTCGTGGACGAACTGATCCGCTGGGGACTGCTGGAGGAGCTGGGTCCGGAACGGCCGGGCCGGGTGGGCCGGCCCGGTTCGGCGCTCGCGGTCAGCGGGCGCGGCCCGGCGGGCATAGGCGCGGAGATCGGCGTCGACCATCTGGCCGTGTGCGCGGTCGACCTGCGCGGCACCCTGCGGGCGCGGGCCGTGCGGCACGGCGTGAACCGGGGCCGCGCTCCCGGGCCGGTGATCGCGGAGCTGACGGAGCTGGTCCACCAGGTGGTGGCCGCCGCGGACGGTGAGGGTCTGTGGCCCGCCGGACTCGCGGTCGCGGTGCCCGGACTGGTGGCCCGCGACGGCCGTACGGTCGTACGCGCCCCGAACCTCGACTGGCACGACACGGACCTGGGCGCCCTGCTCCCCGGCGGCATACCCCTGAGCGTGGACAACGAGGCGAACTTCGGTGCGCTGGCCGAGCTGTGGCTCGGCACCGGCACCCCGCACGACTTCCTGCACGTCTCGGCCGAGATCGGCATCGGCGCCGCGGTCGTGGTGGACGGGCAGCTGCTGCGCGGCAGGCGGGGCTTCGCGGGTGAGCTGGGCCATGTGCCCGTGCACCCGGACGGGCCCGCCTGCGCGTGCGGGGGGCGCGGCTGTCTGGAGCAGTACGCCGGTGAGGAGGCGGTGCTGCGCGCGGCCGGGCTGGAGCCGCGCGAGGAGGACCGGGTCGGCCTGCTCGCGGACCGGGCCGAGAAGGGCGACGAGGCCGTCCGGCAGGCGCTGCGGGACGCCGGTACGGCTCTCGGCATCGCCCTGACCGGGGCCGTCAACCTCCTCGACCCCGAGACGGTCGTCCTGGGCGGCGCCCTCGCAGCCCTCTCCCCCTGGCTGCTGCCCTCCCTGGAAGCCGAACTGACAGGCCGTACGACGGGACCGGCCTGCCCGGTGACGGTGTCCGGGTTGGGCTCCGAAGGCCCGCTGCTGGGCGCCGCGCACTCGGTCGTCCGTACGGTTCTCGACGATCCGGCGGCGGTGGCGGAGCGGCTCTGACAGTCCGCCAGGCACGACTCTGACGGCGCGACGGGCCCGGCAGACTCGGCTCTGACGGTTCGGCAGACCCGGGCTCCGACGGTTCTCCCGGGCAGCGCCCCCCAGCGCGGGACAAAGGGTCCGGCGGCTCGTCCCGGCGGGCCGATCTCACCCGATCGGGTGGCCCAGTTGTCCACAGATCGCGCCCTGTCCACGGATCCACGGCACGCCCTTCTGCCCAACTCCCCCACGCCGTAACGTGATTCGCACGAGGCGCAGCCGCCGGTCCGTTCGCGGCGGTGCGCCCGCGGAACGAGGGAGCGCCTCCACGCCGAGTGGGAGTGCGCCGACACGCATCGGGGGAGCAATGCAACGGCCGGCCGCACCACCCGCACCGCCCCTCGGCACCCGCCATCCAGCCGCCACTCGCGCGCATTCGGTGTGCTGGACGCGTGTCGCTTCGCCGGCCGGGCGATCACGTCGCCATCGTTCTGCTCGCACCGGCAAGCGATGCCCCCCACACCCGCCTCCGAAAGGCAGCAGCCGATGGACACCGACCGGCCCGGACCACACCTCGACAGACGACGCCTCCTGAAGGGCGCGGCCCTCGCCGCCGTCCCCCTCGCACTGCTCCCCGCCACCCGCGCGGGTGCGCGGGAAGCCGACGACTACCCGCCGACCGAATGGCAGCCGGCCTACTCCGGCAACTACACCTCCTCCACCCGCCCGGGGTCCTACACCGTCGACCGTGTGATCATCCACGTCACGGAGGAGACGTACGCCGACACCCTGGCGATCTTCCGCGACCCGCAGAGGCAGGTGTCCGCGCACTACGTCGTCCGCTCCGCGGACGGGCACGTCGCCCAGTGCGTCCGGGAGGCGGACATCGCCTGGCACGCGGGCAACTGGGGTTACAACACCCGCAGCATCGGCATCGAGCACGAGGGCTGGGAGGACCAGCCCGCCTACTTCACCGACGCCCTCTACGAGCAGTCCGCCAGACTGACGGCGGCGATCTGCGCCCGGTACGGGATCCCCAGGGACAGGGAGCACATCATCGGCCACTACCAGGTGCCCGGCACCGACCACACCGATCCGGGGCCCGCGTGGGACTGGGTCCGCTACATCAGACTGGTCAATATCGCCTAGGCGCATCGGACGGACCGGTTGTCCGTACCGGCAGGGCGCGTGACGATGGGCGCAGCCTTTTCGTCGTCCGGGGAGGACGAGTGACCGATCCATGGGTGGCCCTGGAACCGGGGACCGACCCCGCCGAGCGCGTGCGGGCGCTGCGCCGGGCGCACGAGACGTTCACCAGGGCCGGCACGGTGCCGCGCCCGGTGCGGTCGGTGGTGGCCGAGTCCTGGCGGCGCAGCGCCCGAGCCGGCGTGGGCCCGGACGGCACCGCGAGCGTGGAGCTGACCGACGGCGACCTCGGCGCCTACCGGGCCGAGCATCCGCTGGCCCGGGTGATGCCGCTGTTCCGGGAGCTGATGGGGACGTTCGCAGCCGACGGCGAGCACCTGCTGGCGGTGTGCGACGCCCATGGCAGGCTGCTGTGGGTGGAGGGGCACCCGGCGACCCGGCGCCTGGCCGACCGGATGAACTTCGTGCCGGGGGCACGCTGGTCGGAGACGGCGGTCGGCACCAACGCGCCGGGGACCGCGGTCGCCCTGGGCCGGCCGGTGCAGGTGTTCGCGGCGGAGCACTTCATACGGCGGGTGCAGCCGTGGACCTGCGCCGCCGCACCGGTGCACGATCCGCACACCGGTCGGGTCCTCGGCGCCGTGGACATCACCGGGGGCGACGGGCTGGCGCATCCGCACAGTCTGGGCTTCGTACGGGCGGTGGCGCGGGCGGCCGAGTCGCAGTTGGCGCTCCTCGCCCCGCCCCGGCGGACCGAGGACACCGCCGTGCTGAGCGCGCTGGGCCGCGACGAGGCCGAACTGCGTCTGGAGGGACACCGGATACGGCTCAGCCGCCGGCACAGTGAGATCCTCGTTCTGCTCGCCCGCCACCCCGAGGGCCTGACCGGGGACGAGCTGCTGTGCGCGCTCTACGAGGACGAGTCGGTGACCCCGGTGACGCTGCGCGCCGAACTGGCCCGGCTGCGGCGGCTGGTGGGTCCCGGGCTGCTCGCCTCGCGGCCGTACCGGCTGACGGTGGCGGTCGAGTCCGACGCCACCGTGGTGGAGCGGCGGCTGCGGGCGGGTGCGCTCACGTCGGCGCTGGCGGCGTACACCGGTCCGCTGCTGCCGGGCTCCCAGGCCCCGGCGGTCGTGCGGCTCCGCACGCGGCTGACCGACGGCCTGCGGACGGGGCTGATCGCCCACCGCGACCCCGACCTGCTGGCCGACTGGGCGCACGCGCCGTGGGGGGAGGACGACGTGGAGGTGTGGCGTGCCCTGGCGGCGGTGCGTCCCTCGGCTCCGGTGCGGGCGCGGCTGGCCGCGCTGGAGGCCGAGCTGAGCCTGCCGGCCGGGCCCGCCCTGCCACCGGTACGGGCCCGCCGACCTTCCATACCGCCGACGCGGCGCACGACGCAGGTGCCGCGACCGTAGATGCCGCAACGTAGGTGCAACGTCCGCCCGCCTAGCCTCGCGCCGGAAGCTGCCCAACGGCGGGCAGCGCTTCACCGGGAGGCAGACCAGCATGACCCGTTACGCGGCGCCCGGCACCGAGGGCGCGATCGTCTCCTACCAGGCGCGCTACGACCACTTCATCGGCGGGGAGTACGTGCCGCCGACGCGCGGGCAGTACTTCGAGAACCCGTCGCCGGTCAACGGACAGCCGTTCACCGAGATCGCGCGCGGCACCGCGGAGGACGTGGAGCTGGCGCTGGACGCGGCGCACGCGGCAGCGCCCGGGTGGGGCCGTACGCCGGTGGCGCAGCGGTCCGACATCCTGCTGAAGATCGCCGACCGGATGCAGGCTCACCTCGAGCCCCTCGCGGTGGCCGAGAGCTGGGAGAACGGCAAGCCGGTGCGGGAGACGCTGGCGGCCGACATCCCGCTCGCCATCGACCACTTCCGCTACTTCGCGGGCGCCATCCGCGCGCAGGAGGGTTCGCTGGGCGAGATCGACGACGACACGGTCGCCTACCACTTCCACGAGCCGCTCGGGGTGGTGGCGCAGATCATCCCGTGGAACTTCCCGATCCTGATGGCCGCCTGGAAGCTCGCGCCGGCGATCGCCGCGGGCAACGCGGTCGTGCTCAAGCCCGCGGAGCAGACCCCGGCGTCCATCCACTACTGGATGAGCCTGATCGCCGACCTGCTGCCGCCGGGCGTACTGAACATCGTGAACGGCTTCGGCGTGGAGGCGGGCAAGCCGCTGGCGTCGAGCCCGCGGGTGGCGAAGGTGGCGTTCACCGGGGAGACCACGACCGGGCGGCTGATCATGCAGTACGCCTCGGAGAACATCAAGCCGGTCACCCTGGAGCTGGGCGGCAAGTCCCCGAACATCTTCTTCGACGACGTCTGGGCGCACGACGACGACTTCCGGGACAAGGCGCTCGAGGGCTTCACGATGTTCGCGCTCAACCAGGGCGAGGTGTGCACCTGCCCCTCGCGGGCGCTGGTCCAGCGCGGCCACTACGCGGAGTTCGTCGAGGCGGCCGTGGCCCGTACCCGGCAGATCAAGCCGGGGCATCCCCTGGACACGGACACGATGATCGGCGCGCAGGCCTCCAACGACCAGCTGGAGAAGATCCTCTCCTACCTGGACATCGGCCGCCAGGAGGGCGCCAAGGTCCTCACCGGCGGGGAACGCGTCGAGTACGACGGCGAGCTGAAGGGCGGCTACTACGTCCAGCCCACCATCTTCGAGGGCGACAACCGCATGCGCGTCTTCCAGGAGGAGATCTTCGGCCCGGTCGTCTCGGTGGCCTCCTTCGGCGACTTCGACGACGCCATCAAGATCGCGAACGACACGCTGTACGGCCTCGGCGCGGGCGTGTGGACGCGGGACGCCAACACCGCCTATCGCGCGGGCCGCGCGATCCAGGCGGGTCGCGTCTGGACCAACTGCTACCACGCCTACCCGGCTCACGCGGCGTTCGGCGGCTACAAGCAGTCGGGCATCGGCCGCGAGACGCACAAGATGATGCTGGAGCACTACCAGCAGACGAAGAACCTGCTGGTGAGCTACTCGCCGAAGAAGCTGGGCTTCTTCTAGAGCCTGCAGTCGGGTTGCCTGGAGGCATCGTTGCGTTCCAGGCAACCCGACAAGGGACGGGGGGTCAGGCGTCCTCGTCGAGCATGGCGGCGGTCAGGACGGTGCCGCCGAAGCCCCAGCCGCCGTCGACGACCTCGTCGATCAGTACGAGGGTGTGGGGGCGGGCCCGCTCACCGTAGATCTCCGCGTACAGGTCGGTGGTGCGCTCGATGATCTTCTTCTTGTCCTCGGCGGTGACGGTGCCCGCGGGAACCTTGAAGTGGGCGAAGGGCATGGGTGTCTCTCCCTGAGTGGGATTCCGGTCGAGCGGGTTTCTTCCGTGAAGCGGAGGCATGTGGTCCGAGGGCGTCCGGCCATGGGTCGCTCCTCGGGCGGCGCCGGAGTGGTCAGGAGCCGGTCACACCATGCCCCCGTTGGCGCGCAGGATCTGGCCGTTCACCCAGTGCCCTGCCGGGCTGGTGAGGAAGGCGACCACCTGGGCGATGTCCTGCGGGGTGCCCAGCCGCTCCAGCGGCGGGGTCTTGGCGAGCCGGTCGATCTGCTCGGGCGTCTTGCCTTCGAGGAACATGTCCGTGGACGTGGGGCCCGGGGCGACGGTGTTCACGGTGATGTCCCGCCCGCGCAGCTCCCGGGCAAGGACCATGGTCATCGACTCGACGGCGCCCTTACTCGCCGCGTACGCGCCGTAGGTCGGGAACTGCGTGCCCACCACGGACGTCGAGAACCCCACGAACGAACCGCCCGGGCGCAGTCGCCGGGCGGCCTGCTGGGCCACGACGAAGGTGCCGCGGATGTTGGTGCGATGCATGGCGTCGAGCGCCGCCAGGTCCAGTTCGGCGATGGGCGCCAGGGCCATCCGGCCGGCCGAGTTCACCACGACGTCCACACCGCCGAACTCCTCCTCCGTCCGGTCGAACAGCGCGGCGACCTCCTTCTCGTCCGCCACGTCCGCCTGTACCGCGATCGCCCGGCCGCCGGCGGCGCTGATCGCCGCCACCGTCTCCTCGGCGGAGGCCGCGTCCCGGGCGTAGTTCACGACGACGGCCAGGCCGTCCAGAGCGAGCCGATGGGAGACCGCCCGGCCGATGCCGCGCGATCCGCCGGTGACGACAGCGACCCGTAGGGCCGCCGGAGTGGTGTGATTCGTAGCCATGTCCTCCACGATGCGGGGGCTCCGGCCTGCGGAACCAGGGGATGTCATCCCCTGTGTCCGTGGTGCGGCCGGACGCAGAATGGGAGGCATGGGTTCTGTGAGACACACCGAGCTGGGGGTCTTCCTGCGTTCCCGGCGTGAGCGCATCCGTCCCGCCGACGTGGGACTGCCGTCCGGCCCCCGGCGCCGGGTGCCCGGGCTGCGCCGCGATGAGGTCGCGCAGCTCGCCGGAGTTTCGGTGGACTACTACAACGAACTCGAACGCGGAGCCGGGTCCCAGCCCTCCGAGCAGATGATCGCCGCGCTGGCGAGGGCACTGCGCCTGACCGCTGACGAGCGCGACTACCTCTACCACCTGGCGGACCGACCGGTGCCCGTGCACGGCTCAGCCGCCTCGCACGTCCACCCCGGCATGCTCGACCTGCTCACTCGTCTGACGTCGACACCCGCGCAGGTCATCACCGACCTGCACGTCACTCTGGTACAGAACCCGCTCGCAGTGGCGCTGCTCGGGGACCACTCCGGCTTCCGGGGCTCCCGGGCCAGCTTCGTCCACCGATGGTTCACCGACCCCGCCGCCCGGCACCTGTACCCCGCAGCCGACCATGCGAAGCAGTCCCGCGCCTTCGTCGCAGACCTGCGCGCAGCCGCCGCCAGACGAGACGCCAAGGACACCGAAGCCAGCTCGATGATCGGCTCGCTGCTCGGCGCCTCTCCCGAATTCGCCGCCCTGTGGGCCGACCACGACGTGGCCTTCCGGCGCGACGACCGCAAACGCCTCAACCACCCCGCGCTCGGCCTGATCGAGGTCAACTGCCTCAACCTGTTCAGCGAAGACGGCCGGCAGCGACTGCTCTGGTTCACCCCCGCAGTCGGCACCGACAGCGCCGACGCCCTCGACCTCCTCGCCGTCATCGGCACCCAACAGGTCATCGAACCGACACCCTGACGTCCTGCCCTCCCCCGGCCTCGCCGCTTCGGCTGGGGCGATCAGGGTCGTCGAGGGGCGAGTGTCCGATCGAGCGGCGCGGCGTCCAGCGGCTCCGGCATGCGGGCCACCGTGCAGGCGAAGCCGGTGCCCCGTGAACCGGCACACCTCGTCATTCCGGAAGGATGCGGAACTCGAACTCGGGACGGTCCCACATCACGGCGGGCGGGTTCGCGAGCGCGGTCCCGCTGCGCACCGCACCGACGCGGTGGTAGAAGTCCTTCGCGGGAAGATGTGACACGACCTTGACACGGTCGAGCCCGGCGGCACGTGCCTCGGACTGCATGTGCGCCACGAGCAGCCGTCCGATACCCCGCCCTTGCACTTCGTCGGCGACGAACAGCAGGTCGAGCTCCGGTGGAGCGAGGACGAGCGCGTAGAACCCGAGGACCCGGCCTCCGTGTTCGTCGGCGCCGACGGCCACAAAGGTGCGGTGGGCCTCGATGTAGTCAGGGCCGACCCGGTAGCCCGCGACCGCGGCTGCGTACTTGCCCTCGTAGGCGCCTGAGCCACGCACGAGCCGCGTGAGCCGTTTGGCATCCCGCGCGACGGCCCTCCGTATCGTGATCGGCTCGCTGATCGGGGAAGTGCGTGAACTCATCGGGAGAGTACTTCGCACCGGGGGGTGCCTTCGTGCGGCGGGTCGGCTGCTCGTGCAGGCGCTCCTGCACCGCTCCCCGGAGAAAGGGGAGGGCGTCGGCCTCGGCGGGTGCCGCAGGGACCGACCACTGCACGCTGCCGGGCGGCCGCGCCGGGCAAGGGTTTGCACCCTCCGGGATCAACGCGGTCCCACGCGCCACTGTCCGAGTTCCAAGTGAGCGTCCCGGGCCGGCCCGCGGACCGGACGGCATCCCTGTGGAAAGCCCCCTCAGGCGAGCCGTGGACGCGACGAGTCGTTCCGGCCGCTCTACCTGACCGGACCTTCGTCTTCTCCCGGCTGTTCGTCAGGCATGTCCAGAATGGCCTCTCGGGTGTAGTGAGGGCTCCCTCGGGGTGGGGCCGCCCCGGGGGCCATGAGTTCGGCGAGGAGTCTGCTCAGGTCATCCGTGGACAGCGCCAGACCCAGGGTCTGCACTATGCGCAGGGCGCAGTCCCGGACGGACTGGGCGCTCTGCTCGGGCGCCGCCGTGCTCCTGATCTCGTCACACACTCGGCTGAACTGCTCAGCGCTGATCGTCGGCCTGCTTACCGGTTGCGCCATCGTGCGCTCCTCCTGGATGAACGGGCCGTTCCACCCGCTCTTCCAGAAAGCGCTGAGCACCCGCCGATGGCAACCGGAGCCGGCGCCCGGACGGCGGCGGTCCCAGGCGGGCGCCGAGGACGATTCATCTCCGTGTACGCCCAGCTCGACCCCCGACCGGCATCACGCACGGATTGACGCCTGCTGTGACGGTTCCCAAGCTGTAGGAGGGGCCGGTGGAAGGGGCCGTGGTCGTGAGCAGCAGGCAGAGTGGCCTTCCCCGGCTGCTGACCGCAGCGGAGAGGGCGGCGCCGGTGGACGCCGTCGCGGTGGTCGCTGAGGATCTCCGGCGGCGTTTCGGGGCCACGAAGGTGTCGTTCCTCATCGTGGACCTGACGGGCAAGGCGGTGGCACGGCTGGCCACCGCCGTCGGCGTGGAGGGTGAGCAGGAAGCACAGCGGATCCCCATGTTCGGCAGCGTCTACGAGCAGGTGATCCGTACCCAGCGGCTGTACCAGGAGGCGACCGGCCAGGGACAGCGGGTGATCGTGCCGGTCACCAACCGGGGGGACGCCATCGGGCTGCTGGAACTGCTGCTGCCCACCGACCCCGGCGACGACGTCCTCGACGAGGTCGGGGAAGCCGCCCACATCCTGGCCTACATCGTGATCGCCAACGGACGCTTCACGGACCTCTACACCTGGGGCAAACGCTCCAGGCCCCCCACGTTGGCTGCTGAAATCCAGTACCAGCTGCTGCCCCCGTCACTGTCCTGCGAGGCTGCGCAGTTCACGTTGTGCGGGCACCTGGAGCCCTCCGAAGACCTCAGCGGCGACACCTTCGACTACGCGCTGGACCGCAACACCCTGCACGTGTCGGTGACCGACCCCATGGGCCACGACATCGGTTCCGCCCTGGCCGCCACGGTGCTGGTGAGCGCCCTGCGCGGCGCCCGCCGCGCAGGAGCCGGCCTGGCCGAGCAGGCCCACCGGGCCGACCAGGCCCTGGCCGACCACGGCCACGGTCACGCCACCGGGCAACTGCTCCGCATCAACCTCCACACCGGTCGGGCCCAGCTCGTCAATGCCGGCCACCCCTGGCCACTGCGCATGCGCGAGGGGGCTGCGGAAGCGATCGTCTGCGAGGTGGACCATCCCTTCGGGCTGCCCGTGTCCGTGCCCCACCCCTACCGTGTTCAGGACGTCGACCTGCGCCCGGGTGACCGTCTGCTCATGGTGACCGACGGCATGCTCGAACGTCATGGCGAGGCCGTCGACCTGCCCGCCCTGCTGGAGCGCACCCGGGATCTTCACCCGCGGGAGACGGCGCTGACGCTGACGTCGGCGGTCCGGGATGCCGCCGGGGGCCGGCTCGCGGATGATGCCACCGTGATGTGCCTGGACTGGCACGGCCCTCAGCAGACCCTGCGGCAGGTCAGCTCCGGCGCGGACACTCAGCAGGCTTCAGCCGGCCGCGCGAAGCAGCAGCCGTGACCAGGGGCGCTCTCCTGGACGGTGCGGGCCCTGCCGGTACGCCTCGGCGAGCGCGGTGGTGAAGAGCGGAGACGAACCACGCGAGGCAGGAGTCGTCGGCGCACATGCCCCAGACGGGCGGGCCTCCGGACGGACCGAAACGGCCAGGCAGCAGAGGCGGACCCGGTGCCTCGCGGGGCAAGTCCCCGCGGTGAGATGCGGCCCCCGCAAGGTGGCCCGCATCACGGGATCGATGGAGGATGGAAACGGCCACAGGGCGAGCGGACAGGCCCGCTTTCTTGCCTCACGCCGCGACACCGCTGCGGCTCCTTGCCGTTCGCGGATCACGCCTACCGGACGCACGAATCCAGGCGCTCTCATGAACAGCATCTACGCGTTGATCCGAACCGACGGCGGGATCCGGTTCCGCGACGGCATCCCGGACCAGGGCACCGGCGCCGCCTTCGCCATACAGCGGGCCACACGGGGTGGTCACGGCCTCCACGGCGACGCCGGCGACGTCCGGGGTCCCGCCGACACCCATCTGCTCAACCGCATCGCCACCCTTGTCGTGTACGCCCTGGGAGGCCCCAGCCGGTGCGTTTTCGGGGACCTGGCCATCGGCGGCGACCGTTTCGAGTCCGGTTCCGGAGAGACCACGCCCTGCGGCCTTACAGAGGCACAACAGCACCTCATCCGCGACGTCCATGACGCGATCTGTGAGAACGCCGAAGCGGCCGAGGGCGGGGACACAGGTCCTTCGGCGGCCTCTGGCGAGAGGGATGATCGGCATTCGGGACGAGGAGGAGCGGGCGCGTGAGATGCTGGATTTCCGGAGTGCGCTCTGGTCTTCGGACCCCGCGTCCTCACCGGGCATGACATCCCGAGATGGCGACGCGATGACCAAACGGCGGTGCCGGGCTCGTGAGGCCGGCCGGTGTCCCCCGCCGGCGGATGGTCCACCCTCCGTTGGAGGCGGGGCCGGGTGAGCGTCATTGCTCCGTCGCAGCCGCCCGTGGTCGCGCCCGGGGTGGTGTCGGCGGCGGCGGTGTCGGGGGACGATGTCCTTCGTGGGCTAGGTGTCGTCGCCGGGGAGGGCCTGGGGGGCGCGGAGGCCGCGCGACGGCAGGCGCAGTTCGGCCCCAACGCGGTCGCCACGCACCGTGCCCGGGTGCTTCCCGTGTTGTGGCATCAGCTGCGCTCGCCGCTGCTCGGACTGCTGGTGGCGGCCGCCGTCGCGTCTTTCCTGGTCGGAGAGCGCGCCGATGCGCTGATCATCGGGGTGATCGTGAGCGCGTCCGTGGGCCTGGGATTCGTCAACGAGTACCGGGCCGAGAAGGCGGCCGAGGCGCTGCACTCCCAGATCCACCACCAGACGGTGGTCCTGCGGGACGGCCGGGCGACCCTGGTGGATGTCACGGCACTGGTACCCGGTGATGTGGTGGAACTGCGTCTGGGTGACATCGTGCCGGCCGACCTGCGGCTGCTGGAGGTCACCGGTCTGGAGTGCGACGAGTCGGTGCTGACCGGCGAGTCGCTGCCCGTGGGCAAGAATCCCGCTGCGGTCGCGGCCGGGGCGCCGCTGGCGGAACTGTCCGGGTGCGCTCTCATGGGGACGGTCGTCCGGACCGGCGCCGCCCGTGGGGTGGTGGTGGCCACCGGGGCGCGCGCCGAGTTCGGCAAGATCGCCGCCGGGCTCGACACCCACCCGCTCGACACCGAGTTCCAGGTCGGCCTGCGGCGCTTCTCCCTGCTGCTGGTGTACGTCGCGGGCGCGCTGACGACCTCGATCTTCGTGATCAACGTCGCGCTGCACAAGCCGATCATCGACGCACTGCTGTTCTCGCTCGCGATCGCGGTCGGTATCACCCCGCAGCTGCTGCCCGCCGTCGTCTCGACCAGCCTGGCCGCCGGTTCACGCCGGATGAGCCGGCGCAAGGTACTGGTCAAGCGGCTGGTCTGCATCGAGGACCTGGGCGATGTCGACGTCCTGTTCACCGACAAGACCGGCACGCTGACCATGGGCCGCATCGAGTACATGCGAGCCGTTCCCGCCGGCGGCCACAGCTCCGAGGCGGTCGTACGGTGGGGGCTGCTCAGTACCGAGAACGCGGCACGGGACGCTCAGGACGTCGGCGGGAGTCCGCTGGACCAGGCCCTGTGGCGGTCTCCGGCCGCCGCGGGCGCGCGGTCCGCGCTGGACGGCTGCACACGGCTCGCGGTGCTTCCCTTCGATCACGAGCGCCGTATGATCTCGGTCCTCGTGCGGGACGGGGACGGTCGTTCACGCCTGGTCACCAAGGGGGCTCCGGAGTCCGTCCTGGACCGCTGCGTCGAGGTCCCGCCGGCGGCACGTGACGCGCTGGCGGCGGAGTTCGCCGCGGGGAACCGGGTGGTCGCCGTCGCCACCCGGTCCGTCGCCTCCGGAACGCGGGCCGTCAGTGCCGAGGACGAGCGGGAGCTGAGCCTGGCCGGACTGCTGGTGTTCCTCGACCCGCCCAAACCCGACGCCGCCACCGCTCTGTCCAGGCTGGCCGCTCTCGGTGTCACGGTGAAGGTCGTCACCGGCGACAACGCCGCAGTCGCCGCCAAGGTCTGCCATGACCTGGGGCTCACCGAAGCGGGCACGATGACCGGCGGCGAGGTCGACGCCCTGGACGACGCACAGCTGGCCGACGCGATCAGCAGGACCACCGTCTTCGCCCGAGTGAGTCCCGAGGCCAAGGCCCGGATCGTTCATGCGCAACGGCGCAGCCGCGGCGGCGTGGCGTTCCTGGGCGACGGAGTCAACGACGCACTGGCTCTGCACGCGGCCGACGTGGGCATCTCCGTCGACTCGGCCACCGACGTCGCCAAGGACTCAGCCGACGTCATCCTGCTGGAAAAGGACCTCAACGTCCTCGCCGACGGTGTGGCCGAGGGGCGCAGGATCTTCGCCAACACCATCAAATACGTGTTGATGGGCACCTCGAGCAACTTCGGCAACATGGCCTCCGCCGCGGGCGCCTCGTTGTTCCTGTCCTTCCTGCCGATGCTCCCGTCGCAGATCCTGCTCAACAACCTCCTCTACGACAGCAGTCAGCTGGCCATCCCGACGGACAACGTCGACGAGGAGCAGCTGCGCAAGCCCTCGCACTGGGACATCGCCTTCATCCGCCGCTTCATGATCTCCTTCGGGCCCCTCAGCTCCGTGTTCGACTTCGTCACCTTCGGCGTCATGCTCTGGGTCTTCCACTCCGGCCCGGCCCAGTTCCGCTCCGGCTGGTTCGTCGAATCGCTGGCCACCCAGACTCTGGTGATCTTCGCCATCCGCACCCGGCGCGTCCCGTTCTTCCGCAGCCACCCCAGCCTGCCGCTGACCCTCGCCGCGCTCGGCGTGGTCACCGTCGGCGCGGTGCTGCCGGCCACCCCGCTCGCCCACACCCTGGGCTTCCAGCCACTTCCCGGGGCGTTCTTCGCCACGCTGGTCGGCATGATCCTCGGCTACCTGGCCCTCATCGAGATCGGCAAACGGCTCTTCTACGGGGCCGCGGCCGTGGCACCCCCGGTGTCCGGGCGCTACGCCGGCCGCCGCCACCTGCGGCGCCGTGCCGGGCGCTTCAGCACTGCCGCGGCCCGCCCCACGCCGGTCGACGGCCCGTCATGACGCAGACCTTCGACCGGCGCGCGGGAGGCACGGCAGATAAGCGCGACACCATGCGGTGACTCACGGCGCATGTGCGCGGTGAGTCACCTCAAGGCCCGGGGCCGCGGGGGGCCACTCACCTGGTCTCGGGCGCCCCGTTCGGTTCCGGCACGCGAGCGGACTCCGTCAGTCCGAGGGCCGCTACGGGCGCAGGGGACGACTGCGCCGAGGTGGCGGCCGCCGTCGCTTCGCGGGCGAGGAAGGAGCCGAGTTCGCCGATGGTGCTCATCAGCGGTGCCGGGAAGACGACGGTGGTGTTCTTGTCCACGCCGATCTCGACCAGGCTCTGCAGGTTGCGCAGTTGCAGGGCGAGCGGGTGGGCCATCATCGTGTCGGAAGCGTCGCCCAGGGCGGCGGCGGCCAGGGACTCGCCCTCGGCGTTGATGATCTTGGATCGCTTCTCCCGCTCGGCCTCGGCCTGCCGGGCCATCGCGCGCTTCATGGTCTCGGGCAGCTGGATGTCCTTCAGCTCGACCAGGGTGACCTCGACACCCCATTCGGTGGTGGTGCCGTCGAGGATCTGGCGGATGTCCAGGTTGATGCGGTCGGTCTCGGACAGGGTCTCGTCCAGGGTGTGCTGGCCGACGACCTTGCGCAGGGTGGTCTGGGCGATCTGGTCGATCGCGGAGTTCACGTTCTCGATCGCGATGACCGACTTGACCGCGTCGACCACGCGGAAGTAGGCCACGGCGGAGACGTCGACGCTGACGTTGTCCTGGGTGATGATGCCCTGGGACTGGATCGGCATGGTGACGATACGCAGCGAGATGCGGTGCAGGACGTCGACGAACGGGATGATGAACCGCAGCCCGGGTCCGCGTGTCCCCACCAGACGGCCGAACCGGAACAGGACACCGTTCTCGAACTGCCGGACGATCCTGATCGCCATCGCCAGCCCGATCAGGACCAGAACGGCCAGCACCACCAGGACCACGATCAAGGCGGCCATGTTTCGCTCCCTCGGAGGATGGACCCGGGGCGACGGGGCACCTGGTCCGGGAAGGCGTCGCCGCAGCGGGAGACCGGGTGGCGCGAGACCGTTTCTCGGCCTCACCTCGAGTCTGCTCCGCCCGCCCTGCGGGACAGCAGGGCCGGTCGGCCCTGCTGTCCCCGTGACCGGCACTTGTATGCGTCCGCCTGCTCCCGTGCCCCGGAAGTCGAGGCTGATTGTGCCGACCCGGGGGCGCCGAAAGGTCAAGGTGGCGGACCGCTCGCCGACGAGTTGGACGGGGCCGAGGGGTCGGGGGCCGGTTCCGGCGAGGGCGCGGAGGCGGGCGTCGCGGCTGCGGACCTGGTCCTGGGCTTCGAGTTGGAGGTCGCCGTCGTCGTCGGCCGCGAGGGCGGCGACCTCACGCCCGGGCGGGCACGCGAAGGTCGCCTACGCCTCCCGCGGCACCCGGGTCGTGCCCGGTGACGTCCTGGGCTCCGGAACCTGCGGCAACGGCGGCTGCCCGGACGAACTGCGGGGCGTACGCGGCGAGCGGACGCCGCTCCCACTGGGGCCCGGCGGCATCGTCACGCTCACCGTCGAGGGCGTCGGCACCGTAGTCCCCGGTCCCGAGCCCGTGCCCCGGCCCGCCGGCCGGCGCAGGTCCCGGGCTCGGCCGTGAGGCCGGAGCACGGGACCGGCCGGCTCAGCCGCCGCTCTTGCGCCTGAACGACCGCTGGCTCGCGGCCGGGCCGTGCGCCGCGCGGACCTTCGACGCATCGGGGTTGGCGGCGACGTCGGCGGCGTCCGCCTGGGCACCGCGCTTGCGCGCGAGGGCTTCGCGGAACTTGCGCTTGAGGTCGTAGTTGCCGTCGCCGTCCGGCACGACAGCGGACGTGTCGGCGGCAGCCGGCTCCGAACCTTCCGTGGATACGGGCTCTGCGGTCATGGTGACCTCCTGGGTTCGGGGGTGGGTGAGCAGGCACAGCTTGTCATGCCGGGGCGCAGGGTGGTGCGCCGGAAGTCCGCTGCCGGGGCGACCGCTCTCAGCCGTTGCGGCGTACGAGGGCCGCCTTGCGGGCCTCGGCGAGCTTGCGGGCCTCGCCGCCCTTTCGGGACCTGCCGCCGCCGCGGGAGGGGTCCTTGCTGGTACCGAGGCCGCGGAAGGGAGCGTTGGTGTTCTTGGGCCGGGGGACGGCGGGTCCGCCGTCCAGCGGGGTGCCCGAGGGAGCCTTGGCACCGGTGATCCGGCTCAGCTCGGCCTCGCCCGAGCGCACCTTGGTGACGGTCGGCTCGATGCCGGCCTCGGCCATCATGCGGCTCGTCTCACGGCGCTGGCCCGACAGCACGAGCGTGACCACGCTGCCGGACTCGCCGGCGCGGGCGGTGCGGCCCGCCCGGTGCACGTAGTCCTTGGGGTCGGTGGGCGGGTCGACGTTGACGACGAGATCGAGGTCGTCGACGTGCAGGCCACGGGCCGCGACGTTGGTCGCCACCAGAACGGTGACCTGGCCGTTCTTGAACTGCGCCAGGGTCCGTGTGCGCTGCGGCTGGGACTTGCCGCTGTGCAGGGCTCCGGCGTGCACCCCGCTGGCCCGCAGATGCCGGGTGAGCTGGTCGACGGCGTGCTTGGTGTCGAGGAACAGCAGCACGCGGCCGTCGCGGGCGGCGATCTCGGTGGTGACGGCGTAGCGGTCCGGGCCGTGGACCACCAGGACGTGGTGCTCCATCGTCGTGACCGTGCCCGCGGACGGGTCTACCGAGTGGACGACGGGATCGTGGAGGTAGCGGTGGACCAGCTGATCGACGTCGTGGTCGAGCGTGGCCGAGAACAGCATCCGCTGGCCGTCGGGGTGCACCTGGTCGAGGGCTTCACCGACCTGCGGCAGGAATCCCAGGTCGCACATCTGGTCGGCCTCGTCGAGCACGGTGATCCGTACCCGTCCCAGGCGGCAGGCGTTGCGCTCGATCAGGTCGTGCAGGCGTCCGGGGGTGGCGACGACCACCTCGGCTCCCTGGCGCAGCTCGGCGATCTGACGGCCGATCGACATGCCGCCGACGACCGTGGCCATGCGCAGCCGCAGTGCCTCCGCGTACGGCGCCAGCGCCTGGGTGACCTGCTGGGCCAGCTCCCGGGTGGGCACGAGGACCAGCGCGAGGGGCTGCTTCGGTTCGGCACGCCGCCCGGCCGTACGCGTCAGCAGCGGCAGGCCGAAGGCGAGCGTCTTGCCCGAGCCGGTGCGCCCGCGCCCCAGGACGTCGCGCCCCTCCAGGGCATCGGGCAGCGTGGCGGCCTGGATCGGAAAGGGTTCGCGCACCCCGAGTTCGCTCAGGGTCCGCAGCACCTCCGCCGGCAGTCGCAGACCGGCGAAGGAGACGGCCGGGGGCAGCGCCGGGGTCGTGGCCTCGGGCCGGCCGGGACCGCCGTGAGCGGTGCCGGAGTCTTCGGGGTGCTTCATGAACCGCCTTCCGCAGGGGAACGTACCGAGGAAGGCCCGGCAGGTTGGAACAGCCCACACGAACGGAACCGAACAGGCAGAATCGCCCACCGCGACGACCACGCAAACGCGTCAGGCTAACACAAGCGCGGCTCTCACCTCGGCTCGGGGACGGGTGTGTCGTGATCCAGCAGGCCTTCCGCGCGCAGGTCGTCCCAGAGGGCGTCCGGAACGGCGCACCGTAGCAGCTCCACGGCGTCGCGCACCTCTTCGGCGGAGCGGGCACCGGTCAGCACCCCGGCCACGGCCGGATGGCCGAAGGGAAAGCGCAGGGCGGCGGCGCGCAGGGGCACGCCATGGCGTTCGGTGACCGCCTTCAGCCGCAGCGCCCGGTCGAGTACGGCCCCAGGCACCGGCGCGTAGTCGTACGCGGCGCCCGGTTTCGGGTCGGCCAGCAGGCCCGAGTTGAAGACGCCGCCGACGAGGACACCGCGGCCGCGGGCGGCGGCCACGGGCAGCAGGTCCGCCAGGCCCTCCTGTTCGAGGAGGGTGTAGCGGCCCGCCAGCAGGACGACGTCGATGTCGGTCTCGCGTACGAAGCGGGCGGGCACGGCGCACTGGTTCATGCCGATGCCGATCGCGCCGACGACGCCTTCGGCGCGCAGTCGTTCCAGGGCCGGGTAGGCCTCGCGAAGTGCCTGCTCGGCGTGGTCGTCGGGGTCGTGCAGCAGGACCACGTCCACCCGGTCCAGGCCGAGCCGGTCCAGGCTGGCCTCCAGTGAGCGCAGGACGCCGTCGGCACTGAAGTCCCGGACGCGGCGGTGGGTCGCCGGTACGGCGAAGCCGTTCGCCAGGTCGTCCCCGCCGTCGCCGTCGTCCGGCACCAGCAGGCGCCCGACCTTCGTGGAGACGGTGAGGGCGTCCCGGGGACGGCCTCGCAGGGCTGCGCCCAGGCGGCGTTCGGACAGACCGAGTCCGTAGTGGGGAGCGGTGTCGAAGGCCCGGATGCCGGCGTCCCAGGCGGCCTCCAGCGCCGCGGCGGCCGCCTCGTCGGTGACGGGGCGGTAGAGGTTGCCGATGCCGGCGGTGCCGAACGCCAGCTCGGTCACCCGGACGCCGGAGCCGCCCAGCGTCGTCGTCCTCATGAGCCGGCCGCCGGACGCAGCCGGAGCCCCTGCATGCCGCCGTCGACGGCGAGGGCCGTGCCGGTGACGGACGAGGCGGCGGGGCTCGCCAGGTAGACGACGGCCGCCGCCACCTCTTCCGCGGTGACCAGGCGCCCCATGGGCTGGCGCGCGCCGAGGGCGGCGCGCTCGGCCTCGGGGTCGTCGGCGGCGTCGAGCAGCCGTGCGACCCAAGGGGTGTCGGCGGTACCGGGGTTGACGCAGTTGACGCGGATCCCCTCCCGGACGTGGTCCGCGGCCATGGCCAGGGTCAGCGCGAGGACCGCGCCCTTGCTGGCTGAGTACAGGGCGCGCTGCGGGAGTCCCACCGTGGCCGCGACGGAGCAGGTGTTGACGATCGCCGCGTACGGCGAGCGCCGCAGGTACGGCAGGGCGGCCCGGCTGGTGCGCGCCATGCCGAGGACGTTCACGTCCAGGACGCGGTGCCACTGCTCGTCGGGGTTGTCCTCGACCGTGCCCTGCGCGCCGATCCCGGCGTTGTTGACGACGATGTCCAGGCCGCCGAGCCGCTCGGCCGCCTCCGTGACGGCCCCGCGCACCGCGGCGTCGTCGGTGACGTCGGCCTTCAGGGCGATCAGCGGCCGGGGCACGCCGGAGGGGTCCAGGTCGAGCACGGCCACCGAGGCCCCCTGGCCGGCGAGCATCCGGGCCGTGGCGAGCCCGATCCCGGAGGCGCCACCCGTGACGATCGCCCTGAGGCCTGCCAGACCGGCCATGCGCTCTCCTCCTGCTCGGCGGGGCGGACGGCCCGGAACGGGCCGTCCGGCCAACGGTATTCGGTGAGGGTTCCGTGGCGCACGGTGGCGGGGAAGTCGATGTCCGGCTCGGCGCCAAGTTGTCTCCCGCCCCATTGTGTTGTGCCTTGCGCGGCTTTACTGTTCGGCTTTGCCTGAGTCTGTTTGATACTGGTCGCTCAGCCGATATGGAGGCCGCGGTGCGGAGTCGTCGGATCGGTTCAGGAGCAGCGAGACAAAGTCGCCGCCGGTGGTGGAGGGCGGCCCTCGCGACGGCCGCGACCTTCGCACTGGCCGCGGGCATGACCGCGCCCGCCGCGGCGCGGGGCGCCGGCGGGCGGACGGCCGCCGCCCAGTCCGACGGCAGGGCGCCGGCGCACACGGTGAGTCTCGACGGCTACTCGTTCCTCGTCGACGGCAAGCGCACCTACCTGTGGTCCGGCGAGTTCCACTACTTCCGGCTCCCGAGCCCGGACCTGTGGCGCGACATCTTCCAGAAGATGAAGGCCGCCGGGTTCAACTCCACCTCGCTGTACTTCGACTGGGGATACCACTCGCCGAAGCCGGGCGTGTACGACTTCAGCGGCGTGCGTGACGTCGACAGGCTGCTCGACATGGCCCAGGAGGCCGGGCTGTACGTGATCGCGCGCCCGGCGCCCTACATCAACGCGGAGGTCGACAGCGGCGGCCTGCCCGGCTGGCTGACCACCAAGGCCGGGCACAACCGCAGTGACGACCCGCAGTTCCTGAAGTACGCGGACGAGTGGCTGACCCGGATCGACCGGATCCTCGCCCGGCACCAACTGACCAACGGCACCGGGTCGGTCATCGCCTACCAGGTCGAGAACGAGTACTACAACGGCTCCGCCGCCGGCCGCTCCTACATGAAGCACCTGGAGGACAAGGCCCGCGCCGACGGCATCACGGTCCCGCTGACCGGCAACAACAACGGCACCTTCAACTCCGGTGCCGGCGCCCTGGACGTCGACGGACCGGACTCCTACCCCCAGGGCTTCGACTGCTCGAACCCCACGAAGTGGAACGGCGTCCCCGACATCGGCTACGACCACCCGGACGGCAAGCCGCTGTACTCGCCGGAGTTCCAGGGCGGCGCCTTCGACCCCTGGGGCGGGCCCGGCTACGACAAGTGCGCCCAGCTCATCGACGACCGGTTCGCCAACGTCTTCTACAAGCAGAACATAGCCGTCGGCGCCACCGCGCAGAGCTTCTACATGACCTACGGCGGCACCAATTGGGGCTGGCTGGGCATGCCGGAGAACTACACGTCCTACGACTACGGGGCCGCGATCCGCGAGAACCGCCAACTCGATCCGAAGTACTACGAGGACAAGCTGATCGGGTACTTCACGCAAGCGGTCGCCCCGCTGACCAAGACGGAGGCGATCAGGACCACCCCGCCGGACGACTCCTCGGTCGTCGACACCGCACGGATGAACCCCGACACCAGGACGCAGTTCCACGTCCTGCGGCACGCGAACTCCACGTCCACCGCGGTCGACAGGACCCACATCTCGCTCGACTTCAACGCCCAGCCGTCCGCGGACACCACCTACACGTGGGACGACCCCGACTCCGCGCTGCGGTACACCGGTTCGTGGTCGCACGTGGCCGACCAGAGCTACACCGGCGGTGACTACAAGCACACGGAGTCGTTCTCCCGCAAGGCCGGTGACTCGGTCACCGTCCCCTTCGACGGCACCGCGATCCGCTGGATCGGCTCGAGGACGAACAACCACGGCAACGCCGACGTCTACCTCGACGGCACCAAGGCGGCCACGGTCGACGACTCCGGCGCCGAGAACCAGGCGGTGATCTTCCAGAAGACCGGGCTGGCGCCCGGGGCGCACACGCTGAAGATCGTCGTCGCCGGGAACCACGGCTCGGGGTCCACGGACGACTACGTGGCCGTCGACGCCATCGACGTGCCGACGGCCGCCACCGCGGCGCCGACCTACCCGGTCGTGCCGCAGCAGCCGGGCACCGCGATCACGCTCGACGGGCGCGACTCGCACGTCGTCGTGGCGAACTACCGCCTCGGAGAAGCGCAGTTGCAGTACTCGACGTCGGAGATCATGACGCACGCGGCCATCGGCGACCGGGACGTCGCCGTGCTCTACGGCGACGCGGACAGCGACGGCGAGACCGTCCTCCACTACTCCTCCAGGCCCACCGTCACCAGCAGCGGCGGCACGGTCACGACCACCTGGGACGCGGCCACCGGCGACCTGCGGCTGAACTACACGCACAAGGGCCTGATCCGCGTCGGCGTCAGCGGCGGCGGGGAGCGCCCGCTGCTGCTGCTCGTCGGTGACAAGGCCACGGCGGAGACGTTCTGGCGCCAGGACACGGCGACCGGCCCGGTGCTCGTGCGCGGCACCCACCTGCCGCGCACGGCGGCCGGCCTGGACGGCGGCCGCACCACGGCCCTCACCGGCGACAACGCCGACGACCCGAACATCGAGGTGTTCACCTCCGCGGACCACATCACCTGGAACGGCAGGACGGTGGACACCCGGGCCACCGGCACGGGGAGCCTCACCGGGAAGATCCCGGTGGCCGCCCCGGTGCACCTGCCGGCGCTGACGAACTGGAAGCACGCCGAGGAGTCCCCCGAAGCGGCCCCCGGTTTCGACGACTCCGGCTGGCAGGTGGCCGACAGGACGACCACCAACAGCGTCTCCGGCGTCAACTCGCTGCCGGTTCTCTACGCGGACGACTACGGCTTCCACACCGGCAACACCTGGTACCGCGGCCGCTTCCGCGCCACCGGCAAGGAGAGGGGCGTCCACCTGGTCTCGGACTCCGGCGGCAAGGCGCAGGCGTTCTCCGCCTGGCTGAACGGCACCTTCCTGGGCAGCTCCACCACGGGCAGCGCCGACTTCACCTTCCCCGACGGCTCGGTGAAGCAGGACGGCGACAACGTCCTGTCCGTGCTCACCGTGAACATGGGGCACGAGGAGGACTACAACGCGACCAACGGCAACAAGACGGCGCGCGGCCTGACCAGCGCCTCCCTCGTCGGGGCTCCGCTGACCTCCGTCACCTGGCGGCTGCAGGGCGTACGGGGCGGCGAGGACCCGCAGGACCCGGTGCGCGGCCCGCTCTCGACCGGCGGCCTGTACGGCGAGCGGGCCGGCTGGTCCCTGCCGGGCTACCCGGACGGCGACTGGAACAAGGTGTCCCTGCCGGCGGACGACACGCGCCCGGGCATCTCCTGGTACCGCACCGACGTCGACCTGGACCTGCCGCACGGCCAGGACACCTCGCTCGGGCTGACGTTCACCGACGACCCGTCACGCAGGTACCGCGCGACGATCTTCGTGAACGGCTGGCAGGTCGGCAACTACGTCAACTACCTCGGTCCGCAGCACACCTTCCCGGTGCCCGACGGCATCCTGAACCCGCACGGCCGCAACAGCGTCGCCCTCGCCGTGTGGAACCTGGACGGCAGCACCGGCGGACTCGGCAGGGTGTCGCTCACCGACTACGGCAGCTACGCCTCGTCCCTGCGGGTCGCGCAGAACGACAGCCCCCGCTACGACCACCGGAAGTACGCGATGCCGCGGCGCCCGGGAGCGGACGTCACCCTGGACGTGCCGGACACCGCCCGGTCGGGACAGGCCTTCACGGCCGAGGCGACGGTGCGGCTGCCGGAGGACGGACCGTCCGCCTCCCGGCTGACGGCCTCGCTCTCCGCGCCCGACGGCTGGAGCGTGAGCGCCCCGAGCCCCACGTCGGTCGAGCGCCTGCGACCCGGCGGATCGGCCCGCTTCACCTGGAAGGTCGAGCCGCCGGCCGGGACGCTGCCGTCCGCCTCGGCGCTCACCGCCACCGTGCGCTACGTGCAGAAAGGACGGCAGGCCGCCGGCAGCGACGAGCGCATCGTAGGAGGCGTCCCGCCGGCTCCGCCGGCCGGGAAGAGCGCCGTGAGCGACCTGCGGTTCCTGTCGTCCACCAACGGGTGGGGCCCGGTGGAGCGGGACAGCAGCGTCGGCGAACAGGCGGCCGGGGACGGCCGTCCGATCAGTGTCGCCGGTGTCCGCTACGCCAAGGGCCTGGGCACCAACTCGGTCAGCGACGTGGAGCTCTACCTCGCCGGGCAGTGCTCCCGGTTGACGGCGGACGTCGGTGTCGACGACGAGACGGGCGGTGCGGGAACGGTGACGTTCTCCGTGATCGCCGACGGCAAGGCCCTGGTGACCACGCCGGCGGTCCGCGGCAAGCAGGCCGCGGTGCCGATCGACGTCGACGTCAGCGGCGCCCAGGTGGTCGACCTCAGGGTCGGTGACGCGGGCGACGGCAACGGCAACGACCACGGGGACTGGGCGATGCCGACGCTCACCTGCGGCTAGGGCCTCTCGTTGGATCATGCCGGGCTGATCCGAACGAAAGACCCCAGGTGCGGCGTGCTTCCGGCCGTCAGGTGATGTGCCGCAGCAGGGCGGCGACGGCCGGCGGTGCCTCGCCCAGCGGCCGTACCACCATGACCTTCCAGTTCGGTGCGTGCCGGTCGAACCGGTACCGGGGCAGATCGGGGAAGCGGTCCGCGATCGACGTGGGCATGATGCACACGCCCAGGTCGTTGCGGACCAGTTCGGCCGCCGCGACGATGTCGTTCACCTCGAACGTCGTGCCGCGGTCGACACCCGCGGCCCGGAAGGCCCGGTCGACCGCGTAGCGGATGGCCCACCCGGGTGTGAAGTCCACCAGGGGCAACCCGGCGATGTCGGCGAGCCGGACCTCCCCGTTCGGTGTCACCCCGGGGAGCGCTCGCCCGGGCGCCGCCAGCAGCACCATGTCCTCGCGGGACAGCAGCCGGGTCCTGAGCCCGCGCTGCTGCTGGCGGTCCAGCGCCACCACGGCCAGGTCCACCGTGCCGTCGCGCAGGGCCTGCCGGATGTCGGCGACGGCCGCCTGCCGCAGGTGCACGACCACGCCCGGATGCTCCGCGCGCAACGCGGCCAGGGCGTGGTGGAGTCCGGCCCACACCCCCTGCATCGTGCCCACCGTCACCCGCCCGCGCAGCTGCCCCCGGACGGCGTCGACGGCCTCGCGGGCGAGTTCGGCGGCTCGGAGTGCCGCGCGTGCGGCGGGGACGAACGCCTCCCCGGCCGGGGTGAGGGCGACACGATGCGTGGTGCGGTCGAACAGGGCGGTGCCCAGTTCGCGTTCGAGAGCGCGGACCGTGCCGGACACCGCGGACTGGACCACGTTCAGTCGCCGTGCCGCCGCCGTGAAACCGCCCGTGTCCGCCACCGAGACGACGACCTCCATCTGCCGCAGATCCATCATCCGCTCCCGGTCAAGCAGTGCTGCGCCCCGCGCCCGCGGCGCCGGTTCGGTCTTCGCCGCATCGTATGCGGACGGCGCCGGAAGCCGGTCCGGCTAGGACGTCGCCCCCTGCCGGCGTTCGGTGGTCCAGTAGAGGAGGGCGATGACGGGAAGGGCGGCGCCCAGGCCCGTGAGGGCGGCCCAGCCCCCGGCGTGGTAGACGACGGAGCCGAGTTGGGAGCCGACGGCTCCGCCCGCGAAGAACGTGGCGATGAAGGCGCTGTTGAGGCGGGCGCGGGCGGCGGGGTCGAGCTGGTAGACGGTGTGCTGGCCGAGGATGAGGGTGGTCTGTACGGCCATGTCGAGGAGGATCGCGGCCAGGGCGATCAGGACGACGCTGCCCCTGCCGAACCCGGCGAGCGCGAAGGCGAGGGCGGCGACGCCGAAGGCGATGCCGGTCGCCGGGCGCACGAGCCCCCGGTCTGCCCAGTGCCCGGCGAACGGGGCCACGGCCGCTCCGGCCGCACCGACGAGGGCGAACACGCCGACCCCGACCGGGGAGTAGTGGAAGCGGGGGCCGGTCAGCACGAAGGAGACGGTGGTCCAGAACGCGCTGAAGGCGCCGAACATCGCCGCCTGGTACAGGCCGCGGCGCAGCAGGACCGGGTGGGTGCGCACCAGCCGGGCCGTGGAGCGCAGCACGTGGTGGTACGGGATGGTCGTGGTCGGCGCGTGCCGCGGCAGCGCCGCGCGCAGGGCGACCGCGAGCACGGCCATCAGGGCGGCGGAGCCGAGGAAGACGACACGCCAGCCGGCGAGGTCCGAGACCAGGCTGCTCAGGGTGCGGGAGAGCAGGATGCCGGTGAGCAGGCCGCTCATCACCCGGCCGACGACGCGGCCGCGGGCGTGGTCGGGCGCCAGGCTCGCGGCGAACGGCACCAGGATCTGGGCGACGACCGAGGTGGCGCCGCTGACCAGTGACGCGATCAGCAGCATGGGGAAGCTGGTGGCGAGTCCCGCCGCCACGAGGGCGAGGGTCGTGACGGTCAGCAGGACGGTGATCAGGTTGCGCTTCTCCAGCCGGTCGCCGAGAGGCACCAGGAAGAGCATGCCGATCACGTAGCCGACCTGGGTGAGCGTGATCAGCGCGCCGGCGGTCGCCGTGCCGATGTGGAAGACGCCGCTCAGCGAGGACAGCAGGGGCTGGGCGTAGTAGAGGTTGGCGACCGTCAGGCCGGAGGCGACGGCCAGGAGCGCTACCAGCCGGCCCGGCACGCCGTGAGGGGAACTCGTGGTGGGCCGGCGCGAGCTGTGCAGCTCGGATGACACGGACATGTGCACCTTCTCGAGGGCGAACCGGGAGACCGGATCGGGTGGACTGCGGCGTGGCCGGCAGCTCCTTCGATGCCGTCACGCACAGCACAAGCGCCGGTCGGCCCTGCGTGCTTCCCCATCCGGAGCGATGGTTCGCGATATCAGTCATCTCGATCGGAGATGACAGGCTCAGAGCCCGCCGCCCGTGCTCTCCCGGACGGCCAGCCGGTGACCGACGGTGCGGTCGATGGCGTCGTCCGCGCCCGGCCGGTCGATCTGCTCGATCCGGTCGACCAGCAGGGACACCGCGTCGTCGGCGATGGCCTCCTTGTCGGGGGCGACGGTGGTGAGGCTCGGCACGCTGAAGCGTGCGGCCTCGATGTCGTCGAACCCGACCACGTCCATGTCGTCCGGTGCGCGCAGGCCCGCCTCGTGCAGGGCGCGCAGCGCGCCGAGGGCGAGGTGGTCGTTCAGGCACAGGAGGGCGTCCGGACGGGGGTGCCGCTCGAGCGCGGCGGCCGCCGCCCGGGCGCCGTCGCGCCAGTGGTAGTGCTCGACGGGCAGCACCAGGTCCGGCGTGAAGGGGATGGCCGGCGCCGTCCTCGCCTCCCGGGTGCGGCGCGGCCGGGTCCTGTACCGCGTGGCGTTCTTCGCGCCGTACGTGGTGCCGTCGTCCGTCGTCGCGCTGATCTTCCTGTGGATGTACACCCCGCAGATCGGGCTGATCCCCAAGGTCTTCGGCGCCGTGGGGCTGCCGGTGCCCGACTTCATCGGCAGCACCTCCGGCGGCTGGACCGCCGTGACGCTCATGACCCTGTGGTGGACGTTCGGGTTCAACTTCGTCCTCTACACCGCCGCGATCCAGGACATCTCGCCGGAGGTCCACGAGGCGGCGGCCCTCGACGGGGCGAGTCCGTGGCAGCAGATACGCCACCTGACCGTACCGCTGCTCTGCCGCACCACCAGCCTGGTGCTGATCCTGCAGATCCTCGCCTCGCTCAAGGTCTTCGACCAGATCTACCTGCTCCTCGGCGGCGGCCCGAACCAGTCCACCCGCCCGGTCATCGAGTACATCTACGACACCGGCTTCACCTCCTACCGGGGCGGTTACGGCGCCGCCGCCGCCCTGGTCCATTTCGTCGTCATCGTCGCGATCTCCGCGGCCTGGTACGGGCTGCGACGCCGCCGCGCGACCGGCACCGCGGTCTGAACGGAGGATCCATGACCACCCTCATCCAGCCGCGGGCCGCCACGGTGCGGGGCGTGCCCGCCGTCGACGGCGGGCGGCTCTTCAACCGCCTGTGCGCCGTGTGCCTCACCCTGTTCGCCCTCATCTGGCTGGTGCCCTTCGCCTCGGCGATCGCGACGTCCCTGCGCTCCGACGGCTCGATCACCCGGAACCCGACGCCACCGTTCGCCGGCGGCTGGTCCCTGCACGCCTACTCCACCGCGCGGAACGACCATCCGATCGGCACCTGGTACCTCAACAGCCTGGTCATCTCGTCCCTCGCCGTGGTCTTCACCGTGGTCTTCGGCTCCATGGCGGGCTTCGCGCTGGCGTTCCTGCGGTACCGCGGCCGGGCCGTGGTGCTGGCCCTGGTCGCGGCGGGGCTGATGCTGCCGAGCGAGGCGCTGGTGCTGCCCCAGTTCATCGAGTACCGCTCCTTCCACCTCCTCGGCACCTTCTGGGCCCTGGTCCTGCCGTCCGTCGCGGCGCCGATCTCGGTCTTCGTCTTCCAGTCGTTCTTCCGCGGCATCCCCGTCGCGCTGATCGAGGCCGCCCGCGTCGACGGGGCGAGCTGGTGGCGGGTCTACGCGGGGGTCTGCATGCCGATCTGCCGCCCCGCCCTGTCCACCGTCGCCATCCTGACCTTCATCACCACCTGGAACTCCTTCCTCTGGCCCCTGCTCGTCCTCAACCAGACCAGGTCCCAGACCATCCCGGTGGGCCTGGCGTCTCTGGTCAGCAACAGCAACATCCAGTACGCCGAGGTGATGGCCTCCTCGGTGCTGGGATTCCTGCCGCTGATCGCTGTGTTCCTCGTCTTCCAGCGGCAGATCGTGCAGGGAGTCGCCACGACGGGCATCAAGTGAGTGACCGGTCCCGCCGCGGCGCCGGGGGCGGCCCCGGTCAGTCGCCGAGCAGGGCGCCCGTGCCCTCGGGGGTGAACCGGCTGAGCGCCTCGTCGATCCGGGCCAGGGTGTCGGGGTGCAGGCGCACCCGGGCGGCCGCGAGGTTCTCGGCGATGTGGGCGGGCGTGCGGCTGCCCGGGATGGGAACGACGTGCTCGTCCTGGTGCAGCAGCCAGGCCAGGGACAGCTGGGCCGGGGTGAGCCCGAGGTCGGCGGCGACACCCCGCAGGGGGGCGTAACGGTCGTGGTTCGCTTTGAGGTTGGCCTCCTGGAACCGCGGGAGGTTGCGCCGGAAGTCGCCGTCGGCGACCTCCCGGACGGTGCCGGTGAGGAAGCCTCCGCCCAGCGGGCTCCAGGCGACCAGGCCCACGCCCAGGTCGCGGGCGGCCGCGTACAGCTCGGTGTCGATGGGCTGCCACATCGACCACTGCACCTGGACGGCCGTGACCGGATGGACCGCGTGGGCCCGGCGGAGCTGGTCCGCGTCGACGTTGGACAGACCGAGATGGCGTACCAGGCCGTCGGAGACCAGCTCGGCGACGGCGCCGACGGTCTCCTCCAGCGGCACCTGGGGGTCGGGGAAGTGGGGGTAGTACAGGTCGATGACGTCCGTACCGAGGTTGCGCAGGGACTGTTCCGCGTAGCCGCGCACGTACCGGGGGTCGGCGTTGACGGCCAGCTCGCCGAAGGCGTACGAGACCGGGAAGCGGTGTGCCGGTGCGCCGTCCGGGATGCGGAAGCCGAACTTGGTGGCGACCACGGCGTTCTCGCGGCGGCCGCGCAGCGCCCGGCCGACGATCCGCTCGTTGTGCCCGTCGGCGCCGTAGCCGTCGGCGGTGTCGACGAGAGTGGCGCCTTCGTCGAGGGCGGCGCGCAGGGCGTCGACCGCCCGGCGGTCGTCGATCTCCCCGTACATGCCGGGGGAAAGGACCATCGCGCCGAAGCCGAGCGCCGAGGTCTCCAGGTTCGCCAGACGGCGAGCGGGCAGGGTGGTCATGGAAGGAGCTCCTGGGGGATGCGGGGAATGCGGGTGGGGGACGCCGGCCGGTCGCGGCCGTGGTCCCACTCTCCGCGGCCGCCTGCCGCCGTGTCCAAGACCTAGCGGTATAACCGTTGGATATGGACGTTCACCTGCGGGACCTGCGCTATTTCGTGGCCGTGGCCGAGGAACTGCACTTCACGCGGGCCGCGGAGCGGCTCTACCTCTCCCAGCCGGCCCTGTCCAAGCAGATCCGGGTGCTCGAACGGCAGCTCGGCTTCCCGCTCTTCGACCGGCGGAGCCGGCAACTGGAACTCACCCCGCAGGGCGAGGCGCTGCTGGGGCCCGCCCGGCACCTGCTGGCGGACTGGCAGCGGGCCTTGGCCGGTGCGCGGGGCGCCGGGGCCGCCGTGTCCCTCACGGTCGGCATGCAGACCGCCGTGGGACGGGACGTGCAGCGCGACGTGATCGCGGGATTCCGCGAGCGGGGATGGCGGATCCTCCTGCGGCTGGTGACGTGGGACGATCCGAGTGCCGGTCTCACCGACGGCACCTGCGACCTGGCCTTCGTCTGGCTTCCGCTCCCCGGCGCCGGCCTGGCCACGCGGACCCTGGTCGCGGAGCGGGTATGGGTGGCGCTGCCCCCCGGACACCGGCTGGCCAGCCGGCCGGAGATCGACTTCGACGAACTGGCCGACGAGCCGTTCGTCGCGCTTCCCCGGAGCGCGGGCCCGCTCAGGGACTTCTGGCTCGCCACCGCGGCCCGCGGCGGGCGGCAACCCCGCATCGGCGCGGAGGCCGCGTCGACCGACGAGGTCCTCGAGGCGGTGGCCTCGCACCAGGGCGTCGTGCTGATCGCCGAAGGCAACGTCGGCCTGTACCAGCGGTCGGATCTCGTCTACCGCCCCGTGCGCGGCCTGCCGGAGGCGGAACTGGCCATCGCCTGGCGCAGCGACGACCGCCGTCCCGAGATCGCCGAACTGGTCGCCGCCCTCACCGGCCACTCGCGCACGCAGCCGCACGGCTGAAACACACGGGCCGGACGGGCGTCGCCGCATCCGCGGCCCGGCGGCGCGGGGAAGGAGGTCGGGGTGCGCGTCGCGCGGCGGGCACCGGAAGGAGGAGACGTGGGCGGCGGCGAGTGGGACGCGGTGGTGGTGGGCGCCGGACTGGCGGGACTGGCCTGTGCCCGCGACCTGCACGCGCTGGGCCTGCGGGTCCGGGTGCTGGAGGCCGGCGACCGGGTGGGCGGCCGGATGCGGACCGACCGCGTGGAGGGCTGCGTGGTGGACCGGGGCTTCCAGGTGTTCAACACCTCCTATCCGCAAGTGCGCAGGCGACTGCCCCTGGGGCGGCTGCGGCTGCGGCCCTTCACGCCGGGTTTCCTCGTCCACGACGGGGAGCGGCGGCTGCGGTTCGCCGATCCGACGCGGGCGCCCCGGCAGGCGTTCGGTGCGCTCACCGGCGGACTCGCCGGGCCGCGCGACCTGGCGGCGCTGGCCGCCCTGACCGGCTTCGACACGCTGGCCCCGGCGGCACTCCTGCGGCGCATGCCGGAGACCTCCACGCGGCGCCTCCTGGCGGCGGCCGGTTTCGGTGAGGGGTTCGTGGAGCGGTTCTTCCGGCCGTTCCTGAGCGGCGTGTTCCTGGAGGAGGACCTCGCCACCTCCAGCCGGTTCTTCCACCTGGTGTGGCGGAGCATGGCGCGCGGCACGATCTGCCTGCCCGCCGCCGGCGTCGGGGCCGTGCCGGAGCTGCTGGCCGCGGCGCTGCCGCCCGGGACTCTCGCCCTGGAGTCGCCGGTGACGGAGCTGACGGAGGACGGCGCCGTGGTCGGCGGGGAGCGCACGGTGGCCGCACGGGCCGTGGTGGTCGCGGCGGACGCCGTGACCGCGGCCCGGCTGCTGCCCGGCCTCGCCGTGCCGCCGTACCGCACGGTGACGACCTACTACCACCTCGCCCCGAACTCGCCGCTGCGTGAGCCGACCCTGCTCACGGACGTACGGCGGCGGTTCACCAACAGCGTCGTCCTGAGCGAGCTCCATCCGTCCCACGCGCCGCGCGGGTACGCCCTGGTGGCCACGTCCGTCCTGGGTGACGGGACCGAGGCGCGGGAGAGCGCGCTGCGGGCGGCGCTGGCCGAGTGCTACGGCACCGACACGGCGGGCTGGGACCTGCTCACCGTCCGGACGGTGGCCGGGGCCCTGCCCGCCATGGAGCCGCCCCTGACGCTCAGCCGCCGTGCCCGGGTGGGCCCGGGCCGCTACGTGTGCGGCGACCACCGCGCCACGGGCTCGGTGCAGGGCGCGCTCGCCTCGGGGGCGCGGGCCGCCCGGGAGGTGGCGGCCGACCTGGCGTGAGCAACCGAAGGTTGCACATGAGGGAATCCTGCTCTAGGGTTATACGCAACCAGAGGTTGCGAGACATCGGGAGAGCGGGATGGAGTACGGCAGCATCGAGCGGGAGATCCACATCGACGCCACGCCCGAGGTGGTCTACGAGGTCGTCAGCAGACCCGAGCACCTGCGGGAGTGGTGGCCGGACGAGGCGGAGTTCGAGCCGGTGCCCGGCGCCACCGGCGTCATCTCGTTCGGTGACAGGGCCACGCCGGGCGCGCAGGTCGTACCACTCACGGTGATCGAGGCCGAGCCGCCCCGGCGGTTCTCCTTCCGCTGGGTGTACGACAAGGACGCGGCCGCGGCGCCGGCCGACTCCCTCCTGGTGACCTTCGAGCTGATCCCGTCGGGCGCGGGCACCCTGCTGCGCTTCACCGAGACGGGGTTCCGGGAGAAGGGCTGGGAGGCGGCGGTGCTCGAGGAGCAGTACCGCCAGCACGTCACCGGCTGGGACCACTTCCTGCCCCGCCTGGTCGCGTACGTCGCCCGGGTGGTGTCGGCACCGTGAGCACGACCGTCGACGACGAACTCTGGTCGGCGGTGGGGGACCCGACGCGGCGGCGGATGCTCGACCTGCTGCTGGCCGGCGGCGGGACGGCGACCACGCTCAGTGAGCACCTGCCCGTCACGCGGCAGGCGGTCGCCAAACACCTCGGCGTGCTCCACCGGGTCGGGCTGGTCCACGTGACGCCGTCCGGACGCGAGCGCCGCTACGAGGTCGACGAGGCCCAACTCGCCCGCGCGGTAGCGCAACTGTCCTCGGTCGGAGCGGCCTGGGACGCCCGGCTGCAGCGCATCAAGCGCATCGCCGAAGCGATTCAGCGCAGCCAAGAGGACTGACCACGAGAAGCAGCAAACGCACGAGAAGGAGGCAGCGAAATGGTGGACATCCTGCACAGGATCGGGGTCACGTCGTCGCCGGACGCCGTCTACACGGCCCTGACCACGGTCGACGGCCTGGCGAGCTGGTGGACGCGGGACACGGACGGCGACGCCGCTCCCGGCGGAGTGCTCCGGTTCCGCTTCGAGCCCGGCGGGTTCGACATGAAGGTCCTGGAGGCTGAGCCCGACGAGCGCGTGGTCTGGGAGGTCGTCGACGGCCCCGAGGAGTGGATCGGCACGCGGATCAGCTTCGAGCTCAAGCAGGAGGACGGCTTCACGATCGTGCTGTTCCGGCACGAGGGGTGGAAGGAGCCGGTGGAGTTCATGTACCACTGCAGCACCAAGTGGGCGACCTTCCTGATGAGCCTCAAGAAGCTGGTCGAGACCGGCGAGGGCGAACCCGCGCCGCACGACGTCAGGATCAGCAACTGGCACTAGGTTCAGCCGCGAACGCCCGGCCGTCCGCGTGCCGTTGCGGACCACCGCCGAGCCGGTGCCGCGGAGCCGTTTCGCAAAGGAGACGTTTGTACGAGCGCAGACGGTGCACACGATGACCTAACACGTTCTTTACACGACGAGACGGAGACGCACCATGGGCATCATCGCGTGGATCATCATCGGCCTGCTCGCCGGCGCCATCGCCAAGGCCATCATGCCCGGCAAGGACCCGGGCGGCATCATCATCACCATGCTCATCGGCGTGGCCGGCGGTCTGCTCGGCGGCTGGCTCGGCAAGGTGATCTTCGGCGTCGACTCCGTCGACGGGTTCTTCGAACTCTCCACGTGGATCGCGGCGATCGTCGGCTCCCTCATCCTGCTCGCGCTCTACCGCGTCGTCACCGGCAACCGGCACTCGCACCGTCACGCGTAAGTCGCCCACGCCGAACTCCGGAACCGCGGACGGCTCCCACCCTGGATCGCAGGGGGGAGCCGTCGCCGTGTGCGGGGCGGCAGGGGCTCGGGTGCGCTATGCACCTGGTTGCCGAGGCTGAAGAGGCCTCAGCACACCCAGGCTTTGCAACTCCACGATGTGTTCGGCCGCACGTCGCGGTGTTTCACCGCCGGTGATGAGCACGCCGGCCTCGATGTTGCGCCGAGCGGCGGCCTCGGTCAGGTTGGCGCTGCCGAGGAAGAGCGTGTGGCGATCGGCGACGGCGAGCTTGGCGTGCTGACGGGAGCCGGCCTGCTGGGCCGGGTCCCGGGCCCAGGTCCACACCTTCACCCCGGGTACCGACGTGAAGGCGTCGGCGGGCTCCTTCCCCGAAAGGAGTCCGCCGGCGCCGGCCAGGGTCTCGACCACGACGTGCGTCTGCACGCCTCTGTCCACGGCCTTTGTGAGGGCTCGTGTCAGGGCGGGGTAGGCACGAGCCGCGTATGTCATGGCCAGCAGTTCGTGCTGGGCCTGATCGATGACCTCGATGAGCACCTGAGCGGTGGCGCGAACGGGTACGGCAGGTGTGGAGGGGCCGCTCCACACCGTGCGCACCCGGACCGCGTCCCGGGCCTTCTTCCGGGCGGCGACGTAGCCGCGCAGATAGGCGGCCGCCTCGGCCGGCGGGACCGACTCCGACTCGATCGCGTCGCACAGTCGCGCCACGGCCTCGCCGACCGCTGGTGTCGCCAGCGCGGTCAGTATCCGTTCTCTGGAGCGTGCCTCGGCGAGCAGCCCAGCGAGGTCCTTGCTGCGAGAGAGCCCGAGGGCCGCGACGGCGGCCTCGGCGGCCTTCTCGAACGCGACCCGGCTCACGGCAGGAGACCGACCGGCGTCAGCACCGGTTCCTTGTCCCCGGCCAGCGGGACGAGGAACCGGCGGTCCAGGAACCGGTTGCCGCGTTCGCACGTCGTTTCCGACACGAACAGACAGACGTGGCACGCGGCTCCGTGGAGGAAGTCGGCCGGGTCGTGCGGCAGACGCTCGGCGCAGAGCGGATCGGCCGAGCAATGACCGGCGTCGGTCAGGGCCCGGCGCACTATCCGGTCGAACTCGCGTTCCTCGGCGAGGGAGACCAGACCGCCCAAGGTGCCCTCGGAGTCCGGAACCGCAGTGTAGATGAGGATGCCCGTCCTCGGGTTCTGCTCGTCTCCCGCGTATATTCGCTCGGCGAGCGAGGCGGAGTTGTACCCGCATTCCAGGGCGATGGTGCGGATCAGCAGGTGGGACAGGGTGTGCAGGGCGATGTACCGTGCTCCGGGCCAGCCGTAGTAGGGGTCGAAGGCACTCGTCTTGCGGTCCGACTTCCGGTTGGCCCGGAATCGTGCGTAGGCCTCTCTGTGTGCCTCCATCTGCGCGGACTTCTCCATGCGTGCGACCCACTCCGCCATCAGACCGTCCCGTACGCGCAGGAAGACACCCTCGCCGCGCACCTCACTCGCCGGCACCCAGTTGCGGACTCCGCGGGACAGTTCGACTCGCGTCGCGACCTCCGGGGATTCCGGGTCGGGCGCGTCGAGCCGGGTGAAGCCGATCAGTGCCCGTGCCTCGCGCAGCCGCTCGACCTGTCTGATGTCGGCGAACAACTCGCTCATACGGGCCGGCACCGGGACCTGCCGCAGCGCGAAGTCGTCACTGGGGGCAGGGACTGGTCCGGAGAGCGCGTCCCATTCCGGCCCGAAGAGGTCGGCCTGAACGTCGGGCGCGGAGGGAGCCGGTCCGGCCGTCCCCTGTTTGCGCGCTCCGATGGCCGCGATGACGCCGTCAGCGTCGAACTCCTTCAGGAAGGCGAACTTCGGCATGCGTGCCACGAAGTCGAACTGCGTCCGGTCCTCGATGAGTTCGAGGTCGGGCCAGTGGTCGTCGAGGAGCTTGTCGATGTCCCCGCCCTGCGCCTTGGGCAGGGCCAGCGCACTGAGGGTGAGGGGGAACCACTGGTTGGACGCGCCCGCCACCATCAGGACGGACTCCTGCGCGCAGCCGTTCGACTCGAAGGTGCCCAGGTGCGGGTGCCGCCCGCGGCATGCAGGCAGGTTGCGGCGGCCCCGCTCCCCCATGGCTTCCCGTATGTTGCGCTTGACGCCGCAGGCGACGCATTCGATGGTGACGTTGGCGGCCTGGTTGCCGCCGTGGTCCTTCATGCGCAGCTTCGGACGTGGAGTCTTGCCGCAGGCCTGGCCATGGTGGACGTACGCGGTGTACGGGAACTCGTCGAGATGCCCTGCGGTGCAGACCAGGGTGAAGCGGGCGGCCACGGCGAGTGGCTTGCCCCGCTTGCAGTCGTGGACGAACTTGGCCTCGTGCGGAGTCCGCGGGTTGGAGTTGATGAAAGCGAACTCTCCGGAGTCGACGGCCGCCAGCACATTGCACGCGGTGCAGCGCAGCCACTGCGGGAAGGGCGTCACGGGCACGCCGACCCCCTGGGCCGCCCAGCCTTTCGGATCCGTGTCGGCGCCCTCGAGCCAGGGAGCGGCCCGCAGCTGCTCGACCTGTCCGCGGCCGTAGCGCTGGAGGGACCGGTTGACCGCGGCGCGGAGGCGGGGCTCGTCGATGTCGTAGTCGGTGATCCCGGAATGGCTCCAGGAATCGATACCGCGGATGAGGACCGAGAAGTTCGGCAGGTCGACGAGTGCGCCGACACCGGCGGTGAACATGAGGTGGCTGGGCCGTACGGCACCGACCCTGCGGTTGCCGGCATGGGTGCTCATCGCTGTGCCTTCCTGGCCGTGTCGGCTGTGAGGGGCCCGTACTCGTCACTGTCCACGGTGGTCGCCGTGTCGGGGTCGGCGTCGGACTCGGTCGCGGACGCCCCGAACGTCCAGTCGGGTCCGCCGCCCGAGGGTTCTTCCAGGAACGCTCCGCCGCCGGGCAGGAGCAGGTTGATCTCGTTCTCCGTCTCGCGCATCGACATGCCGACGGTCAGCTCGGTCCACCGGGATCCGTCGGCGCGCCTGAGCAGTCCGTTCACGACGGTCGTCTTGTGCTTCTCCTTGCGGTAGCCGAGCGCTGAGCTGCTCTCGTCGCGCTTGCGGCGCCATTCGTCCTTCAGCCGGTCCAGCCGTTCGCTCAGGTACTGGCGCGGCCGGTCGCCGCCCACCCGTTCGGCGCGTTCCAGAAGCCGCCGTTCGATCTCCTGCGCGAGCGGCCCGTCGAGGTCGACGTGGTGGGCGTCGAGGTTGCGGGAAGTGTCGTAGGCCGCGTGCCGCAGCGCGGCGACGTAGGTGGCGGCGACGCCCCGGTCGAGTGCGCGGCGGGTGTACGGGGTGACGGAGAGGGCCTCCACCTGACGGTAGAACGTCGCGTGGTAGTGCTCGAAGTCCTCGTAGTGCGCGAGGTCGCGGGGCCGCGACCAGTTGTAGAGGGTCACCACCAGACCTGGGCGCCTGGCGTCACGGCCGACCCGAGAGGACGCCTGGATGTACTCGGCGGTGTTCTTGGGCTGGCCGACGACCAGCATCAGGCCGAATCGGGAGACGTCGACACCGACCTGCAGCATTGAGGTGGCGAGGACCACGTCGACGGCCTGCCGGACGGCCGGTGTCATGGAGGCGCGGGGCTCTCGCTTCTCTTTCATGGCGGTCGCGTACTCGCGGATGAAGGCGCGCCGCCGTACCGAGGTGTCACGCTCGGGGTCGAACTCGATCTCCAGCCGCTTCAGGGCGGCTCCGATGTCCGCCGAGGAGATACGGGAGGTCAGTTCCTGGATGCTGAGCATCCCCGTTCTGCTCACGATGCGGTCCGAGAGCGTGTCCTGGCCCTTGCGGCTGCCGTTGGAACGCACCCGGGTGGTGATGTCGTCGTCCATGTACCTTCGCATACCGGCGAGTTCGCGGGTCGCGTTGAAGTAGCCGACAAGGGTCATGTACGGGTCCGCGGGGCTGCCGTAGTCATCGAAGAGCTGCTGTCCGGCGAGCAGCAGGATCTCCGCGACGCGGATCTCGGCGGCTTTCAGTCGTGTTCCGTGCGCGCACACACCGAGGTAGCGACGGCCCGGGTTCTCCCGGCTGAGTTCCACCTGCCGCGAGAAGAAGGTGTCGCCGACGTCCACCACCTGCGGCGGGAAGACGGCGACCTCGCGGCCGAAGACACCGCGCACCTGGTCGGCGGCCCGCTTGGTGGTCGCGGTGGACGCGACGATCTTGGGGCCGGTCTCCTGGCGCCGTCCGTGGGCGTCGGTGAAGCTCCAGGTGCACAACTGGTCGACCGCGGCTTCGAAGAGGCCCACGGTGGTGCCGAGTGCCCCGGATATCAGGTGCAGCTCGTCCTGGATGATCAGATCCGGGGGCCGCAGACGGGTGACGGGCTGGGCGGTGACACCGGGCAGGGCGCCCCGGGCGTTGTGCCGGCCACCGCAGCCTGTCTTGGCATCCAGGTCGTCGTGCCGGTACCCGTGGCGGGGGCAGAGCTCGGTGACCCTGCCGAACAGCAGGCCCGCGTAGCCGTTCCAGGGGAGCTGGGCGAACTTGTCGACCGTGGCGATCAGCAGCGAGGGCGCCAGCCGGTAGATCTCCTCGTCGACGGTGAGGACCGGGATCCCCTCCCCGAGCGATTCGCGACGGGAGAAGGGGCAACGGTCGTCCCCCTCCCCGCGCGGACAGTACAGCAGGATGCGGCGACGGCCTTCGTCGTACTCCATGTTCGAGCGGGCCGTCAGTCCGCTGCCGCACCAGGGGCAGGTGAGGACCTGCAGGACGCGGGCGTGCTTGTCGCTGGCGCTCTCCTTGGCCTCGGCGATCTGTTCCTTCGCCTCGTCGAACCAGTTCGGCGACACGGAGGTGCCAACCCAGAGCCCGATACGGAAGGGAGTGGAGCCCCAGCGCCGGTCTCGTGCGAACTCCTCGCGGCGCAGCACCTCGCAGGCGCTCACCAGGGCGGCGGCACGCTGGAACTGCTGGGCGGTCAGCAGTCGCAAGGTGTAGCGCATGAGCACGCCCACCCCGGCCTCGCCGCTGCGGGCCTCGGATCCGGAGCCGATCGTCCCCTGCAGGCGTCTCAGCGCGAAGGTGTAGGCGGCCAGGCCCAGATACGCCTCGGTCTTGCCGCCACCGGTCGGGAAGAAGAGCAGATCGACGAGGGCTGCCCGGCCGGTGCCGCGGTGCGGGTGTCCGGGCTGGGTGAGGGAGGCGATGTTCAACAGCACGAAGGCGAGCTGGAACGGGCGCCAGCTGGCTGCCGCCTTGCCCTTGGCGTGCACCTCCTCCTGGGCCTCCCGATAGGAAAGGGGGTCGTTCTCACGGCCGGCGCGGGCGGCCGCGACGGCGGTGTTGCGCCGCTGCAGGGCCATGGCCCGGTTGGCGAACCGGAAGGCTGCCAGGGCCGTTTCGTCGGCCAGGAGCCGATCGATGCCGAGGGTGATGCGGTCACAGACCTCGAGTGCCTGCTCGATCGCGACCTCGGCCGATTCGCGCAGGTCGTCGGGGAGTGAGCGGGCTGCCCGGCGCTGCTGCTCCAGCCAGGCGCCGTACCCGTCGGCCAGCGGTGCCAGGGCCGCGCCGAGATCGGCCCGGCGGTCGGGCACGGCGAGCGCGGCCAGTTCGTCCATGCCCAACTCCAGCCCATGGAGCAGGTCCTGGTCCTCGAGTGCCGGGGCGGTCGTAGCCCTCACGTCGTACTCGGGAAGCCAGACGGTGGTCAGGCGGTGGGCGTTGCGTTCGCCGGCGCGGACGTGGGCGTGCACGGCCACGTTGCGGCCCTTGGCGTGGCTCAGGCTGTCCCGGTAGAGGAGACGCAGCCGCCGCTCTTCGGGGTCCTCGGGCACCTTGCCGGGGCCGGCCGTGTCGAGGGGATCGTCGACCGGCAGGAAGACGGCGGCCTGGTCGTCGGGGAAGGCGGTGACGTCGATCTCGGTCTGGAAGAGCCAGTGGGCGTCGCGTGCGTCCCGGCTGTCCGGCTGCCGGTTCACCAGGGCCAGCTCGACTATCCGCAGATCCTCGGCGTCCGTGCGACCCGTGTGCCGGCGTACCTGCACGTCGAGGACCACGGCTTCGCCGTCGAGTTCGACGGCCCGGTCGCTCCCACCCGTCACGTCGATGTCCACCAGGTGCTCGACGGGCTCACGCGACCAGACCCTGCGGGTCGTCCCCCGCTCGGTGGCTTCCTCCGACTGCGTGTACCGCCCCCAGCGGACCACGGCACTGAGCGTGCCGACGGATGCCGGGACCGTGAAGGACAGACCCATGGACGACGCCCAGATGTGCCCGGCGGCCTGCGGGCTCAGCCGGTCCTGGAGGGCACTGTCGTCACCTTCCTGCTCGTCGCCCGACTCGCCGTCCGCGCTCTGTGCCGCCGCCCGGGCGATCCCTTCCGTGGTGACGGCCTGGGGGCGGGGACCGAGCATGCCGACCAGGTAACGATCGCGCGGCCCGGAGGAGGCGCTCGGCAGGGTCTCCGTCTCGCCGTCCCAGGGGCCGAGCAGGTCCCGGCGGATGTAGGTCACGAGTGCGTCCCTGACCGCGTAGGAGTCCCCGGCCCGGAACGTCTGGGGAACTTCGTCGAGTGGATGTGGGACAGCGGCCTGGGCAGGCTGGGCCGGCATGCGATGGGTCCTTTCGGACAGGTCCGTTGCGATTCGGGCGTGCACCGATGGTGTGACGGCATCAGAAATATAGATTGTTGACTGAGTTCACACAATGATTCCCGTAGGCTTCGTCGCCGGCATCCCGATCAGTCTCTAGTCTGGTGCTCGCCCACCGCCCGCCCGTGACCCGAGGACGCCCATGCCCCGTCTCGCACTCTCCGACGACTTCGTCGCGGACCTGATCTCGTTGCAGAGACCGGTTCAGAAGGACGTCAACGACGCGATCCAGATGTTCCGGGGCCTGACCGTGCCTCAACTGCACGCCAGCAAGGGAATGCATCTGGAGAAGCTCGAAGGAGCGCGCGACCCCCGGATCCGCACGATCCGGATCACCCGGTTCTACCGGGGAGTTCTCCTCGCCCCGGACGACGGGAGCGGGCTGTACACGCTGCTGCGCGTCGCATCGCACGACGAGGCGATCAACTGGGCGTGCAAGCGCGCCTACTCGGTCAACGGGGCCACCGGCGGACTGGAGGTCCGCAATGTCGAGGCGCTTGAGCAGATGGAGACCTACTTCGAGACGAAGGCGGTCGAGACACCGGCACGTCTGTTCGCTCAGCACTCCGACACCGTGCTGCGCGATCTGGGCGTCGACGATCAGGTGCTGCGGCTGGCGCGGGTGTGCGTCACGGCAGACGACCTCACGGTCATGGCGCCGCCCATGATGCCCGCCGACCAGTACGAGGTGCTGGAGTACCTGGCGGCCGACTACTCGCCCGAGGACGTCTGGGAGCAGTTGATAGCTCCGCGGGGGCAGACGGTTCGCACGGCCGAGGACCGGCCGGCCGTCACGCTCAGCGAGGCGATCCTCAACACGCCCGACCGCATCGTGGAAGTCACCGGCCCCGGTGAGCTGGAGCGCATCCTCACCGAGGACTTCACCCGCTGGCGCGTCTTCCTGCATCCCGCTCAGCGCCGGTACGCCTACCATCCCGGATTCAACGGACCGGCTCAGGTGACGGGCGGCCCGGGCACCGGCAAGACCGTCGTCGCGCTGCACCGGGTCCGGCATCTGCTGCGCTCCGGGCACGAGGGCGACCGGATCCTGCTCACCACCTTCACCAACGCCATGGCGGCCGCCCTGAGGGACAGCCTCGCACTGCTGCTCGGTGACGCCGACGCCCACCTGCTCGACCGGGTCGACGTCACGACGGTGGACTCGCTCGCCGCCCGGGTCATACGGGAGGCGAGGGGCAGTTCACCGAAGCCGTTGTCGGCGGCCGCCGAGAAGAGCGCCTGGACCCGTGCCGCCGCCCGCGAGGACCTGCCCTGGTCGGAACGCTTCCTCTCCCAGGAGTTCCGCAGCGTCGTCCTGGCTCAAGGCCTGCGGACACCCGAGGAGTATCTGCGCTGCGTGCGCAGGGGGCGCGGTACGCAGGTCGGACGGGTGCAGCGGGCGCGGCTGTGGCGGGTGATGGAGCGGTTCACGGCGGACCTGACCGCGCGCGACTCGGCGACGTACACGATGCTCTGTGACCAGGCCGCCCGGATCCTGGCCGAGAAGGGGCCGCGCTACCGGCACGTCGTGGTGGACGAGGCACAGGACCTGCACCCGGCCCAGTGGCGGGTGCTGCGCGGCTGCGTCGCCGAACAGGCCGACGACCTGTTCCTCGTCGGTGATCCCCACCAGCGTATCTACGACTCGCAGGTCTCGCTTCGCTCGCTGGGCGTCCATGTGTGTGGGCGCACGTCCCGCCTACGTATCAACTACCGCAGTACCGAGGAGATCCTGCGCTGGTCGGCGTCACTCCTGGACGGTCAGCCGGTGGGCCGGCTCGGTGAGGACGACGACGATGAGGGCGGCCGTGACTCGCTGCACGGCTACCGTTCCGAGCTGCACGGCCGCGTTCCGGTGGCCCGGGGCCATGCCAGTCAGGACGACGAACTGCGTGCGCTGGTGGAGCAGATCCGGGTCTGGGTGGACCAGGACGGCGTGAGGCCGTCCGAGGTGGCGGTGTGCGCCCGGTTCAACACGCTGGTCGACGCGGTCATCACGCGTCTGCGCCGGGAGGGCGTACCGGCGGTCGCGGTCAGGGACGACCCGGGCCCGGAGGTGTCCGGTGTGCGCGTGGCGACGATGCACGCGATGAAGGGACTGGAGTTCCGCTGCGTGGCCGTCGTGGGCGTGACGTCGAGCGTGCTCCCCTTCGCTCCGCAGGTGACGCCCGCCGACGAGGACGCCGTTCAGCACCGCTCCGATCTGCTGGCCGAGCACTGCCTGCTCTTCGTCGCCTGCACACGGGCACGTGACGCATTGGCCATCTCCTGGAGCGGTCAGCGCAGCCGTCTGCTGGACCCGGTCGCCGACTGAGACACGCGTGGCCCTGTCACCCGTACCGCACGAGTGACAGGGCCGGCGGTCGGAGAGCTCAGGCTCTTATCTCCCGGACGACGACGGTGCGCCTCTTGCCCTGGGACGCGTCGTACGAGATCTCACGTCCGGCAGGCTGCCACATCAGCGCATGGCCGAGGGGGGACGACGGAGAGACAATGTCCGCCTCCTCCGTGGGCAGTTCGGCGACGGTGTACAGGGTGTCCTCGTCGATGTCACCGTCGAACTCCAGGACCAGCAGCGCGCCCGGGATCACCACATCCGGGACGGTTGCTTCCCGCCCTATGCCGACGGAGTCGAGGAACGTCCGCAGGAAGGTGAGACGCTTCGCGCGCCGGTCACGCTGGTCGGCCCGCGTCTTCCTGAGGAAGACGAGCTGCGCCGCATCGGCCCCGTCGGGAGTCTCGTCGGGAGCGTCAAGGGCCACCTGCAGCTGCTGCGCCTCGCGTACCAGCCGCTGGAAGGCCGCGGCGGGGATCTGCCGGACCGGCAGTGAGCTCCGCGCGACCGGGCCCGGGCCGGCCGGCGCAACGCCGGGCTCTGCCGGCCGGGCGGGGCCCGCGGAGGGGCCGGTGTCTGCGCGGTCCTTCGACGACACCGCGGACGGCATCGCCGGAGCGGACATCGCCTCCGCGTCCGGACCGCGCAACGACTCGCGCGGATCCACGGGCGCCGGTACGGCCTCCACGGCGGTGGCCACGGTCCCCGTTCCTGTACCGCCCGAGTTCTCGCTCGGTTCGCTCCCGTGCTCGGTCGCCGCGCTTTCGCCGTTCGGCTCCGTCCCGGCGCGCCCGGTGTCGGCTGCGGTGCCCGACTGCTCCGTCTCCTCCCGCACCGGCTCGATGCCCAGCCGTTCCAGCTCGGCCCACAGGGGCGCCAGCGCCTGCTCGCGATCGAGGTGGAACCGGCTGCCGCGGATCCGGACGAACGTCCAGTCGACACGTTCCAGGTCTCGCTGCCTGGCCGCCGCCGTGGAGGCGTCCTCGCCGTCGGCGAAGGCGTCGCCGTCGCAGGCGACCGCGAGCCGGCGCGTCCCGCCCTCCACCACCAGATCGAGGGTGTGGCGTCCCACCTTGTATCCCGGGCGAACCCGATAACCAAGAGCCGTCAGTTCCAGGTACACCTTCTGCTGGAACAGACTGTCGAACGCTTCGTGCCTGACGTCGGGCAGGACCTCGCCCTCGATCGCGGCGGTGTCCTCCTCCGCGGGCCGGGTGAGGTGGTCGAGCCACCGTCGGCGCAGGTCGTTCTCGTGGAAGTGTTCGGCCCGCGCGCTGTGGAACACCCACACCTGGTCCTGCGCGCGCGAGGCCGCCACGTTGATCCGCTGCTCGTAGGTCTTGCCGTTGAAGCCGCCCGGCACGAACCCGGCACCCGTGGCCGGTGAGTTGACGCAGGAGACGAACATGACGTGCCGCTCGTCTCCCTGGAAGTCCTCGGCGTCGCCGACCCGGATGCGCCGCTCTTCTCGCTGCTCGTAGTCGAGGCGGTCGGCCAGCAGGTTCTCCAGTTCGGTCAGGTGACCCTTGCTGGCGCGGAGGCTGATGACCCCCATGGTCTTCCCGTCGTAGGCCGGGTCGGCGCAGCACCGCACGACGGCGTCGACGAGTGCCTCGGCCTCGGCGGGGTTGCACAGACGGGAGTTGACGCCGAGGGCTTCACCGTGTTCGACGTGCACGGTGCGGACCGGGGGCAGCCGGTCGGCCCCGTACTGCCGCAGGGGCAGCAGATCGCGGTTGTAGCAGAGGTCGTTGGAGAAGGAGATGATCTCCGGCATGCACCGGAAGTGCTCCTTGAGCATGAGCGTGCCGCGGCCCGCCGAGAGCGCTTCGGTGAGGTCGAAGAAGCTGGAGTCGGGGCCGAACAGGCTGCGGACGTCCGGTTCCAGCGCGGTGAGCAGGCGGTCCCTGAGGTGGAAGTACTCGTCCTGCTTGAGGCCGACGTTGGACGGGCTGACCTGCTTGCTGTCGCCGACGACGACCATCCGGTCGGCGAGCCAGCTCAGCAGCATGGCCTCCAGGCCGGACTGGCTGGCCTCGTCGACGATGACGACGTCGAACATGCCCGGCCGGTCCATGGGCACCGTCTCGGCGACCTGGTGCAACGGCATGATCCAGGCCGGCACCGCCGTCTGTGCCTTGCGCAGGGCGGCCTGGGCGTCGCGCCGGTAGCGGTGCTGGTACTTGCCCTTGATACGCCGGGCGGCCTGCTGGTAGGCGCTCAGTGCCCGGGACTGGTCGCCGGTGAGCAGGCCGAGGCAGCGGTGCCAGGCGCGGGCGGCGGCGAGCCGGGCGAGCATGATGCGGGCCTCGTCGTCCGCCTCCGTCAGCCGCCTGCGCAGGGCGCGTTCGGCCTCGGGGTCGGTCAGCCGCTCCATGCGCTCACGCCACGCGGACCAGGCCCAGGCCTCGGCGAGCTCGGGCAGCCGGGTGTCCCAGGCGGTGTCCTCGTGCGTGGCCGTGATGCGCTCGGCCAGAGCCGGGAACGCCTCGCGGACACAGGTGAGAGCCGTGTCGTGTTCGGCCCGCAGCCGTGCCGCTTCCCGCACCTCGGCCATCTCTTCGCTGAACGAGCGGTAACCGTCGGGGTCCCGGTCGCGTACGGCGTCGAGGGCGCGCACGACCGCGAGTGCGGCACCGGGCCGGTCGCTCCAGGCGCGCAGCAGTTCCTCGGTGTCCGCGATGACCTTGCGGCACTCTTCGGCCGCGCGCAGCGTCGTCGCCGCACGCAGCAGGATGCGCACGGCGTGCTCGACGGAAGCGTTGTGCCAGGTGGCGACGGCGAGTGCCGGTGCGGTGGCCGCGGCGGTCAGGACGTCGGTACGTGCGGCGGCGACGGCGAGCAGCGCGTCGAGCACCTCCGCCTCCTGACGCAGCCGTGCGAGGCGCGGCCCGTGTCCGTGCCAGGCGGCGGCCGGAGTGCCCCACTCGGACTCCACCTGCGCCAGACGCAGTTCGAGCTGGACACGGGCGAGGACGACAGCCGCCGTCGGGACGTCCTCCGGAGTACGTCCGTCGACCCGTACGGCGTCCACGAACGCGCCGACCGTCTTCGCCAGCTTGGAGCGCATGCCGAGGGGCCCGCGCAGTTTCTGGCCCTGACCGAGCCCGTCGTGCAGAGCGGTGGCCTGGGCGAGCGCCGTGGCCGGGTCGTACTGGTCCAGGCCGCTGACCATGGCCGTGCCCAGCGTGGCGAGCGAGGCGTCGACGGCGGCGAGGGCATCGGAGACGGCGGCCCGCCGGCTGCGGGCCTGCCAGTCCTGGCCCTCGGTCACCTCTTTCAGCAGCACCGCGGCCCAGTCGCCGGCCGGAGCGGCGAGGGACGCGGCACGGGCACGGGCGGCGGAGAAGGCGTCGAGGGCCGAGGACAGTCGCTGCTGTTCGGCCTCACTCAGGCTCCGCACGACCGCGTCGTACTCCGCGCACAGGGGATCCTGGCGCGCGGTGGCATGCGCGTCCTCGGCCGACCGCACGACCCGCACGGCCTCCTCGAAGTCACCAGGACTCGGCAGTTCGGAGGGTCCGGGCACCTCGGCGGCCAAAGCCTGATGGTGCGGGGTATAGGCGCGGGTGGCGTGCAGCAGACGCAGGGTCTCGTCGGCGGTCAGGGCGGGCTGCTCCTGCGGAACCGGGCCGAGCCAGTCGTATCGTCCCGTCTCCGCGGTGAGGCGCTCGGCGATCTCCTGGAGGCTGCCGCTGTAGTCGCCGATCTCCGCCTCGAAGCGGTGGGTTTCCTGCTCGCGCAGCACCGCGAGGTCGCGCAGCATGGCCTGCTGAGCGGCCCGGGCCCTGGCGAGTCGTGACTGGAGTGCCTTGACCGCCTTCCAGGAGGCCTTCTCGTCGTAGCCGGCGTACTCACTGAGGATCTTGTGCACGGACGCCTCCAGCTCGCGCTGGGCGGCGGCGCCGTCCTCGGTACGACTCACGCACAGGTCTCGGATGGACTCCGGAAGCTTGTCCCGCAGCACGCGCAGGGCACGCGGGGTGTGGCTGGTGATGAGGACCCGCTTGCCCTGGGCGAGCAGGTCCGTGACCAGGTTGGCGATGGTGTGCGTCTTGCCGGTGCCGGGCGGACCCTGGACGACGACGAGCCGGTTGGCGCGCAGACGCTCGGCGATCGTGCGCTGCTCCTCGTTGGCGGGCAGGGCGAAGTACATCTCGTCGCTGTCGGTCGCGGTCCCGCCCTCCGCCGCCGCGAGGTCGGCCGCGGTCAGCGCGCCGTCGCGGCCCGCGATGTAGCTGAGCAGCTCGGTGGGCAGGGTGCCCGCGTCGATCTGCCGGGCGATGGCCTTGAGCGCGTCCATGGTCGAGCGGCGGCTACGTTCCCGCAGGACGAGTGCGGGGGTGAGTCCCACCTGCGGCACGTCGAGGCTGCGCGGCTTGGCCCGCTCCACCGTCGGTGCGTAGCTGCCTGCGCTGTGCGCGGCGTTTACCCAGCTGCGCAGGGCGGTGTTCACGGCGTCGAGGTGTTCGGGGTCCGTCACGTCGGAGGCGCCTTCCAGCACCTCGACGATCCTCTCCCGCACGGGACCCGGCACGTGATGGGCCCCTTCGAGCATGCCCTCTTCGAGTTCCAGTCCGGCACCGGTCGGATCGGGGGCAGCGGTGAGCGTGCCGGTGGACGGATCGAGCCGGAGAGCGGCCCGGTGGGTGACGAGGTGCCGTTCCACCCGCTGTCCCGCGGCCGTCTGCCAGGTCAGCCGTCCGAGACCGAGCACGAGTTCGTAGGCCTCACCGAGGTTGGCGGCGTCCTCGTGCATCTTGTGCAGCCGGTCGTACAGCCTGACGACGGGGTCGATCGCGCGGCGCCGCTCCGCCCACGCGAGCCACTCCTGTTCCCAGGCGGCGTACAGCTTCTCGATCTTCTCCCGCTGGGGGTGCTCGTCCAGCTCGTGGTAGGTCTTGTCGAGCGGGATGCCCTGAGACCAGTCGGGGAACTCAGGCTCGATACGCCGGCGCAGGAGTGGGGCGCGGGTCTGCTTGAAGTCGCGGATGCGGTTCTCGTCCACCCAGGGGGCGAGCAGAGTCTTGGGGTGCGGTGCGTCCTCGCGCTCGGGGCGGGTGACGGTCAACCAGGCCGGCTCGTCGGTGCCGAGCATGCCGTCGATCATCACCGCGACACCGTCGTCGTCGGGCAGTTCGTCGAACCACACGATGCCGGCCGCCCCGTCCAGCGTACGCACAGGGCGCGTCTTCGACTCCTCCGCCTCGGCGAGGAAGCGGAAGATCTGCCGCACGCGTGCGGCGTCGAGTTCGTCGCCGGGGAGTTGGGGCGCGGGTGGCGGCGTGACCTGGCGCCCCGGGCCGGCCGGCTGCGCGGGGACGGCGTCGAGCGTGGCACGGGCGCTGGGCTGCTGCACGAATCCGCCGGCGCGGATGCCGAGGTCGCCGCCGGGCTCGGCCTGCGTGCCGCTGTCACGGGACAAGAACGCGGCGCCGGTGCCGAGCGTGGCCGGCACGGCGGTCGCGGCCGTGGTGAAGGTGACACTCTCCCGATCGTGTGCACCCCGGAAACGGACCTCGATGTCCAGGTCGTCGGCGGTTCCGGCCGGGATGCTGTAGGCCCACGTGGCGGAGAGCCTGCGTCCCGTGCGCAGGGTGCCCTCCAGCTCGTCGTCGAGCAGATCACCGCTGCGATCCTGAACCTGACGAGCCGTTTTGCCATAGGGGCCGCCGCGCACGAGCAGGGTGATCCCGTCCACGTCGACGGGCCGCCCGGTGCCGTTGCTCAGGTGCAGGGTGCAGCGCACCAAGTCGTCACCCGGCCGGTACCCGTGACTGTCGTCGGCGCCGGCCGATACGTACGGCACCACGTCGTCCACCCGTACGTACAGCCCGTCGTCGTACTGGTAGACGGAACCGACCGGCCGCGCGCCGTCACCCGGCACGCTCTCATCCTGACTCACACGCCCCACCCCACTGTGTGCTGAGGGCCAGCTCATGACCCGTTCGGTGACATCTCGCCCAGCCGCCTCAAGCCGCCCACAAGGCGCCCCCCGGCGCGCGAACTTGAGTGTGAACTGAGCACACGCGGCGAGCGTATCAGCAACCCCTGACGGCAAACGCCGCTCTGAGAACCGCCGGGCCGCAAGCTTCAACGGTGAGCTATCAAGCAACGACTTCAGCGCGTTCCGGGCGCCACGATAGACGTCGACATCGATGAGTGAAAGTCATTGACTCAGTTCACAGTTGCACGGCAGGATCTCAAGGGCGTCACCCGTGCGTTGTGCGTGACGTCGTTCCCGGAGAAGGGCAATCGCGCCATGGACATGCAAGTGGTCGACGTCTCGCCCCAGTTGGCGGCACAGTGGCTGACGCGCAACACCAACAACCGACCGCTCAGCAAGGGCACGGTGCAGCAACTGGCCGCCCAGATCCAGCGTGGTGAGTGGCAGCTGACTCATCAGGGCATCGCCTTCGACGAGGACGGCGTCCTGATCGACGGACAGCACCGCTTGGCGGCCATCGTCAAGGCGGGAGCCACCGTGCAGCTGACCGTCACGCGCGGTGTGCCGCGCACGGCGTTCACCGTGATGGACACAGGCCGCAAGCGCACCGGCCGCGACGCACTCGCCCTTGCGGGTGAGGCCAACGCGACCCATCTGGCGGCCGCCCTGCGAGGACTGCACCTCTACCGGACCGCGCCGAACTCCTCCTGGAGCGGCGGATCGTCGGTCACGAGCAACGACCAGCTCCTGGATGTGCTCGGCAAGCACCCCGGTGTCCGCGACGCCCTGCAGCACGGCATCGCCTTGAACCGCGGATGCCGCATCACCGTCACGGCCGCGACGATCGGCTGGTACGTCACCACCGAGGCCCGGCCCGACATCGACCAGTCCGCCTGGGAGGAGGGAGTCGTCACCGGCGCGCGCCTGGAGCCGGGCGACCCGCGGCTCACGCTGCGCAACACCATGCTCAACCTGGCATTGGGCAACGCACACCGGCGTCGCGACGACTCACGTGAGCACCTGCTCTACTACCTCAAGGCGTGGAACGCGTGGGTCGAGGGCCGCAGCATCAAGCTGCTGCGCCGCTCCCCCAACGAGACCATGCCCCGCATCTCCAGTCGCTCGGCTCTGACATCGGCGGACAACGGCGCCTGACAAGGCATAGATTCAGCGTACAGCCGCCCCTGGCGCGAGAAACACCGGGACATGGATGGGCCGGGCCTGTGGCACTCGGCAGGGGGACACATGGGAAAGGAGGCGCATGCGCGCCCAGGAGATCACCTTCCTCAAGCTCGTCCAAGGGGACAAGCAGTTCCAGGTGCCGCTCTACCAGCGCACGTACAGCTGGGGCAGGGAACAGCTCCAGCGGCTGTGGGAGGACGTCGGGGAACTCGTCGAACAGCACCTGGCCGGTGAGGCGGCGGCGCCGCACTTCCTGGGTTCCGTGGTGCTCGCACCGGGCCAGATCCAGGCGGGCGGGGTGCAGAGATGGCTGGTGGTGGACGGGCAGCAGCGGCTCACCACGCTGATGCTGGCCTTCACGGCGCTGCGTGACCATCTTAAGGAGACGGGTGACGCGCGCGGTGTGGATCGGGTGCACCGCCAGATACTGGTCAACGAGTTCCACGAGGGCGCGGATCACTACCGCTTGCTTCCCACGCAGGCGGACCGCGAGGCGTACACCGCCTGTGTCCAGTCCCGGGCCGAGGCCGGCGGCAGCGACAACATCGGGGCCGCCTACCGGTTCTTCCGCGGTGCGCTCGCCGAGGGTCATGAGGCGGGCGACGAGCGGTGGACCGCCACGGTCGAGACGGTCCTCAAGGATCTGCTGTCCATCGTGGAGATCACCGCCGAGTCCGGCGACAACGTCTACCGGATCTTCGAGTCGATCAACAACACGGGTGTCGGGCTCAGCCAGAGCGACCTGCTGCGCAACTACGTCTTCATGCTGCTGCCCAAGCGGGGCGAACGGATCTACCAGGAACTGTGGCTGCCCATGCAGCAGAGCCTGGGCCCGAAGAACCTCGAACTGCTGGTCTGGCTCGACCTTGTGGTGCGCGGCCACTACAAGACCAAGCAGAGCGAGATCTATCGGGAACAGCAGAAACGACTCCAGCCCCTGGCCGGCGACGAGGACGCGCTGCAACACGAGATCGAGCAGTTGGCCGAGCGGGCCGGCAGGTTCCTCCGCATCGTCGAGCCCGCCCGTGAGCCGTCCCCCGCCCTGCGCGCGGTCCTGGAGCGCCTGGCGTCCTGGGGCGGCCAGACGCACTACCCGCTCGCACTGCACCTGCTGGACCTGCTCGCGGCCGGCCGGACGACTCCGGACGACGCGGCTCAGGCGCTCGGCTACGTCGAGTCCTACCTGGTACGGCGGCTGATCTGCCAGACACCGACGACCGGCCTCAACCGGATCTTCATGGAGGCGCCGAAGGAGCTGGAGACCGACCGGCCCGCCGCCGAGGCGGTACGGCGGTTCCTGTCCGGCCGTCGCCGTCGCTGGCCGGGCGACGAGGAGTTGCGCGAGGCGATCCGCACCAAGCCGTTCTACTGGAGCGGTCGTCCTCCGCAGCGCAGCTACATCCTTCGCCGGCTGGAGGAGAGCTACCGTCCCTCCGAGCCGGTGGACTTCGCCAAGGCGTCCCTCAGCGTGGAGCATGTCCTGCCACAGCGCCCCGCTCCGGCGTGGTTCGACCTCCTCTCCGAGGAGACGGAGCCGAGCCAGACTCCGCAGGAACTGCACGACCTGCTGGTGCACACCCTCGGCAACCTCACACTGACCGGCGACAACGGCAAGCTGTCCAACCACCCCTTCGAGCGCAAGCAGCAGATCCTCGACTCCAGCGCCCTGCGCATGAACCTCGAGATCGCCTCCGCGCAACGCTGGGGCAAGGCGGAGATCCTGGCACGTGCCGACCGCCTGTCCGAGCGCGCGGTGGAGCTGTGGCCCGGCCCGATCGGCGGGGTCAAGCCCACCGGTGAGGAGTCCCCGGGCTGGGCCGAGCTGCGGGCCGCGCTGGTGGCGATGCCGAGCGGCACGTGGACCACGTACGGCGACGTCGCCGAGCTGATCGGCAGCCACCCGGTGGCCGTCGGAGCGTACCTGGGCGGGAACTCGACGGTGATTGGCGCCTACCGGGTACTCACTTCGGAAGGCAAGATCTCCCCTTCCTTCCGCTGGGCGGAAGGCGACGACCGGCAGCCGCCGCAGGAGCTGCTGACGAGCGAGGGCGTGCGCTTCGACACCTGGGGCCGAGCGCACCGTTCGCAACGCCTGACCGCGGCGGAGCTGGCGACCCTGCTGGGCAAGGACGTGGCACAGCCCGCGGCGCACGATCCGCTCCCCGAGGGCGAGGACGCGGCGGCAGCCGAGCGCTTCCGCACCCAGTTGCAGGAGCACTGGCCGGACGCGCACCCCGGCGTCATGGGGGTCCTCGACTTCTGGCGCCGGCAGGGCGGTTACGTCAACTACGGCCGTCATGAGGAAACCAGTTGCTTCCCGATGCTGGACGCCGGCACGATTCGCAGTCCCCACCTGCTCTGGCCGGTCGCGATCTACCCGGTGAGCGGCACGGTCGAGGTGGTCTTCCAGCACTTGAAGTCCCGCACGCCCTTCGACGACACCGAACAGCGCCGGGAACTGCTGAACCGCCTGAACAAGATCGACGGCATCGACCTGCCCGAGGCGAAGCTGGAGCTCCGCCCGTCCTTCCCGGTGACGGTCCTCGCCGAGCACGGTGACGAGATCTGCGAGGTGCTGGACTGGTTCGTGGGGGTGGCGGCGCTGGATCTGGCTCGGCGGGACTGAATGTGTTCGGGCACACCGGTAGGGGGAGAGCACCCGTGCGGTTATTGAACGACCTAGCGCTGACCCGCAACAATGCGGCGCGCAGGGAGAAGACGGGCACAACCTGTTCGGGCGTGATGTCCCGGGCAAGCGCCATCGAATGGGAGCTGCGGCTCCCCGGGCAGCCGCTGCTGACTGTCCATGACAACCATTGGGCAAACGGCGAGCGGGATGTCGTGCTCTTCAAGCCCACGGTTGTTCCGGAGATGCCCGCAGCCCTCTCCAACCTGCACAACAGGCTGCGCTCGGGAATCTCCGCCACCGAGCGGCGTGGGGAACTGCGCATCATGGTGTTCCCCACGTACGTGGACAAGCATGAGAGGCCGCGGGTCAAGAAGTCCCTCACGACAGCGGATCTCGCCGACCGAGTGGGGCTGGCCCGGCTCCGGGAGCTGACCGCCCGGAAGGGTGTCAGCCTGGGGCCCGCCTTCGACCGCCCGAATCTGCCTCTCGTGGACCTCGACGATCCGCAGCACGAGAAGCCACTGCAGCACGCCTTGGTCTTCCCCGCAGTGGATGACGAGACACCTGTGGTGGCCTTCACGTACTTCAAGATCGTGCCGGTGCTGCGGCACGTCGACTGGCTGTCGCCGGACGACGACTGAGGGAGGGATACCTGTGCCGGACGGGGCATGCAGGGGTACGGTGCACGGACTCAAGGGCCACACGGTCTGCTTCACGGGCCGGGTTCTCGTCGACGGCGTGTGGACGGTCAGAGCCGACTGCGCCAAGAGGGCCAGGCAGTTCGACGCGATCCCCAAGACGGATTTCTCCCGGAAGGTCACCCTGGTTGTCTACGGCGACCTGGCCAGCAAGGTCGTGACCGACGACCGTCGAACCTACAGCAGTACACTGGTGGACGCTGAAGCCGAGCGTAGGCAAGGGCGGCACGTTTGCGTCGTGGACGCGGACGGCTTTTCGAAGTTACTCAAGGGACGTCCCGCACCGTGCCTGGAGCTGCGAAAGGCGCGCGCCGGACGCGTACGTCCCGTCGCAGCCGACACGACCGAGGGCGGCGGCATTCTCGGCGGCCCTCTGCGCATGCGGCACACGGGCCGACGCCTTTCCGGTGATCTGACGCTGGACCTCAGCAGTCTCGACAAGGCGACGACCGCACACGAAGCGACAGTCGGTGCGCTCATCGCGCACCTGTCGCGCCAGGGCATCGAGACACGTGCGCACGCTCCCGGCGCCCCCCAATTCGACGCCGGGTGGTCTCGCGATGAAGAGGTGTTCGTCGCCGAGATCAAGAGCCTGACCGGTGCACGTGAGGAACAGCAGATCCGTTTGGGCATCGGACAAGTCCTCGACTATGCCTACCGATTGCGGACTGCACACCCCAATACCGTCCTCCATCCGGTTTTGGTCCTGGAGAGACCCCCGTCCGTGGCGCGGTGGGCCGAACTGGCTGGAAGTGTCGGTCTGCGGCTCACCTGGGCACCCGACTTCACCGGCCTCTGAGCGGCAGCTCCGACTATCGTCTAGTTGACGATAAATAGATCATTATGTCAGGCTGACACATCATCAATTCTACCTGGCCGACTGCCCCCTGGGTTCTGCCACGTGCCGCCGAACGTATGGAGTCCCATGTCCAGCACATACCCACCGAACCCCGGTCTGGACGCCCAGAGCACCGATCGTGCCGCCGGGGTGCTGCTCGGCGCGGCCGTGGGCGACGCACTCGGCGTGCCGTACGAGTTCCAGGCGACGCTGCGCGCAGACCAGCAGCCGCAGATGATCGGTGGCGGGCTGGGACCGTACGAGCCCGGGGAGTACTCCGACGACACCCAGATGCAGGCCTGCATCGCCGAGGTGGCGGCGACCGGCGCGGATCTGCGTAGCCTCCAGTCTCTCGACGTGATCGCCCGCAACTTCCAGCGCTGGCTGAGCGAGGGGGCCTCTGATGTCGGCTCCCAGACCAGAACCGTTCTGAACGCAGTCGCCGGAGGGTCCGAGAGACCTGGTGCGGCGATGGCGGAGGCCGCCCATCGTTTCAGCGCCGGCAACGACCGCAGTGCCGGCAACGGCTCACTGATGCGCACGGGGATCGTCGCCCTGGCCCACCTCGGTGATGCCGCCGCGATGGCTGAGGCTGCCGTCGCCGTCAGCGCGCTCACCCACCCGGACCCCGACTGCGCCGACGCCTGTGTGCTGTGGTGCTCGGGTATCCGCACCGCGGTGCTCGACGGGACGTTCGACGGCGTCCGCGCCGGCCTGGACCTCCTCCCCGCGGAGCGCCGGGGCGTGTGGGCGCAGCGGCTGGACGAGGCGGAGGCCCACCCACCGCACCACTTCTCGCACAACGGCTGGGTGATCCATGCTCTGCAGGCGGCCTGGTCGGCCATCACCCGCACCGGGGTTCCCGAGCTGAACCCCGCCGAGGGAAGCTTCCCCGCGCAGCACCTGCGTCTCGCCCTGGAAGCGGCGGTCCGGGCCGGTACGGACACGGACACCGTCGCGGCGATCGCCGGCGCCCTGCTCGGCGCGCGGTGGGGCTGTTCCGCCGTCCCGCTGGAGTGGCAGCGCGACGTGCACGGCTGGCCGGGCCTCACCGGGGCCGACCTTGTCCGGTTGGCCGTGCTCACCGCCCGCAACGGCAGCAACGACGCCGCGGGCTGGCCCTCCGCCGCGCGCATGCCCGTCTCGTCCTCCACCCCCCACGGCTTCATCGTCCCCCACCCGCACGACGACGGGGTGGTGCTGGGCAATCTTGCCCTGGCCCAGGGTGCGGAGCCGGTCCCGGTCGACGCCGTGGTCTCTCTTTGCCGCATCGGCTCCGACCCGATCCTGGCCGGCGCCGACGTCGAGCACCTGCGCGTCTGGCTGGTGGACAGCCGGGGGGAGAACGCCAACCTCCACTACGTGCTGGACCAAGCCGCCCGTCAGGTGCTGCGGTTGCGCCAGGAAGGCAAGCGGGTCCTGCTTCACTGCGTTGCCGGACAGAGCCGTACACCGGCCGTCGCCGCGCTCTACAGCCATCTGGCCAATGGCACCGACCCCAAGACGGCGCTCTCGGACCTGCGCAAAGCGCTGGTGCACGGCTGGCAGCTGTCGGCACATCCCGAGCTGCACGACGCGGTGCTCGACCTCGCCGCGGGCAGCCGCTCTGGCGGTAGCTCTGCGCGGATCGGGGAGGAGGACCGGACCACCAACCACGAGGGAGTAGAGCGCGCGGTCGGAGAGCGGGAGTGGGCCAGGGAGTTCCTGAAGGAGAAAAGCACGATGTCCCGAGTGCGCGGGTTGCTGCTCGGTCTGGCTCTGGGGGACACGCTGGGCGCCGCTCAGGGCAAGCTGCCGGCCGACGGCCCGCTGCGGGCCGGGGTCAGCACCCAGCTGGCCTGCTTCACCACCGAGGGTGTGATCCGTGCCTGCCTGCGCGGCGAGCACAAGGGGATCTGCGCTCCGGAGGGGGTGGTGTGGCACGCCTACTGCCGGTGGGCGGCCCTGCAGGGGCTGAAGGCGAAGCGGTGGTCCTGGCCCGACGACAGGCCCGACGGCTGGCTCGCCCAGGTCCCTGTGCTGGCCGAGCGGCGCGGTTCGGCACCAACGACGGTGGCCGCGCTGTCCAAGACGGAGCACGGCATGGTGGAGACGCCCACGGCCAGCCGAGGCTGCCACGCCCTCACCCGTACCCTGCCCGTAGCTGTGGCCGTCGCCGGAATCGACCGGGCGTACTGGGCAGGACAGGCCCGCCGGTTCGCCGCCCTCACCCACGGCGACCCAGCCGCGCACTCTGCGGCGGCACACGCGGCCGTGCTGGTCAGCTACTGCCTGACCGCGGTCGGCGAGCGGCCGCAGGTGCGGCAGGCGTTGAGGGACGGCGTCCGCGCCCTTACCCGCACCGACGCCCTGACCGGCAGTGAACTCGAGCAGCTCGAAGCGGCACTCCGGCAGGCGGACGATCACCCCGCGGACCCGGGACGGCTCGCGCGGCTCGCACCGGACGCCACGGCACCCTCAGCGCTGCTCGGAGGCTTGTATGTCGCCGCCTCCTTCCCCGACCGAGCGGAGGTGGGCGCCGCGCTACGCTTCGCCGCCGGGGCGCCGGACGGCGACTCGGTCGCCTGCGTGGCCGGGGCTCTGCTCGGAGCGCTGCACGGAGCGGAGGCGCTGCCCGTCGATCTGATCAGCCGCCATGAACTGGCCTGGGTCCTGGACACTCTGGCCCGCGACCTCGTCGTCCAGCTCACCGACTCCCCCAGCGGCGGCGAGTACACCGCCGGCTGGGACCCGCACTGGTGGGACCGCTATCCCGGGTGGTGACCAGCGGCAGCGGCCCTGTCGGCGGTTCTCTGGCCGTCCGATGGCGGGAGAGCGGCAGCCGCGGTGCGCAGCAGGCGGACGAGTTCGGGCATGTCGGCGCCGGGGTTGTACGTCAAAGGCCATCAAAATGAGTGCCGTGCGCTAAGTTCACAACAATCAAGTAGCTGAATTCGCGCTCAGGCTGTCCATCGGCGCGCAGGAGGCATAGGCTCGCCCAGCAGTACATGGCCGACGGGGAGGGGACCGCCCATGCGGAAGGGCAGCCACGCATACGAACAGGCACTGGACGCTCTGGTCGGGATTCTGCGGGACCGAGCACTTCAGGGGGCGGAGCCCCTGCAGTACGGCCAGTTGAGCAAGCAACTCCAGCGGCTCGGCCATCCGGTGCCGGCCCACGAGGGGCCGATGCCTCACCTGCTGGAAGACGCCTCCGCTCGCGAGAATCCGGACGGTTCGTTGCCCATGCTGTCGGCGCTGGTGGTGCGGCAGGAGACGCGCATGCCGTCCGCCGGCTTCTTCAAACTGGCCCGCCGTGCCCCGTACCGACGCGCTGGCGACGACGTGGAGCTCTGGGTCGACGAGCTGAAGGCCCTCGCGGCGCATCACGCCCGCCGTTGACGGCTCACCGCGTCAGCACACTGTGCTCGCCGCGACTTCGGATCTCCAATTTCTCTGACCACCCATCAGTCCGCGGGACGCTGGGCAGACCAACAGTTCAAGGAAGTGCGCGTGAGCGAGAACGGCTCCGGCGGAAGAGTCCAGCCCGCCCGCCCCGGCGATCCCACCCGCATAGGCCCGTACCGCATCGTCGGCCGTCTCGGCGCCGGAGGCATGGGCACCGTCCATGCCGGAGTCACCTCTGACGGAATGCGGGTGGCGGTCAAGGTGGTCCACCCCGAGCATGCCCAGGATCCCGAGTTCCGGGCCCGGTTCAGGCGTGAGGTGGAACTGTCCTCCCGCGTCACCGGGCCGCACCTCGTCCCGCTGCTCGCCGCCGATCCGGACGCGCCGACGCCGTGGCTGGCCACCGCCTACGTGCCGGGGCCGACGCTGAACCAGCACGTGAGCGCGCGCGGTCCCCTCGATGAAGGAAGCCTGTACGCCTTCGCCGCCGCCACGGCACAGGCCCTGGCCGCCATTCACGCCGCGGGGGTCGTGCACCGCGACGTGAAGCCGCAGAACGTCCTCCTCACCCCCTCCGGGCCCCGTGTGCTGGACTTCGGCATCGCCCACGCCGCCGACACCACCAGTGTCACCCGGACCGGGGTGATGACCGGTACCCCCGGCTGGATCAGCCCCGAGCAGTACCGCCAGGGCACCGCGGGCCCGGCGGGCGACGTGTTCGCCTGGGGAGCACTCGTGGCCTACGCGGCCACCGGGCGGCTGCCGTTCGGGGCCGGCGCACCCGACGTGGTGGCCTTCCGCGTGATGTCGGGTGAGGCGGATGTGGACGGCGTCCCCGCCGCACTGCGCGGGGTCGTGGAGAAGGCGCTGTCCAAGGAACCCGCTGACCGCCCGTCGGCCGCCGAAGCCGCCCGTGAGTGCGCCGTCCGGTTGGCCTCCGAGGCAACCCAGGTGGGGAGCGCCGGCTCGGGACCGGCGACGGCCGTGGACATGGTCGCGGCCGTATGGGACGTGCCGGCCGGGGACGATCCGTCATGGCACCTGACCGCGGACCGGAAGCGGCCGAGGAAGCGACTGGTCGGCGGCCTGGTCCTCGCGGCAGGTGTCATCGGCGGCCTGGCCGGAGGGGTGGCGGCGCTGCTGCCCGGGAACACGGGGGCCGACACGCACACGTCGTCGGCAGCGGCCTCGGCCTCGTCGTCCTCGTCGGCCGGATCCGCGCAACCGTCCACTAAGACGGTGAAGAGCGGCGCGGCGGCGAAGCAGCGGGCCGCGAGCGGCGACGAGGCGACCGCGCAGAGCTGGGGTCAGGCGCGAGCGGCTCAGGGCGCGGGCGAGCACGACGTGGCGCGCGCGGTCCTGCACGACGAGGGGGTCCTCGCCCAGGAGCTGAGCGACGGCGCCGAGTTCTCCCCGGAGGCCGTCCGGTTCCACGAGTCCCGACGGGAGGTCTACCTCTCGTACACGCTCAGCTCCGACGAGCAGGGCGCAATATACGCGGAGACGGAGATCGCCAGGAACATGTGCCTGACGGCGCGGGATGTCGTACTTCGTCTGCACCCGGACCTTCGGTACCGCCGGTACGTGATGGTGAAGGAGGAACCGGGCCAGGATCCCGAGGTCACCTGGCAGGACGACTTCGTCACCAACGCCAAGTGCCAGGTGGCGGCCGACGACGGCACCGGGCAGGACACGGACGGCAACGCGCAGGACTGGGCACCGGACGAGGATGGCCTCGGGCAGGCGATGATCCCCAGCACCGACGGCGACGAGATCCGGGTCGCCGACCACCTCGCCCGCAGGCTCATTCAGCGGAGCAACTCGATGAGCCAGGTCCTCGGTACCGACCGGGTGCTCGGCAACGCGGAGCTGAAAGTGGGCTTCGACCCGGGCAACTCGGTGATGTATGTCTGGTCCGACTACGCACCGTGGACTGAGGGAGAGGCCGAGTCATGGGCGGCCATGGCCGCCGGCGAGGCCTGCCGGGCTCTCGTGACCCAACGGGAGAGCGCGGGCGACGTGTGGCCGTACGCGCGGTACGCCGTGGCACAGATCGGCGGGAACCACTACTTGATGATGCGTTGGGGCAACGCCACCACACGGGCCGCTTGTCCTGCCTGAGCGATACGCCGGAGTCGCCCCTCGACCTTACCGAGGGGCCGCAGTTCACCAGCGATCACATCCGAAACGGAGAAGTTTCATGAGCGCTTACGCCGACCCGCTCGTCGACGGTGCCACCCCGATGAGCGCGTATGAGAAGCAGGTTTGGGACGCGCTCCACGAGCACTGGCAGCGCCGTAACAACCGTCGCGGCCTGCCGAACTGGGCGAGCACCGCGCTCGGTCGCACCGGTGAGGTCGCGGGGAACGCCGCGAGACGGGTCAAGGACGCCGTGCCGGACGCGGTCGCGGACCCGATCCTTCGCGCGAGCGGCGCGGTCGCCGACACGGCCCTGCGGCCCGCGCTCGCGGGCGCGGCAGCGCTGCTCGAACTGGTCAACGCCAAGGCCATGGACCTCAACGACCCGAAGAGCGTCGAGGATCTCGCCCGCAAGCATGGCATCGACATCGCCGCTTTCACCGAACTGCGGCAGCATGACCTCAAGGTCTGCGACCGGCTGCTGACCGGCAACACCCTGACGTGGCGGGCCGTCGGCGCGGCCGAGGGCGGCGCCATGGGTCTGCTGGCCATGGTCCCCGTCGCCGGTATCGCCGCCGCGATGACGGCTGACATCCTGGTCGTCCAGGTCATGAGCACGTCGATAGCAACGCGCATCGCGTACTCCTACGGCTACGACGCCAAGGACCCCGAGGAGCAGGAGTTCATCCAGCGCCTGGTACAGCGGTCCTTCATGACGCAGGCGGCCAAGGCCAAGCCGTTGCGTGAAGCATCGCGGGCGGCACACGCGATCAAGGGACGCGTGAACTGGTCGCAGAAGCTCCGCCAGGACCACCGCCTCCTGGCCGCCATCGAGAAGTTGATGCAGCAGCTGGGCCCGGCCGGCGCCAGGGTGCCGGTCAAGAACGTCGCCAAGGTCGTGCCGGTCGTGGGCATCCTCATCGGTGCCGGCATGAACTCCGCGGTCCTTGGCAGGGTGGCCGCCGACGCCCAGCGGTACTGCCAGACCCGGTTCCTGTGCGACAAGTACGGGCTGCCGCTGCCGGCGGCACTGGCGACCGACCAGGAGGAGGACTTCGAGACCGACGCCACGTAGGTGATGCCGCGGGGTCTGCGCCAGCCGCTCGCGGACCTCGGTCAGGGTCCGGGGGATGTAACCAACCAGCGGCTCCCCCTGAAGACCGTGTCCTACGCGGTGAGCGGTGGAACTCCGCCGCCCGTATCAGCGTTTGAGATCACCCGGACCCGGACCACTTGGCAGTCCGGAACCCAGGACTTGGACGTTCCTTCCCTGATCCCGGTGAGTACCTGAAGGATGCCGAGCGCGCCGGTACGGTTTTCCCGGAGTGGGGGGGACATGGCGTTCGGAGTGTGCTGGAAGCGGGCCGGCGGCGCGGTGGTATTGACCGCGGTGATGGTGCTGTTGTGCGCGGGACACGCCGGTGCCGCGCCGGACGAAGCGACCGTGACGGTGACGCTCGCTTGGGATGCCAAGCGGCACGCGGTGACCGCCACGGAAGAGTTCGACACCTACCTCGCTCCGCACAGCAGCGAGCTGGCCCGCATCCGGGAGCCGAACGGTGCGGCGGGCGCCGAGCCCGGCGACATGACTCCTATGCCCGAGCCGCGCGTCGTCATCGGCGGCTTGTCCTTCCCGTTCGGCGCGCGTAGAGGGCCGACATCCCGAAGGGTGACGCAGCCGTCCGCCGACGCCCCGGCCCACGTCGTCGAAAAGGCCACCTATGTGGGGGACCGATTGCCGGGGCAATCCACCGCCGTGGTCAAGGTGGATATCTGGGTGGGGGATGCACTCATTGGAAAGGGCGGCCCCTCGCATGGGGTCGTGGTGCTGCGAACCCCCGGTTGGCAGACCAGCGCTCTGAGCGGGCAGGTCGCTTCGCAGTCGTCCGGCGAGATCACGTGGCATGTGAGGGGCACGGAAGCAGCAGGCGCAATCGTCAAGCGGCAACTGGTGACGACAGGATTGCCGCTGTACCGGCGCCAGCACCAGAGCGAGCTCTTTGTCGCTCTGTCATTGGCCGTTGCCGGCATGGCGGTGAGCTCGGCAGGTGTGGTCGGCAGGCTCGTTCCGTCGGGTGCGCGAGGGCGGAGTCAGGCCGTGGTCGGGGCGATTGCCGTCATTACCGTGGTTCTTGCCGTGGTGCCGTACGCCCGGCAGCGGACATCCGTGCTCGGTCCCGGTTCGCAGCCGCAGTCGATCGGCTGGGGCTACCCGCCTCCGGAATCTCTGTGGAATCCAGGGCCGCTTCTCGGGCTGTGGCTGTGGTGCCTGTTGCCGCTGGCGTGCTGGTTTCTGATGCGTCGGACCGTGACGGGTCGGCCGCCGTCGTGGCCGGCCCTGATCGGGGGAGCGCTGGTACCTCCGTTCGCCCTGTTGGTCCTGCTGTCCGCTCCGTCGCCCGAGGAGCCTGATGAGTGGACGGTGATCAGGTGGCTGCTCTTCGCCGCGGCTGCCGCCTTCGTGGGGGTCGTGCTGCTCAACAGGATCTTCCGTCCGCCGAACACCGTCCGGCACTGGATCTTCACACTCTGGGTGCTGGGCCTGATCGCGGCGCAACTTTGGCTGCTCATCCATGAGTCGGTTCTCAACAGTGGGGACCTCTACACGGTGCGCAGGGGAGGCCTGGTCCTCCTTCTGGCATGGCCGCCGGCGGCTGTGTGTGCGGCCTTGCTGCCGGTCGCGGTCGGGCGGCCCGTACGGCCGGTCTGGCGCGCGGTGACGTTCACGTTGGTGTGGGCGGCGATGTGGTCACCCTATTGGGGCGCGCATACACAAATATTCTTCGAGTACGACACCCTCGCTTCGCGTCAGAGGTACGGCACAATCGCGACTATTCCTGCGACTCCCTACAGTGGCTATTTCGGTTTCCCCTTCCTTGTCGTCACTGTCGTGACCCTCGCGTTCGTAGTGGTGCATCTCGTACGGAGCGGCGCTGCCGGCAGGGCCGCCGGACCGCGCGGCGGGGTGGTACTGGTGGGCGCGGCGGCGTGCGCGTACGGCAATCCGAGTCTACGTTCGCTGACTTCGTGGGGGTCGGCGCTCGCTGTTCTGTGGGCGGCGGTGATCTGGTACGTCGTGACACCGCCGGGCTCGGAAGCTCAGGCGGTGGCGCTTGGCCGGGTCTCGCGGGCCGGGCATGCCCGGCTGGTCGCCGGGTGGATCAGGACCCGGCTGGTGTGGGAGTCACGAGGCGACTTCCAACGCTCGGCCCGGTCCGAACTCGCCGCGGGTCAGATGACGCAGGCCCAGTTCGGCGCACGCTGGCAGGCCCTTGAGATACCCGGCGCCGGGGCTGATCCGGGCGACCGGCTGGCGCGGGCCCGCACTGCTGCGCTGGGCAGCGCTGCCGGCGTCACGGCCGGCCGGGCAGGAGCGATCGGTGCGTGTGTGGCGCAGATCCTCGCCCTGCCCTGGGCGCTGTACGAATCGATCGGCCACCGGACCTTGGGTGCCGACCAGATGATGCCGTTCGGCCTGGACGATGCCGCGCTCGCTCTGCGGTTCGCCCACTGGGCGCTGTACGGCTTCGTGTTCGGCTGCTTCTATCCGCGTTTGCGCGGAGCGACACCCGTGGCCAAGGCGGTGGTCCTGCTGCTCGCGGTGATGCCCATCGAGGTCCTTCCCGCAGTCATGCTGGCCGTCGACCCGCAGTACAGTGCCGCCCCCTCCTGGCGGGCGCTGGTACTCGCGTGCGCCGGGACGGCCGGGCAGTCCTTCGTCGTGTGTGTCGGAATGGGTCTGGTCTGGGAGGCGCGGCTGGCACGGATCGCAGGCGTGTCCTGGCGCCAGTTGCGCGACTTCCGCCGCGTGGCCGCCGTCACCCTTCCGGCTGGCACGGTCGTTGTGGCCGCTGCCACCGCGTTCGCCACCGCACTGGCCGGCACCTGGGCGGAACAGGTCGTCGTTCCGCGACCGCCCGTCACCTCGTCGGCCACCCCTTCCGGCCAATCCTCTCCCTCGCCTTGACTCGTTGGCCGGATTTCACCGAAGCCGCGGGCGCGGGTGCTGAGGGCCACGGCTGGAGCGGGGTCGCGGGACTGGTTCGTCGGTCGACGTGGCCTTCCTCGGACTCGCCACCACTCTGTATTGCTACAAGCGCCACATCCGCCTCACCACCTAGGGTGACCAGGTTCTGGCGCAGTTCCTGGTCATCGGCGACGGGAGCATCGAGATCTACCCCCTGGTAGCGGACGACGCCCGGCGGCACTCATGGCGCGAACACCGCTCACCTCGGCCTCTTCTCCGTTCGCGGGTCGAAGCCGGGCAGGGGCCTTGCGCCCTGCAACGGGTTCTTCGCCGTTTTCCCCTTCTTCCGCTGCTGGGTCCTCTTCGCCCGTCCTGACTGATTGACTGCCGCGGTTTTCTGCGCCTCCGCCGCGTTGGCGGCGCGCCGGCTCCGCCTGGGCTTGCGCGCCGGTGTGTCGGGTCGGTTGTCCAGCCAGCGGCGAGTGGTCACCATCTCGGCTACGAGCTCGCTGCGTTGGGGTTCCGGCAGCCTCCTCAGCGCCTCCTCCGCCCGCGCCAGGAGAGCCGTGGCGTACCTGGGCCTGGGTCCGCGTCTGTTCCGTGCGCTGCGCAGGGCGTGCCGGAGCTCCGTGTCATGGAGCAGAGGAACACCGGCGAGGTGCGCCGGCCGCGGCCGGGCGGCGGACTGCTGAACCTTGCCGCCCTTGACGTGGACGATGGTGTGGAGCTGGGCGGGTTCCGCACCCTGCTGGGCGGCGAGCCGGCCGTCCGGGGTGAGCGGCATCCGGGGCGGGGCCGTGCGGGACGGTACGCCGTACACGGCGAACGCCCGGTCCGCCTCGCGCTGGCACCATCGCTTGAGCACCGCCGCCGTCGCGGGAGCCCCGCAACCGACGGCGGCGACCACATCCCCCACGTAGGGCGGAGGATCGCTCTCCCCGGTCCTGATCAGCGCCGACAGCAGCGGGCTCCCCTCACCGTCGGCGGTCCGTTCCACGGCCACCAGCAGACCGACCCGGTCCGGGACGGACAGCCCGAGCAGGTCGCTCCCGGCGGTCCTGGCCAGTGCCTCCCAGGTGGGCCGGGTACGGAACCTGGCGGCGCCGACCAGCGCCGCCTTGAGCGCGAGCACCTGCTCCTCCCGGGACCGCCGCACCGGCGTCGCCGCGCGCCCGGTTCCGGAGCCGGCTGCCGGGCCGGGACCGGGACGCCTACGCGGCTGAACTCCCGGGATCCGGAGCCCTTCAGGGGTCATCGCACAGGCGTCGAGGGGCACCCAGTCGGTGCTGCGCCGGGGGTCCTCCGCCCTGAGACGGATGCGCCGTACGGCACCGTGCGTCTCGAACCGGAAGCGGAGCAGGTGCCCGTACTCGTCGTACAACTCCTCCATCGTTTCCGGCTGTGCCGCGCCCGGGCCGAAGACCCAGTCAAGGGTCGCCGTTTCACCGGAGAACCGCTGACGGGTCCGACGCCACTCGGCGTGTGCGAGCCTGCTGAACTGGAAGCGCACATGCTGCCGGGCCGCGCCCACCCGGAAGTCGACGGCGTCCCCGGGGCCGGAGCCGAGGTTCCGTGAAGTCGCCTGCCCCTTCAGCCTGTTGCGTCCGGCCCACGCCGCGAGGTCGTCCTTGATGAAGAGGTGGTCGGCGCCGGCCGCGCCGGTGGCCGTGCGGTGGCAGGAGGTGTGGGGCCGGTGGGCGAAGTGGCAGACCTTGTCGCGGTACAGCCGGTCCGACAGCTCATGGCCGCAGCCGCCGAGCTGCATGCCGCACCAGTAGGTATAGGAGGGGTGGCGGCGGCGCCAGCGGGTCAGTTCGTCCGCGTCCGCCGGCAGGATGATCGCGCGTCCGGAGGCCGGACCGCCGATCACCGCGGTCTGCACGAGTCTGCCGTCCGAGCCGATCACGTATTCCTCCCCCGAGCCACGCGCGCGCCCGCCGGGAAGGCGGGCAACGGTTGATCGCCGTCAGTATCCGATCCATGCACTCAGTTCACAAGAGGCAAGGCTCCGTTTCGCGCATTCGGCTGCGGTGGGGTGGGGGGCGGCATAGGCTCGGCGGCCGTCGGAACACGAGGCCGGGAGGGGCACATGCAGAAGGGCACGCTCGAGTACGAGCAGGCTTTGGACGCCGTGATCGAGATCCTGCGTTCGCGAGCACGCCAGGGGGCGGCGCCCCTTTCGTACGGCGACCTGAGCAGGGAGCTGGCCCGGGTCGGTCATCACGTCCCCGCCTACGAGGGCCCCATGCCGTACCTCCTGGAGGACGCCTCGGTTCGGGAGAGCCCCGATGGGTCGCTGCCCCTGCTGTCGGCCCTCGTGGTGCTGCAAGACAGCGGCCGGCCGTCCGGAGGCTTCTTCAAACTGGCCCGGCGCGCACCGTACAAGCGGTCGGGCGACGACACGTTGCTGTGGGTCCGGGAGATCGAGAAGTTGGCGGAGCACTACGGCGGACGCTGACGGTCTCCTTCGTCGGGGTTGCGGCGGCTTTCGCGGGCGAGTGGGTCACGAGCCCGTGGTGTGGAGCGGCACTTCCGCCCAGACGGCCTTCGTGTGCGCGTCGCGGGCCTCGCATCCCCAACGGTCCGCGCAGGCCTGGACGAGGAGCAGTCCGCGGCCCGATGTCGCGTCGGCGGGCTGTGGTGTCACGGGCGTCGGCAGGTGCTCAGGGCGGGTGTCCGTGACCTCGATACGGAGAGTCCGAGGCAGGTGAAGCAGGGTCAGGCGGAAGTCGCGGCCGGGGAGGCTGCCGTGCCGGATCGCGTTGGAGGCGAGTTCGGCCGTGACCAGGGCGACGGTTCGGGCGGGGTCGGAGTCGTACGGCAGGCCGGTCCACTCGGTGAACTGCTGGACGGCGAGTTGGCGGGCCAGGCGGGCGCCGCGTCGAGTGCCGCTGAAACGCAGGGTCAGGTGGTGAGTGGGGGTGCGGGGCTGTGCCTCGTCGGCGAGGTGGGGCTGTGTCACGTCGTCAGCGTGGCGGGGCGGGTGGGGCGGTGACCAGGTACGACGGCCGTACGTCGGGGGCGTCGTACGGAGGGGGCGGTGTGGGGTGGCGTCGGTTGTACGGGGGCTTGTACGGCCGTTGTACGGGTCCCGGGCCGTGTCACCGTTTCTTCGGGCCGCGTTGGACATGGCCCCAGTGGCGTGCCGGGTGACGCGCGTGGCCGGGGGTGGTGTGGCGGGGTCTGCTGCGGAACGGAAGGGCGTGGGAGTGTGACGACGGTACGGGATGCGCGGAACAGGCGGGCGGTGAAGGCGAAGGAGGAGGGGCCCGACCTGCCGGGCGTGTGGGCGGCGTACGGGGTGCTGCTGCAACACCTGCGGAAGCGAGCCGGGTTGAGCCAGCAGCAACTCGGGGACGCGATCGGGTACTCGCTGGAGCAGGTGGCCTCGGTCGAGCAGGGGCGGCGGCCGGCGAAGGCGGCGTTCACTGCGGCGGCGGAGCGGGTGCTGGAGGCGGGTGGGGTGCTGGAGGTGCTCCAGGATGAGGTGGACCGGGCTAAGTTGCCACGGTTCTTCCGTAACTTCGCGTTGATCGAGGCGGAGGTGGTGAGCCGGTTCTCCTACGATCCGCTGCTGGTGCCGGGGCTGTTGCAGACGGAGGCGTATGCGCAGGCAGTGTTCGCCGGGCACTGCCCGCCGCTGAGTGAGGAGATCATCGATCAGCACACGGAGGGGCGGCTGAGTCGGCAGAAGTTGCTGGCGCGGGTGCCGCTGGCGGAGTTGTCGTTCATCATCGGTGAGGAGGCGCTGCATGATCCGGTGGGTGGCCCGGAGGTGCTGCGGGAGCAGTGGCAACGGCTACTGGACGCCAGCGCGTTGCGAAACGTGGAGATCCAGGTCATGCCCGCCGGGCGGGGGTTTCATCCGGGCAAGAATGGTCCCTTCGTGGTGGTGGAATCGCACGAGCATCGGCGCCTCGGGTACTTCGAGTCACAAGGGGTCGGGTGCGTCGTCTCAGAGGCCGCCGAGGTCAGTTCGTTTGCCTTGCGGTATGGCAAGCTGCGATCGCAGGCCCTGAACGTCGAGGAGTCTGCGCGGCTCATCGAGCGGATGGTTGGAGAGACATGAGCGTGGAGCGGGTGGCCGAGATCGGGGATGGGCTGCACTGGTTCAAGAGCAGCTACAGCGGATCGGATGGGGGCGACTGCGTGGAGGTGGCCGCCGGTGTGGATGCCGTGTACGTCCGGGACTCGAAGGTCGTGGGCGCCGGGCCGGTGCTGCGGATCGGTCGGGGCGAGTGGGCGTCGTTCGTGGCCCTCGCGATGGAGTAGAGCCGAACAGCTCTCTGAGCGGAACAACGCGCTCTTTGCGTCACTTAGGGTGACGCGAAGAGCCCGTTGTCATGCCGTCGGCTCAGAAGAGGGCGCCTTCGGCGCCCTCACCGAAACGCGAACCACCTCGTGCGGCGAGCTGCTCCTTGCGCTTACGGATGGCCTCAGGGGACGGCTGGGGCAGGTCAGGGTGCTTCTCCCTCGCCTTCTTCTCCGTCACTCCCTTGTGCAGGCCGAGGTGAACCTCATCGGCGTACGCCTGGTGGTTCAACTGACGCAGCCGGTCGATGATCTCGGTCCGGGCAAGCAGGCCGATGGTGTAGCGGGTGCCCTGGTCGGTCTCGTGGAAACCGTAGTCGAGCGGGAACGTCTCGTGAATTGGGTCCGCAGGCGGGGTCTGCCCGGTGTCATCAAGGAGATCGCGCCAGCCGTATGCCGCGATAGTTGCCTTGTCGATTTCTTCATGGATTCGACGCAGCTCAACAATGTCTTCGTCGCGACATTGAGGATCATGAAAAAGATTGTAGGTGCCGGTTAGCCCTATGCGGCGCGCACTCATAAGATCACGTCGGTAGGCGTCGAGGTGGATACCCATCTCACGAAGCCGGGCAGTGAGGTTCGGCCGCACAAGGGTTTCGAAAACGTCAGTTGGCGTGTAGCGGAGGCCCGCACCTACACCAATTGTCGAACATCTGTCAACGGTCCACCAATAATGCAGCGAACTGCTGAGCACGGCAAACAATTCGGTGTCCTCGGAGACGAACACGCCAAGCGTGTTGGAAAATACTTGCCCAGTAGGCACCATCGCCGGCATAACGACCTTACTCACCAGCGCAATAACAATGCATCGACTCAAAGGGGCGATGGCGTTAACCATCGACATCTGTTTCTCAGCAAACTGCCACCAGCGCTCACGATACACTTTACGATTGCTCTGGTCTCGCTCCGGCTTCACCTCAGACAAAACCTGACGATAGGCTTTCTCGTAACCCCGAGCCTGACCCAAAGGCCAGTCGCGGAAGTTTATAATCCATCGCTCGGTGCCATGTAGCATATGGGTGTTGACATCCTGACCGTTAAGGAACGGGTACAGAATCTCCCGGTAGCGCGCGTCTTCCGCAATCCATGCGGAAGCCTCGCGCCTGGTAAGGGTAAAGCCCAGCCCTAGGACCACAGATCCCTGAAAGCAGACCCCCCGACTTTCGGAGAGGGGCTCTGCCCAGTTCCGCTCCCGGCTCGCGGGATTCAACGACGTCGAGATGCCGCCGGGCACCGGAAGACCGTTCAACACTGCGACGGCTGGACTAGCAGGGACCGTTCGACTCGTCCATATCGCACAGTATTCAAGAAGGGCAGACCGTGAGGGCCACGGAGCACTTTTGACGGCCCTGCGGATGACCACACCGCGACTCTCCAGTTGGTCAAGACCGACCTCACGCGTGTCACCCTGAGCCAGCGTGTTAGTGGCGATCAGTCCTGTCTGTCCACCCTGGTTCAGTAGAGCATCCGCCCGCAAAATGAAGTAGGCAATGAGATCAGCACTCCCTCGTGTGCCTTGAGCAACATGGTCGACCAAGTACTCTCTATACGCTTCGCCCATTGGACCCGTTAGCTTTTTCCCACCCAGGAAAGGCGGGTTACCCACGATCGCGTCGAACCCACCCCGCCGAGTAAAAACCTCCGGAAACACCAACGGCCAATGCACCGGCCGTCGCTCCAGCGCCCCCTCCGGCAGCTCAGCCCCCAGCCACTCCTCCGCCGTAGTCCGAGCCTCGCGCACCACCTCCGAGTCGTCCTCGACCCCGTCCTCCATGATCCGCTGGACGATCCACGCCGCCTGCGGGAACAAGTCCCGGACCCGCTCCCCGCCGTCCTCCGCGTACCAAGGCACCCGCCCCGAAGCACAAGTACCCAGCGCCGCTCCCGCGATCAGGTCCCCCACCAACCGCAGCCGCCGCGAATGCCGGTTGACCTCCTCCAGCCGTTCCCGCTTCCTCTGGAGCGCCGGCAGGTCCACGCCCTTGATGGATGTGATCGCCAGGCGCTCCCGGGTCAGCTGGTCCACCAACGCACGCGCCTGCTCGGCCAAAATGTCAGCCTGCTGCTCCGGCTTCATGTGGACGCCCTGGATCTGCTCCATGCTGTGCACGCCGAGCAGCGAGTCGCCGCACACCAGCCGGTCGTCCAGGAACGTGAAAGGCCGCCCCGGGTCCATCGACACCAGCCACAGCGACAGCTTGGCCATCTCCACCGCCATGGGGTTGATGTCCACCCCGTACAGGCAGTGCTCGATGATCTGGCGCCGGGCCTCGACGACCACCGGGTCCTGCTCCGCGTCGGCAGCAGTCACCGCCTCGACAGCCCGCCCCGCCCGGTAGACGATCGCGTCCGCGCGGCCCTCGTTCTCCCAGGCCTCGATCAGCCGGTCGCCGAGGTAGCGACAAGCCGCCACCAAGAACGCCGCCGAACCCATCGCTATGTCCGCGACCTTCAGGTCGAGAATCTGCTCGGAGGACTTCAACCGCCACTCCCCCGTGTCCGCCGTCTGGAGCGGGCCCGGCTCGTACACCAGGGGCTCCAGTGCGTGCAGCACGACCTCCTCCGCCAGGAAGCGGGGCGTGTAGTGCGTGCCGGTGTTCTTGCGGAGCGAGGACTCCGTGACGTACAGGGCGCCGTTCGGGATGACTGTCGGCAGGCCCCGCAGGTCGTCGCGGAGGATGCCGGCGAAGGGCAGGAGCCGCTCCGTCAGACCCGCGTGGTCCTTCGTCACCGCGTTCAGGCGGCGACGGGTCTCCGCCGCGGCCTCGGCTCCGGCCGGGGCGAGCTTCTTCTCCAACTGCCCGGCCGTCGCGGGCGGTTTCGGGTCCTTCCACTTCTCGTGGATCGCCTTCGCCAACGTCTTCAGCGAGCCGCCTGACTTCGCCGCCAACGACTCCAGCTCCCGCAGCGGGACTTCGTGCTCCAGGCCCTCGGGGCCGATCAGCCCCACCATGTGCTCGGTCGCGCGGCGGCCGTCGTACGACAGCAGGCCCTCGTAGACGTAGCCGATCTGCTCGACGTCCAGCGCGCGGAAGCTGAGCGTGCGGACCTCTCGGTCCTTGCCCTTGCCGACGCGGACCTCCTGCACCGCCTGAAGCATGTGCAGGACCGTGCGGTCGTCTATCGGGAGGAGCGGGGTGGTGCGCTCCAGCCAGGGGTAGGCGTCGGGGTCGAAGATCGAGCCGTCGTAGGCCGGGAGGTGGAGGCCGGAGCCGGGGTGGTCCACTCCCCCGTGCACCGCGTGGAACAGGGCTATCAGGCGGTGCCAGGCCGACCTGGTGTGCTCCAGCGACGCCTCGCCCTCCTCGTCCGCGCGCGCCTTCAGCTCGTCGCGCAGGAAGCGGGCGGAGTACGACCGGGCGTACACCTCGTTGTCCGCCGGGAGCAGACCGCGTTCCTCGGCGAACAACAGGAACACTATGCGCATCATCACGGCGACCGAGGCGCGGTACACCTCGCCGGCGCTGACACCGGAGGCGTGCAGGCCGGGGGCGCCGTCCTCCATGGCCCGTACGTCGGCGCGGCCGATCGCGTCCACGAGCAATTCCACCGCCTGGCGGACCTGGACGCCCAGCGCCTCGGTGACGTCCTCGCCCGCCGCGAGGCTCTCCTTGAGCAGGCCCACCAGCGTCTCGGGCTCGTCGTACTCGAAGAAGCGGCGGCGGCGCAGCAGCGAGACGAAGGCGCGGACGACGTTGCGTTCGGCGGCCTCGTTCCAGCCGATCGCGTCGAAGACGGCCGTCGTCGTGACGCCGCCGAGCGGGGCCCAGACCAGGCACCACCAGCGGCCGTCGGTGACCAGGCCGAGCGGCACGCCGTGGTGGCGGAGCAGGCGGGCCAGGCGGTCGGCGGGTGCCGCCGCCCAGTCGCCGCCCCCGCCGGCCCGCGCGGTGGGCGCGGTGCCCGCCGGGACCGTCAGGCCGAGCAGCCGCACCCGCTTCGCGGCGGCCTCGGTGCTGGGCTCGGTCGCGAGGTCGGTGCCCGGGTCGACGAGGGCGAAGTCGGGGCGGACCTCGGTGTTGTGCTCGGCGACGCGCAGGGTGAGGCGGTCCAGCCCGTGGTGCTCCGACTCCCCCACGCGGAGCGTCAGCGCGTCGTTCCAGCCCAGCAGGCGGCTCAGGATGTACGCCACCCACTCGTCGCGGCCCGCCGTCGTGTCCGTCTGCCAGTCCGCGTGACGGGCGCGCAGCCGGGCCCGTTCGTCCTTCTCCAGGGCGTCGAGCTGGGGCCAGGCGCGCAGCAGGACGGGCATGGTGAGGAAGGGGCCGGAGACCTCGGTGAGGTCCAGCCACTCCTGGTGCTGGCGGCGGCCGTCGGCGGCCTGGGCCTTGGCTGCGGCTATTCCGGAGCTCGCGGTGCGGCGGGGGCTCATCGGCGGGCCTCCTTTGCGGGAACGACGAAGACGACGGCGGCGGGGAAGAGGTGGGAGCGGGGCTCGCGGTAGCGGGCGGCGATGGCGGCGAGTTCGCGCTCGCGCTCGGCGGGGAGGCCTTCGAGGCGTTCCCGCCAGCGGCGGCGGTCGTCCTCGAACTGGCGGCGCTCGTGGCCGGTCAGCTCGTGGGTGGACAGCAGGGCGAGCTGTTCGCCGTCGCCGTCGCCCTCCTCCTTGAGCTTGGCGCGCAGGGTGGCCTCGAAGCGGTCGAGGGTGGCGGTGATGCGGCGCTCCTCCTCGGCCCGGCGGTCGGCGAGCCGGCTCTCCAGCTGGCGGCCGAGTTCGGTGGCGCGGGCCTCCAGGGAGCGGTAGAGCGGGTCGCGGAGCACCGGCCAGGCCTCGGTGAGTTCCCTGCGCAGGTGCGGGGCGGCCTCGGCGCCCTCGGTGAGGGCCTGGGAGAGGACCCGGCCCTGCTCGTTCACCGACTCCCAGCGGCGGAAGCGGCCGGTGTCGCCGAACCAGCCGCCCGCGTAGAGGACTTCCTCGTGCAGGCGGGTGCCGTCGGTGCCGACGAGGACGTAGCGGGCGTAGGCGGAGACCAGGGTGGTCGTCACCGCCGGGTCGTCGGTCACGACGGCGGTGACGCGGCTGAGGCCGACCGAGTCGGCGTTCCAGACGGCGGCGGTGAGCAGGCGGGTGGAGAGGGCGACGAGGGGGTGCTTGAGGTGGGCGAGGACCGCGTCGTCGCCGGCCTGCGCGGCGACCACCGGGGAGAACGTGAGCGGGCGCTGCTCGCCCTCGCGGAGTTTGTGGGCGAGGCCGCGGGTGGCGCGCTCCCAGCTTCCGGAGAGGGGCTGCACCTCGAAGAGGTCGCCGGGCTCGAAGTGTTCGGCGTGGAAGTCGGAGGGCAGGAGCGGCGGCTGGTGGTCGAGGGCGAGGGCGGTGTCCACGACGCGCTTGACGTTGGCCGGGGTCAGGCCGAGGGCGGTCACGGTGCCCTCGTACTGGTCGGCGAGCCGCTTGGTCTGGGCGGTGACGTTCTGCTCGGGCGCGACCTCGCCGCCGGTGCGGCGGCCTTTGATCGGCTTGGGCTTGGCGTTCTCGATGTCGACGGGGGCGGTGTCGCCGGTCATGCGGCGCTGTACGGCGTCGGCGAGGACGGCGTTGACGGAGCCGAGGTCGTGCTCCATGCGCGCGACCTTCTTGGCGACGCGGGAGAGGAACTCCAGGTCGGCTTCGTAGGAGCCTGCCTGGGCCTGCTGCCAGCCGGAGCCGATGAAGTGGGTGATCTCCGGGTCCCGCTTCTGGCCCCAGCGGTCGATGCGGCCGATGCGCTGTTCGAGCTTGTTGGGGTTGAAGGGTATGTCGTAGTTGATCAGGCGGTGGCAATGGTTCTGGAGGTCGATGCCCTCGCCGGCGGCGTCGGTGGCGAGGAGGATGCGCACCTTGCCCTCGGGCTGGGAGGGGTCGGCCTGGAAGCCGAGGCGGATACGCTCGCGCTCCTCGGCGGACAGGCCGCCGTGGAGGCGTTCGACGCGGCCGCCGTCGGTCAGCTCCTCCTGCTGGAGGAGGTCGTGGAGCCATTCCTGGGTGTCGCGGTACTCGGTGAAGACGACGACCCGCTCGTCGGTCCAGCGCTTGCCGTCGGACGTCCGGCATATCGCCTTGAGCGCGCGTATGAAGGCCTCCGCCTTGGAGTCGGGGGCGGCCTCGTGGGTGAGGGCCCAGCGCTCCATCTCCTGCAGCAGGTCCAGTTCCCGGCCGTCCTCGGCGGGGGTGAGCGAGGTGGAGCGGGTCAGGGCGTCGTCCTCGGCGTCGACGAGGCCGGTGTCGTCGAGGTCGGCGACGAGGTCGGCGAACTCCTCCAGCCACTCGGGGACTTCGGCGGCGGCCGCGCGTCCCTTCGCCGGGCCGGTGTCCTCCAGGTGGGAGAGGTAGACCTGGACGGTGTGCAGGAAGGCGGCCGGGGAGGAAAACAGGCGCTTCTTCAGCAGCAGGGTCACCAGGTCGGCGGCGCGGCGCCCGCCGCGGGCCTTCGGGGTGAGCTTCCTGCGGCGCTGCTCGGCGAACTCCCCGAGCAGGCCGTGGATCTCGCGTTCCTGCGGGGTGTAGTCGACGGCGAGTTCGCGGGTGCGGCGGGTGCGGAAGCGGGGCGTGCCGTCGGCGTTGGTGACGGTGGACTTCAGGCGCCGTACGACGGTGTCCTTCAGGGCTTCCTTGTCGGGGTCGACGCCGCGGGCGAAACGCTGGTCGTCGATGAGTTCGAGCAGGGCCGTGTACGACTCGGGGTAGCCGTTGTGCGGGGTGGCGGAGAGGAACAGCCGGTGTTCGAAGTGCGGGACGAGGCGCCGGATCAGCTTGGTCTGCTGAGAGTCGACGGCGTACACCTGCTTGGGCGCGGCGGGTGCGACGTGGTGGGCCTCGTCGAGGACGAGCAGGTCGAAGAAGCGCTTGTGCTCGCCGTCGGGGCTCTCCTCGGGGGCGCCTATGACCTCGTCGAGGAGGCGCTGGGCCTTCTGGCCGCGCAGCCAGGGCAGGGAGACGATGGTGAGCGGGTGGACGCGGAAGGGGTTCGCGGCGGTGCCGTGGGTGCGGCGCAGGCGGGCGCAGTGCTCGGAGTCGACGATGGTGAACTCCAGGCCGAACTTCTCCGCCATCTCGTCGCGCCACTTGAGGGTCAGGCCCGCCGGGCAGACCACCATGGCGCGGCGGGCCCGGCCGCGCAGCAGGAGTTCCTGCACGACGAGGCCGGCCTCGATGGTCTTGCCGAGGCCGACGTCGTCGGCGAGGAGGAGGTTGACGCGGGGGGCGCCGACGGCGCGGGAGACCGGCTCAAGCTGGTACGGCTCGACGGCGACACCGGAACGGAACGGCGCCTGGGAGGTCTTGGCGTCGGCGGAGGCGACGGCGGACCAGCGGACGGCGTCGAGGAACGCGGCCAGGCGGTTCGGGGGGTCGTAGGCGCCGATGGAGGCGTCGGGGAGGGAGCCGGCGGGCAGGACGCGGCGGCCGGGCTCGACCTCCCAGATGACGGAGAGGGTGTCGCCGAAGCGGCCGTCGGCGACGGACTGGAGGTGGACCAGGGTCGCGCCTCGGCGGTCGTCGTCTCCGTCGCCGGCCGGCGGGGAGGGCTCGACCCGGGCCACCACCCACGACTGTCCGCGGACCTCGACGAGATTGCCTTCCTCGGGGAGCTGTTCGGCCCCCGTCCGCTCGGTCGCACGCTGAACTGCCGACGTCATGGGCGCTGATCCCCTCGGTGTCTCCTGTGCCGTCCGTAGACCGTGATCTGTCTCCCCACCGGAACGGCGCGTCGGAGCGTAACACGGTCCGCCAACTGTGAACAGAGCTCACAGAGTTGGGTTGCGGCTGAACTGCCACTGCTTCAGCCCATCCGCCGCAGCCGCTCCAGCAGCGCCCGGCTGCGCCCGTGCCCGGCGCCGGAAGCGGCCATGACGGCGTCCTCCTCGTCGGCCAGGCGCCGCAGCAGCTCCTCGGCGGCATGTCTTTCTCCGGCGCGGATCAGCAGTACGGCGATCTCGTAGCGGGTGTCCAGCACCGCGGGGTGGCCCGGTCCGAGCAGGCTGCGCTGTTCGGCGAGGACCGACTTCAGCTCGTCCAGGGCCTCCCGGGTACGGCCGAGCGCGCCCACGCACAGGGCGGCTCCGGACCGCGCGGCCAGCGTGCCCGCGCGGTCGAGGCCGGGGGCGGCCATCAACTGCTGGTACTCCTCGAGGGCATGAGCCGGACGGCCGGCCCGGCGCAGGGCCTCGATCTCGGCCAGGCGTGGATGAGGAGGCGCCGACTCGGCGGCGGAAGCCGGACGGGGCGCCCAGGCGGTGAGCAGGGCCGCCACCTCGGCGGCCGAGCCGGGCCGGTCCTCCGGCTTCTTCTCCAGCAGCCGCTCGACCAGGGTCCGCAGGCCGTCGGGCACGTCGGGGCGGCGGTCGGCGAGCGGCGGGACGGGCTCGTTGGCGTGCCGGTGGTACAGCATGAAGGGGCTGCCGTCGGTGAAGGGCGGTGTGCCGCTGAGGAGTTCGTACAGGACGCAGCCCAGCGAGTAGAGGTCGCTCGCGGGCACCGTGCGGCCCACGGCCTGTTCGGGCGCCATGTAGACGACCGTGCCCGGGGTGGCGTTGGAGGCGGTGAAGTGCGTTTCGCCGGGCTGTGGTTCCAGGGCCGCGGCCACCCCGAAGTCCAGGACTTTGATGTCTCCGTCCGGGGTGATCATCAGGTTCGACGGTTTGAGGTCGCGGTGCACGACGCCCTGACCGTGGGCGTAGGAGAGCACTTCGGCTGTGCGGCGGGCGACGTCCGCCGCCTGCTCGGTGCCGAGCGGCCCGTTGTTCTTGAGGACGGCGTCCAGGGCTCGGCCGGGGACGAGATCCATGACCAGGTAGAGCTCGCCTGCGTGGTTGCCGTGGTCGTGGACGGCGGGGACACCCGGGTGGCGCAGGCGGCTGGTCAGGCGGATCTCGCGCAGGAAGCGGCGTTCAAGTGTGCTGGGTTCGGCACCGCGGCCGCGGGTGGCCAGGAGTTTGACGGCCACCTCGCGGTGATGGTCCCGGTCGTACGCCGCCCAGACGACGCCCATGCCGCCCCGGCCCAGTTCGTGCGTGAGCTCGTACCGCCCAAGGCTTCGCCCCATCCCGCCCCGTCCCCAGTCCCGGCGCTCCCCGCGCCCGCCGCCTCCCGGCGGCCGGGGACGTCACGGCACCCGGCCGACGAGATCATTGTGTCACCGGATCACGGCACTTCCAGCCCTTGGGTACCCAGAAAGATGATTCCTACAACCACCCTCCGGGGCGGCCGGGAAGGGGAGCGCGTCTCACAGCGGCATCGGGCCCTGCGGGATCAGGAACGGCCGTCGGGGGTCCTCGGGCACGGTGCGCCTGACGGCCAACGCGGGTCGCGGCTGCGGCAGGTGGGGCGCGAGGGCCGCGTAGACCTCGGTCGCGGAGGAAGGGCGGTCCTCGGGCCGTTTGGCGAGCAGGGCCGTGAGCAGGTTCTGCAAGTCAGCGGGCACGTCCACTCCGGAGTCGGCGACGAGCGGCGGGGGTGAGGCGAGATGGTGGGAGGACAGGAGCGCGGGCTGATGGGTGGGGAAGGGAGTCTCACCCGTGAGCATGTGGTGCAGCAGGCAGCCCACGGCATACAGGTCGCTGCGGCCGTCGAGCCGGTCCCGCCCCGCCAACAGCTCGGGTGAGGCGCAGAAGAGGTTGCCGATGCCCTCGCCGGTGGTCGTCAGCCGCGGGTCCGTGTCGCTGAGCAGCTTGACCAGTCCGAAGTCCAGGATCTTCACGACGCCGTCGCGCCGGATCATGATGTTCTGCGTCTTCAGGTCCCGGTGGACGAGGTCGGCGGCATGGACCGCGGAGAGCCCCGCGCAGAGCTGGGCCGCGACGGCGACTGCGGAGGGCACGTCGAACCGCCCGTCCTCCTGCTGGTCGAAGAGGTACTCGAGAGTGGTGCCCTCGATCAGTTCCATCACCAGGCAGCAGGTGTCGTCCGTGAGCGAGGCGTCGAAGACCGTGGCGACGTTCGCATGGTCCAGGCGTGCGGCTGCCCGCGTCTCCCTGCCGAACCGGGTCAGGGCCGCGTCGCGGCTGCTCGCCACGGCCAGCAGCTCGGTGGCCACGGTCTTGACCGCGACGGGCCGGTCGAGGGGCAGGTCGCGCCCCTGCCACACCTGCCCCATCACGCCATGGCCCAGGACCGACTCCAGCCGATAGCGGCCACCGAGCACCATTCCCGGCGCAAGACCCGGCATCTTCCCCGACCTCCACATCTCCCACACATCATCGTGGAACGTAAGCTCTGTGAACAGAGTCAATGAGCGTAGTAGCCTTCTTGTCATCGGTTGCTGGGGAGCCGACACTCACCCAGCCACCAAGCACCTCGGAGACTGATCGATGAGTACCCTCGACGTCGTACCCGTCAGCCTGGCCGAGATCGCCCGGATCGCCGGCGTCGGGCGAGCCGCCGTGAGCAACTGGCGCCGACGCCACGACTCCTTCCCCACCCGGATCGGGGGCACCGACGTCAGCCCGCAGTTCTCGCTGGCCGAAGTCGAACAGTGGCTGCGGAACAATGGCAAGCTCAGGAACATCGGCGGCAAGGAACTCCTCTGGCCGCGGTTCGAGTTGCTAGGCAGCCGTAACGAGTCTGGGCTGGCCGTGGCCGAGGCCGCCCGCCGGATGCGGTCCTCCAGGGCGCGGATCTCCCATCCCGAGCTCTCTGCGCAAGCTCGTGAGCTGGTGACCGAGGCGGCGAAGCTGGGGCGGGCGGAGGGGCCGCGCGACACCTTCGAGTTCCTGCTGCAACGGTGGCTGGAAACCCATGTCCGGCAGCTCAGCACCACGCCACCACCCCTCGCCGCGCTGATGACCCGGATCGCCCTGACCGTCCGTCTCGGTCCGCAAGACGATGGACTGACCTTGCTCGACCCGGCGTGCGGCACGGGACACCTGGCGGCAGCGGCCGCGCAGGAGTACGAGGGCCCACGTTTCGAGCTGCTCGCGTGCGAGCGTGATCCGGCGCTGGCCGCGCTGGCCTCAGCCCGGCTCGAATTCGTCGCGGACGACCGTCACATCCGTACGCGGATCGTCACGGCCGATGCGCTGCGGGAAGACCCCTTCACCGGAGCCAAGGCCGACGTCGCACTGTGCAACCCGCCGTTCAACGAACGGGACTGGGGATACGAGGAACTCGCCACCGACCAGCGCTGGACCCATGGGCTGCCGCCGCGGACCGAGCCCGAACTGGCCTGGGTGCAGCACCTCCTCTCCCACCTCAAGCCCGGCGGAGTCGCCGTGGTGGTCCTCCCACCCGCGGTCGCGTCACGCAAGGCGGGCCGGCGCATTCGCGGCTCGCTGCTGCGCACCGGAGTGCTTCGAGCGGTGGTGTCCCTGCCTCCGGGCAGTGCCCAACCACACAGCGTGTCGCTGCAGTTGTGGATCCTGCGAGCAGCGGCGGACGGCCCTGCCGCCCCTCCTCCGAGCCAGGACGCCCTCCTGGTGGACGCCACCGGCTTCGCACGACCGGGAACGCGCGAGCCCAGCCCCGACTGGGACACTCTCGGTTCCTTCGTCCTCACCGCGCTGGCAGCCCTCGACCATCCCGACAAGGAGCCACCTGAGAGCGCCGTGCGCGTTCCCTTGCTCGACCTCCTGGACGACGAGGTGGACGTAACCCCGGGACGCTACACCGCTTCGGCGTCCGAACCATCGCCGAAAGAACTGGCCAAGAAGTGGAGCGAGTTCGGATCGTTGCTGACCGATCTGGCCGATCAGGCACAGCATCTGTCCGTACTCGACGTCGAGACCGGCACCCAGCAGACCACGACGACGGTGGGAGACCTGGTCAAGGCGGGCGCGCTGACGCTGCGCGCCGGTCAGCAGCCCGCGGAGAAGACGGCACCTGTCAGCGGGAACGCCGTCCCGCTCCTCACCGTCGCCGACCTGCTGCTCGACGGTGCGCCCAGCGGGCTGCTGGTCACCGGCTCGGGCCATGCCGTCGCCGAGGAGGGCGACGTGGTGGTCGCCGGAGTGATCCGGGCTTTCCGGGCTTGGGTTCATGAAGGGCCACCGGTGGCCCTGGGCCCTCAGCTCTACGCCTTGCGCGTGGATCCCGAGAAGCTGGACGCCCACTTCCTAGCCGGATGTCTGCGTGCACCGGCCAACGGACGCCAGGCAGGCACGCACGCCTCCAGTTCGTCCCGGGTCGACATCAGACGTCTCCAGGTGCTACAGCTCCCCTTGGAAAGACAGGCGGTCTACGCCGAGACGTTTCGCCGCATCAGGGCCTTCGAAGCGCTCGTCGCCAGGGCCGAGAACGCGGGTAGCGGGTTGGTCAGCGACATGAGCGATCGCCTTGCCGCAGGTGGGCTGACCACCTGACTCTCGCCTCCCGGTCGACCGGGCCAGCGGACCCCACTGCGAACCCGCCGAGGCCCCGTGACCTGCTCGGACTTCGCACCTGGGCCGTGCGGCGTACCGTGTGAAGCGCAGTGCCCCGCGGTGGCCGTCACCGCGCCCGCGTCGTCCCGAGACAGGAGCGCCCTCCATGAGACGTCTTCGCCGGCCCGGAGCGGGCCGTTCGGCGGCCCTGCGTGCAGGTGTCCCGCTGGTCAGCGTGCTGCTGGCCGCGGCCGTCTGCGGCGAACCCACCGCACAGGCGCAGGCCGTGCATCCGGTGGCCGGTGCGGTGTCCGCCCCGGCGGCCGCGGCCACCTCCTGCGCCGATCGCGTGTACAACGGCATGACCCAGGCACAGCGGATAGGGCAGCTGTTCATGGGCGGGGTACCCGCGACCGGCGCCAGTGCGGCCGATCTGCGCACGCTCCGTGACCAGCACGTCGGCTCGGTCATGCTGACCGGGCGCAGCAGCGCCGGCACCACGGCCACGCGCCGGGTGGTGGACGGCATCCGCGGTCAGGCGGACACGGTGTCCGGCAAGCGGGTGGGTCTCCTGGTCTCCACCGACCAGGAGGGCGGCCAGGTGCAGGTGCTGAACGGCCCCGGCTTCTCGACCATGCCGAACGCGCTGACCCAGGGCGGCTGGTCCACGTCCACCCTGCGCAGCCGGGCAGCGGGCTGGGCGGGCCAGCTCAAGTCGGCCGGCGTGGACCTCAACCTGGCCCCCGTCGCGGACGTGGTGCCGGCGAGCCTCGGCACGCGCAACCAGCCCATAGGGCGCTACTACCGCGAGTACGGCCACACGCCCGACGTCGTCGCCTCGCACAGCGGGGCGTTCGCGGCCGGGTTCAAGCAGGCCCGCGTGATGACCACGCTCAAGCACTTCCCGGGGCTGGGCCGGGTGACCGGCAACACCGACACCACCGCGAACGTCGTCGACTCGGTGACGACGACCACCAGCTCCTACCTCACGCCGTTCAGGTCCGGGATCCAGGCCGGGTCACCGTTCGTGATGATCTCCTCGGCCACCTACAGCAAGATCGACGCCCGTCACATCGCGGCGTTCTCGCCCACGGTGATCCGCAAGCTGCTGCGCACCCAGCTCGGCTTCAAGGGCGTGGTCATCTCGGACGACCTCGGACAGGCCGTCGCCGTCCGGGCCTACACGCCGGCCCAGCGCGCGGTCGGCTTCCTGTCGGCGGGCGGCGACCTGGTCCTCACCGTGAAGACCTCCATCGTGCCCGCGATGACCCAGGCGGTCGGCTCGCGGATGCGGACGGACGCCGCGTTCCGCGCCGGCGTCGCCGACAGCGTCCACCGCGTCCTCGCCGCGAAGGCGAGCGCCGGGCTGCTGAGCTGCGGCTGAGCAGCCGGACAGCGCGCCGGCCGGGACATCACCGGCCGGCCTGAGCAGTCGTCCTGGCGGGGCCGCCGCGTCGCTCTACCCCGCGCGCGTCCGCCGTGCCACCTCGGGTTCGCGGCGGGCGTCGCCGAGATGCCGGTGCAGCCGCGCGCGTCCGGCGCGCGGACGACGGTCGTCGTCCACCTGCTGCCGGCCCTCCCCGGCGCCCGGCCGGCCGGGCGCTTCGCCGGTCGGCGTGCGCGGGGCGGTGTGGCCGTTGCCGGGGCCCTACCGCCGCGCCTCGGTCCCGAGTTGCGCCAGGCGGGTCAGGGCGGGCAGGGCCGCGGCGATCGCCTGGCGTTCCGCGGGCGTCAGCTGGGCGATCAGCGGGATCAGGTGACGGCCCCGGTCCTCGTGCCGGGCCTGGCCGATCCTGCGGCCGCTCTCGGTGAGGCGGATGAGGGCGGCGCGTCCGTCCGCCGGGTCGGGGCGGCGTTCCACGAGACCGTCGCGCTCCAGCCGGGTGACCAGCTGGGTCAGCCCCGGCTGGCTGATCTGCTCGGTTCTGGCCAGTTCGGTCAGCCGTTTCGGACCGCTGGAGGCCAGCGTGTCCAGCACGGACAGTGTCGTGAAGGACAGCTTCTGCACCGCGGGAAGCCGGATGTAGTAGCGGTTGAAGTTCTCGATCGCCCTGGTGAGGTCACCGACGTCCAAGTCGGTGTCCGTGTCGGCACGCTGAGTAGAAGTCACGCTGGAAATGTATCGCAGACTTATATAAGCTCCTGATCGATCGCGTGCCGGCGCCTCATCCGGGCGCACGGTTTGCATTGCACCTCGGCGCAACGGTGCGTCATATGGACTTGTAGAGCGCTAGGTGAGGAGCACACCAATGACTGTGCGAATCGGTATCAACGGCTTCGGGCGCATCGGCCGCAACGTCTTCCGCGCGGCGGCCGGGCGGACCTCGGAGCTGGAGATCGTCGCCGTCAACGACCTGGGCGACGTGCCCACGATGGCCCACCTGCTCGCTTACGACTCGATTCTGGGCCGCTTCCCCGAGGAGATCACCGCCGAGCCGGGCGCGATCCGCGTGGGTGACCGGACGATCAAGGTCCTCGCCGAGCGCGACCCCGGCGCCCTGCCCTGGGGCGACCTGGGCGTGGACATCGTGATCGAGTCCACCGGCATCTTCACCGACGCCGCGAAGGCGCGCGCACACGTCGACGGCGGAGCCAAGAAGGTCATCATCGCCGCTCCGGGCAGCGGCGAGGACATCACGCTGGTGATGGGAGTGAACGACGGCGACTACGACCCCGAGCGCCACACCATCATCTCCAACGCCTCATGTACGACCAACTGTCTCGGCGTACTGGCCAAGGTGCTGCACGACGCGGTCGGTATCGACTCCGGCATGATGACCACGGTCCACGCCTACACGCAGGACCAGAACCTCCAGGACGCCCCGCACAAGGACCTGCGCCGGGCCCGGGCCGCGGCCCTGAACATCGTGCCCACCTCCAGCGGCGCCGCCAAGGCCATCGGCCTGGTCCTGCCCGAACTCGCCGGCCGGCTGGACGCGTTCGCCCTGCGGGTGCCCGTGCCCACCGGCTCGGTCACCGACCTCACGGTCACCACCCGCCGCGGCACCACCGTGGACGAGGTGAAGGAGGCGTACGCGGCCGCGGCCTCGGGACCGTACAAGGGCCTGCTCTCCTACGTGGACGCGCCGCTGGTCAGCACCGACATCGTGGGCGACCCGGCCTCCTGTGTCTTCGACGCCGGGCTCACCCGGGTGTCCGGCCCGCAGGTCAAGGTCGTCGGCTGGTACGACAACGAGTGGGGCTACTCGAACCGCCTCATCGACCTGTCACTGCTCGTCGGGTCGTCCTTGTGATGGCTCGGTAGTCTCCCGCCGATCCGGCGTCTGCCCCACCCGCACGTCAGCAGCGGTCGTCCGTCGAAGCGGCGGCCGCCGCTTCGGCGCGCCCGTGCACCGGCGCGCAGCGCACCCGGCGTCACCGATGCCGTCGGCGTGCCCGGATGTCCGACGAATCCCCTGCGCGACGCCACGAGGACTGACCACATGAAGGAACTTCCGCAGTTACCGTTCGACAACCCCGACATACTCGGCATCGCACCCCAGATGCGCGCACTGCAGCGGCAGGGGCCGATCACCAGGGTGCAGGCCGCCGGTGAGGACGCCTGGCTGGTCACCCGTTACGACGAGGTCAAGGCGCTGCTCGCCGACCGGCGGCTCTCGCTCAGCAATCCCAACCCGCAGCCGTCGGCCAAGAGCGCGGCGAGGGCCTTCATGGTCGCGCTGATGGCCGGGGACGACCACGAGACCGAGGCCGTCAGGCACGCGCGGATGCGCGCGCTGCTCGTGCCCCGGTTCACCACGCGCCGCATGCGTCTGATGAAGACCCGGATCGAGCACCATGTGGACGAGCTGCTCGACAAGTTGGCCGCCAGTGCTCCGCCGGTCGACCTGCACCGCGCGCTGTCGTTCCCGTTGCCGACCATGACGGTCTGCGACCTGCTCGGCGTGCCGCTGGCCGACCGGGAGCGGTTCGGGCAGTGGGCGAGAGGCACGTTCGACCAGAGCGACAACCAGCACTCGGCGAACACCTTCCAGCAGGTCGTCGACTACACGACGGAACTGGTGGCGCGCAAGCGGATCGAGCCGGGCGACGACATCCTGTCCGAGCTGATCGCCGCGGAGGACGGCGCACTGTCCGACGCGGAGATCGCCCAGTTGGGCAACGCCGTGCTGCTGTTCGGCTACGAGACCACCATCGTGCGCATCGACCTGGGCACCCTGCTCCTGCTGCGCAACCCGGACCAGCGTGCCCTGCTGGCCGAGAAGCCCGAACTCGCGCCGGCCGCGGTCGAGGAGATCCTGCGCCTCGGCGTCGGCGGCAAGGGGTCCAACGCGCTGATACCCCGCTACGCGCACAGCGACATCACCGTCGGCGAGACGGTGATCCGGACCGGGGACGCGGTGATGCTGGCCATCGGCGCGGCCAACTACGACGGCCGGGCGTATCCCGACGGCGACCTGTTCGACCTGACCCGGGACAAGCCCAAGTCCCACCTGGCGTTCGGGCACGGCGCCCGGCACTGCATCGGCCGCACGCTGGCCCGGATCGAGCTGACCGCGGTGTTCGAGCGGCTGTTCCGCAGACTCCCCGATCTGCGGCTCGCCGTACCCGAGGAGTCGCTGCACTGGCAGGAGCACCGCATCACCGGCGGGTTCGACGAGATTCCCGTCACCTTCTGAGTGGCGTCGCACGAGCGAAAAGATCCGACGCTCCTTCCCCCACGCACAGTCACGAGGACAAGGAACCATGACGGACACCTTCAGCGACTACGTCGACTGCACGCCCCTGCTCGACGACCGCGCGGCCCTCGACCGGTTCTACGACGAGCACGGCTACGTCTACCTGCGCGGCGCCCTGGACCGCGAACTCGTGCGGACCGCCGCCGAGCAGATGCTCGAGGGCCTGATCGCACTCGGCCACGCCACCCCCGGCACCACGCTCGACACCCTTGCCATCGAGTCCTTCGAGGCCGTCGACGAGGTCGCGATGCACGACTACGTCAAGTACGACGAGCTGTGGAACCACCCCACGACCGTCAAGGTCTGGGAGAAGGTCTTCGGCGAGCCCGTCTTCGTCTTCAAGTCGACGACGATCCGCTACTACCCCTCCGCCGCGGGCGCCGCGGCGCCGAGCTTCCTGACGCCGCTGCACCAGGACGGCTTCTACATAGGCCCGAACAAGGACTTCCGCACCGCCTGGATACCGCTGCTCCCGACGACCCTCGACATAGGCGGCGTCGCCCTCGCCGACGGCAGCCACCGGAAGGGCCCGCGCGAGCACGTCGTCACCGAGGACTTCCGCCGCTTCGGGCACCCCGTGCGCGGTATCCCGGCACAGGAGTTCGGCGCGGACGAGCAGTTGCTGTTCTCACCCATGGAACCGGGCGACGTGCTCCTCTTCCACGCGTTCATGTGCCACAAGTCCCTCCCGAACGTCTCGGTGCACCCGGCCGGCATGCGGATGTCGATGGACACGCGCGTCCAGCCCGCCGCCTCGCACCGCGGGTTCAACGCCCTGACGCCCTGGACGGAGTCCGCGAAGGACGCCTCCAAGGGGATCATGTCGAAGATCACCGGCACTCCCACCACCACCGAGTGACCTCGTGACCTCGTCACCCCCGCACCCGCCCCAACCGTCCCCCACGAACGCCCGGGTAGGCAGCTCATGACGAAACGCGAGGGCCTCCCCCCTCTGCAGCGGCCCCACGCGACACCGGAGCCCTCGGCCGGCACGAAACCGGCCGCCGCCGGGCTCAGCGGCCTCGCTCTCGTGGTGGTGCTCACCGGATACGCCCTGTCCATCGTGGACGCCTCCATCGTCAACGTGGCACTGACCCCGATCAGTGACGACCTCCACGGCGGCGCCGCCGCACTGGAACTGGTGGTGTCCGGCTACGGCCTGACCTACGCCCTCGGCCTGGTGCTGGGCGGGCGGCTGGGCGACGCCTTCGGCAGACGGCGCCTGTACGCCTACGGGCTCGCGGCGTTCACCGTCACCTCGGCGCTGTGCGGACTCGCCCCGACCATCGAGTTCCTCGTCGCGGCCCGGCTGCTGCAGGGCGCCGGCGCGGCCATGCTCGTACCGCAGGTGCTGGCGACGATCCAGGCGGCCACCGAGGGCCAGGCGCGCGCCCGCGCGATCGGCATGTACGGCGCGACCGCGGCCCTCGGCATGGTCACCGGGCAGATCCTGGGCGGGCTGCTGGTCTCGCTGGACGTCGCCGGGATGGGCTGGCGGTCGGTCTTCGCGATCAACGTGCCGATCGGAGTGGCCGCGCTGCTGGCCGTCCGGCGCGTCCCCGCGACCAGGGCCGACGCGAAGCCGGGCTTCGACCCGGTGGGCACCGTGCTGTTCGGTCTGACCGTGGTCTGTGTCCTGGCCGTGGTCGTGGCGGGCCCGGACCTGGGCTGGCCGCTGTGGCTGTGGGCGCTGCTCGTGGTGGCCGCGGTGGGGGCGGTGGCGCTGGTGCGGGCCGAACGCGGGCTGGAGGCGCGGGGCGGCTCACCGCTGCTGTCCCCGACGGTGCTGTCCCATCAGGGGATGCGCAGAGGGCTGGCCGCGATGGTGCCGTTCTCGGCCGGCTTCGGCGCCTTCCTGTTCGTCTACGCGCTGGTCGCGCAGGGTCACTTCGGCTTCGACGGGCTCGCCTCCGGCGCCGTGCTGACGCCGTTCGCCGCGGCGTTCTTCGCGGTGACGCTGTTCACCCCGAAGATCGCGGCGGCCCTGGGCGGCCGGATCGTCACCCTGGGAGCCCTCGTCCAGGGCGCGGGCGTGCTGCTGCTGGCGCTGGTGATCCGGCTGGGCTGGCCGCACCCCTCCCTGGCGCTCGTGCTCGTGGGGATCGGCCTCTTCGGCGTGGGCGCGGCACTGACCGGCCCGACGCTGTTCCGGATGATCCTCGCCGACGTGCCCCCCGCGCAGGCCGGCATGGGCAGCGGTGTGCTGGTGACCAGCCAGCAGATGGCGACCGCGCTGGGCGCGACCGTCGGCGGGACCCTCTACGTCTCCGTGTCCGGCTGGCTGTCGACGGTGTCGGCGGCCGTGCTCGTCCTCGCCCTGCTGGGGTGCTTCACGGTGACCGTTCTCGTGATCAGCCTGAAACTCCCCGACCCCCGCTGACACCCGCGTCCCGCGATCTGATTCCGACCTTCCCCGTGGCAACGGCGCGCGGCCCTCAGGCGTACCCGCGCGCAGAAGCGGAGACAGCGAAGTGCACTCAACGACACAGGCAGCCGTGGTGACCGGCGCGGCCAGTGGCATCGGCCTCGCCCTCAGCGCCCGCTTCGCGCGGGCCGGCGCCGGCGTGGTCATGGCGGACGTCGACGGCGACGCGCTGCACCGCCGGGCCGCCGAACTCACCGCACAGGGCGCCCGGGTCACCGCGGTGACCGCCGACCTGACCGATCCGGACGCCGTCGGCCGGCTCGCGGACACGGCGTTCGACGCGCTCGGCGACATCGACGTGGTGTGCAACAACGCCGGGGTCCTCGGCCCCGTGGGACAGCCCCTGTGGGAGGTGCCGCTGGAGCGGATGCGGCAGGTCTTCGAGGTGAACCACTGGGCGCACGTCCTGGTGGCCCGCGCCTTCGTCCCCCGGCTGCTGGAGCGCGGCCGGCCCGCGCATCTGATCCACACCGCCTCGATGTCCGCCTTCGTCGTGGGCGCCGGCAGCGCCGCCTACGCCGCCTCCAAGCACGCCGACCTCGCGGTCGCCCGCAGTCTGCGCGCCGATCTGCGGGGCACCGGCGTCCGGGTGTCGGTGCTGTGTCCCGGCCGGGTCGACACCCCCATGGTCGAGGGCCTGACGGCCCCGCGCGGCGCGGGCGGCGACACCACGGTGAGCGCCGAGGACGTCGCCGGACTCGTGTGGGACGCCCTCGGGTCCGACCGCTTCTACCTCTTCAGCAACGCCGACGCCCCGCGGCGGCTGCGCGATCAGTTCGACGACGTATGGCGTCATGTTCCCCTTCCGCCCCCTTCCCCCGAGGAGGAGCTGTGGCCCGCGCCGAAGGCGACGACCGTAGCGACGAAGCACTGACCATCGACCTGGAGGCGGTGAGGGAGAAGTACCGTCAGGAACGCGACAAGCGCAGCACCGGCCGCACCTACCAGTTCGCGCGCGGTGACTTCAGCCGCTACGCGCGCGACCCCTACACCGAGCGGCGGGAGCGCGAGCCGCTCACCGACGAGGTGGACGTCGCCGTCGTCGGCGCCGGCATCGGCGGTCTGCTGACCGGCGCCCACTTACGCAAGGAGACCGGCCTGGAGCGCATCCGGCTGATCGACGAGGCCGGCGACGTCGGCGGCACCTGGTACTGGAACCGCTTCCCCGGCGTCCGGTGCGACGTCGAGAGCTACATCTACATGCCGCTGCTGGAAGAGATCGGCACGATCCCCACCGAGAAGTACTCCACCGGGCCCGAGATCTTCGCCCACCTCCAGAAGATAGCCCGCAGGTACGACCTGTACCGCGACGCCCTCTTCCAGACCACCGTCACCGAGCTGCGCTGGGACGAGGCCGCCGCGAGGTGGCTGGTGGGCACCGACCGCGGGGACCTGTTCCGGGCCCGGTACGTGGCCATGTCGATCGGCCTGATGCACCGGCCCAAACTCCCCGCGCTGCCGGGCCTGGACTCGTTCGCCGGGCACTCCTTCCACACCAGCCGCTGGGACTTCGACTACACCGGCGGCGACAGCACCGGCGGCCTGACCAAGCTGACGGACAAGAAGGTCGGCGTCATCGGCACCGGCTCGACGACCGTCCAGCTCGCGCCGCACCTCGCCGAGTGGGCCGAGCAGCTCGTCCTCTTCCAGCGCACCCCGGCGGCCGTCGACGTCCGCGGCAACCGGCCCACCCCGCCCGGCTGGGCGGACGGCCTGGAACCGGGCTGGCAGCAGCGCCGGATGGAGAACTTCCACGCGCTGACCTCCGGCGTCCCGCAGGACGAGGACCTGGTGCAGGACCGCTGGACGCAGACCACGGCCAAGCTGGCCGCCGCGATCCTGCCCACCGGCGACCGAGGGGGCGACCCGAAGGAGCGGGCACTCGCGGCCGAACGAGCGGACTTCCTCAAGATGGAGGAGCTGCGCGCCCGTATCGACAGCGTCGTCACCGACCCCGCGACCGCCGCCGCCCTCAAGCCGTACTACCGCGTGTACTGCAAGCGGCCCTGCTTCCACGACGGCTACCTCCAGACCTTCAACCGGCCCAACGTGACCCTGGTCGACACCCAGGGGCGGGGCGTGGAGCGGCTCACCCCGGCCGGCGTGGTCGCGAACGGCCGGGAGTACCCGGTCGACTGCCTGGTCTTCGCCACCGGCTACGAGCACGAGTTCGCCGTCCCCTACACCGACCGCGCCGGCTACGACATCGTCGGCCGCGGCGGCGTGAAGCTGTCGGAGAAGTGGGCGGACGGAGCGCGCACCCTGCACGGACTGCAGGTGAACGGCTTCCCCAACTGCTTCATCCTGTCCAAGGTCCAGGCCGGCCGGCACGTCAACATCGCCTACATGCTGGGCGAGCAGACCCGGCACCTCGCGCACATCGTCAGGTGCGTCGAGGAGAGCGGCCACCAGGTCGTGGAGGCGTCCGAGGCCGGCGAGAAGGAATGGGTCGAGGAGATCCTCCGGCTCGCCAGCAACGACCTCGACTTCCTCGAGAACTGCACGCCCGGCCTCTACAACAACGAGGGCGACCCGGGCGGACTGCCCCTGCTCAACTCCAGCTACGGCGGCGGTTCAGTGGAGTTCGTGAACATCCTCAGGCGCTGGCGAGAGGCGGGCGACCTCGCCGGCCTCGAACTGCGCTGACCCCCCACCCTTCTGCGAAAGGAGGCAACGCCCGTGGACGTGACACCGATACCCGGCGCCGCTCTCGGCGCCGTCGTGCACGGCGCCCGAGTCACCGGCGCGATGGACGAGACCCAGGTGGAAGAGATCTGGGCGGCGCTCGACGCGCATCTGGTCCTCGTCTTCCGCGGCCACGAGAGCCCGTCCTACGAGGAGTTCCTGGCCTTCGGCCGCCGCTTCGGGTACATCCCGAAGACCGGTCTGACCAGCGGCGCCCACCCCGACCACAACGAGATCCTGATCGTCTCCAACCTGGTGGAGGACGGCCGCAAGATCGGTGTCGGCGACGCCGAGTGGATGGGCTGGCACACCGACTACTCCTTCCGCCCCCGCGTCTCCCAGGTCGGCTTCCTGGAGGCCGTGGAAGTGCCGTCCTCCGGTGGCGGGGAGACCCTCTTCACCGACATGTACGCCCTGTACGAGTCGCTGCCGCCCGAGGAGCGCCGGCGGCTGCACTCCTACCGGGTCCGCCACGCCCTGCGCACCGGGTACGAGGAGACCATCGAGGAGGAGCTCCAGGGGGAGGTGTCCCTCGGCGAGAGCACCGCGCACATCCAGCCCGAGGACGGCACCTCCACCATCCACCCCCTCATCGCCCGCAATCCGCGCACCGGCCGCCGGTCGGTCTACATCAGCACCCTGAACACCAGACGGATCGTGGACCTCGCCCCCGACGACAGCCGCAAGCTGCTCGACGAACTGCTGCTCCACGCGGGCAGGCCCCAGTACACCTACGCCCACGCCTGGCAGCCCGGGGACCTCGTCATGTGGGACCAGCTCGGCACCGTCCACGCCAAGCGGGCCTTCGACCCGGCCGAACGGCGCGTCATGCGCCAGGTCGTCAGCATCTTCGACGACCCGGCCGACCCCTGGCGCGCGGAGGCCGCCGCATGAGCACCGCCCCCGCCTGCCTCCGCCACAGCCGGGTCACGATCACCCCGGCGCTGCGCGCCGCCGTCGACCGGCTCGACCACCGCTCACGTCACCAGGCGGCCTACCACTTCGGCTGGGTCACCGCCGGCGGCGCGCCCACCAGCGCCGACGCAGGCAAGGCCGTACGGCCGGCGCTCGCGCTGCTGTCGGCCGAGGCGGTCGGCGCACCGCCGGAGGTCGCCCTGCCCGGTGCCGTCGCCGTGGAACTCGTGCACAACTTCTCCCTGGTGCACGACGATCTGATGGACGGCGACGAGGAGCGCCGCCACCGGCGCACGGTGTGGAAGCTGTGGGGTCCCTCCAGCGCCATCCTGACCGGCGACGCGCTGCTGGCGCTCGCCCAGGAGGTGCTGCTGGACACCGGGCTGCCGACGGCGGCGCCCGCCGCCCGGCTGCTGGCCCGCACCACCCGGCATCTGATCCGCGGGCAGGTGCAGGACCTGTCCTTCGAACAGCGCTCGCGCGTCACGGTCGAGGAGTGCGTCGACATGGCCGCCGGCAAGACCGGCGCGCTGCTGTCGGCGAGCGCCGCGATCGGCGCCGTCCTCGCCGGGGCACCGGAGGCGACGGTGGACGCGCTGGCGCTCTACGGCGACCAGGTCGGCGTCGCCTTCCAGCTCGTCGACGACGTTCTCGGCATCTGGGGCGACCCGGCCGTCACCGGCAAGCCGGTCCACTCCGATCTGCGCTCCCGCAAGAAGACCCTGCCGGTGAGCCACGCACTGAACCAGGACGGCCCGCTCGGCGACGAGCTGGCCACGTGGCTCACCACCCGCGGCGAACCCGACGAGGAGGAACTGCGGCGCGTGGCCGGCCTGGTCGAGGCTGCCGGCGGCCGGGACTGGGCGCTGGCCGAGGCCGCCCGGCGGATGGCGCTGGCCGAGGACGCGCTGCGCGGTGCCGAACTGGACGCCGGCGCGCGGGACGAACTCCTCGCGCTCGGGCGGTTCGTCGTCGACCGCGAGGTCTGAGACCGGGCCGCCCCCGTACCCGTACGCCCCTTTCCCACCTCCGACTCTCCGATCGGCGCAGCGACCCCCGCCCGGGCACCACCACCGGGCCGCTGCCCTCCGCAACCCACCTCCCAAGGACTCCCCCATGCCCCAGGACGTCGACTTCCACATACCCCTGCCGAGCCGCCAGAGCCCGGATCACGCCCGCGCCGACGCCGAGCAGCTCGTATGGCCGCGCTCGCTCGGGCTGATCAAGTCCGAGGCGGCGGCGACGCGTCATCTGCGCGGCGGCTACGCCGACCTGGCCTCCCGCTTCTACCCCCACGCCACCGGCGCCGACCTGGACCTGGGCGTCGACCTGATGTCGTGGTTCTTCCTCTTCGACGACCTCTTCGACGGGCCGCGCGGCGAGAACCCGGAGGAGACCAAACGGCTCACCGACGCGGTCGCGGCGGCGCTGGACGGCCCCCTCCCCGACACCGCGCCCCCCATCGCCCACGGCTTCGCCGACATCTGGCGGCGCACCCGCGAGGGCATGACACCCGCCTGGTGCGCGCGCAGCGCCCGGCACTGGCGCAGCTACTTCGACGGCTACGTCGACGAGGCGGAGAGCCGCTTCTGGGACACGCCGTACGACACCGCGGCCGAGTACCTGGCCGTGCGCCGGCGGACCATCGGGGTGCAGCCGACGGTCGACCTCGCCGAGCGCGCGGGCCGCTTCGAGGTGCCGCACCGGGTCTTCGACAGCGCCGTGCTCTCCGCGATGCTGCAGATCGCCGTCGACGTCAATCTGCTGCTCAACGACATCGCCTCGCTGGAGAAGGAGGAGGCCCGCGGCGAGCAGAACAACATGGTCATGATCCTGCGCCGGGAGCGCGGCTGGTCCAAGGACCGCAGCGTCACCCACATCCAGAGCGAGGTGCGCGTCCGCCTGGAGCAGTACCTCCTGCTGGAGTCCTGCCTGCCGCAGGTCGCCGACATCTACCGGCTCGACGAGGCCGAGCACCAGGCCCTGGAGCGCTACCGCGACAACGCCGTGCGCACCGTGATCCGCGGTTCCTACGACTGGCACCGCTCCTCGGGCCGCTACGACGCCGAGTTCGCGCTCGCCGCCGGTGCCCAGGGCTACCTGGAGGAGCTCGGCAGCACCGCCCGCTAACGGCACAGCCCACCAGTAGAGACGGGAAGTTGAGGATCGAATGACCGAGCAGACCACCTTCTCGGCGGGAACGGCGCCCGGGGCGCTCCCCGTCGTGGGACACGCCCTCCAGATGATGCGCCACCCCGTGAACTTCATGACCTCGCTGTCGGCCCACGGCGACCTGGTCGAGATCAGGATCGGCCCCACCAAGGCCTACGTCCCGACCCACCCGGACCTGCTGCGGCACGTCCTGACCAACGACCGCGTCTTCGACAAGGGCGGCGTCTTCTACGACCGCGCCCGGGACATCGCCGGCAACGGCCTGGTCACCTGCCCGTTCGCCGACCACCGCCGCCAGCGCCGGCTGATGCAGTCGGCGTTCACCCGCGGCCGGCTCAAGCGGTACGCCGAGGCCATGCGCGCCGAGATCGAGGACACGGTGTCGCGCTGGCAGGACGGCATGGTCGTCGACGCCTTCCCGGAGATGTACGGCATGGCCCTGCGCACGGTCGCCCGCACCCTGTACTCGACACCCGTCAGCCCCGGGCTGGCGGCGAAGGTGGAACGTTCCTTCGACGTCGTGCTCAACGGCCTGTTCCGGCAGATGTTCCTGCCGGCCGCGATCCGCCGGCTGCCCCTGCCGTCCCAGCGCCGGTACCGCAGCAACCTGGACTTCCTGCACGACACCACCCAGCGGCTCATCGAGGACTACCGCGGCTCCGACACCGAGCACGACGACCTGCTCGCGGCCCTGCTCGCCTCCCGCGACGACGACGGCGGACGGCTCGGCGACACCGAGATCCACGACCAGGTCATCACCGTCATGGCGGCCGGCACCGAGACCGTCGCCGGCACCCTCACCTGGGTCTTCTACCTCCTCTCCCAGCACCCGGAGATCGAGGCCGCCCTCTACGACGAGATCGACACCGTCCTCGGCGGCCGCGCCCCGGACTGGGACGACCTGCCGAACCTGTCCCTGGCCGACCGGATCATCTCCGAGACGCTCCGACTGCACCCGCCGGCCTGGCTGTTCACCCGCCTCACCACGTCCCCGACCGAACTCGCGGGCCGCCGGCTGCCCTCCGGCACCACCGTCGTCTTCAGCCCGGCCGCGGTCGCCCGGTACGAGGAAGCCTTCGACGACCCGGCGAGGTTCGACCCCGACCGCTGGCTCCCGGACCGTGTCGCGCCGGCCGCCCGCCACGCCTACGTGCCGTTCGGCACCGGCGCCCGCAAGTGCATCGGCGACCTCTACGCGCGCACCGAGGCCACCCTGGGGCTCGCCACCATCCTCGGCCGCTGGCGGGTCGGCTGCGAACCCGGCATGGACATCCGCCCGGTCCCGCTGGCCACCGTCTACCACCCGCGCCGGCTGCGCCTGCGGCTGGACGCGCGCACCCCGCGCCGCATGACCTCCGCCGTCCCCGCACCGGCCGGAGGTGACGCGGCGTGAGCACACACGGCTAGTCGCCGTCCCCGCAGGTCTGCGGGGCGCCGGCGCCCGCAGAACCGAACAAGCTGCGGGAGTGAGGCGGCGGCGGCCGGGCATGTGCTTGTCCGGGCCGGATCTCAGCCCGCAGCACCTACCCAGTGGTCCCAAGGAGATACGGCATGATCCTCGACGGCATACCGGCCGCCCCCGCCCAGCACACCAGACCCGACCCGGCCGCCCGCAAGCAGCGGCTGCGCCGCCGCCTGGAGCGGCTGATCGGCGTGGCCGCTACCGAGGGGAACGACCTCGTGCCCCTGCGCAACGGCGACGCGATCTTCCCCGCGATGCTCGGGGCGATCCGCTCGGCCGAGCGCACGATCGACATGATGACGTTCGTGTACTGGCGCGGCCAGATCGCCCGTGACTTCGCCGGCGCCCTGGCGGACCGCGCCCGTGCCGGGGTACGGGTGCGGCTGCTGCTCGACGGTTTCGGCGCCAAGGAGATCGAAGGGGACCTGCTGGAGCTCATGGACGAGGCCGGCGTGCAGGTGGCCTGGTTCCGCAAGCCCGTCTGGCTGTCGCCGTTCAAGCAGAACCACCGCTGTCACCGCAAGGCCCTCATCATCGACGAGCACACCGCGTTCACGGGCGGCGTCGGCATCGCCGAGGAGTGGTGCGGCGACGCCCGCAACCCCGGCGAGTGGCGCGACACCCACGTGCAGGTGCGCGGCCCGGCCGTGGACGGTGTCGCGGCCGCGTTCGCCCAGAACTGGGCCGAGTGCCACGACGAGCTCTTCGACGACCGCGACCGCTTCACCGAGCACGCGCAGGAGGGCTCGTCGGTGGTGCAGGTCGTGCGGGGCTCGGCCAGCATCGGCTGGCAGGACATGCAGACCCTGATCCGGGTCATGCTCACGTCCGCCGAGGAGCGGTTCCGGCTCGCCACCGCCTACTTCGCCCCCGACACCTACTTCATCGACCTGCTCTGCGAGACCGCCCGGCGCGGGGTGCGCGTGGAGATCCTGCTGCCCGGTCCGCACACCGACCAGCGGGCCTGCCAGCTCGCCGGCCAGCACCACTACGCACGCCTGCTGGAGGCGGGGGTGCACATCCGGCAGTACCAGCCGACCATGATGCACGCCAAGATCATCACGGTCGACTCGGTCGCCGCCCTCATCGGATCCACGAACTTCAACCGCCGGTCCATGGACCACGACGAAGAGGTCATGCTCGCCGTCCTGGACGAGACGTTCACCGCGTCGCTCGACCGCGACTTCGATGAGGACCTGCGCCGCAGCGTGGAGATCGATCCGACCCGCTGGCGCCGGCGTCCGGTGCTCCAGCGGCTCCGGGAAGCGGCCGTGATGCCGATCCGGCGCTTCCTGTGAGGTGACTGTTCCGCCTGTGTGAGGCAGCATGTCGCCCGGCCGGGTGTGCTTGCCCGGCCGCTGTTCGGGTACCGCGATTGAATAAGGGTGGTAACCGTACCGACAGATGGTTGAAAGCGATGCGTTCGTGACTGGTCTGAGCGGCTCCGGGAACGACCGGGTGAGCCGGCCGGACGACGACCTCCTGTCTCTCGCGTCGACGATCGCCGAAGCCGTGGAAGGTCTGGCCCACCTGTGGTCGGTCGCCGCGCAGGGGGCGAGTCTGCAGTTGTCGCCGCACCAGTTGCGGGCCCTGCGGATCCTGGAGGCGGAGCCGGGACTCAATCTCACCGGTCTGGCCGTGGGCATGGACATCGGGCTGCCGACCGCCAGCCGGCTCTGTGACCGCCTGGAGGCGGCCGGCCTCCTGGACCGTGTGCTGCACCCGCACAAACGGCGTGAGGTGCAGCTGCACCTCACGGGCCAGGGCAGACAGGTGCTGGCCGAGGTCGCCTCGCGCAGGTCGCAGGCGCTGGCCCGCGTGCTCGCGGCCATGGAGTCGGCCGAGCGGGAGGCACTGCGGCGCGGGCTCCAGGGTTTCCGGTCCGCTCAGGACGACGGCCCGCGGGGCGGGGGCGGCGCCGGGTCCTGACGGCGGCCGTCAGCGCGGTCGGCCGTGCCAGTCGAGGCAGACCACGGCCGCGTCGGACATGAGTTCGCTGCTGCCGTGGTGCTCGATCAGGCCGGAGACGACCGCGCGTGCCGCCTCGTGCGGCGGCGCGGGGCGCGTGGCGCTGAGGATCTGCCTCAGGGCGCCTTCGCCGAAGAGCTCGCCCTGCGCGGAGCGGGTCTCGTGCACGCCGGTGCTGACCACGATGAGCCGGTCCCCGGGTGCGACCCGGAAGGTCTGCTCCGTGTACTCGCTCTCCTCGAACATGCCGAGCGGGAACTGTGCTTCCAGGTCGATGCGTTCGGTGTGGCCGTCGCGCTGGCGGAACAGCTGGGGAGAACCGGCGTCCACGGCGGTCACCGTGCCGGTGGCCAGGTCGAACCGCAGCAGCAGGGTGGAGGCGTACGCCTTGCCGCCGTACTGGGCGTGGACGGCCTGGTCGGCCAGGCAGGCCTGGTCGGCGAGGGTGAGGCCGGCCCGCCGGGCGTTGCGCAGGGCACCCACCGCGAGGCTGGTCAGCAGGGCCGCGTCGATGCCCTTGCCCATGCCGTCGGTGACGGTGAGGGTGAGGTGGTCGGCGTCGGCCGACCAGTCGAAGTTGTCGCCGCCGATGGCGTAGGCCGGCTCCAGATGGGCGCCGATGACGTACTCCTCGCGGGCGGAGCCGCGGGCGGGCAGGAGCTGCCACTGCATCTCGGCGGCCAGGGTGAGGCGGCGGGTGCGGCGGGCCTGGAGGTACAGGTCCGTGTCGCGGTCGGCGGTGGAGACCTCGTGGCCGAGTGCCGTGGCGAACTCGCCGAGCTGCAGGACGGTGTCCGGGTCGGCGGCCCCCGCCGGCAGGCGGACGCAGAGGACGCCCAGGCGGTCTCCGCGCACGGCGATGGGGAGGTGCACCAGGTGGCCGGCCGGCTCGCGGAGGATCTCGACCACCGGGCGCTGCTGGACGAAGGCGCTGCCCGCCGGGCCCTCGTGGGCGGGGACCGGCTCACCGGTGTGCGGCAGGTGGGACACCGGTTGCAGGACGGTCAGTCCGTAGTCGGCGAGGAGGAGGGTCACCTCCAGGGCTCCGACCCGCTCGGCGAGCAGCCGGCGGGCCGTGGCGACCAGGGCATGGGGCGGAGCCGCGCGCAGCTGGGCTTCCGCGGAAGGCAGCGGTTCGGAGGCGTTCACGGCATCGGCCCTCTCGGCTTGTGGCGTCCACGCTACCGCGATCGGCATCGCGGCGGATCGCAGGCGGCGGCCGGCCGGGCGGTCGCGTCTCACGGCGTGCCGGTGCGGGGCGACGGCAGGCCGGCGGCCCAGTCGGTGATGGTCACGGTGGTGCCTCGTCCGGGGCGGCTGTCGAGGCTGAACTCCTGCACGAGCCGCCTGGCGCCGCTCAGGCCGAGGCCGAGGCCGCCGGCGGAGGTGTAGCCGTCGGTCAAGGCCAGTTCCACGTCGCGGATGCCGGGGCCGGTGTCGACGAAGGACAGCCGCAGCCCGCGGCGGGCACCGTCCGTGAGCCGTGTCAGTTCCACGTGTCCCCCACCACCGTGCACCAGGGCGTTCCGGGCCAGTTCGCTGGCCGCGGTGATCAGCTTGGTCTGCTGGACGAGGCCGAACCCGACGCCGGCGGCGGCCTGGCGCACGCGTCGGCGCACCCGTGCCAGATCCGCGTCCGAGCCGATGGGCAGGCGCTCGGAGGGGGAACCGGTCACCGCGCGCTCGCCGGCGCGCTCGCGCGCGGCCTGCCGGGCCGGCGGCCGGTGCTCGTCGGGTGGCGGGCCACCGGCGTCCGTCCCGCGGCGTGGGCCGTGCCCCGTTCCGCCACCTTGCGTCTCCCCCCTGCTGCGAGGCCTCGCGGCGCCCCGGGCGGTGATCCCACCCCGACAATGATTGCCGCATGACAAATGTTATCGGGAAGAGGCCGGCGTCAACAACGCGCGGGGCCCCACGGCCGGACGTCACGCCCGGCCGGGCCGCCCGCGCCAGTCCAGGCACACCACCAGGGCGTCGTCCTCCGCCACGGCGGCCTCGCCACGGTGGCCCGTCAGCTCCCGCAGCAGCGCGCGGGGCACCTCGGCGGCGGGCAGCAGCCGAGTGGACTGGATGGCCCGGGTCAGGGCCTGCTCCCCGTACGGCTCGCCCTTGGGGGAAGCCACCTCGTGGACGCCGTCGCTGACGAAGAGGAGCCGGTCACCGGGCTGGACCTGGAACTCCTGGGCCACGTAGTCCGTCTCCTCGAACATGCCCAGGGGAAGCTGGGCGTCGAAGTCGACGCGCTCCACCTCGCCGCCGCGCAGGCGCAGCAGCTGGGGCGAGCCCGCGTCCACGACGCTGGCCCGGCCGGTGGTCAGATCGAAGTCGAACATGAGGACCGACAGGTAGCAGCGGCCGCGGTAGTGGGCGTACACGGCCTGGTCGGCCAGGGCCGCCTGGTCGGCGATGGAGAGCCCGGCGCGCCGGGCGTTGCGCAGCGCGTTGATGGCCAGGTTCGTGAGCAGGGACGCCTCTATGCCCTCACCCATGCCGTTCGTGACGTACAGCATCAGGTGGTCGGCCTTGACCGACCAGTCGAAGTTGTCGCCGTAGATGGCGTACGCCGGTTCCAGTTGGGCCCCGAGGTCGTACTCGGGCCGGGAACAGGAGCGGCCGGGCAGCAGCTGCCACTGCATCTCGGCGGCGAGGGTGAGCCGGTCCCTGCGCCGCGCCTGCAGGTACAGGTCGGTGTCCCGCTCGGCCACGAGCACCTCGCGGCCCAGCACGTCGGCGAGTTCGGCCAGTTCGGCCTCGCACGCGCGCGCCGTGTCGCCGCTGGGCAGCGTCACGGACAGCACGCCGAGCCGGTCACCGCGCACACTGACCGGCAGGTGCAGGCGGGCCCGCCCGTCACGCCGTTCCTCGCAGTAGGGCTCCTGCGCGCCGAAGGCCCGGCCGGCCGGGCCGGCGTGCACCGGCAGGGGCTCCGGGGTGCGCAGCGGGACCCCGGACACGGCCTGGAGGACCGTCAGGCCGTAGTCGGCCATGAAGAGGTCCACGTCCAGCGCCTGATATCGCTCCGTCAGCACGACGCGGACCGCGTCGAGCAATTCGTCGGGAGCCGCTGTACGCAGGGCGCGTGCAGCGGCTTCGAATCTGTTCACGATGGGAATACAACCAATCTTCGTCTCCGGACAACGGACAGGCCTCGCTCGGGAGACCGGGCACCGTGAAGAGCCTCGCCGGGCAGCCGGGCTCGTTCCCGGCCGGCACGGAGGCCTAGTACGCTGACAGACGCCCCAGTGCCTGCGAGAGTGTGACCGTGACTGCCTTCCGCCGCCCAGAGCCCGATGAGGTCGCACGTGTGACCACGACGGCCGTCGAGCTGCTGGAGGTCGTGTGGGGCCGGGCCTCCACCGCGCCCACCTCCGCGTCCCAGCTCCGGGTGCTGCACATCCTCGAGCACCACGACGGCATCAACCTGCGCACCCTGGCCGAGTCCCTCGCGTCCACCCCGCCGTCCACCAGCCGGCTGTGCGACCGGCTGCAGGCCGCGGGGTTCGTCGAGCGGGTGGTGGGCGCGGAGGACCGGCGTGAGGTACGGCTGCACCTGAGCGGCCGGGGCCGCTCCTTCCTCGCCGATCTGCGTGCCCGCAGGGAGCGGGAGTTGCGCAAGGTGCTGGCGGACATGCCCGCCGGCAAGCGCGTCGCGCTGCTGGAGGGGCTGGAGGCGTTCTGCGCCACCGCGGCCACGCAGATACACGGCACCGCGGATACCGACAGCCGAAGCGCCTGAAAGACCCTTCACGGCACCGGCGCCACCACCGCCTTCCGCCGATGGCGGCCGACGCACGGCGTGGTCTCCGTCCTCCGGAGCATTCCGAGTCCTTCCCCGCGTACGTCCGACACGGTTACTCTGTTGCCTCATGACCATTGTTGTCAAACGACAACTGTGCTTCACAGTGCTGTGAGTCATCGGATACCCCGTATGCGCGTCCTACGCCGGAACGGTGCGGAATGTCTCCTGAGGCCAGGGGCTCAGGGCTGATCCGGAACGGCCCGACGGTGCTCCGGATTGCGTCGTAGCAGGGAGAAGTTCAGAGCGGTGGCGAACAGACACCACGCCGCGTACGGCGCCAGCGCCGCGGCGGCCGGGCGGTCGGTGCCGGCCGTCCGGCGGATGAGGCGGGCGTTGGCGGCGTCCAGCAGGACCGTGCCGGCCAGGCCGCCCCACAGGCTTTTGCGGCGGAAGAACGCGTGGCTCCAGGCGGCGTTCAGCGTCAGGTCGGCCGCCAGGGAGGCGGCCAGCCGCGCGCGTTCGCGGCCGCGGGCCCGGCTGAGCCCCCGGCCGGCGGACCAGGCGATCGTGGCGTACAGCGGGGTCCAGGCCGCTCCGAAGGCCCAGGAGGGCGGCTGCCACGACGGCTTGTCCAGGGAGCGGTACCAGGCGCTGTCGGCGTCGACCGCCCGGGCGCCGGCCACCGCTGTCGCGGTGACGGCGGCGGCCGCGGCGGCTGTCCAGGCCCCGCTTCTGATCGGTCGCGCTTGCTCGCTGATGGTCGTCACGGCTCTCCTTGTACCCCGAGAAATTTGGTTGTCGCCCGTCCGCCCCGGCGGCCGGGCGACGGCCACCGCCACCTCACGGACCGGCCCGGGAGCGGCTGGCCCTTTGGAACTCCGTGGTGTGAGGATGGCGCCATGCACGCGACCCCTGGGATGAAGATGCACGTCACACGCCACGAGCAGACCTTCGTGCTCACGGTCCGAGGCGAAGTGGACTACGACGACGCGGAGGACTTCGACGCCGCATGGGAGGCGGCCGACAAGGCCGCGCTGCCCGTCACGGCGGTGGACCTCTCCCAGGTCACCTTCGCCGACAGCATGCTCCTCAACGCCCTCCTGCAGGCCCGGATCCGCCACCAGGCCGCCGGCCGGGACCTCGTGCTGCTCGGCCCTCTGCGGCCGGCGATCCACCGCCTGTTGGCCATCAGCGGCACCATCCAGCTGTTCACCATCAGTGACGTCGGCGTCGGCGACGCCGGTCCCGGCCCCGGCGGTGACGGCGCGAACGACGCACCATGAAGCGGAGTACAGCGGGTAGGCGAACTCAGCACACGAGAACACCGAGTGAGCAAGAACACCGACCCATCACGCACGGAGACACTTCCATGGTCATCCCGCTTGGGCAGCAGGCAGTGGATGAACGACACCGGACGGCACCCCTGCGGTACAGCGCGGCCTGGGACACGGCCGGCGCGTCCGTCCCCGACGCCCGGCAGGCGGTACGCACGCTGCTGGCCCGGGCAGGACACCGGCCGGACCGGCGACCGAGCCAGGACGCCCAGCTCGTCGTCAGCGAACTCGTCACCAACGCCCTGCGCCACGCGCCCGGCCCCGGCGCACTCCTGCTGGAACTGGCGTCCGACGCCACCTCCCTGCTGATCGCCGTCCGCGACAGCTCCCGGCGTCCGCCCGAGGTCCAGGCGCGCGACGGGGGACGTGTCGGGGGGCACGGCCTGCACCTGGTCAGCCGGCTGTGCGAGCAGATGCACACCGTCCTGCTGGAGACCGGCAAACAGGTGATGGTCCGGCTCAGCCTGGAACCGGGCGCCGAGTAGCGGACCGCTCCGGGAGGGCGTCACTTCTCGTAGTTGTGCAGGGCCAGTCCCAGCCCGAAGAAGGTCGGCGCCCATTCGCCGACGAAGATGCCCCAGCGGTCCGCGCGCTCCTCGCCCTTCTTCTCCACGCTCAATGAGACGCACCACGAGATGACGGACAGGCCGATGGAGGCGAAGGCGGCGGCGTAGGCGTGTTCGGAGCGGATGCCGGACTCGTGCAGCTTCTTGACGATCACGTCGGACTCATTTCCCTGGGAAACGGGTGGTGTGATCCATCCCATCGGCAGTGACGGCGGCGCGCGACCGCACGGGGCCGAGCGGGCGATGGCCACCCGGTGCCCCGCGCGGGGGAGGTCACGTGGCGCCCGCTCCGCTGACGCCGTCCTCCTCGAGCTCCGCTCCGGCCCGCTCGTCCGCCGCCGGGGCGGTGAGATGGTCCAGGACGTTCGTCATCAGGAGCATGCGCTCCAGGACGGCCGGCCGGTTGTCCAGGTGGAGCGTCGCGCCGAGGGTGCTGGTACGGCGGTGGATCATGAGCAGGGTGGACAGGCCCGTGGAGTCGATCCACGTCAGCTCGCCGAAGTCCAGGCGGACGTCGCGCGGCGCCCGTCCGGCCGACAGCTGCTCGAGGACCGCGTCCAGCGCGTCGTCGCTCGTGTCGTAGTCGAGGTCTCCGCGCACCCGCACGGTCAGCGTGCCGGGCTCACGGACGAAGTCGAGGGTGAACTCAGGGGGTGGCAAGGTGGTCATGCGTGTGTGGAGGGGCCGGGGACAGGACGGACGGAGTGCTCGGCCAGTACGGCGGTGCCCTCACGGATCAGTTCGACGGTACGGGGGAAGTCGCGGAGCTGGCCGGCCAGAGCGTCCAGGCCCGCGGTGAGCGAGTGGGCGGGGACCTGCCGGGCCTCCAGGATGTCTGCGGTCCAGGTCAGGAACGCGGTGAACAGGTCGGTGTCGTCGACGTAGAGCGCCGCGGCCAGGAAGTCGACGATGTGTGCCAGGTCCTCGGCGGTGCGCTCACGCTGGGCGTCGCTGTAGGCGCGCATCGCGGGGAAGCGGGTCTCCAGGTCGGCCAGGGTCTGCTTGACCAGCAGGGAGCGGGTCTGGACCACCATCGTGTACTCCTGGTCGACCAGGTGCGGCAGGTCGTCCACCGGCTGCCGGCTCGCCGAGGGGTCCGGCCGCGTCATGCCCTCCTCCAGCACGGCGGCCGCGCCGCGGGCGTCGGCCGCCCACCGGTCGGCGCCCAGGGCCCGGGCGTGGCGGCCGTCGGGGCCGAAGGCTCGACCGCCGGCCAGGACGGGGACGCCGACGGCCTGGCAGGCGGTGATCGCCGCGTGCGCGGTCGGCAGGTGGGTCGGCAGGGACCCGGACAGCAGGACGGCGTCGGGGTTGGTGTGGTGCAGGTGGGCGACCAGGTGCGGGGTGGGGGTCTGGGCGCCGAGGTAGTCGACCCGCCAGCCGCACAGGGCGAGCACCTCGGCGACGAGCCGGGCCGGGAAGGCGTGCCATTCTCCGTCGACGCAGCTCACCGTCACACGGCCCCGGTGGGGAGCGCCGTGCTCGCCGCTCTGCCGCCGGCGGTGGGCCAGGGAGGCGACCACCCGCTCGTTGATGGCGGTGGCGGCGTGCTCCTGAGCCACGGTGATGCGGTCGGCGGCCCATTCGACGCCGACCTTCTCCTGCACGGGGGCGATGACCTCCAGCAGCAGCGTCTCCTCGTCCACGCCGTCGTCCAGCGCCCCGTGCACGACTCTGGCGGCCGTGTGTTCGTCGCCGTCCACCACTGCCTGCCACAGCCGCTCCGCCAAGCCGTCCTTCGCGGTGAGCCGACTCACATGTCCCTCCTGCCGTTCTGACGGCTCGCATGCCCGTTGACGACGGTCAGCAATCCCGTTTTCGGGGCGCTGACGGCGACGAGGGCCATGTCGTCGTGCCGGCCCGCGCCCAGCCACTGGGCGGTCAGCATCTGCACGCGCTCCACGACGGCTTCGGCCGGCATGCCCGCGCACTCGGCCAGGGCCCGCCGCAGCCGGTGCTCGCCGAAGAGCTCGTCGCCGAGGGGGCCGCCGCGCGCCTCGGTGATGCCGTCGGTGTAGAGGAGGCAGGTCTCTCCCGGCTCCAGGACCGTGCGCACCGTGTTCGTCGTGACGGCCGGCAGCACGCCCACCAGGTTGCCGCCGGTGGCCACCTCCTCCACCGTGCCGTCGGCGCGGACGATCAGCGGCGGCAGATGGCCCGCGCTGGTCAGCCGCACCTGCACCCGGCCGCCACGACGGCGCACCGAGGCCAGCACGAGCGTGGCGAAGCGGGTGGAGTGCGAGCTGATCAAGGCGCCGTTGAGCAGGTTCAGCACCCGCTGGTGGTCCTCGGCCAGCGGCAGCAGGGCGTGCAGCGTGTTGCGGATCTTCCCGGTCAGCACCGCCGCGTCCAGCCCCTTGCCCGCGACGTCCCCGAGGACGACGAGGGACTCCTGGGTGGGGTCGGAGCCGGGATGCACGTCGTAGAAGTCCCCGCCGATGCGCTCGTGGTCCTTCGCGGCCCGGTAGCCGCCCGCGTACTCGACCCCGTGCACCCTGTTCAGCGTGGGGGGCAGCAGTTCGCGCATCAGCGTGCCGGTGATGGTGGCCTGTTCGGTGTAGAGGCGCGCCGCGGAGAGGGCGGCGCCGGCCCGCGCGGCGAAGAGGCGGGCGAAGACCTCCTCGCCCTCGGTGAAGGCCTGCTCGGTGCTGGAGCGCAGCAGGACGAGCGCTCCGGCGGGCACCCCGTGCCCGGGGAGGGGAGTGACGATCACCGATCCGACCGGTCCGGTGAAGCCGTCCGGGATCAGCCAGCCGGGGATGTCGTCCGGGTTTATCCAGCGGGCGGGCACGGGCGGGAAGCCCCGCAGCGCCTCGGTGAGGCCCGGCACCTCGGCGGCCTCGATCTTCCGCGTGACCTGGCGCACGGGCCCGCCGTGGCAGGCGTAGGTCAGCGGGTAGCGCTTGCCGTGCGGCGGAGCCACGAGGACGGCGGCTTCGGCGAAGTGCTCGGCGGCCATGGAGGCAGCCACCTCCATACAGCGCGGCACGTTCAACGTGGACAGCAGCGCGCTGGAGACCTCGGAGAGGATCTCGGTGCGGGTGCGGGCGTCGGTCAGCGCCGTCTCGGCCAGCCGCCGGTCGGTCTCGTCGAGCAGCCACCAGACCACGTCGCCGTCGTCACTGGGCGTGGGGTGCGCCTCCAGGAGACGGTCGTTGATGCGACCGCTCAGCGGACCGGCGGAGGTGCTGCGCGACCCGTCGCTGATGCTCCGGTGAGCCTCGTGGAGCCAGGCCGGCACCGTGTCGCGCAGCCGGTCGCCGCTCTCGGCGCCGGGCAGGAGCGTTCGGGCGGCCTGGTTGACCCGCACCAGACCACCGTGCCGGTCGACGACCAGCACCGGACAAGGGGCCTCGAACCACGTCGCGCCGACCCTGAGGTCGGCATCGGGCGGACGGACTGAGGGACCGTGGGAAACAGCCACAAAAGGAGGCACGCAGCGTGCGCGCCCACCACCTTCCTACCTCGGGAAAAAGATGTCTTATGGCAACAGTCCCGCACCGACCCCCCGGGCCGCAAGCCGGTACCCCGATCGAGGGATATGTCTCCCTGCCGCCGCGCCCTCGCGGCTCCGCCCGCGCGAAAGCGCGCGAAAGGGCCCGGCCGGGGATTCCGGCCGGGCCCTGGACGTACGGCTCGCGCCGCCGTCAGCTCACCATCGGTACCAGCGGCCGCGCCCGCCGCCGGCATTGGTGGAGCGCATCACGAAGCCGAGCAGCCAGACCACCAGGACCACGACGGCGATCCACCACAGGGCCTTGAGGGCGAAACCGGCGCCGAACAGGATGAGCGCCAGAAGCAGAACGAGCAGCAGGGGAACCATTGTCATCAACCTCCTGCAGCCCGATTGCCCGGTCATCCCCGCTTCATTCACGCCGTTCTCCACCGAAGACTCCTTGTTTGTGAAGGGGTGTGCGGGGCACGTGTCTTCGTTTCGCGCTCCCCGGCCGTCGGTGCTACGGGTGCGGTACGACGGCCAGCGGGCAGCGGACGTGGTGGACGGCGGCGTGGGTGACGGGGCCGGTGCGGGGCAGCGTCGGACGGTCCGCCGTGCGGCGGCCGACGACGAGGAGGCTCGCCGCGGAAGCGGCCCGGACGAGCGCGGCGGAGGCCCTGCCCTCCACCACGGTCTCCAGAACCTCGACCTCGGGGTACTTGTCCCGCCACACCCGCAGCACGGCCGACAGGAACTGCCGCCACTCCCCGGCCTGCCACGACGCGCCGAGCAGGCCGACGTCACCGGAGCCGAGCCCGATCGCGGACGCGGGCTGCCAGGCGTGCACGACGCGGAGCCGGGCCCCGCGCAGCCGGGCCGCCTCGAACGCGAACGCGAGGACCTCGTCGCAGGGATCGGCGAGGTCGATGCCGAGGACCACGTCGAGGGGCCCGGTCCGGGTGGACGCGCCGCCGCCCGCCGGCGGATGCCCGTCCGCGGCCTCCTCCCCCGCCCGTACGAGGACGACGGGCGCCGGTGACCGCGCGATCACCCCGAGGGCGACCGAGCCGACCAGGAGTCCGGCGAAGGCGCTCAGGCCGCGTGAGCCCAGCACCAGGAGCTCGGCCTGCTCGGCGGCCCGCAGGAGGGCCGCCGTCGCCGGTCCCTCGACCTGCTCGTCGGTCGTCCGCAGGCCGGGAGCCGCCCCGTGGACGCGTTCCTCGGCCGCGCGCAGGGCGCGCCGGGCCAGGTGCCGCTGTGCGGCGCTCGCCGGCTCGCCGTCCGTCCGGCCTGCCTGCCAGTTCCAGGCGTGCACCAGGTGCAGCGGCCGGTCCCGGCGTACCGCCTCGCGGGCGGCCCACTCGGCGGCGGCGAGACTCTCGGGTGATCCGTCGACTCCGGCGATGACGGGGAGAAGCATGGGGCGCACCTCCTGCGCTCTGGTGTGCTCGATACGTGGACTCAGTGACTCAGGATGCGGGGAGGGCCGCCGTCAGCTCGCCCGCGACCCGCGCCGCCCACGCCTCGATCGCGGGGAAGTCGCGGAAGTCGCCGCCCCGGCCGTCGCGCAGGATCATCCGGGCCAGCCGGCCTTGCGCGCCCTCCTCCAGGCAGCCGCCGAAGGTGACGTGCCCGGCGACGCCGAGCCGGTCCCGGGCGCGCCGCACGCCGGGCACGGGCGGGATGTCCCGCTCCGCCGCCGAGGCGTCCAGCGGGCCGCTGCTGAAGAACCACACCGGGCGCGCGGCCAGGGCACGGCGGTGGCGGCGCACGAAGCGGCGCGCGTGCCGGTGCCAGCGCCCCGCGTACAGCGCGCCCCCGACGATCACGGCGTCGTACGCCTCGACGTCCGCCACCGACGGGGCGGGCCGTGCCTCGGCCGTCAGCCCCCGGGTCCGCAGGACGCCGGCGACAGTCTCGGCGATCCGGGCGGTCGATCCGTTCGTGGTCCCGTAGGCGACCAGCACCGTGGCGCTCATGGCGGTCCGCCTCCTCTCACAGCCTGCGCAGCCAGTCGTCCGCCACACCGTGCAGAGCCTGCCCGGCGGGCTGGACGCGGCTGTCGTCGAGGCGGTACGTGAGCCGGTCGACCACCGCGACGACACCGTCGACCTGCTTGGCCATGGACACGGCGATCTCCGTCTCGCTCCGGCGCTCCATCCGGCCGCTCAGCGTGACCACCCCCTCCGTGACGGAGACGTCGACGGTCTGCGGCGCCAGCCACAGCGTGCGCGAGAGGACCTCCTCGATCACCTCGTCGCGGATGTCCGGGTCGGGCCGCAGGAAGACCTGGAGCAGGTCCCGGCGGGTGACGATGCCGACGAGCCGGTCCTCCTCGTCCACCACCGGCAGCCGTTCCACGCGGTGCTCGGCCATGGTCCGCGCCGCCTCGACGATGGTGTCCTCGGCGCGCGTGGTGACGGGCGGCTCGGTCATCAGCCGGCCCGCGGTGCGGGCGCCGGCCTTGGCGGCCTGCCGCCTGCCCCGGCGCGTCAGCGCCGCGAACCGGAAGCGGGGCCTCGACTCGTAGGGGTCGGGGGCCTCGGCCTGCCGGGCCAGCAGGTCGGTCTCGGAGATCACGCCGATGACCTTCTCGTCGTCGTCCACGACCGGCAGCCCGCTGATCCGGTGGTCGGCGAGCAGCCGGGCCACTTCCTTGAACGGGGTGCCGTACTCGGCGCGGACGACGTCCGTCGTCATCACGGAGCCGACCTTGTCGTGCCTCATCTCTGGTTCCTCCTCCATGGGGGCCGGCGAGCGTGCCGCCCGGCCCCGCGGTGCGCGGGGCCTGCGTTCGGTTCGAGCATCCGGCGGACCGGGGGGCCGGCCCAGGGACTGTCCGGGGCCGGTTCCCGGGCCGGTCGGCCTTCCGGGCCGGCCTCACGGGCCGGTTCGACGGGACGG
>NZ_KQ948852.1:482325-491602 GCF_001514215.1 Streptomyces bungoensis
ATGGTGTTCCCTTCGGGATGGACGAGCCGTCGTCCGCCGGGCGTCCGCTCGGCGTCCTGCCGGGTCTTGCCGGTCTCTTGCCGGCCACTTTCACTGTCGTCCTGCCGGTGCGGTCGCGCCGGATGCCGTTGGGCTCCGGCCGCGGGGCTGAACGTCCTTGGTTCGTGGGACCGTTGGCGTCAGCCGACCGGGAGGTCCGGGCGGATCAGCGTGCCGGACCTCCCGTGCACGATCTCGTGGGCGGCGTCCAGGGCACCGATCGCCGCGAGTCCACCGGTGCGTTCGACGAACCGCGCGGCGGCTTCGGTCTTGGGCCCCATGGAGCCCGCCGGGAAGTGGCCGAGGCGCAGTTCGCGGGGAGTCGCGTCGAGCACCGGGTGCTGGTCGTGGGTGCCGTAGCCCTCGTAGACGCAGGGGACGTCGGTGAGGATGAGCAGGAAGTCCGCCTTGAGGTCCTCGGCGAGCAGGGCAGCGGTGAGGTCCTTGTCGACGACGGCGTCGACACCGGTCAGCGCACCGGTGTCGGGATCGGCCGTGACGGGGACCCCTCCCCCGCCGGCGCAGATCACCAGGGCGCCGCCGTCCAGGAGTTGGTGAACGGTGCCGGTCTCAAGGACGCGCTCGGGCGCGGGCGAGGCGACCACCCGCCGCCAGCCGGTGGTGTCCCTGGCGATGTGCCAGCCGCGCTTGGCGGCCAGCCTCTGGGCCAGTTGCCGGGAGTACACCTGGCCGACGAACTTCGTCGGCCGGGCGAAGGCGGGATCGTCGGCCCTGACTAGGGTGTGCGTGACGAGGGCGGCGATCCGGTGCCCGGGCAGGGCGTCGTGCAGGGTGCGGGCCAGCAGGGAGCCGATCATGCCCTCGGTCTGCGCGCCGAGCAGGTCGAGCGGGTACGGGGCGCTGAGCGCGGGATCGGCCTCGCTCTCCACGGCGAGCAGGCCGATCTGGGGGCCGTTGCCGTGGGTGACGACGACTTCGTGCTCCTGGGCCAGGGCGGCCAGGGCGGTGGCCACCCGGACGGTGTTGGCCTGCTGGACGGCGGCGTCGGGCCGTTCCCCGCGGTGCAGCAGGGCGTTGCCACCGAGGGCGACGACGATGCGCATGGGTCAGTCCTCCAGGGTGGCGACGAGCACGTCGCGGGCGGCGCTGGACATGGTGGCGCTCCTGAATGCGGGCGGTTGCCGGTGAGTTGATACGGCACCGATCCTTCTGCGCCCCGCCGGACCCGGTCAGTGGTCGCACGGCCCCCGGGCGGCGCTGATGGTCCCGGCGCGGGGGGCCGGACAGCCCTGGGCCGGCGCGGGCGGCCGCAGCAGGCTGAAGGCGCTCGCCGACGATCACAGAAGGAGCGGAGCACATGACTGCCAAGGACACCGGCACCCGCCCGACCCCCACCGCCGTACTGGTCAGGGGCTCGGGCGATGTTGACGAGGAGTCACTCGCGTACGTCCGGGAGAAGGTCGGCGCGGTCCTCGGCCGCCCCGGGGTTCCCGCGGTCAGCGGCGAGGTGCGCGTCAGCAGGGCGGCCGCGCACCACGACCGGCTGCCGTGGTCGGCCCGGGCCGAACTCGCCGTGGGGGACGCCACCGTGGTGGTGGGGGCCGAGGAGGCGACGGCGCACGAGCTGGCGGACCGGCTGCACGACCGGCTGCGCGCCCGGATGGAGCGGACCCTGCACCGCGGGGACCAGGCGCGCCGGGCGGCCGCCGCGCCCCCGTGGCGCGGCGGAGGCGCCGCCGGCGAGCGGGGCTGAGGGCCCCGGCACCGGTGCCGGTCGCCGCCCGGGAGGGGACCTTCGGCACCTGCGGGCGGTGACGGCACCGGACGAGAGTGGGAACGCGAGCGGCACCGGCCCCGGTGCCGCTCTCGTCCGCACACCGCCGGACCGCGGCGGCTCTCGTCAACGGAGGCGCATCCCATGACCCCGCACGACACCGCAACCGAGGCCCCGGCCGGCGCCGCGGCACCGTCCGACATCGCCATCGCCGTGGACCGGCTGGTCACCAACGGGCTCAAGGCGCTCGCCGACTACGACGCCCTGACCCAGGAGCAGGTCGACCACATCGTCAAGAAGGCCTCGGTCGCCGCCCTGGACCAGCACACCGCGCTGGCCCGGCTCGCCGTGGAGGAGACCGGTCGCGGAGTCTTCGAGGACAAGGCGGCCAAGAACATGTTCGCGTGCGAGCACGTCACGCACAGCATGGGCCCGATGAAGACCGTCGGCGTCATCGCCCGCGACGACATCGAGGACATGGTCGAGGTGGCCGAACCGGTCGGCGTGCTCTGCGCGATCACCCCCGTCACCAACCCGACCTCCACGACCGTCTTCAAGGCCCTGATGGCGCTGAAGACCCGCAATCCCGTGGTGTTCGCCTTCCACCCCGCGGCACAGCGGTGCAGCACGGAGGCGGCCCGGATCGTCCGGGACGCGGCGATCGCGGCCGGCGCGCCGGAGCACTGCGTGCAGTGGATCGAGACGCCGTCCGTGGAGGCGACCGGCGTCCTGATGCGCCACCCCGGTGTCGCGCTGATCCTCGCCACCGGGGGCAACGCCATGGTGCGGGCCGCCTATTCGGCGGGCAAGCCGGCGCTCGGGGTCGGCGCGGGCAACGTCCCCGCGTACGTGCACCGGAGCGCGAAGCTGCGCCGGGCCGTCAACGACCTCGTGCTGTCCAAGTCGTTCGACAACGGCATGATCTGCGCCTCCGAGCAGGCCGTCATCCTCGACGAGGAGATCTACGACGCGGCCCTCGCCGAGTTCCGCACCCTGCACGCCCACCTGGCGACCGCCGGGGAGAAGGAGAAGCTGGAGCGGTTCCTGTTCCCCGCCGACGCGGGCGGCGGGGGCTGCGAGCCGAAGGTGAACCCGGCGGCCGTCGGGCGCAGTCCGGCCTGGATCGCCGAGCAGGCGGGCTTCACCGTCCCGGAGGACACCTCGGTGATCCTCGTCGAGGCCGAACACGTGGGCCCCGACGAGCCGTTGACCCGGGAGAAGCTCTGCCCGGTGCTCGCCGTGCTGCGCGCCGGCTCCGAGCAGCAGGGGTTCGACCTGGCCGCCGACATGGTCGCCTTCCACGGGCAGGGCCACACCGCGGTCGTGCACACCGGGGACCCGGCGCTGGCGGAGGCGTACGGCCGGCGCATGAAGACCGTGCGCATCATCGTCAACGCCCCCTCCTCGCAGGGCGCGATCGGCGGCGTCTACAACAGCCTGCTGCCGTCCCTGACCCTCGGCTGCGGCTCCTGGGGCAGCACCTCGGTGTCGAACAACGTCTCCGCCGCCCAGCTGCTGAACATCAAGCGGGTCACCACGCGCCGCAACAACCTGCAGTGGTTCAAGGTGCCCCCGAAGATCTACTTCGAGCCGCAGTCCATCCGCTACCTGGCCTCCATGCCGGACGTCCACCGCGTCACGATCGTCACCGACGCCACCATGACCCGCCTCGGCTTCGTCGACCGGGTCGGCCGCGTCCTCGGGCGGCGCGCGGAGCCGGTCACCCTCCAGATCATCGACGACGTCGAACCGGAGCCCAGCATCGACTCCGTGCAGCGCGGCGCCCAGCTCATGCGGGACTTCCGCCCGGACACGATCATCGCGCTCGGCGGCGGTTCGCCGATGGACGCGGCCAAGGTGATGTGGCTGCTGTACGAGCACCCGGACGTCGACTTCGCCGACATGCGGCAGAAGTTCTCCGACATCCGCAAGCGCGCCTTCCGCTTCCCGGTGCCCGGCGCCCGGGCCCGCCTGGTGTGCGTGCCCACGACGTCCGGCACGGGCGCGGAGATCACTCCCTTCGCGGTGATCTCGGACCCGGCCACCGGCAAGAAGTACCCGCTGGCCGACTACGCGCTGACCCCGAGCGTGGCCATCGTCGACCCGCTGCTCACCGCGGACCTGCCGCCGGCCCTGGCCGCCGACAGCGGCTTCGACGCCCTGACCCACGCGATCGAGTCCTACGTCTCCGTGTACGCCAACGACTTCACCGACGGCCTGGCCCTGCACGCGATCCGGCTGGTCTTCGGCAACATCGAGGCGGCGGTGAACGACCGCGGCGGCCGGCCCGAGGCGCGGGAGAGGATGCACAACGCGGCCACCATCGCCGGCATGGCGTTCGGCAACGCCTTCCTCGGCATCGTGCACGCCATGGCGCACACCCTCGGCGCCACTTTCCACCTCGCGCACGGCCGCACCAACGCCGTCCTGCTGCCGCACGTGATCCGCTACAACGGGACCGTCCCGGCGAAGCTCACGGGCTGGCCCAAGTACGAGGACTACCGTGCGCCGGAGCGCTTCCAGGACATCGCCCGCACCCTCGGCCTGCCGGCCGCCACGCCGGCGGAGGGCGTCGAGTCGCTGGCCCGCGCGGTGGAGCGGCTGCGGGACGCCGTGGGCATAGAGCCGTCGTTCCAGGCCCTGGGCGTCGACGAGCGCGCCTTCCTGGAGGCGCTGCCGCGGCAGGCCCTGAACGCCTACGAGGACCAGTGCGCGCCGGCGAACCCGCGCATGCCGATGCTGGACGACATGCAGCGGATCATGCGCAGCGCCTACTACGGGGACGGGCCGGAGCGGGCGGCGGCGGACGAGCGGTGAGACGGCGCCGAACGGCCCGGTCCGGCCCGCGTCTGCGGGCCGGACCGGGCCGTTCGTACGGGATCGCGGGGACGTCAGTCGTGCGGCACGACCGCGACCGGTGCCGTCGCGTGGTGCAGGACGGCCTGGGTGACCGGGCCGATCGCACCGGCGAGCGGGGTCCGGCGCCGGCGGCGGCCGACCACGAGCAGCGAGGCGTCGTGCGAGGCCTCCACCAGGTGCGAGCCCGCCCGGCCGATCACGGCCTGCTCCGTCACTTCCACGCCCGGGAACTTCTCCCGCCAGGGCTCCAGGACCGCGGACGCGGCCCGGTGCATGTCGCCGGTGAGCTCGGCGTGCAGTTCCGCGTCGAGGTCGCCGCCGTTGTCGTAGTAGGGCAGGTCGGGGCGCCGGCCGTGCACGACGCGCAGCCGCGCCGCGCGGCGCGAGGCGGCGTCGAAGGCGAAGCCGATCACGCTGCCGTCCGGGGCGGCGGAGTCGAGGCCGAGCACGACGTCGCGCGTCGGCGCGGCCCCGGGCGGCCGGCTCTCGTCCCCGGGACGGCGGCCGCCCCGGACGAGGACGACCGGGGACCGGCTGCCGGCCAGGGCCGCGAGGGCGACGGAACCGGCCGGGAACCCGGCGGCACCGCCCGTGCCCCGGGAGCCCAGCACCAGCAGGCCGTCCTCCCCGGCCGCCCGGAGCAGGACGGGGACCGGGTCCCCGTCGACCCGGTCGGCGCCGACGTCCAGGCCCGGGTGGCGCCGCGCGATCGCCATCCTCGCGTCGCGGAGCACGTCGTCCGCCCAGCGGTTGCGGGGGCCCGCGTGGACCAGGCGCAGGGGGACGCCGCGGAGCACGGCCTCCCCGGCCGCCCAGTCGGCGGCGGTCAGGCTCTGGGGTGAATCGTCCAGGCCTGCGGTGATGGTGCGGGGCATGACGCCCTCCTTCACGGTGACGGAAATCGATGGTTGCCGGACGACGCCCGGCCGGCTCACAGCGCCCGCAGTCCGTGCTCGCGGAACTGCTCCCGCACCCGCTCGGTCAGCTCCGGTGCGGGCACGGGCGTGTCGCGCAGGGGGAAGCCGATACCGAGGGCGTCGTACTTGTGGGCGCCGAGCTTGTGGAAGGGCAGGACGTCCACCCGGTCCACGTTGCCCAGCCCGGCCAGGAAGGCGCCGAGGGCGTCCACGGCGGCCGGGTCGTCGGTCCAGCCGGGCACGAGGACGTAGCGGATGTGGACGGGGACGCCCAGCCGGTCCAGGCGGGTGGCGAAGGTGAGCGTCGGCGCGAGGCCGGCGCCGGTCAGCCGCCGGTAGGTGCCGATGTCGAAGGACTTGATGTCCAGCAGCACCAGGTCGGTGTCGGCGAGGAGCGCGTCGGAGGCCCGGGCGCCCAGGAAGCCGGAGGTGTCCAGCGCCGTGTGCAGCCCCGCCTCCTTGCAGCGGCGCAGGACGGAGCCGGTGAACTCCGGCTGGAGCAGGGGCTCCCCGCCGGTGACCGTCACCCCTCCCCCGGCCGTGGTCACGAAGTCCCGGTACTTCCCGATCTCCGTCATGACCTCGTCGACCGACGCCTGCCGGCCGTCGCGCATGTGCCAGGTGTCGGGGTTCGCGCAGTACAGACAGCGCAGGGGGCAGCCGCTGACGAACAGGACGAACCGGGTCCCGGGACCGTCCACGCCGGTGGACAGGTCCCAGGAGTGGATCCGGCCGGTCACCGCCGGCGCCGCGGTGCCGCTCACAGCGCCTCGTGGAAGGTGCGGCTGATCACGTCGAGCTGCTGCTCACGGGTCAGGCGGACGAAGTTGACGGCGTATCCGGAGACCCGGATCGTCAGCTCCGGGTACTTCTCCGGGTGTTCCATGGCGTCCTCGAGCGTCGCCCGGTTCAGGACGTTGACGTTCATGTGGAAGCCGCCCGCGCTCATGTAGGCGTCGAGGATGCCGGCCAGGTTGGGCGCGCGCTCGGCCGGGTCGTGGCCGAGGCCCTCCGGGGTGACGGTCGAGGTGAGGGAGATGCCGTCGCGGGCCGCCTCGTACGGCAGTTTCGCCACCGACAGCGCGGAGGCCACGACGCCGTGCCGGTCGCGGCCGTTCATCGGGTTGGCCCCGGGCGCGAAGGGCTGCCCGGCGCGCCGCCCGTCGGGCGTGTTGCCGGTGTGCTTGCCGTACACCACGTTGGAGGTGATGGTCAGCACGGACTGGGTGTGCTCGGCGTCGCGGTAGGCGGGGTGCTCGCGCACCTTCGCCATGAACGACTCCACCAGGTCCACGGCGAGGGTGTCGGCGCGGTCGTCGTTGTTGCCGTAGGTGGGGAACCCGCCCTCGGTCTCGTAGTCGACGGCGAGTCCCGTCTCGTCCCTGACGACCTTCACCCGGCCGTACCTGACGGCGGACAGGCTGTCGGCGGCGACCGACAGGCCCGCGATGCCGCACGCCATGAAGCGGTGCACGGGATAGTCGTGCAGGGCCATCTCGAGGCGCTCGTAGGCGTACTTGTCGTGCATGTAGTGGATGACGTTGAGGGCGTCGACGTACGTGCCCGCCAGCCAGTCCAGCATCCGGTCGTACGCCGCCGACAGCTCCCCGTAGTCCAGGTACTCCCCCGTCAGGGCGGGCGTCGCGGGGGCGACCTGCTCGCCGGACATCTCGTCCCGGCCGCCGTTGATCGCGTACAGCAGGGCCTTCGCGAGGTTGACGCGGGCGCCGAAGAACTGCATCTGCCGGCCGACCGCCATCGCCGACACGCAGCAGGCGATGGCGGTGTCGTCGCCGGTGCGCGGGCGCATCAGGTCGTCCGACTCGTACTGGATGGAGCTCGTGTCGATCGAGACCTGGGCGCAGAACCGCTTGAACCCCTCCGGCAGCCTCGGCGACCACAGCACCGTGAGGTTCGGCTCGGGAGCCGGACCCAGGTTGTAGAGGGTCTGCAGGAAGCGGAAGGAGGTGCGGGTGACCAGCGGGCGGCCGTCCGTGCCGATGCCGCCGATGGACTCGGTCACCCAGGTCGGGTCGCCGGAGAACAGGGCGTCGTACTCGGGGGTGCGCAGGAAGCGCACGATCCGCAGCTTGATCACGAAGTCGTCGATCAGCTCCTGGGCGCGGCTCTCGTCGATGCGGCCCTCGTCCAGGTCGCGCTGCAGGTAGACGTCCAGGAAGGTCGAGGTGCGGCCCAGTGACATGGCCGCGCCGTTCTGCTCCTTCACGGCGGCCAGGAAGCCGAGGTAGAGCCACTGCACGGCCTCGTGCGCGGTGCCGGCGGGGCGGGAGACGTCGCAGCCGTAGGAGGCGGCCATCCGGGTCAGCTCGCCCAGGGCCCGGATCTGCTCGGCCAGTTCCTCGCGGTCGCGGATGACGTCCGGCGTGGAGGGCTGCTCGTCCAGCCGGGCGCGTTCGGCCCGCTTGGCCTCGATCAGCCGGTCGGTGCCGTACAGCGCCACGCGCCGGTAGTCGCCGATGATCCGGCCGCGCCCGTAGGCGTCGGGCAGGCCGGTGATGATGCCGGCCTTGCGCGCGGCGCGCATCGCGGGGGTGTAGGCGTCGAAGACGCCGTCGTTGTGGGTCTTGCGGTAGGTGCCGAACACCTCGGTGACGAAGGGGTCGGGCTCGTAGCCGTAGGCCTTCAGCCCGTTCTCGACCATCCGCAGACCGCCGTTCGGCATGATCGCCCGCTTCAGCGGGGCGTCGGTCTGCAGGCCGACGATCAGCTCGCGGTCCCGGTCGATGTACCCGGGGGCGTGCGAGGTGATCGTGGACGGGGTGGCGGTGTCCGCGTCGAGGATGCCCTTGCGGCGCTCCTCGGGGAACAGGGCGCTGACCTTGTGCCAGACGGCGAGGGTGCGCTCGGTCGGGCACGCGAGGAACTCCGGGCCGCCCTCGTACGGTGTGCGGGTGGCCCGGATGAAGTCGCGCACGTCGATCCGGTCGCGCCAGCCCCGGCCGGCGAACCCGCGCCACGGCTCGGCGGGTGCGTCCACGTCGGGACGGATTGCCACGGTCATCACTGCCTCCGCATCGGTCGCGGCACCGCCCGGGGTGTTCCCGGGCGGCTCCGCCGACGATGCTCCTCCCGGACGGCCGCCGGGAGCAGGGCCTCCGGGATCCCGCGGCCGCGCCATCCAGCCCTTGCGCGGCGGGTCCGTTCGGGTCCCGGGCCCGGCACGCGGGGACCGAACGGCCCTTCCGCCGCGCCCGCCGGCCCGGCTTTGCTCGGCGCCATGGCCCACACCGTCACCGGACCCGGATTCCGCCTCACGGAACGCACCGCCGGCGAGGCGACCGTCGCGCGGCTGCACGGCGAGATCGACATTCGGGCGGTGCTGCCGCTGCGGGCCCGCCTGGACGAACTGACGGCCGGGGACCGCCCGTACCTCGTGGTGGACCTGCGCGCCGTGTCCTTCATCGACTGCGCGGGCCTGGGCCTGCTGTGCCGGGCCCGCGACCGCATCGGGCGGCGGCACGGCCGGCTGCGCGTCGTCACGACCGGCGACCGCGTCCCGCGCGTGCTGCGGGGAGCCGGTCTGGGCAGCGCCTTCGAGCTGTACGGCAGCCCGGCCGAGGCGGTCGCCGCGGATCGCGGCACGGTCCTGGCGGCGGCCAGGGGCTGACGCGGCCGGGGACCGGGAACCTCGGCCCTCGGGACGGACGGCGGCCAGCACCCGCGCGTGGTCCGGGAAGCCGGTCCGGCGCCTTCGAGCTGTACGGGA
>NZ_KQ948852.1:492455-586041 GCF_001514215.1 Streptomyces bungoensis
GGCGCGGGCCGACGCGGTTGCGGGGCCGGGCGCTCCAGCCCCCGGTACCGATGCCTCCCGCCGCTCAGGCCTCCTGGTCGGCCGGGCTGATGCGGCGGCCGGTGATGCGGGTGGGGTGGATCGACACCCACATCTCGCGTGGGCCGCCGGCCCAGGGCTGGGTGTGGGCTTGTTCGGTCAGCCGGCGTACGACGTCGGGCTCCGTGACGACGCGGGCCGGGCCGACGACGAGGACGCTCCAGCCCCGGCTCATGGCCTCGTCGACGTGGTCGACCTCGAAGGCGACCTCCGTCCCCACGGCCGCCGCGGGCACCGAGTCGGGCGCCGTCCGGTAGGCGATCGCGGTGTCCACGACCTCGTAGTTCACCGGGACGACCGCCGGACCCTGCGGGGTCGACACCGCGACCCGCCCCACGCCGTGGGTGGACAGCAGGGCGCGGCACTCGTCCGGGCCGAGGTCCCGCAGGCTGGGGTGGAGCAGCGCGTACCCCTGCCCCGGCGGCAGGTCCAGGCCGCCGCCGCGCAGCGCCGCGACGGTGGTGCCCAGCGCAGCGGCCAGCCGGATGAGCGTGGACAGGGTCGGGTCGGCGGGGCGTTCCTCGAGATAGGCGAGGTAGTCCGGCGCCATCGCGGCCCGGCGGGCCGCCTCCTCCCGGCTCAGGCCGCGCCGCCGGCGCTCGTCGGCCACGCGCCGGCCGATGTCGCCGGGGTTCGCCGCCGCGTCGCCCGGCCGCACGCCGGGCGGGGGCCCCGCCCCGGCCGCGTCCGGCGCGGTCTCGCGAGGGTGTACGTGGGCGTCGGGCCCGGGGAACACCAGCGTCACCTCGTGCGTGTCCGACCAGCGCACGTCGTAGGGGGGCGTGCCGTCCGCGTGATGGAGTCCGACGATCTCGCCGTCGCGCCGGTTCTCGCCCGTCGCGGGGCTGTCGACGACGAGGTGATCGCCGAGTTGAGCTCGCATGATCGTCACCGTCTCCTCGGGGTGCTGCCGTAGTCCAACGTGCCACGTGCCGTGGGCCGCCGCATGTCGTCGGGTTCGGCCGCCGAAAAGTGCGGGCGGCGTCGAACAGGGCGGGCGCGTCGGGCAGACTTGGGGGTGAGCCCGAGAAACGGTGAAGGAGCTGTGGTGAACGAGCGCGCGCAGGACTCGCGTGAGGCCGAGGCGTCGGGGGTGTCTCCGCAGCTGCGGCTGGACGCACTGCTGGACGACCTGCAACAGCAGGTGACGCAGGTGCGGGCGGCCCGGGACCGGGTGCACACGCTGCTGGACGCGGTCCTGGCCGTCGGCTCCGACCTGGACCTGGAAGTGGTGCTGCGCCGCATCGTGGAGTCGGCGGTCACCCTGGTCGACGCGCAGTACGGGGCGCTCGGCGTGCTGGGCGAGGAAGGCGCGATCAAGCAGTTCGTCACGGTCGGCATGGACGAGGCGACCATTGCCGGCATCGGGAACTACCCGCGCGGCGAGGGCATCCTCGGCCTGCTCATCCGGCACCCGGAGCCGCTGCGGCTGACGAACCTGGCGGACCATCCGGCCTCCGCCGGCTTCCCGGACAATCACCCCCCGATGGCCAGTTTCCTCGGCGCCCCGATCCGGGTGCGCGACCAGGTCTTCGGGAACCTGTACCTGACCAACAAGAGGAGCGGCGTCGAGTTCGACACCGACGACGAGGCGGTGCTGCGCACGCTGGCCGCGGCGGCCGGTGTGGCGATCGACAACGCCCGGCTGTACGAGGACGCCCGCCGCCGGGAGCAGCGGCTCATGGCGAGCAACGACCTCACCCGGAACCTGCTGTCCGGCACCGAGCCCGGCCCGGTGCTGACGTCGTTCACGGCCGCGGTGCGGGAGATGGCCGACTCGGACCTGGTCACCCTGGCGGTGCCGGTCGGCGACCGGGGGGAGCTGGTCGTCGAGGTCGCCTCCGGCGACTTGGCCGACGACGTGCGCGGGCTGGTGCTGCCCGCGTCGACGCTGGCGGCGAAGGTCTACACATCCGGGGAGACGATCACCAGCGAGGCCGTGAGCGCCGACCCGCGCTCCCAGGGCGGCAGCGCCTCCGTCGTCGAGCTCGGTCCCGCGTTCTTCGTCCCGCTCGGCACCCGGGAGCACGTCCGCGGCGTGCTGCAGGTGGCGAACCTGCCGGGCGGCCCGCTGTTCTCCGACGCCGTGATCGACATGGTCGCCGGGTTCGGCAACCAGGCCGCGCTGGCGCTGGACGTCGCCGAGCACCGGCGGGACAGCGAGCGCATGGTCGTGCTCAACGACCGGGACCGGATCGCCCGGGACCTGCACGACCTGGTCATCCAGCGGCTGTTCGCCGGCGCGCTGTCCCTGCAGTCCACGCTGGGCCGGGTCTCGGACCGGCCGCAGGTCAGCGAGCGGGTGCAGCGGGTGGTGGACGACCTGGACGACACCATCAAGATCATCCGTTCCACCATCTACGCACTGCGCGAGCACGACCAGTCCCGGCGCGGCAGCGGGCTGCGCGGCCAGCTGGTGGCGGCCACCGAGCGGGCCACCGAGTCGCTCGGCTTCGCCCCGGCGCTGCGCATGACCGGGCTGCTGGACACGGCCGTATCCGCCGAGCAGGCCGAGCAGTTGCTGGCCGTGCTCGGCGAGGCCCTGTCGAACGTGGCCCGGCACGCCAAGGCGACCGCCGTCGACGTGGGCGTCGAGGTCACCGACGCGACCGTGCGACTGCGGGTGTCCGACAACGGCTGCGGCATCGACCCGGGGGTCACCCGCCGCAGCGGCCTGTCCAACCTGCGGCGGCGGGCCGAGGAGATGGGCGGCACGTTCGCACTGTCGGCGAACGAGCCGTGCGGCACCGTCCTGGAGTGGGCGGTACCGCTCGCCTCCGCGGCCTGACGCCGGCCGGCGCCGGTCAGCCGTCCCACGTCCAGTCGGCGACCTCGGGCAGGTCCGTGCCGTGCTCGCGGATCCAGACGTGGTGGCGCTGCCGGACGTCCTGCATGTGCTGGCGTACGGCCGCCGCGCGGACCGCGAGGCCGGGGACGCGGTCGATGACGTCCATCACGAGGCGGTAGCGGTCGAGGTCGTTGCTGAGCACCATGTCGAAGGGCGTGGTGGTGGTGCCGATCTCCTTGTAGCCGCGCACGTGCGTGTGCGGGTGGCCGTGCCGCCGGTAGGCCAGGCGGTGGATCAGCCACGGGTAGCCGTGGTAGGCGAAGATGACCGGCTTGTCGGCGGTGAACAGGCCGTCGTACTCGAAGTCGTTCATGCCGTGCGGGTGTTCCTCGCTGGGCAGCAGCCGGGCGATGTCCACCACGTTGACCACGCGCACGGCCAGCTCGGGCAGGTGGCGGCGAAGCAGCTGGGCGGCGGCCAGCACCTCCAGGGTGGGCACGTCGCCCGCGCAGGCCAGCACCACGTCGGGTTCGCGGGTGCCGTCCTCGGTGCCGGCCCACTCCCAGATGCCGGCGCCCCGCGCGCAGTGGACCTCGGCCTCCTCCATCGACAGCCAGTCGAAGCAGGGCTGCTTGCCGGCGACGATCACGTTGACGTAGTCGCGGCTGCGCAGGGCGTGGTCGGCCACGGACAGCAGGGTGTTGGCGTCCGGCGGGAAGTAGACGCGGACCGCCTCGGGGCTCTTGTTGAGGATGTGGTCGACGAAGCCGGGGTCCTGGTGGGAGAAGCCGTTGTGGTCCTGGCGCCACACGTGCGAGGTGAGCAGGTAGTTGAGGGAGGCGATGGGGGCGCGCCAGGGCAGGCGGCGGGTGGTGCGCAGCCACTTGACGTGCTGGTTGACCATGGAGTCGACGATGTGCACGAAGGCCTCGTAGCAGGAGAACAGTCCGTGCCGGCCGGTGAGGAGGTAGCCCTCCAGCCAGCCCTGGCAGGTGTGTTCGGACAGGATCTCCATGACCCGGCCGTGCCGGTCGAGGTGTTCGTCCACGTCGAGGGTCTCCGCCTGCCAGGCCTTGCCGCTGGCCGCGTAGACGGCCTGGAGCCGGTTTGAGGCGGTCTCGTCGGGGCCGACCAGGCGGAAGTCGCGCCGCTCGGCGGTGGCGGCCATGACGTCCTCGAGCAGGTCGCCGAGGACGCGGGTGGGCTCGTGCAGGGTGGCGCCGGGCTTGTCGACCTCGACGGCGTACTTCTCCAGCGGCGGCAGGGGCAGTTCGCGCACCAGCAGGCCGCCGTTGGCGTGCGGGGTGGCGCCGAGCCGACGGGTGCCGGCGGGGACGCAGGCCAGCACCTCGGGGCGCGGGGCGCCGTGCTCGTCGAACAGTTCCTCGGGGCGGTATGAGCGCAGCCACGTCTCCAGCTGCCTCAGGTGCTCGGGGTTGTCGCGGACGGCGGCCAGCGGGACCTGGTGGGCGCGCCAGGTGCCCTCGACGGGCAGGCCGTCGACCTCCGCCGGGCCGGTCCAGCCCTTGGGGGTGCGCAGCACGATGACGGGCCAGCGGGGCCGGTCGGTGACGCCGTCCTCGCGGGCGGCGCGCTGGAGCGCGGCGATCCGGTCGAGGGCGGTGTCCATGGCGGCGGCCATGGCGCGGTGCACGGCTGCCGGGTCGTCGCCGGTGACGTGGATCGGGTCGTGGCCGTAGCCGCGCAGCAGGTCGTCGAGCTCGGCCTCGGGGATCCGGGCCAGCACGGTCGGGTTGGCGATCTTGTAGCCGTTGAGGTGCAGGATGGGCAGGACGGCGCCGTCGTCGACCGGGTCGAGGAACTTGTTGGAGTGCCAGGAGGCGGCCAGCGGGCCGGTCTCCGCCTCGCCGTCGCCGATCACGCAGGCCACCACCAGGCCGGGGTTGTCCAGCGCGGCGCCGTAGGCGTGCGAGAGGGCGTAGCCGAGCTCGCCGCCCTCGTGGATGGAGCCCGGCGTCTCGGGGGCGACGTGGCTGGGCACTCCGCCGGGGAAGGAGAACTGCTTGAACAGCCGCGCCATGCCGGCCGCGTCCCGGGTGATGTCGGGGTAGGTCTCGGTGTAGGTGCCCTCCAGCCAGGAGTTGGCGAGCACGGCGGGTCCGCCGTGGCCCGGGCCCCAGATGCACAGGGCGTCCAGGTCGCGGGCCTTGATGACGCGGTTGAGGTGGGTGTGCACCAGGTTGAGGCCGGGCGAGGTGCCCCAGTGGCCGAGGAGGCGCGGTTTGACGTGCTCGGGCCTGAGCGGCTCGGTCAGCAGGGGGTTGGCCATGAGGTAGATCTGGCCGACGGCAAGGTAGTTCGCGGCACGCCAGTGGGCGTCCAGCGTCCTCAGCTCGTCCTCCTCCAGCTCGGTGGGCACCTGCTGGGTGTCGACGGACATCTGCATTCCTCTCCGTGTCGGGTCAGGGCTCGGCGGACGCGCATGCCGGTCTGTGGAACCCACCTTCCGCCGGGGCCCCGGGTAGCCGACAGGGCCGTTCGGGCCACACCGCCGGAGCCGGCCGGACGGGGCGTCCGGCGGGACCTGGTGGGCCGTCCGTCACCCGGTGCGCTCCCAGCCCCGGCGGGGTGCGCGGGCGCCGAGCCGGGTGTCGCGGCTGCGGTAGACGATGTAGGGGCGGGTGAGGTAGCCGACCGGCGCGGTGAGCATGTGGACCAGGCGGGTGAAGGGCCAGGCGGCGAAGAGCAGCATCGCGCTGAGGGCGTGCAGCCGGTAGAGCAGCGGCGCGCCGCTCATCAGGTGGGGGTCGGGCTGGACGGAGAAGATGGAGCGGAACCAGGGCGAGACGGTCTCGCGGTAGTTGTAGCCGCCGCCCGCGATGTTGGCGTCGACGGTGGCGGCGAGGCCGAGCGCGATGGTCGCGGTGAGCGAGACGTACATGGCCTTGTCGTTGCGGGTGGTCGCGGAGAAGACCGGGCCGACCGTGCGGCGCCGGTAGATCAGGATGGCCAGCCCGCCCAGCGTGCACACCCCGGCGACCGTGCCCAGCGTCACGGCCGTGACGTGGTAGGAGGTCTCGCCTACGCCGGCCGCCGCGGTCCAGCTCTCGGGCAGCAGGAGGCCGATGACGTGGCCGATCAGCACCACCAGGATGCCGAAGTGGAACAGCGGGCTGCCGATGCGCAGCAGCCGGTTCTCGTAGAGCTGGGAGGAGCGGGTGGTCCAGCCGAACTTGTCGTAGCGGTAGCGCCAGACGTGGCCGAGGACGAAGACCGCCAGGGACAGGTAGGGCAGCACCACCCACAGCAGGATGCCGCCGGTGCCGGCCTCGGCGGCCGTGGTGACGGTCTGCGCGGCTGCGGTCATCGCGGGCCTCCTGCGGGGTCGGGCATGACGTGCGGGGGCATGTAGGGGTCGAGCCCGACCTGTTCCTCGGGCGGCCCCTCGGCGGCGAGCCGGGCGACGGCGTCCTGCTCGTCGCCCTTGAGCGGCGGCAGGGTGGCCGAGACGGACCGGAGCACCCACGCCCAGGGCGAGTCCTCCGCCCCCAGGGCGAGGCGGAGCAGTTCGAGTCCGGCGCGGTGCTCGGTGAGCAGCCGGTGCCCGGCGGGCGGGTCGGCGGCGGCGAACTCCAGGACGACGGCGAGGTGGTCGGGCAGTTCGTCGTCGGCCAGGCGCAGCCCGGCCGCGGCGTAGGCCTGCTTGAGGCGGAGCAGGGCGATGCCGCGCCGCCGGGTGTCGCCGTGGGCGTAGTAGGTGAGGTACGGGCAGCAGCGCTTGCGGTGGTCGAAGGTGGCGACGTAGGCGGCGGCCAGCTCGCCGGCCGGGGTGCGTTCGGCGTGCCCGGTGAAGGCGAGCAGGGGGTCGCGGACCCGCTCGGGCAGGGCGGGGGCCGCCCGGCGGGCCAGGGACAGGTACTCGGGCAGCCGCTCGTCCGGGTAGGCCAGGAGCAGGGACTGCAGCTGCCAGGCGCAGGGGTGCCAGGGCTCGGTGCGGGCGGCCGGCCGGAGTCTCCTCTTCATGGCTTGGGCTCGACCTCCCCGCCGCCGTGGCCGGTCGCGTCACCGCCGGGGGGCGGGGGCGGGAAGAGCCCCGGCGGGGAGCCCTTGCCGTCCCAGTTGAGGAGGTTGACGCGGGTGTCCTTGTCGAGGGGGGCGGCCGGGGTGTCGGAGGTCTGCCGGTCGCGCAGGGCCCGGTAGGTCTCCACGGCGATGGGCGCCGCGCCGCCTGAGGCCTCGCCGAAGGGCCCCGAGCCTCCCATGCCGGGGCCGCCCTCGTAGTCCAGGCTGCACTCGGTGGCGAGTTCCTCAAGCTTGTGGGCCTGTTCGGCGTGGGCGGGCGGGATGACGTACCGCTCGTCGTACTTGGCCAGCGCCAGCAGCCGGTACATGTCGTACATCTGCTCCTCGCCCATGCCGACCCGCTCCGGGATGGCGGCGTCCGGTTCGCGGCCGAGGTTGATGTCGCGCATGTAGGAGCGCATGGCGGCGAGCCGGCGCAGGACGGCGTCCACGGGGGCCGGGTCGCCCGCGGTGAAGAGCTGGGCGAGGTAGTCGACGGGGATGCGCAGGGCGTCGACGGCGGCGAAGAGGTTGCGGTGGTCCTCGGCGTCGTGGCCGCTGTCGCGGACGGCGTCGACGACCGGGGAGAGCGGCGGCACGTACCAGACCATGGGCAGGGTGCGGTACTCCGGGTGCAGCGGCAGCGCCACCCGGTACTTGTTGATCAGGGCGTGCACCGGGGAGCGCTGGGCGGCCTCGATCCAGTCGCGGGGGATGCCCGCCCGCTCGGCCGCGGCGATCACGTGCGGGTCGTCCGGGTCGAGGAAGACGGAGCGCTGCGCCTCGTAGAGGCCGGTGTCGTCGGGGGTGGAGGCGGCTTCGAGCACCTTGTCGGCGTCGTAGAGGACGAGGCCGATGTAGCGCAGCCGGCCGACGCAGGTCTCGGAGCAGACGGTGGGCAGGCCGACCTCGACTCGCGGGAAGCAGAAGGTGCACTTCTCGGCCTTGCCGGTGCGGTGGTTGAAGTAGACCTTCTTGTACGGGCATCCGGTCACGCACATCCGCCAGCCCCGGCAGCGGTCCTGGTCGACGAGGACGATGCCGTCCTCCTCGCGCTTGTAGATGGCGCCGGAGGGGCAGGAGGCCGCGCAGGAGGGGTTGAGGCAGTGCTCGCAGATGCGCGGCAGGTAGAACATGAAGGTCTGCTCGAACTCCAGCTTGATCTTCTCGCAGACCTGGCCGAGCAGCACGTCCTTCTCGCCGTGCTGGGCGGAACCGCCCAGGTCGTCGTCCCAGTTCGCCGACCAGGAGATCTTCATGTCCTTGCCGGTGATGAGGGACTTGGGGCGGGCGACCGGGGTGTGGTCCTGCAGCGGGGCGTTGGTCAGCGTCTCGTAGTCGTAGGTCCAGGGCTGGTAGTAGTCGTCGAGGGACGGCAGGACGGGGTTGGAGAAGATGGTGATCAGCTTCTTGAACCGGCCGCCCGCCTTCAGCGCCAGCCGGCCGCGCTTGTTCAGCTCCCAGCCGCCGCGCCACCTGCCCTGGTCCTCGTAGCAGCGGGGGTAGCCCTGGCCGGGGCGGGTCTCGACGTTGTTGAACCACACGTACTCGACGCCGGTGCGGTTGGTCCACGCCTGTTTGCAGGTGACCGAGCAGGTGTGGCAGCCGATGCACTTGTCGAGGTTCATGACCATCGCCATCTGGGCCATGACGCGTCCGATGGTGGCTTCGCCGCGGGGCATGTCAGTACTCCACCTCCTGGTTCGCGCGGCGGCGGACGACGGTGACCTCGTCGCGCTGGTTGCCGGTCGGGCCTAGGTAGTTGAAGGCGTAGGACAACTGGGCGTAGCCGCCGATGAGGTGGCTGGGCTTGACCAGCAGGCGGGTCAGGGAGTTGTGGATGCCGCCGCGCCGGCCCGTGGTCTCGGTGCGCGGCACGTCGATCAGCCGGTCCTGCGCGTGGTGCATGTAGACGGTGCCCTCGGGCATGCGGTGGGAGACGACGGCGCGGGCGGCGACGACGCCGTTGCGGTTGACCGCCTCGATCCAGTCGTTGTCGGCCACGCCGATCTTCTCGGCGTCCCGCGTGCTCATCCAGATGGTGGGGCCGCCCCGGGACAGCGACAGCATGAACAGGTTGTCCTGGTACTCGGAGTGGATGGACCACTTGTTGTGCGGGGTGAGGTAGCGCACCGTCACGCCGAGTTCGCCGGTCTCGCCGAGCCGTGGCTCGCCGAACAGGGCGTGCATGTTCAGTGGCGGCCGGTAGACGGGGAGTTGCTCGCCGAGCGCGGCCATCCAGTCGTGGTCGAGGTAGAAGTGCTGGCGGCCGGTGAGGGTGTGCCAGGGCTTGCCGCGCTCGACGTTCACGGTGAACGGGGAGTAGCGGCGCCCGCCGGTCTCCGACCCGGACCACTCGGGGCTGGTGATGACGGGCACGGGGGCCGCCTGGGTGTCGGCGAAGGTGACCTGCTTGCCCTCGTGCTCGGCGGCCAGGTCGGCCAGCCGGACGCCGGTGCGGGCCTCCAGGGTGTGGAAGCCCTGGGTGGCCAGATGGCCGTTGGTGGTGCCCGACAGGGCGAGGATCGCCTCGCAGGCGTGCACGTCCCGGGAGAGCGCGGGGCGCCCGTCGGCCACTCCCCCGCGCACGGTGCCGTTCTTGTGCCGCAGGTAGTCGAGTTCGCGCCCGACCTGGAAGGTGACGCCCTTCGTCGTCGCTCCGAGGGAGTCGAGCAGCGGGCCGAGGGCGGTCATCTTCTGCGCGATCGCGCCGTAGTCGCGCTCGACGGTGACCAGTTTCGGCATGGTCCGGCCGGGCTCGGGCGCGCACTCGCCGGCCTTCCAGTCCTGTACCCGGCCATGCGGGTTGGCCAGTTCGTCCGGGGTGTCGTGCAGCAGCGGGGCAGCGACCACGTCCTTGCGCACGCCCAGGTGGGCGGCGGCGAGCCGGCTGAACTCGCGGGCGATCGTGTGGAAGGCGTCCCAGTCGGTGCGGGTCTGCCAGGGCGGGGCGATCGCCGGGTTGAAGGCGTGCACGTAGGGGTGCATGTCGGTGCTGGACAGGTCGTGCTTCTCGTACCAGGTGGCGGCCGGCAGCACCACGTCCGAGAAGACGGTCGTGCTGGTCATGCGGAAGTCCAGGGTGAGCAGCAGGTCCAGCTTGCCGGTGGGCGCCTCCTCCCGCCACACCACGTCCCTCGGCCGGGCCCCGGGCGGCGCCTCCTCGGCGCTGACCGCGGAGTCGGTGCCCAGCAGGTGCCTGAGGAAGTACTCGTTGCCCTTGGCCGAGGAGCCGAGCAGGTTGGCGCGCCAGATCGTCAGTACCCGCGGGAAGTTCTCGGGGGCGTCCGGGTCCTCGCCGGCGAAGCCCAGCCGCCCCGCCTGCAGTTCGCCGACGACGTGCTCGCCGACCGGCCGCCCGGCGGCCTCGGCCTCGTCGGCGAGGTCGAGCGGGTTGCGGTCGAAGGTCGGGTAGGAGGGCATCCAGCCCATCCGGGCGGAGGCGGCGATCACGTCGGCGGTGGCCATGCCCGCGAAGGGGCCGCCGGCGCCGGCCGCGGCGAGGGTGCCGGCGGAGAACGGGTCGTAGCGGAACTGGTCGCTGTGCAGGTACCAGTAGGCGGTCTGGATCATCTGCCGGGCCGGGCGGTTCCAGTCGGCGGCGGTCGCCAGCGCGGAGTAGCCGGTGACCGGGCGGACCTTCTCCTGGCCGACGTAGTGGGCCCAGCCGCCGCCGTTGACGCCCTGGCAGCCGGTGAGCGTGGTGAGGGTGAGGAAGGCGCGGTAGATGGTGTCGGAATGGAACCAGTGGTTGGCGCCCGCCCCCATGATGATCATCGAACGGCCGCGGGACTCCTCGGCGTTGTCGGCGAACTCCCGGGCGATCCGGGCCGCCCGGGAGGCGTCGACGCCGGTGACCGCGGCCTGCCAGGCGGGCGTGTACGGCTCCTCCGCGTCGTCAAACGACGTGGGCCAGCGGCCGGGCAGGCCCGGGCGGGCCACGCCGTACTGGGCGAGCAGCAGGTCGTAGACGGTGGTCACCAGGCGCCCGGCGATCCTCCGGACCGGGACGCCGCGCCGCAGCACGCCCGCGCTGCCGTCGGGGGCGTCGAAACGGGGCAGTTCGACCGTCACGGGCGCCTCGCCGCCGCCGTCGGCCGTCAGCAGGGGGTCCACCCCGCCCAGGTCCAGGTTCCACTTGCCCTGCCCGCTCTCGGCGAACCGGTCGCCGAGGGTGCCGCCCGGCACGACGGGACGGCCGTCGGCGTCCAGCAGCACCGTGCGGAACTCGGCGTGCTCCGCGCCCGCCTGCTCAGCGCCCAGGTCGGCGGCGGTCAGGAACTTGCCCGGCGCGTAGGTGCCGGGCTCGCGCTCCTCCAGGGCGACCAGGAAGGGCAGGTCGGTGAACCGCTTGACGTAGTCCTCGAAGTAGGGGGTGCGGCGGTCGACGAAGAACTCCTTGAGCACCACGTGGCCCATCGCCATCGCCAGCGCCCCGTCGGTGCCGGGCTGGGCGGCCAGCCACTCGTCGGCGAACTTCACGTTGTCGGCGTAGTCCGGCGAGACCGCGACGACCTTCTGACCGCGGTAGCGGGCCTCGGCCATCCAGTGCGCGTCCGGGGTGCGGGTGACCGGGAGGTTGGAGCCCCACATGATCAGGTATCCGGCGTCCCACCAGTCGCCGGACTCCGGCACGTCGGTCTGGTCGCCGAAGACCTGCGGGGAGGCCACCGGCAGGTCGGCGTACCAGTCGTAGAAGGAGAGCATCACGCCGCCGAGCAGCGAGTAGAAGCGGGCGCCGGCGGCGTGCGACACCATCGACATCGCGGGGATCGGCGAGAAGCCGGCCAGCCGGTCGGGGCCGTACTCCTTGATGGTGTGCACGTGGGCGGCGGCGACCATCTCCACGGCCTCGTCCCAGGAGGCCCGCACCAGGCCGCCCTTGCCGCGTACGGCCTTGTAGCGGCGGGCGCGCTCCGGGTCGGAGACGATGTCCGCCCAGGCCGCGACCGGGTCGCCGAGCCGGGCCTTCGCCTCCCGGTACATCTGCAGCAGCACGCCGCGTACGTACGGGTAGCGGACCCGGGTCGGCGAGTAGGTGTACCAGGAGAAGGCGGCGCCGCGCGGGCAGCCGCGCGGCTCGTACTCGGGGCGGTCGGGGCCGACCGAGGGGTAGTCGGTCTGCTGGGCCTCCCAGGTGATGATGCCGTCCTTGACGTACACCTTCCACGAGCAGGAGCCGGTGCAGTTCACGCCGTGGGTGGAGCGGACGACCTTGTCGTGCGACCAGCGGTCGCGGTAGAAGTCGTCGGCCTGCCGGCCGCCCTTGCGGTGCAGGGTCCGCAGGTCCGCGGAGACCTCCGCCCGGGTGAAGAACCGGCGCGAGCGCACCAGCGCCTCGGTGATCTCGCCGTCCAGCCCCGGCGCACCGGACGTGCGCCTGCCCTCCGGTGCCGGATCGGTCCGCGTGGCCATCGCACCGCCCCTTTCCGGGCCTGACGGCCCGTCCTCGGATGCTCGCTTCGGTCCTCCCCAGGGAACGCCATCCCTTGTGTTGCCACAACCGCCGACACCGACACCTCCGGTCCCACGATGTCCGCCGGGACCGGCCTCGGCGCGTGCAACGGCCGTCCGCCCGGCGGCGGACGGGCCGCGCGCCGGGCGGACGGGAGGAAGGGAAGGGCGGGTGAGGTCAGCGGGACGGCTGCGGCAGGCGGGTGCCGACCTGGGCGCGGACCGCCTCGACGGCCTCCCACTGCTCGGTGTCCAGCGCGGCGAGGGCCGCCGGGAAGACTCCGTCCTGCTCCTTGAGGATGTGGTCGCGCAGCACACCGAGCGTCGCCATCAGCCGTTCGGGCCAGGTGGGGTCGGCCGGGGTGCCGGCGGCGGCCTCCTCCAGGACGGCCTCGATGCGGCGGTGCTCGTCCTCGAGCGCGGCCATCTGCTCCGGGAAGTCGACGGCCAGGGCGGGGAAGAGGCCGCGCTCCTCGACCTGGGTGTGCGGGACGAGGACCGCGGTGATGGCCCGGGCGGCCCCGGCCATCCGCGGGACGTCCCCGTCGCGGTGGGCGTCGCGCACCCGGCTGATCAGGTTCACCACCGCCTCGTGCTCCAGGGTCAGCTGGTCGATGCTCTCCAGCGCCTGGCAGCCGCAGTATTCGCACATCGCGGGTCTCCTGTTCCGGTCAGTGGGTCCGGGCGGCGGGGACGCGCCGGGTGAGGGCGTGGCGCACGCCGGTGCCGGTGAAGGCCAGGGCCGCGGCGGCCACCACCGCGAGCAGGGCGAGGCCGACGGCGTAGGAGCCGTACGCGCCGTACAGCGAGCCCATCAGCAGCGGCGGGAGGAAGCCGCCGAGGCCGCCGGCGGCACCGACGACGCCGGTGACCGAGCCGACCTTGCTCGCCGGGGCGAGCAGCGCGACCAGGGCGAACACGGCGCCGCTGCCCGCGCCGAGCGCGGCGGCCATCGCCAGGAAGGCGGCCGTGCCCACCGGGGCCAGGGACGGCGTGAAGGACTGCACGACGGCTCCGGCGAGGACCACGGCGAGGACGCCGGTCAGGACCCGCACCGGGCCGACGCGGTCGGACAGCCAGCCGCCGACCGGCCGCATGGCCACCGCCAGCAGGACGAACCCGGCCATGCGGTTCGCGGCGTCGGCCTGGGTCAGTGCGTAGCCGGTCTTGAGGTAGGTGGGCAGGTAGACGGAGAAGGCGACGTAGCCGCCGAAGGTCACCGCGTACAGGGCGGACGCCTGCCAGGTGATCCCGAGCTTCAGGGTGTCGGCCAGCCGGCGGCCCAGCGGTTCGGTGGGCACCGTGCGCCCGGGCGCGTCGCGCAGCACCACGGCGGACACCACCGCGTACACGGCCAGCACGCCGGCGGTGATCAGGAAGGGGTCGGCCATGCCGTGCGCCTTCACCAGCTTCACCGTGGTCAGCGCGCTGATCGCGGTGCCGCCCATGCCGGCCCCGAAGAGCCCGAGCGCCAGCCCGCGCCGCTCGGGCGGGAACCATGCGCCCACGAAGGGGACGCCGACGGCGAACGCGGTGCCGCCTATGCCGAGGAAGAAGCCTCCCGTCAGCAGCGCGGCGAGCGAGGAGTGCCCGGCCAGTCCGAGGTAGAGCACGGGCACGATGGTGGCGGCCGACACCAGCGGGAACATCACGCGCCCGCCGAAGCGGTCGGTCAGCGCCCCGACCGGGACGCGGCCCAGCGAGCCCACCACGACCGGCACCGCCACCAGCAGCGACTGCTGGAAGGAGGACAGGCCCAGGCTGTCCTTGAACCGCGGGCCGAGCGGGCTGAGCAGCGCCCAGGCCCAGAAGTTGACGGCGAAGCCCACCGTGGCCAGCGCCAGCATGAGCCCTGCCCGGCCCGAGCCGGCCGCTGTCGGTGCGGGTGCCTCGTTCTGCTTCCTCGACGGCTGGAGCATGCCGCCCGTCCCTTCATGTCGGCAGTCGCGCGGCCCCGGGGATGGAGCCGGGGCCGCGGGCCCTCCGGCGCACGGGGCGGCCGGACGGGCCTGGTCCCACTATCGGGACGCGGGATCCGCCGGGGGGTGGGCCGGACGGCCTCACCGCGCGGCCCGCCGGTCCCCGGTTTCCGGCCGTCCGGGCCCCGCGCCGCCGGACGCCGGGCCGCCCGGCCGCGCCCGGCGGCGCGGACCGGTGCCATGGGGCACGGGTGCAAGGGGCCGTCCGGCCCTACGGTGCCGCGGCCCCCGGCAGGAGCATGAAGTGGTGTTCCACAACGACGGCTTCCACGTGCTCGACCGGCAGGAGTGCCTGCGCCGGATGGCGAAGGTACAGGTCGGCCGTGTCGTGTACACGCGGCGGGCGCTGCCCGCGGTGCTCCCGGTCAACTTCTCGCTCGACACGGACTCCTCCGTGCTGCTGCGCACCTCGGCGCGCTCGGACCTGGTCCGGGCGATCGACGGGGTCGTGGTGGCCTTCGAGGCCGACGACTTCGACCCCGCGTCCCGCTCCGGCTGGAGCGTGGTCGTCACCGGCCGGGCGAACCTGGTGACCGACCCCGCCGAACACGAACGGCTGTCCCGGACCGGCCCGCGCTCCTGGGTGCTGCCGGGCGACGGGGTCTTCCTGCGCATCGAGGCCGAGCTGGTCACCGGCCGGGAACTCGCGGAGGCACTCGGCACGGTCTGACCGTGTGCGCCCGGGCCGCCGCCCCGGTACGGGACGCGGGGAGCCGGGCCCGGCCCGACGGCCGGAGCGGTCGGCGGCCGCCGGCGGCGCACCGGCGCGGCCATCCCCACGTCTGGTGCGGGAGCGAGGTGCCTGCGCCGTGCACCGCCACCGTCAGCGGCGGGTGCCGCAGGGCTGCCCCGGCCCGCGGCCGGTCCTCCCGCCGGTGGGGCGGGGGCCAGGGCTCAGGGATGCGCGTCGAGCTCCTCCTCCGGTACGGGGCCGTCGGTGGTCATGTGGCGGGCAGGGCGGTGGCGAGCAGGACGACGCCGAGGGAGCCTGCCAGGGACACGACGGCCAGGGCGCGTGCCAGGTCGGTGCGGCCCTTGGCGTGGGCGAGGCCGTGCCCGGCCGCCGCGAGCATCACCAGCACGAACAGCCCGAGTTTGGTGGCCAGGGTGCGCCCGTAGCCGGGGTCGGCGAGCGAGGCCCAGGTGACGCCCTTGTGCCAGGCCATGGCCCAGCCGGTGCCCAGTTGCAGCGGCAGGAACACGGCCCCGGGCAGCAGCCCGAACCGGCGGCCCGCCTCGGCCGCGAAGCGGTCCCTGGCCTCGGCGGACAGCAGCCGCCGGGCCAGCGGCAGCACCACCAGCGTCAGCGCGAGCTGTCCGCCGACCCACAGGACGGCGCCGGTCACATGGAGGAAGCGCACCAGGGACCACGGGCCGACGGCGCCCATCACCCGCCCACCTCCACCATGCCCATGGCGCCGGCCTCGGCGTGCCGCATGTCGTGGTCGACGAAGGAGTAGTGCCCGGCCGCCGGGAACGTGGTCTCGGCGAAGCCGCCCTGGGCGACGGCCGGGTCCAGCACCTGGGAGCCACCCGCCCCGCCGGGCCTGAGCAGGTAGGCGCCCTCCTTGTACACGGTGTCGAAGACGGTGCCGACGACGTGGAAGGAGACGCCGTCGCTCGGTCCGGCGGCCACCACCCAGAAGCGGACCCGCTCACCGGCCCTCACCTTGAGCATCGCCTTGGCGTACTGGGCGGCGACGCCGTTGAACACCCAGGCGTCGGGGGTGTCCTGACGCATCTTCGCCACCTGGGAGGCGCTGCCGGGGGTGCCGAGGTAGAGCTCGGAGGACACCAGCACGTACTCGTGGTCGGCCTCGGCCAGGCCGGGCGGGTCGATGACGACGGCGCCGTACATGCCGTTGCCGAGGTGCTGGAGCATCGGTGCGGTGCTGCCGGCGGATCGCGCGGCCGGCGCTCACCGGGCCCTCCGTACCGGCTCGGCGCACTGGGTGCGCCCGGCCGCCCGGGAGTCAGGGCAGACGTGGCGGGCGGCCGGGCGGTGACCGGTCCGTCCCGTGCGCGGCGCCCGCCACGGGGGACGGCGGTGGAGACAACCGCACGGGCGCGCTGATGGGTCGTACACGGGACACCTCCGGATCGGTCGGCAGTCAGCCTCCGGCACGGAAAGACGCCGGCGCGGCGGCCGATGAGCCCTGGGAGCTGGGCCGAGGGTCCCTGATCCGCCGCCCGTCGGGCGAGGTCCGGGCCGGTAGGTCTCCCGGACAGGGCCGTTCGGCCCCAGGCCCGGGGCGGGTCCGGCGCCTAGCGTTCCTGGCCATGGAGAACGAGAAGATCGCGCGCCCCTCGCAGCGGCGCTCAGGGGAGGGGTGGCCACTGGCCGCCCGCCGGCTGCTGACACGCCGTGAGGTGTCGGCCGACGGACGCGCTGTCTTCGGCACGGGCGACCCGGCTTGGGAGGGTTTCTACCGGGACCGCTGGGCGCACGACAAGGTGGTGCGCTCCACGCACGGCGTCAACTGCACCGGTTCCTGCTCGTGGATGGTGTACGTCAAGGACGGCATCATCACCTGGGAGCACCAGGCCACCGACTACCCGTCGATCGGCGCGGACTGCCCCGAGTACGAGCCGCGGGGCTGCCCGCGCGGTGCCTCGTTCTCCTGGTACACCTACTCCCCCAGCCGGGTCCGGTACCCCTACGTCCGGGGCACGTTGCTGACGATGTGGCGCGAGGCCCGGCGCCGGCTCGGCGACCCGGTGGCCGCGTGGGCGGAGATCACCGGGGACCCGGCGAAGGCGCGGGCGTACAAGCGGGCGCGCGGCAAGGGCGGCCTGGTGCGCGCCGATTGGGAGGAAGTGGCCGAGCTGGTGGCCGCCGCCCACGTGCACACCGTCAAGGCCTACGGCCCCGACCGGGTGGCGGGCTTCTCGCCGATCCCGGCGATGTCGATGGCGTCGTTCGCGGCCGGCTCCCGGTTCATGTCGCTGATCGGCGGCACGCTGCTGTCGTTCTACGACTGGTACGCGGACCTTCCGGTGGCCTCCCCGCAGGTCTTCGGCGACCAGACGGACGTCCCCGAGGCGGCGGACTGGTGGAACGCCGGCTACCTGATCATGTGGGGCTCCAACATCCCCGTCACCCGCACCCCGGACGCGCACTTCCTGACCGAGACCCGCTACAACGGCACCAAGGTCGTGGCGGTCAGCCCCGACTACGCGGACAACGTCAAGCACGCCGACGAGTGGATGGCCCCGCACCCGGGCACCGACGGTGCGCTGGCGATGGCGATGGGCCACGTGATCCTGCGCGAGTTCCTCGTCGACCGCGAAGTTCCCTACTTCCGCGACTACTTGCGGACCTACACGGACGCACCGTTCCTGGTGAAGCTGCGCGAGGGCGAACACGGCCTCGTGCCGGGCGGGTTCCTGACCGCGGCCGACCTCGGCCGTGACGAGGAGCACGCCGACTTCAAGACGGTGCTGGTGGACCGGGCCAGCGGTGAGGCGGTGGTCCCCGGCGGCTCGCTCGGCTTCCGGTGGGGGGAGGCCGAGCGCGGCCGCTGGAATCTCGACCTCGGCGACGTCGAGCCCGAGCTGAGCCTGCTGGAGTCGGCCGAGGACCGGGTGCGGGTGGCGCTGCCCCGGTTCGACGAGGGCGCCACCGAGGGCGGCTCGGTGGTGGTGCGCGGCGTGCCCGTGCGGCGTATCGGCGGCCGGCTCGTCACCACCGTGTTCGACCTGATGCTCGCCCAGTACGGGGTGGCCCGGCCCGGTCTGCCGGGTGTCTGGCCGCTGGCGTACGACGACGCGTCCCAGCCGTACACCCCGGCCTGGCAGGAGACCGTCACCTCGGTGCCGGCCGGGCAGGCGGCCCGGATCGCCCGGGAGTTCGCCCGCAACGCCGAGCGCACGAACGGCCGGTCGATGATCGCGATGGGCGCGGGCACCAACCACTGGTTCCACTCCGACACGATCTACCGGGCGTTCCTGGCGCTGACCACGATGACCGGCTGCCAGGGCGTCAACGGCGGCGGCTGGGCGCACTACGTCGGCCAGGAGAAGGTCCGGCCGCTGACCGGCTTCCAGCACCTGGCGTTCGCCTTCGACTGGCAGCGGCCGACCCGGCACATGGCGGGCACCTCCTACTGGTACCTGAACACCGACCAGTGGCGCTACGAGGCGTTCGGGCCGCAGGAGCTGGCGTCACCGCTCGGCGCCGGCCGGTTCGAGGGCAAGGCGTTCGCGGACTGCCTGGCGCAGGCCGTGCGGCTGGGCTGGACTCCGGGCCACCCCGGCTTCGACCGCAACCCGCTGGACCTGTGCGACGAGGCGGCCGCCCGGGGGCGCGACGTCGCCGAGCACGTCGTGGACGAGCTGAAGGCGGGGCGGCTGAGGTTCGCGGCCGAGGACCCGGACGACCCCGCGAACTTCCCCCGGGTGCTGACGGTGTGGCGGGCGAACCTGCTGGGCTCCTCCGGCAAGGGCAACGAGTACTTCCTGCGCCACCTGCTGGGCGCCGACTCCGCCGTCCGCTCCGCCGAGACCCCCGAGGGGCAGCGGCCGCAGGAGGTGGTGTGGCACGAGGAGGCCCCCGAGGGCAAGCTCGACCTGCTGGTCACCATGGACTTCCGGATGACCTCCACCGGCCTGCTGTCCGACGTGGTCCTGCCGGCCGCGACCTGGTACGAGAAGGACGACCTGTCCAGCACGGACATGCACCCCTTCGTGCACGCCTTCACCCCGGCCATCGCCCCGCCCTGGCAGGCCCGGACCGACTACGACACGTTCCTCACCATCGCCGACCGGTTCAGCGAACTGGCCGCCGAGCACCTGGGCACCCGCACCGACGTCCTGGCCGTGCCGCTCACCCACGACACCCCGGACGAACTCGCCCAGCCGGGCGGGGTGGTGCGGGACTGGAAGACCGGTGAGTGCGAGCCTGTTCCGGGCCGGACCATGCCGAAGCTGGTCGTGGTGGAGCGGGACTACACGGCCGTGGCGCAGAAGATCCGCGCCGTGGGACCGCTCCTGGACACCCTCGGCACCACCACCAAGGGCGTCACCGTCCACCCGGACCGCGAGGTCGAGGAGCTGCGGCACCGCTGCGGCACCGTCCGCGACGGCGTCGGTGCCGGCCGGCCGTCGCTGGCCACCGCCACCGACATGTGCGAGGCGATCCTCGCGCTGTCCGGCACCACCAACGGGCGCCTGGCGACGGAGGGTTTCCGTGAGCTGGAGCGGCAGACCGGCAGCGAGGGCCTGGTGGAGCTGGCCGCCGAACGCGAGGCCGAGCGGATCACGTTCGCCGACACCCGTACCCAGCCGCGCGCGGTGATGACCTCGTACGAGTGGTCGGGGTCGGAGACCGGCGGCCGCCGCTACTCCCCCTTCGTGATCAACGTCGAGCACAAGAAGCCGTGGCACACCCTCACCGGCCGCCAGCACTTCTTCGTCGAGCACGACTGGATCGCCGAGCTGGGCGAGCAACTGCCCGTCTACCGGCCGCCGCTGAACGCGATCGGGCACTACGGCGACGAGCACCTGAACGAGGACGGCCGGGCGGAGGTCACCGTGCGCTACCTGACCCCGCACTCCAAGTGGTCCATCCACTCGAACTACCAGGACAACAAGTACATGCTCGACCTGTCCCGCGGCGGACCCACGATCTGGATGTCCACCGCCGACGCCGACAGGATCGGCGTCAGGGACAACGAGTGGATCGAGGCGTACAACCGCAACGGCGTCGTCGCCGCCCGCGCCGTGGTCACCCACCGCATGCCCGAGGGCACCGTGTACATGTACCACGCCCAGGACCGCAACGTGAACGTGCCGAAGACCGAGGTCAGCGGCAAGCGCGGCGGCATGCACAACTCGCTGACGAGACTGCTGCTCAAGCCGACCCATCTGGCGGGCGGCTACGCCCAGTTCACCTACGCCTTCAACTACTACGGCCCGACCGGCAATCAGCGGGACGAGGTCACCGTCATCCGCCGCCGCAGCCAGCAAGTGGAGTACTGACATGCGCGTGATGGCACAGATCGCGATGGTGATGAACCTCGACAAGTGCATCGGGTGCCACACCTGCTCGGTCACCTGCAAGCAGACCTGGACCAACCGGACCGGCGTGGAGTACGCCTGGTTCAACAACGTGGAGACCAAGCCGGGCGTCGGCTACCCGCGCCGCTACGAGGACCAGGAGCACTGGAAGGGCGGCTGGACGCTGGACCGCAAGGGCCGGCTGGTGCTGCGCTCCGGCGGCCGGGTCAGGCGGCTGCTGTCGCTGTTCTCCAACCCGGACCTGCCGTCCATCGAGGACTACTACGAGCCGGTGACGTACGACTACGACAACCTGGTCAGCGCCCCGGCCGGACCGGACATGCCGGTCGCGCGCCCCCGCTCGGTCCTCACCGGCCGGCCGACCTCCATCACCTGGGGCGCCAACTGGGAGGACGGCCTGGGCGGCGCGCCCGAGCACGCGGCCGGCGACCCGAACCTGAGTGGCGCGTGGGCCGAGAAGGTGAGGTTCGAGTTCGAGCAGACCTTCCTGTTCCACCTGCCCCGGCTGTGCGAGCACTGCCTCAACCCGGCCTGTGTGTCGGCCTGTCCGTCGGGCGCGATGTACAAGCGGGTGGAGGACGGCATCGTCCTGGTCGACCAGGACCGCTGCCGGGGCTGGCGGATGTGCGTGACGGCGTGCCCGTACAAGAAGGTGTACGTCAACCACGCCACCGGCAAGGCCGAGAAGTGCACCTTCTGCTTCCCGCGCATCGAGGCGGGGCAGCCCACGGTCTGCTCGGAGACGTGCGTGGGCCGGCTGCGCTACCTCGGGCTGCTGCTGTACGACGCCGACAGGGTCGGCGAGGCCGCGGCCACCCCCGACGAGCGGGACCTGCTGGACGCGCAGCGCGACGTCTTCCTCGACCCGTTCGACCCCGAGGTGATCGCGGCCGCCCGCGAGTCCGGGATACCCGAGGACTGGCTGGACGCCGCCCGCCGCTCCCCGGTGTACGCGCTGGTGTCGAAGTACAGGGTGGCGCTGCCGCTGCACCCGGAGTACCGCACGCTGCCGATGGTCTGGTACGTGCCCCCGCTCTCCCCCGTGCTGGACGCGGTGACCTCCGCGGGCGGGAACCAGGACGACCCCGACCACGTGTTCGCCGCCGTCACCCGGCTCCGCATCCCGCTGGAGTACCTGGCGGAGCTGTTCACCGCCGGGGACACGGACGTGGTCGGGGGGGTGCTGATGAAACTGACCGCGCTGCGCTCGTACATGCGGCAGCGGACCCTGGGCGAGCCCGGGGACGAGGCCGTGGTGAAGGCCGTGGGACTGACCGGCCGGGAGGCGGAGGACCTGCACCGGCTGCTGGCGGTCGCCAAGTACCGGGACCGGTACGTCGTCCCGGCCGCGCACAAGGAGGACGCGGCCGCGCTGACCGCCCTCGAGAACCGCTGCCCGGTCGAGACCTCCGGGGAACCGGAGGGCCGGAAGGTCATGCTCGGCATCCCCACCCTGCGCCGCCGCACCCCCGAAGCCCCCGCCGGAGGCCACCTGTGAGCCCGTTGCCCTCCCCCAGTGCCGGACGCCTGGGGGGACCCCCGTCCCTCCCCGCCCTCGTGCGCACCCGGCTGCGCGCCGCGGTCCGCCGTCCGTCGCGGCTGTCGCCGCAGGAGGCCGAGGACCGGGCCCTGCTGCTGCGGCTGATCTCGCTGCTCCTGCAGTACCCGGACGCCGAACTGGTCGCGGCCCGCGACGACCTGGCCGACCGGATCCGCTCCCTGGAGCCCACGCCCGCCGCACGGCACCTGGCGGCCTTCGCCGGCTGGTTCCCCGCCGAGGACCCCGAGGCACTGGAGCGCCACTACGTCGAGGTCTTCGACCTGCGCCGCAGGAGCAGCCTCTACCTCACCTACTACCTGCACGGCGACACCCGCCGCCGCGGCATGGCCCTGCTCACCCTGGCCCGCCGCTACCAGGCCATGGGCTGGGACGTGGACGGCGGCGAACTGCCCGACCACCTGCCGGTCGTCCTGGAGTTCGCCGCGCTCGCCGGGCCCGGCCCGGGCGAGGCGCCGCTGCGCCGGCACCGCCGGGGCCTGGACCTGATCCACCGGGCCCTGGAGGCCGCCGAGTCGCCCTACCGGCACCTGCTCGCCGCCCTGCTGACCCTCCTGCCGCCCGCGACCGAGGCCGACGAGGAGGCCGTGGCGAAACTGGCAGCCGAGGGCCCGCCCGACGAGCACGTCGGCCTCGATCCCTACGGCGCCGGGGAGTTCGCGCCGCCCGACGCCTTCGTACCGCCCCTGCCCGCCCCGCCCACCTCCCGCGCGGAAGGTCTCCGATGAACCCGATCGCGGCCGCCCCCGGCGGCGCCGACCTGCTGCTGTGGGTCGCCCTCCCCTACATCTGCCTCGCCGTCTTCGCCGTCGGGCACGTCTGGCGCTACCGCCAGGACCAGTTCGGCTGGACCTCGCGCACCACCCAGCTCCTCGAACACCGCTGGCTGCGCTGGGGCAGCCCGCTGTTCCACCTCGGCGCCTTCGCGGTGATCGCCGGGCACGTGGTGGGCCTCGCGGTACCCGCCTCCTGGACCGAGGCCGCCGGGGTGAGCGAGCACGCCTACCACACCACGGCCGTCGCGCTGGGCTCCGTCGCCGGGGTCGCCATGGTGAGCGGCCTGGGCATGCTGTGCGCCCGCCGGCTGCTGGCCCGCCGGATCCGCCGCACCACCGACCGCAGCGACAAGGTGCTGTTCCCGCTGCTGTCCGCCACCGTGCTGCTGGGGATCACCGCCACGGCCGCGCACAACGTGTTCGGCGGCGGCTACGACTACCGCTCCACCGTCTCGGTGTGGTTCCGCGGCGTCTTCGCCCTCCACCCTCAGCCCGAGGCGATCGCCGGGGCACCGCTGCTGTTCCAGCTGCACGCCCTGAGCGCCTGCCTGCTCTTCGCCGCCTGGCCGTTCACGCGCCTGGTCCACGTGTGGAGCGCGCCCGTCGGCTACCTCACCCGCCCGTACCTGGTCTACCGGCGCCGCGCGACCACTCCGGCCCCGCCCGTGAGCGGCGCCGCCGCCGGGTCCCGCACCGGACGGGCCGCATGACGGAGCCGCGGGGAGGCCGCCCGGGCCGGCGCACCGGTCTGCTGCTGGTGCTGACCGGAGGCGCCGGCTGGCTGGCCTCCTTCCAGCTGACCGTCGACGACTGGCGGCTGCTGAAGGACCCGACCTACCGGCCGCCGTGCAACATCAGCCCGGTCGTCAGCTGCGGCAGCGTCATGGCCAGCCCCGAGGGCAGCGTGTTCGGCTTCCCCAACATGGTGCTCGGCCTGGCCGCCTTCGCCGCGGTCGCCGTGCTCGGTCTGGTGGTCCTCACCGGGGGCCGGCTGTCGCGGGCGCTGTGGCTCGGCCTGAACGCCGGGGCCGCGGCCGGGGTGGTGTTCGTGCACTGGCTGATCCACGCGTCCCTCTTCGGTCTGGGACGGCTGTGCCCCTACTGCGTCGTGGTGTGGGCCGTGACCATCGCCCTGTTCTGGTACGTCACGCTGCGCAACCTCCGGCACGGGCTGATCCCCGTGCCGGCGGCCGGACGGCGCCCGCTCGCGCTGGTGCTGGAGACCCACGGGCTGCTGCTCGCCGCCTGGTACGGGCTGATCGCCGTGCTGGTCCTGACCCGGTTCTGGCCGTACTGGAGCAGCCTGCTGTGACCGGGCCGCCCGGACACGCCGGTCGGGACGTTCGGCCCATGAAGAGGAGGGGGGCCGGCAGTAGCGTGGCCTGAGCGAACCTGGCAGGCCGGGGGGAGAGAGCGAGACATCGCCGATGGCGACGACCGGCCACGACCAGCCCCCGGGCGACGGGGCTCCCCTGCCCGGCGAGGGGCTCGACGCCTCGCGCATGCCCGCCCACTGGCTGCTGGCCCGCATGGGCAAGCGGGTCCTGCGCCCCGGCGGCCTGGAGCTGACCCGCTGGATGATCGACGCCCTGGCCATCGGCCCCGAGGACCGGGTGGTGGAGCTGGCCGCCGGTCTGGGGGCCACCGCCCCGCTGGTGCTCGCCCGCGGCCCGGCCTGCTACACGGCCGTGGACCGGGACGCCGCCGCCGTGGCGCGGCTGGCCGGCCTGACGGCCCCCGGCGCGACACGGGTGCGTGCGGTGCGGGCGGACGCCGCTGCCACCGGGCTGCCGGACGGCAGCGCCACCGTCGTGTACGGGGAGGCGGTGCTGACCATGCAGCCCGAAGCCGCCAAGCGGCGGATCGTACGGGAGGCGCGCCGGCTGCTCGACGGCTCCACCGGGCGGTACGCCCTGCACGAGATGTGCCTGCTGCCCGACGGCCTCGACCCGGCCCTCGCCGGGCGGATCGCCGCCGACCTGTACGACGTGCTCCACGTCGGCTCCCGCCCGCTCACCCCGGCCGGCTGGGGCGCTCTGCTCACCGCCGAGGGTCTGACCGTGACCGCCCGCACGACGGTGCCGATGGCGCTGCTGGAGCCGCGCCGGCTCGTCGCCGACGAGGGGCTGGTCCACGCCCTGGGCATCGCCGGGCGCGTCCTGCGGGACCCGGCGGCCCGGGAGCGCGTGCAGCGTATGCGGCGCGTCTACCACCGCCACCGGGACCACCTGGGCGCCATCGGCCTGGTCGCCGTACCCACCGCGCCCGGCGGCTGAACGCGCCGGGCGACCGTGGGAGCCGGCGGGTGCTCAGTCCTCGGCGTGGGCCAGCCACAGGTCGGGGCCGAACACCTCGTAGCGGATGCTGCGGGCGGGGATGCCGGCCTCGAGCAGCTGGGCGCGCACGCCCCGCATGAAGGGCAGCGAGCCGCACAGGTAGACGTCGGCGTCGGCGGGCAGGTCCAGGCCGGCGAGGTCCATCAGGCCGGTGTGCGAGCCGGGTTCCCCGGACGCGTCCTGCTCGTACCAGAACTCCGCGCGGGCGTCGGGCAGTTCCTCCACCAGGCGGCGGGTCTCGGCGCGCAGGGCGTGGTCGCCGGGGGCGCGGTCGGCGTGCAGGACCCGCACCGGACGCGTGGAGCCGGTGGCCGCGAGGTGTTCGAGCATGCCGGCCATCGGGGTGCAGCCGATGCCCGCGGAGACCAGCACCAGCGGGGTGGCTGCGTCGTCCAGGACCACGTCTCCGAACGGGGCCGACAGGGTCAGTTCGTCGCCGGCCCGTACGGTGCGGTGCAGCTGGTTGGAGACCTCGCCCTCGGGGGCGTCGGCCACGCTCGCGACCCGCTTGACGGTGATGCGCCGCAGCCGGTCGCCGGGAGCGTTGGACAGGCTGTACTGGCGGGTCTGGCGGATGCCGTCGGGCATCCGCACCCGGACGCTGACGTACTGTCCGGCGCGGGCCCGCGGCAGGGGGCCGTCGTCGGCCGGGCGCAGCAGGAAGGAGGCCACGTCGGGGGTCTCCTCCCGCCGCTCCACCACGGTCCACTGCCGCCACGGCGTGCGCGGGTCGACCTCCGCCTCCTGGTAGAGGCGGGCCTCCTGGGCTATGAGGGCGCCGGCCATCAGCCAGTACACCTCGTCCCAGGCGGCGGCGACCTCCGGTGTGACGGCGTCGCCGAGGACGTCGCCGATCGCGCGGAACAGGTACTTGTGGACGATCGTGTACTGGTCCTCGGTGACGCCGAGCGCGGCGTGCTTGTGGGCGATGCGGGCGAGCATCGCGTCCGGGCGCTCATCGGGGTGGGCCAGCAGGGCCTGGGCGAAGCCCGCGATGGATCCGGCCAGCGCGCGGCGCTGCTCACCGCTGGCCTGGTTGCCGCGGTTGAACAGGCCGTCCAGCAGCTCGGGCTGGTCGGCGAACATGGTGCCGTAGAAGCGCGCGGTGATCTCGTCCAGGGCTCCGCCGACGGCGGGCAGGGTGGCACGGACGACAGCGGCCGACTCGGGCGAAAGCATGGAACTCCTCCGGTTTGCGGGTGCGTTGGGGGACGGCGCTCACCGTCACGGCCGGGCTCCGGGTGCGGAGCGGACCGGCACACCGATGATCCCGGCGGGCCGTCGCCTGCCATAGGGCCGAACTTCCCTGCGCGGCAGGGCCCGTCGGTCCGGTCGCCGGGCGCGACGGGCCGGCGGGAGTCCCCGAACCGGGTGTCAGGCCTGGTTCCGGAAGCGGGTCACCAGGCACGGCGAGGGGCAAACCGCCGCAATCCCCTTACGGGGTGGCCATGACGAGGGTCACTCGACGATGTCGAGGACGTCCTGGACGGGCCGGCGGGGTGTGGCCGCTCCCCGCGGCCCGTAGCCCAGGCGCAGCACCATCTGGACGTGGCCCCGGCCGCCCACCGGGTCGCGGGCCAGCAGCCGCAGGTCGCGGCTCTCCAGGGCGTGGGAGGTCAGCGAGGTGGCGAGCCCGGCCAGGGTCGCCTCCAGCAGGACGCGTTCCAGCGCCTGCCCCGCGGACAGCCAGTCGGCCCGGTCGTCCCCCGGGGTGCTGAGCAGCGCCAGGTGCGGGTGCTTCTCGAAGGCGGCGCCGGCGCGGTGCGCCACCGGGCGGCGGCCGGCGAAGTCCCGCAGCGGCGCCTTGCCGTCGCGCAGCCGGGGTCCGAACGCGTACTCGGGGACGCCGTCCGTGGCGCGCTCCGCCTCCGGGCCGAGCCGGGTCCAGCGGTGCAGGTCCTCCATGCCCTCGGGATGGAGGGCGTCCCGGCTCTCCGCGTCGTGGACCAGGTCCAGCACGGTCTCCACGTGCCAGGCCCCGGGGAACATCAGCTCGGCCCCCTCCAGGGCGGCCGCCCGGCGCAGGGCGGCCCGGACGTCCTCGGGGACGTCCCGCTCCTCGAAGGGGTGCCGGCTGGTGTGCCGCTCGGGGATCGCGGGGCGCAGGCGTGCCAGGTCGTCGTCCGCCGCCGTCCGGGGTGCCGCGCCGAGCCGGACGGAGGCGAGCAGCAGGGGCTCGCCGGGGTCCGGGAGCAGCCGGACCCCGGTGGTGAGTCCGGCGTGCGCGGCGGCGGCGCGCAGGTTGAGCAGCGCGGCTCCGCAGCCGATGGTCAGCGCCCGGTCCTCCGGGTCGGAGCGGTGCATGGCCCGGCCGGTGTCGGCGAGCAGCAGGACGGTGCGCTCGCCGGCCAGGTAGCGGAAGCGCCAGGGCTGCGCGTTGTGCATGGACGGGGCCGCCACGGCCTCGGCGACCAGCGCCGTCACCGTCTCCGTGTCCGTCTGCCGGGTGTCCATGGCGCCCTCCTCGCGCTTCGTCGTCTCCTGCCGGCGAGTACCCTCCGGTCCGCCGGGTGATGGTGCCGGCATCCGCCGCCGCTCAGCGCAGCCGGCGCAGATAGGGGTCGTGGGGGCGGCGCGGTACGAGGCGCACCCGTGCGTCGAGCACGCTGACCCCGGCCGGCGCCGCGAGGACGGGGTTGAAGTCGACCTCGGCGAGCTGCGGCAGGTCGGCCGCCATGCGGGACAGGCGCAGCAGCAGCTGCTCCAGGCCTTCGAGGTCGGCCGGTGCGCCGCCGCGGGCGCCGAACAGCAGCGGGGCGCAGCGCGGCGCGGTGATCAGGTCGTGGACGTCGTGGTCGGTGAGCGGGGCCAGCCGGGCGATGGGGGTCCCCCCGGTCGAGCGAATTCGAGACTGGGGGAGGTCGCCGAGGACCTCGGTCGCGGTGCCGCCGAGCCCGAACAGCACGAGCGGGCCGAAGACCTCGTCCTGGACGACGCCGGCGAACAGTTCGGTGCCGCGCGCGGCGAGTGGCTGCACGACGACGCCGGTGAGCAGCCCGGCGAACCGGGTCCCGAAGTCCCGGAAGGCGGCGCGCACCTGGGCGTCGCCCTGGAGGTCGAGGTGCACGGCGCGCTGCTCGCTCTTGTGCAGCAGCCCCGGCCAGTGGGCCTTGAGGACCACCCGGCCGTCGGGGCCGCGCAGCCGCTGGGCCGCGAGGACGGCCTCGTCCTCGGTCTCGGCCCACGCCCACGGCAGTTGCGGGATGCCGTAGCAGGACAGCAGGCGGGCGCAGGTGCGCGGGTCGAGCCAGCCGCCGTCCTCGTGTGCGGACAGGAAGCGCTCGGCGACCTCCTGGGCGCCGGCCGCGTCGATGCCGTCGAGGTCCGGGACGGTGCCCACGGGCCGGGCGAGCCAGGCCGCCCGGCGGGCGGCGTGGGCCAGTGCCCGGGCCGCGGCCTGGGGTTCGGCGTACGACGGGACGGTGCCGCCGCCGTCGGCGGGCAGCAGCCGGACCGGCAGGTCCTGGTCGAGGCGGATCGCGGCGACCGGCTTGGCCCGGTGCCCGGGGCCCCGGGTGAGCGCCCGGACGAGGTCGTCGCCGGTCGCGGCGGCGACCGCCGTGGGCAGCAGCGCCACCAGCACGGCGTCGACACCCGGGTGCCGCGTCAGCCGGTCCAGGCAGTCCGCGAGCCCGTCCTCGCCGACGGCGGCGGTGGTGTCGACGGGGTTGCCGGCCGCGGCGCCCTCGGGGAGCACGGCGAGCAGGTCGTCGATCACCTCCGGGGGCAGCGGCGGCACGGCGAGTCCCGCCTCGGCGCAGGCGTCGGCCGCGAGGACGCCCGCGCCGCCCGCGTTGCTGACGATGGCGACCCGGGTGCCCGCGGGCAGCGGCTGGGAGTGCAGCAGGGCCGCGGTCTCCATGAGTTCGCCGACGGAGCGGGTGGCGGTGATGCCGGCCTGGGTGAACAGCGCCTGCCGGGTCATGGCGCGGGTGGCGGCCGCCGCGGTGTGCGAGGCGGCGGCGCGCCGGCCGGCCTCGGTACGGCCGGCGTCGACGGTCAGCACCGGGATCCGGCGGGTGACGCGGCGGGCGGTGCGGGAGAACGCGCGCGGGCTGCCGAAGGACTCCAGGTGCAGCAGGGCGAGTTCGGTGCGGCCGTCGCTCTCCCACCACTGGAGCATGTCGTTGCCGCTGACGTCGTACTTGTCGCCGAGGGAGGCGAAGGAGGAGACGCCGATGCCGAGCCGGGACAGCCCGTCGAGCAGGGCGATGCCGACCCCGCCCGACTGCACGGCGACGCCCGCGGTGCCGGGGCGCGGGTGGCGGGCGGCGAACGTGGCGTCGAGCCGCAGGCCGGGCTCGGTGTTGGAGACGCCGAGGCAGTTGGGCCCCACCAGGCGCATGCCGTGGGCGCAGCACGCGGCCAGCAGGGCGCGCGCCTGCCCGGCGTCGAGTCCGGCGGTGACGACGAGCAGCGCCCGGGCCCCGGCCTTGCCGCACTCCTCGGCGGTGGCGGGGACCGCGGCGGCGGGGACGGCCACGACCACCAGGTCGGGGGTGGCGGGCAGGGCGCCGACGGACGGGTACGACGGCACGTCGAGGACGTGGCTGACGTTCGGGGTCACGGCGAACAGGCGGCCGGTGTAGCCGCCCGCCTTCAGGTGGTGCAGGACCGCCCGGCCCACGGAGCCGGGCTTCCGTCCGGCGCCGGCGACGGCGACGGCGCCCGGGCGCAGCAGGGGCGTGAGGCTGGTGACGTCGGCGGCGCGGCCGCGGGCCTCCACGGCGGTCAGGTAGGCGTCGTCCGCGTCGAGGCGGATGGTCAGGCGCACCTCGGCGCCCTCGAAGCGGCGGGCGGTGCGCAGGCCGAGGTCGGCGAAGAGCCGGAGGACCTCGCGGTTCTCGCTGAGCGCGTCGGCGGTGAAGGTCGTGACCCCCTCGGCCCGGGCGGCGGAGACCAGGTGCTCCACGAGCAGGGTGCCGACCCCGCGGTGGTGCCGTCCGTCGCAGACGGCGATGGACATCTCGGCCTCGTCCCCGGCGCCGCCGGTGTCGTACTCGGCGACGCCGACCACCTGGCCGCGGGTCTCGGCCAGCAGCGCCCGGTAGCCCGGGTGTGCGGGGGCGCAGGCCCGGTCGGCGGCGAGCCGGGCGGAGTTCGGGCTGAGGGAGAAGAACCGGAAGCGCAGGTTGTCCGGGCACATCTCCTCGTACAGCCCCTGCAGCCGGTCGTGGTCGGCCGGGGTCACGGTACGGATGCGGACGGTGGTGCCGTCCGCGAGCAGGGCGTGGACGGGGGTGCGGTCGAGCGTGTCTTCCGGCATCACGGATCTCCTCCAGGCCTGTCGATGCTCCGAGCATCCAGCGGGCCGGAGGACCGTCCCAGGGGCTGTCCGGGGCCGAGTCCAGGGCCGGTGGTCCCTTACCGGCGGGAACTGTGCGGGGAGGGGACTGATCAGTTTTGGAGAAGCCGGGCGGGCCCGCGGCCCCCTAGCATCGGAGGCGTCCCGAAGCGGGGGCACCGGACGGACGGAGGCTGGGATGAGCGACACGGAGTTCACGGTCGAGGAGCGCGCCGCGATGAAGGAGCGCGCCCGGGAGACCAAGGCGGCGCGCCGCGGCGCCGGCAAGGCGGACGCCACCGGCGAGGTGCTCGCCAAGATCGCCGAGATGGAGCCGGGCGACCGGGCCCTGGCCGAGCGGGTGCACGCCCTGGTCACGGCCGCGGCGCCCGAACTCGCGCCGAAGCTGTGGTACGGGATGCCGGCGTACGCGAAGAACGGCAAGATCGTCTGCTTCTTCCAGTGCTCCGCGAAGTTCAAGGCCCGCTACTCCACCCTCGGCTTCAGCGACCAGGCGCGGCTGGACGACGGCGCGATGTGGCCGGCCGCCTACGCGCTGACCGACGAGCTGACGGCGGGCGACGAGGCGCGCGTCTCCGAGCTGGTGAAGCGGGCGGTGGGCTGACCCCGCCGCGCGGGCGGCGGGGTCGGCGGGTCACTCGGCCTGCTCCGGTACGACGGCGACGGGGCAGCCGGCCTGGTGCAGCACCGCGTGGGCGACCCGGCCGAGCTGGAGGCCGAAGTGGCCCTCGCGGCGCCGGGCGCCGACGACGAGCAGGCCGGCACCGGCCGCGGCGCCGGGCAGCACCCGCCGGGCGGGCCCCTCGACGGTACGCCGGCGCACCTCGATGCCGGCCGGGACGTCCCGCAGGGCGGCGTCCAGCTCCCGGGCCGCCCGTTCCTCGTGCCGCTGGACCGGTTGGGTGTCGTGCGCGGGCCGGCGCCAGGCGCGGACGGCCTCCACCGGCACGCCCCGGCGCCGCGCCTCCTCGGCGGCGAAGCGCACGGCCGCGGTCTCCCCGGGCCGGTCGCCGACGCCGACGACGACGGGGCGCTCCCCTGGGCTGACCCGGTTGTCGTGGCCGCCCCGCAGCACGATCACCGGGCAGTGGGCGTGGCCGGCCACGGTGACGCTGACGGAGCCGAGGACGGCCTCGGTGAGGCTGCTGCGGCCGCGCGAGCCCAGGACCACGGCGGCGGCGGTGCGGCTCTCGCGCACCAGCGCGTACTCGGGTTCCTCGGGGAGCACGTCGGTGACGGTCTTCACGTCCGGCCGGCGCTCGTGCGCCCGGCGGGCGGCGGCCTCGACGATGTCCTCGGCACGCACCTCCTCGGAGGGCCTGCCGACGGCGTCGGCGAGCCCGGTGCCCTCGTAGCGTTCCCACAGCGAGGCGTACACCACGCGCAGCGGCAGCCCGCGCAGGGCGGCCTCGTCGGCCGCCCAGTCGACGGCGCGCAGGCTGGGCTCCGAACCGTCGACGCCGACGACCAGGGGCAGTTCCATCGTCCTCACCGTCCCGTCTCCAGGTCGAACACCAGCCGGGCCTTGACCTCGCCGCGCAGCACCTCGTCGATGGACTCGTTCACCGAGGCGAGCGGCCGGGTCTCGTAGATGACCTTCGTCCGGCCGGCCGCGTGCAGCCGGAACACCTCGGCCAGGTCCTGCCGGGTGCCCACGATGGAGCCGATGACCGACGTGCCGTTCAGGACGGTGTCGAAGATCGGCACCTGGATCGTGCCGTGGGCGGGCAGAGCGACCATGACGAGCTTGCCGCCGCGCCGCAGACCGGAGCCCACCGCCTCGAACGCGGCGGGGTTCACCGCCAGGGCGATCGCCGCGTGCGCGCCGCCGTGCTTCTTCAGCTCCGCCCCGACGTCCTGGGAACGGGCGTCGATGACGAGGTCGGCGCCCAGCTCCCGGGCCAGTTCCAGCTTGTCGTCGGTGACGTCGATGGCCGCCACCGTCGCACCGGCGATCTTGGCGTACTGCACGGCCAGGTGGCCCAGGCCGCCGACCCCGGAGATCGCGACCAGCTGGGCGGGCCGGACGTCCGCGACCTTCAGCGCCTTGTACGTGGTCACCCCGGCACAGGTCAGCGGGGCCGCGTCGAACGGGCCGACGCCCTCGGGCACCGGCTGGGCGAAGTCGGCCCAGGCCAGCATCTTCTCCGCGTACCCGCCGTCGCAGCCGTACCCGGTGTTGACCTGCTGCTCGCACAGGGTCTCCCAGCCGGACAGGCAGTGCTCGCACCGCCCGCAGGCCCGGCCGAGCCACGGCACGGCGACCCGCTGCCCCACGGCCAGGTGGGTGACGCCGTCGCCCAGCTTCTCGACCAGGCCGACGCCCTCGTGGCCGGGCACGAACGGCGGGTTCGGCTTGACGGGCCAGTCGCCGTGCGCGGCGTGGATGTCGGTGTGGCACAGCCCGGACGCCTCGACCCGGATGCGCACCTGGCCGGGGCCGGGCTCGGGGTCGGGGCGCTCCTCGATGACCAGGGGCTCGCCGAGGGCTCGTACGACCGCTGCCTTCATGTCCTGTCCTCTCCTGGGGTGCCGGTGCGCTCAGTGGTGGGCGACGACGGCGACGGGCGCGGCGGCGTGGTGCAGCACGGCGTGGGCGACGGGGCCGATGTGGGCGCCGACGGCGGAGCGGCGCACGCGCCGGCCGACGACGACCAGGGAGGCCTCGCGGGAGGCGTCGATGAGCAGCAGCGAGGGGCTGCCGCAGCGGGACTCCGTGACGACCTCCACGTCGGGGTACTTCTCGCGCCAGGGGCCCAGCGTCTCGGCCAGTGCCTCGGCGTCGCTCTGCGCCACGATCTCGGTGACGTGCGGGTCGAGGACCGCGCCGTAGGCGTAGTACGCCGGCGGGTTCCAGCCGTGCACCACGTGCAGCGGCACCGAGCGGCGCGCGGCGGCCTCGAAGGCGAACGCGAGGGGCGCCGGGTCCGGCGTTCCGGTGTCCAGGCCGAGCAGAACGGGACCGGTGGCGCCGGGGACGTCCTCGGCCCGCTCGCCGGCGCGGACCAGCACGACGGGCCGTTCGGTCGCGGCGACGACCGCGAGGCCGACCGAGCCGACCAGGAAGCCGCCGATCCCGCCCAGGCCGCGCGAGCCGAGGACCAGCAGTTCGGCGTCCTCGGCGGCCTGCGCCAGGGCTTCGGCGGGGCGTCCGGTGAGCTGTTCGGTGATCACCTCCACACCGGGGTGGCGCCGGCGCAGTTCCTCGGCGCGCTCCCGCGGGATCCGCTCGGTCCAGTGCTGGTGCGTCTCGGCACCCAGCAGCGGAGCCTCGGCCATGGGCGCCGGTACCGGCTCCCAGACCTGGACGAGCTTCACCGGCAGTCCGCGCGACAGCGCCTCGCGGGCCGCCCAGTCCGCGGCGGCGCGGCTCTCGGGGGAGCCGTCGAGACCGACCGTGATGGTGCGGGGCATCCTTTCCACCTCCTGTGTCGGGGGATCTCCGTCGGGGATCTCCGTCGGGTGATCCGGTAACAGCGTCGGGTCCGCGGCGGCGGCGGGACAGGGGCCCGCCGGTCCTTCCGCGGGGACCTTGGGCCCCTGCTGCGGTCCCGTGCGCCGGCCCAGGCTGGAGGCAGGAGTTGGTACGCCCGACCAGGAGGCAGGCCATGAACACCCCGAGCATGCCGCGCACGCTGCCCGCGGGGCACCGGCAGCAGCTCATGCGTCTCGCGCGGGAGGTGTCCTTCCCGCCGGGCACGCGGATCTTCGGCGAGGGGGCCCGCGCGGACCGGTTCTGGATCGTCCGCACCGGCTCGGTGGAGCTGGACACGCGGGTGCCCGGCCGCCGCGCCGCCGTCGTCGAGACGGTGGGCCACAACGAACTCCTGGGCCTCTCCTGGCTGTTCGGGCCGCACGTGTGGCACATGGGCGCCACGGCGGTGACCCCGGTACGGGCCTGGGAGTTCGACGCCACGGCCGTCCGCTCGCTGTGCCGCGACGACCCGGAACTCGGCCGGGCCGTCACCCAGTGGGTCGGCGAGGTGCTCGCCCACCGGCTGCGCTCCACCCGGACCCGGCTGCTGGACCTCTACGCCCCCTACGGCGCCGGCAGCGCCGTGTGAGCGGGGCGACCCGACGAAGGAGTCATCATGCACGCCACCCCGTACGTCGTCAGTGACGTCATGTCCCACACGGTCGCCGCCGTCGGCCGCCGGGCCCCCTTCAAGGAGATCGTGCAGTTGATGCAGGACTGGAAGGTCAGCGCCCTGCCCGTCCTGGAGGGCGAGGGCCGGGTGGTCGGCGTCGTCTCCGAGGCCGACCTGCTGCCCAAGGAGGAGTTCCGCGACAGCGACCCCGACCGGGCCACGCAGGCGCACCGGCTCGGCGACCTCGCCAAGGCCGGCGGGCTGACCGCCGGGGACCTGATGACCTCCCCGGCCCTCACCGTCCGCGCGGACGCCACTCTCGCCCAGGCCGCCCGCACCATGGCGCACGCCAAGGTGAAGCGGCTGCCCGTGGTCGACGAGGTCGGCATGCTGCAGGGCGTCGTCAGCCGCACGGACCTGCTGAAGGTGTTCCTGCGGGACGACGAGGACATCGCCGAGGAGGTCCGGAAGGACGTCGTCACGCCACTCTTCCCGGGAGCCGCGTCCGCGCTGCGGGTGGAGGTGGTGGACGGCGTCGTCAGGATCGGCGGCCGGGTGCGGGACACCTCGCTGGTTCCGGTGGCCGCGCGCCTGGTCCGGGCCGTCGAGGGCGTGGTCGACGTGGAGTTCGACCTGACACGCGCCGAGGGCCCGACCGCGTCCACGCTCGGCCCGGCCCACCGGGCCTGAGCGCAGGGTCCCGCGGGCCGCCCGCCAGGTCCGCCGCTGGGCCCCGCCCGGGTGCCGGGTTTCGCTCGGCCAGGTCGCGCGGGCCGTCCCCGCACGCCGTCGCACGGGACGCCGAGCAGGTGCCGGGTCCCGGCGAGCGCGGCCGCGCTCCGCCACCGGGGTGCCGGGCAGCGCCACGTCGGTGGCGGCCGGCCGGAACCGGTGCGGGGTGGTGCGGTCACAGGTGCCCCGTACACCTGGAACGCGCCGTGCCGGCTGCCCCGGCGCTCGGGGGCGGCGGGGGCGGCGGGGGCGGCGAGGGCGCGACCACCGGTGGCGGACTCGGGTGCCGGCGCGGGCGGTTGCCCGCCGGTGCGCAAGCTCAGCCGCGGCCTTCGTGCCGCTGGCGGTCCTGGACCTGGGTGGCGATGACGGCCGCCTGGATGCGGCGCTCCACGCCGAGCTTGGCGAGCAGACGGGAGATGTGGTTCTTCACCGTCTTCTCGGCCAGGTACAGCCGCTGCCCGATCTGGCGGTTGGTCAGCCCCTCGCCGATCAGCGCCAGGATCTCCCGCTCCCGGTCGGTCAGGCCCGGCAGGCCGTCCGGCTCCTCCTCCTTCTGCTGACCGCCGCGCAGCCGGGCCATCAGCTTGGTGGTGGCGCTGGCGTCCAGCAGCGACTGGCCCGCGGCCACCGTGCGCACGGCCGACACCAGGTCCGAGCCCTGGATCTGCTTCAGCACATACCCGGAGGCTCCCGCCATGATCGAGTCCAGCAGGGCCTCCTCGTCGTCGAAGGAGGTCAGCATCAGACACGCCAGCTCCGGCATCCGCGAGCGCAGCTCCCGGCACACCGTCACACCGTCGCCGTCGGGCAGCCGGACGTCCAGCACGGCCACCTGCGGACGCAGCGCCGGCACCCGGACCAGGGCCTGCTCCACCGTGCCGGCCTCGCCGATCACGTCGATGTCGGGTTCGTCGTTCAGCAGGTCGCGCACCCCACGCCGTACCACCTCGTGGTCGTCCAGCAGGAAGACCCGGATCGGGCTGCCCGGCTCGCCGTCCGCCATTGACTGCTCCTCGCTCGTCGTTTCCGTGCCGATGTCCACCTCATGCCCCGGGGACCGGCCCGCCTAGCGTGATCCTTCCTCCATCCGGGCCGGACGGCCAGGGCCGGACGGCCCTGTTTGGGTCAAGGGCCGAACGGCCCTGGCGCGCGGAGCGCCGGTGCCGTACCAATGAACGGTGGGTCCCCTGGTCCTTCCCGATCCGAGCGGGCCCGTTCCGTTGTCAGTGCATCAGGAAGCGCGCCAGTGACAGTCGAGCCGCACGGAAGCCGCCCCATGACCGCCGCCATCTCCGACACCTCCGAGCCCTCACCGGCCGGGCCGCGCCGGAGCGTCGAGCTGGACAGCGACGAAGCCCTGCGACTGCTGGGCAGCGTGTCCCTCGGGCGGATCGTCTTCACCCGCCACGCGCTGCCGACCGTCCGCCCGGTCAACCACGTCCTGGACGACGGCGAGATCGTGATCCGCACCCACGAGGGAGCGGCCCTGACCGCGCGCGCCGGGCAGGCCGACGGCCAGGGCGTCGTGGTGGCGTACGAGGCCGACTGCATCGACCCCGACACGCACCTCGGCTGGAGCGTGGTGGTGACCGGCTACGCCCGCCTGGTGACCGACGCCGGGGAACTGGCCCGGTACGAGAAGCTGCTCAGCCCCTGGGTGAACCGGACCATGGACTACGCGGTGCGCATCCGCCCCGACCTGGTCACCGGCGTACGGCTCACCGCGGCCGAGCGGCCCGACGGCGCCTGACCGCGACCGCGCCTGACCGCGGTCGCGCACGGCTGCTCAGGCCGAGGCGTGCAGGCCGTACCTCGTGCGGCCGCCCACCAGTTCACGCCCGCTGACCAGCTCCGGCTCGATGCGCACGAACACCTCCTCCCGGGAGGGCACCGGTGAGGCCGGGGCGGTTCGCTCCAGGCGCGCCGCCTCGGCCCGGTCCGTCACCACCGCGGCCCGCCCCGTGACGAGGACGCTCCAGCCGGAGCGGGCGGCCGCGTCGACCGCGTCCGCCTCGAAGGCGACCACCACGCCGTCGAGGGCGCGGGCCAGCTCCGAGGCCGCCGCGATGCGCAGCAGCACCGCCCCGTCGCCGTCCACGCCGAACTCGACCGGCACGACCGCGGGCAGGGCCTGGCGGGTGTGCACGATCCGGCCGATCGGCGCCGTCGCCAGCAGACGCAGGCACTCGGGCCGGCCGAGCTCGCGGGAACCGTCGTCGGAGTCCATGCGTCAGCCCGTCCTCCGCCCCGGGACGGCGGCGGCCGGACCCGGCCGCGGAACCGTGTCCCGGACCTCGTCCGGTGTCCGTCGCGGGGTGGCCGGGCCCTCGGGGCCGTAGCCGAGCCGGACCAGCATCTGCGGGTGCCCGTCGAGGTCCGGGGCCGGCCGCAGCTCGCGGCGCAGGTCGGGCCACTCCATCGGCTGGTGCAGCAGGGAGGCCCGCACCCCGTACGCCGTCGCCACCAGCAGGACGTGCTCCAGCGCCTGCCCGGCCCGCAGCCAGTCGCTGCGCCGGTCGTGCCGGGTGGTCAGCAGGGCCATCGCGGGCTCGGGCTCGAAGGGCCGGGCGGGGAGCCGCTCGGTGTGCCGCTGGGCGGTGAAGTCCCGCATGGGCAGCCGCCCGTGGGCGTCCTGCGGCCCGAGCACGGCGCGCGGCAGGCCGAGGTCGGCGGTGTCGTCCAGGTCCCGGTGCACCCAGCGGCGGCTCTCCCCCGCCCGGTCGAAGTCGGTGCGGTTGCGCTGCTCGGCCTGGGCGGCCACCCGCAGCAGCCGTGTCCGCTCGGCGGCCCCGGGGAAGGTGAGCGACGCGCCCTCCATGTGGGCCGCGTCGGCGAGTTCGGCGCGGACCTCCTCCGGCAGCGGCCTGCCGGAGAACGGGAAGCGGCTGCTGTGCCTGCGCCAGATCGCCGGGTACAGGTCGGAGCGGTGCCCCCCGGTGCGCGGCCGGCCGGGACCGGCCGGCCGGAAGCTCGCCAGCAGGCCCGGGTCCCCGGGGTCCGGCAGCAGCCGCAGCACGGGTGCCCAGCCGAAGTGGGCGGCCGCGACACGGAGGTTGAAGAGGGCGGCACCGACCGACAGGTGCAGCGCCCGCCCGACGGGATCCGCGTGGCGCAGGCCGCGTTCCGGGACGGCGCGGATCTCCAGCGTGCCGGTGTCCGGGTCGAGCCGGAAGCGCCACGGCTGGGTGTTGAAGATCGAGGGCGCGGCAACGGCGGCCGAGATGCAGCCTTCCAGGGTCGCGGCGTCGAGGGTCGCGGTTCGCATGGCGCCTCCTCGTACGGGGTCGGGCGACTACGGGGTCTCCTTCGAGCGTGCGAGCGCCGCGCCCGGCACGGTGAGGGCCCTATGGCCCCTTTGCGGGGCCCGGTCAGGGCACAGCTGTCCCGGCTGCGGGGGGCGCACCCGGCGGGGCCGCGCGCGGTCCGGGCCGAACGGCCCTCCGCCCGCCCCGGTCCGGCGCCCTTCGGCCCACCGGTTCCGCCTGGCCGGCCCATGTCGCGCCGCCGTCCCGCCTGTCACCGTCGTGACAGGACCACGAGGAGGTGGGCAGAGATGAGCGAGCGCAAGCCCTCGAACAGCGGGCGCCGGCGGACCAGGGTGCCGCTGTGGCGGTGGCGGAGGAACCCGGTCCGGCGTCGGGAGGACGTCCTGGAGGCATGGCTCGTGCTGGCCGTGTGGATCCTCGTGGCGGTGGGCGGCACGCTCGTCGGCCTGGTCACCGCGCAGGCGGCCGACCAGGTCTTCGCCCGGCAGCGGGCCGAGCGGACCCCGGTGGCCGCCGTGGTGCTCACCGCCGTCCCGGCCGCGGCGGCCACCGGCACGGGCCGGGACGTGGCCGCGGCCGAGGTGCGCTGGACGGCCCGGGACGGCTCCGCGCACCGCGGCATGACGCTGGTGCCCACCGGGAGCGCGGCGGGCTCCTCGGTACGGATCTGGATCGACGGCCAGGGCAAGCCGGCCGGCGAGCCGGCGACCCCGGCCCGGGCGTCCGCCGAGGCGGGGGTCTTCGGCACCGCGGCCGGCCTCGCCCTGAGCGGCCTGGTCCTCGGCGTGGGGGGCGCCGGGCGCTGGTACCTCGACCGGCGGCGCCTCGCGCAGTGGGACCGGGAGTGGACCCTGATCGGGCCGAAGTGGGGGCACAAGACGGGCTGACCGGGTACGGCGGGCCCTCGCCCACCTCCTCCGTCCTCGCGTGGGAAACCCAGGGTCGAACGAGAAGGCGCCCGGCCGACCGGCCGGGCGCCTTCGTGCGCGGGGCGGCCGTCAGGCGCCGACGTACTGCGCGAGGTGCTCGCCGGTGAGGGTGGAGCGGGCGGCGACGAGATCGGCGGGGGTGCCCTCGAAGACGATCCGGCCGCCGTCGTGGCCGGCGCCGGGGCCGAGGTCGATGATCCAGTCGGCGTGCGCCATGACCGCCTGGTGGTGCTCGACCACGATCACCGACTTGCCGGAGTCGACGAGCCGGTCCAGCAGCCCCAGAAGCTGTTCGACGTCGGCGAGGTGCAGGCCCGCGGTCGGCTCGTCCAGGACGTAGACGCCGCCCTTGTCGGCCATGTGGGTGGCCAGCTTGAGCCGCTGCCGCTCGCCGCCGGACAGCGTGGTCAGCGGCTGGCCGAGCGTGAGGTAGCCGAGCCCGACGTCCGCGAGCCGCCGCAGGATCGTGAGGGCAGCGGGCGTCTTCGCCTCGCCGGCGGCGAAGAACTCCCCCGCCTCGGTCACCGGCATGGCCAGCACCTCGCTGATGTCGCGGCCGCCGAGGTGGTACTCCAGCACCGACGCGTCGAACCGCCTGCCCTCGCACACCTCGCAGATGGTGGCGACCCCGGCCATGATGGCCAGGTCGGTGTAGACGACGCCGGCGCCGTTGCAGTTGGGGCAGGCGCCCTCCGAATTGGCGCTGAACAGGGCCGGCTTGACCCCGTTGGCCTTGGCGAACGCCTTGCGGATCGGGTCGAGCAGCCCGGTGTACGTCGCCGGGTTGCTGCGCCTGGAGCCGCGGATGGCGCCCTGGTCGACCGACACCACGCCCGCCGAGGCCGGGATCGACCCGTGCACCAGCGAGCTCTTGCCGGAGCCGGCGACCCCGGTGACGACGGCCAGCACCCCGAGCGGGATGTCGACGTCGACGTCGCGCAGGTTGTGCGTGCGCGCGCCGCGGATCTCCAGCGTGCCGGTGGGCTCGCGCACCGTCTTCTTGACGCCCGCCCGGTCGCCCAGGTGCCGGCCGGTGACGGTGCCGCTGTCCCGCAGCCCCTCCACGGTGCCCTCGAAGCAGACGGCGCCGCCGCCCGTGCCGGCGCCGGGGCCGAGGTCGACGACGTGGTCGGCGATGGCGATCACCTCCGGCTTGTGCTCCACGACGAGCACCGTGTTGCCCTTGTCGCGCAGCCGCAGCAGCAGGGCGTTCATCCGCTGGACGTCGTGGGGGTGCAGGCCGGTCGTCGGCTCGTCGAAGACGTAGGTGACGTCGGTGAGCGAGGATCCGAGGTGGCGGATCATCTTGGTGCGCTGCGCCTCGCCGCCCGACAGCGTGCCCGCCGGCCGGTCCAGCGAGAGGTAGCCGAGGCCGATCTCCACGAAGGAGTCGAGGGTGTGCCGCAGCGTGGCGAGCAGGGGCGCCACCGACGGCTCGTCGAGGTCGCGCACCCAGGCGGCGAGGTCGCTGATCTGCAGGGCGCAGGCGTCGGCGATGCTGATCCCGCGGATCTTGGAGGACCGGGCGGCCTCGCTGAGCCGGGTGCCGTCGCAGTCGGGGCAGGTGGTGAAGGTGACCGCCCGGTCCACGAACGCCCGGATGTGCGGCTGCATCCCCTCGCGGTCCTTGGCGAGCATGGACTTCCGGATCCGCGGGAGCAGCCCCTCGTAGGTCATGTTGATGCCCGCGATCTTCATCCGGGTCGGCTCGCGGTGCAGGAAGTCCGCCAGTTCCCGCTCGGTGTAGTCGCGGATCGGCTTGCCGGGGTCGACGAGGCCGGACTCGCTGTACAGCCGGTAGTTCCAGCCGCCCGCCTTGTAGCCGGGGATCGTGAGGGCGCCCTCGGTGAGCGACTTGGTGTCGTCGTACAGCTGGGTCAGGTCGAAGTCCTGGACGGTGCCGCGGCCTTCGCAGCGCGGGCACATGCCGCCGGTGACGCTGAAGGCGCGGCGCTCCTTCACCGTCCGCCCGCCGCGCTCCACGGTGACCGCGCCCGCTCCGCTGATGGAGGCGACGTTGAAGGAGAACGCCTTGGGCGAGCCGATGTGCGGGCGGCCGAGCCGGCTGAAGAGGATGCGCAGCAGCGCGTTGGCGTCGGTGGCGGTGCCCACCGTGGAGCGCGGGTCGGCGCCCATGCGCCGCTGGTCGACGGTGATCACGGTCGTCAGCCCGTCGAGGACGTCGACCTCGGGGCGCGCCAGGGTCGGCATGAAGCCCTGCACGAAGGCGCTGTAGGTCTCGTTGATCAGCCGCTGCGACTCCGCCGCGATCGTGTCGAACACCAGCGAGCTCTTGCCCGAGCCGGAGACGCCGGTGAACACCGTCAGCCGGCGCTTCGGGATCTCGACGCTGACGTCCTTGAGGTTGTTCTCGCGCGCGCCGTGCACCCGGATCAGATCGTGGCTGTCGGCAACGTGCGGCGCGGTCGGCTGCGGGTCGGCGCTCGGGGCCATGGGCATGTCTCTCCATCCGTGGGCGGGCTGCGGTCACGCTAGCCGCGCCCGGGCGCCGCGCGCTTCTCCATTCCGGTCCGGTTCCGGGAGAGGGGCGCCTTTGCGCCGGACGCCGGAACCCGGCTGCCGGCCTCACCGCACGCCCGAAACGGAGTAAAACGCATATAAGTGATCTTTCGGGTGTCATAGTGCGCCCATGGACCTCACGACCGCCGGGCTCCGCACCCGCCGCGCCGCCCTCGCCGCGACCGGTGCCGTCGCTCTCGCGGGCGCCGCGGTCCTCACCGTCGTCCTCACGCACGGGCAGCCCACCGCTCCGGCCCGCGCGCGGCACCCGGCCGGCGGCGCCGTCGCGGGCTCGCCCCGGGACATCCCGTCCCCCGGCGCCCGCGGTCTGGGCGACCCGCTGGCGCCGCTCGACGGCAACGGCGGCTACACGCTCCGCCACTGCGACCTCGCCTTCGACTGGCGCGCGCCCGGGACGCCGTTCCCCGCCACCGCCACCCTGAGGGCCGCGGCGACGCAGGCCCTGTCCCGCTTCGACCTCGACTTCGCGGGCAACACGCTGCGCACGGTGACCGTCGACGGCGCCCCGGCGCGGGCGGTGCGCGACGGCGACGAGCTCGTCGTCACCCCGGCCCGGCCGATCGCCCGCGGCCGCACCTTCACCGTCCGGGTCGCCTACACCGCCGACCCGACGCAGCGCCGGCACCGCGACGACGCCATCCAGGACTACGGCTGGGTGCCCACGGCCGACGGCACGCTGCTGTCGCCGCAGCCCGACGGCGCCAAGATGATCTTCCCGGCCGACGACCACCCCAGCGTGCGCGCGCCGTTCACCTTCCGCGTCACCGCCCCGCCGGGCCTGACCGCGGTGGCGGGCGGCCGGCTGGTGGAGCGCCGCCGGCTGCCCGGCGGGCGGATCCGGTGGACCTACGACTCCGAGCACCCGGTCGCGGCGCAGCTGGTCCAGCTGGCCATCGGGAAGTACTCCGTCGTCACCGGGACGGGGCCGCGCGGGCTGCCCGTGCGCGACGTGGTGCCGGACGGCCTCGTCGCGGACACCGAGGCCTACCGGTCGCTCACCCCCGCTCACCTGGCCTGGCTGGAGCAGCGGCTCGGCCCCTACCCGTTCGGCCGCTACGGCGTGCTGGTCGGGGACACCGACCTGCCCGTAGCCCTGGAGACGCAGTCGCTGTCCGTCGTCCCGAGCAGCGACCTGCTCGGCAGCCGGGTCGACGCGGAGCGCAACCTCGTGCACGAGCTCGCCCACCACTGGACCGGCGACAGCGTGGCGATCCGCCGCTGGTCCGACCTGTGGCTGAGCGAGGGTCACGCCCGCTACTACGAGCGGCTGTACGCCGACGCCCACGGCGGCCCCGGCCTGGAGGAGGCGATGCGGGACGCGTACGCCCGGCACGACCGGTGGCGGCACGACGACGGCGCCCCCGCCGAGCCCACCGCGGCGTCCCTCTTCCGCCAGATGCGCTACGACGGCTCGGCGCTGGTGCTGTACGCGCTGCGCGAGGAGGTGGGCGAGGACGCCTTCGCGCGGATCGAGCGGTCCTGGGTGACGCGGTACCGGGGCCGCGCCGCCGGCACCGCGGACTTCGTCCGCCTCGCCTCCGGCGTGGCCGGCCGGGACCTGGCGCCCTTCCTGGACCGGTGGCTGTACGGGGCGCACACCCCGCCCATGCCGGGCCACCCGGACTGGCGGGTGGATCCGGTCGCGGAGGACTGACGCGCCCTCACGTAAAGCGGACACGCTGCCGCCGACCGGGTGGCCTGTGCCCGGCGGCTGGTCCAGGCCGGTGACGCTCGGCGCGACGCGGCGCCCCAGGCACGGAAACGTACGAGGGGTGACGTGACGGGCAATCACCCACAACCCGCCTTGCCCTGCTCGCGTTTTGTCCGCGCCGCGCCGAACCCGCTGGGAGAGCACCGCATGAGAAAACGCGTCACCCGACAAGTCCTGACCACCGTACGCGGGCACCGGGGGATCATCTGTGCGACCGCCTCGGCGGCGCTCGTCGTGCCGTTCCTGGTCGACCGTTCCGGTGACACCGCCGTGCCGGCCGACCGGCTCCTGCAGGAGGAGTACCGGGCCGCGGCGGAGGAGTTCCACGTGCCCAGGAGCGTGCTCATGGGCGTGTCCTACCTGCAGTCCCGGTGGGACTCGCACCCGGGCGTGCCGAGCGTCGTCGGCGGCTACGGGCCGATGCACCTGGTGGACACGCGCGAGGCACCGCAGCCCCGCCACGGGCAGGCCCGGCCGCGCGCCACGACGGCGGGACCGCCCGCCGCCCGCCCGGGAAAGTCCCCGGACAGCGGCACCGGGCAGCCCGCCGACCTGCGCCGGGCCGCCCGGCTGCTCGAGCTCCCGGACCGCCAGCTGCGCAGCGACGACGCCGCCAACGTGCGCGGGGGCGCGGCCCTCCTCGCCGCGACGCAAGCCGAGCTGGGCAAGCCGCTCAGCGCCGACCCGGCGGACTGGTGGGACGCCGTGGCGCGCTTCCCCGGCTCGAACGACGCCGTGTCGGCGGCGGCCTACGCGAACGACGTCTACGACGTGATCCGCCGCGGCGCGCGGCGCACCACCGACGAGGGACAGGAAGTCGTCCTCGCCGCGACTCCCGGCGTCCGCCCGCACCGGGCCGTGCCCCAGGGCGCGCAGCGGCCGAAGAACGTGGAGTGCCCGCCCGAGCTGTCCTGCTCCTGGCTCGGTGCGCCCTACGTCGAGATGGACGGTGGCGGGTACGGCAACCACGACCTGGCCGACCGGCCCAAGGACCAGCGGATCGACTACATCGTCATCCACGACACCGAGGCCCCGCTGTCCTCGATGTTCATGACCGTCCAGGACCCCGAAGAGGCGTCGTGGCACTACTCCGTCCGCTCCAGCGACGGCCACGTCACCCAGCACGTCCCGATCAAGGACGCGAGCTGGCACTCCGGGAACCAGTTCGTCAACGCCCACTCGATCGGCATCGAGCACGAGGGATTCCTGCGGCAGCCCGACGCCTGGTACACGGAGCAGATGTACCGGTCCTCGGCGCGCCTGGTGAAGTACCTCGCGAAGAAGTACAAGGTCCCGCTCGACCGGCAGCACGTCTTCGGCCACGACAACGTGCCGTCCCCGACCGAGGACACCATCCCGGACATGCACGACGACCCCGGCCCCTTCTGGGACTGGCGGCACTACTACGACCTGCTCGGCGCACCGCTGCGGGAGACGGCCGGGCCGGACAGCGACGCGGTGATGATCCTGCCGGACTACGTCCACTACAAGCCGGAGTTCACGGGGTGCGTCAAGGGCGGGGTGCGGTGCGCGCCGCACGGCTCCAGCGCCGTGCGCCTGCGCACCCGGCCGGACGACGGCGCCCCGCTCATCCAGGACCCGGGCCGGCGCCCGGACGGGGACGACTCCACGGAGGACGTCGACGACCTGGGGTCGCGGGTGTCGGCGGGCCAGACCTTCGCGGTCGCCGAGCGCCGGGGCGACTGGACGGCCATCTGGTTCCAGGGCCACAAGGGCTGGTTCAGGAACCCGAAGGACCACCCGGTGGCCGTCGGGGCGCGCGCCAGCGTGGTGACCCCGAAGCAGGGCGTGGACGAGATCCCGGTGTTCGGCCGCCCCCTCCCGGAGAAGGAGGCCTACCCGGAGGGGGTGGCCCCGGAGACCGAGTCGCCGCTGCCGTACACCCTCCACGCGGGCCAGGAGTACGTGACCGGGGCCCGCGCGTACGGCACCTACGTCGACCGGTCGACGTTCGCCCAGTCGCCGGCGCCGGTGGTGCACGGCCGGGAGCCGTACTACGAAATCCAGTTCGACCACCGGCTCGCCTTCGTCAGGGCGAGCGACGTGGACGTCAGGACGGTGGACGCGCCGATGCCGAAGCGGTGAGACTGGACCGTCCGACGCTCCGGCTCCCCAGGACGGTGACCCATGGAAGTGGAAGTACCCCGCGTCGAACTCACCCCGCGCGCCGCCGAGCTGGTGCGCCGGCTGCGCGCCGAGCACGGGCCCCTGATGTTCCACCAGTCGGGCGGCTGCTGCGACGGCAGCGCGCCCATGTGCTACCCGGACGGCGAGTTCCGCACCGGCGGCTCGGACGTGCTGCTGGCGGAGCTGGCCGTCGAGGGCGTCGAGGAGCCCGTGACCTTCTGGATGTCGCGCAGCCAGTACGAGGCGTGGAGCCACACCCGGCTGATCGTGGACGTCGTACCAGGCCGCGGGAGCGGTTTCTCGCTGGAGGCACCCGAGGGGGTCCGTTTTCTCACCCGTTCTCGCGTACTCGACGGCTAGACGCCCCGCGGACCCCCGTCGTCTGCTGCACTTCCCTTGGCCGAAGGGAAAGTTGACGACACATCGGGAGGCGCGGTGGCGCTCCAGCGGCGGGGGCAGGCGGCGGTCAGATCGGTTCTCACGGTTCTCACGGCGTTCGGTGTACTGGCCGGTGCGGCCCTGGCGGAGGCGGCACCGGCCGGTGCCGTTCAGCGGGGCAGACGGATCGCGCCGGGGGTCACCTACCGGCAGTTCGACATCGACGCGGCGGCGGGCGAGGCACACGCCCACCTGCTCACCGTCGACCTGGCCGATCCGCACGTGCGGGTGGACCTGCTGTACCCGGGGACGGTCGCGGCCCGCGCCACCGTGTCCCGGATGGCCGGCTCGGCGGGCGCGGTCGCCGGCGTGAACGGCGACTTCTTCCACATCAGCGAGACCCAGCACCCGGGCGTCGAGGCGACGGGCGCGCCGGTGGGGCCGGCGATCGCGGACGGGCGGGTGCTCAAGGCGGCGGTGCCCGACGGCCAGCGGTTCGGGCCCGCGCTGCCTCCCGGCGCCGGCACGCGGGACGTGCTCGGCGTGGGCACCGACCACCGGGCCCGCCTGGACCGCCTCGGCCTCACCGGCTCCGTGACCACACCCGAGGGGCGGATCCCGCTGAAGGGGCTGAACCAGTACGCGCTGCCGGAGGACTCCGTCGGCGCCTTCACCGCGCGGTGGGGCAGCGCCTCCCGCAGGCGCGCCGTCTGCGGCACGGACACCCGGCGGTCGGCTCCGTGCAGCACGGACACCTACGAGGTGACGGTGCGCGACGGCCGGGTGGTGGCCGTCTCCCGCACGCCGGGCAGCGGCTCGATCCCGGCGGACGGCACCGTGCTGGTGGGCCGCGAGGAGGGCGCCCGGCGCCTGCGGAAGCTGTCGGTCGGCGACAGGGTGCGCGTCACGCACGGCCTGGTGGCGGCCGCCACCCGGGTCCCCTACCGCTTCGCCGTCGGCGGCTTCCCGGTGCTGCGCGACGGCAGGCCGCTGCCCGGGCTCGACGACTCGGCCTCGGCCGTGCGCACGGTGGTCGGGTTCACCGGCGGCGGCCTGCGGATGCTGCTGCTCGTCCTGGACGGAGCCTCCGACTACCGCACCGGCCTGACCGTCGCCGAGGAGGCGGCCACCCTGCGGGGCCTGGGCGCCTCCGACGCGTTCAACCTGGACGGCGGGGGCTCCAGCGACCTGGTCACCCGCGACGCGGGCACGGGCGGGGTGAAGGTCCGCAACCATCCGAGCGGCGGCATCGAGCGCCCCGTCGCGAACGGCATCGGCGTCTTCTCCCACTGACCTGCGGTTCAGGGCCGCAGGCTGCTCACCAGGCCGGCGGTGGCGGTGAGCCCGCTGTGGAGGGTGGGCGCCATGCTGGTGCCGGCCAGGTAGAAGCCGAGCAGCAGGCAGACCAGGGCATGGGAGATCTTCAGCGCGCCGTTGCGGATGAAGACCACGGCCAGGATCGACAGCAGCAGCACCACAGAGATGGAAATGGCCATCCGGAACCTCCTCCGCCACGCCCCGTATGCGGCGTTCGGTCGCAAGTGTGGCGTAGCGGAGGGTTGGTCCGGGCGGCTGACGTGTCCTCCGATCGTGTGGTTGTGACCGGACGGGTGTGCGCCGGTCAGGGCGCCTGGAGATCGACCAGGCCGGCCAGTGTCGTGCGGTGCGCCCCCGCCGTGCCGTAGGCGATCGAGTCGGCCTTGGCCCGCTTGAGGTACAGGTGGACCGGGTGCTCCCAGGTCATGCCGATCCCGGCGTGCAGCTGCAGTGCCTCCTCGGCCGCGTGGACGGCGACGGGCGCCGCGTACGCCTGGGCGACGGCGACCAGGACGTCGGTGTCCTCCCCGGTGGCCAGCGCGTCGGCGGCCGCGCGGGCGGCGGCCCGGAGGTTCACCACCTCCAGCCAGAGCTGGGCGAGCCGGTGCTTGAGGGCCTGGAAGCCGCCGACCGGGCGGTTGAACTGCTTGCGTTCCTTGAGGTACCGCACGGTGTCGGTCAACGACTTCTCCGCGACGCCGAGTTGCTCGGCGGCGAGCAGCCCGGCGGCGGCGCGCAGGGCCCGCCGTACGGCCTGCTCGGCGTCGCCGACGCGGCGGCCGGGCGCGCCGTCGAGGGTGACGGTGGCGAGCGGGCGGGTCAGGTCAAGGGAGGTCTGCGGGGTGACGGTCACCGCGTCGGCGGCCACGGCGTACAGGCCGCCGTCGTCGGCCGGGACGAGCAGGACGTCGGCCGCGGCCGCGTCGGCGATGCCGGTCAGCTCGCCGTGCAGGGTGCCGTCGGCGGCGCGCACGGTCCGCAGCGGGGCGCCCGGTGCCGTGTGCAGCCCGACCGCGAGCGCGCCGATGGTGCGGCCGGAGGCCAGCCGGCCCAGCAGCTCCTCGTCGCCCGAGGCCAGCAGGGCCTCGGTGGCCACGACGGCACTGGTGAGGTAGGGCACGGGCGCGACCGCCCGCCCCAGCTCCTCCAGCACGACGGCGGCCTCCCGGTGCGTGGCGCCCTGGCCGCCCTGCGCCTCGGGCACCAGCAGCCCGGCGAGGCCCATGCCGTCGGCGAGCAGCTTCCACAGGGCGAGGTCGTGCGGGGCGTCGGACTCGGTGCGGGCGATGACGCCGGCCGCGTCGCAGTGGTCCGTGAGCAGGTCGCGGACGGCGGCGCGCAGCGCCTCTTCCTCCTCGGAGTGCAGGAGATCCGGCTGGGTGCTCATCGGGCGAGGTCCTTCCAGGCGACGTCCTTGTCGGTGCGCGGCTCGGCGGGCAGGCCGAGGACGCGTTCGGCGACGATGTTCAGCAGGACCTCGCTGGTCCCGCCCTCGATGCTGTTGCCCTTGGAGCGCAGGTAGCGGTAGCCGGCGTCGCGGCCGGTGAAGTCGACCAGTTCGGGGCGGCGCATGGTCCAGTCGTCGTACAGCAGGCCCTCCTCGCCGCGCAGCTCCACCTCCAGGCCGCTGATCTCCTGGTTGAGGCGGGCGAAGGCGAGCTTCATGCCGGCGCCCTCGGGGCCGGGCTGGCCGGCGGCGAGCTGCTGGCGCAGGCGCTCGGCGGTGAGGCGGGCGACCTCGGACTCCACCCACAGCTTCAGCAGCCGCTGGTGCAGGTCGTGGGTGCGCAGGTCCGGGCGCTCGCGCCAGGTCCTCGACACCGGGCCGATCATGCCGCCCTCGCGGGGCAGCCGCATGCCGCCGATGGCGACGCGCTCGTTGTTCAGCGTGGTCTGCGCGACCCGCCAGCCGTCGCCGACCTCGCCGAGGCGGCGGGAGTCGGGGATCGCCACGCCGGTGAGGAAGACCTCGTTGAACTCGGCCTCACCCGTGATCTGGCGCAGCGGCCGCACCTCGACCCCGGGGTCGGTCATGTCGCACAGGAAGTAGGTGATGCCCTGGTGCTTGGGCACGTCCGGGTCGGTGCGGGCGATGAGGATGGCCCAGCGGGCCAGGTGGGCACTGGACGTCCACACCTTCTGCCCGTTCACCACCCACGTGTCGCCGTCGCGGACGGCCCGGGTGGCGAGGGCGGCCAGGTCGGAGCCGGCGCCGGGCTCGCTGAAGAGCTGGCACCAGACCTCCTCGCCGGTCCACAGGGGGCGCAGGAAGCGCCGCTTCTGCTCCTCGGTGCCGTACTTCAGGATCGTCGGCGCGGCCATGCCGAGGCCGATGCCGATGCGCCGGGGGTCGTTGTCCGGGGCGCCCGCGGCCTCCAGCTCGGCGTCCACGACGGCCTGAAGCGCGCGCGGGGCACCGAGCCCGCCGAGGCCCTCCGGGTAGTGCACCCAGGCCAGGCCGGCGTCGAAGCGGGCCCGCAGGAAGTCCAGGCGGCCGGTCTCGGCGGGCGGATGGGCGGCCAGCAGTTCCCGGGTACGGCTGCGCAGCTCCTCGGCGCCGGTCATGCGGCGGCTCCCTTCTCCAGGACGACGGCCACCCGGCCGGTGGTGACGCCGTCGGCGACCCGCTGCACGGCCGCGGCGGCGCCGTCGAGCGGCACCCGCTCGCTGACCAGCGGCCTGATCGCGCCGCGCGCGGCCAGTTCGGTGAGCTGCTCGTGGCAGTGCAGGACCAGCTTCGGGTTCTTGGTGTTGTACAGGCCCCAATGGAGGCCGAGGATCGAGTAGTTCTTCACCAGCGCGTGGTTGAGCGCGGGGCTGGGAATGGTGCCGCTGGCGAAGCCGACGACCACGATGCGGCCCTCGAAGGCGACCAGCTTGGCGGACTGGGCGTAGGCGGCGCCGCCGACGGGGTCGTAGATCACGTCGGCGCCCCGGCCGCCGGTGGCCTCCTTCACGGCGGCGACGACGTCCTCGGCGCGCCGGTCGACGACCACGTCGCAGCCCAGTTCGCGCGCGACGGCCGCCTTCTCGGGGCCGCCCACCACGCCGATGACCGTGGCCCCGGCCGCCTTGCCGAGCTGCACGGCCGCGCTGCCGACGCCGCCGGCCGCGGCGTGCACGAGCAGCGTCTCGCCGGCCTCCAGGTGCGCCCGCCGGTGCAGGCCGAACCAGCCGGTCTGGTAGCCGATGTGCAGCGCGGCGGCCTCCGCGTCGTCCAGCGACTCGGGCGCGGGCAGCAGCGCGCGGGCGTCGGCGACGGCGTACTCGGCGAAACCGCCGTACGGCAGGACGGGGGTGGCGATGACCCGGCGGCCGTCCTCGGTCTCTGCGCAGATCTCCACCCCGGGGGTGAAGGGCAGCGGCGGCCGCACCTGGTACTGGCCCCGGCACAGCAGGGCGTCGGGGAAGTTGATGTTGGCGGCACGCACCCGCAGCAGCACCTGGCCGTCGCCGGGAGTGGGCCGCTCCACCTCCGCCAGGCGCATCACCTCGCCCGGCTCGCCGTTCTCGTGCACTTGCCATGCCTGCATGCGGGGCCTCCACGGGGACTGCTTCGTCTGACCGGTCCGACGGCATACTAAGCGGTCGCTTGCCGATCGGGGAACAGTCGCGTGCGTCACGGCCGCCGGGGCCGGGCCCGTACGTGCATCCGCTCCCCCTGCGGACCGAACAGGCTCAGGAACTCGACCGGCCCCTCCCCCGTCGACCCGAACCAGTGCGGCACCCGCGTGTCGAACTCCGCCGCCTCCCCCGGCGACAGCACCACGTCGTGCTCGCCGAGCACCAGCCGCAGCCGCCCCGAGAGCACGTACAGCCACTCGTAGCCCTCGTGGCTGCGCTGGTCCGGCTCCTGCCGGCGCTGCGGTTCGAGGATCTTGAAGGCCTGCAGACCCCCGGGCTGCCGGGTCAGCGGCCAGAAGACGCGGCCGTGCCGTTCGACGGGCTTGGCCCGCACCACGGGGTCGCCGACCGGTGGGGCGCCGACCAGTTCGTCCAGCGCCACCTGGTGGGCCCGGGCGATGGGCAGCAGCAGTTCCAGGCTGGGCCGGCGCAGGCCGGACTCCAGACGGGACAGGGTGCTGACGGAGATGCCGGTGGCCTCGGACAGCGCGGCCAGGGTCACCTCGCGCTCCTTGCGGATCCGCCGCAGTCTCGGGCCGACGCCCGCCAGAACGCCGTCGGTGCCGTCGTCGCCCTCGCCGCTGTTCCCGCTCTCGATGCGTTCGCCGTTCATGACCACATTGCAGAATCGGCAAAGAGGTTTGTCAATGCGGCAGTCTCCGCGCGACCGTCGGCGGCGGAGGTGGTCACATGACCGAGGGGTACGAGGTCGTCGTGGTGGGCGGCGGAGCGGCCGGGCTGTCGGCCGCGCTGGTGCTGGGCCGGGCCCGGCGGCGCACGCTGGTCGTCGACGCGGGCGAGCCGCGCAACGCGCCGTCCGCACACATGCAGGGCTATCTGTCCCGGGACGGGATGTCGCCGGCTCAGTTCCTGGCGACCGGACGTGAGGAGATCGCCCGGTACGGGGTGGAGCTGGTCCGGGACCGGGTGGTGGACGCGACGCGGGACGGGGACTTCACCGTGACCCTGGCGAGCGGCGGACGTGTCCGGGCCCGGCACCTGGTCGTCGCGACCGGGCTCCAGGACGAGCTCCCGCCGGTCCCCGGTGTAGCCGAGCGGTTCGGCCGGGACGTGGTCCACTGCCCGTACTGCCACGGCTGGGAGGTCCGCGACCGGGCGACCGGCGTGCTCGCGAGCAGCGTGCTGAGCGTGCACCAGGCGCTCATGGTCACCCAGTGGTCCCAGGACGTGCGGCTCTTCCTGCACCAGGTGCCGGAGGCGGACCTGACGGACGTCGACCGGCGCAGGCTGGCCACCGCCGGAGTCGACGTCGTGCCCGGCGAGGTGGCCGAGGTGCTGGCCGACGGGGACCGGCTCACCGGCGTCCGGCTCACCGAGGGGGCCGTCCACGAGCGCGAGGTGCTCTACGTCGCCCCGCGCGCCGTCCCGCGGGGCGACCTGCTCGTGCGGCTGGGCGCGCAGATGCGGGAGACGCCGTTCGGGAGCTACCCGGTGATCGACGAGCGGGGCCTGACGAGCGTGCCCGGGCTGTGGGCGGCGGGCAACGCGAGCGGCTTCGCCGAGCAGGTGGTGAACGCGGCCAGCCGCGGTTACCGGTCCGGGGCGGCGATCAACGGGGAACTGCTCTTCGCCGATCTCGACGCCGGTGCGCAGGTGTAGACCCCGCTCCCGCGGTGCACCATGACTGCATGCTGCTGACCCGGCTCGCCGAGGTGTCCGGGGAGGTCGCCGCGACGGCGGCCCGATCCCGCAAGACCGACCTGCTCGCGGAGCTGTTCCGGGAGGCGGAGGCGGACGACGTGCCGATCGTCATCCCCTACCTGGCCGGACGGCTCCCCCAGGGCCGGCTCGGCGTGGGCTGGAAGGTGCTCGGCCGGCCGGTCCCGCCGGCCACCGAGCCCTCCCTGACGGTGCGCGAGGTGGACGCCCGGCTGACCGAGCTGGGCAAGGTCTCCGGTCCCGGCGCGCAGGCCGAGCGGATCCGGATCGTCGGTGAGCTGATGGGCGGCGCCACCGAGGCGGAGCAGCGATTCCTGCTCGGTCTGCTCACCGGCGAGGTCCGGCAGGGCGCGCTGGACGCCGTCGCGGTGGAGGGCCTCGCGCGGGCGACCGGCGCGGACCCGGCGGACGTACGGCGGGCGGTGATGCTCGCCGGGTCGCTGCAGACGGTGGCACGGGCCCTGCTCGCCGAGGGGCCCGCGTCCCTGGAGCGGTTCCGGCTGACCGTCGGCCGCCCGGTGCTGCCGATGCTCGCGCACAGCGCCTCCTCGGTCGCCGAGGCGGTGGACAAGCTCGGCGCCTGCGCGGTGGAGGAGAAGCTGGACGGCATCCGGGTGCAGGTCCACCGCGACGGCGCCGCCGTGCGGATCCACACCCGCACCCTGGACGACATCACCGACCGGCTGCCGGAGGTCACCGCCGCCGTGCTGGGGCTGGCGGGAGAGCGGTTCATCCTGGACGGCGAGGTGATCTCCTTCGACGGGGACGGCCGGCCCCGCTCCTTCCAGGAGACGGCGGGCCGGGTCGGCTCGCGGACGGACGTGGCGAGGGCCGCCGCCGAGGTGCCCGTCTCCCCCGTCTTCTTCGACGTCCTCGTGGTCGACGGCCGGGACCTGCTCGACCTGCCCTTCGCCGAGCGCCACGCGGAGCTGGCCCGGCTGGTGCCCGGCCCGATGCGGGTGCGCCGCACCGTGGTGTCCGGCCCCGGGGACACCCCCGAGGCGGAGCGCTTCCTCGCCGCCACCCTGGCCCGGGGCCACGAGGGCGTGGTCGTCAAGGCCCTGGACGCCCCCTACAGCGCGGGCCGGCGCGGTGCCGCGTGGCTGAAGGTGAAGCCCGTGCACACCCTCGACCTGGTCGTGCTCGCCGCCGAGTGGGGCCACGGGCGGCGCACCGGCCGGCTGTCCAACCTGCACCTGGGCGCGCGCACCGAGGACGGCGGCTTCGCGATGCTCGGCAAGACCTTCAAGGGCATGACCGACGCGATGCTCGCCTGGCAGACCGAGCGGCTGGCGGAGCTGGCCGTGGAGGAGCACGGCTGGGGGGTGCGGGTGCGCCCCGAACTCGTCGTGGAGATCGCCTACGACGGCCTGCAGCGCTCCTCCCGCTACCCGGCCGGGGTCACCCTGCGCTTCGCGCGCGTCGTGCGGTACCGGGAGGACAAGCGGCCCGGGGAGGCCGACACCGTGGAGGCCGTGCTGGCGGCCCACCCGGGGGTCGGGCCGTGACGGCCCGGGCGGCGAGGCGCAGCGCGGGACTGCTGCTGTTCCGGCGCACCGGCGACGGACTCCAGGTGCTGCTCGGCCACATGGGCGGGCCGTACTTCGCGAAGAAGGACGCGGGCGCCTGGACGGTGCCCAAAGGCGAGTACGAGCCGGACGAGCCGGCCCGGGAGGCGGCGTGGCGGGAGTTCCGGGAGGAGCTGGGGCTGGCGCCGCCCGAGGGGGAGGCCGTACCGCTCGGCGAGGTCGTCCAGGCGGGCGGCAAGACCGTCACGGTGTGGGCGGTGGAGGGGGACCTCGACCCGGACGCGATCGAACCCGGCACCTTCACCATGGTGTGGCCGCCCCGGTCCGGGCAGGTGCGGGAGTTCCCGGAGCTGGACCGGGTGGCGTGGTTCGGTCTCGACCGGGCCCGTGCGGTGATCATCACGGCGCAGGCGGCGTTTCTGGACCGGCTGGCGGAGCACTCGGGCTGAACAGGGGCCTACGCGTTGCGACGGGCGCGGTCGCGCGCGAAGGTCGAAGCAAGCCCGCTCCCAGGGAGGTCAGCCATGCCCATCGCGACGGTGAACCCGGCGACCGGCGAGACGCTCAAGACGTACGAGGCCATGGGCGAGGAGGAGCTGGAACGCCGGCTCCAGCTCGCGGAGGCCACGTTCCGCACGTACCGGACGACCGGCTTCGCCGAGCGCTCCCGCCTGCTCGACAAAGCCGCCGACCTGCTGGACGAGGACCAGCGGGAGATCGGCCGGATCATGACCACCGAGATGGGCAAGCCGGTCAAGCAGGCCCGCGCGGAGGCCGCCAAGTGCGCCAAGGCGATGCGCTGGTACGCCGAGCGCGCCGAGGGGCTGCTGGCCGAGGAGGAGCCCGACGAGACCGACGTGCGGGACTCCGGCGCCTCCCGGGTCCGGGTCCGCTACCGCCCGCTCGGCCCCGTGCTCGCGGTCATGCCGTGGAACTTCCCGCTGTGGCAGGTGATCCGCTTCGCGGCGCCCGCGCTGATGGCCGGCAACGTGGGGCTGCTCAAGCACGCCTCCAACGTGCCGCAGACCGCGCTGTACCTGGAGGACCTGTTCCACCGGGCCGGCTTCCGGGAGGGCTGCTTCCAGACGCTGCTGATCGGCTCGGCGGCGGTGGACGACGTCCTGCGCGACGAGCGGGTGAAGGCCGCGACGCTCACGGGCAGCGAGCCGGCCGGGCGGGCGGTCGCCTCCACCGCCGGCGAGATGATCAAGAAGACGGTGCTGGAGCTGGGCGGCAGCGACCCGTACGTGGTGATGCCCTCCGCCGACCTGGACCGGGCGGCGCGGGTGGCGGTGACCGCGCGCGTGCAGAACAACGGGCAGTCGTGCATCGCCGCCAAGCGCTTCATCGTGCACACCGACGTCTACGACGCCTTCGCCGAGCGGTTCGTCGCGGGCATGCGGGCGCTGAAGGTCGGCGATCCGCTGGAGGAGGACACCGAGGTCGGGCCCCTCGCCAGCGAGCAGGGGCGGGCCGACATCGAGGAGCTCGTCGACGACGCCCGGCGCACGGGGGCCGAGGTGCTGTGCGGCGGGGAGCGGCCGGACGGGCCGGGCTGGTTCTACCCGCCGACCGTGCTGGCCGGGATCACCCGGGAGATGCGCATCCACCGCGAGGAGGCGTTCGGCCCGGTGGCCACGCTGTACCGGGCCGGCGACCTGGACGAGGCGCTGCTCATCGCCAACGACTCGCCGTTCGGACTGAGTTCGAACGTGTGGACGCGGGACGAGACGGAGGTGGAGCGGTTCGCGCGGGACCTGGAGGCCGGCGCGGTGTACGTCAACGGCATGACCGCCTCGCACCCGGCGTTCCCGTTCGGCGGGGTGAAGCGCTCGGGGTACGGGCGTGAGCTGTCCGGGCACGGAATCCGCGAGTTCTGCAACATCACCACGGTTTGGCAGGGTGCGTGACCACCTCGCGGCTACCATCCCGTTCTGTGAACCGCGAAGTGACTCTGCCTCTGATCGTCGACGACCGCGGTACGTTGCAGGTGGCCGCGGCCGACGTGAGTAAGTTGTTGCGGACCGTCGGCGGGCGGTGGCTGCACCTGGTCGAGGCCGGGGAACAGCTCGACGAGGACACCGTGGCCGCGCTGACCATCGAGCTGGCCAAGCTCGCGGATCGCATCGACGTGGCGTGCATCGCGCACAGCAGCGGAGCGCCGTAGAGGGCCGGTCGTGCGGCCGCGGGCGTGCGGCGCCGCGCCCGCGGTCGCGCCGTACCGGGGCACCGTTCCCCGCCCGTCCCGCGCCCCTTCGGTGACCTGCCTCGCCGTGGATCGTCCCTGACCGCGTGTCACCGGTTCGGAGTAACCCGACGCGAGATCGTCGCCCCCACGGGTGAACCTGGGTGGACCACCTTCTGACCGGCGGGCGAAAGCCTGCCGGACGGCGAAAGCAGGGACGGCTCATGGCGACTTTGTGCAGACCCTCGGTGTCCGTACCGGAACACGTGATCACGATGGAGGAGACGCTCGAGCTGGCACGTACGCACCACGCGGACCACCCCCAGCTCCCGCTGGCGCTCCGGCTCATCGAGAACACGGGCGTCCGCACCCGCCACATCGTGCAGCCCATCGAGGAGACCCTGAAGCACCCCGGCTTCGAGGACCGCAACAAGCTCTACGAGGCCGAGGCCAAGGCCCGCGTCCCCGCGGTGATCCAGCGGGCGCTGGACGACGCGGAACTCCTGACCTCCGACATCGACGTCATCATCTACGTGTCGTGCACGGGCTTCATGATGCCCTCGCTGACCGCGTGGCTGATCAACGAGATGGACTTCCAGAGCACCACCCGGCAGCTCCCCATAGCCCAGCTGGGCTGTGCGGCCGGCGGTGCGGCCATCAACCGGGCCCACGACTTCTGCTCGGCCTACCCGGAGGCCAACGCGCTCATCGTGGCCTGCGAGTTCTGCTCGCTGTGCTACCAGCCGACCGACCTCGGCGTGGGCTCGCTGCTGTCCAACGGCCTGTTCGGCGACGGCATCGCCGCGGCCGTGGTGCGCGGGCAGGGCGGCACCGGCGTCAGACTCGAGCGCAACGGGTCGTACCTGATACCCAAGACCGAGGACTGGATCGCGTACGACGTGCGCGCCACCGGCTTCCACTTCCTGCTGGACAAGCGGGTGCCCACGACGATGGAGCCGCTCGCCCCGGCCCTGCAGGACCTGGCCGGCACGCACGGCTGGAACGCCTCCGAGCTGGACTTCTACATCATCCACGCCGGCGGGCCCCGAATACTCGACGACCTCAGCAAGTTCCTGAAGGTCGAGCCGCACGCGTTCCGGTTCAGCCGGTCCACGCTCACCGAGTACGGGAACATCGCCAGCGCCGTCGTCCTGGACGCGCTGCGCCGCCTGTTCGACGAGGGCGGTGCCGAGCCCGAGGCGCGCGGGCTGCTGGCCGGCTTCGGTCCCGGCATCACCGCCGAGATGACCGTCGGCCGCTGGGCCCAGGGGAACGGGGGGGCCTGATGGCCGAGGAGACCCTCACCGAGACCCCGCCCCCGATCCGGCACTGGCCGGCCCTCGACCTGACCGGGACGGACTTCGACCCGGTGCTGGCCGAGCTGATGGAGGAGGGCCCGGTCACCCGCATCCAGCTGCCCAACGGCGAGGGCTGGGCGTGGCTGGTCACCCGGTACGACGACGTGCGCACGGTGGCCAACGACCCCCGCTTCAGCCGGGAGGCGGTCATGGGCCGCCAGGTCACCCGGCTCGCCCCGCACTTCATCCCCGACCGGGGAGCGGTCGGCTTCCTCGACCCGCCCGACCACACGCGGCTGCGCCGCTCGGTGGCCGCCGCGTTCACCGCCAAGGGCGTGGAGCGCATCCGCGACCGGGCACGCGCCCTGCTGGACGAACTGGTCGACGAGATGCTGCAGGACGGGCCGCCCGCCGACCTGACGAGTGCGGTGCTCAGCCCGTTCCCGATCGCGGTCATCTGCGAGCTGATGGGCGTCCCGGCCGCCGACCGGCACGCCATGCACACCTGGACGCAGCTGATCCTTTCCTCCGCGCACGGCAAGGAGGTCAGCGAGAAGGCCAAGCGCGAGATGAGCGCCTACTTCTCCGATCTCGTCGGGCTGCGTGAGAACAGCACGGCCGAGGACGTCACCTCGCTGCTCGGCGCCGCCGTGGGCCGGGGCGAGGTGACCCTGGAGGAGGCCGTCGGCCTCGCCGTCCTCCTCCAGATCGGCGGCGAGGCGGTCACCAACAACAGCGGCCAGATGTTCCATCTGCTGCTGAGCCGCCCCGAGCTGGCCGAACGCCTGCGCTGCGAACCGGGGATCCGGCCCCGGGCCATCGACGAACTGCTGCGCTACATCCCGCACCGCAACGCCGTCGGCCTGTCCCGGATCGCCCTGGAGGACGTGGAGATCGCGGGCGCGCGCATCCGCGCCGGCGACGTGGTCTACGTCTCCTACCTGGCCGCCAACCGCGACCCGGACGTCTTCCCGGACCCGGAGGACATCGACTTCTCCCGCAGCCCCAACCCGCACGTGGCGTTCGGCTTCGGCCCGCACTACTGCCCCGGCGGCATGCTGGCCCGGCTGGAGTCGGAACTCCTCGTGGACGCCCTGCTGGACCGGGTGCCGGGCCTGAGACTCGCCGTGCCCCCGAACCAGGTGCCCTTCCGCAAGGGCGCGTTGATCCGGGGCCCCGAGTCCCTGCCGGTTGCCTGGTGAGCGGACCATGACGGAGTCCGAGGGACTGCTCGTGCCGCCGGGCCACGGCCGTGTCGTGGAGACACCCGCCCAGCGCGTGACGTTCAAGGTCACCGGCACGCACTCGCGCATGGCCTCCACCTTCGAGGTGGAGGTCCCGCCGGGCTTCGACGTCGGCGCCCATGTCCACGCCCGGAGCGAGGAGTTGTTCTACGTCCTCGAGGGCGAGCTGGACGTCCTCGCCTTCGAGCCCCGCATCCGCACGCCCGACAACTGGCAGAAGTGGGAGTCGAGTTCGGGCAGCAGGGTGGTCCGGGCCACCCCCGGCACGGTCATCGTCGTGCCGCCCGGCTGCCCGCACGCCTTCGCCAACCCCACGGGCACACCGGCGAAGATGTTCTTCCAGACGTCCCCGCCGCCGGACCACGAGCGCTACTTCGAGGAGCTGCTGGAGATCCTGCGCGGCGACGGCCCGCCGGACCAGGAGGCGATCGAGGCGCTGCGGGTGAAGTACGACATCGAACAGCTCACCCCGCTGAAGCACGGGTGAGACCGCCGGACCGCGGTGAGAGCGGTGGCCGGAGGGGCGCGGAGGCACCCGCGCCCCTCCGGCGCTACCGGATCGGCATCCCCGACAGGGTCCGCGCGATCACCAGCCGCTGGATCTCGCTCGTGCCCTCGAAGATCGTGTAGATGGCGGCGTCCCGGTGCATCCGCTCGACGGGGTACTCACGGGTGTACCCGTTCCCGCCCAGGATCTGGACCGCCTGGGCGGTCACCTTCTTCGCCGTCTCGCTGGCGAACAGCTTCGACATCGACCCCTCGGCGGCGGTGAACGGCTTGCCGCTGACCGCCATCCAGGACGCCCGCCACACCAGCAGCCGCGCCGCGTCGATCTGCGTGCGCATGTCCGCCAGCTGGAAGGCGACCCCCTGGTTGTCGATGATCGGGCGCCCGAACTGCTCCCGGGTCTTCGCGTAGTCGAGGGCGACCTCGTAGGCGGCCCGGGCGGTGCCGACCGCCATCGCGCCGACCGCCGGCCGCGAGGCCTCGAACGTCGCCATGGCCGCGTTCTTCACCCGCTCGCCGCCCTGCCGGGCCCTCTCCCGGGCGCGGGCGAGCCGCTCGTCCAGCTTCTCCTTGCCGCCGAGCAGGCAGGAGCCGGGGACGCGCACGCCGTCGAGGACGACCTCGGCGGTGTGCGAGGCGCGGATGCCGTGCTTCTTGAACTTCTGCCCCTGGGTGAGCCCGGGCGTACCCGGCGGGACGATGAAGGAGGCGTGACCCTTGGACCCCAGCTCCGGGTCGACGACGGCCACGACGACGTGGACGTTGGCGATGCCGCCGTTGGTCGCCCAGGTCTTCGTGCCGTTGATCACCCACTCGTCCTTGGCCTCGTCGTACACCGCGCGCGTGCGCATGGAGGCCACGTCGGAGCCGGCGTCCGGCTCGGAGGAGCAGAAGGCCGCGACCTTCACGTCGCTCGGGTCGCCGTACATCTGCGGGATCCAGGTGCCGATCTGTTCCTCGGTTCCGTTGGCGAGAACGCCCACGGCGGCGAGGCCGGTGCCCACAATGGACAGGGCGATGCCCGCGTCGCCCCAGAAGAGCTCCTCCATGGCCATCGGGATGCCGAGGCCGGTGGGGTCGAAGTACTGCTGCGCGTAGAAGTCGAGGGAGTAGATGCCGACCTTCGCGGCCTCCTGGATGACCGGCCAGGGAGTCTCCTCACGCTCGTCCCATTCGGCGGCCGCGGGGCGGATGACGTCGGCCGCGAAGCCGTGCAGCCAGTCCCGGACCTCCTTCTGTTCGTCGTTGAGCTCCATGGTGAACTCGGCCATGTCCCCTCCAGTGGCAGCACGTGCGGTGGTACTAGTGGTGTTACTAGCGGTAACACGAGTCTGTTACCGACCAGTAGGAAAAGTCAACTCCTGATGACCCCTCGGCATCCCGTTCGATGTCAGGGCCATGGACAGTGTTAGTTTGCGCTGGCGTCACCGAATCAGCACGGGTGGGGAGAGCACATGGACACCACACAGCGGACCGATCAGCAGCGGTCCGCCGACCGCCGACGGCGCGAGCTGCTGGAGGCCGCGGACCGGGTGGTGCTGCGCGACGGCCCGCAGGCGTCGATGAACGCGATCGCCGCGGAGGCGGGGATCACCAAGCCGATCCTCTACCGACACTTCGGCGACAAGGGCGGCCTCTACGCGGCCCTGGCCACACGGCACACGGACGCGCTCCTGGCCTCCCTGCGCGCCGCGCTGGACGCTCCCGCCGACCGTCGCGAGCGGGTCGAGGCCACCCTGGACACCTACCTCGCGGCGATCGAGGCGCGCCCCCAGGTGTACCGGTTCCTGATGCACCCGGCCGAGGGCAGCGCGGGCGGCGACCACGGCTTCGACGTCGGCAAGCACTCGGCCCCGCTGCTGCGGCGGATGGGCGAGGAACTGGCGCAGGTCATCGAGGAGCGGCTCGACCTGGGGCCGGGAAGCCAGCAGCTGGCGCGGGTGTGGGGGCACGGGATCGTCGGCATGATGCACGCGGCCGGCGACTGGTGGCTGGGCGAACGCCCCTGTTCCCGCGCCGAACTGGTCCGCTCCCTCGCGGACCTGCTGTGGGGCCGGCTCGCGGCGGCCGGGGACCGGGTGGGGGGTCCCGGGTTCTGACGGTCCTTCGTCACCCCGCGGACGCATCAGCCCGCGTCGCGCGGCGATCCGCGGCCGGGTAGCGACCCCGCGCCGCGAGGGCCGTTTCCCACCCGCGCAGGCTCCGGACCCCGGCGCCCCGGGACCGTACGGGTCCCGGGCTCCGACGGCCGCTTGTCACCCCCACCCGACCTCGCCGCGCGCTTCCCCGCACCCGTGACCGGGGGCCGTCCGCGCGGTGCCGTCGCGCCCGGCGGTCCGCCGCAGCAGCCTGCGGGTGTGGTGGCGGGGAGGGCCCGCCCCTTTCCCGTTTCCCGCGCCGAGACGGTCCTGTGCGGAGCTGCTGCGGGTCAGCTCGCGGCGGCCGCAGACCGAGGGGGAGGTCCCGGGTTCCGACGCTCCTTCGTCACCCGTGCACCCGCCGGACCGCGTCGCGCGGCAAACCGGGAGGGACCCCGCGCTCCGACGGCCGTTCCCCACCGCAGACACGCCGGACCCCGCCGCCCGGTGACCCGGGACCGTACGGGCACCCGGGCGCTACGGCGGCCGTCCGTCACCCGGTAACGCGCCCGACCTCGTCGCGCGCTTCCCCCCGCTCCTCGCCGGGGGCGCCCGCGCGGTGCCAGGAGGTCCGGGCGATCTGCCGTGCCAGCCTGCGTCGGCGCCACCCCGTCAGGTGGTCCGCGTACACCCTGCCCTCCAGATGGTCGCACTCGTGCTGCAGGCACCGGGCGAAGAAGCCCGTGCCGTGCACCGTCACCGGCTCCCCCGTCACCGTGAAGCCCTCGACCACCGCGTGGTCGTAGCGCTCGGTGCCGGCCTCCAGTCCCGGCAGGGACAGGCAGCCCTCCGGGCCGCGGACCACCACGCCGTCCGTCTCCACCAGGCGCGGGTTGACCAGGTGGCCGAGGTGGCGGACGTCCTCGTCGTCGGGACAGTCGTAGACGAACACCCGCAGAGCGGACCCGATCTGGTTCGCGGCCAGGCCCACCCCCTGGGCCGCGTACATGGTGGCGAACAAGTCCTGCACGAGATCCTCCAGTTCGGGCCCGAAGCCCGTGACGTCCCGGCAGGGCTCGCGCAGGACGGGGTCCCCGAGCAGGATGAGGGGCCGGACGCGCCCGCGGGCGCCCGGGATGGAACCGTGTCGCATGGCGGCAAGGGTACGGTTCCCTCGGCCACGCCCGCCGCGCAGCGTGGGCCGGGATTCGGGTGTGCGAACGGATCTCGATAGGCTGAGGCCCACACCACGTTGCCGGATGGCTCACGCGCGGCGCGTACGCAAGGAGGATCGAGAACTGATGGCAGGCAACTCGGACCCGCTCTCGCCGCGGGCCAAGCTGGCCGTGACCGCGGGCAAGGCGGTCGCCGCGGCATCGCGGGCCGCGGGACGCGGCAGCGGGTCGGTGATCGGTGGCCGGGTGGCGCTCAAACTCGACCCCGACCTCCTCGCCCGGCTCGCGCAGAACCTGGACGTCGTCCTGGTCTCCGCCACGAACGGCAAGACCACCACCACCCGGCTCATCGCCGAGGCGCTGCGCGCCGCCGGCCCGGTCGTGTCGAACGCGCTGGGCGCCAACATGCCGGCCGGCATCACCTCGGCGCTCGCCGGCGGCTCGGACGCCAAGTTCGGTGTCATCGAGGTGGACGAGAAGTACCTGGCCGGGGTCGCCCGGGACACCAGCCCCAAGTGCATCGCCCTGCTCAACCTCTCCCGCGACCAGCTCGACCGCGCCGCCGAGACCCGGATGCTCGCCGAGAACTGGCGCGAGGGCCTCGCCGGGTCCAAGGCCGTGATCGTCGCCAACTGCGACGACCCGCTGGTCGTGTGGGCCGCCTCCTCCTCCCCGAACGTGGTCTGGGTCGCGGCCGGGCAGATGTGGAAGGACGACGCCTGGTCCTGCCCGTCGTGCGGCGGCGTGATGCAGCGCCCCGGCGACGACTGGTTCTGCGGCGAGTGCGGCTTCCGCCGGCCGACGCCGAGCTGGGCCCTGTCCGGCGACCACGTGCTGGACCCGCACGGCTCCGCCTGGCCGATCCACCTGCAGCTGCCGGGCCGCGCCAACAAGGCGAACGCGGCCAGCTCCGCGGCCGTCGCCGCCGTCTTCGGGGTGCCGCCGCAGGTCGCCCTGGAGCGCATGTACCAGGTGCAGGCGGTGGCCGGACGGTACGACGTCGTGCAGTTCCAGGGCCGTGACCTGCGCCTGCTGCTGGCGAAGAATCCGGCCGGCTGGCTGGAGACGTTCTCCCTGATCGACCCGCCGCCGACCCCGGTGATCCTGTCCGTGAACGCCCGCGGCGCCGACGGCACCGACACCTCCTGGCTGTGGGACGTCGACTACACGCGGCTGACCGGCCACCCGATCTTCGTGATCGGTGACCGCAAGCTCGACCTCGCCGTCCGGCTGGAGGTCGCGAACCAGCACTTCCAGGTCTGCGAGAACCTCGACGAGGCCGTCCAGGCGGCCCCGCCGGGCCGCATCGAGGTCATCGCGAACTACACCGCGTTCCAGGACCTGCGCCGCCGCGTCGGCAACTGATCATCGAAGGGCGATCACTCATGAGCGACAACCAACTGCGGCTGGTGTGGATCTACCCGGACCTGCTGAGCACCTACGGCGACCAGGGCAACGCGCTCGTCGTCGAGCGCCGGGCGCGGCAGCGGGGCCTGGACGTGGCCCGGCTCGACGTGCGCAGCGACCAGCCGATCCCGACGTCGGGCGACATCTACCTGATCGGCGGCGGCGAGGACCGCCCGCAGCGGCTCGCGGCCGAGCGGCTGCGCCGTGACGGGCACCTGCACCGGGCGGTGGAGAACGGCGCGATCGTGTTCTCCGTGTGCGCCGGCTACCAGATCCTCGGGCACGAGTTCATCAACGACCTCGGCCAGCGCGAGCCCGGTCTCGGCCTGCTCGACGTGGTGTCGGTGCGCGGCGAGGGCGAGCGGTGCGTCGGCGACGTGCTCGCGGACATCGACCCGCAGCTCGGGCTGCCCCAGCTGACGGGCTTCGAGAACCACCAGGGCGTCACCCACCTCGGCGCCACCGCCCGCCCCTTCGCCCGGACGCTGATCGGCAAGGGCAACGGCACCGGGGACGGCACGGAGGGCGCGTACAACGGGACGGTCTTCGGCACGTACATGCACGGGCCGGTCCTGGCCCGCAACCCGCAGATCGCCGACCTGCTGCTGAAGCTCGCGCTCGACGTCAACGCGCTGCCGCCGATCGACGACCGCTGGTACGAGGCGCTGCGCACCGAGCGGATCGCCGCCGCCCAGCAGCCCGCCTGAGCACGACCCCAGCGAGGTTCCAGCGTGGTGGGGCAGCTTCGTGGAGGGCCCGCCTGACAGGCCGTCCGCTCACATGTGCGGGCGCGTCCAGCAGGCGGACGCCCGCTACGGAGCGACCCCCTCACGCCGGTAGGGTGACCGGGAATCCGCCGGACGACGTGGTCCGGTTTCCCGGCCCACGTTGAGAAGGTATTTCGGGCTATGCGCATTGGTGTCCTCACGTCCGGCGGCGACTGCCCCGGCCTGAACGCCGTCATCCGGTCCGTCGTGCACCGTGCCGTCGCCGACCACGGCGACGAGGTCATCGGCTTCCGGGACGGCTGGAAGGGCCTTCTGGAGTGCGACTATCTCAAGCTCGACCTGGACGCCGTGGGCGGCATCCTCGCGCGCGGCGGAACGATCCTCGGCTCCTCCCGGGTCCGCCCGGAGCACCTGCGCGACGGCGTGGAGCGGGCCAGGGGCCATGTCGCGGAACTCGGCCTCGACGCGATCATCCCGATCGGCGGTGAGGGCACGCTGAAGGCGGCCCGGCTGCTGTCGGACAACGGGCTGCCGATCGTGGGCGTGCCCAAGACCATCGACAACGACATCGCCGTCACCGACGTCACCTTCGGTTTCGACACGGCGGTGGGGGTCGCCACCGAGGCGCTGGACCGGCTCAAGACCACCGCCGAGTCGCACCAGCGGGTGCTGATCGTGGAGGTCATGGGCCGCCACACCGGCTGGATCGCGCTGCACTCCGGCATGGCGGCCGGCGCGCACGCCGTCGTCGTCCCGGAGCGGCCCTTCGACATCGAGGAGCTGACGCGGAAGGTCGGCGCGCGGTTCGCGGCGGGCAAGCGGTTCGCGATCGTGGTCGCCGCGGAGGGCGCCAAGCCGCGGCCCGGGTCCATGGACTTCGACGAGGGCGGCAAGGACGTCTACGGCCACGAGCGCTTCGCCGGGATCGCGCGGCAGCTGTCCATCGAGCTGGAGCAGCGGCTCGGCAAGGAGGCCCGCCCGGTGATCCTCGGGCACGTGCAGCGGGGCGGCACGCCGACCGCGTACGACCGGGTGCTGGCCACCCGCTTCGGCTGGCACGCGGTGGAGGCCGTGCACCGCGGCGAGTTCGGCATGATGACGGCGCTGCGCGGCACCGACATCGTCATGGTGTCGCTGGCGGAGGCCGTGGAGAGCCTGAAGACGGTTCCCGCGGACCGGTACGACGAGGCGGAGTGCGTGCTGTAGGCCGCCCCGCCGTTCGCACTGCGGTTCGCCCGCGGACAACACGCCCCCGGTCGCAGCCGTGACCGGGGGCGGTTCTAGTCTTGGGGGCGGACAGACGCGTACAACCCCCACGAATCAGGAGCCGGCGGATGGATCACAGCGGGCACGGCATGACCATGGATCTGCCGCCGTTCACGCTGGGGCGAGGGCTGGAGTGGTCGGCGGACCCGTTCTTCCTGGTCGCCTGCCTGCTCGGCCTCGGGCTGTACGGCTGGGGCGTGGTGCGGCTGCGGCGGCGCGGGGACGCCTGGCCCGTGGCGCGCACGGTCTCGTACGTCGCCGGGGTGCTGACCATCGGCCTCGTGATGTGCACCCGGCTGAACGACTACGGCATGGTCATGTTCAGCGTGCACATGGTGCAGCACATGATCATCAGCATGCTGTCCCCGATCCTGGTCCTGCTGGGCGCCCCGGTCACCCTGGCGCTGCGCGCGCTGCCGACGGCCGGCCGGGGACGCAGGGGCCCGCGCGAGCTGCTGCTGGCACTCCTGCACAGCCGGTACATGCGGGTGATCACGCATCCGGGGTTCACGATCCCGATGTTCATCGCGAGCCTGTACGCGCTGTACTTCACCCCGCTGTTCGACTTCCTGATGGGGTCGAAGACCGGGCACGTCGCGATGATGGTGCACTTCCTGGCCGTGGGTGTGGTCTTCTTCTGGCCGATCATCGGCGTCGACCCCGGCCCGCACCGGCCGGGGTACCTGATGCGGATGCTGGAGCTGTTCGCGGGCATGCCGTTCCACGCGTTCTTCGGGATCGCGCTGATGATGGCGTCGACGCCGATGGTGGGGACGTTCCTGCACCCGCCGGCCTCCCTGGGCATCGACCCGCTCTCGGACCAGAACGCGGCCGGCGGCATCGCCTGGGGGTTCAGCGAGGTCCCCTCGGTGCTCGTGCTGATAGCGCTGCTGTTCCAGTGGTACGGCTCCGAGCAGCGCCAGGCCCGGCGCAAGGACCGCGCCGCCGACCGGGACGGCGACAAGGAGCTGGAGGCGTACAACGCCTACCTGGCCTCGCTCAACGGGCGCGAGGGCTGAGCCGGGGGTATGCCCTTGGGGCGGGAATCGGGGCACCATGGTCTGCGACGGACCATGAGGAGGGTGTCGCGATGCCCGGTTCCAGCGGTTCCATGAACGGTGCCACCAAGGCGATGGGGGCGATGACCTTCGGCGGGCTGGTCGTCGTGACGGCCTACACGGTCGCGCTCGGCAGCAACGGCTGGCTGTGGTTCGGCTGGGTGGTGCTGGGCCTGCTGACGCTCGCACTGGTGGTCACCCGGTCGTAGCGCCCCGGTCGCGGGGCGGCCGTGGCGGGCGTGGCTGATTACAGTGCCCGCATGAACAGCAGGGCCGCGTCCTTCGACGACCTCGACCGCAGAATCGTCACCGCGCTGATGGCGAACGCCAGGACCAGCTTCGCCGAGATCGGCGCGGCGATCGGACTGTCCTCCACCGCGGTGAAGCGGCGCGTGGACCGGCTCCGGGAGACCGGGGTGATCACCGGGTTCACGGCCACCGTGCAGCCCTCCGCCCTCGGCTGGCGCACGGAGGCGTACGTCGAGGTGTACTGCGAGGGCGCGGCCCCGCCGCGCCGTCTGGCGGAGGTCGTCCGCAACCACCCGGAGATCACCGCGGCCATGACGGTGACCGGCGGCGCCGACGCGCTGCTGCACGTGCGGGCCCGGGACGTGGAGCACTTCGAGGAGGTGCTGGAGCGGATCCGCGTGGAGCCGTTCATCCGGAAGACGATCAGCGTGATGGTGCTGTCCCACCTCCTCCCGGAAAGCCCCGAAGCGGGCGCCACCCACGCGGCACCGGAGTGAGCCGGCTCATGCGCAGCACTCGTGCGTCCTACCCGGTGAAGACGCAGTGATCCTGCACCTGTGCGCAGCCTTCGTCGCTTGTCGTCCGTCCGCGTCGCTTCATACCTTTGTGTCACCCCTCAGTGACACACAGGAAAGCGGAGGAAAACCTCTGTGTCCGACACACGTGTGCCGCGCCCTCGGCGCTTCCTCGTCTGCGAACCCAGACACTTCGCCGTGCAGTACGCGATCAATCCCTGGATGCATCCCGACCGGCCGGTCGACGTGGATCTCGCCCAGGAGCAGTGGCAGGAGCTGATCCGCGTCTACCGTGCCCACGGGCACACCGTCGAGTCGGTCGAGCCCGTGCCCGGGCTGCCCGACATGGTCTTCGCCGCCAACGCGGCCTGCGTGGTCGGCGGCCGGGTCTTCGGCTCCCTGTTCCACGCGCCGGAGCGGCGCCCCGAGTCGGTGCACTACGACACCTGGTTCAAGGCGGCCGGCTACGACGTCTACCGGCCCGAGTCGGTGACCGAGGGCGAGGGCGACCTGGTGTGGACCGGCCGGTACGTGCTGGCCGGCACCGGGTTCCGCACCACCCGGGAGGCCCATCGGGAGGCCCAGGAGTTCCTCGGCCACCCGGTGGTCGCCCTGAGCCTGGTGGACCCGTACTTCTACCACCTGGACACGGCGCTGTTCGTCCTCGACGACGACAACATCGTCTACTACCCGGAGGCCTTCTCCCCCGGCAGCCGCGAGGTGCTCAGGCGGCTGTACCCGGACGCCGTGCTCGCCACCCGCGAGGACGCGATGGCCTTCGGCCTGAACTCGGTGTCCGACGGCCGGCACGTCTTCATCGCGCCCCGGGCCGAGGCGCTGGCCGCTCGTCTGGCCGACCATGGTTATGTCCCCGTCCCCGTCGACCTGTCGGAGTTCCACAAGGCCGGCGGCGGCATCAAGTGCTGCACCCAGGAGATCCGCTGATGACCGCGCCCACCCGTGCCACCACCCGCACGCGTACGTCCGCCGACCTGATCCGGGCGGAGGAGCCGGTCCTCGCGCACAACTACCACCCCCTGCCCGTGGTCGTCGCCCGGGCCGAGGGCACCTGGGTGGAGGACGTCGAGGGCCGCCGCTACCTGGACATGCTGGCGGGCTACTCGGCCCTCAACTTCGGCCACCGGCATCCGGCGCTGATCGAGGCCGCGCACCGCCAGCTCGACCAGCTGACCCTGACCTCGCGCGCCTTCCACAACGACCGGCTCGCCGGTTTCGCCGAGCGGCTCGCGGAGCTGACCGGCCTGGACATGGTGCTGCCGATGAACACCGGCGCGGAGGCGGTGGAGAGCGGCGTCAAGGTCGCCCGCAAGTGGGCGTACGACGTCAAGGGCGTCCCCGCCGACCGGGCGACGATCGTGGTCGCGGCGGACAACTTCCACGGCCGTACGACGACCATCGTCAGCTTCTCCACCGACGAGACGGCCCGGGCCGGCTTCGGTCCGTTCACGCCCGGCTTCCGGATCGTGCCGTACAACGACCTGGCCGCGCTGGAGGAGGCGGTCGACGAGACGACGGCGGCCGTGCTCATCGAGCCCATCCAGGGCGAGGCCGGGGTGATCATCCCGGACGAGGGCTATCTGGCCGGTGTCCGGGAGCTGACCCGGCGCAAGGGCTGCCTGTTCGTCGCGGACGAGATCCAGTCGGGCCTCGGCCGCACCGGCCGCACCCTCGCCGTCGAGCACGAGGACGTCGTCCCGGACGTGCTGCTGCTCGGCAAGGCGCTGGGCGGCGGCATCGTGCCGGTGTCCGCGGTGGTGGCCCGGCGGGAGGTGCTGGGCGTGCTGCGCCCGGGCGAGCACGGCTCCACGTTCGGCGGCAACCCGCTGGCGGCGGCGGTCGGCACGGCCGTGGTCGAGCTGCTGGAGACCGGTGAGTTCCAGCGGCGCGCGGCCGAGCTGGGGGTCGTCCTGCGGGACGGTCTGGCCGAGCTGGTCGGCAAGGGCGTGACCGGGTTCCGGGCGCGCGGGCTGTGGGCGGGCGTCGACGTCGACCCGGCGCTCGGCACCGGCCGCGAGATCAGCGAGCGCCTGATGCGGGAGGGGGTCCTGGTCAAGGACACCCACGGCTCCACGATCCGGCTCGCTCCCCCGCTGACCATCACGGCGGAGGAGCTGCGCTCGGCGCTGGGCGCGCTGGAGAAGGTCCTCGGCGAGACCGGCTGAGACGGGGGCGGGGACCGGCCGGCACCCGTCCGGCCGGTCCCCGCCCACTCGGTCGGCCCGATCCGGGAACCGTGGGCCCCGTCAGGGGGCCACGGCCCGGCCGGTCTGGGGGGAGATCCGCCCGGCGCACAGGCCCTTGGCCGCCAGGGTCTGGGCGATGCGCGGGATCGCGGCGAGCGTGTTGGCGGGCCATTCGTGCATGAGGATGATCTGGCCGTTCGTCAGCCGGGCGTTGGCCTGCACGATCGCGTCGACGCTCGCGCCGTTCCAGTCCTGGGAGTCGACGTCCCAGATGATCTGGGTCAGGTGGTACTTGGCCTCGACGGCCTGCACCGTCGCGTTGGTCTCGCCGTACGGCGGGCGGAACAGCTGCGGGGTGCCACCGCCCGCGGCCGCGATGGCCTGCTGGGTGCGGGAGATCTCGGAGTCTGCCTGCGCCTGGCTCAGCTGGGTCAGGTGCGGATGGGTGTAGCTGTGGTTGCCGACCCACATGCCGGCGCCGACCTCGGCCCGGACCTGGGCGGGGTAGGCGGCGGCGTACTGGCCTTCGTTGAACATCGTGGCCCGCAGCCCGTACTGCCTCAGCGCGCCCAGCAGGGCCGGGGTGTGGGCGTTGGACGGGCCGTCGTCGAAGGTCAGTCCGACGTACCCGGCGCAGGTGGCTGCCCGCGCGGGCGTGGCGTCGGCGGCGAACGTGACGGTGCCGGCCACGGCCGTCGCCGCGACGGCCAGTGCGGTGACCGGGAAACGTGGTGTGGTGCGCATGCGGGTGCGTCCTCCTCGTGTCGGCGGCTCGGGTGCGGTCGGGGGCCCGGGGGGAAGTGGGCTCACCCGCTCACGGTGATGTTGGAGGACCCGCTGCTCTGGTAGCCCTCGGTGGCCAGGATCATGTAGTAGCTGAAGCTGCCGAGCGGCATGCCGTAGCGCGCCCAGGCGTCGAAGTGGTTGCCGGTGGTGATGGTTCCGCCGGTCCGCTTGGACTGCCGGACGCTCCAGTACTGGTTGAAGGTCCTGGTGCCTTCCACGGAGGGGGCGTTGTACCGGGTCGTCTGATAGACGTCGTACGTGCCGCCGTCGCTGTAGACGGTCCCCTTGTAGGTGCCGGTGGGCCGGTAGGTGCCCCAGTTGTCGACGATGTAGTACTCGACGAGCGGGTTCGAGGTCCACCCGTACAGGGACAGGTAGCCGTTGCCGGAGGGGCTGAAGCCGCCCGAGTACTGCACGTTCCTGCGTCCGCCGTTGCTCCAGCCCTTGCCCGCGACGAAGTTGCCGCAGTTGCGCCACGAGGTGCTGTAGTTGCCGCCGGAGCCCAGGGTCATGGAGACCGAGCCGCCGCCGTCGGTCCAGAACGAGTAGTAGAAGCCGTTGTTGGTGCCGGTCTGGCTCGTGGTGATGGTCGTGGCGGCGTGGGCGGTGCCGGGCAGCAGCAGCCCGGACGCGGAGGCGGCCAGCGTGAAGGCGCCGGCCCGGCCGAGGAAACCCCTGCGGCTCATGGGAGGGGCGGGGATGTTGTCCAGGTCCATGCTCTCTCCTTGTGTGCTTGACATATGCATGCCATACGACGCCATGGAGTGGCCCGCGTTACGGGGCGTTCGATTGCTGGTGAGTATGCGCTCGCATCGAAATGACGGTCAATGCGCCCGTTTCCGAAACTTCATCGAAACTCTGTTGTCGCAGTCCCGGAGATGCGGCGAAACTTTCGGATTTCCTGCTGCCGAGCCGCCCACCGGTCCCTTCTTCGCCGCAGCACTGCGGAAGAGTCATTCGAAAGTTGCGGTGACGGATTGTGCAGGGGCCGCCTTCAGCGATGCGCGGGCGGCGCCGTGCTCTGGCGGACCACCAGATGCGTGGCCAGTTCGATGCGCTGGGCGGCCCTCTTGGCGTTCGCGGGCCTGAGCAGCATGCGGACGGCCTCCTCGGCCATGCGCTGGAGCGGCTGGTGCACCGTGGTCAGGGGCGGGCTCGACCACTGGGCCGGCGGCACGTCGTCGTAGCCCACCACCGACAGCTCCCCGGGCACGCTCAGACCCAGCACCCGCGCGGCCTCCAGGACGCCGAGTGCCTGCAGGTCGCTTCCGGCGAAGATCGCCGTCGGCCGGTCCGGCCGCCGCAGCAGGTCCATGGCGTGCTCGAAACCGCCCCGGACGTGGAAGTCGCCGAACCGCACCAGTTCCGGCCCGGCGTCCAGGCCGGCCATCGCCATCGCCGAGCGGTACCCGTCCAGCCGGGCCAGTGAGCACATCAGGTCCTCGGGGCCGGTGACGATCGCGACGCGCCGGTGCCCCTGGTCGGTGAGGTGGCGCGTGGCCGCCAGCCCGCCGGCCCAGTTGGCGGAACCGACGGACGGGACGTCCGGGTCGGGATCGCCGGCCGGGTCCACGATGACGAACGGGATGGCGCGGGAGACCAGTTGCCGCTTCACGCTCTCCGGCAGGGTCGAGAAGACCAGGAGGACACCCAGGGGCCGGCGGCGCAGCACTCCCTCGATCCACTCCGGGCCGGGAGCCTGCCGGGTCCCGCTCTCGGTGAGCGCGACGGTCGCGCCGCTCCTCTTGGCGACGTTCTCCGCACCCCGGATGAGCTCCATGGCCCAGACGCTCTCCAGCTCGTGGAACACGATCTCGATCAGGGCGGCCGGCGGCGATCCCCGGGTGCGACGGCGGTAGCCGTGGACCTCCAGGAGCTGCTCGATCCTGGCCCGGGTCCCGGGTGAGACATCCGAACGACCGTTGAGCACCTTCGAAACTGTCGGGAGGGAGACACCGGCCTCCCTGGCCACGGCGGCCAGGGTGACTCTGCGCCCTGCCTCGTCTTCTGTGTGCATGGGCGCAGCTTAGGGGATGGGCGGGCGGTAACGGTTTGGCTGCGTGCGTGCACGACCGTTGACCAGTTCTCCGCTCTGCCCCTACTGTCCAGCCGCATGACTTTCGGCGAAGTAGCCGAAACTTTCGAAAGGCTGGAGACCATGCGTATCGGAATGTCCCGCATGCTCGTCTGCGCCACGGCGCTCGCCCTCGCGGCGGGCCTTACGGCCTGCGGAAACGGCAGCGGCGGAGGGTCCTCGAACGACGGCAGGATCCACGTGCTGGTCTACGGGGACGCCAGCAACAAGGTCGAGAGGCGGATCGTCGACACCTTCAACAAGACCTCCGACGTCAAGGCCGTCCTCGACACCATTCCCGGCGCCGACTACCAGCAGAAGCTGCAGACGATCATCAGCACGCCGCAGGCGCCCGACGTCTTCTTCAACTGGGGCGGCGGCAGCATCCAGCCGTTCGTGAAGGCCGGCCTGCTGATGCCGCTGACGGACTTCGTCAAGAAGGACCCGAACCTGGACGACAAGTTCCTGCCCGCCGTGTTCAACAGCGCCGTCGTCGACGGCAAGCCCTACGGCGTCCCCATGCGCGGCACGCAACCGGTGCTGCTGTTCAGCAACAAGAACGTGCTCGACAAGGCGGGCGTGCAGCCGCCGAAGACCTGGGACGAGCTGCTCACCACGGTGAAGCAGCTGAAGGCCAAGGGGGTCACCCCGATCGCGCTCGGCGGCGGCGACCAGTGGCCGACGCTCATGTGGTTCGAGTACGTCTACGACCGGGTCGCCGGACCGGAGCTGTTCAAGAAGGCCCTCGGCGGCGACAAGGAGGCCTGGGCGAGCGCGGACAGCAAGAAGGCGCTCGGCATGCTGAAGGAGCTGGTCGACACCGGCGCCTTCGGCAAGAACTACGACTCGGTGAAGTACACCACCGGCGCCTCCCCCGCCCTGGTGGCCTCGGGCAAGGCCGGCTTCGAGCTGATGGGCTCCTGGTACTACGCCCAGCAGCAGCAGGACGCCAAGGACTTCGCCGCCAAGGGCCTCGGCTACACCACCTTCCCGACCGTCTCCGGCGGCAAGGGCGACCCGTCCGACGTGGTCGGCAACACCAACAACTTCTACTCGGTGCTGAAGAAGACCAAGCACCCCGAGGCCGTCGCCAAGTTCCTGAAGCTCATGTACTCCGACGAGTTCGTCAAGGCCCAGCTGGCCATAGGCAACCTGCCGACGACCACCAACACCAAGCAGTTCCTCGGCCAGTCGGCCAGCCCCGCCTACTCCCGCTTCCAGTACGACCTGGTCGCCAAGGCGGCCTCGTTCCAGCTGTCGTGGGACCAGGCCTACCCCCAGTCCGCCAGCACGTCCATGCACCAGGCCGTCCAGCAGTTCTTCGACGGGAAGCTCGACGCGGACGGCTTCATCAAGGCCATGCAGGCCCTCCCGGCCGAGTGATTCCTTCATGAGCACACAGACCACGAGCGCTCCGACCGCCGCCGCGGCCTCCAAGGAGGGCCGGCGGCGGCCGGACACCGCCTACGCCGCCCGCGGCACGCGCCCCGGCTTCCTCTGGGCGCTGCCCGCCACCGTCTTCTTCGCGCTCTTCGCCATCGTGCCGCTGATCGCGGTGGCCGTGCTGTCCTTCATGAGCTGGAACGGCCTCGGCTCCCCCCAGTTCGTCGGGACGGACAACTGGAAGCGCATCGTCGACGACCCCGTGATGGTCAAGAGCATCTGGCTCACGCTGCTGCTCACCGCCCTGGGCGTGGCCCTGCAGACCCCGCTGAGCATCGTCCTCGGCGTGTGGGCCGCCGGGCACCAGCGCAACCGCGCCGTCATATCGGCGATCTACTTCGTCCCGCTGCTGCTGTCCTCCACCGCCGTGTCCGTGCTCTGGCGGGCCCTGCTCGACCCGAACTTCGGCATCCCCGCCCGGATGACGTGGCTGTTCGGGGACGGCAACCTGTTCGGTGAGCAGACCACCGCCATCGGGGTGCTGGCGTTCGTCAGCACCTGGCAGTTCACCCCGTTCCACACGCTGATCTACCAGGGCGCGGCCCGGGCCGTGCCGCAGGTGCTGTACCAGGCCGCCGAGATCGACGGTGCGGGACGCTACCGCCGGTTCTTCCACATCACCCTGCCGCAGCTGCGCAACTCGGTGATCACCTCGATGATCCTGATGATCGTCGGCGGGCTCACCACCTTCGAGACGGTGCTCATCCTCACCCAGGGCGGACCGGGCACCGACACCACGATCAGCGCCTACTACATGTACCAGAAGGCCTTCCAGGGCTTCGACTTCGGCGCCGGTGCGGCCATCGCCCTCTGCCTGGTCGTCGCGGCCACGATCATCTCGCTGATCGTCGTCCGCGTCTCCGGCTACGACAAGATGCGCAGCGACATGGAGGGTGTCTCGTGAAACGACGCCCCAACTACCTGGCCGGCGCCGGCTCACTCGTCTGGCTGGTCCTGGTGGGTCTGCCGCTGTACGTGATGCTGGCGGCGACCCTGCGCACCCGGCAGGACTACGCGAGCAAGGGGCCCCTGTCCTTCCCCGGGGACTTCACCCTGGACAACTACACGGGCGCCTTCGACTCGGGCTTCGGCCGGTACTTCCTCAACACCATCATCGTCACCGTCTGCGTCGTCGGCGTGGTGCTGCTGCTCGTACCGCCCCTGGCCTACGCGATCGTGCGCAGCCGCAGCCGCGTCACCTCGCAGATCTTCCGGCTGTTCCTGCTGGGCCTCGCGATCCCCGCCCAGGCCGTCATCGTCCCGATGTTCTACCTGATCACCGAGGCCGGCCTGTACGACAACCTGCTCGGCGTCATCCTGCCCACCGCCGCGTTCTGCCTGCCCATGTCGGCGCTCGTCCTCAGCGGCGCGATGCGCGACATCTCGCCGGAGCTGTTCGAGGCGATGACGGTGGACGGGGCGAGCCCGCGGCGGATGTTCTTCCAGCTCGTCGTGCCGCTCTCGCGCGGCGGCCTGTCCACGATCGTGGTGTTCTCCGCGCTCCAGGCCTGGAACGGCTTCCTGTTCCCGCTCGTCCTGACCCAGTCCGACTCCACCAAGGTGATCACGCTGGGCCTGTACAACTTCCAGACCGAGCACGGCATCGACATCCCCGGCCTGCTGGGCGCCGTGACCCTGTCCATGGTGCCCGTCCTGCTCATCTACCTGTTCGCCCGCAGGGCCCTCGTCCAGGGTCTGATGGGCGTGGGAGGAAAGTGACCGCCAACGTGGCCGTAGAGACCACCCCCGAAGCCCCCCTCTGGAACGACCCGACGCAGGACATCGGCACCCGGGTGTCCGCCCTGATCGACGCGATGACCCTGGAAGAGAAGATCGCCCAGCTGTACGGCGTGTGGGTCGGCGCCTCCGACGAGGGCGGCGAAGTCGCCCCGCACCAGCACGACATGGAGGAGGCGGTCGACCTCGGTGCCCTCCTGCCGGCCGGTCTGGGGCAGCTGACCCGTCCCTTCGGCACGGCGCCCGTCGATCCCGCGCTCGGCGCGCTCTCCCTGGCGCGCACCCAGGCCCGGATCGCCGCGGCGAACCGCTTCGGCATCCCGGCCCTGGCGCACGAGGAGTGCCTGGCCGGATTCGCCACCTGGGGTGCCACCGCCTACCCCGTCCCGCTGTCCTGGGGCGCCACCTTCGACCCCGGGCTGGTCCGCGAGATGGCCGCCGCGATCGGCCGCGACATGCGCTCCGTCGGCGTCCACCAGGGCCTCGCGCCCGTCCTGGACGTGGTGCGCGACCTGCGCTGGGGCCGCGTCGAGGAGACCATCGGAGAGGACCCCTACCTCGTCGGCAGCATCGGCACCGCCTACGTGCGGGGCCTGCAGTCCGCCGGTGTCGTCGCCACCCTCAAGCACTTCGCCGGCTACTCGGCCTCCCGCGCCGGCCGCAACCTGGCGCCGGTCGCCATGGGCCCGCGCGAGCGGGCGGACGTCCTGCTGCCGCCCTTCGAGATGGCGGTGCGCGAGGGCGGAGCGGGCTCCGTCATGCACGCCTACACCGACACCGACGGGATCCCCTCGGCGGCCGACGAGGAACTCCTCACCGGGCTGCTGCGGGACACCTGGGGGTTCGACGGCACGGTAGTCGCCGACTACTTCGGCATCGCCTTCCTGCGCATCCTGCACGGCATCGCGGGTGACTGGGCCGAGGCCGCGGGCACGGCCCTGCGCGCGGGCGTCGACGTCGAGCTGCCCACCGTCAAGACGTTCGGCGCGCCCCTGGCCGAGGCCGTCGCCGCGGGCCGCGTTCCGGAGCCGCTCGTCGACCGCGCGCTGCGCCGGGTGCTCACCCAGAAGGCCCGGCTCGGCCTGCTCGACGCGGGCTGGAACCCCGTACCGGCCACCCTCGACGGCGCCGACCTGGACGATCCGGACGCCCTGCGCGGCACGGTCGACCTGGACTCGCCGGCCAACCGGGAGCTGGCCCGCACCGTCGCCGAGGAAGCCGTCGTGCTGCTCGCCAACGACGGCACCCTGCCGCTGGACCGGCCGCGCCGCATCGCCCTGGTCGGCCCCAACGGCGGCGAACCCACGGCCGTGCTCGGCTGCTACTCCTTCCCCCAGCACGTCGGCGTGCACCACCCGCAGACGCCGCCCGGCATCGACCTGCCCACGCTGCACGACGCCCTGCGCCGCGAGTTCCCCGGCGCGGAGATCGACGTCGTGCGCGGCACCGGCGTCGACGACGGCGACGTCTCCGGCCTGGCCGAGGCCGTCGAAGCCGCCCGCCGGGCCGACGTCGTCGTCGCCGCCCTGGGAGACCGGGCGGGTCTCTTCGGCCGCGGAACCAGCGGTGAGGGCTGCGACGCCGAGTCGCTGGCCCTGCCCGGGGCCCAGCAGCACCTGCTCGACGCCCTGCTCGACAGCGGCACGCCGGTCGTGGCGGTCCTGCTCAGCGGCCGGCCCTACGCCCTCGGCCGCGCCGCGGACGAGGCCGCGGCGATCGTGCAGTCGTTCTTCCCGGGCATGGAGGGCACGCCCGCCCTCGCCGGAGTGCTGAGCGGCCGGACGAACCCCTCCGGCCGGCTGCCCGTCAGCGTGCCCCGCGGCCCCGGCGGCCAGCCCGCCACCTACCTCGGCGCCCGCCTCGCCCAGGCCGGCGACGTCTCCAACGTCGACCCCACCGCGGCCTTCGCCTTCGGCCACGGCCTGTCCTACACGTCCTTCCACTGGGACGACCTGGCGGTCGACCGCCCGGAGGCGGACACCGCGGGCGAGTTCTCCCTCGCCTTGACGGTGCGCAACACGGGGGAACGGCACGGCACCGAGGTCGTCCAGCTCTATCTGCACGACCCCGTCGCCTCCGTCGTCCAGCCGGTGCAGCGTCTCGTCGGGTACACCCGGCTCCCGCTGGCCCCGGGCGAGACCCGCCGGCTGCGCGTCACCGTCCCCGCCGACCTGGCCTCCTTCACCGGACGCGACGGACGGCGGGTGGTCGAGCCGGGCGAACTGCACCTGCGGCTGGCCGCCTCCAGCGCCGACGTCCGCCTGACGGCGACGGTCACCCTGACCGGCCCGGCACGGCACGTGGACCACACCCGGCGGTTCCACGCGCGGTTCGACCAGGAGCCGGGCGGCCAGGACGGCTGACCCGCACCCGCGCCGCGGCACGCCCCCTCCCCCGGGGGTGTGCCGCGGCGGGCTCGGCCATCTCTCGTTCTCGCCGTCTGCGGGCCTGACGGTCACTGGTACTGCGGGCGCCATTCGAAGAGCAGGATGGTCGCGTCGTCCCGCAACCGGTTGCGCTGGTAGTCGAGGATGGCGTGGATGAGCAGCCGCAGCACCTCGGCCGGGCGCTGGCCTGCGGCGTTGGAGCGGATGATGAAGTCGGTGAACCGGTCGAGGCCGAACTCCGCGCCGTTCGCGTCGCGAGCCTCCACGACACCGTCGGTGTAGAGCAGGACGCAGTCGCCCGGTTCCAGTTTCGTCTCGTGGACCTGCCGGGAGGGAGGGGCGAGTGGGCCGGCCAGGCCGAGCGGCGGCTGCGGAGGACTGTCCAGCGCCCCGGCGAGCACGCGCTCGTCGCGTATCAGCAGCGGTGGCGGATGACCGCAGTTGACCCACCTCAGCGCTCCGGACTCCGCGTCGAGGCGGCACAGCACGCCGGTGCAGAACTGGTCGGGCAGCCACTGGGCGAGCGCCTGGTCGACGCGGCCGACGACGTCGACGAGTGCGCCGCCGGCGCGGCGGGCGTTGCGTGCCGCCGCCATGGCGACCGAGGTGGTCAGACCGGCGGTCAGATCGTGACCCATGCCGTCCACAATCATGGTGTGCAGTTCGTTCTTGATCACCGAGTGGTCGAAGGCGTCGCCGGCGATGTCGTACGCCGGTTCCAGAACGGCGGTCGACACGCACTTGCTGCTGCCGATGGTGCGTGGCGGCAGGAAGGCGCGCAGCATCTCGGCGGGCAGGCCCATGGTCGCGGTTCGGGTGCGGGCGGCGAGCCAGTCGCTGTAGGCGCGCTTGGAGGAGATCAGCATGGCGAACAGATGGGCCAGCGTCCGGCTGCGGCGCATCCGCGCCGCGTCGAGCGAGGCGGTCCGCACCGCCAGCACGCCGAGCCGCTCCGCACCGTCGATCAGGGGCATCCAGACGATCAGGCCGTCGGCGGCGTCGACCACCCGCGGGGAGACCGTGCGGTACGCCCAGCCGGCCGACGAGCGGTCCACCGGCAGCGGCCGCAGGGCTTCGTCGAGGGGGATGAGCAGCCGTTGCTGCAGGTCGGCCAGGTAGATCAGCGCGGCGTCCAGGCCGAGGGCAGCGGCGTACCGGTCGGCGAGGGCGGGCAGTTCGACCGGCAACGCCGTCTGCGCCTCGGTGAGCAGCCGTTCCAGCCGCTGCTCGTCGACGGCGGGGGCGGAACCGGCGGGCGCGTGCGGTAGGTCCGACACCGATCAGTGCTGGGCATGCGGGCGTGCGTGGAACAGGGGCCGCCGCTCGGTGGGCGTCCCTGCGGCGAGGTGGCCGATCTCGACGCGCGTCATGATGGCGCGGACCACTTCGGTCAGGCCGAAGACGATGGCCATGACGCCGACCACCAGGGTGAGCGTCGCGATGGAGGCGAACGGCATGGTGATCATCACGATGCCGGCCAGAGCGCCGATGATGCCGAAGGCCACGTGCCAGCCGCGCGCCGGCATGGTCCGGTCGGAGGCCGCCGCGACCGTCTCGAGGATGCCCCGCAGCAGCCAGCCGAAGCCGATCCACAGCGCGAGCAGGAAGAGCGACTCCAGGGTGCCCCGGAAGCAGATCAGTCCCAGCAGGACGGAGACCGCGCCGGTGATGAAGTGCAGCACGCGAAGGTGCCCGGCGACGTGGGTGCCGAATGCGGCGGCGAGTTGGAAGACACCGACGGCCAGCAGGTAGACACCGAAGAGCACGCCGATGACGCGGAGGGTCGGGCCCGGCCAGACCAGGGCGACGACGCCCAGGGCGATCGTGGCGATGCCCATGGTGAGCAGGAGTTGCCAGCCGAGGTTCGCCACGGCGGCCAAGCCTCCGGTCAGGGGGCTCTCCTGCGGTTCGGCGCCGCGCGGGGGCACGGGGCCGGAGGAAGCGGAAGGAGATGTCATGGCACCTGCCTCCTTCTCGGAGCAGCGTCGTCAGGTCCGTACGAGTCCATCGTCACCCGATCGGCCGCACGCCGCTCGGTGAAGGGGGCCGGGTCTAGCCTCGCCGTCCCCTGAAAACCGTAGCCACTTTGGCGGGTCGTGGGCTGAGATCGGTCGTCAGTCGGTGTTTCGCGGCAGCCGCCAGCTCGTCGAAACTCGCCACAAGCGGGTCGAGGTCCGGAGAGAAGTTCCCCTTCGCCACCTGGCGCAGGACGGAGACGACCTCCTCATCCAGCGTGGCCATGGCCGCGCGCACCTCGTCGCTGTCGATGTCCCTCTGGACCGTTTCCCAGGTCGCGTGGCACTCGTCGCTGCGCCTGATGGCCTCGGCCTGGAGGGCTTGCCGACCCTCGGGTGAATGAGGCCCGTCGACCGACTGCGGTAGCCCGGCAACCCACTCCCTCGCCTCGTACACGCGCCTGGCGTGGTGATGGACGGCTTGCCGCTGAGCCTGGAGCCCCGACACCTCGTCCCTGTGCCGCTGGCCCAGGGACCTGACCGCGTAATGGGCCATGGCTCCGACGAAGCCCCCGCTGAGAACTCCCCCGAGCCACGCGAGCGCGGTATTGAGCGTGGTCACGGGTCCCAGTGAACGGCCTTTCGCGGTCCGTACCGCCTGCGACGCCGCATGGTTCACCCGTTGTGCCCTCAGATGGGCATGCGGTCGGCGGAGTGGCTCCGGGCCCATGCGGAGGCCGAGTGCACGGTCGGGGCGAGAGCCGCGCGCACCACGGCGGGCACGGTCAGCGGTGCTGGCGCCGGATGCTCGCGGCCACCTCGTTCTGTTCGGTCTCCCACCAGGGACGTACTCGTTCGGGAGACGGTGCCGGGTCCTGTTCCGAGACGGTGGTGTCTGCGGCGGAGGTGGCGGGGGCGAGTTCCGTGTCGAGGCGCTGGTCCAGAGCCGCGGCCTGGACCCGCTCCGCGCGCGCCCACTGGAACAGGAGCGCCAGCATGAAGGGCAGGGCGACCAACTCGGCGATGCTGAGCATGGCGCCACCGCCGAGCTGCTGGTCCCGCTGGACGTCCGGGGACCAGGACGGCGCGTGGTGCAGGTACCAGGCGCCCGCGATCAGCGTGCCGTGCGTCATGACGACGACGCCCGGGATCGCGTCGACGACGCCGTCCAGGAAGACCAGGCCCGCACGGACCGGATGGGTGCACCAGGAGGGCAGGGCGTCTTCGTGGGTGAGGACCGGTACGACGACCAGGCATCCGGCCGCCAGCAGGTGCAGGTACATCAGCTCGTGCAGCCAGCCGATGCGCAGAGCGGTGGCGAAGTACGGCGTGAAGTACACCGTCAACTCCGTGGCCAGCACGAGAGCGGTGCTGACCAGCGGGAAGGTCAAGGCGCGTACCACCTTGCCGCTGATGACCCCCCGGACCCGCTCCGACGCGGTTTCCGGCAGTGCCCGCACCGCCAGGCGCACCGGGTCACCGAGGGCCAGACCGAGGGGGGCGACCAGGTCGAGGAGGATGTTCTGCACGGCAGCCGGCCAGAACAGCACGTGGTCGTACACGGCGAGGGACGACATCGTCGCCACCACCAGCGCGCCCAGCCCGAGCAGCGCGAAGACAGCGCTGCGGGCGACGGGCCAGGGCTCACCCCGGCGCCGCAGCCGGACGACGCCCCAGCCGTACGACGCGCCGAGGACGACGACCAGCAGCAGTGCGGGGACGTCCGACTGCCACGAGAACAGCAGACGCCCCACGGTCAGCTCCGGAAGCGCACCGGCCGCCGGCTCGGTCACCGCGTAGCCACTCATGCGAATCGTTCTCCTCCGGCTCGAAGGCATGGGCCGCGCCCACTCGGCTCCCCCAACGGGACCCTAGGGCCCGGCGACCGGGGCCCCGGCACCGGGGCGCCGCACGTCCGGGTGATCTCCGTCTTACCGGCCCCTGCGTGAGCGCCGGACAGATCCGACGTAGGCGCCCGTCGAGGGCCGGGGCCTCCCGATGCGGTCACTCGTGCCCAGTTCCGTGATCGCCCCCTGCGAGGCCACCGCGCCGCCGTTCCACTGCTGCGAGCCGCCCACGAACCGGCCGACCGCGTGGACGCCGGAGAAGTTCTGGATGGCACCGCAGGCGACCAGGACCACCGCGGCGCCCGGCACCAGGATGCGCAGCGTGCCGCGCACCAGGTCCGACCAGAAGTTTCCCAGCTCACCGGTGCGCGAGCGGGGGAAGCCGCGCACCAGTGCCACGGCGACGGCGATACCGACGGCTGCCGAGACGAAGTTCTGCACGGCGAGACCGGCGGTCTGCACGACGTGACCCATGGTCCGCTCGCCTTAGTACGACTGCCAGTTGGTGTTGGTCGCGAACGACACGGCCGTGTTGAACGACTGCGCCGGGTCGACCGCGGAGAAGTGCGGCGAGCCGGGCAGCACGCCCTGGAGCCGCTGGAGGAGGTGGAGGAACAGGACACCGCGCAGTGCCGACGGGGACGTGGGCGAGCGCCAGAGCGCCCATGAGGGCGAGCAGTTGGAGCACGCCCGCGAGTACGGGACCCATGTGTGTTCTCAGACGGCCGGATCGGCCGTCGTGAACTCCTGAAGAGATTCGGGGTTGGAACTCGGTCGCTCAGAGGAAACCCCCTCTCCGGCCGGATCCGGTCCCTCGTTGACGCCCCTCATAGGGCGACCCGTACGCCCTTGACGGGACCCTGACGCCGTGGGCCGGCGAGGTGCCGGCACGAGACCGCCCCGACACGGCCGGGGATGACGACAGCCGCACATCTGCCCAGGCCCCCGGTCCCCGTGCTGAACTGGGGACGCCGGTCCCGAGGGGAGCCGGTAACGTGAGGAGCGAGCCGTGTTCTACTACCTGCTCAAGTACGTGCTGCTGGGTCCCCTGCTCAGGCTGGTCTTCCGGCCCCGGATCGAGGGGCTGGAGCACGTGCCGGCGTCGGGGCCGGCGATCGTCGCCGGGAACCATCTGTCCTTCTCCGACCACTTCCTGATGCCGGCGATCCTGAAGCGGCGCATCACCTTCCTCGCCAAGGCGGAGTACTTCACCGGCCCGGGGCTCAAGGGACGGCTCACCGCGTTCTTCTTCCGCGGCGCCGGGCAGATCCCGGTGGACCGCTCCGGCAAGGAGGCGGGGCAGGCCGCGATCCGCGAGGGGCTCGGGGTGCTGCGCAGGGGCGAGCTGCTGGGGATCTACCCGGAAGGGACCCGGTCGCACGACGGGCGGCTGTACAAGGGCAAGGTCGGGGTGGCGGTGATGGCGCTGCGGGCGGGGGTGCCGGTGGTGCCGTGCGCGATGATCGGCACGTTCGAGGCGCAGCCGCCGGGGAAGGTCGTCCCGCGGCTGCGGCCCATCGTCATCCGCTTCGGCGAGCCGCTGGACTTCTCCCGCTACGCGGGCATGGAGAAGGAGAAGGCGGTCCTGCGGGCCGTCACCGACGAGATCATGTACGCGATCCTCACCCTGTCCGAACAGGAGTACGTCGACCGGTACGCGGCCGACGTCAAGGAGGAGCAGGCGGCCGAGAAGGCGGAGAGGAAGGCGCGCAGGGTGCCGCGGGCCCCGCTGAGCTGAGCGCGGGGGCTGGCGGGCGGGAACCGCGCGAAGGGGCGGCCGGTGGATCCGGCCGCCCCTCGTGTGCCGTGCCGGGTGGCTACGGCTTGGGCGTCGCGTGCGGCGCGCAGGTGACGTCGGAGGCGTCCAGCTTGCCGGTGAGCAGGTAGGCGTCGACCCGGTCGTTGATGCAGGGGTTGACCAGGCCGGTCACACCGTGGGAGCCCGCGTCCCGCTCGGTGATCAGGCGGGAGCCCTTGAACCGCTTGTGCAGGGAGACGGCGCCCGGGTAGGGGGTCGCCGCGTCACGCGTGGACTGCACGATCATGACCGGCGGCAGGCCCTTGTGGGTGCGCACCTCGACCGGGGTCTGCTGCTTGGCCGGCCAGGTCGCGCAGGGCAGGTTCATCCAGGCGTTGGCCCAGGTCATGAACGGGTAGTCCTTGTTGAGCCGGGTGTTGTCCCGGTCCCACTTGTGCCAGCTGGTGGGCCACTTGGCGTCGGCGCACTCGACGGCGGTGTAGACGGCGTTGCTGTTCTCCGCGCCGATGTTGCCGGCCGTGTCCGACATGTCGGGGGCGGCGGCGTCGATCATCGCCTGGGTGTCGCCGGCGACGTACTTGGCGAACACCGAGGCGACCGGCACCCACGCGGAGTCGTAGTACGGGGCGCTCTGGAAGAAGGAGATCAGCTCGGCCGGGCCGACGACCCCGCCGAGGGGGGCCTTCTTGGCGGTGGCGCGCAGCTTGAGCCACTGGGCCTGGACGGCGGCGCGGGTGGTGCCGAGGTGGAAGGCGGCGTCGTTGGCGGCGACCCAGTCCTCCCAGTCCTTCCAGCGACCCTCGAAGGCGATGTCCTGGTTCAGGTTGGCCTGGTACCAGATGTTCTCGCGCGACGGGTCGACCACGCTGTCGACGATCATGCGGCGCAGGTGGCCCGGGAAGAGGGTGCCGTAGACGGCGCCCAGGTAGGTGCCGTAGGAGACGCCGAGGTAGTTGAGCTTCTTCTCGCCCAGGGCGGCCCGGATGACATCCAGGTCGCGGGCGGTGTTCGGCGTGGTCATGTACGGCAGCATCCGGCCGCTGTGCTCGGCGCAGCCCTCGGCGTACTCGCGGGCGAGCTTGCGCTGGGCGGTCTTGTCGGCCTCGCTGTCGGGCACCGGGTCCATCTTGGGTGCCTTGACGAACTCCTGCGGGTCGACGCAGGAGATGGGCGCCGAGTGGCCGACGCCGCGCGGGTCGAAGCCCACGAAGTCGTAGGCCTTGGACACGTTGGTCCACAGCGCGCTCTTGGTGGTGACCCGGCGCGGGAAGCGCAGGCCGGAGCCGCCGGGGCCTCCGGGGTTGTAGACGAGGGCGCCCTGGCGCTCCTGCGGGGTGCCGGTGTTGCCGATGCGGTCGACGGCGAGCTTGATCTGCTTGCCGTAGGGGTGGGCGTAGTCCAGCGGGACGCTCACCCAGCCGCACTGGATGGGCTTCTCCAGGCCCCAGTCGGCGGGGCAGTCCTGCCAGTCGACGCCCGCCTTGGCGGCGCGGGCGGCGGCGATCCCGGCGCCCAGGGCCTCCCGGTCCTTGCCGCCGTGGCGGCTGTCGGCGCTGGCCGCGGGCGCCGACACCGCACCGGCTATCAGCGTGGCGGTGACGAGTGCTCCGGCCGAACCGAGCGCCAGCAGGCGGCTCTTCGGTCTGTTGTGCCTCAAGTGGGCCCCTTCCCCAATGAGGTGATGAGTGGTCAAGCGGGGATCCTCTCGGCTGTGAGCCGCCTGAGAACAGGGGTCGCCCACCATCTTTACCAATCCGATAAACGGAGGGTTACGTCCCGCTGAGCGGAACGGCTCAGCCCAGCAGGGCCAGCGCCTCGTCCAGCACCCGCCGCAGCGCCAGCGCGTCGGGGGCGACGGCGCTGACGAGGACGGCGGGTCCGGCGAGCGGCATCAGCGCGGCGCACTCCCCCAGCGTCCGCGCTTCGGCCGGCCGCTCGGCGAACTCCGGCCGTACGACGACCAGCTGCCCCACCGACCGGTGCCCGGCGAGCACGGCCGGCCCGTCCCAGCCGCCCGGCGCGCCGGGTCCGCAGCGCAGCTCCTGGTCCAGCACCGTGCGGCCCGCGACGCGTACCGTGAGCCGGCTGGTGAGCCGCCCGGGCTCCTCCCCCACGCGGCCCAGCACCTGCTCCTCGCGCAGCACCAGCCGGGCCCCGGCGGCGACTTCGGCACGCGTGGTGACGGACAGGTCGCTGCCCGCGGCCGAGATCAGCTGCTCGGGCAGCCAGTGCAGCTCGGCCCCCCGGGCCACGTCGAGCCGTACGGCGTACCGCGCCTCGCCCTTCGCCTGCCCGGGCAGCGCGAGAGTCGCGGCGGCCGACCCGACGGACAGCCGGGCGCCCTCCTCCACCCGCGCCTCGACCCGGAACCGGTCGCCGCCGAGCGGCCCGCTCATCGCGCCGACCAGCATCACCCGCGCCCCGTCGCCGCTCGCCCGGGTGCGGCGCGGCGCGAGCGGACCCGCGCCGTCCAGGACGGGCAGGGCCGTACCGCCGCGCCCGTCGGCGCGGGCGACGATCCGCGCGTGCGCCCGGACGCCGGCCGCCGTCATGCCGTCCACGCGGCGAGCCGCTCCCGTACCCACGCGGCCACGTCCGCGACGCCGGTCCCGCCGCGCAGCGACTGGAGGACGACCGGGAGTCCGGCCCGTTGCGCCTTCGCGTCGGCGGCCATCCGGGCCAGGTCGGAGCCGACGTACGGCGCGAGGTCGGTCTTGTTGACGACGAGCAGGTCGGCGGTGGTGACACCGGGGCCGCCCTTGCGCGGGATGTCGTCGCCGCCGGCCACGTCGATCACGAAGACCTGCGCGTCCACGAGCCCCTTGGAGAAGGTGGCGGTGAGGTTGTCCCCGCCGGACTCCACGAGGATCAGGTCCAGCGGCCCGACGGTGTCCTCCAGGTCCTCCACGGCCTCGAGGTTGGCGGAGATGTCGTCGCGGATCGCGGTGTGCGGGCAGGCGCCGGTCTCCACGGCCGCGATCCGCTCGGGCGGCAGCACGGCCTCGCGGAGCAGGAACTCGGCGTCCTCGCGGGTGTAGATGTCGTTGGTCACGACGGCCAGGGACAGTTCGTCGCGCAGCGCCCGGCACAGCGCGGCCACGGTCGCGGTCTTCCCGGACCCGACGGGCCCGCCGAGCCCGATCCGCAGCGCCCGGCGCGAGCCGTCGGGGCGGTGGGCGTCCGCGCTGACGGCGGCGGGGCCGTGGTGGGGGTGGTCGAGGTGCATGTCGGCGGCTCCAGGTGTGAGGGGGTACGGCATCGGTCCGCGCGTGCGGCGTCCACGGAGGGGGCCGGGCGGGCGGCTGGGGGCCGGGCGGCGCGGCCCCGGGTCAGGAGGCGAACAGGCGCACCGGCCACCCCGCATGCCACTCGGCGCCCAGCTCCAGCAACGGCCCGGACGCCGCCGGCAGCGCGCCGGCCCCCTCGTCGAGGGCCCATCGCGCCGCCTCCACCGCCGTGTCCGCGGCGCGGTCCAGTTCGGGCGCCAGGCGTGCCAGCACCCCGGTCGCCTCGAAGGGGTCCAGGCTCAGCAGCCGCACCGTCGCCGTCGCCGGCCCGCTCACGCTCTCGTACAGCGCGCAGTACGCCGCGTCCACGGGGGCCAGCCCGGCCGCCCGCGCGGTCACGCCGAGCACGACCGGATGGTGCGCGCCCTTGGGGAAGTCCCGTGCCAGCGCGTCGAGTTCGGCCGACGGCCAGCTCGCCCGCGCGGCCCGCACCAGTTGCCGGCCGAGCCGCCGCGCGGCGCCGCGCAGGGCGGGTGAGGGGGTACGCGCGTCCGCCGCCGCGTCCAGGTCACCGGGGGGTACGCCGAGGACGGCGGCGGCCGCCAGCGCGCCCGCGACCAGTCCCGCGGTGTGCAGCCGGCCCCGGCAGAAGTCCTCCAGGCCCGCCGCCGAGGTGATCCGCCCGGCCTTGACGGCGGCCTCGGCCCCGCCGGAGTGCGCGTGCCCTCCGGCGGGGAAGCGGCCGTCGGCCAGTACGAGCAGTGCCGCCCTGGACATCAGAAGAGGAAGTAACGCTGGGCCATGGGCAGTTCCGCGGCGGGCTGCGCCTCGACGAGTTCGCCGTCGATGTGCACGGCGAAGCTGTCGGGGTCGATCGCCACGTCCGGCAGCGCGTCGTTCTCGCGCATGTCGGCCTTGGTGACCTGTCGCGTGGAGGCGATGGCGGCGAACCGCTTGCCGAGCCCCAGCCGCTCCGGCAGCCCGTCCTCGAGGGCGAGGGGTGCCACGAAGTTGACCGAGTTCGCGGCCGGCGCCCGCCCGATCGCGCCGTACATCGGGCGGGGCAGGACCGGCTGCGGGGTGGGGATGGAGGCGTTGGCGTCGCCCATCTGCGCGTAGGCGATCTGCCCGCCCTTGAGGACGAGGTGCGGCTTCACGCCGAAGAACGCGGGCTCCCACAGCACGAGGTCGGCGAGCTTGCCGGTCTCGACCGAGCCGATCTCTCCGGCCATCCCCTGCGCGAGGGCCGGGTTGATCGTGTACTTGGCGACGTAGCGGCGTACGCGCCGGTTGTCGGCCCGCCCGTCCCCGGGCAGCGCCCCGCGGCGCCGCTTCATCACGTGCGCCGTCTGCCAGGTCCGCAGGATCACCTCGCCGACCCGGCCCATGGCCTGGGAGTCCGAGGAGATGATGGAGATGGCGCCCAGGTCGTGCAGGACGTCCTCGGCCCCGATCGTCGACGGCCGGATCCGTGACTCGGCGAAGGCCAGGTCCTCCGGGACCGCCGGGTTCAGGTGGTGGCACACCATCAGCATGTCGAGGTGCTCCTCGACGGTGTTGACGGTGTACGGCCGGGTGGGGTTGGTGGAGCTCGGCAGCACGTGCGGCGCGGAGACGACCGTCATGATGTCGGGCGCGTGCCCGCCGCCGGCGCCCTCGGTGTGGTACGCGTGGATGCCCCGCCCGGCGATCGCGGCGAGCGTGTCGCCGACGAAACCGGCCTCGTTGAGGGTGTCGGTGTGGATCGCGACCTGGATGCCGGTGCGGTCGGCCACGGTGAGCGCGGCGTCGATGACGGCCGGGGTGGACCCCCAGTCCTCGTGCAGCTTCAGCCCGACCGCGCCGCCGCGGATCTGCGACAGCATCGCCTCGTGCGAGACGGTGTTGCCCTTGCCGAGGAAGCCGATGTTGAGCGGGTAGTGCTCCATCGCCTCGAACATGCGGGCCAGGTGCCAGGGGCCGGGTGTCACGGTGGTGGCCTTGGAGCCCTCGGCCGGTCCGGTGCCGCCGCCGACCAGGGTGGTGACGCCCGCGGCGAGCGCCTCGTCGGCTACTTGCGGGCAGATGAAGTGGACGTGCGCGTCGATGGCCCCGGCGGTCAGGATCCGCCCGTTGCCCGCGATGACCTCCGTCTCGGGGCCGATGACGAGGTCGGGGTGGACGCCGTCCATGGTGTCGGGGTTGCCGGCCTTGCCGATGCCGGTGATCCGGCCGTCCCGGATGCCGATGTCGGCCTTGACGACGCCCCAGTGGTCGACGACGACGGCGCCGGTGATCACGGTGTCGGGGGTGCCGTCGGCGCGGGTGGCCCGGGACTGGCCCATGGACTCGCGGATGACCTTGCCGCCGCCGAAGACCGCCTCGTCCCCGGCGCGCCCGGGGCCGCCGGAGCGGTCCTCCTCGATCTCGACGAGCAGGTCGGTGTCGGCGAGCCGGATGCGGTCGCCGGTGGTGGGGCCGAACAGGTCGGCGTAGGCGGCGCGGGAGATCTCAGGCATCGAGGGCACCTCCGGTCTCCCCGCGCAGCCCCGGCACGATCCGGGCGCCGGTGAGCGGCACGAGTTCCACCTCGGCGGGGATGCCGGGCTCGAAGCGCACGGCGGTGCCGGCGGCGACGTTGAGCCGCCTGCCGCGGGCGGCGGCGCGGTCGAACTCCAGGCCCGGGTTGGCCTCGGCGAAGTGGTAGTGGGAGCCGACCTGGACCGGGCGGTCGGCGGCGTTGAGGACGGTGAGCCGGGTGACCTCACGGCCTTCGTTGAAGGCGACGGGGCCGGCCGCGAAGAGCACCTCTCCGGGAATCATCGCGGGCCCCTCAGACGATCGGGTCGTGGACGGTGACGAGCTTGGTGCCGTCCGGGAAGGTGGCCTCCACCTGCACGTCGTGGATCATCTCCGGGACGCCGTCCATCACGTCGTCCCGGGTGAGGAGCGCACGGCCGGACGACATCAGTTCGGCGACCGTACGGCCGTCCCGGGCGCCCTCGAGGAGGTGCGACGTGATGAGGGCGACCGCCTCCGGGTGGTTCAGCCTGAGCCCGCGGGCCCTGCGCCTCTCGGCCACGTCGGCCGCCACATGGATCAGCAACCGCTCCTGCTCGTGCGGGGTCAGGTGCACGTCCCACCTCCCAGTCCGTGGTCGACACAGGCAGAAAAACCCCTGGTCGCGTGGATGGGCAGGCTAGTTCGCCCGAGTTTCAGGGACGTTAACCGGATCTTGGCCTGTGCATGACCGGACGATGGGCCGGCGCATACGCGTCAGGAGGCGCCGGGCCGCCGGTGCTCGGCGGCGATGCCGAAGCGCTGCCGCTCCCGGGCGGCGGGGGTGGCCTCGCGCACCCCGGACACGGAGCTGACCACCTGCTCGCCGGCCGGCTCGTCCAGCGCGTCGAGCCGCTCCAGGTCGTCGGCCGAGACGAGCGCGACCAGGGGCTTGCCGTGCCGCGTCACGACGACGCGCTCCCCGCCGTACACCACCCGGTTGATCAGGTCGGCGAGCTCAGCCCTGGCTTGCGTCACCGGAATCTCGTAGGCCATACCACCCATCGTACGTCAGGTACGTCCTGTACATTTTTTACAGAAGCGGGGCCGCGGCGGCTCCGTCCCGAGGAGGGGTATGCCCATGACCCGACCGTCCGCCCGTCACGTCCTGCCCGAGTTCACCGAGCGCACGAGCACGGGGCAGCGCTCGCTGGACCCCTACTCCAAGCTGTTCGAGAACCGGGTCGTCTTCCTCGGCACGCCCCTCGACGACTCGGCGGCGACCGACGTCATCACCCAGTTCATGCACCTGGAGCACGCGGCCCCGGACCGGGACATCACGCTGTACCTCAACTGCCCGGGCGGCTCGTTCAGCGCGATGACGGCGGTCTACGACACGATGCGGTACGTCGGCTGCGACGTGGAGACCTACTGCCTGGGCCAGGCCGCCTCGGTAGCCGCGGTGCTGCTCGCGGCCGGCACCCCGGGCAAGCGGTTCACGCTGCCGGGCGCCCGCATGGTGCTGCGTCAGCCCGCGCTGCCCGAGCCGGTCCAGGGGCAGCCGAGCGACCTCGTCATCCAGGCCGGGGAGCTGGCCCGCACGCGCGACCTGATGGAGGAGATGCTCGGCCGGCACACGGGGCGCACCGCGGAGCAGGTCCGCCGGGACCTGGAGCGCGACCTGGTGCTGGACGCGCCGGGCGCGGTGGCGTACGGCCTGGTGGACGGTGTCGTCCCCCACCGCGGGGACACCTCCGGCGCCCGGCACGCCGGGTGAGCCGCCGATGCTGCAACCGGAGCTCCCGCCGCTGCCCGCGCTGACGCGCGCCGAGGGCGAGCTGATCGACCGTTACCTGGAGGTGGTGGACCTGCTGGGCCGGATCAACCCGGCGCGGCCCGGGGACACCTACCGCGCGCTGCGCGCGGCGCAGGCCCTGGAGCGCACGGCGGCCCGTCTGTGCGACGCGCTGACCCTGATGCACCGTCGGGGCGAGACGGAGCTGCACGGGGACACGCTGGCACGGGCGCTGCGGGTGCTGGACGGCGAGCGCCGCACCGCGCGCGTCGCGCTCCCGCCGGACGGCCCGGGCTGAGCGGGACGCCCGTCCGGCCCGGCGGCGTCCCGGTGTCGAGGGTGCCGCGCGGGCCGGACTCGAAACGCGCCGAACGACTTACGGCCGGGCGGCGTATTGATGGACGGGTTTCCGGCCCTCCCGACTTGCGCACCGCCCCCTCGCGAAGGTCGTCGGAGGGTGCTTTTGCCCAGGTCCGGTGCTACGTAGGGGATTTGACGGCGGCTCGAACGGAGCAATGTCCACTCGAACGGGCGAGTGGTGAGTAACGCCACAAAGTCGCGGTTCCGTTGGGATTTTCGGACAGGTGTGGGTGAAGATCCGTGACTGACGACAAGCCCCCGCCACCGCGGCGGGGCGGTCCGGGCGGACGCCGAGTCCTGCCGCCGCCCGGACGACCGGTCGACAGGAGTGGATCGGCAGGAGTGGAGGACCCGAGCAAGACGGGTCGCCGGAACGGACGTTCGTCGCAGACGGGCGGCCGGGCCGAGCAGCCCTTGGGGTGAAGCCGCGGCAACGCGGCCGGGCAACTTCGCCAGCCCGAATCCGACAGGTCATCCTTCACAGGCGGCTGACGAAGGGTTGCGCATGACTGCGCTCAATCGTGTCCCGTCGCTGATGGCCCGGGCCGGCACGGCCTCGGCACTCACCCTCGCCGCCGTGGGCGGCTCGATCGCGGTCCCGGGTCTCTCCGCCGACGCCTCGGCGGCGACCATCGCGTCCAAGGCGCTCCAGGTCGCTGCGTCCAAGAAGGGCGCGCCGTACTCCTGGGGGGCCACCGGGCCGCGCCGGTTCGACTGCTCGGGGCTGACGCTGTACTCGTTCAAGAAGGCGGGCAAGAAGCTGCCGCGTACCGCCGCCCAGCAGTACAACAAGACGCACCACATCTCCGCCGGCCACCGCAAGGCCGGTGACCTGGTGTTCTTCCACTCGGGTTCCAACGTCTACCACGTCGGCATCTACGCCGGGCACGGGAAGATCTGGCACGCCCCGAAGACCGGGGACGTGGTGAGGCTGCAGAAGATCTGGACCAGGAGCGTCTGGTACGGCCGCGTCAGCTGACCCTGAGCGCACGAGCGGCTCCGGCCCCGGGGCGGCGCGGCGCCTCGCCTGGCCGCGGGGGCCTGGCGGGCGCCTGGAGCACGGTAGGGCCGGGCGGGCCGCACTCCACGGGGACCGCCCCTCCGGCAGTCCGTGGACGACGAGCCGGTGCGCCGCACCGCGCCGGTACGGGCTCGGGCCGCCCGGCGCGACGCGCAATGCCGCCCGCACGCGCCTGCTCCGGGACGAGCGTCGCCCCTCGCCGGGGGGCGATCGACGGGCGCGGCTGCGGTCGCGGTCGCGGTCGCGGTCGCGAGGAACGGATCCCAGGGGCCGGTCCGTTTCTCCACCCCGGCACGGCCTGACGGATGCCGCCGACACGGGCCCGGCGGTGCCGCCCGGCCCGTAGCCCGGTCGGCCGAGCGCCCCACAGAGGGTGCCGCGATTCCCTGCCCCCGCCCCTGACGGGGTCTGTCACGACCCGCCCGTCCAGCCGCCGTCCGCGCCGCCGCCGTTGCCGCGCCGGCCGCCGTCACGCGACGCCTTCACCCTTGAAGGGCGCACGCACAGGTGTCCCGGCATCGCGCCCACCGGCCCCGGCGGGT
>NZ_KQ948852.1:586438-710746 GCF_001514215.1 Streptomyces bungoensis
GCGCCGTCCGCCGCCGGCGTGCCGCATCGGCCGTCGTCACACGGCGCCTTCACCCTTGAAGGGCGCACGCACAGGTGTCCCGGCATCGCGCCCACCGGCCCCGGCGAGATCTGTCACGACCCGCCCGTCCAGGCGCCGTCCGCCGCCGGCGTGCCGCATCGGCCGTCGTCACACGGCGCCTTCGCCCTTGGAGGGCTCACGCGTAGCTGTCCCCCCAGCTCGTCTACCGGCCCCGTGCGATCTGCCACGGCCCGCCGGTCCGGCCGCCGTGCGCGTTGCCGCCGCGGTCATCGTCCCGCAGCGCCTCGTCCTTGCGAAGCTCACCGGCGTCTGCCCGGTCCCCCGCCCGCGCCGCGAGCGTTGCCGTCACGCTCGTCGTCCCGCACTGCCCGCACTGCCCCCGCCCTTGAGAAGCTCGCAGACCGATGCCCGGGTTTCCCGCCCTCCCGGCCGCGACCCGCGCCACTCCCGTCGCCGCCACGGTCGTCGTCACGCGGCGCTCCCGCCTTTGGGGGGCTCCCAGGCGGATGCCCCGGTTCCCCACCCCCCGGCACTCCCGCCCTGTCTGTCCTCCCCTCTCTCCCCCCCGTAGAGGGCTAGGGATTCTCCCGGCCCGCCGCGCCGACCACCCCCGCCGCTAACGTCCAGGGCAGCTCGATGGAGACCGTCTTGCCGCCTTCGCGGGTGGGGCGGATGTGGAGTCTGCCGCCGCACTCCGCGGTGAGCCAGCGGATGATGACCATGCCGCGGCCGTTGTCCTGCTGGACCGCGGCGGGCAGCCGCTTCGGGAAGCGGGGATGGCTGTCCGTGACGCCGATGCGCAAGTGTTCGTCACGGTCCAGCGCGATGTCCACCGTGAAGGTGGGTGACTGCCCGAAAGTGTGCTGTACGGCGTTGGTGGCGAGTTCGGAGACGATGAGCCGCACGGTGTCGGCCGTGTCGGTGTCGGACGGCAGGCCCCACTCCGCGAGGGTGCACACCACGTAGGAGCGGGCGGCGGAGACCGAGGCGGGATCGCTCGGCAGAGTGACGGATGCTTCCAGATGGTCTGCCATGGCGACGTCGTCCCTTTCCCACGGGACCGCAGTCGACCGCAGTCCGACGAAGAGCGGATGGTTCGAGTACGGTCCCGGACTGGTGCTTGCTCGTCAGACTGCCATCAGCGGACCGGTCAGGGGAGCGTTCCACCGGGATATGCATATATCTGTCGCTCAAAGCGGTGAACTCTGCGACGCGTAACCGTATTTGGGTGGCCCGTCAGGAGTAAGGAGAAGCCCATGCAGAACGGGCCGGCAGTACGCCGCCGCAAACTGGGTGCGGAACTGCGTACGCTGCGCACCGGAGCGGGACTCACCAGTGGCGATGCGGCCCGTCTGGTGGGCTGGCACCAGTCGAAGGTCAGCCGTATCGAGACCGGCGCCAGTGGCGCGAAGCCGGCCGATGTGCGGTTACTCCTGGACGCCTACGACGTGCGGGACCGCCAGCTGCGCGAGCTGCTGCTGATGCTGGCGGGGTCGGAGGGCGCGGGCGGCCGCAGCCGCTGGTGGCACGCCTACCGGGGGATCCTGCCGCCCACGTACCGGGACTTCATCAGCCTGGAGTCGCAGGCGAGCGCGATGCGCACCCTGGAGACCACGGTGGTGCCCGGCCTGCTGCAGACGCCCGAGTACGCGCGCGCGGTGACCCGGGCGGCCGTGGAGGGCGTCGACGAGGAGCGGCTGGACGCGCTGGTGGAGGTCCGGCTGGCCAGGCAGGACGTGCTGCGCTCGGATCCGCCGCTGGAGCTGAGCGCCGTCCTGGACGAGGCCGTGCTGCGGCGGGAGGTGGGCGGGCCGAAGGTGATGGCGCGCCAGCTGGAACGGCTCCTGGAGGCCGCGCGGCTGCCGCAGGTGCGGCTCCAGGTGCTGCCGTTCGCCGCGGGAGCACATGTCGGTCTCACCGGGCCTTTCGTTATCTTCTCATTTCCGAGCACTTCTGATCTGGACGTGGTTGTTGTCGACCAGTTGACGAGTAGCCTCTATCTCGAACGGAAAGAAGACCTCAAGGCCTACTCGGAGGCCTTCGACACCCTTCGGATCCACGCCCTTTCCCCTGCGGACTCGTTGGATTACATCGCCGGGATAGGTGACGGCGCGTAAGGAGGCACCATGACCGCACTGCCTCGGAACGTCCCTGCCAGTACCGATCTGCACGACGTGCGCTGGCTGCGCAGCAGCTACAGCACGGGAGCCAACAACTGCGTGGAGACGGCCCGGCCGCGCTCCGGCCCCGGGGCCGGACTGCTCGCCGTGCGCGACTCCAAGGACCCGGCCGGACCCGCGCTGCTCTTCTCCCCCGGGAGCTGGGCGGGGTTCCTGGCCCTGCTCGGATGAACTGATCAGTTCCGGTCGTTCTTCGCGCGATGCCCGGCCGTGTCACGCCGACTCATGGTCGAGTCTCGCCGATCACTCGTACAGCGCGTTCGATCTCGGCCCCGGACAGGTCGGCGCGGGCGGTCAGCCGCAGCCGTGAGATGCCGTCGGGTACGGAAGGTGGGCGGAAGCAGCCCACGGCCAGCCCCGCGGTACGGCAGTCGGCCGCCCAGCGCACGGCCTGTTCCGGGGACGGTGCCCGCACGGAGACCACCGCGGCGTCCGGTCGTACCGCCTCCAGGCCCGCGGCGGTCAGCCGTGCGTGCAGCTCGGCGGCGACCTGCCGGGCCCGGGCCGCCCGCTGCGGCTCGCGGCGCAGCAGGCGCAGGGCGGCGAGTGCCGCGCCCACCGCCGCCGGTGCCAGGCCCGTGTCGAAGATGAACGTCCGGGCCTCGTTGACCAGATGGTCGATCACCCGCGCCGGACCGAGCACCACCCCGCCCTGGCTGCCCAGCGACTTGGACAGCGTGGCGGTGACGACCACGTCGCCGGCGCCCGCCAGCCCGGCCGCGTGGGGCGCGCCCCGGCCGCCGTCGCCGAGGACCCCGAGCCCGTGGGCGTCGTCCACGACGAGCCCGGCCCCGTACTCCCGGCACACCGCGGCCAGTGCGGCCAGCGGAGCCGCGTCCCCGTCGACGGAGAAGACGGTGTCGGAGACGACGACCGCCGCTCCTTCGTGGGTGCCGAGCGCCTTGCGCACGGCGTCCGGGTCGGCGTGTCCCACGACCTGGGTGGTGCCCCGGGCGAGCCGGCAGCCGTCGATGAGCGAGGCGTGGTTGCCCGCGTCGGAGACGACGAGCGAGCCGTGCGGCCCGAGCGCCGTGACCGCGGCCAGGTTGGCGGCGTAGCCGGAGGAGAACACCAGGGCCGCCTCGACGCCGCAGAAGTCCGCGAGTTCGCGCTCGAGCTCGGTGTGCAGCTCGGTGGTGCCGGTGACCAGCCGGGAGCCGGTGGCGCCGCCGCCCCAGGTCCGGGCGGCCCGGGCGGCCCCCTCGGCGGTCTCGGGATGGTGGGCGAGGCCCAGGTAGTCGTTGCTCGCCAGGTCCAGCAGGGGTGAGTCGGCGGGGCGCGGGCGCAGGGTCCGTACGAGCCCGGCGCGCCGCCGCGCTTCGGCCTGCCCGTCGATCCAGCCGAACGCCATGGGTCCTCCGGTGCTTTTGTAGGTAGCGGACAGACCATAGCGGCACGGCCGCCCACCCATGGTGTGGCAATACCCACACGGCGAACCGCCCGCTGTTGTCCGGACCCTCCTTGGCCCGGGGCGGTCCCGTAGGACAGGATCAGGGCTCATGGACCTGCTGAACACGCTGGTGGACAAGGGGCTTCGGCGCGAGCTGCCGACCCGCGAGGAAGCACTCGCCGTGCTCGCCACCTCCGACGACGATCTGCTCGATGTGGTGGCCGCGGCCGGCAAGGTGCGCCGGCACTGGTTCGGCCGGCGCGTGAAACTCAACTACCTGGTCAACCTCAAGTCCGGTCTGTGCCCGGAGGACTGCTCCTACTGCTCGCAGCGGCTGGGCTCCACGGCCGGCATCCTGAAGTACACCTGGCTCAAGCCCGAGGAGGCCTCGGACGCCGCCGCGGCGGGCCTGGCCGGCGGCGCCAAGCGGGTCTGCCTGGTGGCGTCCGGGCGCGGCCCGACGGACCGGGACGTGGACCGGGTCTCCGAGACCATCAAGGCCATCAAGGACCAGAACGAGGGCGTCGAGGTGTGCGCCTGCCTGGGCCTGCTCTCCGACGGCCAGGCCGAGCGGCTGCGCGAGGCGGGCGCGGACGCCTACAACCACAACCTGAACACCTCCGAGGCCACGTACGGGGACATCACCAGCACCCACACGTACGCCGACCGGGTGGACACGGTGCACAAGGCGCACGCCGCCGGGCTGTCCGCCTGCTCCGGTCTCATCGCCGGCATGGGCGAGAGCGACGAGGACCTGGTGGACGTGGTGTTCTCGCTGCGCGAGCTGGACCCCGACTCCGTCCCGGTGAACTTCCTGATCCCGTTCGAGGGCACCCCGCTCGCCAAGGAGTGGAACCTCACCCCGCAGCGCTGCCTGCGCATCCTGGCGATGGTGCGGTTCGTCTGCCCGGACGTCGAGGTGCGCATCGCGGGCGGCCGCGAGGTCCACCTGCGCACGATGCAGCCGCTCGCGCTGCACCTGGCCAACTCGATCTTCCTCGGGGACTACCTCACGAGCGAGGGCCAGGCGGGCAAGGCCGACCTGGAGATGATCGCGGACGCCGGGTTCGAGGTGGAGGGCGCCGGCGAGGTGACCCTGCCGGAGCACCGCGCGGCGGCGGGCAGCGGCTGCGGCTCGCACGCGCGGACGGGCTGCGGTTCGCACGGCGAGGCGGAGTGCGGCACGCACGCCGAGGCCGGCTGCGGGGCGCACGAGGGCGGCGGTGTCTGCGGTACGGCGGCCGCCGCCGCGTCCGCGCCCGCGGCCGCCGCGGACCAGCCGCGCACCGATCTCGTCGCCGTCCGCCGCCGGGGTGCCGGAACGGACCTCGCGCCCAATGCCTGAGCTGGGCGTGCCCGAGCTGCTCGAGCTGGACCGGCGGCACGTGTGGCATCCGTACGGCCCGATGCCGGGGCGTGCCGAACCGCTCGTCGTGGAGTCGGCGAGCGGGGTCCGGCTGCGGCTCGCGGACGGCTCGGGTGAACTGGTCGACGGCATGTCCTCGTGGTGGTCGGCCATCCACGGCTACAACCACCCCGTCCTCAACGAGGCGGCGCACCGGCAGCTCGGGCGGATGAGCCACGTCATGTTCGGCGGCCTCACGCACGAGCCCGCCGTACGGCTGGCGAAGCTCCTTGTCGACATGTCGCCCGAAGGCCTGGAGCACGTGTTCCTCGCCGACTCGGGCTCCGTGTCGGTCGAGGTGGCGGCGAAGATGTGCCTGCAGTACTGGCGTTCCCTCGGCCGGCCCGCGAAGCAGCGGCTGCTGACCTGGCGGGGCGGTTACCACGGCGACACCTGGCACCCGATGTCGGTGTGCGACCCCGAGGGCGGGATGCACGAGCTGTGGAGCGGGGTCCTGCCCCGGCAGGCGTTCGTGGACGCGCCGCCGGCGGACTACGACGAGGCGTACGCGGAGCAGTTGCGCTCGGCGGTCGAGCGGCACGCCGGCGAACTCGCCGCCGTGATCGTGGAGCCGGTGGTGCAGGGCGCGGGCGGCATGCGGTTCCACTCCCCCGCGTACCTGCGGGTGCTGCGCGAGGCGTGCGACGCGCACGACGTGCTGCTGGTGTTCGACGAGATCGCCACCGGGTTCGGGCGGACCGGCGAGCTGTTCGCGGCCGGCCACGCCGGCGTCACGCCCGATGTGATGTGCGTGGGCAAGGCGCTGACCGGCGGTTACCTCACCATGGCGGCCACGTTGTGCACCGCACGGGTGGCCGACGGCATCTCGCGCGGCGCGGTGCCGGTGCTCGCGCACGGCCCGACGTTCATGGGCAATCCGCTGGCGGCGGCCGTGGCCTGTGCCTCGGTGGAGCTGCTGCTCGGCCAGGACTGGCGGGCGGAGGTCGGGCGGATCGAGGCGGGCCTGCGGGCGGGGCTGGCGCCCGCGGCCGGTCTGCCGGGCGTGAAGGACGTGCGGGTCCTGGGCGCCATCGGGGTGGTCCAGCTCGACCACGAGGTGGACATGGCCGCGGCCACCCGGGCCGCCGTGCGGGAGGGCGTGTGGCTGCGCCCGTTCCGCGACCTGGTCTACACGATGCCGCCGTACGTCACCTCGGACGAGGACGTGGCACGGATCGCGCGCGCGGTGTGCGCCGCGGCGCGGGAGGGATGACATGCCGGTACTGGTGATCACGGGGACGGGCACGGAGGTCGGCAAGACGGTCACGACCGCGGCCGTCGCCGCGGCGGCGCTCGCGGCCGGGCGGTCGGTGGCCGTGCTGAAGGCGGCCCAGACGGGTGTACGGCCGGACGAGCGCGGGGACGCGGACGAGGTCGCGCGTCTCGCGGGCCCTTTGACGGCCGCGGAGATGGCCCGCTTCCCCGAGCCGTTGGCGCCGGGGACGGCGGCCCGGCGGGCCGGGATGCCCCCGGTGCGCCCGCAGGAGGTGGCCGAGGCGGCGGCCAAGCTGGCCACCGAGCACGATCTGGTGCTGGTCGAGGGGGCGGGCGGGCTGCTCGTACGGTTCGACGCGGAGGGCGGCACGCTGGCGGACGTCGCCCGGCTGCTGGACGCGCCGGTGCTGGTGGTCGCCCCCGCCGGCCTGGGCACGCTCAACAGCACGGAGCTGACGGCACGTGAGCTGCGCGCGCGGGGCCTGGAGCCGGCCGGGGTGGTGATCGGCAGCTGGCCGAGCGACCCCGACCTCGCCTGCCGCTGCAACGTCGCCGACCTGCCGGAGGTGTCCGGCACCCCGCTGCTCGGCGCCCTGCCCGCCGGCGCCGGAACACTGCCACCGGCCGACTTCCGGGCGGCGGCGCCCGGTTGGCTGAGCCCGCGCCTGGACGGCACCTGGGACGCCCAGGCGTTCGCAATCCGCGAGGCGCCGCAGGGGCCGTGAGCCCCGCGACGCGCGGTCCGGCTCGGGCAGCGACGACGCCCCGGCGCCCTGCCGGACCCGAGCGCCATGGCCCTGCACAAGGCGACCAGCGCCCGCTGGCCGCCGACCACGACAGGCCGCCCCACCGACTCCCACGCCGGCAGGTCGGGGCGGCCGTCGGCCCGCGGCTGACCGGCGTCTGGCGCGCGGAAGCCTTCCAGACCCGCGTGGCGCCGCAGGGATCATGGGCGCCGCGACGGGCGGTGCGACTCCGGCAGCGAAGACGCCGCAGCGCCCTGCGGGACCCGATCAAACGGTCCTGCCCAAGGCCACCAGCGCCCGCTGCCCGCCGACCACGACAGGCCGCCCCCGTCGACTCCCGCGCCCCCGAGCCAGGTTGACCGGCCTCGCTCGACCGGCATCCGGCGCGCGGAGGCGTTTCGCATCCCGGGGGCCTTCGCGGTGGGTCTGCGGGCGTGGCGTGTTCGGCGGGGGTGCGGTGGGGTTTCCCGGGGGACAATTCCCGTAGGCCCGTCCCCCGGGAGGTTGCCATGCGGCTGTCGTCGGCCGGTTCCGGCAAGGTGGCGCGAAGTCCTGTCCATCACCCGCTGTTCGCCCGCTGCTACGCCCGCGCCAGTGTGCGCGCGGAGACCGGGCTGGGCCTGGCGGGGGTGCGCGAGCGGCTGCTCGTGGGACTGTCCGGGCGGGTGATCGAGATCGGCGCGGGCAACGGGCTGAACTTCGGCCACTACCCGGGGACGGTCGCGGAGGTCGTGGCGATCGAACCGGAACCGCTGCTCAGGCGGCTGGCGCTGGAGGCGGCGCTGCGCGCCCGGGTGCCGGTCGACGTGGTGCCCGGGACGGCGGAGGCGCTGCCGGTGAAGAGCGAGGCCTTCGACGCGGTCGTGCTGTCGCTGGTGCTGTGCAGCGTGCGGGACGTGGAGCGGGCGCTGGGCGAGGTGCGGCGGGTGCTCCGGCCCGGCGGCGAGGTGCGGTTCTTCGAGCACGGGCGGGGCGGCGGCCGGGCGATGAGGCTGACCCAGCGCGCCCTGGACCGCACGCTGTGGCCGGCGCTGAGCGGCGGCTGTCACCTGTCCCGGGACCCGGTGGCCGCCCTGCGCGAGGCCGGCTTCGCGCTCGGCCCGCTGCGGCGGATGGTGCTGCCGGAGCGGGGCCCGGCACTGCCCGCCTCCTACTGCGCGTTCGGCACGGCCTGGCGGCCCGACGAGCCGGAGGCGCGGTGATCCGCGGGCGGTGATGTGCCGGCTCCGGGCAGTCAGAGGCTCCAGCGGCGCAGCTCCTGGGCGATGTCGTCGACGCTCGCGCCACCGCTGTGCACCAGCCGGGCCAGGTCGCGGACCTGCTCGGGCGTGACGGCGATCTTCAGGCCGCAGGCGACCAGGTAGCCGTAGGCGACGGCGGAGGCGAACAGGGCGTTGGAGCGCTCCAGCGCCGGCACGCGGATGAGGAGCTGGAGCAGCGCGGCGGCGCGCGCGTGCGGGCCGTCGTAGACGGGCACGCCGAATATCTCGGCCTGGTGGCGGGCGACGGCGGCGACGAGCGCGCCCCAGTCGGCGACCTGCGGGTCCCCGGGCGTCTTCTGTTCGGCGAGCATGAGCAGCCAGGCGAGGTCGATGCTGAGATCGTTCAAGGGATCAGCTGCGGGCCTCGCCGGAACCGGTGCCGGTGCCGCGTGTCTCGGCGAACTCCTCGGCGAACACGGACTCGTACTGCTTCATGAAGTCGGCGGCGGCGTCCACGAAGGTGCGGCCGGCCTCCCCGGCGTCCTGTCTGACCAGCTCCTCGATGTAGCGGTTGACGCTCAGGCCGCGCGCCAGCGCGCGCTCGCGGGCCGCGCGGGCGGTGTCCTCGTCCACGCGCACGTTCAGCTGGGTCTTCGCCATACCTCGACGCTAGCGCTCGCCTGCTAGCAGCGGCAAGGGCGCCCGGGGGCGCGCCGCCGGCGCGGGGAGGCGTTCCTGCTGTGGGGCGGGTCACACTAGGCTCGGCCGGAGCGAGGCAGACACGAGGGAGTCGACGACCGGGAGGCCGCCTTGTCCACACCAGCTGCGGAACACGCGCCGGGCCGGGCGCCGGACGCCGGGACCGCGGCCCGCGCGCGGGGGCTGACCAAGGCCTACGGCTCGGGCGAGACGGCCGTGCTCGCCCTGGACTCGGTGGACGTGGACATCGCGCGCGGCCGGTTCACCGCCGTGATGGGCCCCTCCGGCTCGGGGAAGTCGACGCTGATGCACTGCCTGGCGGGCCTGGACAGCGTCTCGGCCGGCCGGGTGTGGCTCGGTGACACGGAGATCACCGGTCTGAAGGACGGTGAACTGACCCGGCTCAGGCGGGACCGGATCGGCTTCATGTTCCAGTCGTTCAACCTGATCCCGACGCTGAACGCGGCCGAGAACATCACCCTGCCCATGGACATCGCGGGCCGCAGACCGGATCCGCGGTGGCTGGACCAGGTCGTCGACACCCTCGGGCTGCGCGACCGGCTGACCCACCGCCCGGCGCAGCTCTCCGGCGGTCAGCAGCAGCGGGTCGCCTGCGCGCGGGCGCTGGTGTCCCGGCCCGAGCTGATCTTCGCCGACGAGCCGACGGGCAACCTGGACTCGCGGGCGGGCCTGGAGGTGCTGGGCTTCCTGCGGGGCGCCGTGGACGACCTCGGGCAGACCGTGGTGATGGTCACCCACGACCCGGGCGCCGCCGCCCACTCCGACCTGGTGCTCTTCCTCGCCGACGGGCGGATCGTGGACGAGATGGAACGGCCGACGGCGGAGACCGTCCTGGAGCGCATGAAGGCGTTCGACGCGGTGCGCGGACGGCTCGGCGACGGCGGCCCCGTCCTGGAGGACTGACCCCGTGCTCAGAGCGACCTTGCGGAGCTTCCTCGCGCACAAGGGCCGGCTGGCGCTGTCGGCGCTGGCCGTCGTGCTGTCGGTGGCGTTCGTCGCGGGCAGCCTGATCTTCTCCGACACCGTGTCCCGCACCTTCGACCGGCTGTTCGCCTCGACCGCCGCCGACGTGACGGTCGAGGCGAAGCAGGACCTGAGGTCGCCCGTGCCGACCGGCGCGGTGCAGACCGTGCCCGCGGCCCTCCGGGACCGCGTGCTGAAGGCCCGCGGGGTCGCGGCGGCCCGCGCGGACGTGTCGGTGCGCAACATCGTGGTGGTCGACCGCCATCAGACGTCGGTCGGTCCGCCCAACGGCGCGCCCACCCTGGCCGGCTCCTGGTACGTCACCCGCCGCAGCCCGGTGCGGCTCACCTCGGGCCACGCCCCGCACGGCGCGGGAGAGGCGCTGCTCGACGCGGACACCGCCGCCCGGAAGCACGTACGGATCGGCGACCCGCTGACGGTCCAGGCGCGGCCGGGCACGTTCCGGGTGCGGGTCGTCGGCATCGCCGCGTTCACCACCACCAACCCGGGCTCGGCCCGCGTCTGGCTCGACCCGGCGGTGGCCGGCCGCGAGCTGCTCGGCTCCGCCGCCCGGGCGACGAGCATCTCGGTGGACGCGGCCCCGGGGGTGAGCGACGCACAGCTCAAACGCCGCGTCCGTGCGGCGCTCGGCACGAGCGCCTACGACCTGAGGACCGCCGGCGAGCAGGCCAAGTCGGCGGCGGCCGACCTCGGCACCTTCCTGGACGTGATCAAGTACGTGATGCTGGGCTTCGCCGGCATCGCGGTCCTGGTCGGCGTCTTCCTGATCGTCAACACCTTCTCGATGCTGATCGCCCAGCGCACCCGGGAACTCGGCCTGCTGCGGGCGCTGGGGGCCGACCGGCGGCAGGTGCGGCGCTCCGTGCTCACCGAGGCGCTCCTGCTCGGCGTGGCCGGCTCCACGCTCGGCCTCGCGGCCGGCATCGGCCTGGCGCTCGGGCTGATCCGCCTGATGGGCGCCTTCGGCATGAACCTGAAGGCGACCGAGATGGTCATCGGCTGGGGGACGCCCGTGGCGGCGTACGCCGTGGGCGTGGGCGTCACCTTCGTGGCCGCCTACCTGCCCGCCCGGCGCGCGGCGGCCGTCTCGCCGATGGCGGCGCTCGCGGACGCCGAGGTCGCCGGGGTGGGCAAGCCGCTGAAGGCCCGGGCGATCGCCGGGGGCGTGGTCGGGGTGGCCGGGGCGGCGGCGCTGGCCGGCTGCGCGGCCGCCTCGAAGACCGCCCCGGCGGCCGCGCTGCTGGGTCTCGGCGTGGTCCTGACGCTGATCGCGACCGTCGTCGCCGGGCCCCTGCTGGTCCGGCCGGTGATCCGGGTCCTCGGGGGCGCGTTCCCCGCGCTGTTCGGCTCGGTCGGCCGGATGAGCCAGCGCAACGCCCTGCGCAACCCGCGCCGCACGGGGGCGACCGCCGCCGCGCTCATGGTGGGGCTCGCGCTGGTCGGCGGGATGTCGGTGGCGAGCGCCTCGATGTCCGCGTCCTTCGACCGGCGGATCGACAGGACGCTGGGCGCCGACTTCACCGTCCAGAACGCCAACTTCACGCCGTTCACCCCGGAGGTCGCGCGGACGGTGGCCGCGACGCGCGGCGTCGGGCTGGTCGTACGCCAGCGGATCACCCCGGTCGCCGTGGGGCTGCCGGACGGCAGGCGCGTGCAAACGGCGGCCGCCGGGTACGGCCCCGGGCTCGACGAGGTCGCCCACATCACCTACGCGCGGGGCGGCTCGGCCGCCGCGCTGGCCGCCGGGCACCTCGCCATGGACGCCGGTTTCGCCGCGGACCACGGCGTGCGGACCGGCAGCGTGCTCCCGGTGGAGTTCCCGGGCGGACACCGGGCGCGCCTGACCGTGGGGGCGCTCACCGACATGGACACCGGCGAGGGCTTCGGCACCCAGGGCGGCATCTTCTTCGGCCTGGCGACCCTGGAGAGGTACGCGCCGGACGGGCAGGACTCCGCGCTGTACGTCAACGCGGCCGACGGCACCGGCGCCAAGGAGCTGCGCCCCCGCCTGGAGCGGGCACTGCGGCCCTATCCGCAGGTCCAGGTGCGCGACCAGGGCGACTACAAGAAGCTCGTCCACGACCAGATCGCCGTGCTGCTGTACCTGGTGTACGCGCTGCTCGGGCTGGCGATCGTCATCGCCGTGCTCGGCGTGGTCAACACCCTCGCGCTGTCGGTGGTGGAGCGCACCCGGGAGATCGGACTGCTGCGCGCCATCGGCCTCGGGCGGCGCCAGCTGCGCCGCATGATCCGGCTGGAGTCGGTGGTGATCGCGGTGTTCGGCGCGGTCCTGGGGCTGGGGCTCGGCCTGGTGTGGGGGGTGTGCGCGCAGCGGGTGCTGGCGCTGCGGGGCCTGACCGCGCTGGCGATCCCCTGGGGCACGATCGTCGCGGTCGTGATCGGCTCGGCGGTGGTGGGCATCGTGGCGGCGCTGCTGCCGGCGCTGCGGGCGTCCCGGATGAACGTGCTGGCGGCGATCGCGCACGAGTGAGAACCTGCCGCGGGACGTGACCCGATCGCGCACCAAGTCCCTTGCTCCGAAGGAGATTTCATGCCGCGCCCGTTCCGCTTCGGGGTCAACCTGCTCACACCCGCGCCCGCCGCCGAGTGGCGGGACAGGTGCCGCCGCGCCGAGGAGCTGGGGTACGACGTGATCCTGGTCCCCGACCACCTCGGCATGGTCGCGCCGTTCCCGGCGCTGGTGGCGGCCGCCGGGGCGACCGAGCGGCCCCGGCTGGGCACGCTGGTGCTCAACGCGGGCTTCTGGAATCCGGCGCTGCTGGCGCGCGAGGTCGCCACCACCGACGCGCTGACCGGCGGCCGCCTGGAACTGGGGCTCGGTACGGGCTACGTACGGGCCGAGCACGACGCGGCCGGGCTGCCGTTCGGCTCCGCGCGTGAGCGGGTGGATCACCTCCGGCTCACGGTCGGGGAACTGGACCGGCTGCTCGCGGCGGCGGGGCACGGGCGCCGGGTGCCGCTGCTGCTCGGCGGCAACGGCGACCGGATGCTGCGGCTGGCCGCCGAGCGCGCGGACGTCGTCGGCTTCACGGGGGCACGGCTGGTGCCGGGCAGCACCACCGGGAAGCTGGAACCGGTCGGCGCCGAGGGGGTGGCCGAGCGCGTGGCCCGCTACCGGGAACTGGCGGCCGGCCGGGCGCAGCCCGCCGAGCTGAACCTGCTGATCCAGCTGGTGGCCGTCACCGACGACCCGGAGACCGCGCTCGGGCCCCTGCTGGAACGGCAGCCGCGGCTGACCCTCGACCAGGCCCTGGACCTGCCCGTCGTGCTGGCCGGCCCCCTCGACGACCTCGTCGCGCGGGTGCGGGCTCTGCGCGCACGGTTCGGCTTCACCTACCTGACCGTCCTGGAGCCGTGCATGGAGGCCTTCGCGCCGGTCATGGAGCGGCTGCGGGAGGAGTCCGCATGATGGAATTCCCGGGCGGGGCCGCGGCCCCGTGATGGGCTGGCGGCATGAGCGAACTGCGCATACGTCCCGCCCGCCCGGCCGATCTCGGCACCGTTCTCGCCTTCTGGCGGAAGGCCGCCGAGGGCACCAGCATCAGCGACGACCGCGACGGCGTGGAGCGGCTGGTCGCCCGCGACCCCGGGGCGCTGCTCCTCGCCGAGCGCGGCGGCGAGCTGGCCGGGACGGTGATCGCGGGCTTCGACGGCTGGCGCTGCCACCTGTACCGGCTCGCGGTGCACCCGGAGCACCGGCGGCAGGGCATCGGCTCGGCACTGCTGGCCGCCGCCGAGGAGCGGTTCGCACGGCTCGGCGGGCGGCGCGGGGACGCGATGGTGCTGGTGGGCAACGAGCGGGCGCACCACGCCTGGCGGGCGGCCGGGTACGCGCCCGAGGAGCGGTGGCGGCGCTGGGTGAAGCCGCTCGCCGAGTGAATCCCCACACTTCTTTGCTGATCCTTTACCCTTGAGGGAGCACTCGGCCCTGCATGAAAGGTTGTGAGCGTCCGCCCATGGGCGATCCTCCCCGTCCGCGACACCGCGCGTTGCGCCCCGCCCTGCCCGATCATGGGACGGGGGTGACCCGATGACCGAAGTGCTGCTGCTCCTGGTGGCGGTCCTGCTCTCGCTCGCCTGCGGTGCCTTCGTGGCGGCGGAGTTCTCGCTGACCACGGTCGAGCGGGGTGAGCTGGAGCGGGCCGCCGAACGCGGCGAGCGGGGCGCGCAGGGCGCCCTGAAGGCCGTACGGAACCTGACCTTCCAGCTCTCCGGCGCGCAGCTCGGCATCACCGTCACCAACCTGGTGGTCGGCATGCTCGCCGAGCCGTCGATCGCCAAGCTGCTGTCCGGGCCGTTCCAGGCGCTCGGGATGTCCCCGACCACGGCGAGTTCGGTGGCCCTGGTGCTGGGCACGGCACTGTCGACGGTGTTCCTGATGGTCGTCGGCGAGCTGGTGCCGAAGAACTGGGCGATCTCGTCGCCGCTGACGATGGCCCGGCGGGTGGGAAGCGCGCAGCGCTGGTTCAGCGCCACCTTCCGGCCCTTCATCACGCACCTGAACAACATGGCCAACCGGGTGGTGCGCCGGATCGGCGTGGAGCCCGCCGAGGAGCTGGCCTCCGCGCGCGGGCCGCAGGAGCTGGCCGCCCTCGCCCGGCACTCCGCCAAGGCGGGCGCGCTGGAGGCGGACACCGCCGAGCTGTTCGTGCGGACGCTGAACCTGGCCGATCTCACCGCCGCGAACGTGATGACGCCGCGCGTCCAGGTCCTCGCCCTGGACACCCAGGCGACCTGCGAGGACGTGGCGAACGCGACCCGGGCGACCGGCCTGTCCCGGTTCCCGGTCTACCGCGGCAACCTCGACTCGGTCGTCGGCGTCGCCCACATCAAGGACGTCCTGGCGGTGCCCGCCGATCAGCGGCCGCGCCGCGGGGTCGTCCAGGTGATGCGCGAGCCGCTGCTGGTGCCCCAGTCCCTCACCGTCGACCGGCTCCTGGACCGGCTGTCCGGCAGGCAGACCATGGCCGTCGTCATCGACGAGTACGGCGGCACGGCCGGGGTGGCGACCCTGGAGGACATCGTCGAGGAGGTCGTCGGCGAGGTGCGCGACGAGCACGACCCGCACGAGACGCCCGACCTCGCCCCGGCGGGCGCCGACGACACCGGCCGGGCGCTGTACGCCGCGGACGGCGCCGCCCGCACGGACCAGCTCGCCCGCGTGGGCCTCCGCGTGCCCGAGGGGCCGTACGAGACCCTCGCCGGCCTCGTCGCCACCGAACTCGGCCGCATACCCGCGGTCGGCGACACCCTGGAGGTGGCCGGCTGGCGGCTGGAGGTCGTGGACGCCTCCGGGCGCCGGGCGGCCCGCGTGCTGCTGCGCGCGCCGCTGACGGACGAGGAGGCCGCCGGGCCCGCCGGGCGGCACGAGCGGACGGAGGGGGCGCGATGACCGCCGTTCAGCTGCTCATCGGTCTGTCGACGCTGGTCGTCAACGCCTTCTTCGTGGGCGCCGAGTTCGCGCTGATCTCCGTGCGCCGCTCCCAGATCGACCCGCTCGCCCAGGAGGGCGACCGTCGGGCGAAGGCCGTGCTGTGGGGCCTGGAGCACGTCTCCGCGCTGCTGGCCGCCGCCCAGCTGGGCATCACGCTGTGCACACTGGTCCTGGGCGTGGTCGCCGAGCCGGCCATCGCGCACCTGCTGGAACCGGTGTTCCACGCGGTCGGCGTGTCCACGGGCGCGGGGCACGCGGTGTCCTTCGTGATCGCGCTGGCCCTGGCGACCTATCTGCACATGCTGCTGGGCGAGATGGTGCCCAAGAACATCGCGCTCGCCGAACCGGTGCGCAGCGCACTCTTCCTGGGCCCCCCGCTGGTGGCGCTCTCCCGGGCGCTGCGCCCGGTGATCTTCACGGTCAACGCCTTCGCCAACGGGCTGCTGAAGCTGCTCGGGGTGGAGACGCGGGACGAGGTCGCGGCGACCTTCACGGACACCGAACTCGCCGAGATCGTCAAGGACGCCAGCGAGGCCGGCCTCATCGACGAACGGGCGCAGGAGCGGCTGCACGACGCGCTGGAGCTGGGCAGCCGGCCGGTGCGCGACGTGGTCGTACCGCTGGAGCGGGTGGTCTACGCGCGCGTGGGCGTCACCCCGGAACAGCTGGAGCGGCTGTCGGCCGAGTCGGGCTTCTCCCGGTTCCCGGTGGTCGACGTGGGCCGCCGGATCGTGGGCTACCTGCACGTCAAGGACGCGCTCGACGCCACCGCCCGGGACGCGCCGTTCCGGCTGCGGGACATGCGCTCCATCGCGCGCGTCCGCGCGGGCACCCCGCTGGACGACGTGCTCACCGCCATGCGGGGCAGCCGCACCCACCTGGCGGCCGTGCTCGGCGAGGACGGCCGCCTGGCGGGACTGGTGACCATGGAGGACGTGCTGCGGCAGCTGTTCGGGCAGCCGGCCTGAGGCGTGCGGACCGCCGCCGGCCCCGTCACGGGCGTGACGGGGCGGGGGGTCACCGGCCGCCCGAGGGCGACCGACCGGCGGGTATGGAGCCGGGTTACCATCGCTGTCGCCATGCAGACGAATCCCGCATCTCCCGCCCACACCAGCCTGGTCGCGGTCGGCGACTCCTTCACCGAGGGCATGTCGGACCTGCTCCCCGACGGCTCCTACCGGGGCTGGGCCGACCTCCTCGCCGCCCGGATGGCGGCCCGCACCCCCGGCTTCCGGTACGCCAACCTCGCCGTGCGCGGGAAGCTGATCCGGCAGATCGTCGACGAGCAGGTGGACGTGGCGGCCGCGATGAAGGCCGACGTCGTCACGCTCGTCGGCGGCCTCAACGACACGCTGCGCCCCAAGTGCGACATGGGCCGGGTGAAGGGCCTGCTGACCGAGGCGGTGGAGCGGCTCGCCCCGTCGTGCGGTCAGCTGGTGCTGATGCGCAGCCCGGGCCGGCAGGGGCCGGTGCTGGAGCGGTTCCGGCCGCGCATGGAGGAGCTGTTCGCCTGCGTCGACGAGCTGGCCGGGAAGCACGGCGCCCTGGTGGTCGACCTGTACGGGGCGCCGTCGCTCGCCGACCCGCGCCTGTGGGACGTGGACCGGCTGCACCTGACGGCCGAGGGGCACCGCCGGGTCGCCGAGGCGGTGTGGCAGGCACTCGGCTACGACCCCGAGGACGCCGACTGGCACACGCCGATGCCGGCCACGCTGCCGCCGGGCTGGCTGACCCGCCGGGTCGCGGACGCCCGGTTCGCCCGGCAGCACCTGCTGCCCTGGATAGGCCGCCGCCTGACCGGCCGCTCCTCCGGCGACGGCCTGCCCCCGAAGCGGCCCGACCTGCTGCCGTACGAGGGCGGGGCGTAGCACCCTCGCCAGCGCGGCAGGGTGACGCGGGTCTCGTAACTTCCGCCGAACGGGACCGTGGCGCTGGCCTGCACGAACCGCCAGTAGACTCTGGACACGTGACTTCTGCGCCCGCCAAGCCCCGCATCCCCAACGTCCTCGCCGGACGCTACGCCTCGCCCGAGCTCGCCACGCTCTGGTCGCCCGAGCAGAAGGTGAAGCTGGAGCGGCAGCTCTGGCTCGCCGTGCTGCGGGCCCAGAAGGACCTCGGCATCGAGGTGCCGGACGAGGCCATCGCCGACTACGAGCGGGTCCTCGACACCGTCGACCTGGCCTCGATCGCCGAGCGCGAGAAGGTCACCCGGCACGACGTGAAGGCGCGGATCGAGGAGTTCAACGACCTCGCCGGGCACGAGCACGTGCACAAGGGCATGACCTCCCGCGACCTCACCGAGAACGTCGAGCAGCTGCAGATCCGGCTGTCGCTGGAGCTGGTGCGCGACCGCACGGTGGCCGTACTGGCGCGGCTGGGCCGGCTCGCGGGCGAGTACGCCGAGCTGGTCATGGCCGGCCGCTCGCACAACGTCGCCGCGCAGGCCACCACCCTCGGCAAGCGCTTCGCGACCGCCGCCGACGAGCTGCTGGTGGCGTACGGCCGGGTCGAGGAGCTGCTGGACCGCTACCCGCTGCGCGGCATCAAGGGTCCGGTGGGCACGGCGCAGGACATGCTGGACCTGCTCGGCGGGGACGCGTCCCGGCTCGCCGAGCTGGAGGACCGCATCGCGCGGCACCTGGGCTTCTCGCAGGCGTTCACCTCGGTCGGCCAGGTCTACCCGCGCTCGCTGGACTACGAGGTCGTCACCGCGCTGGTGCAGCTGGCGGCGGCGCCGTCCTCGCTGGCCAAGACGATCCGGCTGATGGCCGGGCACGAGCTGGTCACCGAGGGCTTCAAGCCGGGCCAGGTGGGCTCCTCGGCGATGCCGCACAAGATGAACACCCGCTCCTGCGAGCGCGTCAACGGCCTCATGGTCATCCTGCGCGGGTACGCCTCCATGACCGGCGAGCTGGCGGGCGACCAGTGGAACGAGGGCGACGTGTCCTGCTCGGTGGTGCGCCGGGTCGCGCTGCCCGACGCGTTCTTCGCGCTGGACGGCCTGCTGGAGACGTTCCTGACGGTGCTCGACGAGTTCGGCGCGTTCCCGGCCGTCGTCGCCCGCGAGCTGGACCGGTACCTGCCGTTCCTCGCCACGACCAAGGTGCTCATGGGCGCCGTGCGGGCGGGTGTGGGCCGTGAGGTCGCGCACGAGGCGATCAAGGAGAACGCCGTCGCCACCGCGCTCGCGATGCGCGAGCAGGGCGCCGAGCGCAACGACCTGCTCGACAAGCTGGCCGCCGACGAGCGCCTCCCGCTCGACCGCGAGCAGCTGGCGGCCCTGATGGCGGACAAGCTGTCCTTCACCGGCGCGGCCGCGGGCCAGGTCGGTGCGGTCGCCGGCCGGATCGAGGAGATCGTCAAGCAGCGCCCGGAGGCCGCCGGCTACACCCCCGGAGCGATCCTCTGACCCGCTTCACCAAGGCCGACCTGGAGGCCGCCCGCGACCGGCTCGTCCCGGACGTCATCGCGGACGGTCTCCAGGTGCTGTTCAGCGGCATCAACCCCGGTCTGCTGACGGCGGCCACGGGCCACCACTTCGCGCGGCCGGGCAACCGGTTCTGGCCGGTGCTGCACCTGTCCGGCTTCACCCCGAGGCTGCTGAAGCCCGCGGAGCAGCACGAGCTGCTCGCCTACGGCCTGGGCATCACGAACGTGGTGGCGCGGGCCACCGCGCGGGCCGACGAGCTGACCGCCGAGGAGTACCTCGAGGGCGGGCGGCTGCTGGCGGCCAAGGTGGCGCTGCGGCGGCCGAGGTGGCTGGCGGTGGTCGGGGTGACCGCGTACCGGACCGCGTTCGGGGACCGCAGGGCGCAAGTGGGGCCGCAGGAACGGGTCATCGGGGAGAGCCGGGTGTGGGTGCTGCCCAACCCCAGCGGTCTGAACGCGCACTGGACGGCGGCGACGATGGCGGAGGAGTTCGCCCGGCTGCGGGAAGCGGCGCTCACGTAGAGCGTTCCGGCTGGAGCGGGTCGCGCTCGCGCTCAGGGCGGGTCCGTGGAGGTGACCACCGCCAGCAACTGGAAGGGCAGTTCGCCGTCCCACTGGGACACGCCCAGGGCTATCCAGCGGTCCGCGGCCCGCCACACCTGCACGTCCGGGACGTGCGAGGCGAGCGTGCCCCAGGGCTCCGGTATCTCCTCCCCCGCCATCGTGCGCAGGAACACCCCGGCCAGGCCGAACGCGGCCGCCGGCCCCCATCGCTCGGCCAGCCGCTCCCCCAGCGCGTCCCGATCGGCCTCGAACTGCGCCTCCGTCTCCTCCCGCTCGGTGCCGTCGTCCTCGTGGAAGTCGCCGCTGGTCTCCAGCGCGGCCGTCAGGTAGCCGGGCCCGCCCGTGCCGACGTCCGTCCTGCCGTGCTCCGCCGGCAACTCGCGGGCGCAAAGCCGGTCGATCACGGCAAGACAGTTCGCGATGTCCATGTGATCCAGTAAAGCGGGACCCACTGACAATTGGCGGCCCGTCAGGCGCCCTTTCGCGGCAGGGCCCGCGCACCCGCGAGCAGGCCCGCCGCCGCGCCGCCCGGCTCCCCGGTGCCGGCCGCCGCCGGGGATCCCGCCCGTCCGGCGCTCGCCGGGGTGGCGCGGGCCGAGTACGATCCGCCCAACACGCCCGCGAGCTGGGAGGACGGACCGTGGGGCAGCTGACCGGTGGCGATCCCTCGCTGCTGCGGAGGATCAACTCGGCGGTGGTGCTGCACGCGCTGCGTGCCACGGACTGCGCGACGCTCACCGAGATCACCCGGGTCACCGGACTGTCCCGGCCGACCGTCGAGGGGGTCGTGGAAGGGCTCATCGAGGCCGGGCTCGTGGTGGAGAAGGCCGCCGAGGAGGGCACCGCACGCCGTCAGGGCCGGCCCGCCCGCCGGTTCCGGTTCCGGGCGGAGGCCGGGCACCTGCTCGGTCTGGAGATCGGCGCGCACCGGGTGGCCGCGCTGCTGTCCGACCTGGACGGCCGGGTGCTGGGCGCGCAGGCAAAGGAGGTCGACGAGACCGCACCGGCGGACGAGCGGCTGGACCGGCTGCGCGGCGCGGTCGCGGAACTGCTGCGCCGGGCCGGGATCGCGCGCGACTCCCTGCGGGCGGTCGGGGTGGGGACGCCGGGCATCGTGGAGGCCGACGGAACGGTCCGGCTGGGCACCGCGCTGCCGGAGTGGACCGGCCTGCGCCTCGGGGAACGGCTCAGCCGCTCCTTCAAGTGCCCGGTGCTGGTGGAGAACGACGCCAACGCGGCGGCCGTCGCCGAGCACTGGAAGGGCGCGGCGACGGAGACCGACGACGTGGTGTTCGTGCTGGCCGGGCTCAGCCCGGGCGCGGGTGCGCTGATCGGCGGGCGGCTGCACCGGGGGTACGGCGGGGCGGCCGGCGAGATCGGCGCGCTGCACCTGCTGGGCCGGGAGGCGACACCGGAGACGCTGCTGTCCACCACCGACGAGCCGCTGCACCCGCTGGACGAGCAGGCCGTCGCCGAGGTGTTCGCGCTCGCCCGGGAGGGCGACCAGCGGGCCCGGGCGGCCGTCGAGCGGTTCATCCAGCGACTCGTCCACGACGTGGCCGCGCTGGTGCTCGCGCTCGATCCGGAGCTGGTCGTGATCGGCGGCTGGGCGGCCGGGCTGGACGGCGTGCTGGAGCCGCTGCGCCGCGAACTCGCCCGCTACTGCCTCCGGCCGCCCCGCGTCGCGCTGTCCCTGCTCGGTGAGGCGGCCGTGCCGACCGGCGCGCTCCGGCTGGCCCTCGACCACGTGGAGGAGCAACTCTTCGCGGTGGAGGGCACGGTGACGGCACGCCGCTGAGCGGGCCGGCCCCGGCGACCACCCGCGCCGGTGCGCCGCCGCGGACGGGGTGCACACCGACGCGGCCCGTCCGGCGCCTGCCACCGCCGGCCTGCCCTGCCCGGCCGCTGCTTCCCCGCGCAACCGGTCACGGAGGCCGGGTACCGCCTGAACGGCGGGGTCGAGAAAGGGCGGTGCCGCGCGGCCGGCCGGGACGGCGAAGGGGTGCAGGACCGGGCAGGGGTGGACCGAGTCAGCCGGGCCGGGGCCGAAACACCTCGCGCCCCGGTGGAGTTCCCGGGGCGCGGTGGGGCGGGGCGGGTTCAGGACGCCCGCTGCTCCGGATCGTGGTGTATCTCCACGTCGGGTGAGTCGCCGAAGGTGAGGCGGCAGGTGTCCGCGCGGTAGGTGGCCACGGAGAGGGCGGCGGTGCGGCCCTCGGCGTGGAAGCGGGTGGTGACGACCAGGACGGGGGCGCCGGGCAGCCGGTCGAGGTCCTTCGCGTCGTCCGCGCGGGCCGAACCCAGCTCGACGGCGCGGTCCTGGCCCTCCAGGTCCAGGCGCTGCAGTTCACGCAGCACCGCACGCGCGCGTGCCGGGCCGTTCGGGGCGTCGATCGCGGTGAGGTCCGGCACGGAGGCGGCCGGGACGTAGAGCAGTTCGGTGGCGACGAGCTGGCCGTGGGACGTCCGGGAGCGGCGCACCGTGTGCACGGTCTCACCGGCGCCGGTCTCCAGGGCGGCGGCGACGGCCGCGGGCGGCGCGGCCTGGACGCAGTCCACGAGCTGCCAGGCGTCGTCGGCGGCCCCCGGCCAGACGTGCCGGCGGGTGCCGACGGCCACGCCCACGCGCGGCGGCGCGACGGTCGTGCCGACGCCGCGGCGGCGCTGCAGCCGGCCCTCCAGTTCGAGCTGTTCGAGGGCCTGGCGGAGCGTGGCCCGGGCCACCCCGAAGCGGGCGGCGAGATCGCGCTCGTTGGGCAGGATCTCACCGACCGAGAACTCGGAGTCCAGTGCCTCACTGAGCACGGTCTTGAGATGCCAGTACTTCGGTTCCGGCACCGATTCCAGCTGCGTGGTCCCCACCCTGTCCTCCGCATGAGCCGTGGTCCGGCGGTTTTTGGCGCCCTTGTTTATTAAAGGTTGTTGCACTTATACGCGACCATAGGACGGCCGTACCCCTTGGTCAAGACCAATCCCCGGTCCCCGGCCGGTGACCGGGGCCCTGCCGACACACCCCGGGGCGGCCGGGCGGAATGGGCTCGTCCAGGGACGGACCGGAACACAATGTCGGCGGACCGCCGGCGGCCGGGGTCCGGGAGGTGACCGATGCGGTACGCGGTGCCGGGCACGGGCGAGGTGGGCCGCACGCTGGCGGGCAGGCTCGTCGAGCTGGGGTACGAGGTGACCCTCGGTGCGCGCGCGAAGGACAACCCGGTGGCCCGGGAGTGGGCCACGGTCGCGGGCGGGCGGGCGCACGCGGGGACGTTCGCGGAGGCGGCCGCCGCGGCCGACGTGGTCGTGAACGCGGTGGGCGGCCGGGTGGCCCTCGCGGCGCTGCGGGCGGCGGGTGCGGAGAACCTGGACGGCAAGGTCCTGGTGGACGTCTCCAACCCGCTGGCGGTCGAGGAGGGCGAGGTGCGCCTGGACCCGGTGGAGTCCGACAGCGTGGGCGAGCGGATCCAGCGGGAGTTCCCGCACGCGCGCGTGGTGAAGACGCTGAACACCGTCAACTGCAGGGTGATGGTGGATCCGGGCCGGGTGCCGGGCGAGCACAACCTGTTCGTGTGCGGCGAGGACGACGGCGCCAAGGACCAGGTGCGCGAGCTGCTCGGCGAGTTCGGCTGGCCGGCGGAGCGCGTGCTGGACCTGGGCGGCATCCGCGCGGCGCGGGCCGTGGAGATGCTGCTGCCGCTGTGGATCACCCTCTTCGGGCGGTTCGGGCACGCGGACTTCAACGTCGAGGTGCGCCGCGCGCGTTAGCGGGGCGCACGGGGACCGGGCGGCGGTGACCCGCGAACCGGCCGGGGGCTACCGACGGGTAGTAATTGCTGACAAGCTGTCTACGGCGTCCGTCGGCACCCCCAGACGAGGAGCACCCCCATGTCCGCCACCGTCTCCTTCCCGGTCCCCACCGCGCACGGCCCGCGGGACGTGACCGTGTCCTACGCGCGCGTGGGGCGCGGTGAACCGCTGGTCCTGCTGCACGGCATCGGCCACCACCGGCAGGCGTGGGACCCGGTGGTGGACATCCTCGCCACGGAGCGCGAGGTGATCGTCCCGGATCTGCCGGGCTTCGGCGCGTCCCCGGGCCTGCCGGCCGGCCTGTCCTACGACCTGGCCACGACCGACTCCGTGCTCGGCGCCCTGTTCGAGGCGCTGGACCTGGACCGCCCGCACGTGGCCGGCAACTCCCTGGGCGGCCTGCTGGCCCTGGAGCTGGGCCGCGAGAGGCGCGTGCGGTCCGTCACCGCCCTGTCGCCGGCTGGCTTCTGGAGCGAGGCCGAGCGGCGCTACGCCTTCGCGGTGCTGCTCGCCATGCGGGGCATCTCCCAGCGGCTCCCGCTGCCCCTGGTGGAGCGGCTGTCCCGCAGCGCGGCCGGCCGCACGGCGCTGACCAGCACCATCTACGGCCGCCCCGCCCGGCGTTCACCCGAGGCCGTGGTCGCCGAGACGCTCGCGCTCGCGGGGGCCACCGGCTTCGAGGCGACCCTGCGGGCGGGCACCACCGTCCGGTTCACCGACGGCCTCGCGGGCCTGCCGGTCACCGTGGCCTGGGGCACCCGGGACCGGCTCCTGGTGCGCCGCCAGGGCGTGCGCGCCAAGACGATGATCCCGCACGCCCGGCTGGTGCGGCTCCCCGGGTGCGGGCACTGCCCGATGAACGACGACCCGGCGCTGGTCGCGCGCGTCATCCTCGACGGCAGCCGCTGACCCGCGTCCGCGGAGCGCACCGGAGCCCAGGGCGACCCCGGCGCCCACCAGGGCGCTGCCCGCGGCCTGCGCGAGCCCGTAGGTGCCCGTGCCGACGAGCGGGGCGGTGCAGGCGGCGGCCACCGGGATGAGCCCGGAGAAGAGCGTGGCGCGCTCAGCGCCGAGCCGCTGCATCCCCCGGTACCAGCAGACGAAGCCGACGACGGTGACGACCGCGGCCTGCCACAGCAGCGCGGCGGTCTCGGTGGCGCCGGGGCGGCGCAGCCAGGCACCGCCGTCGAGGAGGGCGCCGGTGAGCGCGGACTCGGCCGCGGCGACGCCGCACACCACGGCGGACAGCAGCCGCGGCCCGAGCGGGCGCAGCACGGGCGCGGCGAGGACCGCGAACCCCACCTCGCCGCCCAGCGCGCAGGCCGAGAGGGCGAGGCCGGGCCCGTCCGTACGACCCCAGCCCTGCACGGTGAACGCGCCGGCGGCGACGAGCAGCGCGCCCCGCAGCACCGCGCGCTGCGGACGGCGCCCGTCCAGGACCGGGACGAGCACGGCCACCACGACCGGCGCGCAGCCCACGAACACCCCCGGGACGGCGGGCTCGGCGCTGCGTTCGGCGGCGAGGACGGCCAGGTTGAAGCCGACCATGCCGACGGCCGCGAGCAGGGCCAGGCGGGCCCACTGGCGGGGTCCGAGCCCGCGCAGCCGCCGGCCCGCGTCCCGCCCGGCGAGCGGGGCGAGGAGCAGGCAGGCCAGTCCGTAGCGCAGGAACTGGCCGCCGGCGTAGGGGTAGTGGCCCAGGACGCTGTTGGCGGTGAAGGATGCGCCGACGAGCACGCAGGCGAGCGCGGCCATGAAGGCGCCGTGGTGGGTGGCGGCGTTCACGCGGGTGTGCGGGTGTCGGTGCGGGCGGTGGCAGCGGCTGGGGCCGGAGCCGTGTCAACGGCTCCGGCCGTGGCTGAGGCTGTGGTCGTGGCTGAGGCTGTGGTCGTGGCTGAGGCTGTGGTCGTGGCTGAGGCTGTGGTCGTGGCGTTCATGACGGCGACGGTAGGAAGGCGAGCGGTCCGGTTTAAGGTCCACTTCCATGACGTCATCGGGGACCACTCGGGGCTCGCTCGCGGGTTCCGCGGCCTGGGAGCTGCTGCTGCCCGCCGCCTCGGCACCGCCGCGCACCCGGGGCCGCGCCCTGCAGGAGGCGTTGCGCGCGGCGATCCGCGCGGGCCGGCTCGCCCCCGGCACCCGCCTGCCGTCCAGCCGGGACCTGTCCGCCGACCTCGGCGTGTCGCGGGGCCTGGTCACGGAGGCGTACGAGCAGCTCACGGCCGAGGGCTACCTGCGCAGCGGCCGGGGCGCGGGGACCTGGGTGGGCGACGCGGTGCGGGCCGCCCGCCCGCGCGCGCGTGACCTCGCTCCCCGCTCCCCCGGCACCCGCGCCGACTTCGTCCCCGGGACACCGGACCTGTCGCTGTTCCCGCGGGCGGCCTGGGCCGCCGTGCACCGCACGGTGCTGGCCGAGGCGCCGCACCACGAGCTCGGCTACCCGGACCCGCGCGGGCTGCCCCGGCTGCGCACGGCGCTCGCGGGGCTGCTCGCCCGCCGCCGGGGAGTGGTCGCCGACCCCGAGCGGCTGGTGGTCGTCTCCGGTGTCGCCCAGGCGACCGCGCTGCTCGGTTCCGTGCTCCACGCGCGCGGGATGCGCACCATCGGCGTGGAGGAACCGGGCAGCCCGCAGCACGGCACCCTGTACGCGGCGGCCGGCCTCGCCGCCGTACCGCTGCCGCTGGACGGGGACGGCCTGGCGCTCGGCCCGCTGTGCGACTCGGGCGTGCGGGCCGTCATGACGACGCCGGCGCACCAGTACCCGACCGGCATCGCGTACTCCGCGCGGCGGCGCACCGAACTCCTGGACTGGGCGCGGGCGGTGGACGGCCTGGTCCTGGAGGACGACTACGACGGGGACTTCCGCTACGACCGCGCGCCGGTGGGCGCCCTGCAGGGCCTGGACCCCGAGCGCGTCGCCTACCTGGGCTCGGTCAGCAAGTCGCTGGCGCCGGGGCTGCGGCTGGGCTGGCTGCTGGTGCCCGGCGCCCTGGCGGAGGAGGTCGTCGAGCGCAAGCGGACCATGGACCTCGGCCATCCCTCCCTCGACCAGGCGGTGTTCGCCCGGTACGTGGAGCGCGGCGACTACGACCGGCAGCTGCGCCGCTGCCAGCGCGCCTACCGGGAGCGGCGCGACGCCCTGGTGGCCGCGCTGGCCGGGCACTTCCCCGGGGCGCGGGTGTCGGGGATCGCGGCGGGGCTGCACGCCATCGCGGAACTTCCCGAACGGTACGGCCCGGAGGAGGACTTGCCGGAGCGGCTCGCGGCCGCGGGGGTGGCGGTACGCTCGCTCGGGGCCTGCACGCACACGCGTACCGGTGACGGCCGGGTGCGTCTGGTGCTCGGGTACGCGCACCTGTCTCCGGCCCGCATCCGCGCGGGCGTGGGGCTGATGGCCGAGGCGCTCGGGAGGTGACCGGGCGGGCCGGGCGCGCGGGGCCCGTTGTTCACCCGCGGTTCGCGTGCGCGCCGCGGCGCACCAGTAGGTGTGGCTCTGCACACCGGCCGGATCCCGTCCCTGGAGGCGCAGCCATGTCCCACCGTCCGTTCCCGGGCCGCCGCAGCGTTCTGCGCGGCTCCGTCGCCGCGTCGGCGGCCCTGACCCTGCCCGCGGGCGTCGGCGAGGCGCCGGCGTTCGCCCTGTCCGGGCGCCCCGAGGCGCAGTGGGGCGTGCAGACGGGCGACGTGGGCACCGACTCCGGGCTGGTCTGGGTGCGTGCGGACCGCCCGGCCCGGATGATCGTGGAGACCTCGGCCACCGAGTCGTTCCGCGACCCGCGCCGGTGGCAGGGTCCGCTGCTCGGCGCCGGCACGGACTTCACCGGCACCACCCGGCTGCACGGCCTGCCCGCGGGTGAGCAGATCCACTACCGCGTGCTGCTCGCCGACCCCGACGACCCGCGCCGCACCGGCGAGCCGGTGACCGGCACCTTCCGCACCGTCTCCCGGCGCCGCCGGGACGGGGTGCGGTTCCTGTGGTCGGGCGACCTGGCCGGACAGGGCTGGGGCATCAACCCCGACCGCGGCGGCTACCGGATCTACGACGCGATGGCGAAGCTGGACCCGGACTTCTTCCTGTGCAGCGGCGACAACATCTACGCCGACGGCCCCATCTCCGCCACCCAGGCCCTGCCGGACGGCAGCACCTGGCGCAACGTCACCACCGAGGAGAAGGCGAAGGTCGCGGAGACCCTCGCCGAGTTCCGGGGCAACTTCCGCTACAACCTGCTGGACGCCAACCTGCGGCGGTTCAACGCCCAGGTGCCGTCCATCGTCCAGTGGGACGACCACGAGGTGCGCAACAACTGGTACCCGGGTGAGGTGATCGCCTCCACCGACAGCCGGTACACCGAGAAGAGCATCGACGTCCTGGCGGCGCGCGCCCGGCGGGCGTTCAGCGAGTACTTCCCCGTCTCCACACTCCGCCCGGGCGCCCGGGACGGGCGCGTCCACCGGGTGCTGCGCCAGGGCCCGCTGCTGGACGTGTTCGTCCTGGACATGCGGTCCTACCGCGACGCCAACTCGCCCGACGACCAGACCACGGACCCGCAGGGCATCCTCGGCCGGGAGCAGCTGGAGTGGCTCAAGCGGGAGCTGGCCCGGTCGCGGGCGGTGTGGAAGGTGATCGCCGCGGACATGCCGCTCGGGCTCGTGGTGCCCGACTCGACGGAGAACAAGCCGAACTTCGAGGCGGTCGCGCAGGGCGACCCGGGAGCCCCGCTCGGCCGGGAGCTGCAGATCGCGGAGCTGCTGCGGTTCATCAAGCACCGCCGGATCACCGGCACGGTGTGGCTGACGGCGGACGTGCACCACACCTCGGCCCAGCACTACCAGCCGTCGCGGGCCGCGTTCACCGACTTCGAGCCGTTCTGGGAGTTCGTCTCCGGGCCGCTGAACGCCGGCGCGTTCCCGGCCAGCGCGCTGGACGGCACCTTCGGTCCCGAGCGGGTGTTCGTGAAGGCGCCCACCGCGTCGAACGTCTCGCCCGCCGGCGGCTACCAGTTCTTCGGCGAGGTCGACATCGACGGCGGCAGCGGCGAGCTGACGGTGCGTCTGCGCGAGCAGGACGGCACCGTGCTGTTCACGCGGACGCTGCAGCCGGGCCGGGTCGGCCAGTAGCACCCCGGGGGACCGTCCCGTCCCGTACGCTCGGAACCGTGCCGCGCACCGGCGTCATCCCCCGGTGCGCGGCGCGGTGTTTCGGCCCCGCCGACGGACCCGCCCCACCGCGACAGTAAAGAATGCAACAAAAACGGACGGAAGTACGCTTTTACCCATCGGTCACAATGCGTTCGTGATCACGCAACACCGTTCCTTCACAGTGGATGCATGACTCCAGACATCTCTCACGCGACCCGGACGAAGCACGGACGGCCGGTACACCACTGGCGGCGGGACCTCGTGGAACTCGCCGCGCTGTTCACGGCCGTCGCGGTGGCCGACGCGGTGGCGAACCTGATCGGGCACGGGCCCGGCGGCCCGGCGCTGCTGGTGGTCTCGGCCCTGGTACTGGGCGCCACGGTCGCCTTCCACACCTGGTGGGCCAGGCGCCACGGGCACGCGCCGCCGACCGGTGATACCGGCGCCCGGCCGGCCGGGCCCGCGGAGGACGACGCGACGGCGGACGGCGTGCCGGGGGCGAGCGTGCTGTGGCGGATGCGGACGACGGTGCGGGACGAGCCCGGCTCGCTGGCCGCGCTGTGCACCGCGCTGGCCGGGCAGCGGGTCGACATCCTGAGCCTGCAGACGCACCCGCTGGCCGAGGGCACGGTGGACGAATTCCTGCTGCGGGCGCCCGGGGAGCTGTCCGCGTCCGAGATCACCCGGGCGGTGTCGCTGGCCGGCGGCGCGTCCACGTGGATCGAGCGGGCCGACGCCCACGACCTGGTGGACGCTCCCACCCGGGTGCTCGGCCTGGCGGTGCGCACCGCGCTGGACGCGGCGGAACTGCCGCTGGCACTGCGGCAGTTGCTCGGCCGGTGCACGATCCGGTCGCTGCCCGCCACCCCGGCCGGCCCGGGCCGCGACCCGGAGGGGCTGCCGGTCGAGGGGGTCCTGGAGGACACGGTCATGCGGCTTCGGGCGCCGGAGGGCGGAGTGATCACCGTGGAGCGGCCGTACCTGCCGTTCACGCCGGCCGAGTTCGCGCGGGCCAGGGCGCTGGTGGAGCTGGACAGCCGGCTCGGCCCGCGCATCCCGGAGGGCCGCGACGTCCTGACCCTGCCCGAGGGCAACGACATCACCGTGCGGCGCGTGGACACCGGTGACCTCCCGGCGGCCCGGGCGATGCACGAGCGGTGCTCGCCGCGCACCCTCGCGCTGCGCTACCACGGCCCGGTCGGGGACGCGGACCGCTATCTGAACCACCTGCTCAGCCCGCGCTACGGGCGGACCCTGGCCGCCCAGACCGCCTCCGGCCGCGTCGTCGGCCTCGGGCACCTGCTCTGGGACGGTGACGAGACCGAGGTCGCGCTGCTGGTCGAGGACGACTGGCAGCGGCGCGGCATCGGCGCCGAACTGCTCGGCCGGCTGGTGGGGATGGCGGCGGAGGCGGGCTGCGAGAGCGTGTACGCCGTGACCCGGTCCTCCAACACCGGCATGGTCGCCGCGATGCGCAACCTCGGGCTGCCGCTGGATTACCAGATCGAGGAGGGCACCCTGGTCATCACGGCCCGCCTCGACACCGCCCCGTCCGCCGCCCGGCCGCCGCACGGGACCGGCGAGGCGCGGCTCGACCGGGCGGCCCGCCGCGACTGACTCCCCCCGCAGGCACCCGCGGGCGGCCCGGCGTTCCGGCCGGGCCGCCCGCGTCGCGGATCCGCGCGGCGTGCGGTCAGCGCACCGCCTCGCGCAGCGGCACCGCCTTCGGCGCGTACTCTCCGAGGGCCTGGTCGAGGTCCGCCCACAGGTCGTCGACGTCCTCCAGGCCCACCGACATCCGCAGCAGGCGGTCGCTCACCCCGGCGCCGCGCCGGTCGTCGGCGTCGACGATGCGGTGGCTGATCGACGCGGGATGCTGGATGAGCGTGTCCACGCTGCCCAGGCTCACCGCCGGGGTGACCAGCCGGACGCGGGAGATCACCTCGTGCGGGTCGCCGTGCACCTCGAAGGCGACCATCGCGCCGCCCAGCTTCGGATAGTGGACACGGGCCACCCGCGGGTCGGCGGCGAGCCGCCCGGCCAGCTCGGCGGCGGTCGCGGAGGCGGCCCGTACCCGCACCGGCAGTGTGGACAGGCCCCTGAGCAGCAGATAGCCGGCCAGCGGGTGCAGCACACCCCCGGTGGCGAAACGAATCTGCCGCAGCCGTCCCGCGAACTCCTCGTCGCAGGCCACCACACCGGCCAGGACGTCGCCGTGCCCGCCGAGGTACTTGGTGGCGCTGTGCAGGACCAGCCGCGCGCCGTGTTCGGCCGGGCGCTGCAGGACGGGCGTGGCGAACGTGTTGTCGGCGAGCAGCGGGACCGAGCCGCAGGCGTGGGCGACGGCCCGCAGGTCGACCTCGGCGAGGGTGGGGTTGGCCGGGGACTCGACCATCACCAGGCCGGTGTCCGGGCGCAGCGCGTCGGTGATGCCGGCCGGGTCCGTCCAGGTGACCTCGGTGCCGAGCAGCCCGGCGGTCAGCAGGTGGTCGCTGCAGCCGTACAGCGGGCGGACCGCGACCACGTGGCGCAGGCCCATGGCCGACCGGGCGAGGAGGACGGCGCTGAGGGCCGCCATGCCGCTGGCGAAGGCGACGGCGGACTCGGTGCCCTCCAGCCGGGCGAGGGCGGTCTCGAAGCGGGCGACGGTCGGGTTGCCGAGCCGGCCGTAGACCGGCGGGCCGACCGGGTCGGCGCCGTCGGCGGCGAAGGCGTCGATGCGGGCGGCCTCGGCGCGGCTGTCGTGGGAGGGGTAGGTGGTCGACAGGTCGATCGGCGGGGCGTGCAGGCCCTGGCGGGCGAGGTCGTCGCGGCCGGCGTGCACGGCCTCGGTGGCCAGCGCTCTCGATGGGGTGCGTACGCCGTCGTAGGCACCGGTGCGGCTTGAGTCCATGGGCGGAAGGGTGAACACCGGACGGGTCGGTGCGCCAGGATCCCGTGTTACGTTCGGCGCATGGCCGAATCTCTCGTACTGGATCCGGTGGACCTTCATCTGCTGCGGCTGTTGCAGAACGACGCCCGGACGACCTACCGGGACCTCGCCGCGCAGGTGGGGGTGGCACCGTCCACCTGCCTGGACCGGGTGACCCGGCTGCGCCGCTCGGGCGTGATCCTCGGCCATCAGCTGCGCCTCGACCCCGCCAAGCTCGGCCGCGGCCTGGAAGCGCTGCTGTCGGTGCAGGTCAGGCCGCATCGGCGGGAGCTGGTGGGGCCGTTCGTGGAGCGGATCCGCGCGCTGCCGGAGTCGCGGACGGTGTTCCACCTGACCGGTCCGGACGACTACCTGGTGCACGTGGCCGTGGCGGACATGGCCGATCTGCAGCGGCTGGTCCTGGACGAGTTCACCGCCCATCGGGAGGTGGCCCGGGTGGAGACGCGGCTGATCTTCCAGCAGTGGGAGTGCGGGCCGCTTCTGCCCCCGGCTGAATCCGGGAGGCATGGGTGACGCGGGCACGGTCCGCGTATGAGGATGGGCGGCATGTCCGACATCCAGATCTCGCTGCCCCGTCAGGTCGCCGACGCATACGTCGACGACCTCATCGCCCTCGACCCGGTCACCGGCACCTACCTCGGTGTCAGGGAGAGTTCGAGCAGGCTGCCCGACTACTCGCCCGCCGGCCAGGAGGCCCTGGCGGACCTGGCGCGGGTCACTCTCGGGAAGCTCGACGAGGCGGAGCGGCAGCCCGGCGCGGACAGTGACGTGGAGCGCCGCTGCGGGCGGCTGCTGCGCGAGCGGCTGACCGCCGAACTGGCCGTGCACGAGGCCGACGAGCACCTGCGCGCGGTCGGCAACATGAGCACGCCCGGGCACTCCGTGCGGGAGATCTTCACCGTGACGCCCGCGCAGACCGAGGAGGACTGGGCGGCCATCGCCGAGCGGCTGCGCGCGGTGCCGGCCGCCGTCGCGGGCTACCGGGAGTCCCTCGCGCTGGGCCTGGACCGGAAGCTGTACGCGGCGCCCCGGCCGACCGCCACGTACATCGAGCAGCTCACCGAGTGGACGGACACCGACGGCAAGGGGCGCGGCTGGTACGAGGACTTCGCCTCCGCCGGGCCCGACGCGCTGCGCGCGGAGCTGGACGAGGCGGCCCGCACGGCGACCGCCGCGCTGGTGGAGCTGCGGGACTGGCTGCGGGACGTGTACGCGCCGGCCGTCGAGGGCGCGCCGAACACGGTGGGCCGCGAACGGTACGCCCGCTGGGCGCGCTACTTCAACGGCACCGACCTGGACCTGGACGAGGCGTACGCGTACGGCTGGTCGGAGTTCCACCGCATCCTCGGGGAGATGAGGCAGGAGGCGGAGAAGATCCTGCCCGGCGCCGAGACGCCGTGGGTGGCGCTCGCGCACCTGGACGAGCACGGCCGGCACATCGAGGGCGTCGACGAGGTCCGCGGGTGGCTGCAGGGCCTGATGGACCGGGCCATCGCGGACCTGGACGGCACGCACTTCGAACTCGCCGAGCGGGTGCGGAAGGTGGAGTCGTGCATCGCCCCGCCCGGCGGTGCCGCCGCCCCGTACTACACCGCTCCGTCGGAGGACTTCTCGCGCCCGGGCCGGACCTGGCTGCCGACCATGGGGCTGACCCGGTTCCCGGTGTACGACCTGGTGTCGACCTGGTACCACGAGGGCGTGCCCGGGCACCATCTGCAGCTCGCCCAGTGGGCGCACGTGGCCGCGGACCTGTCCCGCTACCAGGCCACGGTCGGCGGGGTCAGCGCCAACGCGGAGGGGTGGGCGCTGTACGCGGAGCGGCTGATGGACGAGCTGGGCTACCTGACGGACCCGGAGGAGCGGCTCGGCTACCTGGACGCGCAGATGATGCGGGCGGCCCGGGTGATCGTCGACATCGGCATGCACCTGGAGCTGGAGATCCCGGCGGACTCGCCGTTCCACCCGGGTGAGCGCTGGACGCCCGAACTGGCGCAGGAGTTCTTCGGTTCGCACAGCAGCCGTCCGGCGGACTTCGTGGAGAGCGAGCTGACCCGGTACCTGACGATCCCGGGTCAGGCGATCGGCTACAAGCTCGGCGAGCGGGCCTGGCTGCGGGGCCGCGAGAACGCGCGCAGGCGGCACGGCGCCGCGTTCGACCTGAAGGCCTGGCACATGGCGGCCCTCTCGCAGGGTTCGCTGGGCCTGGACGACCTGGAGGACGAACTGTCCCGGCTGTGAGCTGCCCGGGCTGTCCATACCGGTGAGTGATCCGGGAGTTGACAAGCTCATGCGAGTCGGCGCCGGACCGGGTCCACGGTGTTCACCGCGGTCCCGTGTCCGGCGACGGCGGTCGACGGCGGGCGGCTGCGGCGCTCGGGCGATCTGCCCCGGCAGGCCGCTCGCGATGTCCCACCCCGGAGTGATCACCACTGTGCGCCCGCCGTCGCTGCCCGGCGGCGGGCCGGCGGTGGACGGAAGCGGGAGGCCGGGTCGCGAACCGGCGCCCGGTCCCGGGCGGCACCGGGCGGTGAGCCGCCGCCGGGGCGCCCCGTGACACCTCCGTGCGATGCGCGGGCTCTATGCGATGCGCGGGTTCCGTGCGGTGCGCGGGCTCTATGCGGTGCGCGGGCTCCCTGTGATGCGCGGGCTCCATCCGGTCCGCGGGCTACTTGCCATGCGCGAGCTCCCTGCGATGCGCGCGGGTTCCGTGCGATGCAGGGCCCCGCCCGATGCGCGGGCTCCCTGCTATGCACGCGGGCTCCCCTGCGATGCAGGGCCCCGCCCGATCCGCGGGCTCCCTCCGGTCCGCGGGCTACTTGCCATGCGCGAGCTCCCTGCAATGCACGCGGGCTCCCCTGCGATGCAGAGCCCCGCCCGATCCGCGGGCTCCATCCGATCCGCGGGCTACTTGCCATGCGCGAGCTCCCTGCAATGCACGCGGGCTCCCCTGCGATGCAGAGCCCGGCCCGATCCGCGGGCTCCATCCGATCCGCGGGCCACTTGCCATGCGCGAGCTCCCTGCAATGCACGCGGGCTCCCCTGCGATGCAGGGCCCCGCCCGATCCGCGGGCTCCATCCGATCCGCGGGCCACTTGCCATGCGCGAGCTCCCTGCAATGCACGCGGGCTCCCCTGCGATGCAGAGCCCCGCCCGATCCGCGGGCTCCATCCGATCCGCGGGCTACTTGCCATGCGCGAGCTCCCTGCAAGGCACGCGGGCTCCCCTGCGATGCAGGGCCCCGCCCGATGCGCGGGCTCCGTCCGAGGGCCGGGCGCCGTCCGAGGGCCGGGCGCCGTCCGATGCGCGGCCCGCGGCGCGCCGCCGTGCGGCGGTCACCCGGACGGCTTCTCCGGCGCGCGGTGACCCCGCCGGGGCTTCCATGCTGGCGAGCGGGACATGACCGCCGTCCGGAGGCGCCGCACGCGACGGGTGGTGCGCCACCGGACCTGGCCACCGGAAGGGGCGCCGCGTCGATGAGGCTCGTCGTCGATCTCAACAAGTGTCAGGGGTACGCGCAGTGCGCGTTCCTCGCGCCCGACGTCTTCGCCCTGCACGGCGAGGAGGCGCTGCTGTACGACCCGCGGGCCGCGGAGGAACAGCGGGAGCGGCTGGCACGTGCCGTCGCAGCCTGCCCGGTGCAGGCGATCACGGCCGACGGACTGGACGGCGCCGGCGGCGCGACGGCTGAGGCCGGGCAGGGGGAATCCGGTGGTCGCTGACTACCTCGAACGGCTCCGGCGCGAGGGGCGGATCGTGATCGTGGGGGCCTCGCTGGCCGGCCTGCGCGCCGCCGAGACCCTGCGCGCGGAGGGCTTCGCCGGGTCGCTCACCCTGATCGGCGACGAGCCGTACGAGCCGTACGACCGGCCCCCGCTGTCGAAGGCGGTCCTGCTGGGCAGGGCCTCCGCGCGCCACACCGAACTCCCCCACCGCCGGGAGATCGACGCGAAGTGGCGGCTGGGCGTCGCCGCGACGGGCCTGGACCTGACCGCCAAACGGGTCCGGCTGGCCGACGGGGACGAGGTGGAGTACGACCGGCTGCTCATCGCGACCGGGGTCCGCGCCCGGCCCTGGCCGAAGGAGGAGGAGGCCCGGCTGGACGGCGTCTGCGTGCTGCGCACCCGGGACGACGCGGCCCGGCTGTACCAGCGGCTGAGGTCGGGGCCGCGCCGGGTGGTCGTCATCGGCGCCGGGTTCGCCGGGTCGGAGGTCGCCTCGGCCTGCCGGGAGAAGGGGATCCCCGTCACCGTGGCGGAGCGTGCGGGCGCCCCGCTGGTGGGCGCGCTCGGCGGGGCGATCGGCGCGGTCGCCGCCGACCTGCAGCTCGAGAACGGGGTGGACCTGCGCACCCGTGTCACGGTGACCGCGCTGGAGGGCGACGCGATCGGCAGGGTGCGGGCGGTCCACCTGTCCGACGAGAGCGTCGTCGAGGCGGACGTGGTCGTCGTCTCGCTGGGGTCGCAGCGCAACACCGAGTGGCTGACCGGGTCGGGGCTGGGCGCCGGGCCCCGCGGGGTCGCCTGCGACGCGGGCTGCCGGGCCTTCGACTTCCGGGGCATCGTCACCGACGACGTCTTCGTCGCTGGGGATGTGGCGCGGTCCCCGCACGCGCTGTTCGGCTACCAGTTCCTGTCGCTGGAGCACTGGGGCAACGCCGTCGCCCAGGCGGAGACGGCCGCGCACAACATGATCTGTCACGGCGCCGACCGGCGGCCGCACCTGTGGATGCCCGCGTTCTGGTCGTCGCAGTTCGGCGTGAACATCAAGTCGGTCGGCGTGCCCCCGATGGGCGAGCAGCTGATGATCACTCAGGGGTCGCTGGCGGAGCGCCGGTTCGTCGGGGTCTACGGCCACCAGGGCCGGACGGTGGCGGCGGTGACCTTCGACAACGCCCGCTGGCTGGAGTTCTACCAGCGTCAGATCGAGCAGGGCGCCCCGTTCCCGGTGGAGTTCCCCACGGTGGACCGCCGTCCCGAGGGCCGGCAGCCCGTCCCGGCGGACTTCCCCGACCCCTCCCTGCCGACCCACGGCCCCACGGTGACCCTCAGCGGCTACTCGCCGGCCGACCGCCAGCTGGTCTTCACCCCGGCCCGGCACTGAACTCCTGCCGGCACCGACCTGCCGCCCGCACCGACCTCCGCCCGGCCCCGACGCTCCAAGGACCTGTCATGACGACGCAAGCCTCGCTGGTGCGCCAGATCACCGACTTCGCCCATCGTGCCGACCCGTACCCGCTGTACGAGGAGCTCCGCAGGACGCCGGTGCTGCACGAGGAGGAGGGCGGTCCGTACGTCATCAGCTCGTACTACGACATCGAGGCCCTGCTGCACGACCCGCGGATCAGCTCCGACGCCGCCAACCTGGCCGCCGCCGGGGCCGACGAGCTGTCCCAGGCGGAGAACACCGGGCTGCCGCCCTCGTTCATCCGGCTCGACCCGCCGGCGCACGACCGGCTGCGGCGCATCGCCAACAGCGCCTTCGGGCCGCCGCACACCCCGCGCCGGGTGGACGACATGCGCGGCGAGCTGGCCGCGATCGTCACCGGCCTGATCGACGGTTTCGGGGACGCGCGCCGGATCGACCTGGTCGACCGGTTCGCCTACCCCTTCCCGGTGACCGTGATCTGCCGGCTGCTCGGCGTGCCCCGCGAGGACGAGCCGCGCTTCCGGGCCTGGGTCGACCCGCTGGTCGCCAGCCTGGACCCCGAGACGCGCGAGGAGGCGGGCGCCGACTTCGCCAAGTCCGCGCAGGAGGCCCGCACCCAGCTGGGCATGTACCTGGCCGGGCTGGTCGAGCAGCGCACCCGGGAGCCGCGCGGCGACCTGCTGTCCGACCTGGTGCACAGCCGCGGCCCGGACGGTGCCATGACGATGATGGAGGTGCTGAGCACCGCGGTGCTGCTGCTGATCGCCGGGCACGAGACGACGGTCAACCTCATCGCCAACGGCATGCTCACCCTGCTGCGCCACCCGGAGATCCTGCGGCGGCTGCGGGAGGACCCGCGCCTGGCGGTCAACGTCGTGGAGGAGCTGCTGCGGTACGAGCCTCCGGTGCAGATGGTGCCGCAGCGCACCTGCATCGCCGACATCGAGGTGCGGGGCGTCACGATCCCCAAGGGCTCGCGGATCTGGCTGGTCCTCGCCGCGGGCAACCGGGACCCGGAGCGCTTCCCCGACCCCGGGCGCTTCGACCCGGACCGCGGGGACATCCAGCACCTCGGCTTCGGCAGCGGCATCCACAGCTGCTTCGGCGCTCCGCTTGCCCGGCTGGAGGCGCAGATCGCGCTGGCGGAGCTGGCCCGGCGGCTCGACAACCCACGGCTGGTCCAGGACCCGCCGCCGTACCGGCGCAACGCGGTGCTGCGCGGCCCGCGCCACCTGGAGATCGCCTTCGACGGCCTGCGCTGACCGCCCGGCGGCTCAGTGCGCGAGGCGCCGGAGCTGGACCAGGCCGAACCAGGTCTCCGGGGCGGGCTGGGCGTAGGCGGCGCGCACGGTGTACCGGCCGGCGTCGAGGGGGATGCGCAGGTGCTCCTGGTGTCCCGCCTCGCCGCCCGGCCAGGCGGAGTCGAACAGCACCACGGGTCCCGGCACGCGCCAGTGGACCTCGTGCTCCCACACGGCCGCCTCGAGCGCGGCGGGGACCTGGGCCAGCAGTTCGCCCTCGGAGTGGCCGGCGGACCAGCGGACGAAGGTCGCGTGCTCGGGCAGGTAGGCGGTGGAGGCGGGTTCGTCGCCGAGGACGAGGGCGGCGCTGTCGCCCACGGGGAGCAGGCCGACGTACCCGTCGACCTCGCACGCGCGGTCGTAGTCCGTGTCGAGTTCCTCGCTGTCGGCGCCCGCCCAGAACGGCAGCACCGTCTCCGGCACGGCTATGAGGGGGCCACCGCCCGACTCCACCCACTCCAGCGCGCCTGGTTCCGCGTATCGAGCCATGGGCAGAACCTACACGCACGCCACGCGGCCCGCCGGGGGCCCTGCCGGGTCCCTCCCCCGGGCCGTCTCCGGACGACTGGACCCGCGATCCCCGGCCCCCGTCTTGCCCGGCCGCGGGATCCCCTGCTATCCATCGCGCATGACCGTGTATTCCCCGGACAGCACCGACTGGCACATCCTGGACGTCCTGCAGCGCGACGGCCGGGTGAGCTACGCCGAGCTGGCCCGGGCCGTCTCCATGTCCCCGAGCGCGGTCACCGAGCGGGTGCGCCGCCTGGAGGAGGCCGGTGTCATCCGGGGGTACGCGGCGGTCGTCGACCCCGAGCGCCTGGGCCTGGCGATCCTCGCGTTCGTGCGCCTGCGGTACCCGAACGGCAACTACAAGCCGTTCCACGACCTGGTGGCGGCGACCCCGGAGATCCTCGAGGCCCACCACGTGACCGGGGACGACTGCTTCGTCATCAAGGTCGCCGCGCGGTCGATGCCGCATCTGGAGGAGATCTCGGGCCGGATCGGCGCGCTGGGCTCGGTCACCACGAGCGTGGTGTACTCCTCACCCCTGCCGCGCCGGCCACTCGGCCGCTGACCAGGCGTCACACGCCGCGCTGCCGCAGCGCGGAGCCCGATCTGCCCTTCAGGACCTCCAGTTGCGCGTGGATGCGGCGGCGCAGGTCGGGGACGTGGCTGACGATGCCCACGCTGCGGTCGTGTTCGCGCAGGGAGTCGAGGACGTCGAGGACCTCGTCCAGGGTCTGGTCGTCGAGGCTGCCGAAGCCCTCGTCGATGAAGAGGGTGTCCAGCCGGACACCGCCCGCCTCGTCGGTGACGACGTCGGCGAGGCCGAGGGCGAGGGCGAGGGAGGCGAAGAAGGTCTCGCCGCCGGAGAGGCTGGCGGTGTCCCGCTCGCGGCCGGTCCAGGCGTCGACGACGTGGAGGCCGAGGCCGCTGCGGCCGCGCCCGGTGCGGTCGTCGGAGTGGACCAGGGTGTAGCGGCCGGAGGACATCCGCCGCAGGCGTACGGTCGCGGCGGCGGCGACCTGCTCCAGACGGGCCGCGAGGACGTAGGACTCCAGGCGCATGCGGCGTTCGTTCTCGGCGGAGGTGCCCGCGGCGAGGGCGGCGAGGCGGGCCACCCGGTCGTACTCCTCGCGCAGCGGGCCGAGCCGGCGCACGGCGTCGGTGGCGCGGGCGGAGAGGCGGTCCAGTTCGGTGCAGCAGCGGGCCGCGGCGTCGCGCGCGGAGGCGGCCTCCCGCAGCCGCCGTTCGGCATCGGCCGCGGTCCGCTGCGCCGCCGCGAGGTCGGCGGGGGGCTGCTGGGCGGCGGCCGCGGCGTCGGTCTCGGCCAGCATGGCGCGGACGGCCGCCTCCTCGGACTGCCAGGCGTCCAGGCGGCGTTGGAGCTCGCGGTGGGCCGTGTCGTCGAGGAGGGCGGCGGCCGCGTCCCGGGGGGTGTCGAAGCCCGCGCGGTAGGCGGCGTCGGCGAGGCGGGCATCGGCGTCCTTGAGCCGCTGGGCGGCGTCCTCGGCGGCGCGGGCGGCGTCGGCGGCGTCGGTGAGCAGGGCGGCCCGCCGCTCCAGCTGGGCGGCGCGGGCGGCCACACTGGCGGCGGTTCCGCGCGCCCGTGCCAGCTCCTCCTCCAGAGTGGCCCGTTCGCGGTCCAGGGTGTCGCGCCGGGTGACGCGGGAGGCGGTGCGGACGGCGGCCTGCTGGCGGGCGTCCAGCCGCTGCTCGCGTTCCCGTTCGGCCTTGCGCAGCTCCTCGTGCGCGGCGTGCAGGGCGGACGCGGCGCGGCGGGCGCGCGCGTACTCCTGCTCCAGTGCCTCTGCTTCGGACGCGAGTTGGGCGGTGGGTATGTCGCCGGCCTCGGCGGTGGCGGCGGCCAGGGCCTCGCGGAGGTCGCCGAGGCGCCGCTCGTCCCCGGTGTGCTCCTCCTCGGCGCTGCGGGAGGCGGCCAGGGCCTGTTCCTCGGCGGCGCGGCCGACGTGCCCGGCGTCCTTGCGGGCGGGCGCGGGGTGTTCGGTGGCTCCGCAGACGGCGCAGGGCTCGCCGTCGGTCAGGTGCGCGGCCAGTTCGGCGGCGATGCCGTTCAGGCGCCGCTCCTTGAGGTCCAGCCAGTGGGCGCGGGCGTCGAGGGCGCGCTGCCCGGAGGCGAGCGCCCGGCGGCGGGCGGCCTCGAGGTCCGCGGCGAGGGCGTCGCGGGTGCGTGCCGCGGTGAGGCGCCGCTGGGCGGGCTCGCGCCGGACGGCGAGCTGCTCGGCGCGGGTGGCGGCCTCCTGGGCGGACTCGATGCGGGACTGCAGCGCCGTGCGCAGGCCGTCCCACTCGGCGAGCCAGGTGTCGGCCTCGCGCAACGCCTCCTCGTCGGCGCGCTCCTGCCGGTCCAGCCCGGCCCGCTCCTCGACCAGGGCGGTGAGGCGTGCCTCCGCGCGGCGGGCCGCCTCCAGGCCGCCCAGTTCCTCGGCGGCGCGGCGGGCGGCGGCCGCGAGGCCGGCCGGGCCGTCGCCGGCGCGGGAGCCGGGGAGCGCGGCACGCGCGCGTGCCTCGGCCCCGGCGGCCGCGAGGTGCTCGGCCTCGGCGGCCTCCCGCAGCTCGAGCGCGGGCGCCACCGCCTCCGCCTTGCGGGCCCGCCGCATGCGCTCCTCGTCCTCGCGGTGGGCGCCGGACCGCTCCTGGAGGCGCTCGGCCCGCTGCCGGGCCTCGGCGAACCGGCCCTGCAGCCGGGCGAGTTCGCGCACGTCCTCCAGGGCGCGCCGGGCGGCGGCGTGGGCGGACTCGGCGCCGGCCAGGCGGCAGTGGGCGAGGGCGAGGCGTTCGCGGGCGGTGCTGCGGGCGACGGCGGCGGCGCCGAGCACGGCCTCGGCGAGGCCCGGTTCGCCGGGGGCCAGCTCGGGCAGCTCCATGGCGTCGCCCGCCTCCTGCTGCATCCGGTGCGCGTCGGCGAGGAGCGCGGCGTCGCCCTCCCGTACCCGCGCCTCGGTCGCGCGCCGGCGTTCGGCGAGCCGTTTCTCCGCGTCGGCGAAGCGCTGCGTGTCGAAGAGGCGGCCCAGCAGCCGGCCGCGGGCCTCGGCGTCGGCGCGCAGGAAGCGGGCGAAGTCGCCCTGGGGCAGCAGGACGACCTGGCAGAACTGCTCGCGGCTCATGCCGAGGAGCTGGGTGATCTCCTCACCGATCTCCTGGTGGGAGCGGCTGAGGTCCTTCCAGGCGCCGGCCGGGGCGTCGTACTCGCGCAGCCAGGTCTGGGCCTTGTCGACGGTCGTGCCCGCGCCGCGCAGCTTGCGACGTTCCCACGGCGGCTGCCGGGTGAGCTCCAGCCGGCGTCCGGCGACCGTCAGTTCCAGCCGGACCTCGGTACGGGTGCCCGGTTCGGCGTGGTCGCTGCGCAGGTTCATGCCCTGGCCGCTCTGCCGGGCGCCGGGCACGGAGCCGTAGAGCGCGTAGCAGACGGCGTCCAGGACGGAGGTCTTGCCGGCGCCGGTCGGGCCGTGCAGCAGGAAGAGCCCGGCGGCGGACAGGGCGTCGAAGTCGACGCTCTGGGTGCCGCCGAAGGGCCCGAAGGCGGTGATGTCGAGCCGGTGCAGCCTCATCGCGCGACCTCCAGGACGGCGGCGTCGGCGCGCACCGCGTCGAAGGCGTCGCGGAGCACGGCCGCCTCCCGTTCGTCGGGCCCGGCCCCGCGGACGTGGGCGACGAAGTCCTCGGCGATCTGCTGGTCGCTGCGGCCCGCGAGCCGCCGGGCGTAGGAGACCTCGGGGTCGTCCGGGGCCCGCTCGGGCGCGAAGACGAGGCTGAGCGTGTGCGGGAAGCGCTCGGTGAGCCGGGCCATGGGGTCGGCCGGGCGGACCGCGTCGGTGAGGGTGGCCTCCACCCAGGCGTCCGTGTGGCGGGCCAGCGCCGGGTCGGCGAGCAGGTCCTCCAGGGTGCCCCGGATGCGGGCCAGCGGGCGCGGCGCCGGGCAGTCGAGGCGCTCGGCGCTGACGGCGCCGCCGGCGTCCAGGTCGACGAGCCACATGCTCTTGCGCTGGTCGGCCTCGGAGAAGGAGTAGGCGAGCGGGGAGCCCGAGTAACGCACGCGCTCGGTGAGGGTCTGGCAGCCGTGCAGGTGGCCGAGCGCCACGTAGTCGACGCCGTCGAAGACACCCGCGGGTACGGCGGCCACGCCGCCGACGGTGATGTCCCGCTCGCTGTCGCTGGCCCGGCCGCCGGTGACGAAGGCGTGGGCGAGGACGACGGACCGGGTGCCGGGCGCGCGCGTGGCGAGGTCGGCGCGGACCCGGTCCATGGCGGCCGCCAGCACGGCCTCGTGACCCGCCCGGTCGACGCCGAACTCGTCCTTGACCAGCGCCGGTTCGAGATAGGGCAGCCCGTAGAAGGCCACGTCCCCGTGGGCGTCCGCCAGCACCACCGGGGTGCCAGCCGCGGACGGCTCGGTGCGCAGGTGGATGCCCGCGCGGTCGATGAGCCCGGCGCCGACGCCGAGGCGGCGGGCGGAGTCGTGGTTGCCGGAGATCATCACCGTCGGCACGCCGAGGGCGGCGAGGCGGTGCAGGGCGTCGTCGAACAGCTCGACCGCGGCGAGCGGGGGCACCGCCCGGTCGTACACGTCCCCCGACACGACCACCGCGTCCACCGCGCGCTCGCGCACGGTGGCGACCAGGTGACCGATGAAGCCGGCCTGGGCCCCGAGCATGTTCACCCGGTGGAAGGACCGGCCCAGGTGCCAGTCGGACGTGTGCAGGATGCGCATGATCCCCGAGACTAACGGCCGGGTCTGACATCACGGGCGGTTACTCCCGTATCAGCCCGTCATCCCCCGCCCCCCACGGGAACGTTATGCCCGATTAGATACAAATACCGCTTTTTGCAAGGGTGTGTGTCATGCGTCTCCGTACGCCTCCCCGCCCAGTTCGAAGCCCGCCGTGCCGGCCGTCGCGTCCGCCAGCCACGCGCGGAAGGCGTCCACGTCCGCGTCCGGCAGCGCGATCCCGAGGGTGACGGCCTCGCCGTAGCGGGCGTCGCGCACCTCGCGTCCGGTGGCCCTGAGGTCGTTCTGCAGCTTGCCCGCGCGCTGGTGGTCGACGGTCACCGTGGCCAGCCGGAAGCGGCGCCGGGTGCGGGTGCCGAGCACGTCGAGGGCCTCGCCGACCGCTCCGCCGTAGGCGCGGATGAGCCCGCCGGCGCCGAGCTTGACGCCGCCGTAGTAGCGGGTGACGACGGCGACGACGTACCGCATGTCACGGCGCAGCAGCATCTGGAGCATGGGGACGCCGGCGGTGCCGCCCGGTTCGCCGTCGTCGCTGGCCTTCTGGACGGAGGCGTCGGCGCCGATGACGTACGCCCAGCAGTTGTGCGTGGCGTCGGCGTGCTCCTTGCGCACGGCCGCGATGAACCGCTGGGCCTCCTGCTCGGTGGCGGCGGGGGCGAGCGCGCACAGGAAGCGGGAGCGGTTGATCTCGGTCTCGTGCACGCCCGCGCGGGCGACGGTGCGGTACTCGTCCTGCATCCCGCCAGCCTATGCGGCGCGCCGGACCGCCCTCGCTACCCCTTCCTCCCGCCCTTCTTCCCCTTCCTCTCCTTCTTCCGGTCCTTCTCGCCGCGCGGCACGGTGAACGACGTCAGCAGGGCCGTGCCCGGGCCGAGGGCCTGCCAGCCGGTGCCGCGCCAGGCCAGGACGGCGATCGCGGAGGTCGGGAACTTCGCGCGCGCCTGGTCGAGCGAGTCGTCGAGGCCGTCCCCGGCCAGCGCCAGGACCAGTTCCTGCACCCCCGGGTTGTGCCCGACCAGCAGCAGCGTCTCCACAGCGCGCGGGGTTTCGCGCACCACTTCGAGCAACTCGGGTGCGGCGGCCGCGTACAGCCGCCGGTCGTACCGCACCGGGGGCGGGGTGCCCCACTCGGCGGAGGTCAGTTCCCAGGTGCGGCGGGCGCGGGTGGCGGTGGAGCACAGGGCGAGGTCCGGCAGGCAGTCGGCCTCGGCGAGGGCCCGGCCGGCGGCCGGGGCGTCCCGCAGGCCGCGCGGCGCGAGCGGGCGGCGGTGGTCCGCCACGCCCTCCGGCCAGGCGGACTTGGCATGCCGCAGGACCACCAGCCGCCGCAGCGGGCCGGCGCCCGCCCGCTCGATCACGACAGGCTCCCGATGTCGCGCGTGAGGTCCAGGGCGAGCAACCGGTCGGCGTGCGCGCAGGTCTCGAAGCGGGCGCCGTCCGGCAGGTCCGGGGCGCTCTCCACGTCGCGCAGCACGCGGAGCACGGCGGGCAGGTCGAGGTCGTCCTCCCAGGCGGCCCGCAGCCGCGCCCGCACGTGGTCGGGCACCGGCCGCGAGGGGTGCCGCGCCCAGCCGGCCACGGCCCGGCGCCAGTGGGCGAGCCGGCGTCCGGCCTCGTCCAGCACGCCGGCGTCGAGCCGCACCGGCTCGCTCCGCGGGACGGAGAGCAGCGCGAGGCGCAGGGCGGTGGGAGAGGAGAGGAGGGCCGCGAGCGGCGGCCGGCCCCCGGGCCAGAGCACGGGAGCCACCGTCAGCAGCGTCCCCGCCCCGGGCGCCCGGTCGCCCTCCGCCAGGACGTGGACCGCCTGGGCCTCCCCCAGGCCCGTCGCCAGATCGCGGCCGTCCTCGAAGGGGCGGATGGCGAGGGTGGTCGCGGCGCTGCGGAGTTCGGCCTGGTCACGGGGTGCGCTGAGGGTCGCCCAGACGGGGGTGCCGCCGATCTCCAGGGCGCGGACGAGGAGGTCGGCGGTGAGCAGGACACGCAGGGCCGTCGGGTCGAGGCCCGAGGCGTGGGCCTCGATGCGGGTCAGGCCGCGCCGGGCGGGCGCGGCGGCGACGGGCTCACCGGTTCGGGCGTCGAGGATGCGCAGCACGGCCCGAGCGTAGGCGTGCGGGCGGCCGTACGCGGGCACCTTGCGCCGATTCCGGGCGCTGTGGCGGGGTACCGGCGCGGGAATCAGCCCCTGACGGGCGCTGTTGCCCGGACGAATCTTCCCCGCGGCCTTGAGGAGGCGCGTGTGTACGGCGACGAAGCGACGGTCCGCAAAATCCTGACGGAACTGGGCGACACCTGGGCGGTGGTCGGCCTGTCCGCGAACCGCGGCCGGGCCGCGTACGGGGTGGCGCAGGTCCTGCAGCGGTTCGGCAAGCGGATCGTGCCGGTGCACCCCAAGGCGGAGACGGTGCACGGCGAGCAGGGGTACGCCTCGCTCGCGGACATCCCGTTCGAGGTGGACGTGGTCGACGTGTTCGTCAACAGCGAGCTGGCCGGTGCGGTCGCCGGCGAGGCGGTGGCGAAGGGGGCGAAGGCGGTCTGGTTCCAGCTGGGCGTGGTGGACGAGGCGGCCTTCGAACGGACCCGGGCGGCGGGTCTGGACATGGTCATGGACCGCTGCCCGGCAATCGAAATTCCCCGTCTGCCGCGACCCACGCCATGACCTGTCTCACTGTCTTCTCACAATTCTCCGCTGAATATTGACATTCGACCCGTGGTCTGACCTGTGACAAGGCTCTCCCCAAGACGGGCAAGATCCCGGGTCAAATTTTGGCAACCGCTCTTCTGTCGGCACGGAAAGACTTCCTAACCTGTGGCGTCCTTGCTCGTTAATCCTGCGTTTACGATCTGAGAGGCCACTTGACATGGTGAAAGTCGACCATGCGGCGCCGGCTGCCACGAAAGCCCCGGGCGGCCTGCGCCGGGACGTGGGGCTGATCGGACTGATGTGGGCCTCGGTGGGCTCCATCATCGGGTCCGGTTGGCTCTTCGGCGCCGAGAAGGCGGTCGTGGTGGCCGGTCCCGCGGCGATCATCTCGTGGGTGATCGGCGCGGTGGCCATCGTGCTGCTGGCGCTGGTGCACGCCGAACTCGGCGGCATGTTCCCGGTGGCGGGCGGCACCGCCCGCTACCCGCACTACGCGTTCGGCGGCCTGGCCGGCATGTCGTTCGGCTGGTTCTCCTGGCTCCAGGCGGCGACCGTGGCCCCGATCGAGGTCGAGGCCATGATCGGGTACGCCAAGCACTGGAAGTGGGCCGACGGCCTGCAGCACGCCGACGGCACGCTTTCCACCAGCGGTTTCATCACCGCGGTCGTCCTGATGGCGATCTTCGTCGCCGTCAACTTCTTCGGTGTCCGCGCCCTCGCGCACACCAACAGCGCCGCCACCTGGTGGAAGATCGCGGTCCCCCTCGCGGCGATCTTCATCATCGCGATCGGCAACTTCCACCCGGGCAACTTCACCTCCGAGGGCTTCGCTCCGTTCGGCGCCAAGGGCGTGCTCGGCGCGATCAGCTCCAGCGGCATCATCTTCGCCCTGCTCGGCTTCGAGCAGGCGATCCAGCTGGCCGGCGAGAGCCGCGACCCGAAGCGGGACCTGCCGCGCGCCACCCTCGGCTCGGTCGCGATCGGCGCCGTGATCTACATCCTGCTGCAGGTCGTGTTCATCGTCGCGCTGCCGCACAGCTCCTTCGCGCACGGCTGGGCGAAGCTGGACTTCCCCGGCATCAGCGGCCCCTGGGCGGGCCTGGCCACCGTGGTCGGCCTCGGCTGGCTGGGCTTCGTGCTCTACCTCGACGCGATCATCTCCCCCGGCGGCACCGGCCTGATCTACACCACCGCCACCTCCCGCGTCTCCTACGGCCTCGCGAAGAACGGCTACGCGCCGAAGCTGTTCGCCAAGACGGACAGCCGGGGCGTGCCGTGGTTCGGTCTGATCATCGCGTTCGTCACCGGCGTGATCTGCTTCCTGCCGTTCCCGAGCTGGCAGGAGCTGGTGGGCTTCATCACCTCGGCCAGCGTCCTGATGTACGCGGGCGCGCCGCTGGCGTACGGCGTCTTCAGCGACCGTCTGCCGCACATGGAGCGTCCGTACCGGCTGCCCGCCGGCAAGATCGTCGCGCCGCTGTCGTTCGTGGTCGCCGACCTGATCATCTACTGGTCCGGCTGGGACACCCTGTGGCGCCTCGGCTTCGCGATCCTGCTCGGCTACGTGCTGCTGGGCTCCTACGCCTGGTACGCGATCCGCAAGAACCTGCCGGACGCCCCGCGGCTGGACTTCAAGGCGGCGCAGTGGCTGCCCGGCTACCTGCTGGGCATGGGCGCGATCTCCTGGCTGGGCAGCTTCGGCGGCCGGGGCTACATCGCACTGTGGTGGGACATCCTGGTGGTGGCCGTCTTCTCGCTCGGCATCTACTACTGGGCCAAGGCCACCGCGTCGAAGCCCGAGGCGATCGAGCGCAGCATCGACGAGGTCGTGGTCACGGACGCCCCGGCGCACTGACCGCACCCGGACCCGTGTGTCCCGTCAGCCCGGCGGCAGCCCCGCCGCGGCTGACGGGACACCGTCATGTCCGGGCGTCCGGCGGACTCGTGAGGCGTTCGGCGAGGCGGTGGTCGGCCACCTTCAGCGCCTCGTCGACCAGCCGGCGCAGATGGCCGTCGCGCAGCGCGTAGACCACCCGGCGGCCCTCCTTGCGCGTGGTCACCAGCCCGGCCAGCCGCAGCCGGGCCAGGTGCTGGCTGACGGCGGGCCGGGCGGCGCCGCAGGCCCCGGTGAGCGTGGTGACGTCGGCCTCGCCCGCCGCCAGGACGTGCAGCAGGGTGAGGCGGGTGCGGTCGCCGAGCAGGGCGAGGAGGTCGGCCGCGACGGCGAACTGCTCGTCGCCCGCGGTGCGCTGCTGCTCATGATGCGCAGGTGATAGGTGCATGCGTGCGCTCATACGCACATAATGGCCTCGTGGGCGCCGCACGTCCACTCCCGTACGGAAGGGGATCCCCGTGAGCGACCGGCACACCCATCGGCACCACGAGACGCCGCACGGCCATGCCCACCCCTCCCCCGGCCTGCGCCACCGCCTCGGCCATCTGCTGACCCCGCACTCGCACGAGACCGCGGACAAGCTCGATCCCGCCCTGGAGTCCTCGGCGCGGGGCATGCGGGCGCTGTGGGTCTCGCTGGCGGTGCTCGGCGCGACCGCGCTCGCGCAGGCGGTGGTGGTCGCGCTCTCCGGGTCGGTGGCGCTGCTCGGGGACACGGTGCACAACGCGGCGGACGCGCTGACGGCCGTACCGCTGGGCATCGCCTTCGTCCTCGGCCGGCGCGCGGCCACCCGCCGGTTCACCTACGGCTACGGGCGCGCCGAGGACCTGGCGGGGCTGGTGATCGTGCTGACCATCGCCGCCTCCGCGGCGTTCGCCGCCTGGACGGCGGTCGGCCGGCTCCTCGACCCGCGTCCGGTCGCGCACCTGCCGGCGGTCGCGGTGGCCGCGCTGGTGGGGTTCGCGGGCAACGAGTGGGTCGCCCGGTACCGGATGCGGGTGGGCCGGGAGATCGGCTCGGCCGCGCTGGTCGCCGACGGGCTGCACGCCCGCACGGACGGCTTCGCCTCGCTGGCCGTGCTGCTGGGTGCCGGCGGCTCGGCGCTCGGGTGGCGCCTGGCCGACCCCGTGGTGGGGCTGGCGATCACGGCGGCGATCGCGCTGGTGCTGCGGGACGCGGCGCGGGAGGTGTTCCGGCGGGTGCTGGACGCCGTCGACCCGGCCCTGGTGGACCGGGCCGAGCAGGCGGTGCGCGCGGTGCCGGGGGTGCGGGGCGTGGGCGAGCTGCGGCTGCGGTGGATCGGGCACCGGCTGCGGGCCGAACTGGCGGTGGTGGTGGACGGCGGGGCGACGGTCCGAGAGGCCCACGCGATCGCCGTCGAAGCCGAGCACGCCCTGCTGCACGCCGTGCCGGGGCTCATGGCCGCGCTGGTGCACGCCGATCCCGCGCCGGTGCCGGGCGAGACGGACCCGCACCTGGCACTGGCCCACCACACGGCGGGCTGACCTCCGCGGACGCCCGCACCCCACCCCCAGCCGCCGCCGACCGGGCCGAGCAGGTGGTGCCCGGTGTGTGCGGCGTGGGCGAGCCGCGGTGGATCGGGCTCCCGCTGCGAGCCGAGCCGGCGGTGATCGCCGTCGAAGCCGGGACACCCCCTGCCGCACGCCGCGCTGGCGCACACCGACCCCGCGCCGGTGCCGGTCGACACGGACCCGCACCTGGCACCGGCCCACCACACGGCGGGCCGGGCTCAGGCGATCCCGAGCCCCTCGATCACCTCGGCGCCGGGCAGTTCGGCGAGGGCCTTGCCCGGCACGAGGAGCTTGCCGCGCCGGCGTCCGCTGCCGACCAGGACGTAGGGCAGGTCGACCACGGCCGGGTCCAGCAGGATCGGCCAGCCGGCGGGCAGCCCGACCGGGGTGATGCCGCCGTACTCCATGCCGGTCTCGCCGGTCGCGGTGTCCGCCGAGGCGAAGGAGGCCTTGCGGGCGCCGAGCCGGCGGCGCACGGCGCCGTTGACGTCGACCCGGGTGGTGGAGAGCACCAGGCAGGCCGCGAGCGTGGTCTCGCCGCCCCGCTTGCCGGCGACGACCACGCAGTTCGCCGACCGCTCCAGCAGGTCGCGCCCGTAGTGCTCGACGAAGACGGCCGTGTCGGCCCAGCGCGGGTCGGTGTCGACGTAGACGATCCGGTCGGCGGGGACGCTGCCCCGCCAGTGGCGGACGGCCTGGGCGACCGGGGCGGTCAGCTCGTCGAGGCAGTCGGGTGCGGGTACGGCGGTGTCGAAGTCTCCGATGGGCGCGCGCATGCCCGCACGCTAACAGCACCGGCGGCGGCCGTTCAGCGCACGGGCGGCACCGAGACGGCCATGACCATCTCCACCGGTACGCCGCCGTCGTTGCCGTAGGTGTGGGGGGCGTCGGCCTCGAAGGTGGCGCTGGCGCCCGCCGGGACCTGGTGCGGCACGCCGTCCACGGTGAGGGTGAGGACGCCGGCGGTGACGTGGACGAGTTCGGCCGTTCCGGCCGGGTGCGGGTCGGACGGGCTGTGCTCGCCGGGCATCAGGCGCCACTCCCACATCTCCAGCGGGCCGGGGGCCTCGGTGCCGGCCAGCAGCCGGCTGTAGCTGCCCGCCTCGGTGTGCCAGAGCCGGACGGCCTGGTCGGCGGGGACGACACGCACCTTGGGGCCCTGCTCGTAGTCGAGCAGCGTGGTGACGCTGACCCCGAGGGCGTCGCCGATCTTGACGACGGTGCCGATGCTGGGGTTGGTGCGGGCCTGCTCGATCTGGATGAGCATGCCCCGGCTGACCCCGGCACGGGCGGCCAGCACGTCCAGCGTGAAGCCGCGCTCGGTGCGCCAGCGCTTGACGTTGCGCGCCAGGGACTGGGTCAGCAGGTCGAGGTCCGACACGTCACATCCACGGTTCCGTCAGAGTCCACTATGTTGAATGACAAAGTTTTTCTTGTTGAACTACGGTGAGGTGTACCCGTTCGTTCACCGCACTGTACTGCGAGGTGGCCCGTGACAGCATTCTTGGCGCTGACCACCAGTCTCCTGTGGGGGCTGGCCGACTTCGGCGGCGGACTGCTGACCCGACGCACACCCGCCCTGACGGTGGTGGTCGCCTCGCAGGCGATCGCGGCGGCCGTGCTGGGCGCGGTCGTCGTCGCGACCGGCGGCTGGAGCGAGGCGGGCCCGCGCCTGTGGTTCGCGGTCGGCGCGGGCCTGGCCGGTCCGGCGGCCCTGTTCGCCTTCTACAAGGCGCTCGCGCTGGGACCCATGGGGGTCGTCTCCCCGCTCGCCACGCTCAGCGTGGCCGTGCCCGTCGGCGTGGCCCTGGTCCTCGGCGAACGGCCGGGGCTGGTCCAGGTCGCGGGCATCGCGGTGGCCGTCACCGGTGTCGTCCTCGCCGCCGGCCCGCAACTGCGGGGCGCGCCCGTGCAGCGCCGGACGATCCTGCTCACGCTGGCCTCCGCGCTGGGCTTCGGCACGCTGTTCGCGCTGATCACGGAGGCCTCGACGAATGTCACGGGCCTGTTCCTGGCCCTCTTCGTACAGCGGGCGACGAGTGTCGTGGCGGGCGGTGCCGCGCTGTACGCGTCGGTCCGGCGGGGTACGCCCGCGCTGCCGGAGGCGGGGCTCGGCGGCACCGCGCTGCCGGCGCTGGCCTTCGTCGGTCTGGCGGACGTGGCGGCCAACGGCACGTACGCCCTCGCCGCCCGGCACGGCCCGGTCACCGTGGCGGCCGTTCTGGCGTCGCTCTATCCGGTGGTGACCGCACTGGCCGCGCGCGGCTTCCTGAGCGAGCGGCTGCGCGGCGTCCAGGCGGCCGGGGCGGGCCTCGCCCTGCTGGGGACCGTGCTGCTGGCGACGGGCTGAGCTCAGCCGTCGGCGTCGAGGCGGGCCAGCCGCTCGGCGCCCTCCTCGTCGAGCTCGGCGAGGGCGCGCAGCTGCTCGGGGGTGATCCCGTCCGGGAGCGGGACCGGCGCGGGGGTCCGCAGCGGGGGCTGCCACCCGTCGGCGGGTGTCCAGCGCCGTACGACCCGGGCCGGCGCCCCCGCGACCACCGCGTGGTCGGGCACGGTCCCGCGCACCACGGCGCCGGCCGCCACGACCACGTTCCGGCCGATCCGCGCGCCCGGCAGGATCACCGCGCCGGTGCCGATCCAGCAGCCCGGGCCGATCTCCACCGGCTCCATCCGCGGCCACTGCCTGCCGATGGGCTCGTGCGGGTCGTCGTAGGAGTGGTTGGTGGAGGTGACGTAGACGTACGGGCCGAAGTAGCAGTCGCGGCCGATCGTGACGGTGGTGTCGGCGATGACGTGGCTGCCCCGGCCGAGCACGACGCCGTCGCCGATGCGCAGGATCGGGTCGGGGCCGAGGTCCAGGTCGGGCATCAGGCCGGCGGTGAGCGTGACCTGCTCGCCGATGATGCAGTGGGAACCGAGGTGGATCCAGGGCTCGCCGAAGACCGTACCGAGCGGGAAGGCCAGCCGGGTGGCCTCGCCGATCGCGCCGAAGCGGAGCCGGCCGGGCTGCCGGGCCGTCACCGAACCCGTGCGCTGCACCCAGGACCAGCCCGAGTGGACGGCGCGCTGCACCAGCTGGCGTCGCCAGGACGAGAACGTGTTCTTGCGCTTCGGCACGGGCTCACGTTACTCACCGGTCGCCCCTCGGCGGAGGGCGGCCTGCTGTGATCTTCACCCCAGCCGGTGTCGTACCGTGCGGTGTACCACGGACTCGAGGAGACGGTGATGACGCACAAGGCGCTGATCGTGGGCATCGGCGGCAAGGAGCCCCAGGTGGACCCGGGGGCGTTCGTGGCGCCCACGGCGTCGGTGATCGGCGACGTCACGCTGCACGCGGGGGCCAGTGTCTGGTACGGGGCGGTGGTGCGCGGCGACGTGGAGCGGATCACCGTGGAGGCGGACGCGAACGTGCAGGACAACGTGACGCTGCACGCCGACCCCGGGTTCCCGGTCCGGATCGGCGAGCGGGTGTCCATCGGGCACAACGCGGTGGTCCACGGGGCGACCGTCGAGGACGACTGCCTCGTCGGGATGGGGGCGACCGTGCTGAACGGCGCCGTGATCGGGGCGGGGTCGCTGGTCGCGGCGCAGGCCCTGGTCCCGCAGGGGATGGTGGTGCCGCCCGGGTCACTGGTGGCGGGGGTGCCGGCCAAGGTCAGGCGGGAACTCTCCGCCGAGGAGCGCGAGGGCGTCACCCTCAACGGCACGCTGTACGCGGACCTGGGCAGGGCGCACCGCGAGGTGCACGAGTAGGCCGTGCAAGGGGAGTGTCACTCCCCGGCGCCCACCGGTTCCGCTTCCCGGTCCGCCGCCGTCTGCGCCTTCTTCGCCCTGCGCTTGACGATCAGCAGGGAGGCCAGGCCGATCGCGACCGCCACCGCCAGGCCCACGTACGAGAACTTCTTCAGCCAGCCCTCCGCGACGACGCCCACGTAGTAGACGACGGCCGTGGTGCCGCCCGCCCAGCAGATGCCGCCGAGCACGTTGGCGATCAGGAACTTCCAGTACGGCATGTGGAGGACGCCCGCGAGGGGGCCGGCGAAGATCCGCAGGAGGGCGACGAAGCGGCCGAAGAAGACGGCCCACATGCCCCACTTCTCGAAGGAGCGCTCGGCGGTGGCGACATGGCCCTCGCTGAAGTGCCGGGGGAACTTCGCGCCCAGCCAGGCGAGCAGCGGCCGTCCGCCCTTGCGGCCGATCGCGTAGCCGACGGAGTCGCCGATCACGGCGCCCGCGGTCGCGCACGCGCCGAGGACGACCGGGTTGATGCCGGTGTGCTGGGAGGACATCAGCGCCGCGGAGACCAGGACGATCTCACCCGGCAGCGGGATGCCCAGGCTCTCCAGACCGATCACCAGGGCGACGACGGCGTAGACGGCGGCAGCGGGCACCGTGTCGAGCCATTCCTGGACGTGCACCGCCGGTTCCTCCCGTGTCGCTGTCCTCGGCCTGCCGGGGCGTCGTGTGGTCAGCGGCCCCAAAGGAAGGCTACCTGGTCCGGGTGACCACGCCCGGTCGCGCGATCCCGGCCCACGCCCCCCGGGGCCTTTCGGGGCTCAGCCCGGCAGCGGATTCGCGCCCGTCGGCACGGCGGCCAGGGTGCGCGTCACCGGGGAGAAGACCGGCGGCGCACCCGGTGGGACGGCCGCGCCCACCAGTCCGGTGTACCGGAGCGGGCGCCATCGGCGGGGCGGTGGCGGGCCGCCCGCCGGCCGGGCGGCGGCGCCTGGGCGAGCGGAGTGGCCGACGGGGGTGGCGCGCGAGCCGCTCCCCTCGTCGGACCATCCCTCCGCGACGAGCACCGTGGCCAGCAGCGCGAGGGAGGTGAGCCCGGCGCCCACCGCCAGGGCCGTACGGCGCCTGCTCGCGTCGGCCGTCGCACGGATCCGGCCTTCGGGCACCGTGCGGTGCCGTCCGCCCGGCGCACGTGCCGCCGGGCGCGCGCCGGCGGACCCGGACGGCGCCTCCTGTGAGGCACGGCGGGCCGGGCGGGAGTCGAGATAGCGGCGCGCGCCCCAGCCGAGCACGGTCTCGGCGAGCAGGACGTCCAGTCCGCCGTCGAATCGACCGAGCTGTTCGGCCGCGTGCCGGCAGTGGCGGCAGGCCGTCAGATGCCCCCGCGCATCGGGGAGCAGGGGGCCGCCGCGCCGCATGGGCACATCCAGGAGTCGGTTGTGGAAGCGGCATTCACTGGTGGGCGCGAGTTCCCGGTGGGCACGTACGCAACCGGCCCGGAATTGCTCCCGCGCCTGTTCCAGGGCGGTCGCGGCGGTGGCCGTGTCGACGCCCAGCAGACCGGCCGGTACGTTTATGGGTTCCGCCTCCACCTCCGTATGCCACAGAAGGCATTGCGCAGCGCCGGGAAGCGCCTGGAATGCGTGTTCGGCGAGCTGCCGCTTTTCGGGGGCCGCGGACATCGCCGCGCGTAGACCCCGGCCCCCGGTGGGCTTGCGCAGTTCGGGCATGACCACGCACGCGCTCTCGTCCGCGGCCCAGGTGCGGACGGTCTCGCGGACGGCGACCAGCAGGTGCGGACGCAGGGCGCCCGCTGCCGGCCCGCCGTTCGGCCTGCCGAGCACCTGGTGGAAGGCGGCGGTGGCCACCAGCCGGGCGGAGGTGTCGGCGGCGGCCAGGCAGACGACGGCGTAGTCCCGGGTGGCCCGCCAGTGCCGGTCCAGCAGCAGGGCGACGGCGTGGTGCCGGCGGGCGTGGGGGCCGCCCAGGAGGGCGACGAGATCACGGTCGGACTCCCCGGGCAGGGCGCCGGGGCGGGGCGGGTACGGCGGGCGTGGGGGGTGAGGGGACTGCACGGGAAACCGATTCCTTTCCAGCCGACAGGGCGGCATCCGAAAGGCGCCCCATCGGAAAGCAGTGCCTGATTGGTGCATACCTGCAGGGGCAAAGGCCGGAACCGGACGGCTCGGCCGTACCCCCGGAGGAGTGGCCCACCCTCGCACAGGGTCCGTGCGCGAAACAAGAACTGATAATGCCTCAGGTGGAACTCAGCCTGAATTAGAGCTAGTTACCGTCGGTATTCGGAATCGTCCGCGAGGTGAAAAGTCGTACGGCGGTCAACTAGTGCGCGTACCAAGCAGGCCGGCACCAAGAAGGAGCCCGAACCGGGCCCCCGCCCCCCGTCACTCCCTAGCCGTTGGGGCGCAGCGTCCACACGACGCTCATCTCGCCCGTCACGGCGCCGTCCGCGCGCCGGATCTCGACGGAGACCGGGAACTCGGGACGCTGCCCGGCGTCCAGTTCGGCCACGACCTCGGCGGCCGGACGACCCAGGGTCGCGGTCGCCGTGACGGCGCCCATCGCCAGCTTCCGGTAGGCGATCTCGGCACGGACGGCGAGCGGCACGGCGCGCGCGAGCTGGTCTCCGAACGCGGCCAGCACGATGGCGCCGCTGGCCGACTCCCCGAGCGTGAACATCGCTCCGGCGTGCGGGCCGCCCACGTGGTTGTGGTACGCGCCCTGGTCCGGCAGGGACACCACGGCCCGGTCCGCGGAGGTCTCCACGAACTCCAGGTTCAGCGTCCGGGCCATCGGCACGGTGGCGGCGAGCATCTCGCCGATCGACATCTGGTCTGCGCTCATGTGGCCGCATGTTACTTGTCAGTAGCAGGCGTGGCCAGTGCGCTCCGATCACCGCTGTATCGTTTCGGCCCATGTGGCCAGGGGAACAGCCGCCGGGGAGCGGCCCGCAGCACAATCCGTACCAGCAGCCCGGCTACCAGCAGCCGAACCCGTACCAGCAGCCCGGTCCCGCGCCGTCCGGCCCGCAGCAGCCGAACCCCTACCAGCAGCCCGCCCCTTGGGACCGGCCCGCATCGGTGCCGCCGCGGCGGCCGGGCGGCGGCCGCACCAAGCTGGTGGCGGTCCTCTCGGCCGCGGCCGTGGTCGTCGCCGCGGGCGTGACCGGGTTCCTGCTGCTCGGCGGCAAGAGCGACGACCACGCCGGTCCCGGCCCCACCGCCTCCGCCTCCGCGTCCGCCTCCGGCTCCGCCTCCCCGGCGGCGGACGACTCGCGTTCGGCCTCGGGCGGGCAGAAGCCGACGATCGCCGGGTGGAAGGTCGTGGTGAACCCGGACACGGGCATCGCCTTCGACGTCCCCGCCGACTGGCAGGTGCGCTCCAAGTCCTGGATCCACTACGTCACCGACGACGCCGCTTCCGACGAGAAGATCCTGGCCGCCATGAAGGCCCCCGCCGTGCTGAAGGAGAAGTGGTGCGGCGCGGACGACGACAGGGACGGCAGGACCGACTACTCCTCGCTCGCCGACGTGGGCACCCGGGCCGAGAAGGACGCCGGGACGGCCGCCGAGGCCGCCCGCGGGACCTCGGCGAACTGGGTCTACGGCCAGTACGCCCAGCCCGACCGCAAGAAGGTCTCGACCGGCGCGGTCACCAGCTTCACCACCACCTCCGGCATCACGGGCAGCGTCGCCACCTCGCGGTCCTCGGGGGTGGAGCGCAAGGGCAGGTGCGACGTCGACGGCAAGGCGGTCACGTTCGCCTTCAAGGACCCGGACGGGGCCCTGCTGTCCTGGTCCCTCGTGGGCGCCGCGGGCGTCTCCGAGGAGGTCCCGGACGCGACCGTACGCAGGATCATGGCGACGGTGCGGCTGTACGACACGTCGCCGGGTTCCTGAACCGGTCGCTTCGGTACGTCCCTGACAAGGGCCGGTGACCGAATCGTGTCCCCGGGCGCACTAGGGTTACTCGCCATGTGGCCAGGAGAGCAGCCGCCCGGGGGCGCGCAGAACCCGCAGAACAACCCGTACCAGCAGCCGGGTTACCAGCAGCCGAATCCGTACCAGCAGCCCGGCTACCAGCAGTACCCGCAACAGCCGAACCCGCAGCAGCCCAACCCGTACGGTCAGCAGCCGCAGCCGGGTCCCTACGGGCAGCAGCCGCAGTGGGGACCGACGGCGCCCGTCGGCGCGCCGCAGCCGCCGCCCGGCGGAGGCAAGGGCGGGGGCGGCGGCCGGACCAAGCTGGTCGCGATCGTGGCGGCCACGGCGGTCGTCGTGGCGGCCGGCGTGACCGGGTACCTGGTCCTCGGCGGCGGCTCCAAGGACGACGAGGCGGGCGGCGGCAAGGGCAAGCCCGCCGCGAGCAAGTCGGCCGCGCCGGACCCGTCCGCGTCCTCGTCCGCCCCGGACAACCCGCGCGGCGACGCGACCGAGAAGCCGGTCATCCCGGGCTGGAAGGTCGTCGTCAACCCGAAGTTCGGCACGGCGTTCGACGTGCCGGCGGACTGGGAGCTGCAGTCGACCGACGTCTCCTTCTTCATGGAGGACCACGCCGACAACGACAAGCTGATCACCTCGGTGTCCGCCCCGGCCTCGTACAAGTCGAAGTGGTGCACGGACGACAGCGACAAGGACGGCAAGGCCGAGGACACCGCGCTGGCCGTCGCCGGCACCCGCGGCGAGAACGGCGCGAAGAGCCCGGCGCAGGCCGCGGTCACACGGGTGCCGTGGTACGTCTACGGCGGCTACACCCAGCCCGACAAGAAGAGCATCACCTTCGACAAGAAGGCGAAGCCCTACACGACCAAGTCGGGCGTGGTGGGCGCCTACGCCTGGGCGCACTCGGCCGGCAGCCCGCAGAAGGGCAAGTGCGCCAGCGACGGCAAGTCGCTGACGTTCGCCTTCAAGAACTCGGCCGACAACATAGTGTCGTTCGACTTCTACGGCGCCAAGGGCGTGCACGGCGAGGTCGACACCGCGACGATCATGAAGATGGTCAGTTCGGTACGGCTGCACGGCGACCCGACCGAGAACTGACCGCACGGCGCGGGTGGACCGGGAAACCGTTTGGCAGGCCCGGCGGTGAGCGGCGACGGTCGCCCGGTGACCTCGACCGCCGGCCCGCCTCCCGATGCTGGACGCGTTCGGCGGGTACGTGGGACTGGTGGCCGCCGCCCGCACCCTGCCGCTGGTGGTGTTCCTGCCGAGTGCGCTGTCGGGCTCGGGGCCGAAGGCCGACCGGCGCTCGTGGTGCGGGGACTTGTCAGCACGCAGGCACGCCACGGCCGGAGGTTCGGTCCGGACGGCGCCCGGGCCGCGGCGGAGAGCACGCGCTCCAGCACAGCCCTCGGGACATCCCGGTCGGTGAATCCGCGAACCGCTCGTCGGCTCGTGACCGCCTCGTGGACGTCCGCGTCAGGAGAGCCAGTCGGTGTAGCGGGTCGGGGCGAGGTGGGCGTTCCTGTCGGTGAGGACGTCACCCTTGACGACCGCGAACATGCCGGCGGTGGGGTCGGTGACGACCGTGCGGTCGTCACCCTTGTGGGACAGGGTGATGCGGCCCAGCTCGTCCAGGGGGAAGATCTCGGGGCCCGCGATGGTGCGGATGCCGTTCAGCGGTGTCCCGGCGGCGACCTCCGCCACCGCCCGGGCCACGTCCTTGGAGGCGATCGGCTGGATCGGCGTGGCGGGCAGCCGGACGGTGTCGCCGTCGGCGGTCCAGGACAGGACGGCGTCCATGAAGTCCATGAACTGCGTCGCCCGAACGATCGAGTAGGGGACCGGCCCGGCCGCGAGGATCTGCTCCTGGAGCAGCTTGGCCTTGTAGTAGTCCAGCTCGGGTACCTGGTCCGTCCCGACGATCGAGAGGATGACGAAGTGACCGACGCCGCCCTTGCGGGCCGCGGCCAAGAGGTTGTCCATCGAGGTCCGGAAGAAGGCGGGGGCGGCTTCGTCGAAGGTCGGAGAGTTCGTCAGGTTGACGACGACGTCGACGCCCGCCAGCGCGTCGTCCAGTCCCTGTCCGCTGATGACGTCGGCCCCCGAGGACTTCGAGTGGGGTACCGCCTCGTGCCCGGCGGCGTTCAGGTCTGTGACGACCTGCGATCCGATCAGCCCGGTACCGCCGATGACTGCGATCTTCATCAGGTGCCTTCCCTCGGGAATAGATGGGCGAAATACGGCATGTAGGGCGATGTGCGAGTGTGGCAACATGCGCCTCGATCGGCTGAGGGGGTCGCCGTCAGGGACCGTCGAGGAAGGTGACCGTCTCGTCGAGCGAGGCCCGGCCTGCGCGGGCGTCACGTGCGGTGGCGTCTTCGAACCCGATCGACATGCCGCAGAAGAGGACGAGTTCGTCCGGGGGTGACAGGGTCGATCTCTCGCAGGTCAGCCTTCGGAGGGGCGTGGGGCGCGCAGGTGCGCCCGTTCCTTCAGCTCCTCCTCGTCGACCAACGTGAGCATCGGTCGGCCCGGCGCGCACAACATGGTCACCAGGAACTTGGTCGGTGCGTCAGGGAGTGCGTTGCCGTCCTGGTAGTGGATCACGTCACCGCCTGGCTCCCAGAACGTCCCACCGGCCTCGACGACACGCTCCGGCTCGCCCTCGAGTTCGAACCGGAGCGCGCCCTCCATCACGTAGCCGAACGACGGGCCCGAGTGGCGGTGCGGAGGGAGCCCGGGGTGACCGGGAGGCCAATCGACGAGAATGGTCATGCCCGAACCGCCTTCGGGGAAGAAGGGCGGAGTGACTTCCTGCAGCAATGTGACTTCGGGCGGCAAGGAGACCTCGTTCGTCCCGTGCTCTGGGTTCTTCTCCGACATCTCCCACACCTCCACCTCTGTGAGCCGGCCCGAAATGGACGATCCTGAGTCGGCCGACGTGCCGAACCGGTGCACCGACGCACTCGTTCAGCGATGATCGAGTCCGCCGGTTCCCGGCTCACACCACTCGCTCCGTGATGAGGACAGGCCACAGCCCGCATCCAAGACGGGTCGTGTGTGTCCTGCTTCGCCCGAACGGTCTCAAGACCACCCTGCCTCCCGTCGGCGGCCGCCACAATCCGGGAGCCGGCGGCATCGAGATCGCATGGCGCCATGACATCAGCGGGCTCTGCCGCGCGTCGGTTCCACGGCTGGTTCGCGGCGATGGGTCCGGCGATCAGCGGTCCGCCAGTTGAGCGAAGACCAAGACAGCGGGGAGGGCGGTTGCATTCACTCAGGTGTTGCGCGCTGCACCAGAGATCCCCGAGGACAAGCTGTCCCGTGTCCCGGCCTACGACTGGTTCGGCTCGGTCTCCCTGCCGCCCCTCGCCACGACCCTGGCCGGGCCGGCCTAGTCCGTCAGCCGATGCCGAACGCTCCGTCGGGGGGCTCGGGTGAGGGAACGGCCTCGTCGTCCTCGACCGGCCGGGCGCTGCCGATGAAGTCGCGCAGGGACGGGCCGTGTTCGACGCGGGCCGGGAAGGCGTCGGCGGCGGTGCGCCGGGCCAGGGCGGCCGTCTCGACCGGCAGGTGGGAGGCCACCAGCACCGCGTTGCCGAACCGCCGGCCGCGCAGCACCCCCGGCTCGGCGATCAGCGCCAGCTCCTCGAACACGGCCGAGAAGTTGGCCAGTTGGGAGCGGAGGAAACCGAACGGCGCGGCGTCGGCGAGGTTGGCCAGATAGACGCCGCCGGGGCGCAGCACGCGCTCGGCCTCGCGGGCGTAGGCGACCGACGTGAGGTGGGCCGGCACCCGGGACCCGCCGAAGACGTCGGCTATCAGTACGTCGGCCGAGTCGTCCGGAGCGTTCTCGAGCCAGGCCCGGGCGTCGGCGGCGTGCAGCACGACGCCCGAGCCCGCCGGCAGCGGCAGATGCTCGGCGACCAGCTCCAGCAGCGCGCGGTCGGCGTCGACCACGTCCTGCCGGGAGCCGGGCCTGGTGGCGGCGAGGTACCGGGGCAGGGTGAGCGCTCCCCCGCCCAGGTGCACCACGTCCAGCGGCCGCCCGTCCCCGCCCAGGGTGTCCAGCACGTGCCCGAGCCGCCGCGCGTACTCGAACTCCAGATGGGCGGGGTCGTCCAGATCGACGTACGACTGCGGGGCCCCGTCGACCGTGAGCAGCCAGGCCCGCTCCCGGTCGACGTCCGGCATGAGCCGGGCGGTGCCGTGGTCGGTGGTCCTGATGACCGGTATCGCTTCGCTCACGGCACCATTGTCACCGGTTCAGCCGACCGAGGTGACCGTCCCGGCGCCCACCGTCCTGCCACCCTCCCGGACGGCGAACCCGAGCCCCGGCTCCAGCGGCACCGCGCGGCCCAGCTCGACGGTCATCTCCACCGTCTCCCCGGGCCGGGCGACCGCCGCCTCGCCGAGGTCGATGTTCCCGACCACGTCCGCGGTGCGGATGTAGAACTGCGGCCGGTAGCCGGTGGTGACCGCGGTGGTGCGGCCTCCGTCGCGACCCGAGAGCACGTACACCCGTGCCGTGAAACGCCGGGCGGGCACCACGCTTCCCGGTGCCGCCACGACGTGCCCGCGCCGGACCGCGTCCCGCGGGACCCCGCGCAGCAGCAGGGCCACGTTGTCCCCGGCCTGCGCCTCCTGCATGGGCTTGCCGAAGGTCTCCAGCCCGGTCACGACCGTCTGCACGTCCGCGCCGAGCACGTCGACGCGGTCGCCGACGCGCACGACGCCCCGCTCCACCGCGCCGGTGACCACGGTCCCGCGCCCGGTGATGGTGAGCACGTTCTCCACCGGCAGCAGGAACGGCGCGTCCAGGTACCGCTCGGGCACCGGTACGTAGGTGTCGACCGCGTCGAGCAGCGCCTCGACGGACGCCGTCCAGCGCGGCTCGCCCCGCAGGGCCCCCAGCCCGGAGACCCGTACGACGGGGACCGCGTCCCCCGGGTAGCCCTGCGCGGTGAGCAGCTCACGGACCTCCAGTTCCACCAGGTCGGTCAGTTCCTCGTCGCCCGCGTCGGCCTTGTTCAGCGCGACGACGATGTGGTCGACGCCGACCTGCCGGGCCAGCAGGACGTGCTCGGCGGTCTGCGGCATGACGCCGTCCAGCGCGGAGACGACCAGGATCGCCCCGTCGAGCTGGGCCGCGCCCGTGACCATGTTCTTGACGTAGTCGGCGTGGCCCGGCATGTCGACGTGGGCGTAGTGCCGGGTGCCGGTCTCGTACTCGACGTGCGCGATGTTGATGGTGATACCCCGGGCGGCCTCCTCCGGCGCCCGGTCGATGCGGTCGAACGAGACGTACTTGGTGGTGCCGTCGGTGCCGTGCTCGGCCAGGACCTTGGTGATGGCCGCCGTCAGGGTGGTCTTGCCGTGGTCGACGTGGCCCATGGTGCCGATGTTGAGGTGCGGCTTGGTGCGCACGTACGCCGTTTTGGACATGGCTGTACCTCGAAGCCTCTCAGCCGTGAGAAGACGCGGGACCCCGGCGAACCGCCGACCCTCCCCCTGCGGGGTCCGCCGGACGATCCGGGGAGGGTCAGCTTCGGGCGCCGCCGGCAGCGGCCACGAGGATCGGGACGGCAGCCTTCGGCGCATCCGCGAGGGCGGATGCCGCGAGGAGGAAGGCGTACCGGAACATGACACCGATCATCGCCGGGGCGGTGTCCGGCGTCGAATGGTTTTCCGCGGCCGGCCGGGTGGCCGGGTGGCCGGGTGAGCGCAGGTCCGGGGTCTGACGATCGGACCATACGGCGATCACACCCGTTCGTCGGTTAGTGTCGCCGGATGCTCGATGCCACCAACCGCTCTGGGGGCACCGCCACGGCCTCTCCCCGGGCCACCGCCTCGGAGCTCGCTCCCGCCCCCGTGGGCGCGCCGCCCATGCCGCCCCGCGCGGGACTCGCTGCCCGCTGCAGGCGCGCGGTGCTGTCGCCGTACGCGCGGCTGTCGCTGCTGCTGGCCCTCCTCGCGGGTGCCGCGGTGTGCGTGCTGCTGTTCGAGCCCCAGCGGCTGCTGACGCACGGCTGGCCGCCGCAGCTCGGCGGAGCCGCGGCGGCCGCGGTGTTCGCGGTGGCGTACGGGCTGTGCACGGTGGCTTTCGTGCCGCGGCCGTTGCTCAACCTGGCGGCGGGCGCGCTGTTCGGCTCCCAGCTGGGGCTGGGGACGTCCCTGGCGGGCACGGTGCTCGGGGCCGGGGTGGCCTTCGGGCTCGGCCGGCTGCTCGGGCAGGACGCGCTGCGCCCGCTGCTGCGGGGCCGCTGGCTGAAGGCGGCCGACGGGCAGCTGAGCCGGCACGGCTTCCGTTCGATGCTGGCGGCGCGGCTCTTCCCCGGGGTGCCGTTCTGGGCGGCGAACTACTGCGCCGCCGTCTCCCGCATGGGCTGGCTGCCGTTCCTGCTGGCCACGGCGCTCGGCTCGGTCCCGAACACGGCCGCCTACGCGGTCGCCGGCGCCCGCGCCTCGGCGCCGACGTCGCCCGCTTTCCTGATCGCGATGGCCTGTATCGCCGTACCGGCGCTCGCGGGCACGGTGGTGGCCTGGCACAAGCGCCACCACCTGCGCGGCCGGTGAGCCGTCAGACCCCTTCCAGGATCATCGCGTTGGCGAGTCCGCCCGCCTCGCACATCGTCTGCAGGGCGTAGCGCGCGCCGCGCTCGCGCATCGCGTGCACCAGAGTGGTGGTCAGGCGGGTGCCGCTGGCGCCCAGCGGGTGGCCCAGGGCGATGGCGCCACCGTGCACGTTGACCTTGCCGAGGTCCGCGCCGGTGGCCTGCTGCCAGGCCAGGACCACGCTGGCGAAGGCCTCGTTGACCTCGAACAGGTCGATGTCGTCCAGCGTGAGCCCCGCCCTGCGCAGCACCTTCTCGGTGGCCGGTATGACGCCGGTGAGCATCAGCAGCGGGTCGGATCCGGTGACGGCGAAGCTGTGCAGGCGGGCGAGGGGGCGCAGGCCGAGCCGGGCCGCGGTCTCGCCGGAGGTGATCAGGACCGCGGAGGCGCCGTCGTTGAGCGGGCTCGCGTTGCCCGCGGTGACGTTCCACTCGATCTGCGGGAAGCGCTCGGCGAAGACGGGGTCGTGGTAGGCGGGCCTGAGCCCGGCGAGGATCTCGGGCGTGCTGTCCGGGCGCACGCACTCGTCGCGGGAGACGCCGTCCAGGGGCGCGGTCTCGGCGTCGAACAGGCCGGCCCGCCACGCGGCGGCCGCCTTGCGGTGCGAGGCGACCGCGAACTCGTCCATCCGCGCGCGCGTGAGCGACCACTTGGCCGCGATGAGCTCGGCGCTGACGCCCTGCGGGACCAGCCCCTCCGGGTAGCGCTCGGCGACGCCGGGGCCGAAGGGGTCCTGGCCGGCCGGCACGTTGGACCACATCGGCACGCGGCTCATCGACTCCACTCCGCAGGCGACGACGAGGTCGTAGGCGCCCGACATGACGCCCTGGGCGGCGAAGTGCACGGCCTGCTGGGACGAGCCGCACTGGCGGTCCACCGTGGTCGCCGGGACCGAATCGGGGAAACCGGCGGCGAGGACGGCGTACCGGGTGGTGTTCATGGCCTGCTCGCCGACCTGGTCGACGGTGCCGCCGATGACGTCGTCGATCAGCGCCGGGTCGACGCCGGAGCGCTCGACCAGGGTGCGCAGGGTGTGGGCGAGGAGCTGCACGGGGTGGACGTGGGCGAGGGAGCCGCTCGGCTTCCCCTTGCCGATGGGGGTGCGTACGGCTTCGACGATGACTGCGTCGCGCATGGTGCGGGCCTCCTTGGCCGGCGGGCGGTGACCGGCGCGATTACCGGTGAGTAGGAAATCCAAACTCACCATAGCGCGGTGCGTTGGAAAATCAAACCCTCCTCTAGACTGGCCGTATGGCCGTCACGAAGGACCCGCGCCCCTGCTCGATCGCCGACGCCCTCGCGCTGGTCGGCGAGAAGTACTCCCTGCTCGTGCTGCGGGAGGTGTGCCTGGGCAACGGCCGCTTCGACCAGCTGGTGCGCAACATCGGCGCCCCGCGCGACGTGCTGGCCGCCCGGCTGCGCCGGCTCGTGGACGCCGGGATCCTCACCAGACGCGCCTACAACGAGCGCCCGCAGCGCTTCGAGTACCGGCCCACGCAGGCGGGTCTGGAGCTGGAGCCGGTCCTGATGACCCTCAAGGAGTGGGGCGACCGGCACGTGCGCAAGGGCGCCGGCCTGCCCATGGTCGTCGAGCACGTCTGCGGCAGCGAACTGGTGCCGGTGCTCACCTGCCGGGCCTGCGGCGAGCCCGTGCGCCACGAGGACCTGACGGCCCACCCGCAGGCCCCGGGCTGGACCGTCGCGGGGCCGAGCGCGGCCTGACCCCCGCCTGCTCACGGGGCCTGCTGACGGGCCGCTACCGTCCCTGCCGGTACACGTCGAGCCGCCCGCACATCCCGAACCGGCCCCGCTCGAGCGGCTGTTCGACACGTACGACGGCTCCGGCCAGGTGGCCGGCGTCACCCCGCTCCAGCAGGTCGAGGTGGTGTCCGGTGGCCTCGGCCGCCGCCCGCGCGCCCCGCCGCCACCGCTCGCGCCACTCGGCGATCCGGGGCCGTACGAGCGCGGCGGCGGCCCGGTGGAAGGCGGCCAGCGCCTCGGGGCCCGGGGTCTCGCGCAGCGCGCGGTAGCCCTCGACGGCGAGGTCGCGCCGGGCACGGGTGAACCGCTCCCTCTCCTCCTCGGGCGCGCCGGCCGGGACGGTGGTCGCGGCGGCGTACGCCTCCGGGTCGGCCAGGTACCGGGGCGGCAGCGTGAGCACCGCGTCCCCGGCCTCCGGGAGGCCGCTGTTCTGCATGAGGACGGTGATGCGCAGGGCATCCTCGTCGACCAGCCGGTGGATCGTGCCCGGCGTGAACCAGGCGACCGTGCCGGGCACGAGCGGCGTGACCGCGTACCCGGAGGCGGTGAGCGTCTGCACCGCGCCCCGGCCGCCGGTGACGACGTACGCCTCGGCGCAGGCCAGGTGCAGATGGGGGGTTCCGCCGCGGACCCCGTCGGCGGCGGGCCAGTCGTAGACGCACAGCCGCGACACGGCCACCCCGCCCGGCAGGCCCGTGAACTCCCCGGGGGTCACCACGGATGCGCCTCCAGGTACGTGGCGATGTCCGCCCGCTCCCACGCCCCGTCGGCGACGACCACCCGGTACCGGCGGCGGAGCGTGTCGCCGGGCGCGAGTTCCAGCTCCTCGTAGTAGGCCCAGGACGGGGCGACCGCGGCGAACGGCTCGCTGCGGACGAACCAGTGGGCCGGGTGGGCTCCGCGTGCGCCCGTGTGGTCGTTCTCGGGGGCGTGCTCGAAGAGCAGCGTGGCGTGGCCGTCGCTGCCGTCGTGCTCACCGCAGAAGGCGAGCCAGGGCGCCTGCGTGCCCATCATCCCGGGCCCCTCCCCCTCGGGCCCGGTGATCCGCCCGGCGCGGAAGGCGCGGGGACCGCGCCAGAACAGCCCGGTGTAGCCCGCCAGTTCCCGCCCGGCCGTGGTCGGGCTGCCGAACCTCAGCGGCTCGGCGCGCCGGTTGGTGACGGCGGTGGTCCAGGTCAGCGCCCAGGAACCGGACTCCAGGTCGACGTCGTGGACCTCGATCCGCCGCTCCTCCTCGGCCCACAGCTCACCGTCGTACGGGTGCCAGGTCAGCCGCTCGGCGATGACGGCCCGGCCGCCGTCCGCCCCGACCTCCGCGAACCCGGCGTGCCGCATCGAGCCGACCCGCTCGGGGAGTTCGAGGTAGCCCCGGCCGTGCACGTAGCTGTTGCCGCCCCACAGGTTGGCGCCGGACAGGTGCGAGGCGGTCAGCGACAGGCCCTTGTGCCAGCGGTGGTCGTGGGGCCGGTAGCCGGTGACGGCGTCGCCGGCGAGGGTGCGGACCGGGTGCAGGTACGGCTTGGGCGCCTCCCAGGCGGCCTCCGGGCGGTAGACGTAGGCGAACAGCTCGATGCCGGTGGCCGGTTCCGTCACCGTGATCCGGTCGCCGTGCGTGTGGACGAGACGCAGGGCGCCGCTCACGCCGGCACCTCCTCGGCGGTCACGGGCGCCCAGCCGGGCGCGCCCCCGTGCAGGGCCGTGTAGTACGGGTCGCCGGGACCGATCTCACCCGCCCGTACGGTCGTGTCCGTGAACGCCGACTTGTACAGCGCGGTGATCAGCTCCAGACTGGTGCGCCCGTCCGTGCCGCTGCTGCGCGGCCGCTGCCCCGCGCGCATGCTCGCGACCAGCTCCCGCAGTTGCGCGAGGTGCGAACTGGGCACGTCGGGCCCGAAGTCCCGCCACGCGGCGACCTGCCCGGCGGGCACGTCCGGGGCCGGTGTGACGCGCCAGTCGCCGTTGGCGTGGCCGTACAGGTGGGTCAGTTCGACGGTGGCGCGCTCGCAGTCGATGCGGATGCGGCTGACCTCGTCGGGGCTGAGCACGCTGTTGACGACCGTGGCCAGCGCGCCGCTCTCGAACCGGACCAGGGCGGTGGAGACGTCCTCGGTCTCCACGTCGTGGACCAGCCGCGCGGCCATGGCGCGCACCTCGCTCCAGGGCCCGAGCAGGTCCAGCAGCAGATCCGTCTGGTGGATGCCGTGGCCCATCGCCGGCCCGCCGCCCTCGGTGTGCCAGCGGCCCCGCCAGGGCACGGCGTAGTAGGCGGCGTCCCGGTACCAGGTGGTCTGGCAGTGCGCCACCAGCGGGCGCCCGAGGGCCCCTTCGGCGAGCAGCCGCCCCACGTGGGCCGCTCCGGACCCGAAGCGGTGCTGGAAGACGATCGCCGCGTACGGCCCGCCGTCGGTGCCCTCCGCCGCCTCGATCGCGTCGAAGTCGGCGAGCGAGGGCACCGGCGGCTTCTCGCACCACACCCAGGCCCCGGCGCGCAGCGCGGCGACGGTCTGGGCGCGGTGGAGCGTCGGCGGGGTGCAGACGGTGACCAGGTCGGGCCGCTGCTCGGCCAGCATCCGGTCCAGGTCGGTGTAGGCGTGCGGGATGCCGGCCTCCGCGCAGAGCGCCTCCACGGCGTCCTGGTCGACGTCGACGGCGGCCACGACCTCCGTCTCGCCCTCCTCGGCGAGCCGGGCGAGCGCGGGCAGGTGGGAGCCGCGCCCGATGGCGCCGGCGCCGACGACGGCGGCCCGCACGGGCCGACCGGTGAGCGGGGCTGTCGGGAGTGGGGAGCGGGGCATGGGCGGTTTCAGCACTCCTCCGGGGACGGCGACGGGCGTCGCTGGCACACGGCGTGCAGCAAGCGCTTTCCCCTGCGCTGCAACGTAAGCGGCGGCCCCGACGCAGGTCAACACCCCTGGCGTCGCTCCCGGCGTACGCCCGCGCCCTCCCGGTCTCGCGGACCGGATCGGCGGCACGCGCCGCATACCGCGCCGGCACGTGACCGAACCCATACGGTCTGCGTAGCCGGGTGGTAGCGCAGTGTCAGTGCTTGCCCCTAGGCTTGTCCGCATGTCCCCCGATTCGATGCCTCCTGGTTCCGTGCGCTCCGCTGCCGAACTGAACGAGCAGATCCGGGCGCTGTGGCTGCGTGCGGGCGGATCCCTGACGGCCCAGGAGCGCGCGGAGTACGAGTCGCTGGTGGTCGAGTGGGCGAAGGCCGTCCGCGACCGGATCATCGAGGCGGCCTGAGCCCCGCGGCCGGAGTCTCGGCAGGCCCTACGCCCCGGACGCCCTGCGGCGCGGCATCAGCAGGAGCGCCGCCAGCGCGACGGCGACCGGCAGGACGCTGACGATCAGCATGGTGAGGCGCAGGCCGGCGGTGAAGTCCAGCCCGAGGTTCAGTCCCGAGGCCTGACGGAGCAGGTTCGGGTCGTACACGGTCAGGCCCGGGCTGTGCGCCATCCCGCTGCGCACCGCGTCCACGGCCTGCTGGGCCTCGGTCGCCGACAGGCCGCGCGCCTGCGCGTCGGCCAGCCACTGCCGGTGGAAGAAGGTGTTCAGCAGCAGGAGGTAGACGGCGGGCCCGAAGGCGGAGCCGGTCACCGCGAAGCCCATCTGCACCGAGGCCACCGTGCCGGAACGCCCCGGCGGCGCCTGGGACAGGACCGTTTCGGACACCGAGGCCGAGGCGACCACCGACCCGAGGTTGCACAGCCAGATCGTCGGCACGAGCAGCCACACCGCCATCTTCGGGCCGGCGGTGCCCGCCAGCAGCAGCCCACTCGCCGCCATCACCAGCAGGCCGGTGACCATCACCGGCCGCGGGGTGTACTTCTCGATCAGGCGCCCGGCCCCGATCACGGCACCGGCGATCAGCACGGTGCCGGGCAGGTACAGCAGGCCGATGCTCTCGGGGGACAGGTCCAGGATCGCGCTGCCGAACTGCCCCAGGACGATGCTGAGCCCGGCGATCAGGAAGTTGAGCGTGAGGGTCGCCGCGAGGGCCACGCAGAAGGGCGCGCTGCGGAACAGCCCCAGGTCCAGGGCGGGGTCGGGGGCGCGGCGCTCGCGCAGCACGAAGAGCACGAGGGTGACCGTGCCGACCAGCAGCGGCACCCAGGTCTGGGGCCGGGACACGCCGTTCTGGGCCGCGGCGAGACCGACGACGAGGCCCAGCAGGGTCACCCCGATCAGGGAGACACCGGGCAGGTCGAGGTGACGGCCCGGCTGGGCGGGTGACTCCTTGACGTACCGGGCGGTCAGCCAGAGCGAGACCAGGCACAGGACCGGCGCGATCAGGAAGAGGAACCGCCAGCCGACGACCGACACCGCCCAGCCCGTGAACGCGGGTGTCACCCCGCACAGGAGCACGTCGACGGCCATCAGCACACCGATGGCCACCGGCCGCCTCTCCGGCGGCACGGACACCTTCAGCAGGGCCAGCGGCACGCCCAGCAGCGCGGTCATGCCCAGCCCGGTCAGGAAGCGCATCGCCAGCAGGAAGCCGAAGCCGGGAGACAGCGTGGAGAGCAGGTCGACGACCGTGACGACGCTCAGCCCCGTCATCAGCAGCCGCTTGAGCCCGACGGCGTCCCCGAGCCTGCCCGCGGCGAGGACGGAGGCGGCCATCACCAGCGTCGCCGCTCCCCCGAGCAGCCCGACGGCCTGCGGCGGCACGTGCAGGCCCCGGCTCACCTCCGGCAGGTTCAGGCTGAGCACCAGCGGGTCGACGACCGTCACCGTGAACGCCAGGGCAAGCCCGAGCACGACCGGCAGGAGCGGCGTGTGGTCGCGTGACCCGGCTGCCGGCACCGCGACACCTCCCGTGCTCCCACGTCACATGAGGCTCGACGCTAACGCGGCCATCCCGCGCCACCGGCCCGTCCGGCCCCGACGCGCGCGGAAGCCCGGCGTTCGGCCCAGCGGGGGCCCGCTCCGGGAGCGGTCCCCGCGTCACGGCGGCCCGCGGACCCGGCCCGCCCGGGTCGCTGCCGCCGGGCGGATGTGCGAGAAGGCGACTGCTGGATACAGTCATCCCGTCACACCTGGTTGTGGGGACAGCCAGAGCGCGTTGGGGAGGGCCCGCACCACATGAGTCGTCGCTCCAGTGGCATGGTCGGCATCTGGGCCGAGATGCAGAGGCAGCAGCAGCGCCAGATGGAGGCCGAGGCCAGACGACGCCGGCAGGAGGCCCAGCAGGAGCGGGCCCACCAGCGGCGGGCCGCCCAGAGCTACCGCGAGTACCGGCAGGCGGAGGCCATGCGCCGCACCGGGGAACTGGACGCCCAGGTCGCGTCGCTGCAGGGTCTGCTGGCCTCGGGATGCCAGGCTCCGCCCTTCCGGGCTTCGGCTCTGCTGCGTTCGGAGGAGATCGCGCCCTTCGCGCCGGGTGCGCTGGCCCAGCCCGTTCCGCTGCCGGTCTTCGATCACTACCAGACGCAGAGCGGGTGGACCGCCGGCCGCCGCGCCCAGGCGCAGGCGGAGGCCCGGGCGCGCTTCGAGCGGGACTGGCACGCGGCCCAGGCGGCGGAGGCGCGGCGGCGGCAGCAACTGGCGGAGTACCAGCGGCAGTACCAGAACTGGGCCGACACCCGGTCGGCCGAGGTGCGGCGGCACAACGCCGGCGTCACCGAACTGACCGAGGGGGTGCGGCGCCGCGATCCCGACGCCGTGATCGAGTACTTCTCCGCCGCGCTCTACGCCTCGACCGCGTGGCCGGAGGGGTTCCCGCGTCAGGTGGCGGCGGCGTACGACGCGGCGGCGGGACAGCTGGTCCTGGACTGGGAGCTGCCCGGCTGCGACGTGATTCCCGAGGTGAAGTCCGTCCGGTACGTGTCCGGAGCGGACCAGGACAAGGAGACCCCCCGGCCGGTCGGGCAGCGCCGCGCCCTGTACCGGGAGGTCCTCGCCCAGTGCATGCTGCTCGTCCTGCACGAACTCTTCGCCGCGGACGAGGCGGGCGCGCTGGAGTCGGTGAGCTTGAACGGGTTCGTGGACGGGCACGACCCGACGACGGGCCGGCCGGGCCCCGTCTACCTGGCGACGGTGATGGCCGCCCGCTCGACGTTCCGCGACCTGCACCTGGCGCAGGTGGACGCCTGCAGTTGCCTGGCCGACGCCCTGCGCGGCCAGCTCTCGGCCCGCCCCGACCAGCTCACCCCGGTGCGGCCGGGCCGCCGGCCGCAGGAGGTCGGGAACCGGGTGGTCACGCACGGCGGCGACGACGAGCCCGACCTGTACGAGATGGACCCGATCGCCTTCGAGAACCTCGTCGCCGACCTCTTCCGCGCCATGGGGATGCAGGCGGTCACCACCCAGCGCTCGAACGACGGCGGCGTGGACGTCGACGCGCTGGACCCGGCACCGATCCGGGGCGGCAAGATCGTCGTGCAGGTCAAGCGCTACCGCAACACGGTGCCGCCGACCGCGGTGCGCGACCTGTACGGAACCGTGCAGGACACCGGCGCCAACAAGGGCGTCCTCGTGACGACCTCGCGGTTCGGCCCCGGCTCGCACACCTTCGCCAACGGCAAGCCGCTGGAACTGGTCTCGGGAGCCGAACTCGTCGACCTGCTGCACCGTCACGGCCTGCCCGGACGGCTGGGAGGCGGTGCCCGCCGGACCACGGCGCAGCCGACGCCCACGGTTGCGGACACCCGGCTGCCCGAGGACTACAGCATCCTCGGCATGTCGTGGACCGGAGGCGTCGCGCTGGACGTGTGCGCGCTCGTCTGCCGTGGCGACCGCGTCCTCAGCGACGACCACTTCGTCTTCTACAACAACCCGCAGACCCCGGACGGTTCCGTGCGGGCCCTTCCCGCCACCGCACCCGACAAGGCCGCCGTCCGCGTCTCCTTCGACGGGTTGCCGGCCGAGGCCGACCGGTTCGTCCTGGTGGCCGCGATCGACCCGGAGGTCAATCCGGACGCCGACCTCTCCGGCTTCACGGACGCCCGCATCCGCCTGCTCGACCCGACGCTGGCGGAGCAGGGGTGCCTGGACGTCTCCGACGGCCGGCCGCACGAGACCGCCCTGGTCCTCGGCTCGTTCCGCCGGAGGGCGAACGGGGACTGGGACTTCGTCCTGGGCGGCCGGGGCTACCCGGGCGGCCTGGAGGAACTCGTGCGGGACTTCGGAATCGAGGTCGAGTAGCCGGCCGCGTGTCCGCTAGGTTCCGACGATGCGAAAGCTCGCGGAGATCGAGGACCTGTCGGGACTGGTGCGCACCGCGCTGGGGCCGGGCTGCCGCGCGGTCGCGGTGGACCGGCTGCGCGGCGGCAGCAAGAAGGGGGTGTACCGGGTCCGGGTCGACGGTGCGCCCCTGGGCAGCGTGATCGTCTACAGCTGGGCCGAGGCGGAGAACTTCTGGCCCGCCGAGCGCGGGACCGACTCCGCCGACCCGTTCGCCCCCGCCTCGGGTCTCGCCCCGTTCCTGGCCGCCCGGCGGAGCCTGGACGGCCTGGGCGTGAGAGTCCCGCGGATCTTCCTGGCGGACGGCGGCCGGCTCCGTCACCGGGCGGACGTGGCCGTGGTCGAGGACGTCTCCGAGGACACGCTCGAAGCGCTCTTCGCGAGCGACCCCGCCCGCGCGGCCGCGGCCCTGAGGGACCTGGCCACGGTGACGGACCGCATGCACCGGCACCGCGTCGCGCGGTACGGCCGGGTGGACCTGTTGGAGCGGGGCGGCACGGCGAGCGGGGTCTCCTGCGAGCAGCTGGTCCTCGACCGCGCCCTGCGCGACCTCGGCGAAGCCTCGGAACGGGACCGCAGGATCGCCGCGGTGCACGGTCGGCTGCGCGACCGCCTCCACGGCCTGGCCGCACTGGTGACCCCCCGTGCCGAACACGGCCTGATCCACGGGGAGCTGGGGCCCGACCACGTCCTGGTCGACGCCGCCGGGCACGCGGTGCTGATCGACGTCGAGGGCCTCATGCACTTCGACGTCGAGTGGGAACACGTGTTCCTCCGGCTCCGCTTCGGCGCGCACTACCCCGTGCTGTCCCGGCCCGGTCTCGACCCGCGGCGGCTGGACCTCTACGCGCTCGCCCTGCACCTGTCCCTGGTCGCCGGGCCGCTGCGGCTGCTCGACGGCGACTTCCCCGACCGGGACACCATGCTCCGGATCGTCGAGCACAACCTGACGGAAGCCCTGGCGCTCCTTCCCCGACGTCCCTGACGGACGGTGCCGTTCCCGGGCCGCGGCCGGACATCGCCGCACGCCCTCTTGGCACGTCGCCCCGGTTGCCCAACACTGTGCCGATGACGCAGCGCGTGGAGTTGGCGACCGTGATGGACCGGCTGGCCGTGGACGACGTGGTGACCGACTACGCGGGAGCGGTGGACGACGGTGACTGGACCGCGTACCGGGAGCTGTTCACCGCGGACGGGCGGGCCGACTACCGGTCCGCCGGCGGTATCGAGGGCGAGGCCGGGCAGGTGGCCGGGTGGCTCGCGCAGAGTCTGGCGGTGTTCGCGACGCGGCAGCACCTGATCGTCAACCGCCGGGTGCGGTTCGGGGTGCTGGAGCACGACACCGGGGACACCGCCCGGGTGCGGGCCGACTACCTCAACCCGATGCGGCTCACGGCCGCCGGCGACCGCGGGGCGCCGGACCTGGAGTGCGGGGGCCGGTACGACTTCGGTCTGCTGCGCACACGGGAGGGCTGGCGGCTGCGCGAGGTCGTCGTGCACGAGAAGTGGCGCCGGACGCAGGAGCGCAGGCCGGTGGGGGTGACCGGCTGAGGAGGCCGGGGACCCGCCCGGCCGCCCGGAGGGGACCGCGTGCCCTGTCGGAGATCGCTTCCGGCGCGCACACTGGAGCCAGCCCTGGGTAGGGAGACTTCCCATGAGGACGATCGACCGCTGGCTGACCTCCCCGTGGCGGCGCTCGGGTGCCGCCGCGCTCGCCGGTGCCCTGCCCGTGCTCGCGTTCCCGGCGCCTTCGCTGTGGTGGTTCGCGTACGTCGCCCTGGTGCCCTGGATGCTGCTCGCCCGCTCGGCGCAGACCGGCCGGCGGGCCGCCTTCGACGGCTGGTGCGGCGGGTTCGGGTTCATGGTGGCCGTGCACCACTGGCTGCTGCCGAGCCTGCACGTGTTCATCTTCCTGATAGCCGGGCTGCTGAGCGTCCTGTGGGCGCCCTGGGGGTGGCTCGTGCGCAGGTTCCTCGGCGGGACGCCTCCGCCCGGGCGGTGCGCGGCCGGGCTGCTGGTGCTGCCGTCGGCGTGGCTGGCGGTGGAGCTGGTGCGCTCCTGGCAGGGGCTCGGCGGGCCCTGGGGGATGCTCGGCTCCAGCCAGTGGCAGGTGGGACCGGCGTTGCGGCTGGCCTCGGTCGGCGGGGTGTGGCTGATCAGCTTCCTGGTGGTGGCCGTCAACGTGGCGGTCGCGGTCCTGGTGGCCGTGCGCCGCTCGCGCGTGCCGGCCGTGGCCGGTCTGGTCGCCGCGGCCGCGGCGGCCTCCGCCGCCTGGGCGTGGGCACCGCGCCCGCACCCGGACGGGCGGGTGCGGATCGCCGTGGTGCAGCCCGGGATCGTGGCCGGGCGCGACAGCCCCGCGAAGCGGTTCGACCGCGAAGAAGAGCTGACCCGGCGGCTCGCCGGGCAGCGCGTCGACCTGGTGGTGTGGGGCGAGTCCAGCGTCGGCTACGACCTGGCCGACCGGCCCGACCTGGCCCGGCGGATCGCGGCGCTGTCCCGGCTGACCGGCGCCGACGTGCTGGTCAACGTCGACGCCCGCCGCTCCGACCGGCCCGGCATCTACAAGAGTTCCGTCCTCGTCGGCCCCGACGGCCCGACCGGTGAGCGCTACGACAAGATGCGGCTCATCCCGTTCGGCGAGTACATCCCGGCCCGGTCCGTGCTGGGCTGGGTCACCTCGATGGGCAGGGCGGCCGCCGAGGACCGGCGGCGCGGCACCGAGCAGGTGGTGATGAACGTCGGGCACCGGCTGCGGGTCGGGCCGCTGGTGTGCTTCGAGACCGCGTTCCCGGACATGAGCCGCCACCTCGCCGGGGACGGCGCGGACGTGCTCCTCGGACAGTCCTCCACCTCCACCTTCCAGGGCAGCTGGGCGCCGGAGCAGCACGCCTCGCTGGCCGCGCTGCGGGCTGCGGAGACCGGCCGCCCGATGGTGCACGCGACGCTGACCGGCGTCTCCGCCGTCTACGGCCCGGCCGGGCAGCGCCTGGGGCCGTGGCTCGGCACGGACGCGAGCACCGCCCGCGTGTACGAGGTACCGCTGGCGCACGGTGTGACGCCGTACGTCCGCTACGGCGACTGGACCGTGCACGCCGCGCTGCTGGTCCTGGCCGCGCTGTGCGCGGTGGAGGGCGGACGGACGCTCAGGTTGCGGCGGACGGGCCGAGAACCGCTTCCACGACCCGCTCGCACAGTTCGTGAGTCGCCAGCGCGTCACGGGCACTGAGCACCGTGCCCGCGCGCACGGCGTCGAGGAAGGCGAGGACGGCCTGCTCGATGCCGCGCTGCCGGGCCACCGGCACCCAGTCGCCGCGCCGCCGCACCGTCGGCTGGCCCTTGTGGTCGACGACCTCGGCGAGGTTGACCACCTGGCGCTTGGTGTCCTGCCCGGAGACCTCCAGGATCTCCTCCGCCGAGCCGCTGAGCCGGTTCATCACGCCGAGCGCGGTGAAGCCGTCGCCGGCGAGCTGGAGCACCACGTGGTGCAGCAGCCCGCCCTCCGTGCGGGCGCGCACGCTGACGTCGTCGACCTGCCCCGGGACCAGGAACCGCAGGGTGTCGACCACGTGGATGAAGTCGTCGAGGATCATCGAGCGGGGCTCCTCGGGCAGCCCGACCCGGTTCTTCTGCATGAGGATCAGCTCGCGCGGGTGGTCGGCGCACTGCGCGTACCCGGGGGCGTAGCGCCGGTTGAAGCCGACGCAGAGGGAGACGCCGCGCTCCTCGGCCAGGGCCACCAGACGCTCGGATTCGGCGAGCCTGTAGGCGAGCGGCTTGTCGACGTACGTCGGTATGCCGGCTTCGAGCAGGCGGGTGACGATCTCCGGGTGGACGGCGGTGGGCGCGTGCACGAAGGCCGCGTCCAGGCCGGTGGCGAGCAGGGAGTCCAAGGTGGTGTGCCGCCGCTCGGCGGGCAGGTGCAGGCTTCCGGCGACCCGGTCGAGGGTCGCCGGCGTCCGGGTCTGCAGGTGCAGGTCGATCCCGGGCTGGGTCGCGAGGACCGGCAGGTAGGCCTTCTGCGCGATGTCGCCGAGTCCGATGCAGCCGACCTTCACGTGCGCTCCCCTACCGGTTGCCTGCGGATTCCCTGCCGGAAGCATACGGGGGCTGCCGGCCGGCGATGCCGTCGAAGCCGCGCAGCGGCAGGGCGGGGGCGGCCCTGGACAGGGTGGCGACCGCGGTGTCGCGCACGGCGCCGGCGGTGCGGCTGCCGGCCGTGTTCAGGCGGGCGGCGCGCACGGCCCGGCGGGCGATCGCGGTCGTGCGCGGGAGCGGGGCGGCGGGGTAGGCGGCCGGGTCGCCGCCGTGGTGGGCGAGGACGACCGCGTCCTCGACGGCCTGGTCGCCGCCCTCATCGCCCTCGCCCTGCTCGCCGAGCGCGGGATGCTCGGGCTGACGCACCGGGCGGTGGACGAGGCGCGGGGCTGCCGCAGGGGTCGACGTCGAACGCGGCGCGGACCCGGCAGGCGCTGACGGAGCTCGCGGTGCGCCGGCACGCCGAGCGGGAGGCGCGGGTGCTGTCCGCCGAGGAGCTGCCCGACCCGCACGGCGGGCCCGACGCGCCGGCCGAGGGACCGGCCCTGGCGGTGCACCGCTCGCTGACCCGGGGCCGTGAGCTGCTGATCGCCCGCTGCGAACTGGTCCTGGAGGCCACCCGTCGCCCCGGGCTGCGAACCTTCTACGCCGCGACCGGCGCCGCCTTCAGGGAGCGGCTGGCGGCGATGCTGACCGCCGCCGGCTCGCCCGCCCCGGCCCGGCACGTGCTGTCGCTGGTCGCCTGGGCGGACGGCCCGATGTTCTCCCGCGCGGCCGGCTTCTTCAGCGCCGAGATGCCGGGCCCGGACGAGGTGCGCGGGGGGCTGCGGGAGCTGCCGGCGGGGATGCTGGGCGCCCGGAAATACGCTGGTGACGAGGCGGACGGGGATGCGAGGATGCGGGCATGACGACCGCACGACAAGAGCCCGCTCAGACCGCCGGTGAACGCGCCATGCTGGAGGGCTGGCTGGACTACCACCGCCGGACCCTGGCGTGGAAGTGCGAGGGCCTGACCGACGAGCAGTTGCGCACCGCCTCCGTGCCGCCGTCCGAGCTCTCCCTGATGGGCCTGGTCCGTCACATGGCCGAGGTGGAGCGGGCCTGGTTCCGCAAGGTGCTGGTGGGCGACGACCCCGGCCTGATCTACTGCACCGAGGAGGACCCGGACGGCGAGTTCCACCTCACCGGGGCGGACACCTGGCAGGAGGCCTACGGCACCTGGCAGGCGGAGATCACGGCCGCCCGGCGCATCGCGGCCGGGTTCGGGCTCGACGACCTCTCCAAGGGGCGGAGCCGCTTCACCGACGAGCCGTTCAGCCTCCGCTGGATCTACACGCACATGATCGAGGAGTACGCCCGGCACAACGGCCACGCGGACCTCGTCCGGGAGCGGATCGACGGCGCCACCGGCGACTGAGCGTCAGCTTCGGGCCGCGGCGTCCCCTCGTACGGGGTGCGTGATCACCCGTGCGGCGGCACGAAACTCCGGAAGGCGGTGCCAACCCCGCCGCGCTTCAGCAGAGTTGTGTGGGTGCATCGAACGACGACCACCGCAGCGCTTCTGGTCACCGTGGCCGTCTCGGCCCTCTCCGGCTGTGTGACGGTCGGGCGGCCGGCGGCACCGGCTCCCCCACCGGACACCGTGCCCTCGCAGCCGGCGGCGCCCCGGCCGGACGGCAAGGCGCGGCCCCGGGCGGTGCAGGCGCCGGCGCGGGAGGCCCTGGAGATGGTCGGCCCGTCCCGGCAGCCGCGCCCGGCCCCGCACCGCGAGCCGGGGCGCCGGACGGCGGAGCCGCCGGCCGCGCACGGGCCGCAGGCCCCGCCCGCCGTGCCGCGCTCCCGGCCGCACCGGGAGCATCCGCGCCACCAGCGGGTGGACCCGCCGGACTTCTCGCAGCCGGTGCCGACCGCCCCGGACGTGTGCGCGCTGGGCCGCAGGTACGGCGGCTGGCAGCCGGACAGCCCGGCGTCGGTGATCTGCAACCAGACCTACGGCCACTGACCCGACCGGCGCGCCTAGTCGGTGGGCCGCTGCCGGGGCGGCCCCCAGGCGTCGCCGTCCGGTGGCGCGTCCCGCAGCAGGCGCAGCTCCAGCCGGCTGATCGCCGCCCGCACTCCGGCGCCGTAGCCGTCGTCGGCGAGCGCGCCGGCCGCGCCGCGGGCCCGGGTGAGGTGGGCGCGGGCGGCCTCGGCGCGGCCCAGCTTCAGGTAGTCGGCGGCGAGGTTGAGGTGGAGGGAGGGGTAGAAGCCGCGCACCGCCGCGGGGTCGGCTCCCGGCCGCCCGTCGGTCAGTTCCTCGGCCGCCGACAGGGCCCTCAGGTCCCAGGCCAGTTCGTCGCCGGGATCGTCCTGGGTGTCGGCCAGGTAGTGCGCCAGCGTGCAGCGGTGCAGCGGGTCCCCGCTCTCGCCCATCTCCGCCCAGAGTTCCAGGAACCGGCGCCGGGCCTCCTCGCGGTCCCCGCCGTGGTGCAGCATCACGACCTGCCCGATCCGTGTCAGCACGGCATCCGGCGCCGCCTGCTCCTGTCGCTCCGCCACCGCGCCCTCCGGACGGTACGTCGGCCGGCTCCCGGCCGCCTCGTCCGACGCTAACCGCATTCCCGTCGGATCCCGGGCAGGCGACCCCGTACGCGGCGCCACAGCACCCCCACCGGAAGCATGCCGCGCGGCCGGCTCAGCCCAGGTTCGGGATGCGCCAGTCGATCGGGGTGTGGCCCTGCCGGGCCACCGCCTCGTTGATCTGGGTGAAGGGGCGGGAGCCGAAGAACTTCTTGGCGGACAGGGGTGAGGGGTGGGCGCCCCTGACGACCACGTGCCGGGTCTCGTCGATCAGCGGGAGCTTCTTCTGCGCGTAGTTGCCCCACAGGACGAAGACCGCCGGGTCCGGCCGGGAGGCCACCGCGCGGATCACGGCGTCGGTGAACTTCTCCCAGCCCTTGCCCTTGTGCGAGTTGGCCTCCCCGGCCCGCACCGTGAGGACCGCGTTGAGCAGCAGCACCCCCTGCTCGGCCCACGGCATCAGATAGCCGTTGTCCGGCACGGGCAGGCCCAGCTCCTCCTGCATCTCCTTGTAGATGTTCCGCAGGGAGGGCGGGGTCTTCACGCCCGGGCGCACCGAGAAGCACAGGCCGTGCCCCTGGCCCTCGCCGTGGTAAGGGTCCTGGCCGAGGACGAGCACCTTGACCCGCTCGTACGGCGTGGCGTCGAGCGCGGCGAAGACCTCCTCGCGCGGCGGGTAGACGGGGCCCTTCGCCCGCTCCTCCTCGACGAACTCGGTCAGCTCCTTGAAGTAGGGCTGCTGCAGTTCGTCGCCCAGAACCCCGCGCCAGGACTCGGGCAGCATGGCGATGTCGGTCACGTCAACGTCCTCACGATGTCAATCAGCTACTGCGTGCTGCGTGCGGTCACTTCCAGGTTCCAGAACCTACAGGCGACCACTGACAACCGTTGCCGGACGGCCGGTTCACCAGCTGGTCTTGCGGTGCAGCTCCCACATCATCATGATCGTCGACGGGTCGAGGGCCTGCTCGCCGCCGGAGATGTCGTCGCTGGCCGCGATGTACTGCCGCCCCTGCCACAGCGGGATCAGCCGGGCGTCGCGGACCATGAGCCACTGGGCCGCCTCGAGGTCCTTGACCACCTTCGCGCGGTCGCTCTGGGCGCGCGAGCGGGGCAGCAGGACCGAGGTGATCTGCTTGGACGGGTAGGGCGTCCCGAGCGCGTTCTGCTCGCCGACGAAGGGCGCGATGAAGTTGTCCGCGTCGGGGAAGTCCGGGAACCAGCCGCGGCCGAACACCGGGTACTCGCCCTTCTGGTAGCCGACCACGTAGGTCTTCCAGGGCCGGCTCTTGAGCGTGACCGTGAACAGGCCGGAGTCGTCCAGCTGCTGCTTCAGCTCCTGGAACATCAGGGCCGTCTCGGAGCCGTAGCGGTCGGTGGTGTACCAGAGGGTGAGCGGCACCTTCTGGGTGATGCCCGCGTCCGTGAGGATCTTGCGGGCCTTGGAGACGCTCGGGTCGCCGAAGTCGTCGAAGAAGGCGGTGGTGTGGCCGGTCAGGCCCTTGGGGACCATCGAGTACAGCGGGTCCACGGTGTCCTTGTAGACCTTGTGCGCGATGGCGCCCCGGTCCACGAGCTGGGCGACGGCCTTGCGCACGGCGGGCTGCTTGGCCCACGGGTCCCTGGGGTTGAACACCAGGTAGCTGATGTCGGTGCCGGCGCCGTCCACCAACTGCAGATCGCTGTCGCCGTGCTGCTGCAGGGCGATGATGTCGTCGGCGGCGAGACCGCGGTAGGTGACGTCGATCTGCTTGTCCCGCAGCGCCTTGACCATGCTGGCGGACGTCTGGAAGTAGCGGATGGTCACCGCGTTGTTCTCCCGCTCGGCGAACCCCTTGTAGTTGCCGTTGCGGACCAGGACCGCTTCCTTGCCCTCCTCGTAGGACTGGAGCTCGTACGGGCCGGAGCCGTAGACCTTGGTGTCCTTGCGCAGGGAGTTGGCGGGGTAGTCGTCGGGGTCGACGATCGACATGGCGGGCGTGGCCAGCACGAAGGGGAAGGTGGCGTCGGGCTGGTTGAGGCGGAAGACCACCTCGTTGTCGCCGACCGTCTCGACGCGGTCCAGGCTGCCGAGCAGTCCGGCCGGCCCGCCGGGGGCGTTGATGGTGCGGATGCGGTCGATGGAGTGCTGGACGGCCTCGGCGTTCAGCGGGTCGCCGTCGGCGAACTTCATGCCCGTGCGCAGCTTGCAGCGGTAGGTGCGGCTGGTGGCGTCGGTGAACGCGCAGCTCTCGGCGGCGTCGGGCTGGGGCGTGGTGGCGCCGTTGGGGTAGGCCACGAGCGTCTGGAAGATGTTCCGGTACAGCTCCCAGGAACCGTCCCAGGCGCCGGCCGGGTCCAGCGTGCTGGGGGCGCTGGTGGTTCCCACGACGATCGGGCCGCTGCTCCCGGAGTCTCCGTCGGACAGCAGACTGCAGCCGGCCACCAGGGATATGGACGCGATCGCCGCGACTCTCCGCAGGAATCGGTTCCGGTTGAACACGCGCACGCTCCTCGATCTGCCATACCAAGGGTCGGCAGACCATACCGCAGCGTCCGGGCCCCGGAACCGGTCCCGGAGCAGGTCTTCTTGATCGATTGTGCTATGACGACGTTGTCATTCTCCTGTGCGTTGCGGGGAGGGCGTTTCGGGCGCCGTTCCGCCGGGAATCGGCGCCCGAAAGAGACGACCTGACGCGGGCGGTCAGCCGACGCCGGCGTTGAGGAAGATGCCGCCGTCCACGACGAGCGTCTGACCGGTGACCCAGTCGGACTGCTCCGAGGTGAGGAAGGCGGCGGCCCCGCCGATGTCGGACGGCACGCCGAGCCGGCCGAGCGGGTAGGAGGCGGCGGCCTCGGCCTCCCGGCCCTCGTACAGGGCCTGGGCGAACTTGGTCTTGACGACGGCCGGCGCGATCGCGTTGACCCGGACCTTCGGCGCGAACTCGTGCGCCAGCTGCTGGGTCAGGTTGATCATCGCCGCCTTGCTCACGCCGTAGGCGCCGATGAACGGCGACGGCGCGAGGCCCGCGATCGAGGCGATGTTCACGATCGCGCCGCCGTTGTCCTTCTGCCAGGCGTGCCAGGTCTTCTGGGCGAAGCCGAGCGCCGAGATCACGTTGGTCTCGAACACCTTGCGGGCGACGTCCAGGTCCAGGTCGGCGATCGGGCCGAAGACCGGGTTGGTGCCGGCGTTGTTGACCAGGAAGTCGAGGCGGCCGAAGGCCTCCATGGTGCGCCCGACGGCCTCGCTCTGGTGCGCGAGGTCGTGCGCCTTGCCGGCGACGCCGATGACCCGGTCGGAGCCGAGCTTCTCGACGGCCTCCTTCAGGGCGTCCTCGTTGCGGCCGGTGATGCACACGCGGTCACCGCGGGCGACCAGCGCCTCGGCGACGCCGTAGCCGATGCCGCGGCTGGCGCCCGTGACGAGCGCGACCTTGCCGGAGAGTTCAGTCATGGTCCCGATTCCTAGTTGAGCGGTCCGCCGGCGACGTACAGCACCTGGCCGGAGACGAAGCCGGCCGCCTCACCGGTGAAGAAGGCGATGGCGTTGGCGATGTCCTCGGGCTCGCCGACGCGCTGCACCGGGATCTGGGTGGCGGCGGCCTTCTTGAAGTCCTCGAAGCCCATGCCGACGCGGTCGGCGGTGGCCTTGGTCATCTCGGTGGCGATGAAGCCGGGCGCGACGGCGTTGGCGGTGATGCCGAACTTGCCCAGCTCGATGGCGAGGGTCTTGGTGAAGCCCTGCAGACCGGCCTTGGCGGCCGAGTAGTTGGCCTGGCCGCGGTTGCCCAGCGCCGAGGAGGAGGAGAGGTTGACGACGCGGCCGAAGCCGGCGTCGACCATGTGCTTCTGGACGGCCTTCGTCATCAGGAAGGAGCCGCGCAGGTGGACGTTCAGGACGGTGTCCCAGTCGGCGGCGCTCATCTTGAACAGCAGGTTGTCGCGCAGCACGCCGGCGTTGTTGACGAGGATGGTCGGGGCGCCGAGCTCCTCGACGATCCGGGCGACGGCCGCCTCGACCTGCGCCTCGTCGGAGACGTCCGCGCCGACCGCGATCGCCTTGCCGCCGGCCGCGGTGATCTTCTCGACGGTGTCCTTGCAGGCGGCCTCGTCGAGGTCGATCACGGCGACCGCGCGACCCTCGGCCGCCAGTCGTACGGCGGTGGCTGCGCCGATCCCGCGCGCCGCGCCGGTGACGACCGCGACCCGCTGTTCAGTGGTGGACATTGCTGCTTCTCCTCGCCCTTGAGAGAACCTGTCAGGCTCTTGAGAGAGCCTCTCGTGCGGTGAGCGACCGCTTAGTACCTTCTCCACCCGTGACGCTAGAGACCCTGGCACCCGGTGTCAACGGACACCCGGCGGGTGTGATCCATTACCTCACCAGGACGTCCAGCAGGCGCTCGGTCTCGGCCACCGGGTCGGTGGTCAGCCCGGTGTGCACCGGGCCGGGCTGGACGACGGTGGAGCGGGGCGCGATCAGCCAGCGGAAGCGCCGCCCGGCGTCGTCGCCGGCCGCCTGCCCGGCCTCCGCACCGCCCGCGCACACCCGCTCCACCGCGCCGAGCGCGGCCCGCACCCCGGCCACGTCGGCGCCGGGGTCCAGGGCCAGCAGCCGGGCCTCGTCGAGGTGGGTGCGGGCGCCGACGTAGCCCTGGGCGCGGCAGTAGAGGACCACGCCCGCGTTGATGCACTCGCCCCGCTCCACGCGGGGCACGACCCGCAGCACCGCGTACTCGAACACGTCCCGGTCGCCGCCCTGGCCCGCCCGGGTGATGTGGCGCTCGGTCAGGTGACCGGCCACGTTGATCCTGCTGTCGCTCACTTGGCCCCCTCGATGCCGGTGACGCGCTCGTGGATGACGGCGGCCCGCGCGAGCAGCGGGCGCGCGTAGGCCCGGCGGAGGTCGTCCGCGGTGTCGAAGCCGGGCTCGCCCTCCAGCCAGGCGTCGGGGATGTCCGCGGTGACCTCGGCGAGCAGGTCCTCGGTGATCCGGGGCGCCAGCTCGGCCGCGGCGCCGGCGACGTCGGGCGCGAACCGGGCGAGGGCGTGGTCGCAGGCGTCGTAGGGACGGGCGGCGGAGGCCTCGGCGGAGGGCCAGTTGTGGTGCCAGATCATGGTGGCGCCGTGGTCGATGAGCCACAGCTCCCCGCGGTGCACCAGGAGGTTGGGGTTGCGCCAGGAGCGGTCGACGTTGTTGACCAGCGCGTCGAACCAGACGATCCGCCCGGCCTCCGCGGCGGACACGGGGAAGGCGAGCGGGTCGTAGCCGAGGGCGCCGGAGAGGAAGTCCATGCCGAGGTTGGCGCCTGCGCTGGACCTCAGCAGTTCCTGCACCTGCGGCTCGGGTTCACCGAGGCCGAGCACGGGGTCCAGCCGCACGGTGACCAGGCCGGGCATCCGGAATCCGAGCCGCCGGGCGAGTTCGCCGCAGACGACCTCGGCGACGAGCGTCTTGCGGCCCTGTCCGGCGCCGGTGAACTTGACGACGTAGGTCCCGAAGTCGTCGGCCTCGACGAGCCCCGGCAGCGAGCCGCCCTCACGCAGCGGCGTGATGTAGCGGGTCGCGGTGACTTCCTTGAGCATCGCCCCAGGCTACTGGGGCGCGGGCGGCAGCGGCCGTACGCACTCGAACGGAGCCCGCCGGCGCACCGGTCACCGCCCACAAACCGCGCCGCGGTGCTGTCATAGGTAGGGGAAGACGGCGTGGACGAGCCGCCGCGCCGGCGCGAAGCGGAGGAGGCTGACGCCATGCTGCACCGTCGCACGGTCGGTGACGTGATGACCGAGGAGGTCATCACCCTCCGCCCCGACACGCCGTTCAACGAGATCGCCGCCCTGCTCGACGCGAACGACATCGCCGCGGCCCCGGTCGTCGACGACGACGGCGCCCCCGTCGGCGTCGTGTCCTCGTCCGACGTGCTGCGGCACGAGACCGGCATGCCCGACGCCCAGGGACTGGACGGGAGCGACGAGCGCGCCTGGGGCAAGGCCCGGGCCCGGACCGCGGGCGCGCTCATGAGCAGCCCCGTCTTCACGGCCCGCGCCGACTGGACGATCCCGCGGGCCGCACGGGAACTCCACAGGCGGCACGTCAAGCAACTGCCGGTCGTGGGCGACAAGGGACTCCTCACCGGCATCGTCAGCCGCAGCGACCTGCTCCACACCTTCATCCGCTCCGACGCCGAGATCCGCGGCGACGTCGAGCGGGTCGTCCTGGAGCGCATCCTGGGCCTGGAGGAGGGCACCGTCGCGGTCGAGGTCCGGGAAGGGACTGTGACCCTGCGGGGGCACGTCCCGGAACCGCGTCTGGTCCCTGTCGTCGTGGGCCTCTGCCAGGGGGTCGACGGTGTGGTCGCCGTGGACGCCCACCTTGCCGCCGCCCGCACGGACTAGGCCGCGGTGGCGTCTTCGGCGTGAGCGGGCCCCGTGCGCACGGAATCAGTCGCGAGCGATATGTTGCAGCACCGATTTCATCGTCCTGAGGGCTGTGAGAAGCAGCTCCCCGCGTGGGGAAGACAGAGGGTGCGGCCATGACTCGCTTCCGCGATCGAGTGGCGATCGTCACCGGCGCCGGTGGTCCCGACGGCATCGGCATGGCTGTCGCCCGGGGACTGGCGGCGGAAGGCTGCCGGGTGGTCCTGGGGGCGACGTCCGAGCGGATACACCAGCGTGCGGCGGAGATCGGTGAGGCCGCCGTCGGTGTGGTGGCCGACCTGACCGCCGAAGAAGGCGCGGACGCCCTGGTGCGGGCGGCGCTGCGACGGTGGGACCGGCTGGATGTGCTGGTGAACAACGCCGGTATGACGTCGGTGACGTCGGGCTGGGACGCCGAGGAGGACGTCGCCGCCCTGTCGCTCGCCGACTGGAACGCGGCGCTCGCCCGCAACCTCACGACGGCCTTCCTGATGTCCCGGGCGGCGGTCCCCGTCATGCGGGCAGCCGGTTACGGCCGGATCGTCTCCGTCGGCTCCACCACCGGCACGGTCAACGCGATGCCGGGACAGGCCACCTACACCGCGGCGAAGGCGGGCCTGGTCGGGCTGTCCCGGGCGCTCGCCCTGGAGGTCGTCGGAGACGGCATCACGGTGAACGTCGTGGCGCCCGGTTATGTGGCGACCGGCTCGCAGTCGGCTTTCGAGGCGGAGGCCGCGGCAGCGGGTCCCCCGGGGCGCAGCGGGACGCCCGAGGAGATCGCCGCTTGCGTGGCGTTCCTGGCGCACGAGTCGGCCTCGTTCGTCACCGGCGCGGTCCTCGTGGCCGACGGCGGCCACAGCCTCCCGGAAACCTGGCCGAGGACCTGACCTCGTCGGTCAGATCGATGAGCGCGTTCCTCCGCCGCAGGTCACAGGAGACCGGGAGAGACGTTGCCGCCGGGCAGCTGAGGCTGCTGCGGCGGGCGGGCGCCGGGCCAGGGCGCGGAGGGCAGCACGCGCGACAGCTCGTGGCGCACGCGGTCGGCTTCGGCACGAGCCTGAGTCGGCACGTCACCCCGTTCCGCGACCAGGCGGTTGAAGATGGGGGTTTCCTGGAACACGCTGGCATCCGCCTTCTGAGGTTGACGCGGCACGGCAACCGCCGAGCTGCGAGCCGATCATGTGACGGACCGAGTATCCAATGCCGCGAGCCGGGGCGGAGCCCCGGCACGGTGGCGGGGCGCGGGGCGGCGCGGCTCGCGGCCGCCGCACGCCGGGACGGCGGGGATCCGGGTGACGTTCTGAACAGGCGGTGCCCGCAGGCCGTACCCCTGTACGTCACGAAGAGCTCCGCGGAAGGGGAACCCCCACATGACCAGCGCCTCGCCTCAGCCCGCACCGGGACCGGCCCGCCGTACCGTCGTGGCGGCGGCCGGAGCGGCCGGGCTCGCCGCCGCGCTGACCGCCTGCGGTTCGAGCGACGACGACTCCTCGAAGAACGTCACCACCGGCTCCGGTGCCTCCGGCTCGACCGGCTCGACCGGGGCCGGGTCCGCCGGCGGCGCCTCCGAGGACACCGGCTCGGCCGGGGGCACGGCCCTCGCCAAGACCTCGGACATCCCCGAGGGCGGCGGCAAGATATTCAAGGACAAGGGAGTCGTGGTCACGCAGCCGACGGCGGGCACCTACAAGGCGTTCTCCGCCAAGTGCACCCACCAGGGCTGCGCGGTGGGCAGCGTCACGGGCGGCGTGATCGTGTGCCCGTGCCACAACAGCCACTTCTCCGTCGCCGACGGCAGCGTCAAGCACGGGCCCGCCACCCAGCCGCTGGCCGCCGAGAAGATCACCGTCTCCGGTGACGAGATCAAGCTGGCCTGAGCCGGTCCGGCCCGCCGGCGCGGCCGAGGGGACGCAGCCGGCGGGCCCGCCCGCGACGGCGAGCGAGCGGCGCGCCGGGCTTCGCGCAGGACGGCGTGACGCCCCCTCGCCGCTGATGCCAGGAGGTGGGCGGTGAGAGCGACCACATCGGGGCGCGGGCGGGAGCCGACCCGTTCCCTTCTCTGACGTGATGCCAGAGGATCGGCCGCAGCCGGACGTTCTCTGGCATCACGTGGGAGAAGAGGGGGCCGTATGACCGTCACGCAGCAGCGCCGGGGCCGGAAGATCATGATGACGCCCGGGGAGCTGGACGAGTTCCTGACCAGCCAGCGCACCTGCCGGGTCGCGACCGTCTCGGCGGACGGCGCACCGCACGTGAGCGCCCTGTGGTTCGCCTGGGACGGCACATCGCTGTGGCTGTACTCGGTGGTGCGCAGCAGGCGCTGGGCCCAGCTGCGCCGCGATCCGCGGGTGGCGGTGGTGGTCGACTCGGGCGAGGAGTACGACCAGTTGCGCGGCGTCGAGCTGTCCGGGCGGGTGGAGTTCGTGGGCGAGGTGCCGCGCACCGGGGAGCTGTGCGCCGAACTCGACACGGCGGAGACGCTGTTCGCCCGCAAGAACTTCGGCCTGGACGAGATGCCGCACGACGGACGGCACGCCTGGGCCCGGCTCACCCCGGAGCGGATCGTCTCCTGGGACTTCCGGAAGCTGGGAGCTGTCTAGAGCCCCTCGCCCCGCCCCTCGCCCCGCCGATCGTCCTGCTCCTGGCCCAGCTGCCGGGCCGCCGCACGCAGGGCCCCGACCGCCGCGCGGATCGAGGGGCGGCGGTCGGCGTCCGCGCGCCAGACGACGTAGACGTGGCGCCGCACGCGCTGCCTGAGCGGGATCATGACGATGCCGCTCGGCACCGGGTGGCGGCCCAGCAGCGGTGCGATGCACACGCCCAGGCCGGCGGCGACGAGCCCCAGCTGGGTGTGGGTCTCGCCGGCGCGGTGGCCGACGATGGGCTCGATGCCCTTCGAGCGCAGCGTGAACATCAGCCACTCGTGGCAGAACTCGCCCTCGCCCCAGGTGATCCACTCGTCCTCGGCGAACTCGGCGAGGTCCACCTCGTCCCGGTCCGCGAGCCGGTGCCCCGCGGGCATCGCGACGTCGGCCGGATCGTCCAGCAGCGCGGCCTTGACCAGGCCGTCGGGCACCGGCATCGGCTTGTTGTACCAGTCGAGGACGACCGCGAGGTCGAGGTCGCCGCGGACGACACCGGCCACCCCGTTCTCCGGTTCCAGCTCGCTCGAGCGCACCCGCAGCCCCGGGTGCTCGGCGCGCAGGGCGGCGAGCGCGGCCGGGAACAGGCCGCGGGCGGCGGTCGGGAACGCCGACAGCCGCAGTTCGCCGACGACCTGGCCGCGGTGCGCCTCCAGGTCGGACTGGGCCAGCTCGACCTGGGAGAGGATGCGGGCGGCGTGCTCGGACAGCAGCCGCCCGGCGTCCGTGAGCCGCACGCCCCGCCCGTTCCGGGCGAGCAGTTGCTGGCCGGCCTCCCGCTCCAGCTTGCCCAGCTGCTGGGAGACGGCGGAGGTGGTGACGTGCAGCGCGTCCGCGGCGGCGCTCACCGAGCCGTGCCGGGCGAGGGCGTCCAGGGTGCGCAGGCGCTCCAGGTTCAACATGTAAGCGATTCTAAGAGGTACCGGGTGTGAATTCTCGATTGTGCTACGAAGTGGGCCTCCCGCATCGTGGACGGCATGAGCACCGTCGCCGCCACCCGGACCCAGTCCCCCGCCCCCGCCCGCCCCCGTCCCCGCCTCGGCTGGCGGCTGCGCTTCGGCGCCCTGTCCCTGATCTGGGGCTTCAGCTTCCTGCTGATCAAGGTGGGCACGGAGAGCTACGCGCCGTTCCAGGTCACCCTGGGCCGGCTGGTCTTCGGCACGGCGGTCCTGGTGGCGGCGATGGCCGTGAAGCGGGAGCGGCTGCCGCGCGGGGCCCGGCTGTGGGGGCACATGGCGGTCGCCGCGTTCTTCCTGAACGCCCTGCCGTTCTCCCTCTTCGCGTACTCCGAACTGACCATCCCGTCCACGCTCGCCGGCATCTGCAACGCCACCTCGCCGCTGTGGGGCATGGCGCTGTCCATGGTCGCGCTCTCCGAGGACCGGCCCACGCGGGTCCGTGTCGCCGGTCTGGGCCTGGGTTTCCTCGGGGTGCTCACGGTGCTGGGGGCCTGGCAGGGGTTCCACGGGCTGGACGCCCGGGGCACGGCCATGGCGCTGCTGGCCTCGCTGAGCTACCCGGTGGGGTGGATCTACGTGCGGCGCACGCTGGCCGGGTCCGGGAACTCGCATCTGTCCATGACGGGGGCGCAGTTGCTGCTGGCCACCGTGCAACTGGCCGTGGTGACGCCGCTGTTCACCTCCGTGCCGGCGCACTTCGCGCTGGTCCCGCTGCTGGCGGTAGCGGCGCTCGGTGCGCTGGGGACGGGGCTGGCGGTGCTCGTCCAGTACGGGCTGGTCGCCGAGGTCGGGCCCACGACGGCGCAGATGGTCACCTACTTCATCCCGGTCATCGCCACGGCCGCGGGCGTGGCGATCCTCGGGGAGTCGCTGCGCTGGACCACCCCGGTGGGAGCGGTGATCGTCCTCGCGGGGGCGGCTCTGACCCAGGTGAAGCCGAAGGGCGGCGCCTCCTGACGCCTCGAAGGCGGACCGGCCCTGTCAGCCTTCCGACGGCTCGGGGGTAGACCGGCGCGGTCTAGACGTAGGTGCGCGCCGGTGCCGGGCCGATCGCCGCCGCCACCGCCTCCGCCAGGGGGGCGGCCTCGCGCGGGGTCAGGGTCGAGACCGTGATGCGGATGCCGGGGGGCGAGGCCAGGCGGAACCGGGCTCCTGGGGCGACCGCCCAGCCGCCGTGCAGGAGGCGGGCCACGGCGCCCGTCTCGTCGGGGACCGGCACCCACACGTTCATGCCGGTGCGGCCGTGCGCCGTGACACCCCGCTCGGCCAGCGCCCCGATCAGGGCCTCCCGGCGGGCGCCGTACGAGGCCGCCACCGCGCGCGTGTCCACCGCGCCGTCGGCCCACAGCCGCACCACCGCCCGCTGGACGAGCCGGCTCACCCACCCGGGGCCCAGCCGCTGCCGCCCGCGCACGCGGTCGACGGTGACGGCGTCGCCGGTGAACACCGCCAGGCGCAGGTCGGGGCCCCAGGCCTTGGCGACGGACCGTACGAAGGCCCAGTGGCGAGTGGCTCCGGCGAGGGGGTGCAGGGGTACGTCGACGATGCCGTGGCCGTGGTCGTCCTCGATCAGCAGGGTCCCGGGGGCCTCCCGGAGCACGGCCCGCAGCGCACGCGCGCGGGGGGCGGTCACGGCGGCACCGGTCGGGTTCTGCGCCCGGTCGGTGACGATCAGGGCGAGGGCCCCGGAGTCCAGCGCCCGGCGGACGTCGTCGGGGCGGGGCCCCTCGTCGTCGACGCCGACCGGGACCGTGCGCAGGCCGAGCGCGGGGACGAGGTCGAGCAGGCTGCCCCACCCGGGGTCCTCCACCGCGACCGCGTCACCGGGCTTGAGATGCGCCGCGAGGACCCGCTCCACGACGTCGAGCGAGCCGGAGGCCACCGCCACGGGGCCGTCCGGCACCGCGTCGGCGTCCAGGGCGGCACGGGCGAGGCGCGCCAGTTCCGGTTCGACGTGGTCGTCGCCGTACAGCACGGGCGCGCGGTCGCTCAGGGCGGCGGCGGCCGCGAACGCCTCGGCCAGCGGCGGCAGGAGCGCGGGGTCCGGGTTGCCGTCGGCCAGGTCCCGGACGCCCTCGGGGACGTCCACCCGGATCCGCTCGCGGCCGGTCGTGGCCGGCTTCGGCCGGACTCTGCTGCCCCGGCGCCCCGCGGTCTCGATCACCCCGCGCTCGCGCAGGGTGCGGTAGGCGGCCGCGACCGTGTTCGGGTTCACCCCGAGGCGGGCCGCCAACTCCCGCATGGGCGGCAGCGTTTGGCCCGGCTCCAGCTCACCGGCGCCGACGGCCCGCTCCACGTCGGCCGCGATCTCCGCTGCGCCCCGGCCCTGGATCCGATACTCTCCTAGCACAAACCACATTATGCACTAGTGCAATGGAGAACGCCATGCAGGGGACCCAGGAGCCCGCCGCCTACACCCCGACCGACCGCACCGTGCCCACCCGGTCCGCGAACCGGGCGTCGTACGACAGGGACCTGGTGCACGCGATACTCGACGAGGGGTACGTCTGCCACCTCGGCTTCGTGCGGGACGGCGCCCCGGTGGTGCTGCCGACGCTGTACGGGCGGGTCGGCGAGCGGCTCTACGTGCACGGCTCCACGGGGTCGCGGCCGCTGCGCATGACGGGCGAGGCCGACCCGGGCCTGCCCGTCTGCCTGACGGTCACGCACGTCGACGGCCTGGTGCTGGCCCGGTCCGCCTTCCACCACTCGATCAACTACCGCTCGGTGGTGGTCCACGGCGTCGCGCACGAGGTGACCGACCCCGAGGAGCGGCGGCTGGCCCTGGACGCGCTCGTGGACCACGTCGTACCGGGCCGGGCCGCCGACTCCCGGCCCGCGAACAAGAAGGAGCTGGCCGCCACCGCGGTCATCCGGCTCGACCTCGACGAGGTCTCGGCGAAGGTCCGCGGCGGCGGCGCGAACGACGAGTCCGAGGACCTGTCGCTGCCGCACTGGGCGGGCGTCGTCCCGCTCCGCAGGGGCTACGACACCCCGGTCCCCAACGCCGACCTGGCGCCCGGCATCGAGCTCCCGGACTACCTGACGGCGCGGTGAGTCCCGCCCGTCAGGGGGCCAGGGGGGCCATCCGCCGGTGCCCGCGGGCCTCGCTCAGCGCCAGACCCGCGACCGCGCCGAGCAGCAGCAGGGTGCCCGTCACCGTGGCCGCCGTGAGGTGCTCGCCGAGCAGCAGGACGGCGAGCACGGCGGCGGTGACCGGCTCCAGCAGCATGATCACGGACACGGTGGCGGACCGCACGACGGCCGCCCCCGCGAAGTACAGGCCGTAGGCGAGGGCCGTCGGGACCGACGCGATGTACGCGAGCAGCACGAGCATCCGCACCGGGTGGCCGGTGTGCGGGTACAGCCCCTCGGCCAGGGCGAAGGGCAGCAGGCAGAGCGCGGTGACCCCGAAGGCCCCGATGGTGGTGCCGGAGGCGTCGGCGCGGCCGTCGCGGCCCCAGCGCCGGGTCAGCAGGGTCATGGCGCAGTAGCCTGCCGCCGACAGCAGGGCGTACAGCACGCCCGTCGGCCGGACGGTGGCCTGCGAGCCGCCGAGGGTCAGGACGGCCAGCCCGGCCAGGGCTCCGGCGACGGCGAGCAGTCCGCCCGTGCCGAGCCGCTCCCCCATGGTGAGCCGGGCGCCGAGCGCGATGAGGACCGGGCCGGCACCGAGGGTGACGACCGTCGCCACGGCGAGCCCGGTCGAGGCCACGGCCGCGAAGTAGGCGGTCTGGAAGACGGCCAGGCCGAGACCCGTGGCGACGGCCTTGGCGATCCGGCGACGCAGGGGTTCGGCGGCGGCCGGGCGGGCCCGGGAACGCAGCAGGCGGTCCGCCAGCAGCAGGACGAGTCCGGCGGCGCACCGCCAGAAGGAGAGTGTGAAGGCGCCCATGTCGCCGGTCCGGTAGACCAGGGAGGCGGCGGCGCCCACGGTGCCCCAGGTGGCACCGGTGACGATCAGGTAGAGCAGGCCACGCCCGACGGGCAGGCCGGCAGCGGTGTTCGGCACGAGGGTTTCTCCGCAGAAGCGCACCCAGGGGGTGCGGAAGTTCGGGAAGCGGCCCGTTTGAACGGCCGCGCGGACTTCGTCTGCGGGCAGCACCGTCCCGCCCCGCGCCGAGCGCGGGGCGTGTTCTCTCCGGCGGCCCGCCTCAGGCGGCCGGGGGCGGAAGGACGAGTGCGTGCAGCGGCATGGTGCGCACCTTAGGCAGCCGTTCCCCGGGCGGACAACTCCCTTTCCGCGCCCCCGGCGGCCACCGGATCCGGGGAGCCCTTGGCCGGGGTGGCGGACTGGGCCGTGAAGGCGCCGACGAGGACGACCGCACCGCCGAACACCTGCGGCGCGGACAGGTGCTCGCCGAGCAGCACCCAGGCCAGCACGGTGGCTATCACCGCCTCCAGGCAGGCGACGACGCCGGCGACCTGCGGGGACAGCCGCCGCACGGACAGCACGCCGGTGGTGTACGCGGCGACCGTGGCGACGAGCACGATCCAGGCCAGCAGGACGAGCGCCGGCACGGTGGTGCCGTTCAGGTGCGCCGGACCGGCGAGCACCGGCCAGTCCATGGCCCAGGGCCGGGCCACGAAGGTCAGCACCACGGCGCCGACCAGCAGGCCGTACGCGATGACGCCGAGCGGGTCCGGCGCCTGGTCACCGGCGTCGCTGCCCTGGTCGGACAGGACGAAGTAGCCGACCTGGCAGCAGGCGGCGCCGAGCGCGAACAGCAGTCCGAGGGCGTCGAAGCCGAGCCCCGACCAGACCTCCACCACGCAGGCAAGCCCCCCGGCCGCGAGCACCACGCCGAGCGCGGCGGCACGCGTCACGGGCCGCCGCTGCACGAACCGCACCCAGCCGAGCACGAGCGCGGGCGCCAGGTACTCCACGAGCAGCGCCACGCCGACCGGGATCCGGGAGAGGGCGGCGAAGTAACAGGCCTGGACACCGGCGACGGCGAGCAGCCCGAACCCGGCGAGCAGCGCGGGGCGGCGGCGCGGCAGCGCCCGGTGCCGCACGGCGAGCGGCAGCATCACCACGGCGGCGCCCGTCACCCGCAGCCACACGACGTGGAGCGGGTCGAGCCCCGCCTCGATCAGCGGTTTGGCCGCCACCCCGGACCCGCCGAAGGCCAGCGCGGACACAAGGGCGAGGCCGAGCCCGGCACCCTTGCCGCGGCTGCCCCGGCTGCTCTCAGACGTAAGCACCGGCACATGATGACAGGCGACGACAGGAGCGTCACCCCTGTTGACACCTGTCTCAGCAGCTGGACTGCCGGCGACGGCTCCCGCGGAGCCGTTCGGGGCCGGTCAGTCCGCCGCCTGGCGCCCCAGCCGGGCGCGCAGTTCGTCGAGTGGGACGCCGGCGCGTTCGAGGACCTCGACGGCCCGGGACTGCGGGTCCGCGACGAGCGCGGCGAGCAGATCGGTGCCCGCGACGCCGGACGCACCGCACTCCCGGGCGCGCCGGCCGGCGGCCTCCAGGGCGGCGCGCGCGACGGGCGACCAGTTCTCCCTGTCGCCCGCGGCACCGCCGGCTCGGGCCGGGCGGGGGACGACGGCGAGCGCGCCGGAGTCCTCCACGCTGCCCTGCCAGCGCAGCCCGTAGCCGATGCTGCGCTGCACGAGGTAGCCCATCAGCCGGGCGAGGTGCGGCCCGACGGCGGCACGGACCTCGGCGTCGGACTCCAGGAGGGAGTGCAGCAGATGGGCGGTGTCGGTCTGGCGGTCCCCGTCCCGCACGGCCCTGCGGCGGGCACCCGCGACCACCGCTGCCTGCTCGGCGCCGGGCCAGGCGTCGTCGTCCGTGCGCGGTCCGCTCTCGCCGTGGGCGGCCTGGTGGGTCGTACCGGGTTGCACGTCCTCCACCCCATCAGACACGGCAGGCCGCGTCATCCACGAGGGGAACCATGCGCGCGTCCCACGGAAAGTGGACAACCCCGCGCGGGATCTCATCCTCAAGGAGGAGATCAGGCCGATCCGACGGTTGCCGCAGCGGACCTGTGGACCTCAGTGCTCGTCGGCGAGGATCAGGTACAGCTTCTTGCGGGCTTCGTTCAGCACGACGAGCGCCTTCTCGCGCTGCTCCTTGCTGCCGGTGCTCCAGACCTGCCCGAACGCCTGCATCAAGCCGAAGCCGGCCTGCTGGACCTCGCCGAGGGCCTCCCAGTCGACCCCGCGCGAGGCATCCTCCCAGGGGGCGTCCGCACCCTCCTCGGCGGCGCTGCGGCCGGTGTCGGTGAGGGCGAACAGCTTCTTGCCGCCCTCGCTCTCGCTGGCGATCAGGCCCTCGTCCTCCAGCAGCTGGAGCGTGGGGTAGACCGAGCCGGGGCTGGGCTTCCACGCACCGCCGCTGCGCTCGGCGATCTCCTGGATCATCTCGTAGCCGTGCATGGGCCGCTCCTTGAGCAGGGCGAGGATCGAGGCGCGCACGTCACCGCGCCGCGCCCGCCCCCGCGGGCCGCCACGCCCGCGCGGCCCCCAGGGCCCCGGCCCGAAACCGGGCCCGCCCGGCCCCCACACCGGACCGCCGGGACCGAAGGGGCCGAACGCGGCCCGCAGCCCCTCGAAGCCACCGAAGGCACCCCGGCCGCCCCGGCTCGGACCCGCGTGGCCGTGACCGTGTTCGAATCCGTGCGTACGCATGCGGATCACTCCATTCCATCGTTGATCTATTGCGTCTGACTCGCGTCCCTTACGCGATGCGTCAACGATATATCGGAACCGATCGCATGACAAGGCTCTTCCGGGAGGTGCGCCGGGACGGGCCAGGACTCGCCGATTGGCCTTGGTCAGCGGCCTGCCGGGGGCTCTAGCGTCTGCGTCATGCGTATCCGAATCGTCGACGCCTTCACCGACCGCCCCTTCACCGGCAACCCGGCCGGAGTCGTGCTCCTGGACGACGCCTTCCCGGAGGACGAGCGGCTGCAGAACGTGGCCCTGGAGGTCAACCACGCCGAAACGGCGTTCGCGCACCGCCTGCCCGGGGGCGGGGAGGCGGACTGGGCGCTGCGCTGGTTCACGCCCGTCGCCGAGGTCGCCATGTGCGGGCACGCCACGCTCGCCACGGCCCACGTCCTGCACACCAGCGGCGCCCACGACGGCCCGGTGCGGTTCGCCACCCGCAGCGGCGTCCTCATCGCCACGCCCGGCGCGGACGGCTGGATCACCCTGGACTTCCCGACCGCGCCGCTCACGCCGGTCGCGCCCCCGCCCGGACTCGCCGAGGCGCTCGGCGCCGACCCCGTCGCGGTCCACGACACCGGTCCCCAGGTGGGCGACCTGCTGGTGGAGCTGGCCGACGAGCAGACGGTGCGCGGACTCGCCCCCGACCTCAGGGCCCTGGCCGCGCACTCCTCGCGCGGCGTCATCGCCACCGCCCGCGCCGGCGCCCCGTCCGGCGGCCACGACTACGTCTCGCGCTGCTTCTTCCCCCGGCTGGGCATCGACGAGGACCCGGTCACCGGCAGCGCCCACACCGCGCTGGCCCCGCACTGGTCCGCCCGCCTCGGCCGGGACGACCTCACCGGCCTGCAGGCGTCGCGCCGCGGCGGAGTGGTCCGCACCGGACTTCGCGGCGACCGCACGCTGCTGACCGGGCGCGCGGTCACGGTCATCGACGGCGAGCTGCTCGCCTGACCCGCCGGCCGGGCGTCAGGCGGTCGGCAGCCAGCCGACCTTCCCCGCGAGCAGGGCGTAGCCGACGAACGCGCCGATGTCGAGCAGGGAGTGCGCGACGACCAGGGGGCCGACCCGCCGCCAGCGCCGGTACAGGAGGACGAAGACCACGCCCATCACCATGTTGCCGACGAAGCCGCCGACGCCCTGGTAGAGGTGGTACGAGCCGCGCAGCACCGCGCTGGCCACCAGCGCGGTCCCCGGGGTCCAGCCGAGCTGCCCCAGCCTGCGCAGCAGGTACCCGACGACGATGACCTCCTCCAGGATCGCGTTCTGCAGCGCGGACAGCACGAGCACGGGGTACTTCCACCACACGCCGGGCAGCGCCTCGGGGACCACGGTGAGGTTGAAGCCGAGGCCGCGCGCGGCCAGGTAGAAGGCGATGCCGGTGCTGCCGATCACGGCCGCGACCGCGGCGCCCCGGCCGAGGTCGGGCCAGGGCCGGGTGCGGTCGAAGCCGAGCGTGCGCAGGCTCTCGCCCTCGCGCAGCAGGAGGTGGGCGACGAGGGCCACGGGGACCAGGGCGGTGGCGATGCCGAAGAGCTGCCAGGCGAGGTCGAGCCACGGGCGGCCGGGCGCCGCCGAGGCGTTGAGGGTGGCCGCCTGGTCCTTGAGCCCGCCCGGCTTGGTCACCGACCCCACGAAGCTGATCAGCGCGGACACACCGCTCGCGCCGAGCGAGAGCCCGAGCACGAGCAGCGTCTCGTCCCGGAAGATCCGTCGCGAGAACCTGTCCCACGGGCCCGCCTCAGCCACCGGCTCAACCTCCACGCCACTCCCGCCGTCGATCCGGCTCTGCGAGCCCACAGCATGCCGGATGAACCTGAGGAGCGCTTGCCCGGGAGGGGGTTGCCGGTGCTGCCCCGGCGGGACGGGGAGAGGATGCGGGGCCGACGGCCCCGACGGCACGGCAGCGGAGGAGCGGACGAGCGGACGGCAAGAGAGCGAAAACCCGCCGAGCGCTGGCCTGTTCCGCCTCGGCGCGGCCGACGGGAAGTCGTCCTACGGACTCCGGCCCGCACCGGGCGCGTCCGTGGACCGGGCTGGCCGGGCAGCCGCCGGGATGGGCGGACGTCACCCGACCGGGCCCGGCGCAGTCAGGACCCTTGGTCGTCCGCGCCCGCACGTCCAGCCGGGCCGGCCTGCCGCTACGGGCAGACCGGCCCACCGTCCGGTCACCCCAGCGGAACCGCCTCCGGCAGCCCCACCGGCCAGGTGTGGACCGGTTCGCCGACGTGCATCAGCTCGGCGTAGCGGCGCGTGGTGGCGGCGAGGGCGGCGTCGCGGCCGAGGCCCTGCTCCAGGGCGCGGTGGAAGGTGGCCGCCTGCCAGGAGGCGCCGTTGACGCGGCGGCGGCAGCGCTCCTCGATGATGCCGAGGTAGAGGTCGCGGTCGGCGGGTTCGACGCCCCACGCGTCCAGGCCGGCCGAGGCCAGCGGAAGCAGTTCGTCGCGGACCAGGGTGACCGCGTCGACCTCGCCCGTGCCGCCGTACCGCCCCCGGCGCGGCCAGACGAAGCGCGCGTCGATGCCGTACCGGCAGGCCGCGTCGAAGTTGGCCGCGGCCGCCTCGAAGGGCAGCCGGCTCCACAGCGGGCGCGACTCCTCGGCGAGGGCGCGCACCAGGCCGTAGTAGAAGGCCGCGTTGGCGATCACGTCGGTGATGGTCGGGCCGGCCGGCAGCACCCGGTTCTCCACCCGCAGGTGCGGAACGCCGTCCGCGATGTCGTAGACGGGCCGGTTCCACCGGTACACCGTCCCGTTGTGCAGGACGAGCTCGCTGAGCCGCGGGACGCCGCCGGCGTCCAGGACCTCCAGCGGGTCCTCGTCGTCGCAGATCGGCAGCAGCGCCGGGAAGAACCGCAGGTTCTCCTCGAAGAGGTCGAAGGCGGAGGTGATCCACCGCTCCCCGAACCAGGTGCGCGGCCGCACCCCCTGGGCCTGCAGCTCCGGCGGACGGGTGTCCGTGGCCTGCTGGAACAGCGGCGGCCGGGACTCGCGCCACAGCTCGTGCCCGAACAGGAACGGCGAGTTGGCCCCGACGGCGATCTGCGCGGCCGAGGCCACCTGCGCGGCGTTCCACACGTCCGCGAAGCGGCCGGGGGTGACCTGCAGGTGCAGCTGCACGGAGGTGCACGCCGCCTCGGGCACGATCGACTTCGAGGTGCACCGGAGGTGCTCCACCCCGTCGATGTCGAGCAGGAAGTCCTCGCCGCGGGCGGAGACGATCTGGTCGTTGAGCAGGGTGTAGCGGTCCACCGCCGAGAGGTTGGAGGAGACCAGGTCGTCACGGCCGAGCGTCGGCAGGATGCCGATCATGACGATCCCGGCGTCGACCTCGCCCGCCTTGCGGTCCGCGTACGCCAGCGAGGTGCGCAGCTCCTCGGCGAGGCGGTCGAATACCCGGCCGCCCAACCGGTGTGGTGCGATGTTGACTTCCAGGTTGAACATGGCGAGTTCTGTTTGGAAATCGCGGCTCGCGATGCGCTCCAGCACCTCGCCGTTCAGCATTTTGGGCAGGCCGTCGGAACCCGCGAGATTCAGTTCGATCTCCACACCCATGAGGTTCTTGGGGCGGTCGAACCGCTTCTCGTCGAGCAGCCGCTCGAGTCCCGCCAGGCACTTCTGGAGCTTTTCGCGGTAGCGCTGGCGATCGGACAGGTCGAACTGCCCTGCCACGACCTTCTCCCCCATCGAAGTGTCCCTCCTCGGATGGGCGGGCCGCAGATCCGGCCGCCGGGGTCCCGGGTCAGGTGGGATGATGCCCACCGGAAGCGATCGATAACGTCCCACGCGGGCTCGGCACCCGCTACTCTGTGGGAATGTTCCCCGCGGCACATTCACGGGGCATGAAGCAACGTGCAACTCCGTGTGCCCCGATAGCCTCGTGAAAAACGCCGACGACTTTCGGCCGACCGCGGAGACGGCGTATTACGAGGTCAGCGGCGCCCCCCGGGACGTGAAATCGGGATGATACACACAATTCTCCGGCCGATTGGCGCCTTGTCCCGCGAGCCGGAATACGTTAGCCGAAACATGGTCTGAACACGTGTCGTATAAACTCGCCGACAAGGCCTGAGGTTGGCGCCCGCGGTCTCGGTTCCTGTCGTGTTCCTGCCGTCAAGGTGACGGACGGCAGGCCTCAGCCGCACCCTCGTGCACCACTCCGGGCCCCCACCTCTCAGGCCACCCGTGAGCAGACAGCGCCGTCCGCCCCATCCTCCTCGCGCCGTCGCGCCTGTCGAACGAGAGGCGACCCACCATGCCGCTGCACGTGCCCCCTGCCCCCGCGCCCGCCCTGCGCTCCGTCCTGACGGCCCTCGGTTCCCCCACCGCGGTCCGTGAGGCGCGAACTCCGTCCCTGCGCGCCGCCCAGGGACCCGCGACGCCCGAACTCCCGCTTCCCGTCCATGTGCTGGACCGCATCACCCCGCAGGGCCTGTCCGCGACCCGACTGGCCGGCTGGCGCTTCCTGATCCGCTGCGGCGAGCGTGCGGTGGCCGCGGCGGACAGCATGCTGACCCCGGACGGCTGGGCCTTCTCGCACTTCTTCGAGGGCCCCTACATCCCGTCCACCGAGCGCGCGCTGCAGCAGGCCGAGGCGCTGCAACAGCCGTACCAGCCGCGCCTGCTGTCCGTGCCCGGTCTGTACATGCTCACGCTGTGGCTGCACGGCGACACCACCGCCGACGCCGCCGAGGGCCATCCGGCCGCGAGCGACCTGCTCGTGCCCCTCGCCCCGGCGCCTCCCGGCATCTCGGCCCACCGGCCCTATCAGGTAGCCGAGTTGCTCCCGGTCCTGACCCATCGCGCGACTCCCGTCAAGCTCCTCGGCTCCCCGGCCTGAACGGCACCCGCGTACCCCGCTCCCCGTGAGGGAAGCGGGGTACGGCCGTGTTTTCCGGCCGCCCGCGCACGCTCACCCTTCGCTCGTACGAGCAATTCCACGCTCCGAAGAGCCGGATAGGGATCTCTGCCCGGCGGACTAGCCCTTTATGGCCATCCAGAACCACCCGAAGTGACAGTGCGGTTGGAATGAACCGTCCGGGCGGGTGACGCGTCATGAACCTGTGAGAAGCGGTGCTGCGAAATCCCTGCGGAACGACGCCCTGAGGGCAACACTGGGTTCCGACCGACTTATCACCACGGGGGACGGACATGACCACAACCAAGCGAGAGATCCCTTCCATGTGCCAGCACCAGCCACCGTGTCCGCCAGCCGAATCCGCCGACCGGGAGTCCGCCCGCCTCGTGGCGCACCACCCGGAGCAGGGGTGGAGCCTGCTGTGCAACGGCGTCCTGCTCTTCGAGGACACCGGTGAGCTTCTGCCCGACGGCCGCGTCATCGCCCCGCACCGCCCGCTCGGTGCGGATCAGGTGATGACCGCCGCCTGAACCACACGCCGGGCGGTTCCGCCGCACCGCCCGGTGACCTGAGGGGCCGGCCGCACACGCACGGTGCGCTCCGGCCCCGACCTGTGTCCCGGGGTGGCTACGGTCCGTAGCCGGACGCTACCGCAGCGCCTCGCGCAGGGCCGCGTAGGCCGGCTTGGGGTTCAGCTGCTCGTCCCAGGGCAGGGCCGCGCCCTCGCCCGGGAAGACCGCCGGGATCCAGGAGTACTTGTCGGTGAAGTCCCAGACGGTCACGCCCACGCAGCGGCGGACCGCCAGGCAGGCCTCGGTGAGGTCGCGGTACCACGTGGCCTGCTCCGCCAGCTTCTCGCCGGTCGCGGGCAGTTGCATCCGGACGTCGACCTCGGTGAGGGCGGTGTCGAGACCGAGGCGGGAGAACCGGGCCAGGTTCTCCTGGACGGTGGCGGGATAGCCGTACTGCAGGGCCAGGTGCGCCTGGAGACCTATGCCGTTCAGGGGCACGCCCTGCGCCCTGAGGTCCTGCGCCAGCCGGTAGTAGGCGTCGCTCTTCGGGCCGACGGCCTCGATGTTGTAGTCGTTGAGGTACAGCCTCGCGTGCGGGTCGGCCTGGTGCGCCCAGCGCAGCGCGTCCGCGATGTAGCCGGGGCCGAGCGTCCGGTACCAGATGGTGTCGCGGTAGGTGCCGTCCTCGTTGAAGGCCTCGTTGACGACGTCCCAGGAGTAGACCTTGCCCCGGTAGTGCCGCACCTCGGTGAGGATGTGCTTCTTCAGCACGGCCCGCAGCTCGCTCGCGGTCCACTGCCGGGAGGTGAGCCAGTCCGGCAACTGGCTGTGCCAGACCAGGGTGTGGGCGCGGACCCGCTGGTGATTCGCCCGGGACAGCCGCACGATCTGGTCGCCGTCGGTCCAGTCGAAGACGCCCTGCCGCGGCTCGGTGGCGTACCACTTCATGCCGTTGCCGGGCGTGATCATGTCGAACTCGCTGCCGAGGATCTTGGTGTAGGCACTGTCGGTGAGTTCGGGGTTGTCGGTGGCGCTGCCGAAGTAGCGGCCGTGCCGGTGGGCGAGTTCGGCCAGGGTGGGCTGGCGTTCGTGGGCCTGGGCGGCGGGTCCGGTGGCCAGGCCTGCCGCCACGAGGACGGCCGCGAGGGCGCCGGCGAGTCTGAGGCGCGTCATGGGCATGGTGCGGCTCCTGTCTCTGGGAAGGGGTGCGCTTGCCTCGAAAGTTTCGATGCGATTTCCGCACGTTCCGAGCGGCGACTCTAGGAACGCGGCCGGAGGGGCGTCAAGGTGTCGCGCACAAGCCGCCCTCATGAGCGCCTCACGGGTCACGAAAGTTTCGGCGGGGCGGCACGACCGCCCCGCCGACTGGTCGGATCGCCCGCGCGGGAGTGGGATGGGAGGTGAACCTGCTCGCGGGCCCGGCCGGAGGAGGACGCGAGGACGCTCGCGGGCCGTGAGGAACGGTGGAGTCATGTCCGGTTACGACGCCTCGGCGACCGCCCGTGTGGTGGTCGGTGTGAGCGGCTCCCTGGGCAGCGTCACGGCCCTGCGCCGGGCCACCGCGCTCGCCCGGCGGCTGGGAGCCGAACTTTGGCCGGTGCTGGCCTGGGAGCCGCCCGGCGGTGATTCCGCGGCGCGCCGCTCCCCCGCCGCCGGCCTGCTGGTCGAGGAGTGGCACCGGCTGGCCAAGCAGCGGCTGGCCGCCGTGCTCGACGAGGTCTTCGGCGACGTGACGGCCCCGGGAGTCCCGATGCACCCCGTCGTGGTGCGCGGCACCCCCGGCCGGGCACTGGTCGCGACCGCCGACCGCGAGGGCGACCTCCTGGTCGTCGGCGCCGGCCGGCGCGGCCTGCAGCGCGCGTTCTCGGGGCGGGTGTCCCGGCACTGCCTCGCCCACGCGGTCTGCCCGGTCCTCGCCGTGCCGCCGTCACCGCTGGAGTCCGACCTGCTGGCCGTGCACCGGCGCAACACCTGGCATTTGCCGATGGACACCCGGGGGCTGTGACCGAGCGCCCGGCCGGCGGTGCGAGCGCCCGGCGCTGCGGGCGCGTCAAGAAAAGGACGTGCGACGTCAGGGCCGCGTCAAGGTGCGGCGCGACCGCGTTGCGCCCGGCCCGCGGCTCTCTACCGTCGGTCCTATGGAGCACCACGACGGCACACGCATGGGGGTGACAGCCGCACGCCCGCCCGGTCGGGGCAGCGTCGCCCACGACCGCCGGTGGAGCGCGGACCTGCACCACTCGGCCCGCTGTGCCTGCGTCCTGCTCGGCATGCTCCTGCTCGTCGACGGGTCGGCCGGGACCCTCACCTGGTGGCGCGGCGTCATGTGGGCCGCGCTGGCCCTGCTGCTGTTCCTGGTCCTGCTGCCCGCCCGGGTCTCGGCCGGTGACGGCTGGCTGGCCTCCCGCCGTCTGCTGCGCACCCGCCGGATCCGCACCGACCTGCTGGTGGCCGCCCGTCCGCTGGACGGGGTCGCACGACGCCTGGTGCTGCGCGACGCCCTCGGCGCCCGCGTCGAGATCGACCCCGAGGTGCTGCTGCGCAACCCCTGCCTCTGGTACCACCTGGCCGAGGGCGTCCGCGCCTCGGAGGCGTCCGGCACCCTCCTGTGCGGCACCGCGGCCCTGCACCGTCTGGCGGAGCGCATCGACCGGGAAACGGCTCTCGCGGTCTTCCGGGTCTCGGACCTGGAGTAGCGGTTCGACGGCCCTGGTGGACCGGCCCGCGCGAGGCGCTCCGCTGCGGCTGCGGATCCCCGGGCGCCGGGGCAGCATGGAGGTGTCGTACGAGATGACGCTCGGTGTCCGCTCCCCGAGTGCGGCCACCCCCCTCCCCGTGCGGCGCACTGCGACCCGTCAGCCCCCGGGCCTCGAGCTTCGCGCTGTGCCGGCCCGGCCACCGGGCCGTTTTAACGCAAGATTGACGCCCGCGGGCCCCCGATCCGTGGGCCCAGGCGTCACTCTCTGCATACGCTGAATCCGCCGTCCGTGTGATGGCCGGAACCAGCTGAGCCGCACACCAGGAGCACGCCGATGGTCACGACCGAACACCCTCCCAGTCGCCTGCGGGCGTGGATGCTGGAGGGGCTGTCCGACATGGGCAAGAGCGGCGGCCACACCGGGCCCCACGCCGAGCCGGAGCCCCCGCACCAGGGCCAGCGCTGGTGGCGGGTGATGTGCCTGACCGGCGTCGACTACTTCTCCACCCTCGGCTACCAGCCGGGGATCGCGGCCCTCGCCGCGGGGCTGCTCTCGCCGATCGCGACCATCGTGCTCGTCGTCGTCACCCTGGCCGGCGCCCTGCCGGTCTATCGGCGCGTGGCCGAGGAGAGCCCGCACGGCGAGGGGTCCATCGCGATGCTGGAGCGGCTGCTCTCCTTCTGGCAGGGCAAGCTGTTCGTCCTCACCCTGCTCGGCTTCGCGGCCACCGACTTCCTGATCACCATCACCCTGTCCGCGGCCGACGCCTCCACCCACCTGGTGGAGAACCCGCACCTGACCAGCGTACTGCAGGGCCACCAGATGCTGATCACCCTGTTCCTGGTGGCGCTGCTCGGCGCGGTCTTCCTCAAGGGCTTCCTGGAGGCGGTCGGCGTGGCCGTCGCCCTGGTCGGCGTCTACCTCGCGCTCAACCTCGTCGTCGTGCTGGTGGGCCTGTGGCACGTCCTCACCGCCGAGCACCTGGTCACCGACTGGGCCAGTGCTCTCACGGCGCAGCACGGCAGCGTCTTCGCCATGGTCGGCGTGGCCCTGATCGTCTTCCCGAAGCTCGCCCTCGGCCTGTCCGGCTTCGAGACCGGCGTCGCCGTCATGCCGCACGTCCAGGGCGACCCGGGCGACACCGAGGAGAAGCCGACCGGCCGGATCCGGGACGCCAAGAAGCTGCTGACCACGGCCGCGCTCATCATGAGCGGCTTCCTGATCGCCACCAGCTTCATCACCACGCTGCTGATCCCGGAGAACGAGTTCAAGACCGGCGGCAAGGCCAACGGCCGCGCGCTCGCCTACCTCGCGCACCACTACCTCGGCGGCGCCTTCGGCACGGTCTACGACGTCTCGACCATCGCCATCCTCTGGTTCGCGGGAGCCTCCGCGATGGCCGGCCTGCTCAACCTCATGCCGCGCTACCTGCCCCGCTACGGCATGGCCCCGCACTGGGCGCGGGCCGTGCGCCCGATGGTCATCGTCTTCATCCTGATCGCCTTCCTGGTCACCTGGATCTTCGACGCCAACGTGGACAAGCAGGGCGGCGCCTACGCCACCGGCGTCCTGGTGCTGATCAGCTCGGCGGCGATCGCGGTGACCATCGCCTCCCGCAAGGCCGGGCAGCGCCGCTGGACCGTCGCGTTCGCGGTCATCTCCACGGTGTTCCTCTACACGACCGTCGTGAACGTCATCGAGCGGCCCGACGGCGTGAAGATCGGCGCCTGCTTCATCGCGGGGATCATCCTCGTGTCACTGCTGTCGCGGCTGGCCCGCGCCTTCGAGCTGCGCGTGACCAGCGTGACGATGGACCCGATGGCGGAACGATTCGTCCGGGACATGGCCAGCCGCAAGATGCGCTTCATCGCCAACGACCCCGGCCACCGCGACCACGCCGAGTACCGCGACAAGATCGAGCAGATCCGCGCCGACAACGACATGCCCGAGCAGGAGGACTTCGTCTTCGTCGAGGTGACGGTCACCGACCCCTCCGAGTTCGAGGGGCGGCTGACGGTGCGCGGCGAGGTCCTGCACCACCGCTACCGCATCCTGACCGTGGAGTCCTCCTCCATCCCCAACGCCCTGGCCGCGCTCCTCCTCCACGCCCGGGACATGACGGGCTGCACCCCGCACATCTACTTCGAGTGGACCGAGGGCAACCCGTTCGCCAACTTCCTGCGCTTCTTCCTCTTCGGGCAGGGCGAGGTGGCGCCGGTGACGCGCGAGGTGCTGCGCGAGGCGGAGCCGGACCGGGACCGGCGACCGCGCGTGCACACGGGCTGATCGCTGCTCGTATCGTGACCGGCATGCAGTCCTACACCATCGGCCAGGCCGCGCGGCTGCTCGGCGTGAGCCCGGACACCGCCCGCCGCTGGGCCGACGCAGGCCGGGTGGCCACCCATCGCGACGAGGCCGGGCGGCGGCTCATCGACGGCAGGGACCTCGCCGCGTTCTCGGTCGAACTGGCCAAGGCGGGCGGCGGCGAGGAGGACGCCCCGTCCCGCACCTCGGTCCGCAACGCCTTCCCGGGCATCGTCACCGCCGTCAAGCTCGGCGACGTGGCCGCGCAGGTGGAGATCCAGGCGGGCCCGCACCGGCTGGTGTCGCTGCTGACCCGGGAGGCCGTGGAGGAACTGGGCCTGGAGGTCGGGATGGAGGCCACCGCGCGCGTGAAGTCCACGAACGTGCACATCGACCGCCTCTGACCGGTCCCCGCACGCTGCCGCACGAAACCTGACCGTACGAACGCACATGCAAGCCTCGGATCACAAGTGAACAGCTCATGCGATGCCACAGCAGACTTACGGCTGGCAGATGCGGCAGTATCATCGCCGCACGGCCGGTGTTCGGCCGTGGCAGGGCGCGGCCGCAGTTCCATGATCCGAGGAGTAGACCCGTGACGAACCGTTCCGTGCGCCGGACCCGGCGGACACTGCGGCTGGCCGGGGCGGGGACCGCCGCCCTGCTGGCCCTCACCGCCTGCTCCTCCTCCGGCGGCTCGTCGACCGCCGCGTCGGACAAGTCCTCCTCCACGAAGCTCTCCGGCACGCTCACCGTGTTCGCGGCCGCCTCGCTGAAGGAGAGCTTCACGGCCCTCGGCCGGCAGTTCGAGAAGCAGCACCCGGGCACCCGGGTCAGCTTCAACTTCGCCGGGAGCGACGCGCTGGCCGCCAGCATCACCAGCGGCGCACCGGCGGACGTGTTCGCCGCCGCCAGCCCGAAGACCATGGCGGTCGTGACGAACGGCAAGGACGCGGCCGGCTCCCCGGTCACCTTCGTCCGCAACCGGCTGGAGATCGCCACCATGCCCGGCAACCCGGGCCACGTGTCCTCCCTGAAGGACCTCACCAGGCCGGGTCTGAAGGTCGTCCTGTGCGACAGGAGCGTGCCGTGCGGCGCCGCCGCGCAGAAGGCCCTGGCGGCGGGCGGCCTGAAGCTGACCCCGGTCTCCTACGAGCAGGACGTCAAGGCCGCCCTGAACAAGGTGGAGCTCAGGGAGGCCGACGCGGCGGTGGTCTACACGACCGACGTGAAAGCCGCCGGTGGCAAGGTGGAGGGCGTGGAGTTCCCCGAGTCGGCCGACGCGATCAACGACTACCCGATCGCCCCGCTGAAGAACGGGCAGAACGCCGCGGCGGCGAAGGCGTTCATCGGGCTGGTGCGGTCCGCCCAGGGCCAGAAGGTCCTCGGCGAGGCGGGCTTCCTCGAGCCGTGACCTCGCTCGGCAAGCCCGGCGCCGCGGCCGGCCCCCGGACGGGCGGACCGCGGCGCCGCCGTGCCTCCGCGCGGGCGCCCCTGCCCCTGCTGCTGCCCGGCGTGCTCGCCCTGGCCTTCCTGCTGCTTCCCCTGGTCGCGCTGCTCGTCCGCGCCCCCTGGCGCGGCCTGCCGACACAGCTGACCAGCCCCGAGGTGTGGCAGGCGCTCCAGCTGTCGCTGATCAGCGCCACCGCGGCCACCGCCGTCAGTCTCGTCCTCGGGGTGCCGCTGGCCTGGCTGCTGGCCCGTACCGACTTCCCCGGCCGGCGTCTCGTGCGCGCCCTGGTCACGCTGCCGCTGGTGCTGCCGCCGGTCGTCGGCGGTGTGGCCCTGCTGCTCGCGCTCGGCCGCAACGGGGTCGTCGGGCAGTGGCTCGACTCCTGGTTCGGCATCACCCTGCCCTTCACCACGGCCGGGGTGGTGGTCGCGGAGGCGTTCGTCGCGATGCCGTTCCTGGTCATCAGCGTCGAGGGCACCCTGCGGGCCGCCGACCCGCGCTACGAGGAGGCGGCCACCACGCTCGGCGCCTCCCGCTTCACCGCGTTCCGCCGGGTCACGCTGCCGCTCATCGCCCCCGGGATCGCCGCCGGAGCCGTTCTGGCCTGGGCCCGCGCGCTCGGCGAGTTCGGCGCGACGATCACCTTCGCCGGCAACTTCCCCGGCCGCACCCAGACCATGCCCCTCGCGGTCTACCTCGCGCTCCAGAACGATCCGGAGGCCGCCATCTCCCTGAGCCTGGTCCTGCTGACGGTCTCGATCGCGGTCCTCGCGGGCCTGCGCGACCGCTGGATGACACCCTCATGAGCCACTCCACGCCACCGGACGACACCGGGCCCGTGCAGACGCCTCACGCCGGAGGGGACCAGCCTCCGCGGACATCGGGCACCGGGGACACGGCGCCGCCGCCGCACCCCCCGCATACCGGCGACTCCCATCCCCTGCCTGCTCCGGGCGCCGAGGGCATGGCCCTGACACAGGCCTCCGGTGCCCGTGCCGGCGAGCCCTCGGACGCGCGTCCCACCGGCTCCGTATCCGACGGCAGCGTCCCCGCGAACGCGGAGCCCGACCGCGACAGCGTGTCCGCTCGCACCCGGGCCGCCGCCGACCCGCCCCGCTGCGAGCCCGCCCACGTCCCGCCGGCCCCTGCCCCTGCCCCTGCCCCTGCCCCTGCGGCTACCACGCCCCGGCCCGCGCCCATGAAGCCGGATCCGGACGCCGCCTCGCCCCGCGCCGGGGCCGCGCCCGCCCCATCACCCCCAGGCACCACGCCGACCGGCACCGAACCCCCGCTCGCGCAGCCCTCCCCGCCCTCACCCCACACCGCGACCACCGGAGCGCGGCCGGCGACCACCCCCGACCCCACCGAAGGCCTGCACGCCCGGATCGTCGTCGATCGGCCCGGGTTCCGCCTCGACGTCGCGCTCACCGCCGCCCCCGGCGAGGTCGTCGCCCTGCTCGGGCCCAACGGTGCGGGGAAGACCACGGCCCTGCGCGCGCTCGCGGGTCTCGTGCCGTTCACCGAGGGGCATCTGCGGCTGGACGGCACCGCTCTGGAGCGGACGCCGCCGGAGGCCCGGCCCGTCGGGGTCGTCTTCCAGGACTACCTGCTCTTCCCGCACCTGTCCGCCCTGGACAACGTGGCGTTCGGCCCCCGCTGCCAGGGCGCGACCAAGGCCGAGGCCCGTGCGCGGGCTGCCGCCTGGCTGGAGCGGATGGGCCTCGCCGACCACGCCGGTGCCAAGCCCCGCCGTCTGTCCGGCGGACAGGCCCAGCGCGTCGCGCTCGCCCGCGCCCTGGCCGTCCGCCCCCGGCTGCTGCTCCTGGACGAACCGCTCGCCGCCCTGGACGCCCGTACCCGCCTGGAGGTCCGCGCCGGGCTCCGCCGCCACCTGGCCGACTTCGAGGCGGTCGCGGTCCTCGTCACCCACGACCCGCTGGACGCCATGGTGCTGGCTGACCGCCTGGTGGTCGTCGAGCACGGCCGGGCGGTGCAGGAGGGCACCCCGTCCGGCATCGCCCGCCGTCCGCGCACGGACTACATCGCCCGGCTCGTCGGCCTCAACCTCTACCGCGGGCAGGCGGACGGCCACGCGGTGCGGCTCGCCGCCGGGCCGTCCGTCGTCACCACGGAGGTCCTGTCCGGACCGGTGTTCGTCGCGTTCCCGCCGAGCGCCGTCACCCTGTTCCGGGACCGGCCCGCCGGCGCCAGCGCCCGCAACCTGTGGCGCTGCGAGGTCGCCGGACTCGAGACCCACGGCGACCAGATCCGCGCCGACCTCACCGGCGAACTCCCGCTCGCCGCCGACCTCACCACGGTCGCCGCCGCAGAGCTCGACCTGCGCCCGGGTGCACCGGTCTGGGCGACGGTCAAGGCGACCCAGACCCACGCATACCCGGCCTGAACGGTCACCCGCTCTACGGTGGGTGCCCATGACACTGAGCATCCGCAACCAGCTCCCCGGCACGGTCACCGAGGTCCACCCCGGTGAGGTGATGGCCGCGGTGAAGGTCCGCCTGGACGGCGGGCAGCACCTCACGGCGGTCATCACCCTGGAGGCCGCCGAACAGCTCGGCCTCGCGCCGGGCTCCGCCGTCCGCGCCCTGACGAAGTCGACGGAGGTCGCCCTCGCCACCGGCCGGGTCGAGGGCCTGTCGATCCGCAACCAGCTCCCCGGCACGCTCACCCACCTCACGGTCGGCGCGGTGATGGCCTGCGCGAAGATCACCGTGGAGGGCGGCGAACTGACCGCCGCGATCACCAAGGACGCGGCCGCCGACCTCGGCCTCTTCGTGGGCTCCGACGTCGTGGTCCTGATCAAGTCGACCGAGGTGTCCCTGGCGACGGCATGACACGACCGAGGCCCCCGGCCCGGTGGAGCGGGCGGGGGCCTCGGAGGGCTCACTCAGTCCTCGTACGCGTCCAGCGGCGGGCAGGAGCACACCAGGTTGCGGTCACCGAAGGCCTGGTCGATCCGGCGCACCGGCGGCCAGTACTTGTCGGTGGCCGGCACACCGCCGGGGAACACCGCCTCCTCGCGGCTGTAGGAGTGCTCCCAGGCGCCGCCCAGCGCCCGCGCGGTGTGCGGGGCGTTGCGCAGCGGGTTGTCGTCCGCGGGCCACTCGCCCGCGCCGACCTTCTCGATCTCCGCGCGGATGGCGATCATCGCGTCGCAGAACCGGTCCAGCTCGGCGAGGTCCTCGGACTCGGTCGGCTCGATCATCAGCGTGCCGGCCACCGGGAACGACATGGTCGGGGCGTGGAAGCCGTAGTCGATGAGCCGCTTGGCCACGTCGTCCACGCTGACGCCGGTCGCCTTGGTGAGCGGGCGCAGGTCGATGATGCACTCGTGCGCGACCAGGCCCCCGGGGCCGGTGTAGAGCACCGGGTAGTGCGGCTCGAGGCGCTTGGCGACGTAGTTCGCGGACAGCACCGCGACCTGCGTGGCCCGCTTGAGGCCCTCGCCGCCCATGAGGCGGACGTACGCCCACGAGATCGGCAGGATGCCCGCGCTGCCCCAGGGGGCGGCGGAGATGGGGCCCACGCCCGTCTCCGGGCCGGCCGCCGGCTGCATCGGGTGGTTCGGCAGGTACGGCGCCAGGTGCTCGCGCACGGCGACCGGGCCGACGCCGGGGCCGCCGCCGCCGTGCGGGATGCAGAACGTCTTGTGCAGGTTCAGGTGGGAGACGTCGCCGCCGAAGTGGCCCGGCTTGGCGAGGCCGACCAGGGCGTTGAGGTTGGCGCCGTCGACGTACACCTGACCGCCCGCGTCGTGGACCTGCGCGCAGATGTCCGCGACGTGCTCCTCGAACACACCGTGCGTCGAGGGGTAGGTGATCATCAGCACCGCCAGCTCGTCGCGGTGCCGCTCGATCTTCGCCCGCAGGTCCTCGACGTCGATCTCGCCGTCCTCGGCGGTCTTCACGACGACGACCTTCATCCCGGCCATCACGGCGCTGGCGGCGTTGGTGCCGTGCGCGGAGGAGGGGATCAGGCAGACGGTGCGCTGCTCGTCGCCGTTGGCGCGGTGGTAGCCGCGCACGGCCAGCAGGCCGGCCAGCTCGCCCTGCGAACCGGCGTTCGGCTGGAGGGAGACCTTGTCGTAGCCGGTGACCTCGGCGAGACGTTCCTCCAGCTCGCGGATGAGCGTGAGGTAGCCCTCGGCCTGCTCGGCGGGCGCGAACGGGTGCAGCTGGCCGAACTCGGGCCAGGTGACCGGCTCCATCTCGGTGGTCGCGTTGAGCTTCATCGTGCAGGAGCCCAGCGGGATCATGCCGCGGTCGAGCGCGTAGTCCCGGTCGGCCAGCCGGCGCAGGTAGCGCAGCATCGCGGTCTCGGAGCGGTGCTCGTGGAAGACCGGGTGGGTGAGGTAGTCGTCGGTGCGCAGCAGCGCCTCGGGGAGGCTGTCCTCGGCGGTCGCGTCCAGCGCCTCGATGTCGCCCTCGACGCCGAACGCGGCGAAGACGGCGGCGAGCTGCGCCCGGTTGGTGGTCTCGTCGCAGGCCAGCGAGACGTGGTCGGCGTCGACGAGGCGCAGGTTGACGCCGCCCTCGCGGGCGGCGCCGACGACCTCGGCGGCCCTGCCGGGCACGCGCGCGGTCACGGTGTCGAAGTAGGCGCCGTGGACGATCTCGACACCGCCGGCCCGCAGACCCGCGGCGAGCAGCGTGGCGTAGCGGTGGGTGCGCCGGGCGATGGTCCGCAGCCCCTCGGGCCCGTGGTAGACGGCGTACATGCCGGCCATCACGGCGAGCAGCACCTGCGCCGTGCAGATGTTGCTGGTGGCCTTCTCGCGGCGGATGTGCTGCTCACGGGTCTGCAGCGCGAGCCGGTAGGCCTTGTGCCCGTCGGCGTCGACGGACACGCCGACGAGCCGGCCGGGCAGGCTGCGGGCGAACTTCTCGTGCACGGCCATGTAGCCGGCGTGCGGCCCGCCGAAGCCCATCGGCACGCCGAAGCGCTGGGTCGTGCCGACGGCGATGTCCGCGCCCAGCTCACCCGGCGAGGTGAGCAGGGTGAGCGCGAGCAGGTCGGCGGCCACGGTGACGAGTGCGCCGAGTTCGTGGGCCTGGTCGATGACCGGCTTGATGTCGCGCACGGCACCGGAGGCGCCCGGGTACTGGATCAGCACGCCGTTGATCTCGCGCGCGGCGACCTCGGCCGGGATGCCCTCGCCGAGGTCGGCGACGACGACCTCGACACCGGTCGGCTCGGCGCGGGTCCGGATGACGGCGATGGTCTGCGGCAGGGCGTCCGCGTCGACCAGGAAGAGGCCCTTCTTGTTCCGGCCCATGCGCCGGGAGAGCGCCACGGCCTCGGCGGCGGCGGTGCCCTCGTCGAGCAGGGAGGCGCCGGAGGTGGGCAGACCGGTCAGCTCGGCGACCATGGTCTGGAAGTTGAGCAGGGCCTCGAGCCGCCCCTGGGAGATCTCCGGCTGGTACGGCGTGTAGGCCGTGTACCACGCCGGGTTCTCCATGACGTTGCGCAGGATCACGGGCGGCGTGAACGTCCCGTGGTAGCCGAGACCGATCATGGAGCCGAGGACCTGGTTGCGGTCGGCGAGCGAGCGCAGCTCCGCGAGCACCTCCGCCTCGGTGCGGGCGCCCGGCAGGTCGAGGGCGTCGGCGTTCTTGATCACGTCCGGGACGGCGGCGGCGGTCAGCTCGTCGAGGGAGCCGTAGCCGACGTGCGCGAGCATCTTCGCCCGCGCCTCCTGGTCCGGTCCGATGTGGCGCTGCTCGAAGGGGATGCCCGCTTCGAGCTCGGAGAGCGGAATGCGATGGGCGGTCATTGCGGAGGCCTCCTGGTCTGACGCGACCTTCGAGGGGCACCCCGGTACGGATACCCCGACGGCCTCCCCCTCTGTCATCTCGACCTGAGAGCTTCACCGGACGCCCGGGGGCGCCGGCTTTCACCGTCGGTGAGGGCGGAGGCCTTAGACATCCGCCCTGCTTTCCAGAGTGACCTCGTCCGTGCGGTACGTGAGCCTGAGAGATTCCGGGGAGGATTTGCTCCTTCGGCGCCTCCGAGGTGGTCGGAGGACTCTCCCGCACGGGGTCAGCAGCCGTTGTCAGCCTACCAGCGGGGTCAACGCCCGGGCCTTCGAGTGGCCGCCTCCTTGATTGTGCTCTTTCGTAGTGCTTACGGATGAGTTGCGACCACGTGGAGGGAGAGGGACCGTGCAGACCGACATCGATCCGCGCAACCTGATCGGCCGCAAGGCGTTCGACGCCAAGGGCACCAAGATCGGCACCATCGACGAGGTGTACCTCGACGACGCGACCGGCGTGCCCGAGTGGGCCGCCATACGCACCGGCCTGTTCTCCCGGGACGCCTTCGTCCCCCTCGAACCCAGCGAACTGATCGACGGCGCCCTGCAGGTCCCCTTCGACCGCGCGCTCATCAAGGACGCCCCCGACTTCGGCGTCGGCCGCCACCTCTCCCCCGAGCAGGAACTGCAGCTCTACCACCACTACGGCCTCGACATCGCGCCGTCCTCCACCCTCCCGGACCACGACTTCGGCAAACTGGCGGGCACGGAGGAGGCCTGACACGTGCCGGGCCCCTCCTGGTCCGCGGTCGCGGAGAGCCCCGCCTCCGGGAGCTCGGGCGGAGCCCTGTGACGGGGTCCGCCGGACTGCCCGGGGCAGGGCGGCGGGTGGTCAGGACCCTGCACCAGCGGCAGCGGCTCCGCCGGTTCCAGCTCGGCGTCGTCCACCCGGAACGTCCGCACCCGCCCCGGTCCGGACTGCGGCGTCTCGAAGCGCACCGTCACCCGGCCCAGCCCGCTCCCCTGCACCCACCCGGGCCCGTAGGCGGCGTGCCGCACGTCCTGTCCCGGCCGCCAGTGCCGTTCCTCCGGTCGCGGCTCCTCCTCCACCACCACGGGATCGGCCTCCTCCACCGGCGGCTCGCTCGCCCGCTCCCCCGCGGCCTGGGCGAAAAGGTCCTCCTGGGTGTAGTCGGCGAGCCCGGAGACGCCCACGCCGAGCAGCCTCACCCCGCCGGTGGTGTCCACGGACTCCAGCAGCCGGGCGGCCGCCTCCCGCACCACGGCGGGGTCGTCCGTGGGCCCCCTCAGCGTCTCGGACCGGGTGAGCGTCGAGAAGTCGTACCGCCGCACCTTCAGCACGATGGTCCGCCCGGACAGTCCCGCCTCGCGCAGCCGCCGCACACACCGGTCGGCCAGCCGCTGCACCTCGAGACCGACCCGGAGCCGGTCGTGGATGTCCACGTCGTAGGTGTCCTCGACCGACACCGACTTGGTCTCCCGCTCGGCGACCACGGGCCGGTCGTCGCGAGCCAGCGCCATCGCGTACAGCGCCTGCCCGTGTGCCCTGCCGAGCAGCCGTACGAGCTCGTCCTCCCCCGCCTCGGCCAGCTCCTCGACAGTGGTGATCCCGGCCCGCCGCAGATGGTCCCCGGTGGCCGGCCCGACCCCGGGCAGCGTCCGTACCGGCATGGGCCCCAGCAGCGCCCGCTCCGTCCCGGGCTCGATCAGCACGAGTCCGTCGGGCTTGGCCTGCTCGGAGGCGATCTTCGCGAGCATCTTGGAGGCGGCCAGCCCCACGGACCCCGTGAGGCCGGTGACCGCCCGGATGTCCGCGCGCAGCCTCGTCCCGGTCTGCCGCGCCGACTCCGCGTCCCAGGCCGCTCCCCGGGCCTCCAGGTCCACGAACGCCTCGTCCAGACTCAGCGGCTCCACCAGCGGCGATAGCTCCCTCAGGAGCGCCATCACCTGCTCGCTGACCGACCGGTACACGCTGAAGCGCGGCACGAGGTACGCGGCGTTCGGCGCCAGCCGGCGCGCCTGGGCCATCGGCATAGCCGAGTGGACCCCGAAGACCCGCGCCTCGTACGACGCGGTGGCCACCACCCCGCGCGGCCCGAGCCCGCCCACGACGACGGCCTTCCCCCGCAGGCTCGGCTTGGCTGCCTGCTCCACCGAGGCGTAGAAGGCATCCATGTCGAGATGCAGGATCGTGGGCGCGTTTCTCACATCTCCGATGCTGCACCACGCCACTGACAATTCCCACGGTCACGGCGCCGGCGCCGCGGGGCGACCGGGGACGCGGCCCCGGTCAGACCGCCCGGTTGCGCCGGCGCGCCAGCTCGTCCGCGGGATTGTGGCCGACGAGGGTCTCCCCGGTGTCGACGCGCTCGCCGTGCAGCTGCGAGAGAGCGTTTTCCACGTCCCGCCACACCACGCCGACCGCGATCCCGAAGATGCCCTGGCCTCCCTGGAGCAGGGCGTGCACCTCGTCCGGCGAGGTGCACTCGTAGACCGTGGCGCCGTCGCTCATCAGGGTCATGCGCTCCAGGTCGCGGAAACCGCGTTCCCTGAGGTGGTGGACGGTCGTCCGGATGTTCTGCAGCGAGACCCCGGTGTCCAGGAACCGCTTCACGATCTTCAGGACGACCACGTCCCGGAAGCTGTACAGCCGCTGGGTGCCCGACCCGTACGCGGGCCGCACGCTGGGCTCGACGAGCCCGGTCCTGGCCCAGTAGTCGAGCTGCCGGTAGGTGATGCCCGCCGCCGCACAGGCCGTCGGCCCCCGGTAGCCGATCTGCTCCAACGTCATGGACGCCGCCCCTCCGCCGTTCGGCACCGCCGTGGGTCGCTGCGGGGCGTGGTCGACCGCGCTGCTGTGAAGCTGGTACGGACCGCTCTCCGCGAAACCGCGTCCGGGGGCGCCCCCAACCGTACCGTCGCCGCTGGTTCTCACGCCGACCTCCGTCCTTGACCTGCCTTCTCGACGGTAGGCAGTCACCAGGGGTGCGTCAACGATCGCCACACTCGGCACGCCGAGTGATAATCACCCTAAGAGTGGTTTCCCGTGCCCCACCGCGGGGAAAGGCTAGCCGAATGCTCTGGCGAAAAGGCGTAGGACGCTCTCACTGGCCGGTGGCAAGTGCACCGGCGACGCAGGCCGCGCGGAGCCGCCGATCGGCCGGTCACGGCCCTGCGGCGTCCCGGTCGGCGCGTCGGCCTCACTGGTTGCTGGTGCCGAAGTCCTCTGGCGAGATCTGGTCGAGGAACTCGCGGAACTTCTCCACCTCGTCCTCCTGCTCGTCCGGAATCGCGATACCGGCGTCGTCGAGCACCGTGTCGCTGCCGTAGATCGGCGTCCCGGTGCGCAGGGCGAGCGCTATGGCGTCGGAGGGCCGCGCGCTCACCTCGACTCCGCTGGCGAAGACCAGCTCCGCGTAGAAGACGCCCTCACGCAGATCCGTGATGCGCACTTCGGTCAGCTCCTGGCCGACGGCCTCCAGCACGTCCTTGAACAGGTCGTGGGTCAGCGGCCTGGCCGGGGCCATGCCCTGCTGGGCGAAGGCGATCGCCGTCGCCTCCCCCGGCCCGATCCAGATCGGGAGGTAGCGGTCGCCCCCCACTTCGCGCAGGAGCACGATCGGTTGGTTGGAGGGCATCTCGACCCGGACACCTACGACATCGAGCTCGTTCACACAGCAACCCTAGGCCGTGCCCGGGATGTTTGGGTAGTCGGGCCGGGAACAGGTGGCCGATCCGGCCGCCCGGAGACCCGCCGCTCAGGGCAGCCGCACACCGAGCGCCGTCTGTACCAGCGCCGCGTGCAGTCTCACGGTGAGCGCCGCCAGCTCCTTCGTGCGGGCCTCCGCGTGGGCCCTGGTCTGCGGGTTGCGGTGGCGCTTCAGCGGGGCCACCACCTGGTCCACCAGACCCGCCTCGCGGTCGGCCGCCGCCTTCATCACCCGCAGGTGACGCGGCTCGATCCCGAACCTGCCCAGCTCGGCGACGAGCGAGGCCACGGTGACGGCCTCGGCGTCGTACGCCCCGTCCTCCAGGGGGGCGATGAGCCCGTAGGACTGCCACTCCACGAGGTCGTCCTCGCCGATCCCGGCGGCCGCGAGCAGCTCCGCACGCCCCACCCGGGCGGCCGTGGGCCGTTCGGGGGGTTCCGGCGTGTCGTCCCCGGTCCGCTGGCGCCCCACCACCGGCAGCGGGACGGCCTCGCCCCGCTCCATGGCGTCCAGGTGCTCGCGGATCACCTTGAGCGGCAGGTAGTGGTCCCGCTGCATCCTCAGGACATGGCCGAGGCGCTCGACGTCACGGGCACTGAACTTGCGGTACCCCGAGGGGGTCCGCCGCGGCTCGACCAGTCCCTCCGACTCCAGGAAGCGGATCTTGGAGATGGTGACTTCGGGAAACTCGTCGCGCAGCGCGTTCAGCACCGTGCCGATGCTCATCAGCCCACTGTCCGTGGCGGCGGCACCGCTTCGGGCACCGCCGCTCGGTGTTTGAAGCATGGACCTTCCCTGGGGTCCCCCGGACGGGTCCGGAGGGTCAGATGCCCTGCCGGCTCGCGTAGAAGACCAGCCGGTACTTGCCGATCTGCACCTCGTCGCCGTTCGACAGGGCGACCTGGTCGATCCGCTCGCGGTTGACGTACGTGCCGTTCAGACTGCCCACGTCGGCCACCGTGAACGAACCGTCCGGGGAGCGCCGGAACTCCACGTGGCGGCGGGAGACCGTCACGTCGTCCAGGAAGATGTCGCTCTGCGGGTGACGGCCCGCCGTGGTCAGGTCGCTGTCCAGCAGGAAGCGGCTGCCCGAGTTCGGCCCCCGGCGCACCACCAGCAGCGCCGAGCCCATCGGCAGCGCGTCCACCGCGGCCTGCGCCTCGGGCGAGAGCATCGGCACCGGCGTCTGCCCGGTCATCTCGGCGTCGTAGGCCTCGAGGCCGGAGATGGAGATCGTGGACGTCGTCTCCGACGCTCGCTCCGGCGCGACGCCGGGGCGCAGCGGCGCACCGCAGTTGGAGCAGAAGCGGGCGTTCTCCGCGTTGCGGTTACCGCACCTCGTACACACCAGGGCCGACATCGACGGATCCTCCTGCCGCGGCTGCCCCGCGGGGGCGTTGGACGCATACGGGCCGGAGGCGAACTCTCCACCCGTACCTGAGGTTGACGGTTGCCCGAAACCTATGCCGCCGGAGTGGGAGGGGTCAACAGACGCCGCGCCCTGACCTCCCGAAATGTCACCGCCCGGACCAGCGACCTGGTCACGGAACAGCGGGCGCTGGCCCTCTGCGTCGGGCTGGGCGCGATGACGAGCGGTAGCGTTGTCGCCGCCCTCTCGCGCGCTCTTGCCGAACAACTTCGCAAACAACTTCACGGGCGATTCCCCTTGACCGAAACAGACCCGCCCGTGGGGCAGGACGAACCCTGATTGCCTTGACCGGCCGACCCGGACACCCTCACAACGTCCGTATCCACCAGACAGTTTCCACCACGCGCCACCCCTTCGGTGCGCCGACCCCCCGCAACCTCATGCCCCTGCCGGACGCCCCCCATGCACCACCGGTTCACGGGGAGGACGACCGAGCGTAGTCAGGCTGCTTCACCTGCCGCAAGGCGTCCACGACGATCTTGGTGGACCGTTCGACGGTCGCCGTGGCCTGCTCCTTCTCCAATGTCTGCACCACGCCCCCCGGGATGTTCAGCGCCGGCTCGAGGTCCTGCGGCTTGCCGATGACCTTGAAACGATAAGGGGCGTTGATCTTGTTCCCGTCGACGCTCACGCTGTTGCCCGTGTCGCTGAGATAGGTGCTCGCGACGACCCGTACCCCGTTGATCTGGATCGCCTCCGCCCCGGCCGCGCGCAACTCCTGGATGGCGTCGAGCAGCATGTCCGCCTTGACCGTCCCCTTCGTGTCCGCGATCGTCATGGTGATGCCGGGACCCTGCGCCGCCACGGTGCCCGCCAGGATGCCGAGTTGCCTCTCCTTCTCGGCGGTCTGCCGGCGGGCCTCCGCGGCCTGGTCGGAGCTGCTCTGCAGTTCCTGGCGCTGCTTTTCGAGTCCCTGCTTCTCGTCCTCAAGACGCTGAGTACGGTCGTCCAGTTCATCGAGGATGCGAACAAGATCTTCTTGCCGGGCGCCGCGCAGCGCGCTGTCGCTGTCGCTGTTGGACGCCACCTGCACGGCCAGCCCGAATCCGAGGCCGAACAGCAGCAGGGCGACGATGAGTTGGGCGCGGCTGAGCCGCGGCGGCCACAGTCCCTGGACCAGCCGCTGACGCCCGGTGAGCCGCGGCTCACCGCTCTGGCCGGCCGCACCTCCTGCCGTTCCCGCGGATGTCCGCGCGGGTGGGTGGCCGGCTGTCGGCCCCGCCGCCTGGCCGGACGTCTCCTCGGGCCTCCGCTCGGGCCTCTCCTCGGCCGGCCGGCCGGCCGCCGGCTCGGGCCGGGGGGCCGGGACGGGCACCTCGTCGGGCAGTTCCCTGCGCAGCCTGTTCTCCGGCTGCCGCTCCTCGTCGCTCATCGCCGTCACGCCCGGAAGACGTGCCGACGGATGGCCGCCGCGTTGGAGAAGATCCGGATGCCCAGGACGACCACGACACCGGTGGACAGCTGCGCCCCCACACCCAACTTGTCGCCCAGGAACACGATCAGCGCGGCCACCACCACGTTGGACAGGAACGACACCACGAACACCTTGTCGTCGAAGATGCCGTCGAGCATGGCCCGCAGACCGCCGAACACGGCGTCCAGCGCCGCGACGACGGCGATCGGCAGATACGGCTCGACGACCGCCGGAACCTCAGGCCGGACCAACAGGCCGGCCACGACTCCCACGACGAGGCCCAGTACGGCGATCACGATGTGCCCTTCTCAGTCTTCTCGGCGTTCGGCTTCGCTGTGCGAACGATCACACTCGGTGCGGCGGGCAACCGGACGTCGCCCTCCGTGGAGATGGTGGCGCGGATGCCGAAGTTCTGCTCCAGCGCGTGCAGATACAGGCCGTCGGCGCTGTTCTGGAACCTGGTGCCGAGCCTTTCCCCGTCACCCACGGCCAGCACCGTGTACGGCGGCACCAGCGGCTTGTTGTCGACCAGTATCGCGTCACCCGCGGCCCTGACCGCGGAGAGGGCCGTCAGCCGCTGCCCGTTGATGGACACGGCCTCGGCTCCGGAGGCCCACAGTCCGTTGACCACGCGCTGCATGTCCCGGTCGCGGACCCGCCCGGTGTCGGAGAAGTCGGCCGTCTCGCGCGGGTTGGTGCCGTCGCCGCCGGAGGTGGCCTCCTTGGCGTCGTTCACCACGAGTCTCACCCCGGGGCCGTGCACCGCGGTGGCCCCCGACAGGACGCCCACCAGGTCGGCGGCGTCGCTGCCACCGGTCTGCTGGAGCGCCGCCCGCTGCCGCGCGCCGACGTCGTCGCGCAGTTTGTCGACATCGCTCTCGAGCTTGTCCGCGGCGGACGTCTCGCCGTCGATACGGTCGATCAGTTCCTGACGCTCCTTGGCCACCACGGGCGCCGCCACCCGCGCCTGTGCCGCTCCGACCGTGACGACCAGCGCGGCGAGGACCAGCCCGGCCGCGAGGCCCAGCTTGGCCCTCAGGGTCTTGGGCAGCCCACCCTCGCCCCGGGACTCCTTCCGGGCGGCGGCCTCGGCGTACCCGTCGTCGAGGCTGTGGTCCATGACGTTGGTGATCAACGACATGGACGCGTCCGGGCGCTGCGGCCGCGGGGGGCTGCTCCGAACGGGGGGTTGCTGCGGCATGCCGCACATCGTCGCATGTCGCGGGCAGTACCTCCGAACGGCCCTACCGGCGTGCCGGACAGGCCCCCTTGGGGACACATGTCCGGCACGCGCGCGTGCGGGGCGTTTTGCCGTACGGAGCTACCGGTTCCTCATCGCCCGGCGCTGTCCACCACGGCCGACCACTCGTCCAGCAGGGCCTGCGCGGAGGCGTCGTCGGGGCCCTCGGCCCACAGGTGGGTGACGGCCTCGGCCGGGTCGGGCAGCACCATCACCCAGCGGCCGTCGGTCTCCACGACCCGCACACCGTCCGTGGTGTCGACGGAGCGGTCTCCGGCCTCCTCGACGACCCGCCGCATCACCAGGCCCTTGACGGCCCACGGCGTCGCCAGGTCCCGCTTGAGGACGTGCGCCCGCGGGATCCGCGCATCGATCTGGCTCAGCGTGAGCTGGGTGCGCGCCACCAGCCCGATCAGCCGCACGAAGGCCGCCGTGCCGTCGTACACGCTGCTGAACTCGGGGACGATGAACCCGCCCTTGCCGTCACCGCCGAAGATCGTGCCTTCTTCGCCTCCCACGCGCGTGAGGTCGTCGGGAGAGGTGGTGGTCCACTCGACCTGCGTGCCGTGGTAGGCGGCCACCTGCTCGGCGATCCGGGTGGTGGTCACCGGCAGGGCCACCCGGCCGCTGCGCCGCTCGGCCGCCACCAGGTCCAGCATGACGAGCAGCGCCCGGTCGTCCTCGATGATCCGCCCCTTCTCGTCCACGAGCGACAGCCGCTCGCCGACGGGGTCGAACCGGACACCGAACGCGGCCCCGGAGGACGCCACGATCTCACCGAGACGCACCAGTCCCTTGCGGCGCATCTCGGCGGTCTCCGTGGGCCGGGACTCGTCGAGACCGGGGTTGATGGTCAGGGAGTCCACCCCGAGCTTGCCGAGCAGGCTGGGCAGCACGAGCCCGGCGCTGCCGTTGGAGGCGTCCACGACGACCTTCAGCCCGGACTCCGCGATGCCCGTCGTGTCGACGTTCCGCAGCAGGGACCCGGTGTACGAGTCGAAGACGCTGGCCGGGAAGTACAGGTCGCCGATCTCACCGGGGAAGGCGCGGCGGTACTCCTGCCGTGCGAACACGCGGTCCAGCTTGCGCTGGCTGCCCTGGGAGAGGTCCGCTCCGTTCCCGTCGAAGAACATGATGTCGACGGAGTCCGGCACACCCGGCGAGGTCCGGATCATGATGCCGCCGGCGCTGCCCCGCGCGGTCTGCTGGCGGGCCACGGGCAGCGGCACGTTCTCCAGGTCCCGTACGTCGATGGCGCTGGCCTGCAGCGCGGAGATGACGGCGCGCTTGAGGGCTCGGGCGCCTCGGGAGTGGTCGCGGGCCGTGGTGACCGTGGAGCCCTTCTTCAGCGTGGTCGCGTACGCGCCGGCGAGCCGTACGGCCAGCTCGGGCGTGATCTCGACGTTCAGGATGCCGGAGACGCCGCGGGCGCCGAAGAGGTTGGCCTGTCCTCTGGACTCCCAGATCACCGAGGTGTTGACGAAGGCGCCCGCCTCGATGGTCTTGAACGGGTAGACCCGCACGTTGCCCTGGACGATCGATTCCTCACCGATCAGGCACTCGTCACCGATGACGGCGCCGTCCTCGATCCGGGCGGCCCGCATGATGTCGGTGTTCTTGCCGACGACGCAGCCCCGCAGGTTGCTGTGCTGCCCGACGTAGACGTTGTCGTGCACCACGGCCTTGTGCAGGAACGCCCCGCTCTTCACGACGACGTTCGAGCCGATGACGGTGTGCTCGCGGATCTCGGCGCCGGCTTCGACCTTGGCGTAGTCGCCGATGTAGAGCGGCCCGCGCAGGACGGCGTCCGGGTGCACCTCGGCACCCTCGGCGACCCAGACTCCCGGGGAGATCTCGAATCCGTCGATGTCGACGTTGACCTTGCCCTCGAGCACGTCGGCCTGGGCCTTGACGTAGCTCTCGTGCGTGCCGACGTCCTCCCAGTAGCCCTCGGCGACGTAGCCGTAGATCGGCTTGCCTTCCTTCATCAGCTGCGGGAAGACGTCGCCGGACCAGTCGACGGACACATCGGCCTCGACGTAGTCGAAGACCTCGGGCTCCATCACGTAGATGCCCGTGTTGACCGTGTCGGAGAAGACCTGGCCCCAGGTCGGCTTCTCGAGGAAACGCTCGACCTTGCCCTCCTCGTCGACGATCGTGATGCCGAACTCCAGCGGATTGGGCACGCGGGTCAGGCAGACGGTGACCAGCGCGCCCTTCTCCTTGTGGAAATTGATCAGGTCGGTGAGGTCGAAGTCGGTCAGGGCATCGCCGGAGATGACCAGGAAAGCATCGTCCTTCAGCGCCTCTTCGGCGTTCTTGACGCTCCCGGCGGTACCGAGTGGCTTCTCCTCGTTGGCATACGTGAGCTCCATTCCGAGCTCTTCGCCGTCACCGAAGTAGTTCTTGACGAGCGACGCAAGAAACTGCACGGTGACTACGGTCTCGTTGAGCCCGTGCCTTTTGAGCAGCCGCAGCACGTGCTCCATGATCGGGCGGTTCACCACCGGAAGGAGCGGCTTGGGCATGCTCGAGGTCATGGGGCGAAGGCGAGTGCCTTCGCCGCCGGCCATCACGACGGCCTTCATGTCGGAAGCGTCCTCCTAAAGAGACGACGGTCTAGCCGACTTCACCCGTCCCAATTGTCCCCCACTTCTGGGCCGCGGGCCATCGAAGGACTATGTCCGGACAATGGACGAGTTCAATCGGCCATGGTGTCCGCGCGGACGAGGCGGCGGACTTGTACCACGTAGAGCACTCCTGCCCACCAATAGAGGGTTGTACCCCATCCTGCGAACGCCCATCCGAAAATTGCAGCGAGTGACGCGATCCATCCGTTTCCGTCACTGAGCAGCAGCAGGGGGAAGGCGTACATGAGGTTGAACGTGGCGGCCTTGCCGAGGAAGTTCACCTGAGGCGGCGGGTAGCCGTGCCGGCGGAGGATGCCCACCATCACGAGCAGCATCAGTTCCCGCGCCAGGAGGAGCCCTGTGAGCCAGAGGGGCAGGATCTCGCGCCAGGTGAGGCCCAGCAGGGTGGTCAGGACGTAGAGGCGGTCCGCGGCCGGGTCCAGGAGCCGGCCGAGGCTGCTGATCTGGTTCCAGCGTCGTGCGAGCTTGCCGTCCAGGTAGTCACTGACCCCGCTGAACGCCAGCACCAGCAAGGCCCAGCCGTCGCTCTTGGGCCCTCCGAACTCCGGCCTGAGGATCAGCCAGAGGAAGACGGGTACGCCGACGAGCCGCGCCATGCTGAGGACGTTGGGGATGGTGAGGACCCGGTCCGTCTGGACACGGGTCTCCTGGACCTCCACCCGGGGGCCTCCTGAGGGAAACGAACCAACGATGCTCACTGACCTTACCTCAACGCAAAAAAGCTCCGGCTCCTGGGCGGTGTGCCCAAGAGCCGGAGCTGTAAAAGGA
>NZ_KQ948853.1:0-95141 GCF_001514215.1 Streptomyces bungoensis
TGAGGTGTCGCTGCCAAAGGCTGCCACTACCGTGACCTCATGACCTCCCTGAGCAGCGACCCTTACGTTGTCCGAGCGATACGCCCCGACGAGTGGCCGGCCGTGAAGCGGCTGCGTCTCGACGCGCTGCGGGATCCGGCCGCGCCCATCGCCTTCCTGGAGACCTACGAGGACGCCCTCGACCGGCCGGACTCCTTCTACCAGGAACGTGCCGCGCGGTCGGCCGAAGAAGGCAGTACGGCCCGGCAGTTCATCGCCGAGGCACCCGACGGGACCTGGGCCGGCACCGTCACCGTGCTCCTGGAGGAGGCTGGCACCACGGACTGGGCCGGATATCCGGTCGAGCGGCGGCAGGGTCATGTCGTAGGGGTCTTCGTACGGCCCGAGCACCGCGGGAACGGGCTGATCAAGGCGCTGTTCGACGCCGGTGTGGCGTGGGCGTGGGAGCGCGGTGCCGAGCGGGCCCGACTGATCGTCCACGAGGACAACGCGCGGGCGCAGGGGGCGTACCGCAAGGCGGGGTTCGCGCCCAGCGGCTTCGTCGTGGCCTTCTCGAAGGACGAGGGGGAGAAGGAGCTGGAGTTCGTGCTGGAGCGGCCGTCCTAGACCGGGAGTTCCCGGTGCGGCCAGCGGGAGCGTGCCTGCTCGCGGGAGCGGAGCAGGGCCAGGGTCGGCATGCCCTGGCCGGCCCCGGTGGCGAGCAGGTCGGGGAGCTGGGGGATGGGGGCGACGGCGGCCACGTCGTCCAGGATCAGGGTCATTGGTGGGTCGAGCCGACCGGAGGATGACCGTTCGGCCATGCGCCGGCCGCGCTCGACCACGCTGGAGACGAGGGCCGTCAGGAGCGGCATCGCGCCGGGCCTGCTCCTGGGATCCTCGATGGATTCCCCTACCACATAAAGCGTGCCCGCTTCGTTGACGAAGGAATCCAAGGCGAGGGCATCAGTTCGGTTGGGAGTGCAGGCTTCACGGATGTTGACCGTGGAGAGAGCGGAAAGCGCCCGGCTCGTCAGTTCCTGGGCCATGTCCCGGCGTTCGGGATGGGCGGTGAGGGCGGCCTCGAGTTCCCCGGCGGCACCGGGGGCGGCCTTGGGGTGCGTGCGGAGCGTCCGTACGGCGTCCTGGACCTGGATGCCCTGCGACCAGCGGTGGACGTGGCGGACGGTGCGGTTGTCCAGGGCGGCTGCGTGGAGGTAGCTCCTCAGCAGCGTGACCGCGGTGTCCGCCACCGCCTGGTCCAGCTTGGCCGTGGGCTGCACGGGGCTCAGGAGCGCGGTGGCTCGCTGCAAGGCCGTCTGTTTGTCCTCGCAGCCCGCCGTGGGGGACCAGTGCAGGCGCGCGGGAGTGTCGCAGCGGTGTCCGGGGTCGTAGAGCAGGACGGGTCCGAGTTTCGCCCTGGCGTCCTTCGTCCCCGCCCACAGGGCGGGGTTCGAGGTCACCACCAGGGTCGGGCCCGGTGCGTCCTGGACGGCTTGGACCGCGGTGGCGTGGCGGCTCGCCGGCGGCGCGTAGTGCACCGAGCCCGAGCCGAGGGACGCGTCCCACCCGCCCGCCGGTCCGCCGCCGGACGACGGGACGCCGACGCCCGCAGGGGCCGCTTCGGCCGCCTGCTCGATCGGTTCCCCCGGCTGCTGCGGCTGCGGCTCGGGAGCCGGTGCCGGTTCCGTACGCGGTACGGGGACCTCGTGGCGCGGCTCCGGTGCAGGAGCGGCCGGAGCCGCTGCCGGGGCGGCTGCCGGTCCATGGGCCCGGCCTTTCGACGCACCCCTGTCGAACGCCCTGCGCACCTTCCCCGCCCGCCAGCGCGCCACCGCCCCCAGCAGGAACAGGATGAACACCAGGAGGGCCATCATCTGGCCGATGAACAGGCCCCAGAACAGGCCCCAGCCGGAGAGCCGGCCCGCGGGGGTGCCGGGCCAGGCGCCGGGGAGGTCGTGGGGTTCGCCGATGAGGTGCCGCATGGCCGGGGGAGTGCGGGTGAACGTGACGCCGGACGGCCAGGAGCCGTGGGCGAGCAGGCCCGCCAGGCCTGTGGCCGACCACACCAGCACGGTCATGCCGAGGAGGAAGGCGAGTACGCCGATCAGCAGGCCGTCGGGGATGCCGCCCTGGCTCTCCCCGCGGCCGTCACGGCGGTCGGCACGGCCGTCGTCGGGTCTCACTCCTGCTTCCCCTTCCCCGCTACGCCACCGTCGATTCGGAGTCGCCCAGGTGCTGCTCCACGAAGGCGGCGGCCCGCTCTTCGGCCTCCAGCTCGGCGGCGCGCAGGGCGTCGTCGTGCCGCAGGTCGCTGGACGACTCGGTCATGGCGCGGTCGGTGAAGACCAGCGGGCGTTCCGTCTCGGTGACCAGGTGTTTGACCACCTGGACGTTGCCGTTGACGTCCCAGACCGCGATGCCGGGGGTGAGCGTGGGGATGATCTCCACGGCCCATCGGGGCAGGCCCAGGACCCGTCCGGTCGCTCGTGCCTCGTCGGCCTTCTGGGCGTAGATCGTGCGCGTCGACGCCATCTTCAGGATCGCCGCCGCCTCCTTCGCCGCCGCGCCGTCCACCACGTCGGACAGGTGGTGGACCACGGCCACGAAGGACAGGCCGAGCCGGCGGCCGAACTTCAGCAGCCGCTGGAACAGCTGGGCCACGAACGGGCTGTTGATGATGTGCCACGCCTCCTCGACCAGGAAGATGCGCTTCCTGCGGTCGGGGCGGATCCAGGTGTGCTCCAGCCACACGCCGACGATCGCCATGAGGATCGGCATGGCGATGGAGTTGCGGTCGATGTGGGACAGGTCGAACACGATCAGCGGCGCGTCCAGGTCGATGCCGACCGTGGTCGGGCCGTCGAACATGCCGCGCAGGTCACCGTCGACCAGGCGGTCCAGGACCAGGGCGACGTCCAGGCCCCAGGCCCGTACGTCGTCTATGGCGACGTTCATCGCCTCCGCCGACTCGGGCTCCGGGTGGCGGAGCTGCTCGACGATGTCGGTGAGGACCGGCTGGCGGTCGAGGATCGACTCGTTGACGTAGGAGTGGGCGACCTTGAGGGCGAAGCCGGCGCGCTCGTCCAGGCCGTGGCCCATCGCGACCTCGATGATGGTGCGCAGCAGGGCGAGCTGGCCCGTCGTCGTGATCGCGGGGTCCAGGGGGTTGAGGCGGATGCCGTGGTTCAGGGCCGCCGTCGGGTCGAGCCGGATGGGGGTTATCCCCAGCTCCTCCGCGATCAGGTTCCACTCGCCGACCCCGTCCTCGCCCTGCGCGTCCAGGACGACGACCTGGCGGTCCTTGAAGCGCAGCTGGCGCAGGACGTACGTCTTCTCCAGCGCCGACTTGCCGTTGCCGGACTCGCCGAGGACCAGCCAGTGCGGGGCGGGCAGCTGCTGGCCGTAGAGCTGGAAGGGGTCGTAGATGTAGCCCTTCCCGGAGTAGACCTCGCGGCCGATGATGACGCCGGAGTCGCCGAGGCCGGGTGCGGCGGTCGGGAGGTAGACGGCCTGGGCCTGGCCCGTGGAGGTGCGCACGGGCAGCCGGGTCGTCTCGACCTTCCCGAACAGGAAGGACGTGAAGGCGTCCGTGAGGACGGACAGCGGGTCCCGCATCAGCGCATCAGCCCCTACCTTCGGATTCCGGTGGCGAACGGGAGGGTGTTCACAAAGGCGCGGTGGTGCTCGCGGTCGCACCACTCCAGCTTCAGGTACGACTTTCCGGCGGAGGCCCGGATGGTCCGCTTGTCGCGGTTGAGGGCCTCGGGGGAGCGGGAGGACACGGTGATGTAGCCGACCAGGTTCACCCCGGCGGCGCCGCTGGCGAGGTCCTCGCCGCGCTGGTCGAGGCGGTTGTGGGCGGCGATGTCCCGCGGGTCCACCGTCCGGTTCATCTTGGCGGCGCGGGAGGCCTCGGCCACGTCGTTGGTCTTCTCGGTCAGCATGCGTTCGATGGCCACCTCGGTGGGCTCCAGGTCCATGGTCACGGCGACCGTCCGGATGACGTCCGGGGTGTGGACGAGGAGCGGGGCGAGGAAGTTGACGCCGACCGGGGTCATCGGCCACTCCTTCACCCAGGCCGTGGCGTGGCACCACGGGGCGCGGGTGCTGGACTCGCGGGTCTTGGCCTGGAGGTAGGTGGGCTCGGTGGCGTCGAGCTCGGCCGGCCAGGCGTTGCGCCGGCTCATCGCCTGGATGTGGTCGATGGGGTGGTCCGGGTCGTACATGGAGTGGATCAGCGACGACAGCCGGCTCTGGCCGAGGGGCTGGCGTACCCGGATGTCGGCCTCCTGCAGGCGTGAGCAGATGTCGGTCAGCTCGCGGGCCATGACGACGGCGAGCCCGGCGTCGCGGTCCAGTCTGCGGCCGGCCTGCGGGCGGGCGGCGCGGGCCATGGCCTGGGCCTCGGCGGCCAGTTCGCGGCTGTAGTGCATGCAGGCGACGAGGTAGGCGCGGTGCTGCTCGCTGCTGGTGGACACCATGGACTGCAGCTGGTCGTAGGAGCGGGTCAGCCAGTCGGGCGCCCTGTCGTCGCCGCGCTGGCTGACGTCCTTGGCGTGGGCGTCGGGGTCGGCGGGGAGGGTGCGGGCGAGCATCTGCAGGCGGGTGACGAAGCCGTCGCCGTTGGCCACGTGCTTGAGCAGGGTGCCGAAGCGGTCGACGAGGGCCTCCTGGTCCTCGGAGTCGCGCAGGCCGACACCGGGGCCCTCGATCTCGATGCAGGCGGTGACCGTCTTGCGGTCGGCGTGCAGCAGTACGGCGATCTCGTCGGGGCCGAACGGCGCGGCGAGCCAGGTGATGCGGCCGATGCCGGGCGGCGGGCCGATCTCGACCTCGCGGCCGTCGAGCCCGATGCCGGCCTCGATGACGCCGGAGCGGTAGGCGGCGCCGCGTTTGACGGTGCGCTTGTAACTGCGGTTGATCTCGAACCACTTGTAGAACGTGCGGCGCCGGTACGGCACGTAGACGGCGGCGAGCGCCAGCAGTGGGAAGCCCGTCAGCAGCACGATCCGCAGGGACAGGACGGGGACGAGGAGGCCGCACATCATGCCGAGGAACGCGCCGGCGACGATCAGCGCGATCTCGCCGGACTCGCGGTTCCGGCCGATGATCGCGTTCGGCCGGGCGCGGCCGATCAGATACGTACGGCGGGGCGTGACCGTGTGGGACAGGTGGGACTCGGTCGTCAACGCCCTTCACCTCCCGAGCGGTTGCTGCTGCTGTTGCGGTTGTTGCCGGCGTGCGGGGTGTTGGCCGGGCTGGGTGCGCGCGGCGCGGGCGCGGCGGAGGGGACGGCTCCGCCGGAGCCGCGGCTGCTGTGGGCGGCGACGCCGCCGGAGGCGGGGTTGGCGGGGCGGGGGCCGCTGCTCTGGACGCCGCCGCCTCCGCCGTTGTTGTCGGCGCGGGTGCTGTGGGTCTTGATGCCCTGCGCGACGAGGGTGGCGGGGGAGCTGATGACGGCGGCCGCCTTGCCCTCGGCGCCCTGCATGATGCGGTTGTTGCGGGAGCCGGCGATCTCGTCGCCGAAGCCGGGGACGAAGCGGTAGATCATCGCGCTGGCGAAGATGGCGAGCAGGATGATGGCGAGGCCGGAGACGACGGCGGAGAAGGAGTCCGGGCCGTTGTCGCCGGACAGGGCGCCGGCGAGGCCCAGCACGATGACGATCACCGGCTTGACGAGGATGACCGCGATCATGATGCCGGCCCAGCGCCGGACGTGGCTCCACAGGTTCTTGTCGACGAGGCCGGCGTAGACGACGGTGCCGAGGAGGGCGCCGACGTAGAGCAGGGCGGCGCGGATGACCAGCTCCAGCCAGAGGACGCCGGCGGCGAGGATGCTGACCAGGGAGACGACGATCAGCATGATCGGTCCGCCGCCGATGTCGTTGCCCTTCTTCAGGGCGCCGGAGAAGGTGCCGAAGAACGTGTCCGTCTGGTCGCCGGTCGCCTTCGCGAGGACGTCGGTGACGCCGTCCGTGGCCGACACGACGGTGTAGAGGATCAGCGGGGTGAAGGCGGAGGCGAGCACCGTGAGCCACAGGAAGCCGACGGCTTCCGAGATGGCGGTGGTCAGGGGCACGCCGCGGACGGCCCGCTTGGCCACGGCCAGCAGCCACAGGAGCAGCGTGAGGATGGTGCTGGCGGCGAAGACGACGGCGTACTGCTGCAGGAACTTGGTGTTCGTGAAGTCGACGTTCGCGGTCGCCTTCACGGCGTCGCTGAGCTTGGTGATGGTCCAGGAGGCGGCGTCGGCACAGCCCTTGGCGAGGGAGGAGAGGGGGTCGAGGGTGGAGAGGGGGCTGTCGGGGGTACTGCCGCCAAGTCCCTTGTTCGACCCGCTGTCCTTCTCGCAGTACTGCTTGGCGGGGCCCACGATGAGGTCGCACTTGTTGGACGACGGCGAGGGCTTGGGCGCCGCGACGGCCCGGGTCGCCAACAGGAGGACGGTCCCCTGCACGGCGGTGAGGGCGGCGGTGGCCTTGAGTACGCGGTGCGGGCTACCGGGCATAAGTGAAGCCTCCGTACTCCTCGACGGCCTTGGCCATCTGGTCGGCGCTGGATGCCTTGTCGTCGCCGGGAACGGGCGCGGGGCCGTCCTTCTGGGAGAAGCTGTCGACCTTCCAGTCACCGCCCTCCCAGCGCAGCTGGAGGGTCATGGTGAACCAGTCACTGGTGACCGGGTTGGTCGAGTCGGCACCGGCGGTCCCGAACACGCCGGTGCACCAGACCTCCACCGTGGCGGCGGAGTTGCTGTACGCCGTGAGCTTGGTCCCGAGAGGCGCGGTGCGCGAGACGTAGGTGTGGCCGGCAGGCGCGTCGCCGTTCGCATCGAGGCCGATGCCGCTCAGGAACTGCTTGTCGTAGGCCTTGTTGAACCTGTCGGTCAGTGCGGCCTGCTGACCGGCGACGAACACCTGCTTGACGATCTCGCTGCGCGACACCGGTTTGAGGATGTCGGCCGAGACCAGCACCACGGCGTAGTTCGCCGCCGCGCTCTGCACGCCCTGTCCGTTGTGGGCGAAGCCCGACGGGATGCCGTCGCCCTGCGTCTCCACCGGCCTGGTCCCGCTCGCCGCCGTAGGTGCCGGCCTGGGTGCGGTGTTCTTCTGGGTCGGGTCGTCCGTGGAGGAGTCGCCGCGGTTCGCGAAGGCGATCGCGGCGATGAGGAGGACGACGACGCCGACGACCGTGACCAGGCTCCGGGAGGAGGTGCGGCCGGTTCTGCGGGGTGCGCCGCCGTAGGGGTCGCCGCCGGGCAGGCGGGTGCGGGTCTGGCCCGCCTCGGGGTAGCCCTGCTCGTCTTCGGGACTCATGTCGCGTACGCCCCCTCCGCCTCGTGGACATACGACGGTAGCCGTGCTGGTTCCCGCGTGGGCGCGGTGTGGTGACTCGACATCAGGGAGACGCAACCTCAGCCGGTGGGCACGACGGGTGGGTGGTGGGTGGAGGGGGACGGCCGGGCGTGCCCGGGGAGGCGGACGGTGTGTCAGACCGCCATGCCGTAGACGATGGTGAACAGTGTGCCGAGTGAGCCGATGATGAAGACGCCGGTGAGGCCGGCGATGATCAGGCCCTTGCCCTGCTCCGCGCTGAAGGTGTCGCGCAGGGCCGTCGCGCCGATCCGCTGCTTGGCCGCACCCCAGACCGCGATGCCGAGGCAGAGCAGGATGGCGACGGCCATCACCACCTCGATCATCACCTTGGCCTCGTTGCCCAGGCTGCCGAAGGGGCCCCAGTCCGGAGCGATCCCGCCGATGATGGTGTTGATGTCTCCCTTGTCGGCCGCAAAGAGCATGTAAGTCACCGCCCCTGGTGGGTAGTTCCGCAAGGCCCCTGCCGGTGTGCAGAGGTCAGGTCTCATTGTCGCCGACAACCTGGCCGGCGTATGTCGACTTGACGTCAATCACTGCCGGGTTTCGCACAATCGACTGTTACCGTCACTCTGTGTATCACGGCAGGTCACGGCGGGCAACGAGGTCGGTGCGGAACCTGTCGTGTGGTTCCGTCGTTGAGCTCCCTTACGACCGTGCGCGGTTTCTGACGGCCGGTCGGGTGAGGTGTCGGGACGATGTTCTCACGGACGGGCGGGCGGCCTCCGCGTGCCGCCGCGGGGGCGCCGGGCGCTCCGGGGGCGCACAGGTGCGCGATTCAGCGGGGCGTGAGGCCGTGCAGCAGCAGGTGGACGTGCGCGTCCAGGCCGGCCAGGGCCTCGTCCGCGTCCAGGGCGCAACTCGCGATGAGGGCGGCGAGGCCGTGCAGGCTCGCGGCGGCGACCATCGTGATCCGCTCGGGGTCGCCCTGGACGATCTCGCCCCGGTCCTGGGCGTCGGCGATCGTGCGGGTGAGGGAGCCGAAGGACTGGTCGACGGCCTCGGCGAACGGGGCGGAGGTGTCGGGGTCGTGCTTGCGCGCGAACATCAGCTCCAGCAGTTCGGGGTTCTCGACGGCGAAGCCGAGGTAGGCCCGCGCGAGGGCGGTCATCCGCTGCTCGAAGGTGTGGCCCGGGTGGTCGGCGGCGGCGGCGAGGGCGCGGTTCAGGCGGTCGTAGCCGTCCAGGGCGAGTGCGTCGAGCAGGGCCTGCTTGTCCTTGAAGTGCCGGCCGGGGGCGGCGTGGCTGACGCCGGTGTCCCGGGCCAGTTCGCGCAGCGACAGCGCGCCGGCGCCCTTCTCGCGCAGGGTGCGGTCGGCGCTCTGGAGCAGGGCCGTGCGCAGGTCTCCGTGGTGGTAGGGGCGGCTCGGGGTCGACCGGGACATGCGCGACATGCGGTTCATCGTATCCCGATGTTGACGGTGCCAAGATAGTTGGCGCCGCCATCATTGTTGTCATTGACAGCATTGTTGGCGCTGTCTACATTGGCGGCATGGCTGAGACGACCGGCGCGCCCGGCGCGCGCAAGTGGAACGCGACCCACCTCCCCGACCTGACCGGCCGTACGGCCGTGGTCACCGGCGCCAACAGCGGCCTCGGCCGCGTGACCGCCGAGGCGCTGGCCCGGGCCGGGGCGCACGTGGTGTTCGCCGTACGGGACCCCGGACGCGGCGAGGCCGCCGCGGCGCGGGCGGGCGGGAGCACGGAGGTGCGCCGGCTGGACCTGGCGGACCTGGACTCCGTACGGGAGTTCGCCGACGCATGGGACCGCCCGCTGGACCTGCTGATCAACAACGCGGGCGTGATGATGCTGCCCGAGCAGCGCACCCGGCAGGGCTTCGAGATGCAGTTCGGCACGAACCACCTCGGGCACTTCGCGCTGACGAACCTGCTGCTGCCGCACGTCACGGACCGCGTGGTGACGGTGTCCTCCGGCCTGCACCGCGGGGGTGACGGAGTGATCCACTTCGAGGACGTGAACCTCCGCGGGCGCTACTCGCCGAGCCGCGCCTACGCCCAGTCGAAGCTGGCCAACCTGCTGTTCACGCTGGAACTCCAGCGCCGCCTGGCCGAGGCCGGCTCCCCCGTCCGGGCCCTGGCGGCCCACCCCGGCTACGCCGCGACCAACCTGCAGAGCCACGCCGCGAACCCGCTCGTCCGGGCGGTCATGGCCGTCGGCAACCGGCTCTTCGCCCAGGACGACCGGGCAGGCGCCCTGCCGACGCTGTACGCGGCCAGCCAGGACCTGCCGGGTGCGGCGTACGTCGGCCCCGACGGGCTGGGGGAGATGCGCGGCGCGCCGGCCCTGGTCGGCCGCAGCAGGGCGGCGAGCGACCCGGAGGCGGCGCGCAGGCTGTGGACGCTGTCCGAGGAGCTGACGGGGGTGAGCTGGGGACTCGCCCGGGTCAGCCGACCTTGACGTGCTGGTCCATCCCGAGTTGTTCGTGGCCGTCGACGGGGCAGTACACGTCGTAGGTGCCCTTCTCGAGGGTCACCGTCAGCGTGTCCTGGCCGCCGCTCGCGATGTTCTTCGTCCCGGCGTCCGCCACGCCGGGACCGTCGATGGACAGGGCGTGCGTGATCTTGCCGTGGTCGGCGGAGACGAAGGTGCAGGTGCCCGGAGGGAGAGACGTCCGGGACAGTTTCAGTGCGTAATCGGTCTCGGTGACCGTCACCCGGGTCCCCGACCCGGCCGCAGGCACGCCGGCGCTCGTCGAGCCGTTCCCCTGACCGCCTCCGCCGCCTCCGCCGCCTCCGCCGCCTCCGCCGCCTCCGCCGCCGCAGGCGGCGAGGACGAGAGCGGCGGTGAGGGCCCCTGCCGTCACGCCGAGTGCCGGACGAGTCGTATGTGCCGGGAGTTTCATGCGGATCACCCCCTTCCGGGTGAGGGGCCGTCTGTGGGTTGATACGGCAGAACCACCGAAAAGTTCACCTGCCGGGGCGGCTGCGGAGCGTTCAGCCGGACAGCCCACCACGACCGTACGAGCACGGAAAGTGCTGGTGGAGGGCGGGGCTCGGGCCGGAGCAGCGCTGCGGGAGCGGCGGGCGGGTCTGCGCGGCGCCCCGGAGCGGAGGCGGAGGGGCGTGCGGCCCCGTACGGTGGACGCGATACCGAGCGGGCCGCTCGGGCCTTTGGTAAATCACAAAGAAATCTCAGCCAAGTCGGGAGCCGTTTCTCACCTTCGTGCGGGAAAGTGAGGCCTGATGCGGAACTCACGCCTCTGGATGACCTCGCGTCCCGCCCTGCTCAGTGCCGTGGTCACGCTCGCGCTGACCTCGGCCTCGGTCGCCGCGGCCGACGACGCGCCGGGGCCCTTCGCGGTCACGGCCGTGGCCGGTGCGACGGCGCAGTCCCTGCGGGTGGGGGCCCTGTTCAGTGCCGACCGGGCCGACGGGCTGGCCGGCGGGCACTTCTGCACCGCCTCGGTCGTCCACAGTCCGCGGCGCGACCTCATCGTCACCGCCGCGCACTGCGTGGACGGCGACGGCGACCTCGTCTTCGCCCCGGGGTACCGGGACGGACGGGCCCCGTACGGGGTGTGGAAGGTGGACAGGCGGTACCTGCCGGACGGGTGGGCCAAGGGGCAGGACGAGGACAGCGACATCGCCTTCGCGTCCGTCGGCGAGCTGGACGGCAAGCGGATCGAGGACGTGGTCGGCGGCAACCGGTTCGTGGCCGGGGTGGCCACCGGCGCCACCGCCGTGACCGTCGTCGGCTACCCGGCCTCCCGCGAGGTGCCCATCAGCTGCACCAACAGGCCGAGGCCGCACAGCCGCACGCAACAGCGCATCCACTGCCCCGAGTTCACCGGCGGCACCAGCGGCAGCCCCTGGATCAACGGCGACCGGCAGGTCGTCGGCGTCCTCGGCGGCCACGAGAGGGGCGGCTCCACGCCCGACGTCTCCTACAGCGTGGTGCTGGGGGCCGAGGCGGCCGAGCTGTACCGTGACGCGGCCGGCGGTCCCTGAGACGGGCCCGCTCCCCGCGTCCCCCCGCGGGTCACCGCCCTCCGCTCCCCGGCCATCCGTGTCATCTGCGACGGCTTGCCTGTGAAATGACGCCACTTCAGCCCGATGGGGACTAGAACCCGGCTCTCATGGGGGAGAGTTGGAGCGTGCGGAAGGTATGGGTGATCGGTGGGGCGGCCGTCGGGCTCGGTATGGGCTTCGTCATGCTGCTCGTCGTCGGGGTGTACATCGTCGCCGGGAACCTGGTCAACGGCGTGACCTCGGGCGGCCGGGGACTGGCGAAGGGCGCCGTGCCCGCCGCCTACAAGCAGCTCGTGCAGCAGTGGGGGAACCTGTGCCCCGCGCTCAGCCCGGCTCTGCTCGCCGCCCAGCTGTACCAGGAGAGCGGCTGGAACCCGACGGTCGTCAGCCCCGCGGACGCCCGCGGCATCGCGCAGTTCATCCCGAGCACCTGGGCGACCCACGGGATCGACGGCAACGGCGACGGCAAGCGCGACATCTGGGACCCGAACGACGCGATCCCGTCGGCCGCGTCGTACGACTGCGAGCTCGCCAAGTACGTCAAGGACGTCCCCGGCAACGTCTCCGACAACATGCTCGCCGCCTACAACGCCGGGGCCTACCGGGTCATCAGGTCCCGTGGCGTGCCCGCCATCAGCGAGACGCGGAACTACGTCAAGCGGATCCGCAGCCTGGAGCAGAGCTTCGCCGCCCCGGTCACCCGGATCGACCCCAGCCGGCAGGCCGCCGGCGCCATCGCGTTCGCCCAGAGCAAGCTCGGCACGCCCTATCTGTGGGGCGGCGACGGCACCCCCGACCAGGGCGGTCGCTTCGACTGCTCGGGTCTGACCAAGGCCGCATTCGAAACCGTCGGGATCTCCCTGCCTCGGGTGGCCAACGACCAGTACAACGCCGGCCCGCACCCCTCCCGGGACCAGTTGCTCCCGGGTGACCTGGTGTTCTTCTCCGACGACCTGACCGACTCCCGGGCCATCCGGCACGTGGGCATCTACGTGGGCGGCGGCTACATGATCGACGCGCCGCGCACGGGGGCCGTCATCCGGTTCGACCCCGTCGACACCCCCGACTACTTCGGTGCCACCCGGGTGACCGAGGATGGCGCAAAAGCGCTCCCCACGAACGTGTGAGCGGAGCGTGAACCCACCCCCTGAGCTGCGGAGACGAGTCTCTCTTCGATAACGTCTGCGTGATCATTCGGTGGAGAGTGGAACGTATCAATGGGGGCTGTGCGTTCCTGTTGACGTAGCCGAGCGGACGTCAGTGCGGCAGTACGTCAGTGCAGCGGAAGCGGATCTACGCACCACGGGGGGCAGGAGCGGCGCACACGAGTGCGTCCGGGAAGACGACGAAGGGGCCGCAGCACCATGGCTGTACTCGCCGAATCCGGTTCGAACCCCGACGTCGAACTGCTCTACGACATCAACGGCCTGGCCAAGGACGCACCGCACTGGTTCGACCGGGGCATGGAGTTCGTGGGCGAGTACGGGCTGCTGCTGGCCATGGTCCTGCTGGTGCTGGGGTGTTGGTGGTCCGTGCGGCGCCGGGGCGGTGAGGGGGCGGCGTCCTCCGTGGCCGCGCTGGTGTGGGCGCCGCTCGCGGCCGGGCTCGCGGTCCTGGTGAACGTGCCGATCCGGGGCTTCGTGGAACGGCCCCGGCCCTTCGTCGACCACCAGGGACTGGACGTACTCGTCTCCGGCAAGACCGACTTCTCCTTCGTCAGCGACCACGCGACCCTCACGATGGCCCTGGGCGTCGGGCTGTTCGTCGCCCACCGCCGCTTCGGCCTGGCCGGCATCGCCCTGGCGCTGCTGGAGGGCTTCTGCCGGGTCTACATGGGCGTGCACTACCCGACCGACGTGGTGGGCGGGTTCGCGCTCGGCACGGCGGTGGTGCTGCTCCTGTCGCCGCCCGCCACGGCTCTGCTCACGCCGCTGATGAAGGCCGTGGAGCGCTCGCCGAGGGCCGGTTGGATCGTGCGCCGCCGCACGGAGTCCGACGGGCGGAAGGACGCGTTGCTGCGCAGCGCCCGCAAGCCCGTGGAGTCCGAGGAGCGGGACCTGGCCGCGTAGTCCGCGGCCCGGCCCGGCGCCCGCGGGCCCTACAGCCCCTGCTGGTAGGAGAAGAACCGCTGCGGGTCGTACTGCTTCTTCACCTTGCCCAGGCGCGTCGCCGCGTCCCCGTAGTAGGCCCGGCGCCAGTCGGTGAGGGTCGGGTCGGTGTAGTTCTGGTACGCCGCGCCGGAGGCGTACGGCCTGAGGGCGTCGTGGGCCGAGGTCAGCCAGGACTGGGCCGTGGTGCCGGAGCCGCCCGTGCCCCAGGAGGCGATGTACTGCGCCAGCATGCGGGAGCGGCGGTGGACGAAGGCCGTCGCCGTGGGGGAGACGCGGTTGACCGCGCCGCCGAGCGCCGTGAACGCGATGCTGCCCGCGCCGCCCCGGACGGAGCCGATCTGCCGCAGCAGCGTCCGGACGCCCGCCGGGGACAGGGAGCGGTCGAAGAAGTCGGAGCGGGCCGCGTACGTCTCGCGGCGCAGCGCGCCGTGCGGGTCGCGGCCCGGGGTGGAGCCCGGCAGGTGGCACTCGGCGTCGTCGGCGAAGGAGGAGCAGCCGGCGTAGATCTCCATGGCCTCCTCGTAGCCCCGGCGGCGCAGGGAGACGTACCGGGCGTCGGCGCCCGCGCGGTGGGCCAGGCGGTCCACAGCGTTCTGCAGTTCGCCGTAGGTGCCCAGGGAGAAGCAGGAGACGGAGACCGACGGGGTGCCGCCCGGGGTGCCCGACAGGTGCAGGGACGACCAGATCTCGTCGGGCTGGGTGGGGCCCCACTCCTGCCAGGCCTGGAACACCGCGGCCGCCTTGGCCCACGGCCAGGACAGGTACGCGGTCACCGCCTGCGGGGCCGGGTGCGTGGTGAAGTGCAGCTCGGTGACGACGCCGAAGTTGCCGTTGCCGGCGCCGCGCAGCGCCCAGAAGAGGTCGGCGTGGTCGCGGGCGTCGGCGGTGACCTGGGTGCCGTCGGCGGTGACGATCGTCGCCCGGGTGAGGCTGTCGCAGGTCAGGCCGTAGGCGCGGGAGGCGACGCCGTGGCCGCCGCCGAGGACCAGGCCGGAGACGCCGACGGTGGGGCAGGAGCCGGCGGGTATGGTCACGCCCTTGGCGGCCAGCCCCCGGTAGACGTCGATCAGCTTGGAGCCGGCGCCGACCACCGCCTGCCCGCCGCTCACCCGGATGCGGTTCAGCCGGGAGACGTCCAGGATCAGCCGGCCGTTGCCGGAGGAGTAACCGGCGTAGGAGTGGCCGCCGTTGCGTATCGCCACGCGCAGGCCGTGGGCGTGGGCGTACGCCAGGGTCGTGCGGATGTCGCCGACGTGGGCGACGTAGGCGACGGCGGCCGGTTTCAGCCCGTCGAAGCGGGTGTTGTAGAGCTGGTGGGCCGTCTTCCAGGTGGCGTCGCCGGGGCGCACCAGGGGGCCGTCCAGGTCCCGGGCGAGGGCCGCCCAGTTCGCGGCGGCGACCTGACCGGTGGTCTTCAGCGGAGTACCGGAAAGTCCCGTACCGTGGGCCGAGAGGGAGTGTGAGGAGCCGGCGGACGCGCCGGAGCCGGAGTCGCACCCGGCCAGCGCAGTGGTCGCCAGTGCGGCCGCGCCGCCCGAGATGAACGCACGCCGTTGCATGTGTCCGCCGCCTTTCCCGCAGTCTCCTGGAACGAGACGACGGCATGCACGCGAGGGTTCCACGGACGGGCGCGCGAATATCGAAGCCGTGTTCGCGCAACCCGGCCGTCGGTACCTTCACGTGCCCTCCCCGTGAGCATTCCGTGACCTCACCGAGACGACGGCAGGGGTTCACCCCTCGTTCACTTCCGGCCATCGGCGGCTTCACCTGTTCTGCCTAATTTCGGCCGTGCACGGTGCGAAGTGCGGCCTTACGACGCGCTCCCGCACTCACTTACCTCGCACGCCGCCGACAGCGGCGGCTCCTGGAAGGAACTTCCGAAAGTGATGCTTCAGCGCAAGAACCGGCTGCGGGCCCTTTCCCTCGGTGCTGTCGCCGTGACCGGCGCCCTGGCCCTGACGGCGTGCGGCTCCGACGACAACGGCGGCTCTTCCAAGGCGTCGGGCAACCCGTCCTCGGCGACCAACGCCTCCTCGATCAAGTGCGACGGCGCCAAGGGGCAGCTGCTGTCGGACGGCTCCTCTGCGCAGAAGAACGCGATCGACGCGTGGGTCAAGAGCTTCTCGCAGGCCTGCGGCGTGCAGATCAACTACAAGGCCGGCGGCTCCGGCGCCGGTGTGACCGCGTTCACGCAGGGCCAGATCCCCTGGGCCGGCTCCGACTCCGCGCTGAAGCCCGAGGAAGTCGCCGCCTCCAAGAAGGTCTGCTCCGGCGGCCAGGGCATCGACCTGCCGATGGTCGGCGGCCCGATCGCCATCGGTTACAACGTGAACGGCGTGGACAACCTGGTCCTCGACGCCCCGACCCTCGCCAAGATCTTCGACGGCAAGATCACCAACTGGAACGACGCGGCGATCAAGAAGCTGAACCCGAAGGCGAAGCTCCCCGACCTGAAGATCCAGGCCTTCCACCGCTCGGACGACTCCGGCACCACGGACAACTTCACCAAGTACCTGATCGCCAGCACCCCGGACAACTGGAAGTACTCCGGCGGCAAGACCTGGCAGGCCAAGGGCGGCCAGTCCGCCGCGCAGTCCTCCGGTGTGGCCCAGCAGGTCAAGCAGACCAACGGCGCCATCGGCTACTTCGAGCTCTCCTACGTCGGCGACGGCGTCAAGGCCGTCAGCATCGACACCGGTGCCTCCCAGCCGGTCGCGCCCACCACCGACAGCGCCACCAAGGCCATCGCGGACGCCAAGGTCGTCGGCACCGGCAAGGACCTGTCGCTCCAGCTGAACTACAAGACCAAGGCCGACGGCGCGTACCCGATCACCCTGGTCACCTACGAGATCGTCTGTGACAAGGGCAACAAGGCCGACACCCTGCCCACCGTCAAGTCCTTCCTCAACTACATCGCGTCCGAGGACGGCCAGAAGACCCTCAGCGGCATCGACTACGCGCCGATGCCCGACGAGATCATCGGCAAGGTCCGCAGCACCATCGCCGGCCTGAGCTGACCTGATCCGAGAGTGCGGCCCGGTTCCCACGGCCTCCCCGCGGGCCGGGCCGCACCGTCCGGTGCACCGCCGCCACGAGCCGCGCACCCCAGCGGGTGAGCGGCTCCGCAGACCGGAGAACCCGATGGACATATCGACGCAGACAACCGACGCACCTCCCCCCACGCCCCAGCCGACGGTGACCGAACAGAAGCGCAACGCCCGCGGCGCGACCCGCCCCGGCGACCGCGTCTTCCTCGGCCTGTCCCGCGGCTCCGGCATCCTGCTGCTGGTGATCATGGCCGCGATCGCGGTCTTCCTCACCTACCGCGCCTCCCTCGCGATCAGCAAGGACCACGGCAACTTCCTGACCACCTTCGAGTGGAACACCAACCTCAACCCGCCTGTCTTCGGCATCGCCGTGCTGGCCTTCGGCACGGTGGTCTCCTCGATCATCGCCATGGCCCTGGCCGTGCCGGTCGCCGTGGCCATCGCGCTGTTCCTCACGCACTACGCCCCGCGCCGGCTGAGCGGACCCGTCGCGTACGTGGTCGACCTGCTCGCCGCCGTGCCGTCCATCGTGTACGGCCTGTGGGGCGCGCTGGTCCTCGTACCGCACATGAACGGCCTCTTCGGCTGGCTCGACCACTACTTCGGCTGGACCGGCATCTTCGACTGGCAGGGCGGCGCACCGCGCTCGATGCTCACCGTCGGCATCCTGCTCGCGATCATGATCCTGCCGATCATCACCAACGTGACCCGCGAGGTCTTCCGCCAGGTCCCGCGCATGCACGAGGAAGCGGCTCTGGCCCTCGGCGCCACGCGCTGGGAGGTCGTCCGCATGTCCGTGCTGCCCTTCGGACGCTCCGGCGTGATCTCCGCGTCCATGCTCGGCCTCGGCCGCGCGCTCGGCGAGACGATGGCCGTCGCCACGGTCCTCTCGCCGACCTTCGACATCCAGGCCAGCCTGCTCGACCCGGGCGGCGGCACCTTCGCCCAGAACATCGCCAGCAAGTTCGGTGAGGCCACCGAGCAGGGCCGGGACGCGCTCATCGCCTCCGGCCTCGTCCTGTTCGTCATCACCCTGCTGGTCAACGGCGCGGCCCGCGCGATCATCGCCCGCCGCAAGGAGTACTCGGGGGCCAACGCATGAGCAGCGCAGTCGTCACCGGAAAGCGTGGCAGCACGCTGCGCAGCGCGAGCCTGCCGAAGTGGTCGCCGTGGGCGATCGCCGCCGGCTCCGTCGCGGCCGCGGTGGCCATCGGCCTGGGCGCCGGCCTCGGCAGCAAGATCCAGTGGGGTCTGATCGCCGCGGTCCTCTTCATCCTCGGCACCTACGTCATCGCCTCGTGGGTCGAGGGCCGCCGGCAGGCCAAGGACCGCATCGCCACGTCGCTGGTCTGGGTCGCGTTCCTGCTCGCCGTCGTGCCGCTGGTCTCCCTGATCTGGACCACCGTCCAGCGCGGCGTGAAGGTCCTGGACGTCTACTTCCTCACGCACTCGATGGGCGTCGTCGCCGACTCCGAGCCGGGCGGCGGCATCTACCACGCGATCATCGGCAGCCTGGAGCAGGTCGGCCTCGCCACCCTGATCGGCGCCCCGATCGGCGTGCTCACCGCGATCTACCTGGTGGAGTACGGGCGCGGCGCCCTCGCCCGCGCGGTCACCTTCTTCGTCGACGTGATGACCGGCATCCCGTCCATCGTCGCGGGTCTGTTCATCCTCAGCCTGATGCTGATGTTCGAGATGCAGCCCTTCGGCTTCGCCGGATCGCTCGCCCTGGCCATCCTGATGATGCCGGTCGTGGTCCGCTCCACGGAGGAGATGCTCAAGCTCGTCCCGAACGAGCTGCGCGAGGCCTCCCTGGCGCTCGGCGTGCCGAAGTGGCGCACCATCCTGAAGGTGGTCCTGCCGACCTCCCTCGGCGGCATCACCACCGGCATCATGCTGGCGATCGCCCGTATCGCGGGCGAGACCGCGCCGATCCTGCTGCTGGTGTGGGGCAACAGCTTCATCAACAACAACCCCTTCAGCGGCGCGCAGCAGGCGCTCCCGCTGTACATCTACCAGCAGTACGCGAACAGCTCGGGTTCGACCGCGGCCTACGACCGCGCCTGGGCGGCCTCGCTCACGCTGATCGCCTTCGTGATGATCCTGAACCTGGTGGCTCGCGGCATCGCCCGCTGGAAGGCCCCCAAGACCGGTCGCTGACGCGGCCATACAGCGACCGAGCTTGAACCTCTGGAAGTGAAGTAGACATGGCCAAGCGAATCGACGTAAGCGGACTGACCGCCTACTACGGCTCCCACAAGGCGATCGAGGACATCTCGATGACCGTCGAGCCGCGTTCGGTGACGGCGTTCATCGGCCCCTCCGGCTGCGGCAAGTCGACGTTCCTGCGCACCCTCAACCGCATGCACGAGGTCACCCCCGGTGGCCGCGTCGAGGGCAAGGTGCTGCTGGACGACGAGGACCTGTACGGCAGCGGCGTCGACCCGGTGTCCGTGCGCCGCGAGGTCGGCATGGTGTTCCAGCGGCCGAACCCGTTCCCCACCATGTCGATCTACGACAACGTGGCGGCGGGCCTGCGGCTGAACGGCAACTACAAGAAGAGCGAGCTGAGCGACATCGTCGAGAAGTCGCTCAAGGGCGCGAACCTCTGGAACGAGGTCAAGGACCGCCTGAACAAGCCCGGCTCGGGTCTGTCCGGCGGTCAGCAGCAGCGGCTGTGCATCGCGCGGGCGATCGCCGTGGAGCCGAAGGTGCTGCTCATGGACGAGCCGTGCTCCGCCCTGGACCCGATCTCCACCCTCGCCATCGAGGACCTGATCGGTGAGCTCAAGGAGCGCTTCACGATCGTCATCGTGACGCACAACATGCAGCAGGCGGCGCGCGTCTCGGACCGTACGGCGTTCTTCAACCTGGCGGCGGTCGGCCAGCCCGGCCGGCTGATCGAGATCGACGACACCGAGCGGATCTTCTCCAACCCGTCGGTCCAGGCGACGGAGGACTACATCTCCGGCCGCTTCGGCTGATCCCCCAAGACCCCTCGCGGTGCTGCATGGCGGTGCCACCGCGAGGACGCAGGAGGGCCCGCCCCCGGCTCCCGGGGGCGGGCCCACCTGCGTTGCGCCTCCGGTCGGTTACAGCACCACGACGTTGATGACGGCGAAGGCCGTCGCCGCGACCAGGGCGGCCGCCGGCATGGTGATGAACCAGCCCAGGACGATGTTCTTGGCAACACCCCAGCGGACCGCGTTGACCCGCTTGGTCGCGCCCACGCCCATGATCGCCGAGGTGATGACGTGGGTGGTGGAGATGGGCGCCTTGAACAGGTACGCCGTACCGAACATGATCGACGCGCCCGTGGCCTCGGCGGCGAAGCCCTGCGGCGGGTCCAGTTCGATGATCTTGCGGCCCAGGGTGCGCATGATGCGCCAGCCGCCCGCGTAGGTGCCGAGCGAGAGCATCAGCGCCGAGACGATCTTCACCCAGACCGGGATCGGGTCGCCGAAGGTGCCGTGACCGGAGATCACCAGGGCCATCACGACGACACCCATGGTCTTCTGGGCGTCCTGCAGACCGTGGCCGAGGGCCATGCCCGCCGCCGAGACGGTCTGGGCTATGCGGAAGCCGCGCTTGGCCTTGTGCGGGTTCGACCGGCGGAAGAGCCACATGATCGCCGTCATCACCAGGTAGCCGACGATCAGGCCGACGACCGGGGACAGGAACATCGGAATGATGATCTTGTCGACCACGCCGTTCCAGTGGACCGCCGTGCCGCCCGCCAGGGCCGCGCCCACGAGGCCGCCGAACAGTGCGTGCGAGGAGGACGACGGCAGGCCGAAGTACCAGGTGATCAGGTTCCAGGTGATCGCGCCGACGAGCGCCGCGAAGAGGATCGCCAGCCCCGTGGAGCCGGACGGTGTCTCGATCAGCCCCTCGCTGACGGTCTTGGCGACCCCCGAGCCGAGGAAGGCACCGGCGAGGTTCATCACCGCGGCCATCGCCAGCGCCGCCCGCGGGGTCAGCGCCCGCGTCGACACCGAGGTGGCGATCGCGTTCGCCGAGTCGTGAAAGCCGTTCGTATACGTGAAGAGGAGCGCGACCGCGATGGTCACGACCAGGGCGAAGGTGTCCATCGACGCCTCAGGACTCCTTGACGGCGATGGTCTCCACCGTGTTCGCCACGTGCTCGAACGCGTCCGCCGCCTCTTCCAGGACGTCGACGATCTGCTTGAGCTTCAGCACCTCGATCGCGTCGTACTTGCCGTTGAAGAGGTGCGCCAGCAGCTTGCGGTGGATCTGGTCCGCCTGGTTCTCCAGCCGGTTGACCTCGATCCAGTACTCGGTGAGGTTGTCCATGGTGCGCAGGTTCGGCATCGCCTCCGCCGTCAGTTCGGCGGCCCGCGCCAGCACCTCGATCTGCTGCTCGACGCCCTTGGGCAGTTCCTCGACGTTGTAGAGGACGACCAGGTCGACGGCCTCCTCCATGAAGTCCATGATGTCGTCCAGGGAACCGGCGAGGGCGTAGATGTCCTCGCGGTCGAACGGCGTGATGAACGAGGAGTTCAGCTGGTGGAAGATCGCGTGCGTGGCGTCGTCACCTGCGTGTTCCGCTGCCCGCATACGCTCTGCGATCTCGGCCCGGGCGGAGGAGTCCGCCCCGAGCAGTTCCATCAGGAGCTTGGAGCCGGTGACGATGTTGTCCGCGGAAGCGGCGAACATGTCGTAGAAGCTCGTCTCCCTGGGGGTCAGACGAAAGCGCACGTGGGGTCCTCGGGGTGCTTCGGTTTCGGTCAGGCTGATGGTAGGCACATCATCCGGCCACGGCTATCGGGCCGTCCCCCAGTGTCGCCCATCGGACAGACTGCTCGGCACGGGGGCACAGCAAAGCCCTGCTACCCCGGAAAATTCGTTACGATATACCCGCCAGGGGTATGTATCGACCGCTCGTCCCGAGATGGAGGCCCGCGATGACGACGACCGAGGCCGGCGCCACGCACGGTTACCACAAGCAGAAGGACGAGCACCTCAAGCGGCTGCGCCGCATCGAGGGCCAGATCCGCGGCCTGCAGCGCATGGTCGACGAGGACACGTACTGCATCGACATACTCACGCAGGTCTCCGCGTCGACCAAGGCCCTCCAGGCGTTCGCCCTCCAGCTGCTGGAGGAGCACCTGCGGCACTGCGTGGCGGACGCGGCCGTCAGGGGCGGGGACGAGATCGACGCGAAGGTGGACGAGGCGACCAAGGCGATCGGCCGCCTGCTGCGCACCTGAGCGGTGCCCGCCGCCGGGCTCGGCTCAGGCCGGATTGCGTTCCTCGGCGACCCGCAGGACCTGGTCGATGCTCTCCAGGCTCAGCCGGTCCTCGGCGGCCGAGGCGGCGATCATCAGCTCCCCGCACAGCTCGATCTCGGCGAGGGCCACGTGGTCCTGTACTGCCGTACCGCCGACCGGAGCCACGCGCATCACCTCGTCTCTGCCGTCACCGACTTCCTAGAGTAGGCAGGGCCCCACACCCCGCGCATGGCACGGACGGGCTAGTTCAAGGGTGGCGTCCCGGACTAGTGCGCCGGCTGGTTCTCGGCGATGCGGCCCGCGTAGATGTCCCGCGGGCTCGGCAGGCGTACGTCGACGGGCGTGCCGAACTCGTACAGCAGGGTCGTCGAGGCGACCGCCACGGCGGTCTTCTCGCGGCCGTTGACGAAGCTGAAGTGCTGGCGCAGCTTGCGGATGCGGCCCTCGTCGTCGAGGTAGGCGTCGAACGGGACCTCCGCCGCGGCGAACCCCCTCGCCGCCGCCCGCAGGGGCGCCCGGTTCTCCGCCGACGCCGCGTCCGCGGCCCGGTTCAGGTCGGCCGTCCCCCGGTAGTGCCGCACCTGGGTCCCGCCGACCTCGGTGCGCCCCACGAGCCGCGCGCTGCGCGTCCCGCGCAGCACCTCGGCGGCGGCGTACGGGTCGGTCGCGCCGCCGGTGACGAGGTTGCCGTCGGAGAGCGTCGAGGTGTCCACCCGCACCCACTTGTCGGCGGGCACCCCGGCGCCCCGGTTCTTCATGAACAGGGCTCCGGGCGCGAGGAGTTCGGTGATGGGCCGGTGCTCGGACGCGCCCGCGGGGTCCTCCGGGAGCACGACGGTCAGCTGTCCGAGACGCCTGGTGTAGTCGTAGACGCCCTTGCCGCGGATGGTGACCCGGGTGCCGCCGGTCGCCATCTCCATCGACGTGCCGGCCTTGGAGCTGCCCGCGCCGCGCAGGGTGTCGGCCGCGTGCCGCAGGACGATGACCGCGTCACCGCCCGCCCCCGCGACGCCCTCGGCGGCGGCCCGGCGAGTGCACCCGCCGGCGGCCGTCCCCAGCCCGAGCACGAGCCCCAGCGCGACGACCGTCCTGCCCGCGCGCCTGCAATGCCGCCGATCCATCGCCTGCCAACCCCCAGCCGGTACGTCCGTCACGGGCCCCCTGTCGTTCCGGTTAACGACCGGTAGGGAGTGCCGTCACGCGTCGGCCCACGGCCGGGCCAACCCTTGACCCCGTGTTGCCGGTACCGTGGTTTCCGTGGCGCAGGCGGACGGGCCGGAACGGGCCCGGCAGATGCAGGGGCAGGAACACCTCACGACGACGAGCGAACAGGGCCGCTTCTGCGTGGCCCGCTGCACCTGCGGCTGGCGCGGGCCGGCCCGCAGGGCCCGCAGCCAGGCCAGGACGGACGCGGAGGGCCACGCGGTGGGCGCCTAGCGCCTGTCCGGCGGCACTTGGGGCGGCGTCACGGCGTCGAACAGCGGCCAGCCGTCCACCTCCGCCGTCCCCGCCGCGGGAAACACCCCACGGGCCAGGGCCTCGTCCAGCAACGCCCGTACGCTGCCGGGTTCGTGCAGGTTCAGGTACTGCCGGTCGGTGAGGCGCACCGCCGCGCCCTCGTCGAAGTAGCCGTCGGCGACGGCCCGGCCGGGTCCGGGCCGGAAGACCAGACGCAGACGGGCCGGGCTTCCCGCCCGCCACAGTGTCACCGTGCTGCCGCACCCCGGGTAGCCCCGCACCCGGTCGTGCCGGTGCCCGAAGCACCAGCCGTACACCGTGCCGCCCACCACCAGACGGCGGACCCTGCGCCTGCTCCCCACGGCGGCACCCTAGACGCCGCGGTGCCCGAGGTGCTCGACGAGGGCGTCCACCAGGTCGCGGTCGCGGGGCTGGGTCAGCCGGCCGCGGGCGGCCGAGGGGGACAGCCACAGGATCCGGTCGACCTCGTCGGTCGGGGTGAAGCGGCCCGCGATGGCCTCGGCCGCCCAGTAACGCACCTGTTTGGGGCGGTCGTTGGCCCGGTAGCGCAGGGTCGGCAGCTCGGCGCCCGGCTCGGCCCTGTGCCCCGTCTCCTCCTCGACCTCGCGCAGGGCGCCCGCGAGCGCGTCCTCACCCTGCTTCAGCTTGCCCTTGGGGTGCGACCAGTCGTCGTACCTGGGCCGGTGGACGAGACACAGCTCCAGCCGGCCGTCCACCGGCGAACGGCGCCACAGGACGCACCCGGCTGCCTGGACCGTCGTGTCGTTCACGCCGCCTCCTCAGGGTGCGCCGACCGTCGCCTTCTGCCACGCCTGCTGGAAGGCGAACCTGGCCGCCTCCACCTCGTGCCGCTGGTCGGCGTGGAGCACGCCGAGGGCGTACGCCGTCGCCGGGGCGATGCGCGGCGTGCGGGCCGCCTGGGCCGCCGCCGCGGCCGCCTCCGAGGCGTCCCGGTGCCGGTTGAGGGCCTGGCCCGCCGTCAGCAGGCGTACGTCGGCGGGGCGGTCGGCGCCGTGCAGCACCTCGCGGGCGTACCGGTGCAGGCGCAGCAGCAGGCGGACCTGGTGCCAGGGGCCGTCCTGGGGGTGCGGGGACGGGTCCGGGGACAGGCCGTGCACCAGGGCCTCCGCGTTGTAGGGGTGGCCCGCGGTGACCAGGGGCAGGGCGGTGACCGCGTTCGCGAGGCGCTCCTCGGCGGCGGCCGCGAGGGGGTGCAGGTCGGTGCCGGCGGCGGGGGTGAGCGGGACCTCGCTCGCGAGGACGGCCACCTTGTCGGCGACCGCGTGGAAGCGGGAGGAGCCGAGCGCCTGCAGCGCCGTGGAGTGGGCGCGGGTCCGGGCGAGCGTGAGCTGGCGCTCCAGCAGCGCGCCCGCCTTCGCCGCGCCCACGGTGAGGGTGCCGCGCTCGGGGGTGGGGGGCGGCTGGGCGGGGCCGCCGGCGGGCACGAGCGCCGCCTGCAGGGGGACGGGTGCCCCCGCCGCGGCGGGGGTGCGGCTGCCCGCGGCCACGGGGGCCGGCCGGCCGCCCGCGCCGCCCGGCGCGGTCGCCGCGCCGCGCCGGCCCGTCCCCTGCCCCGGGAACACCGTCACGCCCGACAGCCGGTGCAGGGCCAGCAGCAGCCGTTGCAGGCGGGCCTCGTAGGCGTGCTCGAGGCCCAGTGTGCCCGACACCCAGGCCAGTTCCGGCCGCATGTCCTCCGACCAGTCCGCCTCCAGCAGGGGGCGGAAGGTGTGCAGGCTGGCGCTGATGCGGCGGGCCGAGCGGCGCAGGGCCCGGGCCGCGTCGACGGACTCCTCCGCGCCGCTCCCCGCGGCGGCGCCGGTCTCCCGGTGCAGCCGCAGGGCGCGGAGGAACTCGGTGGCCTGGGCACGCAGGTAACCCGCGAGGGCGTCCGCCGTCACCGCCGGGGCCGTGGGGTCCGTCGGGTCAAGGTGTTGCTGTGCCACGCCGGCGCCTCCGGGCGTCTATGAGCATCTCCTGGATGTTGCGCAGGGGCTGTCCGTCCGCGTCGGTCGCGTGCCGGGTCCACTCGCCGTCGGGGCCGAGGTGCCAGGAGGCGGTGGTGTCGGACATGCCGGTGTCGAGCAGCCGGTTCAGGGCCGCCCTGTGGGCCGGGTCGGTGACCCGGACCAGGGCCTCTATCCGGCGGTCGAGATTGCGGTGCATCATGTCGGCGCTTCCGATCCAGACCTCCGGTTCGCCGCCGTTGCCGAAGGCGAACACCCGGGAGTGCTCCAGGAAGCGGCCGAGGATCGAGCGGACCCTGATGTTCTCCGACAGGCCCGCGACGCCCGGGCGCACCGCGCAGATGCCGCGCACCCACACGTCCACCGGCACGCCCGCCTGGGAGGCCCGGTACAGGGCGTCGATGATCGCCTCGTCCACCATCGAGTTGACCTTGATGCGGATGAACGCGGGGCGTCCGGCGCGGTGGTGCTGGGCCTCCTTGTCGATGCGGGCGATCAGGCCGTCGCGCAGGGACTTGGGGGCGACCAGCAGCCGGCGGTAGGTCTCGCGGCGGGAGTAGCCGGAGAGCCGGTTGAACAGGTCGGAGAGGTCGGCGCCGACCTGCGGGTCGGCGGTGAGCAGGCCGAGGTCCTCGTACAGCCGGGCGGTCTTCGGGTGGTAGTTGCCGGTGCCGACGTGGCTGTAGCGGCGCAGGGTGTCGTCGCCCTCCTGGCGGACCACCAGGGACAGCTTGCAGTGGGTCTTCAGACCGACCAGGCCGTAGACGACGTGGCAGCCGGCCTCCTCCAGCTTGCGCGCCCACTTGATGTTGGCGTGCTCGTCGAAGCGGGCCTTGATCTCGACGAGGACCAGCACCTGCTTGCCGGACTCGGCGGCGTCGATGAGCGCGTCGACTATGGGGGAGTCGCCGGAGGTGCGGTACAGCGTCTGCTTGATGGCCAGGACGTCCGGGTCGGCCGCCGCCTGCTCCAGGAAGGCCTGGACGGAGGTGGAGAACGAGTCGTAGGGGTGGTGCAGGAGCACGTCCCGGGTACGCAGGGCGGCGAAGATGTCGGGCGCGGACGCCGACTCCACCTCGGCCAGGTCGCGGTGGGTGCCCGCCACGAACTTGCGGTACTTCAGCTCCGGCCGGTCGAGGCTGTGGATGCGGAAGAGGCCGGTGAGGTCCAGGGGACCGGGCAGCGGGTAGACCTCGGCCTCGGAGATCTTCAGCTCGCGCACCAGCAGGTCGAGCACCTCGCGGTCGATGGACTCCTCGACCTCCAGGCGCACCGGCGGGCCGAAGCGGCGCCGCATGAGCTCCTTCTCCAGGGCCTGCAGGAGGTTCTCGGTGTCGTCCTCCTCGACCTCGAGGTCCTCGTTGCGGGTGAGCCGGAAGGCGTGGTGCTCGAGCACCTCCATGCCCGGGAAGAGCTCCTCGAGGTGGGCGGCGATGACGTCCTCGATGGGGACGTACCGGCCGGGGGAGCTCTCCAGGAAGCGGTTCAGCAGCGGCGGCACCTTCACCCGCGCGAAGTGGGTGTGGCCGCTGACCGGGTTGCGCACGACGACGGCCAGGTTCAGGGAGAGGCCGGAGATGTACGGGAACGGGTGCGCGGGGTCCACGGCCAGCGGGGTCAGGACGGGGAAGATCCGGTGCCGGAACAGGGTGAACAGCCGGGCCTGCTCCTTCTCGGTCAGCTCGTTCCAGCGGACCAGGTGGATGCCCTCCTCCGCGAGTGCGGGGGCGACGTCCTCGTGGTAGCAGGCGGCGTGCCGGGCCATGAGCTCGCGGGAGCGGGCCCAGATCATCTCCAGCACCTCGCGGGGCTGCAGGCCGGAGGCGGAGCGGGTGGCGACGCCGGTGGCGATGCGCCGCTTCAGGCCGGCGACCCGGACCATGAAGAACTCGTCCAGGTTGCTGGCGAAGATCGCCAGGAAGTTGGCCCGCTCCAGCAGGGGGGTGTCGGGGTCCTCGGCCAGCTCCAGGACCCGCTCGTTGAAGGCGAGCCAGCTGCGCTCCCGGTCGAGGAAACGACCCTGCGGCAGCGGAGCCCCCTCGCCCGCCGAGTCCTCGTAGGCGTCGAGGTCGGCGTCGATGTCGGGTTCGAGGTCGGAGACGGCGGCGGCCACGGTGTGCGGGCGGTGCGCGGCGATGGAGCCCACGGAGGGCTGCGTGTGCTGAACCTCGGCGTCTGGCTGACTCATGAACCCATTCTTCCGCGTCGCGCGCGATACGGGCGCGTCGGAAAGCGCGGGCGGGAGCACGGCTGCGGGCCTCGCGGGAGGCGGCGGAGGCTCTGGCACGGCGGGCTTCATTGGCCGAGCGTCGCAAGCCCGTCTGAATCGATGGTTACGGAGACATGACGTCCGGGATATCGCGGGGAGAGCGCGAGGCGGCTCCCGCGATCCCGGGGCGCCGGAAATCCGGCCCCGACGCCCCGTGGTCCGGGCCGGAACGCCCCTCCCCGCGCGGTCGTGACGCTCCGTGTCCGTCAGGTCTCGGTGCGGTACATCAGGTCGGTCTCGTAGGTGGTGAACCCCATCCGCTCGTACACCGAGACCGCCGCCTTGTTGTCGGCGTCGACGTAGAGCATCGCCGCCGGCAGCTGCTGCCCGGCCAGGTGGCGCAGGCCGATCACGGTGAGGGCCTTGCCGAGGCCGCCGCCCTGTTCGCCGGGGCGGACGCCGAGTACGTAGATCTCGCCGAGGCCCTCCTCGGCGTGCACCTTGGTCCAGTGGAAGCCGACCAGCTCGCCGCGGCGCTCGGCGAGGAAGAACCCGGCCGGGTCGAACCACGGCTCGGCCTTGCGGTCGTCCAGGTCGCGCTGGGTCAGCGCGCCCTGCTCGGGGTGGTGGGCGAAGGCGGCCGCGTTGACCGCGAGCCAGGCCGCGTCGTCCTTGCCGGGCACGAAGGTGCGCACGCCGACGCCCTCGGGCAGCACCGGGTCGGGCAGCTGCAGGTCCGTCAGCGAGCGCCGCATCTGGCGCAGTTCGCGGAACAGGGTCAGTCCCAGCACCTGGGCGAGGTGGCGGGCGGCGGAGTGCCCGCCGTGCGCCCAGACCCGCAGCCGCTTGCCCGAGGCGGCGAGCAGCGCCGAGCCCAGCGCCCGGCCGTGCCCGTGCCCGCGGTGGGCCGGGTGGACGACGAGTTCGGCGGCCGGCGGCTCCACCGGGTCGGTGTCCTCCAGCTGGGCGTAGCCGACGAGTTCGCCGTCGATGCTCAGCAGCAGGTGGGAGACGCCCTCGCGGGCGCCTCCGCGCAGTTGCAGGCGTCCCTGCTCGGAGACCGGCTGCTGACCGTCGGCCCGGGCGGCGTCGGCGAGCAGTGCGAGCACGGCCTCGGCCTGGTCCGGGTCGAGCGTGGAGCGGGTCTCGATGGAGCGGGAGGGTACGGGCCGTACGGAGTCGTCGCTGCTCATGCGTACGAGGGTACGGCCCGCCCCCGGCCGGCGCCCGCCTCCTCGCGGGAACGGGCCGGGGCGCCGCGGGGCGGGCCGTACGGCGTCGTCAGGACGCCGAGGGCGTCCAGTCGCCCAGCCAGTCGGCGACTTCCTGGTTCGCGGCCTGGGCGTCGGTCAGTTGGGGGCGGTCGGTGCTCGCCGTCCCGGCGCCGGCGCCGGTGTTCCTGTACTCGGCGAAGCGGTCGTCCTTCCAGGAGAAGCCGCTCATGTCGGTCCAGGGTGTGGTCTTGATCGCGTCGCTGAGGCCGGTGTTGCGGACGGTGGTCTGCGGGTCGAGGGTGGCGTCGCCGCCGGCGTGCCAGGGGCGGCCGAGGTAGAAGCTGCGGGAGGAGACGTCACCGTTCACCGTGGAGTTGGCGATGAGGATGCCCTTGCGGTTCGCGGCCGTCGACGGGGCGGTGACGTAGCCGGCCGAGGTGCCGTTCCAGCGCTTCTTGAGGGTGATGACCGAGTGGTCGATCACGGCGGTGGCGCGGCCGAAGATGAAGTCGACGTTGCCGACGACGTAGGAGTTCGTCAGGTAGACCCGGCCCAGCCTGTCCTTGGAGGCGGTGTCCAGCAGCAGGGTGTCCTGGTCGCCGGTGACGATGACGCCGTCGAGGAGGACCTTGTCGGAGGCGGTGCGCAGGGCGACCGCCTGCTGGGCGATGTCCTGGTGGGCGGCCTCGTCGAAGTCGTTGGCGACGGTGAGGTCGCGGGCCTGGAAGTCGTCGGCCTCGACGGCGACGGTCGCGCTGCCGCCGGTGCCGTAGGTGCCGGAGCCGTCGGGCTTCCTGGTGCCGGACGCGTTGCCGTACACGATCACCGTGTCCTTGCGGCTCGCGCCGGTGCCCTGGAGGGTGACGTGCGGCTTGTTCGCGGGCACCTTGACGGTCTCCCGGTACGTGCCGGGCTTGACGGAGATGACGACCCGGGAGGGGTTGTCCGCGGGTACGGCGTTCACGGCGGCCTGGACGGTCCGGTACTGCCCGGAACCGTCCTGGGCGACGGTGAGGGTGGTGGCCGCGGCGGCGGAGGCCTCGGGCTGGGCGCCGGGGCCGAGGAAGCCGTAGGCGAGCGTGCCGGTCGTGGCGAGTGCGAGGGGCAGGCCGAGGGCCAGTGCCCCGCGGGGCCGGCGGTGGGGGGTGCGGGGGCTCATGGGCGACTCCAGTCGGTGGTCCGGGTCGGGTCGACCCGGAGTCGCCGTGGGCGCGGGGAAGGTTGCCGCCCCGGTGCGCCTGCCGCCGCCGATCCGCTACGGCATCTCCGGCGGAGCCGTGGGTGCCCCCGGCAGGCGTACCGTCACCACCGTGCCGCCGCCCTCGGCGCGGTCCAGGGCGACCTCGCCGCCCGCCTGCCGGACCGTGCGGGCCACGATGGACAGGCCGAGGCCCGAGCCGGGCAGGGCGCGGGCCGACGGCGAGCGCCAGAAGCGGTCGAAGACGTAGGGGAGTTCGTCGGCGGGGATGCCGGGGCCGTGGTCGCGGACGGTCAGCACGCCGTCCGTCAGGCGGACCTCGACGGTGCCGCCCTCCGGGCTGAACTTCACCGCGTTGTCCAGGATGTTGACGACCGCCCGCTCCAGCGCGGAGGGCTCCGCCCGGACGTACCAGGGGTCCAGGTCCGCCGTGATCGTCAGCTCGGGGCCGCGCAGGCGGGCCCGGCGCAGGGCCGCCTCCACGGTGTCCTGGAGGGACACCACCTGGACGCGCTCGCCGCGCTCGCCCTCCGAACGGGACAGCTCCTGCAGGTCGCCGATCAGGGACGCCAGCTCCGTCATCTGCGCCTTCACCGAGGCGAGCAGCGCCTTGCGGTCCGCCGGGGGCAGCGGGCGGCCCGTCTCCTCGCTCCGGGTGAGCAGTTCGATGTTCGTCCGCAGCGAGGTGAGGGGGGTGCGCAGCTCGTGGCCGGCGTCCGCGATCAGCTGCCGCTGCAGGTCGCGGGAGCTGGCGAGGGAGGCGGTCATGGAGTTGAAGGAGCGGGAGAGGCGGGCGACCTCGTCCTCGCTGTCGTCCTCGACGGGGATGCGGATGGTCAGGTCCTCGGTGCGGGCCACGTGCTCCACGGCCTCGGTGAGCTTGTCGACCGGGCGCAGGCCCGCGCGGGCCACCGTGAGGCCCGCCGCGCCGGCGCCCAGCACGCCGATGCCGGAGACGAGGAGCAGGATGAGGGCCAGTTCGTTGAGCGTCTCCTCGGTGCTCTTCAGGGGCGTGGCCACCAGCAGGGCCGTGTTCGGGTAGACCTGCAGGGGCGTGCCCGGGCCCTGGTTGACGATGAGCGGCATGATGAGCACGCGGACGGCGTTGCCGTTGCTGTCCGTGCCGTTGCGGAACCGGCCCTCGCGGACGTTCGCCTGCGCGATGTAGCGCCGGTCCACGGCGGTGGTCTTCACGGTGCCCGCGGAGTTGCCGAAGACGCAGGCGGTGCCGTTCTGCTTCACCGCCTCGAAGTAGTAGGTGCCGCTGCCCCGGAACCCGTAGGTGGAGTCCGTCGGGGCCTGCGGGCAGGTGGAGAGCAGGGTGTCCACGGCGTCGGCCGACTGGGGCCGCTGGACCGCCTGCTGGAGGTCCTTGCCGACCTGGTCGTACACCTTCCCCTGGACGATGAACCAGCACGTCACCGACACCGCCGCCACCGCGAACGCCACCGCCGCCGCCACCAGGACGGCGAGGCGGGCCCGCAGGGGCAGCGCCCGGTAGCGGCGCACCAGACCGGTCACTCCGCGCCGCCCTGCCGGAGCACGTAGCCGACGCCCCGCACGGTGTGCACCAGGCGGGGCTCACCGCCCGCCTCGGTCTTGCGGCGCAGGTACATCACGTAGACGTCCAGGGAGTTGGACGAGGGTTCGAAGTCGAAGCCCCAGACGGCCTTGAGGATCTGCTCCCGGGTGAGGACCTGGCGCGGGTGGGCCAGGAACATCTCCAGCAGCGTGAACTCCGTCCGGGTCAGCTCGACCCGCCGGCCGCCGCGGGTGACCTCGCGGGTCGCGAGGTCCATGCGCAGGTCGCCGAAGGTGAGCGCCTCGTCCCGCTGGGCCTCGGCGGAGCCCACGGCGGCCGCGTAGGAGCTGCGGCGCAGCAGCGCGCGGATCCGGGCGAACAGCTCGTCCAGTTCGAACGGCTTGACCAGGTAGTCGTCCGCGCCCGCGTCGAGCCCGGTGACCCGGTCGCCCACGGTGTCGCGGGCGGTCAGCATGAGGATCGGGAGGGTGTCCCCGGCGCCCCGGATGCGGCGGGCCGCCGTCAGGCCGTCCATCCTGGGCATCTGGATGTCCAGGACGATCAGGTCCGGCTGGTAGGCGCCGGCCTTGACCAGCGCGTCCGCGCCGTCGACGGCGACCTCGGTGTCGTACCCCTCGAAGGCGAGGCTGCGCTGGAGCGCCTCGCGTACGGCGGGCTCGTCGTCGACGATCAGGATGCGCTGGGGGTCACGGTCGCCTTCGGCGGGGCTCATCGCTCGCGGTTCCTCGGGGTGCGGTGGGTCGGGTGGCCGGGGTGTCTCTCAGCGTCGCACGTTTCCGGGCCGGGAGGCGGGCGGCCGGGCTCAGACGCCCAGTGCGCTCAGGCTCTTCATCGCGCCCAGCCGGTGGACGGTGCTGAGGCGGTGCAGCGGCACCTTGCGGCGGTGCGGGCGGTCGGCGGAGGTGCGCAGGCCCATCAGCTCGGGGACCTGGGCGACCTCGGGGGCGCGCGGGGCGGGCGCCGGGGCCGGGGCGGTGGCCGGGGCGTGCAGCTCGTGCGCCACCGCCAGGGCCAGGGTGAGGGCGGCCGGACCGCCTGCGGGAACCGTGTGCGAGACCTTCTTGATCATGGCGTACTCCCTGCTGGTGGAACGGCCGGCCGGCGGCCGGGCTAGCTGGACGAACCCGAACGCAGCTTGGCCAGGTCGGACTTGACGGTGTTGACGGGGATCGCGAAGCCGAGTCCGACGCTGCCCGCGTCGGAGGACGAGGAGGACTGCTGACTCGACGAGTACATCGCGGAGTTGATGCCGATGACGTTGCCGTTGGCGTCGATCAGCGCGCCCCCGGAGTTGCCGGGGTTGAGCGAGGCGTCCGTCTGGATCGCCTTGTACGTCGTCGTGGAGGATCCGGTGTCGCCGTTGAACTGGCGGCCGCCGAACTGGAACGGCCACTGGCCGTCGCCGCCCTGGCCCTGCCCCTGGTTCTCGTCCGTGGAGACGGTGACGTCCCGGTCGAGCGCGGAGACGATGCCGCTGGTGACGGTGCCGGTCAGGCCCTCGGGGGAGCCGATCGCCACGACGCTGTCGCCGACCTGGACGTTCCCGGAGTCGCCGAGCGACGCCGGTGTGAGCCCGGAGACGCCCTTGACCTTGAGCAGGGCGAGGTCCTTGGAGCTGTCGGTGCCGACGACCTCGGCGGCGCGGCTCCTGCCGTCGCTGGTGCGCACCTTGATCGAGGTGGCGCCGGCGACGACGTGGTTGTTGGTGACGATCTCGCCGCCGGAGGTGATGATCACGCCGGAGCCGGTGGACGAGCCGGTGCCGAGGGTGGCGTTGACCTCCACCACGCTGGGGCTGACCGCGGCGGCGATCGCGGCGACGTCGCCCCGCTTGCTCGACGGCACCACCGGGGTGGCCGCGCCGGTGGAGGCGACCGTGTCCTGGCCGGCCAGCTCCTGGAAGGCGTACGCCGTGCCGCCGCCGACCGCCGCCGCGACGATCGCCACCGCCGCGAGCAGCGCCACCGGTCCCCGGGGACGCTTCCGGGCGGGCCGCGGGGCCGGCTCGGGTGCCGCGACCGCCGTCGCAGGACCGTACGGCGGCGGGGGCGGCCACTCCGGATTCACGGGAGCGGAGTGGCCGGGCTGAGCGTAGGTACCCTCATGGTTCTCGTACTCGAACTCGCCGCTGCGGCGGATGCTCTCGGTCATGACAAACAGAGTCCCCCGCGACCATGAGAGCTTCCTGAGTGCTCCCTGAGAAGCCCGGCAGAACCTTGTTTGCCCGATATGAAGACGCGTGCCGAAGCCGGCCGGGCGCCCCCGGGATCAGGCGCAGCCGCAGGACGTGCGGACCACCAGGCGGGACGGGAACGTCTTCAGGCGCTCGCGGCGGGAGCCCGCCACGCGCAGGCCGTCGTCCAGGACCAGGTCGACCGCCGCGCGGGCCATCGCCGAGCGGTCCGAGGCGACGGTGGTCAGGGGCGGGTCGGCGAGCGCCGCCTCCTTGATGTCGTCGAACCCGGCCACCGCCAGCTCGCCGGGCACGTCGATGCGCAGCTCGCGGGCGGCCCGGAGCACGCCGATGGCCTGGTCGTCGGTGGAGCAGAAGACCGCCCGCGGGCGGTCGGGGCGGGAGAGGAACTCCAGGGCGACGCGGTAGGCGTCGTAGCGGTTGTAGGGCGCCTCGAACAGCCGGCCCTCGGTGGTCAGGCCCGCCTCCGCCATGGCCCGCTTCCAGCCCTCGACGTGGTCGGAGACCGGGTCGCCGACGGCCGGCGTCTGCGCCGTACCGCCCATGCAGGCGACGTACTCGTACCCGTGCTCCAGCAGGTGGCGGACGGCGAGCTGGGCGCCGCCCAGGTCGTCGGTGACGACGGCGACGTCGTCGATGGCCTCCGGGCGCTCGTGCAGCAGCACCACCCGGGCGTCCCAGGCCTCGATCTCGGCGGCCGCGAGGTCGTTCAGGGCGTGCGAGACGAGGATGAGCCCGGAGACCCGCATGCCGAGGAAGGCGCGCAGGTAGTGCACCTCGCGCTCGCCGATGTAGTCGGTGTTGCCGACCAGGACCATCTTCCCGCGCTCGGAGGCGGCCTGCTCGACCGCGTGCGCCATCTCGCCGAAGAACGGCTGGCGGGCGTCGGGGATGATGAGGCCTATGAGGTCGGTGCGGCGCGAGGCCATGGCCTGGGCGACCCGGTCGGGCCGGTACCCCAGCTCCTTGATCGCCGCGAGGACACGCTCGCGCGTGGCCGGGGCGACCGGCCGGGGTCCGTTGTTGATGACGTAACTGACGACGGCTGTGGAGGTTCCGGCCAGCCGTGCCACGTCATCGCGAGTCACCTTCGCCACGCGCGGAGTCTACGCGGATGGACCCGCGCTGGGCAGGGCGTATCGCATGCCGGGCGGTGCCGGGCGGAAGGGGGCCGCGCGCCGCCCGGCGGCCGGTCAGGCGTCCGCGTGGAGCTCGGAGCCGTCCCGCAGCGCAGACGTGTCCGCATCTTCCGGCTTTGTCCGGTCCTTCTTGGCCTTCGCCTCGTCCACGGACCTCTCGGACCGGTCGCCCTTCTCGGGCGTAACGAATCGATAACCGACGTTCCGGACGGTTCCGATCAGCGACTCGTGCTCCGGGCCGAGCTTGGCGCGCAGCCGCCGTACGTGCACGTCCACCGTCCGCGTGCCGCCGAAGTAGTCGTAGCCCCAGACCTCCTGCAGCAGCTGGGCGCGGGTGAAGACCCGGCCGGGGTGCTGCGCGAGGTACTTGAGCAGCTCGAACTCCTTGAACGTGAGGTCCAGGACCCGGCCCTTGAGCTTGGCCGAGTAGGTCGCCTCGTCCACCGACAGGTCGCCGTTGCGGATCTCCATGGGGGAGTCGTCGGCCGTGATCTGCTGCCGGCCCATGGCCAGCCGCAGCCGGGCCTCCACCTCGGCGGGGCCGGCGGTGTCCAGCAGGACGTCGTCGATGCCCCAGTCGGCGGTGACGGCGGCGAGGCCGCCCTCGGTGACGACGAGCAGGAGCGGGCAGCCGGGGCCGGTGGAGCGCAGCAGCTGGCACAGGCTGCGCACCTGCGGCAGGTCGCGGCGGCCGTCGACGAGGATCACGTCGGCGCCCGGCGTGTCGACGAGCGCGGGCCCCTCGGCGGGGGCGACCCGCACGTTGTGCAGCAGCAGTCCGAGTGCGGGGAGCACCTCCGTCGACGGCTGGAGGGCGTTGGTCAGGAGCAGCAGAGAACTCATACGTCTGGTTCCTCCTCGGTCCCTGCGAGGACGTGTGCGATACGGCACTGCCTGCGATCCCGAGAGCCCCGTACACCCGCGGTCACCTGAGGTTTCCCGCTTCGTATACAACGCTTCCGAAAGCACAAAAGGACCCGGGGGCTTCACTGCCCGAGTCCTCTGCCCAGCAGAATAGCCCACATGAGCAACGGTCCGGCAGGTCATGTGGCACGTTCCACCGTTCGTCCGCATCCCGAGACGTGCGGACGGGCCCGTATCCGGACGTTTCTGCGCACGGCCGACGGTGTGGCCATCGATTCCGTATACGATCCCGGCGCCGCCGTATACGACCGGTCCGCGAGCGCGCCCGCGACCCCGCCGGACATCTCCCAGACGGCCTGCCGCGGCCCGGTGTTCGTGGTCGCCCACGGCTTCACCGGCGACGTGGACCGGCCGCACGTGCGCCGGGTGGCCGCGCGGCTGGCTCGGTACGGCGCCGTCGTCACCTTCTCCTTCCGGGGCCACGGCCGCTCCGGCGGCCGGTCCACGGTCGGCGACAAGGAGGTGCTGGACCTGGCCGCCGCCGTGGAGTGGGCGCGCGGCCTCGGGCACGCGCGCGTGGTGACCGTCGGCTTCTCCATGGGCGGCTCGGTGGTGCTGCGGCACGCGGCGCTCCACCCCGGCACGGCCGACGCGGTGGTCTCGGTCAGCGCCCCCGCCCGCTGGTACTACCGCGGCACGGCCCCCATGCGCCGGCTGCACTGGCTGGTCACCCGGCCGGCGGGCCGCCTGGTCGGCCGCTACGGCTTCCGCACCCGCATCCACCACCGCGACTGGGACCCCGTGCCGCTCTCCCCGGTGCAGGCGGCCGCGCGGATCGCCCCGGCCCCGCTGCTCGTCGTGCACGGCGACCGGGACGGCTACTTCCCCCTGGACCACCCCCGGATGCTGGCCGAGGCCGCCGGTGAGCACGGCGAGCTCTGGGTGGAGCAGGGCATGGGCCACGCCGAGAACGCGGCCGCGGACGCCCTGCTGGACCGGATCGGCGCCTGGGCGCTCGGCCGCCCCGGTTCCGGCGCCGCTTCGTGAACGGCCCGCCGGGTGCCTTAGCCTGATCGCGTCCGTCCTTCTCTCCTGCCGTCGAGCGAGGAACCAGATGCCCAAGGTCACGGTCCGCTACTGGGCCGCTGCCAAGGCCGCGGCCGGGATCGCCGAGGAGCCCTGCGACGCGGTGACGCTCGCCGAGGCGCTCGCCGCGGTGCGCGAGCGGCACCCCGGGGAACTCCCGCGCGTCCTGCGGCGATGCTCCTTCCTCGTCGACGGCGACCCCGTGGGCACGCGCCCGCATGAGACGGTACGGCTGGCCGAGGGCGGCACGGTCGAGGTGCTCCCGCCGTTCGCAGGAGGATGAGGCGATGAGCGAGCCGTACCAGAGCGGCCCGTACGACCCCTACGACCCCCACCGGCAGGCCGGTGCCGCCGGTCCGTGGCAGGGGTACGACCAGCAGGCCCCGCCCGGCCACGACCCCCAGCTCACCCAGCAGTGGCAGGGACAGACCTGGGAGACCCAGAGCCACCCGCAGACACCGGCCGCCCCCGAGACGGCGTACCTGCCGCCGCGCGACAACCCGTACCAGGCGCAGCAGCAGCACTTCGCGGATCCGTACGCGCAGCCGCAGGCCCAGCCGTACGCGCAGCCGCACGCCCCGCAGCCCCGGACCGCGCAGCCGTACGCGCAGCCGCAGCCGCAGCCCGAGCCCGCCACCGCGCCGGGACACGGGCCCGGTGCCGGTCCCGGCCCCGAGGCCGCCCCGGACTACGGTCCCGCGACGCTCGTCGGGAACGCCCGCATCACCGACGCCCAGCGGGCCCGCCTCGAGGGCCGCTCCCCGGTCATCGAGCCCGGGATGCAGCCGGCGCTGCTCACCGCCGTGCTCGGCCTGCTGCTGGCCGTGACGGCCCCCGCCGCCCCGTACGCCCTCGTCGTCCCGCTGGTGCTGCTCCAGGCCGTGACGGCGGCGGGCTGGTTCCGTCTGAACGGCATGTGGCCCGCCCGGCAGGGCATCGCGCTGGCCTTCGCGGGCGCGCTGACCGCGGACGTGGCGGTGCTGGCCGCGGGCCGCGACCACGCCCCCGCCGCGATCCTCGGCCCCCTCGGCGCCTGGGTCCTGCTGTCGCTGGTGCTGCAGCTGCGCTCGCACGCCTCACCGGACGAGCGGATGTACGGCCTGATGGCGACGGTCGCGTCCACGGCGCTGTCCGTCCTGGCCACCGGCTACCTGGGCGCCGGCCCGCACGCGGTCTCCGTCGGCGCGGCCGCGGTCGCGGTCGCCGTCCTGGCGCGGGCGCTGCCGCTGCCGACCCCGGTCTCGGTGGTGGTCTCGCTGCTGGCCGCCGCCGGCGCGGGGATCGCCGTGGGCGGCATGACGGGCCTGGGCGCCAAGGGCGCGCTGCTGGGCGGTGCGGCCGCCGCCTGCGCCCTGATCGGCCACCGCGTCGCGAGCTACGACTACCCGTCCCGCTTCGTCCACTTCACCGCGGGCGTCGCCCTGCCCCTGTCGGCGGCGGCACCGGTGGTGTGGGTGCTGGGGAGGGCGCTGGGCTGAGTGCCCGCTGCCCCAGGCGGCTGATCTTCGGGGTTCTCGGGTAAGGGCCCGGTCCGTGGTGGCACACCTTCACCACCGATGGCCGCATCCGCGGTTTTCGGCAGCAGAAGGGAGCTCCATGTTCGTCCACGCAGGCCGCCTGGTCCGCGCCGCACTGCTTGCCCTGCTTCTCACCGCTGCCGCAGCGACGCCCGCTCTGTCAGTGAGCCCTGCGACGACCCGTCCCGCCGAGGTCGCGAACGCGGCGACCGCGGCCCCGAAGGCTCCCTCGGCGGGCGTGGCGGTCATCTACCGGGTTTCGGGGGCACCGTACTACCGGGTCCACAATGCCCTCCTGCTGGAGGAGAGAGCCGGTGTGGGCATCAAGGTCGCTCACGTGGGAGTCTGGCCTGCCAACACGAAGAAGCCCCCTGTCCAGGAGTTCTGGGTCTGCAAGAACCCCCAGAGCGCAACCTGCCCGACCCCGAAGAGATCGAACTGGCGACTCGATTCGTACCGCAACTACTCGGCGCAGCCATGCCCCTCCAGTGGCGGCGTGACCTACTGCCCCGGCCCCTTCATCGCCTACAGGTCGTCAGCCGGCACCCACAACGGCGCGTTCGCGTGCTGGCGGCCCGCGAACAGCACGACATGCAGCAAGACATGGCCGGGGGACAACAGGATCTACCAGAGCTCTGGCACGCTCCGGGTCCTGCACTACGCGAATCCGAACCCCCCGGCACATGCTCCCCACAACAACAGGGGCTCGTACGCGAACCATCCGGGAGACTTCAAGTTCCTGGTGCACACCGTCCCCGGCCCGGTGTCCGCGCAGCGGATCTGCTACCTGCGCGGTACGTGCTGACCTCGCTGCTGCTCCGCGCTACTCCGCGCCCGCGCGCCTGAGGCCGTCCACGAAGGCGGCCCAGGCGCCGGCCCGGAACACGAGGGCTCCGCGGGCGGGGGCCTTGCTGTCCCGGACGGGGACGACGGAGGGGATGTCGTCGGCGACTTCGAGGCAGTTGCCGCCGTCGGAGTTGCTGTAGCTGCTCTTGCGCCAGTCCGCGTCGCTCAGGTCGATGGCTCGCACGGCACTTCCTCCAACATCCCCAGGATCAGCTTCTGTGACTCGGCCGAGGGCAGGGCCAGGTCGCGCACGGCATCATATGTGCGGTGGAAACGCTCGACCTTGCTTGGTTCGTCGATCAGTTCACCGCGTACGTCGTTCTCCGCATAGGCCACGGTACGGCCGTCCGGCAGCCTCAGGAACATGACGTCGGTACTGTCCAGGCCATGCAACCCGGAGCCGAACGGCAGGACGTGAAGGGAGATGTTCGGCTGCGCCGCAGCCTCCGCCAGGCGCTCCAGTTGCCTCCTCCACGCCCGTTGATCGCGCAACGAGTGGCGTAGGACCGCCTCGGAGAGGACGATGCGGAACGGCGGTGGGTCATCACCGTCCAGCACCTTCCGCCGTCCGGTGCGCGCCTCGACCTGCTGGTCCAGCTCGTCACCCTTGAGACCGCCCGCAGCGAGGGCTTCGCGCGCGTACTCGGCGGTCTGCAGAAGCCCGGGTGGCCTGCTCACGGAGTACTGCCACAGGCTGACCGCCTCGGCCTCGAGTTCCATGTAGCCCCGGTACTGCTCCTTGAACTGCGCCGGATCCGCCACCGCCAGCTCCCACAGCGTCACCAGCAACCCCGGTGTCCCGTAGAACTGGTCCAGCGCCTGGACGACCTCGGGGCCGCCCAGCGTCCGCCCGCTCTCCATCTTGCTGAACTGGGACGAGTCCCAACCGACCTCCTTCGCCAACTCCCGCAGGGACAGGCCGCGTTCGGTCCTCAGGCTTCGCAGCTCCTCGGTGAACCGCTCCCGCGGTTCCTGGCTCCGCCCCGTGATCACCAACCGCTGTGGCATCGCGCTCCTGTTGAATTTGTTGAATGTGGCAGGCCCAGCGTTGAATTTGGGCCGCTCAGCAGCCCGAACGCCCTCTGCATGCGCCATGCTCTTGAGCACGCCGAACACAAAGCGTAGCTACACCGTAGCGCTGCGCACATGCGTTCAAGTGAAGGAGCTGGCCGCAGTGACGACGAAGTCGGAGCCCCTCGAACCCGGAGCCCTCCTCTACGACCCGGCGACCGGCAGGGTCGGCGAGTACCGCGACCGGGCCGGTCCCTACGTGCTGCTCCGCCCGGTCGGCGGCGGAGTGGAGTGGGAGGCCGATCCGGAGAGGCTGCGCCCGGCCACGGACCGGGAGCGGCTCGGCGCGAATGTCCGGGCCGTCAACCACCGCACCAGGTCGCTGCCGTCGCTGCCCCCGCCGCTGGACGACGACAGCCGGCCGCCGCGCCCCGTCCCCGGCTGTGCCGCCTGCGCGGAGCTGGCGGAGCGGCGGGAGGCCGCCCGCGCGGCCTACGACCGCAGCGCCGAGACCGACGCGAACGTCCTGCTGCGCCAGCACCAGCGGCGGGAGCACCGCGCATGACGGCCGCCGGCGGCCTGCCGTACGAGGAGTGCAGGCGGTGGCAGCGGGAGAACCGGACGTTGGTGGACCGGACGGCCACCCCGTGGCCGGCCTACGCGCTACCGCCGTTCAGGCCCGATGCCCACGGCACGCGGGACGACGCCGCCCCTCGCCCCGGGCCCCCCGTCTCAGGGACGCTCCGCCGGTGCTGGGCGCGGATGCGCAGGGGTTTGTCGCACATGTACCCGCGCCCCTTCGGATACCTGCGCCGGACCGACCTCGAAGGGGCGCGGGGAACTGCGCGACCAGCCACAGCAGACCTGCACACGGCACCCCACGGCCACCCCCGCGGCGAGACACCGGAGGGCCGCACCCCCACCCGGCGTCCAACCCGGGGGATACGGCCCTCCAGCGCGAGCGCTACCGCTCAGACGGCGATGGCGACCTCCGCCAGCCCGCCCTGCTGCGCGACCACGGTGCGGTCGGCGGAGCCGCCCGGCACCAGCGCGCGCACGGTCCACGTGCCCTCGGCCGCGTAGAACCGGAACTGTCCGGTGGCGGAGGTCGGCACCTCCGCGGTGAACTCGCCGGTCGAGTCGAGGAGACGGACGTAGCCCGTCACCGGCTCGCCGTCGCGGGTCACCTGACCCTGGATCGTGGTCTCACCGGGCTTGATCGTCGAGGCGTCCGGGCCGCCGGCCTTCGCTCCGCACATGCTGATTCTCCGTAAGGGGTCTGACCAGGAGGTCGGTCGGGGTGGGTTACTTGCCGGCGCCGAGCTCGATCGGCACGCCGACGAGGGAGCCGTACTCGGTCCAGGAGCCGTCGTAGTTCCTGACGTTCTCGACGCCGAGCAGCTCGTGCAGCACGAACCAGGTCAGGGCCGAGCGCTCACCGATGCGGCAGTAGGCGATCGTGTCCTTGGCGAGGTCCACGTCCTCCTTGGCGTAGAGCTCCTTGAGCTCCTCGTCCGACTTGAACGTGCCGTCGTCGTTGGCGTTCTTCGACCACGGGATGTTCTTCGCGGAGGGGACGTGACCCGGGCGCTGCGACTGCTCCTGCGGCAGGTGGGCCGGGGCGAGCAGCTTGCCGGAGAACTCGTCGGGCGAGCGCACGTCGACCAGGTTCTGCGCGCCGATCGCGGCGACGACGTCGTCGCGGAAGGCGCGGATCGCCGTGTTCTGCGGCTTGGCCTTGTAGTCCGTCTTCGGGCGCTCGGGCACCTCGTCGCCGGCGACCAGCTCGCGCGCGTCCAGCTCCCACTTCTTGCGGCCGCCGTCGAGGAGCTTGACGTTCTCGTGGCCGTACAGCTTGAAGTACCAGTAGGCGTACGACGCGAACCAGTTGTTGTTGCCGCCGTAGAGGATCACCGTGTGGTCGTTGGCGATGCCCTTCTCCGACAGCAGCTTCTCGAAGCCGGCCTGGTCGACGAAGTCGCGGCGGACCGGGTCCTGGAGGTCCGTGGTCCAGTCGATGCGGATCGCGTTCTTGATGTGGTTCTTCTCGTAGGCGGACGTGTCCTCGTCCACCTCCACGATCGCGATGTTCGGGTCGTCCAGGTGCTCCTGGACCCAGTCGGCGTCTACCAGGACGTCGCTGCGGCTCATGCTCTTTCTCCTCCGGGGCAGTTACGGCGGGGCGTGCGAGTGGAGAGGGCGCGGCTCTACGGAGTCGTCCGGGGCCGGCGCAGGGGTGCCCTTCCAGCAGGGCGGGGGGTGAGACGCGGAAGTCGGGGACTTTCGCTCAGAAGGGGCGACAGAGCATGGCGGCAACGCGGCACAGGTCCACTGCCCGCCGCTTCGTGAGATCCGCCTGTCGCTTCATGCCCTCGATCGTAGGGATGTCCGGGTGGTCATGTCACCGGCGTGTCGCATTCTGAGACTCGATCGTCCGAATAGCGGGACGATAAGGCGTCCCGGCCCGTCGTGGAGCGGTCTGCGGGTGCTACGTCCGCCCACCGGAACTGCCGTACGGACGGCGTGTCTCGCCTGGCGGACACGCGTTGTCCGCCGCCGGGTGACGCCTACCCCGCCAGCTTGACGTGCGAACCCCGCACGGTGATCTCCACGCCGTCCTGGGCCGCCTGCACCTTGTCCAGCTTCACACCGCCGGGCAGCCGGTCGATGACCTGCTGGAAGTCGGTGATCCGGCGGACGCGGTTCTCGGCGGCGACGACGGCCCCCAGCACGGGCAGGGAGTCGGCGCGGACCTCGACCCTGTTGTTCGCGACGGAGACGGTGCTGAGCACGGACACCGTCCGGTCGATCGGAACGGTCAGCAGCTTGCCCGTCACGTGCACCGCGACCTTGATCTTGCCGTGGCCGCCGTCGGACAGGCCCACGACCTGCGCCTCGATCCCCGGGGCGATCTCCGACGGCTCGGACCTGACGGCCTTCAGCAGCTCCGAGTAGGCGATGGTCGCCGTGCCGGTGGCGCTGGAGGCGGTGGCCGAGCTGTAGTCCCCGGAGAAGGAGACGCCCTTCATGTCGGCCTTCAGGTCGTCGATCCGGATCGTCTTGCCGGCGATGCCGGTGGCCGCCTCGTAGTCCTTGATCCCCACCTCGACGTCGTCCAGCGATCCGCCCGCGACCTGGGTGAGGAACGGGAAGCCCTTGATGTTCACGTCCGGGGTCGAGGCCAGGTTCTGCGTCGTCCTCAGCTTGTCCGCGGCCTCGCCCTCGGCGAAGTGCACCGCCACCCGGTCCACGATCACGAAGAGGACGCCCAGGATCACGACGAGGATCAGGAATATTCGCAGGGCGCGCATGTGGTCTTCCCCCGGATCGGTTGGGTGTGCCGTGGCGGTCCTACGCCACGGTAGCCCCGGGGCCCGGCCGGACGGCGCATTGTCGATCAGTTGTGACAGGGGGACCGGGCCTACTCTGGAGGTATGTACGCGCGGCGGCGGCACCAGTACTTCGCCATGATGGGGGTCTGTATCGGCCTCTTCGTCCTGGCCTGGGGGGTCGTGCGCATCTGGTCGGTGCCCGCGGCCGTCGGCATGTGCCTGTTCGCCATGGTCATCCCGCCGGTGGCCGCGATGGTCGCCAACCGGCGGGGGCCCGAGGACCGCTGGTGGGACGACCCCTCCGGCGACCCGAAGTCCGACGAGTGGTGGGACGAGCTGGACGGCAAGAAGCGCCCGCGTTCCTAGACCGGGCCCGGACCGGAGATCAGTAGACGAGCGCCTGGGTGCCGTCCGCCAGCGCCTCCTGCACGAAGACCTGCGCGCCCGCGATCCGCACGCCCTCGAGGACGTCCTTCTCGGTGATCCCGCGGCGCGCGGCGCACTGCGTGCACAGCGTGATCCGGCCGGCCGCCAGGATCGAGTCGATGAGGTCCGGCAGCGGCGCGGCGTGCGGCAGTTCGAACTCGGCGGCCCGCCCCGGCAGTGCGAACCAGGACGACTCCCCGGTCAGCCACAGCGACACCTCGACCCCGCTGGCCACGGCCACCGCCGCCACCGTGAAGGCCTGCGAGCAGCGCTCGGGCGCGTCGGCCCCGGCGGTCACCTTGATCACGAGCTTCTTCGCCATGCCCGAATCGTAATCTCCCCCCTACAACCCCGGGTCACGGCCAATCTGGGGGGACGTATTGGAAGAACCCGAAGAGAGACCTGGCGTGCCGGATGCGCCGGTTGCGCCGGTTGCGCCCGTGCCGTCCCGGCCCCGCCGGCGCGGCCGTACGGCCCGGCTGGTCGGCGCCGCCGCGCTGCTGGGCCTGGTCGCCGGCACCTGCGCCGGGTACCTGGTCCAGGCCGGGCGCGAGCCCACGAAGCTGCCGTCGCTCTCCCAGCCGGTGCTCCGGCAGGCCAGGGGCGAGGTCGAACCGCTCACGGCCGCGCGGGACCCGAGGCTGAGCACCGACGGCGACCTGCGCAAGCTGCTGCTGAAGCGGCCGAGCGGCGCCCGGGAGGCGGGCTGGGTGCCCCGCGACGGCTGGATGGGCCTGGCCGCGTACGCCGGCGAGTACACGCAGCCGGCCGACAAGTTCGGCGATCTGGTGACGGACCGGTTCCGCCGGGCGGCCGTCACCGGCTGGAAGGACGGCAGCGCGTACGGCGTGGACATCCGGCTGGTCCAGTACCGGCAGGAGGACTCCATGGCCGCCGCCGACGCCTACAGCACCCCGTCGTACGGGATCCGCGGCTCCGGCGACGCCGTCCACGGCAAGCACGTCCCGGGCGCGGCGACGGTCTCGCAGACCAGCCGCACCACGTACGTCGAGCCGAAACCGTACGGCGCCGAGCAGGTCCGCCAGGCCTTCGTCGCCGCCGGGGACGTCTACGCGGTGATCCTCCAGTCCCGCGAGGGCGGCGCCCTCACCGTGCCGTTCCAGCAGACGGTCACCCTGCAGACGCAGCTGCTCGCCTGACCCCCTGCCGCCATGCCCCCCGTAAGGCACACCTCGAAAGGAGGGCCGCGCCCCGGCCGCGTAAGCTGGGGCGCGGCCCTGTCGTATGCCCACCCTCGCTCAAGGAGCACCCGTGGAGACCTTCTACGAAATCCTGCTGGTCCTGGTCTGCGTCGGCGTCCTCGCCTTCGCCTACCTGACCGTGAAGAAGCTGTACCAGGGCCAGCGCTGACCCCCGACGAGGAACACTGCCGCTCATGATCGAGATCCCGTCCGACCTGCACAAGGACCTCGTCCCGCTCGCCTTCCTGCTCGGTGACTGGGCCGGTGCGGGCGTGCACGACTTCCCCGGCTCGCAGAAGTGCAACTTCGGGCAGGAGGTCAGCTTCACCCACGACGGCCGGGACTTCCTGGAGTACCACTCCCACACCTGGGTGCTGGACCAGGACGGCAACAAGGTCCGCCCGCTGGAGTCGGAGTCGGGCTTCTGGCGGATCGACGCCGACCGCAAGGTCGAGGTGACCATGGTCCGCGACGACGGCGTCGTCGAGGTCTGGTACGGCGAGATGGCCGACAAGAAGCCGCAGATCGACCTGGCCACGGACGCCGTGGCCCGCACCGCCGCCTCGGGCCCCTACACCGGCGGCAAGCGGCTGTACGGCTACGTCAAGAGCGACCTGATGTGGGTCGGCGAGAAGCAGACCCCCGAGGTCGAGCTGCGCCCCTACATGTCGGCCCACCTGAAGAAGGTCGTCACCCCCGAGCAGGTCGAGCGCTGGGCCAAGGCCCTCCCGGACGACCTGCCGGACGACGGCATCGCCTTCTTCAAGTAGGCCGTTAGGACCTCGTCAGGTCCCCTGACTTCTTCACGCCCTCCGTGCCCCAACGGCCCGGGGGGCGTTGTACGTGTTGGCCGCCTTCTGGCAGCGAGTGTTAACCACTGGGAGGGTTAACAAAATGAGCTGCATGGCAATGCGCTTGCGGTAGCTGGTCGTGACTGGCTACAGTGACGACGTCTTCAAAGGGTGAGCGCCGGGCCTCACACATGCGCGAAGCCCCGGCCGCACTTTGCGTGCGGCCGGGGCTTCGGAGGCTGTGCCCTGGGTGGCTTGCGATGCAGAGGCGAGCCCAGAACATTCATGAATCACGGTAGCACGGCGCATCCATGAATGTGCGGGGGGAATCATGGCCAACCGAATGCCCGAATGGATGCTGCGTGACCTGTCCCTGCCGCGGCTTCGACGGTACATCCGCGCCGCGCACGGCGACGCACGGGCGGCTGAACGCCTGTACTGGTGGAACATCGAGGTGGCGGCCGCCCTGCTTGGTTCCCTCCACTGCCTGGAACTGGCTTTGCGCAACGCCTTGCACAACGCGCTCGTCCGACATCACGGCAGACCGGACTGGTGGACGGTAGCGCCCTTGAACGAGCGCGGGCTCAAGCTCGTGGAGGATGCTCGTCGTTCCTGCGGGCGCCGCCTGCGGAGCACGACGCCGGACGACATCGTGGCCGAGCTGTCCTTCGGGTTCTGGGTCTCCCTGCTCAGCCACGGCTCGGGCTACGACCGGCACTTCTGGGTGCCCGTCCTGCACTCGGCGTTTCCGCACTACCGTGGCCGTCGAGACCGCATCTATCGCGATCTGACCTCGCTGGTCCTGCTGCGCAACCGTGTCATGCACCACGAGCCGGTCCACCACCGGCACCTCGCAGCCGACCATGACACCATCTACCGCGTGCTCGGCTACCTCAGCCCGGAGCTGGCCAAGGAGGCACAGACCATGGACCGGTTCCGGGCCGTGCTCGCCGGCCGCGCGGATGTCCTGGGCGGAGCCAGACCGCCGCGATTCTGATGGAAGGAGGCGTTGTGACTGACCCGAGTTCCACGGGTGCGCTCGTCTCCCGGCCCGACATCGCGCGCCTCGCAGGCGTGAAGCGCCCCGCCGTCACCAATTGGGAGCGTCGGCACGCGGACTTCCCCTCGGTGGTGAACCCGGGCGCCGACATCGAGCGGTTCCGCGCCGACGACGTGCTGGCCTGGCTCTCCGAGCGAGCCATCCCCGCGAACGCCCGGCGTCCGGGCGAGACCGTGGGCACGACCTACGGTGATCGGTTCCGCGCGGGGCTGTCCGGAGGCACCGCCGACGGGCTGCTCCGGACAGTCGAGCAGCTCGCGGGACCGGAGGCGGACCGGCTACGGGGGCCCATGCCGTTGGAGCGCTACCTCCGGTGGCTGCTGTACCTCGTCGTGAACCAGATTGCGGAACCCGACGACGGTCTGGCGAAGGCCGTGAACACCATCGGCGAGACGGTGCGAGAGAACGACCCGCCGGAGGATGTGGCCCCACGCCGCCTCTTGACCGTCCTCGCCGACGCGCTCGGCAGTACCCCCGTAGTCTCCGCGCAGGAGAGCCGAGCGGCCTTCGACCACGTCCTGGTTCTCTGGCGGGCCGCTTACGCGCGCGAGGGTGGCGCCTTCTTCACCCCGCCCTCCGTGAGCCGCGTCATGGCCGGGGCGCTGGCCGCCGTACGGCCTGGTGCGGTGCGCGTGCACGATCCGTACGGCCGTACCGGAGAAATGCTTGTCGCCTACCTGGACGCGGTCGCGGCGCAGGGCGACAGCGCGCTGCCCCAAGTCTGGGGCCGGGTACCCGGGCACCTGGAACGGCAGGTGGCGCAATGGAATCTGCGGGTGCACCACGGTGGTTCCGTGCGGCTGGGGGAAGGGCAGTTGACCCCGGCGCTCGACCCCTTCGCCGACCCCCCGGGCGCCTTCGATGTCTTGCTGACCAACCCGCCCTTCGGCCGACGCCTGGAGGCCATGGCTCCGCCCCCTTACTGGACCTACGGTCCTGCCCACCGGACCGAGTTCGACTGGCTGCAGTACGCCGTTTCGCTGCTCGCTCCGGAGGGGCGGGCCGCCGTACTGCTGCCGGCTGGAGCCTCCTTCAACGCCGGTGCCGCTGAGACCGTGCGTGCCGCGCTGGTGGATGCCGGTGCCGTGGAGTGCGTGATCGCGCTGCCTGCCGGGTTGTTCACGCTCTCCGCCGTCAAGACGCAGATCTGGTTCCTGCGCCCGCCCGGGTTCAAAGCGGCGGCCGACCCCGAGGTGTTGTTCGTGACGGGTGAGCACTTGGGGCGCCGGCTCACCCGGACCCAGTGGACCCTGACCGACGACGACATCGCCCGGCTGGTGGGGGAATATGTGTCGTGGCACACGGCCCGGTCGGCCGGTCGCCCCTTCGCGGGCACTCCCGGCCTCAGCCGGGCCGTGCCGGTGCCGGACATCGCGGACCACGGCCACGGTCTGGACCCCGGTCTGTACCTAAGACCGCCAGGTTACGGATCGGCCGCCGGTGCACCCGGCCGGGACGAGACCCGGGGCGCCCTGGCGAGGCTGTCCGAGGAGATCGCGAGCCTGCACGCGCGGGCGGAGGCGGCCGACGCCGAAGCGGCCAGGTGGCTCGGGAGGTACGGACTGTGACGATGGCCGACGAACCCGCGACGCCACCCGGCTGGTCGCGCCGTCCCTTGGGTGAGCTGTGTGTGTCCATCAAAACCGGCCCGGCTCAGCGCACGGAGGACAAGGGACGAACCCGGGCGGACGGCGGAACCCCGCTCGTACTGCCCCGCGACCTGCGCGGCCGGCGGATTGTCACCGAGGATGCCGCGGCCGTACCGGCGATCCCCTGGGACCGGGCGCGTACGTTGGCGAAGTACGAGTTGGCCGAAGGAGACGTCCTGCTCACCCGGACCGGCACCGTGGGTCGTTGTGCCCTGGTCACCGGGGAGCACGCCGGCTGGCTGTTCCACCCCAACCTGGTCCGGCTCAGGCTGCCGGAGGCGGGACCGGTCGGAGCCGCGTATCTCGTCGCCTGTCTGAGCGCGACGACCGCACAGGAGTGGATCAGGACTCGAACGGCGGGCTCGGTCATCCCCTCGCTGAGCATCCGCACCTTGGGCGAGCTGCCCGTACTCCTGCCACCGGCCGCAGAGCAGGCGGCCATCGGTGCCACCCTCGCCGCCCTCGACGACAAGATCCAGGCACACACCGAGATCGCTCGCGCGACCCGCGTTTACCGCGGCGCGCTCGCCGACGCCTTGATGAGCGGTGTCCTGTCGGCCGAGTCGTGACACGGCCCAACCGCCCTAGACTTGGGGGTGTGGTGAGCACCGACTGGAAGAGCGACCTCAGGCAGCGCGGCTACCGGCTGACGCCGCAGCGGCAACTCGTGCTCGAAGCCGTGGACACCCTGGAGCACGCGACCCCCGACGCCATCCTGGGCGAGGTGCGCAAGACCGCCTCGGGGGTCAACATCTCCACCGTCTACCGCACCCTGGAGCTGCTGGAGGAGCTGGGCCTCGTCAGCCACGCCCACCTCGGGCACGGCGCGCCCACCTACCACCTCGCCGACCGTCACCACCATCTGCACCTGGTGTGCCGCGACTGCGAGAACGTGATCGAGGCGGACGTCGACGTGGCGGCCGAGTTCACCGAGAAGCTGCGCCGGCAGTTCGGTTTCGACACCGACATGAAGCACTTCGCGATCTTCGGCCGCTGCAGGGACTGCTCGCTGAAGAGTTCAACCACCCCGTCGTAGGCTGGCCGTATGAAGAGCCCCCTGCTGTCCCTGCCCGGCGCCGTTCCCGCCGAGGGCGTGGACGAAGGCGTCGCCGCGCACTACGGCGACCTGTTCCGCGAGCAGCGCGCCCTCGCCGACGGCACCGGATTCGTCGACCTCTCCCACCGCGGGGTCGTCACCGTCACCGGCGCGGACCGCCTCGGCTGGCTGCACCTGCTGCTCACCCAGCACGTCAGCGAACTGCCCCCCGGCCAGGCCACCGAGGCGCTGATCCTCTCCGCGCACGGCCACATCGAGCACGCGCTGTACCTGGTCGACGACGGCGAGACGGTCTGGGCCCACGTGGAGCCGGGCACCCAGGAGGCGCTGATCGCGTACCTGGAGTCGATGAAGTTCTTCTACCGGGTCGAGGTCGCCGACCGCACCGGCGACACCGCCGTCGTCCACCTGCCGGCCGGCTCGATCGCCGAGGTCCCCGAGGGCGCCGTCGTCCGCGAGACGGCGTACGGCCGCGACCTCTTCCTGCCGCGCGCCGACCTGGAATCCTTCGCGGCCACGGCCGGCCCCGCGGCCGGCCTGCTCGCCCACGAGGCGCTGCGCGTCGAGCACCACCGCCCCCGCCTCGGCTTCGAGACCGACCACCGCACGATCCCGCACGAGCTGGGGTGGATCGGCCCGGCGGTGCACCTGCAGAAGGGCTGCTACCGCGGCCAGGAGACCGTGGCCCGCGTGCAGAACCTGGGCAAGCCGCCGCGCCGCCTGGTCTTCCTGCACCTCGACGGCAGCGACGTCCACCTCCCGGCCCACGGCACCGAGCTCCGCCTCGCCGACGACGGCCCCGACGGCCGCAAGGTCGGTTTCGTGACGACCTCCGTCCGCCACCACGAACTGGGGCCCATCGCCCTGGCCCTGGTCAAGCGCAACGTCCCGGTGGACGCCCGGCTGCTGGCCGGGGAGACGGCCGCGGCGCAGGAGGTCGTCGTCGAGCCGTAGCCGGGGCGGTCAGATCTCCAGCAGCACGGTGAAGGGCCCGTCGTTCGTCAGGGACACCCGCATCGCCGCCCCGAACCGGCCCGTCGCCACCGTCGCCCCCAGCGCGCGCAGCCGAGCCACCACCTCGTCCACCAGCGGCTCGGCGACGTCGCCGGGGGCGGCCGCGTTCCAGGTGGGGCGGCGGCCCTTGCGGGCGTCACCGTAGAGGGTGAACTGGCTGATCACGAGCAGCGGGGCGCCGACGTCGCTGCACGACTTCTCGTCCCGCAGCATCCGGATCGACCACAGCTTGCGGGCGAGCCGGTCCGCCTTCTCCTCGGTGTCCTCGTGGGTCACGCCGACCAGGACGCACAGGCCCTCGCCCTCGATCGCGCCCACCGTCTCGCCGTCCACGACGACGCTCGCACCGTCCACCCGCTGCACCACCGCACGCATGCGGACCATCATGCCGGGTGCCCCGGAGACGGACAGAGGGACCCCATTATTGATCCTTAAGCCCCCATCTGGGGCTGTTCGGGGGCACTGAGTCACTTAGGGACCGGTTGGGGTGGCACGATGCTGGCACACGCCGGTCGAGGGGACGGTCACAAGCACATGAGCACACCCAGTGTCAGCGGGTGGTTGGACATCCACCGCCCGCCCGCACAGCGCGCCGACGGCCCCGCGGGCCCGGTCCTGCCCGTGGAGCAGCCGGAGCACGACCTGGCCCGGCTGAGCCTGCCCGAACTGCGCGCCCTGCGCCGCGACGCCCAGCGCGACGAGGCGGACCTCAGCTACGTGCGGCGGCTGCTGCAGGGCCGGATCGACATCCTGCGCGCGGAACTGGCCCGGCGCGGCCGGGCGTCCGTGCCGGCGCCGGTGGACGCCTCCCTGGTGGAGCGGCTCCCGGAGATCCTCACCGACGCCCCGGCCCGCCAGCGCTCCTCGGCCCGCCACGTCACGCTCGGGCCGCCCCACAACGAGGAGTACGGGCAGCTGGCCGCCGAGATGCTCGCCGAGGTGGAGCTGTCCGACCTCGAGGCCCGGACCGACCTGGAACTGAGCACCGCGATGGGCCGCCTGGTCCGCTACGAGCAGGACATCTCCCTGCGCCGCCACCGTCTGCAGCGCACGACCGACGACTGCAGCGGGGAGATCGCGCGCCGGTACCGGGAGGGTGAGGCGCAGGTGGACGACCTGCTGACCTGAGCCCTCCTGACCCGAGGCGTGCCGGCCCGAGACGGCGGGGCCGCGGGGGATATTCGGGCGACACCGTCCGGGCGGCGCGCCTACGGTGACCCCCATGACGAACGACGTCCGCACCGTCACCGAGGCCGGCTTCGAGGACTGGCAGCGCGCCCTGTCCACCGGGTTCCTGCGGGAGCCGGTGCTGACCGCGGAGCAACTGGACGCGCGGCGCCGGCAGTTCGTGCCGGGCCGGCTGCTCGGGGGCTACGAGGACGGCCGCTGTGTGGCGACCTTCCGCTCGTTCGCGCAGGAGATCACCGCGGTCGGCGGCACGCCGGTGCCCGCGGACGCCATCTCCAACGTCACCGTCAGCCCCACCCACCGCCGCCGCGGCCTGCTGACCCGCATGATGCACCGCGACCTGGCGGCCGCCAGGGAGCGCGGCGACGTCGTGGCCACCCTGATCGCCGCCGAGTACCCGATCTACGGCCGCTTCGGCTTCGGCCCGGCCACCTGGACCACCGAGTGGACCGTGGAGGTGCCGCGGGCCGGCCTCGACCCGCGCTGGTCCGGCCCCGGGGACGGCGGCCGGATCGACCTGGTGGACGGCGAGGACGTCCGCAAGCTGGGCCCCGAACTGTACGAGCGGTTCCGCCGTGCCCAGCCGGGCGCGGTCAGCCGTGACGAACTGTGGTGGCAGCTCCACACCGGTGCCGTCCGCACGCACGGGAACTGGACCGAGCCCTTCCATGCCGTCCACCGCTCGGCCTCCGGCGAGGTCCAGGGCCTGGTGACCTACACGTCCGACGACACCTGGAACGGCAAGCAGCCGGACCAGACCGCCTCGGTGCGAAAGCTCATAGCCACCACCCCGGCGGCCGAGCGTGCCCTGTGGCACTTCCTGTGCTCGATCGACTGGATCACCAAGGTCAGGAGCGGCTTCCGCGGCCCGGACGACCTGCTGCCCCACTACCTCCCCGACCCGCGCGCGGCCCGGGTCACCGGACAGGCCGACTGGCTCTGGGTGCGGATCCTGGACGTCGTACGGGCCCTGGAGGCGCGCACGTACGAGGGGACGGGCACGCTGGTGCTGGACGTGGTGGACGCGGACGGCCCGGCCGGCGGGCGGTTCCGGCTGGACGCCTCGCCGGACGGGGCGTCCTGCACGCCCGCCGCCGGTGCCACCGCCGATCTGACGCTGCCGGTGGCGGAGCTGGGCACCCTCTGGCTCGGCGACGAGTCGCCGGTGCGGCTCGCGGCGCTCGGCCGGGTCCGGGAAGAACGAGAGGGCGCCGCCCGGAAGGCCGACGCCCTGCTGCGTACGTCCGGGCGCCCGTGGTGCCCGGACCTGTTCTGACCGCTTCCCTTCCTCCGCCGGCCCTGCCGCCGGCTCCGACTGGTCATCCGTAGCGAGCTGTTCAGTTGTGGCTGTGCGGTGTTCGGTTGTGGCTGTGCGCTGCGATGTTCGGTTGTGGCTGTGCGGGTGGTGCCGTGGTGGCTGTGCGCTCCGGTGACCGCCGCTGCTCCGGGCTCCCGGCTCCCCTCCGGAAGGGAGCCCGATCGGCCAACCACCGGGGAAGCTCGACCATGTTGTTCAAGTTGGCCACCAACTCAACTGTACTTGTCCCCACTTGGGTGCGTCTCATAACCACCTTTCCGTGAACTGCCGCAAGATGGCGCGAAGTTGTAGTGTTGGGTTGTGGACCCGGAACTCGCCACCGCCAGTGGGCGGAAGAGGCCACAGCGGTCACGCACGTCACACCGCGAGGTGGCCGACGAACTGCGCGCCCGGATCAGGTCCGGGGTGCTGCGCCCGGGGCAGCGCATGCCCACCCAGGCCAAGCTGGCCGACGAGTTCGGGGTCGAGCGCGGTGCCGTCCGCCAGGCCCTGCGCATCCTGCAGTCCGAGCACCTGCTCACCAACGTCTCCAAGGGCAGCCCCGCCACCGTGGCCGCGGTACCGGGCCGGCGGCCCCTGCCGGCGGCCGGCCCCGCGGCGCCGCCGCAGCCCACCATGGTGGGCCTCGCCCCGCGGATCGCGGCCGCTTTCGCCGCCCCGCACGTCGAGATCGACGCCCTGTGCCTGACCGCCGTCTCGCTCACCCTGGCGATCGGCGAGCCGCTGCGGCAGATCCACGCCGGGCAGCTGAAACCGGCCAAGATCGACGTCCGCGTGCTGCTGCCCAGCCGGAACATCGACCTCGCCTTCCCGGCCGCGGTGGATGCCGCGGACGGCGACCTGCTGCACCGGCGCTGGCTCGCCCAGCGCAACGCCCAGGGCCAGGTGCTGCGCAACAACCTGCTCGCGCTGCGCACCACGCACGGCATCGACGTGCACGTCTCGTTCCGCGCGCTGCCCCTCACCCCGCCGGTCAAGCTGTACCTGCTCAACGGCGCGGAGGCACTGTTCGCGTACTACACGCTCACCCGCCGCGAGCGCGAGATCGACCACGCGCACCTCCAGATGTACGACGCGGAGGGCACGCGGTCGATGCTGTTCGACTTCGGGCAGGGCGCGGACCTGCGCGACACGACGTTCGTGGAGCAGTCCCACCTGTGGTTCGACGCGCTGTGGGAGACGATCAGTTCGGACCTGGCGCTCACGCCGTAGCGCGCCGTCCGGCCGGCCTCACAGGACCGGGCCGGCGAGGAGCACCGCGAGCAGCACGGCGCCGGCGGAGCTGACCGCCGGGCTCTCGGCCTTGACGCCCACCGAGAGCAGCAGCAGGCCGAGGAGTCCGGCCGCGCCGTACCTCCACTGGACGAGCTGCTCGAAACCGACGACGAAGAGCGCGGAGAGAAGCGCGAGGGCGGGCATGGTGGTTCCCCCTTTCGGTCTGCCAACTTCGACCAAGTTGGCAACCAACTATGCTTAAGTTGTCCCCACTTGGCGTATGCTTGCAAACAACTTTGCGACAACTCCCCATAGATGGATCAGGGTTGTAGCGTTTGGTCGTGACCCAGGAGAACGTGGCAGTGAACGGCAGCGGGCGGCTCACCCCCCAGGAGATCGCCGCCGCCCTGCGGGACCGCATCCGCAGCGGCGACCTCAAGCCGGGCGACCGCCTGCCCACCCAGGCCGAGCTGGCCGGGGAGTTCGGCGTGGAGCGCGGTGCCGTACGCCAGGCCCTGCGGGAACTCGCGGACAGCGGCCTGCTCAGCAACGTCAGCAAGGGCAGCCCGCCCAGGGTCGCCGGCCCGGCCCCCACCCACGACGGGCCCCAGCCGACGATGGTGGGCCTCGCCCCCCGGCTGACCGAGGCGTTCTCCGCCCCGCACGTCCGCATCGACGCCGTCTGCCTGACCGCGCAGAGCCTCATCCCCGCCCTCGGCGAGCCGCTGCGCCTGATCCACGAGGGGCGGCTGCGCCCCGACCGGGTCGACGTGCGCATCCTGCTGCCGTCCCGGGACATCAACCTCGCCTTCCCGGTCTCCGTCGGCACCTCCCGCGCCGACGGCGACCCGGTGCACCAGCGCTGGCTGGCCATGCGCAACGCCCAGGGGCAGGTCCTCCAGTACAACCTGCAGGCGCTGCGCTCCACCCACGACATCGACGTGCACGTCACCTTCCGCGCGCTGCCCTTCACCCCGCCGACCAAGCTGTACCTGCTCAACGGCGCGGAGGCGCTCTTCGCGTACTACATGGTCACGCGGCGCGAGGAGCCCACCGACGAGGGCACGCTGGAGATGTACGACACCGTCGGCTCGGAGTCCCTGCTGTTCTCCTTCCAGAAGCGGGCCGGGCAGCGGGACGCGGCGTTCGTGGAGCAGTCGCAGAAGTGGTTCGACGCCCTCTGGGAAACGATCACCACGGACCTGACACTCTTCTAGTGACTTCTGAGACGACGACTGACACGACGACCGGTACCGCGGCCGGCACGGCCGCGCAGCTCGGGGAACCGCTCCTGCGGGCCCGCGTCGTCCTGTGGGACTTCGACGGGCCGATCTGCCGCCTCTTCGCCCGGCACAAGGCGGAACGGGTCGCGGCCGAACTCGTGGACTGGCTGGCCGGGCGCGGGCTGCACGGCCTGCTGGACGACACCGCGCGCGACTCCCTGGACCCGCACGTGGTGCTGCGCGCCGTGGACCGCAGGCGCCCCGGCAGCGACCTGGTCGCGGAGCTGGAGGAACGTCTCACCAAGGAGGAGCTGCGCGCCGCCGGCTCCGCGCTGCCCACCGCCTGGGCCGACCCGCTGATCCGTACCTGGACCGCCGTCGGCTCGCGCCTGGCCATCACCACCAACAACTCCCCGCGGGTGGTCCGCGCCTACCTCGACAGCCGGGGCCTGACCGCCTGCTTCGCGCCCCACATCTACGGCCGCACCGCCGACCTGCACCTGCTCAAGCCCGACCCGCACTGCCTCAACCAGGCCCTGAACGCGATGGGCTCCGCGCCCTCGGCCGCCCTGATGATCGGCGACTCCCCCTCCGACCTCGCCGCCGCCCGCGCCGCCGGCGTGCCGTTCCTCGGCTACGCGCGCAACGAACGCAAGGCGAAGCTCCTGCGGGAGGCCGGGGCCGAGCACGTCGTGGGCTCCCTGGAGCCCCTCCTGCTGGCCCTGCGCGCGCCCGGCCGGACCCGGGAGTGAGACCGGCGGCGTTCTCGGCGCGGAGGGGGACGGGCGGACTCGCCGGTGGCACACCTGTGCGTCGGCCGCCGCCGAGTGACGTCCGGTCGGATGAGTCGGGCCGACAGGGCGGGGGCGTCCGGTGCCGTTCACGCCTGAAACAGGCGTGAACTGGAGTAACGTTCTGCCACTTCTGAGGCCTTCGGAAGGGTCCAACGCGAGAGAAACGGGCCATGTCCCCCGAACCAGCTTCGATTGCCCGGCTGCACGCGGTCGAGATCAGCCGTGACGCGCGCGTGGTCGAGGGCCCGCTCCAGGGGTACCACCACGAGACCTATGTGTTCCCGCTGCACGGCGAGGCGGGCCGGCTTCGGCCGGGGCGGTGGAAGTGCCGGGAGCCGCGCGCCGACCTGCTCTGGTTCGACCGGCGCTGCTTCGTCTCGGAGGAGCAGTTGCTGAAGGCCCTGCGGGGCCGGGTCCGGGGCATCCCGGAGATCGTCGACATCGGCGGCACGGGCCTGCAGCGCTTCATCGAGGGGCGGACGCTCGGTTCCCTCCACAGGTCCCGTACACCCGTTCCGGAGGTGTTCCGGCACCAGATCCTGGACCTGTTCCGGCAACTGGCCGCGATCGCGCCCGCGACGATCGAGGTCGGCCGGCGCTGCGAGGCGGAGGACCGTCCGGACGACGGCGACACGGAGGCGTTCCTGGAGCGGCTCGTCCACTTCACCGAGCACCAGGTGTACCAGCCCAACGTGGACCGCTTCGGACGGCTCTTCCTGGACCTCGGGCTGGACGGCGACGCGTTCAAGCACCTGCGCAAGCACGTCGCGGGGCTGCGGGAGCGCCCGTTCTGCCTGCTGCACGCGGACCTGCATCGCGAGAACTTCATCGTGGACGCCGAACAGCGCCTGTGGACCATCGACTGGGAACTGGCGATGGTCGGCGACCCGCTCTACGACCTGGCCACCCACCTGCACCTGATGCGCTACCCGGCCCGGCAGGCGCAGACCATGGCCGAGCGGTGGTGTGCGGCGGTCGAGGAGATCCGCCCCGGCAGCGGCAACGGCTGGCGGCAGGACCTGGGCCGGCTGCTCGCCTACAAGAAGGCCCAGTCGGTGTTCACCGACGTCATCCGGACCGCCCTGACGCTGGGCGCCGTGCAGGGCACCGGGCGGCGCGGGCTCGCCTCGGCGGTGACGAAGCTGGGCAGGATCCTGGCCGATGCCGCCGTACCGCTGGGGCTCGACGCGGTACCCGAACCGCGCCGGATCGTCACGGCACTCGTGCGCTGGCACGAGAGGCACGGGACCCCTCGGCCACCCGCCGACCGGTGACCCACGCGGCGCGTCCACCGGCGGTGCCGGACACCGCCGTGATCCGGATGCCCGATCCTGGACGGTGATGCTGCTCTTCCTCGACGTCGACGGCCCGCTCATCCCCTTCGGGGCGACGGACCGCGCCTACCCGGTGTACGACCACGGCGCCGCCCCTCCCGCGGACGGCGCCGGGGCGGCGCATCCGCTGCTGCACCGCGTCGACCCGGCGCTCGGCCCCCGCCTGGCTGGGGTGCGAACTGGTGTGGGCCACGACTTGGGGGGACGACGCGAACGCCTGCCTGTCCCCCTGGCTCGGCCTGCCCCGGCTGCCGGTCGTGCGGTGGCCGGACGAGGACGAGCCGCCCGGCAGGGTGCACTGGAAGACCCGGCCACTGGTCGCCCGGGCGGCGGGCCGCCCCTTCGTCTGGCTCGACGACGAACTCACCGGGGCCGACCGTGACCGGGTCGCCCTCCACCACCCCGCGGCGGCCCTGCCGCACCGGGTCGACCACCGCCGCGGCCTGACGGAGGACGACTTCGCCGTCGTACGGGAGTGGCTGCGGGCCCGGCGCCGCTGAGCGGGGAAAAGGCGGTGCGGCCGGGGAGGGGCCGTTGTTAGCGTGAGCGGGTGCCCGTCTCGGACAAGGTGCGCCGTCGCTGAGAGCGGCGGCGGCGCGAGAACCCCGTTGATGCCGTCGCTCCTGCCCCTCCAGGCCAGGAGCGCCTTCGTGGTGCTCGGACTCCTCCCGTTCCGGAGCGCACCCTTGTTCCCCCTGTCCCGTCCCCGGCGTCGGCGTGTCCTCGTCGCCGACCTCGTCTCCACCGCCGTCTTCCCCCTGGCCATCACCGGCGCGACGGCCGCCGTCCCCGACGCGGGCGCCCGTCTGCCGGGCGCGGCCGCGCTGGGACCGTGGATCGTCCTCGCCTACAACGGGCTCTTCGCCGCGGCCCTGCTGCTCGCGGGGGCCACGGCCGACCGGGTCTCCCGGACCCGCTTCTTCGCCGCCGGCAACGTCCTGGTCGCCGTCACCGGGCTGCTGTCCGCCCTCGCCCCGGACCTGCCGTCCCTGGTGGCCCTGCGCGCGGCCGCCGGCGTCGGTGCGGCCATGTGCGCCGCCGGGGGATCGTCCATGGTCCTGGCCGTGTACCCGCCCGAGGAGCGGCGCCGGGTGTACGGCTGGACGGGCGCCGTACTGGGCGGCAGCCTGGCGCTGGGACCGCTCGTCGCCCAGGGCCTTCTGGCCGTCGGCGGCTGGCCGCTCGTGTTCCTCGCGCCGGGGGCCGTCGCCGCCCTCGCGGCCCTGGCGACACTCGGCCTGCCGGCCCTGCGCGACCCCGAGCCGCCGGGGCGCTTCGACCTGGCCGGCGCCCTCCTCTTCGGCGGGACCGTCGCCGCCGCGGTCACCGCGCTGGGGCTGGGCGTCGGGGACGGGGTCCCCTGGTGGGGACCGGCCCTGCTCCTGGCCGCGGCGGCGGCCGGCGCCGTCCGGCTCGTCCGGGTGGAACGGCGCGCGGCGCAGCCCGCGATCCCCCTCGACCTCCTGCGGATCCCCGCCTACCGCGCGTACGCCGTCGCGACGGGCGCCTTCATGGGGATGCTCGTGGTGGCGCTGGCCGCGCTCCCGCAGCTCGGCTCCGCCCGGCGCATGGGGGCGGGCGAGGCGGCGGTCGTGCTCAGCCTGCTGACCGTGCCCTCCACGGTCCTGCCGCTCGCGGCCGCCCGGCTCGCGCGCCGGCGGGCACGGCGGCTGGTGACGACCGCCCTGTTCGGCTGCGCCGCCGCGGCGGCCGTCCTCCAGCTGACCAGCGGACCCGCCGCCATGCTCGCCGCGTCCGGGGCCATCGGCCTGTGCCTCGGCCTGACCGAGGGCGTCCCGGACGGGCAGGCGCTCACCCACGTCCCCGCGCGGCGCGGCGGCGCGGGCGCCGCGCTGTTCGGCACGGCGCGGATGAGCCTGGAGACCCTCACCCTGGCGGCGGCGACCGGCGTGTCGGCGGCGCTCGGCCCGGCGTCCGCGCTGGCGGTCGCCGGAGCGGTCTGCCTCACCGCCGCCCTCGCCGTCCGCCGGGGCGTCCCGGCGTCCTGAGGAGCCGTCACGAGAAGTCGTAGGAGGACCAGTCGTTGAGCGGGCGATAGCCGAGGCGCCGGTAGAGGGCGTTGCTGGCCGGATTGGACAGGTCCGCGAACAGCACGACGTCCTCGGCGCCCGCGGCCAGCGCGGCCCGGCTCACCTCCGCCGTCACGGCGGCCGCGTAGCCGCGTCCGCGCAGGTGGGCCGGTGTGTAGACGACGTCCACCTGGATCTGGCCGCCGATCAGCGGGTTCATGCCCGCGACGGAGACGGGGGTGCCGTCCGGGGTCTCCCAGAGCGTGTAGCGCTTGTCGGCGAACCGGGTGCCGGCCCACGAGCCGGCGTCGACGGCGACATCCTCCCCGACGGCCTTGGCGAACTCGCCGCACCAGTACATGACTTGGTCGAGGTCCTCCTCGCCCAGGACGCGGCCCCGGCCCGCCGGCGGCTCCGGCGTGGTGAGCGTGCCGAGGCGGTACAGCCGGAGCCGTGGGTCGCGGAGCCTCGGCGTCGCGCCGGTGCGCCGCTGCCAGGCCTCGGCGAAAGCGGTGGCGGTGCCGTGGTCCGCGCCGGCGGAGGGCAGGGAGTGCCCGAGGGCGGCCAGGTGGGCGGCGAGGGAGTCGGCCTGCTCCGGCGTGAGCGGGGAGAGGCCGACACCGCGGGGCGCGAGGCGGTAGAAGGTGCCGTGGACCCGGCCCGCCCGCTCCAGCACCCCGAAGACGGCGGTTTCGGCGCCGAACGCCGCCGCACCGCGCTTGCGCACCCTCTCCGCCCACGTCAGCTGCAGGACGTGCAGGCCGGGCCGCGCACGCAGGAAGTCCCCTGCGCGGGCGAGGAATTCGTCGACGTCTTCGGTGAGGTGCCAGCCGTCCGGTCGCATGCCTCCACCGTTCCACAGGACCGAGTGGGAGTGAGTCCTGTTGCCAGGACTCGTGCTCAGCCGTGTGCTCCGAACGGTGTTGGGCACACTGGTCGCCCGCTTTCGCGCCGCGTCCCGGTGACGCGGTGTCGATACGGTGTATCGCCATGAGACGACGCATCGCAGTGGTCGGAGGCGGTCCCGGCGGCCTTTCCTTCGCCCGCGTCCTGCACCGCCACGGCCACCCCGTCGCCGTCCTCGAACGCGATCCCGCCCCCGACGCACGACCCCCGGGCGGCACGCTGGATCTGCACGAGGGGCTGGGCCAGCTCGCGATGGACAAGGCGGGGCTGCTGGCGGAGTTCGAGGCGCTGTCCCGTCCCGAGGGGCAGGCCATGCGCATCCTGGACACGGCCGGGACCGTCCTGCGCGACTGGCGGCCCCGTCCCGGTGACCGGGCCAATCCCGAGATCGACCGCGGGCAGCTCCGTGACCTGCTGCTCGGTCCTCTCGACGTCCAGTGGGGCCGGGGCGTGACGCGGGTGGTGCCGGGGACCCGGGACGGCGTACGGGTCCATTTCGCGGATGGGCGGCAGGAGGCGTTCGACCTCGTGGTCGGCGCGGACGGCGCCCGGTCCCGGGTCCGCCCGGCCGTCTCGCCGGTGACGCCGCACTACACCGGCGTCACCACGGTCGAGACCTCCCTCGACGACGTCGACACCCGCCACCCCGACCTCGCCCGGTTGATCGGCGACGGTTCCGTGGCCGTGTACGGCGTGAACCGAAGCCTCGTCGCGCAGCGCAGCAGCGGCGGCCACGTGAAGGTGTACGCCAGATTCCGCACGCCGCTGGACTGGCACACGAACACGGACCCGACCGACGTCGAGGCCGCGCGGTCGACCCTGCTGGCCCTGTTCGACGGCTGGGCCGCTCCCGTCCTCGACCTCCTGCGCCACGGCACCGCCTTCGTCTCCCGCCCCCTCCACGTCCTGCCCGTGTCCCACACCTGGACCCACGTCCCCGGGGTGACGCTCCTGGGCGACGCCGCCCATCTGATGCCTCCCCTGGGGGTGGGCGCGAACCTCGCGATGCTGGACGGCGCCGAGCTCGCCGAGTCCGTCGCCGCCTGCCCCGAAGACCTGGATGAGGCCGTCCGCGCCTTCGAGGAGCGGATGTGGACGCGGGCCGGCAGGTGGGCGGAGATCACGACGGCCGGCCTGGAACGCCTGGTGAGCCCGGACCCCACCGAAGCCCTCGCGCACTTCGACCAGGTCCAGCCATCCTGACCGCCGGGTGCACCGGGAACCGGCGGCGCCGGACGGCGAACGGATGAACCCCCGGCGTGGTGTGGCGCACTCTTGCAAGCGGATGCTTGCAATTGTTAGCGGAGGTGCGGCAAGGTGGAGGCATGGCATCGCTCAACGTCGGCAATCTCGGTGAGTACCTGCGCGAGCAGCGGCGAAACGCTCAGCTGTCGCTGCGGCAGCTCGCCGACGCCGCCGGGGTGTCCAATCCGTACCTGAGCCAGATCGAGCGCGGGCTGCGCAAGCCCAGCGCGGAGGTGCTCCAGCAGGTCGCCAAGGCGCTGCGCATCTCCGCCGAGACGCTGTACGTCCGTGCCGGCATCCTCGACGCCGAACGGGACCGGGACGAGGTGGAGACGCGCGCCGTCATCCTCGCCGATCCCTCGCTGAACGAGCGGCAGAAGCAGGTGCTGCTCCAGATCTACGAGTCCTTCCGCAAGGAGAACGGATTCGGGACCGGCGAAGCGGCCGCCGAGGACGCCGGGGATACCGTGAGCGACACCGCCGTACGCGGCGCCCGCACGGCCGGCGGCAGTGATGCCGGTCCGCGGCGGACGGCCGGATAGGGCGGGCCCTCGACAAGTCAGCCCCTACCGCCACACCGCGGACCACACAAACCCTCAGCCGAAAGCGAATCCGGGAGGACCATCACCATGGCCATTACCGACGACCTGCGCAAGACCCTCAGCGACCCGACCCCGCTCTACTTCGCCGCCGGCACCGCCGACCTCGCCCTCCAGCAGGCCAAGAAGGTGCCCGCCCTGGTCGAGCAGCTGCGCGCCGAGGCCCCGGCCCGCATCGAGAAGGTGCGCGGCACCGACCCGAAGGCCGTGCAGGAGAGGGCCACCGCCCGGGCCAAGGAGGCGCAGGAGACCCTCCAGTCCAAGGTGGGCGAGTTCATCGGCACCCTGGACGTGGACCTGAAGAAGCTCGGCGAGACCGCCCAGGACCTCGCCCTGCGCGGTGTCGGCGTCGCCGCCGAGTACGCCGTCAAGGCCCGTGAGACCTACGAGCGGGTCGCCGAGCACGGCGAGCAGGCCGTGAAGACCTGGCGCGGCGAGGCCGCCGAGGAGATCGAGGACCTGGCGATCGCGGTCGAGGGCAAGGCCGAGCCGGTCACCGTCACCGAGGAGCCGAAGCCGGCCGAGGTCCGGACCGAGCCCGCCGCCGTGAAGAAGCCCGTGGCGAAGAAGACCCCGACCCCGGCCCCGGCCCCGGTCCAGCCCCCGGCCTCCGCCCCGGCGCCGCGCAAGGCCACCCCGGCCGCCAAGAAGACGACCCCGCCCGCGAAGTGACCGCCGGGCTGTGAACGGGCCGGGCACCTTTGCGGTGTCCGGCCCGTTCTCTGGGTACGGTGACGGCGTAATCGGGATCGGGATCGGGAGACAGCGGGCGGTGGGCGGCATGCTGATGTTGGGCTTCGCGGGGTTCATGGGGATCTTGAAGATCGTCCTCATGGCACTGGCCGCGTTCGGGCTGGTCGACGCCGCGTTCCGGCGCGAGGACGCCTTCCGCGCGGCCGACAAGCAGAACAAGGTGTTCTGGCTGATCATCCTGGGCATCGCCCTCGTCGTCAGCTACCTGTTCTCCCTGCTGTCGATCCTGCCGATCGCCGGCGCGGTCGCGAGCATCGTGTACCTCGTGGACGTACGCCCCGCCGTCAGGCAGGTCTCCGGTGGCGGCGGCTGGAACCGCCGCCGCGGCGGCAGCAGCAGCGACGGTCCCTACGGGCCGTACAACGGCGGCCGCTGACCGGTCGCCGGCGGGAGTCGTCAGCCAGGGTCGGGGTTCCCGGGCGGTCTACGGGGTGCGGTCCAGCAGGACCACCGCGACGTCGTCCGTCAGTTCACCGCCGTTGAGGTCGCGGACCTCGCTCACCGCGGCCCGCAGCAGGTCCTCGCCGCGCAGGCCCCCGGCCAGCTGGCGGCTGATCATCTCCACCATGCCGTCCTGCCCGAGCCGCTCCCCGCCCGTGCCGATCCGGCCCTCGATCAGGCCGTCGGTGTAAAGCATCAGGCTCCACTCGGCCCCCAGCTCCACCTGCATCCGCGGCCAGCGGGCGCCGGGCAGCAGGCCGAGGGCGGGGCCGTTGTTGTCGTACGGCAGCAGCTTCGGCGCGCGGCCGGGGCGGGCTATCAGCGGGGACGGGTGGCCGGCCAGGCACAGGCCCGCGCGGCGCCCGTCGGGGGCGATGTCCACCGTGCACAGCGTCGCGAAGATCTCCTCGTCCGACCGCTCGTGCTCCAGCACCTCCTGCAGCGTCCCCAGCAGCTCGTCCCCGCACAGGCCCGCCAGTGTCAGCGCCCGCCAGGCGATGCGCAGCTCCACGCCGAGCGCGGCCTCGTCCGGGCCGTGGCCGCAGACGTCGCCGATCATGGCGTGCACGGTGCCGTCGGGGGTGCGGACGGCGTCGTAGAAGTCGCCGCCGAGCAGCGCGCGCGAGCGGCCCGGGCGGTAGCGGGCGGCGAAGCGCAGCGAGGAGCCCTCCAGCAGCGGGGTCGGCAGCAGGCCGCGCTCCAGCCGGCGGTTCTCCTGCGCGCGCAGCTTGCCCTCGGCCAGGCGCCGCTCGGCGGTGTCGGACCGCTTCCGCTCCACCGCGTAGCGGATCGCGCGGCTGAGCAGGCGGCCGTCCAGCTCGTCCCGGAACAGGTAGTCCTGGGCGCCCACGCGCACGGCCTCGGCGCCGCGCTCGGCGTCGCCGGAGGCGGTCAGCGCGAGCACGGCGTGCCGGGGCGCGAGCTCGAGCACGTGCCGGAGCACGGCCAGCTCGTCGTCCCCGCCGGTGCGGCCGGGCGCCGGGAGCGCCAGGTCCAGCAGGATGCAGTGGACGTCGTCGGTGAGCAGCCGCTCGGCCTCGGTGAGGTTGCGGGCGGTGCGCACGCGCACGGGCTTGCCGGCGGAGTCCAGCAGCTCGGGGACGATCGGCGAGCCGGCCGGATCGTCCTCGATCAGCAGCAGGGTGAGCGCGGCGCCGGCCGGGGTGCTCGGCTGAGCCTCTTCCCTGAGGTGGCCGCCGCCTGGGGCGGCGGTCTGCGCCTGACCACTCTCCACGGCCGGGATCGCTCTCTGCCGCGGTACGGGTACGGGCATCGTCCTGGTTCCTTCCCTCCCCCCGAGGGCATGGCGGGACGAGGGACCTCGACCCACCGTCGGGTGACCATAGCGGTAGTGCCCACCCCGATGGAATGGTGTGAGCCCCGTCGCCGGGGCGCAGGACCCTGTCATATGCCCTGTTCCGTGCCGCAGTTGGACAGGTCGCCCGGGGCGCGGGAATGACGAAGCTCACGTACGGCCCGGGTTTGGGCGGGGGTTGGGCGTGCGGTGGGTCACATGAGCTGCGTCACGAGGGCGCGCGGCCGCGCCGTGCGGCTCACGCGTCCGGCCGCACGACCCCCAGGATCGGCATCGAGCCCGCGCCCGCGATCGTCACCGTCCGCCCGGGGCGCGGGGCGTGGATGATCGTGCCGTCGCCGACGTACATCGCGACGTGGCTGGCGTCGTCGAAGTAGATGATCAGGTCGCCGGGGCGCATGTCCTTGACGTCGACGTGCCGGAGCTGCTTCCACTGCTCCTGGGAGGTGCGCGGAACGGGGTGCCCCGCGTGCGTCCAGGCCTGGGAGGTCAGACCCGAGCAGTCGAAGGAGTCGGGGCCCTCGGCGCCCCACACGTACGGCTTGCCCAGCTGCTCCGTGGCGAACCGCACCGCCTTCCTGCCCTGCGCGGAGGCCTTGCCGCCGATCTCCTTGAGGATGCCCGTGTCCAGCCAGGCGGTCTGCGCCTTGTGGGCGGCGTCCTGCTCCAGCTCGGCGAGCCGCTCCTTCTCCTTCTCCTCCAGCTGGGACTCGAGCTGCTCGGCGGCGGCGATCTGCTGCTTGATCCTCTTCTTCGCGGCGGCCTTGGCCTTGCGGTTGGTCTCCAGCTTCTTCCACCGCGCGGAGGCGTCGTCGGCGTAGGCCTTCAAGTCCTTCTGGGCGCGGGTCATTTCGGCGATCAGCTTCTTCGTCGCCCGCTGGCCGTTGAGCACCGTGCCGGTGCCGTCGAGGAACGCCTGCGGGTCGTCGCTGAGCAGGAACCGGGCCGTGGGCGGCAGTCCGCCGGTGCGGTACTGGGCCCGGGCGGCCGCGCCGGCCTGGTCCCTGAGCCGCTCCAGCCGCTGCCGGCCCTCGACGATCTTCTTCGCCAGCTCCGCGATCCGGGCGGACTGCTGCTTCGTCGCCTCCTCGGCCGCGTTGTAGGCGTCGGTGGCGACGGCCGCGTCGTGGTAGAGCCTGTCGAGTCTCTCCCGGACCTTCTCGAGGTCCTTGCCGGGCGGGGGGGCGGGGGATGCGGTCGGCGTGGGGGTGGGGCCGGGGGCCGCGAACGCCGTGCCGGGCGCCGCCAGGACGGTCACGGCGCAGACCACGGTGAGGGCGGCCGTGAGCAGGCCGCGCTTGCCCGTACCCATACTTCTCCCCCAACTGATTAATCATCAGTAACATACGGTCGCCCGAGGATCGTGCCACGGCGACACGCAAAACGACAGAGGCGCCGATCCCCCTCGCCGGTGTGACGAACGCCGCACGGAGATCGTTCCCGGCCGGGCCCGGTTCAGGCGTTCAGCCGAGGCGCGGCGCCAACGCGTCCCAGGCCACGGTGACTTCGCCCTGCCGCCAGCGCGCCGGGGAGTCGGTCAGCGGCCAGTCGGACGCCAGGTCCCGCACCGCGCGGATCCAGCGCTGCCGGGCGCCGTAGGAGGCGAAGGGCGCGGCGGCGGCCCAGGCGCGGTCGAAGTCGCGCAGGAACGCGTGCACCGGTTCACCGGGCACGTTGCGGTGGATCAGTGCCTTCGGCAGCCGCTCGGCCAGGTCCGAGGGCCGCTCCAGGGAGCCCAGGCGGGTGGCGAAGGTGACGGTCCGCGGCCCCTCCGGGCCGAGCGCCACCCACACGTGCCGCCGCCCGATCTCGTCGCAGGTGCCCTCGACCAGCAGCCCGCCGCGGGAGCCGCCGCCCGCCGGGGCGAGCCGCGCGCACAGCCGCTGCCACACGCCGGCGACCTCGTCCTCGGCGTACTGCCGCAGCACGTTTGCGGCCCGGACCAGCACCGGCCGCCCGGGCACCGGGACCTCGAAGCCGCCGTGCCGGAAGACCAGGCCGTCCCGCTCGTACGGCTTCGCCGCCGCGACCCGCTCCGGTTCGATCTCGACACCGACCACGCGCGCGCGGGGCGCGGCCGTGCGCAGCCGGCCGAGCAGCTCGACGGCGGTCCAGGGCGCGGCGCCGTACCCGAGGTCCACGGCCACCGGGTCGGCCGCGCGCCGCAGCTCGGCCCCGTGCACGGCCGCGATCCACCGGTCCATGCGGCGCAGCCGGTTCGGGTTGGTGGTCCCCCGCGTCACGTTCCCCACGACGGGGGTCCCCGCGCCCGAGCGAAGCCGGGGGTGGGGGAGGGTCGCGACGCGGGCAGCCATGCCTACGAGGGTAAGGGCGCCCGCCCCACGCACTGCCGGGCCGGGGCCCGCGAGCCTGCCCTCGGCTGGCGGGGGGCTTGGGGCAGTGGGAGTTTGGGACTGCCTTGCGCCGCAGGCCGAGTGGGCGCCCGCCCTTGCGTGCTGTCGGGACGGAGCCCGTGCGTCTGTCCTCGGGGGGCTGGGTCTTGGGGTCGGTGGGAGCTCCGGCTGCCTTGCGCGGCAGGCCCAGTGGGCTCCGGCCCCTGCGCGCTGCCGGGCCGTGCCCGTGAGCCTGCCCTCGGCGGGCGGGAGGCGCCGGGTCAGTGGGAGCGTTGGGCTGCCTTGCGCCGCAGGCCGAGTGGGCGCCCGCCCCTGCGTGCTGTCTGGACGGGGCCCGCGAGTCGGGCACTCGGTGGGCGGGAGGCGCCGGGTCAGTGGGAGTTTGGGGCTGCCTTGCGCCGCAGGCCGAGTGGGCGCCCGCCCCTGCGTGTTGCCGGGACGGGGCCCGGGAGCCCGCCCGCGCCGGACGGGAGGCGCCGGGGTCAGCGGGAGCTTCGGGCCGCCTTCCGTCGCAGGCCGAGGGCGATGCCGCCGCCGGCCAGGACCAGGGCGGCCGCCGCGCCGGCAACCAGCGGGGTGCTGTTGCCCGCGCCGGTCTCGGCGAGGTGGGTGCCGCCGCCCGCGGGGGACGGGGCGCCGCTCGCGGCCGGGGTGGGGGCGCTGCTGCTGCTGTGGGCCGGGCTCGGCTGCGTGCTGGGAGTCGCGGAGGGGTGCGCCGACGGCGCCGAGGGCGACGGGGACGCCGAGGGGCCGCCGCCCGCGGGCTTGCACGTGAAGTCGTCCGGGACGACCACCGGCGGCTCGATGTCCTCGTCGACCTGGTCACCGGCCTTGACGTGGACCACGAAGGTCTCCCCGGCGTACCAGTCCAGCGGGTGCAGGTCGACGCCGACGCCCTGCGCGGTCGAGTGGTCGATCGTCGCCTTGTCCACCTCCCGCTGGCCGCCGGGCATGCTCAGCTGCACGTACAGGGTGACGGTGGCCGGGGTGCCGGAGGGGTCCTTGTCGGTGACCCGGATGACGCCCTTGCCCCGGGCGTCGCAGGCGGGGGACGCGGAGAAGTCGCCGATGCTGCATGCGAGCGCGGTCTGCGCGGCGGTGACGCAGAGCGCGGCGGCGACGGCCGAGGTGCCGACGACACGGGCCGCCCTGGCGGCGTGACGGGAGAGGGGCACGCTGGTCCTTAGGGGTCGAGGGGGAGCCGCGGAGCACCGGCACTGCGCGCGCGGGAGAGGGCGGCCCGACACGTCTACCTGCCCTGTGCATGTACTGTCAAAGGTTGTATCGGTGCAGGTGAACATCCCTTGAAAGCCTGGTCACCGGCTCCTCCGGGCCTGGTCAAACGCCGGTCATGGACACGGTGTCCCGCGTCGGCACGGTCGACGCGGCACCGCCCCGAACAGTTGATCGATCAATGGTCATGATTCGGTAAAGCCGCTTCGCCGGGAAATGGCAGGGCACCCGTCCGCTGTTGCACTCCCTTGGAGGGCGGACCGGTCCTCCGGCAGGCATGCCCGCAGCGAGGAGGAACGCCACGTGAGCCAGTACGTCAACAGGCTCGGGCGTCGCTCTCCGGCGGCACCCCCACGGCTCCGGCTGCACCGCAGGCCCCGGCGCGTCGCCATGCTCTCCGTGCACACCTCCCCGCTCCACCAGCCCGGCACCGGCGACGCCGGCGGCATGAACGTGTACATCGTGGAGCTGGCCCAGCGCCTGGCCGCGATCAACATCGAGGTCGAGATCTTCACCCGCGCCACGGAGGGCGGCCTCCCCCCGCGCGTCGACCTCGCCCCCGGCGTCGTCGTCCGGCACGTCGACGCCGGCCCCTACGAGGGCCTCGCCAAGGAGGACCTCCCGGCGCAGCTGTGCGCCTTCACCCACGGCGTGATGCAGGCCTGGGCCGGCCACCGCCCCGGGTACTACGACCTCGTCCACTCCCACTACTGGCTCTCCGGCCACGTCGGCTGGCTCGCCGCCCAGCGCTGGGGCGTCCCCCTGGTGCACGCCATGCACACCATGGCCAAGGTAAAGAACGCCAACCTGGCCGCCGGCGACACCCCCGAGCCCGCCGCCCGCGTCATCGGCGAGACCCAGATCGTCGCCGCCGCCGACCGGCTCATCGCCAACACCGCCGAGGAGGCCGGCGAACTCGTCCGGCACTACGCGGCCGACCCCGCCAAGGTCGCCGTCGTCCACCCCGGGGTGAACCTCGACCGCTTCCGCCCCGCCGACGGCCGCGCCGCCGCCCGCGCCCGCCTCGGTCTCCCGCAGGACGCCCTGATCCCCCTCTTCGCGGGCCGCATACAGCCGCTGAAGGCGCCGGACATCCTGCTGCGCGCGGTAGCCGTCCTGCTGGACGAGCGCCCCGAGCTGCGTTCGCGCATCCTCGTCCCGGTCGTCGGCGGCCCCAGCGGCAGCGGCCTCGCCAAGCCCGAGGGCCTGCAGAAGCTCGCCGCCCGGCTCGGCATAGCCGACGTCGTACGCTTCCGTCCGCCGGTCGGCCAGGAGCAGCTCGCGGACTGGTTCCGGGCCGCCTCCGTCCTCGTGATGCCGTCCTACAGCGAGTCCTTCGGCCTGGTCGCCGTGGAGGCGCAGGCCGCCGGCACCCCGGTGCTCGCGGCCTCCGTCGGCGGGCTCCCGGTGGCCGTGCGCGACGGCACCACCGGCTTCCTCGTCCAGGGCCACGACCCCGCCGGCTACGCGCGCGTGCTGGGCCGTTTCGCCGACGAGCCCGCCCTGCCGGCGCGCATGGGGGAGGCCGCCGCCCGGCACGCGCAGTCCTTCGGCTGGGACACCGCGGCGGCCGCCACCGCCGACGTCTACACGGCCGCGACCCAGTCCCACCGCCGTCGCGTACGCTCCCAGCATGGGTGATGTCGAGAAGGCCGCACAGGTCGTCGAGGACGTGCTGAAGGACGCCGAGCTGGAGTGGGAGAGCCCCGAGCCCGGTAACTACGTCGTGAAGCTCCCCGGCACCGCCAAGCTCTCCACGACCCTCTCGCTCCTCGTGGGCCGCCACACCCTGTCCCTGAACGCCTTCGTCATCCGCCACCCCGACGAGAACGCGGCGGGCGTCCACCGCTGGCTGCTGGAGCGCAACCTCAAGCTGTACGGGATGAGTTACGCCGTCGACCGCCTCGGCGACGTCTACGTCACCGCCCGCCTCCCGCTCGCGGCCGTCACCGCCGACGAGATCGACCGCCTCCTCGGCCAGGTCCTGGAGGCCGCCGACGGCGCCTTCAACACCCTGCTGGAGCTGGGCTTCGCCTCCGCGATCCGCAAGGAGTACGCGTGGCGGGTGTCCCGGGGCGAGTCGACGCGGAACCTGGAGGCGTTCGCCCGCCTGACGGAGCGCCCGGCCGACTGACCGCACGGCGGCCGTACGGGGAGTTCACGGCCGTACGGGAGTTCACGGCCGGACGGGAGTCCTTGGCCCTACGGGAGTCCACGGCCGTACGGGGCCTCACGCCGCGCCGAGCCGGTAGCGTCCGGGGGTCACTCCCACCAGCCTCTTGAAGTGCCGGGTCAGATGCGCCTGGTCGTAGAACCCGGCCGCCGGCGCCGCCTCGCCCGGCGCCAGCCCGTCCAGCAGCAGCCGGCGGGCCCGGCCGACCCGGCGGGACATCAGGTACTGGTGCGGGGCGATGCCGTACGCGCCGCTGAACGCCCGCACCAGATGGGCGGGATGGGCGCGCAGCAGCCGCGCGGCCTCCTCCAGCGAGACCCCGTCCACGACCCGCGCGTCCAGCAACTCCCGCAGCGCACGGGCGAGTGACGGGTCCCGGCGCGCCCGGTCCCCGTCCCCCCGGCCGCGCAGATGGTCCCGCAGCCGCTCCCCGACGAGGGTCAGCCGGCTCTCCGCCTCCAGCTCGTCGCCGCGGCGGGCGAGCGCGGCGTGCAACTGGCCGACGCGCCGTCGCAGCACCGGGTCCCGCAGGTCCGGCCGGTCCACGGCGGGCCCGATCAGCTCCTCCCCGAGCCGGCTGCTGTCGAGGTACACCACCCGCTTGCGGAAGCCGCCCGGCGTGGCGGGGGAGCCGTTGTGCGGCACGTGCGGCGGCAGCAGCGAGACGGTGTCGTGCGGGGTGCCGTGCTCGTGCCGGTCGAGGTCGTACCGCACGGCCCCGTCGTCCACGATGAGCAGCGTCCAGGCGTCGTGGACGTGCATCGGGTAGGCGTACTCGGTGAAGTGCGCGTGGAACACCTCGGTGACGCCCGGCACGCGGGGACGCCACGCCGTGACTTCCGTGACGTCCTGCCGGGTGGCCATGCAAAGAACGTACAAGACGGGGGCGCGCACCGGTCGGCAGTCTCCTCCCATGAGCACTGAACCCCTCCGTTTCGACACGAAGATCGCCGTGCTGCTGCGCGCGGACCTGGAGCCCTGGCAGCGGCTGAACGTCACCGCGTTCCTGGTCAGCGGCCTGGGCGTGACGGTCCCCGAGGTCGTCGGGGAGCCGTACGAGGACGCCGACGGCGTGGCGTACCTGCCGATGTTCCGCCAGCCGGTGCTGGTCTTCGAGGGCACGAAGGAGACCCTGCGGGCGGCGCATGCACGGGCACTGGGCCGGGCGCTGCCCCGGGCGGTGTTCACGGCCGACCTGTTCACCACGGGCAACGACCGCGACAACCGCGCGGCGGTGCGCGCCGTACCGACGGCCGACCTCGACCTGGTGGGACTGGCGGTGTACGGCCCGCGCGGCGGGGTGGACAAGGTGCTGAAGGGGGCGCGGATGCATCCGTGAGCGCGATGCGTCCTTCGAGCGCCCCCTCGGGGTGCGCCGCCGGTCAGCCGAACATGCCCGGCCGGTAGTCGCCGGCGGCCTGCTGGACGATGACGTTCACGCGGTTGTAGGCGTTGATCAGGGCGATGAGCGACACCAGGGCGGCGAGCTGGTCCTCGTCGTAGTGCTGGGCGGCGTTCCCCCAGACCTCGTCCGGCACACCGCCGGCCGCGTCGGCGATGCGGGTGCCCTGCTCCACCAGCTCCAGCGCGGCGCGCTCGGCGTCGGTGAAGACCGTGGCCTCCCTCCAGGCGGCCACGAGGTGCAGGCGCTGGGCGGTCTCGCCGGCGTGGGCGGCGTCCTTGGTGTGCATGTCGGTGCAGAAGCCGCAGCCGTTGATCTGGCTGGCGCGGATCTTCACCAGTTCCTGCGTCGCGGCGGGCAGCGTCGAGTCCGAGAGCACCTTGCCGGCCGAGTTGATGTACCGCATGAACTTGCCCGCGACCGCGTTCTCTAAGACGTTCAGTCGAGCTTCCATGGTGAACCGATCTCCCTGAGTGCGTTTTCCGTGTGGCTGCACATCCATGACCCGGCAGCCCACCGCGATGTGACAGCCGCCCAGGTGACCCGCGTCACACCTGACCGGAGGCCTCGGCGGCGGCCCGCACCGGCCCCTCCCGGGTCGGGACGATCGACTCCTCCCGGGGCAGCCGCCGCATGAGCACCCCGTACCCGAGCCCCGCCACCGTGCCGACGGCCGCGCACATCGCCCACAGCCACCGCGCCCCGAACCGGTCGATGACCGCGCCGGAGATCAGCGGCGCGACCAGGGCGGCGAGGGACCAGGACAGCGAGTACACGCCCTGGTAGCGCCCGCGCCCGTGCACCGGTGACAGCCGTACGACGAGCCCGGTCTGCGTCGGCGCGTTGACGATCTCGGCGAGCGTCCACACGCACACGGTGAGCGCGAAGACGCCGACCGACCCGGCGAAGGCGGTGAGCCCGAAGCCGTAGCCCGCGAGGACCGAGGAGACGACGAGCAGCGTGCGCGGGTCGCGGTGCTCGATGAAGCGGGTGACCGGGATCTGCAGGACGACGATGAGCAGGCCGTTCACGGCGACGGCGAGGCCGTAGTCGGCGGGCGAGAACCCGGCCCGGCCCATGGCGACCGGCAGGCCGACCGACCCCTGCTGGAAGACGAGGGCGACGAGGAAGGACAGCCCCACCACGGCCATGTACCGCCCGTCCCGCAGCACGGTCCCCAGCCCGACCCCGTCCCCCTGGTCCCGCTCGCCGCGGACCGGCCGCGACTCGGGGACCTTCAGGAAGACGACGAGCGCGCACACGGCCGTCATCCCGGCCTCGATCAGGAACCCGGCGAGGTAGCTGAACTCCGCGATGAACCCGGCGGCCATGGAGGAGACGGCGAACCCGAGGTTGATGGCCCAGTAGTTGAGCGAGAAGGCCCGCACCCGGTCCTCTGGCCGCACGATGTCCGCCATCATCGCCTGCACGGCCGGCCGCGAGGCGTTCGCGGACAGGCCGACCAGGAAGGCGACGCCTGCGATGGCGACCGGATCGTGCACGAAGCCGAGCAGGGCGACGGAGGCGGCGGTCGCCGACTGGGCGACGAGCATCGTCGGCCGCCTGCCGAGCCGGTCGGCCATCACGCCGCCGCCCAGCGAGGAGACGACGCCGCCGAGGCCGTGCAGCGAGGCGACGAGACCGGCGTACGAGGCCGAGTAGCCCCGGTCGAGCGTCAGGTACAGCGCCATGAAGGTGGCGACGAAGGCGCCCAGCCGGTTGACGAGGGTGCTGGTCCACAGCCACCAGAACTCCCGGGGGAGCCCGGAGACGCTCTCCCGGGCGGCGCGTCTGAGACGGGCGACGGGCATGGAAGGGGACCCCCCGATGTAAGCGGTACAGGCGACGAGCACACCTTACGAGATGATGCTTGGCATGAACCACCCAATTAACAGGTGCGGCCGGCCGCGCTCAGAAGATGGGCGCCCCGTCCGCCCACCGGTCAGCCGGGGCAGGGGCCCGAAGTCGTGGATTACGCTCTGACCCATGGCCGACGCACCGTACAAGCTGATCCTCCTCCGCCACGGCGAGAGCGAGTGGAACGCGAAGAACCTGTTCACCGGCTGGGTGGACGTCAACCTGAACGAGAAGGGCGAGAAGGAGGCAGTCCGCGGCGGCGAGCTCCTCAAGGACGCCGGTCTCCTCCCCGACGTGGTCCACACGTCCCTCCAGAAGCGCGCGATCCGCACCGCCCAGCTGGCCCTCGAGGCCGCCGACCGCCACTGGATCCCGGTCCACCGCAGCTGGCGCCTGAACGAGCGCCACTACGGCGCCCTCCAGGGCAAGGACAAGGCGGCGACGCTGGCCGAGTTCGGCGAGGAGCAGTTCATGCTCTGGCGCCGCTCCTACGACACCCCGCCCCCGCCGCTCGCCGACGCCTCCGAGTTCTCCCAGGCGAACGACGCGCGCTACGCGACGATCCCGCCGGAGCTGCGCCCCCGCACGGAGTGCCTCAAGGACGTCGTCTCCCGCATGCTCCCGTACTGGTACGACGGCATCGTCCCCGATCTCCTGGCCGGCCGCACGGTCCTCGTCGCCGCCCACGGCAACAGCCTGCGCGCCCTGGTCAAGCACCTGGACGGCATCTCGGACGCGGACATCGCGGGCCTGAACATCCCGACCGGCATCCCCCTCGCCTACGAACTCGACGCCGACTTCAAGCCGGTCACCCCCGGCGGCACGTACCTCGACCCGGAGGCCGCGGCGGCGGCCATCGAGGCGGTCAAGAACCAGGGCAAGAAGAAGTAAGGTTTGTGATCATGCCTCCCACCTGCGCGAATGGCGCGGATGGGAGGTATTTTCATGCGCTGGAACCTCTCTGGAACCTCAACCCGTCGGGCCCTGTGGCCTGAGCGCTCGCCCGAGAGCCTTCCGCGCGCGGTCTCGGCTACTTGGCATGAGGTGCGCGTACACCTTCAGCGTCAGCCCCGGATCGGAGTGCCCGAGGTACTCCGCGAGCGCTTTGATGCTCTCCCCGGCATCCAGGAGCACGGACGCGTAGAAGTGCCGGAGGGCGTGCATGCCGTGCTCGCGTGCGGCGGCGTGCTCGCGGCTCTTGGCCTTGGGGATGACACCGGCCTTGGCGAGCGCGGGCATCCAGTGGTCTTCGTTCAGCGACGTACGCCAGACGTGCCCACCGTTGGGGCCCGTGAAGATGAGCCGTCGCGTCACCGGCTGGCCGTTCGCTCGCATCCAAGGGAGCTTGATCTCCACAGGCGGGAACCGCTTGATGTGCTCCTGTAGAGCCTCTGCCACGGGATCGGGCAGAGGTACGTCGCGGAGCTTTCCGCCCTTCGGCGGCGCGAACACGGCCTTGCTCAGGCTCAGCTTGAGCTGCTGCACCACGTGCACGGTGCCGTTGTCGAAGTCGATGTCATCGACGGACAGCCCGAGGATCTCGCCTTGCCGCAGGCCGCACCCTGTACCGACGTCGACCATGGGCCGGAAGCGTTCGACCATGGCGGCGCGCATGGCGAAGACACGCTCAGGTTCCCAGGGGACGACACGGCGCGCGCCGATGGCCGGCGGGGTCACCGTGCGCGAGTTGCAGGGGTTCCGGCGTAGGCATCCGTCCTCTACGGCGGCTGAGAGCACGGCGCGGACGTTGGAGAAGATGACGCGCGCGTAGGCGCCGGACATGCCGGACGCTTCGAGCTGCGTTACGAACTCGCGGATGTGGCTCGGCTGGAACGATCCGAGTTGGCGGGACCCGATGCGGGGGAAGGCGTGCAGCTTGAGCTGAGACTCCATCGATGCGCGAGTGTTGGGGTCGCCGCTCAGGTTGGTGAGCCACTCCTCCGCGAACGACTGGAACGTCTGGCGGGACGCGTTCGGATCGATGAAGTCGCCGCGGGCGACGTCGGCCATGATCCCGTTCAGCCACCGCTCGGCGAGCCGCTTCTGTCCGTCGGGAAAGGGCGGTATCCGGCACCGCCTTGCCCGCAAGGGCATCGAGTCGTCCCGGCGGCTGGGCCGGCACCGATGGGTGGTGGAGCGGACCGTGTCCTGGCTGTCCGGCTGCCGCCGTCTGCACCGCCGCTACGAGCGCAAGCCGGAACACTTCCTTGCCTTCGCAGCCATCGCCGCGACCCTCATATGCCACCGCCGACTGGCCAAATGAAATGACGTCTTAGGAGGACGGAGTGTGACCGGACGCTGCGGACACTAGTGGACGCTACACATTTTGTTTGGCGTCCGCTGGAATGGTGCAGGTCAGAGGGGGTGAGCGATGCCCGGCGGACGCTGCGGACGCTATCTCCCCTCACCTCTCTAGTAAGAGAGGAAGACGGCTCTTCAGTTATATGGCCTCGCGGGAACAGTGGAGCGTCCTCGGCACCGCTCGGGTCCCGCCGGACGGAAACCGGCTGTAGGCCATCCAGCCACCAGGACAAGATCACCTCAGGTCGGGCAATTGTCCGTCGTCTACGTGATCAACCGACTCACCTCGCACCTGCCCGTCCTGGACGTCATCTGGATCAGGTAGCCACCCCGTGAAACGGCCTGACCCCGGCATTGCAGCTGCCGGGGTCAGGCCGTTTCGCATCCTGCCGAATGCTGTACTACAGCCCTTACTCGGACAGTCCTTTTTCGGACAGTCCCTGCCGACGCTATTGACTGCGACCATCCCCTCGTTCAAGATCACTACGCACACTCTCACCGGGGGAGTTGAGGAAGGAGCACCGTGAGTGTATCCGGTAGATCGATAGTTCTCGGCTTTGTGAGCGTGATTTTCGCAGTATTTAGCTTCGCTACGCCGGCCGCCGCAGGCACCTCTCAAGCTGCCACCGTTACGGCGAACGGCACTATCGTCGCCGCGGATGGTTCCGAGGTCGGTCACGTCACCCTCCACAAGCGTGGTGACGGTACGAAGCCGCCCACAAAGCTGGGTAACCCCTCTGAATGGGGTGCGGCGGTGATCAAGATGGGAGATTCGTCCGCTACGCCGAAGGCCTGCGTGGGTGCCAGTGGCGGAACTTGGTGCTACGGCTACGACCTGAACACGGATGGTAAGTACTGCTACTCGAACTACTACCACCCCACTAAGATCCACAGGTCCACGGTGAAGATTGCCGGAGGCTCCCTTACCGCTGGGGCATATGCCGGTGAGACCTCCTATGCCCACCTGACGGCGGGCGCCGGCTACACCTGCTACACGTACTACAGTCTTGCCTAGGTTCTGGCCCCCGCATCACGCGGTGACCCTTCGGTAGGCGGGTAGGTTGGTGCGTCACTCGGGTCTGTTCGGTCGCCCGCGCAGTCCCTGAGTGGCGCCACCTCCTGCTTTGAGTTAATCACGGAACAGGGAAGAGAAATCGCACACTTTCCGCGCCCTCGCATTGCGTCGCTAGCAGTGTCCCTCGGGGTAGGTTTGCTACTTGGACTAGCGGGTCCCCTTACCGAAAAATGGGACAATCCCGTTTGCGACACTCTGAATCTTGTTTTTTCCGATGGATGGTCGTGGGTCTGTTATGCATTCTTGGTGGGCTATTTCGGCCGAACCAAAATTGAGTCAGCGTTGCTGTCGTCTTTGGGGTTGGCTGTCGGCGTGGTCACGTACTATCTATTCAAGTTTCTGAGCCCCACCATCCCGGCCGGACTGGAATCTGGCGCCACCTCCGAGGGGATTTTCTCTGGGATGCTTGCGTGGGGAATAGCAGCTTTCGTTCTTGGGGCGCCCGTCGGGCTCTCGGGTAACCTGGCGAGGATTCCAAGTGCTGGCGGTCTCCCATTCCGACTGATTGTTCCGCTCGTAGCAATTTTCGAGACCTCCATGCGGCTGACTGCAGAGGCGGATGGCCAACGCGCGGTCGTTGTAATTACTTGGAATGTTATTCGGTTCATCGCGGGCGCTGTTGCTTTGGCTCTAGTAAGTCACGCCATCCGGAGTTGGTGGCACTCTCGGCGTACTCGTTCCTCGAAGTCGGAGGGGCCCCGTGCCAGAGGAGACATTTCGTCCGTGTGACCTTCTGAAGTTCACGAACATCGGACGGTGGAGTTCTTCGCAGGCTACAAGCGAGCCCAGGCGGCCGGGTGCGCATTTCCACGGGTGACAACGAGCATCGTGACCCACTCGACCAGGGTGTGAGGCAAGTCGAGTGCGGCAGGAGAGGAAACCAACGAGGCTCCTGCGCCTTCCTCAACGGCACGGGAGCCTCGTGCGTTGCGGTCCCTCGCCTCCAGCAACCCCGTCACCCGTTCAGTGGCCAAGCTGAAAAGGCTCAGTGGGCGCGCTACGAACGGCGCCCTGCCCCCTCCCGAAGAGCCATGGTGAGCCACGTAGACGAAGGGAGCCCGGCGGCCGCGCACCCATGCCTGCCGCCGCCCCTTGGAAGGCCCTCAGGATGCTTTCCAAGGGGGAGCGGCACCAACCCCCGACTGTGGTCCCCGCGCGAGCGCAGCGAGCCGCCAAAAGACGCGCGGCTGTAGGCCGCTCCTTCTTGCTCTTCCCCGCCACGGCCGGCGGCCGGCCACGGCCCGGTGACGCCCCTCTCAGAGCCGTCTAGCGGGCTGATTCCGGGGTCTGCCCAGGATGCTCGCTAACCGCTGACGGACTGGTCACCAGCGGTTTTGGTCGCTAGCGGGGCCGTTAACGTTAGCGGCCCCTGCCGCTAGCGCTAGAGGCTCTTCGGGGCCCGGGCCGGACCGAACCTGGAACCTCTGTGGAACCTCCGAGGTCCACCACCAACGACCGACAGCGACTACCAACGACCGCCTGTCCGCATGTCAGGTGGGGTGAGCACCTCGCTGACGAGCCTCAAAAACCGGGCGGTCGAAACCCAGGGCAAGAAGAAGTAGGTTCTGCGATCATGCCCCTGAGCTGCGCAGACGGCGCGACTCAGGGGCATTTTCACGGCCCGGGCCCTCAGGCCCCCGGGCTCTACGGTCGTTCTCGGTGCGCGTGTCCTTGGAGACCGTTCAGTAGCTGGTCAGGTTTACGACCACATCGCACAGGGGATCGTCGGTCGGCTTCTGGTCATGCTCGTTGTCGAGGTAGCCGGACGTGATTCCGGCGAGCAGGCCGGGGCCGGTGTGGCTGATGATCACGTCGGCGCCGTAGGTGAGGCTTCCGGCCTGGAGCTCTCACAGCTTCGCGGGCCGGGCGCTTGGGATCCTGGGTGTAAGCGCGCACGAACAAGCCCCCTGCCCGCGGAGTCTCCACGGGCGGGGGCTTTTCGCGCCTCTGGGGCATCTCGAGAGAGGCTTTCAGGCGGCGACCAGGGAACGCGCCACGATCAGCCGCATGATCTCGTTGGTGCCCTCGAGTATCTGATGCACCCTCAGGTCGCGGACGATCTTCTCGATTCCGTACTCGGTCAGGTAGCCGTAGCCGCCGTGCAGTTGGAGCGCGCCGTCGGCGGCCGCGAAGCCCGCGTCGGTGGCCACCCGCTTGGCCATCGCGCACAGCGTGGCCGCGTTCGGGTCGTCGGCGTCCAGTGCGGCCGCGGCACGCCACAGCAGGGAACGGGCGGCCTCGAGCTCGGTGGCCAGATCGGCCAGCCGGAACTGCAGGGCCTGCGACTCGATCAGGGGCTTGCCGAAGGCCTCCCGTTCGCGCAGGTAGGCGACGGTGCGCTCCAGCGCGGCCGTACCGCCGCCGAGCGAGCAGGCCCCCATGTTCAGCCGGCCGCTGTTCAGGCCCGCCATCGCGATACGGAAGCCGCGGCCCTCGCCGCCGAGCAGGTGGGCGGCCGGCACCCGCACGTCGCGCAGCACGACCTGGCGGGTGGGCTGCGCGTGCCAGCCCATCTTGCGTTCCTCGGGACCGAAGGACAGACCCGGTGTGCCGGCCTCGACCAGCAGTGCGGAGATGCCGTCCGGGCCGGGGCCGCCGGTGCGTGCCATGACGAGGTAGACGTCCGAGGCACCGGCACCGGAGATGAACTGCTTGACGCCGTTCAGCACGTACGCGTCACCGTCGCGCACCGCGATGGTGCGCAGTGCGGCGGCGTCCGAGCCGCAGCCCGGCTCGGTCAGGCAGTAACTGGCCAGGAACTGCATCGAACACAGGTGGGGCAGGAAGCGGTCGCGCTGCCGGGCGTCGCCGAAGGTGTCGATCATCGTGGCGACCATGTTGTGGATGGACAGGTACGCCGCCACGGTCGGGCAGCCCGTGGACAGCGCCTCGAAGACGAGGGTTCCGGCCAGCCGGGACAGGCCGGAACCGCCCGCCTCCTCCCGTACGGTGATGCCGCCCATGCCGAGCTGGGCGGCCTTGCGCAGGGTGTCGACGGGAAAGTGGTGGGTCTCGTCCCACTCCACCGCGCTCGGGGCCAGGTGCTCCTCGGCGAAGTCCCGCGCGGTACGGGCGATGTCCTGGAGCTCGTCGGTCAGGGTGAACATCTTCTCCTCGATTTCCGTGGTGACGGATCGAACGCGGCGGCGCGCTCCGGCTCAGCCGCCCTGCGGCACCGCGTCGACGAGCGACTGGTCGATGCCGAGGTCGTCGAGCAGCAGCTGCAGCGGGCCGGTGTCGCGCCGCGGGGCCGGGCGGCCGGAGGCCCACTCGGCCAGTTGCCCGGGCTCGATCCGCAGATCGCCGGCCGCGGCGACCTCGACCCAGGGATCGACGTCCGCGGCCCGGAACGCGGCCAGTCCGCTGATCAGCGCGTCGCGGAACAGCGCGCGCCCGGGACCGTCCAGCGAGCGGTACAGCGATCCGGCGAGCTCGCGGAACACGACGGCGTGTCCGCTCTCGTCGCGCCGGTGCATGTCCACCGTGATCCGGTTCATCGGCTGGATGTCCTGCGCGGTGGCGAGGCTCGACAGAAAGCCGCTGATGGTCGTCTCGGCGGCCAGCGAGAACGCGATCTCGACCAGGTCGCGCTCGAAGCCCGCCAAGCCCTCGCGGGCCCGGTCGAGGCCCCGCACCACCGCCCAGCCCCGCGGGTCGAAGGCCAGGCCGCCGAGATCGCGCCGGCGCTTGGTGACACCGACCGCGTTGTGGCACATCAGGATGTGGAAGTGCTCGTCGACGATGGTCTGGTGCAGGGCGGTGTACGACACGTCGTCGCGCCGTACCGGTATGCGGTCCTCCAGCATCAGCCGGCAGGCCGGCAGGATGATCTCGTTCTCGATCGCCGCGGTCTTGGCGTTGTACGCGATCCAGGCGGCGGCGAGCACGCGCCGGTGAGCCGGCCGGTCGAGCGGTTCGACGCCGGGCAGCTCGAGCACCGGCACGAGGTGCTCGGGGAAATCCGGCAGGTCCGGGTCGAAGTGCCCGTCGAGGTCGAGCTCGTCCTTCTTCACCGCGACGCGTCGGCCCCAGCGCAGGGTGAGCTGGGCCAGCAGGTCGCGCTCATGACTCGGTCGTTGCGTGAGGGTCTCGGTGGACATGCGATGTCAGCCTCGATGCTGCGGTTCGGCGGAAGGAAGGGCCCCGGCGGTGCCCGGCGCCGGATCGTCGGCGTCGGGCACCAGGCCGGGGTGGGCGGGCAGGGCGAGCCGATCGAGGCGCGCCTGCCAGCGCTCTGCTTGGGCCGACGAGTCCGGGGGTGCCGGGAGTTCGTCGGCCGCGTTCAGCCAGCCGGCGACCGGCCGGATGCCATGCAGGGCGTTGACCGCCCACACGGGCACGCCGGCGAGGTCGGCCGCGGTGGCCGTCTCGAAGACCACCCGGTGGCCGGCTTCGGCCACTTCGGCGGTCAGGAGCGCCCGGGTCACTCCGCGCAGCAGGCCCGGCCCGGGCGGCGGGGCGCACAGGGTCGTACCGCGCCACCAGACGAGGCTGGTGGTGCCGCCCTCGCGGACGTGCCCGGACGCGGACAGCAGGAGCGGCTCGTCGGCGCCGGCCGCGCGGGCCGCCTCGCGCAGCCGCCCCAGCAGGACGAGATCCGGCCCCTTGGCCCACGGCAGCTCCCGGGGGTCCGCCATGCCGGGGCTCCAGAGCACCACGGGCCCGCCGCGCGGCGGGGCCGGGCGCAGCCACAGGACCAGGCGCGTACCGTGCGCACCCGGGCGGGCCTCGACCCGGGGGAACCAGCGGCCCCGGGGCGGCAGCAGGCCCACGGCTGCCCGAAGGAAATCGGTGACCTGGGCGGACGGCACACCGAGCAGACGGCCCGCGGTGTCCCGGAACCTGCGCGCGTGGGCCGGCAGCGCCCGTACCCTGCCGTCCTCGACCAGCCATGAGTCGGCGACGAGCGAGGTGGCCGCGGCCGGCTCCGGGTCCGCGGTCCGCTCGGGCAGCAGGCCGCCGTGCGGGCCGGCGGACGGATCCCAGACGTAGCGGCCTGCCCGGGCCGGCGGGGAGGTGTTCATCGGGCCGGGGTGCCCGTCCGAGCCGGGAGCGGAGCACGGTAGGCGCGCAACGGGGCGTCGGCCTTGAGGATCATCTCCTGGTACTCGTCGTGCGGATCGGAGTCGAGCACGATGGCACCCCCGGCCCCGATGCTCAGATCGTCGCCCTTGCGGACGGCGGTGCGGATCACGATGTTGAGATCGGTCCCGCCGGACAGGCCGAAGTAGCCGAGGGTGCCGGAGTAGACGCCGCGGGCCTCGGTCTCGAGGCGGTCGATGATCTCCATGGTGCGCAGCTTGGGCGCGCCGGTCATGGAGCCCCCGGGGAAGCAGCGCCGCACGCACTCGACGGCGCCGACGGAGGGCCGGAGCCGCCCTTTGACCGTGGAGACCAGCTGGTGCACCGTCTGGTAGCTCTCGACGGCCATGTAGGGATCGACGTGCACACTGCCGACCTCGCACACCTGGCCGAGGTCGTTGCGCAGCAGGTCGACGATCATCAGGTTCTCCGCCTGCGTCTTCGGGTCCGCCCTGAGCCCGGCGGCCAGCCGGGCGTCCCGCTCCGGGTCGGCGTCGCGCGGGGCGGTGCCCTTGATCGGCTTGCTCTCCACCCGCCCGTCCCGCTCGATCCGCAGGAAGCGCTCCGGTGAGGAGCAGAACACCGTCACTCCGTCGATGCGCAGGATCGCGGAGTACGGCGCCGGGTTCAGCCGCCGCAGCCGGCGGTAGAACGCCGTGTCGTCGTCCTCGAAGGGCAGGTGCAGCTTGTTGGTCAGGCAGATCTCGTAGCTCTCGCCGCGGATCAGCTGGCGCTGCGCCGCGCGGACGTCGTCCTCGTAACCGGCCTGCCCGCGCACCAGGTACGCGGCGGGGTCGGCCGCCGGGCCCGCGTCGGCGTGTTCCACCGCCGGTGCCGGGTGCAGCTGCACCAGGCGGGCCGCGGTGCGTTCGACCCAGGCGCGGGCCTCGTCCTCGGTCCGCTCGTCGTGGACGGACAGCACGTAGGTGCGGTTCTCCAGGTGGTCGACGGCGATCAGCCGGTCGGCGAGCATCCAGGCCGCGTCCGGGGTGTCGGCGGTGTGCCGGGCGCTCGCGCCGCACTCGGCCTTGAGCTCGTAGCCGAAGTAGCCGACGTAGCCGCCGGTCAGGTCGAACGGCAGCGAGCCGGGATCGACCGCGCGCTCGCGCAGCCGCGCCTCCAGCACGTCGAACACGCTGCCGCTGAGCACGCGGACGCCGGAGGCGTCGCGCGCCTTGACCGCCTTGGCGTCGACCCGGTACGTGAGCACCTCGCTCAGCGGCCCGGTGGCGTCGCCCAGGAACGAGAAGCGCGACAGTCCCGCCTCCACCCGGCTGCTGTCGAGCCAGAAGCTGTTCGGGCTGTCGGCGAACAGCTCCAGGAACACCGCCTCGGTGTCGACCGCTTCGGGCAGATCGGTGCTCAGCACCCGCAGCCGGCCGACCGGGCCGGACCCGGCGGCCCCCGGCTGCTCACCGGCCCGGACCTGCGTGGCCGGTGGTTGTGCGTCGGCCCGGACCTGCGCGGCCGGCGGTTGCGCGGCGGCCCGGGCCCGCGTGGCCGCGGCCCGGTGGCTCAGCTCGGTGAAGTTGGCGACGATCTCCCGCCCGAACTCCGAGGCGATCGACTCCGGATGGAACTGCACGCCCCAGCGCGGCAGGTCGCGGTGGCGCAGTGCCATGATCACGCCGTCCTCGGCGCGGGCGGTGGCGATCAAGGTGTCGGGCAGCGGCTCCTGGACGCACAGCGAGTGGTAGCGCACCGCGGTGAACTCGGTGGGAATCCCCGCGAACAGCTCGTCGTCCGCGTGCTTGACCGTGGTCAGATGGCCGTGCCGCGGTTGCGGAGCGGGAATGACGGAACCGCCGGCCAGGTGGGCGATGGCCTGGTGGCCCAGGCACACACCGAGTACCGGCAGGCCGGTGCGCAGCAGGAGGTCGCCGGCGTACCCGAGATCGCGGCCGTTCTGCGGCCGGCCGGGTCCCGGCGAGATGACGATGTTGCCGAACCCGTCCAGCGGCATCCGGGCCAGGGCGGGGTCGTCGTTGACGACCACCAGCGGGTCGACGCCGGTGACCTGGGCGATCAGCTGGAAGAGATTGAAGCTGTACGAGTCGTGGTTGTCGACAAGCAGGGTGCGCACTCGAATACTCCTGGTTCAAGGGCGTTGGGCAGCCGGTCGGGGCGCGCCTCGGGAAGTCGGGTGGGGGAGCCGCCGCCACTCGACGCGGACCGCGTGCGAGCACGCCGCGGGCCGGCGCGCGCGAGGCTGTGCAGAGGGACCGCACCCGTCCGGCGGGGGACGGTGGTCACGTCGATGGGACGGACGGCACTTCCGTCGCCCGACCCGGCCGGCACCAGAACCCGGCCGGTGCGGTGTCACAGGTCGTCCGGGCGCCACGCGCACACGGCGGTGTGCGCGCAGGGGGGGGCGCAGCGGCGCGCGCCCGGCCGACGGGCTCGAGGGCCGGTGCCCGGCCGACGGCCCGGCACCCGCCCGGGTTCTCAGGCGAGCCGGACGGTGGCCTGCAGGGTGGCGAGCACCTGGCCCTCGGGTGAGGCGGCGGTCACCCCGATCCGCACCCGGTGGTCGGAGAGCTTCTCCTCGACGGTCCCGGAGAGCCGGAAGACCGCTCCGGTCCCGTCGTCCGGGACCGGCACCGGCCGGGCCAGGCGGATGCGGTGCTCCACCAGGGCGCCCGGGTCGCCGGTCCATCCGTTGACGATCTCCAGCACCTTGCCGAGCGTGAAGGGTCCGTGCATGATCACGTCGGGCAGTCCCACGGACCGCGAGATGCGTTCGCTCCAGTGGGTCGCGGCGAAGTCCAGCCGCATGGTCTGGCCGCCGAAGAGCAGCAGGGCGAGGCGGTCGACCGCGACCTCCTTGTCCGGCAGTGCCTGTCCGACACGGATGTCCTCGTAGCGCACCTTGGCGGTCATGCCACACCCTCCGTCTCGGTCCCGGCGGCCGGATCGAAGGTGTCCGCGTGGGAGATGACGAACTTGTAGCCCGTGCCGCACACCGGTTCGCCGTCCTCGGTGGCGATCTCGTTCTGGATGTGGATGATGTCGCGCTGCCGGCTGATCTCGGTGATGTCCGCGACGGTCGAGGTCAGTGTGAGCCGGTCGCCGAGGCGGATCGGGCGGAACGAGACCGTGTGCAGGTCGGCCAGCAGCAGGTTGGCGCCGGGCTTGCGCCCGAGGTCGGGTTCGTACATCGGCCAGGCCCACACCATGCGGAACCACAGGCGCGAGGCGAACGCGGGCGGTGCGATCGGCGCGGGGTGCCCGAGCGAACGGGCCGCCTCCGGATCCCGATAGGCCGCGAGCGGTTCCTCGAACTGAGCCGCCGCATCGCGCAACGTGTCCTCGGTGACCACCAGGACGGCTTCCGATTTGGTACTGCGGCCGATTACCGCGCGATTCAGCGGCATGACTGAGCCACCATTTCTCCCCGAGTGGTTCGGGGTTCCCCCGTGATTGAAGACATCTCAAAGAAATAATTGACGACTTTTTGCTTCCGGCGTGTCCCGCGTCGCTTCGCCTGCGGTCAGAACTGGGCGGGCGCCCGATCGGTTCTGGACACAATGGTTCAGGGGTGGCCAGTGGATGGCAACGGCAGGCTTGTGAGCGCACATATAGTGCGTGCCATCGGGGTGCGTCTCGTGCCGGCACCGCCCAGAGCGCACCGCACTACGGAGCTGAAATGGAGTCACTTATTCCGCTACGTGGGGTTGAATGAGCAACAATCCCAGGCGGGATCCATCGATGGCCCGAGATGATCGGGCTATCCGGAACGGGGGAAATGATGAATCGGAAGCGGCCGACAGACCGCGATTACCAGGAGCTTCTCCGGAGGTATCGCGCAAAGGGCACCCGGGAGTTAATCGGGTTGCCGCCACGTATCTCCACACGGCGTTCACGCACTGGACACCTCCGCCAATCCGACATGGACGAGGCGCTGCGCGGCGGTACGGGCACGTACCAGAAACTGGAGAACGGCGTCCTGGTTCCGTCGCCCGAACTCTTCCTGCGGGTCGCCGCGACCCTGCGCTTCAGCGACCACCATCTGCGCATCGCCCACCTGGACCTGTTCAGGACCGATCCGGTGCTGTCGGCGGGACCCGCCTCACCGCACTGGCACCGCTGGGTCCGCTGCCACACGGAGACGGCCTACGTCTGCTCTCCGGCCGGCGAACTCATCGCGGGCAACGACGCCTTCACGCAGATGTTCCCGTCCGGCAGGCCACCGGCCAACATGACGGAGTGGGCGCTCCTGTCCGCCGAGGCCCGCGAGGACGTCCTGCTGAACTGGGAACGGGACTGGGCGCCCTACCTCCTCGCGGACCTGCGTCTCGCGCTCGCCCGGCACCCGGACGACCCGACCCTGCGGGAACTGCGTGACGCCGTGCGGAACGACCCGCGTACGCGGCACATCGAGGACGCGCCCACCGGCATCGGCGACGAGGCACGCCGACTGCGCCACGCGGGACGCGGGACGATCACGGTCCGCGCGCTGACGTCGCGCACGAGCGATGTCACGGTCGTGACGCTGCTCTCGGAGGGACAGGGCTGAGCATCCGGCGACGGACGGTGATCAGCGGGCGGCCCTGACCCGCTGATCGCCCCGCGGGGCTCCCCGGAACCCTCCCGCCACGGCCTCGGCGCCGACCGGCCCGAACGCGTGGTGCGGGTCGGCCAGGGCGGGCAGCTTCGCCTCCGTCTCCGGGTCGGCCGGAAGGCAGGTGAACAGCTTCACCCCCGGGGACTGCAGCGCGGCGAGCCGTACGTAGTCCACGGCCAGCCGGCCGAGCCGGGGGTGGTCGAACTCCCAGCGGGCCGAGCCGAAGTCGGCCACGCGGTGCTCGTCCCACAACTCCCGGAACTCGTCGCTGACGGCGTACAGCTCGTTGCTCAGCTGCTCGAACCGCGGGTCGCCCAGGTTGCGGGCGGCGTCCGCGCGGAACTGGGCGAGCAGCCCGGAGGCCTGGGCGCGCCAGTCCACCAGCAGTCGGCGGGTCTCCGGGTCGGTGAACACCATCCGGATGATGTTGCGTTCGTGGCCGGCCAGCCGGCCGGGATCGCCGATGAGCCCGGCCTCGGCCGCGTTCCAGGCCAGCAGGTCCCAGCTCGGCCCGATGAGGTACGTCGGGTACGGGTTCAGCGCGTCCACCAGGCGCTGCAGCTCGGCGCTCGGCGCGTCGGCGGCCTCCTGGCGCACGACACCCTGCGTGTCGGCCAGCCGGTACATGTACAGCTTCTCGGCCGTCGTCAGGTGCAGCGCCCGCGCCAGGCTGTCGAGCACCTGCCGGCTGACCGTGATGTCACGTGCCTGTTCGAGCCAGGTGTACCAGGTCACGCTCACCCCGGACAGGTGCGCGACCTCCTCGCGCCGCAGCCCCGGAGTCCGTCTCCTCGGCCCCGGCTCGATCCCGACGTCACGTGGTGAGAGCTGCCCTCGCCGGGCGCGGAGGAAATCCGCGAGCTCCTGGCGCTGCGCCGTGCTGTCCATCCCATCCCCCGGTACGGACCGTAGTCCTCGATGGTGGTGCCGCCACCACTAGCATATCCGCGCCCATGTGCAGCGGCCGAAGGCGATGGAACGCTGGCGAACATGACGCACCGAAAGGCCGACACGGCCGCCGCCCAGGAACCGACGAGCGCGCCGCAGCCGACCGGCGGGCGGGCCGCTCGGGCGCAGTCGGCCGCATCGCCCTGGCGGGCGCTGCCGGTCATCCTCGTCGGCAGCTTCATGGCCATCCTCGACACCTTCATCGTGCTGGTCGCCGCCCCGGCCGTCCAGGCCGACCTGCACGCCTCCGACGGTCAGATCCAGCTGATCGTCGCCGGATACCAGATCACCTACGCCGTGGCTCTGATCACCGGGGCCCGGCTCGGTGACACGTACGGCCGCAAGCGGCTCTTCATGCTCGGCATGGCCCTGTTCACCCTCACCTCGGTCGCCTGTGCGCTGGCGCCGACCGCGGGGGTGCTCATCGGGGCACGCCTCGCCCAGGGGCTGAGCGCGGCGCTGATGTTCCCCCAGGTCTTCTCGATGATCCAGGTCCTGATCCCGGCGCAGCAGCGGCACCGCGCGTTCGGCGCGCTCGGTTCGGTGATCGGCGTGTCGACGATCCTGGGCCAGCTGGTCGGCGGCCTGCTCATCGCGGCGAACCTGTTCGGAACCACGTGGCGCCCGGTGTTCTGGGTGAACGTCCCGATCGGCCTGATCACCCTGGCGCTGGCGGCGCGGATGGTGCCCGAGACCCGCGCGCCGCAGGCCCGTTCGCTGGACCTGCCCGGTCTGGCGGTGCTCACGGTGGCGCTGTTCCTCCTGGTGATCCCGCTGGTGGAGGGGCGCGACGCGGGCTGGCCGGCCTGGACCTGGGCCAGCCTCGCCGGCAGCGCCGTCGCGTTCGCGCTGTTCGTCGTCGTCGAGCGCCGGGCGGAACGGGCCGGGCGCGCCCCGCTGGTCTCCCTGCGGCTGTTCGCGGAGCGCTCGTTCGCCGTCGGCATCACGCTCGTGGTCGTCGCCTACGCCGGTGTGAACTCCTTCTTCCTGATCCTCTCGCTGATGCTGCAGGACGGTCTGGGGATGTCCGCCCTGGGCGCGGGGCTCGAGTACACACCGCTGGCCGTCGCCTTCTTCGCCACCAGCCTGCTGGCGGCGCGCTGGACGCCGCGCCACGGCCGGCGCGTGCTGGAAATCGGCAGCGTGCTGGCCGCGACGGGGTTCCTCGCCACGCTGCTGATGGCCTTCGCCGAGGGCGCCCGGCTCTCGGCCGGTCCGCTGATCGCGCCGCTGACCCTGGTCGGTCTCGGCAATGGCCTGCTGCTCCCCCAGCTGCTGAACACGGTGCTCGGCCGGATCCGTCCGAGCGAGGTCGGCATGGCCTCCGGCGTCCTGTCCACCGGCCAGCAGGTCGGCGGCGCGGTCGGGGTCGCGGTCATCGGCGTGTTCTTCTTCGACGCCCTGACGCCGCACGGCAGCCGAGTGGCGCAGTACGCGCACGCGTTCGGCACGGCGGCGATCCTCAACCTGGTCATCGCGGCCGTCGCGACCGCGCTGCTCCTCGCCCTGCCCCGCCAGAAGCCGGCCGAGACCGCCTGACGGCCCGTCGCCGGGCCGCCCGGTGGCCCGGCCTGATCAACGCCCCTGCCCGCGGGTCGGCCCGCCGGCAGGGGCCTTGGCCCGGTCCACCGCTACGAGCGGGCGGAGTGCACCGCCGTCCCCAGGGACTTGAACAGGTGCACGTCCGCGTGTCCTCCGGAGATGCCGAGGGTCCGGCCGGTCTCGGCGTAGCCGTGGCGTTCGTAGAAGCCGGGGGCCTGGAACGTGAAGGACGACACGGCGACGCGATCGCGGCCCCGGCGGCGCGCCTCGGCCTCGGCCGCCTGCAGGAGGCTGCTGCCCCCACCCGTCCCTGCGGCTGTCGTCGCGCACCCACAGGAGCTCGACGCCGCACAGGCCGCCCCAGGTCCAGGCGGTGGGTCCGCCGACCAGCTCACCCGCCCTATCGGTGACCTTGACCGAGAAGGTGCCGCGGTCGGCCGCACCGGTGGCGTCCGTGTCGAAGGCGATCAGTTCCTCGGTCAGCCGGTCGCTGAGTTCACTGTCGCGTTCGCCGATGGTCAGGGTCGGGCCGGAGCTGTCAGTCGTCACGGCGCGGAGTGTGACAGTCGGGCCGGTCACCTGACACGGGATCAATTCCGCGCCCCCGTCAGGACACGGAGACCGGGGGCTGGTCCGGCCAGGCGCAGGCGTACCGGGGGGCACCGCCGCGGCTCAGCCCTACGAAGCGCAGGAGTTCGCGGACGATGCCCGCGTTGCCCATCGCCCAGCCGACACAGGGTTCGAGGTCGCTCGGGGTCTCCCGGTGCTCGACGTTGGACCAGCGCGCGCCGTCGCGGTCCCGGATCGCGCGGGCGGCGAGGTCCGCGACGAGGACGTGGGCGAAGTCGTACGGGTCCCCTTGTTCGGCGATCCGGTCGCAGGCCAGGGCGAGGACGCCCGCGGTGCCGCAGCAGCGGCCGTTGTTGTCCCAGAAGCCGGGGCGCAGCCGCCTGGGCAGGCCCGAGCGGGTGACCGTGTGCCAGCAGCGGTCGGCGAGGGCCGACCAGACGGGATCGGCCGTGACGTCACGCAGCAGCCGGAAGGCCTGGGCGTCGCCGGCCGGGCCGTGGCACCAGCCGTAGCTGACGGGCTCGATCACGTCGGGCCGGTACTGCGGGGTGGAGTGCGGCACCAGGAAGCCCTCCGGCCCCCCTTCGTCACGGGCCACCACGTCCACGGCACCGGCCAGCGCCAGTTCCAGCAGGTCGGCACGGCCGGTGCGCTCGCCGGCCCGGGCCAGCGCCAGGACGATGCCGAGCGTGCCGTGCGAGACGTGGTGCAGACGGGCGTCGACACCCGCGCGCCAGGGCCAGTGGACGCCCGCCGCGGTCCGCTCCGCCGTCCGCAGGTACGGCTCCAGGGCGAGGACGGCCAGGTCGGCGTCGCCGGCCAGGAGGGACCCGAGGCCGATGCCCGCGTTGCCGCCCATCAGCTCGAACAGGTCGCCCCAGCGGGTGCCGTCGAACCGCGACCGCACGATTCCCAGCGCGCGGTCCGCGGCGGCGCCGGCGGCCGGGTCGCCGAACTCCTCGTGCAGGGTCCGCAGCATGAGGGCCATTCCGGTGCGGCCGAAGTAGAGCGAGTCGTCGTCGATGCCGTCGACGGCGTCCGCGAGGCTGCGGGCCGCGCGCAGTGCGGCGTCGGCGTAGGAGTCGTCGCCGAAGTGCCGCCACGCCTCCAGGAGCACCGGGACGTTACCGGCCGTACCGCTGTAGAGCGTGGGGTTCAGCTCGCCGTCCGAGGGCCTGGTCGTCCAGGCGAGGCCTCCACCGGGGGTTTCACGCGCCGCTCCGGTCAGCCACCGCAGCCCGTCCACCGCGAGTTCCTCGACCTCGTCCACCGCCACGACCGTGGCTTCCGGTGCCGTCATGGGCTCACTCTCGCACGAGGTGACCGTCTCGCAGGAGAAGGTGCTGCTCGCCCTCCCCGGCCGGTCGGCCGGCGAGCCGGCGTGGCGGGACGGTTTCACGTGGAACGACGTCGGCGCGCTGTTCGAGGAGCCCGGGCCCGGTACCGGCGCCGCGTGACGCCCTACGGTTCAGGCGCGGTGACCGGGGGACCCGGACGCCATGTTCCGAAGCATCGTGCGCGGCTGCGCCGCCGGGGCAGCCGGTACCACCGCACTGAACGCCGTGTCGTACGCGGACATGGCACTGCGCGGCAGATCGCCCAGCAGTGCCCCGGAAGACGTGGTGGACAAGGTCACCACGGCCGTGGGGCACCGCGTTCCGGACTCGGAGGAACGCGGGAACCGGCTGTCCGGGCTGGGCGCCCTGTCGGGGATCACGGTCGGGGTCGCGACCGGGGCGGCCGTGGCCCTGCTGCACCGGGCCGGCCTGCGCCCACCCGTGTGGCTGGGCGGCCTGCTCACCGGGGCCATGGCCATGGCCGCCAGCGACGCGCCGATGGCCGGCCTGGGAGTCAGCGATCCCCGGACGTGGTCGGCCGCGGACTGGACCGCGGACGTCATCCCGCACGTGGCCTACGGCCTGGTCACCTACGGCGCGGTCGCGGCCGCGGACGGGGACCACTGAATCCGCGTCACGTCTCACTTCACGACGAGGGGCCCCGGCAGCGCCGGGACCCCTCGCAGGGCGTACGCCGTCAGCCGCACTGGCAGGGTGCGCCCGACTGGCAGCCGCAACCGCAGCCCGAACCGCAACCGCACGCGCCTACGAGCGGCAGGCTGCGGATCTCGGCGGGGGCGTCGGTCTCGCGTTCCTGGGTGGGGTCGGGCGTGGTGCTCGGGGATTCGGCCATGGGTCCCTCACTCAACTCCTCGACAGGGGGCTGGGTGCCCCTCACCCATTGCATGCCCGCTCTCCTGGGCGCATCAACGGCGCACAGAGGCGCCCGCGCGGCCCCGCGCACCGCCCGGCGGACGTCGAGCCCCCACCCGCTGTCCGCCGCGCTCCCGTCCGGAGCCCTCCGGAACCCGAGGGCGCCGTTCGCCCCGGTCGGCTACTCCACCCCGGTCACCGGCTGGATGTCCTGCTGCAGCTCGTCCGCGTGCTCGCCCGTGACCAGGTAGACGACCCGCTTGGCGACGGCCACCGCGTGGTCGGCGTAGCGCTCGTAGTAGCGGCCCAGCAGGGTCACGTCGACGGCCGTCTCGATGCCGTGCTTCCAGCGCTCGTCGATCAGGTGCTGGAAGAGGGTGCGGTGCAGCAGGTCCATCTCGTCGTCGTCCTGCTCCAGCTGCAGGGCCAGGTCGACGTCCTTCGTCACGATGACCTCGGCCGCCTTGGCCATCAGCCGCTGGGCGAGCTGGCCCATCTCCAGGATGGTGGCGTGCAGGTCCTGCGGGACCGCGCGCTCCGGGAAGCGCAGCCGGGCCAGCTTGGCGACGTGCTGGGCCAGGTCGCCGGAGCGCTCCAGGTCGGCCGACATGCGCAGCGACGTCACGACGATGCGCAGGTCCGTCGCCACCGGCTGCTGCCGGGCCAGCAGGGCTATGGCCCGGGCCTCCAGGTCGTGCTGGAGTTCGTCGACCTTCTGGTCCGCCTCGATCACGCTCTCGGCGAGCTTGAGGTCGGCGTCGAGGATGGCGGTCGTGGCGCGCCCGATCGCCGACCCGGCCAGCCGGGCCATCTCCACCAGACCGTCGCCGATCGAGTCCAGTTCCTCGTGGTACGCGTCCCGCATCAGGGTTCCCTCTCGTACGTCTGCTTCGGCGGTTCCGGGGGCCGTCACGCAGCGCGTGCGCCCCGTGGCGAAACCAGCGGTGCGAACCCCACGCTCCCACGTTCTGCCCTCTACGCGACCGTTTCCGCCACCCCAAATGAACCAATACTGGCTCCAAGGTGAACTCTGGGCGACGAGTGTTCGAGGTCGCACGTCCACGGCTGTGGCCATGTCGTACGCCGTGCCTAACCTTGAGGCATGGACGTGAACGCGGCGGTCGCCGCAGCGGCAGCGATCGCCGGGGTGCTCACCGGTGTCATCGCCATGCTGGCGTTCCGCTGGAGCGAGCGCGACCAGAAGCGACCCACCAGGACTTCCTTGCACACCGACCCCGTACTCCCGCCGGGAGTGGACACCGTGCTGTCGGTGCTCCGCTCCTCGGCCGTCGTGCTGGACGAGGCCGACGCCGTCGTCAAGGCCAGCTCCGCCGCCTACGCCCTCGGGCTGGTCCGCGGCGGCAAGCTCGCCGTGGAGCCGATGCTCCAGATGACCCGGGACACCCGGCGCGACGGCGAGATACGGCAGGTCGAGCTGGACCTGCCCCGGCGCGGCACCGGACGCGGCGACGCCCTCGCGGTCTCCGCGCGGGTCGCGCCGCTGGGTTCGCGGCTGGTCCTGCTCCTCGTGGAGGACCTGACCGAGGCCCGCAGGATCGAGGCCGTACGACGCGACTTCGTCGCCAACGTCAGCCACGAGCTCAAGACACCCGTCGGCGCGCTCTCGCTGCTCTCGGAGGCCGTCATGGACGCCTCCGACGACCCGGAGGCCGTACAGCGGTTCGCCGGGCGCATGCAGATCGAGGCGACCCGGCTGACCAACCTGGTCCAGGAGCTCATCGACCTCTCCCGGGTGCAGAACGACGACCCGCTGGAGGACGCCGAGCCCGTCCGGGTGGACGAACTGGTCGCCGAGGCCATCGACCGCTGCCGCCACCAGGCGGGCCAGAAGCAGATCACCATGGCCGCGGGAGGCACCGCCGACCTGCACGTGTGGGGCAACCGCGGCCAGCTCGCCGCCGCCCTCGGCAACCTGGTCGAGAACGCCGTGAACTACTCACCGGCCCGCACCCGCGTCGGCATCGCCGCCCGCCATGTCGCCGGCCCCGGCGGCGACGTGATCGAGCTCGCCGTCACGGACCAGGGCATCGGCATCTCCGACAAGGACAAGGAGCGCATCTTCGAGCGCTTCTACCGTGTCGACCCGGCCCGCTCCCGGGCCACGGGCGGCACCGGCCTGGGCCTGGCGATCGTCAAGCACGTGGCCGCCTCGCACGGCGGGGAGGTCACGGTCTGGAGCGCCGAGGGCCAAGGCTCCACGTTCACCCTCAGGCTGCCGGAGGCGGGCGCGGCCCGCGACCGCGCACAGCAGCACCCGGACCTCGACGAAGAGGCCGGCACCACCGAGTCGTCACCGTACGAACCGCTTCCCGCCCCGGAGGTCCTTCCGTGACCCGTGTGCTCGTCGTCGAGGACGAGGAGTCCTTCTCCGATGCCCTGTCGTACATGCTCCGCAAGGAGGGCTTCGAGGTGGCCGTGGCGGCCACCGGCCCCGACGGACTCGACGAGTTCGAGCGCAACGGCGCCGACCTCGTCCTCCTCGACCTGATGCTGCCGGGTCTGCCCGGCACGGAGGTGTGCCGTCAGCTGCGCGGCCGCTCCAACGTCCCCGTGATCATGGTGACCGCGAAGGACAGCGAGATCGACAAGGTCGTCGGCCTGGAGATAGGGGCCGACGACTACGTCACCAAGCCGTTCTCCTCGCGGGAGCTGGTCGCGCGGATCCGCGCGGTGCTGCGCCGGCGGGGGGAGCCTGAGGAGGTCACCCCGGCCGCGCTGGAGGCCGGGCCGGTCCGCATGGACGTCGACCGGCACGTCGTCACCGTCTCCGGGTCCAAGGTCGACCTGCCGCTGAAGGAGTTCGACCTGCTGGAGATGCTGCTGCGCAACGCGGGCCGCGTCCTGACCCGCATGCAGCTCATCGACCGCGTCTGGGGCGCCGACTACGTGGGCGACACCAAGA
>NZ_KQ948853.1:95166-586509 GCF_001514215.1 Streptomyces bungoensis
GGGATACAAGTTCGAGCCGTAGGCCATGAGCCGTAGACCTGTACGACCAAGGGCGGCACCCCCTGCGAGGGGTGCCGCCCTTGGCGTGTCGCGTGGGTGGGGCCGGTCAGTGGCCGGCCGCCGACTGCGACGCGGAGTCGCTCGGGGTCGCGCCGGCGCCCGGGCCCGTGGCGGTCTCGGAGGCGGTCGCCGACGGGCTGGCCTTGCCGCCCTTGCCCGGCTTGCCGTTGCCGGCGCCGGGGGCGCCGGTGGACGGCGACGCGGAGGCGGACGGGACGTCGCTCGGGCCCCAGCCGCTGAAGTAGCTGGTCGCCGGGACGACGAAGGCGCGCAGGCTCACCGGGCCGGCGTCGCTGAAGGTGAAGGTGACCTGCTGGGCGTTGCCGTCCTTGATGGCCTCACGGCTGCTGGGCAGCACGGCGGCGGCGTTGTTCTTGCCGCCGATAATCAGCGAGCCGTGGGCCGGGACGGTCAGGCTCTGCCCCTTGGCGGGGTGCAGCTGGGCGGTCTTGCCGGCGCCCGGGACGGTCACGGACTGCAGGGTCTGCGGCGTGTTGCCCCCGTTGAACAGGGTCGCGGTGACAACGGCCGGACCGGTCGACTTCAGGTCGGGCTGGGTGATGATCAGCGCGTTCTGGATCTTGATGTTCCCGACGCTGGTCGCCGCGTTGTCCGGCTTGACCTGGAGGGTCTGCGCGTCGTTTCCGGCGCCGCAGGCGGCGAGCGAGGCGATCGAGAAGGCGATGGCGGAGGCGGCGAGGGCGCCGCGTCGAAGGCTGCTGCTCACGGCGGCGGCAACTCCTTGAACGCAAGGGGCGGCTCCCTTATAAAGCCACCCTAAGTGTCTGTCAGCGGCCTTAGGCTACCGAGCCGTTCCCGGGCGTCCGCACCCGACCCTCCCCCCAGCCTCCGGCTTCCGTCCGGCTGGGGGTACCCCGGAGGCCACAAGTGACCCCCCGGTCACATTGACGGGCCGCTCGTCCGCCATTCACATAACGCGACGGCGAACCCCTCCCCGCGCCGTGCGTGGCATTTCGGTGAAGGAATACGCGGTCCTCCGGATATTGATCACCAGGCGCCCCGCCCGACCCCGTTGATCAATTCCGGAATCACGCCGGACCGGGCCCCGGCCACCGAACGGAGTAGCGGAAGTCGCACGTCTGGAACCAGACAAATCGGGACGTTCATCCGCTTGGCAGTGCCTTCCGGGCCCTGTGGCGTACGTGTTTCCCTCCGCCCGGAGAGCCCCTCCCACCTGCGAATACCTGGTTCCGCAGGCCTCTCGAAGCACGTTCGTGTCGCTGTTGTCAAGCCCCGAGATATGCCCTGACCTGCGAAAACGCCATTCAGAACACGCCGTATCCGTGTTACCCTGGATAGCCACGGAAGGGGTACCTGTCACATGACGTTCAAGGTTGGCGACACCGTGGTCTATCCCCATCACGGGGCCGCGCTGATCGAGGCTATCGAAACTCGCCAGATCAAAGGCGTGGACAAGACCTACTTGGTGCTGAAGGTCGCCCAGGGTGACCTCACGGTGCGTGTGCCAGCGGACAATGCGGAGTTCGTCGGCGTGCGGGATGTGGTCGGTCAGGACGGGCTCGACCGGGTCTTCGAGGTGCTGCGCGCTCCCTATGCCGAGGAGCCCACGAACTGGTCCCGTCGTTACAAGGCAAACCTGGAGAAGCTCGCCTCCGGCGATGTCATCAAGGTCGCGGAAGTGGTGCGTGACCTGTGGCGTCGCGAGCGCGAGCGTGGACTGTCCGCCGGTGAGAAGCGCATGCTCGCCAAGGCCCGCCAGATCCTGGTGAGCGAGCTCGCCCTCGCGGAGAACACGAACGAGGACAAGGCCGAGGCCCTGCTCGACGAGGTGCTCGCGTCCTGACACGCGGCCGGCGGCACCCGCCGCCCTCAGCGTACTGATCGATGCCGCGGTGCCCGATGACACTGATCCTGTCGCCGGGCGCTGCGGCATGTTCGTCCCCGTGGCGCCCGCCGCGCTCCGGCGCCTGCCGTTCACCTCGGGAGAAACCCCCCGATACTTGGTGTGCCGGGCCCGGGCGGATGGCTCGACCAGGGTCACGGAAAGGGTCCGGTCAAGGCGTCGCGCCCGGCACTCCTCCAGGCCATACCCACGTAGGTCGAGCACACAAACCTGACAGGAACCGATGTCTGACGATTCGCGCCCCACGCCTGCGCAGATCCCCGTCGCCGCCGTGATTCCCGCCGCCGGCCGGGGCGTGCGCCTCGGTCCGGGCGCCCCCAAGGCGCTCCGCGCGCTCAGCGGTACCCCGATGCTGATCCACGCGGTCCATGCCCTCGCCGCCTCCCGCCACGTCTCCCTGGTCGTCGTCGTGGCCCCGCCCGAGGGCGCCGCCGAGGCCAAGACCCTGCTCGACGCGCACGCCCTGCCCGAGCGCACCGACTTCCTCGTCGTACCAGGCGGGGACACCCGCCAGGAGTCCGTCCGGCTCGGCCTCGACGCCCTGCCGCCCGAGTACGAGATCGTCCTCGTCCACGACGCCGCCCGCCCCCTCGTCCCCGTCGACACCGTCGACGCGGTCATCGAGGCCGTGCGCGACGGCGCACCGGCCGTCGTCCCCGCCCTGCCGCTCGCCGACACGGTCAAGGAGGTCGAGCCCGCCGCCACCCCCGGCGACCCCGAGCCCGTCCTCTCCACCCCCGACCGGTCCCGGCTGCGCGCCGTGCAGACCCCCCAGGGCTTCGACCGGGCGACCCTGGTCCGCGCCCACGAGACCGTGACCGGCGACGTCACCGACGACGCGAGCATGATCGAGCGGCTCGGCCTCACCGTCGTCGCCGTACCCGGCCACGAGGAGGCCTTCAAGGTCACCCGCCCCCTCGACCTGGTCCTCGCCGAGGCGGTCCTCGCCCGCAGGAGGCTCAACGATGGCTTCTGAGCCGCCCGTGCTGCCCCAGGTCGGCATCGGCACCGACATCCACGCCTTCGAGGACGGCCGCGACCTCTGGTGCGCCGGCCTGAAGTGGGAGGGCGAGGGACCTGGCCTGGCCGGGCACTCCGACGCCGACGTCGTCGCCCACGCCGCCTGCAACGCCCTGTTCTCCGCCGCCGGCCTCGGCGACCTCGGGCAGCACTTCGGCACCGGACGCCCCGAGTGGTCCGGCGCCTCCGGGGTGACCCTGCTCACCGAGGCCGCCCGGATCGTCCGCGAGGCCGGCTTCACCATCGGCAACGTCGCCGTCCAGGTCGTCGGCCCCCGCCCGAAGATCGGCAAGCGCCGCGACGAGGCGCAGAAGATCCTCTCCGAGGCGGCCGGCGCCCCCGTCTCCGTCTCCGGCGCGACGACCGACGGGCTCGGCTTCCCCGGCCGGGACGAGGGACTCATGGCCGTGGCCACGGCGCTCGTGGTGCGGGTGAGCTGAGGGCGTGCGAGGGTACCCGCATCCAGTCGACGCCGACCGAGGAGGTACCCCCATGCCCGCCACCCTGTCCGACCGGCTCAAGTCCCTCATCGACGGCAAGGTGTTCATCGTCCTCGGCACCCTCCAGCCCGACGGCGGCGCACAGCTGTCCCCGGTCTGGGTGAAACGCGACGGCGACGACGTCCTCGTCTCCACCACCGTCGACCGCCGCAAGACGAAGAACCTGCGGCGCGACCCCCGCGTCACCGTCGTCGTCCAGGACCCTGACTCGCCCTACGAGTACGCCGAGATCCGCGGCACCGCCGAGCTGACCACCGAGGGCGGCGCCGCGCTCATCGACGAACTGAGCGTGAAGTACACCGGCAAGAAGTACGCGGAGTTCAACCCCGCCTCCGCGCAGGACGCCGAGCGGGTCGTCGTACGGATCACCCCGCGGAAGGTCGTCGGCAACCTCTGAGCCCCGCTCCCGCGCCCACCCGCGGCCTCCCGGCCCGCTTCCGCGCGGGAAGGGCCCCGGGCACTGCCCCGCGCCCACTACTCTGGACACGTGACTATTCGCCTGTACGACACCAGCGCCCGGCAGATCCGTGACTTCACCCCGCTCACGCCGGGCTGCGTCTCGATCTACCTGTGTGGCGCCACCGTGCAGGCGGCCCCGCACATCGGGCACATCCGCTCGGGCCTGAACTTCGACATCATGCGCCGCTGGTTCGCCCACCGCGGCTACGAGGTCACGTTCGTCCGTAACGTCACCGACATCGACGACAAGATCATCGGCAAGGCCCGCGAGCAGGGCCGGCCCTGGTGGTCGATCGGCTACGACAACGAGCGGGCCTTCGACGACGGTTACACGGCGCTCGGCTGCCTGCCGCCGACGTACGAACCCCGGGCCACCGGCCACGTGCCCGAGATGATCGAGATGATGCGCACGCTCATCGAGCGCGGGCACGCCTACGAGGCCGAGGGCAGCGTGTACTTCGACGTCCGCTCCTGGCCCTCCTACCTGGAGCTGTCCGGGCAGGACCTCGACGAGATGCGCCAGCCCGCCGAGGAGGGCATCACGGGCAAGCGCGACCCGCGCGACTTCGCCATGTGGAAGGCGTCCAAGCCGGGCGAGCCCGACTGGGAGACCCCGTGGGGCCGCGGCCGCCCCGGCTGGCACCTGGAGTGCTCGGCCATGGCGCACAAGTACCTCGGCTCCGCCTTCGACATCCACGGCGGCGGCATCGACCTGATCTTCCCGCACCACGAGAACGAGATCGCCCAGGCCAAGGCCTTCGGCGACGACTTCGCCCGGTACTGGCTGCACAACGCCTGGGTCACCATCGCCGGCGACAAGATGTCCAAGTCCCTCGGCAACTCCGTCCTGGTCTCCGAGATGGTCAAGCACTGGCGGCCCATCGTCCTGCGCTACTACCTCGGCACCCCGCACTACCGGTCGATGATCGAGTACAGCGAGGAGGCCCTGCGCGAGGCCGAGTCCGCGTTCGCGCGGATCGAGGGCTTCGTGCAGCGCGTGGTGGAGAAGGCGGGCGTCGTCGAGCCGGCCGACCAGGTGCCGCCCGCGTTCGCCGAGGCCATGGACGACGACTTCGGCGTCCCGCAGGCCCTCGCCGTCGTGCACACCACCGTCCGGCAGGGCAACAGCGCGCTGGCCGCCGACGACAAGGAAGCCGCCGTCGCCCGCCTCGCCGAGGTCCGGGCCATGCTCGGCGTCCTCGGGCTCGACCCGCTCGACCCGCACTGGGCCGGCGAGAACGACCGCGGCGAGGACCTGCACGGCGTGGTCGACAGCCTGGTCCGCCTGGTCCTGGACCAGCGCGAGTCCGCCCGGGCCCGCAAGGACTGGGCCACCGCCGACGCCATCCGCGACCAGCTCGGCCAGGCCGGCCTCGTCATCGAGGACAGCCCCCAGGGCCCCCGCTGGACGCTCGGGCCGCGGTAGCCACCGGTCCTTGATCGATTGTGCCGCCCGGGCCTCCGGGCGGCACACTGCATAGACGTACGCACACTTTTTCGCACAAGACGCAGAGAACAGGTAGGTCATGGCCGCGAACAACCGCCGCATGTCCGGCAAGAAGGGCGCGCAGGTCGGCAGCGGCGGCAAGCGGCGCCGGGGCCTGGAGGGCAAGGGTCCCACCCCGCCCGCCGAGATGCGCAAGGGTCACGCCAAGCAGCGCGCCGCCGCGGCCAAGACGCGCCGCGCGCAGGGCCGCACGCCGCAGCGCCGGGGCGCCGGCAAGTCGCCCTCGGAGATGGTCGTCGGCCGCAACCCGGTCGTCGAGGCGCTGCGCGGGGGGGTGCCCGCCTCCACGCTCTACGTCCAGCAGTTCATCGACAACGACGAGCGCGTCCGCGAGGCCCTCCAGCTCGCCGCCGAACGCGGCGGCATCAACCTCATGGAGGCCCCGCGCCCCGAGCTGGACCGCATGACCAACGGGCTGAACCACCAGGGCCTGGTCCTGCAGGTGCCGCCGTACGAGTACGCGCACCCCGAGGACCTCACCGCGGCCGCCCACGACGAGGGCGAGGACCCGCTGATCGTCGCCCTCGACGGTGTCACCGACCCGCGCAACCTCGGCGCCGTCGTCCGCTCCGTCTCCGCCTTCGGCGGCCACGGCGTCGTCGTCCCCGAGCGCCGCTCGGCCGGCATGACCGCCGGCGCCTGGAAGACCTCCGCCGGCACCGCCGCCCGCACCCCGGTCGCCCGCGCCACCAACCTCACCCGCGTCCTCGAGGCGTACAAGAAGGCCGGCATCACGGTCGTCGGCCTCGCGGCGGACGGCGAGGCCGAAGTCGGTGACCTCGAGGCCCTCGGCGGCCCCCTCGTCATCGTCGTCGGCAGCGAGGGCAAGGGCCTGTCCCGCCTGGTCGGCGAGACCTGCGACGTGCGCGTCCGGATCCCGATGCCGGGCGGCGCCGAGTCCCTCAACGCCGGTGTGGCGGCCGGCATCGTGCTGTACGAGGCGGCGCGCAGGCGGAGCTGAACACCCGTCCGCAACTTCACCCGTGCGGGGTAATTCCGTCGCCCATGTGCCGTTCGGGGCCGCTTTGACGGGGTCCGGACACATCCGCCCCGTCAAGGCAGTGTCCTAACACCACGTCACTCGGTTACATGGGCGTGGACACCAGAACACCCCGCACACCCACGGGGGACCGCTCGTCGGGATACGACGACGCTCCCGCGCTGAGCATGGTGAAGGTGCCGAGCGATCCGGCGCAGGTCATCGTCAATCACGCCAGCTTCCGCGTGCAGCTGGGCGCGTCGGCGAAACGCACCCGGTCACCGCGGATCGCCCGGCACCTGAGCGCCACCCAGGACACCGCCCGCGTCTCCGCCACGGCCACGGCGGCCCGGGCCGGCGCCACCGGCCGCCGCCGTCCCGTCGTGTGGAGCGGCAGGTCCGCCCCCGACGACACCGGCGCCCACCGCCTCCTCCAGGCCGTGCGGGGCAACAGCGTCCGCCACGCCGAGGAACCCGCACCCGAGGCCGGCGCCACCCAGGTCATCCCGCGCGTCGGCACCGGATACGCCGACGGCTACGACTCTCTCGACCAGACCGTCGAGACCCCCCTGGTCGGCCACCAGCGCACGTCCCCCGACGACGGCACCCGACTCCTGCCGCCCGTCGGCGCCTACGGCGAACCACCCCGCACCGGCGAGGAGTTCACCGGCCACGACGGCTACGACGACGGATACGGCGACGACTACCGGGACGCCTACGGGGACGACTACGAAGGCGACTACGAGGACGGCTACGAGGAGGCCGACCCGGCGGGCGAGCGGACCGGCCGGCGCCACGGCGACGACCCCGCCCGGCACGCCTACTACCCCGGCCGGCGCATGAACCTCGGCGTCGTCCTGCTGCCCCTGCGCATCTTCCTCGGCTTCATCTCCATCTACGCCGGCATGGGCAAGCTCTGCGACCCCGTCTACTTCGACGGCGGCAAGCGCGGCTCCATGGTCAAGTGGCTCAACTCCCTGCACCCCTGGGACGTCGCCGAGCCCCTGCGCCAGTTCGCGCTGCACCACCCCGTCGGGTCCGGCCTGGTCATCGCCTTCCTCCAGGTCGTCGTCGGCGTCCTGACCATCCTCGGCTGCTGGCAGCGCGTCGCCGCCGTCATCGGCGCCCTGCTCTCCGCCGCGCTCATCGTCACGGTCAGCTGGAAGACCGTCCCCGCCTACGACGCGCCCGACATCATCTACCTCGCCGCCTGGTCCCCGCTGATCATCGCCGGCGCCCCCGTCTACTCCATCGACGGCCGCCTCGCCGGCAGCGCCTGGCGCCGCCTCGGCCCCCGCTCCGACATCTGGGAACTGCGCCGCTACGTCCTGCGCCGCGGAGCCCTCGTCACGGCCGTCACCGTCGGCCTCACCCTGCTGGCCGGCTCCCTCCTCGGCGGCGCCGTGCGCGACTCCAGCCGCGTGGTCGTCCCCGGCCCCGGTGAGGCACCCCGCAACAACCTCCCCGGCTCCCCGCTCCCCGAGGAGCCCGGCACGCGGCAGCACCGGACGCCGTCGGCCTCCACCTCGCCCAGCGGCGGTGCCACGACCGGCCCGTCCGGCGCGGCGACCCCGAGCGCGAGCCACAGCACCGGCTCCACCACCACGACCCCGACCCAGACCCAGGGCACCACGGGCCAGGTCCCGCCCCGCCGCTCCTCCCCGACCGGCGGTGCCCCCAGCACCAGCGCCGGCCCGACCAGCGCGGGCGGCACTTCCACCGGCGGCACGTCGACGGGCGGCAGCGGCAGTGGCGGCAGCGGCGGCACCGGCGGCGGCACCTCGTCCACGGGCCAGCCGGGCCTGGTGGGCGGCCTGCTGGGCTGACCCCGCCACCCCCATGGGGAAGGGCCCCGTACCGCGGAGGTACGGGGCCCTTCCCCTGCCGTGAGTCGCGGGGCTACCGCCCCAGACCCGCCAGTTCCTTGGCGGCCTCGGTCAGGTCCTTCGCCGTGTCGATGGCCCGCCAGTAGGAGCCCTGCGGGATCGTGAAGCCGGCCAGCTTCCGCTCCCGGGCCAGCCGGGGGAAGGTGGTCCGCTCGTGGTCGCCCCGCTCGGGCAGCATCCCGGCGAACTCCGGGGAGAACACGTACACACCGGCGTTGATCTCGAACGTCGACGGCGGAGCCTCGATGAAGTCGGTGATGTGACCGAACCCGTCGGTCCGCACCGCACCCCAGGGAATCCGGGGCCGGGCCAGCGCCAGCGTGGCGACGGCGTCCCGCTCGGTGTGGAAGTCGGCCATGTCCCGCAGGGAGAAGCGGGTCCAGATGTCGCCGTTCGTGGCGTACCAGGGCCGGTCGGGGTGGGGGAGGTGTGCGGCGGCGTACTTCAGGCCGCCGCCGCGGCCGAGGGGCTCCGTCTCGACGACGGTACGGACGGACAGGGGCAGATCGGCCGAGTCCAGCCACTTCTGCAGGACCTCGGCGAGGTGGCCGCAGGAGACCACCACGTCCGTCACGCCCTCCTCGGCGAGCCAGGCAAGCTGATGGCCGATGATCGGAGTCCCCGTGCCGGGGATCTCGACCATCGGCTTGGGCCGGTCGTCGGTGTAGGGACGCAGCCGTGAGCCCTGGCCACCGGCCAGGACGACGGCTTGAGTGGGGCGCGACGCCGCGTTCGGATGGGTCATGCCCCGAACTGTACGTGGCGCCCCGGCCGGGATTCCGGCTGCGACCTGCTCCTTGAAGAGCCGTTACCCGCTTCCGAACCCGCTCTCAGCTGTGCGCGGCCAGCACGCCGGAGGCGAAGGCCGTGTCGCAGACCGGGCGGGCGTACGACTGCGCGCGCGGCGCGCCGTAGATGCGCACCGCGGCGCGGCCCAGGGCGCGGGCGATGGAGGTGCAGTGCCGGGCCAGCGAGGGGTGCCCGTCGACCGCCTGCTGGAGGTGGGTGAGGACCACCCCCGGGTTCTTCTCCTGCAGCTCGGTCAGCAGCTGGTCGCGCAGCACGTCCTGCGGGGCGAGGGAGACGGCCTTGGAGGAGACGGCGGCGGAGGTGACGTCCGAGGCCGTGAGCACCGAGGAGGGGCTCCCCGTCCAGTTGACCCGGGTGACCGCGAGGGTGCCGGAGAGCACCAGGACGACGGGCAGGACGAGGGCGAGTGTGCGGCCGATCCGGCGGGCAGGGCCGCCCCGGTGGCCGCGTCGCGTCTGAGGGGTGGTGGAGTGCTTCACGCGTGTGAGGGTAGCGCCCGGTAGTGATTTGGCGACATTCGGTCACCCTTATGGGGGATGAGAGGGCGCAGATTCCTGGGTAGGGGGTTGACGGACGGTGCCCGAATTGATCGCTGTGCCGGGGTATATCGCGGTATCCGGGCACGCGAAAGGGGCCCCGCGGCGGTCCGCGGAGCCCCTTTTCGTCAACCTGGGTGGAAACCCGCAGGTCAGTCGGAGAGACGCTCACCCGTGGAGGTCGAGAACACGTGGGTCTCGCCCGGCCGCGGCACCACGTGCAGCGTGGAGCCCTTCTCCGGCACCTGGCGGCCGTTCACCCGGACGACCAGGTCCTTGACCTCGCCGCCGACCTCGGCCGTGCCGTAGACGTAACCGTCGGCGCCCAGCTCCTCGACGACGTTCACCGAGACGGCGAGACCGGCCGGGGCGTCCGCGGCGTCCTTGGACAGCGAGGCGGCGACGGAGCCGCCCAGCTCCACCACGTCGAAGTGCTCGGGGCGGACGCCGACGGTGACCGTGCGGTCGCCCCTGTCGGCGGCGGCCTTCAGCGCGTCGCGGTTCACCGGCACCACGCTGTTGCCGAACTTCACGCCGCCGTCGGCGATCGGGACCTCGACCAGGTTCATGGCCGGGGAGCCGATGAAGCCGGCGACGAAGAGGTTGGCCGGGCGGTCGTACATGTTGCGCGGCGAGTCGACCTGCTGGAGCAGACCGTCCTTCAGCACGGCCACCCGGTCGCCCATCGTCATGGCCTCGACCTGGTCGTGGGTGACGTAGACGGTGGTGATGCCGAGGCGGCGCTGCAGCGAGGCGATCTGCGTACGGGTGGACACGCGGAGCTTGGCGTCCAGGTTGGACAGCGGCTCGTCCATGAGGAACACCTGCGGCTCGCGCACGATGGCGCGGCCCATGGCCACACGCTGGCGCTGACCACCGGAGAGGGCCTTCGGCTTGCGGTCCAGGTAGTCGGTGAGGTCGAGGATCTTGGCGGCCTCCTCGACCTTCTGCCGGATCTCCGCCTTGTTGACGCCGGCGATCTTGAGCGCGAAGCCCATGTTGTCGGCGACCGTCATGTGCGGGTAGAGCGCGTAGTTCTGGAACACCATGGCGATGTCCCGGTCCTTCGGCGGCAGGTGGGTGACGTCGCGGTCACCGATGCGGATGGCTCCGCCGTTGACGTCCTCCAGGCCGGCGAGCATGCGCAGGGAGGTGGACTTCCCGCAACCCGACGGGCCGACCAGGACGAGGAACTCGCCGTCCTCGATCGCGATGTCGAGACCGTCGACGGCGGGCTTGGTGGAACCCGGGTAGATCCGGGTCGCCTTGTCGAACGTCACAGTGGCCATGGTGAATGGGCCCCCTTCTACCGGCAGGAACGTGCCGGACGATCCGTTGTAGGAAGGTGGTTGGCGTAGTCCACGAGGGTGAACTGGCACAGGACGGTACCTGGCGTTCACCTGGTCTGTCAGTAGCTGGAGGCCTGTGAACTTCGCGGAAATTCTCGACGGGCCCGCACCGGGACCTGGGTACACTGCTCAGACACGTGCGCGACGCGCGCGTGCGGGCCTCCTTAGCTCAGCTGGTCAGAGCGCCGCTCTTGTAAAGCGAAGGTCGTCGGTTCGAATCCGACAGGGGGCTTTCGAAGGGGACAGGCCACCCGCGCCCACAGCGCAGGTGGCCTTCCTGTTTGCGCAGGTCAGGATGTCTGCAGCAGCGTGCGCAGGATCTCCCGCAGGACTCCCTCCGGGTCCGGTACCGCAGCCGTCGCGCGCCAGGCCACGAAGCCGTCCGGGCGGATCAGGACCGTGCCGTCGGCCGTGACGCCGTGGGCGCGGGCCCAGTCGGTGGCGTCGTCCTCGTAGGTCAGGTCGGCGTCGGCGCCGGGGCCGACGCGGTAGGCGTCGAGGGGAATGCCGTCGGTCTCGGCCAGGCGGCGGGCGGCCGCGTGCCAGCCCGCGTCGTCGGGGGAGTCGGCCAGCAGGACGAGCGAGCGCTCGTACAGGTCGAGGGTCGAGACGCGCTCGCCCGCGCGGCGCAGCCACAGGTGGGGCGCCCGGGTGCCCGGCCGGCCGGAGAGGGCGAGGGCGTCGGGGACGACCGGCTGCTCGGGGTCGGTGCCGAGGACGGCGCCGTGGGGGTAGTGGTAGCCGAGGACCACGTTGAGGATGCCGCCGCGTTTGCCGCCGCCGACGCCCGGGGCCGGTGCGAAGCCGGGGTGGCTGTGCTCGACGGAGCGGGCGGAGGCGCGGGCGCTGGTGGCGAGGGCGACCGGGCGGCGTTCGGTGTCGTAGCTGGCGAGGAGGGCGGGGCCGGCCCAGCCCTGGAGGACGGCGGCGAGTTTCCAGGCGAGGTTGTGGGCGTCCTGGATGCCGGTGTTGGAGCCGAAGGCGCCGGTGGGGGACATCTCGTGGGCGGAGTCGCCGGCGAGGAAGACGCGGCCGTGGGAGTAGCGGTCGGCGACCCGTTCGGCGGCGCGCCAGGACGCCTTTCCGGTGATTTCGACGTCGAGGTCGGGGACGCCGACGGCCTGGCGGATGTGGCGCCGCAGGCGTTCGTGGGTGAAGGAGTCGAGGGTTTCGCCGCGCTCGGGGTGCCAGGGGGCGTGGAAGACCCAGTGCTCCTTGTTGTCGACGGGCAGGAGGGCGCCGTCGGCGTCCGGATGGGTGAGGTAGCAGCAGATGAAGCGGCGGTCGCCGACGACCTCGGCGAGGGCGGTGGAGCGGAAGGTGGCGCTGACGTTGGCGAAGAGGTCGCCGGGGCCGGTCTGGCCGATGCCGAGGGCGCCGCGGACGGGGCTGCGGGGGCCGTCGGCGGCGACGAGGTAGTCCGCCCGGACGGTGTAGGTCCGCTCGGTGTCGCGGTCGAGGACGACGGCCGTCACTCCGTCGGCGTCCTGTTCGAAGGCCTCCATCCGGTGGAAGTAGCGCAGGTCTCCGCCGAGTTCGCGGGCGCTGTCGAGGAGGACGGGTTCGAGGTCGTTCTGGCTGCACAGGCACCAGCCGGTGGGGCTGAAGCGGGCGAGTCCGCCGCCGGGGTCGATCTCCTTGAACAGCCATTCGCCGGCGTCCCCGACGAGGGTGGGGGTCTGCAGGATGCCGTGGTTGTCGGCGAGGAGTGAGGCCGCGGCCTTGATGTCCGGCTCGATGCCGGCCACCCGGAAGAGTTCCATCGTGCGGACGTTGTTGCCCCGTCCGCGGGGGTGGATGGAGGTCCCGGAGTGCCGTTCGACGAGCAGGTGCCGGACACCGAGGCGGCCCAGGAACACGGACATGGACAGGCCCACCAGGGAGCCGCCCACGATGAGGACGGGGACCCGGTGGTCGGCTTTTTGATGCATCGAAGCCTCCAGAGGCAGGGGTGGGCGTGAGGGGGCGCCTGTGAGTTCTCTGCCCGGTGGCGCGGGCTCCGCGTGGGCAATCACCCGCGTGGTTCATACGAGTCGCGAGCGTGGTGGGACCGGCACAGGATCAAGGAACGCTGCCGTCGCGTCAGTCGCGGCCGGCTCGGCCTCTGCCCCCGCGAAGGAGATGTGTGCAGGTGACCACGACGTCTGATCGTCCCTCAGAAGCGCTGGCCCAGGTGTCCAAGCGTGTGTCCCAGTCCGTGTTCGACGGTTCCCGGCTCCGGGTCGTCCTGCTGGTCGACGTCTACGACGGCGCGCAGCAGCAGTTCCTGGAGGCGTACGAGCAGCTGTGCAACCAGGTGGCGTCGGTGCCCGGTCACGTGAGCGACCAGCTGTGCCAGTCGATCGAAAATCCCTCGCAGTGGCTGATCACGAGCGAGTGGGAGAGCGCCCCGCCGTTCCTCACCTGGGTGAACAGCGAGGAGCACGTGCGGATGGTGGAGCCCCTGCACTCCTGTGTCCGGGACACCCGGTCGCTGCGGTTCCACATCGTCCGGGAGACGGGTGGCGCGGCGGGCCGGCAGGAGCCGGGGCAGCGCCGGCTGCAGGCCCACCCGCGCATCGGTGACGGGGTGATCCGGCACGCGCTGACCTTCACGGTGCGGCCGGGCACGGAGGAGAAGGTCGCGAAGATCCTTGCGGAGTACGCCTCGCCCGAGGCCCGGGTGGACGACACGACGCGGCTGTGCCGTACGTCGCTGTTCATGCACGGCAACCGGGTGGTGCGGGCGATCGAGGTGCGCGGGGACCTGCTGGCCGCGCTGCGCCACGTGTCGCGGCAGCCGGAGGTGCGGGCGGTGGAGGCGGCGATCAACCCGTATCTGGAGCAGCACCGGGACCTGGACGACCAGGAGTCGGCGCGGATGTTCTTCACCCGGGCGGCGCTGCCGGCGGTGCACCACGTGAGTGCGGAGGGGTCGCCGGAGGGGAAGCGGCTGGCGCTGTTCTACCCGGCGCGGCCGGACCGCGGGATGCGGCTGGCGGAGCTGCTGGCGCAGGCGGACTCGGCGGCGGCCGAGGACCCGGCGAGCCCGGTGCTGCGCAGCACGGTGTTCCAACGGGACGACGTGGTGGTGCGGCTGGTGGACGTGCGCGACGAGCAGGGTGCCGCGCCGGAGGTGCCGGCCGGGCTGCGGGAGCTGCTCGACGGTGAGGCCGCCCGTATGGATCTGATCACCGACCGCCGTTCGCCGGAAGTGTGAGCCGGCCGGTCCCCCCACTCGTCGCCGACGGCGCAATCACATCGGAGGAAAACGTGTCCATCAAACCCCGTCCGAAAATCGTGGACCTCAGCGAGGTCGAGCCCAACGTCAAGCGAGGTGGCGATCTGCGCGCCATGCTCACCCCCGCCACGGTCGGTTCGACCAGCGGCTTCATGGGGGTGGCGATCGTGCAGCCCGGTGACCGGATCGGTGAGCACTACCACCCGTACTCCGAGGAGTTCGTGTACGTCGTGTGCGGTCAGCTGGAGGTGGACCTGGACGGTGAGCCGCACGCGCTGCGCCCGGAGCAGGGTCTGATGATCCCGGCCCACATGAAGCACCGGTTCCGCAACGTCGGGAACGTGGAGGCGCGGATCGTCTTCCACCTGGGGCCGCTGGCTCCGCGGCCGCAGCTCGGGCATGTGGACACCGAGGAGACGGAGGTCATCGGGGCCGCCGCGGTGGTCACGGAGCCGGCGTCCGCGGGGGCCGCGCACGACCGGGGTCAGGTTCTGTCATGACCCGGCGCGTGGCGGTCACAGGCATAGGCATCGTTGCTCCGGGCGGCATCGGCGTTCCGGCATTCTGGGATCTGCTGGCCAACGGCCGGACCGCGACGCGGGGCATCACCTTCTTCGATCCGTCCGGGCTGCGGTCGCGGATCGCGGCCGAGTGCGACTTCGATCCGGTGGCGCACGGTCTGGACGCGGAGCAGGTCGAGCGGGCGGACCGGTACATCCAGTTCGCGCTGGTGGCGGGCGAGGAGGCGGTGCGCGACTCGGGTCTGGAGCTGGCCCGGGAGGATCCCTGGCGGATAGGCGTCTCGGTGGGCACCGCGGTGGGCGGCACCACGCGGCTGGAGCACGACTACGTGCTGGTCAGCCATCGCGGGCAGCGCTGGGACGTGGATCACCGGGAGGCGGAGCCGCAGCTGCACCGGGCGTTCTCGCCGAGCACGGTGGCGTCCGCGGTGGCGGAGCGGTTCGGCGCGCAGGGTCCGGTGCAGACCGTCTCCACGGGCTGCACCTCGGGCCTGGACGCCGTCGGGTACGCCTTCCACACGGTCCAGGAGGGGCGGGCCGACATCTGCATAGCCGGCGCGTCGGACTCGCCGATCTCCCCGATCACCATGGCCTGTTTCGACGCGATCAAGGCCACCTCACCGAACAACGACGACCCCGCGCACGCCTCCCGGCCCTTCGACAACAACCGTGACGGGTTCGTCATGGGCGAGGGCGGTGCGGTGCTCGTCCTGGAGGAGCTGGAACACGCCCGGGCCCGCGGCGCGCACGTCTACTGCGAGCTGGGCGGTTACGGCACCTTCGGCAACGCCTACCACATGACCGGACTGACCAGTGAGGGCCTGGAGATGGCCCGGGCGATCGACCTGGCACTGGAACACGCCCGGCTGGACCCGACGGCGATCGGCTACGTGAACGCCCACGGCTCCGGCACCCGGCAGAACGACCGCCACGAGACGGCGGCCGTGAAGCGGGCGCTCGGCGGCCACGCCTACGACACGCCCATGAGCTCCATCAAGTCGATGGTGGGGCACTCCCTGGGGGCGATCGGGGCGATCGAGGTGGTCGCCTGCGTGCTGGCCCTCGCCAAGCAGGTCGTCCCGCCGACCGCCAACTACGAGACCCCCGACCCCGAGTGCGACCTGGACTACGTCCCGCGCGTGGCCCGCGAACGGAAGCTGAGCAGCGTCCTGTCCGTGGGCAGCGGGTTCGGGGGTTTCCAGTCCGCGGTGGTCCTGACCCGGACGAGGGAGAGGACACGATGAGCGAACCGCATGACCGGCGCGCGGCCGTCACCGGCATCGGGGTGGTCGCGCCCAACGGAACCAGCACCGACACCTTCTGGAAGGCCACCCAGGAAGGCGTGAGCGTCCTCGACCGGGTCACCCGCGAGGGCTGCGAGCACCTTCCGCTGAAGGTGGCCGGCGAGATCCGCGCCTTCGACCCGGCGGCGACGATCGAGGAGCGCTTCCTCGTGCAGACCGACCGGTTCACCCACTTCGCGATGGCCGCGGCGGACCTGGCGCTGGAGGACGCCCGGCTGGGGCCGGCCGACACCTCCGAGGACCCGTACGCGATCGGCGTGGTCACCGCTGCCGGCTCCGGCGGCGGCGAGTTCGGCCAGCGCGAGCTGCAGCGCCTGTGGGGCAAGGGCAGCCGCTTCGTCGGGCCGTACCAGTCCATCGCCTGGTTCTACGCGGCGAGCACCGGCCAGATCTCCATCCGCCGGAAGTTCAAGGGACCGTGCTCGGTGGTCGCCTCGGACGAGGCGGGCGGTCTGGACGCCCTGGCGCACGCGGCGCGGGCGGTGCGGCGCGGCACCGACGTGATCGTGGCCGGGTCCACCGAGGCCCCGCTCGCGCCGTACTCGGTGGTGTGCCAGCTCGGGTACGAGGAGCTGAGCCAGGTCGCCGATCCGGCCTGCGCGTACCGCCCGTTCACCGGGGCCGCCTGCGGCTTCGTACCGGCGGAGGGCGGCGCGATGCTCGTGGTGGAGGCGGAGTCGGCGGCCCGTGAGCGCGGCGCGGAGGTCCGGGCGTACGTCGCCGGGCACGCGGCGACCTTCACGGGCGCCTCGCGCTGGGCCGAGTCCCGGCACGGTCTGGCCCATGCCATCGGGCAGGCGCTGGCCGAGGCCGGCTGCGCCCCGGAGGAGGTCGACGTGGTCTTCGCCGACGCCCTCGGGGTGCCGGAGGCGGACCGGGCCGAGGCCCTGGCGATCGCGGACGCGCTCGGTGCGCACGGCACCCGGGTGCCGGTCACCGCGCCGAAGACGGGCATCGGCCGGGGCTACTGCGCCGCGCCGGTGCTGGACACGGCGGCGGCGGTGCTCGCGATGGAGCACGGTCTGGTCCCGCCGACCCCGAACGTCGTCGACGTCTGCCACGACCTCGACCTCGTGACCGGCCGCGCCCGGGTCGCCGAGCTGCGTACGGCACTGGTGCTCAGCCGCGGGCTCATGGGGTCGAACTCGGCGCTCGTGCTGCGGCACGGGGCCGCGGGTTGAGCACGGCACGGACGCGGTGGGCGGCCGGCCCGCCGCGCCCACAGCAGAGCGCAGTGAGCACAGCAAAGGAGGAAAGAACATGCCGCAGATCACCGTGGAAGAACTCGCCGCGCTGATGAAGAAGGCTGCCGGGGTCACCGTCAGCCCGCAGCAGCTCCAGGAGAAGCCGGACACGGGCTTCGACGTCCTCGGGGTCGACTCGCTGGGCCTGCTCGGCATCGTCGGCGAGCTGGAGAACACGCACGGCACCCCGATGCCGGTCGACGCGGAGCGCTGCAGGACGCCTCAGCAGTTCCTCAACCTCGTCAACACCACCTTGATGGCAGGAGCCTGAGATGGCAGGACACACGCAGAACGAGATCACGATCGCCGCTCCGCTGGAGCTGGTCTGGGACATGACCAACGACCTGGAGCGGTGGCCGCAGCTGTTCAGCGAGTACGCGTCCGTGGAGATCCTCTCCCGGGAGGGCCGGAAGACCACGTTCCGGCTGACCATGCACCCGGACGAGAACGGCACGGTGTGGAGCTGGGTCTCCGAGCGCGAGCCCGACCGGGACACCCTGACGGTGAAGGCCCGCCGGGTGGAGACGGGCCCGTTCGCGCACATGGACATCGTCTGGCGGTACGAGGAGGTGCCCGCCGGGACCCGCATGGTCTGGACGCAGGACTTCGCGATGAAGCCGGACGCCCCGGTCGACGACGACTGGATGACCGGCAACATCAACAAGAACTCCAAGGTCCAGATGGCCCTCATCCGGGACAAGATCGAGAAGGCCGCCGCCGGGAAGCGCCCCGCGTCGGCGCTGGCCGACTGAACGGGACGACGGGAGCACAGCCCATGCACCAGGCCCTGATCGTCGCCCGGATGGCCCCGGGCTCCGCCCCGGACATCGCCGAGGTGTTCGCGGAGTCCGACCGGGGCGAGCTGCCCCACCTGGTCGGTGTGACCCGGCGCAGCCTGTTCCAGTTCGGCGACGTGTACCTGCACCTCGTGGAGTCCGAGCGGGAGCCGGGACCGGCCATCGCCAAGGTGACGGACCACCCGGAGTTCCGGGGCATCAGCGAGCGCCTGTCGGCGTACGTCAGCGCGTACGACCCGCAGACCTGGCGGTCCCCCAAGGACGCGATGGCGCAGCGCTTCTACCTCTGGGAGCGCGACTAGAGCCGTACGCCACCGCCGAAGCAGAACACCGGCCGCCGGGCCCGCAGCGTCGCGGGCCCGGCGGCCGGTGTTCGCGGGGGTGCGGGTCAGCCCGGGACGTGGCAGTCGAACGCGTGCAGGTACGGGTTGACCGGCCGGGTGTCGTCCACGTGCAGCCCCGCCGCGGTCAGCCTGCCGACCATGGAGTCGGTGGTGTGCTTGGCGCCGCCGACGTTGAGGAGGAGCAGCAGGTCCATGGCGGTGCTGAAGCGCATGGAGGGGGTGTCGTCCACGAGGTTCTCGATGACGACGACCCGGGTGCCGGGGCCGCCCGCCTCGACGACGTTGCGCAGGGTGCGGGCGGTGGACTCGTCGTCCCACTCGAGGATGTTCTTGATGATGTAGACGTCGGCCGTGACCGGTACGGCCTCGCGGACGTCGCCGGGCACGATCTTGGCGCGGTCGGCGAGGTCGCCGCCGTCGCGCAGCCGGGGCAGGGCGTTGTCCACCACCCGCGGCAGGTCCAGCAGGCTGCCGTGCATCCGCGGGTACTTGTCCAGCAGGCAGGCCACCACGTGCCCCTGGCCGCCGCCGATGTCCGCGACCGACTTGGCGCCGGACAGGTCCAGCAGGGCCGCGACCTCCCGCGCCGACTGCTCGCTGGAGCGGGTCATGGCGCGGTTGAAGACGTCCGCGGAGTCGGGGGCGTCCTCGTTGAGGTAGGTGAAGAACTCCTTGCCGTAGAGGTCCTCCACGACGTTCTTCCCGGTGCGCACGGCCTCGTCCAGCCGGGGCCAGGCGTCCCAGGTCCACGGTTCGGTGCACCACAGGGCGATGGCGCGCAGGCTGTTCGGGTCGTCCTCCCGCAGCAGCCGGGACATGTCGGTGTGCGCGAAGGTGCCGTCCGGGCGCTCGGCGAAGACGCCGTAGCAGGACAGCGCCCGCAGCAGCCGGCGCAGCGGCTTGGGCTCGGTCCTCACCGCGGCGGCGAGGTCGTCCGCGGTCATGGGCTCGTCCCCGAGGGCGTCGGGGACGCCCAGCCGGGCGGCGGCCCGGACGGCGGCGGCGCAGGCCGCCCCGAAGACGAGCTCCCGCAGCCGCATGGGCGGGGGTGGGGCTGTTTCAGCGGACGTCATGGGCCGCCCTTTCTCTCTCTTCGGCTTGCGTCGGTCCAGCAGCGGCAGGGGGCGGGCGGTCAGCACAGGCCCGCGGGCCTGGAGGCCCGGCAGGTGTTGCGGTCGAAGGCGTTGCCCTTGCCCGGGTCGGTGTTCACCAGGTCGGCCGGGGTGTTGTCGCGCAGCACGTTCCAGTCGACGCGGTTGTCGTCGCTGGTCACGCCGACGAAGCTCTTGAACAGCACGATGCCGCCGGACAGCGGGGAGGCGCCGGTGTTGCCCGTGACCAGGTTCCCGGTGACCCGGGTCTGCTCGGCGCCGGTCAGCACGATGCCGGAGCCCTGCAGGGCGGGCAGCCGGTCGGTGGCCGGGCAGGACTTGTTGTTGCGGACGATGCGGTTGGCGGCCACGGCCAGGTCGCCGGCCTTGGGCTTGTTCTCGTCGCCGACGACGAACACGCCGGCGCAGTTGCCGGAGATGTAGTTGCCCGCGACGGTCAGGTCGCGCAGCCGGCGGACGGTGACGCCGATGCGGTTGCCCTCGATGCGGTTGTGCACGACCAGCGTCTGGCCGGCGTCGTAGGCGCCGGCCTCTTCCTTGATGGTGTTGGCCAGGAACACGCCCGCGTCGCCGTTGCCGGTGGCGTGGTTGTTGCGGATGACGCCGCGCACGGACCGCTCCTGGGCGATGCCCCACACGCCGTTCTTCACGGCGTACACCCCGCGCACGGTCATGGTGTCCGTGGCCATGCCGAACACGCCGGTGCGGCTGAAGCCGGTGACGGTCAGGTTGGCGACGGTGACGCCTTGCACGTTCGCGGTCTTGGTCCCCAGGACGCAGATGCCGTTGCCGCCCTCGGCGCAGCTGTCGGCGGCCTTGGCGGCGGTCGTGGTGGCGGTCTTCTTGGCACCCGGCTTGATCACCGTCTCGGGTCCCACGCCGCGCAGGGTGAGGCCGGGAGTGCCGATCTTGACGCTCTCGTGGTAGGTGCCGGCGAGTACGAGGACGGTGTCCCCGGCCCGTGCCGCGTCCACCGCCTTCTGGATCGACTGCCCCGGGCCGACCACGTGGGTGGTGTGCAGAAGGGGGCTCGTCTGGTCGGCCGCCGCGGGGGCCGCGCCCAGTACCGCGCCGACGAGGGCGGCGGTGCACGCGAGGTAAGCGATGTGACATTTATGCATATCACGGACGATATGACCTGCTTATACCCATTCAGTCTGAATACTCCGTCCGGCGGCGTGTCAGCGCTGCCGTGCCCCGGACCTGCCCGGCGGCCCGCGCGGCCCGCTCCTCAGGGTGCACGGACCCGCCTCCGCCGGGGGCCGTCCGCCCCGCCGGGAGGCTCCGCGGGGCCGGGCGTGCGGGGGAGGGGCCGGCAGATGTCCGCGCGAGTCGCCGGCTCATGCCCGCAGCGCCCGCCCGACCGCCAGCCGTACCGGTTCCGGTGGCCTTCCCTCGGCGATGTCCCACAGGCTGTTCTGCAGCACCCGGCCCAGCGTCCACGCCCGGGCCCGCTCACGGTCCAGGCCCAGCGCGGCCGTCAGGGCGTCGAAGCGCCAGGCGGTGTCGGCGGGGTCGTGGCGGTCGGCGAGGGCGGGGAGCAGGTCGAAGCCGGGGTCGCCGGCCAGCGGCTTGGGGTCGATGGCCAGCCATGCGGCCCGCTCGGCGGCCAGGACGTTGCCGTAGTGCAGGTCCCAGTGCAGCAGCCGGTCGCCGGGCTCGGCGGCCACCTCGCGCACGGCGGCCGCGCAGTCCGCGACCAGGCGCCGGTCCGCCACGTCCGGTATCCGGCCGAGCGCCCAGGGCGCCCGCTGAAGCATCCGCTGCGCGATGTCGCCCAGGCGGCGCAGGCCCGCCGGGGCCGGCACGGACGTCAGCCGGGCCAGCAGCACGGCCAGCACCTCCACCGCCGCCCGGGCGTCCGGCACCCCGGTCAGCGCACGGCGCTCGTCCAGCCGTTCGAGCAGCAGGGTGCGGGTCGGCCCGTCGTGCTCCAGCAGCCGTACGGCACCGTCCCCGGCCCAGGCGCCGAGCGCCGCAGCCTCGCCCGCGTTCTCCTCGTCGGGCAGCTGCAGCTTGAGCACCGCCCGGCCGCCGCCGGCCCGCCGGACCGGCAGGACGAGCGCGCACAGCCCGTGCATCGCGGGCCCGTCGCGCCGCAGCTCCCAGCGGCGCAGGAACTCCTCGGCCCGCCGGGGCAGGCCGGCGACGAACGCCCGTCCCGCGGCCCCGTTGAATTTTTCCTGAGAAGCGGCCAGCTCACCGGGCACCTCGATCACCGGGCCGACGATACTGGCGGTCATGAACCGGGTCGGCGGATTTCGGCGTGGACTCCGGGCGGCCGCGGCCTACGTGCGCAGCGCGCCCGGTACCTGCGTCTGGCTGACCGTCCTGTTCTTCACCACCGTCGCCCTGCACCACATGTCGCCGGACTTCGAGGAGGACTTCCTGCGGCAGCGCTCCACCAACATCCACGAGCTGTCGCGCAACCCGGTGCGGGTGCTGATCACCAGCGCGATGTGGATCGACAGCGGCCACTGGCTGCCGTACGCCGTCCTCTACACCGTCTTCCACGCCCAGGCCGAGCGCTGGCTCGGCACCCTGCGCTGGCTGGCGGTGTGCGTGGCCGCGCACGTGCTCGCGACGCTGATCAGCGAGCTGGCCCTGCTCGTGGCCATCAGGGACGGCCACGCCCCGCACTACGCTGTCAACACCCTGGACATCGGGGTCAGTTACGCGCTCGCGGGCGTGATGGCCGTGCTCACCTACCGGATCGCCCCGCCCTGGCGCTACCCGTACCTGGCGGCCGTGCTGGCGTTCTACGTGGTGCCGCTCGCCACCAGCCGCACCTTCACCGACTTCGGGCACTTCCTGTCCGTACTGATCGGGCTGGGCTGCTATCCGCTGGTCAGGAGCCGCGGAAAAGCATGGAATCCGAAGGAGACACTGGCCGCCCTCAGGGGCTAACGTCCGGCGCATGAGCAGCTCGGCAACCGGTGTCGTCAACGGCGGCATCTCGTTCTGGTACGCGGACGACGGCCTTCCCGCGGTGCGCGAGCCCCTGCCCGGGGACGCGACCGCCGACGTCGTCGTCGTGGGCGGCGGCTACACGGGCCTGTGGACCGCGTACTACCTGAAGAAGGCCGCCCCCTTCCTGCGCATCACCGTGCTGGAGCAGAAGTTCTGCGGCTACGGCGCCTCCGGCCGCAACGGCGGCTGGCTGTACAACGGCGTCGCGGGCCGCGACCGGTACGCGAAGCTGCACGGCCACGAGGCCGCCGTACGCCTGCAGCGGGCGATGAACGACACGGTCGCCGAGGTGATCCGGGTCGCCGAGGCCGAGGGCATCGACGCCGACGTGCACCGGGGCGGAGTGCTGGAGGTGGCCACGACGCCCGCCCAGCTGGCCCGGCTGAAGGCCTTCCACGCGCACGAGCTGGCGTACGGCGAGAAGGACCGCGAACTGTACGGCGCCCGGCAGACCGCCGAGCGGATCCGGGTCGCGGACGCGGTCGGCTCCACCTGGACCCCGCACGGCGCCCGCCTGCACCCGGTGAAGCTGGTCAAGGGCCTCGCGGCGGCCGTCGAGGCGCTCGGCGTGACGATCCACGAGTCGACCCCGGTGACGGAGATCCGCCCCAAGCACGCCGTGACCCCCTACGGCACGGTCCGCGCCCCCTACGTCCTGCGCTGCACCGAGGGCTTCACCGCCTCCCTGAAGGGCCAGCGGCGCACCTGGCTGCCGATGAACTCCTCCATGATCGCCACCGAGCCGCTCAGCGAGGAGCAGTGGTCGGCGATCGGCTGGGCGGGCCGCGAGACCCTGGGCGACATGGCGCACGCCTACATGTACGCGCAGCGCACCGCCGACGGGCGGATCGCGCTCGGCGGGCGCGGGGTGCCGTACCGCTTCGGCTCGCGCACCGACAACGACGGCCGCACCCAGCCGGAGACGGTCGAGGCGCTGCGGGAGATCCTGACCCGCTTCTTCCCCGCCCTCGCCGGGGTGCGGATCGAGCACGCATGGTCCGGCGTCCTCGGCGTCCCCCGCGACTGGTGTGCCACCGTCACCCTCGACCGGGCCACCGGCCTCGGCTGGGCGGGCGGCTACGTCGGCTCGGGCGTCGCCACCACCAACCTGGCCGCCCGCACCCTGCGCGACCTGGTCCAGCAGGACTCCGGCCAGGCCGGCCCCACCGAGCTGACCGGGCTGCCCTGGGTCAACCACGAGGTCCGCAAGTGGGAACCGGAGCCCCTGCGCTGGCTGGGCGTCCAGGGCATGTACGCCACCTACCGCGCCGCCGACCGGCGCGAACGCCTCCACCCGAGCACGGAGTCGTCCCGCCTGGCACGGGTGGCGGACCGGGTGGCGGGGCGGGGCTGACGGGGATCGGCCCGCGCGGCGGCGTTCAGCGCGGGGCCGCCCAGGCCGGTGTCCAGGTCCCGGCGGCGTCGTGGCCCGCCGTCGTGGCGGCGAGGTGGGCGCGGAGGGTGGCCAGCGCCGGGTGCGGGTTGTCGCGGTGCCACAGGAGCGCGTGCGGGTAGACCGGGGTCGGGTCGGTCACCGGGATGCGGCGCAGGCCGTGGCCGGCCGGCCAGACCAGGCGCGTGTGCCCGCCCATGAAGGTGGCCAGGGCCGGGGTGTCGGCGACGGTGTCGAGGAGCGCGTCGGAGCCGAAGTTGGGTCCGGTCGCCTCGATGGTCAGGCCGAACTCGGCGACGAGGTCGTCGTAGTAGGCGGTCCACTCGGTGCCGGGGGTGAGGCCGGGCATCCAGATCCGGTGCCCGGCGAGCCGCGCCAGGGGCACCGACCGGGCGCCCGCCAGCGTGTGGGCGGGGCCGGTCAGCAGTTCGAGCGGCTCGTCGAGCACCCGGACGTACGCGATGTCCTCGGGCAGGGGCCGGCCGGGCGCGCCGACGGCGCGGAAGGACGCGTCGAGCGTGCCGGAGCGGAGGGCGGCGACGGCCGTGTCCATGTCGAGCAGCATCACCACGTCGAGGTCGATCTCCGGGTGCGCGCGGTGGAAGCCGCGCATCAGCCCCGACGCCGCGCCGCGCGAGGCGAGGATGTCGACGCGCAGCGGACGGTGGCCGGTGCGCACGGAGGCGGCGGCGCGCTCGGCGACGCGCAGCAGTTCGTGTGCGTGGGGCAGGAACGCCTGCCCGTCGATGGTGAGCTCGGCGCCGCGCGCGGTGCGGGTGAACAGCCGCACACCGAGGCCGCGTTCCAGCGCGGCGATGCGCTTGGAGACGGCCTGCTGGCTGATCGCCAGCTCGGCGGCGGCCTCCTGGAAGCGCCCCGCGTCGGCGGCGGCGACGAAGGTCCGCACGGTGTCGAGGTCCATGCCGACACCCTAGGGGTACAACCGGTGGTTGTGGCTGGGCGGCCTCGTGGTTGTTTGATCTGCCGACGGGCAGCCCGCTTTGATGCTTCCGATCGCGGATCGGTTGTGCGGGTGAGCGGCGAGGGGCGTCGGGGATGGGGAACGGGCGGCGGCTGGGGCGGCGGTTCGGGTGGCTCTGGGGAGCGTACGGGACCAGCGCGCTCGGTACGTGGCTCGCCTTCGGCGCGTTCCCGCTGATCGCCGTCCGGGTGCTGCACGCCGGGCCGGCCGAGGTCGCCGCGCTCTCCGCCGTGGGGACCGCGGTGGGCGCGGCCGTGGCGGTGCCGCTCGGCCCGTGGGTGGAGTTCCGCCGCAAGCGGCCGGTGCTGATCGCGATGGACCTGGCGCGGTGCGCGGCGCTGCTGACGATCCCCGCCGCGTTCGCCTTCGGCGCGCTCACCTTCCTTCAGCTGCTGCTGGTCTCGGTCGTCGTCGCGGCGGCCGACATCACCTTCCGCGCCGCGTCCGGCGCGTATCTGAAGACGCTGCTGCCGTCCGGGGACCTGCTCGTCGCCAACGCCCGGTTCGAGTCGACCGCCTGGACGACCACCATCGTCGGACCGCCGCTGGGCGGCGCGGCGATCGGGCTCCTCGGCCCGGTGGCGACGGTGGTGGCCGACGCGGTCAGTTATCTGCTCTCGGCCCTGGGCCTCGGCGCGATGGGCGGCCGGGAGCCGCGACCCGAGCGCCGGGACGCCGCGCGCCTGCGGGCCGGTGACCTGCTCGACGGCTGGCGGTACATCCTCGCCGACCCGGCGCTGCGTGCGCTGTTCCTCAACACCGCCCTGTTCAACGGCCTGGTGATGGCCGTCGAGCCGCTGCTGGCCGTCCTGCTGCTCGGCCGGCTCGGGTTCACGCCGTGGCAGTACGGCCTCGCCTTCGCCGCGCCCTCGATCGGCGGGCTGATCGGTTCGCGGCTGGCCCGGCCGCTCGTCACCCGGTTCGGGCAGCACCGGGTCCTGGCCGTGGCCGGCACGCTGCGCGCGCTCTGGTCCGTCGGCCTGGCCTTCCCGTGGCCGGGCGGCGGAGGGCTGCTGCTGGTGATGGGCGTCGAGCTGGGGCTGATCTTCTGCTGCGGGGTCTTCAACCCCGTCTCGGCCACCTACCGCCTGGAACGCACCGCGCCCGGCCGGGTCGCGCGCACTCTGTCCGCCTGGTCGGTGACGACCAAGGCCTCGACCGCGCTCCTGACGGCCCTGTGGGGCGTGCTGGGCGGCCTGCTCGGCGTGCGGACCGCGATCGGCCTGGCCGGCGCCCTGCTGCTGGCGACCCCGCTGCTGCTGCCCCGCCGCGCGGCCGCGCTTCCCGTGAAACCGGATGCGGAGCCGGAGCCGGAGCTGGCCTCGGCCCGCGCCTGACGCACTGCCACGCCCCTGTTCAGTGCGTGACCGCCGACGTAACCGGTGCGTTCGCCGATGCCCCGTGCTTGGGAGCCCTGGCCGTCACCATCAGGCCCGCGACCAGCCCGGCCAGGAGCATCACCGCGGCCGCCCACCAGATGGCGACCGTGTAGCCGTGGACGACGCCCGCCGGGACGACCGTCGCCTTGTCGGCGGGGCTGCGCAGATGGGCGGCGATGTAGGCGGTGCCGCTGGTGGTGGCGACGGTGTTGAGCAGGGCCGTGCCGATCGAGCCGCCCACCTGCTGGGAGGTGTTGACGGTCGCCGAGGTGACCCCGGAGTCGCGCGGGGCGACGCCCGCGGTGGCGGTGGCGAACACCGGCATGAAGGTCAGGCCCATCCCGAGGCCCATCAGGAGCAGGGCGGGCAGGATCTCACCGGTGTACGACGAGCCGACGGTCATCCGGGTGAGCAGCAGCAGGCCGGACGCGGCGAGCAGCATGCCCGGCACCATCAGCAGGCGCGGCGGCACGTGGTGCAGCAGCCGGGCCGAGATCTGGGTGGACCCGGTGATGATCGCGGCCGTCAGCGGCAGGAACGACAGGCCCGCGCGGACCGGCGAGTAACCGAGGATGACCTGCAGGTAGTACGTCATGAACAGGAACAGCCCGAACATGCCGATGGTCGCGAGCATCATCGTCAGGAAGCAGCCCGCGCGGTCGCGGTCCCGGACGATGTGCAGCGGCAGCAGCGGGCTCGGGGCGCGGTTCTGCCACCACACGAAGCCGGCGAGCAGCGCCGCACCGGTCGCGAACAGCGCGAGCACCAGCGGGTCGGTCCAGCCGCGCGGCTGGGCCTCGCTGAAGCCGTAGACGACCGCCACCAGCCCGCCGCAGCCCAGCAGCACCCCGGGCACGTCGAGCCGGGCCTCGCGATGCCCGGGCCGGTCGCGCAGCAGGGCGAAGGCGCCGAGGACGGCGACGACGGCGATCGGCACGTTGACGTACAGGCACCAGCGCCAGTTCAGGTACTCGGTGAGCAGGCCGCCCACGATGAACCCGATCGCCGAGCCGCTGCCGGCGAGCGCCCCGTAGATGCCGAAGGCCTTGCCGCGCTCGCGGGGGTCGGTGAACGTCGTGGTCAGCAGGCTCAGCGCGGAGGGCGCCAGGAGGGCGGCGAACGCGCCCTGCAGCGCGCGGGCGCCGAAGAGCATCCCGGAACCGGTGGCCGCGCCGCCGAGCGCGGAGGCGACGGCGAAGCCGGCGAGCCCGATGACGAAGGTGCGCTTGCGGCCGACCAGGTCGGCGATCCGGCCGCCCAGCAGCAGCAGTCCGCCGAAGGCCAGGGTGTAGGCGGTGATCACCCACTGCCGGTTGCCGTCGGACATGTGCAGGGCGCGCTGGGCGGAGGGGAGGGCGATGTTCACGATCGTCGCGTCCAGCACCACCATGAGCTGGGCTAGGGCGATGACGACCAGGCCCCACCACCGGTGCGGATCGGCTCCTTCGGCTGCGGCCGGGCCCGCGGCTTCCGTGGGCGGAGGATCACCCTTTCGGCCGATACTCATCTGGCCAGAAGACCACGAATCTGCACGTATCGCACCTGCGCCTCGGCGCAAGGAGTCGCTCTTCACGTTCAGCTCCTTCAGGATCGCTCGCGGCCGGGCATCACGCCGGCTGCCCGCTGGACGCGCGAGGGCGCGGGAATGTGACATCCGCGCGTGGTGGCCCGCGCCGGCCGGACTGTCAGTGGCGGGGTGCAGCATGGGGCCATGGCGAGAAGAGCGGCGGGTGCGGCCGGTGCGGCGGGTACGGGCGGTGCGGCGGGTACGGGCGACGGGGCACGGGTGAAGGGTGCGCGGCGGCCGGAGCTGCGGCTGCCGCCCCTGGAGCCGTGGACGGGCGGCGAGCTCGAGCCCGACGGCGACTACGACGGGGTGGAGTTCCGCGAGGCGGACCTGGCCGGGCAGGACGGCGCGGGCGCGCGGTTCATGGACTGCGTGCTGACGGGCTGTGCCGTGGACGAGGCGACGCTGAGCCGCGCCCGCGTGCTGGACTCGGTCCTCACCGGCCTGCGGGGCATCGGCACCGACCTGGCCGAGGCCACCCTCCGCGACGTCGAACTCCTCGACCCCCGCCTGGGCGGCACCCAGCTGCACGGCGCCGTGCTGGAGCGGGTCGTGATCCGCGGCGGCAAGATCGACTACCTCAACCTGCGCGAGGCCCGGCTCAAGGACGTCGTCTTCGAGGGCTGCGTCCTGGCCGAGCCGGACTTCGCGGGCGCCCGCCTGGAGCGCGTGGAGTTCGTCGACTGCGCCCTGAAGGAGGCCGACTTCCGCAGCGCGACCCTGAAGGACGTCGACCTGCGCGGGGCCGCTCCGCTGGAGATCACCCGCGGCCTGGACCGCCTCTCCGGGGCACTGATCACCCCGGGGCAGCTACTGGACCTGGCTCCGGCGCTGGCGGCGGAGATGGGGATCAGGGTGGGGCCCTGATCCCCGCTTGCTTCTTCGTCCGGATCAGTCTCCGGCGAACAGTTCTTCGGCGTCCTTGGCGTGCACCGCCCGCTGGGCCCAGACTTCGAGCCGGCCGAGGTCGGTGCAGTCGTTCACCCGCTCACGGACGGCGTCGGACACCGGTACGGACCGCCACTCCAGGATGCGGAGAACCATTTCACGGCACTCGTGGAGGCGTCCTTCCTCGCGTCCTTCCTCGCGGCCTTCTTCACGTACCTGCTCGGCCAGCGGGTGTCGCCAGAAGTACTGGATCGCCGTCATCAGGTCCCTCCACATCTGCTTCGCCTGGGGGTCGGCCAGGCAGGAGTCGACGAACTGTACGAATACCGCGGCGCTGTCGGGGTCGATGGTCCGCAGGGCGGCTGCCGGTGCATCGCCTCGTGCGACGAGCTGACCATCAGCTCTCCTTTCGGTCGGTCGACGTGATCAACGAGTTAGGCCGCCGCGAGTTCGCACCACACGTACTTGCCCCGGTTGCCGAACCGGGCCGAGGGCTGCCAGCCCCAGTAGTCGGCGCAGGCCCGAACGAGCCCGAGTCCCCGGCCGTCCTCCAAGTCGGTCACCTGCTCCAAGGGGCGTGGGGGTTGCGGTGGTGCGGGGTCGGTGTCCCAGGCCCCGATCCACACCACGCCCTCCGGGGTCCGGCGGACTCTGAGGGCGGCCGGCCCCTTGGTGTGGCGTACGGCGTTGGAGACCAGCTCCGTGGCGAGGAGTTCGGCCGTGTCGAGCAGCCCGATCAGGCCGTGCATCGTGAGGATCAGGCGCAGGGTGCGGCGCGAGATCGTGACGGCTCTGAGGTCGTTGGGGATGTAAAGGGTGTAGTCCCAGGTTTCGGGCATGCGGCAGCAACTCCGTTCAGTGAAAGGGGAATTAGACGCGCTTCCACTGCGTGCGCGTCGCGTGACTGAACGTAGGGCTTACATGTAAGTCGGAGCAAGTGGATCGCGTAATCTACCCCCGAACGAGCTGATCCAAGGAGCACTGATGGTCCTGAGGCGCGAAGCAACAGCACGTCAGTTGCGTCTGGGGATCGAGTTGCGCCGCATGCGCGAGGCGGCGGGGCTCACCGCTGTCGAGGCGGCAGCGCTGCTCGGCGCGAACAGGGTTCAGATGAGCCAGATCGAAGCCGGGCTCGCCGGGGTGAGTGAGCAGCGACTGCGCCGCCTCGCCTGTCACTACGCCTGCACGGACGAGGAGTTCGTCGACGCCCTGGTCGCTATGGCCACGGACCGGACGCGTGGCTGGTGGGAGGAGTACCGCCAGCTACTGCCCACGTCCTTCCTGGACCTCGCCGAACTCGAGCATCACGCCACATTCCTGCGGGAGGTCTCGATTGTCTACGTGCCCGGCTTGCTCCAGACGGAGGAGTACGCCCGTGCGGTCTTCTCCGCACGCATTCCGGAACTCACGTCCGAGGAGCTTGAGCTGCGTGTCCGGCATCGTATGAGGCGCCAGTAGATCACGGTCCCGTACGAGCTGGTTGTTCACGAGTCGGCCCTGCGCATCAGGGTCGGTGACCGGGCCGCTTCCCGAGCTCAACTCGTAGCACTCCTGGAGCGCTCGGAGGCGGACCACATCACCCTACGGGTCATTCCCTTCGACCTCGATGGCTTTGCCGGAGCCGCCAGCGTCATGACGTACGCGGGAGGCCTCGTCCCCAAGCTGGACACCGTTGTCCGCGACGTACCCCATGGTTCGGCCTTCATCGACTCCGAAGCACAGCTCGGCGTCTTTCGAACGCGCTTCCGTAAGGTAGAGGCCGTAGCACTCGACCAAGGACAGTCGCGTGACCTCATTAACCGGCTGGCGAAGGAGCTGTGAGGCGCCTCATGGACAACTGGCGGAAGTCCTCCTACTCGGGCCCTGACGACGGCAACAACTGTGTAGAGATAGCGGACTCTCCGTCCCACATAGCCATTCGCGACTCGAAAGACCCGGCGCGAGCCACCCTCACCTTCCCCGCCGAAGTCTTCGCCCCCTTCGTCGAGGCGCTGAAGAAGTGATCCTCACCCCCCTCCGCCCGGACCACGACATCCCGGCTGCCCTCCTCGCCGAGCTCACGGCCCTCTACGCCTCCAACCGGGAGTTCCTCGCGCTCAGCGGGGACTTCCCGGACCCGGACGACGTGCGGGCGGAGCAGGTCGCGGCCGAGGTGGCCGGGGAACTGGCGCAGCCGAGTGGTGAGGTGCTGCTGGCGCGGGTGGAGGGGCGGCTGGTCGGGCTCGTGATGACGTTGGGCCGGCATCCCGATCCGGCCGATCCGGACCCCTGGATCGGGCTGCTGATGGTGGACGCGGCCGCGCACGGCAAGGGGTACGGGCGGCGGATCGCCACGCTGGTCGAGGACCGTTTCCGGGCGGCCGGACGCGGCGCCGTGCGGCTCGCGGTACTCGGCAACAACCCCAAGGGCATGGCCTTTTGGACCGCCCTCGGGTACGAGGTGATCGACCACCGGCCCGACCACGCCCTCGGCCGTCCCTGCGCGGTCCTGCGCAAGGTGCTGCGCACGCCCCGGCGGGCGGCCCGGGTCGCCGTCGTGGACGCCGGGGGCGCCGTGCTCCTGTTCCGGTACGACAACGCCGAGGTCGGCGTCCACTGGGCGCTGCCCGGTGGCGGGCTGGAGGAGGGGGAGACCCCGCGCGAGGGCGCCCTGCGGGAGCTGGCCGAGGAGACGGGCTGGACCGACCTGGAGCCCGGCCCGCTGCTGTGCACCTGGGAACACGACTTCACGCGGATGGACGTCCCCGTGCGCCAGCACGAGCACGTCTACGTCGCCCACGGCCCGCGCCGCGAGCCCACCGGGCACGGGCTGGCCGCCGCCCACGCCGCCGACGGCATCCTCACCTGGCGCTGGTGGAGCCGGCAGGAACTGGCCGAGGAGGCCGAGCCGGTGTGGCCGCCGGGGCTGGCGCGGATGCTGGACGCCCAGGAGGGTTGAGACCGGCCCCGGCGGACGCCCTTGCCGGATCGTCGCCGCCGGCCGGGCCCCGAACTCCGCTATGCCGCGCTCGGCGGCGACACCCGCCCGCGGTGCCGGCGTGCCCGCACGAGGGTGAACGCGCCGCTGAGCAGCACCACGAGCACGGCGCCCACGCCCGCGGGGGACAGCGGGTTCAGCACCCACACCGTCTTCTGCAGTGCGACGGGAAGCAGGGCCACCGCCAGAGCCGCGGCAGGCAACCGGTCCCGTCCGCTGAGGATCAGAGCGATCGCGAAGACGGCGACCCAGAGCGTGGGGGCGATGCCGGGGCCGCCCGCCAACGGGTAGTGGATGTCCGCGAGTTGCACGGTCCACAGCGCGGCGGCCAGGGCGGTGGTGCCCGCGATCGCGGCGCGCTGCGGCCGGGAGGAGCCGAGCAGGTCCCTGGGCGCGGCGAGGACGAGGGCGCAGGTGAGCAGCGGCACGATCACGTTCACCGCAGCGACCGCGTAGGCGGCGTGGAAGAAGCGGGCGAGCAGGAGCAGGGGCAGGTCGGCCAGCCGCAGCACCGTCGCCGGCAGGACCAGGGCCCGGGCCGCGCTCCAGCGTCCCGCCCAGACGGCCGTGAGCGCCGCCAGCCAGAACAGCGGCACGAGGCCCTGGTCGGCGAGCAGGAGCACGTCCGGGAGCGAGGACGACCAGTGCGGGTCGCGGACCGCGGGGTCGAGGAGCCACAACACGTTCGCCACGCTGCTCGCCGTCGCGACGGCGACGGTCAGCGGGGCCGCCTGCGCCAGGACCCGGCCGGCGGTCCGGTCGGAGCTGAGGCCCGTGCGCTGCCGCAGGCCGTGCGCGGCGACGTCGAGCGCCTCGCGCAGCCGGCCGAGCGGGCCGGCGTCCCGCGTGGCCTCGGCGTAGATCGCGGTCAACTCGGCCCCGTGCTCGGTGCGGTAGGCGGCGGGGTGGAGGCGCAGCGCCCAGCGGAGGGCGCGAGGCGGGGGCTGCTGCGTCATGCCAGGGCTCCCTTCGTCCGGGCGGCGGGGGTGTGACGTGCGGCCAGCCGGCGCTCCGCCTCGGCGACGACGGCGCGCAGCCGCTCCGCCTCGGCGGCCAGCGCGGTGCGGCCCGCTTCGGCGAGGGCGTAGACCTTGCGGGCCCGGCCGTCGACGACCTCCTCGCGCTCGACCCGGATCAGGCCCTGGCCGAGCAGCCGGTCCAGCGCGCCGTACAGGGTGCCGGTGCGCATCCGCACGCGGCCCCGGGAGATCGCGTCGATCTCCTGGATCAGTCCGTAACCGTGCCTGGGCTCGTCGGCCAGGGCGGTGAGCAGGAGCAGCGTCGGCTCCTGAAGCGGTCGGTCACTCATGCCGCTATATATATCGACGACCGGCATATGTTGTCGAGTGGCTTATCGGGGTTGGTCTGGCGGGTGTGACGTCGAACCGCTCAAGTGCGCTGAAAAGAGCGGGAGTTGTCGATCATCGAGGCGTTCGGATAGCGGATTTCCGGCCACGGGTTTCGGACACGAACAGGTAAAGAGTTGACCGACCTCTGTCAAACGGCCGGTTACTGGTGTCACTCTCTCCCCACCCGCCGCAACGCTGTGCATCCGCTGTGACACGCCCGCGTCTCCGCCCCCACGGAGGCCGGCCCCAGAAGGAGATCGAGTGAGCCAGCAGCCCCACGCCTCCCGCACCTCCCGCAAGACCGCCGTGCGCGCCACCGCCCTGGTCGGCTCGGCCGCGATGGTCGTCCTCGCCTTGCAGAGCGGTGCGGCCACCGCCGCCCCCGCGCACACCCCCGGCGCCACGGCGCTCCCCCTCAGCGCCTCGGCCCGGGCGGCCGCCATCGCGTCGGCCCAGAAGGCCGCCGGCACGACCGCGCACGAGCTCGGACTCGGCGCCCGGGAGAAGCTCGTCGTGCGGGACGTCGTCAAGGACGCGAACGGCACGGTCCACACCCGCTACGAGCGGACGTACGCCGGCCTGCCGGTCCTCGGCGGCGACCTGGTCACCCACGTGGCCAAGAACGGCTCCCTCAAGAGCGTCACGAAGGCGGCCAAGGCCCGGATATCCGTGCCGACCACCACGGCGGCCGTCAGCCCGGCGGGCGCCAAGAAGGCCGCCCTCAAGGCCGCCGGCACCGCCGAGGCCACCGCGTCGAACTCCCGCAAGGTCGTCTGGGCGGCCGGTGCCAAGCCGGTCCTCGCCTACGAGTCGGTCGTCAAGGGCGTCCAGCGCGACGGCACCCCGAGCGAGCTGCACGTCGTCACCAACGCCACCACCGGCAAGAAGATCTACTCCTACCAGGCCATCGACACCGGCACGGGCACCAGCCAGTACAGCGGCACCGTCACGATCGGCACCACCGCCTCCGCCTCCGGCGGCTACGACCTGATCGACGGCGGCCGCGGCGGCCACAAGACGTACGACCTCAACGGCGGCACGAGCGGCACCGGCACCCTGTTCCACGACGCCGACGACGCCTGGGGCAACGGCACCGTCTCCAACCGCCAGACCGCAGCCGTCGACGCCGCCTACGGCGCGCAGGAGACCTGGGACTTCTACAAGACGGCGTTCAACCGCAACGGCATCGCCGGCGACGGCAAGGCCGCCTACTCCCGTGTCCACTACGGCAACGCCTACGTCAACGCCTTCTGGGACGACACCTGCTTCTGCATGACGTACGGCGACGGCGCCAACAACGCCGACCCGCTGACCTCGCTCGACGTGGCCGGCCACGAGATGAGCCACGGCCTGACCGCGTCCACGGCGGGGCTCAACTACCGCAGCGAGTCCGGCGGCCTGAACGAGGCCACCTCCGACATCTTCGGCACCTCGGTGGAGTTCTTCGCGAACAACGCCTCCGACGTCGGTGACTACCTCATCGGCGAGAAGATCGACATCAACGGCAACGGCACCCCGCTGCGCTACATGGACAAGCCCAGCAAGGACGGCAGCTCCGCCGACTACTGGTCGAAGTCGGTCGGCCGGCTCGACGTGCACTACTCGTCGGGCGTCGCCAACCACTTCTTCTACCTGCTGAGCGAGGGCAGCGGCGCCAAGACGATCAACGGCGTCTCCTACAACTCCCCGACCTACACCGGAGCCGCGGTCACCGGCATCGGCCGGGACAAGGCCATCCAGATCTGGTACAAGGCCCTGACCACGTACTTCACCTCCACGACCAACTACGCGAGCGCCCGCACCGGCACCCTGCAGGCCGCGGCCGACCTGTACGGGTCGGGCAGCGCGGAGTACAACGCGGTGGCGGCGGCCTGGAAGGCCGTGAACGTCAACTAGCCGCTCACGTACGGCAGCACGGTGGCCGGACCGCCCGCTACGGGTGGTCCGGCTTTCCGTCTCCGTACAGCCAGTCCCGCCAGATCTCCCGGAAGTCCTTGCCCGGGGCCTTCCGCTCCACGTACGCCGTGAAGTCCGCGGTGCTCGCGGTGGCGTACCGGTGGCTCGCGGCCCAGCCCTGGATGATGTCGTAGAAGGCGTCGTCGCCGACCTTCTGGCGGATCTTCTGCAGGACCATCGCCCCGCGCTCGTACACGGGGCTGTCGGAGATGTGGTCGGCGCCCGAGGGCTTCGCGGGCGGGAACGCCCAGATGGCCTCGTGGTCGCCGTGGTAGAGGTCGGTGAACGTCTGCTGGGCGGACTTGCCGCCGTGGTCCTCGTCGTACAGCCACTCGGCGTAGGTGGCGAAGCCCTCGTTGAGCCACATGTCCCGCCAGCTCTTCGGGGTGACCGAGTCGCCGTACCACTCGTGGGCGAGTTCGTGGACGAGGGTGGAGGTGTCCGGGGCGCCGGGGAAGACGGGACGGTTCTGCGTCTCCAGGGCGTACCCGATGTCGTTCGGGCGGTCGATGATCGCGCCGGCGGAGGAGAACGGGTACGGCCCGAAGTTGTACTCCTCCCAGGCGAGGATCGCGGGGAGCTTGGCGAGCACCTTCCTGCTCGCCGCGGCCTGCGTGGGGTCGACGGCGGTGAGCACCGGCAGGCCGTGCGGGCCCTCGGTGTGGGTGAGGGTGAAGTGGCCGACGGCGACGATGGCGAGGTAGCTCGCCATCGGCCGGCCGGTGTGCCAGGAGTACGTCGTCCGGCCGTTCCGGCTGCTCTGGCCGGTCAACTCCCCGTTGGAGACGGCCTGCAGGCCGTCCGGGACGGTGACCGTGATGTCGTAGGCCGCCTTGTCCGAGGGGTGGTGGTTGCCCGGGAACCAGGCCATGGAGCCGACCGGCTCGCCGAGGCCGAGGGCGCCGTCGGCGGTGGGCAGCCAGCCCTCCTTGGAGCCGTCGGGGTCGGTGAGGGTGCGCGGGGTGCCGGAGTAGCGGACGGTGGTGGTGAAGGTCTCGCCCTTGGTCAGGTCGTCGTGGGGGCGGACGGTGAGCTCCTGGCCGGCGCGGCTGACCCGGGCGTCCTTGCCCTCGACGGTGACCGCGTCGACGTGCAGCCCGCTGAGGTCGAGGTCGAAGGCGGAGAGGTCCTTGGCGGCGCGCGCGGTGATGACCGCCTTGCCGACGAGGTGGCGGGTGCGCGGGGTGTAGTCCAGGGTGAGGGCGTAGTGGCTCACGTCGTAGCCGCCGTTGCCCGCCTTCGGGAAGTAGGGGTCGCGCAGCCCGGTGCCGCCGGGCGTGCCGTGGACGCCTCCGCCGCACGCGGTGCCGGTCAGGGCGAGAGCGAGGAGCGCGGCGACGGCCGGGACGCAGCGCGCGGATCTGGACATGTCAGTGATCTTATGACCGGACCGGCCGTTCCCGTCCGACCCGGGGGCCGTGACACCATCGGTGGGTGCTCGACATCGGCTACGCCCTCTCCAACCGCTTCCCGGACCCGCCGCAGACCGACTACCGGCGTGCGGACGTGCGCGCGCTGCGGCACGACCTGTTCTGCGGGGACGTCTACCTGGCGGACACCAAGGCGGACCGGGAGCTGTCCACAGCCTGGGGATGGGTGCCGGTGCTGGACTTCGCGTGGGCGCTGTGCGACATCGTGGAGCGGCTGGACCGGGACCCGCTGGGCTCCCGTGCCGCCCGGGCGCAGCGGGCGGAGCTGGACTTCACCGAGTCCACCGACCGGATGCTGTTCGAGCGCCGCTTCGGCTGGGTGGACATCGAGGCCGACTGGATGCCGGCCGAGGAGCCGCCGCTCACCTTCTCCCACGCCGAACTGCGCCGCGAGTCCCGCGACTTCCTGCACGACCTGGTCGCCGACCTGGCCGACCTGCACGAGGACCTCGCGGAGAACCCGGCGATCTGGACGCTGCAGGCCCGCTTCCCCCGGGTGGCGTGAGGGGGAGGACCCCCGGGCCGGGCGGGTGCGCGGCCCGGGGGGTCTTCGCCGGGGCGGTGCCGATCAGACGTTGACGCCGAAGTCCTGGGCGATGCCGACCAGGCCCGAGGCGTAACCCTGGCCCACCGCGCGGAACTTCCACTCCGCGCCGTTGCGGTACAGCTCGCCGAAGACCATCGCCGTCTCGGTGGCGGCGTCCTCCGACAGGTCGTAGCGGGCGATCTCGGCGCCGCCGGCCTGGTTGACGATGCGGATGTAGGCGTTGCGGACCTGGCCGAAGTTCTGGCCGCGGTTCTCCGCGTCGTAGATGGAGACCGGGAAGACGATCTTGTCGACGTCGGCCGGGAGCGCGGCCAGGTTGACGTTGATCGCCTCGTCGTCGCCCGCGCCCTCGCCGGTGCGGTTGTCACCGGTGTGGACGATGGAGTTGTCCGGCGTCTGCTTGTTGTTGAAGAAGACGAAGTGGGCGTCCGAGTAGACCTTGCCCTGCGTGTTGACCGCGATGGCGGAGGCGTCCAGGTCGAAGTCCGTGCCGGTGGTGGTGCGGACGTCCCAGCCGAGGCCCACGGTGACGGCGGTCAGGCCCGGAGCCTCCTTGGTGAGCGAGACGTTGCCACCCTTGGACAGGCTTACAGCCATTTGGGAGTCCCTTCCCTAGATATCCGTGCACTCTGTGCGGACGAAGCTACCGTCACCCGGGAGAACGTCGAGGGGTGTCCCGGTGGTTCCGGATCCCTTTACCTTTTTTACCCGTGTGGGTGTGCCTGAGGGGGCGTGACCGGTCTGGGCGTGCCGGCGAAATCCGCGTGACGTGGACCGGGCGGGGCCGGGAACATGGGAGGCATGTCCGGTCCCTACCTCATCCGTGGCTCCGTCTCGCTCCCCGAGGCCGAGCTGATGTGGCGTTTCTCGAGGTCGTCCGGGCCCGGGGGACAGCACGTCAACACCACCGACTCCCAGGTGGAACTGCGCTTCGACCTGGCCGGCACCCAGGCGCTGCCTCCCGTGTGGAAGGAGCGGGCGCTGCTGCGGCTGGCCGGGCGGCTGGTCGACGGCACCGTCGTCGTACGGGCCTCCGAGCACCGCTCCCAGTGGCGCAACCGCGAGGCCGCCGCAGTCCGCCTGGCCGCGCTCCTCGCCGAGGCGACCGCGCCCCCGCCCAAGCCGCGCAGGGCCACCCGCATTCCCCGCGGCATCAACGAACGCCGGCTGCGGGAGAAGAAGCAGCGCTCGGACACCAAGCGCGGCCGCTCCGGCCGCAACTGGGGCTGAGCGGAGCCGTCCGGTTCAGCCGAGGTGCCGGTAGCGCCCCCGGAAGTACAGCAGCGGCCCGCCCTCCGCGCTCGGCACCCGCGCGGTCAGCACGCGGCCGACGACGAGGGTGTGGTCCCCGGCCGGCACCCGCTGCTCCGTGCGGCACTCCAGGGTGGCCAGCGCGCCGCCCAGCAGGGGCGCGCCGGTGACCTCCCCGCGTATGTACGGCAGGTCCTGGAAGAGCAGGCGGTCGCTGATGCGGCCCTTCATGGCGAAGCGGCCGGCGATGTGGCGCTGGCTCTCGGAGAGGACGGAGACGCCCCACCGGGGCTGCTCGGCGAGCAGGTCGTCCATGCGGGAGCCCTCGCGGAGGCTGACGAGTACCAGCGGCGGGTCCAGCGAGACGGACATGAAGGCGGTGGCGGTCATGCCGACGTCCTCGACGGCCGGCGCGGTCGGGTCGTCCGGGTCCAGCGGCGGCTCCTGCGCGGTCACCAGGACCACGCCCGCGGCCAGCCGGGACATCGCGGCCCGGAACTCGTCGTCGCTCACCCCCTCAGCATGCCCGGAAGCGGCGGTGGCGGTGGGTGGGGGAGTCTTCAGCACACCGGTCACGCTAGTCTCCGCCCCGAGCGGGCCGCATCGGGCGCCGGTCCGAGCCGGGTCCTAGGTCCACAGGACCACGCGGGGCGGGCGCTTCGTGCATCATGTGAACCTGCCGACAAAACTTACGTTCAGTAAACGCACAGGGAAAACGCAGAAACTCCACTCAATTGTTCACGTTCCCCTGTGACTTGAGTCACAAGGGGCAGGAATTGTTGACCCTGTGTACCGAGTGGGCAGCGCGCTGTGATTCAGTGGCGGAGAGGCTGTAAGAGGACGACAAGAAGCACCGCTGTGAAGGGGCGCCGAAGACAACCCTTGATTCGCTGAGATGTCTCGGGGGGAGGGCGAGCATGGAGACGGAGTCGGAGCCGTATGTCCGCCTTGCGTCCCTGCGGCAGCTGCACCAGGTCATGGCCGACATGAACACGGCCCGCAGCCTGGCCGACACGCTGCAGACCGTCGCCGACGGCGCCGTGCAGGCCCTCGGGTACGAGATGGCGGCCGTCAACCTCGTCCGCCCCGACGGCGACCTCGTCGTCGCCGCCTTCGCCGGCAACTCCGCCGCCGAGTCGCTGATCACCGGCCGCGTCGGCTCCCGCGACTCCTGGGACCGTCGGCTGGCCATGGGCGAGCAGTGGGGCGACCTGGTGTTCATACCGCACACCGAGGGCTGGGTGCTCGACGAGGACGACGTCCCCCAGTGGTACACCGACGGCCCCGCCCCCCGCTTCGAGGACGAGTGGCACCCCTCCGACCGGCTCTTCGCCCCGATGTACACGCCCGGCGTGCAGGGCGGCTCCTCCGGGGAACTGCTCGGCGTCATATCCGTCGACCGCCCGCGCAACGGCCGCCGCCCCGGCGCCTGGGGCCGCGAGGCCCTGCAGATGTACGCCTTCCAGGCCGCCATCGCGATCAGCAACGCGCGCCTGCGGGCCAACATGCAGCGCGCCCTGGTCCGCCTCGAGCGCGACCAGCAGGCCCTGCGCGCCAGCGAGGAGTCGTTCCGGCAGGCCTTCGAGTACGCCCCCTCCGGCATGGCCATCGCCGAGATGGGCGGCGACCAGCACGGGCGCATCCTGCGCACCAACGACGCCCTGTGCCGGCTGCTCGGCCGCCCCGCCTCCGCGATGCGCCGCTACTCCTTCTCCGACCTCGTCCACCCCGAGGACATCGGCACCCTGCTGCGCACCTCCGCCGAGGGCGGCCGCGCCGAACTCCGCCTCGGCCGCCGCGACGGCTCCTACGTCTGGGTGTCCCTGCGCAACAGCGTCGTCGCCGACGCCGCCGACGGCCCCCGCTTCCTGCTCACCCACGTCGAGGACATCGAGGAGCGCAAGCGCCGCGAGCTCCAGCTCGCCCACCGCGCCTCCCACGACTCCCTCACCGGCCTGCCCAACTCCGCCGAGCTGCGCTCGCGCCTCGCGGCCCGGCTGTGCCGGCGCCCGGCCCACCCCGGCGCCCTGGAGTCCCTGGACGCGGCCTACGGCCACCCCGCCTTCGACGGCCCCGGCCACGGCTTCGACTTCGCGGCGGGCGCGGAGTCGTACGACGGCTTCGACCACCACGTGCACACGGTCGCCCCCGAGGACGGCCGCGACGACGGCACCAAGGGCCTCGCGGTGCTCTTCTGCGACCTCGACGGCTTCAAGTCGATCAACGACCGGTTCGGCCACAACGCGGGCGACGCGGTCCTGATCGAGGTCGCCCGGCGGCTGTCGCGCGGGGTCCGCGACGGCGACACCGTGGCCCGCCTCGGCGGCGACGAGTTCGTGATCCTGGCCGACGGCCTGGGGAAGGCCGACGCCCAGGACCTCGCCGTACGCCTGCGCAACGAGATCATCCAGCCCATCCGCGCCGAGGGGCGGGCCGTCCGGGTGGGCGCCAGTTTCGGCATCGGCTGGGCACACTGCGGCATGACGGCGGACGAAGTGTTGAAGTCAGCCGACGAGCGGATGTACGTAGAGAAACGATCTCGTCCCAAACAACACCGTCGTGCGGGATGAGCGCAGGTCAGTGCGCTGGTGCGATCCGAGTCACCTGTTTGGCCCGGCGGGAGCGGGTAGGCTCGCCATTCCACACCAGTGACCGATCCGCCCGCACCTGCTGAGGAGTACCCAGGGATGACGCCCGGCGACAACGGCGCGAGCACGCCCGAGGACGACGACCCGTTCGGCTACCTGTACGCCGACGGCCAGGCCAGAGGGGCCCAGCCGCCGTCCGGTGGCTACGGCTATCCGAACGCGGTCAGCAGAGTGCGCACGGTCGGCGAGCGCCAGTACGGCCAGCAGCAGCCCCCCGCCCCGCCCCAGCAGGGCGCCTACGGCCAGCCGAACGCCTACTACCAGGCCCCCGAGACCCTCCCCGGCGGCACCCCCGCCGGCAGCCGCCCCGGGCCGCCCGCCCCCGCCCGCCGCGGCCCCAACACCAAGGGCCTGCTGATCGGCGCGGTCGCGGTGGTGGCCGCGGTGGTCATCGGCATCGGCGTGGCGATGCTCAACGGCAACTCGGACAACGGCAAGAACTCCGACCAGGCGGGCACCGCCCCGACCCAGTCCCAGAGCAGCAAGCCGAGCCCGTCGAGCAGCAACTCCGCGGCGGCGGGGGAGCTGCCGAAGACGGACGCCAAGGACCTCCAACTGGCCGGCGGCGCCACCGTCGCCTCGGACGTCAAGGGGGCGAAGGCGGACGGCGGACAGTATGTGAGTGGTTTCAACAGCGTCGGCGCCTCCGTGACCTGGACCGTCAAGAACATCCCGGCGGCCGGCTCGCACCGCCTGTATGTGCGCTATGACATCCCCGGCGTGGACGCCAACGCGACGCTGACGGTCAACGGCAAGCCCAACCAGCAGCCGCTGGGCATGAAGAACTTCATCGGCTCGCCCAAGGGCGACCTGGAGAAGGGCTGGCAGTCCACCTGGGCCCCCGTGACGTTGGTCAAGGGCACGAACACGTTCACGCTCTCCTGCGGTCAGGGGAACCAGTGCGATGCCCTAATCGACCAGCTCTGGGTGCAGTAGAGACCAGACGGCCGAACGGTCCGCCGATCGGCGCCGGCGGACCGTCATGAGGCCGCGGTACTACTGCGCGTAGACCTCGATCCCCGTAACGGTGGAGCCGGGGTTGTCCGAGTAGGAGTGCGGCTTCAGAGTGAGCAGCCGCGTGCCGACGGCGCAGCCGGTGCCGGGCGTGATGTGCCAGAGCACGACGCGGTAGGACGTCTGGTTCGAGACGGACCGCGCCGTCGTGAACGGGTAGCAGCCGGGCGTCACGGAGAGGACGGTCCTGGTTCCCGTCCTGTTCTTGCCGGACCAACCGCAGACCTTCCCTTGCGGGCAGGTGTTGGCGTCGGCCGCCGAAGCCGGTGTGGCGAAGGCGCCGCCCAGCAGCACGCCGGCCACAGCCGCCGTGGTCAGGCTCTTCCTGAGCACGCTCATATGAAATCCCCTCGTGTGGACGGATCCCTGGTCAGGTGGATCCGTGGTCAGCGGTGATCGTATCGAACAGATGAGCGTCTCCGCTGAAAGGGGGCGTCAGGCCACGCCGACCACCCCGGCCACCGCCACTCGGCCCAGCAGCTCCTCGTACGTCGCCCGGTCGAACTCGCCCGCCGCCGGGGCCCGTACCGTCGCCGCCGACAGGGCGACCGCGTGGGTCAGGCGGTCGGGCCACGGGCGGTGTTCGACCAGGCCCGCCAGCAGGGCCGCCACCGCCGAGTCGCCGGCGCCGGTCGGGTTGCCGTGGAGGAGGGCGGGCGGGGTGGCGCGCCAGTGGCCCTCCGGGGTCACCGCGAGCAGGCCCTGGGCGCCCAGTGAGGCGACGACCGCGTGGGCGCCGCGGCGGCGGGCGTCGCGGGTGGCGCGCAGGGGCTCGTGCGAGCCGGTGAGTTCGGCCAGTTCCCCGGCGTTCGGCTTGATGATGTCGGGGCGCGCGGCCACCCCGCGGCGCAGCGGTTCGCCGCTGGTGTCCAGCAGGACCGGGACGCCGTGCGCGCGGGCGGTGCGGACCAGGCCCGCGTAGGCGCCGACGGGCACGCCGGGCGGCAGACTGCCGCAGAGCGCCACCGCCGAGGCGGCGGGGAGCAACTGCTCGTAGCGGTCCAGGAAGGCGTTCCACTCGGGCGGCGCGATCTGCGGGCCCGGCTCGTTCAGCTGGGTGGTGTCGCCCGACAGGTCGTCGACGACGGCGATCGTGCGGCGCGTCGCCCCGGCCACCGGGACCAGCGCGTCCGTCACACCGGGGGTACCCGCCAGCCGGTCGCGGACCGCCCGGCCGGTGCCGCCGCCCGCGAAGCCCGTGACCGTCACCTCGTGCCCCAGGGCGGCCAGCACCCGGGCCACGTTCACGCCCTTGCCGCCCGGCCGCTCGGTGACGTCCGAGACGCGGTGGGAGGCGTGCGGCCGAAGCGACCGTACGCGGTAGGTGATGTCGAGAGCGGTGTTCAGTGTGACCGTGAGGATCACCCGGGCCGACCTCCCTCGATGTCCGTGCGCCATCGGTTTCCGGGGCTTCGATCATGCCAAAGAGACGGCGGCCGGCCCAGTGCGAGGACCGGCCGCCGTCCCGCGAAGAGGGGAACGGATCAGGGCAGTTGGGGCGCGACCACCCATTCCCCGCGCCGCATGACGCCCTTGAGGTCGAAGTCCGCGTCCAGCAGCACCAGGTCGGCGTCCTTGCCGGGTTCCAGGGAGCCGATGCGGTCGGAGAGGCCGAGGAGGCGGGCCGGGTTGGCCGACAGGGCCGCCACCGCGTCCGTCACGGACAGCCCGTCGACGGTCACCGCCCGCTTGAACGCGCGGTCCAGGGTGAGGGTGGAGCCCGCGATCGAGCCTCCGTGCACCAGCCGGGCCACGCCCTCGCTGACCTCCACCTCCAGCGGGCCGAGCATGTAGCGGCCGTCGCCGATGCCGGCCGCGTCCATCGCGTCGGTGATGAACGCGACCCGGGCGGCGCCCGCGTGGTGGAACGCCAGCTGCAGGGCCGCCGGGTGGAGATGGGTGCCGTCGTTGATCAGCTCGACGGTGACCCGCTCGTCCTCCAGCAGGGCCGCGATCGGGCCGGGGGAGCGGTGGTTCAGGGCGGGCATGGCGTTGAAGAGGTGCGTGGCGACCGTGGCGCCCGCGTCGACGGCGGCCAGCGTCTGCTCGTACGTCGCGTCCGTGTGCCCGACCGCCGCGATCACGCCGTGCTCCGCGAGCAGCCGCACGGAGTCGATGCCGTCCGGCAGCTCGGTGGCCAGGGTCATCATCCGCGCGTGGCCGCGCGCCGCGTCGATCAGCTTGCGCACCTCCGCCGGGTCCGGGTCGCGCAGCAGCTCCTCGGAGTGCGCGCCCTTGCGGCACGGCGAGATGAACGGCCCCTCGAAGTGGATGCCGGCGATCTCCCCCTGCTCGGCCAGCTCGCCCAGCAGCCCGGCCTGCCGCACCAGCAGGTCCATCTCGTCGGTGACGGTGGAGGCGACCAGGGTGGTCGTGCCGTGCCGGCGGTGCGTGCGGACGGCCGTCAGCACCTCGTCCGCCGTGCCGGAGAAGGAGGCTCCGCCGCCGCCGTGGTTGTGGAGGTCGACGAAGCCGGGGACCAGCCAGTGGCCCGTCACGTCCACGGCCGGGGCGTCCCCGGAAGCGGCCGCGATCTTCGTACCCTCGACGGCCACGCGCCCGTCGTCCACCACACCGGTGGGCAGCACCACCCGGGCACCTGCGAGAACCAAGCTGGGAGCCATCAGGCGGTTACCTCCGGAGTCGTAGGGGTGGGGCCGGTCGTCAACAGGTCCCGCGCGAGCAGCCCCGCGCCCAGGCAGCCGGCGCTGTCGCCGAGGGCGGCGGGGACGATGGACGGCAGTTTCTGGAAGGTCACCCGCCGCCGGACGGCGTCGCGCAGCGGCCCGAACAGCACGTCCCCCGCCTCGGCCAGACCGCCCCCGATGATCAGCGTGCGCGGGTCCAGCAGGGTGAGCGCGGTGACCAGTCCGTCGGCGAGCGCGTCCACCGCCCCCTGCCACACCCGGACGGCGTTCGGATCCCCGGACGCGACCGCCTTCGCGCAGTCGGCCGCGTCCGCCTCCGGGTCGCCGCAGGCCGCCGCCCACGCCTCGCTGACGGCGGACGCGGAGGCGTACCGCTCCAGGCAGCCGCGCTGCCCGCAGGGGCACGGGGTGCCCTGGGGCCGTACGACGATGTGGCCGATCTCGCCCGCGAAGCCGTGCGCGCCCGCCTCCACCCGGCCGTCCACGCCGATCGCGCCGGCGATGCCGGTGCCCAGCGGGACGAACAGGAACCGGTCCGCGCCCCGGCCGGCCCCGATGCGGCCCTCGGCGAGCCCGCCGGTGCGCACGTCGTGGCCGAGCGCGACCGGCACGCCGAGCCGCTCGGCGAGCAGGGCGCGCAGGGGGACGTCCCGCCAGCCGAGGTTGGCGGCGTAGACGGCGACGCCGTGCCGCTCGTCGACGATGCCGGGGACCGCGAGGCCCGCCGCCGCGGCCGGCTCGCCGTAGCGCTCCAGGCCGTACGCGCGCAGTTCGGCGGCGAAGTCGAGGATGTCCGCGACCACCGCGTCGGATCCGCGCTCGCGGCCGGTGGCGCGGCGCGCCCGGTGCAGCAGCCCTCCGCCGTCGCCGACGAGGGCGGCCTTCATCCCGGTACCGCCGACGTCCAGGGCGATGACATGTCTGACCACGCTGCCTAGTGTGACCCGCGGACCCGGGAGAGGTCTAGTCCACTCACGTGGTGTAGACCTTATGTGTCCATATATTGAACGGTCAGACAGCAGGGTTGGGGCTTTGACAGTGGGTCGGCGCAGTCGTCGTGGGGCAGGAACGATCGCGGCGGTGTCCGCGCTGGGCATGACGGCGGTCCTCGGCGGCTGCGGCAGCACGGGATCGTCCGACGTCACCCTCGAACTGGTGGCGGCGGACTACGGCGACTCGGCGGCCAGCAGCTCGAAGAAGTACTGGGACGACCTGGCCGAGGGCTACGAGTCCCGCCACCCGGGCGTCAAGGTCCACGTCGACGTCTACTCCTGGAACGACGTCGACCGCAAGGTCAAGGAGATGGTCGCCGCCGGGCACGCCCCCGACCTGGCCCAGATCGGCGCCTACGCCGACTACGCCGCCGCGGGCAAGCTCTACCCGGCCTCCGACCTGCTCTCCATCCGCACCCAGGCCGACTTCCTCTCCTCGCTCGCCGACGCCGGCCAGTGGCAGCACGTGCAGTACGGCATCCCGTTCGCCGCCTCCACCCGGGTCCTCTTCTACAACAAGACCCTCTTCGGCGAGGCCGGCATCACCCCGCCCACCAACTGGAGCGAGCTGGCGGCCGACGCCGGGGCGCTCAAGGCCAAGGGCGTGAAGTACCCCTACGCCCTCCCGCTCGGCCCCGAGGAGGCCCAGGCCGAGACCCTGCAGTGGCTGCTGAGCGGCGGCAACGGCTACACCGACGACGTGGGCACCTACACCATCGACTCCCCGCAGAACGTGAAGACGTTCACCTGGCTCAAGGACGAGCTGGTCGGCAAGGGCCTGACCGGCCCCGTCGCCCCCGGGCGGCTCAACCGCGCGGACGCCTTCGCCGCGTTCGCCGACGGCCAGGTCGGCATGCTGAACGGGCATCCCACGCTGATGCAGCAGGCCGCCCGCAAGGGCGTGAAGTTCGGCATGGTCCCGCTGCCGGGCCGCACCGGCAGGGCCCGGGCCTCGATGGGCGTCACCGACTGGATGATGGGCTTCCGGCAGAACGGGCACGCCGAGCAGATAGGCGACTTCCTCGACTACGCCTACCAGGAGAAGAACGTCCTCGCCTTCTCCCGCGAGTACGGCCTGCTGCCGGTCACCGACTCCGCGTCCAACACCATGGCCGAGTCCGGCGCGGCCCGCGACAAGGAACTGCGCCCCTTCCTCGACCAGCTGCCCACCTCGCAGCAGTACCCCGTAGGCAAGACCTCCTGGGCGGCCGTCAGCGCGGCCGTGAAGAAGGACATCGGCCAGGCCGTCGCCCCCACCGGCAGCCCCGCCGGCGTGCTGACCCGCCTGCAGTCGGCGGCGTCGGCGGCCGACAGCGCGAACAGCGGCTGAACCGGTTGTCGGTGCCCGGCGCTACGGTGGCGCCCATGGAGCAACTGGGCGCCCGCGAACAGGCCATCCTCGCCCTGGAGCGCCGCGGCTTCCCCGGCCCCGGCGCGAAGGAACGCGCGATACGCGAGGAACTGGGCCTGGCCCCGGTCCGCTACTACCAGCTCCTCAACGCCCTCCTGGACGACGAGCGCGCCCTCGCCCTGGACCCGGTGACGGTGAACCGCCTGCGCCGCATACGGGAGGCCCGGCGCGAGGAGCGCTGAGTCCGGTTGCCGGGCGGCATGCCGCCGGGGCGCGTGGCCGGGGGCGGGTGCCGGGTTCGGCGGCCCTTGTCGCACAGGTGCAGGTGCGTCGCCGGTCGGTGCGGCTCGCAGGGCGGGCCGTTGGGCGTCCGGCTCGGGTCAGAGCCGTACAGGTGCTCACGGGCCGCGTGGCCCCGCGGCGGATCGAGGGACCGGCCGTCGGTACCCGTGCCGGGCAGGCACGTCGACGGCGGGTGGTGGTTTCGGGGGAAGGTCGCCGGGGTGGGCCGCCGGACAGTGCCGGGCAGCCGGTGGCTCCCGGGGCGTGGCCCCGGGCGGGCAGCCCGCCGCGTCGGTCGGCGAGCGCCACGGTGAGGCCGCCCGGCTCCCGGGCGAGGCCGAGCGGGGGCAGCCGCCCGCCCTGCGGCCCCGGACAGCCGTCCGTCCGCTCCGTCCGGCGGCGGGGTGGCCGGTTCGGCCGCGGGTCGTCGTCCGGCAGGCGTGGCACCCGGCTGCGGCGGATACTGTCGCCGTATGGACCTTCTGCCGACCCCGGTGACCCAGGCCGGTCGCGACGGGCTGCGCGCGGTGCTCGACAAGCCGCGCACGGCGGTCGTCGGCCTCGACTTCGACGGCACCCTCGCGCCCATCGTCGAGGATCCCGAACAGGCCCGCGCCCACCCCGACGCCGTGCCGGCCCTCGCCGTCCTCGCCCCCAAGGTCGCCTCCGTCGCCGTGATCACCGGCAGACCCGCCGAGGTCGCGGTGCACCACGGCGGCTTCGCCTCCGTGCCCGGCCTGGAGCACCTCACCGTCCTCGGCCACTACGGCGCCGAACGCTGGAGCGCGGCGACCGGCGAGGTCACCGCCCCCGCCCCGCACCCCGGCGTCGCCGCCGTGCGCGCGGAGCTGCCCGCGGTGCTGACGCGCGCCGGCGCCTCGGAGGGCACCTGGATCGAGGAGAAGGGGCGGGCGGTCGCCGTCCACACGCGCCGCGCGCGGGACCCGCAGGCCACCTTCGAGGCCCTGCGCGGCCCCCTCGCCGACCTCGCCGCCCGCCATGGCCTGATCGTCGAGCCCGGCCGGCTGGTCCTGGAACTGCGCCCGCCCGGCATGGACAAGGGCGTCGCCCTCCTCGACCACGTCCGCCGCACCGCCGCCGGGTCCGTCCTCTACGCCGGTGACGACCTCGGCGACCTCCCGGCCTTCGCGGCCGTCGAGAAACTTCGCGCGGACGGCGTGCCGGGCCTGCTGGTCTGCAGCGGCAGCACCGAGGTCACGGAACTCGCCGAGCGCGCCGACCTGGTCGTCGACGGCCCCGCGGGCGTCGTGGCCCTGCTGCGCGCACTGGCGGCCAGGATCGGCTGACCCGGCGCAGCTCCGCCGGCCGGTCTCACTCCTGCAGCGCCTGAAGCTGATCCAGGAACCACCGCGCCGGCGGCAGCGCCGTGGCCGCCGCGGCCAGCCGCTTCGTCCGCTCGGCCCGCTCGCCCGGCGCCATGCTCAGCCCCTCGTGCAGCGCCCTGGCCGTGCCCCCGATGTCGTACGGGTTCACCACGATCGCGTCCTCGCCCAGCTCCTCGTACGCCCCCGCCTCCCGCGACAGCACCAGCACGCAGCCCTCGTCGGAGACGACCGGCACCTCCTTGGCGACCAGGTTCATGCCGTCCCGGATGGGATTGACCAGGGCCACGTCGGCGAGCCGGTAGGCGGCCAGGGACCGCGCGAAGTCGTCCTTCACGTGCAGCACCACCGGAGTCCAGTCCGGCGTGCCGTACGTGGAGTTGATCTCCTCCGCGGCGCGCTGCACCTCGGCGGTGTACTCACGGTAGACCTCGAGGTCCTGCCGCGAGGGGTAGGCGAAGGCGAGGTGCACCACCCGCTCGCGCCACTCGGGGTGGTCCTCCAGCAGCTGCCGGTACGCCAGCAGGCCGCGCACGATGTTCTTGGACAGCTCGGTGCGGTCCACCCGGACGACCGCCTTGCGGCCCTCGCCGATCTCCGCCCGCAGCGCGGCCATCCGCTCGTCCACGTCGTCCCGGTGCGAGCGCTCGCGCAGGAAGTCCGCGTCCGCCCCCAGCCCGTGCACCCCGATCCGGGTCCCGGACGGGATGCCGGGGCCGAGCACGGCGTGGCAGCAGTCGGTGAACGCGTCCGCCCACCGCCGGGTCAGGAAGGCCGCCCGGTCGGCGCCGAGAATGCCGGTGAGCAGCTCGGCCGCGATGTCGTCGGGCAGCATCCGGAAGTAGTCCGGCGGGGCCCAGGGGGTGTGCGAGAAGTGGCCGATGCGCAGGTCGGGGCGGAGCTGCCGGAGCATCCGGGGCGCGAGGGCCAGGTGGTAGTCCTGGATGAGCACCGAGGCGCCCTCGGCCGCCTCCTCGGCCAGCGCCTCGGCGAAGGCGTGGTTGTACGCCTGGTACGCCGCCCACTGCCGCCGGAAACCGGCGTCGAAGACCGGCTCCAGCGGGGTCTGGTACAGCATGTGGTGGACGAACCAGAGCACCGAGTTGGCGATGCCGTTGTAGGCGTCGTGGTGCACGTCCGGATCGATGCCGAGCATGCGCACGTGCTGCCCGCCGGTGTCCTCGGCCGGCAGCAGCCCGCCGCCGGCCCGCCGCACCGCCTCCCGGTCGCCGTCGCCGAGCGCGGCGCACACCCACACCGCGTTGGCGTCCGGCCCGATGGCCGACAGCCCCGACACCAGCCCGCCACCGCCCCGTCTGGCGTGCAGCGCGCCGTCAGGGCGCAACTCATACGAAACCGGGCCGCGATTGGACGCGACCAGCACCTCAGCACCGTGCGTGGAAGCCATAAGCCTCAACCTAGCCCGGCCCGGAAACGCTCAAACGTACGGTCCGCCCTGCGAGGGGACGGTATACAGCCTTTCTCGCGCACCGGCCGGATCGCTCAGGCCACCCGCCGCGCCGCGTACTCCGCGATCTCCGCCATCGGGGGGCGCTCCTCCGTGTCCACCGAGTACGTGTGCGGTTCGAAGCCCTCCGCGCCGCGTTCGAACTGGGTGAGGGACGGGCGGATCAGGTGGCCGCGGGCCAGGCGCAGCTGGGCCGTGCGGTAGATGGCCGCCGCCATGCGGCCGAGGGCCTGGCCGTCCTGATGCCGGTGCTTGCGGACCCCGACGTCGACCTGGGCCAGCGCGTCCAGGCCCACCAGGTGCAGCGCGTCCACCAGCATGCCCAGCTCCACGCCGTAGCCCACCGGGAACGGCAGCTGCTCCAGCAGGGTGCGGCGCGCGGCGTACTCGCCGCCCAGCGGCTGCACGAAGCCGGCCAGCTGGGGCCAGTGCATGTTGAGCAGCGGGCGGGCCATCAGCTCGGTGACCCGGCCGCCCTGCCCGGTCGCACCGGCGAGCGGACGGTCGTACATCGCCTTGACCAGGTCGACGTCCGGGTCGGTCAGCAGCGGCCCGACGATGCCGAGGACGAAGTCGGAGGAGAACTCCCGCAGGTCGGCGTCGACGAAGCAGACGATGTCCCCTCCGGTGACCAGCAGCGAGCGCCACAGCACCTCGCCCTTGCCGGGGACGGCCGGGACGCGCGGGAGGATCTCGTCGCGGTGGACGACGCGCGCCCCCGCGGACGCGGCGACCTGGGAGGTGCGGTCGGTGGACCCGGAGTCGACGACGACGATCTCGTCGACGAGCTGGGCCTGGTGCATGAGGTCGTGACGGACGACGCCGACGATCTCGCCGACCGTCTCCTCCTCGTTGAGCGCGGGCAGGACGACGGACACGGACTGGCCCGTGCGCTGCTTGGCAGCGAGGACCCGGTGCAGCGGACGATCGGCCACGGACCAGGAGCGGGTGGCCAGCCAGCGCTCGACTTCTTCCAGCACGGTCTGCGGCTCCTCACTGTTCGTGATCACATGCGTGCGACTGTGTGATCCATCTCGCGGTTCGGACGACTATCTCAACTGTCCTGGCCTTCGGTTACAGTCTTGAACAACGCCGGTGACCATCGCATGTCGGGGTCGGCGCGCGTTCACAACCGAATACCGCTCATCCAGAGGGGCAGAGGGACACGGCCCGATGAAGCCCCGGCAACCCTCCAGTCGGTTCCTGTCACGTGGACGTGGCGAGGCTCCCGGCTAGGGAAGGTGCCAAATCCGTCTCACGGCGAAGTGCGCCGTGAGGAAGATGAGGAGAAAGGGCCTCGCCTCACATGGCTGCGCAGACAGTTGAAAGCACCGGGAATCCCACCGTCGACCTCGGCCCCGCCGCCGCCCTGAGCTGTCGCGAGTGCGGCCACCGGGTACCCCTCGGACCGGTCTTCGCCTGCGAGGAGTGTTTCGGCCCGCTGGAGATCGCCTACGACTTCTCCGCCTACGACACGGAGGAGCTGCGCCGGCGCATCGAGGCGGGCCCCGCGAACATCTGGCGCTACGCGCCCCTGCTGCCCGTCCCCGCCGACGTGGCCGACAAGCCGAACCTCAACCCGGGCTGGACCAAGCTCGTCAAGGCCGACAACCTGGCCCGTGAGCTGGGCGTCACCGGCGGCCTGTACGTGAAGGACGACTCCGGCAATCCGACGCACTCCTTCAAGGACCGCGTCGTCGCCCAGGCCCTCGAGGCCGCCCGCGCCTTCGGCTTCACCACCCTGTCCTGCTCCTCCACCGGCAACCTGGCCGGCGCCGTGGGCGCCGCCGCCGCCCGCGCCGGCCTGCGCTCCTGCGTGTTCATCCCGCACGACCTGGAGCAGGGCAAGGTCGTCATGGCCGCGGTCTACGGCGGCGAACTCGTCGGCATCGAGGGCAACTACGACGACGTGAACCGGTTCTGCTCCGAGCTGATCGGCGACCCGGCCGGCGAGGGCTGGGGCTTCGTCAACGTCAACCTGCGGCCGTACTACGCCGAGGGCTCCAAGACGCTGGCGTACGAGATCTGCGAGCAGCTCGGCTGGCGGCTGCCCGACCAGATCGTGGTCCCGATCGCCTCCGGCTCCCAGCTCACGAAGATCGACAAGGGCCTGCAGGAACTGATCAGGCTCGGCCTGGTCGAGGACCGGCCGTACAAGATCTTCGGCGCCCAGGCCGAGGGCTGCTCCCCGGTGTCGACGGCCTTCAAGGCCGGCCACGACGTCGTCCGGCCGCAGAAGCCGGACACCATCGCCAAGTCGCTCGCCATCGGCAACCCCGCCGACGGGCCGTACGTCCTGGACATCGCGCGCCGCACCGGCGGTGCCGTGGAGGACGTGACGGACGCGGAGGTCGTCGACGCGATCAAGCTGCTGGCCCGCACCGAGGGCATCTTCGCCGAGACGGCCGGCGGCGTGACCGTCGGCGTCACCCGCAAGCTGCTCAAGGACGGCGTCCTGGACCCCGCGAAGAGCACGGTCGTCCTCAACACCGGCGACGGCCTGAAGACCCTCGACGCGGTGGCCGGCACCGGCCTCACCGCGACCATCCGCCCGAACCTGGACTCCTTCCGAGAGGCTGGCCTCGCATCATGAGCGTGACCGTTCGCATCCCCACCATCCTGCGCACCTACACCGGTGGCCAGGCCGAGGTCTCCGCCGAGGGGGCGACCCTCGCCGAGGTCATCGAGGACCTGGAGAAGAACCACACGGGAATCGCCGCCCGCGTGCTGGACGACCAGGGCAAGCTGCGCCGGTTCGTGAACGTCTACGTCAACGACGACGACGTCCGCTTCGAGCAGGGGCTCGAGACCGCCACGCCGGACGGTGCCGGTGTCTCCATCATTCCGGCCGTCGCCGGCGGCTGACAGAATGACCGATCATTACCTTCGGTAATCCCGGTAACGGATTGTTCACCGAATGGCCTCCTCCGTGCGAGAAACGGAGGAGGCCATTCTGTGTGATTGAGCGCGGTACAGTTGGGGAACGCGTTCCGCGCCCGCAGGGCGCACTCCCTGGATTCGCGCTCGAGCGCCCGCAGGAAGTAGCCAAAATGCGCGGGTCTTATGTGTCGTTTGCGCCATTTATGGAGCCCGACTTGCCCTGAAGTCGGGTGAATTCTCCCCACATTCCGGACCGTTCGCGTCCAGAATTCTCGTCCGATTGACCTGTTGCAGACGGCAGTTGGACAGATACATTCAGCGGCGGTCGACGCGTTCCGGCGCACGCCCCCGGCCAATGGGGGGTGAGGTCTGACCCGGGTCCGCGAAGTGCGGATCTGTGCAAGGGCCAGTAATAGGGGAGTTAGGCATGGCTCAGGGCACCGTCAAGTGGTTCAACGCGGAGAAGGGGTACGGCTTCATCGCGGTCGACGGTGGTGCGGACGTCTTCGTCCATTACAGCGCCATTCAGATGGACGGCTACCGCACCCTGGAAGAGGGCCAGCGGGTGGAGTTCGAGATCTCGCAGGGCCAGAAGGGCCCGCAGGCCGACATGGTTCGCCTCAGCGCCTGAACGTTTCTTGCCCGAAGGGCCCGCACCTCGCACAGGGTGCGGGCCCTTCGGCGTGCCCGGCGTGCCCCTGTTCGCCCCGGGCCGACTGCCGCCCCGACCCCCCAAGGCGCTTGCGCCCGCCCGTCGCCCGACCACCACCCCTCAACGAACCCGCTTCGCGGGTGCGCCTTGCACTCGGGCATGCCGAGTGCTAATCATTGCGTTAGCACTCTGAAGGTGAGAGTGACAGCGAAGGACCGGGTCGGTGAGGCCCGCGGGCCGGGTGGTGCAAGGAACCACAGGGCCTGCGAGCCGTCCGTCGCGGGCGCGGGCGCGGTCCGAAGGAATCACCCCCAGTCCTGGAGGGACCACTTCACATGGCCAAGATCATCGCGTTCGACGAGGAGGCGCGGCGCGGCCTCGAGCGCGGCATGAACCAGCTCGCGGACGCCGTCAAGGTGACGCTCGGCCCCAAGGGCCGCAACGTCGTCCTCGAGAAGAAGTGGGGCGCCCCCACGATCACCAACGATGGTGTCTCCATCGCCAAGGAGATCGAGCTCGAGGACCCGTACGAGAAGATCGGCGCCGAGCTGGTCAAGGAAGTCGCCAAGAAGACGGACGACGTCGCCGGCGACGGTACGACCACCGCGACCGTGCTCGCCCAGGCGCTGGTCCGCGAGGGCCTGCGCAACGTGGCCGCCGGTGCCAACCCGATGGCCCTGAAGCGCGGTATCGAGAAGGCCGTCGAGGCCGTCTCCGCCGCCCTGCTGGAGCAGGCGAAGGACGTCGAGACCAAGGAGCAGATCGCCTCCACCGCGTCCATCTCCGCCGCCGACACCCAGATCGGCGAGCTGATCGCCGAGGCCATGGACAAGGTCGGCAAGGAAGGCGTCATCACCGTCGAGGAGAGCAACACCTTCGGCCTTGAGCTCGAGCTCACCGAGGGCATGCGCTTCGACAAGGGCTACATCTCCGCCTACTTCGCGACCGACATGGAGCGCATGGAGGCGGTGCTCGAGGACCCGTACATCCTCATCGCCAACTCCAAGATCTCCTCGGTCAAGGACCTGCTCCCGCTCCTGGAGAAGGTCATGCAGTCGGGCAAGCCGCTGCTGATCATCGCCGAGGACGTCGAGGGCGAGGCCCTGTCGACCCTGGTCGTCAACAAGATCCGCGGCACCTTCAAGTCCGTCGCCGTCAAGGCCCCGGGCTTCGGCGACCGCCGCAAGGCCATGCTCGGCGACATCGCCATCCTCACGGGCGGCGAGGTCATCTCCGAGGAGGTCGGCCTCAAGCTGGAGAACGCGACCCTGGACCTCCTGGGCCGCGCCCGCAAGGTCGTCATCACCAAGGACGAGACGACCATCGTCGACGGCTCCGGCTCCTCCGACCAGGTCAACGGCCGCGTCAACCAGATCCGCGCCGAGATCGAGAACAGCGACTCGGACTACGACCGCGAGAAGCTGCAGGAGCGCCTGGCGAAGCTCGCCGGCGGTGTCGCGGTCATCAAGGCCGGCGCCGCCACCGAGGTGGAGCTCAAGGAGCGCAAGCACCGCATCGAGGACGCCGTGCGCAACGCCAAGGCGGCCGTCGAGGAGGGCATCGTCGCCGGTGGTGGCGTGGCCCTGCTGCAGGCCTCCCAGGTGTTCGAGAAGCTGGAGCTCGAGGGTGACGAGGCGACCGGCGCCAACGCCGTGAAGCTCGCCCTGGAGGCCCCGCTCAAGCAGATCGCCGTCAACGGTGGTCTCGAGGGCGGCGTCGTCGTGGAGAAGGTCCGCAACCTGACCGTCGGCCACGGCCTGAACGCCGCGACCGGCGAGTACGTCGACATGATCGCCGAGGGCATCATCGACCCGGCGAAGGTGACCCGTTCCGCGCTGCAGAACGCCGCCTCCATCGCCGCGCTGTTCCTCACCACCGAGGCCGTCATCGCCGACAAGCCGGAGAAGGCCGCCGCGCCGGCCGGCGGCGGCATGCCGGGCGGTGACATGGACTTCTGATCCCGCGCGGATCGGCCTGTCCTTTCCGAGGGCGGCACTCCCTGTCTGTGGCAGGGGGTGCCGCCCTCGGGCGTGTCCGACGTCACAGCGCTCACCGGCCGGAAGCGGAATGCGCCGCGGGCCCCTGGGAGTTTCCTTAAGGAGCTGCAACAATGCGTGCGCACATACCAGCTGGTCAACCGAGTCGTCCCCGAGGAGCCCCCACGTGACCGTGACGCCGACCCCCGCCTCCCGCGCGGCCCAGATCCTCTCGCGCCCCATCACCCTGAACGGCCTGACCGTCCCCAACCGCATCGTGATGGCGCCGATGACCCGGATGTTCTCCCCGGGCGGCGTCCCCGGCGAGGACGTGGTGTCCTACTACGCCCGGCGCGCCGCGGCCGGCGTCGGCCTGATCGTCACCGAGGGCACCTACGTCGGCCACGAGTCGGCCGGCGGCAGCAGCCGCGTGCCCCGGTTCCACGGCGAGGAGCAGCTGGCCGGCTGGGCGAAGGTCGCCGAGGCGGTGCACCAGGCGGGCGGCACCATCGTGCCGCAGCTGTGGCACATCGGCACGGTCCGCAAGCAGGGCCAGAACCCCCACCCGGACGCCCCCTCCCACGGCCCCTCCGGGCTGCGCGTGGACGGCACCGAGGACGCCACGCCCATGACCCAGGCCGACATCGACGCCGTCATCGGCGCCTTCGCCCAGGCCGCGGCCGACGCCGAGCGCATCGGCTTCGACGGCGTGGAGATCCACGGCGCCCACGGCTACCTGCTCGACCAGTTCCTGTGGGAGGCCACCAACCGCCGCACCGACGCCTACGGCGGCGACCCGGTCGCCCGCACCACCTTCGCCGCCCAGATCGTGGCGGCCGTCCGCGCCGCGGTCTCCCCGGACTTCCCGGTCATCTTCCGCTTCTCGCAGTGGAAGCAGGAGGCCTACGACGCCCGTCTCGCTGAGACCCCCGAGGAGCTGGAGGCCATCCTCACGCCGCTGGCCGCCGCCGGCGTCGACGTCTTCCACGCCTCCACCCGCCGCTACTGGCTCCCCGAGTTCGAGGGCTCCGACCTGAACCTCGCGGGCTGGACGAAGAAGATCACCGGCAAGCCCGTCATCACCGTCGGCTCGGTCGGCCTGGACGGCGACTTCATCAAGGCCTTCCAGGGCGAGGGCTCCCCGGTCAAGGGCATCGACAACCTCCTGGACCGGCTGGAGGCCGACGAGTTCGACATGGTCGCCGTCGGCCGCGCCCTGCTCCAGGACCCCGAGTGGGCGGAGAAGGTCCTCTCCGACCGCTTCGACGAGCTGAAGCCGTACGACGCGGCCGCCCTGCAGACGCTCAGCTGAACCGGTGAGCGGGGCCGGGTACCGCCCCTCCCGGCCCGGAGGCCCGCCCCTACAGGTTGCCCATCGGCTCGATGTCGACGTACACGGGCGTGCCCCACACCCGCAGCACCTCGTAGTCGGTGAACTCGTGCACGAGCCGGTACGCCATGGCGGGCCGCGACCCGCGCCGCTGGGCGGCGAGGTAGGCCTCGGCCTCGTGCCGGTCCCGCCGGGGCGTACCGCACAGCTGCCACTCACGCCCGTTCCAGGCCTCCGCCAGCCAGCGCTGCTGCGGCTGGGGCCGGTCGGCGCGCACGCCGTAGCGGGAGGGGGCGGTGGCGACGGGCGCCGCCTCCGCCCGGCCGCTCCGGTACCCCGCCCGCCGGGCCGCCCGGCGCCGGGTCTCGCAGAGCAGGCACAGGTCGGGCGCGCTCTCGTCCACGGGCCCCTGCGGGTGCTCCGGGCAGCGCGTGGTGGGCGCGCTGCTGCTGACGCTCTCCTCCAGCAGGTCCAGCGCCCGCCGCAGATCGGCCTTGATCTCGTGCAGGCGGGCGTCGGGGGTGTCGGCGGTGAGGGCGTCGCCGTGTTCCCCGAGCACCCGCAGGGCACGGCCCAGGGAGGTGAGCTGGGCGTGGTTCATGGCAGTCCGTCCAGTCCTTCGGCTTCTGCGCGCCGGGCGGTGCCCGGCGGGGGCGGCGGCTCGGCCGGGCACCCCAGGGCCAGCTTACGAGCGGGCCCGGGCGTGACCGGCCGCGGGAAGCGTCCCGGCTCAACCGTCCGCCCGGGCCAGCGCCGCCCGCAGGTGGCCGTCGGACTGCCGCAGCAGACGGGCGGCCGTCGGGCCGTCGACGCCGGCGAGGATGGCCAGGATGGCGTTCTTCACCTCGCCGCCGGACTCGGTGAGGGCCTGCTCGATCTCCTCCTCGCCCGCCCCCGTGGCCAGCGAGACGATGCGCCGCGAGCGGGCCCGCAGCTTGTCGTTGGACGCGCGGACGTCGACCATCAGGTTCCCGTACGTCTTGCCGAGCCGGATCATCGTGATCGTCGACAGCATGTTGAGCACCAGCTTCTGCGCCGTGCCCGCCTTCAGGCGGGTGGAGCCGGTGAGGAGTTCCGGGCCGACGACGACCTCGATCCCGTGCTCGGCGGCCGCCGCGAGCGCGCTGTGCTCGTTGCAGGCCAGCCCGATGGTCAGCGCGCCGAGCGCGCGGGCGTGCTCGACGGCGCCGACGGCGTACGGGGTGCGGCCGGAGGCGGAGATGCCGACGACGGTGTCGTCCGGGGTGAGTTTCAGCGCGTCCAGGTCCCGGCGGGCCAGCTCCGGGGAGTCCTCGGCGCCCTCCACGGAGGTGACCATCGCCTCGGGGCCGCCCGCGATCAGGCCGACGACCTGCTCCGGGTCGGTGTTGAAGGTGGGCGGGCACTCGGAGGCGTCCAGCACGCCGAGCCGCCCGGCCGTCCCGGCGCCGGCGTAGACGAGCCGCCCGCCCCGCGCCATGCGCTCGGCTACGGCGTCGACGGCGGCGGCGATCTGCGGCAGCCGGGCGGCGACCGCAGCGGGGACGGCGCCGTCCTCCCCGTTCATCAGCCGGGCGATGTCGAGGGTGGGCAGCCGGTCGATCTCGGCGAGCTCGGGCCGGAAGGCCTCGGTGGTCAGGGACTCCAGCTGGGTGCGCAGGTCGTGGGAGGTCATGGGGGGTGGCTCTCTCCGCTTCCGGTGGCTTTCACTCACGTCTCACCTGGTGCCGGCGCGATGCCGGTGCGCCAGCGCCTCGTACGACGCCGCCAGCGCGGGCGCCGCACTCTCGTACGTCCGCTGCGCGACCCCCACGAACAGGCAGTCCACCACCAGCAGTTGACTGGTCCGGGACGACATCGCGGCGGGCCGCAGCTCCGACTCCCGCGACGTGGAGGTCGTCAGCACGTGGTCCGCGTACTGCGTCACCGGTGACTGGGGTCTCCCGGTGATCGCGACGGTCGTCGCCCCGCGCTCGAACGCGACCCGCAGCGGCTCTATCACGTCCCCCGTCGACCCGGAGTGCGTGATCGCGATCGCCACGTCACCCGCCCGCAGCTGCACCGCGTTGGTCACCGCCAGGTGCGGATCGCCCGGGGCGTGGGCTATGAGCCCTATCCGCAGCAGCTTCTGCGTGAGGTCCTGGGCGACCAGTCCGGACGCCCCGAGGCCGTACACGTCGGTGCGGCGGGCGGCCGCGAGCGCGGTGACGGCCGCGCCCAGTGCCGCCGTGTCCAGACCGGCGGCCGTGTCGGCGAGGGTCTGCTGCTCCTCGTAGGCCAGCTTGGTGACGACGTCGGCGAGAGAATCGTCCACCGCGATGTCCGTCGTGATCGCGGGCGCGCGGCCGGACTGCTGCTGCGCGGCCAGTCCGGCGAGGGCCAGCCGCAGATCGCGGTAGCCCGGATAGCCGAGCAGGCGGGCGGTGCGGACGACCGTCGCCTCGCTGGTGCCGGTGAGTTCGGCCAGGCCGGTGACCGTGAGGGCGGCGCAGCCGGCCGGGTCGCCGGCGACCGCCTCGGCGACGCGCTGCATCGAGCGCGTCATGGAGGGTGCGAGGGTGCGCACCTTGGCGGCGAGCGAGCCGCCCGGACTGCCGAAACTTTCCTTCACGTCCTGGGTCACCTCTGAAAGATATTTTCGGCTCGGCGTCCCGGTCAAGAGTGCGCACAATGGGACCATGGAGTCCCTGAGCCCGCTCGAACAGTCCCTGCACGCCGCCCGCGCCCTGGTGCTGGCGGACCTGGTCGCCGGCCGGGTCGCGCAGGCGGACGTGGTGTCGCTCGTCGAGGACTCCGTCGTCCAGCGGCGCTGGTGGGTCGAGCAGTGGCCGGACGGCGCCGGCTTCGTCGCCGGGCTGGTCGCCCAGGACGTGCAGGACGCGCTGCTGGAGCGCTACGGCCGCTGGCCGCTGTGCCCGGTGTGCCCCTCGGGCGACCCGCACGCCCTCGACGTCGAACCGGAGCTGGGCCCCGACCCGCACTGGGTGTGCCACCAGGCGGGCGTGAAGGTCGCCGCGGTGGGCTCGCTCGGTAGCGCCACGGGCGGGATGCAGTCCTCGTGAGGCGCCCGTGACGGTGTACATCGACCCACCGGCCTGGCCCGGCCACGGCCGCATGTGGTCGCACCTGGTCAGCGACGCGTCGTACGACGAACTGCACCTGTTCGCCGCGGACCTGGGCGTTCCCCGGCGGGCCTTCGAGCGCGACCACTACGACCTGCCGTCGCACCGGTACGCGGACGCCGTGGCCGCCGGGGCGGTGGAGGTGAGCAGCCGCGAGGTGGTGCGGCTGCTGCGCTTCTCCGGCCTGCGCCGCCCGAAGGGGCGGGTGGCGCGGGGGCTGCCGATCTGACGCCCGCGCCGCGGGGGCCGCCGCGAGGGACAGGCTCAGGCGGTCAGGCGCGGTGGATGTAGAGCAGCAGCCCGGCGTCCAGGTCGTGCTCCTGGTGCGCGATCCGCTCCTCCTCCACGGTGGCCGGGGTGAAGCCCGCCCGGGACACCACCCGCTGCGAGGGGACGTTGTCGCGCTCGATGGTCGCGAACACCGTGCCGACGTCGTCGCGGGCCAGCGCCCACTCGGTGAGCGCGCGCAGCGCCTCGGTGGCGTAGCCGTTGCCCCGGGCGCCCTCGACGAGGTCGTACCCGACCTCCACCCGGCCCTCCTCGTCCGGAGCGCCGTGGAAGCCCATGCCGCCGACGGCGCGGCCGTCCTCGTGCCGTACGAGCGCGAACACCCCGAACTCGGGCCGGTACACGCCCGCTTCGTAGGCCTTGATCAGAAAGCCGGCGGCCTCCAGAGTCCCCTGGTACGGCCCGCCCTCGATCCACTCGAAGCCGCCGTCGCCGCCGAGGCGCAGGTCGCGGGCGGCGGGCGGGCGGATGCCGGTCAGGGTGAGGCGTTCGGTGGGGATGACGAGGTTGTTGCGCCAGCGCCACTCCGTGACCGGGGCCCGGCCGGGCAGTTCACCGCGGCCGGTCGCCCACAGCAGGGTGGGCCAGGGCTCCGCGCCCGGCTGGACGTGCGGGAAGATGCAGCCCAGGACGGCATCGGCGAGCGCGGCGGGCGGCTCGTAGGCGATGCCCAGCCCCCGGGCCATGTCATGGGTGTGCAGCAGCACCTCGGCGACGCCCATCGCGGCGAAGCCCTCGCGGTCGGCGCTGCCGTACGGGAACGGGTGGAAGGCCCGGACACCGGGTGGAGTGGCGCGGACGGTGGTGGCGAGCAGGACGCCGGCCGTCCGGAGGACCTCCAGCGTGCCGGCGTCGTCGGCGTCCTCCTCCAGGACGACGTCGAAGGGCACGTACGCGTCCTGGGCCCGCCCGGCCAGCTGCCCCGCGTACGCGATCAGCGCACCGGCGACGTGCTCGGCCGTCCTCCGGCAGCTCCACTCCAGGCCCCCCGCCCCGACGGCGCCCCAGTCCTGCCCCACCCCCGCCCGCAGCGCCGCCACGCATCCGTCGACGGCCTCGGTCACGTCGTCCCCGCTCATCGCTCGCATGGGCGAACCCTAGGGGCCGGGACGGCTCCGGGCGACGGTATTTCCGGTTTCACCGACGGCTGCCCCTGCCGACGGGACCGGCGGGGGAGACGGCGGCGGCCGGGGCGCGGCCGCCCAGGCCGGCGCCGGCGGACATCGCGGAGCGGACGGTACTGGGGCCGGGCGACGGCTCCCGCCGAGGACTCCCCTCCATCGCCCGAACCGGGCACGTTCACCCCGGCAACGCCGGCCGAACCGGACGACGCCGACCGACTGCGCGCCCACCGGCGTGGGTTCCTCTCCTGGCTCGGCCGTTTCCGGCGCCGGCGCGTCCTCGTGCCGTACGGCGAGAACGGTGCCGCCCTGACGGTGGAGGCGCACGGGGCACGGTGGCTGCTCGCCCGTACCGGCTGGGGTGCGCCCGCCGCTGCTGCCCGCCGGCCGGGAAACGGCCGACGGGCTGCGGGCTACAGATGTTCTCGTCGACCGCATCGCGGGGTGGGAACACGCACTGGACATTCTTTGTCGGGCTGCTCCGCCGGTAGGAGCGGACCACCTGCTTCCTGTGTCCGCCTGACGGACATGGTCAATGGACACCGTGCTGGGCTGGGTCGGGTCGGTCCCGTCCGTCAGGCGGTCAGGTGGGTGGCGGCCGCGTGGTGGGGGTGGAGATCGCGGTCCGGTCAGGGGTGGAGGAGGGGGGTCAGCGGATGTGGCGGTGCATCGTCACGGTCGGCATGAAGTCGGCGAGGGGATCGGCGGTGCCGCTTGTGCGGGGCGCGCGTGCCGCTTCGTGGTCAAGGATGGTTTTGATCCGTTGGGCGAGCTCATCGGCCCGGCGTGTGATCTGGTCGATCGGCAGAGGGGACGCCCTGAGGGCGTCGACCTGACGGTTGATGCCGTTCAGTTCGACGCGCGCCTGGGGGCTGATGTGGAAAAGCCGAGGAGTGGCCACGACGAACTGGTAGGCAGCCGAGAGGGTTTGGCAGTCGGGGCAGTGCTCGTTGACTGCTCGGCTGAGGTTGGTGGCGTTGATGCGGCGTGCGTTGGCGCCGGCGGTGGTGACGATCTGGTAGGAGAGCGCGACGGAGCGGCAGGGGTTCTGGGGGCTGCATCCGGTGGAGACGGCGGTGGCGCGGTTGTTGGCGGTGACGGCGATGGTCGGGCCGTATTCGTGGATGGCGAAGGAGATGTCGCTCTGGTTCACGTGGATCCTGTCGGCGTGGCTGTGGGCGGTGTCGACCGCGACGGCGACGTGGGGGATGGAGCGGGTGGGGGTGGCGCGTGCCGTGCCGGCGACAGCGGTGACGGCCAGGCCGGCGGTGACGGCTGCGCCGAGTCGGACGGCGGTCTTGGTGGGGGTGCGTGGTTTGCGGTGGTGCACGGTCTTCTCCTGTGTGAGGGATGGGGTGAGGTGGTGTCAGGGCTGAGTCGGATTCGACGGCGTGGTCGCTGGGGGTGAGGGCGAGGTGGAGGGAGGCTGCGAGGGCGAGGAACTCTGCGAGGGGGATGGGGCGCTGGAGTGGCTGGGGGACGGGTCGGGTGTGGGGTGGGTGGGGGTGGTGTCAGGCGGTGTGGTGGGGCCGGGGGTGGGCGGTGGCGGCGTGGCCTGGGGTGTGCCGGTGGGGGTGTGCTGGTCGCTGGTGGTCGGGTGGGGGAGTCCTGCGGGGTGTCGGTGAACGGGGGTGGCGGCAGGGGGCGGCTGGGTGGGTGGGTGTGGTGTTGTGTCGTGTGGGGGGGTGGGGTGGGAGGCGTGGGTGGGCGTGGGGGGTTGGAGGGCGGGGGTGACGGGGGCTGCTTTGGGGAGGGGCGCGGGCGTGAGGCCTTGGGTCCAGGCGGTGGCGAGGACGGCGCAGCCTGCGGTGGCGGTGGCGGCGAGTACCAGGCGTAGCAGGGGTTTGCCCTGGGTCGCTCTGGTGGTGGCGCGCCAGAGGCGTGCGGTGAGGCGTGCGGTGAGGTAGGTGCCTCCCGCCATGGGGCATAGCAGCATGAGGATGCCGATCACTGCGACCAGTCCGGCCGCCGTGTGCCCGTTGGTGAACGCGGCTATGGTTCCGAGGGTTTGGTCGTGCAGGGCGCGGGCGGCGGTGGTGAGCAGGCGGGGCAGGTTCCACAGGGCGTAGGCGGCTTCGGCGAGCAGCAACGGAACCATGGTCAGGACCCACAGGGTGACGATGGTGCGTGCGGAGCGTTTGAGGTCGGCGACCTCGGCGGCGGCGCGGTGGTGTCCGGGGAGCAGGCTGAGCAGGATCGGTTTGACCTTGCCGTACAGGTCGGGGACGCCGGCGAGGTCGCCGAGGATGTAGTAGCCGTCCAGGCGTACGGCGGGCATGAGTTGTTCGAGGACTTCGAAGTGGGCGAGATAGACCGCGGCGAGCAGAAAGGGCTGGCCGGTGAGGAGGTAGAGGGCGGTGAGGGCCAGCATGAAGATGACGTTGAAGTAGACGCCGCCCAGTCCGGTGCGCAGGCGGCCGGCTCTACCGATCCGGTACACGTCGGTGACGTCGGTGTACATGGAGGGCCAGATCAGGTAGATGCCGCATCCGATCTTCCCGGGCACCGCCCCGCTGTACCGGCAGGCGGAGGCGTGCCCGAACTCGTGGAAGAGGAGGGAGGCTACGGTCAGGAGGAAGATGATCAGCGTCCACACGGGCTGTTCGAGTACCTGCAGGACGGCTGTCATGGCTCCATGGACGGCGAAGAGCCAGACGTCCATGACGAAGGCGCCCGCCAGCGTCAGTGCCACCACCGGGGGGTGGTGCAGCCAGGCGAGGGCGGCGGCGATGCGGGCCACCTGTCTCTCGTGGAAGATCACTGTGTGGCTGCGCAGGGCGAGCAGCAGATCGGAGCGGGGGGCGGTGATGTCGCCGGGGTGTTCTCCTGGCGGGACGGTGATCCCGAGCGGGGTGAGCTTGTGCTCCACGAGGTGGAGGATGTTGTCGGTGGTGACTTCGGCCCCGTAGCGGGCGCTGACGCGGTGGGAGATCGTCTCCGTGTCGCGGACGCCGTCGATGCTTGCCACGACGAGGTAGAGCAGGCGCGACATCTGGATGACCTGCCCGTCGCCGCGGCGGACGAGGTACCGGCGTTCGGTGAAGCCCGATCCCTGGTATTCGCCCAGGGTTTGCAGGCCCGGGCTCGGTTGCGGGACGGGCGTGATGTTCAGGGCCGCGGGGGCGTGGACCGTCGTGGCAGGATCCGGTTGCGCGTGCTCGTCGAACGCATGGCTGGCGGCCGCCTGCCCGGGAACGGGTCCGGGGTGGGGAGGGTGGGCCTGAAGCGTGGTGCGGCTGGCGTGGTCTTCGGACGCCGGCATGGTGATCTCCTGGACGCATTTGACGGTCCGACACAGGTGCGCGATGCGCGGTGGATGCCGATGGGGCGTTCGGGCGCATCCCGGCGGCGGTCCCGAAGAGTGACGACCGCTCGAGGTGGTCACGGTCGGTGGGCGCGTGGTGGAGCGGGCGCCGCGCGGTGAGGGAGCGGCGGTCCCCGCCTGGACGGCTCGATCACTCGCGGGCCGGTGCGGTCGAACGCCGACCAGTGGCGTCCTGAGCCGACTCCCGCCCCCGTGGGACCGGATGACGCACCGTGGGGGCAAGCGGGCGAGGCGCGGTGCGGCAAGCCGGCCGAGGCCGCGCTGCAGATCGTCGTGAGGTGGGCCGGGCAGGCCTGGACTCGTATGCCGGTACGGCTCTGCCCGGCCCGTGCACTACTGCTGCACGCTGATGCTCTGCGTGGCCTCGGACTGGGCCACCGCATACGGCGAGCACTGGTTCAGCGCAGCCGACTCGTTGTGCGCGTCGACGTGCGCGATCTTCTTCGTGACGGTGGTCATCTTGGCGAAGTTGAACGAGAACTTGCCGAGTGCCTCACGCCGCGGCAGCAGTTCCGCGGTCTCGGTCTCGAGCTGGTCCATGTTCATGGAGGAGTCCTTTCATCCTTCGAGTGGTTGGTGAAACCCGACGAGTTCCGGTGCGTCGCCCCGGGACGTCGTGGCCGCCTCTGCGGTCTCGTCCCGGGCCTGCCGGCGCGTTCGGGCTGACAGTGAGCGAGCAGCAGGCTGTCTGCGCTCCCCGCGCCGGCAGGACCGGTGGACGGGAGGAAGTCCCTCCTCGGCGGCCCGGCCATGCGGAAACCCGGCCGTCGAGTCGGGGAACGGCGGATCTGGGGGAGGTCCGCCCCAACCGTCCGACGACTCCGAACAGTTCGTCCGGAGGGTCTGGACAGTAGCCGAAGCCAAAAGAAAAGTGCAAACACACTAAATGCGACATTCGTTCAAAGTCGCACTGCTGTTTCGGGTGGGACCGGGACCGTCCGCGCCCGCGCGGCACCGCGGTGCCGCGCGGGCCACCGGCCGGGGGTACCGGCCGGACGTGGTTGAGGGGTCTGCAGCCGGCGCCTCGCACCACCGGGCCGCGGTGCGCCATGGGGTCGTGAACGGCCGTGCGGGCGGCGTACCGGGAGAGTCGTGGCGGCCTCCGAAGACGCCCGGCGCCGGGCGTCTTCGGTGTTCCGGCCGGCCCCGGCCCACGGTCCCGCAACGCTTCACCCTGCGCAGATGGCTCCGCAGGCGAGCCGTCCACCACCGCTGGGCCAACGGGAGATTGCCGCTTCAACCTCTTGCTGGATGACGGGGTCTGCCGGCAGGACCGCCTGACGCCGCAGATCTCATCACGGCTCGTGACATCCCCGGGGCCGAGCAGCCCCACGCGATCAAGTGGTCCCATGGTGTGCTTCGCCGGGAAGGACCGGCCGCCGTACCCAAAGAAGGGGGAGGAGGACGTGTTCGCCGGCTTCACGCCGGACTCAGTTGACGATCAGTCGGTAGACCGTCAACTCGTCTCCTTCGATACGGACATGGAAGTCCGGGTGGCCCGTGCCGAGTATCGGAACGGCGTTGTTGACGGTCGTGAGTTCCGCGGCGCTGAGAACGGCGGCAGCAGCTTTCATCATGTCGGTGATCGTCTTCTGCGGTACCTGCCGCAGTGAGTCGCCGGAAAGCAGGACCACCGCCTCGCCGGTGCTGCTGCGCACGACAGCGGTCGTGGGGGCTCCACGTACGACAAGCACCTGTACACCCCTCTCGGCGTGGCCCTTTTCGACCCGCTCGATATGGCACGGCAGGAGGATATTCCCCGCTCTTCCGGTGACCATGAACCATGGTGCAGGCACTGGATTCCGGGAAGATTCCGCCGAGCTTAGCGGGAGAGCCATCGCCGAGGGGGGAGGACCCGGAGGGCGTGCATGTGCTCGATTCGACGCCCCGCACTTCCTCCGCGCTGCTGACACGTCCCTCCTCGAGCGAGCAGTTCAGTCCCGACGACAAGCGTCCGGCGATACACGGGAGAGGGGCGCCGGTGGGAGCGGTGTCATCGGCGCGTGGCCCTCGCGCTCTGGCCCTCCCGCAAGATCCTGGATGTCGAGGCCGCATCGATTTCCGCCTGGAGTGCGATCGCCTGAACGATGCTCCCGTTCAGGGTCCGGCGGATGATGGGGTCGGTGATTCTCCACGCCGTCATGGCCTCGTCCGGCGAGAGGGCCGCGTCCGGTTCGCGTCGTGGTGACTGAGGACCCCGCTGCTCGGGAATGAGACCGCTCTCCACCAGAACCCTCCGGTGATCGAGATTGAGGACGGTCGCCCACGTCGTCAACTGCGAGGACAGCGGCAACGTTTTGCCGTCCAGCGTCCGGCTGATGGTGGTCAGGCTCAGACCGGTCACGGCCGCCAGTTGCGCCCGGCCGCCCTGGCGTCGCCGGACGTCGTATCCGGCTGCCGTCGCGGCCTGGGTGAGATACGCACCGATCCGCTGCGCCTGAGCCTGCCGTCTGGCCCGGCTCTCATGGGGGGAATTCTCCGCACTCCGCATTGTCGGAGAGTAGCGTGCAAGCACATTGACACATGCCGGTTGCACGCGTGCACCTTCGCAGGTCAAGAGCTAGATCGGCATTTCCGCAGGCCACATACCGGATCTCGTATTCGTGTGCGAATTAAAATACCCTTGCGTCAGTCGTAATCCGGCAACTTGCATATGTTGCGCGCGTGTGGGTCAGCCGCACGACTGCACGTTGCTGAGGGGGTCTTTTGACCATGCTTCGCCTCCATATGGCCACGCTCCTGCTCAAGGCCAGGGAGCTGGGTGACGAAAGCGTCGCCGACATGGCACAGCGCACCGGGATCAGCAGGTCGACGCTCCACCGGCTCGCGACCGGAACGAAACAGCCCAGTCTGGCCACACTCTGGACACTGCGGGACGCCTACAGCGTCCTGCTGGACGCGCTCGTCTACGACGATCCGCAGACGATGCAGACCGGCCTTTCGCAGCGCTGGCGTGTGCTCGACCCGGAGCGGCAACGCTTGCCGCACGGTGACCGGGACCGGCGCGCGGCCGACTGACGACCGGCCCGGCGCTCATCCCCCTCCGCGTCCTCAAGGCGGTCTTCGCACGCCACCGCCTCACGTTCCGCCGACAGCCCCACCTCTGCCTCTTTCCAACGACCGGGAGCACCCTTTGAACATCCAGGCTCACGACGCCACCCTCGACGGCAGTGCCGACACCAGGGAATCGGCCCTCATCGCCCTCGCCCAGCAGGGCGATCACGAGGCCTTCGCCGAGCTGTACCGCATGCATCACGGTGTCATCGCCGCACTCGTCGCCCGGCGCGTCAGATCGAACACCGCCCTGGCCGAGGACCTCACCGCGGACGTCTTCATGAAGGCATGGGCGAAGATCCCCACCTTCACGTGGAACGGTACGTCGATCCGTGCCTGGCTGTGCACCATCGCACGCCACGCGGTCGCTGACCACTTCAAGACCGCCACGACCCGCCACCTCACCTTCGTCGGCCAGATCACCCAGGTGGGAGACGCCTGGGCCCCGGTGGTGAGCAACCCCGAAGAAACCGTTCTCTCCTCGCTCGCACTCGACGACCTCCGGCACGCCCTGTCCGAGATCACCCCCCGTCAGCAGGCCGTCATCCGGTTGCGGTTCCTGGGCGAGATGTCCGTCCGTGAGACCGCCCGCACCATGGGCACCACTGACGGCGCCGTCAAGACGCTCCAATGGCGCGCGCTCGACTCCCTCCGCAAGGCCTACCTGGGGGCCGCGGCATGACCATCGCCGACGGCAGTGGGACGGACGTCGAGCGGGAACTCACCGCACGGCTCCGCGAACTCGCCCGCGTCTTCATCGCCGACCTGCAGGCACAGGGCCGCCTGGTGGAGACCGGCGGCGCCGACACCCTCCAGGGGCTCGGACAACAGAACCTGGCGCGTCGTCGTCCGCCGGAGTCGGAACCCGCCGATCCCGAGGCCGGATCCACCGAGACCGATGCATCTCCCGCCACGGGCGCGACGCCCCCGTGGGAGCCGGTCACGACGCCCCACGCCGGCGGGGACACGCCTGGCCTGTTCACCACGCCCCGCCCGCCGCACATCCCCGGCGTGTCCGAGCCTCACCCCGCGAGCACCCACGAGCCCGACGCACCGGCCACCACGCCCGTCCCGGCCCAGCTGCCCGCTGCACTCGAACCGGCTCCCTCCCGGAGCGCCGGTGCCCAGGAGCCGCGCACGGATGTCGGCGGCCAGACGCAGCCACCGGCCGCCGTCGCGGCGGCCAGGCTGCGGTCCGAGAACAACGACCGGCTCGAGGTCACCCGGATCACCTCGGATCACGAACGCGTCACCGTCCACATCCACGCTGTGTCCCTGGGGGACTGGGAGTACTGGCTGAACGAGATCGGTGCACCCCTGAACGTGCCGACTCACCGCAGTGGATGGGCGCAGACCGCCATCGGGCACCTTGACGGTGTGGAGGTCCATCTGACCGCGGACGCCGTGCCCCGCCTCTTGGAGGAAGCGGCGCAGCTAGCCGCTGAACCCTTCCTTCTGTGGGGCCGCGTCTACGACCTCGCTGTCGGTTACATCGACCGCCTGGGGCAGATCTGGCATCACCACAGCCGGCGTGGAGAGGACGGCGTCCCCCTGTTCACCCTGGGCGGTTCCAGCGGCACGCTCCACCCGCTCCCCTGCATCGTGATGGCCAACGGGCCCCTCACCCCCGTCGTCACCCCTGGAAACTGAGCGCGCGTCATACCACCGGCCCCGCGACAGGCCCCGGGGCAGCAGAGCCGGGGCGCACGGAGGACGACGGCTGCTCAGAGCCGCAGGAGGTTCTCCGGTTGTGGGAAGAACGAATGCGACACCTTTTGCGGACTGGGCCGCCGGGCTCGCTCCACCGCCGTGTCCTCCTACGCCGCACTCGGCGCAGCGACGCCTTCTCGCCTGTACGGGTAACGCCTGCGTTTCGTTCTGCTGCCACAGACTCGTGCCCGGCCGCCGTCGTACGCTTCGGGGCTCGGCCGGGCCGCGCAGGACGTCGCCTTGTGGAAGCGGGGGTCCGATGTGCGTGACCGCGGCGACTTTCCTGCTGGGTCGATGCGTCGGCGCGACGGGACACGCAGAAGCCGACGACCCGGTCTGAAGGAGGCGCTCTGGAAAGCCTCGGCGCCGACGGCGGCCAGGCAGCCGGCCGGTCTTCGTACATCACGCGGGACCGGAACATTCGCTGACCGTCCCCATACGCAACACCCGCGTGGTTCAGCGCACCCGGAGATGCTGATCACGTCTGGTGGGCGACCAGGTCCCCGTGCTCGGGCTTGGCCCGGCATCCGCCATCGGGCGGCCCGAAGGCTCGATGCCCCGCTGCGGTGAGCCGCGGCCGGTGGCGCCCGGCCTGCACTCGGAACGCCGAGTCGGAGCGGCTGGTCTTGCCGGGCACCAGCGCTGCCGACATTCGTCCGGACCGCCAGCGGGAACGGGCAGGCCGTGTCCGACCCGGGCGGCGGCGCATCGCGTCTCCCGTACGCCCGGCTCCGGCCTGCGTGATCGCAGGCGCGGTGGCGCCGTGCCGCTCGGCCGTCCGCGCGCGCCTCGGGGTCTGCTCGTCGGCCGGCGCCCGGGCCCGCGCCCGAGTTGCGCCCTGTTCATCGACGAGCGGCGGCCGCGGGGCCGGGCTGTTGCGTGTGGAACCGGCCTTGGGCGGGGTGGCCGCCGCGCGGGCGGGGGCGCTTGACGGCTGTGTGCTGTGGAGGACAGCGCGGGGTGAGGCGCGGCTCGCGGAGCGTCTCACTCCGGCGGAGGTAGTGCTGGTTCTCGATGCCGGCCGAGCCGTCCGCAGGTGTCGATCATGACGTGAAGTCGGCGGTCAGGGTAGCGCAGGCCGCTGGTGGAGGAACAGGTACGGAACGCCCCGCCGATACGGCCGTTAGACTCATTGACAGGCGGTCACTCCCTCTCCACAGGAAGAACCGGCGTGCCCAACACACTGCAGGAAATGATCAAGCGCAAGTTGGATCAGAACGGCTGGTCCTACAGCGATGTAGCGCGCCGCGGTGGCATCTCCCGTTCGACGGTCCACCACCTGGCGACGTCGGAGCGGCTGGCGCAGATGCCCCAGCAGACCACTCTGGAGGGCTTGGCCAAGGGACTGGGCATCCCCGTGGCGCCGGTGCATCGGGCCGCCGCCGACGCCGCGGGCGTCAACCTGTACCTCGAGGACGCACTCGAGGCCGCCGATCCGGAGGTGGCGATCCTCATCGCGAGCGTGCACAAGCTGAGCCCGGCGGACCGTCGGCATGTGGCCGTTCTCGTCGAGTCGTTGCTCCACGCGAACGGCACCCTCTAGGGAAGGAATGTGCTGCGCTCGCACGCCGGGCTCGTCACCTCGGGTGCGCAAGCGGGCACGGTTCAAGTGTTCGTGCCGCGTCGAGCCAGTCGATGACGGCGTGCACGGTGACGCAGTCGAGTTCGGCCAGTTTGAAGACGGCCTGGACGTCGGCGGCAGCGAGGGGAACACACACCCGGTCCAAGGCGCCGTACAGGTGCAATCGATGGGCGTGGTTGGTGGAGGTGTCCTGCCTGGTGTGGATGTCGGGCCTGGGGCCGCCTGTGGCGGGCACGGCTGGTGTCGTTTCCATGGGATCCGCCTTACGGTGTGGACGGGCTCGCTGGTCCGGCGGCCCACGCCTGCCGGGCGAAGCGGTCGAGGGTCTTGCCGAGCCTGCCCTCGGCACAGTATGTGTCCGGCCAGGGGGACGGGTCGTGCAGTTCGCGGTGGACGGCCCTCCAGAAGGTCTCCACGACCGCGTGGTCGTAGCGGTTTCCCACTGTTGCGCCGACGGGCGTGCAGCGAAGCGAGTCGGCCCGCTCGGTGAAAGAGCATGCCGGCAAGGGCTCGTGCAGGCCCTGGGGGGCCGGTTGCGCGTGAACGACGCGGGTGAGGGCGGCCATGAGGGCGCAGGGGACGAGGGTGCGGTGCGCGGTCGCGGCGGTGCTCCAGCCGAGCAGGCAGTGCGATGCGGTGTCGAGGACGACGGCCGTGTACAGCGGGCCCTTCGCTGTGGTGAGGGTGAGCACGTCGACGATCCAGCGCCGGCGCCGGGCCGAGGTCGCCGCCTGCGGGGTCTGTTCGCGCGGTCGTCCTGCTTGGCCGCGGATGCCGGCCCCCCTCATGACGGCCTCCACGGTGGAGTGGCTGATGTCGATCCCGTAGCGGCGGCCGAGTTCCTGCCTCACTCTGCGGTATCCGTAACGGGAGCCGGACTCCTGGTGGATGCCGAGGATCAGCCGGGTCAGTGAGGCCCGGCGCAGTGCGCGTGGGGAGGGTGAGCGTGTGCGCCAGGCGTAGTACCCGGACTCCGAGACGCCAAGGAGCGCGGCGACGCGGCGTGCCGGGAACCCGTGCGACGCCATGTGGTGGATCACCTCGTACCGTCTTTTGGGGGCATCATCTGCCGCATCGTGGCGATGACTTCGCGGCACAGGAGGAGTTCCCCCTCCAGTTCGTCGATGCGGGTGCGGGCCTGCGCCAGGTTCGACCCGGACGCGGCGGAGCGCCGCCAGCGGTAGACGGTCTGCGGTGAGACGCCCAGTTGCCGTGCCACTTCCCTTGCCGGGCACCCTTCCAGGACGAGTTGCATTGCGCGGGCGCGCAAGGCTGCGGGGTGAGGACTGCTCACCGGATTCCCCTCGTTCATGCCGTCGCCGCCGATGGATGGGTGAAAGCCGGGTGCGGGGACCGGTTCCCCGAGCGTCTGCCGGCGGATCCCGCCGGGTCCACCGCCCGCCCGACGTTCGGGGCCGGCGCGCACCACGGTGTTCCATCCCCAACTGGTAGGTACCGCGGGAAGTCCGTTACCGGCGGCAGGCATGGACCGTCCGGTGCCCGCACGGGCCACCGGCAGCCGGGCCGTGTCCAGCTCGTCGTGCCGGGTGAGCCCGATTCCTGTCCCGGCGCAGGGACATGCTCCGGGGGGACCGTCCCTGCGCCGGGGATCGTGCTACTGCCGGACGCTGATGGTCTGGGAGGCCTCGGACTGGGCGACCGCGAACGGCGAGTACTGGTTCAGCGCAGCCGACTCGTTGTGGGCGTCCACGTGCGCGATCTTCTTCGAGACGGTCGTCATCTTGGTGAGGCTGAAGGAGAACTTGCCCAGCGCCTCGCGGCCGGGCAGCAGTTCGGCGGTCTCGGCCTCAAGCCAGTCGTTGTTCATGAGGAAAACCTTTCCTGATGGAAGGGGGATGTACGTGAGATCAGGAGCCGGGCCGGGCGGCGAAACAGACCAACTGCCAGCCGCCCTGCTGCGCTCCACCTCCGGTCGGCGCCATCGGCCATCGGGTCTGCCGGCCACTGCAGAGGCCCGCCGGACCCGGCTCGACGGCATCGCGCGGATTCCGTACGGGAACGGTCACTCCGGACGGCAAGGCCATGCACAACCCCGCCGTCCGGAGTCTCCGGACGATTCGTCCGGAGAGCTTGGACGGTAGTCGACGGGAACGTGCAGTGCAAACCGCCTATTTCCGACATCCGTTCAGAAGTGTGCATCTGTTCCCTTCTCTGCCTCTGAACCTCAACCGCGGTGCATGTGTGGCGCGTTGGGGTCGCGGCTCCAGCCCGGCCGACGGGGGTGCCGGCAGGAGGCGGACGCCGGCCGGGCCGCCACCTTGCCGGAGCAGCGAAAACGCCCCCCTCCGGAGATCGGCGGCCACCTCGGCCGGCGGTCCCTGCCCGGTGCCGTGAGGGCGGTGGTGGCCCTGACTGCCGTCCATTCGCGGGTGCGCGTCCGAGATGCACCGTCGCCGAAGACCCCTCCCGGAGCCCGGGCCGACTGCCCCGGACTGCCAACTCGCCGGTGCTGGACGGTGCGCCGCATCGCCCGGTGTCCCGGGCGACCCGCCCCCTTTGCGCGACCGCCGCGCGGCGGTCGACACGCCGAACCCTGTGTGTCCTTCCCCCGGAGGCGGTCGACGGGCGCCGCTCCGCGAGAAACGCACTCCATGGAATTCAGGGCATTGTCGAAAGCTCGCGTCATCAGCTTCGACGCAAACCGCCACGCGCTTTCTCGTCGCACGACTCCGAAAAACAAGGGGCGTTTGGAGCGGCGCTTTACCGCCACCGGGTCTAATCTGTCGCAACCTTGGAACTGCGGGCTGGCTGACCGGAGTTCACCCGGTCGGCCGCCTTCTCCGCGCAGGGCGGGAATATTTCATAAGGGTGCGTCAGTGTCGCTGAGCTGCCGCTTTCGATGTAGCGCTCGTATGTGCGCTGGAGCTGACGGAAATTCAGCCGGCTTCAAGTCGGACGGCATTTGTGTAGCTTTGTGTTCAGCGGCAGGGCCAAATCGGACCTACTGCTTGAAAGGAGATCAGGTGAAGACCATTGCTAAGGCGGTAGCGGGCACGCTTTTGGCGGCCGGCGCTGTCATGGCCCCTCTCTCGATGGAGGCATCCGCTGCCCCGGCGGCGGCCCTCCAGACGGCAGTGGCCCCCTCGTTCCAGCCGGGCAACCACCACGCCTATGGCTACCGTCACTTCGATGACTGGCGGCGGTACTGCGACGACGACCGCTACGGCCGCTGGGGACACCGCAACCACTGCGATGGCTGGGGGCGGTACTGCGACGACGACCGCTACGGCCGCTGGGGTCACCGCAACCACTGCCGCGACGACCGCAACTACGGCTGGGACCAGTACAGGTACGGCTACCACCACCGTGTCTCCTACTGGGACTGCGACTAACGTCAACAGCCCGTGCGACACCCGGGCCGCCCGCCGTCAGCACCCCTGACCGCGGGCGGCCCGCAGACGCGGCCCCTGACCACCAGGTCGTTCACACGGCGGCGGCCCGGGGGCCGCGCTCGGCCGGGTCTGGACGACGAAGGCGTCTGCGGCGGTTGGGCGTTCGGGCACCGGGCATCGTTGCCGACTGGGGGGCGCCCCCGTTCGAGTCGGCTCTGGTGGCGGTCCGGTGCCCCGGCTCGAGCTCGGAGGCCCCCGCAGACGCCGGCCCCTGTACCCGCCGGCAAGGCCTACCACTCCCGCGGTGACGAGGCTCTGCGCAGCCGGCGGACCGGGTACGCGACCACCGGGAACACCGTGCCAGAGCCTTCACCATCTGCTCGCAGTCCTCCGGAGGAGGCTCACGTCGTGGCCGTCTCCGAATGGACGGGCAAGGACGCGGCGGCCCGGCCCACCCGCCCGCAGGCAACGCGGTCGTCCGGTGGCGGTGGTGACTCTCGGCCGGATGTGGACGGACCGAACGACAACATGGATGAGATCGTCATCAACGCCCCCGCCGGCCACACTCCCGCATCGGATCTCTGCTGTCGGACGCAGTCGATCGGCAGCCGTGCGGGGGCGTGATGTTCGCCTCCGAGAGGCTCAGTCGAGGCAGAACTCGTTGCCCTCGATGTCCTGCATCGTGATGCACGCGTCGTGGCCGTCGTACTGCGTCTGCACGTGCACCGCGCCGAGCGGAGCCAGACGTGCGCGTTCGGCCTCCAGTGCGGCGAGGCGCTCTTCGCCCACGAGTCCGGTGCCGACCCGCACGTCGAGGTGCACCCGGTTCTTGACGACCTTCCCCTCGGGGACCCGCTGGAAGTACAGCCGCGGCCCCACACCCGTGGGGTCACTGCATGCGAACCACGAACCCTGCTCCTCGGGCGGCAGCGAGCGCTGGTAGTCGTCCCAGGAGGCGAACCCCTCCGGTGGCGGCGGTACGACGTACCCCAGCACCTCGCACCAGAAGCGAGCGACGCGCTCCGGATCCGCGCAGTCGAAGGTGACCTGGAACTGCTTGATCGACGACATCGGCGGACCATAGCAGGGGGCTCTGTTGCTCCTCCACCGACAATTCACGCCGACAGCATGTCCAGTTCCGCCGACAGGTTGTAGCGAGCCGTCGCCTCCCAGTGCTCCCGCCCGTGCGGGGTGCTGAAGAGGTGGGGGAGGGCGAGGAGTTGCCGCAGGATGTCGGCGCGGCCCGCGCGGAACGCCTCGTTCGGGACGAAGTGGTACTCCTCGCGGACCTCGGCGGTGTAGGCGGCGTACGCCGACGGCGGTGCGGCCAGGATCGCCAGGTCCGCGTCGCACAGGACCTGGCCGTCGCGGTCGTCGTCCGCCGGGGCGTGGGTCACGGTGAGCCGGACCAGTCGGGCCACCTCCGCCGTCTTCGCGTCCGGCACGCCGGCCTCCGGCAGCGCGCGCTCGGCGAGCCGGGCCGAGCGCTCCTCGTTCTCGGACCGCTCCGGCAGGTACACCGCGTCGTGGAACCAGGCGGCCAGGCGCACGGCGTCCGGATCGGCGGCGTACTTCTCCAGCGCGTCGACGTGGTCCAGGACCGCCGTGAGGTGGGTCAGCGTGTGGTAGTGGCGCTGGGGTTCCTGCCAGCGGGCCAGCAGGTTGTCGGCGTACGGCGCCGGGTCGGGTCCGCCGTCTGGGCCGCGGGCGCCCTCCAGGGCGCGGGCGAAGCGGGTGCGCAGAGTGTCCAGGTCGGCGTGAGAGGCCATGGGGCCATTGTCCCCGGGCGGGGCGACCTGGTCCCGTGATCTTCAACTGATCCTCAACTCGGCTCGCACCGTCTTGCCCGGTCCTCCCCCTTCTCGCGGACCGACGCGCAAGTACCGGGCGGGCGGTGATCCACTCAAAGGCGTCATCGAGTCGCCGGTCTTCGGCCACAGCGACACCCACACGCTGCTTCAGCTCTCGGATCTCGTCGTCTCCTCCCTGCTCTTCCCCATCGCATGCCACGCCTACCTGAGCGACGTGACGTGGAACGTGCACTGCGACGACGCCTATCGGCCGCTGAGGGAACATTTCGGGGAGCGGCTGAAGAAGCTTCAGTTCCGTTACCAGGACCCGGCGGGCACGTGGCGCGGCGGGATCGTGGTGTCCGACCGACGGACGACGCAGCCGTCGAGCCTCATGTTCGGAACCGGTAAGCCCGTCACGTCCGAAATCCGTATCCCTGCGCAGCAGGCGGACAACGGGGGTCTGCCGAGCACCTTGTAGTGCGCGCCGCAGCCCGCGTGTCGCGGTCCACGACATCACCCGGCGTCCGCACTAGCGTGGCCCCCATGACGACTCCCGCGGATGTGACCGACGTACGAGACCCGGAACTGCCCGGACGGCTGCTCGCCGCCGAGCGGGACGCGTTGATACCGCTGTTGCGGTCCCGGCCCGACGCGGACTTCGCGTTGCCGACCGCCGCGTGTCCGGGGTGGAGCGTGCGGGACGTGCTGGCGCACTGTTCCGCCGTGCTGACGCGGGTGGTGGAGCGCCGGTTCGAGGAAGGTGTGTTCTCGCCCGAGTCCAACGACCGGGACATCGCCGAGCGTGCCGAGTGGACGAACGCGCAGGTCGTGGACGAGCTGGAGCGCGGCATGACCGAGGCCGGGACGGTGATCGGCAAGGCGGGCGGGGTGCTGGACATGATCGCGCTCGGGGAGTGGGTGCACGCCGGGGACGTGCGCGAGACCCTCGGGGAGCCGGGGGCGTACACGGGCGCGGCGCTGCCGGACGCGCTGGTGCTGCTGGCGCGCATCACCCGGGAGAAGGAGCACGTGCCGCTGCACGCGGACCTCGACGACCTCGACGAGCCGGTGCGGCTGGGCGCCGTGGCCGGGGACGGTCCGCCCGCCCGGTTCATCGGGGACGCCGCCACGCTCGTACGGCTGTACGCGGGGCGGCCGCTGAACGGTGCCGGGTACGAGCTGGCCGGCGCGGAGGCGGAGCGGCTGAACATCTTCGGCTGAGACGCGGGACCCCGTCCGGCGAAGCATGGGCTAAATTGGACTAGACCTGTAGGGGACCTGTAGCCCGCCGACGAATGGGGTGCCATGAGCAAGCGTGCAGTCCTGGAGGTGATCGCGCTCGACGTCGAGGACGCGGTCGCCGCCCAGGCCGGGGGCGCGGACCGACTCGAGCTGGTCACCGACATGGCGGCCGACGGGCTGACCCCGCCGGCCGCCACCGTCGCCGGGATCCGGGCCGCCGTCGACATCGACCTGCGCGTGATGCTGCGGCTGGCGGACGGGTTCGCGGCGGGTGACGTGGACCGGCTGGTGCGGGTGGCGCACGAGATGCGGGACGCGGGGGCCGACCAGTTCGTGTTCGGGTTCCTCGACCCGTTCGGCGGGGTGGACCTGGCCGCGGTGGAGCGGGTGGTGGCCGCACTGGACGGCTGCCCCTGGACGTTCCACCGCGCGATCGACCGCGCCGCCGACCGCGACGCCCTGCGGGGGCGACTCGCCGGTCTGCCCGGCCTGGACACCTACCTGACGGCGGGCGCGGCCGCGGGTGTCGACGCGGGCCTGTCCACGCTGGCCGCGGAGGCGCGGAGGGGCGGGCAGCCCGGGTACGGGCAGCAGATCCTGGTGGGCGGCGGGCTGCGCCTCGACCACGTGCCGCGGCTGCTGGCCGACGGCCTCGAAGCGTTCCACATCGGCGGGGCGGCCCGTCCCGGCGGGTGGCGGGGCCCCGTCTCGGCGGCGGAGGTCGCGCGCTGGCGGACCGTGCTCGACGGGGACGCCGTGCGGCCCGAGCTGAGCCCCGTCTAGGCCGTTCCGCGGTCTGGTCCCCTCGACCGGGAACGGCACAGCGCCCTACTCCGCGAGCTGGGCCGGCAGCGGTCCCGCGTGCGCGACGACCAGGCCCGACACCGCTCGGGTCAGGGCCACGTACAGCCGGCGCAGGCCCGTCCGCTCGTCGGGCTCGCCGTCCACCACGGCCCGCGGCTCGTCCAGGACGACGTAGTCGTACTCCAGGCCCTTGGCGAGGGAGGCGGGGACGAGGGTGAGGCGGGTCTCGCGGGTCGTCTCCTCACCCGGCGCGAGATACGTGATCCCGGCCGCCGCCAGTGCCTCGGCGAGTACGGGGACGCGGGCGTCGGCGGCGATCAGACCGGTCGAGCCCTCGTTGCGCAGCAACTCGGCGCAGGCGGCCACGACGTCCTCCGGCGCGGTGACGGGACGGACCTCGAAGAAGCCCGGGTTCTCGCGGACGGACGCGACCGGCGTCAGGCCGGGCGCGATGTGGGGCAGGAGCCGGGAGGCGTACGTGATGACGTCCGTCGGGACACGGAAGCCCGCCGTCAGCTCCTCGATGACCCCCTCCGGTTTGCCCAGGTGGGCCAGCGCCTCGTCCCAGCTCCGGGTCGCCCACGGCGTGGTGCCCTGCGCCAGGTCGCCCAGCACCGTGGCGCTGCCGGTGGTGCAGCGGCGTCCCACGGCCCGGTACTGCATCGGCGACAGGTCCTGCGCCTCGTCCAGGACCACGTGCCCGAGCGAGTGCGTGCGCTGGACCAGGTCGGTGGCCTCGTCGATCAGCACCGCGTCCGCCGCCGACCACTTCGCCGTCTTCACGCTCCGCGCCGGCTTCGCCCACAGGATCGTCTTCTGCTCGTCCTCGTCGAGGATCCCCGCCGCGTGCTCCGCGAGGAAGTCCGCGTCGCCGAGCAGCCGCAGCACCAGCTTCGCCGGGTCGACGGCCGGCCAGATCTCCTTCACCGCGGCCTTCACCGCGCTGTTGCGGGCGACCGCGTCCTGCACCCGGTCGTCGGGGGCCTCTCCGGAGCGCTCCATCTGCACCAGCACCGCGTGCGCGATGCGCTGCGGCAGGGCCTCGCGGGCGGCGCCGTAGCGGATGTCCCGCTCCAGCAACTGCCGTACCAGCTCCTCCAGTTCGTACGCCGGCACCCGCCAGCGCCGCGAGCCGCGCACGACGACGACGGGCTCGGTGGGCATGGTCACGTGCGAGTACAGGGCCCGGCGCAGCACCTCGGCCATCCGGGCGTCGCCCTTGACGACCGCTGCGGCCGCGTCGTCCGTGCCGCGCACCTCCAGGTGGGCGACCAGGTCGTCCACGGTCGCCTGCTGCACGGTCAGCTCGCCGAGGGCGGGCAGGACCTGCTCGATGTAGTGCAGGAAGGACTTGTTCGGTCCGATGACGAGCGTGCCGGTGCGGGCGAGGCGCTCGCGGTGGGCGTACAGGAGGTAGGCCACCCGGTGCAGGCCCACGGCGGTCTTCCCGGTGCCCGGGCCGCCCTGCACGCACACCGTGCCGGACAGGCCGGACCGGACGATCTCGTCCTGCTCGGGCTGGATGGTCGCGACGATGTCGCGCATCGGTCCGACGCGCGGCCGTTCGATCTCCTGCTGGAGCAGCTTGCTGGTGGTGGCGGCCTCGGCCGGGTCGGACAGGTGCTCGTCCTCGTAGGCGGTCAGGTCGCCGCCGGTGTAGCCGAAGCGGCGGCGCAGCCCGATGTCCATGGGGTCCTTCTTGGACGCCCGGTAGAACGGCTGCGACACCGGGGCGCGCCAGTCGATGACCATGGGGTCGCCGCCGGCGTCGTGCACGTGCCGCCGCCCGATGTAGAAGCGCTCGCCCTCCGCGCCCTCCGCCTGCTCGGCGCCGGGTGCGTGCAGGAAGTCGAGCCGGCCGAAGAACAGCGGGGTGTCGCTGAGGTCGGCCAGCGCCTTGATGCGCTCGTCGATCTGGTGGGCCAGCACCGCGGCGTTGACCCAGTTCGCGGTGACGTCGGTGATGTCCAGCGACTCGACGTCCTCGCGCATGGCGCGCAGCGCGGCCCGGGAGGAGGCGAGGTGGGAGCGCTCGCGGGCGAGGGGGTCCTCGAGCCGGTCGTGGGGATCGGCGAGCCGGTCGTGGGCGGGCGTGGACAAGGGGGTGCCTCCGGATCTGCTCTTCCAGGACTGGGGCCGACCGGTTTCCGTCCGGGCGGTGGCACTCCGTGAGGGAGGCGGGCAAGAGCGGAGATTTTAAGGGCAACGGGCGGGACGGGGCCAATGAATTTCCGCCGTCCGTGCACACCCTCTCGCGGGCCGTCCCCTGGGGGACGCGGACATCCCGCGGTAAGGGACGTGTCCACCCGCGGGCCTACCCGGACGGCCCGCGGATTGGACCCTTGGGCCGATTCCGCAACCGTGCCCGGAGTTCCACCATGGAGGCATGAGCGCAGCAACCATCCATCCCGCCTCCGTCCGGCCTCCGACCGGTGCCACGGCCGTGGACGGCCCCCACCACCACCTCCTGGGCAACGTCCTGCGTGCGGTCAAGGTGTTCGTGGAGGCCCTGTTCGACGTGGTGATCCTCGGCGAGTACGGCGAGCAGGCGGGCATACGCCGCGGGTAGCGGCCCGCCCGCCCCCGCCCGGTCGCTCAGCCGTCGGCGAGGATCTCGTCCGCGTCCATGATCCGGTAGGCGTAGCCCTGCTCGGCCAGGAAGCGCTGGCGGTGGGCGGCGAAGTCCTGGTCGAGGGTGTCGCGGGCGACGACGGAGTAGAAGTGCGCCTGGTGGCCGTCCGCCTTGGGGCGCAGCACCCGGCCGAGGCGCTGGGCCTCCTCCTGCCGGGAGCCGAAGGTGCCGGACACCTGGATCGCGACCGTCGCCTCGGGCAGGTCGATGGAGAAGTTGGCGACCTTCGACACCACCAGCACGCTGATCTCGCCCTCCCGGAACGCGTCGAAGAGCTTCTCGCGCTGCGCGTTGGACGTCTCGCCCTTGATCACCGGGGCGTTCAGGTGCTCGCCCAGCTCGTCGAGCTGGTCGATGTACTGGCCGATGACGAGGATCTGCTGCCCCGCGAACCGGCGCACGAGCGCCTCCGTCACCTTCCGCTTGGTCGCGGTCGTCGCGCAGAAGCGGTACTTCTCCTCGGTCTCGGCGGTGGCGTACGCCAGCCGCTCGGAGTCGGTGAGGTTGACCCGGACCTCGACGCAGTCGGCGGGCGCGATGTAACCCTGCGCCTCGATCTCCTTCCAGGGCGCGTCGAACCGCTTGGGCCCGATGAGGGAGAACACGTCCGACTCGCGGCCGTCCTCGCGCACCAGCGTGGCCGTGAGGCCCAGCCGGCGCCGCGCCTGCAGGTCGGCGGTGAACTTGAAGACGGGAGCGGGCAGCAGATGCACCTCGTCGTACAGGATCAGCCCCCAGTCCCGGGAGTCGAACAGCTCCAGGTGCGGGTAGACGCCCTTCCGCCGGGTCGTCAGCACCTGGTAGGTGGCGATCGTGACCGGGCGGATCTCCTTCCTCGTCCCGCTGTACTCGCCGATCTCGTCCTCGGTCAGCGAGGTCCGCTTCACCAGCTCGTGCTTCCACTGACGGGCCGAGACGGTGTTGGTGACGAGGATGAGCGTGGTGGACTTCGCCTGCGCCATGGACCCGGCGCCGACCAGCGTCTTCCCCGCACCGCAGGGCAGCACGACGACACCGCTGCCGCCGTGCCAGAAGTTCTCCACGGCCTGCTTCTGGTACGGCCTGAGCGCCCAGCCGTCCTCGACCAGCTCGATCGGGTGCGCCTCACCGTCGACGTACCCGGCGAGGTCCTCGGCCGGCCAGCCCAGCTTCAGCAGCGTCTGCTTGATCTGCCCGCGCTCGGAGGGGTGCACGGCCACGGTGTCCGGGTCGATCCGGGCGCCGACCAGCGGGGCGATCCGCCTGGACTTCAGCACCTCCTCCAGCACCGGCCGGTCGGTGGTGGTCAGCACCAGCCCGTGCGCGGGGTGCTTGGAGAGGGTGAGGCGGCCGTAGCGGTCCATCGTCTCGGCGATGTCCACGAGCAGCGCGTGCGGCACGGGGTAGCGGCTGTACTGCACCAGCGCGTCGACGACCTGCTCGGCGTCGTGCCCCGCCGCGCGCGCGTTCCACAGGCCGAGCGGGGTGACCCGGTAGGTGTGGATGTGCTCGGGGGCCCGCTCCAGCTCGGCGAAGGGCGCGATGGCCCGACGGCAGTCGTCGGCCCGCTCGTGGTCGACTTCCAGCAGCAGCGTCTTGTCGGACTGGACGATCAGCGGACCATTCACGCGCGGCACACCCTTCCTCAACGGCCCCCAACGGCCAAACGTCCAGTGTGCCTCATTCGCCGGCGTTCCCCCGGGCCGGCGGCCGGACGATCACCGTCAGTCCTCCGCGAGCTCGGCGACGCCCGTGATCCGGTGCAGCGGGTACGTCCGCACCTCGTCGGCCGTGTGGTCGTACGCCGTCACGAAGCCGCCCTCGACCCGGATCGGGGCGATGACGCGCTGGCTCGCGCTGCCCTCGGCGTTGACGTACCCGATCCACAGCGACTCACCGGTCAGGACGGCGGCCTGCACGGTGGCCAGGGTCTCGGCGGAGCCGGTGCGCGGCAGTTCCCCGCCGGCCGGCGGGGTGCCCGAGGACTTGCGCGGGGCGGTGGCGGCCAGGTCACCTGCCCGGATCGCCCGGATCGCGGCCGTGAGGAGGGTGGCGTCGGGCGGCGGCGGCCCCTCGGGCACCGGCTCCGGGGCGGTGCGCGGCGGGGTGCGGTGGGCGTGGGCGCGACTGACGAGCACGTCGCCCTCGGCCGACTCGGCGGCGGGCGCGTAGCCCATCGCGCGCAGCCCCTCCAGCAGCGTGGCCGGGTCGGACTGGGTGGCCAGCACGGTCGGGGCCAGCCGGCGCAGCCGCAGGGCGGCCGCCCGCTTGTCGGCGAGGATCTCGTTCAGCAGGGCGTCGTCGTCGCAGCGCACGTACGCCGAGGCCGCGCCGACCCGCAGGTGCCCGTGCCTGCGGGCCACGTCGTCGATCAGGTACGCCAGCGGCTGCGGGACCGGGGTACGGGAGTGCTCGGCGAGGAAGGCGTGCAGGTCGGCGGCGGTCCGGCCGGCGTCCAGGGCGCGGCGCACCGAGCCCGGCGTGAAGCGGTAGACGGTCGCCCCGCCCTTGGACTCGACGTCCGCGAGGACGCCGAGGACGTCGGCGAGCGGACGCCGCAGCGGCCCGGGGGCCACCGCCGTCAGGTCGGCCTGCAGCAGCACGTGGTCCAGCGGTTCGGGCAGCAGCGGCGCCAGCAGCCGGGCGGCGGCGGCCGTGGCGACGGCCTGCTCGGCGGGGGACAGGGGCCCGGCGGGAGCGGCCGGGCGGTGGTGGTGGTGCACGGGAAGCTTGTCACCCGGGCCGGACGGCTCGGCGCCGTCCGCCGCGGCCGTCACCGCGGGGCTCACGCCCAGGAGCGCGCGTCCGTGCGCGGACAGCGCGCCGCGCCCGGTGACGCCCAGCAGTTCCGCCTCGGACAGGGTCCAGCGGGCGAGCCGGGTCCGCAGGTCGTCCTCGCCCTCCCGCCGGGGACCGCGCAGCGGCCGCTCCCAGCCCAGCCGGGCCAGCACCGACTCGGCCGCCGGGGCGGCACCCGCCGGGAGCCCGGCCAGCAGGGTCAGCACCCGGTGCCGCACCTCGGGCGCGGCGGACCGGTCCAGCCCGGGCCCGAGGGCCGACAGCGTGCGGTCCTTCGCGTCCCGCCCGCCGATCACCCCCGGCGTCCGGGTCGCGGCGAGCCACGCCTGCGCCAGCCGCCCCCAGCGCTCGGCGGGGGGCTGCTCCAGCCACTCGTCGTAGGCGGGCGTGGCCGCGTACCGCTCGTCGGCCTCGCCGTCGGAGGCCAGCAGACCGGCCGCGTACGCCAGCTCCACCCAGAACGCGGCGACCGGCTCGGACACGTCCAGCGCGACGGCGGTCCGCTTGAGGTCCCGCACGCTGAGCCCGCCGGCCCGCAGCACGGCGGGACCGCCCTCGTCCCAGTCCTTCAGCAGCTCCTCCACCGTGGCCAGCGCGGTGTACGCCTGCCCGGCGGCCGTCGCGTCCACCACCTGGGGACTGTGCGCGGCGGCCGGCTCGACGGCGGGCGGCAGCGGCTCGGGCGCCCGGTGCGCGCGGCCCTCGCGCAGGTGCAGGGCCACCTCGCGGGGCAGCACGACCGTGCCGGGCGCGGTCGGCAGCAGCAGGCCGCGGTCGAGCAGCCAGCGCAGATGGGCGGCCGGATCGGGGGTGACCTGCCCGTACGGCGGACCCCACACCAGCCGGGAGAGCACCTCCAGGGAGGCCTCCGGAGCCCCGGCGAGCAGTTTGCCCATCTTCCTGCGGTCGGTGAACAGGGCGGTCAGCGCGCCCACGGCGGAGACCGAGTCGTGCGTCGAGGGCAGCCCGGCCGCGGTGACGATCTCCTGGATCCGCCCCGGGGACATGCCCGAGGTGGCCTCCTGCACGGTCGGGCCGAGACCGGTCGGGGAGGGGTGCTGCGCGGAGGGCGCCAGCAGCTCCCGGGCCGTGCGCACCAGTCGCAGCCGGTCGTCGTCGCCCCACGCCAGGGCCTGCTCGCGCAGGGTGGCGACGGCGCGCGGCAGCGCGGCGGCCACGGTCTCGTCCCCGGCGTCCCCCGCCATCAGACCGAGCAGCGTCCCGTACGACGCCGGGTCCGGGGCCACGGCCAGCGCCTCCGCGGTCTGCAGGGCGAACCGGTCCAGCCGCTCGACCGCGCGCAGCACCGAGGCGCGGGTGCCGGCGCGGGTGGCCAGCTGGGTCAGGTCGGTGGGGACGGGGGTGATGAGGTCGGGTCGGCTGCGCAGGAGCGCGGCCAGCGAGGCGTCGTCCCTGGCGCGGAGTGCTTCCGCGAGGGACCGGGGGGCTGCGGGGGCCTCGGGGCTCATCCGACCACGTTAGCGGTTGCCGTCCCCGGCTGACCGGTGCCCGTCTGCGCTACCTTCCTCACGGGTTGTCCGTGCCGTCGCCCGGAGGGGTTCCGTTGGGGATCGAGAGCGACCAGGTCGTCTACGAGTATCTGAGCCGTGTCGGAGACGTCGCTCAGCAGCGGCAGTTGCCGTCGGCCACGCGTATGCGGCTGGTGTCGGAGCTGCGCAACGAGATCGACCGGTCCCGGGCCAAGGCGCCGGTGGACAGTCCCGCCGCCGTGCGCCGCATCCTGGACCGGCTGGGCACCCCGTCCGAGGTGGTGGAGGCCGCGGGCGGCCGGCCGGTGGTCCCGCAGCCGCCGGACACCTCGGTGCCCGGGCAGCGCGAGCCGGAGACGGCGGAGGACCGGCCCAAGGGCCTGCGCAGGGTCGTACCCCGCCCCCGCCCCACCGGGCCGCCGGTGCCCTCCCCGCGCGACGCGCCGTCCCCGCCGCACCTCGCGTCCGCACAGGAACTCGGCGACGGCGCATCGCAGCCGGACTGGTGGCGGGTGGAGGGCCCGGCGTTCGGTGGGGCCTTCGACGACTCGGTGCCCGGCTTCGTCGGCGGTGTGGAGATCCCCGACCTGCTCAAACGCCCCCGGAAGGACGGCGAGGACGACACCGGCCCGGACGAGGGCAAGGCCCCGGTGGAACAGCCGGCCGCGGCCCCCGCAGGCCGCCGCCTGTTCGGTCGCCGCACGCCCGCGCCCGCGCCGGCCGCCCCGGCACCGGCGGCCCGTCCGGCCCGCCGCCTTCTGCCCGGCCCCGCCGCCGGCTGGTCCAACCCGCTGCTGCTCCTGGCCGCCGCGGCCCTGGTCGCCGGGGCCGTGCTCGGGAACTGGTTCGCGCTGCTCCTGGGCTGGCTGATCGCCTACGGCTCCCGGCGCCTGACCCCGGCCGAGACCAAGCTGGCCGTCCTGGGCGCCCCCGGACTGTCCCTCACGGCAGGCCTGCTCTGGCTGTGGGGCCGCAACACCGGCCGCTGGGGCGCGCCCATCGCCCAGGGCCACATGAACGCGGCCGTCGCCGAGACCTGGCCCTGGGTGGTCCGGGGCGCGGCGGTGGCCTCGGCCCTGTTCCTGCTGTGGCGCTCCCAGCGCGCGCGCTGAGCCGCGGGGCGCCCCGCCGCCGTCAGCATCCGCCGACGGCGAGAAGGCCCCTCGGGGGCCGCCCGCACCCGACCCCGAAAGCCGCACGGCCGGCGCGGGTGGGAACCCCCGGATCCGGCCGAAGGCCGGACGCCCGTCCCATCGGCCCGCACCCGCACCCGGCACAATGACCCCCATGACCTCGGCCTCCGCCCTCACCGTCGGCTTCGACCTCGACATGACCCTCATCGACTCCCGCCCCGGCATCCGCGCCTGCTACGTCGCGCTGTCGGAGCGGACGGGGACCCACATCGACGCCGATCTGGCGGTCACCCGCCTCGGTCCGCCCCTCGCCGAGGAGCTGGTGCACTGGTTCCCGCAGGAGGAGATCGCCGCGATGGCGGACCTCTACCGGGAGATGTACCCCTCGTACGCGATAGCCGCGACCCCCGCCATGGCCGGTGCGCGGGAGGCCGTCGAGGCGGTGCGGGCGGCGGGCGGCCGGACGATGGTGGTGACGGCGAAGTACGAGCCGAACGCCAAACTGCACCTGGCCCACCTGGGCATCGAGCCGGACGTGGTCGTCGGCGACCTGTGGGCCGAGCAGAAGGCGCAGGCCCTGCGCGAGCACGGCGCGGGCGTGTACGTCGGCGACCACGTCGGCGACGTCCGCGGGGCGCGTGCCGCGGGCACGCTGTCCGTCGCCGTGGCCACCGGCCCGTGCCCCGCGCACGAGCTGCGGGCCGCCGGAGCGGACGTCGTGCTCGACGACCTCTCCGCGTTCCCGGGCTGGCTGGACGGCTACCGGCCGGCGTCCCGCGCCTGACGCCGGCCGGCGGCGACCGAGCGCAGCACACCCGCCCCGGCGACCAGGAAACCGACGGCCATGAGCATGCTCAAGCCAAACATGTACGTCGGGAAGGGCTTCGCCCCGAGGAACAGCGGGGCCACCGTGACGAGGGTGGCCACGGCCCCGATGAAGAACACCACGGCACCGGCCCGGATCAGTCCGTCACCCGGCCCGGCGGAATTTGCTTGGGTTTTCTCTCGCACCCCACCAGGGTAGTTCCCCGGGTGCCGCCGGTGCCGGGCCGGCGCCGGCGGACACCGGGACGAGACGCCGTACGCACGACGGCCGAGTTCCCCTGCAGTCTCTTTGAGCCTCTGCCTTCACCAGCAGGTGCCGACTCCGTTTTCCGGGGTGATCGGCAGGGGAAAGCCCCAGTAATCTGATGGCAGGACGCTGGGGCCTGTCCCTTGGCAGCCTTGTCTGGGATGGCCCTACGGGAGCGGAAGAGGTGTGTGCTTTGCCGACTGGCAAGGTCAAATGGTTCAACAGCGAGAAGGGCTTCGGCTTCCTCTCCCGCGACGACGGCGGTGACGTCTTCGTCCATTCCTCCGTCCTGCCCGCCGGAGTGGAAGTGCTCAAGCCGGGCCAGCGCGTGGAGTTCGGCGTCGTCGCCGGGCAGCGCGGCGACCAGGCCCTCTCCGTGACCGTCCTCGATCCGACGCCCTCCGTCGCGGCCGCCCAGCGCAAGAAGCCGGACGAGCTGGCCTCCATCGTCCAGGACCTGACGACCCTTCTGGAGAACATCACCCCGCAGCTCGAGAAGGGCCGCTACCCCGAGAAGGCGTCCGGCAAGAAGATCGCCGGCCTGCTGCGCGCGGTCGCCGACCAGCTGGACGTGTGACCCGCAGGCGGACCCGGCGTACCCGGCCCGTCAGCGGGGGAACGCGAGCGCACCCGGCTCGAGGGGCGGCACCAGCCCCTCGGCCGCCGCGCGGGTGAGCAGCCCGCGGACCGCCGCGTAGCCGTCCTCGCCGAGACCGGCGGTGAACTCGTTGACGTAGAGCCCGATGTGCTGGTCGGCGACGGCCGGGTCCATCTCCTGGGCGTGCTCCATGACGTACGGGCGGGAGACGGCCGGGTCGTCCCAGGCGGCCTGGACGGACGCGCGGATGGCGTCGGCGAGCCGGCCGAGCACGCCGGCGCCCAGTGAGCGCTTGGCGATGATCGCGCCCAGCGGGATCGGCAGCCCCGTCGTCTGCTCCCAGTGCTCACCCATGTCGGCGAGCTTGTGCAGCCCGTAGTTCTGGTAGGTGAAGCGCGCCTCGTGGATGACGAGGCCCGCGTCCACCTTGCCGTCCCGCACCGCCGGCATGATCTCGTGGAACGGCATGACCACGATCTCCCCGACGCCGCCGGGCACGGTGTCCGCCGCCCAGAGGCGGAAGAGCAGGTACGCCGTCGACTTCTCGCTCGGCACGGCGACGGTACGGCCGCGCAGGTCGGTTCCCGCCTCCCGGGTCAGCACCAGCGGCCCGCAGCCCCGCCCCAGCGCGCCGCCGCACGGCAGCAGCGTGTACTCGCCGAGCACGTAGGGCAGCACGGCGTACGACACCTTCAGCACGTCGGACTCGCCGCGCTCGGCCATGCCGTTGGTGACGTCGATGTCGGCGAAGGTCACGTCCAGCGCGGGCGCGCCGGGCACCCGCCCGTGGGCGAGGGCGTCGAAGACGAACGTGTCGTTCGGGCAGGGGGAGTACGCGATCCGCAGGGACCGCTGCTCACTGGTCGTCATAGGTGTTCCAACTCTCCAGAGCGGGCGCGAGCTTCCCGAAGCCCCCGGTGAGGGCGGCGAGGGCTTCGCCGATGCGCCAGGCGGCCCGGTCGCGCGGGCCGACCGGGTTGGAGACGGCGCGGATCTCCAGCACGGGCACCCCGTGCGCGGCGGCCGCCTCGGCGACCCCGAACCCCTCCATGCCCTCGGCGAGCGCCCGCGGGTGCCGCGCCCGCAGAGCGTCGGCGCGGGCGGCGGTGCCGGTCACGGTGGAGACGGTGAGGACGGTCCCGGTGCGGGCGCCGGTGGCCTCGGACACGGCCCGCACGAGCTGCCGCGGGGGCCGGTGGGTGACGGTCCCGAAGCCCAGCTCGGTGACCGGAACGAAGCCCTCGGCGGTCTCGGCGCCCAGGTCGGCCGCGGTGATCGCGTCGGCGACGACGAGCGAGCCGAGCGGCGCCCCGGGCGGGAAGCCGCCGCCGATCCCGGCCGAGACGACCAGGCCGTAGGGCCGGCCGGCGAGGGCGGCCGCGGTGAGCGCCGCGGCGGTGGAGGCGGCGGCGAGGGCGGGCCCGACACCGGCGGCCAGCAGGTCGTACCCGGCGGCCGTCCGCAGCAGGCGGGCCCCCGGCAGCCGGACCTCCTCGGCCGTGCCCGGGAACGCCCGTGCCACCGCGTCCCGTTCGGCCGGGACCGCGGTGGCCACGAGGATGCGTACGGCGGGCGTGGTCAGGCCTTCTTCAGCTTGAAGGACCACAGGCCCTTGGCCGGGCTGGCGCCCATCTGGATGGAGACGGTGTTGGAGTCGCCCTGGGTGCCGTACTGGGCGTTGAAGAAGGCGCTGCCCGGGATGACGCGGTACGTCTTCTTGCTGGACTCGGTGAACTGGCGGCCGTTGACCAGGATCGTCCAGCCGGCGTCCGCGATCTTCGGGTCGACGCCGAAGCGGACGTTCTCGTCCTGGTCCACCTTGATCGACTTGATGTCGCCGGCGTTCTTCGCGCACTTGGCGAGCGACTTGGCGTCCAGGGCCTTGCCGTCGTTGTAGCAGAGGGCCTCGGAGTTGACCGAGTCCTGGCCTACCGTGACCGTCGAGACAGGGGTCGGCTTGTCGCAGGCCGACAGGACGAGCAGTCCGGCACAAACGGCGCCGGCGGCGGCGACGGCTCGGCGGCGCCGCGCGGCGCGGTGTACATCAGCGGCTTCGCCGCGGGGCAGCGTGGTCATGGTCGAAGGCTATCTGGCACCCGCAGCCGCCCGCCCACGTGGGGTGCGGCGTGCCCGGTTCGTTACGCCACCCGCGCCCCGGCCCGGCCGCCGTGCCGGGCCGAGGCGAGCAGCCCGCGCAGCGTCGCCACCCAGCCGACGGCCACCAGCGCGGCGGCGACCACGAGGCCGGCGGTGCCGTTGAGCGGCATCACGATGCCCACCGCGCCGCCGAACACCCACGCCATCTGCAGCAGGGTCTCCGAGCGGGCGAACGCCGACGTCCGCACCAGCTCGGGCACGTCCCGCTGGATCAGCGCGTCCAGGGCCAGCTTGGCCAGCGCCTGCGCGAAACCGGCGACCGCGGCCAGGCAGGCCACCAGGAAGGCCCCGAAGAACACGGCGGCGACGACCGCCGTCCCGAGCGCGACGGCGACGACGGTCACGATGATGACCTCCGGCGCCCGCGACCTCAGCCAGGCCCCCACGGCCGTGCCCAGCGCGTTGCCGGTGCCCGCCGCCACGCCCACGATGCCCAGCGAGACCGCCGCGCTCTCGCCGGTCAGCGGGTGCTCGCGCAGCAGGAAGGCGAGGAAGAAGATCAGGAAGCCGGACAGGCAGCGCAGGGCGGCGTTGGCGCCCAGGGCATGGGTGACGGCCGGGCCGACGGTGCGCAGCCCCGGCCGCTTGACCTGCCGCTGCGCGCGGTGCGGGCCGTGCCGGTGCCGCTCGTCGGCCGCGAGCAGCGCCACGTCCTCACCCTTGGCGGAGTCCACCTTGGGCGGCAGGGTGAAGGACAGGAACGTCCCCCCGGCGAAGATCACGAAGGCGCCGTACAGCGGCCAGGGGTCCCCGAGCGCGTGCAGCCCCGCCGCGATCGGCGCGGCCACGCCGGTGGCCAGCAGCCCGGCGAGCGTGACCCGGGAGTTGGCCTTCACCAGGGAGAACGCCGGAGGCAGCAGCCGGGGCACGACGGCACTGCGGACCACGCCGTAGGCCTTGGAGGCGACGAGCACACCGAGCGCGGCGGGATACAGCTCCAGGCTGCCGGTCGCCACCGCCCCCGAGATGATCAGCGCGAGCAGGGCCCGGGCCAGCATGGCGCCGGCCATCGCGGCGCGGCGGCCGTGCGGGAGGCGGTCGAGGAGCGGGCCGATGACGGGGGCGAGGACGGTGAACGGGGCCATGGTGATGGCGAGGTAGAGCGCGACCCGCCCCCGGGCCTCGTCCGTCGGCACGGAGAAGAACACGGTGGAGGCCAGGGCGACGGTGACCATGACGTCCCCGGCGCCGTTCACCGCGTGCAGCTCGATCAGCTTGCCGAGCCCCGACTCGCCCGCGCCGTGCGCGTGCGTCGCCCGGCGGATGCCCCGCGCGGCGCCGGTCACCGGGAGGTGCAGGGCGCGGCCGACCGAGCGGACGGCACCGCCGACCCGGCCCGATCCGCCACCCCGAACGCTGCCCCTGTCCGTGGCTGCCACGTCGTTCATAGTGCCCCGAGACCCCACCGGATAGTGCCCTTTGAAACGGAGCGAGTCGAAACGCCCCGAGGACCGGGTCCGGGCGCGGAGGCACGGCGGACTGTCCCCCACCACCGGCGACGGGGTAGCGTGCGTATCTCAGCCATAACGCACAATGGATGGCAGAGGTGCGTGCGCCCGAGTGCGCGGAACGCAGACGTCGATGCGGCCCCCAGGTCCGCTCCGTCCGCCCAACCGCCTAAGGCAGCCGCACTCATTGCAGACGGCGTAGGAGAGAAGCGATACCTGTGAGCGCAGCGACAACGCGAAGCCGCACCCCCGACCGTCTGTGCGCCGAGGCCGTGGACCTCGCCCGCGCCGCAGCCGAGGAGGCCGCCGCCCCCGGCGTGGTCGGAGAGCACGTCGGCCTGGTGTCGGAGGGCGACCGTGTTGTCACGCACTTCTTCGAGTGCAAGGAGCTGGGCTACCGGGGCTGGCGCTGGGCGGCGACGGTGGCCCGCGCCTCCCGCGCGAAGATCGTGACCCTGGACGAGGTCGTCCTGCTCCCCGGTCCCGACGCCCTGCTCGCCCCCGAGTGGGTCCCGTGGAGCGAACGGCTGCGCCCCGGCGACCTCGGCCCCGGCGACCTGCTCCCCACCGACCAGGAGGACCTGCGCCTGGAGCCCGGCTACACGGGCGAGGAGGAGCCGCCGCCGAACTCCGTGGTGTCGCAGGAGATGGCGGCCCTCGCGGAGGCGGAGGACGCCGACGTGGCCCCCGGAGCGCCGGCCGTCCAGCCGACCGCCCCGGTCCGCGGCTCGATCGCGGCGGTGGCCGAGGAGCTCGGCCTGCGCCGCGCCCGGGTGCTGTCCCGCTACGGCCTGCACACCGCCGCCGACCGCTGGGAGGAGGCCTTCGGCCCCAAGACGCCGATGGCCCAGGCTGCCCCGGCCTCCTGCGCGAGCTGCGGCTTCCTCACCCCGATCGGCGGCTCCCTCGGCCAGGCCTTCGGCGTGTGCGCCAACGAGTTCTCCCCGGCGGACGGCCGCGTGGTCTCCCTCGCCTACGGCTGCGGCGGCCACTCGGAGGCGGCGGTCATGCCGAAGACCCCGCAGCCGGCCCCGCCCGTCATCGACGAGACCCGCGTCGACCCCTTCCCCCTCCGCCCGGCCCGCGACTCCGGCTCGGTCCCGGAGCCCGGCGACGAGGAAACGGCGGAACTGGGCCACTCGTAGGCTCCGCGTGGGGCGGGGGCCGGCGACCAGCGTGGGTACCGGGCGCTGTCGGGCTGCTCTCCCGAGGGCGGTCCCGCCGGCGGGTGCGTCGCCCTCCGGCCGGTCTCCCGGGCGTGCCGGGCTCCTTCCGGCCCAGGTGTCCGGGCCGCCCCGGCCGGGCGGATCCAACGGCTCGCGAAGGTCGTTCGGAGTCCGCTCCTCCGGGTCCGACCGGGCACGCACGACCGCCGCACCCGGGCGGCTCCCGCTGCCCGAAGGCCTGCGCGCGCCCTCGTGCGCGAGCGGGCCCGCAGCCTGACCGGCCGCGCGGTCCGGCACCGACCCGCCCCGGGCCCGGCCAAGCCGGCCGTGGAGGCCGGCCAGGCACGCGCGGCCCCCGTACGCGAGCCGGCCCGTGGCCGACTCGGTTGCGCGCGGCCCGCCCGCGGGGCGGCCCGGCTCCCGACCGGGACGGCCGAACCGGCACGGGAGCCGGACGAGCCGCACTCGCTGCCCCGTCCCCAGGCCGGTGATCCGAGGCCCTTCACGTGCTCGGCGGCCACGTCACTCACCCCAGCCGCCCAGGTGCCGGGCGGCCCCGTGCCCAAGCCGGTCCAGAGCCTGACCTGCCGGGCCGGTCCCAGAGCCCTGTCAGGCACTCGCGGCCCCCGTACGCGAGCCGGTCCCGTGGCCGACTCGGTTGCGCGCGGCCTGCCCGCGAGGCGGCCCGGGCCCTGACCGGGACGGCCGAACCGGCACGGGAGCCGGACGAGCCGCACTCGCTGCCCCGTCCCCAGGCCGGTGACCCGAGGCCCTTCACGTGCTCGGCGGCCACGTCACTCACCCCAGCCGCCCAGGTGCCGGGCGGCCCCGTGCCCAAGCCGGTCCAGAGCCTGACCTGCCGGGCCGGTCCCAGAGCCCTGTCAGGCACTCGCGGCCCCCGTACGCGAGCCGGTCCCCCAGCCGTCCACGCGCTCGGCACCCCCTGCCCGGCAGGGCTCGGGCTTCCGCCCGCCCGCCTCGCGCGCTGTACCTTCGTCCTCACGTCGACGAGGAGAGTGAACGTGAGCAAGTACGTGCGGCCGGCGGCCGAGGGCGCCGACCCCTTCGGCACCGCCCGTCTGCGGCGCGGGGTCCTCGACGCCTGGGCCACCAGCCCCGCCCGGTTCCGCGAGGACGCCAACGCCGAGGAGGACCTGGTCCTCGGCGGCTACCGGGACCGGCTCGTGGTCGAGCTGGCCCAGAACGCCGCCGACGCGGCCGCCCGCGCGAAGACCCCGGGCCGGCTCCGTCTCACCCTCCGCGACGGCGTCCTGGTGGCCGCGAACACCGGCGCCCCGCTGGACGCGGCCGGCGTCGAGTCGCTGTCGACCCTCAGGGCCTCCGCCAAGCGCGACGCGCACGACACCCACGGCGCCGTCGGCCGGTTCGGCGTCGGCTTCGCCGCCGTACTCGCCGTCACCGACGAGCCGGCGATCGTCGGCCGGCACGGCGGGATCCGCTGGTCCCTGAACGAGGCGCGCGAACTGGCCGCCGACACCGCCCGGCACAGCCCCGGGCTGGGGGACGAGATCCGGCGCCGCGACGGGCACGTCCCGCTGCTGCGGCTGCCGTTCGCCGCCGAGGGCTCCGCCCCCGAGCCGTACGACACCGTCGTCATCCTCCCCCTGCGCGACGCCGCCGCCACCGACCTCGCCGAGCGCCTCCTCGAAGCCGTCGACGACGCCCTGCTGCTCGCCCTGCCCGGCCTGGAGGAGGTCGTCGTCGAGGCCGGCGACTCGCCCCCGCGCACGCTGCGCCGCCGTACCGAGGGCGCCCTCACGATCGTGGAGGACTCGCGGGAGGGCACCACCCGGTGGCGTACCGCCGCCGCGCACGGGGCGCTCACCCCCGACCTGCTCGCCGACCGGCCGGTGGAGGAGCGCCTGCGCCCGCACTGGTCGGTGACCTGGGCCGTACCCGTGGACGAGCGGGGCGCGCCGCTGCGGCCGCGCACCACCGCCGTCGTGCACGCCCCGACCCCGAGCGACGAACCCCTCGGCGTCCCCGCCCTGCTCATCGCCTCGTTCCCGCTGGACACCACCCGCCGGCACGCGGCGCCCGGCCCGCTGACCGACTTCCTGGTGCAGCGCGCCGCGGACGCCTACACCGGGCTGCTGGCCGAGTGGCGGCCGGTGAGCGAGGGCGTCATCGGCCTCGTGCCCGGGCCGCTGGGCAAGGGCGAGCTGGACGGCGCGCTGCGGCAGGCGATCCTGGAGCGGCTGCCGAGGACCTCCTTCCTGCCGCCGGCCCTCGACTCCGAGGGCGACGACGACCTGCCGGAGGCCCTGCGCCCCCGGGACGCCGAGGTCGTGGAGGGAGCGGGGGCGGACACCGTGCGGGTGCTCGCCGAAGCGCTGCCCACCCTGCTCCCGGCCGGCCTCGAGCGCCGCGCCGAGCTGCGGACGCTGGGCGTGGCGCGGCTCCCGCTCGCGGACGCCGTCGACCGGCTCGCCGGCCTGGAGAAGGAGCCCGGCTGGTGGTGGCGGCTCTACGACAGTCTCGCGGGAGTCGATCCGGACCGGCTGTCCGGGCTGCCCGTGCCGCTCGCCGACGGGCGGACCACCATCGGGCCCCGGCAGGTGCTGCTGCCCGCCCCGGACGGCGCCCGCCTCGACGCGGACGTGCTCGGCCGGCTCGGGCTGAAGGTCGCCCACGAGGACGCCACGCACCCGCTGCTGGAGAAGCTGGGCGCGCTGCCCGCGACCCCGCGCGCGGTGCTGACCACCCCGCAGGTGCGGGCCGCCGTGGCCGCCTCGCTGGACGAGGAGGGCGGGCGGCTCTGGGAGGAGGACGCCCCGGACGCCGAGGAACTCGCCGACACCGTGCTGGCGTTGGTGCGGGACGCGGGTCTGGAGCCCGGTGACGAGCCGTGGCTGGGCGCCCTCGCGCTGCCCGACGAGGAAGGGGAGCTCGCTCCGGCCGGCGAACTGGTCCTGCCCGGCAGCCCGTTCGCCCGGGTGATCCGGGAGGGCGAACTGGCCGCCGTGGACGCGGACCTGGCCGAGAAGTGGGGCGAGCAGCCGCTGACCGCGTGCGGGGTGCTCGCGGACTTCGCGCTGGTCCGCGCCACCGACGTCGTCCTCGACCCGGACGAACTGGAGCCCCGGGACGGCGACTTCGCCGAGCCCGACGACGCGGGGCTGCTGGACGCCGTGGACGTGTGGAGCGAGGACGTCCTCGACCGCTTCCCGGACAGCCCGGTGCCCCCGGTCGCCACCGAACTCGTCGCCGTGCGCGACCTCGACCTGGTGGACGACGACCAGTGGCCCGAGGCCCTCGCCCTGCTCGCCCGGCCGCCGCTGCGCGACGCCCTGACCCAGCCGGTGCGGATCCTGCTGCACGACGGCACGCACGAGATCGTCCGGCCGTACACGGCGTGGTGGCTGCGCGGGCACCCGGTCCTCGACGGCCGCCGCCCGGCCGGCCTGCTCGCGGCCGGCGGCGACCCGCTCCTGCGCGGCCTGTACGACGAGGCCGACGCCACCGGGTTCGGGGACGAGCAGGTGCTGCGCGCGCTGGGGGTGCGGACCTCGGTCGCCGCCCTGCTGGACGAGCCCGGCGGCGCCGCCGAGCTGCTGGACCGCCTCGCCGACCCGGACCGGCCGGTCACCGCCGCCCAGCTCCACGGGCTGTACGGCGCCCTGGCCGAGCTGGACCCGGATCAGGTGACCCTGCCGGACGAGCTGCGGGCGGTCGTGGACGGCCGGGTCGAGGTGGTGGACGCGGCCGACGCGGTGGTCGTGGACTCCCCGGACCTCCTGCCCTTCACCGCCGGTGTCCCGCTGCTGCCGGTCCGCCCCGCCCGGGCGGCCGAACTGGCCGAACTGTTCCAGGTACGGCGGCTGAGCGAGTCCGTCACCGGCGAGGTGCACTCCGAGGGCGCCGAGCACGACGTACCGGAGCCGGTGCGGGTGCTGCTCGGGCCGCGCACGCCCGAGACCTACGTCGAGCACGAGGAACTGGTCGTGGACGGCGTCGGGATCGACTGGCGCCTCACCGCCGACGGCGTCCTGCACGCGGCCACCCTGGAGGGCGTCGCCGCCGGACTGGCCTGGGCGGCGGGCCAGTGGCCGCGCCGCTTCGAGGTGGCGGCCCTGCTGGAGGACCCGTCCAGGACACAGGAGTTGGCCCGGGACCGCTGGTTCGACTGAGGCGGCACAGGAGCCATTTCAAGCCGTTCGCAAAACTTTCAACTTCTCTACAACCGTTCCCCTGGGTGGCGAGTCTGATCACCGAGTCGACTGACTCCACGATCATTTGGGCGCTCTCGCGCCCACCCTCTCCACACAGGGGAACGCATGCGCATACGTGCCACCGTGGCCGCCGTCACCGGCGCCCTGGCCCTCTCCGCTCTCGCCGTGCCGGCCGCGCAGGCCGCCGGCTCCGCTCCGTCGTACAAGACGGAGGCCGCCAAGGTCCTCTCGCACGCCGCGTCCGGCAAGACCGCCTTCACCTCGGCCGCCGACCCCGTAGACCTGGGCGTCACCTTCTCGAACCTCAAGATCGCCTCCGCGATCAAGGTCGGCACGACCAACCACGTCACCGCCACGGTCACCTACACGATGACCTACGGCTCCGGGTACGTCCTCGGCTCGGACGACTTCGACAACGGACCCCTCATCTACAAGGAGTCCACGGGCAACATGCTGCTCGGCGACGCCCCGGCCGACTGCACCGCCACGTCGGCGACGACCGCCGACTGCAAGGGCCTCATCGACATCTACCCCGGTGACGGCGAACTGACCAACGCGGACGCGGGCACCTGGTCGGCCGGCGCGCTGGCCCTGCAGTACAGCACCGGCAACTTCTCCGAGGCGGACGGCCTGGGCACCACCAAGGTCCAGCGCTACTCCAAGCTGACCGTCAACGCCTCGCCGGAGCCGGTGAAGAAGGGCAAGACCATCACGGTCACGGGCAAGCTCACCCGCGCCAACTGGGAGGACAACCTGTACCACGGCTACACCAACCAGCCGGTGAAGCTGCAGTACCGCAAGAAGGGCTCCACCACCTACACCACCCTGAAGACCATCACGTCGGACTCCACGGGCTACCTGAAGACGACGACCACGGCCACGGCCGACGGCTACTACCGCTACTCCTTCGCGGGCACCTCGACCACCCCGGCGGTCAGCGCCACGGGTGACTACGTCGACGTGCAGTAAACGGGACCGACGGCCACCGGAGGCGCCCGCCGCCTCCGGTGGCCGGAACGTTTCCTCTCACTTGTGCCACGACCTGGCAATCGGCCGACAAAGAATGGCCGGGAACGGCTCCCGCCGTACAACCGGAACGGGGTCTCGCGGATCTGATCGCGTGAGTCGACCGACTCCCCGATCACTTCTCCCTCCAGGGGACCGCACATGCGCATACGTGCCACCGTGGCCGCCGTCACCGGCGCCCTGGCCCTCACCGCTCTCGCCGTGCCGGCCGCGCAGGCCGCCACGTCCAGCGGTACGCCGTACACGATGGACGTCAGCTTCTCGAACCTCAAGATCGCCTCGGCGATCAAGGTGGGGACGACGAACAAGGTCAGCAGCACCTACACGTTCACGCTGACGCACGGCGCGGACGTGGACACCACCGCGTCCGACTTCTACGCCGACGCCTACCTCTACCGCGGCTCGCTGGACGCCCCGTCCAAGACGCTGGAGGGCGACGACTTCGCCACCTGCTCGCCCACCTCGTCGACCGCCGCCACCTGCACCGGCACCGTCGACCTCCACCCGGGCGAGGGCGAGCTGAAGAACGCCGACGCCGGCAGCTGGTCCGTCGCCGCGGAGGCGACCGCCTTCAACGGCCAGGACCCCGACAACCCCGACCTCAGCAAGGTCGGCTACGCCGAGCAGGGCGGCATGGCCACCACCAAGCTCCAGCGCTACTCCAAGCTCACGGCCAACGCCGGCCCCGAGCCGGTCGCCAAGGGCAAGACCCTCACCACCACGGGCAAGCTCTCCCGCGCCAACTGGGAGGACCACCTGTACCACGGCTACACCAGCCAGCCGGTCAAGCTCCAGTTCCGCAAGGCGGGCACCAGCACGTACACCACCGTCAAGACGGTCTACTCCGACTCGTCGGGCAACCTGAAGGCCACCGCCACCGCCGCCTACGACGGCTACTGGCGGTTCAGCTTCGCGGGCACGTCGACGACCCCGGCGGTCAGCGCGACGGGTGACTACGTGGACGTGCAGTAGCCGGCCCTCACACGGGAAAGCGGCGGCCGATCCACCTCCACACCAGTTCCAGGACGGCCGCCGCCGCCACCGCCACCCCCACCGCCGTCCACGGCAGGGTCGGGCCCACCAGGCGCAGGGCGAAGAAGTCCCGCAGGGCCGGGATCGTGAGGACGAGCAGGAACGCCGCGGCCATGGCCGCGACCAGGGCGACGCGCCACCAGGTGTACGGGCGGGCGATGATCGCCAGGATCCACAGGGAGACCAGGAACAGGGTCAGGGTGGCGGCGCTGGTCTCCGCGGTCAGGGAGCCGGCGCCGGTGTAGTGGTGGCGGGCGATCAGGTACGTCGCGAAGGTCGCCGCTCCCGCCACCAGGCCGCCGGGCACGGCGTAGCGCATGACCCGGCGGACGAAGTGCGGGCGGGCCCGCTCGGTGTTGGGGGCCAGGGCCAGGAAGAAGGCCGGGACGCCGATCGTGAGGGTGGACAGCAGGGTCAGGTGCCGCGGCAGGAAGGGGTACTCGACCCGCCAGCACACCACCAGCAGCGCCAGCAGCACCGAGTACACCGTCTTCACCAGGAACAGCGTGGCCACCCGGGTGATGTTGCCGATCACCCGGCGCCCCTCGGCGACCACCGACGGCAGCGTCGCGAAGCTGTTGTCCAGCAGCACGATCTGCGCGACGGCCCGGGTCGCCTCCGAGCCCGAGCCCATCGAGACGCCGATGTCGGCGTCCTTGAGCGCCAGCACGTCGTTCACCCCGTCACCGGTCATCGCGACCGTGTGCCCCCGGGACTGCAGCGCGCCCACCATGTCCCGCTTCTGCCGCGGGGTGACCCGGCCGAACACGGTCGCCTCGTCCAGCGCCCGCGCCATGCGCTCCCGGTCGGCGGGCAGCCGCCGCGCGTCCACCGCCTTGCCCGGCAGGCCCAGCTTCGCCGCGACCGTACCGACCGAGACCGCGTTGTCGCCGGAGACGACCTTGGCGCGGACGTTCTGCTCGGCGAAGTAGCGCAGGGTGTCGGCGGCGTCGGGACGCAGCCGCTGCTCCAGCACGACGAGGGCGGTCGGGTGGGCGCCCCGGGCCGGCTCCGGGTCGTCCAGGTCGCGGGTGGTGCGGGCCAGGAGCAGCACCCGCAGCCCCTGCTCGTTCAGGCGCTCGGTCTCCGCCAGGGCCGGGTCGCCGGGGGCGAGCAGCACGTCGGGGGCGCCCAGCAGCCAGGTGCTGGCCTCGCCGTCGCCCCCGCTGAACGCGGCCCCGCTGTACTTGCGGGCGGAGGAGAAGGGCAGCGACTGCACGCAGCGCCACTCCTCGGTATCCGGGAAGGCGTCGATGATCGCCCGCAGCGAGGCGTTGGGGCGCGGGTCGGACTCGCCGAGGGCGCCGAGCACCCTGCGCACGTAATCCTCGTCGGCCCCGTCCAGCGCCCTGAGCGCGGTGACGTCCATGCCGCCCTCGGTCAGCGTGCCGGTCTTGTCCAGGCACACGGTGTCGACCCGGGCGAGGCCCTCGATGGCGGGCAGCTCCTGCACCAGGCACTGCTTGCGGCCGAGCCGGATGACCCCGATCGCGAAGGCGACCGAGGTGAGCAGCACCAGCCCCTCCGGCACCATCGGCACGATGCCGCCGACGGTGCGGGCGACGGCGTCCTTGAGGTCGTCGTTCTTCACGACCAGCTGGGTGACGACCAGGCCGATCGCGGCCGGGACCATCATCCACGTCACGTACTTCAGGATCGTGGAGATGCCGGTGCGCAGCTCGGAGTGGACGAGGGTGAAGCGGGAGGCCTCCTCGGCGAGCTGGGCGGCGTACGCCTCGCGGCCCACCCTGGCCGCCGTGAAGGCGCCGCCGCCCGCGACCACGAAGCTGCCGGACAGCACCTGGTCGCCGGGGCGTTTGACGACCGGGTCCGCCTCACCGGTGAGCAGCGACTCGTCGATCTCGAGCCCCTCGGCCTCGGCGCACACCCCGTCGACGACGATCTTGTCCCCGGGTCCGATCTCCAGGAGGTCGTCCAGGACGATCTCGTTCGTCGGGACCTCCACGGCGGTGCCGTCCCGGCGGACGGTCGGCCGGGCCTCCCCGATCACCGCGAGCGAGTCCAGGGTCTGCTTCGCCCGCCACTCCTGGACGATGCCGATGCCGGTGTTGGCGAGGATCACGAAGCCGAAGAGGCCGTCCTGGATCGGCGCGACGAACAGCATGACCAGCCACAGCACGCCGATGATCGCGTTGAACCGGGTGAAGACGTTCGCCCGGACGATCTCGCCCAGGGACCGGCTGCCGCGCACCGGAACGTCGTTGACCTGCCCACGCGCGACGCGTTCCGCGACCTCGGCGCCGGTCAGTCCGCCCGGCCGGCTCCGGGGCAGTGCCACGGGGTGCACGGGGTCGAGTTCGGCGCCCGCGTCTATGTGGGTCATGCCTTCGACGGTACGTGCGCCGGTGGCCGTTCACCTGCCGAGCGGGGCCGATCTCCGACCGGGGGAGGACCGGTGTCGTACGCCGGTCGTACGGACGGTGCGCCGCCCGTACGCCCTACGGCCGTTCCACCGCCGCGCGCAGCGCCGCGTCCCGCTTGATCGCGGCGTCCCGCCTGCGGACGTACCAGATGCCGATGAGCCCCAGGCCGCCCCCGGCCAGGCAGGTCCACAGCCACCACAGGTGGCCGTGGTCGGCGAACCAGCCGTAGAACGGCAGCTGGACCAGGAAGAGGACGAACCACACGATCGTGCCGCCGGTGACGGTGGCGACCACCGGGCCCTCCAGGGGCTCGGGCGCTTCGTGCTTGGGGGTCCACTTGGCCATGGGCACAGCTTACGAGGCGATCGGACGCACCTCGTATCCGCTCGTGTCTACGCGCGGAGATAGCGATCTCGCCTTCATGTGTTCATACTGAAACCGTTTGTCTTTGACCGCTTCTGTTCGTAGGAAAGTCCAACGGGGCTCGGGGGAACCCCGTAGGTGATGAGGTCCCGCATGTCCTCCTCGGCCCCCACCAAGGCCCCCACTCCCGAGAAGCCGGGCGCCACGCCCGGGCAGGGAGCCCTCGACCGCTACTTCCGGATCTCCGAGCGCGGCAGCACGCTCGGCCGTGAGGTCCGCGGCGGTTTCGCCACCTTCTTCGCGATGGCGTACATCATCGTGCTGAACCCGATCATCCTGAGCAGCGCGAAGGACATGTACGGGCACCACCTGGACAGTGGCCAGCTGGTGACGGCGACCGCGCTGACGGCGGCGTTCACCACGCTGCTGATGGGCGTCATCGGCAACGTGCCGATCGCGCTCGCCGCCGGTCTCGGCGTGAACTCGGTCGTCGCGCTCCAGCTCGCGCCCCGGATGTCCTGGCCGGACGCCATGGGCATGGTCGTGCTGGCCGGCTTCGTGGTCATGCTGCTGGTCGCCACCGGCCTGCGCGAGCGCGTGATGAACGCCGTGCCGTTCGGTCTGCGCAAGGCGATCGCGATCGGCATCGGCCTGTTCATCATGCTGATCGGCCTGGTCGACTCCGGCTTCGTCACCCGTATCCCGGACGTCGCCCAGACCACCGTCCCGCTGCAGCTCGGCGTGGGCGGCCACCTCAACGGCTGGCCGGTGCTGATCTTCGTCCTGGGTGCGCTGCTCACCTTCGCCCTGATCGTGCGCAAGGTGCCCGGCGCCATCCTGATCTCCATCGTCGGGATGACCGTCCTCGCGCTGATCGTCAACTCGGTCGCGAAGGTGCCGTCCTGGGGCCTGACGGTCCCGAAGTGGCCGGGCAACCCGGTGGCCACGCCCGACTTCGGCCTGATCGGCAAGGTCAGCCTCTTCGGCGGCTTCTCCAAGGTCGGCGTGCTGACCGGCGTCCTGTTCGTCTTCACGGTGCTGCTGTCGTGCTTCTTCGACGCGATGGGCACGATCATGGGCATCGGCGACGAGGCCAAGCTGACCGACGCCCAGGGCTACATGCCGGGCATCAACAAGGTCCTCTTCGTCGACGGCCTCGCGGTCGCGGCGGGCGGCGCCAGCTCCTCCTCGGCCACCACCGCGTTCGTGGAGTCCACGGCCGGTGTCGGCGAGGGCGCCCGCACGGGCTTCGCGAACGTCGTCACGGGCGGCCTGTTCGCCGTTGCCCTCTTCCTCACGCCGGTCGCCACGATGGTCCCGTCCCAGGCGGCCACCCCGGCCCTGGTCGCGGTGGGCTTCCTGATCCTGTCGAACTCCGTCCGGGAGATCGACTGGGCCGACTACACCATCGCGATCCCGGCCTTCGTGACCATGCTGATGATGCCGTTCACCTACTCGATCACCAACGGCATCGGCATGGGCTTCATCACCTTCGTCGTCCTGCGGCTGGCCGCCGGGCGGCCCAAGGAGATCCCGGCCGCGATGTACGTCGTCGCCGCCGTCTTCGCGTTCTACTACCTGATGCCGGCGCTCGGCCTGACCTGAGCGCCGGGCGTCAGGTGACGCCGTAGAACTTCTCCGTCTCCTCGACGGCGGCCTGGAACCGCTCGTCGAAGTCGTCCCGGATGAGCGTGCGGACCACATAGTCCTGCACGCTCATTCCTCTTTTCGCCGCGTGGTGCCGCAGTCTCTCGAGCAGCTCCCTGTCCATGCGCAGGCTGAGCACATCGGTCCCCATGCGTACGAGGGTCGCCACCTCCGGTGGTCCGAGGTGTCACTTTCCGGCCGCGAGTCACCCGTACGAGTGATGAAGGGTGGCAGTGGCGGGTGTCACGGCGATAAGGGCGTGTCGCGGTGTTCTTTAGCGAGAGTAATGAGTTACTCTAAAGAACATGCCGGACCTCACCCATGGCGACGACGCTGCCGCCGTGAACGCCCTCCGCTCCGCCGTGATGCGGCTGTCCCGTCGGCTCAAGCACCAGCGGGTCGACGAGTCGCTGAGCCCCACCGAGATGTCGGTGCTCGGCACCCTCGCCCGCTGCGGCTCGGCCACCCCGGGTGAGCTGGCCCGCAAGGAGCACGTGCAGCCCCCGTCGATGACCCGCATCGTCGCGCTGCTCGAGGCGAAGGGCCTGGTCCGGCTGGAGCCCCACCCCGAGGACCGGCGCCAGAAGGTCGTCACGCAGACCGAGCAGGCCGAGGCGATGCTCGAGGAGAGCCGCCGCAAGCGCAACGCGTTCCTGGCCGGCCTGGTCGAGGGCCTGGACGAGGACGAGTGGGCCCGCCTGCGCGCCGCCGCGCCCGTGCTGGAGAAGCTCGCGCACCTGTAGGACACGTCGCAAGGAGGCGAACCCTGTTGAGTACGGGACCCGGAGCACCTTCCGCCCCCGCACCGACCACTCCCACCCCCATCTCCCGCAAGTCCTCGATGTTCAGCTCGCTGAGGATCCGGAACTACCGCCTGTTCTTCATCGGCCAGGTCGTCTCCAACACGGGCACCTGGATGCAGCGCATCGCCCAGGACTGGCTGGTCCTCAGCCTCACCGGCTCCTCGGCCGCCGTCGGCATCACGACGGCGCTGCAGTTCCTGCCGATGCTCCTGTTCGGGCTCTACGGCGGTGTGCTGGTCGACCGCCTGCCCAAGCGCCCCGCGCTGCTGTGCACCCAGTCCGCGATGGCCGTCACGGGCCTGGTGCTCGCCGCACTGACCCTCTCCGGCCACGTCCAGGTCTGGCACGTCTACCTCGCCGCCTTCGCCGTCGGCCTCGCCACCGTGGTCGACAACCCGGCCCGGCAGTCCTTCGTCTCCGAGATGGTCGGCCCCGGTCAGCTGCAGAACGCGGTCAGCCTGAACTCGGCGAACTTCCAGTCCGCCCGCCTGGTCGGGCCGGCCGTCGCCGGCCTGATGATCACCGGGGTGGGCACCGGCTGGGCGTTCCTCGCCAACGGCCTGTCCTTCGCCGCGCCCATCGCCGGCCTGCTGCTGATGCGCGCCCGCGAACTGCACGTGGTCGAGCGCGCCCCGCGCGGCAAGGGCCAGCTCCGGGAGGGTCTGCGGTACGTGGCCAAGCGGCCGGAACTGATCTGGCCGATCGTCCTCGTCGGGTTCATCGGCACCTTCGGCTTCAACTTCCCGGTGTGGCTGTCCGCCTACGCCGACGACGTCTTCCACGCCGGGGCCGGCGCCTACAGCCTCTTCAACACGCTGATGGCCGTCGGCTCCCTGTGCGGCGCCCTGCTCGCCGCCCGGCGCGGCACGGCCCGGCTCCGGGTGCTGATCGCCGCCGCGCTGGCCTTCGGCACCCTGGAGATCGTGGCCGCGCTGGCACCGTCGTACTGGCTGTTCGCGCTGCTCATGGTGCCGATCGGCATCTTCGGCCTGACGGTCAACGTCACCGCCAACACCGCCGTCCAGATGGCCACCGACCCCGCCATGCGCGGCCGGGTGATGGCGCTGTTCATGATGGTCTTCATGGGCGGTACGCCCGTGGGCGCGCCGGTCGTCGGCTGGGTCACCGACACCTACGGCGCCCGGATCGGCTTCGCCCTCGGCGGCGTGGTCGCGGCCGCGTCCGCCGCCACGATCGGCCTGGTCCTCGCCCGCATCGGCGGCCTGCGCCTGTCGGTGGGCTGGCACCAGGGCCGTCCGCGGGTCCAGTTCGTCCGGCGCGAGGAGCTGGCGCCGGCGGCGTGAGGAAGGGACCGGGGATCAGTCGCCGGGCGACTCGTCCGATTCGAGGACGGCCGTCGTGGCGCTCCTCCCCGGCCGCCCCGTCGACGAGTGCAGCCGCGCAGGACAGCGATACGCACGGTGACCGGGACACGCCCCGGTCCCGCCGGAGGAGACTGGTGGCATGAGACTCTTCGCCGCCGTTCTGCCGCCGGACGACGTCGCCGAGCAGCTGGCCGCCGAGGTCGCCGCGCTGCGGGAGCTGCCCGGTGCGGACGGGCTGCGCTGGACCGGGCGGCCGGGCTGGCACTTCACGCTCGCCTTCTACGGCGAGGTCGACGACGAACTCCTGCCGGACCTGTCGGACCGCCTGGCCCGCGCGGCCCACCGGACGGCGTCCTTCGAGCTGGCCCTCGCGGGCGGCGGCCGGTTCGGCCGCGGCCAGGCGCTGTGGACCGGGGCCTCGGGCGACGTCGAGCCCCTGCGCCGGCTCGCCGACCGCGCGGAGGCGGCGGCCCGCAAGGCGGGGGTGCCGATGGAGCAGCACCGCCGCTACCAGGCCCACCTGACGATCGCGCGCAGCCGGACCGCGGTGGACGTGCGGACGTACGTGAGCCTGCTCGGCGCGTTCAGCAGCCGGCGCTGGACGGTGAACGAGCTGACGCTGGTGCGCAGCAACCTGCCGAGGTCCGGTGTGCCCGGCGAGCAGCCCCGCTACGAGGCGGTCGCCCGCTGGGCACTGGACGGGGCCGGTTAGTCTCGAGTACGTGGACCCGAAGACCCGGAACCGGATCATGGCCGGTGCGCTCGTTCTGATGTTCGTGGTGGTTGCCGTGGCTGCTGCCATGAGGTAGGGGCACGGGACGCCCCCGTGCCCCTGGGCGGGTCACCCCTCCCGCGCTACCAGGCGAACGCCTCCGGCGACGGCCCCGGACCCGGGAAGACCTCGTCCAGGCCCGTCAGCACGTCCTCGCTCAGCTCCAGGTCCACCGCCCTGACCGCCGACTCCAGCTGCCCGGCGGTGCGCGGGCCGACGATCGGGCCGGTCACGCCGGGACGGGTCAGCAGCCAGGCCAGGGCCACCTCGCCGGGCTCCAGGCCGTGCTTGTCGAGCAGGTCCTCGTACGACTGGATCTGCGCGCGGGCGGCGGGGTCGGCGAGGGTGTCGGCGGCCCGGCCGGAGGCGCGGCGACCGCCCTGCACCTCCTTCCTGATCACTCCGCCGAGCAGGCCGCCGTGCAGCGGCGACCAGGGGATGACCCCGAGGCCGTAGTCCTGCGCGGCCGGGATGACCTCCATCTCGGCGCGGCGCTCGGCCAGGTTGTACAGGCACTGCTCGCTGACCAGGCCGATGGTGCCGCCGCGCCGGGCGGCGATCTCGTTGGCCTGGGCGATCTTGTAGCCCGGGAAGTTGGAGGAGCCGGCGTAGAGGATCTTGCCCTGCTGGACCAGGACGTCGATCGCCTGCCAGATCTCCTCGAAGGGGGTGTCCCGGTCGACGTGGTGGAACTGGTAGACGTCGATGTGGTCGGTCCGCAGCCGCTTCAGGCTCGCGTCCACGGCCCGGCGGATGTTCAGCGCGGAGAGCTTGTCGTGGTTCGGCCAGGCGCCGTCGCCGTCGGGGGCCATGTTGCCGTACACCTTGGTGGCGAGGACCACCTTGTCGCGCCGCTCGCCGCCCTTGGCGAACCAGTCGCCGATGATGCGCTCGGTGCGTCCCTTGTTCTCCCCCCACCCGTAGACGTTCGCCGTGTCGAAGAAGTTGATGCCCGCGTCCAGTGCGGCGTCCATGATGGCGTGGCTGTCGGCCTCGTCCGTCTGCGGGCCGAAGTTCATCGTCCCGAGGACGAGCCGGCTGACCTTGAGTCCCGTGCGTCCAAGCTGCGTGTACTTCATGGTCCACCAGCCAACGGCGTGGAGTGCGCTCTAGGCAAGGGGCCGGTGACGCGCCCGGTCAGTCCCGGGGGAAGCCGTCGGTCCGCAGGACGAGGTCGACGACGGAGCCGGTCAGGTCGAGGTCGGTGCCGAAGTCCACCCGGACCGGGTCGCCGTAGTCGCCGTCCTTGGGGTCGGTGTAGACGTGGCAACGGCCCTGATAGGGATCGGCGATGACGTAGAGGGGGACCCCGGCCACCGCGTAGGCGGTCTTCTTGGGGCCGTAGTCGTTGCGGGCGGTGCCCTCGGAGATGACCTCGGCGACGAACTCGACGTCCTCGCAGCGCCAGCGGCCCTCGTCCTTCTTCGCCGAGTCCTTGAGCAGGGCGACGTCCGGACAGAAGCCGTTCTCATGACCGGGAAAGTCGATGCGGACGTCCGAGAGGACCCTGTCCATCCCGTACTTCTCCGCGACGGCTCCCGCGATACGGAAGATGATGGCCCAATGCGTGTCCCGCTGCGGCGTCATGTGGACGTTGCCCCCGACGATCTCGACCCTGTATCCCTCGGGGACGGGCATGCGCTCAAGACGTTCGAACCACTCGTCCAGACGCTTGGTGTTGGCGTCGGCGTCGGCCATCGCGATCCTGTCTTCGAGGACGGTCATCGTGGCGCTCCTCCCCGGCCGCCCACGGACAGATGCGGCCGCGCGGTACAACGATACGCACGGTGACCGGGACACGCCGGAATCAGGTCAAAGCGTTCCCGCCGCGTACGCCTGTCCGACCCCCCACGCCTCCGCCATCGCCCCCGCGAACGCCTCCGCGATCCGGTGCTCCCCGGACTCGTTGGGATGGGTGCCGTCGTAGGTGTCGGTGTGGATGTCGTAGCCCTCGGGCGGCGGGACCAGCAGGACCGGGGAGCGGGACTCGTCCAGGTCGGCGACGGCCTTGGCCAGCAGGTCGTTGAAGAGGTCCACCTGGGCGGCGAAGGGCTCGTCCGCCTCGGCCCGGATGTTCGGGATCACCGGGAGGAGCGCCATGCGGACGCGCGGGTTGGCCTCCCGGGCGCCGGCCACGAACGCCCGGACGTTCCCGGCCGTCTGCTCGGCGTTGGTGTAGAAGCCCAGGTCGATCAGGCCCAGGGAGACCAGGAGCACGTCGGCCCGGTAGTCCCGCACCGCCCCGCCTATCAGGGGGGCCATGTGCTGCCAGCCCTCGCCCCAGCCGGCCAGGTGGGCGCGGGGGAAGGCGGGGTCGGCGTAGGCCAGGGAGGTCGGGGCCCCGGCCTCCTTGTCGTACAGGGTCTCGCGCGGGCCCACGAAGGTGAACGGGGCGTCGTACGAGGTGCACAGGTGCCGCCACAACCGGTAGCGCCAGGTGTGCTGGCCCGGGCTCCCGATCGTCATGGAGTCGCCCACGGGCATGAACCTAAGCATCCGCTCATGATGGACGATCACGCCCGCGGGTGGGATGTGAAGCCCACCACGTCCGGCGAACGGCCGCGGGCAATGGCAGTCTTGGTCCATGCGTCGACCGTTCGCCCTGCTCGCCGGGGTCCTCCTCGCCGGTGCCTGCGCGCTGCCCGCCTCCGCCGCCGACGGCGACCAGGGCTTCACGATCAAGGACCCGAGGATCACCGAGTCCAGCGGCCTCGCCGCCTCTCACCTGCACCCCGGCATCTACTGGACGCACAACGACAGCTCCGACGGGCCCTACATCTACGCGGTGGACAGCCGGACCGGGAAGACCGTCGCCACCGTCACCCTGCGCGGCGTCGGCGCACCGCGCGACGTCGAGGCCATCTCCATCGGGCCGGGCCACCAGATCTACGTCGGGGACACGGGCGACAACTTCGGCGGGAGGTGGCCGTACGTGTGGATCTACCGGCTGCCCGAGCCGAAGGTGCTCAAGGACCAGACCGTCACCGCCACCCAGTACGTCGTGAAGTACTCCGACGGGCCCCGGGACGCCGAGTCGCTGATCGTCCACCCGAAGACCGGGCGGGTCTACATCATCGACAAGAAGGAGGACGGGGGGCACCTGTACGAGGGGCCGGCCCACCTGTCCGCCTCCGGCACGAACGTCTTCCGGCCGATCGCCCCCGTCGACCTGTGGGCCACCGACGCCGCCTTCTCCCCGGACGGCCGCCGGCTCGCCGTGCGCGGCTACTTCGGCGGGATCTTCTACGACTGGAACGGCGGCGACATCCGTCGCGAGGGCCGCCTCGACGTGCCCCTGCAGGGTCAGGGCGAGTCCCTCAGCTACTCGGCCGACGGCACCAAGCTCATGTACGGCAGCGAGGGCGCCGGCAGCTCGGTGGAGGCGCAGGACGCGCCCGGGGGCGCCGGCAAGTCCCCGTCCGCCCACGGCGGTTCCGCCGCGAGTGGACAGGGCGCGGGCGCGGACTCCAGGAGCCTCGGAATCGGTGCCGCGGCCGTCGGCGCGGGCGCGGTGGCCCTCCTCGGTCTGCGGCGCCTGCGGCGGCGGAGCCGGTAGCGACTCCGGTCCAGTGTCTTGACGTGAGCATGGTGCTCTCAGTTTCCTAGGGGGGCGCGGTGCATGGGAGCGCTCCCATGTTCCGGGGCCGCGCCTCCCCGAGAGGACCCAGCCACATGTTCCGCAGTCTGCGAAAAGTGCTGTGCGCCGCCGCGGCGGCGCTCCTCGTCCCCCTGGCCGGCGTCACGACGGCACACGCGGCCGTCCCGTCGGCCGCCGCCACCCCCGGAGCCGGTTACTGGCACACCAGCGGCCGGCAGATCCTGGACGCGGCCGGGCAGCCGGTCCGGATCGCCGGCATCAACTGGTTCGGCTTCGAGACCGGCAACCACGTCGTGCACGGCCTCTGGTCCCGCGACTACAAGAGCATGATCGACCAGATGAAGTCACTGGGCTACAACACCATCCGGCTGCCCTACAGCGACGACATCTTCAAAGCCGGCACCGTCCCCAACAGCATCGACTTCTCCGGCGGCAAGAACACCGACCTCCAGGGACTGGACTCCCTCCAGGTCATGGACAAGCTCGTGGCCTACGCGGGACAGGACGGCCTGAAGGTCATCCTCGACCGGCACCGCCCGGACTCCGCCGGCCAGTCGGCGCTCTGGTACACCTCGTCCGTCCCCGAGTCCACCTGGATCGCCAACCTGAAGTCCCTCGCGAACCGTTACCGGGGCCAGGACACCGTCATCGGCATCGACCTGCACAACGAACCCCACGACCCCGCCTGCTGGGGCTGCGGCGACCAGGCCACCGACTGGCGGCTCGCCGCCCAGCGCGCGGGCAACGCGGTCCTCTCCGTCAACCCCGACCTGCTGATCTTCGTCGAGGGCGTGCAGTCGTACAACGGCGTCTCCGGCTGGTGGGGCGGCAACCTGATGGGCGTCGCCCAGTACCCGGTGCAGCTCTCCGTGGCGAACCGGGTGGTGTACTCCGCCCACGACTACGCCACCAGCGTCGCCCAGCAGAGCTGGTTCAGCGACCCCTCGTTCCCCGCCAACATGCCGGGCGTGTGGGACAAGTACTGGGGCTACATCTTCAGGCAGAACATCGCCCCCGTGTGGGTCGGCGAGTTCGGCACCACCCTGCAGTCCACCGTGGACCAGAAGTGGCTGGCCGCGCTGGTGAGTTACCTGCGGCCCACGTCGACGTACGGGGCCGACGCCTTCCAGTGGACGTTCTGGTCCTGGAACCCCAACTCCGGTGACACCGGCGGGATCCTGAAGGACGACTGGACGACCGTGGACACCGTCAAGGACGGCTACCTGGCGAGCATCAAGGCGCCGCTGTTCCCGGGGACCGGCACGGGCGGGGGAACCGGTGGCGGGGGAACCGGCGGGGGAACCGGTGGCGGGGGCGGCACCGCCTCGTGCAGCGCCACCTACACCGTCAGCAGCGACTGGGGCAGCGGCTTCAACGCGGACGTGAAGGTCACCAACACCGGGACGACGGCGATCAGCGGCTGGAAGGTCACCTGGACCTGGAGCGGGTCGCAGAAGGTCACCAGCATGTGGAACGCCTCCTACACCCAGACCGGCTCGACCGTCACGGCCGTCAACGCCGACCACAACGGCACGGTCGCCGCGGGCGGTTCGGCGGGCTTCGGGTTCGGCGGAGCGCCCGGGGGCGGGGCGGTGCCCACCCTGACGTGCACGGCGGCATGAGACAGGCGCCATGAGAGAGGTGGCATGAGAAAAGGGCGCCCGGTGTCCGCCGGGCGCCCTTCGCCGTCGCGTCGGACGGCTGGAGCTAGAGCTTCTCGATCACGTAGTCGACGCACTTCGTCAGGGCCTCGACGTCCGCCGGGTCGATCGCCGGGAACATCGCGATGCGCAGCTGGTTGCGGCCGAGCTTGCGGTACGGCTCGGTGTCGACGATGCCGTTGGCGCGCAGCACCTTGGCGACGGCGGCCGCGTCGATCTCGTCGGCGAAGTCGATGGTGCCGATGACCTGCGAGCGCTTGGCCGGGTCGGAGACGAACGGCGTCGCGTACTTGGACTCCTCCGCCCAGGTGTACAGGCGGGTCGAGGAGTCCTTCGTGCGGGCCGTGGTCCAGTCGAGGCCGCCCTGGCCGTTCATCCACTCCAGCTGCTGGTTCAGCAGGAAGAGGGTGGCGAGGGCCGGGGTGTTGTACGTCTGGTTCTTGCGGGAGTTGTCGATCGCCGTCGGCAGGCTGAAGAACTCCGGGACGTGCCGGCCGGACGCGTGGACGCGCTCGGCGCGCTCGATGGCGGCCGGGGAGAAGACGCCGATCCACAGGCCGCCGTCGGAGGCGAAGGACTTCTGCGGGGCGAAGTAGTAGACGTCGGTCTCGGAGACGTCCACCGGGAGGCCGCCGGCGCCCGAGGTGGCGTCCACGAGGACCAGCGCGCCCTCGTCGGCCCCCTCGACCCGCTTGATCGGCATGGCGACGCCGGTCGAGGTCTCGTTGTGGGTGTAGGCGTAGACGTCGACGCCCGCCTCGGCCCGCGGCTCCGGGTGGGTGCCCGGGTCGGTGGCGACGACGGTCGGCTCGGCCAGCCAGGGGGCGAGCTTGGCCGCCTTGGCGAACTTCGAGGAGAACTCGCCGAAGCTGAGGTGCTGCGACTTGTTCTCGATCAGCCCGTGGGTGGCGATGTCCCAGAAGGCGGTGGAGCCGCCGTTGCCGAGGATGACCTCGTAGCCCTCGGGGAGCGAGAACAGGGAGCTGATGCCCTCGCGGACCTGGCCCACGAGGTTCTTCACGGGGGCCTGTCGGTGGGAGGTGCCCAGCAGAGACGTACCGGTGGCGGCGAGGGCGTCCAGCGCCTCGGTGCGCACCTTGGAGGGGCCCGCGCCGAAGCGTCCGTCGGCGGGCTTGATGTCAGCGGGGATCTGGATGTCGGCCACGGAAAGGAGGTTAGCGGCTGGGGGAAACCGGGGCGAAACCTCGTCCGTCCGGTGAGACGGTGTCGTGGCCGGAACCGGTCGGCCGGGCGCGCGATGACGGATGCCGGCGGGCGGGGGAGCGGTCGGGCGGGCGGGGTCTCGTGGGGGAGTCGCGTCGGGTGGTGGGGGCGGGGCCGTCCGGGGCGCCGATGGCGTGGCGGCCCCCCTGCGGGTGTGCCGGGAGCGCGGGTGGGTGGTCGCCCGGGAGGCGGTGCCGTGGCCGGGGCGGGCGGTGGCGCGGGCGGGACGGCCTCTCTCGCGGGCGGGTTGCGCCGGTTGGTCCGGGGCGAGGTCGCTCGGGGTGGTCGCGCCCCTGAGCGTCGGTGACGTGGCGGCCGTCCCGGGACGCGCCGGACGGGGGGACGGCGGTGGTGGCCGAGAGGCGGTGTCGTGGCGGGGCGGGCTGGTGGGCCGCTCGGCACGACGGATCGTGCGGGCGGGACGGGTTCCCTCGCGGGCGGGTTGCGCCGGGTGGTCCAGGCAAGTTCGCTGGGGTGGTCGCGCCCCTGACCGTCGGCGACGTGACGGCCGTCCTGTGGACACGCCGGGCGGGGAGACGGCGGTGGTCGCCCGGAGGCCGTGTCGTGGCCGGGACCGGCCGGTCGGCACGACGGATCGTGCGGGCGGGACGGCCTCTCTCGCGGGCGGGCCGCGCCGGGTGGTCCGGGCCAGGAAGCTCGGGGTGGTCGCGCCCCTGACCGTCGGGTGACCCGGGAGGCGGGGTCGTGGTCGCGGTGGGCTGGTTAGCTGGGCGGTATGACGGATCGTGCGGGTGGGACGGCCTCTCTCGTGGGTGAGTTGCGCCGTGTGGTGCGGGGCGAGGTCGGGTTCGACGCGACCTCCCGGGCGCTGACGACCATGGACGCGTCCAACTACCGTCGGGTCCCGCTCGGGGTGGTCGCGCCCCGGGACGCCGACGACGTGGCGGCCGTCCTGGAGGTGTGCCGGGAGCGGGGGATTCCGGTGGTCGCGCGGGGCGGCGGGACCTCGATCGCGGGGCAGGCGACCGGGGTCGGCGTGGTGCTGGACTTCACCCGGCACATGAACCGGCTGCTCGCGCTCGACCCCGCCGCGCGCACGGCCGTCGTGCAGCCCGGCCTGGTCCTGGACCGGTTGCAGGAGGCCGCCGCCCCGCACGGCCTGCGCTTCGGCCCCGACCCGTCCACGCACGGCCGGTGCACGCTCGGCGGGATGATCGGCAACAACTCGTGCGGCGCGCACTCGGTCGCCTGGGGCACGACGGCGGACAGCGTCCGGGAGCTGTCCGTGCTCACCGCCCGCGGGCGGCTGCTGCGGCCCGGACGGGACTGGGCCGGCGCCCCGGAGGGGCTGCGCGCACTCGTGGAGGGCGAACTGGCGCGGCTGCGCACCGGGTTCCCCGACCTGCCCCGCCGCATCTCCGGGTACGCACTGGACGCCCTGCTGCCCGAGCGCGGTGCCGACGTCGCCCGCTCCTTCTGCGGCTCGGAGGGCACCCTCGGCATCCTGACGGAGGCGGTCGTACGGCTCGTGGAGGCGCCCCGCGCCCGGGCGCTGGCGGTACTGGGTTACGCCGACGAGAGCGCCGCCGCCGAGGCGGCCGCCGGGCTGCTGCCGCTCGGGCCGCTGACGGTGGAGGGCATGGCGGCCGACCTGGTGCGCTCGCCGGCCGGGCTGCCGCGGGGCGGTGCCTGGCTGTTCGTGGAGACCGGCGGGGCGACGGCGGGCGAGGCCCGCGCGCGGGCGGAGGCGATCGTCCGCGCGGCCGACGTCGTCGGCTCCCTGGTGGTGACCGATCCGGCCGCGCAGCGCGCCCTGTGGCGCATCCGCGAGGACGCCAGCGGCACGGCGACCCGGATACCTGGGGGCACCTCCCGGACGAAGTCTGGGGGAGGCACGGAGGCCTGGCCCGGCTGGGAGGACTGCGCGGTGCCGCCCGCCCGGCTCGGCGCCTACCTGCGCGACTTCCGCGCCCTGCTCGCCGGCCACGGCCTGCGCGGCACGCCGTACGGGCACTTCGGCGACGGCTGCATCCACGTCCGCATCGACTTCGACCTGCTCACCGAGGCCGGCGTCGGCCGCTTCCGGCGCTTCTCCGAGGACCTGGCCGACCTGGTCGTCGCCCACGGCGGCTCGCTGTCCGGGGAGCACGGCGACGGCCGGGCCCGCGCGGAGCTGCTGCCCCGCATGTACGGCGCCGAGACCGTGCGGCTGTTCGAGCGGGCCAAGGCGGTCTGGGACCCCGACGACCTGCTCAACCCCGGCATGCTGGTCCGCCCGGCCCCCCTGGACACCGATCTCCGCTTCTCCGTGCTGCCCCGCCGCCCGGTGGACGTCGCCTTCGGCTACCCGGCCGACGGCGGCGACTTCCGCGCGGCCGTCCGCCGCTGCGTCGGCGTCGCCAAGTGCCGTACGGCCACGTCGGCGGGACCGGCGGTGATGTGCCCCTCGTTCCGGGTGACGGGCGAGGAGGAGCACTCCACGCGGGGGCGTGCCCGGCTGCTGCACGAGATGCTCGCCGGCGAGATCGTCACCGGCGGGTGGCGCTCCACGGAGGTCCGGGACGCGCTGGACCTGTGCCTGTCCTGCAAGGGCTGCCGCTCCGACTGCCCGGTCGGCGTGGACATGGCCACGTACAAGGCGGAGTTCCTGCACCACCACTACGCGGGCCGGCGCCGCCCGGCCGCGCACCACGTGCTGGGCCGGCTGCCCGAGTGGCTGCGCGCCGTGGCGCGGACGGGCACGGCCGCGCTGGTCAACCGGCTGGCCTCCGTCACCGTGGCGGCACGCCTGGGCAAGCGGCTGGCCGGGATCGCGCCGGAGCGGGACGTCCCGGGGATCGCCGAGGAGACCTTCACCCGCTGGTGGCGGCGCCGGGGCGGCGGCCGGGCCGCCGGGGACCCGGTCGTGCTGTGGCCGGACACCTTCACCGAGCACCTCTCGCCCCAGGTGGGCCGGGCGGCCGTACGGGTGCTGGAGGCCGCCGGGCTGCGGGTGGAGCTGCCGCCGGCGGGCCGCCGGGGCCGCGTCTGCTGCGGTCTGACCTACGTCTCCACGGGCCAGCTCGACCGCGCCCGCGCCGTGCTGCGCCGCACGCTGGACGTGATGGAGCCGGTGCTGCGGGCCGGGGCCCCGGTCGTGGTCCTGGAGCCGAGCTGCGCGGCGGCCCTGCGCGGCGACCTCCCGGAACTCCTGCACGACGACCCGCGCGCCGCCCGTCTCGCCGCGGTGGTCCGCACCTTCGCCGAGACCCTGGAGGAGCACGCGCCCGAGTGGACCCCGCCGGCCGCGGACCGCCCCGTCGCCGGTCAGACCCACTGCCACCAGCACGCCGTCCTCGGTGACGCCGCCGACCGCCGCCTGCGCGAGTCGGCCGGCCTGACCGGTGACCTGAGCGGCGGCTGCTGCGGCCTGGCGGGCAACTTCGGCTTCGAGAAGGGCCACTTCGAGGTGTCCCGGGCCTGCGCGGAGGAACAGCTGCTGCCGGCGGTACGGGCGGCGGCCGGGGGCACGGTGATCCTCGCGGACGGCTACTCCTGCCGCACCCAGCTGGAGCAGCTGGCCGGCGTCCGGGGCCGGCACCTGGCGGAAGTGCTGGCGGAGGGGCTCGACGGGGGGCCGGACGGGGATTCGGAGGGGGCCACCGGCACCGGCCGATAAGCCGGCTCCCAGGTTCCCCGGCGCATTCTCAGGCTCGCGCCGGTCTCTCAGGAATTCCCCAGGAATTCCAAGGTGTTCACAGCGCCCCTTTGCCATTTTTACCGTCCGGCCGCCCGGGCGGCAGGTAGTTTCTTCGGTGTCGGGAACACCGGACGCGGAAATTCCCGGACAGTGAACTGTGAACCGCAAAGAGCCGAACCGTCTAGAACCAGGAGTCGGAAATGAGCTTCAGGAAGCTTGCCCCGCTGCCCCCCAAGCCCAAGTCGAAGCAGCTCCCGCCGCCGCCGAAGCCGAAGGCGAAGAAGCACGCGCACAAGCCGCTGCCCAAGCCGCTGCCCGGTCACGATCGCTGAACCGGCTGAACCGGCGCTGAACGGAAAGGGGTCGATGGTGCACCGTCGGCCCCTTTCTGTATTCGTTCCCGATTAGTTCGGGGCGGTGGCGGCCCAAACGGCCGCAGAAGGGAATACGTCATGGACGCCGAGGGTGATGAACACGAATACGGCACCCCTTCCATTCCGGCCCGCACGGCGTTTCGCCGTTTCTGGCCGCTGACCCGGGGTCTGCGCGGCCCGCTGCTGCTGGTCTGGGTGTGCACGGTGCTGGCCGCACTGGCCGAGACCGGGGCCGTCCTGCTCTTCGGCGACCTCACCGACCACGCCCTGGCGACGGGCTCGCTCGGCGCGTTCTGGGCGCCGGCCGTGGAGTGGCTGGGCATCGCGGTGGCCGGCGCCCTCGTCGCGTACGCGGGCAACTCGATCGCCGCGTGGGTGACCGAGCGGTTCGTGCTGCGGCTGCGTGAGCACGTCTTCGACCATGTGCAGCAGCTGCCCCCGCACTTCTTCCAGCGCCACCGCCAGGGCGACCTGCTCTCCCGGCTGACCGGCGACGTCGAGGCGATCGAGACGATGGTCGTGTCGGGGCTGGTGGGCGCCGCCTCGGCCGCATTCTCCGCGTTCTTCTACGCGGCCGCCGCGTTCTGGCTGCGCTGGGACCTGGCCGCCGCCACCTTCGTCCTCGCGCCCCTGTTCTGGCTGGCCGCCCGCCGCTTCTCCGGTTCCCTCGGGGCCGTGTCCCGCGAGGGCCGGGTCGCCGACGGCGCGATCACCTCCGTCGTCGAGGAGTCGCTCGGCAACATCGTGCTGACCCAGGCCTACGGCCGGCGCGACGCCGAGCGCCGCCGGCTGCGCGAGGAGGCGAACGCCTGGTTCCGCGCCTCCGTCCGGTCCACCCGCCTGAACGAGGCGTACGAGCAGCTCGTCCAGGTCATCGAGACGGTGTGCGTGCTCGCCGTGATCGGCATCGGCGCCTGGGAGATCTCCACCGGCCGGATGACCCTCGGCCGGCTCCTCGCCTTCGCCGCGTTCCTCGGCTACCTCTATCCGCCGGTGCGCGGCCTCGCCCAGCTCGGGCTCACGGTCACCGCGGCCACCGCGGGTGCCGAGCGGCTCATCGAGATCCTGGACGCCCGTCCGTCGGTGCGCGACCCCCGGCGTCCCACGGAGACCGGCCGCCCGGACGGCACCGTCGAGGTCCAGGACGTCTCCTTCCGCTACCCGGGCGCCGACCGGGCCGCCCTGGAGAGGCTGTCCTTCACCGTCACCCCCGGCGAGCTGGTCATCGTCACCGGCCCGAGCGGCGCCGGGAAGTCCACCGTCTCGAAGCTGCTGCTGCGCTTCTACGACCCCGACGCCGGCCGGATCCTGCTGGACGGCGTCCGCCTGCGGGACTACCCGCTGGCCCGCCTGCGCGAGTACGTCACCCTGCTGCCGCAGGAGACCCTGGTGCTGCACGACACGGTCCGCGCCAACATCGCCTGCGGCCGGCCCGGCGCCGGCGACCGGGCGATCGAGGAGGCGGCCCGGGCGGCGGACGCCCACGACTTCATCGTCCGGCTGCCCGACGGCTACGACACCCGGGTCGACCCGAACACGGCCCGCCTGTCCGGCGGTCAGCTCCAGCGCCTGGCCATCGCCCGCGCCCTCCTGCGCGACGCGCCCGTGCTGGTCTTGGACGAGCCGACCACGGGCCTGGACGCGCTGGCCGCCCGCCGGGTCGTCAAGCCGCTGCGCCGGCTGATGGCGGGCCGTACGACCATCATGATCACCCACGACCTCAACCTCGCCCCGGACGCCGACCGCATCCTGGTCGTGGACCGCGGCCGGATCGTCGAGACGGGCCGCCACGAGGAGCTGCTCGCCCGCGGCGGGGCGTACGCGCGGCTGCACCGCTCGCAGAACGGCGCGGTGACGGACACGGCCGAGCTGCGCCTGCCGCTGTGGCCGGAGCCGCCCGCTCGGGCACCGGCTCCGGTCTCCTGGCCGGGCGCGTGATGTCAGCATGTGGGACAGTGGCATAAGTGGTTTACGCACCTGTTGAAGGTCATTACCCTGAACCTGCCAGTGCATCGTGATGAACACCGTCGACCAAGCGGCAGGACCACCGTGAGTGCTACCTCCAGTACCACCAGCTCCGCCACGCCCACGCCGGTCGCCCCGGGCGGAGGGCGCGGCCGCTTCGGCTCCTTCGGGCCCGTCGGCCTGGTGCTGGCCGGCGGGGTCTCGGTCCAGTTCGGCGCCGGGCTCGCGGTGACCCTGATGCCGCGGGCCGGAGCGCTCGGCGTCGTCACGCTGCGGCTGCTGGCGGCGGCCGTCGTCCTGCTCCTGGCCTGCCGTCCGCGGCTGCGCGGCCACTCCCGCGGCGACTGGGCGACGGTGGTCGTCTTCGGCATCACCCTGGGCGGGATGAACGGCTTCTTCTACGAGGCGGTGGCCCGCATCCCGCTGGGTGCCGCGGTCACCCTGGAGGTCCTCGGCCCGCTCACCCTGTCCGTCCTGGGCTCCCGCCGCGCGATCAACGCACTGTGGGCCGGTCTCGCCCTGGCGGGCGTCTTCCTGCTCGGCGGCGGGGGCTTCAGCGGCATCGACCCCGTCGGTGTCGGCTTCGCCCTGGGCGCCGGTGCCATGTGGGCCGCCTACATCGTCTTCAGCGCCCGGACGGGCCGCCGGTTCCCCCAGGCGGACGGGCTGGCCCTCGCCATGGCGGTCGGCGCCCTCCTGATCCTGCCCCTGGGGATCGCCGACGCCGGCAGCCGGCTGCTGAACCCCACCACCGTCGCCCTGGGCTCGGCGGTGGCGCTCCTGTCCTCGGTCCTGCCCTACACCCTGGAACTCATCGCCCTGCGCCGCCTGCCCTCCTCCACCTTCGCCATCCTCATGAGCCTGGAACCGGCCCTCGCGGCCACGGCCGGCTTCCTGATCCTCGGCCAGTCCCTCTCCGCCGCCCAGGCGGCCGCGATCGCCCTGGTCATCGCGGCGAGCATCGGCGCCGTACGCACCCAGGTCGGCGGCGCCAGGCTGCGCGCGAAGGCCCCGGACGCCTGACCGGGCGCGCCCGGCGGCCGACCCCTGCCACAGGCCCCCCGAGGTAACCGTCCTCGTCGGGCGCCGGCCGACGGTACTGCGCCGGGGGCGTCAGGCACCCGCCGTCTTCCGGCGCGTCTCCGTGCCAAATTCATGCAAGCATGCTTGATTGTTTCTCGCCCCGCTGCCATGCTCCCCCCATGGCCGACCCGACGCCCGTCATCGACGACCTGCGTGCCGAGAGCGACGAACTGGACTTGCTCGTAGCCGAGTTGAGCCCCGAGCAGTGGAGCCTTCCCACTCCGGCACCCGGCTGGTCCGTCGCCCACCAGATCGCGCACCTCGCCTGGACCGACCACTCCGCGCTGCTGGCCGTCACCGACGCCGACGCCTTCCGGGGCCTGGTCGAGAAGGCACTCGCCGCCCCCGGCTCGTTCTTGGACGAGGGGGCGGAGGAGGGTGCGCGCCTGCCGCGCACCGAGCTGCTGTCGACGTGGCGCGCGGGGCGGGCCGCCCTCGACCGGGCGCTGCGCGCCGCGCCGCCCGGCGCCCGCTTCCCCTGGTACGGCCCACCCATGTCCGCCGCCTCCATGGCCACCGCCCGGCTCATGGAGACCTGGGCCCACTCGCTGGACGTGGCCGACGCCCTGAGTGTGGAGCGCCCACCCACCGACCGGCTCCGTCATGTGGCCCGGCTCGGGGTGCGCACCCGCGACTTCGCCTTCGGGGTGCACGGACTCACCCCGCCCGCGGACGAGTTCCGGGTGGAACTGGCCGCGCCGGGCGGCGAGGTGTGGGCCTACGGCCCGCAGGACGCCGCGCAGCGCGTCACCGGCCCCGCCCTCGACTTCTGCCTCCTCGTCACCCAGCGCGCCCACCGCGCCGACCTCGCCCTGCGCGCCCAGGGCCCGGACGCCGACCGCTGGCTCGGCATCGCGCAGGCGTTCGCGGGACCGCCCGGCACCGGCCGCCCCGCGAAGGAGGCCGGACGGTGAGGGCGCTGCGCGTCGGCAACTTCTCCGGCTTCTACGGCGACCGCGCGGACGCCCTGCGCGAGATGCTCACCGGTGGCGAGGTCGACGTCCTCACCGGCGACTACCTCGCCGAACTCACCATGCTCATCCTCGGCCGCGACCGCCTGAAGGACCCGGACGCCGGATACGCCCGCACCTTCCTGAGCCGGCTGGAGGACTGCCTCGGCCTCGCCCACGAGCGCGGGGTGCGGATCGTCACCAACGCGGGCGGCCTCAACCCGGCCGGACTCGCCGACGCCGTCCGCCGGCTGGCCGAGCGGCTGGGCGTCCCCGTCCGGGTCGCCCACGTCGAGGGCGACGACCTGGGCGCGGCCCACCCCGGAGCCCTCGCCGCCCACGCCTACCTCGGCGGCTTCGGCATCGCCGCGTGCCTGCGGGCCGGCGCCGACGTCGTGATCACCGGTCGGGTGACCGACGCGGCCCTCGTCACCGGGCCCGCCGCCGCCCACTTCGGCTGGCAGCCGGGGGAGTACGACCGCCTCGCCGGCGCCGTCGTCGCCGGGCACGTCCTGGAGTGCGGAACCCAGGCGACCGGCGGGAACTACGCGTTCTTCCGGGAGGGGGACGTCCGCCGGCCCGGCTTCCCGCTGGCCGAGATCCACGCCGACGGCAGCAGCGTCGTCACCAAGCACCCCGGCACCGGCGGCTTCGTCGACGTCGGCACGGTCACCGCCCAGCTGCTCTACGAGACCGGCGGCGCCCGCTACCTCGGCCCCGACGTCACCGCCCGCCTGGACACCGCACGGCTCGCCCAGGACGGGCCGGACCGGGTGCGGATCGAGGGCGTGCGCGGCGAGGCCCCGCCGCCGACCCTCAAGGTCGGACTCAACCGGCTCGGCGGGTTCCGCAACGAGGTGGTGTTCGTCCTGACCGGACTCGACATCGAGGCCAAGGCCGCGCTGGTCCGCGAGCAGCTGGCCGACGCGCTCGCCAAGGCGCCGCCCGCCGAGGTGCGCTGGGACCTCGTCCGCACCGACCGGGCCGACGCGGGCACCGAGGAGACGGCCAGCGCCCTGCTGCGGCTCGTCGTACGGGACCCCGACCAGCGTCTCGTCGGCCGGGCGCTCAGCGGGGCCGCCATCGAACTCGCCCTCGCCAGCTACCCCGGCTTCCACGTGCCGGCGCCACCCGGGAAGGGCGCCCCCTACGGGGTCTTCGAGGAGGCGTACGTCCCCCAGGACGCCGTCGACCACGTGGCGGTCCTCCCCGACGGGCGCCGGGTGACCGTGGCACCGGCCCCGGACGCCTCCGCGCACGCGACCGCCGCACCGGACCCGCTCCCCGAGCCCCCGCTGCCCGAGCCGCTGCCGCCCGGCCCCACCCGCCGCGCCCCCCTCGGCCTGGTCGCCGGAGCCCGCAGCGGCGACAAGGGCGGCAACGCCAACGTGGGCGTGTGGGCGCGCTCGGACGACGCCTGGCGGTGGCTCGCCCACGAGCTGACCGCCGGCCGCTTCCGGGAACTCATCCCCGAGAGCCGGGACCTGCCCGTCACCCGGCACGTGCTGCCCAACCTCCGCGCGGTCAACTTCGTCGTCGAAGGCATCCTCGGCGCCGGCGTCGCCGCGCAGGCCCGCTTCGACCCGCAGGCCAAGGCCCTCGGCGAATGGCTGCGCTCCCGCCACCTGGACATCCCGGAGGCCCTGCTTTGACCGCTCCCCCTTTGAAGGACAGGGGAATTCCTGGCTCAGGCGGCCTTTTGGAGCAGCGCTCCAGGAGGACTTACGCCATCGGCGCCAGCCGGGTTCAGACCAGCCCGGACCAGCATCACGTGGGCGGAGTTCTTGTCTCTGGGAGAGACGGCTCCGCACGCGGTGCAGGTGTAGGTACGTTGCGAAAGGGGAAGTGCGTGCTTGGTTCTCGCTCCGCACGACGCACAGTCCATGGTGGTGTGTGCGGGGTGTACCAGGCGGACGTCGCCCCCGTGCTTGCGGCCCATCTCGATCAGAGCCTTCTTGGTGGCGCCGATTGCGGCGTCTGCGGCCTTGCGCGCCATGTTCGTCTTGGCGAGGAACTTCGGCCTGAAGTCCTCGACCGCTACTGCGTCATGGTCCCGCACGACTCGCTTGGCCCATTTGCGGGCGGTGTCCGCTCTCTGCCGGGCGATCTTCTGGTAGGCCTTTGCTCGCCACTTCTTCGCCTTTTGGTAGCCCTTCGACTTGGGCTGTCCCCTCTGAGGCGTGCGGCGGGCCATCATCCGGTCGTAGCGGGACACCCTTGTCTTGGCCTTCTTGCCATGCTCAGGATGAGGAAGATCGTGCGTGTCGCTGGTGGTGGTCGCGATCTCCTTGATGCCCCAGTCAACGCCGAGCACTTGGCCGGTCTCCGGCAGCTGCTCGACCTGGGTGGGGACGACGAACGAGGCGTACCAGTCGCCAACACTGTCCCGGTACACCCGCACCGACGACGGTTCGGCAGGCAGATCACGCGACCACACCACAGTCAGCACGATCCTGCCTGCCAGGTGCAGTCGGCCGTTCTTGAGTCGGAAGCCGCGACGGGTGTAGTTGAGACTCGGATTGGCTTGGTGCTTCTTCCTGTAACCCGGCATTCCGGCCCGCAGCCTTACCGGCAGCTGCTTTTTGATGTCCCCCAGTGCTTTCGTACGAGACTTGCCAAAGTCACGGATCAACTGCTGCTGGGGTACCGATGCTCCCTCAGCCAGCCAAGGGGTGATGGCGCGAGCGTGCGTCAGCATCCGGTCCAGCCGTGCCGGACCGCACTCTTCCCCGTCCGTATGGGCCTTCTTCGAGCGGGCCACGCACTCATTCCACAGCCAACGGCACCGGTCCCACTCCGCCAGAAGGGCCGTACGGGCGGTGGCCGACACCCGCAGCCGGTAGGTGTACCGAACATGTCCCGTCCCATCCGCTTCTTCCGCTGCCATTCCGTCACCCCCTCGCTCACGCCCGGCACTGCTCATCCGACCTCCGGGACCCGACCCTACGTACGACGCCCGCATGCCAGTACCGGCGTTTCGCCGAGACCACCCCAACGAGGCGACTTGGAAACAAACGTTCGCCTGCCTGAATGTCGCCAGTCTTTGCGTGTGGAGGCGTCACGCTGCGAAATGGCGGACGGTGCCACACTCGGCTTTGTGGCTGCAGCGGAAGGCGATTCCTGTATCCCCGCCGTGGCCTGCCCGAGCCCCCATTCCCCCCGGCTCAGCAGCCAGGGCGCTTCAGGAGGTACGTGGTGACCGTCCTGACCTCGGCCCTGGATACGGCCGGCCCCGACCACCGCGCCCACCGCGACGCCATGCTCGCCAAGCTCGCCGAGCTCGACGCCGAACACGCCAAGGCCCTCGCCGGCGGCGGCGAGAAGTACGTCCAGCGGCACCGCGCACGCGGCAAGCTGCTCGCCCGGGAGCGCATCGAGCTCCTCCTCGACCCCGACACGCCCTTCCTGGAGCTGTCCCCGCTGGCCGGCTGGGGCAGCGAGTACACGGTGGGCGCCTCGCTGGTCACCGGCATCGGCGTCGTCGAGGGCGTCGAGTGCCTGATCACCGCCAACGACCCGACCGTGCGCGGCGGCGCCAGCAACCCGTGGAGCCTGAAGAAGGCCCTGCGCGCCAACGACATCGCGCTCGCCAACCGGCTGCCCTGCATCAGCCTCGTCGAGTCCGGCGGCGCCGACCTGCCCTCCCAGAAGGAGATCTTCATCCCCGGCGGCGCCATCTTCCGGGACCTCACCCGGCTGTCGGCCGCCGGCATCCCCACCGTCGCCGTCGTCTTCGGCAACTCCACCGCCGGCGGCGCCTACATCCCCGGCATGTCCGACCACGTCATCATGGTCAAGGAGCGGGCCAAGGTCTTCCTCGGCGGGCCGCCCCTGGTGAAGATGGCGACCGGCGAGGAGAGCGACGACGAGTCCCTGGGCGGCGCGGAGATGCACGCCCGGGTGTCCGGCCTCGCCGACTACTTCGCCGTGGACGAGCAGGACGCGTTGCGCCAGGCGCGCCGCGTCGTCGCCCGCCTGAACCACCGCAAGGCCCACCCCGATCCGCCCGCCGCCGAGCCGCCCCAGTACGACGCCGAGGAACTCCTCGGCATCGTCCCGGAGGACCTGAAGACCCCCTTCGACCCCCGCGAGGTCATCGCGCGGATCGTCGACGCCTCCGACTTCGACGAGTTCAAGCCGCTGTACGGCACCAGCCTCGCCACCGGCTGGGCGACCCTGCACGGCTACCCCGTCGGCATCCTCGCCAACGCCCAGGGCGTGCTGTTCAGTGCCGAGTCGCAGAAGGCCGCCCAGTTCATCCAGCTCGCCAACCAGCGCGACATCCCGCTGCTGTTCCTGCACAACACCACCGGCTACATGGTCGGCAGCCAGTACGAGCAGGGCGGCATCATCAAGCACGGCGCCATGATGATCAACGCGGTCAGCAACAGCCGCGTCCCCCACCTGTCCGTCCTGATGGGCGCCTCCTACGGCGCCGGGCACTACGGCATGTGCGGGCGCGCCTACGACCCCCGCTTCCTGTTCGCCTGGCCCAGCGCCAAGTCCGCCGTCATGGGCCCGCAGCAGCTCGCCGGCGTGCTGTCGATCGTCGCCCGGCAGTCGGCCGCCGCCAAGGGCCGGCCCTACGACGACGACGCGGACGCCGCCCTGCGCGCCATGGTGGAGCAGCAGATCGAGTCCGAGTCTCTGCCGATGTTCCTGTCCGGGCGGCTGTACGACGACGGCGTCATCGACCCGCGCGACACCCGCACCGTCCTCGGCCTGTGCCTGTCCGCCGTCCACACCGCCCCCTACGAGGGCGCGCGGGGCGGCTTCGGCGTCTTCCGGATGTGAGGTCCATGGTCCAGACACTCCTCGTCGCCAACCGCGGCGAAATCGCCTGCCGGATCTTCCGCACCTGCGCCGCGTGGGGGATCCGCACGGTCGCCGTGCACTCGGACGCCGACGAGAACGCGCTCCACGTGCGCGCGGCCGACACCGCGGTCCGCCTGCCGGGCGCGACGCCCGCCGAGACGTACCTGCGCGGCGACCTCGTCGTGAAGGCCGCCCTCGCCGCCGGCGCGGACGCCGTGCACCCCGGCTACGGCTTCCTCTCCGAGAACGCCGGCTTCGCCCGCGCCGTCCTCGACGCCGGCCTGACCTGGATCGGCCCGCCCCCCGAGGCCATCGAGGCGATGGCGTCCAAGACGCGCGCCAAGGAACTGATGGGCGTCGCGCCGCTCGGCGAGGCCGACGTCACCGAGGCCGACCTGCCGGTGCTGGTGAAGGCCGCCGCGGGCGGCGGAGGGCGCGGCATGCGCGTCGTGCGCCGCCTGGACGAGCTGCCCGCCGCACTGGAGGGCGCACGCGCCGAGGCGGCGAGCGCGTTCGGTGACGGCGAGGTGTTCGTCGAGCCGTACCTCGCCCACGGCCGCCACGTCGAGGTGCAGATCCTCGCCGACACCCACGGCACCGTCTGGGCCCTCGGCACCCGCGACTGCTCCCTGCAGCGCCGCCACCAGAAGGTCATCGAGGAGGCACCGGCACCCGGCCTGTCCCCGGGACTGGAGGAGGAACTGCACGGCCTGGCCGTCCGCGCCGCCCGCTCCGTCTCCTACGTCGGCGCCGGAACCGTCGAGTTCCTCGTCGCCGACGGCCGCGCCCACTTCCTGGAGATGAACACCCGCCTCCAGGTCGAACACCCCGTCACCGAGGAGGTGTTCGGCATCGACCTGGTCGCGCAGCAGATCCGCGTCGCCGAGGGCCACGCCCTCCCGGTGGACCCGCCCCCCGCGCGCGGCCACGCCGTCGAGGCCCGCCTGTACGCCGAGGACCCCGCGCGCGACTGGGCGCCCCAGACCGGCACCCTGCACCGGCTCGACGTACCGCCCGGCGTCCGCCTGGACACCGGCTACACCGACGGCGACACCATCGGCGTCCACTACGACCCGATGCTCGCCAAGGTGATCGCCCACGCCCCCACCCGCGCGGAGGCGCTGCGCAGGCTCGCCGGCGCGCTCGAACGCACCCGGCTGCACGGCCCGGTCACCAACCGCGACCTCCTCGTCCGCTCCCTGCGGCACGAGGAACTCGCCGCCGCCCGCATGGACACCGGCTTCTACGACCGCCACCTGCCCGCCCTGACGGCCCCCGCCCCCGACCCGCACGCCCCGCTCGCCGCCGCCCTCGCCGACGCCCACGGCCGCTCCCGCTTCGGCGGCTGGCGCAACGTCCCCTCGCAGCCGCAGGTCAAGCGGTACGAGACGGCCGGGCAGGAGCACGAGGTCCACTACCGGCACACCCGGCAGGGCCTCGCCGCCGACGGCGTCCGCGTCGTGCACGCCGACGCGCACACCGTCGTCCTCGAAGCCGACGGGGTACGCCGGACGTTCGAGGTCGCGCGCTACGGCGACGAGATCCACGTGGGCGGCACCCGCCTCACCGCCCTGCCCCGCTTCCCCGACCCCGCCGCCCAGCTCGCCCCGGGCTCCCTGGTGGCCCCGATGCCGGGCACCGTCGTACGCGTCGCCGAAGGCCTGGCCGAGGGGGCGGCCGTCCAGGCCGGGCAGCCCCTGATCTGGCTGGAGGCCATGAAGATGCAGCACCGCATCACCGCACCCGCCACCGGCACCCTCACCGCCCTGCACGCCGAGCCCGGACAGCAGGTGGAACCCGGCACGGTGCTCGCCGTCGTGCGGGAAACCCCGTCCCAGGAGCGCCCATGACCGCCGTCATCGAATCCGAAGAGCACAAGGCCCTGCGATCCGCGGTCTCCGCGCTCGGCAGGCGCTACGGCCGCGACTACATCACCCGCACCATCGCGGAGGGCCGCCACCCCACCGAGCTGTGGGCCGAGGCGGGCAAGCTCGGCTACCTCGGGGTCAACCTCCCGGAGGAGTACGGCGGCGGAGGCGGCGGCATCGGCGAACTCTCCATCGTCCTGGAGGAACTGGGCGCCGCCGGCTCCCCGCTCCTCATGCTCGTCGTCTCACCGGCCATCTGCGGCACCGTCATCTCCCGCTTCGGCACCGAGGAGCAGAAGCGGGCCTGGCTGCCCGGACTCGCCGACGGCACCCGCACGATGGCCTTCGGCATCACCGAACCCGACGCCGGCTCCAACTCCCACCGCATCACCACCACCGCCCGCCGCGACGGCGCCGACTGGCTCCTCACCGGCCGCAAGATCTACGTCTCCGGCGTCGACCAGGCGGACGCCACCCTCATCGTCGGCCGCACCGCGGACGCCCGCACCGGCAGCCTCAAACCCTGCCTGTTCATCGTCCCCCGCGACACCGAGGGCTTCGCCCGGCACCCCATCGACATGGAACTGAACGCCGCCGAGAAGCAGTTCGAGCTTGTCCTGGACGACGTGCGGCTGCCCGCCGACGCGCTCGTGGGCGACGAGGACGCCGGCCTGCTGCAGCTGTTCGCCGGACTCAACCCCGAACGCATCATGACGGCCGCCTTCGCGATCGGCATGGGCCGCCACGCCCTCGCCAAGGCGATCGAGTACGCCCGCGTCCGCACCGTCTGGAAGGTCCCCATCGGCGCCCACCAGGCCATCGCCCACCCCCTGGCGCAGGCCCACATCGACCTGGAACTGGCCCGGCTGATGATGCAGAAGGCGGCCCACCTCTACGACAGCGGCGACGACATCGGCGCCGGCGAGGCCGCCAACATGGCCAAGTACGCCGCCGCGGAAGCCTGCGTGAAGGCCGTCGACCAGGCCGTGCACACCCTCGGCGGCGCCGGGCTCACCCGCGAGTTCGGACTCGCCTCGTTGATCACGGCCTCACGGGTGGCCCGTATAGCTCCGGTGAGCCGGGAGATGATCCTCAACTACGTCTCCCACCAGACCCTGGGTCTGCCCAAGTCGTACTAGACACTCGCGCAGACCCCTCGTGGCCGCTTGGAGGAACCGTGTTCCGCAGCGCGTACGCAGACGTCCCGCCCGTAGAACTCCCCATCCACGAAGCCGTCCTGGGCCGGGCCGCCGAGTTCGGCGACCACCCGGCCCTGATCGACGGCACGGACGGCACCACCCTCACCTACGGACAGGTGGACCGGTTCCACCGGCGCCTCGCCGCCGCCCTCGCCGACGCCGGGGTCCGCAAGGGCGACGTCCTCGCCCTGCACAGCCCCAACACCATCGCCTTCCCCACCGCCTTCTACGCCGCCACCCGCGCCGGCGCCTCCGTCACCACCGCGCACCCCCTCGCCACCCCCGAGGAGTTCGCCGAGCAGCTCCGCGACAGCGCCGCCCGCTGGATCGTCACCGTCTCGCCCCTGCTGGCGTCCGCCCGCCGGGCCGCCGAACTCGCGGGCGGCATCCGGGAGATCCTCGTCTGCGACAGCGCCCCCGGGCACCGCTCCCTCATCGACCTGCTCGCCACCACCGCCCCCGAACCCGACCTCGCCTTCGACCCGGCCGAGGACGTCGCCGCCCTGCCGTACTCCTCCGGCACCACCGGCACCCCCAAGGGCGTCATGCTCACCCACCGGCAGATCGCCACCAACCTCGCCCAGCTGGAACCCGCCGTCCCCGCCGGACCCGGCGACCGCATCCTCGCCGTCCTCCCCTTCTTCCACATCTACGGCCTCACCGCCCTGATGAACGCCCCGCTGCGCAAGGGCGCCACGGTCGTCGTCCTGCCCCGCTTCGACCTCGAGACCTTCCTCGCCGCCATCGAGACCCACCGCATCACCGGCCTGTACGTCGCCCCGCCGATCGTCCTCGCCCTCGCCAAACACCCCGCGGTCGCCCGCTACGACCTGTCCTCCCTCCAGTACGTCATCAGCGCCGCCGCCCCCCTCGACGCGCAGCTCGCCACCGTCTGCGCCGAACGCCTCGGCCTGCCCCCGATCGGCCAGGCCTACGGCATGACCGAACTCTCCCCCGGCACCCACGTCGTCCCCGTCGACCGCCTGCACGACGCCCCCGCCGGCACCGTCGGCCGGCTCATCGCCGGAACCGAGATGCGCATCGTCTCCCTCGACGACCCCGGCAAGGACCTCGGCACCCGCGAACCCGGCGAGATCCTCATCCGCGGCCCGCAGGTCATGAAGGGCTACCTCGGCCGCCCCGACGCCACCGCCGCCGTGATCGACCCCGACGGCTGGCTGCACACCGGCGACGTCGGCCACGTCGACGAGGACGGCTGGCTCTTCGTCGTCGACCGCGTCAAGGAACTCATCAAGTACAAGGGCTTCCAGGTCGCACCCGCCGAACTCGAGGCCCTGCTGCTCACCCACCCCGGCATCGACGACGCCGCCGTGGTCGGCGCCCGCAACGAGGACGGCAACGAGATCCCGCACGCCTTCGTCGTCCGCCGGGCCACCGCCGGCGACCTGACCGAGAACGAGATCATGCTCTACGTCGGCGAGCGCGTCGCCCCCTACAAACGCGTCCGCAAGGTCACCTTCCTCGACACCGTCCCCCGCGCCGCCTCCGGCAAGATCCTGCGCCGACAGCTCCGGGAGCACCCATGACCGCCCTCATCGGCCGCACCCGCGAGCGAGCCGTCGAAACCCTCAGCCTCGACTCCACCGGCACCCGCAACGCGCTCTCCGCCGCCCTCGTCGCCGCCCTCGCCGACGCGCTGGCCGACTGCGCCGAGGACCCCGGCGTCCGCGCCGTCGTCCTCACCCACACCGGCACCACCTTCTGCGCCGGCGCCGACCTGCGCGACCCGCCCGACCCCGACGCCCTCGTCGGCCTGCTCCGCCAGATCGTCGCGCTGCCCAAACCCGTCGTCGCCCGGATCACCGGCCACGTCCGCGCCGGCGGCCTCGGCCTCCTCGCCGCCTGCGACATCGCCGCCGCCGCACCGGCCGCCACCTTCGCCTTCACCGAGGTCCGCATCGGCGTCGCCCCCGCCGTGATCTCCCTCCCGGTCCTCCCGCGCGCCGACCCCCGCGCCCTCGCCCGCTACTACCTCACCGGCGAACGCTTCGACGCCGCCGAGGCCGTACGCCTCGGCCTGCTCACCACGACCGCCGACGACGTCGACCAGGCCCTCGCCCCCGTCCTCGACGGCCTGCGCCGCTCCGCCCCCGAGGCCCTGACCGAGACGAAACGGCTGCTCACGGCTAGGGTGCTGGAGACGTTCGACCGGGACGCGGCCCACCTGACCGCGCTCTCGGCCCGGCTGTTCTCCTCCGCCCACGCCCGGGAGGGGATGACGGCCTTCCTGGAAAGACGGGATGCGGCATGGGTGGTGGTGTGAGTACAGCGGCGGAACGCGACCGCGTACCCAAGCAGGACCGCAGCCGGGCCACCCGGCAGCGGCTCCTGGAGGCCGCCGTGGCCTGCCTCGCCGAGCACGGCTGGGCAGGCTCCACGGTCTCCGTCGTCGCCGAACGCGCCGGCGTCTCCCGGGGCGCCGCCCAGCACCACTTCCCCACCCGCGAGGACCTCTTCACGGCCGCCGTCGAGTACGTCGCCGAGGAACGCTCCACCGCCCTGCGCGAACTTTTCCCCGACGGCCCCGCAGACCGCCGCGCCGTCGTCGCCGCCGTCGTCGGCCTCTACACCGGCCCCCTCTTCCGCGCCGCCCTCCACCTGTGGGTCGCCGCCAGCGACGAGGAACAGCTCCGCGCGCGCGTGACCGAACTCGAGGCCCGCGTCGGCCGCGAGTCCCACCGCATCGCCGTCGAACTCCTCGGCGCCGACGAGTCCCGCCCCGGCGTCCGGGAAACCGTCCAGGGCCTGCTCGACATGGCCCGCGGCCTCGGCCTCGCCAACCTCCTCACCGACGACACCGCCCGCCGCGAGCGCGTGGTCGCCCAATGGGCGGCACTCGTGGACACGGCCCTGGACTGAGCCGCCACCGAGCCGGCGCGACGACCACCACGCCCACGGCCATCTCGGCCTCGAATCCTGGAACCGGCCCGAGATCACCGAGGACTTCCGCGGCCGGCCGGCCGGCCGGGCGACGAGACGGGCACCGCACGGTCCACCTCCAGGGCGAACTCCGACCTCGCCCACCGCGGCCCCGGCACAGTGAGCCCGGCCACAGGCGCATCCCGCGAACCGCAGTACCCTGTGCTCCATGCTTCCGATGCTCGTCCGACGCCGCCACGTGGACTACGTGCGCGTCACGAGCATGGGCTGTCGGCGCTTCTCCGCCTGACCCAGCCCCCTGCGCGCTTTCTCCCTCTTCCGGCACCCGGGGGCCGCCACACCCCCGGCGGCCGCCCGTGCCCCGTACACCCAGCGGACGCACCCCATGACGACGCACACCGCGACGAACCCGTCGTACGCCCAGCTCCCCATCATCGACCTCTCCGCCGCCGACCGCGGCCCCCAGGCCCGCGCCCTCCTCCACGCCCAGCTGCACAGCGCCGCCCACGACGTCGGCTTCTTCCAGCTCGTCGGCCACGGCGTGACCCCGGCCGAGACCGACGCGCTGCTCACCGCCATGCGCGCCTTCTTCGCCCTCCCCGAGGCCGACCGGCTCGCCCTCGACAACGTCCGCTCCCCGCACTTCCGCGGCTACACCCGCACCGGCGACGAACGCACCGCCGGTGCCCGCGACTGGCGCGACCAGCTCGACATAGGCGCCGAACGCCCCGCCCACGTCCCCGGCCCCGGCGAACCGCCCTACTGGTGGCTGCAGGGCCCCAACCAGTGGCCGGCCGCCCTCCCCGGACTGCGCACCGCCGCCCTCGCCTGGATCGACCGGCTGAGCGCCGTCGCCGAGCGCCTGCTCCGCGAACTGCTGACCGCCATCGGCGCTCCCGCAGGCTTCTACGACCCCGTCTTCGGCGAGCACGCCCACCCGCACCTCAAGCTCGTCCGCTACCCCGGCAGCGCGGGCGACGGCACCGACCAGGGCGTCGGCGCCCACAAGGACTACGGCTTCCTCACCCTGCTCCTGCAGGACGCCGTCGGCGGCCTCCAGGTCCAGCGCGCGGACGGCCGCTTCCACGACGTGCCGCCGATCGAGGGCGCCTTCGTCGTCAACCTGGGCGAACTCCTCGAGGTCGCGACCAACGGCTACCTGATCGCCACCAACCACCGCGTGGTGAGCCCGCCCGGAGCGACGGAACGCTTCTCCGTCCCGTTCTTCTACAACCCCCGCCTGGACGCCCGGATCGAGCCGCTGCCCTTCCCGCACGCCACCACGGCCCCCGGCATCACCACCGACCCGGCCAACCCGCTGTACGCCGAGTACGGCTACAACGAACTCAAGGGCAAGCTCAGGGCCCACCCGCTGGCGGCGCAGCGGCACCACGGGGACCTGCTGACCCCGGCGTGACCCTGCCGCAAGGGGCGCGGGCGGCCGCACCGGCGTGCGACCGCCCGCGCCCCTCAGCGGCTCCCTCAGTGGGCGATGTCCGCGTACCCCTCGACGTCCCGCGGACTGCGCGGTCCCGGCCCCACGTACTTCGCCGACGGCCGCACCAGCCGCCCCGTCCGCTTCTGCTCCAGGATGTGCGCCGACCAGCCGGCCGTCCTCGCGCACGTGAACATCGACGTGAACATGTGCGCCGGCACCTCCGCGAAGTCCAGCATGATCGCCGCCCAGAACTCCACGTTCGTCGCCAGCACCCGGTCCGGCCGCCGGTTGTGCAGCTCCTCCAGCGCCGCCTTCTCCAGCGCCTCCGCGATCTCGAACCGCGGCGCCCCCAGCTCCCGCGCCGTACGCCGCAGCACCCGCGCCCGCGGGTCCTCCGCCCGGTACACCCGGTGCCCGAACCCCATCAGCCGCTCACCGCGGTCCAGGGCCCGCCTGACGTAGCCCTCCGCGTCGCCGGTGCGCTCGATCTCCTCGATCATGCCGAGCACCCGCGAGGGCGCACCGCCGTGCAGCGGCCCGGACATGGCGCCCACCGCACCCGACAGCGCGGCGGCGACGTCCGCCCCGGTCGAGGCGATGACCCGCGCGGTGAACGTGGAGGCGTTCATGCCGTGCTCGGCGGCCGACGTCCAGTACGCGTCGACGGCCGCCACGTGCTTCGGGTCCGGCTCACCCCGCCAGCGGATCATGAACCGCTCCACCACGGAGCCCGCCTTGTCGATCTCCCGCTGCGGCACCATCGGCAGCCCCTGCCCGCGCGCGGACTGGGCGACGTACGACAGCGCCATCACCGCGGCGCGCGCGAGGTCGGCGCGAGCCTGCGCCACGTCGATGTCCAGCAGCGGTTTCAGGCCCCACACCGGGGCCAGCATGGCCAGCGCGGACTGCACGTCGACGCGGATGTCACCGGAGTGCACGGGGATCGGGAAGGGCTCGGCGGGCGGCAGTCCGGGATTGAACGCGCCGTCCACCAGCAGCCCCCACACGTTCCCGAAGGAGACGTGCCCGACCAGATCCTCGATGTCGACGCCCCGGTAGCGCAGGGCGCCGCCCTCCTTGTCCGGTTCGGCGATCTCCGTCTCGAACGCGACGACTCCTTCGAGCCCGGGTACGAAGTCGGACATCAGGCGGCTCCTCGTGAAAGTGTCGGCGGCGGTCACCCCGGTGATGCCCCGATAGGCCGGTGGTCACCCGAACCGCGTCGGAACCAGCACGATAACCCCGAGTGCCATAGTTGGGGAGCCCACACGACACTGAGTGCCACGCCCGTTCGATACGGCAGGATGACCGCGTGACCGACAGCGACGCCACCCTCGACCCCCTCCTGGACCCCGCCGCCATGCGCAAGCAGTACCGGGCGGCCGGGCTGGACGAGAAGGACCTCGCCACGCAGCCCATGGACCACTTCGCCGGCTGGTTCGAGGACGCCGCACGGGCGGCCCTGCACGGCACCCTCTACGAACCCAACGCGATGGTCGTCTCCACGGCCGACGCCACGGGACGCCCCAGTTCGCGCACGGTCCTCATGAAGCAGTTCGACAGCGAGGGCTTCGTCTTCTACACCAACTACGACTCCCGCAAGGGGCGCGACCTCGCGCAGAACCCGCACGTCTCGCTGCTCTTCCCCTGGCACCCCATCGCCCGCCAGGTCATCGTCACCGGCACCGCCCGCCGCACCAGCAGGGAAGAGACCACCGCCTACTTCCGCACCCGCCCGCACGGCTCCCGGCTGGGCGCCTGGGCCAGTGCCCAGTCCACGGTGATCGCCTCCCGCACCGACCTGGACACCGCCTACGCCGACCTGGAGGCCCGCTACCCCGAGGGCGAGGAGGTCCCGGTCCCGCCGCACTGGGGCGGCTTCCGCATCACCCCGGAGATCATCGAGTTCTGGCAGGGCCGCGAGAACCGCCTCCACGACCGCCTGCGCTACGTCTCCCGGGGGGACGGCACCTGGACGGTGGAGCGCCTCAGCCCCTGAGCACGCAGACGACCCGCGGGCTGGGTTCCTCCGAGGAGGAGCCGGCCGGACGTACCGGCAGCCCGCGGGTCGGGTGACTGCTTGGGATTGGGCCGGCTGCACGTACTGTCACGTGCTGGTCCGGCACCGCACTGGATGTGGTGGCGAGCCGCTAGCCCGCAGCCACCTCACGCGTCCGGTTCTCATACATCTGCCGAACCACCTCCCTTCTCGTGTACCGCACACCTTAGGAAGTGGTCGGGAGCTGCTCAACCCCTTTTTTTCCGTGGACGGCCTCCGCTGCCGGTCCTACGGTTCGGATCATGACCGATCTCCGCATACAGCCCGTCGACGGCGACCCCATGCTCGAGCAGTGGCGGCATGTCCACAACGTGGTCGTGCCGCCCGCCGCGATGTCCCTGGAGGAGGCGCGGGAGCGGCTGGGGCGGTATCGGCTGGAGAACGCCTATGTGGGGGATGTGCTGGTGGGGTGTTCCACCGTGCGGCCACCTAGTGGGGAGGGGGCGGCGGCGACGGTGATCGCGCGGGTGCTGCCGGAGTTCCGGCGGCGGGGGTTCGGTGCCGCGCTGTACGAGAACGGGCTCGCCCACGCGCGCGGGCTGGGTGCCGAGACGGTCGAGACGTGTGTGCTGGCGGTGAACGGGGACGGGCTCCGGTTCGCCGGGCGGCGCGGGTTCGTGGAGGTCGACCGGTATGTGCTGGACGGGGAGCTCGACGAATGGGTGGACCTGCGGCTGGAGCACGGGGGCGGCCACTGATTGCCGCAGACTTGCGGGAACAGGATGTGGGCTGTGTCACGTTCCAGTTGAATGAAAGGCCAGTGAGCGAACCGAGCGCCGTACGGGCGCGGACGAAGCCTCAGGGGGTCAGGGTGAGTGCTTCCCGGCGGAGTGGGGCCACCGACGAGCTGGGGCCGGACGATCCCGACGGCCCCGAGGAGCCCGGTGGGTCGGACCTGCTCGCCGCGCTGCTGGACGGCATGGACGCGGCGCTGTGCGCGTTCGACGCGGACGGTGTCGTCACCCATTGGAACCGGGAGGCCGAGCGGATTCTCGGCTGGACCGCGGCGGAGGCGGTCGGGCGGCACGGGTTCGCCGGGTGGGCGGTGCGCAGCGCGGACGCCGAGGAGGTGCACGCCCGGCTGATGTCGGCGATGCACGCGCCGGGCCGGCAGGTGCAGGAGTTCGCCCTGGTCACCAAGGACGGCGGGCGGGTGCTGGTGCGGACGCAGTCGGCGGCCGTGCGCGGGCCCGACGGGAAGCCGGCCGGGGTGTACTGCGCGTTCAGCGAGGTGCACGCGCAGATCGATCTGGAGCGGTCGATCGCGCTGAGCGAGGCGTTGTTCGAGGACGCGTCGTGGGGGGTTGTCCTGGTGGACGCGGACCTGCGGCCCGCCGTCGTCAACGCGCACGCGGCGCGGGCGCTGGGCATCGGGCGTACGTCGGCGCTGGGGCGGCCGCTGGGGGAGTTGCTGGCGCAGGGTGTGGAGGAGCTGGAGAGCGCGCTGACCCATGTGCTGGCCGAGGGGGCGCCGCCCGCGCCGGCCGAGATGTGGGTGGCGGTGCGGACGGCGGAGGGCGAGCGGCGGCGGTGCTGGCGCAGCGGTTTCGTGCGGCTGGCGTCGCCGCTCGCCGAGGAGCCGGTGCCGCTGGGGGTCGGCTGGTTGTTCCTGGACGTCACGGAGGCGAAGCAGGGGGAGCAGGAGGGGGCGCTGCTGCGGTTCCGGACGAATCAGCTGCACCGTGCGGCGCGGGCCGCCGCCGAGTGTGAGGATCCGGCGGAGGCGGCGACCGTGCACCTGGACTTCGCGCTCGCCGGGTTCGCCGATCACGCGCTGCTGGACAGGGTGGCGGGTGTGCCGCGGGCGGAGGGTGCGGAGGCGGCGGGTCCGGTGCGGCTGGTGCGGCTGGCGGCGACGCCCGCGGGGGCGCCGGGGCCGAGTTCGCTGACAGGGGCGGCGGGGCTGCCGGTGCGGTACGGGGAGGGGCATCCGGCGCTGCAGTGTGTGGAGCGGGCGGGTGCCGTGCGGGCGGACGCGCCGGGGTCGGCGGAGCGGGCGCGGGAATGGGCGCTGGAGCGGCAGTGGCCGGGTGACGCGGTGCACGCGTTGTGCGCGGTGCTGCGCAGCCGGGGGCGGACGCTGGGTGTGGTGACGTTTCTGCGGGGGGCGGGGCGCAGCCGCTTCGAGCGGGTGGACGCGGTGTACGCGGAGGACGTGGCGGTACGGGTCGCGGCGGCGCTGGATCTGGCGGACGCGGTGCGGCGGGGGCCGGCGGAGTGACGCCGGCCCGGTTTCAGTGCCGGTAGAAGATCCGGTCGCCGTACTGCTCCATGATGCGGCGGTTCCAGTCGTGGCCGCCGTCGACGTTGCCGGAGCGCAGCAGCGGGGGTTCGATGCCGCGGTCGGCGAGGGTGGCCGCGGTGGTGGCCATGACGGCCTGCATGAGGGCGGAGGTGACCACCGTGGAGGCCGGGGCGAAGGGGGCGGGGATGGTGTCGAGGGTGAGTTCGGCGTCGCCGACGGCGATCTTGGAGTCGAGGACGACGTCGCAGTGGTCTTTCAGGAAGGTGCCCGAGGTGTGGCGTGAGGTGGTCTCGGCGGCGTAGGCCACGGAGGTGACGCCGATGACCTTGACGCCGAGGGTGCGGGCGGTGAGGGCCATCTCGACGGGGAGGGCGTTGCGGCCCGAGAGGGAGATGACCACGAGGGCGTCGCCGGCGCGCAGGGGCGAGGTGGCGAGGACGGCGCTCGCGAGGCCGTCCACGCGTTCCAGGGCGGAGCCGAGGGTGGCGGGGGTGACGTCGACGCCGACGACGCCGGGGACGGCGAGGAGGTTCATCAGGGCGAGTCCGCCGGCGCGGTAGACGACGTCCTGGGCGGGCAGGGAGGAGTGTCCGGCGCCGAAGGCGAACAGGCGGCCGCCGGCCGCGACGGTGTCGGCCAGCAGGGTGGCGGCGGCGGTGACGGCTTCGGCCTCCTCCTCCCTGACCCGGTGCAGGAGGGTGATGGCGGCGTCGAAGAACAGGTCGGCCGGCGTGCCGTCGCTCATGCGGTGCCCCTTCGCAGCGTCTGTGTCGCGGATCACCGTGCGGTCTGGACCAGTGCGGTGTCAATACGGGGGGCGTGTGGCGGCCGGGGCGGGGCCCGGCCGTCCGGCGGCGGCCCGTTCCCCCGGATTCACCGGTAGCGCACGGTTGTCAGTGGTATCCGGCAGAATTGAGGTCAGGGCCAGCGCACGCGCCGGGCGAGCTTCCGGCAGAGGTAATCGAGGGGCACGTATGTCCGGACTGATCGACACCACGGAGATGTATCTCCGCACCATCCTCGAGCTGGAAGAGGAAGGCGTCGTCCCCATGCGCGCCCGCATCGCGGAGCGGCTGGACCAGAGCGGGCCGACGGTGAGCCAGACGGTGGCGCGGATGGAGCGCGACGGTCTGGTGTCGGTCGCCAGTGACCGGCATCTGGAGCTGACGGACGAGGGCCGCCGGCTGGCCACGCGGGTGATGCGCAAGCACCGGCTGGCGGAGTGTCTCCTGGTCGACGTGATCGGCCTGGAGTGGGAGCAGGTGCACGCGGAGGCGTGTCGCTGGGAGCACGTGATGAGTGAGGCCGTGGAGCGCCGGGTGCTGGAGCTGCTGCGGCATCCGACCGAGTCGCCGTACGGCAATCCGATCCCGGGTCTGGAGGAGCTGGGCGAGAAGGACGGGGCGAATCCGTTCCTGGACGAGGGGATGGTCTCGCTGGCGGACCTGGAGCCCGGTTCGGACGGGAAGACGGTCGTCGTCCGGCGGATCGGTGAGCCGATCCAGACCGACGCCCAGCTGATGTACACGCTGCGGCGGGCGGGGGTGCAGCCGGGCTCGGTGGTGAGTGTGACGCAGTCGGCCGGCGGGGTGCTGGTGGGCAGTGGCGGTGAGGCCGCCGAGCTGGAGGCGGACATCGCCTCGCACGTGTTCGTGGCCAAGCGCTGAGTGTGGGAGGGCCCCGGCGCCTGGTGGCGCCGGGGCCTGTCCTCCCCTTGCTCTGACCCGGAGCCCCGAGCTCTCAGGGTCAGTCCCCCTCGGACCGTTTTTCCCCGAGCGGTCCGCCTCCCGCCAGAAAGATCCCCTCGGTGGCGGCGATCATTCCTTGGGGGGTGTCACTCGAACGAGGGGTGTTGACCACGAAGGCCCCATTTTCGAATGGGCTTTCGAGACGCTTGGGTAGGCTGCGGTCGCGGTAACCACGGCACGACGGGAAACAAGGGCAGTACACCGGTACGAGGCAGGCGGAGCTTGGGGGGTACCAGGCCGATGGCACGGCGTATCGACGTGACGGGAGCGGGCGGGGTGCGCCTTGCCGCCTGGGAGTTCTCGGACCCTCCGAAACCGGAGGCGGAGCCCACCGCCGTCCCGGGGGTGCTGTTACTCCACGGCCTGATGGGCCGCGCCTCGCACTGGGCGTCCACCGCCCGCTGGCTCGCCGAGCGGTACCGCGCCGTGGCGCTCGACCAGCGCGGCCACGGCCGCAGCGAGAAGCCGCCGGAGGCCGCCTTCACCCGCGAGGCCTACGTCGAGGACGCCGAGGCCGCGCTCGAGCAGCTGGGCCTCGCCCCCGCCGTCCTCGTGGGCCACGCCATGGGCGCCCTGACCGCCTGGCAGCTCGCCGCGAAACGCCCCGACCTGGTGCGCGGCCTGGTCGTCTGCGACATGCGGGCCTCCGCGCTCGGCGCGGCCTCCCAGCGCGAGTGGGCCGACTGGTTCCGCTCCTGGCCGGTCCCCTTCGCCACCCTCGCCGACGTCCGCAAGTGGTTCGGGGAGGACGATCCCCGGGTCGAGCGCCCCAGTCCGTCCCGCGGGGACTTCTTCGCCGAGATCATGCGGGAGGCCGCCGACGGCTGGCGCCCCGTCTTCGAGCAGGAGCAGATGCTGCGCACCCGCGAGAGCTGGGTGTACGACGCGCACTGGGAGGAGCTGGCCCAGGTCCGGTGCCCGGCGCTGGTCGTGCGCGGGCTCGACGGGGAGCTGGGGCGGGCCGAGGCGCAGGAGATGGTCCGGGTGCTGCCGCTCGGGGAGTACGCGGAGGTGGCCGACGCGGGCCATCTGGTGCACTACGACCAGCCGGCGGCCTGGCGCGGGGTCGTCGAGCCGTTCCTCGACGGAGTGTTCGGGGGGTGAGCGACTGAACGCCCGCGGGCGGGATGCCGGTGCGGCTGCGCTGCGGCTGCGTCGCGGCCCTGCCGCCCCGTTCCCCTGCTCCCGCCGACGTGTCCCGCCCCGCCCGGACGGGCGCACTCACCCCTTGCTCACCGCCGCCAGGATCTCCGGCAGCCGGGCCGCCGTGCGGGGGGCGGCGAGGCGGAGGCCCGCCCAGGTGAGGGCCGCGCCGTAGGCGGCGCCGGCGGGCAGGAGCAGCCAGGTCCACGCGTCGCCGCCCGCGCTCACGTTGAGCCAGATGGCCGCGGTGATGACGGGGGAGCACAGCAGGGCCGCCGCGACCATGCCGCCGAAGATGGAGATCCAGGCGAGGCCGGCCTGGCCGGGGGCGACGTTCTTGTGGCCCTCCTGCGGGATGGAGTAGGGGAAGCGGGCCGAGGTCCAGGCGCCGGTCGCCAGCATGGCGCCGAGCAGGGCGAGGGAGAGGCCGAGCACCTCCGGCAGGCGCGGCCAGTCGCCGAGCAGGGCGGTGGTGACGACGGTGACGAGGGCGGCGTAGGGCAGCGTGATCGTCAGCAGGGCGAGCGCCCGGCCGCGCAGTTCGTCGTAGGCGTCCCGGGGCGAGGAGATCGTGAGGGCCACCATCCAGAAGGCGGAGGTGTCCTGCCCGAACTGGTTGTACATCTGGATGCCGAGCATCCCGGCGGCGAAGCACGCGAAGTAGATCGACCCGGTGCCCTGGACGGCGTTGAAGACCGGCACGATGAGCCCGATGGCGAGCGAGGTCACCCAGGCGGCCTTGGTCTTGGGGTCGCGCCAGACGTAGCGCAGGGCGCGTTCCATGACCGTGCCGGTGCGCCCGCCGGGCAGCAGCCGGGCGAGGCCGCCGGCGGAGCGGTCGCGGGTCCGGGTGTCGGCGGTCTGCAGCGTCGAGCCGTCGGGCGAGGTCATCAGCCGGGTCAGACTCCGCTCCCAGAGCGCGACCAGCAGGGCGAGTGCGGCCGCCGTCACGAGCAGGCGGGCGGCGGCGGCGCCGTACGATCCCTGGCTCGCCGCCCGGACGGCGCCCACCGCCGCGGCGGGCGGCACCCAGGACAGGACGTCCGCGACCGGCCGCAGCGGGCCGAGTCCCGCGGAACCGATCCGCTGGGCACCGAAGTTGACCAGCTGGGCGCCGACGGCGATCACGAGTCCGCTGAGGACGGCGAGGTCGCGTCCCCTCCTGCTGGTGAGCAGCCGTACGTTGGCGGCGGCGACGGCCCGCGCGAGCGCCACGCAGACCAGTAGCGCGAGGGCCACGGCGACGACGGCGACGGCGTAGGCGGCGCCGCCGTGGGCGACGGACAGTGCGCAGCCCGCCAGCACCAGCAGGGTGAACAGGGGGCCGATACCGACCAGGGAGGCCGCGAGCAGGGCGCGCACCAGCGGCCGGGGGCGCAGGGGCAGCATGACGAGCCGGGTCGGGTCCAGGGTCTCGTCGCCGCTCGGGAAGAACAGCGGCATCACCGCCCAGCCCAGGGCCAGCAAGGCCGTGCCGGGGACGGCGACGGTCTCGGCGTTCGCGTGGCCGCGCAGCGCGAGGAGGCCCAGCAGTTGCAGCAGCCCGAACAGCAGGGCGACGACGGCGGAGGCGACGAACGCGGAGCGGCGGCCGGAGGACTGCCGCAGCCCGCCGCGCAGCAGGGACAGTTTCAGGCGTACGACGGTGGCGGTGGTGCGGCTCATCGGGCGGCCCCGCCGCCCAGCCAGTCGAGGTCGGACGCGGCGTCCCGGCCGCGGGCCCCGACCAGTTCCAGGAAGGCCGCCTGGAGGGTGGGGTGCTCGCCGCGCACCTCGGCCAGGGTCCCGGTGGCGCGGATGCGGCCGGCCGCCATCACCGCGACCCAGTCGCACAGCGACTCGACCAGTTCCATGACGTGGGAGGAGAAGACGACGGTGGCCCCGGAGGCGGTGTACCGCTCGAGCACGCCGCGGATGGTCTGGGCGGAGACCGGGTCGACGCCCTCGAAGGGCTCGTCGAGGAAGAGGACTTCGGGGTTGTGGAGGAGAGCGGCCGCGAGTCCGATCTTCTTGCGCATGCCGGTCGAGTAGTCGACGACGAGTTTGTGCTGCGACCCGGCGAGGTCGAGCACGTCGAGCAGTTGGGTCGCCCGCTTGTCGACCTCGGCTCCGGGCAGCCCCCGCAGCCGTCCGGAGTAGCCGAGCAGTTCCCGTCCCGACAACCGCTCGAACAGCCGCAGTCCTTCGGGCAGTACGCCGATCCGCGCCTTGACGGCCACGGGATCGCGCCACACGTCGTGCCCGACGACGGAAACGGTCCCTTCGTCGGGTCGCAGCAGCCCGGTCACCATGGACAGGGTGGTGGTCTTGCCGGCGCCGTTGGGCCCGACCAGTCCGATGAACTTCCCGGCGGGCAGCTCCAGGTCGATCCCGCCGACGGCGACCTGCTGCCCGAACCGCTTCCAGAGCCCCCGTACACGCACTGCGACTTCGGTCATGCATGAAGGCTACGGCGGCGGCGGCTCCCCCGGGGGGCGGGCGTCGGTCAGCGGTCCCGGCCGCAGGCGTAGGCGAGCGGGGAGATCAGTTCCTCCGCGTCCGGCAGCCACCGGTTCGCGGGGGTGGGCCGGCAGGCCCACTGCACGGCTCCCCGGGACCCGAACCGGGTGGGCGGTGCGGCCACGTAGGCGCCTTCCCCGAGCGGCACCAGATCCAGCGAGGCCAGTGACCAGCCCAGCGTGTGCACCAGGTCGGAGACCTTGGCGGCGGCTCCCGGCAGGACGAAGAACTGCATGCGGCGGTCCGGGGTCAGCGTCACCGGCCCGAGCGTCAGCTCCATCCGCTCCATCCGGGCCAGCGCCAGGAAGCCGGCGCTCTCCGGGACCGACAGGGCGTCGAACGTACGTCCCGTGGGCAGCAGGATCGACGCCGTGGGCTGCCGCTGCCACATCCGCCGCGCGACGGTCGCGCTGCCGGTCGCCTGCGTCGCCCAGTCGGGGCGCGCGGGGTGCGCACCCGGCGCGGGGCAGGAGGCGTCACCGCACGAGCAGCGCTGGGTTCCGTCGGCGGCTTCCAGCCAGGTGCCCGGGACCACGTCCCAGTGCCGCTCCTCGGCGTAGCGCACGGCGGTGTCCAGCAGCGATTCCCCGCGCTGCTGCGGAATGTGAGCGGCTTCGGGGCCCGCGATCGTCTCTTCCACGCTCCACTCAACTCCCGCGCTCACCTCGGGTTACGGCCGTGGCGCGCGCGGGGGAGGAGCATCGATTCGGCAGCCGGGGCGCATGGGCGCACATCCGGGGGCGCGCGGGAGGAACGGGGGTCGGGGCTGGGTAGGCAGGGGTGGGGTGGCAACAGCCGTTACCCCGGCAAACCGCACATGTCACGCATTGACGGTATGTCAGCTGGGCAGTGATCTTCTGGTAATGATCGTCTGCTCCAGGGGTTCGCAGGGGGTAGCACATGGCCGCAAGGCCTCTCGTGGCGAGGCAGCCGAACGAACGGCTGCAGGCACTCATCCAGGAAGCGGGGTGCTCGAACGCCGGGCTGGCCCGGCGGGTCAACATGTGCGGGGCCGAGCACGGTCTCGACCTGCGCTACGACAAGACGTCCGTGGCCCGCTGGCTGCGCGGCCAGCAGCCGCGGGGCCGGGCCCCGGCGATCATCGCGGAGGCGCTCGGGCGCAAGCTCGGCCGTACGGTCACGATCGACGAGATCGGCATGGCCAACGGCAAGAACCTGGCCTCGGGTGTCGGTCTCCAGTTCTCGCCGACGGTACTGGGGGCCATCGAGCAGGTCTGCGAGCTGTGGCGCAGCGACGTGGGGCGCCGGGACTTCCTGTCCGGCTCCTCCGTCGCCGCCTCCGCGCTGGTCGAGCCCAGCCGCGACTGGCTGATCTCGGCGCCCGACGCGCAGGTGGCGCGGCAGGCGGGGCCGCGCGTGGGCATGGCCGACGTGGCGGCCGTGCGGTCCATGACCCAGGCGCTCACGGACCTGGACCACAGCTACGGCAGCGGGCACGTCCGCCCGGTCGTCGTCCACTACCTCAACAGCGTCGTCTCCGGGCTGCTGGCCGGCTCGTACCGGGAGGCGGTCGGCCGGGAGCTGTTCGCGACCGTCGCCCGACTGACCGAGCTGGCCGGGTACATGGCGGTCGACACCGGCCAATCGGGCCTCGCCCAGCGGTACTACATCCAGTCGCTCCGGCTCGCGCAGGCGGCCGGCGACCGCGGGTACGGCGGCTACGTCCTCGCCGCCTCCATGAGCCACCTCGCCGCCCAGCTCGGAAACCCGCGGGAGATCGCGCAGTTGGCGCGCGCGGCGCAGGAGGGGGCGCGGGGGCGGGTGACGCCGCGCGCGGAGGCGATGTTCCACGCCGCCGAGGCCCGGGGCCACGCCCTGCTCGGCGACGCCCGCGCGGCCCAGGCGTCCTCCGGGCGGGCGGTCGAGGCGATGGAGCGCGCGGACGCGGCCTGCGGTGACGACCCGGCCTGGATCGCCCACTTCGACGAGGCCTACCTCGCCGACGAGTTGGCGCACTGCCACCGGGACCTCGGGCAGGCCGAGGCGGCGGCCCGGTGCGCCGAGCAGTCGCTGGCCGGGCATCCCGAGAGCCGGGTCCGGCGCCGGGCCATCGGCTACGTGCTGCTCGCCACGGCCCAGGTGCAGCAGCGCGAGATCGAGCAGGCGTGCAGCACCGGCATGAAGGCGGTGGAGCTGCTGGAGACGCTGCGCTCCAACCGGGGCGCGGAGTACCTGGAGGATCTCCAGCAGCGCCTGGAGCCCTTCCGGGAGGAGGCGGTCGTCAGGGAGTTCGGGGCCCGCCTCGACCTGCAGCCGGCCGCCTGAACACCCGCCCCGCGGCCGCCTTTCGGGCGGTGGGCCGCGGGGCGGTCACGTGGTCGCCGGCACAGGGCGGAAGATCACGGTCCGAGCTGCGTGGCACCCGGCTCGGGGGACCCGGTAGCGTGAACCGACGATGCAGTAGGTCCCCCATTCGTAGGAGTCCCGGTGACGCAGAGTGGACAGGGCGAGGAGCCCTCGGCGCGGCCCGCGCACGAAGGCATCGTGCTGCCCTCCGACGGAGGCGAGCCCCTGTTGCCGGGTATGACGGGCACCCCCGCCCCGGCCGCGCCGGCCGGCGGCCAGGCCTGGGGCGGTGCCTGGGGCCCCGGCCATGAGGAGCCGCAGCCCCAGCCGGGCCAGGGCTGGCCGCCCGCGGCCGCCCAGCAGTGGGGCACCCCGGAGCAGCAGCCCGCCCCGGCCGGCCCCGGCCCGCTGCCTCCCGAGGGCGCCCCGGCACCGTCGTACGGCGGGCAGGCGCCCACCGGTCAGGCGGCGCACAACGGTCAGGCGTACGGCGGGCAGCAGGCGTACGGCGCCGGGTCCCACGAGGCCCAGGCCTACGGCGCTCCCGCCGATCCGTACGGGCAGCCGCAGCGGCAGTACCCGGCGCAGGGCGCTCCGCTGCCCCCGGCGGCCGACGGCGCGACCCAGTACCTGCCGCCCGTCCCGGCGGCCGCCGGGCCCGCCAACGTGCCGGCGGCCGAGGGCGCCACCCAGTACCTGCCCCCGGTCCCGGCGGCCTCCGCCGACGAGGGCGCCACGCAGTACATCCCGCCGGTGCCGTCCGGCTCGCTGCCGCCGGAGTCGGCCGGGGAGCAGACGCACTACCTGGGCACGGGGGCGCAGCGGCCGGCCGGTCACCCCGACGCGGAGGCCACCCAGTACATACCGCCGTACGCCGGTCAGGCGCAGGGTGGGGACCAGCAGCCGCCCGCCGAGTTCGACAACCTCTTCCGCGGCGGCCCGGCCGGCCCGGAGAGCCCGGCCGGGGCCACCCAGCAGATGCCGCGCGTCCCGCAGTCCGGCGGCTACCCGGGCCACCCGGGGGCGCCGCAGCCGCCGCAGCCGTCCTACGGCTCGCCGGCGGACCCGGACGACGGCCGGCGCGGCTCGGGGCGGTCCGGATCGCGGGTGCCGCTGATCGCCGCGATCGGGGTCGGCATCGTGGTGCTCGGCTTCGGCGTCGGCGCGCTGCTCAGCGGCGGCGGCGGGGACGGCAAGGGCGGGGACGACAAGACCGTCGCCGCCTCGTCCCCGGCCGTCCAGCAGTCCTCCGCACCCGCCGCCGACCCCGCCAAGCAGCAGGCGGTCGCCCTGGACAAGCTGCTCGCCGACAGCGGCAGCAGCCGCGCCTCGGTGATCCAGGCGGTGGCGAACGTCCGGCAGTGCGACAACCTCGGCCAGTCCGCCACCGACCTGCGCAACGCGGCCCGGCAGCGCACCGACCTGGTCACCCGGCTCGGCAAGCTGTCCGTGGACAAGCTGCCGGCCAACGGCGAGCTGACCGCCGCGCTCACCCGGGCCTGGCAGGCGTCCGCCGCCGCCGACAACCACTACGCGGCCTGGGCCGACCAGGTCGGCGGCCGGAAGGGCTGCCACAAGGGACACGCCCGCAACACGCCCCAGACGCAGGCCGGCAACCGGGAGAGCGGCACCGCCAGCGCGCAGAAGGTGAAGGCGGCGGCGCTGTGGAACGCCATCGCCGGCAAGTACGGCCTGACCCAGCGCCAGCCGACCCAGCTGTGACGGGCGCGGGCCCGGACCTCTGCGGTCCGGGCCCGCGTTCCGTCCGGGGCCGTGTCAGTCCGGGCCCGCGTCAGTCCAGGTCCGCGTTCTCCAGCGTGCTCGTCATGTCGGTGATCCCGTCGATGCCGGAGCCCCGGGCCGGCTCGGCCTCCACCAGCTCGCCGCCGCGGACCACCTGGAGGCTGACGTCGGCGTTGACGAGGCGCGGCAGGCCGAGTGCGGCGAGCCTGCTCGCGTACGGCCAGCGCAGGGTCGGGGTGAGGCCGCCGGTGGACACCTTCAGGCCGCCGTCGAGGGTGCGCCGCACGGTGTCGGCGCTCACCTCGCCTGCGCCGATCTTCTCCAGGGCGGCCCGGAGCACGGTGTAGGCGATCCAGGTGGTCTGCACCCCGGCGTCCGCGGGGTCGATGCGGTTGTCGCCGAAGGCCTCCTCGTCGATCACCCTCTTCATCGGCTTCCAGCGCCGGTCGGAGGCGGGCGGGTACCAGCCGGTGATGTACGCCCCCTCGTACGGGCCCGACGCCCCGCCGGTCGCGTTGATCACGCTCTGGTCGACGCTGCCGAGCACGGTCGCCGTGCGCACCGACGGGTAGGCGTCGCGGGTGCGCCGGAAGGAGTCCATGAAGGTGTCGGTGCGGTCCCCGAGGGCGGGCACCACGCAGCCCTTCCGCGCCTGCTGCCCGGCCGGTGCCGTGGCCGTCGCGCCCGTGAGCCCCTTCACCGGCGCCTTGTCCGTCCCCTGGGACGCGTACCGCAGCGCCTGCTCGGCCTGGTCGCCGTACTCGGTGGCGTTCTCGGCGGCGAGCTGGTCGCCGGCCGGCGCGTGGCCGCCCGCCTTCAGGCCCGAGTCGAGCAGGGCGGGCAGCTGGTCGCCGGCGATGCTGTCGGGGCGGACCAGGGAGACCGGGCCGCAAGCGGCCGCCAGGGCCCGGCCGAGACCGGCCAGCAGGGCGGGCTGGCCGCCGTTGACCGGGTACGACATGGTTCCGGTGAACTCGTCGTTGGTGACGCCGTACCCGCCGATGTAGGGGATGCCGGCGCTCTCCAGCGGGGCGAGGAAGGAGTCGCCGAACTGGCTGTAGGAGCCGACCACCGCGACCGCGCCCTCGGTGGCCGCGCGCCGGGCGCACCGTGCGGCGCCGACGCTGTCGTTGTGGTCGTTGCAGGTGAGGATCTCCAGCCTGCGGCCGTGGATGCCGCCGCGGGAGTTGATCCACTTGCCGTAGGCGCGGGCCATGGCGGGCATGCCGGGTTTGTTGGTGGCGTCGGTGTCCTGCGGCGCCCAGGTCATGACCTTGATCGGGCCGTCCCCGGAGCCCCCCGTGGCACCGGGGATGGCCCCGCACCCGGCGGTGAGCGACGCGCAGGCGGCCAGGGCCCCCGCCGACAGCGCGGTGGCTCTGACGGGCCGCGGGAGGAAGTGGAGGAAAGTGCTGCGGAAGCGTCGGCTGCCGGTCATGCACATGCACGATTCCCTCACACCGCTAACCGAGGTGTGACCGTCGTTCAACGGTACGTGACAGACAGGTGAATTACAGGGGCGGGTGAGACATGTGCGACCGGGAACGTACGATCGATGACCGTGCAAGGTTCGGAGAACTCTTCCCGTCGCGGCCGTCGCTCCTCCACCATGGGCGGCATGCCACTGAACGACATGCCGTGGTGGCGCTGGCGCAGCAACGTGCGTTCCGCGCTGCACATGCTCTCCGATCCGGTGTTCCAGAGGGACGTCTGGCTGGCCGGCGTGGACGGCTACGGTGACGTCACCGACGCCGTGTACCGGCTGGTGGAGGACACCTGGCTGGACAACTGGTCGGCGGAGAAGTACGTGGGCACGATCTTCCGGGACTCCCAGGAGGCGGCGCTCGTGGACACCGCCGTGCTGCGGGTGCTGCGGATCATGCACCAGGTCGGCCCGGACGCACCGGTCGCCGCCTACCTCGAGCACCAGGCGTGGCCGGAGGCGGTGCGGGCGGCGCGGGACGCGCACCTGCGCCTGTCGGCCGGCGACGGCGACGACCCCGACGTCCCGCCGCGCAGCCTGGAGGTCCTGCGGATCATGACGAGGGCCGCGTAGCCCGTCCCGTCGCGCCCGCATGTCCCGTCCGCCGTCCCGCCCTGCGGGACGACCGTCCGCGGGGGCGGGGCGGTATGGGAACCTGTGGTGCATGAATGAGCAGTCCGCCCCCGTCGCCGTCCCGGCCGACCAGTACGTCCTCACGCTCTCCTGCCCGGACAAGCAGGGCATCGTGCACGCCGTGTCGAGCTACCTGTTCATGACCGGCTGCAACATCGAGGACAGCCAGCAGTTCGGCGACCACGACACGGGTCTGTTCTTCATGCGCGTCCACTTCTCGGCGGACGCTCCGGTGACGGTGGACAAGCTGCGGGCGAGCTTCGCGGCGATCGGTGACTCCTTCCACATGGACTGGCAGATCAACCGGGCCGACGAGAAGATGCGCATCGTGCTGATGGTCAGCAGGTTCGGGCACTGCCTGAACGACCTGCTGTTCCGGGCGCGGACCGGGGCGCTGCCGGTGGAGATCGCGGCCGTGGTGTCCAACCACACCGACTTCGCCGAGCTGGTGGGCTCGTACGGCATTCCCTTCCACCACATCCCGGTGACGAAGGAGACGAAGGGCGACGCCGAGGCGCGGCTGCTGGACCTCGTGCGCGAGGAGCGGGTCGAACTCGTCGTCCTCGCCCGGTACATGCAGGTGCTCTCCGACGACCTGTGCAAGCAGCTGAGCGGGCGGATCATCAACATCCACCACTCGTTCCTGCCGAGCTTCAAGGGCGCGAAGCCGTACCACCAGGCGCACGCGCGGGGCGTGAAGCTGATCGGCGCCACGGCGCACTACGTCACCGCCGACCTCGACGAGGGGCCGATCATCGAGCAGGAGGTCGAGCGGGTCGGGCACGACGTGACCCCGGAGGGGCTGGTCGCGATCGGGCGCGACGTGGAGTGCCAGGCGCTGGCGCGTGCCGTGAAGTGGCACGCGGAGCGGAGGATCCTGCTGAACGGGCGGCGGACGGTGGTGTTCGCCTAGCGGCTCGAGGGTGCCTGTTTCCGGGCGGCTGCGGGTGGTTGGTGATCGATCGCGCAGTTCCCCGCGCCCCTGTCGGGGCGTTCGGTGGCCGTGCTTCAGGGGCGCGGGGAACTGCCCGAGAACACCCCACGCACCCGCGGCCGACCACGAAACCGCGGCCACCCCTACATCCGGCTCAGCCCAGCGGCGGCGAACAGCACCTCTCTGATCGCCTCCCGGTCGCCCACCTGCCCGGCCGCGGCCTCCTCCGGCGGGACGTGGCCGGCGGCCAGCTTGCAGAACTCCACGCCGTCCAGGGCCACATGGGCGACCTCGAGGTCGGCGGACCCCACGGCGCCGGGTGAGTCGAGGGGGATGAGCCACTCCCCGCCGGCCGTGCCCTCGATCTCCAGGCGCAGGCTGCGGCCGGGCGTGCCCGCGGGGACCAGGTGCGGGGCCGCGGCAGCGGCGGACCGGCCCTGGCGGCGGCGCTCGGCGAGGGCGACCGGCAGCATCCTGGCGGCGAGGTCGATCATCCGGTTCAGGTGGCGGGGCGCGGGCGGTTCGTAGGGGTAGTCCACCGCCTCCGCGATGTCCTCCGCGTGCACCCAGCACTCGAAGGCCCGGTCCAGCATGGCGTCCCGCAGCGGCAGCGCGAAGTCGCCGTACGGCACCGCCGGGCCGTCGGCGGTGCCGGTGACGGACACCGTCCGCACGAGGCTGTGGCTCTGCTCCCGCCAGGGCCCGCGCACGGACCGCGTCGGCGGGAAGTGGGACGTCCGCCAGAACGCCTCGGTGCGCCCGCCCGGTCCGCGCACGGCCTCCTCGCCCTTCTCGACGACGTCGGCCAGCGGATCGTCCAGCCCGAGCGCGACCGCGACCAGGCCGTCCACCGACAGCAGGTGCGCGATCACCCCGGCCACCGTCGTGCGGCGGCTCGTCGCCGCGTCGCCCCGGAACCAGCGCAGCCGCACCGGGGCGTGCCACTCGGCGTCCCCGAAGTCCTGCAGGAGCGCGTCGAGTCGGGCGGTCTCGGCGTCGTAGGGAGCCGCCCACTCGGGCACCGGGATGCGCGGGGGCCGCCGGTCCAGGCAGCTCTGCAGGACGCGGGTGCGCAGCGCGGGGTCCAGGTCGAGGGTCTCGGGCTGGTGCAGCAGGCCGACCGCCTCGCGCAGCCGGAGCGCCTCCTCCGCGCAGGGGCCGCAGCCGCCGAGGTGGTCCTCCACGGCGGCCGTCTCCGCCGCCGAGCAGGCGGCCAGCGCCCAGGCGCCGAGGAGCGACTTCAGGACGTCGTGCGACAGGTCGAGCGGCACGGGTGCGGGGTCCCCCAGGTCGGCGAGGTCGGGCAGCGGCAGTCCGGTGTCCTCGACGGAGGCGCGCGGCGGCGGTATGCGCGGCGGCCGGCCGGGTCCGGCGGCCGCGCCGTCGCCGCGGCCCTCGCCGGGTCCGTCGTCGTACGCCCCGGAGCCTTCGGTGCCGTTCACGCCGCACCTCCGTGTCCGGGCGGGCCGCCGGCGTCGTGGGCGGTGGACAGCAGCTGGAGTCCGAGGCGCAGCCGGCGGCGGGCCTCGTCCTCCGTGACGCCGAGGTCGGCCGCGGTCTGGCGGTAGTCGCGGCGCTGGAAGTAGGCCAGCTCCAGGGCGGCGCGCAGCGGGGCGGGCATGGAGTGGACGATGTAGTCGGCGCGGGCGGCGACCGAGGCGCGGCTCACCTTGCGCTCCAGTTCGCCGGCGCGGTCGCCGTCCGCCTCCGTGAGGGAGGCGGCCTCGGTGGCGCGCAGCCGCTGCACGGCCAGGCGGTGGGTGACCGCGGCGACCCAGGAGCGGAGCGGGCCCTGCTGGGGGTCGTAGCTGTCGGGGTGCTCCCAGACGTGGCCGAAGACCTCCCGGGTGACGCCGTCGGCGGCGTGCTCGTCGCCTAGGACGCGGTGGGCGAGGCTGTGCACGAGGGAGGCGAAACGGTCGTACAGCTCGCCGAGGGCGGCCGCCTCGCCGCGCGCGAGCCGCTGCTGCATCCTGCGGTCCCAGCGGGGCGGTAGGTCCTTCTGCACCATGCGGCCCCTCCCTTCGCGCTCGTCCGGCACGTCCAGCGTGTCCGCACCGTCCTCTCGAATGTAGTCGGCACGTCCGACCGTGCACGCCCCTTTATGTCAATGTGCGCCCCCCGGGGCACCGCAGGTGATAGTGCCCCCTTCACAGTTCCTTCACGCCACCGGCGTCCAGCTTCGATCGAACAGGATCGATAGTGACCGAAACAAGCCCTCTGTCGATCGCGCGCGGTTTGCTGCCCGAAGTTTCAGGGAACGGCCGCTGGGCAGCCGCGCGGAAAGATACGTAGGAACTGCTTCCGCTTCCGGGCGGTTCCGGGGATCCGCGAGTGGAGGGGCATGGCCGTGGCATTCAAGGTGACCGGCGCCGAACAGGGCGAGTGGGCCGTGCTCCAGGTGTGCGGGGAACTGGACCTGATGACCTCACCGGTGCTGCGCCAGCGGGTGCACGACGTGGTCGCCGAGGGCCACCACAGCCTGGTCCTCGACCTGTCCGAGGTGTTCTTCTGCGACTCCAGCGGGGTCGGCGTCCTCATAGCCGCCCGCCGGCTGATCCGGTCCTGCCAGGGCCGGCTGCGGCTGATCCTGCCGGACCGGGGCGCGGAGGACGGCTCGCACGTCAACCGGGTCCTCGGCGCGCTCGGCGTGCGCCGGCTCTTCGACGTCCACCCCGACGTGACGACCGCCACCGCCGACGAGGCGGGCCCCCTCTCCGCCTGAGCGTGCCCCGCGCGCCCGCCGCTCGCCACAGAGTTGTCGCGGAATTCCCCCGGTCCAGGCACAACCGCCGCTTTCCCGTCACGTCACCGCCGCCCGCGACGTACGCTCCCTGCCAGATCGACCCCCACGTCAACGTAAGGCGGCCCGAACAGACATGGTCAGCACCGAGTACGAGCGCAGGATCGCCGCCCGGTTCGCCGGCTTCGACCAGGACGGCAACGGCACCATCGACCGCGAGGACTTCAACGCGGCGGCCAAGGCCCTGCTCGCCGAGTTCGCCGTACCCGCCCGCTCCGACCGGGGGCAGGCGCTCTACGCCGGCGCCGAGGCCTTCTGGCAGGGCATGGCCGGCATCGCGGACCGCGACGGCGACCAGCGCATCACCCGCGAGGAGTTCGTCACCGGCGCGGTCAAGCGCCTGCGCGACAATCCCGACCGCTTCGCCGAGATCGCCCGCCCCTTCCTGCACGCGGCCCTGGCCGTCGCGGACCCGGACGCCGACGGCCACGCCACCGTCCCCGACACCGCTCGCGTCCTGCGGGTCCTGCACGTCCCCGAGGACGTCGCCCGCGCGACGGCCGCCGCCCTCGACACCGACGGCGACGGCAGGGTCTGCGAGAACGACATCGTCCCGGCGTTCGCCCGCTACTTCACCGTGCCCGAGTAGCGCACACCGTCCGCCCCCTTACCCCACGAGGCGGGGGGACCGGGTGACATTTCCCGAACCGTCCGGGCGACCACCTCACCCTCGCCACAGTGGGACGCGTGACATGGACAGTGTTGGCGTCGTTCGCCGGCGCCGTGGTCGGTGCGCTCGCCTCGTCGTGGGCGGTGGTGCGGCGCACGGCTCATGAACGCTCGGAGGAGCGCCGCAAGGAGCAGGTCACCCACCTCACCGCCTTCCTGGCCGCCGTGCAGGAGGCCGAGCGGGTCGCCGTGGACCGCTGGCACCACCGGATGAGCGACGAGCGGTGGCAGGCGCGGGCACGGCGGGCCGTCGACCGGGTGTGGGTGACGCAGAAGACCCTCCACCTGCTCTGCTCGACCGAGATCAACGACGCGGCCCGCAAGCTGGCCTTCGCCGTGCACGAGGTGGTCAGGGACGGCCCCGGGGACCCGGACGACCCGCAGGACGAGAAGGTCTGGGCGTACATCCGCCCCAGCCGGAACGAGTTCCTCGACGCCGGGAAGCGCCACCTGAGGGCGGCACCCTCGGGCCGGCGGTCCTGAGAACCGCGGGCCGTGCAACACGCCCGGACCCGAGAGTAGTTCGGCCCGGCCGATCGGGGCCTGCGGCCGTCAAACACCTGTGCGCCGACCTGCCGGTGCGTCGCCGGGACGGCCCGGGCGGCGGTGTGAGCGGCCGCCGCGACGGCAGGCCCCGCAGGCATCGCGGCCGCCCGGCCGCCGGCCGACGGCGCCGCGGTGCGCGGCGCCCGGGACCGCCTCCAGGTGCCCGGCGGCATGGGCTCCACCTGGGAAGCGGACGTCCACCGGCACCTGAAGCGCGCCTGGGACGCGGGCCGGACGCTGAGGCGGGGGCACGGAGAGTGAGGAGGCTTTGGCCATCGGCCTGACGGCCTGACGGGCCGGTAACCCGGCGGTCAGGCCCACCCCTTGAGCCTTGGCCTGGGATGTCACGCATCGTGGCACGGGCGAGGTCACGGAGCGTCGATACCGGGTTGTGTCCTCCGGGCGGTCTCGTCACGGCCCGGAGTCGGCCGTCCGCTCCGGTACCTTGTGTGGGATGCGAGTGGCTGTGAGCACGAGCCGTGCCGGAGATTCCCCTGGGGCGTCCCCGCAGCACCCGGTGCGCACCGCTGCTCACCGGGCGGTAAGGGCTTGCGCCGCCGCCCGTTCGACTGCCCCGCACATGCGTCGCACAGTATGCCGCACGCGTACTCCTTCGCGCTGGAATATGCCCGAAGCGCTTGTTGGGGTGACTGTACGTCAACCATGCTGTCGCGTAAGGGAATCACGTTCCGTGACCCTTGCTCTGGCCGTTGTCCTGGCCATGCAGAAAATGGCTACGATCGTGGCCCTCGCCGCGCCGCCCGTCACGGTGTCCGCCGTGCCGGCCGGGTGGCGTGGGGTCGCGAGTCCGCCGGTTCGGATGGTGTGAGCGGTGCAGGTGCTTCAAGTACAGCTGGAGATCCGGCCCGACCCCGCGGAGGTGGGCCGGGCCAGGCGGTGGGCCCGGTCGCGGCTCGCCGGGCTGGGGATAGAGGCCGACGAGCCCTTGGCCGAGACGCTGGTCCTGCTCGTCTCCGAGCTGGTGACCAACGCCGTGGTCCACACGGGCCGCCCGGCCGTGCTGCGGCTCTCCCTGCCGGGTGCGGCGGAGACGGCGCCCGCGGCCACCGTGCGGCTCGAGGTCGCCGACGCCAGTTCCCGGGCGCCCGTCCCGCGCTGCGCCGGCGGGGACGCCACGGGCGGGCGCGGCCTGGCCCTCGTCGACTGCCTCGCCGACCGCTGGGGCTGGAGCCCCGAGGACACCGGCAAGCGCATCTGGTGCGAGCTGGACCGCTGCGCGTCCACCGGACAGGGCGCGGCGGCGGCGTACGGGATCGGGCTGTCCGCCTACGAGGACCTCGCGTTCGAGGCGGTCTAGCGCCCGGCGCGGTGTGCGCCGGGGGTGCATCCGTGCGCGGTCCCCGTGAAGCGCGCCGGCCGGAGAAATCGGCCCCTCGGTGTTGACGGCTCGTGACGGGTTGATCACGCTGGTGGGCGACGATTCGCCGTGAGGGGACGGCGAGGGCTTGACGACGGCGGTCCTCGTCGAGTGTGGGTCGCACCGGGTGGCGGCGCGGCGTGAACGCAGGGGGAGGCCCGCCGCCAACCGGCCCGCCCGGGACGGCCGTCCGCGTCCCCGTCGCCCCGGTGAGCGGTTCCGGCGTCGCCGGCGGCGGGAACGCGCACCGTCCCGCTCCTCCACAGGCTGTGGACAACTTTTCGGGATTCCCGATCCGGCCTCACGTCCTGACGCCCGTCCGGAAGGTCCGCCGGTACGCGGTGGGTGTGACGCCGAGCGCCTGCTGCAGGTGCTGCCGCATCGACTGGGCCGTGCCGAAGCCGGCGTCCCGGGCCACCTGGTCGACCGAGAGGTCGGTGGACTCCAGCAGGTGGCGGGCGCGTTCGACGCGCTGCTGGGTGAGCCACTGGCCGGGGCTGATGCCGGTCTCCTCACGGAAGCGGCGGGTGAAGGTGCGCACCGACATGGCCTCCTGCTCGGCCATGTCCCGCAGCTGGATCGGCTCGTGCAGCCGGCCGAGGGCCCAGGTGCGGGCCGTGGTGGTCGTGGCGAGCTGCGGGTCCGGGACGGGGCGGTCGATGAACTGGGCCTGGCCGCCGTCGCGGTGGGGCGGGACGACCGTGCGGCGGGCCACGTCGTTGGCGACGGCCGTGCCGTGGTCGCGGCGGACCATGTGCAGGCACAGGTCGATGCCCGCGGCCACTCCGGCCGAGGTCAGCACGTCCCCGTCGTCGATGAAGAGCACGTCGGCGTCCACCTCGACCTCGGGGAACATCCGCTGGAAGCGGTCGGCGTCCGCCCAGTGCGTGGTCGCCGGGCGGCCGTCCAGGTAGCCGGCGGCGGCCAGGACGTACACGCCGGTGCAGATGGAGGCCAGGCGGGTGCCGGGGCGGATGCGGGCGAGCGCGGCGGACAGCTCCCCGGTCAGCCTGCCCTCCTCGTAGACCGGGCCGAGCTCGTACGACGCCGGGACGATCACCGTGTCGGCCCGCTCCAGGGCCTCCGGGCCGTGGGCGACGTGCACCGCGAAGTCGGCGTCCGTCTCGACGGGCCCGGGCGGCCGGACCGAGCAGGTCACCACCTCGTACAGGTGCCGCCCCGCGGCGTCCTTGGGGCGCCCGAAGATGCGGTGCGGGATGCCCAGTTCGAAGGGGAGAAGGCCGTCCAGCGCGAGGACGACGACACGATGCGGGCGGTGGTCCTGGCCGGAGGTCATGGCCCGATCCTAGCGAATGCTGTCCCTCGGGCCACTCGCTGGAAGGTTCAACCACCCGGCATCTTTGTGACGTGACTCAGACAAGCGAAGCCGCAGCTCCCGTCCAGGCCCCCGTTCCGCGGCGCCGGGGCGTGCACCGTGCCTGGTTCGTCGCCGCCGTCACCTTCGTCACCATCATCGGCGCGGCCGCCTTCCGTTCCCTGCCGGGCCTGCTCATCGACCCACTGCACCAGGAGTTCGGCTGGTCGCGCGGCACGATCGGCGCGGCCGTCTCCGTCAACCTCGCCCTCTACGGGCTCACCGCGCCCTTCGCCGCCGCGCTGATGGACCGCTTCGGCATCCGCCGGGTCGTCGCCGTGGCGCTGACCGTGATCGCGCTGGGCGCCGGCCTGACCGTGTGGATGACGGCGCCCTGGCAGCTCCTGCTGTGCTGGGGCCTGCTGGTCGGGCTCGGCTCCGGGTCCATGGCGCTGGCCTTCGCGGCGACCGTCACCCACCGCTGGTTCACCGCACGGCGCGGCCTGGTCAGCGGCATCCTCACCGCGGCCTCCGCCTCCGGCCAGCTCATCTTCCTGCCGCTGCTGTCCTGGATGGTCGAGGCGCACAGCTGGCGCCCGGCCGCCGTGACGGTGGCCCTGGCCGCGCTCGCCGTCGTGCCCTTCGTGTGGATCCTGCTGCGCGACCACCCGGCCGACGTGGGCCTGAAGCCCTACGGCGCCACGGAGTTCGTGCCGAAGCCGCCGCCGCTCACCGGCGCGGCCCGCCGCACGCTCACGGTCCTCGCCTCGGCCGCCCGCACCGGCCCCTTCTGGCTGCTCGCCGGTACCTTCGCGATCTGCGGCGCCTCCACCAACGGCCTGGTGCAGACCCACTTCGTGCCCGCCGCCCACGACCACGGCATGCCCGTCACGGCGGCGGCCTCGCTGCTCGCGGTCGTCGGCGTGTTCGACGTCGCCGGCACGATCGCCTCCGGCTGGTTCACCGACCGCTTCGAACCGCGCCGGCTGCTCGCCGTCTACTACGCGCTGCGCGGCGTCGCGCTGCTCTTCCTGCCGATGCTCCTGGCCCCGTCGGTGCACCCGCCGATGGTCTTCTTCATCGTCTTCTACGGCCTCGACTGGGTCGCCACCGTCCCGCCCACCCTGGCCCTGTGCCGGGAGCAGTACGGCGAGGACAGCGCCATCGTCTTCGGCTGGGTGCTCGCCGCCCACCAGGTCGGCGCGGCCCTCGTCGCCTTCCTCGGCGGCGTCGCCCGCGACGCCTTCGGCTCCTACGACCTGGTCTGGTACGCCTCCGGCACCCTGTGCGCGATGGCGGCCCTGATGGCCCTGGTCATCCGCCGCCGCCCCGCGCTCCCCTCGCTCGCGGCGGCCTGACCCGACCCGGGCCGGGCCTCGGCCCCGCCGTCGCCCCCGCACCGGGCTGTGCCTACGCTCTGCCCCATGGGGTGGGAAAACGACGGTAAAGAGCGGCCGGGAACCGGCCGGCTCTGGACGGCCGCCGACCTGGGGGCGGCCATGTCCCTCGGCGGGGCGCAGCTCCCGGCGGCCGGGCTGCTGGCCTGGGTCTACGTCAGCACGACCCGGGACGACTACGGCGCGGGTTACGGCGGAGCCCTCGCCGCGTTCTTCGTACTCCTCGTCGGGGTCGTCGTCGTACCCGTGCTGCTGCCGCTGCTGAGCGCGGCGCTGACGTTCGCGCTCACCCTGCCCTCGGTGGTCCTCGCCCGGCTCGCCGCCCGCCGCGCCGGCGGCCCGTCCTGGCTCTGGCACCTGCCCGCACCGGCCGTCCCGGCCGCCCTCTGGGGCGTGCTGACGCTCCCGCTCTGGCCGCTCACCACGTCCGTGCCGGCCCTCACGGCACTGGGCCTGCCGCCCACCCTCTGGGTGGCACTCGCGCGCGGGCGCGCCTGGCGGCCGTCGGGCGTCTGGTGGCGCGCCGCGGCCGGCTCGGCCGTCCTGCTGGTGGCGGCCCTGGGCGGCGCCGTCCTCGCCACCGAGACGGGCCTGATCCACCGGTACGAGCCTCCGCGGCTGAGCACCGGGCGGCTCGCCGGGGTCTGGCGCGGCGCGGGCGGGGCCGAGCTGCGGCTGAGCCCCGACGGGCGGGCGGAGGCGGTACGGCTGCCGGCCCAGCCACCCGACTACGACTGGCTCGACAAGGAGTACGTGCGCTGCGGGGGCACGGGCACCTGGCGGCCGGAGGACCGGGACGACCTGGACCGGCGCGGCATCCGGCTCAGGCTCGACGGCCACTGCGGTGAGGACACCGACTGGTCCTTCGGCGGCACCGAGGACGCCCCCGAACTGTTCGTGCTCTTCGGCGACCCGGACGCGGGCACGCTGCGCGTCCTCAGAAGGGCGTAGGCCTCACACGCGAGGAGTCACGGCCGGTCACGGCTGTCGCGGCCGGACGTCCGGGCCGCCCGCCGTGCCACCGCCTTGGCGATCTTCTGCGCGTCGATCGCCAGCTCCCGCAGCATCCCGCTGATCGGGTTGGTGAACCCGGTGAAGTACAGGCCGGGGGCCTGCGCCGGCGCCCGGCCCCCGTGCACCACGGGCCGGCCGCGCTCGTCCAGCACCCCGAGGTGCCCGACCAGGTCCTCCAGCGCCCGCTCGTACCCGGTGGCCGCGACGACGGCGTCCGGGGAGATCCGGTCGCCGTCGGCGAGGACCACCTTCCCGTCCTCGAACCCCTCGACGGCGGCCACGACCTCCACCCGGCCGGTGCGCACGGCGTCGATCAGGCCGACGTCCTGCACCGGGATCGCCCCTTCCCGGACCCTGCTGTAGAGCCCGGTGCCGGGGCGCGGCAGACCGTGCGCGGACAGGTCCGGCGTGCTGACCTTCGCGAGCGGCCTCGCCAGCCGGTCGACGAGCCGCACGGGCAGCCGCCGCACCAGCACGCCCGTGTACTGGGCCGCCCACCCGGCGGTCGAGCGGCGCACGATGTGCGGGGCGGTGCGCACCGCCAGCCGCACCCGCGCGGCCCCGCCCTCCACCAGGTCGACGGCGATCTCGGCACCGGTGTTGCCGGCGCCGACCACGAGCACGTCCCGGTCCGCGAACGGCCGCGCGTCGCGGTACGCGGACGCGTGCAGGAACTCCCCGCCGTAGCCGTCCAGGCCCGGCCAGCCGGGGACCCGGGGGGTGTGGTTGAAGCCGGTGGCCACGACCACCGCGCTGCCGGTCAGCTCCCGCCCGCCGGAGGCGTGCAGCAGCCAGCCCTCGCCGTCCCCGGACCGCTCGACGCGGAACACCTCCACGCCGGTGACGATCTCCAGCTCGTGGTGCTCGGCGTACTTCTCCAGGTACCTCACCACGTTCTCCCGGGACACCCAGCGCCCGAACCTCCGGGGTATCGCCAGGCCCGGCAGGGCGGACAGGCGCCGGGTGGTGTGCAGGTGCAGCCGGTCGTAGTGGCGCCGCCAGGAGGCGCCCACGTGGTCGGCCTTCTCCAGGACCACCGCCCGTATGCCCCGGGCCCGCAGCGCGTACGCGGCGGCCAGTCCACCGGGACCCCCGCCGATCACGTAGACGGGGCGGTCGGCGGGGGTCGGGGAGAGCTGTACGGAGGTGGGACGGGATGCGGCCATGAGCGCGAGCGTAATCACGCACCAGCTTGATGGGTCTCGGTCAAGACCGGAATTGGTTGCGGATTGATCACGGGTGTGGAAGAAGCGGGCACGAACGGTGCCGTGGCCGGCCCGTATGTGAGGAAGTCCTAGCGGCTCCTGCGGCGGTACCCCGTAACCTCGGCGATCCACGCCACGAAGGCGCCGGGGTCGGTGTTGGCGCCGTGGCCCTCGTCCCAGTAGTAGCGGTGGTCCACCTCGTCGCCCAGCCGGTGCGCCGCGGCGGCGAGGTTGGCGGACACCGTCAGCGAGGTGTCCGAGTCCTTGGTGCCGAGGCGGATCCACCAGTGCTTCGCGCGGTGCGGGTTGGGCTCGTCGACCAGGTGGTACATCGGGTTCATCAGCCGCAGTTTCGCGGGGATGTCGGCCGCGACCCGCCTGCTGCCCAGGCCCGTGGTGTCGTGCCGCGCGCCGTACGCCGTGAAGTGCCGGGCCCCGGTGGTGCCCGCGCCGAACTCGTTGTTCTCGCCGGTCGACAGGTCGAAGGCGTCGAAGGCCGGGGCGGTCTTCTTGCGGGCGCCGACGTGGGTCAGGAAGTCGCTCCAGGAGAAGCGCGCCTTCCCGCCGGCCCAGCCGATGAAGGGGTTGGCCGCCAGGTAGGCGGCCCGGTCGGCGGCGGACAGGCCGGCCAGGTAGGTGGTGGCCGACGGCTCCAGGTACTGCTCGACCAGGTAGGTGTCGTAGGTGCGGGCGGTGAGCGGCCCGAAGCCGTTCAGGCCCGTCAGGCGCAGGGAGGCCTGGTACTCGGCGAACTGCGCGCGCAGCTGCTTCGACACCGCCTGGTCGACGGTACTGCCCGTGGACTGGGTGACGTTGGTGCCCCAGTTCCACTCGTAGGCGGCGTCGGCGTGCTCCAGGTCCGTGATCGGGCACCAGGCGCCGGTCGCGAAGACCGCGTCGGAGGCGTCGGCGGCGCCCAGCTCCTTCAGGTACGGCTCGTAGAGCGGGCTGTCGCCGGACGCGCCCAGCAGCGCGGAGAGCGCACCGCCGGCGCTGGTGCCCGCGGAGACGATGCGGTCGACGTCGCCGGGGATGCGGCCCCTGTTGGACCGCACGTAGCGCACCGCCGCCTTGAGGTCGACGATCGCGGCCGGGGCGGTGCCGTAGTACGTGCCGCCGGAGTCCTTCAGGATGCGGCCGCGGGCTCCGGGCTCGACGACGACGTACCCGGCGGCCAGCGCGAGCCGCTGGTTGGTGTCGAGCGCGCCGCCGGTGGGGTTGGTGCTGCCGTTCGCGCCCGGCGCGGAGGCGGAGGCCGAGGGTGCCGGGCTGCCGGAGGGCGCCCCGCCGCCCGGCATGCCCCCGCCCATGCCCGCACCGCCGATCCCGGTGGCGTCGGCCACCGACGACGGCATGTAGCCGCCGACGGAGTTCGCGAACAGGATCGGCGCGCCGGAGGCGTCCACGGCGGTGCCGTCGATCTCGACCGGGACGCTGACGTTGAGGCTCTGGTACTTCACGTCGACCGGGTCGGCGACGTAGGTGACCGCCTTCCAGAAGTGGTACGTCACGGCGTGGTCCGTGCCGTCGGTGTCCGTGACCGTGGTGGTGAGCCGCGTGTACGCGTCCGGGTCGAAGACCAGCGGGCCCGCGGCCGCCGAGCCACCACCCCCGGCCGCCCGCGCGCCCAGCGCCGTGCCGCCCACCGCCGCCGCACCGGCGGCGGCACCGATGCCCATGACGACGCTCCTGCGCCCAACTGCCCTGTGCTTCACGCTGCTCTGCCTCTCGTCGCACCCGCTCCTGTCCTGACGTCCTGGAACCTAGTTATTCGCCAACAAAATCGTCAACAATTCGGGTCCGATTCACGGCGGATCCACAGCCGCCCGGTGGACGCGCGCTCTCACGGCCACAGCAGCTGCCGCTGCCACCCCCACCCCGTCTTGCGGTACTCCAGGCGTACGTGGCGGCGCTCGGAGTCGCCCTGGAAGAACTCGACCGTCTCGGGGCGGACCCGGTACAGGGTCCAGGTGGGGGACGGCTCGGTCGGGTTCTGGCGGGCTCGGTCCCAGGCCGCCTCCGAGGCGTTCCGCAGCTCCTCCAGCGAGGCCAGGTCCTCGCTCTGCCGGCCGGTCAGCGCGGCGGCCAGCGCGCCGGTGGAGCGTGCCTGCAGGTCCGCCTGGCTGTCGTGGGACGGGGCGGAGGAGACCGGGCCGCGGACCCGGACCTGCCGGCCCAGGACCGGCCAGTAGAAGACCAGGGCGGCGTAGGGGCGGGCGCTCAGGGCGCGGCCCTTGCGGCTGGTGGAGTGGGTGCCGAAGGACCATCCCTCCGCGTCCGCGCCGTGCATCACGACGATCCGGACGTCCGGGTCGCCGTCCTCGTCCGTCGTCGCGAGGGACATCGTGTGCGGCTCCGGCTGCCCGGCGTCCACCGCCTCGGCGAACCAGCTCGTGAACAGGGACAGCGGTGTCGGCGGTGCCGTGTCCGGGTCGAACGGCCGCAGCTCCGTCGTCTCGGGCGACCAGACCCGCAGGGTCCTGAGCAGTTCGTGGAGGTCGGTGAGTGCCATGGGGCGAGTATTACCCGGGGCCCGGCGCGGTAAGGGGCACCGGTATCCCGGCCCGGGGCGAGCGCCCCCGACGAGCGGAACCAGCCCCGCGGTGCCTGGGGGCGACCCTGGGCGGGCGGAGCGCCGTCCCGTGCCCGAACCTCCCGGTCACCGCCCTCCCCGCGCGGCTGCCGTACGGCCTCAGCCGGCAGGAGCAGCCCGGCGGGAGCCCTGAGGCACCGCCCCCCTAGAGCGTCGCCAGGCGCTCGGCCAGCAGGAGCGCGCCGATGCCGAGCATCGCCGCGCCCGAGGTGCGGGTGACCGCGCGGGCCGCCGCCGGGCGGGCCGCGAGCAGGGCTCGGGCGAGCGCGCCGACGGCGAGGTAGACGGCCGCGCAGCAGGCCATGTGGAGCAGCCCGAGGGCGGCGGTCTGCGCGGCCACGGGCAGATGGGCGCCCCGCAGGGTGAGGAACTGGGGGAGCACGGAGAGGTAGAGCAGCAGGCCCTTGGGGTTCAGGCCGCTGATCGTGGCGCCCCGCAGGAAGGGCCGGCCCCCGGCGGACGGCGCCTCCTGCGCGCCCGGTACCGCCGGGCGGCGCAGCACGCCCCAGCCCAGCCACAGCAGGTACCCGGCCCCCGCCACGGTCAGCGCCGTCAGCAGCCGGGGCGAGCCCGCCACCAGGACCGCCAGGCCCGCCGTCGCCAGGACCGTGTGCAGGGCGTACCCGCTGACCAGGCCCGCCACCGCGCGCGGCACGGAGCGGCCGCCCAGCGCGCCGGCGATGACGTACGCCCAGTCGGCGCCCGGCACGCACACCAGCAGCAGGTCCACGGCGAGGAAGGAGAGAAGCAGTCCCGAGTCCATGAGGGGGACATTAGGCGTGAAAGCCCCGAAAGTGTTCCCGAAGTTTGCCCGTGATCGCGCCCAATGAGCAAATATCTTTCTCATGGACGATGTGGACCGGAAAATCCTTGCCGAACTCCAGCAGGACGGGCGGCTGACGGTGACCGAGCTGGCCGCCCGGGTGCGCCTGAGCGTCTCGCCCTGCCACCGCCGGCTGCGCGAGCTGGAGCGCTCCGGTGCCATCGAGGGCTACCGCGCGGTGGTGGACCCGGCCGCGCTCGGGCTGAACTTCGAGGCGCTGGTCTTCGTCTCCATGCGGCAGGAGGACCGGGACACCGTCGCCGAGTTCGAGCGGGCGGTCAGCGGGCTGGAGCACGTCCTGGACGCCCAGCGCCTCTTCGGCGAGCCCGACTACCTGCTCCGGGTGGCCACCGCCGACCTCGCCGCCTTCCAGCGCCTCTACGACGAGCGTCTCGCGACCCTGCCCGGGGTGCAGCGGCTGACCTCGACGCTGGTGATGAAGCACGTGGTGCGGGACCGGCCGCTGCCCGCGTGAAGCGCTTGCGGGCCCCCACAGCGACGCAGGCGGTGGCTCACCGTAGGTGAACCACCGCCTGCCAGACAGGACTTGGACCCGGGAAAAGGGTGGGAGGGGGGAGGATCTATCTGGTCGGCTTCCTGCCGGTCACGCCCAGGTGCACCAACAGGGCCACGTTCGGCTTGAGTTCGGTCTGCTTCACGCCCCAGGACGAGAAGCCCTTCTGGTGGGACGCCACCGCCGCGAGCATCGCGACGAGCGAGCCGGCCACCGCCGCCGGGTTCACGTCCTTGTCGACCCGGCCCTTGGCCTGCAGTTGCGCGATGGCGTCCGCGAGGGAGTTGTTGACCGAGTTCAGGATCTTCATACGGATCTTGTAGAACCGTTTATCCCCTTCGGCGGCGCCGAGGTCGACCACGCGCAGGATCGCGTCGTGCTTGCGCCAGAACTCCAGGAAGCCGTCGACGAGTTCCTGCGCGGTCTGCCAGCCGGCCTTGCCGGCCCAGGTGCGCCCCTCGAGCAGCTCGGTCAACCCGGCGCTGTCGGCCGCCATGTGATCGGCGATCTCCAGTACCGCACCTTCCACGTCCGGAAAGTACTGGTAGAAGGTCGCGGGGGAGGTCCCCGCCTTCCGGGCGACATCGATGACCTTGACGTCCCGGTAGGGGGAGGAGCTGAGCATCTCGCTGAGGCAGTCGAGCAGCTTCTGCCGGGTCGCCTGCCCACGCCGGCCGGCCACACGGCCGTCGACGGTACGCACTTGTCCTGTCATGTCGTCAGCTTACCGACGGGTGATCTGGGCGCGATTCGGCCGACTGCAAATGGGGTGCGGGGGCGCACCGGGCCTGGTGTGGCTGGTCTGCGGGCTGCGCGCGGCCCGGTTACTTTGGCGGCATGGCCGAAAACAGGGCATCCGGGAACGAAGAGATCTCCGGGAGCGAAGAGGTCTCGGGGAACGAAGAGGTCTCGGGGAGCGAAGAGGTCTCCGGGAACGACGGGAACGAAGAGATCTCCGGGGACGCGGAGACCTACGGGGAGGGTGTGCCCTGCTGGGTGGACGCCCAGCTGCCCGACCTCGAGGCGGGCAAGCGGTTCTACGGCGATCTCTTCGGGTGGACCTTCGAGGAGGCGCCCGGCTCCTCCGTGTGGGCCCGGCTCGACGGCGAGCCCGTCGCCGCCCTCGCGCGCAAGGCGGACGGCCGCATGCCCACCGTCTGGACCGTCTACTTCGCCACCCCGGACGCCGAGGCCCTCGGCCGGCGGATCACCGCGGCCGGCGGCCAGCTCGTCGTCCCCCCGTTCCCGGTGGACCGCCTCGGCGCCGCCGCCCTCGCCGCCGACCCCCAGGGCGCGGTGTTCGGCCTGTGGCAGCCGGGCAGCCACCCGGGCTTCGGCCGGCGGCGCGCGCCGGGCACGTTCGCCTGGGCGCAGCTCTACACCCGCGACACCGCCGCCGCCAACGCCTTCTACGGCGATCTCTTCCACGAGGCCCTCTTCGGCACGGGGGCGGCACCCGACTTCGGCCGCGCCGACGTCTGCGAGGTCTTCCCGGCCGAGATGCCCCCGCACTTCCTCGCCCACTTCCGGGTCGCGGACCTGGACGACGCGCTCGGGGCCGTCCAGCGGCTCGGCGGCCGGATCCAGGCTCCGCCTTTTGAGACGTCGTACGGACGAGTGGCCGTCGTCACCGACAATCAAGGGGCCTCGTTCGCGGTGCTCCGGCGCTGAGCATCGGCGGCGCGGCGGGAAATGACCGTATCGAGTACGAGACACCCCGTTTTGCCGTCGGGTTCGCAACCAGCCGCCCGGCCAGGAAGAATCAGGGGTCGTGCCGCCCTGGCGGTGCGGTGGTGAGACGCTGCACTCCGCCCGCGTACCTGAGCGGGTGGCGCGGCTCGTACGGGGAGGTGGCAGGCAAGTGGTGGATCAGCTGACGCAGCACGATCCGCGGCGGATCGGGCCGTTCGAGGTGCTGGGCCGGCTGGGGGCCGGCGGCATGGGGCTGGTCTATCTGGCACGCTCGGCATCCGGCCGGCGCGTGGCGATCAAGACGGTCCGCACGGAGCTGGCCGAGGACCAGCTCTTCCGGGTCCGCTTCACCCGCGAGGTGGAGGCGGCCCGCGCGGTCTCCGGGTTCTACACGGCCGCCGTCGTCGACGCCGACCCGCGCGCCGCCGTGCCGTGGCTCGCGACCGCCTACGTCCCCGCGCCCTCCCTCGAGGAGATAGTGAACGAGTGCGGGCCGCTCCCGGCCCAGGCCGTGCGCTGGCTGGCCGCGGGCGTCGCCGAGGCCCTGCAGTCCATCCACGGCGCCGGCCTGGTCCACCGCGACCTGAAGCCGTCCAACGTCCTCGTCGTCGAGGACGGCCCCCGGGTGATCGACTTCGGCATCGCCTCCGGCGTCTCGAACACCCGCCTGACCATGACGAACGTGGCCGTCGGCACCCCCGCCTACATGTCCCCCGAGCAGGCCAAGGACTCCCGCAGCGTCACCGGCGCCAGCGACGTCTTCTCCCTCGGCTCCATGCTCGTCTTCGCGGCCACCGGCCACCCGCCCTTCCACGGCGCCAACCCGGTCGAGACGGTCTTCATGCTGCTGCGCGAGGGCCCGGACCTCACCGGTCTGCCGGACGAGCTGCGTCCGCTGATCGAGGTCTGCATGCAGATGGAGGCTTCCGGCCGTCCCACCCCGGCCGACCTCCAGGCCCAGCTCGCCCCCCACCTGTTCGGCTCCGGCTCCGACGACAGCGGCACCGCCTCCGCCTGGCTGCCCGAGAAGGCCGTCGCCCTCATCGAGTCCCGCCGCGGCGGCCGCCCGGCCGCGAGACCGGCCCCGGCCGGCCCCCGCAGCGGCGGCCGGCCCGCCGTCCCCCCGCCGCCGTCCTACGACCCCGCCGTCCCCGCCACCGCCCCGGTCGGCGCCCCCGACACCGGCCCGGTCCGGCTGGCCGGCGCCCCGGTGCCCATCGGACCCGGCCCCCGGGTCGCCGACGCCCGCGCCGCCGCCGTCAAGGCGCCCCCGCCGGAGGCCGGACTGGTCGCCGGCTGGACCCGCCCGCGCCCCGGCCTGGGCGGCGCCGACCCCGCCGGGGCGCCCGTCCCGGCCGCGCCCCCGGAGACGGCGAGCGGCTGGCGGCCCTGGCGGTTCCGCATGTCCAACGACGTCTGGGGCACCCCGGCCGTGGACGGCGACCTCGTCTACGTCACCTCCTTCGAGGTGCACGCCCTGGACGTGGCCACCGGCCGCCGCCGCTTCAAGACGCGCGACGTGGCCTGGTCGATGGCCGTCGCGGACGGCCGTGTCCACGCCTCCGACGGCCCCACCCTGTTCGCTCTCGACGCCCGCGAGGGCGGTGACCTGTGGCGGCTGTCCACCGACGCCTGGGTGTACTCCCTGCACGCCGACCACGGCACCGTCGTCACCGGCACCCGCGGCGGCGGCGTCCAGGCCTGGGAGGCCGCCAACGGCCAGAAGCTGTGGGAGATCAGCGGCTGCCAGACGGACTTCGAGTCCCCCGAGTCCGGCCCCGCCGTCCATGACGGCACCGTCTACGTCTGGCAGGACGCCCGGCTGCGCGCGCTGGAGGCCCGCACCGGCGAGGAGCGCTGGTCGTACCCGGTCGGCGACGCGGCCTCCTGCGGCGGCGTCCCGGTCCGCATCACCCCGGCGCCCGACGGCTACGTCTACGTCTGCGCCGGCACCCGGGTCCTCGCCATCGACGTCGCCAGCGGCCTGGTGCGCTGGCACTTCGAGGCGCCCGCGGTGTTCCTGTGCCCGCCCGCCTTCGCCCCGGGCCCTGCCGTCACCGGCGGCGGCGTCTACCTCGCCGACTACCTCGGCACCGTCTACGCCCTCGACGCCACCGACGGCCGCGACCGCTGGCGCATCGCCACGGAGGCCCGCTCCTCGATAGAGCCGGTCCTGGTGGCCGCCGGGCACGTCCACGTCGGCAGCGGCAAGGGCCTCTACACCCTGGACGCCGTCACCGGCACCCCCAAGTGGCGCTTCCAGGCGGGCGGCGACGTCGTGGGCGCCCCCGTCGTCGCGGAGGGCCGGATCCACTTCGGCTCCACCGACCACCTGCTCTACACCCTGAAGTCCGACGACGGCCGGCTGCGCTGGAAGCTCGCCACGGGTGGCGAGATCACCGGCTCCCCGGTCGTCAAGGACGGCGTCGTCTACGCCTGCAGCAAGGACCGCTGTGTGTACGCGCTGGACGCGGAGAAGGGAACGGGGACGGCACGCACGACCTGAGCCGGTGCCCTCCGGGTGGATAGGCTGACGACATGCATGGACGGACGCGCACGCTCAGGTTCACGGCCGTACTGACCTTCGTGGTGCTCAGCCTCACGGGCTTCTCGACCGGACGGCACCACAGCCGCCACGGCGGCCACGGAAGCGGCGGCGGGTGCAGCAGTTCCCGCCAGGACCACGACAGTTCGTCGTCGTCCACGTCGGGAGCCGGATCGTACGGCGACTCGGACGACGACGGCTACGGCAGCAGCGGCACGAGCGGCGGCACCGGCGGAAGCACGTACACGCGGCGCCCGACCCACCGGGCCACCCCCACCCCTTCCGGCGGCACCGCCAAGCCGCTGCGGGACGGCCGCGCGACCCTGGTCGGCTGCGCGAGCGAGAAGAAGCCGTACGCCACCGTCGAGATCACCAACCCCAACGACCGCAAGGCCGGCTTCAGCACCGACGTCTCCTTCCGCGACCAGGACGACGACGAGGTCGAGTCCGGCCACGCGTACGTCACCGTGCCGGCGAAGGGCAGGGCGACGGCCCGCGTGGAGGTCCCCTCGGGCAGCACGGCCCTGATCGACCACTGCAAGGTGGAGCCGACGGCCCGCCCGGAATGACCACGGGGCTCACCGGACCCGGAACACGATGAGGGGCGGGCGCCTGCGCCCGCCCCTCATCGGTGACTTGGGGGCCCACCCCCGCAACACACATCGGCCGCGACGGCTCCCCCTCCGCGCCGCCGCGGCCGATCCCCCGTCGGGAGGTGAGGCTTACAGGGCCGGCGGAGCCGGCATGTGGCTGTCGAGCGTGGTGATCGTGTCGTCCTTCGGCGGGGCCGGCATGTGGCTGTCGAGGGTCGTGACGGTGTCGTCCTTCGGCGGGGCCGGCATGTGGCTGTCGAGGGTGGTGACGTCGTCCGCGATCTTGGGCTCTTCGGCGTTGCTCATGAAAACTCCCCTGTGACAGTGCTGTGGGGAACGCCCGCTCGGCAACTCCCCCGCGGGTCGTCGAACGGGCGTTCCGGGGCGCTCACTTTAGCCGTGGGCTCCCACAGGATCCGCCTGCGTCCCCCCGCCGTGACGGATCGATGACTCGATGGTGACAGTCCCTCATAAACGTTCGATGAACGCCGCTGTGGACCTGGTCAGAGCAGGGCGGCCGAGGGAAGAAGGCGGCGCAGCCGGTCGGCCTCGGGTGAGCCCGCGCTCTCGTGGATGGCGAGGGCCTCGCGCCAACAGGCCCTGGCCCGGTCCGTCTGCCCCAGGCTCTCCAGGGACTGTCCCAGCAGCGTGAGGATGTTCGCGCGCATCCACTCACCACCCATGGAGCCGGTCGTCAGCGCTTGCTCGGCATGCTGTGCGGCCTGGGCCGACCGCCCGGCGGACAGGTGGACCTGGGCGATGCGGAAATGGGTGGTGCCCTCCCAGAGGCGCTGCCTGTTCACGCCGAACGTGCTCAGTGCCGCGGTGAGCTGCTCCAGGGCCTCGTCGTGGCGTCCTCCGTGTCCGAGCGCGATCCCCAGTGCGTACCGGGCGTTGGCCAGCCGGAACGTGAGCCCGAGTTCGTCGTAGATGGCGATGCCCTCACGCACCAGCTCGATGGCGGTGGAGACACGCTCCAGCGAGACGAGGACCCGGGACAGGTTGCACAGGGCGCTGGCCTCTCCCGGGCGGTTGCCGTCGGCCCTGAACGCCTGGATCGCCTCGCGCAGGTGGGTCTCGCTGACGGCGCGCCGGTTCAGGCAGTTGGCGATGATGCCCTGTTCGTTGTGGGCGTTTCCACAGGTCCAGGGATCCCCCGTGCTGCGGCCGAGTTCGATGGCCCGCTCCGTCTCGGCACCGGCCTCCTCGAAACGGCCCGCGTGGCTGAGGACTTGGGCGAGGGTGGTCCGTGCTCTTCCCTCCGCGTGGGCGTCTCCCAGAGCGGTCGCGGCGTCCCGGGCGGCCTGCGTCACGACTCCGTAGCGCAGTGCGCTCGCTCCGGACTCGGCCAAGTCCTTGGACGCGAGGAGGAGATCGACCGCCTTGCGCAGGGTCGGCGCGGCCAGTGACTGCTGGACGCAGGCGAGGATGCAGGCCGCTTCCGCGTGCAGCCAGTCCAGGGCACGGGCGTCGTCCGTGAACTCCTGGCCGGGATGCCGGGTCACCTCCAGGTGATCCACCGTCCGGTCCCCCGGCCGCTCGATCGCGTACACCCGCGCCGCCGTCGCCAGATAGAAGTCCAGCAGCCGCGACATCGCCGCCTCCCGCTCGCTCGGCGGCTGCTCGTCGCGTTCCGCGCAGGCGCGGGCGTAGAGGCGGACCAGGTCGTGGAAGCGGTAGCGGCCCGGTGCCGCCGATTCCAGCAGGGAGGTGTCGACCAGGGACTCCAGGAGGTCCTCCGTCTCCTCCGGAGGGAGGTCGAGGACGGCCGCCGCCGCCGCCAGGGAGATGTCGGGGCCGTCGGCCAGGCCCAGCAGGCGGAAGGCGCGGGCCTGGGCCGGTTCCAGCTGGCCGTAGCCGAGTTCGAAGGTGGCCTTGACCGCGAGGTCGCCGGCCTGGAGTTCGTCCAGCCGGCGCCGCTCGTCCGCCAGCTTGGCCGCCAGGACGGACACCGTCCAGGTGCGGCGGGACGCCAGCCGGGAGGCGGCGATGCGGATCGCGAGGGGGAGGAAGCCGCAGGCCGCCACCACGTCGAGCGCGGCCTCGCGCTCCGCCGCCACCCGCTCCTCGCCGACGATCTTGGTGAAGAGGGCCAGCGCCTCGTCCGGGGACATCACGTCCAGGTCGACCAGGTGGGCGCCCGCCAGGTCCACCATGCGCACCCGGGACGTCACCAGCGCCGCGCACCCCTCCGTGCCCGGCAGCAGGGGCCGCACCTGCGCGGCGTCCTTGGCGTTGTCCAGCAGGACCAGGACCCGGCGGCCGTCCAGGACGGAGCGGTACAGGGCCGCCCGTTCCTCCAGCGAGTCGGGGATCGCCGAGTCCGCCGTGCCGAGCGCGCGCAGGAAGGAGCCGAGGACCGTCTCCGGCTCCGCCGCCCGCGGGCCGGCGCCCTGGAGGTCCACGTAGAGCTGGCCGTCGGGGAAGGCCGGGCGGGCCCGGTGGGCGACGTGGACGGCCAGCGTCGTCTTGCCCACGCCGCCGATCCCCGCCAGCGCCGAGACCGCCATGACCCGGCTCTCCGGGCCGTCCGGCTCCGAGGCGGAGGACAGCACGTCGCTCAGCTCGGAGACGAAGGCGTCCCGGCCCGTGAAGTCCGGCACGGACGCCGGGAGCTGCGCCGGGCGGACGGGCACCACCGTCGGCTCCGCGACCGGGGCGGAGGGCTCAGCGAGCGCCGGGTCCGCCTGGAGGATCCGCTGCTGCAGCTCCCGCAGGCCCGGCCGGGGGTCCACGCCGAGTTCCTCGGCGAGGAGGCGGCGGGTGTCGGCGTAGACGGCGAGCGCCTCGGCCTGCCGGCCGCTGCGGTACAGCGCCAGCATCAGCAGCTCGCGCAGGCGCTCCCGGAGGGGGTGGGCCGCGGTCAGGGCCGTCAGTTCGGAGACCGCCTCCGCGTGGCAGCCCTGCTCCAGGTCCATGTCCAGGCGGGATTCCAGCAGGCCGAGGCGCCACTCCTCCAGGCGGGCCCGCTGCGCCTCGGCGTACGGGCCGGGGACGCCCGCCAGCGGCTCCCCGTCCCACAGCGCCAGCGCCCGGTTCAGGGCCTCCCGCGCGTGGGAGAGGTCCCCGCCGCCGCGGGCCTTCTCCGCCTGGGCCGCGAGTTCCTGCGCCACCGCCAGGTCCAGCGCGCCCTCGCGCGGCGTCCGCACCGCGTAGCCGCCCGACTCGCTGACCAGGACCCCGGCGTCCAGGACCTTGCGCAGGCGGGAGGCGTACGTGCGCACCGCCGCCAGCGCCTGGGACGGCGGCTCGGTGCCCCACAGGGCGTCGATCAGCTCCGCCGCCGTCGCCGTGCGGCCCTCGCGCAGCAGCAGGGCCGCCAGCAGGGCGCGCTGCTGCGGGGAGCCGGTCGCCAGCGCCTCCTCGCCGCGCCAGGCCCGCACCGGACCGAGCACGCTGAAGCGCAACGCCGCCGGCTCCGCCACGACACTGGCCGCGGAGCCGGAACGCCGCTGCTCAGGTACTCGCGGCCCACCGTCCATGCGTTCGCCCCCCTAGGCATACGAACAACCCCGCCAGTTTGCCTTGTTCGGGGCAGTTGCGTCAGCCGTGGGAGACGCCGATCACAGACCTGTGCACCTCGTTTCACACGGTCCTCACACACCGGGCGGTGGCGAGCCTCACGCCCGCGGTGTCCGCGCGCTCACCCGTCCAGGTCGATCCGCACCGTCAGCAGGTCCGCGCCGAACGCCCGTACCGCCGCGCTGTTGAAGCGGGGCAGGGTGCGCAGCCGGGCCACCGGGTCGTCGTCGGGCAGGAGATGGGCGGTGCCGTGGTGCCAGCGGCCCGCGATGCGGACGCGGACGCGCGGGTCGGCCTCGATGTTGCGGACGTACTGCGACTTGTGGCCGAACTCCGACACCAGCCAGAAGGAGCCGCCGACCCGGCGCCCGCCCACCGGGGTGGTGCGGGGCAGCCCGGAGCTGCGGCCGGTGGTCTCCAGGAGCGTCTGGAACGGCAGCCGCCGGTTGAGCGGGTTGGCGATGTGCCGCTGGAAGGCGGTCACCAGGCGCTGCTTGCGGTCTGCGGGGGCTGGCATCTCGGTCGCTCTCCTCGTCTGGCGGCACGGCTCCGGCGGCGCGGCTCCGTCGGCACGGCGTGGCGGCGGGGAGGGTGTGCCGGACCGGTGCGGGGCGTGTGACCCTCGAACCGTCCGCCGGCTGTCGCGTGTTAGCCTCCCCCGCGGTCGTGATCACCGCAACGGGGGAGTTCGATGGGCGCGTCTTCGGACGGCTACACGGTCAGGTCCGGGATGTCCGGGCAGGCCAAGGAACTGGACGCCGCGGGCGACGACGCGGGCAAGATACGCGAGGCGATCCAGCCCGGCATGTGCTACGTGGACGACGTGCTCGGCGGTCCGGAGGCCGCCGCGGCGTTCAACGCGTACGCCGCCGCCTGGGAGGCGGAGGCCAAGGCCCTGGAGTCGGCGCTGCACGAACTGGCCGACAAGGTGCGGCTGTCGAAGAGCGCGTACCACGGCAGCGACAGCCTCGTCGGCACGAGCGCCCACGGTGTGGCCGTCGGGGAGAGCCACCTCACCGGCACCCGGCCCGCCCAGGCCGGCCGCCCGTCGGCACTGGCCGGTTACTGAGGGGGCGGACGATGACGGGGTCCACGGGCGACCGCCGCAAGCGGCTGGGCGAGCTGTGCGGGACCATAGCCTCCGCCGGCAGCAAGAACGACCTGATCGACGCCATCAACGACGCGCTCGCCGTCTCCGCCCCGGTCGGCAGCACGGCGACGCTGGAGTCCCTGGCCAAGCTGTACCAGAAGCAGGACGTCTGGGACCTCAGCAAGCGCATCGAGCGGGTGGCCAAGAAGGGCCTGCCGGACGTCTGGGCCGGGAACACGAGTGTCCTCGCCTCGGACGCGGTGGCCGCCGCCCGGCGGGCCGCCAACGCGTTGAGCCGGGCCTTCGACGGCGGCGGACTGGCGCTGCTCACCTTCGCCGACGCCCTCAAGGACGCCCAGACCCAGGACAGCGACGGGCGGCAGACGCTGCGCGACGCACTCGGGACCCTCGGCGGCAAGGACGGCTGGTTCGACGACCTCTACGAGGACGACGTCGAGGAGTCCGTCCGGTTGCAGGCCCGTTCCCTCGCCGCCATAGGCGTCGGCGACATGCACAGGGCCGCGATCGCCGCCGACGACGCCGCCCACGCCGTCGCCAGGGACCTGAACAAGTGGGTCGCCGAGGCGCGCCTGAGCAAGATGGGCACGGGCAGCCTGACCGCCGTCGACAAGCTGCTGCTGGCCGAGACCAGCGCCGTCGACGGCGACCCCGTGACGAACGAGCTGCTCACCGCGCACGACCTGGAGCGGGCCGGCCGGCGCATGGACGGGCTGAGCGCCGCGGACCGGGCCGCCGTGGACGGGATGCTGGCCGGGTCGGGCAGCCCGCAGGAGCGGGCGTACCTGATGAAGGCCCTGGCCGCCGGGCACAGCGTGGCGGAGATCGAGCGGTTCCAGGGCAAGATCCAGGGCCACGACCCGGAGTGGCTGCGCCGGCACCTCACGCCGGTCGTCACCGCCCTGGACAGCATGCAGAACGAGGGCCTGGCCTCCGACGGCTCCAACAACAACAAGGACTACGTCACCTTCGACGGGCAGCGGTGGATCCAGGGCGGCGACGGCTCGGAGGGCACCTGCGTGGCCTCGTCCACCGTCACCGCCCGTGCCATCGTCGACCCCCTCTACGCCCTCGGCCTCACCGGCGGCCCCAGCGGGCAGGAGGACGACCCCGACGCCTTCAAGCGGCGCCTGGTGGCCGAGCAGCACCGGCTGCACACCGAGGGCGACGGCGGTGACCACTGGGAGGGCATGGGCCCCGACGGGCAGGAGCACATCGCGGACTCCACCATCGGCGCCGCCACCGGCGACGACTACCAGCGCCGCGACCTGGACGGCGCCGACGACCGCAGGGCGGCGCTGACCGACGTCGAGAAGGCGGTCGCGGACGGCCGCCCGGTCCCCGTCGACGTCCAGGGCAAGGACGGCGCCCACGCGATGACCATCATCGCCCAGCAGGGCGACATGCTGCAGGTCTACAACCCCTGGGGCTCGACGACCTGGGTCAGCGAGAACGACTTCATCAACGGACACATGGGCAAGGCAGCGGACAGTGGACTCAGCGACGCGTACAGCGTGTACCTCCCTACGGCGAAGTAGGCGGAGCCTCTTGCGCCGCGGCAGGGCGGCGGGCGGCGCCGTCGCGGCGGTCGCGCTGCTCGCGCTCGTCGCGGGCTGCGGGTCGGGCACCGACGAGCCCGCCCCCGTCGCGCACCCCACCGACCAGCCCCGCATCGCGGCGAAGGTCGGGCAGCGCTTCACGCTGACCGTCCACCAGAACGCCTCCACCCGTGAGCACTGGTACCTGTCCGACCCCCGGCCCGACGCCGGCGTGGTCCGCGAGCGCGGGCAGCACAGCGCCTCGGACTCCGGCGACGAGCACGTGGCCGGCGGCGGCAGCAGCCTCACCTTCACCTTCGAGGCCACCGGCAGGGGCAGCACCGGGATCGTGCTGACCCACTGCACGTTCGCCACCACCTGCGACGAGGCGGGCGGCGGCACCCCGGCCCCTTCGCCGACCGGGCCGGTCCGGCAGTCCGCACCGAAGCGCGTCACCTACACCGTCACCGTCCGCTGAGCCGGCCGGCACCACCGACGACCGGCACCACCGACACCGGAACGTGAACCCCGTGACGAACCCCGTCCCGCAGCCCCCGGACCGCACCGACGACGAGCTGGCGGAGCTCGACGTCCCGACCTTGCTCCGCTACGGCCTCACCGCGCCCCCCGGCCCCCGCCGCACCGCCCTGTTCGGCGACGGCGCGGCGGGCGCGGCGGTGCTGCTCGACCGCCTCGGCACCCAGCCGCGCTCGGTGGCCTTCCTCGCCGACGTCGTCCGGGCCGGCGGCCTCGCCTACGCCGCCGGGCTCGCCGAGCCGCTGCCGCGGCCGGAGGCCACGGCCGTCGTACGCGACTGGCTGGCGGCCGGCACCGAGCTCGCGGCCGGTGTCCCCGCCGACGACACCGCCGCCCGCTGGCTGCGTGCCGTGGCGACGCTCATCGAGGTCCGGCAGCGGACGAGGGCCGCACGGAGCTGACGGCCCCGCGCGGCTCACGCCCCGCCGGCCGCCCCGAGGAAGACCGGATTGGTGAACGCGGCCATCGCCCCGGGCACCGGCCCGAGCGCCGTCTCGTGCCGCAACTCCGCGCGCACGTAGGCCGCGCGGGCCGCCGTCGTCGACCACCGCACCACCCCCGCCCCCGACACGGGCAGCGGACCGCCGCGCAGCACCACGCCCTGGTCGGTGACCAGACGCGCCGAGCAGCGCGGGGCGCCCGAGACGTCCAGCCGGACGGTCACCGGCGTGCCCGCGTCCACGGTCAACCGCTCCCCGGGACCGGCCCGTTCGCCGCTGTCGGCGCTGACGGTGAGGTCCAGGGCGACGGCCTTCGACTCCGCCACGTACGACCGCCCCGCCCGCAGCCCCGCCAGGACGGCCCGCCGGCTCAGTTCCTCGGCGAGGACGACGGTCTGCGGATGCCCGACGACGTCCGGGGCCCGGTGGGCGTCACTGCCGCCCATGGCCGGCAGCCACGCCCCGTCGCCGCGCACCGAGGCGGCGAGCATGCCGTCCCAGGCCGCCAGCGCCACCTCGTCGTCGGGCGTCCACACCCCGTTCCACACCTCCACCGCGTCCGCCTCGGCGAACCCGAACTTCCAGGAGCACCCCAGGCAGTCGGCGTACGGATGGGCCGGTACGACCAGACCGCCGCCGCGCCGGATCTCCCGCGCGGCGTGTGCCCAGCGCCCGTCCCGGGCCCGGTACCGCCAGTCGACGAAAGTGCCCGGATCGGTGCCGACGGCCAGCACGTGGCCGTTCCTGGTGGTGACCTCCTCGCCCAGCAGCACCAGCAGGTCGCCGCCCGCCGCGTCGGCCCAATGAGCGTGCGAGGCAAAGGTGTTGTGATCGGAGCTGTTCACGAAGTCCAGCCCGGCCGCACGCGCCGCCGCGGCGATCCCGGCCGGGGTGCGGCGCCCGTCGGAGTGCCAGGAGTGCAGATGGCAGTCGCCCCGGTACCAGTCCCGCCCCCGGCCCGGCACCCGTTCGGGCGGATACACCGGCGCGGGCGCCTCACCGGCCGCTCCGGGGACGAGCGTGACGGTCACCTCGTACGACAGCCCCTGCGGGGCCACGGTGTAGGGGCCCAGGACGACGTACCAGGTGCCGGGGTTCAGCGGCCCCGGCAGGTACCCGGGCGTCGCGTCGTCAGTCCGCACGAAGAACCCTCCCCGGGCCCCTCCGGACCAGCCCCTGAACCCCGCTCCGCCGGCCTCGGCACCCCGCTCGTCGAAGAGCCCGATGTCGAGCGCGTTGCCGGGGGTGCCGGCGGGGACGGAAGGCCTGTCGTAGGTGTAGGACACCTTCAACTCGGCTGTCCCGGACGGGACTTCGAAGGGAAGGTGGACGTAGTCCGGGCAGCCGGGCGGGAGAGTGCCGCGCAGGGTCGTCACCCGGTCCACGGTAGGCGCCCCGGCGGCGGGCGGCCAGCCGCACGGCCAGGCACACCGGCCCCCGGGACGCCCCCGGCCGTGCCGGACCGGCGGAGTCATATCCTCGGGGGATGACCACTTCCGCGACCTCCGGAACCGGCCCCACCGAGAACTCCATGCGTCGCGCCCTCAAACGTGCCCGGGACGGCGTCGCCCTCGACGTCTCCGAGGCCGCGGTGCTGCTCCAGGCGCGCGGCGAGGCCCTGACCGACCTCGCCGCGTCCGCCGCCCGGGTGCGCGACGCGGGCCTGGAACAGGCGGGCCGCCCCGGCGTCATCACCTACTCCAAGAGCGTCTTCGTCCCCCTCACCCGGCTGTGCCGGGACAAGTGCCACTACTGCACGTTCGTCACCGTCCCCGGCAAGCTGCGCCGCGCCGGACACGGGATGTTCATGTCCCCGGACGAGGTGCTGGACATCGCCCGCAAGGGCGCCGCCCTCGGCTGCAAGGAAGCGCTGATCACCCTCGGCGACAAGCCCGAGGACCGGTGGCCGGAAGCGCGCGAGTGGCTCGACGCGCACGGCTACGACGACACGATCGCCTACGTCCGCGCCGTCTCCATCCGCATCCTGGAGGAGACCGGCCTGCTGCCCCACCTGAACCCCGGCGTCATGACCTGGACCGACTTCCAGCGCCTGAAGCCCGTCGCGCCCTCCATGGGCATGATGCTGGAGACCACCGCGACCCGCCTGTGGTCCGAGCCCGGCGGACCGCACCACGGCTCCCCGGACAAGGAACCGGCCGTACGGCTGCGCGTCCTGGAGGACGCCGGCCGCTCCTCCGTCCCCTTCACCTCCGGCCTGCTCATCGGCATCGGCGAGAACTTCGAGGAGCGCGCGGAGTCCCTCTTCGCCCTGCGCAAGGTCGCCCGCGCCTACCACGGCATCCAGGAACTCATCATCCAGAACTTCCGCGCCAAGCCGGACACGGCGATGCGCGGCATGCCGGACGCCGAGCTCGACGACCTGGTCGCCACGGTGGCCGTGGCCCGGCACATCATGGGCCCGGGCGCCTGCCTGCAGGCCCCGCCGAACCTGGTCGACTCCGAGTACGAGCGGCTGATCGGCGCGGGCATCGACGACTGGGGCGGGGTCTCCCCGCTCACCATCGACCACGTCAACCCCGAACGCCCCTGGCCGCAGATCGAGGAACTGGCCGAGAAGTCCCGGGCCGCGGGCTTCGAACTGCGCGAACGCCTCTGCGTCTACCCCGAGTTCGTCCGCCGCGGCGAACCCTGGCTGGACCCGCGCCTGCGCCCGCACGTGGCGGCCCTCGCCGACCCGGAGACCGGACTCGCGCGCCCGGACGCGGTGGTCGAGGGACACCCGTGGCAGGAGCCGGAGGAGGCCTTCGTCCCCACCGGCCGCACGGACCTGCACCGCACGATCGACACCGAGGGCCGCACGGGCGACCGCCGCGAGGACTTCGACGAGGTCTACGGCGACTGGGCGGCCCTGCGCGAGGCGGCGGCACCCGGCATGGCGCCCGAGCGCATCGACACGGACGTACGCCAGGCCCTGCGCACGGCGGCCGACGACCCGACGCGGCTCACCGACGCCGAGGCCCTGGCCCTGCTGCACGCGGACGGCCCGGCACTGGACGCGCTGTGCCGGGTGGCCGACGACGTGCGCAGGTCCGCCGTCGGCGACGACGTGACGTACATCGTCACCCGCAACATCAACTTCACCAACGTCTGCTACACCGGCTGCCGCTTCTGCGCCTTCGCCCAGCGCCGCACCGACGCCGACGCCTACACCCTCTCCCTGGACCAGGTCGCCGACCGCGCCCAGCAGGCCTGGGACGTGGGCGCGGTCGAGGTCTGCATGCAGGGCGGCATCCACCCCGACCTGCCCGGCACCGCCTACTTCGACATCGCGCGGGCGGTGAAGGAGCGGGTCCCCGGCATGCACGTGCACGCCTTCTCGCCCATGGAGGTCGTGAACGGCGCCACGCGCACCGGCCTGTCGATCCGCGAGTGGCTGTCCGCCGCCAAGGACGCCGGCCTGGACTCCGTCCCCGGCACCGCCGCGGAGATCCTGGACGACGAGGTCCGCTGGATCCTGACCAAGGGCAAGCTGCCCGCGGCGACCTGGACCGAGGTGATCAGGACGGCCCACGAGCTGGGCATCCGCTCGTCCTCGACGATGATGTACGGCCACGTGGACCAGCCCCGCCACTGGCTGGGCCACCTGCGCACCCTCGCCGGGATCCAGCGCGAGACCGGCGGCTTCACCGAGTTCGTCACCCTGCCCTTCATCCACACCAACGCACCGGTGTACCTCGCGGGCATCGCACGGCCCGGCCCCTCCCTGCGGGACAACCGGGCGGTCACCGCGATGGCCCGCCTCCTCCTGCACCCCTGGATCCCCAACATCCAGACGAGCTGGGTCAAACTGGGCACCGAGGGGGCGGCGGAGATGCTGCGCTCGGGCGCGAACGACCTGGGCGGGACCCTGATGGAGGAGACGATCTCCCGCATGGCGGGCTCCTCCTACGGCTCCTACAAGTCCATCCGGGACCTGGTGGCGGTCGCCGAGGCGGCCGGCCGCCCGGCCAAGCCCCGGACGACCCTGTACGGCGAGGTCCCCGAGGAGCGGCGGCGGGCGGCGGAGGCGTCCGACGGGCACCTGCCGGAACTGCTGCCGGTCCTGGACTGAGTACGATGATCCGACCCCGGTGCCGAGTCGGGGACTCGTAGCGGAGGAGATGCGTACCCGTGGCTGGCCGACTGCTGCCCTCATGGGCCTGGGTCTCCGGACTGACGGTGGGAGCGACCGCCGCCGTCGTCGCCCTCGCCGTCCAGGCGGAGCACGGGCCGCATCCCACGGCCGCGACGGCCGGGCCCCGCGCGTCGGCGTCGGCGTCGCCGCGCCCGCACGCCTCCGCGGACCCGAAGCCCTCGGCGCCGCCGGCCCTGCCCGACGGCTCCGGAACGGGCCGCCGGATCGTCTACTCCGTCGGCGAGAAGCGGGTGTGGCTGGTCGACGCGACCGGCCACGCGACCCGTACCTTCCCGGTGTGGCCGGGCACGGTGAACCCGCAGCCCGGCCGCTACTCGGTCACCCTGCGCATCCAGTCCCTGAAGGGCTCGGACGGCGTCGAGATCGAGCACGTCATGTACTTCACCAAGGTGGAGGGCGTGAACATAGCCTTCTCCAACGCCCTCGACGGCTCCTCGCCCCCGCCCGCAGGCGGCCAGAAGCTGGGCGGCATCCGCATGCACAAGCAGGACGGGGCCGCCCTGTGGTCGTTCGGCGACACGGGCTCCAAGGTGTCCGTCGTCCAGTAGCGGCGCCCCGCCGGGCACGGCCGGGAAAACCCGCTGGCGGACCACGGCGACCACTGCTACTTTTCCGGTGGCCGTGCGAGAGAACGAGGAGGTGGTACCCGTGAACGTATCGACATGGGTGCTCTCCTCAGGAGTCACGGTCGGGCGATAGGTCGTCCGGGAGCGCCGTTCCAGCGCACTCCCGAAAGGCACGACCATGCGCTTCACTTCCGAACAGCGCCTTGACGAAGGCGTCGTCGAGCGCGAGTTCACCCTCGGCGAGATCCCCGGCACCCTGTGGACGCCTGAATCCGCCGCTGATCCCGCTCCGCTGATCCTGATGGCCCACAACAACGGCCTGCCCAAGGCGGACCCCCGGCTGGTGGCCCGGGCCCGGTACACCGCGGCGCGCGGCTACGCGGTGGCCACCATCGACGCCGCCGGGTGCGGTGACCGCCCCCGTTCCGCCGCTCACGAGCAGGCCCGTGCCGACCTCCGGCGGGCGATGCAGGCCGGCGAGCCGGTCGACGAGCTCTTCGAGTCCCTCATCGGCCCGCTGGTCGAGAACGCGGTCCCGGAATGGCGGACCACTCTGGACGCCCTCCTGGAGCTGCCCGGGGTCCGCGGCCCGGTCGGGTACTCCGGGGGGTGGACCGCCCTCGGCATCCGGCTGGCGGTGGCCGAGCCGCGCATCGCGGCCGCCGGCTTCTTCGCCGGTGGCTACGTGCCCCGCGCCCAGCGCGAAGAGGCCCGTCAGGTCACCGTTCCGCTGCTGTTCCTGCTGCAGTGGGACGACGAAGGGAACCCCCGGCAGCGGGCTCTGGACCTGTTCGACGCCTTCGGCAGCAAGGAGAAGACGCTGCACGCCAACCTGGGCGGCCACACCGGCACCCCGTGGTTCGAGCTGGAGGACGGCACCCGGTTCTTCGACCGGCACCTGAAGTAGGACCGGGCCGCCAGGCCGGCGCCGCCCTGTGGTCCATCGGTGTACGGACCACAGGGCGGCCGTCGTCATGTGGCGTCGCCCCGCCGGGCGGGCAGCAGGTTGACGATCAGCGCGAGCCCGGTCAGCACGAGCACCCGGGTCGCCGCCTCCAGCCCGTTCCAGGTCTTCGACTGCCACATGGCGAACCACTCCCCGCCGATGGCGATGAACCCGGCACCGAAGAGCAGCACGAGCATCAGCAGCCCGTAGGTGGAGAACCGCCGGGCACGGTCCTGATCCCGCCGCGCCCACAGGTACGTCCCCGCTATCAGCACCAGGGCCGCCACCGTCTCCCACACGATGATCGCCACGTAGGCGGTGTCCTGAAGTCCCGTACTGGTGATCGCCCGCCACATCAGGTGGTCGTCCTTGAACGTCGTGTCCATCGCCAGCACATGCCGCACGAACTGCTGGTTGGTCCCGAAGTCGGTGATGTTCCCGAGGGCGACCAGGGCGATGTAGAGGGCGAGGACGCCGGTCAGGACCCCGGCGGCGAGACTGAGGCCGTTGTGGCGTGTGGGGGTGGTGGTCATGGCGGAATTCTTCCCGCTACGACCTGCCCTCCGCCGCACGCATTGCGCCAACAAAGTCCAGCCAGGAGGCGGGAGTCACGGCGAGCCGGGCGCCGTCTCTGTTCTTGGAGTCGCGGATGTGGACGGTTGCGGGGGTTATCGCCACCTCGACGCAGTCGGGGCCGTCAGCGCTGCTGTGGCTGCTCTTGAACCACTCCAGCGGCGTGGGGTTCATGTCTCTGCTCCCAGCACTTTCTCGATGAAGGTCAGTGACTCTCGGGGCGAAAGGGCCTGCGCTCGGATCATCCCATAGCGCATTTCGAGGATCTGTACCTCGCGGGGATCGCTGATCACGCGGCTGTGCAACTGCACCTCCAGGTGTCCAAGTGTCTTGCCACCACGGAGTTTCAGCAGCCGAATGGGTCCGCTGAGCCCGGCATGGTCGTCGCGATCCGTGGGCATCACCTGAATCGCGACGTGCGGCAACCTGCCCACCTCCAGTAGGTGTTCGAGTTGTCTGCGCAGAACCGGCCTGCCACCGACGGGCCTGAGCAGCGTCACCTCCTCCTGGACGAACGTGATCAGCGGCCGGGGCACTCGGTCGAAGACGGTCTTCCGCGCCATGCGTGCGGCGACCAGTCGCTCGATCTCCTCCTCGGTGTACGCCGGTCGCCGCAACGTGTACACCGCCTGGGCGTACTCGGGGGTCTGCAGCAGTCCATGGATGTGATGGCTGACGTACGCCCCCATCTCCACGGCCTCGTCCTCCAGCTTGGCCAGGTCCCGCACGTTCTTCGGATAGCGGGCCTTCTCCACGTCGACCTTCATGGCCGACAACTTGCCGCCGGCGCCCAGCGCTTGGTCGGCGTTGTCCAAGAACTCCGGCTGGGGAACCCGCCGCCCCCGCTCCACCGCCGAGACGAGATCCTCCCCGTACCCGATGGCGGCCCCCAGCTCCGGCTGCGTGAGGCCGGCCGCCTCCCGCCACACCTTGACCTGCCGCCCGACGGCCCTGAGAACGGCCTCGGCCTCCTCGTCCTCCATGCTCACCCTCCGTGTCGATCTCGTCACCGCAGAGAGTGGGGGTGGGCTACTGTTCCGGCGGGTGCTTCCTCGACCTGTCGACTGGAATGGCTACACGGGAGCCGTCTTCCCGCCGTCACCGGCACGCTGAACACCCACGTCGACCGTCATTCCCCGGCGATCGTCCACGTCGGTCCGAGGGCCGCACACGAGGGCCGCACAGGGGGCCAGGAGGGAAATTACTCGGTGTCCTTGGGGTGGCGGGTGGATGCGCACACGAGGTGAACCGTGCGGCGTGCTTCGTCGACGAGGTAGCGCACGCGACCGCTTGCCGTCACCTCGTACTCCCACTGGGGGTAATCACGGCCGCCGAGATTCCCCGTGGCAAGTCGGCCACGGAGTCGGTGTTGACGGTCCGGGTCCGCTCGGAAAAGCGGATCCCTGCGGAGCGCCTCGAAGCAGCGGCGGGTGTTTCCCGGTGCCTCCGCACCCAGTTCTCCCCAGCCTTTCGCCGCCTCGTTCGTGGCGAATCGCAGGCGCCACTCCTCTCCGACCGGCGGTGGGGCGACGTCGTCGCCGCGTTTCGGGGTCACGGAGCGGTCACCTCGCCGTGGTCTTCGTCCGGCAGCCGGCGGGTGAGACGGGCGGTGAGCTCCGGGTCGGCGAGGATGCGTGCCGTCGCGCGCCATTCGACGACGACCCGGTGCAGGTTGCCGTGAACGTCCAGATCGGCCACGTCATGAGTGGCGTCGATGAGTTCTGTCACGAACTGCTTCAGCTCGTCCGCCGACAGGTGTCGGACCCATGGGAAGACCGTCGGGAGGGCGTGCTGTATGGCTCTTTCGCCGGCGTCGCTGCGGACGAGGGCGCCGAGCAGGCGGGCCGTGATGTCCGCCGTCTCCTCCCGCTGCTGGTCATGGCGCGCCGTCGTCAGGTAGAGGTCCTCGCCGTCCCTACGGGTGATGTGCACACGCTGCGTACGGTCGAGTGTCTCGGCGACTCGCTTCGAGTTCTTCGAAAGTTCGGAGAAGGCAACCGTGGGTGTGGACATGACTCGACGGTACTTCGGAACACATTCCGAAGTCAATCCGATCCACTCCCCGTACAGGGCCGCTGCCGCTACCGCCGGCCATCCGTGGCCACCGCATGAGCCTGGACGCGGGACCGACGGCGAGCGCTACGTCAGCGCCGTACCGCAGGCTCCACCGGTACCGTACGAGGACCGAGCCACCCGCACCGGAGGTCACCGTGAGCGCTCAGACCGACGGCCCGTACGGACCGCTGATCCCCATGCCCGAGCTCACGCCGGACGCGCTCCGCGCGGCGGTCGCGCGTATCGCTCCGAGCAAGGTCCCGGCTCTGACGCAGCACCTCTTCGAAGCCACGACGAACGCGCAGCAGACCCAGAGCCTCGCGCCGCTGCGAGCCTTCGTTCACTCGTGGGCGGTGTTCGTGGCCATCGAGCGGCACCCCGAACGAGCGGCACGACTGCGAGAGCTTGAGCGGGTCGTCGATGCGGGGGAGCAGGACCCGGAGGCGGCCATCGCGGAGATCCGCGCGATTCGCGAGACGGCCGAGGCGGAGGCCGGCCTGTGACGGACCGGGCCTGACCGGCCGATCGACCGCGAGGGCGGACTGCGCGCGTACGACATCCTCGGCGGACGCGGCTTCGTCGGCTTCCTCGCCACGCCAGACCACCCGGGGGCGGCAAAGCGCCCACAGCTGTGCGCCAATGCTCCGCCACGGCCGGTTTGCCCCCGTGAACCCACCGTTCCCGGTCGATTACAGTGCTCAGCGTCGTACATACGGACGGTGCCCCGAGGAGGTCTGGTGGGTGCGACGACCGGTGCCGTCTGGGGCCGTGCCGAGCAGCAGGACTTTCGCAGCCGGGTGCGCGGCACCGTGCTCGGCGCCGCCGTCGGCGACGCGCTGGGCGGCCCCGCCGACGCGCTGGCCCTGGACGAGATCCGGTCGGAGTACGGCCCCGAGGGGCTGCTCGACCTCGCCTTCGGCCACGGCGGGCGCGGCACGGTCACCCACCACACCCAGCTGACCCTGTTCACCGTGGACGGCCTCATACGCGCCCAGGTCCGCCGGGACACCGGCGCCTGGCATCCGCCGACCGACCTGCACCGGGCGTATCTGCGGTGGGCGGCCACCCAGCGCGACTGGGGCCCGGACGAGCGCCGCGAGGACGACGGCTGGCTCGCGCGGGAGGAGTGGCTGTACGCCCGCCGCGACCCGACCCGGGCGCTGCTCATCGGCCTCGGGGACGAGACGATGGGGACGCTGGAGGCGCCCAAGAACCCCGGCGAACTGGGCCCCGAGGCCGTGGCCCGGTCCGCTCCCTTCGGGCTGCTGGTCGGCTGGGAGCCGCAGCTCGTCGCCCAGCTGGCCGTGGAGTGCGCGGCGCAGACCCACGGGCACCCCATCGCCTACCTCTCGGCGGGCGCGTACGCCGTCATCGTGCACGGCCTCGCGCGCGGGGAGAGCCTGGACGGCGCCGTGCAGCGGGCGCTGGCCCTGCTCGCCGCCCGCCCCGGCCACCAGCCGGTCTCCGACGCGCTGCAGCACGCGCTGGGCGCGGTCCGGCAGGGGATGCCGGGCCCGGCCCGGGTGGAGGAGCTGGCCGGCGACGGCACCGCGGACGGGCTGCTGGCGGCCTCCGTGTACTGCGCGCTGGTGGGGGAGGACGTACGGCACGGCCTGTGCCTGGCGGTGAACCAGAGCGGGCCCTCCGCCGCGGCGGGCGCCCTCACCGGCGGTCTCCTCGGCGCCCTGCACGGCGAGACGGCCCTCCCGCCGGCCTGGCTGGCCGAACTGGAGGGCCGTCCCACGATGCTGGAACTCGCCGACGACTTCGCCATGGAGATGACCCAGGGGCCCGCGCTGCACGGACCCGCCGGGTCCTCCCCGGGATGGCTGGCGCGGTATCCGCGCGGAGCCTAGGGCTCGGTCAACGACACCTCACACGTACCTCAGGTGCCTCAGGCGAAGGGCAGGTGCAGCACGGACAGATTGCCCGTGCCCAGGGTGCTGGGGTTGTTGCCGATCGCGTTCCACACCTCCGCCCGTACGGTGCCGCCCGTCAGGCTGCCGCACATGGTGCCCTGGGAGGAGAGCAGCCCCTGGGTGTCCTTGTAGTGCTCCCAGCCGGTGATCGGGTCGGTGGCGAAGTAGCGGTAGGTCTCCACCCGGTCCCAGCTGCCGTCGCCGGTGCAGTCGTAGGACACCCGCATCTGCACGCCGTTGCCCACGGCCTGCTTGGCGTCGACCGACAGGTCGAAGGTCGTGGTGGCCCCGTTGTACTTCAGGTTCAGCCCCTTGGCGGTCAGGGTGACCGGCTGGTACGGGGTGCCGTCGTGGTTGGTCCCGTCGCCGGCCGCCACGGTGACGCTGCCGTCGCTGCCCGCCGTGCCCGCCAGGGTGCTGTCGGACTGCAGGTACAGGTCCGGGGAGGAACCCGCGGTGGCCGACGGGGAGGGGCTCGGCGACGCGCTGTCCGACGGCGAGGGGCTCGGGCTGGCGGAGTCCGTGACGGTCGGGCTGGGGCTCGGGCTCGACTGGACGCCGCCCGTCGCGGTGCCGCCGCTCCAGTTCTGGGCGCCGGAGGCCACCGTCTTGCCGGCGGGCACCTGCACGGCGGTCCCGTCGGAGAAGTGCACGGTCGTGTCGTCGGCCGTCACATTGGACGCGACGTAGGTGCGCCGGCCGCTCTTGGTGAAGACCGCGGTCAGCGGGCTGTCGGCGGTGACGGTGGTGTCCACGGTGCCGAGCGCGGCCAGGTTGCGGATCCAGTGGAAGGTGTGCGCCTTGCTCTCGCCCTCCTCGGAGGTGAAGCCGTTGTTGGCGCGGAAGTTGGCCAGGGCCGCGTCACCGTCGCCGAGGGCCTGGTACTCGTACCAGATGTCCGTCCAGATGGTCGGCTGGGTCTTGCCGCTCTGGTCGAGCATCTCCTGGTAGTTGGCCCTGACGTAGGCGGGGTCGTCGCCCAGGTAGAGGTGGCCGCCGGTCACCGGGAGCAGGTTGATGCCCTGGATCTGCTCGGGGGCGCTGGAGAACCAGGTCGAGTACGCGCCGCCGTTGCCCCAGACCATGCCGACCTCCTTGTGCGGGAAGTCGCTCGGGTAGATCTCGTCCTTGGTGTCGAACCAGTAGTCCTGAATGGCGGCGGCCTGCGTGGTGTACATGTAGATGCCGGCGTCCCGGACCGTCTTGTCGCCGGTCGCGATGCCCCACTGGATGAGGGCGTTGTCGAAGTTCATCCCCTCGGACGAGGACTCCTGGTTGTTGCCCGCGGCGAACGAGCCGTGGCCGGAGGCCCAGTCGTGACCGCTGTAGATGTCGAAGTCACGCAGGTAGGGGAAGCGCTTGTCGGCGCGGTCGTAGTTGTTGGCGTCGCGGATCAGCAGGTCCACCATGCCGCCGTACTGGCTCGAACTGGCCCAGGCCGGATCGAACTTGGCGAGGGTCGCGGCCGCGGCGATGTAGTAGCCGTAGTGGAAGTGGTGGTCGTTCAGCTCCTGGTCGGACCCGTAGGAGGCCGGGTAGCCGATCAGGGTGCCCCACTTGTCGTCGTAGTAGAACAGGTGGCCCGTCTCGTTCTGCGAGGCGGTGAACCAGTCCGTCAGCTTGGACTTGATCGCCGCGAGGGCGGCGTCGCGCACGTCCTTGTTGCCGGTCTGGTCGGCGATCTCCGCCAGGCGGGCGGCGCGGCCGAGGCCCTTGCCGGTCCAGTAGGTGTCGTCGCTCTGCTGCCGGGTCGGGTCGGCCTTCTCCGCGTTCAGGTAGTTCTGCAGGGTGGTGGCGTCGGCCCCGGAGCTGTCGGCGACGGCCGGCACCTCGGGGAGCACGCCGTGGAAGACCATCGACGTCGTGAAGGACGTGATGCCGGTGAGCACCTTCAGCGGGCCGCGCGAGGAGATGTACTTCTGCGCCAGCGGGGTGCCGCCGGCGAGGTTGCGCCACTGGTGCGGCATCAGCGCGGCGACCGTGGCCTTGCCGGTCCCCTCGAGGGCGGTGGTGGTGTAGCTGTACTTCGTCGTGACGGTGCTGCTCGCCTCGTCGTACGTGTACGACACCGCGGTCCCGGTGACGTGGTTGTAGGCGTACTTGGCGTACTCGTCCGCCAGCGCGGCCCGGTCGGCGGCCGAGGTGGACGGCGTGGTCGGCAGCACGGCGATCGAGAAGTAGTCCTTGCCGCCGAGCGAGGAGGTGAAGGTGGTGCCGGAGCCGTCGACCGACCAGGTGGCACCGCTCGGGGCGAAGGCGACGTAGTCGTGCCCGGCGATGGTGTAGCCGAGCATCGAACCGGAGTGGGACCACACGCCGGCCGTCGCGCCGGAGGCCACCTTGATCTGCGCGTCGCCACCGGTCGCCCGGAAGTACGCGAACGGCAGACCGGAGCCGATGGTCGCCCGCAGCGTGTGCGCGCCGTCGCTCAGGACGGGGCTGACGGTCCAGTCGCTCCAGTCGTCGACCTTCACCTCGGGAGCGCCCAGGCCGGCCACGCCGGCGACGAAGTCCTCGGTGTAGTTGAAGTGGTACTCGCCCACGCCCTTGGCGCTGCCGGAGATCGCCGGCGTGGTGCTGTACGAGAAGCCGAGTCCGCCCGACTGGGCCTTGAAGCCCAGCGGCTGCGCGAACAGCGGCTCGCCGTAGGCGCAGTTGGTGCGCTTCCAGAGGATGGACGACCACCAGTCGTTGGTCGGCACGGCCCCCGACGGGGCGTTGGCCGTGACCCAGTGGCGCGGGTTGGTGGACAGGTCCGCGCAGCCCGAGGGCAACGGGCCGGGAGGCTGGGTGGTGTAGCTGCCCTGGCCCACCGTGGCGGCGCTCGCCGGGTGGGGGGCGAACACGGCCAGCACCGTGCCGAGGAGGGCCGCGACCACCCCGAACACCAGGACATGCGGGCTGTATACGGTTCTGCGTGGGGGAAGGCTGCCGGCGGGTCTTGGCCGGTCCGTGTCGCTGGACATCCGAACTCTCCTGACGTGGGGTGCCGCGTGTTCGGCCGTTCTGAGAGCGCTCTCACGACGCGAGGGTAGGGAGCGCATCATGAACGCGTCAACACAATGAGCGACCTGATTTCACCTGGTTGTAACTCCCTTGGGGCGTGTTCGGGGCACAGGAGAGGTGTCCGAGAGAGCGCTCTCACGGCGTGAGCGAGCGGTGGGGAGCCGTCCGGAGCAGCGCGAAAAGGGCCCGGTCACCTGGACCGGACCCTTTTCGCGATCGCCCCGGGGCGGGAGTGTGCCGGGTCAGGGCGTCTGGGTCCCCACCACGTCGTCGCCCGCACCCGCCGGCGTCGGGACCGCGGCCATCCCCGCCGCGCCGCCCGGCCCGTCGCCGTCGGAGTTGACCCGCTCGATGATCGCCAGCCGCTCGGGGGTGTCCTCCGGCTTCACGAAGCCGATCACGATGTACAGCACCAGGGACACCGCGAGCGGCACCGAGACCTGGTACTGCAGCGGCACTCCGCCGTCCACGTTCCAGTTGACGGGGTAGTTCACCAGCCAGAACGCCAGCAGGCCCGCGGCCCAGCTGGTGAGCGCCGCCGTCGGGCCGGAGCGGCGGAACGCGCGGAGCAGGCCCAGCATCATCGGGATCGCGATCGGGCCCATCAGGCCCGCCACCCACTTGATGACGACCGTGATGATGTCCTTGAAGGCGGGGGAGTTGACCTGGGTCGCCACCGCCATGGACAGGCCGAGGAAGACGACCGTCGTCACCCGGGCCGCGATCAGGCCCGAGCGCTCGCCCCAGGCCCGCGCCCGCGGGGACAGCACCGGCGCCACGTCCCGCGTGAACACCGCGGCGATCGCGTTGGCGTCGGAGGAGCACATGGCCATCGTGTGCGAGAAGAAGCCGACGATGACCAGGCCCAGCAGGCCGTGCGGCAGCAGCTGTTCGGTCATCAGGCCGTAGGAGTCGGAGCCGTCCGGCTTCTGCGCGTGCACGAGGAGCGGCGACATCCACATCGGGAAGAACAGCACCACCGGCCAGACCAGCCACAGCACCGACGACAGCCGGGCCGAGCGCTCGGCCTCGCGGGCGCTGCCCGTCGCCATGTAGCGCTGGGCCTGGTTGAGCATGCCGCCGTTGTACTCGAAGAGCTTGATGAAGAGGAAGGCGAGCAGGAACACCGTGCCGTACGGCCCGACCAGGGGCTTGCCGTGGCCGTGCAGCGCGGGCTCGTCCCAGGCGCCGAGGAAGCCGATGCCCTTGTCGTTCAGCTTCAGCACGACCGCGACGAACATCGAGATGCCGGCCAGCAACTGGATGACGAACTGGCCGAGTTCGGTCAGCGCGTCCGCCCACAGGCCGCCGATCGTGCAGTAGATCGCGGTGATCGCGCCGGTGATGAGGATGCCCTGGTTCAGCGACACCCCGGTGAAGACCGACAGCAGGGTCGCGATCGCCGCCCACTTGGCGCCCACGTCCACGATCTTCAGCAGCATGCCCGACCAGGCGAGCGCCTGCTGGGTGGAGAGGTTGTAGCGGTTCTTCAGGTACTCCAGCGGAGAGGCCACGTGGAGCCGGGAGCGCAGCCGGTTGATGCGCGGCGCGAACAGCTTCGAGCCGACGGCGATGCCGAGCGCGATCGGGAAGGACCAGGTGACGAAGGACGTGACGCCGTAGGTGTAGGCGATGCCCGCGTACCCGGTGAACATCACCGCGCTGTAGCCCGACATGTGGTGCGAGATGCCGGACAGCCACCACGGCATCTTGCCGCCTGCCGTGAAGAAGTCGCTGACGTTGTCCACGCGCTTGTGCGACCAGACGCCGATCGCGACCATCACACCGAAGTAGCCGATCAGCACGGCCCAGTCGAGACCGTTCATGTGTCCCCTTCCAGGGTTCGCAGCCAAGGTCAGGCATGTGAACTCTGGTTTCCAGCGTGTACGCACGGCAAGGAAGAGGAAGGTCAAGAGCGCGTAAAAATGTTCGTTGTAGTGACCCTCGTTCACCTACATGAACACAGGTGATGCGAGGGAGACCATGGCCGCGCCCCTCTCGGGCGCCGAGCGGCTACTTCCGGCCCTGGGACCCCTCGGACCCCTGGGCGGACTTCACCGTGTCGGGGCAGGGGGTGCCGCGCGGCAGCTGGTACGGAGCGGCCAGGTGGTAGGTGCCGGCGCGCGGGGCGACCAGGACGGTCCACTTGTCGCCGTCGGTGTCCTCGGCCGTGGGCATCAGGCAGGCGTTGATCTTCTGGTACGTCAGGCTCTTGCCCTGGTCGTCGACGATGCTCAGCCACGGCGAGTACGGGATCCTGATCAGGATCCGCCCCGGCCGGCTCACCTCGAGCGTCATCTCGCCCTGCTCGGCCCGGTCCACCACCGCGTTGGGCTCGGCGAGCGGCGCCGGGTCGGTCACCTTGAACAGCTGCCAGTTCGCGTCGCCCCAGATCTGCTCCAGGTAGGGCATCCCGCGCTGCAGCAGCGACCGCTCGCGCACCCCGCCGTCCCCGTCCGGGTTGTCCTTCGGCAGCACCACGAAGTGCACGGCCCAGCGCTGCAGCCACTCGTGGTAGTTCGCCGAGTTCAGGGTGTCGTCGTAGAAGAGCGGGTTGCGCTCCATGTCCGCCTGCCGGTTCCAGCCGCGGGCCAGGTTGACGTACGGCGCGAGCGCGGAGGCCTCGCGGTGCGAGCGCGCCGGCACCACCTCGACCCGCCCCCGCTCCGCGCCGACCTTCTGCAACTGGTTGACCAGCGGGGCGAGCTCCCGGGCCCAGGAGGCGGCCGGGGTCGTGTGGACGATGTCGTCGACCGTCTTGAAGCCGATCCAGCCGACGAAGCCGAGGAGCGCCAGCACGGTCAGGTACCACTTGCGCGAGCGCGGCACGGTGTAGGGGAGCGCGGCGAGCAGCACCGCACCCGCGAACAGCATCGGCAGGCGCGAGATGTTCGAGCCGATCTGCGAGCTGATCAGCCACACCAGCACGACGCCGAGGCTGTAGACGGCCGCCGTCAGCCGGACCGTGATCCACTCCTTGGGGACCAGGAACAGGCACAGCAGGCCGTACAGCAGCGGCAGGACCACCGAGCCGAAGGTCATCGGCTGGGTGCCGGAGAACGGGAACAGCCACGCCGACACGGCGACCACGGCCGAGGGGGCGAGCCCCAGCGCCCAGGCGCCCGGCCGCCGCTTCTGCAGGAAGAGCGCGGCCGCGACCAGGCCCACGAACAGTCCGGCGACCGGCGAGGCCATGGTGGCGATCGCCGCCAGCGGGGCCGCGACCAGCGCCTTCGCCCACCGCTTGTACCGCCACTTGTACGGCCAGCAGAAGACGGCCGCGACCGCGCCGAGCGCGAACATCGTGCCGAGCCCGAACGTCACCCGCCCGGAGATCGCGTTGCACAGCAGCGCGAAGACCCCGGCGAGCGCGACCCACAGCGGGTTGCGCACCGCCCGGCTGCGGATCAGGACCAGTGTCAGCAGGCCCGCCGAGACCGTGCCGGCGATCATCATCGTCGTCCGGACGCCGAGGACCGACATCAGGTACGGCGACACCACGCTGTACGACACCGGGTGCATGCCGCCGTACCAGGCGAGGTTGTACGCCGAGTCCGGGTGCCGGCCGACGAACTCCGCCCAGGCGTCCTGGGCCGCGAGGTCGCCGCCGCTGTTCGCGAACGTGAAGAACCAGATGATGTGCAGGGCACCGGCGAGCGCGGTGACGGACAGCACCGGGTGCCGCAGCAGCCGCTGCCGGAGCGGTTCGGCGGAGACGAGGAGACGGGCGAGGCGGCCCGGCCGCGAGGCCTGGTGACGGTCCGTGCCGGTGTCGGTGTCCGTGTCAGACGGCTCCGGTGCGCCGGTCGCGTCCGCCGTGTCGGTCACGTTCCTGGTGTCCATGGCGTCCCTCGTGGACAGAGGTATTCGCGGGCCTGATCCCGGGTCCGGATCGGCGTCGTCGGCCCGTGTCGGCTCGGTTGTGGCCACCTGAAGGCACTCCCCGTGTCCCGTCTTCTGTTCTCGGCCGTGTCCCTCGGGTGTGTGTTCCCGGCCGCTTTCCGTCCAGTCCCCCGGCGCCCGTCGTCCCGTGACCGGCGGCCTGCCCCGTTTCGTGACGCTAGCACGCACCCCGCCGCGGTAGCCCGTCGACGGGGTGCGGGCCGGCCGTGCCGCCGGCGCCGGTCTCAGCCGAGCCGGGTCAGCTTGGCCGCGAAGCCGGGTTCGGTCAGGTCCTTCTCCAGGGCCACGGGCACCTGCACCGCACCGGCGGCCGAACCGTCACCCACGGTGAGCGAGCCGACCTTGGTGCCCGCCTTCGCCGTGTGCGGCACGGCGTCGGCGGTGAAGGACAGCTTCACCTTCAGGCCGGACCAGCCGGCCGCCGTCACGTCCTTCGTGGCCACGACCGGCGTACGGCCGCCGAGCCCGTCGTCGACGTACCCGACGACGTCCCCCTTCTTCAGGATCGTCGCCGGCTTCAGCGCGCCCTGCGCGGCCTGCATCAGCTTCTTGCCCGCGTCCAGGACGCCGCTGATGATCGTGTTGTCGAAACCGCCGGCGGGCTGGCGCAGCACGGCCCCGATGACGGTCCGGGTCTCACCGCCGACCTGCTGCTTCGCCGCGAAGACCAGGTTGCCGAGCGCGGAGGTGGTGGTGCCGGTCTTGATGCCGACGACGTTGTCGTGGCCGACCAGGCGGTTGTAGTTGGAGTGGTTGACGCCCTTGTAGTCGTCGTACGACATCATCGCCGCGACCTCGCGGAAGGCGGGCTTGGCCATGGCGGCCCGGGCCAGCTTCACCTGGTCCACGGCCGTGCTGACCGTGGAGTCCGTCAGGCCCGAGGGGTCGGTGTACCTGGTGTTGACCATGCCGAGGCTCTTGGCGGCGGCGTTCATCTTCGTCACGAACGCCTTCTCCGAACCGACGTCCCAGCGGGCGAGCAGACGGGCCACGTTGTTCGCGGAGGGCAGCAGGATGGCCTCCAGGGCCTCCCGCTCGGAGATGCTGTCCCCGGCGGTGACCTTGACGGTGGACTCCTGGCCCGCGTCCGACTGCTGCTCGGCGGCCTTGTCGATCTTGATCTTGGGGCCGGCCTCGCCGCTCTTGAGCGGGTGGTCGCGCAGGATCAGGTACGCGGTCATGACCTTCGCCACGCTCGCGATCGGCACGGGCTTCTGGGCGCCGGACGAACCGAAGCTGCCGATGCCCTGGACCTCCAGCGCGGCCTCTCCGCTGGCCGGCCACGGGATGCCGGGCTTCGCACCCGGGAAGGTGTAGGTGTCCTTCGCGGTCAGGTCGAGGGTGGGCTGGGGGAGGGGGCGCACGGACTGCACGACCGCGACGACGACGGCCAGGAGGAGGACCACGGGGGTCCAGATCTTGACCCGGCGCACCAGGGTGCGGACCGGGGTCTCCGGGGGCGGCGGCGTGTTCGTCAGCTCGGCCAGCAGGTCCAGCGGCGGCTTGGGCGGGAGCGGCTGCTGCGTGGTGCGCTCGGGGCCCAGCTGGGGGACCTGTGCGGTCACGTCCGGCTTGAGCGCGACGAACTTGCTGGTGCGGTCGGCCTCCGGCGGTTCGGGCTGCCGGGGCTTGGCGCCGCCCAGCTTCAGCATTGTGGTCGGCTGGTCGACCTCGGGCTTCTTGGGGCGGACGGCCTTGAAGACGGTGGTGGGCTGGTCGACGGGCTCGGGGTCGGCTTTCGCGGGGGTGTCCGCCTCGGCTTCGCCTTCGTCGGGGGTGCTCCCCCCCGCACCACCCGTGCGGGTCTCGTCGTCGGGTGCGGGTGGCCCCTGCGGGGCGCCTTCGCCGTCGGCGGCCTGCGGGTCGTCGGCGGCGGCCTTGCCCGCGGCGCCGGTCTTGGCGGCCGAGCCCGTGCCGGCCTTCGCATCCGCGTCGGCGTCGGCCTTCTCGTCGGCATCCGCCTCGGCCGCGGGCCGGGCGTTCCCGCCCTCAGCGTCGCCCGCACCGGCCGCCGCGTCGGTGTCGGCGTTGGCGACCTTGGCGTCAGTACCGGTCCTGGCGTCGGTGTCGGTCTTGACCTCAGTGCCGGCCTTCGCGGCCGGGTCTGCGTCGGCCTTGCCGGCGGCGCCGGTTCCGGCGGCCGCCGCCTTGGCGCCGGGCTTCGCGTCCGCGACCGCGTCAGCGGCGGCAGCGGGGCGCGCGTCGGTCTTCGGGTCCGCTTCGGCGTCGGCCTTGGCGGCTGCCTCGGAGCCGGGCTTCGCGTCCGCGTCCGCGACCGCGTCAGCCGTGGCGGCCGGGCGCGCGTCGGTCTTCGGGTCCGCTTCGGTGTCGGCCTTGCCGTCGGTGGCAGTCTCGGCCTTGGTGGCCGGCTCCGGGTCGGTGGCGGTCTCCGCGTCGGAGTCGGTGTCGGGGGCCGCTTCCGTGGTGGCCTTCGCTTCTGTCGCCGCGTCAGGCGCAGCGGCGGGGCTCGCGTCGGGCTTCGGGGCCTGGGCCGCGGGCTCCACCGTTTCGGGGGCCTCCTGGGTGGCACCCTCCGGCGTGGAGTTCCCGGTGTCGTCGGCGTCCTCGGGCCGTTCGGGCTTGTCGGCCGAACGGACCCAGGCGGAGACCGCCTCGCGGAGGTCGGCGTCCTCGTCCTCGGGGCCGGAGGCCGCCCGCTTGACGTCCCGTACGGACAGGACCTTCGTCGCCGTGTCCGTCGTACCGCCGGAGGAATCCTTTTCGCGGGACACCGCGAGCCGCGGATCGCGAGCCTCGGGAACCGTACCCTCGCTACCCGACGTCGGTTCCACTGACGACTCGTGCTGCTTCGACCTGTCGGGGGACTCGCCCGCCACCGATGCCTCCTCCATGCGCCGCACGCACACTCGCGCGCCCTGTCCGAACCATGTACCAGTGTCCTGTGTGGGGGCTTGGCCCCTGCGGTAGACGAGAACGACATACCTGCCGGTTCCCTCACGAACCGGTCACGCACCCTCGACAGATGAATGTGAGAGGGGTCACCCTGTCATTCATCCACGCGGGGAGGCATGGATGGGCAGGAGCCGCAGAACACTTCCGGAGGAGCTTCTGCTGCTGGCATTGGACCCGGCCACGGGTACCACTGCGCAGCCGCAGTCGCTCGACCTCGGTCTGGCCGGAGCACAGCTAGTGGAGCTGGCGCTGGCCGGACGGATAGCCCCAGACGGGGATCGTATCGCCGTGGTGGTACCACGGCCGACAGGAGATCCGACACTGGACTGCGCGTTGGAGTTGCTGCGAAGGCGCGGCGCTCCCGTGCGGGCCGTGCACTGGATCGGCGGGCCGCGTCTCGGGCTCCGCCAGGTCTACCTCACGCATCTGGAGCGGTGCGGCATGGTCGCCGCCGTGCCGGGACAGATGTGCGGGGTGCTGCCGACGACTCGCTACCAGGCGACGGACAACGAGATCAGCCGGGAGATCAGAGCCCGGCTGGACTCCGCGATCCGCACCGGCGTCCCGCCGGACCCGCGGACCGCGGCGCTCGCCGCCCTGGCGCACGCGGTCGGCCTCGGCAAGCACCTGTACCCGGGGAACGAGGGACGCTCGTCCCGGTCCCGGTTGCGGGACCTGATCCGGCACGACCCGATGGGCGGCCTCGTCGCGCACGCCGTGATGGACGTCCAGAACGGCGCGGGCGCCCAGCCGCGGCGCGGTCCGGCCACCACCGGACGGCAGCCCGGGCCCGGCGCCAGGACGGCGCCGCAGCCCGCGCGCGGGGTGCCGATGCAGCCGCACCACGGGTCCATGGCACGCGCCGTGGCGCACTGAGCCGCACCGAGCAGTACTGAGCCGCACCGTCAGTCCCCAGGACCCGGTTCGGGAGCCGCTGGTTCGAGCGGGGTGGCGAGACCTCTGTGGTCCCGTCACCCCGCTCGACTGCGTTCCCCCGCGGCCCGTCACCCGGCATCGAGTCCGAACTGACGCGTACGCGCCGCATATCCACCGTTTGCCAGCGGTAGAAAGGACCTTGGTGGCAGTCTGCTCAACGGCAGATACGCAAAGTATGAGATGTACAGGCAGGCAGCCGGAGGTGCACGTCCCGTGGCGTCCAATGTCAATCCCACCGTCAGGCGGCGCCGGCTCGGCCAGGAGCTGCGCAGGCTCCGTGAGCTCAAGGGCATGACGGCCGAAGAGGTGGCCGAGCGGCTGCTGGTGTCGCAGTCGAAGATCAGCCGGCTGGAGAACGGCCGCAGGAGCATCAGCCAGCGCGACGTGCGCGACCTGTGCGGGGTGTACGAGGTCGAGGACCAGCGGATCGTCGACTCGCTGATGGAGATGGCCCGCGACTCCCGGCAGCAGGGGTGGTGGCACACGTTCGGGGACATCCCGTACAGCGTGTACATCGGCCTGGAGACCGACGCCGAGTCGCTGCGGGTGTACGAACCCCAGCTGGTGACCGGCCTGTTGCAGACCCGCGCCTACGCGGAGGCCCTGGTGCAGGGCGCGTTGCCGGAGACGTCGACGGCGGAGATCGAGAAGCGGGTGCAGGTCCGCATGCGCCGGCAGGAGCGGATCACCTCCGGGACCAACCCCCTGCGGCTGTGGGTGGTGCTGGACGAGGCGGCGCTGCGCCGGGTCGTGGGCAGCAGGCTGGTGATGCGGGAGCAGCTGGAGCACCTGATCGAGATGTCGCAGCTGCCGCACGTGACGGTGCAGGTGCTGCCGTTCGAGGTCGGGGCGCACCCGGGGCTCAACGGGCAGTACGCCATCCTGGAGTTCACCGACGCGGCCGACTCCAGTGTCGTCTACCTCGAGGGCGTCACCAGCGACCTGTACCTGGAGAAGGCGCAGGACGTGCAGAAGTACGCCGTGATGTACGAGCATCTGCGGGCACAGTCCCTCAATGTGGAGCAGTCCCGGCAGTTCATCGCGAACCGGGCCAAAGACTTCGCCGACTGAGCCCCACTCGTGGCAAGCGCCGGATCGTACACCATTGGTCCACTCCAGCGGAAGGCTCACTTGGAATATGCCATCCGCTTGAGTGAACGACTCCTACGGTGGCGTCAGTTGCCCGGTAGCGTCGATCACGCCATCCGACGACCAGGTTGGCGTGAACCGCACTACCGCAACTCGCAACAGGAGTGGACATGGCACTGATTCAGGGCGCTTCGGAGACGTGGATGAAGTCCTCCTATTCCGCGGGCAACGGCGCGTGCGTCGAGGTCAAGTCGCCCACCACCGCGGAACTCGCCGTACGCGACTCCAAGGTCATCGAGGGACCGACCCTGGCCTTCCCCGCGGCCGCGTGGAACGCCTTCGTCGCGTCGGTCAAGGCGTAAGGGAGTCACCGGGCATCAGCCGCAGCACCTGTTCCACCTGTATCACCCGCATCACCCGCATCACCCGCAGCCCTCTCGACCGGTCGCCGTCCTTGCCGAGAGGGCTCGGCCATGCGGGTGCCCGCGGGGTCAGGCCAGCTGGGCCTCGACGGCGGCGACGACCTCCGCCGACTCGGGCTCGGTCTGCGGCGAGAAGCGGGCGGCGACCCGGCCGTCACGGCCGATCAGGAACTTCTCGAAGTTCCAGCGGATGTCGCCGCTGTGGCCCTCGGCGTCCGCGAAGCCGACGAGCCGCTCGTACAGCGGGTGCCGGTCCTCCCCGTTCACCTCCACCTTCTCGGTCATCGGGAAGGTCACGCCGTACGTCGCCGAGCAGAACTCGGCGATCTCCTCGGCCGTGCCGGGCTCCTGCCCGAGGAACTGGTTGCAGGGCACTCCGAGCACGGTGAAGCCCTGCCCGGCATACCGCTCCTGGAGCCGCTCCAGGCCCGCGTACTGCGGGGTCAGGCCGCACTTGGAGGCCACGTTCACGATGAGCACGGGCCGGCCGGCGTACTGCGCCAGACCGGCCGAGCCGCCCTGGAGCGCACCGATCTCCACACCCAGCGCGGAACCGTCGAAGTCATTCGTCGTCATGCCCGGATGCTAGCCCGGCCGCCGGCCGGTCCGGAGCGGCCGCCTGGTCGGGCACCGAAGGAGCCGCCTCCTCCTCCTTCGTCGCGAGACCGTCGCCGATCTGCCTGGCCGCGCGGTCGAAGTAGCGCAGCAGCTCCACCGGGAACGGCATCACGAGCGTGGAGTTCTTCTCGGCGGCCACCTCCACGACCGTCTGCAGGAGCCTGAGCTGCATGGCCTCAGGCGTGTCGGACATGATCCGCGAGGCGTTGGCGAGCTGCTGGGCCGCCTGGAACTCGCCGTCGGCGGTGATGACCCGGGCCCGCCGCTCCCGCTCGGCCTCGGCCTGCCGCGACATGGACCGCTTCAGCGACTCCGGCAGCTGGACGTCCTTGATCTCGACCCGGTCGATGTGGACGCCCCACCCGGCGGCCGGGCTGTCGATCATCAGCGCGAGCCCCTCGTGCAGCCGCTCCCGGTCGCTCAGCAGGTCGTCCAGATCGCTCTTGCCGATGATGGACCGCAGCGAGGACTGGGCGACCTGGCCGACGGCGAAGACGTAGTCCTGCACCTCGATGGCGGCGCGCACCGGGTCGGTCACCCGGAAGTAGACGACGGCGTCGACCTTCACCGACACGTTGTCCCGGGTGATGCCCTCCTGGGTGGGCACCGGCATGGTCGCGACCTGCACGTTCACCTTGCGCATCCGGTCCGCGACGGGGATGAGGAAGGTGACCCCGGGCTGCCGGTGCGCCGGCAGCGCCTTCCCCCACCGGAACACGACCCCCCGCTCCACCTGGTTGACGACCCGCATCCCGCTCCTCAGCACGAGCAGCACGAGCGCGGCCACGACCACCACTGCGACGACGGTGCCTTCCATGGCACTCCCATCTCCGACGCGGAACACCCTGTCCCGGGCAACGAGGAGGACACCGTTCACCCCCTCCCCGGATCCGCCCGGGGCGTCAGAGAACCGTAAAGATTCGGGCGGGAGGCGGCAGGACACCCGCCACTCCGCCGGCCGCGGGAAACCTCGTCCCTGCCCCCGCCGTCTTGCAGTCCGAATCGCCTCGATTCACGGGACAGGGGGGCCACATGCGTGACGCGATACCCGAGGTGCCGCCGGAGGCCGACGTACTGGCGGGGTTCCTCGCCGCGGAGCCCGATGTCCGGTCGCGGGTGGCGGCCGGTGTGGTGGAAGCCGTGGGACGGGAGCGGCTGGAGCAGGTCGTCGCCGCCACGCTGACCCGTACCGGGACACCCGTCGGCGTCACGGACGGCCCCGACGGGCTGATCGTCGGCGGGCCGCGGGGCGCGGTTCGGGCCTGGGTCCAGCTGACCGCGGGCGGGGACGGGATCGCCGGGATGCTGCTCGAAGGGGCACGTTACGAGCCGCCGCGGCGGCGACCGCCCCGTTCCGTGCGCCTGGTGGGGCCGGCTTGCCTGCTCCTCCTCGTCCTGTGGGACGTGCTGACCGTGTGGACGGCAGCCGACCGTGTCTCCTGGTGCGCGGCCGTGGCCACGCTCACCGCCGCCTTCGTGCTCGCGGAGGGCGTCGGCGCCCCGGCCCAGCAGCCCCGCCTCGTGCGCCGCGCGGTGGAGGCCGTCGCCCTCGCCGCGCTGCCCTCGGCCGGGCGCCTGCCCGGCCTGCCGTCCGGTCACTTCGACCCGGGCCTCGCGGCTGCCCTCGCCCTTCTCGCCGGGGCGGCCGGCGCGGTGGCCGCCGCTCGCCTGCACCACTGGCGCAGCCCCGTCTCCCAGCCGCTCCACTTCCCGCTGGAGGGCACCTGGTACGTCCTCCAGGGCGGCGGCCGGCTCCTCAACCACCATGCCCGGCTGCCGGACCAGCGCGGCGCCGTGGACCTGACCGGCCTCGGCCCGCACGGCACCCGCACCCGGCCCGACACCGCCGACCTCACCGCCTACGCCGCCTACGGCCGCCCCGTCCGCTCCCCCTGCCACGGCCGGGTCGTCTCGGCGGCCACCACCATCCCCGACCAGCGCCCCGGCGAGCTCCGCTACCAGCCCCCGTACGGCAACCACGTCTTCCTCGACACGGGACGCGAGATCATCAAACTGGCCCACCTGCGCCCGGGTTCCGTCACCGTGCGGCCGGGTGACGTCGTGGCGCCGGGCCGGCTCCTCGGCGAGGTCGGCAACAGCGGCAACTCCACCGAGCCCCACCTGCACCTCCACGCCGAACGCGACGGGCTGGGCCTGGACCTGAGGTTCACGGACGTACGCGGCCGCCTCTACCGGGGGCGCAGGGTGCGGGTGGCGACCGGCCCCCGCCCCCGGTAGGCGTGTGCGCTAGTCGACGTTCACCGGGCCGTCGTCCTGCTTCCTGTCCTTCGCCGCGCGGAGCTGGAGCAGGCCGCTGTTGTCGGGCTTGTCGGGGTGGTCGGTGCCGGGGTTCTGGCCGCCGAGGTTCTGGCGGACGGAGTCGAGGATCGTCAGGCCCTGGGAGACCAGGCCGGCGGCGATCTCGCCGAGGCCGTCCGCACCGTTCAGGACGTTGACGTTGGCGCCGGCCAGGCCTCCCGCGGCCTCCTTCACGATCTGCGGGAGCTGGTCGATCAGCATCCGGTCGAGCGCGACCCGGTCGTAGGAGGCCGCGGCCTCCGCCTGGATCTTCATGCGCTGCGCCTCGGCGGCGGCGAGGATGCGGACCCGCTCGGCCTCCGCCTCGGCCGGCTTCACGACCTCGGCCACCAGCTGCTGCTGGCGCAGCTTCGCCTGCCGCTGGGCCAGTTCCGTCTGCGCGGCGAGCACCTCCTGCTGGGCGTGGGCCTGCGCCAGCGGCCCGGCCTGGGCGGCCTGCGCCTGGGCGCGGTCCACCTCGGCCGAGTACTCGGCCTTGACGACGGCGGTCTGCCGGGCGTACTCGGCCTGCTTGCGGGCCGCCGCCTGCTCCGCCTCGACCGCCGCCTGGGTGGCCTGCGCCTGGGCGATCTGCGCCTGCCGCTGGATGGCCGCCTTGTGCGGCGCGGACATCGCGTCGATGTAGCCGGTGTCGCCGTCGTCGATCGACTGGATCTGCAGCGAGTCCACGATCAGGCCGATCTTCGCCATCTCCGTCTTGGAGGTGTCCAGCACCTCCGCCGCGAGCTTCTGCCGCTCGGTGACGATCTCCTCGACCGTCATCGAGCCGATGATGGCCCGCAGGTGGCCGGCGAAGATCCGGCCGGTGAGCACCGACATCTGGTCCTGGTCGGACAGGAACCGCTGGCCCGCGTTGATGATGCTCTCGTGGTCGTTGCCGACCTTGAACGCGATGACCGCGCGGACGTGCAGCGCGATGCCCTGCCGGGTCACACAGGTCTCCGTGACCTCGGACTCGCACATCGACAGGGTGAGGAATCGAACCTTACGGAAGACCGGCAGCACGAACTTGCCGTGCCCCGTGACCACTCGGAACGGCGCGCCCCCCAGTCCCCGCCGACCCCCCGAGATCAACATCGCCTCGTCGGGCGCGGGAACGCGATAACCGAACATGCTTGTACTCCTCAGCCGGCGCCGGCGGGATCACCGTCCAGCGCGTCCAGTGGATCCTTCCATTCGATGACGCCCACCTCGCGGCATCCCCGTGATTCGATCACGAGCACCGTCGCACCCTTGGGCAGGGGATCCTCCGACCAGGCGAGGAACGTCTCGGAGCCGCCCCTGACCCGTACCAGGACCTCACCGGGGCCCGCCGCTCCGCGGGTGCCGATGAGCATCGTCCCCGTACAGCCGATCACGGCCTCGTCCCGCGGCATCACCGGCCGTCCTCCTCGTCCTGGCTTCAGGGTTCCGACGATAGACCCAGGCGGCCGGGCACCCAATCCCGGTGCACGACCCTGACGGAGTATCAGCGCCCCGGACGGGGCTTTCCGGCTGAGCACGCGGCGGGATGCCGGACCAGCCTCCGAAACGAGCGCTGAGTGGATCTTCAGTGGTCCCCCTGTCATGCGCTCCTGTCCGTCCGATGCCCGTCCGCTTCCCCACGAGGAGGAGTCATGCGCAAGCTCCACAAGGCCGCCGTCGCGGCCGCGTTCATCGGTTGCTTCGGCTTCATAGGCTCCGGCACGGCCGCCGCCGAGGGCGCGGAGGGCATGCACGGTGGTGGGGGCGGATGCAGGTCCCACGACCTGAACATCGCCGTCCTCGACCAGATCGACATCGGAGGCGGCCTCGCCGGCAACCTGCTCAACGATGAAGGAAGTCCAGGCGGCCAGTGGGGCCGCGTAGGTTCCGAGTGCGGCGGCGGTTGCTGAGCCGTCCGGAAGCCCCGCGGTCGCGCGCGACCCGCCCCCTCACCCGCGGGGCGCGCCGGAGGGCGTCTCGGCGGGCAGCGGCTGTTCGGCCCAGATGGTCTTGCCGCCGGGTGTCTGGCGGCTGCCCCAGCGCTCGGCGATCTGGGCGACGAGCAGCAACCCGCGCCCGCCCTCGTCGTAGCCGCGGGCCCGGCGCAGGTGCGGCGCGGTGCTGCTGCCGTCGGAGACCTCGCAGATGAGCGACGCGTCGCGGATGAGCCGCAGGACGATCGGGTCGTCGCCGTACCGTACGGCGTTCGTGACCAGCTCGCTGACGATCAGCTCGGTGGCGAACGCCGCCTCCGTCAGCCCCCACGCGTCCAGCTGCTCGACCGCCATCTTGCGGGCCCGGGCCACCCCCGCGGGGTCCCGCGGCAGCTCCCAGGTGCGCACCCCCGCGTCGCCCAGCGCGCACGTCCGGGCCAGCATCAGGACGATGTCGTCGGCCGGACGGCCGGTCAGCACGGTGCGCACCACCTGGTCGCAGGTGTCCTCCAGGGGCCTGGCCGGACCGCTCAGCGACCGGCGCAGCAGGGCCAGGCCGCCCTCCATGTCCCGGCCGGCCGCCCCGACCAGGCCGTCGGTGTACAGGGCGAGCAGGCTGCCCTCCGCCAGTTCCACCTCGGCGGCCTCGAACGGCAGGCCGCCGACGCCGAGCGGCGGCCCGGCCGGCAGGTCCAGCAGCCGTACGGTGCCGTCGGGGGTGACCAGGGCGGGCGGCGGATGCCCGGCGCGGGCCAGGGCGCAGCGCCGGGTCACGGGGTCGTACACCGCGTACAGGCAGGTCGCCCCGACCTCGCCGGACGCCTCCTCGCCCCGCCCGCGGACGTCCGGGCCCTCCTCCCGGTCGAGCCGCAGGACCAGGTCGTCGAGCTGGGTGAGCAGTTCGTCGGGGGCGAGGTCGACGTCAGCGAGCGTCCGTACGGCGGTCCGCAGCCGGCCCATCGTGGCCGTCGCGCGGATCCCGTGGCCCACGACGTCGCCCACGACCAGGGCGACCCGGGCGCCGGACAGCGGGATGACGTCGAACCAGTCCCCGCCGACGTCCGCCCCGGATCCGGTCGGCAGGTAGCGGTAGGCCACCTGCATCGCCGACAGCTGCGGCGGCCGCTCGGGCAGGAGGCTGCGCTGGAGGGCCAGCGCGGTGCGGCGTTCCCGGGTGTAGCGGCGGGCGTTGTCCAGGCTCACCGCGGCCCGGGCGGCGATCTCCTCCGCGAGCAGCAGGTCGTCCTCGCTGAAGGGCCGCGTCGTGCGGTGCCGCATGAAGTGCACCAGACCGAGGGTCACGCCGCGGGCGCGCAGCGGCACCATCATCACGGAGTGGATCCGGTGCCGGGCCATGGTCTGCGCGCGCGCCGGGGACGACCTGATCCACTTCAGCAGCCCCGGATCCCGCGGCCGGGGCCGGGTGCCGCGGCCGGCGGCGAGCGCCCGCGCCGGCGGTGTGCCCTCCGGGTAGGACACGGTGTCGCCGGTGGCCACCACGGACTCCGGGCAGCCCTCCAGCACCGACCGCTGCGCCGTACGGCGGACGGTGACCGCTGCGGCCGTCGGCACCGGTTCCGGTTCGTCGCCGAGGGCGACGGACTCCAGCAGGTCCACGGTGACGAAGTCCGCGAACCCCGCCACGGCCACCTCGGTGAGCTCCTCGGCGGTGCGGGTCACGTCGAGGGTGCTGCCGATGCGCAGGCTGACGTCGTTGAGCACGGCCAGGCGGCGGCGCGCCCAGTACTGCTCGCTGGTGTCGAAGACGGTGGCGGACATGCCCTGGACCGCGCCGTTGCGGTCCTTCAGGGGGGAGAGGAACATCGACCAGGAGCGTTCGCGGACCTCGCCGGGCGCCCGGCCGTGCGCCTCGTGGAACACCGTCTCGCCCGTGCGCAGGACCTGCCGCTGGAGGCGGTCGAACTCGTCGAACGGGGGGCGCGGCTCCAGCTCCCAGAGGGTCAGCCCCCGCATCTGAGCCGCGCTCCGGCCCATCACCCGGGCCATGGCCTCGTTGGCGGCCACCAGCCGCGCCTCGCGGTCGTAGACGGCCACCGGCATGGGGAGCTGCACGAGGGTGAGGTCCCACAGGCTCGCCGTCCCCGGCCCGAGCCGCCCGGTCTCGTACACCGGCGGGGCGCCGGTCACCAGCCACATCCGCTCGCCGCCCGCGTCCAGCAGCGGCGTCCCCTGCAGCCGGACCACGACCCGGTCCCCGTCGCGGTGCCGCAGCGCGACCTCACTGACGCACCGGTGCCCCTCGGCCACGTGCCGCCGCGCGGGCCGGGGCAGGGGGGCTGCCAGAAGACCGGCGGCCGGCCGGCCCACGATCTCGGCCGGTTCGTACCCGAGCAGCCGCTGGGCCCCGGTGCTCCACACCACGACCAGCCCACCGGCGCCGACGACGACGGCCGATCCCTCCGGTACGAGTTCCTCCAGCGTCACCGTCACCACGCCTCCGGATGCGACATCCGTCCCCTTCCTCACATCCTTCCCAATTCCGGGTACCCATGGACGCACCCGCCTCGACGCCGGCCCGCATGTCATGGACCCGGCGCGTCCGCGCGCCCTGTGGCCGCCCCTTCCCGATGCCGTGAGGCGGGGGCGGGCGCGGCCCCTCCCCGCTCGCCCAGGCCCAGCGCCAGGCGCACCACCCGCGGCCAGTCGGCCCGGGCGCCGCTCGGCCTCGGCGCACCGGGGCGGCGGCGGGGCACGCGGACCCGGAGCGCCCCGGGCGAGCTGCGGCACACGACGGGCGACGGCAGGACGACGTGCTCCCCGTCGATCCCCACGGGGACGGTGTCCGCGCCGGTCTCGACGACGACTTCCCCCGCACTCAGCCGCAGCAGCCCCCGGGAGTGCGGCCCGCGCACCATGTCCGCGGCCTGGGCGGCGCTGCCGACCCGCACGCCCACCACGCCGAGGAGTCCCGAGTCCAGCCGCTCCCTGCGTCCGGGGTGCGCCGCGTCGACGGCACGTCCGTAGGGGTTGTTGCTGACCAGCAGGGCCTGGAGCCCCTCGACGGGCGTCCCGTCGACCCGGGTCCGCAGCCCGGACGCCTCCTCGCCGGTGAGCAGATCGGGCAGCGTCCGCAGGACCGTGCGCGCTTTGGCGTCCCGGTACGAGGGCTCGGTGACGACGGACGCGTACGTCCCGAACGAGGCGTTGTTGACGAACACCCGGTCCGCGGCGTACCCGAGGTCGACGCGGCGTTCTACCCCGTCGGCCAGCGCCCGCAGGGCCGTCGCCGGGTCGTCGCGGTCGAGGCCGAGGTCGAGGGCGAAGTGGTTGCGGGTACCGGCCGGCACCACCAGGAACGGCAGGTCGTGGCGCGCCGCGACCTCGGCCACCAGCGCCTGGGTGCCGTCGCCGCCCGCCACCCCGAGCAGATCGGCTCCCTCGGCGACGGCCCGGCGGGCCAGCGCGGTGACGTCCTGGCCCCGGTCGAGCAGGACCACCCGGCAGCCCGCCGCCCGGGCCTTCTCCACCAGGTGGAAACGGTCCACCTTGCCCCCGCCGGAGCGCGGGTTCATCAGGATCCAGGCGGCGTGCGGCGGATCGGCGGCAGGCTGCCCGGAGTCGCCGTGCCCGGGTGCCAGGGCCGTCCGTGCCGTCGTCACGGCCAGCATCCACAGGCCCAGGGACAGCAGGGCCGGTCCCAGCAGGCCGAACGCGCCGTACAGGGCGAGGACGGCGAGGGGCGCGGACACCGACAGGGCCACCCCGAGGGCGCGGAGGACCCCGGTGTGCGCCAGGGTCCACCACACCCCGACGGCGGCGAGCGCCAGCCCGGCCAGGACCCACAGCACGCTGCGCAGACCGGCGGCGACGAGCGGCACGAGGACGCTGCCCAGCAGGGCGAGCACCGCGAGGCGGGCGCGTCCGGCACGGCCCTCGCGCGCGGTCACGGCGCCCGCCCGGCCGGCCGGTTCACGGACCGCTCGGCGGGCTCTCCCCGGACGGCCCGAAGAGGCTGCCGCGGTCGACCACGCACAGCGCCCAGATGACGAAGCCCGAGATCGCGATCATCACGACGGACCAGACCGGGTAGTACGGCAGGGACAGGAAGTTCGCGATGATGACGAGACCGGCGACGGCCACGCCGGCGACGCGCGCCCACATCGCGGTCTGGAACAGCCCGAGGCTGATGACCACGGCGGCGATGCCGAGGGCGACGTGGACCCAGCCCCAGCCCGTCAGGTCGAACTGGAACACGTAGTTGCGCGTGGTCACGAAGACGCTGTCCTGGGCGACGGCCATGATGCCGCGGCAGATGTCGAGCACGCCGGTGATGAGGAGCATTACGGCCGCGAAGGCGCTCAGGCCCGTCGCCCATCCGTGTTTCGCCGTGTGCATCGGCTGGGTGTGTGACGCGGTCATCGGTCCACCTCGTTTCCTGTCGTCCGGCCGCTCAGCGACCGGAGGTGTGGGTGACGGGGCCGGAGGTGCCGGTGGCCGGGGCCGCGGGCCCGGCCGGAGCGTGGCCGGACAGCACCTCTTCCTTCGCCCTGCGGAACTCCTCGTCCGTGATGGCGCCGCGCTCGCGCATCTCGGACAGCCGGGCCAGCTCGTCGACGCCGCTGGGCCGGCCGCCGGCCGCGGTCTGCCGGACGTAGGTGTCGAACCGCTCCTGCTGCGCGCGCGCCTGCGCCACCTCGCGGCGGCCCATGTCCTTGCCGCGGGCCATCAGGTAGACGAGCACGCCCAGGAAGGGCAGGACGAGGCAGAACACCAGCCAGCCGGCCTTCGCCCAGCCGCTCAGCGCGTCGTCGCGGAAGATGTCGAGGACGACCCGGAAGAGCAGGATGAACCACATGATCCACAGGAAGAACCAGAGCATGGTCCAGAAGGCGCTCAACAGCGGATAGTCGTACGCCAGGTAGGTCTGCGCAGTCATGTCGGACCTCCGTCCCGCGTCGTGTGCGGTCGCCCGGCAGGGGTGCGCACCGTCTCCAGCGTGGCGACGGCGGGCACGGGCCGCCTCACCCGGCGCGGGTGACCGGCCGCGCCGCCCGCTCGTCCCCGCCGTCGGCGCACGCCCGCGGCCGGCGGCTCAGCGCAGCAGGCGGCCCACGACGGCGCCCAGGTGGATGACCACGCCGACCGCCACCAGCCACGACAGGATGACCATGACGACGCCGATGGGCCCGTACTTCTGCTCGTTCGCCACGATCGACGCCGAGAAGTAGTGCGCGGAGAACACCCCGAGGCCGATCCAGCACCCGCTGGTGACCAGCGCCGCGGGCAGCAGGGCGCGCCACGGCACCGCCCGGGTGAGCAGCACGTACATGCTTCCCCACCAGAAGACGACGGCCCAGGGGAAGCCGAGGAGGCCGGTGAGGAACCCTCCGCCGAGCGCCCTGCCGGCGGCGGCCTGCGCGGCGGCGTAGCCGAGCAGCCAGACGACCCAGACCAGCCGGGCCCCGGTGTCCCGCCACCCGCGGCCGGGGACGTCGAACAGCAGCCGGTACCAGCTCTGCAGGGTGCCGGCCACGGCCATGACCCCGAGAACCAGCAGCACGGTGCTCGTCGCGGTGAGGCTGTACGACGTGGTCGTGGGGGCGAACAGGGAGGACACCGCGCGCGCCGCCTGCTCGTCCAGCCCCAGCCAGCCGATGAGGACCGTGGCCGCGTCGTGGCCCGCGGCGGCCGTGGCGATGATCAGGAACGGGAAGAAGCACAGCAGCCCGAGCGCGGCGAGCTGGAACGAGTGCCCGAAGAAGTCGACCGCCGAGAGCCGCCCCCACAGCCGGCCCGCCCCGCTCTCGTCGAAACGCCGGACCGCGGCCCGCCACCGCTGGTCCGCGCGCCGCCACCGGGTGCGTCCGTCCCGGCGTGACACGTCCCTTCCGCCGCCCATGCAAGGAAGTGAACCCCGGCCGGCGTGCCCTGTCGCGCGGGGCGGGGCGAACGGGCGCGGCGGTCAGGGCTGCGCCGACCGGGGCTGGGTCGTGGGGATCCGGTGGGTGAAGAACAGGGCGAGGACGGCGGCGAAGGCCAGGCCGGCGAGCGCCGCGCGCAGACCGTCGAGTCGGGCCTCGGCGTTGGCGCGGAGCGTCGCCTGCACCCCTTCCGCGCTCATCCCGGCCTCTTCGAGCGCGGCCTTGAGCTGCGCGTCCGACAGGAAGGCCGCCCCGCTCTGCAGCTCGGTGGTCGCCTTGGCCTTGGCGGCGGCCGGGACCGCCGGATTCTGCTCGACGCTGGTCAGGAACGACGACGTGAGAGCGGCGATCATCATTGATCCGGCGAGGGCGGTCCCGAGGGAGGCGCCGAGGTTGGTGACGGCGTTCTGGACGCCGCCGACCTCCGCGCTCTGGCGCTCCGGCACCGCGGACACGGTGACCGACCCGAGCTGGGACGCCAGCGCTCCCATGCCGAGCCCGACCAGCAGCAGCGGGACGGTGACGACCTCGGCGCCGGCGTCCGCGTCGAGCGCGGCCGTCAGCACGACCGCGCCCGCCAGCAGCGCCAGGACCCCGAGCCGCACCACGCGCCGCGGCGAGACGTCGGGGAGGAAGCGCGGGATCAGCACCGCCGCGGCCAGCAGGGTGATCGACAGCGGCAGCAGGCGGGCACCGGTCTTGAGCGCGGACAGCCCGAGGGCGACCGACAGGTAGAGCGGCGCGACGAAGAAGACGCCCATCTGCAGGAAGTACTGGAAGAAGAACATCGTCAGCCCGCCGGTGAGCTGCTTGTTCTCCCACAGCGACGGGTCGACGAGCGGCTCCCCGTGCCGCCCGGCCACCCGGGTCTCCCAGCGCAGGAACAGCCAGACGAGCAGCAGCCCGGCCAGCATCAGCCAGACGACGAGGGAGATCCCGAGCCACGCGGGCGCGTCGGGCTTCGGCTGGAACCAGCCCCACTCGTCCGAACGGAGCACCCCGTAGACGAAGGTCCCCAGTCCGAGCGTGGAGAGCACGGCGCCGACGACGTCGATGCGCGGGCGCCCCGGGCTCGGCGCGTCGGCGATGCGGCGGGCGAGCGCCAGGATGCCGAGGACCACCAGGACCTCCCCGGCGAAGACCCACCGCCACGAGAAGTAGGTCGTCGCGACACCGCCGATGAGCGGTCCGAGCGCGATCGCCACGGCGCCCGCCGCCGCGACGAGTCCGTAGGCCGTGGCCCGTCGTTCGGTGGGGAAGTTGCCGGCCACGAGCGCCACGATCGCGGGGAGGATGAGGGCCGCCCCGACCCCTTCGAGGAACGCCCAGCCGAGCAGCAGCACCGGCAGGTTCGGCGCGAGCGCCGTGGTGAGGGAGCCGCAGCCGTAGACGACGCAACCGATCATGAAGGCTCGTCTGCGGCCGATCAGCGCCCCGACCTTGCCGCCGGGGATCATGCACATGGCCATCACGAGGGTGTAGGCCGTGATGGCCCCCTGGATGCCCGTCACCGTCGTGCCGACGTCGTCGGCCACGGTGGCGATCGAGACGTTCATGACCGAGCTGTCGAGCGCCATCAGGAACTGACCGGCGGCGAGCGTCAGCAGCACGAGCCGCGCCGCTCCCGGACCGGGGCCTGTGCTCGTCGTCATGGACGAAGCGTTCCAGGCCGCCCCGGGTGAATCCGCGCCCCGCCCCGGAGTTCAGCCGGTCGGCGGGCGCCCGTCCGCCGCCACCGATCGGCCCGCGCTCCCGTAGGCGCGGCTGACTGCTGCATCGGCGTCACTCCGTCACCGGGTCGGCGGACCGGACCGTCGGCCGGGATGCCGGCCCCCGGGCACGGGTGTGACGATCACAGCACGGTGACATGGCGACTCCCGGACGTCACCCCAGCAGCCAGCACAGCAGCCAGGAGGACCGATCGATGAACCCCACCCTGACGCGCCTGCTCGGCGCCGCCGCCGCGGTGGCCACGGGTGCCACCGTCCTGCTCGGCACCGGCGCCGGCACCGCCCGCGCCGCCGAGGACGCGCACTGCGACCACGCCGAACGGCCCGTCTGGAGTCAGGGCCCCAGCCGCAACGTGACCGGCCACGGCTGCAGCGTGCCGAGCGGCCGGGGGCGCTGGTACACCGTCGGGATCGACACCCTCGTACAGCCCCACTACCGGACCGACTACGTCAACGGCGGGGTCGACCGGACCGAGACCCTGCACGACACCACCCTCAGGTGCCTGGGCTACACCACCGGCGACGGCACGGTGAACTGGTTCGGCTGCCTGCCGCGCTGACGCTCACCGGACACACGCGCCGCCCGCGTCGCACCCCGCGAGGAAGGTCTCCACGGCCTCGCGGAACGCCGTCTCCTCCTCGATGTGCGGCATGTGGCTCGACGCCGGGAACACGCGCAGCCGCGCACCGGCGACCAGCTCGGTGAACGGTGCGACGCTTTCGGCGGTGGCCTCGTCGTGTCCCCCGCGCAGCACGAGCACGGGAACTCGGACGGACGCCAGCCGGTCCACCACCGACCAGTCGCGCAGGGTGCCGGTGACGTCGAACTCGCTGAGCCCGATCATCGTCCGGTAGACGGTCGGGTCCTCCTGCCGGCCGGCGAAAACGGCCGCCACCTCGGGCGGGTACGGCGTGACGCGCAGCAGGTGCCGGTCGTAGAAGACCTGCGCGGCCTCCGCGTACTCCCGTGAGCCCGTGGTGCCGGCCGCCTCCTCGCGGTCCAGCACCTCCCGCACCTCGCGCGGCAGCGCCCGGCGCAGCCGAGCCACCCCGCGGGACCACAGGGGCATCGACGCGGGAGTGTCCGCCAGCACCATGCCGCGCAGCCCGGCCGGGCCCCGCACCGCGTGCTCCGCGGCGAGCATGCCGCCCCAGGACTGGCCGAGCAGGACGTGCTCCCCGGCGATCCCGAGATGCGCGAGCAGCGCGTCGAGTTCGCCGAGGAGCGCGTCCCGGAGGGGGCGGCCGTCGAGCGGCACGCCGACCTGGGGGACTCGCTGCTGCCCTGGGTGATCGCCCTCTTCGTGCTCACCGTCCTGCTGTGGCCGGCCGGCAGCCGCACGTCCGCCCGGGAGGAACCCGGTGGGGAAGGGCCCCGGGTCGCGGCGGTGCCCGTACGCGTCGCGGCGATCGTGCTGTCGGTCGCCGTCTCCGCGGGCGCTCTGGTGCAGGTGTACCGGATCGGGGACTCCGGAGCGAAAGCGGTCTGGCACGGCAAGGTCTCCAGGACACCGCTCCCCGGCCGCGACTGACCCGCCCGCCGATCCGTTTCGCCCGCGCCCTGGCACGGCCACCGGTGTGCGCTCTCCCCGCCCGGCGAGCATCCTGTGATCATGGCCCTCGCCGTCGCCGTACCGGCCGCGCTCCTGGCCGCCTGCCTCTTCGCCGTGGCGGCCGTCCTGCAGCAGGAGGCCGCCGCGGCCATACCCGGCGAGGAGTCCCTGCGGCCCGGTCTGATCTGGGCCCTGGCCCACCGGCGGCGGTGGCTGGCCGGCATCACCCTGTCCGCCGTCTCCTTCCTCGTCCAGGGCGCGGCCCTCGCCTTCGGCCCCCTGGTGCTCGTCCTGCCCCTGGCGTCGACGGACCTCCTCTTCGCCCTGCCGCTCCTCGCCCGGCGCCGCCGCCGGCACCTCACCCGGCGGGAGGTCACGGGCGCGCTGTGCACCGCCGGCGGCGTGGCCGCCTTCCTGGCCGTCCTGCCCTACTCCGCGGGCGGGGGCCGGCCCGGCGTGCGGGAGTGGCTGCCGCTCCTGGCGGTCGTCGCGGCCATCGTCACGGTCCTCGTGCCCGCCGGGCTCCGCGCCTCCGGCCGGGTGCGGGCGGGCGTGTACGCGGCGGCCGCGGGCCTGCTCTTCGCCCTGCTGGACGCGCTGACGAAGAGCGCGTCGGGGCTGTTCCGGGACCGGGGCCTGGGCGCACTGGGCCACTGGGAGCCGTACGCGCTGCTCCTCGTCGGCGGAGCCGGGCTGCTGCTGGCGCAGAGTTCCTTCCAGGCCGGTTCCCTGGCGGTCGGCCTCCCCCTCATCGACACCGTCGAGCCGATCGGCGCGGTCCTGATCGGCGCCGCCGTCTTCCACGAACGCCTGGCCACGGCCGGGCACCTCGCCGTCCAGATCCTCGGCGCGGCCCTGGCCGTGACCGGCATCGTCGTCCTGGACCGGTCGCCGCTGGTGCGCGCGGAGGGTGCGCGCACCGGCGGGTGACCTCGGCGCGGCCGGTCCAGCGCCGCCTGGAGGCGGCGGCGTGCCGGGCCTCGTCCGCCGCGGTGCCGAGGAAGAAGCGGGCGGCCGCCGTGTCACCGGCCGCGGCCGCCTGCGCCGGGCGAACCCGGGGTGGACGGTGGCCGCCTCCGCGCGCTCGCCGGTGACGGCCTCGCGCAGGTTCTCCCTCGTGCCGCGCACCCGCCCCGCCAGGACGGCCTCGCCGGCGAAGTGCTCGCGCAGCTCGCCCCCTCCTCAGGGGAGCCGCGGCGGTGCGCCACCGCGCCGTAAGCTCAGCCTTCCGGGTGACTGACGGAGCGTCATCAGAGCCGGCCGAGTCGTCGCGCCGTGGCACCGCCGGAGTCGCCGCCGGCCATCTCGGGGGAGGAATCCATGACGGTCACCTACCTGCTGCTCGCGCGGCTGCCGGAGGGACGCCTGGACGCGTTCGACCGCTACGAAAGCGCCGTTCTGCCGCTCCTCGCCGAGCACGGCGGGCGGCTCGAACGGCGGCTGCGCTCCCTGGACGACCGCGTCGAGGCCCACCTCGTGAGCTTCCCCGACGACGAGCACTTCGCCGCCTACCGGGCCGACCCGCGGCGTTCCTCCGCCGCCCCGCTGCTGGAGGCGTCCGGGGCGGCGACGGAACTCCTGGCCGTGCGCGACGTGTGAGGGCGGGCTACTTCGCCGGCTGCGTGAAGGCGAGGATCCTCGGCGTCAGCAACTTGGTGGAGTCAGGCCCGCGTTCGGTTCCGGGCTTGACGTAGTCACGCAGCGAGGCCATGAACGCGCCGTGCAGGGCGGGGTCGCCCTCGGCGGAGGTGTTCGCGCGTGACGGCAGCAGGCCGGTGGTGATCCGGGTGCAGTTCTCCGGCCCGCCGGGCACGCCCCGCAGCACCGAGCAGTCCCGGGTGAAGTAGTGCACGAAGAACTTGTCGGTGTGCTGGACCGTCCTCGCGTAGCCGCTCGCGGAGCCCTTGAGGCCGGTGTCCAGGATGTTCGCCACGCCGGCCAGCAACGAGGGGTCGTTGACGGACAGGGCGGCGTACGCCGCGTTGCCGGTCTCGGTGGCGAGGGTGTCGACCACCGCGTAGACCTGCCCGGAGTCGAGCGGGAGCGGCCAGGCGTCCGGAGGCGGCAAACGCGGTGGGCCGACCGGGCGAGGGCGGGGTGCGGGTCGCCCTCGCGGCCGGCCTCCGGACGGGCCCCGGGGGTCTCACCGGCCGCTGAGGTACCTGCCGTACGCGAGCGCGCCGGCCGGGGAGGGCAGGCCCAGCTCGGCGGGGGTGAAGGCGGAGGAGTAGCAGGCACTCGACCGGGGGAGCAGCCACACGCCGCCCGAGCCGGTGTTCTCGCCCGGGGAGCCGACCGCCAGGTCCGCCCTGCCGTCGTGGTCGTAGTCACCGGTGGCCACGGCGGCACCGAAGGCGTCGTCGGTCTCGGCGACGCCCGGCACGCACGGGGTGTTCTGCTGCAGCCCGACCGAGTGGCCTTCGCCCTCGGCGTCGAGCAGCCCCGCCGGGCCGCCGAACAGCACGGTCGCGGCGCCCGCACCCGCGCGGGTGCCGATCGCCTCGCCCGGGGCGCCGGCGATCAGGTCGTCGCGGCCGTCGTCGTCGACGTCGGCGACGGCGAGCGCGGCACCGAAGCGGTCACCGGTCTCCGCGACGCCCACCACACCGGCCGTGTCCTGGTTGAGCGTCTGCTGCCGGAACCCGAAACCGCCGGACGCGGCACCGCCGTAGTGGACGTGGATGCCGCCGCCCTTCGCCGACTCCTCCGGGCCGCAGGGGTCGTCGATGTTCTCGTCGGCGATCTCCCGGCACTCGCCGAGGGCCAGGTCGTCGTGCCCGTCGCCGTCGAAGTCGCCCGCGGCGAGCGCGGAGACGCCGGCGTTGTCGGTGTTCCAGGTGTTGGCCAGGGCCTGGTCGGTCGCGTCCCAGGACCAGATGCGTACGTGCGACTGGGTGAACGGAGTGGTCGACCAGTACCCGACGGCCAGGTCCGCCGTGCCGTCCCCGGTGAAGTCGCCGGTGGCGAGGACGGGCGCGCGGTCGCCCATCGGCGCGGTGACGACGCCGCTGTAGGTGCCGTTGGCGGTCCGCAGGACCACCGTGTCCTTCCCGCCGATCACGATGTCCTTCCGCCCGTCACCGGTCAGGTCGGCCGAGGTGACCGCCAGCCCGAACGCCGCCGACACCGAGGGGCCGTTGAGGACAACGGACCCCGGACCCGTGCCCTTCGCCGCACCGCCCACCGCGGTGACCGAGCCCGCGTCCGTGCCCCGGCCGGTGACGTCCTCGCCGGGCGCACCGACGAGGAGTTCCGCCCTGCCGTCCCCGCTGGTGTCCACCAGCGCCACGGAGGCGCCGAACCGGTCGCCCTTCTCGGGAGTACCGGGTACCTCCGGGGTGGCCTGGCTGACGCGCATGCTGCCGTAGGCGCCGATCCCCTTCGGACCACCCCAGACGAGGTTCACGTAACCGGCCTTCGCCACGCCCCCGACCGCACCGTCGGGCACACCGACGGCGAGGTCCGCGTACCCGTCCCCGTTGAAGTCACCGGCGGTCCCCGCTGACACGGCGGCCGAGGCGGGGAGGCCCAGCCCGGCGGTGGCCGCGGCGACGATGGTGGCTGCGGTGGCGTACGTCCGTATCCGTCTGCGCACGGGGGCTCCCAGGGGGGTCGGTGTCCGGGGTGTGGAGTTCACCTGTGGGACATCCGGAGGGGGCCCGGGGTTGTGCTGGGGCGTACGCGGGCGGTCAACTCGGCCGGGCCCGGCCACCGCGTCCCGCGCGGTGGCCGGGCCCGTCCGAGCGGAGGGTCAGGACGGCGGCTGGAGAACCGAGTCGATGACGTAGATGGTGGCGTTCGCGGCCTGGAGGTTGCCGCAGACGATGTTCGCCTTGCCGTTGACCTTGAAGTCGGTGCCCGAGCCCGACGTGGTCAGCTTGCTGCCCTCGACCGTGGTGAAGGAGCCCTTGGAGAGCTGGTCCGGCGTGATCTTCTTGTCCACGACGTGGTAGGTCAGCACCTTCTTCAGCTGCCCCTCGTTGCCGAGCAGCGAGGAGAGCTGCGACACCGTGATGCCCTGGAACGCCTTGTTGTTGGGAGCGAAGACGGTGATGTCGGGCTTCCCGTCGAGGGTGCTGCCCAGCTTCGCTCTGACCGTGGCCGCGACCAGTTGGCTGAGCTGGGGGTACGCGGCCGCGGCCTCGACGACCTTGTCCTTGGCCGTGCTGGCCTTCTGGGCGATCGACGAGCAGCCGGAACCGAACGTCCCCGACGGGCTGGGAGACGCACCCTGTGCGTGGCTCTGCGACGCCAGACCGCCCAGCGCGAGCGGGATGGCGACGAGAGCCGCTCCGGCGGCCCTTGCTGTACGCATGCGCGTGAACCTCATCGCAACCTTCCTCCCATGGAGGCGTGAACACTGCGAGGTCTTGACCGCGGAAGTCCTCGCTTCCGCGGGGCGGGGCAGGCGGCTGCCGCGTCACGGACCGCCCTCACCCGGCCACTCAGCGAGCGTAACCAGCACGTCCCGGGGACCGCATCTCGAAGCCGGCCGCGGGCTCGCCACCCTGGTGACGGACACCCGGAGTGGAAAGGACACCGGCTTTCCCCGTCCTGCCGCGGCAGACCGGCGAACGAGGGACCGCGTTCCGCGCCGCGGTGGCCTCCGCGCCCGGCCCCGACGCGCAGGTGCCGACCTGCCCCGACCGGACGCTGTGCGACCTGGTCCGGCACCTGGGCCAGGGGACCCGCTCCCGGGCCGCCACCGTCACCGAGGGACCTGCCACCGCTCCACCGGCCGAACCCGCGTCGGAGGGCCCGGAGGCCGCGCCTGGGGAGCGCGAGGCCCTGCCGGCCTGGTCGGCCGCATCGACGCGCCGGCTGCTGGACGCGCTGCCCGCGACTTCCTGCACCTGGCGGCGGGCGACGGCACCGGAGGTCTGCGGTGACTCCGACGGGCCCCACCACGTCCGGCAGTCGTGCTCCGGGAGCCCGCCGTCCTCGACTTCCACGCCGCCGAGGGCCGCTCCTGGCGCCTCTCGCTCTTTGCCGACGGCGCACTGACCACCCTGTGTCCGGCACTGGTGCCGGTACCGTCCCGGCCGCGGCCGGCGCATCCGCCCGGGGACGGCCTCGTGACGTCGCACAACCTCAGGCGACCCGGGGGGCACTTCGCCCCGCAGGACGATTTCCGGCGGAGCCAAGTGACCTCGGTTTCAGCGTCAGTTGCAGAAGTTGAGGATGGGGAGGAGGCCGTTGCCGCACTGGAACTCTTCCCCGTGCCCGCCGCCATGGCCGTGTGCGGAGACGTGCGTGACGGGCGTCGCGGCCACGGCGGACGTGGCGGTCGTCATTCCCGCCGCATCCGAGCGGGTGAGCCCGTTCGAGGGGCTCGGTCGGAGGCCGTCTGAGGCCTCCAACCGCACGTGTGGAGAAGCGAACTGTGGAGGCATCAGTCATGGTCGGCTGCCGTACCGCAGGCCGGGCATCCGTCCCCGTATGCAGGCCGTCGGGCTCACGAGGCCGCCGGACCTCATGGGCCCGCTGCACTCAGGACAGACGGGGCCGCCGCTCGTGCCGAGCACCCCAACGGCGCGGCCGCTCGCCACCGCCGGAAGACTTCGCGGGCTGTGTCATCCAGAAGCGCGCCGACAGGAGTTTGTACGGGTGGAGAGGCGCCCTCCGTCCACCAGCGGGCCTGGGCCCCGTGAGGGGGACCCCGCGGCGGACGGTCTCAGGCCGCGAGGCGCGCCGCGAGCTGCTCCGCCTTCACGACGGCCTCTTCGAGGGCACGGTCACGGGAGGCCTCGAACAGCGGGACCAGTTCGGCCATCGCCGGGTTGTGCGGGGCCATGGTCGGCTCCGGAACGATGAAGTCGGCCGTCAGGCCGAGGCCCACCCCGAGGACGTCCGCGAGGTAGTTCCGCACTCGTACTCGTACGGCTCGCGCGGGGTGCCCGGCGCGTAGGAGCCGCCCCGGCTGGCGACGACGGTCACCGGGATGCCCTTGGCGGACGGGGACTCGTCCCAGGCCCGTCACGCCGGTTCGGGAAGTAGATGTCGTACCTTCGCGCGAGCGCGGAGACTCGCACGTGCGGTGGTTCACATGCCGGGGCAGGCACCGGCCGCGTTCTCACCGGAGTCGTGACAGCGGCCGGTGGCCCCGCTACGGGCGACGGGGCTCGCCTCCCGCCTCAGATCCGCCCGCCGGTCAGACGGGTGATCGGACCGAGCGTGCGGCGACCCGCACGGCGACCCGCCAGGTAGGACGTGGCACTCAACGCCGACAAGCCCGCACCGACGCCGGCGGCGACGAGCTTTCGATGGGCGATCAGCGTCCACGCCGTCTTGGCGAGGACCGCGGCCTGCCCCGAGGCCGCGACGACGGCCTTGCGGCCGACCTGGACGCCCTGGGCCGCGCTCTGTACGACCGCGCTGCCCGCCCCGGCCGCGCGCCCGGCCACGCCCGACACTGCTGACGCCGCGTCGCCGGACTTCTCGGCCGCCTTGTCGGCCGCCTTGTCCGCCGCCTGCGACGCGGGAGCAGTCGCCTTCGCGGTGGCCCGCCGGGCCTTGGCGGCCGCGCTCTGCTTGGATCCGGACTCTTGGTTCGTGCCGCTGTTGGACTGTCTCATGGACTTCGCGTTGCCGCTCGCGTCGACGGCAAACACCCTCCGCCGGGGCGCCGCACGCCGACGCTGTCCTCCAACTCCGTTGTGCGCCAGGGCGAATCCGTACAGAAGGGGCGCCGGCCGCGGTACACCGGCACAGCCGGTCACGCCGGACCGGCCCGGATCGTCAGGCGGTCGCCTCGTCCGGGATCCCGCCACTCGCCCCGGCTCCTGTGCAGGTGAGTCCGGTCACGCCGTCACCCGCGCCTACTACGCGCGGCCGTAGACGGCAAAGCCCGGCCTCGCCCGAGAATCCGGCGCCGGTACCGGGCCCCTCTACGGCCGCGGGCCGTATCGAGGCGGTTGTCACCGGGCCGGGGTCCGGGCTAACGATGACCCCTGCTGTGCAGCGCCGCCGGTGCCACGCTCCCCGGCGGCGCCGTACGCCGACGTGGGCGCCGAGTCCCGATCCGGCCCGCCACGGCCCGGCCGCGTGACCCGAGCAGAAGGAAGAAGGTGCCCCATGTCCAGCGTCGTCCCGCTCGCCGATCCAGCGATCGGAGCCGCGTCGGCCGGAGTGGCCGGCCGGCTCATGGCATTCCTGGACTGCTTCGCCGGCGTCTTCACCCTGCTCTCGCTGACCGCCGTGGTGGCATGCGGGCTCGCCGCCACCGACCGGCTCGTGCTGACACCCCGGCTGCGGGTGGCCGTGCAGTCGGTCCACCGGGCGAGCGCCGTCGCGGCACTCGGCTTCCTGGCCACCCACATCACCGTCAAGGTCGTCGAGCGGCACGCCGCTCCGCAGACCGCCGTGGCCCCCTTCACCGGCGGCGCCGCCCTCGCGGTGAGCCTCGGCACCATCGCCGCCGACCTGCTCGTCCTGGTCACGGCCACCGGCGTGCTCCGCGGCCGGTTCGCCGGCAGCCGCCGCCCCTGGCTGTGGCGGGCGCTGCACGCGACGGCGTACGTCTGCTGGCCGATCTCCCTGGCACACGGGCTGACCGCCGGGCGCGAGGCGCGCCCGTGGGTGCTCTGGGGCTACGGCCTGTTCGCCGCCCTGGTGGCGCTCGCCCTGCTGGTGCGCGCCCTGTCCTGCCTGGGCCGCCACCAAAACCTGAGCCGGCGACGGCGCGGCGCCAAGGCGTACCGGCCCGCCGCCGTCCACCCGGCCGCGCTGGCCGCCCTGTCCACGCGGTCCGCCCGGCCCGTCACCGGCGGCGGGCCGATCGCCCGGGCCGCCCGGCCCGCGGCACCCGGGACGGCGGCCCACCGGCCCGCTCCGCGTGCCGGTCTGCCCGGACAGCCCGGCGGCGGCCCGATCACCCGGCCCAGGCACGCCGCGAGAGCCGTGCCCGCGCCGCTCCACCTGGCCCGGCCCGGGAGCGGCGAGTGAAGGGCGCCCCGCTGACCCTGCCCGAGGTGCGCCGGCTGGACTCCGCCCGGCTGACCGCCGGCCTGGACCACCACCAGCGCCTGGACCTCGCCGCGCACACCGATGTCCACCCGCCGCTCCCCCGGTCCGACCGGGACGGTCTGCTCGCCCTGGCCGAAGCCGCCGGACTGTCCGGCCGCGGCGGCGCGGGCTTCCCGTTCGCCCGCAAGGCCCGGGCCGCGCTCGCCACGGCCGACCGTACCGGCGCGCCGCCGGTCATCGTGGTGAACGGCGCGGAGGGCGAGCCCGCCAGCGCCAAGGACAAGATGCTGCTCGCCCGCTCCCCGCACCTGGTGCTCGACGGAGCCGCCCTGGCCGCCGCCGCGTTCGGCGCCGAGGAGATCGTGGTCGGCGTCGCCGCGGGCAGCCCCGGCGAGCTGTCGGTCCCGGCCGCGCTCGCCGAGCGCGAACTCCCCTGCCCGGCCCGGACCGTGTGCGTGCCCGAACGCTTCGTCTCCGGCGAGTCAGGAGCCCTGATCCGCGGCATCAACGGCCTGCCGGTGGCACCGGCACCGCTGAAGGCCCGCGCGGCCGACGGCGCAGAGGGCGGGGTGCGGCGCCGTCCGACGCTGCTCTCCAACGCCGAGACCTGGGCCCAGCTCGCCATCGCGGCCCGGCTCGGTCCCGACGCCTACGCCGCCGTCGGAACCGCCGACGAGCCCGGGACGACCCTGCTCACCGTCAACCGGCCGGCTGCCGGACCGCTGGTGGTCGAGGTCCCGGCCGGCACCCGGCTGGGCCCGGTCCTGGACGCCTGCGGACTCCAGCCGGGCGCCGGAGTGCTGGTGGGCGGCTACCACGGCGCCTGGCTGCGCCCGCAGGACGCCGTCGACGCGCTCCTCTCCCGCGCCGGTCTCGCCGGCCTCGGCGCCACCCTCGGCGCGGGCGCGATCGTCACGCTCCCCGACGACACCTGCCCGCTCGGCGAGATCGCGCAGGTCGCGGCCTGGCTGGCGGCCGAGTCCGCCGGCCAGTGCGGCCCCTGCAAGCGCGGCCTGCCCCACGCGGCCGAGGCCCTGGCCCTGCTGGCCGCCGCAGCCGCCGAGCCCACGGTGCTGGAGGACGCCCGGTCCGCGCTCGGCGCGGCACAGGCCGGCGGCGCCTGCTCGCACCCGGACGGCACGGCCCGCTTCCTGCTCACCGCGCTGGACGTCTTCGCCGAGGACGTGGAGATCCATCTGACCGGCCCGGGCTGCGGCCGTCCCGCCCGCGGGGTACTGCCCCTCCCGCCCGCCCAGGGCGCCCGGCTGGAGGTGGACTGGTCCCGCTGCACCGGCCACGGTCTGTGCGCGGTGCTGGCCCCCGACCTGATCCGTCTCGGCCCGCACGGCTACCCGACGTCCACCACCGTCCCGGTCGCCCCCTGGCAGGAGCACGACGCCCGCCGCCTCGTCAGCCAGTGCCCGGCCCTGGCAGTGCGGCTGCGGCGTCACGGCTGACTCCCGCGAAGGCCTCCTCGCCGCTCCCGGCACCGCCGCTGCGGCGAGCCGGGCTTGACGCCGGGCGCCGTGCGACGACAGGTCGATGTGCGGGGCGGCGGCCAGGCCTCCACGACTGGCCGCATGACAGCTCTTGTGACGGCAGGCATCTGCGCGTGCGCACAGGACCGTTCCGTGCCTTGACGATTCCGGCCGAGGCGATCGGGACCGCACGCGTCGCGCACGGTTCCACCCACGGCCACGGACTGCGCAGGGTCCCGGACGAGGACGGCGCGGTGGCCTGCACGGTCGGCAGTGCGACCAACCTCGTCATCGACCTCGAAGAACCGGTGCTGGTGCGGCTGCGCAAAGGCCCACCGGTACTGGCGAGCCGGATCTACGCCGCCGCTGACCGACCGGCGGAAGCGGCTCGCTCGATCAGCCGCTCGATCGCCGGAGGCACGAAGCCGTGAGGGACAGAGCCGTGAGGGACGGAGCCGTGAGGGACGGAGCCACGGACACCCTCGACGCGTGCACCGAACGGCACGACCTTCTGACCCGCACCGGGTTCGGGTCCCTGGCCGGGCAGCCGGACGTGAGAAAGCCGCCCGGCCGCAACGACAACCGGATCGGCACCACCGACACCGGCCAGCGCGTCTTCGCCAAGAGACTCGAGGGGCCGGCCGAGGCGTCGGCCGCCCGGATCCGGCAGAGCGTCACGTTCGACCGGATCCTCAGAGGGCTTTGACCCTCCTGCGCGTCGAGTCGGGCGTCGGCCACGGTGCACGCGCCATGACCCGCATCGTCGAACTCTCGGTGGACCAGCTGTCCTTCGCGGCCTGGCAGGCAGGACTGGTTCTCCCGGGCGGGTGACGGTGCCCGACGCGCATCCGTGCCCCGCTGCCCGAGCGGCGCCCGCCCGATTCCGCCGGTTCCGTGCGACGGACCAGCCCTCCGCCCGCGTAGAGCGGACGACGGATCGATCCACGGAGGGGGCTGCACAGTGACAGCGCGTGCACTCAAGGGAGCACTGAGGGGTGCCAGGGGTACGGCGATCGCGGCGGCGGCGATGGCCGTGCTGACCGCGTCGCAGGCGCCGCGAGCGGTCTCGGCCGCGGCCGCGCAGCCCGCGCGGAGGACGGCACCGGCCGAACACGGCCCGAGCGTGTCGGGGGACACCCCGTACCGCACCGGTCTGCCCCCGCTGCGGACACCGAAGGAGGGCCCGGCACAGCAGGCGACGGGCGGCGGTGCCCTGCCCGCGACCGTGTTCGCCGCGTACCGGCGCGCCGAGGCGGAGCTTGCGGGCAGCGCGCCGGGCTGCCGGCTGCGCTGGCAACTGCTGGCCGCGATCGGCCAGGTGGAGTCCGGGCAGGCACGGGGCGGCCGGGTGACCCGGGACGGTACGACCGTGACGCCCATCCTCGGCCCGCGGCTGACGGGCGGCGCCTTCGCCGCCGTGGCGGACACCGACGGCGGCGCGTACGACGGCGACGCGGTGTACGACCGCGCGGTCGGCCCGATGCAGTTCATCCCGTCCACCTGGGCCCGCTGGGGAGCGGACGGCAACGGCGACGGACGGAGGGACCCGGACAACGTCTACGACGCGGCGCTCGCCGCCGGCCGCTACCTGTGCGCGGGCGGCCGGGACCTGTCGAACCCCGCCGACCTGGACCGGGCGATCCTGGGCTACAACCACTCGGACGCCTATCTGCGCATCGTCAAGGCGTGGTACGCGTACTACCTGACCGGGCACCGCGTGGTGCCGGACGCGTCCGGCGGATCCCGGCCGGACCGGCCGGAGCCGTCCCGCCCGAAGAGGCCGAGGCCCTCGCCGTCGAAGCCGTCGGACGACCGGAGGCCGGCCCCCGGTCCTTCGCGCACGCCGTCGACGCCGCCCGCCCCACCCGCTCCCGGCCCGTCCCCCACGGCCGGTGTCCCGAAGGAGTCCGGGACGCCGCTGGTTCCGGTCCCCGTACCGACCCTCACGCTGCCCGGCGGCGGTGTCCTGCCCGGCGCGGGGCAGCTGACCACCGGTAACGGCTAGGACATGATGGGCGCCGCCCCCTCCACAACCGCCACTACTCGGCGGTAATGTCGCCACGGTCGGAAGTACGGGACCGGCGGGTGGTGCGAAGGGGCCCTCATGGCGACGGACATGCCTGCGGACACGGCGGCCGCCGACGAGCGTTGGCAGCGCATGTGGAGCCATCGCGAGCAACTGCTCAAGGTGGCCCGGCGGCGATCCATGAGCCAGGAGGACGCCGAGGACGCCGTCCACGAGGCGATGCTGCGGGCCGCGGAGCGCCCGGACCTCGACGACGAGCGGCTCGGCGCCTGGCTGACGACGGTGACGATGCGGCTGTGCGTCGACCGCCACCGGCAGGTCAACCGCGAGGCCGAGGTGGGCCGTCGCCCCACACTCGTCGCGCCGGGCCCGGTACCCGTCGAGGAGGCGGTGTGCGACCGGGCCGAGGCGAAGTGGCTCGCCCTGCGCAGCGGTGAGCTGCCCGCCCGGCAGGCGGAGGCGCTCCGGCTGAGGTCCGAGGACCTGGACGTGAGCCAGGTCGCGGTGCGGATGGGGCTCAGCTACCGGACCGTCGAGTCGCTGCTCGCCCGGGCCCGGCGGACGCTGCGCGCCTCGCTGGCCGGGACGCTCGGGCTGGTGCTCTTCCTGGTCGGGCGCGGGCGGCTGCGCGGCGGCGGCCATGTCCAGGCGGTCGCGGTCACCTCGACGGCGGCGACCCTGGTGGTGGCGGGGTTCGTGCTGCCGTACGCGCTCGACGGGGGCGGACACGGGAACGGTCCGGCGCCGCGGCCGGCCGTGTCCGGCCACGCGCAGGTCCTGGGCGGCGAGGCCGCGGGCCGGGGGCGCGCCTCCGGGACGCCCGCCACCTCGCCCTCGGCGCCGGGGGCCTGGGGCCGTACGCCCTCACCCACCGGAGAAACGTCCCTGCTGTCGGTGTCCGAGGTGCCGAAGGTGCCGGGGATGCCGAAGGTGCCGTCCGTGCCGGACGTGTCCGCGTCGGCGCTCCCGAAACTGTCGGTGCCGCGGGTTCCCCAGGTGCCCGAGGTGCCGGGCCTGACGGCCGCCGTGCCGGACCTGCCGGCGAAGTCGGCCGTCCCGTCGCTCCCGTCGCTTCCCCCGGTCTCGGCCGTACCGGCCGCCCCGCTCTCCGTCCCCGCCCCGGGGACGCCTTCGCGCACGCCGTCGCCGACGCTGCCGTAGCGCCCCGTACACGCGGCCGTAAAAAAATCACCGACCGCCGCGACGGACGCCCCTTCCCTCCCCGTAGAGCGGATGTCGGAGCCGCTCCACGGGCGAAGGGTGTGACCGGATGGGTGTCGAGATCTGTGTGGAAGGGCTGACCAAGTCCTTCGGCCACCAGGTCATCTGGCAGGACGTCTCGCTGACCCTGCCCGCCGGGGAGGTCTCGGTGATGCTCGGCCCCTCGGGGACGGGCAAGTCGGTGTTCCTCAAGACGCTCGTGGGGCTGCTGAAACCGGACCGGGGCTCCATCACGATCCAGGGCCGGGACATCACCAGGCTCCGCGAGCGCGACCTGTACGAGGTGCGGAAGCTGTTCGGCGTGCTGTTCCAGGACGGCGCGCTGTTCGGCTCGATGAACCTCTACGACAACATCGCCTTCCCGCTGCGCGAGCACACCCGCAAGTCCGAGAGCGAGATCAGGCGGATCGTCCTCGAGAAGATGGACATGGTCGGGCTGCTCGGCGCCGAGGGGAAGCTGCCGGGCGAGATCTCCGGCGGCATGCGCAAGCGGGCCGGGCTCGCCCGTGCCCTGGTCCTCGACCCGGAGATCATCCTGTTCGACGAGCCGGACTCGGGCCTGGACCCGGTCCGCGTGGCCTACCTCAACCAGCTCATCGTCGACCTCAACGCGCAGATCGACGCGACCTTCCTGATCGTCACCCACGACATCGCCTCGGCCCGCCAGGTCCCGGACAACATCGGGCTGCTGTTCCGGCGCGAGCTGGTCATGTTCGGGCCCCGCGAGGAGCTGCTGGCCAGTGACGAGCCCGTCGTACGGCAGTTCCTCAACGGCCGGATGCAGGGGCCGATCGGCATGGCGGAGGAGAAGGACGCGGCCCAGGTCGAGCAGGAGCTGGCCCAGATCGACGAGGACGGTCCGGCGACCGCCCCGGCTCCCCGCCTGCTCCCCGGCCCCGGCATCACCCGCCCGCCCCGCTGGGAGGCGATCGCGAGACGCGAGGCGGAGCTGCACGGGACGGGGGTGACGAGCCCATGAGGCTCTCCCCGACGGGTGCGCTCCGGCACTCGGGCAACCTCTTCGCGATGGCACTGGACGTCGTCCGGTCCCTGCCCCGACGGCCCTTCCAGGCCCGGGAGTTCATCCAGCAGGCGTGGTTCGTCGCGAGCGTCACGATCCTGCCGACGGCTCTGGTCTCGATCCCCTTCGGGGCGGTCATCGCCCTGCAGATCGGCAGCCTGACCCGGCAGTTGGGCGCGCAGTCCTTCTCCGGTGCCGCGTCCGTGCTCGCCGTGCTGCGGGAGGCCTCGCCGATCGTCACCGCGCTGCTGATCGCGGGCGCGGGCGGCACGGCGATCTGCGCGGACCTCGGGGCACGCAAGATCCGGGACGAGATCGACGCGATGCAGGTGCTCGGCATCGACCCGATCCACCGGCTCGTCGTACCGCGGGTGCTGGCGTCGATGGTCGTGGCCGTCCTGCTCAACGGCCTCGTCTCGGTGGTCGGTGTCGCGGGCGGCTACTTCTTCAACGTCGTCCTCCAGCACGGCACGCCCGGCGCCTACCTGGCGTCCTTCACCACCCTCGCGCAGCTGTCCGACCTGTGGGCGGCGGAGATCAAGGCGCTGGTGTTCGGGGCCATCGCGGCGATCGTCGCCTCGTACAAGGGACTGACGGCGCAGGGCGGCCCGAAGGGCGTGGGCGACGCCGTCAACCAGTCCGTGGTGATCACCTTCATGTTGCTGTTCGTGACCAACTTCGTGATGACCGCCGTGTACTTCCAGGTCGTCCCGCAGAGGGGTTAGCCGATGAGACCGAGAGAACTCCTCGACCGCCCCCTGCGCTCGCTCGAAGAGCTGGGCGCGCAACTGTCCTTCTACGGGCGCTCCCTGGCCTGGACGGGCCGCACCCTGCGCCGCTACAAGAAGGAGACCCTTCGGCTGCTCGCCGAGGTGAGCTTCGGGCGCGGCGCGCTCGCCGTCGTCGGTGGCACGGTCGGCGTGATCGCGTTCCTGTCCTTCTTCACCGGCACCGAGGTCGGCCTCCAGGGCTACGCGGCCCTCAACCAGCTCGGCACCTCCAACTTCGTGGCGTTCCTGTCGGCGTACTTCAACACCCGGGAGATCGCCCCGCTGGTGGCCGGACTCGCCCTGTCCGCGACGGTCGGCGCCGGGTTCACCGCCCAGCTCGGTGCGATGCGGATCAGCGAGGAGACCGACGCGCTGGAGGTGATGGGCGTCCCGTCGCTGCCGTTCCTGGTGACGACGCGGATGATCGCCGGCTTCGTCGCGGTGATCCCGCTGTACGTGATCGGGCTGCTGTCCTCGTACCTGGCCGCCCGCACCATCACCACCGGCTACTACGGGCAGTCCACCGGCACCTACGACCACTACTTCCACCAGTACCTGCCGCCCGTCGACGTCCTCTGGTCCTTCGGCAAGGTGATCGTCTTCGCCGTGCTGATCATCCTGGTGCACTGCTACTACGGCTACCACGCGAGCGGCGGCCCGGCCGGTGTCGGCGTCGCGGTGGGCCGGGCGGTACGGACCTCCATCGTCGCCATCAACATCCTGGACTTCTTCCTGAGCCTCGCGATCTGGGGCGCCAACACGACCGTACGGATAGCGGGGTGACCGCGGTGCGCACACACAGGACCGGACTCAGGCTGTACGGCATCGCGTTCCTCGCCGTACTCGCGCTGCTGCTGTCGCTCGCGGTGGCCGTCTACCAGCAGGCGTTCACCTCCGTCGTGCCCATCACCCTGGAGGCCGACACCCTCGGCAACCAGCTCGACCCGCGCGCCGACGTCAAGCTGCGCGGGCTGCTGGTCGGCGAGGTGCGCGCGGTCCACGCCGACGGCACGAAGGCGACCCTCGACATCGCGCTCGAGCCGCGGTACGTGTCGTCCATCCCCTCGGACGTGCACGCGCGACTGCTGCCCAAGACGCTGTTCGGCGAGAAGTACGTCGACCTGGTCGCTCCCGCCGGCCCCGCGCACCCGCCGGCCCGGCCCATCCGCGCGGGCGACGTCATCACCCAGGACCGCACCGAGGTCGGCATCGAGGTGCAGCAGCTGATGAACGACCTGCTGCCGCTGCTGCGCACGGTCCGGCCGGGCGAACTCAACGCCACCCTCTCGGCGTTCGCCACCGCCCTGGAGGGCCGCGGCGACCGGATCGGCGGCAACCTCACCCGGGTCGAGGGCTATCTGCGCCGCGTCGACCCGCACATGCCCTCCCTCAAGGAGGACATCACGCGGTTCGCGGACGTCGCCGAGGTGTACGGCGACGCCGCGCCCGACCTGATGCGGATCCTGCGCAACACGGTCACCACCAGCCGGACGATCACCGAGAAGAAGGACCAGTTGGCATCGGCTCTGCGCGCGACCGCCACCGTGGCGGGCACGGCGAACGACTTCCTGTCCGAGAACGGCGACCGGCTGATCACCCTGGGCCGGGTCTCCCGCCCCACGCTGGAGCTGTTCGCCCGCTACTCCCCGGAGTACCCGTGCCTGTTCCAGGGCCTGGTCCGGCAGGAGAAGGCGTCCGAGGACGCGTTCCGGGGCGGCGAGATGCGGATCACCCTCGAGGCTGTCCGGCCGCAGGGGGCGTACCGGCCCGGTGAGGAGCCGGTGTACGGCGAGCGGTCCGGCCCGAACTGCCGCGGCCTGCCGCATCCGCAGGTGCCCGGGACGAAGCCGCATCTCCACGACGGAACGTCGGCCGCAGGCTCCGGCGGCGCACAGCCCGGAAACCCCGGCGTGTCCGCCACCCGGGCCGAGCAGCTGGCCGTCGGCTCGCTCGTGGCCCCCGTCCTGGGCGTCCCCGCGGACCGGGTGCCGCCCGTGGCGACCCTGCTGTTCGGACCCCTCGCGCGCGGGACGGCGGTGAGTGTCGCATGAGCGGGTCAGGAGCCCGGCAGACCGCCGCCCCGCTGGTCAAGTTCAGCCTCTTCGCGCTGGTCACGATCGCGGCGACGGCACTGCTCGCCGCCACCATCGTCAACATCTCCTTCACCCCCGAGGACACGTACCACGCGGTCTTCACCGACGTCACCGGGCTGGAGACCGGCGACGACATCCGGGTGGCCGGAGTGCGGGTGGGAGAGGTCGAGGGCATCCGGATCAAGGACCGGACCCTGGCGGAGGTCACGTTCACCGTCAGCACGGACCGGCCGCTGCTCGCCGGGACCCACGCGGTCGTCCGCTACCGCAACCTGGTCGGGCAGCGGTACATCGCGCTCACCGAGGGCACCGGCGACGCCACCGCCCGGCTGCGGCCGGGCGGCACCATCCCGCTGTCCCGCACCCAGCCGGCGCTGGACCTCAACGCCCTGCTGAACGGCTTCAAGCCGCTGTTCGCCGCGCTCAGCCCGAGCGACGTCAACCAGCTCGCCACCGAGATCGTCCAGACCCTCCAGGGCGAGGGCGGCACGGTGAACAGCCTGCTCGCGCACACGGCCTCGCTCACCAGCACCCTCGCCGACCGGGACAAGCTGATCGGGTCGGTGATCGACAACCTCAACACCGTCCTGCAGACGCTCGACGAGCGCGGCTCCCGCTTCTCCGGGCTGCTCACACAGCTGCGCCGGGTGATCTCGGGGCTGTCCGCCGACCGCAAGCCCATCGGGGCGTCGCTGGTGAGCATCGGCGACCTCACGGACGTCACCGCGGGGCTGCTGAAGGACGCGCGTCCACCGCTGAAGGACGACATCGCCGGGCTCGGCGCTCTCACCGGAACGCTGAACAGGAACGAGAACACCGTGGAGGGCGTCCTGAAGCGGCTGCCGAACAAGCTCGAGAAGCTGACGGGGACCGCCTCGTACGGCTCGTGGTTCAACTTCTACCTCTGCGACTTCGACGGCCGGATCGTGCTGCCGAAGACCAAGCAGGTGATCAACCCGGAGCTGCACGTGGCGCGGGCGAGGTGCGGCGGATGAGCATGCGCGTCAGGCGGCGCGACACCCGCCGCCCCGAGCCCCTCGTGAAGGTCCGCGTCCTGCCCCCGAAGCTGCCGAAACCTCCCCGGCTGCTGCCCCGGCGCGCACCCCGCCCCGAGCCGCTGGTGAGGGTCCGGGTCCTGCCGCCGAAGCTGCCCGGGATCCGGATCGGGCGGCCACGCCCGAAGCCCTTCCGCAGGGGGGCACCTCCCGGCGGTAGCCGGGGGAGGAACCCGGTCGTCGTCGGCGCCGTCGGCCTCACCGTCCTCGCGCTGCTCACCGTCGCCGCCTTCAACGCCGACAGCCTGCCGCTGATCGGCGGCGGCGACACCTACAGCGCGGCCTTCTCCGAGGCCGGCGGGCTCAAGCCGGGCGACGAGGTACGGATCGCCGGGGTCAAGGTCGGCAAGGTCGAGGGCGTCGACCTGGACGGCGACCACGTCGAGGTGACCTTCAAGGTGAAGGACCGCCCGGCGTTCGGCACCGACACGGGTGCGGCGATCCGGGTCAAGACGATCCTCGGCGCGAAGTACCTGGCCCTGTACCCGAAGGGGCCCGGCCGGCTGAAGCCGGGCAGCGAGATCCCGCTCCGGCGGACCGTGTCGGCGTACGACGTCGTCCAGGCCTTCAGCGACCTGACGACCACCACCGAGGAGGTCGACACGGGCCGGCTCGCGAAGGCACTGGACACGATCTCCGTCACCTTCCAGGACTCTCCCGGCGAGGTGCGGGCGTCGATCAAGGGGCTGTCCCGGATCTCCCGGACCGTCGCCGCCCGCGACAAGGCGCTGCGCGGGCTCCTCGACCACGCGAACGGGGTCACCAAGGTGCTGGCCGGTCACACGAAGGACTTCTCCGCGCTGGTGAAGGACGGCGACGCCCTGTTCAAGGAGATCGCCAAGCGGCGCGCGGCGATCCACAGACTGCTCAAGACCTCCGCGCTGCTCGGCGTCGAGCTGTCCGGCCTGGTCGACGACAACAGCAAGGAGATCGGGCCCGCGCTGAAGAACCTCGACACCTTCGTGACGATGCTCGAACGCAACCAGGCGAGCCTCGACCGCAGCGTCCGGCTGCTCGCCCCCTACGTACGGCTCTTCACCAACACCCTCGGCAACGGCCGCTGGTTCGACTCCTACATCCAGAACCTGGTCGCCGCCCCGGTCACCCCCCGGACGGGAGGCACCCGATGACCCGCAGACTCCTGGCCCTGTTCACCGCGCTCGCGATCACCGTCGGCCTCGCCGTCGTCCTCTGGCCGGGCCCCGGCCCCGTCCGCGTCACGGCGTACTTCCCGCGCACCGTCGGCATCTACCCCGGCTCCGACGTCCGCGTCCTCGGGGTCCGCATCGGCGAGGTCAGGAAGATCACGCCGGAGGGCGGCCGGGTACGGGTGGAGCTGGAGTACGACCGGGGCCGCAAGGTCCCCGCCGGCGCACAGGCCGCCATCGTCAACTCCTCCGTCGTCAGCGACCGTTACGTGCAACTGCTGCCGGTCTACCGCAAGGGCGCCGTGCTGCGGGACGGAGACGTCATCCCCGAGTCCCGTACGGCCGTCCCCGTCGAGCTGGACCGGATCTTCGACAGCCTGCACACCACCGCCGACGCGCTCGGCCCGAACGGCGCCAACAAGAAGGGCTCGCTGTCCCGGCTGCTCGGGGTGAGCGCGGACAACCTCCGGGGGCAGGGCAAGGACCTCAACCAGACCGTGGAGGACCTGTCCCACGCGGTCACCACGCTGTCCGACGGGCGCGGCGACCTGTTCGGAACCGTGCGGAACCTCCAGGTGTTCACGGCCGCGCTGGCGGCGGACGACACCAGTGTGCGGTCGTTCGACACCGACCTCGCCGACGTGGCCGGGCAGCTCGCCGGGGAGCGCAAGGATCTCGCCGCCGCGCTGAAGTACCTGGCCGCCGCACTCGGCGACGTGTCCGGCTTCGTGAAGGGCAACAAGAAGGCGCTGACCTCGGACGTGCGGGGCCTGGCCAAGGTCACCGAGGTCCTCGTCACCCAACGCAGAGCCCTGGAGGAGCTGTTGACCGTCGCCCCCACGGGCCTGTCGAACCTGCAGAACGCCTACGACCCCGTCGCCGGCACCCTCGACACCCGCGACAACGCGCAGACCCCGCAGGATCCGTCATCCCTTCTCTGCTCGATCCTGAAGACGACCGGCGAGGACCACGACGACTGCGCCGGCCTGAAGAAGCTCCTCGGCTCCCTCCCCGACATCCCGTCGGCGCCCGCGTCGACGGGCACGGTCGACAAGACCCTCGGCGGCATCCTGGGGGCACCGGCGTGAGCGCGCGGCGCAAGATGCGGACGGCCGCCTGGACGGTGGTCGGCTCGCTGCTGCTGACCGGCTGCGAGTTCAACGGCTGGTACGACGTCCCGCTCCCCGGCGGCGCCGCCTCGGACGGCCACGCCTACCACGTCACCGTCGACTTCCGGGACGTCCTCGACCTGGTGCCGCAGTCGGCGGTCAAGGTCGACGACGTCACCGTCGGCGCGGTGGAGAAGGTGGAACTGGACGGCTGGCACGCCCGCGTGCGGCTCAGGATCGCCGACTCGGTGAAGCTGCCCGGCAACGCGGTCGCCGATCTGCGGCAGACCAGCATGCTCGGCGAGAAGTACGTCGCCCTGTCCCCGCCGGCCGGCACGCGGCCCGTCGGACGGCTCCGCGACGGCGACCGCATCCCGCTGTCCCGCAGCGGCCGCAACCCGGAGGTCGAGGAGGTGCTGTCGGCGCTGTCGGCGCTGCTCAACGGCGGCGGGGTGGCCCAGCTGAAGACGATCACCGTCGAGCTGAACAAGGCCCTCGGCGGCCGCGAGGACCGGGTCAGGTCCCTGCTGAAACAGCTCGACACGTTCCTCGGCGGCCTCGACGACCAGCGGGCGGAGATCGTGCGCGCGCTGAAGGGCGTCGACCGGCTCGCCGAGCGGCTGAGGAAGGAGAAGAACACGATCGCCCTGGCCGTCGACACCATGCCGCCCGCCCTGAAGGTCCTCGCCGACCAGCGCAGGGACCTGACGAAGATGCTCACCGCCCTCTCCGGACTCGGCAGGACCGGCACCAGGGTGGTGAACGCCTCCCGCGCCGACACCGTCGCCGACCTGAAGAAGCTCCGGCCCGTCCTCCAGGAGCTGAACAAGGCGGGCGACGACCTGCCCGACTCCCTGGAGATCCTCACCACGTACCCGTTCCCGCGCAACGCGACGGACGCCGTCAAGGGCGACTACGTCAACCTGAAGATCACCGCCGACCTCGACCTGGCGGACCTCTACGGCAACGTCACCGGCAAGCCCGGCAAGGGCGGGAAGTCCCCGGGCCCCGGGACACCGCGTCTTCCCGGCGTCCCCACTCCCGCCCCCCTTCCGTCCTTGCCGTCCCTGCCGTCCGCTCCGCCCCTGCCGTCCACCCCGCCCCTGCCGTCCACCCCGTCCGTACCCTCCGCGCCGCCGACGCCCTCCAGCGGCAGCTCCCTGCTGTGCCCGCCGGTGTGCACCGCCGCCTACGGCACCGGGAGCGGCTCGCGCCGCCTCCCGCCGGGCACCGACACCGGCCTCGCCGAGCTGATGCTGAAGGGGATGCTGCCGTGATCACCCGTACGGTCAAGGCCCAGCTGCTCGCCTTCGCGACCGTCACCGCCCTCGGGGTGTCGTACGTCGGCGCCCGGTACACGGGCCTGGTGGACGACGTCCTGCACCGCGGGTACACCGTGCGCGCCGACTTCGCCGAGTCCGGGGGCATCTTCTCCGGCGCCGAGGTCACCTACCGGGGAGTGCCCGTGGGCCGCGTCGGCGACCTGCGGCTTACCGGGTCCGGGATCTCGGTGGCGCTCAGGATCGAGGACGGCGCCCCGCGGATCCCGGCCGACACGCTCGCGGTGGTCGCCGACCGCTCGGCGGTGGGCGAGCAGTACGTCGACCTCCAGCCACGGCGGTCGGGCGGCCCGTACCTCGAGGACGGCACCCCGATCCCGCGCAGCCGCACCCGGACCCCGCTGCCGGTCACCGACCTGGTCCTCAGCCTCGACCGGCTGGTCGACTCGGTCGGCAAGGACGACCTCCGGGTCACCGTCGACGAACTGGGCAAGGCGTTCGCCGGCACCGGGCCGAACCTGAGCCGGCTGGTGGACTCCGGCGACGCGCTGGTGGAGTCGGCGTCCGAGTCGCTCCCCCAGACGGTCTCGCTGATCGAGGACTCCCGGAAGGTGCTCAAGACACAGGCCGACAAGGGCTCGGCCATCAAGTCGTTCTCCCGCGACCTCGCCACCCTCACCGCGCAGTTGAAGTCGAGCGACGGCGACCTGCGCCGGCTGATCGGCAACACGGCACCCGCCGCGCAGGAGCTCGACTCCCTGCTGAAGTCCACGCGGCCGCACGTGCCGGTCCTGCTGGCCAACCTCGTCAGCGGCGGCCAGATCACCGTGGCCCGGCTGCCCGGCGTCGAACAAGCCCTGGTCACGCTCCCGCTCACGGTCGCGGGCAGCTACACGGTCATCCCCGGCGACGGCACCACCCACTTCGGGATGACCGTGAACGCGGACGACCCTCCCGCGTGCACCCAGGGCTACGGCACCCAGCGACGCGACCCCGCCGACACCCGCACGCGCCCGGCGAACACCGACGCCCGCTGCACGGCACCGCGCGGCGGCAGGACCTCGGTGCGCGGAGCGCAGAACGCGCCCGGCGCGACGACCGGCCGGCAGGGCGCCGACCGGGCCGCGTTCGTGGCCCCGTACGACCCGGAGACCGGCACCGCGACCGGCCCGGACGGAACGCCCGTCGAGATCGGCTCGACGGGCGGAGAACAGACCGTGTTCGGAAAGGAGTCGTGGCAATGGCTGCTCGTGGGACCGATGGCGGGAGAGGCGCACGCATGAGGCTGCTGTCGGCGGGGCTCGCCGCCGCGACGGTGCTGACGACCGTGCCCTGTGTCTGGCTGGGCCTGAAGCTGTCCGACCAGCGCGCGGCGGAACAGCGCCGCCAGGACATCCTGGCGGCGGCCCGCCAGTCGGCGCTGAACTTCACGTCGCTCGACTACCGGCACTACGACCGGGACAGCGGCAACGTGCTGAAGGGCGCCACCGGCGAGTTCAAGAAGGAGTTCGCCGCGCAGACCGCGCACCTGACGAAGCTGGTCGCGCAGAACAAGTCGGTGTCCGAGGGGCAGGTCCTGGAAGCGGGCATCGTGCGGTCCGACGCGCGCACGGCCCGGGTCCTGGTCGTCGCCGACAGCAAGGTGACCAACACCGCCGCGCCCCAGGGCCAGGCGCGCACCTACCGGCTCCAGCTCGACCTCGCGCGCGTGTCCGGCCGCTGGCTGACGTCCGACGTCGCGTTCGTGGGCTGACCCACCCGTGAGTCCATCGATGAGGAGAGACACCGTGGCGCATCAGACCGCCCGTACCCGCGGCACCGGCTCACCGGCCCGCCGCACGATGACCGCCGCCGCCCGCGCGGCAGCCAAGCGCACCGGGCGGTCCGCACGCCCCGAGCGCGGTGGCCGCCAGGAGGAGCAGACGCCCTCCGGGCGCACCCTGCTCGTCGAGCCCCCGGCGAACGGCTGGGAGGACCCGCCGGAGCCCGAGTCGCCCGAGTCGCCCGAGGCGCCTGAGTCTTTCGAGTCGTTCGAGGGGGAGCGGGAGGACGGTGCGCCCCAGCACACGGCCGGGCGGCGCGTGCTCACCGCCGTGCTGGGCGTCGTCCTCGTCGCGGCCCTGGTCGCGGCCGCCGTACTCGGGTGGCAGTACCGGCAGGGGCGGCAGGCGGAGCAGGCCCGCGGTGAGGCCCTCGCGGCCGCGCGGAAGGCGGCGCCGGTCGTGCTCTCGTACGACTACCGGCACCTGGACCGGGACTTCTCCCGGGCCCGCGCCCTGCTGACCGGGCACTTCCGCGACCAGTACGGCAAGACCACCAAGGCGGTGGTCGCGCCGACCGCGACGAGGTACCACGGCGTGGTGAAGGCGACCGTGGCCACACCCGCCGACGGCGGCGCCCCGGCGGCCTCCGTCGTGTCGGCCGCACCGGACCGGGCCGTCGTCCTGCTCTTCGTCGACCAGGTCACCCGGAGCACCCAGGTCCCGCAGCCCCGGCTGGACCTGAACCGGGTCCGCATGACGCTCACCCGCACCTCCGACGGCTGGAAGGTGAGCGGCGTCGACGCCCTCTGACCCCTCCGGCGCCACGCCGTACGGCGCGTGCGACGCCGTCGCCCTCGGCTGTCGTGCCGGCGGGCCCTGCACACCCGCCGGCACGCCGAAAATTCGATAAACCCTCACACGGTTCACCGTCAGGTCACGGTGAACCTGAATATCCGTCATGAACAAGTCGTGAATCGATGAATTCGACGCGGGCGGCCGTTTCGGACGCCGGCGGCAATCACCATGTCTGCATCCTCTCAGCAGCACATGTGAAGAAGTCGGTGTCTTCGGTCATTGCCCGGTCACACCGGTGAAGACGCATTCCGGTCCGCGTCCCGTCCGGGACCCGGTCGACTGGCCGCCGCAAGGTCGGCCTGATTTGATCCTTGGCGTGGCGCCGACTCGCCCGAGAACGAATTCCGGTACTGGCGCCGGAAGCCGAGCGGGCGAACGCTGCCGTTCAGAGTGCTCATTCGAAGGGAACCGCGCGTAATGAACTTCGTCCCCCAGGTCGCGACGACCGAAATCTCCGACGCCGACCTGGACAACGTCTCCGGCGGTCTCGCGATCGGCGGCTCCGGCGGCCTCTGCGTCGAGACTCCGATCGCCTCCGTCGCCTCGGACCTCCTGGCTGTCGCCACCCCCGAGGGTGTCACGACGGGCATGGCCTTCCACACCGCCGCTCACTGACAGCGGCGCCCGGTCGCCGGGGCAGGAGCGGCCCGCCGGCTTGTCGGCGGGCCGCTTGCGCCCTGCGGTCCGGGCGCGGGGGCTCGGAGACCGGCCAGGCCAGGGCAGGCCAGGTCGGTCAGGGCGGGTCAGGTCAGGAAGACGTCCTAGCGGTGGCGCCGCCGAACGTCCATTTCTGGTTGCCCCCGTTCGCGCACGCGTACAGCTGGATCTTCGTGCCGTTGCCGGTGCCCGCGCCGACCGCGTCCAGGCACAGTCCGGACTGGACTCCGGTGATGGAGCCGTCGGAGTTGATCCGCCACTTCTGGTTGTCACCGCCCCAGCACGTGTAGATCTGCGCCTTGGCGCCGTTGCCGGTTCCCCCCGCGTCCAGGCACTTGTCGCCCAGGATCCTGAACTCGCCCGCGGAGGTGTAGGTCCACTGCTGGTTGCTGCCGCCGGAGCAGTCCCACAGTTGCAGCTGTGTGCCGTCGGTGGTGGTGGAGTTGGGATCGTCCAGGCACCGTCCGGAGCCGACGCCCTTGATCGCGCCGGTGCCGGTCCCGGGCGGCGGGGTGGTCGGCGGCGTCGTGGGGGGCGTCGTCGGGGAAGCGGCGTTCAGGGTGCTGAGCACCGAGGAGTACGCCGCCTTGCTGTTGCCGTTGTTGTCGAACAGCAGGGGGTTCTCGCCGGTGCGCCAGGAGTCGCTGTCCCGGATGCCCCAGACGGTGATGCCGGTGCAGCGGGCGACGTTCAGACAGGCCTGGACGGTGTTCGCGTAAGCCGTGGCCGGGGCCTGGGCGATGTCGAGTTCGGTGATCTGCACGTCGACGCCGAGCGCCGCGAAGTTCGACAGCGTGGTCTGGAAACTGGCCGGCGGTCCGCTGGAGCTGAAGTGGCTCTGGAAGCCGACGCAGTCGATGGGCACGCCCCGGGACTTGAAGTCGCGCACCATGCGGTAGACGCCCTGGGTCTTGGCGTCGCTCCAGTTCTCGATGTTGTAGTCGTTGTAGCAGAGCTTGGCGGCGGGGTCGGCGGTCCGCGCGGTGCGGAACGCCTCCTCGATGAAGCCGTCGCCGAGCACGTTCTGGAACACGGACGAGCGGTGCGCGCCGCTGCCGCCGTCGGCGAAGGCCTCGTTGACCACGTCCCAGGCGTAGATCTTGCCCTTGTAGTGGGACATCGTCTGGGTGATGTGGTTGTCCATGACGCTGCGCAGGGTCCCGGCGTCACCGATGGAGCTGACCCAGCCGGGCAGTTGCGAGTGCCAGACCAGGGTGTGACCGCGCATCCGCTGGCCGTGGGCCTGCGTGTGGCTCATGATCTGGTCGCCCGGACCGAAGTTGAACGACCCCCGGGACGGTTCGACGGTGTCCCACTTCATCTCGTTCTCCGCGGTGACCATGTTGAACTCGCGGTCGAGAACGGTGGAGTACGTCGAGTTGCCGAGCTTGGACGCGGCAACGGCCGTACCGAAGTACCGGCCCGACTGCGCGGCCGCCGCACCCAGCGAACCAGCCGCCGAGGCATTGGTCGCCATGGTCGCGACACCGACGAGCGCGAGCGACGCGGTGACGGTCACGCCGGTCGTCGCGACCAGCAAGCGTTTGTAGTGATCATGCCAATTTAAGAGACGCATGCGGGGGGTTCTCCTTCGCGTGTGCGGGTGAGATGCCGGCAGCCGGAGCAGGCGAAAGTTTCGTTGTGCCTGCGAACTTTTCGGGCACCCTAGGGCCGCCCAACGGGTGCGTCAATACATCTCGACCGACACGGATCGTGCGGCGCCATGGTTCAAGCCGCATCGTGTGGCCGATGCGGGGGTGGAAGGGCGCCGCGGAATGGCGCCGCAGCGTTTCGAAACTTTCGAAGCGGCAGCCTCTACGTGCGCACGCGGCCGACGCGCTGGCCGATGTACTGCATCACTCCACCGCAGACCAGCATGAGCAGGCTGCAGGGGAACACGATGTCGGCGGCGGTGAGGTCGTGCACCGTGCTTCCGTAACGGGCCAGCCCCATCCCCGCGCCGAACAGCAGGGCTCCGGAGCCCCACAGCCGCGGCCGCAGGATGTACCCCCGCTGCCACGGCACGGCCCGGCCGGTCGTGAGGGCCAGGACACCCGTCACGGCGTAGAGCACCACGACAGCCGCCACGGCGACCAGTGAGATGACGTGCAGCATCGAACCCCCTAGCGCGGATTCCCGATCGTGGCACCACGTGACGTGGACGGCAAGATCCACCGCCTGTGGATGCGGTGGCTCCTGGGGATCAGACCACCGGGTGGACGGCGTAGCCGCCGAGGAGGTCGGCGTAGACGTCGACGGAGGCGGATCCCCCGTTGTACAGGTCGATCTCGCCGTCGGCGCCGACCTTCACCAGTGCGCGGTTGGCCGCGGCGTGTCCGGCGGTGAAGTCCACGGAGTGCACGCCGGGGCCTCGGACAGCTCGCCTGGTGAACGGTCGACGTCAGGAAACACCCTTCCGCAACGACGCGAGGAGTCGGTCAAGGTCCCCGCGTGCCGTGTACGTACGGATCGGGTCGATGTAGTCGCGTGACTCGATGATCTGACCGTCCCGGATACGCATGACGAAGACGCAGGGCACCTTGGCCGTGGAGTCGTCCGGCAACGTGAACTCATAGGCGAACTCGGCGACGATCACTTCAGGATCGGCGGTCTCGTGGACGACGACATCGACGACCCGCCTCTTCGGCAAGGACTCCCGAGCTCCTGGCGGCACCGTGAAGTGCTCCTGGAGCGCACTCCGACTCGTCAACGGCTCGGACTCCGGCGTCGCCATCGGATGGCGGACATCGGTGACCTCGCCATACAGGTCAGGCAACTCGTCGAAATCCCCGCCGGCGACCCCATGAACAAGCCGGAGAAACACTTCGCGCGGACTCAGACTCACAGGACCTCCCCAAGCAATACGCACAGGCAGCTAGTGATCATTATCGCCTGATCCAGGCCGGTCTTGCGGACTGTTTTGGCCAGCAGCATCCACCCGCCTGACTGACGTGCCCCATGGCCGCCATCCTGGACGCGGACATGCGTTCAGGTCCGTACGCTTCACCTGAGAAGTGCGCCTTCGAGAGCAACGGTCAGGACCCTCGACACGTCGTATCGCTGCAAGGCAGGGGCACTTCCCGCGTTTCTGATCAAGTGGGGCACGGCACCACTCGTGAAGCCCGAGGTTAGTGGCACGCTTGTGGCGCGACCCCGGACACGTCGAAAGAGCCAGCCTGGGAGGAAAACCCTCCCGAGTGGCCCATCTCGCTGTGCCCCCGGCAGGATTCGAACCTGCGACACCCGCTTTAGAGTTCGATCACTCCTCGGCACCATCGGGGAGACACCCTGCCACGCTGGCCATGCCAGAGGGAGCGCTGGCGTCCGGCGCCGTTGATGTCACTCGTGGGCGCGACTCAGTGACCCGGACCGGTATCCCTACCCCTTCCACCCCGATCTCGGCGGCCTCATCTCCTGGGGTTCGGACGAGCACGGCAGCGAGTACTACTTCCTCGCGATCGAGCCGGACCCTGATGAGTGGCGCATCGTCGTCAGCAGCGAGTGCAGCGAGTGGGGCGGGGCCGCGGTGGCCGCGGCCCGGTCACAAGCACGCTGGCCGCCCCCCGTACCCGGTCAACGAGGCTGCCCATGAGATCGGTTACGATCCGCCGGTTCTCGGGGCGCGGTTCATCGACAGCGCCGGCCGGCATGCGGTAAGCCGACCCGGCGCCGAGACTGTGCTTCGCCATGGCGGCCGGGGGCTTCCCGGCCTCTCCTCCCTTCCGGGCCCGGTCTCCGTAGGTGGTGCCGACGGGCTCTCCTACGAGGAGCCGCCCGGACGGCACCGGCCGCCGGTCCAGCCAGTCAATGATTTCCGACCGTCGGAAGTAGTCCTGTCCGTTGGAGCGCCGCGGCGAGGGGAAGCCGGTCTCCTGATTTTCCCAGGCCGTTACGGTCGGTCGGCTTACGCCTGCGAGCGTGGCAATCTCCGCTCGTCCGAGCAGCGGATCTCCACCGGTTGGCGGGTACGACATGAGCGCGGAGTCCCCCTTCAACTGCGCTACGGCAACTGGCTAATGGAGAGTGAGCCCAGAAGCGCGCGGCCATGCCGAGCAACTGCGCACCCGGAGTGCGCAATCCTCTCAGCGGTTGTTGGAGCTACGTTGTTGGGGCGTTGACCCTGTGACGGGGCTTTAGGCGCCATCTCAGAAGACGTGCTCGCCGCTTGTTGTTTGAAGAGGGTGTTGGTAGGAGCCTGTTCGGTCACATGGCCGTGTGCCACCCTGCCGGGCAAGGCGCTGCCTCATCCATGCCGGATGAACATGGACGCGTCATGCTGCTGCGAGGGGATGCGACGGGGCGGTCGACGGGACGGTGGCGCCTTCTGGCCTCAGATCGATTCGTGTCTGATCGTCTCCGTCAACAATGGGGAGCCGCCTGCAGGGGTATCGGCGGCTCGGCCGACTGTCCACGCCCCTCGGCGAGGCCGGCGACTGCTGGTTCCGGGCCATGTCCTCCGGTCCCCGCAGCTTGTGGAGAGCGCGTGGGCCTCTCCGTCCCGGCAGTCGGGTTGACCGGACGTAACGGAGGGTCCCATCGGCATACGGTCAGCGGTCAGCCGGAGGAGCGGGTGAGTCGTCGGAGTGAGGTGAGGGCAGCGTTTCGTCAGACCTTCTCGACTCGCACGGGGTGTCCCGCGAGGAGTTGAGCCATGTCTTCGGTGTCGGACGTGAAGACGGTTGCCTCAGCTCCCTGCACGGCTTCTCGCCCTGCCACAGCCGCCAGAATGGCGTCGATGGCGTACTTGTGGCCGTGCAGACCAGCTGCCTTCAGCATGTCGCGCGCCATGGCGATCACCTGGTCATCCGTGTGCAGGACGCGGATCCGGGACAGCGTCCAGTTCCACAGTGCCTGCCTCGACGTCTCGCGAGGGTGCCATGCTTCCAAGGTCGTGAGTGCCGACGTGACGATCGGGATGTCGAGCCGCGGAGCCGTTTTGATCAGCGCGGCCATCTCTCGATCGCCGTGAACCGCCTTGGAGAGTGCCTCGGAGTCGAACACGAAGACGCGCTGTCGTGGCCGGTGCAGTTTCGCTCGGGCGGTGTGGCTCACGCAGCCTCGCCTGAATGCGAGTGCTGCTCGTCGTGCCAGCCGTCAATCGCTGCGATGCGGTCCAGCGCTGCCTGCTGCTCGTCGTCCGTCACGGCGCCGTGCTCTTCTTCCAGGCGTTCAGCCAGCTCGCGCAGTCGGTCCATGGCGTCCTGATGAGCTGCGGCGGCCGCAATGTAACTGGACACCCCGCGGGCATCGACGCGTTCCTTGATCGATTCCACCAGCTCTTCCGGCACGGTGATGGTGATCTTCCGGGTTGCCATACTTTAAGTATGCCATGTCTTGTGCGTCGTGGGTGGGTGCCTCGGCTGCCGTCATCCTTGGCGGCCACTTCACGCTGTGCCCGGGAGGGCCGGAGTCAGGGTGTGAGGGGCGTAGAGACCTTGCGGAGCTCGTGGTGCCTGGCGATCCGCCCGCTCACGCAAACGGCCCCGGACGAAACGTCCGAGGCCGAAGGGAGCCCCTCCATGGGAAAGAAGTCCCAGGTCAGAGCGGTAATGCACTGTGCCCCCGGCAGGATTCGAACCTGCGACACCCGCTTTAGGAGTTTTCCCGGGGTAGGGCTGTGACCTGCGGAAACGTCGATTGCAGGGTGTCTGACCTGGGAAAGCACCCCTCCGCAGTTCTCACGTGTTCACGGGGTTTCCCGGCCTCGTGTGTGCTGGATCCGTTTTGCCGGGCACCTCGAAGGAGGCTCTTGGCAGTCGCACTCGACTGTCAAGGGGAGACGGAGTTGCCCCGGGTCTCTTCGGCCTTGGGTGCAGCGATAGGCCATGAGGTGATCGTCTGCCAAGGCGAGCACGAGGTTGTGTCCTTGGTGCCCTTGCACACCGCGAGGTAACCGGTTGTGGTGAGCCGATATGCCTGCCGGATGGCAACGTCCACTGCCTTCCGGCCGCATACGTCGGCCTGCTTGTGGGCCGGAGCGGGGATGATGTCGAAGACGAACTTGGTCCAGAGCGAGTAGCACCCATCTCCGGCATTGGACAGGGTGCCGTTCACGATGAGGCTGGGGGAGGCGAGCGGGCCGTCGCTCTCCAGCCAACGCTGCCCTGAAGCGCTTGCCGTGTGGTACTGCGCGGACCACGGGACGGTATTGGCTGGTGCAGCCGTGGCGGCAGTCATGGTGATCAGGGCCGTGCCGAGGGTGGCCGCTGCGATGAATCCGGTGCGTAGGTGCATCAGATGGTCTCTTCCACTGTTTCGTAGGTGGCCGACGAGGAGGATCTTGCGCGGCTGGAGTGCGTCGACATGAGTCAGGAAGCGAGGGCCGTACTCTGCGTCTCCGGCCTCTCGGGCTGCGAGGCGGTGGTGCGGGCACGGGGCCGGATCAGCCATGCGAGGTCGGGATCGTGGCCCAACGGTGCCAACAGCAGCAGCAGTCCCGCCCACATGGCCAGGGCGAAGCTCCATAGCCCCATGACCACCGCGATGCCAAGATGAAACAGGATGCCGGCGGGCAGCAGCATCCAGCGCACCTTCTGGGGCAGCAGCAAGGCCGCTGCCAGGGACAGCTCCAGTACCAGGGGGAGCCAGGTCATGATGGCGACCCCAACCGGCTGTCGGGCTACGGCGTCGAGGAGGGGGCGCAGCCAGCCCGAGGCCCCGAAGTCGTAGTTGTTGATCCAGTAGTACAGCGCGGTGCCGTCGGCCCACTCGGCGTGCGGCAGTTTGGCCACGCATGCCTGGAAGTACACGAGGGACATCTGCAGGCGGGCCACGACCAGCGCACTGGTTCCCACCAGGGCGAGGTATCTGCGGCGCTGAGACAGAGCGGACTGTGGTGGCTGTTGCGTCTGCCAGTGCCACTTGCGTTTGTCTCCGATGGCGACGAGCGCGATCAGGAGGCTGAGGATCCACGTGATCTGGTCGCCGCCGTCGGGGATGGCGATGCCGGTGAACACGCTGAAGGATATGTAGGCGTGGGGGATGGCGGTCAGGGCCGGTCGCCATCCGCTGGCGACAAGCAGCAGGACGAGACAGCAGAGCCAGCGGACGATGTCGTAGTCCTGGGGCGACGCCAGGCACCACGCGCCGGCTCCGGTCACGCCTTGGCACAGCGGGTACTTTCCGACGCCGGCTACCTCTCTGAAGAGGGTGGCGGAGTCGCTGCACATGAGTGTTCCGAGCGTGCCGAGGGCAAGCAGTGTCCTCGCCCAGCCGTAGCCAGTGCTCCATGGCAAGGTGATCGTGTGGCGGCGCATCAGCACCTCACCTTCAGCACCATGACGCGTTCCGGTGAGTGACTGTCAGCGATCAGGGACCGCCATGCCCAAGGAGTGGGACGTTCCTGCAGCAGGCCGATCGTGCCGCACAAGGTGGGCTCGGGAGAAGCATTTTTGATCGTCCTGACCGGAGCGCCGAAAGTGGTGAGGCAGCTGTCGCGTGTTCCCGTGCAGGGGCGCCAGTCCTTCTCTCGGGCGGAGGAAAGAACGAGGGCAATCTCCACGCCTTGAGCCCGGGAAGCCCGGTTGAGCCCAAAAAAGTTTCGCGGCGAAGAATGGGGGCCAAGAGCCAGCGATCGCCAACTGCCGGCCTGCTTCCCGTAGGGTCTGATTTCTGGGTCGCGGGGAGACTTCGTGAAGAAAGCCCATCCTTGCGGCGCCATATTGACCACGGTATGCCTCACGCTTTTCTGCGCAGGCAGTGTAATGGCGTTCTTGGGAAGCTGTTCCTGGGCTACGTAGAGAATGAAGGCTGACCAGACAACGCATGTGAGTGCAATGGCACGCCTGGGGAGTGTGACAGTTTGGTCACCGGTCCGCGAAAGTCTCGCGTATATATGGCGGATTGATTTCTTCATAGTGATCCTGGCCTGCTCGCCGACTGGCGGGCGCGCTGCCGAGGGGACGGAGAGTCTGCAGCCGCTCCGTCCCTTCGATCACGCCTCAGGCGGCCTTCAGCGCCTCCGTCACCTGTGCCACGGCCTCGTCGCGAGACAGCTGCGAGCCGTCACCCGCTGTGGGTTCCGCACTCCAGAACCAGTTCTTGCCCTTGACGAAGTTCGCGCCGACGGCAACCGTCACCGTGACAACCGCACCGGCCGCGGTCAGGACCGCCGCCACATGGACCACAGCGGCGGCAACCGCGACGGTCACGCCACACTTCTGGCCGTTCTCGACAGGGTTGGCGGCCTTGTCCCCCTTGTGTGCCACGGAGAGGAGCATGGCCTGAGCCTTCGTCACGGCCTGCTCCACCTGACGGGGGTCACCGCTGCGCGTCTTCGCGCTCAGCTCTGCGAAGAAGCCGGGAGACCTCTTGTCGATCAGGTCGATGACCGCGTTCGCCGCACGGACCTGCTCGGGCGAGTCGTTGCGGACGTGCTTGCGCGCGTCCGCGAAGAGGTCGAGCGTGGCCAGCCGCTCCCCGACCTTGCCTTGGCCGAAGAAAAGGCCGCGGAATACGTTCTCCCCGTCAGTCTTCGCCGACACCGACGAGGACGCGGCGGCCACTGCAGAGGTCTTGGCGGCAGTATCGGCTGTCGCGGCGGGCGCGGCAGCGACACATACAGTTGCCGCAGTCAGACCAGCGACGGCGAGCATTCCGCGCTGTTTGATATTCAATTGGATTCCCCTCGTAGGATGAGTCGCGCCGAGGGGAAGCAACGTGTGGTCAGCACGCCCCCCCGGTGCGTGATCTCTTCTCAAGGGGGATCATGACACGTTTTCTGAAGTGCGTCGAACCTTTGTGCTGTACTTCACATGTCAACATTTTCAATGTTCCCCAAGCTTCTGATGGATCGAGGGAAAAGGTTCAGCCAATCTCTGCTCAGCCAGTCTCTGCCCTATTCAGTGCGTTCAGCAGGGCTGCCCCGCGTTCGGCGTCATCGATACTGATGGCGAATTCCTTACCCTTGTCGCGGGTGCGAATGACGAGGCATTCTCCACTCCGCAGCATGACTGTGGTACCGAGACCACTGAACCGGTAACCCCAACCTCCGACCTGCGCGGGGGAGCGGTCCTCCGTACGGGCCGAGTCGATGTCCGCGGCCGGCCACCGCCGGGCCGGCCAGCCAAGCGGGCCGAACGCCACCTCCAGGCCACGCTCGGATGCACGTGCCTGCACCGTGGCGCAGCCCGCGAGCACAATGGACGCGAATGCGAAGGGGGCGAACAACGCCCACAGAGGCCCGGAAGCGGCCAGGCCGCTGATCAGGGCAATCAGTGCGGCCACCGCCACAAGGCCCGTCGCCGCGGCCAGCAGTTGAAGCCACGGGTTGCTGGTGCGGGAGAGCCACACCAGGCGCTGCCCGCGAGGAACCTCCAGGGTCGACCCGGAACTGCTTGTCGGGGCCGCCGGGGCAGAAGTACGGCTGCGCGTGTTCACGATCCACGCTACGACGGCTGCCGCTACCGCGGCCGTGGCGAGGGTCGCGGCAATCCACGGCGTGGGTTGGTGGGCCTGGTGCCAGTCAGTGTGGCCGAGGTTCGCGCGGATGATGGACGCCTGCGCACCGCCCAGGAGGATGCCCCCGGAGAGCAGTACGGCGGCGGTCCACGCCCGCGCCGCGGAGCCTGCGGTGGTTCGCGATCGCCGCACTACCAGATGCGTGATTCCTGACAGAGCCAGCCAAATGGTGGTTGGAAAGAGGGACGCTGCCCAGAGGGGCATGGAACCATCGGCGGTGTCGCGCCCGAGGTCCCAATGCGTAGCCACTCGCTGTGGCAGTTGCCCACGGGCGACCCAGGGTAGAGCCGCGATCAAAGTGGCAGTGCCCACTGTCCAAACCCCGGCAGCCCAGCGTGCGCCGCGCTTGGACTTTGCGCCGTCGTTCACGATATCCCCCTGATCATCTCGATGAGATCGGTTCGGCTGTAGCCCAGACGCGCCGCCTCCGCCACCAGTGCCTGCACCTGGTCCAGTAGCCCGGACCGCTGGTCGGCACCGTCTGCAACGGTCACGCCTCGGCCTCTGCGGAACTCGAGGAGTCCCTCGTCCCGAAGACTGCGCAGGCCCCGCAGAACGGTGTTGACGTTGACGTCCAACGCCAGGGAGAGGTCACGGGCCGACGGCAGGCGGTCCCCAGGCCGGCATTCACCGTCGGTGATGGCGCGCCGGATGGCGCTCGCAACCTGCTCGTGCAGGGGCCGGGTGTCTCTCTGGTCCAAACGCAGCAGCATGATGCTACTGACGATAGCACCATTGGGTTGATGAGTGTGGGCGCTGGCGAAAGCTCATCGGGTTTGCGTGACAAGGTTGCACCGCACCCCCGATGAATGATCAGCGCCGACCGGCTCGGCTCTCGGCTCCGGCTGGGTCACATCGGCCGAAGTCCGGCCGTCGATGTACAGGTAGTCGTAGCTGAGGGGGCTCAGCCGACAGCGAGCGCCCTGAACGCATTGCGGATCCCGGTCAGCGGCCGGCGGTCGCGGGTGTAGTAGAGCTTGTTGGTCAGGAGCACGGCCCAGCGGCCCTTGGTGGGGGAGATCCACATGCCTGTTCCGGTGAAGCCGTAGTGGACCCAGATGTCCTCCTCAGCGGCGGTGCCGGGAGCGGGGTGCCAGAACAGGCCACGAGCCGGCGGGAGCTCACCCGTCTGGATCGTCAGTGAGCGCGCGGTCCACTTGCTGCCGAAATCGGCCCGGGATGGGGACATGGCAGGAGCGAGCATGTAGCGAAGGAAGGCGGTGAGGTCGTCGAGGACGGTGAAGACGCCGGCGATACCGCAGACGCCGCCCAGGAGGCGGGCCGAGAAGTCGTGGGCGACTCCCTTGAGGTGAGTGTCGGTGTCCTGGACGAGTTCGGTCGGCGCGCAGCGGGCGGCGTTTTCGGCGGGCAAGGGGCCGAAGCGAGTCGAGGTCATGCCCAGTGGCTGCCAGGTGCGGACAGCGGCCAGTTGGTCCAGGGGCCGGCCGGAGAGGTGTTCGGCGAGGTAGCCGAGGATGAGGGCGGCCCGGTCGGTGTACGTCGGGGATGCCCCAGGGGATGTGGGTGATCTTGCGGCGTTCGATCTGCGGGGCGAGCTTGAGGAGGCGGTCGGCCATCGCGTTGGTGGGGACCACGATGGCGTCGGCGGCCCTGGCTGTTTCGCGTAGCACTTGGAGCTGGTCCCGGCGGGTCTCGGCGAAGAGCAGGTCCGTACCGTGGACGAGGGCGATCCGGGGATGTGTCGGCAGAGCGTGGATGAGGGCCGGGGTGGCGCCGAACGCGAGGTGCTGCAAGTGGAGGACGTCGTGCACCCTCCCGAGCCTGATCGCCGACCTGCGACTGGCGGCCGGTGATGCGACGGACAGGGATGCCGTGTCCCGGCTCCTGGCCACGGCGTACCAGACGGCGACGAGCCTGCTGCTCAAGCAGCACGACCAGGGCAGCGCATGGCTCGCCGTCGGCCGGGCGATGGCAGAAGCCGAACGCTCAGGCGACCCGGTCGTTCTCGCCTCCAGCGTCCGTGTCCAGGCCCACGTCCTGGTCCGCGAGAAGCACGCCACAGAGGCTGTCACCCTGGTCCGGCACACCGCGGACCAGCTCACCGGCTCCTACGACCGGCGTTCACCGAAGTACCTCGCCGCCGTCGGACTGCTGCTCCTACGCGGTGTGACCGCGGCCAGCAGTCGTGGTGATCGCGCGGCCACGAAGGAATTCCTCACCGAGGCGAAAGAAGTCTCGCGGTACGTCACTCTCGACCGGCCCGACGCCTGGGCCACCTTCAGCCCGACCAACGTCGCCCTGCACGAGCTGAGCGCTCTGGTGGCCTTCGGCGACGCCGGCCTCGCCCTTCAGGCGGCCCGGCCCCTCATGCGCCGGCACATCCCGGTGCCCGAACGCCGAGCCGCACTATGGGTCGAAGCGGCCCGCGCCTATAGCCAGCAGGGCCGTCTTGCTGACGGCTACCAAGCCCTGAGGATCGCCGAGACCTGCGCCGCCCAGGACATCCGCCGCCCCGACGTCCGCCACCTGGTCGCCGACATGGCAGCCCGCGACCGCCGACGTACTCTGCCGGAACTGCACCACTTCAGTCGCCAACTGGGAGTCCCCGCGTGACCGAACCGACCGCCCCGGACAAGAAGCCCTTCCTGTACGTCGTCGTGTGCGCGGCGGGCGTGGCCCGTGACGTCGGCAAGCTCATCACCGCCGCCCAGGAGGCGAACTGGGATGTCGGCGTCATCGCCACACCGCAGGGATTTGGCTTCATCGATGCCACAGCGATCGAGGCACAGACCGGTTACCCGATCCGCTCCGCCTGGCGTTCACCGGGAGACCCGCGCCCCCTGCCCCCGGCGGACGCGATCGCCGTGGCTCCCGCCACCTTCAACACGATCAACAAGTGGGCCGCCGGGATCTCCGACACCCTTGCTCTGGGCATCCTGTGCGAGGCGTACGGCATGGGCATCCCGACCGTGGCTTTGCCCTACCTGAACTCCGCCCAGGCCGCCCACCCCGTCTACCAGCAGAGCCTGGACCGGCTGCGGGGTATGGGGGTCCTGATCGGCTCCTGCGAACCGCACCGGCCGAGGGCCGGCGGCGCGGCGGAGCGCTTCCGCTGGGAGGAAGCACTGGACTTGCTGGAGCCTCTGGTCAGCACGGCGCGGTGACTCCGTCCGTCACTTGGTAAGAGGGTGTATCCCCACGGCTGACGGCCTCGAGACGCGAGGCCGTCCGTGCCGGAATTGCCGGTGTCGCGTGGGGGCCGCAGGCCCAGGCTGTGACGGGCTCGGTCGTGCCTGGCCGGAGTGTGCCGGTCGTGGTGTCCCCACGTGCGGGCTTGGGCGGCTCGTGCTGGATCGCTGGGGGCCTGCCGGGCAGCGAGGCGTTGGATGCGCCAGGTGAGGGTTCTGGCGGTGGAGCGGGCGTCGTCCAGGGTGCGCTGCCGTGCGGCGTGCTGGAGGAGCTGTTCGGGGTGGTGGCCGGTGGTCTCGGCTTCGGTCAGGGCGGCGGCCAGTGCGGGCCAGGCGGGGTCGTCGAGGACCTGGTCGGCGTGGTCGGGCAGGATCGCGATGATGCGCTGGGCGTGGCGTTTCATGGTGCGGGCGGGTGGCTGGCGCTGGGCCAGGGCGGCCAGCGGCTCGGCAGCAGCCTGTTGGTAGGCGGCCTGCTTCTCGATGGCCGCGAGTTCCTTGTCCGCGGTCAGGTAGTCGTTCCAGTGGCGGGCGGTGCGCAGGTCGCCTCGGACCTTGGTGGCGGCGATGTGGATGTGGTCGTCGGCGTGGCGTACGGCGACCCACCGGCACCCATCGGGATCGCCTTGTGGCGCGATGCCGGTGGCCGCCACAACGCGGTGCGCGATGTCCGCCCACTCGGCGTCCGTGAGGTGCCGGTCGCCGGGGGCGGCACGTACCGAGCAGTGCCATACGTGCCGCTCGGGCGCCCGGCCCAGTCGGCGGGCTTGCTTGACCCGCTGATCGAGGTCGGCCACGAGCTGCTTCTTTGTGGCGTCGAAGTCGTCGGCGCGGCCGGGATCGGGCGCGAAGCCGTCCCAGGAGGCGACCAGGTGCGGGTCTGTGTGGTCCTTGGCCTTCTTCGTGTCGAACAGGTACCGGATCAAGCCGGCGGTGCTCTTGCCGCTGCCGATCTTGGCGATCACCGGGCCGCCTTCGCGGAGACGGCGTGGTTCATAATCTGCGCGATGTCGCCGATGGCGGCGCGGACGGCGCCCAGGGTGCGTTCGGTCTGGGCGAGGACGGTGGCGTCCACCCGGTGTGGATCGCCTCCGGCATTGAGGCGGTGGGCGATCTGGTTGACGTTGTTGCCGATGCGGGCGACTCCGGACCGCAGGGCGTCGAGCTTGTCGAGGCAGTCGTCGAGCTGGGTGCGCTGTCCGGCTAGGCCAACGGAGAGGTCGCCGTCGAGGTAAGCCATGATCACGGCACCGACGAGGTGGGCGCCTGCGATGCCCATCTGGCGGGCGCGGGCGATGATCCGGGTCTTCTCGTCCACGCTGTAGCGGACATCGACACGCTGCTTGCGCTGGACGTCTTCGCGGGTACGTCGGCGAGCGATACGACGCAGGGTGACTTCGTCGGCGAGCGCGGCGGGGGACTGCTCGGCCGCGTCGGCGGGCGTTTCCTCCTCGGGCACCCCCGGTGCCCGAGGTCCTCCGCCCCCGGGGCGGAGGTGTCCGCGTTGGACCGGCCCTTGGACGGTCCAACGTCATACCTTGCTGCGCTGGTGGCGGTAGTGATCATCTGCTGCGGCAGTCTTGGCACTTCGTGGTGCGGGTCGTGCATCGGGCGGTTCTCCGTGCGTGGTGGGAAAGAGGTCATGGCTCCAAGACCGCTCGTCCCGCGGCGGGCTGCGCGGGGACGAGCGGAAGGAGTCGAACGCGAGGGTGACGGACGTGCCTGCGGACTCAGTGGGCGCCGACGGGTTCCTTGTCGGGCTCGGGCTGCCGCCGGCGGGCGGCCTGGTCGAGTTCGGCCTGCACGTGGTCCTTGATCTGGGTCAGGCGGTCCTTGCCGATGCGGCACCCAGCGGCGCGGATGGCCGCCTCGATGTTGCGGCGTGAGGCGCGGTCCCCGCGTCCCAGTGGTGCGGTGCGGGCGATAGCGAGCAGCTCGTCGAAGGTGGCGTCGCGTTCGTGGCCGCCAGCTGCCCGTAGTAGCCCTGGTACTCCGGCTTCAAAGCGCCCTGCATCAGCGACTCAAGCCGCTCAACCAGCTTCTCGTACCGGCGCCGGGCCAGATCGTCCTTCGCGGGCATATCGCACAGCTCCCCACCTCTGCCCGCAGCTCGTGTGTGCCATATGTGTGCTGCGAGTGCGAAGGCCCTCCCGTCCGTCGGACGGAAGGGCCTCTGACCAGTTGTTTCTCTGTGCCCCCGGCAGGATTCGAACCTGCGACACCCGCTTTAGGAGTTCGATCTGCCCGAGGCCTGGTCGCCCATCACCTCGTGCGTCGGCGGTGTCCGCGACCGTTGTGTGTCGCCCTCGTTCGGGGGCGTTGATGTCAGGGTTGGATGTCAGCGGAAGAGCTCCGGAACCGGACAGGCTCTCGAAGGCTCCTCCGGCCGGTCGGCCCGGCGCCATTACGGGCACACCAACGGGCAGGAACAGACCGGGTCATGACGTCGCCAGCGTTGCCACCTGGTCGGCCGAAGGCTCAGTAGAACTTCTGGGACGGCTGGGATGTCGGGCTAGGGCTGCCATCGGACTCGAGTCCGGCGACGCGCTGGTTGTAGTCGTCGACACTGCCAGGCTTCAGCACGTAGTCCTCGATCTGGCCGTTCGACTGCGGTACCTGCAGAGTAAGAGCGTCGCCGTCGAGGGTGCCGTCGATGACCGTGCTACCTAGCGTCAACTTCACCGTGAGGGTGACCTTCGACCCCTTCAACGTTCCTGTGACGACCGCACGCTGATGCTCCGGGCTGTTGTACTTCACCTCCGTCTCATCGAGGGTGCCTGTGATGGTGCCGTTCTGCGTCTGGGTCACAAGGAGGCTGACAGAGTTGTAGTCGCTGCCCACGAGCGTGTGTGGCAGCCCAGCGACCATCGCTGGCGCGATGGGCTCGGTACCGTGGCCGGAGCCTTTACCGGCGCCGCAGCCGACGGTTGTGAGTGCGCAGACGGCAGTGGCGGCGACGGCCGCACGTTTGTTGATCACAAAGCCCCCCAAGGCTGTTCAGTGCAGACCCTAGCCTCGGCAGGCCACGCCAGCAGGACGATCGACAACAGCCAGCAGGCCATGGGTCACCTCGGAGCGGTCTCTTCGAGGTGACCCGCAGTAGGCCCGGCGGCCCTACACAAACCGGCGCATCCGTGGGTCCACCTTTCCCAGCGTGCACGCCCAGAACATCATGTCGATCATCCCGACGGTCAAGCGCAGCATCAGCCGAACCAGCGAGACCGCAAGCCCCACCACTACCGGCCCGCTTTCCAGTCGGTGTCCAGGATCGCCGCATGCACAGCCGCGATGAGCAACGTGAACACCAACACGCCACCCGACCAGTTCTTCGCGTTGCCAACCAGTGACGCGACCATCGGCGTCCCCCAGGCGAAGATGGCATAAAGGGCGGGCACGTACATGGCGACGACACGCTTCTTCGCCGCGATGAAGAACAACGGCGGCGCCAGCAAACCGGCAGACAGCACTACCACGACAACCCACACCACCTTGTGCAGCGTGGAGCCATACATGCGGGCTCGGATCGGTGCGTTGATGTACGGACTACTCATCGTCCCCCCAACTCAAGACAGAGACGCCAGTGTGACCCACAACACGACCTCTTGTAAGGAGATTGGCGAGGCTTGCAGGACGTCCAAGGGCTCAGTGCTCCCAGGCGCCCGGCACACTGTCCCGCCACTCCACCCAGTTATCTGAGGGTGTTCCTGCTGCAGTTCAGCTCGCCAACAACGACAACAACAACGCCGACGTCGCGGATCCGCGTGCGGCGCACCGATGCCGGGCTGGTCATCTATGATCTCGCCGACGTCCATCGCCGTCGCGGCGCCCGTAGCAAGTGAAGCCCCTCTGGGTGAAGACGAAGCCGAAGCCCGTCCTCAGCACACCGAAGAAGGGACGATGGTCGCATGACGAAGCCACGCCTCAGCGAAGAAGAGCACGCCCAGATCGGACAGCAACTGGCCGAGATGCAGAGGGAACTAGTGCGCCTAGGGGGCAAGGTGGCAAACGCCTTCCCCCGCACGGGCCCTGAGAGCCTTGCGCACAAGAGGCTGACGCAGGCGGAGGACGCACTGAGGGACGCCCGCTGGGCGCTGGAGAGGGAGCTCTTCCAGGACTACCCCGACGCCGGCACTTCGGTGTACTACCCGCAGCAGCCCTGAGCCTGCTGGCACGCTGAGACCGGGCCCCGCCGTCGCCTACCGTTGGTGGCCGGGCCCGCTCACGCTGGTAGCGGACGATCTGGCTGTTGCTCGGTCTCCTCAAGCTTGCCGTACGAGTCCAGCGACCAGCGCACCCCGCCGTCGTCGGTGAAGTACAGCGTGGGGCGGTTGTTGTGCACTGTGGCTGACGGCCATCGCTGAGAGTGGAAGCGAACCCTTCGGCTGGGGCCCACCAGGTGAAGGGGAATCGTGCGTCGTTCCCCCTGGTGGGCGTGCAGAGACTCCCGACTCAGCTCATAGGCCTCGGCTGCCGTGTAAGCCGAGCCGAAGCGGACTTCCACCTGGTGCACGGGCGCATCGCTGCCATTGCTCGCAATGACTACCCAGTGGTCGTCCGGCCCAGCATTCCCCTCGGCGTCGGGCGTCGACCATGCGGGCTGGTGATGCATGCGCACGCGCCGTGCTTGCGCCCACCGCCGATCCTCGGCTGCAGAGCGCAGTTCAGCACGTTCCAGTTCCATCGTGGCCGACTGCTCAGCGATGAAGACCCGTTGTTCTTGGATCTGGTCTCGCTGACTCTTCAACGTCCACACCGCTGCACCCGCTGCTGCCGCAGCGAACACCGTTCCGAGCCACGTGGGGACGTCACCCCAGTTGATCACGCTCATGTGCGCGATTCTCACCCGCTCACCAGACCGGACGCGCCAGAGTGACGAGTTCGTGACACTGGCCCAGGGCTGGCGGGTGGTCCGCTAGTCGGCGTGGACAGGCTCGCTGGCCGCCTCGATGCGGGCAGCCGGCCTTGTGGCACGAACCTCAGCCGACGACAGCCAGCCACGACGGCGGGCTTGCCGAACGATCACGCACGCGTGTGTTTCGGTGCACCCCCACCAGCCTCAACCACGCTGCTCTGCCGTCGATCAGAGCAAGCGGCGCCAGCCGGGCCGTAGGGCGACTCCGTACCGGCCTCTTCAAGCTAGCTTCGGAAGCTTCGGAGTCGACCACATCACTGAAGCCTTCACCAGAGTGACTGACAAGCGAACAGCGCCATTGTTGGGACACTAAGCGCTACGATCTCTTGCTGGCGCTTGGCCTCTTGTCGGCACGGGGAGGTTCTGTGGATCTACTGGATCTTCAGAAATTGTCTGACTTTGATTTTGAAAGTCTCTGCAAGGATCTCTTTGAGAGGATTCTTGGTGTTCGACTGGAGATCTTCACCAGCGGCCCCGACGGGGGGATTGACCTTAGATATATAGGTCCTGGTAGAGAGAAAGTGATCATCCAATGCAAGCATTGGATGAAAAGCGGAAGAAGCAAGCTCTTCAAGCATCTCATCGAAAAAGAGCTATCCAAGGTTCGCCGCCTTAGCCCGACACGTTACATCCTCGCCACTTCGGTGGAAATGACACCAGCCGCTAAGGAGAAACTGGCCGCGGAATTCCGGCCATACATCGTCAATGAGGGCGACATATTCGGTATCGATGAGATCACTTCTATCTTGCGAAATCACCCAGATATTATCCGCAAGCACATTAGACTGTGGCTGAATGATGCCACAATCCTCGAATCTGCCATTGCAAGAAACATCATTCGGAGGTCGCTGCATTTAGCTGACGACGTGAAGGACACCCTGCGGACGTATGTGCCCAGCAGGAACCTTCGACTAGCACTGCAATTCGTCGAGGAAAATCACGTCGCCCTCCTTTCTGGTCCGCCTGGAGTGGGCAAAACCACGCTGGCCCAGGTGATTTGTGCTCATTATGCGAGCAAGGGTTTTGAGCTTGTTGAAGTATCCGAGAACGTAGAAGATATCTACAGAGTCTGGGATGACAAGATTCCTCAGCTCTTCATTTATGACGACTTCCTCGGGCAGAGCTCGCTAGGCGATAAACTATACAAGAATGAGGATGGTCGCCTTCTCTCGGTGATACGGAGGGTGCGAAGAGAGCCGAACAAGCGACTAGTCTGCACAACTCGGGGCTACATCTTGGAGCAAGCGCGCCAACGTCATGAACGGCTCGATCGCGAAAACCTAGATCCCCTGACGTTTCTGGTTGACTTAGACACCTTCACTCTCGAAGAAAAAGCACAAATTCTATACAATCATGTGCACTGGTCGGATTGGCCGGCATCCGCCAAAGAGGATTTCGCACAACCAGAAACATATCGTCCGATTATTAGGCATAAAAAATTCAACCCTAGGGCTCTTTCTAACGTATTTTCCGTTCCTTACGATCCCGATCGAGGAACTCCGAAGTCGCAGGTCATAGCCGTTCTTAATGATCCCATGGTGGTGTGGCGGCATATTTTTGACCACCAGTTGGGGGACAGTGAGAGAAGGATTCTTGTCCTGCTCTTCTCTATGGGATCAGAATCTTCTGCGGCCTCGCTAGAGGAGGCTTTCCTTGAGTGCAGGGCTGGCAGTGTGGCAAATTTCCGAAACAGCCTAAAGGTACTTGAGGGGACTTTCGTTAAGGTCGCCGCAGCGCCCTACCGTAGGCAAGTAGAGTTCGCGAACCCTTCTGTAAATGATTTCATTCTAGCTAAACTGGCAAACGAACCTGATTGGCTTCAATGGGTTCTAAGAAATCCCTATTCTTTTGATCAAGTCGTCCATCTTTGGGATGCCCACACCGGGCCTTGCGATGTAGAGGCTCCGGCCAAGGTGAATTTGATGCCCCACGCTGCCGACTTGGAGAGAGCCGCTCTGGCTACGCTGGATCGGCGTGAAACGGCAAGCTACGACAGGGCTGGGCGGCTGCTTGCCTGCCTTCGGATTGCGCAAGAACTGGCTCTATCGGAGTTGGCACAGCAGGCTGCTGACAGATTGTCGGTCCAAGGCTGTGTTTACGACGCTCGCGATCTCGACGATATACCGCACCTAATTCGACTCACGCATGAATCGCGACATGCGAGGGTTCGCGCACTCCATGAATCCGTCAAGCTGGAGGGCTTGACCGCCCTGTTTAATAGAGATCGACAAGAATACGGCCTGTTTAAAGCGGCAATGTATGCGGTGCAGCTGTCAGACTTTGTGGACCCCTCCATTAAGGAGGAGATAATTCAGGCTGCCGATGAGAAATTCAAGGGCGTATTGGATCGGCATTTTTTCGAATCCGATGACCTTGATTCCTCCTTGTTGGGGTACGGCCTGGATTATATTAGGCAGTACGACGACTGGCAGGAGCGTTGGCCCATGGCTTCTGATTTTATGACCTACCCTGACTTGGAATCGGAAGACGGAGAATTCGAGGATAGCGAGGAGGCGTTCGACGTTGATCCGGAGTATATTGACGGCGAGGCCTATTTGATCATGAGCTCTCTGCGAATTGTAAATGACGCGTAGAGCATGGTGATTTTTGAATGTGCGACGCACGGCTGACGGAGTGGCTTTGAGGTGGCGCTGCTGGGGTGCCGTAAGCGTGTAGCGCGCTGGGATGGTGGTCGGGGCTCGCGCCAACGTGGCTGCGTAGAGCCGTGGAACCGACCGCCCCAGCCGCTAAGCCGCTTTGGCAAGTGGCTGTTCGCTATGAGCGCGGCACGGGCGCCGGCCGGGCTGGAGCGGGACGGAGGCAGGAGCGCAGGCCCGGCCGGGGGTCGGGCCGCGCGCGGGGAGCGGAGCGAGCCGCCTTGAACCAGTAGAGAAAGTTGTAACTCAGTCGGCTCCCGAGCTTCGGGCCTCCGTGATGCGGCGGCCGTGTTCGGCAGCTAGTAGCAGGGACTGGGCTACTCGTTCGGCGTCGTCGGGGTGCAAGTAGATCTCCTGGGTCCACAGCACGGACAGGCGGACTGTGCCGTTGAGAAGGTTCGTTGCCACGTCCACCTCGACGCCGTTGCCGGTGGCGTCGGTGACGTTCAGGTCCAGGTCGCTGCTGTAGGCGCTCATGTCGCCGAGCATGACTGAGGCCCGGCTTCACGTACGAGACCGGGCCTTCGGTGTCAGATGAGAGGGGACACCCTGGGTCTGGGTCTGAACTCGTAGGCGCAGGGCGGGAGCTCTGTCCGGTGAGCTAACGGTAGGTACGTGACCGGTCGGATGGTCCAAGTGACGCGGGTGCCGGCGTGTGTGACTGACACCGTGCAGGGCTCTGACCGCAGAAGGGCTCGTCTGGTCTCCGCGCGACCGTCGTGCAGCCACTCCCACGCCTCGTCGGAAGCGTCCGGATCCAAGGCCGGCGAGATCGTGCGGAGGGCGACCGCCACCCACCGGTCGGCCTGTGGTGCCGAGTAGGCGTCGAGGGATGCCAGGAGTGCTGGCCCCCGCTGCTTGGTGAGGTCTTCTGTCCAGCACTCGCACCAGAAGCCGCGGCGGGTTTCCTGACTCAGCACGGCTGGCCTCCCCGCAGCGCGTCCGCGTAGAGCTCCGCGGTGACCGTGTGACCCTGGTCGCTGTCGTGGATCACGACCCGGTGAGCGATGGCGCTGACCATGCCCAGGCCACGGCCGTGCTCGGCGTCCTGGTCCTGGTGCTCGACCTTCGGGGCCGTGGCCGTACCGCCGTCGTCCGTGATCGATACCGCGACCACCTGAGCGGAGACCGCGACGGCTAGGTGGAAGCTGCCGTACCCCCGGCCGCTGGCCGTGTGGAGAATCGCGTTCGCGCTCAGCTCGCTCACGATCAGTTCGGCGTCTTCGGCTAAAGGCGAGCCGCGCAGGATGTCACGGGTCCATCGGCGGGCCCGGCTCACTTCTTCCGGGAATCCTGGGCAACTCAGCCCCCAGACCCGAGCCTTACTCGTATACTCGTGCATACAAGTTCCTTTACGCTGGTAGGCCGCCATGTGCAGCGGGTTCGGGCTAGACGAGTTTCACGCCGTCGTGGGCGCGGATGGCCGGCGGGGTCGTCGCGTCGAGTGCGTCCAGGACGCGGATCGAGTACGCCTCGTCGGCAAGTTCGGTGACCTCTTCGCGGGTGGCCCAGCGCAGCGCGCGGGTCTCGTCACCGGTGGTGGGCTCACCGTCGGCGGCTTCACAGCGGAAGACCAGCGAGACGATCAAGCCCGTCATGTTCTTGTAGACGCCGGTCAGAGTCGCGGGAAGCGCGATCTTGATGCCGGTCTCTTCGAGGACTTCGCGCTGAAGGGCCTCCGGGATGGTCTCCTCGCGTTCGAGGATGCCGCCCGGCGGCTCCCAGTGGCCGTTGTCCCGGCGCTGGATCAGGAGGGCCCGCCCTTGGTCGTCCACGACGACCCCGGCGACGCTCACGGAGTGCGGGCGTTCAGTGCTCACGTTCCTCGGCCCTCTCGGCTGGCTAGGCTCTCCACCGTAGCAACAACACTCGCCCACTCGTCTAGATACCTAAAGGAGTACGCGTGAGCCCTCTTCCTTCGGGCCTCCTCGGTGATCTCGACCCCACGAGCGATCGTGCGGTCTTCCGGCAGATCGCCGACCAACTGCGCGAGGCCATCGACCGTGGGCGATTCCGCGAGGGCGAGAAACTGCCCTCCGAAGCCGACCTTGTCGACCACTTCGGGGTTTCCCGGATGACCGTCCGCAACGCCTTCTCCATCCTCCAGGGTGAGGGCCTGGTGCACGCCGAGCACGGCCGGGGAGTCTTCGTGCGGCCCCGACCGCCTGTCAGGCGGCTCGCTTCCGACCGCTTCGCCCGGCGGCACAGGGAACAGGGCAAGTCCGCGTTCATCGTGGAGGCCGACGCGGCCGGCAGTCATCCTCAGGTGGACAGCCTGGAGGTCAAGGAGGAGAAGGCCAGTCAGGATGTCTCCACCCGGTTGGGCTCCGTGCGGCGGGTGCTGGCTCGTCGGCGCCGGTATCTCCTCGACGGGCGACCGGTCGAGTTCGCCACTTCCTACCTTCCCCTCGACATCGCCCGCGGCACCCCGATCGCCGAACCCAACCCCGGACCCGGCGGCATCTACGCCCGCCTCGAGGAGCTGGGCCACCGCCTCGACCACTTCGACGAGGAGATCCGCGCGCGGATGCCCTCGCCTGCTGAGGTCAAGACGCTCCGGCTGGCGGCCGGCGTCCCGGTCATCCACCTCATCCGGACCGCCTTCGACACCGAGGGGAGGCCCGTCGAGGTCTGCGACACGGTCATGGCGGCGGACGCGTACGTCCTCTCGTACCAGCTCCCGGCGACCTGATCGTCATGCTTTGCGGTGGTGCGCGGGGACGCTTCTCCGACTCGTACACCCCAACACGCTTACTCGTATAGACGAGTGGGCAAGTTGTGTGGCAAGGTGATCCCGCGATCCCGATCAAGGGGCTCGCAGGACGCATCTTGTATAGACGAGTAGATAGGAGTGTGCCTTGCGCACCATCCGTGTGGAGACCTCCGCCGCGACGATCCTCCTCACCGAGGCTCCGGAGCCGAAGGTCCGCGACCGGCAGACCGGTGAGATCGCGAAGGACGCCAACAGCGGTGAGGCTCTGATGACGATCGGCGTCGTCTACATCGAGGACGGTGAGTCGTCGCTGATCAAGGTCACCGTTCCTGAGGGCGGCATCTCGGAGGGCCTGGCCCTCGGGGCGCCGGTCTCGCTGCCCGGCCTTGTCGCCCGGCCGTGGGAGTCCGTCTTCAACGGCCAGCAGCGCCACGGCATCGCCTACCGGGCCGCTGCCGTCACCCCGGCCACCTTCCCGGCCGCGACCGGAGCCGCGGCCTGATGTCCGACCTGACGACGCTTCTGGAGGTGGGTGGTCCTGTCGCCGCGCTCGGTGGCGGGGCCGCCTACGCCCGGGCCAAGCACCCGGCGGCGTACTGGTCCTCGATCGGCCTGCCGGTGTCCACGGTCCGGCTGCTCAGCTCGTACGGCTCGGTCATGGAGGCGTGCGACCTGACCGTCACGCCCTCCCGGCTGCGGGTCTTCGCCGTGAAGACCATGAGCCGGCGGGAGGTCCGGCCCGTCCCACCGCGCCGGGGCATCATTCGGCCCACCACGACCGGGCTGCGGCTTCGCCTCCGCCTGGCACCGGGACAGGAACCCGCCGACTTCGCCGCCGCCGCAGAACGGCTGCGACACGCCTGGGGCGTCCACGCCGTGTACGTCACCACGGTCAAGCCGGGAGTCATCGAGCTACGGCTCGTCGGCTACGACGTCTTACGGCGGGTGCGCATGCCGCGCAAGAACGCGGGCGGCTTCCTCAAGGTGCCAGTCGCCCTCCGGGAGGACGCCACGCCCTTCGTTCGCGACTACCGCACCATCCCGCACCAACTCACCCTCGGCGCCACCCTGTCCGGCAAGTCCATGTACCTGCGGCACCTGATCATCGGACTCGCTCCTCAGCCGGTCGCTCTGGTCGGCATCGACTGCAAGCGCGGTGTGGAACTGGCACCCTTCGCATCCCGGCTGTCAGCCCTCGCCACCGACCCGGAGCAGGCGGCCGAGCTGCTGCCCGTCTTGGTCAAAGAAATGGAGGACCGGTACGACCTGATCAAAGCCCGGCAGGGGATCGCGCCCGACACTCCCGACGAGGAGATCACCTCCGACATCTGGGGCCTGCCCGACAGCGAACGCCCGGTGCCCGTCGTGCTGTTCGTGGATGAGGTCGCCGAACTGTTCCTCGTCGCGACGAAGAAGGACGAGGAACGCCGCGACGAGATGGTCACCCAGCTCATCCGCCTCGCCCAGCTCGGCCGGGCCGCCGGCATCTACCTTGAGGTCTGCGGGCAGCGCTTCGGCGCCGAACTCGGCAAGGGCGCCACCATGCTCCGCGCACAGCTCACCGGCCGCGTCTGCCACCGAGTGAACGACGAAGCCTCCGCGAAGATGGCGCTCGGCGACATCGCACCCGAAGCGGTCATGGCCGCCTGTTCCATCGCTCCCGAGCGGCCTGGTCTCGCCGTGGCAGGTGACACCTCCGGCGGCTGGTCCCGCATCCGCACGCCGTACCTGTCCCTCGGGGATGCCGCCGAGACCTGCCGCGAGTCGGCCCACATGGTGCCCGACCTGCCCGCGCTGAAGCCCTTCCGGCCCGACGTGCCTGCACGACCCGTGGAGACCGCGGCTCCGGTCTTCCTGCCGCATCCGGTGACCGACTGACCTTTCCCTGCCCCCCTCCGGAAGGAGCCGCATCATGCGTGCCCGCCTGGCCCGTGTCGACGCGGTGCTCGTCCAGGCGCTCATCGCCGCCGCACTGTCCTTCGCCCACCTGCACGATGTCGCCGTGGCGGCCGGACAGGACGGCTGGAAGGCTTGGGCCTACCCCGTCTCCGTCGACTTGCTGCTCGTCGCCGCCTGGCGTCGACTGCGCTCCGGAACGACCAAGGCGGCGGCCTGGTGCTGGTTCGTCATCGCGCTCGCCGCATCCCTGGGCGCCAACGTCGCCACCGCCGGCCTCCTCGACCTCGGCAACGTCCCGGCCTGGCTGCGCATCCTCGTCGCGGGCTGGCCCGCCATCGCCTTCCTCGGCGGGACCCTCCTCGCTCACAGCGCACCGGAGGCGGACCCCGAACCGGAGGTCATCGAGGACCAGGAGGGCGAACCCGAGACCGCGCCGGCAGCACCTGCCCAACCCGAAGCCGTCGAGGCTCCGCCGCAGCATCCGCCCGTGCCCGTCCCGTCTGCCCTAGTAACCCACGCCCGCAAGGTCGCCGCTGAGCATCACGCCCGTACCGGCGCCCCGATCGACACCATGACCCTCCGTGCTCGCCTCGGCGTCCCGGCCCCCATGGCCGAAGCGATCGCCGCCCACCTCTGAGAGGAGATCCATGGCCGCCAACCGCAGCTTCCGCAACGTCACCCGCATCGGCCCTGTCCAGGTCGGCACCGCCTACGACGGCCACGGCCGCGAGAAGCACACCGCCGCCTGCACCGCCCCGCGCTGCGGCTTCTCCGCCGACTACGACAGCCGCGCCGCCGCCGAACTGGCCGCCCGCACCCACCGCTGCCCCGTCCGCTGAAAGGACCCGGACCACCGTGACCGTCAGCCTGCCGCTCGTCGTCGTCCTCGGCTTCTTCGCCTGGGGAGCGATCAAGTTCCTCGGCGTCCGCCCCTGGATCGTCGTCCTGATCGCCCTCTTCGGCTTCTGGCTCTCGCACACCATCCTCGCCCCCGCCATCGAGTCCGGTACGCGCTCGGGCGTGGGCGTCATAAACGGCTCACATAACTAGACGAGTAGATGAGGAGAGGCCAGCCGTGCTCCAGCCCAAGTACCCGGACAGCCCCACCCCGCCACCTGCCCACATTCACGCCCCGACCGACCCGGCGCCCGTACGGCGCTCGGTGCCGTCGATCTCCGTCGACCGGAACACGGTCGCGGTCGTGCTCGTCGGCGGTGTGGTCCTCACCTCGCTCCTGGCCGCTGTCGCTGTCACGGCCATCTCGGTAGCCGTCGCCGCTGTGGTCCTGCGCTCCCTGCTCAGCGAGCAACACCGGCGCTGAGGAGAGGCCCCCAGCACCCGGGGCGGCCCGACACCGCCAAGCATCCGCCGCCCCGGGTCCCTTCCTCCCGACCGAACCAGTCCGTCAGAAGGAGAACGCCATCTTCACCCGCACCACCACGCCCCCGCTCCCGGAACTCACAAGGCTGGCCGCAGACGGCACCCTGCCCGGTATCCTCCGGCAGCTCTCCGGGCTCGGCGGCTGCACCAACCCGATCCGCCTCGACGGCCACCGCACCGAGTACGGCATCGACACCACCACCGGTGAGATCGGCCGCGTCCTCCAGCGGCTCGACTCGACCGACCTCCCGGCCGGCCAACTCCTCGTCCGCTGCAACAACCGCCGCACCACCCGCTGCCCGGCCTGCGCGGAGGTCTACCGCCGCGACACCTTCCACCTGATCACCGCCGGTCTGCGCGGCGGCAAGGGCACCCCGGAACACGTCGCCGCCCACCCCCGCGTCTTCGCCACCTTCACCGCCCCCGGCTTCGGTCCGGTCCACAACCGCCGCACCGACGGCCGCGCCTGTCGCTGCGGCACCCACCACGACCAGGACGACGACACCCTCGGTACGCCGCTCGACCCGGACACCTACGACTACGAAGCAGCCGTCCTGTGGAACGCGCACGCCGGTCAGCTCTGGCGGCGCTTCTCGACCTACCTGCGACGAGAGGTCGCCAAGCGCGCGGGCCTGTCCCAGCGTCGGTTCCGGGACCACGCCCGCGTCTCCTTCGCCAAGGTCGCCGAGTACCAGAAGCGCGGTGCCGTCCACTTTCACGCGGTCATCCGGCTCGACGGACCCGCCGGCGGAGACACTCCGCCCCCGGTATGGGCGACCGCCGAGCTGCTGACCGATGCCATCGGGGCCGCCGCTGCCAAGGTCCAGGTCGACGGCCCGGTCATCGACGGCCGCGCTCACACCTTCACCTTCGGCCGGCAGCTCGACGTCCGCACCATCCGCTCGGCCGACTTCAACGACGGCCAGGAGCTGACCGAGCGAGCCGTGGCGGCCTACATCGCCAAGTACGCCACCAAGGGCGCCGAGACCGCCACGGGAGCTCTCGACCGCCCGCTTAAGTTCGCCGCCGAACTCGCCCAGCTCGACATCAGCGACCACGCCCGCCGCCTCATCCGCACCGCCTGGGCCCTCGGCGCCCGCAAGGACCTCGAACACCTCCGCCTGCGCGCCTGGGCCCACATGCTCGGATTCCGCGGCCACTTTTCCACCAAGTCCCGCCGCTACTCCACCACCCTCGGCGCCCTCCGCGACGCCCGCGCCGAATGGCGCCGCGCACAAGCCGCCAACGGCTCCGAGCCCGAGACGACTTACGTCCTCGCTCACTGGGTCTTCGCCGGGACCGGCCTGTCCGACGCCGAAGCCTGGCTTGCCGCATCCCTCGAACCCGCACCCGGAACGGAAGGAGAGCCCACCCATGCATGACGACGAACTGCTGACGGTGCCGGAGGTCATGGCGCGGCTCAAGCTCGGCCGCTCCACGGTCTACGACCTCATCCGCTCCCGCCGTCTGCCCTCGATCACCATCGGCCGGTGCCGTCGCATCCCAGCGCTGGCGGTCCGCGAGTACATCACCAACGAACTGGAGGCGGCAGCCTGATGGCCCAGCAGCGCAAGCGCAATCCGAACGGCGCCGGCACCATCACCAAGCGCAAGGACGGCCGTTTCCAGTGCGCGGTCTACGTTCTCCAGCCGGACGGCACCCGCGCCCGCAAGTTCGCCTACGGCAAGACCTGGGCCGAGTGCGACGCCAAGCGCCGGGAACTCCTCGACAAGGTCGACCAGGGCGTGCCCGTGCCGACCCGGTCGGCCAAGCTCTCCGAGTGGCTGCCGTACTGGCTGGACAACGTCATCAAGCCCCGGCGGAAGCTGAGCACGTACGACAAGTACGAGGCGCACGTCCGGCTCTACCTGGTGCCGCTCCTCGGCGCGAAGCGGCTCGAATCGCTGGGCGTCGCCGACGTGCGCCGCTTCCTCGTCCGCTTGGAGGCGGAGGCCACGGCGGCCACGGCCAAGGAGGCTCACCGCGTGCTGCGGTCGGCGTTGTCCTCGGCTTGCCGAGAGGAACTGATCACCCGCAACGTCGCGAAGCTCGTCGAGCCGCCCCGGATCAAGGAACGGGAGCTGAGCCCCTGGACCCTGGACGAAACCCTCGACTTCCTTGCCGCCGCCCGCACAGACCCGCTCTACGCGGCCTTCGTGCTCGCCATCGCGATGGGCCTTCGCCGGGGAGAGATCGTGGGGCTTCGCTGGTCGGACGTCGACCTCGACAATCGGGTGCTCTACGTCCGCCAGCAGATGCAGCGCCGCCGTGGCGTCCTGTACGACGACGATCCGAAGAGCCGCCGTCGCCGTGCCGTCCCGCTGCCCGCTCTCTGTATCGCGCCCCTGCGCTGGCACCGCATGCGGCAGGCGGCTGCCCGTGCCAAGGCGGGGGAGGGGTGGCAGGAGTCCGCGTACGTCTTCACCACCCGGACCGGCCGCCCGGTCGAGCCGCGCAACCTCTACCGCTCCTTCACCCGCGTCGCCCAGTCCGCCGGCCTCCGCGTCATCCGGCTCCACGATGCTCGCCACGGCACCGCGACACTCCTCACGGCGGCCGGGGTCGCGCCCCGCGTCGTGATGGAGATCCTGGGCCACTCGCAGATCAGCATCACCATGGACGTCTACACCCACGTCGTCCAGGACACGCAGCGCGAGGCCATGAGCCACATGGACCGGCTGCTCAGGAGGCGTCGCGGTCGTCAGTGACCGACCCCGTTGATGTCAGAAGCAGATGTCAAAGGCCCCGGACCATGATCGGTCCGGGGCCTTTTGGCTGGTGCCCCCGGCAGGATTCGAACCTGCGACACCCGCTTTAGGAGAGCGGTGCTCTATCCCCTGAGCTACGAAGGCGGGGCCTTGCGTGGAGCGTGGGTGGGAAATCCTGCTGGGCAGGCGCCCGCGCTGTGGCAAGGGTGGGACCGCCGCTAGGGCGGTCTCTGACAGGGTAGCGGATCTGTGGCGGGCGGTGGTGAGGGGCTTCCGGTGCCCCGGGCCGTTCTTGCCCGGCCGGGCTGCTCAAGGCCGGCCGGTTGGGAATCGGCCGTGGTGCTCAGGCACGCCGGGGGCGGGGCTGCTCAGGGCCAGGCGGTCGGAGGCCCCGGGGTTGCCCAGCGCCGGCCGAGGCCCCGGGGTTGCCCAGCGCCGGCCGAGGGGCCGGGGCTGATCAGGCCGGCCTGGCAAAGAGCCGGTCAGTGCGCTCAGGGTCGGCCCGGCACCCGGCCGATGCGTATCTGCCAGCGGTCCGGGCCCGACTCCACGTACTCCCAGGTGTAGGCGCCGGGGTGGGTCGCCTCGAACTCGCGGTGTAGGGGCTTGGGGTCGTGGTTGTTGATCAGGGTGAAGGACTCGCCGGGGGTGAGGCGGGCGAAGCGGGTGAAGATGCGGGGGTGCCGGCGGCCGTGCGGGATCTCGCGGACGTCGACGACCGGGGTCTCCGTCAGGACGCCGCCGTCGAGCAGGGTGTCCAGGTCCGACATGAGGGTGGGCAGGTCGGCTCCGGGGAGGCTGACGAGGGCCGGGAGCAGTACCGTCCGCTCCACCGCGAAGTGCGGTCGGAGTGTCGCCTCGATGGCCCTGGCAGTCGCCGTCGCCGTGGCGGCGTCGTCGGCCTTGGACACCTGGACGATGTACTGGTCCAGTACGGCGGCGGTGGTGCGCAGTGCGCGCACCAGCAGCCGGGTCTCGGCCGCGCCCGAGGCGGTCGCGTAGAGGGTACGGTCGCAGGCGCTCAGGTAACGGCGCAGGTCGTCGGTGCAGAAGCTCGCCAGGGCCGCGCGGACCGTTTCCCCGGCTTCCGCCGGGGGGTCCACCTCGGTGAGGGTGACCAGTCGGCAGCGCAGCCGCTGGTGGATCTGGTGGAGGGCGCTGCGCGCCTGGACGGCCGGGTCGGTCTCGGTCGACTCGATGTAGACGTCGTGCGTGTCGGGTGGCGGCGGCGTCATCCTGCCCTCCGACCCTTCCGTCTCTTCCATCCCTGGCATCGCCATCCCTTCCGTCTCTCTGTCCGTCTTCCTGCGCCTCCCTTACGTTAATTATTACATGTTGTTATTGGAGAAACTGATCCTGGGTGGGGCGTCCGTCGTGGATGCCCGCTCCCTGCCCCCGCCCTCCCTTACTCGTGCTTCGCCACCGTCAGCAGCACCGCCGCGTCCTCCGGCGCGTGCAGGCTGTGGCGCGCCGGGGGGATGGCCAGCAGGTCGCCGGTCGTGCCCTCCCAGCTGTCCTCGCCGCTGCGCAGGGTCACCCGGCCGTGCAGGACCAGGAGGGTGGCCTCGCCGGGGCTGTCGTGTTCGGCCAGTTCCGTGCCGGCGCGCAGGGCCAGGAGGGTCTGGCGCAGGGTGTGTTCTTGGCCGCCGTAGAGGGTCTCGGCGCTGCGGCCGGTGGACGATGCCGCGGCCTTCTCGAGGTGCTCGCGGGCCTTGGCGTCGAGGGAGAGCTTCCGCATGGCCATGAGTGAGTCGCCTTTCCGTTCAGGGCCCCTGGGGCCGGTTCGCGTCCTTGGTGTCGTTCTCGTCCTTCACGTACACCGCTCTGCCCGCCGTCGCCAGCATGGCGGTGAAGACCGCCGCCCAGACCGCCAGTGCCGCCCAGGCCTCGGTGGTCCCGATCGTGGTCATCCAGTCCCAGCCCGCCACCCGGCCCAATTCGCGGGTCGCCACCCCGTACATGCCGACCGGGAAGACCAGGCTCCACAGGCTCGTCTCGTACCGCAGGGGCAGGCGGCGCAGTGCGTGCCGCCACACCCCGAGGACGAGGAGAAGGGGGATCAGCCAGGTGCAGAAGGACCACAGCAGGGCGGACAGGCCCAGCACCACCTGGCGGGGGAGCAGTTCGCGGCCCGGGGGCAGTTCCAGGAGCTTGGCGCCGGCCAGCACGCTGATCGCGGCGGCGCCCATGAACACCCAGTACGGCGGGACCAGTTCCGCGGGCGTCACCGGTTCCAGCAGGAGCCGGGCCAGGGTCAGCGCGGCGGTCAGGAGGTACTGCAGGAGCCCGACGGCCCAGCACACCGACGCCAGGGCGCCCAGGGCCGTGCCGCCGGTGTGCTGGGCGAGGGACGCGGTCGCGACCGCCACGGACTGGGTGCCCACCGCCCAGATGAACCACGTCCCGTTCACCTGCCGCAGCGAGAGGGGGTCACCGGAGCGGATCAGCAGGAGCGGTACGCCGTAGCCGAGCAGCAGCCAACCGGCCGCGCCTACGGCGATCAGCGCGACGGCGACGCCGTGGAGCCGGGCGGTCAGTGCCCTGCTCGCCAGCACCTCGGACGCGGCCACCAGGGTGAGGAAGGAGAAACCGCGCGGGCCGGCGAGGTCCGCGAGGAGCCGCCGCGGCCGCCACGCGGCGCGCCAGACATAGGCCACCCACAGCAGGGCGTACCCGGCCGCGGCGATCACCGCCAGGACCGCCGACGCGGTCGCCGCACCGTCGCCGGCCAGCGCGGTGGAGATGATGCCGGTGGCCATCACGAAGGCGAACGCCCCCGGGCTGAGGTCCTCCACCGAGGAGGCCAGCCAGGAGGTCACCGCGGAGCCCCAGGTGCCGGGCGGCCTGCGGCGACCGGACACTGCGGCCCTCGTCACGGCCCCACCTCCTCCCTGGCGCCCTCCTCCTTCGCCTCCTGCTCCGTCGGGGCCTAGGGCTTCCCTGTACGGCCGATCTTGAAACAGCCGGGCCGGCTCGCGCACGTCACCGGCCCACGGTGCTCGCCGTGCCGGGCTCCCGGCACGGCGAGCGCGTAGGGTGGCGGTGCAGCACGGTGAACGGATGGTGACGTCGTCACCGCCTCTACGGCACCGGGAGGCACGCATGGCGCGCGATTCGCTGCAGCGGCCGGAGCGGCCCGAGCGCCCGGACCACGAGTTCCGCTCACCGACAGCCCCGGCAGCCCCGACCGCCCCGAAGGCTCCGGCAGCTCCGGCAGCCCTCGACCCGCAGCGCATCGGGCACCTGCTGGACGCGGTCGTGGCCCTCAGCGCCGACCTCGACCCCCGGGCCGTGCTGCAGCACATCGTGGACGCGGCCACCGGGCTGATCGGCGCGCGCTACGGCGCACTCGGGGTCATGGGTGAGAGCGGCGACTTCGTCGACCTCATCACCGTCGGGATGGACGGCCCCGACGTATGCGCGGGCATGGGGCTGCCGCAGCGGCACGGGCTGCTGGGCGGTCTGGTCGCCGACCGGCGGCCGCTGCGGGTGGCGGACATCCTGGCCGACCCGCGCTCCGTCGGCTTCCCGGACGGGCACCCGGTCATGACGACGCTGCTGGGCGTGCCGCTGATGGTGCGCGGCACCGTGTACGGCAACCTCTACCTGGCCGACAGGCGCGACGGAACGCCGTTCACCGAGGACGACGCGGCGCTGCTGACGGCGGTGGCCAGTGCCGCGAGCATCAGCATCGAGAACGCGCGGCTCTACCAGAGCCTGAAGCACGCGGCCGAGCACTTCCAGCGCCGTATGCTGCCCACCCTTCCCGACCTGGGTCCCCTGCGGGCCGAGGCGCACTACCAGCCGGCCTCGGAGCTGCCCCGGCTCGGCGGGGACTGGTACGACGCCTTCGTGCTGCCCGACGGTGCCACCTGCGTCGCGATCGGCGACGTCACCGGTCACGACGTCGAGGCCGCCCCGCTCATGGCGCAGATCCGCAACATGCTGCGCGCCCTCGCCTACGACCAGGGCGGGCCGCCCGGCCTGATCGTCTCCAAGCTGGACCGCGCCCTGACCATGTTCGCCGAGCCCCCCACGGCCACCCTGATCCTCGGCCGCGTCGAGCAGGGCGGCGGCAGCGGTGGCGGCGACAGCCCCTGGACCTTCCGCTGGAGCAACGCGGGGCATCCTCCGCCGCTGCTGGTCGGCGCGGACGGCGGTACCCGCTACCTGGCGCCCGTCCAGCACGGGATTCCGGTCGGCGTCGATCCGTCCGTCCCCCGGTTCAGCCACGAGTTTCCGCTCACGCCGGGAGACACGCTGCTGCTGTTCACCGACGGGCTGGTGGAACGCCGGGGCCAGGACATCGACACCGGCCTGCGCGCCCTCGCCGAGGACGCCTCCCTGCTGGCCACGGCTCCGCTGAAGGACCTGTGCGGGGAACTGGTCGCCGGGCGCGGCCAGGTGTTCGACGACGATGTCGCCGTGCTGGCACTGCGCATCCCGGGCCCGCGCGAAGGCTGAGGAGGCGCGTCAGCGGGGTCAGCGGCGGGAGCGCCCCGACAGCCACTCGGCCAGGACGGCGGCCTGACTGTGCTCCACGTCCTTGGTGGCGGTCAGGAGCGTCACCCGGTCGTGGGCGGCCAGTTCCCGCAGGTGCCCGGCGGCCTCGCGATGCCCGGCGTCGCGCAGTTCGGCGCGGTAGCGGCGGCGGAACTCGTCGTACTTCTCCGGCTCGTGGCCGTACCAGCGGCGCAGTTCGGTGGACGGGGCGACGTCGCGCAGCCACTCGTCCAGGTGCGCGTCCTCCTTGCGCATGCCCCGGGGCCAGATCCGGTCGACGAGCACCCGCTTGCCGTCCTCGGGCGAGGTCTCCTCGTAGACGCGGCGACAGGTGATCCGTACGGCCATGAGGGCACCCTCCAGATCGATCGGCTCCCTTGATCCTGACCCGACTGCCGACTGCCGACTGCCGACTGCCGACTACCCGCGGAACCGCCGTGCTACCCCCGACACCGCCGCGCTACCCCCGGCAGCACCGGCCACCGGCCGGCAGTCACCGGCTCACGTCGGCGGGACGCGCGTGAAGCGGGACGCCGTGTGCAGGTCGGCCTGGATGCGGTCGGCGGTGGCGCGCAGGGCGGGGAGGAGGTCGTGGACGCAGTCCTCCAGGGTGCGGCGGGCCGCGTGGGTGGCCACGTCGATGGCCGCGACCGCCCGGCCGCCGCGGTCCCGTACGGGGACGGCGATGGAGCGCAGGCCCGACTCCAGTTCCTCGTCGGCCAGCACGTAGCTCCGGTCGCGGACCTGGGCGAGGTCCGGTGGCAGGGGGTCCGCGGCGTCGGCGAGGAGGACGCGGCCCAGGGACGTCGAGGCGGCCGGGAGCCGTGCGCCCACCGTGATGTCCGCGGTGAGCACGCGGCTCGCGCCGGCGCCGGCCGTGTACTGGATCTCCGTGCCGTCCCCGGTCAGCACCGCCAGCGCCACCGGCTCGCGCAGCCGCTCGGCGAGGGCCCGCAGGTGCGGCTCGGCCAGGCGAGGCAGGGCGGTGCGCGAGAGCGCGGGGAAGCCGAGGTCCAGGACGCGGGGGGTGAGGGTGAAGGTGCGGGGGTCGGGGCCCGGGGCCACCAGGCCCAGGTGCTCGTGGGTGATCAGGGCCCGGCGGGCCGTGGCGCGGGTCAGGCCGGTCGCCCGGGCCACCTCCGTCAGGGACAGCGCGGACCGGCCCTCGCCGAACGCGGTGAGCACGGTCAGGCCCCGGGCCAGGGACTCGACGAACTCCCGGCCCAGCTCGTGCTTGGACGCCGTCGTCCAGGTCGCCAGGCCCGACGGCGCCGGGCCGGGGCGGGACGGGGCCGCCTCGCGCAGGTCGGCCTCCATCGCCGCCACCGCCGTACGCAGGCGGGGGAGGAGGGCGGTGCGCAGGCCGGCCGCCGGGTGCCGGCTGGTGTGGCTGACCACGCTCGCCACGCAGGCCGTCCGGCCGGTGGCCGGATCCCGCACCGGCACGGAGACGGCGACCAGACCCGGCTCGATCAGCTGGTCGTCCAGCGCCCAGCCGTCCCGGCGGGCCCGGTCCGCCCGCCGCTGGAAGTCGTCCCCCTGCTGGGAGTCGTCCCCCTGCTCGAAGCCGTCCCGCTGCCAGAAGCCGTCCCGCTCCTCGGAGTCCTCCGGGGCGGACGCGGGGCGGGGCGGTACGGCGGGGAAGGCGGCGTCCTGGGGGTCGGCGGCCCGGCGGGTGCGCCACCTCGCCCACTCCGCCCCGGTCCGCTCGGCCGCGAACAGCGCTCCCGGCGCCGTGCGTTCGGCCGGGAGCAGGTCGCCGATGCGGAAGCTCACGGACAGCGCGCGGCGGCGGGTGGCCTGGTGGATGAAGCGGATGCCGTCCAGGTCGGCGACGGCGAGCGACACCGACTCGTCCAGCTCGTCGGCCAGGGCGTCGGCGCGGGCGCCGAGCAGCGCGGGCAGGCGCAGGGCGGCGAGGTAGGCGTTGCCCAGCTCCATCACCCGGGGGGTCAGCACGACGTCCCGGCCGTCGAGGCGGACGTATCCCGTGCGGGCCAGGGTGGCGGTGATCCGGTCGACCGTGGACCGGGCGAGCCCGGTGGCCCGCTCCAGCCCGCTCGGGCTGAGCGCCCCGCCCGCCTCGGTCAGCCGCCGCAGTACGGCGATCCCGCGGATCAGCGGCGCGACCGCCTCGGCCGGCGGCCCGGCGACGTCGTCCAGTGCGGTCTTCGCGGGCATCGGGTCTCCGGTACGGCTTACGGGCACGCCTACGTTGACGTGCTCCCTGGCCTAAAGTCCAGGGATTCCGGCCTGGGTCGTCCGACCCTTCCGGGGGCTTACTGCTTCACCGCGCGGTGCGGGCACGTGTGCCCGTCTTAACCGGCGCTCCACAGGCGTTTGGTGTCTCCGCCCGTCCGGCGGCGACGATGCGGCGTCCTTCGGAGAGGACGTTGCGGGCTGCGTTGTGGTCGCGGTCGTGCACAGCGCCGCACTCGCGGCACGTCCATTGCCGGACGTGCAGCGGCTTGGGGCCGTCCCTGAACCCGCAGGCCGAGCAGATCTGGGAGGACGGGAAGGCCCGGTCCACCTTGGCGAAGGTGCGGCCGTGCAGAGCCGCCTTGTACTCCAGCATGCCGACGAACGTGGACCATCCCGCGTCGTGCACGGACTTGGCGAGCCGGGTACGCGCGAGGCCGCACACCGCGAGGTCTTCCACGTACACCGCTTGGTTGTCGCGGATGATCTGTGTGGATGCCTTGTGGTGGAAGTCCCGGCGCCGGTCGGCGACCTTGGCGTGCTGGCGTGCGACCCTGACACGGGCCTTGGCCCGGTTCTTCGATCCCTTGGCCTTGCGGGACAGCTCCCGCTGGAGGCGCTTGAGTTTCTTCTCGGCCCGGCGCAGGAAGCGAGGGCTGTCGATCTTGCGACCGTCGGACAGGACGGCGAAGGCGGACAAGCCGAGGTCGACGGCGGCCTCCGCCTCCACTTCCGGGAGGATGTCCGGCTCGGTGTCCACGACGAAGCTGAGGAAGTACCTGCCGGAGCTGTCCTTGGTGACGGTCAGGGACGTCGGTGCCGCCGGAAGCCGGCGGGACCACGTGACCTTGAGGTTACCGACCTTGGCCACGTACACCGTGCCGTCGTCCTGGAGGGGGAAGGCGTTGGTGTTCAGGCGGATCGACTGCCGGGTGTCCTTTTTCGACTTGTAGCGGGGTGAGCCGACCTTGCGACCCTGCCGCTTGCCCTTGACCGAGTCGAAGAAGTTTTTGTAGGCGGCGTCCAGGTCCCGCAGGGACTGCTGCAGGACCACCGCCGACACCTCGGCGAGCCAGGCCCGCTCCTCGGTGCGCTTGGCCTGGGTGATGCGCAGTCGGGACAGCTCGGCCGACGTCACGTATGGCAGCCCTGCCGCGTGTGCTTCCTTACGGTCGCGCAGGCAGTCGTTCCACACCACGCGGGCGCACCCGAACGCTTTCGCCAGCGCATGCGCTGGGAGGCGTCCGGGTAGGCCCGGTAGTTATAGCGGAGCTGCATGACCAGGACACCACGACAATTGATCTCATGCGTGGGCAGAACGGCTAAAGATGTGGCAGGCAGGTCGTTTCGGCGATGCATGTGCACTCGAATTTCGTGACGAAGTGCCAGCGCGGTGTGCTCGACGATGAGATGCCGGCCCGCTGCGAAGAGATCATGCGCAAGGTGTGCGAGGACTTCGAAGCGGAGTTGAAGGAGTTCAACGGCGAACGCGATCAGGTCTACCTCCTGGTGCACTACCCGCCGCAGGAGTTCACCGGCCGGATCAACCGCGCCATCACGCACGGGCACCTGTGGTCGCCCTCCTATTTCTCCGCGTCGTGCGGCGGGGCGCCGTCGGCAATCGTCCGCCAGTACATCGAGCAGCAGAAACGCCCGCTCCAAGGTGCACGTCAGAGCAGCCTTGAGACGCATTCATCCCCGACGTGAACGCCGGGGCTTTCCGCAAGGAACCCGGTAAACCCGCCCGCACGGCACCCGGCCACCCACGATCCCCACCCGACCACCCGCGATTCCCCTGCTGCGGTTCCCGCCATCCCCGCTATCCCCGGACCACCCGCACCCGGTAGTTCCCGTCGTCGTCCGCGCCCAGCACCTGCACCGTGATGTGGTGCCGCGGGTCCTTGAAGCTCTGGCCGGGGGAGAAGGGGGCGTCGGAGAGTTCCGTCTGGACGTTGGGGACGCGGGTGCAGCCGCCGCTGCCCCGGTGGGCGTCGTAGACGGTGACCGGGCCGTGTCCGGTGTCCACCGTGGCGTCGACCTTGTAGATGAGGATGCCGGGCTTGCACACCGCCTCGTCGTTGCCGCCGGGGGCGCGCAGCTCCAGGGCGTACAGCGTGCGGGAGTCGACGGGGACCAGGACGAGCTTCGCGCCGCCCGGCCGGTACAGCGGGGTCAGCGTGTACGTGACGCTGCCCCGGCCCGACGCGCAGCCCACCTGGCTGCCGTCCAGCCAGCCCAGCTTCCACTTGTGCCAGCCGAGCAGGTCGTTGTCGGGCCCCCAGTCCTCGCTCATGATGTCCCAGTGGCCGACCGCGCCGCCGCCCTCGGGTGTGTAGAGGTCGGGCAGGCCGAAGGTGTGGCCGTTCTCGTGCGGCAGGACGCGGTAGCCGGTGCGGTCGTAGGTGCCGGAGCCGTCGTCCTGCCGGGAGTAGACGAAGGACGCGTTCGCCACGGCGACCCCGTCGGCGACCGGGGCGTCGGCGTTGTCGGCGAAGGTCACGGAGAGCACGGTGTCCAGGGCGGAGGGGCCGGCGTTCGGGGTGACCAGCACGTTCAGCAGGTCGTACGAGCGGAAGTCCACCTTGGGATCGGCGGCGGCCACGAGATCCTGGACGAGTTGCCGGTAGCCGGGGTCGAAGGGGGCGCCGCGCTCTATGCCGTACGAGCGGAACGGTTTCGGCATCCGCAGCCAGCCGGTGACCGGGGTCTCGGGGCGGTAGTCGAGGCGGCCGTAGGACGCCTTGCGGAACCACTCGCGGGTCTGCGGGAAGAACTCGTGGAAGCGGTCCATCGCGCTGCCCTGTCCGGGCGCGTCGGAGAAGTCGACCATCAGGGTCAGGGCGTGCACCGTGCCGGTGGAGCGGGAGTACCCGGCCGGCGTGGGTATGCCCTCCGTCATCTGCACGTCCGGGCCGCCGTGGATCGCGCAGGGGGAGTGGGCCGAGGAGCGGGTCAGGCCGATCGGCCCGGCGGTGGTGGGCGCCGCCAGATGCCCGGCCCCGGCCGAGGTGCCGACCGCGAAGGTCAGGACGGTCACCGCGCCGAGGGCGGCCATGCGGCGCCGGCGTATGCGGTCGGGTCGCGTGCGGCGGGGGCGTATGCGGCGGCGCGGCGACTGCGGCTGCATGCGGGAACCTCCGCTCCACGGCAGCCCCCGGTCACCGGCTGCGCCCTTGCGATCACCCTGTGTCGGTGGGGCGGCGGGCGCGCGCTGGGGGAGACCGATCGTGCGAATCGCGGCGCGGGCGGGGGTGAATACCCCGACGGACAGGTGTGGTTCAGGTCACACCAAATCCTTCCGGGGGTGGGAAATAACCGGGGAACCTCTCCCCGTTTAGCACTGTGTCCGAGCGAAACGGGGACTCGCTCCCCGGATCGCCCCGAAGTCACCGAAGCCACCGAAGCCACCGAGGACCCGAGAGGTCTTCCGAGAACCGAGGAGTACGCCGTGCAGACCGCCACCCCCGCGCGCAAGGTGACCCGGCCCCGCGCCGACGCCCTGCGCAACCGGGAGCGGATCGTCGCCGCCGCCCGGGAGATGTTCGTCGAGGACGGCCCGGACGTGCCGTTCGACGAGATCGCCCGCCGGGCCGGCGTCGGCAACGCCACGGTGTACCGCAACTTCCCCGACCGTGACGCCCTCGTCCGCGAGGTCGTCTGCTCCGTGATGGACCGTACGGCCGAGGCGGCCGAGCGGGCCCTCGCGGAGACCGGGGACGCCTTCGCCGCGCTGGAGCGATTCGTGCACACCGCCGCCGACGAGCGGATCAGCGCGCTGTGCCCGATGGTCTGCGGCACCTTCGACAAGAACCATCCCGACCTCGAAGCCGCCCGGGAGCGCGTCGAGCGGCTCGTCGAGGAGGTCATGCGCCGGGCCCGGGAAGCGGGCCGGCTCCGCCCCGACGTGGGCGTGGGCGACCTGCTGGTCGTCGTCGCCCAGCTCAGCCGGCCGCCGGCCGGCACGGACTGCCTGCGGGGCGACCGCTTCGTCCACCGCCATCTGCAGCTGTTCCTGGACGGACTGCGGGCACCCGCCCGTTCGGTCCTGTGCGGTACGGCCGTGACCGTCGAGGAGCTGCGCCGGCCCTGACCGACACCGATGAGTCCGGCCCCCGGCCGGAGTCAGCTCCCTGCAACCTCCCATGACGCACCAGGTTCCCGGCCGTCAGCGACGACGAGCCGGCGAGCCCCGCCCTGCTCTTTTTCGCTTCTTTCCGTCACGAAGTCCCGAAGTGGGTACCTCCATGTCCGAAACAGCCCGGAAGGCTGCCGGCGCCGCCGCACCGAGCGGTGACGCCAACCGCTGGAAAGCGCTCGTCTTCATCGCGCTCGCCCAGCTGATGGTCGTCCTCGACGCCACCATCGTGAACATCGCCCTGCCGTCCGCCCAGACGGACCTCGGCATATCCGACGGCAACCGGCAGTGGGTCGTCACCGCCTACGCCCTCGCCTTCGGCGGTCTGCTGCTCTTCGGCGGCCGGGTCGCCGACCTGTGGGGCCGCAAGCGCGCCTTCGTCACCGGCCTCGCAGGGTTCGCCGCCGCCTCGGCGCTCGGCGGCGCGGCGACCACCGGCGCGATGATGTTCGGCGCCCGCGCGCTGCAGGGCGTCTTCGGCGCGCTGCTCGCCCCGGCCGCGCTGTCCCTGCTCGCCGTGATGTTCACGGACGCCAAGGAGCGCGCCAAGGCGTTCGGCATCTACGGCGCGATCGCCGGTGGCGGCGGCGCCGTCGGCCTGATCCTCGGCGGCTTCCTCACCGAGTACCTGGACTGGCGCTGGACCTTCTTCGTGAACGTCCCGTTCGCCGTCGTCGCCGCGGCCGGCGCCTACTTCGTCATCCGGGAGCCGGAGGGCGGCCGCAACCGCTCCCCGCTCGACGTGCCGGGCGTCATCCTGTCCACCCTCGGCCTGGTCGCGCTGGTGTACGGCTTCACGCGCGCCGAGTCCGACGGCTGGGGCGACGGCCTCACCGTCTCGATGTTCGTCGCGTCCGCGGTGCTGCTGAGCGCCTTCGCGCTCGTCGAGTCCCGGGTCAAGGCCCCGCTGCTGCCGCTGCGCGTGGTCACCGACCGCAACCGCGGCGGCATCTACCTCTCGCTGGGTCTCGCGATCATCGGCATGTTCGGCCTCTTCCTCTTCCTGACCTACTACCTGCAGGTCGTGAAGGGCTACTCGCCGGTCAAGACCGGGTTCGCGTTCCTGCCGATGGTGGCCGGCATGATCACCGGCTCCACGCAGATCGGCGCCCGGCTGATGACCCGCGTCCCCGCCCGCCTGCTGATGGGCCCCGGCTTCTTCGTCGCCGGCCTCGGCATGCTGCTGCTGACGCAGCTGGAGATCGACTCCTCGTACGCCACCGTGCTGCTGCCCGCCATGGTGCTGCTGGGCCTGGGCATGGGTACGGCGTTCATGCCGGCGATGTCCCTGGCGACCCAGGGTGTCCAGCCCCGGGACGCGGGTGTGGCCTCCGCGATGGTCAACACCTCGCAGCAGGTGGGCGGCGCGATCGGCACCGCCCTGCTGAACACGATCGCCGCCTCGGCGACCACGTCGTACATCCGGGACCACATCGCCGGCGCCACCGCCAAGCCGCAGCAGCAGCTGGTGCAGCTCCAGGGCATGGTGCACGGCTACAGCACGGCGATCTGGTTCGCGGTCGGCATCCTGGGCCTGGCCTCGCTGATCGCCTTCACCTTCGTCAACGCCGGCCGGCCGGGAGCCGCCGTGGTGGCCTCCGGCGAGGGCGCCGAGGACGAGGTGCCGGTGCCGGTGGTGGCCCACTGAGCGGCCGCCCCTGAGGAGTCAGCGGAGCCAGGGCAGGTCCGCACCCGCTTCGTCCGGCTGAAGGCCCTCGGCGACGATCGTCATGATCTCGCCGAGGGCCTTCTGCTGCTCCGGGGTCAGCCGGTCGAACAGCGCCTGCCGCACGGCGGTCACGTGGCCGGGGGCGGTCCGGCGCAGCACCTCGGCGCCCGCGTCGGTGAGGACCGCGAACTGGCCGCGCTTGTCGGAGGGGCAGTCCTCGCGGCGGACCCAGCCGCTCTTCTCCAGGCGCGCCACGGCGTGCGAGAGGCGGGAGCGGGTGATCTTCGACCGCATGGCCAGCTCGGTCATCCGCAGCCGCCGCTCCGGCGCCTCGGCGAGGCCGACGAGCAGGCCGTAGTAGATGTGCGGCATGCCCGCGTCGCGCTGCAGCTGCCGGTCGAGATGGTCCTCCAGCAGGGTGGTGGCGTGCAGGTAGGCGCGCCAGACGCGCTGCTCCTCGGCGCTGAGCCAGCGGTCCCGGCCGGCGGTGTCCGTTGCCGTGTTCATGCGTCCACTGTACGAGGCATCTCCTTGAATGTTGAACAAGTCGGACGTACCCTGTGTCGTAGAACTTGAGAGTTGAAGCACCCTGAGGGGTGAAACCAGCACAACCGGGAGCCGCCGCCATGTCCGCCGCACCGCACGAGACGCCCGCCGCGACGCGGGAGCGCATGCCCGCCCTCTACCTGAGCCACGGCGCCCCGCCCCTCGCCGACGACCCCGTCTGGCCCGGCCAGCTCGCCGCCTGGGCCGCCGGGCTGCCCCGGCCCAAGGCGATCCTCGTCGTCTCCGCCCACTGGGAGGAGGCACCCCTCGCGCTGGGCGCGGTCGAGACCGTGCCGCTCGTCTACGACTTCTGGGGCTTCCCCGAGCACTACTACCGGGTCCGGTACGGGGCCCCCGGCGCACCGGAGCTCGCCGAGTCCGTGCGCAAGCTGCTGCGCGCCCCCGGCACCCCCGTCCAGGACATCCCCGACCGCGGCCTGGACCACGGTGCCTACGTCCCCCTCGTCGAGATGTTCCCCGACGCCGACATCCCCGTCCTGCAGATCTCCATGCCCACCCTCGACCCGGTCCGCCTGATGGACATCGGCCGCAGGCTGGCCCCGCTGCGCGACGAGGGTGTGCTGATCATCGGCTCCGGGTTCTTCACCCACAACCTCGCCGCCCTGCGGCACACCGGCGGCGGCGTGCCCGCCTGGTCCGCCGAGTTCGACGACTGGGGCCGCCGCGCCCTGGAGGCGCGCGACTGGGACACCCTGCTGGACTTCCCGCACAAGGCCCCGGCCGGCCGCTACGCCCACCCGCGCACCGAGCACTTCGCCCCGCTCTTCGTCACCCTGGGCGCGGCCGAGGCGGGCGGCGAGCCGGACGCGCAGAAGTCGGTGATCGACGGGTTCTGGATGGGGCTGGCCAAGCGGTCCGTGCAGTTCGGCTGAGCCGGACCCCGCCCGGACCGGACCCGGGGCGGGCCCTAGCCGAGTTCCTTCTCGTACCAGGCCACGTCCCAGTAGCGGCCGAACTTGCGGCCCACCTCGCGGTAGGTGCCGACGTGGTGGAAGCCGAAGCGGGAATGCAACCGCTCGGACGCCTCGTTGGGAAGGGCGACACCGGCGTAGGCCCGGTGCACGTCCTCACCGGCCAGGGCCGCGAACAGGGCGTCGTAGAGCAGCGTGCCGATCCCGCGGCGCCCGGCGTCGGGGGCGACGTACACCGAGGTCTCCACGGAGGTCACGTACGCGGGCTTCGGCCGGTAGGGGCTGGATGTGGCGTACCCCAGAATCGCCTGTGAGTCCGCGTCCGTGGCAACCATCAGGCGGTACGGGCCGTCTTCCGGGTGGGAGAGCAGCCAGGGGCGGCGCTCCCGGGCAGTGAAGACCGCCGTGTCGAAGGTGATGGCCGTCTCACGTACGTAGTGGTTGTAGATCTCCGTGAGGGCGTCAAGATCCGCCTCGGATCCCGGCCTGACCTGCACCTCTGTACGTCCGGACACCACCACGCCCCTCCGTGTGGCCGACAGGGTACTGCATGATCAGAAAAATTGAGGGGCAGGTTGGGAATTCTGTCCGGATTCCAGTCGTTGTTTCCATCGGATGCAGGGCACCCGAGGAGAGTCCCGGATAAGGGAGTCCGCGAGACCGAACCGGAGCGCCGAGCGTTCACAGGACCACCCGCCAGCCCACCATCGCAAGGGAGCACGCATGGCAACCCGCGCCGTCGCCCGTCGTAAGTCCGCCACCGGCGAGACGGCCGACTCGGCAGGCAGTGTCCGCGCCCACGCCGGCGAGATCGCCGATCGCGACCTGGTCGGCATGTACCTCGACGAGATCGCGCGTACGCCGCTGCTCGACGCCGCCAAGGAAGTCGAGCTGTCACAGACCATCGAGGCGGGTGTGTTCGCGCAGCAGGTCCTCGACGGCTTCGAGGAGTCCTCGTCGGACGCCACCCGCGAGGAGCTCGAGGCCCTGGTGGCCGCCGGTGAGCGTGCCAAGGACGTCTTCATCCGCTCCAACCTCCGCCTGGTCGTGGCGGTGGCCCGGCGCTACCCGCGCAGCGGCCTGCCGCTGCTGGACCTGATCCAGGAGGGCAACGCCGGTCTGGTGCGCGCGGTGGAGAAGTTCGACTACCGCAAGGGCTTCAAGTTCTCGACGTACGCCACCTGGTGGATCCGCCAGGCCATCACCCGCTCCATCGCCGACCAGTCCCGCACGATCCGGCTCCCCGTCCACCTGGTGGAGGAGCTGGGCCGCATCCGCCGCGTCCAGCGCGAGTTCAACCGCGAGCACGGCCGCGACCCGGAGCCCGCGGAGATCGCCGCCGAGCTCGGCTCGACGCCGGAGCGCGTGACGGACGTCCTCGACTGGTCCCGCGACCCGGTCTCGCTGAACATGTCGGTGGACGACGAGGGCGAGACCCAGTTCGGCGACCTCCTGGAGGACACCTCGGCGGTGTCGCCGGAGCAGTCGGTGCTGACCCTGCTGCGCAGCGAGGAGCTGGACGACCTGATCGGCCGCCTGGACCAGCGCACGGCCTCCATCATCAAGATGCGGTACGGCATCGAGGACGGCCGCGAGCGCACCCTGACCGAGGTCGGCAAGGAGCACGGCCTCACCCGCGAGCGCATCCGCCAGATCGAGAAGCACGCGCTGCTCGAACTGAAGAAGCTGGCCCGCCAGACCGGCTTCGACGCGGCGGCGTAACGGTTCGCGGCGGCCGGTGTGACAGGGGTGCGAAAACCGGGCGCGACGGGCGTACGGAGACCGTGTGCCGCGCACGCCCGGTGGCGGAAGACGGCGCAAACATGGCGTGGTACCGCCGCTTCAACCCCGGGGCCCGCGGGAAAAACCCTTCCGGGCCCAGGAGCAGGGCCCGAAGGACCGCACTCCCACACCCCCACACACGGTTCGCTGCACCGGTGAGCCAGGTCCCGACGCTATCCCCCCCCGGCGCCGGGACCTTCCAGGCCGGGCCCCGGCGCCTACCCCCCCCCAGGCGCCTGGGCCCGGTCTTTTCCGTGCCGGTGCTCATGCGGGGTCTCTGCGCCGGTGCCCTACACCGGTCCTGCCTGCTGAGGCGGCGGGTCACCCCGTACCTGAACCCCGGGGTGGCCCGCCGAATGGCAGATTCTGCCACACCGGCATAGCCTGCCGAGGTGAGCACCCCCCGCCCCGACCGCACCACCCCGGACCAGCCGCTTTCCGCCACCGCCCCGGCGTCCTCGGCGTCCCTCACCGAACGCCGCAAGGCCGAGACCCGGATGGTGATCGCGCGCGCCGCGGCCGCCCTCTTCGTCCGCCAAGGGCTGCGCGCCACCCGCGCGGAGGACATCGCCCAGGCGGCCGGCGTCGCGCCCCGCACCTTCTACCGTTATTTCGCCACCAAGGAGGAGGCGGTGGCCCCGCTGTACTCGGTGGGCGCCCGGCGCTGGACGGAGGCGGTCCGCGCCGCGCCGGCCGCGCTGTCCGTCCCGGAGGCCCTGCGGCACGCGGCGCAGCACACCCTCACTCCCGGGGCGGGTGTCTCCGCGGCGTCCTGGGAGTGGGTCCGCACCCTCATCCGCCTGGCCCTCACCAGCCCGGCGCTGCGCAGGGTCTGGGCCGAGGTCTGCCGCACCTCGGAGGCCGACCTCGCCGGCGTGCTGGCCGAACGGCTGGGGCGCGGCGGGCAGAGCGCCGGGGACGCGGCCCGGGGCGAGGCTGACAACGTTGCCGGACCGGCCGGGCCGGACCTCCGCTTCGCCGCGGCGGTGGCCGACGCCGCCGTCCGCGTGGCCGTGGAGTCCTGGGCAGCGACCGAGGCCCCGCCGACCGGCCCCGGCGGCCCGGCGGCCCTGGCGCTGGGCAACCTGGACGCACTGCGGGGGTTCCGGTGGGGCGGGGAGGACATCCCTCAGGGCCCCGCGGCGGGCCTCTCCTGACCACTGCCCCCGGCCCGCCGGCCCTGGGCAACCCGTAGGCGCGGCGGGGTTCCGTCGGGCGAGGGAGACACCCTCAGGGCCCCGCGGCGGGCCTCTCCTGACCACTGCCCCCGGCCCGCCGGCCCTGGGCAACCCGTAGGCGCGGCGGGGTTCCGTCGGGCGGGGGAGACACCCTCAGGGCCCCGCGGCGGGCCTCTCCTGACCACTGCCCCCGGCCCGCCGGCCCTGGGCAACCCGTAGGCGCGGCGGGGTTCCGTCGGGCGGGGGAGACACCCTCAGGGCCCCGCGGCGGGCCTCTCCTGACCGCCGCCCCGCGGCGCTCGCGGCCCTGGGCCCGCGCATTCCGGAGGCGCCACGGGGGCCGGCCGGGTCAGGTCCCGGCCTCCTGAGCCGTCTCCCGCCCGCCGCAGACCCCCGCCGCACGGCTCAGGCGGCCGCCCAGCCGGCCCACGCACTCGGCCAGTTCCGGTGGGTTCAGGACCGTGAACTCGTGTCCCACCATCGCCAGGCGCACCGCCAGCCACTCCAGCGGACCCCCGCCCGAGCCCCGCAGGACGCAGGCGTCCTCCCCGTCCGGCTCGGGCGCGCCGACGAACGCCGGGACGTGCGCGGCCACCACCTCGGCCGGTGCCGCGAAGCGGACCTCGTACGCGAACTCCCGCCGTCCCTCGAGCGACCGGCGCAGATACTCGGCCGCATCCCCGGTCGGCAGCTCCCGCGGGGTGAACCGCGCCCCGGTCGCGAACGGCTCGCTCACCCGGTCGACGCGGAACGTGCGCCAGTCCGCCCGGTCCAGGTCGTAGGCGACGAGGTACCAGCGCCGGCCCGTCGACACCAGCCGGTGCGGCTCGGTCAGCCGGCGCGACCCGCTGCCGTCCTTGGCCCGGTAGGCGAACCGCAGCCGCTCCCGGCCGGCCACCGTCGACGCCATCACGGTCAGCGTCTCCGGCGCGATGCTCGGCCCGTCCCCGCTGGTCAGCGCGGTGGTCGCGGCCTGCAGGGTGGACACCCGGTGCCGCAGCCGGGCCGGCAGCACCTGCTCCAGCTTGGCCAGCGCCCGCACCGACGCCTCGTCCACCCCCTCCACGGCGTGCCCGGCTCCGGCCCGCAGCCCGACCGCGATCGCCACCGCCTCCTCGTCGTCGAGCACCAGCGGCGGCATGGCCTTGCCGGCGATCAGCCGGTACCCGCCGTCGGCGCCCTTGGTGGCCTGCACGGGATAGCCCAGTTCGCGCAGCCGGTCGATGTCCCGCCGCACGGTCCGGCGGGACACCCCGAGCCGGCCGGCCAGCTCACCGCCGGGCCACTCGCGCGGGGTCTGGAGCAGGGAGAGCAGCTGGAGGAGCCGGGCCGGAGTGTCCGTCGTCATGTGTCCGAGGATGCCGTACCACTAGGACACGAGCTGACCTAATGCGGGCCTAGCGTGGGCGCATGACCTCCACGGAACAGACCCTCAGCGCACCGCGGACCCCGGCCGGCCCGGGCGACCGCCGACGCTGGCTCGCGCTCGCGATCGTGATGGCCGCGGCCTTCATGGACCTCGTCGACGTCACGATCGTCAACATCGCCATCCCCTCCATCCAGCGGGACGAGGGCGCCTCCGTGGGCCAGATCCAGTGGATCACCGCGGGCTACGCGCTGGCCTTCGCCGCCGGCCTGATCACCGGGGGCCGGCTCGGCGACATCCACGGCCGGAAGCGGCTGTTCCTCCTCGGGATCGCCGGCTTCACCCTGGCCTCCGCGCTGTGCGGCTTCGCGGCGAACCCCGAAATGCTGGTCGCCGCCCGCATCCTGCAGGGCGGCATGGCGGCGATGATGGTCCCGCAGGTCCTGTCGATCGTGCACGCCACCTTCCCCGCCCACGAACGCGGCAAGGTCTTCGGCCTGTTCGGCGCGATCGTCGGCCTCGGCGCGGTCTCCGGGCCACTGCTCGGCGCGCTGCTGACGGAGTGGAACCTGTTCGGCCTCGAATGGCGGCCCATCTTCCTGATCAACCTGCCGGTCGGCGTCGTCGCCCTCCTCCTCGGCCGCCGCTTCATCACCGAGTCCCGCGCGCCGAAGGCACTCAAGCTGGACCTCGTCGGCGTCGCCCTGGTGACGCTGGGCCTGCTGATGCTGCTCTACCCGCTCACCCGGGGCCGCGAGCTGCACTGGCCGGTGTGGGGGTACGTCTCGATGGCCGGCGCCTTCGGTGTCTTCGTGGCGCTGGTGGCGTACGAGCGGCGCAAGGCGGCGCGCGACGGCTCCCCGCTGGTCGAGCTGTCCCTGTTCCGCGTGAAGAGCTTCGCCGCCGGCATCGCCGTGCAGACGGTGTTCGGAGTCGCGCTCGGCATCTTCTTCCTGGTCTGGACGCTGTACATGCAGATCGGCCTGGGCTGGAGCCCGCTGCGGGCGGGGCTGACCGGGGTGCCGTTCTCGCTCGCGGTGTCGACGGCGGCCGGGCTGTCGGTGCAGAAGCTGGTGCCGCGGTTCGGCCGCAAGGTGCTCCAGGCGGGCGCGCTGGTGATGGGCGCGGGCGTCCTCCTCTACATCTGGGAGGCGCACCGGTACGGCCTGTCCATCGCCTCCTGGCAGATGGCGCTCCCGCTGGTCGTGATGGGGACCGGCATGGGCCTGATCGTCGCGCCGCTGACGGACGCGGTGCTCTCGGAGGTGCCCCGCGAGCACGCCGGGTCCGCGTCCGGCCTCATCAACACCGTGCAGCAGATGGGCAACGCGCTCGGCCTGGGGCTGGTCTCGGTGGTGTTCTTCGGGGTGATCGGCGACCGGCTCACCCGCGCGGAGGTGCGCCCTGCCTTCGTACACGCCTTCCAGCACGCGCTGTGGTGGGTCGCCGGGGTGATGGGCGTGATCTTCCTGCTGATGTCCGCCCTGCCCAAGCGGCCGGCGCAGCACGTGGAGGGAGCCGTGGCCGAGGTCGCGGCGGTGGAGAGCGCGCTGGTGGGCTGACCGAGCGGGGACCGAGCGGCAACCGAGCGGGACGGAGGCCCGAGGCCCGGCACCAGGGGTGCCGGGCCTTCGTGCTGCCCGGACGGCCTCGAAGTCCGTTCGTGCCCGAAGTCCATTCCCGGGCCCGAAGTCCGTTCATGCCCGAATGAGCCCGAAGCTGTTTACTTCGCGGATATTCAGGCGTAGCCTCACAGAGAAACCACACGTTCGGGCATGGCATCGGGCGCGGGCGGACAGCGAGTCGGAGGCGAGACGGACATGTACGCACCGGAGCGGCAGCAGGAGATCCTCCGGCTCGCCCGGGACGGCGGCCGGGTGGACGTCCTGTCGCTCGCCGAGGAGTTCCAGGTCACCGCGGAGACCATCCGCCGTGACCTGAAGGCCCTCGACCGCGCCGGCCTCGTCCGCCGGGTGCACGGCGGCGCCATTCCGGTCGGCCGCCTGGACTTCGAGCCGGACCTCGCCGAGCGCGAGTCCACCGCCGCCGGCGAGAAGGACCGCATCGCCAAGGCGGCGCTCGCCGAACTGCCGGCCGAGGGCACCCTGATCCTCGACGCCGGTACGACGGTGGCGCGGCTGGCCGCGGCCATCCCGCTGGAGGCCTCCCTCACCGTCGTCACCCACAGCCTGCCCATCGCCGCCCGCCTCGCCGACCACCCGGGCATCCAGCTCCACCTGGTCGGCGGGCGCGTCCGGCACCGCACCCGCGCCGCCGTGGACGCCTGGGCGCTGCGCGCCTACGGCGAGATCCGCGCCGACGTCCTGTTCGTCGCCGCCAACGGATTCTCCGCCGAGCACGGGCTGACCACCCCCGACCTCGCCGAGGCCGCGGTCAAGCGGGCGGCCGTCGCCGCCGCCCGCCGGGTCGTCCTCCTCGCCGACTCCGCCAAGCACGGCCAGGAGCACTTCGCCCGCTTCGGCGGCCTGGACGACGTGGACCTGCTGATCACCGACAGCGGGCTGAGCCCCGACGACGCAGCCGACATCGAGCGCGGCGGCACGGAAGTAGTACGCGCATGATCCTCACCGTCACCCCCAACCCCTCCCTCGACCGCACCTACGAGGTCCAGGCCCTCAAGCGCGGTGAGGTCATCCGTGCCGAGACCGAGCGGATGGATCCCGGCGGCAAGGGCGTGAACGTCTCGCGCGCCGTGGCCGCCGCCGGCCGGCGCACGCTCGCCGTCCTGCCCCTGGGCGGCGCGCCGGGCGCGCTCGTCTTCGAACTGCTCGACGCCCAGGGCATCGAGGTCGCGCCGGTGCCGGTCACCGGGGACACCCGCTCCAACATCGCGCTCGCCGAGGCGGACGGGGTGCTGACGAAGATCAACGCGCCGGGGCCGGAGCTCTCGGCGGCCGAGCAGGAGCAGCTCCTGGAGACCGTGCGCGAGCAGTCGCGCGACGCCGACTGGATCGCGTGCTGCGGCAGCCTGCCGCGCGGTCTCGCGCCCTCCTGGTACGCCGACGTCGTCACGCGGGCGCACGCCGGGGGCGCGCGCATCGCCCTGGACACCTCCGGGCGGGCGCTCGCGGAGGCCCTGCGCGCCCGGCCCGACGTGGTGAAGCCCAACGCCGAGGAGCTCGCCGAGGCCGTCGGACGCCCCCTGGCGACCGTGGGCGACGCGGTGAAGGCCGCCGAGGAGCTGCGCGCGATGGGCGCCCGCGCCGTCCTCGCGAGCCTGGGCGCCGACGGACAGCTCCTTGTCGACGACGCGGGCGCCTGGTTCGGCAGCGCGCACGTCGACGCCGTACGCAGCAACGTGGGCGCCGGTGACGCGGCGCTGGCCGGCTTCCTGATCGCCGGCGGCAGCGGCCCGGAGGCCCTCGCCTCCGCCGTCGCCCACGGCGCCGCCGCCGTCCAGCTCCCCGGCAGCGTCATGCCGACCCCGGCCGACCTCGACCCGGCCGCGGTGACCGTCACGACCGACATCCCCGCCGACCGCGAACTCACGGAGCCGGTGTCATGACCTCCTACGCGCCGGACGCTGTGCGCCCCGGGTCCCGGCGGCTGGGCGGACGGTCCGTGTCCGTGCCGAGCCGCGCACGCTCCTGGTTCCGGCACCCGGGTGCGCGTCCGGTGTCCGCGCCGGGCGGCGCGCCGTTACTCGCCACCCGGGCCGGCCGGCCCGGTCTCCCGGACCACCAGGCCGGCCACGGCAGGCGGGGTTTCCCCGGCTCCGCCTCCCGCACCCCAGCTCCCCCCACGGCACCCCCGTCCCCTCTCCCGCCCACGGCACTCCCCGGGCGACACGCGTGCAGAGGAGCCCGCGATGAGTGACATGATCACCGCGGACCTGGTCGACCTCGACCTGTCCGCCGACACCAAGGAAGCGGCGGCCCGCGCCCTCGCCGAGCGGATGGTCGCCCAGGGCCGGGTGACCGACCTGGACGGCTTCCTCGCCGACGTGGCCGCCCGCGAGGCGCAGATGCCGACCGGTCTCGACGGCGGCATCGGCATCCCGCACTGCCGCAGCGCCCACGTCACCGAGCCGACGCTCGCCTTCGGCCGCAGCGCCGCCGGCATCGACTTCGGCGCGCCGGACGGCCCCGCCGACCTCGTCTTCCTCATCGCCGCCCCCGCGGGCGCCGACGACGCCCACCTGACGATCCTCTCCTCCCTGGCCCGGCAGCTGATGAACACGGAGTTCACGGACGCGCTGCGCTCCGCGGACGACGCGGCCTCGGCGGCGGCGCTGATCCGCGGGGAGGAGGCGGCGGAGGCACCGGAGCCGCAGGGCGCCGCCGAGGGCGCCTCCGGTGCGGCAGGCGCCGCCGAAGACTCCGCCGCGGCTCCGGCGGCGGCCTCCGCCGGCGCCGCGGCGGACACCCCGGCCCCGGCCGCGCGGCCCTTCCGCGTCGTCGCCGTCACCTCCTGCCCGACCGGCATCGCCCACACCTACATGGCGGCCGAGTCCCTGGAGAACGCGGGCCGCGAGGCCGGCGTCGAGCTGGTCGTCGAGACGCAGGGCTCGGCCGGCTTCACCCGGCTCGACCCGGCGGTGATCGCGGCGGCGGACGGCGTGATCTTCGCCCACGACGTCCCCGTGCGCGACAAGGACCGCTTCGCGGGCAAGCCGACCGTCGACGTCGGCGTGAAGGCCGGCATCAACCGCGCGGCCGAGCTGATCACCGAGGTGCGCGGCAAGGCGGAGCGCGGCGAGGTCACCGCCGGCGCCGGCCCCGCCACCCCCGTCGAGCGGGCCGGCGACTCCACGGAGGGCTACGGCACCAAGCTCCGCAAGTGGCTGATGTCCGGCGTCAGCTACATGGTCCCGTTCGTCGCCGCGGGCGGCCTGCTCATCGCCCTCGGCTTCGCGATCGGCGGTTACAAGATCAACAAGGCACCGTCGGTGATGGACCACTTCGTGTGGACGCAGACCGACAGCTGGGGCGCCCTGCTCTTCCAGATCGGCGTCGTCGCCTTCGGCTTCCTCGTCCCGGTCCTCGCCGGTTACATCGCCTACGGCATGGCCGACCGGCCCGGCCTGGTCCCCGGCTTCGTGGGCGGCGCGATCGCCCTCACCATCAACGCCGGCTTCCTCGGCGGCCTGGCGGCCGGTCTGATAGCCGGCGGCGTGGTGATGGCCATCCAGAAGGTCGCCATCCCACCGGCGCTGCGCGGCGTCATGCCGGTGGTGGTGATCCCGCTGATCTCCTCGGCGGTCGTCGGCTTCCTGATGTTCGTCGTGATCGGCAAGCCCATCGCCGCCGCCCAGAAGGGCATGACCGACTGGCTGGGCGGCCTCACCGGCACCAACGCCGTCCTGCTCGGCGCCCTGCTCGGCCTGATGATGTGCTTCGACCTGGGCGGCCCGGTCAACAAGGTGGCCTACACCTTCGCCACGGCCGGCATCGCGGTCACCAACCCGAGCGACTCCGCGATGAAGATCATGGCCGCGGTGATGGCGGCCGGCATGGTCCCGCCGCTGGCGATGGCCCTGGCCACCACCGTCCGCGGCCGGCTCTTCACCCGCACCGAACGCGAGAACGGCAAGGCCGCCTGGGTGCTCGGACTGTCCTTCATCTCCGAGGGCGCGATCCCGTTCGCCGCGGCGGACCCGCTGCGGGTCATCCCCTCCGCGATGGTCGGCGGCGCGCTCACCGGCGCCCTGTCGATGGCCTTCGGCGCCACCCTGCGCGCCCCGCACGGCGGCATCTTCGTGGTCCCGCTGATCGGCAACCCGTTCCTCTACCTGATCGCCATCGCGGCCGGCGTCTGCGTCACCACCGGCCTGGTCGTCCTCCTCAAGGGCCTGCGCAAGCCGGCCCCGGAGGCCACGGCGGCCGACTCCGCCGCGGGCGCGGCCGGTGCGGCGGGGGAGAGGAAGCAGCCGGTCGCCGCATAGCCCGGTGTCCCTTTGGTGAGCTGTGGGTCGTTCACCTCACTTGCGAGATACGTCACGGTCCGGGACCACAGTCCCGGACCGTGGTGTTCACTGGATCCCATGCCCCAGCACGTGTCGACCCTCCAGCTGATCGGCGCCGCCGCCCTCACGGTGGCGGGCGTCGTCTGGGCCGTCGTCGTGACGCGCCTGCTGCGCCGCGCACGCGTCGAGGCCGCCGGCCGGTACGCCGCCGCCACCCTGGCGGCCCTCCCGCCCCAGCGCCAGGCCGGCCCCGCCCGCGAGTCCGTCGAGCTGACCTCGGCGGAACGGGACGCCTTCGCGGGCCTGGTACGACTGCTGCGCGACCGCTGACGGCCTCCCCGCCCCCTGTGTCTGCCGCGCCCTACGCCTGACGTGCCGCGCGGCGCTCCATCGCCCCGCGCGCCGCGGCCTCCGTCGCGTACACCTCGCACATGTGCCGCCCGTCGGGCGTCGCCGTGTGCTCGACCTCCCACAGGGAGACCTCCCGGCCGTCCGGCAGCAGGAACGCGTGCTCGTACAGCGCGTAGCTCAGCCCCGCGCGGACGGTCCGGCCGGGCCGCCCGAACGCCTGGGTGATCTGGTGCCCGGCGGCCGTCGCCAGCAGTGCCGCCAGCTCCGCGTCCGGCCGGTCGGGGTTCTCGGCGCGGCGCAGCAGCCGGCGCGCGTGGTCCGCCGAGTCCTCCGGCGCGTACACGTGCCGCGGCTCGGGGATCGCGGAGAGCTGCAGCAGCACCGGCAGCTCGAAGTCCGGGGTCTCCGGCGGCAGCGGGAGCCGCGCGGTGGCCGCGTGCAGTTCCTCGTCGTCGCTGTACAGCTCGTGCTGCGCCTCGCCGCCCGGCGCCGTGTTGTGCACGAGCTCCCACAGGGTCACCGCCGAGCCGTCGGCGAGCAGCCAGGTGTGCCGGTACGTCTCGCGGTGCAGGCCCGCGCTGTGGTGCGCGGAGTGCAGGGAACTGTCGTGGGCCAGCGCGCAGTCGAGCCGGCCCAGCACCTCGTCGGGCAGCTCGAAGGAGTTCAGGGCACGGCCGAGGAGCCGCGCGAGGTGCTCCTCCGGAGACTCGGGCGACTCGGCGGGTTCGTACGCTGCCGTCTCGTACGGAACGCTCAAGGTTTCTCCCGGCGTTGCTGCATGTCACCTTGTGGGTGCATACCGTAGCCCCTCGGTCGGACATCGTGTCCGGGATACCGAGAAAACGTCTGCCGGGAAAACGCGAGAGCCGCGCGAAAAGTTCCCGCGCGGCCTCACAGGGCGTCAAAACAAGCCGGTCAGACGGCACTTCCGGCGGTCCAGGCGCTCCAGGACAGGTTCCAGCCGTTGAGGCCGTTGTCCGGGGCGACCGTCTTGTCGGGGGAGTTCTTGACGATCACGACGTCCCCGATGAGGGAGTTGTCGTAGAACCACTTGGCGGGCGTGGCGCCCTGGCCCCCCTGCTCGTCCGCCATGCCGACGCAGCCGTGACTGGTGCCCTCCCGGCCGAAGGGCGGGTTGCCCCGGTTGTACCAGTAGTTGCCGTGGATGAAGGTGCCGCTGTTCGTCAGGCGCATGGCGTGCGGCACGTCCGGGATGTCGTACTCGCCGCCCAGGTCGACCGTCCTGCTGTCCATCCGGGTCTGGGCGAACTTCTCCGCGATCACCATCTGCCCGTTGTACGTGGTGTGGTCCGGGCTGCCAGTGGAGACCGGCACCGTCTTCACCGTGGCGCCGTCCCGGACCACCGTCATGGTCTGGGTCCTGACGTCGACGGTGGAGACCTGCGACCGGCCGACGGTGAAGGTCACCGTCTTCCTCTGCACGCCGTAGACGCCCTGCGCGCCCTGCACGCCGTCCAGGTCGATCCTCATCGTGACCTTGGAGCCGGCCTTCCAGTACTCCTGCGGGCGGAAGTCGAGCCGCTGCGTGCCGAACCAGTGCCCGGCCACCTGCTGGCCGCTGCTGGAGGTGACCGTGATGTGCGACTGCACGGCCTTCCTGTCGGTGATCGCCTTGTCGAAGGTGAACGACACCGGCATGCCCACGCCGACCGTGGTGCCGTTGTCCGGCGTGTACGTGCCGATGAAGCTGTTGGCCGAGGTGACGGTGGTGAAGATGGAGTTGGCCGCGGCGGCACGGCCGTTCGCGTCCTTCGCCTGCGCCGCGATCTCGTACTTCGTGCCGCGCTCCAGCTGCTCCTTCGGCTTCCAGGTGCTGCCGTCCGTGGATATCGTCCCCGGCACGGCCTGTCCGGAGCCCGCGACGGTCATCTTCACCGCGGTCAGCTTCCCGCCGCTGACCTTCACCCCGGTGGAGTTGATGGACGCGCCCGTCGAGCCGTCCTCGGCCGAGATCCGGATGGTGGCCGTCGAGGTCCTGGAGGAGGTGCCGCCGCCCTTGCCGCCGGCGTCGTCGGCGCTGGCGGCGCCGCCGCAGGCGGTGAGGGTGAGGGTGCCGACCATCAGGGCGGCACAGGCCCCCAGTACGCGCCGCGCTGCAATGTCCGGCGTTGTCACGGGCTGCTCCCTGTACGTGTGATGTGCGTGATCCGTTCCAGTGCGTGGAGAAGGATGGCCCGGGCAGCCCGGGAGGTTCCCGCCGACGCCCCGGCAACCGCGTCACGTGACACAACCGCGACATCCACCGCACCACCGTGACCTTGCGGACCGCTCGGCTACGGCCGCCCGTACAGCTCCCCGTACGACGGCCACGCTCCGCCCGGACCGGCCACCGGCTCGGCGGCGCGCACGGCGCGCACGATCGCGCGCGTCACGAGATCGGCGCCGGCCGCGAGGACGTCGTCGAGCGCCGTCGGGCCCTCGCCGCCGAGCGGGCGGGCGCCCGTCGCCAGGGTGAACACCGTGTCGCCGTCGTGCATCAGGTGCACCGGCCGGACGGCGCGCGCGATGCCGTCGTGCGCCGTGCCCGCCAGCTTCTGCGCCTGCGCCCTGGTGAGGACGGCGTCGGTCGCGACCACCGCGAGCGTCGTGTTGAGCGGCGGGACCGGGTTCCGCGACGCGGCCTCGTCCAGACGCCGGCGCGCCGCCTCGTGCACCCGCGCGTCCGGGTACCGCACCGGCCCCTGGAACAACTCGCCGTACAGCACACCGGTTTCCGGAGCCGCCACGGCTCCCACCGCGTTCACGACGGCCAGCGCGGCCACGGTGATCCCGGAGCCGAGCACCGTGCTCGCGGTCCCCACCCCGCCCTTGAGGCCCCCCGCCACCGCTCCGGTGCCGGCCCCCACGCAGCCCTCCGGCACCGGCGCACCGGGCGGGCTCGCCGCGGCCGCCTCGACCGCCGCGCGGCCGGTCGCCGCGTCCGGGCGCGCCCGGAAGTCCCCGCCCCGCCCCAGGTCGAAGACGCAGGCGGCGGGCACCACCGGCACGACGTGCCTCGGATCCGGGCCCACCGGCACCCCGCGCCCGCGCTCCTCGAGCCAGGCCATGACGCCGGAGGCCGCGTCCAGCCCGTACGCGCTGCCCCCGGTCAGCACCACGGCGTCGACCTTCTGCACCAGGTTGCGCGGATCGAGGGCGTCGGTCTCCTTGGTGCCGGGACCGCCGCCGCGCACGTCCACGGCGGCCACGGCGCCGCCCTCGGGCGCGAGCACGACCGTGGTGCCGGTGAGCCAGCCGTCCCCGGCGCGGGTGGCGTGCCCCACGCGCAGCCCGGCCACATCCGTCAAGGCGTCAACAACTGTCATGGGGGCCAGTCTGGCCGACCCGTCACGGCCCTCCGCGGCGGCGCTCGGCCCGGGGCCGGCGGCACCGGGCCGTACCCTGGAGGTATGAGTACGACCCCTGCGGCCGAGCCGCGCGACCCGAAGGCCGCGCTGGTCTTCGACGACCCGCTGAGCCAGCAGTCCTCGGACGACACCGACCGCGGGTGGGGCGAGCGCGCGGACCGTGACAGCGCCGCCGATCTGCGGCGCTTCCTGGACGAGAAGCCGCCCCACCACCTGTGAGCCCGCCGCGCGGCGGCCGCCGCTAGCGCTCGCCGCGGCCCGCGGTGCGCCGGGCGACCAGTTCGTCGCGGATCTCCTTGAGGACCTCCAGCTCGGTCACCTGGACGACCTCGTGCGTACCCTCGCGCGCGGCCTTGCGGGCCGCCTGCCGCGCCAGGTACCTCGACATGGGCAGCACCATGAGGAAGTACACGACCGACCCCGTGATCAGGAAGGTCAGGGTGGCGCCGAGGACGGATCCCCACATCAGCTGGATGCCGTGCGTGCCCTTGCAGGTGGTGCTCAGGCACGTGCTGTAGGCGTCCAGGTTCTGGGTGCCGATCGTGCCGACCAGCGGGTTGATTATCCCCTTCACCACCGCGTTGACGATGTTCGTGAAGGCGGCGCCGATGACCACCGCGACCGCCAGATCGACGACGTTGCCGCGCATCAGGAAGGCCTTGAAGCCCTGCCAGACGCTCGGTTCCTTCTTTGCGCTCACCTCGGGGACTCTCCTCGCATGCACAGGCTGTGGAACGAAACGCTCCGCAACCTACGGCACGGTGACACCACCGTGTCCAGTCCCGGCTCAGCACAGCGTCACCGCCAGCCGGGCCGTGGCGCTCGCGCCGACCACCCGCGCCGCCGAGGCGCGCGGCACCGCCAGCACGACCAGCGCGCCGCTCTCCGCCGCGCCCTCCAGGGGTTCGGGCACCTTCGTCACCCGCACACCGCGGGCGAGCACCCGGGCGCCGCCTCCGGTCGACGGGTCCTCGGCGGCGATGACGTCGACCCGGTCACCGGGCCGCAGCAGCCGGACGGCCGCGGCGTCGGCGATCCGCACCGGCGCCGTCACCACGTCCGCCGCGGGCCGGCGTACCGGCCGCTCGACCGGGTGGCCGCGGGCCCGGTCGTCGCGGGCCGGCTGCGGCGCGGCCCGTGGCCCCGCCGCCACGAGCGCCGCCGCGGCCACGGCCAGCCCGGCCACGAGGGCTCCCCGGCGCCGCCGTACGAGCCGTTGCAGCCCGTACCGCCCGTCGCGCACCCGCACCGGGGCGAAAGGCGGCACCTCGCTCGTCGCGGGAGCGTCCGTGCCCAGCGGGTGCGGGAGCCGGAACGGGCTCCCGGACGGCGCGGGGGGAGACGGGTGGGGGGAGGGTGGACGGGGGGCGGACGACGGGGTCAAGGGCATGGGGATCACCGCCTGCGACGAGGAGTTCGGCCTGCGATGCCACGATGACGCCTCGCGCCGAAGCCCGCCGGAGCCGGTGCGCTACTCACCGGTTGTGGAAAACTCGCTCACCCGGAAGGGCAGAGCCACCGGGGCGCACCCCCGCGGACCCACCGCACGCCGGGGCCGCGCCCCCACGTCAGGGCACTACGGCAGGGGGAACCCCGGGTCCATCCCGCCCAGCGCGTTCACGCACAGGCAGTCCCGCGCCCCGCTCCCCGGCAGCGCGGCCACCGCGTCGAACAGCACCCCGCGCAGCCGGTCCACGTTGGCCGCGAACACCTGGAGCACCTCCTCGTGCGAGACGCCCTCGCCGGTCTCCACGCCGGCGTCCAGGTCCGTGACCAGGGTCAGCGAGGTGTAGCAGAGCTCCAGTTCCCGGGCGAGCGCGGCCTCCGGGTGCCCGGTCATGCCGACCACCGACCAGCCCTGCGCCTGGTGCCACAACGATTCGGCACGGGTGGAGAAGCGCGGCCCCTCGACCACGACCAGCGTGCCGCCGTCCACCGGCTCCCAGTCCCGGCCGCGCGCCGCCTTCAGCGCGGCGGCCCGGCCGGCGGGGCAGTACGGGTCGGCGAGCGACACGTGCACCACGTTGGGCACCGTGCCGTCGGGCAGCGGCAGCCCGTCGAAGTACGTCTGCGCCCGGGACTTCGTCCGGTCCACGAACTGGTCCGGCACCAGCAGGGTGCCCGGGCCGTACTCGGGGCGCAGCCCGCCCACCGCGCACGGGCCGAGGACCTGGCGGACGCCGACCGAGCGCAGCGCCCAGAGGTTGGCGCGGTAGTTGATCCGGTGCGGCGGCAGGTGGTGGCCGCGCCCGTGCCGGGGCAGGAAGGCCACCCGCCGGCCGGCGATCTCGCCGAGGAACAGGGAGTCGCTGGGCTGCCCGTAGGGGGTGTCCACCTGGACTTCGGTCACGTCCTCGAGGAACGAGTAGAAACCCGAGCCCCCGATCACGCCGATCTCTGCGTTCGCCATGGCCAGCACACTAGCTGGCCGCGTACGCACCCGGGGAGCCGGTGCCGCGGGTGCACCGAAGGCCCCGCCGTCGTACGACGACAGGGCCCGGAAGCGACGGGGTCAGGCCGCGGAGGTGCCGGTGGAACCGGACGACGACGAGGGCGTGGACGCCGCGGGCGCCGACGAGGTCGTCGAGGACGACTTCGAGTCGGACGAGGAGCCGGACGGCTTGGACGCCGGGCTGCTGCTCGACGTGGAGCCGCGGGAGTCGTTGCGGTAGAAGCCGGAGCCCTTGAAGACGATGCCGACCGCGGAGAACACCTTCTTCAGGCGGCCACCGCAGCTGGGGCACTCCGTGAGGGCGTCGTCGGTGAACTTCTGCACCGCCTCGAGGCCCTCGCCGCACTCGGTGCACTGGTACTGGTAGGTCGGCACTGTCTTCCTCCTGGCACTCTCACTCGATGAGTGCTAACGACGATCCATAGTGACGTATTCCGGGGAATCAGTCCACCGTCACCGGCACGCGGTGACCGACGCCACGCGCCACGGTCCGGTTCGGGGACCCCGTGGCCAGCCGCGACCGCTGGGTCACCAGGGTGGCCAGCGCGAGCAGGGTGCCGGTCATCGGGACCAGGAAACCCGCACCCTGCCACAGCCGGTCCTCCAGCTGGCCGGCGACCGTGACGGCGGCGGCCTGGCCGAGGGCGACGGCGCCGGTCAGCCAGGTGAACGCCTCGGTCCGGGCGCCGGCCGGGACCAGCCCCTCGACCAGCGTGTAGCCGGTGATCAGGGACGGCGCGATGCAGGAGCCGACCAGCAGGCCGAGCGCGGCCAGCAGCAGTACCGAGTGCGCCGTCCACAGCGCGGACGCGGTCAGCGCGAGGGCCGCGTAGCCCACCACCAGCCGCCGCTGCGGGGCCACCTTCCAGGCGATCGCGCCGCAGGCGACGCCGGAGAGCATGTTGCCCGCGGCGAAGACCCCGTACAGGACGCCGTTCAGGCCGGGCTCGCCGATCGACTCGGTGAACGCCGCCAGCGACACCTGCATGCCGCCGAAGACCGAGCCGATGCCGAGGAACGTCACGACCAGGACGCGCACGCCCGGCACCCGCAGCGCGGACGCGTGCCGCACGCGCGCGTGCCCGGCCGAAGCCGTCGCCGGCGGCTGGGTGCTCCTCTGCGCGGCGAACAGCAGACCGCCGACGAGCGTCAGCCCGGCCTCCGTGACCAGGCCCGCGGCCGGAGCCGCGGTGGTGCACAGCGCGGTCGCCAGCAGCGGCCCGAAGACGAAGGTCAGCTCGTCGGTGACGGACTCGAAGGCCGCCGCCGTCGTCATCAGCGGGGAGCCCTGGAGCGTCACGCCCCAGCGGGCGCGCACCATCGGGCCGACCTGGGGCACCGACGCGCCGGTGGGCACGGCCGCCGCGAACAGCGCCCACAGGGGCGCGTGGGCCAGCGCGAGCGCCGTGAGGGACAGGCCCGACAGGGCGTGCACCAGGACGCCCGGGACCAGCACGGCGCGCTGGCCGTAGCGGTCGGCGAGGCGGCCGCTGTACGGCGCGAACAGCGCCATGGACACACCGGTGGCGGCCGCGGCGGCGCCGGCCGCGCCGTAGGAGCCGGTGGTGTGCTGCACGAGCAGCACGATGGAGATCGTGAGCATCGCGAACGGCTGGCGCGCCGCGAAGCCGGGGAGCAGGAACGTCCAGGCGCCGCGGGTGCGCAGCAGCTGTCCGTATCCCGGACGGGACGACGCCGACGGCGAGGTCCTCGCCGGTCCGGTGGTGACCGTGGATCCCACGGCCGTGCCTTTCCGCCGCCTGGTAGCGCGGGCCGCGTACGGGCCCGGGCGCCGAGAGCTGTCCTCTTGCGCGGACTGCGGTAGATACCGGCGCCCACCGGGGGTGGGAGCGACACGGCCGCCATACGGTCGCGCCAGCTCTGCGTCAGGCAGAGTTGGTTCGATCAGGGTGCGGCCTTCATGGTACAGGGATCACGGGGCCGTCAGCCTGTGAAAACGAGCACCACGTCGCTCGCCACCTGGGATTACGGGCGGTGTGAACCGGACGAAACGTCCTCGTGACGTGCCCCTCAGCGCGAGCCGCCGGCCCCCGCGCCGTTCGTGCCCAGCCAGCCGGCCAGCTTGCCGCCGTGGGCCACCGCGCGCAGGCGCCGTTCCGCCGCGTCGCGGACGGGGTCGGTGGCGACCACCAGGAGTTCGTCGTCGCGCCGCAGCACGGTCGTGGGCAGCGGGACGAACGATTTCCCCTCGCGGACCACGAGGGTCACGGCGGCCCCGGCCGGCAGCCGCAGCTCGTTGACCTCGACGCCGTGCATCCGCGAGCCCTCGGGGACGGAGACGGACAGCAGATGGCCGCGCAGCCGCTCCAGGGGGGCGGACTCGATGCCGAGGTCGGACGCCTCGCCCTGCTCGCCCAGCCGCAGGGTGCGCGCGAGCCAGGGCAGGGTCGGGCCCTGCAGCAGGGTGTAGACGACGACCAGCACGAAGACGATGTTGAAGATGCGGCGGCTGCCCGTGACGCCGTTCACCATGGGGATGGTCGCCAGGATGATGGGCACGGCGCCGCGCAGCCCGGCCCACGACATCAGCGCCTGCTCCGGCCACGGCACCCGGAACGGGGTGAGGCTGAGCACCACGCCCAGCGGGCGGGCCACCATGGTGAGCACCAGCCCGATCACGAGCGCGGGCACCACGTCGTCGCCCAGCTCGTGCGGGGTGACGAGCAGGCCGAGCAGGACGAACATGCCGATCTGGGCGATCCAGCCGAGCCCCTCGGCGAAGCCGCGCGTGGCGGGCCAGTGCGGGAGCTTGGCGTTGCCGAGCGTCATCGACGCCAGGTAGACGGCGAGGAAGCCGCTGCCGTGCGCGAGGGCGCCGCCCGCGTAGGCCGCGACGGCGATCGCCATGACGGCGATCGGGTACAGGCCGGAGGCGGGCAGCGCGACGTGCTTCAGGCCCCAGGAGCCGAACCAGCCCACGGCGCACCCGATGATCGCGCCGATGGCCAGTTCCAGGAGTATCTCGCCCACCAGCACGTACCAGTGCTCGACCGGGCCGGCCGTGGAGAACGCCACGACCAGGATGACCACCGGGGCGTCGTTGAAGCCGGACTCCGCCTCCAGCGTGCCCGTCACGCGCGCGGGGAGGGGGATTCTCCGCAGGACGGAGAACACGGCCGCCGCGTCCGTCGAGGAGACGACCGCGCCGATGATGAGCGACTGCCGCCACTCCAGCCCGACCAGGTAGTGCGCGCCGGCCGCCGTGACGCCGACGCTGACCGCGACCCCCGCGAGCGCCAGCGCGGAGGCGGCGGGCAGGACCGGCCGGATCTCATTCCACTTCGTGCCCAGACCGCCCTCGGCCAGGATCACGACCAGGGCCGCGTACCCCATGACCTGGGTCAGCTCGGCGTTGTCGAAGTGGATGTGGCCGATGCCGTCCTGGCCCATGAGGATGCCGATCCCCAGGTACACGAGCAGGCTGGGGAGCCCGCTGCGCGAGGAGATCCGGACGGCCGCCACGGCGACGAGGAGAACGAGGGAGCAGGCGAGCAGGAGCTGGTTGAGGTGGTGAACAGTCAGCGGCGTTTCCTCCCCTTGCGTGTCCGGGCGAGCACCCGGTTACTTCATTAGCCTACCTAACTCTTGACGCTTTCTTGACGCTTTCCCGGGCAAGATCGAACGTCCGTCCGCGCCGGGACCCGACTCCGCGTCAAGTGCGATTCGGCCCTGCGCCTATGGTTGCTCCAGCACTCCAGGACCGCCTGCCGCTCGCGTTAGGACAGCAAGGACAGCGATGCCCCCCAACACCACCGCCTCAACGGGTGACAAGCCCGGCAAGTCCGGCAGGAAGAAGGGGCGCAAAGCCCGACTTATCGTGCTCGTGCTGGTGCTGGCCGTCATCGCGTGCGTCGCCGGCGGGGCGTACTGGTCGATCAGCACCGTCCGCGCCTCCTTCCCGCAGACCAAGGGATCGATCACGCTCGACGGCCTGTCGGGCCCGGTCGACGTCAAGCGGGACGGCAACGGCATCCCGCAGATCTACGCCTCGTCCGACCAGGACCTGTTCATGGCGCAGGGCTACGTCCAGGCGCAGGACCGGTTCTACGAGATGGACGTGCGCCGGCACATGACCTCCGGGCGCCTGTCGGAGATGTTCGGCAAGAGCCAGGTCAAGAACGACGAGTTCCTGCGCACCCTCGGCTGGGACCGGATCGCCAGGAAGGAGTACGACACCAAGCTGTCGGACTCCACGAAGAAGTACCTCGACGCGTACGCCAAGGGGGTCAACGCCTACCTCCAGGGCAGGGACGGCAAGGACATCTCCCTGGAGTACGCGGCCCTGGGCTTCGCCAACGACTACAAGCCGCAGAAGTGGACCCCGGTCGACTCCGTCTCCTGGCTGAAGGCGATGGCCTGGGACCTGCGCGGCAACATGCAGGACGAGATCGACCGCGCCCTGATGACCAGCCGCCTCGGCCCGCAGCAGATCCAGGACCTGTACCCGGAGTACCCGTACAGCCGCAACAAGCCGATCGTCCAGGAAGGCCAGTACGACGACCTGGCCGGGGCCTTCCGCCAGAGCGGCGCCACGGGCTCCGCCCAGGGCGCCCCCGGCTCCACCCAGGGCACCACGGGCTCCGCCCGGGGCACCACGGGTGCGAGCGGCACCTCCGGCACCTCCACCTCGTCCAGCACCGGTTCGGCCCTCACGAGCCAGCTGGCGGGCCTCTACAAGGTCCTGGACGACGTCCCCCCGGCCGTCGGCGTGAACGGCCAGGGCATCGGCTCCAACTCGTGGGTCGTCGGCGGGAAGTACACCATCACCGGCAAGCCGCTGCTCGCCAACGACCCGCACCTGTCGGCGTCGCTGCCGTCCGTCTGGTACCAGATGGGCCTGCACTGCCGCACCGTCTCCAGCACCTGCCAGTACGACGTCACCGGCTACACCTTCGCCGGCATGCCCGGTGTGATCATCGGGCACAACGCGGACATCGCCTGGGGCATGACCAACTCCGGGGTCGACGTCACCGACCTCTACCTGGAGAAGGTCACCGCGAACGGCTACCAGTACGACGGCAAGGTGCGGCCCTTCAGGACCCGCGAGGAGACCATCAAGGTCGCCGGCGGCGCCGCCAAGAAGATCGTCGTCCGCCAGACCCAGGACGGCATGCCCCTGTTGTCCGACCGTGACGACGAACTCGTCCAGGTGGGCCGGAAGGCCGCCGTCAACACCGCCGCGCCCGACCGCGGCGACGGCTACGGCATCGCCCTGAGGTGGACCGCGCTCGACCCGGGCACCTCCATGGACGCCGTCTTCGCCCTGGACAGGGCGGCCGGCTGGAGCGACTTCCGCGCCGCGGCGGCCCTGTTCGACGTGCCCTCGCAGAACCTGATCTACGCCGACACCGACGACCACATCGGCTACACGCTGCCGGGCCGGATCCCCACCCGCTCCTCCGTGGACGACGGCGCCATCCCGGCGCCGGGCTGGGACTCGAAGTACAAGTGGACCGGCTTCGTCAAGCAGGACGAGCTGCCCTACGAGTACAACCCGAAGCGCGGCTACATCGTCACCGCCAACCAGGCCGTGATCGACCAGGACAAGTACCCGTACACGCTGACCACCGACTGGGGCTACGGCACCCGCAGCCAGCGCATCACCGACCTGATCGAGTCCAAGATCAAGGACGGCGGCAAGATCTCCACCGACGACATGCGGCAGATGCAGCTGGACAACAGCAGCGAGATCGCCAAGCTCCTGGTGCCAAAGCTGCTGAAGATCAACATCGACGACAAGGACGTCCGCCAGGCGCAGAAGCTGCTCGAGGGCTGGGACTACACCCAGGAGGCGGACTCCGCGGCGGCCGCCTACTTCAACGCCGTCTGGCGCAACGTCCTCAAGCTCGCCTTCGGCAACAAGCTCCCCAAGGAGCTGCGCGTCAAGGGCCAGTGCCTGTGGGTCGACAAGATCGACAGCACCGGTCCGGTGGACGACGACACCAAGGTGCGCGAGTGCGGCGAGCGCGACGCCGACCAGGCCCAGCCCGACGGCGGCGACCGCTGGTTCGAGGTGGTGCGCAAGCTGATGGACAAGCCGGACAGCGATTGGTGGAAGGCTCCCAAGACGGGCACCCGTCCCGAGGCCACCGACCGGGACACGCTGTTCAAGCGGGCCATGATCGACGCCCGCTGGGAGCTGACCGCCAAGCTCGGCAAGGACATCGACACCTGGAGCTGGGGCCGGCTGCACCGCCTGTTCCTGAAGAACCAGACCCTCGGCACCGAGGGCCCGGGCATCCTGCAGTACGTCCTCAACCGCGGCCCCTGGAAGCTCAGCGGCGGCGAGGCCACCGTGGACGCGACCGGCTGGAACGCCGCCGGCGGCTACGGCGTCGTCTGGGTGCCGTCCATGCGGATGGTGGTCAACCTCGCCGACCTCGACAAGTCCAGGTGGATCAACCTCACCGGCGCCTCCGGGCACGCCTACAGCGCCCACTACACCGACCAGACCGACAAGTGGGCCAAGGGCGAGCTGCTGCCCTGGTCGTTCTCGGACAAGGCGGTCGACCGGAGCACGAGCGACACCCTCGTCCTGAAGCCGTGAGCCACTGACGGCACGACGGGAAACGGCCCTCCACGCGCGCGTGGAGGGCCGTTTCCCGTACCAGGCACACCGGGCTCAGCCGCGCGGGAAGCGGCGCACCCCCGAGGGCGTCACCACCGCGTGCACCGGCCGGTCGTGGGCCTCCGCGGGGACGCGGGCGACGACCTCGGTGTCGTAGAGGAGCACCACGAGCGCGGGGCGCGCGCCCGCGCGCTCCAGCCGGTCGAGGACCCGGTCGTACGACCCTCCGCCGCGGCCCAGGCGCATCCCGCGCGCGTCGACCGCGAGCCCGGGCAGCAGCACGACGTCCGCCGCGGTCACCGCGGCCGGCCCGAGGCGTTCCCCGGACGGCTCGAACAGGGCCATCTTCCCGCCGTGTCGGACGCGCGCGAGGGAGTCGGGGCCGGCGTACTCGCCCCAGTCCAGGTCGTTGTCGGGCAGCAGGGCGGGCAGCAGGACGCGCACCCCCCGCGCGCGCAGGGCGTCCAGCAGCGCCAGGGTGCCGGGCTCGCCGCCGACGGAGACGTACGCCGCGACCGTGCGCGCACCCGCCAGTTCGGGCAGTCCGAGGGCGCGCTCGGCCAGCGCGTCGCCCGCCGCCCGAACGACATCTCCCGGCAACCCGCTCCTCACCGCGAGGAACTCCCGCCGCCATGTGCGCTTGTCAGGATCGGCCCCGCGTCCGTCGTGTTCCACTGGTCGTTCCCGCGCCTTTCTTCATGTGCTCGCACGCGATGTGCTCATATGAGGGCCAACTCACCGGAGCCACAGATTCCCCACAAAGGCACCGGATAAAGTTGCGGACATGACTCAGTCCCACCCCCGGATCAGTAAGGCTGTCATTCCCGCGGCAGGCCTTGGCACCCGGTTCCTCCCGGCCACCAAAGCCACTCCCAAGGAGATGCTGCCGGTCGTCGACAAGCCCGCGATCCAGTACGTGGTCGAGGAGGCCGTGTCGGCGGGGCTCGACGACGTCCTCATGATCACCGGGCGCAACAAGCGCCCGCTGGAGGACCACTTCGACCGCAACTACGAGCTCGAGTCGGCGCTCGAGAAGAAGGGCGACGCCGAGCGGCTCGCGAAGGTGCAGGAGTCCAGCGACCTGGCCACCATGCACTACGTGCGCCAGGGCGACCCCCGGGGCCTCGGCCACGCGGTGCTGTGCGCCGCCCCGCACGTCGGCCAGGAGCCCTTCGCCGTGCTCCTCGGCGACGACCTGATCGACCCGCGCGACCCCCTGCTGCAGCGCATGATCGCGGTCCAGGAGCAGCACGGCGGCAGCGTGGTCGCCCTCATGGAGGTCGCGCCCGAGCAGGTCCACCTCTACGGCTGCGCGGCCGTGGAGACCACCGCCGAGGGCGACGTGGTTAGGGTGACCGGACTGGTCGAGAAGCCGGACCCGGCGGACGCCCCGTCGAACTACGCGATCATCGGCCGCTACGTCCTCGACCCGCACGTCTTCGACATACTGCGCAAGACCGAGCCCGGGCGCGGCGGCGAGATCCAGCTCACCGACGCCCTCCAGCAGCTCGCCCAGGACGAGAAGGTCGGCGGACCGGTGCACGGCGTCGTCTTCACGGGCCGCCGCTACGACACCGGCGACCGGAGCGACTATCTGCGTGCCATTGTCAGACTCGCGTGCGAACGTGAGGACCTGGGCCCGGACTTCCGGACCTGGCTCCGCAGTTACGTAGCCGAGGAGATGCAGCAGAGTTGAGCAGCGCCGCGACCCGCCCCGCCGGCCCGGACGACCTGTGGTCGGTGGACGAGCACCTGGAGGACATCCTCGCCACGGTCCGCCCCCTGGAGCCCATCGAACTGCACCTGCTCGACGCCCAGGGCTGCGTCCTGGTCGACGACGTCACGGTGCCGGTGGCCCTGCCGCCGTTCGACAACAGCTCCATGGACGGGTACGCGGTGCGGGTCGCGGACGTGGCGGGCGCCAGTGAGGAGTTCCCGGCCGTCCTGGAGGTCGTCGGGGACGTCGCGGCGGGCGCGGGCGGCCTGCTCCGGGTCGGCCCCGGCCAGGCGGCCCGCATCATGACCGGCGCCCCGCTGCCGCCGGGCGCCGAGGCCGTCGTCCCCGTGGAGTGGACCGACGGAGGGCTCGGCGAGGGCCCCGTGACCGGGATGCGGGCCCGCAGCCTGGCCCCCGAGGGCGCCCAGGGGCAGGTGCGCGTGCACCGCCCCGCCGAGGCGCGCGCGCACGTACGCGCCCAGGGCAGCGACGTGAAGGCCGGCGACCTCGCCCTGGAGGCCGGCACGGTCCTCGGCCCGCCGCAGATCGCGCTGCTCGCCGCGATCGGCCGGGGCACGGTCCGGGTGCGCCCGCGCCCGCGCGTGGTCGTCATGTCCACCGGCAGCGAACTCGTCCAGCCCGGCGAGGAACTGGGCCCCGGCCGGATCTACGACTCCAACAGCTTCGCCCTCACCGCGGCCGCCCGGGACGCCGGCGCCATCGCCTACCGGGTCGGCGCCGTCGCCGACGACGCCGACACCCTGCGCGCCGCCATCGAGGACCAGCTCATCCGCGCCGACCTGCTGGTGACCACCGGCGGGGTGAGCGTCGGAGCGTACGACGTGGTCAAGGAGGCGCTGTCGTACGCCGGGGACGAGGACGAGCCCGGCAGCGGAGTGGAGTTCCGCAGGCTCGCCATGCAGCCCGGCAAACCCCAGGGCTTCGGCTCCATCGGCCGCGACCACACCCCGCTGCTGGCCCTGCCGGGCAACCCGGTGTCGTCGTACGTCTCCTTCGAGCTGTTCGTCCGCCCCGCGATCCGCACCCTGATGGGCCTGGACGACGTCCACCGGCCCCGCACCCGGGCCACCCTGAGAACCGACCGGGCGCTCGGCTCCCCGAAGGGCCGCCGGCAGTTTCTGCGCGGCACGTACGCCGACGGCGAGGTCACCCCCGTCGGCGGCGCCGGCTCCCACCTGATCGGGGCGCTCGCGCGCGCCGACGCACTGATCGTCGTCCCCGAGGACACCGAGTCCGTGGCGCCCGGGGCCGAGGTCGAGGTGGTCCTGCTCGGCTGAGCCCGACCGGTTGGCGGTACCGTGTCGCGCACAGCAGGCCCCAGCACCGCACCGCGACGGGCCCGGACCGGGAGCGCCACACCGCATGACTGAGCCTTCCCGGGGGGAGACCCCCGGAGCCCCTGCACAGGACCACCTGACCCACCTCGACGAGGCGGGCGCGGCCCGCATGGTCGACGTGTCCGGCAAGGACGTGACCGCGCGCACCGCGCGCGCGAGCGGCCGCGTCCTGGTGTCACCCCGCGTGGTCGAGCTGCTGCGCGGGGAGGGCGTCCCCAAGGGCGACGCCCTGGCCACCGCGCGCATCGCGGGCATCATGGGCGCCAAGCGCACGCCGGACCTGATCCCCCTGTGTCACCCGCTGTCGGTGTCCGGTGTGAAACTGGACCTGTCGGTCGCGGACGACGCCGTGGAGATCTGGGCCACCGTGAGGACGACGGACCGCACGGGCGTCGAGATGGAGGCCCTCACCGCGGTCTCCGTCGCCGCGCTCACCGTGATCGACATGGTCAAGGCGGTCGACAAGGGAGCGGTCATCACGGACGTGAGGGTCGAGGAGAAGACGGGCGGCAAGTCGGGCGACTGGAGCCGGTCATGAGCTACCGCGCGCTGGTGGTCACCGCCTCCAACCGGGCTGCCTCGGGCGTCTACGAGGACAAGGGCGGCCCGCTGGTCGCCGACGGCCTGAAGGGCTTCGGGTTCAGCGTCGACGGCCCCCGGGTCGTGCCCGACGGCGACCCGGTGGCTGCGGCCCTGCGCGCCGCCGTCGAGGCCGGGTACGACGTCGTCGTCACCACCGGCGGCACCGGCATCTCGCCCACGGACCGCACCCCCGAGGCGACCCGGAGCGTCATCGACCACGAGGTGCCGGGCATCGCCGAGGCCATCCGCGCCTTCGGCCGGGAGAAGGTGCCGACCGCGGCGCTGTCCCGGGGCCTGGCCGGGGTGGCCGGGCGGACGCTGATCGTCAACCTGCCGGGCTCCACCGGCGGGGTCCGGGACGGGCTGGCCGTCCTGGAGCCCCTGCTGGCGCACGCCGTCGACCAGATCCGCGGCGGCGACCACCCGAGACCCGCCGGTAGTGGGGGTGCGAGCTGAACAGCCCTTCCTGGCCCGTCGTGCTGGCGGACGGTGACGTCGTCCTCCGCCCGATAAGGCTGCGCGACCAGCGGGTCTGGCGTGAGGTGAACCGGCGCAACCGGGAGTGGCTGCGCCCCTGGGAGGCGACCATCCCGCCGCCCACGCCGAGCGGCCCGATCGTGCACCGGCCGACGTACCGCCAGATGGTGCGGCACCTGCGCTCGGAGGCCAACGCGGGCCGGATGCTGCCGTTCGTCATCGAGTACCAGGGGCAGCTCGTCGGGCAGTTGACGGTCGCCGGGATCACCTGGGGCTCGATGTGCTCGGGGCACGTCGGCTACTGGGTGGACGAGTCGGTGGCCGGACGCGGTGTCATGCCGACGGCCGTCGCCCTCGCGGTGGACCACTGTTTCCGTACCGTCGGGCTGCACCGCGTCGAGGTCTGCATTCGCCCCGAGAACCGGCCCAGCCGCCGGGTCGTGGAGAAACTCGGATTCCGCGAGGAGGGGCTCAGGCCGCGTTATCTGCACATCGACGGAGCCTGGCGCGACCACCTCGTCTTCGCGCTCACCGCGGAGGAAGTGCCCGAGGGGCTGCTCGGGCGCTGGCGGCGGACCCGTTCCGCGCGCGAGCAGCGCGCCTCGGGACCGGGGAATCCCGCCTGGCCCGGAAATTGAATAAGTGTTCGAAATTGATCGGCCGATGACCGTCTCCGGACATTCATTTCGCGACTTCGGCGGTCCGCTGATCGCATCGATGGCAAAAAAAGCTGGAAATATCAGCCGGATCGTGCGACACACCGGCGCAATTGGCAGATGGCCTCACGCAAACCCCTCTACCGTGTGAGGCGTGAGCAGCAGCGGCCTCATCTACGCAGTCATCGTCGGGGCCTGGGCCGCCTACTTGGTGCCGATGTGGCTCCGTAGGCAGGACGAGCTGAACGAGGCCCGTCCGACGGAACGCTTCAGTACAGCCATCCGGCTGCTGTCCGGACGGGCGGGCATGGAGCGCCGGTACGCCAAGGACCTGCGGGCGCGCTCCACCCAGGAGGGGGAGCCGGACGCCGGGGATCCGGACGCCGCCACCGACTCGGTGGACGTCCGGGCCTTCGCCATGCCTCCGACCCGCCGTCAGGTCCGGGTGGACACCGGCCCGCAGACGGCCGGGCGGGCGGAACCGGCGCGCGAGCAGCACGCCGCCCCGGCACCCGCTCCGGCGCCCACCCCGGCACCCCGGACGGCTCCCGCCGCCGGCACCGTGCCCGCGCAGAAACGCGGACCGGCCGAGCGGCACTCCCCGTCGGGGCAGGCGGCAGCGGCACGCGCCCGGCGCTCGAAGGTGCTCGCGCGCCGCCGGCGCACCACCGTGATGCTCTTCCTCGCCTTCACCCTCGGCGCGATCGTCGCCGCTGTGGGCGGCCTCGCGTTCCTGTGGGCCCCCGGCGTCCCCGCCGTCATGCTCAGCGCGTACATCGCCTACCTGCGCTCCCAGGAACGCCGCCGCTTCGCCTACCAGATGGACCGCCGGCAGGCCGAGGCCGCGGCCCAGCGCCTGCGCGAGCGCCAGCCGCGCCGGCGCGCGCCCCTGGAGGGGGGTGCCACGGCCGGCGACACGGACGAGGGACCGGGGACCGAGACCGACCCCGGCCTTTCCGCGCTCGCCGCCGACCGCCGCGCCCTCGTCGAGCAGACCGACCACGCCGAGTGGGTCGACCAGCAGCGCGAACGCCGGCAGCGGCCCGGCCACGGCGACAGCTGGGACCCGGTGCCGGTCCCCCTGCCGACGTACGTCACCGCACCGGTCGCGCCCCGCGCGACCAGCGACGTGGACCTCGGGGCGCCGGACACCTGGAGTTCGGCGCGCAGCAGTTCGGTCGTTCCGGAGCAGGAGGCGCACCACGCGCCGCAGGCCGGGGCGGAGGAACCCCCGTTCGAGGAGAAGCCGGCGGACGGCCGCACCGACGCCCGCCGCGCCGCCTCCGCCCGCCGGGCCCGCGGCCGCGGCCGCACCCCCCTCTTCGACCAGTACGAGGACGGCGGCCGGCCGCGCGCGGCCAACGAGTGAGGCCCCCGGGAGCCCGCCCCTGACCAGTCAGGGAACGGATTTCCAAGCACCCCGGCGGGGATGCTAGAGTTTCACTCGTTGCAAGGGCCTGTGGCGCAGTCCGGTAGCGCACCTCGTTCGCATCGAGGGGGCCAGGGGTTCAAATCCCCTCAGGTCCACGCAGCACGAGATCCCGATCAGACGGTCACCGTCAGGTCGGGATCTCGTCGTTTTCGCGCCGATGAGTCGGTGCGCCGGGGCGCCCACCACTTCCCGGGTGGCGAACAGCCCCTCCAGGCGCCGAAGTCGCTCACAGCCGCTTCGCGTAGCAGCGGCTCTCCTCGTGGTGGCGGTAGTAGCCGAACTTGGTGCAGGGCTCGTAGCCGGCGGAGGTGTACAGGGCGATGGCCTCCGGCTGCTTGGTGCCGGTCTCCAGGACCATGCGGACGCGGCCGGCCGTGCGGGCGTCCTCCTCCAGGGCCGCGAGCATCCGGCGGGCCAGGCCCCGGCCGCGCATCTGCGCGACCACGAACATCCGCTTCAGCTCCGCGTCGCCGTCCTCGTTGCCCACGCCGTTGCTGTCCTGGCTGCGCCAGCCGCCGGTGGCCACCGGGCGGTCGCGGTCGTCGTACGCGATCAGGTACACGCCCCGGGGCGGGTCGAAGTCGGTCGCGGCGAGGACGGTGGCGTCGCCGTCGTCGCCGTAGCGCAGGGCGTACTCGGCCTGGACCTCGTCGTTCAGCTTGACGGCGTCGGGATGGTCGAATCGGACGCGACGAATATTCATGCTAGGCATCGTACTTCTATGCAGAGGATGGGATCGGGACCCGTCCAGTGTGCCGGTATCGTGCCCTGGTGCTGACTGTGACCTCGGTGAACGTGAACGGACTGCGGGCCGCCGCCAAGAAGGGCTTCGTGGAGTGGCTGGCCGGCACCTCCGCGGACGTCGTCTGCCTGCAGGAGGTGCGCGCCGAGCCGCACCAGCTGTCCGAGGAGGTGCGGCAGCCCGACGGCTGGCACGTCGTGCACGCCCCGGCCGCCGCCAAGGGCCGCGCCGGCGTCTCCCTCTACACGCGCCGCGAGCCCGACCGCGTCCAGGTCGGTTTCGGCTCCGCCGAGTTCGACGGCGCGGGCCGGTACGTCGAGGCCGACCTGCCCGGTGTCACCGTCGCCTCCCTCTACCTGCCCTCCGGCGAGGTCGGCACCGAGCGGCAGGACGAGAAGCTCCGGTTCATGGGGGAGTTCCTGGCCTACCTGAAGGAGCTGCGGGAGCGGGCCGCCGCCGACGGCCGCGACGTCCTCGTCTGCGGCGACTGGAACATCGCCCACCAGCAGGCCGACCTGAAGAACTGGCGCGGCAACACCAGGAACTCCGGCTTCCTGCCCGAGGAACGGGACTGGCTCGGACGGGTGCTCGCGGGTGGTGACGGTGGCTACGTGGACGTCGTCCGCGCCCTGCACCCCGGCGTGGAGGGGCCGTACACGTGGTGGTCGTACCGGGGGCGGGCCTTCGACAACGATTCCGGATGGAGGATCGACTACCACGTCTCCACGCCCGGGCTCGCGGGCAGGGCGGTCAAGGCCGTCGTCGAGCGGGCCGCCACGCATGCCGAGCGGTGGTCCGACCACGCGCCGGTGACCGTCGTCTACGACCGCTAGCGGAAACGGCCCTCACGGTCAGTCCCGTTTCGTCATCCGCCGGTCCATCGCCAGCGACAGTTCCGCCTCCACCACGCTGCGGGCCAGCGGGCGCAGGCGGTGGAGGTCCTCCTCGGGGGCGTGGCGGAGGATCAGGTCGGCGAAGAGGGCGGCCAGGGCCTCGGCGTGTTCGCGGACGCGGGCGCCGGCGGTGAGGACCTCGGCGAGCGGGATGCCCTCGCGGACCAGCGCGGAGGAGACGTCCAGCAGGCGGCGGCTGATGTGGACGATCTGGTCGCCGTCGGTGCCGAGGTAGCCGAGGTCCATGGCGGCGGCCAGGTTCTCGGGGGTGACCTCGCCCTCGAAGCGGGCGGCGAGTTCCTCGGGGGTGAGGCGGATCGGTTCCTCTTCGGTGGGGGTGCCGACGCCGAGCAGGTCGGCGACGTCGCGGCCCTGGTCGAGGGCCTCGGCGAGTTCGGCGATGCCGTTCAGGGTGTGGCCGCGCTCCAGCAGGGCGGCGATGGTGCGCAGGCGGGCCAGGTGGTGGTCGTCGTACCAGGCGATACGGCCCTCCCGGCGGGGCGGTGGGATCAGCTTGCGCTCACGGTAGAAACGCAGGGTGCGCACGGTGATGCCGGCCAGGCGGGCCAGTTCCTCCATGCGGTACTCGCGCCGCGCCGCCGGCCCGGCCTCCGGGTGTTCCGCTTCCTCTGCCACAGTCGCAGCCTAGGGTGTACCGCCGGTAACTTTCCTTCCCGCACCCCCTACCGCTCGGTACGGAGCTGCTCTACAGTCCCATTGCGCCAGTGTTCACTGGCAGGGTCCGAGGCGATGCGTGGAGGCGTCGGGATGGCCGAGCACGAGCATGTACGGGTGGCGGTGATCGGGTCCGGGTTCGGCGGGCTGGGGGCCGCGGTGCGGCTGCGCCGGGAGGGGATCACCGACTTCGTCGTCCTGGAGCGGGCCGACAGCGTCGGCGGCACCTGGCGGGACAACAGCTATCCCGGGTGCGCCTGCGACGTGCCCTCCCACCTGTACTCCTTCTCCTTCGCCCCCAACCCCGACTGGCCGCGCACCTTCTCCGGGCAGGAGCACATCCGCGCCTACCTGGAGCACGTCACCGACACCTTCGGACTGCGCCCGCACATCCGCTTCGACTCCGAGGTGAAGATGATGCGCTGGGACGGCGAGAACCTGCGGTGGGAGATCGAGACCGCCCGCGGCACGCTCACCGCCGACGTCGTCGTCTCCGCCACCGGGCCGCTGTCCGAGCCGAGGATCCCCGAGATCCCCGGGCTCGCCTCCTTCCCGGGCAAGGTCTTCCACTCCGCCCGCTGGGACCACGACTACGACCTGCGCGGCAAGCGCGTCGCCATGGTCGGCACCGGCGCCTCCGCCATTCAGATCGTGCCCGCCATCCAGCCCCGGGTCGGCCGGCTCACCCTCTTCCAGCGCACCCCGGCCTGGGTCATGCCCCGGGTGGACCGCGCCATCGGCGGCGCCGAACGCCGGCTGCACCGGGCGCTGCCCTTCACCACCCAGGTGCGGCGCGGGGTGCTGTGGGGCATCCGGGAGCTGCAGGTGCAGGCGTTCACCAAGCACCCCGACGAACTCGGCCTGGTCGAGCGGCTCGCGAAGCGCAACATGGCCCGCGCCGTCAAGGACCCGGCCCTGCGCGCCAAGCTGACCCCCGACTACCGCATCGGCTGCAAGCGGATCCTGCTGTCCAGCGCGTACTACCCGGCACTGGCCCGGCCCAACGTCGACGTGGTCGCGAGCGGGCTGAGCGAGGTCCGCGGCTCGACGGTCGTCGCCGCCGACGGCACCGAGGCCGAGGTCGACGCGATCATCTTCGGTACGGGCTTCCACGTCACGGACATGCCGATCGCCGAGCGGGTGGTCGGGGCGGAGGGCCGCACGCTCGCCGAGTCCTGGAAGGACGGCATGCGGGCCCTGCGCGGCGCCTCGGCGGCCGGGTTCCCGAACTTCATGACGATCATCGGGCCGAACACCGGCCTCGGGAACTCCTCCATGATCCTCATGATCGAGTCCCAGCTGAACTATCTGGCGGACTACATGCGCCAGTTGGACGTCCTGGGGGTCCCCCCAGGCCCTCAGGGCACCGGGGGAGGCCGCACGGCCCTCGATGCCCGGCCGGCGGCCGTCGAGGACTGGAACGACCGGGTCCAGGAGCGCATGAAGCGGACCGTGTGGAACACCGGCGGCTGCACCAGCTGGTACCTCGACCCGAGCGGCCGCAACACCACCATCTGGCCCGGTACGACCACCGAGTTCCGGCGCGCGACCCGGCGGGTCGACCTGGCGGAGTACGAGCTGCTGCGCAGGCCGGGAACGCCCGCCGCGCGGACGGCCGGCGAGAAGAGCGAGGCCGTCGCATGAGCCGCGGCCTCTCCGTGGCCACCGGCCCGTACGCCCCGCCCACCCCCGCCCGCACCCTCACCGCCGTCTCCGCCGACGGGGCGCCGCTGCACGTCGAGGTGCACGGACCCGACGACGCGCCCGCGGTCGTCCTCTCCCACGGCTGGACCTGCTCGACCGCCTTCTGGGCGGCGCAGATACGGGAGTTGGCCACCGGGCACCGGCTGATCGCCTACGACCAGCGCGGGCACGGGCGCAGTCCCGCGAGCCCCGCCTGCACCACCGACGCGCTCGCGGACGACCTCGAGGCGGTCCTCGCGCAGACGCTCGCGCCGGGGGAGAAGGCCCTGGTCGTCGGCCACTCCATGGGCGGCATGACGGTCATGGCGGCCGCCGCGCGCCCCCGATTCCGCGAGCACGCGGCCGCCGTCCTGCTGTGCAGCACGGGCAGTTCCCGGCTGGTCGCCGAGTCGCTGGTGGTGCCGCTGCGCGCCGGCCGGACGCGCACCTGGATCACCGGGCGCATCCTCGGTTCGCGTGCCCCCCTCGGGCCGGTGACGCCGCTCGCGATGCGGATCCTCAAGTACGGCACCATGGGCGCCGGTTCCGCCCCGCACATGGTGGAGGCCTGCGCGCGGATCGTGCACGCCTGCCCGCGCGCCGTGCGCCACGCCTGGGCCGGTGTGCTCGCCGCACTCGACCTGGACCACGGCGTACGGCAGTTGCACGCGCCCACCGCGGTGGTGCACGGCGCGTCCGACCGGCTCACGCCCCCCGTGCACGCCCGCGCGCTGGCCGCCGCACTGCCGCACTGCGTCGGCCTCACCGAACTGCCCGGTGTCGGCCACATGACCCCCATCGAGGCTCCCGGTCAGGTGACCGCCAGGATCCGCGAACTCGTCACCACCTACGTCACCGGAACCGCCACCGGGTCCGGGTCCATCCCCGTGCAGGACATCAAGGAGGGCGCATGAGCAGGGTCGGTCTCCAGGGGCAGGTCGCCGTCGTGACCGGAGCGGCGCGCGGCGTCGGCGAACTGCTGGCGCGCAAGCTCTCCGCGCGCGGCGCGAAGGTGGCGCTGGTCGGTCTGGAGGAGGAGGCGCTCAAGGAGGTCTCCGGGCGGCTGCACGGCGACAGCGCCTACTGGTACGCCGACGTCACCGACCACGAGACGATGAGCCGGGTCGCGCAGGAGGTCAAGGAGCGGTTCGGCAAGGTGGACATCGTGGTCGCCAACGCCGGTGTGGCGACCGGCGGTCCGTTCGCCGACTCCGACCCGGTGGCCTGGCGGCGGGTGATCGAGGTCAACCTGATCGGCTCGGCGGTCACCGCCCGCGCGTTCCTGCCGGTGCTGGTCGAGAGCCGCGGCTACCTGCTGCAGATCGCCTCGCTGGCCGCGATGACCCCGGCGCCGATGATGAGCGCGTACTGCGCCTCCAAGTCCGGGGTGGAGGCGTACGCGCACAGTCTGCGCGCCGAGGTCGGCTACCAGGGCGTGGGCGTCGGCGTCGGCTACCTGTCCTGGACCGACACCGACATGGTGCGCGGCGCCGACCAGGACGACGTGATGCGGGAGCTGCGGCAGCGGCTGCCGTGGCCGTCGAACAAGACGTACCCGCTGGGCCCGGCGGTGGACCGGATCGTCGCCGGGATCGAGCGGCGCTCGGCGCACGTGTACGGGCAGTGGTGGCTGCGCGGCATGCAGGGCGTGCGCGGCTACCTTCCGGGGCTCATCGGGACCGTCGGGCAGCGCGAGATGCGGCGGTTCGCACCGCGCCTTCAGGGGATGCGGTCGGGACTCGTCGGCGCAGGTGGGGCGGCTGATGAGGAGGCTCGCGCTACGCACCGTAACTGATCGACATGCGCAGCGTGTTCGCCCGTGTGAATCTGGTCGAGGCCCCACCGAAGGGCCGAACCAGAGGGCGGTCCCCGGGGTCCGTCCCAGGGGCCGAGTCCCCCGCCCTCGCTCACCACAGGAGTGAACCCACATGGGTATGAAGGACCAGTTCCAGGAGAAGAAGCACCAGGCCGGCCAGAAGATGGGCGAGGCCCGTGAGCGGGCCGGCCAGCGCGGCCAGCAGCAGGGCCAGCACGGCGGCCGGCCGCAGGGCCAGCAGCCCGAGCGGAGCCGCGGCCAGAACCCTCGTGACATCGAGGGCACGGAGCGTGAGATGGAAGACCGCTTCGACGCGGACTACGACGCTTAGTCGCTGCGCTCGGCTTTGGCCGGTGTGATGGGGGTGCCCCTCGGATTCGTTCCGGGGGGCACCCCGCGTTGGTCTTCGGGGGGTGTGGTTGTGGTGCGTGCGTTGTCGGGTGCGGGCCGGTGGGGGCTTGTCGCGCGGTTCCCCGCGCCCCTGGGTGGGGATACGTCTCCTCCTTCGTCTACGAACCCGTTCTCGGGGGGAGTTTCGGGCGGGAGCGGTCCGGTACGTCGTTGTAGCCCGGTGGGGTGGCCGCGGGGTTGGCGTCCAGGAGGCGCAGGGCCAGTTCGACCGCGTCGGAGAGCTGGGCGTGGCGGCCCTCGGCCCAGTCCAGGGGGGTGCGCTCGATCTCCAGGTCGGGGGCGACGCCGTGGTTCTCCACGGACCAGCCGTAGGCGTCGAACCAGGCCGCGTTCATCGGCACCGTGATGACGGTGCCGTCGCCGAGGCGGTGCCGGCCGGTCATGCCGACGACGCCGCCCCAGGTGCGCTGGCCGACGACCGGGCCGAGTTTCAGCAGCTTGAAGGCGGCGGTGATCATGTCGCCGTCGGAGGATGTCGCCTCGTCCGCCAGGGCCACCACCGGGCCCCGGGGCGCGTTCGAGGTGTACGACACCGGCTGCGCGTCGCGGGTCAGGTCCCAGCCGAGGATCGGCCGGGTCAGCTTCTCGATGACGAGTTCGCTGATGTGCCCGCCCGCGTTGCCGCGCACGTCGACGATCAGCGCGGACCGCGACACCTCCATGCGCAGGTCCCGGTTGAACTGGGCCCAGCCCGAGCCGCCCATGTCGGGGATGTGCAGGTAGCCGCACGCGCCGTCGCTCAACTCGCGGACGACGGCCCGGCGTTTGGCCACCCAGTCCTGGTAGCGCAGCGGCCGCTCGTCGATCAGCGGGACGACGGCGACCCGCCGGGCCCGCCCCGGCTCGCCCGGCGGCGGGGTGAACGTCAGCTCCGTGGTCGTCCCGCCCGAGCCGGCGAGCAGCGGGTACGGTCCCGCCACCGGGTCGACCGGGCGGCCGTCCACGTGGGTCAGGACGGCGCCCTCGCGGATTCCCGTGCCGGCCAGCGGGGAGCGTGCCTTGGAGTCGGAGGAGTCGCCGGGCAGGATCCGCCTGACGGCCCAGCCCTCCTCCCGGCGGACGAAGTTGGCGCCGAGCAGGCCCTGCCAGCGCTGGTAGTGGGGCGGGCCCTCGTTGCGGCGGGCGGCGGTGACGTAGGCGTGCGAGGTGCCCAGCTCGCCGAGGACCTCGCGCAGCAGGTCGGCGAACTCGTCGGGGGAGGCGACGCGTTCGACCAGGGGCCGGTACTGGTCGAGGACCGCGTCCCAGTCGATGCCGCACATGCCCGGCTCCCAGAAGTAGGCGCGGATGAGCCGGCCTGCCTCGTCGTACGACTGGCGCCACTCGGCGCCCGGGTCGGCCTGGTGCACGATGCGGCGCAGGTCGATCCAGGCGGTCGAGTCGGCGTCGCCGGACTCGGTCGACGGCACCGCCCGCAGGTCGCCCTCGTCGACCACCACCAGCCGGGTGCCGTCGCCGCTGACCGCGAACCAGTCGAGGTGGTCGACCAGTTCGGACTTCTTCGCCTTGGTGATGGCGAAGTACTCCAGCGCCGGCCGTCCGGTGGTGTCGGCCGGGTTGGCGAAGGTCTCGCCGAGCGCGCCGGAGATCGGCCAGCGCAGCCAGACCAGCCCGCCGCCGGCGACCGGGCACAGGGCGGAGTACTTCGAGGCGATGACCGGGAACGGGGTCACCCGGTTCTCCAGCCCGGCCACCTCCACGGTGACCGTGCCGTGCTCGCCGGTCTCCTCGTCCGCCAGCGGGTCCAGCCCGCCGGCGGCCGGGCGGCCCTCGGGGTTCAGGGCGAAGGGGGAGGGGGTCGCCGAGGACAGCGGGACCAGGTACGGGCGGCAGCCCAGCGGGAAGGAGAGGTCGCCGGTGTGGACGTCGTACACCGGGTCGAAGCCGCGCCAGGACAGGAAGGCGAGGTAGCGGCCGTCCCGGGTGAAGACGGGGTTCTCGTCCTCGAAGCGGCCGTTGGTGACGTCGATGACGAGCCGGTCCTTGATGCGGGCCAGCTTGATCTGCCGCAGGGAGCGCCCTATGCCCGGGTGGGACCAGGTGATCCAGGCGCCGTCGGGGGAGAAGGCGAGGTCGCGGACCGGGCCGTTGTCCGACCGGACCAGCTCGGTGACCTCCTCACCGCCGGCCGCAGCCTGCTCGGTGGTGCCCTTCTCGCCGGTGGCGTCCTCCTCCGCCTGCTCCCCGGCGACGTCGATCAGCAGCAGCCGGCCGTCGTGCGAGGCCACGGCCACCCGCTCGCCCTGCGGGTCGCACACCAGCTCCAGCACCCGCCCCAGCTTCCCGGAGGCCAGCCGGCGCGTGGCCCGCTCCCCGCTGGCGCGGGGCAGCCGGGCGATCTCCAGGGCGTCCGCGCCCTCGGCGTCCGTCACGTACGCCACCTGCCCGGTCTCGCCGAGCATCTCCGGCAGCCGGACCCGGACGCCGGGCGTGTCCGTGATGGTGCGGGACGGGCCGTCCCGGTGGGTGAGCCAGTACAGGCTGCCGCGCACGACGACGGCGCTGGCCCGCCCGGTCTCGTCCACGGAGATGCCGTCCACGTTCTGCGCGGCGGGCACCTGGTAGCGGCGGCGCCCCGCGCGCGGGCCGCTCAGCCGGACGTCCAGCCGGCGTGGTCCGGTGCCGGCGGCGAGGTCGTCCACCAGCCACAGGTCGCCAGCGCACTGGTAGACCACCCGCGTGCCGTCACTGGCGGCGTGCCGGGCGTAGAAGGCGTCGTGGTCGGTGTGGCGGCGCAGGTCGGAGCCGTCGTGGGCGCAGGAGTAGAGGTTGCCGACGCCCTCGTGGTCGGAGAGGAAGGCGATCCGGCCGCCGGTGAACATGGGGCAGGCCAGGTGCCCGCCGATGTCCGGCAGCAGCCGCTGCCCGTGCAGCCACAGCCGGCCCGTGGCGCCGCCCCGGTAGCGCTTCCAGGAGGCCGGTTCGTGCGGCGGGGTGCCGGTGAGCAGCAGGGTCCGGTGCTGCCCGTCGACGTCGGCGACCTGGAGGTCGGAGACCGGCCCCCAGGGCAGCTTGCGCCCCGGGTCGCCGTCCGTGCCCACCTTGTAGGCCCAGGTGAAGTAGGAGAACGGCTCGCCGTGGGAGGCGACGGCCAGGATCTCGCCGTCCGGGTCCCAGCCGCAGACCCGGGTGTCCGGGCTGCCCCAGTAGGTCAGCTGGCGCGCGGGCCCGCCGTCGACGCCGACGAGGTGGATCTCGGGCACGAGGCTGCGCCAGGACGTGTACGCGAGGTGGCGGCCGTCCGGTGAGAAGCGCGGGTGGCCGGCCTTGGTGCGGTCCACGGTGAGCCGCCAGGCGCGGCCCGGGGCGTCGAGGGGGGCCAGCCAGAGGTCGTCCTCGGTCACGAAGCTCAGCACGTCGCCGTGGAGGTGGGGAAAGCGCAGATAGCTCACCCTCCCCATGCTTTTCCGCGGGGCAAAGCCCAGCAACTCGTGGGAAAAAGGGGCGTCGCGGACCGGCGTGACCCGGGACACGTACGAAACTGTTTCGTTTCCTTGAGGGGCTGCGGTACATTCGTCACGTACGAAACCGTGTCGTTCGACAGCGGGCAGCCGCGTCGGGAAGGTGAGAGCCATGGCTGAGGTCGCCGCCGCGCGTCGCAGTCGGATCACGCCCGAACGCGAGGCCGAGTTGTACGAGGCGGTGCTCGACCTGCTCCGGGAGGTCGGCTACGACGCCCTCACCATGGACGCCGTCGCCGCCCGCACCCGGTCCAGCAAGGCCACCCTCTACCGCCAGTGGGGCGGCAAGGCCGAACTGGTGGCCAGGGCGATCCGGCACAGCAAGCCGGGCAGCATCGCCGACGTCGACACCGGGTCGCTGCGGGGCGACTTCCACGCCCTGGTGACCCGCGAGGACGACTGCACCATGGAGCAGAACAACGCGCTGATGCGGGGTCTGGCCATGGCGACCCACACCAACCCCGACCTCCTGCGCGCCTTCCGGGAGCAGCTCGTGCAACCGGAGACCGAGGAGTTCCGGCGCGTGCTGGGGCGGGCCGTCGACCGCGGCGAGGTCCGCGCCGACAACCCGGCCCTGCCCTTCGTGGTGCACATGATGATCGGCGCGTTCGCGACGCGCGCGATCATCGACGACCAGCCGCCCACCCAGGCGTTCCTGCGGTCGTACATCGACGCCGTGGTCCTCCCCGCCCTCGGCGTCCCCACCTCCTGACCCCTCTCCCCAGCAAGCCCACCACCTGACGTCCCGCTCACGTCGTCGGGCTGATCACCCCTGCCCAGATGAACCCCACGACCTGACCGGGAGTACGTCTCCATGGCCACCTTCCTGTACCGACTCGGCCGTCTCGCCTTCCGGCGACGGCACTTCGTCGCCCTGATATGGGTGGCGCTGCTCACCCTCGCCGGGGTGGGCGCGGCCTCCGCCCCGGCCGCCGGGAACTCCTCCTTCTCCATCCCCGGCACGGAGGCCCAGAAGGCCTTCGACCTGCTGGAACAGCGCTTCCCCGGCATGAGCGCCGACGGCGCCACCGCACGCGTGGTCTTCAAGGCGCCGACCGGCGAGAAGATGACCGGCACGGACAACCGGAAAGCGGTGCGGCACACGGTCGCCGAGCTGCGCGACGGCTCCGAGGTCGTCTCCGTCACCGACCCCTACACCGCGCACGCCGTCAGCAAGGACGGCACGATCGCCTACGCCTCCGTGAAGTACGAGGTCTCCGGCATGGAGCTGAAGGACTCCTCCCGGGACGCGCTGAAGGCGGCCGCCCAGGACGCGCGCGACGCAGGGCTCACCGTCGAGGTCGGCGGTGACGCGCTGAACACCACGCCCGAGACCGGCTCCAGCGAGGTCATCGGCCTCGCGGTCGCCGCCGTGGTCCTCGTCATCACCTTCGGCTCGCTGCTCGCCGCCGGATTCCCGCTGCTCACCGCCGTGATCGGCGTCGGCATCGGCGTCTCCACGATCACCGCGCTCGCCAGTGCCCTGGACCTGGGCACCACCACCTCCACGCTGGCCTCGATGATCGGCCTCGCCGTCGGCATCGACTACGCCCTCTTCATCGTCTCCCGCTACCGCTCGGAGCTCGCCGAGGGCCGCGAGCGCGAGGAGGCGGCCGGACGGGCCGTCGGCACGGCGGGCTCGGCGGTGGTCTTCGCCGGTCTCACCGTCGTGATCGCCCTGGTCGGCCTGTCCGTGGTCGACATCCCGATGCTCACCAAGATGGGCGTCGCGGCCGCCGGCACGGTCGCCGTCGCGGTCCTCATCGCCCTCACCCTGATCCCGGCGCTGCTCGGATACGCCGGCCGCAGGATCCGCCCGGCCGGCCAGAAGAGCAGGCTCCTCGGCGGCGGCCGGGCACCGAAGAGGCCCGGCCGACCCAACATGGGCACCCGCTGGGCGAGCTTCGTCGTCCGCCGCCCGGTGGCGGTCCTGCTGCTGGGCGTGATCGGCCTCGGCGCGGCGGCGGTCCCGGCCGCCTCCCTCGAACTGGGCCTGCCGGACGACGGCTCCCAGCCGGTCTCCACCACCCAGCGCCGCGCCTACGACCTGCTCTCCGACGGCTTCGGCCCCGGCTTCAACGGCCCCCTGATGGTCGTCGTCGACGCCAAGGACAGCACGCACCCCAAGGCCGCCTTCACCCGGGTCGGCGACGAGATCAAGGGCCTGAAGGACGTCGTCACGGTCACCCCGGCCGCGCCCAACAAGGCGGGCGACACCGCGACGATCACCGTCGTCCCGGACTCCAAGCCGTCCTCCGTCAGCACCGAGGACCTCGTGCACGCCATCCGCGGCAAGGGCGCGGACGTCACCGCCGCGACCGGTGCCAAGGTGCTGGTCACCGGCTCCACCGCGATGAACATCGACGTCTCGCAGAAGCTGAACGACGCCCTGGTGCCCTACCTCGCGCTGGTCGTCGGCCTGGCGTTCCTGCTGCTCATCGTGGTGTTCCGGTCGATCCTCGTCCCGCTGAAGGCGGCCCTCGGCTTCCTGCTCAGCGTGCTGGCGGCCCTCGGCGCCGTGGTCGCGGTCTTCCAGTGGGGCTGGCTGTCGGGCCTGATGAACGTCGAGCAGACCGGCCCGGTGATGTCGATGATGCCGATCTTCATGGTGGGTGTCGTCTTCGGCCTCGCCATGGACTACGAGGTCTTCCTGGTGACCCGCATGCGCGAGGCGTACGTCCACGGGGAGAAGCCCGCCCAGGCCGTGGTCACGGGCTTCCGGCACGGCGCGCGGGTCGTCACCGCCGCCGCCGTCATCATGATCGCCGTCTTCTCCGGCTTCATCGGCTCCAGCGAGTCGATGGTCAAGATGATCGGCTTCGGCCTCGCGGTCGCCGTCCTCTTCGACGCGTTCGTCGTCCGCATGGCCGTCGTCCCGGCGGTGCTCGCCCTGCTCGGCCGCCGCGCCTGGTGGCTGCCGAAGTGGCTCGACCGCGCCCTGCCCAACGTGGACATCGAGGGCGAGGGCCTGCGCACGGCCGGCGACCGCAGGGACGCCGACCCCGACGGGCAGCGGGAACTGGTCCGCGTCTGACGCGCCGGCTCCGACACAGACCGGCCGGTGAGGGATCCGTGGGGACGGGGCACCCTCACCGGCCTCTTCATGTCCGTGCGCGAGCGCCGGCCCGGCCGGGGCGGGCCGGCCACAACCCGGTCGCGTGCACCGGCCGGCCCCCGCTAGCGTGCCCCGCATGACGACAGCCGCCACTGACGCCGAAGAGTCCGGAGCCCACCCCCGGTTCGCCGCAGCACTGCGCTCGCTGGGACTCGGGGACGTGCTCGCCCGCACCCGGCGGTTCCCTGAGGGGACCCGCACCGCCGCCGAGGCCGCCGCCGCGGTCGGGTGCGAGCTGAGCCGGATCTGCAAGTCGCTGGTCTTCGCCGCCGACGGGGTGCCCGTGCTGGTGCTCATGGACGGGGCCTCGCGGGTGGACGTGGAGCGGGTACGGGCGGAACTGGGGGCCGCCGAGGTCACCCGGGCCGCCGCCGGGGTCGTCCGCGAGACCACCGGGTACGCCATCGGCGGGGTGCCGCCCTTCGGGCACCGCACCCGCACCCGCGTCCTCGCCGACCGCTCGCTGCTCGCCCACGACGTGGTGTGGGCGGCGGCCGGGACACCGCACGCCGTCTTTCCCATCGCGCCGCGGGACCTGGTCGCCCACGCGAGCGCGACACTCGCGGACGTCCGCGAGCGGACCGCGTGACGCCGCTGGTCACCGCGGCGGTCCTGCTCGCCGCGGTCACGCACGCCAGCTGGAACGCCATCGCCCACCGCATCACCGACAAACTGGTCGGCTTCACCCTGATCCTCGCCGGCGGGGTGCTCATCGGCCTGCTCCTGGCGCCGTTCGCGCCGTTCCCGGCGGCCGGCGCCTGGCCGTACCTGCTGGGCTCGGCGGTCATCCACCTGGCGTACATGATCCTGCTGATGACCTCGTTCCGGCTGGGTGACTTCGGGCAGGCCTACCCGATCGCGCGGGGCAGCGCGCCGCTGCTCGTCACCGTGTTCGCGGCCCTCTTCGCACACGAGGTGCCCGACGGCTGGGCCGCCGCCGGCGTCGCCCTGTCCTGCGCGGGCCTGACCGGGGTGGCGCTGTGGGGGCTGCGCGGGCGCCGGCCGGACTGGACGGCGATCGGCGCGGCGCTGGCGACCGGGCTGACCATCGCCTCCTACACGCTCGTCGACGGGCTCGGCGTCCGCGCCTCGGGCTCCGCGCTCGGCTACACCGCCTGGCTGATGGCCGTGCAGGGACTGGCGATCCCCGCCTACGCCGTCTGCTGCCGCTGGCGGCGCCAGACGGTGGCCGTGCTGCGCCCCTTCGCGGCGCTCGGCCTGCTCGGTGCCGCGCTGTCCGTGGCCGCCTACGGCCTGGTGCTGTGGGCCCAGACCCGCGCCGACCTCGCCCCCATCGCCGCGCTGCGCGAGTCCTCCATCCTCGTCGGCGCGGCCATCGGCGCCCTGTTTTTCAAGGAGCGCTTCGGGGCACCCCGGATCGCGGCGGCCGGCCTGGTGGTCGTGGGAATCGGGCTCATGCTGCACGCCGGTTGACATCCTCGCCGCCCTGAAGGACGGCGATTCCCGCCTACCGCGCCGTTGAAGGCTGCGGTGTCGAGTGGGTTCCTGCTTCGCCGCGCGGTGCCGGGACGAGCCCTGGTCTTACCTGCGCTCCACAGGCTGACACGGCCAGTCCGGCCGCCTTGGCGACGTTGACCGCCGCGTTGATGTCCCGGTCCAGGACGGCCCCGCATGCCCCGCAGGTCCACACACGGACGTGCAGGGGCTTTGGACCATCCTTGACGCCGCACTGCGAGCACACCTGAGAGGTCGGCTCGAACCGGCCGATCTTCACCAGCGTGCGCCCGTATCGTGCAGCCTTGTACTCCAGCATCCCGACGAACGCCGACCATCCGGCGTCGTGGACGGACTTGGCCAGGCGCGTGCGGGCGAGTCCCTTGACCGCCAGGTCCTCCACGGCGATCGCTTGGTTGTCGCGGATCAGCTGTGTGGAGAGCTGGTGATGGAACTCGCGGCGCGCGTCCGCGACAACGGGCGTGTGCCCGTGCACCGCGGACCCTGGCCGTGTCCCTGTCCTTGCTGTGCTTCTCCTTGCGGGAGAGGGCGCGCTGTGCCTTCTTCAGGCGCTTCTCGGCCCGGCGCAGGAAGCGGGGGCTGTCGATCTTCGTGCCGTCGGAGAGGACTGCGAAGTGCCCGAGACCGAGGTCGATGCCCAGCTCGGGTCTCGTCTCCGGCAACGGTTCCTCGGGGCCGGTCTCGACGACGAAGCTCGCGAAGTACCGGCCTGCGCTGTCCTTGACCACCGTCACCGTGGACGGCGTCGAGGGCAGCGTGCGGGACCAATTCACCCGCACATCGCCGATCTTCGGAAGGCGCAGCTTCTGCCCCGGCGTGATGGACCAGCGGGCGTTCGCGGTGAAGCGGACGGCCTGCCGGGTGTCCTTCCGCGACTTGTACCGGGGCGCCCCCATGCGCGGGCGCTTGCCCTTCAGGCCGCCAGCAGAACCGGCCACTCGGACCTAGGCTGAGGCGATCAGCGCAGATCCGTGCACACAGCTGAGGTCAGAGCGGGCCAAAGATTCGCTTCACCACCGGGCTGAAGCCCGGTGCACTGCGAATAGACCCGGTAGCAGGCTGACGGGGTACCTGACGTACGAGATCCACGAGAGACCACTAGGGAGCCGTCGATGACCGACAAGCCGACCGTCAGCGTCCTGGGCACGGGCATCATGGGCGCCGCCATGGCGCGCAACCTGTGCCGGGCCGGACTCACCGTCCGCGCCTGGAACCGCACCCGTGAGAAGGCCGAGCCGCTCGCCGCGGACGGCGCCGACGTCACCGGCACCCCGGCCGAGGCCGTCGAGGGCGCCGACGTCGTCCTGACCATGCTGTACGACGGCGCCACCGTCATGGACGTCATGCGCGAGGCCGCGCCAGCCCTGCGGCCCGGCACGGTGTGGGCGCAGTGCACCACCGCCGGCACCGAACGGGTCTCCGACCTGGCCGCCTTCGCCCGCGAACACGGGCTCGTCTTCTACGACGCCCCGGTTCTCGGCACCCGGCAGCCCGCCGAGGAGGGAAAGCTGACCGTGCTGGCCGCCGGCCCCGAGGAGGGCCGGGAAACGGTCACCCCGGTGTTCGACGCGGTCGGCGCGAAGACCGTGTGGACCGGCACGGACGGGGGCGAGGGAAGCGCCAGCCGGCTGAAGCTCGTCGCCAACAGCTGGGTCCTCGCGGCCACCGCGGCGACCGGTGAGGTGCTGGCCCTGGCCCGCGGCCTCGGCGTCGACCCGCAGAGCTTCTTCGACCTGATCGAGGGCGGCCCGCTCGACATGGGATACCTGCGGGCCAAGTCCGCGCTGGTGCTGGACGGGCGGCTGACCCCGCCGTCGTTCACCGTGACGACCGCCGAAAAGGACGCCCGGCTGATCGTGGCGGCCGGCGAGAGGGCCGGCGTACGGCTGGACGTGGCCGCCGCCACCGCCGAACGCCTCGCCCGGGCCGCCGCCCAGGGCCATGCCGACGAGGACATGGCCGCCGCCTACTTCGCGAGCTTCGACGAGAAGAACGACGGCTGAGCGCCGCTTCGCCGACGTGACGTTCCGCGCGCCCGGGAGCACCCTGGAATCAGTGATTCGGAGGTGGTCGAGATGACGCACACCGCGGTGGGATGGCACATCGAGCTGGAGTTCTCGGAGGACGATCAGCACACCCGGGCGGCGGCCCTGGTGCGCTTGGCCGACGGCACGGAGGTCCGGGCCCACGGGCACGCCACCCGGCACCGGGTCGACTCCAACCAGCCCCGGGTGGGCGAGGAGATCGCCGGTGCCCGCGCCCTGAACGAACTGGCGATGCGGCTGCTGACGAAGGCGCACGACGAGATCGACGCCGAGTCCGGGCGGGTCTCGCACCCGATCCACGTGTGACGCCGGGTGCGCGGACCCACGGGTGAGGACGCGGCTCCCGGCGCGCCGCCTCAGCCGAGCGCCGAGCGCACCGCCCGGACCAGCGTCTGCGCCCTGGGGTCCGCCGTGACGCTCTTGCGGAAGCCGTTGGTGACGTAGCCGAAGGCGACGCCCGACTCCGGGTCGGCGAACCCGAGGGCGCCACCGCGGCCGGGATGGCCGAAGGAGCCGGCGGCGAGCAGCGGGGACGCGCTGCCGTGCAGCATGTAGCCGGCGCCGAACCGGGTGCCCACCACGAGGACCCGGTCCGGCCCGGCCGACTGCTCGGCGCGGGCCAGCTCCGTGGTGGCGGGGGCGAACAGGCGGGTACCGCCGTCCACCTCGCCGATGAGCGAGGCGTAGAAGCGGGCGAGGCCGTCGGCGGTGGCGATGCCGTTGGAGGCCGGCAGGGCGGCGGCCTGGTAGGCGGGGTCGTTCTCGTCCGGGAGCGGGGTGATGGCCGCGAAGGCGCGCCGGGTGAGGGAGTCCGGGTCGGCGTAGGCCTCGGAGACCGCCCGCTTGGGGCGGACCTTCAGCCCGCCCGCCGCTTCCGCCCCCTCGACCGGGCCGACGCGGCCCACGCGCCCCTGCTCGGCCTCCGGCAGGCCGAGCCACAGGTCGGCGCCGAGGGGCGCGGCGATCTCCTCGGCGATCCACCGGCCGACGCCGCGCCCGGTGACCCGCCGGACCAGTTCGCCGGTGAGCCAGCTGTAGGTCTGGGCGTGGTAGCCGTGGTCCGTGCCCGGCTCCCACACCGGTACCTGCGCGGCGACGGCCGCCGCACCGAGGTCGGGGTCCGCGGCCTCCTGCGGGGTCAGCGGGCGGTCCAGCACGGGCACGCCCGCGCGGTGGGCGAGCAGGTGCCGGACGAGGGTGCGCTCCTTGCCGGCCGCCTTGTACTGCGGCCAGTACTCCCCGACGGGCGCGTCCAGGTCCAGCTCGCCGCGCTGGTGCAGCAGCAGGAGGACGGCCGCGGCGACGCCCTTGGTCGCCGAGCGCACGACCTGGGCGGTGCCGCGCTCCCAGGGCGCCGTGCCGTCGACGTCCTTCGTGCCCGCCCACAGGTCGACGACCCGGTGCCCGTCGCGGTACACGGCGAGCGCCGCGCCCCGCTCCCCGAGCAGGGCGAAGTTCGCGGCGAACGCCTCCCTGACCGGCTCGAAGCCGTCGGCCACAGTGCCGTGCACGTCCACGTCCGCCGTCCCTTCCCTCGCCTGCGACAGCGGGTGCAACACCGGTCCGGTGCCTGCGATTCCTCGGTGGGATCAGCCCAGCAGAATCGTTACGTCGATGTTGCCGCGGGTGGCGTTCGAGTACGGGCACACCTCGTGCGCCGCGTCGACCAGCCGCGTGGCGACCTCTCGGTCCAGCACGGGCAGGGAGACGCTGAGGGCGACCGCGAGGCCGTAGCCGCGCCGCCTGTTGGGTCCGATGCCCACCTTGGCGGCCACGGTGGAACCGGTGAGGTCGTAGCCCGCGCGTTTGCCGACCAGGATGAGCGCGTTGTGGAAGCAGGAGCTGTACCCGGCCGCGAACAGCTGCTCGGGGTTGGTGCCGCTGCCGTCCCCGCCGAGCTCCGGCGGCATCGCGACCTTCAGCCGGATGTGGCCGTCCTGGCTGGTGACATGGCCGTCGCGGCCGCCGTGGGCGGTGGCCTCCGCGACGTACATGATCTTGGTCGGACGGGCGTCGGCGGAGGCGTCTGCGGAGGCGCCCGCAGGGGCGTCGGCGGCGGTGGCGGCCGCGGTGCCGTCGGTCATGGTCGGCCTTCCCGGACAACAGGTGTGCGCAAGTACATCGTGCACAAGGTACTGGCCGGTATGTCAGCTGTCCGCAGCCGGGGTGGAAACGTGGGGAATCCGTGATCAGCGGCGCCCCGCGGCCCCGTCCGCCCGCCGCGCGAGCTGCCACAGCTCCTCGCGCAGCCGCGCGACCTGCCGCTCGTCCAGCCCCGTGGCCTCGAGCAGCGCGCCGGGCACGCGCGCCGCGCGCTCCCGCAGCTGCTCCCCGCGCCCGGTGCACGCGACCAGCACCGAGCGCTCGTCGCCCGCCGCGCGCTCCCGGTGCACCAACCCCGCCGCCTCCAGGCGCTTGAGCAGCGGCGAGACGGTGCCGTAGTCCAGGCGCAGCGCGGCCGCCAGCTCCTTCACGCTGGTCTCACCGCGCTCCCAGAGCACCAGCAGCACCAGGTACTGCGGGTAGGTGAGGCCGAGTTCCTCCAGGAGCGGACGGTAGGCGGCCGTCACGGCGCGCTGCGCGGCGTACAGCGCGAAGCACAGCTGGTCGTCCAGCAGCAGCGACCCGGCGGGCCCGCCTTCGTCCCGGTCGTCTTGAGGCGTCACGCGCCCATTGTCACGGACTTCGGGTCGAAGCCGAACGGCAGCTCCAGCCGGTGGGCCCGCATCAGCTCGTCGTCGCCGAGGAGTTGGCCCGTCGGGCCGTCCGCAGCGATCACGCCGTCGCTGAGGACCAGCGCGCGCGGGCACAGCTCCAGCGCGTACGGCAGGTCGTGCGTGACCATGAGGACCGTCACGTCCAGCGAGCGCAGGATGTCGGCCAGTTCGCGCCGGGACGCCGGGTCCAGGTTGGACGAGGGCTCGTCCAGGACCAGGATCTCCGGCTCCATCGCCAGCACCGTGGCGACGGCGACCCGGCGCCGCTGGCCGAAGGACAGGTGGTGCGGCGGCCGGTCGGCGAACTCCCGCATGCCGACCCGCTCCAGCGCGGTGCGCACCCGCTCCTCCAGCGCGGCCCCCCGGATCCCGGCCGCCGCCGGGCCGAACGCCACGTCCTCGCGCACCGTCGGCATGAACAGCTGGTCGTCCGGGTCCTGGAAGACGATGCCGACCTTCTGCCGGATCTCGGCCATGTGCTCCCTGCCGACGGGCAGCCCGGCCACGGTCACCGTGCCGGTGCCGCCGCCGAGGATGCCGTTGAGGTGCAGCACCAGGGTGGTCTTGCCGGCGCCGTTCGGGCCGAGCAGCGCGACCCGTTCACCGCGCGCGATCTCGAAGTCGACGCCGAACAGGGCCTGGTGGCCGTCGGGGTAGGCGAAGGCGAGGCCGGAGACCTGGAGAGAGGCTGTCACAGAATCCATCCCAGCAGACAGACGAGGAGGGCGGCGAAGGGCAGGGCGAGGGCGTACGACCACTGCGCCCGGGACGCGGTCACCTCGTCGATCACCGGCATCGAACCGGCGTACCCGCGGCTGACCATGGCCAGGTGCACCCGCTCCCCGCGCTCGTAGGAGCGGATGAACAGCGCGCCGGCGGACTTGGCGAGCACCCCCCAGTGCCGCACGCCCCGCGCCTCGAAGCCGCGGGACTCGCGGGCGATCCGCATCCGGCGCATCTCGTCGGTGATGACGTCCCCGTAGCGGATCATGAAGGAGGCGATCTGCACCAGCAGCGGCGGAAGCCGCAGCCGCTGCAGCCCGAGCAGCAGTTCCCGCAGCTCGGTGGTGGCGGCCAGCAGTACGGAGGCGGCGACCCCGAGCGTGCCCTTGGCGAGCACGTTCCAGGCGCCCCACAGCCCGCCGACGCTCAGCGACAGCCCCAGCACGTGCACCCGCTCGCCCTCCGCGACGAACGGCATGAGCACCGCGAACGCCACGAACGGCACCTCGATCAGCAGCCGCCCGAGCAGGAAGGCGCCGGGCACCCGCGCGAGGCGCGCCACCGCGGCGAGCAGCACGGCGTACAGCGCGAACGCCCACATCGCCTCCCGCGGGGTCGACACCACGACCACCACGAAGGCGAACACGGCGGCCAGTTTCGTGTGCGGCGGCAGGGCGTGCACGGGCGAGTGCCCGTGCCGGTACAGCCGGTGCGCTCCCCCACGCTCGAATGCGCTCGCGCGGGAGGTAACCCCATCCGCCCCCATCAGGCCGCCTCGGCCGGCTCACCCGTACGGCGGCGGCGCACCACCCAGAAGACCGTGCTGCCCGCGGCGACGGTGGCGCCGACACCGATCACCCCCGCGAGCCCGCCGGAGAGCCGGGCGTCCGCGACGTCCTTCACGCCGTAGCCGGCGAGCGGGGAGCCGTGGGCCGCGTGCCGCTCGGCCTTGCGGTCGATGCCCTGGTCGTGGGCGATCTTCTCCAGGCCGTCGGGGCTGGCGGAGGCGTAGAAGCTGACGAACCCGGCGAGCACCAGCGAGGTCACCAGGCCGGTGATCCACAGCCCGCGCCGCGAGGTCCTGGCGGCGGCCGGCGCCTGAGCGGCGGGCGCGTCCACCAGTTCGCCGTTCACCCGCAGCTTCAGCCGCTGCCGCAGGCCGCGCGCGCCGTGCACCAGGTCCGGGCGTACGGCGATGACGGCGCCGACGGTCAGGGCGGTGATGACGGCCTCGCCGAGGCCGATGAGCACGTGGACGCCGATCATCGCGGTGGCCACCTTGCCGAGCGAGACGTCCGTGGTGCCGCCGACGGCGTAGATGAGGGTGAAGGCGACGGCGGCGGCCGGCACCGACACCAGCGCGGCGGCGAAGGCGGCGACGGTGACCGAGCGCCGCCCCCGGGGCAGCACGGCGAGCAGCCCGCGGAAGACGGCGTACGACACGACGGTCGTGACGATCGCCATGTCGGTGATGTTCACGCCGAGCGCGGTCAGCCCGCCGTCCGCGAACAGGACGCCCTGCATGAGCAGGACGACCGACACGCACAGGACACCGGTGTACGGCCCGACGAGTATCGCGGCCAGGGCGCCCCCGAGCAGGTGGCCGCTGGTGCCGGCCGCCACGGGGAAGTTCAGCATCTGCACGGCGAAGATGAACGCCGCGACGAGACCGGCCAGCGGTGCCGTGCGCTCGTCGAGTTCGCGCCGGGCGCCGCGCAGGCTCACGGCGAGGGCGCCGGCGGCGACCGCGCCGGCGGCGGCGGAGGTCGGGGCGTCGATGAATCCGTCAGGTACGTGCACCCGATGATTTTAAGGGCTTGTTGCGAACGCCTTGCAAGAGGGAGTCGTTCTCGCATTCCGACAGGCGTGAAAGCGGAAATATGGGACATTGGACAGGGGAGGGGAACAGTGGTTCCCCTTCGGGTCACTGAACGTGAGAGGGCGGTCCGATGCCTGTAGTCGAGCAGTACGCACGCGCCCATATCGTCACGGACGAGGAGGACCCCGGAGCCGTGCCCGTGGTGCTCCGGTACGACCCCGACAGTGATCCGCGCGCGATCCGGGTCCGGCTGCCCGGCGAGCCCGAGTGGACCTTCTCCCGCGCCCTGCTCGAACGCGGGCTGCGGGCGCCGGTCGAGAGCGGCGACGTACGGGTGTGGCCCTGCGGGCGCGTCCAGGCCGTCGTGGAACTCCACTCCGACAACGGTGTCGAGGTGGTGCAGTTCGAGACCAGGACCCTCCTGCGCTTCCTGCGCCGCACCTACACCGCCGAGCCGGTGCGGACCTGAGCCCGGTGAGCGGCCGGACGGTGAGCGGTCAGCCGCCCATCTTCAGCAGGGCCGCCACGATCGGTCCGGCCGTGTCGCCGCCGTGGCCGCCCGCCTGGACCACGCCCGCCGCGGCGAGGTCCCCGCGGTAGGCGGTGAACCAGCCGTTCGGCTTCTTCTGGCCGTCGACCTCGGCGGAGCCCGTCTTGGCGCCGTAGTCCGGCCCGAGGCCCGCCATCGCCTTGGCGGCCGTGCCGTACGCCGCCGTGTACTGCATGACCTCCTTCAGCTGCCCCTGCGTCTTCGACGACATGGTCCGCGCGGCCTTCGCCAGGGTGCGTCCGTCCACACTGGGGGCGACCAGGTACGGCTGGTGGAAGACGCCCGCGTCCACCGTCGCCGCCACCGACGCCATGTTCAGCGGGTTCATCCGCACCCCGCCCTGCCCGATCAGCGCGGCGCCCATCTGCGCGCCGCTCTGCACCGGGACCGAGCCGTCGAACGTCGGCACGCCGATGGCCCAGTTGTCCATGCCGAGGCCGTAGACCTGCTGGGCCTCCTTCGTCAGGTCGCTGTTCGACAGCTTCGGCGCGAAGTTGATGAAGGCGTTGTTGCAGGAGGCGCCGAAGCTGAGCTTGAAGCTGCCCTTCTTGATCTCGGAGTCCGCGTCGTTGTGGAACGTCCACCCGGACAGCTTGTACTTCTTGGGGCACGGGTGGGAGGCGTCCGGGGTGACGAGCCCCTTCTCGAACAGCATCGTCGACGTCACGATCTTCATCGTGGAGCCGGGGGCCAGGGAGCCCTGGAAGGCGGTGTTGAACCCGTGCCCGCTGTTGGCGACCGCCAGGATCTCGCCCGTCGAGGGCCGCAGGACCACCACCGAGGCCCGCTGTTTCGCGGCGACCCGCCGCTCGGCGGCCGCCTGGAACGTGGGGCTCAGCGTCGTCCTCACCGTGCCCGGCGTGCCCTTGCTCAGCTCCACCAGGGTCTTGTCGGACAGCTTGGCCGCCTGCGAGGCCTTGCCGCGCACCACGCGCAGCTCCACGCCCGCCTTGCCGCCCGCCGTCTTGCCGTACTTCTCGCGCAGCCCGTCCAGGACCGTGCCGAGCGAGGGGTACTCGGCGGCCGTCAGCTTCCCGCCGTCGCGGTCCAGCGCGGTGACCGGCGGGGTGCCGGACGCACCGGTGACGAGCGTGTCGCCGTCCCCGAGGTCCGGGTGGACGACGGAGGCGTGCCAGTCGACGACCGCCTCGCCGTCGCTCCTGCGCCGTACGACGGTGAGCGCGCTGTCGTAGGCGAGCGGCTTGCTGAGGTTCTGGTACGCCACGGTCGCCTTGACGGAGAACGGGACCTTGGCGCCGGTCGCGGCCCTGGGCGTGAGGGTGACGTCCTTGAGGTGGGCGTCCTTGGTGTAGCCGGTGAGCAGGGGAGCGGCGGCCGTGGGGTCGTCGGTGCCGGCCGCGGCGCGGGTGACCTGGCCCTGCTGCCAGGCGGTGAGGAACCGGGTGGAGGCCGTGCGCACCTCGGCGGCGGTGAGCGGGCCGGTCTTCACGGCCCGGCCGGCCGCGCCGGACGCCCGCTCGTCGGCCGACGCGCCGCCGCCGTACAGCGCGTAGACCCCGAAACCGGCGCCGCCGAGGACCACGGCGATCATCCCGGCGAGTACGGCGGGTCCGGTCTTCCGTCGCTCGGCGACGCGCCTTCTCTTGCCCACAGCCTCAGTTCCTCCGCGCCTTCACCAGGACCCCACAGCCCCCACACTCCCCAACGACGGCTACCACAGTAAGGTCCCCGTCTTTGCGGGTGACGTCAGCCCGTACTCCGTAGCACGGTTGCGACAATAGGCCCGGCCGCGTCGATGCCGTGCCCGCCGTCCTGCACCAGCGCGGCCGCCGCCACGTCGTCGCGGTACCCGGTGAACCAGCTGTCGGACGTGACGTTGCCGTCGACCTCCGCCGAGCCGGTCTTCGCGCCGATTTCGCCGGTCAGCCCCGCCATCACGCTCGCCGCGGTGCCGCTGCGGGCGGTGCGGTTCATCATCGCGCGCAACTGCTGCGAGGTGCTCGACGGCAGCCCGCGCGCCTGTGCCGGTGCGCGGTCGTCCAGGCTCAGCGGCACGATGACCGGCTGCCGGAAGACGCCGGTCTTCGCGGTCGCGGTCGCGGAGGCCATGTCCAGCGGGCTCATCTGGACCTGGCCCTGGCCGATCAGGTTCGCCGCCGTGTCCGGTCCGCCGGAGGCCGGCACCCGGCCGTCGAAGGACGGCACGCCGATCTTCCAGTCGTCGCGCCCCAGCCCGAACCGGTCCTGCGCCTCCTTGGTGAGGGCGTCCACGCCGAGGTCGTCGGCGAACTTCACGAACGCCGTGTTGCACGAGCGGGCGAAGCTCTCCGAGAGGGTGGCGTTCTCGTTCGGGGCCAGGTCCTTCATGTTGTGGAACGTCTGGCTCTGCCAGACGGCGGACGGCGGGCAGGGTGCCTTGCCGTTCGCGCTGGTCAGACCGGTGTCGATGAGGGCCGCCGCGCTGATGATCTTCATGGTGGAGCCGGGCGGGCGCTCGCCGGACAGGGCCGCGTCGAAGCCGTCGTCGCGGTGGTTGGCGACGGCCAGGATCTCGCCCGTGCTGGGCTGCACGGCCACCACGGACGCGTCCTTGTACGTGCCCACCGCCGCCTCGGCCGCCGCCTGGGCGCCGGCGCTGAGGGTCGTGCGCAGCCTGCCCGCCCTGCCCTTGGCGAGGGTCAGGAGCGTGGTGTCGGCGGCCTGACTGCCGTCCGCGCCCGCCTCGTGACGGATGGCCAGCTCCACGCCGGGCCGGCCGCCGGCCCTGCCGCCGTACCGCTTGCGCAGCTCGTCCAGGATCGGGCCGAGGGAGGGGTACTTCGCGGCCGTCAGCACCTTCCCGTTGCGGTCCACGGCCTCGATCGGCGGCGCCTCGGCCTCGCCGGTCACCAGGGTGTCCCCCTTGCGCAGCCTGGGGTGCACGACGGAGGGGTCCCAGTCGACCAGCGCGCGGTGCGAGGTCTGCCCGCGCACCACGGTCAGCCGGCTCCCGTAGCCGATCGGCTCCGACCTCCCCCCGTACGACACCACCGCCCGGACCGTGAACGGCACGGTCCGCCCCACGGGCGCACCGGGCTTGATGCGCACCTTGGTGATGTGCGCGTCGTCGCCGTACGCCGCCAGCAACTGCTCGGCCGCCTCCCGGTAGTTGGTGTAGCCCGCCGCGGCCGGGGCGTCGCCCTTCTCCCACGCGGCGAAGAACGCGCCGCTCGTCTCCGCGACCTCACCGGCACTCGGCGGCCCCGTCCTCGCGGCCTCGGTGCTCCCGCTCGCCGTGCCGCCGTCACCGTTCAGCGCGGACGCGATGTTGTAGAGCCCGTACCCGGCCCCGCTCAGCATCACCGCACACACGCCGCCGACGACGGCGACCTTGACCCCCTTGCCCATGGGCAAGTCCTCCCCGTATCCCCGTGTTTCCCCCACCTGGTCAGGTTCTGAACATGTTCAAAAGTGGGGGTGCGGAAGCACTGTATGCGCTTGCTGCGGCGCTTGGCCACGGGGTGACGCAACCGTGACGTGGGTGCGGAAGTCCCCTCACCCCGGCCGGCCGTGGGAGCCCGCCTCGAGGGCGGCGCGGAGGGTGGCCAGGGTCGAGGCGACGCGTGCCAGGTCGTCAGGGGCGACCGCCCCGGTCAGGGAGGTGAGCTCCGCTTCGACGACGGGGCGGGAAGCGGCCAGCTGTTCCTCGCCCGCGGGCGTGAGGCGGAGGACGGACGAGCGGCGGTCCTGGGGGTGCGCGACCCGCAGGCACCAGCCGGCGGCCACCAGCCGGTCGACCGCCTTGCTGACGGCCCCCACGGTGATCGCCAGTTCGCCGACGATGTCGAGCACGCGGCACCCTGGTACGCGGTCGATGATCTCCAGGAACTCGAACTGCCCCAGCCCCAGACCTCGTTCGGCGCGCAACCGGGCGCTCACCGCGTTGTAGAGCCGGGTCTCGACGCGGACCAGATCGGTGAAGACCGGGGTGACGTGACTCACATTAACCTCCGATAGATTCCCGGGAATCATCTTCCGTGGAATCTGGTTGGGGTCGAGCAGGTGGATTCCCAGGAATCCATCCTCGCACCCCGACCCTTGGAGGCCCCCATGTCCCGTCAGCAGCGCGAAGCCCTGGACGCCATGCTCCGTTCCGCCCCTCGCCGCGAGACACCGCCTACTCCCGAGGAGCAGCGCGACGGCTTCACCGCGGCTCTCACCCGGCCCGCGCCGGAGGGCGTGGTCACCCGCAGGACCGTCCTGGGCGGACGGCCGGCCCTGGAGCTGGAGCCGGCCGGAGCCTCCGGCCGCGGCCGACTGCTCTATCTGCACGGCGGCGGCTACGTCGTCGGCTCACCGGACACCCACGCGGGGCTGGTCGGTGAACTGGCCCGCCGCGCCGGGCTGCGCGCGACGTCGGTGGACTACCGGCTGGCGCCCGAGCACCCCTTCCCCGCGGCGGTCGACGACGGCCTCGCGGCCTACCGCGAGCTGCTGGCGTCGGGCACCGACCCGCGCGACCTCGTCCTGGCCGGTGACTCCGCCGGCGGCGGACTGAGCCTCGCCACGCTGCTCGCCGCCCGGGAGGCCGGGCTGCCGCAGCCGGCCGCCGTGGTCGTCTTCTCCCCCTGGGCCGACCTCACCCTCGCCGGCGCAAGCATCCGCTCCAAGGAGAGCGCCGACCCCATCTTCACCGAGGCCGACGTACGCGCCTACGCCGATCTCTACGTCGGCGCGGGCGACCGGGCGCATCCCCTGGCCAGCCCGGTGTTCGCCGACCTCACCGGACTGCCCCCGCTCCTCGTGCAGGTCGGGGCGAACGAGGTGCTCCTCGACGACGCGGTCCGGCTGGCCGGCCGCGCGGGCGCCGACGGCGTCGAGGTCACGCTCGAGGTCGGGCCCGGCCTCCCCCACGTCTTCCAGCACCACTACGGCCGCCTCGACGAGGCGGACGCGGCACTGGACCGCGCCGCCCGCTTCCTCACCGCCCACCTGAGCGCCGGGCACCCGGACGCCGGCGCTCTCGCACCGGTCCACTGACGAGGGACGGCCGTGTGTGGCCGGCTAGATCCACGTATCCAGCCACATCCGCGACCGCCAGCTGTCGATCGGGATCGCCGTCCCCGTGTACAGCGGCCAGAAGTAGATGAAGTTCCAGGCGATCAGCAGGACCAGGACGCCCGCCGCCGAGGCGCCGATGACGCGGCGGGTGTCCGTGGAGTTCGGGGGGCCGATGATCGCGCCGATCAGCATGGCCAGCGCCAGGCACAGGAACGGGACGAAGACGACCGCGTAGAACAGGAAGATCGTGCGCTGCTGGTACATGAACCAGGGCAGGTAGCCCGCCGCGATGCCGCAGGCGATGGCCCCGGCCCGCCAGTCGCGGCGGAACGCCCAGCGCCACAGGACGTACAGGAGCGCGATGCAGGCCGCCCACCACAGCAGCGGCGTGCCGATGGCCAGGACCTCCCGGGCGCACTTCTGGCCCGCGTCGGACGGGCAGCCGTCGACGCCGGGCGCGGGCGACTCGTAGAAGTACGACACCGGGCGGCCCAGCACGATCCAGCTCCACGGGTTGGACTGGTAGGTGTGCGGGGACGACAGCCCGATGTGGAACTTGTACACCTCGTGCTCGTAGTGCCACAGGCTGCGCAGCCAGTCCGGCAGGAAGGTCCAGTGGCCGCCCTTGCCGTCGGTCGCCGCCCAGTTGCGGAAGTAGCCGCCGGAGCCGTCGGTGGGGGAGAGGATCCAGCCGAGCCAGGAGAGCAGGTAGACCGCGATCGCCACGGGGACCGTCGCGAGGAACGTGATCCCGGTGTCGTGGCGCAGGGCCCCGGCGTACGGGTGCCGGGCGCCGGCCACCTTGCGGGCGCCGACGTCCCACAGCACGGCCATCACGCAGAACGCGGCAAGGATGTACAGGCCGTTCCACTTGGTGCCGAGGGCCAGGCCCAGCAGCAGCCCGGCGCCCCAGCGCCAGGGCCGCAGGCCGAAGCGGAAGGTGTCCGCCACGTCCGCGTCCGGCCGCACCCGGCCGTCCGCGTCGACCGGCAGCGCGGCGGCGAGTCTCGCGCGCGCCCGGTCCCGGTCGATCACCAGGCACCCGAACGCGGCGACCACGAAGAACATGAGCACGCCGTCGAGCAGCGAGGTCCGGCTCATCACGAAGTGCAGGCCGTCGACCGCCATCAGCGCGCCCGCCAGGCAGCCGAGGAACGTCGAGCGGAAGATGCGGCGGCCGATCCGGCACAGCAGGAGGACGGACAGCGTGCCCAGCAGCGCCGTCATGAACCGCCAGCCGAACGGGTCGAACCCGAACACCAGCTCGCCCAGGCCGATGACGTACTTGCCCACCGGCGGGTGCACCACGTAGGCCGCGTCCGTGGGGATCGCCAGGTGGCCGTGCGTCTGGAGCACCAGGTCGTTGGCGTTCTTGTCCCAGTTGACCTCGAAGCCGCGGTGGACGAGCGCCCAGGCGTCCTTGGCGTAGTACGTCTCGTCGAATATCACCTTGGCCGGGCTGCCCAGGTTCCAGAACCGCATCACGCCGGCGAGCAGCGTCACCAGCAGCGGGCCGCCCCAACCCGCCCAGCGGGCGATCCGGTCGGCCAGGACCGGCGGCAGGCCCAGCACCTGCCACAGGCGCGGGCTCGGCTCGGCGTACGGCGGCACCAGGCGGCTGCGCACGTCGCCGGGGGCGTCCTGGGCGGGCGTGTAGCCGAATCGGCGCAGCCGCTGCTGCCACGACGGCCGCTGGTCTTGCGGTGCCTGGCCCTGCCGGAGGTCCGTGGAGGACGCGGTACTGGTCACCGCGCCATCGTAGGGAACCGTTCTGTGTGCGTCCCGTGCATGACCGTTCCCGGTCGCCGTTGCGGGCGTTTTCCCCGCTCCGGGGGAGCCCTGGGAGGATGGGGGCGTGACTGGAACCCTTGTGCTGGCAGGTACCCCCATCGGCGACATCGCGGACGCGCCGCCCCGGCTGGCCGAGGAGCTCGCGGGCGCCGACGTGGTGGCCGCCGAGGACACCCGGCGGCTGCGCCGGCTCACCCAGGCCCTCGGCGTGACCGTCCGCGGCCGCGTGGTGTCGTACTTCGAGGGCAACGAGTCGGCCCGCACGCCCGAGCTGGTCGAGGAGCTCGTCGGCGGCGCGCGGGTGCTGCTCGTGACGGACGCGGGCATGCCGTCGGTCTCCGACCCCGGCTACCGGCTGGTCGCGGCCGCGGTGGAGCGGGACGTCAAGGTCACCGCGGTCCCGGGGCCCTCGGCCGTCCTCACCGCGCTCGCCCTGTCCGGGCTGCCCGTCGACCGGTTCTGCTTCGAGGGCTTCCTGCCCCGCAAGGCCGGGGAGCGGCTGTCCCGGCTGCGGGAGGTCGCCGGGGAACGGCGCACGCTGGTCTACTTCGAGGCCCCGCACCGGCTCGACGACACCCTCGCCGCCATGGCCGAGGTCTTCGGCGCGGACCGGCGGGCCGCCGTCTGCCGCGAGCTGACCAAGACGTACGAGGAGGTCCGCCGCGGTCCGCTCGCCGAGCTGGCCGAGTGGGCCGCCGAGGGCGTCCGGGGTGAGATCACCGTCGTCGTCGAGGGAGCCCCGGAGACCGGGCCCGAGGAACTCGACGCGGGGGAGCTGGTCCGCCGGGTGCGCGTGCGGGAGGAGGCGGGCGAGCGGCGCAAGGAGGCCATCGCGGCGGTCGCGGTGGAGGCCGGGCTGCCCAAGCGGGTGGTGTTCGACGCGGTCGTCGCGGCCAAGAAGGACGCCCCGCAGGGGGCGTGACAGAGGGCGCAACATGCCTCTGAGCAGGGCTCTTCTCTACTGAGCGCGCGCCCCATGGGTGGGCAAAAGGGCGGCGCCGAAGGCAAAGCGCGGACCGGCGATCCGGGGCGATTGGGCAAGCGCGGTCCAAATCGCCTCCAACACTCGACAGGCCCGCTGCGCAACCGCTGGTGGAGGCGTCCACTGGTCACAGGGACGCACCTGTCCCGCGCCCCAGGGGGATGTCCGGGGGGAGTCCCCCCGCGGGGCGCCTGTCCAGCGGACAAGAGGAGCTGGCATGACTGAGATCGCAGGGCAGCCCGGCCTCCGCGGCACGGCCGCCGCCGTCGTTCACGAGTCGTACGCGTTCGCCTGCATGCGGTGCGGGCACGGCTGGGAGCAGTCGTACGCGATAGAACACCACACGGACGCCGAGGGCCAGGAGTTCGTCATGTACGTGGCCGAGGGCCGGGTCGTGCCGTCCCCGTTGAGCCGGCCCGCGTGCGTGAACTGCGACGGGCACGTCGTACGGATCATGCGCGCGGGCCAGGTGTCCTCGGTGCGCAGCGCGGCCGAGCGCCACCACCGCGTGCCGCAGGCGGGCCCGGTCGAGGCGCCCCCGGTGCCGGGGCAGGCGGCCCCCGAGCCGCACCACTGGCACCTGTCCGACCTGCTGCACCCCTTCCAGCGCAGGGCGGCGGGCTGAGCGCCTCCTCGCCCGCGTCCGGTGGCGTGCCCCTTTCGTAGGATCGGGGCATGCCTTCGAACGCCGACAAGAGCGCTGCACCGCCGCTCCCGCCGCCGCTGCGGGTGCCCGTGGCCGACTCCCACACCCACCTCGACATGCAGTCCGGCACCGTCGCGGAGGGACTCGCCAAGGCCGCCTCGGTGGGCGTGACCACGGTCGTCCAGGTCGGCTGCGACATCAAGGGCTCGCGGTGGGCCGCCGAGACGGCCGCCGCGCACGACGCCGTCCACGCCACCGTCGCCCTGCACCCCAACGAGGCCCCGCGCATCGTCCACGGCGACCCCATCGAAGGGGCGTCGCGAAGCGACTCGGACAAGGGTGGTGGTGGGCGACGGGCGGGATGGTCGCGGCAGGGCGCCCGGGAGCCGGGCGGTGACGCCGCGCTGGACGAGGCGCTCGCCGAGATCGACCGGCTGGCCGGGCTGGCCCAGGTCAAGGGCGTCGGCGAGACGGGGCTCGACTTCTTCCGCACCGGGCCCGAGGGCAAGGACGCGCAGGAGCGGTCCTTCCGCGCCCACATCGAGATCGCCAAGCGGCACGGCAAGGCCCTCGTCATCCACGACCGCGACGCCCACGCCGACGTGCTGCGCGTGCTGAAGGAGGAGGGCGCCCCCGAGCGCACCGTCTTCCACTGCTACTCCGGCGACGCCGAGATGGCGCGGATCTGCGCCCGCGCGGGCTACTTCCTGTCCTTCGCCGGCAACGTCACCTTCAAGAACGCCCAGAACCTGCGCGACGCCCTGGCGGTGGCCCCGCTGGAGCTGCTGCTCGTGGAGACCGACGCGCCCTTCCTGACCCCGGCGCCCTACCGGGGGCGGCCCAACGCGCCGTACCTGATCCCGGTCACCGTGCGCGCGATGGCCGCCGTGCGCGGCATCGACGAGGACACGCTCGCCACCGCCCTGGCCGCCAACACCGCACGGGCCTTCGACTACTGAGCGCCGACCCCTCGGCCCGTTGAACGCGCGTTCGAGGTCGCGACAGTGCGTAGTCGAGCCGCTTTGGAGAGTGACACTCGCTCCGCTAGGTTCTGGGGGCCCGATTCCGGACCCCTCTGGCTCCCTGGAGCGTGTCGGCGTGAGCAAGTCGCAGGACGAGACGTACCGGCCCCACGGCCACGGCGCCTCCGTGCACGACGCGGAGACCCTGCCGTACGGCCTGTACGAGGACACCTACCGGCCCGCCTACGAGGCCGAGGCGTACTTCGTCACCGAGCCGGAGCCGCCCCGGCCGCCGGTGGGCGCGCCCCCGCCACCGGTGGACGCGGTCGAACCCGAGTACGAGCCGGCCGGCGGGCGGGCCGCGCGCCGGCGCCGGGCGCGCTACACCGAGCGCCCGGACTCCGCCGTACGCCGCCTGCTGCCGCAGGCACTGGTCGTCGCGTTCCTCGCCGGCGGCACCACCGCCTTCGTCGCCAACGACAAGGCGGTCGAGCTGAGCGTCGACGGCAGGCCGCGCACCCTGCACACCTTCGCCGACAACGTGTCCGAGCTGCTCGCCGAGGAAGGCGTGCCCGTCGGGGCGCACGACATGGTCGCGCCCGCCCCCGGCACCCCCCTCGCCGCCGGCGACGAGGTCGCGGTGCGCTACGGCCGCCCCGTCCGCCTCACGCTGGACGGCCGGCAGCACGAGGTGTGGACGACGGCGAAGACGGTGGACGGGGCGCTCCGCGAGCTCGGGGTGCGCGCCGAGGGCGCGTACCTGTCGGCCTCGCGCTCCCAGAGCATCGGGCGCACCGGCCTCGCGCTCGACGTCCGCACCGAGCGCACCGTCACGATCATGGCCGACGGCCGCAGCCGCACCATCCGCACCAACGCGGCCACCGTCCGCGAGGCACTCCAGGAGGCCGGCGTCACCCTGCACGGCCAGGACACCACCTCCGTCCCGCCGGGCGGCTTCCCGCGCGACGGACAGACCGTGACCGTGCTGCGGGTGCGCGGCTTCCGCGAGGTCCGCGAGGAGCAGATCCCGTTCGGCGTCCACCGGACCGCGGACCCCGCGCTCTTCCAGGGCACCGAGGTCGTCGACCAGCCCGGGCAGCCCGGACTGCGCCGGGTCACCTACTTCCTGCGCACCGTCAACGGCGTGCGGGAGAAGCCGCGCCGGGAGGAGTCCGAGGTGGTGCGCCGGCCGCGCGAGCAGGTGGTGCGGGTCGGCAGCAAGCCCCGGCCGCACTCGGTGCACGGCGCCGACCACCTCGACTGGAAGAGCCTCGCCGCCTGCGAGTCGGGCGGCCGCCCGAACGCCGTGGACGCCTCCGGGACCTACGGCGGGCTCTACCAGTTCGACGCCCGCACCTGGCAGAGCCTCGGCGGCAGCGGACGCCCGCAGGACGCCCCGGCCGAGGAGCAGACGTACCGCGCCAAGAAGCTGTACCAGCAGCGCGGGTCCACTCCCTGGCCGCACTGCGGGACGCGGCTGCACGGGTGAGCACCGGGCGGGTGCGGCGATGCGCGCGGCGGCCCGGTCCGCCGGGCACCCGGCGAACCCCCCGGGAACACCCCCGTACCCTTGTGCCGTGACCAGCCCCCTCCCCGACGCCCTCCTCGGCCCCGCCGACATCCGTGAGCTCGCGGCAGCGCTCGGTGTCCGCCCCACCAAGCAGCGCGGCCAGAACTTCGTGATCGACGCCAACACCGTCCGCCGTATCGTCCGCACCGCCGGGGTCCGCCCCGACGACGTGGTCGTCGAGGTCGGGCCGGGGCTCGGCTCGCTCACCCTCGCGCTGCTGGAGGCCGCCGACCGGGTCACCGCCGTGGAGATCGACGACACCCTCGCCGCAGCGCTGCCCGCCACCATCGCCGCCCGCATGCCCGGGCGTGCCGACCGGTTCGCGCTGGTCCACTCCGACGCGATGCACGTCACCGAGCTGCCCGGTCCGGCGCCGACGGCCCTGGTGGCGAACCTGCCGTACAACGTGGCCGTCCCCGTGCTGCTGCACATGCTGGACACCTTCCCCAGCATCGAGCGGACGCTGGTGATGGTGCAGTCCGAGGTCGCCGACCGGCTCGCCGCCGCGCCCGGCTCCAAGGTGTACGGCGTGCCCTCCGTGAAGGCGAACTGGTACGCCGAGGTCAAGCGGGCCGGGGCCATCGGCCGCAACGTGTTCTGGCCCGCGCCGAACGTCGACAGCGGCCTGGTGTCGCTGGTCCGGCGGACCGAGCCCATCAGGACGACGGCGTCGAAGAAGGAGGTCTTCGCGGTCGTCGACGCCGCCTTCGCCCAGCGCCGCAAGACCCTGCGGGCCGCGCTGGCCGGCTGGGCGGGCTCCGCACCGGCGGCCGAGGCGGCGCTGGTCGCGGCCGGCGTCCCGCCGCAGGCGCGCGGGGAGTCGCTGACGGTGGAGGAGTTCGCGCGGATCGCGGAGTGCAAGGAGAGCGGCGAGTGAGCGTCACGGTACGCGTCCCGGCCAAGGTCAACGTCCAGCTCGCGGTCGGCGCCGCCCGCCCGGACGGGTTCCACGACCTCGCCAACGTCTTCCTCGCCGTCGGCCTGTACGACGAGGTCACCGTCAGCCCGGCGGACGAACTCCGGATCACCTGCGAGGGCCCGGACGCCGCCCAGGTCCCCCTGGACCGCACCAACCTCGCCGCCCGCGCGGCCCTCGCCCTCGCCGGACGCCACGGCATCGAGCCGGCCGTGCACCTGCACATCGCCAAGGACATCCCGGTCGCCGGCGGCATGGCGGGCGGCAGCGCAGACGGCGCGGGCGCGCTGCTCGCCTGCGACCGGCTGTGGGGCACGGGCGCCTCTCAGGCCGAACTCCTCGACATCTGCGCCGAACTGGGCAGCGACGTCCCCTTCAGTCTGCTCGGCGGCGCGGCACTCGGAGTGGGGCGCGGCGAGCGGCTGACGGCCCTGGAGGTCGGCGGCACCTTCCACTGGGTGTTCGCGATGGCCGGGCGGGGGCTGTCGACCCCGGCGGTGTTCCGCGAGTTCGACCGGCTCGCCGAGGGCCGCGACATCCCGGAGCCGGTGGCCTCGGCGGAGCTGCTCCGGGCGCTGGCGAAGGGCGACGCGGACGCACTGGCCGCCGCCGTCTCCAACGACCTCCAGCCGGCCGCCCTGTCCCTGTTCCCGGAACTGGCGGACACCCTGGACGCCGGACGCGGGGCGGGCGCGCTCGCCACCCTCGTCTCCGGCTCCGGCCCGACGACCGCCTTCCTCGCCCGCGACACCGAGTCCGCCGAGAAGGTCGCCGAGACCCTGCGCGCCTCGGGGACGTGCCGGTCGGTGCGGACGGCGGCGGGGCCGGTGGCGGGGGCGACCGTCCTGTCGTAGCGCACCCGGAACCGGTGCGGACGCCGCCGGGTATCCGCACCGGTCCGCGCCAGGAGGACGACGGCCGGCCTCCGACTACTCTGGACGGGCGATCCATCCCCCGCGCACAGGAGTGAAATGGCCGTCAACCTGGTCAATGTCGAGAACGTCAGCAAGGTCTACGGCACCCGTGCCCTGCTGGACGGCGTCTCGCTCGGTGTGTCGGAGGGGGACCGAATCGGGGTCGTCGGGCGCAACGGCGACGGCAAGACCACCCTCATCCGGATGCTGGCCAAGCTGGAGGAGGCCGACACCGGGCGGGTCACGCACTCGGGCGGGCTGCGGCTCGGGGTGCTCACCCAGCACGACTCCCTCGACCCCGCCGCCACCGTCCGCCACGAGGTGATCGGCGACATGGCCGACCACGAGTGGGCCGGCAACGCCAAGGTCAGGGACGTGCTGACCGGGCTGTTCGGCGGGCTCGACCTGCCGGGGTTCCCCAAGGGGCTCGACACCGTCATCGGGCCGCTCTCCGGTGGTGAGCGGCGCCGGATCGCGCTCGCCAAGCTGCTCATCGAGGAGCAGGACCTCCTCGTCCTGGACGAGCCCACCAACCACCTCGACGTCGAGGGCATCGCCTGGCTCGCCCGGCACCTGCAGGCCCGGCGCTCGGCGCTGGTGTGCGTGACCCACGACCGGTGGTTCCTGGACCAGGTGTGCACCCGCATGTGGGACGTGCAGCGCGGCACCGTCCACGAGTACGAGGGCGGCTACTCCGACTACGTCTTCGCGCGCGCCGAACGCGAGCGGATCGCCGCCACCGAGGAGGCCAAGCGGCAGAACCTGATCCGCAAGGAGCTGGCCTGGCTGCGGCGCGGGGCGCCCGCCCGCACCTCCAAGCCGCGCTTCCGGGTCGAGGCCGCCAACGAGCTGATCGCGGACGTGCCGCCGCCCCGGGACAGCAGCGAGCTGATGAAGTTCGCCTCCTCCCGGCTCGGCAGGACGGTGTTCGACCTGGAGGACATCACCGTCCAGGCCGGCCCCAAGGTGCTGCTCAAGCACGTCACCTGGCAGCTCGGCCCCGGCGACCGGATCGGCCTCGTCGGCGTCAACGGCGCCGGGAAGACCTCCCTGCTGCGGGCCATGGCCGACGCGGCCCGGACGGAGGGCGAGGCGCAGCCCGTAGGCGGCCGGATCGCCGTGGGAAGGACCGTCAAGCTCGCCTACCTCTCCCAGGAGGTCGGCGAACTCGACCCGAACCTGCGGGTCCTGGAGGCCGTGCAGCGGGTGCGCGAGCGCGTCGACCTCGGCAAGGGGCGCGAGATGACCGCCGGGCAGCTGTGCGAGACCTTCGGCTTCACGAAGGAGAAGCAGTGGACGCCCGTCGGCGACCTCTCCGGTGGTGAGCGGCGCCGGCTCCAGCTCCTGCGGCTCCTCATGGACGAGCCCAACGTCCTCTTCCTGGACGAGCCCACCAACGACCTCGACATCGAGACCCTCACCCAGCTCGAGGACGTCCTCGACGGCTGGCCCGGCTCGATGATCGTCATCTCCCACGACCGGTTCTTCGTGGAACGCACCACGGACCGGGTCTACGCCCTCCTCGGCGACGGCACCCTGCGCATGCTGCCGCGCGGCATCGACGAGTACCTGGAGCGGCGGCAGCGCATGGAGGAGGCGGTCGCCGCGCAGACGGCCGCCGCGGCGCCCAAGCCGGCCACGCAGGACCGCAGCGCCGCCGACCAGCGCGCCGCCAAGAAGGAACTCCAGCGGATCGAACGGCAGCTGGACAAGGTCTCCGAGAAGGAGTCCAAGCTGCACGCCCGGATCGCCGAGAACGCCACCGACTTCGCGAAGGTGGCCGAACTGGACGCCCAGTTGCGCGAACTGACCGGGGAACGCGAGGAACTGGAGCTGCGCTGGCTGGAGCTGGCGGAGGACGCGTAGCCGCGTCGGTACGAGAGCGCCCGGCGCGCGCGGCTGGATTCCGGCCGCGCGCGCCTGTGTTGCGCGCGCCGCGTGAAGGGGGCGTGAAGGCGCGTAACGGCGGCATCACAGCCCGGTCCTCCGTTGGGAACAGGCGCGGAACCGAAGCCCTGGAGCGTCGGTGCCGGGTGATAGAAAGAGCGGTCTGAGAACTGTCTGAGTACGACCTTGGGTCCGCGAGCGAACCTCGGGGCGTGGCTAAAAATCAGTGAACGAGGGGGAAGAGCGCTGATGACTCAGCCGCCCAACCAGCCGCCCAACCAGCCACCGCAGGGCGGTTTCGGCCCGCCGCAGGACCAGCCCGCGCACGGCGGCGGATTCGGCGCCCCGCAGCCCCCTCCGCAGTCCCCGCCCACGCCCCCGGCCCAGCCGCCGCAGCCCCAGCCCGGCTACGGCTACCCGCAGCAGCCCGGCCCCTACGCCCAGCCCGGCCCGTACGGCGCGCCGCCCGCCGGCCCCGGCGCCCAGGGCCCCTACGGCGCCCCGCAGCCCGGCCCGAACGCCCCGCAGCCGGGGTACGGCTACCCGCAGCAGCCGCAGTACCCGGGCGGCCCCGGCATGCCGCCGCCCGCCGGCGGCCCCGGCGGCGGCCCGGCGGGCAGGGGCCGCACCGCGCTGATCATCGGCGCCGCCGCGGCCGCCCTGCTGGTCATCGGCGGCACGGTGTACGCCGTGACGAGCGGGGACGACGGCGGCCAGAAGAAGCCGGTCGCCCAGCAGAGCGGCGACGGCAAGCACTCCGCCTCCGACGCGCCGGTCAACCCCGGTGACGGCAGCGGCGACGGCGGCGCCGACCCCGAGAACCTCAACGACGGCCGCAAGCCCGGCGAGTCGAAGGTGCTCTGGTACAAGACGGCACCCGACGCGCCCGGTTCCGGCGCCGACGCCCCCGGCATGTGGATCACCGGCAGGACGGCGGTGAAGGCGGCGTACAAGCAGCTCTTCGCCTACCGGGTCGGCAACGGCGACCCCGCCTGGGACCCCATCGGCTTCCCGCAGAAGATCTGCGCGGTCAGCCCGCAGTCGGACGACGGCAAGATCGTCGTGGCGTACATGAGCGGCGTCAGCGACCGCGCCAAGTGCAACCAGCTCCAGCAGGTCGACCTCGACACCGGCAAGAAGGGCTGGAGCGGCCAGGTCGGCGAGGGCGCGCTGTTCGACAGCACGCTCAGCCTCGAACTGACCGTCAGCGGCCGGACCCTGATGGTGGGACGCTCCCAGTCGGGCACGGCGTACGACGTCGACAGCGGCAAGAAGCTGTACGACAAGAAGAAGTACGGCTCCGCGTGCTTCCCGACCGCGTTCGCGGGCGGCTCGGGCCGGCTGGTCCAGGTCGCCTCCTGCGGCGCCGGCACCGGCACCGAGCACGACGAGATCCAGGAACTCGACGCGGCCACCGGCAAGGTGAAGTGGACGCAGCCGGTCAAGAAGGGCTGGACGGTCGCGCGGACCTACTCCCTCAACCCGCTCGTGGTGTACCTGACCAACGAGAAGAAGAAGGCCTGGAACATCTCCGCCTTCACCGACGCCGGCAAGTTCCGCTCCGAGGTCAAGGTCGACGAGAAGTTCGCCCCCGGCTGCGGCTGGGCGATCCTGGAGCGCGACCTGCAGGGCTGCAACGGCGTCACGGTCGACGCCGACACCCTCTACCTGCCCACGGCCGCCACGACGGGCCCCAACGAGATCGTCGCGATCAGCCTCGCCACCGGCAAGGAGAAGTGGCGGGTCAAGTCGCCCGCGGACGAGTCGATGTCGCCGCTGAAGACCGAGGGCGGCCGTCTCATCGCCTACGTCCAGCCGTCGTACGACAAGGGAGGCCAGGTCGTGGCCGTCCCGACCGCCGGCGGCTCGCACACGCCGGTGAAGCTGCTGCAGAACCCGGCCGGCACCGCGCAGATAGAGAACTCGTTCTTCGACGGTGCCGTCGCCTGGGCCGACGGGCGCTTCTTCATCTCCTCCACCCGGCTGTCCGGCAACGACGACGCGAAGGAGAAGCTGATGATGGCCTTCGGCAAGTGAGCCCCGGTCCGTCCTCCGTCGTCCCCCCGCCGCCCGGCCCGAGCTCCACCGAGGTACCTCCGTCATGACCCAGCCGCCCGAGCCGCCGAACCAGCCCCCGCAGCAGGGCGGTTTCGGCCCGCCCCAGGACCAGCCGCCGACCCCGCCCGCCACCCCGCCGGGCCTCCGGAAGAACCCCCCGCCGCAGCCGCCGCCCGGCTACGGCTACCCGCAGCAGCCCCCGGCGCCCCAGCCCGGTTACGGCTACCCGCAGCCCCCGCAGCCCCAGCCGGGCTACGGATACCCCCAGGCGCCGCAGCCCCAGCCCGGGTACGGCTACCCGGGCGCGCCGCAGAACCCGTACGCCCAGCCGACGCCGCCCGCGGGCGCGTACGGCTACCCCGGCGGGCCCGCCGGGCCGGTGCCGCCGCAGTACGCGCAGCCCGGCGGCGGCCGGAACAACACCGCGCTCGTCGTCATCGTCGCCGCGGTCGTCGTCATCGCCCTGATCGTCGGCGGCGGCATCTGGTACGCCAAGTCCTCCGGCGGCGACGGCAAGAAGCACGACACCGCGAGCTCCAGTGGGGGCACTGGCGGCAAGAACGGCCAGGACGGCTCCGGCGGCACCTCCTCCGGCGGCACGGAGAAGGCTCCGTCGAACCCGGCCGCCAAGCTCCTGTTCAAGGTCCCGATGCCCGGCACCAAGGACACCGTCGCGACCACCGGCTCCTGGCTGACCGACAAGGTGTACGCCAAGAGCGGCGTCGCGCAGATCGTCGGCTACGACCCCGCCACGGGCGCCAAGCTGTGGACGGTCAAGCTGCCCGGCCCGGTGTGCGCGGCCAGCAAGTACGTCACCGCCGACGACAAGACGGCCGTCGTCTTCCAGCCGAAGACGCCCGCCCAGGACAACGGTGCGGCATGCAGCCAGGTCGCCGCCATCGACCTCGGCAAGGGCACCCGCCTGTGGACCAAGACGGTCAAGAACGGCGACTACGCGGGCAACCTGGAGAACGTGACGGTCTCCCAGCACACCGTCGCGGTCGGCAGCACCAACGGCGGCGCCGCGTTCGACATCGACACCGGCAAGGTCCGCTGGCAGCCCAAGCCGGAGGACTCCTGCTACGACGCCGGGTACGGCGGCGGCCCCAAGCTCGTCGCGGTGCGCAAGTGCGGCAGCTACGACAACCGCCAGCTGCACATCCAGACCATCGACCCGGTGTCCGGGAAGGTGATCTCCGACTACAAGATGGGCGCGGGCATCGAGTACGCCAGCGTCGTCTCCAGCGACCCGCTCGTCGTCGCCGCCGACATCGGCGACAGCGCCAAGGACGGCAGCGGCATCTCGGACTACTTCTCCATCGACAACAAGACCGGCAAGCTGCTCGCCCGCATCTCCGCGCCCTCCGACCGCTACGGCGGCCGGTGCGACGGCGTCACGCGGATCGAGGACTGCCGGGAGGTCGTCGCCGGCAACGGCAGGCTGTACGTGCCGACCGAGGAGCAGGACGGCAACGGCACCTACGGCAGGACCAACGAGATCATCGCGTTCGACCTGGCCACCGGGAAGCAGACCGGCCAGCGGGCCGAGGCCGGCGACGGCTACACCTTCTCCCCGCTGCGCATGGACGGCGGCAACCTGATCGCCTACAAGCACCCGCCGTACGACAAGGGCGGCCAGGTCGTCAGCATCGACGGCGGCTCCTTCAAGGTCACCGAGCTGCTGGAGAACCCGGCCGCGCGGGACGTACGGCAGGCGGAGACCAGCATGCTCCCGGAGTACGCGGAGATCCGCTTCGGGCACGGCCGGCTCTACATGTCGTCGGTGTTCGCGCACAAGGTGTCGTACGGCAAGGAGTACCTGCTGCTCGCTTTCGGCGCGGGCGCCTGAGCGCACGCCCCCGTGCGCTTCCGGGCGCCGGGGGGTGAACGCCAGGTATTACCAGGGAGTGCCCCGGATGTCATCGATCCGGGGCACTTCTCTTTCAAGGGGCAGCGCGACGTCGAACAAGCGTGTAGCTTCCGGGGGCATGAAGACGGGGTGCCGGGGGGCCTTCCGTCGTGGTGGGGGGACTGGGGGGTTGCTCTGATGGGGGTACGGCTCATGGTCGTCGACGACCATCGCCTGCTCGCGGAGGCGCTGGCCTCGGCGCTGAAGCTGCGCGGGCACCGGGTGCTCGCGGCGGCGGCGCCGGCGGCGGGCGCGGCGGACCTGGTGATCGCGCGGGCACCGGAGGTGTGCCTGCTCGGTACGGCGGCGCCGGCCGAGCCGGGGGCCTTCGACCCGGTGGTGCGGATCAAGCGGGAGCGGCCGCAGGTGGCCGTGCTGGTGCTGGGGCCGGTGCCGTCCCCGCGGGGCATCGCGGCGGCGTTCGCGGCGGGGGCCTCCGGCTACGTACGGCACGACGAGCGGATCGAGGGCGTCGAGCGGGCGATCATGAAGGCCCGGGCGGGCGAGGCGGCGGTGGCTCCCCAGCTGCTGCAGGGCGCCTTCGGTGAACTGCTCAATCCCGCCGCCCAGCCCGACGACGAGGGCCGGCGGCTGCTGCAGATGCTGACGCCGCGCGAGGTGGAGGTGCTGGTCCGGGTCGCCGACGGCGAGGACACCCGGCTGATCGCGGCCGGCATGGGCATCGCCCCCAGCACCGCCCGCACCCACGTCCAGCGGGTCCTGATGAAGCTGGGCGTGGGCTCCCGCCTGGAGGCGGCGGCGCTGGCCGCGCGGACAGGCCTGCTGGACCGCGCGGGGCGGCGCCCGGCGGACGAGGACGTCTAGGCCGGCCCCCGGCCCACCGCCCGCACCCGGCTCACGACCGCACGTTCAACGGCCCTCCTCCGAGTCCGCGGACTCCTCGGGCGGAGCCGGCGGCGTAGGCCTCAGCTTCAGCCACACCAGGAAGAAGACGCCCAGGACCAGCATGCCGATCCCGGTCCACAGGTTGATGTTGACGCCCTGCGCCTTGTCGATCGCGGCCTGTGAGTCGGTGATCCCGGTGATCGTGACGATGACGCCGTACAGGACGAACAGGCCGCCGATGATGCGGCGCAGGTCGAAGATGCGGGCGGCGGTCGCCGACTTGGTCTCCAGGTCGGAGACCTCCTCCGCGACGTCCGCCTCGGTGTAGTGGTGGTGCCGGCCGGGGTGGTCGGGGTGTCCGGGCTGCTCGGTCATGGTTTCCTCGATCCTCCCGCGTCAGAGCGAGAACGGGATGTAGCAGGCGGCGGCCAGGACGACCGCGCCCCAGCCCAGCAGCGCCGGCCTGCGGTACCACGCGTCGTCGCCGGGGGCGGGCGGTTCGGCCATGCCGGGGGAGCGGGTGCCGTAGACCAGCCCCTGCAGCTCCTCCGCCGGCTTCGGCCGGGTGAACAGGGACACGGCGACCATCACCACCGCGCCGGCTACGAAGCCGGCGATCGCGGAGACGAAGTTGGCGCCCTGGTCGCTGGGGATGGAGACGATCCCCTTCTTGTAGAGGACGAAGTAGTTGATCATCGCGGTCGTGGTGCCGGCGAGCAGGCCCCAGAAGCCGGACTTGGCGGAGGCGCGCCGCCAGAACATGCCGACGATGAAGACGACGAACATCGGCACGTTGAAGAAGGAGAACAGGGTCTGCAGATAGGCCATGATGTTCGAGAACGACGAGGCCAGGAACGCCGTGCCGATGGACGCGCAGACACCGACGATGGTGATCAGGCGGCCGAAGCGGACGTAGTACCCGTCCTCGCGGCCCGGCACCACGTACTTCTCCCAGATGTCGGTGGTGAACACCGTGTTGAACGACGACACGTTGGCCGCCATGCCGGCCATGAAGGCCGCGAGCAGGCCGGTGACCGCGATGCCGAGCACGCCGTTGGGCAGCAGCTCCTGCATCAGGTAGGGAATGGCGTCGTTGTACTGCAGCCCCGAGGCGGAGCCGCCGATCTTCGGCACGAGCGCGGCGGCGACCAGGCCCGGGATCATCACCAGGAAGACGATGAAGATCTTCGGGTAGGCCGCGATCAGCGGGGTGCGCTGCCCGGCGGAGAGGTTCTTGGCGGACAGGGCGCGCTGCACCTCGGCGAAGTTGGTGGTCCAGTAGCCGAAGGACAGCACGAAGCCGAGGCCGAGGACGATGGTCAGCCAGTTGGCGCCGAGCGGGTTGGCGCTGCCGATGCCGGTGCCGCCCCAGGCGGTGGTGAAGTTCGGGCCGTGGGTGGCGGTGAGCTTGTCGGTCAGGCCGCCCCAGCCGCCGACCTTCCGCAGGCCGAGCACGGTGATCGGGATGAGCGCGGCGAGGATGACGAAGAACTGCAGCACCTCGTTGTAGATCGCCGAGGACAGGCCGCCGAGCGTGATGTACGCGAGCACGAAGGCGCCGGCGACGACGATGGCGACCCACTGCGGCCAGCCGAGCAGGGCCTCGACGACGATCGCGAGGGCGTAGAGGTTGACGCCGGCGATCAGGATGGCGGCGAACGCGAACAGGATGGAACTGAGCAGGTGGGCGCCCCGGTCGAAGCGCAGCAGCAGGAACTCGGGGACCGAGCGGACCTTGCTGCCGTAGTAGAAGGGCATCATCACCAGGCCCAGGAAGACCATGGCGGGGATGGCGCCGATCCAGTACCAGTGCACGGTGTACGCGCCGTACTGGGCGCTGTTGGCGGCCATGCCGAGGATCTCGGTGGCCGCCAGGTTCGCCGAGATGAAGGCGAGACCGGTGATCCAGGCGGGCAGCGAGCGTCCGGACAGGAAGAAGTCGAGGCTGGTCTTGACGGAGCGGCGGGCCGCGAAGCCGATGCCGAGGACGACGACGAAGTAGATCGCCAGGATCGTGTAGTCGAGCCAGTTGGTGGGGAGACGCAGCTCCACCGCCAGATACGTGGGGGCGTATGTGGGGGTTTGCATGAGAACTCGCTTCGTTGCGCGAACTGGTCCGGTGCGGAACCTACGCCTCCGTGTTCAGTTGTCGAACACGTCGGGTGGTGTTCTTTGTGCGATCGTGATGCTTCAAGGTGTTGTGGAGTTGTGGTCTGTTATGTTTGTTTGTGTTGAGTGATTGCTGCGGGACATTGAGGAGTCCGGCGTGAAGAAGACCTCGACCCGGCTGGCCGACGGTCGTGAGCTGATCTACTACGACCTCCGGGACGACACCGTGCGCGACGCGGTGGACCGCCGCCCGCTGGACCGAACGGTCACCACGTCCGAGATCCGGCGCGACCCGCTGCTCGGCGACCGGGTCGCCGTCGCCTCGCACCGCCAGGGCCGCATCTATCATCCGCCCGCGGACGAGTGCCCGCTGTGCCCGACCGAGGGCGAGCGCCTCAGCGAGATCCCGGACTCCTGGTACGACGTCGTCGTCTTCGAGAACCGCTTCCCCTCGCTCGCCGGCGACTCCGGCCGCTGCGAGGTCGTCTGCTTCACCTCCGACCACGACGCCTCCTTCGCCGACCTCACCGAGGAACAGGCGCGACTGGTGCTGGAGGCGTGGACGGACCGCACCTCGGAGCTGTCGCACCTGCCCTCCGTGGAACAGGTGTTCTGCTTCGAGAACCGGGGTGCCGAGATCGGCGTCACCCTGGGTCACCCGCACGGACAGATCTACGCCTACCCCTTCACCACGCCCCGCACCGCACTGATGCTCCGCTCGCTCGCCGCCCACAAGGAGGCCGCCGGCGGGGAGAACCTGTTCGACGCCGTCCTGGAGCAGGAACTGGCCGGTGAGCGGGTCGTCCTCGAGGGTGAACACTGGGCGGCCTTCGTGCCGTACGCCGCGCACTGGCCCTACGAGGTCCACCTCTACCCGAAGCGCCGCGTGCCCGACCTGCTCGCCCTGGACGAGGCCGCGCGCACAGAGTTCCCCCAGGTCTATCTGGAACTCTTGAGGCGCTTCGACCGGATCTTCGGCGAGGGTGAGCCTCCGACCCCGTACATCGCGGCCTGGCACCAGGCCCCGTTCGGCCCGCTGGAGGAGTTCGACGGCGTCACGCGGGACGACTTCGCGCTGCACCTCGAGCTTTTCACCATCCGCCGCACTTCCGGCAAGCTGAAGTTTCTCGCGGGTTCCGAGTCCGGCATGAACGTGTTCATCAACGACGTGCCGCCGGAGCGCGCGGCCGAGCGACTGCGAGAGGTAGCGAGTTGATGAAGTACCTGGTGACGGGCGGCGCGGGTTACGTCGGCAGCGTGGTGGCCCAGCACCTGCTGGAGGCCGGCCACGAGGTCACCGTCCTCGACAACCTCTCCACCGGCTTCCGCGCGGGCGTGCCCGCCGGTGCCGCGTTCGTCGAGGGCGACATCCGCGACGCCGCCAAGTGGCTCGACCCCTCCTACGACGGCGTGCTGCACTTCGCGGCGTCCTCCCAGGTCGGCGAGTCGGTGGCGAAGCCGGAGAAGTACTGGGAGAACAACGTCGCGGGCTCCCTGGCCCTGCTCGGCGCGATGCGCGAGGCCGGCGTCCGCACGCTGGTCTTCTCCTCCACGGCCGCCACGTACGGCGAACCGGAGCAGGTCCCGATCCCGGAGACCGCCCCGACCCGGCCGACCAACCCCTACGGCGCCACCAAGCTCGCCGTCGACCACATGATCACCAGCGAGGCGCACGCCCACGGGCTGGCCGCGGTCTCGCTGCGCTACTTCAACGTGGCCGGCGCCTACGGCACCCACGGCGAGCGCCACGACCCGGAGTCGCACCTGATCCCGCTGGTCCTCCAGGTCGCCCAGGGCCGGCGCGAGGCGATCTCCGTCTTCGGGGAGGACTACCCGACCCCGGACGGCACCTGCGTGCGCGACTACATCCACGTGGCGGACCTGGCCGAGGCCCACCTGCTGGCGCTGACGGCGGCGGAGCCCGGCCGGCACCTGATCTGCAACCTCGGCAACGGCAGCGGCTTCTCCGTGCGCGAGGTGATCGAGACCGCCCGCAAGGTCACCGGCCACCCGATCCCCGAGGTGGTCGCCCCGCGCCGCGGCGGCGACCCGGCCGTCCTGGTCGCCTCGGCCGGCACGGCCCGCGAGAAGCTGGGCTGGAACCCGTCCCGCACGGACCTCGCGGGCATCGTCGCGGACGCCTGGGAGTTCGCGCAGCACATCACAAGGGAGCAGTAGTGGGGGCACAGCAGGTCCGGGAGCGCTTCGCCGAACTGTACGGAGCCGATCCCGAGGGAGTCTGGGCGGCGCCCGGCCGCGTCAACCTGATCGGTGAGCACACCGACTACAACGACGGCTTCGTGATGCCCTTCGCGCTGCCGCACCAGACCACCGCGGCGGTCTCCCGCCGCACCGACGGCGTCCTGCGCCTGCACTCGGCGGACGTCGGGGGCGGCGTCGTCGAGCTCGGCCTCGACGCCCTCGCGCCGCAGAGCGACACCGGCTGGACGGCGTACCCGGCGGGCGTGGTCTGGGCCCTGCGCGAGGCGGGCCACGCGGTCACCGGCGCGGACGTCCACCTCTCCTCGACGGTCCCCACCGGCGCGGGCCTGTCCTCCTCGGCGGCCCTGGAGGTCGTCGTCGCCCTGGCCCTGAACGACCTGTACGAGCTGGGCCTGCAGCCCTGGCAGCTGGCCCGCCTGTGCCAGCGCGCCGAGAACTCTTACGTCGGCGCGCCCACCGGCATCATGGACCAGACGGCGTCGGCCTGCTGCGAGCAGGGCCACGCCCTCTTCCTGGACACCCGCGACCTGTCCCAGCGGCAGATCCCCTTCGACCTCGCGGCCGAGGGACTGCGCCTGCTGGTGGTCGACACCCAGGTCAAGCACGCCCACAGCGGCGGCGAGTACGGCAAGCGCCGCGCCGGCTGCGAGAAGGGCGCGGCGCTGCTCGGCGTCGACGCCCTGCGCGACGTCCCCTACGCGGGCCTCGACGCGGCCCTCGCCCGCCTCGGCGGCGACGAGGAGGTCGTCCGCCTGGTGCGCCACGTGGTGACGGAGGACGAGCGGGTCGAGCGGACCGTGTCCCTGCTGCGCTCCGGCGACACCCGCGCCATCGGCCCGGTCCTCACCGAGGGCCACGCCTCGCTGCGCGACGACTTCCGCATCTCCTGTCCCGAACTCGACCTGGTCGTCGACACCGCCCTCGCCCACGGCGCCCTCGGCGCCCGCATGACCGGCGGCGGCTTCGGCGGCTCCGCGATCGTCCTGGCGGAGGCCACCGACGTGGACACCCTCACCAAGGCGGTCGAGGAGGCCTTCGCGGCGGCAGGCCACACCGCTCCCCGGGTGTTCGAGGCGGTGCCTTCGCCGGGGGCGCGGCGGGTGGTCTGAGCCTTCGGCGGCTTGCGGGGGAGGGGGAGCGGTGGACGACGACGCGCTCAGGGCGTGTTTCGACGGGCGTGGCCGGGTCGAGATGCGGGTCGACGACGCGACGGTGGCGGCCAGGGCCGGGCAGATCGCGCACGCGCTCGGCTACCGCCGGCTGTCCAGCCGGCGCAGCAGGCACGTCGGCCTCCGGCGTCCGGCCCCCGGACTGACCCGATCCGGTCAGCCCAGCCGCTTCGTCAGTGTGTACTCCGTGATTCCCGGCGGATAGTCGGGGATCACGCACACCACCTCGTACCCCTGCTTCCGGTAGAAGCCGGGCGCCTGGAAGTCCCACGTCTCCAGGCGGGCCCCGGTGCAGCCGCGGTCGGTGCGGGCGAGGTGCTCCGCGCGGGCGAGCAGGTGGGTGCCGAGGCCGGTGCCGCGGTGGCGGGGGTCGACCCAGAGGTAGGTGACGTGCAGCCAGGTGGTCCAGGTGTGGCCCACCAGGCCGCCCGCGAGGCCGCCGGCCGCGTCCAGGGCCCACACGTGCAGCGGCACCTCGCGTTCGCCGGGCGTGCCGCGCAGCGCCGCCAGGACCGGGGACGCCGAGGTGTTGGTGTCCCGCAGCCGCGAGCGGAGCAGATCACGTCGGCCTCTGTCGACTTCCGCCTCAATACGAAACATGCGGCACACCATAAACGTGCCGGACGGCCAGTTCTGTAAATCGCCTTCCGCTCGCTGCCGCCGTCCGTACTCTGATGAGCAGCACCGGTGGGGGCCGGTGCCGCTCAGGGGGCGAGACAAGCGGGTTCGGTGCCCGCGGTGGGGGTAGCAGTCTCCGCAACGGCGGCGGTCGTGCGGTGCGCGTCCTCGTCGTGGGTGCCGGCCCGTGCGCGTCTTTCGTTCTCCGGACCTGAGGTATCCCCTGCTCCACGCGGAGCCTGGGGAAGGGGGTTTCGTGGTTCGTATCCGAGTCCTGGTCGTCGACGACCACCGTATCTTCGCCGAGTCGCTCGCCGCCGCACTGGCCGCCGAGCCCGACGTCGACGTCTCCGCCGCGGGCAGCGGCCCGGCCGCGCTGCGCTGCCTGGAGCGCGCCGCCACCGAGGGCCGCCGCTACGACGTCCTCCTCGTCGACGCCGACCTCGGCGGCAACCTCCCCGGGGCCCGCCCCGCCGTGCCGGTGCACGACGGCGACGAGGACGGGCTGGTCGACGGGATCTCCCTGGTCACCGGCGTCCGGGCGGCACAGCCCGGGGTGCGGATCGTGGTCCTCGCCGAGAAGGACGACCCCCGGCGCGCGGCCCTCGCCCTGCAGGCGGGCGCCTGCGGCTGGGTCGCCAAGGACTGCTCGCTGTCCCGGCTGCTCACGGTCGTCCGGGGCGTGCTGCGCGACGAGACCCATCTGCCGCCCGCCCTGCTCACCGGCGTCCTGAAGGAACTGACCGCCGCCCGCAAGCACCGCAGCGAGAGCGAACGGCTGGTGGAGTCCCTCACCCCCCGGGAACGGGAGGTGCTGCGCTGCATGGTCGCGGGGCTCGGCCGCAAGGCCGTCGCCGAACGGCTGTTCCTCTCCCCGCACACCGTGCGCACCCACATGCAGAACGTCCTCGGCAAACTGGGCGTCCACTCCACCCTGGCCGCCGTCGCGCTCGCCCGGCGGGCCGGCGTGGGCCCCGCGGACCTGGGACCCGCCCTAACCGGGGATGTTGTCGAACGGGGCGGTCAACTGGCGTAGCAGGCTCGCCAGTTCGGCCCGCTGGGCGCGGGACAGCTCACCGAGGATCGCCCGCTCCTGCTCCAGCAGCCCCGCCAGCGCCTCGTCGGCCTGGTCCCGGCCCGTGCCGGTCAGCCGGACCAGCACCCCGCGCCGGTCGCTCGGGTCGGGCAGCCGCTCGACCAGGCCCTTCTTCGCGAGCCGGTCGATCCGGTTGGTCATCGTGCCCGAGGTGACCAGGGTCTGCGTGAGCAGCTGACCGGGGGAGAGCTGGTACGGCGTGCCCGCGCGCCGGAGCGCGGTCAGCACGTCGAACTCCCAGGGCTCGAGCTGGTGCTCGGCGAAGGCGAGCCGGCGCGCCCGGTCCAGGTGCCGGGCCAGCCGGCTCACCCGGCTGAGCACCTCGAGCGGCTCCACGTCGAGGTCCGGGCGCTCCCGGCGCCACGCTGCGACCAGCCGATCGACCTCGTCCTCCATGGAGATCAGTGTAGTGGTTGTGTCGACGTGAAGTCTCTTGACTTCAAGTCTCTTGACATCAAGATAATCGGGGCGGGAAAGTGAGCCGTATGACGACGCCCACCTGGGACCCCGCCCAGTACCTCCGCCACGCCGGCCACCGCGCCCGCCCCTTCACCGACCTCCTCGCCCGCGTCCCCGACCTGCCCGCGCGACCGCCCGCCGGACCGCCCCGCATCGCCGACCTCGGCTGCGGCCCCGGCAACGTCACCGCCCTGCTCGCCGAGCGCTGGCCCACCGCCCACATCACCGGCTACGACCACTCGCCCGAGATGCTCGACAAGGCCCACGTCGACCACGAGGGCCCGACGCCGGGCGGCGGCCGGCTCGACTTCACGGTCGCCGACGCCCGCACCTGGACACCCGGGGAGCCGCACGACCTGATCATCAGCAACGCCACCCTCCACTGGGTGCCGGGCCACGCCGACCGCTTCCCCGACTGGATCGCCGCCCTGAAGCCCGGCGGCACCTTCGCCTTCCAGGTCCCCGACAACCTCGACGCCCCCCTGCACGCCCTGATGCGCGACCTCGCCGCCACCCCCCGCTGGCGCGCCCGCCTCGACGGCGTCCTGCGCCGCACCGACTCCGTGCACGCACCGGGCGACTACCTCGACCGGCTCGCCCGCCTCGGGTGCGCGACCGACGTGTGGCAGACGACCTACCAGCACGTCCTGCGGGGCGCGGACCCGGTGCTCGACTGGGCCAAGGGCACCGGCCTGCGGCCCGCCCTGACCGCCCTCGCCGACGACCCCGAGGCCCGCGACGCCTTCCTCGCCGAGTACCGCGACCTGCTCAGGGACGCCTACCCGAGCGCCGCGTACGGCACCGTGCTCCCCTTCCGGCGGCTGTTCGCCGTGGCCGTGAAGGAGGCCTGAGCATGCTGGCCGCCGTCGACCACGTGCAGCTCGCCGCACCGCCCGGCTCCGAGGACGCCCTGCGGGCCTACTACGCCGGCGTCCTCGGCATGACGGAGATCCCCAAGCCGCCCGCCCTGGCGGCCCGCGGCGGCTGCTGGTTCCAGGCGGGCGCGGTCCAGCTCCACCTGGGCATCGAAGCGGCCCCCGCCGGAGACGGAGCATGTGACTGTCGCCCCGCGAGGAAGGCCCACCCCGGCCTGAGGGTGACGGACATCGAGGCGTACGCGGCCCGGCTGGCGGCGAAAGGGGCCCCGGTCACCTGGGACGACGCCCTCCCGGGCCACCGGCGCTTCTACTCGCGGGACCCGGTGGGCAACCGGCTGGAGTTCCTCCAGCCCCGGTAGGCCCGTACGGCGAACGTCAGCTCTTCCGGTGCCCGATCAGCCGCGGCTTCTGCTCCAGGCCGTCCAGCCCGTGCCACGCCAGGTTCACCAGGTGCGCCGCGACCTCCGCCTTCTTCGGGCGGCGCACGTCCAGCCACCACTGGCCGGTCAGCGCGACCATGCCGACCAGCGCCTGGGCGTACAGCGGCGCCAGCTTCGGGTCGAAGCCGCGGCTCTTGAACTCGCGGCCCAGGATGTCCTCCACCTGCGTGGCGATGTCCGAGATCAGGGACGCGAAGGTGCCCGTCGACTGCGGGATGGGGGAGTCGCGGACCAGGATGCGGAATCCGTCCGTGTACTCCTCGATGTAGTCCAGCAGAGCGAACGCCGCCTGTTCGCACAGCTCACGCGGGTGGCCGGCCGTCAGCGAGCCGGTGACCATGTCCAGCAGGCGCCGCATCTCGCGGTCCACGACCACCGCGTACAGCCCCTCCTTGCCGCCGAAGTGCTCGTACACCACCGGCTTGGACACCCCGGCCTTCGCCGCGATCTCCTCCACCGACGTGCCCTCGAAGCCCTTCGCCGCGAAGAGGGTGCGACCGATCTCCAGCAACTGCTGGCGGCGCTCGGCACCGGTCATACGAGTGCGACGCGCACGCCGCGGCTTGTCGTTCGTCGGGGTGCTGCTGGAGTCGGTCGCCACGGCTTCCATCATGCCGCCTCGGCCGTCTCCCTCCGGCGCCGGGAGCCGCCTTCGCCGTTGTCACGGCGCGAATCGATACGCGAGCGTGACGGCCAGCGCACGTCGTACGCCCAGCCCAGCAGCTCGAAGATCCGGATGAACCGCGCCGAGGAGTCGATCTGCCCGCGCATCACGCCGTGCCGGGCCGAGGTCGGGTCGGCGTGGTGCAGGTTGTGCCAGGACTCCCCGCACGACAGCACCGCCAGCCACCACACGTTGCCCGAGCGGTCCCGCGACTTGAACGGCCGCTTGCCCACCGCGTGGCAGATCGAGTTGATCGACCAGGTCACATGGTGCAGCAGGGCCACCCGGACGAGTGAACCCCAGAAGAACGCGGTGAACGCGCCCCACCACGACATCGTCACCAGCCCGCCGATCAGCGGCGGCAGCGTCAGCGACACGACCGTCCACATCACGAACTGGCGTGAGATCGCCCGGAGCGCCGGGTCCTTGATCAGATCCGGCGCGTACTTCTCCTGCGGCGTCTGCTCCTCGTCGAACATCCAGGCGATGTGCGCCCACCACAGGCCCTTGAGCAGCGCCGGAAGCGTCTCTCCGAACCGCCACGGCGAGTGGGGGTCGCCCTCGGTGTCCGAGAACTTGTGGTGCCTGCGGTGGTCGGCGACCCAGCGCACCAGCGGCCCCTCGACCGCCAGCGAACCCATGATCGCCAGCGCGATCCGCAGCGGCCGCTTGGCCTTGAACGAGCCGTGCGTGAAGTACCGGTGGAAACCGATCGTGATGCCGTGGCACCCGAGGAAGTAGAAGAACACCAGCAGGCCCAGATCGAGCCAGCTCACCCCCCAGCCCCAGGCCAGCGGTACGGCCGCCACGAGTGCCAGGAACGGCACGGTGATGAACATCAGCAGCGCGATCTGCTCGATCGAACGCTTCTGTTCGCCGCCCAGCGTGGCGGAGGGGTCGGACGTGTCGCCGGCCTTACGGGCTTTGTCGATCACATCGGAACTTGAGGTCATGCGCGTCCCCTGTGGGGTCGAGGGTTGAGGCAGATGCCGCTGGGCAGAACGGACCGGACGGGATGTGAACGGGACCTCCCTACGGTTCCGTAACCTACGGCGTCGTAAGTATGGCAGCGTGTCGTCCGGCGGCAAGAGCCCCAGAGCCTGCGCGTCCGAGTGGACACATATCCTGGAAGTCGGTCGGACAGCGCGGTCCGCTCTGATTCCTCCCGGACGCTCCGGCCCCTGAGCGGCACCTGCCGCGCGGTGGTGGTAGCACCGGGTTCCCTCCCAGACGAGCTTCAACACTGCAAGGAGCCGCACCTGTGAGCAGTGCCGACGACCAGACCACCACGACCAGCAGCGAGCTGCGAGCCGACATCCGCCGGCTGGGCGACCTCCTGGGCGAGACCCTCGTACGGCAGGAAGGCCCCGAACTCCTCGACCTCGTCGAGAACGTCCGCCGCCTCACCCGCGAGGACGGCGAGGCCGCCGCCGAGCTGCTGCGTGGCATCGAACTGCAGACCGCCGCCAAGCTGGTCCGCGCCTTCTCCACCTACTTCCACCTCGCCAACGTCACCGAACAGGTGCACCGCGGCCGTGAGCTGCGCGCCCGCCGCGCCGCCGAGGGCGGCCTCCTCGCCCGCACCGCCGACCGGCTCAAGGACGCCGACCCCGAGCACCTGCGGCAGACCGTCCACAACCTCAACGTCCGGCCCGTCTTCACCGCCCACCCCACCGAGGCCGCCCGCCGGTCCGTCCTCAACAAGCTCCGGCGCCTCGCCGCACTCCTGGACACCCCCGTCCTCGAATCCGACCGCCGCCGCCACGACGTCCGCCTCGCCGAGAACATCGACCTCGTGTGGCAGACCGACGAACTGCGCGTCGTGCGCCCCGAACCCGCCGACGAGGCCCGCAACGCCATCTACTACCTCGACGAACTGCACGCCGACGCCGTCGGCGACGTCCTCGAGGACCTCACCGCCGAACTCGAACGCGTGGGCGTCCACCTCCCGGACGACACCCGCCCCCTCACCTTCGGCACCTGGATCGGCGGCGACCGCGACGGCAACCCCAACGTCACCCCCCAGGTCACCTGGGACGTCCTCATCCTCCAGCACGAACACGGCATCAACGACGCCCTGGAGATGATCGACGAACTGCGCGGCCTGCTCTCCAACTCCATCCGCTACACCGGCGCCACCGAGGAACTCCTGACCTCCCTCCAGGACGACCTCGAACGCCTGCCCGAGATCAGCCCCCGCTACAAGCGCCTCAACGCCGAGGAGCCCTACCGGCTCAAGGCCACCTGCATCCGGCAGAAGCTCGAGAACACCAAGCAGCGCCTCGCCCAGGGCACCCCCCACACCGCAGGCCGCGACTACCTCGGCACCGCCGAACTCCTCGACGACCTGCGGATCATCCAGACCTCCCTGCGCGCACACCGCGGCGCCCTCTTCGCCGACGGCCGCCTCGCCCGCACCATCCGCACCCTCGCCGCCTTCGGCCTCCAGCTCGCCACCATGGACGTCCGCGAACACGCCGACGCCCACCACCACGCCCTCGGCCAGCTCTTCGACCGCCTCGGCGAGGAGTCCTGGCGCTACGCCGACATGCCTCGCGAGTACCGCGCCAAGCTCCTCGCCAAGGAACTGCGCTCCAGAAGGCCCCTCGCCCCGACCCCCGCCCCCGTCGACGCCGCCGGGGCCAAGACCCTCGGCGTCTTCGAGACGGTCAAGCGCGCCCTCGCCGTCTTCGGCCCCGAGGTCATCGAGTCCTACATCATCTCCATGTGCCAGGGCGCCGACGACGTCTTCGCCGCCGCCGTCCTCGCCCGCGAGGCCGGCCTCCTCGACCTGCACGCCGGCTGGGCGAAGATCGGCATCGTCCCCCTCCTGGAGACCACCGACGAGCTGCGCGCCGCCGACACCATCCTCGAGGACATGCTCTCCGACCCCTCCTACCGGCGCCTCGTCGCCCTGCGCGGCGACGTCCAGGAGGTCATGCTCGGCTACTCCGACTCCTCCAAGTTCGGCGGCATCACCACCAGCCAGTGGGAGATCCACCGCGCCCAGCGCCGGCTGCGCGACGTCGCCCACCGCTACGGCGTGCGCCTGCGCCTCTTCCACGGCCGCGGCGGCACCGTCGGCCGCGGCGGCGGCCCCTCCCACGACGCCATCCTCGCCCAGCCCTGGGGCACCCTCGAAGGCGAGATCAAGGTCACCGAACAGGGCGAGGTCATCTCCGACAAGTACCTCATCCCCTCCCTCGCCCGGGAGAACCTGGAACTCACCCTCGCCGCCACCCTCCAGGCCTCCGCCCTGCACACCGCACCCCGCCAGTCCGACGAGGCCCTCGCCCGCTGGGACGCCGCCATGGACGTCGTCTCCGACGCCGCCCACGCCGCCTACCGCCGCCTCGTCGAGGACCCCGACCTGCCGACGTACTTCCTCGCGTCCACGCCGGTGGACCAGCTCGCCGACCTGCACCTGGGCTCCCGGCCCTCCCGCCGCCCCGGCTCCGGCGTCTCGCTCGACGGCCTGCGCGCCATCCCGTGGGTGTTCGGCTGGACCCAGTCCCGGCAGATCGTCCCCGGCTGGTTCGGCGTCGGCTCCGGCCTGAAGGCCCTGCGCGAGAGCGGCCTGGACACCGTCCTGGACGAGATGCACGAACAGTGGCACTTCTTCCGCAACTTCATCTCCAACGTCGAGATGACCCTCGCCAAGACCGACCTGCGCATCGCCCAGCACTACGTCGACACCCTCGTCCCCGACGAGCTCAAGCACGTCTTCGACACCATCAAGGCCGAACACGAACTGACGGTCCGTGAAGTCCTGCGGGTCACCGGCGAGAAGGAACTCCTCGACGCCGCGCCGGCCCTCAAGCAGACCCTCAGCATCCGCGACGCCTACCTCGACCCCATCTCCTACCTCCAGGTCACCCTCCTCAAGCGCCAGCGCGACGCGGCCGCCGCCGGCGCCTCCCCCGACCCGCTGCTCTCCCGCGCCCTGCTCCTCACCGTCAACGGCGTGGCAGCGGGCCTGCGCAACACCGGCTGACGCCCGCAGCAGCGCACGACAAAGGGGGTGCCCCCGGGGTCCGTACGACCCCGGGGGCACCCCTCTTTCCTGCGGCTTCTGCGGCTTCCCGCGCCTTCCCGCGGCCGGATCAGCCCTGCTGGGCCCTGCGGTGCCGGACCACCAGACAGCCGCCCGCACCGACCAGCGCGGCCGCCGCACCCGACAGCACACCCACCGGCACACCGTTGCCGGTCTCGGCCAGGCCACCGCCCGGCGCGGACGGCGCGGACGACGGAGCCGCGGACGCGGCGCACACGTGCGGCTCGTTGCGGCGCGGCTCCTCACCGGCCCCGGCGAAACACCAGTGGCGAACGGGGAAGGGGTGGGGGAGGCGGTTCAGCGTGGGGCTCCGCGCTGCCGCAGGTCAACCACCAAGCGGACACACGTCGTTTCCCCGCACGTTCACCTTGTGGAGCGCCTCACACCGCCACGAAAGCCGCCGTCAGCAGCGCCACACCGCAGCCCGCCAGCACCCACCCGGCCCGGGTCAGCCGCATCCCGCCGGCCACCACCACCGACGCCAGCAGCAGCGCACCGCCGAAGGGCACCCACGCGTACAGCACCCCGCCCGGCCCGGACCGCACCACCTCGTCGGTCCCCGGCTTCACCACCACGTCGTACGTCCGCCCCCGGCGCACCGCCACCGGCTGGGCGATCTTCACCACCGCCCGCGCCCGGGCACCCGGCGAACCCGGCGTGAACGCACCACTGCACACGTGCCCCGCGCACCGCGTCACCCGGACCGTCCCGCGCTCACGCCCCTTGGACAGCATCACCTGCTGCGCCGTCCCCCACGAACCCCACACGCCGCCCAGCAGGATCAACGCGGCGAGCACACCCGTCACCGCGACCCGGCCGAACCGCAGGGCGGTCACGGAGGCAGGACGGGAGGAGGCGGCTGAGGCAGGCATGGCCGGGATCATTGGCCATACCCGCACACCCGGTCAACCTCGGTGGCCGCCTTGCGCGGACAAGTCAGGAGTTGTACGCGCTCTGCGCCCGCTCCAGCCCCTCGGCCAGCAGACACTCCACCGAGTCCGCCGCCCGGTCCACGAAGTAGTCCAGCTCCTTGCGCTCCGCCGACGAGAAGTCCTTCAGCACGAAGTCCGCCACCTGCATCCGCCCCGGCGGCCGACCGATCCCGAACCGCACCCGGTGGTAGTCCGGACCCATCGCCTTCGTCATCGACTTCAGCCCGTTGTGCCCGTTGTCCCCGCCGCCCAGCTTCAGCCGCAGCGTCCCGTAGTCGATGTCCAGCTCGTCGTGCACCGCCACGACGTTCGCCAACGGCACCTTGTAGAAGTCCCGCAGCGCGTTCACCGGACCACCCGACAGGTTCATGTACGACGTCGGCTTCACCAGGATCACCCGCCGGTTCTCCGGACCCACCGGACCGATCCGGCCCTCCAGCACCTGCGCCTGCGCCTTGCCGGCCCGCTTGAACTTCCCCCCGATCCGCTCCGCGAGCAGATCCACCACCATGAACCCGACGTTGTGCCGGTTCATGGCGTACTCCGGCCCCGGATTGCCCAGCCCGACGACGAGCCAGGGGTCATTGGCGGCGGTGGTCACGTCCATGTCTCCTTGATACGCGGCAGCCGCCGCTCCCCGCGAGGGAAGCGGCGGCTGAACAACTGACGACGACGGGGAGGATCAGGCCTCCGCCGCCTCCTCGCCCTCGGTCTCCTCGCCCTCGGCGGCCTCCTCGGCCTGCGCGGCCAGGACCTGGAGGACGACCGCGTCCTCCTCGACGGCCAGGGTCGTGCCGGACGGCAGGGTGATGTCCTTGGCGTGGATGGAGGCACCGGCCTCCAGACCCTCGACGGAGACGGTGACGGCCTCGGGGATGTGCGTGGCCTCGGCCTCGACCGGCAGCGCGTTCAGCACGTGCTCGAGCAGGTAGCCGCCCGGGGCCAGCTCGCCCTCGGTGTGCACCGGGATCTCGACCGTGACCTTCTCGCCGCGCTTGACCAGCAGCAGGTCGACGTGCTCCAGGAAGCCCTTCAGCGGGTCGCGCTGCACGGCCTTCGGGATCGCCAGCTCGTTGGTCTTGCCGTCGATGTCCAGGGAGATCAGGACGTTCGGCGTACGCAGCGCCAGCAGCAGCTCGTGGCCCGGCAGCGTCAGGTGCAGCGGCTCGGTGCCGTGGCCGTAGAGGACACCCGGGACCCTGTTGTCACGACGGACACGGCGGGCGGCGCCCTTGCCGAACTCGGTACGCGTCTCGGCGCTGAGCTTGACCTCAGACATGTTGATCACTCCTCGGAACTGGGAACGGACGTGGTCACCCGGCCACGAACGGCCTGCTACGAAGAGCGCGTCGATAACGGACCACCGTGACCCCCGTGCAACACGGAGTACGGCCTCCCTCGCCGAGCAACTTCAGCAGTCTACTCGGCAAGGGAGGCCGCACCCAAAACGATCACCGGCTAACGCCGGGAAGAGCTGTGCAGAAACCTCACTGCTCGTCGAAGAGGCTGGTCACAGACCCGTCCTCGAACACCTCACGCACCGCGCTCGCGATCGTCGGAGCGATCGACAGCACCGTGATCTTGTCCAGATCCCGGCCCAGCTCCGCCGGCGTCGGCAGCGTGTTCGTGAACACGAACTCACTCACCCGCGAGTTCTTCAGCCGGTCCGCCGCAGGACCCGACAGCACACCGTGCGTGGCCGTGACGATCACGTCCTCCGCACCGTGCGCGAACAACGCGTCCGCAGCCGCACAGATCGTCCCACCGGTGTCGATCATGTCGTCCACCAGCACGCACACGCGGCCCTCGACCTCACCCACGACCTCGTGGACGGTCACCTGGTTCGCCACGTCCTTGTCACGCCGCTTGTGCACGATCGCCAGCGGCGCACCCAGCCGGTCGCACCACCGGTCCGCCACCCGCACCCGGCCCGCGTCCGGCGACACCACCGTCAGCTTCGACCGGTCCACCTTCCGCCCCACGTAGTCCGCCAGCAGCGGCAGCGCGAACAGATGGTCCACCGGACCGTCGAAGAAGCCCTGGATCTGATCCGTGTGCAGATCCACGGTCAGGATCCGGTCAGCCCCCGCCGTCTTCATCAGATCCGCGATCAGACGCGCCGAGATCGGTTCACGACCCCGGTGCTTCTTGTCCTGCCGCGCGTAACCGTAGAACGGCACGATCACGGTGATGGAACGAGCCGACGCACGCTTCAGCGCGTCGATCATGATCAGCTGCTCCATGATCCACTTGTTGATCGGAGCCGTGTGGCTCTGGATCAGGAAGCAGTCCGCCCCACGCGCCGACTCCTGGTAACGGACGTAGATCTCACCGTTGGCGAAGTCGAAGGCCTTCGTCGGGACGACCCCGACACCCAGCTGCTCGGCGACCTCCTCGGCAAGCTCGGGGTGGGCGCGGCCGGAGAAGAACATCATCTTCTTCTCGCCGGTCGTCTTGATCCCGGTCACAGCACTGTCTCCTCAGAGGTGTCTCAGCAGCGGGTATGCACTCGTGCGGATGTGCACTTATCACGGTACGCCGTGTTTGGCGGACCCGTTTCCGGTCAGTCCTCGCCCGTCCCCTGCCGGGACGCGGCCTCAGCCGCCTTCGCGGCCGCGCTCCCAGGACGCTTACGGGCCACCCAGCCCTCGATATTCCGCTGCTGGCCTCGGGCCACGGCCAGCGAACCGGGCGGCACGTCCTTCGTGATCACGGACCCGGCAGCGGTGTAAGCACCGTCCCCGACCGTGACAGGAGCCACAAACATGTTGTCCGAACCCGTCTTGCAGTGCGACCCGACGGTCGTGTGGTGCTTGCTCTCACCGTCGTAGTTCACGAACACACTCGCCGCACCGATGTTCGTGAAGTCACCGATCGTCGCATCCCCCACGTACGACAGGTGCGGAACCTTCGTCCCCTCACCGATCGACGAGTTCTTCGTCTCCACGTACGTACCGATCTTGGCCTTCGTCCCCAGCCGCGTACCGGGCCGCAGATACGCGTACGGCCCCACCGACGCCCGCTCACCGATCCGCGCACCGTCCGACACCGTGTTGTCCACCCGCGCCCCCGCACCCACCCGGGTGTCGTTCAGCCGGCTGTTCGGACCGACCTCCGCACCCTCGGCGACATGCGTCGACCCCGTCAGCTGCGTGTTCGGATGCACGATCGCGTCCTGCCCGAAGGTGACCGTCACGTCCACCCACGTCGACGCCGGATCCACCACCGTCACCCCGTCCAGCATCGCCCGCACCAGCAAGCGGTCGTTCAGGATCCGACGGGCCTCCGCCAGCTGGACCCGGTTGTTGATCCCGGCGATCTCCCGGTGATCCGCGGCCACCGACGCACCCACCCGGTGCCCCGCCTCCCGCAGGATCCCCAGCACGTCCGTCAGGTACTCCTCACCCTGACTGTTGTCCGTCCGCACCTTCTTCAGCGCATCGGCCAGCAGCGCCCCGTCGAACGCGAACACCCCGCTGTTGATCTCCCGGATCGCCCGCTGCGCGTCCGTCGCGTCCTTGTGCTCCACGATCGCCGTCACGGCACCGGTCGCCTCGTCGCGCACGATACGGCCGTACCCGGTGGCGTCCGGCACCTCGGCGGTCAGCACGGTGACCGCGTTGCCGTCGCTCTCGTGCGTGGCCGCGAGCCGCTTCAGGGTCTCGCCGGTCAGCAGGGGCGTGTCCCCGCACACCACCACGACGGTCCCGTCGACCGAACCGCCCAGCTCCTCCAGGCCCATCCGCACGGCGTGCCCCGTGCCGTTCTGCTGCTCCTGCACGGCGGTGCGGGCGGCGGGGTCGATCTCGCCCAGGTGCCCGGCGACCTGCTCCCGGGCGTGGCCCACGACGACGACCAGGTGCTCCGGCTCCAGCTCACGGGAGGCGGCGAGCACGTGCCCGACGAGGGAACGGCCGCAGATCTGGTGCAGGACCTTCGGTGTGGCCGACTTCATACGGGTGCCCTCACCCGCTGCGAGAACGACGACGGCTGCCGGGCGAATGGCGCTCACGGGGTTGCCCTTCGGCTCTGGATGGGTGGGGGTGACAGCCGCAGGATACCGGGGTGAATTTCGGGGGGTACGAGTGCGGGCCCTGACAGTGCAGTCAGGGCCCGCTGTTCTCAAGGCTCCCGGAGAAGGAATCGAACCCTCATTCAACGGACCAAAACCGTTTGTCCTACCGTTAGACGATCCGGGATCCTAAATCCGCTATGTCCGATTCTTTTTATCGGTCGCGGAAGCAGCACCTACTATGCCGTACCACCAGCCCTCGATGCGACGGTACAGCTCTGCACCCTGCAGAACAGTGACCACGAGACACCCCCGGTAGTTCTCACCCACGTTCTTGCGGACCGTCTTGGGGTTGTGCTTCTTGATGGTCGTCCGTTGGAACACGGAGACATCCACGCCGATGAGGTCGGCCCAATACTGCTGGGTGCCCTCGACATCGCCCGTCTCGTGGATCATGAGCCGGTACCGGAGCCGTTCGCGCTCGACGCCAAGCAGGTCCAGCCAGGCGAGGTAGATCCGGATCACTCCGGGGTCGCTGTTGACGAACTGCAACTTCTCGCGCCGGGCGTACGGCTTGTCCTTGGCTCCCTCGGCCCAGTAGAGGGCGACGCCCGTCACGAAGAGCTCGCGCCCGGTCATCGAGCCGATCTCGCTTGCGGCCGCCGCTTTCGTCCTCTGCCGCTCCTCGTCACGCACAGCCGGTTCATGCTCCCACCGCTTCCGGGCCGCGAGCTTTGCCTGCTCCGACGGGTCACGTCGCTCCGGCCGCGGCAGATCCCGCACCCACAACGAGATCGAGCTCTTCGAACACCCCAGCTCCACCTGGATCCGGTCGTACGTCCAGCCCTGGAGCCGTAGCTCCCGCGCCCTCTCCCTCAGGTCGTCCTTCGCGTTCGGGCGCTTGGTCCACTCGGGAGGCGGCTCGCCCTCCAGCAGTCGGTTGAGGATGTCGTTGTTGTCGACGTGCAGTCGGTCGCGGATCTGCCGCCGGCTGAGCCCCGCCCGCCGTAAGGCGGCCGCCCTCTCGCGCAGTACCTCGAAGTCGGCGTATTTGCTCGGTGCGTGTGTCATACCGCATACCGTCCGGACGGAATGCCCCATTCCGCAGTCGAACGGCCCACGTTCAGCAGTTCGATGGATATGGGGGAGTTTCGAGGTCGGGCCGTCACGGGATGTGCACACCGCCGGTAGGCGAAAGTCACCGGAAATGGCCGCGCCCCCGCCCGTAGGCTGGAGGCATGACCACGACGGGGGAAGAGCACGCCAGGGCCCTGACCGGCCCCTGGTGGTGGGCCAGGTGGCGCAGTGCGGTGCTCGACGGGAGTCTCGCGCTGGTGTCGGCGGTGGAGTGCGGTGCCGAGGGGATTCCGTTCGCGCGGGACGCGGGGATCCCGCTGCCGGTGGGGATCGTGTTCGGGCTGGTCGCCGGTTCCGTGCTGCTGGTGCGGCGGAAGTGGCCGATCGCCGTCGTGCTGGTCGCGATCGCGATCACGCCGGCCCAGATGGGTTTCCTGATGGGCATCGTCGGCCTGTACACGCTGGCCGCGTGCGAGGTGCCGCGGCGGATCGTCGTGGCGCTGGCGGGGATGAGTCTGCTGGGCACGATGATCGTGACGTTCGTGCGGGTGCGGCAGGACATGGCGCGGGGTGATCTGACCCTCGGCGACTGGTTCGTGCCGTTCGCCTCGATCACGACCTCGCTCGGGCTGACGGCGCCGCCGGTGCTGCTGGGGCTGTACGTGGGGGCGCGGCGCCGGCTGATGGAGAGCTTGCGGGAGCGGGCCGACTCGCTGGAGCGGGAGCTTCAGCTGCTCGCGGAGCGGGCGGAGGAGCGGGCGGAGTGGGCGCGCAACGAGGAGCGGACGCGGATCGCCCGGGAGATGCACGACGTGGTGGCGCACCGGGTGAGTCTGATGGTGGTGCACGCGGCGGCGTTGCAGGCGGTGGCGCGGAAGGATCCGGAGAAGGCGGTGCGGAACGCCGCGCTGGTGGGGGACATGGGGCGGCAGGCGCTGACCGAGTTGCGGGAGATGCTCGGGGTGCTGCGGGCGGGGGAGGACGCGGGCCGGCGTGCGGCGTCGGTGTCGCTGGCGGCGATGGGGGTGGCGGCGGCGGAGGCCGCGGCGCGGGTCGCGGAGGAGGTGGAGGGGCCGTGTCTGGAGGAGCTGGAGGAGCTGGTCGGGCAGTCGGCGGCGGCGGGCATGGTGGTGGATCTGTCGGTCGAGGGGGACGTGCGGTCGTACGCGCGTGAGGTGGAGCAGACGGCGTACCGGGTGGTGCAGGAGGCGTTGACGAACGTCCACAAGCATGCGGCGGGTGCGAAGACGTACGTGCGGCTGGCGCACCGGGGGGCGGAGATCGCGATGCAGGTGGAGAACGAGCCGCCCCCGGAGCCGGGGTCGGCGTCGGCGGCGCGGTTGCCGTCGGGTGGCAACGGCCTGGTGGGGATGCGGGAGCGGGTGCTGGCGCTGGGCGGGGTGTTCGTGTCGGGGCCGACGGACGCGGGGGGTTTCCGGGTGTCGGCGGTGATTCCGGCGGTGTGACGCGGGGGGCGTCGGGGGTCAGCCGGTGGTGAGGCGTACGGGGGCGGTGCCGGCGACGAGGGTGGACAGGGCGTGGTCGATGTCGGGGCCGACGTACCAGTCGCCGGTGTGGTCGAGGGTGTAGACGCGGCCTTCGGCGTCGATGGCGAGGAGGGCGCCGGTGTCGGTCTCCTCGCCGAGGGGGCTGACCTCGGTGGCGAGGGCGCGGCCGAGGTCGCCGAGGGTGCGGGCGCTGTGGAGGCCGTGCAGGGGGTCGAGGTGCAGGACGGCGGGGGCTACTTGGCGGCCGGGGCCGGTGGGGGTGATGCGCAGGCCGCCGAATTCGGCCCAGGCTTCGACGGCGGCGGGGAAGACGCTGTGCCGGTGTCCGGCGGGTGAGGTGTGGTCGCGCAGGGTGTCGGCCCAGATCTCCGCTTGTTTTATGTCCCAGCGTCCGGGTTGCCAGCCGGCGGCGCGCAGGGCGGCGTCGACGGGTACGGGGAAGCGGGTTGAGGGTCCCCCCGGTCGAGCGGAGCCGAGACTGGGGGAGGTGCGGTCGGGGTGCATCGGCCCTTCGATCGTGGTGCGGGGTGGTGGGTTCTGTACGGCCGGGTGCCGGCTCGCGCGGGGTGGTTCGTGGGTCAGGTGCCGGCGGGGTCGACGATGCGGACGCCGAAGTGGGCGCTGAGCGCGGTGCAGGCGCGGCAGGGGGTGGCGAAGCTGCCGTGGAGGGGGTCGCCGTCCTCGCGTATGCGGCGGGCGGTGAGTTTGGCCTGCTTGAGGGCTCTGCGTGCTTCGCCGTTGGTCATGGGTTTGCGGGCGGCGCGTTTGCTGCGGGCGGCGTCGGCGGCGGTGAGGTGGCGTGAGATGAGGATCGTCTCGGCGCAGCGGCCGGTGAAGCGGTCGCGTTGGGCGCTGGTGAGGGTGTCGAGGAAGTCCTGGACGAGGGGGTGCAGGGGCGGGGGCTGGTCGCCGCGGGCGGCGGTGCCGGTGAGGGTGGCGCCGCGGACGGAGAGGGCGGCGGCGACGGTGGGCAGGATGCCGTCGCGGCGGTGCTGGAGGGTGGGGGCGGGGGGTGCGCCGGGGCCGCTCCACCCGATGCGGGGGTCGCCGGACCGCACGTCGGAACCTCCGGTCCGCAGTGTGTCGTTCATGCTCGTCTTCCCCTCCTGTTGCATCCCCCGGAGGGACACAGAGTGCCAAATGCCGTGGCCGGTCGGGAAGCTGGGGCGCCGCGACACGCCAGGGGCGGGTTGGGTGGTGACGGTGGGGTGACGGCTGGTCACGGAGGCGGGGGCGGGTCGGGGCGGCTGGGACGGCGGGCCGGTGACCGGGGTGCGTGTACCGCATAGGCTGTCGGCATCCGCGATCGACAGCGCCGTACAGGCCAGAGATGACGCCGCAGGGGGCAACCGCCATGACGACAGGTCGGCTCGGGCAGCAAGCCGCGCCGCCGAACGCGGCCTATGCCGGGCAGGTCGTGCATTTCCCGGATCCGGTCCGGGCGGCACGTCACCCGAGAGGGGTACGGGTCGACGAGGGTGGTTACCCGGATTTCTCACCCTATGCGCGTGCGGCGGCGGAGATCGCCGAGCCGCCGGAGGGTTTCGGGGTCGACGAGTTGCGGCTGACGGACTACGTGTCGGCGAACGCGGCTTTGGCGGCGTCGGGGCACGAGTTGTGGGACACGGTGCCGGATGTGGCGACGCCGCACGGGTGGACGTGGCATCACGTGGTGGGGTCGCGGCGGCTGGAGCTGGTTCCGGTCGAGGTGAAGGCGTTGCTGCGGCACCACGGTGGGGTGGCGACGGCCCGGGTGGACCAGGGCAAGCGGGGGACGCGGCCGTTGCAGGAGACACGTCCGGCGCACTTCGGGCTGCCGAAGTCGGGTGTGGCGGTGTCGGAGGCGCAGGTGCAGGGGGTCGAGGAGGACCTGGGGTACCGGTTGCCGGGTGCGTACCGCTCGTTCCTGAAGGCGGCGGGCGGGTGTGCGCCGGTGGGTACGGCGCTGGACGCCGAGTTGGGGTTGCTGCTGGACCAGCCGTTCTTCACGGTGCGGGACGAGGCGGCGGTCAACGACCTGGTGTACGTGAACAAGTGTCTGCGCGACCATCTGACGAAGGACTACCTGGGCGTCGGTTTCGTGCAGGGGGGTCTGCTCGCGGTGAAGGTGCGCGGTGAGCGGGCCGGTTCGGTGTGGTTCTGCGCGTACGACGATGTGCGGGACGTGGATCCCGGCTGGTCCCCGGCGGAGCGGGTGGAGCGGTTGCTGCTGCCGTGCGGTGAGGACTTCGACGTGTTCCTGTCGCGTCTGGCGGGCAGTCCGCCGGAGTTGGAGACGGTGGCGAATCTGATGGTGGACGGTGGTTTCGCGCGCCCCGTCCCGGTGTCTTCCGGTGCGGTGGGGGAGTGAGCTGCGGGCGATGGTGACCTTCGCGCAGGCGCAGGAGCGCGCCGAGGAGTGGATCAACGGGGACGTCCCGGCGTACCAGCACCGTGAGGTGCGGGTGCGGGAGTTCGAGCTGGGTTTCGTGGTGTGGGGTGAGGACCGTGCCGAGGGTCCGCGTTCGGACGCGGGTGGGCAGCGGCTGGTCATCGCCCGGGACAGCGGTGAGGCGACGCTGTGGCCGGCGCTGCCGGTGGGTGAGGTGATCCGCCGGTACGAGGAGGAGTACGGGCGCGGTGACGAGGTCGAGGACGCGGTGCCGGTGCCGGCCGCGGCGCGGGTGGATCTGAACCAGACGTCGTTCCTGCTGAGTCCGCCGGAGTGGTTGCAGGAGGCGGCGGACAAGCTGGGTATTCCGGATCGGCGGCCGGGGGCCGCGGACGCGGGTGCTGGTGCGGGTGTCGCCGCTGCCGGTGGGTTTGCGGGGGCGCCGGCCGATGGCGCCGGCGGGCCGGGGAGTGGTGCGTCGTGGCCGGCTGCCGGGGCTGCCGATGCGGGTGCCGGGCCGGGTGCGGGTGTCGCTGCGCAGGCGGGGGTGCCGGCGGCCGGTGGCGCCGGGAGCGGTGCGTCGTGGCCGGCTGCCGGGGCTGCCGATGCGGGTGCCGGGTCGGGTGCGGGTGTCGCCGTTTCCGGTGGGCTCGCGCGGACGCAGGCCGGGGTGCCGGTGGGGGCGGACGCCGGGGCCGGCGAGGAGCCGCGGGACCGGGTGCCGGGTGCGCCGGAGGTGCCCGCCGGGGCCACGCCGTGGGCCGGTACGGACACCAACGCCGATGCCGGTGAGGATCGTTCGGTGCCGTTGCCCGAGACGGTGTTCGCGCCGCCGTTGAGCGATCGGGACGGTGTCCCGCCGCGGCCGCCGGCGGCGGCGGACGCGAAGACGGCGCTGATGTCGGGTGGCAGTCAGCTGCCGCCCACGGCGGTCGCTCCGGCGCTGGACACCCCGCAGGGCGGTACGGCTCCTCCTCCGCCGCCGTCGGGTGCGCCGTCGTACGGCTATCCGGCGCCGCCTCCGGCCGTTCCGGGCACGCCCCCGCCGGGCGTGCCCTCGTACGGCTACCCGCAGGCCCCGGGTGCGCCCGTGGCCCCGCACGCGCCGCAGCCTCCGGCCGGGCCGGCCGCTTCGGGGCGGTCGCCGGCGCCGAACGCCGCGGACATCGCGGACGCCGCGACGAGCAAGGCCGCGCCGCCGCCGCGCAAGGGGCGCGGTGGGCTGGGTGCGCCGCCTCCGCCTCCGCCGCCGGGTGCTCCGGGGGTGCCGGGCGCCCGTCCGGCGGGCCCGCCCGCGCCGGGGACGCCTCCGGGCGGGTACGTGCCGACGCAGCTGGTGTCGTCGCTCGGCCCCGAGGGGCCGGAGGGGACCGGCGGTCCGGGCGCACCGGGTGCGCCCCGGCCGCCCGCCGCGCCGGGCGTGCCCGGTGGCACGCCGCCGGGCAACGCGTTCCACCACGCGGCCACCATGTTCGCCGATCCGGGTCAGCAGGCGCCGCAGCCTCCCGGGGCTCCCGGCGCTCCGTTCGCGCAGGGTGCCCCGGGCATGCCGCCCGTGCCCGGCGCGCCGCAGCCGCCCGCGGGCCCGGGTGCCCCGCAGCCGCCGGGGGTCCCGGGTGTGCCGGGCGGTGGCTCCGGTGGCGTGCACCACGCGGAGACCGTGCTGGCCGCGCCGCCCGTGGCCGGCCCGGGTGCGCCTCCGCCGCCAGCGCCCGGCATGCCGCCCGGCGCTCCGGGTGTCCCGGGTGCTCCGCAGCCCGTGCCGCCCGGTGCGGTGCCTGCGCCGGGTGCGATGCCGCCGCCCGGTGTGATGCCGCCGCCGGGTGCGCCGGTGCCGGGGCAGCCTCCTGCGTACGGGTATCCGCAGCAGGGGCAGCCGACGGTGGGTCCGGGGTACCAGGCCGTGCTGCGCTACCGCGCGCAGGACGGTTCGGAGCAGCAGCTGATCCGGCGTTCGGCGCCGGGCACGCCGCACCCGGAGTGGCAGATCTTCCACGAGCTGCGGGCGATGAACGTGCCGCCGGACCAGGTGCTGGAGCTGCACACGGAGCTGGAGTCGTGCGAGCTGCCGGGGGCGTACTGCGCGCGGATGATCCGGGAGCAGTGGCCGCAGGCGCGGATCACGTCCATCGCGCCGTACGGCACGGATCACGCGAGCCGGCAGCAGGGCATGCGCCAGTTGCTGGCGCACCAGGGCGAGTTGCACCAGGTGGCGGACGGTCCCGCGCGGCCGGCGCCGGTGCGGGCGCCGTTGCCGCCGGTGCAGGCGGCGCCGCCGGTTCCGCCGGAGGCGATCGGGCAGGAGCTGGCGTCGGTGTTCGGGCCGGGGGTGTTCCGGTTCGAGCAGCAGGCGGTGTCGCGGCAGGGTGTCCCGCCGATCGTGGCGCACACGCTGGTGGTGGCCGGGCTGCCGGTGGATCTGGGCCCGTTCTTCTGGGCGCAGGCCCAGCCGGGTCGTCCGGTGCCGACGCTGGCGGAGCTGGCGGCCGAGCGCGGGGTGCAGCCGGCCCCGGACGCGGGGTCGTACCTCGTGATGGGGACGGACTTCGGCAAGGCGGTCTGTGTGCAGTACGGGACGGCGAACATCGTCGCGGTGCCCGTGGAGGCGGGCCCGGGCGGTGGGCCGGTGCCGCCGCAGTTCGTGAACACCGGCCTGCCGGAGTTCGCGCGGTGCCTGGCGCTGCTGGGCCGGATGTGGCGGCTCAGGCACGGGCTGAACCAGGAGCAGGCGGGCCGCTGGACGGTGGACTTCCAGGCCCAGTTGGCCTCGCTCGACCCGGCGGCGCTCGGTTCGCCGGAGAGCTGGTGGTCGGTGCTGCTGGAGCAGATGTGGGACGGGCTGCTGTGACGTCCGCCTGAGGAGCCGCACCCCTCGTGGGTCGCCGTGGGTCCCTTCGTGCCCTTCACGCGCGTGCGTGGAGGGCACGTTGCGTTCGCGTTCCGTGAGATTTCGACCGTGACATGCCCGCGGAGTGTCGCGTTATGTCCATTTATGCCCCATCCATCAAGATGTGCGCGAACTCATCGTGTCGTGCAGGTCCGCCGGAGAGGGGTTCCCAGGGTGAGCAGCGCAGCGACGAGGCCGCACGGCCTCGTGCGGGTCCGGGGGCGTGGTTACCGCCCCGCACAGGTCGACGCCTTCCTCGAGGTGCTGTCGCAGGAGCGCGACGCCGCCTGGGAGCGTGCCGCGCGGCTGACCGTGCTGGCCAAGGAGATGGAGGCGGAGCTCGCGCGGCTCGGCGGGGAGGTGGCGGCGCTCGCGCCGCAGACGTACGAGAGCCTCGGGGACCAGGCGCGGCGCCTGTACCAGCTGGTGCTGAGGGAGGCGGCGGAGGTCCGGGAACGGGCGCGGCGCGAGACGCAGGAGCAGGTGGCGCGGGCCGAGGCGCGCGCCCTGGTGGTGTGCCGGGAGGCGCGGGAGGCGGCGGACGCGCTCCGCGTGGACGCCGAGGAGCACGCCCGCCGGCGCGTGCTCGCGGCGCACGCCGAGGCCGAGGACATCCGCGTCGGCACCCGGCGCGAGGTGAAGGCCGGACGCGGTGAGGCGCTCGCCCAGTTGCGCGAGGTACGGCGGCGCACCACCCGCCTGCTCCCCGAGCAGGCCGCGGAGCAGGCCGAGCGCTGGGCCGCGCAGGAGCGCGAGGAGACCGAACGGCTGGCCGCGTTCGAGGCCTGGTACGCCGGGGCGGTCACGCGCGCGGAGAGCGCCCTGGCGCAGGCGGAGCGGACGCTCGCCGAGACCGAGGAGTCGGCGCGCCGCTGCCAGGAGGAGGCACGCGCGTGTGCCGCCGAGCTGCTCGTCGCGGCGCGCCTGCACGAGGAGCGCGTCACCCTGGAGACCGAACAGGTCCTGCGGGAGCACGGCGAGACCTGGGACGACGTCCAGGCGCACATGGACTCGGTGCGCGACAGTCTCATCTCCCTGAAGGGCCGCGCCGCCTTGGACTAGGGCGGGCGGACGGCGCACAGCCCCCTCGGACGGCGGACACCCCTTCGGACGGTGAACACTCCGCGGGCGGGCGCCCTCATCTCCCCCGGCGCACCGCCCCCGCCAGGATCCAGCCCTCCACCGCCTCGTACTGCCGCCGCTGCTCCTCGGCCGTGCGGCGGCCGGAGGCGATCGTGCCGAGCCAGCCGAGGAGGAATCCGGCCGGGATGGAGACGATGCCGGTGGTGGTGAACGGGAACCAGTTGAATTCGGCGTCCGGGAACGCCGAGACGGGGGAGCCGGAGACGAGGTTGGTGCCCGGCATGAGCAGCAGCACGGTCAGCGAGCCGCCGATCAGCGTGGCCATGAGCCCGAGGCGGGTGTAGCGGCGCCAGAAGAGGCTGTACACCAGGGCCGGGGCGATCGCGGAGGCGCCCAGGCAGAAGGAGAGGGTGACCAGCGGCTGCAGGCTGTGGTGCTGCACCAGGGTGGCCAGCAGGATCGTCGGGACGCCGATGGCGAGGGCCGACAGCCGGGCCAGGGTCATCTCCCGGCGGGCCGGCATCTGCCGTCCGCGGGCGGCGAAGACGTCGTGGGCGAGGGAGTTGGCGCAGGCGAGGATCATTCCGGCCACGGAGGCGAGCAGGGTCAGGAAGATGGCGGTGGTGACCAGGGTGAACAGGAAGGTCTCCGCCGTGGACACGCCGGCGCCGAACGCCGCCCGGGAGCCCAGCAGGTAGGCGGTGTTGCCCTGCGGGTCGGCCGTCGTGATCGCCGTGCGGCCCACCAGGGCGGTGGCGCCGAGCGCGACCACCGTGACGACGAGGACGAACAGCGCCACCAGCGACACCGCCCAGGACAGCGAGCGGCGCACCTGGCGGGCGCTGGAGGCGGTGTACATCCGCATGGTGATGTGGGGCAGGCAGGCGCCGCCGAGGACGACGGTCAGTTCCGAGGCGATCATGTCGAGGCGGGACCGGCCCGCGGTGCCGAACTCCAGCCCGGAGTGCAGGAAGGCGGGTCCCGCCCCGCTCTGCCGGGCGGCGGCGGCGAACAGGGCGCCCGGGTCCCAGTCGAAGCGGTGCAGGACCAGCAGGGCGACCACGGCGCCCGAGCCGACCAGCATCACGATCTTCAGGATCTGGATGAGGGCGGTGCCCTTCATGCCGCCGATGGCCGCGTAGGCGATCATCAGGGCGCCCAGTCCGACGACGCAGCCGGTCTGCAGGGACTCGCCCGAGAAGCCGAGGATGAACGCCATCAGCTGCCCCGTGCCGGCGAGCTGGACCAGCATCAGCGGCAGCAGCGAGGCGATGGTCACCGCGCACGCCGTGATCCGCACCCAGCGGCCCGGCATCCGGCGGGTCAGCGCGTCGCCCATGGTGAACCGGCCCGCGTTGCGCAGCGGTTCGGCCAGCAGGAACATCAGCAGCAGCAGCGACAGCGCCGTGCTGAGGGCGAGGACGACACCGTCGTAGCCGCACAGGGCGATCACCCCGCCGGTGCCGAGGACGGTGGCGGCGGAGATGTAGTCGCCGGCGATGGCCAGGCCGTTGCGCAGCGGGGACAGGGAGCCGTAGCCGGTGTAGAACTCGTCGAGGTCGTCGCGGTCCGGGCCGGTCATCACGCACAGCAGCAGGGTGAGGGTGGCGACGGCGGAGAAGGCGACCAGGGACATCTCCTGGGCGGAGCCGCTGAAACCGGTAGGTCCGGCGGGGACGGTCATCGGGCGGCCCCCCGTCGCGCGTCCAGTGCGGCCTCCTTGCGGATGCGCTCGGCGAGCGGGTCGACCCGGCGGCGCGCGGTGTGCTCGTACAGGGCGATCGCCAGCCAGGTCACGGGGAGTTGGAGCAGGGCGAGCAGCAGGCCGGCGGGGATGCCGTCGGTGACGGTGTGCGTCATGACGCCGGGCGCGCACGCGGACAGGACGAGGAAGAGCGTGAAGTAGCCGAGCGCCGTGAGGGTCGCGGTGCGGCGCTGGCGGCGGTAGGCGCCGCGCAGCACCCGCAGGTCGCTGTGGTGTCCGAGGGACGCGCGGGGCGGTGTGCGGCGCGGGTGGGGCGGTTCGGGGGGTGGCGGCTGCCAGGGGTAGGTGAGGTGGGAGGGCTGGTGCGGCGGGTCGAAGGACATCCCGGGCTCCTTGCGCGGCTTCGGTCCGTGGCGGCGGACCGCAGGGAGGGGGGTGACGGGCGAGTCACGCACGCTACTCGCGGGGTCGGCGCCGCGCGGGGTTTTCACCAAACTAGCCAGTCGGTATGCGCTTACTGCACGGATCTCCCGTCCGGCCCGGGTTGACCCTGACGCGGCGGAAGGGTGGAGCCTGGCCGGGCCCGGGGGTGGAGCGGACCCCGAGGAGGTCTCCACCCGGCGGTGGAGGTCCCCTAGGGGTTCCTCCGTACCAGGGGTCGGGGAGGGTTCGTCCCCCCGGAGGACGAGACGGACCGGGTGCCGTCCTTAACCTGGCTTTACGCCGCTGGGGGGCGGCCGACCGAACCGGCGGGGGTGGGGTTTACCCCCGCACAAGAGGGGGCTTCGCACCAGCGCGCGGCACGCCGGTCGCACGCGAGACTCGACGGCGTAGCCGGCACGACGCTCCGCGACTGAGGAGCGCATCCACCGACGTGTAGACCGACATAGGAGACATACCGTGACTTCGGCTGTGACCATTCCCAGGCACGGGGGCACTGGAGGGCCTACGGCCGTTGCCGCGCGGGCCCGGCAGGTAGTCAAGGCGTACGGGTCCGGTGAGACCCGTGTCGTCGCCCTCGACCACGTCGACGTGGACATCGCCCGCGGGCGTTTCACCGCGATCATGGGCCCCTCCGGGTCCGGCAAGTCCACGCTGATGCACTGCCTCGCCGGCCTCGACACCGTCACCAGCGGGCAGATCTACCTGGACGAGACCGAGATCACCGGCCTGAAGGACAAGAAGCTCACCCAACTGCGCCGCGACCGCATCGGGTTCATCTTCCAGGCCTTCAACCTGCTGCCGACGCTGAACGCGATCGAGAACATCACGCTGCCCATGGACATCGCCGGCCGCAAGCCGGACAAGGCCTGGCTGGACCGCGTGGTGGAGACCGTCGGGCTCGCCGGGCGGCTCAAGCACCGGCCCACCCAGCTCTCCGGCGGCCAGCAGCAGCGCGTCGCCGTGGCCCGGGCGCTCGCCGCCCGCCCGGAGATCATCTTCGGGGACGAGCCGACCGGAAACCTCGACTCGCGAGCGGGAGCGGAGATCCTGGGCTTCCTGCGCCGCTCGGTGGACGAACTCGGCCAGACCATCGTGATGGTCACCCACGACCCGGTGGCCGCGTCGTACGCGGACCGGGTGCTCTACCTCGCCGACGGCCGGATCGTCGACGAGATGCACCAGCCGACGGCCGAGCAGGTCCTGGACCGGATGAAGGACTTCGACGCCCGGGGGCGCACGTCATGACCGTCCTGAAGACCTCGCTGCGCAACTTCTTCGCGCACAAGGGCCGCATGGCCCTCTCGGCGGTCGCCGTGCTGCTGTCGGTGGCCTTCGTCTGCGGGACGCTCGTCTTCACGGACACGATGAACACGACGTTCGACAAGCTGTTCCAGGCCACCTCCTCCGACGTCAAGGTCACCGCCAAGGGCTCCTCCGACACCGGCCAGACGACCTCCCGCACGGGCCGGCCGCCCGTGCTGCCGGCCTCCGTGGTGGGCGAGATCCGCAAGGTCCAGGGGGTGAAGGCGGCCGAAGGCACGGTGTTCTCCACCTCGGTCACCGTCGTCGACCGCGACCTGGACAAGCTCTCGCCCAACAGCGGCGCCCCGACCATCGTCGGCAGCTGGAACGGCAACGACGCCCGCACCATGAAGATCACCTCCGGTGCGGCGCCGCACGGCTCCGGCCAGATCATGGTCGACGCCGACACCGCCGAGAAGCACCACCTGAAGCTCGGTGACGACATCGGCGTCATCACCGCCCTCGGCACGCACCACGCGCGCGTGTCCGGCATCGCCACCTTCACCGTCACCAACCCCGGCGCGGCGATCTTCTACCTGGACACCAGGACCGCCCAGCAGACCCTGGTCGGCCGGACCGGCGTCTACACCGACGTCAACGTCACCGCCGCCAAGGGCGTGACCGACGCGCGGCTGAAGAAGAACGTGATCGCCGAACTCGGCCGCGGCTACCGGGTGCAGACCGCCAAGGAGGTCGCCGACGCCAACCAGAAGAGCGTCGAGAGCTTCCTGAACGTCATGAAGTACGCGATGCTCGGCTTCGCCGGGATCGCCTTCCTGGTAGGCATCTTCCTCATCATCAACACCTTCTCGATGCTGGTCGCGCAGCGCACCCGCGAGATCGGCCTGATGCGCGCCATCGGCTCCTCCCGCCGCCAGGTCAACCGCTCCGTGCTCATCGAGGCGCTGCTGCTGGGCGTCATCGGCTCCGTGCTCGGCGTCGGCGCGGGCGTCGGGATCGCGGTCGGGCTGATGAAGCTCATGGGCCAGATCGGCATGCACCTGTCCACCGACGACCTGACCGTCGCCTGGACGACTCCGGTCCTCGGCCTGCTCCTGGGCGTCGTGGTCACCGTCCTGGCGGCCTACCTGCCCGCCCGGCGCGCCGGCAAGGTCTCCCCGATGGCCGCCCTGCGCGACGCGCACGCCCCGGCCGACGCTCGCGCGGGAGTCGTGCGGGCCGTCGTCGGCCTCGTCCTCACCGGCGCCGGCGGCGCGAGCCTGTTCGCCGCCGCCACCGCCGACAAGGCCAAGGCCGGCTCCTCCCTGCTCGGACTCGGCGTGGTGCTGACCCTGATCGGCTTCGTCGTCATCGGCCCGCTGCTGGCCGGCGGCCTGGTCCGCGTCCTCGGCGCGGTCCTGCTGCGGGTCTTCGGCCCCGTGGGCCGCATGGCCGAGCGCAACGCGCTGCGCAACCCGCGCCGCACCGGAGCCACCGGCGCCGCCCTGATGATCGGCCTCGCCCTGGTGGCCTGCCTGTCCGTGGTCGGCTCCTCCATGGTGGCCTCCGCCACCGACCAGCTCGACAAGACCGTCGGCACGGACTTCATCGTCATGAGCGACCGCGGCGAGGTCATCACCCCGCAGGCGGTGCGGGCCGTCAAGGACACCCCGGGCCTGGCGCGGGTCACCGAGTACCGGCCCACCGTCGCCGACTTCACCACCCCCGACGGCAAGACGCTCAAGGACACCGACATCACGGCGGCCGACCCGAGCTACGCCACCGACCTGCGCAAGAAGACCGTCGCCGGCGACCTGTTGGACGCCTACCTGCCCGACTCGATGTCCGTGCACGAGAAGTTCGCCAAGGCCCACGGCATCCACCTCGGCTCGAAGATCACCGTGGCGTTCCGGGACGGCGCCACCGCCCACCTGACGGTCCGCGCGATCACCAGCAGCGACGAGGTGATCGACCAGGGCGCCAAGTACACCTCCATCGCCACGCTCGCCAAGTACGTGCCGGCCGGCAAGATGCCCCTCGACCAGATCGTCTTCGCCAGCGCCAGGGACGGGCAGCAGGACACCGCGTACAAGGCGCTCAAGTCGGCCCTGCACAAGTACCCGCAGTACACCGTGCGCGACCAGACCGACTACAAGCAGGCGCTGAAGGACCAGATCGGCCAGCTGCTGAACATGATCTACGGCCTGCTGGCCCTGGCGATCATCGTCGCGGTCCTGGGCGTGGTGAACACCCTGGCCCTGTCGGTGGTCGAGCGGACCCGGGAGATCGGCCTCATGCGGGCCATCGGCCTCTCCCGCCGCCAGCTGCGCCGCATGATCCGCCTGGAGTCCGTGGTGATCGCCGTCTTCGGCGCCCTGCTGGGCCTCGGCCTCGGCATGGGCTGGGGCGCGACCGCCCAGCGGCTCCTCGCCCTCAGCGGCTTCGACGTCCTGGACATCCCCTGGCCGACGATCATCGGTGTCTTCGTCGCCTCGGCCTTCGTGGGCCTGTTCGCCGCCCTGATCCCGGCGTTCCGGGCGGGCCGGATGAACGTGCTGAACGCGATCGCGACGGAGTAGCCCCGGGGAACCGTCCGGGACCGTTCAGGACGGGGGACACGGGGGACACGGGGGACGGACCCGGCACCGAGAAGCCACGGGGGGCTTCTCGGCGCCGGGTTCCGTCGTGCGGGGACCGCCGTGACGTCGTACTCCGTTCACTCCCGCGGGTGATCCGCCCCCGGGCGACGTACCCTGGGAACCCCCGGCCCGCCCCGCGTGTCGGGTGGTTCGCGTTGCCCGCCCCACGGACGAAAGCCGCCCCGAATGAGCCTGCACGGTCTGCTCGACGCCGTCGTCAAGGACCCCGCCCTCGCGGAAGCCGTCACCGCGGCCGCGGACGGCAACCGCATGCACGTCGACCTCGTCGGCCCCCCGGCGGCCCGCCCCTTCGCGGTGGCCGCCCTGGCCCGCGAGGCCGGCCGCCCCGTGCTCGCGGTCACCGCGACCGGCCGCGAGGCCGAGGACCTCGCGATGGCCCTGCGCTCGCTGCTGCCCCCCGAGGGCGTCGTGGAGTACCCCTCCTGGGAGACCCTCCCGCACGAGCGGCTCAGCCCCCGCAGCGACACCGTCGGCCGCCGCCTCGCCGTCCTGCGCCGCCTCGCCCACCCCCGCCCGGACGACCCCGAGACCGGCCCGGTCTCCGTGGTCGTCGCGCCCGTGCGCTCCGTGCTCCAGCCGCAGGTCAAGGGGCTCGGCGACCTGGAGCCGGTGGCCCTGAGAACCGGGCAGACCGCCGACCTGAACGAGGTCGTGGAGGCCCTCGCGGCCGCCGCCTACGCGCGCGTGGAGCTCGTCGAGAAGCGCGGCGAGTTCGCCGTGCGCGGCGGCATCCTGGACGTCTTCCCGCCCACCGAGGAACACCCCCTGCGCGTCGAGTTCTGGGGCGACGACGTCGAGGAGATCCGCTACTTCAAGGTCGCCGACCAGCGCTCCCTGGAGGTCGCCGAGCACGGCCTGTGGGCCCCGCCCTGCCGCGAACTGCTGCTCACCGACGACGTGCGCGCACGCGCGCGTGCCCTCGCCGAACAGCACCCGGAGCTGGGCGAACTGCTCAACAGGATCGCCGAGGGCATCGCCGTCGAGGGCATGGAGTCCCTCGCCCCCGTCCTCGTCGACGACATGGAACTGCTGCTCGACGTGCTGCCCAAGGGCGCCATGGCCGTCGTGTGCGACCCGGAGCGGGTCCGCACCCGCGCCGCCGACCTGGTCGCCACCAGCCAGGAGTTCCTCCAGGCCTCCTGGGCGGCCACCGCCGGCGGCGGCGAGGCGCCCATCGACGTCGGCGCGGCCTCCCTGTGGTCCATCGCCGACGTGCGCGAGCGGGCCCGCGAGCTGGACATGATGTGGTGGTCCGTCTCGCCCTTCGCGGCCGACGAGGAGCTCGACGCGGACACCCTCAAGCTCGGCATGCACGCCACCGAGACCTACCGCGGCGACACCGCCAAGGCGCTCGCCGACACCAAGGGCTGGCTCGCCGACGGCTGGCGCACGGTCTACGTCACCGAGGGCCACGGCACCGCCGCCCGCACGGTCGAGGTGCTCGGCGGCGAGGGCATCGCCGCCCGCCTGGACACCGACCTCGGCGAGCCCACCCCGTCCGTCGTGCACGTCGCCTGCGGCTGCATCGACCACGGCTTCGTCGACCCCGCCCTCCGGCTCGCCGTCCTCACCGAGACCGACCTCACCGGCCAGAAGGCCGCCGGCCGCGACGGCGCCCGCATGCCCGCCCGGCGCCGCAAGAGCATCGACCCGCTCACCCTCGAAGCGGGCGACTACATCGTCCACGAGCAGCACGGCGTCGGCCGCTACATCGAGATGGCGCAGCGCACCGTGCAGGGCGCCACCCGCGAGTACCTGGTCGTGGAGTACGCCCCCGCCAAGCGCGGCCAGCCCGGCGACCGCCTGTACATCCCCACCGACCAGCTCGAGCAGATCACCAAGTACGTCGGCGGCGAGGCCCCCACCCTGCACCGCCTCGGCGGCGCGGACTGGACGAAGACCAAGGCGCGCGCGAAGAAGGCCGTCAAGGAGATCGCCGCCGACCTGATCAAGCTGTACTCGGCCCGCATGGCGGCCCCCGGCCACTCCTTCGGCGCCGACACGCCCTGGCAGCGCGAGCTGGAGGACGCCTTCCCCTACGCGGAGACCCCCGACCAGCTCACCACCATCGCCGAGGTCAAGGAGGACATGGAGAAGACCGTCCCCATGGACCGCCTGATCTGCGGCGACGTCGGCTACGGCAAGACCGAGATCGCGGTGCGCGCCGCCTTCAAGGCCGTACAGGACGGCAAGCAGGTCGCCGTCCTGGTGCCCACGACCCTGCTGGTGCAGCAGCACTTCGGCACGTTCTCCGAGCGGTACGCGCAGTTCCCGGTCAGCGTGAAGGCCCTCTCCCGCTTCCAGACCGACACCGAGGCCAAGGCGGTCCTGGAGGGCCTGAAGGAAGGCTCGGTGGACGTCGTCATCGGCACCCACCGGCTGTTCTCCTCCGAGACCAAGTTCAAGGACCTGGGCCTGGTCATCGTCGACGAGGAGCAGCGCTTCGGCGTCGAGCACAAGGAGCAGCTGAAGAAGCTGCGCGCCAACGTGGACGTGCTGACCATGTCCGCGACCCCGATCCCGCGGACCCTGGAGATGGCGGTCACCGGCATCCGCGAGATGTCCACCATCACCACCCCGCCCGAGGAGCGCCACCCGGTGCTCACCTTCGTCGGGCCGTACGAGGAGCGGCAGATCGGCGCGGCCATCCGCCGCGAACTGCTGCGCGAGGGCCAGGTCTTCTACATCCACAACCGGGTCGAGTCCATCGACCGCGCGGCGGCCCGCCTGCGCGACATCGTCCCCGAGGCGCGCATCGCCACCGCCCACGGCCAGATGTCGGAGTCGGCGCTGGAGCAGGTCGTCGTCGACTTCTGGGAGAAGAAGTTCGACGTCCTCGTCTCGACGACGATCGTCGAGTCCGGCATCGACATCTCCAACGCCAACACCCTGATCGTGGAGCGCGGCGACACCTTCGGCCTGTCCCAGCTGCACCAGCTGCGCGGCCGCGTCGGCCGCGGCCGGGAGCGCGGCTACGCCTACTTCCTCTACCCGCCGGAGAAGCCCCTGACGGAGACGGCCCACGAGCGCCTGGCGACCATCGCCCAGCACACCGAGATGGGCGCGGGCATGTACGTCGCCATGAAGGACCTGGAGATCCGCGGCGCGGGCAACCTGCTCGGCGGCGAGCAGTCCGGCCACATCGCCGGCGTCGGCTTCGACCTGTACGTGCGCATGGTCGGCGAGGCCGTCGCCGACTACCGGCGCCAGCTGGAGACCGGCGAGATCGAGGAGGAGGCGCCGCTCGAGGTCAAGATCGAGCTGCCCGTCGACGCGCACGTCCCGCACGACTACGCGCCGGGCGAGCGGCTGCGCCTGCAGGCGTACCGCGCCATCGCGTCGGCGAACTCCGAGGAGGACATCAAGTCCGTCCGCGAGGAACTCACCGACCGGTACGGCAAGTTGCCCGAGCCGGTGGAGAACCTGCTGCTGGTGGCGGGGCTGCGGATGCTGGCCCGCGCCTGCGGGGTCGGCGAGATCGTCCTGCAGGGGACCAACATCCGCTTCGCGCCGGTGGAGTTGCGCGAGTCGCAGGAGCTGCGGGTCAAGCGCCTGTACCCGGGCACGGTCATCAAGCCGGCCGCCCACCAGCTCCTGGTCCCGCGCCCCAAGACGGCGAAGGTCGGCGGCAAGCCGCTGGTCGGCCGCGAACTGCTGGGCTGGGCCGGTGAGTTCCTGGCCTCGATCCTGGGATCGTGAGCCCGGCGGCCAGGACCTGCCGCTCCTGGCCGCTTCCCCCCCCCGGTCCTCCACGGCCGTCCGCACCGCGGGCGGCCGTACCGCTGACCACGCCCCAACTCGCGCCTGTTTCACCCCTGATGCCCCCTTTGAGCCCCGGTTTCCGCCCGCCTCGGGCCGGTTACCTTGAAGGGCAACGACGTTCCGCCCGCACCGGCGGACCAACACCAGCAAGGGGAACGCATCGTGAGGCGTCTGAGGCACAGCGGCGGAAGCCGGCGCGTACTCCTGGCATCCGCCGCGGTGGTGGCCACCGGCGGCCTGCTCGCCGGCTGCAAGGACATCGCCCCGCCCGCGGACGGCGGACCGTCCGGTTCCGCCGTCTCGACAGCCGGTGACGGCCGGGCCGTGAGCCCTCTGGACAATCCGGACGGCACCAAGCCGGGCCTGGCGGCGATCACGTCCGCCGGCGACAGGGCGAAGGCGCGGGCGCTGATCGGGAAGGTGGCGACGAAGGGGCGCGGGCCGAAGACGGGCTACGAGCGGGACAAGTTCGGCTACGCCTGGATGGACTCGGCGCCGGGCGGCATCCCCTTCTCGCACAACGGCTGCGACTCGCGGAACGACCTGCTGAAACGTGACGGCGAGAAGGTCCGCTTCCGGGCGGGCTCCACGTGCGTCGTCACCTCCATGACGCTGCGCGACCCGTACACCGGCAAGACGATCGAGTGGGTGAAGTCCCATGCGATCACGGTCCAGATAGACCACGTCATGCCGCTGTCGTACGACTGGCAGATGGGCGCCTCGCACTGGGACAAGGGCAAGCGCGAGGACATCGCCAACGACCCGCTCAACCTGATCCCCGTGGACGGCCCCGCCAACGGCGCCAAGAGCGACTCGGGCCCGGCCGCCTGGCTGCCCCCGAACAAGCTCGTCCGCTGTTCCTACGCCGTGCGCTTCGCCCAGGTGTCGCTGAAGTACGACCTGCCGGTGACGACCGCGGACAAGCGCATGATGCTGAGCCTGTGCGGCGGCTGACGAGGACGCGGACGCGGAAGGTGTGACGGAGCGGCCGGCGGGCCGCCCGCACCGGCGGGTGCGGGCGGGCCCGCGGCCCTCGGTGGATCAGGCGGACTTCTTGGCCTTCAGGGCGTCCACGATCCGGGCCGTCAGCTTCTTCGCGCTCGCGGCGCCGTTGTCGCTGCCCTGCGTGGACAGCACGGTGACGACGGCGCTGCCGGAGCGGGCCGCGACGAGCGTGGTGCCGTTCTGCCAGGCGCCGCTCGTCAGGGTGATCGTGTAGGCCTCGTCGCCGAGCCCGGAGGCGGACCGGCCGGTCGTCTTCACCTTGGCGTGCATGTCCGTGTCCGTGAAGGTGGCGCACTCGGCCGCGACGGACTCCAGCTGCGCCATCACCTTGTGCGCCGTGGTGCCCTGGAACTCGTCGACCTCCTGGGCCAGCGTCTCGGTCTTGTCGTGGTTCGCGTAGTCGTTCTGCGCGAACGACACGCCCCCCTTGTAACCGGTCACCTGGATCCAGGAAGTGCCCTCCAGCCGCGTGCAGTCCGGCTTCGCGGCCTTCCGGCCGGACGGGGAGAGGAAGTCGCCCGCGCTGTCCGAGGAGCCGTCGGCCTCGGCGGTGAACCCGGCCGGGAAGGCCGACGCGGGCGCCAGCACCTGCTTGAGCTGCGCACCGGTCAGCAGGCCGGCGTTGGGGTCCTTCTGCTCGGCCCGCTTCGCGTGCGCGCCGGAGTCCGAGGAGGAGCCGGAGGAACCGGAGGAGCAGGCGGACAGGGCCAGCGGAAGTGCCGCGACGGCGAGCAGCGTGACGGCACGGGACGAGTGGCGCATGACAGTCCTTCGGGGAATGAGTGGATCGGGGGATGGGCGTACGGCGTGCGTGCGGTGTCCGCGGCTCGCGTCGGGCGTGCGTGCCTGGGCGCTGGGCGCTGAGCCTCGGGCCTGCGGGCTTCGGCTCCGGCGAGCGTGCTCGGACCGGGTGGGGACGACGGCGTGGACGGGCGGCGACGGTCAGGGTGCGATGTGCAGCGCGGGCCGCGCCTGCCGCGGCGGTGGTGGTGTCCGGCGCGCGTTCGTGTCGTGCACAGCCATGGCGGGACCCCTCCCCGACGCGGCGGCCGCCCCCTCCGGCTGGCCGCTCGTTCGCTGGGTCAATGAGATCAAAGCCTGTGAACCGAGTCAACACGATGAACAGAATCAGTTGTGTACACGTCGTGAAAGTCGGGATCTTGTGTACGTCGGTATGCTCTGCGCACACATGGGACGAGGGGAGCGGGGCCTGTGCAGGACAACGCGACTGAGGTGACCGCCGCCGGCATCGCGCGACTCGCCGGCGTGGGCCGGGCCGCCGTGAGCAACTGGCGCCGCCGGCACGCCGACTTCCCCAAGCCGGTCGGCGGCACCGAGACCAGCCCCTCCTTCGCCCTCGCCGAAGTGGAGGGCTGGCTGCGCAAGCAGGGAAAACTCGCCGAAGTGCCGCTGCGCGAACGAGTCTGGCAGCAGCTCGCCGGGCATCCCGAAGGACCCGTCACCGCTCTCGTGCACACCGGCTGCGTCCTGCTGCTCATCCACGAGCGCCCCACCGTCTGGCTCGACGTGAGCGCCGGCTCCGACGAGCGGCTGGCCGCGATGCTGCCCGGCGCGCTGGACCAGGTGCTCGGCCCCCGCCTCGGCGCCACGCACGGCCGCGACGTTCACACGGTGCGGGCCGAGATCGGCTCGGCGGCTGTGAACTCACCGGCGCCTGTGAACACTGCTCCGGCCGACCACGCGCAAGCCGGCCCGCAGCTCCCCGGCGCTGTGAACACCCCGGGTCCCGCCGGTCCTCCCGGCCCCGCCCCCGCCCTCCGCACCCCCACCGGCCCGCAGCTCCTCGCCTCCGTCCCCCTCCTGCGCGGCGCCGCAGGACTCGCCGCCGAGACCGGCGCGCGGCAGACCTTCGAGTTCCTGCTGGGCCGGCACCTGGACGCCAACCCGCGCCAGTACACGCTCACCCCGGCCGAACTCGCCCGCCTCATGGCCGACCTCGCCGGCCCCGCCCGCACCGTCCTCGACCCCGCCTGCGGCACCGGCGCCCTGCTGCGCGCCGTCGACGCCCGCCCCGACCAGGAGCTGTACGCCCAGGACAGCGCCCCCGACCTTGCCGCCCTCGCCGCGCTGCGGCTCGCGCTGCACGCGCGCGCCACCGTGCGCGGCGCCGCCGGGGACACCCTGCGCGCCGACGCCCACCCGGAGCTGCGCGCCGACGCCGTCCTGTGCCACCCGCCGTTCAACGAGCGCAACTGGGGCCACGACGAACTCGCCTACGACCCCCGCTGGGAGTACGGCTTCCCCGCCCGCACCGAGTCCGAGCTGGCCTGGGTGCAGCACGCCCTGGCCCGGCTGGCCGACGGCGGCACCGCCGTGCTGCTGATGCCGCCCGCCGCCGCCTCCCGCCGTTCCGGGCGCCGGATCCGCGCCGACCTGCTGCGCCGGGGCGCGCTCCGCGCCGTGGTCGCGCTGCCGGTCGGGGCGGCGCCGCCGTACAACATCCCGCTGCACGTGTGGGTGCTGCGCCGGCCCGACCGGACGCCGGCGGCGCCCGAGGTGCTGCTCGTGGACACCGGGCGGTTCGCGGGGGAGGGGCGCGGCGGTCCCGACTGGCCGGCCGTCCGGGACGCCGCCCTCGACGCGTGGCGCTCCTTCGCGCGCACCGGGCGGCTGGCGGAGCGGCCGGGCTCGGCCCGTTCCGTGCCGGTCATCGAACTGCTCGACGACGACGTGGACCTCGCGCCCGCCCGCCACCTGCCGCCCCCGGCCCTGCCCGAGGGCGCGGAGGCGCTCCCGGTGGTGCGCGAGCGACTCGGCGAGACCCTGCGCCTGACCGCCGACCTCACCCCGTCGCCCGCCGAGCCGGCCGCGCCCGTGCGCTGGCCGCTCACCACCGTCGGCGAACTCGCGCGCGGGGGCGCGCTGCTGCTGCGGACCGGCGGCAACGGCGGTCACGCGCGCGTGCCCGTGCTCACCGACCACGACGTGCTCGCCGGCACCGCACCCTCCGGGACGCTCCCGGAGAGCGAGGAGGAGGCCGTGCTGACCGAGCCGGGCGACGTCGTCGTACCGGTGCTCGGCGGCGGCTCGGTGGCGCGCGTCGTCGACGGCGCGACGGCGGGCGCCGCCCTGGGGCGCAACCTGGTGCTCCTGCGCCCCGATCCCGCGGCGCTCGACCCCTGGTTCCTCGCCGGGTTCCTGCGCGGCACGGCCAACCACCGCCAGGCCAGCAGCTACGCCTCCACGGCCACCCGCCTGGACGTGCGCCGGCTGCAGCTGCCCCGGCTCCCGCTCGAGGAACAGCGGCGCTACGGCGCCCGGTTCGGCGCCCTCGACGAGTTCGAGCGGGCGGTGCGCCGTGCGAGCCGGCTCGGGGAGCAGCTGGTGCGCGGCATGTACGACGGGCTCACCGACGGGACGGTCGCGCCGGATTGACGGAGACGGCCGGACAACGGTTCGGTACATCCTGAACCGCTTGTCCGCGGTGGGCCATATGCTCGGTGCGACCTCGCACGAGTGGTGCCGTCCGCCCGGCCGCACCCCGGGCGGGCCCACGCGTCCCTTCCGTCCCTCCCAGGCATCAGGAGCAGCCATGCAAGGCCACGGCTACGCACAGCCGGTGAAGCAGCCGCCGCACCCCGCGTGGCTGGTCATCCTGCGCGTACTGTTCGTGGCCGCGGCCGTCCTCAGCATCGGCTTCCTGACCTGGCTGCTGCTGCTGCGGCTGGCCGTGGTCACGCGCAAGTCGCTGGACTGGGGCCTGTTCGCCGCCGTGCTGGCCGCCGACCTCCTCAGCATCGTGCTGCTGGGCGAGGAGCCCGGCGACGACGTCCACACCGCCGGCGGCTACCTGGGCATCACGCTGCTGCTGGGCGCGCTGGCCGCCGGGGTCGTGTACTACCTCGTGGCGGAGATCCGGCACTTCCAGGCGCTGCGACAGGCGTACACGGGCGCGCCGGGGGTGCCGGGCACGCCGGGGTACGGCTATCCGCGGCCTGCGGCGCCGTTCGCCGCGACGACCGGGGGCCACACGCCCGTGCCCGGCCACACGCCCCTGCCCGGACAGCCTCCGGTGGCCGGTCCCCCGATACCCCACACGCCGCCGCCCCGGCCGCCGTCGGCGACCCCGCCGCCCCAGCGCCCGGCGCCCGCCCGGATCGACCAGGTCCGCGCCGAGCTCGACGAGCTGAGCGACTACCTGCGCAAGCACGACGGCAGCGGTGACGGCAGCCACGACGGCGGCCGGGGCGCCGGCCACGAGGGCGGACGGTGACCGTGGCGACCGGACGTGTCGTCGCCGGCCGGTACGAACTGTCCACGCTGATCGGGCAGGGCGGCATGGGCCAGGTCTGGACGGCCTACGACCAGCGGCTCGACCGGCGCGTGGCGGTGAAGCTGCTGCGCCCGGACAAGGTGGCCGGCCAGGAGGCGGACGAGCTGCGCCGGCGCTTCGTGCGCGAGTGCCGGGTGACCGCGCAGGTCGACCACCCGGGCCTGGTCACCGTGCACGACGCGGGCAGCGAGGGCGAGGAGCTGTTCCTCGTCATGCAGTACGTCGACGGCGCCGACCTCTCCGACCACCTCGCCGAGCACGACCCGTACCCGTGGCAGTGGGCGGTCGCGGTGGCCGCGCAGCTGTGCGCCGTCCTGAGCGCCGTGCACGCCGTGCCGATCGTGCACCGCGACCTCAAGCCGCGCAACGTGATGGTGAAGCAGGACGGCACGGTCACCGTCCTCGACCTCGGCGTGGCCTCCGTCATGGACACCGACACCACGCGCCTGACCCACACCGGCTCGCCCATCGGCTCGCCCGCCTACATGGCGCCCGAGCAGGCGATGGGCGGCGCGGTCGGCCCGTACACCGACCTGTACGCGCTCGGTGTGCTGATGCACGAACTGCTCAGCGGGGACGTGCCGTTCGCGGGCTCCACGGCGCTCGGAGTGCTGCACCGGCACCTGTACGAGCCGCCGCTGCCCGTGCGCCGGATCCGCCCCGAGGTCCCCGAGGCGCTCGAGGCACTGGTGCTGCGCCTGCTCGCCAAGGACCCGCAGCACCGCCCGGCCTCCGCGCAGGAGGTGTACGAGCACCTCGCGCTGCTGCTGCCCGCGCGCGGCACACCCACCGGGGCGCCGCTGGACCCCACCCGCCCCTTCCTGCGCCCGCACGCCCCCTGGCCGGACCGCGCGCTGACGCCCGCGCCCCAGCCCGCCCCGGTGGCGCCCGTGCCCACCGTGGCCGAGAAGCCGGACGTGGCCGCCGCCGTCGACGAGGTCAAGCGGCTCCTGGGGGAGGGCCGCATCACCCAGGCCGTGGACATCCTCGGTGCGATCCTGCCGACCGCGGCCGAGCAGCACGGTGAGCACTCCCCGGTCGTGCGCACCCTGCGCAAGCAGTACGCGGCGACCCTCATGGACGACGGCCAGTACCGGCGCGCGCTGCCCGAACTGCGCCGGCTGGCCGACGAACGCGCCGCGGAGGCGGGCCAGGCCGACCCGCAGTCCCTGCGCTTCCGCTACGAGGCCGCCCAGTGCCTGGAGCAGCTCGGCGAACCGGCGGCGGCGCTCGCCGAGTACCGCGCGCTGCTGCCGTACTACGAGAACCAGTACGTCTCCGGCGACCCGCAGCTCGCCCACGACGTGCGCCGGCGCATCGGTCACCTGCTGCTCGCCCTCGGCGACCGCCCGGCCGCCCACGACACGCTCGCGCGGCTGCTGATGGACGTCGAGCGGCTGGGCGGCCCCGGCCACCCGCTGGCCGCCGAGATCCGCCGCACCCTGCAATGGCTCGGGCAGGTGCGTGGCTGATTTTGCCGTTCCCTGAGTGATTCTTGTACATGACAGGGACTGGTGTTTCCCGAACACGGGAGCGGCGCCGGATAGGTTGCGCTTCGTTTTTGCCAGGCTGAAAAGATCAGGGGTGGGGTACATGGCCGGTCATCGGCAGTCCAGGAAGCGCAGGTACGTCACGTGGGCGGTGGCCGGGGCGGCCGTCGTCGCCGGCGCCGGGATCGCCGCGCAGACCTCCATGGCCGCCACCGCCTGGCCCGCGCAGAAGACCTTCACCGGGCGCGCCTTCGACACCTGCACCGCACCCTCGAAGTCGACGATGAAGGCCTGGCACACCGGCTTCTACGGCGCCGCCGCCGTCTACGTGGGCGGCAAGAACCGCGGCTGCGCCCAGCCCAACCTCACCGCCTCCTGGGTGTCGTACGTCAGCGCCATGGGCTGGAAGCTCGTCCCGATCTACGTCGGCGCCCAGCCGCCCTGCCAGTCCGGCTCCAACCCGGAGAGGCTGACCGCCTCCACCGCCGCCTCCCTCGGCACCGGCGACGCCAAGGACGCGGTGGCCAAGGCCGCGGCCCTCGGCATGAAGGCAGGCAGCGCCCTCTACCTCGACATGGAGCCGTACGACACGACCAACACGTCGTGCAACGACGCCGTGCTCACCTACGTCCGCTCCTTCGACAAGGAGCTGCGCGCCGAGACGTACCGCGCCGGCTACTACGGCTTCACCAGCTCCAGCGCCAAGGCCGTCGCCACCGCGAGCGACAAGACCGACCTGCCGGGCAACCTCTGGTACGCGCTGTGGGACAAGCAGAACACCACGACCGCGGACTGGCCGTGGGGCGCTACCCAGTTCACGAACCACAGCCGGGCCCACCAGTACATGGTCAACAGCAAGGAGTCGCACGGCGGCGTCACCCTCACCGTCGACCGCGACGCGTGGGACGCCCCGGTGGCCGTCACGGGCTGATCCGGCGCCCCGCCGGGGCGGCGCGACGGTGCCCGAAGCGCGCGCGAATCGTTGGTCGAATGGGTTGGCCACAGCCTCCCCACTGCCTACCATCGATCACCGCAAGAACTTTGTGCACCGTCGCACAATCTCCCGTGGAGGTTTCCTTGCACCGCCGCCGTCGCACCGCGCTCGTCCTCACCGCCGCGATCGCCGCCGCGGCCCCTCTCCTCACCGCCTGCGGCAACGAAGCGCACCCGGGCGCGGCCGCCGTCGTCGGCGGACAGCGGATCACCGTCGCCCAGCTGGAGAACCGGGTCGACGAGGTGCGCAGGGCGCAGCGGGCCGCGGTGCCGGACGAGACCCAGTACCGGCAGGTCCTCGCCTCCACCAGCAGCCTCACCCGGGACACCCTGCACAACATGGTCCTCGACCGCGTGCTGCACCGCGCCGCACAGGACGCGGGCGTCACGGTCAGCCGCCGGGAGGTCCAGCAGATGCGCAGCGGCCTGGAGCAGCAGGCCGGCAGCGCCAAGGCCCTGCAGACGGCCTGGCTGCAGAAGTACGGCATCGCGCCCGAACGCCTCGACGACAACCTGCGCCTGCAGCTGGAGGCTCAGAAGCTCGCCGCACGGCTCGGCACCGACCCCAGCCAGCCCGCCTTCTGGAAGGCGCTGTCCCAGGCGTCCAAGGAGCTCCACGTCGACCTGAACCCGCGCTACGGCGCGTGGGACGTGCAGAAGAGCAGCCGCGTGGACGCCCGGACGCCGTGGGTGCGGGAGGTCACGGCGACCGGGGCGCAGCAGCAGCCGGCGTAGCGGCGGGACGCGGCGGCCGGGCTGCGCGGCCGGACAACAGAACGCCGGTCATACGATCACACGCGGCCCCCGCCCCTGTGGACAACCGGTCTCGTCCGCCGGCGCCGTGGGTTACGTTCGGATCGTGAACGCCACCAGCCCCGAACCCGCCGGCCCGGACTCCACCAGCCCGGACCCCGCCGCCCCCGGCCGGATCGTCCTGCTCACCACCAGCCACCGCGTCGCCCCCGGCCTGCTGTCCTGGCCGGCCTGGCAGGCCCTGCGCACGGCCGACACCGTGCTGTGCGCGGACGGCGCGCACCCGCAGCTGCCGTACCTGCGAGAGGCCGCGATAGCCGTGGCCGAGGCGTCCCCCACCGCGCAGGAGCTGGTCGACGCCTGCGCCGGCGGGCGGACGGTGGTGGTCGTGGCCACGGGCGAGGGAGAGCCCGCCCTCACCGACGGCCTGGCCCGCCTCGCCGGCTCCGGCCGGGTCCGGATGCCCGAGCTGGAACTGCTGCCCGCCTCCTACGACCTGCCCGGCGCCCGCCTGCTGGACCTCGTCCAGGTCATGGACCGCATCCGCGCCGAATGCCCGTGGTCCTCCCGCCAGACCCACCAGGGGCTGGCGAAGTACGGCATCGAGGAGGCGTACGAACTGGTCGAGGCGATCGAGACCGGCGACCGCGAGGAACTGCGCGAGGAACTGGGCGACGTGCTGCTGCAGGTCGTCTTCCACTCCCGCATCGCCGAGGAGGACCCCGACGCCCCGTTCTCCGTCGACGACGTGGCCGGCGGCATCGTCGCCAAGCTGATCCACCGCCACCCGCACGTCTTCGGCGAGGAGAAGGCGGAGACCCCGGAGGACGTCAAGGAGCACTGGCTGCGCACCAAGGCCGAGGAGAAGCGGCGCACCTCGGTCACCGAGGGCGTCCCGCTCGGCCAGCCCGGCCTCGCCCTCACCGCCAAGCTGGCGTCCCGCGCCCGGACGGCGGGCCTTCGGGTGCCGCTCCCGCAGGGCGACGGGGTCGGCTACCGGCTGCTGGCCCTGGCGGCGCACGCGGAGGCGGAGGGCGTGGACCCGGAGGCGGCCCTGAGAGCGGCGGCGCGGGCCTACCGGGACGCCATCCTGGAGGCGGAGGGGGCGGCGCCCGGGGCGATAGGCGCGGCCGGCGGCGGCCACCGGGACGCGGAGGCCCACCCGGAGCCGGATACCGTCGAGGAGTGACCGACCAGCCCCCGCCCGACAGCGCCGCCCCCGAGCTCTTCACCTGGGAGTTCGCCGCCGACCCCTACCCCGCCTACGCCTGGCTGCGCGAGCACGCGCCGGTGCGCAGGACGCGGTTGCCCAGCGGGGTCGAGGCCTGGCTGGTCACGCGGTACGCCGACGCCCGGCAGGCGCTCGCCGACCAGCGGCTGAGCAAGGACCCGGCGCACCACGACGAGCCCGCGCACGCCAAGGGCAAGACGGGCATCCCGGGCGAGCGCAAGGCCGAGCTGATGACCCATCTGCTCAACATCGACCCGCCGGACCACACCCGGCTCAGGCGGCTGGTGAGCAAGGCGTTCACGCCCCGCCGGGTCGCCGAGTTCGCGCCGCGCGTCCAGGAGCTGGCCGACGGCCTCATCGACGGCTTCGCGGCCAGGGGATCGGCCGACCTCATCCACGAGTTCGCCTTCCCGCTGCCCATCTACGCCATCTGCGACCTGCTCGGCGTCCCCCGCGAGGACCAGGACGACTTCCGGGACTGGGCGGGCATGATGATCCGCCACGGAGGAGGACCCCGGGGCGGGGTCGCCCGCTCGGTGAAGAAGATGCGCGGCTACCTCGCCGAGCTGATCCACCGCAAGCGCCAGGCCCTGCCCGCCGAGCCCACGCCCGGCGAGGACCTGATCTCCGGTCTCATCCGCGCCTCCGACCACGGCGAGCACCTCACCGAGAACGAGGCCGCCGCCATGGCGTTCATCCTGCTGTTCGCCGGGTTCGAGACGACGGTCAACCTCATCGGCAACGGCACCTACGCCCTGCTCACCCACCCCGGGCAGCGGCACCGGCTGCAGCGGTCCCTGGCCGCCGGCGAGACGGGCCTGCTGGAGACCGGCGTCGAGGAACTCCTGCGCTTCGACGGCCCGGTGGAGCTGGCCACCTGGCGGTTCGCCACCCGGCCGCTCTCCATCGGCGGACAGGACATCGCGCCGGGCGATCCCGTCCTCGTCGTGCTGGCCGCCGCCGACCGGGACCCGGAGCGGTTCGCCGACCCGGACGCCCTGGACCTCAGCCGCCGGGACAACCAGCACCTCGGCTACGGCCACGGCATCCACTACTGCCTCGGCGCCCCGCTCGCCCGTCTGGAGGGCCAGACCGCGCTCGCCACCCTCCTCACCCGGCTGCCCGACCTGCGGCTCGCCGCGGATCCGGCGGAGCTGCGCTGGCGCGGCGGGCTCATCATGCGCGGCCTGCGCACGCTCCCGGTGGAGTTCGCTCCGGCCGGCGAGCGGGCCGTACAACCGTAAACATGACAGGGCTTCAACTCTGTGATCTTCATGTGATCTGCACGGCATGAACTTGTGACAAGTGATCGTCTGCCGATACGTTCACCCATCAGCGCGGCGCCGAGCCCCACCCGCCGCGCCGGTTCTGCTGTCGCACGAAAGGCTTCCGCATGCTCTCCGGGAACGGTCGTCACCGTCGCCCCCGTCAGGCTCCGGCCCTCCTCGTCGCGGCCGGCGTGACCGGCTCCGCCATCGCCATCCCCCTCCTCGGCGCCGCGAGTGCCAACGCGGCCGACGGCACCACGTGGGACAGGGTGGCCGAGTGCGAGAGCGGTGGCTCATGGAGCGCCGACACCGGCAACGGCTACTACGGCGGACTGCAGATATCCCAGGACGACTGGGACAAGTACGGCGGCGCCCAGTACGCCGACACCGCCGACCAGGCCAGCCGCTCGCAGCAGATCTCCATCGCCGAGAAGATCCTGGCCGACCGGGGCACCACCCCCTGGGCCACCTGCGCCCTGACCGCCGGTCTGACCTCCAACTCCGGCTCCGTAGAGGTCGACACGGGTCTCGGCGGCCCGGGTTCCGGCTCCGCGCACTCGGGCACGCAGGACCCGGGCGACCCGGGGACCTCGAACGGGTCCGCCGGCCACTCCGACGCGTCCGGCACGTCCGGCACGTCCGGCACGCCGGATTCGCCCTCCTCATCCGACTCCTCCCCGTCCGGCTCGCCATCCTCGGACCCGGCCGCCACGCCGACTCCGGGCGCGAGCAAGAGTGCCGGACACGGCAAGAGCACAAGTGACCCCAAGTCCGGCAAATCCACCTCGCCGGACTCCGGAGACGTGCAGGACGACGCTTCCCCGAGCACGGACCCTGCGACGGACGACTCGGACAATTCCTGGCAGACCGGCGGCTCTTCGAGTCTGGTCGACACCGGGGCGCTGCTCAGTGGTGGACGTCACCGCGGCGGCAGTGCGGACGAAAGCGTGACAAGCGGTCAGAAGACGGACTCTTCCGGCCGTCACGCGGCCTCCGGTGCGAGCGCCTACACGGTCCGCTCGGGCGACACCCTCGCCTCCATCGCGGACTCCCAGGACGTCGACGGCGGATGGCGCGCGCTCTACGCCGCCAACAAGAGCGCCATCGGAGCCGACCCGAATCACATCAGTGCCGGTCAGACCCTGGAAGTCGGTACCGAAACGGGCGATAAGTAGGCGGAGTTGACGCCCGGATTCGCGCCCGATGTCCGGTTTGGTGAAAGTGTGGGATGAGTCTCAGAAGCCCTGATCGTCTTTGAAATTCCGTCGATCACGTGTCTACGGTCAGGACCGCTCGTCACCACGAGCCCCGGCTTCCGCAACGCCGAATCCTGCCAGCGGTCGCCCGGGAACAGTCGTCGCGTCATGCGCCGTAGGCAGGAGCGGGGGACCCAAGGTAGGCGCCGGGCCCAGCGATTGACGCTGGACCGGCTGGGGGTGAAGCCGCGGCTCGCGAGAGCGAGTGCGCGGCCGGGCAACTCAACCGGCCCGAACCCGACAGCTCACCTCGCAGGCGTCGGTGAGGGGATCGATCCATGCTGTTTTCCGGCAAGGCCAAGCACCGTCGTCCGTCCAAGGCCACCCGCGCCCTCGCGCTCGCCGGTGTCACCGGTGCCGCCGTCGCCGCCCCGCTGATGGCGGCCGGCGACGCCTCCGCCGCCACCGCCTCCCAGTGGGACGCGGTCGCCCAGTGCGAGTCCGGCGGCAACTGGTCCATCAACACCGGCAACGGCTACTACGGCGGCCTGCAGTTCTCCGCCTCCACCTGGGCCGCGTACGGCGGCACCGCGTACGCCGCGCAGGCCAACCAGGCGAGCAAGGCCCAGCAGATAGCCGTCGCCGAGAAGGTGCTCGCCGCCCAGGGCAAGGGCGCCTGGCCGGTGTGCGGCACGGGCCTGTCCAGCACCCCGTACAACGGCACGGCCGCCGCCCCGTCGACGAACACCACGCGCTCCGGCGACCAGCAGGCCGCCTCCCGGTCCGCCAAGCGCCCGTCCGTGAGCAGCAGCAAGACGAGCGGCAGCAAGACCGTCACCACCCCGACCGGCAAGAAGGTCAAGAAGGGCGACGGCGAGTACAAGGTCGTCAAGGGCGACACGCTCAGCACCATCGCCACCAAGCACCACGTCCAGGGCGGCTGGAAGAAGCTGTTCGACCTGAACAAGGACATCGTCCAGACCGCCGACCTCATCTACCCGGGCCAGCAGCTGCACCTGAAGTAAGCGGCCCGGCGGCAAGCGGCCCGCGGGCCGCCCCCGTCCCCACCGCTCCCCGCCCCGGCGCGTGTTCCCCCGTACGCGCCGGGGCGGGGTCATTTGTGTGTGCCCCGTGCAACCACCCTTTGTTCAGTTCGGGAACAATAGGTACCGTCTCCCTGTCCACGGGACGGTCGGTCGGTGGCCGACGCCCCCTGGACGGTTAGGCTCTAGTCGCAAGGCTCCGCCGCAAGGCAGACCGCCCCGCACTTCCAGCGTCACATCCAAGAAGGAGATGCTCGTGCCGTCCATCGACGTCGTCGTAGCCCGGGAAATCCTGGACTCCCGAGGCAACCCCACGGTCGAGGTCGAGGTCGGCCTCGACGACGGCAGCACCGGCCGTGCCGCCGTCCCGTCCGGCGCCTCCACCGGCGCCTTCGAGGCCATCGAGCTCCGTGACGGCGACCCGAACCGCTACCAGGGCAAGGGTGTCGAGAAGGCCGTCCTCGCCGTCATCGAGCAGATCGGCCCGGAGCTGGTCGGGTACGACGCCACCGAGCAGCGCCTGATCGACCAGGCCATGTTCGACCTGGACGCCACCGACAACAAGGGCTCGCTCGGCGCCAACGCCATCCTCGGCGTCTCCCTCGCCGTCGCCCACGCCGCCTCCGAGGCCAGCGACCTGCCGCTGTTCCGCTACCTGGGCGGCCCGAACGCGCACCTGCTGCCGGTGCCGATGATGAACATCCTGAACGGCGGCTCGCACGCCGACTCCAACGTGGACATCCAGGAGTTCATGATCGCCCCGATCGGCGCGGAGTCCTTCTCCGAGGCGCTGCGCTGGGGCACCGAGGTCTACCACACCCTGAAGAAGGTCCTGAAGAGCAAGGGCCTGTCCACCGGCCTCGGCGACGAGGGCGGCTTCGCCCCGAACCTCGGCTCCAACCGCGAGGCCCTCGACCTCATCCTCGAGGCGATCAAGGAGGCCGGCTACACCCCCGGCGAGCAGATCGCCCTGGCGCTCGACGTCGCCGCCTCCGAGTTCTACAAGGACGGCAAGTACCTCTTCGAGGGCAAGGAGCGCTCCGCCGCCGAGATGACCGAGTACTACGAGGAGCTCGTCTCCGCGTACCCGCTCGTCTCCATCGAGGACCCGCTGTTCGAGGACGACTGGGCCGGCTGGAAGGTCATCACCGACAAGCTCGGCGACAAGGTCCAGCTCGTCGGCGACGACCTGTTCGTCACCAACCCCGAGCGCCTCGCCCGCGGCATCGAGGAGGGCGCCGCCAACGCCCTGCTGGTGAAGGTGAACCAGATCGGCTCGCTCACCGAGACGCTGGACGCCGTCGAGCTGGCCCAGCGCAGCGGCTTCAAGTGCATGATGTCCCACCGCTCCGGCGAGACCGAGGACGTCACCATCGCCGACCTGGCCGTCGCCACCAACTGCGGCCAGATCAAGACCGGCGCCCCGGCCCGCTCCGAGCGCGTCGCCAAGTACAACCAGCTGCTGCGCATCGAGGAGATCCTCGACGACGCCGCGGTGTACGCCGGCCGCAGCGCCTTCCCGCGCTTCAAGGGCACGGCGGCCCGCGTCTCCAAGGACTGAGCCATCCCGGGCCACGTCTGAGCCGGTCATACGTACGTCCCCGTACCCGGTCCCGTACCGTGTGCGGGGACGTACGCACGTGGAAGGGGAGGCGGTAAGCCAGATGGCCGTGCTGAACTCTCCCGGGGGCCGGCCCCCGGAACCCCGGCCGACGCAGCCGCCGGCGTCCGTGGCGGGGCGAGGTGGGACGCCGTGAGCGGCCGGGACCGATTCTCCACCGCGACGAGGCTGCGGGCACTGGGCGAGCAGACGGCCGCCCGGGTCTACCGCTCCCAGACCAAGCGGCAGGCCCGCCGCTCCCGCCTCACCGGCCGCGCCGCGCTGCTCGCGCTCGTGCTGTGCTCGCTGATCGTCGCCCTCGCCTACCCGATGCGGCAGTACGTCTCCCAGCGCGCGGAGATCGCCGACCTCCAGCGCCAGCGGGAGCAGGCCCGCAAGCGGGTCGAGGAGCTGCGCGACCTGAAGGCGCGCTGGCAGGACGACGCCTACGCCGAGCAGCAGATCCGGCGCCGGCTGCACTACGTGATGCCCGGCGAGACCGGGTACGTCGTCGTCGACCCCGGCACGGCCAAGCAGTCCCGCACCGACCTCCGGGCCGCCCGCCGGCCCTGGTACGCGAACGTCTGGGACGGCGTCGACAAGTCCGACGCCTCCGACCAGTGAACCCACAGAAAGCCGTAACGAAAGCAGTCATGGAAACGCCCCCGCCGCCCACCGAGCGCACCGAGCCCACCGACGCGGACGTCGAGGCCTTCAAGCAGCAGCTGGGCCGCCCGCCGCGGGGCCTGAGGGCCATCGCGCACCGCTGCCCCTGCGGGCAGCCCGACGTCGTGGAGACGGCGCCCCGGCTGCCCGACGGCACGCCGTTCCCGACGACGTACTACCTGACGTGCCCGCGCGCCGCCTCGGCGATCGGCACGCTGGAGGCCGACGGGGTCATGAAGGAGATGACCGAGCGGCTGCGGACGGACCCGGAGCTGGCCGCCGCCTACCGGGCCGCGCACGAGGACTACGTCCGGCGCCGGGACGAGATCGAGGTCCTGGAGGGCTTCCCGAGCGCGGGCGGCATGCCGGACCGGGTGAAGTGCCTGCACGTGCTGGTCGCCCACTCGCTGGCCGCCGGCCCGGGCGTGAACCCGCTCGGCGACGAGGCGATCGCGATGCTGCCGGAGTGGTGGCGCAAGGGACCGTGCGTGACGCCGTGCGGGCCGCCGACCGGTGAGGGATGGCAGGGGGAGACGACGGAGGACGGCACCGGCCACTTCGCCGCCGGGCCCGTCCGGGAGGACGACCAGTGACGCGTGTCGCCGCCGTCGACTGCGGTACCAACTCCATCCGCCTGCTGGTCGCGGACGCGAACCCGGCGACGGGCGAACTCGTCGAGCTGGACCGCCGGATGACCATCGTGCGGCTCGGCCAGGGCGTCGACCGCACCGGCCGGCTGGCCCCCGAGGCGCTGGAGCGGACCTTCGCCGCCTGCCGCGAGTACGCGGCGGTCATCAAGGAGCACGGCGCCGAGCGGGTCCGCTTCGTCGCCACCTCCGCCTCCCGGGACGCCGAGAACCGGGACGACTTCGTGCGCGGCGTGCTCGGCATCCTCGGCGTCGAGCCGGAGGTCGTCACCGGCGACCAGGAGGCCGAGTTCTCCTTCACCGGCGCCACCACGGAACTCAAGGGACGCGACGACCTCGCCAGGCCCTACCTGGTGGTGGACATCGGCGGCGGCTCCACGGAGTTCGTCGTCGGCGACGACCACGTGCGGGCCGCGCGGTCCGTGGACGTCGGCTGCGTGCGGATGACCGAACGGCACCTGGTGCACGGCGGCAAGGTGAGCGACCCGCCCACCGAGGAGCAGATCGCCGCCATACGGGCCGACATCGAGGCCGCGCTCGACCTCGCCGAGCAGACCGTCCCGCTGCGCGAGGCCCGCACCCTGGTCGGCCTCGCCGGCTCGGTCACCACCGTCTCCGCGATCGCCCAGGACCTGCCGGAGTACGACTCGACGCGCATCCACCACTCCCGCATCTCCCACGACCGGGTCCGCGAGATCACCAGTGCGCTGCTCCACTCCACCCACGCCGAGCGCGCGGCCATCCCGTCGATGCACCCCGGCCGCGTCGACGTCATCGGCGCGGGCGCCCTCGTCCTCCAGGCGATCATGGAGCGCGTCGGCGCGGAGGAGGTCGTCGTCAGCGAGCACGACATCCTCGACGGCATCGCCTTCGCGGCGGCGGCGGAAGCCGGGTAGGACGCGTGACGGCCCCGGCGCCTCCTGGTGAGGAGCCGGGGCCGCGACCGTCGGGACCGGCGTGACCGCGGTCTCAATCCGGCCTGTTTGCTACTGATCGGTAGCCTCTGTTGAGCAGGTTGGATAACGTGTGAGCGAGGTGCTCGGCCACCCCGCGGGCCCTCCGGCACCACCCTGCCGGGAAAGTTCGTGAAGTTCTTCACAAGAGATTGGTGTCCCGGCGTCACGGAAACAGGGCCCAATGGCCCTTCCGGGGGCTCGGCAGTCGTTTGAACATGTTCAGACGGGGTGTGCACGACGCCCCTCGAAGCTGGTGCTCCGGCCGTGTCGCGGGAACCTCACACCCGCCCCGCTCGGCCAGAGAAGCAGCTCACGCGCCCTTGACAACGGGTCGAACCACCCGGGAGCCCCCCTCCCGGACCACGATCCCGGTCAAGCGGGCCGCGGAGTTTAGCACAGGGGCTGCCCGAGCTTGTGAAGGGGCGCACGAGCACCCCCCCGGACGCGGGTGGATACTCGATGCCATGAGCACCACGGAGCGTCCCAGGATCCTCGTAGTAGGCGGTGGGTACGTAGGCCTGTACGCAGCTCGGCGCATCCTCAAGAAGATGCGCTACGGCGAGGCGACCGTCACGGTCGTCGACCCCCGGTCGTACATGACCTACCAGCCCTTCCTCCCCGAAGCCGCCGCCGGCAGCATCTCCCCTCGCCACGTCGTCGTCCCGCTGCGACGCGTACTGCCGAAGGCGGAGGTCCTCACCGGCCGGGTCACCACCATCGACCAGGACCGCAAGGTCGCCACGATCGCCCCCCTCGTGGGCGAGGCGTACGAGCTGCCGTTCGACTACCTGGTCATCGCGATGGGCGCGGTCTCCCGCACCTTCCCGATCCCCGGCCTCGCCGAGCAGGGCATCGGCATGAAGGGCATCGAGGAGTCCATCGGCCTGCGCAACCACGTCCTGGAGCAGCTGGACAAGGCCGACTCCACGACCGACGAGGAGATCCGCCGCAAGGCGCTCACCTTCGTCTTCATCGGCGGTGGCTTCGCCGGCGCCGAGACCATCGGCGAGGTCGAGGACATGGCCCGGGACGCGGCCAAGTACTACAAGAACGTCTCCCGCGACGACATGCGGTTCGTCCTCGTCGACGCCGCCGACAAGATCCTGCCCGAGGTCGGCCCCAAGCTCGGCCAGTACGGCAAGGAGCACCTGGAGAGCCGCGGCGTGGAGGTCTACCTCTCCACCTCCATGGACTCCTGCGTCGACGGCCACGTCGTGCTGAAGAACGGGCTCGAGGTCGACTCCAACACCATCGTGTGGACCGCCGGCGTCAAGCCGAACCCGGCCCTCGCCCGCTTCGGACTGCCCCTCGGCCCGCGCGGCCACGTCGACTGCGAGCCCACGCTCCAGGTCAAGGGCACCGACTACATCTGGGCCGCCGGCGACAACGCCCAGGTCCCGGACCTCGTCGGCCGCAAGGCCGGTAACGAGAACGCCTGGTGCCCGCCCAACGCCCAGCACGCGCTGCGCCAGGCCCGGGTGCTCGGCGACAACGTGATCTCCGGCATGCGGGGCTTCCCGCAGAAGGAGTACGAGCACGCCAACAAGGGTGCGGTCGCCGGTCTCGGCCTGCACAAGGGCGTGGCGATGATCGTCATGGGCAAGATGAAGATCAAGCTCAAGGGCCGCCTCGCCTGGTACATGCACCGTGGCTACCACGGCCTGGCGATGCCGACCTGGAACCGCAAGATCCGCGTCTTCGCCGACTGGACCCTCGCCATGTTCCTCAAGCGCGAGGTCGTCTCCCTCGGCGCCATGGAGAACCCGCGCGAGGAGTTCTACGAGGCCGCCAAGCCGGCCCCGGTCGCCGCCGCCAAGACCGAGGAGAAGGCCAAGGCCTCCTGACCTCGGGTCACCGGAACACCCCGAAGGGGCCGCCCGCCATCCGTGGTGCGGGCGGCCCCTTCGGCGTGCCCGGCCGGGTGCGCGCCGCCCGGAGTGCGCGAGGCGTGCGCCGCACCCCTCCGAATGGTTTGCCGGACCGTGACGCGCGTGGGGGACTGCCACCCGGCCGCGCAGGTGTTTACGTGGTGACAGATCCGGGATCACTCGTCACGGAGGTGTGCACCATGGCCGAAGCCGCGCCGCGGCTCACGAGACTGCTCGAACAGTTGCTGGGTGTCCCACTGCCGGTGCGCATCCGCGCCTGGGACGGTTCGCAGGCGGGGCCGCCCGGGGCACCGCTGCTGGTCGTACGCAACCGCCGCGCGCTGCGGCGGTTGCTCTTCAAGCCGGGTGAACTGGGCCTGGCCCGCGCCTGGGTCGCCGGGGACCTGACCGTCGAGGGGGACCTCTACGCCGCCCTCGAGCTGATGTCCGGCCTGGTCTGGGAGCGCGGCGACGACGCCCGCGGCCTGCTGCAGACCCTGCGCGACCCGGAGGCCCGCTCCGCCGCCGTCGGCCTGCTGAGACTGGCCGGACCGCCGCTGCCGCCCGCCCCGCCCCCGGAGGAGGTGCGCCGCACCGGCCACCTGCACACCCGGCGCAGCGACAGACGGGCCATCAGCCACCACTACGACGTCGGCAACGACTTCTACGAACTCGTCCTCGGCCCGTCGATGGTCTACTCGTGCGCCTACTGGGAGCCGGACGGCACCCTGGAGACCGCCCAGCGCGACAAGCTCGAACTGGTCAGCCGCAAACTCGGCCTGAGGCCCGGCCTGCGCCTGCTGGACGTCGGCTGCGGCTGGGGCTCCATGGCCGTCCACGCGGCCCGCGAGCACGGCGTGGGCGTCGTCGGGATCACCCTCTCCCAGGAACAGGCCGCCTACGCCCGCAAGCGCGTCGCCGACGAGGGCCTGACCGACCTCGTGGAGATCCGCGTCCAGGACTACCGGGACGTCACCGACGGCCCCTACGACGCGATCTCCTCCATCGGCATGGCCGAACACGTCGGCGCCGAACGCTACCTGGAGTACGCGCGCACCCTCCACGGCCTGCTGGGGCCCGGCGGACGGCTGCTCAACCACCAGATCGCGCGCCGCCCCGAGCGCGACGAGTCGTCGTACGAGGTGGACGCGTTCATCGACGCCTACGTCTTCCCCGACGGCGAACTCGCCCCCCTCGGCACCACCGTCACCCAGCTCGAGCGGGCCGGGTTCGAGGTGCGGGACGTGGAGTCGCTGCGCGAGCACTACGCCCGCACCCTGCGCCGCTGGGTCGCCAACCTGGAGGCCGGCTGGGACCGCGCGGTGCGGCTGACCAGCCCCGGCCGCGCCCGGGTCTGGCGGCTGTACATGGCCGCCTGCGCGCTCTCCTTCGAGCGCAACCGCATCGGCGTCAACCAGGTCCTCGCCGTCCGCACCCCCGACCCCGGCACCTCCGGGCTGCCGCTGCGGGCCCGCACCTGGACCGCCTGACCGCACGAAGGGCCCCGTTCCGCTCGGGAACGGGGCCCTCACGGGTCGTACGGCTACTCGGCCTTGATCGCGCTCAGCATGTTCAGCCGGGCCGCGCGCCGGGCCGGCCACAGCGCGGCCAGCACGCCGACCACCGCCGCCAGCAGCAGGAAGAGCGCCATCCGGCCCCAGGGCAGGACCAGTTCGTACGTCGCCATCTTCGTGCCCAGCAGCTCACCGGCCGCCCAGCCGAAGAACACCCCGAGGCCGATGCCCAGCACCCCGCCGAACAGGGAGATCACCAGCGACTCCAGGCGGACCATCCGCTTGACCGACCTGCGGTCCAGGCCGATCGCGCGGAGCATGCCGATCTCCTGCGAGCGCTCGAACACCGACATGGCCAGGGTGTTGATGACGCCGAGGACCGCGACGATCACCGCCATGCCGAGCAGGCCGTAGACCATGTTCAGCATCAGCGTGAACATCTTCGCGATGTCCTGGGAGATGTCCTGCTTGTCCTGCACCCGGACGGCCGGGTTGTTCCCCAGCACCTTCTCCAGCCGGTCCTTCGTCGCGCCGGACGCGCCGCCGGACGTCCGGACCATGACCTGCATGTCGGCCGGGTCGCGCAGGTGGGGGGTGAGCACGGCGTCGTCGAGGATGATCCCGCTGATCAGGTCGTTGCCCTCGTAGACGCCGGCGACGGTGAGCGTGCGCGCCCTGCCGTCCTCGAAGTGGGCGGTGAACCGCGAACCGGGCTTCCAGCCGTGCGACTTCGCGCGGTCCTTGTCGACCACGACCTGCGTGCCGGCCACCGTGAAGGACCCGTCGTCCACCTTCAGGTCCGTCAGCTTGCCGATGGCCGAGCCGTCGACGCCGGTGAGGAACTCCGTCTCGCCGCCGATGCGGGACTCGCCGTTGCGCAAGGGGCTGCTGGCGGTCACGCCGTCGGCGGCGGCGAGCTTCCGCGCCACGTCGGGGGAGAGCGGGGAGCGGTTGGCCATCGACACCACGTAGTCCGCGCGGATCGAGGCACTGGCCATCTTGTCGATGGACGTCTGCAGACTGCCCGCCATCACGGTCATGCCGGTGATCAGGGTCAGGCCGATCATCAGCGCGGACGCCGTGGCCGCCGTACGGCGCGGGTTGCGCACCGAGTTCTGGCGGGCCAGCTTGCCCGAGACCCCGAACAGGCGCAGCACCGGCGCGGCGGCCGCGACCAGCGGACGCGACAGCAGCGGGGTCAGCACGAACACGCCGATGATCAGCAGGACGGCCCCCAGGCCCATCGGCGCCTGGGCGGAGTCGGCGTCCATCGAGGTGGCCGCGAGGACCACCGCGACACCGGCCGCCGAGAACAGCGCGCCCAGCGTGTTGCGCAGCACCAGCGACTTGGTGCTCGCCTTGGCGTGCACGCTGCTCATCGCCGCCACCGGCGGGATCTTCGCGGCCCGGCGGCCGGGCAGCCAGGCGGCGAGCACGGTGACGACGACGCCGACGGCGAGGGCCGTCGCCACGGTGCCCGGCGTGACCACCAGCGGCCCGTCGGGCACGCTCGCGCCGAAGGAGCCCAGCAGGCCGCGCAGTCCCGCGCCGATGCCGACACCGGCGGCGAGCCCGGTCACCCCGGCGACCGTGCCGACGACGAGCGCCTCGATCAGCACCGACCGGGTGACCTGCCGGCGGGAGGCGCCCACCGCCCGCAGCAGCGCCAGTTCCCTGGTGCGCTGGGCGACCAGCATGGTGAAGGTGTTGGCGATGATGAACGTGCCGACGAACAGGGCGATGCCGGCGAACACCAGCAGGCTCTGCCGCATGCCGCTCATCGACGAGGAGATCATCTCGGCCTGGTCGTCGGCGAGCCGCTTGCCGGTGGTGGTCTCCACGAGGCGGGACGGCAGGGCCCGGTCGAGCGCCGACTTGAGCGCGGTCTGGCTGGTTCCCGGCGCCGCCTTCACGTCGATCTCGTCGTAGGTGCCCTTCTTGCCGAACAGGGCCTGCGCGGTCGGGGTGTCGAACAGGGCGAGGCTGCCGCCCGCGGCCACGTTGCCGTCGTCGGTGGTGAAGATGCCGGCGATCACCGGCTTCAGCACCGGGCCGTCGACGGAGAGGCGCACGGTGTCGCCGACCTGGTAGCCGGCCCGCTCGGCGGTCCTCGAGTCGATCAGCACCTCGCCCCGGCCGTGCGGGGCGTGGCCCCGGGCCAGCGGGTAGCGGGCGTCCTCGGTGCCCCAGTAGTTGCCGCCCTCGGACTGCCAGCCGCTGCCGACCAGCTTGCCGTCCTTGCCGGCGATCGCGGTGAACCCGGTGACGACCCCGGTGGCGGAGGCGGCGCCGGGGACCTCGGCGGCCTTGTCCAGCATGGCCCGGGTCAGCTCGGCGCTCCGGCCGACCTTGTCGCCCCTGGAGTCCTGGTACTTGGCCCGGACGGCCACGTCGACCTGGTCGAAGCCCTTGGCGGAGCTCTTCTGGTAGGCGTCGGAGATGGTGTTGGTGAAGACCAGCGTGCCGGAGACGAACGCCACGCCGAGCATGACGGCGAGCACGGTCATCAGCAGCCGGGCCTTGTGCGCGGCCACGTTGCGCAGGGCGGTGCGGAACATCAGGAGGTACGGCCCTTCGCGTCGAACTGCTTCATCAGGTCCAGGACCGAGTCCTGGGTGGGGCCGTGCATCTCGTCGACGATCCGCCCGTCGGCGAGGAAGACGACCCGGTCCGCGTAGGCCGCGGCCACCGGGTCGTGGGTCACCATGACGACGGTCTGGCCCAGCTCCCGCACGGAGTTGCGCAGGAAGCCCAGCACCTCGGCGCCGGAGCGCGAGTCGAGGTTCCCGGTCGGCTCGTCACCGAAGATGATCTCGGGCTTCGCGGCGAGCGCGCGGGCGACGGCGACCCGCTGCTGCTGGCCGCCGGACAGCTGGGACGGCCGGTGGCTGAGTCGCCCGGACAGCCCGACCATCTGGATGACCTGATCCAGCCACGCCTTGTCGGCCTTGCGGCCCGCGATGTCCATCGGGAGGGTGATGTTCTCCAGCGCCGTCAGCGTCGGCAGCAGGTTGAACGCCTGGAAGATGAACCCGATCTTGTCCCGGCGCAACTTGGTCAGCTGCTTGTCCTTCAGGGAGCCCAGCTCGGTCTCGCCGATCCGCACGGACCCGGAGGAGAAGCTGTCCAGCCCGGCCACGCAGTGCATCAGCGTGGACTTGCCGGAACCGGACGGTCCCATGATCGCGGTGAACTCGGCCTGCCGGAAGTCGACCGAGACCCGGTCCAGGGCGACCACCCGGGTCTCGCCCTGCCCGTAGATCTTGGACAGCTCGGTGGCGCGTGCGGCCACGCCGGTGGTCCGGCCGGCGGTGGGTGTGGTGGTCACGGGAGGGTGCTCCTGTCGGGACGGCGGGTACGTCATGGGGACGCACCCATCGTCCCGGCCGCGTCCGCCCCTGTAGTCAGTCGCTGTTCCGGTTCCGGAGGGCGACTGCGGTCGGACGGGACCGGCCCGCGTCATACCTGGGGAGGACGGGCGACCCCGAGACCGGTGTGGCCGGAACAGGTGGGACACCCTCGTTCGGTAGGTGAAATCTCGTCATTCCCCGTACGCGCGCACCCACGTCCCGTCACGCTATTGGCAAGTGCGGATGGGACGTTCCATGGTCTGATGCACCCTCAGACGTCAATAAAATAAGACAACATCGGGTCATCCCGTCCCCTGTCCGAGGGATGCGTCCCGATAGGCTCGGACTGCTCGAAGCGGAGCCCAAGGCCTGCCCGGATGGTGGAATGCAGACACGGCGAGCTTAAACCTCGCTGCCCCTTCGCGGGCGTGCCGGTTCAAGTCCGGCTCCGGGCACCACCACGTCTGCGACGCGGGGCACGGGTCACCTCGGGTGCCGAACGCCAGGTCGCGTTCCCGCCGGTTCTCGGCGCCGGTCCCCACCATGCTCGACGTCATGAACCGATTCGAGGGAAACACGGCTCTGGTCACGGGCGGCAGCCGGGGCATCGGTGCCGCCGTGGCGTTACGGCTGGCCGAAGAGGGCGCCGACGTCGTCCTGACCTACGAGAAGAGCGCGGAACGCGCTGCCGACGTGGTGGAGCGGATCAGGGCCGAGGGGCGCCGGGCACACGCCGTCCAAGCCGACGGCGCGGTCCCCGAGGCACTCACCGCCGCGGTGGACGAGGCGGGCGCGATGTTCGGCAGGCTCGACATCCTGGTCAACAACGCCGCCGTCTTCCTCATCGGCCCGCTCGACGACCTGGGCCCGGCCGAGATCGATCGCACCCTGGCGGTGAACGTCCGGGCGCCGTTCGCCGCGTCCCAGGCCGCCGTGCGCCATATGGACCGGGGCGGCCGCATCATCAGCATCGGCAGCAACGTCGCCGAGCGCGCGGTCTTCCCCGGACTGGCGCTGTACGCGATGAGCAAGACGGCTCTGGCCGGCATGACCAGGGGCCTGGCCCGGGAACTCGGCCCCCGCGGCATCACCGTCAACCTGGTGCACCCCGGCCCCACCGACACGGACACCAACCCCGCCGACGGGCCGAACGCCGAGGCGATCGCCGGCTTCACCGCCGTCGGCCGCTATGCGGAGGCCTCCGAGATCGCGGCCACCGTCGCCCACCTGGCGAGTGCGGAAGGCGCGTACATCACCGGAGCCTCGATCCATGTCGACGGGGGCTTCACGGCCTGATCAGGTGTCAGTTCACGGCTGACCCCGTCGCGGGCACCGCTCACCCCTCGTACACCGTGAGCACCGCACCCCCCACCTCGACCCGCCGCCCCGCGCTCATGCCGTTGCGGCGCAGGGTCTGCAGGCAGGTGTGGAACAGGGTCAGCTCCTGAGCGTCCAGGATCGCGGCGGCCAGGTCCAGCAGTTCGGTGACCGCCTGCTCGGTGAGCACCTCGGGCAGCTCGCCGGAGAGCAGGACCATCGATTCACCGGCGGGCCCCCGGACCACCGCCGTGGTCGGTCCGCCATGCACGAACAACACGTTCCCCCCAAGAGCCCGGGGTGGTCTTACGGCTCTCGTTCCTCGGGCAGGACGAGAGACTAGCGGGGGATCTCTGCGGTTTCGGGTGGGTGTGAAATCTTTTTCCGTGTTGACGGAAGTGGCACGTATCCAGGGCCGAAGGTGCGTCGGGCGATCGCTCGTCACGTGTCCGCGGAGCGGCCCAGCAGGGACTCCACCAGGGCGGCGACGTGCCGGCGGTCGTCGGCGGAGAGTTTCTCAACGCTCGCGATGAGCAGGTCCACCTCGGGGTCGGCGCTCCGGGGAGCCGCCGCGTCGGCCTCCGGGCCGGCCGGGGTGCCGTACACGTGGATGCCGCAGGCCTCCGCCGCGGCGCGCCGGACGGTGTCCAGCGGCAGTTCCAGGCCCTTGGCCAGACCCTCCAGCGTGGTCGCCTGGGGCATGCGGACGACCCGGTCGGTGGTGGCCAGGTGGTGCACGGTGGAGCGGGGGACGCCGCCCCGGCGCGCCACGTCGCCGTAGGACCAGCCGTTGCGATCGAGGCGCTCGCGGATCAACTGCTGCAGTGCGTTGGCCACCGTTGGTCACTTCCTGCTCGCCGCTCGCCGGACCTCCGTCGGAGGGATTCTACGGGCGGGTAGGCGCTGGGCCGAAAGGGTGATTCACGGAACGGGTTGCGCGGAGGCGCTCCGAGGCCCTAGTGTCCAATCTCGTTGGACAGCTCGTCCGACCAAGTTGGACAGAGTCCGGGGGGAACCTGACTCGGTCCGACCGGAAATGTCTATTTCCCGAGGGGGAATCGATCATGATGGACGCCCACGAGCTCGAGGCCGAGTCCGCCGAACTGCTGCCGGGCCGCGAGGCCCTCGGTCGCCTGAAGTTCAGCTTCGGCAAGACCGTCAACGTCACCAAGCACGTCGCGAACATCTCCGCGCACAACGAGTCCGCCGCCCTGAACAACCACTCCGCGTGGTCCGTGGCCGACTCCGGCGCCGGCCAGAGCATCACGGTCACCCAGTAACGCCCGCGCACCACCCCACCCACCGAAGAACAGAGCGAGAGGAACACCATCATGAGCATGGACATGCGCGAGCTGGACGGCGAAGCCGCGGAGCTGCTGCCGGGCCGTGAGGCCCTCGGCCGGCTGAAGTTCAGCTTCGGCAAGACGGTCAACGTCACCAAGCACGTCGCGAACATCTCCGCCCACAACGAGTCGGCCGCGCTCAACGACCACTCCTCGTGGTCCGACGCCGAGTCGCAGGCCGTGCAGTCGATCACCGTCCAGCAGTAGCGGCGCCACCGCCGCGACGACGGCCCCGGGGGCGGACCGCACCCACACATGCGGCGCGGTCCGCCCCCCGGGGCATGCCGGGGGGACAGCGGTGAGGACGTGGGGGGGAGACCACACATGACGGTGCTGGGAGACGGCACCACCGCGCTCTACGACACCGGCCCGGTACCCGGGCCCGGTGGCAGGCCGGTGACGTACGAGCAGGTGGCGACGGGCACCCTGCCCGTCGTCGGGGCGCCGGCCCGCCCGGTGCCCCGGCTCAGCGCGGGGCTGCAGCTGCACGGCGAGTACCAGGGCTCGGGCTTCACCGAGGCCAAGTACATCGCCCGTCGGGGGGACGGGCAGGTCGTGCAGCTGTCACGGCTGCTGTACCTCGTGGCGTCGTCCGTGGACGGCGTGCGGGACGTCGACACGATCGCCCACCGGGTCAGCGCCCGCTTCGGCCGTGAGGTCAGCGGGGAGAACGTCCGCTACCTGGTCGAGAACAAGCTGGAACCGCTCGGGGTGACGGTGCCCGAGGGCCAGGAGGACGACGAGGTCGACGCCCCGCGCTCCGACCTGCTGCTCGCCCTCAAGGGCCACCGGGTGATCTTCGACGAGCGCCGGACGGCGAAGATCGCGCGGGCGTTCGGCTGGCTGCACCGGCCGGCCGTGGTCGTCGCCGTGCTGCTGTCGGCCGTCGCCATGGACGTCTGGCTGTTCGGCTTCTTCGGGGCGATCGAGCCGGTCCTGGAGGTCCTGGACCAGCCGCTGCTGATCCTCATCGTCTTCGTCCTCACCGTGGCCTCGCTCGTCTTCCACGAGTTCGGCCACGCCTCCGCCTGCCGGTACGGCGGAGCCCGGCCCGGGTGCATCGGGTGCGGGCTCTTCCTCATCTGGCCGTCGATGTACACCGACGTCACCGACGTCTACCGGATCAGCCGCGCCGGCCGGCTCCGCACCGACCTCGGCGGGGTGTACTTCAACGTCGTCTTCATGCTGGCCATGGCCGGGGCCTACTTCGCCACCAAGGCGCAGTTCTTCCTGGCCGCGGTCTACCTCGGGCACTTCGAGATCCTCGAACAGCTGATGCCGGCCGTCCGCCTGGACGGCTACTACATCCTGGGCGACCTCGCCGGGGTGCCGGACCTCTACGGCAAGATCCGCCCGATCCTGCTCTCCCTGGCGCCGGGCGCCCGGGGACGGGCGGCCCGCACCGAGGTCGCCGGGCTGAAGAAGTCGGCGCGCACCATCGTCGCCACCTGGGTGCTGACGATGGTGCCGCTGATCATCGGCGAGATGGGCTACGCCCTGTGGAACCTGCCGCGGATCCTCACCACGATGGTCCGCTCGCTGACCGAGCAACTGCTCGGCACCGGCTCGGCGTTCGTGCACGGTGAGATCCTCGCCGGGCTCGTCGGGGTGATCGGCACGGTCATGCTGCTGTGCCCGATGGCCGGTGTCGTCTACCTGTCGGTGAAGATCGGCGGCCGGCTCTTCCGGGCCGCGAAGCGCGCCACGGCCGGCCGGCCGACGCTGCGCCTCGCCGTGTGCGTGCTCGCCCTCGCCGGACTGGGCGGCCTGAGCTACGCCTGGGTGTCCGGCGTGACCCCGCAGCCGCTGCCGAAGAAGCCGCCGATAGCGCCGATACTGCAACCCGGCGTGCCCACCACGGCGCCTCCCTCCCCGGACGCCTCGCAGCCGGGCGGCGACCGCAGCAGCTCGGCCGGCGACGCCGGCACGGCTTCCGCCTCGCCGTCGGCCCTTCCGGGAGCGGCGTCCCCGGGACCGTCCGGCGCGCCGTCGGCCAGCGCTTCGGGCAGTGCCTCCGCCTCGGCCGCGCAGGCGACCGCCGCGTCGTCGGCGCCCGGCAAGAAGCCGACCAAGAGCACCACGCGGACGCCGGCCTCCTCCGGGGGCTCGGCGGGCGGCCCCGCACCGGCGTCCTCACCGCCGGCGCCCGAACCGTCGCCCACCCCGTCGGAGAGCGTCCCGGCCTCCCCGCCGCCGAGCCCGTCGGAACCGCCGCCCAGCGACTCGGCGGCCCCGGCGTCGTCCTGACGGGCGCGGCGCGGCCCGGCCGCGCATCCCACCTCACGTCATCCGATCCTTCAGGAGACCTCATGAGCAGCCATCGCAAGGCACGCTCCAGCAACCGGATCCTCACCCAGCGCGCCGTGCGCATAGGGCTCTTCGCCGCCTCCGTCGCCGGGGTGGCGGCCGCCGTCCCCGCCCAGGCGGAGGCGGCGACCGGTTCCGCGCACGCCGCGGTCGCCCTCGACCACGTGTTCACGCACGCCGACCGGGCCCACCACACCCAGGCCCGGGACTCCTTCACCGTCCGCCAGTTCGGCACGGTCAACGCCACCGGCGTGCGCAACCAGGCCAACGCGGTGTCGGCCGGCTGCTCCGCCGACGACCACTGCCGCTCGGTGGCGCTGTCCTTCCAGATCGTCACGGTCGCCGGTGAGCACACGCACCTGAACGCGGTGAACCTCAGCGACGCCGCCAACAAGAAGTGCACCGGCTGCCAGACCCTCGCCGGCGCCTACCAGTTCGTCGTCTCCACGCCCACCCCGTTCGGCCTCGACGCGAACACCCGGAGCCAACTGGACGACATCCACCGCCGGCTGGACGCCCTGACCCACTCGTCGCTGCCCGCGGCCGAGCTGCGGACGCGGGTCGACGCACTGGCCGGGGAGGTCACCGGGGTGCTGCGCGACGCCGTGGCCCACGCCCCGAAGGGGGCCGAGCAGCCCGACGTCACCCTGCACCGCCACCTGGACGGCTGGCCGGGCCACTGACCGCGCCCTGACCGTCCGACACCGGCCGGCCGCCGGGTCCGCGAGCGCCTCCCGCGGACCCGGCGGCCGGCCTCATGCCACCTCACCCATGGACACCGCATGCCCGGCGACGCAGACTCGACGCCCGGAAGTTCGTGAAGAAAAGTTCACCTCACGAACACGGGGTCCGCGAGCATCAGGTGCCGGGGAGGGCAGGCCGATGCGCACCACCGACCAGGTGCCCGCCGGCACCCGGGCCGAGGAGTGGACGGACGACGCCCTCTGGGCGGAGCTGGAGCGCCGCGTCGAGACCGGCGACGACTGGCGGCTGGAACGCGGGCCCGTCACACAGAAGTCGGTCACACCCATGCGCTCCTTCGTGCACGAGCCGATGCGCCACGGCCGCCTCTTCCTCGCGGGCGGCGCCGCGCACATCGTGCCGCCCACCGGCGCCAAAGGGCTGAACCTGGCCGTCGGCGACGTCGTCACCTTCGCCCGGGCCCTCGTCCACCAGCGGGAGACCGGGTCCGCGGACCTCCTCGACGCCTACTCCGCGACCTGCCTCGCCCGCGTCTGGCAGGCCGAGCGCTTCTCCTTCGACATGACGACGCTGCTGCACCGCGCCCCGGACGCCACCCCCTTCGACACCCGCCTGGACCGTATCGCCGGCTCCCGCGCCGCCGAGACCGACCTGGCCGAGGCGTACACGGGGTTTCGCCTCGGCTAGGTACCAGGTTCGTCATGGAATGCGATCGTCCATGGCGGGGAATCAGAGGGCCACGTAGCGTGTTGCGCAGCAGGGCGAGGGAAAGATCCTCCTCAAGTAGTACGGTCGATCCTTTGCCAATCCATTACTCTTGAGCCAAGGCTGCGCACGGCAGCCATGGAGGAGTGAAATGAGGAGCAGCAACCCGGTCTTCTCGCGACGGGGGTTCAGCCGCGACAACGGCTACGCCGGCTTCAACACCGCAGCGCAGGCCGGGTACGCACAGGGCAACCCGTACGCGCAGAACCCCTACGCGACCGACCCGTACGCCCAGCAGGCCACGCAGTACGGCGCCCCGCCCCAGGCCCCGGCCACCACCGACCGCATGACGATGGACGACGTCGTCGTCCGCTCGGCCCTCACGCTCGGCACGGTCGCCGTCGGCGCCGTCCTCGCCTGGGCCCTGCTGCCGGTCTCCGCGACCAGCTACGGCCTGGCGTTCGGCGCCGCGATCATCGCGATGGTCCTGGCGCTGGTGCAGAGCTTCAAGCGCACCCCGTCGCCCGCCCTGATCCTCGGGTACGCCGCCTTCGAGGGCGTGTTCCTGGGCGTCATCAGCGAGATGTACAACAGCCAGTGGAACGGCGCCCCGTTCCAGGCGGTCCTCGGCACCATGGCGGTCACCGCCGCGACCCTGCTCGTCTACAAGGCCGGCTGGATCCGCGTCACGGCCCGCTACGCCCGGGTCGGCATGGCCATCGCCATCGCCTTCGTGCTCGTCATGGCGGTCAACCTGCTGCTGGTCGCGTTCGGCGTCGCCGAGAACGGCGGCCTGCGCAGCTTCGGCCCGCTGGGTGCGATCGTCGGCATCATCGCCATCCTGCTCGGCGCCTTCTTCCTGACCCTCGACTTCAAGCAGATCGAGGACGGCATCGCCTACGGCGCCCCGCGCAACGAGTCCTGGCTCGCCGCGTTCGGCCTCACCCTCACCCTGGTGTGGATCTACGTGGAGATGCTGCGCCTGGTGGCGATCTTCAGCAGCAACGACTAGCCGCGAGAAGCGGTAGGCAGCAGTAGCGCGAAAGGGCCCCGGGCTGACGGTAGTCCGGGGCCCTTTCGATGTCTAGAGCAGCTTGCGCGCTGCCCTTCGCAGGTCGTACTCGTGGACGATCGCCTTCGCGTGGCCGTACGCGAGGTCGTACTCGTGCCGGAGCCAGCTGACCTTCTCCTCGAAGCGGAACAGGGCGGGGCCGTCTTCAACGGTGCGCAGCCAGTCGGAGACTTCACGACCGGTGCAGTGCGGGATGCGGGCGAGCAGGTTGCGGTGGGTCTCCTCGGAGAAGAGTTGGGACATCGGCGCCTCCGAACGCAAAGGGGATGTAAGCCGGTCCTTCACGTCACCGTGCCTGAGCGTTCGCGTATTGGCAACAGTGCGGCACGTTACGCTCGGCGCGTGCTTGATACGACGCCCTTGATCCGAGCAGTTGATCACTTCGCGGACCGGCTGCGGGCCGCTCCGCAGAGCCGGCTCCAAAGGGGCGCCGCCGCGGAGGCCCTGGCGCTGGCGAGGGAGATGTCCCGGCGGGCCCAGCTGGTGGAGGAGCCGGCCGCCGAACCGCGACTGATGCCGGACGCGGGCATGTTCGCGGTCGCCGACCAGATCCTGGTGGCCGCGCACGACCTGGCCCTCGTCCTGCGCAGCGAGGACGAGGTCGCCGAGGCGGTCGAGCTGGTCGAGGAGGCGCGCAAGCGGGCGGGAGTCTGAGCGGACGGGCCGTCAGAGGGAGGCGATGACCCGGTCGGCCAGGATGTAGACCGTGTCGTCGCCGCACGCGAACGTCAGGGTGTAGGCACCCGAGACGCCCGAGCCGCCGAGGAGGTAGGGGGACTCGCCCTCACGCAGGGCGGCCGCCAGCCGCTCCGCCGTCTCGCGGTGCCCAGGGGTCATGCACAGGGTCGTGCCGTCGGCGAAGACGTACACGTCCAGGGTGCCGAGCGGCCCGGGACGGACGTCCGCGAGCTCGGTGCGGCCCGCGGCGAGCTGCTCCAGCGCGGTCACGGTCCGCTCGTGGTCGTTGACGCCCCGGGACTGCACCGGGACGAAGTCCGGATGCGACGGGTGACGGCGGCGGGCCGCGGCCAGTTCCGGGGAGTCCCCGGCGAACTCGTCGGACTCGGCCGAGGGCTCGGCGACCGGCTCCAGCGGCTCCAGGCCCGTGAAGTCGGCCTGCCGGGGCAGGAACATGTCGCTGTCGCCGAGGCCCAGCAGCGAGGGGGCGTCGGAGGCGTCCCGGGCCTCCTGCGCGGCCCAGAAGGCGCGGGCCTCGGCAAGCTCCCGCTCCCGCTCCTCGGCGAGCGCCTCGGCCACGGCCGCGCGTATCTCCTCCGCGTGCGCGGTGGTGCGGGCGGCGGGCAGCAGCGCCCCGAGCGCGGCGGCCTGGTTCTCGGCGAGCTGCGCCTGCAGCTCCGCGAGCTGGCGGCGCAGCTTCAGCACGGTGCGCAGGACGGCGACGCCCACGGCGCCGGTGGCGGCCGTGGTGAGCAGGAGGGCGATCGGCATGGCGCTCACTGACGTACTCCCAGGTTCAAAGTCGACCCCCGACTTCCTACATCAGCTTGAAGGGCGGACTAACCAGCTGTCAGTGCGTAACGTCACGAAACGGACAGGACTTTCGTCTCCGTGTTTCCCGGGCGACGGCACCGGCCCGCACTGACCTGCACGAATGCCGCCGACGAGGGAGACAGGTCACATCCTGAGGGAGATTGGATCACAAAACGGCCCAGAACCCGGGTGTTTCCCGGGTTCTGGGCCGTTGCCTGACGTACGGTGCCGCACCGGCTACCGAGGGTGTGTCAGCTGAGGCGCTCGATGACCATCGCCATGCCCTGGCCGCCGCCGACGCACATCGTCTCCAGGCCGAACTGCTTGTCGTGCCACTGCAGCGAGTTGATCAGCGTGCCGGTGATCCGGGCGCCGGTCATGCCGAAGGGGTGGCCGACGGCGATGGCGCCGCCGTTGACGTTCAGCTTGTCGAGGTCGATGCCGAGGTCGCGGTAGGAGGGGATCACCTGGGCGGCGAACGCCTCGTTGATCTCGACCAGGTCGATGTCGCCGATGGTCAGGCCGGCCCGCCGCAGGGCCTGCTTGCTGGCCTCGACCGGGCCGAGGCCCATGATCTCGGGGGAGAGGCCGGAGACACCGGTCGACACGATGCGGGCGAGCGGGGTCAGACCCAGCTCACGGGCCTTGGTGTCGCTCATGATGACCAGCGCGGCGGCGCCGTCGTTGAGCGGGCAGCAGTTGGCGGCGGTGACGAGCCCGTCCGGGCGGAACACCGGCTTCAGGCCCTGGACGCCCTCCAGGGTGACGCCGGGGCGCGGGCCGTCGTCCTTGCTGACGACCGTGCCGTCCGGGAGGGTCACCGGGGTGATCTCGCGCTCCCAGAAACCGTTCTTGATGGCCTGCTCGGCCAGGTTCTGCGAGCGGACGCCGAACTCGTCCATCTCCTGACGGGTGACGCCCTTCCACCGGGCGAGGTTCTCGGCGGTCTGGCCCATCGCGATGTACGCGTCCGGGACCAGGCCGTCCTCACGCGGGTCGTGCCAGGTGGTGCCCTCCTGCTCGGCGACGGCGGCGGTACGCGCCTCGGCCTCGGCGAAGAGCGGGTTGTGCGTGTCGGGCAGGCTGTCGGAGTTGCCCTTGACGAACCGGGAGACCATCTCGACACCGGCCGAGATGAACACGTCGCCCTCGCCGGCCTTGATGGCGTGCAGGGCCATCCGGGAGGTCTGCAGCGAGGAGGAGCAGTAGCGGGTGATCGTGCAGCCCGGCAGGTGGTCCATGCCCATCTGCACGGCGACGATCCGGCCGAGGTTGTTGCCCTGCTCGCCGCCGGGCAGGCCGCAGCCGAGCATCAGGTCGTCGATGTCCTTCGGGTCCAGCTCGGGGACCTTCGCGAGCGCGGCCTGGATGATCGTGGCGGCGATGTCGTCCGGGCGCAGGTCCTTCAGGGAGCCCTTGAAAGCGCGGCCGATGGGGGAGCGGGCGGTCGAGACGATGACGGCTTCGGGCATCACGGCTCCAGTGCGAGGGGTTGTAGGGCCGGTTGGGAAGTTACCGGTACGTATGGTCCAGGTCACCGGTGTCGTGGTGTGACACTGGCCGCAATTTACTAAGCGCTTGCTTTGGACGCCCGCGCGGCCCCCGGCGTGGAACTCCCCGGGCGGTCACACCGACGGACGTGCGGGCTCGGCTTCCGTGACCCGCCGGCGGCGCCTCCGCTTGAGCAGGGCCCACGGGCCGCGCGGCCCCGTCGGCATCGCCGCCGTCACCTCCGTGCCCGCCTCGTCGGCGGCCTCCGCCGCCGCACGGGCCACCGGCAGGAACCCCTCGCGCCGGAACACGTCCGGCCGTTCCTCCTCCGCGGGCCACAGCCCCAGCGCCGCGCAGACCGTCGGCAGCACCGCCATCGCCGCGGTCGCGTACCCCTCCGCCGAAGGGTGGTAGTTGTCCGGCCCGAACAGCTCCCGCGGGTTCGCCTCGAACTCGGGGCCCAGCAGGTCCCCCAGCGACACCGTCCGCCCGCCCTGCTCCACCACCCCGATCGTCTGCGCGGCCGCCAGCTGCCGCGAGGCCCGCCGGGCCAGCCACCGCAGCGGCTGCTGCACCGGCTCGATGGTGCCGAGGTCGGGACACGTGCCGACCACCACCTCCGCACCGGCCGTGCGCAGCCGCCGTACCGCCGCCGCCAGACACCGCACCGACTGCGTCGGCGGCATCCGGTGCGTCACGTCGTTCGCACCGACCATGATCACGCAGATGTCGGGCACCGGGTGCGGGGACGACAGCACCAGCCCCACCTGCCGTTCCAGGTCGTCCGACCGGGCCCCCGGCAGCGCCACGTTGCGCAGCTCGACCGGCCGCTCCGCCACCGCCGCCAGCCCCGACGCCAGCAGCGCGCCCGGGGTCTGCCCCGCGCGGTGCACCCCCTGTCCCGCGGCCGTGGAGTCGCCGAGCATGGTCAGCCGCAGAGGGGGTTCGCCGGGGACGTCATAGGCGTGGCCGTACACGCCGTCGGCCACCGGTACCCGGCCGCCGCTGCTGCCGTTGGCCACATGGCGCCGGGCCAGCTGCATCTCCGCGACCAGCAGCCCGACCGCCGCCGCCCCGACCAGCCCGACCCCGCCACCGCCGTACGCCGCCCCGGCCGCGATGCGCCGGGCCACCCGCGCCCTCGACATGCTCGTCATGCGTCGCCGCCACCTCCTCGTAGCCGTACACCCACTCCTTGCCCCGTACGGCCTGTGCGCCAATCTCGACGGGGAGTGAACGTCCGCCCCGGTTCACCCCGGGGCCTTAGGCTGGCGGCACCACTTGACATCACTTTTTGCACAGCAACCGGAGACAACGGTGCACTTCCACGACTCGATGATCAGCCTCGTCGGCAACACCCCGCTGGTGAGGCTCAACAGCGTGACCAAGGGCATCCAGGCGACCGTCCTGGCCAAGGTCGAGTACTTCAACCCGGGCGGTTCCGTGAAGGACCGCATCGCCCTGCGCATGATCGAGGCCGCCGAGCAGAGCGGAGAGCTGAAGCCGGGCGGCACGATCGTCGAGCCGACCAGCGGGAACACCGGGGTGGGACTCGCCATCGTGGCCCAGCAGAAGGGCTACAAGTGCATCTTCGTCTGCCCCGACAAGGTCAGCACCGACAAGATCAACGTGCTCCGCGCGTACGGCGCCGAGGTCGTCGTCTGCCCGACGGCGGTCGCGCCCGAGCACCCGGACTCGTACTACAACGTCTCCGACCGTCTCGTCCGCGAGACCCCGGGCGCGTGGAAGCCGGACCAGTACTCCAACCCCAACAACCCGCTCTCGCACTATCACTCGACCGGACCCGAACTGTGGGAGCAGACCGAGGGGAAGATCACGCACTTCGTGGCGGGCGTCGGCACCGGCGGCACCATCTCCGGCACCGGCCGCTACCTGAAGGACGTCAGCGACGGCCGGGTCCAGGTCGTCGGCGCCGACCCGGAGGGCTCGGTGTACTCCGGCGGCTCGGGGCGCCCGTACCTCGTCGAGGGCGTCGGTGAGGACTTCTGGCCGACCGCCTACGACCGGTCCGTCGCCGACGAGATCGTCGCCGTCTCCGACAAGGACTCCTTCCAGATGACCCGCCGCCTGGCGAAGGAGGAGGGCCTGCTCGTGGGCGGTTCCTGCGGCATGGCCGTGGTCGCCGCCCTCCGCGTCGCCGAACGGCTCGGCCCGGACGACGTCGTGGTCGTCCTGCTGCCGGACAGCGGGCGCGGGTACCTCAGCAAGATCTTCAACGACGAGTGGATGGCCGACTACGGCTTCCTGGAGGACGAGGGCCCCAGCGCCCGCGTCGCCGACGTGCTCGACGACAAGGCGGGCGGGACCATCCCCTCCCTGGTCCACATGCACCCGGAGGAGACGGTCGGCCAGGCCATCGAGGTGCTGCGCGAGTACGGCGTCTCGCAGATGCCGGTCGTCAAGCCGGGCGCCGGTCACCCGGACGTGATGGCCGCCGAGGTCGTCGGATCGGTCGTGGAGCGGGAGTTGCTCGACGCGCTCTTCAGCCAGCGGGCCTCGCTGGAGGACCCGCTGGAGAAGCACATGTCCGCCCCGCTGCCCCAGGTCGGTTCCGGCGAGCCGGTCGCCGACCTGATGTCGGTACTGGGGTCGGCGGACGCGGCGATCGTCCTGGTCGAGGGCAAGCCCACCGGCGTGGTCAGCCGCCAGGACCTGCTGGCGTTCCTGGCCAAGGGCGGCAGGCAGTAGCGGGTCCCCGGCGGCGAACCCCTCGGTGAACTGACGGTCGCGTTAATCCGGATCGGGCGATGGTCACCTCTCGGGCTTGCGGCACCATGGGGTCGATGCGGTTAGGTGGTTGTGCGATCTGGGACGCCAGGTAGGGCGTCAGCGTGCGGGGCCCCCGCTCCACCGGTGTGATGGTTCGGGGCCTCCCCGTCGCCTCTGGCCCTGCCCATATGGCCAGGTCGTGAGGGAACCGGCCTCCCGGGATCGGACCACGGACAGGATTCGTGTTGCTGCCCCGGGGCTGAGTACGCCGGGGACCAGTGCGCCCAAGACCGTTCGGGGCGCGAGGCTGAGGGGACTCGCTCCTTTTCAGTCCGCAGGAACGGTTCGCGGAAGTGGTACGAGCGTGTCACGTGCGCGCAGCACCCGCTTAACACGGGTCCGGCAGATTGGTGGGTGTCGGCAGGGCGGGAGCGGCTCCCCGCCCGGGCCGGCGCCGTACGGCGCCAAGGACCTCCGGAGCGGCTCCCGGACCTCCATGGGCGCCACGGACGCGCACGACCGGCCTGACACCGGCCCGCGTCCCTCGCGGGGACCGCCGTCGTCCCGCCCCCCGGCAACGGGGGTGCGGCGGTCCCCGCGCAAACCGGCTTCCCGGCCTCCCGGTCCCCGCCCGACCGGCTCGCGCCGGCTCCGCCGGTCCGGTCCGTCGGACCGGTTTCCGTCGGCTCCCGCCCGGCCCGCGGGCGATGGGCCGTGCCGGCGGTCCCGATCCCGCCTGGCGGACCGGTCGCGGCGCCTCTCTCAGCCCCGCCGGCGCCCTGGGTTCCCCGCTCCCAGCAGCACCGCGCAGACGAAGCGCCACGCCGGCTCTGCCGACCCTGTCCGAGCATCCGGTCTCCGTTGCCTCGCGCCCAGCCGGCAGGCCGGTGTTCAGTCCCGGTCGTCGGAGCGGTCGCGTCTGCCGGTGATCAGTTCCGGGTTGACGCGTACGGCCTGGGCCGCGTTGACGCCGACGATGCCGGCCCAGACGACCGCGAGGCCGGGCATGCCCGCGAGGGCGCCGCTGATCGCGGACAGCGGGATCGCCAGGACCAGGGTGACGAGGGCGAAGCCGAAGCGTTCCGCCCAGGTGTCGGCCGTCTTCGGGCGCCGGGTGCCGCGTGCGTCGGTCATCCGCTGCTCGGCCAGGTGCCGTCGCACCCGCCGGTCCACCGTGTCGTCGATCCGCTGCTCGATCTTCTCCAGGAAGGAGTCGACGAGCGCGGAGTCGTACTCCTCGCCCAGTTCCCGGCGTGCCCGCACGGTGGCGTCCAGATCCTTGCCGAAGTCGGCGTCCCGCGAGTCCAGTGCGCTCATGAGGTCCACCGTAGGGAGGCGGCGGGGCGCCCGCACTGGGGACAACCCCCCTCTCGGCCCTGCGGCTGCCCCCGCCCCGGCTGTATAACGGTATGCAGAGACGCACTGTCTGAATAGGTGGGCGGTGTGGGTGTAGGCCTCGGCGCTGTACTCTCCCGGGGCGGCGAGGACATCTGGAGGGGGAGTCATGACCGTGACCGACAGCCCTGCGACCCGGTTGCAGGCGCTCTTCGAGGGCCACCGGCTCACGCCGACCCAGCGCCGCATCGCGCACAGCATGGTGCGGCGGGCCGCCGACGTGCCGTTCCTGTCCAGCGTGGAACTGGCCGAGCTGGCCGGGGTCAGCCAGCCGTCCGTGACCCGGTTCGCGGTCGCCCTGGGCTTCGACGGCTACCCCGCCCTGCGCCGCCACCTGCGCGAGGTCGTCCCCGCCGAGCCGGCCGCCGCCGAGGCCGGCTCGTACAACGAGTACCAGCAGGCCGTCGAGGCCGAGATCGAGAACCTGCGGCACCTGGCGGAGCTGCTCGCCGACCCCCGGCCGGTGCGGAAGGCCGGCCGGATCCTCGCCGCCTCCCGCCCGCTGCCGGTGCTCGGGCTGCGCGCGGCCGCGTCCCAGGCGTACGGCTTCGCCTACTTCGCCGCCAAGGTCCACCCGGACGTCCGGCTGCTCGACGAGGGCGGCACGATGATCCACGACCGCATCGACGCGGCCGTCCGCGCCGGCGCCACCGCGCTGCTGTGCTTCGCGCTGCCCCGGCATCCGCGCGAGGTCGTCGACACGCTCGGCTACGCGCAGGAGGCCGGCCTGACCGTCGTCACGGTCGCCGACTCCGCCTTCGCGCCCGTCGCCGCCCACTCCGACCTGCTGCTGCCGGCGGCGGTCGGCACCGGGCTCGCCTTCGACACCGCGTGCGCGCCGATGCTGCTCGGTCGGGTGCTGCTGGAGGCGATCTGCGACGATCTGCCGCAGGCGCAGGCCCGGTTGGAGGAGTTCGACGCGAAGGCGGCGGCCCGCGGCCTGTTCGTGGAGTGATCTGGCGCGCTCTCAGATTCGTCTCAGGTTCCGCCGCTACCGTGCTGACGAGACTCAAGACGCTTGGTGGACTCGTGACACGGGAGGCTGACGTGGCGCGCGGAGGACTGGGGCTGGCCCGGGTGGCCGTCGTCGTACGGGCGGGAGCCGCACCGCTGTGGTGGCTGGGGGTGTTCGCGGCGGGGATCGGTGTCCTCGTCCCGGGGGTGACCGGGCGGCCGGTCGGGCTGCTGGCGGGGGCGTTCCTGTTCCTCGCCGCCGCGGCCGTGGTCGCGCTGGTACGGCGCGGCCGGTACGCGGAACTCGTCAGCGGCGCCGCGCGCGCGGGCAAGTACGACGTCCTGCAGGACCGGGCGGTGACGGTGCGCAACTGGCGCCGCGGGCACCGCTGGTGGCTGCTGCTGGCCTTCGCCGCCGCCTGCGGCAGCGCCTTCGCGGTGCCGGCGGCCGGGGGCCTGCTGCTCGCGGGGGCCGGCGTCGGGCTGCGGCTGAAGGCCGCCTGGATCGGGCGGCGCGAGCGCGCCGCGGACTCGCTGCTGTGGGTGCGGGTCGACTGGCTCGACGGGCGCGGCGGCAGCCCGGCCGGCAAGGCCGTGAAGGGCCTGCGCGGGACGGGCATCGCGGCCGGCGACGCGGCCCCCGGAGGGGCCCGCCGCCGTACCGCCGCTCTCGTCTAGGCCTCGGGTCCGGTCAGACCTCGAGGTCCTCCTCGATCTTCTTCAGCTGGTGCCGGGCCATCGCCAGGTTGGCCCGGCTCGCGTCCAGCACCAGGTAGAGGAAGAGGCCGTTGCCGCCGCGGCTCTTGAGCAGCCGGATCAGGTGGTACTGGTCCGACAGCGTGATCAGGATGTCCTCGATGCCGCCCTTGAGACCGAGCATCTCCATCGTGCGCATCTTGGCGCGGATCACGTCGGTGTTGCCGGCGGCGGCCACGTTCAGGTCGAAGCTCTTGCTGCCGCCCATCGTGCCCAGGGCCATGCCGCTGGTGTAGTCGACGAGCGCGACGCCGGTGGCACCCTCGATGGAGGTCAGCGCTTCTTTCAGTGCCGTCTCGGTGTTGGCCATGGTGGTTCCTTTCGCAATGCTCAACTGTCGGTTGCGGTGCGCGCTTCGGTGGCCGTGGTGCGGGCCGCGCGCGTCGTGCGGGTTCGTACGGGGGTGGTGCGGGTGGCCGGTCGTACGGTCCGGGCGGCGGCCTCGGCGGCGTCCAGCAGCTCGCCGATGCGGGCCCCGGCGCGGCGGCCCTCCAGGTGCAGCCGGCCGACGTTGACCCGGTCCTGGGTGAGCAGCGTCAGCACGGCGGTGCGGCCGGCCGCGTAGGTGGCGACGTAGCCGTGCTCGCCGCGCACCAGGAGTTCGCGGAAGCCGCCGTTGCCGGTGGCGTCGGCGACCCGGACGGCCACACCGAGCGCGGCCGCGGTGAGCGCCGCCAGCCCCTCCGGGTCGACCCCTGGGGTGTCGTGGGCGACGACGAGTCCGTCGACGCCGGCCGCCAGGGCGCCGGTGAGCTGCGGCACCCGGGTGCGCAGCCGGCGCAGCTCGTCCAGGACGGTCTGCAGGTCCTGTTCGGCCACCATCAGGTCATTCCTCTCGGTGGGGCGGTGCCGTTCAAAGCGCCTCCAGCGCATCCCTGAGCCTCTTCAGCAGCGCGATGTCGGGGTCGGTGACCGTGAGCGGGAGTGTCGGGGGTGCCGGGCGCGGTGGTGGGGCGGGGACCGTGGGCACCGGCCGCACGAGTCCGGCCGCCGCGAGGCGGCGGACGTCCACCAGTGTGTGGAAGGCCTGCCGGCCCAGGTCGCGGGCGATCTGCGCGGCCGTGCGGACGCCGTCCACCCGGTCCAGGACCGCCCGTCTGCGCGCCGTGACCGGCGCCGTGGTGCCCGGATCGGCCCTGATCAGGGGGGAGGTGTCGGTCGCCGGGTCCGGCCAGGTGCGGTGCAGCAGGAGCCGGCGGCGCAGCGTCTCGCGTTCCAGCGCCACGACCGGGACGGAGGGCAGGGCGCCGGAGCGCGGTGGCGGGCCGTAGCGGAACCGGCCCGGGACGCTGCTGGGCGCCAGCGCGAAGTACCCGGCGTCGTAGAGCGCGTCCAGGTGGCACAGCTCCAGCGCGCCCGAGGGGAGCAGCCCGGCCTCCAGCAGCAGGCGGGCCGCCTCCGCCGGACCGTCGGCCTGCGCGGTCGCCTGCTGCCAGGCGGCCGAGGCGAGCGTGCCGTGGGCCGTGAGGAGCACGTCGAGACCCGGGGCGTGGGGGCTCTCGGCGTGCACCACCCGGCCCTCGGTGAGGTGCAGGGTGCCGTGCTCGCGGACCAGGACGCCGGTGGCCCGCTCCTCGGCGAGCCGGCCGAGCATCGGTGACAGCGCGCCCGCGCCCGCGCCGCGGTCGCGGGCGGCCGCCCGGTCCCGCACGGGCAGGGGCGGAGGTGTCCCGACCATCGTCATCCCAGCACCAGCCGCGCGGCCATCTCGCCGAGCCGGATGCGGGCGAGCGCGAGGTTGCCCTCCTCGCGGCCCAGCCACAGGTGCAGGAAGACGCTGCTGTCGAAGGACGTGTCCACGAACCGCAGCAGGTGGTAGCTGTCGCGGTTGCTGACGATCACGTCCTCGACCGGGGGCTGCCCGTCCGCGCCGGTGCCGGCCGTGAAGGCGCCGTGCTCGGCGGCCAGCCGGGCCAGTTCGGCGGCCTCCGCCGCGGTGGTCTCGTGGTCACCGCCGGGTGCCTCCCCGACGGTGCCGAGGGCCAGTCCGCTCGTCCAGTCCACCAGCGCGGCTCCCCGGGCTCCGGGCAGACGCATCGCTTCGAGTAGGCACTCGTCTATTCCGGGCACCGTGGCTCCCCTCCTGCCTGGGACTCCGGTTGAGTGACCACGACACTACGCAACGTATGTGCGGGCGGTGAGGCCTTTGGCATTTTCCGGTGGAACGTGCGCCGGGCGTACTAGGGTGTGTCAACTGAGGACTGTCCCGCGGCAGTTGATCCATTTGTTCGAGAGCAGGCGGGGGTGCGTCAACGGCTCCCGGGGGCGCGCAGGGTGGTGAGCGAAGACGCGTGCGCCGCGCCGGATTCGGCCACCAGTTCCGCCGTCGTCTGCGCTGCGCGCACGGTCGCGAAGGCCACGCCCGCCGGCCCGTCCGGCGTGAAGCCGTGGACGGCGGGCCGGGCGAGGGAGTTGTAGGCGTAGTGGTGGGCGAAGCAGTACGCGCCCGTGTCCAGCGCCGCCGCGTAGTCGCCCTGCTCCAGCAGGGGCAGCGCGCGGGCCTCGGCGAGGAGGTCGCCCGAGAAGCAGGCCGGGCCCGCCACGTCCTGCACCACCTCCGGGCCGGTCTTGCGCCGCCCCCGGCCGTCGTAGGCGGCGATCCGCAGCGGCCAGGCCCCCGGCGCGTACACCGTCCGCGTGGCCACCTGCACCCCCGCGTGCGTCACCGCGATCCGCCGCCCGCCGGCGCTCTTGGTGTACTCCACCCGCGCCACCACCGTGCCGTGCCTGGCCAGCAGCGACCGCCCGAACTCCGTCACCAGCCCGTACCGCCCGTCGAACAGCCCCGGCACCTCACCGGCCAGCAGTCGCGCGTAGGCCGCGTACGTCGGCGCCGTCGTCTCCGCGGTGAAGTCGACCGGGAGCCCGCCGCCGATGTCGAGCGTGTCGACCTGCGGCCGCCCCACGTGCGCGTTGATCTCCTCCGCGAGCGCGTACGCCTCCGCCACGCCCCGCGCCATCAGCGGCAGCGGGACGCCCTGCGACCCGGTGTGCGCGTGCAGCCGGGTCAGCCACGGCCGGTCCGCGTACGCCCGGACGACCCACGACCGGGCCCCGTCGTCGCGCAGCGCCACCCCGAACTTGGAGGTCCGCGTCGCCGTCGAGGTCGCCCCGATGCTGCCGCCGCCGACCTGCGGGTTGACCCGGAGGCCGAGGGCCGAGCGGGTGGGCGCCGAGGCGACGAGCGCGTCGAGCCGCCGCAGCTCCTGCGGGTTGTCCGCGTTCACGGCGATGCCCGAGGCCAGCGCCTCGCGCAGTTCGGCGGTGGTCTTGGCGGGCGAGTCCAGCACCGTCCGCTCCGGCGGCAGCCCCGCCGCGCGGGCCAGCGCCAGCTCGCCGGGGCTCGCGGCCTCCGCGCCGATGCCCTCCTCGTGCAGCAGCCGCAGCACCGGCACGAGCGGGGTCGCCTTCACCGCGAAGGCGTGCAGCACCGGCGTCCCCGGCGCCGTGACCGCATCGAAGGCCGCGCGCAGGGCCGCGGCCGACTCCCGGATGCCGGTGACGTCCAGCAGTCCCACAAGGGCCGCGTCCGGCCCCAGCAGCCCCTGCTCCACCGCGGCGCGCACCGCCGCGTCCCGCCGGGCGGCCCGCTCCCGGGCCTCCTTGCCGGTGTCCTCCTTGCCGGTGTCCTGCTCCACGGCTCCTCCTCCGGTGCCCGCCCGGTCCGCTCTGTCCGCCTTCGGGTACTTCCAGCCAAACACCGGCGGCGCGCGGACGCGTCCGGCCCGACGTATTGACTAGTTCTATTCAGCGGGACAGGATGTGAATAGAGGTAGTAACAGGAGGAGGCAGACGATGTCGGGACCCCGCCCCGTACGAGCACCGCGCGGCACGGAACTCAGCGCCCTGGGATGGCAGCAGGAGGCCGCCCTGCGCATGCTGCAGAACAATCTCGACCCCGAGGTCGCCGAGCACCCCGACAAGCTCGTCGTCTACGGCGGCACCGGCAAGGCCGCCCGTGACTGGCGCTCCTTCGACGCCATGGTCCGCACCCTGCGGACCCTCAAGCAGGACGAGACCATGCTGGTCCAGTCCGGCCGCCCGGTCGGTGTGATGCAGACCCACGAGTGGGCCCCGCGCGTCCTCATCGCCAACTCCAACCTCGTCGGCGACTGGGCCAACTGGGAGGAGTTCCGCCGCCTCGAGGCCCTCGGCCTGACCATGTACGGCCAGATGACCGCCGGCTCCTGGATCTACATCGGCACCCAGGGCATCCTCCAGGGCACCTACGAGACCTTCGCCGCCGTCGCCGCGAAGAAGTTCGGTGGCACCCTCGCGGGCACGATCACCCTCACCGCCGGCCTCGGCGGCATGGGCGGCGCCCAGCCCCTCGCCGTGACCATGAACGACGGTGTCGCGATCTGCATCGACTGCGACCCCCGCGCCATCGAGCGCCGTATCGAGCACCGGTACCTGGACGTCCGGGCCGACTCCCTCGACCACGCGCTCCAGCTGGCCACCGAGGCCCGCGACGCCCGCCGCCCGCTGTCCATCGGCGTCCTCGGCAACGCCGCCGAACTGGTCCCGCAGCTGCTCGCGATGGACGCGCCCATCGACATCGTCACCGACCAGACCTCCGCCCACGACCCGCTGTCCTACCTGCCGCTCGGCGTCGCCTTCGAGGACATGGCCGACGCCGCCGCCAAGGACCCGGCGGGCTTCACCACGCGTGCGCGCGAGTCCATGGCCCGGCACGTCGAGGCGATGGTCGGCTTCATGGACGCCGGCGCCGAGGTCTTCGACTACGGCAACTCCATCCGCGGCGAGGCCCGACTGGCCGGATACGACCGCGCGTTCGCCTTCCCGGGCTTCGTCCCCGCGTACATCCGCCCGCTGTTCTGCGAGGGCAAGGGCCCCTTCCGGTGGGCGGCCCTCTCCGGCGACCCGGCCGACATCGCCAAGACCGACAAGGCGATCCTGGAGCTGTTCCCGGAGAACGAGTCGCTGGCCCGCTGGATCAAGATGGCCGGTGAGCGGGTCCACTTCCAGGGCCTGCCCGCGCGCATCTGCTGGCTCGGCTACGGCGAGCGCGACAAGGCCGGTGAGCGCTTCAACGACATGGTGGCCTCCGGCGAGCTGGCGGCCCCGCTGGCCATCGGCCGCGACCACCTCGACTGCGGTTCCGTCGCCTCCCCCTACCGCGAGACGGAGGCCATGCTCGACGGGTCCGACGCGATCGCCGACTGGCCGCTGCTGAACGCCATGGTGAACGTGGCGTCGGGCGCCTCGTGGGTGTCCATCCACCACGGCGGCGGCGTGGGCATGGGGCGCTCCATCCACGCCGGTCAGGTCACGGTGGCCGACGGTACGAAGCTGGGCGGGGAGAAGATCCGGCGCGTCCTCACCAACGACCCCGGCATGGGCGTCATCCGGCACGTGGACGCCGGGTACGACATCGCGGAGTCCGTCGCGGGCGAGCGGGGGGTCCGGGTGCCGATGCGTGAGGGTGACGAGGCGTGAGTTCGGAAGCAGGCGGGCACGGCCGGGCTTCGGCGGGGGCGGACGCCTCGTCGCCGTCTGCCGGTGCGGCTGTGCCCTCCCTCCCCCCGTCCCGGCTTCGCCCGACCGGGGGGACCCCCGTCGCCCCGCGGAACGACTGCCCACGGCCTGTGGGCAGCTCCTTCCAGGAGATGTGGCGTGAGCTGCTGCCCATCGGTCGGCATTCCGATTCCGGCGGGTACCGGCGTCACGCCTGGACCGGCGCCGACGCCGACTGCCGGGCCTGGTTCCGGCAGCAGGCCGAGGACCGCGGGCTGGCGTACGAGGTCGACCGGAACGGGAACCAGTGGGCCTGGCTCGGGGACCCGGCCGCCGGGGACGCCGTGGTCACCGGGTCGCACCTGGACTCGGTGCCGGACGGAGGGGCCTTCGACGGGCCCCTCGGGGTCGTGTCCTCCTTCGCCGCCCTCGACGAACTGCGTGCGAGAGGGGCGCGGTTCAGCAGGCCGCTGGCCGTCGTCAACTTCGGCGACGAGGAGGGCGCCCGGTTCGGGCTCGCCTGTGTCGGGTCCCGGCTCACCGCGGGCCTGCTGACCGTCGAGGAGGCCCACCGGCTCACCGACGGCGACGGGACCACCCTTGCGCAGGCCATGGAGGCCGCCGGGTACGACCCCGAGGGCATCGGGGCCGACCCCGGGCGGCTGGCCCGGATCGGCGCCTTCGTCGAGCTGCACGTCGAACAGGGCCGCGCGCTGGACCTGTCCGGCGACCGGGTCGGCATCGCCAGCGCCATCTGGCCGCACGGGCGGTGGCGGTTCGACTTCCGGGGCGAGGCCAACCACGCCGGCACCACCCGGCTGGTGGACCGGCGCGACCCGATGCTGTCGTACGCCGAGACCGTGCTCGCCGCCCGCCGGGAGGCCGAACTCGCCGGTGCCGTCGCCACCTTCGGCAAGATCGCCGTCGAGCCGAACGGCGTCAACGCCATCCCCTCCCTGGTGCGCGGCTGGCTCGACTCCCGCGCCGCCGACCAGCAGACCCTGGACACCGTGGTGGGCGGGATCGAGAAGGCGGCCCGGGAGTACGCCGACGCCCACGGCATCGACCTCGACGTCGTCCGGGAGTCCTTCACCCCGGTCGTGGAGTTCGACCACGCCCTGCGCGACGAACTCGGCCGGATCCTCACGACGGCGAGCGATCACCTGAAGGTGCCCGTGCTCGGCACCGGCGCCGGACACGACGCCGGAATCCTCGCCGGGCGCGTTCCGACCGCCATGCTGTTCGTACGCAACCCCACCGGTGTCTCGCACTCCCCGGCAGAGTTCGCGGCCGAGGACGACTGCGTGGCCGGGGTGCACGCGCTCGCCGACGTACTGGAAGGACTGGCCTGCAGGTGACCAAGGGAACCTACTGGTTGGAGCACGCCTGGCTCGGCACCCACGTCGAGCCGGGCGTCGCGGTGGAGGTGGCGGACGGCCGCATCAGCGGCGTCCGCACCGACGTGGCCGCGCCGCCGCCCGGCGCCGAGGTGCTGCGCGGCCTGACCCTGCCCGGCCTGGCCAACGCCCACTCGCACGCCTTCCACCGGGCGCTGCGCGGCACGGTCCAGGTCGGCAGCGGCACCTTCTGGACCTGGCGCGAGGTGATGTACTCCTTCGCCGACCGGCTGACCCCGGAGACCTACCACGCCCTGGCCCGCGCGGTGTACGCCGAGATGGCCCTGGCCGGCATCACCTGCGTCGGCGAGTTCCACTACGTGCACCACGCGCCCGGCGGCACCCGCTACGCCGACCCCAACGCCATGGGTGAGGCACTGATCGCGGCCGCCGCCGAAGCCGGTGTCCGCATCACCCTCCTCGACACCTGCTACCTCTCTTCCGGCTTCGGTGAACCGCCCAACACCCACCAGTCGCGCTTCTCCGACGGCAGCGCGGAGGCCTGGGCCGCACGCTGTTCAGTTCTCAAGGAGCGGGACCACGCGCGGATCGGGGCGGCGATCCACTCCGTACGGGCCGTGCCGGCCGGGCAGCTGCCGACCGTGGCGCAGTGGGCCGAGGAGCGGCGGGCCCCGCTGCACGTGCACCTGTCGGAGCAGACCGCCGAGAACGAAGCCTGCCTCGCCACCCACGGCCGCACCCCCACCCGGCTGCTCGCCGACCACGGCGTCCTCGGGCCGCGCACCACCGGTGTGCACAACACCCACCTCACCGACGACGACATCGCGCTGCTCGGCGGCTCGCGCACCGGCACCTGCATGTGCCCGACCACCGAACGGGACCTGGCGGACGGCATCGGCCCCGCCGTCGCCCTGCAGCGGGCGGGCTCCCCGCTGTCCCTCGGCTCCGACAGCCACGCCGTGATCGACCTGCTGGAAGAGGCGCGCGCGATGGAGCTGAACGAGCGGCTGCGCACCCGCTCCCGCGGCCACTGGACGGCCGCCGCGCTGCTGCGGGCCGCCACCGCCGACGGCCACGCCGCCCTCGGCTGGCAGGACGCCGGCGCCATCGAGACCGGCGCGCTCGCCGACCTGACGACGATCGCGCTCGACTCGGTCAGGACGGCCGGGCCGCTGCCCAGGCTGGGCGCCGAGACGGCCGTATTCGCGGCGAGCGCGGCGGACGTGCGGCACACGATCGTGGGCGGCCGGCACGTCGTCCGCGACGGCGCGCACACGCTCGTACCCGACGTGCCGCAGGCGCTGTCGGCAGCCGTCGAAGCCCTGCGCGGCTGAACCCAGCCGGCCACCCATCGGCCACCCACGAGGACACCATGAGCAGCAGCACCGTCATCACCAACATCGCCACGCTGGTCACCAACGACCCCTCCTCCGGTGACACTTCCCCCCTGGGCCTGATCCAGGACGCGGCCGTCGTCATCGACGGCGACCGCGTCGCGTGGACCGGTGAATCCAGGAAAGCACCCGCCACCGACAACCGGGTCGACGCGGGCGGGCGGGCGGTGCTGCCGGGCTTCGTGGACTCCCACTCCCATCTGGTCTTCGCCGGTGACCGCACGCAGGAGTTCAACGCCCGCATGTCGGGCCGCTCCTACACGGCGGGCGGCATCCGCACCACGGTCGCGGCCACCCGCGCCGCGAGCGACGCGGAACTGGAGGCGAACCTCACCCACTACCTCGGCGAAGCCCTCCGCCAGGGCACCACCACCTTCGAGACCAAGTCGGGCTACGGCCTCACCGTCGAGGACGAGGCCCGCGCCCTGCGCATCGCGGCGCGGCACACCGACGAGGTGACGTACCTCGGCGCGCACATCGTCTCCCCCGAGCACGCCGACGACCCCGCGGCCTACGTCGCCCTGGTCACCGGCGAGATGCTGGACGCCTGCGCGCCGCACGCCCGCTGGATCGACGTGTTCTGCGAGAAGGGCGCCTTCGACGGCGACCAGGCCCGCGCGATCCTCACCGCCGGCAAGGCGAAGGGCCTGCACCCCCGCATCCACGCCAACCAGCTCTCCTACGGCCCCGGCGTCCAGCTGGCCGTCGAACTCGACGCGGCCAGCGCCGACCACTGCACCCACCTCACCGACGCGGACGTCGACGCCCTGGCCAACAGCGACACCGTCGCCACCCTGCTGCCCGGCGCCGAGTTCTCCACCCGCGCCGAGTGGCCGGACGCCCGCCGCCTGCTGGACGCCGGCGTCACCGTGGCCCTGTCGACGGACTGCAACCCGGGCTCGTCGTTCACCTCGTCCGTGCCCTTCTGCGTCGCGCTCGCCGTGCGGGACATGCGGATGACCCCCGACGAGGCGGTCTGGTCCGCCACGGCGGGCGGCGCGGCGGCCCTGCGCCGCACCGACATCGGCCGACTCACCCCCGGCGCCCGCGCCGACCTGCTCCTCCTCGACGCCCCGAGCCACGTCCACCTCGCCTACCGGCCGGGCGTCCCGCTGGTCAGCGGGGTGTGGCGCGCGGGCGTACGGGTCGTCTGAGCGCCGAGCGCGGTCAGGCGCGCTCCCTCTCCTCCTCGGGGACGACGGCAGCCGTGGCGGCGGGCGCGGCCGGCGCCGCCCGCCCCCGGTCCGCCACCGACCGCCCCCAGGCCGTGCCGGCGAGGACCAGGGCCGCGCCGAGCAGGCTGAGCGGACCGAGGCGGTCCCCGCCGACGGCGATGCCGAGCGCCGCGGCCCACACCGGTTCCGTGCCGAGCAGCAGGCTCACCCGGGACGGGGAGGTGCGGCGGACCGCCCACATCTGCACGAAGAACGCGAACAGCGTGCAGAACGCGGACAGGTAGAGCAGCCCGAGCCAGTCCCCGGCGCCGAACCCGGCCGCGGCCGCCCAGGGCGGGGAACCCGTGCCCGGCAGCGCCACCAGCACGGCGAACACCACGACCGCCCCGCCCAGCTGGACGGTGGTCAGCGACAGCGCGTCCGCTCCGCGCACCGACTCCATGCGGGACATGGCGAGGACGTGCACGGTACGGGCGGCGGCGGCCCCCAGCATCAGCAGGTCGCCGCCGGTCGGGGCGCTGAACCCGGCCCCCTGGGTCAGCAGTGCCACACCGAGCACCGACAGCCCGGCGGCCGCCAGGAAGGAGCCCGGCAGCCGGGTGCCCCGCACCCTGCTCTCGGCCAGCGGGGTGAACACCATGGTGAGGCTGATGATCAGCCCGGCGTTGGTCGCCGAGGTCCGCACCAGGCCGTACGTCTCCAGCAGGAAGATCCCCGCGAGGATCAGCCCCAGCAGCCCGGCGCCGCGCAGCTGCACGGCGCTCAGGGCCCGCAGCCGCCGCCATCCCGCGGCGACCAGCACCGGGACCACCACGGCGAACCGCAGCACCAGCACGGCCGGCACGGTCCGTTCCGTGGTGACGCCCTTGGCGGCGAGGTAGCTGGAGCCCCACACCACCGCGACCAGCAGCACGGGAAGATCGGTCAGCCGGCCGCCGCGGGACCCGGTGGCGGGCGCGCTCATGCCGCTCCCGCCCGCCACCGCTGGGCCGCGCCGCCGTCCAGCGGCCGCAGGACGACGCCGTCGCCGCCGTCCGGGGTCACCGCCGTCCCGGTGTCGATGGCCGGGCGGACGGTGCCGTCGGGGCCGACGGTGAAGCGGAGGTTCTGGCCGTTGCCGCCGTAGACCGCGTCGCACTCCCAGATGCCGACGCCCCGGTACGTCGAGCCGCGGCTGTCCAGGCAGAAGCGGGGGTCGGCGGCCGAGCGCAGGACGCCGAGGTCGGCGTCGACGCGCCAGCGCTGGGTGGCGGAGGAGTCGCAGCCGGCCGTGACGACGTCGTTGCCCTCGGACAGGTCACCGTCGCGGATGTCCAGGCAGCGGCCCGTCGCCACGTTCACGACCTGCGCGAAGGAGCCGCCCGGGGGCGAGGGCGTGGGGGACGGGCGCGGGGTGCGGCGGGGCGGCGGAGGCGGGGCCGGGCGGTGGGACGTCGTGCCGGGGGAGGGGGACGCGGAGGTGCGGGACGGACTCGGGGTGGGCGACGGGGAGGGGGAAGGGGACAGGGAGACCGTCGCCGTCACCGTCACCGGCGGGGGTGCGGGGGTCGCCGCGGTCTCCCGCTGGTCGGGGCCGTGCGAGCTGGTGAGCAGCAGGACGAGGACGGGCACGAGGGCGAGGGCCAGGGCCGTCGAGGCGAGCAGGTAGCGGCGCCGGGGTGACCGGCCCGGACGGTCGGCGGCCCGGGGGGCGGGCGCCGGGAGCGGGTCGCCGGCGCGCAGGTACGAGGTGCCGCTCCAGGGCAGCAGGCCCTCCGCCAGGGCCTGCCGGGGGGCGTCCCGCAGGGCGGTCAGGTCCTCGACGGCGGCCGTGCAGTACGGGCAGTGCACCCGGTGGGCGTCCAGATCGGCGCTGTGGCGGGCGCCGTCCTGCCGTACCGCCTCCTCGATCAGCCGGCGGAAGTCGGCGCAGCGCGGGTCGTCGGAGGCGGCCAGGCGCTGTGCGAGGCAGGCCTGGGCCAGGGCCTTGAGGGCGGGCGGGGTGCCGTGGGCCACGTCCGCGCGGCTCAGGCCCAGGAGGGCGGCGGTGCGCTCGACGGGTTCCGCGTCGAGGGCGCCGTACCAGATCAGGCCCTGGGCGCGGGACGGGAGCGTCAGGTACGCCGGGAGCAGCGGCGGGGTGGGGCCCTCGGGCAGGCCGCAGGCGTTGAGGACCAGCAGCAGGGCCGGGTCCAGGCCGGCGGAGCGGTCGTCGGCGGCCCAGCCGGCCGCCAGCCGCGCGGTCAGCAGCAGCAGCCAGTGCCGCAGCGGTGCGTTCGGCTCGCGGCCGCGGGCCGCCTCGCGGACCGCCGTGGTCAGCGCCTCCGCCGCCAGCCGGCGGGCCGCGGCCTCGCTCGCGGCGCACAGGCGGGCGTAGGCGAGGACGGCGGGGTGGTGCCGGCGGCGCAGCTCCTGCAGCGCGGGGTACGCCGTGGGGGTGGGGGAGCGCAGCAGCTCGGTCAGCCGTTCGTCCGGCGCGTCCGCGAGGGCCGCGTCCGTCCCGGCTCCGTGGTCCCCGTCGGTCCCGGCCACGTGGCCGCCCTGAGCCATCCCGCGTCCTCCGTCCCCCTGGCATCCGACGTACCAGCCGGTATCAAGGGGTTCATCGTGGTGGAGGGGTGCGGTTCGGGAAAGACGTTTCCCCCGGTAACCGCATAACGGTTCGTGCTCGGGATCGTGCCCGAGTCGTGTGCGGACGGCATGGGTGCGGTGACGGCGGGTACCGGGCGGCCGGTGAGGTGTGACGCGGACACGCGGGAGCGGCCCGGCCGTCACGGCCGGGCCGCTCCCGCGTACGGTGCCCGGAGGAGGCTCACTCCTCCACGGTCAGCCCCTTGCGCAGCCGCACCAGGGTCCGCGACAGCAGCCGGGAGACGTGCATCTGCGAGATGCCGAGTTCCTCGCCGATCTCCGACTGGGTCATGCCCGCGACGAAGCGCAGGGACAGGATCTTGCGGTCCCGGAACGGCAGTTGGGCGATCAGGGGCTTCAGTGACTCGACGTACTCGATGCCCTCGAGCCCGTGGTCCTCGTACCCGATGCGGTCGGCGAGCGCGCCCTCGGTGTCGTTCTCCTCGGGCTGGGCGTCCAGCGAGGAGGCGGTGTACGCGTTGGACGCGGCCATGCCCTCGACGACCTCGTCCTTGGGGATGCCGAGCCGCTCGGCGAGTTCCGCGACCGTGGGGGCGCGGTCGAGCTTCTGGGCCAGCTCGTCGCCGGCCTTGGCCAGGTCCAGCCGCAGCTCCTGCAGCCGGCGCGGCACGCGCACCGACCACGAGGTGTCACGGAAGAAGCGCTTGATCTCGCCGATGATGGTCGGCATGGCGAATGTGGGGAACTCCACACCGCGCGAGAGTTCGAAGCGGTCGATCGCCTTGATCAGCCCGATCGTGCCGACCTGGATGATGTCCTCCATCGGCTCGCTGCGCGAGCGGAAACGGGAGGCGGCGAACTTGACGAGCGCCAGGTTGAGCTCGACCAGCGTGTTGCGGACGTAGGCGTGCTCGTGCGTCCCTTCCTCCAGCGACTCCAGCCGCTCGAAGAGGGTCTTGGACAGGGCCCGTGCGTCGACGGGGTCGACCTCGTCGAACCGGGGGATCTCCGGGAGTCCCTCCAGGGGGGCGTGGGGGGCGATGGGATCGACGGGATCCAGTTTTTCCGGTGGGAGTGTCGACGTCGCCAGGGGGGTATGCGATCCGTCGAGCCGGGGTGACATGGGGTCCTCCATCGTTCTCGGCATATGGCTGCCGAAGCCAGTACGTGCACAGCGGTGTGCGGCGCCTCCGAAGCCGGCGTGTAGGGATGCGTGTCCTCCTAGGCCTACCCGCTTCACGGACCATGTCGCAAGTGCGGTCTGTAACCGTATGTCCGTTTCCGTGAGGTTGTTCGGGTGTCGTAGTGCGGATGGAAGGCGTAATGTTCGAGGGCATCAGCAGCCACGACCTCGGGAGAGAGACGGCATGGACCACGGGACGGTCGGCAGCGCGGAGTCGGGCCGGCTTCTGGTGGAGGTGCGGGAAGAGGGCTCCAGCGCCGTAGTGACACCGGCGGGTGAGCTCGATCACCACACCGCCGATCTTCTGCGCGAACCCCTCGACGACCTCTTGGACAAGGGATTCGCGCGGCTTGTCGTGGACTGCTCACGGCTGGAGTTCTGCGACTCCACTGGCCTGAACGTTCTGCTCGGCGCCCGACTGCGCGCGGAGGCCGCCGGCGGCGGTGTGCACCTGGCCGGAATGCGACCCGTGGTCGCGCGTGTGTTCGAGATCACAGGGGCCGAGGCGGTCTTCACCGTCCACGACTCCGTGGACGCCGCACTGGCCGGTGGAGCCGACTGAACCCGTGCCAGACCGCCCCTGCCGCGGGCCGGTGCCTGTACCGTCCACCGGCCACGCCCGAATCGGTGGTGTTCCGGCGCATCGGCAGGGCAGGAGACATCGTGAGCCCCCTCCGCAACGGGAGGCCCGGGACCGGTCCCGGGAACCGGCGGGCGGCCCGGGCGCGACCTAGGGACGAAGGGCGTACGACGTACGACGGAGGAGGCACGTGCGAACCGCGGGCAGACGGCGTACGGACCGGCCGGCACCGACCAGTGCCCGGCCTATCGACATGAACTCGTGAATCGGTGAATCGGTGAGGTGAAGCGCTGATGAGCACCACCCGGCCTTACTCGCCGGGCGACCGCGGCCCGGAGCCCAGCGGCGCTTCCGGGGCGTCCGAGGGGGGTGCGCCGGCGGACGGCGTGTCCACGGGGGCAGCCGCGCCGTCCGTGCCGTCCGAAGGGGCGCCGGAGCCCCGGGGGCGGCAGGTCCGCAGACTGCGGCTGGACGGTGAGAGCGGAGTCGTGCCACTGGCCCGCGACTTCACCCGGCAGGCGCTGTACGCCTGGGGCTGGCTGCCGGCCGCCGGAGCCGAGCAGCGGGCCGCCGCCGAGGACGTCCTGCTCGTCGTCTCCGAACTGGTCACCAACGCCTGCCTGCACGCCGAGGGGCCGGACGACCTGCTCCTCACCTGCGACAACAAGGTGATCCGGGTGGAGGTCACCGACCGCGGCGCCGGCCAGCCGACCCCCCGCACCCCGCACCGCGCGGGCCGCCCCGGCGGCCACGGCATGTTCATCGTGCAGCGCCTCTGCCTCGACTGGGGCGTCCAGCGCACACCGGGCCACGCGGGCAAGACGGTATGGGCCGAACTGGGGGCCCCGGCCTAGCACCGGATTCCGGCCGGGCCCGTCCTGCGCCGGCCTCTGCGCCGCACCCGCGTCGGCGCGGTCGGTTTCCTGGTCAGCCTCCCGGCCACCACCGAGCACGGGGCTCGGCGCTCCAGGCTGTTCCGGCCGGTTCGTGCGACCACCGCGCCTGCCGTCCAGGTCGGTCCGATCGGCGATCGCCGTTGCCTCGGGTGGGCCTCCGGCCGTCGCGCCTGGGTGTGCCGGCCGCCGTGCCCGATGTCACCGGCGGTCCGGACCGCGATCTCGGAGTCCGAACCGGGCATCCCGGCCGACCTGCCTGGGTGCGCCCCCAGCCGTCCCTTTCAATCCGTCCCGTCGCGCCCGGGCGCGGGGTCGGCCGCGGCACGACCGTCCTCGCGCCGCGTCTCGCGGTACGCGCGGAACGGTGTCCCGGGCCAGGACCTGGACCGCGCGCCGCGCCCCTCCTCGTCCGCCCGCGCCCCGCCATGCGCACGCGGTTCACCGAACCCTGCCCGCACCACCCGGCGGTCGACGTGGGCGACGTGACCCCGACCGTCACGGCACCCGGCGGAGCGCGGGACACGGCGACGGTGACGGCCGGACTCCCCGCCCCGGGAGGCGACGGGGATCGCCGCACGCCGGCGCAGCCGCCGGCGAACCGGGCCACCGAAGGCGGGGCGGAGCCGACGCCGGGAGCGCTCGGGCGAGCGGCACCGCGCACCGACCGCCGCCGCCCGCGCGGGCGGCGGCGCTCGCGCTGCCCCCGCTCCTGTCCGTGCTTCCGTTCCCGCTCACCGCGACCCCCGGCCGACGCGGCGGACGGACCTGACGCCAGGCTCTCGAAGTCCGAGGCGGGAACCGGTGCCCGGTGACCGCCGACGGGAGCCACCGGCGGGCGCACACGCTGACACGCCCCTCACGCGCGGAGGGCCACCGCGTCCCCAGGGATGCGGTGGCCCTCCGGCAGGCTCACGACACGGTCAGTTGACGCTGCCCATGAGCTTCTTGACCTTGTTGCGGTACATCCACACGGCGAGACCGGCGACCACGGCGAGCCCGGCCTCCAGGGCGACGAAGCCCATCCGGTCGAGGTTGACCCCGCCGACGGCCGGGTTGGACAGCAGCGCGGTGATCGAGTCGCCCGCGGTGACCGCGAGGAACCAGACGCCCATCATCTGCGAGGCGTACTTCTTCGGCGCCATCTTCGTCGTCACCGACAGACCCACCGGCGACAGCGTCAGCTCACCGACGGTCTGCACGAAGTAGATGCCGACCAGCCACAGCGCCGCGGCCTTGTGACCGCCCTCGGCGATCGACAGGGGAGCGAGGAAGAGGAAGAACGACGCACCGACCAGCACCAGACCGGAGGCGAACTTCACGATCGTGCTCGGCTCCTTGCCGCGCCGGTTCAGCCACAGCCAGAGCCAGGCGAAGACCGGCGCCAGGGCCATGATCATGACCGGGTTGACCGACTGGTACCAGGAGACCGGGAACTCCCAGCCGAAGATCGTGTTCTCGGCCTTGCCGTCGGCGAACAGCGACAGGGTCGAGCCGCCCTGGTCGTAGATCATCCAGAAGACGGCGGCGGCGACGAAGAACCAGATGTACGCCGACACCTTCGACTTCTCGGCGGCGTCCAGGTCCCGGTCCCGCAGGATCCGGCCGATGACCACGATCGGGACGATCAGGCCGATCACCGTGAGCGGGATCAGCGCCCAGTTCAGCGTGAAGTGGCCGGAGAAGCCGACGGCACCGTAGAAGACGGCGGCGATGGCCAGCCAGATGAGGCCCTTGCGCAGCGTGGCGGCCTTCTGCGCGGGGGTCAGCGGCGTCGGGACGACGCTGCTCTCCTCGCTCAGGTGGCGGCTGCCCAGCAGGTACTGGGCCAGACCCAGCGCCATGCCGAGCGCGGCCAGCGCGAAGCCGAAGTGCCAGTTGTAGTTCTCACCGACGGTGCCGATGATCAGCGGCGCGGCGAACGCGCCCAGGTTGATGCCGATGTAGAAGAGCGTGAAGCCGCCGTCGCGGCGCGGGTCGTCCGGGCCCTTGTACAGGTGGCCGACCATCGTGGAGATGTTGGCCTTCAGCAGGCCCGAGCCTATGGCGACGAGGCCGAGGCCGACGAAGAAGCTGACGGCCGCCGGCAGCGCCAGGCAGAGGTGGCCGATCATGATGATCAGACCGGAGACGGCCACCGTCTTGCGGGGACCGAGGACGCGGTCCGCGAACCAGCCGCCGGGCAGGGCGAGCAGGTACACGAGCGACACGTACACCGAGTAGATCGCGGTCGCCGTGCCCGCGCTCAGGTGCAGGCCACCCGGGGCCACCAGGTACAGCGGGAGCAGGGCCCTCATGCCGTAGTAGGAGAAACGCTCCCACATCTCGGTCATGAAGAGAGTGGCCAGTCCGCGGGGGTGGCCGAAGAAGGTCTTCTCGGACCCGGGGGTGCCCGGGCGGACCGAGTCCTTCGTCAGGCTGGACGCCATGGTCGTTCCTTGCTGGTTCGGGACGCGCGTGGAGCGTTGCGCGCCCGGTGGGGGTGTCGGCCGGCACCGGCTGGATCGAGCGTCCACCCCCCCACGCCCGAGGGGAGCCCGCCCCGGATCACGGAGCGGCGGACGGCGACCACCGGGATCCACGCTCCGTGACGACGCTGTCGTGCGCCCGGAGCCCGGCCAGAGGTCATTCCTTTCAGGGCTGATCCTTCTCAGCCCGCACACAAAAGAGACCCTCAGCGACAACTGCCCGCCAAAGGTCCCCGGTGTGCTACAGGCGTACACGTCACTGTACGTCAGGACACTGCCTGATATGGAAGGACTTGAGACGCGGATCACAGGTGTCGCGGGAACCGCGGCAGTGGTTTCGAAGGTCTCTTCTACGATCGCATCCCCACGACAATGGTTCGTACCACTGCGCGGGGAGCCTGCGGGGAAGGTAAGAATCCCTGGAAGCGATCACACCCCGGCACCGTGCGCGGGCGGTCTACCATCACTGCATGACCCGTGTACTGCTCGCCGAGGACGACGCGTCCATCTCGGAGCCGCTGGCCCGCGCCCTGCGCCGGGAAGGTTACGAGGTCGAGGTGCGCGAGGACGGACCCACCGCGCTCGACGCCGGAATGCAGGGCGGCGTCGACCTGGTCGTGCTGGACCTCGGCCTGCCCGGCATGGACGGCCTCGAGGTCGCCCGCCGGCTGCGCGCCGACGGCCACGCCGTGCCGATCCTCATCCTGACCGCGCGGGCCGACGAGGTGGACACCGTCGTCGGCCTCGACGCGGGCGCCGACGACTACGTCACCAAGCCCTTCCGGCTCGCCGAACTGCTCGCCCGCGTGCGGGCCCTGCTGCGCCGCGGCGCCGCCGAGCCGCAGCAGCCGCCGGCCACCCACGGGGTGCGCATCGACGTCGAGTCCCACCGGGCGTGGATGGGCGACGAGGAACTCCAGCTCACCGCCAAGGAGTTCGACCTGCTGCGGGTGCTGGTGCGGGACGCCGGGCGGGTGGTCACGCGCGACCAGCTGATGCGGGAGGTCTGGGACACCACCTGGTGGTCCTCCACCAAGACGCTGGACATGCACATCTCCTGGCTGCGCAAGAAGCTCGGCGACGACGCCGCGAACCCGCGGTACATCGCCACCGTGCGCGGCGTCGGCTTCCGGTTCGAAAAGAGCTGAACCCCGCCCGGGGTCCGGCACCACCTCAGGTAACAGGACATGCGCCGACGTCTCATCCAGTCCACCCTTGCCGTCGTGCTGGTCGTGATCGCCGTCTTCGGGGTCTCCCTCGTGATCGTCGAGACGCGCACCATCAGCAACAGCGCCCAGGAACGGGTGGAGTCCGAGGCCCTGCGCCTGGCCAGCATCGTGGACAGCCGGATCCTCGCCTCGGAGAAGGTCGACGCCGAGGCCCTGCGCAACCCGGTCAGCAAGGACCAGTACGCGGTGATCCGCCGGCCCGGGCTCCCGCCGATCGAGATCGGCACCAGGCCGCGCGGTGACGTCATCCACTCCACGCAGACCGGCGAGGAGGGCGAGACGGTCACCGTGCAGGAGCCGCGCTCAGCGGTGACCCGCGAGGTCGGCCGGACCCTGCTGATCATCGGCCTCGTGGCACTGCTCGCCGTCGTCGCCGCCGTGCTGCTCGCCGTACGCCAGGCCAACCGGCTCGCCTCCCCGCTGACCGACCTCGCCGAGACCGCCGAACGGCTCGGCTCCGGCGACCCGCGCCCCCGCCACAAGCGCTACGGCGTCCCCGAGCTGGACCGCGTCGCCGACGTGCTGGACTCCTCCGCCGAGCGGATCGGGCGCATGCTCACCGCCGAGCGGCGCCTGGCCGCCGATGCCTCCCACCAGCTCCGCACGCCGCTGACCGCGCTGTCCATGCGGCTGGAGGAGATCACCCTCACCGACGACCCGGACACGGTGAAGGAGGAGGCGAACGTCGCGCTCACCCAGGTCGAGCGGCTCACCGACGTCGTCGAGCGGCTGCTCACCAACGCCCGCGACCCGCGCACCGGCTCCGCCGTCACCTTCGACCTGGACGAGGTCATCCAGCAGCAGCTCGCCGAGTGGCGCCCCGCCTACCGCAGCGCCGGCCGGGCCGTCGTCAGCTCCGGCAAACGGCACCTGCAGGCCGTCGGCACGCCCGGCGCGGTCGCCCAGGTGCTGGCCGCGCTGATCGAGAACTCCCTCATGCACGGCGGCGGCACCGTCGCCCTGCGCACCCGGGTCACCGGCAACCAGGCCGTCGTGGAGGTCACCGACGAGGGGCCCGGCGTCCCCGCCGACCTCGGCGCGCGGATCTTCGAGCGCACCATCAGCGGGCGCAACTCCACCGGCATCGGCCTGGCCGTGGCCCGCGACCTCGCGGAGGCCGACGGGGGCCGCCTCGAACTGCTCCAGGCCCAGCCGCCGGTCTTCGGTCTCTTCCTGTCCCGCACGCCCCCGGCCCGCAGGTCGGAGGAGGACCAGCCGACGGTCCGCTGACGCCCGCCGTCAGCGGACGTGCTGCCTCGGCGCGGGCCGGTGCGGCTCCAGGGCCGGCTCCCCGCTCGCCACCACGGCCTCCCGGGCGGGCATCGCCCGGAACACCCAGCTGCGGTAGGACCAGAAGCGGAACAGGGTCGCCACGCCGATGCCGATGAACTTGAAGACGTTGCTCTGCAGCGGGGTGTCCCAGCCGAACCCGTAGGTCGCCAGGTACAGCAACCCGTTCTCGATGACCAGGCCGATCGCGCTGAACAGCAGGAACAGCGTGAGCTCCCGGGTGCGGCCGCCCTTGTCGCGGTCCCGGTACGTCCAGTAGCGGAAGCCGACGTAGTTGAAGGCGATCGCGACGACCGTCGCGATGATGCTGGCGCGCACCACCGGCAGCTCGGAGACGTGCCGGACCAGGTTGAACACGCCGAGATTGACAAGGACGCCGGCGCCTCCGACGGCGCCGAACTTGGCCACCTCGCGCACGAGACGTCGCAGCCCCGAGGAACGCCGTTCCATGGCTGTACCGCTCCCGTCCGTAGGTTTCGTCACCCGGCCATGCTAGCCAGGCGCCCGCGCCGATGCCTGCGCACCAGGCCACAGCTTGGGAACAGGTCGGGAAGAGGGGGGAAAGTCCCGGGTAAGAGCCGGTGAGAGGGACGCGATCGGGGCAGGCCGGCGCGGCCGATACGCTAGAGGGGTGACGTTCCCGGTAGTCGGCATGGTCGGCGGGGGGCAGCTCGCGCGTATGACGCACGAGGCGGGCATCCCGTTGGGCATCAGGTTCAAGCTCCTCAGTGACACTCCTCAGGACTCCGCGGCTCAGGTCGTGAACGATGTCGTCGTCGGCGACTATCGCGATCTGGAGACGCTGCGCGAGTTCGCGCGCGGGTGCGACGTGATCACCTTCGATCACGAGCACGTGCCCACCGAGCACCTCAGGGCCCTGGAGGCGGACGGCATCCCCGTGCGCCCCGGGCCCGACGCGCTGGTGCACGCCCAGGACAAGGGCGTGATGCGCGCGAAGCTCGACGCGATCGGCATCCCCTGCCCGCGCCACCGGATCGTGACCGATCCGGCCGACGTGGCGGCCTTCGCGGCGGAGGGCGACGGATTCCCCGTCGTGCTCAAGACCGTCCGCGGCGGCTACGACGGCAAGGGCGTGTGGGTCGTGGACTCGGCCGAGGAGGCCGCCGAGCCCTTCAGGGCGGGCGTGCCGGTCCTCGCCGAGGAGAAGGTCGACTACGTCCGCGAGCTCGCCGCCAACGTCGTACGCTCCCCGCACGGCCAGGCCGTCGCCTACCCGGTGGTCGAGTCCCAGCAGGTGAACGGCGTCTGCGACACCGTGATCGCCCCGGCTCCCGGCCTGGACGAGGACCTGGCGCTGAAGGCCGAGCAGATGGCCCTGACCATCGCCAAGGAGCTCGGCGTCGTCGGGCACCTGGCCGTCGAGCTGTTCCAGACCCGCGACGGCCGCATCCTCGTCAACGAACTGGCGATGCGCCCGCACAACTCCGGCCACTGGACCCAGGACGGCGCGATCACCTCGCAGTTCGCCAACCACGTCCGCGCGGTCCTCGACCTGCCCCTCGGCGACCCCCGCCCGCGCGTCCGGTGGACCGTCATGGTCAACGTCCTCGGCGGCGACTTCCCGGACATGTACTCCGCGTACTTGCACTGCATGGCCCGCGACCCGAAGCTCAAGATCCACATGTACGGCAAGGACGTGAAGCCCGGCCGCAAGGTCGGACACGTCAACACCTACGGCGACGACCTGGACGACGCACTGGACCGCGCACGTCACGCAGCCGGCTACCTGAGAGGCACGATCACCGAATGAGCCCCGTTGTTGGCATCGTCATGGGGTCGGACTCCGACTGGCCCGTCATGGAGGCCGCGGCCAAGGCCCTGGACGAGTTCGAGATCGCCTACGAGGTCGACGTCGTCTCCGCGCACCGCATGCCCCGCGAGATGATCGCGTACGGCGAGCAGGCCGCCGAGCGCGGGCTGAAGGCGATCATCGCCGGGGCCGGGGGCGCCGCCCACCTGCCGGGCATGCTCGCGTCCGTCACCCCGCTGCCGGTCATCGGCGTGCCCGTGCCGCTGAAGTACCTGGACGGCATGGACTCGCTGCTGTCGATCGTGCAGATGCCGGCCGGCGTCCCGGTCGCCACCGTCTCCGTCGCCGGCGCCCGCAACGCGGGTCTCCTGGCGGCTCGCATGCTCGCCGCGCACGACGAGGACCTGCTGCAGAAGATGCGCGACTTCCAGCAGGACCTCAACGACCAGGCCACCGAGAAGGGCAAGCGGCTGCGCTCCAGGACCGAGGGCGCGGGCGGCGGCTTCGGTTTCGGGAAGTGAGGCCGGTGACCTCGCTGGACGACGCCCGCGCGCTGCTGCGCGAGTTCCCCGTCGTGGACGGGCACAACGACCTGCCGTGGGCGCTGCGCGAGCAGGTCCGCTACGACCTCGCCGCCCGCGACGTCGCCGTACGGCAGGACGCCCACCTGCACACCGACCTGCCCCGGCTGCGCGAGGGCGGGGTCGGCGCGCAGTACTGGTCGGTGTACGTGCGCTCGGACCAGCCGGGCGCCGTGCCGGCCACGCTGGAGCAGATCGACTGCGTCCGGCAGCTGATCGACCGGTATCCCGGGCAGCTGCGGGCCGCGCTGACGGCGGCCGACATGGAGGCGGCCCGCGCGGAGGGCCGGATCGCCTCCCTCATGGGCGCCGAGGGCGGCCACTCGATCGAGAACTCCCTCGGCACGCTGCGCTCCCTGTACGCGCTCGGCGTGCGCTACATGACGCTCACCCACAACGACAACGTGGACTGGGCGGACTCGGCGACCGACGAGCCCGCCGTCGGCGGCCTGTCCGCGTTCGGCCGCGAGGTCGTCCGCGAGATGAACCGGCTCGGCATGCTCGTCGACCTGTCCCACGTGGCGGCCACGACCATGCGGGACGCGCTGGACGCCTCCGCCGCGCCGGTGATCTTCTCGCACTCCTCGGCCCGCGCCGTCTGCGACCACCCGCGCAACATCCCGGACGACGTCCTGGAGCGGCTGCCCGGCAACGGCGGCATGGCGATGGTGACCTTCGTGCCGAAGTTCGTGCTCCAGGCCGCCGTCGACTGGACGGCCGAGGCCGACGACAACATGCGCGCGCACGGCTTCCACCACCTCGACACCAGCCCGGAGGCGATGGCGGTCCACCGCGCCTTCGAGGAGCGCACCCCGCGCCCGGTCGCCACGGTGGCCACGGTCGCCGACCACCTCGACCACATGCGCGAGGCCGCGGGCGTCGACCACCTCGGCATCGGCGGCGACTACGACGGCACCGCGTTCACCCCGGACGGCCTGGACGACGTCTCCGGCTATCCGAACCTGATCGCCGAACTCCTCGACCGCGGCTGGTCCAGGGCCGACCTGGCCAAGCTCACCTGGCAGAACGCGGTCCGGGTGCTCGGCGCGGCGGAGGACGTGGCCCGTGACCTCCGGGCCACCCGCGGCCCGTCCCACGCCACCATCGAGTCCCTGGACGGCGAGGGGCGCTAGCCGCGCGTCACTCCTGCCCGGCCGGACGCTCGATGCGGCACAGGCAGAAGGGGTGCCCGGCCGGGTCGGCGTACACCTGGAAGTCCTTCTTCTCCCGGTCCTCCAGGTCCAGCGGGCGGGCGCCCAGCGCCAGCACCTTCTCGTGGGCCGCGTCGACCTCGTCCCAGGTCGGGCCCGCGTCGAAGTCCAGGTGGAACTGCTGCGAGTCCCGGTCGGCGCGGGGCCACTGCGGCGGCGTGAACCCCTCGGCCCGCTGGAAGGCGAGCCGTGGCCCGTCCGGCACCTTCAGCACCACCCAGTCGTCGTCCCCGGCCTCGGGCGTGCCGCCCGCGACCGCCGCGTAGAACGCGGCCAGCGCGTGCGGGTCGGGGCAGTCGAGGACGACGGAGCGCAGACGCGCGACCGCAGGCATGGGCCCTCCCGGTATCGGTTCGTCAGCAGGCGCAGAGGCAGAACGGGTGCCCGGCCGGGTCGGCGTAAACCCGGAAGGTGGCCTGCCGGTCCAGCGGCTTGGCGCCCAGCTCCAGCACCCCCTTCTCCGCCGCGTCCAGATCCTCCACCACCAGGTCCAGATGGAACTGCTGGGAGGCGTCGGCCGCGGGCCACTTCGGCGGGACCAGCCCCGGCGCGCGCTGGAAGGCCAGCGCCTGGCCACCGGGCACCTTCAGGTCCACCCATTCCCCGTCGCCCTCCACCGTGCCGCCCAGCACCCCGGCGTAGAAACCGGCCAGCGCGCGCGGATCGGGACAGTCCAGGACGACGACACCCAGCTTCGCGAGAGCCATGACTCCTCCTCGGGTCACCTGTGCAGTTACCCCTAGATGCGGGTAACCAGTAACGGTTACTGCATGCTGCCGTATAAGAGGTAACGTCGCAAGCATGAGTGAGAGATCGGCCGCGCCCGGAGGCCTCGCGCTGGTCGAGGCGCTGGTGAACACGCTCGACATCGAGTCCGGCCACGACTCGCTCGACACGCCGGAGGGCCGCGCCCGCTTCGGGCTCACCGAGGACGAGGTGCCGGCCGCCCGCACCCTGCGCGAGTCGCTGCGCGCCACGCTGCTCGCCCACGCCGGCCACCCGCCGCACCGCCCGGTCACCCCGCTCGGCGCGCTGCTCGCCCACGCCCCCCTGCGCATCGCCGTCGACGAGCACGACGGCTCCGCGACCCTGGCCCCCGCCGACACCGGCCCACTGCTCTCCCGGGTCGCCGCCGCCGTCGCCGAGGCGCTGGTCGCGGGCACCTGGACCCGGCTGAAGGCCTGCGAGGCGGAGACCTGCCACTGGGCCTACTACGACCGCAGCCCCGCGGGACGCGGCCGCTGGTGCTCGATGCAGGTGTGCGGAGCGCGCGCCAAGATGCGCCGGTACCGGGCGAAGGAGGCGTGAACCACAAGGAGTTCACCGGCCACCTGTGTGCCCCGTGGTGCAGAATGCGGGAAGACGCCGGTTCGGCCGACTGAGCCTCGGCCGAACCGGCGTCCCCCGCGATGCGCTCTGCGAGTCGCCCCAGGCCCTGCCGGGCCGCCGTCCCGCCCCGCGCCCGGGCACGCGCGGGAGCACCTCCACCGCCCCGTCCCGGGCCGCGACCGCCCGCGGGCCGCCGACCGCCGGCTTGACCAGGCTCGTGCGGCCACGCAAGGGAGCCTCCGTCGCCCCGGCCCGGGCAGCGACAATCGGCCGGCGTCGCTTCTCCCGCGCTCCGATCGGCCGGTCAAGCCGCGGACGTGGGGTCCGGGCACGGGCATCCGCCCGCGGGCCGTGGGTCGTTGGCTCGGCCAGGCTTGTGCGGGGCCGCCGTCGCGTCCAAGCAAGGGGAGCGTCCACCGCCCCGGCCTGGGCCGGTCGGCCGCCGTAGTTTCTCCCGCGATCTGATCGGCCGGTCAAGCCGCGGACGTTGGGTCCGGGCACGGGCATCCGCCCGCGGGCCGTCGGTCGCCGGTTCCCCAACGCTCGGGTGGGGCCCCGTGGCGCCCGCGTCAGGGCGCCCCCACCGCGCCGGCTCGGGCCGGTCGGCCGCCGTCGCCTTCCCGGGCAGGCCTACGCGTTGGGTCGGCCCATCGCCCGGTACGTCCAGCCGGCCCGGCGCCACAGCTCCGGGTCCAGCGTGTTGCGGCCGTCCAGGAGTACCCGGTCCGCCACCAGCTCGCCCAGCGCCGCCGGGTCCAGCTCGCGGAACTCCCGCCACTCCGTCAGGTGCAGCACGACGTCGGCGCCCCGGACCGCCTCCGACGCCGTATCCGCGTACCCCAGGGTCGGGAACACCCGCCGGGCGTTGTCCATCCCCTTCGGGTCGTACACCGTCACCTGGCCGCCCTGCAGATGGATCTGCCCGGCCACGTTCAGCGCCGGCGAGTCCCGCACGTCGTCCGAGTCGGGCTTGAAGGTGGCGCCCAGCACCGCGACCCGCCGGCCCAGGAACGAGCCGCCGCCGAGGGCCTCGCGCGCCATCTCCACCATCTGCCCGCGCCGGCGCATGTTGATCGAGTCGATCTCCCGCAGGAACGTCAGCGCCTGGTCCGCGCCCAGCTCGCCGGCGCGCGCCATGAACGCCCGGATGTCCTTCGGCAGACAGCCGCCGCCGAAGCCGATCCCGGCCCGCAGGAACTTCTTCCCGATCCGGTCGTCGTACCCGATGGCCTCCGCCAGCCTCGCCACGTCACCGCCGCCGGCCTCGCACACCTCCGCCATCGCGTTGATGAACGAGATCTTCGTGGCCAGGAAAGAGTTCGCCGCCGTCTTCACCAGCTCGGCGGTCGGGAAGTCGGTCACCACGAACGGCGTACCGCCCGCCAGCGGGGTGGCGTACACCTCCCGCAGCAGTTTCTCGGCGCGCTCGCTGCGCACGCCGACCACGATCCGGTCCGGGTGCAGGGTGTCCTGCACCGCGAACCCCTCGCGCAGGAACTCCGGGTTCCACGCCAGCTCCGCGTCCGCCCCAGCGGGCGCGTGCTCGGCCAGGTACGCGGCCAGCCGCTCCGCCGAGCCCACCGGCACCGTCGACTTGCCGACCACCAGCGCGGGACCGCGCAGGTGCGGGGCGAGCGAGGCGACGGCCGCGTCGACGTACGACATGTCCGCCGCGTAGTCCCCGTGCCGCTGCGGCGTGTTCACGCAGACGAAGTGCACGTCGCCGAACTCGGCCACCTCGGCCCAGTCCATCGTGAACCTCAGCCGCCCCGAGGACCCCTCGAAGCCCGCCACGTGCCGGCGCAGCAGATCCTCGAGCCCCGGCTCGTACATCGGGGTCTCGCCGCGCTCCAGCATGGCGATCTTCTCGGGCACGACGTCGAGCCCGAGCACCTCGAAGCCGAGCTCGGCCATGGCCGCGGCGTGGGTGGCGCCGAGATAGCCGGTGCCGATCACGGTGATCTTCAGGCTCATGGGTGCTCCAGAGGGTACGCGTCGGGTGCGAGGGCGAGCATAGCCAAGGCATGCGCGAGGCCTTGAGCGGGCAACTTTCCCGCTGTCGCCAACCTCACGTAGGCGCGTCCCCGGGAGACCCTTAAAATTTGAGTTACTTAACGGTAATTAGCGTCAGTAATCACTGCGTCTTTGGAGCGTGAGAGACCGTGGCCGGATCGGCTGACTTCGACCTGTACCGCCCGTCCGAGGAGCACGACATGCTCCGCGACGCCGTCCGCTCCATGGTCGAGGCGAAGATCGCGCCGTACGCCGCGGCGGTGGACGAGGAGGCCCGCTTCCCGCAGGAGGCGCTGGACGCCCTCGTGGCGGGCGACCTGCACGCGGTGCACGTACCCGAGGAGTACGGCGGCGCGGGCGCCGACGCCCTCGCCACCGTCATCGTGATCGAGGAGGTGGCCCGCGCCTGCGTCTCCTCCTCCCTGATCCCCGCGGTGAACAAGCTGGGCTCCCTGCCGGTGATCCTCTCCGGCTCCGAGGACCTGAAGAAGAAGTACCTGGCGCCGCTCGCCAAGGGCGACGCGATGTTCTCGTACTGCCTCTCCGAGCCGGAGGCGGGCTCGGACGCCGGCGGCATGAAGACCAAGGCCGTCCGCGACGGCGACCACTGGGTCCTCAACGGCGTGAAGCGCTGGATCACCAACGCGGGCGTCTCCGAGTACTACACGGTCATGGCCGTGACCGACCCCGAGAAGCGCACCAAGGGCATCTCCGCCTTCGTCGTCGAGAAGTCCGACGAGGGCGTCTCCTTCGGCGCCCCGGAGAAGAAGCTCGGCATCAAGGGCTCCCCGACCCGCGAGGTCTACTTCGACAACGTCCGCATCCCCGCCGACCGCATGATCGGCGCGGAGGGCACCGGCTTCGCCACGGCGATGAAGACGCTGGACCACACCCGCATCACCATCGCCGCCCAGGCCCTCGGCGTCGCCCAGGGCGCCCTCGACTACGCCAAGGGCTACGTCCAGGAGCGCAAGCAGTTCGGCAAGCCGATCGCCGACTTCCAGGGCATCCAGTTCATGCTGGCCGACATGGCCATGAAGATCGCCGCCGCCCGCGCCCTGACGTACCAGGCCGCGGCGGCCTCCGAGCGCGGCGACGCCGATCTCACCTTCCAGGGCGCGGCCGCCAAGTGCTTCGCCTCGGACGTCGCCATGGAGGTCACCACGGACGCCGTCCAGCTCCTCGGGGGCTACGGCTACACCCGCGACTACCCGGTGGAGCGGATGATGCGGGACGCGAAGATCACGCAGATCTACGAGGGCACGAACCAGGTCCAGCGGATCGTGATGGCCCGCAACCTGCCGTAACGGCCGCGGACTCACGCTCATCGGGAAGGCGCCCTGCGGGGCGCCTTCCGTCCGTTGCGGGCCCTCCTGACCGGTCGGTCACATGCGGGCGGAGGCGGGGCGGCGTAGGACGGAAGCACCCAGGGCCCGCTCCGGGCCCCTGAGCCCCGAGGAGGAGCCATGACCCAGCCCGCAGCCATGACCCCGATGAGCAAGGAGATGCAGGACTGCGTCGAGGCCTGCATGGCGGCGCACACCGTGTGCGAGGAGACCATGAGCTGCTGCCTGCAGATGGGCGGCCAGTCCCAGATGCAGATCATGCGCGCGCTCATGGACTGCTCCGAGACGACCCGGATGTGCGCCGACATGATGATGCGCCGCTCACCCATGTCCCAGGAGATGTGCGCGATGTGCGCCAGGGCGTGCGACATGTGCGCCGAGGCGTGTATGTCCATGCCGGACGACCAGCAGATGATGCGCTGCGCGGACGCGTGTCGGCGCTGCGCCGAGATGTGCCGGACGATGGCGGGCGCCACGATGTGACCCCGCGCGTGTGAGAGCGGTCGAGGGCACCCCTGCCGGGTGCCCTCGATCGTTTGTGCGGCATGCTGGTGCCGTGAACGGGGCGGAAGCGACAACGGCCTTCGACGCGGCCGAGCGGACCATGTGGGCGGGGCGGACCGAGGCGTACGCCGGGAGTTTCGGGCGGCTGTGCGCGTATCCCGTGCCCGCCCTGCTGGACGCCGCCGGCGTCGGCGCCGGGACCCGGGTCCTCGACGTCGGCACCGGCACCGGCACGGCCGCGCTCGCGGCGGGGGAGCGGGGCGCCCTGGTGCGGGCCGTGGACGCCGACCCGGGCATGGTCGCCGAGGCGTGCCGGCGGGGAGTGGCGGCGGAGGTCGCCGTCCTGCCGCGGCTGCCGTTCGCGGACGGCGCGTTCGACGCCGTGGTCGGGAACTTCGTGCTCAACCACGTGGGCCGGCCGCGCACCGCCCTCGCCGAGCTGCGCCGGGTGCTGCGGCCCGGGGGTCGCCTCGCGGTGACGCTCTGGGGTGCCCGGCGCGGGGCCGGGCAGGAGCTGCTCGGACAGGCGTGCGCCGCCGGAGGGGCCGTACCGCCGGCGTACCTGCCGCGCCTCGCCCCGGACGAGGACTTCACCCGGACCCCGGACGGCCTGGCCGCCCTCCTCGCGGAGAGCGGCTTCGGCGGTGCCGAGGCCGCCGAGCTGGAGTGGGACCACCGGGCGACCGTCGAGGAGTGGTGGAGCGGGGTGGCCGCCGGCGTCGGCAACGTCGGCCTGGTCGTCACCTCCCAGGATCCGGAGACCGCCGGCCGGGTCCGGCGGGAGTACGAGCGGCTGAGCGCCCGGTACGACGAAGGGGAAGGGCTGCTGGCCCTTCCCCATGTCGCGCTGCTCGCCTCCGCGGCGGCCTGAGCCGGACCCGAGACCCTAGTTGCCGGAGACGGTGACCTTCTGGTCGTTCTTCAACTCGTCCACCAGCGTCTTCACCTTCGCCTTGTCCCAGACGAGGTTGCCGCCCGTGGAGCCGGAGACCGGCATGTTCATCGAGGTGCCGCCACCGCCGCTGACGCCCTTCATCGCCCAGAACATGGACGCCAGGTCCCACAGGCTCATGTCCTTGTCGACGGTGAGCGTGTCCAGACCGGCGCTCATGGTCGGGTAGAACTTGAAGGGGTTCAGCACGGTCGACGGGGTGGCCACCTGGTGGGCCAGGGCCGACAGGAACTTCTGCTGGTTCTTGGTGCGCTGCAGGTCGGAGGCGGCGAAGGCGTGCCGGGTGCGGACGAACGCCAGCGCCTCCTCGCCGTTCAGGGTCTGCTTGCCGGCCTTGAAGTCGGCGCCCGAGTACTTGTCCTTGAAGCCCTTGTCGATGGTGATGTCGACTCCGCCGACCGCGTCCACGATCTTGGCGAAGCCGGCGAAGCCGATCTCCACGTAGTGGTCGATGTGCAGGCCGGTGTTGTACTCGACGGTGCGCACCAGGAGGGTCGGGCCGTCCTCGGCGTAGGCCGCGTTCAGCTTGGTGTGCCGGCCCTGGTTCGGGTAGACCTTGCCGGACGTCGACCCCTTGTACGAGGGGATCACCACGTCCGAGTCACGCGGCAGCGAGACCAGCGTGTCGCCGTTGTCGCCGACGTGCAGGATCATCATCGAGTCGGTGCGCTGGCCCTGGGCGGAGCCGGTGTGCAGCTTCTTCTTGTCCTCGGCCGTCATGCCCTTGCGGCTGTCGGAGCCGACGATCAGGTAGTTCGTGCCCGCGCCGGCCTCGGGCCGGTCGATGACCTTGGACAGGTCGACGTCCCGGTGCAGCTTGGAGTCGGCCCAGAAGTAGGTGGCCACCGATGTGACGATCAGCACGGTCGCCAGCGTGATCGCGGTCCACTTGATCCGGCGCCGCCAGTTCGGGGCGGGGCGCGGACCCCCGCCGCGGGGCCCCTCCGGGCCGCCGCCGTAGACCTGGCCCGTGTTGTAGCCGCTGTCGTAGCCGTCGTCGTAACCGTCGTGGCCCTGGCCGTCGACGTACGTGGGCTGCTGCGGGACTCCGCCGCCGTACGCCGGCGCCGCCGGGCCGGGGCGGCCGTGGGAACGCTGCCCGGGCGGTACCGGCCCGCGCTGCACCTGGCGCATCACGCGCGGACCTTCCGGCTGTGCGCCGGCGCTGCCGCGTCCGTAGCGCGGGCCGCGGTTGTCGTCGGACCATCCCTGGGGCCAGTCATTCATGGGGCCCAGTGTGCAGGGCGCCGCTACGGGTCTTACAAGGGATGTCGGAAAATCAGAGCGCCGCTGTTGCGAAGCCGACACAAATTCCGCGATTGTCGCTTCGGCATAGGGTGGGGGCCATGACAGACCTGGCCCCCGACGCGGAACCGGACATCCCCGGCAAGCCGACGTCCGCCTCCCGCACCACGCTCAGCCACATCATGACCCACAACGACACCAACCTCCTGGGCACGGTGCACGGCGGAGTGATCATGAAGCTGGTCGACGACGCCGCGGGCGCGGTGGCCGGCCGGCACTCGGGCGGCCCCGCCGTCACCGCGTCCATGGACGAGATGGCCTTCCTCGAGCCGGTCCGCGTCGGTGATCTGGTCCATGTGAAGGCCCAGGTCAACTGGACCGGCCGGACCTCCATGGAGATCGGCGTCCGGGTCCTCGCCGAGCGCTGGAACGAGTCGGCGCCGCCCACCCAGGTCGGCTCGGCCTACCTGGTCTTCGCGGCCGTGGACGCCGACGGCAAGCCGCGCCGGGTACCGCCGGTCGTCCCCGAGACCGACCGCGACCGCCGCCGCTACCAGGAGGCCCAGATCCGCCGCACCCACCGCCTGGCCCGCCGCCGCGCCATCCGCGAGCTGCGTGAACGGCGGACGGCGGAGGGCTTCACGGACTGAGGCCGGTGTGATCCGAACGACAGGGCCTGGCTAGACGGTCCCGGGGCACACCACGTCGGTGCCGCGCACCGCGCCCTGGTCCGGCCTGGCCGGGTCCTCGGCCTTGACCCGGCGCACCTTGCGCGCGTCCTGGAAGTCCGCCCCGGTGGTCACCCTCAGCGTCTGGCCCTGGCCCGGTACCGCGCGCAGTTCGCTGCCGGGCAGGGCCGCCGCCAGGCTGCGGGCGGAACGGTCCCAGCGGGGGTCGTAGGAGATCAGCGTGCGCCGGACGTCGTGGACGGCCGCGGTGGTCGGCCTGTGGGTGACGGCGAAGCCGGCCGTGCCGAGCGCCGCGTCGAGGCGCTTGGCGACACCTTGCGTCGCGGTCCCGTTCTCCACCTGGACCCGGATCCGCCGCGGGTCGACCTCGACCGGCACCGCCACCGGGCCCCGCGGCCGCGGTCGGTCCACGGTGAGCGGCCTGTCGTCGCGCAGGGAGGCGAACAGCCCGGCGGCCGCCGCCTGGTCCCACTTCAGCGTCGAGCCGACGCCCTTGACCGGGAAGTCCATCTGCCCGATGGGCACGGTGGCGAACTCGGAGGACGACAGGGAGAAGTTCCGCATCGCCCGGCCGAGGTCCAGCAGCTCGTCGGTGCCGAAGCCCTTGTCCGCGCGGACCGAGCCGAGCACCGCCCGGGTCACGTCCCGGAACCTGATCGGGTTCAGCAGCACCCCGGAGGAGGTGGCCCGCTCGATCAGCGCCGCCAGGAACCGCTGCTGCCGCTTCATCCGGCCCAGGTCGCTCGCCGCGTCCACGTGCCGGGCGCGCACGTACTGCAGGGCCTGGCCGCCCTTGAGGAGGTGGGTGCCGGGGGAGAGGTCGAGGCCGGTGTAGCTGTCCTTCAGCGGGGCCGGGGTGCAGATCCGCACCCCGCCGAGCACGTCCACCGTGCGCATGAAGCTGGTGAAGTCGACCTCCAGATAGTGGTCGATCTTCAGATGGGTCAGGCCCTCGACGGTGGCGATGGTCAGCTGGGGACCGCCCTCGGCGTAGGCCGCGTTCAGTTTGACGGCGTGCGCGGGGTGCCGCCGCCCGGTGGCCGGGTCGACGCGCTCGGGCACCTCGGCGTAGGAGTCGCGGGGCAGGCTGATCACGCTGGCCCGCTCCCGGTCCGCCGAGATGTGCACGATCATCATCGTGTCGGTGCAGTGGCAGGGCTGACCGCCGAGCCGGAACGCGCGCCGCTCCTCCTCGCTGATCTTGTCGCGGCCGTCGGTGCCGACCAGCAGGACGTTCGTGCCGTGGCCCGCGCGGGGCCGGTTCTTCATGTCCTTGAAGGCGTCGACCCGGGCGATGCCGGCATCCAGGCTGGAGACGACGGCGTGGCCGATGCCGGCCGAGGCGAGGACCACGACGGACAGCGTGGTCACCGCCCGCATGGCCCAGCGCGGCCGCCGGCGCGGCGGGCGCGGTGCGGCCCGCTCGGGCGGCCGTGGCACACGGCGGGGCGGCTGCGGTCGGCGCTGCGGCCGGGCAGGGGACCGTGGCGGGCTGGGCAAAGGGGACACCTCCGGACGACGGCCGTACGTGGGATCCGTGAGCACGGTAGGCCGATACGACCTTCATCCCGCGCCTCCGCCCAGGCGGCGCGCACCGGTGTCCCCCGTTCGCGGTAACGTGATCCCCCTATGAACGCCAAGCCCGACGTGCGGCTCCCCGCCGTTTCTGTGATCATGCCGGTCCTCAACGAGGAGCGGCATCTGCGCGGGGCCGTCCAAGCGATCCTCGCGCAGGAGTACGCCGGCGAGATGGAGGTCGTGATCGCCCTCGGTCCGTCCACGGACCGCACGGACGAGATCGCCGCCGAGCTGGTCTCCGAGACCGCGTCCCGTGCGAACAAGCGCGTGCACACCGTGCCGAACCCGACCGGCCGCACCCCCGCCGCGCTGAACGCGGCGATCAAGGCCTCCCGGCATCCGGTCGTGGTCCGGGTCGACGGTCACGGCATGCTCTCGCCGAACTACATCGCGACCGCCGTCCGGCTCCTGGAGGAGACCGGCGCGCAGAACGTCGGCGGCATCATGCACGCCGAGGGCGAGAACGACTGGGAGCACGCGGTCGCCGCCGCCATGACCTCGAAGATCGGCGTCGGCAACGCGGCCTTCCACACCGGCGGCCAGGCCGGCCCGGCCGAGACGGTGTACCTGGGCGTCTTCCGCCGTGAGGCGCTGGAGCGGCAGGGCGGGTACAACGAGGAGTTCATCCGCGCCCAGGACTGGGAGCTGAACTTCCGCATACGCGAGGCGGGCGGCCTGATCTGGTTCTCGCCGGAGCTGCGGGTGTCGTACCGGCCGCGGCCGAGCGTGCGCGCCCTCGCCAAGCAGTACAAGGACTACGGCCGCTGGCGCCACGTCGTCGCCCGCTACCACGAGGGCTCCATCAACCTGCGCTACCTCGCCCCGCCGACGGCGGTGTGCGCGATCGCGGCCGGGATCGTGGCAGGCGCGGCGCTGACCCCGTGGGCTCTCGTGATCCCCGGGGGCTACCTCGCGGCGATCGTCCTCGGGTCCGTCCCGGCCGGCAAGGGCCTGCCGCTCAAGGCCCGGCTGCAGATCCCGGTGGCCCTGGCCACCATGCACATGTCGTGGGGCTGGGGCTTCCTGACCAGCCCGAAGTCCCTGGCGAGGAAGGTCATCGCCTCACGCCGGCCAGCCGTCCTCGAGCCGCACTGAGCCCAGAGGGAGCACCGGCACAGGGCCCTCCCTCCCCGTCCGCGAGGACGGGGAGGGAGGGCCCTGTGCGTCGGTTCACCACTGGTAGGGCTTGTACACCGGCATGCACGGCGACGTGTCCGCGCCGTTGATGGCGTCGGCGTCGCTCGGCAGGTCCCCGGCCTTCGGGGCGGACGCCTTCGGGTAGGCCGTGCCCGTGCGCCAGTCCGCGCCGACGACCAGGGTGACCCCCGAGACGTCGGTCGACTGCTTGACCTGGTCCATCGGGATGCCCAGCGCCTTCGCGACGGCCTGCGCGTCGCCCTCCAGGTCGGCGCTCGGGTAGCGCACGACCGTCCGGTCCTCGGACAGGGCCGCCGAGGTGTCGGCCGCGGCCCGGCCGTACCCCTTGCCCGCCAGCGCCTGGACGATCGCCCCGGCCCGGTGGGGGACGGGGGCGTCGGTGGCGGACCGCGTGGCGTTCTGCACCAGCACCCCGAGCCGGGCCGCGTCGACCGAGGGCGCCTTGGCCGGCGCGGCCGAGCCCGCCTTCTTCGCGCCGGAGCCGGACGACTTGCCGTTCTTGTCGAGCGCCACGTCGTCGCGGAGCATCTGCCAGATCCGGTCGGCGCCCTTGGCCGGCACCACGTGCTCGCTGTTGCTCGGGTCGTCGACGTTGGGCATCGTCACCGACGTGATGCGGTTCGACGGAACCGACTTCATCTCCATGCCCAGGTCGTACAGCTTCTTGACCGTGCCGATCTCCTCGGAGACCTTCAGCGACTTGGTGGCCGCCTCGGCCAGGTCCATCAGCCGGCCGGTGTCGGTGAAGACGTTCTGCTGCCTGAGCGTGCGCATCATCGAGTTCAGGTACATGTGCTGGGCGCGGGCGCGCATCAGGTCGCTGCCCCAGGCGTGCCGGGTACGCAGCCACTGCAGCGCCTGCACGTCCTTGACCTTGTGCCGCCCGGCAGTCAGCTTCAGCCCGGAGCCGCCGCGCTGGGCGGGCGTCGAGTGGTCCCAGACGTTCTGCTTCACACAGACCTCGACGCCGCCGATGGCGTCCGCCATGTTCACCACGCCCGCGAAGTCGATCATCATCCAGTGGTCGATGTAGACGTGGGTGAGGTTCTCCCAGGTGGCCAGCGTGCAGCCGGCGCCGCCCCGGGCCAGGGTGGTGTTGATGATGTCGTTGGTCGCCGGGTAGACCTTGCCGGTCTTCGGGTCCGTGCACTTCGGGATGTCGACGCGGGTGTCGCGGGGGATGCTCACCATGGCGGCGCTTCTGCGGTCCGCGGACAGGTGGATCAGCATCTGCACGTCGGCGAGCGGCGGACTGCCGACACTGGACCTGCTGCCGCCGAGCTCGAGGTTCCGCGCGGAGTTACGGCTGTCGGAGCCGATCAGCAGGATGTTCAGGGGGGTCTGCCCGGCCGCGTTCGGGCGGGTCCGCAGCGCCTTGGAGTCGTCGCCGCTGCTGCGCGCGCCCTTCTGGATGTTGCCGTTCAGGTGCTGGTAGTACAGGTATCCGGCGCCGGCCGTGCCGAGTATGACCACCGCGAGGACGGTCGCCGACCAGCGCAGCACGCGCCGCCGGCGCCGCGGTCTGCCGGCCGTCGGGCCCCCGCGCCCGCCGCCCCGCCGTCCGCCGCCGTCCGGCGCGTCCCCCGCCCGCGGCGCGAGCGACATCGTGTCCTCGACCGCGGGTTCCCCCCGCACACCGCTCTGCGACAACTCCCTGCCTCCCCACCCTCGCGCCATGACAACGGGTCCGCCCCGCGTCGGGTTAGACGCACGACGGACCCGTTGGGTTACCTACGAGGCGCACTGAACCTTGTCCGCCGTGGACTTGCCGTCGACCTCGGGTGCCTTGGACGGGACGGTGAGGGAGACCCCCGCACCCTTGAAGTCCTTGCCCAGGGTCAGCGTCATCGCCGGCAGCCCCTGGGAGTTGGTGACGCTCTTGCCCGGCTTCAGCGCGGAGCCCGGCAGCCCCATCAGGGAGGCCAGTTCGCGCGCCTGGGCGGCCTGGCCGGGCGCGTACTCGAGAGTGGTCTTGCTCAGCTGCGCCGGGGCGTTGCCCGCGTTCTCCGACTTCAGCACGCCCTTGTCGTTCTGCAGCCACTGCAGCGTCTCCTGCGCGCTGCCCGCCACCGCACCGCCGTTGAGGATCCGCAACCGCACGTCGCCGGGCGCGGACTTGCTGCCCTTGAGCCGCGCGGCCGCCGCGTCCTTCGCCGCCTTCCGCTTCTTCTTCACCTCGGTGAAGGAGACGTCGTTCTTGATGGCGTCGAAGACCTGGGGAGCGGTGTTCGGGTTGACGACGACCGTCTTGTGGACGACGCCGTCGGCCGGGTTGTCGATCACCGGCACGGTGAGGAAGGTGATGTTCTTCGTCGGCACCTTCTTCAGCTCCAGCGCGATGTCCTTGAGCGTGCTCACGTGTCCGATGCCCTTGTCGACGGTGAGCGCCTTGGTGGCGGCCTCGGCGAGGTCGACGAGCTTGCTGGGGCTGGTGAGCGTGTCGCTGGAGGACATCTTGCGCATGAGCGAGGCCATGAACTGCTGCTGCACCTTGATGCGGTCCAGGTCGCCCTGGTTGCCCCAGCTGTGCCGGGTGCGGACGAAGGCCAGCGCCTGCTCGCCCTCGATCTTGTGCGGGCCCTTGCTCAGGTTGAGGTGCGAGTCCTTGTCGTTCACGGAGTGGGCGAGACACACGTCGACCCCGCCGACCGCCGTGGTCAGCGTCTTCACCGCGTTGAAGTCGACCATCATGAAGTGGTCGGGCTGGATGCCGGTGACCGCCTTGACGGTGTTCATGGTGCAGCCCGGGTCCCGGCCCTCCTGGCCGAGACTCGTGTTGAAGCGGACGTTCTCGCTGCCCGGGATGACCTTCTCGGTGCCGTCGGGCTGCTTCGTCTGGCAGTCCGGCACGTTCACGATCAGGTCGCGGGGGATGCTGAGCGCGGTGGCGTTCGTCCGGTCCTTGGAGACGTGCAGCAGGATGTTGGTGTCGGCGTGGCCGATGCTGCCCTTGTCGCCGTAGCCCTCGTTGCCCTTGCCGGTGCGCTTGTCGGTGCCGATGATCAGTATGTTGAAGGCGCCGTCCTTGCTGAAGCCGTCCTTGGCCGCGCCGCCGACGTCCGTCGTGGTGACGTTGCCCTCGAGATGCTTCAGGTACAGGTAGCCGGCCGTGCCGACGGCGACCAGCACGAACGCCGTGCCGCCGGCGGTCCACGCCAGGACCTTCTTGACCTTCGACTTCTTCTTCACCGGCCGCCGGCCGCGGCGCCCCTGCGGCGGCTCGGGCTCGGCGGTGCGGCGCCGGGCCGACCGCGGCGCCGGCACCTGCGCGCCGCTCGCCTGCCGCATCTCCCGCGTCTCGCCCGCTCCCGGGCCCCCGCGGCCGCGCGGCCGGCCGTCGCGCTCACCGGAAGCCGGTCTCCGGGGACCGGGCACCGGCGACTGCGGTCCGGAAGGGGACAGTCGCAGTTCGTATTCGCCGGTCTTCGGATTGAGTACCCACTGGTCTGCGGGGTCGATGTTGTCCGCCCGCCCACGGCCTTGCGCGTCCACGGTTGTCCGAATCCTCCGTCGGGGCCACGCGGCGCCTTCCCCCCAAGGCGCTCGGGTCTCGGTGAATCAGTGCACGACCCCAGGACGGACCTCGCGGCCGGGTGCACCCGATCGCTCACACTATCCGCCCAGTTCAGCGTCCAGCGACGCCGGTGACAAATTCCACCTTCCTACAACTGGGCAATCCCCCTCATACTCCTGAACAGAAGTTCGCCGACTTGGTGAACGTCTTACTCACAGGCGTGTTCGGCGGCGGTGTTTCCGCGAAAGGTCGGAGTGGGCGCGGGGTCGCGCGAGGACCCGCCCCCGGTTCTCCGCCCGTCGCCGTCCGGTGCCACGGCCACCGCCCGGTCCGCCCTCAGCCGTGCGAACAGCCGCTCGGCGTCCGGCTCCACGAGCTGGTCGCGGTTGGAGTCGTAGACGTACGCCTCCCTGGGCACCGTCAGGAACCGCACCTGTTTCGCCGGGATGGTGCGCAACCCCCGTACCAACTGGTACAAGCCGCGCAGACTTGCCAGTTCCGGGTCGGTGGTGAGCGAGGACGTCGCCGCGTCCAGCACCGGATACAGCTTCACCGGGTTCAGCAGCACGCCGTCGCCGCGCACCTTGTCCACCAGCGCGCCGAGGAACCGCTGCTGGCGCTCCATGCGGTCGGTGTCGCTGCCGTCGCCGAGCGACTTGCGCACCCGCACGTACCCGAGGGCCTGTTCCCCGTCGAGCGTGACCCGGCCCGCGGGCAGTCTCAGCTTGGCCGCCTTGTCGTCGATCGGCTCCCGCAGGCACACCTGGACCCCGTCGACGGCGTCGACCATGTCCTTGAACCCGCTGAAGTCGACCACCACGTGGTGGTCGACACGGATGTCCGTCAGCTTCTCGACGGTGCGGATGGTGCAGGCCGAACCGCCCAGTTCGAAGGCGTGGTTGAACATGGCGAACACCGGCTCGCTCCGGCTGCCGTCCTGCTGCCGGCAGCCGGGGATGTCCACCATCAGGTCCCGGGGCAGCGAGACCGCGGTGGCGCTGCGCCGGTCGGCGGCCAGGTGCAGCAGGATCGTCGTGTCGGACCGCTCGCTGCCCACGTCCCGTCCGTAGGCGCCGTTGCCGTCACCGGCCCGGGTGTCCGACCCGATCAGCAGGATGTTCTGGGCGCCCCGCACCAACTCGGTGGGCCGCTCCCGCTCGTACCGGGCCAGTTCGGCCGCCGCCGCCTCGTCGGGGGTGATGTTGGCGCTGAGCCTGGCGTACACCGCCCAACCGGCCGCGGCCGCCGCCACGGCGAGCACCCCCGCCCCGAGCGCCGTCCCCCCGGCCCACCGGCGCCGGCGCCGCCGCGCGAGCCCCCGCCCGGTGGCGGAGGACCCGGGACGCGGACCGAGGGGTGTGCCTGCGGTGTCGGCCACGTCCCTCCCTGGCGTACGAGCGTCTCGTCCTGCTCCTACGACCATGGCGCGCGGGGGGAGGGAAGGCGCCCCGTACTGCTCCAGGCGGGCTACGGCGGCCCGCCGCGGCCGCTCGGCGGTGGCCCGCCGCACCCGTTCAGCGGCGGGACGCGGTCACCCGTTCGCTCTCGATGCGCTGGGCGAGGCGCTCCTCGTCCAGCCGGTCCAGGTTCCGGCACAGCACCACGGACCCTCCGGCGGCGAGCGGCGCGTAGAGCCCCGCGCTGACCCCGTCCCACGAGTCGTACGGCAGCCCCGACAGCAGCCGCGAACCCGGCCCCGTCAGATCGAGCGAGGGGGCGTCGGCCAGGGCCCGCTCCACCACCTCGGCCGCGCTGAACGCGGCCCCGGCCACGACCAGCGCCGGATCGTCCGGATCCACCGGCGCGAACGGCGCGAACCGGTCTCCCTGGCCCGGGACTTCCACGGCGTAGTCCACGAACCCCGCCGGGGGCTGGGGAAAACGCCCGCCGAGCGGCCGCAGCGCCAGCGCGACCCGCTCGCCGCCGCAGGCCCGGGCCGCCTCCAGCGTGTCGGGTCCGCTGACGACGACGTCGGCGGACGCCGGATCGCCGGCCAGGTCCGCCACCGCACCCACTGACGAACACGCCAGCAGCCACACGGCCGTCTGCCAGTGCGCCGGCAGCAGCAGCACGACCCGGTCGCCGGGCCCGGCGGACAATTCACCCTGGAGGAGGTTGGCGGTCTTGGCCACCCAGTTGGCGAAGGTGGCCACGGACAGTTCGACGCGTTCGCCCGTGGCGTCGTCGTAGAAGGTCACCAGCGGGCGGCCGGGATCCGCGGCGAGCGCGGAACGCAGCAGGTCGGCAGGGGTGCGTTCGGTGGCAGTCACCCGCGCAAGAGTACGCCGCGGCGCTTTCGGCACCGGCACCTCGGGCCGATCCGTGGGGGGAGACATATCCGAGGCCGGAAGGTGGGAATCCTCTATACAAAGGGTAAGAACGTACGACTGAACGTCATCTCCGGCCAACGGGACGGATATACAGCCACATGTCCGGGCAATTCAGGGGCGCTGAGGGCCCGCGGCCCGCCGGGACGGGCCGGGCGTATGGGGGAAACCGGACGCCGATCCCGTGGCGCACCGCCCGGCCACCGAGGGCGCCGTCGCACGGTCCGCCTACACTGACCGGCCGAAACGAGTAGAGCGGCCGGTCCCGGCAGGAAGCAGAGACGACAGGTGACAGAAGCGATCCTCCTGGTCGGCGGCAAGGGCACGCGGCTGCGTCCGCTCACCGTGCACACCCCGAAGCCCATGGTGCCGGCGGCCGGGGTGCCGTTCCTCACGCACCAGCTGGCCCGGGCGCGGGCGGCGGGCGTGGAGCACATCGTCCTCGCGACGAGCTACCTCGCCGAGGTCTTCGAGCCCTACTTCGGTGACGGCGCCTCCCTGGGCCTGCACATCGAGTACGTCACCGAGGAGGAGCCCCTCGGCACCGGCGGCGCCATCCGCAACGTCGCCTCGCGGCTGCACTCCGGGCCCGACGACCCGGTACTGATCTTCAACGGCGACATCCTCACCGGGCTGGACATCCGGGCCCTGACCGACACCCACGAGTCGACCGGCGCGGACGTGTCCCTGCACCTGACCAAGGTCACCGACCCCCGCGCCTACGGCCTCGTGCCGACCGACCCGACGGGCCGGGTGCTGGCCTTCCTGGAGAAGCCGCAGACGCCGGAGGAGATCGTCACCGACCAGATCAACGCGGGGGCGTACGTCTTCCGCCGCTCGGTCATCGACACGATCCCGGCGGGCCGCCCGGTCTCGGTGGAGCGCGAGACGTTCCCCGAACTGCTGGCCTCCGGCGCCCACCTGCAGGGCATGGTCGACTCGACCTACTGGCTGGACCTCGGCACGCCCGCCGCGTTCGTCCGCGGCTCGGCGGACCTCGTCCTCGGCCGTGCCCCCTCCCCGGCCGTGCCCGGCCGCTGCGGTGACCGCCTCGTCCTGCCCACCGCCACGGTGGCGCCGGACGCGAAGCTGACGGGCGGCACGGTGGTCGGCGAGGGCGCCTTCGTCGCCGAGGGCGCGCGCGTCTCCGGCTCGACGATCCTCGCCGGCGCCGTCATCGAACCCGGCGCGGTCGTCACCGACTCCCTCGTCGGCGCCCGCGCCCGCGTCGGCGAACGCTCCGTCCTCACCGGCACCGTCATCGGCGACGGCGCGGTGATCGGCCCGGACAACGAACTCCGCGAGGGCGCCCGCATCTGGTGCGACGCCCACATCCCGGCGGGCGCCGTGCGCTTCTCGTCCGACCAGTAGCGGCGGGGACGGCTGTCCCGGCGTCGCTGCGGGCAGTCGTCCCTCCCCCAATGTCTCAAGCGCCTGGGGGACCCCAGGCGCACGGGAGGGCGCAGCGGCACCCCGCGAGCGCGGGTACGTGAACCCACCCCGGCCGGCACCGGCCCAGGGCGCCGTCACAGCAGCCCGATGTCCACCCGAGGCATCTTCGGCGCCCTCCGCGCCGGCGCCTGCCCGCTCAGCAGGATCAGCCGGGCCGCCCGGTGCCGCTGCCCCGCATACGGCTCGAGCAACTCCAGCATCACGGAGTCGTCCGCATGCCGGTTCCCCGCCAGCGCCCATCCCACGATGCCCGGCAGATGCAGGTCCCCCACCGTCACCGCGTCCGCCGCGCCGTGGCTGCGCTGCACCACCTCCGCCGACGTCCACGGCCCGATCCCCGGCACGACCTCCAGCCGCGCCCGGGCCTCCGCCGCCGGCATCGCCACGGCCTGCTCCAGCCGCGCGGCGACCCGCACCGCGCGCAGGATCGTCGAGGCCCGCTTGTCGTCGACCCCCGCCCGGTGCCACTCCCAGGAGGGAATCAGCGCCCAGGTCCGCGGCGCGGGCATCACCCACATCGGCCGCTCGAACGCCCCCGCGGGCCCCGGTGCCGGCTCCCCGAACCTCCGCACCAGCAACCGCCACGCCCGGTACGCCTCGTCGGTCGTGACCTTCTGCTCCAGCACCGACGGGATCAGCGACTCCAGCACCAGCCCGGTCCGGGTCAGCCTGAGCCCCGGCCTGCGGTGCCGCGCCAGCGCCACCAGCCGGTGCCGGGGCACGAACGCCTCCGGGTCGTCGGCGGCGCCGAGCAGCTCGGGCAGCTGCTCCAGCAGCCAGTCCGCCCCCGGCCCCCAGGCCTGCGCGCACACCTCACCGCCGTGGCCGTACACCCGTAGCGTCCCCGGCCCGGCGGGCGTCCGGACGGCCCGCCACACGGAGCCGTCGCGCGTCGCGCGGAACGTCGGATCGCCGGGCCCGCGCCGCAGCGGACCCAGCACCAGCCCGAGATCCAACGGCCCGCCGGGCACGTACCGCCGCGCCCGGGCGGGTCCGGCCACCTGCCGAGGCACCCCGCCGGGCAGCGCCACGTCCCCGCCGCGCACGGTCGTGGGCGTGGGCCGGGGAGCGAAACGTCCTGCCACGAATGAGGTCCTCAGGCTTCCGGTTCTGCCGGCCCCGGGCTGTGGTCGGGCCGCTGCCCCTAGAGACTAGGCCAGACCGGCCGCCCGGCACCCGCTCGTGCGGCCCCTCACCGCACCTCTCACCGGACCTCGATGAAGGCCTCCGGGTCCCGCTCGGGCCGGGGCCCCGGTTCCTGCGCCGGATGCCCGACCGCGACCGCCCCCATGGGCTCCCAGTCCGCCGGCAGCCCGAGCACCTCGCGCACCACGTCCCGGCAGAACATCGTCGACGACACCCAGGCCGACCCCAGCCGCTCCCCGGCCAGCGCGACCAGCAGGTTCTGCACGCCCGCGCCCGTCGCGACGACGAACATCTCCCGCTCGGCACCGTCCCGCCGCGGGTCCCCGTAGTGGTGCGAGCCGTCCATGACGAGGCAGGGCACCACCAGGTAGGGCGCGTTGCGCAGCACGTCGCCGCGGCGGATCCGCCGGGCGACGGACTCCTCGCTCTTGCCGTCCCGCCGCAGGTCCGCGATCCACGCGTCCCGCATCGCGTCGAGCAGCCGCTCCCGCGACTCCCGCGACTCCAGCAGGACGAACCGCCAGGGCGTCGTGTGGTGCGGGGCGGGAGCGGTCACGGCGGCGGCCACCGCGCGGCGCACCGCGCCGGGGTCGACGGGCTCGTCGGTGAACGCCCGGACGGTACGGCGCCGGGTCACGGCCTCCCGGACCGCCTCGGAGGTGCCGAGCCGGAACATGTCGTCCCGCGCGGAGCGCACCAGCGCCCGCGCCCCCTCGCCGTCCTCCCGCGCCACCACGTGCGGCAGACCCCGCACCACGGCGACCGGCCGTCCCGCCGCCTTGCCCTTGACCAGGTCGCCGGCGGCGGCCAGCTCGTCCGCCGTGGCGACGACGGTGGCGCTGAGCGGGTTGCCGTGCGCGTCCGTGCCGCCGCGCAGATCGTCCACCACGCGCACGCCGGCCGCGCCGATCGCCACGTCGGTGAGCCCCGCCCGCCAGGGCCGCCCGAAGGTGTCGGTGACGACGACACCGACGTCGACGCCGAGGGCGTCGCGCAGCCCCGCGCGGAGGGCCCGCGCGGACGCGTCCGGGTCCTCGGGCAGCAACAGCACGGTCCCGGCGGGGGTGTTGGAGGCGTCGACCCCGGCGGCGGCCATGACCAGGCCCTGCCGGTTCTCGACGATGCGCAGGGCGCCGCGCCGGGCGACCACCCGCACGGTCTCGGCGTCGATCGCCGCCTCCCGGTCGGCGGCCCGGACGATCCGGCCCTCCGCCTTGGACACGATCTTGGAGGTGACGAGCAGCACGTCCCCGTCGGCGAGACCGGGTCCGGCCGCGGCGATCAGCTTGGCCAGGTCGTCGCCCGGCTGCACCTCGGGGATGCCGGGCAGGGCCCAGACCCGGAATCCGGTCCGCTCGTCCGGCGTCCCGGCGGAGGCTGCCCCGGTCACGCTCCCCGCACCTCCTCGGCCAGCGCCAGCGCCTCCCGCGCCATCTGCGCGGCCGCGTCCACGTCGGTCATCATCAGCGGCACGGCCCGGCAGCGGATCCCGTCCGCCTCGACCCGCTCGACCGCGCCCGCGTCGACGGTGTCGACGAGCCAGCCGTCCAGCAGCCCCGAGCCGTAGTGCTCGGCGACCGCGGCGGCCGTGGACTCCACGCCCACCGCGGCGAGCACCTTGTCGGCCATCCCGCGCACGGGCGCGTCCCCGACGATGGGGGACAGGCCGACCACCGGCACCCCGGCGTCCGCGATCGCCTCGCGGATCCCGGGGACGGCCAGGATGGTGCCGATGGACACGACCGGGTTGGACGGCGGGAAGAGGATGACGTCCGCCTCGGCGATGGCCTCCAGGACCCCCGGCGCGGGCTTGGCCTGCTCGGCGCCCACCGGGACCACCGCCTGGGCGGGGACGGAGGCGCGCAGCCGCACCCAGTACTCCTGGAAGTGGATGGCCCTGCGCTCGCCGTCCGTCTCGACCGCCACGTGGGTCTCCACCCGGTCGTCGGTCATCGGGATCAGCTTCACGCCGGGCTCCCAGCGGTCGCACAGCGCCTCGGTGACCGCGCTCAGCGGATAGCCGGCGCCGAGCATCTGCGTCCGCACGACGTGCGTGGCGAAGTCCCGGTCGCCGAGCCCGAACCACGCCGGGCCGGCCCCGTAGGCCGCCAGCTCCTCCTTGAGATGGAAGGTCTCGTCGGCCCGCCCCCAGCCCTGCTCCTCGTTGATGCCGCCGCCCAGCGTGTACATCACCGTGTCGAGGTCCGGGCAGACCTTCAGCCCGAAGAGGTGGATGTCGTCGCCGGTGTTGCCGATCACCGTGACGTCCGCGTCCGGCACGGCCCTTCTCAGACCGCGCAGGAACCGGGCACCACCGATGCCGCCTGCCAGAACCACAATGCGCATGGGCCAAGTCTCGCAGGCGGGTACGACAACACGTCAGCCCGGCACCGGACGCGGACCGGCCGGTATCAGACGGTGCCGGTGTCAGAGGGTGCCGGTGTCAGACGGTCGCCCCGCGCGGCTCGGTGCGCGCCTCGCAGTGGGGGGAGATGGGGGTCCCCCCGGTCGAGCGGAGCCGAGACTGGGGGAGCATGGGCATCTCGGTCAGGCCCGGGTAGTAGACGTGCAGGCTGACGGCCGGCTCCAGCGCGTCGTTGACCACCTCGTGGACGTACCCCGGGGCGAACACCCGCTGGGCGCCCGCCGCCAGCGCGCGCGTGCCCCGCCCGGTGCGCTCGGTCAGCGTGCCGTCCAGGACGGTGAGGACACCGGAGGAGCGGCCGTGGTCGTGCGGCCCGCTGCCCTGCCCGGGCACCCAGGACAGCAGCCACACCTCGTAGCCGGGGCCGGTGCGCAGCCGGTGGTACCAGCGGGTGGTGGCGTCGTAGCGGACCAGGTGCGCCCACTGGGAGCGGTCGGCGGCGATGGCGCGGGCGAGGCCCGCGAACTCGGCCACGGTGGCCGGGTGCTCGCGCGGCGGCTGGAGCAGGTGCGGGACTTCGAGGATGTCGCCGGCGATCTGGAGGTCGTTGTCGCTGTTCATGGGATGCGGGAGTTCCTCGGCGGAAGAAGGGGTCCCTGCGGGGGAGTGCGACCCGAGGGGAGGGCGTTCTGCGAAGGAGGGAGCGGCCGGGCCGTGGAGACGGGCTCGGCGCCGGCTGGAGCGGGGGAAGGCTCAACAGCCGGGACAGCAACAACAGCTACAGCGAGACCGGGCAGCACCGTGGGACCCGGCGGTGCGGGTCGAGGTGGGCGCCAAGTTCGCGAGCATGCCCACTAGGACAGCGGCTCACACCCGCAGTGTCAACTCGACGCCCGGTATGTGGGACATGTTTCACCTCTTCCGGTTCCTCTCGCGGGTGAAAGGTTTGCTCACCGGGGTGTCGGGACACATGGGGCACAACCGAGCGGCGCCGGCCTCGCGGAACGCGATCGAACGCCGGGGCGTCTGTCTACGTACGGAGACCTGTACGGGTCCGACGCCCTTCCCGGGCCTCGTCTGCGTGTCTGGGTTTATGGCGATTTGAACACTTTCCGCATGGCCTTGGTTCCGCAGAGTGAATAACGGGCTCAATAGCAGATCTCGGCTTGACTCGCCCGGAGCAGCACACTTGTAATTTCACTCGTGTCGTTCAGCCGGGATCGGTAACGGCCACGCACGGGGACGTGAAAGACAGACGAGGGGCGCACATGACCGAGCTGGTGCAGCAACTGCTGGTCGACGACGCGGACGAGGAACTCGGCTGGCAGGAGCGCGCGCTGTGCGCCCAGACCGACCCCGAGTCCTTCTTCCCCGAGAAGGGCGGCTCCACCAGAGAGGCCAAGAAGGTCTGCCTCGCGTGCGAGGTCCGCTCCGAGTGCCTCGAGTACGCCCTCGCCAACGACGAGCGGTTCGGCATCTGGGGCGGTCTGTCCGAGCGGGAGCGCCGCCGGCTGAAGAAGGCCGCCATCTGAACGGCGCAGGTGCCCGTACCTCGCGCACACAGGGTCCGAACGGCCCGTCACCCGTGGGTTGTCCACAGGGGGCGGGCCGTCTTCGTGGTCAGCCGATAGTGTGGGCGCTCGTCCGAGACGCCCCGCTGTCCCCTCCGGACACGAGGAGGCACAGGCGTCCACCGCAGTCCATCGAACCGGGGCCCGTACCTCGATGTCCGTGCACAGCCATACGGCAGCCCAAGACGGAGCTGCCCACCCTGAGTTCCCGCGCCATGTGGTGACCGCGGTCCTCGTCTCCCACGACGGCGCCCGCTGGCTGCCCGACGCGCTCGCCGGGCTGCTCGGCCAGGAGCGCCCCGTCCAGTACGCGGTGGCGGCCGACACCGGCAGCGGGGACGACTCCGCGCGCCTGGTCACCGAGGCCCTCGGCGACGACCGGGTGCTGCACCTCGCCCGGCGCACCGGCTTCGGGCAGGCGGTCGAGGAGGCGATGCGCATCGCCCCGGTGCTCACCCCGGAGGAGCTGCCGTACCTCAGGCGCCCCAGCGGCTGGGACCCGGTCACCCGCAGCTGGCGCGACGACGCCTACGACCTGCCCGAACTGCCGTACGGCGAGCCCGTCCAGTGGCTCTGGCTGCTGCACGACGACTGCGCCCCCGAACCCGACGCCCTCGCCCAGCTGCTGCGGGTCGTCGACAACGAACTCGAACTCGGCCGGGACGACGTGGCCGTCGTCGGCCCCAAACTGCGCGGCTGGTACGACCGCAGGCAGCTGCTGGAGGTCGGCGTCTCCATCGCCAACTCCGGCCGCCGCTGGACCGGCCTGGACCGCCGCGAACAGGACCAGGGCCAGCACGACCACGTCCGCACCGTCCTGTCCGTCTCCTCCGCCGGCATGCTGGTCCGCCGCGACGTCTTCGAACAGCTCGGCGGATTCGACCGCCGGCTGCCCCTGATGCGCGACGACGTCGACCTGTGCTGGCGCGCCCACCGGGCCGGCCACCGCGTCCTCGTCGCCCCCGAAGCGGTCGTACGGCACGCCGAGGCGGCCTCCCGCGAGCGCCGCACCGTCGACTGCGTGGGCCGCACCGCGGCCTCCCCGCACAAGGTCGACAAGGCGGGCGCCGTCTACACCCTCCTCGTCAACACGCGCGCGGCCGCGCTGCCCTGGATCCTGCTGCGGCTCGTCCTCGGCACGCTGCTGAGGACCGTCGCCTACCTCGTCGGCAAGGTCCCCGGGCAGGCCGTCGACGAGATCCGCGGCCTGCTCGGCACCCTGCTGCGGCCCGAGCGGATCCTCGCCGGGCGCCGCCGCCGCGGCCCCTCGCAGGTCGACAAGGCGGAACTGCGCCCGCTCTTCCCGCCGCCCGGCGCGACCGTCCGCGCCACCGTGGAACAGGTCGCGGGCAACTTCTCCGGCGGCTCCGACAGCGACACCTCCTCGGCCGGCCGGCACGGCGGCGCCGTGGAGTCCGGACCCGGCGGCGACGACGCCGACTTCCTGGAGATCGAGCAGTTCGCCCGGCTCAAGCGCATCGCACGCAGACCCGGACCGGTGCTCTTCCTGGCCCTGCTCGCCATCTCCCTCGTCGCCTGCCGCGCCCTGCTCGGCGGCGGCGCCCTCGCGGGCGGCTCCCTGCTCCCGGCACCGGCGAGCGCCGGCGACCTCTGGTCGAGCTACGGGGCCGCCTGGCACCCCGTGGCCGCCGGCGGCACCCCGGCCGCACCGCCCTACCTCGCCGTCGTCGCCACCCTCGCCTCGCTCCTGTTCGGCTCCACCGGACTCGCGGTCACCGTCCTGCTGGTCGGCTCGGTCCCGCTGGCCGGCTTCACGGCGTACTTCGCCTCCCGTCCGCTGGTCACCTCCCGGCTGCTGCGCGCCTGGGCGGCCATCGCCTACGCCTTCCTGCCCGCCGTCACCGGCGCCCTGGCCGGCGGCCGCATCGGCACCGCCGTCCTCGCCGTCCTGCTCCCGCTCATCGCACGCGCGGGCATCGCGGCCGCCGGCCTGGCCAACCGCTCCAAGGCACCCGGCAGTTGGCGCGCCACCTGGGCCTACGCGCTGCTGCTCACCCTCGCCACCGCCTTCACCCCGATCGTCTGGCCCCTCGCGCTGATCCTCGGCCTCGGCGTCCTGGTCCTACGCCGCGGCGACCTCGTCCCCCAGGCCCTGCGCTTCCTCGCGCAGCTCGGCACCCCGCTGCTGGTCCTCGCCCCCTGGTCGCTGACCCTGCTGCCGACCGGCTTCTTCACCGAGGCCGGCCTGGAGTACGGCGCCTCCTCCGCCTCCGCGACCGACCTGCTCGGCGCGAGCCCCGGCGGCCCCGGCACCGTGCACGGCCTGATGCTCGTCGGCATCGTCCTGGCCGCCCTGGCCGCCCTCCTGCGCTCCGAACGCCGGCTGGGCATCCTGGCCGCCTGGGCGGTCGCCCTGGTCGGCCTGGTCTTCGCCGCCGTGTCCAACCACTCCGCATGGGCCGGGCCGGCCACCCTCGTCTACGGCATCGCCCTGCTGACCGCCGCCGCGCTCGGCGCCGACGGCGCACGCGCGCGCGTGGCCGAGCAGAGCTTCGGCTGGCGCCAGCCCGTCGCCGCCCTGATCGCCCTCGCCTCGGCCGCCGGCCCGCTCCTCGTCGCCGCCGGCTGGATGATCGGCGGCGCCGACGGCCCGGTGGAGCGCCGGGACCCGGTGCAGGTGCCCGCCTTCGTCGCCGAGGACGCCGGCACCGCCGACCGGGCCCGCACCCTGATCCTCGACAGCGACTCCACCGCGCGCGTGCGCTACAGCCTCGTCCGCGGCTCCGGCGCCCGCATGGGAGACGCCGAACTCGCCGCCGCCGACGGCGAGAACGCGCGGCTCGACAAGGTCGTCGCCAACCTCGTCGCGGGCTCCGGCGCCGACCAGGCCGGCCAGCTCGGCGGCTTCGCCGTGCGCTACGTACTCGTCCACAAGGGCGCGCCCCGCGAGATCACCCGCGTCCTGGACGCCACCCCCGGCCTGAGCAGACTCAGCCAGCAGGACGGCAGCGCCCTGTGGCGGGTCGACCAGCAGGTCTCCCGCGCCACCCTCGTGCCCGGGGGCGGCTCGGGCACCGCCAGGCCCGTCGCCGCCGGACCGGTGGAGATCCACACCACCATCCCGTCCGGCTCGGGCAGCCGCGTCCTGCGGCTGGCCGACACCGCCTCCGACGGCTGGACCGCCACCCTCGACGGCAGAGCGCTCACCCGCACCACGGTCGACGGCTGGGCCCAGGGCTTCCAGCTGCCCGCCGCGGGCGGCCGGCTGGACGTCACCTACGAGGCTCCTCTCGCCCACACCGCCTGGCTGTGGGCCCAGGGCGCGCTCGCGGTCGTCCTCGTCGTCCTCGCCCTGCCCGGCCGCCGCCGCGACATCGACGACGACCTGCCCGAGGAGCAGCCGGTGCCCGCCGAGGCCGGCGCCGGCGAGGGCCGCCGCGCCCGCCGCCTGCGCGCCCAGGCCGAGGAAGCCGAGGAGCCGGCCGCCCCGGAGGAGCCCGGCGCGCCCCCCGTGCCGGAGCAGCCCCCGGCCGCCGCCGTCCCGCACCAGGCGCAGTACGGCGAGTGGGACGCCACCGCCTACCAGGGCGCCGACTACACCGGCTACGCCACCGACCCGCAGCAGCACGAGTACCACCAGGACCAGTACCAGGCGGCCGGCTACGACCAGCAGGGGTACCAGACCGACCCCTACCAGAACGGCCAGTACGACCCCTACGCCTACGGCGGCACGGACGAGCAGATGCCGTACGACCCGACGGCCTACCAGCAGGGCTACGACCCGGCCCAGCAGCCCTACGGCACCGGCAGCGAGCGCCCCGACGGGAGCCAGCAGTGAACCGCACCACCCTGTCCCTGATCGCCGCCACGACCGCGCTGGCCGCCGTCACCGCGTTCGCCGCGCTCGACACCCCTTCCGCGTCCGGCGCGTCCCCCGCCAAGGCCGCCGCCGAGCTGCCGGTGGAGCGCACCAGCCTGCTGTGCCCCGCGCCGAGCAACTCGGAGATCGCCGACACCTCGTACACGTCGTTCACCCCGGTCACCAAGGGCACGGCGAGCGGGGGCAAGGCCGAACTCCGGGCCGCCTCCGAGCAGTCGGCGGACGGCACCGGCGCCGCCGAGAAGGGCAAGGGCACCGGCAAGCAGGCCGACAAGCAGCCGGTCCTCGCCCCGAAGGAACCGGGCACCCCGGCCACCGGCGACACCTCCGGCGCGGACACGCCCGCGCTGGTCGGCACCGCCGACGGGAAGTTCGCGCCCGGCTGGACCGTCCAGGAGACCACCGAGGTCGTCGCGGGCACCGGCCGCGGCCTGCAGGGCGTCAACTGCACCGCCCCCGACACCGAGTTCTGGTTCCCGGGCGCGAGCACGGCCGCCGGCCGCACCGACTACGTGCACCTCACCAACCCCGACGACTCCGCCGCGGTCGTCGACATCGAGCTGTACGGCAAGGGCGGCGCGATCAAGTCCGCGGTGGCGGACGGCTTCACGATCCCGCCGCACGCGAGCGAGCCGGTCCTGCTGTCCACCCTCACCGACGAACGGCAGACCGACCTCACCGTGCACGTCAGCGTGCGCAGCGGACGGGTCGGCGCGGCCGTGCAGGCCCTGGACGACAAGGTGGGCGGCGACTGGCTGGCCGCGGCCGCCGACCCGGCCCCCGACGTGGTCCTGCCGGGCATCCCGAAGGACGCCACCGACGTCCGTCTGATCGCCTTCACACCCGGCGACGCCGACGCGGACCTGAAGGTCCGCCTGGCCTCGCCGAGCGGCCTGATCACCCCGGCCGGGCACGAGACCCTGCACGTCAAGTCCGGCATGACGACCTCGGCCGACCTCGGCGACGTCACCCGGGGCGAGGCGGGCTCCCTGGTCCTGACGCCCACCGACCGGTCGGTGCCGGTGGTGGCGGCCCTGCAGGTGATCCGCGGCAAGAGCGGCAAGCAGGAGACGGCCTTCATCCCCGCGACGGTCCCCGTCGGCACGCGCGCGACCTCGGCGGACAACAGCGGCAAGTCCACGACTCTCGCCCTCGCGGCCCCCACCGCCACCGCCACGGTCAAGGTCACCGCCTCGGCGGGCAGCGACGCGGGCAGCACGGTCTCGAAGACCTACACCGTCAAGGCCGGCACCACCCAGAACGTCGACGCACCCGTCCCCACGGGCCTGAAGGGCACCTACGCCCTCACCGTGGAAACCCTCTCCGGCGGCCCCCTCTACGCCTCCCGCACCCTCGTCGCCACCGAACAGGGCGTCCCGGGCTTCACCGTCCAGACCCTCCCCAACGACCGCTCCCTGATCTCGGTCCCCCGCGCGGACCAGGACCTGTCGGTCCTCCAGCGGTGACCGGACGCCGAGGCCGCCGCCCGCTCGGGGCGGCGGCCTCGGCACCGACCGGCGCCCTCAGTCCTCCCCGTACCGGGGATCCACCGTCTCGGGAGTCAGCCCCAGCAACTCCGCCACCTGCTCCACGACCACCTCGTGCACCAGCGCGGCCCGCTCGTCCCGCCCCTTGGTCCGGATCTCCACCGGCCGCCGGTACACCACGACCCGCGCCCGCCGCCCGTCCCGCGCGGGAATGATCCCGCCCAACGGCACCGCCTCGTCGCTCCAGGCCGCCACCCCGCGCCCGTCCAGCCGAGGTACTTCGAGCACCAGGAAATCGACCTCGGCCAGCTGCGGCCACCGCCGCTCGAGACGCTCCACGGAGTCCTGCACCAGGTCCGCGAACACCTCGGCACGGCTCGCCGCCAGCGGCACCTGCGGCGGCGCGATCGGCCCCCGCATGCCCCTCCCGTGACGATCACGGCGACGGGGCCCGGGGCCGGCGGTACGGGGCGGTACACGGTTGTCCATCACCGGTGAAGCCTAGTCCCCGCACGTCCCGCCCGCCCGGCCCCACGCGGCGGCCACCCCCCTGACACCCCCGTGTCGCCAGGTGACCGTTCCAGCCAAGGTGTGGCTCGTTTCCGTAACCCTCCGAGACCGCCGAACTCAAGCCAATTGACGTTATTTGTACCGACTCATGACCGGACGCGCCCCCGCGCGGGCCGCCGCCGGAACCCGTACTCGCAGGTCAGCAGGGGCTGTTCGGAAGGCCCTGTGGGGCGTTTCACAGCACGACACGGGGGAGTGACCTGGTGGAGAGTCGTCGCGGCCCGCTCAAGAGTGCGGTACCGTCCAACGTCGTGAGCCCTGTACGTCGCTGTTCGCGCACCGCCTGCGGCCGACCCGCCGTCGCGACGCTGACGTACGTCTACGCCGACTCGACCGCGGTCCTCGGCCCGCTCGCCACCTACGCCGAACCCCACTGCTACGACCTGTGCGCCGAGCACTCCGAGCGCCTCACCGCCCCCCGCGGCTGGGAGGTCGTCCGCCTCCTCGACGGCTCCGCCCCCGCGCGGCCCAGCGGAGACGACCTGGAAGCGCTGGCCAACGCCGTGCGCGAAGCGGCCCGCCCCCAGCAGCGCGCGGCCGAGGCCGGCGGCGGGGGAGCCCGCGCCGCGGACCCCATGGAGGTCGCCCGCCGCGGCCACCTGCGCGTCCTGCGCTCCCCGGACAACTGAGCCGCCCGGCGACCGAGCGCCGTCCCACCTGGTGTCCGCACACCCGCCCCTTACCCCTGACGGGTACTTTGTGGGCACCCATAGGACTTTCAGGAGGGTTGGCCGTGGCTGCTGATCTGTCGCAGATCGTGAAGGCGTACGACGTACGCGGAGTGGTACCGGACCAGTGGGACGAGACCCTGGCCGGCCTCTTCGGTGCCGCCTTCGCCGAGGTGACGGGTGCGGCGGCCATCGTCGTCGGCCACGACATGCGCCCCTCGTCCCCCGGCCTGTCCCGCGCCTTCGCGCGCGGTGCGGCCGAGCGCGGCGTGGACGTCACCGAGATCGGCCTGTGCTCCACGGACCAGCTGTACTACGCCTCGGGCGCCCTGAACCTGCCCGGCGCGATGTTCACGGCCTCCCACAACCCGGCGCAGTACAACGGCATCAAGATGTGCCGCGCGGGCGCCGCCCCCGTCGGCCAGGACACCGGCCTGGCCGAGATCCGGGAACTGGTCGAGCGACGGCTGGCCGAGGGCGCCCCGGAACCGGCCGCCGCCACGGGAACCCTCACCACCCGCGACACGCTGGAGGACTACGCGGCGCACCTGCGCTCGCTCGTCGACCTGACCTCCATCCGCCCCCTGAAGGTCGTGGTCGACGCCGGAAACGGCATGGGCGGCCACACCGTCCCCACGGTCTTCGCCGGCCTGCCCCTCACCCTCGTCCCGATGTACTTCGAACTGGACGGCACCTTCCCCAACCACGAGGCCAACCCGCTCGACCCGGCCAACATCGTGGACCTGCAGAAGCGGGTCCCGGCGGAGGGCGCCGACCTGGGCATCGCCTTCGACGGCGACGCCGACCGCTGCTTCGTCGTGGACGAGAACGGCGACCCGGTCTCCCCGTCCGCGATCACCGCCCTGGTCGCCGCGCGCGAGCTGGCCCGCAACGGCGGCGAGGGCACGGTCATCCACAACCTGATCACCTCCCGCACCGTCCCGGAGGTGGTGCGGGAGAACGGCGGCACCCCGGTCCGCACCCGCGTCGGCCACTCCTTCATCAAGGCCGAGATGGCCCGCTCCGGCGCGATCTTCGGCGGCGAGCACTCCGCCCACTACTACTTCAAGGACTTCTGGAACGCCGACACGGGCATGCTGGCCGCCCTGCACGTCCTCGCCGCCCTCGGCGGCCAGGACGCCCCCCTGTCCTCCCTCGTGGCCCAGTACGACCGTTACGCGGGCTCCGGCGAGATCAACTCCACCGTCGCCGACCAGACCGCCCGCCTCGCCGCCGTGCGCGCCGCGTACGAGGGCCGCCCGGGCATCACCCTGGACGAACTCGACGGCCTCACGGTGGCCGCCGCCGACTGGTGGTTCAACGTCCGCCCGTCCAACACGGAACCGCTCCTGCGCCTGAACGCGGAGGCCAAGGACGCGGCCACCATGGCCAGGATCCGCGACGAGGCCCTGGCCATCATCCGGGCCTGAGCCGGGCTTCCGCCCTCCGGCCGGCCGGGCCCTCGCGCCCGGCCGGCTGAGCGCGTTCTCCCGCCCGCCCGGCGGTACGCTGACCAGCACAAGCCCACACCCGCCCGAAGGGACCCGCCATGCCGCTCGAAGCCGGCCTCCTGGAGATCCTCGCCTGCCCGGCCTGCCACGCCCCCCTCAAGGAGCAGGACACCGAGCTGATCTGCACCTCCCAGGACTGCGGTCTGGCCTACCCCGTCCGCGACGGCATCCCGGTCCTGCTCGTCGACGAGGCCCGCCGCCCGGCGTAACGACGCGCCGCGCCTCGTCACGACGAGGCACCCACCTCAAGGACCCCCGGCGATCGGAGTCTGCCGCCCATGCTCGACGAATCGCTGCTCGACACCCCGGAGGGCCTCGCCGAGGCGGACCGCCGGGGTCTCCTGCGCGGCGCCGCCGAGGCCGGCGCCCGCGTCCGCACCGCCGCCCGGCACGCCGCCGAGGCCGGTGTCGGCGACCTCAAGCCCGACGGCCGCCCCCGCTCGGTCCTCATCGCGGGACCCGGGGCCGCCGCCACCCACACCGCGGACCTCCTGGGCACCCTGGCCGGGCCCGGCAGCCCCGTCATCCGGCTGGCACCCACCGGCGTCGCCCCGGCCGCCGGCGCCCTGCGCTGGGAGCTGCCGGGCTGGGCCGGCTCCGTGGACCTGCTGCTGATCGCCACCCCGGACGGCACCGAACCCAGCCTGTCCCTGCTCGCCGAGCAGGCCTACCGCCGCGGCTGCTCGGTCGTCGCCGTGGCCCCGGCCCGCACCCCGCTCGCCGACGCTCTCGCCGCCGCGCACGGGCTCTTCGCGGCGATGGCGACAGCGCCGTACGACCAGGAGGAACCCCTCGCCGCGTCCTCCCCGGGCGTCTTCTGGGCGCTGCTCACCCCGCTCCTGGCGGTCCTGGACCGGATCGGCCTGGTCAGCGCTCCGCCGGACGCCCTGGAGAAGGTCGCCGACCGCTTGGACGGTGTCGCCGAACGCTGCGGTCCGGCCATCGCCACCTACAGCAACCCGGCCAAGACGCTCGCTGCGGAACTCGCCGACGCGCTCCCCGTGGTGTGGACCGAAGGCACCTCCGCGGGCCCCGCGGGGCGCCGTTTCGCCGCCGCCCTCGCCGAACTGGCCGGCCGGCCCACCCTGGTCGCCGAACTCCCGGAGGCACTGGCCGCGCACAGCGCCCTCCTGGCCGGCCCGCTCGCGGCCAGCGCCGACCCCGACGACTTCTTCCGCGACCGCGTGGAGGAGCCGCCCGCGCTGCACGCGCGCGTGGTGCTCCTGCGCGACCGCCCGATCGGCGGCATCAGCGCCGCCCCCGCCGCCCGTGACCTGGCCCTCAGCCACGACACGCCGATCAGCGAACTCGAACCGGAGGAGGGCGGCGAACTGGAGACCCTCGCGGAACTGATCGCCGTCACGGATTTCGCCGCCGTTTACCTGGCGCTCGCTTCCGGCGCCTGATCTAGCTCCAGACCGCCGCGCCGGGCACGCCCGGCCGCCCGGGCCGACCGGGCGGCGGCCGGCGCCCGCCACCGGCACCCGACCCGGCAACGGCGCCGGCCGAGCAGCGCACGTACGGAGACAGAGAAGAGACATGGACCGCCTCGACAACACCGTCCGCCCCTACGCCTGGGGTTCCCCCACCGCCATCCCGCACCTCCTCGGCGTCGAGCCGACCGGCGAACCGCAGGCGGAGATGTGGATGGGCGCCCACCCCGGCGCACCCTCGCGCACCGCGCGCGGGACGCTCGTCGAGGTCGTCGACGCCGGCCCCGAACGTGAACTGGGCGCGAAGGCGGTCGCGAAGTTCGGCCCCCGGCTGCCGTTCCTGCTCAAGATCCTCGCCGCCGGCGCCCCGCTCTCCCTCCAGGTGCACCCGGACCTGGCGCAGGCCAGGGAGGGGTACGCCGACGAGGAGCGCCGCGGCATTCCCGTCGACGCCCCGCACCGCAACTACAAGGACGCCAACCACAAGCCCGAACTGATCTGCGCCCTCACCGAGTTCGACGGCCTGTGCGGATTCCGCGACCCCGCCCAGGCGGCCGACCTGCTCGCCGGCCTGGGCGTCGACTCCCTCAAGCCGTACGTCGACCTGCTGCACGCCCACCCCGAGGACGCGGCGCTGCGCGAGGTCCTCACCGCCGTGCTCAGCGCCGACCCCGAGGAGATGGCCCGCACCGTCGCCGAGGCCACCGCCGCCTGCGCCCGCCTGGGCGGCGCCTACGCCCCGTACGCCGGCCTCGCCCACCACTACCCGGGCGACCCCGGCGTCATCGCGGCCATGCTGCTCAACCACGTCCGCCTGCAGCCGGGCGAGGCACTCTTCCTCGGCGCCGGCATCCCGCACGCCTACCTGAGCGGCCTCGGCGTCGAGATCATGGCCAACTCCGACAACGTCCTGCGCTGCGGCCTGACCCCCAAGCACGTCGACGTCCCCGAACTCCTGCGCGTCGTCCGCTTCGAGGCCCGCGACGCGGGCGTCCTGCGCCCCGAGGCCTCCCCGGACGGCGAGGAGGTCTACGAGACCCCGATCGACGAGTTCCGGCTCTCCCGGTACGTCCTCCCCGAGGGCGGCGCCACCCACGACCTCACCCGGGAGACCCCGCAGATCCTGCTGTGCACCGCCGGTGCCGTCCGGGCGGGCGAACACGAGCTCGGCCCCGGTCAGTCGGTGTTCGTCCCGGCGAACGAGAAGGCCGAGCTGTCGGGCACCGGAACCGTCTTCCGCGCCACTGTGATCGTATGACCGCGACTGTGGACGCCTGACGCGTCGCCGTCCGGCCGGGCTGCAAGAATGGCCCACCGGCAAGGCAAAAGCGCGGCAAAAACGGGCACACGCCTGGACGGCGTAGACGGACGACGGCGAAGGGACAACGCGGAGACATGAGCGCGTCAGGCGGGACCAGGGCGATCGTGGCGGCACTCGGCGCCAACCTCGCGATCGCGGCATCGAAGTTCGTCGCGTTCGCCTTCAGCGGCTCCTCCTCGATGCTCGCCGAGGGCGTCCACTCGCTCGCCGACTCCGGCAACCAGTTCCTGCTGCTGATCGGCGGCAAGAAGGCCCAGCGTGAGGCGACCCCGCAGCACCCCTTCGGTTACGGCCGCGAGCGGTTCATCTACGCCTTCCTCGTGTCGATCGTCCTGTTCTCCATCGGCGGCATGTTCGCCATCTACGAGGGTTACGAGAAGATCGCCCACCCGCACGAACTGAAGAACTGGTACTGGCCGGTGGGCGTCCTGCTGTTCGCCGTCATCGCCGAGGGCTTCTCCTTCCGCACGGCCATCAAGGAGTCCAACGAGCTGCGCGGCAAGCTCTCCTGGGCCCAGTTCATCCGCCGCGCCAAGGCGCCCGAGCTGCCCGTCGTCCTGCTGGAGGACTTCGGCGCGCTCATCGGTCTGGTCCTCGCCCTCCTCGGCGTCGGCCTCGCCGTGCTCACCGGCGACGGCGTCTGGGACGGCATCGGCACCGTCTGCATCGGCGTCCTGCTCGTCCTCATCGCCCTCGTCCTGGCCGCCGAGACCAAGTCGCTCCTGCTCGGCGAGGCCGCCGGCGCCGACGTGGTCAAGCGGATCGAGAGCGCGACGGTCGACGGTGACACGGTCACCGGCGTCATCCACATGCGCACCCTGCACCTCGGCCCCGAGGAGCTGCTGGTCGCCGCCAAGATCGCCGTCCAGCACGACGACACGGCCGCCGAGGTGGCCCAGGCCATCGACGCGGCCGAGGCCCGCATCCGCGCCGCCGTCCCGATCGCCCGCGTCATCTACCTCGAGCCGGACATCTACAGCGAGGCCGAGGCCGTCAAGGGCCCGGACCGGGAGGCGACCCCCGGCGGTCCCACCCCGCACGCCACCGGACACTGAGCTCCGCGTGACGTGCCCCGGATCACCTGATCGACGCGAACCGTTCGCAGGCGGACTGGGGGCCGCCCGGCCCTCCGGTGTAGCTTGGGACGGAGCCAGACGTCGCTGCTGATGGCGGTCGGGCGGTCCCGGAGTGGGGACCACCGAGGGAGAGAGGGCCTCCGACGGACTGCGCTGCGCGTACGCGGGCATGCCTGTGTCCTCTTCTCGGGCACCCCTGTGTCCGCCGCCGCGCAGACCAGCCGTACCCACCTCGACCCAACCCCGAGGAGCAGCTCGCATGACGACTGTCGACAACCGACAGGACTTCAAGGTCGCCGACCTCTCCCTGGCCGAGTTCGGCCGCAAGGAGATCACCCTCGCCGAGCACGAGATGCCGGGCCTGATGGCGATCCGCAAGGAGTACGCCGAGGCCCAGCCCCTCGCCGGCGCCCGCATCACCGGCTCCCTGCACATGACCGTGCAGACCGCCGTCCTCATCGAGACCCTGGTCGCCCTCGGCGCCCGGGTCCGCTGGGCCTCCTGCAACATCTTCTCCACCCAGGACCACGCGGCCGCGGCCATCGCCGTCGGCCCCGACGGCACGCCCGACAACCCGCGGGGCGTCCCGGTCTTCGCCTGGAAGGGCGAAACCCTGGAGGAGTACTGGTGGTGCACCGAGCAGGCGCTGACCTGGCCCGACAGCGCCACCGGCGGCCCGAACATGATCCTCGACGACGGCGGTGACGCCACCCTCCTCGTCCACAAGGGCGTCGAGTACGAGAAGGACGGCAAGGTCCCCGGCCTGGAGACCGCCGAGTCCGACGAGCACCGCGTCATCCTCCAGCTGCTGCACCGCACCCTGGGGGAGAACCCCCAGAAGTGGACCCAGCTCGCCTCGGAGATCCGCGGCGTGACCGAGGAGACCACCACCGGCGTCCACCGCCTGTACGAGATGCAGCGCGACGGCGCCCTGCTCTTCCCGGCGATCAACGTCAACGACTCCGTCACCAAGTCGAAGTTCGACAACAAGTACGGCTGCCGCCACTCCCTGGTCGACGGCATCAACCGCGCCACCGACGTCCTGATCGGCGGCAAGACCGCCGTCGTCTGCGGCTACGGCGACGTCGGCAAGGGCTGCGCGGAGTCCCTGCGCGGCCAGGGCGCCCGCGTGATCATCACCGAGATCGACCCGATCTGCGCCCTGCAGGCGGCGATGGACGGCTACCAGGTCACCACCCTGGACGAGGTCGTCGAGACCGCCGACATCTTCATCACCACGACCGGCAACAAGGACATCATCCTGGCGTCGGACATGGCGAAGATGAAGCACCAGGCGATCGTCGGCAACATCGGTCACTTCGACAACGAGATCGACATGGCCGGCCTCGCCAAGATCCCGGGCATCGTCAAGGACGAGGTCAAGCCGCAGGTCCACACCTGGAAGTTCCCCGACGGCAAGGTCATCATCGTGCTGTCCGAGGGCCGCCTGCTGAACCTGGGCAACGCCACGGGCCACCCGTCGTTCGTGATGTCCAACTCCTTCGCGGACCAGACCCTGGCCCAGATCGAGCTGTTCACCAAGCCCGACGAGTACCCGACCGGCGTCTACGTGCTGCCCAAGCACCTCGACGAGAAGGTCGCCCGCCTCCACCTGGACGCGCTCGGCGTGAAGCTCACCAAGCTCCGCCCCGAGCAGGCCGCGTACATCGGCGTGGAGGTCGACGGCCCCTTCAAGTCGGACCACTACCGCTACTGAGCCGCACCCGCGTCTCAGCCAGGTCCCCGAGGCAGGCCCCCGCACCCCCGTGCCGGGGGCCTGCCCCTTTGGCCGGACCGACCGCCGCGCCCGCCGGGCCGGCCGTCACACCGACCCGACCGATCCGCGGCGGCGACCCGACCCGCCCGTCACGACCCAGGACCCCCATGCCCCGCGGCCGATATTCGCTCCACGATCCGCACGATCACACCCCCCTCTACGAAGAGCACTTCCAGTGCGCCCCAGGCCCCTCCGGCTGGCGCTACGTCTCCCAGATCACCACCCCCACCGGTGACCACCACGGCTCCGTCGACCTCGCACTCGACGAACTCGGCCGCCCGCTCCGGCTGGAACTGCACGCGGGCGGCTGGCAGGTGCGCGGCGCCGCCCTCGACGGCGTCACCTGGGTCCGTACCGACCCCACCGGCACCGATGCCACCGAAGGCAATGTGCGCGCCCACGCCTTCACCGGCACCTCCCCCGCGTTCCTCGTCGCCACCGCCCGGCTCCTGCGCCTCACCCCCTCCGCCGCCGCGACCCGCGTACGCCTCGTCGCCTTCACCGACCCGGTCCTCGCCCCCCGCACCGTGGACCAGTCCTGGGCCTTGGTGAAGAGCGAAGCACACGCCACTGACAACGGCCCCCTGACCGTGGACGAATACCAGGTCACAGCCCTGGACACCGGGGAACGGCAGACCGTGCACATCGCCGGGGACGTGGTCCTGGCGGCGCCCGGAATCGAGCTGGAGGACCTTCAGTCACCGCCGTCGAGCTTCGCCTGAGCACCGAAGCCGGCCGCGCCGACGCGACACCGGCCCCGCCGCTCTAGGCGGGCGGCGCAAACCCCGTGGAGCCGGAGCCGGAGCCGGAGCCGGGACCAGAACCTGATCCGGAACCGTTGGCCGGGCGAGCGGACGGCGGCTGGGGCTGAGTCCGGGGCAGGGGCGCTTGCTCCTGGTGCTGCGGCTGGGACCAGGCAGGCGGACGAGGGCCGGACGGAGCCGCAGCCGGCGTGACACCGGAAGGCGCCCCGCCCACCGGGGCCTGAGCCGCTCCGCCGAACGCCTGCCGGGCATCGCGCGTCTGCCGCTCGTGGACCACCGCTGCCAGGAAGGCGGCCGGGTGCACGCCCTGCGGCGCCGGAGCCCCCGTACGGGCCGCGACGTCGGCCGCGAGCCGCTGCGCCATGTCCCAGGACACCTGCGGATCGAGCTGCTGCATCCGCGTCAGGTACTGCCGGACCGCGAGCCACAGCGGGTCCGGGACGGCAGACAGGTCCAGCGAGGAGAACTGCCCGGCCAGCCCCGGAGGCGGCGGAGGCACGAGACCGACCCGCGCCACCGGTACCCGCTCCCGGACGACGAGCGTCCCCGCGAACACGTCCCCGAGACGCCGCCCCCGTGCCGACACCAGCGAGGCGATGCAGGCCACCACACCGAACGTCATCAGGATCTCGACCACCCCGATCGCGCCCCGCACCAGGGCGTGCCGGAACCGGATGGGCCCGCCGTCGTCCCGGACCACCCGCAGCCCGAACGCCAGCTTCCCCAGCGAACGGCCGTGGCTGAGCGTCTCCACCGCGACCGGCCCGCCGACCAGCACCAGCAGGAAGGTGGCGATCGACAGGGCGACCTGAGCGGCGTCGTCCAGGGAGGAGGTCGTCGCGACCAGCGCGATGCTCAGACCGATGTACACGACCATGGCCACGATCAGGTCGAGCAGGACGGCCAGCGCCCTGCTCGGCAGCTTGGCAGGCCGCAGTTCGAGCGCCACCGCCTCGCCGGTCACCAGCTCACTCACGCCTGCCGCCCTTCCCCGCGTCTGCCCCGTGGACCGCAAGTCTGCCAAGCTGAGGGCGCATCGCGTCGCAGTAGGACAAGCTGACAGCATCACGAGCATCCACGACGAGCAGTGGAGACCAGCCGAGGAGCAGGCAGACCCGATGGACCTGGACGTCTTCGTCTCCGCCCACCGAGCCGAGTGGGACCGCCTCGACGCCCTGCTCCGCCGGCGGCGCCGTCTCACCGGCGCCGAGGCCGACGAACTCGTCGCGCTCTACCAGCGCACCGCGACCCACCTGTCCCTCATCCGGTCCAGCGCCCCCGACCCGCAGCTGACGGGCCGGCTCAGCCAACTCGTGGCCCGCGCGCGCAGTGCCGTCACCGGCACCCGCCGGGCCTCATGGCGCGACGTGACGCGCTTCCTGGGCCAGGGTTTCCCCGCCGCGGTCTACCGCGCGCGTCACTGGTGGGTGCCCACCGCACTCGTCTCCACCGCCGTGGCGATCCTCCTGGGCTGGTGGATAGGCACCCACCCGGAGGTGCAGTCGACCATCGCGGCCCCCAGCCAGCTGCGCGAGCTGACCCGCCCGGGCGGCGAGTACGAGACGTACTACTCCAGCCACCCGGCGGCCTCCTTCGCCGCCCAGGTGTGGACCAACAACGCCCAGGCCGCCGCGATGTGCCTGGTCCTGGGCATCTTCCTGGGCCTGCCCGTCCTGCTGATCCTCTTCACGAACATGCTGAACCTGGGCATCGGCATCGGGCTGATGTCCTCCGCCGGCCGCCTGGACACCTTCCTGGGCCTGGTCCTCCCGCACGGCCTGCTCGAACTGACCGCGGTCTTCGTCGCGGCCGGCACCGGCCTCCGCCTCGGCTGGACCCTCATCGACCCGGGCCCCCGCACCCGCCGCGCCGCACTCGCCGAGGAGGGCCGAGCCGCGGTGGGCATGGCGATCGGCCTCGCGCTGGTCCTCTTCGTCTCCGGTGCGATCGAAGGCTTCGTCACCCCCTCCGGTCTGCCCACCTGGGCCCGCATCGGCATCGGCGTGACCGTCGAGCTGGCGTTCCTGGCGTACGTCTACGTCCTCGGCGGACGCGCGGTACGCGCCGGCGAGACGGGCGACGTCGAAGCAGCCGAACGCAGCTCCGCCGCACCGACGGCCGCCTGATGTGCATCGGGGCCCCGTGAGCTGCTACTGTCCTCTTCGCCCCGGAAGAGCCGTTGACACGGACCGACTGGGGAGGTAGATTCAAACAGTTGCCTGGAGCTGGACAGGTCCGGGCCGATCGTGAGAATCTACGTAGCTTCCAAGAAGTCGCGATGCGCTTCCAGAGAAGCACCTTCCGAAAACTCAGAATTGAGTGGCTGGTCAGACCGGCCGAGAACTTCTGATAAAGTCGGAACCGCCGGAAAGGAAACCGCGAAAGCGGAAACCTGGAAAGCACCGAGGAAATCAGGTCGAGAAAAG
>NZ_KQ948854.1:0-88529 GCF_001514215.1 Streptomyces bungoensis
GAGCGACGAAGTGCTTCGCGACGGCGGCGTCGTCACCGAGGGCGTCCAGCACCCACTTGCGGGCCGAGGTGGCGTTGGTGATGGTCTCGATGGTGGTGAACGTCTTGGAGGCGACGATGAACAGCGTCTCCGCCGGGTCCAGGTCCCGGGTGGCCTCGTGCAGGTCGGCACCGTCCACGTTGGAGACGAAGCGGACGGTGAGGTCGCGGTCGGTGAAACCGCGCAGCACCTCGTACGCCATCGCCGGGCCGAGGTCGGAGCCGCCGATGCCGATGTTGACCACGTTCTTGACGCGCCGGCCGGTGTGACCGGTCCACTCGCCGGAGCGGACCCGCTCGGCGAAGCCGGCCATCCTGTCCAGGACCGCGTGCACCTTCGGAACGACGTTCTCCCCGTCGACCTCGACCACCGCGTCCCGCAGCGCGCGCAGCGCGCTGTGCAGGACCGCCCGGTCCTCGGTGACGTTGATCCGCTCACCGCGGAACATCGCGTCCCGCAGACCGAAGACGCCGGTCGCGGCGGCGAGCTCCCGCAGCAGCCGCAGCGTCTCGTCGGTGACCAGGTGCTTCGAGTAGTCGATGTACAGGTCGCCGACCTGGAGGGTGTACCCGGCGCCGCGCCGCGGATCGGCGGCGAACAGCTCCCGCAGACGGGTGCCGGCCAGCTCCTCCCGGTGCTTGGCGAGCGCGGTCCACTCGGGCGTCTGGTTGAGCCTGGTACGGCCGTCTGCGTTCATATCCGACTTCAGCCTTCTCTCCTGCGTCTGTCCTGCTGCGTACCTTGCCCCGCTGCCGGTCCCAACCTAGTTGATCAGCAGGTGGCCGGGCGGTCCCGGCGCCGTCCGCGCGGGCGACAACAGGTACGTCCGGCTGACGCGCAGGTGTCAGCGCGGTGCCGTGGAGAGCCACGGAGGAGGGAGAAGGGAGAACGGAGAAGGGGAGAAGACGGCTCCGGCCAAGCACCCCTGGGGTACCCGGCCGGCGTCAACTCTTAGATCTCTCCGCGCAGTTTGGCGAGCGCCTCCGCGAGGATCGCCTCGCCGTCCGCGTCGCTGCGCCGCTCCCGTACGTACGCGAGGTGCGTCTTGTACGGCTCGGTGCGGGGCGGGTCCGGCGGATTGTCCTGGTCCTGGCCGGCCGGGAAGCCGCAGCGCGGGCAGTCCCAGGTCTCGGGAACCTGTGCGTCGCTGGCGAAGCTCGGCTGCGTCTCATGCCCGTTGGAGCACCAGAAGGAGATGCGCAGACGCGGCGCGGACTCGCCGCGCTCGGCCTCGCCCATCGGCCCCGCCCCGACCCGGCTTCCTCGGATCGCGTTGCCACTTGCCACGGTCGTAACTCCCTGCGTGATGGTGCCGCGAAGCGAGTCGGCGTTCCGCTTCGCCGCGAGCGCCTCAGTCTACGTAAGGCCCAACGCGCGTCCAGTGATTGGAGTTACAAGGGCCCCGCTCCCAGACGCAAGCCCCATGATAGGCCGCGCACAGGAGCGCGTACCGAACATGGGGCCTTGCGTACGGAATGTATGTGCTTGTCGGGCGCCGATCGCGATTCGCGCGCGCTCAGCTGTTCGACTTCATCAGGAGGCCGAGGACCACGATGCACGCGAACCACAGCAGACCGATCACGACGGTGATGCGGTCGAGGTTGCGCTCGGCGACCGAGGAGCCGCCGACGGAGGACGCCATGCCACCACCGAACATGTCGGAGAGGCCGCCGCCCTTCCCCTTGTGCATCAGCACCAGCAGCATCAGCAGCAGGCTGAAGACGATCAGGGCGATCGAGAACCCCAAAACCACGGCTGGACCAACTTCCTCGGATTCGGATGGACGACGGGGGCACAGCACTCCTGCTGCGCCCCCGCAAGGGTACGACGTATCGCCGCTACCGCCTACTCATCGCCGGACCTACTGATCGCGGAAGCGCACGATCTTGACGAACTCGTCGGCGTCCAGCGAAGCGCCGCCGACCAGGGCTCCGTCGATGTCGGCCTGCGCCATGATCTCGGCGACGTTGCCCGACTTCACGGAGCCGCCGTACTGGATGCGGACCTTGTCGGCCAGCTCCTGCGAGTACAGCTCGGCGATCTTGCCCCGGATCGCGGCGCAGACCTCCTGGGCGTCCTCGGCACCGCAGACCTTGCCTGTGCCGATGGCCCACACCGGCTCGTAGGCGATCACGACGGACTCGGCCTGCTCGGCCGGGAGGTCCTTCAGACCGCCCTCGACCTGGGCGAGGGTGTGGGAGACGTGGTTGCCCGCGTCGCGGACCTCGAGCTCCTCGCCGACGCACAGGATCGGGGTGATGCCGTGCTTGTAGGCGGCCTTGACCTTGGCATTCACCAGCTCGTCGGTCTCGTTGTGGTACTGGCGCCGCTCGGAGTGGCCGATGGCCACGAAGCTGCACTTCAGCTTGGCCAGCATCGGGCCGGAGATCTCGCCCGTGTAGGCGCCGGAGTCGTGCTGCGAGATGTCCTGGGCGCCGTACTTGATCTTGAGCTTGTCGCCGTCGACCAGGGTCTGCACGGAGCGCAGGTCGGTGAAGGGCGGCAGGACGGCGACCTCGACGGCCTCGTAGTCCTTGTCGGCCAGGGCGAAGGCGAGCTTCTGGACGTGCGCGATGGCCTCGAGGTGGTTGAGGTTCATCTTCCAGTTGCCCGCCATCAGCGGCGTGCGGGTGCTCAAAGGTCAGTCCTCCAGTGCGGCGAGGCCGGGGAGCGTCTTGCCCTCGAGATATTCGAGGGAGGCGCCGCCACCGGTCGAGATGTGGCCGAATGCGTTCTCGTCGAAGCCGAGCGTACGCACGGCGGCGGCCGAGTCACCGCCGCCCACGACGGTGAATCCGTTCGAGTCGACGAGGGCCTGGGCGACCGCCTTGGTGCCCTCGGCGTAGTCGGGGTGCTCGAAGACGCCCATGGGGCCGTTCCAGAAGACGGTCCGGGCGTCGGCGAGCTTCGAGGCGTACAGCTCCCGGGTCCTCGGGCCGATGTCCAGGCCCTCCTGGTCGGCGGGGATCATGTCCGCGTCGACCACGGCGTGCTCGGTGGGCGCCTGGGCCTTCAGGTCCGGGAACTCCCGGGCGACCACGACGTCGACGGGCAGGACCAGTTCCACGCCCTGCTTCTCGGCGCGCTCCAGGTACTCGGTGACGACCGGCACCTGGTCCTCCTGGAGGAGGGAGATGCCGACCTCGTGGCCCTGGGCCTTGAGGAAGGTGTAGGCCATGCCGCCGCCGATGAGGAGGCGGTCGGCCTTGCCGATCAGTTCGTCGATGACGGCGAGCTTGTCGGAGACCTTGGCGCCGCCGAGCGCGACGACGTAGGGGCGCTCGACGTCGTCGGTGAGCTTCTTCAGGACGCCGACCTCGGTGGCGATCAGGTAGCCGGCATAGTGCGGCAGCCGGGCCGGCAGGTCGAACACCGAGGCGTGCTTGCGGTGCACCGCGCCGAAGCCGTCGCCCACGTAGACGTCGGCCAGCTCGGCGAGCAGGTCGGCGAAGGCGCCGCGCTCGGCGTCGTCCTTGGAGGTCTCGCCGGGGTTGAAGCGGAGATTCTCCAGGACGGCGACGTGCCCGTCGGTGAGGCCCGCGACGGTCTCCCGGGCGGACTGCCCGACGGTGTCGGTCGCGAAGGCCACGGCGGAGCCGAGGAGTTCACCCAGGCGGGAGGCGGCCGGGGCGAGGGAGAAGGCGGGGTCCGGGGCACCCTTGGGGCGGCCCAGGTGGGAGGCGACGACCACCTTGGCGCCCGCGTCCGCGAGGGCCTTCACGGTGGGCAGCACGGCGCGGATGCGGCCGTCGTCGGTGATGGTGCCGCTCGCCAGCGGCACGTTGAGGTCGGCGCGGACGAAGACCCGCTTGCCGCTCACGCCGGCGGCGAGAAGTTCGTCGATCGTCTTCATGGAGTGGACTCCTACAGGAGGGCTCGTGATGCCCCTGATCGTATGAGGGCGTGGTCCGTGCGCGAGACAGGGCCCGGACAGCGCGGCGGTGCGCTGCCCGAGCCCTGCTCTCACTTCAAGGTCCTGCTGTTGCGGTGTGCGGCGATCAGAGCTGGTTGCCGACGAAGACCGTCAGGTCCACGAGGCGGTTGGAGTAGCCCCACTCGTTGTCGTACCAGCCGATGACCTTCACGCTCTTGCCGTCCTGAACCATGGTCAGGGAGGAGTCGAAGGTGCAGGACGCCGGGGCGTTGACGATGTCCGAGGAGACGATCGGGTCCTCGGTGTAGTCGAGCAGGCCCTTGAGCTCGCCCTCGGCGGCCTTCTGGAAGGCGGCGTTGACCTCGTCCTTGGTGACCTCGCGGCCGAGCTCGACGACGAGGTCGGTGACCGAGCCGGTCGGGACCGGGACGCGCATGGCGATGCCGTCCAGCTTGCCCTTGAGCTGGGGCAGGACCAGGGCGGTGGCCTTCGCGGCACCCGTGGTGGTCGGGATGATGTTCTCGGCGGCGGCACGGGCGCGGCGCAGGTCCTTGTGCGGGAAGTCCAGGATGCGCTGGTCGTTCGTGTACGCGTGCACCGTCGTCATCAGGCCCTTGACGATGCCGAAGTTCTCGTCGAGGACCTTCGCCATCGGCGCCACGCAGTTGGTGGTGCAGGAGGCGTTGGAGATGACGTGGTGGTTGGCGGCGTCGTACTTGTCCTGGTTGACGCCCATCACGATGGTGATGTCCTCGTCCTTGGCCGGAGCCGAGATGAGGACCTTCTTGGCGCCGCCGGCGATGTGCTTGGCGGCGTCTTCCTTCTTGGTGAAGATGCCGGTCGACTCGATGACGATGTCGACGCCCAGCTCGCCCCAGGGGATGTCGGCCGGGTTGCGCTCGGAGAGCACCTTGATGGTGTGGCCGTCGACGGTGATGGTGTCGGCGGTGTGGGAGACCTCCTGCTTGAGGCGGCCCAGGATCGTGTCGTACTTGAGCAGGTGAGCGGTGGTCGCGGTGTCACCCAGGTCGTTGACGGCCACAACCTTGATGTCCGCGCCCTGCTCGAGCAGTGCGCGGAAGTAGTTACGCCCGATGCGGCCGAAGCCGTTGATGCCTACGCGGATCGTCACGAACCGATCTCCTCGTTGGTACGCCGGCCATGCGGTGCCGGCGAGCTGTATTTGGGATGTCCCCGACCACCACCGACCCTACCTCTCCGGGGCCCCCGGGGTGACATCGAGATGCCGCATACACGGGCAGGCGGTCCGTACCGGCCAGTAGGGTACGGACCGTCCCGGAACGGCGTTCGTTTCACTGCCCTTTGTTATGGAATGCCGGTGCCCACTGGCGCTGTTTTCACTCGTTCGTGAGCGGGTCGGCTCACCTGATGACCCCCCTCTCCATGCACCCCTGAGAGAGGGGTCCGCTCACCTGTCGAGCAGGGCCCGCGGTCACCCGTCGAGCGAGGCGTACGCCTTCCTCAGCAGGGCCGCCCGGCCGGCCGCCGACGGCACCTGTTCGAGCCCGAAACCGAGCAGCACGGTGTCGTGCGTGGTGACCGCCGCGTAGGTCTGGAACAGCGCTCCGGTGCGCGCCCAGTCCTTGCGGACCGGCGGGCTGCCCGCGGGCGGTCCGGCCACGCTCCAGGGACCCAGGGAGGACTCGAAGCCCTCGGTGTCCTTCGCCGTGCCGCCGACGACGAGCGAGGCGTCGTCGGCGAGGACACCGTGGCCGCCGCTGCCGGGGTCGGTGACGTAGCTGATCGACACCTCGACCCGCTTGCCCGCGTACGCGCTCAGGTCGAAACTCACCGGCTGCCAGCCACCGGAGCTGCCGGTGAGGCTGTTCCACGAGCCGGTGGTGCCGGACGCGGTGCAGGCGTTGTCCGCCGGTGTGAGGTAGTGCCGGAGCCAGGGGTGCTCGCGGACGAGGAACCCGGCCCCGCACTCGGACGGTACGGCGGACCGGGTGGCGCCGCCCGCCTCCGGCAGGGTCGTCCAGTCGTCGGCGCCCGCGGTGTGCGCCTCGACGAGCACGTGGTCGTAGCCCGGCTCGGTGTCCCACAGCAGGCGGGCGGCGAGGGCGGGCCGGTCGGCGGCGGAGACACCGGTGAGGTCGATGGTGCGGGTGAGACGCTTGTACGCGTCGTCGGTGTGCACGGCCGCCGCCATGTACGCGCCGCTGTACGGCCCGTACGGGTTCACGGTGCCGGCGTACCGGCCCGCTCCGGCGCTGCTGAACTGCGGGTAGGCGGCGGCAGGCAGTTCCTCGGAGGTCACGCGGTAGGTGCCGGCCTTGTCCAGCGGGTTGCCGGGCGCGTCCCCGAGGGCGCCGGTGTAACCGGCCAGGGCTCCGGAGCCGGTGAAGCCGGTGGCCCCCTTGAGGGAGGTGCGGCCGTAGGCGCCCAGATAGTACTGGCTGAAGTCGTTGGAGAGGGTGCCGTCGCCGAGGTCGACGCTGCCGCCGGCCAGCTCGCCGGCCTCGATCAGCCTGCCGCCCTCGTTGAGGTAGGCGCGCAACTGGAGCTGGGTGGCGTTGCCGGGGCCCGCGGCGCCGGAGTAGTGCACGACCGTCCTGAAGTGCTTCAGCACGCCGAGCGCGTCGGGAACGCCCTGGGTGGCCACGTCCCACACGAGCGCCCGGTGCCCGGCCGCCCGGACCGCGTCCGCGTACGTCCGCGCCTGGCCGGCGGCCGCGCCCTCCTCGGCGACGACGAGCGTGTCCGCCCTGGGCCGCTCGGCGACGGTGTAGGTGAAGTGCTCGCCGGCGACCTTCTTGCCGCTCCTCGTCCTGCCGGTGAACCACACCTCGACCCGGTCGCCCGGCTCGCCGCCGTGCACCGCGGCCCGGTACTCGTCGAAGTACAGGTCGTCGTCGCCGCCGTAGGTCCGGCCGCCCTTCCAGCGCTTCAGCGCCCGTTCGTGCGTGCGGCCGCCGTCGACGCGGTAGGCGAGCCGCTTGTCCCGGACGGCCTTGCGGACCACGACCGAGACCTCCTGGTCCGCCCCGCGCGCGTACGACGTGCCGAACGCGGCCGGGGTGAAGTCGGCGGCGCTCATCCCGACCGCGGAGGCCGGCCGGTCGGGGTGGACGGCGGTCTCGGCGACGGAGAGCGCGAAGGGCACGTTCTTCTCGAACTCCCCCTGGACGAGCTTCTCGTCGTCGGGGAAGTTGAAGACCGACGGGCAGTCCTCGGGTTTCCAGGCGTCGTTCGGGTCGACGTTCGACGCGGTCTCGCAGGTCGACATCTCGGGGGTGAACATCGCCGTGCCGTTGACGTTCGAGGCGTGGCCGTCCGCCTCGCCGTTGGTGGTGTACAGCTCCGAGGAGACCTGCGAACGGTAGCCGGGGATCGCGGGCTTCTCCGGGGTGCCGGCGAGCGCCTTGTACAGGACGTCGTCCGGGGTGGGCGTGGCGACCTGCCAGCCGACGCCGTAGAGGAGGAGTTCGGCGGCCGAGTGGTAGTTGACGGCGTACCGGAACCGGACGCGCTTCTCGAAGGAGTCGAGCGCCTTCGTCTCGGGCTCGGACTCCGGGCGTGCGCCGCGGTAGGTCTCGCTGGTGGGGTCGGGGGACGAACCCTCGTCGTCGTAGCCCCACTTGTAGGGGAAGTTGCGGTTGAGGTCGACGCCGTCGCCCGTGCCGATGACGCCGTCGCCGTTGACGTCCCGCAGGTTCTTGCGCCACAGGCGGGTGTCCGCGCTCTTGAACGTGTAGTCGTAGCCGTCGGGGTTGGCGGAGAGGACGAACCACAGCTCGGTCGAGTCGACGATCTTCCGGACGCGCCGGTCCGTCCGGTAGTGGTCCAGGTAGTAGTGCATCAGGCGGCGGGTCATCTCCGGCGTGATCCACTCGCGCGCGTGCTGGTTGGACATGTACAGCACGGCGGGCTTGGAGCCGTCCTTCGACTTCCCCGCGTCCCTGGTCAGTCTGAGCGCGAGGATGTCCTGGCCGTCCAGGGTCCGGCCGATCGACTCGACCTTGGTGAGGCCGGGGTGGTCGCGCGCGGTGCGGAGGATCTCCTCCTTGAGGCCGCCGCTGCCGCTGTACGGCCGGAACACGCCCTCGGAGGCGCCCTCGACGCGCGCCGCGGCCCTGGGGCCGAGGGTGTGCTCGGTGAGGTGGACGCCCTGTTTCTCGAGCTTCGCGGCCTGCCGGCCGGTGAGGTAGACCTCGACGGTCGCCTTCCGGCTGCCGGCCATCTGCTCGCCGAGTTCCCGGCCGTCCTGGCCGGCCTCGAGGAGCAGCGGTAACTGCTCCCGGGTGACCTGGGCGCGGAAGACCCTGATCTGGTCCGGGCCGGACGGGGCCGGACGTCCGCTCTGTGCCTGGGCGACGGGTGCGAGGCCCGCTCCCGCGAGGAGAAGCGCGCCGACAGCGAGGATCGTTCTCGCTCCGTGTCTCATGAACCCCCCAAGTGGTGGTCCGCCACAGCGACGAACAGGTTGCCAGGCTCATGTCACTCGATGATCGAGTCAAGGGCGCCGCATGGACACGCGAACGCCGGTGCCGACCACCCGAACGGGCGCGGGCACCGGCGTCCTGACGCCGCGTCGGTCAGCCGGCGAGGTTGTCCGCGAGCTCCTCGCTGAGGTTGGCCTCGGTGCCCGGGATGCCCAGGTCGGAGGCGCGCTTGTCGGCCATGGCCAGCAGGCGGCGGATACGGCCCGCGACCGCGTCCTTGGTGAGCGGCGGGTCGGCGAGTGCGCCCAGCTCCTCCAGGGAGGCCTGCTTGTGCTCCATGCGCAGGCGCCCGGCGGCGGCCAGGTGCTCGGGGACCTCCTCGCCGAGGATCTCCAGGGCCCGCTGGACGCGGGCGCCGGCGGCCACGGCGGCGCGGGCCGAGCGGCGCAGGTTGGCGTCGTCGAAGTTGGCGAGGCGGTTCGCCGTGGCCCGCACCTCGCGGCGCATCCGCCGCTCCTCCCAGGCGAGCACCGACTCGTGGGCGCCGAGCCGGGTCAGCAGGGCGCCGATCGCGTCCCCGTCGCGCACGACCACCCGGTCCACCCCGCGCACCTCGCGCGCCTTGGCGGCGATGGAGAGCCTGCGGGCGGCGCCGACCAGCGCGAGCGCGGCCTCCGGGCCCGGGCAGGTCACCTCCAGCGAGGAGGAGCGGCCGGGCTCGGTGAGCGAGCCGTGCGCCAGGAAGGCCCCGCGCCAGGCCGCCTCCGCGTCACAGGTGGCCCCGGAGACCACCTGCGGGGGCAGACCGCGGATCGGGCGGCCCCGGCCGTCGACGAGCCCCGTCTGGCGCGCCAGCTGGTCGCCGCCCGCGACGACGCGCACGACGTAGCGCGAGCCGCGGCGCAGCCCGCCGGGTGCCATCACGATCAGCTCGGAACTGTGGCCGAAGATCTCCAGGATGTCCCGCTTGAGGCGGCGGGCCGCCATCGCCGTGTCCAGCTCCGCCTCGATCACGATGCGCCCGCTCACCAGGTGAAGGCCGCCGGCGAACCGCAGAATGGCGGAGACCTCCGCCTTCCTGCAGCAGGTCCGGGTGACGGGGAGCCGGGAGATCTCGTCCTTCACCGCTGCCGTCATCGCCATGGGCCGATCCTTCCATGCATCCGAAAAATACGGTCGTACGCGGCAGCCAGCAGCTCCGGGTCGTGCCGGGGGCTGCCGTCGGTCCGGGCCACCGGCGCCAGCTCGACCGCGGCTCCCAGCCGCTTGGCGGCCTCGGTGAGCGAGTCGCGGTCGGGCACCGCGGCCTCGTCGGCCAGCACCACGTCCAGGGCGAGTTTAGGGGCGTGTCGCCCCAAAACCTCCAAATGACGCTGCGGGGAGAAGCCCTCGGTTTCTCCGGGCTGCGGGGCGAGGTTCAGGGAGAGGACCTTGCGCGCCTTGGTCCCGGTGAGGGCGTCCAGCAGCTCGGGGACCAGCAGGTGCGGGATCACCGAGGAGAACCAGGAGCCCGGGCCGAGCACCACCCAGTCCGCGTCCAGGACGGCCGCGACCGCCTCGGGGACGGCCGGCGGGTCGTGCGGCACGACGTGCACGGACTGCACCTCGCCCGGGGTGAGCGCCACGGTCGCCTGACCGCGCACCGTGTCGACGTCCTCGGGCCGCTCCGGGTCGTGCCCCTTGACCAGGGCCTGCAGCTCCAGCGGCACGGCGGACATGGGCAGCACGCGCCCCTGCGCGCCGAGCAGCCTGCCGACCAGGTCCAAGGCCTGCACGTGGTCGCCGAGCTGCTCCCAGAGGGCGACGATCAGCAGGTTGCCGACCGCGTGGTCGTGCAGGTCGCCCTGGGAGTGGAAGCGGTGCTGGATGACCCTGGCCCAGGTCTGGCCCCAGTCGTCGTCGCCGCACAGCGCGGCCAGCGCCTTGCGCAGGTCGCCGGGCGGCAGTACGCCCAGCTCGTCGCGCAGGCGCCCGCTGGAACCGCCGTCGTCTGCCACCGTGACGACGGCGGTGAGGTCGCCGGTGATCCGGCGCAGCGCGGCGAGCGAGGCGGACAGGCCCATGCCGCCGCCGAGGGCGACGACCTTGGGCTGGGCGCCGCGCCGGCGGGGCCGGGCGCCGCGCGCCTCGGCCGGGCGCGCCGCCGTGCGGCTCGAGCGGCTCTCCGGCGTGACCCGGCGGAGCCTGCTCAGCCGCGGTGAACGTTGCGTCATTCCCGTCCCATGTCCCGGTGCACGACCACCGTCTCCACGCCCTCGGCCGCGAGGCGCGCGGCGAGCTTCTCCGACATCGCGACCGAGCGGTGCTTGCCGCCGGTGCAGCCGATGGCGATGGTCACGTACCGCTTGCCCTCACGGCGGTAGCCGGCCGCGATGAGCCGCAGCAGCTCGGCGTACCGGTCGAGGAACTCCTTGGCGCCGGGCTGGTTGAAGACGTAGGCGGCGACCTCCTCGTTGAGGCCCGTGAAGGGGCGCAGCTCCGGGACCCAGTGCGGGTTGGGCAGGAACCGCATGTCCGCGACCAGGTCGGCGTCGACCGGCAGGCCGTACTTGAACCCGAAGGACATCACGGTGGCCCGCAGCTCGGGCTCCTCCTCGCCGGCGAACTGGGCGTCCATCTTCGCGCGCAGCTCGTGCACGTTGAGGCTGGAGGTGTCGATCACCAGGTCGGCGTCGCCGCGCAGCTCGCGCAGCAGCTCCCGCTCGGCGGCGATGCCGTCGACGATGCGGCCGTCGCCCTGGAGGGGGTGCGGGCGGCGCACCGACTCGAAGCGGCGCACCAGGGCCTCGTCGGAGGACTCCAGGAAGACGATCCGCCGGGTGACGTGCTTGGCCTCCAGGTCGGCCAGCGACTCGCGGAGGTTGTCGAAGAAGCGGCGGCCGCGCACGTCGACGACGACCGCGATCCGCGCCACGTTGCCCTGCGAGCGGGCGCCCAGCTCCACCATGGTGGGGATCAGGGCGGGCGGCAGGTTGTCCACGACGAACCAGCCGAGGTCCTCCAGGCACTTCGCCGCGGTCGAGCGGCCCGCTCCGGACATGCCGGAGATGATCACCAGCTCGGGGATGGCCGCTTCGGGGGCCCCGGGCGGTGTGACGTCCGTACTCACCTGTGCTCCGTTGTCGTGTGCCGCGTCCTGCGGCTTCCCCGCGGCCGTCGGTTCTCGGTCCGCGGCGGGCTGTGCGTCGTGCTCGGTCATCTCTCCTGCCCCCGTCGTTCGTCCGGGACGCCCGCTGTCACGGGCTCCCCTGAAGAACCCCCCGTCGTCGCGGGTTCCTCGTCCTCCATGATCTCTCCGGTCGCCGTGTTCACGGCGGGTGCGGCCGGGGCCGCCCGGGCGAGGGCCACGGCGATGGTCTCGGCCGTCTTGCGGCCTATGCCGGGCACCTCCTGGATCTGCTCGAGGGTGGCGGACCGCAGCTTCTTCACCGAGCCGAAGTGCTTGATGAGCGCCTGCTTGCGGGTCTCGCCCAGGCCGGGCACGTCGTCCAGGGGGCCGGCGCGGAAGCGCTTGGCGCGCTTGGTGCGCTGGTAGGTGATCGCGAAGCGGTGGGCCTCGTCGCGGACGCGCTGCAGCAGGTACAGGCCCTCGCTGGTGCGGGGCAGGACCACCGGGTCGTCCTCGCCGGGCACCCAGACCTCCTCGAGGCGCTTGGCGAGACCGCAGACGGCGATGTCGTCGATGCCCAGCTCGTCCAGCGCGCGCCGGGCCGCCGCGACCTGGGGCCGGCCGCCGTCGACGACGACGAGCTGGGGCGGGTAGGCGAACTTCCTGGGGCGGCCGTCCTCGTCCTTGAGCGAGCGGGCGAGCGGCTCGCCGTCGGGCAGGGCGCTCTCGCCGTCGCCGGTGACCGTCACGCCGTCGGCCCACTCCCCCGTCCGCTCCTTCTCGGCGAGGTACCGCCGGAAGCGCCGGGTGATGACCTCGTGCATGGAGCGGACGTCGTCCTGGCCCGCGAAGCCCTTGATCTGGAACCGCCGGTACTCGTTCTTGCGCTGCAGCCCGTCCTCGAAGACGACCATCGAGGCGACCACGTCGTCCCCCTGCAGGTGCGAGATGTCGTAGCACTCGATGCGCAGGGGGGCGCTGTCGAGGTCGAGCGCCTCGGCGATCTCCTCCAGGGCGCGCGAGCGTGTGGTCAGGTCGGAGGCGCGCCGGGTCTTGTGCAGGACGAGCGCCTGCTGGGCGTTGCGCTGCACGGTCTCCATGAGCGCCTTCTTGTCGCCGCGCTGCGGGACGCGCAGGGAGACACCCGCCCCGCGCCGCTCCGCGAGCCACTCCTGGACGGGCTCCACCGGGTCGGGCAGGGCCGGGACCAGCACCTCCTTGGGCACGGCGTCCCCGGTCTCCTCGCCGTACAGCTGCTGCAGGGCGTGCTCGACGAGGGCGCTGGTGGTGATCTCCTCGACCTTGTCGGTCACCCAGCCGCGCTGGCCGCGCACGCGCCCGCCGCGCACGTGGAAGATCTGCACGGCCGCCTCGAGCTCGTCCTCGGCGACGGCGATCAGGTCGGCGTCGGTCGCGTCGGCGAGCACGACCGCGTTCTTCTCCATGGCCTTCTTCAGGGCCTCGATGTCGTCGCGCAGGCGGGCCGCACGCTCGTACTCCATCTCCTCGGCCGCCTGCGTCATCTGGTTCTCCAGACGGCGCAGGTAGGTGCCGGTGCGGCCGGCCATGAAGTCGGAGAAGTCCTCGGCCAGGTCGCGGTGGTCCTCGGGGGTGATCCGGCCGACGCAGGGGGCCGAGCACTTGCCGATGTAGCCGAGCAGGCAGGGCCGGCCGGTGCGGGCGGCGTTCCTGAACACACCGGCCGAGCACGTGCGCACCGGGAAGACGCGCAGCAGCAGGTCGACGGTGTCCCGGATGGCCCACGCGTGCGCGTAGGGCCCGAAGTAGCGCACGCCCTTCTTCTTGTGACCGCGCATCACCTGCACGCGCGGGAACTCCTCGTTCATCGTCACCGCGAGGTACGGGTAGCTCTTGTCGTCGCGGTACTTGACGTTGAACCGGGGGTCGAACTCCTTGATCCAGGAGTACTCCAGCTGCAGCGCCTCGACCTCGGTGGACACCACGGTCCACTCCACGGACGCGGCGGTGGTCACCATCGTCCGGGTGCGCGGGTGCAGGTTCGCCAGGTCCTGGAAGTAGTTCGCCAGGCGCTGGCGCAGGCTCTTCGCCTTTCCGACGTAGATCACCCGGCGGTGCTCGTCACGGAACCTGTACACCCCGGGGGACTCCGGGATGTCTCCCGGCCTGGGGCGGTAGCTGGAGGGGTCGGCCATGTCTCACACCCTACTGGCGAGCACCGACACCGCGTCGGGCCTGTGGACAACGCTCACCGGCCCGGCTCACCGGCCGGAACCCGCGCGCGCGAGGGTCGCGGCTCGGCCAGGAGCGGGCCCTGACCGGTCCGAGGTGTTGTCGGGGTCTGGTCAACACGCTTCAATGCGGGTGAACTCGGGGCCGTGCACGCCGGCGTACGGACGCGGCGCGCGCAGAAGGGCGTTCCTTGCGCCCACGGGGGCGGCCCCGCACACGGGCGGCCTGACCAGCCGTCGTGGCATCTCACAGAAAGGCTGCTGTGCATGCGGCACGCCACGGAGCACGCGGACGTCCCCACCGCGGAACTGGACACGGCCCTGCGGGGCGGCCCCTTCCACGTGGCGCTGCGCGCCGCGATCGCCGCCCGCGGGCTGCCGCTGCAGCGCGTGCAGCACCACCTGTCCCGGCACGGGGTCAAGGTCGGGGTCACGAGTCTGAGTTACTGGCAGCAGGGCGCCCGGCGCCCCCAGCGGCCCGAATCGCTGCGCGCCGTGCGGGCCCTGGAGGAGATACTCCAGCTGCCGGACGAGTCCCTCATCCGCCTGCTCGCCGACCCCGGCCGGCAGGCAAGCGCCGGCCGCCCCTCGGCCCGCTCCTACCGCTCCCTGGTCGAGGCCTCCGACGTCCTGAGCCGCCTCCAGACCGAGCTGGGCTGGTTCCTCGACGGCGGCCTGCAGACCCTCGGGCACCACGAACGCGTCCGGATCGGCGCCCGCCGGGAGCTGGCGGGCCGCGAGTCCCACCACATCGTGCGCGCGCACCGTGACGGCGCCGACCGCTTCGTCGCCGTCCACCACGGCGATCCTGGCTCCAGCCCGGGTGAGATGGCGGTGCTCGCGCTGGAGAACTGCCGCACCGGGCGGGTCCGCCGGGACCAGGACACCGGCGTCCTGGTGGCCGAGCTGCTCTTCGGCACCCGGCTGCGCGCGGGCGAGACCTTCCTCTTCCGGTACGGCATCGAGGACGGCACGGCAGGGGTCTGCCGCGAGTACGCCGACCGGTTCGGCTTTCCGGGCGGACAGTACGCGCTCCAGGTGAGCTTCGACGCGGCCGCGCTCCCGGCCCGCTGTCACCGCTTCACCCAGCACTCGCCGGCGGCCCCGCGCGGTGGCCGGCAGGAGCTGGCGGTCAGTGGGCCGCACCACAGCGTCCATCTGGTCGAGCCCCGGATCCGGCCGGGTGTCGTCGGCATCGCCTGGGACTGGGAGTGACGGGACCCCGGGGCCCGAGGGCGGCGGTGCCGGGGGGCCGCCGGTCCCTCAGGCGCCCGGGCCGACGATGATCCTGCCGTTCGCCGTCTTCACCGGCAGCTCGGTCAACGGCTCGGTGGCCGGCGCCTGGACCACCTTGCCCGTCAGGGCGTCGAACTGGCTGCCGTGGCAGGGGCAGACCAGGGTCGTCCCGCGGAGATTGTTGATGGGGCAGCCGGCGTGCGTGCAGATCGTGCTGTACGCCTTCAGGGCGCCACTCGCGTCCCGGCCGACCACCACGTTCCGGTCGCGGTAGAGCTTGGCGCCGCCCTGGGCGACCTCGTTCTCGGCACCGAGGTCGACCGGGGCGGTCGGCGTCGCGTCGGCCGCACCGCCGCCGTCGGGCGCCGAGCAGGCGGCCAGCCCGAGCCCGGCGACGGGGGCCACGGCCGCCCCTCGAAGGACGGTTCGACGGCTCGCTGAGGATCGGGCGGGCATCGGAACCTCCAGCAGGTCGGGGAACGGGCAGGGCGACGATACCCGGGCAGAAGGGGACGACCGGGGGCGGGGGTGGCCGACGAGGGGCGTGTGAGCGGCCGCAGCCGGTGAGACCGGGTCGTAAACGTTTGCGCAAGCGTTTACGCGGACCCCGAAGATGGGGTAGCTTCCGGCCGGGAACCAAGCCGGCAGCCGCCCCTGGAGGGAGATCGCGATGACCACGATGGCGGACGTCGCCCGGGCTGCCGGGGTCTCCGTGGCGACCGTGTCCCACGTGCTCAACGCCACGCGCCCGGTACTGCCCCACACCCGCCAGGCGGTGCTGGACGCCGTCGACGCCCTCGGCTACACACCCAACACACTGGCGCGCTCCCTGGTGACCTCCCGTACCCGGTCCATCGGGCTGGCGGTGTCGGCGATCAGCAACCCCTACTTCACCGAGATCCTCCAGGGTGTCGAGGCCGCCGCCCTGGCGGCGGGGTACAGCCTGCTCATCGCCGACCCGCACGACGATCCCGCCCACGAACGGAAGGTCGTGCAACTCCTTCACGAGCGCCGGGTGGACGGCATGATCGTGGCCCCTTCCGCGGACCCGCATGGCCTCATCGCCTATCTCAACCGCCACGCCGTACCGGCGGTGTTCCTGGACCGCGTGGTCCAGGCCGAGACCGAGGCTCCGGAACGGGCGAGCGACCTGGTGACCGGCGAACCGGCCCTCTTCGATCAGGTCTGCGCCGAGAACGCCGGTCCGACGGCCCGCCTCGTCGGTCACCTGGCCGAGCTCGGCCACCGCCGGATCGGCCTGGTCGCGGGCCTGCCCGGGCTGAGCACCACCAGCGAGCGGATCGCGGGCTACCGGCAGGCCCTCACCGCCGCCGGGCTCCCCCACGACGAGGACCTGGTGGTGTCCGGCAACTCCGAGTCGGCCGGCGCCGAGCGGGCCACGGCCGCCCTGCTCTCCCTTCCCTCTCCGCCCACGGCGCTGGTCACCGCCAACAACGCCATGACCATCGGCGCTCTGCGCGCCCTGCGCGGGCTCGCCCTGTCGGTGCCGGACGACCTCGCCCTGGGCTGCTTCGACGACTTCGCCTGGGCCGACCTCTTCTCCCCCCGGCTCACGGCCATCGCCCAGCCCAGCAGGGAGATCGGCGCCCGGGCCGTCCAGGTGCTGCTGGACCGGCTGGCCGCCCCGGACCGGCCCGCCCGGACCGTGCGGCTGCCGTGCGCGTTCGTCCACCGCACCTCCTGCGGCTGCCCCGAGGACCGTGACGGGGCCCACGGGCCCCTGTCGGCCGAGTCCGGCGGGCAGACCGCACCCACCCCGCTGTCCGAGAAGGGAACCGTCTCGTGATCGTCGTCGCCGGTGAGGCACTGATCGACCTGGTACCGCAGGGCCCCGGCGCCCTGGCGGACCTGAAGCCGGCGCTCGGCGGCGGCCCCTACAACACAGCCGTGGCCCTCGGCCGCCTCGGCTCCCCGACCGCCTTCTACTCCCGCACGTCGTCCGACGCCTTCGGCGAGGCCCTGCTCGACGGGCTGCGGCGGGCCGGAGTGGACGTGTCGGGTGTGCAGCGGGGCCCCGAGCCCACCACTCTCGCGGTCGCGACCGTCGACGCCTCCGGCTCGGCCGCCTACTCCTTCTACGTCGACGGCACCGCCGACCGCCTCTTCACCGCTCCCGCCGCCCTTCCCGCGGGCACGCGCGCGGTGTCCTTCGGCACCTGCTCGCTCGTCCTGGAACCGGGGGCGAGCGCCTACGAGGAGCTGATGCGGGCCGCGGCCGGACAGGGGCTGTTCACCGCCCTCGATCCCAATGTCCGGGCCGGCCTGATCCCGGACGCGGACGCCTACCGCGCACGTTTCAAGAGCTGGCTGCCCTCGGTGACGCTGCTGAAGCTGTCCGCGGAGGACGCCGAGTGGCTGGGCGGCACACCGGACGAGTGGCTGGCCGCTGGGCCCTCGGCCGTGGTGGTGACCCGGGGCGGCGCCGGCCTCACCGTCCACACCCGGGACGGCGCGCAGTACTCCGTACCCGGTGAGGAGGTCGAGGTCGTGGACACCATCGGCGCCGGTGACACGGTGAACGCGGCCCTGCTGCACGGTCTGTCCGCGCAGGACGCGCTGTCGCCGCAGGCACTCGCCGTCCTGGGACCGGACGGCTGGCAGCGCCTGCTGCGGTTCGCGGCGCGCGCCGCGGCGATCACCTGCTCCCGGGGCGGAGCGGAGCCGCCGTACGCGGCGGAGCTGGGCGAGCTCTGAGCTGATCCTCCCCCGGGTTCCCTCCCCTGCTTTCTCTGTGCTGTTGTCAAGGTGCGTCCGCGCCGCGGTTCTCGATGGTGGAACGAGCGGCGCCCCGCGGGGAGTTCCCGCGGGGCGCCGCTTTTTTGACGAGGTATCAGGACATCGCCTGATCCGCCTCAGGCCTTGCGGGCCCGCGTCGTCTTCTTCGCCGGTGCCGTCTTCTTCGCCGCGGCGGCCTTCTTGGCCACCGCCTTGCCGTCGGCCTTGGCCGTCACCGTCTTCCTCGCCGCCGAACCGGCCGCGGCGGTCTTCCTGGCCGCCGCTCCGCGCGGCGCCTTCACCGGTTCCGCGTCGCTGATGCGGTCGGCACCGAGGATCTCGCGCAGGAACTTGCCGGTGTGGCTGGCCGGAACCCCGGCGACCTCCTCGGGCGTGCCCTCGGCCACCACCAGGCCACCGCCGGCGCCGCCCTCGGGGCCCATGTCCACGACCCAGTCGGCCGTCTTGATCACGTCGAGGTTGTGCTCGATGACGATGACCGTGTTGCCCTTGTCGACCAGGCCGGAGAGAACCTTCAGCAGCTTGCTGATGTCCTCGAAGTGCAGACCGGTGGTCGGCTCGTCCAGGACGTAGACCGTGCGGCCGGTGGAGCGCTTCTGCAGTTCGCTGGCGAGCTTCACCCGCTGCGCCTCGCCACCGGACAAGGTGGTCGCGGACTGGCCGAGCCGGACGTAGCCGAGGCCGACGTCCTTCAGGGTCCGCAGGTGCCGGGAGATGGCCGGGACCGCGTCGAAGAAGTCGGTCGCCTCCTCGATCGGCATGTTCAGCACGTCGGCGATGGACTTGCCCTTGTAGTGGACCTCCAGGGTCTCCCGGTTGTACCGGGCGCCGTGGCAGACCTCGCACGGGACGTAGACGTCCGGGAGGAAGTTCATCTCGATCTTGATCGTGCCGTCGCCCGCGCAGTTCTCGCAGCGGCCGCCCTTGACGTTGAAGGAGAAGCGGCCGGGCAGGTAGCCGCGGACCTTCGCCTCCGTGGTCTCCGCGAACAGCTTGCGGATGTGGTCGAACACGCCGGTGTAGGTCGCCGGGTTCGACCGCGGGGTACGGCCGATGGGCGACTGGTCGACGTGCACGACCTTGTCGACCAGGTCGTCGCCGGCCACGCGCGTGTGCCGGCCGGGGACGTTGCGCGCGCCGTTCAGCTCGCGGGCCAGGTGTGTGTAGAGGATGTCGTTGACCAGCGTGGACTTACCGGACCCGGACACACCCGTGACGGCCGTGAACACGCCCAGGGGGAACGAGACGTCGATGTCCTGCAGGTTGTTCTCGCGGGCGCCGTGCACGGTGAGCAGGCGGGACGGGTCGTGCGGGCGGCGTACGTCCGGGAGCGGGATCGACTTGCGGCCGGAGAGGTACTGACCGGTCTGCGACTCGGTGTTGGCGAGCAGTTCCTTCAGGGAGCCGCTGTGCACGACCTTGCCGCCGTGCTCGCCGGCACCGGGGCCGATGTCCACGATCCAGTCGGCGACCTTGATGGTGTCCTCGTCGTGCTCGACGACGATGAGCGTGTTGCCCATGTCGCGCAGCCGGACCAGGGTCTCGATCAGCCGGTGGTTGTCGCGCTGGTGCAGGCCGATGGACGGCTCGTCCAGGACGTACAGGACGCCGACGAGGCCGGAGCCGATCTGGGTGGCCAGGCGGATGCGCTGGGCCTCACCGCCGGACAGCGTGCCGGCCGCGCGGTTGAGGGAGAGGTAGTCCAGGCCGACGTCGACCAGGAACCGCAGCCGCTCGTTGACCTCCTTCAGGACCCGCTCGGCGATCTTCTTGTCGCGGGCGTTCAGCTCCAGCTCGCCCAGGAAGTCCGCGCAGTCGCTGATCGACATCGCGGAGACCTCGGCGATGGACTTCCCCATGATCGTGACCGCGAGCACGATCGGCTTCAGGCGCGTGCCCTCGCAGGTGGGGCAGGGCACCTCGCGCATGTAGCCCTCGAAGCGCTCGCGGCTGGCGTCGCTCTCGGCCTCGCTGTGCCGGCGCTTGACGAAGGGGACCGCGCCCTCGAAGGGCGTGGTGTACACGCGCTCGCGGCCGTACCGGTTGCGGTACCGGACCTCGATCTGGGTCCGGTGGCCGTACAGGAGGGCCTTCTTCGCGCGCTGCGGCAGGCCCGCGAAGGGGATGTCGGTGCGGAAGCCGAGCGCGTCCGCGAGGGCGCCGATCAGCCGGCCGAAGTAGTCCTTGGTGTGCCCGTGCGACCAGGGGTGGATGGCGCCCTCGTCCAGGGACTTGTCCTCGTCCGGGACGATCAGCTCGGGGTCGACCTCCATGCGCGTGCCGATGCCGGTGCACTCGGGACAGGCGCCGAAGGGCGAGTTGAAGGAGAAGGAGCGGGGCTCCAGCTCCTCGAAGGACAGGTCGTCGTACGCGCAGTAGAGGTGCTCCGAGTACATGCGCTCGCGCTCGGGGTCGCCCTCCGGCAGGTCGACGAAGTCGAGCACGACCATGCCGCCGGACAGGCCGAGGGCGGTCTCCACGGAGTCGGTGAGGCGGCGCTTGGCGGACTCCTTCACCGTGAGGCGGTCCACGACCACCTCGATGGTGTGCTTCTCCTGCTTCTTCAGCGTGGGCGGCTCGGAGAGCTGGATGGTCTGCCCGTCCACCCGCGCGCGGGAGTAGCCCTTGGTCTGCAGGTCGGCGAAGAGGTCGACGAACTCGCCCTTGCGCTCGCGCACCAGCGGCGACAGCACCTGGAAGCGGCTCCCCTCCGGCAGCTCCAGGACCTTGTCGACGATGGCCTGCGGCGACTGCCGCGAGATCGGGCGGCCGCACTCGGGGCAGTGCGGCTTGCCGATGCGCGCGAAGAGCAGACGCAGGTAGTCGTACACCTCGGTGATGGTGCCGACCGTCGAGCGGGGGTTGCGCGAGGTCGACTTCTGGTCGATGGAGACCGCCGGGGAGAGGCCTTCGATGAAGTCCACGTCCGGCTTGTCCATCTGGCCGAGGAACTGCCGGGCGTACGAGGACAGCGACTCCACGTAGCGCCGCTGGCCCTCGGCGAAGATCGTGTCGAAGGCCAGCGAGGACTTGCCCGACCCCGACAGGCCCGTGAAGACGATGAGCGAGTCGCGCGGGAGGTCGAGCGAGACATTCCTCAGGTTGTGCTCGCGCGCTCCACGGACGATGAGACGGTCGGCCACGCCGGTCCGCACCTTTCTTCAGAGAAGTGACAGGGGCGAGGCCCCCGTGCTTCTTCGAGACTAGGGGGAGCCACTGACAACGCCGGTCGGATTCCCGGTTGCATAACAACCCCCGGCCCTCCAGCATGCCCGACGCCGCACTCGACGATATAGCACGTGCTTTCGATTTGCGGGCGAGGTTCACCGCCTTCACCCGAAGGTGTGGCCCGGCTAGGGTCAGGCCCATGATTGATCACGCTCATGACCTGGCCTGTGTACGCGAGGCGACGGAACGGCTCCTCACCGCTGCCGCCGCTCTGGACAACGCCTCACTCGCCCAGCCGTCACGGCTGCCCGGCTGGACCCGCGGGCATGTCCTCGCCCACCTCGCCCGCAACGCGGACGCGCTCGTGAACGTCCTCGAGGGCCGTCCCATGTACGAGAGCGCCGCGGCGCGGGACGCCGACATCGAGCGGGACGCGCCGCGGCCCGTCGATGTCCAGCTCACCGACGTGCGGGAGAGCGCCGCCCGCTTCCAGCAGGCGGGGGCCGTGCCGGCGGACTGGTCGCGCACGGTCGAGCTGCGCAACGGCGTCACCGACTCCGCCGCCCGGCTGCCGTTCCGGCGGTGGGCCGAGGTGGAGCTGCACCACGTGGACCTCGGGATCGGCTACGAGCTGGAGGACGTCCCGGCGGAGTTCGCCGAGCGGGAGATCGACTTCCTGGCCCAGCGGTTCTCGGAGCACCCGGACGTTCCGGCGACCCGTGTCACGGACGGCACGCGCGCGTGGAGCACGGGACGCGAGGCGTCCGGACCCGAGGTCACGGTCAGCGGCCCCGCGGCCGAGCTGCTGGGCTGGCTCGCCGGCCGCCGAGAGGGTGCCGCGCTGGAGGTCACGGGCGGCGCGCTGCCGAAGCTGCCCCCGCTGTAGCGCGACGGCGGTCCGCCGGACGCTCCCCGCTATAGGCTGCCGCCATGACGTACAGCGGAGAGGTCAAGGTCGGCGGACCGGCGCACGTGCACGAGCTGAAAGACCTGATGATCACCAAGGTCGCGGTCGGCCCGATGGACAACAACGCCTATCTGCTGCGCTGCCGGGCCACCGACGAGCAACTCCTGATCGACGCCGCCAACGAGGCGCACACGCTGCTCGCCATGATCGGTGACGACGGCATCGCGTCCGTCGTCACCACGCACCGGCACGGCGACCACTGGCAGGCGCTCGCCGAGGTCGTCTCCGCGACGGGCGCGCGGACGTACGCCGGCCGGGAGGACGCGCCCGGTATCCCGGTGCCCACCGACGTCCTGGTCGACGACGGCGACGTGATCAGGGTCGGCCGCGTGGAGCTCACCGCGCGCCACCTCGTCGGCCACACTCCGGGCTCCATCGCCCTCGTCTACGACGACCCGCACGGGCATCCGCACGTCTTCACCGGTGACTGCCTCTTCCCGGGCGGTGTCGGCAACACGCACAAGGACCCGAAGGCGTTCGCCAGCCTGATCCACGACGTGGAGACGAAGATCTTCGACGTGCTGCCGGACGAGACGTGGGTGTACCCCGGGCACGGCAACGACACCACGCTGGGCACGGAGCGGCCGCATCTGCCGGAGTGGCACGCGCGCGGTTGGTGAGCCGCCCCGCGCCGGCGGCGCGCCAGGTGGGCGATCGTGCATGCCGGGCGTGCGCCCGCTCGTGCGGGTGGCGTCGATGCGGCTTCGCGCGCCCCGTGTGAACGTTTCGCACAGGGCCGATGCGTGTGCGCGCTCCCGAGGATCGCTGTCAGGCGGTCAACTGGTGGCAGCCCGCACAGGACGACGGCTCCTGCGCGGCAGGGGCCGCCGGTCTTCCAACCCCGCCCTCGGCCGGCGGCCCAGGCGGCGGTGGCCGTGTCCCGCCGCCGCGGTGCTTCAGGCGTCCGCCTGTGCCGCCCCCACCAGGGCGGCGATCCGCTCCACGGCGAACACGTAGCCCTGCACCCCGCAGCCGGCGATCACTCCGTCGGCCCGCAGCGAGACGTACGAGTGGTGCCGGAAGGACTCGCGGCGGTGGATGTTGGAGATGTGCACTTCCACCACCGGCATGCCGTCGCAGGCGTGGAGTGCGTCCAGGATCGCGACCGACGTGTGGGAGTAGGCGCCCGGGTTGATGACGATCCCGCAGTGGTTCAGCCGTGCCTCGTGGATCCAGTCCACGAGCTCGCCCTCGTGGTTGGACTGCCGGCAGTCCACCGTGCCGCCGTGCGCGGCCGCGGCCTTGGCGCACATCGCCTCGACGTCGGCGAGCGTGTCCTTGCCGTAGATCTCGGGCTGGCGCCGGCCGAGGAGGTTCAGGTTGGGCCCGTTGAGGATCATGATCGGGGCGTTGGCCAGGGTGCGGGGCACGGTTCCTCCGGTCCGTTCGGGGCGGCGCGTTCGCGACCACCTTCTCGGACCCGGTCTACCACGGCACGCGGAGCGTACGAGGAGTGGCGTGCTCCGGTGACGTCGGCGCGCGCCGCCGCTCGCTGATCACCTCCGTACGCCCCCCGTAACCCGTGATCACGGCGGGTAGTTGACCCGGCATGCGCGATGTACGCACTGTGAGGGCCCCTTCCATGCGGCGGCTGGCCGCCGCCTCGCTCGCCGGGACCGCGATCGAGTTCTACGACTTCTTCGTCTACGGCACCGCGGCGGCCCTGGTGCTGGGGCCGTTGTTCTTCCCGACGTTCTCGCCGTTGGCGGGGACGCTGGCGGCGTTCGGCACCTTCGGGGTGGGGTTCGTGGCCCGGCCGCTGGGCTCCGTGCTGTTCGGGCACCTCGGCGATCGGCGCGGGCGGCGGCCGGTGCTGGTCGCGTCCCTGCTGCTGACCGGGGCCTCGACGGTCGCGGTGGGGTGCGTGCCGACGTACGGGTCGATCGGGGTGGCCGCTCCGGTGCTGCTGCTAGTCCTGCGCTTCCTGCAGGGTCTGGGGCTCGGCGGGGAGTGGGGCGGTGCGGTGCTGCTGACCGCCGAACACGCTCCCGCGGGCCGACGGGCCCTGTGGTCGAGCTTTCCTCAGGTGGGGCCCGCGTTCGGCTTCGTGCTCGCCAACGGGGTGATGCTCGTTCTCTCTGCGGTCCTGTCCGACGCGGACTTCGCGCGGTGGGGGTGGCGGGTGCCGTTCTGGGCCGCCGCCGTGCCCGCCGTCGCCGGGTTGTGGCTGCGCGCGTCCCTCGAGGAGAGTCCCCGGTTCCTGGAGATCGACGACCACGCGCGCGTGCCACTCGTGGAGGTCGTCCGGCACCACGGGCGACTGGTGCTGCTGACGGCCGGGGCGCTGGCCGTCGGGTACGCGGTGTTCTACGCCGTGACGACGTGGTCGCTGGCGTACGCGACGGAACGGCTCGGGGTGAGCCGCACCGTCATGCTCACCTGTGTGATGGCCGCGGTGGTGGTCAAGGGCGCCCTCACGCCCCTGATGGCGCTGCTCGGGGACCGCTACGGGCGCCGTCCGCTGTGCCTGGCGGGGTGCACGGCCTGTGCCCTGTGGATGTTTCCGCTGGTCGCGCTGCTGGCGACCGGCGAGCCCTTGCTGATGTTCCTGGGCATCCTGGGCGCGCTGATCGCCTTCATCACCATGTTCGCGGTGATCGCCGCGTATCTGCCGGAACTGTACGAGGCACGGGTGCGGTGCACGGGGGCTTCGGTCGGCTACAACCTCGGCGGGGTGCTGGGGGGCGCGCTCACTCCGATCGTGGCGACCGCACTGGCGGAGCAGGGCGGGCGCGTCCCGTGGGCCGTGGGCGCGTACCTCACGGGGATCGCGCTGCTGAGCCTGGTCTGCTTCGCGCTGCTGCCGGAGACGCGGCCCGTTCCCGTGCCGGCGGTGGAGCCGGCCGCGGGCTGACCAAGTGGTGCTACGGGTTGACGGCCAGTTCGAGATAGGCCGCGAACAGGACCAGGTGGACGCCGCCCTGCAGGGGTGTGGCCCGGCCGGGCACCACGGTCAGGGAGCTGACCACCACGGTGAGGGCGAGCAGCAGCATGTGCGTCGGGCCCAGGCCGAGGATGAGCGGACCGGACATCCAGACGGAGGCCAGGGCGACGGCGGGGATGGTCAGGCCGATGCTGGCCATGGCCGAGCCGAGTGCGAGGTTGAGGCTGGTCTGCACCCGGTCGCGGCGGGCGGCGCGCACTGCGGCGATGGTCTCGGGCAGCAGCACGAGCAGCGCGATGATCACACCGACCACCGCCTGGTTCAGGCCGGCCGCCGCGACGCCGGACTCGATGGTGGGCGACACCCCCTTGGCCAGGCCGACCACGCCGACCAGGGCGAGGCCGAGCAGGCCGAGGCTGGTCCAGGCGGTGCGTACGGAGGGGGGTGGCGCGTGCCCGTCCGCGGTGATGACCTCGCCCTGCCGGGTGATCGGCAGGAAGTAGTCGCGGTGCCGCGCGGTCTGCGTGGTCACGAACAGTCCGTAGAGGATCAGTGAGGACAGCGCGGCGAACGTCAGTTGCACGGTGGAGAACTCGGGGCCGGGCTTGCTGGTGGTGAAGGTCGGCAGCACCAGGCTGAGCGTGGCCAGGGTCGCCACGGTCGCCAGGGCGGCACCGGTGCCCTCGGGGTTGAACACCGCGGTGCCGTGACGCAGGGAGGCCACGAGGAGGCAGAGCCCGACGATGCCGTTGCAAGTGATCATCACGGCGGCGAAGACGGTGTCCCGGGCCAGGGTGGCGCTCTTGTCACCGCCGTCGGCCATGAGGGTGACGATCAGGGCAACCTCGATGACCGTGACGGCGATGGCCAGCACCAGGGAGCCGAACGGCTCCCCGACGCGGTGGGCGATGACCTCGGCGTGGTGCACCGCCGCCAGAACGGATCCGGCGAGGACCAGCGCCACCAGTCCCACTACGGGGCCGGGCAGGTCACGGCCCCAGGTGAAGATCAGCAGGACGGCCGCGATGACCGGCATCAGGAACGTCCACTGGGTGGTGAGCGACCTGAGCCGGGTGATCATGCTGCGATGGTCGCAGAGGTGCAGGGGGTTCGCATTCCGCTCGTCCCGGATCCCTTCTCCTCCTTTCCGTTGCCTGCACGGTGGTCTTTCCGTTGACTGCTCGGCCGTCAAGCGTCGACGCCGTCCTTCGCCGCGTCCTCGCTCGCGGTGGGCGCCGGCTCGAGTGCCTCCTGCTTCCTGGAGGCCATCAGGCTGGTGATCGTGGTCACGGCCAGGACCGCGCAGATCACGCCGAGCGAGACCGGAATGCTGATCTCGGGGACGTGGACCCCGGACTCGTGCAGCGCGTGCAGCACCAGCTTGACGCCGATGAAGCCGAGGATGATCGACAGGCCGTACGACAGGTGGACCAGCTTCTTCAGCAGGCCGCCGATGAGGAAGTACAGCTGGCGCAACCCCATCAGGGCGAACGCGTTGGCGGTGAAGACGATGTAGGGGTCCTGGGTCAGGCCGAAGATCGCGGGTATGGAGTCCAGCGCGAACAGCACGTCCGTGGTGCCGATGGCGAGCATCACGACCAGCATCGGGGTCATGACCCGCTTGCCGTTCTGCTGGATCCACAGCTTGGTGCCGTGGTAACGGTCGGCCACGCCGCACCGGCGTTCCACGGCCTTCAGCAGCTTGTTCTCCTCGTACTCGGCTTCCTCCTCGTCGGCCCGGGCCTCCTGCACGAGCTTCCAGGCGGTCCAGATGAGGAAAGCGCCGAACAGGAAGAACACCCAGGAGAAGCTGGCGATGATCGCCGCTCCGGCCGCGATGAACACGGCCCGCAGGACCAGGGCTATGAGGACACCGACCAGCAGGACGCGCTGCTGGTACTGGGTGGGCACCGAGAACTTCGCCATGATCAGGACGAAGACGAAGAGGTTGTCGACGCTCAGCGACTTCTCGGTGATGAAGCCCGCGAAGAACTCACCGGCCGGCGCACCGCCGCCGAACACGAGCAGTCCGAGGCCGAAGAGACACGCCAGGGTGATCCAGACGACCGTCCAGATGCCGGCCTCCTTGATCGACACGTCGTGGGGCTTGCGCCCGATGACGAAGTCGGCCGCTATCAGGGCGGCGAGGCCCACGACGGTGAGGACCCACAGGGTCATGGTGACTTCCACTCGAGCCTCCGGCATGACGTCACGGCAAACACATCAGCGTTGTCGCTGCCGGAGGTCTCCTCCACCCGAGAACGGGCCGGCGCCCCGGGATCTTCGTCGATCCGTACTGACGGGTGCGCCGCAGTCAGGGAGTACTCCCCTCCGTACGGAAGACTGTACCCCGATCACCAAGAAAAGGTAAAGTGGCTGGCAAAGAAAGCCCCAAAGTGCCAGTTCAGAGCGCTTTACTCACGCTTGGTGCGGGCGTCTGCCACCTCAGTGAGCACCCGCTGGAGGATCCCGCTGCCGGGCGGCGCGAGCACGGGCTCGTACGTCCAGGCGTGGCCGACCCAGGGGTCGGTCAGATGGTCGTCGGGCACGGGCGTCAGTCGCATGAGCGAACGCCACAGCGGGTCGAGCAGCGGGCCGTGGGCTTCGGCGTCCGCACGGTCCGCGACCAGCAGCAGATGGACGCCGACGGCCGGCCCTTCGTCGGCGAGATACCGCAGCCGGGTCACGGCCCGGTCGTCGAAACCGTACGGGAAGTCGTTGACGATCAGCAGCTGCCGGCCGCTGCCGGCATCGTGCGGCAGCGCCCCGGCCGCGCCGCCGCGCACTGCCATCCGCGTCAGGTCGACGCGGTGGGCGAGCCGTCCCAGTACCTCGGCCGCGTCCGCCGCGGCGGTCGCCGGCCGGCCCTCCAGTGCCCCGGCCCGTGTCAGCGGCGCAAGCGCCTCGGCACCGGCACCGGCCGGATCGATCACCCGCACGGAGAACTGCCCGGCCGGGTGCACCGCTAGCAGCCGCACCGCGAGCGAGACCGCCGTCTCCAGGGCGAGCCGGCGGGACGTGGCGGAGTCCAGAACGGTGCCGCCGGGTTCCGCCACCGGCCCGCTGTCGATCCACAGCGGCCGTTCCAGCGGCAGCCTGACCAGCATCGGAATGCGCAGCGAGGCGCTCTCGGGCAGGTGCAGATCACCGAGCCGCAACGCCATCGGCGGCTCGTCCGGGACACGGTAGGCGTGCCAGACCGGGCTCTCCCAGCGGGCGCAGGCCTGCGGCAGCGCGGGCTCGACGACCTCCGCCTCCGCGGTGAGCTGGGCGAGGTCGCGGTCCAGGGCGGCCCGTGCCCGTCCGACCAACTCGGTGTGCCGGGACCGGGCCGCCTCGCGCGCCGCGTCGCCTGCCGTACCGAGCCGGGCGCGCGGGTCGGCGAGGACCTGGTCGAGTTCCTTCTCCAGGCGGGAGCCGGCGAAGTCCACGGCGCCGCGGTACGCGGCCGTGCAGCGGGCCAGGTCCTCGAACATGCCCCAGACCTGGTTGTACAGCCGCTCCTCCATCGACCAGCCCGCCGCGTCGCCGGCGACGGGCTGCGCGGGCTGCGCCTCCGGGGCCTTTGAGGCCTCCTGCGGTGCGGCGATGGCGGGGGTGTCCCGAGGGTGGGGCGCCGGTGTCGCGTCGCCGCGGCCGGCCGCCTGTTCGACACGGGTCGCGAGCTCACCGGCCTCGGGCAGGCCCTGGTCGGCGAAGAGCGCGGCGAGGCCGCCGGCGTAGCCCTGCCCCACCGCGCGCACCTTCCACGCGTCCTGCCGGCGGTACACCTCAAGGGCGACGACGGCCGACTCGGCGTCGAGGCCGGTGAGGGTGAAGCGGGCGATCTCGGTGCCGTCGGGACCGGTGACCGCCGCCCGCGGAGCGGCGACCGCACCGAACCGCGGCGGGCCGCCGCCCTGCGGCGTGGGCAGGGCGAGCAGCACGCTGAGGCGGTGGACCGACTCGGGCAGGGCGGCCAGGTCGACGGCGAGCCGGTGATTCTCGGCGGCCTGCCGGGAAACCTCGACGCCGGGCAGCACCGGGACGCCGGGGTGGGCCACCCACTGTGCCCCGGGCACGGTGCCGTGCTCGTCTCCGAGCGTGGCGCCCGCCAGGACCGGTGTCTGCGCCGAGATCCGGATCTCCAGCCGGACCCGGGACAGCGGGTGGTTCTGCCCCCGCACCAGCTCGGCCGTCATCGCCGTCGCCCCCCGTGTGGTGATGCCGTGCGCGCCGCGCCGCGCGTGGCGGTCCTACAGGTACCGCCGGATCTCCGGCATCAGGTCCTGGAAGGTGCGGCCCCTGGCGGGCTCGCCCAGTGCGGTCATCGTCCAGCCGGAGCCCACGCGGTGCACCTTCGCCATGATCTGGGCGGTGTAGTCGCCGCCGCCCGCCAGCGTGTACCGGGCGAGCTCCTGGCCGTTGGTCTCGTCGACGAGGCGGCAGAAAGCGTTCTGCACCTCCTGGAAGGTCTGGCCCGTGAAGGAGTTCACGGTGAAGACGATCTGGTCGACGTGGACCGGGACGCGCTGCAGGTCGACGAGGATCGACTCGTCGTCGCCGCCCTGGCCGGCACCGCCGACGAGGTTGTCGCCCGTGTGGCGCACGGAGCCGTCGTCGCTCACCAGGTGCCGGAAGAAGACCACGTCGACCGGCTCCTTGTCGGCGAAGAGCACCGCCGAGGCGTCCAGGTCGATCTCCCTGGTGCGCGAGCCGAACAGGCCGCGTCGCTTCGCCGCCTGCCAGCCGAGACCCATGCGGACCGCACTCAGGCCGGCCCCGTCCTTCTTCTCCAGGCTGATGGCCTGTCCCTTGGACAAGTTGACGGTCACGGCTGCTTCCCCTCTCGGTGTTCCCCTGTTGCCGCGCACCGCGCGGTTGCCGAGAACCCTACGCAGGGGCACTGACCTGCCGGACCCCCGCCCGCGCTTTGTGGCGGTGTTGAGACACAGGGCGCGGGTGCCGGGTCCGGCAGGGTGCGGAGGTCAGGCGAGGCCCGCCTCGCGCATCTGGCGCAGTTCCTTCTTCATCTCGGAGACCTCGTCGCGCAGCCGGGCGGCGACCTCGAACTGGAGCTCGGCGGCGGCGGCCCGCATCCGCTCGGTCATCTCCTCGATCTGCTCGGCGAGCTGGGCCGCCGGGCGGTCCGTGATCACCGCGGTCGCGGTCTTGCCCTTGGCCGGCCTGGCGGCCTTGCCCGCCTTCGCGCCCTTGGACGCCTTGTCACCGAGTGCGGGTACGGGTGCCTTGGCGCCCTTGCCGTCCTGCAGGTTGCGGTAGCCGGAGCCGAGCAGCTGCTCGGTGTCGACCTGCTCGCGGGCGATCTGCGCGACGATGTCGTTGATCTTCTTGCGCAGCGGCTGCGGGTCGATGCCGTTGGCCTTGTTGTAGGCGATCTGCTTCTCCCGGCGGCGGTTGGTCTCCTCGATGGCCTTCTCCATCGCCGGGGTGATCTTGTCGGCGTACATGTGGACCTGGCCGGACACATTGCGCGCCGCGCGGCCGATGGTCTGGATGAGCGACGTCCCGGAGCGCAGGAAGCCCTCCTTGTCGGCGTCGAGGATGGCGACCAGGGACACCTCGGGCAGGTCGAGGCCCTCACGCAGCAGGTTGATGCCGACCAGTACGTCGAACTCGCCGGAGCGCAGCTCGCGCAGCAGCTCGATACGGCGCAGGGTGTCGACGTCGCTGTGCAGGTAGCGGACCTGGATGCCGAGTTCGAGGAAGTAGTCGGTGAGGTCCTCGGCCATCTTCTTGGTGAGCGTGGTGACGAGGACGCGCTCGTCCTTCTCGGTGCGCTCGCGGATCTCGTGCACGAGGTCGTCGATCTGGCCCTCGGTCGGCTTGACCACGACCTCCGGGTCGACCAGGCCGGTGGGGCGGATGATCTGCTCGACGACTCCGTCCCCGCGGGACAGCTCGTAGGTACCGGGGGTCGCGGACAGGTAGACCGTCTGCCCGATGCGCTCCTGGAACTCCTCCCACTTCAGGGGACGGTTGTCCAGCGCGGAGGGCAGCCGGAAGCCGTGCTCGACCAGGCTGCGCTTGCGGGAGGCGTCGCCCTCGTACATCGCGCCGATCTGGGGGACCGTCACATGCGACTCGTCGATGACGAGCAGGAAGTCGTCCGGGAAGTAGTCCAGGAGGGTGTTGGGCGGGGAGCCGGGCAGGCGGCCGTCGAAGTGCATCGAGTAGTTCTCCACGCCCGAGCAGGTGCCGATCTGGCGGAGCATCTCCAGGTCGTAGGTGGTGCGCATCCTCAGGCGCTGGGCCTCCAGGAGCTTGCCCTGCTTCTCCAGCTCGCCGAGGCGTTCGCCCAGTTCCTTCTCGATGTCGTTGACGGCCCGCTCCATGCGCTCGGGGCCGGCGACGTAGTGGGAGGCCGGGAAGACGTACAGCTGCCGGTCGTCGCTGATGATCTCACCGGTGAGCGGGTGCAGCGTGGACAGCGCCTCGATCTCGTCGCCGAACATCTCGATGCGGACGGCCAGCTCCTCGTAGACGGGGAAGATCTCGATGGTGTCCCCGCGGACCCGGAAGGTGCCCCGGGTGAAGGCCAGGTCGTTGCGCGTGTACTGGATGTCCACGAAGCGGCGCAGCAGCTCGTCGCGGTCGATCTCGTCGCCGACCCGGAGGGGGACCATGCGGTCCACGTACTCCTGCGGCGTGCCCAGGCCGTAGATGCAGGACACCGAGGCGACCACGATCACGTCGCGGCGGGTGAGCAGCGAGTTCGTCGCCGAGTGGCGCAGGCGCTCGACCTCCTCGTTGATCGAGGAGTCCTTCTCGATGTAGGTGTCCGACTGCGGGATGTAGGCCTCGGGCTGGTAGTAGTCGTAGTACGAGACGAAGTACTCGACCGCGTTGTTCGGCAGGAGCTCGCGGAACTCGTTGGCCAGCTGGGCGGCCAGCGTCTTGTTCGGCGCCATCACGAGCGTGGGGCGCTGGAGCTTTTCGATCATCCACGCCGTGGTGGCCGACTTGCCGGTACCGGTCGCGCCGAGCAGGACGACGTCCTTCTCACCGGCCTCGATGCGCCTGGCCAGGTCGGCGATGGCCGCCGGCTGGTCGCCGCTGGGCTGGTAGGGGCTGACGACCTCGAAGGGCGCCACCGTGCGTTCGATGTGGGAAACGGGCCGCATGCCATCAACCGTACGACCCCCCACTGACAACGGGCTCCGGTCAGCGGTTCTGCGGGGCCCGGGAGCGGTGGTGGCCGGAGTGGTGGACCGGCCGGCGCCCGGGGTGGGCCGGGTGGTGACGGCCCTGGTGGGACGCCGCGGCGGGGACGCCCGGCTTGTCCTCGACGGTGGCCCCCGCGGGCCGGCCCATGACCATCAGCGGGTCGAGCACCACCACGACGCCGGCGAGGAGGAGGAAGGCGAGCGGACCGATCAGCATCAGAGCGAGCACCGAGCCCGACGGACCACTGGCGGCGGGGTCGGGAACGCCCCGGAGGTGGACGTCGAGGGCCGCCATGCCGGTGTAGTGCATGCCGCTGACGGCCAGGCCCATCACCAGGCTCGCGCCGACGCTCCACAGGAGGCCGCGGACGCGTCCGGCCGCCCACAGGGCGGCCGTGGCGGCCACGACGGCTATGACGACGGAGGCGGCGACGGTGAGCGTGTTGTACGTGAACCGCCCGGCGAAGTGCATGCCGGCCATGCCCAGGTAGTGCATCGAGGCGACACCCAGACCGGTGATCGTGCCGCCGGTGAACAGGGCGGTGCCGGTGGCGCCCCGGTAGCCGACGATGAAGATCCCGACTCCCACCATGACGATGGCGAGACCGAGGCTCGCGAAGGTGATCGCCTTGTCGTAGTGGATCGGCGTGCCCTCGATGGTGAAACCCATCATGGCGACGAAGTGCATGGTCCAGATGCCGGAGCCGATCGCGGCCGATCCGAGCGCCAGCCAGGCCGGGCGCCGGGAGTGGGTGACCAGCAGCGACCGCGTGGTGCAGCGCAGGCCGAGGGCACCGCCGAGGCAGGCCATCAGATAGGCCACCAGCGGGGTGACGGCGCCATAGCTGAATCCATCGACCGTGCCCTGCATGTACGCCTGCCCTTCCGCCTTCTTGCCGTCCCGGAATACCCGAAGTGTGCCCCCGTCCCAGGACCGCGGCGGCGGTCAGGGTTGACGCAGAGAGTATGACCCCCACCGGAATGGTCGAACGATTTTCCGGCAAAGAAACACGGCCCTGCCGCAGTTGTGCGGCATTGGTGAGCACGGTTTGACGATTCTGTTCATCGTGTGGCCGTCCTGCGCCCGCGTGCCGTTGACTCTCTGCTGTCAAGCTGTTGCTGTCGGTGTTCGCTCGACGCGAGGGAGTACGTATGCACGCGCGCGTAGTTGCCACAGCGGCCGCCGCCGCACTGGGGACGGCCACCCTGTTCAGTCCCACCTCCGACGCCCGGGCGGGCGAGGTGGGAAAACCCTTGGTGATCGCCCACCGCGGCGCCTCGGCCTACGCGCCCGAGAACACCCTGGCCGCCATCGACAAGGCAGCGAAGCTCGGCTTCTCCTGGGTCGAGAACGACGTCCAGCGGACCAAGGACGGCCGGCTGGTCGTCCTGCACGACGACAGCCTGCGGCGGACCACGAACGTGGAGAAGGTGTTCCCGGACCGGGCGCCCTGGAAGGTGAAGGACTTCACCGCCGCCGAGATCGCCCGGCTGGACGCGGGCAGCTGGTTCTCCCCCGCTTACGCGGGCGTGCGCGTGCCCACCCTGGAGCAGTACATGCGCCGGGTCGAGCACAACCACGAGAAGCTGCTCCTGGAGATCAAGAACCCGGAGCTGTACCCCGGCATCGAGCAGCAGATCCTGAAGCTCCTGGGCAACGAGGGCTGGCTGGACCGGCGGCACCTCGAACGGCTGATCGTGCAGAGCTTCAGCGCGGCGAGCGTCCGCACCGTCCACGAGCTGAAGCCGGCCCTGACCACCGCCTTCCTCGGCAAGCCGCCCGTGACCCAGCTGCAGCGGTACGCGCGGTTCGCCGACCTGGTCAATCCCTCGTACGGCTCGGTCTCCACCGGCTACGTCGCCTCCGTCCACGACCTGGACGGGCCGCACGGCAGGCCGCTCAGGGTGTTCGCCTGGACGGTGAACGACGCGGCGACCGCCCGCAAGCTCGCGGGGTACGGGGCCGACGGGCTGATCAGCAACAAGCCGGACGTGGTACGGGCCGCGCTCGTCGCGGACTGAGCCGGGAGCGCTGCCCGGCGGGCGTTGTCAGTGGCGGATCGTACGGTGGACGCATGGACAGCCATGGGCAGGACGAGCAGCGGGTCGTGTGGACCGTCGTGGACACCGGCATCGGCCCGCTGATGCTGGCGGCGACCCGCGAGGGCCTGGTCAACGTCGTCTTCCACGCCACGGACCCGGTACGCGACCGGGCTCTGGAGCGGCTGGCGGCCAGGCTGGGCACCGAGCCCGTCGAGGACCCGGACGCTCCCCTGCTGGCCGAGGCGGTACGCCAGGTCGAGGCGTATCTCGCGGGCGGGCGCCGCACCTTCGACCTGCCCCTGGACTGGTCGCTGATCTCCGGCTTCAACCGGCAGGTGCTGCGCGAACTCGCCTCCGGCGTTCCGTACGGGACGGTGGTGGGGTACGGCGATCTGGCGGGGCGGGTCGGGCAGCCGGGCGGTGCGCAGGCGGTGGGCGCGGCCATGGGTGCCAATCCGCTGCCGGTCGTGGTGCCCTGTCACCGGGTGGTGGAGAGCGACGGCGGCATCGGCGGCTTCGGCGGCGGCCTGGAGACCAAGCGCAGACTGCTGGCCCTGGAGGGCGTGCTGCCCGAGCCGCTGTTCTGACCGGTCCCGCGCGCCGCTAGCCGTAGTGCCGGACTTCGAGCACGTTGCCGTCGGGGTCCTGGAAGTAGAAGCTGCGCGTGGCCGTCCCCCGGGCCCCGAAGGAGGCGTGGCCGATGTCGCTCATCGGGACTCCGTGCTCGTCGAGGCGGGCGCGCAGGGCGTCGAAGCCCGCGGACGTCAGGGCGAGACACACGTGGTTGACGGGACGGCCGGCGACGGCGGCGGAGCCGGGCAGCATGTCCATGCGCTCGGCGAGGCTGTGCGGGGCGAGGTCGAGAATGGTCTCGTCGTTGACCCGGACCGAGGGGAACGACACCTCGCCCTCGGTGAACTCGGCGACCCGGAGCGGCTCCAGGCCGACCGCGCTCTCGTAGAAGCCGGCCGCCGCGACAGGGTCGGCCACCCAGAGGACGACGTGGTCGAGGCGCGTGGTGGGATCGGTCATACGGTCCAGGCTGGTGATGTCCCGCACGGACCGCAAGCGTTTATCCGGGTGCGCCGCCCGCCAGAGATGAGGAAGGACCGACGGACAGGAGGCGGGCACGTGGTGCTGGTGGTGTCGGAAGAAGTCCGGGAAGCGATCGACGCGCGGCGGCCGGTGGTGGCCCTGGAGTCCACGATCATCGCGCACGGGTTGCCGCGTCCGCGCAACCTGCAGGTGGCGCTGGAACTGGAGGACGTGGTGCGCCGCGAAGGCGCCGTCCCCGCGACCATCGCCGTCCTGGACGGCCGCCCGCACGTCGGCCTGGACAAGGAGCAGCTGGAGCGGGTCGCGAACGAGGAGGGCATCCGCAAACTCGGCCACCGCGACCTGCCGCCGGCCGTGGCGGCGGGGGTGAGCGGGGCGACTACGGTGTCGGCGACGGCCCAGCTCGCGGCGCTGGCCGGCGTCCGGGTGTTCGCCACGGGCGGGCTGGGCGGGGTGCACCGGGAGTGGACGGTGACCCAGGACGAGTCGGCCGACCTCGGCCTGCTGGCCCGGACCCGGATCACGGTGGTGTGCGCGGGCGTGAAGTCGATCCTGGACGTGCCGGCGACCCTGCAGCGCCTGGAGACGCTGGGCGTGACCGTCGCCGGATACCGCACCGACCGTTTCCCGGGCTTCTACCTGTGTGATTCCGGGCATCCGGTCGACTGGACGCTGCACAGCCCGGAGCAGGTCGCGGACGTGATGCGGGCGCAGGACGCGCTCGCCGCGCCGGAGTCGGCGCTGATCGTCGCCAACCCCGTGCCGCGGGAGAAGCAACTCGATCCCGGGCTCCACGCGCGCGTGCTCGCCGACGCCCTGCGGGCCTGCGAGGAGGAGGGGATCACCGGGCAGGCGGTCACGCCCTTCCTGCTCGACCACCTGGTCCGGCACACCGACGGGGCCTCGCTGAGCGCCAACCTGGCGGCGGTGCGCGGCAACGTGCGGCTGGCCGCGCACATCGCCGCGGCGTGGACCACGGGATGACCGGTAGCCGGGGCGGGGCGCTGCTGGTGGTCGGGGACGTCGTCACCGATGTCGTCGCCCGGCACCGGGGGCCGCTCGCGTCCGGCACCGACACGGCGGCCGCCGTCCGGACCGTGCCGGGTGGCGCCGGCGCCAATGTGGCGTGCTGGGCGGCCCACGCGGGCCATGCGGAGGTACGGCTGCTGGGGCGGGTGGGTGCGGAAGCGGCTGGGTGGCACGAGCGGGAACTGGTGGCGGCCGGGGTGCGGCCCCGGCTGGTCGTCGACCGGGAGGCGCCGACCGGCACGGTGATCTGCCTGGTCGACGAGGGCGCGTCGGCCGAGCGCACGTTCCTCACGGACAGCGGGGCGTCCCTGCGGCTGGAGCCCGCCGACTGGTCGGACGCGTTGCTCGACGGGGTCGCCCGGCTGCACCTGTCCGGCTATCTGCTGTTCTCGGAGCCGAGCCGGTCGCTCGCCGAGGCCGCCCTGGCGGCGGCACGCGCGCGTGGGGTGCCGGTGAGTCTGGATCCGGCGTCGGCGGGCTTCCTCGTGAAGTTCGGGGTCGACCGCTTCCTGACGTTCGCGCAGGGGCTGGACGTGCTGCTGCCCAGCCGGGACGAGGCGTGCCTGCTGACGGGGCTGCCGGAGGCGGCGGACGCGGCCGCCAAGCTGAGCCGGCTCGTCCCGGTGGTGGTGGCCAAGTCGGGCGGGGCCGGGGCGCTGGTGGCCCGTTCCGGGACCGTGATCGCCCGGGTTCCGGCCGTGCCGGCCGTCCCGCGGGACACCACGGGCGCCGGAGACGCCTTCACCGGCGCGTTCCTCGCCGCCCTGCTCGGGGGCGCGGACCTGGCCGGGGCGGCTGCCCGGGGGTGCGAGGCGGGCGCGTGCGCGGTGGAGCGGGTGGGCGGCAGACCGCCGCGGCGGCGCCTCGGCGGCTGACCCGCGGCGTCAGGAGGTGCCCTTGCGCCCCCACGCCGAGACCATCGGAGCCGTCGCCAGGTCCATGCCGCCCGCCTCCACGTTGGCCAGATGGCGGTCGATGTCCTCGTCGGTGGCGAGGCCCGCCGCGACCAGGCGGTCGCGGATCTGGCGGACGGTGGCGGACTCCAGGGCGGTGCAGGCGGGTGAGGTGAGGGGGAAGCGGACGTCGGCCTCCACCTCGTGCAGCCCGGCCTCGCGCAGCAGGCGTGGGAGCTTGCGGCCGTACGACAGGTCGGCGCCGCGCTCGGCGAGCAGCCCGCGGAAACCCCGCCGCAGGCGGTTGGCGAGCCGCTGGTCGGGGCCGTGCTCGTCGGGGCAGGCCAGCGGCTGCAGGGCCGGGTCGGCGTCCTCGATCAGCAGCCGCCCGCCGGGCCGCAGAGCCTTGATCATGTGGTGCAGCGCCCGCTGCCGGTCCGGGACGTGGACGAGGACCAGCCGGGCGTGCACCAGGTCGAAGCCCTCCCCCGGCGGCTCCTCGGCGCCGACGTCGTGGACGCGGACCTCGACCGGCGGACGGGCCACGGCGGCGAGCCGTGAGGTGTCGATGTCGGTCGCCACCACCTTGCCCGTGGGGCCGACCCGGTCGGCCAGCCAGGACACCACGGAGGTGCCGCCGGCCCCGACCTCCCAGCACCGCAGGCCCGGTCCGATCCCGAGCTCCTCGAGACGGCGGAACGTCGTGGGGTCGAAGAGGGAGGCGAAGGCGTCGAAGCGCTGTCCTGCCTCGCGCTGCCGGTTGGCCAGGAGGTATCCGTCGGAGGAGGTCATGCACCGATCATCCCAGTCGCCCGGCTCGCCCGGAGGGGCGGAGGGCTTCGTCCACAGGCGGGAACAAGGCGGAACGAGCTGCTCCCACAGCCCCGCTCGCGATACTCGCTCGACTGGCACACTTGCCGGGCAAGGCGCGAGGGGCGCGGGGAGATCCACGCGAGGAGATCCGGATGTCGATGGCTGGGAGTCTGCGGAAGGTCACAGGGCTGGGCGGGGTCGGCGGCCTGCGCAAGGTGGCGCGGCTGGCCCGGCGCCGGCCCCGCGTGGACCTGAACCATCCCGCACGGTCGCCGCTGGGTTCCTCCGTGGTCAACTGCGTGACGTACCGGGACGGTGTCCGGGTGCCGGGCTGCGCCGACGTCGTGGACGCCGTGCGGAAGGTGCGCAGGAGCGGAGAGGGCTTCGTGTGGCTGGGGCTGCACGAGCCGACGGTCGGTGAGTTCGCCGGCATTGCCGAGCTGTTCGACCTGCATCCGCTCGCCGTGGAGGACGCGGTGGAGGCCCACCAGCGCCCCAAGCTGGAGCGGTACGGGGACACGCTCTTCGCCGTGTTCAAGACCGTGTGCTACGTGGAGCACGAACGGCTGACGGCGACGAGCGAGGTGGTCGACACCGGCGAGATCATGGTGTTCCTGGGTGAGGACTTCGTCGTCACGGTACGGCACGGGCGGCACGGCTCTCTGGGACCGCTGCGCGAGGAACTGGAGGCGCACCCGCGGCAGCTCGCCAAGGGGCCGGCGGCGGTGCTGCACGCGATCGCCGACCATGTCGTGGACGACTACCTGAGCGTCACGGACGCGGTGCAGGGCGACATCGACCAGGTCGAGACGGACGTGTTCTCGGAGAACGGGGCACGGACAGATCCGGGGCGGATCTACCAGATGAAGCGTGAACTGCTGGAGCTGAAGCGGGCGGTGGTGCCGCTCAGCCGACCGGTCGAGGATCTGGCCACCCGGCCGATACGGGTGGTCGACCCGGAGATACAGGCGTACTTCCGGGACGTCCTCGACCATCTGCTGCGGGCCAAGGAGCAGATAGCGGCGTTCGACGAACTGCTCAACTCCATCCTGCAGGCGCACCTCGCCCAGGTGACGGTCGCGCAGAACGAGGACATGCGGAAGATCACGGCCTGGGCCGCGGTGATCGCCGTGCCGACGATGGTGTGCGGGGTCTACGGCATGAACTTCGACCACATGCCGGAGCTGCACTGGCGGTTCGGGTATCCGCTCGTCATGGGGGTGATGGCGGTGGCCTGCCTGGTCCTGTACCGGGGCTTCCGACGCAACGGCTGGCTCTGACCGCTCAGGCGGAAGGGCCGGACCAGCCGTTCCAGGCGGGGTGCCGCGGGTCGTCGGCGCGCACCAGGACGTCCGCGGTGCCGGCCGGGTCGGTCTCGGTCTCGTAGCGCTCGAAGGCCGGGAGCGTCCAGTGGTCGGCCTCCGGGGTACGGCGGCCCAGGGCGCCCTGGGAGAGGAGGACGTGGACGCTCAGGTCGAAGGGGAACCAGTGCCGCAGCAGGAGGGGTCCGTGCAGCAACAGGACGCCGCCGGGCGGAAGTCGCACGTACGGGGTGCGGGTGGCCCGGTCGCTGACCGGGTCCCACAGGTCGGGCAGGATGCGGCCGCTTCCGCCGGGTTCCAGCGGACCGAAGACCTCGCGCCACAGGGCTCTCGTGTCGAACCAGCCGCTGTAGTACGACTCCACGTCCTGGCGTCCGTGCTCCAGGCGGAGGGAGGCGGGCCGCAGGAAGCCCTCGGTGCCGACGACGACGGAGGCCCGGCCGCGCACGCGCAGCGCCTGGGCGACACGGTCGGCGAGGTCCCCCGGGCGGGCGGCCGGCGCTCCGTCGAAGCCGACCCGCGGCCAGGCACCGCCGTCGGCCGTCTCCAGCCCGAGCAGCCGGTCGGCGAGCAGTTCGGCGAGCCGGTCCCAGGTGATCGCTTCGAGTCGCACAGGCCCATGATGCCGGGTGGTGCCGGGGCCTGCGGCACGGGGCGACAGGGGGAAGGGATGTTCCGGTGAGAGGAGGGGGTGAGGCGGGCCGGTGTGGGAGCGGCCGGTGGAGACGGGGAAGGAACCGGGTATGGCAGGTTCTGCGACTCCCTTGACTCCCGGTGGACTTGTCGTCGTCCAGCCGCTGCGGCGCAAGCGCTGTGCCGGGTGCCGGCGCGGGCCGCTGCCACTGCTGGTGCTGGAGGACGGGGTGCCGCGCTGCCTGGACTGCGCCGACCTCGGTCACCTGGTGTTCCTGCCGCGCGGTGACACGGCACTGACCCGCAGGGCGCGGGAGGAGAGCGCGCTGTCGGCGGTGGTGGTGCGCTTCAACCGGCGCAGGGGCCGGTACGAACGGCAGGGACTGCTGGTGGAGCAGGAGGCGCTCGGCCGGGCCGAGGCACGCTGCCTGGCGGACGCGGAGGCACGGCGCCGGCGGCGGGCCCGGGACGCGCGGCGCAGGGCGGTGGAGGACGAGAGGTTCGCCGCGGCGTTCGCGGCGGAGATCGTGCGGCTGTATCCCGGGTGCCCGGCCGAGCGGGCCCGGAGGATGGCGGCGCACGCCTCCGCGCGAGGCAGCGGGCGGGTCGGCCGCAGCGCGGCCGGGCGGGCACTGTCCGAGTCGGCGGTGATCTCGGCGGTCGTGGCCGCCGTACGGCACGAGGACACGCCGTACGACCGGCTGCTGATGAGCGGGGTCCCCCGGTATGAGGCGCGGCGGCGGATCGCGGCGGCCGTGGCGGGCGTGCTGCGGGAGTGGGAGGAGATGACAGGGGTCGGCTGAGGCCGACCGGAGGGGCGCGGGGGGCGCAGGTCGCGCGCGGCCCGAGACTGCGCGGCGGCACGCCGGCCCCGAGCCGCGGCTCCCTCGGAAGCGGCTGTCGGCCGCTCTGCGCGGGTGCGGGAGGCGACGTATCGTGGCCGGAGGAGTGCCGCCCGGCGACGCACGGCCGTCAAGGGCCCGGTGCTCCCGGTCGACGTTCGCAAGGAAGACGACCATGGCCGATCCCAAGGGGTTCATGACCACGCCGCGCCAGGAGTGGCCGCGGCGGCCCGTCGAGGAACGGGTCCGGGACTGGGACGAGGTGTACGTCCCCGGGGCGCTGCTGCCCATCATCAGCAAGCAGGCGGACCGCTGCATGGACTGCGGCGTCCCGTTCTGCCACCAGGCCTGCCCGCTGGGCAATCTGATCCCCGAGTGGAACGACCTGGTCGCCCGCGAGGACTGGCGGGCGGCGAGCGACCGGCTGCACGCGACGAACAACTTCCCCGAGTACACCGGGAGGCTGTGCCCGGCGCCGTGCGAGGCGGGCTGCGTCCTGGCGATCAACCAGCCGGCCGTGACCATCAAGAACGTGGAGTGCGCGATCGCGGACCGGGCCTGGGAGGAGGGTTTCACCCCGCCGCGGCCTCCGGAGCGGCTGTCGGGGAAGACGGTCGCCGTGATCGGTTCCGGGCCGGCCGGGCTCGCGGCGGCGCAGCAGCTGACCCGGGCCGGGCACACGGTCGCGGTGTACGAGCGGGACGACCGGATCGGCGGGCTGATGCGGTACGGCATCCCCGCGTTCAAGATGGAGAAGCGGCACCTGGAGCGGCGGATCGAGCAGATGCGGGCCGAGGGGACGAGGTTCCGTACCTCGACGGTGGTCGGGCGGGACGTGTCGGCGGCCGATCTGCGCACGCGCTACGACGCGGTGGTGATCGCCACCGGGGCGACGGCGTGGCGGGAACTCTCCGTGCCGGGCCGGGAGTTGCGGGGGATACACCAGGCGATGGAGTACCTGCCGCTGGCCAACCGGGTGAGCGAGGGGGATCTGGAGGTCTCGCCGCTGTCCGCGGCCGGCAAGCACGTGGTCATCGTGGGCGGCGGGGACACCGGGGCCGACTGCCTGGGCACAACGGTGCGGGAGGGGGCCGCGTCGGTGTCCCAGCTGGACATCTACGCGCAGCCGGGCGCCGAGCGCGACGAGGACGTCGAGCCGTGGCCGACCTACCCGAAGATCTACCGGCTGTCCGCGGCGCACGAAGAGGCGCGGGACCTGCGGACGGCTCCGGCGGCGGACGCGGACGCGCGGCTGTTCGCGGCGTCCACGCTGCGCTTCGACGGGGACGAAGCGGGGCACGTGCGGTCGCTGCACCTCGTCGAGGTCGACGCGCGGCGCCGGCCGCTGCCGGGTACCGGGCGGACGCTGCCCGCCGACCTCGTCCTGCTCGCCCTCGGCTTCTCCGGGCCGGACCAGGAGGACGGGATCATCGAGCAGCTCGGGCTGGAACTGGAGCCCCGCGGCACCATCGCGCGGGACGCCGGCTTCGCGACGAACGTCCCCGGCGTGTTCGCCGCCGGGGACGCGGCCCGCGGGCAGTCGCTCATCGTGTGGGCGATCGCGGAGGGCCGGGCGGTGGCGGCGGCCGTCGACCGCCGGCTGACGGGGAGTACCCGGCTGCCGGCGCCGATATCGGCGTACGACCGCCCGATGGTCGTGTAGCCGCCACAGCCGGTGCCGCCGCCGGGGGTCTACCGCTTGCGGGCGACGGCCCCGTACCCGGGGATCACCCCGTCGTCCTGGCCGGGCACCGGCTCGCCCAGTTCGGGGTGCCACCTGTGGACGATCTCGACGCCGGGCTCGATCAGTTCCAGGCCGTCGAAGAAGCGGGCGAACTCCTCGCGGGAGCGCAGGGCGAGGGTGACACCGGCCGCCTTGAGCTTCTCGGTGGCGGCCGCCGACTCCTCGGGGGTGAAGTCGGCCGTGGCGTGCGTCATCACCAGGTGGCTGCCGGAGGGCAGTTCGGCGAGCAGCCGGCCGACCAGGTCGTGGGCGCCGTCCTCGTCGGGGATGAAGTGCAGTAGGGCGACGAGGGACAGCGCCACCGGCCGGTCGAGGTCGAGGATCTGCTCGGCGCCCGCGAGGATGGCGTCCGGGTCGCGCACGTCGGCCTGCAGGTACTCCGTCGTGCCCTCGGGCGTGCTGCGCAGCAGGGCGGCCGCGTGGGCCAGCACGATCGGGTCGTTGTCGCAGTAGACGACGCGGGCGTCGGGCGCGATCCGCTGGGCGATCTGGTGCAGGTTGGGCTCGGTCGGGATGCCGGTGCCGATGTCCAGGAACTGGCGGATGCCCTGCTCGGCGAGCCAGCGCGTGGTGCGGTGCATGAAGGCGCGGTTGACCCGGGCCATCACCGGCACCCTGGGGTCGAGGGCCAGCATCTGCCGGCCCATCTCCTCGTCGACGGGGTAGTTGTCCTTGCCGCCGAGGTACCAGTCGTACATGCGCGCGGGGTGCGGCCTGCTGGTGTCGATCTCGACGGCCGTCGGGTCCTGCCCTGTCATCGGGAACTCCGTAAGCGTCTGACGCGTTGGGTGATCAAATTGCGAGTCAAGTCGGTGTCACAAACGGGAAGTTGAGCGAGCAACAGTAGTCAAGGGTGATTCAGGAGAGGAGGAAGTCGGCCTCCCCCGCTTTGGCGCCCTGGATGAAGGCCGTCATCTCGGCCGCGGTGTAGATCAGCGCCGGCCCGTCCGGGTCGGTCGACTGGCGCAGGGCGATCCGGCCGTCGGCGAGCTTCATCGCCTCCAGGCAGTTCCCGCCGTTGCCGCCGCTCCAGGGCTTGTGCCAGCCCTCGCTGCCCAACTCCCGCGCGGGCATGCCGTTGTAGACGTGACTGCGCGGTGTGATGCGATCCATTACAGCTCCTTGCGGAGATCCCGGAGGATCTCCTTCGTGCGTTGTGCAGTGGCGGCCTGGGCCGCCATGCGGTCCATGACCTCGAGGTGGGTCGCCACCTCGGTGCGCGCGTCCAGGTAGACGGCGCCGGTCAGGTACTCGCTGTAGACCATGTCCGGCAGTTCGGGCATGGCGAAACGGAACAGTACGAAGGGCCCGTACGTTCCCGGGTGGGGGCCGCTCGCGAACGGGGCCACCTGGAGGGTCACGTTCGGCAGCTCCGCGGCCTCGAGCAGCGCGTCGGCCTGCGCGCGCATCACGTCGGGGCCGCCGATCGGCCGGCGCAGGACGGTCTCGTCCATGACCGCCCAGAAGCGGGGCGCGTCGGGACGGGTGAGCAGTTCCTGGCGCCGCATGCGCAGCGCGACATGACGCTCGATCTCGTCGGGGCTGGTCTGGCCGATGGCACCCGACTTCAGCACGCCCCGCGCGTAGTCCTCCGTCTGCAGCAGCCCGGGGACGAAGTGCGGCTCGTAGGAGCGGATGAGTCCGGCGGCGCCCTCCAGGCTGACGTACATCGAGAACCAGCCCGGCAGGATGTCGTGGAACCGCTGCCACCAGCCGGGGCGGTTGGCCTCCTCGGCCAGCTGGACGAAGAGTTCGGCCTCGTCCTCGGGAACGCCGTAGGCCCTCAGCAGCAGTTGCAGGTACGGGATCTTGAGGGCGACCTCGGCCGTCTCCATGCGGCGGATGGTGGCGGGGGCGACACGGAGCACCCGGGCGGCCTCCTCCCGCTTCAGCCCGGCGCTTTCCCGCAGGTCCAGCAGGCGCCTGCCGAGGACCACCTGGCCCACGGTAGGCGCGGACCGCGGCTCGCTCACGCTCCCACCTCCGACACGAAGTCCGCTCCGGACAAAAAGAATCCCGACAGCCCTGCGGCGCCGTTCGGAGACTCGTCCGGCGATCCGCCGGATCGCCGAGGGTCCCAATTGGCGCCGCTAGAAGTGCTGTTGCCAGCAGTGTGCCACGGTGCTCGACCGAGTGGACACCGCACTCTGCATTTTTCATAGTGACACTTGCCAAGTGTTCACGCCGGGGAGATAGTGGCAAGCGTGATTCCGTCCGCGCCCTTAGGAACAGACGCTGCCGCAGACCGTGCCGGTCTCGGTGCAGCCGGGGTTCCCGCCGCCCGAGCAGGTTCGGGTTCCGGGGAGGAAGCAGCCCCCGGTGGGAGCGCCGCAGAGCGCCGGTTCCGCTTCGAGCTGGCCGCGCACCCGGGTTCCCCCGCACAGGCGAGGCGTCTGACGCGGGCCCGGCTGACCGGCTGGTCGGTGTGCGCGGACACCTGCGACACCGCGGCTCTCGTCATATCCGAGCTGGTCACGAATGCCATCGTGCACACCGCGAGCAGTCGCGTGGTGTGCGAGTTGCACGACCACGACGACATGCTGCGCATCGCCGTGCACGACGAGGGCTGCGCGCCCGGCGAGCCGCACCCCTCCCCGCAGCGTCCCGAGGAGGAGCACGGGAGGGGGTTGCTCCTCGTCGACGCGTTGTGCCGGTCCTGGGGTGCCCAGGAGCACGGGCCGGGGCTGCTGGTCTGGGCCGAGCTGGCCCGTCGGACCGACGCGGCGCGCGACACGGCCGAGCCCCGCGACGACCTGGGCTGGGGTGCCCGCCCCAAGCCGGGCGGCCCGCCGCCCGGCCCCGGCGAGGAGGACGAAGCGGAGGCCCGGCACGGCGCGGCCCCCGCGCCGCCGCACGGGCCGGTACCGGCCCAGCAGCACAGGCCGCTCCCCGCGCCGCAGCACGGCCCGGCCCCGGCGCGGCGCCGGGCCTGGGAGCGGCCGTGACCGGGGGCGACGACTGCGGCCGGCCGCTCGGTCTGGACACCCTCGTCCATCTCGGACGCCGCCGCCAGCCTGCTCCCGCCCCGGCCGCGGGCCGCCGGCCGCCGGTCCCCGAGGGCATGACGGCCCCGCTCGGCTGTGACGCCGTGGCCGTGCCCGATCACCTCGGGCGGCTGATCCTGCCGCGGCTGCCGCGGGTGGGATGCGTGTACGCCGACGGGTCGCGCTGGTGGTGGGTGGTCCCCTCGGACTCCGACTACGCCCTGCCCTGGCCGGCTCCGGCCCACTACGCCCTCGGCGCGCCGGTGCCAGCCGCCGCCCGCCTGATCCACCGACCGGCGGGCACGGTCCCGTACACCCCGCCGATTCCGCTCTACCTGGCCCTGTGCCGGGTGACGGGCACGACACCGGACTGGTCCCGAGCCGTCTCGGCGTGACGCCGCGCGTCGCCTTCGCGGAACCGTGTGCCGGGCAGCCGCCCGACCCGGCCGCAGCGCGGTGGCCTCACCGGCCGGCCTCACCGGGCGGCGTCGCCGCCCCGCAGGATGACCAGGAACGTGTCCGTGGCGAGGTCCATGACCACCTCGGCCGGCAGGCCTTCGAGGCGTCGCGCGTGCGCGAACTCCTCCGCGGGCCAGGAGCCCCGCGGGCCGCCTGCGGGAAAGCGTTCGAGCACGGTTCGCCCGTTCACCATCTCGCACCTCCATTAAGCGTCGTACCTGTAGGAGTTAACGCCCTGGAAAGGGGAAACGGCTCGCTCAGTGACCCGACTGAGACCTTCTTGACACCCGTTCAGCGCGGACCGTGAGAGTCCGTTCACCTTGGGACACGAACCGCGCATTCGGCGACGGACATGTCACCGAACGTCATGCGATCGAGTCCCTCCGCCGGTAGCGCACCGGCAGTTCCACCAGCCCGCGGGCGCGCAGCGACCGGCGCCGTTTCAGGTCGTCGGCGGCGAGGGTCAGTTCGGGGAACCGCTCCAGCAGGACCGCGAGGGCGATCTCCGTCTCGGCGCGGGCGAGCGGGGCGCCCAGGCAGTAGTGGATGCCGTGGCCGAGGGCGAGGTGGCCCGAGGTGTCGCGGCCCGGATCGAGACGGTCGGGGTAGGGGAAGCGGGCGGGGTCGCGGTTGGCGGCGGCCAGGGAGACCCAGACCGTCTCCCCCGCCGGGACGGTCACCCCGGCGATCGTGACGTCCTCGACCGGGAAGCGGCGCAGGGCGAGCAGGGCGGGGCCGTCGTAGCGGGCGAACTCCTCCACGGCGTCCGGGATGCGCGCCGGGTCCTCACGCAGCGCGGTGAGCTGGTCGGGATGACGCAGCAGCGCGAGGACGGCATTGCCGATGAGCTGCACGGTGTTCTCGTACCCGGCGAAGAGGATGAGGAAGGCGAGGGACATCAGCTCGTCCTCGGTGAGCCGGTCGCCGTCGTCGCGGACCGCGATCAGGTCGGACAGCAGGTCGTCGGCGGGGTCCGCGCGTTTCGCGGCGAGGAGCCGGGTGAGGAAGCCCAGCATGGCGGCCATCGCCTCCCTGGAGGCGTCGGGACGGGCCGGGTCCGGGGCCGTGAGGCCGTCGGTCCACACGCGGAAGTCCAGCCGGTGCTCCTCCGGGATGCCGAGCAGGTCGCAGATGACGGTGATCGGCAGTGGGGCGGCGTAGGAGGCGATGAGGTCGGTGGCGCCGTGCGGGCCGAGGGCGTCGAGGAGCCGGCCGGCGGTGCGCCGGATCGGCTCGCGGAGCCGCTCGACGCGGCGCGGGGTGAAGGCACGGCCGACCAGACGCCGGATCCGGGTGTGGTCCGGTGGGTCCATGTTGAGGAGGTTGGCGTCGAGGGCGGGCGGCAGGGCGAGGCCCTGGTACGTGCCGGCCGTGGCGTGCCGCTTGCCGAGGGCCAGGCGGGGGTCGGCGAGGGCGGCCCGGACGTCGTCGTAGCGGGTGACCAGCCAGGCGGGGGTGCCGTCGGGGCCGGTGATGCGGTGCACGGGCGCGGTGTCGCGCAGCCGCCGGTAGACGTCGTAGGGCTGGTCGAGGAGGCCGTCCGCGAGATCCATGGCAGGCAGCCTACGCGGAGGTCAGGGGGGTGTTTCCCAGTTCGGATCGGCTGCTGCGGGCGGGACTTGCGGGCCGCGCCTAAGAGGTTCCGGACGTCCTCGCCGTCCCCGCCGCCCGCGCAGGCGGTGGGGCGGCCGCCGGCAGTCCCGCCCGCTTCTCGAACTCCACCACCTCGTTCAGCAGCTCCTGCAGTCGGCGGGTGTGCTCCGGGGTGAGGTGGCCGGCGTCGTCGAGGTGGACGGCGCAGGCGGTGGTGGTGTCGACGAGGCGTTCGAGGACGGCGGCGACGGCGTCCGTGCCCTCGGTGTGCCGGGCGAGGGCGGGCAGTTCGGCGGCGGCGACGGCGATGGCGGTGCGGGCCTCGGCGAGGGTGCGGTAGGCCTCGCGGCGCAGCGCCCAGCGTTCGCCGCGGTCCCCGGACTCGCCGAGGACGTGCACGAGGTAGGCGTGCGCGGCGGCCCCGGCGGTGGCGAGCCGGCCCCGCACCCCGCCGCCGCGCTCCCCCGGCATCGGCAGATGCCCGACGATCAGCACGATGGCGCAGGCCAGCAGGGTCTCGCCGATCCGGCTGACGGACGCCTGCGGTTCGCCTCCGACCATCACCAGGGCGAGCACGAGAACGGTGATGACGGCGGTCAGGGCACCGAAGTTCCGGGTGGCGACGGGGACGAGCGCCCCACACACCGCCACCAGGGCGATCAGCCCCTCGGGGCGTGGCAGCAGCGCGGCGAACCCGGCGAACACCAGGGCGCCGAGCACCGTCCCGGCGGCCCGGCTCAGCACGCGGGAGGCCATCGGCCCGAGGTCGGGCTTGACGAGGAACACGGCGGTGGCGGGCAGCCAGTACCAGTGCTGGTGGTGCCCGTACCAGCGGGTGTGGTGCAGGGCCTGGGCGACGGCGGAGCTGGCCCCGAAGCACAGGGCGACGCGCAGTCCGTACTCCCGGCCGCCGGCGCCGAGTGCGGCCCGCAGGGCGCTTCCGGCGTCGCGCCGCCGGGTCAGCAGCCGGCGTTCGCCGCCCCTGGCCCGGTCGAAGGCCTCGGCGGCGCGCAGCAGGGCCTCGTCGAGGGCGCGCAGGGCGGGGGTGGAGCGGCTGGGGGCGGGCAGCGGGGCGGTACCGGTGTCGCCGCGGACGGCGGCGGCGAGCAGCCGGGGCCCCCGTGCCGCCCGTGCGGGGACGGGTTCGCCCGCCCAGAACAGGGCGGTGGCGGCTTCGGCGAGGGGCAGCGCGGCGGTGAACCGGGCGTGCAGCCGGCGCTCGGCGGCGGAGCTGGCGTACCGGCGCAGCCGGGGCCCGGCGAGGGCGTCCTGGGCGTGGTCGAGGGCGGCGGTGAGCGCGGCCCGGCGGGCGGTCGCGCTGTCGGTGCCGACGGCGTCGAGGAGGGCGGCGACGGCGTCGTACACGTCGGCGACCGCCTCGCGCTCGCCGTCGAAGCGGAAGTCACCGGCGAGCGAACCGGGCGTGGGCAGGGCCAGCCGCAGCAGGAGCAGCCAGGCGGCGCCGGCGAGGAAGGCGAGGGCCGCCGGCAGGCCGTTACCGGTGAGCGCCATCCCGGCGCCGACGGCGGCGGTGACGAGCAGCTGGGTTCCGGCGGCGGAGGCGACGGGCCCGACGGCGCTGACGCATCCGGCGGCCAGCCCGAGCGCGGTGAACAGCAGGGTCAGCGGTACGGCGGACAGCTCCTGCCCGGCGTACATGCCCACGAGCAGGCCGAGGGCGCCGGCGAGCGCGGGGACGCCGAGCCGCTTGACGGAGGCGCGCCGGCTGCCGGGGCGGTCGTTGATGCCGGCGAGCATCGCGGCGATGGCGGCGAGGACGCCGTAGCCGAGGAGGCCGCTGAGCACGCCGGTGAGCAGCAGGGGTCCGGCGGCGAGCGCGCCCCGGGTCATCGCGCTCCACGGAACGGGCCCGCGCTGGGAGCGGAAGGCGTGGGCGAGCCAGGGGGGCGGGGCGGCGGCGGTCCGGCGGCCGGGGCGGCCGCGGGCTGCGGGACGTGACACGGGGCTCCTGTGCGTACGAGGGCAGGCTGGGCCTTCGGACGACGGTGGCCGGGCTTGCGGGATCTGCTTCCCACGGTAGGGCGCGTACCCCCGGCACACGGGCCGATCACGTTGCGGGCAGGTGAAAGGTGCCGGGGTGGGCGCTTTCATTATGAACGAAAGGTGCTCGAGGTGCTGTCGGGCCGGGGAGCGGAACCCCGTGGAGATCCCGGCAACCTTTCCGGCGCCCGCGACGACTGTGAGTCGGAAACGCGTGTTCGTCCGCACCTCGTAAGGACTCGTCCAGTGGTCCCCTCCTCGCACCGCCGCCCCGCTCGCGGGCGGCGCACCGTCCTCGTGTCCGCCGTCGCCGCGGCAGCCGTGGGGCTCCTCGCGGCCCTGGTGGTGGCGTTCGTCCCCGACGGCGGGTCCCACGCCGCGGGAGCCGCGGCCACGCCCTCCGTGAGCGCCCGGCCGAGCGTCCCGCCGACGGCGCCGGCACGGAGGCAGGCCACGGCCTCCGCGGCGCCGGCGCCCGTGCCGAAGCGCACCGCGGCGCCTTCCGCGTCGGCCCGGCCGTCGTCACCGCGCGCTTCCGCGGCCGGCGCGCCGCGGGCTGCTTCCGGGGCGGCACCGCTGGCGGGACGGATCGCGCCCGGGGTCACCCACAGCTCGGTGGCCACCCACTACGACGCGGGAGACGGCGACGGCGCCTGCCTGTACGGGCCGAGCCCCGACCTGATGATCGCGGCGATGAACCACACCGACTACGAGGCGTCCAAGGCGTGCGGGGCGTACCTCTCCGTCCGCGCGGCGGGCGGCGCCTCCGTGACGGTACGGGTCACCAACGAGTGCCCCGAGTGCGCCCCCGGGCAGCTCGATCTCAGCGAGCAGGCGTTCGCGAAACTCGCCGCCCTCTCGGCCGGCCGGATCCCGGTCTCCTGGAGCCTGCTCAGCCCCGGCACGTCCGGCACGGTCTCGATCCGCTACAAGACAGGCTCCAGCCGCAACTGGTGCGGCATCCAGGCGATCGGCCACCGCAACCCGCTGGCCCGGCTCGAGGTCGGCACCGGCACCGGCTGGCGTCCGCTCACCCGCACCGACTACGACTACTTCCTCTCCGAGGACGGCACCGGCTGCGGCGGCCCCCTCAGGCTCACCGACATCTACGGCGAGCGGCTGACCGTCGACGGCATCGCGATCCGCCCGGACACCGTGCAGCCCACCCGCGTCCAGTTCGCCCGGCACTGACCCGCCGGGCCCTGCGCTCGGGGGCTCGATGCGGGGGCGGGCGAAAAGGGGATGCGGTGCGGGGCGGTGGTCCGGATGATCGGGTGGTTGCCCGGCATCCCATCCGAGGAGTCCCGCCCATGATCCGGCGCGTCACCGCCCCCGGTCTCTTCCCGCCGCCCACCTACTCGCACGCCACCGTCGTCGAGGCGGGTGCCCGACTGGTGTTCCTCGCCGGGGCCGTGCCGCTGGACGAGAAGGGGGAGGTCGTCGGCCCGGACGATCCCGTACGGCAGGCCCGGCAGGTCATCGCGAACCTGGGCGAGCAGCTGCGGGCGGTGGGAAGCGACCTGGCCCATGTCGTGGCGACGGACGTGTACGTGGTGAGCGGTGAGCCGTCGGTGCTCTCGGCCGTGTGGGAGGTGGTCGAGGACTCCGGGCTCAGCGCCGGGCCGCACTCCTCCACGCTGCTCGGAGTGGCCTGCCTGGGCTACACCGGGCAGCTGGTGGAGATCACGGCGACCGCCGTGGTGCCCGAGGAGGCGGCCCGATGACGGCCGGCGTGGTCCTACGGCGGGCGGACGCGGCGGACGCGGGTGCCGCCGCCGACGTCTGGCTGCGGTCCTTCGCCGCGGCCCTGCCGACGGTCGTCAGGCCCCGCACCGACGACGATGTGCGCGGCTACTTCCGTGACGTGGTGGTGCCGCTGCGGGAGACCTGGGTCGCCGAGGCGGCCGGGCACGGGGGCGGAGACGGGCGCGGCGGGATCGTCGGCGTGATGGTCCTGGACGGCGAACTGCTGTCCCAGCTGTACCTGGACCCCGGGTGGCGGGGGCGGGGCCTGGGCGACCGGTTCGTCGAGCTGGCCAAGGAACGCAGCCCGGGCGGGCTCACCCTGTGGACCTTCCGGGTCAACGAGCCCGCCCACCGGTTCTACGAGCGCCACGGGTTCGTCGCCGTCGAGCACACGGACGGCAGCGGCAACGAGGAGCGGGAGCCGGACGTCCGGTACGTGTGGCGGCCGTGACCGTCGCCTGACCGGCCCCCGCTACCGCAGCCCCGCCGCGTCCGCCGCCGTGCGCAGCACCTCGCGCAGCATGGCGGGGGTCAGCCGGCCGGTGAAGGTGTTGCGCTGGCTGACGTGGAAGCAGCCGAACAGGTCCAGGCCGTCGAGGGCGACCCGGGTGCCGTGGCCGAAGGCGGGGCGCGGCCTGGGCACGGGCCAGCCGGCCTCGTCCAACGCGGGCAGGGCCGCCTGCCAGCCGAAGGCGCCGAGCACGACGGCCGCCCTGAGCGTCGGCCGCAGCAGCCGCAGCTCCTGGACCAGCCAGGGACGGCAGGTGTCCCGCTCCGTGGGGGTGGGCTTGTTGGCGGGCGGCGCGCAGTGCACGGGCGCGGTGACGCGGACGCCGTACAGCTCCAGACCGTCGGCGGCGCTGACCGCCGTGGGCTGCGAGGCGAGCCCCACGTCGTACAGCGCCTGGTACAGCACGTCTCCGGAGCGGTCGCCGGTGAACATGCGGCCGGTGCGGTTGCCGCCGTGTGCCGCGGGGGCGAGCCCGATGATCGCCAGCCGGGCGTCGGCCGGTCCGAAGCCGGGCACCGGGCGCCCCCAGTACGTCCAGTCGGCGAACGCGGCCCGCTTGGTCCGGGCCACCTCCTCACGCCACTCGACCAGCCGGGGACAGGCCCGGCACTCCGAGACCCGCCGGTCGAGCCGGGCGAGGGCGCTGCTGTGGTCCATACCGTCACCGTATGCCCGGCCGGACCGGCGCCGTACGCCCCGCCTGCCCGGACGCCGCCCCGGCCCGGGACCGGGCACCGGCCGGCCAGGACGCGGGTGTCGCCCTCCGCCCCTCGAAAACGCCTCCGGCTCACCCGGGCCGGCGCGTTAGGGTCGGGACATGGCTTCCGAGGATGCGGACGAGAAGGTGACCCGTGACTCCGGCGAACGGGGCGGAGTGAACCGCGCCCGGGGTGCCGAGGACTCCGGCGACGCCGGGGCCGGCGGCGTCGCCGAGGAGTCCGCGGGCGCCGGCGCCTCGTCGGGCGCCCAGCCCCTCGATCCCAGGATCGCCGCCGCGGTGGCCGCCGCCGAGGCCGCGGGGCCCGGGGCCGGGGAGACCGTGCGGATCGACAGCTGGATCTGGGCCGTCCGTCTGATCAAGACCCGTTCCCTGGGCGCCGCCGCCTGCCGTGGCGGGCACGTCCACGTCAACGGCGAGCGTGTGAAGCCCGCCTACTCCGTGCGCGTCGGCGACGAGGTGCGCCTCCGGCACGAGGGCCGGGAGCGGATCGTGATCGTCAAGCGCCTGATCCGCAAGCGCGTCGGCGCCCCGGTGGCCGCCCAGTGCTACATCGACAACTCTCCCCCTCCCCCGCCCCGCGAGGCCGTCGCCCCGGCCGGCCTCCGTGACCGCGGCGCCGGCCGCCCCACCAAGCGGGACCGCCGCGAGATGGAGCGCCTTCGCAGCCTCGGCGGACTGGGCGCGCCCCAGGGGCCCGGTGGGCTCGGCGGGTTCGGAGCACCCGGCAAGGGTCCGCGCGGCCGGTGAGCCGCTCGGGCGCACACCGCTGACGCCGACCGGGCCCCCGCGCCCCGGCCGGCGCCACCGCGGTGCGGTCCCGGACGCTCACGCCCGTCGGCCTGCCGGCGAGAGCAGTCGCAGCAGCTCCGCGTTGTGGGCGCGGAGGGCCCAGGCGATCAGGGCGAGCGGCACGATGAGGATCAGCGGGGTCGCGGCGTACTGGCCGTCGAAGACGGTGAGCTGGACGATGAAGGCGCCCACCATCAGCGCGCTCAGCGCCATCGCCGCCACGGACTGCAGCACCGGCACCACGAGCGCCACCGCCCCGGCCAGTTCCAGCGCGCCGATCGTGTACATGCCTGCGCTGCCCCAGCCGATCCGGTCGAAGGACTCGACGGCCGACGGGTGCGCGATCAGCTTGGGCAGCGCGCTCGCGATCGCGTAGAACAGGGCGAGCAGCACCTGCACGGTACGCAGCGCGATCCGGCCGAGACGCCGGCCGCCGGCCGCCGGCGCGGCCGAGGCGGCGGAGGGTGCAGTGGTGACGGGGGCAGTGCTCTCGGACATGAGGTCTCCTGGGTGAAGCGGTCCCGGCTGCTGTCACTTGGTTAGACCGGCCCCACGGCGAGAACTCATCGCCGCCGCCTGGATCGCCGCCCCCGGGTTTCCTCAGTCCCGTACCGCCCTCACCCACATCCCGTCGTCCGTGAGATACGCGTCCACCTTCAGTCCCGCCTCCGCCAGGGCCGACTCGAACTGCTCCTTCGTCAGGGGCCGGCTCAGGAACGTCTGGGTCCAGACGGCGTCCGGGAACACGTACTCCGCGCGGACCGCGTCGACTCCGTCACCGACCGGCTCGGCCGATGCGATCCGTACCGTGAAGCCGCTCGGGTCCACCCGCTCCCTCGGCACGTTCACGTGGTAGTCCGCGCCCTCGCGCTGGATGAGCACGCAGCCGCCGTCCGCCACGTGCCGGGCACAGGTACGCAGCAGGCCCCGGCGCACCTCGGCGTCCCCGGCGTGCACGAGGAACGACGCGAGCATCACCACGTCGAACCGCTCGCCCAGCTCCAGGCGCTCGATCGGGGCGCATATCGTGCGTGCCCCGCGGACGCGGGCCAGCATCTCGGCGGACTCGTCCACCGCGGTGACCGTGAAACCCCGCTCCAGCAGGGCATGGGTCACCCGGCCCACTCCACTGCCGAGCTCCAGGACGTGCGCCCCGGCCGGCACGGCAGCCGCGATGATGTCCGGCTCGTCGCCCACCGGGAGCCGTGCGTACAGCTCGACCGCGCAGCCGTCCGGGGTGATCGCTCCGGGGCCCGTTCCCTCGTATCCCTCACGCATCTCGACCGTCATGCCCGGACAACGGGCGGCCCGGGCAGGCCCGTTCCCGCCCGGCCCCGGTTCACTCCTTCGAGTCGTCCGTCCCCGCGGCGGGAACCTCTCCCGCGGTCCGCCACGGGAACCACCCGTGCCCGATGTACCAGTGGCCCCCCGCCCGCAGATGGTCGCCGACGGCCCGCTCCACGGAGGTGCGCCGCGGCAGCCGAGCGACCGGCAGGTCCGGGTCGCCGAAGACGAACCGGACGGGCTCGGTGTCGGCCGGTTCCGGGTCCTCGTGGGCGACGCGGAACCGTTCCTGGAAGGCGACGATGTGGGAGCGCTCGGGCAGGTACCGCCGCAGCTGCGGGTCCAGCAGCCAGGAGTGGCAGACCGCCACCGGGTGGTCCTCCTCGGGGTAGTGGCGCGCGAAGAACTCCCGGGCCAGGGCAAGCGAGCGGTCGCATGCGGCCGGCGTCAGCGGGCCGAGGAAGTCGGGAACGTGGAGGTTGAGGCAGGGCGTGCCCGCGGTCACGTCCAGTCCGGCCGCCCTGAGCGCGTCGCTCGTGCGCGGCCCGAGGGACGCCCGCTGGAACTGCAGCCGCCCCAGCTGGTACAGCTCGCCCCGGAAGTGGAGGGTGAGCCAGCGCGGCACCAGCAGGCCCGCCCGGCCGTGGCACCTGCGGTGGGCGGCCATGTTGCGCCCGAGGTCGGCGAGGGTGCGCCGGGAGACGTCGGCCGGGATCCCGCGCTCTCGGTGGTGGGCGCGGACGTGGGGCAGGGCCGCGACGAGTACGTACAGGGGGAAGCACCGCTGCAGGGCGCCGGAGGGCCAGTCGAGCTGGGGCAGGTCGGCCCCGCCGCTGATCTCCCCCAGCCCGCGCACCAGCTCGGCGACGGACCCCTGGAGGAGCCCGAGCAGTTCCGGGTCGTCGCACACGCGCCGCCCGATGCGTACGAGTTCGTTGATGTCCTCGTGCGGTACCGCGAGATCGAGCAGTTCCTCGGCCAGTTCGTCGGCGTCGGGCAGCACGTGGGGACCCCCTTGGTGTATGTCCGTTCGAAGAGTACGGTGCGAGGAGGAGTGGTGATCGCGATGCGTACAGGCAATGAGCCGGTCACCGCGCGCAGTGCTCTGCGGGCGCGGTTCTGGCTGAGCGTGTGGGGACTGGCCTGGGCGGTCTTCGGCACGGCGGCGTTCGCGCTCGCCGGGCGCCCCGGCTGGGCGGCCGCGTGCGGCGTGCTGTTGCTGCTGGTCACCGCCGACATGGCCGTGATCCTCCGGCACATCCGGCAGGGCCCGCACTACCAGCCGGGCCGGAACGTGCCGCCGTACCGGCCGTCGGACGGCGGCCCTCCGTATCCCGGACCGCCCCGGCACCGCCATCCCTGAGCCCGGGGGTCAGGAGTCGAAGTGGGCGGCCTTGAGGTACTCGGGGTTGGGGTCGAGCGCGGCGGCCAGCCGGAAGTGCCGTCTGGCCTGGTCGGGGCGGCCCTGTCGCTCATAGGTGCGGCCGAGCGCGAAGTGCGCGTACGCGTTGTCCGGCTCCCGCTCCAGCACGACGGTGAACTCCAGTTCCGCCGGCCGCAGCTGCGCCGCCGCGAAGAAGGCACGCGCGCGCAGCAGCCGGGCCGCGGTGTTCTCGGGGTGTGCGGCGATGACTGAGTCGAGCAGTTTCACCGCGCCCCGCGGATCGCGCGCGTTGAGCAGCTGCTCGGCCGCGCGGAAGTCGATGACATGCGTCTCCGGGGTACGTCCGGTCGGACCGCTGGTCTCGGGCACGGCGAAATCCTTCCCTCACTGAAGCGGTTCAACGCCCCGCGCGCGGGCCGCTATTCCGTGCCGTCCCCGGCCCGGCCGTCTCCGCGCGGGGCGGTGGCGTGCGGGGCGGCCCCGGATGCCGTGCGCCGTTCCCGTTCCCGGCGCACCAGCTCGTCCCAGACGTCCGCCACGCGCTCGCGCAGCGCGTCCAGCGGCACGTCGTTGTCGATCACGATGTCCGCGATCTTCCAGCGCTGCTCGCGGGTGGCCTGCGCGGCCATGCGCGCGCGTGCGTCGTCCTCGGCCATGCCCCGCAGTCGTACGAGCCGGTCGAGCCGGGTGGCGGGGTCGGCGTCGACGACGATGACGAGGTCGTACAGCGGTGCCAGGCCGTTCTCGGTGAGCAGCGGGACGTCGTGGACGACCACGGCGTCCTCGGCGGCCCCGCTCTCCAGTTCGCGGGAACGGGCGCCCACCAGCGGATGGACGATCGCGTTGAGGACCGCCAGCTTCTCCGGGTCGGCGAAGACGAGGGAGCCGAGCGCCGGCCGGTCGAGGCTTCCGTCGGTGGTCAGGACGCCCTCGCCGAACGCCTCCACCACGGCCGCGAGTCCGGGCGTGCCGGGTGCGACGACCTCGCGTGCGATGCGGTCGGCGTCGATCAGCACGGCCCCGTGCTCCACGAGCAGCCGTGACACCTCGCTCTTGCCGGCACCGATGCCGCCGGTCAGTCCCACTGTCAGCATGAGCGGAAGCTTAGGCCCTGCCACCGGCGGGGCCACCGCGGCACCGGTACCGGCCCGCGAGCCCGGCATGATCCGGACGAAAGACCCTAGCCGTCGCCCTCGCGTTCCGCCAGGAAGCGTTCGAACTCGCGCCCGATCTCGTCGGCGGACGGGATCTCGACCGGTTCGGCGAGCATGTTGCCCCGGGTCTCCGCGCCCGCCGCGGCGTCGTACTGGTGCTCGAGGCCCTGGACGAGGGCGGTCAGTTCCTCGTCGCCCTCCTGGATCTGCCGGTCGATCTCCGTCTGGGTGCGGTGCGCGTCCGTGCGCAGGGCGTGCGCGACGCCCGGCAGCACCAGGCCCGTGGCGGCCGTGACGGCCTCCAGGACGGTCAGGGCCGCGTCGGGGTACGGGGAGCGGGCGATGTAGTGCGGTACGTGCGCGGCGACGCCCAGGACGTCGTGGCCCGCCTGGGTGAGGCGGTACTCGACCAGCGCCTCGGCGCTGCCGGGCACCTGCGCCTCCTCGAAGGGGCTGCGGTGGCCCGGGACCAGGTCGGTCCGGTTGCCGTGCGGGGTCAGGCCCACCGGGCGGGTGTGCGGGACGCCCATGGGGATGCCGTGGAAGTTCACCGAGAGGCGGACGCCGAGCCGCTCCACGATCTGCGCCACGGCCGCCGCGAACCGCTCCCACTCCACGTCCGGCTCGGGGCCGGACAGCAGCAGGAAGGGGGCGCCGGTGGCGTCCTGCAGGAGGCGGACCTCGAGGGCGGGCACCTCGTAGTCGGTCCAGCTGTCCCGTTCGAAGGTGAGCAGCGGGCGGCGGGCCCGGTAGTCCACCAGCCGGTCGTGGTCGAAGCGCGCCACGACCTGGTGGGGCAGTGAGTCGAGGAGCCGGTCGACGATCTGGTCGCCGGTCTCGCCCGCGTCGATGTATCCGTCGAAGTGGTAGAGCATGACAAGGCCGGCCGACTCCTGGGCGAGCGCCATGTCGACCACGGCGAGGCCCTTCGGCTCCCATGCGTACAAACCCTGGGGATCAAGCACTGTGACCGCTCCTCCTCGTGTCCGTAGGCGCCAACGCGCCCCGGGCCGGGGGCATTCCCGCGACACGCCGCTGATCAGGGATCCCCGGGAGCCGGTACAGGACGGGGGAACACGTCCGAGGGGCCGTACCCCGGAAGGTACGGCCCCTCAGCGCTGTCGGCTAAGCCCAGCGGCTAGCGATCAGCTCTGGCCACCGGCCAGCTTCTCGCGCAGCGCGGCGAGCGCCTCGTCCGAGGCCAGGGCACCGGAGGTGTCCGCACCCTCGGAGGAGTACGAACCGCCACCCGACGCGGCCGGAGCGGCGGCCTCGCCACCCTCGGCAGCGGCCTGGGCGTCCGCCTCGCGGGACTTGATGACCTGCTGCTGGTGCTGCTCGAAGCGGGACTGCGCCTCGGCGTACTGGCGCTCCCACTCCTCGCGCTGCTTCTCGTAGCCCTCGAGCCAGTCGTTGGTCTCGGGGTCGAAGCCCTCGGGGTAGATGTAGTTGCCCTGGTCGTCGTAGGACGCGGCCATGCCGTACAGGGTCGGGTCGAACTCGACCGAGGCCGGGTCGGCACCGAAGGACTCGTTGGCCTGCTTCAGCGAGAGGCTGATGCGACGGCGCTCGAGGTCGATGTCGATGACCTTGACGAAGATCTCGTCGTTGACCTGGACGACCTGCTCCGGGATCTCCACGTGGCGCTCGGCCAGCTCGGAGATGTGGACCAGACCCTCGATGCCCTCGTCGACGCGGACGAACGCACCGAACGGAACCAGCTTCGTGACCTTGCCGGGCACGACCTGGCCGATCTGGTGGGTGCGGGCGAACTGCTGCCACGGGTCTTCCTGGGTCGCCTTCAGCGACAGGGAGACGCGCTCGCGGTCCATGTCGACGTCCAGGACCTCGACCGTGACCTCCTGGCCGACCTCGACGACCTCGGAGGGGTGGTCGATGTGCTTCCAGGACAGCTCGGAGACGTGGACCAGACCGTCGACGCCACCCAGGTCCACGAAGGCACCGAAGTTGACGATCGAGGAGACCACGCCGGAGCGGACCTGACCCTTCTGCAGGGTCGTGAGGAACGTCTGGCGGACCTCGGACTGGGTCTGCTCCAGCCAGGCACGGCGGGACAGGACCACGTTGTTGCGGTTCTTGTCCAGCTCGATGATCTTGGCCTCGAGCTCCTTGCCCACGTAGGGCTGGAGGTCGCGGACACGGCGCATCTCGACCAGGGAGGCCGGGAGGAAGCCACGGAGGCCGATGTCGAGGATGAGACCACCCTTGACGACCTCGATGACGGTACCGGTGACGATCCCGTCCTCTTCCTTGATCTTCTCGATCGTGCCCCAGGCACGCTCGTACTGAGCGCGCTTCTTGGACAGGATGAGGCGGCCTTCCTTGTCCTCCTTCTGGAGGACCAGGGCCTCGATCTCATCGCCCACGGCGACGACCTCGTTGGGGTCGACGTCGTGCTTGATGGAGAGCTCGCGGCTCGGGATAACGCCTTCGGTCTTGTAACCGATGTCGAGCAGGACCTCGTCCCGGTCGACCTTCACGATGACGCCGTCGACGATGTCGCCGTCGTTGAAGTACTTGATCGTCTCGTCGATCGCGGCGAGGAAGGCTTCCTCGTTACCGATGTCGTTGACCGCTACCTGCGGGGTGGTGGCGGTGGTCTCGGTGCTGCTCGTCATGTGGGAAAGGGCTCCGGTACGGACATTGAAGTCGTAGGTACTGCTTACGCCGGGAGCCCGTTTCGCTCTGCAGAAGCCGGACAGCCAAGGAAGCGCCTCACCGGCGAACCGGTGACGGCGCCTCGAGAACCGAGGGGACATACAACAGATGCGAGCGCAGCCTGCTACGTCTGAGGTGCGCAGGCCCGCAGCGCAACTTGTAGCATACGGGGGCAGCCGGGCAGGGTCAATGCGCGAAGGCGCACACCCGGGGCGGATCGCCGCATTTCCGGCACAAGAAGCGTCCCAGGAGGCCACGCAGGCCTTCGGGACCCCTTCCGCGACACACCGTCTCCCGGCGGGTTGGACGGAAGAGTACGACGAGGGAGCCGATCATCCAAGAGCCGGAACCGCTCGACCCGGAGGGGTTCGAGCCGGAAGCCACCCGGCGTCACGCCGGGGTCGCGGAGAGCAGCCGGGCCAACCGGGGCTGGTGGGACCGCAACGCGGACGAGTACCAGGTCGAGCACGGGACGTTCCTCGGAGACGACCGCTTCGTGTGGGGCCCGGAGGGCCTGGACGAGGTGGAGGCCGAGCTGCTCGGCCCGCCGGAGGAGCTGAAGGACAGGTCGGTCCTGGAGATCGGCGCGGGCGCGGCCCAGTGCGCGCGCTGGCTGGCCGGGCAGGGGGCCCGGCCGGTGGCCCTGGACCTGTCGCACCGCCAGCTCCAGCACGCGCTGCGCATCGGCGGATCGTTTCCCCTCGTCTGCGCCGACGCCGGCGCGCTGCCCTTCGCGGACGGCTCCTTCGACCTGGCGTGCTCCGCGTACGGGGCGCTGCCGTTCGTGGCGGACCCCCGGCTGGTGCTGAGCGAGGTGCGCCGGGTGCTGCGGCCGGGCGGCCGGTTCGTCTTCTCGGTGACGCACCCCCTGCGCTGGGCGTTCCCGGACGAGCCGGGCCCCGAGGGCCTCACGGTCGCCGCGTCCTACTTCGACCGCACGCCGTACGTCGAGCAGGACGACGAAGGCCGCGCGGTGTACGTCGAGCACCACCGGACGATCGGCGACCGGGTCCGCGACATCGTGGCCGCGGGCTTCCGCCTGGTGGACCTGGTGGAGCCGGAGTGGCCGGCCTGGAACACCTCGGAGTGGGGCGGCTGGTCCCCGCTGCGGGGGAACCTGATCCCCGGCACGGCGATCTTCGTGTGCGAGCGCGACTGACACGCGCGGCTGATCACGGAGGCACGGGCGCGTGGGCGCCCGCGCGCCCGGGGCGCGTGCGCGCCGACGTACGACACTGGTGACGTGATCCGTTACGACGCCCTGGACGCGCTGCCCGTGCGCACCGCCCTGCCCGCCCTGGCCGACGCCTTGGACGCGGACGGCACGGCCGTCCTGGTGGCGCCGCCCGGCACCGGCAAGACGACGCTGGTGCCGCTGGTCCTGGCGGGCCTGGTGGGCGGTGGTCCCGCGCGGCGGGTCGTGGTGGCCGAGCCGCGCCGCATCGCCGCGCGGGCGGCGGCCCGGCGCATGGCGTGGCTGCTCGGCGAGAAGCCCGGCGGCAGTGTCGGGCACACCGTGCGCGGCGAGCGGACCGTGGGGCGGCACACGCGCGTGGAGGTCGTGACCACCGGTGTGCTGCTGCAGCGGCTGCAGCGCGACCAGGAGCTCGCGGGCGTCGACGCGGTGGTGCTCGACGAGTGCCACGAGCGTCATCTGGACGCCGACACGGCTGCCGCCTTCCTGTGGGACGTACGGCAGACCCTGCGGCCGGAGCTGCGGCTGGTGGCCGCGTCGGCGACCACGGACGCGGCGGGCTGGGCGGAGCTGCTCGGCGGGGCGCCGGTGGTCGAGGCGGCGGGCGTCGCGCATCCGGTCGAGGTGGTGTGGGCGCCTCCGGCCCGTCCGGTGCGGCCGCCTCATGGGATGCGGGTGGACCCGGCGCTGCTCGGGCACGTGGCGTCGGTGGTGCGGCGGGCGCTGGCCGAGCGGCAGGGGGACGTCCTGTGCTTCCTGCCCGGCGTGGGCGAGATCGCGCGCGTGGCGGGGCAGCTGGGGGATCTCGGGGACGTGGACGTGCTCCAGGTGCACGGGCGGGCGCCGGCCGCCGTGCAGGACGCGGTGCTGGCACCCGGCCGGCGGCGCCGGGTGGTGCTGGCGACGTCGGTGGCGGAGTCGTCGCTGACGGTGCCCGGGGTGCGGGTGGTCGTGGACTCGGGGCTGGCGCGGGAGCCGCGGGTGGACCACGCGCGCGGGCTGAGCGGGCTGACCACCGTACGGGCGTCCCGCGCGGCCGGACGGCAGCGCGCCGGGCGGGCCGGGCGCGAGGCGCCGGGCGTGGTCTACCGGTGCTGGACGGAGGCCGAGGACGCCCGCCTGACGGCCTTTCCGGCGCCGGAGATCAAGGTGGCCGACCTGACCGCGTTCGCGCTTCAGGCGGCGTGCTGGGGCGATCCCGACGCCTCCGGGCTGGCGTTGCTGGACGCCCCGCCCGGCGGGGCGATGGCGGCGGCGCGTGAGGTCCTGGCCGCCGTAGGGGCGGTGGACTCCGCCGGGCGGGCCACGCCGCGCGGGGTGCGGCTGGCCCGGCTGGGGGTGCATCCGCGGCTGGGGCGGGCGTTGCTGGACACGTCGGGTGAAGGCGCCGAGGTCGTCGCCCTGCTGTCCGAGGAGGTCCCGCGCGAGTACGGGGATGACCTCGCGGCCGCCTTGCGGCGCGCCCGGCGCGGGGGTGACGCCTACGCAGCGCGGTGGGCCGCGGAGGTACGGCGCCTGCGGGCCCTCTCCACGGATCCCGCCCGTCCGCCCGCCCACGAGGACGGGTCCTCGGCGGAGGTGCCGGACGAGACGGTCACCCCCGCCGACGGAACGGACGGCCGGCCGCCGCATCGGGACGCCCGGCCCGGGACCGACGCCCCGGCAGGTACGGGCGACTCCCCGCCGCCGGCGGACGCCCCGGCTGAGCCCGGCACCGGAGCTCATGACCCGGCGACGCCGAGGAACGCCCCGGCTGACAGCGGTCGCGCAGCGGGCCAGGGTGGCTCCGCACCCCGGGCGGACGCTCCGGTCGGAGCGCATGCCGCGGCGGGAGCGGAGGGCCGCCCGCCACAGCGGGGCGCCCGTCCCTCGTCCGCGATGCCGATCGCGGCGGATGGCCGGCCCGGGGCGGGGGGACGGGCGGTGCGGGTGGGCGGGGGTGAGGGCTCGGGCGGCGGGGGCGGGGTCGGGGGTGGCCTTTCGGCCGGTGGGCCGGAGGAACGGCTGGTCGGGCTCGTCGCCGCTCTGGCGTATCCCGAGCGGGTGGCCAAGCTGGACGGCGGGTCGTACCTCATGGTGTCGGGGACGCGTGCCGAGCCGGTGGACGGGTCGGCGCTGCGCGGGGCGCCCTGGATCGTCGTCGCCGTGGCCGATCGGCCTGCCGGGAAGGGGCACGCGCGCGTGCGGCTCGGGGCCGCCGTGCGGGAGGACGTGGCGCGGGCGGCGGCCGGGGCGCTGCTGACCGAGCGGGACGAGGTGCACTGGGCCGGCGGGGACGTGGTGGCCCGCCGGGTGGAGCGGCTGGGGGCCGTCGAACTGGCCGTACGGCCGCTGAGGGACGTCGATCCCGCGCTGGTGCGCGGCGCGCTGCTCGAAGGGCTCGGGCAGGAGGGGCTCGGGCTGCTGCGCTGGTCGCCGGGGGCGAGGTCGCTGCGGCAGCGGCTGGCGTTCCTGCGCGCCCACCTCGGGCAGCCGTGGCCGGACGTGTCGGACGAGGCGCTTCACGCGCGGGTGGACGAGTGGCTGGAGCCGGAGCTGAGCCGGGCCCGGCGGCGGGCCGATCTCGCCCGGATCGACGCCGGGCAGGCGCTGGCGCGGCTGCTGCCGTGGGCGGGCGGGGAGGCCGCCCGGCTGGACGACCTGGCGCCCGAGCGGATCACCGTGCCGAGCGGGTCCGGAATCCGGATCGACTACGCGGACCCGGAGCGGCCCGTGCTCGCGGTGAAGCTGCAGGAGATGTTCGGGCTGCGGGAGACGCCGGCCGTGGCCGGAGTGCCGTTGCTCGTGCATCTGCTCTCCCCCGCCGGGCGGCCCGCCGCCGTCACGGCGGACCTCGCGTCGTTCTGGACGGACGGCTACCGGAGCGTGCGCGCCGAGCTGCGCGGCCGGTATCCGAAGCATCCGTGGCCCGAGGATCCGGCGACCGCGGAGCCCACCCGGCACACCAACACGCGGCTCGGACGCTGACCGGCGCGGGAGGCGCCCCGGGCGGGTGCCGGTCCTCGGGGCGACGGCCTCGCGCAGGTCGCGCACGAACGCAGGGCGCCCCTCCCGCCGGAGCGGGAGGGGCGCCCTGCCCGCCTGGGCGGGCCGTGGTGTCAGGAGGTCGCGGACGGGCTCGGCGAGGGGTCGGCCGGGGCGTCGGCCGCGGCGACCGTCAGGTTCACGGTGAGGGTCCCGCCGCCGGGGGTGGTGAGGCGCAGCAGGAAGGTGCCGGTGGTGTCGTCCGCGTAGAGCTTCGGCAGCGTGAGCCGGCCCTTGGCGTCGGTCAGGAGGCCGGTCAGGGTACGGACGGGCTTGCCGTCGGCGTCCTTGAAGTAGGGGCCCTTGTCGTTCTCGGTGGCGTCGTCGGCGGACTTGATCAGCGTGGCGGTGACCGCCACCTTGCCGGCGGCGGCGCCCTTGTAGGTGGCCTCCACCTGGACCTGGTCGGCGAACTCGCCGCCCGGGGTGCAGCTCAGCGGGGTGTCGCCGGTGCGGGCGAGGGTGTCGGCGGGGCGCTCGGTGACGGTGGCCGTGTAGTCGACGCCCTTGGCCTGGTGGCCGACGACGGCCGTGGTGATCTTGAAGTCGCCGGTCTTCTCGCCGGCCTGGAGCGCCGGGGCGACCGCCACTCCCTTGGCGTCGGTGGCGATCGTGGCCACGGTCTCGCCGCCGGCGAAGGTGGCGTCGGTGTCTCCGGTGATGGTGAACCGGACCCTGACCTTGCCGACGGCCATGCCGGCCTTCGTCTCGGCACGGGTGCTGATCCGCCGGCCGAACGCTTCGCCGGCCGTGGCGGTGAGCTTCCCGGTGCCGGCGTCCGCGAGGTGGTCCACGGTCTCGGAGGGCGTGGGCGGCTTCGGCGGGACCGGCGGCGCGGGCGGCTTCGGTTCGGGGCTCTCCTGGCCGCCGCCGGGCTGGTGGGGCTTGTGGGGCTTCGGGGCCGGCTCGGCCGTCCGCGGGTGGGAGGGCTTCCGCTGCCCGGCGGGATGCCGGGGGCCGCTGCCGTCGCTGCGGTGGCTGGGCACGGAGCCGGTGCCGTCCGGGATGGAGTGGGTGCCCTTGCGGTAGTACTCCATCCAGCTCAGGACCAGGTTCAGGTAGTCCTGCGAGTTGTTGTAGCTGAGGATCGCCCGGTGCAGGTCGGCCTCGTCGGACAGGTTCCAGCCGGCGCGGCACAGGTAGTGCCCGGCGGCCAGGGCGGCGTCGTAGACGTTGTTGGGGTCCTTCTTGCCGTCGCCGTTGCCGTCGCGGCCGGCCCAGGCCCAGGTGGACGGGATGAACTGCATCGGTCCGACGGCCTGGTCGTAGGAGCTGTTGCCGTCGTACGCGCCGTGGTCGGTGTCCTTGATGAGCGCGAAGCCGTTGCCGTCGAGCTGGGGGCCGAGGATGCGGCCCAGCGTCGTGCCGTTCGCGTCGACCCGGCCGCCGCGGGCCTGGCCCGACTCGACCTTGCCGATGGCGGCCAGCAGTTGCCAGGGCAGGTTGCAGCCCGGCTTGGAGGAACGCAGCTCGGCCTCGGCCCTCTTGTAGGCGTCGAGGACGGTGGCGGGGATGCCCCCTTCGGTGTCACCGCCGGAGACCGAGGGCGTGCTGCCGGGTGCCGGGGACGGGTTGGGGCTGTGCAGCGGCGGAAGGTCCGTGTAGTACGGCGAGTTGGCGGTGGCGTCCCCGCCGCCGCCGGCAGCGGCGGTCGTGTCGGGTGCGGGGGTGGCGGCCCCGGCCGCGGCCTGTCTGCCGTGGTCGTCGCCGGTCGCTCCCGGAGCCTGGGACGCGGACAGTGCCGCGACCGCTGCCGCGGCCACCGCGGTGGTCGCCGCTCCCTTGCGCAACCGCCTGCCGAAATGCGCCGCCATAGAGTGAACCCTCCCGTGGACCCGTGTGCGTCCGTCTCCGTCTGTGTGCCTCGCCCTGGTGTGACGGTTGACCCGGTGTTCTGGTTGCCCCTGTTCCGCCTTTCGATTTGTGCGATGCGTGTTCGACCGTGCGCCGGGCACGGCGACCCAGGTGACCCTACGACAAGTCGCGTGGCCTGGGCACCCGTTGACGCCCGGATTTCACCGTCCGGTCACCTGCGGTCGGCACCCGCGGCCCGGGGCGGGGCTCACGCATACTGGGAAGGGCGTGATCATCGTTCCGCCGCCATCGCCGACGACCGTTCCGGGGGGCCTCGTTGCCGTTCACGCTCAGCCACGCGGCGGCCGTGCTGCCCGCGGTACGACGGGACGGCGGCGGCCGGGGCCGACTGGTGCCCTCGGTGCTCGTCATGGGTTCGTTCGCGCCCGACATGCCCTACTACGCGGCGAACGTGCTGCCGGGCGGCATGGAGTTCGGGGAGGTCACGCACTCCTTCGCCGGTGTGGCCGGCGTGGACGTCCTCATCTCCTGGGCGCTGGTGGGTGCGTGGCTGCTCGTCCGTGAGCCGCTGGTCGCGCTGCTGCCCCTGTCCCGGCAGGGCCGTCCGGCCGCCCTGCTGCGCTGCGGCGCGCCGCACGCGCGCGTGCGGGCCGTCTCCGTGCTGTGGGGTTACGTCTCGGCGGTGCTCGGGGCGCTGACGCATGTGGTCTGGGACGCGTTCACGCACCACGACCGGTGGGGGTCACGGCTGATCCCGGCGCTCGGCCGGATCCTTGCGGGCATGCCGCTGTACCTGTGGCTGCAGTACGGCAGTTCGGCGGCGGGCGCCCTCGTGATCGCCGTTTTCGTGCTCCGTGCGCTGCGGCGGGTGCCCGGCGGGGAGCGCGTGGGGGTGCCGGTGCTGTCGGTACGGGACCGGTGGTGGGCCGGCGCGGTGATCGGCGGCTGCGCCGGGGCCGGAGCGGTGCAGCGGGCCGGCCGGTGGTGGGAGTGCTGCGGGACCACGGCCGGCGTGCGGGACCTGGTGCCCACGCTGTGCTTCGGGGCGGGCGCGGGGCTGGTCCTGGGCCTGCTGCTGTACGCCGTCGGGGTCAGGGTGTGGCGTCCGGCCCCGGCAGCGGGCGGTCCCCGGGACTCTGCGGAGGCCGTGGGCTCCGGCCGGGGCCGGCCGGCCGGCCGGTGAGGGGAGCGACGAAGACGGTCAGCCGGGGCCGGGGGCGTGGTCTCGGGACCAGCGTGAGGAGCAGCGCGAGATAGCCGCGGACGAGATCGGTTCCCAGGCGCCAGGCGGGGGTGCCGTCCGGTCCGGCGGGGCGGAATCCGGCCAGGAGCCCGGCAGCGGTTCCGCGCAGCGCCGTCCGGGCTCTGCGCAGGGTCGCCGCCAGGTCGGCGGGGATGCGGGCGGTGCTTGCGTCGGCCGCGAGGGCCGGGACCGGCGAGACGGGCGTGACCTGGGCCGAGGCGGTGTCCGCCCGGGCCGGGGTGCCGCCTCGTGCCTCGGGCGTCCGGCGGTGGAGCATGCGTATACCCATGCCCGCAGTGTTGCGGCTGGGACGCCCGGGGGGCGTTTTGGCGGGGGCCACGTGAGTGAAGGGCCCTGCCGGGAGGGGTGCGGTCACGGGAGCGCGGTGGGTTCGGCACCGCCGGGGGCCGCTGTGCGGTGGAGCGGGCGCTGTCCCCGGCTGTCCACGCCCGTGGGGACAACCGGGGCCAGCGCCCCCCTTCAGCGGGTCGCCGGGGGCTAGTGGGCCGCGGACTCCCAGTCGGGGCCCACACCCACGGACACGTCCAGCGGCGCCCTCAGGCGGACCGCGCCCGCCATCTCGCGGCGGACGATCTCCTCCACGGCCGCGCGTTCGCCCGGGGCGATCTCCAGGACGATTTCGTCGTGGACCTGGAGGAGCATGCGGGACCTGAGGCCGGCCTCGCGCAGGGCCCGGTCGACGTGGAGCATGGCGATCTTGACGATATCGGCCGCCGTGCCCTGGATGGGCGCGTTCAGCGCCATGCGCTCGGCCGCCTCGCGGCGCTGGCGGTTGTCGCTGTTGAGGTCCGGAAGGTAGCGGCGGCGCCCGAACAGGGTGGCCGTGTAGCCCGTGGCCCGCGCCTCGTCGACCGCTCGGCGCAGATAGTCCCGCACCCCGCCGAAACGCTCGAAGTAGGTGTCCATCAGCACGCGCGCCTCGGCCGCCTCGATGTTCAGCTGCTGGGAGAGGCCGAAGGCGGACAGGCCGTAGGCGAGGCCGTAGGACATCGCCTTGATCTTGCGGCGCATCTCCGCGTCCACCGCGTCCCGCTCGACGGAGAAGACCTGCGAGGCGACCGTGGTGTGCAGGTCCTCGCCCGAGGTGAACGCCTCGATCAGGCCCGCGTCCTCGGAGAGGTGGGCCATCACGCGCAGTTCGATCTGGCTGTAGTCGGCGGTCATCAGGGACTCGAAGCCCTCGCCGACCACGAAGCCGCGGCGGATGGCCCGGCCCTCGTCGGTGCGGACCGGGATGTTCTGCAGGTTCGGGTCCGTGGAGGACAGGCGGCCGGTCGCGGCGACCGTCTGGTTGAAGCTGGTGTGGATACGGCCGTCACCGGCGATGGTCTTGATCAGGCCCTCGACCGTGACGCGCAGTTTCGCCTGCTCGCGGTGGCGCAGCATGATCACCGGCAGCTCGTTGTCGGTCTGGGTGGCGAGCCAGGCGAGGGCGTCGGCGTCGGTGGTGTAGCCGGTCTTCGTCTTCTTCGTCCTGGGCAGCGCCAGCTCGCCGAAGAGGACCTCCTGGAGCTGCTTGGGCGAACCCAGGTTGAACTCGTGGCCGGCCGCCGCGTGCGCCTCCTTCACCGCCTGCTGCACGGCACCCGCGAACATCTGCTCCATCGCCTCGAGGTGGGCGTGGTCGGCCGCGATGCCGTGGCGTTCCATCCGGGCGAGCAGGGCGGAGGTGGGCAGCTCCATGTCCCGGAGCAGGTCCGCCGCGCCGACCTCCTGCAACCGGGCCTCGAAGGCCTCGCCGAGGTCCAGGACGGCGCGGGCCTTGATCATCAGGGCCTCGGCCTCGGCACCGTCGTCCGCGCCGAAGGCCAGCTGGCCGTCGGCCGCGGCGGCCGGGGCCAGCTCGCGGTGCAGGTACTCCAGGGACAGCGCGTCCAGGTCGAAGGAGCGGCGGCCGGGCTTGACCAGGTACGCGGCGAGCGCGGTGTCCATGGCGACGCCCTCGACGGACCAGCCGTGCTCGGCGAAGACGCGCATCGCGCCCTTGGCGTTGTGGAGCACCTTGGGCCGGCCGGCGTCGGCCAGCCAGCCCGCGAAGGCGTTCTCGTCGGACTCGTCCAGCTCGGAGGGGTCGAACCAGGCGGCCGCTCCCCCCGCCGCGGCCAGCGCGACCTCCGCGACCGAGCCGGTGCCGAGCCCCCAGGTGTCGACGGTGGCGACGCCCAGCGTGCCGGTGCCGTGCTCGGCGAGCCAGGGAGCCAGCTCCCCGGTGCCCAGGACCGCGCCGTCCAGCTCCACGCCGTCCGCCGTGACCGGGGTGACCTCGGCCTCCTCGGCGCCGGGGTCCACGGCGAAGAGACGCTCGCGCAGGGAGGGGTTGCGGATCTCCAGGGTGTCCAGGACCATCGCGACGGCCTTGCGGTCGTACGGGGCGCGCTGCAGGTCGGCGACCGTGCTGGGCAGCTCGACGTCCCGCTCCAGCTCGGTGAGGACGCGGTTGAGCTTGACCGACTCCAGGTGGTCGCGGAGGTTCTGCCCGGCCTTGCCCTTGACCTCGTCGACGCGCTCGACCAGCTCCGCGAAGGAGCCGAACTGGTTGATCCACTTCGCGGCGGTCTTCTCGCCGACGCCGGGGATGCCGGGGAGGTTGTCGGAGGGGTCGCCGCGCAGGGCCGCGAAGTCCGGGTACTGGGCGGGCGTCAACCCGTACTTCTCGAAGACCTTCTCCGGGGTGAAGCGGGTCAGCTCGGAGACGCCCTTCGTGGGGTACAGCACGGTGGTGTGCTCGCTGACCAGCTGGAAGGAGTCGCGGTCGCCGGTGACGATCAGCACCTCGAAGCCCTCGGCCTCGGCCTGGGTGGCGAGGGTGGCGATGATGTCGTCCGCCTCGTACCCGTCGACGGCGAAGCGGTGCGCGTGCATCGCGTCGAGCAGCTCGCCGATCAGCTCGACCTGGCCCTTGAACTCGTCCGGGCTCTTGGAGCGGTTCGCCTTGTACTCGGTGAACCGCTCCGAGCGCCAGGTCTTGCGGGAGACGTCGAACGCGGCCGCGAAGTGCGTGGGCGCCTCGTCGCGCAGGGTGTTGGCCAGCATCGACGCGAAACCGTAGATCGCGTTCGTCGGCTGGCCCGTCGCGGTGGTGAAGTTCTCCGCGGGCAGCGCGAAGAACGCGCGGTAGGCCAGCGAGTGCCCGTCCATGAGCATCAGCCTGGGACGGGTGCCGCCGGGGTTCTTGTCGGTCTTCTTCGATGCTGTCTCTGCCACGCCCCCGATCCTGCCACGCCCGACTGACACCGCAGCGCGGGGCGGCTCCGGGAGGGCTCCGCGGGACGGCTCCGCCGGGGATGCGTCCGCACCCTGGTGCTGCGGGGGCGCAGTGGGGTGGGCGCGGGTACGGCCTGATCGGCGGCCCCGGCCGACCTCCTCGGGCCGATCGGCTCGCGGCGGACGGAGCGCACCGGCCGGCTCCGGGACCCGCAACACCGGAACCCACCGAGCGACGCCCGCCCGGCCCGTCGCCGCCACCCGTCCGTTCCCACCCCGGCCCCCTGTCGGTGGCCCGTGGGAGGATCGGAGCCGTACTTTCACAGGTCGAAGGGGAGCCGTGCGATGGTGTCTAAGCCGCCCATGGGGGATCCGGTGCAGGACGCGCCGCGGGTCGGGGAGCCGAAGCACGCGGCGGCGGGGCTGCCCGCCGTCGGGCACACGCTGCGCATGGCCCAGCAGCAGATGGGCGTGAAGCGCACCGCGCTGACCCTGCTGCGGGTGAACCAGAAGGACGGCTTCGACTGCCCGGGCTGCGCCTGGCCGGAGCCGGACCACCGGCACAAGGCGGAGTTCTGCGAGAACGGCGCCAAGGCGGTCGCCGAGGAGGCCACCCTGCGCCGGGTGACCCCGGAGTTCTTCGCCGCGCACTCCGTCACCGACCTCGCCCGCCGCAGCGGCTACTGGCTGGGGCAGCAGGGCCGGCTCACGCACCCCATGTACCTCCCCGAAGGGGAGGACCACTACCAGCCGGTCAGCTGGGAGCGGGCCTTCTCCGTGATCGCCGAGGAGATCGCCGCCCTCGGCTCCCCCGACGAGGCCGTCTTCTACACCTCCGGCCGCACCAGCAACGAGGCCGCGTTCCTGTACCAGCTCTTCGCGCGCGAACTGGGCACCAACAACCTCCCCGACTGCTCCAACATGTGCCACGAGTCGTCCGGCTCGGCGCTGGCCGAGACGATCGGCATCGGCAAGGGCAGTGTCCTGCTGGAGGACCTGTACAAGGCGGACCTGATCATCGTCGCCGGGCAGAACCCGGGCACCAACCATCCGCGCATGCTGTCCGCGCTGGAGAAGGCCAGGGCGAACGGCGCGAAGATCATCAGCGTCAACCCGCTGCCCGAGGCCGGCCTGGAGCGCTTCAAGAACCCGCAGACCCCGCAGGGCATGCTGAAGGGCGCCGCGCTCACCGACCTGTTCCTGCAGATCCGCATCGGCGGCGACCAGGCCCTCTTCCGGCTCCTCAACAAGCTCGTACTGGAGACCGAGGGCGCGGTCGACGAGACCTTCGTCCGGGAACACACACACGGTTACGAGGAGTTCGCCGAGGCCGCCCGCGCCGCCGACTGGGACGAGACGCTGGCGGCCACCGGCCTGAGCCGCGCGGAGATCGAGCAGGCTCTCGCCATGGTGCTCGCCTCCCGGCGGACCATCGTCTGCTGGGCCATGGGCCTCACCCAGCACAAGCACGCCGTCCCCACCATCCGCGAGGTCGTCAACTTCCTGCTCCTGCGCGGCAACATCGGCCGCCCCGGCGCGGGCGTGTGCCCGGTGCGCGGCCACTCCAACGTGCAGGGCGACCGCACGATGGGCATCTTCGAGCGGCCGGCCCCGGCCTTCCTGGACGCGCTGGAGAGGGAGTTCGGGTTCGCGCCCCCGCGCGAGCACGGCTTCGACGTCGTACGGGCCATCCGCGCCCTGCGCGACGGCGAGGCGAAGGTGTTCTTCGCCATGGGCGGCAACTTCGTCTCCGCCTCCCCCGACACGGAGGTCACCGAGGCGGCCATGCGGCGGGCGCGGCTGACCGTGCACGTGTCGACCAAGCTCAACCGCTCGCACGTGGTCACGGGCGCGCGCGCCCTGATCCTGCCCACCCTCGGCCGCACCGAGCGCGACGTGCAGGCGGGCGGCGAGCAGTTCGTCACCGTCGAGGACTCCATGGGCATGGTGCACGCCTCCCGCGGCCGGCTCGCGCCCGCGAGCGCGCACCTGAAGTCCGAACCGGCCATCGTCTGCGCCCTCGCCCGCCGCGTGCTCGGCGCGAACTCCGTCGTCCCGTGGGAGGAGTTCGAGAAGGACTACGCGGCGGTCCGCGACCGCATCGCGCGCGTGATCCCCGGCTTCGAGGACTTCAACGCGCGCGTGTCCCGTCCCGGCGGCTTCGCCCTGCCGCACGCGCCGCGCGACGAGCGCCGCTTCCCGACCGCCACCGGCAAGGCGAACTTCACGGCCGCGCCCGTGGAGTACCCGGAGCTGCCCGCGGGCCGGCTGCTGCTGCAGACGCTACGCTCCCACGACCAGTACAACACCACGATCTACGGCCTGGACGACCGCTACCGGGGCATCACCAACGGCCGCCGGGTGGTCCTGGTGAACCCCGAGGACGCGCGCGCCCTGGGAGTCGCCGACGGGGCGTACGTCGACCTGGTGAGCGAGTGGCGCGACGGCGTGGAGCGGCGGGCGCCCGGCTTCCGCGTCGTGCTCTACCCGACGGCGAGGGGCTGCGCGGCGGCGTACTACCCGGAGACCAACGTGCTCGTGCCGCTGGACGCCACCGCCGACACCAGCAACACCCCGGCCAGCAAGTCCGTCGTGGTCCGGCTGGAGGAGGCACCGCAGCCCGCCCCGGAGCCCCCGGCCCGGAACCGGCCGGACACCCGTCTGGAACAATCGGCGACCGACTGAGCGTTTGCTCAGCGAGAGACGCAGGTACCACGAACGGAGCCGGGCCCATGGGTGAGCAGCAGCACGTGAAGTTCCCGCAGGAGGTCATCGACGAGTACGCCGCGCTCGGCGTCGACCTCCAGGCGCTGTTCTCCGCCGGTCACCTCGGCACGCGGATGGGTGTACAGATCACGGAGGCCTCGGCGGAGCGGGTCGTCGGCACGATGCCGGTGGAGGGCAACACACAGCCGTACGGGCTGCTCCACGGAGGCGCGTCCGCGGTGCTCGCGGAGACCCTGGGCTCGGTCGGCTCGATGCTGCACGGCGGCAGCTCCAAGATCGCGGTCGGCGTGGACCTCAACTGCACCCATCACCGCGGGGCCCGCTCGGGCCTGGTGACCGGGGTGGCCACGCCCGTGCACCGGGGCCGCTCGACGGCGACGTACGAGATCGTGATCAGCGACGAGCAGGGCCGCCGGGTGTGCAGCGCCCGGCTGACCTGCCTGCTCCGGGACGTCACGCCGAACGACGGAGCCCCGGCCGGTACGGCCGGCTGAGCGCACCGCATCCGCCGCTCCCCGCACGCCCCCGGCCACCGCACGGACCACCTCGGACGGCCGGGGCCGAGCCGCGGCAGCACCTCTCAACGAGATTGACCGCGCCAGCAGTTGACGGGCCTTCTGCCGCCCCGCCCGACACGGGCGCAGACAACACCCCTCTCCCCGCGCACCCCACGCCCCGCACCGCCGCCAACGCCCCTGCGGCGTCCGCCACTTCCCGCCGCCGCGGTGCCGCACACCCCAAGCGGAATTCTCTCCTCCGGCAACCGTTCCCCTCCTCTGCCACCGTGATACCGGTGCCTATTACACGGAATTCCGGAATGCGGACCACCCTCTTTCCCGGCGTAACGCTGCGTAACACACGCGCAATGCGAGAGGTCCGCTTCAGGGCCGTCCGAGTCCGCACCGACGGGCAATCCGGGTGCCCTTGAGGACCCCGCAGCCCGGTGGCACACGGGCCCCGGTCACGGCCAACCGGAAGTGCACATTCTCAAAATGTGGACCCAGCGGAAATTCCGCCAAAACAGCCAAGATCCTCCTGGCCGGAAGTCAGCCGTCCGTGTCGTCATAACAAGAAAGTCACAAGCCAGCGCACGGCGATGCCCAGGTCCCGTACCGGGCTTAGAGTCACGGCCAGTCACCGCTCCATCGGGAGTTCGGTACCGGCGCGGCGCTCGCCGTCCCCCGACGGGGGGCGGAACGTGCCAGCGGAAAGGATCGATTGTGCGACAGCGTTCTCTGGTGATTCTGACCTCCGTACTGACCACCGGAGCTCTGACTCTCACCGCCTGCGGCTCCCGCGACAAGGACAACAAGAGTGGCGACAGCGGCAACGTCACGGTCACCATCGGCGTCGACGCCCCCCTGACCGGCCAGAACTCCGCCACGGGCCTCGGCATCCAGTACGGCGCGCAGATCGCCGTCGACGACGCCAACAAGAACAAGACCGTCCCGGGCGTCACCTTCAAGATCAAGGCGCTGGACGACAAGGCGATCCCCGCCACCGGCCAGCAGAACGCCTCCCAGTTCGTCGCCGAGAAGGACGTCCTCGGTGTCGTCGGCCCGCTCAACTCCGGCGTGGCCACGCAGATGCAGCAGACCCTGGCCTCGGCGAACCTGGTGGAGATCTCCCCCTCCAACACCGCCCCCGAGCTGACGCAGGGCAAGAACTGGCAGACCAAGAAGGTCCGCCCGTTCAAGTCCTACTTCCGCACCGCGACCACCGACGCCCTCCAGGGCGCCTTCGCCGCCGACTACGCCTACAACGGCCTCAAGAAGAAGAAGGCCTTCGTCGTCGACGACAAGCAGACCTACGGCGCGGGCCTCTCCAAGATCTTCAAGGAGCAGTTCGCCAAGCAGGGCGGCAAGGTCATCGGCACCGACCACGTCAACACCGGCGACCGCGACTTCTCCACGCTCGTCACCAAGATCAAGAACTCGGGCGCCGACATCCTCTACTACGGCGGCCAGTACGACGAGTCCCAGGTCCTCACCAAGCAGCTCAAGGACGCCGGCGCCAAGATCCCGCTGTTCGGCGGCGACGGCATGTTCACCCCGACCTACATCAAGACCGCCGGCAAGGCCGCCGAGGGCGACCTCGTCACCTCCATCGGCGTCCCGGTCGACACCCTGCCGGCCGCCAAGGACTTCGTGAACACCTACAAGGCCAAGAAGTACCCCGGCGACTACGGCACCTACGGCTCCTACGCCTACGACGCCACCACCGCCATCATCAAGGCCGTCGGCGCGGTCGTGAAGGACGGCAAGCTTCCCTCCGACGCCCGCCAGCAGGTCGTCGACGGCGTCCAGAAGTCGTCCTTCGACGGCATCTCCGGCAAGATCTCGTTCGACGAGTTCGGTGACACCACCAACAAGCAGCTGACCGTCTACCAGGTCACCAACGGCGAGTGGAAGTCCGTCAAGAGCGGCGTCGCCAACCCGAAGTAACCCAGCCGGACACCAGGCACCACCAGGGCCGCGCGGCGCAGACCACCGTCACCGCGCGGCCCGCCCTCTACGCCCCCCTTGACTCTCCCCACCACATGGAGGCCATGCGGTGAACACCCTGCCGCAGCAGCTGGCCAACGGGCTGTTCCTCGGCTCGATGTACGGGCTGATCGCCATCGGCTACACGATGGTGTACGGCATCGTCCAGCTCATCAACTTCGCCCACGGCGAGATCTTCATGACCGGAGGGTTCGGCGCCCTCACGGTCTACCTCGTCCTGCCGGACGGCATATCCATGTGGATAGCCCTGCCGGCGATGCTCATCGGCGGCGCCCTGGTCGCCGTGCTCATCGCCGTCGGCGCCGAGCGCTTCGCCTACCGGCCCCTGCGCGGCGCACCACGCCTCGCCCCGCTGATCACCGCGATCGGCCTGTCCCTCGCGCTGCAGCAGGCCGTCTTCAACTGGTACCACGTCGACGGCGACGCCAAGTCCGCCCGCGTCTTCCCCCAGTTGCCCTTCGGCCCGCTCCACATCGGCTCCGTGACCGTGCAGAGCGGCGACATCTTCCTCATCATCGCCGCCCCCCTGTGCATGGCCGTCCTCGCCTTCTTCGTCCGCCTCTCCCGCACCGGCCGCGCCATGCAGGCCACCGCGCAGGACCCGGACACCGCGCAGCTGATGGGCATCGACACCAACCGCATCATCGTGATCGCCTTCGCCATCGGCGGCTTCTTCGCCGCCGTCGCCGGCGTCTCCTACGGCCTCAAGTACGGCTCCGTCTCCTACGACATGGGCTTCATCGCCGGCCTCAAGGCCTTCACCGCGGCCGTCCTCGGCGGCATCGGCAACATCTACGGCGCCATGCTCGGCGGACTCGTCCTCGGCGTCGCCGAAGCCATGGCCACCGCCTACATCTCCAACATCCCCGGCATGCAGCAGCTCGGCGGAGGCGGCTGGGCCGCCGTGTGGGCCTTCGTCCTCCTCATCCTCGTACTCCTCTTCAGGCCACAAGGCCTGCTCGGCGAACGCGTCGCGGACAGGGCGTGAGCAGCATGACCGACACGACCACCACACCGCCCGCGGCCGGCCGCGGACCCGTCCCGCTGCCCGCCGCCGGCGCCCGCCTCCTCATCGCCGCCGGCGCCGTCGGCACCATCGCCAGCACGTTCATGAGCTGGACCTGGACCCCCGACTTCCCCGGCGACCTGACCGTCTACGGCTACCCGGCGGGCCTGCAGGTCCTCGCCCTCGTGGCCGGCGCCCTCACCCTGCTGTTCGCCCTCCGCCTGTGGGACGTGCCGGGCCTGCGCTGGCTGAACCCGGGCAACGCCACCTCGCCCGTCTTCCTGACGGCCATGGCGGCCTTCACCGTCTGCTGGTTCGCCGGCATCGCCATCGCCGTCGACCTCGGCGGCCTGGTCAACCTCGACCCCGGCGCCTACGTCGCCATGGTGGCCTCCGCACTCCCCGTCGTCGGGGCCCTCGCCCTGCCGCACCCCGCACCCGGCACCGGCCTGACGGGTTACCTCACCAAGCCCGCCCAGCCCCGCCCCGGCAAGCTCTCCCCGCTCGCCGAACGCGGCTTCATCACCGCCGGCACGGCCCTCGCCCTGATCACCTTCACGTACGGCATCGGCATCGACAACGACGCCAGCGAGACCTTCATCGGCTTCCTGCTCCTCGTCGTCTTCGCCACCTGGGCCCTGATGCACACCGGCCTCGTCGACCGGTACGCCACCATCTCCGCCCACCACAAGGGCTTCGCGGCGTCCCTCGCCTTCCTCGCCGCCGTCATCTTCCCCTTCACCCAGAGCGACGACCACAACGCCAACGTCGGCGTCAACATCCTCATCTTCGCCACCGTCGCCCTCGGCCTGAACATCGTCGTCGGCCTCACCGGCCTGCTCGACCTCGGCTACGTCGCCTTCCTCGGCGTCGGCGCCTACGCCGCCGCACTGGTCTCCGGCTCCGAGTACTCCCGCTTCTCCGGCGTCCAGTTCCCCTTCTGGGCCGCGGCCCTCACCGGCATGGCCGCCTCGCTCGTCTTCGGCGTCCTCATCGGCGCACCCACCCTGCGCCTGCGCGGCGACTACCTCGCCATCGTCACCCTCGGCTTCGGAGAGATCTTCCGCATCACCGTCAACAACCTCGACGGCGACTCCGGACCGAACATCACCCGCGGCCCCAACGGCATCACCCAGATCCCCGACCTGAACATCTTCGGGTTCAACCTGGGCCAGCCACACGAAATCGCCGGGTTCACCCTCGGCCGGTTCGCCAACTACCTCTTCCTGATGCTCATCGTGACGGCCATCGTCGTCCTCGTCTTCACCCGCGCCGCCGACTCCCGCATCGGCCGCTCCTGGATCGCCATCCGCGAGGACGAGACCGCCGCCACCGCCATGGGCATCAACGGCTTCCGCGTCAAGCTGGTCGCCTTCGCCCTCGGCGCCTCCCTGGCCGGCCTCGCCGGCACCGTGATGGCCCACGTCAACTACAGCGTCAACCCCCAGCCCTACCAGTTCGCAGGCGCCGCCCCGCCCAACTCCGCCTTCCTCCTCGCCGCCGTCGTCCTCGGCGGCATGGGCACCGTCAGCGGCCCCCTCCTCGGCGCCAGCGTCCTCTACCTGGTCCCCGAGAAGCTCCAGTTCCTCCAGAACTACGAACTGCTGGCCTTCGGCATCGCACTCATCCTGCTGATGCGCTTCCGGCCCGAGGGCATCATCGCCAACCGCCGCCGCCAGCTGGAGTTCCACGAGACCGGCCAGCTCGACGTACCCGCGCAGAAGACGCTGACCGACGAACCGGCCGCCACCAAGGCAGGGGCGTGACGCACCATGACGACACCTGTACTCGAAGCCCGTGACGTCACCATGCGCTTCGGCGGCCTCACCGCCGTCCGCTCCGTCGACTTCACCGTCAACAGCGGCGAGATCGTCGGTCTCATCGGCCCCAACGGCGCCGGCAAGACCACCTTCTTCAACTGCCTCACCGGTCTGTACATCCCCACCGAGGGCACCGTCGCCTACCAGGGCAAGGTGCTGCCCCCGAAGCCGCACCTGGTGACCCAGGCGGGCATCGCCCGCACCTTCCAGAACATCCGGCTGTTCGCCAACATGACGGTCCTCGAGAACGTCCTCGTGGGCCGCCACACCCGGACCAAGGAAGGCCTGTGGTCCGCGCTCCTGCGCGGACCCGGCTTCCGCAAGGCCGAGAAGGAGTCCGAGGCCAAGGCCATGGAACTCCTGGAGTTCGTCGGCCTCGACGCCAAGCGCGACCACCTCGCGCGCAACCTGCCCTACGGCGAGCAGCGCAAGCTGGAGATCGCCCGGGCACTGGCGAGCGAGCCGGGTCTGCTGCTGCTCGACGAGCCGACGGCCGGCATGAACCCCCAGGAGACCCGCACCACCGAGGAACTGGTCTTCGCCATCCGCGACAAGGGCATCGCCGTCCTCGTCATCGAGCACGACATGCGCTTCATCTTCAACCTCTGCGACCGCGTCGCCGTCCTCGTCCAGGGCGAGAAGCTCGTCGAAGGCACCTCCGACGTCGTCCAGGCCGACGAGCGCGTCGTCGCCGCCTACCTCGGCGAGCCCTTCGAGGGCGACCCGGGCGAGGCGGAGGCCGCCGAGGTCGAGGCGGCGGAGGCCACAGCGGCCCACGCCGAAGACACGGTGGCGGACAGCGCCGCCGGCACCACCAAGGGAGACACCCCGTGACCGCACTGCTGGAGGTCGAGGACCTCAGGGTCGCCTACGGCAAGATCGAAGCCGTCAAGGGCATCTCGTTCAGCGTCGAAGCCGGCCAGGTCGTCACCCTCATCGGTACCAACGGCGCCGGCAAGACCACCACCCTGCGCACGCTCTCGGGCCTGCTCAAGCCCACGTCCGGCCGCATCGTCTTCGACGGCAAGCCGCTCACCGGCGTACCCGCGCACAAGATCGTCTCCCTCGGGCTCGCCCACTCCCCCGAGGGCCGGCACATCTTCCCGCGCCTCACCATCGCCGAGAACCTCCAGCTCGGCGCCTTCCTCCGCAAGGACAAGGAAGGCATCGAGAAGGACATCCAGCGCGCCTACGACCTGTTCCCCATCCTGGGCGAACGGCGCAAGCAGGCCGCCGGCACCCTCTCCGGCGGCGAACAGCAGATGCTGGCCATGGGCCGGGCCCTGATGTCCCAGCCCAAGCTGCTCATGCTCGACGAACCCTCCATGGGTCTCTCCCCGATCATGATGCAGAAGATCATGGCCACCATCGCCGAGCTGAAGTCCACGGGCACCACCATCCTCCTGGTCGAGCAGAACGCGCAGGCGGCGCTCTCGCTCGCCGACCAGGGACACGTGATGGAAGTCGGCAGCATCGTCCTCTCCGGCAGCGGACAGGACCTGCTCCACGACGAGTCGGTGCGCAAGGCCTACCTCGGCGAGGACTGAGCACCGCGCACACGGCGAGGCCCGCGCCCCCTTCTCCGGGGCGCGGGCCTCGTCACGTCCATGAGCCGGGCTCAGTCCTTCTTCGCGGCCTTCTTCTCCTCGCTGTCCGCGATGACCGCCTCCGCGACCTGCTGCATCGACATGCGGCGGTCCATCGACGTCTTCTGGATCCAGCGGAACGCGGCGGGCTCGGTCAGTCCGTACTCCGTCTGCAGGATCGACTTCGCCCGGTCCACCAGCTTGCGCGTCTCCAGCCGCTGGGTGAGATCGGCGACCTCCTGCTCCAGCTGCCTCAGCTCGGTGAACCGCGAGACGGCCATCTCGATCGCCGGCACGACGTCGCTCTTGCTGAACGGCTTCACCAGGTAGGCCATGGCACCGGCGTCCCGGGCCCGCTCCACCAGGTCGCGCTGCGAGAAGGCGGTCAGCATCAGGACCGGGGCGATGGACTCCTCGGCGATCTTCTCGGCCGCGGAGATGCCGTCCAGCTTGGGCATCTTCACATCGAGGATGACGAGGTCGGGCCGGTGCTCGCGGGCCAGCTCGACGGCCTGCTCACCGTCCCCGGCCTCACCGACGACGGTGTACCCCTCCTCCTCCAGCATCTCTTTCAGGTCGAGCCGGATGAGGGCCTCGTCCTCGGCGATGACGACACGGGTCGTCAGCGGAGGCACGTGCGACTTGTCGTCGTCGGGCGCGTCTACGGGCTGGGGCGACTCGGGGGCGGTCACGGGGGCTCCTTGGTAGGGGCAGGCGGTACTGCTGACAAGAGCCTACCTAGCTGCGGTAAGGTAAGTGCGCGAGGGGTCGGAGCTTTCCTACCTTTCGAAGGCCCCAGTACTCCAACCGGTTAGAGAGGCCGCTCTCAAACAGCGGACAGTGTGGGTTCGAATCCCACCTGGGGCACCTTTCCTTCAATCTCAAGGTCAGCCTCCGAAAGCGGATGTCCACATTCTCGTGAACATCCGCTTTTCGCCGCGTGTCGCCACCACCGTTCTCACACAGTGGCCGCATGTACGACGTCAGCACACGCAAGCGATCTCTCGCGCTGCTTGCTCACGGCCGCAGCCTCAACTCGGTGAGCCGTGAAACCGGCATCTCACGCGCCGCGATCCGTTCGTGGCAGGACCGCCTCGAGCCGCTCCCCCGCATAGCCGCTCCGGCCCCCGGGCCTCCCGCCGATGACCGTGCGTACGCCTACCTGCTCGGCCTCTACCTGGGCGACGGCTGCCTCAGCCCCCACTCGCGCGGCGGCTACCACCTACGAATCGCGTGCGCCGATGCGTGGCCCGGACTCATCCAGCAGTGCCGCGAGGCCATCACAAAGGTACGTCCCGACGTGGGCGTCTACACGTTGCAGAAACAGGGCTGCGCGATGGTGACCAGCTATTGGCGGCACTGGCCCCGCCTGTTCCCCCAGCACGGCCCCGGCAAGAAGCACGAGCGCCGCATCGTGCTGGAACCGTGGCAGCAGGAAATCGTCGACGCGCACCCCTGGGAGTTCATCCGGGGGCTCATCCACTCCGACGGCTGCCGTATCACCAACTGGACGACTCGCCTCGTCAAGGGTGAACGCAAGCGCTACGAATACCCCCGGTACTTCTTCACCAACCTGTCGGGCGACATCATCCGGCTCTTCACGGACGCCCTCGACCGCGTCCACGTCCAGTGGAAGGCAAATGGCCGGAACGTCTCCGTCGCCCGCAAAGTCTCCGTAGCCCTCATGGACGCCCACGTAGGTCCCAAGCACTGACCGTTGACCACCCCTACTCCGGACTGTCGTCCTCCCCGATGTGGTGGACGCGGACCAGGTTGGTCGAGCCGGAGACGCCGGGTGGGGAGCCTGCCGTGATGACGACCACGTCGCCCTTGGCGCAGCGGCCGTACTTCAGCAGGAGTTCGTCGACCTGGTCGACCATCGCGTCGGTGGAGTCGACGTGCGGTCCGAGGAAGGTCTCCACGCCCCACGAGACGCTGAGCTGCGAGCGCGTGGCCGGCTCGGGGGTGAAGGCCAGGAGGGGGATCGGGGAGCGGTAGCGGGAGAGGCGGCGGGCGGTGTCGCCCGACTGGGTGAAGGCGACCAGGAACTTGGCGCCGAGGAAGTCGCCGATCTCCGCCGCCGCGCGGGCGACCGCGCCGCCCTGGGTGCGGGGCTTGCTGCGTTCGGTGAGGGGCGGCAGCCCCTTGGCGAGGATGTCCTCCTCCGCCGCTTCGACGATCTTCGCCATGGTGCGGACCGTCTCGATGGGGTACTTGCCGACGCTGGTCTCGCCGGAGAGCATCACCGCGTCGGTGCCGTCGATGACCGCGTTCGCCACGTCGCTGGCCTCGGCGCGGGTGGGTCGGGAGTTGTCGATCATGGAGTCGAGCATCTGGGTGGCGACGATGACCGGTTTGGCGTTGCGCCGGGCGAGTTTGATGGCGCGCTTCTGGACGATGGGGACCTGTTCGAGGGGCATTTCGACGCCGAGGTCTCCGCGGGCGACCATGATGCCGTCGAAGGCGGCGACGATGTCGTCGATGTTGTGGACGGCCTGGGGCTTCTCGACCTTGGCGATGACGGGGAGGCGGCGGCCCTGTTCGTCCATGATGCGGTGGACGTCCTTGGCGTCCTTGCCGCTGCGGACGAAGGAGAGGGCGACGAGGTCGAAGCCGGTGTGCAGGGCCCAGCGCAGGTCGTCCTCGTCCTTCTCGGAGAGGGCGGGGACGGAGACGGCGACGCCGGGCAGGTTGAGGCCTTTGTGGTCGGAGACCATGCCGCCCTCGACGACGCGGGTGCGGACGCGGGGGCCGTCGACGGCGGTGACTTCTAGGCAGACCTTGCCGTCGTCGACGAGGACGCGTTCGCCGGGGGTGACGTCGCCGGCGAGGCCGGCGTAGGTGGTGCCGCACTGGTGGCGGTCGCCTTCGGTGCCTTCCTCCACGGTGATGGTGAAGGTGTCGCCGCGTTCAAGGAGTACGGGGCCCTCGGTGAAGCGGCCGAGGCGGATCTTCGGGCCCTGAAGGTCGGCGAGGATGCCGACGCTGCGTCCGGTTTCGTCGGCGGCCTTGCGTACGTGCTGGTAGCGCTCCTCGTGTTCGGCGTGGGTGCCGTGGCTGAGGTTGAACCGCGCGATGTCCATTCCGGCCTCGACCAGTGCCTTGATCTGGTCGTACGAGTCGGTGGCGGGGCCCAGGGTACAGACGATCTTTGCTCGGCGCATGGTTCGAGCCTAGGCCTTACCGGCTGGTAGGGAATCCGGGCCGCGTGTCTCCTCAACAACCTTTCGGTGAAGGCTTGTTGACAAGGGTTGAAGTGTGCGAGGGCTCGCTCCTATGAGCGAGTGAGCGGAGTCCGGTGCGCCCCCTCGCCCGAACCGGTCACCTGATCGCAACCTTCCGGGTCTGGTGCGGCTGGTCATGGACGGGTCAGAATCTACGCGCGTTGTTGACCTTCCCCGGAGGAGACCGAAAGATGCCGTTGAACCGCCGGAAGTTCCTTGAGAAGACCGCCGCGACCGGAGCGGGAGTGGCGATCGCCGGTGGGGCGGCTCCGGCGGCCGAGGCGGCGCAGGCCCCGGAGAGCACCGAGGGCATGGGTGCCGGAAAGCACGGGAAGCGGTACTCGCTGACCGTCATGGGCACCACCGACCTGCACGGCCACGTCTTCAACTGGGACTACTTCAAGAACGCGGAGTACGCCGACAAGGCGGGCAACGCGCAGGGCCTGGCCCGCATCTCGACGCTGGTCGAGCAGGTGCGCGCCGAGAAGGGCCGCTGCAACACGCTGCTGCTGGACGCCGGCGACACGATCCAGGGCACCCCGCTGACGTACTACTACGCGAAGGTCGACCCGATCACCGCCAAGGGCGGCCCGGTGCACCCGATGGCCCAGGCGATGAACGCGATCGGGTACGACGCGGCGGCGCTCGGCAACCACGAGTTCAACTACGGCATCGAGACGCTGCGCCGGTTCGAGGAGCAGCTGGACTTCCCGCTGCTCGGGGCCAACGCGGTCGACGCCAAGACCCTCAAGCCCGCCTTCCCGCCCTACTTCGTCAAGCGGTTCCACGTGCCGGGCGCCCCGCCGGTCAAGGTGGCCGTGCTGGGTCTGACCAACCCCGGCATCGCCATCTGGGACAAGGCGTACGTCCAGGGCAAGCTGGCCTTCCCGGGTCTGGAGGAGCAGGCCGCGAAGTGGGTGCCGAAGCTGCGGGCCATGGGTGCCGACGTCGTGGTGGTGTCGGCGCACTCGGGCACCTCCGGCAAGTCGTCCTACGGTGACCAGCTGCCGTACGTGGAGGACGCGGCCGCCAATGTGGCCCGGCAGGTGCCGGGGATCGACGCGATCCTCGTCGGGCACGCGCACCTGGAGATCCCGGAGCTGAAGGTCGTCAACGAGCAGACGGGTAAGACGGTGGTCCTCTCGGAGCCGCTGTGCTACGCCGAGCGGCTGACGCTGTTCGACATCGAGCTGGTGTTCAGCCGGGGCCGGTGGCAGGTCGAGTCGGTCTCCGCGTCGCTGCGCAACTCGAACACGGTCGCCGACGACCCGAAGATCACCAAGCTGCTGGACGACGAGCACGCGAAGGTGGTCGCGTACGTCAACCAGGTGGTGGGCCGGGCGACCGAGACGCTGACGACGGTCGACGCCCGGTACAAGGACGCCCCGATCATCGACCTGATCACCAAGGTGCAGGAGGACGTGGTCAGGGCGGCGCTGGCGGGCACCGAGTACGCCGCGCTGCCGGTGATCGCGCAGGCCTCGCCGTTCTCCCGGACCTCCGAGATCCCGGCGGGCGACGTGACGATCCGGGACCTGTCGAGTTTGTACGTGTACGACAACACGCTGGTCGCCAAGCTGATGACGGGCGCGCAGGTGCGGGCGTACCTGGAGTACTCGGCGGAGTACTACGTGCAGACGGCCGCCGGCGCGGTCGTCGACGTGGAGAAGCTGACGAACGCGAACGGTCGTCCGGACTACAACTACGACTACGTGTCGGGGCTGTCGTACGACATCGACGTCGCCCAGCCGGCCGGGTCGCGCATCGGGAACCTGACGTTCGGTGGTGCTCCGCTGGACGACGCGCAGCAGTTCGTGTTCGCGGTGAACAACTACCGGGCCAACGGTGGCGGTGCCTTCCCGTACGTGGCCTCGGCCAAGGAGCTGTGGTCGGAGTCGACCGAGATCCGCACCCGGATCGCGGAGTGGGTGACGGCGAAGGGCGTGCTGGACCCGAAGGACTTCGCGTCGGTGGACTGGAAGCTGACGCGGAACGGTACGCCGATGTTCTAGCGGTCGGGGACGCGAAGGGGACGGCGCCGGCGGGAGGACCGCCGGCGCCGTCCCTTTCCCGTTCCTACTGTCTGCCGTCGGTGAGCGGTGTGAGCCGGTGGGCCTTCCGGGTGTGCGGTACGCGGTGTGCCGGGTCCTGGAGTCCGAAGGTGGTGAAGGCGGTCCGGGCGGGCTGGGGGTACTGCTCCTTGCCGGTGAGGGAGTTGAGGATGCCGGCGCTGCGCCAGGCGGTGAGGCCGAGGTCGGGGGTGCCGACGCCGTGGGTGTGGAGTTCGGCGTTCTGGACGTACACGGAGCCGGTGACGCAGGGGTCGAGGACGAGCCGGTGGTCCTCGGTGATGCGGGGGCGTTCGCTGCTGTCGCGGCGCAGGTAGGGGTCGAGTCCGGCGAGGATGCGGTCGAGGGGGCGTGCGCGGTAGCCGGTGGCGAGGACGACGGCGTCGGTGGTGAGGCGGGAGCGGCTGCCCTGCTGCTCGTGTTCCAGGTGGAGTTCGACCTGGGTGGTCGCGACGCGGCCGGCGGTGCGGACGCGGACGCCGGGGGTGAGGACGGTGTCGGGCCAGCCGCCGTGCAGGGTGCGGCGGTACAGCTCGTCGTGGATGGCGGCGAGGGTCCCGGCGTCGATGGCCTTGTGGAGCTGCCACTGGGCGGTGACGAGCCGGTCGCGGACGGGTTCGGCGAGGGCGTGGAAGTAGCGGGTGTAGTCGGGGGTGAAGTGCTCCAGGCCGAGTTTGGAGTACTCCATGGGGGCGAACGCCTCGGTGCGGCCGATCCAGTGGAGCCGTTCGCGGCCGGCGGGGCGGTGGCGGAGCAGGTCGAGGAAGATCTCGGCGCCGGACTGTCCGGAGCCGACGACGGTGACGTGTCCGGCGGCGAGGACGGTGTCCCGGTGGTCGAGGTAGTCGGCGGCGTGCAGGACGGGGACGCCGGGCGCTTCGACTAGGGGGGTGAGGGGGTCGGGCACGTAGGGGGTGGTGCCGACGCCGAGGACGATGTTGCGGGTGTGGGTGCGGCCGAGGGCTTCGGCTTCGCCGTCGGCGTCGAGCTGGGTGAAGTCGACTTCGAAGACGTCGCGTTCGGGGTTCCAGCGGACGGCGTCGACCTGGTGGGCGAAGTGCAGCCCGGGGAGGTTCCGGGAGACCCAGCGGCAGTAGGCGTCGTACTCGGTGCGCTGGATGTGGAAGCGCTCGGCGAAGTAGAAGGGGTAGAGCCGGTCGTGGGCCTTGAGGTAGGCGAGGAAGCTCCACGGGCTGGTGGGGTCGGTGAGGGTGACGAGGTCGGCGAGGAAGGGGACCTGGACGGTGGCGCCGTCGAGGAGGAGCCCGGGGTGCCACTCGAAGCGGGGGCGCTGTTCGTAGAAGACGGCGTCGAGTTCGGCGAGGGGGTGGGCGAGGGCGGCGAGGGAGAGGTTGCAGGGGCCGATGCCGATGCCGACGAGGTCGCGGGGGGTGTCGGGGGTGTGGCGTGGGGGGTGGGTCATCTGGGGGTCGTTCCTTCTGCGAGCTTGAGGAGCTGGGCCAGTTCGTCCGGCCGGGTGTGGGGGTGGAGGAGCGTGGCCTTGAGCCAGAGGCGGCCGTCGAGGCGGGCGCGGCCGAGGACGGCCCGGCCTTCGTGAAGGAGCCTGCGGCGCAGGGCGGCGACGGTGTCGTCGGAGGCGCCGGCGGGGCGGAAGCAGACCGTGCTGATGGTGGGCCGGTCGTAGAGGTCGAAGCCGGGGTGTTCGCGGACGAGTTCGGCGAACTCGCGGGCGCGGGCGCAGACCTGGTCGACGAGGGCGCCGAGGCCGGTGCGGCCGAGGGTCCTCAGGGTGACGGCGGTCTTGAGGAGGTCGGGGCGGCGGGTGGTGCGCAGGGAGCGGCCGAGCAGGTCGGGGAGTCCGGCTTCGGTGTCGTCCTCGGCGTTGAGGTAGTCGGCGCGGTGGTGGAGTGCGGCGAGGTCGCGGGGGCGGGCGACGGCGAGGAGGCCCGCGGCGGCGGGTTGCCAGCCGAGTTTGTGCAGGTCGAGGGTGACGGTGTGGGCGGCCTGGAGGCCGGCGAGTTTCTCCCGGTGGCGGTCGCTGAAGGCGAGGCCGGCGCCGTAGGCGGCGTCGATGTGCAGCCGGGCGCCGTGGGCGGTGCACAGGCCGGCGATCTCGGGCAGCGGGTCGATGAGGCCGGCGTCGGTGGTGCCGGCGGTGGCGGCGACGAGGAGGGGGCCGGAGAGGGCGGTGAGGGCGGCGTCGAGGGCGGCGGGGTCGAGGGTGCCGCGGGGGGCGGGGACGACGACCGGGTCGGGCAGGCCCAGCAGCCAGGCGGCGCGGGGCAGGGAGTGGTGGGCGTTGGCGCCGCAGACCAGTCGGACGCCGCCGTGGGTTTCGCGGGCGAGCAGGAGGGCGAGGTGGTTGGACTCGCTGCCGCCGGTGGTGGCGAGGGCGTCGGCGAGGCCGATGTGCCGGGCGAGGGCGCGGGTGACCTCGGCTTCGAGGGCGGAGGCGCCGGGGGCCTGGTCCCAGGAGTCCAGGGACGGGTTGAGGGCGCTGACGGCGAGGTCGGCGGCGGTGGCGACGGCGAGCGGCGGGCTGTGCAGGTGGCCGGCGCAGAGGGGGTCGGCGGGGTCGGCGGCGCCTTCGGCCAGGGCGTGGACGAGGGTGCGCAGGGCGTCGGGGTCGCCGTGTTCGGGCAGGACGTCGCCGAGGGCGTCGGTGATCCGGGCGGTGACGGCCTGGGGACCTCCGGCGGGCAGGGGGCCGCTGCGGGCCCGTGCGCCGCTGGTGAGCGCGTCGAGGACGGTGTCGAGCAGGGGCCGGAGGGCCGCGGGGCCGTCCGGTCCTGAGGCGAGGGGCGGCGTGCTCATGGCTCTCCTCCGGGGCGCGGGGGGCAGGGCAACGGGTGCGGAGGCTCGTGTCCGGTGGCTTCCAGCTTGTACGGGAGGAGGGCCACGCGTCCGGAAAGCCCAACGATCGGAACCCGAAAGGGGGTACTGCCGTACGGGGAAAACGCGTTGGAGGGGTGCGCTACCGTCGTTCGGATGGTTGACGCGTGGATGATCGACGTGCCCGGTGAGCGGGTGGTGGTGCGTGAGCCGGGTCCCGCGGACGAGGTGCCGCTGCTGACCCTGTTCGAGGAGTGCGAGGACTGGTTCGTGGCGGCGACGGGGCTGCCGTCGGGGCCGGGTGACGTGCAGAGCCTGTTCTACTCGCTGCCGGAGGGGGCGGGCCCGGAGGACAAGGTGCTGCTGGTGCTGGAGCGGGACGGCGTGGTCGCGGGTCTGGTGGACGCCGTCCGGGATCATCCGCGGCCCGGAGCGGTGTCGGTGGGGGTGTTCCTGCTGGCGCCGTGGGCGCGGGGCCGGGGTCTGGGGCGTGCGCTGGCCGAGTCGCTGCTGGCCCGGGCCGGGGATCCGCCTCTGGTGACGGCCACGGTTCCGGCGGGCTGGCGTGCGGGTGAGCGTTTCCTGGAGCGGCTCGGCTTCACCCTGCACGCCCCGTCACCGGCGCCGGCGGAGGTCGGCAACCGCCGCCCGGGGCCGCGTGAAGGGGGCGTGCGGCGGGCGGAGTTGCGGCGGACGGGGACGGGCTGAGTCTGCCGGGCGCGTGGTGATCGCCTGAGGCGGGGCGAGGGGGCTCGTGCGGGCCGGTCGCTCTGGCCGACCCGCCCGGACGGTACGGCCGGCC
>NZ_KQ948854.1:89241-104418 GCF_001514215.1 Streptomyces bungoensis
GGCCGGCCCGCCCAGGTGGTGCGGCCGACCGGGGACGGCTGATCGCGCGCCCGTGACCGACGGCGGGGAGGCCGTCCGAGGCGGGGCGAACGGCTCGTCGAGGCGCGGCTGTTCTGGCCGGCCCGCCCGGGTGGTGCGGCCGACCGGGGACGGCTGATCGTGCCCGTGACGGTCTGCCGGGGGCCGGTGACCGTGATCGGGGCTGTCTGCGGCGCCCGTGCTGGTCGTCCTGGGCTCGCTGCGCCGGGAAGGAACGGCCTGCCCCCGCCGTGTCCCCGGCGGGGGCCGGTCATGCACCCGGTGGGCGGCGGTCCTCTCCCCTCGGACGCACGGTGCCCAAGTCAGGTCGCTGCCGCATCCGCGCCGACCACCCTCGACCCGCCACGCCCGTGAGGGCCGCTGGCCCGGCCGTGCCCCGGCGGGGCCGATGGTGCCGATGGTGCCCCCTGGGCGGACGGCGGTCCTCTCCCCTCGGACGCACGGTGCCCAGGTCAGGTCGCTGCCGCGCCCGCGCCCACCGCCCTCGACCCGCCACGCCCGTGAGGGCCGCTGGCCCGGCCGTGTCCCTTGCGGGGCCGATGGCGCCCCCGGGCGGGCAGCGGCACCAATCCCCTCGAAGGCGCGGTGCCCGGCTCAAGTCACCGCGGCTCCCGCGCCGATCGCCCTCGACTCACCGCGCCCGTGTCCCCGGCGGGGCCCGGTCGTGTCCTGGGTGGGCGGTGGTCCTACTGCCCTCGGACGCGCAGTGCCCGGGCCAGGTCGTCGAGTTCGTCGGCCAGCCTGCGGCGCAGGGCCGCGGTCGGGTCGGACTCGCGCAGGCAGGTCTCGCCGAGGGCGAGGTGCTCGGCGTCGACGGCGTGGTACGGGAAGCCGTGGCGTCCGGCGGCGGCGGCGATGGCCGGGCCGCGGCGGGCGGCGAGGGGGACGACGTCCTGGTAGTAGCGCGGCACGTAGGCGCGGACCAGGTCGGCCTGTTCGGGCTGCCAGAAGCCGCGCGCGGTGGCGGTGAAGAGGTAGTTGGAGAGGTCGTCGCCGGCGAACATCGCCTCCCAGGCGGCGCGCTTGTTCTCGGGGTCGGGCAGCGCGGCGCGGCAGGTGGCGGCGCCTTCCTGGCCGGTGGCGGAGGGGTCGCGTTCGAGCTCGGCGGCGATGGCGGCCTCGTCGGTGGCGCCGAGTACGGCGAGCCGGCCGAGGATGCGCCAGCGCAGCTCGGGGTCGAGTTCGGGGCCGCCGGGCACGGTGCCGTCGGCGAGCCAGGCGGCGATGGTGTCGGGGTGGGCGGCGACGTCGATGAAGTGCCGTACGGCGATCAGGCGCAGGCCCGGGTTGTCGCCGTCCTCGGTGCGGCGCAGCAGGTCGCGGCAGAGGGAGCTGAGGGTGGCGAGCGCGGCCGGGCGGTGCTCGGGTCGCAGGTAGCGGTCGGCGATGTGCGTGGAGGCGAAGGCGAGGACGCCTTCGGTGACGGCGAGGTCGGTCTCCCGCGGGAGGTGGGCGCGGGCGGTGTCGAGGTAGGCGGTGGGCGGGAGTTCGCCGTCGCGGACGGCGTCCCTGAGGGCGTTCCAGACGACCGCGCGGGTGAGCGGGTCGGGGAGCCCGGCGAGGCCGTCGCGGATCGCGGCGGAGGACTCGGGGTCGAAGCGGATCTTGGCGTAGGTCAGGTCGCCGTCGTTGAGCAGGAGGAGTGCGGGGCGCTTGCCGATGGGCTGGGGTGCGCTCTGGGGGACGTCGAGGCCGATGCGCTCGCGCAGGGTGAGCCGGCCCTCGTCGGTGAGGTCGTGGTCGTAGAGCCCGGCGGTGACGCGGTGGGGGCGGCTGCCGGTGCGGTCGACGGTGAGGGTGCAGGTGCCGGCGGCGGGCTCGATGACGGGGGTGAGGGTGTCGACTCCGGTGGTGCGCAGCCAGGCGTCGGCCCAGGCGTGCACGTCGCGCTGGGTGGCGGCGGCGAGGGAGTCGATGAAGTCGGCGAGGGTGGCGTTGGCGAACCGGTGCCGTTTGAAGTGGATGTTGATGCCGTCGAGGAAGTCCTTCTCGCCGAGCCAGGCGACGAGCTGGCGCAGCGCGGAGGCGCCCTTGGCGTAGGAGATGCCGTCGAAGTTGAGGAGCGCGGCGGCGGTGTCGTCGACGGCGTCGGGGGCGACGGGGTGGGTGGAGGGGCGCTGGTCGGCGTCGTAGCCCCAGGACTTGCGGGTGACGCCGAACTCGACCCAGGGTTCGGTGAAGCGGGTCGCTTCGAGGGTGGTCTGGTAGCCCATGTACTCGGCGAACGACTCGTTGAGCCAGATGTCGTCCCACCACTTGAGGGTGACGAGGTCGCCGAACCACATGTGGGCCATCTCGTGGGCGATGACCATGGCGCGGGTCTGGCGTTCGGTGTCGGTGACGGCGGAGCGGTAGACGAAGTCGTCGCGGAAGGTGACCAGTCCGGGGTTCTCCATGGCGCCGGCGTTGAACTCGGGGACGAACGCCTGGTCGTAGGAGTCGAACGGGTAGGGCTCCTCGAACTTCTCGTGGTAGCGGTCGAAGCAGGCGCGCGTGATGTCGAGGATCTCGTCCGCGTCGGTGTCGAGGTGGGGCGCGAGGGAGCGGCGGCAGTGGATGCCGAAGGGCAGGCCGCGGTGCTCGGTGCGCACGGAGTGCCAGGGGCCGGCGGCGACGGCGACGAGGTAGGTGGAGATCAGCGGGGTGGGGGCGGCCCGCCAGCGGCCGCCGCCGAGGTGTTCGGTGATGCCGTTGGCGAGGACGGTCCAGCCTTCGGGGGCGGTGACGGTGAGATCGAAGACGGCCTTGAGGTCGGGTTGGTCGAAGGCGGGGAAGACGCGCTGGATGTCGTCGAGGAACAGCTGGGTGTAGACGTAGGTCTCGCCGTCGGTGGGGTCGGTGAAGCGGTGCATGCCCTCGCCGGTGCGGGAGTAGCGCATGACCGTGTCGAAGCGGAGTTCGTGCTCGCCAGCGGTGAGGTTCTTCAGCGGGAGCCGGTCCTCGTCCAGGGCCCCGGGGTCGAGGGGGTGTCCGTCGAGGGTGACGGAGCGCAGCTCGGCGGGCTTGAGCTCGACGAAGGTGTCCCCGTCGGACCGCGCGCTGAAGGTGATCGCGGTCCGGGATTCGAAGGTCTCGTCCCCGGTGGTGAGGTCGAGCTCGACGGTGTAGCGGTGGACGTCGAGGAACTCTGCTCGCAGCTGCGCTTCGTCGCGCGTGATGACGGACATGCAGGCCATGCTGCCTGATCCGGCTGACAGCGCACAGGGGTGGACCGTTACACGGCTTATGTCCGTCCTGTGCGCACGACCTCAATTGCTGTCGGCGTGTCCGTTGACGGTGTCCTCGGCGATGCGCTCGTGGTGCCGGATGACCTCGGCGATGATGAAGTTCAGGAACTTCTCGGCGAAGGCCGGGTCGAGCCGGGCGTTCTCGGCGAGGCGGCGCAGCCGTTCGATCTGCCGGGCCTCGCGGGCCGGGTCGGCGGGCGGCAGCTGGTGCACCGCCTTGAGCCGGCCGACCTGCTGGGTGCACTTGAAGCGCTCGGCGAGCATGTGGACGACGGCGGCGTCGATGTTGTCGATGCTCTGGCGCAGCCGCTCGAGCTCCTGGCGGACCGCGGGGTCGACGTCACCGTTGCCGGTGTTGCTGGTGGTCATGGGCGCCCACCCTAAGGGGAGCGGGCGGTGCTGATCACCGGCTGTTCGGCATGCGGTCAGGTGGCGGGCGGCGGGGGCGGCGGGGCCCGGTTTCCGGCCCCGCGCGGCCGGGCCGCGCGCGCCGGGCGGGATCCGCTCGTGCCCGCATAGAGTGGAAGGAAGTTCCCGGCGTCTTTGGGGGTCGGACGTGGCGGACGGCGGACCGGTCGAGCACGGCTTCCCGCATCTGGAGACGGTGCGGGAGGCCGTGACCGCGCTGTACAGGCGGCTGTCGTACGACGTCGTGCGGACCTTCTCCACCAGCCTGGCGCCGGCGGACGTGGCGTTCTGCGACACGGACGACCTGCATCTGGGCGCCCAGCGGGTGGCCCGGGAGATCGTGCGGCACTTCCGGCTGCCGGATGCGCGGCTGATCGTGGGCTTCCGGGAGATGACGCACGCGGCGAACGTGGAACTGACGGCGGGCCCGGAGTACTTCGTGGAGCTGAACGACCGTTTCCGCACCCACCGCCGGGACATCGGCGCGGCGCTCGCGCACGAGGTCGCCCACGTCTACCTGCACCGTCTGGGCCTGGCCTTCGCGACGACGGCGGAGAACGAGATCCTGACGGACACGGTGACGACGTACCTGGGGGCGGGCTGGCTGCTGCTGGACGCCTACCGGGAGGACGCCGTGTCCTCGCAGAAGCTGGGGTACCTCACCCCGGAGGAGTTCGGTTACGTGCTGGCCAAGCGGTCCGTGCTGTTCCACGAGGACCCTTCCGTGTGGTTCACCAGCCCGCAGGCCTACACGGCGTACGCGAAGGGCAGGGACCGGGCCCGGCTGGACGAGCGGCAGCCGCCGCTGACGGCGGCGGGCTGGGCGGGCCGCCGCCGCTACGCCCACGACCGGCGCCATGTCTGCGGAGTCCAGCCGGCGGTTCCGTACGCCTTCACCTCCGACGGCGGCGGTCTGCGCGTGTCCTTCCCGTGCCCCACCTGCCACCAGCGGATCAGGGTGCCGGTCCGGGGGCGGGTACGGGCGCGGTGCGGGCTGTGCCGGACGGTGCTGGAGTGCGACACCTAGAGGTGACGTCTGGGGGCGTCTAGGGGTGGTCGTGCGCCGCTCGCCGGGGCAGGGCGGCGCACAGCGCCGCGCACAGCACGAAGGCGGCCACGACCCACGGCATGGCGACGGTGAGCCCCGCGCCCCATCCCTCGGCCAGGTGCCCGAAGAACACCGTGCCGACGACGGCCGCGCCGAACTGCTGGGCGGTGGAGAAGATGCCGGAGGCCGCGCCGGTCAGTTCGCCGGGCACCGCCGACAGCACCACGTTCACCAGGGGCACCACCAGGAAGCCGAGGCCCGCTCCGGCGATCAGCAGCCCGGGCACCAGCGGCCGCGCCCCGGTGTGCACGCCGGCCGCCCGCCCGACGGCGGCCCACACCCAGCCGAAGCCGGCCGCCATCATCACCCGCGGCGGACGGCCTCGCCGTCAGGTACGGGCGGACGGTGCTCGGGGCCGGCGCACTACGGCCCGGCCAGTGCCGGCGCGGTCTCCTCCACCTTCCGCAGGCTGATCGCGGCCACGGTCCCCCCCTCGGCGTGCCGTCGGAAGGGCCGAGCGTACGTGATCACCGGCCCTGCGGTCGCTCCGCTGCCCGCGGTTCGCTATTTTGATCGCCGCCGTCCCCACCGGCTCGCCCTGTCCCGACCTTCCCAGAGGAGCCGGCCGTGACCGCCCCCGAGTCCGCCGCCGTCACCACCTGTTTCCGTCACCCCAAGGTGGAGTCCCACGTCCGCTGCACCCGCTGCGACCGCTACATCTGCCCGGACTGCATGCGCGAGGCCGCCGTCGGCCACCAGTGCGTGGAGTGCGTGAAGGAGGGCGCGCGGACGGTCCGGCAGGCCCGTACGGCGTTCGGCGGCCGTATCAGCGCGGTGCCGGTGGTGACGTACGTCCTGGTCGCGCTGAACGCGCTCGCGTACCTGGCGGAGCTCGCGCGCCCCTCGATCGTGGACCGCTTCGGGATGCTGGGCGCCGGGCTCCGGGACGCGGACGGCGTGCACTACCTGTGGCAGTACCCGTACGGCCCCGGCGTGCACGCCGAGGGCGTGGTGGGCGGCCAGTGGGAGCGGCTCCTGACCGGCGCGTTCCTGCACATGCCGCCGGCCGAGGGCATCGGCGTCATGCACATCGTGATGAACATGGCGTCGCTGTGGAGCATCGGCCGGGTGGTGGAGGCCCAGTTGGGCCGTGCCCGCTACCTCGCGCTGTACCTGCTGTCGGCGCTCGGCGGCTCGGTGCTCGTCCTGCTGATCGCGCCGGGCACCCTGACGGTCGGCGCGTCCGGCGCCATCTTCGGCCTGGGCGCCGCGTACTGGGTCATGGGCCGCCGCCTCGGCTACGACATGCGCGCGGTCAACCAGTACATGGCCGGTCTGCTGCTGTGGCTGGTGATCTCCGCGTGGATGACGTCCTGGCAGGGCCACCTCGGCGGCCTGCTGGCGGGCGGGACCGTGACGCTGGCGTACGCCTACGCGCCGCGGGGCGGCCGCCGCACCCTGCTCCAGGCGGGTGCGTGCGTGGCCCTGCTGGCGCTGCTGGTGGTGCTCGCCGTGGTGAAGGTGTCGTCGCTCGAGGCGGGCGCGGCCTGAGCCCGGGCCCGTGGAGAACATGCGGCGGCGCCTGCCCAGAAGTCCGGTCGGGGACAGGTGGGCAGACGCCGTCAGCGGGGGTTGACGGGAGTCTCCTCCCGTACGACCCGCCCGTACGCCGTTGTACGGGACGTTCGGTGAGCCGCCGTCAGACCGCGAGCGCGCGGTCCGTCGGGCGGATCGGGGCCGGCAGGTCGCTGGCCCCGGTCAGGAAGCGGTCGACGCCGCGGGCCGCCGAGCGGCCCTCGGCGATCGCCCAGACGATCAGCGACTGGCCGCGGCCCGCGTCACCGGCGACGAACACGCCGGGGACGTTGGTCTGGAACTCGGCGTCGCGGGCGATGTTGCCGCGCTCGTCCAGCTGCAGGCCGAACTGGTCCACCAGACCGTTCTCGCGGTCCGTGCCGGTGAAACCCATGGCCAGGGTGACCAGCTGGGCCGGGATCTTGCGCTCGGTGCCCGGCTTCGAGGTCAGCCTGCCGTCGACGAACTCGACCTCCGACAGGTGCAGCCACTGCACGTTGCCGTCCTCGTCGCCCTCGAAGTGGGTGGTGGAGGCGGAGTAGATCCGCTCGCCGCCCTCCTCGTGGGCCGAGGTGACCTTGTAGAGGATGGGGAAGGTCGGCCAGGGCTGGTTCACCGGGTGCCGCTCGTCGTTCGGGCGGGGCATGATCTCCAGCTGGGTGACCGAGGCCGCGCCCTGGCGGTGGGCGGTGCCCACGCAGTCCGCGCCGGTGTCGCCGCCGCCGATGACGACGACGTGCTTGCCCTCGGCGGAGATCGGGGGCGCCACGTAGTCGCCCTCCTGGACCTTGTTGCTCAGGGGCAGGTACTCCATCGCCTGGTAGATGCCCTTGAGTTCGCGGCCGGGGACCGGCAGGTCGCGGGCGGTCGTCGCACCGGCGGCGATGACGACCGCGTCGTACCGCTTCTTCAGGTCCGTCGCCTTCAGGTCGCGGCCGATCTCGACGCCGGTGCGGAAGCGGGTGCCCTCCGCGCGCATCTGCTCGATGCGGCGGTTGATGTGCCGCTTCTCCATCTTGAACTCGGGGATGCCGTACCGCAGGAGGCCTCCGATGCGGTCCGCGCGCTCGTAGACGGCGACCGTGTGCCCGGCCCGGGTCAGCTGCTGGGCGGCGGCCAGACCCGCCGGGCCCGAGCCGATGACCGCGACCGTCTTGCCGGACAGGCGCTCGGGGATCTGCGGGGCGACGTCCCCGGTCTCCCACGCCTTGTCGATGATCGAGACCTCGACGTTCTTGATGGTGACCGGCTGCTGGTTGATGCCCAGCACGCACGCCGACTCGCAGGGGGCGGGGCAGAGGCGGCCGGTGAACTCCGGGAAGTTGTTGGTCGCGTGCAGCCGCTCCTGGGCGGCCGCCCAGTCCTCGCGGTAGGCGTAGTCGTTCCACTCCGGGATCAGGTTCCCGAGCGGACAGCCGTTGTGGCAGAACGGGATGCCGCAGTCCATGCAGCGGCTGGCCTGCTTGCTGATGATCGGCAGCAGGGAGCCGGGGACGTAGACCTCGTTCCAGTCCTTGACGCGCTCTGCGACGGGGCGGGTCTTGGCGACCTCACGGCCGTGGTTCAGGAAGCCCTTCGGGTCAGCCATTGATCGCCGCCTCCATCATCTTCTCGGTGATCTCGGTCTCGGAGAGACCGGCTCGCTCGGCGGCGTCCTTGGCGGCGAGCACTGCCTGGTACGTGGTGGGGATGATCTTGCTGAAGCGCTGCGCGGCCGCTTCCCAGTCCGCGAGCAGCTTCTCGGCGACCGTCGAACCGGTCTCCTCGGCGTGGCGGCGCACCACGTCGTGCAGCCACTGCCGGTCCGCCTCGTCCAGCGCCACGACCGCCCCGGCGTTGCCGGCGTTGACGTTGTCGCGGTCGAGGTCGATGACGTAGGCGATGCCGCCGGACATGCCCGCCGCGAAGTTGCGGCCGGTCGGGCCGAGGACGACGGCGTGACCGCCGGTCATGTACTCGCAGCCGTGGTCGCCCACGCCCTCGGAGACGACCAGCGCGCCGGAGTTGCGGACGCAGAACCGCTCACCGGTGCGGCCGCGCAGGAACAGCTCGCCGCCGGTGGCGCCGTAGGCGATGGTGTTGCCCGCGATGGTCGAGTACTCGGCGAGGTGGTCGGCCGCGCGGTCCGGGCGGACGACGATCCGGCCGCCGGACAGGCCCTTGCCGACGTAGTCGTTGGCGTCGCCCTCGAGGCGCAGGGTGACACCGCGCGGCAGGAACGCGCCGAAGGACTGGCCCGCGGAGCCGGTGAAGGTGATGTCGATGGTGTCGTCGGGCAGGCCCGCGCCGCCGAACTTCTTCGTCACCTCGTGGCCGAGCATGGTGCCGACCGTGCGGTTGATGTTGCGGATGGCGACCTGGGCGCGCACGGGCTGGGCCTCGGTGGCGTCCGTGGCGGCCAGCGCGTCGGCGGCCAGCTTGATCAGCTCGTTGTCCAGGGCCTTCTCCAGGCCGTGGTCCTGGGCGATCAGCCGGTGGCGCACGGCGCCCTCGGGCAGCTCGGGCACGTGGAACAGCGGCTCCAGGTCCAGTCCCTGCGCCTTCCAGTGGTCGACCGCGCGCTCGACGTCCAGCATCTCGGCGTGGCCGACGGCCTCCTCGATGGAGCGGAAGCCGAGCTCGGCGAGCAGCTCGCGGACCTCCTCGGCGATGAACTTGAAGAAGTTCACCACGTACTCGGCCTTGCCGGCGAAGCGGTCGCGCAGCACCGGGTTCTGGGTGGCGATGCCGACCGGGCAGGTGTCCAGGTGGCAGACGCGCATCATGATGCAGCCGGAGACGACGAGCGGCGCGGTCGCGAAACCGAACTCCTCGGCGCCGAGCAGCGCGGCGATGATCACGTCGCGGCCGGTCTTGAGCTGGCCGTCGGTCTGGACGACGATCCGGTCGCGCAGGCCGTTGAGCAGCAGCGTCTGCTGGGTCTCGGCGAGGCCCAGCTCCCAGGGGCCGCCCGCGTGCTTCAGCGAGGTCAGCGGGGAGGCACCGGTGCCGCCGTCGTGACCGGAGATGAGCACGACGTCCGCGTGCGCCTTGGAGACACCGGCGGCGACCGTGCCGACGCCGACCTCCGACACCAGCTTCACGTGGATCCGCGCCTGCGGGTTCGCGTTCTTCAGGTCGTGGATCAGCTGGGCCAGGTCTTCGATGGAGTAGATGTCGTGGTGCGGGGGCGGCGAGATGAGGCCGACGCCCGGCGTCGAGTGGCGCGTCTTCGCGACCCACGGGTAGACCTTGTGGCCGGGCAGCTGGCCGCCCTCGCCGGGCTTGGCGCCCTGGGCCATCTTGATCTGGATGTCGTCCGCGTTGACCAGGTACTCGGAGGTGACACCGAAGCGGCCGGAGGCGACCTGCTTGATCGCCGAGCGGCGCGCCGGGTCGTACAGGCGCTCCGGGTCCTCGCCGCCCTCACCGGTGTTGGACTTGCCGCCCAGCTGGTTCATGGCGATGGCGAGGGTCTCGTGCGCCTCCTTGGAGATGGAGCCGTACGACATGGCGCCGGTCGAGAACCGCTTGACGATCTCGCTGGCCGGCTCCACCTCGTCGATGGAGATCGGCTGCCGGTCGGACTTGAAGCCGAAGAGGCCGCGGAGCGTCATGAGCCGCTCGGACTGCTCGTTCACGCGCTCGGTGTACTTCTTGAAGATGTCGTACCGGCCGGAGCGCGTGGAGTGCTGGAGGCGGAAGACCGTCTCGGGGTCGAACAGGTGCGGCTCGCCCTCGCGGCGCCACTGGTACTCGCCGCCGATCTCCAGCGCGCGGTGCGCCGGGGCGATGCCGGAGGCCGGGTAGGCCTTGGCGTGGCGGGCGGCGACCTCCCGGGCGATGACGTCGATGCCGACGCCGCCGATCTTGGTGGCGGTGCCGTTGAAGTACTTCTCGACGAAGGCCTCGTCCAGGCCGACGGCCTCGAAGACCTGGGCGCCGCGGTAGGAGGCGACGGTGGAGATGCCCATCTTGGACATGACCTTCAGCACGCCCTTGCCGAGGGCGTAGATCAGGTTCTTGATGGCCTGCTCCGGCTCCAGGCCGTTCAGGAAGGTGCCCGCGCGCAGCAGGTCCTCGACCGACTCCATCGCCAGGTACGGGTTGACGGCGGCGGCGCCGTAGCCGATGAGCAGGGCGACGTGGTGGACCTCGCGGACGTCGCCGGCCTCGACCAGCAGGCCCACGTGGGTGCGCTGCTTGGTGCGGATGAGGTGGTGGTGGACGGCCGCGGTGAGCAGCAGCGACGGGATCGGCGCGTGCTCGGCGTCGGAGTGGCGGTCGGAGAGGACGATCAGGCGGGCGCCGTTCTCGATGGCCGCGTCGGCCTCGGCGCAGATGTCGTCGATGCGCGTGGCGAGGGCGTCGCCGCCGCCGCTCACCCGGTACAGGCCGGAGAGGGTCGCGGCCTTGAAGCCGGGCATGTCGCCGTCGGCGTTGATGTGGATGAGCTTGGCCAGCTCGTCGTTGTCGATCACCGGGAAGGGCAGCACGACGGACCGGCAGGAGGCGGCGGTCGGGTCGAGCAGGTTGCCCTGCGGGCCGAGCGCCGAGCGCAGGGAGGTGACCAGCTCCTCGCGGATCGCGTCCAGCGGCGGGTTGGTGACCTGCGCGAACAGCTGGGTGAAGTAGTCGAAGAGCAGCCGCGGGCGCTCGGACAGGGCCGCGATCGGGCTGTCGGTGCCCATGGAGCCGATCGGCTCGGCGCCGGCGCGGGCCATCGGGGCGAGGATGACGCGCAGCTCCTCCTCGGTGTAGCCGAAGGTCTGCTGGCGGCGGGTGACCGAGGCGTGGGTGTGGACGATGTGCTCGCGCTCGGGCAGGTCGCTCAGCTCGATCTCGCCGGCCTCCAGCCACTCGGCGTAGGGCTTCTCGGCGGCGAGGGCCGCCTTGATCTCGTCGTCCTCGATGATGCGGTGCTCGGCGGTGTCGACGAGGAACATGCGTCCGGGCTGCAGGCGGCCCTTGCGGACGACCCTGGCCGGGTCGATGTCGAGGACGCCGACCTCGGAGCCGAGGACGACGAGGCCGTCGTCGGTGACCCAGTAGCGGCCGGGGCGCAGGCCGTTGCGGTCGAGCACGGCGCCGACCTGGGTGCCGTCGGTGAAGGTGACGCAGGCGGGGCCGTCCCAGGGCTCCATCATCGTGGAGTGGAACTGGTAGAAGGCGCGCCGGGCCGGGTCCATGGAGTCGTGGTTCTCCCACGCCTCCGGGATCATCATCAGCACGGAGTGCGGCAGGGAGCGGCCGCCGAGGTGCAGCAGCTCGAGGACCTCGTCGAAGGAGGCGGAGTCGGAGGCGTCCGGGGTGCAGACCGGGAAGACGCGGCCGGGGTCCTTGTCGCCGAAGAGGTCGGAGAGCAGCTGGGACTCGCGGGCGCGCATCCAGTTGCGGTTGCCCTTGACGGTGTTGATCTCGCCGTTGTGCGCGACGAAGCGGTACGGGTGCGCGAGCGGCCACGACGGGAAGGTGTTCGTGGAGAAACGCGAGTGGACGAGCGCGATGGCCGAGCCGAAGCGGCGGTCGGACAGGTCCGGGAAGAAGGGCTCGAGCTGGCCGGTGGTCAGCATGCCCTTGTAGACGATCGTGCGCGCGGAGAGGGACGGGAAGTAGACACCGGCCTCCCGCTCGGCGCGCTTGCGCAGCACGAACGCCTTGCGGTCCAGCGCGATGCCCTCGCTGGCGCCGTCGGCGACGAAGACCTGCCGGAAGACCGGCATGGTGGAGCGGGCGGTGGCGCCGAGCAGCTCGGGGGCGACGGGTACCTCGCGCCAGCCGAGGACGGTGAGGCCCTCCTCGCCGGCGATCGTCTCGATCTGTGAGACGGCGTCCTGGGTGGCGTCCTCGGGCAGGAAGGCGATGCCGACGGCGTACGAGCCGGCGGCGGGCAGCTCGAATCCGGCCACCTCGCGGAAGAAGGCGTCGGGCACCTGGGAGAGGATGCCGGCGCCGTCGCCGGAGTCGGGCTCGGAGCCGGTGGCGCCGCGGTGCTCGAGGTTGCGCAGAACAGTCAGCGCCTGCTCGACCAGCGCGTGACTCGCCTCTCCGGTGAGGGTGGCCACGAAGCCGACGCCACAGGCGTCGTGCTCGTTGCGGGGGTCGTACATACCCTGCGCAGCAGGGCGAGCATCCATGAACGACCAGTTCTGGCCGTTCTCGGAATGCTGGGACGGCTGGCGCGGCGTACGCATCGGCTCTCCCGTCGTCGTCATCTGGCATGTGCTGGTGCCGAGGGACGACGTTGGCCCTCTGCGAAAGGTGCGAAATTTCGTGCAGGTTACATGATGGGGCGGTTCCCGGGAACCGGATACTGCGTTCCAACATGCGGACGCCGCGGGTGGCGGCAGGGCGCCGTGGGTGACGGCGGGGCGCCGCTCGCGGGCGACGGGAAGTATGGGGGGACCGAACCGGACAAGATCGATCAGATCGGCGTCCGACGGCCCGTGGGGGGCGGGGAGAGCGTCTTCGCCCGCCCCGGGGGTGCGCGGCAGGCGTCATTGCCCTCGGCGCTTACGGCTCATGCCCGGTGGTCATGCATCTGAAACCAGCGAGTAACCGGCTACTTATGCGGTCCGACGCATAAGTGCCGTCCCCGTCATCCTACGGCGGTTCCGAAGAGGCTGCCCAGGGCGTACGTCACACCGGCCGCGGCACCGCCCAGCGCCAGCTGGCGCAGCCCGCTGAACCACCAGCTGCGCGCGGTCACCCTGGCCACCACCGCACCGCAGCCGAAGAGGCCGACGAGGGCGAGGAGCAGGGCGGGCCACAGCGCGGTCGCACCGAGCAGGAACGGCAGCACCGGGAGCAGGGCGCCCAGGGCGAACGAGCCGAACGACGACACGGCGGCGACCAGCGGCGAGGGCAGATCGCCGGGGTCGATGCCCAGTTCCTCGCGGGCGTGGATCTCCAGGGCCTGCTCGGGGTCCTCGGACAGCTGCCGGGCGACCTCCCGGGCCAGCGCGGGCTCGACGCCGCGGGCGACGTACAGTGCGGCGAGCTCCTCCTCCTCGTCCTGCGGGTGCTTGCGCAGCTCCCGGCGCTCGACGTCGAGCTCCGCCTCGACGAGTTCGCGCTGCGAGGCGACGGAGGTGTACTCGCCGGCGGCCATGGAGAAGGCGCCGGCGGCGAGGCCGGCGAGGCCGGTGATGACGATGGTCTGGTGACCGACGGACCCGCCCGCGACACCGGTCAGCAGGGCGAGGTTCGAGACCAGGCCGTCCATCGCGCCGAAGACGGCGGGGCGCAGCCAGCCGCCGTTGACGTCGCGGTGGGTGTGGTTGTCGCGGTGCGCCTCGTGCAGCGCCGCCTCGGTCTCGATGATGGCCATGCGGGGGTCCCCCAGGAAAGCTTAGCCAAAGCTAACTTTGGACGAGTTCTACTTTTCGACTCCACTGAACCTACGTCGTCCGGACCGTACGCGCCAGCAAGGAAAGGCTGAGCTAACCAGCACTTTTCCCATGATCCGCTCATCCGTGCAATTAGCCGCTCACATGCCGACCGGGTGACAGGAGGCCCGTCGAGGCTGGGCCGCGCGCCCGCCGGGGGAGACATCCGCAGAGGAAGGAAGGGCCGCCCATGGCATCGATCGCCTGCACTCCCCCGGCCCCGGCACCCGGGGACGCCGCCGGACTCCGCGAACGGGCACGCGGCGCGCTGCTCGGCCTGGCCGTCGGCGACGCGCTGGGGGCGCCGGCGGAGAACCTGAAGCCCTCCGAGATCCGCGCCCGCTGGGGCCGCATCACCGGGTACGTCGCCGAGCGACCGTGCGGCACGGACGACACCGAGTACGCGATCTTCTCGGGCCTGCTGCTGGCCCGGCACGGTTCGGCCCTCACCCCGGCGCACGTGGAGGCGGCCTGGCACCAGTGGATCGCCGACCGGGCCGAGGGCCCCTTCCGGGGCGCGGGCTTCAGCGAGCGGGGCACCCTGGAGAACCTCCGCCGCGGCCTCGCGGCCCCCATCTCCGCCCAGCACCGGCACGCCTGGAGCGACGGCCTGGCGATGCGGGCGGCGCCGTTCGGCGTCTTCGCCGCCGGACGGCCCGCCGAGGCGGCCCGGCTGGTGGCGATCGACGGATCGGTCAGCCACGAGGGCGAGGGCATCTACGGCGGCCAGGCCGTCGCGGCGGGCGTGGCCGCCGCGATGGCGGGCGCGTCGCCGCCGGTGGTGATCGCCGCCGCCCTGGCCGCGATCCCGGAGGACTCCTGGACCGCCCGCTCCCTGCGCCGCGCGGTGACCGTGGCCCACCGCGGCGAGCGCGCGGTCCGCTCCGCGGTGGTCATCGGCGGGTACCCCTGGACCGACCTGGCCCCCGAGGCGGTCGCCCTCGCCTTCGGCGCCTACGCGGCGGCGGACGGCGACTTCGTCCAGGCGGTGCTGACGGCCGTCAACATGGGGCGCGACGCGGACACGACGGCGGCAGTGGCCGGCGCCCTCGCCGGCGCGACCCGGGGCATCTCCGCCGTCCCGCCCGACTGGGCGGCGGCCATCGGCCCGGCGAGGGGCCGCTGCCTGCCCTCCATGGCCGGCCACCACGTCCTCGACGTGGCGGAACTCCTGGTCCCGGAGGAGGGCGGCAAGTGGGGCTCGGAGGTGGTGCTGCCGGCCTTCCTGCCGGTGGCGCTGCGAAGCCCCGCGCCTCCACCGCCGCCCGAGCAGCCCGTCGCCCTCTCCGCCCCCGCGACCCGGCCACCGGAGCCGGCCGCCCCCCTGACCGGGGCCACCAGCCGGCCGACGGCCACCTCCCGACCACCCGAGCCGACGGCCGCCCTCACCACGGCCGGCCCTCCACCACTTGACGGCGACCACGGCGTCACCCCGCAGACGTCCCATCCGACCGAGGTCGCCATCTCCGCCGCCGCGCCCACTTCGCAGCCGCCCGAGCCAACCGCCGCCCCC
>NZ_KQ948854.1:104443-345408 GCF_001514215.1 Streptomyces bungoensis
CCCTGACCGGGGCCACCAGCCGGCCGACGGCCACCTCCCGACCACCCGAGCCGACGGCCGCCCTCACCACGGCCGGCCCTCCACCACTTGACGGCGACCACGGCGTCACCCCGCAGACGTCCCATCCGACCGAGGTCGCCATCTCCGCCGCCGCGCCCACTTCGCAGCCGCCCGAGCCAACCGCCGCCCCCGGGGCCACCAGCCGGCCGACGGCCACCTCCCGACCACCCGAGCCGACGGCCGCCCTCACCACGGCCGGCCCTCCACCACTTGACGGCGACCACGGCGTCACCCCGCAGACGTCCCATCCGACCGAGGTCGCCATCTCCGCCGCCGCGCCCACCTCGCAGCCGTCCGAGCCACCCGCCGCCCTCACCGCGCCCCCTCCCCACCCGACCGAGCCGCCGGCCCTCCTCCCCACAGCCCCCTCACGCCCCACCGAGCCGGGCACCTCGCCCACCTCTCCCCCGACAGAGCCGGGAGGTGGGTGGGCAAAGGACCGGGGGTCCAGGGGGTGGAGCCCCCTGGTCGGAGGTCCGAGCCGCCTGGGCGACCGCCGGGCCCCCGGGCGACGGGACAGCGAGGGCCGGTCATGACAGCGCGCCGCGTGGAAGGCCTCCTCCTCGGGCTCGCCGCAGGCGACGCCGCCGGCTGGCCCGCGGCCCGGCACCGGGCGGCCCGGATGCCCGAGTGGACCCGTCGCCTCACCCGCGAACTGGACACCTTCGCCGAGCAGAACGCCACGACCACCCTGCCCGTGCCGATCGCCCTCAACCAGCCCCCGGAACCCCTCCGCCTCGGCCCCTCCGACGACGCGGAGTGGGCGGCCTTCGCCGCGGAGGCGGTCCTGCGGGCCGGCGACGACGACGTGCTCGGCGACCTCAGCCGGGAGCGCCGTATGCGCGCCGCCATCGACCTCACCTGGACCGCCGTGGCCGCCGAGGTCGCCGCGGCAGCGGAACGCGCCCCCGAGGTCGAGTCCGCCGTACTGCCCCTGCGCGCCCGCATCTCCGTCCGCGCCGGCCTCGGCAACCTGGCCACCGGCCTGCGCCCGCCCGCCACCGGCCACGACAACCCGCACTACTTCGACGACGCCGCCTGCGTCCGCGCCTGCGTCCTCGCGGTGGCCCACCCCGGCGACGCCGAACGCGCCGCCGACCTGGCCGAGTTCGACGCCCGCTACACCCAGGACGGCGACGGGGTGCACGGCGCCCGCGCGATGGCGGCGGCCGTCGCGCTCGCCCTCGCCGGCGCCGACCCGCGGGCGTGCGTCGGGGCCGCGCTGGCCGAACTCCCCCCGCACACGGAGATCGGCCGCAACGCCCGGTGCGCCCTCGCCCTGGCCGAGGACAGCGAGTCGGCCTTCGCCCTGGTCCCGCCCCTGGAGCACCAGATCGTCGACCACGTCTACAGCTACGGCATCGCCGCCGCCGAGACCGTGCCCGTCGCCCTCGCCCTGGCCACCGCCGCCCACGGCCGCATCGCCGAGGCGGTGCCCGCCGCCGCCTGCCTGTCCCGGGTCGCCGACTCCGCCCCCGCCCTCGCCGGCGCCCTGACCGGCGCGCTCGGCGGCGGCGCGGCCGTCCCGGCCAGCTGGCGGGACGCCTGCCGCACCCTGTCCGGCTGCGCCCTGCCCCGCCTCGCCGGCACCGACCTGGTGGAACTCGCCGGACTCCTGGAAGCCACGCACCGGACCCCACCAGGAGGATGATTCGGGGCATGACGCCCAAAGGAGAAGAAAGCTGCGGCCCGGGCCGGCACAGCCTCGACGAGCGCATCACCGCGGCCCTGGTCGGAGCCGCCGTCGGCGACGCGCTCGGCGGCCCGGTCGAGGGCTACTCCCCCGACCAGATCACCGACCGCCACGGCGGCCGCGTCCACGGCGTCGTCGGCCCCTGGCACGGCGACGCCTGGCGCACCGCGCGCCCCCTCGCCCCGTACCACAAGGGCGACGGCCACGTCACCGACGACACCCTGATGACCCACGCGCTGATCCGGGTCTACGACCGCGTCCGCGACCACCTCGACGCCTACGCGGTCGCCGACCACCTGGTCCCGGACCTGATGGGCAACCCGCGCTGGATCCCGGAGCTGGAGGCCGAGACGCTGCCGCTGCACCGCCTCTTCCTCGCCGAGAAGTGGCTCGTGGCACGCCTCGCCTACGGCCACGCGGACCCGCGGGAGGCGGGCGTCGGCAACATCGTCAACTGCGGCGCGGCGATGTACATGGCCCCGGTCGGCCTGGTCAACGCGGCCCACCCGGCCGCCGCCTACGCCGAGGCCCTGGACGTCGCGGGCGCCCATCAGTCGTCGTACGGCCGTGAGGCCGCCGGGGTCTTCGCCGCCGCGGTCGCCGCCGCCACGGCGCCGGGCGCGACCCCGGACTCGGTCGTGGCCACCGCCCTGGCCCTGGCCAAGGACGGCACCCGCACGGCGATCGAGAAGGTCTGCGACGTGGCCCGCGGGTACAGCGACTTCGAGTCGGCGCTGCGGCCCCTGCGCGCGGCGGTGGCGCCGTACGACACGGTCGGCCCCGACTACCGCGCCCCCTCGCTCGGCGCCCGCCGCCCCTCCCGCCTGCACTCCATCGAGGAACTGCCCGTCGCGCTCGGCATGCTGGTGGTGTCGGACGGCGACTACCGGCACGCGGTGCTCGGCTCGGTGAACTACGGCCGCGACTGCGACTCGATCGCCACGATGGCCGGCGCGCTCGCGGGCGCCCTGGGCTCGCCCGTCCCCGAGGACTGGGCGAAGACGGTCGCGGAGGCCAGCCGGCTGGACCTGTGGGAGCCGGCCCGCACCCTGGCCGCCGTCACCCGCGAGATCTTCAGCCGGGACGTGGACCGCCGGCGCGCCCACGAGGAGGCCTTCGCGGCGCTCGGAGGCACCGCATGCTCCGACTGACCTGGGTGCAGCCGGAGGACCTGCTCGGCCACGAACTGCGCCAGGCACGCCTGGACGGCCGGGAACCCTCACGGATCGAGGCGCGGTGGCGCGCGGCCGGCGGCCTGGACGCCCCCGAACGCGCCGGCGCCTCCGCGGACCGGGCCTCACGCTACCTGCGCCTGCTGGCCGAGGACCTGCTGGACGAGCTGGCCGACCTGCCGAGCAGACTCGCCGAGGACGAGCCGGCGGACCTGGCCGGCATCAAGGCGGCCTGCCCCGGCTGGCCCGCCGCACACCCCTCCGCGCGGACCACGCCCCTCGCCCTGGAGGCGTCCTGGCTGGGCCGGGCCATCGGCTGCCTGCTCGGCAAACCCGTGGAGAAGCTGCCCCTCGACGCCATCCGCGCCCTGGCCCGGGCAGCCGGCAACTGGCCGCCGACCGGGTACTTCACCGCCCGGGGCGTCCCCCGTGACCTGCTGGAGGCGCACCCCTGGAACCGCCGCTCGGCCGGCACCTCCCTCGCCGAGAACATCGACGGCATGCCCGAGGACGACGACCTCGACTACGCCCTGGTCAACCTGCTCCTGCTCCGGCGCCACGGGAAGTCGTTCACCACCACCGACGTGGCGCGGCTGTGGCTGGAGGAACTCCCGCCCGGCCGCACCTTCACCGCCGAACGCGTCGCCTTCCGCAACCTCCTCGGCGGCATCGAACCCCCGCACACCGCCCGCCACCGCAACCCGTTCCGGGAGTGGATCGGCGCCCTGATCCGCGCGGACGTGCACGGCTGGACCCACCCGGGCGACCCGGGGGCCGCCGCCGAGCAGGCGTACCGCGACGCGGCCCTCACCCACACCGCCAACGGCGTCTACGCGGCGATGTTCACGGCCGCCACCCTCGCCGCCGCGGCCGCCGGCGGCCAGGACGTGCACGCCTGCCTGCGCGCCGGCCGCGCGGTGGTGCCGCCCCGCTCCCGCCTGGCGCGGGCCCTCGACCACGCCCTGCGGCTGGCCGCGGAGCACGCCGACTTCGACGACGTCGTGGACGCGCTCCACGCCACGTACGGCGCCACCCACCACTGGGTCCACGCCCTGCCCAACACCGCCCTGACGGTCGCCGCCCTCACCCACGCGGACGGCGACTTCACCGGCTCGATCTGCCGTGCGGTGTCGGGCGGCTGGGACACGGACTCCAACGGCGCGACCGCCGGCAGCGTTGCCGGTCTCCTCGCGGGCGCCCCGGACGCGCTCCCCGACCACTGGCGGGCCCCGCTGAAGAACCGGCTCGCCACCACCGTCGCCGACTTCGACGGCACCGGCTTCGACACCCTCGCCCACCTCACGCACCTGGAGGCGACCCGACCATGACCCACATCGTCGTCCTCGGCAGCACCAACATGGACCTCGTCACCTACGTCGGCAAGGCACCGCAGCGCGGCGAGACCGTGACGGGACGGGAGTTCCGGACGATCCCCGGCGGCAAGGGCGCCAACCAGGCCATCGCCGCGGCCCGCGCCGGCGCGATGGTGTCGATGATCGGCGCGGTCGGCAACGACGCGTTCGGCGTGCGGCTGCGCGAGACCCTCGAGCACTCGGGTGTGGACACCGACTTCCTGCGCACGGTCGAGGGGCCGTCCGGCACCGCGCACATCGTGGTGGACGACGAGGGCGGCAACTCCATCGTCGTCATCCCCGGCGCGAACGGCACCGTCGACCACCTCTCGCCCGGCGACGAGGGCCTGATCGCCTCCGCCGACGCCCTGCTGCTCCAGCTGGAGATCCCCCTGGCCGCCGTCGTCGCGGGCGCCCGGGCGGCCCGCCGGCACGGTGTGCGGACGGTCCTCACGCCGTCCCCCGCGCAGCCGCTGCCGCCGGAGCTGCTGGCGGCCACCGAGCTGCTGGTGCCCAACGAGTACGAGGCCGTCACCCTCACCGGCCGCACCGACCCGCGCGAGGCGGCCGCCGCCCTGCTGGAGCTGGTGCCGGAGGTCGTCGTCACGCTGGGGGCGACCGGCAGCCTGTACCTGGCCCGCGGCGGCGAGCCGCTGGTGGTGCCCGCGCCCCGGGTGCGCGCCGTGGACTCCACGGGCGCCGGCGACACGTTCGCCGGCGCGCTCGCGGTGGCCTTCGCGGAGGAGAAACCGGTGCGCGAGGCGCTGTCCTGGGCGGCGGCCGCGGCGGCCCTGTCGGTGCAGCGCGCGGGGGCCTCGGCGTCGATGCCGTACCGTCCGGAGATCGACGCGCAGTGCACCGCATGAGTACGACGGCACGGGTGCGGCCGCTCGAGGGGCTGCGGGTCCTGGACCTCGCCACCCTCTTCGCCGGCCCGCTGGCCGCCACCCTGCTCGGTGACTTCGGCGCCGAGGTGGTCAAGGTCGAGCATCCGCACCGGCCCGACCCGTCCCGGGGGCACGGCCCGGCGAAGGACGGCGTCGGCCTGTGGTGGAAGGTCCTGGGGCGCAACAAGCGCGCCATCACCCTCGACCTGTCCCGGCCCGGCGGCCGCGCGACCCTGCTCCGGCTGGCCGCGGCCGCCGACGTGGTGATCGAGAACTTCCGCCCCGGCACCCTGGAGCGGTGGGACCTGGGCTGGCCCGAGCTGTCCGCCGCCAACCCCCGGCTGGTCCTCGCCCGGGTCACCGCCTTCGGGCAGTTCGGCCCGTACGCGCACCGCCCCGGTTTCGGCACCCTGGCCGAGGCGATGAGCGGCTTCGCCGCGCTCACCGGCGAACCGGACGGGCCCCCGACGCTCCCGCCGTTCGGCCTCGCGGACTCGGTCACGGCGCTGGCGACGGCGTACGCCGTGCTGACGGCGCTGGCCGCCCGGGAGCGGACCGGCGCGGGCCAGGTCGTGGACATGGCCATCATCGAGCCGATGCTCGCCGTGCTCGGCCCCCAGCTCACCTGGTACGACCAGCTCGGCCACGTCCAGGAGCGCACCGGCAACCGGTCCGCGAACAACGCCCCGCGCAACCTCTACCGCACCGCCGACGGCTGCTGGGTCGCCGTCTCCACCTCCGCGCAGTCCGTGGCGGAGCGCGTGATGCGGCTGGTGGGCCGGCCGGAGCTGATCGAGGAGCCGTGGTTCGGCACGGGCGCGCAGCGGGCCGCGCACGCCGACGTGCTGGACGAGGCGGTCGGCTCCTGGATCGCGGCCCGCCCCCGCGCCGAGGTCCTCGCGGCCTTCGAGAAGGCGGAGGCGGCGGTGGCTCCCGTGCAAGATGCCCGGGACGTCATGACCGACCCCCAGTACCAGGCCCTGCACACGGTCACCACCGTCGACGACCCCGAGCTGGGCCCGCTGCGCATGCAGAACGTCCTCTTCCGGCTCTCCGCGACGCCCGGCGCGATCCGCTGGGCCGGCCGCCCGCACGGCGCCGACACGGAGGCGGTCCTCACCGAGCTGGGCCTCACCCCGGCCGAGCTGCGCGCCCTGCGCGAGGAGGGCGCCCTGTGACGCCGTTCCCGCTCACCTGGCTCTACGCTCCCGGGGACCGGCCCCGTGTGGTGGCGAAGGCGCTGGCCGCGGGCGCCGACGTGGTGGTGGTCGACCTGGAGGACGCGGTCGCCGCCGACCGCAAGGAGTACGCCCGCGCGGCCACCGCGGACCTGCTGGCCGAGCCCCAGCCGGTCCCGGTGCACGTGCGGCTCAACGCACTGGACACGCCCTGGGCGGCGGCGGAGCTGGCCGCCTTCGCGGCGCTGCCGGGCGTGTCCGGGCTGCGCCTGACCAAGGTGACGGGCCCGGAGGAGGTGCGGGGGGTGGCCGCGGCCACGCGGCTCCCGCTGTACGCGCTGCTGGAGACGGCCCTCGGCATCGAGCGGGCGTACGCGATCGCGAGCGCCCATCCGTCCCTGCGGGGCGTCTTCCTCGGCGAGGCCGACCTGCGGGCCGACCTGGGGGCCGGGGCCGACGCGGGCCTGGACTGGTCGCGCTCCCGGGTGGTCGTCGCCGCCCGTGCGGCGGGCCTGGCCCCGCCGGCCCAGTCCGTCCACCCGGACATCCGGGACCTGGACGGCCTGACCGCGTCCTGCGCCCACGGCCGCGCCCTCGGATTCCTGGGCCGCGCGGCGATCCATCCCCGGCAGCTTCCGGTGATCGAGCGGGCCTATCTGCCGACGGAGGCGGAGATCGAGGAGGCGGAGACGGTCGTCAAGGCGGCCGCCTCCCACCAGGGCGCCCAGGCGCTCCCCGACGGCCGCTTCATCGACACGGCCGTGGTGACGGCGGCCCACAGGACCCTGTCCCTGGCCCGCAGACGCTGACACACGACGAGGGCGCCCCGGGAGGTCCGGGGCGCCCTCGGTGTCGGTCGAGCGGGCTCAGCTCTTCTTGGCCTCGGCCTGCACCGCTTCCGGCTCGGCCTCGTCGTCGGCCTTCTCCCCGGCCTTCGCTGCGGCCTTCTCCCCGGCCTCCGCCTCGGGCTTCTCGTCGCCCTCGCCGCCGGCCGCGTCCTGACCCTCGTCCTCGGCCGCGGCACCGTCGGCGTTCTCGCCGGCCTCCTCGGCGTCCTCCGCCGGGCCGTCGGAAGCGCCCGGCTCGACCACGGCCTCGCGGCCCGGCCGCTTCTTCGCGGAGATCACGATGTACGCCACCGCCAGCAGGAAGACGATCAGCGCGGTCCAGTCGTTGAGGCGCAGGCCCAGGATGTGGTGGGCGTCGTCGACGCGCATGTACTCGATCCAGGCGCGGCCCACGCAGTACGCGGCGACATAGAGCGCGAACGCCCGGCCGTGGCCCATCCGGAAGCGGCGGTCGGCCCAGATGACCAGCAGGGCGACGCCGATGCACCACAGCGACTCGTACAGGAACGTCGGGTGGTAGTACCCCGGCACCCGGCCGCCCTCGGAGGAGGTGATGTGCAGCGCCCAGGGAACGTGCGTCTCGCGTCCGTACAGCTCCTGGTTGAACCAGTTGCCCCAGCGGCCGCAGGCCTGTGCGAAGGCGATGCCCGGCGCGACGGCGTCGGCGTAGGCGGGCAGCGGGACGCCCCGGCGCCGCGCGCCGATCCACGCGCCGACCGCGCCGAGGGCGATGGCGCCCCAGATGCCGAGGCCGCCCTCCCACACCTTGAAGGCGTCCACCCAGTCACGGCCCTTGCTGAAGTACAGCTCGTAGTCCGTGATCACGTGGTACAGCCGGCCGCCGACGAGGCCGAAGGGCACCGCCCAGACCGCGATGTCCGCGACCGTGCCGGCGCGGCCGCCGCGCGCGACCCAGCGCTTGTTGCCGAGCCAGACGGCGACGAAGACGCCGATGATGATGCAGAAGGCGTAACCGCGCAGCGGGATGGGGCCGAGGTACAGCACCCCGCGCGACGGGCTGGGAATGTAGGCAAGTTCCATGGCAGGGTCGACGCTACCGTGCCGGGCCGTGGGGACGGCAAGCAGCCCGGCTACGGCTCCATAACGGGCGCGTGAGAAGACGCTTACCCCCGGGCGGCCGACTCCACCATCTGCCGGAGCTTTTCGGGGGTCAGCGTCTGGTCCTCGTAGATGTTCTTGCCGCCGAACAGGACGGTGGGTGTCCCGCTGAAGCGGGCGTCCTTGAAGGCCTGGTCGGACTTGTTCACCCAGCTGTTGTGGGTGCCGTCCTTGACGCACTTCTGGAAGGCGGGGGTGTTCAGGCCCTTCACCTTGCCCGCCAGGGCGATCAGCTTGGCGTCGTCCGCGAAGGCGTCGGTGGTCTCCGGGGGCTGGTTGTCGTACAGCACGTCGTGGTAGTCGCGGAACCTGCCCGCGTCCTGGGCGCAGGCCGCCGCGTTGGCCGCGTGCAGCGAGCCGCGCCCGTTGGTGTTGTCGTCGATGAGACGGACCAGGTGGTACTCGATCCTGAGCTTGCCCGCGTCGGTCAGCCCGTGCAGCGTCGAGCGGTATCTCGTCTCGAAGGCCTGGCAGGCCGGGCAGCGGAAGTCCTCCCAGACCGTGAGCGTCGACTTGGCGCCGTCCTTGCCGACCGGGATCGCCAGGCTGTCCTTGCCCAGCGCGCCCGAGGGCGCCACGACCGGGCCCGAGCCGCTGCTCGCCTTGTTCTTGCCGGCGTTGGCGGCGACGATGCCGATCACCGCCGCGAGGCCGAGCACGCAGACCACGCTCGCGCTCACGATCAGCGTGCGCCGCCGCCTGTCCGCGGCCTTCTGCTTCGCGCGTTCGGTCGCCAGCCGCTCGCGGGCGTTGCGCTTTCCGTCACGGTTCTTCTCGCTCACACCCCCAGAACGAACCGGGGAGGCGCAGCGCGCCTCCCCGGCCCGAGGTCCACCCGTTCGAGTGACCGAATTGGGGTGTCACGCCTGTCCCTCGTTACGCCTGTCCCTCGTTACGCCTGTCCGCGGACGCCCTTCGCCAGGTCGCCGGCGAGCGCGCGCACCGCCTCCAGACCGGAGGCGGTGTCGGGGGCGTCCAGGAGCAGCTTCACGAACGCCGAGCCGACGATGACACCGTCGGCGAAGCCCGCCACCTCGGCGGCCTGGGCCGCGTTGGACACGCCGAGCCCGACGCACACCGGCAGGTCGGTGCCGGTGGCCCGGGTACGCCCGACCAGCTCCTGGGCCTGCGCGCCGACGGACGCGCGGGTGCCGGTGACGCCCATGAGGGAGGCGGCGTAGACGAAGCCGCTGCCCGCCGCGGTGATCCGCGCGAGCCGCTCGTCCTTGCTGCTGGGGGCGACGACGAAGACGGTCGCGAGGCCGTGCTTCTCCGCGTGCTCCCTCCACAGCGCCGACTCCTGGACGGGCAGGTCGGGCAGGATGCAGCCCGCGCCGCCCGCCTCGGCCAGCTCGGCGGTGAACCGCTCGACGCCGTAGCGGTCGATGGGGTTCCAGTACGTCATGACGAGGACGGGCTTGCCGGTGGCCCGGTGGGCCTCCCGGACGGTCCGCATGACGTCCGCGATCCGGACGCCGCCGCGCAGCGCGATGTCGTCGGCGGTCTGGATGACCGGGCCGTCGAGGACGGGGTCGCTGTGCGGCAGGCCCACCTCCACGACGTCCGCGCCGCCGTCGAAGACGGCCTTGATCGCCTCGATGCCGCCGTCCACGGTCGGGAACCCGGCCGGGAGGTAGGCGACCAGCGCCGCCCGGCCCTCCGCCTTGGCGGTGGCGAGCGTGTCGCTCAGCAGCTGGATGTTCCCGCTCACCGGGCGTCCCCCTCGATCTCGGCGGTGTCGGCCTCGTCGGCGGCGACCTCGGCGTCGGTGTCGTACAGCCCGAAGTAGCGGGCGGCGGTGTCCATGTCCTTGTCGCCGCGGCCGGACAGGTTGACGACGATCAGCCCGTCCTTCCCCAGCTCCCTGCCGACCTCCAGGGCGCCGGCGAGGGCGTGGGCGCTCTCGATGGCCGGGATGATGCCCTCGGTGCGGGACAGCAGGCGCAGGGCCTGCATGGCCGCGTCGTCGGTGACCGCGCGGTACTCGCCGCGGCCGGAGTCCTTGAGGTACGCGTGCTCGGGGCCGATGCCGGGGTAGTCCAGGCCGGCCGAGATGGAGTACGGCTCGGTGATCTGGCCCTCGTCGTCCTGCAGGACGTAGGACCGGGAGCCGTGCAGGATGCCGGGCTCGCCCGCGGTGAGGGTGGCCGCGTGCTCGCCGGTCTCGATGCCGTGGCCGGCCGGCTCGCAGCCGATGAGGCGGACGCCCTCGTCGGGGATGAAGGCGTGGAAGAGGCCGATGGCGTTGGAGCCGCCGCCGACACAGGCGACGGCCGCGTCGGGCAGGCGCCCGGCGCGCTCCAGCAGCTGCCGCCGCGCCTCGACGCCGATCACCCGGTGGAAGTCGCGGACCATGGCCGGGAACGGGTGCGGTCCGGCGACCGTCCCGAACAGGTAGTGCGTGCGGTCGACGTTGGCGACCCAGTCCCGGAAGGCCTCGTTGATGGCGTCCTTCAGGGTGCGGCTGCCGGACTTCACGGCGACGACCTCGGCGCCGAGCATGCGCATCCGGGCGACGTTCAGGGCCTGGCGCCGGGTGTCGATCTCGCCCATGTAGATGGTGCACTCGAGGCCGAACAGCGCGCAGGCGGTGGCCGTGGCGACGCCGTGCTGGCCGGCGCCGGTCTCCGCGATGACGCGGGTCTTGCCCATGCGCCTGGTGAGCAGGGCCTGGCCGAGCACGTTGTTGATCTTGTGCGAGCCGGTGTGGTTCAGGTCCTCGCGCTTGAGGAAGACCCGGGCGCCGCCGGCGTGCTCGGCGAACCGGGGCACCTCGGTGAGCGCGCTGGGCCGGCCGGTGTAGTTGACGAGCAGGTCGTCGAGCTCGCGGGCGAACTCGGGGTCGGCCTTCGCCTTGTCGTACTCGACGGCGACCTCGTCCACGGCGGCGACGAGGGCCTCCGGGATGAACTTGCCGCCGAACGCGCCGAAGTAGCCTTCGGCGCTGGGCACCTGGCCGGTGGGATCAGGGATGAAGAACTCGCTGGGCATGCGGAAACCTCACGGTGAGTGCGTGAAAAGACACTGTTCGCCGTGGGGGCGGGGGTCGTCGGCCGGCTGCCGGCCGTCAGTGGTGGTGCGCGCAGATCCCCGCGCCCCCGAGGGGGCGCTGCCATCGGCGTCCGTTCACCTGTCCCGGTTCGTCACCGATGACGTAGCGCACGCGGCGGCCGTGGACGCGCCGGGCCGGGGCGCGGCAGCCCCTCGGGCGGCAGCCGCGCGCCAGGCGGGCGTACCGGTCCACGGTCGTCACGGTGCAGGTCATCGGTGTCAGCCTACCGGGTGATCAGCCGCGGCCGTGCCGCAGTGCCGGGTGCTCGCCCGCCGCGACCAGGTCGGAGACGGCGGCCTTCGGGTCGCGCCCGGTGACGAGGGACTCGCCGACCAGGACCGCGTCGGCGCCGGCGTTGGCGTAGGCGATCAGGTCGTGCGGGCCGCGCACGCCGGACTCGGCCACCCGGACGACGCCGTCGGGGATCTCCGGGGCCACCCGCTCGAACGTGCCGCGGTCGACCTCGAGCGTCTTCAGGTTGCGCGCGTTGACGCCGATGATCCTGGCGCCCGCGTCCACGGCGCGCTCGACCTCGTCCTCGTCGTGGACCTCGACGAGCGGGGTCAGGCCGATGGAGACCGCGCGCTCGATCAGCGACTCCAGGGCCGGCTGGTCCAGGGCGGCGACGATCAGCAGCGCGAGGTCGGCGCCGTAGGCCCGGGCCTCCCACAGCTGGTAGGAGGTGACGATGAAGTCCTTGCGCAGGACGGGGATGTCCACGCGGGCGCGGACGGCCTCCAGGTCGGCGAGCGAGCCGCCGAAGCGGCGCTGCTCGGTGAGGACGGAGATGACGGCGGCGCCGCCCGCCTCGTAGTCCGCGGCCAGTCCGGCGGGGTCGGCGATCGCGGCCAGCGCGCCCTTGGAGGGGCTGGAGCGCTTGACCTCGCAGATCACCTTGACGCCGTCGCCCTTGAGTGCGGCCACCCCGTCCTTGGCGGCGGGGGCCTTCGCCGCACGCTCCTTGAGCTCGTCGAGGCTGACGCGCGCCTGCCGCTCCGCGAGGTCGGCACGGACTCCGTCGATGATCTCGTCGAGCACACTCACGCGAGCGGCCCCCTTTCGGACGGTTGTTCCTTCAGGTTGTGAAGGCCGGGGCGGGTCTGCAACCCGGGCTCTGAAAACCTGTGGTCACTGCGATGGTATCCGCAGGACCGTTCGGGCTTCGCATCCGCTCCGGCCCGGTCCCACTACCTGGACGTATCCCGGCTGTTCAAGGGCGCAGCCAGCCACCGAACGGCAGGTTCCGGACAACGGTGAAGACCAGCAGCACCGCGCCGACGGCCCACATCTGGGCCGGACCGAGCGTGGTCCGCACCGGCCGCCCGCGCACCGCGCGGACCGCCCAGAGGACCCACAGCACGGCGAAGCCCAGATAGGCGGCCACGCCCAGCGCGTTGTCGTGCAGGGCGGCCGTGAGGTCGCCGTGCACGAAGGCGTGCGCGCTGCGCAGCCCGCCGCAGCCGGGGCAGTACAGCCCGGTCAGCCGGTACAGCGGGCACACCGGGTAGTGCCCCGGTTCGTTGGGGTCGACGGCGCCCACGTACGCGAAGGCCCCGGCGACGGCGGCGAGGATCCCGCCCGGGACGGCGAGCCGGCTCCAGAGGGTGCCGGGCGCGGGCGGGGCGGTGCGCGAAGCGGTACGGCTGTCGGCGGTCACGCGCGTATTCTCCCCCGTCACCCACCGGCCGCGCGCGAGGGGCGGCCCGCACCGTCTCTTCACGGTGCGGGCCGCCCCTCGTCGGACGCGCTGGTGGGTCAGCTCTCGGCGCCGGCCGGCTCGCGGGTCGCGGCGGGGGCGGTGCGCGCGACGGCGTGGGTCTGCTTGGGCTGGCCGAGGCCCATGGCGCGCATGGCGCCGCCCACGACTCCGCCGAGCAGCACGAGCACGATGCCGGCCCAGAAGCCGACCGGCTGGGCCATCACCATGAAGGCGCCCGCGACGCAGAAACCGATGAAGGTGATGCTGACACCGGTCCAGGCGGCCGGGGTGTGACCGTGGCTGCTGCCCGCCATGACTTGCTCCTCATTGCTGTGTATGTCGTGGTACGCCTCGCCGGACGCTCTTGGTCCATTGTTCCGTACGCGCGAGCGCGGCGGGCGCGGGGGTGGCGTCTGGTTCGCCACATCCGGGAGGGCCCGCGGGCGGGGCGGCTCGCGGGTCAGGCGCCGGTGGGGTCCTCGCCGCGGTCCAGGGCCTTCCAGATCTCCTCGGGCCGCTCCGGGTCGACCGGCCGGGGCGTGCGCCGGGGACGGTCGGTGCCGCGCTCGTAGCGGCCGGACATCGCGGGCCACAGGCGGCCGTAGCGCAGGGCGAGCAGGCCGGCGAGGAGGATCAGGACGCCGCCGGCCGCCGCGACGTACGGCCAGCCGGTGTGGCTGAGCGCGGCGACGGTGGCCGAGGTGTCGCCGGTGGCCTCGGCGGCCTTCTCGTCCAGCGCGGAGCTGTCGGAGACGCCGGCGAGGGCGGCGGCCGTGATGCCGGCGCCGGACAGCGCGAGCAGCGCCGCGACGAGGAGGCGGCCGGCCCGGCGCACGGCGAACACCGCGACGAGCGCGGCGAGGCCCACTATGGCGAGGGCGGCGGGCACGCCGGTGACGTCGCTGCCCTTGGCGGTCAGCGGGAACGCGCCGCCGGCCACCGCCGCGGTGCCCTCCGACCAGCGCTGCCGGGTCGCGAGCAGCGCCACGGCCGCGCCGAGCGCACCGCACAGCAGGGCGAGGGCGAGGCTCCGCCGGCCGGCCCGGGTGGGGGCGGCGGCTTCGGAACGGGGGTGAGGTACGGCAGTCACACACACCACTATCGCCTGAACCCCGGGCGAACCGTCACCCGGGGTTGGTGTGAGAGGCGCCCTACCCGCCCAGCCGGTTGGCCGTGTGCACCGCCCGCAGCACGGCGGCCGCCTTGTTGCGGCACTCCTGGTCCTCGGCGGCCGGGTCGGAGTCGGCGACGATGCCGGCGCCGGCCTGGACGTAGGCCGTGCCGTCCCGCAGCAGGGCCGTGCGGATGGCGATGGCGGTGTCGGAGTCGCCGGCGAAGTCCAGGTAGCCGACGCAGCCGCCGTACAGGCCGCGCCGGGACGGCTCGAGCTCGTCGATGATCTGCATGGCGCGCGGCTTGGGGGCTCCGGAGAGGGTGCCCGCCGGGAAGCAGGCGGTGAGCACGTCGAAGGCGGTGCGGCCCGGTGCCACGCGGCCGGTGACGGTCGAGACGATGTGCATGACGTGCGAGTAGCGCTCGATGGACATGAAGTCCACGACCTCCACCGAGCCGGGCTCGCAGACCCGGCCCAGGTCGTTGCGGCCGAGGTCGACCAGCATCAGGTGCTCCGCGCGCTCCTTGGGGTCGGCGAGGAGCTCGTCGGCGAGGGCCTGGTCCTCTTGCGGGGTGGCCCCGCGGTGCCGGGTGCCGGCGATGGGGTGGACCATCGCGCGCCCGTCCTCGACCTTCACCAGGGCTTCCGGGGACGAGCCGACGACGTCGAACCCGTCGAACCGGAAGAGGTACATGTACGGGGAGGGGTTGGTGGCCCTGAGGACCCGGTAGACGTCCAGGGCGCTCGCCGTGCACGGGGTCTCGAACCGCTGGGAGGGGACGACCTGGAAGGCCTCGCCCGCGCGGATGCGCTCCTTGACGTCCTCGACGGCCCGCTGGAAGTCGGGGCCGCCCCACAGGGCGGTGTACTCCGGCAGTTCGGAGGGCGGCAGGACGGCCGGGGGCTGCGCGACCGCGCGCGTGAGGTCGGCCTCCATGGCGTCGAGGCGGGCCACGGCGTCGGCGTAGGCCTCGTCGACGCCGGTGTCGAGGTCGTTGTGGTTGATCGCGTTGGCGATCAGCAGGACGGAGCCCTCCCAGTGGTCCATGACGGCGAGGTCGCTGGTGAGGAGCATGGTCAGCTCCGGCAGCCCGAGGTCGTCGCGCTCGCCGGGGCCGATCTTCTCCAGGCGGCGGACGATGTCGTAGCCGAGGTAGCCGACCATGCCGCCGGTGAACGGCGGCAGGCCCTCCTGGTGGGGGGTGTGCAGGGCCTGGAGGGTGGCGCGCAGGGCGGCGAGGGGGTCGCCGGTGACCGGGACGCCGACCGGCGGTGTGCCGAGCCAGTGGGCCTCGCCGTCGCGCGCGGTCAGGGTGGCCGCGGAGCGCACGCCGACGAAGGAGTAGCGGGACCAGGAGCGGCCGTTCTCGGCGGACTCCAGCAGGAAGGTGCCGGTGCGCTCGGCGGCGAGCTTGCGGTAGAGCGCGACCGGGGTGTCGCCGTCGGCGAGGAGCTTGCGCGTGACCGGGATGACGCGCCGGTCGCCGGCGAGCTTGCGGAAGGTCTCGAGGTCCATGGCGGCCGACCTTACCGATCCGGGGTGGACGTGCCGGAACCGGCGCCGTCCCCGATCAGGACGTCCGCGTCGAAGCAGGTGCGCGCGCCGGTGTGGCAGGCGGCGCCCACCTGGTCGACCCGGACCAGGAGGGTGTCGGCGTCGCAGTCGAGGGCGACCGACTTCACGTGCTGCACGTGGCCGGAGGTGTCGCCCTTGACCCAGTACTCCCGGCGGCTGCGCGACCAGTAGGTGCAGCGGCCGGTGGTGAGGGTGCGGTGCAGCGCCTCGTCGTCCATCCAGCCGAGCATGAGCACCTCTCCGGTGTCGTACTGCTGGGCGATGGCGGGCACGAGCCCGTCGGCGCTGCGCTTGAGGCGGGCGGCGATCTCGGGGTCGAGGCTGCTGGGCCGGGGCGTACCGGTCGTACTGGTCATGGCGCCATTGTGCCGCGCGCCACCGGCGGGGCCGGGCCCGTGTCCACTGCGCGGACGCGGCACCGGGTCGTAGTCTGACCGTATGTCGACCTTTGCCAAGCGTGAACGGCTCCTGCTCGCCGACCTCTTGGAAACCGTGGGACCGGAGGCCGAGACCCTCTGCGAGGGCTGGCGCACCCGGGACCTGGCCGCGCACGTGGTGGTGCGCGAGCGCCGCCCGGACGCGGCCGGGGGCGCGCTGATCAAGCCCCTCGCGGGACGCCTCGAGAAGGTGCTGGCCGAGTACGCCGCCAAGCCGTACGAGGAGCTGATCCAGCTGATCCGCACCGGCCCGCCGCGTTTCTCACCCTTCCAGCTCAAGCAGCTCGACGAGGCCGCCAACACCGTCGAGTTCTACGTCCACACCGAGGACGTGCGCCGTGCCCAGCCCGGCTGGAGCCCGCGCGAGCTGGACGCGGTCTTCCAGGACACCCTGTGGTCGCGCCTGGAGCGCACCGCCCGGCTGCTGGGCCGGGGGGTGCCGACCGGTCTGGTGCTGCGCCGCCCGGACGGCCGGACGGCGGTCGCCCACCGGGGTACCCCGGTGGTCACGGCGACCGGTGAGCCCTCGGAGCTGCTGATGTTCGCCTTCGGCCGGCAGAGCGCGGCCAAGGTGGAGCTGGACGGCGACGCGCACGCGATCAGCACGCTGCACGAGTCGAAGCAGCTGGGGTTCTGAGGCGGGGCCGGCCGTGATCAGGGTCGCGATGACGGGCGTGTACGTCGACGACGTGGCCCGGGCGCACGCCTTCTACACGGAGGTCCTGGGCTTCGAGACGCGGCTGCACAGGGACTGCGGCGACGGCACGCTCTTCGTCACGGTCGGCGCCCCGGACGGGGCCCAGCGGGACCTCCAGCTGCTGCTGGAGCCCGGCCAGGGCCCCGTAGCGGAGCCGTACCGCAGGGCGCTGTACGAGCAGGGGATCCCGTGCATCGTCTTCTCCGTGGACGACCTGCGGGCGGAGTACGACCGCCTGCGCGCCCTCGGTGTCCGCTTCACCCACCCGCCGCGGGTGCAGGGCCCGGTGCTCGCGGCGGTCTTCGACGACTCGGTGGGCAACCTGGTGCAGCTGGTGCAGCCGGAGCAGTGACGGCCCGCGCCTACCTGACCGGGTGGCCCGCCTCCCGCAGGGTCTGCTTGACCTGGCCGATGCGCAGGTCGCCGAAGTGGAAGACGGAGGCGGCGAGGACCGCGTCCGCGCCCGCCCGTACGGCCGGGGGGAAGTCGGCGAGCTTGCCGGCGCCTCCGGAGGCGATCAGCGGGACGGTGACGTGCTTGCGGACGGCGGCGATCATCTCCAGGTCGTAGCCGTCCTTGGTGCCGTCGGCGTCCATGGAGTTCAGCAGGATCTCGCCCGCGCCCAGTTCGGCCGCGCGGTGGGCCCACTCGACGGCGTCGATGCCGGTGCCCCGGCGGCCGCCGTGGGTCGTCACCTCGAAGGAGCCCGACTCCGTGCGGCGGGCGTCGACCGACAGGACCAGGACCTGGCGGCCGAACCGCTCGGCGATCTCGCGGATCAGGTCCGGGCGGGCGATCGCGGCGGTGTTGACGCCCACCTTGTCGGCGCCCGCCCGCAGCAGCTTGTCCACGTCCTCGGCCGTGCGGACGCCGCCGCCGACGGTCAGCGGGATGAAGACCTGCTCGGCGGTGCGGCGCACCACGTCGTACGTCGTCTCCCGGTTGCCCGAGGAGGCGGTGATGTCCAGGAACGTCAGCTCGTCGGCGCCCTCGGCGTCGTACACCTTGGCCATCTCGACCGGGTCGCCCGCGTCGCGCAGGTTCTGGAAGTTGACGCCCTTGACGACCCGGCCGTTGTCCACGTCCAGGCAGGGGATGACTCGTACCGCCAGGGTCATGCGGGTGCTCCTCGGAAGGCCTCCACCTCGACCTCGACGACCAGACTGGGGTCCACGAAGCCGGAGACGATGATCATGGACGCGGCCGGCCGCACCGCGTCGAACAGCTCCTTGTGCGCGCGGCCGATCTCCTCCACGTCCCGGGCGTGGGTGAGGTACATGCGCGTGCGCACGACGTCGTCCCGCCCGAGCCCGACCTTCTCCAGCGCGGCGAGCGCGACCTTGAAGGCGTTGACCGCCTGCTCGTACGGGCCGCCTCCGGCGATCTGGCCGTCCACGATGGAGGTGCAGCCCGAGACCAGGACCAGGCCGTTGGGCAGCTCGACCGCGCGGGCGTAGCCGAACTGCTCCTCCCACGGCGCGCCGGTGGTCACACGTCGTACGTCGCTCACTGGGCCACCGCCTCCAGGGCCTCTTCGAGGGTGAACGCCTTCGCGTACAGCGCCTTCCCGACGATGGCGCCTTCGACACCCAGGGGGACGAGGCCGGCGATGGCCCGCAGGTCGTCCAGGGAGGACACGCCGCCGGAGGCGACGACGGGGCGGTCCGTGGCGGCGCACACGCTGCGCAGCAGCTCCAGGTTGGGGCCCTGGAGCGTGCCGTCCTTGGCGATGTCGGTGACGACGTAGCGGGCGCAGCCCTCCTTGTCGAGCCGCTCCAGCGTCTCGTAGAGGTCGCCGCCGTCGCGGGTCCAGCCGCGGCCGCGCAGGGTCGTGCCCCGTACGTCCAGGCCGACCGCGATCTTGTCGCCGTGCTCGGCGATGACCTTGGCGACCCACTCGGGGGTCTCCAGGGCTGCGGTGCCGAGGTTCACGCGCGTGCAGCCGGTCGCCAGCGCGGCGGCGAGGGTGTCGTCGTCGCGGATGCCGCCGGACAGCTCGACCTTGATGTCCATGGCCTTCGCGACCTCGGCGATCAGCGCGCGGTTGTCGCCGGTGCCGAACGCGGCGTCGAGGTCGACCAGGTGCAGCCACTCGGCGCCGGAGCGCTGCCAGGCGAGGGCGGCGTCCAGGGGCGAGCCGTACGACGTCTCGGTCCCGGACTCGCCGTGCACCAGGCGGACGGCCTGGCCGTCGCGGACGTCGACGGCGGGGAGCAGTTCGAGCTTGGCCATGTCTCTACAGGGTTCCGATCCAGTTGGTGAGGAGCTGGGCACCGGCGTCGCCGGACTTCTCGGGGTGGAACTGGGTGGCCCACAGGGCGCCGTTCTCCACGGCGGACACGAAGGGCTCGCCGTGCGTGGACCAGGTGACCTTGGGTGCGGCGATCACCGGGTTGTGCGTGTCGAGGGTCCAGTCGTGGACGGCGTAGGAGTGCACGAAGTAGAAGCGGGCGTCGGCGTCGAGGCCCGCGAACAGCTGCGAGTCGGCGGGTGCGTCGACCGTGTTCCAGCCCATGTGGGGCACGACGTCGGCCTGGAGCGGCGCGACCGTGCCGGGCCACTCGTCCAGGCCCTCGGCCTCCACGCCGTGCTCGATGCCGCGGGCGAAGAGGATCTGCATGCCGACGCAGATGCCCATCACCGGGCGCCCGCCGGACAGCCGGCGGTCGATGACCCAGTCGCCGCGTGCGGCGCGCAGGCCCTGCATGCAGGCGGCGAACGCGCCGACGCCCGGCACCAGCAGGCCGTCGGCGTTCATCGCCTTGTCGAAGTCCCGGGTGATCTCGACGTCGGCGCCCACGCGCGCGAGGGCGCGTTCGGCGGAGCGGACGTTGCCGAAGCCGTAGTCGAAGACGACGACCCTCTTGCCGTTCAATTCCACACCTCCAGCCGCATGACGCCCGCGACCAGGCACATCGCGGCACCGATCGAGAGCAGCACGATGAGGCTGGTGGGCATCTTCTGCTTGGCGAAGGAGATGATGCCGCCGACCAGGAAGAGGCCGACGACGATCAGGACGGTGGACAGACCGTTCATGGGGTTACAGCGCGCCCTTCGTCGACGGGAGGATGCCGGCCGCGCGCGGGTCGCGCTCGCTGGCGTAGCGCAGCGCCCGGGCCAGCGCCTTGAACTGGCACTCCACGATGTGGTGCGCGTTGCGCCCGTACGGCACGTGCACGTGCAGCGCGATCTGCGCCTGGGCCACGAAGGATTCCAGGATGTGCCGGGTCATCGTGGTGTCGTACTCGCCGATCATCGGCGCCATGTTCTCGGGCTCGGTGTGCACGAGGTACGGGCGGCCGGAGAGGTCGACGGTGACCTGGGCGAGGGACTCGTCCAGCGGGACCGTGCAGTTGCCGAAGCGGTAGATGCCCACCTTGTCGCCGAGCGCCTGCTTGAAGGCGGCGCCGAGCGCGAGGGCGGTGTCCTCGATGGTGTGGTGGGAGTCGATGTGCAGGTCGCCGTCGGTCTTCACGGTCAGGTCGAACAGGCCGTGCCGGCCGAGCTGGTCGAGCATGTGGTCGTAGAAACCGACGCCGGTGGCGATGTCGGTCCGGCCGGTGCCGTCGAGGTCCATCTCGACCAGGACCGACGTCTCCTTGGTGGTGCGCTCCACGCGTCCTGTGCGGCTCATGCCTCAGACTCCTTCTTGACTTCACGGACCGCGTCGAGGAACGCGTCGTTCTCCTCCGGGGTCCCGGCGGACACCCGCAGCCATCCCGGTACGCCGTTGTCCCGGACCAGGACGCCCCGGTCGAGGATCCGCTGCCAGGCCGCGTGGGAGTCGGGGAACCGGCCGAACTGCACGAAGTTGGCGTCGGACTCGGTGACCTCGTAGCCGATGGCGCGCAGTTCGGTCACCAGCCGGTCCCGTTCCGCCTTCAGCTGCTCGACGTACCCGAGCAGCGTGTCGGTGTGCTCCAGGGCGGCCAGGGCGGTCGCCTGGGTGATCGCCGAGAGGTGGTACGGCAGCCGGACGAGCTGGACGGCGTCCACGACCGCGGGGTCCGCGGCGAGGTAGCCGAGGCGCAGGCCCGCGGCGCCGAACGCCTTCGACATCGTGCGGGAGACGACCAGGTGCGGCCGGCCCGCCAGCAGCGGCAGCAGGGAGGCGCCGTGGCTGAACTCGACGTAGGCCTCGTCCACGATCACCATGGACGGCCTGGCCGCCTGGGCCGCCTCGTACAGCGCGAGGACCGTCTCGGGCGGCACGGCGTTGCCGGTGGGGTTGTTGGGGGTCGTGATGAAGACGACGTCCGGCCGGTGCTCGGCGATGGCCCGCTCGGCGGCGGGCAGGTCGATGGTGAAGTCCTCGCCACGGGGGCCGGAGATCCAGCGCGTGCCCGTCCCGCGCGCGATGAGCGCGTGCATCGAGTACGACGGCTCGAAGCCGATGGCGCTGCGGCCCGGCCCGCCGAAGGTCTGCAGCAGTTGCTGGATGACCTCGTTGGAGCCGTTGGCGGCCCAGACGTTCTCGACGCCGAGCGGGTACTTGCCGGTGTTCGTCAGGTACGCGGCCAGCTCGGTGCGCAGCTGGACCGCGTCCCGGTCGGGGTAGCGGTTCAGGTCGCGGGCGGCCTCCCGGACCCGCTCCGCGATCCGCTCGACCAGCGGCTCGGGCAGCGGGTAGGGGTTCTCGTTCGTGTTCAGCCGTACGGGGACGTCCAGCTGGGGCGCTCCGTAGGGGGACTTGCCGCGCAGTTCGTCCCGTACGGGCAGATCGTCGATGCCGGTCACTTGCTCGTCGGTACCTTCCAGCCGAACCTCGCCTTGATCGCCGCGCCGTGCGCGGGCAGGTCCTCCGCCTCCGCCAGCGTCACCACGTGGTGGGCGACCTCGGCCAGCGCGTCCTTCGTGTAGTCGACGATGTGGATGCCGCGCAGGAAGGACTGGACGGACAGGCCCGAGGAGTGGCAGGCGCAGCCGCCGGTGGGCAGGACGTGGTTGGACCCGGCCGCGTAGTCGCCGAGCGAGACCGGGGCCCAGGGGCCGATGAAGATCGCGCCCGCGTTGCGGACCCGGTCGGCGACCGCGGCGGCGTCGGCGGTCTGGATCTCCAGGTGCTCGGCGCCGTAGGCGTCGACCACCCGGAGGCCTTCCTCGATGCCGTCGACCAGGACGATCGCGGACTGCTTGCCGGCCAGCGCCGGGCGGATGCGGTCCTCGACGTGCTTGGTGGCCGCGACCTGCGGGTCCAGCTCCTTCTCCACCGCGTCGGCCAGTTCGGCGGAGTCGGTGACGAGGACGGCGGCCGCGAGCGGGTCGTGCTCGGCCTGGCTGATCAGGTCCGAGGCGACGTGCACCGGGTCGGCGGTCCCGTCGGCCAGGACCGCGATCTCGGTGGGGCCGGCCTCGGTGTCGATGCCGATCTTGCCCGTGAAGTAGCGCTTGGCGGCGGCCACCCAGATGTTGCCGGGGCCGGTCACCATGTCGGCGGGAGCGCAGGACTCGGTGCCGTACGCGAACATCGCGACGGCGGTGGCGCCGCCGGCCGCGTAGACCTCGTCCACGCCGAGCAGCGCGCAGGCGGCGAGGATCGTCGGGTGCGGCAGGCCGCCGGCTGGATCGTTTTCGAAAGCGGGGGCCTGGGCCGGCGAGGCGAGCGCGATCGACCCGACGCCGGCCTCCTGCGCCGGGACGGCGTTCATGATCACGGACGAGGGGTAGACGGACCGGCCGCCCGGCGCGTACAGCCCCACGCGGCCGACCGGGACCCACTTCTCGGTCACGGACCCGCCGGGCACCACCTGGGTGGTGTGCGCGCTCCGGCGCTGCGCGCGGTGGACCAGGCGGGCGCGGCGGATGGACTCCTCCAGGGCCGCGCGCACGGCCGGGTCGAGGCCCTGGAGCGCGTCGTCGAGCGCCCGGGCCGGGACACGGACGGATTCCAGCCGTACCCCGTCGAACTTCTCGGCGAAGTCGATCAGCGCCGCGTCGCCCCGATGATGCACGGCCTCGCAGATCGGCCGCACCTTCTCCAGGGCGGCCGCCACGTCGAAGTCGGCTCGGGGCAGCAGGTCGCGCAGGGCGGGGCCCTCGGGAAGGGCGTCGCCGCGCAGATCGATTCGGGAGATCACGTACTCAATTCTCTCAGACCGGGGTGGGGAGCCGTGCGCGCGTATCAATGGCTGATACAGAACGCGCCGCGACGCGGGGCCGGGAGTGACTCAATGCCTGCTACAGAACGTGGCCGGAACTCGGAAGATCGCCTTCACCCTGGGTGTTCCCGGGGTGACAGAACGGGCATGAACGGCTGTACGACACAGATGCCGCACCAGTGGGCATCGACAACGGGGCGAGGAAGAGGGAAGAGCGGTGACCGAGGGGACCGACCTTGGCGCCGGGGACCTGCCGGACGACCTGACCGCGGCCGAGGCGGGCATGTGGCAGGCCTTCCGCAACGGCAGCCTGTACGACCTGAGCAGCGGGGACTCCGTCGTGGACGATCCGCACGGCGGGCATCCCTGGGGGCCCGAGCGCAGCGTCCGGGCGCGCACCGTGTGCTGGCTGCTGCTGGACGGGCCGCCCGCGCTGGCCGGCCGGGTGGCCGCGCTGAAGCTGGCCGGCGTGCGGATCACCGGCACGCTGGACCTGGCGGGCGGCACGGTCATGCCGTACGTGGAGCTGCGCGGCTGCCGGTTCGACGAGCAGGTCCTGCTGCCCGAGGCCCGGTTCACGACCCTGCGCCTGGTGGACTGCGCGGTGCCGCGGCTGGAGGCGGCCCGGGTGCACACGGAGGGTGATCTGCACCTGCCGCGCTGCCGGTTCCAGAACGGGGTCCGGCTGACCGACGCGCACATCGGCACCGACCTGCTGCTCAACCAGGCGATCGCGTACCGGGACCGCAGCGGGCGGTCCATCTCCGCGGACGGCATGACGGTCGGCCAGGACCTCCAGGCGGAGCTGCTGGAGTCGCACGGCGAGATCAGTCTGCGCAGCGCCAAGGTCGGCGTGTCGCTGAGTCTGCGAGGGGCGAAACTGGCCAACCCGTACGCACGCCACGCACTGAACGCCCCGCAGCTGACGGTGGAGCGCACCCTGTACCTGACCCCGGCCGGCCTGGGCAGCCCGCTGCTGAGCGGGACGACCCCCGCGCGCGGGACGCGGATCCAGCGCTTCGAGTGCCGGGGCGGGGTGCGGCTGGACGACGGGCGGTTCGGGGACGCCGTGGACCTGGAGCGGGCCCGGTTCACCTTCACCGACGACCAGGAACTGTCCCTGCGCCGGGTCCAGACGCCGGAGCTGCGCTTCCTGGGCGACAAGCCGCAGCGCGGCAGGGTGGTGCTGTCCGGCGCCCGGATCGGCAACCTGGTGGACCGCGCGGGCAGCTGGCCGGACCCGGGGAACCTGCAGATGGGCGGCTTCGCCTACGAGAGCCTCGTACCGCGGGGCCCGTTCCCGCTGGCCCGGCGCCTGGAGTGGGTGGCGGCGGCCACCGCCGAGTACCACCCGGAGCCGTACGAGCGGCTGGCCGCCGTGCTGCGGGCGGCCGGGGAGGACGAGGACGCGCGCGAGGTGCTGCTGGCCAAGCAGCGGCGGCGGCGCGAGACGCTGCCGCTGGCGGGCAAGTTCTGGGGGTACCTCCAGGACTGGACGGTCGCCTACGGCTACCGGCCGGGCCGGGCCGCGGTGTGGATGGCGGTGCTGTGGGCGGCGGGCACGCTGGCCTTCGCGCACGCCGCCCACCCGCCGGTGGACTCGGGCGGGCATCCGAGCTGGAGTCCCGCCCTGTTCACGCTGGACCTGCTGCTGCCGGTGATCGATCTCGGCCAGGTCGGCGAGTGGCAGTTGCAGGGTGCCTGGCAGTGGCTGGCGGCGGCGATGGTCCTGCTGGGCTGGATACTCGCGACCACGGTGGCGGCGGGGGCGACCCGGCTGCTGCGGCGGAGCTGAGGGGCCGAGCGGCGCCGGGACGGCGCCGACGAGAGCCCTGGCAGGTGCCCCACAATGGTTGAACAATAACCTTTTACCTGTCCTTGACCGTCGGCCGTACAACTTTCCCGGACTTGTCCGGTCCCTCTGGCGCACTCCCGAGTGGCGGACTTTCAATGGTCGACACCATGGCTCTGCTGCCGGCGTTCCTCCGCCCCACCCGGACGACACGACGTGCCCCCCGCCCGGCCGCCCCACCGCCGGCCGGCGACGAGGCCGTCCTCGACGCGCCCGACGCGCGCCTCTCCCCCGCGCTGGTCGCGGCCGGGCGGGGCGAGTACGGCGCCGCCTCCGCCCTGCTCGCCGCCACCCGTGCGGCGGCCGAGTGGGAGGACCGCGACGGGTACGCCCGGCGCCTGGCCGCGTTCGCCCGCTCCCGGCCCGAGTGGTTCGAGGAGTGGCGCGCGGCGGCACCGGACGACCCCGACGCCGCCCTCGTTGCCGCCCAGCTCGCGGTGGACCGGGTCTGGCCCTCGCCGGCCCGCGCCGAACTGCTGCGCGAGGTGAGCCCGCTGATCACGGCCGCGGCCCGGGCCGACGACCGGGACCCGGTGCCGTGGCGGATCGCGCTCGACCACGCGCGCGGCTCCCGGGCCGGGCACCGGTACTTCGAGGAGCTGTGGGAGGCGGCGGTGCGGCGCGCCCCGCACCACTACGGCTGCCACGTGGCCGCCCTGCGCTACCTGGGCACCTTCTGGCACGGCTCGCACCGCGAGTGCTTCGACTTCGCCGACCTGGCCGCGCAGGACGCGCCGGCGGACTCGCGCGTCCAGGCGCTGCCGGCCCGGGCCGCCTTCGCCTACCTGACCGACGGCTGCGGGCCCGAGGTGCCGGACGGGCGGCTGCACGCGGCGGCCGACCGCGCGGCCCGGTTCTCCGGCCGCTTCCCGGTGGCCACGCCCTGGCTCGCGGGCGTGCGCAACAAGCTGGTCTACGTCCTCGCCCGGCTGGAACGCTGGGAGGACGCCCGCACCCAGCTGCGGCTGACCGGCCCGTACGCCACCTCGTTCCCCTGGGACCGCTTCTCCGACGACCCGCTGGGCCACTTCCTGCGACTGCGCGAGGCCCTCCTCGGTGCCGCTCCCCCGGCCGTGCTGGCCGAGCTGGTGCAGGTGCCGCCGCGGCCCCGGAACGAGCACCGCGGCCGCGTGCTCGCGGATGACCATTAGGCTGGGGCGCCGTGACCACCGTCCGTCTGCCCCTCTTCCCGCTGAACTCGGTGTTGTTTCCCGGGCTCGTGCTGCCCCTGAACGTCTTCGAGGAGCGTTATCGCGCCATGATGCGCGAGCTGCTGAAGACTCCCGAGGACGAGCCGCGGCGGTTCGCCGTCGTGGCGATCCGCGACGGCCACGAGGTGGCGCCGAGCGCCCCGGGCATGCCGGACGCGACGGCACAGCCGCAGCGGGGCCCGGCCGCCGGCTTTGGCCCGGATCCCCTCAGGTCCTTCCACGGCGTGGGCTGCGTGGCGGACGCGGCGACCATCAGGGAGCGCACCGGCGGCACGTTCGAGGTGCTGGCGACCGGGACGACCCGGGTGCGGCTGCTGTCCGTGGACGCGTCGGGCCCGTTCCTGACGGCCGAGCTGGAGGAGCTGGAGGAGCAGCCCGGCGACGAGGCCGGCGCCCTGGCGGAGGGGGTGCTGCGCTCGTTCCGCCAGTACCAGAAGCGGCTGGCGGGGGCCCGCGAGCGCTCCCTGTCCACCGGCGCGGACCTTCCGGACGACCCGTCGGTGGTCTCCTACCTGGTGGCGGCGGCGATGATGCTGGACACGCCGACGAAGCAGCGGCTGCTGCAGGCGCCGGACACGGCCTCCCGCCTGCGGGACGAGCTGAAACTCCTGCGCTCCGAGACGTCCATCATCCGTAGTCTGCCGTCGCTGCCCGCGTCCGAGCTGACGCGGACGCCGACGAGCCTGAACTGAGGAAGACCGAGGCCGAGCACCGACGATGGCGAAGAAGTCGAAGAAGCAGCAGCAGGAAGAAGGGGCGCGCGAAGCGCATCCGAAGAAGGGTGGCGGTGGGCGACGGGCGGGAACCCCGGCCACGGTGGCCCTCACGGCGGCGGGCGTGGACTTCACGGTCCACTCCTACGACCACGATCCCGCCCACCCGTCCTACGGCGAGGAGGCGGCCGAGGCCATGGGCGTCTCCCCCGACCGCGTCTTCAAGACGCTGGTGGCCGACGTCGACGGCACCCTGACCGTGGCGGTGGTCCCCGTCTCCGGCTCCCTCGACCTCAAGGCCCTGGCCGCGGCGGTCGGCGGCAAACGAGCCGCCATGGCCGACCCGGCCCACGCCGAACGCACCACCGGCTACGTCCGCGGCGGCATCTCCCCCCTGGGCCAGCGCAAGAAGCTCCCCACGGTCCTGGACGACTCGGCCGGGGCCCACGACACCATCTGCGTGTCGGCGGGCCGCCGGGGCCTGGAGGTGGAACTGGCCCCCGGGGACCTGGCCGCGCTGACGGGGGCGGTACTGGCACCGATCGGCCGGGGCTGACGCGGCGTCTTCCCCTCCCGCCTCAGCCGATCGGGAGAGGGGCTGAGGGCACGGCGCCTCAGCCCTGCGGGTACGGCACCTCGGGGTCGCGGGGGCCGAACAGGGCCGTCAGGCCCAGGTGGACCAGGGCCGCGCCCAGCGGCCAGGCCAGCAGGGCGCCCTTCGCGCCCAGCTTCAGCGGGGCCGGGAAGGTGACGCCCTTGCCCACCGCCTTCGCGTGGGCGATGACGTCCGACTCCGGTCCCAGCCATATCCCGAGCCGCCACGCCAGCAGCGACCCCAGCAGCCCGCCGAGGCCGAGCGCCACCACGAGCGGCACACCGCCGCGCCGCCGCCACAGGAACACGGCCACGGCACTGACGAGCCCGAACCCCAGGCCCAGCAGGGTGAACGTTCCGTCCGCCCCGGCCGCCTGCTCGCCCTCGGTGTCCTTGAGGTAGACGACCCAGCTCTTGCCGGACTGGTCCCCCACCAGCGGCACGTGCGGTGCCAGCCACCACCACAGCAGCCCGAGCAGCACCCCGCCCAGGGCCACCACCACCGTGATCACGGCGGCCTCCCGCACTTCGGTCTTCATCCCGGGGCCGTCCTGTTCGTGCCTGTCGTCCCCGGCCGGGGTCCCGGCGGGCGGAGCCGGCCAGGCCTGGTGCGGGGAGTCGTCGTGCGGCGGCGGAGGCGGAGTCAGCGGTGCGGTCACCCTGTCATCGTGCCAGGCCGCACGGCGCGCCGCGTCACCGGACGGCCGCCCTGCGGTACGCCCAGGCCGCCACGGCCAGCGAGACGATTCCGACACCCGCGCACACTCCCAGGTCGACGAGGACAGCGGCCCAGTCCGGGTGTTCCCCGAACGTCCGCGCGTAGGCCTCCACGCCGTACGTCGACGGCAGCAGATCACGGGCCAGCCGTACCGCCTCGGGCATCCGGTCGGCCGGCAGCACCCCCAGCAGCAGCGCCGCCGACATGCCCAGCTGGCCGAGCAGCGTGGCCAGCTCGGGCCGCGGGGCGAGCAGCCCGCAGGCGGCGCCCAGCCCGGACAGCGCGGCCCCGGCGAGCGGGATGACGGCCACCAGGATCCACAGGTTGGACAGCGGCAGCCCGAACAGCACGCTCCCGAAGACCGCGGTCACCAGGGTTCCCGGCACGGTGAAGGAGGCGTACGCCCCCGCCGCGCCCAGCACCACGGCCGCCGGCGGCACCGGCAGCGTGGCGTAGTGGTCGAGTCCGCCGCTGGCCCGCAGCTGCCCGAAGTACTGCGCCAGCAGGTTCAGCGCCACGTAGGCGACCACCAGGACCGAGGACCCCGCCACCACGGACCGCGCCTCGCCGCCGTTGTCGACGACGCCCCGCATCATCACGGTGATGCCGATGGACTGGAAGGTGGCCACGAACAGCAGCGGGATCCGCGCCACCCGGGCGCGGGACAGCTGGGCCCGGTAGACGGCCGCCAGCGACGGCCACAGCCGCGCGCGCGGTCCGAGCTCGGCCGCGACCGGGGCCGCCTCGGACACGGCCCGGGCCCCGCCCGGCACAACGTCCGCGGGTACGACACTCACGACGAGCTGCTCCTCTTCCGTACGGCAGTCGCGCACACCCGTACGCATTCCGCGGCCCGCGCGCTCATGCCTTCACCAGCCCCTGGCGTGCCGCGCCGCCCAGCGTCAGGTACACGTCCTCCAGGCTGGGCGTGGCGAGCGTGAAGTCGTCCAGGGCGGCGAAGGCGGCTCCGCCGGTCACCGTGGCGACGGCGGCCCGGGCCTCCTCGGGGGCCAGCCGGAGCGTCCAGCGCCGGCCGGACTCCACGGCGCGCGCCCGCAGGGCGGCGACCTCGGGCACCTCCAGCGGAGCCCGCTCGCGCCACACCAGTTCCACCCGCACCTCGCCGGAGACCTGCTCCTTCAGCCCGGCCGGGGTGTCGCAGGCGATGACCCGGCCCCGGTCCAGGACGGCGACCCGGTCGAGGACGGTCTCGGCCTCGATGACGTTGTGGGTGACCAGCAGCACGGTCGTGCCGTGCTCGGCGCGCCGCCGGTCCACGGCCGCCCAGACCGCCCGCCGGGCGACCGGGTCCATGCCGGTGGTCGGCTCGTCCAGCACGAGCAGCGGCCGCTCGCCGACGAGGGCGGCGGCGAAGCAGGCGAGTCTGCGCTGGCCTCCGGACAGCTTCTTCAGCGCGCGCCCGGCGATCGGCGTGAGCCCCAGCTCCTCCAGGACGGCGTCCCGCTCGGCCCGGGCCCGCCGTACGTCCAGACCGCGCAGGCGTCCGGTGGTCTCGGCGGCGAGGGAGACGGTCAGCTCGTCGAGGGCGGAGGACTCCTGGCCCAGGTAGGCGAGGATCCGCGCGGCCCGCTCGGGGTGGCGCACGATGTCGTGGCCGAGGATCTCGACGCTGCCCGTGTCCGGCCGCAGCAGGCCGGTGAGCTGCCGTACGAGGGTCGACTTGCCGGCGCCGTTCGGCCCGAGCAGCCCGAAGATCTCCCCGCGCCGCACGTCCAGTTCGACCCCGTCGGTGGCCCGCACCTCGGGCGTGCCCGGCGCCCCGCGCCGCCCCTTGACGGCGGGGTAGGTCTTGCCGAGCCCGCGCACGCGTACGACCTCGTCGTACCGAAGTGCCTGGGCCGCGCGCGTACTCACAAGGAACGAGCCTACGGGGTCCGCGCCCTTTACTCGCCTTTGGGGCGGCTCCACGGGACCGCCCCCTCGGCGGCGCCCGCCCGGCGTCGTCCGGTCAGTCCCCGGCGCCCGCGTGCTCGGCCGCCGCCGGCACGTCGATCTCGCGCCAGAACCCCGCCCGGATGGCGTAGCGGTCGTGCTCGTCGATCTGATCGTCCTTGTGGGCGAGCAGCCCGAACCGGGCGGCGTAGCGCAGCAGCTCGCCGTCGATGCGGTGCGGGATGCGCGGGTACATCGTGGACAGCCGCTGCACGTGGCTCTGGTCGCCGAGCCGGGAGATCCACCGCCGGGCGAACACCTGCCCGACCTCGTACGGGTCGCCGCCGACCGTGGTGATGTCCTCCTCCCGGTCGGCCCACCGCTGCTCGGCGGTGGTCAGCTGGGCGAGCGTCGGCATGGAGGCGGCCTCGGGCGGTTCGGCGGCCGTTCCCGGCCGGTCCACCCAGCCCTTGTCCGAGGACCACCTCAGGGTGGCGGTCGCCGGATGCTGCACGGCCTGTGCGCCGGGTGCGCGCAGGGCGGCGAGGTCCTTCGGGGTCGGCACGCCCTTGGACGCGGGCAACCGCTCCTGGGCGCCGTTCTCCGTCGCCGCGGCGGCCGGCGGGCGGGGGCGCTCCTCGGCGGGGTGCTCGGCGGCCGCGGAGAGCGCGGAGTCGGGCAGCGGTGCCGACAGGATCGCGGCGATCTCGGGGCGGGGCGCGGGCGGCGGCGCGCAGACGCCGGTCAGTTCCTTGGCCCGGACCGCCTGGGTGATCCAGGCCCGGTCCAGGACGCGCCGCTCGTCGGCCTCGGCGACCAGGTCCTCGGACTGGTTGTAGTCGCCGTCGGCCGCCTGGACGGCCCAGAGGTGGACGGCGACGCCGTGCTCCTTGGCGGCCATCATGCCGGGCAGCAGGTCCCCGTCGCCGGTGACCAGGACGATGTCCGAGCAGGCGCGGTTGCGGGCGAGCTCGGTCAGCTCGGCGTGCATGGCGGCGTCGACGCCCTTCTGCGCCCAGCGGCCGTCGGTGCGGGTGAGGGCGCCGAGGCGGACGGTGACCCGGGGCATCACGCGCAGCCGGCGGTGCTCCGGCTGGGGGACGCGGTCAGGGGCGCCGTCGAACCAGTAGATGCGCAGCAGCGGGTGCCCGGTCTCCGACTCGGCGCGCTCGCGCAGGGCCTGGATCAGCGCCGCGTGGTCGACGGTGATCCGGGATCGCGAGGGCTCACCGGCGAGGAGGCTGGCGGCGGCACCCAGCAGATACCCGGCGTCCACCAGGACGATGCAGCGGTCCACGCGACTCACCCTCTTCCCGGGAGGTTTTGCTTCGGACTTCCTTCGAGTCTGCCCGACGGCGCGGGGGTTAACGGCCCGAACTCGATCTTCGGCGTGGCGTATGCGGCGCCCGCCCGCCCACCAACCCTGTCACACACGGTAATTATCCGACATGCGATTGATGTCAGCGTATGTGAATCTGGTCCCGGCCCTGGCCCCTAGATCCCCCACAGGAGGCAGATCACCATGGCCAAGAACAAGAACCGCAAGCAGGCCGGCCCGCAGAACCGCGCTCCGCAGAGCGAGCACGCACCGGAGCGCGCACAGCGTCCGGCCGCGGAGGAACCCGAGTCCTCCATGGCGGGCGTCGCGGGCAGCCCTTCGGAGATATCCCGTAAGAAGCAGAAGAGTTTCGGCCACAACTAAAGGTCGGCCACGACCCAAGGGCAGTTGCAGCCCGGGCAGACCGGAGGGGCGCACCCGCCGCGGGTGCGCCCCTTCGTGGTGTCTCGGCTCAGCCGGCCAGGCAGGACGGGCCGAGCAGCACCTTGAGGTCGCCGAAGAGCGCCGGGTCGGGCTTGACCCGGTGCCGGTCCAGGCGCAGCACGGTGGTCTTGCGCGGGCCCTGGAGCTTGATCCGGACCTCGCTGTCGCCCCTGTGGTGGCTGAGGATCTCGCCGAGCCGGCTGACCATCGGCGGGGTGACCCTGGTGGCCGGGATGGTCAGGACCACGGGCGCGTTCGTGCCCGCGTTGGACAGGTCCGGGACCATCAGCTCCATGGCGACGAGCCGGGGGACGTCCTCCCGCTTGTCGAGGCGTCCCTTGACGAACACCACGGCGTCCTCGACGAGTTGGGTCGACACCAGCTGGTAGGTGGCCGGGAAGAACATGCACTCGATGGAGCCGGCCAGGTCCTCGACGGTGGCGATGGCCCAGGCGTTGCCCTGCTTGGTCATCTTGCGCTGCAGGCCCGAGATGATGCCGCCGATGGTGACGACCGCGCCGTCGGCGTGCTCGCCGCCGGTGAGCTGGGAGATGCCCGCGTCGGCCTTGTCGGACAGCACGTGCTCCAGGCCGAAGAGGGGGTGGTCGGAGACGTACAGGCCGAGCATCTCCCGCTCCTGGGCGAGCAGGTAGGTCTTGTCCCACTCGTCCTCGGCGAACTGCACGTCGAGGCCGAAGCCGGGCTCGCTGCCGGTCTCCTCGCCCATGCCGCCGAAGAGGTCGAACTGGCCCTCGGCCTCCTTGCGCTTGACCGCGACCACGTTGTCGATCATCGGCTCGTACTGCGCCGTGAGCCCCTTGCGGGTGTGGCCCATGGTGTCGAAGGCGCCGGCCTTGATCAGCGACTCCGTGGTGCGCTTGTTGCAGACCACGGCGTCGACCTTGTCGAGGTAGTCGGGGAAGGACGCGTACTTCCCCTTGGCCTTGCGGCACTTGATGATCGACTCGACGACGTTGGTGCCGACGTTGCGGACGGCGGAGAGGCCGAAGAGGATCACGTCGTCGCCCTGGGCGGCGAAGTTCGACTCGGACTCGTTGACGTTGGGCGGGAGCACCTTGATGCCCATGCGGCGGCACTCGTTGAGGTAGATCGCCGACTTGTCCTTGTCGTCCTTGACCGAGGTCAGCAGGGCGGCCATGTACTCGGCGGGGTAGTTCGCCTTCAGGTAGGCGGTCCAGTACGAGACCAGGCCGTAGGCGGCGGAGTGCGCCTTGTTGAACGCGTAGCCGGCGAACGGGACCAGCACGTCCCACAGGGCCTGGATGGCCTCGTCGCTGTAGCCGTTCTTGCGGGCGCCGGCCTGGAAGATGGTGAAGTTCTTGGCCAGCTCGTCGGGCTTCTTCTTGCCCATCACGCGGCGCAGGATGTCGGCCTCGCCGAGCGAGTAGCCCGCGATGATCTGGGCGGCCTTCTGCACCTGCTCCTGGTAGACGATCAGGCCGTAGGTGACGGCCAGGACCTCCTGGAGGGGCTCCTCCAGCTCCTTGTGGATCGGGGTGATCTCCTGCTGCTTGTTCTTGCGCAGCGCGTAGTTCGTGTGGGAGTTCATGCCCATCGGGCCCGGCCGGTACAGGGCCGACACGGCGGAGATGTCCTCGAAGTTGTCCGGCTTCATCAGCCGCAGCAGCGAGCGCATGGGGCCGCCGTCGAACTGGAAGACGCCGAGGGTGTCGCCGCGCTGGAGCAGCTCGAAGGTCGTGGGGTCGTCGAGCGGGAGGCCGAGGAGATCGATGTCGATCCCCTTGTTGGCCTTCACCATCTTGACGGCGTCGTCCATGATCGTGAGGTTGCGCAGGCCCAGGAAGTCCATCTTCAGCAGGCCGAGCGACTCGCAGCTCGGGTAGTCCCACTGGGTGATGGTCACACCGTCGGTGTGCCTGACCCAGACCGGGACGTGCTCGGTGATGGTCTCGCTGGACATGATCACGCCGGCCGCGTGCACACCCATCTGCCGGACCAGGCCCTCCACGCCGCGCGCGGTGTCGATGACCTTCTTCACGTCCGGCTCGTTCTCGTACATCGAGCGGACCTCGCCGGCCTCCGAGTAGCGGGGGTGCTCGGGGTCGGTGATGCCGGACAGCGGGATGCCCTTGCCGAGGACGTCGGCGGGCATGGCCTTGGTGATGCGGTCGCCCATCGCGTACGGGTAGCCCAGCACGCGCGCGGAGTCCTTGATCGCGTTCTTGGCCTTGATGGTGCCGTAGGTGCCGATCATGGCGACCTTGTCGGCGCCGTACTTCTCGGTCACGTACCGGATCACCTCGACGCGCCGGCGCTCGTCGAAGTCGATGTCGACGTCGGGCATCGAGATGCGCTCGGGGTTGAGGAACCGCTCGAAGATCAGGCCGTGCGGGATGGGGTCGAGGTCGGTGATGCCGAGCGCGTAGGCGACGATCGAGCCGGCGGCGGAGCCTCGGCCGGGGCCGACCGCGATGCCGTTGTTCTTGGCCCACATGATGAAGTCGGCGACCACGAGGAAGTAGCCCGGGAACCCCATCTGGATGATGACGTCCATCTCGTACTCGACCTGCTTCTGCCGGTCCTCGGGGATGCCGCCGGGGAAGCGGCGCTCCATGCCGCGGCGGACCTCCTCCTTGAACCAGGTGACCTCGGTGTAGCCCTCGGGGATGTCGAACTTGGGCATGAGGTCGCGCTTCTCGAACATGCCGGTGGTGTCGACCATCTCGGCGACGAGCAGCGTGTTGGCGCAGCCCTCCTGCCAGGCGTCCGAGGAGTCGATGGCGTACATCTCGTCGGTGGACTTCAGGTAGTAGCCGGTGCCGTCGAACTTGAAGCGGTCGGGGTCGGAGAGGTTCTTGCCGGTCTGGATGCACAGCAGGGCGTCGTGGGCGCCGGCCTCGTGCGCGTACGTGTAGTGCGAGTCGTTGGTGACCAGCGGCGGGATGCCGAGCTTCTTGCCGATCTCCAGCAGGCCGTCGCGGACCCGGTGCTCGATGTCGATGCCGTGGTCCATCAGCTCCAGGAAGTACCGGTCCTTGCCGAAGATGTCCTGGTAGTCGGCGGCGGCCTTCAGTGCCTCGTCGAAGTGCCCGAGGCGCAGGCGGGTCTGCACCTCGCCGGAGGGGCAGCCGGTGGAGGCCACGATGCCCTCGGACCACTGGGCGATGGTCTCCTTGTCCATCCGGGGCCACTTCTGCAGCCAGCCCTCGGCGTAGGCGTCGGAGGAGAGCCGGAAGAGGTTGTGCAGGCCGGTCCGGTTCACCGCCCACATCGTCTTGTGGGTGTAACCGCCGGAGCCGGAGACGTCGTCGCGCTTCTGGTGCGGCTGGCCCCACTGGATCTTGCGCTTGTTGCGCCGGGACTCGGGGGCGACGTACGCCTCGATCCCGATGATCGGGGTGATCCCGGCCTTCTTCGCGGAGTGGAAGAAGTCGTACGCCCCGTGGAGGTTGCCGTGGTCGGACATGGCGATGTGCGTCATGCCCATCTCGTTGCAGGCGTTGAACATGTCCTTGAGCCGCGCGGCACCGTCCAGCAGCGAGTACTGGGTGTGGACGTGCAGGTGCGTGAACGGCGGCTTCGACACGGTGTGGCCTCCAGGGGAAACACTCGGCGACGGGGTGGCGGACGGTTCCGGGGTCAGCGTCGAAGTCTATGCCTCGGCACTGACACGGGGCGGGCACTCCCACGTACCTTCATGCGTTGAGGACGGCAGAATCGCTGTCGTACGGACACTGCACCAGGAGGCACCCCGCGATGTCGGTCACCCAGCTCAGCGACGAGCAGCGCGGCGAGGAGATCCTCGCCGTCTTCGACACCGCCTTCGGCCGGCTCCTGGCCGCCGACCCGGCCGCGTTCCGGGTGAAGTTCCGGAAGATGGCGGCCTCGGCCTTCGCCTTCTACCGGGGCACGGCGTGCCTCTTCTACCACGACCTCGACACGGAGAAGCGCGGCGGCCCGTACCTGGACGACCGCACCTCGCGCGTGTGGATCCACGGCGATCTGCACGCGGAGAACTTCGGCACCTACATGGACTCCAACGGCCGCCTGGTCTTCAACGTCAACGACTTCGACGAGGCGTACGTCGGCCCCTTCACCTGGGACCTGAAGCGCTTCTCGGCCTCCATCGCGCTCATCGGGTACGCGAAGGCGCTCAGCGACGACCAGATCACCGAGCTGGTGACGATCTACGCGGGCGCGTACCGCGAGCGCGTCCACGCGCTGGCCACGGGCGCGAAGAGCGACGAGGTGCCGCCGTTCACGCTGGACACCGCGCAGGGTCCGCTGCTGGACGCGCTGCGTGTCGCGCGCTCGCTGACCCGGTTCGGGCTGCTGGACTCGATGACCGAGATCCGCGACTTCGAGCGCCGCTTCGCGCCGGGCGGCGGCTCCATCGAGCTGGACGCCGCCACCCGCTACAAGGTGCTGGCCGCCTTCGACGGCTACCTGGAGACGCTGCCGGACTCCTCGCTGGCCCGCCCGGACTCCTACCGGGTGAAGGACGTCGTCGGCCGCCGGGGCATCGGCATCGGCTCGGCGGGCCTGCCGTCGTACAACATCCTGCTGGAGGGCCACAGCGACGCCCTCGAGAACGACGTGGTGATCTACATCAAGCAGGCGCAGACCCCGGCCGTCTCCGGGCACATCACGGACCCGGCGATCGCGGGGTACTTCCGGCACGAGGGCCACCGCACGGTGATCTCGCAGCGCGCCCTGCAGGCGCACGCCGACCCGTGGCTGGGCTGGACGGAGCTGGACGGTGCCGGGCAGCTGGTCGCCGAGGTCTCGCCGTACGCCGTCGACCTGGACTGGGGCGACATCGACGACCCGGAGGAGATCGCGTCGGTCGTCGCCGACCTCGGCCGGGCCACGGCCACGATGCACGCGGCGGCGGACGACACCTCCGGGGAGTCGCTGGTGCCGTTCTCCACCGAGCGGGCCATCGACGCGGCCCTCGCGGCCGACGAGGAGGGCTTCGCGCCGCTCCTGGTGGACTTCGCGCACGGCTACGGCGCACGCGCGCGTGCCGACCACCAGATCTTCCTCGACCTGTTCCGCAACGGACGGATCCCGGGGCTGTAACGTCGCGCACTCACAGACACCCTTTAGGGGTCTCTTACCCGCCTCCGTGACACACTCTGATTCCGCTATGGACATATCCGGGACCCAGCTCAGAGCCGTGCGCGCGGCGCTGTTCACGGCCGTCGCCGTGACGCTCAGCACCGCGTCGCACGTCCTGCTGTCCAGGGCCCCGCTGCCGGCCGCGACCGTGGCCGCCGTCGCGGCCGGCGTGTTCGCCGCCGCGTACGCGCTGGCGGGCCGCGAGCGCGGCTTCGGCCGCATCGCGGCGCTGCTGATCCCGCTGGAACTGGCCGCGGACACGGTGTTCACCACCGGCCAGGACACCTGTTACGGCAGGGCGGGCGGCCCGGTGGCCGGTCCGCTGCGCGCCGTCGGCCTGGACGTGCTGTGCCGGGGCGGCGTGGGCGGCCCGCTGGCCCAGGTGACCGGGCACTCCGGGCGGGGCGCCGGGGCACTGCTCGCGCACGCCAGCCCGGCCGCCGCCTGGCTGCTGCTGGCCGTGCACGTCCTGGTGGGGCTGCTGGCCGCCGCCTGGCTGCGCCGGGGCGAGCGGGCGCTGGTCCAGCTGCTGCGCGCGGTCGCCGCGGTCACCTTCCGGCCGCTGCTGCTGGTGGTGGCCGCGGTCACCGCGCGGCCGGCCACGGCGCCCCGGCTGCCGCGCCCGGGCCCCCGGCCGGCCGCCGCCCGCGAGCGGCTCCTCGTGCACTCCCTGGGACGGCGTGGACCGCCGTGCTCGCTCGGCCCCGCTCACGCCTCCGCCTGAGCGCGGGCAACCGAGCACGACGAGTCCCCCACACGTATCCCGCGTACGACCGGTGCGCGTCCCACATGGAGATCACCCACATGAGCAAGCGGAACAGCCAGGCGTCGAAGTCGGCGGCCCGGGAGCGGCTGCGCCAGGAGCGCGAGCGCCAGGCCAAGCGCGACCGGGCCAAGCGGCAGGCCATCGTGGCCGGCTCGGTCGTGGCCGTGCTGGCCGCCGCCGGCGGCATCGGCTACGCCGTCGTCCAGATGAACAAGCCCGGCTACTGGGACGGCCTGAAGGACGCCTCCAAGGTGGTCACCCCCGCCAACACCACGGGCACCAAGGGCACCACGGTCGTCATCGGCAAGGACACCGCCAAGAAGACCCTGAAGGTCTACGAGGACCCGCGCTGCCCGGTCTGCGCCCAGTTCGAGCAGACCGTCGGTGCGACGGTGAAGAAGGACATAGACGACGGCAAGTTCAAGATCCAGTTCATCGGCGCCACGTTCATCGACAACCACGACAACGGCGTGGGCTCCAAGAACGCGCTGAGCGCGCTGGGCGCCGCGCTCAACGTCAGCCCGGAGGCGTTCCTCGAGTACAAGGGCGCGCTGTACTCGGCGAAGTGGCACCCGGAGGAGACGACCGACACGTTCAAGAGCGACGCCTACCTGATCAAGGTCGCGAACACGGTGCCCGCGCTGAAGAACAACGCCGGGTTCCAGAACGCGGTCAAGAAGGGCACCTACGACGCCTGGGCCATGGCCATGTCGAAGACCTTCGACACCAACAAGGACGGCGTGACCGGAACCCCGAGCTTCGTCATGGACGGCAAGAAGCTCACCGCCGACGCCCAGGGCAACGCGCCCATGACGGTGGCCGACTTCGACCGGGTGGTGGACGCGGCCCTGAAGGGCTGATCCCCCACCGTCCGGCGATCGCCGCGTGAAGAGCGGGCGAACTTTCCACGGTTCGCCCGCTCTCGCGCGTACCGATCAGTAACCTGATCGGTCGTGACCAGTCGATACAGATCCTTCGAGAGCTCACAAGGCCTCAACTCGCTTACGCCCCGCCGCCGTACGGTCGTCAAGGCCGCGGCGGCGACCGCTGTCCTGGCCGGCCCGCTGGCCGCCGCGCTGCCGGCCCGCGCCGCCACGGACGCCCCCGCCTTCCTGCACGGTGTCGCCTCCGGCGACCCGCTGCCCGACGGCATCCTGCTGTGGACCCGGGTGACCCCCGTTCCGGAGGCGACACCGGGCTCGGGGATCGGCCCGGACACCGAGGTGAGCTGGGTCGTCGCCAGGGACAAGGCGTTCACGACCGTCGTCGCCAAGGGTTCCACCACCGCGACGGCCGCCTCCGACCACACCGTGAAGGCCGACATCCGCGGCCTGGAGCCGGCCACCGACTACTGGTTCCGCTTCTCGGCGGGCGGCACGGACTCACCGCCGGCGCGCACCCGCACCGCGCCGGCGGCGGACGCGGCGGTGTCCTCCCTGCGCTTCGGCGTGGTCTCCTGCGCCAACTGGGAGGCGGGCTACTTCGCCGCCTACCGCCATCTCGCGGCCCGCGGCGACCTGGACGCCTGGCTGCACCTCGGCGACTACATCTACGAGTACAAGTCCGGCGAGTACGCGGCCCGGGGCACGGTCGTACGGCCGCACGCGCCGGCGAACGAGATACTCACCCTCGCCGACTACCGGATCCGGCACGCCAAGTACAAGACCGATCCCGACCTGCAGGCGCTGCACGTGAAGGCCCCGGTCATCGCGATCTGGGACGACCACGAGTTCGCGGACAACGCCTGGTCCGGCGGCGCGGTCAACCACACCGAGGGCGCCGAGGGCACCTGGACCTCGCGTCAGGCCGCGGCCAAGCAGGCCTACTTCGAGTGGATGCCGGTCCGCCCGGCCATCACGGGCACCACCTACCGGCGGCTGCGCTTCGGCAAGCTCGCCGACCTGTCCCTGCTCGACCTGCGCTCCTTCCGCTCCCAGCAGGCGTCCACGGCCAGCGGCTCGGTCGACGACCCGGACCGCACGATCACCGGCCGCGCCCAGCTGGACTGGCTGAAGGCCGGCCTGCAGGCGTCCGACACCAGGTGGCGGCTGGTCGGCAACTCGGTGATGATCTCGCCGTTCGCCATCGGCTCCCTCTCCGCCGACCTGCTCAAGCCGCTGGCCAAGCTCCTGGGCCTGCCGCAGGAGGGCATCGCCCTCAACACCGACCAGTGGGACGGCTACACGGACGACCGCCGCGAGCTGCTGGACCACCTGCGTTCGCACGCCATCGGCAACACGGTGTTCCTGACCGGTGACATCCACATGGCGTGGGCCAACGACGTACCGGTGGACGCGGGCACCTACCCGCTGTCACCGTCGGCGGCCACCGAGTTCGTCGTGACGTCCGTCACCTCCGACAACCTCGACGACATCGTCAAGGCCCCCGAGGGCACGATCTCCGCGGTCGCCTCCCCGGTGATCAGGGCCGCCAACCGGCACGTCCACTGGGTGGACACCGACCGGCACGGCTACGGCGTGCTGGACATCACCGCCGACCGCGCGCAGATGGACTACTACGTCCTGTCCGACCGCACCGACCCGCGGGCGACCTCCGCCTGGGTCCGCTCCTACCGCACCCGCAGCGGCACCCAGAAGGTCGAGCGGACCTACGACCCCGTGTGACCGGCGCCCTGGCCGGAGGCTGCCACCGGGCCTCCGGCTACAGGGTCTCCAGGAAGCCGAGCGCCACCCGCCAGGTGGCCTCGGCGGCCTCCTGGTCGTAGTCCGGCAGCCCGGAATCGGTGTAGAGGTGGCCGGCCCCGGCGTACCGGTACACCTCCACGTCCGCCCCGGCCCGGCCCATCTGCAGGTACCAGGCGCTCAGCCAGTCGTCCGTCTCGAACGGGTCCGGCTCGGCCACGTGGAGCTGCACCGGCAGCTCGTCCACGTGCGCGTTCGGCGCGAGGTCCGACGTGCCGTGCAGGAGCAGCAGGCCGCGCGCCTTCTCGTCGCCGAGGGCCAGGGTCTGCGCGATCGAGGCGCCGCGCGAGAACCCGGCGTACACCAGCCCGCGCTCCGAGTACGGCGCCGCCGCCAGCACGGCCCGCTTCAGCAGCTCCTCCTTGCCGATCCGCTCGTCGAACTCCATGCCCTCCTCCACCGTGTCGAAGGTGCGGCCCTCGAAGAGGTCCGGCGTCCACACCTCGTGACCGGCCGCACGCAGCCGGTCGGCGGCCTCACGCACCGCGGGCCTGAGCCCGTAGGCCGAGTGAAAGAGCATGATGTTCATGGGGCCATGGTGCCAGCCGGACACGGCGGTGACGGGCGCCGCATACCCACAAACCCGCAGGACTCACATGTTCATCCCCGCCGTCCGCCGGTTAGGAGCGGAGGCATGGAGAACGTACTCCGCCCGCTGATCGTGATCGGCAGCACTGTGCTGCTCACCCTGGCCATCGGCTGGGCCACCGACCGACTGCTGCGCAAGGCCGACGACCGCAATTCCGACACCCCGCTGTGGGGGCTGCTCCGCCGCGGCCGCATCCCCTACCAGCTCGTGCTGTGCTCCGCGCTGCTCAGAGGCTCCTACGACCAGGCGAAAACGCTGCAGCGGCACCAGGTCGGCATCGGCCAGGCGCTGACCCTGGTGCTGATCGGCTCCGCGGCCTGGCTGATGATCCGGATCGCCGGCGCCGTGGTCGAGACGAGCTACAGCCGCTACGCCCGCGTCCACCGGGACGCCGCCCGGGTGCGCCGGGTCCGCACCCAGGTGGAGCTGATCATGCGGGTGGTCTCGGCGATCGTCATCGTCGTGGCCGCCGCATCGATGCTGCTCACCTTCCCGGCGATGCGCGCGGCCGGCGCCTCGCTGCTGGCCTCCGCCGGCATCCTCGGCATCGTCGCCGGTGTCGCCGCCCAGTCGACGCTGTCCAACATGTTCGCCGGCCTGCAGATCGCCTTCGGCGACATGGTGCGCATCGGGGACACGGTGGTGGTGGACGGCGAGTGGGGCACGGTCGACGAGATCACCCTCACCTTCCTGACGGTACGGACCTGGGACGAGCGCCGGATCACCATGCCGGTGTCGTACTTCACCTCCAAGCCGTTCGAGAACTGGTCGCGGGGCACCCCGCAGATGACGGGCATCGTCTACTGGCACCTCGACCACAGCGCGCCGATCGACGCGATGCGCGAGAAGCTGCGCGACATCCTGCGCCAGTGCCAGGCCTGGGACGGCCGCGCCTACGGCCTGCAGGTGACGGACACCACCCCGAACACCATCCAGGTGCGCGCCCTGGTGACCGCGAAGGACGCGGACGACATCTGGACGGTGCGGGTCGCCGTCCGCGAGCAGATGATCACCTGGCTGTCCACGGAGCATCCCTACGCGCTTCCGCGGGTCAACACCTCGGACTCGGTCCTGCCGCCGAGCCGCGTCCCCTCCCCGGACCGCGCGGCGCTCCGCAAGGCCTACGAGTTCCCGCGCACGGGCCGGGGCTGACCCTCCGCCGCCGTCGGCGCCCGCGCTCGGCACCGCCGCCGACCTGGACGACCCGCGCGGTGACGTGCCCGGCGCCGGGCGGGGCGAGTCGCCCACAGCGCCGGTGCGCTGGTACGACCGATCGTCAGGTCGGGCGGGGGCCGGGAAGGCGGCGCACGCCGCCCACGGCGCGGCTCACCGCATGCTCCGTACGTCGAGATGGCGCAGGACGCGGTCCACGATCTCCGGATCCGCACCGGGCTCGCTGCGGGCCGCCAGCACTTCGTGGCGCGCCGCGCTGAGCATCTCGCCCTGGATCCGCCGGACCCGCTTCAGGCGCGCGGCCCGCCGGCGGTGGGCATCCCTGCGCTCCTCCTCGCCGATGTCCGGGCTGATCCGGATGCCGATGTCGTAGGCCCGCCGCAGCATCTGCTCGGACAGCTCCTCCGGCAGCTCCTCGACCTGCTCGATCTCCTTGAGCCGGTGTTTGGCGGCCTTGGAGGCCCGCACGGCCAGTTCCTTCTCGAACTCCTTCTCCCGCTCCGAGTCGGCCTGCACCCCCAGCCGCTTCACGAGCCAGGGCAGGGTCAGCCCCTGCAGCACCAGGGTGGCGATGATCACCCCGAAGGCGATGAAGACGATCTCGTCGCGGTCGGGGAAGGGCGAGCCGTCGTCGGTCTTCAGCGGGATGGCCAGCACCAGGGCGACCGAGGCCACCCCGCGCATGCCGGACCACCACATCACGACGGTCTCCCGCCAGCTCACCGGGATCTCCTCGTCGTAGTCCCGGCGGGCGTGCAGCCGTTGTGTGAGCCAGGTGGCCGGCAGCAGCCACAGCAGCCGTACGAGCACCACCACGCCCGTGACCGCGGCGGCCCAGCCGAGCAGCTCACCCCACCGCCCGGACGCGGTGCGGATCGCGTTGTGCAGCTCCAGGCCGATCAGGCCGAAGGCGACCCCGGTGACGAGCGTGTCGACGATGTCCCAGAAGGTGTGCCCGGCGAGCCGGGTCATCACGTCGTCGGCGTCGGTGGCGTACTCGGCGAGGAACAGCGCGGTGGTGAGCACGGCCAGCACCCCGGAGCCGTGCAGCTCCTCGGCGAGCACGTAGGAGGCGTACGGCACCAGCAGGGACAGCCCGATCTGCAGCGTGGGCTCCCCGAGCAGGTCCATCAGCCGGTTCGCGCCCCAGCCCAGGGCCAGCCCGACGGCGAGCGCGACCACGGCCGACAGCACCAGGTCCAGCCCCGCGCGCGGCCACGAGAACGCGCCGGTCACCGCCGCGGCGATCGCCACGTGGTACAGCACGATGGCGGTCACGTCGTTGAAGAGCCCCTCGCCCTCCAGGATCGACACCAGCCGGCGGGGCAGCCCGAGCTGGCCGGCGACCGCCGTCGCGGCGACCGGGTCCGGCGGGGCGATCAGCGCGCCCAGCGCCACGGCGGCCGCGATCGGCAGCCCGGGCACGATCGCGTTGGCGACCAGCGCGACGCACACCATCGTGACGAACACCAGGGCGACGGCCAGCAGGAAGATGGGCCGCAGGTTCGCCGCGAACTGCCGCCAGGAGGTGCGGCGTACGGCGGCGTAGAGCAGCGGCGGCAGCAGCGCCGGCAGGATCAGGTCCGGCGGGATGCTCACGTTGGGCACGAAGTCGGCGATCGCCAGGACCCCGCCGAGCAGCGTCATCAGCACCGGCGACGGCACCCCGAGCCGCTCCCCGACCGGGACGCTCAACAGGGCCCCGAGCAGCAGCACGAACAAGAGGGCCAGTTGATCCACGGCGAGCGCTCCGGGGGTCGACGATCATATCGGCAGGCCTCAAGCCTGCCACGCCGATCGCCGGCCGACGGTGCCGGGCGCGCCCCGGCCGTTCTGGCCTTCCTCGCCTCCGGCCGCCGGAATACCTACAGGTCGCGGCGCATGGCCCGGTGCGGAATGCCGGCGTCCGGGAACTCCGGGCCGTACGCCTCGTACCCGAGACGCTCGTAGAAGCCCAGGGCGTGCGTCTGCGCGTGGAGGTCCACGGCCGCCAGCCCGCGCTCGCGTGCCGCCTCCTCGACGGCCCGCACCAGGGCCACGCCGACGCCCAGTCCGCGTGCCTCACGGGCCACGGCGAGCCGCCCCAGGGACCCCACGGAGGCGTCCCCGCCGGTCTTGGCGGCGGCCGCCTCGCCGTGCAGCAGGCGCCCGGTGCCGAGCGGCACGCCGTCCTCGCCGACCGCCAGGACGTGCACGGCCACGGCGTCGTAGGCGTCGTACTCGATGTCCTCGGCGACGCCCTGCTCGCGGACGAAGACCTCCTTGCGGACCGCGAAGCACGCCTCGCGGTCGGCGGGGTCCTCGGCGACGCGGACGGTGTACGGGACGCTCACCCGTAGGTCTCCTCTCGCACCTGGTCGAGGGCCTTCTGCAGGTCCGCCGGGTAGTCGCTGGCGAACTCGACCCACTGCCCGTCCGCCGGGTGCTCGAAGCCGAGCCGCACGGCGTGCAGCCACTGGCGGGTCAGGTGCAGGCGCTTGGCGAGGGTCGGGTCGGCACCGTAGGTGAGGTCGCCGACGCAGGGGTGGCGGTGGGCGGCCATGTGGACGCGGATCTGGTGGGTGCGGCCGGTCTCCAGCTTGACGTCGAGCAGGGAGGCGGCGCGGAAGGCCTCGATGAGGTCGTAGTGGGTCACGGAGGGCTTGCCCTCGGCCGTGACCGCCCACTTGTAGTCGTGCTGCGGGTGGCGGCCGATCGGCGCGTCGATCGTGCCGCTCGTCGGGTCCGGGTGGCCCTGGACCAGGGTGTGGTAGCGCTTGTCGACCGTGCGCTCCTTGAACTGGCGCTTGAGCGACGTGTAGGCCCGCTCGGACTTGGCGACGGCCATCAGGCCGGAGGTGCCCACGTCCAGACGGTGCACGATGCCCTGGCGCTCGGCGGCGCCGGACGTCGAGATCCGGTACCCGGCGGCGGCGAGGCCGCCGATGACCGTCGGCCCGGTCCAGCCCGGGGACGGGTGGGCGGCGACGCCCACGGGCTTCACGATCACGACCACGTCCTCGTCGTCGTGCACGATCTCCATGCCCTCGACCGGCTCGGCGACCACCTGCACCGGCGCGGGCGCCTGCGGCATCTCGACCTCGAGCCAGGCGCCGCCGTGCACCCGCTCCGACTTGCCGACCACCGCGCCGTCGACCTGGACCTTGCCGGACGCGGCCAGCTCGGCCGCCTTCGTGCGGGAGAAGCCGAACATGCGCGAGATGGCGGCGTCGACGCGCTCGCCCTCCAGGCCGTCGGGCACGGGCAGGGTTCGGATCTCGGGAATCGTGCTCACCCGTCGAGTATGCCGGACGGTCCGGCGGCACCCGAACGAGCCTGTGGACAACCGCCGCTCCGGGGAGCCCCGGTGCCGCCCCGGTCCGGCCTCAGTCCTTGTGGACCGTGCCGTCCGGGTCCAGGCCGCGGAAGGACAGCAGCACGATCAGGATGCCCCCGCACACGATCGCGGAGTCGGCCAGGTTGAACACCGCGAAGCCCTTGGGCGCGATGAAGTCCACGACCTCGCCCTCGAAGACCCCGGGCGCCCGGAAGATCCGGTCGGTGAGGTTGCCGAGCGCGCCGCCGAGCAGCAGGCCCAGCGCGATCGCCCAGGGCATGCTGTACAGCTTGCGGGCCAGGCGGATGATCACGCCGATCACAGCGGCCGCGATCAGCGTGAAGATGACGGTGAAGGCCGCGCCGAAGCCGAAGGCCGCGCCCGGGTTGCGGATGGCGTGCAGCTCCAGCCAGTCCCCGATCACCTGGATCGGCGCATGGTGCTCCAGCTTGGCGACCACCAGCATCTTGCTGACCAGGTCCAGGGCGTACGCGACGGCGGCCACCGCGAACAGCACCGCGATCCGGCGCCCGCGCCCGGTCCGCGTCCGCTCCGCCACCGCCTGCGCGTCCGCTCCGGCCGCCGCCGTCGGCTCGTCGCCGCCGTCCGGGGTGTCCGGCGTACCGATGATCCGCTCCGCCTCTGCCACGTGAGTCCCTCAACCTAGGTGCCTGACTGAGGACGAGACTACGGCACGCCCGGCACGACCCCGAGGGTCAGGAGCGGCGTTCCTGCTTCTGCTTGCACTCCACGCACAGAGTGGCCCTCGGGAACGCCTGCATGCGGGCCTTGCCGATGGGGTTGCCGCAGTTCTCGCACAGGCCGTACGTGCCCGCGTCCAGCCGTTCCAGGGCGCGTCCGGTCTGGAGCAGCATCTCGCGCGCGTTGGCGGCCAGCGCCATCTCGTGCTCGCGCGTGATGTTCTTGGTGCCGGTGTCGGCCTGGTCGTCGCCGGCGCCGTCCCCGGAGTCCCGCATGAGACCGGCCAGGGACGTCTCGGAGGAGCTGATCTCGTCCGTGAGCCGCTGGGCCTCGGCGGTCAGCTCGGCGCGTGCCTCCGCGACCTCCTCCGGGGTCCAGGGGTCCTCGCCGGGGCGCACCGCAAGCTCGCCCGGTTCCGCCGCGGCGACCCGCGCTTTGGGGACGGCTGAGTCGTCCGCCGTGGCCGTGCCAGGAGTCTTCTTCGCAACCACTGTCGTGGCTCCCGTCTGCTTCGCGGCCCGCGCCGCGCCCGCTTTCTTGGCCGTGCTCTTCTCGGCAGCCCCCGTCGAGACGTCTCCGGCGGCCGCCTTCACCACACCGGCCTCCCCGGCCGTCACCCCGCCGACTCCTTCCTCCGTGCCCGTGTCCTCACGACCCGCGATACCGGCCGCCCGCCCGGCCGCCGCCTTCCCACCGGCCCTCTTCCGGCCGGCGGCCTTCGCCTCCGGCGCCCGGGTGCTCCTGGCGGTTCCGGCGGCCTCTCCGGCTGCCGGAGGCTGCCTCCCGGTGCCCTCCTCCGCGGCGGCCGGCTTGCTGACGGCGGCCGCCTCCTTGGCGGCCGCCTCACCGACGGCCGTCTTCTTGGTGGCCACCTTCTTGGTGGCCACTTCCGAGGAGGCCGTCTTCTTGACTGCCGCCTTCTTGGTGGCCCCTCTCTTGGCCGCCGCCTTCTTCGGAGCCGACTTCTTGGCGGCCGTCTTCTCGACCGCTTCCGTCTTCGTGACCGCCGTCTTCGTGACCGCCGCCTTCGCAGCCGCCGTCTTCGTCGCAGCGGTCTTCTTCACCGCCGCCTTGGCGGCAGGCTTCTCCGCGGTCTTCCCCGCCGTCTTCTCGGCAGTCTCCCCCGCCGTTTCGTGGGCCGCCTTCGCGGCCGTCTTCCCCGCCGTCTCGTGGACCGCCTTCGCGGCCGTCTTCCCCGCCATCTCGTGGACCGCCTTCGCGGCCGTCTTCCCCGCTGTCTCCTCGGCCGCCTTCGCGGCCGTCTCCCCCGTCGTCTTCCCCGCCGCAGGCTTCTTCCCCGCGGACTTCTTCCCCGCGGACTTCTTCCCCGCGGACTTCTTCCCCGCGGACTTCTTCCCCGCGGACTTCTGCCCGGCGGCCGCCGCGATGTCACCGGCCGGCCGCTTCCCCGCCCTGCCCGCCGGCCCCGCCGTCCGCGCGGCGCCCGACGCGGCACGCGCGCGCGTGGTCTTCCTGCCGCCCGCTCCCTCGGCCTCGCCGCCCGGGGCAGCCGAAGCACCGGAGGCGGCCACGCCCCTCGGGCGGCCGGTCGCCGGCTGCTGTACGGCGGTCTTCTTCACCACCATGGCCGCGGCCCCTTCACATATTGTGATCTTGCTCGCGAATCGTGCTGGGACGATAAATCGACTCGAGTCCCGCGGCAACGGGGCACACCGCCCGATTCGCCCGCCCGCGCCCCCCGCGCAGCGGACCTGCATCCGTTGTGCCCAGCTCACCGCCGGGTAATCCGCCGGGGAGGGCGTCCACGCGGAAGCACACCCGCCCCCCTCGCCATTCGGGTCACCCGGTCCCCGCCCCGGCCGCTCGCCCGCCGGGCGCCGGAAAAGCGGTCGGCCGCTGTCCGCGAGGCGCCGTACACTGGGCGGAGCGAAAAGCGTGGATGGGGACGAGTAGCGGCGTACGCAGCCCAGAGCGACCCGGGGACGGTGTGAGCCCGGGGACGAGCGCGACGTGAAGATCACCCCGGAGCCGCCGGAGGAAAGCCGCAGGCCAGAGGCCATCACGGCGAGTAGAACCGGCTTCGCGACCCCAATGAGGGGGCTCACCGTCGCGTACGGCGCGGCGGAGGGCCAAGGAGGGTGGTACCGCGGGAGCGCGCCGCACACGGCGTAGGCGAAACAGCAGGCTCTCGTCCCTCCGACGGAAGGCAGCAAGTCCGTTGGAGGATGCTCGCAGATGACAGCGCCGACGTACCGCCAGGTGCCCGCCCAGGTCGACCTGCCCGCGCTTGAGCACGCCGTGCTCGACTTCTGGCGCGAACAGAAGATCTTCGCCAAGAGCCTGGAGCAGTCCGAGGGACGCCCGGAGTGGGTGTTCTACGAGGGCCCGCCCACCGCGAACGGCATGCCCGGCGCCCACCACATCGAGGCGCGCGTCTTCAAGGACGTCTTCCCCCGCTTCCGCACCATGCGCGGCTACCACGTGGCCCGCAAGGCCGGCTGGGACTGCCACGGCCTGCCCGTGGAGCTGGCGGTCGAGAAGGAGCTGGGCTTCTCCGGCAAGCAGGACATCGAGGCGTACGGCATCGCCGAGTTCAACGCCAAGTGCCGCGAGTCGGTGACCCGGCACACGGACGCCTTCGCCGAGCTGACGACCCGCATGGGCTACTGGGTCGACCTGGACGACGCCTACCGGACCATGGATCCGGAGTACGTGGAGTCGGTCTGGTGGTCGCTGAAGGAGGTCTTCGGCAAGGGCCTGCTGGTCCAGGACCACCGCGTCGCCCCCTGGTGCCCGCGCTGCGGCACCGGCCTGTCCGACCACGAGCTGGCGCAGGGCTACGAGACGGTCGTCGACCCGTCCGTCTACGTCCGCTTCCCGCTCACCTCCGGCCCGCTGGCGGGCCAGGCCGCGCTGCTGGTGTGGACGACGACCCCGTGGACCCTGGTGTCCAACACGGCGGTCGCCGCCCACCCCGAGGTCACCTATGTCGTCGCGACGAACGGCGAGGAGAAGCTGGTCGTCGCCGAGCCGCTCGTCGCCAAGGCGCTCGGCGAGGGCTGGGAGAGCACCGGCGAGACCTTCACCGGCGCCGAGATGGAGCGCTGGACCTACCGGCGCCCGTTCGAGCTGGTGGAGTTCACCGAGCCCGCCCACTACGTGGTGAACGCGGAGTACGTCACGACCGAGGACGGTACGGGCCTGGTCCACCAGTCCCCCGCCTTCGGCGAGGACGACCTGCGGGTGTGCCGCTCCTACGGCCTGCCCGTGGTCAACCCCGTGCGCCCGGACGGCACCTTCGAGGAGGACGTCCCGCTCGTCGGCGGCGTCTTCTTCAAGAAGGCCGACGAAAAGCTCACCGAGGACCTCCACCAGCGCGGCCTGCTGTTCAAGCACCTGCCGTACGAGCACAGCTACCCGCACTGCTGGCGCTGCCACACCGCGCTGCTCTACTACGCGCAGCCGTCCTGGTACATCCGTACGACAGCGGTCAAGGACCGGCTGATCCAGGAGAACGAGAAGACCAACTGGTTCCCGGAGACGGTCAAGCACGGCCGGTACGGCGACTGGCTGAACAACAACATCGACTGGGCGCTGTCCCGCAACCGCTACTGGGGCACCCCGCTGCCGATCTGGCGCTGCGAGGACGACCACCTCACCTGCGTCGGCTCCCGCGCGGAGCTGACCGGACTCACGGGCACGGACCAGTCGAACCTGGACCCGCACCGCCCGTACATCGACGAGGTCGCCTTCGCCTGCCCGCACGAGGGCTGCGGAAAGACGGCCACGCGCGTGCCCGAGGTCATCGACGCCTGGTACGACTCGGGCTCGATGCCGTTCGCGCAGTGGGGCTACCCGTACAAGAACAAGGAGCTGTTCGAGAGCCGGTACCCGGCACAGTTCATCTCCGAGGCGATCGACCAGACGCGCGGGTGGTTCTACACGCTGATGGCCATCGGCACCCTCGTCTTCGACAAGTCGTCGTACGAGAACGTCGTGTGCCTCGGCCACATCCTCGCCGAGGACGGACGCAAGATGTCCAAGCACCTGGGCAACATCCTGCAGCCGATCCCGCTCATGGACCAGCACGGCGCGGACGCGGTGCGCTGGTTCATGGCGGCGGGCGGTTCCCCGTGGGCGGCCCGCCGGGTCGGTCACGGCACCATCCAGGAGGTCGTTCGCAAGACCCTGCTGACGTACTGGAACACGGTCGCCTTCCAGGCGCTGTACGCCCGTACGTCACAGTGGGCGCCCAGCGCGGCCGACCCGGCCCCGGCCGAACGCCCGCTGCTGGACCGCTGGCTGCTGTCCGAACTGCACGCGCTCACCGACCAGGTGACCGGGGCCCTGGAGGCCTACGACACCCAGCGCGCCGGCAAGCTGCTGTCCGCGTTCGTCGACGACCTGTCCAACTGGTACGTCCGCCGTTCGCGCCGCCGGTTCTGGCAGGGCGACAAGGCCGCGCTGCGCACCCTGCACGAGGTGCTGGAGACGGTCACCAAGCTGATGGCGCCGATCACGCCGTTCATCACCGAGCGGGTGTGGCAGGACCTGGTCGTCGCGGTGAGCCCGGGCGCCCCGGAGTCGGTCCACCTCGCCCCCTGGCCGGAGGCGGACCTGTCCGCGATCGACCCGGAGCTGTCGCAGCAGATGGTTCTGGTCCGGCGGCTGGTGGAGCTGGGCCGCGCCACCCGCGCGGAGTCGGGCGTCAAGACCCGTCAGCCGCTGTCGCGGGCGCTGGTCGCGGCGGCCGGCTTCGAGTCCCTCGACCGCGAACTGCACACGCAGATCACGGAGGAGCTGAACGTCTCCTCGCTGGCGTCCCTGTCCGAGGTCGGCGGCTCGCTGGTCGACACGACCGCCAAGGCGAACTTCCGGGCGCTGGGCAAGCGGTTCGGCAAGCGGGTGCAGGACGTGGCCAGGGCCGTCGCCGGTGCGGACGCGGCCGCGCTGTCCCTCGCCCTGCGCGAGGGCAGGGCCTCGGTGGAGGTCGACGGGGAGACCGTCGCGCTCGCCCCCGACGAGGTGATCATCACGGAGACCCCGCGCGAAGGCTGGTCGGTGGCCTCCGACTCCGGTGCCACGGTCGCCCTGGACCTGGAGATCACCGAGGAGCTGCGCCAGGCGGGTCTCGCCCGTGACGCGATCCGCCTGATCCAGGAGGCCCGCAAGAACAGCGGACTGGACGTGGCCGACCGGATCGCCCTGCGCTGGACCTCGACTGACCCGGCCGTCATCGCGGCACTGGCCGAGCACGCCTCCCTCATCGCCGAGGAGGTCCTGGCGACCGACTTCGGCCAGGGCGAGGCGGACGAGACGTACGGCGACCCGTTCACCGACGAGGGACTGTCGCTGACGTTCCGGCTCCGCAAGGCGTAAAGGCGCAGGCGCTCCGCGCTTTCGACAGGGCCCGGTCTCCGGACGGAGACCGGGCCCTTGCGCCGGGTCCCGTCCCTCTGTGCGAAGGGTGACGCAACACGCGTAAAAAGGGCGGGGCCCCGGACCGAAGTCCGGGGCCCCGCCCTGGTGAACGCTGCCGACGCCGTTGTCGTACTGCTCTCAGTGACCCGTCAGTTGTCGTCCTCGTCGATCAGGAACCCGCGCATCGGCGAGGGAGCCTGGCCCATGGGCGACGGGCCCTGGGGGCGGACCGGCGCCATGGGCTGGGTCATCGCCGGGGTCATCTGCTGCTGGCCGCCGTAGGACGGGGCAGCGGGGCTCGGCGCACCGCCCATGGACTGGTTGCCACCGTAGGACGGGGCGCTCGCGCCGGCCGGGGCCATCGAGGGCGCCGGGGACGGCGGGAGGGACGGGGCGGCCGGGGAGCGCGGCGGAGCCAGGGAGTCGTCGGCCTGGGTCTCCAGCTGACGCAGCTGGGACTCGAGGTACGACTTCAGGCGCGTGCGGTACTCGCGCTCGAAGCCGCGCAGGTCCTCGACCTTGCGCTCCAGCGTGGCGCGCGCGGACTCCAGGGAGCCCATGGCCACGCGGTGCTTCTCCTGCGCGTCCCGCTCGAGCGCGTCGGCCTTGGCACGGGCGTCACGCTCGAGACCCTCGGCGCGGCTGCGGGCCTCGCCGACGATCTTGTTGGCCTCGGAGCGGGCCTCGGCGATCGCCTGGTCGGCGGTCTGCTGGGCCAGCGAGAGGACACGCGCGGCGCTGTCGCCACCGGGACCCTGACCGGGGCCGCCCATCGGACCACCCATGGGGCCGCCCATCGGGCCACCCATCTGCTGCTGCATGGGCGGCTGGCCACCCATGGGGCCGCCCATCGGACCCTGGCCCATCGGGCCCTGGCCCATCGGGCCCTGGCCCATCTGACCCTGGCCCATCGGACCCTGGCCCATCTGACCCTGGCCCATCGGACCCTGGCCCTGCGGGCCACCCTGACCGCCGGGGCCGGCGGGCAGCTGAGGAGCACCGCTCGGCAGCTGGGGCGGACCACCCATGGGGCCGCCCATCTGCTGCTGCGGCGGGCCCGATATCCCGGCGGGCACCGGCGCGCCGGGTCCTCGCATGCCCTGCTGCTGAGGATGCTGCGGCTGGTCCTGCTCCGGAGGCTTGCGCATGTTCTGCTGGTTCTGGGCAGCAGCGCGCGTGGCCGCGGCCAGCTTGGCGCGCAGGTCCTCGTTCTCGCGGAGCAGACGGGTCAGTTCGGCTTCGACCTCGTCGAGGAAGGCATCGACCTCGTCCTCGTCATAGCCTTCTCGGAGGCGGACGGTCGTGAACTGCTTGTTCCGCACGTCCTCGGGGGTCAACGGCATCTCTTCACCTCAACGTAGTCATCGGCAGTCGGCAAGACCGTATCGTCCATCCTCATCGCAGGAAGCTCTGCGTAACGGAGATGAGGATCCAGACGATGATCATCAGCACGAAGAAGGACAGGTCGAGCGCCACGCCCCCGAGACGCAGCGGCGGGATGAACCGCCGCAGAAGCTTCAGCGGTGGATCGGTGACAGTGTAGGTGGCCTCCAGGACGACCACCATCGCCTTGCCGGGTTGCCACGAGCGGGCGAACTGGAAGACGTAGTCCATGACCAGCCGGAAAATCAGCACAACGAGGAACACCATCAGCGCGATGTAGATCACCTGCGCGAACACGCTCATGGCCTGGCTTTCCCTCTCCCCTGTCCCGTGCTGTTTTCCGGTGGTGCTTCTCAGCTCTGGTTGAAGAACCCGCCCTCTGCGATGCGGGCCTTGTCCTCCGCCGTGACATCGACGTTAGCAGGCGACAACAGGAACACCTTCTGCGTCACCCGCTCGATGCTGCCGTGAAGACCAAACACCAAACCGGCCGCAAAGTCGACAAGTCGCTTCGCGTCTGTGTCATCCATCTCAGTCAGATTCATGATCACCGGGGTGCCCTCACGGAAGTGTTCCCCGATGGTACGGGCCTCGTTGTAGGTCCGGGGGTGCAGCGTGGTGATCCGGTACGGCTCTCGTTCGGACACGACCTTGGGCATGATCACCGGTGCGTTCTTCTCCAGGGACTGGCGTTCTTGTGTGATGGATGCCACGGGCGCGATGCGCGCCGGGCGTCCGGATTCCGCGGCGAGCGAAGTCGATCGCGCCACCGGCTCGCGCGGCGCGGGAGGTTGCACGATTCGCACCTCTTCGTCCCTTTGGGACTGAAGTGCGCCGTGCGACTGGTGTGACGGCTCGTGCCGTCGGTGATCCCGCTCGGGCTCCGGGTCCAGTTCGGGCTCGAAGTCGTCGTCGGGGTCGAATCCACGGCCGTCGTACCCATCGTCCTCCACGAGGCCGAGGTAGACCGCCATCTTGCGCATCGCGCCGGCCATGCTCTGAGTCCTCCGCTCTGTGGTGGATCCGCTGACGACCGCCAAGTGCCCGCGATCCACGTGGTCGTTGTGCCCGCCTTCGCGGCACTGACCATATTTTCTGCTGTGGTCCGACTTCCTGGCGACGTTACCCGAGCCTGGGGCGGACTCCGAGTACCGCGGTGCCGACGCGCACATGTGTCGCTCCGGCCGCCACGGCCTTCTCGAGGTCCGCACTCATCCCTGCGGACACCATGGTTGCAGCAGGATGGGCTCGGCGCAGGTCAGTCGACAAATCCATGAGCCGTTCGAACGCGGCTCGTTCGCGTCCCGCGTACTCACCGGTCAGCGGGGCCACGGTCATCAGACCGTCGAGCCGCAGCCCCGGCGATTCGGCGACGAGGCCGGCCAACTCCTCGATCCCGCCCGGCGCGACGCCTCCGCGCTCACCGCGCGCGCTCTCGCCGGCGTCGAGCGCGACCTGGAGCAGGCACCCCACCTCGCGTCCGGCCCGCACGGCCTCCTTCGACAGCGCCGTGACGAGCCGCGCCCGGTCCACGGACTGCACGACATCCGCGTAACCGACCACGGAACGTACTTTGTTGGTCTGCAACTGACCAACAAAGTGCCATTTCAAGGGCAAATCCGCGCAAGCGGCCGCCTTCGGGGCGGCGTCCTGGTCACGGTTCTCGGCGACATGACGCACGCCGAGTTCCGCCAGGATGCGCACATCGCTCGCCGGGTAGGTCTTGGTGACCACGATCAGGGTCACCTCCCCCCGCCCGCGCCCCGCCGCCTCACACGCGGCGGCGATGCGTTCCTCCACTTTCGCCAGGTTCGCGGCGAGTTCGGTCTTACGGTCCGTCATGCTCCATCAGTCCAGCCAGACGTAGCTCGCGAGCCGCCCGGTGGTGCGGTCGCGGCGGTACGAGAAGTGGTCGCCCGACTCGCGCGTGCACACCGGCGAGTGCGCCCGGTCGCGCACCCCGAGCCGTTCGAGCTGCGCGTGCACCCCGGCGCTCACGTCGACGGCCGGCGTACCCCAGCTCGTCTCGGCGTGCGCCGCCGGCTCGACGGCGGCCACCTCGGCGCGCATCTCCTGAGGCACCTCGTAGCACCGGCCGCACACCGCCGGCCCGGTGCGGGCGACGATCCGGGCCGGCTCGGCGCCGAGTTCGGTCATGGCCCGTACGGCGGCGGGGACGACGCCCTTGACCAGTCCGGGCCGCCCGGCGTGCACCGCGCCGGCCACCGAGGCGACCGGGTCCGCCAGCAGCACCGGCACGCAGTCGGCGGTGAGGACGGCGAGGGCCAGGCCCCGCACGCCGGTCACGACGGCGTCCACCTGCGGCGGCTGCCGGTCGCCCCAGGGTCCGTCGACCACGGCCACGTCGTTCCCGTGCACCTGGTTCATCCACACGACCCGGGCGGGTTCGAGGCCGAGCGACCCGGCCGCGAGACCGCGGTTGGCGCGTACGGCCTCCGGGTCGTCGCCGACCGCTCCGCCGAGGTTGAGCTCCTCATACGGAGCGGCGCTCACCCCGCCCCACCGGTCGGTGAAGGCGAAGTGCGCGCCGCTCACGCTCTCGCGCTGTCCTATCACTTCAGGAAGTCCGGTACGTCCAGTTCCTCGGCCGCGCTGTCCGAGAAGGAGGTGCGCGGCGCCGGCGTGACCGGCGGGGTGACGGGAAGGTCGGCCACCGGCTCGACCGGGGCCGGCTCCGGCTCCTCCTTCGGGGTCACGCTGCCGAGCGAGCCGAAGGACGGGCGGCTCTCCGGCTGCCGTACCGGAGCGGGCTCCTCGCGGCGGGCCGGGGCCGAGGAGGAGGCCGAGCCGAGGACGTTGTCCCGGCGGGCCGGCGGCTGACCGCCGTCGAAGCCGGCCGCGATCACGGTGACCCGGACCTCGTCGCCGAGGGCGTCGTCGATGACCGCGCCGAAGATGATGTTGGCCTCGGGGTGGGCGGCCTCGCTGACGAGCTGGGCGGCCTCGTTGATCTCGAACAGGCCGAGGTCGGAGCCGCCGGAGATGGACAGCAGCACACCCCGGGCGCCGTCGATGGACGCCTCCAGCAGCGGCGAGGAGATCGCCATCTCGGCGGCGGCCACCGCGCGGTCGTCGCCGCGGGCCGAGCCGATGCCCATGAGGGCCGAACCGGCCTCGGACATGACCGACTTGACGTCGGCGAAGTCGAGGTTGATCAGGCCGGGGGTGGTGATGAGGTCGGTGATGCCCTGCACACCCGAGAGCAGGACCTGGTCGGCGGACTTGAACGCGTCCAGGACCGAGACCTGGCGGTCCGAGATGGACAGCAGCCGGTCGTTGGGGATGACGATGAGGGTGTCGACCTCTTCGCGGAGTTCGGCGATGCCGTCCTCGGCCTGGTTGGCGCGGCGCCGCCCCTCGAAGGTGAAGGGACGGGTGACCACGCCGATGGTCAGCGCGCCCAGCGAGCGCGCGATGTTGGCCACGACGGGTGCCCCGCCGGTGCCGGTGCCGCCGCCTTCACCGGCCGTCACGAAGACCATGTCGGCCCCCTTGAGGACCTCCTCGATCTCCTCGCGGTGGTCCTCGGCGGCCTTGCGGCCGACGGCCGGGTTGGCTCCGGCGCCGAGTCCGCGGGTGAGTTCACGGCCGACGTCGAGTTTGACGTCTGCGTCGCTCATCAACAGCGCCTGTGCGTCGGTGTTGATGGCGATGAACTCGACGCCCTTGAGACCGACCTCGATCATCCGGTTGATGGCATTGACACCACCGCCGCCGACACCGATGACCTTGATGACTGCGAGGTAGTTCTGCGGTGCTGCCACGTCGAAGGCCTCTCGCCTCGAATTACGTTGTCGCCGCCGTGCGGTGCCCCGCGCCGGGACGACGGATGCCGATTGGGACGGTCCGTAGCGCCGACCCGAACCCTAACCCTGAAGTTTAGGGTTACCAGTGTGTCCGTTCCCTGGAGTCTTCTGAACAGGACACTAAGTCGACAAGTGGCGCCCGTTCAACGAACACGCCGAACCTCCCGTTTTTCTTTTCACCCTATGTGATCAGCCATAGCGGTGCCCAACCAGGGTGCTGGCCTGCGCTGATGTGCGTCAACTCCCCGATGACGCAGGGGCGGTGGGGACACTGACATCGAAGTGCCGTGCGCCGGGAACTGCTTTCATGAGAGCTGTGAGGGCCCGTGCCTTGGCGCGGCCGTTCTCGCCGCTGCCCCATGCCACCACGCGGCCCCGGCCCAGCAGCAGTTGGACGTCGTCGTAGGAGCGGATGCGCAGCGTCCGGGCCTCCCGCGCCACCGCGGGCGGCAGGTCGCCGGCGACCCGGACCGCCTCCCGCACCAGCCGGTCGGTGCCGAAGCGCCTGAGGCTCGCGGCGGCCGAACCCGACCGGGATTCGGTCAGTTCCAGCAGCGGAACGTCTTTCGGCGCCTGCGAAACCGTGGCGAAACGGACGCCTTCGTCGTCGACTTCGACGAAGTTCCCGGATTTCCGGACCAGCAGCACCGGAGTCCGTTCGGTGACTTTCAGGCTGATTCCGCTGGGCCAGGTGCGGACGACGTCAACGGTGTCAATTCTGGGCATTTTCCGGCGAAGTCGGTCCTCGATGGCCTTCGTGTCGACCGAGACGAGCGGCTCCCCCACCGGCACGGAGGCGGCCTCGCGGACGTCGGCGGGGGTCAGCACGCGGGTGCCCGAGATCGAGACGTGCCGCACGCGCAGCCATCCCGAGCCGTACAGCACCCAGGTCACGCCGCCCCCGAGGAACAGCAGGGCGGCGGTCAGGACGACGAGCAGACGGAGGCGGCGTTTCGCCAACCGCCCCGCGGGGGGCGGGCCGGACGACTCCTGCTGGCGGTCACCGCGCTCGGCGGTCGTCGGTCCGGCCACGCTCACTACCCTCCGTGCATATCGTCCTATCGGCGCGAGGCGATCGCCTCGTACACCATCCCGACGAGCAGGTCGTCGGCGTCCCGGCGGCCGAACTCGCTTGCCGAGCGGGACATCTCGTACAGCCGGTGCGGGTCGGCGAGCACGGGCAGGACGTTCTGCTGCACCCACTCGGGCGTGAGTTCCGCGTCGTCGACCAGCAGTCCGCCGCCGGCCTTGACCACCGGCTGGGCGTTCAGCCGCTGTTCGCCGTTGCCGATGGGCAGCGGGACGTAGGCGGCCGGGAGCCCGACGGCGGAGAGTTCGGCGACGGTCATCGCGCCCGCGCGGCAGAGCATCATGTCGGCCGCGGCGTACGCGAGATCCATCCGGTCCAGGTAACTTACCGGGATGTACGGGGGCATTCCCGGCATCTGCTGCACCTGCGGCAGTTCGTTCTTCGGGCCGACCGCGTGCAGGATCTGGATGCCCGCCTGCTGCAGCCACGGGGCGACCGCCTGGGTCACCTCGTTCAGCCGCCGGGCGCCCTGGGAGCCGCCGGAGACCAGCAGGGTGGGCAGGTTGGGGTCGAGGCCGAAGCGGGCCCGGGCCTCGGGCCGGACGGCGGCGCGGTCCAGCGTGGCGATGGAGCGGCGCAGCGGGATGCCGATGTAGCGGGCGTCACGCAGCTTGCTGTCCGGGGTGGAGACGGCGACCCGGGCCGCGTACCGCGAGCCGATCTTGTTGGCCAGCCCGGGGCGGGCGTTGGCCTCGTGGATCACGATGGGCACGCCGAGGCGCTTGGCGGCCAGGTAGCCGGGCAGGGCGACGTAGCCGCCGAAGCCCACCACGGCGTCCGCCTTGGTGCGCTCCAGGATCTGCTCGGCGGCCTTGATCGTGCCGCGCAGCCGGCCCGGGACGGTGATCAGCTCGGGTGTGGGCTTGCGGGGCAGTGGTACCGCGGGGATGAGCGCCAGCTCGTAGCCGCGCTCGGGAACGAGCCGGGTCTCCAGGCCCCGCTCCGTGCCCAGGGCTGTGATGCCCACGGTCGGGTCCTGCCTGCGCAGGGCGTCCGCGAGGGCGAGCGCTGGCTCGATGTGGCCGGCGGTCCCCCCACCGGCGAGTACGACATGCACCGAAATTCACCGCTCTCCGGACGAACGCGCCGTGGAGGCACGCCGTCGCATCGTGTTCCATCTCCGAGGCCCCCGCTCGGCACCGGGGCCTCCCGCCCGCTTTTTACCAAAGCGAGGTTGCCGCATCGCAAGCGCCGCCCGCGCAGCGGGGTCGTCACGCGCGAACGCGATCAGCAGCCCGACGGCGAACATGGTCGGCAGCAGGGCGGACCCTCCGTAGGAGAACAGCGGGAGGGGGACACCGGCGATCGGCAGCAGGCCGAGCACCGCACCGATGTTGATCACCGCCTGGGCGATGATCCAGGTGGTCACGCCTCCCGCGGCGTACCTCACGAAGGGGTCCTCCGTGCGTCCGGCCACGCGGATACCCGCATAGCCTAGAGCCGCGAAGAGGGCGAGTACCGACAGCGTCCCCGCCAGGCCCAGTTCCTCACCGGTGACGGCGAAGATGAAGTCGGTGTGGGCTTCGGGGAGTTGGCCCCATTTCTCCACACTCGCGCCGAGGCCGGATCCGAAGAGCCCGCCGGAGGCGAGGGCGTAGATGCCGTGCACGGCCTGCCAGCAGTCGGCGACGCCCGCCTTGGGCTCGGTGGCGCCGATGCAGGCGAGCCGGGCCATCCGGTTGGGGCTGGTCTTGATGAGGACCAGCCCGATCAGGCCGGCGACCGTCAGCACCCCGGCGAACAGCCGGGTGGGCGCCCCCGCGAGCCACAGCAGGCCGAACAGGATCGCCGTGAGGATGATCGCGGTGCCCATGTCCCCGCCGAGCATGATCAGGCCCAGCAGCAGGAAGGCGACCGGCACCAGCGGCACCAGCATGTGCTTCCACTGGGCCAGCAGCCTCTTCTCGTGCTTGCGCGCGATCAGGTCCGCGCCCCACAGCACCAGGGCGAGCTTGCCGAACTCGCTGGGCTGGATCTGGAAGGAGCCGCCGAGCGAGATCCAGTTCTGGTTGCCGTTGACCGCCATCCCTATACCGGGCACCTGCACCAGGGCCATCAGGAAGACGGCTCCGGCGAGGATCGGGTAGGCCAGCGCCCGGTGCAGCTTCACCGGCATGCGGGAGGCGGAGAACAGCAGTGCGCCGCCGATGAGCGCGGCCAGGAACTGCTTGCGGAAGAAGTAGGAGCCCGGCAGTGACAGCTGCAGCGCGGTGACCTGGGAGGCCGAGTAGACCATCACCAGGCCGAGGACGGTGATCAGCAGACTGCCGCCGAGGATCAGGTAGTAGGCGGTCAGCGGGCGGTCCCAGGCCTTGCGCGCGCGGGTGTAGAGCCGCTGCACGGGGTGCTCGCGCGAGGTCCGGGCAACGGCGGGACGCCGGGACGCCCGCTGCACGGGCGGCCGGCCGCCGGTACGGCTACCGGGCATGGGCGCCTCCCCTGAACGTCGACCGTCCCACGCGTCCCTCCCAAGATCCGCCCGGCGGGCGGGCCGGGGTCAGGCACCGAGTTCGCGGACCGCCTCCGCGAACGCGTCACCGCGCTGGTTGTAGTTGGTGAACATGTCCATGGAGGCGCAGGCCGGGGCCAGCAGCACCGTGTCGCCGGGCTGCGCGAGCCGCTTGGCCTCCGTCACCGCCTGGAGCATCGCCCCAGTGTCGGTCCGTTCGAGGTCGACGACGGGTACTTCCGGGGCGTGTCGCGCCAGGGCGTCGCGGATCAGCGCGCGATCGGCGCCGATCAGGACGGCGGCGCGAAGTCGCTTTGCCGACTTGGCGACCAGCTCGTCGAAGGTGGCGCCCTTCGCCAGACCGCCCGCAATCCATACGATCGGTTCATATGCCGCCAACGAGGCTTCCGCGGCATGGGTGTTGGTCGCCTTGGAGTCGTCCACGTACGCCACCCCGTCGATGTCGGCGACGTGCGTGATGCGGTGGGCGTCGGGGCGGAAGGCCCGCAGGCCGTCGCGCACGGCCGTGGCGGGCACCCCGAAGGCGCGCGCGAGGGCCGCGGCGGCAAGGGCGTTGGCGATGTTGTGCGGGGCCGGCGGGTTGACGTCGGAGACCTCCGCCAGCTCCTGCGCGTTCTTGTGGCGGTCCTCGACGAAGGCCCGGTCGACCAGGATGCCGTCGACCACGCCGAGTTGGGAGGGCGCCGGAGTGCCGAGGGTGAACCCGACGGCCCGGCAGCCCTCTTCGACGTCCGCCTCGCGCACCAGGTCCTCGGTGAGCCTGTCCGCCGCGTTGTACACGCAGGCGACCCGGTTGCCCTGGTAGATGCGGCCCTTGTCGGCCGCGTAGGCCTCCATGGAGCCGTGCCAGTCGAGGTGGTCGGGCGCGAGGTTGAGGACGGCCGCGGAGTCGGCGCGCAGGGAGGGCGCCCAGTGCAGCTGGTAGCTGGAGAGTTCGACGGCGAGGACGTCGTAGGTCTCCTCGCCGAGGACCGCGTCCAGCAGGGAGACGCCGATGTTGCCGACGGCGGCCGTGCGCAGGCCCGCCGCCTTGAGGATGGCGGCGAGCATCTGGACGGTCGTGGTCTTGCCGTTGGTGCCCGTCACCGCCAGCCAGGGGGCCGCGCCGGGTCCCCTCAGCCGCCAGGCGAGTTCCACGTCGCCCCAGACCGGCACGCCCGCCTCCCGGGCCGCCAGGAACAGCGGCTTGCCGGGCTGCCAGCCGGGCGCGGTGACGATCAGCCCGGTGCCCTCCGGCAGGGTGGCCCCGTCGCCCAGGCGCACGGTGACGCCGAGCGCCCGGAGCTCCTCGGCCTGGGCACGCGCGCGTGCGTCGTCGCCGTCGTTGACGACGGTGACGGCCGCCCCGCGCGCGTGCAGCGCCTTCGCCGCCGGGACGCCGGAGACGCCGAGCCCCGCGACGGTGACGTGCTTGCCCTGGAAGTCGAAGGGCTCCGAGCCGGAGATCACTTTTCCGCTGCCCATCCCGCGTAGAAGAGGCCCAGTCCGACGATCACGCAGATGCCCTGGATGATCCAGAAGCGGACCACCACCAGGACTTCGGACCAGCCCTTGAGTTCGAAGTGGTGCTGGAGCGGCGCCATCCGGAAGACGCGCTTCCCGGTGAGCCGGAAGGAGCCGACCTGGATGACGACCGACATGGTGATGAGGACGAACAGGCCGCCCATGATGGCCACCAGCAGCTCCGTGCGGGAGAGGATGGCCAGGCCCGTCAGGACGCCGCCGAGGGCGAGCGAGCCGGTGTCGCCCATGAAGATCTTGGCCGGCGAGGTGTTCCACCACAGGAAGCCGAGGCAGGCACCCATCAGCGCGGAGGCCACGACGGCGAGGTCGAGCGGATCGCGCACCTCGTAGCAGGCGTTCGGGTTGGTCAGCGTGTTCGCGTTGGCGCAGGACTCCTGGAACTGCCAGACGCCGATGAAGGTGTAGGCACCGAAGACCAGCACGGAGGCGCCGGTGGCCAGGCCGTCCAGGCCGTCCGTCAGGTTCACGCCGTTCGACATCGCCAGGATCATGAACAGCGCCCAGACGACGAACAGCACCGGGCCGATCGACCAGCCGAAGTCGGTGATGAACGACAGCTTGGTGGACGCCGGGGTGTTGCCGCGCGCGTCGGAGAACATCAGCGACAGCACGGCGAAGGCGATGCCGACGATCAGCTGGCCGGCCATCTTGGCCTTGGCCCGCAGGCCCAGCGAACGCCGCTTGACGATCTTGATGTAGTCGTCGAGGAAGCCCACCAGGCCCATGCCGGCCATCAGCCCCAGGACCAGCAGTCCGGAGTACGTCGGCGGCTTGCCGGTGATCACCTTGCTGAGGAAGTACGCGGCGATCGTCGCCAGGATGAAGGCGATACCGCCCATGGTGGGCGTACCGCGCTTGCTGGCGTGCTCGCGCGGGCCGTCGTCCCGGATGTACTGGCCGTAGCCCTTGCGCGCCAGGAGCTTGATCAGCAGCGGGGTGCCGACCAGCGTCAGGAACAGACCGATGACGCCCGAGAACAGGATCTGGTTCATCATCGGGCGGCGACCTCACCCTCGGCCGCCGTCTCGAGAAGCGCCTGGGCAACGCTCTCGAGCCCCACCGAACGGGACGCCTTCACGAGCACGACGTCCCCCGGGCGCAACTCGCTGCGCAACAGGTCGACCGCCGCCTGTGCGTCGGACACGTGCACCGACTCCTCACCCCACGAACCCTCGTTATATGCGCCCAGTTGCAGCCAGGAGGCCTCGATCCCCCCGACCGCGACGAGCTTGCTGACGTTGAGCCGGACGGCGAGCCGTCCGACGGCGTCGTGCTCGGCGAGCGCCTCGTCCCCCAGCTCGGCCATCTTGCCGAGCACCGCCCACGTGCGCCGCCCCCTGCCCATGGCCGCGAGTGCCCTGAGGGCGGCCCGCATGGACTCGGGGTTGGCGTTGTAGGCGTCGTTGACGATGGTCACGCCGTCCGGGCGCTCGGTGACCTCCATGCGCCAGCGGGAGAGGGAGCCCGCCTCCGAGAGCGCGGTGGCGATCTCTTCCGCGGACATGCCCAGCTCATGGGCGACGGCGGCCGCGGCGAGCGCGTTCGACACGTGGTGCTCACCGTACAGGCGCATGGTCACATCGGCTGCACCGGAGGGTGTGTGAAGCCTGAAGGAAGGCTGTCCGCTGTCCGTGAGTCGTACGTTCTCGGCGCGTACGTCCGCTTCGGCCGACTCTCCGAAAAGGACCACCTTCGCCTTGGTACGGGCGGCCATGGCGCGCACCAGCGGGTCGTCGGCGTTCAGGACGGCGGCACCGTCCTCCGGAAGCGCCTCCACCAGTTCGCCCTTGGCCTGCGCGATCTGCTCGCGGCCGCCGAACTCGCCGATGTGGGCGCTGCCGACGTTGAGCACCAGGCCGATCCTCGGGGGCGTGAGGCCGGTGAGGTAGCGGATGTGGCCGATGCCGCGGGCGCCCATCTCCAGCACGAGGAACCTGGTCTCCTCGGTGGCGGACAGGGCGGTCAGCGGCAGCCCGATCTCGTTGTTGAGCGAGCCGGGCGTGAACACGGTCGGCGCCTTGCTGCGCAGCACCTGGGCGATGAGGTCCTTGGTGCTGGTCTTGCCGGCGGAGCCGGTCAGGGCGACGAGGGTCGCGCCGAGCCGCTGGACGACATGGCGGGCGAGGGCGCCGAGGGCGGTCTGGACGTCCTCCACGACGATCGCGGGCACGCCGACGGGCCGGGAGGCCAGCACGGCCACCGCGCCGGCCCGGACGACGTCCTGGGCGTAGTCGTGGCCGTCGGCCCGTTCCCCGGCGAAGGCCGCGAACAGGCTGCCGGGCCGGACCTCCCGGGAGTCCCGGACGACCGGTCCGGTGACCTGGACGGACGGATCCGGTATGTCGTGCGTCTGCCCGCCGACGACTTCTGCGATCTCGGCGAGGGAGAGGGCGATCACAAGTTCATCCCTGGGTCTTCTGGATAGCTTCGCGGAGCACCTGGCGGTCGTCGAAGGGACGGACCACGCCGGCGATGTCCTGGCCCTGCTCGTGGCCCTTGCCCGCGACCAGCACAGTGTCGCCGGGCGCGGCGCGCCCCACGGCGGCGGCGATGGCGGCGGCCCGGTCCTCGAAGAGGAGCACCTCGCCCCGTTCGTGCGCGGGCACGGAGGCCGCGCCCTGGAGCATGGTGGCGAGGATCGCCAGGGGGTCCTCGGAGCGGGGGTTGTCGGAGGTCAGTACGGCCGTGTCGGCGAGCCGGGCCGCGGCGGCGCCCATCGGGGCGCGCTTGGTCCGGTCGCGGTCGCCGCCGCAGCCGAGCACGACGTGCAGGTGCCCCTTGGTGACCTTGCGCAGCGCCTTGAGCACCGACTCGACCGCGTCGGTCTTGTGCGCGTAGTCGACCACCGCGAGGTAGTCCTGCCCGGCGTCCACGCGCTCCAGGCGGCCGGGGACGCCCGGTACGGCGGCGATGCCGTCGGCGGCGGCCTGCGGGTCGAGTCCGGCCGCGGCGAGGGCGACGACGGCGGCGAGGGTGTTCGCCACGTTGAAGGGGCCCGCGAGCGGCGACTTGGCGTGTACGCGCTCGCCGTTCGGGCCGAGGACGGTGAACGTCGAGTCCAGCGGGCCGACGTGGACGTCCTGGGCGCGCCAGTCGGCGTCGGGGTGGCCCTCGGCGGAGTAGGTGACGACCGGGACGGTCGCCTCCTTCGCGAGCCGCCGGCCGTAGGCGTCGTCGGTGTTGACGACGCCCAGTTTGCTGCGTTCGGGGGTGAAGAGCTGCGCCTTGGCCTGGAAGTAGTCCTCCATGCCGGAGTGGAACTCCATGTGTTCCGGGCTCAGGTTGGTGAACACCGCGACGTCGAAGACGCAGGCGTCGACCCGGCCGAGGACCAGGGCGTGGCTGGAGACCTCCATGGCGACGGCCTCGACGCCGCGTTCGCGCATCACGGCGAACAGGGCCTGCAGGTCGGTGGCCTCGGGGGTGGTGCGCTCGGACTTGATGCGCTCGTCGCCGATGCGCATCTCGACGGTGCCGACCAGGCCGGTGGACCTGGCGGTCCTGAGTCCGCCCTCGACGAGGTAGGCGGTGGTGGTCTTGCCGGAGGTGCCGGTGATGCCGATCTGGAGCAGGTCGCGGCCGGGGTGGCCGTAGATGGTCGCCGCGAGCTCTCCCATCCGCGCGCGCGGATCGTCGACGACCAGGACCGGCAGTCCGGTCGCGGCGGCGCGGTCGGCGCCCGTGGGGTCGGTCAGCACGGCGGCCGCGCCGAGGCCGGCGGCCTGGGTGACGAAGTCGGCGCCGTGCAGCCGGGCGCCCGGCAGGGCGGCGTACAGGTCGCCGGGGCGGACGGCCCGCGAGTCGTGGGTGATCCCCGTGACCTCGGCGGCGGTGTCCGGAGCGGCGGTACCCAGCTGATCGGCCAGTTCCGCGAGGGGTGTGGCGGAGACCTGGACCGGTCGCGGCGGTCCCGGATATGTCACGGAAGCGCCCTTCTGGGTGGTGGGGGACTGATCAGCGTGTGGCACGGCGGTGAGCGTACCGGGCGCGGCCGCTCCGGGGCGAAGCGAGGGCTCCCGGGCGCCTCGGCCGGCACCCTGGCCGGCGCCTTGGTTCCCGGAGTCGGGAGTGATCGTTGTCACGGGTTCGTTCCTGGTGGTCGTTCGCGGCTGCGGGGCGGCTGATCAGGGCTTGTAGCTGACGGGAAGGTTCGCGGCCTTGGCTCCGGTGGGGGGTACCTGAAGGGTCTTCAGGGCGAACTCCATCACCTGCTTGTAGACGGGTCCGCAGATCTGCCCGCCGAAGTAGCTGCCGGACGTGGCGTTCTGGATCGCGCAGTACACGGTGATCCGCGGCTGGTCCGCGGGTGCGAATCCGGCGAACGACGAGGTGTATCCGCGGTACCGGCCGGTGGCCGGATCCACACGGTTGGCCGTGCCCGTCTTGCCCGCGACCCGGTACCCGGGAATGCGGGCCTTGATGCCGGTGCCCTGCTCGTCGTCGACGACGGACTCCAGCATCCGGGCGAGTGTCCGGGCGGTCTTCGCGCTGACCACGCGTGTCTTCTTCGGCTGCGGTGCGGGTGTGAAGCGGCCGTCGGCGCCCTTGGTGCCGCGCACCAGGGTCGGCTCGACGCGGACTCCGCCGTTGGCGATGGTCGAGTACACGGAGGCGGCCTGCATGGCGCTGAGCGAGAAGCCCTGGCCGAAAGGGATCGTGTACTGCTGCGAGGTCGACCACTTGCCGGCCGGCGCGAGGATGCCGCTGGTCTCGCCGGGGAAGCCGAGGCCGGTGGGGCTGCCGATGCCGAACTTGCGCAGGTACGAGTAGAGGACCTGGTTGGCCGCCGGCTGGCTCTTGCCGAGCTCGCCGGTGGCGAGGATCGTGCCGATGTTGCTGGACTTGGCGAGCACGCCGTTCAGGGTCAGGTACCAGGTGCCGTGGTCGACGTCGTCCTGGAAGAGCCGGTCGCCGCGGTGCAGCCGGTTCGGTACGACGACGTGGGTGAGCGGGGTGGCCACGTTCTGCTCCAGCACGGCCGCCATCGACATCACCTTGGCCGTGGAGCCGGGTTCGAAGGCGTCCTGGACGGCCGCGTTGCCCATGGCCTCGCCGTCGGCCTTCGACAGGTCGTTCGGGTCGAAGCCGGGCGAGTTGGCCATGGCGAGGATCTGGCCGGTGCGGGTGTCCTGGACGATGACGTAGCCGCGGTCCGCCCGGGACTGCTTGACCTGCTCGGTGATGGCGTTCTGGGCGGCCCACTGGATGTCGCGGTCGATGGTGAGCTCGACGTCGGAGCCGGGTACGGCCGGGGTCTGCGTGGAGCCCACGGTGGGCACCTCGCGGCCGCCGGACTGGGCATAGCGGATCATGCCGTCCTTGCCGGACAGCTGCTCGTTCAGCTCCTGCTCGATGCCGCCGCCGCCCCTGCCGTCGGCGTTGACCCAGCCCAGTATCCCGGCGGCGAGGTCGCCGTTGGGGTACACGCGCTTGCTGCTGGGGTCGGCGAAGACACCGGCGAGGACGTTGGCGGCGCCGGACTTCTTGGCGAGCGCGGCCTTCAGGTCCTTGATCTGCTTCCAGACCTCGGGGGTCTGGCGGGAGGCGAGCTTGGCGTAGCGGGACAGCTTGTTCCTGGGCCTGAGCTTGCCGACGAGCGCGGCCTGGTCCTGCCCGAGGATCGGCGCGAGCAGCGCGGCGGCCTGCTCGGGCCCGTCGTTCCTGTTCAGCTGCTTGGCGCTGAACATCGTCGGGTCGGCCGTGATGTCGTACGCGTCCTCGCTGATGGCGAGCGCCACGCCGTTGCGGTCGGTGATCCCGCCGCGCTCGGCGGCCAGGGTGTGCACGACGTACCTGTTCTGCTCGGCCTTGGCGGTGTACGTACTGGCGTCCACGGCCTGGACCTGGAGCAGGCGTACGACGAAGGCGAGCAGCACGAGGGTGAGTGCGAGGCCGACCATGCGCAGCCGGGGCCGCGGGCTGCCGAGCCGCAGGACGGGCGGGGGCGGGGGCCGGTATCCGCCGGGGCGGCGGGCCGGGCGGGCGCCGGCCGCGGGCTGCCGCCGCACGGCGCCCCGCGGCCGGGGTGGCTTGGCGGGGCCGGGGACGCGGCGGCGCGGCGCTTCCCTGTCGGACACTTCCGTCACCTGCCGGGAGTCGGGTCGGGCACGGGCTGGAGGGTGGTGAGCGGCGCCACCGCCGTCGCCGGGGTGCTCGCCCCGGCCGGTACCGAGGGCGGGGGCGCCGGCGTGGCGGGGGGCTGCGACGGCGTCGCCGGCAGCTGCGTCGGCGCGACCGGGGAGACCGCGGACGGGCCGGTGACCGGGGCGGCGGTGCCGGGTGCGGCCGGGCCGGGGAGCGAGGCGGGCTCGGGGCTCGCCGGGCCCGGTACGCCCTTGACGGTGCCGTCGGGGTTGAGGAAGGCCGGGTCGCCGCCGGGGACCATGCCGAGTTCGCGGGCGCGGCGCTGGAGGGCGTCGGGGGCCGAGTAGGCGTCGATGTCCCGCTGGAGGGCCTGTTCCTCGTCGGTGAGGTTCTTGGTCTGTTTCTGCAGGTCGTCGAGTTGGAAGGAGCCCTCGCTGAGCGCGGAGTTCAGTACCAGCAGCCCGATGAGGCCGCCTCCGAGCAGCAGGACGACGAGGAGGACGAACGGGGTGCGGGCCGCGCGGGCGCGGCCGGCCGGGAAGAGCCGGGCGAGCCGGGCGGCCCTCCCCCTCAGTTCGGGTTTCCTACTCACTGGGCCTCCGGTGGCTCCGGGGCACCGGCGTGCGAGTTCGGAAATCCGACCGACCCCATTCGCTCACTCGGCGTCCTCCCTGATGCGCTCGGCGCCCCGAAGCCGGGCCGGGGCGGCGCGGCGGTTCTGGGCGATCTCTTCCTCGGTGGGAAGTTCGGCACCGCGCGTGAGCAGCTTGAGCCGCGGCTGGTAGCGCTCGGGCACGACCGGCAGCCCGGGCGGCGCGGTGGTGGCGGCACCGGCCGCGAACACCTGCTTCACCAGCCGGTCCTCCAGCGAGTGGTACGACAGCACGGCGATGCGCCCGCGGAGGTCGAGCGCCTTCACCGCGGCCGGCACGGCCCGCTCCAGGACGGACAGCTCGCCGTTGACCTCGATGCGCAGCGCCTGGAAGGTGCGCTTGGCCGGGTTGCCGCCGGTGCGCTTGGCGGCCTGCGGCAGGGCGTCCCGGATCAGCTCCACGAGCCGCGCGCTGTTGCCGAACGGCTCCTTCTCACGCTCCCGGACGATCGCGGAGACGATCCGCTTGGCCTGCTTCTCCTCGCCGTACGCGCGCAGGATCCGCACCAGCTCGCCGGCCGGGTAGGTGTTGAGGACCTCGGCGGCGCTCATGCCGGTCGTCTGGTCCATGCGCATGTCGAGGGGGGCGTCCTGGGCGTAGGCGAAGCCGCGGTCGGCCTCGTCGAGCTGCATGGAGGAGACCCCGAGGTCGAACAGCACGCCCTGCACGCGTGGGATGCCGAGCCGCGCCAGGACGTCGGGCAGCTCGTCGTAGACGGCGTGCACGAGGGTGGCCCGGTCCCCGTACGGAGCCAGCCGCTCGCCGGACAGGCGCAGTGCCTCCTTGTCCCGGTCCAGGCCGATCAGCCGTACCTCGGGAAACCGGGTCAGCAGCGCCTCGCTGTGGCCGCCGAGGCCGAGGGTGCAGTCGACGACCACGGCTCCCGGCCGCTCCAGCGCGGGTGCCAGCAGATCCAGGCACCGCTGCAGCATCACAGGGACGTGTCGAGTCTGTCCCTCCCGTCGCCCACCGCCGCCCTCGTTCGAAAGCGCTTCGCGCCCCATTTGTCCTGGGCCTCTCGTTTCCGGCGGAGCCCGTACGCACCGCCGGGTCCCCGCCCGCTCGGTGAAGGGGAGGCCGGCCGGCGCCGGAAGCGTCAGCCGACCGGGAGCGGGAGGAGGCCGAGCCGTACGTACGCGCCGCGCACGTGGGGAGACGGTCCGGGTGTGGGCCGGGGTCTCCGGGGTTTCACCAGCGGGGAGAGCCGCGCCTCCCGCTGCGCGTCACTTTAGTCCACCGCGTCTCGCGGTCAATCAACCGGCCTGCGCGTCGCCCGGACGGGTACGCATCCCGTTCGCCCTGCGTGTGGGGTCGCTCACAACAAGCCACAATGGCGTTCTTTGTCCGCTCTGCACGGCAGGATCGGAACGCCGATGACCAGTACGGTCTCGGGTATGACGACTTCTGCAGCAGCTCCCACCGGGCCCGAGGGCGCCATAGCCGGCGACGGCGCCGTGACCGACCGCCTCGTCGAGGCCAACCAGCGCTACGCCGCCGAGTTCAGCGACCCGGGGATGGACGCCCGTCCGGTCCTCCGCGTCGCCGTGGTGGCCTGCATGGACGCCCGTCTCGACCTCCACAAGGCCCTCGGCCTGCAGCTCGGCGACTGCCACACCATCCGCAACGCGGGCGGCGTGGTCACCGACGACGTGATCCGCTCCCTGACCATCAGCCAGCGGGCGCTCGGCACCCGCAGCATCGTCCTGATCCACCACACCGGGTGCGGGATGGAGTCGATCACCGAGGAGTTCCGGCACGAGCTGGAGCTGGAGGTCGGCCAGCGCCCCGCCTGGCCCGTCGAGGCCTTCCGGGACGTCGACCAGGACGTGCGCCAGTCGATGCAGCGCGTGCGCACCTCGCCGTTCCTGCTGCACACGCAGGACGTGCGCGGATTCGTGTTCGACGTGAAGACCGGCCGGCTGCGCGAGATCGACCCCGCCTGACCGGACGCGCCGGCCCGCCCCGAACGCCCCGCGCCACGCAGGGAACTCGCCGCGCCATGTCGAAACCACGGTCGAAAAGGCTGTAAGACCGACATAGTGCGGGCAGTTGTCCACAGGCGAGTGACACGAATCGGTAACGGCGGCAAGAATGCGGGTGGGGCGTCACGCGGAACCTTTTCCGCGTGATGTCCGTGATTCGGGGTGGGCCGGTTTCGCAGCACGGAGCGTCGGCCCGTAGTAAGAACGGGCCGAGGAGGGCCGGGTGACGACCTATGACGATCGAGCGAGCCTCACTGATCTGACCGCCACTGTGGAGCGGATCCGCAGTTCGGTGGAGGGTGTGATCGAGGGCAAGCCCGAGGTCGTACGGCTTTCGCTGACCGTACTGCTCGCCGAGGGACACCTGTTGATCGAGGACGTCCCCGGGGTGGGCAAGACCATGCTGGCCAAGGCGCTGGCGCGGTCCATCGACTGCTCGGTGCGGCGTATCCAGTTCACGCCGGACCTGCTGCCCTCGGACATCACCGGGGTGTCCATCTGGGACCAGCAGCGCCGGGACTTCGAGTTCAAGCCGGGCGCCATCTTCGCGCAGATCGTGATCGGCGACGAGATCAACCGCGCCTCGCCCAAGACGCAGTCGGCCCTGCTGGAGTCGATGGAGGAGCGGCAGGTCACCATCGACGGGCAGACGTTCGAACTGCCCAGCCCCTTCATGGTGGTGGCCACGCAGAACCCGGTCGAGATGGAGGGCACCTATCCGCTGCCCGAGGCGCAGCGCGACCGCTTCATGGCCCGGGTCTCCGTGGGCTACCCGAGCGTGGAGGCCGAGCTGCAGATGCTGGACGTCCACGGCGGGGTGAGCCCGCTGGAGCACCTGCAGCCGGTGGCGCACGCGCACGACATCGTGAAGCTGGTCGAGGCCGTCCGCGACGTGCACGTCTCCGAGGCGGTCCGCCGGTACGCGGTCGAGCTGGTCGCGGCCACCCGCACCCATCCCGACCTCAGACTCGGCGCCTCCCCGCGCGCGACGCTGCACCTGCTGCGCGCGGCCAAGGCGTCCGCCGCGCTCGGCGGGCGGGAGTACGCGCTGCCGGACGACGTCCAGGCGCTCGCGGTGGCCGTCCTCGCCCACCGGCTGCTGCCCACCGCCCAGGCCCAGCTGAACCGCCGTACGGCCGAGCAGGTCGTGCTGGAGATCCTGCAGCACACCCCGGTGCCCGCCACGCCTCAGCAGAACGGCTTCGGCGGCCTGGGCCGGACCATCCCGGCGTATCCCCAGCAGCCGCCCCGGGGTCTGTGATGAGCACCGGGGGGACGGGGCAGGCGGAGGCCGACCGCGGGGAGGCGGGCGGCGTCCGTACGGCCCTGGCGGGGCTCACCACCCGGGGGCGCTCCTTCCTGGCGGCCGGGATCGCGGCCGCGATCTGCGCGTACGTGCTGGGCCAGAGCGATCTGCTGCGGGTCGGCCTGCTGCTGGCGGTGCTGCCGCTGCTGTGCGCGACCGTGCTGTACCGCACGCGCTACCGCGTGGCCGGCGGCCGCCGGCTCTCCCCCGCGCGCGTGCCCGCCGCCGGCGAGGCCCGGGTGCACCTGCGGGTGGACAACGTCTCCCGGCTGCCCACCGGCCTGCTGATGCTGCAGGACCGGGTGCCCTACGTGCTCGGTCCCCGGCCCCGCTTCGTGCTGGACCGGGTGGAGCCGGGCGGCCACCGCGAGGTGTCCTACCGGGTCCGCTCGGACCTGCGCGGCCGCTACCCGCTGGGCCCGCTGCAGCTGCGGCTGAGCGACCCGTTCGGCATGTGCGAGCTGACCCGCTCCTTCTCGGCGCACGACACGCTGACCGTGATCCCGCGCGTGCAGCCGCTGGCCCCGGTCCGGTTCAGCGGCGAGGCCAAGGGGTACGGCGTAGGGCGGCAGCGCGCGACGGCCCTCGCGGGCGAGGACGACGTGATCCCCCGCGGCTACCGCTACGGCGACGACCTGCGCCGGGTGCACTGGCGCTCCACCGCGCGCTACGGCGAGCTGATGGTGCGCCGCGAGGAGCAGCCGCGCCGCTCCCGCTGCACGGTGCTGCTGGACACCAGGGCCGTCGGCTACGAGGGCGCGGGCCCGGACTCGGCCTTCGAGTGGGCCGTCTCCGGTGCCGCCTCGGCGCTGGTGCACATGCTGGAGCGCGGCTTCTCGGTGCGCCTGCTGACGGACGGCGGCAGCTCGGTGCCCGGCGAGGGCGCCGACGGGTTCGCGGGCGGGCAGGAGACCGCGGACGCCGCCGGGCTGATGATGGACACCCTCGCCGTGATCGACCACTCCGACGGCACGGGCCTGTCCCGGGCCTACGACATGCTGCGCGGCGGCGACGAGGGACTGCTGATCGCCTTCCTGGGCGATCTGGACGAGGAGCAGGCGGCGACGGTCGCCAGGATGAGCCGCCGCAGCGGCGGCGCGGTCGCCTTCGTCCTCGACCCGGACACCTGGGCGCGCGAGGCGGCCGACGTGCCGGGGCCGGGCACCGGCCGGCACGCGGAGCGGCTGCGCATGCTGCGCGAGGCGGGCTGGACGGCCCTGGGCGTGCCGCGCGGCGCCTCGCTGGACGATCTGTGGCGGCAGGCGGACCGGGAGCGCTCGGGCCTGGCGTCCGTGAGCGGGGAGGCACTGGGATGAGCGGGCGGGCACGACTGGCGGTGCGCGCCGCGGCGGCCACGCTGATGGCCGCGTGCGCGCTGCTGCCCCTGGTCGGGCAGCCCACGTGGCTGGCGCCGGCCATCCTGCTGGTCGCCGTGCAGTCCGTCGTGGGCGCGGCGGCCCGGCGGGTGCCGCTGGCCCGGCCGCTGACCGTGGCGGCGCAGGCGCTGGTCTCGCTGATGCTGCTGAGCCTGGTCTTCGCCCGGCAGCAGTCGGTCATCGGGCTGATCCCCGGCCCCGAGGCCTTCCGGCACTTCGCCGATCTGCTCCAGCAGGGCTCGGACGACGTCAGCCGGTACGCCATACCGGCGCCGCTCACCGACGGCATCCAGCTGATGCTGGTCGGCGGTGTCGTGCTGATCGGCCTGCTGGTGGACACCCTCGCGGTGACCTTCCGCAGCGCGGCCCCGGCCGGGCTGCCGCTGCTCGCGCTGTACTCGGTCGCGGCGGGGCTGTACGACGGCGCCTACGACTGGGTGTGGTTCCTGCTCGCGGCCGCCGGCTATCTGGTGCTGCTGCTGGCCGAGGGCCGGGAACGGCTGGCCCAGTGGGGCCGCGTCTTCGGCGGTGCGCCGAGCACCCCGGGCGCGCCGGACGGCGGTGTGGTGGCCCCGGTGCGCACCGGGCGCCGGATCGGCGCGGTCGCCCTCGGGGCCGCCCTGATGGTGCCGCTCGCCCTGCCCACGATGCAGGGCGGCCTGCTGGACGCCGCCGGGGCGGGTGTCGGCGCGGGCAACGGCAACGGCGGCACGATCTCCGCGGTCAACCCGCTGGTGTCGCTGCGCGACAGCCTGAACGTGGAGAACGACCGCCCGGTGCTGTCGCTGCGGACCAGCGCGGCCGACCTGTCGGACATGTACCTGCGGATCGTGTCCCTGGACGACTTCGACGGCACGACCTGGAAGCCGTCCCAGCGGCACATCGTGGGAATCCCGGACGTCTTCCCCACACCCGTCGGACTGAGCCGGGACGTCAAGCGCACCTCGGTGCGGACGACGGTGCGGGCGGCGGACTGGTACGCGCAGGACTGGCTGCCGATGCCGTACCCGCCGAGCGGGGTGCGGATCAGCGGCAACTGGCGGTACGAGCCGGTCGGCATGACGCTCGTCGGCGACCACGGGCAGAACACGCGGGGGGCGTCGTACCGGATCACCAGCCTGGACGTGCGGCCGACCCCCGAGCAGCTGGCCGCCGCGCCGCAGCCGCCGGCCGCGCTGAAGCGCGAGTACACGAAGGTGCCCGCCAGGCTGCCGAAGGTGGTGGCGAGCACGGCGCAGGAGGTCACCGCGGGTTCGGCGAGCCACTACGAGGAGGCGGTCAAGCTCCAGGACTACTTCTCCGTGACCGGCGGCTTCCAGTACGACACCCGGGTGGAGGTCGGCCGCGGCCCGGACGCGATCGCCAACTTCCTGAAGAAGAAGCAGGGCTTCTGCGTCCACTTCTCCTTCGCGATGGCGGCGATGGCCCGCACGCTCGGCATCCCGGCCCGGGTGGCGGTGGGCTTCGCGCCCGGCACCCCGCAGGCGGACGGCTCGGTGTCGGTGACCCTGAAGGACGCGCACGCCTGGCCCGAGCTGTACTTCGAGGGCGTGGGCTGGACCCGCTTCGAGCCGACCCCGTCCCGCGGCACCGTGCCGTCGTACACCCTGCCGGACACGCCCGGCAGCTCGGTGCCGGACGAGTCCCTGCCCTCGCGCGGGTCGTCCGCGGCGCCCTCGGCGGCGGCCTCTCCGAGCGACGGCTGCTCAGCACAGCTGCGCAAGCTGGACGCGTGCGGCAGCCCGTCCGCGGCGCCGGCGCCGCAGGGCGGCGGCGGGGGCCCCTGGCAGGGGCTGTGGCTCGCGCTGATCGTGCTCGGGGCGCTGGTGGTCCTGGCGCTCCCGCTGTCGCCGCTGCTGTGGCGGAAGCGCCTGCGCTCCGCACGGCTCGGCGCGCACGCCCGGACCGAGGAGGGCGCCGCGGCGCACACGCTGGCGGTCTGGCAGGAGCTGACGGACAGCGCCTGGGACTTCGGCATCCCGCCGGACGAGTCGCAGACCCCGCGCACGGCGGCGGCGCGCATCGTCCGGCTGGGGCTGCTCGACCCGCAGGCCGGGGCGGCGGTGCACCGGGTGGCGGACGCGGTGGAGCAGGTGCTGTACGCGCCCCGGCCGCGGCCGGTGGCCGGTCTGGCGGAGGACGTGCGCCGGGTGATCGCCGCGCTGACCGGCGCGGCCGGCCGGCGGGCCCGGCTGCGGGCGCTGTTCGCGCCGCGGTCCGCGGTGCGGGTGCTGTGGGTGGCGTCGGCCCGCTGGACGGCGTTCCGGGCGCGGGTGGCGGCGGCCCGGCCGGTGCTGCGCAGGCCGAGCGGGCAGCGGGGCTGAGACCGCGGCGCGGCCGAGGCGACGCGTGAGGGGCGGCCACCTGCGGGTGGCCGCCCCTCACGGACGTCTGCGGTTGCCGGCGGGAAGCCGCGGCGGGGTCAGTGGCCCTGCTGCTCGTCCCTGCGACGCTGCCAGCGCTGCTCGATCCGGTCCATCACGGACCTCTTCGGCCGCACCGGGCGGCGGGCGAGGCCCGCGGGCTGTTCACCCGGCTTGGGCGCCTTGCGCCAGCCCGTGACGGCGAGTACGGCACAGCCCAGCATGACGAGGAAGCCCACCACGCTGACCCAGATCTGCTGGGCGACCATTCCGGCCATGAGGAGCGCGATACCCACGAGGAAGCCCGCGACCGCCTGGTAGACCCGTCGCCGGGTGTACGTACGCAGCCCGTTCCCCTCAAGCGCTGTCGCGAACTTGGGGTCTTCGGCGTACAGCGCTCGCTCCATCTGCTCAAGCATTCGCTGCTCGTGCTCAGAGAGCGGCACGGAGTCCTCCTCATCGTGCAGTCGCCGGGGGCGACCCGGGGGGGGTCCCTTCAGGATAGGCAGGGAATCGACCCCGTGAAACCCGCCCCTCTAAGCCAATTGGCCAACCGGTTTCCGCCCTGGCCGTCCCGGCTCGCTGAGGCTTCCATTCCCCGGCGGCCGACCCGTCATGCCGGTCCGTGTACCTCGATCATACGGCGCAAACCGCTCGATCGGGGGGCTTGTGGCGTACTCCATCTGCCGCCAAGGCCCTGATCAGCGGCGGGTCACGGAGGAGCGCTCAGGCCTGTTCGGCCCCCTCCGTCTCACCGAGCACGTGGAGCTGGGTGGCCACCGAGCGGAAGGCGGGCAGCTCGGCCGCGGCGGCCTCCAGTTGCAGCAGGGCGTCGAGGGCCCCGGGCTCGGTGTCCACCAGGACGCCGGGCACCAGGTCGGCGAAGACCCGTACGCCGTGCACGGCACCGATCCGCAGGCCCGCGCCCTCGACCAGCGCGGTGAGCTGCTCGGCGGTGAAGCGGCGCGGTACCGGGTCGCCGGCGCCCCAGCGGCCCTCGGGATCCTCCAGGGCCTGCTTGGCCTCCTTGAAGTGGCCGGCCAGGGCCCGGGCGAGCACGGCGCCGCCGAGCCCGGCGGCCAGCAGGCTGAGCACGCCCTCGGGGCGCAGCGCGGCCACCACGTTGCGGACTCCCTCGGCGGGGTCGTCGACGTACTCCAGGACGCCGTGGCACAGCACCACGTCGTAGCCGCCGCGCTCGACCACGTCGAACAGGCCGTGGGCGTCGCCCTGCACACCCTGGACCCGGTCGGCGACGCCGGCCTCGGCTGCGCGGCGCTCCAGCGCGAACAGGGCGTTGGGGCTGGGGTCGACGACGGTGACACGGTGGCCGAGGCGGGCGACGGGCACGGCGAAGTTGCCGCTGCCGCCTCCGGTGTCGAGCACGTCCAGCGACTCGCGTCCCGTGGCCTTGACCCGGCGGTCGAGCGCGTCCTGGAGGACGTCCCAGACCACGGCGGTCCGCAGGGAGGCGCGCGGTCGAGGGTCGGAGCGCAGCGACGCCGTCGGGGGGTGGTGGTGGGACGCGGGCGGGCGCATCGGGTCCGACACGGCAGTTGACTCCTCGGCGCGGCACCGCCTGTTGCCCGGCGGCGCGAACGGGGTGCCTCCCCGGCCCCGGTGCGGGAGGAAGGGAGGCCTTCAGGCGCTCTCCACCCTATTGCCTCCGCGCCCCGCCCGGTCATCGCGGCCGGGTCCGGCCGCCCGCGTCTCGCACGGCGGACGACCAGGGAAGACCACCGGTGGCGGCCGGAGGGCGACCGCCGGTCGCGGGCATCCGGCTCAGCCCGCGTCCGGCAGCCCGCCGCGCCCGCGCGGTGCGTCCGGCTCGTCGGCGTCCTGGCGGGGCTGGGGCAGGACGGGCTGCAGCACCAGCATCCGCTCGACGAGGCGGAGGAACATCGCCACGTCGCGTATCAGGTCGTCGGCGTCCCGCTGCCCGGCCGCGCCCTGGATGCCCGCCTCGGCACGGGCGCGGCGGGCGGCGCCGGAGGCGAAGAGCGCGCTCCACTCGGTCAGTTCGGGGGCGATCTCGGGCAGTACCTCCCAGGCGCTGCGGATCCGGGCCCGGCGGCGCGGGGAGGTCTCGGGGCGGCCCCGGGCGGCGAGCACGGCGGCGGCGGTGCGCAGGGCGGCGAGGTGGGCCGTCGCGTAGCGCTCGTTGGGCGTCTGCAGGACGGTGGCCTCCTCGAGTCCGGCGCGGGCCTGGGCGAGCAGGTCGAGGGCGGCGGGCGGGGCCGTGGCCCGGCGGAGCACGGGGTGCACGTCGCTCGCCGGGCCGGTCAGTGAGGGGGCAGGGCCGGTGGCGCGGCGCCGGTGGGCGGCGGCTGCGGACGAGTTGGCCATGACGAACCTCCTGTCGTCTGTGACGGCACGGGTGCCGTATGTGCCCATCGTCGGGTATGGCACTGACAATCCGTTCTGACCTGCGGCTTTGCCTCGATCGTGGGTTCGGGCGTATTTTTGCACTGACCAGTCAGTTTAAAAATGGGATGCAGGCAGGGGGGCTTGTGGACGGCGTGGACGTCACAGCCGAGGACCTCGGGCTCAAGGGGCCGCGGGGGTGGGCCTTTCGCGGCGTCACCCTCGACGCGGAGCCCGGCTCGCTGATCGCGATCGAGGGACCGTCCGGCTCCGGCCGCACGTGTCTGCTGCTCGCGCTCACGGGACGGATGAAGCCCACCGAAGGAGTGGCCGCGGTGGGCGGTCTCAAACTCCCCCGGCACATGGCCGCCGTGCGCCGGAGCGCGGCCGTGGCCAACGTGCCCGGGGTCACCGATCTGGAGCCGGCCCTGACCGTCGGGGAGCACCTGCGCGAAGCGGCCCTGCTGCAGCGCAGGTTCGGCGACACCCTGCGCGAGGCGCTGCGGCCCCGCCCGCACCGCGCCCTGGAGGCACGGCTGCGCGTCGACGCGGCGCTGGCCGCCGCCGGGCTGGACCTGGAGACGCTGCCCAAGGGCTCCCGCACCGCCGTCCGGGACCTGGAGCGGCTCCAGGAGCTGCGCCTGTCCCTCGCGCTGGCCCTCCTCGGCCGGCCCCGGCTGCTCGGGGTGGACGACGTCGACACGAAGCTGTCGGAGTCCGAACGCGCCGAGGTCTGGAAACTGCTGCGCTCCCTCGCGCGCGCGGGGACCACCGTCCTGGCCGTGTGCCGCACGGCCCCCACCGACTGCGTGTCCGTCTCCACGCTCCCGGCCGCCGGCCAGGACGGCGACGGCGGCAGCGACGACGACGAGAACCACGAGCCGAACGACGAGAACGACGAGAACGACGACGAGTCGAAGGAGGACGCCGATGCGCTCGCCGAGGCTCGCCGCGCTTGAACTGAGGCGCTTCGGGCGGGGGAGGCTGCCGCGCGCCGCCCTGGTCGCGCTGCTCGTGCTGCCCCTGCTGTACGGCGCCCTGTACCTGTGGTCCTTCTGGGACCCCTACGGCCGCCTGGACCGCATCCCGGTGGCCCTCGTGAACGACGACAAGGGCGCCACGGCCGGCGGGAAGAAGATCACTGCGGGCGACGACATCGTGGACGGGCTGCGCGACAGCCGGACCTTCGAGTGGCACGAGGTGAGCGACGCCGAGGCCCGCCGGGGCGTCGAGGACGGCACCTACTACCTGTCCCTGACCCTGCCGTCCGACTTCAGCAGGCGCATCGCCTCCAGTTCGGGCGACTCCCCGGAGACCGGCGCCCTGCGGGTGCGCTCGAACGACGCGAACAACTACATCGTCGGCCAGATCTCCCGGACGGTCTTCAACGAGATCCGCTCGGCCGCCTCCACCAAGGCCTCCCGGACCTTCCTGGACCGGATCTTCGTCTCCTTCTCCACCATCCACGACAAGACCGTGACGGCGGCCGAGGGCGCCGACCGGCTCGAGGGCGGCATCGGAAAGGCGGAGAAGGGCTCCAAGGACCTCGCGGACGGCCTGAAGGACGCCAAGAGCGGCAGCGGCAGGCTGGCCAAGGGCCTGAAGAAGCTCGACAGCGGCGCGGGCGACCTCGAGGACGGCTCGCAGCGCGTCGCGGACGGCACCCGGACCCTCGCCGACAACGTGAACGGCGTCTACCGCAAGGCCGGCCCGTTCCTGAAGGACAACGAGAAGACCATCGGGGACACCGCCCGGCTGGTCGCCGACTCGGCCGGCGCGGTCCGCCACAACCTCGACGTCCTGGTTAAGCTCGCGCCGGGCGCCGCGCGGACCGCCCACGCGGCCTCGGACACCCTCGACGAGGTCTACCGGGCGCGCTGCCAGGCGGCGGCGGTCCCCGACCCGGTCTGCCCGGACCTGAAGAAGGCCCGGCAGGCGGCCGCCGACGTGGCCACCGTCGCCGACGACCTCAACACCCTGATCGCCGACCAGCACGGCGACCTGAAGACGCTTCGGGACAACCTCGGCACCCTGCAGCGCCAGGCCCGGGCCCTCTCCGACCGGGCGCCGCACCTGTACAAGGACGTCGACGACGCGGTCCGGAAGATCAACGAACTGAACGACGGCGCGGCCCGGGTCGCCGCCGGCGCCAAGAAGCTCCACGCCGGACTGGGCACCGCGAGCACGGGCGCGGACCGGCTCGACAAGGGCGTCGGAACGGCCGCGTCGGGTGCGCGGACGCTCAGCGGCGGCCTGTACAAGCTGGTCGACGGCTCCGGGAAGCTCGCCGGCGGTCTGCACGACGGTGCGCGCAAGATCCCCGACTACGGCAAGCAGGACCGCGACCGGCGCACCGGCGTCATGGCCGACCCGGTGCAGCTCGCCTCCCACGACCTGCACAAGGCGCCCAACTACGGCACCGGTTTCGCCCCGTACTTCATCCCGCTGTCCCTGTGGGTGGGCGCGATGGTGGCGTACATGCTCATCCCGCCGCTGAACCGGCGCGCCCTGGCGGCCGGTGCGCCGGCCTGGCGGATCGCGTTCGCCGGCTGGCTGCCGGTGGTCGCGGTGGGCGTGCTGCAGGTGGTCGCTCTGATGGCCGTGCTGCACTGGGCGATCGGCCTGCAGATGCTGCGGGCGGCCGGCACGATCGGGTTCCTGTGCCTGGTCACGGCGTGCTTCGCGGCGATCGTCCAGTGGCTGAACGCCCGCTTCGGCGCGGCCGGCCGGATCCTGGTGCTGGCCCTGCTGATGCTCCAGCTGACCTCGGCGGGCGGCACGTATCCGGTGCAGACCAGCCCGGGCTTCTTCAACGCGATCCACCCGTTCCTGCCGATGAGCTACATCGTGGAGGCCCTGCGCCGGCTGATCACGGGCGGCGGGCTCGGCCCGGTGTGGCAGGCGTGCGCCGTGCTCGCCGCCTTCACGGCGGGCGCCCTGGCGCTGACCGCGCTCGCGGCCCGGCGCCGCCAGGTGTGGACGCTCGACCGGCTGCACCCGGAGCTGAGCCTGTGATCCCCACCCGTCACCGCACGCGCGCGTACCTGTGAGAATCGGGGCCATGGAACGCAGCAGCGCCACGTCCGGCGGCAGCACCCGCCGCGAGGCCACCCGGCAGAAGCTCTACGAGGCGGCCGTCACGCTCATCGCCGAACAGGGTTTCTCCGCCACCACGGTCGACGAGATCGCCGAGCGGGCGGGGGTCGCGAAGGGCACGGTCTACTACAACTTCGCGAGCAAGTCGGTCCTCTTCGAGGAGCTGCTGCGGCACGGCGTGGGGCTGCTGACCGCCTCGCTGCGTGAGGCGGCGGAGCGGACGGCGGCCGAGGGCGGCAGCAGGGTGGACGCGCTGGACGCGATGGTCCGCGCCGGCCTGGTCTTCATCGACCGCTACCCGGCCTTCACCCAGCTGTACGTGGCCGAGCTGTGGCGGACCAACCGCGCCTGGCAGTCCACGCTGATGGTGGTGCGCCAGGAGGCCGTCGCCGTCGTGGAGGGGGTGCTGCGCGAGGGCGTGGCGGCCGGCGAGTTCAGCGACGAGATCGACGTGCAGCTGACGGCGGCGGCACTGGTCGGCATGGTCCTCGTGGCCGCCCTCGACTGGAAGTCCTTCCAGCCGGAGCGGTCCCTGGACGACGTCCACGCGGCGCTGTCGCGGCTGCTCCAGGGGCGCGTGAGCGGCAAGGGCTGAGCGGGCCGGGAGACGCCGGGGGGCGCCTGGGGCACGGGAAGGGCGCCGGTCCTCGGACCGGCGCCCTTCCGCTCCCCCGTGCTCCCCCGTGGTGGTCCGCCCCGGGCCCCCGTGCCTCGCTTCCGCCGACGGATCGGCGGAAGGAGCGGCCGGGGCGCGGGCGCCGTTCCGCCGCCCCGTGTCGGCGGTGCCGGGCCGCGCCCCCCCTGGCCGTGCCTCCACTCTCCCGTCCCCGCGGACCTCGTCCCATCCGCGCGCGTACTCATCTCGGCGTCTGAGTACGCGTACTCAGCCCCGCGCTTCCCGCCGCCCGGACCGTCGCCGGCGGTCGATAGAGTCGCGGTCATGGCACGGATTGCGGTGATCGGCGCCGGGATGGGCGCGATGGCGGCCGCCGCCCGGCTGGCCGTCGCGGGCCACCGGGTGGTGGTGTACGAGCGGGGCGGGACGTACGGCGGCGCGGTGGGCCGCTTCGAGCGGGACGGCTTCGCCTTCGACACCGGACCCGGCCTGCTGACGCTGCCCGCGGTCTACCGCGACCTGTTCGTCAAGACCGGCAAGGAGCCCCTGGAGGACGTGGTCGACCTGGTCCAGGTCGACCCGGCGGCGCGGCACGTCTTCGCGGACGGCACGCGGGTGTCCCTGCCGAACGCCTCGCGCGCGGGTGTCGTCTCGGCCCTGGACGAGGCCCTCGGGGCGGGGGCCGGGCAGCGCTGGGGCGACTTCCTGGTCCGGGCCCGCGAGGCCTGGGACCGCACCCGCCGGCCGCTGCTGGAGGAGCCCCTGTGGCCCGACTGGCAGGTGCTGGCCGAGCGGGAGCCGTATCCGGCGGTCCCGCACAAGCGGCTGCTGCGCACCCGGCGGGCGGGCACGCTGGCCGAGATCGGGGCGTGGGAGCTGCGTGATCCGCGGCTGGCGGAACTGCTCGCGGACCACGCGCTCGCGTACGGCGTCGATCCCGGCTCGGCCCCGGCCGCCGCGGCCGTGCTGCCGTACATGGAGCACGCCTTCGGCACCTGGTACGTGCGCGGCGGCATCCGGGAGCTGGCACGCGCGGTGTACGAGCGGTGCGTGCGCAGGAAGGTGGAGTTCGTCTTCGGCGCCGAGGTCACCGGGGTCGTGGAGAAGGACGGCCGGGCGGCGGGCGTGGAACTGGCCGGCGGTGCCGTGGCCGAGGCGGAGTTCGTGGTGGGCACGGGTCCGTGGCGGCTGGCCGGCCTGGTCGCGGGCCGGGAGCTGTACGGCGCGCGGGACGTGGCGCCGCAGGCCGAGGACCGGTTCCCCGGCCGGGTGGTGGTGTGCCTGGCGCTGCGGGGCGCGCGGGAGCCCGGCGCGGTGCACCGCACGGTGGTGCACTCCCCGGACGCGGAGGGCGACCTGGACCTGTTCCGGCAGGGGGTGGCGCCGGAACGGCCGACGGTCCGCGTCGACCGGCCGGACGACCCGGCGCTGCGCCCCGACGCGGACCACGAGTCGGTGGTGCTGACGGCGACCGTGCCGTCCGCGGCCGCGTACGACTGGGCGGCGCCGGGGGCGGCCGACGCCTTCGCGGACACGATGGTCGCCGCCGCCGAGCGCGCGGTGCCGGGTCTGCGGGAACGGACGCTGTGGCGGGAGGTCCGCACCCCCCTGCACACCGAGCGGGAGACGGGGGCCGGGGGCGGGGCCGTGCCGCCGCCCGCCCTGGCCGCGCCCGCGGGGATCCTGCACCCCTCCAACAGCACGGCGCTTGCGGGCCTGTTCAGCGCCGGCGGCTGGTCGCACCCCGGCGGCGGGCTGGCGCACGCGGGCATGTCGGGCGCGCTGGTGGCCGGGCTGATCGTGGAGGGCCCGGGCTTCCGGGGCTCGCAGTGAGCTGACCCGGGCCCCGCGGCTCAGAACCGGTACTGCTCGTCGTAACCGGCCCCGGGCTGCTGCCCGCCCTGCTGGTACGGGTACGGCTGCTCCTGCGGGAGTTCGCCGCCGTAGGTGTCGTCGGTGCGCTGCTGCGGGACCCACAGGCCGCCGGGCGGGGTCTCGCCGTAGCCGCCGGTGGCGTAGCCGTCCTGGGCGTAGCCCTGCTGGCCGTACTGCTGGTCGTAGCCCGCCGGGTACGCCGCGCCGCCGTAGGACTGGGTGCCGATGTACGGGTCGGAGTAGTTGGCGTAGCTCTGCTGGCCGCCGCTGTCGTAGCCGTAGCCCTGCTGGCCGTAGCCCGAGTAGTCGTAGGCGTAGGCCTGTTCGGCGCCCTGGGGCTGGGCGGCGGTCGCGTAGCCGCCGGTGTCGCCGTAGACGCCGTAGGAGCCGGTGTCCTCGTCCAGGGGCTGGGGCTCGTAGACGGCGGTGGACTCGGCGGCGGTCGGGTCGGCGGGGCGGGCCGGGGTGAAGACGTCGTCGCGGTCGGGGTCGTCGTCGTAGCCGAAGCCCTCGCCGCCGGGGCCCGCGTCGGGCCGGCCGGTGCCGGGGGCGGCCTCGAGGTCGGAGACCTCCAGCGCCGGTTCCTGGCGTCCCGCCCGGCCGCGGCGGCGCTTGCTGCCGCCCGTCTCGGCCTCGGCCTCGGGGCGCTTGACCGCCCAGCCGGCCGCGAAGCCGCGGCGGAAGGACAGCGTGACGTAGGTCTGGCCGAGCGCGAAGGCGATCGCGCCCGCACCGATCACCGGCACGGACGGCACCAGCACACCGACCACCACGCCGAGGAAGCCGGCGAAGGCGAGCAGCCGCCAGCGCAGTCGTGCCTTGTACTGCAGCAGCACCTCGCCGAGCAACCACAGTGCGACGACACCGAACGCGATGTAGAGGACCGTCCAGCCCATGTACGCCCCTCTCCCAGTGGCCGCTACGCAGTGTGTCGTATCGCGGTGCGGCCGGTCTAGGCCTGCGGGGGGTGGTGCAGGCCCAGGTTCTCGTAGATTTCCAGGGTCGCCGTGGAGTTGTTGAGCGTGATGAAGTGCAGTCCGGGCACTCCCTCGGCCAGCAGCCGTGCGCAGAACTCCGTGGCGAACTCGATACCGATGGAGCGTACCGCCGCCGGATCGTCCTTCGCTGTGAGGATCCGCTCTTTCAGGGCGTCCGGGAACAGGGCGGTGCTCAGCTTGGGCACCCGCTCCAGCATCTTCACGCTGGTCACCGGCAGGACCTCGGGGATGACCGGGGTCTCGCAGCCCGCGGCCGCCACCCGGTCGCGCAGCCGCAGATAAGACTCCGGCTGGAAGAACATCTGTGTGATGGCGTAGTCGGCGCCCGCACGGCACTTGTCGACGAAGTGCCGCACGTCGGTGTCCCAGTCGCTGGAGCGGGGATGCATCTCCGGGAACGCGGCGACGCCGACGCAGAAGTCGCCCGACTCCTTGATGAGCCGCACGAGTTCGGCCGCGTACGCCAGGCCCCGGGGATGCGGGACCCACTCGCCCATCGGGTCGCCGGGCGGGTCGCCGCGCACGGCGAGCATGTTGCGGATCCCGGCGTCCGCGTACTGGCCGATGATGTTGCGCAGTTCGGCGACGGAATGGTCGACGGCGGTGAGGTGGGCGACCGGGGTCAGGGTCGTGTCGACGACGATCTGCTGGGTCTCCCGGACGGTGGTCGTGCGCGTGGAACCGCCCGCGCCGTAGGTGACGGACACGAAGTCGGGCGCGACGGCCTCGACCCGCCGGAGCGCGTTCCACAGGTTCCGCTCACCCTGCGGGGTCTTCGGCGCGTAGAACTCGAACGAGTACGTCGTCTTGCCGGTGGCCAGGATGTCGCGCACGGTGCGAGCGCGGTCCGTCCTGGTGGATGCGGTTCCGAGGGCCATACTCGCAGGTTAGCCAGGGGTGGGCGGCCCCCCAACCGGACAGCGGTAAATTGCCCGAATTGCCGGTTCCTTGTCCACCCCTTGGACATAAACCTGGACAGCGCCCGTCGCGCTCCCTGTCCGGGCAGCGGCTACCGGGCCTCCCGCAGCCGCTTGGCGAGGTCCGCCGCGGCGGCTCCCGGGTCGTCCGCCTCGGTGATCGCGCGGACCACGACCACTCCGCGGGCGCCTGCGTCCAGCACCTGGTCCAGGTTGGCCAGGTCGATGCCGCCGATGGCGAACCAGGGGCGGTCGGTGCCGAGGCCCGCGGTGTACCGGACCAGGTCGAGGCCGGGGGCGGGCCGGCCGGGCTTGGTCGGGGTGGGCCAGCAGGGGCCGGTGCAGAAGTAGTCCACGCCGTCCTGGACGGCGGCCGCCGCGGCCTCGGCCTCGGCGTGCGTGGAGCGGCCTATCAGGACGTCGTCACCGAGGATCGCGCGGGCCGCGGGCACCGGGAGGTCTCCTTGGCCCAGATGGAGCACGTCGGCGCGGGCGGCGTGGGCGACGTCGGCCCGGTCGTTGACCGCGAGCAGCTTGCCGTGGCGGGCGCAGGCGTCGGCGAACACCTCGAGGAGCGCCAGCTCCTCGGCGGCCTCCAGGCCCTTGTCGCGCAGCTGGACGATGTCGACACCGCCGGCGAGGACCGCGTCCAGGAACTCGGCGAGGTCCCCCTGCCGCCCGCGGGCGTCCGTGCAGAGGTAGAGGCGGGCGTCGGCGAGCCTGCCGCGGGCGGTGCCGGCGGTGTCGGACATGCGTGGGTCCCCCCGTGGTCGGTGTCCCTGGGCGTGCGGGTGGCGCACCCGATCGCGTGTGCGCCGCGCGTGCGCCACCCCTGGTCCGGGCGGCGCGTGCGCCGCCCGTGGTGCGGATCCGTCAGACGGCGAGCGCCTGGGCGCGGCGCTTCACCTCCGTGCCGCGATTCTCGCTCAGGGCCTGCGCGGGGGTGCCGGGCAGGGTCGGGTCGGGGGTGAAGAGCCACTCGATCATCTCTTCGACCGTGAAGCCGTCGTCCCTCAGCAGCGTCAGGGTCCCGCTGAGGCCCTTGACCACCTTGTCCCCGTCGATGAAGGCGGCGGGGACGTGCAGCGCCCGGTTCTCCCCACGGCGTACGGCGATGAGCTGGCCCTCCTTGACCAGCTGCCGCACCCGTGTCACCTCGACACCGAACTGTTCGGCGATGTCGGGCAGGGTGAGCCAGGCAGGGACGAGAGCATCGATCTTTGCGTCAATCTCGGTCACGGAACAAAGCCTGCCATCCCCCACCGACAGTCGGAAGCCAGGCCGGTCCACCTGGGCGGACGCGCCTAGTCGGCGGTGGCGTCCTTCAGGGGCCGGGACGGGTCGGTCAGGGCCGCGGGATCCATGCGGCGGGCCGCCTCGATCAGGCGCCGTCCCTGGGCCAGGTCGCGCGGCCGGCCCACGGCCAGCAGGGCCACCAGCCGGTCCTCGCGCAGCCAGCAGACCGTCCACGCGGGGCCCGCCGGGTCGCCGCGCCACACCAGCCGGTCCGCACCCGTGTGGTGGCCGGCGTACTGCACGAACCGGCCGAACTGCTCGGACCAGAAGTACGGCACCGGGTCGTAGACCACCGGTGTCTCGCCCATGATGTTCGCGGCGACCACGCGCGGGCCCTGCAGCGCGTTGTCCCAGTGGTGGACCATCAGCCGCTCGCCGTAGCGGGCGGAAGGGAAGGAGGCGCAGTCGCCGACGGCGTACACGCCGGGCAGCGAGGTGCGCAGGTGGGCGTCGGCGACGACCTCGCCGTGCGGGCCCAGCTCGATGCCGGAGCCGGCCAGCCAGGCGGTCGCGGGCCGGGCGCCGATGCCCACGACGACGGCGCCCGCGGGCAGCCGCGTGCCGTCGGCGAGCACCACCGCGCCGGGCTCGACCCGCTCCACGCGCGCGTGGGTGCGCAGCTCGGCGCCCGCGTCGGCGTACCAGCCGGCCATCGGCTCGGCGACCTCGGCCGGCAGCGCTCCCGCGAGCGGCCTCCCGGCGGCCTCGACGACGGTCACGGCGCAGCCCGCCTCGCGGGCGGCCGTGGCGAACTCGGCGCCGATCCACCCGGCGCCGACGACGACGATGTCGTGCTGCCGGGCGAGGACGGGCCGCAGCCGCTCGGCGTCGTCGACGGTGCGCAGCAGGTGCACGCCGGGCACGCCCTCGGCGCCCGGCAGCCGGACGGGTTCGGCGCCGGTGGCGACGACCAGGACGTCGTAGGGCACCGGCCCGGCCTCGGTGTCCAGCACCTGCTCGGCCGGGCGCACGCCCAGCGCCTCGCAACCGAGCCGGAGTTCGACGCCGAGCGACTCGAAGTCGACGTCGAAGGCGGAGTCCTCGGCCTTGCCGAGCAGCACGGCCTTGGACAGCGGCGGCCGGTCGTACGGCTGGTGGGGTTCGGCGCCGATGAGGGTCACGGTGCCGGTGAAGCCCTGCTCCCTGAGGGCGACCGCGGTCTGCACCCCGGCCATGCCCGCACCGGCGACGACCACGCGCCGCCCCGGTGACGTGCCCTCTGACGTGCCCTGCCGTCCTGTCTGCTCGCTCACCCGATCACCATAGTCAACCGGCGGCCCGGCTGACAGGGCGTCAGTCCGCGGCCGTTCCGGCGACCTGTTCCACGACGCTGGTCCCGGCGCCGTCCCGCGACTCCCATTCCCAGGTCTCCTCCAGCCGCACCCGTCCGTCCGGCAGTTCCACGACCGTCGAGACGCAGTGCCCCGACGAGGTGGTGCCGTCGCGCCCCAGCTGCACGTACCGGAAGTCGAGCCGGTCGCCCTCGCGGGTGCCCACCAGACGGCCGCGCACGACGTCGCCGCCCGCGTAGTCGGCCCAGATCTCGCCGTTCCGCTCGTGGTAGGCGAACCGGGTGCGGGTACCGACCTGGCCCGGCGCCTGGTCCGCCACGGGGGCCAGGAACAGTCCGTCGAGCGATCGCGCCATCGAGAAGGGCTCCCTTACGAGTACGGTGCACCGGCAGCTAGGGTGGCCACCGTACAAGCACTCGCGGGAGCCCGGACGCACCGGGCTGAGAGGGAGGCTGGCGGCCTCCGACCGTACGAACCTGATCCGGGTCATGCCGGCGAAGGGAGGGGCTGGACGCCCATGTCGTCACGTACGTCCGACGTCCTCGTCATCGGGGGCGGCATCATCGGCCTGGTCACCGCCTGGCGTGCCGGGCAGCGCGGGCTGGCCACGGCCGTGGTGGACCCCGAGCCCGGCGGCGGGGCCGCGCGGGTCGCCGCCGGCATGCTGGCCGCGGTCACCGAACTGCACTACGGCGAGGAGACGCTGCTCGCCCTGAACCTGGAATCGGCCCGCCGCTACCCGGACTTCGTTTCCGAGCTGACCGAGCTGACCGGCCACGACCTCGGCTACCGCCGCTGCGGCACCCTCGCCGTCGCGCTCGACGCCGACGACCGGGCCTCCCTGCGCGAACTGCACGCCCTGCAGCAGCGTTCGGGCCTGGAGTCGGAGTGGCTGTCGGGCCGGGACTGCCGGCGCCTGGAGCCGATGCTCGCGCCCGGGGTGCGCGGGGGGCTGCGGGTGGACGGCGACCACCAGATCGACCCGCGGCGGCTGGCGGCGGCCCTGGTGGCCGCGTGCGAGCGGGCCGGGGTGGTCTTCCACCGGGCGTGGGCCGAGCGGCTGGACGTCGTCCGGGACCGGGCGGCGGGCGTGACGACGGCGGACGGCACGGCACTGACCGCCGGGCAGGTGGTGCTCGCGGCCGGGAGCCTGAGCGGGCGCCTGGCCGGCGTCCCCGAGGCCGTGCTGCCGCCGGTGCGGCCGGTGAAGGGGCAGGTGCTGCGGCTGACCGTGCCCCGGCGCTGTGCGCCGTTCCTGAGCCGCACCGTGCGGGCCGTGGTGCGCGGCAGCCACGTCTACCTGGTGCCCCGGGAGAACGGCGAGCTGGTCGTCGGCGCCACCAGCGAGGAGCTGGGCTGGGACACGACGGTGACCGCGGGCGGCGTGTACGAGCTGCTGCGCGACGCCCACGAACTGGTCCCGGGCATCACCGAGCTGCCGCTCACCGAGACCCGGGCCGGGCTGCGCCCCGGCTCCCCGGACAACGCGCCGCTGCTCGGCCCGTCCGGTCTCGACGGGCTGCTGCTGGCCACCGGGCACTACCGCAACGGCGTGCTGCTCACGCCGGTCACCGGGGACGTGATGGCCGAGGTGCTGGCCGGCGGCGCGCTGCCGGCCGAAGCCCGTCCGTTCGCGCCGCGGCGCTTCGGCGCCGCCCTCGTGGAGCAGCCGGCATGAGCATCGTCGTCTCCGTCAACGGGGAGCGCCGCGAGATCACCCCCGGCACCGCCCTGGACGCGCTGGTGCGCACCCTCACCGCGTCACCCTCCGGGGTGGCCGCCGCCGTCAACGAGACCGTCGTCCCGCGCGGGCAGTGGGCGGCCACCGCGCTCGCGCAGGGCGACCGCGTCGAAGTCCTCACCGCCGTGCAGGGAGGCTGACCCATGGCCGACGATCCCCTGGTGATCGGCGGTGTGACCGTCGGCTCTCGGCTGATCATGGGCACGGGCGGCGCGCGCAGCCTGGAGGTGCTGGAGCGGGCGCTGGTCGCCTCCGGCACCGCGCTGACGACGGTCGCGATGCGGCGGGTGGACCCGTCGGTGCACGGCTCGGTGCTGTCGGTGCTGGAGAGGCTGGGCATCCGGGTGCTGCCGAACACGGCGGGCTGCTTCACCGCCGGGGAGGCGGTGCTGACCGCGCGGCTGGCCCGGGAGGCGCTGGGCACCGACCTCGTCAAGCTGGAGGTCATCGCCGACGAGCGGACGCTGCTGCCGGACCCGGTGGAGCTGCTGGACGCGGCGGAGACGCTGGTCGACGACGGGTTCACGGTGCTGCCGTACACGAACGACGACCCGGTGCTCGCACGGAAGCTCGAGGACGTGGGCTGTGCGGCGGTGATGCCGCTGGGCTCGCCGATAGGGTCGGGGCTCGGGATCCGCAACCCGCACAACTTCCAGCTGATCGTGGAGCACGCGCGCGTGCCGGTGATCCTGGACGCGGGGGCCGGGACGGCGTCGGACGCGGCGCTGGCGATGGAGCTGGGCTGCGCGGGTGTGATGCTCGCCTCGGCGGTGACCCGCGCGCAGGAGCCGGAGCTGATGGCCACCGCCATGCGGCACGCGGTCCGGGCCGGCCGGCTGGCCCGGCTGGCCGGGCGCATCCCGCGCAGGCACTTCGCGGAGGCGTCCTCCCCCACCGGGGGCCTGGCGCGCCTGGACCCCGAGCGCCCCGCGTTCTGATCGCGGGCCCGTCACAGCTGTGCTGCAGTCCGTCACCTGAACGGCGCAGCGTGGGGCGCTGTCGGCGGGCCCTCGTAGACTCCCTTGCGTGGATACGACCCTTCAGGACCCCCTCGTCGGGCAGGTGCTCGACGGCCGGTACCGCGTCGACGCGCGAATCGCGGCCGGTGGGATGGCCACGGTCTACCGGGGCCTGGACACCCGCCTGGACCGGGTTCTCGCGCTCAAGGTGATGCACCCGACGCTGGCGGCCGACGGGTCGTTCGTCGAGCGGTTCATCCGGGAGGCCAAGTCGGTCGCCCGGCTGGCCCACCCGAACGTGGTGCAGGTCTTCGACCAGGGCACCGACGGGTCGTACGTGTACCTGGCGATGGAGTACGTCGCCGGGTGCACCCTGCGGGACGTGCTGCGCGAGCGGGGGGCACTGCAGCCCCGGGCGGCCCTCGACATCCTGGAGCCGGTGCTCGCCGCGCTCGGCGCCGCGCACCGGGCCGGGTTCGTGCACCGGGACATGAAGCCGGAGAACGTCCTCATAGGGGACGACGGCCGGGTCAAGGTGGCCGACTTCGGGCTGGTGCGGTCCGTGGACACGGTGACCAGCACGACGGGTGCCGTGCTCGGCACGGTGTCGTACCTCGCGCCGGAGCAGATCGAGCGGGGCACCGCCGACCCGCGCGTCGACGTGTACGCGTGCGGGGTGGTCCTGTACGAGATGCTGACCGGCGCCAAGCCGCACTCCGGGGACTCCCCGGCGCAGGTCCTCTACCAGCACCTCCACGCGGACGTCCCGCCGCCCTCGGCACTGGTCCCGGGGCTGCCGTACGAGCTGGACGAGCTGGTCGCCGCGGCCACCGCGCGCACCCCGGACGCCCGTCCGCAGGACGCGGCGGCGCTGCTCGGCCAGGTGCTGCGGGCGCGGGCCGGGCTCGGGCCCGAGCAGCTGGACGCCCTGCCGCCGCAGGCGCTGTCCGCGCAGCACGACATCGCCGAGGACCGCACGAGCGTGATCCCGCGCTCGCTGACCGTGCCCCGGCCGCTGCCGGTGAACGAGGAGGACGGTGCTCCGGCGGCGGACGTCCAGTACACCAGCCGGCTGGAGTCGCCTCCGGTCGCCGAACGGCGGCGCCGCCCGGGGCGGCCCCGGCGCGGGCTGCTCACCCTCGTCGCCGCCGTCCTGGTGGTCCTGGGCGTGGGCGCCGGGGTCTGGTACATCAACTCCGGTCAGTTCACGCAGGTCCCGCAGCTGCTGACCAAGACCCAGCCGCAGGCGAAGGCCCGGCTCGAGGCGGCCGGGCTCCACGTCAAGCGGGTCCGGCTCGAGTACAGCGACACGGTGCCGCGCGGCACGGTGATCGACACCGACCCCAAGCCCGGGGCCCGGATCCGGGACAACGACGCGGTGACGCTCGTGATCTCCCGGGGTCCCGAGGTCGTGAAGGTGCCGGATTTGCAGGGCGTCCCGCTGGGCAAGGCGCGCGAGCGGCTGAAGGCGGCCGGGCTGGAGCCGGGCATGGTCAACCGGGACTTCAGCGACGGCGTCGACCGGGGCGCGGTGATCGCCACCACCCCCGGGGCGGGCACCGAGCGGCACGCCGGCTCGGCGATCGCGCTGACGGTCAGCAAGGGCAGCCCCGTCGACGTCCCGGACGTCACCGGGGAGGACCTGGACAGCGCCCGGCAGGACCTGCGGGACGCCGGCCTGAAGGTGGCCGTCTCCCCGCAGCAGGTCAACTCCGACTACGACAAGGGGCAGGTGGCCCGGCAGACCCCGGCGGGCGCCGCCCGGGCGGCCCAGGGCGACACGGTGACGCTGACGCTGTCGAAGGGCCCGGAGATGGTGAAGGTGCCGGACGTGACCGGCGACAGCGTCGACGACGCGCAGAAGGCGCTGGAGGACGCGGGCTTCCAGGTGGAGAAGGACCGGGGGCTGCTCGGGCTCTTCGGCGACACGGTGAAGGACCAGTCGGTGAAGGGCGGCGACCGGGCGCCGAAGGGGTCGACGATCACGATCACCATCCGGTGACCGCCGTCACCGCCGGACCGCGGTCCGGCGGGCCGGGGCGGCATGACACCCTGAACGGGTGACACCCGAAGCGCCCGCTCCCGCCTCCGCCCGCCTCCGCAACCCCGTCGGCAGCCACGTCCCCGTGGCCGGGGGCCTGCACACGGTGGGGCTGTCGTACGCGCGTGACCTGCGGGCGGAGTCCGTGCAGGTGTTCGTGGCCAACCCGCGCGGGTGGGCCACGCCGGCCGGGAACCCGCGGCAGGACGAGGCGTTCCGCCAGGCCTGCGCCGAGGAATCGGTCCCTGCGTACGTGCACGCCCCGTACCTGATCAACTTCGGCTCGCACACCGAGGCGACGGTGGAGCGGTCGGTGGAGTCGCTGCGGCACTCGCTGCGGCGCGGCCGGGAGATCGGCGCGCTGGGCGTGGTGGTGCACACGGGCAGCGCGACCGGCGGGCGGGCGCGGGAGGCGGCGCTCGGGCAGGTGCGGGAGCACCTGCTGCCGCTGCTGGACGAGCTGACCCACGACGACGACCCGTTCCTGCTGCTGGAGTCGACGGCCGGGCAGGGCGCCTCGCTGTGCTCGCGCACCTGGGACTTCGCCCCGTACTTCGAGGCGCTGGACGCCCATCCGAGGCTGGGCGTCTGCCTGGACACCTGTCACGTCTTCGCCGCCGGGCACGACCTGACCGGCCCGCACGGCATGCACCAGACCCTGGACCTGCTGGTGGAGACGGTGGGCGAGGGCCGGCTGAAGCTGATCCACGCCAACGACTCCAAGGACGTGGCCGGCGCGCACAAGGACCGCCACGAGAACATCGGCGCCGGCCACATCGGCGAGGACCCCTTCCGCGCCCTGATGACCCACCCGGCGACCGTGGGCGTCCCGCTGATCATCGAGACGCCGGGCGGCAAGGAGGGGCACGCGGCGGACGTGGAGCGGCTGAAGAAGCTCAGGGACGGCTGAGGCGCCGCCGGGCCGTCACAGTTCCGGGCCGTCCCCCGGCTCCTCCTGGTAGGAGTAGCGCTGTTCCTTCCACGGGTCGCCGATGTTGTGGTAGCCGCGCTCCTCCCAGAAGCCGCGGCGGTCGGCGGTCATGTACTCCACGCCCCGGACCCACTTCGGGCCCTTCCAGGCGTAGAGGTGGGGGACGATCAGCCGGACCGGGAAGCCGTGCTCGGCGGTGAGCAGTTCGCCGTCCTTGTGGGTGGCGAAGATCGTGCGCTCGGAGGAGAAGTCCGCGAGGCGCAGGTTGGCGCTGAAGCCGTACTCGGCCCAGACCATCACATGGGTGACGTCCGGCGCGGGCGGGGCCTGCTCCAGGATCACCCGGGCGGGGATGCCGCCCCACTCGGCGCCGAGCATGCTGAACCGCGTCACGCAGTGCAGGTCGGCCACCACGGTGGTGTACGGCAGGGCCGTGAACTCCTCGTGGTTCCAGGTGCGCTTGTCGCCGTCGGCGGTGGTGCCGAAGACCCGGAACTCCCAGCGCTCGGGGCGGAACTTCGGCACGGGCCCGTAGTGCGTGACCGGCCAGCCACGCTGCAGTCGCTGCCCCGGCGGAAGCTCGGACCCTGCCGCCGCCCCAGACGCGCGCTCCACCGGATGACCCATGCGTCCATCCTGACAGACCTCGGGCAGTGCCCCTGACCGCCCTGCCTCAATACGGACAATCACCATCAAGTAGGCACTTATTTACTAAGTACGCACTTACTGGACGATCTTCGCCTCCGATGGAATCATGCGGGCCGCACCCCTCCCCCGTCCCCCGTATGGAAGGAGCCGCTGCGATGCAGGGCGACCCCGAGGTCATCGAGTTCCTCAACGAGCAGCTCACCGGCGAGCTGACCGCGATCAACCAGTACTTCCTGCACGCGAAGATGCAGGACAACAACGGCTGGCACAAGCTCGCGCGGTACACGCGGCGCGAGTCGTTCGACGAGATGAAGCACGCCGAGGTGCTCACCGACCGGATCCTGCTCCTGGAGGGGCTGCCCAACTACCAGCGGCTCTTCCACGTGCGGGTGGGCCAGACGGTCCGGGAGATGTTCGAGGCCGACCGGCAGGTCGAGGTGGAGGCGATCGACCGGCTCAGGCGCGGGATCAAGGTGATGCGCGACAAGGGCGACATCACGTCGGCGAACATCTTCGAGGACATCCTCGCCGACGAGGAGCACCACATCGACTACCTCGACACCCAGCTGGAACTGCTGGAGAAGCTCGGCGAGGCGCTGTACCTCGCGCAGGTGATCGAGCAGCCGGAGGGCTGAGCGGGAGCTAGGCGGCTTCCGGGAACGCGGAGAGGGCCTGCTCGCCCCGCTCGTGACGCGGGCAGGCGCCCCGGCCGAGGAGGGCCTGGATGCGGCGGACGCAGGAGCCGCAGTCGGTGCCCGCCTTGCAGGCGGAGGCCAGCTGGCGCGGGGTGCGGGCACCGCCCTCCGCGTGCTGCTTGACCTGGGCCTCGGTGATGCCGAAGCAGCTGCAGACGTACACGCGCCATCCACCTCCCGAACAGGGTCTTTCGTACTGCCGTCCCGTTATCCGGTGAGGCAAACCTAACCTTACCCAGCCTTCGGGAGCTGCGAAAGCGCGAAGGGGCGCGGACCGGTGTGATCCGCGCCCCAGCTCGCCCATCCGGTCACTGGTCCCGGTACATCTCCGCGACGAGGAACGCCAGGTCGAGGGACTGGCTGCGGTTCAGCCGCGGGTCGCAGGCCGTCTCGTAGCGCTGGTGCAGGTCGTCGACGAAGATCTCGTCACCGCCGCCGACGCACTCGGTGACGTCGTCGCCGGTCAGCTCCACGTGGATGCCGCCCGGGTGGGTGCCGAGCGCCTTGTGGACCTCGAAGAAGCCCTTGACCTCGTCCAGCACGTCGTCGAAGCGGCGGGTCTTGTGCCCGGAGGCCGCCTCGAAGGTGTTGCCGTGCATCGGGTCGGTCACCCAGGCCACCACCGCGCCGGACGCAGTGACCTTCTCCACCAGCTCGGGAAGCCGGTCGCGGATCTTGTCGGCGCCCATGCGGACGATGAAGGTCAGCCGGCCCGGCTCCCGGTCGGGGTCGAGGCGGTCGATGTAGCGCAGCGCCTCCTCGGCCGTTGTGGCCGGGCCGAGCTTGATGCCGATCGGGTTGCGGATCTTCGAGGCGAACTCGACGTGCGCGTGGTCCAGCTGCCGGGTGCGCTCACCGATCCACACCATGTGCGCCGAGACGTCGTACAGCCGGCCGGTGCGGGAGTCGACCCGGGTCAGGGCGGACTCGTAGTCCAGCAGCAGCGCCTCGTGCGAGGAGAAGAACTCGACGGTCTTGAACTCCTCCGGGTCGGTGCCGCAGGCCCGCATGAAGTTCAGCGCGTTGTCGATCTCCCGCGCGAGCTGCTCGTAGCGCTGGCCCGACGGCGACGACTTCACGAAGTCCTGGTTCCAGGCGTGCACCTGGCGCAGGTCGGCGTAACCGCCGGTGGTGAAGGCGCGCACCAGGTTCAGCGTCGAGGCCGAGGCGTGGTACATGCGCTTGAGCCGCTCGGGGTCCGGGATGCGGGACTCCGGCGTGAAGTCGAAGCCGTTGACGGAGTCGCCCCGGTAGACCGGGAGCGTGACGCCGTCGCGGGTCTCCATCGGCTTGGAGCGCGGCTTGGAGTACTGGCCGGCGATCCGGCCCACCTTCACCACGGGCACGGAGGCCGCGTAGGTCAGGACGGCACCCATCTGGAGCAGCGTCTTGAGCTTGTTGCGGATGTGGTCGGCGGACACCGCGTCGAAGGCCTCGGCGCAGTCGCCGCCCTGGAGGAGGAACGCCTCTCCCTTGGCGACGGCCGCCATCCGGGCGCGCAGCTGGTCGCACTCGCCCGCGAAGACGAGCGGCGGATACGACTCGAGCTCCGCGATCACTGCGCGCAGAGCCTCGGCGTCGGGGTACTCGGGCTGCTGCGCCGCGGGCAGGTCTCGCCAGGTGTTGCCAGCGCTCGCGCTGGTCTTAGCGTTCACGGTCACCCCTCAAACATTACGGGGTCGTGTCGCGTGGTTCCGGCCTGGCTCGAAGAGTGAGACGCGGCGTTTACCCCGTGGACGCACGGCGGGTGCGGTAGGGTTCCCCTCATGTTCGCGCCGTCGATCCAGAACTGGTGGTGGACCGCTTCTCCGGCGGCCCACTGACTGCGCGTACGCACGACTTCGCGAAGGCCGCCCGAGGGGCGGCCTTCGGCGTTTCCGGGGCCGTTCCTCCACCACACCGACGGAAGAGGAACCATGGACCCGGCACAGCTGCTCGACGACCCCCGCCCCTTCGCCCTGCTCCGCCGCCGCACGCCCGGCCGGGCCGAGGACACGGTGGAGGTGCTGGTCGGCCCGGTGACCGCCCGCGACCGGCTCGCCGACCTGCCCGACGAGGGCCTGGCGCTCGTCCCGTTCCGGCAGATCCGCGAGCGCGGCTTCGACGTCCGCGACGACGGGACTCCGCTGCTGGTGCTGACGCCCGAGGAGTCGTACGAGATCCCGCTCGGGGAGGCGCTGCGGGCGCTGCCCGCGCACGACGTGCGCGTCGAGGGCGGCGGCTTCGACGTCGGTGACGAGGAGTACCGCGAGACCGTCGGGCGGGTGCTGCGCGAGGAGATCGGCCGGGGCGAGGGCGCGAACTTCGTCATCCGGCGCACGTACGAGGGGCGGATCCCCGGCTTCGGGCGGGCGGACGCGCTGGCGCTGTTCCGGCGGCTGCTGGAGGGCGAGCGGGGGGCGTACTGGACGTTCGTCGTCCACACCGGGGACCGGACGCTGGTCGGGGCGAGCCCCGAGGTGCACGTGCGGATGTCCGGCGGAACGGTCGTCATGAACCCGATCAGCGGGACGTACCGCTATCCCGCCCAGGGCCCTACCCCGGAGGACCTGCTGGACTTCCTCGCGGACGGCAAGGAGATCGAGGAGCTCTCCATGGTCGTCGACGAGGAGCTGAAGATGATGTGCACCGTCGGCGACATGGGCGGGGTGGTCGTCGGCCCGCGGCTGAAGGAGATGGCGCACCTCGCGCACACCGAGTACGAGCTGCGCGGCAGGTCCTCCCTGGACGCCCGGGAGGTGCTGAGGGAGACCATGTTCGCCGCGACGGTGACCGGGTCGCCGGTGCAGAACGCCTGCCGGGTGATCGAGCGGCACGAGGCCACCGGGCGCGGGTACTACGCCGGCGCCCTCGCCCTGCTCGGCCGGGACCCGGGCGGCGCCCAGACCCTGGACTCCCCCATCCTGATCCGCACCGCCGACATCGCCGCCGACGGGCGGCTGCGCGTCCCGGTCGGCGCGACGCTCGTGCGGGGCTCGGACCCCGCGGGCGAGGTGGCGGAGACGCACGCGAAGGCGGCCGGCGTGCTGGCGGCCCTCGGGGTGGGGCCGTCCCGGCCGCGCGCGGAGCGGGAGCGGCCCCGGCTGGCCGAGGACCCCCGGGTGCGGGCCGCGCTGGACGGGCGCCGGGCCTCGCTCGCGCCGTTCTGGCTGCGGATGCAGGAGCGGTCCGGCTCCCTCGACGGCCACGCCCTCGTCGTCGACGGCGAGGACACCTTCACCGCGATGCTGGCGCACGTGCTGCGCTCCGGCGGTCTGGAGGTGACCGTCCGGCGGTACGACGAGCCCGGGCTGCGGGACGCCGTACTCGCGCACGAGGGGCCGGTCGTGCTCGGGCCCGGCCCGGGGGACCCTGCGGACCTCGCCGACCCGAAGATGCGCCTGCTGCGCGAGCTGACCGCCGAGGTGGTCCGGGAGCACCGGCACGGCGTGCTCGGGGTCTGCCTCGGCCACGAGCTGATCGCGGCCGAGCTGGGGCTGGACATCGTCCGCAAGGAGGTGCCGTACCAGGGGGCGCAGACCACGATCGACCTGTTCGGGCGGCCGGAGACCGTCGGCTTCTACAACAGCTTCACCGCCCGCTGCGACGACGACACCGCCCGCGAACTGGCCGCGCACGGCGTCGAGGTGAGCCGGGCGGGCAACGGCGAGGTGCACGCGCTGCGCGCGGCCCGCTTCGCCTCGGTCCAGTTCCATCCGGAGTCGGTGCTCACGCTGGGCGGCCCGGCGATCGTGGCGGAACTGCTGAGCGGAGCGCTGCTGCGGCAGCCGTGACCGGGCGGGCCCGGGGACGTCGCGTCCCCGGGCCCGGACCGGGCGTCAGCCGAAGAACACCCCCACCTCCGCGTACAGCTCCGGGTCCACCGTCTTCAGCTTGGCCGTGGCCTCGGAGATCGGGACGCGGACGATGTCGGTGCCGCGCAGGGCGACCATCTTGCCGAAGTCGCCGTCGCGGACGCAGTCGATGGCGTGCAGGCCGAAGCGGGTGGCGAGCCAGCGGTCGAAGGCGCTGGGCGTGCCGCCGCGCTGGATGTGCCCGAGGACCGTGGTGCGGGCCTCCTTGCCGGTGCGCTTCTCGATCTCCTTGGCGAGCCACTCGCCGACCCCGGACAGCCGCACGTGCCCGAAGGAGTCCAGCGAGTCGTCCTTGAGGACCACCTCGCCGTCCTTGGGCATGGCGCCCTCGGCGATGACGACGATCGGGGCGTACGACGCCTTGAAGCGGGAGGCGATCCAGGCGCACACCTGGTCGAGGTCGAAGCGCTGCTCGGGGATGAGGATGACGTTGGCGCCGCCGGCGAGGCCCGAGTGCAGGGCGATCCAGCCGGCGTGCCGGCCCATCACCTCGCAGACCAGGACCCGCATGTGGGACTCGGCGGTGGTGTGCAGACGGTCGATCGCCTCGGTGGCGATGCCCACGGCCGTGTCGAAACCGAAGGTGTAGTCGGTGGCGGACAGGTCGTTGTCGATGGTCTTCGGCACGCCCACGCAGGGCACGCCGTACTCGTCGGACAGCCGCGCCGCCACGCCCAGGGTGTCCTCGCCGCCGATCGCGACGAGCGCCTCGACCTCCTGCTTGGCCAGGTTCTCCTTGATGCGGCGGATGCCGCCCTCCACCTTCAGCGGGTTGGTGCGCGAGGAGCCGAGGACGGTGCCGCCGCGGGGCAGGATGCCGCGCACGGCCGGGATGTCGAGACGGACGGTGTCGTTCTCCAGGGGGCCCCGCCAGCCGTCCCGGAAGCCGACGAAGTCGTAGCCGTACTCCTGCACGCCCTTGCGGACGATGCCCCGGATGACGGCGTTGAGCCCGGGGCAGTCGCCGCCTCCGGTCAGTACTCCGACCCGCATGCCAAATGTCCCTTCGCCGCTGTTACCTGACGCTCACTCACGGTAAGGGTGATTCAGGTCACACAGCGAGAGGCGGGCACGGCCATTCCGGTGACGTGTGAGTGCGCCGGTTTACTCGTCGTCGAGGCCGCGCTCTATCGCGTACCGCACCAGCTCGACGCGATTGTGCAACTGCAGCTTGCCGAGGGTGTTCTGGACGTGGTTCTGGACCGTGCGGTGGGAGATCACCAGGCGTTCGGCGATCTGCTTGTAGCTCAGGCCCTTGGCGACCAGCCGCAGCACCTCCGTCTCCCGGTCCGTCAGCCTGGGTGCGCCCGGCTCGCCGGCGTCCGGGGCGGGCGCGGGCTCGGAGGCCAGGCGCCGGTACTCGCCGAGGACGAGTCCGGCGAGGCCGGGGGTGAACACCGGGTCGCCGGCGGCGGTGCGGCGCACCGCGTCCAGCAGTTCCGCGGTCGAGGCGGACTTCAGCAGGTAGCCGGTGGCCCCGGACTTCACCGCCTCCAGCACGTCGGCGTGCTCACCGCTGGCGGACAGCACGAGGACACGCAGGGCGGGGTTGTGGGCCACCAGTTCCTTGCACACCTGCACGCCGGGCTTGACCGGCAGGTTGAGGTCCAGCACGAGGACGTCCGGGGCGGCGGCCCGGGCGCGGCGCACCGCCTGCTCGCCGTCGCCGGCGGTGGCGACCACCTCGAGGCCGGACTCGGCCAGGTCCCGGGCGACCGCGTCGCGCCACATGGGGTGGTCGTCGACCACCATGACCCGGATCGGGTCCTGCTGCTGCGTCATCGCTTCTCCGCCTTCCCCCGCGCCGTGCCGGCGCCCTTCGGTACCTTCATCTCGACTTCCGTGCCCTGGCCGGGGACGGACACCAGTTCGGCGGCGCCGCCGAGGTCCCGCAGCCGGCCGCGGATCGACTGGGCCACGCCGAGCCGGCCCTCGCCCTCGGCCTGGGCGAGCCGGCCGTCGGGGATGCCGGGGCCGTCGTCCCGTACGGTCACGACGACCTCGTCGTACTCGTCCTCGACCAGGATCCAGGCGCGGGCGCCCTCGCCCGCGTGCCGGCGCACGTTGTCCAGGGCGGCCCCGACCGCCGCGGCCAGTTCACGGGCGGCGGCCGGGGGCAGCGGGACCGGGGCGCCGGGCTCGGCGAGGCTGACCCGGGCGCCCGCGTACGGGGCGAGCAGGGTCCGCAGGTCGACGGGGCCGTCGTCGTCCGGTTCCTCGACGGCTCGGACGACGGCTCCGGCGGAGGCGTCCTCCGAGACCCGGGAGACCGGCAGCAGACCGCCGGAGACCAGCGTGCGCAGGGCCACCTCCTGCTCCCCGGCCATGCGCCCCAGCTCGGCCGCCTCGCCGCCGATGACCGCGCCGCGCCGCTGCACCATCGCCAGCACCTGGAGCACGCTGTCGTGGATGTCCCGGGCCAGCCGCTCCCGCTCCCGGGTCGCGGCCTCGATCTCCAGGGCGCGGGCGAGGGTGCGTTCGGAGGCGCGGGCGACCTCGACGACGTAGCCGATGGCGATGGAGGCGACCCAGACCAGGATCACGTTGTGCACGGTGTCCCGGGCCGGGCTGCCGCGCTCGACCAGGTTGACGGCGGCGACGGCGGTGGAGGCGACGGCGGCGAAGCGCCAGCCGCCTCTGATGGCGAAGGCCAGGACCGAGCCGGCGGTCCATATCGACGGCAGGGTCGGGCCACCGCCCGCGATCCGCTCGTGGCTGTCGGCGAGCGGGGTGAGCAGGATGCCGGTGAGGGCGACGGTGAGGTCGGCGGCCAGGAAGCGCTTGGTGCAGGCGGCCGCGTTCGCCACCCGGGGCAGGGTGGCGAGGGTCCACACGACGAGGACGGTGTAGTAGGCGACGGCGACCCAGGGGCGGACGAACTGCCCGTACGCCGTGGCGCACAGGCCGATGGCGTACAGCGTCGTCAGGACGCGGTAGCCGGCGAGGGCGCGCCACAGGGGCTGCTCGACCGACATCCGCAGGACCCGCTCGCGCTCGGCCATGCCCCCGCTCCCCCCAGGCTCCCCCGACCCCGGCCCCGGCCCTACTCGGGCTTCTTCTTCTCGTTCTTCTCGGCTTCCTTGGCCGCCTTCGCCGCCTCGGCGATCTGCCGCTTCGCGGCGGTGGCGTACATGTCGACGTACTCCTGGCCCGAGAGCTTCATGATCTCGTACATGACCTCGTCGGTCACCGCGCGCAGCACGAACCGGTCGTGCTCCATGCCCTGGTAGCGGCTGAAGTCCAGCGGCTTGCCGATGCGGATGCCGGGCCGCATCAGCTTGGGCACGACCTTGCCGGGCGGCTGGATCTTCTCGGTGTCGATCATCGCGACCGGAATGACCGGCGCGCCGGTGGCGAGCGCCACGCGCGCGAGGCCGCCGGGCTTGCCCCGGTACAGGCGGCCGTCGGGCGACCGCGTGCCCTCGGGGTAGATGCCGAACAGCTCACCGCGCTCCAGCACCTCTATGCCGCTGTTGACGGCCGCCTCGCCGGCGCCGCGCGCCCCGGAGCGGTCCACCGGGAGCTGGCCGACGCCCTTGAAGAAGGCCGCGGTCAGGCGGCCCTTCACGCCGGGGGTGGTGAAGTACTCCGCCTTGGCGATGAAGGTGACCTTGCGGTCGAGGACCGCGGGCAGGAAGAAGGAGTCCGAGAAGGACAGGTGATTGCTCGCCAGAATGGCGGGGCCCTCGGCCGGAATGTTCTCCAGGCCCTCCACCCAGGGCCGGAAGGCGACCTTCAGCGGTCCGCCGATGGCGACCTTCATCGTGCCGTACAACACCCGTGTGCCTCCTGTTTCCGTCGATCAGACCATATCCCGGAGTCCCGCCGATGGACCCGACGACCCTGGTCGGTGTCGGTGCGGTCGCGTACGGTGAGGCACATGCCAGTTCTGCCCGGAGCCGAGCCGTACCGCCACGAGGGCGGGGAGACGGGTGTCCTCCTCTGCCACGGCTTCACCGGCTCACCCCAGTCGCTGCGCCCCTGGGCGGAGCACCACGCGGCGCACGGCCTGACCGTGTCGCTGCCGCTGCTGCCCGGCCACGGCACCCGCTGGGAGGACATGCAGGTCACCGGCTGGCAGGACTGGTACGCCGAGGTGGACCGCGAGCTGCGGCTGCTCGCCGACCGCTGCTCCCGGGTGTTCGTCGGGGGCCTGTCGATGGGCGGGGCGCTGGCGCTGAGGCTGGCGGCCAGGCACGGGGAGCGGGTCGCCGGTGCGGTGGTGGTGAACCCGGCGAACCGGGTGCACGGCCTGTCCGCGTACGCCCTTCCGGTCGCTCGGCACCTGGTGCGCACGACGCGGGGCATCGCCAGTGACATCGCCAAGGAGGGCGCGGCGGAGCTGGGGTACGACCGGGTGCCGCTGCACGCGGCGCACTCCCTGCGGGTGTTCCTGCGCCGGCTGGACGGCGAGCTGCCCCAGGTCACCCAGCCGCTGCTGCTGCTGCGCAGCGCGCGGGACCATGTGGTGCCGGCGGCCGACTCGGCCCGGGTGCTGAGCCGGATCTCCTCCGTCGACGTGACGGAGATCGTGCTGGAACAGAGTTACCACGTCGCGACGTTGGACCACGATGCGGACCGGATCTTCGAGGAGAGCCTCGCCTTCATCGGCCGGCTCGCACCCAGTGTCGGCAAGGAAGGGACGGCCGCAGTTGGCTGAGCACGACTCCGACCGCGGGGACCGCGAGCCGGACGAGCAGAAGGTGCCTTTCGACGAGGAGGCCGCCTGGCGGGCGATCGTCGCGGGATACGGCCAGGAGCCGCCGGACCCGCCGGGCAGCAGGCCGTTCCGGCCGGTGGAGGATCTCGCGCTGCCCGAGGACGTCCCCGAGGAGCCGGCCGACGGCGCCGCGGAGCCGCGCCCGCCCGCCCGGCCGCTGGGCAGCTCGGTGTCGTTCGCGCCCGGTGTCGGCCCGCGCGACCACAGCGCGCCGGAGCCCTCCGAGGAGGACTTCGACGAGGACGACGAGGGCCACTTCGTGCCCCCCGAGCCGCCGGCGCTGCCGGAGACCGACACGACGGCCAGGTTCGCCTGGCTCGGGGTGGTCGGGGGGCCGATCCTGCTGCTGCTCGCCGTGGTGCTGGGCTGGCAGATGACCTGGTGGCTGAACACCCTCGGCATAGGCGGCTTCCTGGGCGGCTTCGCGACGCTGGTGATGCGGATGCGCACGGACGAGGACGAGGACGACGACCCCGGGCGCGGGGCGGTCGTCTGAGAGGCTCTAGCTCGCCGGGATTCTGAGGGCGGCCAGGACCGGGAGGTGGTCCGTGGCCGCCCTCAGGTCGTCCTCCGTCACGCCGGGGTGGTCCAGGGGGACGCCGCAGCCCAGGATCTCGACGCCCTTCGTGGCGAAGATCGCGTCGATGCGGAGGGGGGGCTCGGTGCGCGTCCAGGTGTGCTCGCCGCCCCAGGGCGCGGCGGTGCGGCAGTCCCGGAGCGACGCGGCGAGCCTGCGGAAGGTGCGGCCCTGTGGGGGGTCGTTGAGGTCGCCGCCCGCGATCGCGTGTTCGACGCCGAGTCCGGCCAGCCGGTCCAGGAGCATGCCGCCCTGCTCGTACCGCTCGTCGGCCTGCAGGCTGAGGTGGCAGCTGATGACGCCGAGGCGGGCGCGGCCGAACCGGACGACGGCGGTGGCGAGGCCGCGCCGGTGGAGTCCCGGGGTGCGCGGCAGCAGGACGTCCTGCGTGCGCTCGGCGGTGGCCCGCAGCGAGCAGAGGATCGCGGGGCCCGCGGCGGTGGCTCCCCCCGTGAGGACGACCAGGCCGGAGGCGGCCGCGAGCCGGGCGAGCTTCTTGCGCCAGCGGAAGAAGAGCGGGGCCTCCTGGAGGAGCACCAGGTCGGGGGCGCAGGCGGTGATCACCCTGGCGAGCGCGTCGGTGTCGTCGCGCATCGAGCGGATGTTGTAGCCGAGGGCCCGGATGACGGCGGAACCGTCCGGTTCGGTGCGGGAGTTGGGAAGCAGCGTGGTGTTCGCCATGCGATCAACATACGACGGTGCCCGCCGCTCCGGGTCCGGACGCGGCGGGCACGGTCGTGCGGGCTCGCTACATGATCGGGTCGGGCTCGCGGGCCAGGTCGGCCGCGCCCACCAGACCGGCCTTGTTGCCGAGCTGGGCGGCGATCACGTCGGCCACCGGGCGCCAGTTGCCGCCGACCAGCCAGCGCTTGTAGGACTTGCGGATCGGGTCCAGGACCAGGTCGCCCTCGTCGGAGAGCCCGCCGCCGACGATGAAGGCGGAGGGGTCGAACAGGGAGGCCAGGTCGGCGAGGCCGGCCCCGGCCCAGCGGGCCAGCTCGCGGTAGGAGTCGACGGCGACCGGGCAGCCCTGACGGGCGGCCATGGAGATGTGCTTGCCCTCGATGCCGTCCGGGGTGCCGTCGCCCAGCGCCAGCAGGATCTCGGCGCGCTCCGGGGTGGCGTTGGCGCGCTGCTTGGCGTAGCGGACCAGGGCCCGCCCGGAGGCGTACTGCTCCCAGCAGCCCTGGGAGCCGCAGCCGCACAGCAGCCCGTCGGGGACCATGCGGATGTGGCCGAACTCGGCGGCCACGCCGAAGTGGCCGCGGCGCAGCTTGTTGCCGATGATGATGCCGCCGCCGAGGCCGGTGCCGAGCGTGATGCAGATGACGTTGCGGTGGCCCTTGCCGGCGCCGAACTTGTACTCGCCCCAGGCGGCCGCGTTGGCGTCGTTCTCGACGACGACCGGCAGGCCGGTGCGCGCCTCGACCTTCTCCTTCAGCGGCTCGTTGCGCCAGTCGATGTTGGGCGCGAAGTAGACGGTGGAACGCTGCCGGTTGACGTAACCGGCGGCGCCGATGCCCACGCCCACGATCTCGTGCCCCGCGCGCGCGCCCTCCACCGCCGAGGCGATGGCGTCGATGATGGCCTCGGGCGTGGTGGGGGTCGGCACCTTGAAGGTCGAGAGGATGTTGCCTTCCTCGTCGACCACGCCGGCCGCGATCTTGGTGCCGCCGATGTCGACGCCGATGGTGAGTCCCATGAATCCCTCAGTTCGGTCGAGCCCCGCTACGGCCAACCGTACCCGAGGCCCTGCCGTGGGAGGGTTTCAGTCCAGGTCGATGCGTTGCCCCGGACCGGTCCCCTCGCCCCCGTCGGGGCGGTCGGGCCGGTCGTCGTCCAGGTCGGCGGCCCGGGTGGTCCAGCGGCGCTCCTGGGCCTGGACGGCGGAGCGGTAGGCGGCCAGCAGTTCGGTGCCGGCCGCGGCGAGGTGGTCGAAGACGTCGGGGTTGCGCTCTATGACGGGTTCGACGGCGGCCTTGGCCTGCTGGACCACCTGGCGCACGGCCTGCTGGGCCGCGGGGCCGGCCAGGCCGCCGAGGAGCGGGGACTGCAGGCCGGACAGCTTGTCGGCCACGGTGTCCACGAACCTGCGCAGTTCCTCGGCGGCGGAGCCGGGGGGCGGCCCCTGTTCGGCTCGGCGGCGGGTCTTCTCGGCGGCGAGGTCCTCGGCGCAGGCCGTGGCCCAGGCGTCGGCGTCGGTCGCCCGCTGTGCCGCCTCGGGGGGTTCGGGTGCGGGGCGCTCTTCGCTCATGGCGGACTCCTGACTACGGTTCGCCCCTACGACGTTACCCGAACGGGCCCGGCCGGGTTCACCGTGCCGCGGCGGGCCACAGTCCGGGGTCGGGGGCGAAGCGGATGCGCAGCTCGCCCTCGCGCAGCGCGGCGCCGGCGACGGTGCAGCGGCGCAGGGCGGAGGGCAGCGCGACGATCCGCCGGAAGGAGCCGGCCGTGATCAGGAGTTCGTCGCCGCGCCGGACGAGGTCGAGGTCGTCCCGTATCGCGCCGGGCAGCGGGATGTGCCAGACGAGGACGCCGTCGGTGGCGAGCGCGTCGGTGACGGGCCACTCGGCCGGGTCGGGCACGGGGTTGACGCCGGGCACGGCGAGGGCCTCGAGGTCGTCGGTGCCGCGCGGGTCGCGGCCGAGGTGGGGGACGGTGTGCAGGTCGTGGCGGCGCTCGGCGTCCCGCCACTCGGCCAGGGTCTTGTGCTGCTGGGCGAGGAGGCCGGCCGGCCAGGTGTCGGGCCCGGCCTCGGGCAGCACCCGGTTGGCGACCAGGGCCTCGGTGGCCAGGCCGCGCAGGGCGAGGCCGAGGGCGGCGGCGCGGACGGCGTCGGCGCCGGCCGGCCCTGGTTCGGCGATCAGGCGGACGGCGGTGCCGCGGTCGGCGACGACGGCCTCGACGGCGGCCAGTTCGAGGTCCCAGCGGGCCGCCGTCTCGTACAGCCACTCGGCGGGCATGGGCACCCCGGCCAGCCGTCCGAGGACGGGCCGGAGCGCGCGGGCGGCCTGCCGTTCGGGCGGGAGCAGGCGGCGCAGGTAGCGGCGCAGTTCCTCGGGGAGGGCGAGCAGGGCGAGGGCCTGCGGGAGGGGCGGGAGGTCGACGACGAGGAGGTCGTAGCGCTCGGAGAGGGCGGCGTCCCGGAGGGCGCGCAGGAAGGACAGCTCCTCCGCGCCGGGCAGCGGGGTGACCTCCTCGGCGTCCAGTCGGGCGGCGCCCAGCAGGTCCAGGACGCCGGCGGCGCGGGTCTGGAAGGCGGTGAGGTCCTGCCGGAACCGGTCGTCCGCGTCGGGGCGCCAGGCGGTGAGGTTCCGGGCGATCCCGGTGGGGACAGGTCCGGTGGCGGCGCCCAGCGCCGCGCCCGGCGTGTCCGTGCGGTCGGCACTGAGCAGCAGGGTGCGGGTGCCCTCGCGGGCGGCGTTCACCGCGGTGGCGGCGGCCAGCGTCGTCCGCCCGCTGCCGCCCGGGCCGGTGATCAGGATGGTGCGCATGAGGGTGAACGGTAACGGAGCGGGCGAGGTGCCGGGCCGCGTGCCACGGCTCCCCGGGGTTCGCGTCGAAGGCCTACCGGCCCGACTCCACCCGCTTCTTCAGGCCCGCCAGGGCCCGGTCGATGATGACCTTCTCCGCCTTGCGCTTGATCATGCCGAGCATGGGGATCTTGACGTCGACGGTGAGCCGGTAGGTCACCTCGGTCGCGCCCGAGCCCGCCGGCTTCAGGAGGTAGGAGCCGTCCAGGGAGCGGAGCATCTGGGACTTCACCAGGGTCCAGGACACCTCGTACTCGCCGCCCCAGGTGTAGGCGAGGGTCTGGTCGTCCTTGATGGCGCCGGCGTCCATGACGAGCCGCACCTGCTCGGCGCGCCCCCGCTCGTCGGCCGCGAGGACCTCCGCCTCCTTGACCTCGCCGGTCCAGTCCGGGTACCGCTCGAAGTCGGCGATCACCGCCATGACGTCGGCCGGAGCCGCCTCGATCGTGATGCTCGAACTGGTGTGTTCCGCCATCGCCGTGGCTCCTCCAGATACGGACCGGGAAGAAGAGTGTTGCGCGCAGGGTGCGCACGTGTGTGCAGCGTGAAGGCTACCGCGCCGCCGACCTGCCGCCTTCACCCCGTCCGCGTCGGCGTTCCGTCACCGGTTCACCATTCGAGCGCCCACGGCCGGCCCGTCCCGGCGAAGTGCCCCACGTTCACGCACTCGGTGGCGCCGATCCGCATCCGGCGCACCAGCGGCTGGTGGACGTGGCCGAACAGGGAGTAGCGCGGCCGGGTGCGGCGGATCGCGGCCAGCAGGGCCCTGCTGCCCCGCTCGAAGCGGCGCGCGACGGTGTCGTAGACCAGCTCGGGCACCTCCGGCGGGATGTGCGTGCACAGCACGTCGACCTCGCCGACCGCCTCGATCTTCGCCGCGTACTCCTCGTCGTCGATCTCGTACGGCGTCCGCATCGGGGTGCGCAGGCCGCCGCCGACGAAGCCGAAGGTCCAGCCGCCGATCTCGACCCGCTCGCCGTCCAGGACGGTGGTGCCGGGGCGGGCGTACTCCCGCCACAGGGGCGGCATGTCGACATTGCCGTAGGTGGCGTACGTCGGTGCGGGGAACGCGGCGAACATCTCGGCGTACTGCCGGCGCACCGCCCGCTCGACGGCGGCGGCCCGGTCGGTGCCGATGCCCGCCCACAGCCGGGCGCCGAAGGCGCGCGCCTCCTCGAAGCGGCGGGCGGTGCGCAACTCCACGATGCGGTCGGCGTTCTCCGTGCCGAACAGGTCGGGGAAGATCCCGCGTGAGTGGTCGGCGTAGTCCAGGAAGAGGACGAGGTCGCCGAGGCAGATCAGGGCGTCGGCACCCTCGCCGGCGCGGGCCAGGTCACGTGCGTTGCCGTGCACGTCGCTGACCACGTGGACGCGCGTCCTTCTGTTCCCGGTGTGTGCAGGCGCCATGGTGATCAAGGGTAGGCGGGGCGCCGCCCTTGTGAACAGTGACGGGCCGAACCGGGGTTACTCGCCGGTCGCTTCGGCCGTGGACTACTGTGCGCAAAGGAACGCCAGCCTGTGTGACGCAGCGAACATCTCACCCGGCCCCCCTGTCGTAGAAGCCATACCGGCGGGTAACGTCCGGGCAGTCCAGTCGTGCTCTGGGTTTCAACATGTGAACGAACATGTGAATCCCGGAGCACCTGCCCGAGCCTTGGACCGCTCCGTCGCATCACACAGTGTCGTGGCGCCGGCGCCCTATGAGGAGCAGCAGTCTTGCGCGAGTTCAGCCTTCCGGCTTTGTACGAGGTCCCTGCGGACGGCAATCTGACCGACATCGTCCGGAGAAACGCCGCGCAGCATCCCGACGTCGCCGTCATCGCCCGGAAGGTGGGCGGTGCCTGGCAGGACGTGACGGCCACGGCCTTCCTGGCCGAGGTGCACACCGCGGCCAAGGGCCTCATCGCCGCCGGCGTGCAGCCGGGCGACCGGGTCGGCCTGATGTCGCGCACCCGCTACGAGTGGACGCTGCTGGACTTCGCGATCTGGAGCGCGGGCGCGGTGACCGTGCCGGTGTACGAGACCAGCTCGCCGGAGCAGGTGGCGTGGATCCTGTCCGACTCGGGCGCGACCGCCTGCGTCGTGGAGCTGGACGCGCACGCGGCGGCCGTGGACTCGGTGCGCGAGTCGCTGCCCGCCCTGAAGCACGTGTGGCAGATCGAGGCCGGCGGCCTGGAGGAGCTGGGCCGGCTCGGCCAGGACGTCGCGGACGCGACCGTCGAGGAGCGCAGCTCGCTCGCCCGGGCCGACGACCCGGCGACCATCGTCTACACCAGCGGGACGACCGGCCGCCCCAAGGGCTGCGTGCTCACCCACCGCAGCTTCTTCGCCGAGTGCGGCAACGTCGTGGAGCGGCTGCGCCCGCTGTTCCGCACCGGTGAGTGCTCCGTCCTGCTCTTCCTGCCCCTCGCGCACGTCTTCGGGCGGCTGGTGCAGGTCGCGCCGATGATCGCGCCGATCAAGCTGGGCTGCGTGCCGGACATCAAGAACCTCACCGACGAGCTGGCCGCGTTCCGGCCGACGCTGATCCTCGGCGTGCCGCGGGTCTTCGAGAAGGTCTACAACACGGCGCGGTCCAAGGCGCAGGCCGACGGCAAGGGCGCGATCTTCGACAAGGCCGCGGACACCGCGATCGCCTACAGCAAGGCGCTGGACACCCCGTCGGGCCCGCCGCTGGGCCTGAAGATCAAGCACAAGGTCTTCGACAAGCTGGTCTACAGCAAGCTGCGCGCGGTCCTCGGCGGCCGGGGCGAGTACGCCATCTCCGGCGGCGCCCCGCTGGGCGAGCGGCTCGGCCACTTCTTCCGGGGCATCGGCTTCACGGTGCTCGAGGGCTACGGCCTGACCGAGTCCTGCGCGGCGACCGCGTTCAACCCCTGGGACCGGCAGAAGATCGGCACGGTCGGCCAGCCGCTGCCGGGCTCGGTGATCCGGATCGCGGACGACGGCGAGGTGCTGCTGCACGGCGAGCACCTGTTCAAGGAGTACTGGAACAACCCGGGCGCGACCGCGGAGGCGCTGGCCGACGGCTGGTTCCACACCGGTGACATCGGCACGCTCGACGAGGACGGCTACCTGAGGATCACCGGCCGCAAGAAGGAGATCATCGTCACCGCGGGCGGCAAGAACGTCGCCCCGGCCGTGATCGAGGACCGGATCCGGGCGCACGCGCTGGTCGCGGAGTGCATGGTGGTGGGCGACGGGCGGCCGTTCGTGGGCGCGCTGGTCACCCTCGACGACGAGTTCCTGGCCCGCTGGGCCGCCGAGCACGGCAAGCCGGCGGGCTCCACCGCGGCGTCGCTGCGCGAGGACCCGGACCTGCTGGCCGCGATCCAGTCGGCGGTCGACGACGGCAACGCCGCGGTGTCGAAGGCGGAGTCGGTGCGCAAGTTCCGCATCCTCTCCTCCCAGTTCACGGAGGAGTCGGGCCACCTCACCCCGTCGCTGAAGCTCAAGCGGAACGTGGTGGCGAAGGACTACGCGGACGAGATCGAGGCGATCTACGCGAAGTAACGGGCTTCCTGACGGTACGTCACGGCGCGGTGTCCCCGGCGGGGACCCGCGCCGTCGTGCGTTCCGGACAGGCCCTAGAGCAGGGCCTTGAGCTTCTCCGCGAGGAGGTCCCAGCGCCACTTCTCCTCGACCCACCGGCGGCCCCGCTCGCCCATGCGGCGGCGCAGTTCGGGGTCGCCGAGGAGGGCGACGATCCGGTCGGCGGCCTCGGCCGGCTCGCCGCCGCGGACGACCCACCCGGTCTCGCCGTCCAGGACGGCGTCGGGGGCGCCGCCGGAGTCGCCGGCGACGACCGGCAGCCCGGTGGCGGACGCCTCCAGGTAGACGATGCCGAGGCCCTCGACGTCCAGGCCGCCGCGCCGGGTGCGGCACGGCATGGCGAAGACGTCGCCGGCGCCGTAGTGCGCGGGCAGCTCGGACCAGGGGACGGCGCCGGTGAACCGGACGGAGCCCTCGACCCCGGTCTCCCGGGCCAGCCGGCGCAGGTCCCGCTCGTACGGCCCGCCGCCGACGACGAGCAGCACGGTGTCCGGCTCGGCGGCGAGGATCCGGGGCATGGCCCGGATCAGGGTGTCCTGGCCCTTCCGCGGCACCAGCCGGGAGACGCACACGACGACCGGCCGCTCGGTGAGCCCGAGCCGGGCCCGCACCTCGTCGCCGCCGGATCCGGGGTGGAAGGTCTTCTCGTCGACCCCGGGCGGCAGCTGCGCCATCCGCGCGGCCGCTTCGGGGGTGAGGGCGGACGCTATCCGGGAGCGGGTGTACTCGCCGAGGTAGGTGATCGTGTCCGTGGACTCGCCGATGCGGCGCAGCAGTTGCCGGGCGGCGGGCAGCTGGGCCCAGCCGGCCTCGTGGCCGTGCGTGGTGGCGACCAGCCGCCGGGCGCCGGCCCTGCGCAGCGCGGGCGCCATCAGGCCGAGCGGCGCCGCGGCCCCGAACCACACCGAGGTGCAGCCGTGCTCGCGCAGCAGCCCGACGGCCCGCCGGGTCGCGCCCGGGGTGGGCAGCAGCATGGTCGTGCGGTCGCGTACGACGGTGAAGGGCTGCTCGGCGTCGAAGGCGGCCGTGGCCCGTTCACCCTCCCGCCCGCGCTTCCAGGTGGAGGCGTAGACGACCAGCCGCCCGGGCTCCAGCCGGAGGGCCATGTTGTGCAGAAAGGCCTGGATGCCGCCCGGCCGGGGCGGAAAGTCGTTGGTCACGATCAGCGTCTTGTGCATCCCCGCGGACTCTACCGCGCCGGGGGACCGGCGGAGCGGACGAGGGGGCGGCGGGGACGGGGCCCGGGCGCGCTTCGCCGCTGGGCTCCGGGCTCCGGGGCGTCGCGGCGTGCGCAGGCGGTGCGAGGACGGCGAACGGGAAGGCGGCCGCCCTCACCGCGGCCCGCGCCCGGTGGCGCCCCACGCCTTCGCCTCAGGCCACCCGCGCGCAGGCGGCCGCGGCCTCCTGGCGCCGGGCCCGCCGCAGCCACGTCCGGTTCCACGCCGTGCCGGCGTTCCTGCGGCATCCGGACGCCCCGGCGGAGCAGTCGGCGGTGCTGCGACGGCGGCTGGACCTCCTGGAGACCGCCACGAGCCTCCGGCCTGCGCGAGGCGCTCGGTGTTGCTCGGGCGGGGTCAGTCCAGCTGACTGCGCACGTACGCACGCCAGGCGGCGGTGAACGCCTCCGGTGTGGTGCCGAGGACCTTCCTCAGGGCGTCCTCGACCGCGCCCGCCCGTCTTCCGTGGGCGCCGACGGCGCGGTAGAAGGTGCCGAGCCGGGTCTGTCCCCAGTGGGCGGCGATCATGCGGCAGGCCAGCCAGCCGCCCTCGTAGGCCCGCGCGAGGCGCGTCGGGTCGCCGCTGAAGCCGAAGTCCTGGTCGGTGGGGAGGGCCGCGGGCACCTGGCCGTCCTGGACGGCCCGGGCGAGTTCCGGGGCCGCCTCCTGGGGGGTGCGGCCGGTGCCGAGGTAGCCGATCCAGTCGGCGAAGCCCTCGGACAGCCACAGCGGGGTGGCGGCGGTGGTGTCCGCGCGGGTGGCGACATGGGTGGTCTCGTGGGTCAGGACGACCTGCTTGCCGAGGCCGCCGAGCACCGCGTACGCCTCCGGGTTGACCACCACCCGGTCCGCGGGGGCCTTGCCCGCGCCGCCCACCTCGCCGGTGGTGACCGCGGCGATGCCCCGGTAGTTGGCGGCGGGCGAGCCGAGCAGCGCCGCCATCCCGTTCAGCGTGTGCGGGACGAGGACGACGACCCGGCGGGCCCACCCCGTGCCCCACACACCGGAGACGGCCGGTACCGCGCGGTCGGCGAGCCGGACGTAGGCGCGCAGGTCGCCGGCGCTCCGGCCGGTGCCGAGGACCAGGCTGTGGGCGCCCGCGACGGCGGTCACCGCGCCCTGGTCCCACAGCTGCTGCCCGGCCTTCGGGGCGGGCCGGTCGGCGGTGACGTACCACTTCCCGGCGGAGGTGCGGCGCAGGGCGAGGGTGCGGCGGACGCTGACGGGGGCCCGGTCGTACCCGGCGACCCGGTAGCGCAGTTCGGCGTCGGCGGTGGCGCCGGAGCGGACGCGGTGCAGGGCGGTCACCCGGTAGGCCCAGGAGGCCAGGGGCAGGGCGCGCAGCCGGGCGTACTCGCCGCGGGTGCCGGTCGCGCCGAAGGCGGGCTCGTCGTGGCCGAGCAGCGCCGTCGCGCGCCGGTCGAGGACGCGCTGCACCTCGGTCCGCACCGGGTCGGCCGCCGGGTGCCCGCCGCAGCCGGACAGCGGCGCCGCGAGCAGCAGGCACAGTGCCGCCACCGCGGGGCGCCGGGCCCCGCGCGCTGCTCGACGATCGGCCATTTCCCGATCGTACGGCGTGCGGCGGGCTCTCAGGGACGGGTGACCGAGGAGATCGGCAGCACCCCGACCGGGTCGTAGCGCACCGGCGCACCCGGGTAGGGCGCGTGGATCACCTGGCCGTTGCCCGCGTACATCGCCACGTGGCTGGCGTCGGAGCGGTAGACGATCAGATCGCCGGGGCGGGCCTCGGACAGCGGGATCCGCCGGCCGGCGTGGCGCTGCTCCTGCGAGGTGCGCGGCAGCTGGATGCCGGCCTGCTCGTACGACCACTGCATCAGGCCCGAGCAGTCGAAGCCGCCGGGGCCGGTGGCGCCCCACACGTAGGGCCGGCCGAGCGCGGAGCGGGCGGCGGCGAGCGCGGCGGCCGCGCGGGCGTCGGGGACGCCGGGGGCGCCGGCGCCGGGCAGGCCCGTGCGGCCGGAGCGGGAGGCCGGGTGGTAGTGCGCGCGTTCGCCGGCGGGCAGGGAGTTGAGCAGCCTGCGGGCCTGGGTGAGCTTGTGCTCCACGGTCCGTTTGTGCGCGGCGACCGCCTCGCGGCTGCGCTCCAGCGCGGCCAGCTTGCCCGCGGCCTCGGTGCGCTGCTGGGCGAGGTCGCGCAGCGCCGCGCGCAACTCCCTGAGCTGCCCGGCCTGCTGGGCGTCGATGCGGTCGAGGGTGGCGGCCTTGTCGAGGTAGTCGGCGGGGTCGTCGGACAGCAGCAGGGCGACCGCCGGGTCGAGGCCGCCGGAACGGTACTGGGCGCCGGCCAGGGAACCGAGCCGTTCGCGCATGGTGTTGACGCGCTGCTGCCCGCGGGCGATGCGGTCCTGTGCCTCGCGGATCTCGCGGCGCAGCGCGCCGGCCCGTTCGCCGGCCTGGTCGTAGGCCTCGGTGGCCCGCTCCGCCTCCGTGTACAGGCGGTCGACCTCGGCGCGGGTGTCACGGTGCGGGCTCGCCTGCGCCGGTACGGCGCCGAGTGCGGCGGCCGCGGCCGACAGGGCGCACAGGGCGGCGCCGGCGCCCCGGTTGGTGCCGGACGGTGGAAGACGGCGGTGGGACCCCACGGCAGCCCTTCTGCTGGCGGACATCGGACGGTTCCCCGGGCGCGGGGACGGGGAGACCCACGCGCCGGGGAAGCGCGGCAGACAGTAGCGGGGTGGCGGTGCGGCGGCCAAAGCGGTGGAGGGCGGCGGAAAACGCCGAACCCCGCCGCTGACGCAGGTCATGGGCGGGGCGTGGAGTCGGTTCGGGGTGTGCGCCGTTCCCGGGATTCGCCCGTTCGGGCGTCCCGGGGAGGCCTGGTGACGCTGTCAGACGCGGACGCCGAACTGGAACGGCATGTCGCCGATCGCCTCGTAGCGGACGACGGCACCGGTGTGCGGGGCGTGCAGCACCTGGCCGTTGCCGGCGTAGAGGCCGACGTGGTGCAGGTCGCTGTAGAAGAAGACGAGGTCGCCGACCTGGAGCTGGCTCTCGGAGAGGCGGGTGCCGATGTTCGCCTGGGCCTCGGAGGTGCGCGGTATGGAGACGCCGGCCTGGGCGTAGGCCCAGGAGGTCAGGCCCGAGCAGTCGAACGAGGAGGGGCCGGAGGCGCCGTAGACGTACGGCGTGCCTATCTTGCTCTGGGCGGCGGAGAAGGCGGCGGCGGCCCGGCCGGAGGCGGAGGTGTCGTTGCCGAGGTCGACGCGCTCGGTGGAGGAGCGGTTGGCGCGGGCCTGCTGGGCCGCGAGTGCGGCCTTCTCCTTGGCCGTCAGGGTGTTGAGCAGCTTCTGCGCCTCGGCGAGCTTGCCCTGGACTTCCTTCTTCTTGTTGCCCAGCTCCGTGCGGGTGGACGCGAGGTCCTTGAGCTTCTCCGTCGCCTCCGCCCGCTCCTGGGCGAGTTCGCGCTGTTTGTCCTGAATCTTCTTCAGGGCCTCGACCTGCTGGGCGCTCAACTGGTCGAGTGTGGAGGCCTTGTCCAGGTAGTCGTCCGGGTTGGACGACAGGAACAGCTGGACGGAGGGGTCGATGCCCCCGGAGCGGTACTGGGCGGTGGCGAGCGAACCCAGACCGTCGCGCAGCTTGTTGAGCTCCTGCTGGCCGCGGGCCACGTTGTCCTGGATGGTGGAGATTTCCTTCTGCAGCTTCTGCTGCTTCTCCTTGGCCCCGTTGTACTTCTCGGTGGCCTGCTCGGCCTGCTCGTAGAGCTTGTCGACCTTCGACTTGACCTCGTCCTTGCCGAGCTTCTCGGTGGGCGCGGCATTGGCGGCGTTCGCGCTGAGCGCGACGGCAGCGGCGGCTGCGGTGGTCAGCACGGTGACACGCGTGCGGCTCGGCTGCTTGGGTCGACGGTGGGACGCCACGGAGGACGAACTCCTTCTTGTGAGTGTTCACCCGTTCGGAGGTTCGAGCCCAGACCCTAGTGACCCACTTGTGATCAGATCAAATCCTCACACCAAAAAACATCGTCACGCCATGCATTCTTTGCACACAACTCACCTGCGGTGATGCGTGCTTGACTCTACGTTGCGTGACGGAACGACCAATTCGGGCATTGAGTATGCCCGTTGGACCTTCAGGACAGTCGCTTCAGAAGCACCGCAGAGGCGACGGGTCGGGCACCGGCCCGGGCGACCCCGTCGGCCACCTCCCGGTCGGTCGAGGCGACGATGACCGGCCGGCCCGGCGGCTCCGCGCGCACCAGCTGGCGGATCAGCTCGTCGGCCGTCACCCCGGGCTTGGAGAACAGCACCCGCACCCCGCGCGGCGGCGCGAGCAGCACCGGCGCGGCCAGTTCGGCGCCGTCGAAGACGCACGTGACCTCGGCACCGGTCTGCGCGGCGAGCGCCGAGAGCTGGCCGAGCAGCCGCAGCCGCTGCTTCTCCAGCGGCATCTGCGGATAGCCGGTCTTGGTCACGTTGTAGCCGTCGACGACCAGGTGCGCCTGCGGCAGCGCGAGCAACTGGTCGAGGATGGCCGGGTCGTGCTCGGACAGGGCGCGGGCCGCGATGTCCTTCGGGGTCATTCGTCCCGGTTCGACCGCGTCCACGGTCTCGGCGGGCCGCACCGACACCGGGGGCAGGGCGAGTTCGCGTCTGAGGCCCTGGGTGGCGTCGAGCAGGGTGTCGAGCAGCAGCCGGACCCGCATGTCCCCGACGCTGCGGCCCTCCCGGGCCGCCCGGCGGGTGGCCTCCAGGGCGGCCTCGGCCTCCCCCAGGCGGGCCTTGAGCCGCCGGGACTCGCTCTCGGCGGCCGACACCTGCGCCTGCCCCTCGGCGCGCACGGTCTCGGCCTCGGCCTGCGCCTTGCGCAGCGCGGCCTCCCCGCGCTTGACGTCGCTGAGGGCGGAGCGCAGCTTGCGGTGCAGCGACTCCGCCTCCTTCTTCACCGACTCCAGCTCGGCGCGCAGCCGTTCGGTCTCGGTCCGGGTGAGCTCACGGGCCCGCTCCAGCTCCTCGCGCAGCCGCTCCAGCTCCGCGCGGCTCTCCTCACCGGCCCGCTCGGCGTCCGCCCGCTGGGCCTCCTCGCCGGCCGCGGTGACCAGCTTCACCCAGCCCGCGGGGCGCAGTACGTAGGCCGCGGCCGCCACGTCGAGCGGGTCCGCGGCCGGGGGCGGCGAGCCGGAGTCGAGGGCGCCGGAGAGTTCCGGCTGCGCCTCTCTGAACCGGTCCCCGATCCGCTGCCGAAACAGCGGATCCGTCTCCAGCGCGGCCGCCATCGCGTTCCCGGCGAACTTGGTCCGCCGGTTCGGGGCGAAACGGGCGTACTGCCGCAACTGGGCGGGCAGTTCGGGCACGGTCAGGGCGCCGAAGCCGTCCGAGACGATCTGCACGACCCGTCGGCGCACGCCGTCGGGCAGCGGACGGTCAAGCACCTCAGCGGTGCCGTCGCCCGGCCCCCCGCCTGCGGTCTCCACCATCCGTCACACCCCAATACCTGTACGGGGCCGCTCCGCTCAGGAGGCGGCGCCCGGCCTGTCCACGAGTTCCACCTGGTCCACCGCGTTGCACCAGCGGCAGCGGACCGACTCGATGGTCTCACTGACCACCTCGCGCTCCTCCACGGTCGGCTCGCCGGCCAGGTCGAGGTGGACGTACTCGACGACCTTGGACGAGCGGGTCACGTCGAACCGGGTGAGGTTGCCGCAGAGGGTGCAGCGCCATCGCGTCGTGGCGGTCGGCAGGGGAACCGTCATCGTGCCTGTTCGCTTCCTTCTCGGTGGGTCCGCGCCACTCCCGGACGCGTCTGGCTCGTAACCCTACGGCCTGCCGCGGCCTCGCCGCCCGTCCGTCCCCAGTGCCTGTCCGGCGGATCCTGTCGCAGACGCGGGGTACGGAACGCACATCTGCCGCGTTGTCATCACTCGCCGACGCTCCGCGTCGACTCCCTCCTCCGCCTTGCAGCTGCACGCACCATACCCCGCTCACCTGCATTGACAGGGTCTGCCCGGTTCCCGCGACCTGATCCGCCGGACAGGCCCTGGCGGCGAGGCGGTCTGTCAGCCTGTGCCCCGTTACGTCATGCTCTGTAGTCATGATCAGCACGTGGAGCACGGCGGCCGGCAGGGCACTCAGGGCGGTGCGCGGCGGCCCGGCACCGGTGACGTACGGCCTCATCGCCCTGTGCTCCCTGATCTTCGTCCTGGGTCCGGCCTCGGGGCTCACCCCCGGGTACGGCCCGGGCGACGCGCTGTTCGCCGCGCAGCGCGCGTACTTCCGGCACTGGGGCGTCGTGCCGGCCCGGCTCTTCGACGGGTCCGCCCGGCAGGCGCTCACCCCGGTCACGGCCCTGTTCGTGCACGGCAGCTGGGTGCATCTGCTCGGCAACATGCTCTTCCTCTTCGTCTTCGGGATGATGACCGAGGAACGGATGGGCCGGGTGGAGTTCACCCTCTTCTACGTCGGCTGCGGATACCTGGCCCTGCTGGGCTACGCGGCCGCCAACACCGCCTCCGAGCAGTCGCTGGTCGGCGCGTCCGGGGCGATCTCGGCGGTCCTCGGAGCGTTCCTGTACCTGTTCCCGCGCGCCCGTGTCACCAGTCTCCTCCCCTTCCTGTTCTTCCTGCCGCTGCGCTTCCCGGCGTGGGTCGTGCTGCCGTTCTGGGCGGCCCTGCAGTGGCAGGCGGCCCGGCACTCCGGCCAGGGGCCCGGGGTGGCCTACCTGGCGCACCTGGTGGGTTTCGCCCTCGGGTTCTGCTACGCGTGGGCCCGATTCCGTACGACTAGAGTGAAAGCCGCCCCAGCTCCGGCCCCCGAGGGAGAGAACCAGCCGTGATCACCGCGATCGTTCTGATCAAGACCAGCGTGGACCGGATCCCGGAGATCGCGGAGCGGATCGCTTCGCTGGATTCGGTGAGCGAGGTGTTCTCCGTCACCGGTACGTACGACCTGATCGCGATGGTGCGGGTGCGGGAGCACGAGGATCTCGCCGAGGTGATTCCGGGGCGGATCAGCAAGATTCCGGGCGTCGAGGCCACCGACACCCACGTCGCGTTTCGTACGTACTCGCAGCATGACCTCGAGGCCGCGTTCTCCATCGGGCTGGATTCCTGACGCTCGGCGTCCGCGGGGCGCGGGGTCGTGCGCGGGTGCGGGTGCGTTGTGGCTTGTCGCGCCCACGCGGCGGAGCCGCATATCGACACAGTCCCGCGCCCCTGGGTGGCTGCACCTCAGGTTCGGTGCTTCACACCGCCGGGACGCAGCGGCCGTTCTCCGTGCGGTAGGTCCACCGGGCGCCGTTCGTGACCAGTTCCCTCACCGCGCTCACGAAGCGCTCCACGTGCTCGTCCGGGGTGCCCGCGCCGAAGCTGACGCGGATGGCGTTCAGGGACTTCTCGCCGGGGGCCGCCTCGGGGGCGCCGCAGGTGCCCTGGGCCTGGTGGTCGGCGCCGAGCAGGGTGCGGACCAGGGGGTGGGCGCAGAACAGGCCGTCGCGGACGCCGATGCCGTACTCGGCGGAGAGGGCGGCGGCGAAGTGGGAGCTGTTCCAGCCCTCGACGACGAAGGAGAGGACGCCGACGCGCGGGGCGTCGTCACCGAAGAGGGAGAGGATCCGCACCTCGGGCACCTCGGCCAGGCCCTCGCGGACCGTGCGGATCAGGTGCCGCTCCAGGGCCACCAGGGTGTCCCAGCCGGCCTCGGTGAGGGCCTTGCAGGCGGAGGCCACGGCGTAGGCGCCGATCACGTTCGGGGAGCCGGCCTCGTGCCGGGCGGCGTTCTCGTGCCACTCCACCGCCACCGACCCGTCCGCGCGCCGGGTGACCTGGCGGCTGGCGCCGCCGCCGGCGAGGTACGGCTCGGCCGCGACCAGCCAGTCGGCGCGGCCGGCCAGTACCCCGGAGCCGAACGGGGCGTACAGCTTGTGCCCGGAGAACGCGATCCAGTCGACGTCCAGGTCCCGCACCGACACCGGGTGGTGCGGGGCCAGCTGGGCGGCGTCCAGGACGATCCGGGCGCCGTGGGCGTGGGCGGCGGCGGCCAGCTCGCGCACCGGCCACAGCTCGCCGGTGACGTTGGAGGCGCCGGTGACGCAGACCAGCGCGGGACCGTGGGGGGCGCGGTCGGCGAGGGCCCGCTCCAGGGTCTCGACGGCCTGCCGCGGGGTGCGCGGCGCGTCGAGGTACGTCACCCGGGCGTCCGGCCAGGGCAGCAGGGAGGCGTGGTGCTCGGTCTCGAAGACGAAGACCCGGCAGTCGGCGGGGAGCGCGCGGGCGAGCAGGTTCAGGGAGTCCGTGGTCGACCGGGTGAAGATCAGCTGGTCGGTCTCCCGGCAGTCCAGGAACCGGGCGACCGCGAGGCGGGCGTTCTCGAACAGGTCGGTGGAGAGCTGGGAGAGGTAGCCGGCGCCGCGGTGGACGCTGCCGTAGTACGGCGCGTAGGCGGCCACGTCGTCCCAGACGCGCTGGAGGGCGGGGGCGCTGGCCGCGTAGTCGAGGGCGGCGTAGGCGACTTCGCCGCCCGTGACGAGCGGGACGGTGACATCCCCGCCCAGAACGGGCAGCGGGGCACAAACGGTCTGGGCGGTGGCAGCGGTGGAGACGGACATGGCGGACTCCTGTGAGGGTGCGCGGGACCGCCGCGCGAGCGCGTGGGGCTCGAGCGCGGGGAGGGTGGAAAGGGGTGTGCGGAGGCGGGGCTCTACGCCCTAGCGCATTCGCTTGCTCACAGAAGGCTCCCTCGAACGACCAGGACCCCTGGGTTCGTGAGGGGTCCGCGCTTGCCGCAGACCTCGCTGCCTGCGGCCTGGTCTTCACCCGGGGCACCCCGCCACGGACGGAGGGTTGCCGGACAGTCGGCCGGGGCCTCATGACTGTCACTCATGACCTGGGAAGGAAGTTACGCGAGGTGATCGCGGTCCCGCAACCCGTGTCCGGATCGCGGGACCGCGCGCCTCGCCGGTCAGGCGTTGCTGGCCGCCACCCAGCGCTCCAGGGTCCGCTTGGCCGCACCGGAGTCGATCGACTCCGCCGCCTTGGCCATCTGGGCCCGGATCTGCTCGGTCAGGGGTGCGTCCGTCGGGCGCAGGGCGACGAGGGCGGCCGCCGAGTTCAGCAGGACGGCGTCCCGCACCGGCCCCGTCTCGCCGTCCAGCAGGCGGCGGGCGACCTCGGCGTTGTACGACGCGTCCGCGCCGCGCAGGGCCTCCACGGGGACCAGGTCCAGGCCCACGTCGCGCGGGTCGAAGGTCTCCTCGGCGACCTTGCCGTCCCGGACCACCCAGACCCGGGAGCAGGCGGTGGTGGTCAGCTCGTCCAGCCCGTCGTCGCCCCGGAAGACCAGGGCGGAGTTGCCGCGCTCGGCGAGCACGCCGGCGACGATCGGTGCCATCCGGGGGTCGGCCACGCCGACGGCCTGGCACCGCACCTTCGCCGGGTTGGTCAGCGGGCCCAGCACGTTGAAGGTGGTCCGGATGCCCAACTGGCCGCGCGCCGCGGCGACGTGGCGCAGCGCGGGGTGGAACTTCACCGCGAAGCAGAAGGTGATGCCGGCCTCCTCGGCGACCTGGGGGACCCGTTCCAGCGGCAGGTTCAGGTTGACGCCGAGCTTCTCCAGCACGTCGGAGGCGCCCGAGGCCGAGGACGCGGCCCGGTTGCCGTGCTTGACGACCTTCGCGCCGGTGCCGGCCACGACGATCGAGGACATGGTGGAGATGTTCACGGTCCGGGCGTTGTCGCCGCCGGTGCCGACGATGTCGACGGTCTCCCCGGGCACCTCGATCACGTTCGCGTGCTCGTACATGGCCCGGACGAGCCCGGTGATCTCCTGAACCGTCTCGCCCTTGGCCCGCAGCGCCACGGCGAAGCCGGCGATCTGGGCGTCCGTCGCCTCGCCGCGCATGATGCGGTCCATCGCCCATGCCGTCGCGTCCGCGCTCTGGTCCCTGCCCTCGAGCAGGGCGTTCAGCACCGTGGGCCAGGAACGGCCCGCCGCGGTGTCGCCTCCAGCGGGGGTCACAGCGCTCATCAGCCGCTCCTGGTGTGTCGGGGGAACCGTCCGATGCCACCCTATCCAGCCCCGGGCACCGCGAAGGGCCCCGTCCGGCTGCCGGACGGGGCCCTTCTGCGTGGTGTGGCGACGCGGGGATCAGTGGTGGCCGTGGCCGCTCGTGATCTCCTTGTACTCGTCGACGCTCGGCTTCTGGATCTGGTTGTCCTCGCCGTAGTAGGCGTTGCTGAGCTTGACGCGCAGCTTCTCGGACGACTTCACCTTCCGCTCGACGCCGTTCTCGTCGACCGTCGGGCCGATCTCGGCCGGCACGTACTGCTCGTGCGCGGTGAGCGTGTGCAGCTGCTCCTGGCTGAGCGGCTCGTGCACCTCGATGAACTCACCGTGCGGCAGCCGCTTGATGATGCCGGTCTCGCGACCGTGCAGCACCTTCTCGCGGTCGCGGCGCTGGAGGCCGAGGCAGATCCGCTTGGTGACCAGGAACGCGAGGACCGGTCCGACGAAGACGAAGATCCGCACGAACCAGGTGACCGCGTTGATCGACAGGTGGAAGTGCGTGGCCCACAGGTCGTTGCCGCCGCCGATCAGCAGGGTCAGGTAGATCGTCATCCAGGCGACGCCGAGACCCGTGCGGGTCGGGGCGTTGCGCGGGCGGTCCAGGATGTGGTGCTCGCGCTTGTCGCCGGTGACCCAGGACTCGATGAACGGGTACACCGCGATCGCCGCCAGGACCAGCGGGAAGACCACCAGCGGGATGAACACGCCGAGGACCAGCGTGTGACCCCAGAAGTTGACCTCCCAGCCCGGCATGAAGCGGATCAGGCCCTCGGAGAAGCCCATGTACCAGTCGGGCTGGGCGCCGGTGGACACCTGGTCCGGCCGGTAGGGGCCCATGGCCCAGATCGGGTTGATCTGGGTGACCGCGGAGATGGCCGCGATGACACCGAAGACCAGGAAGAAGAAGCCTCCGGCCTTGGCCATGTAGACCGGCAGCAGCGGCATGCCGACGACGTTCTTCTCGCTCTTGCCGGGGCCCGCGAACTGCGTGTGCTTGTGGTAGAAGACCAGGATCAGGTGGCCCACCATCAGGCCGAGCATGATGCCCGGCAGCAGCAGGATGTGGATCGAGTAGAACCGGGCCACGAAGTCGTGGCCGGGGAACTCGCCGCCGAAGAGGAAGAACGACAGGTACGTGCCGACGATCGGCACGGACAGGATCGCGCCCTCCATGAAGCGGACACCGGTGCCGGAGAGCAGGTCGTCCGGGAGCGAGTAACCGGTGAAGCCGGTGAACATGCCCAGGACGAAGAGCAGGAAGCCGAACAGCCAGTTGACCTCACGCGGCTTGCGGAACGCGCCGGTGAAGAACACGCGCATCATGTGCACGAACATGCCGGCGAGGAAGATCAGCGCGGCCCAGTGGTGGATCTGCCGGACGAGCAGACCACCGCGCACGTCGAAGGAGATGTGCAGGGTCGAGTTGAAGGCCTCGGACATCAGCTGTCCCTGGAGCGGGACGTAACTGCCGTGGTACTCCACCTCGTTCATCGACGGGTGGAAGAACAGCGTCAGGTACACACCCGTCAGGATGATGATGATGAAGCTGTACATGCACACTTCGCCCAACATGAACGACCAGTGGTCGGGGAAGATCTTGCGCATGTTGGACTTGGCCAGGGAGTAGATCCCGAGCCGGCCGTCGGCCCAGTCGGCGACGCGCTCGCCGGCCGGTGCCTTCCCGCGCGAGCGGGACTGTTCGTCGGGTGCAGTACTCATCCGCGCTCCCAGAATGCAGGACCGACGGGCTCCTCGAAGTCGCCGAGCGCCTGGAGGTAACCCTCGTCGTTCACGCCGATCCGCAGCTGCGGCAGGGCGTGACCGGCGGGGCCGAAGATCACTCGGGCACCGTCGGAGAGGTCGAAGGTGGACTGGTGGCACGGGCACAGCACGTGGTGCGTCTGCTGCTCGTACAGGGAGATCGGGCAGCCGACGTGGGTGCAGATCTTCGAGTAGGCGACGATGCCCTCGTGCGACCAGTCGAGCTCGCGCTTGTCCTTGATGTTGCCCGGCTGCAGCCGGACGATCATCAGCGCCGCCTTGGCGATCTCGGTCTGGAACTCCTCACTGGTCTCCTCCAGGCCCTCGGGCTTGGCGAAGGTGAGCGAACCGACCTGGACGTCCTCGGGACGCAGCGGCTGGTTCGTGTTCATGTTGACCAGCAGCTTGCCCTTGGCCCACAGCGTGTGGCGGAGCTTGGAGTGGGGCAGCGGGCCGAGGTCGCGCAGCAGCATGACGCCGGAGAGCGGCACCAGGGTGAGCGCGCCGAGCATGGTGTTGCGGATCAGCTTGCGGCGGCCGAGCGCCGACTCCTTGGCGCCCTGGCGGAAGTCCGCGTGGACCTTCGCCCGGACCTCCGGGGGAGCCTCGATCGGGTGCCGCTCGTCGGCGACCTCGACGTCGGACATCAGGGTGCGGGCCCAGTGGACCGCGCCCGCGCCGATGCAGAACAGCGCCACACCGAGGGTCAGGCCCAGCGCGAAGTTCAGCGCGCTGATGTGACCGATCGGGAAGACGAAGATCGCCCGGTCGTGCGGGATGGTCACGTACGAGACGATGAAGCCGAGGGTGGCCAGCATCGACACCGTGAACAGCAGGGCGACCGCGCGCTCGGACCGCTTGGCGGCCCGCTCGTCGATGTCCTGGATGCGGTGCTCGTGGGGCGGCAGCCCCGGGTCGGCGAACGGGTTCTCCTCGTCCGCGACGCCCACGGCGCCGTGCGCGTGGTCCTGCTCTGCGGGCAGGTTCTCTTCTGGAATGTCTTGGCTACTCATGACTTCTTGGCCTTTGCGGTCCGAGCGGCGACCCAGACGGCGACCACGATCAGCGCGCCGAGGCCGAAGATCCAGGCGAACAGACCCTCACTGACCGGCCCGAGACCGCCCAGCTCCAGACCGCCGGGGTTCACCGTCTTGTCGCTGTCGACCTCGTTCAGGTACGCGATGATGTCCTTCTTGTTCTTCTCCGACAGCGTGGTGTCGGGGAAGGAGGGCATGTTCTGCGGGCCGGTCTGCATGGCCTCGTAGATGTGCTTGGGAGCGACGCCCTCGAGGCTCGGCGCGAACTTGCCCTTGGTGAGGGCACCGCCCTTGCCGGTGAAGTTGTGGCACTGAGCGCAGTTGGTGCGGAACAGTTCGCCGCCCTTGGCGGCGTCCGCGCCTTCCGGCCCGTACTGCTGCTTCGTCGGCACGCTCGGGCCGGCGCCCAGGGAGGCGACGTAGGCGGCGAGCTTGTCGATCTGGTCCTGCGTGTACACGGGCTTCTTGCGCGGGACCTGGGCGCCCTGCGAGGTGGCGGCGGGCATACGGCCGGTGCCGACCTGGAAGTCGACGGCCGCGGCGCCGACGCCGACGAGGCTCGGGCCGTCGGAGGAGCCCTGGCCACCGGTGCCGTGGCAGCTGGCGCAGCCGACCTCGTAGAGCTTCTTGCCCTCCTTGATGGTGAGGGACTGGGAGGTTTCATCGGCCTGCGCCTTGCCCGCGGGCGCGAACGCGGCGTACAGCCCCCCAGTGGCCGCCAGCGCGAGGAGTAGGACGACGACCGCCGCCAGCGGATGGCGTCGTCGTGCGGAGAGCTTTTTCACGGATTACCCCGGTGTCAGGATCTTCTGCGTCGGTGCTTCTGGATGTGCGGGAGCGGTCCCGGCTACTTGATCAGGTAGATCGTGGCGAAGAGGCCGATCCAGACGACATCGACGAAGTGCCAGTAGTAGGACACGACGATGGCCGCGGTCGCCTGCTCGTGGGTGAATCTCTTCGCCGCGTAGGTGCGCCCGAGGACCAGCAGGAAGGCGATGAGACCGCCCGTCACGTGCAGGCCGTGGAAGCCGGTGGTCAGGTAGAACACCGAGCCGTACGGGTCGGAGGACAGGGAGATCCCGTCCTTCTTCACCAGCTCCGTGTACTCGTAGATCTGACCGCCGATGAAGATCGCGCCCATGATGAAGGTGAGGATGAACCAGCCACGGAGCTTCTTCACGTCCCCGCGCTCGGCCGCGAACACGCCGAGCTGACAGGTCAGCGAGGAGAGCACCAGGATCGTGGTGTTGGTCGCGGAGAAGGGCACATTGAGCGCGTGCGCCATCTCCTTCCAGTGCGCCGGTCCGGTCACCGACCGGAGGGTGAAGTACATCGCGAAGAGGGCCGCGAAGAACATCAGCTCGGAACTCAGCCAGATGATGGTTCCGACGCTGGTGAGGTTCGGCCGGTTGACCGACGGGTGCGCGTGCCCGGTTTCTACTGTCGTTGCTGTCGCCACGCCGACATTATGTCGGTCGCTTATCCCGCCCTCACTCCGGGGGGTGCCGTTCGGAGTGTTGCTGCCCGTCGAACCGGTGTTGACGTGGGGTTCGGGGGAGTAACATCCGGCGCGACGGACCAGTCCGTCCTGTCCGTACGACGCTGACGTCTCGGAGGAACAATGCAGCCGACCGCCACGGTGCTGGTCTACAGCGACGACTCCAACACCCGGGAGCAAGTGCGGCTCGCCGCCGGGCGTCGGCCGGCTCCGGACGTGCCCCTCGTGGAGTTCGTGGAGTGCGCCACCCCGGCCGCCGTGCTGCGGGAGCTGGACAGGGGCGGGATCGACGTCTGCGTGCTCGACGGCGAGGCCGTGCCGATGGGAGGCATGGGCCTGTGCCGGCAGATCAAGGACGAGGTGTTCGGCTGTCCGCCGGTGCTGCTGCTGATGGGGCGCCCGCAGGACGCCTGGCTGGCCACGTGGAGCCGCGCGGACGCGGCCGTGACGCTGCCGGTCGACCCGGTGGAGTTCGCCTCCGCACTGGCGTCGCTGCTGCGGCAGAAGAATCTGCTGAGCGCCTAGCAGCCCGGGGTACGGGGCCGGGTGCGGCCCCGTGCCCCCGGGGCCGGTCACAGCGCCGTCGGCTGCAGGCGGGCGGTGTCCTGGGGGGACTGGGCGGGTGAGGTGCCGTTGACCAGGGCGCTGCCCGTGCGCCACTTGGTCCAGGCGACGTTCCAGTCGCCGAAGCCGTTGCCGAAGGGCTCCATCGGGTCGCCGTTGGAGTTGACGACCTTGACGATGTCACCCGGGCGGACGTGGTCGAAGAACCACTCGGCGTTGGACGTGCTCATGCCGGTGCAGCCGTGGCTGACGTTGGCGTAGCCCTGGGAGCCGACGGACCAGGGGGCGGCGTGGACGTACTCGCCGGACCAGGTGACGCGGGTGGCGTAGTAGACCGGCAGGTCGTAGGAGTCCGAGCTGCCCTCCGCGATGCCGACGGTGGTGCTGCGCATGCGTACGAAGGACTGCTTCTCCAGGACGACCTTGACGCCGTTGCGGGTGTCGTAGCCGGGCTTGCCCGTGGTGACGGGGATCTGCTTGATCTGCCGGCCGTTGTCGTAGAAGGTCAGCTGGTGGGTCGCCGCGTCCGTGACCGCCTCGATCCGGTCGCCGATGGTGAGTTTCAGCGCCGGTGACTTCCCGCCCCAGAGGCGGTCGCCGATCCGGATGCCGTCGAGGTCGCTGTGCACCTGGACGGTGGCGTGCGCGGGCCAGAAGTCCCGGGGGCGATAGTGCAGCTCCTTGTCGCTCACCCAGTACCAGGAGCCCTGGACGGCGGGCACCGAGTCGACCCTGAGGGCCCGCTCCACGACGGCGCGCTGCGCCTTGTCCCGGACCGGCTGGTCGAGCTGGGCGGTGACCGGTTGTCCCACGCCGTAGGTGCCCGTGTTGGGCCCGAGGGTGACCTTCAGGCGCTTCTTGCTCGTGGGCTTGCTGGTGGCGAAGGTGAGCACCTTGCGCCCGGGCGCGCCGTCGCCGTCCTCGGTGCTGACGCGGACCGTGTAGTGGGCGTCGGCGGCCAGCGGGGAGGTGCTGTGCCACCGGCTGCCGTCGGCGGCCAGTTCGCCCGTCACATAGCGCCCTGTGGCGTCCTGGGCGGTCACGTCGGTGATCCGCCCGTCGTCCGTGAGGGTGACCTCCAGCGGCTTGTCCGGGTCGACCGGCTTGCCCTCGTCCGTGGGGCCGCTGAAGGAGATCTGGTCCGCCGCGTCGTACGGCTGGGCCGACAGGGGGTCGCCGTCCGCACCGCAGGCGGACATGCCCGCGCCGAGGACGGTCACCAGCAGGGCGCAGCTGACGACGGTACGGGTCCGCGGAGTGTGGTTCATACGATCACGCTATGAGACTGAGAGCTGACCGGCGCGGCACGTAACTCGTACGAGTGACGGACACTGTGGCAACGGCAGGAGCCCGGGCCCTCCTGACGGAGGGTCCGGGCTCCTGGTGCGAGCGGTGCTCGGTCCTGCGGGCGCGTGCTACTGGGTGCGGTTCTCACCGTGGTAGTACTCGAACACCCAGCCGAACAGGCCGACGAGGATGATCGGTGCGGAGAAGTAGAGCAGCCACCAGCCGACCGCGACACCGAGGAAGGCGAGCGCGCCGCCGATGCCGAGGGCGAGCGGCTGCCAGCTGTGCGGGCTGAAGAAGCCCAGCTCGCCCGCGTCGTCCGCGACGTCGGCCTCCTTGTCGTCCTGCGCACCCGCGTCGACCCGCCGGGCGGTGAAGCCCAGGTAGAAGCCGATCATGATGGACAGGCCGAAGGCCAGGAAGAGCGCCGTGGTGCCGGCCGGCTCCTTCGACCACACGCCATACACGATGGCCATGATCAGGAGGAAGAAGCTCAGCCAGATGAACATCCGGCCCTGGATCTTCACTTGCCGGCCTCCTTGCTGCCCGCGACGGCGGCGTGACCGGCGTGCTCGAGCTGCTCGAGCGCGGCGATCTCGGGGTGGTGCAGGTCGAACGCCGGGGATTCACTGCGGATCCGCGGCAGGGTGACGAAGTTGTGCCGCGGCGGCGGGCACGAGGTCGCCCACTCCAGCGAGCGGCCGTAGCCCCAGGGGTCGTCGACGCCGACCGGCTTGCCGTACTTGGCCGTCTTCCACACGTTGTAGAGGAACGGCAGGATCGACAGGCCCAGCAGGAACGAGCTGATGGTCGAGATCGTGTTCAGGGCGGTGAAGCCGTCGGCCGCCAGGTAGTCGGCGTACCGGCGCGGCATGCCCTCCACGCCCAGCCAGTGCTGGATGAGGAAGGTGCCGTGGAAGCCGACGAACAGCGTCCAGAAGGTGATCTTGCCGAGGCGCTCGTCCAGCATCTTGCCGGTCATCTTCGGCCACCAGAAGTGGAAGCCGGAGAACATCGCGAAGACGACCGTACCGAAGACCACGTAGTGGAAGTGGGCCACCACGAAGTACGAGTCGGACACGTGGAAGTCCATCGGGGGCGAGGCCAGGATGACGCCGGTCAGACCACCGAACGTGAAGGTGATCAGGAAGCCGACGGCCCAGAGCATCGGGGTCTCGAAGGACAGCGAGCCCTTCCACATCGTGCCGATCCAGTTGAAGAACTTCACACCGGTCGGGACGGCGATGAGGAACGTCATGAAGGAGAAGAACGGCAGCAGCACACCGCCGGTGACGTACATGTGGTGGGCCCACACGGTCACGGACAGGCCGGCGATGGAGATGGTCGCGGCGATCAGGCCCATGTAGCCGAACATCGGCTTGCGGGAGAACACCGGGATGACTTCGCTGATGATGCCGAAGAACGGCAGGGCGATGATGTACACCTCTGGATGCCCGAAGAACCAGAAGAGGTGTTGCCACAGCAGTGCGCCGCCGTTGGTGGCGTCGAAGACGTGGGCGCCGAACTTGCGGTCCGCCTCCAGGGCGAACAGCGCGGCGGCCAGGACCGGGAAGGCCAGCAGGACCAGCACGGCGGTCAGCAGCACGTTCCACACGAAGATCGGCATGCGGAACATGGTCATGCCCGGGGCGCGCATGCAGATGATCGTGGTGATGAAGTTGACCGAGCCGAGGATGGTGCCGAAGCCGGAGAAGGCCAGACCCATGATCCACATGTCGGCGCCGATGCCCGGCGAGCGGACCGCGTCCGACAGCGGCGAGTAGGCGAACCAGCCGAAGTCGGCCGCGCCCTGCGGGGTGACGAAGCCGCCGACCGCGATGAGCGAGCCGAACAGGTAGAGCCAGTAGGCGAACATGTTCAGCCGCGGGAACGCCACGTCGGGCGCGCCGATCTGCAGCGGCATGATCCAGTTCGCGAAACCGGCGAACAGCGGCGTCGCGAACATCAGCAGCATGATCGTGCCGTGCATCGTGAACGCCTGGTTGAACTGCTCGTTCGACATGATCTGCAGGCCCGGACGGGCCAGCTCGGCGCGCATGAGCAGCGCCATCACGCCGCCGATCAGGAAGAACGCGAACGACGTCGACAGGTACATCGTGCCGATCGTCTTGTGGTCGGTGGTGGTGAGCCACTTGACCACGACGTTGCCGGGCTGCTTGCGCCTGACCGGCAGCTCGCTCTCGTACGAGTCACCAGCTGCCGCGGCACCCTGGGGTTCGTTGAGGATGCTCACAGGTTGTTCGTCTCCCGGTTCTTCTCGTGGCTCGTCTGCGCGATGCCGGCGGGAATGTAACCGGTCTGCCCCTTCTTCGCGAGGTCCTTGAGGTGCTGCTCGTAGCGGTCCGGGGAGACGACCTTCACGTTGAACAGCATCCGGGAGTGGTCGACGCCGCACAGCTCGGCGCACTTGCCGAGGAACGTGCCCTCCCGGTTGGGAGTCACCTGGAAGGCGTTCGTGTGGCCCGGGATGACGTCCTGCTTCATCAGGAACGGCACCACCCAGAAGGAGTGGATGACGTCACGGGAGGTCAGGACGAAGCGGACCGTCTTGCCCTTGGGGAGCCAGAGCGTCGGACCGGGGTTGTTGGTCTGCGGGTTCCGCGTGCCCGGGGTACCGACGTCGTAGACGCCACCGGCGTTCGCCGGGAAGGCGTTCTTGAACCGGTCCGGAATGGCGGACAGGTTCTTGTCGGTCTTGGCGTCACCGGTGACACCGGGGACGTTCTCGATGTAGTTGAAGCCCCAGCTCCACTGGAAGCCGACCACGTTGACCGTGACGTCGGGCTTCTTGTCGGTGAGGCTGAGCAGCTTCGACTCGTCCCGGGCCGTGAAGTAGAAGAGCACCGAGATGATGATGATCGGGACCACCGTGTACAGGGCCTCGATCGGCATGTTGTACCGGGTCTGCGGAGGTACCTCGACCTTGGTGCGGCTGCGCCGGTGGAACATGGCGCTCCACAGGATCAGGCCCCACACCAGCACGCCGACGGCGAGCGCGGCAGCCCAGGAGCCCTGCCACAGGGAGAGGATCCGCGGAGCCTCTTCCGTGGTCGGGGTGGGCATGCCAAGGCGGGGGAAGTCCTTGTATGTGCAACCGGTTGCGGTCGCCAGGACCAGGCCCGCGGTCAGTGCCTGCAGCAGCTTCCGCCGCATCGGGCGCCGCGGCGAGCGGTCGGAGCCGTTGGGACTCACGTAGCGCCTTCCCGAGAGTCTCGCCCGCGCGGTCGGCTGCGGCCTTCTCGCTGGTCGGTCGCCGCCCTGCGTCGGGCAGGGGTTTGGATGTTTATGCGGACCAAACCCTAGCCGACGCCCTCCGGGGGGTCGCGGGGAGGGGTGCCATACGCGCCGCCGGTCACCCCGAAGAGGTGGGCGGGGGTGCCCAAGAGCTCGGGTTGTCGCGGTTTGCGGTGCGGGTGCGGGTGCGTCAGGGCTGGTCGCGCGGTTCCCCGCGCCCCTTTTTCACTCGTCGGGGTTTTAACGTTGCCGTGTGTCCTACTTCGATGCCGCTTCCGCCGTTCCCCTTCATCCCGTGGCCCGTCAGGCCCTGCTGGCCTCTCTGGACGAGGGGTGGGCCGATCCCGCCCGGCTCTACCGCGAGGGGCGCAGGGCCCGCTTGCTGCTCGACGCCGCGCGGGAGGCTGCCGCCGAGGTGGTGGGGTGCCGGGCGGACGAGGTGGTGTTCGCGCCGTCCGGGACGCGGGCCGTGCACACGGGCGTGGCGGGGGTGTTGGGCGGGCGGCGCCGGGTGGGACGCCACCTGATCGTGTCAGCCGTCGAACACTCCTCGGTACTCCATTCGGCGGAGGCGCTCGAGGCGGAGGGCGGCGAGGTCACGCGGGTGGCCGTCGACCGGTCCGGGGCGGTGGACCCCTCGGCCTACGCGGCCGCACTCCGGCGGGACACCGCGCTGGCGTGTCTGCAGTCGGCCAACCACGAGGTGGGGACCGTGCAGCCGGTGGCGGAGGTGGCCGAGGCGTGCCGGGCCGCCGGGGTGCCGTTGTTCGTGGACGCGGCGCAGTCGCTGGGGTGGGGGCCGGTGGAGGGCGGCTGGTCGCTGCTGGCCGCCAGCGCGCACAAGTGGGGCGGCCCTTCGGGGGTGGGCCTGCTCGTGGTGCGCAAGGGCGTCCGGTTCGCGGCGCAGGGCCCCTCGGACGAGCGGGAGTCGGGCCGCGCCCCCGGGTTCGAGAACCTTCCGGCCATCGTGGCCGCGGTGGCCTCCCTGCGGGCGGTGCGCGCCGAGGCGGACCGGGAGGCGGCGCGGCTGCGGGAACTGACGGAGCGGATCCGGGCGCGGGTGCCGCGGCTGGTGCCGGACGTGGAGGTGGTCGGCGATCCGGAGCGGCGCCTGCCGGGGATCGTCACCTTCTCGTGCCTGTACGCCGACGGGGAGGCGCTGCTCCACGAGCTGGACCGGCAGGGCTTCTCGGTGTCCTCCGGCTCGTCCTGCACGAGCAGCACGCTGACGCCCAGCCATGTGCTGAAGGCGATGGGGGTGCTGAGCGAGGGCAACGTGCGCGTGTCGCTGCCGGCGGGGGCCGCGGAGGAGGAGGTGGAGCGCTTCCTCGCCGTTCTGCCGGGCGCGGTGGCCGGGGTGCGGGAGAAGCTGGCGGCCCCGGCTCCGGCAACGGCCGTGCGCGCGGCGGAACTCGTCGTCGACTCCCTCGGCAAGCGGTGCCCGATCCCCGTCATCGAACTGGCCAAGGTCATCGGGGAGGTCCCGGTGGGCGGCACGATCCGCGTCCTCTCGGACGACGAGGCGGCCCGCCTGGACATCCCGGCCTGGTGCGAGATGCGCGACCAGGAGTACGTGGGCGAGGAGCCGGCGGAGAAGGGCACCGCGTACCTGGTCCGCCGGACGAGCTGACCGACGCAGGGGCGCGGGGAACTGCGCGACCGGCCGCAGTGCACCCGCGCCCGACGACGGCGCCCGCCAGGCAGACGAACGGTCGCCCCGCCCTCAGCCCAGGTGAGCCTGCACCTCTTCGGCCGCCACGTCCCCGTACGCCTTGGTGAACCGCTCCATGAAGTGCCCCCGCCGCAGCTGGTACTCCTGGGTGCCGACCGTCTCGATGACGAGCGTCGCCAGCATGCACCCGATCTGCGCGGCACGCTCGAGGGAGACGCCCCAGGCCAGCCCGGAGAGGAAGCCCGCGCGGAAGGCGTCGCCGACGCCCGTCGGGTCGGCCTTGCGCTCCTCCTCGGGGCAGCCGACCTCGATCGGCTCCTCGCCGCTGCGCTCGATCCGCACGCCCCGCGAGCCGAGGGTGGTGACGCGGTGGCCGACCCTGGACAGGATCTCCGCGTCGGTCCAGCCGGTCTTGGTCTCGATGAGGCCCTTCTCGTAGGCGTTGGAGAAGAGGTACGTCGCGCCGTCCAGCAGTATCCGGATCTCCTCGCCCTCCATGCGGGCGATCTGCTGGGAGAAGTCGGCGGCGAAGGGGATCGAGCGGGAGCGGCACTCCTCCGTGTGGCGGAGCATGGCCTCCGGGTCGTCGGCGCCGATCGAGACGAGGTCGAGGCCGCCGACCCGGTCGGCCACCGTCTTCAGCTCGATGAGCCGGGCCTCGCTCATCGCGCCCGTGTAGAAGGAGCCGATCTGGTTGTGGTCGGCGTCCGTGGTGCACACGAAGCGGGCGGTGTGCAGGGTCTCGGAGATGCGGACCGACTCGGTGTCCACGCCGTGGCGGTCCAGCCAGGCCCGGTAGTCGTCGAAGTCGAAGCCGGCGGCCCCGACCAGGACCGGCTTCGTGCCGAGCTGACCCATGCCGAACGCGATGTTCGCGCCGACGCCGCCCCGGCGCACGTCCAGGTTGTCGACCAGGAAGGACAGCGAGACCGTGTGCAGCTGGTCCGCGACGAACTGGTCGGCGAAACGGCCGGGGAAGGTCATGAGGTGGTCGGTGGCGATGGAGCCGGTGACTGCGATGCGCACGGCGGGCGTCTCCTGGGGGAGGCTTCGGCTGACAGTTCACGCTACCCGCTCGGGGGCAGCCTCTGAAGCCGACAAAACTACCCGATAGTAGCCCTTTCTTCGCGGCACCCCGCCTGCCTACGGTGCCGTCATGACGAACCTCAAGGTCACCTCGCCCGCACCGGCCGACCTCGAAGGCGATCTCGCCTCGCTGCGCGGCGACTGCGCCCGGATGGCCCCGCACTGGGCGGCCCCCGAGCACGGCGACGCCCGTCCGGTGCCGCCGTCGCTGATCCACGGGGTGAGCGTGCCGGTGCGCTCGGCCCGGCTGCTGGACGCCATGTCCGACTACGGCGTCTGAGCCGGGGGCGCACGGCCCGGGAACCGTGCGCTCCCCTCGCGCGTCCCATGGCCGTCCCCCGCACCGGGGGCATGGGACGAGCCGGCGAGGAGCGATGCGGTGAACACCGAGCGACCCGAGAAACCAGAGGAGCCCGAGTCCTCGAAGGCCACCGGGAGCGCCGAGGAGCCGAAACCCTCCCGGTCCGAGCAGGGCGCCGGGGACCCCGGGCAGCCTCAGAGCGTCGAGGAGTCCGGACCGTCCGCGGGCACCGTCACCGAGGCCGAGACCCCCGGGACCCCCGGGACCGCCGAGCCCGCCGGGTCCCCGGACGAGTCCGCCCCGCGCCGCCGTTCCCCGCTGGTCGTCGTCTCGGTCGCGGCGGCCGTGCTGCTGGCCGGGGGCGGGGGCGCGTACGTGGCCGCCGGCGCCGGCTCGGACGGCCGTGCGAACGCCGGCGCGCCCGGCGGGAGCGCCACTCCCCCGCCGCTCGCACTGGACGGCCTGGCGGCGGGCGGCGGTACGGGCGGCATCGCGCCCGGGGAACCCGATCCGTACGGCGTGACCTACGTGGCCGCCGGCACGCTCCCGGACGGCCCCGCCGCGGCACCCGTGTACGGGCCCGGGGCCGAGGTCGGCAAGGCGGCCGTGGCCCGGCTGGCCAAGGCTCTCGGGGCCGAGGGGCAGCCGGTGGCCGAGGGGCGCATCTGGCGGGTCGGCGCCGGCCGGGACGGCACCGGACCGAGCCTGCAGGTGAGCCGGGACGCGCCCGGCAGCTGGAGCTACACCCGGTTCGCGCCCGGCACCGACGACTGCCGGAAAATCACGGTGTGCGCGCAGGATCCGGGCGTCCCGGCCGCCGATCCGGTGAGCGCGGCCGAGGCCGAGAAGGCGGCCGCCCCGGTGCTGAAGGCGCTCGGGCAGGACGACGCGAAGCTCGACGCGAGCCGGGTGACGGGTGCCCGGCGGGTGGTGAACGCCGACCCGGTGGTGGGCGGGCTGCCGACGTACGGCCTGACCACCGGCCTCACCGTCGACGAGAAGGGCCGGCTGGTCGGGGGCCACGGGCAGCTGGCGGCGCCGGTGAAGGGGGACGTGTACCCCGTGCTGAGTGCCCGCCGGACCCTCGCGCTGATGAACCGGGCGCCCGAGGGCGGCCACCGCATGGGGATCGGCGGCTGCACCGGTCCCGTGCCGCTGAAGGACCGGCTGGAGCAGCCGTGCGACCGGACCGGGGCGGGGTCCGGTCGGAGCGCGGGCACGGCGGACGAGGCGACGGTGGAGAAGGCCGTGTTCGGGCTGGCCGCGCGTTCGGCCGGCGGGCGACGGCTGCTGGTGCCGTCCTGGCTGTTCGAGGTGAAGGGACCGGCGGCCCGGGGCACCTTCACGGTGGCGTATCCGGCGGTCGACCCGGCGTACCTGGCGTCGCCGTCGCCCGCGCCGTCGTCCTCGGCGCCGTCCGCCGGGCCCTCGTCGGCGCCGCGGACGAGCGGCGTGAAGGTGGACGGCTACCGCGCCGACGGCCGCGAGCTGACCGTGAGCTTCACGGGCGGGGTGTGCGCCGACTACACGGCCTCGGCGAAGGAGAGCGCGGGCCGGGTGGCGGTGACGGTGACCGGGAGGTCCTGGCCCGGCAAGGTGTGCGTGGCCATGGCCCGGTTCTACGAGAAGACCGTGCGGCTGGACGCGCCGCTCGGCGGGCGGACGGTGACCGGCACGGACGGCACGCGCATCCCGAAGGCGGAGTCCGGAGGACTGCGGCCGCAGCGGTGACGGAAGGCCGGTGACCGAAGGCAGGTAGCCGAAAGGCGGCGGGCCCGGGGAGGGCACCGCCGCCTTTTCCGTCGGCCGTGGCCGGATCACCGGCCGGCCGGCTCAGCTGAAGGAGTCGCCGCAGGCGCAGGAGCCCGTCGCGTTCGGGTTGTCGATCGTGAAGCCCTGCTTCTCGATCGTGTCCACGAAGTCGACGGTGGCGCCGCCGAGGTACGGAGCGCTCATGCGGTCGGTGACGACCTTGACCCCGCCGAAGTCCTTCACGACGTCGCCGTCGAGCGAGCGCTCGTCGAAGAAGAGCTGGTACCGCAGGCCGGAGCAGCCGCCGGGCTGGACGGCGACGCGCAGGGCGAGGTCGTCACGGCCTTCCTGGTCGAGCAGGGCCTTGACCTTGGACGCGGCGGCGTCGGTCAGGATGATGCCGTCGGTGACGGTGGTGGTCTCGTCCGATACGGACATCTACATCTCTCCCGGGTTGTACGGAGACTGCTTGCCGACGAGTGCAACCGGCGCTTCCGCGGATTCATTCCGGGCCGGGCATTCGCGTGGTCGCGTTCTTAGGTGTTCCTCGTTACGTGTTCCTTCATCATGCTCGCACATGCCCCCGGAGGCGGACAGCGCCCTGCGGAGGGACCCGGGCGGGATTCACGTCACATGGACGCAATGGCCATCGTCAAAGTGACGTGAAGCGGTTATGATAGATAGCGTCAGTTAGACGAAAAGTAGAAAGGGTGCGTGTCGTGACCACCGCCCAGACCCCGGAGCTCGACGTACAGCCGTCTCCGCTCGCCCTGCTGCTGCTCGGCCGTGAGGCCGACCCGAAGAGCGAACGGGGCGTCGAGTGTCCCGGCGACCTGCCGTCGCCGTCCGACCCCGACCTGGTCGAGCGCGCCCGCGCGGCCAAGGCGAAACTCGGCGACAAGGTCTTCGTGCTCGGCCACCACTACCAGCGCGACGAGGTCATCCAGTTCGCCGACGTCACGGGCGACTCCTTCAAGCTGGCCCGGGACGCGGCCGCGCGCCCGGAGGCCGAGTACATCGTCTTCTGCGGTGTGCACTTCATGGCCGAGTCGGCGGACATCCTCACCTCCGACGACCAGAAGGTGGTCCTGCCCGACCTGGCCGCCGGCTGCTCGATGGCCGACATGGCCACGGCCGAGCAGGTCGCCGAGTGCTGGGACGTGCTCACCGAGGCGGGCGTGGCCGACCAGGTCGTGCCGGTCTCGTACATGAACTCCTCCGCCGACATCAAGGCGTTCACCGGCAGGCACGGCGGCACGATCTGCACCTCGTCCAACGCCAAGCGCGCCCTCGACTGGGCCTTCGAGCAGGGCGAGAAGGTCCTCTTCCTGCCCGACCAGCACCTGGGCCGCAACACCGCGGTGCGGGACATGGGCATGTCCCTGGACGACTGCGTGGTCTACAACCCGCACAAGCCGAACGGCGGGCTCACCGCCGAGCAGCTGCGCGCGGCGAAGATGATCCTGTGGCGCGGCCACTGCTCCGTGCACGGCCGCTTCAGCCTCGACTCGGTCAACGACGTGCGCGAGCGCATCCCGGGCGTGAACGTCCTGGTGCACCCCGAGTGCCGGCACGAGGTCGTGGCCGCGGCCGACTACGTCGGCTCGACCGAGTACATCATCAAGGCCCTGGAGGCGGCACCGGCCGGCTCCAAGTGGGCCATCGGCACCGAGCTGAACCTGGTGCGCCGGCTGGCGAACCGTTTCGCGCCCGAGGGCAAGGAGATCGTCTTCCTCGACAAGACGGTCTGCTTCTGCTCGACCATGAACCGCATCGACCTGCCCCACCTGGTCTGGGCCCTGGAGTCCCTGGCGGAGGGCACCCTGGTCAACCGGATCCAGGTCGACAAGGAGACGGAGGCGTTCGCCAAGCTGGCGCTGGAGCGGATGCTGGCGCTGCCGTAGCGGCGCACACACGGCGATGGCCGGGTCCCCCGGGGCCCCGGCCATCGCCGTGCCGTCAGGCTCCGGCCGGTTCCGGATCCGGCGTCTTCTCCGCCGTCGTGTCCCGCTTCGCCGCGCGCCTGCCCGCCCGGCGCTCCTTGCCGAGTTCCAGCATCGCGGGTCAGCAGCGTGGACGTGATCAGGCCGCCGATGACGACCACCGCGAGCGGCTGGGCGATGAAGCCGCGGTGACGCCCAGGGCCATGGGCAGCAGTGCGAAGATCGTCGCCAGGGCGGTCATGAGGATCGGGCGCAGGCGGTGGCGGCCGCCCTCGATCACGGCCCCCACGGCGCCGTGGCCCTGCGCGCGGTACTGGTGGATCAGGTCGATCAGCACGATCGCGTTCGTCACCACGATGCCGATCAGCATCAGCATGCCGATCATCGCGGGCACGCCCATCGGGGTGCCGGTGGCCACGAGGAGGCCGATGGCGCCCGTCGCCGCTGACGGCACGTGGACAGGAGCTGCTGCTCGATCTGGGGTATCGCGATCAGCCCGAAGACGAGCGCGATGAGCGGGACGAGCCCCACGAGGGCCCGTTGCGCGAGGCTGAATCTCGACAGCCAGGACATGGATCGGGGTCTCCCTTCTGTGAGCGGTCTTCTGCGAGCGGCAGACGCTGCGGCGGACGCGCAGATGGGCGCCCGCCGCACACCCTGAGCCACGGCAGGGCCCGCACGTGGAGCCCCCAGGTCCATTTCCCGCGTCCCGCCGTACGGCGCGCGCAGTACACGCGGGTGGGGTTCACTCCGCCCTCGGGCGTACCAGTCCCGACTCGTAGGCCATGACGACGAGCTGGGCCCGGTCCCGGGCGCCGAGCTTGGCCATGGCCCGGTTGACGTGCGTCTTCACCGTCAGCGGGCTGACTTCCAGGCGTTCGGCGATCTCGTCGTTGGAGTGCCCGCCGGCGACCTGCACCAGCACCTCCCGCTCCCGGCCGGTGAGCGCGTCGAGCCGCGCCGCGCGGGCGGGGTCGCGGCCGTCGTCGCCCTGGGCGAGGAAGCGGGCGATCAGGCCCTTGGTGGCGGCCGGGGAGAGCAGGGCCTCGCCGCCGGCGGCGACCCGGATGGCGCTCAGCAGCTCCTCGGGTTCGCTGCCCTTGCCGAGGAAGCCGGACGCCCCGGCGCGCAGGGCCCCCACCACGTAGTCGTCCACCTCGAAGGTGGTCAGGATGACCACGCGGACGTCCGCGAGGGCGGGGTCGGCGCTGATCAGCCGGGTGGCGGCGAGGCCGTCGGTGCCGGGCATCCGGATGTCCATGAGGACGACGTCGGCGGCCCGCTCCCGGGCCAGCCGGACCGCCTCGGCGCCGTCGGAGGCCTCCCCCACCACCTCCATGTCGGGCTCGGAGTCGACCAGCACCCGGAACGCGCTGCGCAGCAGTGCCTGGTCGTCGGCGAGCAGGACACGGATCGTCATGCGGGTTCCCCCGGGGCCGTGGTACGGGTGGTGACGGGCAGGATCGCATGGACGCGGAAGCCGCCGCCGTAGCGGGGCCCGGTGGTCAGGGTGCCGCCGACGGCGGTGACCCGCTCCCGCATGCCGAGCAGCCCGTGCCCGCCGCCGGCGTCCCCGGGCTCGCCGGCCCCGTCCGTCTCCGCGCCGTCGTCCAGGACGGTGACCTCGATGTCCGTGCCGACGCGTACGACGCTGACCTCGGCCCTGGCCGCGGGCCCCGCGTGCTTGCGCACGTTGGTCAGCGCCTCCTGGACGACCCGGTAGGCGGCGAGGTCGACGGCGGCCGGGAGCTCGGTGCCCTGGTCGGCGCGAGCCACCTCGACGGGGAGTCCGGCGTTGCGGAAGGTGTCCGCGAGGTCCTCGAGGCGGTCGAGGCCCGGCGCCGGCTCGGTGGGGGCCTCGGGATCGCCGGACTGGCGGAGCAGGCCGACCGTGGCCCGCAGCTCGTTCAGGGCGGAGCGGCTGGCCTCGCGGACGTGGGCGAGGGCCTCCTTGGCCTGGTCGGGCCGCTTGTCCATGACATGGGCGGCGACCCCGGCCTGCACGTTGACCAGCGCGATGTGGTGGGCGACGACGTCGTGGAGGTCGCGGGCGATGCGCAGCCGCTCCTCGGCGACCCGGCGGCGGGCCTCCTCCTCCCGGGTGCGCTCGGCGCGTTCGGCGCGCTCCCGCATGGCCCGGACGACCGCGCGGCGGCTGCGGACGGCGTCCCCGGCGGTGGCGCCGATACCGGTCCAGGCGAGCACGCCCAGGTTCTCCTGGGCGTACCAGGGCAGAGGGCCGCCGAGCATGGCGGCGGCCGTCAGCACGGTCATGGTGAGCAGGCCGACCCGCCAGGTGGTGGACCGGTCGGTGGTGGAGGCGACGGTGTAGAGGGCGACCACGGCGGTCATGCCCACGGGGGCGCGCGGGTCGCCGGTGACGAACTCGATCACGGAGAGGGTGCCGGTGACGGCGAGCACCGTCTTCGGGGCGCGGCGGCGGAAGACGAGCGCCGTCGCGGCGAGCAGCATGAGCAGCAGGCTCGGCAGGGCGGGGGTGCGCAGGCCCCAGGTGACGCCGTTCGCACCCTGGGGGGTCACGAAGGAGCCGGCGGTCATGCAGATGAGGACGCCCGCCGCGATGGCCGCGTCCAGTGCCAGGGGGTGGGCCTTCAGGCCGCACCGGGCGCGTTCGAGAGTGCTCACGGGTGCACAGTACGGTGCCCGCACGTCACCGCTCCCGGGCCGCCCGGAAATCGGTCAGCCCGGGATCAGCCCGTCCTCGCTGAGCATCTCCCGGACCTCCTCCAGCGTGGCGTCGGGGGACGGCAGGATCAGTTCCGACGGTTCCAGGGCGTCGTCCGGCAGCGGGGTGCCGAGGGTGCGGACCGCGTCCAGGAGGGCGGCGAGGGTGTGGCGGAAGCCCGCCTCGTCGCCGCTCTCCATCTTCTGCAGGAGCTCGTCGTCCAGCTTGTTCAGCTCGGCGAAGTGGGAGTCGGCCAGTTCGACCTGGCCCTCCCCCATGATCCGTACGATCACGTCCGTCTCCTCGGCTCTGGCCCCGGCGCCGGACTACTGCTTGTCGAAGCGCGGGGTGTCCTGCGGCTGCTGCTGGGTCTGCGCCTGGCCGGTGCCGCCCTCGATCGCCTGCTGGGGCTGGCCCCCGGCCAGCTCGGCCTTCATGCGCTGCAGTTCCAGCTCTACATCCGTACCACCGGAGAGCCGGTCCAGCTCGGCCTGGATGTCGTCCTTGGCCATGCCGGACTGGTCGTCCAGGGCACCGGAGGCGAGCAGCTCGTCGATGGCGCCGGCCCGGGCCTGGAGCTGGGCCGTCTTGTCCTCGGCGCGCTGGATGGCCATACCGACGTCGCCCATCTCCTCGGAGATGCCGGAGAAGGCCTCGCCGATGCGGGTCTGGGCCTGGGCGGCGGTGTAGGTGGCCTTGATGGTCTCCTTCTTCGTGCGGAAGGCGTCCACCTTGGCCTGCAGGCGCTGGGCCGCCAGGGTGAGCTTCTCCTCCTCGCCCTGGAGGGTGGCGTGCTGCGTCTCCAGGTCGGTCACCTGCTGCTGGAGGGCGGCGCGGCGGGACAGTGCCTCGCGGGCCAGGTCCTCGCGGCCCAGCGCGAGCGCCTTGCGGCCCTGGTCCTCGAGCTTGCCGGACTGCTGCTGCAGCTGGTTGAGCTGCAGTTCCAGGCGCTTGCGGGAGGTGGCGACGTCGGCGACGCCGCGGCGTACCTTCTGCAGCAGCTCCAGCTGCTTCTGGTACGAGTAATCGAGGGTTTCGCGCGGGTCCTCGGCCCGGTCAAGGGCCTTGTTCGCCTTCGCGCGGAAGATCATCCCCATACGCTTCATGACACCGCTCATGGGCTTCGCGCGCCCCCTTCTGACGGAACTCCAGCTCACCGATCCTGCGACAGAACCCACAGTACGGGCCCTGACTCCATTACCGCACTGTTCGTGGGGTGATGCGCTCATCCCCAAGGACGACTGCGGATGCGGCCGCTCCGGCGCAGGGAGTAGGTGGTACCCCACCGGCGTCCCCCGCCGGCACCGCCGGCACCCCCACCGGAACGTCCGCTCTGTCCCCCTGGAGACGCCCGGTGTTGCCGGATCGTTCCCCGCGAGGCTGGGGTCCATGCCGGTGGAGCCCGTACCCTTGGGTTTTGTGTTCCGTAGCCGTGCCAACGAAGAGAAGGCCCCCGCCACCAAGGCGGCGGTGACCGACTCCAAGCAGCCCCGTGACCCGCAGGCCCCCAAGGGGAGGCCGACGCCCAAGCGCAGTGAGGCCCAGTCCCAGCGCCGCAGCGTCGCCCGGACCCCGACGAACCGCAAGGACGCCGCCAAGCGTCAGCGCGAGGAGCGCCGGCAGGCCCTGGAGCGGCAGCGCCAGGCGCTGGCCAGTGGGGACGAGCGCTATCTGCCCGCCCGGGACAAGGGGCCGGTGCGCCGGTACGCCCGCGACTGGGTGGACGGGCGGTTCAACGTGGCGGAGTTCTTCCTGCCGCTGGCCGTGGTGATCCTCGTGCTGAGCGTGGTGCGGGTGCCGGCGATCCAGAACATCGCGCTGCTGCTGTGGCTGGTCGTGATCGTGCTGATCGTGCTGGACGGGGCCGTCAGCGGCTTCCGGCTGAAGAAGCGCCTGAGCGAGCGATTCCCGGACCAGAACAAGCGGGGCGCGGTCGCCTACGCCCTGATGCGCTCCCTCCAGGTTCGCCGGCTCCGGCTGCCGAAGCCGCAGGTCAAGCGCGGAGAGCGGCCCTGAGCGCAGACGCTTTCACCGGGGGTGCGGCCGACCAGCGGCTCAGCGGGCTGGGTCATCTGCGCGATGCCGTGCGGCAGGAGCTGGTGGCCCGGCAGCTCGACGAGCAGATAGCCGGGCGGTTCCCGGTCGGGCGGCGGCTGCGGGTGCTCGACGTGGGGATGGGCCAGGGCACCCAGGCGCTGCGGCTGGCCCGGCTCGGGCACCAGGTGACCGGGGTCGAGCAGGACGACACGATGATCGCGGCCGCGCGTGAGGCGCTGGCCGGTGAGCCGGAGGGCATCCGGGAGCGGGTCCGGCTGGTGCAGGGCGACGGGCGGGACACCGGGGTGCACTTCCTGCCGGGCAGCTTCGACGTGGTGCTGTGCCACGGCGTCCTGATGTACGTCGAGGAGCCCGACCCGCTGGTCGCCGGGCTGGCCCGGATGCTGGCACCGGGCGGGCTGCTCTCCCTGCTGGTCCGCAACGGCGACGCGCTGGCGATGCGCCCGGGTCTCTCCGGGGACTGGCCGGGCGCGCTGGCCGCCTTCGACACGACGGCGCACCTCCCCCATTCCCGAACAGACTCGAACGGGGGGACCCCCATCCGCCTCGGCCTGGACGTCCGGGCCGACCGGCTGTCGGCCCTCACCGCCACCCTGGCGGGCATCGCGGCCCCGCTGCACGCCTGGTACGGCGTCCGGGTCTTCACCGACACGGCGGCCGACGACGCCGGACTCCCGGACGACCTGGAAACCCTGCTGGCCGTGGAGGAACGAGCCGGCCGCACGGACCCCTACCGCGGCGTCGCCGCCCTGCTGCACCTGTGCGGGGTCCGCGGCTGAGGAACGCCTGTCCGGCGCGCGGGGGCGAGGGTGCGCCTCCGGCTCCGTGTCCCGGTCAGCGAGTAGGCGGTACCGGCCCGGCGGGGCGCGAGCCGTGCGTGTGCGGCCGTGGGTCTGCCCTGGGCGCCGAGTCCGGCCTCCGCCACCGCGCCCCCGGGGACCGCTTCCGCGCCCGTCCGGCGGACGGGGGTGGGCCGTTCGGGCGTACACGGGGGTCCGGGGCGGCGGCCCTAGGAACACTCGGGGCATGGACGCTTCCCGTCGCCGTGCCCTTCGGAGGGTCGCCTCCGTCCCCGTGCTCGTGTGTGCCGCGCTCCTCCTCGCCGCCTGTACGGCCGGCCCGGCGGCGCCGGCCAAGCAGGCCCCGGCCAGCCGGGCGGCGGCGCCGCTCACCGCGGGGGACCTGCAGAGCCAGTACATGAAGGTGATCAAGGCGGTGCTGCCGTCGGTCGTGCAGATCCAGGCGAGCCGCGGCCTGGGCTCCGGGGTGGTGTACGACGACCGGGGGCACATCGTCACCAACGCCCACGTGGTCGGCTCGGAGAAGACCTTCAAGGTCACCACGGCCCACAACGAGGAACCGCTCACCGCCCGCCTGGTGTACTCCTACCCGGAGCAGGACCTCGCGGTGATCAAGCTGGACAAGGTGCCGACCGGGCTGAAGGCGGCGGTGTTCGGGGACTCCGACAAGGTGGCGGTCGGCCAGATCGTGCTGGCCATGGGCTCGCCGCTCGGGCTGTCGTCCAGCGTGACCCAGGGCATCGTCTCGGCGACCGGACGGACCGTCAGCGAGGGCGGCTCGGACGGCGGTACGGGCGCGACCATCGCCAACATGGTGCAGACGTCGGCCGCCATCAACCCCGGCAACAGCGGCGGCGCGCTGGTCGACCTGGACGGGCGGGTCATCGGCATCCCGACGCTCGCCGCGGCCGACCCCGACCTCGGCGGCGGCGCGGCGCCCGGCATCGGGTTCGCCATCCCGGCGTCGATGGTGAAGACGGTCGCCGGCCAGATCGTGGAGAAGGGCAAGGTCGTCGACTCCGGGCGCGCCGCGCTCGGCATCACCGCGCGGACGGTCGTCGACGAGAACTACCGGCCGGCCGGGGCCGCGGTGGTCACCGTCACGAACGGCGGGGCCGCCGACAAGGCGGGGCTGCGGCCGGGCGACGTGATCACCAAGCTGGGCGACACCCCGGTCACCACGACCACGGCGCTCTCCGAGGCACTGGCCGCGGACAGGCCCGGGCAGCGCACGTCGGTGACCTTCGAGCGGGGCGGCGCCGAGAAGACGGCGGAGGTCACCCTGGGCGAGCAGTGAGGCCGGCGAGTGCGGTGAGGAAGGGCGCCGAGCCCGGGAGGCCCCTCCCCACCCCTGCCGGCCCCCGGCGGGTTACGGCGCGTCGGCGTGCAGGCTCATCGGGCCGTAGATCTCACTGGTCTCCTCGAACAGCCGCACCTGGTCCGCGCCGCCGTCCAGCAGCGCCTTCCAGTGCTCCCCGATCCAGGACTCGGCATCGCCCTGGGTGGTGAACTCCTCCGGCTGCACGGCGGGCGGGACCTCGGTCCCGTCGGTCTTCTCGAACCGCCACGTCCATGCCGTCATGCGGGCCTCCCTGGTGTGAGCACATGCAGAGCGGGAGCCGGATCTTGGTCCGGCTCCTGCTCGCAGCCTAGCCGGAAGCGCAAGAGCGGCCGTGACAGGTGAAAATCGGTGCGTGGAAGTCACTGTGCTCGGTACCGGCGCCCCCGCGGGGCTGCCCCGCCCCGACTGTCCCTGCGCCGTCTGCGCGACCGCCCTGGGGCCGGACGCGCGGGCCGCCACCGCGGTGCTGGTGGACGGGGCGCTGCTGCTCGACCTGACGCCGGGTGCGGCGTTCGCCGCCGCGCGGTCGGGGCATTCGCTGGGCGGCGTGCGGCAGGTGCTGCTGTCGCATCCGCACGACGGGCCCCCGGTGGAGGTGCCGGCCGGGCTGCCGCAGCCCGGCCGGGTGCCGGACGGGCGGGAGTTGGCGCTGCTGACGGGGCATCGGGTGCGGGCCCTGGCGATGGACGCGGGCGGCACCGGGTACGCGGTGACGGGACCGGACGGGCAGCGGCTGCTGTACCTGCCGCCGGGCGGGGCGCCGGCCGGTCTCGAGGAGGCGACGGCGGAGTCGTACCACCTGGTCCTCGCCGACGTCGTGGGGCGCCCGGACGCGCTGGCCCGGCTGCGCGCGGTGGGGTCCGCCGGGCCGGCCACGGACGTCGTCGCCGTCCACCTGGACCACGACGTGCCGCAGGGCGCCGAGCTGCGGCGCCGGCTCGCGGCGGCCGGTGCGCGGGCCGTGCCGGACGGTACGACGCTGGCGGTCGGGGCGTACGAGGAGGTGCCGGACGTGCCCCGCCGGACGCTGGTGCTGGGCGGGGCGCGCTCGGGCAAGTCGGTGGAGGCCGAGCGGCGGCTGGAGTCGTTCCCGGAGGTGCTGTACGTGGCGACCGGCGGGACGCGGAGCGGGGACACGGAGTGGGCCGCGCGGGTGGCCGCGCACCGGGAGCGGCGGCCGGGGTCGTGGCGCACGGCGGAGACGACCGACCTGGTCCCGCTGCTCGCCGGGGACGGGCCGCCGCTGCTGGTCGACTGCCTCTCGCTGTGGCTGACGGACGTCATGGACGCGGTGGGGGCGTGGGACGACGCGGAGTGGGCGGACGGCGGGGAGAAGGCGCTGCGCGAGCGGGTGCGGGAGCTCGCGGAGGCGGTGCGTGCCACGCGGCGGACCGTGGTCGCCGTGTCCAACGAGGTCGGCTCGGGCATCGTCCCCGCGACCGCTTCGGGGCGGCGCTACCGGGACGAACTCGGGCGCCTGAACGCGGCGTTCGCGGCGGAGTGCGAGCAGGTGCTGCTTGTCGTGGCGGGGCAGGGGTTGGTGCTGCGGGGGTGAGTGGCTCTGCCGTCCGACGCCGGCGCCGGCCGTTCGCCGTGGGGGCCCTGCTCGTGCCCGGGCGCGCGTGGACCGTGGCTTGTCGCGCAGTTCCCCGCGCCCCTGAGTGAGGTGCCGCATCGTAGGCAGCGAACGGCCCGGGATCTAGTGATCCTTGCGCGCCACGATCCGGTAGGCGTTCGACAGGCGGGTGCGGCGGGACAGGGGGGCCAGGGTGCGGTCCAGGGCCGCGGCGAGGGCCCGCAGCGGAGCGGTCGCCGCTCTCAGGAGGGGAGGCGCGGCGGCCACGGCCAGGCAGACCGCCGCCGTCAGGTCGCGGGGGACGTGGGGGGCTTGGCGGTCGGTGACGAGGACCGTGCAGCCCTGGGTCTCCAGCTCCTCACGGAGGTTGGCCAGGGGCATCAGGTGCAGGTGGCGGGGCTGGCCGTAGGGCAGCCACCATCGGCCCAGCACGGCGGCGAACAGGCAGAGCGGGTCGGTTACTTCGACGACCAGGTGGCCGCCGGGGCGCAGCGCGGTGAGGGCGGCGCGGAGTTCGGCGCGCGGATCGGGGGCCTGTTCCAGGTGGTGGAACATGCTGACCACGTCGTAGCGCAGGCGCAGCCGGGCGGCCGTGCCCGGGGTGCTCAGGTAGCCGCGGTGGGCCTCCTCGACCCGGCCCCGCAGGAGGGCCTGTTCCACCCGGGCCGTCGGGTCCAGGCCGTCGAAGCTGGTGTACGGGAAGAACTCCTTGGCCGCCTCCGGGAAGCGGGCGTGGCCCGTGCCCACGTCGAGCCAGCTCTCGGGGTCGGGCAGCAGCGACAGCTTGTGGGCGGCGGCCCGGTGCCGGCGGCGGGCCGCGCGGTCGGGCAGGACGCGCGCGGTGAACTCCTCCAGGTGCCGTTCGTAGAAGTCCCGGTGGTAGAAGGCGAGTCCCTCGGCGGCGAGCCGGGGGTTCTGGAAGGTGTGGGCGCAGTCGCGGCACTCGTCGAGGACGAAGGTGCCCGGCCGGTGCCGCAGCGGGTCGGGCGCCCGCAGCCGGGTGCGCAGCCGCGGTGAGCCGCACCAGGGGCAGTCCGCACGGCGCGGTTCCTGGAAGGGGTCGGACGGCTGGGTGGGCCGCGGGACGGGGGGCGACGGCTGCATGGCGGCTCCCTAAGCGACATTCCGCTGCAAACCGGAACGTAGGGGATACCGATCTTGGGTGCAACGACGTGGCACCCGCGGGGTGGCGGTGTGGCGCGGGAGGGCGCGTGCGCTGCCGGTACTGTTCGGCGAATGAGCAGTCTTGAACTGGACGACTTCACCGATCTGATCGAGCGCCCGGACGGGGGCGTACGCCGCGACGCCGAGGCCCGGCGCGAGCGCCTGGTCGTGCCGCCCGGGTCGCTCGGACGTCTGGACGAGCTGGGCGAGTGGCTGGCCGCCGCGCAGGGCGCCGTACCGGTGCGGCCGGTCGAGCGGCCCCGGGTGGTGCTCTTCGCCGGTGACCACGGCATCGCCGAACGGGGCGTCTCCGCGCGGCCCGCGGGCGGGACCGAGCAGCTGGTGCGGGCGGTGCTGGAGGGCGCCGGCCCGGTGGCGGTGCTCGCGCGCCGGCTCCAGGTGCCGGTGCGCGTGGTGGACATGGCCGTGGACTGCCCGCCGGACGCCTTCCCGGAGGAGGTCGTACGGCACCGGGTGCGGCGCGGCAGCGGCCGTATCGACGTCGAGGACGCGCTCACCGCCGAGGAGGCGGAGGCGGCCTTCCGGGCCGGGGTCGCCGTCGCCGACGAGGAGGCCGACTCGGGGACGGACCTGGTGGTCCTCGGTGACGTCAGCGTCGGCGGGACGACGGCGGCGGCGGTGCTGATCGCCGCGCTGTGCGGGACCGACGCGTCCGTGGTGACCGGGCGGGGCGGGCTGCCCATCGACGACCTGGCGTGGATGCGCAAGTGCGCGGCGATCCGGGACGCGCTGCGGCGGGCGCGGCCGGTGCTCGGGGACCAGTTGCTGCTGCTCGCGACCGTGGGCGGGGCGGACCTGGCGGCGATGACCGGGTTCCTGCTGCAGTGCGCGGTGCGGAAGCTGCCGGTGATCCTGGACGGGGTGGTGGCCGCCGCGTGCGCGCTGGTCGCGCAGCGGGTGGCGTTCCGGGCGCCGGACTGGTGGCTGGCCGGGCACGACAGCGGGGAGCCGGGGCAGGCGAAGGCGCTGGACCGGATGGCCCTGGAGCCGCTGCTGGACCAGGGCGTGAAGGTCGGCGAGGGGCTGGGCGCGCTGCTGGCGCTGCCGCTCGTGCGGGCCGCCGCCGCGCTGGCCGCCGAGCTCCCCGAGCGGCCGGAGGGCGGGGACGGGAAGGAGCCGGACGCGGAGGGGGCGTGAGCCGGGCGCGCGCGTACACCACGGCGGGCGGAAAAGAGCAGTTCGCCGGGGCGTCCCCCATATGATCCTCCCTCATGGGAGATGCCCGAATTGCCGTTGAAGAGCAGGCCGAGCCGGGGCGGCGGTCCACCGGGGCCTCCCGGCGGGCCGCCGCCCTCGCCGTCTGGTATCTGCGGGCCGTCTCCTTCGTCAACTTCCTGAGTGCCGTGTGGGTGTCGCTGGGCCAGGACGTGCGCCGGCACAACCAGCAGAACTTCTTCACCCCGTACCTGCTGACCGCGGGCTTCGCCTCGGGTGTGTTCACCGCGTTCCTGGCGATCACGATGCGGCGGCGCAAGCGGGCCGCATGGATCCTCAACCTGGCGCTGAGCGGGTCGTTCCTGGTCCTGTTCGCGTTCGCCATGGTCTTCCCGGAGATCCGGCGGTACGCGCAGAACTGGGTCTCGCTGGTGCTGACGGCCGGCTTCGTCGGCGCGCTGCTGGCCGGGCGGCGGGAGTTCTACGCCAAGGGCGACCGGTCCAACCCGCGGCTCGCGGCGAGTGTCGCCGCCGGCGGCGGGCTGCTCGCCTCGCTGCTGGCCGGGCTGCTGGTGACGGTCACCAACGAAGCGCCGGACGCGGCCCGTTCGACGTTCCTGGAGCGCTGGCACTACGGCACGCTGCGGCTGGTGTCGGTCGCCGCCGAGGAGTCCCGCTTCCCCGGGGTCGACCCGCCCAACTGGGCGAACGTCGCCGTCAACGTGCTCAGCACGGCTCTGGTCCTCGCCGTCCTCTACGCCGCGTTCCGTTCCCGGCGGGCCGTCGACCCGCTCACCGAGGACGACGAGAAGCGGCTGCGGGAGCTGCTGGAGCGGCACGGCGAACGGGACTCGCTGGGGTACTTCGCGCTGCGCCGGGAGAAGAGCGTGGTGTGGTCGCCGACCGGCAAGGCGGCCGTGGCCTACCGGGTGGTCGGCGGGGTCAGCCTGGCCTCCGGGGACCCGATCGGGGATCCGGAGGCGTGGCCCGGCGCGATCCTGCCGTGGCTGGCCGAGGCGCGGGCGCACGGCTGGATCCCGGCGGTGATGGGCGCGGGCGAGGAGGCCGGGACGGTCTACGCCCGGCACGGGCTGGACGCGCTGGAACTCGGGGACGAGGCGGTCGTGGACGTCGCCGAGTTCACCCTGGAGGGCCGGGCGATGCGCACCGTGCGGCAGGCCTACAACCGGGTGCGGCGGGCCGGGTACCGGGTGCGTGTCCGGCGGCACGAGGACATCCCGGCGCAGGAGATGGCGTACCTCGTCCGGCGGGCGGACGACTGGCGGGACGGGGCGACCGAGCGCGGGTTCAGCATGGCGCTCGGCCGGCTCGGGGACCCGGCGGACGGGAGCTGCGTGATGCTGGAGTGCACCGACGCCGAGGGCCGGCTGCGGGCCCTGCTGTCCTTCGTGCCGTGGGGGCCGCACGGGCTGTCGCTGGACCTCATGCGCCGGGACCGCGACGCCGGGAACGGGCTGATGGAGTTCATGGTCCTCGAACTGCTGCGCCGGGCCGGGGACGTCGGGGTCACCCAGGTGTCGCTGAACTTCGCGATGTTCCGGTCCGTGTTCGAACGCGGGGCGCGGCTCGGGGCCGGTCCGGTGCTGAGGCTGTGGCGGTCGCTGCTCAGCTTCTTCTCCCGCTGGTGGCAGATCGAGTCGCTGTACCGCGCCAACGCCAAGTACCGGCCCATCTGGGAGCCCCGCTTCCTGCTCTTCGAGAAGAGCGCGGACCTGCCGCGCATCGGTCTGGCGGCGGCGCGTGCGGAGGGGTTCCTGGAGGCGCCGGGGCTGCCGAAGTGGGTGCACCGCCGGCATCTGGAGACGCGCCGGTGAGGGCGGCGTGAGGAGAACGCTCGTCCGCTGGGTCCGCGCCGAGTGGGGACTGCTGTACGTCACCGTGCGCGAGCCCCTGCGGGGGCGGGGTCCGCGGGCGGTGCCGATGACGCTCGGCGCGGTGTGCCTGACGGCGCTGCTGCAGTTCGCGCAGAACCAGCCCTGGGGCTACCGGCTCGTGCAGGAGGTGGGTGGCGTGCGGGCCCGGGACCCGCTGGGGCCGGCCCTGCTGCGCACCCCGCTGTCGCTGTTCGTCCCGGCGCTGGACCTGCCCGTGTGGGGGGCGCTCGTCCAGATCCTGTGCGTGTTCGGGATCGCGGAGATCTGCCTGGGCTGGTGGCGGACGCTGGCCCTCGCGTACGTGGCCACGCTCGCCGGGACGCTGTACGCGCGCGCCGGCATCGCGCTCGGCCCGCACTCCGCGCTCGGCCTGGCCGGCTCGGACGCGCGGGTGGTGGACACCGGGCCCTCGGCGGCCGTGGTGGGTCTCGCCGTCTTCGTGGCGTGGCGGTACGGCGCCTACGTCACGGCGGGTGCGGTGAGCGCGGCCATAGTGACCGAGGTGCTGCTCAAGGAGAACCTGGCGGGCCGCGAGCACCTGGCCGCGCTGACGACCGCGGGAGCACTGTGCCTGGCCGGCGCGGCACGACGCCGGTACGGCGGCCACCGGCCGCCACACGGTCAGCGGTCGCCGCTCACCCCGACCGGGCGGAAGTCGGACCTGCCCCCGATCCAGTCCTGAACGGTGCGCCGGGGCCCGGACCGGCGGCGGTCGTGGCGGCAGCCACGGAGCAGCGACCGGCCCGGCCGCGGCGCCGGCGGCAGCGCGATCAGCGGCGGCCGCCCACCCCGACCGGGCGCGGGCCCGGGGCCGACTGCGACACGGTCAGTGGTAGCCGACCACCCCGACCGGGCGCGGTCACGAGGTCGGCCGCCACACGGTCAGCGGTCGTGGGCCGCCCCGACCGGGCGGGGGTCGGGCTTGCCGCCGATCCAGTCCTGGACGGCGCGGCGGGGGCCGGACCAGCGGCGGTCGTGGCGGTAGGCGCGCAGTACGGACCGGGCGCGGGCGCGGGGCCGGCGGCGGTAGCAGCGGCGGGCCCAGGGGGAGCCGGGGCGGGCCAGGCGGACGGCGCCGAAGAGGGCGATCAGGGGCACGACCACTCCGAAGACCGCGAGGCGGGCCTTGCCCTTGCCCAGGCAGACGAGGGAGAAGAGGAAGTTCACGGCGATGGTGGCGATGACGCCGCCTCGGTCCTGCAGCTCCTCCTGGGTCATGTCGTTGACGCCGAACGGCACGAAACCGGCCAGCAGCAGGCCGACCAGGGCGGCGGTGAGCACCACGACCTCGACGCTCTTGCGGCCCTCCTCGCTCCAGTACACGTCGTCCAGGTGCAGGATCAGCGCGAACTCGTCCAGGACCAGCCCGGCGCCCACGCCGAAGACGACCGCGGCCACCGCCCCACCGGCGCCGTGCCGGTCGGCGGCCACGGCGCCGAAGCCGCCGACGACGGTGAGGACGACACCGGGGACCACGTGGTGGATGTGCAGCCCGCCCGCCTTGACGTTGCCGAACGGGCCCCGGCCGGCCCGGATCAGCCGGGTGATGACCCGGGTGACCACGAAGGTGATCACGAAGGCGCCGAGGGCCAGCAGCAGCGGGAGTTTGCCCGGCTCCAGGATGTTCCGCTCCCACCAGTGCCCCATATGCGCACATTACCCGTAATTGCCGCGCACGCTTCGGCCCGGGGCGCTCCGGCCCCCGACCGACCGGTAACCTGCGCCGGTGCTCAGGACCTCACCTCTCGACGGCCTCCGCTTCGCCTTCGGCACGCTCTCCGTCCTGCCCGTCCGGGTGCGCCGGTGGGACCGGGAGGCCGCCCGCGGGGGCATGCTGAGCGCCCCGGTGGTCGGGCTGGCCGTCGGCGGCTCGGCGGCGGCGCTCGGGCTGCTGCTGCTCGCCCTGGGCGCCGGCGCGCCGCTCGCCGCCGTCGCCTCCGCCGCCGTACCCGCCGCGCTCACCCGCGGCCTGCACCTGGACGGGCTCGCCGACACCGCCGACGGGCTGGGCAGCGGCAAGCCCGCCGAGGACGCGCTGCGGATCATGAAGCAGTCGGACATCGGGCCGTTCGGGGTGCTCACCCTCGTCCTGGTGCTGCTGGCCCAGATCGCCGCGCTCACGCAGCTGTACGCCGGCTCCTGGACGCGGGGCGCCCTCGCGGCGGTGACCTCGGCGGTCGCGGCCCGGCTGGCGCTCACCCTGGCCGCGCGGACCGGCGTGCCGGCCGCCCGCCCGGAGGGGCTGGGGGCGGCGGTCGCCGGCGTGGTGCCGGTGCCCGGCGCGCTGGCCGTCACCGCCGTCTGCACGGCCGCGGCGGCCGCCTGGGGCGTGCTCCTCGGCCCGTACGGGGCACTGCGCGCCGCGGCCGCGGTCCTGCTCGCCCTGGCCGCCGCCGACCTGCTGCTGCGGCGCTGCACCCGCCGGTTCGGCGGGGTCACCGGCGACGTCTTCGGCGCCCTGGCCGAGACGGCCGCGACGGCGGCCCTCGTGGTCCTGTCGCTCGGCGGTTAGGCTCTGCGCCCGTACCCGGACACGACGGGACGATGGGGGGGACCTTCCGTGTTCACACTGCGCCGCGCCCTGGCCTGGTTCGTCGACTTCGCCCTGGTGGCGGCGGCCGCCTGGCTGCTCGCCGCCCTCACCTTCCACCGCGTCACCGCGCTCGTCACCGACGTGCCGGACCTCGCCACGCGCGGCGGCTTCGACCTGCTCACCTCGCGCGGTGACGTCGTCGGCGCCTCCGAGACGGTCGGGCTGTCGCTGTGGGACAGCGCGGTGCTGGACGTCGAGGAGGCCTTCGGGGCGCTGGTCGTCGTCACGTTCCTGTACCAGTGGGGCACGCTCGCGCTGCTGGGCCGGACCCTCGGCAAGGGCGTGCTCGGCCTGCGGGTCAGCCCGCGCCTGTCCCGCCACGCCCTGCGCCGGGCCGCCGTCACCACCGTCGCGGACGTCGCCGTGTACGCCCTGGCCTGCGTGCTGCTGCTGGAGGGCGAGTTCCTGCTGTCGGTGCTGGTGTGGGCGGTGGCGGTGCTGCTGTTCCTCGTCAACGCGCTGCCCGTCCTCTTTCCCGGCCGCCGCTCGCTGGCCGACCGGCTGGCGGGGACCTCGGTCGAGGCGGCGCTGCGGCCGGCGGAGCCCGCGCCGTGGGGCGGCGTTCCCCAGGGCTGAGCGCCGAGCGAGCGTGACGAGGACCACCCACGGGCATGAGCGAACGGGCGTACGCGCGTAGTCTCGTCCCGGGTGTTCGCCGACAGGGTGAAACCCCCGGTGCCATGTACACCCAGGCGTGGACCTAGGGTCGGCTCTCGGGCCCGGTCGACCCACCCCTCATCGGCCAACAGCAACTTCACATCGGAAGCGAGATCCCACCACCGTGACTGCTCTGACTCTCAGCACCTCCGCGGCGCCCGGCCTGCGGGCCGACGCGATCGTGATCGGTGTCGCCAAGGGCGCCGAGGGCCCCGTTGCCGCCCCCGGCGCCGAGGCCGTGGACAAGGCGTACGACGGCAGGCTGGCCGGCGTCCTCGAGACCCTCGGCGCCTCGGGTGCCGAGGGCGAGCTGACGAAGCTGCCCGCCCCGTCCGGCTTCAAGGCGCCGCTGGTCGTGGCAGTGGGCCTGGGCGCGGAGCCGGACGGCAAGGACGCGGACGCCGGGTACGACGCCGAGGCGCTGCGCAAGGCGGCGGGCGTGGCCGCCCGGGCCCTCGCCGGCTGCCGCAAGGCCGCGTTCGCCCTGCCCGTGGACGGTCCCGGCGCCCTCGGCGCGATCGGCGAGGGCGTGCTGCTCGGCGCGTACTCCTTCGACACGTACAAGGACACCGCCAAGGACGCCAAGAACGGCAAGGCGAAGAACGGCAAGGGCCCGCTGGCCGAGGCCGTGCTGCTCGGCGGCAAGCCGCGCGACGCCGCCCACAAGGCGGCCCTCGTCCGCGCCGCCGCCGTCTGCGAGGAGCTCAACCGCGCCCGCGACCTGGTCAACACCCCGCCGAACGACCTCACCCCGCAGGCGTTCGCGGCCATCGCCCAGGGCGCGGCCAAGGAGCACGGCATCAAGGTGCAGGTGCTCGACGACAAGGCCCTCGTCAAGGGCGGCTACGGCGGCCTCCTGGGCGTCGGCGGCGGCTCCGAGGCCACCCCGCGCCTGGTCAAGCTGTCGTACACGCACGCCAAGGCCGACAAGCACCTCGCGTTCGTCGGCAAGGGCATCACCTACGACTCGGGCGGCATCTCCCTGAAGCCGGCCGGCCACAACGAGACGATGAAGTGCGACATGAGCGGTGCCGCCGCCGTGTTCGCCGCCGTCGTCGCCGCCGCCCGGCTGGGCCTGCGGGTCAACGTCACCGGGTGGCTGGCGCTCGCCGAGAACATGCCGTCCGGCTCGGCCGTGCGCCCGGGTGACGTGCTGCGCATGTACAGCGGCAAGACCGTCGAGGTGCTCAACACCGACGCCGAGGGCCGGCTGGTGCTCGCCGACGCCCTGTGGGCGGCCTCGCTGGAGAAGCCGGACGCGATCGTGGACGTCGCGACGCTGACCGGCGCGATGATGCTGGCGCTGGGCAGCCGGACGTTCGGCGTCATGGCGAACGACGACTCGTTCCGCACGGCGGTGTACGAGGCCGCGGACGAGGTCGGCGAGCCGGCCTGGCCGATGCCGCTGCCGGAGCACCTGCGCAAGGGGATGGACTCCTCCGTCGCCGACATCGCGAACATGGGCGAGCGGATGGGCGGCGGCCTGGTCGCCGGCCTGTTCCTGCGCGAGTTCGTGGGCGAGGGCATCACCTGGGCGCACCTGGACATCGCCGGGCCCGCGTTCAACGAGGGTGGCCCGTTCGGGTACACGCCCAAGGGCGGTACGGGGTCGGCCGTGCGCACGCTGGTGCGGCTCGCGGAGCTGACCGCCGCCGGCGACCTGGGCTGAGGTTTCGCCTGAGGACCCGGTCCGGGCCGTAGTACGGCGGCCGCAGGGGCGTGGGGGCTGTTCGCGCAGTTCCCCGCGCCCCTTCACCTGTACGTGGGGTGTCTCACACTCCATCCCGGCGTCTCGTCCGCCTCGAACAAGTGCAAAGATGGAGCCCGGCAGGACAGGGCCCCCACCGAAGGGCCGAAGCATCAAGCGGCCGGACACCAGCCGCCAGCCGGTCATCGGAGACCGGCGGCGCACATGCATGGAGGACGTGACGTGGCGAACGACGCCAGCACCGTTTTCGACCTAGTGATCCTCGGCGGTGGTAGCGGTGGTTACGCCGCGGCCCTGCGCGGGGCGCAGCTGGGCCTGGACGTCGCCCTGATCGAGAAGGACAAGGTCGGCGGCACCTGCCTGCACAAGGGTTGCATCCCCACCAAGGCCCTGCTCCACGCGGGCGAGATCGCCGACCAGGCCCGCGAGAGCGAGCAGTTCGGCGTCAAGGCCACCTTCGAGGGCATCGACGTGCCGGCCGTCCAGAAGTACAAGGACGACGTCATCTCGGGCCTGTACAAGGGCCTCCAGGGGCTCATCGCCTCCCGGAAGGTGACGTACATCGAGGGTGAGGGCCGGCTGTCCTCCCCCACCTCCGTCGACGTGGGCGGCCAGCGGGTGCAGGGACGCCACGTGCTCCTCGCCACCGGCTCCGTGCCGAAGTCGCTGCCGGGCCTGGAGATCGACGGCAACCGCATCATCTCCTCCGACCACGCCCTCGTCCTGGACCGCGTGCCGAAGTCCGCGATCATCCTCGGCGGCGGTGTCATCGGCGTCGAGTTCGCCTCGGCGTGGAAGTCCTTCGGTGCCGACATCACCGTCATCGAGGGCCTGAAGCACCTCGTCCCGGTCGAGGACGAGAACTCCTCGAAGCTGCTGGAGCGCGCGTTCCGCAAGCGCGGGATCAAGTTCAACCTCGGCACCTTCTTCCAGAAGGCCGAGTACACGCAGGACGGCGTGAAGGTCACCCTGGCGGACGGCAAGGAGTTCGAGGCCGAGCTCCTCCTCGTCGCCGTCGGCCGCGGCCCGGTCTCCCAGGGCCTGGGCTACGAGGAGGCCGGGGTCGCCATGGACCGCGGCTACGTCCTCGTCGACGAGTACATGCGCACCAACGTCCCGACCATCTCCGCCGTCGGTGACCTGGTCCCGACGCTCCAGCTCGCGCACGTCGGCTTCGCCGAGGGCATCCTGGTGGCGGAGCGTCTGGCCGGTCTGAAGGTCGTTCCGATCGACTACGACGGTGTCCCGCGGGTGACGTACTGCCACCCGGAGGTCGCCTCCGTCGGCATCACCGAGGCCAAGGCCAAGGAGATCTACGGCGCGGACAAGGTCGTCGCCCTGAAGTACAACCTGGCGGGCAACGGAAAGAGCAAGATCCTCAAGACCGCGGGCGAGATCAAGCTCGTCCAGGTCAAGGACGGTGCCGTGGTCGGCGTCCACATGGTCGGCGACCGCATGGGCGAGCAGGTCGGCGAAGCCCAGCTGATCTACAACTGGGAGGCGCTGCCGGCCGAGGTGGCCCAGCTCGTCCACGCCCACCCGACGCAGAACGAGGCGCTCGGCGAGGCCCACCTGGCACTGGCCGGCAAGCCCCTGCACTCCCACGACTGAGCCTTCGGTCAACGGGCGCGACGACACAGACTTCCGTAATTCGTTAGGAGCAACCGAAACCATGGCGGTTTCCGTAACCCTTCCGGCGCTCGGCGAGAGCGTCACCGAGGGCACTGTCACCCGCTGGCTGAAGGCCGAGGGCGAACGCGTCGAGGCCGACGAGCCGCTGCTCGAGGTCTCGACCGACAAGGTCGACACCGAGATCCCCTCCCCCGCCGCCGGCGTGCTGGCCTCCATCAAGGTCGCCGAGGACGAGACCGTCGAGGTCGGCGCCGAGCTGGCCGTCATCGACGACGGCTCCGGCGCCCCCGCGGCCGCCCCGGCGCCCGCCGCCGCCGAGGCCCCGGCCCCGGCTCCGGCCGCCGAGCCCGCCCCGGCCGCCCCCTCCACCGAGCAGGCCGCCCCCGCCCCGGCACCGACCGCCGAGGCCACCGCCGGTGCCTCCGGCGCCGAGGGCACGGACGTGGTCCTGCCCGCGCTCGGTGAGTCCGTCACCGAGGGCACCGTCACCCGCTGGCTGAAGTCGGTCGGCGACTCCGTCGAGGCCGACGAGCCGCTGCTCGAGGTCTCCACGGACAAGGTCGACACCGAGATCCCGGCGCCCGCCTCCGGCGTGCTGCTGGAGATCGTGGTGAACGAGGACGAGACCGCCGAGGTCGGCGCCAAGCTCGCCGTCATCGGCGCCCCCGGTGCCGCGCCCGCCGCCGCCCCGGCCCCGGCCGCCCCGGCCCCGGCGCCCGCCGCCGCTGCCCCGGCCGCCCCCGCGGCTCCGGCCGCGCCTGCCGCGCCCGCCCCGGCCCCGGCCGCCCCGCAGGCGCCGACGGCTCCGGCTCCGCAGCAGGTCGAGACCCCGGCCCCCGAGCCGGTCCCGGCCGCCCCGGCGCCCGCCCCGGCCCCGGCTCCGGTCACCCCGGCGACCGCGCCCACCTCGCCGACCGCCACCCAGGCGACCGACGAGGGCGCCTACGTCACCCCGCTGGTGCGCAAGCTCGCCGCCGAGAACGGCGTCGACCTGTCCACCGTCAAGGGCACCGGCGTCGGCGGCCGCATCCGCAAGCAGGACGTCATCGCCGCCGCCGAGGCCGCCAAGGCCGCCGCCGCTGCCCCGGCTCCGGCCGCCGCCGCGCCCGCCGCGAAGAAGGCCCCGGTCCTCGAGGCCTCCCCGCTGCGCGGCCAGACCGTCAAGATGCCGCGCATCCGCAAGGTCATCGGCGACAACATGGTCAAGGCGCTGCACGAGCAGGCACAGCTGTCCTCGGTGGTCGAGGTCGACGTGACCCGCCTGATGAAGCTGCGCGCCCGGGCGAAGGACTCCTTCGCGGCCCGCGAGGGCGTCAAGCTCTCCCCGATGCCGTTCTTCGTCAAGGCCGCCGCCCAGGCGCTGAAGGCCCACCCGGTCGTCAACGCGCGGATCAACGAGGCCGAGGGGACCATCACCTACTTCGACACCGAGAACATCGGTATCGCGGTGGACTCCGAGAAGGGCCTGATGACCCCGGTCATCAAGAACGCCGGTGACCTCAACCTCGCCGGCATCGCCAAGGCCACGGCCGAGCTGGCGGGCAAGGTCCGGGGCAACAAGATCACCCCTGACGAGCTGTCCGGCGCGACCTTCACCATCTCCAACACCGGTTCGCGCGGCGCGCTGTTCGACACGATCATCGTGCCGCCGGGCCAGGTCGGGATCCTCGGCATCGGTGCCACGGTCAAGCGTCCGGCCGTCATCGAGACCGAGGAGGGCACGGTCATCGGCGTCCGCGACATGACCTACCTGACCCTCTCCTACGACCACCGCCTGGTCGACGGCGCCGACGCGGCCCGTTACCTGACGGCGGTCAAGGCGATCCTCGAGGCCGGCGAGTTCGAGGTCGAACTCGGCCTCTGAGCCGCCTGAGCAGGCAGTACGGCGCCCCGTCCGGGCTTTCCCGGGCGGGGCGCCGTCGTTGCGTCACGGGCGGCCGCGCCCCCGTGTGCGCCTCGTCTCACCTGCGCGAAAGGACCCCCGCCCACTCTCCCCGAACCGCCGCCCGGCCGTATTGTCTAAACGTCAGCCCTCCCGAAGGAGCCCTCATGACCGCGCCCGTCGTCCACTCGCTGCGCGAACAGATCCGCGAGCACATCGTGGAGGGGATCGTCAGCGGGCGCTGGCAGCCGGGCGAGCGCATCGTGGAGCGCCGGATCGCCACCGAGCTGGAGGTCAGCCAGACCCCGGTCCGCGAGGCGCTGCGCGAGCTGGAGTCCCTGCGCCTGATCGAGTCGGCGCCGAACAAGGGCGTCCGGGTCCGGAACCTGACCGCGGCCGACCTGGAGGAGAGCTACCCGGTCCGGGCCGGTCTGGAGGCCATCGCGGCGGAGCTGGCCGCGGAGCGGCTGGCGGTCGACTGCTCGGCGCTGGAACCGCACGTGGCCGCGCTGTACGAGGCCGACCGCGACGCCGACGGCACGGGCCAGGTCCGCCACACGGTCGGCTTCCACCGCGAACTGGTCCGCGCGGCGGACAACTCGGTGCTGCTGCACACCTGGGAGGGCCTCGGCATCGAGGTGTTCACGGCCCTGTCGATCCGCTGGCTGGGCACGGTGCAGCAGTCGTACGCGGAGGAGCACGAGGAACTGGTGCAGGCCTTCAAGCGCCGGGACCCGCGCATCGCGGAGCTGGTGAAGGCGCACGTCCTGGGCTGCGCCCCGCGCCCCTGAAGCAGCCGAGCGCCCCCGCGCTCACCTGCGAAAACCTCCTCTTTCAACGTCACCGGGTGCCAGTACGGGAGGCACCGCGTGCCGACTTTCTCGAAATCGAGAGGTTTTGCCACGCAACCCTTTGATCGATCATCGATCAGGGGGTTACAGTCGCCGACGGGCTTCCACCAGAGCCTCACGCCCTGTCCTGCCAAAGACCAAGGGCACCCCCGATCCCCTTACCGATGAGGGAACCCCCTTCGACTGAGGAAGGCGGCGACATGACCGACCCCCACGCCATCCAGCCGAGCGCGCTCGACCAGCTCCCGGACCGCGACCCGGAGGAGACCGCCGAGTGGCAGGCCTCCCTCGACGCCGTCGCCAGGGAGGCCGGGCCGCACCGCGCCGCGTACCTGATGCGCCGCACGCTGGAGCGCGCCGAGGCGGGCGGCATCGCGCTGCCGAAGCTCCTCGAGACCGACTACGTCAACACGATCCCCACCTCCGCCGAGCCGGCCCTGCCCGGCGACCCGGAGATGGAGGCCCGGATCACGGCCTGGAACCGCTGGAACGCGGCCGCCATGGTGACCCGGGGCAGCAAGCACGGCGTCGGCGGCCACATCGCCACCTTCGCCTCCGCCGCCTGGCTCTACGAGACCGGCTTCAACCACTTCTTCAAGGGCAAGGAGGGCGACGGCTCCGGCGACCAGCTGTACATCCAGGGCCACGCCTCCCCCGGCATCTACGCCCGCGCCTTCCTGGACGGCCGCCTGACCGAGGCCCACCTGGACAACTTCCGCCAGGAGGCCGGCGGCGAGGGCCTGCCGTCGTACCCGCACCCGCGCCGGCTGCCCTGGCTGTGGGAGTTCCCCACGGTCTCCATGGGCCTCGGCCCGCTGTCGGCGATCTACCAGGCGCGCTTCAACCGCTACCTGACCAGCCGCGGCGTCAAGGACGTCTCGGCGTCCCACGTCTGGGCCTTCCTCGGCGACGGCGAGATGGACGAGCCCGAGTCGACGGCGGCCCTCGCGCTCGCCGCCCGCGAGGAGCTGGACAACCTCACCTTCGTCATCAACTGCAACCTGCAGCGCCTCGACGGCCCGGTCCGCGCCAACTTCAAGATCGTGCAGGAGCTGGAGGCCCAGTTCCGCGGCGCCGGCTGGAACGTGGTCAAGACGCTGTGGGGCTCCGCCTGGGACGAGCTGTTCGCGCTCGACACCACCGGCGCGCTGGTACGCCGGCTGCGCGAGGTACCGGACGCGCAGGTGCAGACGTACCAGACCCGCGGCGCCGCCTACATCCGCGAGGACTTCTTCGGCAAGGACCCGGCGCTCGCCGAGATGGCGAAGCTGCTGAGCGACGACAAGATCCTCGAGTGCTTCCACCTGTCCCGCGGCGGCCACGAGGCCCGCAAGGTCTACGCCGCGTACAAGGCCGCCGTCGAGCACAAGGGCGCGCCGACCGTGATCCTGGCCCAGACGGTCAAGGGCCACACCCTCGGCGAGGGCTTCGCGTCGAAGAACGCCAACCACCAGATGAAGAAGCTGACGGTGGACGAGTTCAAGGCGATGCGGGACCTGCTCGGCCTGCCGATCAAGGACAGCGACTTCGCCGACGGCGTGGTCCCCTACGGCCACCCGGGGGCCGACTCCCCCGAGGTGCGCTACCTCCAGGAGCGCCGCGCGGCCCTCGGCGGCCTCGCCCCGGCCCGCCGCGTCCACCCCGTGGCGCCGCTGCCGGCCCCGGCCGACAAGGCCTTCGCCGCCTTCGACAAGGGCTCCGGCTCGCAGAACGTGGCCACCACCATGGCCTTCGTCCGCCTGGTCAAGGACCTGGTCCGCGACAAGGAGACGGGCCGGCGCTGGGTGCCGATCGTCCCCGACGAGGCGCGCACCTTCGGCATGGAGTCGCTGTTCCCGTCCCTCGGCATCTACTCGCCCAAGGGCCAGACGTACGAGCCGGTCGACCGCGACCAGCTGATGTACTACAAGGAGGCCAAGAACGGCCAGATCCTCAACGAGGGGATCACCGAGGCCGGTTCGATGGCCGACTTCATCGCCGCTTCGACGTCGTACGCGACGCATGGCGAGGCGATGATCCCGTTCTACATCTTCTACTCGATGTTCGGCTGGCAGCGCACCGCCGACCAGATGTGGCAGCTCGGTGACCAGCTCGGCCGCGGCTTCCTCGTCGGCGCGACGGCCGGCCGCACGACGCTGACCGGCGAGGGACTGCAGCACGCCGACGGCCACTCGCCCGTCATCGCCGCGACCAACCCGGCGGCGCTCACCTACGACCCGGCGTTCGCGTACGAGATCGCGGTCATCGTGAAGGACGGTCTGCGCCGGATGTACGGCGAGGCGGCCCCGGGCGAGGACCAGAACGTCTTCTACTACCTGACCGTCTACAACGAGCCGCTCCCGCAGCCCGCCAAGCCGCAGGCCGCCGGCATCGACGAGGGCATCGTCAAGGGCCTGTACCGCTTCAACACGGCGGAGTCGGCGGGTGTCACCGTGCCGGCCGACGCGCCGCGCATCCAGCTGCTGGGCTCGGGCACGGCGATCCACTGGGCGCTGAAGGCGCAGGCGCTGCTCGCGGCGGACTGGGGTGTGGCGGCCGACGTCTGGTCGGCCACCTCCTGGACGGAGCTGCGCCGTGACGCCCTCGAGGCCGACGCGGCCCTGCTGCGCGGCGAGGAGCGCGTGCCGTACGTGCGCCAGGCGCTGCAGGGCGCCGAGGGCCCGGTGCTGGCCGTCTCCGACTACATGCGCCAGGTCCCGGACCAGATCGCGCAGTGGGTCGAGCAGGACTGGTCCTCCCTGGGCGCCGACGGCTTCGGCCTCTCCGACACCCGCGAGGCGGCCCGCCGCCACTTCGGCGTCGACGCGGAGTCGATCGTCGTCGCGGCCCTGGCCCAGCTGGCCAAGCGCGGCGAGGTCAAGGCGGCGTCGGTGAAGGAGGCCCGGGAGAAGTACGGGCTCTGAGAACGAGAAACGACCGGCCTGAATAGGCGGCGGGTCGCCGCAGCGGCGGACAAGAGGGTGCGACGCCTCCCAGGGCACACCACCTTCCTGTCCGCCGCTTCGTTTTTCCCCACCGGTTCCCGCTGCCCGCCGCGGCCTTTCCCGCCTGCTTTCCGCCCGCCTGTTTCCCGCCCGCCCGCTCTTCTCTTCCTCTTCTCTTCCGTCCGCCTCATCATTCCCCTTTCCCTCTTTCCCTCTCTCCCCCGCCCCCGTATTTCCCGGCCGTTTTCCGCCGTTGTCAGTGCCTCCCGGCATCATGAGGTCATGCGTGCCGCACGCCTGATCAAGATGGTGCTCCTCCTGCAGTCCCGGCCCTCCATGACCGCCGCCGAGCTGGCGCGGGAGCTGGAGGTGTCGGAGCGGACGGTGACGCGGGACGCGCAGGCGCTGTCGGAGGCGGGGGTGCCGGTGTACGCCGACCGGGGCCGGTCCGGGGGGTACCGGCTGGTCGGCGGGTACCGGACGCGGCTGACGGGACTGGCCAGGAGCGAGGCCGAGGCGTTGTTCCTGAGCGGGGTGCCGGGGGCCCTTCGGGAGATGGGTCTGGCGGACGCCGCCTCGGCGGCCCGGCTGAAGGTGTCCGCCGCGCTGCTGCCCTCCCTGCGGGACGCCCCGGACAGTGCCGCGCAGCGGTTCCACCTGGACGCGCCGGCCTGGTTCCGGGAGCCGCAGACGCCCGCGCTGCTGCCGGTGGTCGCCGAGGCGGTGTGGGACGACCGGTGCGTCACCGCCCGGTACCGGCGCGGCGACGAGGAGGTGGAGCGGTCGCTGGAGCCGTACGGGCTCGTGCTGAAGGCGGGTGTCTGGTACCTGTGCGCGCGGGTGGCGGGCGGCTCGTTCCGGACGTACCGCATCGACCGGTTCACCGCGGCCGTCGCCTCGGCGGACCGCTTCGGCCGGGACCCGGACTTCGACCTGCCCGCCCACTGGGCCGCGCAGGCCGAGCGGTTCGCCCGGTCGATCCTGCGCGCCGAGGTCGTCGTACGGCTGTCCCCGGACGGCGTGCGCGGCTTGCCCCACGCCGTCGATCCGCTCGCCGCGCGGGAGGCGCTGCGGGACGCGGGCGGGCCCGACGCCGAGGGGTGGGTGACGGTGACCCTCCCGGTGGAGTCGGAGGAGGTCGCGCACGCCCAGCTGACGGCGCTCGGACCGGAGGCCGAGGTGCTGGCGCCGACGGGGCTGCGCGCGCGGTTCGCGGCGGACGCGGCCCGGCTGGCCGCGCGGTACGGGCGCGCGGACGCCTGATAACGATCCGCCGCACTCCGGGGCACTCCGCGTGCGCCCCACCGGCTCAGGCCCGATGCTGGTGCCGTGATGGACGAGACGGAGTTCTGGGAGCTGATCGACACCACCCGTGAGGCCGCCGACGGCGACCCGGAGGAGCAGGCGGACCTGCTCCTGGACCGGCTGTGCGCCCTGGACCCGGAGCTGGTGCTGGACTTCGCCCGTCACTTCGAGGCCCGCTACAACCGCGCGTACACCTGGGACCTCTGGGCTGCCGCCTGGGTGCTGCTGGACGGCGCGAGCGACGACGCCTTCGACTTCTTCCGCTGCTGGCTGATCGGCCAGGGCCGCGAGGTCTACGAGGGCGCCCTCCACGACCCGGACGCCCTGGCCGATCTGGCGGCGGACTTCGACGAGGAGATCGACGGGGACGGCGAGGAGCTGGGCTACGCCGCGGACGAGGCGTACGAGCAGCTCACCGGCACGGTGGCCCCGGAGCTGGGGATCGCTCCGGCGCCCGCCGAGCCGGAGGGCACGCCGGTCGACTTCGAGGACGAAGGCGCGCTGGCCGAGCGGTATCCGCGGCTGTGGGCCCGGTTCCGGGAGTAGCTCCGGTGGGCGTCAGCCGTGGTGTCTACCAGGCCACCGGCAGCTCCAGCGGGAAGCGCCTGATCGTCTTCGTGTCCCAGCGCAGCTTCTCCGGCGGCACCGCGAGCCGCAACCCGGGAAACCTCTCCACCAGCCGTCCGACGGCCACTTCGAGCTCGGCCATGGCCAGCGGCATGGCGATGCAGCGGTGTCCGCCCCAGCCGAAGGTCATGTGCGGCGCGCTGGGCCGGTCCAGGTCGATGAGGTCCGGGTCCGGGTAGCGCTCCGGGTCACGGTTGGCCGTCAGGTAGGACACGTGGACGAAGTCGCCCGCCCGGATGTGGGCACCGTCCAGTTCGACGTCCTCGAGGGCCACCCGGGGGATGCCCACCCCCTTGCGGAACGGGATGCAGCGGAGCATCTCGTGCAGGACGTCGGGGAGGCTGTCGGGGCGTCGCCTGAGCCGGTCCATCAGCTCGGGTCGCGTCAGGAGCAGGTAGGTGATGTCGCTGATCTGGCAGGTCGCCGTGTCCTGGCCGCTGAGCGCCAGCACCATCGTCATGACCGCCAGTTCCCGGTCGTCGAGCTGTTCCTCGCCGTCCCGGGCCGCGGCCATCGCGCTGATCAGGTCCGCGCCGGGCGAGGAGCGGCGTTGCTCGACGAGCTTGCCGAAGTAGGCCGTCAGATCGGCCTTGGCGCTCGCGGCGACCTCCTTGTTGTCCTCGCCGACGACGAGGAGCTGCTGCACCGACTCCTGGATGCGGGGCCATTCCGCCCGTTCGATGCCGAGGAGGTCCAGGACGGTGTGCTGGGGAAGCGGGTCGGAGAGGTGCTGGACCAGATCGGCCGGCGGCCCCTGCTTCTCCATCTCGTCCAGCAGATGGTCCGCGAGCCGGACGATCCGGGGCCGCATCGCTTCGACCTGCTGCTGGGTGAACGCCAGCGAGGCCAGGTGGCGGACGCGGCTGCTCTGCGGCGGGTCCATCACGTTGATCGCCTCCGGCGAGACGATGGGCTCCGGCGTCATCCGCGGGTAGTCCCGACCGATGATGCCCGCCCTGCTGAACCGCTGGTCGGTCGTCACCTGCTTGACGGACTCGAAACGCGTGATCAGCCAGGCGTCCGCGTCGCCGTAGGGCAGCCGGATGCGGGCGGGGGAGCCGCGACGCATGAGGTCCGCGAGTTCAGGGTCGAACTCCAGGGCTTCGCTGTGGTCGAACGGACAGGTGATCGACTCGTCGTCCGCGGTCATGAGCTGGTTCCTCCGGGCATGGGTACGACGTTGGTGGTGTCCACGGCTCGGCGAAGGGCCTTGGCGAGCGCGACGGCATCGCCGACGGCCCAGTAGTGGACGAAGAACAGGCGCGGTTCGTCGGTCAGGTTGTGGTGGTGCAGCTCGACGAGTTCGATACCGCCACGCCGCAGGGCCACGAGCGCGGGCTGGACCTCGCCGGCGGTCATCACCAGGTCACCACTGACGGCCGCCCTGCCCCCGCCCAGCGGCTGGAAGTTGACGGAGGTGGTGGAACCGAGCCCCGGCGGAAGGATCAAGGGACCGTCGGCGATGGTCTCGCGGCGGACATAGGTGGACTTGTAGATCACGCCGTCGGGGGCGCCCTTGACGCCCATGGCGGCGTCGATGGCGGAGGTGTCCAGGTCGACGCGCGGCGTGGAGATGGCCGGTTCGGCGGGGGGCGTGCCGGTGCGGTCGAACGCGGCGCGCAGGCCGCGGGCGACTGCGGCCGGATCGTGCCCGTGGGCGTGCACGTGGAGCCACCAGATGTCCGGCTCATGGGCGAGCAGGTGCTTGTGGATCGCGGTCTGCATGATCTCGTGCTGCTGCAGGACGTCGGTGAAGCACTGCAGTTCGCCTTCGGTGACCACGACGTCGCCCATCAGCAGCGTGCTGCCGTCGGCGTACCGGACGAAGGACACGTGCGTCCCCAGGGCGAGCGCGGGGTCGATCCGGATGCCGTGGGAGAACACGGTGAGGTCCCGGCGCGGCAGACCCGTGTGGTACATGAACCGCCTCATGTCACCGGGCCGGCCGAGCGCCCTGCCCACGTCCGCCCAGTCCGCCAGTTTGGTCATCACCGGCGCCACTGGGGCGCGGCCGTGCGGCCCTGACAGCGCCCGGGCATCGGGCACCCCGGTGAGAACGGGCGCCAGAGCCGCCGCGGTCAGCAGGTTGCGCCGGGACGGGACGAGCGGGGAACGGGTGCGGTGTGATCGGTCGTCAACCATGTCATATGCCTCCTGGCCCGATCGAAGCACGGGAAGGCACGCGGACCGGTGACCCGCACCGGCACACCCCGCCGAGTGGGCTAGTGGGCTGCCGCACAGCCGCTGCCCGCGCTCCCTCAGCCGCTTCGAGCAGGCCTTCGACGGCCCGCCCGACCATGCGCGGCAGACAAGGGGTCCATCTCCTCGTAGCCGCGCCGCTCTCCGGCCGTGGCCCGGTGCGGAAGCAGCCGGCCGTACGGACGCCCGCGCAGCCCGGTGAGCCGGCTACGGGGAACCTGTGAGCGATGCCGGTGCCGAAGCGGTGGGGTGCGGTGCGTCCCCACGCTGCCGGCGGAAGGCGTGGGGGCCCGGTACCGCGTGCTGTTCCGTCAGTTCCGCCGCACCCTTGTCGGCCAGCGCGTTGACGGCCGCGTCGGACCGCTGCGTGGACGTGGGGTGGCCGGGACCCGGCACGTACTCCCTCAGGGTCCGCCGGTCCGCGGCCATCGGGGCGTGGTACGGCTCGCGCACCGCGCGCTGGTTCTCCGGCAGGCGGGTGCACGCGCGGTCGAGCAGGTAGGCGCCGCCCGCCGTCGTGTAGGCGGCGCGGAACTCGTCGTCGGGCAGGTCCTGGGCGTTGGTCATTCCGCGCACACGGAGAATTCGACACCACCAAGGAGTGGAAGGTCGTACACCTGAGAGAGGGAATTCCTTCACCTGTTGTCAGGGGTTCGTCCCGCGTCGCGGAACACCCCCTTCTACCCCCGTCGGCCCTGGAGCCGGGCCGCCGCCTCCCGGATGGCCGGGAGGCGGGCGGTGAGGGCCGCGCCCGGGCAGCTCGTCGCGGAGACGTCGTCGTGGCCCGCGACGGCGGGGAGGGTCGCCGGGGTGCCCGCGGGGAAGCGGCTGCCGCTGTCGCTGGAAACCAGGACCACGGCGGAGCGGGGGTCGACGTCTGCCAGGCCCAGCTTCCAGGCGGCCAGCGCGGCGATCGCGTCGGTCATGGCCGGCGGGACGAGCGCGCCGGCGCCGAAGGTGCCCAGGACCCCGATGCCGGCGGTGCGGTGGTTGAAGCCCTGGGTGTGGGCGCCGGTGACGGGCCGGTCGACGCCTCCGGCGCGGCCCTCGTAGATGGTGCCGCAGTGGTCGACGAGGAAGTTGTAGCCGATGTCGTCCCAGCTCCTGAGCCCGGTCTGGGCCGCGTACAGGGCGCGGATCAGGCGCGGGGCGTCGGCGCACGCGTAGTCGTCGGGCGTCTCGGTGTGGTGGAGGAGGACGGCCACCACCCGGTCGTCGTAGCGCGGCGGCGGCTGGGTGCGCCGGGCGGAGACGGGGTCCAGCCAGGCGGAGCGGGGCAGGATGCGCGGCCGGGGTGCCTGGTGGGCGACCGGGGGGCGCAGCTCGGTCGGGTGGTCGAGCCGGAGCCGGACGGGCCGCTCGACGCCGCGGGTGAACACCGCCAGGGCCAGGACGGCGGTCAGCACGGGCAGGCAGCAGAGCAGGACGAGCACGGCGCCGGGGACGGGCGCGATCCGCCGTTTCCGTGCCCCCCGCGCTCTTCGGAAGACACGCATGGTTCCCACTGTCGGGCCGCCCCGCCGGACGCGCGACGTGTGCTGTGCCACCCGGTGGAACCATCGTCCAGGTCCGGGACGTTTCCGGGGGTATACGCACTCGTGGCCGGTTCGCCGTCCGGTTGGCCGGCCGTGCGCGTGCGGTACTGATCACCGGGCCCGCTGTGCCCGTATAAGGGGGTCCTAGAGAAAGGCGGCTCCGTGGACCTGCTCGACCTGGTGCTTGTGCTGGTGGTGGTCGCCTACGCGGCGTCCGGATACCGGCGTGGGCTGGTCGCCGGATGCGTGTCTCTGGCGGGATTCGTGGGCGGCGCGGTCGTCGGCGTGTGGGCGCTGCCGTGGGTCACCGGTCTGGTGGCCCGCGGATCGGCGCAGGCGACCGTCCTGGCGGTGCTGACGGTGCTGGTGCCGGGCATGCTGGGGCACGAGCTGGCGGGCCGGCTGGCGCTGCGGCTGCGCCGGCAGCTGGACCGGGAGGGCCGGGGCCCGCTGCGGGTGGCGGACGGGATAGGGGGTGCGGCAGCCAACTCCGTCGCCGTGCTGATCGTGGCGTGGGTCGCGGCGAGCGTGCTGGGCGCGTCCTCGTCGCAGACCCTGACGACGGCGATCCGGAACTCGGCGCTGCTGGGCGCGGTGCAGGAGACGATGCCGGACACCACGCCCGTGTGGTTCTCCCGGGCCACGTCGGCGCTGACCGAGGCGGGCTTCCCGCAGGTCTTCAACCCGTTCGAGAACGAGTCGACCGCCCGGGTGGCCAGGCCCTCCGGCGACAGCGTGACGCAGGCGGCGACGAGCGCGGCCAAGCTCAGCACGGTGAAGATCGAGGGCGCCGCCGGCACCGAGGGCCGCGAGGGCAGCGGCTTCGTGTTCTCGGCCCACCACGTGATGACGAACGCGCACGTGGTGGCCGGCATCGCCCACCCGAGCGTGCAGGTGGGCGGCGTCGGGCAGTCGTACGCGGCCCGGGTGGTGCTCTTCGACCCCGACCGGGACGTGGCGGTGCTGTACGTGCCGGGGCTGCGCGCGCCCGTGCTGCGGTTCGACACGGGCGCGGCGCGCGGGGACGCGGCGGTGGTCGCGGGCTACCCGCAGGACGGCGGCCTGGACCTGCAGGCGGCGACGGTGGCGAACCGGGTGCAGGCGAGGGGCCAGAACATCTACGGCAACCGCACGGTCACCCGGGACATCTACTCGATCCGCTCGACGGTCCGCCCCGGCAACTCCGGCGGCCCGCTGCTGACCACCGACGGCCGCGTGTTCGGCGTGGTCTTCGCCCGCTCCACCTCCGACGCGGAGACGGGGTACGTGCTGACGGCGCAGGAGGTCACGGGCGACGCCGGGCGCGCGGCGACGGCCACGGTGCCGGTGGACACGGGGCGGCTGGTGACCTCGTAGCCCGTCCGGGCCCCGGACGGGCCCGGACGCTCAGAGGGAGCGCCCCATGAGCACGTCGTCGACGTACCTGCCGTCGAGCAGGAACTCCTCCGGGAGCACGCCCTCGACCTCGAACCCCTCGGACGCGTAGAGGGCGCGGGCGGGGGCGTTGTGCCCGAGCACGCGCAGGGTGATGCGGCGCGCCCCGCTCCGGCGGGCGTGCTCCACGGCGGCCCGGACGAGCAGGCGGCCCAGGCCCCGGCCGCGGGCGGCGTCGGAGACGACCAGGCCCTGGATCTGCCGGACGTGGGCGTTGCAGGCCAGCGTTGTCGGCAGGACCAGGCGGAGGTAGCCGGCCAGGCGCCCGTCGAGTTCGGCGACGAGGTAGTCCCCCGGCTGGTGGCGCTCGTCGAAGAAGGGCGGGTACGGCGGCCGCGGTGCGGGCTGGACCGAGTGCAGGACGGACCAGGCGGACCGGTCCAGGAGGGCCAGCTCCTCCTCGTCGGCGGGTACGGCCGTGCGTATGTGCGGTTCCGGCATGACGGCCACCCTAGAGGCCGGCCCGGCCGGTCCCGCGCCCCCTCCCCTCCCCCGCGCCCGGCCCCCTTCGCGCGGACGGCGGGATGTGCCGGGCAGGCTCGGGCCTTCTCGGGGAAGGATGAAGCGCATGGAACGATCGCGAATCGCGGTGACCGGTGCGTCCGGTCTCATCGGCAGCGCCCTGGTGCGGTCCCTGACCGCCGACGGGCACGAGGTGGTGCGCCTGGTCCGCCGTGCGCCCCGGGACGCCACGGAGGTCCGCTGGGACCCGGAGCGGCAGCAGGTGGACGCGGCCGGGCTGGCCGGCTGCGACGCGGTGGTGAACCTCGCGGGCGCGGGCATCGGGGACCGGCGCTGGACGCCGGAGTACAAGCGGCTGCTGCGGGACAGCCGGGTGCTGGGCACCTCGGCGCTGGCGGAGGCGGTGGCCGCCCTGGACACGCCGCCGCGGGTGTTCCTGAACGGCAGCGCGATCGGCATCTACGGCGACACCGGCGACCGGGCCGTGGACGAGGACGCCCCGCCCGGGGACGGCTTCCTGCCCGGGCTGTGCGTGGAGTGGGAGGAGTCCGCGGCCCCCGTCGAGGAGGCGGGCGTGCGGACGGTGTTCCTGCGCACGGGGCTGGTCGTCGCCCAGGGCGGCGGCGCGTGGGGACGGCTGTTCCCGCTCTTCAAGGCGGGGCTCGGGGGACGCCTGGGCGACGGGCGGCAGTACTGGTCGTACATCGCGCTGCACGACGAGGTCGCCGCGATCCGGCACCTGATCGACGACGACACCCTGTCCGGGCCGTTCAACCTGACCGCGCCGCACCCGGTGACGAACCGCGAGGTCACGGAGGCGATGGGGCGGGTGCTGCACCGGCCGGCGCTGCTCCCCGTGCCGGCGCCGGTGCTGCGGGCGGCGCTCGGCGAGCTGTCCGGGGACGTGCTGGGCAGCCAGCGGGTGGTACCGAGGCGGCTGCTGGAGTCCGGCTTCACGTTCGCGTTCCCGGGCATCGAGGACGCGATCCGCGCCGCGGTCTGAGCGGGGCCGGCCCGGCGAGTCGGGCGGGTCCGGCGAGCCGGGCGGGTCCGGCGAGCCGAGTGGGTTCAGTGAGCCCAGTGGGTCCGCTGCACCGAGTGGGTCCGAAGAGTCCGCCGGGTCCGAAGAGTCCGCCGGGTTCGACGGGTCCGCCGGGTTCGACGGGTCCGGCGGGTTCGACGGGTCCGGCGGATCGGTGAGTCCGGCGGATCGGGTGGTACCCGGTCCGCCGTACCGCCGCCGTGCCGGTGTGGCGCGCCTGGGGGACCGGAGAACGCCTGTGACCGAATGCGACCTCTATGCGACCGTGCTCTGTCGATGCGCGACTGTTCCTGACCGATCACGGCCCTAACCTCGAGCCGAACTCGGGTATCCCCGGAGCCTGTTGGGGGCATGACGTCTCCACCGGCCGCGCAACCACAGGAGGGCCCTCGTGCTTGAGCCCGCGTACCAGGTGGACGTCGTCATCGTGGGAGCCGGGATCGCCGGACTCTCGGCGGCTCATCGGCTCACCAGCGCAGGAATGACCACCGCAGTCCTGGAGGCCGCCCCGTACCCGGGCGGCCGCATGTCGACCGAGAAGGTCGACGGCTTCCGGCTCGACCGCATCGGACAGCTGCTGTCCACGTCGTATCCCGAACTCCGGCTCGCCCCGGGGCTCGGCTCACTCACCCTGCGCCGGTTCGCGCCGGGCGTGCTGCTGCACCGCGACGGCCGTATGCACCGGGCCGGCGCGCCGGCGGCCGGAGGGAGCGCAAGGGGCGCACTGCATGTGGTGCGCGCCCTCGCGAGCGCTCCCAGGAGCCCGGCGTCGTCGCCCGGCCGGGCCGGTGCGCCGGTGGGCGGCGCGGTCGACCAGGCCCGGCTCGGCACCGCGCTGGGCCGGATCGCCGCCACGCCGGTCGAGCGCCTGCTGTCCAGGCCCGAGCTGCCCGCCGCCCGGGCCCTCGCGGCCCGCGGGGTGCCGGCCCGGACGATCGACGGCTTCCTGCGCCCGCTGCTGGCCGCGTTGCTGTGCGACCCGGAGCTGTCCACGTCCAGCCGGTGCGCCGACCTGGCGCTGCACTCCTTCGCGAGCGGGCGGCTGTGCGTGCCGGAGGGGGGCGCGGAGGTGCTGCCGGAGCTGCTGGCCGGCGCGCTGCCGGCCGGCACCGTGCGCACCGGGGTGCGGGCCACCTCCGTGTCCACGACCTCGGTGACCACGGCGGAGCACGGGGTGATCCGCTGCCGTGCGGTGCTGGTGGCGACCGACGCGCGGGCGGCGGCCGAGCTGCTGCCGGGGCTCAGGGTGCCGGACTTCCATCCGGTGACCGTCGTCCACCACACGACGGACGAGCCGGCGGCGGCCTTCGCGACGGGCACGTCGCTGCTGCTGGACGCGGACCGCGGGGGCCCGGTCGCGCACACCGCGGTGGTCAGCAACGTCGATCCGAGCCGGGCGCCGGCCGGGCGGCTGCTGATCTCCTCGACGGTGCTGGGCACCCCGCCCGACGGCGTCGACACCGCCGTACGGATCCATCTCGCCCGGCTCTACGGGACCTCGACGCGCCGCTGGGAGACCCTCGCGGTGCACCACACGCCCGAGGCCGTCCCGGTCATGCGCGCCCCGCACGACCTGCGCCGCCCGGTGCGCATCCTGGCCGGTCTGTACGTCTGCGGCGACCACCGCGACACCAGTACCGTCCAGGGCGCCCTGCACTCGGCCCACCGGGCCGCGTCGGCCATCCTGACCGACCTGGGCGCGGCCGGTTCCCTGCACCGGGCCGATCCGGCGCCGAACCTGCCGAAGGCCGCGTGACGGGGCCGGGCGGTCGCGGTCGGACCGCCCGGCCCCGGCCCCGGCCCCTCCCTCAGCTCAGCGCGGCGACCTTCTCGCGGTAGCCCCGCACCGGTGCCGCGTCCTTGTACGGCTCCAGGCGCCGCTCGAAGTCCCTGACGTACTCGACCGCGCGGACGGACCGCATCTCGGCGGCCTGGCCGGCGGCCTCCGCGGCCAGCAGGCAGGCCTGGTCGAGTTCGCCGAGGCCGAGCCGGGCGGTGGCGAGGACGACCCGGCAGAAGAGGCGGCTGCGGGCGTGGGCGGGGGCGCGCAGCTGCAGGGAGCGCTCGGCGTGCTGCGCGGCCGCGCGGAACTGCTGGAGGTCGCGGTGGCAGTGCCCGAACTCGTCGGCGAGCTGGGCCTCGTCGAAGAACCGCGCCCAGTGCGGCACCTCGTCGCCGGGCCGGGCCGCCTCCAGGGCGCGCTCGGCCCGCACCAGCGCGCCCGTGCACGCCCGCACCTCGCCGAGCACCCCGTGCGCGCGGGCCTCGGCGGCGTGCAGCAGCGCCTGCACCACCGGCGGTGCCCCGCTGCCCACCCCCTGCTGGGCGACGCGGGCCAGCTGCACCGCCTCCCGGCCGTGCCCGAGGTAGACGGCCTGGCGGCTCATGGTGACCAGCACGAACGAGCCGTAGGCCCGGTCCGCGGCCGCCTGGGCCAGGCGCAGCGCCTGCACGAAGTAGCGCTGGGCGAGCCCGTGCGCGGCGATGTCGTACGACGTCCAGCCCGCGAGCCGGGTGAGGTCGGCCGCCGCGGCGAACAGGCGGCGGCCGGTCTGCTCGTCGTAGGTGCCGCGCAGCAGCGGCTCGCACTCGTGCTCCAGGTAGCGCACCAGGGCCTGGCGCGCGTGGCCGCCGCCGTACTGGTCGTCCAGGGTGCGGAACAGCTCGCCGACCGAGCGCAGGGCGGCGATGTCGCCGCCGGTGACCCGGTGCCCGGGGGCGCGGTCGGCGGGCCCGCGGGGGCGTGACGGCGGCGCGGGGACGGCCTCCAGCCGCTCCCTCGGGGCGGCGGCCCGGGCCTGCGCGGGCACCCTCGGCGGGCGCTCGCGGGCCACCCGGTCGTCGGCCTTGCCGATCAGCCAGTCCCGGCTGGGCACGACGAGCCCCGCCGGGGTGAAGGCGATCTTGCGCAGCTCGGCGTGGCTGCCGGAGTCCTTGCGCCACAGCCCGCTGACGATGTCGACGGCCTCCTCGGGGGTGGCGGCGAACTCCAGTCCGGCGTACACCGGCGCACAGGCCTCCAGGCCGAGGTCCTGCGCGGTCAGCCGGCGCCCGAGCCGGCGCGTGAACACCTCGGCGATCAGGGCGGGCGTGGTGCCCCGGGGCTGCTGCCCGCGCAGCCAGCGGGTGACCGACGTCTTGTCGTATCTGAGGTCCAGCCCGTGTTCCAGGCCGAGCTGGTCGACGCGACGGGCCAGACCCGCGTTGGAGAACCCCGCTTCTGCGATGAGCGCGGCGAGTTGGCGGTTGGGGGTGCGCTGCGCGGGTCGGTCCGTCATCTGCGGTACGTTCTCCTGCCTTACGGGCTTGCGAAGTGCCGGTACTGCCTGTGAGCTGCCCTTTTGGCCTCACGAACGGCGCGAATGTAGCGGAGAGTGAGCAGCTGGTCGCTCCTATCCCCGTACATTCATCCGATCGTGTGAGGATTGCCCGCAGGGCTGACGTGGTCCGGTCGGACGTACAGTGGCGTGGGCGCGTTTCAGGCCTGACACACCGGTTCGCTGAGGGAGGCGCTTGCCGTGAGTGAGTTGCGGTTCGTCCGCATGGGATTCGGCGCGGATGCCGTCGACTACCAGGAGGCGTGGGACGAGCAGCGCCGCGTGCACGCGGCCCGGTTCGCCGACGAGATCCCCGACACCGTGCTGCTCCTGGAGCACCCGCCGGTGTACACGGCGGGCCGGCGCACCGAGGACAGCGAGCGCCCGCTGGACGGCACCCCGGTCATCGACGTCGACCGCGGCGGGAAGATCACCTGGCACGGCCCCGGCCAGCTGGTGGGCTACCCGATCCAGAAGCTCCCGCGCCCGGTGGACGTGGTCGCGCACGTACGGCGCCTGGAGGAGGCCCTGATCCGCACCTGCGCGGAGTTCGGCCTGGAGACGACCCGGGTCGAGGGCCGCAGCGGCGTGTGGGTGCTCGGCGACCCGGTCGAGCAGCGACCGTCGCTCGGCGGGCTCTCCCTGGACTTCGACCCGCGGCTGCACGACGAGGAGTTCGACCCCCGCCTCAACGGCCCCGAGTACGCCCCCTCCAACGCCGGCCAGCGCCGCGAGGACCGCAAGATCGCCGCGATCGGCATCCGCGTCGCCAAGGGCGTCACCATGCACGGCTTCGCGCTCAACGTGAACCCGGACAACAAGTGGTTCGACCGGATCATCCCGTGCGGGATCCGGGACGCGGGGGTCGCCTCCCTCGCGGCCGAACTGGGCCGGGACGTCACCATCGAGGAGGTCCTGCCGGTCGCCGAGAGGCACCTGAAGGACGTCCTGGCGAACGCGGACCTGAAGCCGCGGGTGATCGAGCGGGCGAGCGCCTGACCCGCCCGCCCCTCGGGGAATGTGCCCTGTGACCACGAGGTTGATCTCCCCGGCAGGGCGCAGTCAGCACGGGCGTACCCTGGTGTACGCCGAAGAATCGAAGTCACAGGGAGCCGGTCGTGTCCGCAGTCTCACCCGACGGACGCAAGATGCTGCGCCTGGAGGTCCGCAACAGCCAGACCCCCATCGAGCGCAAGCCCGAGTGGATCAAGACCCGGGCGAAAATGGGCCCCGAGTACACGAAGATGCAGAGCCTCGTGAAGAGCGAGGGCCTGCACACGGTCTGCCAGGAAGCCGGCTGCCCGAACATCTACGAGTGCTGGGAGGACCGCGAGGCGACCTTCCTCATCGGCGGCGACCAGTGCACCCGGCGCTGCGACTTCTGCCAGATCGACACCGGCAAGCCCGAGGCGCTCGACCGCGACGAGCCCCGCCGCGTCGGCGAGTCCGTGGTCACCATGGACCTCAACTACGCCACCATCACCGGTGTCGCCCGCGACGACCTCGAGGACGGCGGCGCCTGGCTGTACGCCGAGACCGTGCGCCAGATCCACGCCCAGACGGCCGGCCGCGAGGGCGGCCGGACGAAGGTGGAGCTGCTGGCCCCCGACTTCAACGCGGTGCCCGAGCAGCTCGCCGAGGTCTTCTCCGCCCGCCCCGAGGTCTTCGCGCACAACGTCGAGACGGTCCCCCGGATCTTCAAGCGGATCCGCCCCGGCTTCCGCTACGAGCGCTCCCTGAAGGTCATCACCGAGGCCCGCGACTTCGGCCTGGTCACCAAGTCGAACCTGATCCTCGGCATGGGCGAGACCCGCGACGAGGTGAGCGAGGCGCTGAGGCAGCTGCACGACGCGGGCTGCGAGCTGGTCACCATCACCCAGTACCTGCGCCCCTCGGTGCGCCACCACCCCGTGGAGCGCTGGGTGAAGCCGCAGGAGTTCGTGGAGCTGAAGGAGGAGGCCGAGCAGATCGGCTTCTCCGGTGTGATGTCGGGCCCGCTGGTGCGCTCCTCGTACCGGGCCGGGCGCCTCTACCAGATGGCCGTGGAGAAGCGCGGCTCCTACGTGGCCGCCCAGGCCGTGTGAATTCACGCACAAGCACTTACCGGCCGGTAATGGCCGAGTCGACGCGGTCCCGCCCGTCCTCGCTGATGAGGACGTGAGCCGGGGCCGCGTCGGCGTGTCCGGACGCCACATCAAGGCTTCATGGGCGTTTGACCGGTCGGTCACGCCCTGGTAACACCGAACAGTGACTCTGGTATCACACCCCGTGCAACCGATCCGAGGGGGGACCTCGATCATGCAAGCCGCACCCGTGCGCGCCACCGCCATCCCGTCCTTCGCCGACGCGCTCCGCGCCGTCGAGTCCGTGCTGATGAGCGGCGGCCAGCGCACCGCCCGCCGCAACGCCTGGAACTCCGTCCTGGAGGACCGCCGCCGCGCCAAGGACCGCGTCGAGGCGCTGCGCGTCCTCGAGCAGGCCGCCACCCGCCCCTGAGCCCCGGACCCTCCCGCCGGGCACTGCCGTCGTCGCCGCTCCCGGGGCCACGTAGACTTCGTGGCATGGCGAGGAAGGAAACCGCGGCGGACGCCGCGAACGCAGGGCGACTGAAACAGATCGCCCTCACGTACAAGATGACCCGCAAGGCCGACACGAAGATCGGTCTTGTACTCGCGGCCGTCGGCATCGGCATCCTCGTTGTCTTCCTCGCGATCGGCTTTGCGATCGGCCACCCGGTCTATCTGGGCATCCTGGGCCTGTTCCTGGGCCTCCTCGCGACGGCGATCGTGTTCGGCCGCCGGGCCGAGCGGGCCGCCTTCGGCCAGATGGAGGGCCAGCCGGGAGCCGCAGCGGCCGTGCTGGACAACATCGGCCGGGGCTGGACGACGACGCCGGCGGTGGCGATGAACCGCAGCCAGGACGTGGTGCACCGGGCGGTCGGCAAGGCCGGCATCGTGCTGGTCGCCGAGGGCAACCCGAACCGGGTGAAGAGCCTGCTGGCCGCCGAGAAGAAGAAGATGAACCGCATCGTGGCGGACGTGCCGGTGCACGACGTGATCGTCGGCAACGGCGAGGGCCAGGTCGAGCTGAAGAAGCTGCGCACGACCCTGCTGAAGTTCCCGCGGGTGCTGACCGGCCCGCAGGTCACCGCGACCAACGACCGGCTGCGCGCCCTGGGCGACCTGATGACCAACATGCCGCTGCCCAAGGGGCCCATGCCGAAGGGCATGAAGCTGCCGAAGGGTGGCCGGGGCCGCTGACCCCGCCGCGCGTCGCGCACCTCCCGCGCACATCGAGAGGGGGCGCCCGGATCATTCCGGGCGCCCCCTCTCGTCGCGTACTAGATGCGCACTTCCACGGTCCGGGCGAAGCGGTCGTGCAGCCCGCGGCCGTCCCGGTCCCAGATCAGCGCGGGGATCGCCAGGCACAGCAGCAGCGTGCGCAGCAGGGAGCGCAGCGGGCTGACGGTGCCGGTCTCCAGCGCCACGACCCGCAGGCCGAACAGGCGCTTGCCCGGGGTGAAGCCGACCGTGCCGACCGTCAGGGCGCTCATCACGAAGAAGACGAGCAGGGCCCAGTTGCTGGTGGCGGGGCTGTAGCCGTCGGTGATCAGGCCGTATGCGATCAGCACGCACAGTCCCCAGTCCACGGCCAGTGCCCCGAGCCGCCTGCCGGGCCGGGCGATCGAGTTCGGCCCGTCCTCGGGCAGACCGAGCTGCTCGCCCCGGTATCCGAAGTCGGCACCGGATTCCTCCATGGCCGCGCGCGGCCCGGACAGCCACGATCCCATTGCTTGCCTGTTGTCCACGCGTCCACGGTACTGCGCCCGGATTCGGGCGGGGCGCCCAGGGGTGCGCGGGGCTACCGTGGAACCGTGGCTGGTTAACACCTGCGAAACAATCGGGTCACGCCCGAGAAATCACCCGTCCCTAGGGTCGAGGGCAGCGTGTGCCACCGCACTGGCCGCACGAACGATCTACCACCCCGGCGGCACGGTCGGGAGTAGGAGGAGCTGGATGTTCCAGAACGCCGACGAGGCCAAGAAGTTCATCGCGGACGAGGACGTCAAGTTCGTCGACGTCCGGTTCTGCGACCTGCCGGGCGTCATGCAGCACTTCACGTTGCCCGCCGAGGCGTTCGACCCCGACGACGAGCAGGCCTTCGACGGGTCGTCGATCCGCGGTTTCCAGGCCATCCACGAGTCGGACATGGCCCTGCGTCCCGACCTGTCCACCGCGCGCATCGACCCGTTCCGCCGGGACAAGACGCTCAACATCAACTTCTTCATCCACGACCCGATCACGGGCGAGCAGTACTCCCGTGACCCGCGGAACGTGGCGAAGAAGGCCGAGGCCTACCTCGCCTCCACGGGCATCGCCGACACGGCGTACTTCGGCCCGGAGGCGGAGTTCTACGTCTTCGACTCCGTGCGCTTCGCCACCAGCGCGAACGAGTCCTTCTACCACATCGACTCCGAGGCCGGCGCCTGGAACACCGGTGCGCTGGAGGACAACCGCGGTTACAAGGTCCGCTACAAGGGCGGCTACTTCCCGGTCCCGCCGGTCGACCACTTCGCCGACCTGCGCGCCGAGATCTCCCTGGAGCTGGAGCGGTCCGGCCTGAAGGTCGAGCGCCAGCACCACGAGGTGGGCACCGCCGGCCAGGCCGAGATCAACTACAAGTTCAACACGCTGCTCGCCGCCGCGGACGACCTCCAGCTCTTCAAGTACATCGTGAAGAACGTGGCCTGGAAGAACGGCAAGACGGCGACCTTCATGCCGAAGCCGATCTTCGGCGACAACGGCTCGGGCATGCACGTGCACCAGTCGCTGTGGAGCAACGGCGACCCGCTGTTCTACGACGAGGCCGGTTACGCGGGCCTGTCGGACACCGCCCGCTACTACATCGGCGGCATCCTCAAGCACGCCCCGTCGCTGCTGGCCTTCACCAACCCGACGGTGAACTCGTACCACCGCCTGGTCCCGGGCTTCGAGGCGCCGATCAACCTGGTGTACTCGCAGCGCAACCGCTCGGCGGCCATGCGCATCCCGATCACCGGCTCCAACCCGAAGGCCAAGCGCGTCGAGTTCCGCGCGCCCGACTCCTCCGGCAACCCGTACCTGGCCTTCTCGGCCCTGCTGCTGGCGGGCCTGGACGGCATCAAGAACAAGATCGAGCCGGCCGAGCCGATCGACAAGGACCTCTACGAGCTGGCTCCCGAGGAGCACGCGAACGTGGCCCAGGTCCCGACCTCCCTCGGCGCCGTCCTCGACCGCCTCGAGGCCGACCACGAGTTCCTCCTCCAGGGCGACGTCTTCACGCCGGACCTGATCGAGACGTGGATCGACTACAAGCGCACGAACGAGATCGCGCCGCTGCAGCTGCGTCCGCACCCGCACGAGTTCGAGCTCTACTTCGACGTGTGATCGGACCCGCACCACGCTGAGGGCCGCCCCCCGGATCGCTCCGCGGGGCGGCCCTCGGCCGTGTTCCGTCGCCGGCCGTCGTCAGGGGACGACGACCACGACGACGGGGGTGTTGTTGAAGTAGTTGCGGTGGAAGAAGTCGCCTCGGTCGAAGCAGTTGCCCCACCAGTCGTTGTAGTAGCACCCGCCGTGGGTGGAGAGCTGGGTCGGGGTCGCTGCCGACGCGGTACCCGCGGTACCGATCGCGGCCCCACCGGCCATCAGCACGCCGATGGCGGACAGAGTGGCGAGTCGCCTCGCGCTCCGTGCTTTCATGGATCCACCTTCCTTCCACCCTCGTGCGGCTTTCCCTGGCACGAGACGGATGGCCCGCGGCACTCGGAGTGACGAGTCAGGCGCGGTCGTAGGCTGTGCCGCACGAGTCATGAGATGCAGGGGCGGACTTCAGGGCACCCCTCGGTGCGGCTCTCACCTTCAAATGCTAGCCGTCCGCCGTCCGGGCGGCATCCGGGGCAACCTTTCGCGCTTCCCAGGCTTCCTATTCTCGGGGGATCATCCTCCTGGCCCTGCCCCACGAGAGAGGTTGCACGGGGATGACTGAACAGGACGACTGGCAGCGCGAGTTCGATCACCGGTGGGCGAACTCGGCCGAGCACAAGGAGCCCTCCGCGCGGGCCCGGATGCTCGCCGCCCGCTGGCGGGAGAACCCCCCGGACCCGGCCCCGTTCCGTGCCGACCCCGACCCGGCGACGCCCCGCCGCTCCTCCTGGGTGTCGACGGCCGTGGTCCTCGGCTGTGTGGCCGCGGTGATAGTCCTGCTCGGGTACGCGCAGATGCGCTCGCCCTACTAGGCGGTGCCCGGATCCGGGGGAAGGCTTTGCTGCTCCTAGGGGTACGGGCGGCCTCACGATGGGGTCCGGCAGGTGCACACTGGACAGCGGGACGAGTGCCTGACTGCGGGGTGATGCAAGATGCAGAGCCGCTTCCGGAGCGACCGGCGGCTGACCGTGCGAATGACGGTCACGATGTTCCTGCTCGGGCTGCTGTACGTCGGCTTCGTGGCCGCGTTGATCGTGCTGCTCAAGTCCTGGCTGCTGGTCGTCGTGCTGGTCGGGGCGATGTTCGTGGCCCAGTTCTGGTTCTCCGACCGGATCGCGATGTTCGCCATGCACGGGCGGGTCGTGGAGCGCGAGGAGTATCCCGAGCTGCACGCGGTGGTCGACCGGCTGTGCGGACTCGCCGACATGCCCAAGCCGGTGGTCGCCGTGTCCAACATGGACATGCCGAACGCGTTCGCGACCGGGCGCAACGCCGACCACGCCGTGGTCTGCGTGACCACGGGGCTGCTGCGGCGGCTGGAGCCGGCCGAGCTGGAGGGCGTGCTCGCGCACGAGCTGTCGCACGTGGCGCACAAGGACGTCGCCGTGATCACGATCGCGTCGTTCCTCGGCGTGATCGCGGGCCTGATCGTGCGGTTCGCCTTCTACTCCCAGGTCTTCGGCGGTCGCCGGGACCAGAACACCGCGGCCGTCTTCGCCGCCGTGATGGGGGTCTCCGCGGCCGTGTACGCGATCAGCTTCCTGCTGATCCGGGCGCTGTCCCGGTACCGGGAGCTGGCGGCCGACCGGGCGGCCGCGCTCCTCACCGGCCGGCCCTCGGCGTTGGCCTCCGCGCTCACCAAGGTCTCCGGGGACATCGCCCGGATCCCGACCAAGGACCTGCGCACGGCCCAGGCCTTCAACGCCTTCTACTTCACCCCGGCGACCGGCAAGGAGCCGGGTATCGAGCGGTTCTTCTCCACCCACCCGTCCCTGGAGCAGCGGCTCACGCAGCTCGGCCGGATCTCGGCGGAGCTGGGCGAGGCGGCGACGCCCGGGAAGGCGGGCTGAGCATGGGGCTGCTGGACATCCTGCTCGGCCGTACGAAGCCCGTCGCGCCCGATCTCGACCAGCTGTTCGCGCTGCCCTCGGCGGCCCTGACCCTGGAGGTGGCGGCCGGGTTCCGGCCGAGCGGGGTGGGGGAGGTGTGCTTCGCGACGGTCGAGGGCGCGGCGTTCGAGCAGACCCACCGGGAGGTCCAGGCGCTGCTCGACGCGGACGCCGACCGCACCGGCCCGCCGGTGGAGCTCCGCCAGGACGACTACGGCTACTCGTGGCTGGTCTCCCGGCGCACCCCCGGCCAGTTGCCCGAGCTGGTCAACGACCTGCACGCGGTCAACAGCTCCCTGGAGGCCAACGGCTTCGGCCCCCAGCTGCTGTGCTCGCTGGCGGCGTTCACCGACGACCGGGACCGGCGCCTGGCCCTCGTGTACCTGTACAAGCGCGGTTCGTTCTATCCCTTCGCCCCGCTGCCCGGCGCCGGTGAGCGCCGGGACAGCGCACTGGAGCTGCAGGTGAAGTCGGTCCTCGGCAGCGACCTCAGGATCGAGCAGGACCTGGGCCGCTGGTTCCCGGTGTGGGGCGCCCCCGGCCTGTGACCGGGGACGCCTTCGCTCACCTGCTCTTCTCGCGCTCCTGCCGCCGGGCCTCGAAGGGGTGCTCCCGGCGGTACCGGCGCTCCCACCTGGCCTGGCGGTCCCGGCGCTCGCGGTACGCCCGGTAGGTCTCGGGCGGTGCCCCGCCACCGGCCGGGGGCGGCGGTGTGCCGGGCGAGCCCCGGCCGTAGGTCAGGTACAGGTACAACAGCGCACCGGCGGCGAGCCACCAGGTGTGGTTTCCGATGCCGAGGATCACCAGGACGACGGTCCCGGCGACGACGATGCCACGCATGACGGACCTCCGTGGGGTGAGGGGGGCGGGAGTGGACGGTTCGGCTACGCGCCGTGCATCCAGCGTAGGGATGCGGTCACTGCGGGTGCACCCCGTTTTCCGCGTGCGCGGGGCCGCCGGACACGGCGAAGGGCCCTCACCGCCGGGCGAGGGCCCTTCGCGGCCTGGCAGCAGCGGGAACGTGGGCCCGGCGGTGCGGTGGAACGGCCGGGTGGTGGGCGGCTGGGCGCAGCGCGCGGACGGGGAGATCGTGCGGCGGACACCCGACGGGGGCGTACGGCGTGAGGCCGGGGCGGCGGTGGCGGCCGAGGCGGCGCGGTTGCGGGGGTGGCTGGGGGCGACCCGGGTGACCCCCCGCTTCCGGACGCCGCTGGGGCGGGACCTGTCCGCGTAAGGGCGGGTGCCGGGCGCCGCGGGGCGACCCGGCACCGTGCTCAGCGGCTGTAGCGCATCAACGCCCGGACCATGTGGCACGTCGTGTCCGACGGCGGGTGCACGCCGATCCGCTCCGCCGTGCTGCGGATCGCCTCGTTGTGGGCCTGGTTCGGCAGGTAGACGCCCGAGTCCAGCAGGGCGATGGCGAGGCGCATGGCCTTCAGACGGCGGTTGTGGGTGACGTACCACTCGCGCGGCCGCCCGGCCGGCAGCGGACGCTTCACCGCGGGGGTGTAGGGCGAGTCGAGCAGGACGGATCGCTGGGCGGTGGACTGGGTGGGCAACGGCTTGGCCGTCAGGGCGGCAGCGGGCACGGGCATCCTCCTGTCGCGGTCAGGGCGGCCTCCGGGACTCCGGCGGCTTCCCTCGAACACTGTGTCAATTCTACCGCCCGGCACTGACATTCAGCGGAGCGCACAGGCAGGCCAATTCCCTGATGGAGCAGCTGTTTTGCCGTCATGTCACCCCTGAGCACAGAGCGATCCAGGGGACGGCAGTAATTCGAACAGAGTCGGTGCCGAGTAGCGTGTGCCCCATGGAAATCTGGATCAACCCGGCCTGCTCCAAGTGCCGCAGCGCGATCAGCGTCCTCGATGCCGAGGGTGCCGAGTACACCGTCCGCCGTTACCTGGAGGACGTACCCGGCGAGGAGGAGATCAGGGCCGTACTGGAGCGGCTCGGGCTCGAGCCGTGGGACATCACGCGCACCCAGGAGGAGGCCGCCCGGGAACTGGGCCTGAAGGAGTGGGCGCGGGACGCGTCCACGCGGGACCGGTGGATCACCGCGCTCGCCGAGCACCCCAAGCTGATCCAGCGGCCGATCATCACCGCCGACGACGGCACGGCCCTGGTGGCGCGCACCGAGGACGCCGTGCAGGAGGCGCTCTCCCGGAGCAAGGGCTGACGGCCCCAACAGGCCTGTGACGCAGGTAACTTCACTGACTCCTGTCAACCGCTGAGTAGCCTCGTTCGGTATCTCGTACATAGCGGCGTACGCTCCCCTACCTCTTCAGGAGGCGCGCATGTCGCGCAGGAGAAAACTCAGTGCCAAGAAGAAGGTCGCGCTGCTCGTCAGTGCCGCGGCGGTGGCGGGCGGCGGGGCCTTCGCCCTGGCGTCGACCTCGAACGCCGCCCAGCCGGCGAACGCCCGGACCCTCTCCGCCGGGTCCGCCGGGAACTCGACCGTCTGCCAGGGGCTGGCCACGGCCCACGGCAACAACGACCGGTTCATCGCGGACCAGAAGGCGCATCCGGACGCGCAGTCGGCGGCCCGGATCGCCAACCGCGAGGCGGTGCTCAAGCAGATCGAGGTCCAGCAGAAGGCGGCCGGCTGCACGGTTGGGGAGTCGGCTCAGGGCTCCCAGGCGGCGCAGGGTGGTCAGCAGGGCAACGGCGGTCAGCAGGCCGGGCAACCGGCGCAGTCCGCGCAGCCTGCGCAGACCGCCGCCCCCGGCGGCAACGGCGCGGGCACCGGGGCGGCCTCCGGCCAGCAGGTCTGCAACGGCTCCACCGTCACGCTCTCCGGCGAGGCCGGCGCCCCGGCCGCGTCCAGCAACCAGTTCCCGGCGGGGACGACCCTGAAGGTCACCAACCTGGACAACAACAAGTCCACGACGGTGAAGGTCACCTCCGTGTCCGGCAGTTGCGTGCTGCTGAACAACGCGGCCTTCGAACAGGTCCGCGAACCGGGCAAGTTCCTCATCCGCCACGCCCGGATCGAGAAGGTGGGGTGAGAACCGGCCGGTTCAGCCGGTCAGGAAACCGGTGAGGCGGCGGCCGAGCCCGGCGGGGGCGGCGTGCGGCAGCGCGTGATGCGAGACGTCCGGCAGGACCTCGCTCTCCCCACGCGGCAGCACCCGGCCGGCCGCCGCCAGGACCTCGCCCGGGTCATGGGTCCTGCTGTTCGCGGCCACGAGCAGCAGGACCGGTGCCGCCAGGCCGCGCAGCGCCTCCGGCGCCGGGCGGGGTCCGGTCACCGGCCTGGCGGCGGGGAAGCCGGCGGCGGCCTCCTGCAGGCGCAGCCAGTCCGGGTCGAGGGTTTCCCCCGCTCGCGGCTTCGCTCCAGCGGGAGGGGCCCCATCCCGGTCTCCCACCGCAGGAAGGCGCGGACCCGGCGGGGTGTGGGCCGCAGCAGCATCGGCAGGGCGCTCAGCAGGTACGCCGCCTTGTACCCGGCGAAGCACTGGGTCGGGTCCAGGAGGCACAGGCGGCGTACCCGGGTGGGCGCCCGCAGCGCGTAGTGCAGCGCGATCCAGGCGCCGTAGGAGTGCCCGCCGAGGTCGGCCGAGGGGGCGCCGAGACCGTCGAGCAGCCCGTCCAGCCAGGCGGCCAGGTCGGCGACCGTGCGGGGGTGACGGTCGGCGGCCGGGGCGCCGAGGCCGGGGGCGCCGGGCAGGTCGGCGGCGTACACCCGGCGGACGCGGGCGAGGTCGGCCGCCTGGGCGTACCAGGACACGGAGGTCGCTCCGCCCCCGCCCGGCAGCAGGAGCAGCGGCGGTGCGTCGCGCGGGCCGCAGGCGTTGACGCGGGTCGCGCCGAAGGGCGTGGCGACCGTGAGCGCCTCGTGGTCCGCGGGCCATTTCGCCAGCACCCTGTCGTACGCAACCCGGAAGGCGTCGGCGTCGTACCCGCCCGCTCTCGGCATGCGAAACACCCCCTATCATCTCGCTGAGCAAGATACTCGACGAGCAAGACGATAGCCCCGGGAGGTTCCGTATGCCGACCCCTTCCCCGCCCGAGCCGCCGGGGCTGGAGACCGTCCATCTGCTGCGCGCCGTCACCGTGGAACTCGGCCTGCACAGCGCCCGGTTCGCGCAGCGCAACGGCATGCACCCGACCGACGTGCGCGCGCTGATCGCGCTCATGGACGCCCGGCGCGCGGGCGAGGAGACGACCGCCGGCCGGCTCGGCGCCCTGCTGGGGCTGAACTCGGCGGGGACGACGGCGCTGGTGGACCGGCTGGAGCGGGCGGGGCACGTACGGCGGGTGCGCGGGGAGCGGGACCGGCGCCGGGTGGTGATCGAGGTGGAGGAGCGCGCGGTCGAGTTGGGCCGGGCCTTCTTCGGGCCGCTGATCGAGCGGTCGGTGGAGCTGCTGCGCGGGTACGACGAGCGGGAGACGGCCGCGATCCGGGGCTTCCTGGAGGGCGTGCGGGAGGCGGCCACCGGGACCGCGTGAGCGGGCCGTACACCGCACGCCCCCTTCCTCACCCTGTGAGTCGCCGCACAGGACCGCCGGGTAACACGGGGTTCACACCCGGGCAACGGCCGGGAAACCGCCTGTTGACAGGCTGCGCGCCAGATCGACTGGACGCGGCGCCCCGGTGCCGTAGCGCCGCGGCACCCGCACCGAGTGCGCCCGACCCACCCCGAAGGATGTGGCCCCGTGACCTTCAAGGCTGAGTACATCTGGATCGACGGCACCACGCCGACGGCCAAGCTGCGTTCCAAGACGAAGATCATCACGGGTTCCCCCGCCGGTCTCGACGCGCTGCCGGTCTGGGGCTTTGACGGATCCTCCACCAACCAGGCCGAGGGGCACTCCTCGGACTGCGTGCTCAAGCCGGTCTTCACCTGCCCGGACCCGATCCGCGGCGGCGACGACGTGCTCGTGCTGTGCGAGGTCCTCGACACCGACATGACCCCGCACCCGTCCAACACGCGGGCCGCGCTGGCCGAGGTCGCCGGGACGTTCGCCGCACAGGAGCCGATCTTCGGCATCGAGCAGGAGTACACGTTCTTCGACGGCTCCCGCCCGCTCGGCTTCCCCGAGGGCGGATTCCCGGCGCCGCAGGGCGGCTACTACTGCGGTGTCGGCGCCGACGAGATCTTCGGCCGCGAGATCGTCGAGGCCCACCTGGAGAACTGCCTGAAGGCCGGCCTCGGCATCTCCGGCATCAACGCCGAGGTCATGCCCGGCCAGTGGGAGTTCCAGGTCGGTCCGCTGGCCCCGCTGGAGGTCTCCGACCAGCTGTGGGTGGCCCGCTGGCTGCTGTACCGCACCGCCGAGGACTTCGGCGTCTCCGCGACCCTGGACCCCAAGCCGGTCAAGGGCGACTGGAACGGCGCGGGCGCGCACACCAACTTCTCCACCAAGGCGATGCGCGAGGGCTACGACGCGATCATCACCGCGTGCGAGTCGCTCGGCGAGGGCTCCAAGCCGCTCGACCACGTCAAGAACTACGGCGCCGGCATCGACGAGCGCCTGACCGGCCTGCACGAGACCGCCCCGTGGGACCGGTACTCCTACGGCGTCTCCGACCGCGGTGCCTCGGTGCGCATCCCGTGGCAGGTCGAGAAGGACGGCAAGGGCTACATCGAGGACCGGCGTCCGAACGCCAACGTCGACCCGTACGTGGTGACCCGCCTGCTGGTGGACACCTGCTGCACCGCCCTGGAGAAGGCCGGCCAGGTCTGATCCGCCCCGGGCTGTCTGCCCTCGGCAGACAGCCCTTCCCTCCCGCCGCCCGGTCCGGGCACGCTCCCCGCATGAGACTTCTGGTGCTGGGTGGTACGGAGTTCGTCGGACGGGCCGTCGTGGAGGCCGCGCTGGAGCGCGGCTGGGAGGTGACCGTCCTCCACCGGGGACGGCACCGGGCTGCCGAGGGGGCGCGGGTGCTGCACGGCGACCGCACCGCCCCGGACGGCCTCGCCGCCCTCGCCCGCGACGGCGGCGAGTGGGACGCGGTGGTCGACACCTGGTCGGCCGAGCCGCGCGCGGTCCTGGCGGCGGCCCGGCTGCTGCGGGACCGCGCCGGGCGGTACGCGTACGTCTCCAGCCGGTCGGTGTACGTCTGGCCGTGGCCCTCCCTGGGCGGGCCCGCCGAGGACGGGCCGCTGGTCGAGGGCGCCGCCGCCGACGCCGGGCCGACCGACTACGAACGGGACAAGCGCGGCGGCGAACTGGCCGCCCTCGACGCGTTCGGCACGGACGGCTCGCTGCTGGTCCGGGCCGGGCTGATCCTCGGCCCGCACGAGAACGTCGGCCGGCTCCCCTGGTGGCTCGCCCGCGTCGCCCGCGGCGGCCGGGTCCTGGCGCCGGGGCCGCCCGGCCTGCCGCTGCAGTACGTCGACGCGCGCGACCTCGCCGCATGGCTCCTCGGCGCCGTGGAACAGGGGCTGAGCGGGCCGTACGACCTGGTGAGCCCGCCCGGCCACACCACCATGGGCGAACTGCTGGAGGCCTGCGTCCGGGTGACCGGAGCGGACGCGGAGCTGTGCTGGACCGATCCGCAGGTGATCCTGGACGCCGGCGTCGCGCCGTGGACCCAGCTGCCGGTGTGGACGCCGCCGGACAGCGAACTGCACACCGCCGGGCACTGCGGCGACGTCTCCAAAGCCCTGGCCACCGGCCTCGCGTGCCGCCCGGTGGGCGAGACCGTCGCCGACACCTGGCGGTGGCTGACGGAGATCGGCGGCACGGCACCGCGGCGGCCCGACCGGCCGGCCCTCGGGCTGGCCCCGGAGATCGAGGCGAAGGTGCTGCGCGCGGCCGGAGGTGTACCTGGCACCACCCCCTGACCGGGGGGTTCGGGCCCGTGACCGCCGCCCGGCCCTCGGCCAGACTGACGCCATGAACACTGACTTCAGGCACGGGGGCGTCCGCGAGCACGCACGAGAGGTGGTCCTCGCCGGCGTGCGGGGGCTGGTGCTGTCCGTGGCGGTGCTGCCGTTCGGCGTGGCGTTCCTCGTGCTGACGCTGCTGTCCCTCGCGTTCGTCCCGCTCGGGATCGGGCTCGTCACCACCCCGTGGGTGCTGACCGGCGTGCGGGCCCTGGCGGACACCCGGCGCAGGCTCGCGGACGAGTGGTGCGGGATACGGATCCGCACGGCCTACCGGCCGCTCCCGGCGGACGCCAATCCGTGGTCGCGCACCTTCGGGATGCTGCGCGACCGGCAGACCTGGCGGGACGTGGGCTGGCTGCCGGTGGACATCACGGCGGGCTTCCTCACCGCGCTGCTGCCGGCCGTGGCGCTGCTGTACCCGGTGGAGGGGCTGCTGCTGCCGGCCGGGCTGTGGCGGTCGTACGTGCCGGACGGCGGCACCTACTGGTACGCCTTCGTCCCGGTCACCGGGCAGGCGACCGCCTTCGGCGCGGCCGCGCTCGGCGCCGTGCTCCTCGCCGTCGCCTGGCGCTACACCCCGCGCCTGCTCGGCGCGCACTTCCGGCTCGCCCGGGCCGTCCTGGACACCCCGCACGGCGAACTCACCGAGCGCGTGCGGGTGCTGACCGAGACGCGGCGGGACGCGGTGGACACCTCGGCCGCCGAACTGCGCCGCATCGAACGCGACCTGCACGACGGGGCGCAGGCCCGGCTGGTCGCGATGGGCATGGACCTCGGCACCGTCGAGATGCTGCTCGACAAGGACCCGCAGCAGGCCAGGAAGCTGCTGGCCCAGGCGCGCCGGAGCTCCACCGAGGCGCTGGAGGAACTGCGCGACCTGGTGCGGGGCATCCATCCGCCGGTGCTGGCCGAGCGCGGACTCGGCGACGCGGTACGGGCGCTGGCGCTCAGGCTGCCGCTGGCCGCCGAGGTGAGCGTGGAACTGCCCGGGCGGCCGGACGCGCCCGTGGAGTCGGCGGCCTACTTCGCGGTCAGCGAGGTGCTGACCAACGCCGTCAAGCACTCGGGCGCCGACAGGGTGTGGGTGGACCTGCACCACACCGACGGCATGCTGCGCGTCACGGTCACCGACAACGGCAGGGGCGGCGCGGCGATCGGCGCGGGCTCGGGGCTGGCCGGGGTCGAGCGGCGACTGGGTACATTCGACGGCGTCCTGGCCGTCAGCAGCCCCGCGGGCGGCCCCACCCTGGTCACCATGGAGATCCCGTGCGCGTTGTCCTAGCCGAAGACCTCTTCCTGCTGCGCGACGGGCTGGTGCGGCTGCTGGAGGCGTACGGCTTCGAGATCGCGGCGGCCGTCGAGTCGGGCCCCGAACTGGACCGCGCGCTGGCGGAGGCGGAGCCGGACGTGGCCGTCGTCGACGTGCGGCTGCCGCCCACGCACACCGACGAGGGCCTGCAGTGCGCGCTGCGGGCACGGCGGGAGCGGCCGGGGCTGCCGGTGCTGGTGCTCTCCCAGCACGTGGAGCAGCTGTACGCGCGCGAGCTGCTGGCCGACGGCAACGGCGGGGTGGGCTACCTGCTCAAGGACCGGGTGTTCGACGCGGACCAGTTCGTGGACGCGGTACGGCGGGTCGCCGCGGGCGGTACGGCGATGGACCCGCAGGTGATCCAGCAGCTGCTGGCGCGGCGGGCGGCCGCCGACCGGCCGCTGGCCCGCCTCACCCCGCGGGAGCGGGAGGTGCTGGAGCTGATGGCGCAGGGCCGGTCGAACGCGGCGATCGCCGCGCAGCTGGTGGTGACGGAACGGGCCATCACCAAACACACCTCCAACATCTTCACCAAACTGGGGCTGGAGGTGTCGGACGACGACAATCGCCGCGTCCTGGCGGTGCTGGCCTACCTGGACCGCGATCGTTGAGGTTTGGCCAACTTCCGCTGGTCACACGGTGTTTGGCGTTCCGGCCGAGAGCTTTTCGCCGATGAATTCGTGTGACGGCTGAACACCTCTGGGGCGGCGTCCGTATGGAAGGACGCCGCTTCACTCCTGTCGGGCGCCTCGATGCTGCCCCGCAAGGAAGTCAGAGGAGTTCCATGGGACGCAACACACGAAAACGCCGTACGCCGCTGGCCACCAAGGCCATAGCCGCATCGGCGGCCCTAGCGCTCGGTGGGGGCGGGCTGATCTGGGCGAACTTCTACGCTTCGGCGCACGAGTCGAACAACCAGTCGTGGGGAGGCAACCAGACCAAGGCCGCCACGGCCCAGGTCGCGACCATCTCCTGCCCCGATGTCCAGCAGAAGCTGACGAACGTGCCGAACGCGGCCCGTCAGGGCGTGGCGACCGAGCTGGCGAACCTCGACAAGCAGATCACCGAGGCCTACGCCCGGCTCGCCTCCACCCGGCAGGCGCAGACGGGTGACCCGAACTTCGTCCAGAACGCGATCGTCGGCCCTCTCAAGGAGAAGCGGGCCGCCACGATCGACCGCATCCGCATCGACATCCAGCGGGTGGGCGGATCGTTCGACAACGCGCTGGCGCAGCTCGCCGCCTGTACGACGCAGACCGCCGGCCAGACCACCGCGGGGGGGAACGGCGGTGGTCAGCAGCAGAACGGCGGCCAGCAGCAGGGCGGTCAGCAGCAGAACAACGGCGGCCAGCAGCAGAACGGCGGCCAGCAGCAGGGCAACGCGGGGCAGAACATCGGAGGGCAGGCCGGCAACGGCCCGGTCGCGGCCGACTTCGTGGACATCACGAAGGTCGCACCGAACGTGCAGGCCAAGCCGAACAAGACCGGCAACGCCTCGACGGGCTCGTTCACCACGCGCTGCGGTGTGAACGCGAACAAGAACCACAACACGGACAACGTGATCGTGGCGCCCGGCGTGGCCAACGGCGCGCACCACCTGCACGACTACGTCGGCAACCAGAAGGTCAACGCCTTCTCCAGCAACCAGACGTTCCTGCAGGGCGGCACCAGCTGCCAGAACCGCAATGACCTGTCGGCGTACTACTGGCCGGTCGTCCGCCTCCAGGACGGCTCACAGGACTTCGACCAGAACAAGGACGGCGGCGGCAAGGAGGGCAACGTCGGCAAGATCCTGACGCCCGTCCAGGCGCAGATCAAGTACGTCGGCAGCCCGGCGAGCAAGGTCGTCGCGATGCCGCAGTTCCTGCGCATCATCACCGGTGACGCCAAGACCACCACCAACGGTCTGGCGAACGCCAACGCGCACTGGAGCTGCACCGGCTTCGAGAACAGGGTGCAGCTGACCCAGCAGTACCCGATCTGCCCGCAGGGCAGCAAGGTGGTGCGCACGTTCGCCTTCCAGAGCTGCTGGGACGGCAAGAACGTGGACAGCGCCAACCACCGCACCCACGTGGCCTTCGCCGACCCGGCGAGCGGGGTCTGCCCGAACGGCTTCCAGGCGATCCCGCAGCTGACGATGCGGCTGGTGTACAACATCAACCCGCCGACCATCCAGAACGGCCAGGTGAAGAACGCCTACGCCGTGGACGGCTTCCCGGAGCAGCTGCACAAGGCGGCCACCGACCACGACGACTTCATCAGCGTCACCACCGGTGGTCTGGCGAACAAGATCGCGAACTGCGTCAACAGCGGTCGCAACTGCGCCTGACGGACGTCCGGCACACGGAAGCGGGCGGTGGGAGTCCCCACCGCCCGCTTCCGTGTGTGCGCCGCGCGCTGTCAGCCGCCGTGCGCGTGGTGGTCGGCCCCGATCTCCACGTCGCCGCCGAGCGTGGTGCGCAGCGCGGTGACCGTCCCGTTGTCGCCGACGGCGACCCACTTGCGGCCGACGAGGTAGTAACCGCCGTAGTCCTTCGCGTCGTTGATCCACTCCCGCAGGCCGCGGTCGGTGGCGAAGGTGGCGAGGACGAACCTGCCGTGGGTGTTCCGGCACAGGGCCTGGCGCAGTTCGTCGGCGTCGGTCTGGATGTCCGGCTTGCACTTCACCTCGGCGGCCAGGCTCTCCAGGCTGCCGGTGGCGGTGGGCGGTACCGCCTTGGTCTCCGTGCCGCCGGAGCCGCAGCCCGCGAGCGCGAGGACGGCCACGCCGCCGAGCAGCAGCCTTGTCAACCTCATCTGTTCCTCCGGTCCTGGTGGGCCAAGCATGCCGCACGGGGCCCCGGCGCCCGGGTCCCCGTCCTTCGGATACGGCTGCCGGGCGCGGTGCGCTCAAATGCGCTGCACCGGTGGGCACGTCTGTGCGAGGGTGACCCGGTGAACCGAGAGTGGGAAGACCGCGTGGCCGCCGCCTGGGCCGCCTTCGACGACTACCCGGAGGAGCGCGCGGCCGAGTTCCGCGCCGTGATCGACGCGCTCGTGGCCGAGCTGCCCGAAGACAGCCCGCTGGGCCCGTTCGAGCAGGCCTGTGCCTGGGACTCCACCGGGCACTCGGACCGGGCGGTGCCGCTGTACCGGGAGGCGCTGGCGCGCGGGCTGCACGGCTACAAGGGACGCCGCGCGCGGATCCAGCTCGCGAGTTCGCTCCGCAACGTCGGGCAGGCCGAGGAGGGCGTCGAGCTGCTCACGCCCGAACTCGACGGTCCCTCGGACGAGTTGGACGACGCGGTGCGGGCCTGTCTCGCCCTGTGCCTGTCCAGCCTGGGCCGTGACCGCGAGGGGCTGTCCCTGGTGCTCGGCGCCCTGGCCCCGCACCTGCCGCGCTACCAGCGCTCGATGGCCCGTTACGCCCGCGCCCTGGTCGAGCCGGCAGGCTGAGCAGGCCGCCCGGGCCGGCGGGACGGGCCGGACCGGTCACCCGCTTGGCGGTGACAAATCAAGGGCTCGCTCGTTCTCCCGGACGTGCAGTCACAGGATGTAGCCCCGCGCCACGCACCCGCCTCCGCCGGCCCGGGCGTCGGCCTCGAACAGGCCGAGGCCGCGCTCGTCGAGCACTACCCCCGGCTGGTCCGGCTGGCCTATCTGGTCCTGCCGCCGGGCCTCGGCCGCAGCCGCCGGGTGCTGACGGCACACGCCCTCGCGCAGCGCGCGCTGCCCCGCGGCCGCACCCGGCCGTCCCCGGTCCCGGCCCCGTCCGCGATCCCGGCCCAGGCCTCGGGCCGGGACGCCGACCCGGGGTACGCGTTCGTGCGCCTGCGCGTCCTCAGGACGGCACTGGAGGCGGCCCGCCCCCGCCGGGTCCTGCCCCGGCTCGCCCAGCTGCCGCCGCTGCTCCCCCAGGTGTGGGGGCTGCGGCTCTTCCCGCGCTCCGGTGGCGCCGACGAACTCGCCCTGGACCAGCGGCTGTCCACCCTGTCCGGACCGGCCCGGGCCGCGTACGTGCTGCGCGGCCTGGAGAAGCTGCCCGACCCCGAGGTGCACCGGATCCTGCGGTCCGCCGGGGTCGAGCACCCCGAGACCGCGCTGACGGAGGCCAACGCGGTGCCCGCGCGGGACGCGCTGCTCTCCTCTCCCGAGTTCGACCCGTGCTCGCTGCAGGCCCGGCCCACCGACCTGGTGCGGCGCCGCCAGCACACCAAGGCCGCGCTCGCCGCGGCGGCCGCGCTCGCCCTGTGCGGGGCGCTGGTGGCCCTGCCGGGCGGCGGCTGGGGCCCCGACGGCGCCGCCGCGCCCGTGTACGCGCTGAACCCGGCCGCCGAGGCCGCCCTCGACCCGGCCCAGCTGATCCGCGTCACCCCCACCGCATGGGAGTCCGCCGCCCGCAGCGACTTCTCCGTCTGGCCGGCCCGCGGCCCGCTGACCCGCGACACGGCCCTGCTGCGCCGCGCCCTCGCCGTCTGGGCCCGCCCCGGGGAGACGGTCCGGGTCTCGGCGACCCCCGGCACCCGGACCGGCGGCCCGGCCGGCCCGCCGCAACTGCTGTACGCGGGCCGCGTGGACGGGGCGCGCGTGGTGGTCCTCTACGACGGCCTGCGTGTCGTCCGCTACGCCGAACCCGAAGCCGGCACCTCCGGGGCCGCCCTCGACTTCGCCCGCGTCGACGGCGCGACCGGGGCCGAGGCGGGCGCCCTGGTGCTCGGCCGCGCCGACGGCAACGTCCGCTACCTGACCGCCCCCTGGGTGCGGAAGGCCGCCGAGCGGGACCTGATGAAGCCGGGCGCTGCGGCGACCCCCCTCACCCTCGCCGACGGGGTCACCACCCCGCTGGCCAGCCCCGCCCTGCAGACCGGCAGCTGCACCTCGTGGAACGTGCTCCAGCTGACCGACGGCACCGGCACCCGGCTGGCCACCGACCTCGGGGAACTGGTCCCGGCCCATCTGACCGCGGGGCGGCCGGGCGCCACCGGCGAGGCGTCCGGTGCCGCGGGGCTGCAGGCCTGGGCGCCGTTCGCCTGCTCGCTGGCCATGGAGCGCTCCGCGGGCGTGCGCAGCGTCAACGCCTGGGGCTTCGCCCAGCAGCAGCTTCCCGAAGGGGGCGGATCCGGCCAGTGGGTGTGCACCAGGGCGGAGACCTGGCGCGGTGACGGCACGGCCGCGCTCGCCCAGTTCCGCACCCCCGGCGGGCAGGTCGGCGCGGTGGTCGCCAAGGGCACGGACGCCAGGGCCTGCGGCCCGCGCGATCCGCACGTGCTGGCGGGCGTGCTGTGGAAGTCCGGAACGGGCACCTGGTATCTGCTGGCCGCGGCCGGCCCGGACACCGCGACGGTCCGCGCGAGCGGCGGCGTGACCGCGGCGGGCCGGGGCCCGCTGCTGGCGGTGAAGACCCGACAGGGCGTACAGGCCACGCTGAAGGGGACGTTGGCGGACGGGCGGACGATCAGCGGGCTGCACTGAGCGCGGATGCTCGCCGCGCACACCCCGACGGCCGGATCCGATCGGTAAGGTGTTCGCATGAGTACCGGGTTGCGCCGCAGGATGGGCGTCGAGGAGCGGCGGCAGCAGCTGATCGGTGTCGCCCTCGACCTGTTCAGCCGGCGGTCGCCCGACGACGTCTCCATCGACGAGATAGCGACGGCGGCGGGTATCTCGCGGCCGCTGGTCTATCACTACTTCCCCGGCAAACACAGCCTGTACGAGGCCGCGTTGAAGCGCGCGGCGGAGGATCTCGCGGGCCGGTTCGCCGAGCCGCACGAGGGTCCGCTCGGCGCCCGCCTGCTGCGGGTGATGCACCGCTTCTTCGACTTCGTCGACGAGCACGGGCCCGGATTCTCGGCGCTGATGCGCGGCGGACCCGCCGTGGGCTCCTCGGCGACCAACGCGCTGATCGACTCCGTACGGCAGGCCGCGTACGACCAGATCCTCGCGCACCTGGGCGTCACCGAGGCACCGCCGCGGCTGGAACTGGTCGTGCGCAGCTGGATCTCGCTCACCGAGTCGACGGCGCTGATCTGGCTGGACGGCCGCCGCGTCCCGCGCGCCGAACTGGAACGGCAGCTCGTCCACGACTTCGCGGCGCTCGCCGCCGTCAGCGCGGCCTACGACGAGGAGATGGGCACGATCCTGCGCGGCATGCTCAGGGGGGAGCCGGCCGACGGCCCCCTCGGCGAGCTGGTCAGCCGGCTGATCACGCTGGCGTCCTAGGTCGACAGGGCTCGGGGGCCGCTACGGCTTGATGCCCACACCCGTCCACAGGCTGACCTCGGCGTCCGTCGGCGTGCCGTGGGAGGCCGAACCGGTCTCCGCGGCGTCGGGGCGCCAGTGGTGGCCGACGGTGACGCCCGGGTCGAGGAGATCGAGCCCGTCGAAGAAGCGGGTCACCTCCGCACGGGAGCGGAACTGCACCGGGGTGCCGGCGGCGGTGTAGATGTCGGTGACCTTCTGCCAGGTGGGCGGGTCGAAGTCGGGCGTGCAGTGGCTGAGCGCCAGGGCGCTGCCGGAGGGCAGGATGCCGAGCAGGCGACGGACGATGCCGTACGGGTCCTGGACGTCGGTGACGAAGTGCATCAGGGCGTTCAGGGACAGCGCCACGGGCCGGCTCAGGTCCAGTACCTCGGCGAGCTCGGCGGAGTTCACGAGCGTCTCGACGTTGTTGACGTCCGCCTCGATGTACGTCGTGCGGCCCTCGCGCGTGCTGCGCATCAGGCGCTCGGCGTACTTGAGGACCAGCGGGTCGTTGTCGGCGTAGACCACCCGGGCGTCCGGGACCACGGACTGGGCCACCTGGTGCAGGTTGGGCTCGGTGGGGATGCCGGTGCCGATGTCCAGCCACTGGCGGATGCCGTGTTCCCGGGCGAGGACGCGGGTGGCGCGGTGCATGAAGGCACGGTTCTCCCGGGCGCACACGAAGATGGCGGGGTACACCTCGGCCACGCGTTCGGCGGCCTGCTTGTCGACCTCGAAGTGGTCCTTGCCGCCGAGGTAGTAGTCGTACATGCGGGCGGAGTGCGGCCTGCTGGTGTCGATGCCCCGGGTGGGCTGCGAGCTGGTCATCCTGTCCCTTTCGGTGGGGGTGGGCGGTGGGGGTGGGGTGTGCGTCGGTCGTCCGGGTCAGCGGGCCGTCAGGTGGTCGGCCAGGCCCCTCTTGACGCCCGCGACGAACGCCGTGATCTCCTCCGGCGTGTAGATCAGGGCGGGACCGTGGGGATCCGTCGACTGCCGCAGGGCCACGCGTCCGTCGGCGAGCCGCTTCGTCTCCACGCACTGGCCCCCGTTGGGGCCGCTCCATGGGCACTCCCAGCCCTGGTCTCCCAGGTCCGAGGCGGGCATGCCGTTGTAGACACTGCTCTCGGCGATGGTCATGAGTACTCCTTGCGCATGCGGTTCAAGAGCGCCCTGCTGTCGGCGGACGAGGTCATCAGCGACAGCCGGTTGTGCGCCTCCAGATGCGCCACCACGTCGGAGCGCTGGTCCAGGTACACGGCGGCGGAGAGGATCTCGCTGTAGACGATGTCGGGCAGCTCCGGTGCCTCGAACCGGAAGTAGGTGAAGGGGGCGCACGCCCCGACGTGGGCGGACGCCGAGAAGGGCACGATGTCGAGGCTGACGTGGTCCAGCTCCGAGACCTCCAGCAGCCGGTCGATCTGCTCCCGCATCACCTCCGGGCCGCCCACGACCCGGTGCAGCACGGCCTCCTCCATCACCACCCAGAGGGTGGGGGCGTCGGGCTTCTCCAGCAGGCCCTGGCGGCGCAGCCGGAGGTCGACGCGCCGCTCGAGGTCTGCGGCGCTGTCGTTCGGGAAGCCGCCGCTCAGGGTCGCCCGGGCGTAGGCGGGCGTCTGCAGCAGCCCCGTGACGTAGTGCGGCTCGTAGGTGCGCAGGACCTTCGCACCGGTCTCCAGGCTCACGTAGGCCGTGAACCAGGAGGGCACCACGTCGCGGTACGGGTGCCACCAGCCCGGTTCGTTGGCCCGTTCGGCGAGAGCGATGAACTCGTCGATCTCCTGCTGGCCGGCGCCGTAGGTCTGCAGCAGCTTCTCGACGTAGAGGATCTTCAGGCCGACCTCGGCCTTCTCCAGCCGGCGGATGGTCAGGGGCTTCACGCGCAGGGCCCTGGCCGCGTCGTCCAGGGAGACGCCCGCGTCGTGGCGCATCTCCTGCAGCCGTCGGCCGAGGATCATGCGGAGAACGGTGGGTGCGCTGCCGCCGGCGCCCGCACGTGCCTCGTTCATGCTGCCCTGCCTCCTGAGAGTCCGTCACCAGGACCGAGCATAGGGCGACTTGGGCGTCACCGACCCGGAAGGCGTCGTCCTGAAATTATCAGGGAGGCGGTTGCAGCGTGAACCGGACCGCGAGCATAGTGATGTGTGTGACGATGCCTCCGTCACGCGGGGCCCGTTCATCAACAGCCTTACCACAGGCCCGTGTTGACGAACGTGCCGCTCCCGTGCCCCCCATGGAAGGCGACCGCCGTGTCCCCCCACACGACTTCCCCGCTCCGGCCCCTGGGCGGAGCGGACCCGGACCGCGCGCACTGGCTCGAGCTGCCGGGTCACCGCACGAGTGTCAGAGCGGCGCGGCGTTTCGTCGGCGCACGGCTCACCTCCTGGCGGGTGTCCGACGACGCCTGCGCGAACGCCGTGCTCCTGGTGTCCGAGCTGGCCACCAACGCCGTGCTGCACACCGTCAGCCTGCGCATCCTGTGCGGCATCGGCCTGCTGCCGGACGACCGTCTGCGCCTGGAGGTGCACGACCGGGACGACTCGGGCCGCCGCCTGCCCCGCCGCGCACCGGGTCCCGACGACGAGGGCGGCCGCGGACTGCTGCTCGTCCGGGAGATCGCGGACAGCTGGGGAGTCGCCCGTTCGGCGCTCACCGGGGGCAACGCGGTCTGGGCGGACCTGGCGACCGGCTGACGGGCGCGGCCGGGAGCGGACAGCCGGGCGGCGAGCCTAGCGCTCGAACTTGCGGTACGAGGCCTCGAGGTCGCGGACCTCGGCGGAGGCGTGCAGGACGAAACCGCCGTTCCCCACGTGCTCACGCAGCAGTTCGAGGACGGCCTCGGCCAGCCGCGCCCTGGTCTCCTCGCTGCGGCCCGCGAGCAGGCCGATCGTGACGTGGACGATGGCGTGGTGCCGGTCCTCGGGGTCCTCGTAGCCGAACGCCGTGAGCGCGCTGGGCCGGAACTGCGTCTTGCACGCCTCGGGCTTGGCGGCGGCGATCTCGACGACCGCGGTGTGCAGGGCGTGGGCGAAACCGGCGCGGTCGAAGGCCGGGGCCGCCACGTCGGAGTAGTCGACGGTGATCTGTGGCATGGGAGCACACTCCTGTTCCAGGGCAACGATGTCACCCTAGTCCGGCCGGTCCCGGGGGTGCCCCGACACGGAGGTGGGGCGGACCCCCGAACGGGATCCGCCCCACCTCACCGGTACCCGTGCGTCACCGCCGGGCGAAGACCGCCACGGTACGGGCCGGGACGGCGAACGTGCCCGACTCCGAGGTGAACGCCGCGGACCTCACGACGGGGTCCGCGCCCTTCGCCTGCAGCGGGTGCAGCCGGTAGTGCTGCCCGGCGAGGGCGGCGATCCGCTGCTCCTGCTTCTCGGGCGTCGCGTTGAACACCACGACCAGGTCGCCGAGCCGCATGGTGATCACACCGGGCGTCTCGTCCTTGCCGGAGAGCGGGAAGGAGAGCCGGTCCTGCACCTGCGAGGCCGTGCCGAGCGAGAACGCCTTCTCCGTCGTACGGATGCGCAGCAGGTCCCGGTAGGCGGCGGAGGCGCCGGTGATCTGCGGGCAGCCCACCTTGACGCCGGTCAGCAGCGGCCGGGCGTAGTCCCACTTGGACTGGTTGTCGGCGGCCATGGGCAGCCCGCGCCCGAAGCCGTTGCCGTCGGCGCAGTTCCAGTGGATGGCGTTGAACCAGTCGCCGCTGTCGAAGGAGTTGCGGTCCAGCGACTTCGAGCGCAGCAGGTCGGTGCCCGCCTGGGACAGGGACGGCCCCTGCGAGAGGGCGGCCGTGGCCATCGCCAGCACCTGCATCCGGGCCCGGTCGGCGGCCGGGGTGCCCTTCGGCAGCTTGTACGTCAGCGCGTCGAACAGCGACTCGTTGTCGTGCGCGTCGACGTAGGCGAGGGCGTCGCCGGGCGCGGCCGCGTAGCCGGCGGGTGCGCCGTTGTAGTCGATCTCGGCTCCGGTGACCTCCTTGCCGTCGGTGTCCGTGAAGCGGTACTTGGCGAGGTTGCCGGTCAGCCCCACCTTGATCAGGTCCTGGTAGTGCAGCAGCCGGGCCTTCTGCTCGGCCTGTGTGCCGTTCGCGGTGGACGTGTTCGGGTCGGTGTACAGGCCGGACGCGAAGCCCTGGACGCCGGGGTCGGAGTCGAAGGGGCTGCCGCCGCGCACGGCGTCACGGGCGCGGTCGGAGAAGGTGGCGATGCCGGTGCCGGCCATGTTGGCCTGCGTGGCCTGCACGAACCGGGCGTCGTTGGCGACCTCCCCGAAGTTCCAGCCCTCGCCGTACAGGATGATCTTCTTGCCGTCGACGCCGTCCTTGGCGAGGGTCAGCGCGTCGAGGGCCTTCCTGACCGCCAGGATGTTGGCCTTCGGGTGGTGGCCCATGAGGTCGAAGCGGAAGCCGTCGACCTTGTACTCCTTGGCCCAGGTGACGATGGAGTCCACGACCAGCTTGCCCATCATCGCGTTCTCCGGCGCGGTGTTGGCGCAGCAGGTGCTGTTGGCCACCGAGCCGTCGGCGAGGAGCCGCTGGTAGTAGCCGGGCACGATCTTGTCCAGCACGCTGGTCTTCGCCTGGCCGCTGGCCGCCGTGTGGTTGTAGACGACGTCCATGACGACCCGGAGCCCGTCCTGGTTGAGCGACTGGACCATCTTGCGGAACTGGACCGTGCGGGCCGTGCCGTCCGGGTCGGTGGCGTAGGAGCCCTCGGGGACCGTGTAGTGGTACGGGTCGTAGCCCCAGTTGTAGGCGTCCTTGGCGGCGGTCTTCGCCACGCACTCCTGCTGCTTGTCGGAGTCGGCCGGGTAGGAGGCCAGGTCGCAGTCCGGGGTGGCCTGGTCGGCCTTCTTCTCGGGGATGGTGGCGATGTCGAAGGCCGGCAGCAGGTGCACGTACGACGTGCCGGCCCTGGCCAGCGCGCGCAGGTGCTTCGTGCCGGCGCTCCTGGCGTCGGTGAAGGCCAGGTAGGTGCCCTGGTCCTTCGCCGGGACGGTCTTGTCGGCCACCGAGAAGTCCCGGATGTGCAGTTCCTGGATCTGCGCGTCCTTCAGCGGCACCGCCTTGGGCTTGTGCAGCGCCGACCAGCCGTGCGGCGCGAGGGACCGGTCGTTCAGGTCGACGACGAGGCTGCGCTCGGAGTTCGCGGTGAGCGCGACCGAGTACGGGTCGGTGACCTCGTTGGTGACCAGCTCGCGGACGCTGGGCGCCCACACCTTCACGACGTACCGGTAGGGCTTGCCCTTCCAGGACGCGGGACCGGTGACGGACCAGACGCCGGTGGCGGCGTTCCGGTGCATCTTCACCCGGTGTCCGTCGAGGTCGAGGTGGACGGACTGCGCCGTGGGCGCCCACACCGACAGGGTCGGCCTGCCGTGGTGGAAGACCGGGCCGAGGGCGGCCTTGGCGGCGCCGGCGTACAGGTCGTCCAGCACACCGGCGATCTGCACCCCGGTCGCGGCCAGCACGGCCCCGTTGGCGGCCCGCTGCGAGGCCACGATCTGACCGCCGAGCGCCTCGCGCACCCGGTCGCGGTCACGGGGGTCGACGGACCAGGCGGTGTAGTCCTTCAGGTACGGGAACTTCGCCTTCTGGGCGTCGGTGAGGGTGGTCTTCGTCAGCCGAAGCCAGCGCTCGTCGTCGCTGGTCAGCGTCCCGTCCTTGACGGCGATCGAGCCGTCGCGGGAGTACAGCAGCTGGGTGGAGGCGGCGCCCTCGGCGCCGTTCCAGGCGACGGTGTCCCGGTCGATCCAGACCGCCTTGGAGGTGGTCAGGTCGAGCGCGGCCGCGCTGCCCGCCGGCTGCGGCAGGAGGTACTTCTCCTGGCCGTTCAACAGCCACACCTCGTAGCCGTTGCTCTTGAGGTCCAGGGACTGGTCGGTGGCGAGGTCCTTCTCGTCGCCCTTGTGGATGATGTAGCTGAGGCTGGTGGCACCCTCGGAGAGCGGCACCTCGTAGACAGCGCCATAGGCGTCAGTCTTCACCGGCTTCAGCGGATTCGACCAGTCGGTGGGGTTCGCGGCGCCCGTCCAGACGTGCAGGCCCCAGCCGTCGTAGTCGCCGTCGGCGCGGTGGTAGTGGATGACCGCCTTGGTCTTGTCCTGGGCCGGGTAGGCGGGCCTCTCGGTGGCGACGTCGGCCTTGCCCTGCTCGATCCAGACCTCGCCCGTCTTGGTGACGTCGATGCTCCGGTCGGCGGAGACGTCCTTGTTGCCGTCCTTGTCGATGACCAGGAAGCCGACGTTGGAGGCGCCCGGCTTGAGCTTCACCCAGGCGAACGCGCCGTAGGCGTCGCGGCCCGTGAAGGGGTGGCTGGCGGGCCAGTTCGTGGCCTCGCCGTCGGCGATGTCGCCCCAGGCGTACAGGCCCCAGCCGGCGTAGTCGCCGTCGGTGCGCTTGTAGTGGACGACCGCGTAGTCCCGGGAGGAGGCCTTGGGGACCTCGGGCGCGGGCGGGGTGCCGGTGGTGCTGCTCGCCGTGGCGCTCGCGGTGTGCCCCGCGGAGTCCACGACGACCGCCTTGTAGCGCAGGGCGGTGCCGGCGGGCACGTCCGCGCCGATGGCCTGGGTGACCTTGTAGGGGGCGTGGTCGGCGGTGCCGAGCGTCTTCCACTTGCCGTTGCCCACCTGGGCGGCGAAGACGACACGGTTGAGCTGTCCGCCGTCGACGCCGGCGGTGACCTCGACGGTGCCGGTGGCGCCGGTGTCCGGGGCCTTCAGGGTGAGGGACGGCTTCGTGGCGGGCCGGTCGAGGGTGCCGGCGGCCTGGTAGACGACGGCGGTGCCGGCCGGGACGGTGACGGTGAGCTTGCGGTCGCTGTCGCTGGTGAGGCTGTCCTTGGCGCCGTAGATGCCGTGGTACGCCATGCCGGCCGAGCCGGTCGCGAAGGTCGCCGTCTTCGCCTCGTCCGCGTTGTTGAGGGCGACGACGTACTCCTGGCCGGACTTCGCGTCCGTCCGGGTGAAGGCGTAGACGCCCGCGCCGTCGGCCGCGTAGCGCTCGGTCTGGACGCCGTCGGTCAGGGCCGGGTTGGCCTTGCGCAGCTTGGAGAGAGCGGCGATCTCCCGGTAGAGCGGTGCGCTCGTGTCGTAGGAGTCGCCGGCGTGGGTGCGGTCGGTGCCGATCTCGTCGTCGTCGAGGTAGTCGGCGACCTTCGAGGCGAACATGGTCTGGCGGGCGTCCTTGTCGCCGCCGGAGCCGGTGAAGCCCTGCTCGTCGCCGTAGTAGACGACCGGGTTGCCGCGGCTGAGGAACATCAGCTTATTGGCGAGCTCGTCCTTCTTCAGGATCTCGGCGTCCGTCGCCTTCGGGTTGTCCTGCTTCAGGAAGTACCCGATGCGGCCCATGTCGTGGTTGCCGAGGAAGGTGACCTGCTCGTACGCGTTGGCCTTGTCCGTCGTGTACTTGTAGTCGTCACCGAAGACGCCCGCCAGCCGCTGGGCGCTGCCGCCCTGGGAGGCGTAGGCGCGGGCCGCGTCCTGGAAGGGGAAGTCGAGGGTGGCGTCGAGCCGGCCCTGGGTCACGTACGGGGACGTGATGGAGGTGTCGGCGGAGTAGACCTCGCCGAACATGAAGAAGTGCTTGCGGCCGTGCGCCGCCGCGTAGTTGTCGAGCGCGGTCGCCCACTGGGTCCAGAACGGCAGGTCGACGTGTTTGACGGTGTCGATGCGGAACCCGTCGATCGCGAAGTCCTTCACCCACCGCTCGTAGATCTTCTCCATGCCGTGCACGACCTCGGGCCGTTCGGTCCACAGGTCGTCGAGCCCGGAGAAGTCGCCGTAGGTGGTGGACTCGCCGGCGTAGGTCGAGTCGCCCCGGTTGTGGTACATCGTCGGGTCGTTGAGCCAGGCCGGAACCTTGCTGTCGCTCGTGACCTTCGGGGTGTAGGGGAAGGAGCCCGCGTCCACGGACGGGAACGTCCTGCCGCCGTCCGCGTAGTCGGCGTCGTCGAAGGGCCGCCCGTCCTTGGTCAGGTAGGGGAAGGCGCCCTTGGAGAGGTAGCCGTAGGACTTCTCCTGGTAGTCGACGACGTCGGCGGTGTGGTTGGTGATGACGTCGAAGAAGACCTTCATGCCCTTGGCGTGCGCCTGGGAGATGAGGGTCTTGAGGTCCTTGTTGGTGCCGAAGTGCGGGTCGACCTGCGTGAAGTCGGTGATCCAGTACCCGTGGTAGCCGGCAGAGGCGTTGGCGCCGGTGCCCTGCACGGGCCGGTTCTTGAAGATCGGCGCCATCCAGATGGAGGTGGTGCCGAGCTTCTTGATGTAGTCCAGGCGCTTGGTCAGGCCCTTGAGGTCGCCGCCCTGGTAGAAGCCCTTGTCGGTGGGGTCGTAGCCGGTGCTGAGGCGAGAGCCGGTGAGTCCCCCCTTGTCGTTGGCCTTGTCCCCGTTGGCGAAACGGTCCGGCATGACGAAGTAGAACTGCTCGCGCGTGTCGTCGTGCCGGGCGGGCTGGGCGGCGAGCACGGCGTCGGAGGGGGGCGCGGGCGGGGTGGCGGCGTGGGCCGCGAGGGGCTGCACGAGTGCGGCCGCGAGGGCGGCGGCGGTGACGGCCGCAGCCCTTTTCAGACGGGGGTGACGGCGCGTCGGGGGCGCCGGCCATCTCGGTATCACAGGCGGGAACTCCTAGCGATTGCGGCTCTCTTGGGTCCGACCCCGCGCGACCGTATCGCTGCCGAAACGTTTACAGCAAGAGTTTTGAAACTCGTAGCAAGTATTTTCAGCGCAAACGTGACCTGGAGATCCGGGACGAACCGCCCGTACCCGACGGGCGGTTCGTCCGGAGGCTCAGCAGCTCGACTTGCCGGCGTAGATCGCCAGAGCCGTGTTCGAACCCAGGGTGGCGGTGAACTGCCCGCTGGAGTTGACCGTCACCGGCGTGTTGTTCTGCACGTTGCAGTAGGTGCCGGCGGGCAGCGAGGTCTGGTACGTCCGGGTCAGGCCGCCGCTCTCGTGGTTGATCGCCACGTAGCCCTTGGTGCCCCGGCCGAAGCCGATGGCGTTGTTGCCGTCGTCCCACCAGTTGGTGACCGACTGGCCGCGGGTCGCGTTGCGGAAGGCCACCATGGACTTGATCTCGGGCCAGGCGTGCTGGCACTTCCAGCCGTCCTGCCAGCAGGCTTTGACCTGGCCCCCGTTGGGCGGGCCGGCGTCCGCGTCCGACCACTCGTAGCCGGAGTTGACGTCCGGGGCGCCGTACGGCCAGGCGAGCATGAAGACGTTGGCCAGCGTGTAGTCGGCGCCGCTCTTGTAGTTGAGGGTGCTGCCGTTGCGCTCGGTGTCGTGGTTGTCCACGAAGACGCCGGCCACCGAGCTGCTCAGGTAGCCCCAGCCCTCGCCGAAGTTGTTCAGGTACGCCAGCTTCTCGCTGGTGAAGACCCGCTTGAGGTCGTAGGCGTAGCGGAACTCCTGGACGTCCCCGTTGCCGGTGTACTCGGAGGGCTGGACGGCCTCGCCCGCGCCGTAGATGACCTCCTGCTTCCAGTAGGCGTTCGGGTTGGTCAGGCGGCTCTTGATGTTCGCCAGGTCGGCGGCCGGGATGTGCTTGGCCGCGTCGATGCGGAAGCCGTCGACGCCCAGGGAGAGCAGGTCGTTCATGTAGCCCGCGATCGTCTTGCGGACGTACTCCTCCCCCGTGTCCAGGTCGGCCAGGCCGACGAGTTCGCAGTGCTGGACGTTCCAGCGGTCCTGGTAGTTGCTGACCTGGGAGGTGCAGTCGTCGAAGTCGGGGGCCGAGTACAGGCCCGGGTAGTCGTACTTCGTGTACGACGAGCCGCCGGTGCCGGTGCCGCTGCCCGCCGACATGTGGTTGACGACCGTGTCGGTCACGACCTTCACACCGGCCGCGTGGCAGGTGCCGATCATGTTCTTGAAGGCGGTGCGGTCACCGAGGCGACCGGCGATCTTGTAGCTGACAGGCTGGTACGACGTCCACCACTGCGAGCCCTGTATGTGCTCGGCGGGCGGGGAGACCTGGACGTAGCCGTAGCCGGCGGGGCCGAGGGTGGTGGTGCACTCGCGGGCCACCGAGGCGTAGTTCCACTCGAACAGGACGGCGGTGACGTCCTTGCCGCCGGGCGGGGAGGCCTCGGCGGTAGTCGTGCTCATGCCAATCAGAGAGGCGGCCGTGAGGGCGACCGCCAGCGAGAGGGATCTGCGTGCCATGTGGGGGTTCCTTCGTCTTTGAAGGCCGATACAGGCCGCTGAGGACGCTTGCTGCAAGGTTTCAGCAAACTTGCGGTAACGGAGATGGTAAGCGCCCGCTGCCGGAAAGGCAGCGGGCGCGTGGGAAGTTGATGCGGGAAATTTCCCGCGGGCGGTCAGTGCGCGGTCACTCCGCGACCACCCACCACACCGTGGTGTCGGCCGGCACCTTGACCTCGTCGTCCGCCTCGGTCACCTCACCGCTCGTCAGCAGGACGCGCCCGTACGCCGGGACCGTCACCGACTCGCCCGTGGTGTTGGCGACGCAGGTGAACTCCCCGCGCCGGAAGGCCAGCACGCCCTCGGGCGCCCGCAGCCACTCCACCGCGTCGCCGGCGCCGAGGTCGGGCCGGGAGCGGCGGACGGCGAGCGCGGACCGGTACAGCTCCAGGGTCGAGCCGGGCACGCCGGTCTGCGCCTCCACGCTCAGCTCGCCCCAGCTCGCCGGCTGCGGAAGCCAGCTGCCGCCGCCGCCGAAGCCGTACGACGAACCGCCGCGGGTCCACGGGATGGGCACCCGGCAGCCGTCGCGGAAGCCGTCCTGGCCGGCGCCCCGGAAGTACGCCGGGTCCTGGCGCACCTCGTCGGGCAGGTCGACCACGTCCGGCAGACCCAGTTCCTCGCCCTGGTAGATGTACGCCGAGCCGGGCAGCGCCAGCATGAGCAGGGTGGCCGCCCGGGCCCGGCGCAGCCCCAGCTCGCGGTCGCCGGCCGTGCGGATCTGGGTGCCGAGGCCGGGCGGGTTGGCGAAGCGGGTGGCGTGCCGGGTGACGTCGTGGTTCGACAGCACCCAGGTGGCGGGGGCGCCGACCGGGCGCATCGCCTCCAGCGTGCGGTCGATGACCGTGCGCAGCTCGTCCGCGTCCCACGCCGTGCCCAGGTACTGGAAGTTGAACGCCTGGTGCAGCTCGTCCGGGCGGACGTAGTTCGCGGTGCGCTCGACGGTCGGGGTCCACGCCTCGGCGACGAAGATCCGCCCACCCGTCTCCCGCCACCGCCCTTCTGCGGAAGGCCCTTCGGGCCCCTCTTCTCTGGCGTACTCGTCGAGGATCGTGCGCCACTGACGGTAGATGGCGTGTACACCGTCCTGGTCGAAGAACGGCATGACATCGTTGCCCAGCAGCTTGAGCTGGTCGTGGGCACCGAGGTCGGGCAGGCCGGCGGCCTTCACCAGACCGTGGGCGACGTCGATGCGGAAGCCGTCGACGCCCATGTCCAGCCAGAAGCGCAGGATCGAGCGGAACTCGTCGCCGACGGCCGGGTGCTCCCAGTTGAAGTCGGGCTGCTCGGGGGCGAAGAGGTGCAGGTACCACTCGCCGGGCGTGCCGTCCGGCTCCGTGACCCGGGTCCAGGCCGGGCCGCCGAAGATGGACTCCCAGTCGTTGGGCGGCAGTTCGCCGTTCTTCCCCTTGCCGGGGCGGAAGTGGTAGCGGTCGCGCAGCGGGGAGCCGGGTCCCTCGGCGAGCGCGCGCTTGAACCACTCGTGCTGGTCGGAGGAGTGGTTGGGCACGAGGTCGACGATGATCCTCAGGCCCAGCCCGTGGGCGTCGCGGATCAGCGCGTCGGCGTCCAGCAGGTTGCCGAACATCGGGTCGACCGCGCGGTAGTCGGCGACGTCGTAGCCGGCGTCGGCCTGCGGGGATGCGTAGAAGGGGCTGAGCCACACGGCGTCCACACCGAGGTCGCGCAGGTACGGGAGGCGGGAGCGTACGCCCTCCAGGTCGCCCATGCCGTCGCCGTTGCTGTCGGCGAAGCTGCGCGGGTAGACCTGGTAGATGACCGCGTCCCGCCACCAGTCGCGGCGGGCGGCGACGGTGGCGACGGTGGTGTGGTCGGCCGGGGCTGCAGGGTGCTGCTGGCTCATGGCGTCCTTGATACGTGACGGGGTTCGGGTCAGGGCGTGGGGAAGGCGGCGGTGCGGGCCGGGATGCGAGGCGGCCGCGGTGACAGCGGGGTCGGATGGGCACCGCGGCCGCCTACCCGCGCGGTCAGGCGCGCGGGAGCTGTTTCCCCTGAAGGGTGCTCGGGCCGGTCAGCCCTTGGTGCCGCCGGAGGTGAGACCGGTGACGAGGTTCTTCTGCACGAGGTAGAAGAAGACCGAGACGGGTATCGCGATGAGCACCGCGGCGGCCGCCATCAGGTTGCGCTGGGCGTCGTGTTCGCTGACGAAGGTCTGCAGGCCGACGGCGAAGGTGTACTTGTCGTCGCTCAGCATGAACGTCGAGGCGAAGGCGACCTCGCCGAAGGCCGTGAGGAACGCGTAGAACGCGGCCACCGCGAGTCCGGGCTTGGCCAGCGGCAGGATCAGCCGCACGAAGGTCCCGAAGGGGGTCAGCCCGTCGACGCGGCCGGCCTCGTCGATCTCGAACGGGATGGTGTCGAAGTAGCCCTTCAGCAGCCACGCGCAGTAGGGCACGATCGTGGTGCTGTTGATCAGGATCAGGCCGAGGTAGGTGTCGATGAGGCCCAGGTCCGACATGATCTGGTACATCGGCACGATGAGGACGGCGATCGGGAACATCTGCGTGAGCAGCAGCAGCCACATGAACTTCTTGTAGCCGGGGAAGCGCATGCGGGAAACCGCGTAGCCGGTGGTGGCGGCGATCAGCACACCGATGACCGTGGTGCCCGCGACGACGATGAGGGTGCTCTTCATCCAGCTGAAGAAGCTGGTGTGCTGCAGGACGAACGAGTAGTTGGCCAGCGTCATCGTGTGCCAGATGTGGCTGGGGTGCAGGTAGTCGTCCTTGTCCGGGCCGAGGGACAGGAACAGCAGCCAGGCGACCGGGAAGAAGGCGATCAGGCTCGCGATGATCAGCGCGCCGTGCGAGAGGGCGGTGGCCAGGGGGCCGCGCTCGCCGCGCCGGCGGACCCCGCGGCGCGGGGCGTCGACGGCGGGCTGCCCGGTCGCGGTGGCGGGGGTCGGGACGGTGGTCGTGCTCATTTCGGGCTCCTGCCTCAGATCGCGAGCTGCGGCTCGTTGCGGTTGAGCCAGCGGCGGTAGACGGAGGTGAAGACGATCAGGATGGCCAGCAGCAGGATGCCGTAGGTGGCCGACTGGGCGAAGTCACGCGGCTGCTGTCCGAAGCCCAGGTAGTAGGCCCAGGTCACGAGGATCTGGGCGTCCGGGGCGGTGTTGCCGAACAGCAGGAAGATGATGGCGAACTGGTTGAAGGTCCAGATGATGCCGAGCAGGACCACGGTGGAGCTGACGGACCTCAGGCCCGGCAGGGTGACGTAGCGGAACCGCTGCCAGGGGGTCGCCCCGTCCATCTCGGCCGCCTCGTACAGGGAGCCGTCGATGGACTGCAGGCCGCCGAGCAGCGAGAGCATCATGAACGGCACACCGCACCAGGTGTTGACCATGATCGCGGCGAAGCGCTGCCAGAAGGTGTCCTCGAGCCACTGCGGCTGGGGCAGGTGCAGGGCGTGCAGGCCGGCGTTGATGATGCCGCCGTCGGCGAGCATGAACCGCCAGCCGAAGACGGTGACGAAGGTGGGCACGGCCCAGGGCAGCACCAGGATGAGGCGGTAGAGGGTGCGGCCGCGGAACTTGCCGTTGAGCAGCAGCGCGAGGCCGAGGCCGATGCTGTAGTGCAGGGCGACGCACAGCGCCGTCCAGACGATCGTCCAGATGAGGTGCGACCAGAAGCGGTCGTACGACAGCGGGCCGAACAGGACGTCCTTGTAGTTGCCCAGGCCGATGAACTTGTAGGTGGCGTCGATGTGGTTGACGCCGATGTTGCGCGCGGTGTTGAGGCTGTTGGCGTCGGTGAGCGTCAGGTAGAAGCCGTACACCAGCGGGTAGAAGATCAGCACGCCGAGCACCAGGGCCACGGGCGCGATCATCGCGTAGGCGTACCAGTACTTCTGGTAGCCGTTCTTCAGGCGCTGCCCCAGCCCGGGCCGAGGCGCGCGGTCACCGCGGCGCTTGCCGGTCGCGCGGTCGATGGCGACTGTCATGGTTCGACACCTTCGAATGATTCAGAGAGCGGGCTCGGGAAGGGACAGGCCGGTGGCCGCCGGATCCTTCCCCCCTCGAGGCAGGATCCGACGGCCACCCGGGCTCACTTGCTGAAGCCGGGAACCAGCTTGGCGATGGCGAGCTCAGCGTTGCTCAGGCCCGCGTCCAGCGACTCCTTGCCGCCGGCGATCTTGGGCAGCTCGGTGTCCAGCGGACCCCACAGGGAGCTGTACTCGGGCAGGGCCGGGCGGGGCTGGGCGGCGGAGAGGACGCCCTGGTAGCCGGCGATGCCGGGGTCGGCCTTGACCTGGGCGGTGTAGGCGTCGCCGCGGGTGGGCAGGGTGGAGTTCTTCAGGGCGATGGTCTCCTGGGACTTCGCCGAGGTCATGAACTTCACGAACTTCAGCGCCGCGGCCTGGTGGGCCTTGTCGGAGCCGGCGTAGACCGAGAGGTTGTGGCCGCCGGTCGGGGCGCCCGCCTTGCCTGCGGAGCCGGCCGGGACGGTGGCGATGCCGAGGTTGGCCTTGTCCTTGAAGGCGCTGCCCTTGTAGAAGTTCGTGATCTCCCAGGGGCCCTGGACGATCGCGGCGACCTTGCCGTTGACGAACGCGTCCTGGATGTGGGCGTAGGCGTCGGCGGTGGTGTCCGCCTTGTGCAGGCCCTTGCCGGAGAACAGGCTCAGCCAGGTGCCGTAGGCCTTCTTGGCGGGGGCCGAGTTCACGGTGATCTTCTTCGCGGCGGCGTCGACGGTGTCGGTGCCCTCGCCGTAGAGGAAGCTCTGCGCGTAGTAGGCCTGGGTGGAGCCCCAGTAGCCGTCGACGCCCGTCTTGGCCTTGATCTTGGCGGCGTCCGACTTCAGCTCGTCCCAGGTCTTGGGCGCGTCGGCGATGCCGGCCTTCTTGAACAGCGCCTTGTTGTAGACCAGGGCGAGGGTGTCGGTGACCAGCGGGACGCCGTAGGTCTTGCCCTCGTACTGGGCCTGCTTGATCAGGTTCGGCTGGAAGCTGGCCTGGTCGGCCAGGGCCTCGGTGCCGTCCAGCGGCAGGAAGTAGCTCTTCTTGGCGAAGGCCGGGGTCCAGCCGACCTCGGAGCGCAGGATGTCCGGGGCGCCCTTGGAGCTGGCGGCGGTGTCGAACTTGTTCTGCGCCTGGTCGAAGGGGACGTCGACGTACTTGACCTTGATGTTCTTGTTGGCGGCCTCGAACTGCTGGACCAGGGCCTTGTACGTCGGGGCCTCGTTGGTGGCGTTGGAGGTGTCCCACCACGTGATGGTGACCGGGCCGTCCGACTTGCTGCCGCTGTCGCTCCCGCCGCACGCCGTCGCCGCCAGGGCGAAGGACGCCACCAGCGCGGAGGCCGCTATGCCACGCCGCATGAGTTCTCCTTGAGGGTTGAGCCCGGGTGATGCGGGGAGCGGTCCCGTCCGCCGTCCCCACTGTCTTGCCGACTGCGCCGTTGCGGCGGCCGGGCGACCAGGAACGTAACAGCGATGTAAGCGCCGCGAAAGACCTTGCAGAAAAAAAGTGCAAGAGAACACGGAGGTTACCGGGCCGTGACCTGCGGTAGACCCTGTCGCAACCCGGGACTACCGGTGGTGGGCGGGTTGACGGACACTTGTGCAAGACTCTGAAAGCTCTTGCCATGGGTTTCCAGCGCCGGGATCATCCGGTTGCGGGCCGGACCCGGCTCAACAGGACCCCACGAGGGACCGCTAAGGACGAGGAGCGCGATGACGCAGCAATCCACGGGCCGTACCGCCGCCCGCGCACGGCGTCCCGTCGGTGTGCAACGCTCAGCGCGCCCGGTACAGTCCGGTGGCGTGACCACACGGCTTGCGGACATCGCTGCGCAGGCGGGGGTGAGCGAAGCGACCGTCAGCCGCGTCCTCAACGGGAAGCCGGGCGTAGCCGCCACCACCCGCCAGTCCGTGCTGGCCGCGCTGGACGTGCTCGGCTACGAGCGTCCGGTGCGGCTCAGGCAGCGCAGCGAGGGCCTCGTGGGGCTGATCACGCCGGAGCTGGAGAACCCGATATTCCCGGCGCTGGCGCAGGTCATCGGCCAGGCGCTGACCCGGCAGGGGTACACCCCGATCCTCGCCACCCAGACCCCGGGCGGGTCGACGGAGGACGAGCTGACCGAGATGCTCGTGGACCGCGGGGTGGCGGGGATCATCTACGTCTCCGGGCTGCACGCGGACACCACGGCCGACATGCAGCGCTACGAGCGGCTGCGGGCGCAGGGCGTGCCGTTCGTGCTGGTCGACGGCTTCTCGCCGAAGGTGGAGGCGCCGTTCATCTCCCCCGACGACCGCGCCGCGATGACGCTGGCGGTGACGCACCTGGCCTCGCTCGGCCACACCCGGATCGGGCTCGCGCTCGGGCCGAAGCGGTTCGTGCCGGTGCAGCGCAAGATCGAGGGCTTCGTGCGGGCGATGCAGGAGCAGCTGGGCCTGTCCGCCGAGACGATCGAGACCGACCTCGTCCAGCACTCGCTGTACACGCTGGAGGGCGGCCAGGCGGCCGCTACGGCGCTGATCGGGCGGAAGTGCACGGCGGTGGTCTGCGCGAGCGACATGATGGCGCTGGGCGCGATACGGGCGGCCCGCCAGCTCGGCCTGGAGGTGCCCCGGGACGTGTCGGTGGTGGGCTTCGACGACTCCCCGCTGATCGCGTTCACCGACCCGCCGCTGACCACGGTCCGCAAGCCGGTGCCAGCGATGGGGCAGGCGGCGGTGCGCACGCTGCTGGAGGAGATCGGCGGTACCCCCGCGCCGCACAGCGAGTTCGTCTTCATGCCGGAGCTGGTGGTGCGCGGTTCGACCGATTCGGCCCCGGGCGACCGCAAGTGACCGGAATCCCTCACATGGCGTAGAACATGCGGGCTGTGCCCGGGCTTGGGATGATCTGTCGGAGACAGCCGTGTCTGGCAGACTCTGTGCCTATGAGTGACTCGACCGTGACAGAACCGGAAGGTCGCGAGCAGCCGGCCGTTCCGCGGGCCGTCACGGGCGGGCACGGACAGGCGCGCGGGGTGCGCCGTCCGCGGCGGCCCCGGCTGTGGTTCGAGATCCTGCTGATCGCGGTGAGTTACTGGACGTACTCCGCGATCCGCAACGCGGTCCCGGAGCAGCGGGTGCAGGCGCTGAGCAACGCCGACGGGGTCTGGCGCCTGGAGCACCGTCTCGGCATCGCCGCCGAGCAGGCCGTCAACCACGCCGCGAACTCCGTGACATGGCTGATCATCGGTATGAACTACTACTACGCCACGCTGCATTTCGTGATCACCGTCGGGGTGCTGGTGTGGCTCTACCGGTGGCATCCCGGGCGGTACGCGGCGACCCGGCTGGCGCTGTTCGCGACGACCGGCGTGGCCCTCGCCGGTTACTACCTGTTCCCGCTCGCCCCGCCCCGGCTGATGAGCGGCGGGGGCTTCGTGGACACGGTGATGCGCCACCACACGTGGGGCTCGATGGCCTCCGGCGACCTGAAGCACATGTCGAACCAGTACGCGGCGATGCCGTCGATGCACATCGGCTGGTCGCTGTGGTGCGGTCTGACCCTCTTCGCGCTGGCCTCCCTGCCGTGGGTGCGGGTGCTGGGCCTGCTCTACCCGGCGGTGACCCTCCTGGTGATCGTCGCGACGGCCAACCACTTCTGGCTGGACGCGGTGGGCGGGGTCCTGTGCCTGGCCTTCGGCCTCACGCTGGCCCGGCTCTGGTACGGCAGCCTGCCGTACGCGCTGCCGAGGCGGGTGCCCGCCCCGGCCCCGGAGCCGGCTCAGGCCCCGTCGGCGTAGAACAGCTCCTCCACGACCGTGCGCGCCCTGCGGGCCGTCCGGCGGTAGGCGTCCAGCATGTCCCCCGCGTGCCCGGCGCCGTAGCCCAGGTAGCGGCCGACGGCGGCCAGCTCGCGCGGCTCGGTCGGGAAGGTGTCGCCGGCCCGGCCGCGCACCAGCATGACCGCGTTGCGCACCCGGGTGGCCAGCACCCAGGCCTCGTCCAGGACGGCCGTGTCCTCCTCGGACAGCAGCCCGGCCTCGCGGGCGGCGGCCAGCGCCTCACGGGTGCGGGTGGTGCGCAGGCCCGGTACACGGTGGCCGTGGCGCAGCTGGATCAGCTGGACGGTCCACTCCACGTCGGACAGGCCGCCGGGGCCCAGCTTGGTGTGCAGCTTGGGGTCGGCGCCGCGCGGCAGCCGCTCCGACTCCATGCGGGCCTTCAGTCGGCGGATCTCGCGGACGGCGTCGTCGCCGAGGCCGCCGCGCGGGTAGCGCAGCGGGTCGGCCAGCTCGGTGAAGCGGCGGGCCAGCTCCGCGTCCCCGGCCACCGGCTCGGCTCGCAGCAGCGCCTGGGACTCCCACACCAGGGACCAGCGGCGGTAGTAGGCCTCGTACGACTTAAGGGTGCGCACCAGCGGCCCCGACTTGCCCTCGGGCCGCAGGTCGGCGTCGATCAGCAGCGGCGGGTCGGCGCTGGGCAGCTGCAGCAGGCGGCGCATCTCGGCGACGACCTTATTCGCCGCAGCGGCGGCCTCCTGCTCGTCCACGCCGTCCTGCGGCTCGTGGACGAACAGGACGTCGGCGTCGGAGCCGTAGCCCAGTTCGTGGCCGCCGAAGCGGCCCATCCCTATGATCGCGAACCGGGTCGGCAGGGTGTCACCCCAGCCGTCCCGGACGACGGCCCGCAGGGTGCCCGCGAGGGTCGCCGCCGTCAGGTCGGACACGGCGGCGCCGACGCGGTCGACCAGGGCGCCCTGATCGGCCTCCGCCGGGCTGGTCTCGGTGCCGTAGGAGCCGACGATGTCCGCGGCGGCCGTCCGGAACAGTTCGCGGCGGCGGACGCCGCGGGCGGCGGTGACGCCCTGCGCGGCGTTCTCGGCGCGGCCCACGGCGGCCATGATCTCCTGCTCCAGCTGCCCGCGGTCGCGCGGCTCCAGGCCGCCGCCGCCCGGTCCGGTGCCGTCGCCCTGGCCGAGCAGGGCCACCGCCTCGGGGGCGCGCATGAGCAGGTCGGGGGCGAGGCGGCCCGCCGACAGCACCCGGGCCAGGTTCTCGGCGGCGGCGCCCTCGTCCCTGAGCAGCCTGAGGTACCAGGGGGTCTTGCCGAGGGCGTCGGAGACCTTGCGGAAGTTGAGCAGCCCGGCGTCGGGGTCGGCGGAGTCGGCGAACCAGCCCAGCAGGACCGGCAGCAGGGTGCGCTGGATGGCCGCCTTGCGGGTCACGCCGGAGGCCAGGGCCTCCAGGTGGCGCAGGGCCGCGGCGGGGTCGGCGTAGCCGAGGGCGACGAGGCGTTCGCGGGCCGCCTCCGGGCTGAGCCGGGCCTCTCCCGGGGCGAGCTGCGCGACGGCGTCGAGCAGCGGGCGGTAGAAGAGCTTCTCGTGCAGCCGCCGTACGACGCCGGTGTGCCGCTTCCACTCGCGGATCAGCTCGGCGGCCGGATCGGCGCGCAGGCCGAGGGAGCGGCCCAGGCGCCGCTGGTCGGCCTCGGCCTCCGGGACGAGGTGGGTGCGGCGCAGCCGGCAGAGCTGGATGCGGTGCTCCATCGAGCGCAGGAAGCGGTACGCCTCGTCGAGGCGGGCGGCGTCCTCGCGGCCCACGTAGCCGCCGGCGGCGAGCGCCTGGAGGGCGTGCAGGGTGGTGCCGCTGCGCAGGGAGGCGTCGGTGCGGCCGTGCACCAGCTGCAGCAGCTGGACGGCGAACTCGACGTCGCGCAGCCCGCCGGGGCCCAGCTTCAGCTCGCGCTCGATCTCGGCGGCGGGGATGTTCTCCACGACGCGGCGGCGCATCTTCTGCACGTCTGGCACGAAGTTCTCGCGCTCGGCGGCCTGCCACACCAGGGGGTCGAGCGCGTCGATGTAGGCCTGGCCGAGGGTGGCGTCGCCGGCCACCGGGCGGGCCTTGAGCAGCGCCTGGAACTCCCAGGTCTTCGCCCAGCGCTGGTAGTAGGCGAGGTGGCTGCTGAGGGTGCGGACGAGGGGGCCGTTGCGGCCCTCCGGGCGGAGGTTGGCGTCGACGGGCCAGATGGAGCCCTCGACGGTCGTCTCGGAGCAGATCCGCATGAGGTGGGAGGCGAGCCGGGTCGCTGCCGCGAGCGCCTTGGACTCGTCCGTGCCCTCGGCCGCCGCCTCGGCCACGAAGATGACGTCGACGTCGGAGACGTAGTTCAGCTCGCGGCCGCCGCACTTGCCCATCGCGATCACCGCGAGGCGGCAGGCGGCCGCGTCCTGCGGGGCGGCCTCCGAGGCCAGGGCCAGGGCGGCGCGGAGGGTGGCGGTGGCCAGGTCGGCGAGTTCGGCGGCGGTGTCGGCGACGTCGATGGTGCCGCACACGTCGCGGGCGGCGATGGACAGCAGGCAGCGGCGGTAGGCGACGCGCAGGGAGACCGGGTCGGTGGCCTCGGCCAGACCGCGTTCGAACTCCGCCACGCCGCGGTGGAGGTCCCGGGGCTCGTAGGTGACCAGGGCCTGCCAGTCGCTGGGGTGGCGGGCCAGGTGGTCGGCGAGGGCGGCGGAGGCGCCGAGGACCCCGAGGAGCCGGTCGCGCAGCGGCTTGGCCGCTATCAGGGTGTCGAGCAGCTCGCGGTGGGCCGTGGGGCCGTGCTGAGCCTCCAGCAGCCGGACCAGGCCGTGCAGGGCGAGGTCGGGGTCGGCGGTGGCGCCGAGGGCCTCCAGCAGCACGGGGTCGTCGCGGACCGGCGCCAGCTCGGCACTGTCCAGCAGGCGCTCGGCGGCGGAGGGGTCGGTGAAGCCGTGCCGCAGGAGTCGGGTGAAGGTGCTGCTTCTGCGCCCCGGCGTCATCCGCGGGCTCCTTCCGGAACGGGGGGTTCTCCTGGCCAGAGCCTATTGCCTGCGGCGCTTGGGCGGGGTGCGGGTGTGCCCGCACCGGGCGACGCGCCGTCACCGAGACGCACCGCACACACCCGCCGCGCCACCCCCGCCGTGGGCACCGCCACCGGAACCCACCACCCCACCGAGCACCACCAGCCACCTGGTGCCTGCGGCGGGGGGCGCGGCGCTGCTGCCTGCGGGTGCGTCGGCTGCGTTCTGGTGCCGGTGCGCTGCTGCCTGCGGGTGCGTCGGCTGGGGTCCGGTGCCGGTGCGCTGCCTCCTGCGGGTGCATCGGCTGCGTTCCCGTGCCGGTGCGCCGCCTCCTGCGGGTGCATCGGCTGCGTTCCCGTGCCGGTGCGCCGCCTCCTGCGGGTGCATCGGCTGCGTTCCCGTGCCGGTGCGCCGCCTCCTGCGGGCGCATCAGCTGGGTTCCGGTGCCGGTGCGCTGCTGTCTGCGGGTACGTCGGCTGCGTTGCGGTGCGCCGCCTCCTGCGGGTGCATCGGCTGCGTTCCCGTGCCGGTGCGCTGCCTCCTGCGGGCGCATCGGCTGCGTTGCGGTGCGCCGCCTCCTGCGGGTGCGTCGGCTGTGCGCTGCTTCCTGCGGGTGCGTTCCTGTATGCCTGCGGCGCATGTGCCGCCCTGTGGGGGCTGACGGCGCGCCTGCCGTGCTCGGGGGGTCGGGGCCGCGCCAGGTGGTGTCCGTCCTCGGTCCGGCGGGCCGTCGGGTGAGGAGTGGGCGGTGCCTTGCGCCGGCCGCTGCGGGCGGACACCACCCGACACGTCCCCTTCCCGCCGTACGCGGCTGCCCGGGGACGCGGTGTCCGGGGCTTCAGCCGGACGGGTGGTCCGTGGTGATCGGGGTGCCGGGCTGGTGCGGGATCGGGGTGAGGAAGGAGCGCAGCAGGTCGGCCGCCCGCGCCGCGGCGTCCGCGCAGCAGTTGTTGAAGAGGAGGTGGAGTTCGTCGGTGCGGGACGCCAGTGCGCGGATGCGGGGCAGCCACTCGGTGAGTTCCGCAGCGGTGTAGGTGTGGCGGAAGCGGTCCTCCTTGGTGCCCGTGCCCCAGTGCGGGCTGCGGCCGTGGAAGCGGACGACCGAGAGGCGGGGCGTGGTGACGGGGGCGGCGGGCGGGACGGAGGTGGGCAGGTTCTGGGCCGTGTCGACGGCTACGGCGGTGGCGTCGAGGTCGGTCAGCAGGGCGGCCGTCGAGGGGGCCTGGGCCGGGCTCCACCAGGCGGGGTGGCGGAACTCGACGGCGAAGGGCCAGTCGCGGGCGCGTTCGCGGCCGGCGCGCAGGAAGGCTTCCGCCTCCGGGCCCGGGGTCAGGGTGGGCGGGTACTGGAAGAGGAGGGTGCCGAGGCGGCCGGCGTCGCGGAGGGGGGCGAGGGCCTCGGCGTAGCGGGTCCACACCTCGTTCAGCAGGCCCGCGTCGCGGGGGCGGCCCCGCAAATCGGCCGGGAGGGCGGACGGGCGGGTGGGGTGGCCCGTCAGGAGGGAGAACGCCTTGACGTCGAAGCGGAATCCGTCGGGCGTGCGCTCCGCCCACCGGCGGGTCGTGCCGGGGCCGGGCAGGGCGTAGTACGGGGAGTCGACCTCGACCAGGGAGAAGCGCTCGGCGTAGTACCGCAGGCGGCCCTCGGTGTCGCGGTGGCCGGGTGGGTACCAGCCGCTCGCCAGCAGTGCCCGGTCGGTCCAGCCGCAGGTGCCCACCATGATCTCCGCCATGGTCGGCGGGTACCCCGAGTGCCGTACGGCATTGCCTCAAGTCCATTTAAAAGACAAGCCGTTGAGAGAGTGCGGCCGACTCCCATGAAAAAATGATCCCGCTGTTGATTTCCCTAGAATTAACTCACTCGAATGCCACGCATCCGGGCGAGGGGGTGGGCGTTAGCGGATTATGACGAAAGCAAGGCTTCTCGACTCACGCCGTCCCGGATGGGCGGCGGAGGCTCTGCCCCCGGCTGGTTCCCAGCTGGTGGGGCGGTACACCTGCACGCCGGCCACCGCCCACTCGGCGGCGGGCGCCGACGACACCCTGCACGGTGATCAGGCGTGGGTCGAACCGCGGGCCACCGGGGCGCTGCTGAGCGAGTTCCTGACGGTCCTGAACGCGACCCAGGAGGAACTCGGACGGCGGTGGAACAACCGGCACCCGGCCACGTGACGGGGGCGAATCCTTCGTGAACAACGAATACGCGGATCTCTACTCGGCCGTTCCGGTGGAGGAGGGCTGGGATCCGGTCGAGGAACTCACCAGCCTCCTGCAGGACGCGGCGACGGCGCAGCAGGCGGCCGTGGTGCCGCCGCCCCGTGCCGAGCCGGCACCGCACGCCGAGTTCGGCGACGACCCGATGGACAACCTGGCGAAGATCACCAGTGAGCTGCCGCCGATCCGGCGCCGCCCCTCGGTGGGACACCGCAAGGTGCGGGTGCGCAGACTCCGCTTCAGCTGGCTGCAGACGGTCAGTTTCCTGATCGCCGCGTTCGCCGCGGTGATCGTGGCGATGGTGAGCGTCTTCGGCGGCATGATCGCCTACGCGCCTTTGCAGCACATCGGGGCCGGTACGGAGGGCGGTGCCGCGCACTGGTGGCCGCTGCTGGTCTACGGCCCCTGGATGGTGGCCTCGCTGTCCATCCTGCGGACGTCCCTGCACCGGCGGCGGGCCCTGCACTCCTGGTGCGTGGTTCTGCTGTTCTCGACGCTGTCGATGACCCTGTGCGTGGCGCAGGCCGAACGGACCTTCACGGGGATCGCCGCGGCCGCCCTGCCGGCGCTCGCGGCGCTGACGTGCTTCCAGCAGCTGGTCCGGCAGATCACCCTCACCCGGCCCCCGCGCCGGCGCATCTCCCGCCACCGGCAGCGCCCCGCGGCCCCCCGGACCAGGTGAGACGGGCGTGGGGCCCCGCGGTCGGCGACCGCGGGGCCCCACGTCTTCTCGCCGGTCACAGCACCGGCAGGTTCTTCCGCAGCTCGAACGCCGTCACCTCGGAGCGGTACTCCTCCCACTCGCTCTTCTTGTTGCGCAGGAAGAAGTCGAAGACGTGCTCGCCGAGGGTCTCGGCGACCAGGTCGCTGCTCTCCATGAGGGTCAGGGCCTCGCCGAGGTTCTGCGGGAGGGGCTCGATGCCCATGGCGCGGCGCTCGGCGTTGGAGAGGGCCCAGACGTCGTCCTCGGCGCCGGGCGGGAGCTCGTAGCCCTCCTCGATGCCCTTGAGGCCGGCGGCCAGGAGGACGGCGTAGGTGAGGTAGGGGTTGGCGCCGGAGTCGATGGAGCGGACCTCGACGCGGGCCGAGCCCGTCTTGCCGGGCTTGTACATGGGGACGCGGACCAGGGCGCTGCGGTTGTTGTGGCCCCAGCAGATGTACGAGGGGGCCTCGCCGCCGGCGCCGGCGGTGCGCTCGGAGCCGCCCCAGATGCGCTTGTAGGAGTTGACCCACTGGTTGGTCACGGCCGAGATCTCCGCCGCGTGCTTCAGCAGGCCCGCGATGAAGGAGCGGCCGACCTTGGAGAGCTGGTACTCGGCGCCGGACTCGTAGAACGCGTTGCGGTCGCCCTCGAAGAGGGAGAGGTGCGTGTGCATGCCGCTGCCGGGGTGCTCGGAGAACGGCTTGGGCATGAAGGTGGCCTGGACGCCCTGCTCCAGCGCGACCTGCTTCATGACCAGGCGGAACGTCATGATGTTGTCGGCCGTGGAGAGCGCGTCGGCGTAGCGCAGGTCGATCTCCTGCTGGCCGGGGGCGCCCTCGTGGTGGGAGAACTCCACCGAGATGCCCATCGACTCCAGCATGGTGATGGCCTGGCGGCGGAAGTCCATGCCGATGTTCTGCGGGGTGTGGTCGAAGTAGCCCGAGTTGTCGGCGGGGGTGGGGCGGGAGCCGTCCAGCGGCCGGTCCTTCAGCAGGAAGAACTCGATCTCCGGGTGGGTGTAGAAGGTGAAGCCCAGGTCGGAGGTGCGGGCGAGGGCGCGCTTGAGGACGTAGCGCGGGTCGGCGAAGGACGGGGAGCCGTCGGGCATGAGGATGTCGCAGAACATGCGGGCGGTGCCGGGGGCCTCGGCGCGCCAGGGCAGGATCTGGAAGGTGGAGGGGTCCGGCTTGGCGATCATGTCGGACTCGTAGACGCGGGCGAAGCCCTCGATGGCGGAGCCGTCGAAGCCGATGCCCTCGTCGAAGGCCTGCTCCAGCTCGGCGGGGGCCACGGCGACGGACTTCAGGAAGCCCAGCACGTCCGTGAACCACAGGCGTACGAACCGGATGTCCCGCTCCTCCAACGTGCGGAGCACGAACTCCTGCTGCTTGTCCATCTTCCGATTCCCCATCCTTGCTGGTCAGGCCGCCTGCCCGGGGTGACGGGAGGCAGTCGGGCACCTGAGCATCCCACCACAACACCATTTCGTGCGCGTTGCGGACCTTGATCGCCCGGGCGTCCTGGGCCTGAACGCCTCGCGTACCGCAGGTGTACTCACTGCTGTACTCATCTTGCCTGCTCGGACCGGTATCCGTAATGGCCGGTTCCCGTCCGGAGTGAGCGAGGACACGCCCGTTTAATTTGCATCTCAGATGCAAGTTTCCCTACGGTTTCGATCAGCTGAGCGATCGACCCGTTCGAGGAGTCCTGATGCTGTCCGAGCAGTCCGCTGCCACCGTCCGCGCCACCCTTCCCGCCGTCGGTGCGGCCATCGGCGAGATCACCGAGCGTTTCTACGCCCGGCTCTTCGCCGCCCACCCCGACCTGCTGCGGGACCTCTTCAACCGCGGCAACCAGGCCTCGGGCGTCCAGAAGCAGGCCCTCGCCGGCTCCATCGCCGCCTTCGCCACGCACCTGCTGGAGCACCCCGACAGCCGGCCGGACGCCATGCTGGGCCGGATCGCCCACAAGCACGCCTCCCTGGGCGTCGCGCCCGAGCACTACCCGGTCGTGCACGAGCACCTGTTCGCCGCCATCGCCGAGATCCTCGGCGACGCCGTCACCCCCGAGGTCGCCGCCGCCTGGACCGAGGTCTACTGGCTGATGGCGAACGCGCTCATCGCCATCGAGAAGCGGCTGTACGAGGAGAGCGGCACGACCGCCCGCCGCCCCTGGGAGGTCGTGGGGCGCGTCGAGGAGACGGCCGACGTCGTCACGTTCCGGCTGCGCCCGGCCGACGGCGGCCCGGTCCGCGAATTCCGGGCCGGCCAGTACGTCTCCGTCCAGGTCGAGCTGCCCGACGGCGCCCGGCAGATACGCCAGTACAGCCTCTCCGGCGCCCCGGGCGAGGACGTCCGCCAGTTCAGCGTCAAGCGCGTGAGCGGCGACGACGCCCCCGACGGCGAGGTCTCGAGCCACCTCCACGCGCGCGTGCGGGTGGGCGACGTCCTGGACCTCTCCGAGCCGTACGGCGACCTGGTGCTCGGCGACGTCGCCGGCCGCCCCCTGCTGCTGGCCTCCGCGGGCATCGGCGTGACCCCGATGGTCGCGATGCTCGCCGCCCTCGCGGCCGAGGGCCACGACGCGCCGGTCACCGTCGTCCACGGCGACCGCTCCCCCGCCGACCACGCCCTGCGCAACGACCACGAGGCCTACGCCGCCAAGCTCGCCGACGCCTCCGTCCACTTCTTCTACGAGCGCGACGCCGAGCCCGGCACCCGCACCGGCCTGGTCGACCTCGGCCACCTCGAGGTCCCGGCGGGCACGCGCGCGTACCTGTGCGGCCCGCTGCCCTTCATGCGGGCGGTGCGCACCCAGCTGATCGAGAAGGGCGTCGCCCCGGCCGACATCCACTACGAGGTGTTCGGGCCGGACCTGTGGCTGGCCCAGGGCTGAGCGGGACGGGAAACCCGCCGGTGTCCGGTTCGGCTCCCCGGGAGCCGAACCGGACACCGGCGTGTGTCAGCGCGGTCCCGTGGAGATGCCCAGCAGCAGCGGTCCCGTCGGGTCCGTCACGATGTCCTGGACGGTGACCGGGTCCAGTGCCGCGTAGAACGCCTCCTGGGCCCGGCGCAGGGCGCCGCGCAGGCGGCAGCCGGCGGCGAGGGGGCAGGGGGTGGGGCCCTCGCAGTCCACCACGTCGCCGTCGCCCTCGAAGGTGCGCACGACCGCTCCCACGGACGCCGTACGGCCCCGCTCGGTGAGGCTCAGGCCGCCGCCCCGGCCGCGCCGGGCGTCGAGCAGGCCGAGGTGCTGGAGTTCGGCGACGACCTTCGCGGCGTGCGTGTAGGGCACGTCCATGTCCTCGGCGACCTGGCGGGTCGTGGGCGTGGGACCGTCCGCCACGGCGAGCCGCATGAGGACGCGCAGGGCCAGGTCGGTGGAGCGCAGGAGCCGCATACCGCGAGCGTAGGTAATATGCATGCGGGATTCAACTTATCTGCGCCGCCCGAGGTGAGCCGTGCCTCGCCGGCCCTCCCTACGGAAGCGGGGGGCTTTCCCACTACGATCGGCGAGCCCCACCCTTCCCGCTTCCGCCCCTTTCCCCAGAAGGACTCACCTCATGGGCTCCGCCAACAAGAGCAGCAACGCGGCGCGCAAGGCGCGCATAGAGGAGATGCGGCGCGCCGACCGTGCACGCGAGCGCCGCAACCGGGTGCTCGTCATCGCCGCGAGCGTGGTGGTCGTCGCCGGTCTGGTCGTCGGCGGCGTGGTGCTCGTGAACAAGCAGTCGGACTCGAAGGACTCGGCCGCGAGCGGCGACGGCAAGGGCTCCGGGGACTCCGGGCACTTCGTCACCGGCAAGGACGGGGTGCGGACCTGGTCGGGCAAGCTGTCGCGGACGCACGTGACGGCCAAGGTGTCGTACCCGATGCACCCGCCCGTCGGCGGCAACCACAACCCGGTGTGGCTGAACTGCAACGGCGACGTCTACACCACGCCGGTGCGCGACGAGAACGCGGTGCACGCGCTGGAGCACGGCGCGGTCTGGGTGACGTACACGGACAAGGCGAAGAAGGCCGACGTGGACGCGCTCGCGGCCAAGGTGAAGAAGACGCCGTACTCGCTGATGAGCCCGTACGCGAACCAGTCGGACCCGCTGGTCCTGTCGGCCTGGGGCCACCAGGTGAGCGTGAAGAGCGCGGGCGACCCCGAGGTGAACAAGTTCTTCGCCGCCTACGTGCAGGGCCCGCAGACGCCCGAGCCGGGCGCCTCGTGCACCGGTGGAGCCATGAAGTGAGGCGGCTGCACGTCGGCTGGATCGCGGGGGCCGCGGCGGCGGTGCTCGTCGCGGCCGGGGCGATCACCTACGCGGTCGCCGAGGACGCCGGCGGGGGCGGGACGAGCACGCCGGGCGCCGAGTCCGCCGACGCGGGCTTCGCCCGGGACATGGCCGTGCACCACCAGCAGGCCGTGGAGATGTCGTACATCGTGCGGGACCGCACGAAGAACGAGGACGTGCGGCGGCTCGCCTACGACATCGCGCAGACCCAGTCCAACCAGCGCGGGATGCTGCTCGGCTGGCTGGACCTGTGGGGGCTGCCGAAGGTGTCCGCCGAGCCGCCGATGACCTGGATGGGCATGGGCGACATGGCCTCCGGCAAGGACGGCGCGCTGATGCCGGGCATGGCGACGAACACGGACCTGAAAAAGCTGCAGGCGCTGAACGGCAAGCAGGCCGAGGTGCTCTACCTGCAGTTGATGACGGCCCATCACCAGGGCGGCATCCACATGGCCGAGGGCTGTGTCGCCAAGTGCACGGTCGGCGTGGAGAAGCGGCTGGCGCAGGGCATGGTGGACGCGCAGCAGTCCGAGTTGCAGGTCATGGCCGGGATGCTCAAGGAGCGTGGCGCCGCGCCGCGTTGAGGGCGATTTCAAGCCACCCCGGGCGGGACATACGGCTCAAATCGCCGCGTCTGACGGTTCCTTGGGCTTCTCTTGACCTTCACGTTCCCCTGGCATGAACGGTTCATCGCAAGAGTGGCGGGCATCGTGTGATCCATTCGCGGGCCTCTGCCGCCGCGGGCCCGGTGCGCGGATCCATGACGTTCCGACCACTACATGCATGCGAACCGCATCGCAGGGGGTTCTATGAGATCCAACCGCGCCACCGTGCGCGCCGGCGTGAGCATGGCAGCGACACTGCCGATGATCGCCGGTGCTCTGGCGCTCGGCATACCCGCGGCGCACGCCGCGGACACCCCGGCCCGTGACACCCTGGCGGGCACCAAGCCCGCGTGGGCCACGGCCAAGGCGGACAAGGGTGCGACCGCCGACAACGCGCAGGTCAAGGCCCGCGTCTACCTGGCCGGCCGGGACGCGGCCGGACTCGCCGCCTACGCCAAGGCCGTGTCCGACCCCAGCTCGCCGAGTTACGGCAAGTACCTGAGCGCCAAGAAGGCGCAGGCCCGCTTCGGTGCCACCAAGGCCCAGGTGGCCGCCGTCAAGTCCTGGCTGAAGTCGGCCGGTCTGACGGTCACCGAGGTCACCTCGCACTACGTCGCCGTCTCCGGTGACGTCGCCGCCGCCGAGAAGGCGTTCGGCACCCAGATGCACAACTTCGCCAAGGGCTCCAAGACGTACCGCGCCCCGGCGAAGTCCGCGTCCGTCCCGGCCGGCCTGAAGGGCGCCGTCCTGACCGTCACCGGTCTGGACAGCGCGCCGCACAAGTCGACCCACGACGACCAGCTGCCGCCCCCGGACGCCGTGTTCAAGAACTCCGGGCCGTTCTCCTCGTACTACGGCTCGAACGTCGCGACCACGCTGCCCGACGCCTACGGCCAGAAGATCCCGTACGCGGTCAAGGGCTACACCGGCAAGCAGCTGCGCGCCGCCTACGGCGCCGGCAGCTACACCGGCAAGGGCGTCCGCATCGCCATCACGGACGCGTACGCCTCGCCGACCATCGCCTTCGACGCGGGCACCTACGCGCAGAAGCACGGTGACGCGGCCTGGAAGACCAGCCAGCTGCACCAGGTCCTGCCGAAGAACTACACCAAGACCAAGGAGTGCGGCGCGGCCGGCTGGTACGGCGAGGAGACCCTCGACGTCGAGGCCGTGCACGCCGTCGCGCCCAGCGCCGACGTCACCTACGTGGGCGCCGCGTCCTGCTACGACGACGACCTGCTGGACTCGCTCAGCAAGGTCGTCGACAAGCACCTGGCCGACATCGTCTCCAACTCCTGGGGCGACATCGAGGCCAACCAGACGCCGGACCTCGCGGCCGCCTACGACCAGGTCTTCCAGCTGGGCGCGGTCCAGGGCATCGGCTTCTACTTCTCCTCCGGCGACAACGGCGACGAGGTCGCCAACACCGGTACGAAGCAGGTCGACACCCCGGCCAACTCGGCGTGGGTGACGGCGGTCGGCGGTACCTCGCTGGCCGTCGGCAAGGGCGACACGTACCAGTGGGAGACCGGCTGGGGCACCGAGAAGGCCGTGCTGTCCGCGGACGGCAAGAGCTGGACCAACTTCCCCGGCGCGTTCACCTCGGGCGCGGGCGGCGGCACCAGCAAGACCGTGCCGCAGCCGTACTACCAGAAGGGCGTCGTGCCCAAGGCGCTGGCCACGGCCAACAGCGCCGACGGCAACCGCGTCGTCCCGGACATCGCGGCCATCGCCGACCCGAACACCGGTTTCAAGGTCGGTCAGACCCAGACCTTCCCCGACGGCACCGAGCAGTACAGCGAGTACCGCATCGGCGGCACCTCGCTGGCCGCGCCGGTCATCGCGGCGGTCCAGGCCCTGGCCCAGGAGGCGGGCGGCGGCAAGGCGCTCGGCTTCGCCAACCCGGCGATCTACGCCAAGTACGGCAAGGCGGGCGTCTTCCACGACGTCACGGACAAGCCGACGGGCACCGACCTGGCCGTGGCGCGCATCGACTTCCTCAACGGCCTCGACGCCACCGGCGGCCTCGCGACCTCGGTCCGCAGCCTCGGCAAGGACAGCTCGCTGTCCGCGGTGAAGGGCTACGACGACGTCACCGGCGTGGGCTCGCCCGCGAACGGCTACGTCCAGTCGTACCGCCGTCACTGATCCGCTGACCCGGTAGAGGGGGCGCAGGGTGCACGCACCCCGCGCCCCTTCGTCGTGCGGGGAGACCGGACACCCCCGCACCCCACATCGCGTCGCTCTGACGATTACACTGGGCCCGTGCCTCCGTTGAACTTCTGGTCGATCTATCAGCATGGCTTCGCACGCGTCGCCGCGTGCACGGGCCACACCGTCATCGCCGACCCGCACGCCAACGCCGAAGCGGTCCTGCGCCAGGCGCGCCGGTGCGCCGACGAGGGGGTCGCCGTCGCCGTCTTCCCGGAGCTGGGGCTGTGCGGCTACTCGATCGAGGACCTGCTGCTGCAGGACGCCCTCCTCGACGAGGTCGAGGAGGCGGTGCGGCGGGTGGCCGCCGGGTCGGCGGAGCTGCTGCCGGTCCTGGTCGTCGGCGCCCCGCTGCGCCACCGCAACCGGATCTACAACTGCGCGGTGGTCGTGCACCGCGGCCGGATCCTCGGTGTCGTGCCCAAGTCGTACCCGCCAAACTACCGCGAGTTCTACGAGCGCCGGCAGATCGGCGACGGCGCCGACGAGCGCGGCGGCTCGATCCTCGTCGGCGGCGAGGCCGTGCCGTTCGGCGTGGACCTGCTGTTCGCGGCCGGCGACGTCCCCGGTCTCGTGCTGCACGCGGAGATCTGCGAGGACATGTGGGTGCCGGTGCCGCCCAGCGCGGAGGCCGCCCTCGCCGGTGCGACGCTCCTGGTCAACCTCTCGGGCAGCCCGATCACGGTCGGCCGGGCCGAGGACCGCAAGCTGCTGTGCCGCTCGGCGTCGTCCCGCTGCCTCGCCGCCTACGTCTACGCGGCGGCCGGTCTCGGCGAGTCGACCACGGACCTGTCCTGGGACGGCCAGGCCATGGTCTACGAGAACGGCGTGCTGCTCGCGGAGACCGAGCGGTTCCCGCTCGGCGACACCTACGCGGTGGCCGACGTGGACCTCGACCTGCTGCGGCAGGAGCGGCAGCGGATGGGTACGTTCGACGACAACCGCCGTACGCACGGCGCGCGCACCGCCGACTTCCGGACGGTCTCCTTCGAACTCGACCCGCCGCCGGCCGACCTGGGGCTGCGCCGCCGCCTGGAGCGCTTCCCGTTCGTCCCGGCGGACGCCGACCGCCTCGCGCAGGACTGCTACGAGGCGTACAACATCCAGGTCGCGGGCCTCCAGCAGCGGCTTGCGGCCATCGGCGGCCCGAAGGTGGTCATCGGGGTGTCCGGCGGCCTGGACTCCACGCACGCGCTGATCGTCGCCGCCCGGGCGATGGACCGCGCGGGCCGCCCGCGCAGCGACATCCTGGCCTGGACCCTGCCCGGCTTCGCCACCAGCGACCACACCAAGGACAACGCCCACAAGCTGATGAACTCGCTCGGCGTCACCGCGGCCGAGCTGGACATCACGCCCACCGCGCGGCTGATGCTGAAGGAGATGGGCCACCCGTTCGCGTCCGGCGAGCCGGTCTACGACGTCACCTTCGAGAACGTGCAGGCGGGCCTGCGCACGGACTACCTCTTCCGGCTGGCCAACCAGCGCGGCGGCATCGTCCTCGGCACCGGTGACCTCTCCGAGCTGGCGCTCGGCTGGTCCACGTACGGCGTGGGCGACCAGATGAGCCACTACAACGTCAACGGCGGTGTGCCGAAGACGCTGATGCAGCACCTGATCCGCTGGGTCGTCAGCAGCGGCCAGTTCGACGAGGAGACCGGCAAGACGCTGGCGGCGATCCTCGACACCGAGATCAGCCCGGAGCTGGTGCCGGGCGAGGAGATGCAGTCGACGGAGTCGAAGATCGGCCCGTACGCGCTGCACGACTTCACGCTCTTCCACGTGCTGCGGTACGGCTTCCGGCCGTCGAAGATCGCCTTCCTGGCCTGGCACGCCTGGCACGACCCCGAGGCCGGCGCCTGGCCGCCGAACTTCCCCGAGGCCAAGCGGGTGGCGTACGACCTGCCGGAGATCCGGCACTGGCTGGAGGTCTTCTGCCGCCGCTTCTTCGGCTTCGCGCAGTTCAAGCGCTCGGCCATGCCGAACGGGCCGAAGGTCTCGGCGGGCGGTTCGCTCTCACCGCGCGGCGACTGGCGCGCACCGTCGGACGGCAACGCGCGCGCGTGGCTGCGGGACCTGGAGCGGTTCGACGAGCCTACTGCTTGAGCGCGTCCACGAAGGGGGCCCAGGCGGCGGCGCTGAGGAGGAGTGCGGGGCCGTCCGGGACCTTGGAGTCCCGGACGGGGACGAGGTGGGGGATGTGAGCGGCAACTTCGAGGCAGTTGCCGCCGTCCCCGTTGCTGTAGCTGCTCTTCATCCAGCGCGCGTCACTCAAGTCGATCCGGGTGCTTGGCATTTCGGTGATCCTCTGCGGCGGCCTTGATCATGGCGAGGGACGCATCTGGTGACAGCGCGACGGCCCTGAGCCGATCGTATGCCTTGCGGTACTGCTTCACGAGGGCCGGATCATCGATGGTGTCCCCGCTGTAAGACGCCTCGGTGTAGATCAACGGCGGGGCGTCCGGGAAGGTCATGACCATGATGGTGGCGGCCATCAACGGATACGCACCACACTTCCGCGGAACGATCTGCGGAGTGATCCGGCGCCGCTCGGTCAGCTCCACGATCCGGTCGAGCTGTGCGGCCATCTCGTCCGGCGACACGATGGCATCGGTCAGCAGCGACTGGTGCAGGATCGCCCAGTACTCGGGGACGGAGTGGTCGTCCTCGAAGAGGTGCGCGCGGTCCATCCGGGCTCGCACCTTCTCCTCGACCCACTCCTCGGCGGCCGCCGGATGAGCGGACCGGACGAGGGCCCGCGCGTAGGGAGCTGCCTGCAGCAGTCCGGGGAAGGTGCTCGGGCACCACTCCTCGATGGTCTCCGCGAACTTCTCCGCCTCCAGCACCCGCTCGAAGTAGGCGGCGTGCGGCCCCCGCCTGGCCCGCCGCACGTCCTCGCAATGCCGCTCGAAGTACCCGTCGGTCCCCAGCACCCGGTCCACGTGCCGAGCCAGATCCATGGGCATGCGCCGCTTGCCGTGCTCGATGTCGCTGAGGTGCGACTTGCCGTAGAAGCTGCCCTCGACCAGCTTCTCCAGGGACAGCCCGGCAGCCTCCCGCTTCCACCGCAACTCCTTGCCGTAGAAGTCGGGGACGCTGACCGAACCGTCGATGTCCTTGCGCCGGACCACGCGCTCACCGCCGTAACTCGTCGTGCCGTTTCCGCTGCTCGCGTCGCGGACGCGAACCCTCTTCCACGCTAGCGGGCCGGGCGACACTCTGTGAGGCGTTCGTCACTCACCGCACAGAAGGCCACGGCACCCCATGCCCGACCACTCCCCCACCGCCTACGAACTCGACCTGCTCGCCACCCCGAAGGCCGTACCGGAGCTGCGCCACCGCCTGCGCGCCCTCGACCACGAAGTCCTGCTCTGTGTGACGGAGTTGCTGACGAACGTCATCGACCACCTCGGCGAGGGCACCCCGGTCACGGTCCGCGTGACCGGCACCCCCCACGGCCACACCCGCGTCGAGGTCACCGACCCCGACGCCCGCGTCCTTCCCGTCCTCCTGCCGGCCTCCGACACCGCGGAGTGCGGCCGGGGCCTGACCCTGATCGACGCGCTCGCCCAGCGCTGGGGCGTGGACCAGGGTCCGGACCACAAGACGGTCTGGTGCGAACTGGCCTTCTTCGACGAGCGTCCCCGGAACTGTGGCCTCCACCATGGCGGGGGTGGTCATGTCCCTGATGAGATCACCGGATGCTCGGTCTACTCCTCCGCCTGCTGCCCTTCTGGGTCCGCGAGCCCCTATTCATCGTGATCGGGTCCGTTCTGGGCCTGCGCCTCGGTTATCTGGCCGTTCACGATCACGACCGGGTCGCGGCCGTCTTCGGGGTGGTGTTCCTCGGGTTCACCGCGGTGCGCGTCCACACGGTGGTCCGAGCGCTTCGTGCGCGCCGGAACCCGGGTCCGGCTCGGGCGCAGGCCCCGATCCAGGCCCCCGCTCAGGCCCAGGCCGCAGCCGGGCCGCGCCCGGCCCCCGGCGCGCCGGAGAAGGACCACAACGCGTGGGGTCAGGCCGTCGCGGCCGTGGCCGTGTTCGGGGCGCTCGCGGCCACGATCTGGCTGAGCCCCCACCTGATGCCGTCCGACGACACCACCCCGCGGGCCGCCTCGTGTTCGGACACGGAGCACGAGGCACTGCCGAAGGCGTACCGGAAGACGCCCCGGGCCGTGACCGGTGACGATCTGTGCAAGGCGCTCAACCGGCCCGACCTGGCCCGGCTCCTGGGAACGCCCGGGGAGACCGCGACCACGGCTTCCGGCAGCAACGGCACCGCTGCTCTGACCGACGAGAAGGTCGCCCGGCCGGAGGCCGAGATCATGTTCGACACGTACACCGTGAACCTGTCGGCCGCGTACGACCGGATGTCGACCGCCCAGTACGTGAAGCTGATCGACATCGCGGGTGACAGGGTGGAGGACGACGTCAAGACGCTCAAGGTTCTCGGCCGGCCCGCGGTCTTCTCCTCGGACCACACCATGAAGATCGAGTTCCGTCTCGGGGGTGGTCAGAAGAGCGCACCGGTCCAGCAGGGTCCGCTGGCCAGGACACTGTCCGTGGCCCTGGACCGCAAGGACCGGGGCGGCTCCTACGACATCACCGTGTGGAGCAAGTCCGGGGCCCTCCCGAGCGACAGCGCTCTGCTCGGCATCGCCGAGAAGGTTCTCCCGGCGATCCCCGAGCGGAGTGCTCACTGAGCCGTTCCGCCGCGGGCGATCAGTTTCGCTGCGCCGACTCCCACAGCGCGGCAGCGACAGCGACCTCCGTGCCGGCCAGACCGACCGAGCAGAAGACGGTGATCTGGTCGGCACGGGTCCGGCCTGGCGCGGCGCCGGCCAGGACGGCGCCCAGGGCGGTCATCCGGTCGGCGGGGAAGAGGTGGGGCTCGCCGTAACCGGCCGCCTGGGCGAGGGAGTCGGTGAGGAGCACGTCGGCTCGGTCCGCCAGGGCCACGGGCACCTCATGGCGCGAGACCGTCTTTGGTCCGAGCGTCGTCACGTGCGTCCCCGCCGCGATCCAGTCGGCGTCCAGCACGGGTACCGAGCTGTTCGTGGCGACGACCACGACGTCGTGATCACGCACCGCGTCCTCCACCGCGTGCACCGCCCGCACCCGGACGCCCAGTTCCTCGGCGGCCCGCCGGGCGAACGCCTCCGCGCGTTCGGGTCTGCGGGCCGCCACGGTGGCCTCCGTCACCTGCCGCACCTCGCAGATGGCCCACAGCTGTGTCCAGGCATGGGTACCCGCTCCCACCAGCCCGAGCCGGATCGGTCCGGGGCGGGCCGCCGCGTCCACCGCCACGGCGCCGATGGCGCCGGTCCGCCGCGCGCCCAGCTCGTCGCCGTGCACCACGGCCCGGAGCCGGCCGTCGTCGGAGCCCCACACGGCCACCAGCTGCTCCGCTCCGACCAGGGTGTCGTAGGCACGGAAGCCGAACAGTTCCTCCGCGCGCAGATGTCCCGCCGTGAACACCAGGTGGCCGTCACCGAGGTCGGCGCGGACCCGCGGGGGCGCCTGGAGAGTGCCGTCATGCGCGGCCGTCAGGGCGTCCCGCACGGCGCGTACGGCGGTTCGAGCGTCGAGACGGCCGCGCACGTCGTCGTCGTTCAGCAATAGGACGGACATCACGTACTTCCCTTCCGTGAGATCAGCGCTGCCAGCGCCGCGGGAGCGCCCGGCTGGTCCCGGACGCCGGGGAAGGCGTTGACGTCCACGATCAGGGGGGCACCGTGGCCGCGGTCGATGACGTCCACGCCGTAGACGTCGAGGGAGAAGACCTCCCCGACGCGGTGCACCAGGTCCGCCCATCCGGGCGGCAGGTCGTCGAGGGGAAGCGTCCGTGTGGGGCCGCGCTCCTCGGGGGAGAGTTCGGAGCGGCGCAGGCCGGCGAACACCCGGTCGCCGATCGCCCAGAGCTTGTGGTCCCAGCCGTCGTTGGGGGCGAAGTCCTGGACCACGACCGGCTCGTCCGGATGGGTGGCGGCCAGGTCCCGCAGGTGCGCGTGCCCGTCCACGCGAGCCACCACGTCGTGCTTCCGGCTGTGCCGGCTCTTGACGACCACCGGTCCCGGCAGCGCCGGCCCGGACGCCAGCTCTGCCAGGGTGCTGAAGGTACGCGTGGCCGCGAAGGGGAGGCCGGCGTCCAGGGCCAGCGCGGCCATGGCCGTGCGGTCCTGGCACAGCGCGGTCGCGGCGGCCGAGTTGATCACGCGAGCGCCACGTCGCTCCAGTTCCCGGGCGAGCGCGAGGGCCTGGGGCGTGCGTGCCTTCAGCAGACAGACGTCGGCGAGCGGTTCGGGGACGGGTGGCGGCGTCCGCGGATCCAGCACGTCCACGTGGTGGTCGGGCGTGAGCAGGGCCGTGGTGAGACTCAGGAGCGGGTGGCCGGGGTCAGAGGTGATCAGGACGATCCTCATGCCGTCCTGCCCGCCGTCACGGGGACCGGAACGGCGCCGACCGGCGGCTGCGCGGTTGCGGTCACGGTCGCCGTCGCGGTCGCGGTCGCCCCGCCCGCGCCGGCCGCCAGGGCGAGGACGGCTCTTGCCAGCCGTTCCGCCGCGTCGGGGACCTGGCGGAAGCTGGGGAAGTCGTTCACGTCGACCACCACGGGGCCATCCGGTCCCAGCACCACGTCCACGCCGTAGAGGTCGAGGCCGTAGACCACGCCGACCCGAGCGGCGATCTCGGCGATCTCGGGCGACAGCGGCACGTGGCGCTCCCGTACGGCGTGGTCCGGGTGGAGCGGGGAGCGGCGCTCGGTTGCGTACAGCTCGCCGCCGACGCTGTACACCTTGATGTCGACACCGGAGTTGGGCACGTACGGCTGGGCGATGAGCAGGCCCTCCCCCGCCAGTTCGGGGAGCATCTCGGCGAGCCGGCGCGGGGAGGACACCAGGTGCACGGCCCGGCCCGAGCTGCCGTCGGCGGGCTTGACGACGAGCGGGTACTCCGACTCGGGTATCTCCAGCAGCAGTTCGGGCTGCGCGGCCGCGTAGGTCGCGGGCAGGGGCAGCCCACGGCTGAGGCCGAGGACGGCGGCCAGCGCCTTGTCCCGCACGCCCCGGATCGCCCGCGCGTCGTTGATCGTCGTCAGGCCGGCCGAGGCCGCCGCTTCGAGGAGGGTGAGACCCGGGCCGCCGGAGACGGTCTTGAGCACCCATGCGTCGTGGTCGCTCGTCTGCACGGCCTCCGTCAGGCGCAGCAGGGAGCCGCCGGGACGCACGACGTCCACATGGTGTCCCCACACCGTGAGTTGGTGGATCACCTCGACCGGCATACCGTCTCGGCGGTACTGCTCCTCCACCAGAAAGCAGAACTTCATCGAGCGTCCTTCGTGGATACCCCGGCCTTCAGGCCGGGGAGGAAACGAAGCTCCTGCGGAGCAGGGCAGGGAAAGGCGAATCGCCGCCAGGGCGATTCCGCATGTACGACCACCGGCCGACAGTCGCCGCTCACATGGAATCTGATACTATGTGAGCCGTGACGCAGCAGGTCAAGCGGGCGTTCAAGTATCGCTTCTATCCCACGGACGAGCAGGCGGCTGAGCTGTCGCGCACGTTCGGCTGCGTCCGCCTCGTGTACAACAGGGCGCTGGAGGAGCGCACACGGGCCTGGTACGTCGAGCAGCGCCGTGTCTCCTACGTGCAGTCCTCCGCCGCGCTCACGGAGTGGAAGAAGACCGATGAGCTGGCCTTCCTGACGGAGGTGTCGTCCGTCCCGCTCCAACAGGCGCTGCGCCATCTTCAGACGGCGTTTGCGAACTTCTTCGCCAAGCGCGCGAAGTACCCCCGGTACAAGAGCCGGAAGAAGTCGAGGGCGTCGGCCGAGTACACCCGCAGCGCGTTCAAGTGGCAGGGCGGGCGACTGACTCTGGCCAAGATGGCGGAGCCGCTGGACATCCGCTGGTCGCGTCCGCTGCCCGAGGGTGCGGAGCCGACCACGGTGACGGTGTCGCGCGACGCGGCGGGACGCTGGTTCGTGTCCCTGCTGTGCGAGGACGGCATCGCCCCGGCCCCCGCCACCACGGCGGCCGTGGGCATCGACGCCGGGGTCACCTCCCTGGTGACCCTGTCCACCGGGGAGAAGGTCGCCAACCCGAAGCACGAGCGGCGTGACCGCGCCCGTCTGGCCCGTGCGCAGCGGGAGCTGTCGCGGAAGGCGAAGGGGTCGGCGAACCGGGAGAAGGCCCGGCGTCGCGTCGCCAAGGTCCACGCGCGGATCGCCGACCGGCGCCGCGACTTCCTGCACAAGCTGTCGACTCGTCTCGTCCGTGAGAACCAAACGGTCGTGATCGAGGACCTGACCGTCCGCAACCTGCTGAAGAACGGCAAGCTCGCGCGCGCCATCTCGGATGCGGCCTGGACGCAACTGCGCTCCATGCTGGAGTACAAGTGCGCCTGGTACGGGCGCGAACTCGTCGTGATCGACCGATGGTTCCCCAGCTCGAAGCTGTGCGGGGCCTGCGGCACGGTCCGCGAGGGGCTGCCGCTGAACGTCCGCGAGTGGACGTGCGACTGCGGCACCACGCATGACCGCGACGTGAACGCGGCACGCAACACCCTGGCCGCCGGGCTGGCGGCGTCTGCCTGTGGAGACGGTGTAAGACCTCAACGGGAGTCCTCCCGGACGGGGCGGTCGTCGGTGAAGCAGGAAACCCAGCGGGCGACCGCTGGAATCCCCCGCCTTTAGGCGGAGGAGGAAGTCAACGTTCGTCCCCGTCACCGCCGGGCATCCGCCTTACCGCCTGTCATCCGGCATTTCGTCATGTCGTGTGGCGTCACAGGATGCCATGGCCGGGCGGCGCGGCAGCCGTCTGCGGTCACGGGGCGTGCGAGCAACGCCGTGGCCGAGCGCCCGGACCGTCACGCGGAACGGGAGAGCTGATCGCGCACCCACGCGGGATCGGGGTTGACGTGTGGCTGGCCGGCCACGACGACCGTCGGCACGGTCTCGTTGCCGTCGGCGACCGCCCGCACCGCCGCGGCTCCGGCCGGGTCACGCCAGATGTCCACCCAGTACAACCGGCGCGCCCGACGACCCAACCGCATCCGCAGGCGCAGGCAGTACGTACATCCCGGCCGCCAGTAGACGACGGGCCGGCCGTCGGCCGCGCTGCGGCGTTCCGCTTCCGCGGCCGGGATCGACCTCGGGAAGACGAGCGGCGAGTTCAGGCCCGCCAGCAGAGCGAACACCAGGAGAAGCGTTACGGCAGCGCCAGGGCTCCCCTTCGCGAACAGAGAGGCCGCGACCGCTGAGCCGCCGAGCACGAACAGCATCGGGAAGAGCCAAGCGCGCGTCATGAGGAGGAAGACTATCGGGATCGAATATCGGTCATCTGTGATCGCCTATCGCACCCCGCCAGCCATCGACACACACAGAAACATCACAGGAAAAGCACAGATGTGGCCACGAGTGAGCGCCTCTGTCAGCGCGCCGACCTCCCGAAAATCACGCCATCACGGTCGCCGCACGAAAGTGAACACCTGTACGACTTCACCTTTGTGTGTCTAGAGTGTCGCCGTGCACCGGCGGAGCCTGACCACTCCGTCCGCGCACGTCACACAGCGACCGGGGGAACGCCGTCGCTCACGGGGAGGGTGTCGCATCGCCATGCCGTCGCACTGGCCATCCATGTGCGCGAGCCCAGTCAGGGGCCTGCGCTTCTGAGTCTCCGTGAGAGTCCTTGCACGTGACTGCTCTGCGGAGCATCGGCCGATCAACCGGCGCATCCACACCCTGCAGAAAGTGATGCTCCGTTGCCTTCCCGACCAGGAAGATCGCTCATACCCACGCCAGGCCACTCAGGACTACTCGCCCGAATCATCCTGCTGCTGACCGCGGTCGCCGTCGTCGTGGGCCTCGCCGTACGGCCCGACGCCGTCGGCCACTCCGGCCACGACGACCTGAGCCTCGTGGGGGACTCCTACGACGGCTACGACACCAAGGCCGCCGAACAGCTGCGCGGAGACCAGTGCGTGGCCGTGGACGCCCTGCGCAAGGGTGGACCCAACCTGTTCGCCCTGGCCCAGGGCTCCGTCGGGCTGCCGCCCGACCAGCTCCACCAGAAGCTCGACCGGAACCTGTACGACCTCAAGACGCCCCTGCACCAGGCCTTCGACGCCGACGAGAACAACAGCTCGCAGTGGCAGCAGAAGGTCCAGGACCAAGGTCAGGCGTTCACCAGCACCGTCAGTGGCCTGGACTCCTACCCGGGTGCGCCCCAGGGAGCGACCAAGATCTACGACCAGATCGGGCTGCTCCCCTGGATCTACCAGCAGTGGGGCCACGGCATCGATCTGTTCTCGCCCTTCTACGAGCCGTCGCCCACTGCTGACGACAGCACGAAGGCTGCCGCGCTCGCGATCGGCGACCCGCTGTACACCTCGGGGGGAACACCGCAGGAGCAGCAGGCATGGGCGCTGTGGAAGAAGAACTCCGGGAAGATCGAACCCAACCAGCTCTTCGTACCGCGTGTGTTCGCGGACGACGCCCGCATCTTCCTGTCCTCGGGCGGCTTCCCCCGCACCGCTCCGGCGCCGGACACCACGGAGTTCCGCATCGCGGTCGAGGACCTGAAGGCCCGCTTCGGCGCGTGCGCGTGGCACGACCCGATCGACCCGGACCGGGTCCTCGGCAAGGAGGTCGCCCAGGCGTCCACCGAGTGGCAGCAGGAGATCGCCTCGCAGGCGACGCAGCGGCAGCAGATCCTCGCCGCGAACGTCACCGCCACCAAGGCTCTGCAGGACGGCACGTTCGCCCTGGGCAAGCTGCTGGGCCAGTCGTGGATCGCGGACTACTCGACCCGCTGGCTGGACCACTACACCGAGGGCGGCATCAACTGGATCGGTGACGCCCCGCTGGAGATCCAGGTGCCGGGCGCCACGGGCAAGTGCCTGGACGTCCAGGGCGGCGCGAAGACCAACGGCACCCCGGTGCAGGTCTACACCTGCAACGGCGGCGACGCCCAGCGGTGGCAGCTGTGGGGGGTCTACGACGGCCACTACACCCTGCGCAACGTCAACTCGGGCAAGTGCCTGGAGGTGGCGAACGGCGCCGACACGAACGGCACGAAGATCCAGATCCAGACCTGTGGCAGCAGCAAGGCCCAGCAGTGGACCTTCAACGTGCGGGCCGCGGACGAGCTGCGCAACATCGCCACGGACAAGTGCCTGGACCTGGCCACGTTCGACAACGGCAAAGACGCCAAGCTGAACACGTGCAACGGCTCCAAGGCACAGAAGCTCCGCATCGTCCCCAAGGGCCACACCGGCAGCGCGCCGGCGAAGGCGGACGTGGACAAGGCCAAGGCCAACGTCACGAACGCGCAGTCGGAGGCGAAGAAGCAGCTCGCCGCCGTCAAGGCTCAGTTGGCGGCAGCGCAGAAGGCGGCGACGACGTCGGACACGGCGATCCAGGCCGCGTACGGCATCGCGGACGCCAACGGCTCGCCGCGCGGCCGAGGCCTCCTGGTGGGCCAGCAGAAGGACCAGGTCACCCAGGGCTCCGTCGCCGCACTGCAGGCGATGGAGAAGGCCGCCGAGACCGCTGAGGCCGCGACCCGTGCGTCCGCCGGCGACAGCGAGACCATCACACAGCGCGCCCTGGCCCAGGCGGCCCAGTCGAAGGCGGAGTTCCGCAAGGAAGCCGCGGCGGCGGCCGAGTGGCAGGCGAAGGCGGCGGCGGACGCGGCGAAGCTGCACCGGGACAACGCCAAGAAGGACAAGGAGACCGCCGAGGCCAAGCTCGCGGTCGCGGTGACGGCCGAGGGGGATGCGAAGGCGGCCGCCGCCGACGCCCACGCCAAGCGGCTTGCCGCCGAGGCCGAGGAGAAGACGGCCAAGGCGGAGAAGGAGACGGCCGCAGCCAAGCAGGCCGAGGCCGCCGAGCACAAGCAGAACGCCCAGGCCCAGGCATCGAAGGCCGCGGACGCCAAGGACAAGGCGGCGGCGGCGGAGAAGACCGCCGAGGGCGAGCGCGACGACGCCGTCGCGGCCAAGGACCATGCCAAGGCGATGCGCGACGACGCCTGGGACGCGGAACAGCAGGCGGACGCGGCCCGCGCCAAGGCCGACGCCAAGAACGCCTACGCCGACTCCCTGGACTCCGGCGACGCCGCCGACGCCGCCCGCGCAGCCGCCAACGAGGCGGACCACCACGCCGACGACGCCGAAGCCGCAGCGCAGAAGGCCCGTTCGGAAGCGGACGCGGCCACCCAGGCAGCGGCCGACGCCGACGCCGCAGCCACCCGCGCCGAAGCTGCGGCCAAGCGGGCCCGTTCCGACGCGGACGCCGCCCGGGCCGACAAGCTGAAGGCCGACGCGGCGGTGAAGACCGCGACCAGTGCCGCAGCGGACGCGATCAAGGCGTCCCAGGACGCGGCCGCCGAGGCCAAGACCGCCGTGAAGCTCGCCGACGAGGCCGAGCAGCACGCCAAGGACTCCAAGGCCGAGGCCGACGCGGCCAACGTCGAGGCCGGCAAGGCCTTGGCGGCCTCCGCCAAGGCCGCCGGCTTCGCCCACGTCACCGCACAGGCCGCCGTGGACGCCGGCAAGGCGGCCGAACAGGTCGCCAACCCCGCCAACGACGCGGTGGAGCTCGGCTCACCGTATGTCGACACGGACTCCGCAGCGGGTCTGGTGGTACTGACAGCGCAGGCGTCCAAGACGATCGCGGAGCAGCAGCAGGCCGTCGCCGACGCCCACGCCAAGAACGCCGCAGCGGAAGCCCAGGCCGCCAAGAACCTCGCCGACCAGGCGAAGGGTGATACC
>NZ_KQ948854.1:345433-489489 GCF_001514215.1 Streptomyces bungoensis
GCAGCCGCGACCGAAGCCGAACAGGCAGCCAAGGACGCCGCCAAGTACGCCAAGGAAGCCCAGGACGCAGCCGACAAGGCAGAGAAGGCGGAGGCCGACAAGCAACGCTCCGAGGGGGCCGGTACGGGCATTCCCGGTGTCTTCCCAGTCCCGGACGAGTCCACCGTCCAGATCGTCAGCAGCAAGCAGATCGGTACCTGCCCGGGCATGCCGGATGCGGCCTTCCAGGGCTGCAACGCGAAGTACGACCTGGTCGTCACCTACGAGGCCGACTTCTACCTGTGCACCGACGACCAGGCCCAGGCCACGGCCGACGGATGCCCGAAGGCGGCGTGGCAGTTCCTGAAGCGGGCGACGCTGAAGAACATCGAGATCGACGGCTGGACGCACCACTTCTCCGGCAAGGACATCGTCCGCGCCGGATGGCAGAGCCTCTTCGGCGACGTGGCCGGATCGATCCTGTTCTCCTTCTTCGCCGAAGACCTGATGGACTGCTGGCACGGCGACAAGACCGCCTGCGCCTGGAGCATCGCCACATACATTCCGGTAGAAGAGGCACTCGCCCCGATCGCCCGTGCCGTCAAGTCCCTCGACGCCGCTGCCAGGACCGGCATCGGCTTCACCGACGCGTGGAAAGCCCTTCGCGCGCTCCCTCTGTCCGACGAGGCCATCGCAGGGATCGGTGCCAAGGCGATCGAGGCTCTCGGCAAGGCGCGAAAGTGGTGCACCGGCAACAGCTTCCCTGGCACCACGCGTGTGCTGATGGCCGACGGCACGACCAAAGAGATCAAGGACATCAGGATCGGCGATGCGGTTCTCGCCACCGATCCTGAAAGCGGCCGCACCGAAACCCACGCCGTTTCCCGCACCATCTACACACCGGACGACACGGACTTCGCCGACATTACGATCGACGTCGGGCATGCGCGGATCACCGCCACGCAGCACCACCCCTTCTGGTCACCCAGCGACCATCGCTGGATAGACGGAGGCGACCTCCGGCCCGGGCAAACGCTGCGTACCAGCAGTGGTGCGACCGTCACCGTGCTCCGCGTCCATCGCTATCACCGGCTTCACTCCGCCTACAACCTCACGGTCGACAGCCTCCACACCTATTATGTGCTGGCCGGAACGACACCGGTTCTGGTGCACAACACAAATGGGTGCCCGACCGGAACCATGGTGCTCGGAATCGGCGAGCACTCGGAAGCACTGGCCAAAGAAATCCAGGGGGGTTACACCTTCAACGGCGACGCATACAGGGAAGTGGTCGGCAGGGCCAATGGAAAGCCGATCGCCCTGTGGATGACCGAGGTATCGAACGTCCTGCGCAACAACGGCAAGGTCGCAGTCAGCCTGAAGGGTTTCGACGGAGAGACACCGGCTGAGCAATACACGCTCGCCTATAAGGCCTGGCGCTCGGGCGACTGGGCGGCCACTCAGTGGGAAATGGGTCAGATAGGTCTCCAGATACAACTGGGGAACTTCGAATGGCGCAATATCACGTTCTACAGCAAAGAGGGCAAAGTCGTGCAAGTCTCCGAACCGAACTGGGACGTACTGAATGGCGGGAGCTGAGTTGACGCCAGAGTCCACCGGTTCCGAGATGTTCCGATCGGACAGGTACTTCAAGGTCTGGCAGTACGCCGTCGGTCATCGCAGGCTGCTCCTGCGCAGTAGCCGGGACAGGCCGCCGGACACCCGGATCGACATCCACTTCGCCAACGTCGACCTCATGCTTCTCCGTCCCAGCTACGACGGCTTGATCATCCGCCGGGCCGACGACGAGGAATGCGAGAAGGTCGGCCTCGACTACGGGGTGGAAGTCAAGCCCGGGCGTCTGTTCGTGCTGGGCGGTGATCTGAGGAGCTTCGTCGTTTCCGCGCCTCCGCAGTGGCATGAGGACGAGGGCGCGATGGACGATCCGTCATGGTTCGGCCAGATGCGGGGAACGCGCTGACCTCGATCTTTCGCGAGGGTCCGTCGACGTCGTCGGCGGACCCTTTCCCCTTCTGTGGGTGACTGGCAGGCCGGTGGCCCGTGTCGCAACGGGTCAGGCGCACGATGCCATTCCCGGCCTCCACCTGTCTGCGAGCGGCGGCATAGCGTCCTCCTCGCCGAGTTGCCGGCCCATGAGTCTCCACGGGTCGTCAGCCGAAGGTCCCGACAGCGACCAGCTTCTTGACCCTCACACCGTGTCAGGCGGAAAGCTCGGAGACATCATGTTCACCATCGGAGACTTCGCCCGGCACGGCCGCGTGTCGGTCCGGATGCTGCGTCACTACGACGCCACCGGGCTGCTGCGCCCGGCCCATGTCGACCCCGTGAGCGGCTACCGCTACTACACCGCCGCCCAACTGGCCCGGCTCAACCGCGTCATCGCCCTCAAAGAGCTCGGATTCACCCTCCAGCAGGTCCGGGACATCGTGGACGAGAAGGTCGGTGCCGAGGAGCTGCGCGGCATGCTGCGGCTGCGGCGGGCCGATCTGGAGGCCACCGTGGCTGCCGCGGGTGCCCGGCTGGTCCAGGTCGAGGCGAGGCTCCGAGCGATCGAGAGCGAGGGGCACATGCCCACGGACGACGTCGTCATCAAGACGGTCCCCGCCGTCCGGGTGGCGGAGCTGACCGCGACCGCGGCGAGTTTCGCACCCGAGGCCATCGGACCGGTCATCGGGCCGCTCTACGACGAGCTGTGCCGGCGCCTGGAAGCGGCGGGTATCACCCCCAGCGGCCCCGGCGTCGCCTACTACGAGGACGCCCCCGAGGGCGGAGGCAGGATCAGCGTCCACGCCGCCCTCCAGGTCTCCGCGCCCCTCCAGGACGGCGCCCTTCGCATCCTCGACCTGCCGCCGCTCGACCAGGCGGCGACCGTCGTGCACCGGGGCTCCATGGACGCCGTGGTCCCCACCTCCCAGACCCTGGCCCACTGGATCGATGCCCACGGCTACCGCTCGGACGGCTACCCCCGCGAGGTCACCCTGGAGTGCCCCGAGAACCGCGACGAGTGGGTGACGGAGCTGCAGGCACCGGTGAGCCGGGCCTAACGTCAGCCGCCTTCCCGTGTGCGGGTGCGCAACCGTTCGATCTCGGCGAGCACGTGATCCACACAAGGACGCACCCCCGCCCGCAGCGCGTCGCTCCAGCTCTCCTCCTCGTACCGGCAGTTGAGGTAGAGGTGCCGGGCGTGCTCGAGGACGGGGCGGTGTTCGGGCGGGAGTCGGCCGACGGCCCAGTCGGCGGCGGTGTCCTTGGGCAGGATGCGGCCGGTGGCGAGCGTGGCCCAGATGCGGGCGAAGGTCAGGACGGCGTTGCGGGTGTCGCCGTCCAGGCCGTCCAGCAGGCCGGGGATGCCCGCCGCGCTCGCCCGGACCAGGTCGGTGTGCGGGACGGGGTCGAGGACCCGCGCCGGGCGTGGGCCGGCCAGGGGGTGGTCTCCGGTCAGCGCCATGGAGAGCAGCAGGGCCAGGTCGGGTGCCTGCTCCGGCTGGGGCACCTTGCCCGCCTCGTACTCGGCGCGCAGCCACTCGCCGTAGAGGAAGTCGCCGACCGGCGGGTACCGCCAGGGCCGGACCTCCGACTGGACGACCACGGTGAGCTCGACCGGGCGGGCGTTGTTCCGGGAGCCGGAGACGCCGAGCAGTCCACCGACGAGTGCCCGCCGCTCCTCCTCGTCCATCCGCCGCCGGGAGACGACCAGCACGTCCACGTCGCTGGCCGGCCTGAGGCCCCCGAGCACGGCGGACCCGTGGAGGTAGGTGCCGATCACCTCCCCGCCCAGCACCCCGTCAGTCAGCGCGACGATCTTCTGAAGCTGCTCCACCGCACCAGCGTCTCCGATCGTCAGCCCGTCCGCGCGGCATTGTCCGCGGGCAGCGCTGAGCGCGCGACGCGGAATCCCACGTCGTCGATCCGGAAGGTCGGGTGGCTGCGCCGCCGTACCGAGGCACGGCAGCTCCAGTGCTCGTCGGCCCATCCACCGCCGCGGAGCACCCGGTAGGCGCCGTACACCTCGGCGTCGTAGACGTCCCAGCACCAGTCCCACACGTTGCCCAGCATGTCGTACAGGCCCCACGCGTTGGGCCGCTTACCGCCCACGGGATGGCTCCGGCCCTGCGAGTTGCCCTGGTACCAGGCGACCTCGTCGAGCCTGCCGTAGCGCGGGCCGGTGCTACCCGCACGGCAGGCGTGCTCCCATTCCGCCTCGGTCGGCAACCGGTACCCGTCCGCGCGGGTGTCCCACTCGGCCGTCTCACCGTCGGCGGGCAGCCGATAGGCGGGCGTCAGCCCCTCCCGCCGGGACAACGCGTTGCAGAACCGGACCGCGTCCGCCCACGACACGCCCTCGACGGGAAGCCGGTCGCCCTGCGCGCTGCTCGGCCGCCGACCGGTGACCTGTGCGTACAGCCACTGCGTCACCGGGTACGCCGCCATCCGGAACGGCGCCACCTCGACCGGCCAACTGGTCCGCGTCCGCCGGTCCGACAGCGTGATCCGTCCCGCCGGCACGGCCACCATCTCGTTCTCCGCCCCCGCGTTCCCGGCGGGCACCCTACGCCCGCCCGAACCCGTGGCTCCGCTCCACCTTCGCCACGTGCAGGGTGTAGCTCTCGTACCACTCGGCCTGCCCGCGCTTCTGCGCCGCGCGGTGCTCGGCGTTGGTCCGCCACTCGGTGAGGGCGTCGGCGTCGCGGAAGTACCCGACGGTGATGCCCAGCCCGCCGGGAGTCTGCGCGTGGTCCATCCCCAGGAAGCCGGGGACGTCCTTCACCAGGTCCTCCATGCGTGCGTTGGTCTCGCTGTAGCCGCTCTGGTCCTGGGTGCGCACCGTGGTGAAGACGGCCACGTAGTAGGGGGGTTCGAAGGCCTGGACGGGCGCGACAGGCGCCTCCGAGTGATCGCTCATGGCGTCACCGTAGGCGCGGCGCGGCCGGCGATCCAGCGACTTTCCCGAACGGTCAGTGATGCAACGCCCCCGCCTGCTCCGGCACATGAGTGGCCACGACGCGGCCGGCTCCCGAGACCTCGCGCCGCCGGTCCACCCCGTACGCCACCCCGGCCACGCCCAGGCCCAGGACCGCCAGTGCCGCCCCGGCCAGCGCGGGGGACGTGACGCCGAAGCCCGCCGCGAGGGCCAGGCCGCCGATCCAGGCGCCGCCGGCGTTGGCCAGGTTGAAGGCCGCCTGGTTGGCGGAGGAGGCCAGGGAGGGGCCGGCGGCGGCCTTCTCCATCACCATCAGCTGCAGTGGGGAGCCGGTGACGAACGCCGCCGTGCCGAGCAGGGTCACCGCGGCCGCCGCGCTCCACTCGGCGCGCATCAGCACCGGGAAGAGGAGCAGCACCGCCACCAGTGAGGTCAGGCCGCCGAAGAGGGTGCCGCGCAGGGAGTGGTCCGCCAGGCGGCCGCCGAGCAGGTTGCCGGCGGTGGCGCCGACGCCGAACAGGGCCAGCAGCAGGGTCACGTCGGTGGCGGCGAAGCCGGCCGCGCCCGTGAGCATCGGGGTGATGTAGCTGTACGCGGCGAAGAGGGCGCCGAAGCCCGCCACCGTCGTACCGAGGGCCAGCCAGACCGGGAGCGAGCGCAGGGCCGCGACCTCGCCGCGCAGGCCCGTCGTGGGGGCGGCGGCACGGTCGTGCGGGATGAGCACCGCCAGGGACGCTATCGCCGCCAGGCCGATCGCGCTGACGCCGAGGAACGTAGCCCGCCAGCCGAGGTGCTGGCCCATCAGCGTGGCGGCGGGGACGCCGGCGATATTGGCGACGGTCAGGCCGAGGAACATCAGGGACACGGAGCGGGCCTTGCGCTCCGGCGCCACCATGTTCGTGGCGACGACGGCTCCCACGCCGAAGAAGGCGCCGTGCGGCAGGCCGCTGAGGAAGCGGGCGCCGAGGAGGGAGTCGTAGCCGGGGGCGAACGCGGAGAGGGCGTTGCCCGCGACGAACAGGCCCATCAGGGCGATGAGGACGGTGCGGCGGGACATGCGGGCCGTCAGGGCGGCCAGCAGCGGTGCGCCGATGACGACGCCCAGGGCGTACGCCGAGACGAGGTGCCCGGCGGTGGGGATGGAGACGTGGAGGTCGTCCGCGACGTCGGGGAGGAGCCCCATCATCACGAACTCGGTCGTGCCGATACCGAAAGCGCCGACGGCCAGGGCGAGCAGGGCCAGGGGCATGAAGGGCCTGTGCCTTTCGAAGGGGGAGCGTGTTCCGTACGGATCCAGCGTATGTTCAACTACGGAACAAAGTCTCCCACGCCTTCTGTTCCAGCCGGTTACGAGGACGTGTCGAGCTTCACACGGGCCGCGATCGGGAGGTGGTCGCTGTCGGTGCGGGGCAGGGTCCAGGAGCTCTCCGGCTCGACGCCCTTCACCATGATCTGGTCGATCCGCGCCATCGGGAAGGACGCCGGCCAGCTGAATCCGAAGCCGCTGCCCGCCGCGCCCTGCGTGGAGCGCATCTGGGAGGTGACGGCGTTGAGCGAGCGGTCGTTCATCGTGCCGTTGAGGTCGCCGAGCAGCACGACGCGGCGCAGGGTCTCGTCGGCGATGGCCTCGCCGAGCGCGTCGGCGCTCTTGTCGCGCTGGCGGGCCGTGAACCCGGCCTCCATCTTCACCCGCACGGACGGGAGATGGGCGACGTAGACCGCGACGGGGCCCTCGGGGGTGGCCACGGTGGCGCGCATCGCGCGGGTCCAGCCGAGCTTGATGTCGACGGCCCGGACGCCGCTCATCGGGTACTTGCTCCACAGGCCGACGGTGCCTTCCACCGCGTGGTACCGGTACGTCGGCGCGAGCGCCTTCTCGTACACCGGGACGGCGGAGTTGGGCAGCTCCTCCAGGGCCAGCAGGGCGGCGCCGGAGGAGGCGACGTCCCGGGCGGTGGCGGCCGGGTCGGGGTTGTCGGCGTTGACGTTGTGCGTGGCCACCATCAGGTCGCCGCCGGTGCCCGACTTGTCGGAGAGCAGGCCGCCGAAGAGGTTGAGCCAGACAACGGCCGGCAGGAGTACGGCGAGGAGCGCGGTCGCCGACCTGCGGACCAGGCCGAGGACGAGCAGCACCGGGATGGCCAGGCCCAGCCAGGGCAGGAAGGTCTCGGTCAGGCTGCCGAGGTTGCCGATCCGGTTGGGGATGTGCGAGTGGACCAGCATGACCGCGGCGAGCAGCAGCGCGAGGACGGCGAGGACGATGCCCCGGCGCCAGATGCGCGGGTCGCCGCGCCAGCCGCCCCGCGGGCCGCCGGCCTCGCGGCGCGCCAGCCGGTGCGTCAGATCCGTCAGGCGCCGCAACCGGGTCGCCGGGTGCTCGGGCGCCGAGCCGCCGTTGTCCGTCTCCGTCGCGTACGCCTGCCGCTGCGCCATACCGTCTGCCTCACTGCCTGCCGTGCACACCGTCGTCCCCCGTGTCCTTCCGACCCTAGGGGATGATCGGCTCGTTCCCGCCGTCCCTCGACGGCCGTACGGAAGACGAGGACGAGCGAGGCGGGGCGAGGGGTTCCGGTCACCCCGGCGGCAGGCGGGTTCTGTGACGAAACGCGCACATCAGCGCTGGGCGGCCGGGGGGCTGACGGGCCGTAGGCCGGCCAGGACGGTGTCGACGATCCGCTCCGCCAGGTCCTCCGGCAGGTCGGCGTCCGGGCGCATCACGGCCCGGACGAGCATGGGGCCGGTGAACAGGTCGAAGACCAGTTCGAGGTCGACGTCCGAGGGCAGTTCGCCGTTCTCCCGCGCACGGCGCAGCACCTTCATGGTGAGGTCCCGCCGGGGCGCTATGACGCTCGCGTGGTACGCCGACCAGATCCGCGGGCTGCTCTTCATCTGGGCGTACACGTTGTGCAGGATCGCCGAGGAGCGGCTGGCCAGGCCGCGCCGGCGCATGGCCTCCAGGAGCGCGACGAGGTCGTCGCGCATGCCGGTGCCGGGGAGTTGGGGGTCGGGGGGTTCGGCGGCGCGTACGACGTCGACGAACAGCTCCTCCTTGCCGCTCCAGCGGCGGTAGATCGTGGCCTTGCCGACTCCGGCGGTGCGTGCGACGCGCTCGATGGAGAGCTCGGCGAGGGGTACGCCCTCCTCCAGGAGCTTCATCACGCCCTCTTTGATGGCGTGTTCCACGGCTTCGCTGCGCGGCCGGCCCCGTACGGGCCCGTCCGGTCGCGGCCGGCTCTCGGCAAGGCTCACGTCGTCCGTCCTCTCACTGTGCTGCGGGAATTCTCCCGCAGCGGCCTCCTTCCCCCGTGGAACCGCTGGGCACGCCGAGCGTCTCCTGCCCGCTCGGCCCGCCCCGTCCCCCCGGTGCGGTCGATCCGTGCGTCCGTTCAGTCGGCGGCGGCCACCAGCTCCGGCTCCTTCTTGCCCTCCTGGCCGGCCGGCGGCCTGCCCGGCAGGAACAGGGCCACCACCACGGCGCCGACCAGCGCGATGCCCGTACCGCACAGGGCGGTGACGTGCATGGCGTGCAGGAACGCGTCGTTGGCGGGGGTGACGAGTGCGTTGCCCCGCGGGCCGAGCCTCTGGGCGATGCCGAGGGTGGCCTCGATGGACTCGCCGGCCGTGTCGCGCAGGGCCGGCGGCAGCGCGCCGAGCTTGCCCTCGATGCCGTTGCGGTAGGCCGTGGAGAGCACCGAGCCGAGGACGGCGATGCCGAGGGCGCCGCCGACCTGGCGGAAGGTGTTGCTGAGCGCGGAGGCGGAACCGGCCTTCTCGCGGGGCAGCGCCTGCATGATGACGACGGAGGTCGGCGTCATGATGTGCGCCATGCCGGTGCCCATCAGGAAGAAGATGATCTCCAGCACCCACAGCGGCGTGTCGGTCTCGAAGGTGGCGAACATGGCCAGCATGGCCGCGACCAGCAGCAGGCCGGCGGCGGTGACGGCCTTGTTGCCGAACCGGTCGACGACCAGCCGGGCCCGCGGCGCGAAGATCATCTGCGCGACGGCCAGCGGCAGCATCAGCAGGCCCGCCTGCAGCGGGGAGTAGCCGCGCACGCTCTGGATGTAGAAGACGGAGAAGAAGGTGACGCCCATCAGCGCGAAGAAGACCAGCGCGATGGCCGCCATGGCGGCGGAGAACACCTTGTTCTTGAAGTAGGTGACGTCCAGCGACGGGTGGTCGCTGCGCTTCTCGAAGATCACGAAGCCGGTGAGGACGGCGAGACCCGCGAGGATGGTGGCGAGCGCCTTGGGGTCGGTGAAGTCGGCCAGCTCGCCGCCCTTGATGATGCCGTAGACGAGCAGCACCAGGCCGACGACGGACAGCACGACGCCGACCGGGTCGAGCCGGCCCGGCCTCGGGTCGCGCGAGTCGGGCACGAGCCACACCATCAGCGCGAGCGCGAGGATCACGATCGGCACGTTGATCAGGAAGACCGAGCCCCACCAGAAGTGGTCCAGCAGCACACCGCCGGTGATCGGGCCGATGGCGATGGCGAGGCCGACGCCGCCGGCCCAGATGCCGATGGCCTTGGGCTGCTCCTCGCGCTCGAACACGTTCATGAGCACGGCCAGGGTGGCGGGCATGACGAACGCGGCGCCGAGGGCCATCACGGCGCGGTAGGTGATCAGCTCGCCCGGGGACCCGGACTCGGCGGCCAGGGCCGAGCCGAGGCCGAACACGACGAGACCGCCGAGCAGCACCTTCTTGCGGCCGAGGCGGTCGCCGATGAGGCCGGCGGTGAACAGCAGGCCGGCGAAGACCAGGGTGTAGGCGTTGATCGCCCACTCGATCTGGCTCTGGGTGGCGCCGAGGCCGGTGGGCGCCGGGGTGGAGATGGTCTTGATGGCGACGTTCAGGATGGAGTTGTCGAGCACCACGATGAGCAGGCTCAGCATCAGCACGCCGAGGATCGCCCAGCGGCGCCGGTGCACCGCTTCCGGTATCCGGGAGGCAGGGACGGAAGTTGTCATGTGTTCGAGCCTACGGCCATTCCAATACGGCACCGTCTCGTATCTGTAATACTTTACCGAGACCTTACACGGCGGGGACTTGCCCGGCAGGATCGGCGGAGGCCGAGGACGCCGTATGGATCACATGCGGGTCCCCTGGCCCTCTCTGGCACGAGGTGCCACCATGGAGACGGTCCGGGGACGCCGTCAGGGCGCCTCGAGATGACGTAAGGAGCCGCAATGACGCAGCTTTCGGCTGCCCAGAACTCCTCCGACGGCAGCAGGGCGCTGTACGGGGGCAAGGGCACGCGCCGCATCACCGTCCGCGACATCGCCCTCGCCAAGGAGCGGGGCGAGAAGTGGCCCATGCTCACCGCCTACGACGCGATGACCGCGTCCGTCTTCGACGAGGCCGGCATCCCGGTGATCCTCGTCGGCGACTCGGCCGGCAACTGCCACCTCGGCTACGAGACGACCGTCCCCGTCACCCTCGACGAGATGACCATGCTCTCGGCGGCCGTCGTACGGGGCACGACCCGCTCCCTCGTCGTCGGCGACCTGCCCTTCGGCTCCTACCAGGAAGGCCCGGTGCAGGCGCTGCGCTCGGCGACCCGGCTGGTGAAGGAGGCCGGGGTCGGCGCGGTCAAGCTGGAGGGCGGCGAGCGGTCGCACGAGCAGATCCGGCTGCTGGTGGAGTCCGGCATCCCGGTGATGGCGCACATCGGGCTCACCCCGCAGTCCGTCAACGCGATGGGCTACCGCGTGCAGGGGCGCGGCGAGGAGGCGGCGGCGCAGCTGCTGCGCGACGCGAAGGCCGTGCAGGACGCGGGAGCGTTCGCGGTGGTGCTGGAGCTGGTTCCGGCGGAGCTGGCGGCCGAGGTGACGCGGGTGCTGCACATCCCCACCGTCGGGATCGGTGCCGGGCCCGAGACGGACGCGCAGGTGCTGGTGTGGACCGACATGCTGGGTCTGACGCCGGGGCGGGTGCCGAAGTTCGTCAAGAAGTACGCGGATCTGCGTGAGGTCATGGGGAACGCGGTGAAGGAGTTCGCGGAGGATGTCGTCGGCGGGTCGTTCCCGCTGGAGGAGCACTCCGTCCACTAGGCCATTGCGGAAACACCCGGGCAGCCCGCCGATCTTCCCCCGTCGGCGGGCTGACCCCTTTTCGCGCCCGGACCGGCGCCGCTCTCGCGGATGGGGTGGCCCGCCGTCGTGGCGCCTCAATCGATGGTCGCGGTGGTCGTCGGGAGATTGTCGGTGACTGTCGGCGACCTGTCGGTGCTTTGTCGGCGGACTCTGGCACCGTCTTCGGCATGACGCGAATCGATGACAAGCCCCTCGGCGGGGGCCACGCCGTGACCGTGCGGGGACTGGTCAAGCACTACGGCGAGACCAAGGCGCTGGACGGGGTCGACCTGGACGTGCGGGAGGGCACCGTGATGGGGGTGCTCGGGCCGAACGGCGCCGGCAAGACCACCCTCGTGCGGATCCTGTCCACGCTGATCACGCCGGACGCCGGCCGGGCCACCGTGGCCGGGTACGACGTCGTACGGCAGCCCCGGCAGCTGCGCCGGGTGACGGGGCTCACCGGGCAGTACGCCTCCGTGGACGAGAAGCTCCCGGGCTGGGAGAACCTGTACCTGATCGGGCGGCTGCTGGACCTGTCCCGCAGGGACGCCCGGGCCCGTGCCGACGAGCTGCTGGAGCGGTTCTCGCTGACCGAGGCCGCGCGGCGCCCGGCGAGCACCTACTCGGGCGGCATGCGGCGCCGGCTTGACCTGGCGGCCTCGATGATCGGGCGGCCCGCCGTGCTCTACCTCGACGAGCCGACCACCGGCCTCGACCCGCGCACCCGCAACGAGGTGTGGGACGAGGTGAAGGCGATGGTCGGGGACGGGGTCACCGTGCTGCTGACCACGCAGTACATGGAGGAGGCCGAGCAGCTCGCCACGGAGCTGACCGTCGTGGACCGCGGCAAGGTCATCGCCAAGGGCGGCATCGAGGAGCTGAAGGCCAAGGTCGGCGGGCGCACCCTGCGCGTGCGGCCGGCCGATCCGCTGGAGCTGCGCCCGCTGGCCCACCTGCTCGACGAGCTCGGCATCACCGGGCTGGCCACCACCACCGTGGACACCGACAGCGGCACCCTGCTGGTTCCGATCCTCAGCGACGAGCAGCTGACCGCCGTGGTCGGCGCGGTCACCGCGCGCGGCATCACGATCTCCTCCATCACCACCGAACTGCCCAGCCTGGACGAGGTGTTCCTGTCCCTCACCGGCCACCGCGCCAGTGCCCCGCAGGACGCCACGCCCGCCGACGCCCGCCAGGAGGTCGCCGCATGAGCGCCGCCACTCTCTCCCCGACCCAGGCCGCCGACATGGCGGACAGCCCCATCTCGCTGCGTGCCCATCTGCGCCACACCGGTGCGCTGATCCGCCGCAACCTGCTGTGGATCCGGCAGGACCCGGAGTCGATGTTCGACGCCATCCTGTTCCCGGTGATCTTCACCCTGCTGTTCGTGTACGTCTTCGGCGGCTCGATCGGCAAGTCGATGGGCGGCGGCCAGGACCAGTACGTCCAGTACGTCGTGCCCGGCCTGATGGCCATGATGGGCATGAACATGGCCCAGGGCGTGGGCACCGGCTTCAACCAGGACTTCAACTCCGGTGTCATGGACCGCTTCCGGTCCCTGCCGATCGGGCGCGGCTCGGTGCTCTTCGCGAAGATCGCGGTGGAGCTGATGCGGATGCTGTGCGCGACCGCGGTGCTCATGGTGGTCGCCGTCCTCGTGGGCTACGACATCCACCGCTGGGCCGGTCTGCTCGCCTCCGTGGGACTGTCCGCGGTGTTCGGCTCGGCGCTGATGTGGGTGTTCCTGACGCTCGGCGTGACGATGAAGAACGCGCAGTCCGTGCAGGCCATGGGCTTCCTGGTGCTGATGCCGCTGCAGTTCGGCTCCTCGATCTTCGCGCCGACCGCGTCGATGCCGGGCTGGCTGCGGCACTTCACCGACTACAACCCGCTGTCCGCGCTGGCGGACACCGCGCGCGGCCTGATGGAGGGCGGCCCGGTCGCGCACGACCTGTGGGTGACGCTGATCTGGTCGGTGGGGCTCACCGCCGTGATGGCGCCGGTGGCGATCCACAAGTTCCGCACCAAGGCCTGACCCCGGCGGCGCCGGGGCGGGGACGTCGGACCGCGGGACGTCAGACCAGGGCGGTGGCCTCCACGAGGGAGAGGCCACCGCCCTCGGCGTACGCGGCCTCGTAGGCCGCGTCGCCCAGTGCGGCCCGTACGGCCGCCTCGGCGCGCTCGCGCACCGCGCGCTCGGTGTACGCCGCGACGTGGCCGGCGGGCAGCGACGCGGCGGCGGCCCCCAGGCAGCGGGCGGCGTCCCGGGCGCGGGCGCCGCCGTCGACCGCGGGCAGGGCCGCCGCGGCGACGGTCAGGTACAGCGCGGACAGGTGCGGGGCGATGGCCTCGGCCAGCGGCTCGGCGGCGCGCCGCAGCGCCTGCCGGACCCGGTCCAGGGCGTCCTCGTGGCGGCCCTCGACGACGTCCACCCAGGCCTCCTGACCGAGGATGAAGGCGTCGAAGACGGCGAAGTGGGAGATGCCGAAGTCGAGCCGGAGCAGCCGGAGTTGCTCGCGCGCCTCGGCCGGGCGGCCGGTCAGGGAGAGCCAGCCGGACAGGAACAGGCGGGCCATGGGCATCGCCTCGCTGGTGCCGCCGTCGTGGCGGGCGACGATGTCGCGCAGCATGCGCTCGCCGTCCTCCGGCTCGTCCGTCTCCAGGAGCACGCCGGCCAGCCGGACGCCGAGCACCGCCGCCTGGGCGCGGGCGCCGAGCCGTTCGGCGTGCGCGATGGCCGCCCGGAAGTCGGCGGCCGCCGCCGCGTACCGGCCCTTGCGTTCGTGGGACTCGCCGCGTGCGGAGAGCGCCTCGGCGGCGCCCCAGGCGTCCTGGAGGCGCTCGAATATCTCCAGCGCCTCGTCGGCGTCGCGGGTGGCGTCGCCCGCCCACTCGACGCGGTTGGCCAGCATGTTGGCGCGCATCTGCAGGGTGTCGGCCAGCTCCCACTCGAATCCGGGGGTCTCCCGGCAGGTGCGGACGCAGGCGTCGAGGATGCCGCGCAGCCGCTCGATGCCGCCGGTCAGCAGCACGGCGAAGAACCAGAGCATGCCGGGCGCGCGGCAGGTCTGCGGCATCCCGGGTTCGTACACCTGGGCGATGACGCGCATCTTCGCCTGGGCCTCGGGGGTCTGCCAGGCATCCAGTTCGGTGTCCATGCAGGCCAGGTGGATCAGGTGCAGGCCGCGCCGGGCCTCGTCGAGCAGCTCGCCGGTGTACGGGGGCGGGACGTCGGTGCAGCGCTGCCACACCGGGGCGGCGCGGCGGAGCGGTTCTTCGAACGGGTCGGGTCCGAGGGCCATGACCTCGCGGCACAGGTTGCGGGCCTCGATGCGCAGGTCGCGCATCTGCCAGTACCAGCCCAGGGAGAGGACGAGGCAGAGCGCCTCCTGCTCGTCGCGCAGGGCGACGGCGCGGCGCAGCGCGGTGCGCAGGTTCTCGTACTCCGACTGCAGCCGCTCGACGGCCGCGCGCTGACCGGGGCCGCGCAGCAACAGGTCGGTGGCGCGGGCGAGTTCGCGGAAGTACGTCAGGTGGGCGCGCTCGGCGTCGGTGCGGCGGCCCGCCTCGTCGAGCCGTTCGCCCGCGTACTCGGCGACGGTCTCCAGCAGCCGGTAGCGCATCGCGCCGTCGGGTCCCGGGGCGGCGACGACGAGGGACTTGTCGACGAGGGAGCCGAGGGCGTCGAAGGCGTCCGGGCCGCACACGGCCTCGGCGGCGGCCAGGTCGCAGCCGCCCGCGAACACCGACAGCCGGCACAGCACCTCGCGTTCGCCGTCGTCGAGCAGGTCCCAGGACCAGTCGACGACGGCCCGCAGGGTCTGCTGGCGGGGCAGGACGGTGCGGCTGCCGGAGGTGAGCAGCCGGAAGCGGTCGTCGAGCCGGTCGACGATCTGGCGGGGGGTGAGCATCCGCAGCCGGGCGGCGGCGAGTTCGATGGCGAGGGGCAGGCCGTCGAGCCGCCGGCAGATCTCGGCGCAGGCCCCGGGGTCGTCCGCGGTGCGGAAGCCGGGCCGGGCGGCCGCGCCGCGCTCGGCGAGCAGCCGCAGCGCCATCGGCTCCGGCAGCGGTTCCACGGGGCGCAGCAGCTCTCCCGGGATGCCGAGCGGTTCGCGGCTGGTGGCGAGCACGGTCAGCTCGGGGCAGCGGGCGAGCAGCCGCTCCACCAGGCGGGCCGCCGCCTCGACGACGTGTTCGCAGTTGTCCAGCACGATCAGCATGCGGCGCCGGGCGCAGTGCTCCACGAGCCGTTCGAGGGGGTCGTCGTGCCGGTCGGCGACGGCGCGTATGCTCTCGGCGCCGGCGCCGTGCAGCACGGTCTCGCGGGCGCCGATCGCGGTGAGGACGGCCTCCGGTACGGCCTCGGGGTCGTCGACGGGGGCCAGCTCGGCCAGCCACACCCCGTCCCGGGCCACGTCCCGCACGGTGTCGGCGGCCTCCTGCGACAGCCGGGTCTTGCCGGCCCCGCCGGGCCCGAGGAGGGTGACGAGCCGGGCGGCGGTGAGGTCCTCACGGAGGGCCGCGATGTCGGCCTCCCGGCCCACGAAGGAGGTGAGCCGGGCGGGCAGGTTGCCCGGCGCGGGCGGCTCCGCCGGGGCGGCCGGGACGGCGGGGGCCGTCCGCGGGGGCGCTTCGGGGGTCAGTAAACGGGCGTGCAGGGACCGCAGTTCGGGGCCCGGGTCGGAGCCGAGCCGGTCGGCGAGCAGCCGGCGTACGTCGTCGTAGGCGGCCAGTGCCTCGGCCGTGCGGCCCGTGTCGCGCAGGGCGCGCAGCCGCAGCGCCTGGAGAGGCTCGTCCAGGGGGTGGCTGTCGCACAGCGCGGTCAGCTCGGGCAGGGACTGCCCGGCGTGGCCGAGGGCGAGGGCGGCGCCGTGCCGGGCGCGCAGGGCGTCCAGGCGGCGGGCGTCGCAGCGGGCGGCCTCGGCGGTGCGGTCGGGCAGGTCGGCGAGGGCGGGGCCGTGCCACAGCGCGAGGGCGTCGTCGAGGACGGTGGCCGCCTTCTCGGGGTCGCCGTCGGCCAGGGCGCGCTGTCCCTCGCCGGTCAGGCGCTCGAACCGGTGCAGGTCGACGTCGTCGGGGGCGGCGGCGAGCCGGTAGCCGCCCTCCACCGAGTCGACCGCGCCGGCGCCGAGCGCCCGGCGCAGCCGGCCGACCAGCGCCTGCAGGGCGCCCGGGGCGTCGGCGGGCGGGTCGGCGCCCCACACCTCCGCCACGAGGACGCCGGCCGGCACGGTCCGGCCGGCCCGCAGGGCGAGCACGCTCAGCAGCGCACGCAGCCGTGCTCCGCCGACCGGGACGGGCGTGCCGTCGGGGCGGAGGGCCTGGGTGGGGCCGAGCAGGCGGTAGCGCACGGGGTCCATTGTCTACGCGGGGTCAGGAGCGGTCACCGGGTGGGTGCGGCGTGGCGTCCTCGGAGCCGTCGACCTCCAGGGTGACGAGGGCGCCGACGACGCGGCGGAGGCGGCGGGGCCCGGTCTCCCGCTCCCCGAACCACTTCGGGCAGGTGCCGACGGATTCGAGGGTCCGGGTTCCCGGCACGGGTTCGAGGAAGGTTCCGCCACGGTCGGGGTGGATCGTGTAGTCCTGGGACACCAGCTCGATGGCGCGGACCCGGCCCGGGGTCGGGTGCCGGGGTCCGCCGTGGTTCTCCACCCACGCCTCGGCGCCGTACCGGTCGCCGTCCCGGCCGGCCCCGTCCTCGGCGTAGCGGACGATCCGCCAGCCGACCTCCTGTCCCACCCCGAACCGACGGCCGCAGCACTCCATCTGCCAGTCTTCGTAGAACACCTTCATCAGGGCCATGCGCCCACCCTCGCGGAACCACCGGGCGTCCGCGAGACGTTTTCCCCGTGTCCGCACCGATGCCCGCACCAGTCCCAGGAGCCTGCCGATGACCTCAGTCGTGACCCGCCGCAGCGAGCGCAGGGTCAGTCCCGTGTTCCTCGGGATCCTGGCCGTCGCGGTGGTGACCGGGTGGGCCACCTGGACGGGGTTCGCCGCGCAGCCCGGCGTCGCGGTGTTCCTGTTCGTGACGGCGGCCTGGGTGGTGTCCCTGTGCCTGCACGAGTACGCGCACGCGCGGACCGCCCTGCACAGCGGGGACATCTCGGTCGGCGCGAAGGGCTACCTCACGCTGAACCCGCTGAAGTACACGCACGCGCTGCTGAGCGTGGTGCTCCCGGTGGTGTTCGTGATCATGGGCGGGATCGGTCTGCCGGGCGGCGCGGTGTTCATCGAGCACGGCCGCATCCGGGGCCGCTGGCGGCACAGCCTGGTCTCGGCGGCGGGCCCGCTGACGAACGTGCTGTTCGCGGCGGTGTGCACCGCGCCGTTCTGGCTGCACGCCGTGGACGGGGTGCCCCTCGGCTTCCGGTTCGCGCTCGCCTTCCTCGCGCTGCTCCAGGTGACGGCCGCGGTGCTGAACTTCCTGCCGGTGCCCGGGCTGGACGGGTACGGGGTGATCGAGCCGTGGCTGCCGCAGGCGGTCAAGCGCCAGGTGGAGCCGTTCGCGTCGTTCGGGCTGCTGTTCGTGTTCGCGCTGCTGTGGGTGCCGTCGGTCAACGCGGTGTTCTTCGGCGCGGTCCACGCGATCCTGCGGGCCCTGGGGGTCGGTGACCTCGACGTGTCGGCCGGCTGGAGCCTCTACCGCTTCTGGGCGTAGCCGGCCCTGCCCCGCCGCAGGTAGTACCAGGTCATGTTGGACGACAGGCCCGCCAGCAGCACCCAGACGACGCCCAGCCAGCTGCCCTGGACGAACGACACGACCGCGGCGGCCACCGCGAGGAGGCAGACGATCAGGGTGTAGAGGGCGATGCGGGGCATGGGGGTCGGCTCCTTGCGGGGGACACTGCTACGGCGACCAGTGTCCCCCATCGCCCGGAACGCCTCACACGTCGGTCAGGCGGAGCCCGGCGTGCGCCTTGTACCGGCGGTTGACGGAGATCAGGTTCGCGACCAGGGACTCCACCTGGTGGGCGTTGCGCAGCCGCCCGGCGAAGACGCCGCGCATGCCCGGGATGCGCCCGGCCAGCGCCTGCACGGTCTCCACGTCGGCGCGCTCCTCGCCCAGCACCATGACGTCGGTGTCGATCTCCTCGATGTCCGGGTCCTGCAGCAGCACGGCCGACAGGTGGTGGAAGGCGGCGGTGACCCGGGAGTCCGGCAGCAGGGCGGCGGCCTGCTCGGCGGCGCTGCCCTCCTCGGGCCTGAGGGCGTAGGCGCCCTTCTTGTCGAAGCCGAGCGGGTTGACGCAGTCCACGACGAGCTTCCCGGCCAGCTCCTCGCGCAGCGACTCCAGGGTCTTGCCGTGGCCCTCCCACGGAACGGCGACGATCACGACGTCGCTGCGGCGCGCGGTCTCGGCGTTGTCGGCGCCCTCGACGCCGTGCCCCAGCTCCTCGGCGGCGGCCCGGGCGCGCTCGGCGGCCCGGGAGCCGATGATCACCTTTTGGCCGGCCCGGGCGAGCCGGTGGGCGAGGCCCTTGCCCTGCGGGCCGGTGCCGCCGAGCACGCCGACGACCAGCCCGGAGACGTCGGGCAGGTCCCAGGGGTCCTTGGCGGGGGCCTTGGCGGGGGTCTGTGCGCTGTCGGTAGAGGTCATGGGGCGACTCTACGTCCCCGGGTCGGGCGAATTCCGGGGGAAGCCCGCCCCGCCCGGGACCGGTTGCGGCAGGATGCGGCGGCATGGACGCCGTACGGGTCGCGCTGCTGCGCGAAGTGCTCGCCGGGACCGAGTGGCTGGGGGCCACACGGCGGTTCGCGGGGGTCCTGCGCGGGTCGGTGGTGGCGCACGGGGGCGGGCTGCTGCTGGTGGGCACGCCCGCGTACGAGCCCTGGCACCTGGCGGCGCACCTGGTGGACGAGGCGGCCTGGTCGGGCACGCCCGAACTGGCGCCCACGCTCGTACGGCACCACGCGCGCCCGTCCGACCCCGCCCACCTGGCCGTCGGTCCCGGCCGGATCGAGGAGGCGCGGCGGGGCGAGACCCTGCTGGTGGTCGCGCCCGAGGAGCCCGCGGAGCTGCTGGAGGGGGTGCACGCGGCGCGGCGGGCCGGGGCGACGGTGCTGGCGCTGGGGGCGGGCGGCGGCGAGCTGTCCGCGATGGCCCACGAGACGCTGGCCGTGCCCGAGGGGGCGGAGCTGGACCTGGACAGCGTGCAGCACCTGGTCAGCGCGGCGGCGGGCGAGAACGCGGGCTCTCCGAGGGCGCGCCGGGGGTTCCGGGACCGGCTGTCCCGGCTGGCGGAGATCCTGACGGCCCCGCCGGCCGCGCCGTGGTGAAGGGTCGACGGCCGCGGGCACGGCCGGGCGGCCCGCTGCGCGTGGGCGCGATGGGCCTGCTCGCGGTGTGCCCGCCGGGGCTGATGACCTACGACGCCCGCACCGGCGAGCACGCGGTGCGGCTGCGCGCCAGGCGCGCGGCCGCCGCGTCCGCCCGGGTGTGATCAGTCGTCGTCGGACGGGCTTCCCGCGGTGGCGTCGTGCCAGCGCGGGTCGTTCTCCCACTCGAGGTTGCGCTCGCGGGCCGTCTCCATCGCGTGCTGCGCCTCCTCCCGGGAGGCGTACGGCCCGAACCGGTCCTTGGCGGGGCACTCCGGCCCCTCCTCGACCTTCTTGTGCTCCAGGCAGTAGAACCACTCGCCCGGCTTGCCGACCGTGCGCTTCTTGAACAGGGCCATGACCAGCTCCTCTCGCCAACGACATGTTCCCCCAAGCCCGCTGGTTAGACTCGCTTGCATGTCTGGCCAGTCGCTGCTCGTACCAGGGGAGCTCTCTCCCACCCGTTCGGTCCCCGGAAACATCCGCCGCCCCGAGTACGTCGGCAAGCCCGCGCCGGCGCCGTACACCGGGCCGGAGGTGCAGACCCCGGAGACCATCGAGGCGATGCGGATCGCCGGGCGGATCGCCGCGCGGGCGATGGAAGAGGCCGCGAGGATCATCGCGCCGGGCGTGACCACGGACCAGCTGGACAAGGTCGCCCACGAGTACATGTGCGACCACGGCGCCTACCCGTCCACGCTCGGCTACCGCGGCTTCCCCAAGTCCCTGTGCACGAGCGTCAACGAGGTCATCTGCCACGGCATCCCGGACTCGACGGTCCTCAGGGACGGCGACATCGTCAACCTGGACGTGACGGCGTACATCGGCGGGGTGCACGGCGACAACAACGCGACCTACCTGGTCGGCGACGTGGACGAGGAGTCGCGGCTGCTCGTGGAGCGGACCCGGGAGTCCCTGAACCGGGCGATCAAGGCCGTCAGGCCGGGCCGGCAGATCAACGTCATCGGCCGGGTCATCGAGTCGTACGCCAAGCGCTTCGGCTACGGGGTGGTGCGGGACTTCACCGGTCACGGCATCAGCTCCTCGTTCCACTCCGGGCTGATCGTCCCGCACTACGACAGCCCCCACGCCACCACCGTCATGCGGCCCGGCATGACGTTCACGATCGAGCCGATGCTGACGCTGGGCACCCACGAGTACGACATGTGGGACGACGGCTGGACGGTCGTCACCAGGGACCGCAGGCGCACGGCCCAGTTCGAGCACACGCTGGTGGTGACGGAGACGGGCGCGGACGTCCTGACCCTGCCGTAGGACCTCCGAGCCCCCACGAGGCCCGGAGGAGAGCCCCATGGAGTCGTTCTCGACCGTCCTGCGCACCGCTTCGCGCGGGCAGCACCTGGCGGCGGAGTCCTCGCCGTTCCTGAGCGACCTGCTCGGCGGCCGGCTGGGCGTGGCGGCGTACGCGCGCTACACCGAGCAGCTGTGGTTCGTCTACGAGGCGCTGGAGAGCGCGGCCGGGCGGCTGGCGGCCGACCCGGTGGCCGGGCCGTTCGTCCGGCCCGAGCTGATGCGGCTGCCCGCGCTGGAGCGGGATCTGGCGCACCTGCGGGGCGCCGGGTGGCGGGCGGGCCTGTCGGCCCTGCCCGCGACCGCCGCGTACGCGGACCGGGTCCGGGCGTGCGCCGCGCACTGGCCCGGCGGTTACGTCGCCCACCACTACACCCGTTACCTGGGCGACCTGTCCGGCGGCCAGGTCGTCCGGGACCGGGCGGAGCGGACCTGGGGTTTCGCCAGGAAGGGCGACGGCGTCCGCTTCTACGTCTTCGAGGACATCGCCGGCCCGGCCGCGTTCAAGAGGGAGTACCGGCAGAGGCTGGACGCGGTCGGCGTGGACGAGCTGGAGAGGCAGCGCATGGTGGCGGAGTGCAACCGGGCGTTCGCCCTCAACACGGCCGTCTTCGAGGCCCTGGGCGAGGAGTTCCCGCGGACCGCGTAGGTCCGGGGGCCGTCAGCGTTCGAGGAAGACCCGGCCGCCGACCTCGACCCAGCCGTGCGGCTGGGGCGCGGTCAGGATCTGCGAGCCCCTGCCCTGGACGATGTTCAGGGCGCGGCCCAGGCGCTCGGTGAGGAGGAGGGCCGCAGCGCCCGTCGCCTCGTCCTCGTCGACACCGTCGTCGCGGCCGGGGAAGGCGCGGGCCCGCACGCGGCCCGCGGCCTCGTCCTCCCAGGCCCAGGCGTAGATCCACTCGCCGGGCGGCGGCACGTCCAGGGCGTCGACCTCGGCGGCGCTGCCGTACTGGCGCAGGGTGCGCGGCGGGGCCCACTCCGCGCGGGCCTCGATCCAGCTGAACTCGCCGTCCAGGCGGGCCCCGACCACCCCGGCGGGGGTGACCAGCTCGGGGACGTCCAGCAGCCAGGCGGTGCCGACGCAGGGGTGCCCGGCGAACGGCAGGCGCAGGGTGGGGGTGTAGATGTCGATCACTCCGCGCTCGGGGTCGTCCACGAACACGGTCTCGCTGAAGCCGAGCTTGCCGGCCAGCGCCTGCCGGTCGCCCTGGTCGGGCAGGACCGAGCCGTCGCGGACGACGCCGAGCTCGTTGCCGTAGCCGCCGTTCGGTCCGCAGAAGACGCGGAGGACGTCGTAGTCAGTCACTCGCACATTGAAACATCGCCAGGTGAGAGCTGAATCACGACCCCGCGGGGTTGAGGTGAGGTTAGCCTCAGGTAAGTTAGGGCAGCCTCACCACACCAGATCCGCCAGGAGCCCCGCATGCGAGCCGTCCGCCTGACCGTCACCGCCGCCGCCACCGCGGCGACTCTGACCGCCCTCGCGGCCTGCACCGCGAAGAGCGACGCCAAGGACGGCGCGGCCGTCCAGGTCACCGCGGCCGACTCCCGGTGCGAGACGTCCTCCACGTCCGTTCCGGCCGGCCACGTCACCCTGGAGATAGCGAACAAGGGGTCGAAGGCCACCGAGGTCGAGATCCTGTTCCCGGACGACCGGATCGTCTCCGAGAAGGAGAACATCGGGCCCGGCACCAAGTACACGCTGACCGCCGAGGTGAAGGCCGGCTCGTACGAGATCGCCTGCCGGCCCGGCATGAAGGGCCACGGCATCCGGCAGAAGCTCACCGTCACCGGTGGCGGGACGAGCGCCGAGCGCGACCCGAAGCTGGACCAGGCCGTCGCCGCGTACCGGCAGTACGCGCAGGACCAGGCCGACCGGACGCTGCCGCTCGCGGAGACGTTCGTCAAGGCCGTCCAGGACGGCGACGTCGCCGCCGCGCGGAAGGCCTACGCCCCCTCCCGCCTCGGCTGGGAGCGCACCGAGCCGGTGGCCGAGTCCTTCGGCGACATCGACCCCAAGGTCGACATCCGCAAGCCCGACCTCGAGCCCGGGCAGAAGTGGACCGGCTGGCACCGCCTCGAGCAGGCCCTGTGGCAGAAGAAGAGCATCGGTGCCGAGGAGAAGGCCCTCGCGGGTGAGCTGCTCACGGACCTGAAGGACTGGAAGGAGCGGGTCGGCAAGGCCGAGATCACCCCGACCTCCATGGCCAACGGCGCCAAGGAACTGCTGGACGAGGTCGCCAAGGGCAAGGTCACCGGCGAGGAGGAGTACTACTCGCACACCGACCTCGTCGACTTCAAGGGCAACGTCGAGGGCGCCCAGCGGGCGTACGAGCTGCTGAAGCCGGTCGCCGCCGAGAACGACCCCGCGCTGGCCAAGGAGCTGGACAAGCAGTTCGCCGCGCTGAACACGCTGCTGGACAAGTACCGCCCGAGCAAGGACTCCTACGACTTCGTCTCCTACGACAAGGTCGGCGAGGGGCAGCGCAAGGAGCTCTCGGACGCGGTGAACGCGCTCGCCGAGCCGCTGTCCAAGCTCGCCGCCGCGGTCGTGAAGTAAGGGGCGCGGCGATGACCGAGACGCAGGAGACCGAGGAGACGCGCGAGCCGCAGGAGTCCCCGGCCGCCGGGCGACCGTCGCGGCGGGCGCTGATCGGCTGGGGCGGCGCCGGGCTGGCGCTCGGTGCCGCCGTGGGCGGCGGGGCCGCGGCGATGGCGCACGCCGGTGACGACGCGGAGCCGGCCGCCGCCGGCACGGGCGGCGCCGTGGCGTTCCACGGCGCCCACCAGGCGGGCATCGCCACCCCGGTGCAGGACCGGCTGCACTTCGCCGCGTTCGACGTGAAGACCGGCGACCGCGCCGAGTTCGTCGCGATGCTCAAGGACTGGACCGAGGCGGCCCGGCGGATGACGGCCGGCAAGCCGGTCGGCGAGGGCGCGTTCGACGGCCTCGCCGAGGCACCGCCGGACGACACCGGCGAGGCGATGGGCCTCAAGCCGTCCCGGCTGACGCTCACCATCGGCTTCGGGCCGTCGCTCTTCGACCGGTTCGGCCTCCAGGACAAGCGGCCCGCGGCCCTGGTCGACCTGCCCGCCTTCCCCGGGGACAACCTGGAGCGGACCCGCACCGGCGGCGACCTGTGCGTCCAGGCCTGCGCCGACGACCCGCAGGTCGCCGTGCACGCCATCCGCAACCTCGCCCGCATCGGCTTCGGCAAGGTCGCCGTCCGCTGGTCCCAGCTCGGCTTCGGCAAGACCTCCTCCACCACCCCCGACGCGCAGACCCCGCGCAACCTCTTCGGCTTCAAGGACGGCACCCGCAACATCGCGGGGACGGAGAGCGGCCGCCTGGCGAAGTTCGTGTGGGTCGGCGACGCGGACACCGGCGCGAAGGACGCCTGGATGAACGGCGGGTCGTACCTCGTCGCCCGGCGCATCCGCATGAACATCGAGACCTGGGACCGGACCTCGCTGCAGGAGCAGGAGGACGTCTTCGGCCGCGACAAGCGCGAGGGCGCCCCGGTCGGCAAGGCCAAGGAGCACGACGAGCCGTTCCTGAAGGCGATGAAGCCGACCGCCCACGTGCGCCTCGCGCACCCGGACGCCAACGGCGGCATCACCATCCTGCGCCGCGGCTACTCCTTCACCGACGGCACCGACGGCCTCGGCCGCCTGGACGCGGGCCTGTTCTTCCTGGCCTACCAGCGCGACGTGCGCAAGGGATTCATCCCCCTGCAGCGCAAGCTGGCCGCGCACGACGCGCTCAACGAGTACATCCAGCACGTGGGTTCGGCGGTCTTCGCGGTGCCCCCCGGCGTCCGGGACTCCGCCGACTGGTGGGGCCGCACGCTGTTCTCCGAGGAGGCGTAACCGTGTTCTCCAACTACCTGATCGGCCTGCGCGAGGGCCTGGAGGCGTCCCTCGTCGTCTGCATCCTCATCGCCTACCTGGTCAAGACCGGCCGCCGGGACGCCCTGCGGCCCATCTGGATCGGCATCGCCATCGCCATCGCCATCGCGATGGGCTTCGGCAGCGCGCTGGAGTTCGGCTCCCAGGAGCTGACGTTCGAGGCGCAGGAGGCGCTCGGCGGCTCCCTGTCCGTCATCGCCGTCGGCCTGGTGACCTGGATGGTGTTCTGGATGCGGCGCACCGCCCGGCACCTGAAGTCCGAGCTGCACGGCAAGCTGGACGCGGCGCTGGCGATGGGCACGGGCGCGCTGGTCGCCACCGCGTTCCTCGCCGTGGGCCGCGAGGGCCTGGAGACCGCCCTGTTCGTGTGGGCGTCCGTGCACGCGGCCTCCGACGGCACCCCGCGCCCGCTGATCGGCGTGGCCCTCGGGCTGGCCACGGCCGTCCTGCTCGGCTGGCTGTTCTACCGGGGCGCGCTGAGGATCAACCTGGCCAAGTTCTTCACCTGGACCGGCGGCATGCTGGTCGTGGTGGCGGCGGGCGTGCTGGCGTACGGCTTCCACGACCTGCAGGAGGCCAACTGGATCCCGGGCATCTCCGACCTCGCCTTCGACATCAGCGGCACCATCCCGCCGGACAGCTGGTACGGCACCCTGCTCAAGGGCGTGTTCAACTTCCAGCCGGACCCGACGGTCGTGCAGCTGGCGGTGTGGGCGGCGTACCTGGTCCCGACCCTGGCCGTGTTCCTGATCACCCCGGAGTTCGCCGCGCGGCTGAGGGGGCGGCGGCGCGAGGGAGCCGCGGGCGGCGTCGAGGGCGGGGTCCCGGCGTCGAAGTAGGCCCGGTGCCCGGGGGGTTCCGGCGTCCGACTGGGGGAACCGGCCCCCCGGCGGCCTCTCCCTCCCGGTAGGGTTCGCCTCCGGAAAGGGGAGGGTGAAGGCGCCTCATGAGCAGGGATCGCAGTCGTCGTGGGCTTCGCAGGCGGGACCGGAACGCACTCATGGCGGCCTCGCTGACCGCTATGTCGCTGACGGTGAGCGGATGCGTGGTGGTGCACGGGGAGCGCGAGGTGCTCCCGGCCGCCGGCCGCGCCGAGGCCGCCAGGGCCCTCGCGCAGTTCACCGCCGCGTACAACAGGGCCGACCAGGCCTACGACCGCTCCCTGGACGCCGGTCACGTCACCGGCGCCCTCGCCGACATCGACGGCGCCCGGCTGACGGCCGGGCACGCCAACAACCCGTCGGGCAACCCGAACCACACGCCGCTGACGCTGACGGACGCGAAGTTCACCATCCCGAAGAAGGCCGGCTGGCCCCGCTGGTTCGTCGCCGACGCCCGGGGCAACAAGGGCGGCGACCAGCGCTGGCTGCTGGTGTTCACCCGGCAGGACCTCGGCGAGCCGTGGAAGGTGGCGTACCTGACGCTGGTCGCCCCCGGCGCCGTACCGGAGTTCGAGAAGGACGGGGACGGCTGGGCGGAGGCGGTGCCCGCCGGCTCCACCCGGCTGGCGGTGCCGCCCGCGGACCTGAGCAAGGAGTACGCGGGCTATCTGCAGCGCGGCGGGAAGACCTTCGCGGACGGCCGCGGCACCAGCGCCTGGCGCGCGGACCGCGCGAAGCAGGCGAAGAAGCCGGGGCTGGTGCGGCAGTACATCGACGAGCCGCTGACCCGCGGCGACTACGCGCCGCTCGCGCTGCGCACGGCGGACGGCGGGGCGCTGGTGTTCTTCACCACGCACCACTTCGAGAAGCAGACCGCCGCCGCGGGCACCTCGGTGCCGGTCCCCAACAAGGACGTGCAGGCGCTGACCAAGGGCGAGGTCAAGCAGTCGCTGACCCTGGAGTTCGTCTCCAACGAGGCCGCCCTCGACCCGGCGGGCAGCGGTCCGGTGTCGGTGGTGGGGCAGGTGCGGGGGCTGACGGCCGCGCAGGGCTCGTAGCGCCGCCGGGCGGCCTCAGCGCTGCAGCGGCCAGGCGGCGCCCGGCCGGGCGGCCGCCGTGCCGGCGTGGCGGGCGCAGGCGTCCGTGAGCGTCTCCAGCAGCGTCAGCGGCTCGGGCAGCGGGTGTTCGGGGCCGCGCAGCCAGCGCACCCCCCGCCCGTCGCCGGGCAGCCGGGCGGGCGGTACGAGGACGTAGGAGCCGCGGCAGTGCCAGCGCAGGCCCGGGTGCTCGTCCATGGTCTCGGGGTGACAGTCCAGCTCGCAGGGCCACCACTCGTCCTCGTCCTCGGGAGTGCCGCGGGTGAGGGTGAAGAACAGCATGCGGCCGTCGTCGCTCTCGGCGACCGGCCCGACCTCGACCCCGCCGTCGAGCAGCCGCTCCAGCGCCTCCCGGCCGGCCTGCAGGGGCACGTCCAGCACGTCGTGGACCATGCCGGTGGCGGTGATGAAGTTGGCCTCGGGCTGGTGCCGGGCCCAGCGCTCGATCTGGGCGCGGTCGGTGCTGCACTGGGTCTGCCAGGCGAACGATACCGGGTGCCGGGCCGGGGTGGGGCAGCCGACGCGGTCGCAGGAGCAGCAGTAGCCGTCGGCGGGGTGCGCGGCGGGCGCGAGCGGCAGTCCGGCCGCGGCGGCGGCGAGCAGCAGGGCCTCACGGCCGCCGTCGCCGGCGGCCTCCTTCGGGCGGCGTCCGAGCAGCCACCGGGAGAGTCTGCCCTGCCGGCCGGACCGGCCGCCGAACGTCGCGCTCATCTATCCCCTCGGTGTGGTGGTCGCCTCGCTGCCGTGCGGACAGCACCGCCCCATGGTCCCACCTCGGTGAGCCCCCCGGGCCACCGGGGCGGATCCGGAGGAAGCGGACGAGACGTGCCTCACAGGGCCTCGGGGGGCCAGGCGTCGCCCCAGTCGGCGTCCCTGGCCTCCTTGTACAGGTCGCCGTGGCGCTTGGTCACCGTGGTCCGGCTCAGGTGCCCGTCGGCCTCGCACAGGTCGAGCAGCACCTGGCCCTTGCGGATCTGCGGGCGCCGGACGACGCGGGCGGGCGCGGTGGTGACGGGCAGCCGGGTGGCGGCGACGTAGGCGAACTTCTCGTCCTCGTACGCCAGGGAGCCGCTCTTGACCCGGCGGTGCAGGGAGGAGCGGCTGACCCGGGCGGAGAAGTGGCACCAGTCGGTGCCGGGGGCGATGGGGCAGGCGGCGCTGTGCGGGCAGGGGGCGGCGATCCGGAAGCCGGCGCCGACGAGGCGGTCGCGGGCCTCGATGACGCGGGCGTATCCGGCGGGGGTGCCGGCCTCGACGATCACGACGCTCTGCGCGGCGGCCGCGGCGGCGTCGACGAGGCGGGTGCGGTCGGCCTCGGAGAGCTCGTTGAGGACGTACGACACCGTGACGAGGTCGGCGCCCTCCAGGGTGAGCGCCGCGCCGATGCGGGCGCGCTGCCAGCGGGCCCCGCGCAGCGCCGGGCTGGCCTGGGCGATCTCCCGGCCGAGGGCGAGCGCGGGCTCGGCCCAGTCCAGCACGGTGACGTCGCGCTCGCCGGGCCAGGTCGCCGCGACGGCCCAGGTCGCGGCACCGGTGCCGCCGCCGACGTCGGCGTGGCTGCCGGGCGTCCACCCGGGCACGGCCGCGGCGAACGCCGCCAGGGCCGAGCGGACCGCCTCGAAGGTGGCCGGCATGCGGTAGGCGGCGTAGGCGGTGGCGTCGGCGCGGTCGCGCAGGATCGGGGCGTGGGTGGGGGTGTCGCCCCGGTAGGTGGCGATCAGCCTTTCCACGGCCGCGGCGGCCTGACTGGGCGGAAGCCCGTCGAGCAGCTCCGCGAGGGTGCCGCGGAGGGTCTCGGCCGGGGATGCGGGGTCGTTCACCCGGCGATTGTATGGCGGGGCGGGGCGGCCTCCCGGCGCCCTTGCCGCCGGACCCGGGTCAGACGACCGCCCGTGCCAGGTGGGTGGCCAGGCTTGCGCGCGGGCCGTTGTCCGGTGGGCGGCGTCTGGGGTGGACCGTGTTCGCCAGGAGGACCAGGAACGTGTCCGTGCGGGGGTCCAGGACGAGCGAGGTGCCGGTGAATCCGGTGTGGCCCGCCGCTCCCCCGCCCGCCAGTTCGCCCATGAACCAGGGCTGGTCCATGGCGAAGCCCAGGCCCGGTGGGGTCAGCAGGAGTTCCACGAAGTCGGGGCCGAGGACGCGGGCGGGGCCGTAGGCGCCGCCGGACAGCAGGGCGCGGCAGAAGACCGCCAGGTCGGGGGCGGTGGAGAAGAGGCCGGCGTGGCCGGCGACGCCGCCGAGCGCCCAGGCGTTCTCGTCGTGGACCACGCCCCGCAGCATCCCGCGGTCCGCCTTGGCCCACGGCCGCCACTGGTCCTCGGTGGCCGCCGCGCCGGGGCAGGGGCCGAAGCCGGTCGACGTCATGCCGAGCGGGCGGGTGATGCCGTCCTCGATCAGGACGTCGAGGGTCCGGCCGGTGATCCGCTCCAGGACGTGCTGGAGCAGCAGCATGTTCAGGTCCGAGTAGAGGTGCGTGCCGGGTTCGGCGGCGGGCGCCTCGGCCTGGAGCATCGCGAGGCGGGCGGCGGCGCCCGGGCAGTCGTACAGCGGGAGTTCGGGGCGCAGCCCGGAGGTGTGGGTGAGCAGCTGCCGGACGGTGATGCCGTGCCGGGCGGCCGCCGTGAACTCGGGCAGGTAGGCGCCGACCCGGGCGTCCATGCCGAGGGTGCCGCGCTCGATCTGCTGGACGGCGGCGACGGCGGTGAACAGCTTGGTGAGGGAGGCCAGGTCGAAGGGGGTGTCGACGGTGGCCGGGACGCGGTCGGCGAGCGGCAGTTCGACGCCGGTGCCGGTCTCGGGGTCGTAGCCGGAGTAGCGCACCGCCCAGCCCGCGGCCTGGGCCAGGGCGACGACGGGCCCGCGCCCGGCCACCACGACGGCACCGGCCGCCCAGGGGTGCGCTCCGGTGGTGAGGGCGTGCGCCTCGGCGGCCAGGTGCCCGAGTTCGGCGGGGTCGAGCCCGGCCCGCTCGGGTGTGCCGGTGCGCAGTCTCGGTGCGCTCAGTTCTCTGCTCCCTCCATCCCCGTACGGGTGTTCCAGGGACGGCACATTCCCACGAAGCAGGCCGCCGCGACCAGTGATCCCGCCAGTTGGACGATCGCCATGGGCACGGCGGTGCGCTCCCCGGCGATCCCGACGAGCGGGGAGGCGACCGCTCCGACGAGGAAGGAGCAGGTGCCGAGCAGGGCGGAGGCGGAGCCGGCGGCGTGCCGGGTGCGCAGCAGGGCGAGGGTCTGGGCGTTGGGCAGGGTGATGCCCATGGCGGACATCAGGACGAACAGGGCGGCGGCGACGGGGACGAGGCCGGCCTCGCCGAAGGCGCCGGTGGCCATGAGCAGCAGGGCGGCCGCGGCGAGCACGATCACCGTGAGGCCGGCGCCGAGCACCTTCTCCAGGCTGACCCGGCCGACCAGGATCCTGCCGTTGACCTGCCCGGTGATCACCAGTCCGACCGAGTTCAGGCCGAACAGCAGGCTGAACGTCTGCGGGGAGGCGCCGTAGATCTCCTGGATGACGAACGGGGAGGCGGCGACGTAGGCGAACAGGGCGGCGAAGGCGAAGCCGCCGGCGAGCATGTAGCCGGTGAAGGGCAGGTCGGCGAGCAGGGTGCGCATCGTGCGCAGCGCCGGCCCGACGCCCCCGCCGTGCCGGTCGCCGGGCGGCAGGGTCTCGGGCAGCTTCCACCAGACGACGGCGGCGAGTGCGGTGCCGACCACGGTGAGGACGACGAACACGCCGCGCCAGTCGGTCACGCGCAGGATCTGGCCGCCGATGAGGGGCGCGACGATCGGGGCGGTCCCGGAGACCAGCATCAGGGTGGAGAAGAAACGGGCCATGGCGACGCCGTCGTAGAGGTCGCGTACGACGGCCCGCGCGATGACGATGCCGGCCGCGCCCGCGAGACCCTGCACCAGCCGGAAGGCGACGAGGACCCCGACGTCCGGCGCCACCGCACACAGGGCGGTGGCGAGGAGGTAGACGGCGAGTCCGGCCAGCAGGGGCCGGCGGCGGCCCCAGCGGTCGCTCATCGGGCCGACGACGAGCTGCCCGAGCGCCATGCCGGCCAGGCAGGCGGTGAGGGTGAGCTGGACGGTGGCGGCGGGCGCGTGCAGGACGCGGGTGACCTCGGGCAGCGACGGGAGGTACATGTCCATCGCCAGCGGGGGCGTGGCGGTGAGGCCGCCGAGCATGAGGACGGTGAGCAGGCCGGTGCGGCGGCCGGCGGCGGTGACGGGCGGTGGGTCGAGGGGTGTGTGCTCCGTTCCGGGTGTGTGTGCCGCCGCGTGCTCGGGCATGTGTCCCCTCCCTCTGGTGCTGATCCGCCACCTATGCTCTCAGCTCGTACACGTTGCCGAGGAACAGATACACGAGGGTGGGGCGGGATGGCGGAGCAGAGCGTGCGGTGGGGGATCCTGGCGACGGGCGGGATCGCGGCCGCCTTCGCGGCGGATCTGGTCGATCTGCCGGACGCGGAGATCGTGGCGGTGGCCTCGCGGCGGCGGGAGGCGGCGGAGGCGTTCGCCGAGCGGTTCGGGGTGCGGCGGGCGTACGGCGACTGGGACGCGCTGGCGGCGGACGAGGACATCGATGTCGTGTACGTCGCCACGCCGCACTCGGTGCACCGGGCGGCGGCCGGACTGTGCCTGGCGGCGGGGCGCAACGTGCTGTGCGAGAAGCCGTTCACGCTCAACGTCCGCGAGGCCGGGGAGCTGGTGGCGCTGGCGCGGGAGCACGACCGCTTCCTCATGGAGGCGATGTGGATGTACTGCAATCCGCTCGTGCGGCGGCTGAAGGAGCTGGTGGCGGACGGGGCGATCGGCGAGGTGCGGACCGTGCAGGCCGACTTCGGGCTGGCGGGACCCTTCCCGGCGGCGCACCGGCTGCGGGATCCGGCGCTGGGCGGCGGGGCGCTGCTGGACCTCGGGGTCTACCCGGTGTCGTTCGCGCAGCTGCTGCTGGGTGAGCCGGACGGGGTCACCGCGAGTGCGGTGCTCTCGGAGGAGGGCGTCGATCTGCAGACGGGTGCCCTGCTCTCCTGGGAGAGCGGCGCTCTCGCGTCGGTGCACTGCTCCATCGCCGGGGGTACGGGGGTCACGGCGTCGGTCACCGGCTCACGCGGCCGGATCGACATCCCCTCCGGCTTCTTCCACCCCGAGCGCTTCGTGCTGCACCGGGAGGGGCGCGACGCCGAGGAGTTCACCGCCGACCCGGCCGACGGGCCGCGCAGCAGCATGCGCCATGAGGCGCTGGAGGTGATGCGGGCGCTGCGGGCGGGCGAGAAGGAGTCGCCGCTGGTGCCGCTGGAGGGCACGCTCGCGGTGATGCGCACGCTGGACGCGATCCGGGAGCGGACCGGGGTGCGCTACCCCGGGGAGGACCCGGCCGGGGAGCAGCCGGCCGCCACCGCCGTGGCCGTGTAGCCGTGTAGCCGTATGGCCGTGTAGCCGTATGGCGGACATCGCGTTCCGCATGGCGGATGGCCCGCCTACGCTGCGGTGCCATGACTGACAGGCAAGCGAAGATCGCGGTGGTGACCGGCGCCGGCTCCGGCATCGGGCGGGCCGTCTCGGTGGAGTTGCTGCGCGCCGGCTGGTCGGTGGTCCTGGCCGGCCGGCGCACCGAGACGCTGGAGGAGACGGCGGCCCAGGTGCCACAGGGCCCCTGGCTCGCCATGCGCACCGACGTGTCCCGGCCCGGGGACGTCGAGGCCCTGTTCACGGCGGCCGTGGAGCGGTTCGGGCGGATCGACCTGCTGTTCAACAACGCGGGCACCTTCGGCCCGGGCGGGGTGCCGGTGGAGGAACTGCCCTACGAGGCGTGGCGGCACGTGGTGGACACCAACCTCCACGGGGCGTTCCTGTGCGCGCAGGCGGCGTACCGGCGGATGAAGGAGCAGGACCCGCAGGGCGGCCGGATCATCAACAACGGCTCCGTGTCCGCGCACGCGCCGCGCCCGCACTCGGTCGCCTACACCGCGACCAAACACGCGCTGACGGGGCTGACCAAGTCGCTGTCGCTGGACGGGCGGCCGTACCGGATCGCGGTCGGCCAGATCGACATCGGCAACGCGGCCACCGACATGACGGCCCGGATGCGGACGGGCGCGCTCCAGGCGAACGGGCAGACCGCGCCGGAGCCGGTGATGGACGTGGCCGACGTGGCGCGCACCGTGCGACACATGGCCGAGCTGCCGCTGGAGGCGAACGTGCAGTTCGCGACGGTGCTGGCGACGGCGATGCCGTACATCGGGCGGGGCTGAGCCCTCCCCGGGCGCCCCCCTGCCGTCCCCGTGCGCCCCTCCTGCACCCCCGCACACAAACGGAATTTCAACATCCGCGCTATTGCGGCCCGTCGGCCGCGTATGCTCAACTTTCCTCCACGAGAGCTTCACAGTTGGAGCACAAAGCTTCCGCAGCCACACCGAGGGGGGGCGCGGCGGTCGTTCCACGGGCCGGAGCAGGGGGTGGGCCTCGCGCGGGACCGCGAGGCGCGCACCGGCCGAGAGGGAACGGCCGCCGCACCGTACGGTGCGGCGGGTCAGCGCCGGTGCCGGCCTCCGGGCTCGGCCGTCTCCGCCACGCTCTCGTCCGTGTCCCGGCTCGCGCGCTCGCCCCTCTCCCGGCCCTGGCTCTCGCCCGCGGCCTCGCCCGCGGCCTCGGCCGCGGGGGCCGTCCTGAACCGTCGCCGCAGCGCCCACGCCCCCGCTCCGAGCAGGGCCGCCGTCCCGGCCGCGCCCTCCAGCAGCCGCCACGTCGAGGGGCGCCCGCCGGACGCCGCGCCCGGCGCACCGGCCGCGGCCCGGGCCGCCTTGTGCGCGGGCGCCGGGCTCGCGTTCGCCCCGCCCTCGCTGAGCGGTGTGGCGAGCACGCCCACCGCCTGCGCCGAACGCCCCTGCCCGAAGCCCCAGTCGAGCAGCGCGGCGGTCTGCTCGTAGACCGCGTTGCTGCCGGTGGCGGGATGCATCACGGTGACCAGCAGCGTGCGGCCGCCCCGGGTGGCGGCACCGGTGAAGGTGTTGCCGGCGTGGCTGGTGTAACCGTTCTTCACCCCGATCAGGCCGTCGTAGGTGTGCAGTCCCCAGGCCCCGGTGAGCAGGCGGTCGGTGTTCTGGATCTGGAAGGTCTTCTTGCCGCCGGCCGGGAAGTCGGCGGTCCTCGTGCCGCAGTAGCGGCGGAAGTCGTCGTTCTTCAGGCCGTGTCGGGCGAACAGCGTGAGGTCGTACGCCGAGGAGATCTGCCCCTTGTGGTCGAAGCCGTCCGGGCTGACCACATGGGTGTCCAGGGCCTGCAGGTCGTCGGCCCGGGCCTGCATCTCGGCGACCGTCTTGTCGATGCCGCCGTTCATGTGCGCGAGGACGTGCACGGCGTCGTTGCCGGAGCGCAGGAACACGCCCTGCCACAACTGGTCGACGGTGTAGGTGAGTCCGGGCTTGATGCCGACGAGGCTGGAGCCGAGCGGGACGTCGGCCAGGTCGGCGTCGGTGACCCGGTACCGCTCGGTGGGGGGGAACTTCCCCAGCAGGGTGTCCGCGAACAGCATCTTCAGCGTGGACGCGGGCGCGAGCCGCCGGTGCGCGTTGAAGGACGCGAGCACCTCTCCGCTCTCGCCGTCGGCGACGAGCCACGCGCGGGCGGTGAGCTTCTTCGGCAGCCCGCCGGCGCCGCGGACCTGGACTCCGCCGCGGGCGAGCCGCTCGCCGCCGACGACCGTGGTGGCGGAGGCCGGGACGGCCGCGGTCAGGGGAAGGGCGGCGGCCGTCAGCCCGAGGACGGCACGCCGGCTGAGCCGGGAACAATCTCGCACCCCGGGACCGTACACCGCGGCCAGCAGCGGTTTCGCGACCGGAGGCCCGGTATGGCGCGGTATGCCACGTGGAGTTTGCCACCTCATGAAAATCTGATGAGGTACCCGCTTTCTCAGCTCCTGCACATCCGGCGCCCAGGCCGGTTCAAAGGTTTCTCCCTAGCGTGTGGCAGCGCCCACAGCGGGGGCGCCGGGAACCAACGAGGAACGGGATGTTTGGCATCTATCTCAGACGCGAGCTGAGCCGCCGCAAGAAGGCGGCCCTGGTCGTCGCGATGGGTCTGGCGCTCGGTATCGCCCTGGTCATCACCGTCGACTCGGTGTCGGCCGGCATGACGCAGGCGCAGGGCAAGGTCCTGAAGTCGCTGTACGGCCTGGGCACCGACATGACCGTCACCAAGGCGCGGTCGGCGCCGAAGGCGGGCGGCTCGCAGGGGCCGAACTTCCGTTTCGACGCCAGGTCGAGCGGCGAGGCCTCGCAGAGCTCCGACCGGGTGATGACGCAGGGCGGCCAGGCACTGAAGTCCTCGCTGGTCGGCAAGGTCGCCGCGCAGAAGGGCGTGGCGGCGGCGGTCGGCGCCCTCTCACTGAACGTCACCAAGGTCGACGGTTCCTTCACCCAGGGCAAGGCCACGTCGTCCGCGGGCACCCAGCAGCGGGGCGGCCCGGGCGGCGGCGACGGTGGCGGCCGGCCGCAGGTGCAGGGCGGCGGCGCGAACTTCGACGTCGACTCCTACTCGGTGGCCGGCGTCGACGTCACCCACCAGACCCTCGGACCGCTCGCCACCGTGAAGATCACCTCCGGGCGGACCTTCACCGCGGCGCAGACGAACGCCAAGGCCGCGGTGGTCAGCGCGTCGTACGCCAAGCAGAAGAAGTACAAGGCGGGTTCGACCTTCGAGATCTCCGGCACCACGTACACGGTCATCGGCATCGCCACCCCGGACAGCGGCGAGTCCACCACCGACGTCTACCTGCCGCTGAAGCAGGCCCAGTCGCTCGGGGACGCGAAGGACAAGGTCACCACGATCTACGTCAAGGCGACCGACTCCCAGCAGATCTCCGCGGTGAAGAAGACCATCCAGGGCAACGTCTCCGGCACGACGGTCACCACCTCCGCGGACCTGGCCTCCACCGTCTCCGGTTCGCTGTCCACGGCCTCCGACCTCGCTTCGAGCGTGGGCAAGTGGCTCTCGATCGCCGTGCTCGCCGCCGCGTTCCTGGTGGCCGCGCTGCTCACCTCGTCGGCCGTGTCGCGGCGGGTGCGCGAGTTCGGCACCCTGAAGGCGCTCGGCTGGCCGAGCCGCCGGGTGACCCGGCAGGTGGTCGGCGAGTCCATGGTCAACGGCCTGATCGGCGGCGGCCTGGGCATCGCCCTGGGCCTCGCGGCCGCCTACGCGGTCACCGCGGTCAGCCCGACGCTCACCGCACAACTCGGCGGCACCGGTGGCACGGGCGGCCCGGGCGGCGGTCCGGGCGGCCCCGGCCGGCAGACGGCCGGCAACACCCTGGAGATCGCGCTGTCCGCGCCCGTCTCGGCGACCACCATCGCCCTCGCCGTGGGGCTCGCCGTCGCCGGCGGCCTCGTCGCCGGCGCCATGGGCGGCTGGCGCGCCTCCCGGATGCGCCCGGCCGACGCCCTGCGCAGCGTGTCGTAACACCCCCGTACGGGGGCGCCGCCTCCACTCCCCCCCGGCGGCGGCGCCCCCCGTCCTTCGCCACCTTGGCCACCTTCGCTATGGAGCATCCATGTACAGACTCACCGGCGTCACCAAGCGGTACACGCGGGGCAAGGAGACCGTGGAGGCGCTGCGCGGCGTCGACCTCACCATCGCCGACGGCGACCAGCTCGTCATCCAGGGCCCCACGGGCGGCGGCAAGTCGACGCTGCTGCAGATGATCGGCGGCCTGGACCGCCCCTCCGCCGGCAGCGTCGAGCTGGACGGCGTCGACCTCGCCACGATCGGCGAGGCCCGGCTGACCCGGCTGCGCGCCGAGAAGATCGGCATCATCTTCCAGGCGTTCAACCTGATTCCGACGCTCACCGCCCAGGAGAACGTCGAGACGGCCCTCGTCCCGCTGGGTGTCGCACCCGCCGAGCGCCGCGCCCGGGCGGCCGAGGCGCTGCGCTCGGTCGGGCTGGAGGAGCGCCTGTCGCACGTTCCCTCGGAGATGTCCGGGGGCCAGCAGCAGCGCGTCGCCATCGCCCGCGCGCTGGTGAAGAACCCGAGGGTGCTGCTCGCCGACGAACCCACCGGCAACCTCGACGAGGGCACCCGCGACGACATCATGGCCCTGCTGGAGGGCCTGTGGCGCGAGCACGGGCTGACCTTCGTCCTGGTCACGCACGACTCCTCCATCGCGCGCCGTGCCCCTCGCGTGGCCACCATCAGGGGCGGGCGGATCACGCTCACCGAACAGGGCGCGGCGGGCCAGGAACCCCAACGGATCGGCGCGTAGACCCCGTTCGCCTCCCAGCCGTACGGCGGTCTGACGACCACCGTCCCGCCGGTGCGCAGCCGCAGGGCGAACGGGCCGGCGGGCGTCCGCCGAACGGCCGCCGACGCGCCGGGCCGGCGGGGCCGGCGGGGAGGCCGGCGGGGCCGCTCACCGCCCGAGAAGACGGTCGATCTCGGCCGACTGCGCGGCGGTCAGCGGCCCCTTGGCGATCGCCCCGGCGTTCTGCTCGGCCTGCGCGACGGTGCGGAAGCCCGGGATCGGGACGGTGCGCGGGCTGCGCGCCCACAGCCAGGCCAGGGCGCCCTGGGCGGGGGTGCGGCCGTCACTGGTGAGGATCTCGCGCAGCGCCTCGACCCGCTCCAGCCACCGGGGATCGGCGCCGGACCCGTCGTCCTCGAACCCCGGCAGCCAGGCCGGCGGCCGGCTGCGGATGTCACCGGGCTCCAGCGGGCCGCGCCGCGTCCCGGTCAGCAGCCCCATGGCGAGCGGGCTGCGGTTGACGCTCGCGAGCTCCAGCCGCTCGCACAGCTCCACGAGTTCCGGCGCGTCCTGCAGCACGTTGAGGCGGTGCTGGACGGCCGTGGCGTGCGGGCCCGCTGCGAAGACGGCGGCCCGCGCGGGGTCGTCCGTGCTCCAGCCGTAGGCGCGGACCAGCCCCTCCCGCACGAACTCCTCGCACACGTCGCGGAGTTCGGCGGCCCGGACGGGGTCGGCGTCGGAGAGGTGGAACTGGTAGAGGTCGACGTGGTCCGTGCCGAGGCGGCGCAGGGAGGCGGTGAGGGCGCGGCGGGCGTACTCGGGGGTGTCGTCGGTGCCGGTCAGCGTGCGGGTGTCCGGGTCGAAGACGTTGCCCCACTTGGTGGCGACGACGACGTCGTCCCGGCGCGTGCCGAGGGCGCGGCCGAGGATCCGCTCGCCGTGGCCGGTGCCGTAGCAGTCGGCGGTGTCGAAGAAGGTGACGCCTAGGTCGAGGGCGCGGTGGACGGCCCGTACGGACTCCTCGTCGTCGACCCTGCCCCAGCCGAGCGGCTGCCCGTCGGCGGCCCGATGCTCCCCGCCGATGGCCCAGCAGCCGAAACCGAGCGCGCTCACCTCGATGCCGCTGCGTCCCAGCCTCCGGGTGGTGGATGTGGTGGTGCCGGATGTGGTCTCCATGCCGGGGACGCTAGGAGTTGGAGTGCGCGCGAGGACAACACCTTTCGGCGCGGTTTCCGGGTCCCGTGACGCCCGTCCGGCCGGTCGGGGACGCCACCCGAACGGCAGCCAGGACGGGCCGGGCAATGTGAGGGGTGGGACGGTGGAAACGCGGGAAGAGGACCGCGCACCTGTTTGATGGGGAGTCACCGTGACCTGTTACGACCGACGTGATCTGGGCCTGCTGCTGCTCCGGCTGGGGACGGGCGGGGTGCTGGCCGCGCACGGCGCGCAGAAGCTTTTCGGCTGGTTCGGCGGACACGGTCTGGAGGGCACCGGCCAGTTCATGGAGTCCGTCGGCTACGCGCCCGGCCGGGCGAGCGCCACGGCGGCCGGCCTCGCCGAGACGGGCGGCGGCACCCTGCTGGCGCTGGGCCTGGCCACTCCGGCGGCGGGCGCGGCGGCGGCCGGCGCGATGGCCGGAGCGGCGGCGATCCTCGTACCCAACGGCTTCTTCGCCCAGGAGGGCGGCTACGAGTACGCGGCGAGCCTGGGCCTGGCCGCGGCCGGCCTCGCCGTCGCCGGCCCCGGTCGCATCTCCCTCGACCACGCCCTCGGCCACCTGTTCGACCGCGGCTGGATGGTCCCGGCCGCCCTGGCCACGGCCGCCGCAGCGGCGACGGTGGTGGTGGGCGCCCGCGCCAAGCGGGTGCGGGCCCAGAAGCAGGGCGAACAGGAGCCGTTGTTCGAGGAGTAGCCGCGACGCGGGACCGACGGAGGAGTGACGACCGCGTCCCGCGGACGGCCGGCCGGGATGCGGCGGCCGAACGTGCGAGGCGGTCGGCGGGGCCCGGGGAGGCGGCTGCGGGGGGTGCGCGCCCGAGATACGTAAGTCGGCCGCGCGGGAAGGCTCGCGGCACGGTAGGCCCGCGGGCAGCGGAGGGCGCACACGCCTCCGGTCGAGCGCCCCGTAGCGGCCGGACGGAACGGAGCAGCTGAGCCGACGTCGGCCCGCGTCGGCGGCCGCGGAGGCCGAGCGCAAGACCCTGCGCGGGGCCTTCCCCGGAAGGCTGGCGCAGGACCTTGCTCGGGCCCCGCACCCGGTCAGGGCGGCGCGGACCTGAGCCGGCGTAGGTCGGCATGGGCGGCCGTCGCGGCCGGGGAGGCCGAGCGCAGGGCCCTACGCGGGGCTGCCTCCCGTCGGACCAGCGCAAGGCCCTACGCGCGGCCGTGCCCGTCAGGACCCCGGGGGCCCTGCACCAGCGCGGGCGCCTTGGTGGGCGCCGGTGGTATGCGGCAGGGTGGCCGCATGGATGGTCATGAACTGCCCGCCGGTTCCGCCGGACTCTGGGCCGCCGTGGACGAACTCTGGGAGCGGCTCGAAGGGGCGCAGCGGCATACGGGGCAGGAAGGCGTGCTGCTGCGGATCCTCAAGCTCTCGGAGGAGGTCGGTGAGGTCTCCGAGGCGGTCATCGGGGCGACCGGGCAGAACCCGCGCAAGGGCGTCACGCACACCTGGGAGGACGTCCAGGCCGAGCTGTGCGACGTGGCGATCACGGCGCTGGTGGCGCTGCGCACGCTGACGCCGGACGCGCGGCAGGTGTTCGCCGGGCATCTGGAGCGCGTGCGGGAACGTCCGCTGGGGCCGCCCGCGGCCTGAGCCGCCGCCTACCGCCCACTCCCGCCCCCAGTGCCTTCAGACATCCTCGAGCGCCGTGCCGCATCTTGACCGAGGCGATGCGGTTCGGGCCCGGCCTCCGGTGCGAGGCGGCCTTGGCGGAGCAGGAGCGGAGGACTGGTATGGCGAGTCCGGCAAGGACGACGGGGGCCGCGGCGGGCCGCCCCGCGGCGGAGGCGCCCTCCGGTGGACCGTCCTGGTCGGCGCGGAGGGCCGGCACGGCCTCTTCCCCGGCCGACCGCCCCGTACCCGCAGGCCGCCAGGCCGACGGCCGCACCGGCTCGGAGGACAAGCGCACGGCGTACGCCGGCACCCATTGGACCGGCTCGCGCCCCGTGTCCCTCCGCTGACCCGCCCCCGACTCCGCCGGCCATCCACCCCCGCGGGCCGAGCGGAAACGGCCCGGCCCCGGGAGAGCATCCCGGGCCCGGGCCGCTGTCCGTTTCCGGAGCCGCGCGCGAGGTGACGGTGTCAGCCGACGGTGTCGCGGACGGGCTCGACCCGGTCGCGGGTGGTCAGCCGCTGGCGCACCACGGCGAAGATCACGACGGCCACCGCCACCGCGGTGGACAGCACGACCTGGTCGCGCCCGCCGCCGTCGGCCGTGTCGGTCAGCATGTAGCCGAGCACGAAGGTGATCAGCGCGATGGTGGCCCAGGTCAGGTACGGGTAGAGCCACATCCGCACGAGCAGCTTCTCCGGCGCCTCCCGCTCGATGATCCGGCGCATCCGCAGCTGGGAGAAGCAGATCACCAGCCAGACGAACAGGGCGATCGCGCCGGAGGAGTTGAGCAGGAACTGGAAGACGGTGTCCGGCCACAGGTAGTTGAAGGCGACGGCGACGAAGCCGAAGACCACCGAGGCCAGGATGGCCGACCGCGGCACGCCGCGGTCGGTGGTGCGCCCGAAGGAGGCCGGGGCGTCGCCCCGCCGGGCCAGGGAGAAGGCCATGCGCGAGGCGGTGTACAGGCCGGAGTTGAGGCAGGACAGCACGGAGGTCAGCACGATCGCGTTCATGATCTGCGCGGCGTGCGGGATGCCGATGGAGCTCAGGGCGGCGACGTAGGAGCCGTCCTTGAGGATCGCCGGGTCGTCCCAGCGCAGCAGCGACACGACGATCAGGATCGAGCCCAGGTAGAACACCGCGATCCGCCAGATCACGCTGTTGGTGGCCTTGGTGACCGCGCCCTGCGGGTCGGCGGACTCGCCGGCCGCGAGCGTGACGATCTCGCTGCCCATGAAGGAGAAGACGACCATCAGGACGCCCGTGAGGATCGCCCCGGGACCGTGCGGCAGGAACCCGCCGTGCGCCGTGAGGTACGAGAAGCCGGACGCCGGGTGGTCCGAGCCGGGCAGCAGGCCGAAGATCGCGAGGGCGCCCAGCACGATGAAGGCGACGATGGCGACGACCTTGATGCCGGCGAACCAGAACTCGAACTCGCCGTAGGAGGCGACCGAGGCCAGGTTGCTGGCGGTCAGCACGAGCATGACGATCAGGGCCCAGCCCCACTGCGGGACGGCCGGTACCCAGCCGGCGAGGATCTTGGCGCCCGCCGTCGCCTCCACCGCGAGGACCACGACCCAGAAGAACCAGTACAGCCAGCCGATGGTGAAGCCCGCCCAGCGCCCCAGCGCCCGGTCCGCGTACGCGGAGAACGAGCCGGACGTGGGGTTGGCCGCCGCCATCTCGCCCAGCATCCGCATGACGAGGACGACGAGCACGCCGACGAGGGCGTAGGAGATGAGGATGCCGGGACCGGCGGCGGCGATGCCGGAGCCGGAGCCGACGAACAGGCCGGCGCCGATGACACCGCCGATCGCGATCATCGACAGGTGCCGGTTCTTCAGTCCGGCCTTCAGGCCGGGCTCGGCGGGAGGACTGTCAGGGAGGGTTGTGGTCATCTCGACATCCAGGGGAGGGAGGAGTGCGGACCAGGGCGGCACGAAAATTAGTTCAGTAGGATCTAAAAAAACAGTCTTGTTTAACTGTTCATCTTGCTCTATTTTCCGTTCAACGCTGAGCCGCACCTCCGGGCGCCCTCACCGCGCGGTCACCGCATCCGCCCCCACGTCCGTCCGTCCCCGCGTCCCGGCCCCTGGGGAGCCCCCATGCACGCACCCGAGCAGCCGTCGCGAGCCCACCTGTCCCGGCCCGGCAGGCCGTTAGGGTGGCGGCGTGGTGAACGCAGCGGGCAAGTTCGGCCCCTACAGCCAGCCAGGTACCGCGCGGCCCGCGCCGGGTACCGGGGTCCTGGCCACCCGTGTGCTGCCGGGCCGGGCGCCCACCGGAGCGGAGCTCGTCCGGTCCCGGATCGCGCTGCGGGTGCGCCTGGAGTCCGAGGCGCCCGGGGAGCGGCTGCCGGACGCCGGCGTGCTCGCCGAGGAACTCGGCATCAGTGAGATCACCGTGCGCCGCGCGCTGGAGGGCATGTGCCAGGACGGCCTGCTCGACCGCAGGCGGGGCAGGTCGGGCGGCACGTTCGTCGCCCAGGACTGGGACACGGTCGTCGCCGCCATGCACGACGCCGAGGAGGCCGCCGCGCTGGACGCCGTCCATCTGCTCCTGGAGTGCGGTCTCGTGTCGCACGCGGCGGGCGAGGTGCCGGACGGCGGGCTCGACGGACTCCGGGCGCTGGTCGACGAGATGAACGGCACCGACGTGCCCGCCCGGCTGCTGGAACTGGAGACCCGCTTCCACCTCGACCTCGCGGAGACGCTCGGCGGCCCCGGGATCCGCGAGTTCGCCGCCGACCTGCTCGGCCGCCAGTGCCTGCTGCTGCCCGCGCCGGCGCCCGGCGTCGTCCGGGCGCGCAACCGCCACCACGCCGACCTGCTCGACGAACTCTCCCGCGGCGAGATGGCCCGGGCGGTGGCCGCGGTGAAGGCACACCGGCACGCCGGCCCGGTCTGACCCCGTCCGGCCCCGACCCCGCACCGACACCACCCCGCCGAAGGAGCTGGCGCCATGCACGACCCCGGAGCCGTCGGACCCCGGCCGGCATCCGGCCCGGCCGGCCACCCGCCCCAGCGACTGCGCGGCGGCGTGCTCGGCATGGCCGACATCGCCGCCGCCACCATGGCCAACGTCGGCCCGGCCATGAGCTTCTTCTTCGGCTTCGCGTTCCTCGCCACCACGGCGGGCGTCGCGTCCCCCCTGACCATCGCCGCCGCGGGCGTCGCCGTCGCGCTCCTCGGCAACACCCTCGCCGAGTTCTCCCGGGCGCACCCCTCGGCGGGCAGCTTCATCACCTTCGTCGGCCGGACGTTCGGCCCGGTCAGCGCGGTGACCACCGCCCTGCTCGCCGGGCTCGGCTACATCATCGGCATGGCCGCCGTCATCGCGATCTCGGGCGGCTTCGTCCAGATCACCCTGCACCACTACACCGGCGTCGACCTGCCCTGGATCATCTGGACGCTGCTGCTGACCGGGCTGTCCGTGGTGCTGATGCTGCGCGGGGTGCTGGTCTCCACCAAGTGGGCCGGCTACTTCTTCGGCGTGGAGATGCTGGTGCTGGCCGTGGTGTCGGTCGCGGCCCTCGCCGGCCACCACGGCCGGCTCTCCGCCGACCCGTTCCTGCCCGGCCACCTCGCCCACGGCGTCAGAGGCCTGGCCGCGGGCTTCCCGCTCGCGGTCTACCTGTTCATCGGCTGGGAGAACTCGGCGGCGCTGGCCGAGGAGACGGAGAACCCCCGGCGCAACGTCGGCCGCGCCGTCTTCTCCTCCGTGGCGATCATGACGGTGAGCTACATCCTCTTCTCCTACGCCACGGTCACCGGCTTCGACTACGACGTGGCCAGGCTCGGCGCGTCACGCATCCCGTTCATCGACGTCGCCCACAGCACCCTGGGCGCCCTGGCGTTCCTCGCCTACATCGGCGGCCTGACCTCCACCCTCGGCGTCCTGATCGCCGGCATCAACTCCCAGGCCCGGCTGATCTTCAACGCCGGCCGGGAGGGGCTCCTGCCGTCCTTCTTCGGCTACGTCCACCCCACCCGCCGCACACCGAACAACGCGATCGTCACCTTCGCCGCGACCTCACTGCTGATCATCGGCGGCTGGGGCCTGGGACACGTCGTCGGCTCGGGCGCGATGGACCCCGTGGTCTTCTTCACCGAGTCCTCCAGCCTGGGCACGATCCTCATCCTCGTGGTCTACCTGGCCTCGAACATCGCCCTGCCGTTCTACTACCGCCGCTACCGCCCCCAGGAGTTCCGCACCGTACGGCACCTGGTCCTCCCCGCCATCGGCGCCCTGGCGATCCTGGTCCCCCTGTACTACCTCGCCAAGCCGGGCCAGCCCGCCCCGTACAGCTGGTTCCCGTACGCGGCCCTGGCGGCCCTGCTGGGAGCCGTCGCCTACGCCACCGTCCTGGTCCGCCGCGACCCCGAACTGGCCGACCGGGTGGGGTCGGTGGTGGCGGACGCGGAGTGAGGGTCTAGGAACGCGGGGCGCTGTCCCATCGCCACCGGGTGAGTCGCTCCCGTCCCGGCAGCTCGCCTCGGCCGGTCGCCCACAGCAGGGTGGCCCAGGGGTCGCCGCCGGGCGGTGCCTCCGGGAACAGTCTCCGCAGTACGCGGGCGCAGATCGCTGCCGGAGCCTCCCAGTCGAGCCCGAGGCCCAGGGCGAGGTCCTCGGCGTGGACGAACAGCTCGGCCAGGCCCATGGCCGCGGAGCCCTCGGCATCCGTCGTCCCGAACACGTGGAACGCCCGGGCCTGCGGCGACGCCGTGCGCACCATCGCCACATGCAGCGCCCCGCACGCCTCCAGGACCTGTGCCATGCCCTCCGGGCCGCCCTCGCGCTCGGCGAAGATCACGTTCGCGGGCTTGCCCGGCCCGGTCCGCCGCCATACGAACGGCACGTGAGTGGTGGCCGGAGGCGTCTGCGGTCCCAGCTGGGCAGCGTAGGAGAAGAGGTCGTCGGCCAGGTGCTCGGCGGTCTCCCAGCAGCTCCACTCCAGAGAACCGGCCGGCCGGCCCCAGTCCGCAGCCCGCGCGACAGGATCCCGCAGCAGCGCGACGACGAGCCGGACACCCTCCGCGAGGTCGTCGGCCGTGACAGGGCCCGCAGCGTGCGGGAGCTCCGCGTGATCATGATCGGACATGCGCCGAGCCTAGGGACCCCGGTCCCGCAGAGCCACCGGTTTTGGACGACGCACGGATGATCCGCTTATCCGCCCGAGCCGCGAACAGGCCGGACCGGTCACGAGCAAGGGGAGGGGCAGACGAGTCGGGCTGTACGCCGGGTTCTGTTCCGGAGGGTCCTCGCGGGCCCTCCGGCGACGGCCATCCATCTAGGACCGACGTTGCCGCCGGTCTCGTGCGGTCTACCCGCGGACTCGGGCGGGCAGCCCTCGATCGTCCGCGCAGAAGCACCGGAGTGCTTCCTCTTGACCTTGCTCCGGGTGGGGTTTACCTAGCTGCCCAGGTCACCCTGGGCACTGGTGGTCTCTTACACCACCGTTTCACCCTTACCCGGCACCTGAGTGCCGGGCGGTCTGCTTTCTGTGGCACTGTCCCGCGGGTCACCCCGGGTGGCCGTTAGCCACCACCCTGCCCTGTGGAGCCCGGACGTTCCTCGGGAAGCCCCCTGAGGGACTCCACGCGGCCGCCCGCCCGGCTCGTCTGCCGTGTGGACCATGGTACCGGGCGCCGGGGGCGGCCAGGAACGTTCCGCGGACACGTCCGGCTGCCGGCCCAACCCCGGATGCGGGACCCGGCCGGACGCCCTTCACTGGGGGCACGGAGACAGAGACCTCACGTTTCAGCTGGAGGCGGCATGGCGGGGCACTGGGTACGGAACGTGGTGGCTGCCGCCGTGGCGGCCGGCATCGTGTCGGCGGCGGCGACCGGCTGCTCGAACAACTCGAACTCCTCCACCACGTCCACCCCGTCGGCCGGTGCCTCGGTCCGCTCCAAGATCAGTTCCGCGGCCTCCGCCGCCGCCTCCGCGGCCTCCTCCCTCGCCTCGCAGGCGTCCTCCGCGCTGGCCTCGGCCTCGGCGGAGGCCAAGCGGAAGCTCGACGAGGTGAAGGGCGGCATCGACGTCAAGGGCGACGTGAAGCTCGGCGCCGTCGCGATCGGGGGCGACGGCAAGGCCACAGTGCCCGTCACCGTCCACAACACCGCCGGCTCCGCCAAGTCCTTCGCCGTGCAGGTCGACTTCAAGGACAAGAACGGCAACCTGGTCGACACGGTCGTGGTGACCGTCGACGGCGTGGCCGCCGGCAAGACCGCCGACGCGAAGGCGACCAGCCACCGCAAGCTGTCGAGCGACGTCGGCGCCACCGTCGGCACCGCGGTGCGCTACTGAGGCTCCTCCCGGACGGCACGGCGGCACCCCGTACCCTGGCGCTGAGCCGATCGAAGGAGTACGTGTGCTGGTCCTGCTGCCGCCCTCGGAAGGAAAGGCCGCCTCGGGCCGGGGCGCTGCGCTGGAGCTGGGGTCGCTGTCCCTGCCCGGGCTGACGGGCGCGCGGGAAGCGGTACTCGAAGAGCTGGTCGAGCTGTGCGCCGGGGACGAGGAGAAGGCGCGCGAGGTGCTCGGGCTGAGCGAGGGGCTGCGCGGGGAGGTCGCGAAGAACGCCGGGCTGCGCACGGCCGGGGCCCGTCCCGCCGGGGAGATCTACACCGGTGTCCTGTACGACGCCCTGGACCTGGCCTCCCTGGACCCGGCCGCCAAGCGGCGCGCGGCGCGCTCGCTGCTGGTGTTCTCCGGGCTGTGGGGCGCGGTGCGCGTGACGGACCGCATCCCCTCCTACCGCTGCTCGATGGGCGTGAAGCTGCCCGGGCTCGGCGCGCTGGCCGGGCACTGGCGGGCGCCGATGGCGGAGGTGCTGCCCGAGGCGGCCGGCGACGGCCTGGTGCTGGACCTGCGCTCCGCCGCCTACGCGGCCGCCTGGAAGCCGAAGGGCGAGGTGGCCGGGCGGACGGCGACCGTACGGGTGCTGCACGCGCCGACCCGGAAGGTGGTCAGCCACTTCAACAAGGCGACCAAGGGGCGGATCGTCCGGAGCCTGCTGTCGGCCGGGACCGCGCCGAAGGACCCCGCCGCGCTGGTGGAGGCGTTGCGCGACCTCGGGTACGTGGTCGAGGCGGAGGCGCCGGGGAAGGCGGGGCGGCCGTGGTCGCTGGACGTCCTGGTGGAGGAGGTCCACTAGCGGGTGGGAGCGGTGCGGCTCAGGTACGCAGGTGCGACGTGTCGTTGAAGAGCCGCACGCTGGCGTTGCCGTCGGCGTAGTAGGCCACCGCCGACAGGGAGGCCGCGGACAGTTCCATGCGGAACAGGGCCTCGGGCGGGGCGCCGAGCGCGAGGCGGACGAAGGTCTTGATCGGGGTGACGTGGGTGACCAGCAGGACCGTGCGGCCCGCGTAGGCCGCCACCAGCCTGCGCCGGGCGGCCTCGACGCGGGTCGCGGTCTCCGTGAAGCTCTCGCCGCCGCCGGTGGGGCGGGCCTCGGGGTCGGCGAGCCAGGCGTTCAGGTCGTCGGGGTGACGCTCGCGGACCTCGCCGAAGGTGAGGCCCTCCCAGGCGCCGAAGTCGGTCTCCCGCAGCCCCTCGTCGATGGTCACCCGGAGCCCGAGCCGGGCGGCGACGATGCCCGCCGTCTCGCGGGTACGGGCGAGGGGGGAGGCCACGACGGCCTGGATCGTCCCGCGCCTGGCCAGTGTGGTGGCGACCCGCCGGGCCTGCTCCCGGCCGACGTCGGACAGGGAGGGGTCGGTACCGCCGCTGCCGGAGAAACGCTTCTGAGGGGTGAGCGGGGTCTCGCCGTGGCGCAGGAGGACGAACGTGGCGGGGGCGCCCAGATCGGGGGCGGCGCTCCAGCCGGGGGTGGAGGGGGTGGAGGGGGCGGGCGTGGCCACCGTACGGGCCGCGCGGAGGCCGGCGGTCTGGGCCCCGGCCTGACCGGCCGGGCTTGCCACGCCGGTGCGCGCCGCATCTGCCACATCTGTACGCGCAGCACCTGCCGCGTCTGTGCGCGCCGCATCGACCTCGGCCGCACGCGCCGCCCCTGCCTCGGCCGCACGAGCCACCTCGGCCTCGGTCGGACGCGCAGTCTCTGCCTGAGCGGCACGCGCCACATCGGCCTCCCCCGCACGCGCCGCCCGCACCTCAGCCGCACGCGCCGCCCCTGCCTCGGCCGCACGAGCCACCTCGACCTCAGCAGCACGTGCAGCCTCAGCCTCGGCAGCACGCGCCGCATCAGCCTCCGCCGCGCGCGCCGCCTCCGCCTCGACGTCGTCCTCCACGGGGGCCGCGAGCGGCCTCGCGGGCCCGGTGTCCCGGCCCGTCGCCAGGGCCGCCCGTGCCTTCGCCGCGCCCGCCGCCGCGTCCCCGGGCGGGCCGGACGGCTCCGGGAGCGGCGGTTCCGTCGGCGCGGGCCGGGTGCCGAGGGCCGCGCGGGAGGTGTCGGCGGACCACTGCTCCCCCTTGGCCCCCGCGTCCATCGCCTCGTTGGCCAGGCGGTCGGCGTGCTTGTTGCGGTCGCGGGGGATCCACTCGTAGGTGACCTGGTCCGCGGGGAAGACCGTCCTCGCCTCGGCGGCCAGGGGCTTCATGTCGGGGTGCTTGATCTTCCAGCGGCCGGACATCTGCTCGACGACCAGCTTGGAGTCCATGCGGACGTGGACCCTCGCCGTCGGGTCCAGGGCGTGGGCGGTGCGCAGGCCCGCGAGGAGACCGCGGTACTCGGCGACGTTGTTGGTGGCGACGCCGATGTACTCGGCCGCCTCCGCCAGGGTCTCCCCCGTCGCCGCGTCGCCGACCACCGCGCCGTAGCCGGCCGGCCCCGGGTTGCCCCGTGACCCGCCGTCGGCCTCGACGAAGAACTCCCGCACCCCTGAAGCCCCTTACAGCCCGGACTCGGCCGTCCGCACCAGGATGCGGCGGCAGTTCTCGCAGCGGACCACCGTGTCCGGCGCCGCCGCGCGGATCTCGTTCAGCTCGGTGATCGCCAGCTCCTGACGGCAGCCCTGGCAGGTGCGGGCGTACAGCTTGGCCGCGCCGATGCCGCCCTGCTGCGCGCGCAGCTTGTCGTACAGCCCCAGCAGGTCGGCGGGCACCGAACCGGCGACGACCTCGCGCTCCTTGGTCACCGAGGCCGTCTCGCCGTCGGTCTCCTCGAAGGCCGCGTCCCGGCGGGCGGTGGCGTCGTCGATCTTCGACTGGACCGAGGAGACCCGCTCGGTCAGCTCGCGCACGCGCTCCTGCGCGGCCTCGCGGCGCTCCATGACCTCCAGGACGACGTCCTCCAGGTCGCCCTGGCGCTTGGCGAGGGAGACGATCTCGTGCTGGAGGTTGGACAGGTCCTTCGGCGAGGTGACGGCGCCGGAGTCCAGGCGCTGCTGGTCGCGGGTGGCGCGCTGGCGCACCTGGTCCACATCCTGCTCGGCCTTGGTCTGCTCGCGGGCGCAGTCGCTCTCCTCGGTCTGCGCGGCCACCAGCAGGTCGCGCAGCTGGGTGAGGTCCTTGGTCAGCGACTCGATCTCCGCGTGCTCGGGCAGCGACTTCCGCTTGTGCGCGAGCTGCTGCAGGCGGACGTCGAGGGCCTGGACGTCGAGGAGGCGGATCTGGTCGGCGGGCGCGGCGTTCAGTTGGGGGCTCCCGAGAAATTCGAAGGGGGGCGCGAAGCGCTCGTTGGAAGGGTGGTGGCGGGCGACGGGCGGGCCGTTGCGATGGACGCCGCGTGGGCGGTCCAGGGGTCGGTGACCGTCCTGGAGACGTGGACCCTCAGGTCCCAGCCGTGGCGGTCGGAGATCTCGTCGAGCTGGGCTGCGGCCAGCTCGCACCAGGGCCACTCGGTGGCCCAGTGCGCCGCGTCGAGCAGCGCGAGGGGGCTGTGGGCCACCGCCTCGGAGGCGGGGTGGTGGCGCAGGTCGGCGGTGAGGAAGGCGTCGACGCCGGCCGCGCGGACGTGGTCGAAGAGGCTGTCGCCGCTGCCGCCGCTGACGGCGACCGTACGGACGACGGCGTCGGGGTCGCCGGCCACCCGGATGCCCTGCGCGGTGGCGGGCAGCCGCTCGGCGACGCGGACGGCCAGTTCCCGGACGGTGACGGGGTGGTCCAGCTCGCAGACCCGGCCGAGGCCCCGGCAGCCGTCCGGGTCGGTCGGGTCCGGCACGAGGGGGCGTACGACCCGCAGGTCGAGCGCGCCGGCGAGGGCGTCGCTCACGCCCGGGTCGGCGGTGTCGGCGTTGGTGTGGGCGACGTGCAGCGCGATGTCGTTCTTGATGAGCGTGTGCACGATCCGGCCCTTGAAGTGCGAGGCCGCCACGGTCGTCGTCCCCCGCAGGTAGAGCGGGTGATGGGTGACCAGCAGGTCGGCGCCGAGCTTCACCGCCTCCTCGACGATCTCGCGCACGGGGTCGACGGCGAACAGGACCCGGGTGACCTCCTGGTCGGGATCGCCCACGACCGTGCCGACCGCGTCCCAGGACTCGGCCCGCTCGGCGGGCCACAGGTTCTCCAGCGCGGCGATGACTTCAGACAGACGGGGCACGGGAAAAGGCTACCTGGCCGTTCTGCCCGGGCGTACCGCATCCGCCTCCCGCGCCCCGGCTCAGCACAGCGGGCCCGGTCCCCTCAGGCGAATCGCTTCTGCGACACCCGTATGTGTGAAGCCGCAGCTCGACGGGGCGCTGCCCGTGCGTACGAAAACTACCTTCATGGCCGGAGGTGACCGACCATGACGGCCCTGGCGATCGAACCGCCCTCCACTGGCGGCCCCGACGAGGACGGCGACGGCACTGCGGGAACGGTCTGCGCCATCACGGCGGACGGCGCGTACGGCGCCCGGCTCGCGCGGGCGGGCGACTGCTGGTTCCCGGAGCGCTGGACACTGGACGGCCCCGAGCCGTACGCGGTGCCGCTGCCCGGCAACCAGCCGGAGGAGCCCGGCACGCAGGTGCAGCCGATGGCCGACGGGCGGGTGCTGATCCACCGGCCGGTGGAGCGGCGGCACTGCTTCTCGCTGCTCTACCCGACCGGGCCCGGCACCGGTGAGCTGCCGCTGGGCTCGGTGGAGTGCCCGGAGCCCGGCACCCGGATGCGGCTGCTGCCCCCGGCGCCGGGCGGGGCCCGGGCGTACGCCCTGGCCGTCGGCCCGCACTCCACGGCCGTGTGGCTGGTGGCGGGCGGCGCCTTCGGGCCCGAGCACCTGGCCGAGGTGCCCGGGCGCTGTTCCGGCGGGGTCTGGCTGGACCGCGTGGGGCGGCTGCTCGCGCTGGACCGGGAGCTGGACGGGCGCACCAAGACGGTGGTGGTCGACCTGGAGCGCGGCGGCGAGGTCTCGCCGCTGCTGCAGATCACGGCGGACAGCGACGACCGGCTGCTGCTCGCCGATCCGGACAGCGGGCTGCTGCTGATCTCCTCGGACGCGCCCCACCCCGGGGAGGAACGATTGGGCTGGGGGATCCTCGGCAGCACGCTGCCGGCGCGCTTCCCGGAGTGCCTGCGGGCGCCGGGCCGGCCGGTGACGCCGTTCGCGATCCAGCCGGGGCAGGTGCTGATGCCGGAGAACTGCGCGGTGGCGCTGCGCGTCGACGGGCCCGCCGGCGGCTGGATCGCCCTCTGGCGGCCCGGCGAGCGGCGGCTGCGCCACGTGCCCGCCCCCGAGGGCTGGCTGACCGGGTCCGGGCTGTGGACGCCGGACGGGGTGCTGCGGCTGCCGTACGCCACGGACGAGGTCCCGTGCGGCGTGGCGGAACTGGCGGCGCCCTGGCGGGAGCCGGTGGACGCCGGACTCCCGGGCGGTACGGCCGCCCCGAAACCCGGAGGGACGGGGGAACCGGGAGGCGTCGGGGCGGGGGAAGCGGTGGGCAACGGGACGGGGGGACCGGGGGGCGCGGGCCCGGAGGATCCGGTCCGGGACGGCACCGCTCCCGGGGCGCGCGAGGCGTCCGCGGAGGCGGCGGAACCGGAGCCTCCGGGACCTGTCGCGGCACGTCCCGTGCCGCTGCAACAGGCGCCCCTGGGGCGTCTTGTAACGAAGTAGTGCCGGTTGGCGTGTGCGCCTGGATTCGGCCTGTGGTGTGCCGGTTAGACTCGCCCGGCTGTACGAAAGATCATGTTGACGGGGTGAATTCTTCCGATGAGCGACACCAGCACGACGGAGCAGCTGTCCGGCGACTTCTCCGAGTTCTCCGAGCCGACCGGTCACGGTCGGCACCGGGGCCCGGTGGCGGCGCAGGAGAGCGAGGCGGCTCCGCACGGCCGGCACCGCAAGCCGGTTCAGGAACGAGCCGAGGCGGCTGCCTGACGGTTCGTCACAGAGGGGGTGCCCGTCGACCGGCGGGCGCCCCCTCTGTCATGTCACCATCGCACAGCCCGTCGCGGGCCCACTCAGGAGTGCCGAACGACGGTGTCGGCGAGGACCGGCGCGTCGTCCCTCTCCACGGCGCCGACCTCCACCCGGACGGCGCCGTCCGCCCGCCACATGCGGACGCGCAGGGTCTCCCCGGGGTAGACCACGCCCGCGAACCGGGTGGTGTACGCGCGCACCCGGGTCACGTCGCCGCCGAGCAGCGTGTCCACGACCGCCTTGAGGGTGATGCCGTAGGTGCACAGTCCGTGCAGGATGGGCCGCTCGTAACCGGCGAGCCGGGCGAACTCGGGGTCGGCGTGCAGGGGGTTGTAGTCGCCGGAGAGGCGGTAGAGGAGGGCCTGGTCCTCGCGGACCGGGCGGTCGGCGGTCCGGTCCGGGTCGCCGGCGGGCGGCTCGCTCCGGGCGGAGGGGCCGCGGTCGCCGCCCCAGCCGCCCTCGCCGCGTACGAAGATGCGCGCCTCGTCGGTCCACAGCGGGCCGTCGGCGTCGGCGACGTCGGTGCGCAGCACCAGCACGGCCGCGCTGCCCTTGTCGTACACGGCGGCGACCCGGGAGGTGGCCCTGGCGGTGCCGCGCACGGGGATGGGCCGGTGGAGTGTCAGCGACTGGCCGCCGTGCAGCACCCCGGCCAGGTCGACGTCGACGCCCGGCATGGACAGTCCGCTGATCACCCCGGGGGAACCGGCGCCCGCGACGGTGGCGAAGCTGGGCAGCACGTGCAGCCGGGACTCCAGGGTGTAGCGCAGCTCGCCCGGGTCGGTGGCGGGGACGCCCGCGCCGACACCGAGGTGGTAGAGCTGCACGTCCTTGGGGGTCCAGGTGATCTCGCCGGAGCGGGGCTCGGCGGCGAGGGCCAGGGCTGCGTCGATGGGCATGGGACTCCTGACGGTGGGCCGGCTCAGGGGACCGTGACATTCGTACTGCCCCGAACCGTACACACGCCTCTGCCGCACGGGGGCCCGGCCTCCTACCGTCATGGACAGGGCACGGACGCGGACCAGCCGGCCGGCCAGCTGATCGGGGGAACGGACATGTCGTGGTGGGCTCTGACACGAGGCCGCGTACGGGACCTGCGCGAGGCGCGGGCCCGCTGGCGGGCGGACATGGAGCGCTTCCGGGCCGCGCAGCGGGCGGCGCGCGGGAACGGCGGGCCGCCGGCCGTCGACCACCCCGGCCCGCCGCCGACCGGGTTCTCGCTGCTGCCCTGGCTGCTGATGGGCATGGGGTCCTTCTCCAACCTGCTCCAGGGCCGGACCCCGAACCCGTGGGTCGGCGGCCTGGGCCTGCTCGCCTTCAACTCGCTGTACGTCTACGTCACCTTCCGCTCCTTCGACCGCAAGAAGCGCAACGCGGTCTCCACCCGGGTGGCGCTGGCCCTGATGGGTCTGGTGACGACGTCGCTCGCCCTCGGGTACGGCGGCAACTGGCTGATGTTCTTCCCGCTGCTGGGCCTCGCGACCGGCGCCACGCTGCGCGGGCCGTGGCTGGGCCGCACCGGCCTGCTGCTCTCCGGTTTCGCCGTCCTCGTCTCGGGCGTGCGCGACGGCTGGGGGGACGCGGTGAACATCGGCTACGCCACCTTCCTGTCCAGCATGGTGACCGCCGCGATCCTCGGCCTGTCCGAGGCCGTGCGGGAGCTGCGCGCCGCCCGGGAGGAACTGGCCCGGCGGGCGGTGGAGGAGGAGCGGCTGCGCTTCTCCCGCGATCTGCACGACCTGCTCGGCCACACCCTGTCGGTGATCGTGGTGAAGTCGGAGGCGGCCCGGCGCCTGGCGCCCCGCGACATGGACGCGGCACTCGCGCAGATCACCGACGTCGAGTCGGTCGGCCGGCAGGCGCTGACCGAGATCCGGGAGGCGGTGACCGGCTACCGCGAGGGCAGCCTGGCCACCGAGCTGACCCGGGCCCGCTCGGCACTGTCCGCGGCGGGCGTGGAGCCGGTGTTCCGCCGGTCCGGGACGCCGCTCGCCCCGCAGACCGAGGCGCTGCTCGGCTGGGTGGTGCGCGAGGCGGTCACCAACGTCGTCCGGCACAGCGACGCCACCCGCTGCGAGATCACCGTCGGGTCCGGCACCGAACGGGCCCGGCTCACGGTCACCGACAACGGCACCGGCACGTCCGCCCCTCGTCCGGCGGAGGGCATCGGCGGCACCGGCCTGAAGGGCCTGACCGAGCGCCTCGCGGCTGCGGGCGGCTCACTGACGGCCGGCGCGTCCCCGCGCGGCGGCTTCACGGTCACCGCCGACCTTCCGGTGGAGCCGACGGGACTGACTGCCGTGGGGGCGGGGTCGGACACCGCACCGAGGGTCAGTTGACGGATCGTCAAGTCGGGTGCATCGGAATAGGCTTCGACCGTGAAGGACATCCGAGTCCTGCTCGCCGAGGACCAGGGCATGATGCGTGGTGCCCTCGCCCTGCTGCTCGGCATGGAGGACGACATCGAGGTGGTCGCCCAGGTCCGTGCCGGCGACGCGATCGTGGAGGCCGCGCTGCTGCACCGGCCCGACGTGGCCCTGCTCGACATCGAGCTGCCCGGCAGGAGCGGCCTGGACGCGGCGGCCGAGCTGCGCGAGCGGCTGCCCGGCTGCCGGGTGCTGATCCTGACGACCTTCGGCCGGCCCGGCTATCTGCGCCGGGCCATGGAGGCGGGGGCGGCCGGCTTCCTGGTGAAGGACGGGCCGGTCGAGGAGCTGGCCGCGGCGATCCGGCGCGTGCTCGGCGGGGAGACCGTGGTCGACCCGGCGCTGGCCGCGGCCGCGCTCAGCGCCGGACCGAACCCGCTGACGCGCCGCGAGTGCGAGGTGCTGGAGGCGGCGGCGGACGGGGCGACGGTCGCCGACGTCGCGGGCAGGCTCCACCTGTCGGAGTCGACCGTCCGCAACTACCTGTCCTCGGCGATCGGCAAGACCGGCACCCGCAACCGGGCGGAGGCGGTACGGGAGGCCCGGCAGCAGGGCTGGCTGTGAGACGGGACCTCCCGCGCCCGGACTATTTCGTGACCTCCGCCGCCGCGTAGGACGTTCCCGCCGGTGCCCTGCACACGAACCAGTTCGCCTTCAGGAAGCCGGCGACCGGGCGGATGGCCGATCCGGTGTCGTGGACGGAAAGGCCGTCGGCGGGCTCGGCCACCGTGACGGTGCCGTCCTTCCAGTGGCAGGTGACCTGCCGGGCGGTCCTGGCGACCATGCCGATCACCAGACGGCCGGAGCTCTCCCCGCCGGTGCCCAGACGGGTCGCCGCGGCCTCCAGGTCCGTGCCCGCGAAGTTCTCGAAGTCCCTGACGGTGTTGAACATCACCTGCTCCGGACGGGCGTCCCCCCAGCCCCGCGTCGCGAAGAACGAGACCTTGCCGATCAGGTCGGCGGGCTTGTGGGCATCCGCCGGCTCCAGACCCAGTGCGGCCATGGCGTCGAACTGCCGGTCCGCTTCGGCCTCGTCACGCGGCGCACCCCACACCTGGACCACCACGTGCCACTCCTTGCCCCGGTAGGTCCCCCGGGCCAGCTCGGTCCGCTGCGGGTCGTAGACGTGCCGCGCCCGGGGCGGGGACGGCGGCTTCGCCACGTATCCCTGCCGGTCCCCGTGTCCCCCGGGCAGGCCGGCGAACGCCAGCGCCGCCCCCGTCGACCCGGCCACCACCGCCGCCGTGACCGCCGCCACCGCCCAGCGGCGGGCTCTGCGGCGCCGGCCGGCGCGCATGACCTGCTGGACGGGGGCTATGCCGATCTCGACCTCGTCCGCTGCGTCCGCGAGGAGGAAGGCGATGTCCGACTGTGTCATCTCGTGGTTCTCCCGGTCCGCGCTCATCACTTCCGCCCTCCCTGCGTCACCGTCTCGGCCAGTCCCGGTATGGCGCGGAGCTTCGTGATCCCCTTGGCCGCGTTGCTCTTGACCGTGCCCACCGAGCAGCCCATCGCCTCCGCCGCCTGGGTCTCCGTCAGGTCCTCCCAGTAGCGCAGCACCACCGCCTCGCGCTGCCGCGCGGGGAGTTGGGCGAGCGCCGTGAGCAGGGCTCGGCGGTCGTCGGCCTGCGCGATCCGGTCGCCGGTGTCGGCGATCTCGCGCACCAGACCCGAGTCGTCCCTGGGCGCCAGGAACTCCTTGAGCCTCCTTCTGTGCCGGCGTGCGTGCAGGTTGATCATCACGCGCCGTACGTACGCCTCCGGATCGTCGGCCGAGCCCACCCTGCGCCAGGCCACGAAGGCCTTCTCGAGCGTCGACTGGACCAGGTCCTCCGCGGCGTGCTGCTCCCCCGTGAGGAGAAATGCCGTGCGCATCAGCCGCGGCCAGCGGCCGATCATGAAGCTCTGGAACTCCCCGTCCCGAGCCTGCTTCCGATCCCCCATGGGCACCTCCTAGACATCAGAAGGAGTCCACGGGCCGCCCGAACCGTTGCCTCATCCGCGGGAAACCGTCGAACTTCCTCGCGGCAGCCACACCAGCATCAGCACCGCCCCACCCACCAGCAGCGCCGCGCTCGTGCGGAAGGCGAGCGCGTAGCCGTCCGTGAGCGCCTCGGGTCCGTGGCCGCTGCCCGTCGCGGCCGCCGCGACGGTCGACATGACGGCGAGGCCGAGCGAACCGCCCATCGTGCGGGAGGTGTTGATCAGCCCCGACACCAGTCCCGCCTCCCCCGGCGCGGCGCCCGAGGTGGCCAGCGCGGCCAGTGGGGTCCCGGCCAGGCCCGCGCCCAGCATCATCAGGACGCCGGGGAGCATGATGCCGGTGACGTAGGCGGCGTGCGCGCTCATCGTCGACTGCCAGCCGAAGCCGGCCGCCGCCGTCAGCGTGCCCAGCGTCGCCACCGTGCGCGGTCCCGCCGCCCGCATCAGGCGCGGCGCCACCTTCGAGCCCGCCACGACCGACAGCGAGCTGGGCACCAGGGCGAGGCCGGCCTCCAGCGGCGAGTAGCCGAGCACGTTCTGGGCGTAGAGGGTCATGAAGTACCACATGCCGAACATGGCCGAGCCGGAGACGAACATGGCCGCGTTCGCCGCCGCCACCGAGCGCACCCGCAGCAGCCCGAGCGGCATCAGCGGGGCCGCCGTACGGGCTTCGACCAGCAGGAAGAGCCCGATCAGCGCGAGTCCGGCGAGCAGCGGCAGCAGGGTGGCCGCGGCCGTCCAGCCTTCCGCCCCGGTCTGCGAGATGCCGTACGACAGCGTGGCGAGTCCCGCCGTCACCAGCAGCGCGCCCGGCAGGTCCGGCCGGCGCCGGTCCCCGGCCCGGCTCTCCGCCAGCCACCGCGCGGCACCGGCCAGCACCACCGCGCCCACCGGCACGTTGATCAGCAGCACCCAGCGCCAGGACAGCGCGTCCACCAGCACGCCGCCGACCAGTCCGCCCGCGGCCCCGCCGCCGGCGCCCACCGCCGTCCAGGTCGCGATCGCCCGGGCCCGGGCCGGGCCCTGCGGGACCGCCGCCGTCAGCAGCGTCAGGGTCGAGGGCGCCAGCACGGCCGCGCCCAGCCCCTGCACGGCGCGCGCCAGCAGCAGCTGCCAGCCGTCCTGGGCCAGTCCGCCGCCGAGCGAGGCCAGCGTGAACAGGCCGAGGCCGACGAGGAACATCCGCTTGCGGCCGTAGAGGTCACCGGCCCGCCCGCCGAGCAGCATGAACCCGGCGAAGGCGATCGCGTAGGCGTTCACCACCCACTGCAGGCCGGCCGCGTCCAGTCCGAGGCTCGTCCGCATCGACGGCAGGGCGACGTTGACGACGGACACGTCGAGCACGACCAGGAACTGGCCCGCGCAGGCCACCGCCACCACCAGCCAGGTGGGCGGGGCGGTACGGCGCGACGCCGAGGGCGTGGTGCGGGCGGCTTCGAGCATGCGTGTCATGCTCTCAACCCGGTGACGGTCCTTGCATCGGGATTTCGGCCCAGCGGGGCGTAGGTCCCCGGTCCTACGCCGCGCCCGCTCCTCCTCCCCCGAAGGCCGGTCGCGCGCCGCTGACGTCCGCTCAGATACCCATGAGTCGGTCAAGGATTCGTTAGAGGCCCGAAGCAACGGAATAGTTGCCTGTGCATACGAGGTTTACCCGGCACTCATGTCACGCGGGAGGCCTCACAGATGACCCACACGACCGACCAACCCAGCCGGCGGGCCGGCGGCGCCGTGGTTCCGGTGCTCGCCTTCGCGGGCATCGTGGTCGCGGTGATGCAGACCCTGCTCGTGCCGGTCATCAAGGACCTGCCGCAACTGCTGGGCACCGCACCCAGCAACGCCACCTGGGTCCTCACCTCCACCCTCCTCTCCGGCGCCGTCGCCACCCCGATCATGGGCCGCCTGGGCGACCTCTACGGCAAGCGGCGCATGCTGATCCTCAGCCTCGCCGTGATGGTGGTGGGCGCCCTGGTCAGCGCCCTCACCAGCGACCTGCTCACCATGATCGCGGGCCGTACCCTGCAGGGCTTCGCCATGGGCGCGATACCCCTCGGCATCGGTCTGATGCGGGACATGCTGCCGCGCGAGCGGCTCGGCTCGGCCATGGCCCTGATGAGTTCCTCCATCGGCGTCGGCGGCGGCCTCGCGCTGCCCGCCGCGGCCCTGGTGGCGCAGCACACCGACTGGCACGTCCTGTTCTACGGCGCCGCCGGCCTCGGCGTGCTCTCCATCGCCCTCACGCTCCTCACCGTCCCCGAGTCCCCGATGCGGGCGAAGGGCTCCTTCGACCTGCTGGGCGCGCTCGGCCTGTCCGCCGGACTGGTCCTGTTCCTGCTGCCGATCACCAAGGGCAGCGACTGGGGCTGGACCTCGGGCACCACGCTCGGCCTGTTCGCCGCGGCGGCGGTCGTGCTGCTGCTGTGGGGCGTGCTGGAGCTGCGCCTGGCGGCCCCGCTGGTGGACCTGCGCACCACCGCCCGCCCGGCCGTGCTCTTCACCAACCTCGCCTCGATCATGGTCGGCGTCTCCTTCTACGTCGTCTCCCTGGTCCTGCCCCAGCTGCTCCAGCTGCCGAAGGCGACCGGCTACGGCCTCGGCCAGTCGATGGTCTCCGCCGGCCTGCTCGTCGCGCCCCTGGGCCTGACGATGATGCTCACCGCGCCCGTCTACGCCCGGCTGTCCGCCCGGTACGGGCCCAAGGTCACCCTGATCCTCGGCATGCTGGTCATCGCGATCGGGTACGGCGCCGGGCTCGGCCTCATGAGCGCGCCCTGGCAGAGCCTGGTCATCGCGGTGATCCTCGGCGCGGGCATCGGCCTCGCCTACTCCTCGCTGCCCGCGCTGATCGTCGGCGCGGTCCCGGCCTCGGAGACCGGCGCCGCCAACGGCCTGAACACGCTGATGCGGTCGATCGGCACGTCCGTCTCCAGCGCCGTCATCGGCATGGTGCTGGCCAACACCGCGCACACGGTGGGCGGCGTCGCCGTCCCGACGATGCACGGCTTCCGGGTCTCCTTCCTGATCGCCACGGCCGCCGTCGCGGTGGGTCTGCTGTTCGCCGTCCTCCTGCCCCGGGCGCCCCGCCCGGCCCGGCACGTCCAGCTGCGGGCGAGCAGCGAGGAGGACGCGGCGCTGGAGCGCGCCGAGGAGGTGCTGCGCGGCTTCCGCGGCCGGATCCTGGGCGCCGACGGCACCCCGGTCGCCCGCGCCAAGGTCACCCTGATCGACCGCCGGGGCCGCCAGGCGGGCGCCACCGTCTCCGCCGAGGACGGCTCGTACACGCTCGCCGTCCCCACCCAGGGCGCGTACGTGCTGGCCGCGCGGGCCTTCGGCCACGGGCCGCTCGCGTCGTCCGCCACCCACCACGGCGAGGACCGCGCGGTCGAGCTGGACCTGTCCCTGCCCGGCGAGACGGTCACGGCGTAACCGGGCGTCTGCCGTACCCCCTGTCACCCGCGGGCCGGGGATACGGCAGCATGGGCGCCCAGACAGTCGTACGACGACCGGAAGGCCCCCGATGCCCGCCCCCGCACCCAAGCCCGAGATCCTGGCCGCGTTCGAGGCGGCGAAGGGGTTCATGCCCGTGGACGAGGGGCTGGCGCTGTACGCGGCCGCGGTGGAGGCCGGGCGGCTGGGGCTGCCGCTGCTGGAGGTCGGGACCTACTGCGGGCGTTCCACCATCCTGCTCGCCGACGCGGCCCGGGAGGCCGGGGTCACCGCGCTCACCGTGGACCACCACCGGGGCAGCGAGGAGCAGCAGCCGGGCTGGGACTACCACGACCCTGAGACCGTCGACCCCGAGATCGGCCTGATGGACACGCTGCCCACCTTCCGCCGCACCCTGCACCGGGCGGGCCTGGAGGACCACGTGGTCGCCCTGGTCGGCCGCTCGCCGCAGATCGCCGCGATCTGGAACTCCCCGGTCGGCCTCGTGTTCGTCGACGGCGGCCACACCGACGAGCACGCGAACGCGGACTACGAGGGCTGGGCCCCGCACGTCGCGGAGGGCGGCCTCCTCGTCATCCACGACGTCTTCCCGCACCCCGAGGACGAGTTCACCGGCCAGGCCCCGTACCGGGTCTACCTGCGGGCCCTGGACTCGGGGGCGTTCACGGAGGTGTCCGCGACGGGGTCGCTGCGCGTGCTGCGGCGGACCGGCGCCCGGGGTGTGGTCTAGACTCCCGCGCCACGAACCGCCGCGGGGCGGTCCCGCACGGGGGTGGGGTTGTGGACTTTCCGATCGGGCTGCTCCTGATCGTCTTCGGTGCGCCGCTCGTGGGCCTTCTCGGCAACGCGCTCGCGGGCAGCGGCCGCAGGGGGCTGGGCCGGGCCGTCGGCGTCGGGCTGTACCTGGTCGTCCTCGCGGTCGCCGGGTGGCTGATCGTGCGCGGTTTCCGACACGGTCTGCACCCCGCCGGCCACTCCCGTACCGGTTGGCCGTCTCCGCCATGTGCGGGCGCCGGCCTGCCGCTAGGGTGGCAGGCGTGTCGTATCTGGGACCCGACTTCGATCCGCCGCAGCCGCGCCGGGCCCGGCGCGGGCCGCTGACCGTCGCGCTCGCCGCGCTGGTGCCCGGTGCGCTGCTCGGCTGGCTGGTGTACGAGGCGGTGGGCGGGTCCGGCGGCTCCTCCGGCGCCGTGGGCCCCGCGTCGCCCTCCGTGACCTCGGCGGCCTCCTCGACCTCCGGGTCCTCCGTCCGTACGGCCGCGCCGCCGGCCACGCGCTCCGGGTCGGGCAGCCCCGACGCCAAGGCGCCGAGCCGGAAGCCGGACGCCCCGGCCCCCACCGGGTCCGGCCCGCTGAAGGGGAAGGTCGTCGTCATCGACCCGGGGCACAACCCGGGCAACTTCCAGCACGCGGCGGAGATCAACCGCCAGGTGGACATCGGGACGAACCGCAAGGAGTGCGACACCACCGGCACGTCCACCAACGCCGGTTACACGGAGGCCCGGTTCACGCTGGACGTGGCGCACCGGCTGCGCGCGATCCTCGAACGGCAGGGTGCCACGGTCAAGCTGACGCGCGACGCGGACGGCCCGGCCTGGGGTCCGTGCGTGGACGAGCGGGCGCGGATCGGCAACACCGCGCGCGCGGACGCCGCCATCTCCATCCACGCCGACGGCGCGGCCGAGGGCGACCGCGGCTACCACGTGATCCTGCCGGGATCCGTGCACGCCGGGGCCGCCGACACCCGCCCGATCACCGGCCCCTCCCGCGACCTCGGCACGCGCATCGCGGGCACGTTCCTGCGCGTCACCGGCGAGCCGCCGTCCAACTACCTCGGCGCCGGTACCGGACTCGTCACACGCACGGACCTGGGCGGTCTCAATCTGTCAACGGTTCCCAAGGTGTTCATCGAGTGCGGCAACATGCGCGATAGCAAGGACGCGGCACTGCTGACCAGTGGCGCCTGGCGGCAGAAGGCCGCGCAGGGGATCTCCGAGGGAATCGTGAGTTTCCTGCGCCGGTCGTGACCGACGGGCGGAACCGGCCGGACAGTCCGATCTTCCGGACGATAGTGTCTACCGACGACGAGCCGACCTACGAAGGACCCAAGGTGAATATCCGCTCCCTCACTAGAGGCGACGGCGTGGTGATCGGAGCAGCGGTGTTGCTGTTCATCGCGTCGTTCCTCGACAACTACTCGTACGACGGGGCCCCGGACGGCCTCGACCTCCCGAGCCTGTGGGCAAGCGGACCGGTCCTGCTCAGCGTCGTACTGGCAGGGATCATCGGCGCCGCGCTGATCGTGGTCGCCCGGGCCCTGCCGCAGCCGCGCAAGGTCGCGGGCCTCGAACTCGGCGCGTTCGGCGTCGCGTTCGCGGTGTTCGCCGCGTGGAGCGCGCTCGGCAACGTCATCGACCCGGCCGGCGGCGCGAACAACTTCGGCAACTCCAACGACGGTCCCAGCGCCGGTACGGGCCTGATCATCGCCCTCATCGCCACGCTGCTGATGGCCGCCGCCGCCGTCGCCACCCCGCTCGTCCCCGCCCTCCAGGCCGCCCTGATCCCGGCCCCGAAGCCGGCCGCGCCGCAGCCCTACGGCGCCCAGCCGGCCGGTGGTTACGGCTACCCGGGCGCCCAGCCGCAGCCGGGCCAGCCGTACGGTGCCCAGCCGCAGCCCGGCCAGCCGTTCGGGCAGCAGCCGGGTGCGCCGGCCGCCGCGGGCCCGCAGCCGGGTGCGCCGGCCGCCGCCCAGGACTTCTCGCCGTTCTGGTTCGCCGTGCCGGTGGCCCGTCCGCTGTTCTCGGAGGACGGCTCGCCCGCCCCGATCGCCGAACTGGCACCGGGCACCTGGTACCTGGCCGTCGAGCAGCGCGGTGCCGCGCTGGTGGCGCAGACGCAGGACGGCCGCCGTGGCGTGCTGCAGGACACCTCGGGCATCCAGCGCGGCTGAGGCACGCCTCCCGCCGCCCACGGCCCCTCGCCCCTTGCGGGCGGGGGGCCGTCGCCGTACAACTGCGGTTCTGTCACTGGCCCTTGGTGAGCTGGGACGTCGACGGGACCTGGTTCTTGACCGGCGCGCCGGCCTGCTTCCCGGCGTCCTTCACCTTGTTGATGACGTCGTCGAAGGAACCGGCCGCGTTCTGGTCGCCCTTGCGGAGCTTGGCCGGCAGGCCCTTCAGCGCCGCGATGCCGGCGGACAGGGGCGCCAGGGCCTTGGCCAGGGCCGGGTCGCCCTGGGCGTTCTTCTGGGCCGCCTTGAGCCGGTTGTAGGTGAAGACACCGGCGAGACCGGCCTTGACCAGGGCCGTTTTGCGGCCGTGGGCGCCCTTGTTGAACTTGCCGGCCTTCCAGGGCTTGACGATCCACTCGTAGGTGGCGCCGGCGGCGAGGCCCGCGTTCAGCACGAACCGGGTCTTGGCGAACTTCTGCTTCTGCGCGGAGGTGCTGGGGCTCGGGGTGGCCGCCTGGGCGGTGACGTCCGCGGACCGCGACTGCCGCGTACCGCTCTTCCCGCCTCCGCAGGCGGTGGTGCCGGCGATGAGGGCGCAGCACAGGGTGAGCGCCACGCAGAGGCGACGTATCGGTACGGGCACGAGGTCCTCCGGACGTGTCTCCCCGAGCGGGTGCTTCCTTCGGCAGGCTCACCTGCGCGGACGCAGTGGGCCACCCGGGCGGCTCCGTCCGGGTGAGCCCGCCCCGGTTTCACCGTGCGCGGAGCGGCAATCCGGAAGCCATGTCTAGATATCGCAACGGTGCGAATCAGGCCGGGACGGTCATCGCGGTCGTCGCCGACATCATGGCTGTGATCCTCGGCCTGTGGATCCTGATGTACCTGCTGGACGCCAACCGGGGCAACTCCCTGGTGCAGTTCGTCCATGACGCCGCCTCCTGGCTGGCCTCCTGGTCCCACGACCTGTTCACCTTCGACGCGGCCTGGGCCCGGGTGGTCGCCGGCTACGGCCTCGCCGCCGTGGTCTACCTGTTCGTGGGCCACGCCATCGCGAACCGGATGCACCGGCACTGACCGCGCTGCCGTCCTCCCGCCGACCGGCACCGGCCGGTCGGCGGCGGTCGGTCAGCCGCAGCAGTCGGGGTCCAGGCCGGACGGCAGGTACTCCCCTCCGAACACCGCGCACGTGGCTTCGTGGCCGCCCAGGGCGGCGACGGCCAGCAGGAGGGAGCCAGCCGTCCAGGTGGTCAGTTCGCGGGGCCAGACGGCGTCGTCGTCGTAGACGTAGCCCGTCCAGTACAGGCCGCTCTCCGGATCGCGCAGGTGCTGGATCGACTGGAGGATCTCCAGTGAGCGGTCGGACTCGCCCAACGCCCACAGCGCCAGGGCGAGTTCGCACGACTCGCCGCCGGTCACCCACGGGTTGGGCACGACGCAGCGCACGCCGAGACCGGGGACGACGAAGCGGTCCCAGTCCGTCTCGATGCGCGCCTTGGCCTCCGCCCCCGTCAGGGCGCCGCCGAGGACCGGGTAGTACCAGTCCATCGAGTAGCGGTCCTTGTCGAGGAACCGCTCGGGGTGCAGCCGGATCGCGTGCCGTAGCGCCCCCACCGCCAACTCCCAGTCCGGCTGCGGTTCTTCGCGCTGCTCGGCGATGGCGAGCGCGCAGCGCAGCGCGTGGTGGACGGAGGAGGAGCCGGTGAGCAGCGCGTCCTCGGCGGGCGTGCCGTCGTCGTCGCGCCGCCAGCCGATCTGCCCGCCGGGCTGCTGCAGCCGCAGCACCCACTCGACGGCCGCGTGGACGGTCGGCCACATGCGGTCCAGGAACGTGTCGTCGCCGGTGGACAGGTAGTGGTGCCACACGCCGACCGCTATGTAGGCGACGAAGTTGGACTCGCGGGCACGGTCGGTGACGTCGTCGTGGGCGCCGTCGGCGTAGGCGGCGTACCAGGAGCCGTCCTCGTTCTGGTGCCGCGCGAGCCAGTCGTACGCCCGCTCGGCGGCCTCGTGCTCGCCGGCCGCGTCCAGCGCCATCGCGGCCTCGGTGTGGTCCCACGGGTCGAGGTGGTGCCCGCGGAACCAGGGGATCGCGCCGTCCTCCCGCTGCACGGCGAGGATGCCGCGCACGGTCGCGGCGGCCTGCCCGGCGGTGAGCACCCCGGGCAGGACGAGGTGTTCTGTCCGGGGAGTGGTCACCGGGCGTCCACCCGCGGCAGGTGCGGCTTGGTGGCGTAGACGACGAAGCTCTTGCCGAGGACCGGGTTCAGCGCCCGCTCGGCGATCCGGGTGGCGAGCGGCTTCTTCATGATGTCCCAGACCAGCAGCTTGTGGTACGCCCGCACCGGCAGCGCCTTGTCGTTGTCGACGCCGAACGCGCACTTCAGCCACCAGTACGGCGAGTGCAGCGCGTGCGCGTGGTGGCTGCCGTACGGCCGCAGGCCGGCCTCGCGGACCTTCGCCACCAGCTCGTCGGCCTTGTAGATGCGGATGTGGCCGCCCTCGACCTCGTGGTAGGCGTCGGACAGCGCCCAGCAGACCTTCTCGGGGCCGTAGCGGGGCACGGTGACGGCGATGCGGCCGCCGGGCCGGAGCACGCGCACCATCTCGGCGAGCACGCCCTTGTCGTCGGGGATGTGCTCCATCACCTCGGAGATGATGACGACGTCGAAGGACTCGTCGGGGAACGGCAGGGCGAGGGCGTCGCCCTCCATGGCGGTGGCGGTCGCGCCCTCCGGCGCCTCGCCCGCCTCCTTCATCGCCGCGAACCACTTGGCGACCTCGCGGATCTCCTCGCCGTTCTGGTCGAGGGCCACGACCTGCGCGCCGCGCCGGTAGCACTCGAAGGCATGCCGGCCGGCCCCGCAGCCGAGGTCCAGGACACGGTCGCCGGGGGCGAGCGGGAACCGGGAGAAGTCGACGGTCAGCACGTGGCCCTGCTTTCGCGGTCGGAGGTTGCGCGGTCGGGGATCTCGGGGTCGGAGGGGAAGGCTCCCGCGCGTACGGCCGTGGGGGCGGCGGCCGTACGGCCCGGTGCGCCCGCGCGGCCCTCGTGGCGGGCGACGGCCTCCCGGTAGCGGGCCACCGTGCCCTCGGCGGCGCGGGCCCACGTGAAGTGCCGCAGCACCCGCTCGCGGCCCGCCCGGCCGAGCCGGACCCGCAGTTCGCGGTCGCCGAGCAGCCGGTTCAGCCCGGCGGCCAGCGCGCCCGGGTCACCCGGCGGCACGGCCAGGCAGGTCTCGCCGTCGCGGCCGGCGACCTCCGGGATCGCGCCGCCGGTCGTGGCGAGCAGCGGGGTGCCGGTGGCCATGGCCTCGGCGGCGGGCAGCGAGAAGCCCTCGTAGAGGGAGGGCACGCACGCGACCTGGGCCGAGCGGATCAGGTCGACGAGTTCGGCGTCGGAGATGCCCTTGACGAACTCGACGGCGTCCTCGAGGCCGTAGCGCTCGACGGCCTGGGCGACCGGGCCCTCAGTGGGGCGCTTGCCGACGACGACGAGGTGGGCGGCCGGGTGCTCGGTGCGCACCTTGGCGAGCGCCTCGACCAGGAAGACCAGGCCCTTGAGGGGCACGTCGGCGCTGGAGGTGGTGACGATCCGGCCGGGCACCTCGGGCACGGCGGGGTCGGGCGCGAACAGGCCGGTGTCGGCGCCGATGTGGACGACGTGGACGCGGTCCGGGCGCACGCCGAGGTGGTCGGTGATCTCCTGCCGGGAGGTGCCGGAGACGGTGAGCACCGACGGCAGTCGGCGCGCGACCCGCTTCTGCATGCGGGTGAAGGCGTACCAGCGCCGCACGGACAGCCGGCGCTGCCAGCCCTCGGCGGCGTCCAGTTCGAGCTGCCGGTCGACGGTGATGGGGTGGTGGATGGTGGTGACCAGGGGCGCCCCGACGTCGCCCAGCAGCCCGTAGCCGAGGGTCTGGTTGTCGTGCACGACGTCGAACTCACCGCGCCGGGCGCGCAGATGGCGGCGGGCGCGCAGGGAGAAGGTCAGCGGCTCGGGGAAGCCGCCGGTCCACATGGTGGCGACCTCGAGGGCGTCGATCCAGTCCCGGTATTCGTCCCGCTTCGGGGTGCGGAAAGGGTCGGGCTGGCGGTAGAGGTCGAGGCTGGGCAGCTCGGTCAGGCGCAGCCCGGGGTGGCCCTCGTCGAGGACGGGGTACGGCTGGGAGCCGATGACCTCGACGCGGTGGCCGAGGCGGCTCAGCTCGCGGGAGAGGTGCCGTACGTAGACGCCCTGGCCCCCGCAGAACGGGTTCCCTTTATAGGTGAGAAGCGCGATGTGGAGCGGTCGCTCTCCCCCACTCTCGGCTACGCTCGAGCGGGAGGGACCCCCACCGGCGGCGAGGTCCGGGTGGGACGCCGCCTGACTGGCCTCAGCGGTCACTCTGGGCCCCCTTCTCCCTGCACTGTCCCGCGACACTATGACGGGACGCTAATCTAGAACAAGTTTCAGACTTGATCGTTCAAGAGGCTCTGAATCTACCGGCAGGTAGGTCCGCAGGGAGCGATGGATCAGGTGATTCACGCCACGACTCGGGCCCCTGCCCCGGCCGGGCGATCACGTGCCTCAATGATGTCCTCACCGACTGTCACGGACGGGACCCATGCCTGCGGAAGCCAGTATTTCTCGGCCTGTCTCGCCGCCGCTCACGCAGCGGCAGGAGGCCCGCCGCCGCCGGATCCTGCAGGCGAGCGCGCAGCTGGCCGGCCGGGGCGGCTTCGACGCCGTGCAGATGCGCGAGGTCGCCGAGTCCTCACAGGTCGCCCTCGGCACCCTGTACCGCTACTTCCCGTCCAAGGTCCACCTTCTGGTGGCCACCATGCAGGACCAGCTGGAGCACCTGCACGGCACCCTGCGCAGGAAGCCCCCGACGGGTGACACGGCCGCCGAACGGGTGGCGGAGACCCTGATGCGCGCCTTCCGCGCCCTGCAGCGCGAGCCGCACCTGGCCGAGGCGATGGTCCGCGCCCTCACCTTCGCCGACCGCAGCGTCTCCCCCGAGGTCGACCAGGTCTCCCGGCAGACCACCGCGATCATCCTGGACGCGATGGGTTTGGAGCACCCGACCCCCGACCAGCTCTCCGCCGTCCGCGTCATCGAGCACACCTGGCACTCGGCCCTGATCACCTGGCTGTCCGGCCGCGCCTCCATCGCCCAGGTCAAGATCGACATCGAGACGGTGTGCCGGCTGATCGACCTGACGGATCCGGAGGGGGCGCGGGGAGGCGGTGACGAGGCGCGGGCGCCGGGGTGACGGCTCTTCGCCGTCCCGACTCCGGGCACGAAAGGACCTACGAGACGGGTTCCCTTCGCCGGCATGGTCCGGATCAGGTAATGGGGGTCGCCTTCCGGCCCGACTGCTGCCTTCCGGCCTCTCAGCCCTACCGTCGACGTCGGCCTCGGCGGATGCCTCAGCGTCTCGCCCAAGTCGGCTACTCCGGTCGGACTCCCTCACTCGCCTCGTAGGCTGCTTTCAGCATAGCGCGCCGGGCGGGGACGGAACCCTACAAATAGGGACATTTTCTCTCGCGTCGGCGGCGTGGCCGATCACGTACGTGGTGGGGGAAAGCGGTCGCCGCCGGGTGGGCGGAGCTGCTGGAATGGCTCATGGATGCCATGCAGCGGCTGATCGCCGAGCGCGCCTGCGAGCGCGTGGTTCTGGAGTTCGTCCACCGGCTCGACCTCGGTGAACCCGCGTCGGTGGCGGAGCTGTTCACCGAGGACGGCAGTTGGCAGTGGCCGCCGCCCGGTGCCGGGCGGCGGGCCCGGGGGCGGCCGGCACTGCGGGCGTACTTCGGGGCCCGGCCGGACGACCGGCTCTCCCGCCGGATCATGTCGAACGTCGTCGTCACACCGGCCTCGCCGGACACGGCGACCGCCACCTCGTACTTCACGACCTACCGCGTCGACGGCTGGTCCGGCGGCATGGTCCCGCCGGGCCCACCGGTCCAGGTCGGCACCTACACGGACGCCTTCCGCCGGGTCGACGGCGCGTGGCTGATCGCCTCCCGCACCCTGCACCTGGCGTTCGGCGGGCCCACACCGAAGGCCGGCTGATCCCCGCCCACCAGGCCGCGGACCGCTCAGGCGCCCGCCCGCTCCGCCCCCGCCGGACTCCCCGCCCGCTCCGACGCGATGATCATCTCCGCCAGGTCCGCCAGCGTCGCCAGCTGGCGGGCGTTCATCTGGGGGGCGCGGGCCGCCAGGCGGTTCAGGCCGCTCTGGCGCAGGCGCAGCAGCGGGTCCGCCTCCGCCTCCAGGCTCTGCAGCACCGGCTGCAGCGCCACGTGCAGCGCTTCCTGTTCGTCCGCGGTGAAGAAGCCCGCCGGCAGGCCGAAGAACCGGCGCAGCCGGTCGGTGTGCTCCAGGCTCGGCATGCCGCTCTTGCGCCACTCGCTCAGCCACTGCCGGCTGGTCCCGGCGATCCTGGCCAGTTCGTCCAGCGAGTACCGCTTGCCGTCCGGACGCCGGCGCGTCTCGCGGATGAAGTCCAGTCGCTGCCGCACCCGTTGGGCGAGGCAGGCGTCGGGTGCCCGGCCGCCGGAGAGCAGTTCCACGACGACGCCGACGGGGATGCCGGTGCGGTGGGAGAGTCCGGCCACGTCCAGGACCTCCGGTAGCCGGCCCGGCCGGCCGGTCAGCTCCCCGAGCCGGTCCAGCACGTCGGCCAGCGGTCCGTAGGCGTCACTCACCGAGGCCCCCCGGGGCGTGTCGTCCGTTCCTTGGCTGAGAGCTGCCGAGGCTACCCGGTCCCCCTGACGCCGACCAGACGTGACAACGCACCTTGCCCAAACTGGCAGCAATCGTTGACAGTTGAGGGTGCGGTGGGTGAGGATCGGGACACAGAGAGCAAGATCGACCCGCCCCGGGTGCTGCCTATGGGGGAGCAGCATCCGGGGCGTTCCGCTGTCCGCCTTCTCCCCACGAAGGTGAGGCTCCGATGCCTCAGCCCGTCCTCCTGCTCGGGACCGGCCACCCGGCCGCGTACGCGGAGCATCCGCTGGCGCGGATCGCGGCGGTCCACCCGGTGGTGCTGGCCGACACCGCCCCGCCCGCCTGGGCCCGCCCCTATCTGTCCGGCCACATCGCGGCCGACGCGGGCGGGGAGGCGGTCGTCCGGTACGCGGCACGGCACTCCGTGCGCGGTGTGCTGCCGGCCACCAGGGAGCAGCTGCCCGGCGCGGCGCGGATCGCCGCCCGGCTGGGGCTGGCCGGCGTGCCGGAGGAGACGGCCGAGGCCTGCGCCCGGCCGGCCGCGCTGCGGGCGCTGCTGGCCCGCCACAAGGTGCCCTCGGCCGGCCCGGAGGACACCGGGGGGCAACTCGTCTGCGCCGAGGCGGTGGTGCTGGACGACGAGGTCCGCATCGCCGCCCTGACCCGCACGACGCCGGGCCCGCCGCCGGCCCGGCAGCCGCTGCGGCACTCCGTGCACGCGCACGACGGGCTGCTGCACAACCGGTTCCTGCGCCACACGGTGGAGCGGACGGTACGGGCCCTGCGGCTCACCCACACCGTCGTCCACATCGAGCTGCGGCTCACCGAGCGCGGCCCCCGGGTCGCCGACGTCGTGCCGTGCCTGCCGGGCGACCTGATCCCGCTGCTGGTCGAGCGGGCCACCGGTGTCGACCTCGCGCGGGCCGCGGCCGAACTGGCCACCGGGCGGCTCCCGGACGTCTCCCCCACCCGGCAACGGGCGGCGGCGATCCAGTTCGCCCACCCGGCCGCGACGGGCCGCCTGACCCATCTGGCCGTGGACCCCGCGGTCGCGGGCGAGCCGTTCGGTGACGCGCTGGTCCTCACCCTGCGGCCGGGCGACATGGTCACCGCCGGGTCGGGCGACCGGATCGCGCACTGGGTGGTGGAGGGCGAGGACCCCGCGGAGTGCAGCCGCCTGATCGACCGTCTGGCGCGCTACCTGGAGGTCACGGTGACGCCTCAAGTCCCCTGGGCGGCTTGAGCGTTGCGCGCCGGCCCCCGGCGGTGGGGCGACGGCCGGCGGGGAGTGACCCCGGTCACCGCGCCGCTGTGCCCACGGCCACTCCTCGGCCCCGCCGCGGCTGCCGGTAAAGTGGCGACGTCGTCATCACACCCGTACGGGGGGAAGCCGGTGCAATTCCGGCGCTGACCCGCAACCGTGAACCGCCCCCCGCTTTCCGGGCGGTGAGCCGGACTGCCCCGGACGGACGTTGACCGGCTCACGCGCGCGGCGGCCCGCCGCGCGCGGCACCGTCGAGGTTTACGGAGCCGAGCCGCCCGGGGTGTTCCCGTGCGCTGCAGGCTCCCCGCAGGGAGAGGCAGTCCCCCATGAACGTCCGCCGCAGTGCCGCGGCCCTCGCCGCCATAGGCGTGCTGGCCGCCGCCGCACCCGCCACGGCCGCCGGCGCCTCCCCCTCCCCCAAGGCGAGCGCCCCCGCAGGGCTGTTCGGCACGGCCGACCCGACGTACGACGGCGTGTGGCGCCAGTCGCTCGCCCTGCTGGCCCAGCACACGGTCGGTTACAAGCCCGGCGCCCAGGCCGTCGGCTGGCTGGTGGGGCAGCAGTGCGACAAGGGCGGCTTCGCCGCGTTCCGCGCCGACACCGCCAAGCCCTGCGAGGGCAAGGGCGGCGCCCAGCCCGACACCAACAGCACGGCCGCCGCCGTCCAGGCCCTGCAGGCGCTCGGCGGGCACGGCACCGAGGTCCGCAAGGCCCTGGTCTGGCTGTCGACGCTGCAGAACAAGGACGGCGGCTGGGGCTACACGCCGGGCAGCCCGAGCGACACCAACTCCACCTCCGTCGTCGTCGGCGCCTTCGCCGCGGTCGGCCAGGACCCCGGCAAGCTCCGCCTCGGCAAGGGCAGCCCGTACGACCTGCTGCGCGCGCAGGCCCTCGACTGCACCGCGGACGGCGGCGGCGCCCTCGCCTACCAGCCCGACAAGAAGGGCAAGCTGGTCGCCAACGCGGACGCCACGGCCGCGGGTGTGCTCGGCGCCCTCGGCAAGGGCTTCGTGGTGCGGCCGGGCACGGCCCGGGACAAGGCCCCCGCCTGCACGGCGGCGGGCAAGGCCACCCCCGTACGGCTCGCGGACAACGCCGCCGCCTACCTGGCCGGCGCGGTCGCCCGCACCGGCCACCTCAAGTCCGCCCTGCCCGGCGCCAAGGACCAGCCCGACTACGGCAACACCGCCGACACGGTCGTCGCGCTCGCGGCGGACGGCTGGACCGCGCAGGCGAAGAAGCCGTACGCCTGGCTGGAGAAGAACGCGGCGACGTGGGCGCGGCAGAGCGGTCCCGCCGCCTACGCCCAGCTGATCCTCGCCGCGCACGCCGTCGGCGCCGATCCGCGCGACTTCGGCGGCACGGACCTGGTGCAGGCGCTGAACAAGCTCGGGCCGGCTCCGCGGCAGGCGGCGAAGCCCGCCGCCGGGAGCCGGGCGGAGAAGTCCGACGGGGATTCCGGTTCCCGTGTCTGGTGGATCGTCGGCAGCTGTGTCGTCGTGGTCGCCGGCCTCGGCCTGCTGCTCGGCGGGCGCCGGAAGAAGCGGCAGCCGTGACCGCCGTCCGCCGTGCCACGGCCCTGCTCGTCGCCGCGTTCGCCCTGGTGGCCGAGGCCACCCTGCCGGCGCACGCGACCGGGTACCGCTACTGGTCGTTCTGGGAGCGCTCGGGCGGCCACTGGACGTACGCCACCGAGGGCCCGTCGACGGCCCGCCCCGGCGACGGCGCCGTCCAGGGGTTCCGGTTCGCGGTGAGCGCGGACTCCGCGGACGCCACCCGGCCGCGCGGCACGGCGGACTTCGCCACCATCTGCGCGGGCACGCCCGCGAAACCGGGCACGAAGCGCGTGGCCCTCGTCCTCGACTTCGGCACCCCGGCGGACGCCCCCTCCGGCGAGCGGCCGCCCGCCCGCCGCACGGTCTGTGCCCGCGTCGCCCCCGACGCGACGGCGGCCGAGGCCCTCGCCGCGACCGCGAAGCCCCTGCGCTACGACACCAACGCCCTGCTGTGCGCGATCGCCGGGTATCCCCGCAAGGGCTGCGGGGAGCAGGTGTCCGGCGGCGGACAGACGGCCGGGGACAAGAAGCCGGCCGGTGGTGACGAGAAGGCCGGGCAGGACAGCGGGCCCTCTCTCGGCCTGCCCATCGGCGCGGGAGTGATCGCCGTCCTGGCCGGTGCGGCGGTGTGGCAGGCGCGGCGGCGCAGGGATGTCTAGGAGCGGTCCCGCGACGGGCCCCCGCCGGGGCGCGCGGGGTGCCGCCGCCCTGCACCCGGGGGCCTGGTGGCTGTGGGCCCTCGGGCTGGGCACGGCCGCGACCCGCACCACCAATCCCCTCCTGCTCGCCCTGCTCGTCGCCGTGTCCGGCTACGTCGTGGCCACGCACCGCTCCCCCGCCCCCTGGGCCCGCTCCTACACCGCCTTCGCGAAGCTCGCCGTCGCGGTCCTGCTCGTGCGCCTCTTCTTCGCGACGGCGCTCGGCTCGCCCATCCCCGGCACCCACACCCTGTTCACGCTGCCCGAAGTCCCGCTCCCGCACTGGGCGCAGGGCATCCGCCTCGGCGGCAGGGTCACCGCCGAGGCGCTCCTGTTCGCCGCGTACGACGGGCTGAAGCTGGCCACCCTGCTGATCTGCGTCGGCGCCGCGAACGCCCTCGCCGCCCCCTCCCGGCTGCTGAAGTCGCTGCCGGGGGCGCTGTACGAGGTGGGCGTGGCCGTGGTCGTCGCCCTGACCTTCGCCCCGCACCTCGTCGCCGACGTCCGGCGGCTGCGCGCCGCCCGCCGGCTGCGCGGCCGCCCGGACCGGGGGCTGCGGGGCCTGCTCCAGGTGGGACTGCCGGTGCTGGAGGGCGCGCTGGAGCGTTCGGTGGCGCTCGCCGCCGCGATGGAGGCCCGGGGCTACGGCCGTACCGCCGCCGTCGCGGCCCCGGTGCGCCGTACGACGACCGCGCTGACCCTCGGCGGCCTGCTCGGCGTGTGCGCGGGGACCTACGGGCTGCTCACCGCGGAGGGCGGCGCCTACGGGCTGCCGGTACTGCTCCTCGGGGTCGCGGCCGCGCTCGCCGGCCTGCGGCTGGGCGGCCGGCGTTCGCCGCGCACCCGGTACCGTCCGGACCCGTGGGGGGTGCGGGCCTGGCTGGTGGCGGGCTCGGGGGCGGCGGTCGCCGCGCTGCTCGCCCTGGCCGCCGCCCGCGACCCGGCGGCGCTGCACCCCGGCGTCGTACCGCTCGTGGCCCCGGCGCTGCCCGTGGGGCCGGCCGCGGCGGTCCTGCTCGCCCTGCTGCCCGCCTTCGTCGTGCCGAAGGCCCCCCTGGAGACCGAGGAGCCGTCGTGATCCGCTTCGAGCAGGTGAGCGTCACCTACGAGGGTGCCGCCGAACCGACCGTCCGCGGTGTGGACTTCGAGGTGCCCGAGGGTGAACTGGTGCTGCTGGCCGGTCCGTCGGGGGCCGGCAAGTCGACCGTGCTGGGCGCGGTCAGCGGGCTCGTGCCGCACTTCACCGGCGGCACGCTGAGCGGGCGGGTCACGGTCGCGGGCCGGGACACCCGCACCCACAAGCCGCGCGAACTCGCCGACGTCGTCGGCACGGTGGGGCAGGATCCGCTCGCCCACTTCGTGACGGACACCGTGGAGGACGAACTCGCCTACGGAATGGAGTCGCTGGGGCTCGCCCCGGCGGTGATGCGCCGGCGCGTGGAGGAGACCCTCGACCTGCTCGGCCTCGCCGGCCTGCGCGACCGGCCCATCGCCACGCTGTCCGGCGGGCAGCGGCAGCGGGTCGCGATCGGCTCGGTGCTCACCCCGCACCCGCGGGTCCTGGTGCTCGACGAGCCGACCTCGGCGCTGGACCCGGCCGCCGCGGAGGAGGTCCTGGCCCTGCTGCAGCGGCTGGTGCACGACCTCGGCACGACGGTACTGCTGGCCGAGCACCGCCTGGAGCGCGTGATCCAGTACGCGGACCGGGTCGTCCTGCTGCCCGCCCCCGGCGCCGCCCCGCTGTACGGCGACCCGGCGGAGGTGATGGCCGTGTCCCCGGTGTACCCGCCGGTCGTCGACCTCGGCCGGCTGGCGGGCTGGTCCCCGCTGCCCCTGACGGTCCGGGACGCGCGCCGCAGAGCGGGCGCTCTGCGGGAGCGCCTGGCGGCGGCAGGCGCCGCGCCGGGCCGTCCGGCCCCCGCCCCGGGGACACCGGCGGACGGCACACCGACCACCGCTGCCCGTGTTCCGGACGCTCCGATACCGGTCACCGGGAGCCGCCCAGCCCCCGGCGCACAGGCCCCGACGGACGGCACGTCGACCACCGCGGCACCGGCCACTGAGGGCCGGCCGGATCCCGACCCGCAGGCCCCGGCGGATGGCACGCCGACCACCGCGGTACCGGCCACAAGCCGCCCAACCCCCGGCCCACAGGCCCCGACGGCTGGTACACCCACCGCGGCCGCCCCTGTTCCGGACACTCCGGCACCGGTCACCGGAGTCCGGCCGGACCCCGACCCGCAGGCCCCGGCGGACGGCACACCCACCGCGGCCGCCCCCGTTGCGGACGCTCCGGCACCGGTCACCCACGGCCGGCCCGGCCGGACCGGTCTCCGGGCTCGTCTCTTCCGGCGCGCGGTGGCCGTCGCGGCGCCGTCCGGTCCCGCGCAGGTCGCCGAGGTGCGGGCGCTGGCCGTGCGCCGGGGCCGGGTCGAGGCGTTGCGGCACGTCGATCTGACCGTGGCCCCCGGCGAGACGATCGCGCTGATGGGCCGCAACGGCGCCGGCAAGTCGACGTTGCTGAACTCGCTGGTCGGACTGGTCGAGCCCACCGGCGGCACGGTGCGCGTCGGCGGAGCCGTCCCGCACCGGGTGCCGGCCCGCGACCTGCTCCGCCGGGTCGGTCTCGTCCCGCAGGAGCCGCGCGACCTGCTGTACGCCGACACCGTGGCCGCCGAGTGCGCGGCGGCCGACCGGGACACGGGCGCCGAACCCGGCACCTGCCGGGCCCTGGTGACCCGCCTGCTGCCGGGCATCACGGACGCCACCCACCCCCGCGACCTCTCCGAGGGGCAGCGCCTGGCGCTCGCGCTGGCCGTCGTGCTGACCGCCCGCCCGCCCCTGCTGCTGCTCGACGAGCCGACGCGCGGCCTGGACTACGGGGCCAAGGGACGCCTGGTCGCCGTGTTGCGCGCGCTGGCCGCCGAGGGGCACGCGATCGTGCTCGCCACGCACGACGTGGAGCTGGCCGCCGAGATCGCGCACCGGGTGGTGCTGCTCGCCGAGGGCGAGGTGATCGCCGACGGCCCGACGGCCGAGGTCGTGGTCTCCTCCCCGTCGTTCGCTCCCCAGGTGACGAAGATCCTGGCCCCGCAGCAGTGGCTCACGGTCGCCGAGGTACGGCAGGCCCTGTCATGAGGACGCCGCCCGACCACCGCCCCGCCGTCGTCGCCGGCCGAGACCACCCCGCGCCGGCCGGTCACCGCTCCCCCGCGGGCCGGCCCGCCCCCGCCCCGCGCGCCCTGCGCGCCGTCCGGCTGGGCCCCCGGTCCCTCGCCGCGCTGGTCCTGGTCAGCGCGGTCGGGGCGGTCGCCTTCCTGTGGCCCTTCCTCGCCCCGCCCACCTCGCAGCTCAGCGCCCACGCACAGGACGCCCCCTGGCTCTTCGCCGGTCTGCTGGTGCTGCTCGTGGCGGTCGTGGCGGCGACGATCTCCGAGTCGGACCTCGGGCCGAAGGCCGTCGCCATGCTGGGGGTGCTGGCCGCGACCGGGGCGGCGCTGCGGCCGGTCGGCGCGGGCACGGCCGGGATCGAGCCGATGTTCTTCCTGATGGTGCTCAGCGGCCGGGTCCTCGGCCCCGGCTTCGGCTTCGCGCTCGGCTCGATCACCATGTTCGCGTCCGCGCTGCTCACGGGCGGGGTGGGCCCGTGGCTGCCCTTCCAGATGCTGTCGATGGGCTGGTTCACGATGGGTGCGGGCTGCCTGCCCGCCCCGGTCCGGCTGCGCGGGCGCGCCGAACTGCTGCTGCTGGCGCTCTACGGCTTCCTCGCCGCCCTGGCCTACGGCACGGTCATGAACCTGGCGGGCTGGCCCTTCCTGGACCGCTCGGCCTCCGGCATCTCCTTCGACCCGCACGCCGAGGTCCCCGCCAACCTGGCCCGGTTCGTCGCCTACTGCCTGGCCACCTCCCTCGGCTGGGACCTGGGCCGGGCGGTCTGCACGGTGGTCCTGACGCTCGCCCTCGGCCCGGCGGTGCTGCGCGCCCTGCGCCGGGCCACGCGGCGCGCCGCCTTCGAGACCGCGGTCACATTCGACGCGCCCCCCGGGTGAGCGCTGCGTGAGCGGGCGTGTCCGCCGGGTCAGCCGGCGCGTGAAGCACCCCACATGACGCAGGTCACCTACGACCGGAAGCCGTAGACCGGTATGTCCGTTACGTCCCTCGATGCACCCCGTCTGACCTGCGCATTGAGAGCCGCGCCACACGAGCGATATTTCCCCTCCATCCGGCCACAACTAGTAAAAGGGGTCATTGCGGACGCGTTTCGAGCCTGTTTCTCTGGACGACGTCGCCAGGCGCCACCGGCCCTCTCGGGTCGAGGCGCCGACGTATGCGGCCGGCCACCGCCTCACTGGTGGTCCCGCACACGGGCGACTCCCCGTCCCCGACGCAAGAGGTTCTCCGTGTCCGTCTCCTTCATCCGCCGCATCGCTTCCCCGAAGAAGGCCTTCACCGCCGCCGCCCTGGTCGCCGCCACCACGGGCATGGCCCTGTCCGCGGCGCCCGCCCAGGCCGCCACCCCCGCGTCGGCCTCCTCCGCCCAGGCGATCGCGCACAAGATGATCCCGGACGCCGCGCAGTTCAACGCGTTCAGCAAGATCGTGGAGCGGGAGAGCGGCTGGAACCCCGCCGCCACCAACAGCTCCTCCGGCGCCTACGGCCTGGTCCAGGCCCTGCCGGCGTCGAAGATGTCCTCGGCCGGCTCCGACTGGAAGACCAACCCGGCCACCCAGATCAAGTGGGGTCTGGACTACATGAACTCCCGTTACGGCAGCCCCGCGAAGGCCTGGTCCTTCTGGCAGGCCAACGGCTGGTACTGATCCGGCACAGCCGATCCGGCACGGCCGGCACCGGCCCCGTACGGCCGCAGCCGCCACCCCACGCACACCCGCACCCTCGCCCTCCACTGCCGGGCGAGGGTGCGCGCGTGTGCGGCGCCGATCGACGCTCGCCTCCGTGGTGATCCGCGGTGCCGCACCGCCCCGGCCACGCGTACACGGTCACCCGGGCCCCCGCACGGAGATCCGCTCGCACACCACGAAGCGCCCGCGCGACTCCTCACGCTCGGCCACCTCCCGGGGGTACGGGCCCAGAGGCCGGCTCCCAGGACCGAGGGCAGGCGCAGGGCGACCGGCCCGCCGTCCCAGAGGGCGAACACGGCGTGCGTGAGCACGCAGTAGAGGCCGTGCAGGCGTCGACGTGGCCGAGCAGGCACCACAGGGCGCCCAGGGAGCGGTGGGCCACCTCGTAGGTGACGGACTCGTCGCGCCACATGCCGTGGTGCCGGTCGATCCCCCGCAGCCCGAGCGCGAGTGCGGCCGCGGCCGGCACGAGGGCGGGAGCGGCCGAGGACCTCGGCGGCCCGTGCTGCCGTCGCGTCCCCGCGGGGTGCGCGCCGAAGTCCGGGCGGATCGGGGTGGTGAGCGGTGAGGACCTCCCGGTCAGCGGACGGCCGGTGCCGTTCTCCGGCCGCCCTCCCGTTCCGTCACCGCGACCACGCGCGGCCCGGAGAGCAGACGGGTCAGGGCGAAACCGGCGCCGACCACGGCGGCGCCGCCGGCCGCGTCCAGCACCCCGTGGTTCGCGGTCGCCACGATCGCGGAGGCCGTGAACAGCGGATGCAGCACGCCCAGCGCCTTCAGCCACCACCACAGCGCCACGATCACGATGCGCGCCGGCCCGTGGACTACCGGTGGGCGCGCCCCGTCCGTTCCGGGCGTCACCCGCGCCGGGTTCCCGCCGCGCGCCCGCTGCGGCACCCAACGCCTGTGGTCGTTTTGTCCGTATGGCGATAGTGCGCGCGGTATGCGCCCGCACACCCGTGACGCGAGAAGGATCACAGCGAGCGACCGGAATGCCTGCCCGAAAGTGGGCAGACGTACCTGCGTACACGACATTTAGCTGCCCTGTGCATCGACTCGCGTACGTGACGTAAGGGGCCGAACGGCGCCTATCGTCGCTTTCCGGCCCCGCGTCACCGCCGCCGCCCGGGCCGTGTCCCCGTCCCCGTCGAAAGGCAGGCGAGCGCCGTTGTGGCGACCGTGACCACCGCCATCCCGCATCAGAAGAGCCGGCGGGCCGCACAGGCCTCCGACGTCACCGTCACCGACCCCGCACTGGTCAGGCGCGCCGTGAAGGCGGCCGCGCTGGGCAACGCGATGGAGTGGTTCGACTTCGGTGTCTACAGCTACATCGCAGTCACCCTGGGCAAGGTCTTCTTCCCCTCGGGCAACCCGACCGCGCAGTTGCTGTCGACGTTCGGCGCCTTCGCGGCGGCCTTCGTGGTCCGTCCGATCGGCGGCATGGTCTTCGGGCCGCTCGGCGACCGCATCGGCCGCCAGAAGGTCCTGGCCGTCACCATGATCATGATGGCCGTCGGCACCTTCGCGATCGGCCTGATCCCGTCGTACGCCTCGATCGGCGTCGGCGCCCCGCTGCTCCTGCTGGCCGCCCGGCTGGTGCAGGGCTTCTCCACCGGTGGCGAGTACGCCGGCGCGACCACCTTCATCGCCGAGTACGCCCCGGACAAGAAGCGCGGCTTCCTCGGCAGCTGGCTGGAGTTCGGCACGCTCGCCGGTTACGTCGGCGGCGCGGGCCTGGTGACCCTGATGACGGCGCTGCTGTCCTCGCACGACCTGCTGTCCTGGGGCTGGCGGATCCCGTTCCTGATCGCGGGCCCGATGGGCGTCATCGGCCTCTACCTGCGGCTGCGCCTGGAGGAGACCCCGGCGTTCGCGGCCGAGGTCGAGAAGGCGGAGACCGCCCGGCCGAAGGTGCCGCTGCGCGACATGGTGGCGGGCCAGTGGAAGGCGCTGCTGGTGTGCATGGGCCTGGTGCTGATCTACAACGTCACGGACTACATGCTGCTGTCGTACATGCCGAGCTACCTGACCAGTGAGCTCAAGTACGACGAGACGCACGGCCTGCTGGTGGTGCTGGGCGTGATGGTCCTGATGATGATCGTGCAGCCCTTCGCCGGTCTGCTGAGCGACCGGATCGGCGTGCGCCCGATGATCGCGGCCGGCTGCGCGGGCTTCCTGCTGCTGTCGGTCCCGGCCCTGCTGCTGATCCGCCAGGGCAGCCTCCTGGCGGTCGCGCTCGGCATGAGCGCGCTGGGTCTGCTGCTGGTCTGCTTCACGGCCGCCATGCCGGCCGCGCTGCCCGCGCTCTTCCCGACCCGCGTCCGCTACGGGTCCCTGTCGATCGGCTTCAACGTGTCGGTGTCCCTCTTCGGCGGCACGACGCCGCTCGTGGTCACCGCCCTGATCGGGGCGACCGGCAACATGATGATGCCCGCTTACTACATGATGGCCGCGGCCGTCGTCGGCGGGTTCGCCGTGTGGCGGATGGCCGAGTCGGCGGGCCGCCCGCTGCCGGGGTCCGCGCCCGCGGTGGCCGAGGAGACCCGGTAGGAACGGTGGGCGCCGCGCGCTCCGGGCCGCCCCGGCAGGGGCGGTGAGCGCCGCGCGGCGGCTGCGGTCCGCCGCCTCCGTGACCGCCTCGCGCCAGGCGATCTCCCCGTCCGCGCCCCTCTGCTGAGACGATGCAGGGGAAGCGCAGACACTCGGGAAAGGCAGCAGGCTCATGAGCGGGTCGCAGCACTGGGACGACGTGGACACCTACTTCAGCAGTCGTCTCTCACCGGACGACGACGCGCTCGAGGCAGCCCTGCGCGAGAGCGAGGCCGCGGGGCTGCCGCCCATCGGGGTCACCGCGCCGCAGGGCAAGTTCCTCCAGCTGCTCGCCCAGATCCAGGGCGCCCGCAGCATCCTGGAGATCGGCACCCTGGGCGGCTACAGCACCATCTGGCTGGCCCGTGCCCTGCCGGCCGACGGCAGGCTGGTCTCGCTGGAGTACAACGCCAAGCACGCCGAGGTCGCCACCCGCAACATCGCCCGCGCGGGCCTGGACCGCGTCGCCGAGGTGCGCGTCGGCCCCGCCCTGGAGTCGCTGCCCAAGCTCGCCGACGAGAACCCGGCCCCGTTCGACCTGGTGTTCATCGACGCCGACAAGGCCAACAACCCGCACTACGTGGAGTGGGCGCTGCGGCTGACCCGCGCGGGCAGCCTCATCGTCGTGGACAACGTGGTGCGCGGCGGGCGGGTCGTCGACGCCGCCAGCGCGGAGCCCGACGTCGTCGGCACCCGCGCCGCCATCGAGCTGATCGCCACCCACCCGAGGCTCAGCGGCACGGCGATCCAGACCGTGGGCAGCAAGGGGTACGACGGCTTCGCGCTGGCCCGGGTACTGGCCTGAGCCCGGCCGGGCGGAACGCGCGCCCGGCGGGACTCACACCTCGTGGTAGAAGCCCACGTTGACGCTGCGCGGCTCGGTGCGGTCCTGGATGATGACCTCGCCCGCGCCGCCGCGCGGCAGCACCACGGACCCGCCGTAGGCGACGGTCTGCGCGTACTCGCCGACGGTGAGCCGCACCTCGGCCGACGGCTCGGCCTGCGAACCGCGCAGCCAGACGAGCTGCCAGGCGCCGTCGGGACCGCAACTGAACTCCAGGTGCGCCCGGGAGACGAACAGCCAGTCCTCGGGCGTGACCAGCCGGCACACGGAGGCGTCCCGGCCCACTCGCAGCACCGCGCCCGGCTCGCTGGGCGCGTCGGCCATCGTCATGCCGGCCGTGACACCCGTGTCGGCCTCCGAGACGGCGGCCATGGTGAGTTCGAGCACGTGCGTTCCCCCTGAGACGTTCCTGTGCGGTGGCTGATTCACCGCACCGCCGCCGCATGATAAAACGCCCGGCAGGGTCATGTCCGGCACAATGGGCTCATGACCGAGCGCAAGCCGCCAGGCGTTCCGTTCGAGTCCTGGGTGGACAAGCAGATCCGGGACGCCCAGGGCCGCGGCGAGTTCGACCGGCTGCCGGGCGCGGGTGAGCCGCTGCCCGCCGAGCTGGAGTCGGCGTACGACGAACTGTGGTGGGTCAAGCGGAAGATGGCCCGCGAGGGGCTGGCGGTCCTGCCGCCCGCGCTGGCCCTGCGCAAGGAGGCCGAGGACGCGCTCGCCGCGGCCTACGCGGCCCCCTCGGAGCGGGTCGTCCGGAAGATCATCACGGACGTCAACGTGAAGATCCGCGACATGATGTTCAAGCCCCCGCCCGGCCCGCCGCTCGGCAAGAAGCCGTACGACGTCGAAGAGGTCGTACGGGAGTGGCACCGGCGCCGGGCCGCCGCCGCGCGAGACCTGCCGGGCGCACACGGCTGACGGCCCCGGCCGCAGGGCCGGGGCCGCCGTCCGCTCAAGAGGTCAGAGGTGCAGCAGGCGTCCGGCCAGCTCGCGGTAGTCCCGCAGCGCCAGGCGCAGCCGCTCGGTGTCGGACTCGGTGGGGCGGTCCTCGTCGCCCTGCCAGGACATGCGCAGGGTGCGACGGCGCCGGGTCACGGCCTCGCTGAACCGTGCGGCGATCTCCTCGAGCTCGCGGTCGGCCTCCTCGACCGCCGCGCGGGGCTCGTCCACGAATCCGGCGACCGTCTGCCGCAGCCGCTCCTCGAACCGCTCCGACTCCTCGTGCGCCAGCAGCGGGGTCTCGGCGGCCTCCGCCGTACCGGCGTGCCCGCCACCGGTACGGGCGGTGTCGCCCGGTGTGCTCGGCCGGGCGTCCGCCGCCCCGCTCTCCGTGCCGCCCGCCCCGCGTCCGGCGACGGCACCCGAGGACGGCGAACCGAGCCCGTCGTCCGGCATCGGCGCACCCTGCGCCGCACGCTCCCGGCCCGCCGCACCCAGGGCCTGCTCGCCCCGCGCGTCCGCCGCCGGGCTCTCCGTGGCCCCCGGTATGCGGTCGCCGGACAGCCGCTCACCGCTCACCGGTTCACCCGGGCCGGAGCCCAGGCCGGACCGCGAGCCCGCGCCGTGGCCGGGCTCCGCGCCGGTGCCCGGCTCGCCCGGCAGGCGTCCGCCCGGGGTGCGCCCGTCTCCCGGCTCACGGGTGGCGCCGGTGATGTCGTTCCCGGGCCGGTGCTCGCCGTACCCCTCGGTGCCCGGCCCGGTCTCTCTGTCCTGCGCCATGACTCAGCTCTCCTTCGGACGGCCCCGGTGCAGGGACCACGACGTGTGGGGGCGGGCGGGGGCACCGGCGTCGCCGGTGCCCGTGCCGGACACGGCGCCGGCGCGGTGCCGGCCACCCGTGCCATGGGTGTCGATCAGGTCGTCGAAGAGCGCGCGGGCCTCCACGAGCGCCGTCCGCAGCTCCTCCGTGCCGCCGTCCGTCCCGGTCGCCCCGGTCCGGGTCGCCCGGTGCAGCAGCCGGTAGCCCTCGACATGGTGGGCGTGGTGCACGGACAGCGCGGCGAGCTGCTCCTCGTACCGCCCGGCATCCGGGTAGCCGCGGGCGCCGGCGACCTCCGCGAGGAGCCGGTCGGCCTCGGCGACGGCCTCCCGGGGCTCGTCGACGAACCGCTCCTGGACGGCCGTCCAGCGCTGCGCGTACCGGTCCCGCTCGGCCGGGTCCAGCGGGCGTTCGCTGAGCTTGCCGTGGCGTTCGACGCGCTCGGTCAGCTCCCGTTCGGCGGCCCGGGTGTCCCCGTCGTGCCGGGCCACGGTCCGTTCGTACTCGGGCCCGAAGCGCCGCTTCAGGTCCGGCCCGCCGTGCCTGCCGCGGGCGCGCAGGATCACGGTGGCCGCGAGCACCACGACCGCCGCGATCACGATCACAGCGATGATCCAGCCTGTGGACATGGTTGCCTTCCGGGTCGGACCGGCCCCACTGGCCGGTACATGTCTCGTGTGACCCGGAACACGGCCCACAAACGGGGCCGCCGGCGACCGCGTATCCGGTTGCGGCGGGACCGTGGCGACGGCCGAGAATGGCCGGCATGACGTGGACGATCGCTCCGGAACCGTACGACTCGCCGGTCGCCGCCGCGCTCTGGCGGGCGTACTACACGGAGGTCAGCGACCGCTGGTACCTGCTGCACGAGGGGCACCGCACCGACCCCGAGGAGCTGGAGCGGGAGGTCGCGGCCCACACCGGCGCCGAACTGGCCCCGCCGAGCGGGCAGTTGCTGGTGGCCCGGTACGACGGCGAGCCGGCCGGGACGGCGGGGGTGCGGCTGCCGGACCCGGACACGCCCGGGACGGCCGAACTCACCCGGGTGTTCGTGCGCGAGGAGCTGCGCGGCCGGGGCGGGGCCGCGCTGCTGGTGGCCGCCGCCGAGGAGGCGGCCCGCCGGCTGGGCGCCCGGCGGCTGCTCCTGGACACCCGCGCCGACCTGGTCGAGGCCCGCGCCCTGTACGCCCGCCTCGGCTACACCGAGACCGCGCCCCACAACGACGACCCGTACGCCGAGCACTGGTTCCGCAAGGACCTGCCGGCCCCCGAGGCCGGGCCCGGGACGGAGGCGGAGGAGGGGGCCGGGGCCGTCAACCGGTCCTGAGGACCGTGCCGTTGTGCGGCCGCTCCCGCTCCCTGCCGCACAGTTCACCGGTGAGGTCCTTCACCAGCCGGTCCAGGTCGGTGGACCGGCCCGGGGTCCACCAGTCGCCGAGCAGCTCGGCCAGGGACTCCTCGCGGGCCGTGGCCAGCCGTTCCGCGGTCCAGCGGCCGGACTCGGTCAGCACCATGTCCAGGCCCCGGCGTTCGACCAGACGCCGCTCCTCGATCTGGCGGGCGGCGGCCATGACCGCCTGCAACGGGACCGAGGTGCGCTCGGCGAGCACGCCCGGCTCCACCGACCCGTACCGGCGGATGCGCAGCAGCATCCAGCTCGCCGCGGGCAGCAGGTCGTAGCCGGCCCGCTCGGTGATCTCCCGGTAGATCTGCCGGCGCCCCTCGCGGGTGCCGAGCACGGACAGCGCGCGGGACACCTCCTCGTAGGAGGAGCGCTCCACCGGGTTGGGCGGGATGGTCTCGGAGGCGTCCGGCGCGGTCACCGAGCCGCGCAGCCGGTCCTCCTTCAGGAACCACGCGAGGACGAAGCCGAGGGCGGCGACCGGGGCGGCGTAGAGGAAGACGTCGGTGATGGCCGAGGCGTACGCGTGCAGGGCCGCCGGGCGCAGGGCGGGTGGCAGGGCGGCGATGCCGCGCGGGTCGGACTTCAGCGCGTCGGCGCTCACCCCGGGCGGCAGCCGCACGCCCCGCAAGGCGTCGGCGAGCGTGTCGCCGAGGCGGCCGGCGAAGACGCTGCCGAAGATGGCGACGCCGAAGGACGCGCCGATGGAGCGGAAGAAGGTCGCGCCGGAGGTGGCGACGCCCAGGTCCTCGTACGACACCGCGTTCTGCACGATCAGGACGAGGACTTGCAGCACCAGGCCGAGGCCCAGGCCGAAGACGAAGAAGTACACGCTCATCACGGCGGTCGAGCTGTGCTCGTCCAGCCGGTGCAGCAGGAGCAGGCCGACGGTGGTCACGGCGGTGCCCGCGACCGGGAACACCTTCCAGCGGCCGGTGCGGCTCACGATCTGCCCGGAGGCGGTGGAGGACAGCAGCAGGCCGAACACCATCGGCAGCATGTGCACCCCGGACATGGTCGGCGAGATGCCGTGCACGACCTGCAGGAAGGTCGGCAGATAGGTCATCGCGCCGAACATGGCGAAGCCGACGATGAAGCTGATGAGGGCGGCGAGCGAGAAGGTGCGGATCCCGAACAGCTTGAGCGGCAGCACCGGTTCGGCGGCGCGCCGCTCGACGGCGACGAACGCGACGGCCAGGACGACCCCGAGGACGGCGAGCCCGATGGTCTGCGCCGAGCCCCACGCCCACGTCGTGCCGCCGAGCGAGGCGACGAGGACGAGGCAGGTGGCGACCGCGGCGATCAGGAAGGTGCCGAGGTAGTCGATGACGTGGTGGGCGGTCCGGCGCGGGATGCGCAGGGCGGTGGCGATCACGGCGAGGGCGACGACGCCGACGGGCAGGTTGACGTAGAACACCCAGCGCCAGCTCAGATGCTCGGTGAACAGCCCGCCGAGCAGCGGCCCGAGCACACTGGTGGCGCCGAACACGGCGCCGAACAGCCCCTGGTAGCGGCCTCGTTCGCGCGGCGGCACGATGTCCCCGACGATCGCCATCGACAGCACCATCAGGCCGCCGCCACCCAGGCCCTGCAGCGCCCGGAAGCCGATCAGCTGGGGCATGTTCTGGGCCATGCCGCACAGCGCGGAGCCGATGAGGAAGATGACGATCGCCGTCTGGAACAGCCGCTTGCGCCCGTACTGGTCGCCGAGCTTGCCCCACAGCGGGGTCGCGGCGGTCGAGGCGAGCAGGTAGGCGGTGACGACCCAGGACAGGTGCTCCAGGCCGCCCAGATCACTGACGATGGTGGGCAGCGCGGTCGCCACGATGGTCTGGTCGAGCGCGGCCAGCAGCAGCCCGAGCAGCAGGGCGCCGATCGAGACGAGCACGTTGCCGGAGACGTGCTCGCCGGACTGCACGTCCTTCGCCGTGCCGTGCGTGTCCAGGGTCATGGAGACCTCCCCTGCCGGGGCTCGGGTGCACCCCTACCATCCTGGGTGGTGTCATCTTTTATGGCCTCTTGAGTCCCCTGTGTCCAGGGTTTCTCACCCGCTCGTCCGGTCGTCCCGCGCGGCGGATGTGGAGGAGCTCTGCATAAACTCTGGAGTTCCCGAGGGGAGGGGACGAACGCGTGAGCGAACCGACGGGCCACACCTGTCCGCAGTGCGGGGCACCGAGGGGGTCGGACAACACCCCGTCCTGCGACTGCACCCGCCGCGTCGCCGAAGCCCTGAGCCAGGCCCGCACGGCCCGGGCAGCGGCGGCGGAGGACTTCCACCCGCTGCGGATACGCCCCTACGTGGAGGTCGGCGAGCCGGGTGAGGGGGCGGACGGGACGGAAGGGGACGCGGTCGATCATCCCGGCGTCACGGCCGTCGGCGAGCCCGGCGGGTCCGCGGCCCCCTCTGCCGTGCCTGCGCCGGCCGGGGAGGCGCATGACGTGTCCCCGCAGGAGGCACCCCGCCGGTCCCGGCGCGTGCTCCTGCTGTCCGTCGCCGGTGCCGGTGCCGCCGTCGTGGCCGCGGCCGGTATCGCGGGCGGGCTGCTCTCGTACCGGACGCCCTCGCACGCCCACACTGCCGAGGAGATACGGCAGAGCGTCCCGGACGTGACGGCGGCACACGGCACCGCGTCCCCGTCCGCGCCGGCGCCCTCCCCCTCGGCCAGTCCGGTGCCCGCCGCGCCCGCGGCCACGTCCGCGAGCCCGTCCGCCGACCCGTCGCCGTCGACGGCGTCCCCGAGCGCGTCCCGGCCGGCCTCGGCGACCCCCTCCGCCACGGTCTCCCGCACCGCGGACGCGCGACCCACCACCGTCCCGGTGCTCCGGCTCGGGGACGAGGGCCCGGAGGTCACGGAACTGCAGCTGCGCCTGAAGCAGTTGCTGCTCTACGGCGACCAGGTCACCGGCGTCTTCACCCGCCCCGTCGAGGACGCCGTACGCAACTACCAGTGGACCCGCGGCATCCAGGGCGACGACCCCGGCGTCTACGGCCCGGCGACCCGGGCCCGCCTGGAAGCGGAGACGTCACAGCCTTAAGGGGCGGGGACGGTCCGTCGCCCCCTCGTTCAGCCCAGGTGGAGCCGGATCCCGGGGCCGTCCAGGGCCTCGACCCTCACCTGCGTGAGGTCCCGTACGACGGCGTCGGGCCCGTGCGCAGCGGCGCGCGCTCCGACTCCCACCACCCGCATCCCGGCGGCCCGCCCCGCCGCGATGCCCGCGCCGGAGTCCTCGAAGACCACGCAGTCCGCCGGGTCGACCCCCAGTTCGGCGGCCCCCTTCAGGAACCCCTCCGGGTCGGGCTTGCTCGCGCCCACCGACTCCGCGGTGATCCGCACCCCGGGCACCGGCAGCCCGGCGGCCGCCATGCGCGCGCCGGCCAGGGCGGCGTCGGCGGAGGTCACGAGCGCGTGCGGCAGTCCGCGCAGGGAGGCGAGGAAGGCGGCCGCTCCGGGCACCTCGACCACACCGTCCGTGTCGGCGGTCTCCTCCGCCAGCATGCGCGCGTTGTCGGCGTGTTTCTGCGCCATCGGGCGTCCGGGCAGCAGCATCGCCATCGAGGCGTGCCCCTGCCGGCCGTGGACGACCTTCATCACCTCGTCGCCGTCCAGCCCGTGCCGCTCGGCCCAGCGCCGCCAGATCCGCTCGACCACGGCGTCCGAGTCGACGAGGGTGCCGTCCATGTCGAGCAGGAGGGCGCGGGCAGTGAGGACGGTGGCCGGCATCGGCAGCTCCAGACGGGCGGGACGGGACAGGCGGGAGGGCGGCTCCGGGCGCGGGAAAGGGGACAAGGCGGCCCCGCCCGCCGGTCAGGGAAAACGGGCGGGAGCCACTTTGTTCAACCACGGTACAAAACCGCGCGGGATCCCGCCACCACCCGCACGAAAGGTTCACGCGCCGTTCAGCCCGGGACGGCTCCGTCCGGCCCGGCCCGGCGCGGGGCCCGGCGGGCCTCAGGCCGCCACGGCCTCGTACAGGCTCCACACGCCGAGCGCCAGCATCAGCAGCGCCGCGATCCGCGTGATCAGCTTCAGCGGCACCCGCCGCATGAGGGCCTTGCCGCCCACGATGCCGAGCCCGGCCACCGCCCACAGTCCGAGCACCGCGCCGACCGCGACGGAGACCGGGTCGTCGTAGCGTGCGGCGAGGTTGGCCGTCATGATCTGCGTGAGGTCGCCGAACTCGGCGACGAGGATCAGCATGAAGCCCGTGCCGGCGACCTTCCAGAAGGACTGGTCGGCCGGCGGGCGGATCTCCTCGTCGTCCTCGTGCTTCTTCAGCAGCAGCGTCGCCGCGCCCCCGAGGAAGAGGACACCGGTCAGCGCGTGCACGAGCCGCTGCGGGAGCAGGGTCAGCGCACTGCCGGCCGCGACGGCGAGCACGACGTGCAGCAGGAAGGCGGCGGCGACGCCCGCGAAGACGTACGAGGCGCGGTAGCGGGTGCCGAGGACGAGGCCGGCGAGCGCGGTCTTGTCCGGCAGTTCGGCGAGGAAGATGACGCCGAAGACGAGCGCCGTCACGGTGATGCTGATCAAGGTTCCTCAATCGGTCGGGGCTGCCCCGCCGAGAGCGCTGGACCTCATGGGAGACACCTCGGCACGGCAGCACACTCGGAAGTCCGCGCCGGGGGCACGGACGTGCACTGCTTGCCGAAGGTCTCGCTGGGCGGTCCGCACGGGATCCGCCTCCGGGCGCCGGCTCAGGCTCGCTGAGCAGTATGTCGACGGTCCGGCGAAGAGCTACTCCCCTTCTGCGCCGCCCATCGTACGCGACGAAAAGTTCGACCGTGAACCTTGTCGTGTCATGAACACGACACTACTTTCTTACCGAGCGCTCACCTCCACGCAACGCGGCACCGCGAGCATTCCTTCGCTCGCGCTCCAACACCCCCACCCCACAAGGGAGTTCGCATGCCGAAGTTCTACGCGCGTCGACGGGTGAGCATACTCGCCGCGCTCACCGGCCTCATAGCCTCCGTCGCCCTCCTCAACTCCCCCACCGCCTCCGCCGCCCTTCCGACGCCGGTCAGCGCGTCCACCGCCCGCAGCTACCTCTCCCAGCTCACCGTGGCCACCGAGAACCGCACCGGCTACAGCCGCGACCTGTTCCCGACCTGGATCACCATCTCGGGCACCTGCAACACCCGCGAGTGGATCCTGAAGCGGGACGGCACGAACGTCGTCACCGACTCCGCCTGCGCCGCCACCAGCGGCAGCTGGTACTCCCCGTACGACGGCGCCACCTGGACCGCCGCCTCCGACGTCGACATCGACCACCTCGTCCCGCTCGCCGAGGCCTGGGACTCCGGGGCGAGCAAGTGGACCACCTCCCAGCGGCAGGCGTTCGCCAACGACGTCACCCGCCCCCAGCTCCTCGCGGTCACCGACAACGTCAACCAGGCCAAGGGCGACCAGGACCCGGCCACCTGGATGCCGTCCCGCACCGCGTACCGCTGCACGTACGTGCGCGCCTGGGTGCAGGTGAAGTACTACTACGGCCTCTCGGTCGACTCCGCGGAGAAGACCGCGCTGACGAACTACCTGGCGAGCTGCTGACACCGCCTCCGCACCACACCGCCCCCCTTTCCCGCGCGTGGGCGCCGGCCCGCGACCGGGCGGGGGCGGGCCCTTTTCACGGCCGCCGAGGCCCTGCCCTCAGGCGGGCCGCCGGCGCACCAGGAACCCCGCCGCGGCGCCCGCGCCGAACAGGGCCGCCACCGACACGCCCGCCGCCAGCCAGCTGGCGCCCAGCCAGCGCCCGCCGAAGTAGCCGAGGGCGACGCTGTAGCCGGCCCAGGACAGGCCCGCCAGCGCCGACCAGGGCACGAAGTCCCGGGCGCGGCGGTGGGCGGCGCCCGCGCAGAAGGAGACGACCGAGCGGCCGGCGGGAGCGAACCGGGCCAGGACCACCAGCGCGCCGCCACCCCGCGAGAGGGCCTCGCCGAGACGTTCCTGCGCGGCGGTCAGCCTGCGGGACCGGGCGATCGCGCGGTCCAGGCGCTCACCGCCCCGCCAGGCCAGCCGGTAGGCCACCAGGTCGCCGAGGACCGAGGCGGTCGCGGCGGAGAGCGTCAGGACGAGGATGTCGGGCACGTTGTGCGGCACCGGTCCGGCCGCCGCACCGGAGCCGGCGGCCGCCGCGGTGGCCGCCGTGATGACGAGTACACCGCTCGGCAGCACGGGCACGAACACGTCGAGCAGCACCGACAGGGCCACCATGGCATAGATCCATGGCACGGCGGCCAGTGACCCCACGCTCTCCCACACGACGACTCCCGTTGCTCCCCCGATGACAGCCATACAGCGTACGCGGGAGGTGTGACAGAAGGGCCGCAGGGGGCTGATGTGATCAAAAGGTCACCTCCACACAGACGCGACGGCGCCCTTCCCTCCGCCGGACGGAGGAAAGGGCGCCGTCGCCGTGCCGTGCCCCGGGGCCGCTCAGGCCGCCACGGGGCGCTGCTCCGCGGCCGGCTCGGGCGCGGCCGCCGTGCGCCGGGAGACCAGCCGGTCCAGGCCGAAGGCGCCGGAGCCGGTGAAGACGAGCAGGAAGAACGCCCAGCAGAACAGGACCGCCGGCTCGCCGCCGTTCTGGATCGGCCACAGGGCGTGCTGCTGGTGGACGTCGAAGTACGCGAACGCCATCGAGCCCGACGCGATCAGCGCGGCGCCCCGGGTGCCGAGGCCGAGCAGGACGAAGGCTCCGGCGACCAGCTGGATCACGGCCGCGTACCAGTTGGGCCAGTGGCCGGCCGGGATGGTGCCGCCGTCGGTGCCTACGGCTCCGCCGAGGACGCCGAAGAGCGAGGCGGCGCCGTGCACGGCGAAGAGCAGGCCGGCGACGATGCGGAAAAGCCCTATCACGTACGGCTGAGCGGAGTTGAGGCGTGCAGACATGGGGGGTCTCCACTTCGGTGTCGGACCGGCCGGCCGTCCGGGCTTGCCGGACGAGGGGGACACCGGGCCGGTATGTGGGGGCGGCGGTACCGAACGAGAGTCCAGACTGATGCCCCGCACGCAATGCTTGCAAGTTCAACATCGGGCCATGCTTTTTGTCATGGTCACAACCTTGACGCGACGATGATCACACCCGGAACGGCCCGTCCTCCCGCACCCCCACCCGAAAATCTGACCGAATCGGCACTTGGCGTGGGACCGCTCCCACCCCACGGGTCCCACCCCTCAGACCCGGCGCTCCCGCACGTGCACATGCCCGGCCGGCGGATGGGCCGGCGGCGCCGGGGGCAGCACCCCGGCCAAGGCGTACCCGCACTTGTGCGCGACCCGGCAGGAGGCCGCGTTGTCCACCTGGTGCACCAACTCGAGCCGGTCCGGCCCCGCGTCACCGAAGGCCGCGAAACCCCGGTCGGACAGCACCGCCGGCGCCCGGGACGCCACGCCCCGGCCGCGCGCCGCGGCCACGGTCCAGTAACCGACCTCGGCGCCGGAGACACCCTCGGGCCGCCTGAGGACCACATGCCCCAGCACCGGCGCCGCCGCACCGGCCTCCACCACGGCGAAGGCGAACCGGCGGCCCGTCTCCCACCCGCGCCGCTGCTCCCCGAGCCACCGGACCGCGTCCGCGTCGTCCGCCACGACCGCACTCGTCCAGCGGCGCAGGGCGTCGTCCCGGTACGCCTCGACCAGCGCACCGGCGTCCGCAGGGCCCCACGGCCGCAGCAGCAGCGCGGGACCCGAGGCGCCGGCGGCCACGTCCAGCGAGACCGGCAGCCGCCCGGCACCCCCCGACACGGTCACCGGGCCTCCACGGCCGCGCCGTCCACCGCACTCCCCTGCCCCGCGCCGCGCCCGGACCGCCCCCGCACCTCCAGGCCGCCGAGCAGTTCCGCGGTGGCCTCCGTCACGGCCTGCACGGCGCGGTCGAAGACCTCCTGATTGTGCGCGGCGGGCGCGCGGAAGCCCGACACCTTCCGTACGTACTGCAGCGCGGCGGCGCGAATGTCGTCCTCGGTGGCCTCACCGGGCAGCACGGGCGGGCGCAGCGTCTTGATACTCCGGCACATGCCCCCAGTCTCCCGCGCGGCGGGGCGCCCCTGGGAGGATCACGCCGAAGGCGGCCACCGGCTTGCGGGGCCGACCGACGAGAGGAGCACCCTCATGACGACGCACACGACGCACACGACGCACACGACGCACACGACGCACACGACGAACTCGACGGATAAGACGGATACGGCGGCCACGACCAGGACGGCGGACGTGCCCAAGTCGCCGGACGCGGCGGGCACGGCGAAGGCGGCAGAGGCGGCGGACACGGCGGACACGGCGGACACGGCGGACACCGCGAAGGGTCTCCGGACGGCCGGAACAACCCCTGCGACCGTCGCGCCGAGGTCGACCGTGGCCGTGCTCGGCCCCGGCGGTACCGGCGGCCTCCTCGCCGCCCTGCTCTCCCGCTCCGGGCACCGCGTCATCTGCCTGGCCGGCGAGGCCACGGCCGACACCCTGCGCGACTCCGGGATCCGGGTCCGCAGCCGCCGGTTCGGCGCGTTCACGGCCGCCGTGGAGGCGGACACCGAACTGCGGGAACCCGTCGACGCCTGCCTGATCGCCGTCAAGCACACCAGCCTGGACGCCGCCCTCACCCGCGTCCCGCCCACCGCCCTCGGCGACGCCCTCGTCGTACCGCTGCTGAACGGCGTCGAGCACCCCGCGGCCCTGCGCGCCCGCTACCGCGGCGACCGGGTGGCCCCCGCCGTGATCCGGGTGGAGTCGGCCCGGGTGGCTCCGGGCGTGATCGAACACGGCAGCGACTTCGTGGAGGTGGACCTCACGGGCGCCACGGCTCCCGGCCCCCGCCTGGACGCCCTGGCCTCCGTTCTCACCGCCGCCGGCGTGACCACCCGCGTGCTCGGGGACGAAGCGGCGGCCCTGTGGGCCAAGATGGCGTTCCTCGCCCCCTTCGCCCTGCTCACCACCCGCTACGCCCTCCCCCTCGGCGAGGCCCGCACCAGGCACCGGGAGGAACTGGAGTCCCTGGTCGCCGAGACCGCCGCGGTGAGCCGCGCCTGCGGCGCCCCCGCGGACCCCGCCCAGGCCCTCGCCCGGTACGACGCCTTCCCACCCACCGCCAAGTCCTCCATGCAGCGCGACGCGGAGGCGGGGCGCCCGCTGGAACTCGACGCGATCGGCGGGGCGTTGCTGCGCGCGGCCGACCGGCACGGCGTACCGGTCCCGGTGACCGCCCGGCTGGTACGGGAGCTGCGGGACGCCGGACTCCCGGCATCCGGCCACTCGTTCGACTGAACCTCGGGAACGACCTCGAAACTCAAATTCGAACAGGCGTAGCATTGCCGCGTGGCTACGACCTATGACTTTCCGAGTGACCTGCTCGCCGGTCAGGAGGAGCTGCATCAGGTCCGGGCCGAGCTTTCGGCCCTGCTGAAGCGGCTCCCCTGGTCGGTCGAGCCGCTGGACGGCTTCAGCGACGACAACGGGTGGCGCAAGATCGAGCGCCCCGCGTCGCCGGGGTGGACGGAGGACGAACAGGCCCAGGTGGAGAAGCTGCGCCGGCGGGAGCACGAACTCGCGGTGTTCGTCAGCACGCACCGCTACTGGTCGGACCTCACCGGCTCCGACCGCATCGACGCCCGCAGCCGCCTGAAGCACGCGCACGAGGAGTCGCCGGGAGACTGAGGAGAACGAGAACGAGAACGAGGCCCGGGCCTGAGGGTCGTAACTCACCCGCGGGCCTGGGCCTCGATCGTGTCCTGCACTGGTGGGCGCGGACGGTTTCGAACCGCCGACATCCTGCTTGTAAGGCAGGCGCTCTACCACTGAGCTACGCACCCGGGACGAGTCGACAGCCTACCTTGCCGCGGCCGGTGCGCCGCAAACCCGTTTCACGACGTCACGGCCACGGATCGATTTCGCGAGCGGACCGCGAACTGACCGGCTCGTGTGTTCGTCTTCAACGGGTGGGACAATGTCACCAGCCAGCGCGGATCACAGCACGGGAGAGGGATGTGACGGCGACACCGGGCACGCCATCGACGCAGCCGTACCCGACGCCGTCGGACTCCCGGGGCCGGGGGACGGCCTGGGCGCTGCGGGACACCCTCGCCCTGGTGAGCCTGCCCGTGCTGGCCGTGCTCGTGGTGCCCGGTGCGTTCGCCGGTGGGGGGACCCGGCGGTGGTTCGGGGGGCGGGCGGAGAGTCAGCGGGCCGAGGCGCAGGCCGCCAAGGACGCGGCCGCGGCCGCGTTCTACGAGCTCGACACCGCCCAGCGGGACCTGCGGATCTCGGTCGAGACGATCACGGCCGTGGACGACTCCCCCGCCGCCCGGCGGGCCGTGTCCGACTTCGAGGCGCTGGGCCGGCGCATCGACGAGGCGAGCCGGCGGTACATCCAGGCCGTCGACGCCCATGACCTCGACCGGGACGACCTGGAGGCCGCGACGGCCGTGCGGGCGCGGGGTGAGCTGACCGCGGCCAAGGACGAACTGGTGCGGGTCAAGCAGGAGCTGGACCGTTTCGGCGAGGGGCTGGGGCCGCTGCTCGGCAAGGCCGAGACCCAGCTCGCCCGGCTGGCCCCCGCCGTCGAGCGGGCCCGGCAGGCGCTGCTGGGTGCGAGCAACGCACTCGACGCCGTACGCGGGAAGGGTTTGCGGGCCGACGACCTCGCCGCCCGGCTCGCCGCGCTCTCGCCCGAGCTGACGAGGCTGAACGAGGGCGCGGGGCGGCACGGGGTGGCGCAGACGCTGGAGCGGGCCGAGCGGGTGCAGCGGGAGGCCGCCGCGATCCGGGCCGAGGCGGAGCGGCTGCCGGAGAAGGCGGCGGAGATCGACCACCGGCTGGTGAGTCTGCGCACCCGTGCGCAGGCGCTGACCACGCGGGCGGGTCAGGTCGATCCGGTGCTGAGCGAGCTGCGGCGCAGGTTCGCGGCCGCCTGCTGGCAGGACCTGCAGCAGGTGCCCGCGCAGGCGGCGGAGAACGTGCGGCAGGCCGAGCTGAAGCTGCGCGAGGCGCAGGCGGCCCGGGAGGCCCAGCGCTGGCCGGACGCCACCTCGCTGCTGTCGACGGTGCGGGCTCTGCTGAACACCACCGACGAGGCGGTCTCGGCCGCCGGTGACCGCCTGCAGCGGCTGAACGCCGTGCAGAAGGATCCGCAGGGGGAGATCGAGCGGACCCGGTTCGCGATCCGGGACGCGCAGCGGCTGGCGATGACGGGGCGTACGACGCCGGATCCGCGGCATGCGCGGCCGCTGGACGACGCGGTGGCCCGGCTGGAGCGGGCGATCGGCACGCTGGAGGGCCGGCATCCGGACTACTGGCACTTCCTGACCGAGGCGGACGCGGTGCGGCGGACCACGGCCCGGGTGGTGGCGCAGATCCGCGAGGAGCGCGGGGGCGGCGCCGGCCACTGAGCCGGGGCCTGGGCCACGGGCCGGGCCGGGCCGGTGGCCGGGCCGTGTGTGCTGGCGGTCCGGGACGGGCAGGCGGATATTGGGATGGACGGATGGCCTCCGCTAGCGCCCGAGGAGGCGGTTATGGCCACACACCCTGTCCACACGAGGCCGCCGCGGCGGATCAGCTTCGAGGAGCAGCTCCCCGTTGACCACCGGCTGAACACGGTCTACCGGATCGGTGCGGGCCTGATCGGCGGCTTTCTCGTCGCCTTCGGCATTCTCGGGGTGATCGACCAGATCGGTTTCTTCAGCACCGGCGGTGACCGGGTCGCGGGGCTGAACACCAACGGCACGCTGAGTGTGCTGTCGATCGTCGTCGGGGGGATCCTGCTCGTCGGCATGGTGATCGGCGGGAACGTGGCGTCCACGCTGAACATGGTGTTCGGGGTGCTGTTCCTGCTGAACGGCTTCCTGACCCTGGGGCTGCTGGGCAGCGACTACAACTTCCTGGCGTTCAAGATCCAGAACGTGTTCTTCAGCTTCATCGTGGGCCTGCTGCTGATGACGTTCGGCATGTACGGCCGGGTCGGCTCGACGTTGCCGCACGACAATCCGTACTACCGGGCCCGGCATCCCGATTCGGTCACCGAGCCTCCGGGGCGTGAGCACGAGACCGGCACGCCGCCGGTGACGATGCCGCTGCCCGGCGGGAAGGAGGAGCGCCGGTCCGGGCCGGGTGGCGGTTAGTCTGTGCCCATGCCTCGCTACGAGTACCGCTGCCGTACCTGCGGCGACACCTTCGAACTGAGCCGGCCGATGGCCGAGTCCGCCGCTCCCGCCGCCTGCCCTGCGGGCCATGACGACACGGTGAAGCTGCTGTCCACGGTGGCCGTGGGCGGCACGTCGTCCGCCGCCGCACCGGCTCCGGCTCCTCGCGGAGGCGGGGGCGGCTGCTGCGGCGGGGGTTGCTGCGGCTGACCGGGCGACGGTGAGCGTGGGTCAACGGATGTTGGCCCACACTCGTTCGCCTACGCCCGTTGACCCGGCCCGCGGATCGCCCGGAGGAACTCCCGGGTGATCCGCTCACCGGCCAGCACGCCGCGTTCCGGGAGTGCGGTGATCGCAGGGGCGGTCCAGTCGGTGTCGGCCAGTTCGCCGTGGCCGGGGCGCCAGCCCCGGTCGGCGGCGAGCAGGAGGTCGGCGTCGAGGAGTGAGTCGCCGGCCGCGAGGGTGAGTTCCGCGCCGGTGCGCCGGGCGACCTCCCGTACCGCCGCGCTCTTGGTGAGCGGCTGCGGCACGGCGTAGATCTTGCGGCCCTGCAGCGAGACGGTCCAGCCGCGGTTCTCCGCCCAGACCGCGAGCTCCTTGACCCACTCCTCCGGCAGCAGCTCCCGCTCCACGACGAGGTAGGCGAACAGGTCCTCGGCGATGCGCTGCTTGCGCACCCAGACGGGGTCGGCGGTGCGGGTCAGGTGGTCGCGGACCTCCTCCAGCGGGGCGCACTCGTCGGCGAGCCGGGCGCGTACCGCGGCGTTCCAGTCCTGGTCGGTGGCGCCGTCGACCAGCAGGTGGCCGCCGTTGGCGCAGATCGCGTAGGCGGGCTGCGGGCCGGGCAGGTTGATGCGCTGGTACTGCTTGCGGGTGCGGGTCGTGGTGGGCACGAAGACGGCCGCGTCGCCGAGGTCGGTCAGCAGCTGGGCGGCGGTCTCGGTCATGTAGGAGAGCGGCCTGCTCTCGTGCACCTCGACGCACAGCAGCCGGGGTGCGCGCGGGTCGGGCATGGTCAGGGCCAGGGCCGCGGCGGAGTAGATCAGCGTGCGGTCGAGGTCGCTCGCCACCAGTACCGGCATCAGACGTTCACCGCCTTGCCGTCGGCGCCGGTGGCGCCGCGCGTGTACTTGGGGTGGATCAGCCCGACGCAGCTGTACGGCAGGTCGCCGACCTCCTCCACCGGTACTCCTCTCTGCCGGGCGAGCAGCCGGACGTGGTCGAGGTCGGCTCCGGCGCCGGCCCGCGCGAGGATCTTCCACGGTACCCGGCGCAGCAGGACCCGGGTGGTCTCGCCGACGCCGGGCTTGACGAGGTTCACGTCGTGGATGCCGTACTCCTCGCTGATGCGTTCGACGGCCCGCCAGCCCTCCCAGGTGGGGGTGCGGTCCTCGGTCATCAGCTCCTTGGCCGCCGCGTCGACGGTGTCGGCGACCTCCGGGAAGCGGGCGGAGACGGCGTCGAGGAAGGCCGTGGAGACGTCGGCGCCGGCGAGTTCGCGGTAGAACTTGGCGCCGTGGAAGTCGTCCGGGCCGACCAGGTCGGCGCGCAGCACGGTGCGGGAGATCAGGCCGGAGACCGTGGAGTTGAGGCAGGCGGAGGGGATGAGGAAGTCCTCGCGGGTGCCGTAGGTGCGCACGCAGGAGCCGGGGTCGGCGAGGACGGCGATCTCCGGGTCGAAGCCGCTGGTGCCCTCCGTGGTCTCGAACTCCTCGATCGCTTCGGCGAGTTCGCGGGTGATCGCGCCCTTGCCGGTCCAGCCGTCGACGAAGACGACGTCCCGGGGGTCGTGATGGGCGGCGAGCCAGCGCAGGGCGGTGGCGTCGATGCCGCGGCCGCGGACGATGGAGACGGCGTAGTGCGGCAGGTCCAGGCCGTGCCGGAACCGGGCCCAGCGGCGCATGAGGACACCGACCGGGGTGCCCGCGCGGGCGAGGGAGACGAGGACGGGGCGGGGTGACCGCTCGGTGAGGACGGTCTCGGTGACGACGCCGACGGCCTGGGCGAGCCGGCCGGCCGAGGCGTCCAGGGCCGTCTGGAACAGCTCCTGGTACTGCTCGCTGGGCTGGTACTCGACGGGGAGGGACTCGGCGTAGTGGGCGCCGCCGCTCTGGATGGCCTCCTCGCGCTCCTCGGTCGGTGCCTCCAGGGTCACGTCCGAGAGGTCCTGGAGCAGCCAGCCGACCTCCTCGGGCGCGTACGACGAGAAGGCGGGGCCGCGGAGGGGCTCGGGCAGCATGGCCGGCCTTTCGGGGGAGCTGGGGGGCTGGGGGACGTGGGAGGGGACGACGGCGAGCAGGACGTGCGGGATGTGGTCGGCGAGGCGGGCGAGCAGGCCGTCGGGGGCGTGCAGGGCGGGGGTGTCGGCGGCGGTGTCGACGACCGCGACGACGGCGTCGAAGCCGGCGCCGGCGACGTTGTAGGCGTAGCGCTCGCCGGGGCCGTCGGCGGGCTCGTCGTGGGCGGGGAAGACCAGGCGGGTGCGGATGGCGTAGCCGGGGTCGTCGACGGCGAGGACGGGTGAGCGGGTGGTGGTGGAGAAGCGCACGTCGGCGTCGGTGAGCTGTTCCAGTTCGCGGGCGAGCCGCAGTGGGGCGTACATCAGTTCCTCGAAGCCGAGGACGAGGACGCGCCGGGCGTCGGCGGGCAGGTGCTCGGCGAGGCGGGCGGTCATGGCCGGGAGGGCGGCTTCGAGGCGGGTGCGGTGGGCGGGCGTGAACCCGTGCCGGCCGCCGTCGGGGAGGCCGCGGGGCCAGTGCAGGTCCACGCGGCGTATTCGCCCGCGGGGGACGCTCGGGCCGGTCGGGGGCGCGCCGGTCGCGGTGGGGGCGGGTTCGGCGGACTCGTGCCGCGCGACCAGTTCCTGCCCCTTCTCCAGCACTCCCTCGGGCAGCCGTACGGTGCCGGTCGCGGCGGCGATCACGTCGACCCGGGCGCCGATGCCGTCCGCGAACCGCTGGAGGCGCGCGGTGTCCTCGGGTGAGCGCATGTCGACGAGGGCGACCACGGCGTAGCGCCGGCGCGGGTGGCGTGCGTGCAGGTCGCGGATGGTGTTGAGGACGGTGTTGCCGGTGGAGAACTCGTCGTCGACCAGGACCAGGGGGCCGCTGCCCGCCAGCAGGGCGGGGTCCTCGGGGAGCAGGAGGTGGGAGGTGGCGTGGGAGTGGGACTCCTCGAAGCCGCCCGCGCGGGTGACGCCGGCGACGGGGCGGCGGGTGGAGTGCAGGTAGGGGGCGAGGCCGAGGCCGTCGGCGACCGCGTGGCCGAGGCCGGTGGCGGTCTCCGCGTAGCCGAGGACGACCGCCGAGGCGGCCTCGGTGTCGCCGAGCAGGGCGCGGACCCGGCGGCCCAGCCGGACGCCGTGGCCGTAGACCACGGACGGCGACTGGGGTACGTGCTTGCCGAGCACGTGGGAGACCAGCAGGTGGGCCCGCTTGGGGTTGCGGCGCAGCGCGAGCCCGAGCAGGGTCCGCAGGCCGTCGTCGCCCTGGAGTTCGACACCGAGTCGTTCGGTGACCCAGGTGCCGGACCAGACCCCGTCGTTGACTGCGTTGTTCATGCGTTCCTTGCTGTTGGGAGGGTCAGGCGGGTATGCCGGCGGCGAGCAGTTCCACGAAGCCGACGTCCTCGCCCGCCACGCCGAACACCTCGGCGCGCAGCAGGGTCCGCTCGGCCCAGGCGCGGTGCGGCTTCACTTCGTTCATCTTGTTGGTGTAGGCCGACCTGAGTACACCCCCGCCGCCGCGTTCCGGCCGCAGGATGTCCTGGGCGTCGCTGAACTCCTCGTGGCTGACCACGGACAGGGCGTGCACGGGCAGGACGTGGGAGGGGTGGATGCAGGTCTTGCCGAGCAGGCCGTTGGCCTGGTCCAGGGAGATCTCGCGCAGCAGTCCGTCCATGGCGTGCTCGATGAGCTTTTCGCGCAGTTCGACGGCCTGCACCTCCAGGAAGGGGCTCTGGCGCAGCTGCGGCTTGAACATGCGTTCGGGTGCGCGGAAGTACTCCCAGACGGGCCCGGTGACGGTGAACCCGGTGCCGTCGGCGCGGCCCAGCATGTTGACCACGTCGGCGATGACGGAGGCGACGATCTGGACGTCGTAGGCGGTCATGTCGGGGGCCCGGCGCAGGCCGTAGGAGGAGCAGAAGTCGGTGACGCCGAGGCGCAGGGCGAGCACCCGGTCGCGGAACTTGTCGACCGCGCGGGCGATGCCCTCCAGGGTGTCGACGCGGGACTCGCGGTAGAGCAGCTCGGGTGACTCGAGGACCGGCATGGCGAACAGCCGGCGTCCGCTGGCCGTCTCGGCGGCGGCGAGGGCCTCCAGGAACGGCAGGCCGCGTTCCTCGGTGAACTTGGGCAGCACGAAGCCGGACAGGAGCCGTACGCAGGGGCCGAGGCGGCGGACGAGGTCGGGGATCTGCTGGGGGGCGCGCACCCGGATGAAGAGCAGGGGCGGTTCCGCGCCGGGGCGGGCGGCGAGGTCGGCGAACTGGCGGACGAGGTTCTCCTCGCCGGCCGCGACGTCCGCGTCGTCGATGGAGTCCTCCAGGCACAGCACCATCGAGACCACGCCGGAGCTCGCCTGCTTGAGGATGTCGTCGGCGAGCCGCGGCCGGGTGGCCGGGCTGTACAGCGTGGCGCCGAGGGCGGCGGAGAGCAGCCGGGCCGGGGAGTCGGCGGTGAACGCGCACGGCTCCTGGTGGAAGAGGCGCTGCCGCACCTCGGGGGCGAGGTGCCCGAAATGACGCATAGGACTCCTTACAGGGCGCATGTCGAGCCTGTGGATTCGGTAAAGGGTGGCCGGTAATAGTACGTAGGTATCCCTGTCGGAAGTTCCCCCCTGGGCATGAATTCCCGGTAACTCGCCCGTGACGACGGACAGCACACCCCGCATTGTCGTGGCCAGGACCGAGAAGGCAGGATGACGGCATGACGCACGCGATGGTGAAGGGGTCGAACGTCCCGCTGGACGCCACCACGGTGCGCGCCGTGCTGCGCTGGACGCCCGGACAGGGTGTTCCGGACGTGGACGCCTCGGCGCTGCTGCTGGGGCCGGACGGCCGTGTGCGCTCCGACGAGGACTTCGTCTTCTACAACCAGCCCCGTCACCCCTCGGGCTCGGTGTGGCGGCTGGGCAAGAAGCGGGTCGCCGAGGGGCTGACCGACACGATCCAGTCGGACCTGTCCGGCGTGGAACCGGGGGTCGGCCGCGTCCTGCTGGTCGCGTCGGCGGACGGGATCCCCTTCGACCGTGTCCCGGCGCTGTGCATCCTGCTGTACGACGCCTCGGCGGCCGGCGGGGAGCCGCTGGCGCGGTTCGAGATCAAGCCGGAGACGGGTGCGGAGACGGCGCTGATCTGCGGCGAGCTGTACCGGCGCGGGGAGGGCTGGAAGTTCCGTGCTCTGGGCGAGGGCTATTCCAACGGGCTGAAGGGTCTGGCCACGGACTTCGGCATCTCGGTGGACGAGTCGGAGGCCCAGGAGGAGCCGCGCCCGGCGCCGGCGGAGACGACGTCGCAGCCGCTGCCGCCCGAGCTGCCGACGGCGGTCCCGGGCCCGGCGTACGGCTATCCGCAGCCGGCGTCGTCGCCGCAGCGTCCGGCGTACGGCTATCCGCAGCCCGGCTACGGCTACCCGCAGCCGGTGCTGACGGCGGCCGACCCGGACTTCCGGCTGCCGCCGCAGGGGCCGCAGTTCATCGGGCGCTAGGGTCTTTCGTCTGGATCAGGCGCGAGCCCGGCGTGATCCCGACGAGAGCCCCCGGGCCGGGCTACCGGTCGGCCTTCGACTTGTAGCCGCGGCCCCAGGTCAGGCCCCATCCGTACAGCCGGTCCAGCTCGCCCTGGAAGCCGTACACGAACTTCACCTCGCGCCGGACGACCAGTTCCCCCTTCACGTTCTCGATCATCACGACCGCGCACGAGCGGGCCTGCGGGTGCCGCTCGTCCAGGCCTATCTCGATGCGGGGCCCGTTGCTGGGGTAGAGGGTCACGATCGCGTGCGTGCGGTCAAAGGCGGGGGTCTGGTCGTAGATGTACACGAACACCAGCAGCCGCTTGATCGCGTCGCGGTGGTCGAGGTTGACGTACATCGTCTCGCCGGAGGCCGATCCGAACCGGTCGTCGCCGCTGAGCTTGATGTACGGCGGTGCGTTGACGTCGCCGAGGTAGCCGCCGAGCGGCTGGACGACGCCCTTGGTGCCGTCGGCCAGTTCGTACAGGCAGCCGAGGTCGAGGTCGACGTTGACCATGCTCTGCCCGTGTCCGAGCACCTCCGGCGGTTTGAGCGCCTTGAAGGGGTGCCGGAAGAGGCTGGTGCGCTGGTTGCCGTCGAAGTCGGAGGTACGCATCCGCCAGGTGAGGTTGACGCGCAGGTGGCCCGTGGCCGCGTCCTGCTTGGTCAGCGAGACCTGCTGGTGCCTCTTGGTCAGTTCGATCGCCGTGCTCGCGCTGCCGGAGTCGAAGTCGGCGGCACGGCCGCCCCGTAGTCCGTCGAAGAATCCCATTCCCGCCCCCAGGTCCCACTGTCCGCGACGCCGTCGGGGCGGCCGACCGTGTCGGCCGCCCCGAACAGAGCGTTCCTCACCTGGCGGGGCACCACACCCCGCCGCGTCCCTGATCTTGCCCGTAGGGGGCGTGCCAGGGGGTGTCAGACCGTGGTGGAGACCTCGGCCTTCTCGTCGGAGCCCTCGCCGGCGGCGGCCAGGGCGCGGTTGCGGCGGACGGAGGACCAGAAGGACCAGGCGATCAGGATGACGCCGACGAGGCCGGTGACGACCTCGTTGATCTCGTACTGGATGGTGACCATGAGGATCACGGCCAGCGCGCCGATGGCGTAGTGGGCGCCGTGCTCCAGGTAGACGTAGTCGTCGAGGGTGCCCTGGCGGACCAGGTACACGGTCAGCGATCGGACGTACATGGCGCCGATGCCGAGGCCGAGGGCCATCAGCACGATGTCGTTGGTGATGGCGAAGGCGCCGATGACGCCGTCGAAGGAGAAGGAGGCGTCCAGGACCTCGAGGTAGAGGAACATGAAGAACGCGGCCTGGCCGGCCAGGACGACCGCCGACTTCTTCTTGCCCGTGCGGGCGGCCTCTTCCTCCTCCTCGTGCTCGCGCTCCTCCTCTTCCTCGAGCTTGTCCTCGAAGTAGCCGGAGAGTCCGCCGACGATCATGTAGGTGATCAGGCCCGCGATGCCGGCGATCAGGACGGTCTGGGCCTTGTCGGCGTGTCCGCCGCCGTGCTGGTGGGCGTGGGTGGCGAAGGTGAAGGAGGTGATGAGCAGGACGATCAGGGAGATGCAGACCGACAGCATGTCGACCTTGCCGAGCTTGGCCAGGGGCCGCTCGATCCAGCGCAGCCACTGGATGTCCCGGTCCTCGAAGATGAAGTCGAGGAAGATCATCAGCAGGAACATGCCGCCGAAGGCGGCGATGGCCGGGTGGGCGTCGGTGACCAGCTCCTGATAGCGGTGCTTGTTGTTCAGGGCGAGGTCGACGGCCTCGATCGGGCCCATCTTGGCGCTGATCGCGACGATGACGACGGGGAAGACCAGCCGCATGCCGAAGACCGCGATCAGGACGCCGACCGTGAGGAAGATCTTCTGCCAGAAGGCGTTCATCTTCTTCAGGATTCCGGCGTTGACGACCGCGTTGTCGAAGGACAGCGAGATCTCCAGGACGGCGAGGATCGCCACGATGCCGAAGGCGGTCCACCCCCCGTAGAACGCCGCCGCGACCAGACCGAGCGCGGTAATCGCGAACGACCAGCCGAAGGTTTTGAGAAGCACTGGCTACCCCATCGTGTTGGTACGGGTCTCCCCCGTGCCGTACTCAGCTTTACGAAACGTTGACCACGAGTCTAGAGGCAGCCTCGGCCGCCGGCGGCGTCGAGGGGACCTCCGTCACATTGCCGCAGGTCCCCGCCTCACACCGTCAGCGCCCCTTGACTCCCTCGAAGATCACGAGGAAGGGAGGGGTGAACCCGGAGGCCTCGACGGGGTCGGCCCGCCCGGAAACGATCAGAACCACGCCGGCGACCAGTACGGCGCAGTACACCAGCGCGGAGTGTGCGGGGTCGAGTCGTAGCGGCGGCTGTCCGGGTTCCCGTTTCACGAGCACACTCCGTTCGTCCGAAGGCGGCGACCTGCCAGGGTCCCAGCCCGGTTGGGCCATGGCGGGCGAAGGCCCTCCGCACGCGCCGTGTCCGGGCTCAGGAGACGTTGACTCCGAAATCCAGGGCGATGCCCCGCAGCCCCGACGCGTACCCCTGCCCCACGGCGCGGAACTTCCACTCGCCCTGGTAGCGGTAGAGCTCGCCGAAGATCATGGCCGTTTCGGTGCTGGCGTCCTCGCTGAGGTCGTAGCGGGCCAGTTCCTGGCCGTCGGCCTGGTTGACGACGCGGATGAAGGCGTTGGAGACCTGGCCGAAGGTCTGGCCGCGCTCGTCGGCCAGGTGGATGGAGACGGGGAAGATGATCTTCTCGCACCGGTCCGGGACCTTGGTGAGGTCGATCAGGATGGACTCGTCGTCGCCCTCGCCCTCGCCGGTGAGGTTGTCGCCGGTGTGCTCGACCGAGCCGTCGGGGCTGGTGAGCTGGTTGTAGAAGACGAACCACTCGTCGCCGAGGACCCGGTTCCCTGCGCCGCACAGCAGGGCGCTGGCGTCCAGGTCGAAGGGGGCGCCGGTGGTGGAGCGGGCGTCCCAGCCGAGCCCGATCATGACGTTGGTGAGATTGGGTGCGGCCTTGGAGAGGGAGACGTTGCCTCCCTTGGCGAGCGTGACGCCCATGATGGTGGTCCTCCCCTGGTGATGCTTCCCTGGTGTGTCCTGCGCGTCCGGCGCCGCACCCGTACGGGGTGCGGCGCCGGAGGTGCGGTCCGTCGGCGTCAGACGTTGACGCCGAAGTCCTGCGCGATGCCGCGCAGGCCCGAGGCGTAGCCCTGGCCGATGGCGCGGAACTTCCACTCCGCGCCGTGCCGGTAGAGCTCGCCGAAGACCATGGCGGTCTCGGTGGAGGCGTCCTCGCTCAGGTCGTAGCGCGCGATCTCCTGCTCGCCCGCCTGGTTCACGACGCGGATGAACGCGTTGCGGACCTGGCCGAAGGACTGCTGGCGGTTCTCGGCGTCGTAGATCGACACCGGGAAGACGATCTTCTCGATGTCGGCCGGGACGCCGGCCAGGTTGATCTTGATCTGCTCGTCGTCGCCCTCTCCCTCACCGGTGATGTTGTCGCCGGTGTGCTCCACGGAGCCGTCGGGGCTCTTGAGGTTGTTGAAGAAGACGAAGTGCTGGTCGCTGGCGACCTTGCCGGAGTTGTTCAGCAGCAGCGCGCTGGCGTCGAGGTCGAAGTCGGTGCCGGTCGTGGTGCGCACGTCCCACCCCAGGCCGACGATGACGGCGGTCAGGCCCGGGGCCTCCTTCGTCAGCGATACGTTGCCGCCCTTGCTGAGGCTGACTCCCACGGGTCCTCCATGTGGTGTTCGGGGGCGGGGAGCCCCGTCGTTCTTCGGATATGGGATCAACGTGCCGATCCTAGTGACGGGTTCCCGCCCACCGCAGACCTGAGACCCGAAGGATCAGAGGGTGTCGAGCGCCTTCACGTAGTCGTTCAGGTCACGTGCGTCCGGCAGGCCGTTGATCACGGTCCACCGCACGACGCCCTCCTTGTCGATGATGAAGGTGCCCCGGACGGCGCAGCCCTTGTCCTCGTCGAAGACGCCGTACGCGCGCGAGACGTTGCCGTGCGGCCAGAAGTCGGAGAGCAGCGGGTACTCCAGACCCTCCTGCTCGGCGAAGACGCGCAGGGTGTGGATGGAGTCGTTGGAGACGGCGAGCAGCTGGGTGTCGCGGTCGCTGAACGACGGCAGGTTGTCGCGCAGCTCGCACAGCTCGCCGGTGCACACGCCGGTGAAGGCGAAGGGGTAGAAGAGCAGCACCACGTTCTTCTCGCCGCGGAACTCGGAGAGCTTCACGCTGCGGCCGTGGTTGTCCTTGAGCTCGAAGTCGGGCGCCTTGTCGCCGACCTGGATCGCCATCGTCGTGCTTCCCTTCGGTGGGCTGTTCGGGTGAGGGCACAGCTGACGCCGGGCACGGCCGGCGCCGGGTCCCACCCTACGCAGTGATCACCGAGGGGCCTACGGGTGGCCGGGCTGGGCCGGTTCGGCCCAGCCCGGCGTCGGTCACCTCTTCGACTTGGCCGCCTTGGGCGTCGCCAGCCGGCTCCCGCTCCAGTCCTTGCCGACGCTGACGCTCTTGGACGCGGTCAGGCCGGCGGTCGTCGCGGCTTCCGAGATGTCGCTCGGCTCCACGTACCCCGAACGGCCGGTCTTCGGCGTCAGGAGCAGGATGGCGCCGCCCTCTTCGATGTACGTGGTGGCGTCCACCAGCGCATCCGTGAGGTCACCGTCCTCGTCCCGGAACCACAGCACAACGGCGTCGGCCACGTCGTCGTATTCCTCGTCCATCAGGTCGCCCTCGACGGCTTCCTCGATGGCCTCGCGAAGCTCCTGATCGACGTCCTCGTCGTAGCCGATCTCCTGGACCACCTGCCCGGGCTGGAACCCCAGCCTGGCGGCAGGGTTCGTCCGCTCCTCCGCGTGGTCCGCGGTCGCGCTCACGGGTTGCCTCCTGATCATGTCTTGATGAGTATCTCAGCCACGCGCGTGCGCGAAGCATTGGCCGTAGTCCACACGGGCGGGACCGATCGCGCAAGTACCCGGCCGTCCAGACCGCCGAAACGGTGACGATCCCGGCCGTGTCGTCGCAACTCCTGGCACCGTATCCCGATTCATCGTGACCCACACCACACCGATGTGCCCGCTTTGCGCGGTTCGGAATCACCCACCCTTGCGCCTCTCGAACAACTTTGCAAACCGTGTCACACCCCGGGCGTATCGTTGCCTTTTGACCGGTCCTGTACGGCGGTTACCCCGCGGTAGAGATGACGTACGTCTTCCCGAGGTACACGATGGGGAACGGTGTAGGCACGAGTAAAAAAGTGGCCCTCTGACAGGTAAGGAACAGCGTGGCTTCCGGATCAGATCGCAACCCGATCATCATTGGCGGCCTTCCGAGTCAGGTTCCTGACTTCGATCCCGAAGAGACCCAGGAGTGGCTCGACTCCCTCGACGCCGCGGTGGACGAGCGCGGCCGGGAGCGGGCCCGCTACCTCATGCTGCGCCTGATCGAGCGCGCCCGCGAGAAGCGCGTGGCCGTGCCCGAGATGCGCAGCACGGACTACGTCAACACGATCCCCACCCGCGCCGAACCGTTCTTCCCCGGCAACGAGGAGATCGAGCGCAGGATCCTCAACGCCACCCGCTGGAACGCGGCCGTGATGGTCTCGCGCGCACAGCGCCCCGGCATCGGCGTCGGCGGGCACATCGCCACCTTCGCCTCCTCCGCCTCCCTGTACGACGTGGGCTTCAACCACTTCTTCCGCGGCAAGGACGAGGGCGACGGCGGCGACCAGGTCTTCTTCCAGGGCCACGCCTCGCCGGGCATCTACGCCCGCGCGTACCTGCTCGACCGGCTCACCGAGGGTCAGCTGGACGGCTTCCGGCAGGAGAAGTCGAAGTACCCGGACGGGCTGTCCAGCTACCCGCACCCGCGCTCCATGCCCGACTTCTGGGAGTTCCCGACCGTCTCCATGGGCCTCGGCCCGCTCGGCGCGATCTTCCAGGCGCGGATGAACCGCTACATGGAGGCGCGCGGCATCGCCGACACCTCCAAGTCGCACGTGTGGGCCTTCCTCGGCGACGGCGAGATGGACGAGCCGGAGTCGCTGGGCCAGCTGTCCATCGCCGCCCGTGAGGGTCTGGACAACCTGACCTTCGTGGTCAACTGCAACCTGCAGCGCCTGGACGGCCCGGTGCGCGGCAACGGCAAGATCATCCAGGAGCTGGAGTCGGTCTTCCGGGGCGCCGGCTGGAACGTGATCAAGCTGATCTGGGACCGCTCCTGGGACCCGCTGCTCGCCCAGGACCGCGACGGCGTGCTGGTCAACAAGATGAACACCACGCCGGACGGCCAGTTCCAGACGTACGCGACGGAGACCGGCGCGTACATCCGCGAGCACTTCTTCGGCGACGACCACCGGCTGCGCGCCATGGTCGAGAACATGACCGACCACCAGATCCTGATGCTGGGCCGCGGCGGTCACGACCACCGCAAGATCTACGCGGCGTTCAAGGCGGCCGTGGAGCACAAGGGCCAGCCGACGGTCATCCTGGCCAAGACGGTCAAGGGATGGACGCTGGGCCCGAACTTCGAGGGCCGCAACGCCACGCACCAGATGAAGAAGCTGACGGTCGACGACCTCAAGCGCTTCCGCGACCGGCTGCACCTGCCGATCTCCGACAAGGAGCTGGAGTCCGGCGCGCCGCCGTACTACCACCCGGGCCGGAACTCGGAGGAGATCCAGTACATGCACGACCAGCGCACGAAGTGCGGCGGGTACGTCCCGACGCGCGTGGTGCGCTCGCAGCCGCTGCCGCTGCCGGACGACAAGACGTACGCGACCGTGAAGAAGGGCACGGGCCAGCAGTCCATCGCGACGACCATGGCCTTTGTGCGCCTGCTCAAGGACCTCATGCGGGACAAGGAGATCGGCAAGCGGTTCGTGCTGATCGCGCCGGACGAGTACCGCACGTTCGGCATGGACTCCTTCTTCCCGAGCGCGAAGATCTACAACCCGCTGGGCCAGCAGTACGAGTCCGTGGACCGGGAGCTGCTGCTCGCCTACAAGGAGTCGCCGACCGGGCAGATGCTGCACGACGGCATCTCCGAGGCAGGCTGCACGGCGTCGCTGATCGCGGCCGGCTCGGCGTACGCCACGCACGGCGAGCCGCTGATCCCGGTGTACGTCTTCTACTCGATGTTCGGTTTCCAGCGCACGGGTGACCAGTTCTGGCAGATGGCCGACCAGCTGGCACGCGGCTTCGTGCTGGGTGCGACCGCCGGACGCACGACCCTGACCGGTGAGGGGCTGCAGCACGCCGACGGGCACTCGCAGCTGCTCGCCTCGACCAACCCGGCGTGCGTGGCGTACGACCCGGCGTACGCCTACGAGATCGCGCACATCGTCCAGGACGGCCTGCGGCGCATGTACGGCGGGGACGCCGAGCACCCGCACGGCGAGGACGTCTTCTACTACCTCACCGTCTACAACGAGCCCATCCGGCACCCGGCCGAGCCGGCGAACGTGGACGTCGAGGGCATCCTCAAGGGCATCCACCGGATCGGCGAGGGCACGGGCGGCTCGATCCCGGCGCAGATCATGGCGTCGGGTGTCGCGGTGCCGTGGGCGCTGGAGGCGCAGCGGATCCTGGCCGAGGAGTGGGACGTCCGGGCCGACGTGTGGTCGGCGACCTCCTGGAACGAGCTGCGGCGCGAGGCCGTGGCCTGCGAGGAGCACAACCTGCTGCATCCCGAGGAGGAGGAGCGGGTTCCGTACGTGACGCGGAAGCTGAGCGGTGCCGAGGGGCCGTTCGTGGCGGTGTCCGACTGGATGCGGTCGGTGCCGGACCAGATCGCGCGGTGGGTGCCGGGCACCTACCAGTCGCTGGGCGCGGACGGCTTCGGCTTCGCCGACACCCGGGGCGCGGCGCGCCGCTTCTTCCACATCGACGCGCAGTCGATCGTGGTCGCGGTGCTGACGGAGCTGGCGCGGGCAGGCAAGATCGACCGGTCGGTGCTGAAGCAGGCCATCGACCGGTACCGGCTGCTGGACGTCTCGGCGGCGGATCCGGGAGTGGCGGGCGGCGACGCCTGACGCCGCGCGGCCGGTGACGTGACGTAGGGGCGGTGGAGTTCGAGTCTCCACCGCCCTTACGTTTTCTTTACGATGCGGGCATGAAGCGACAGTCGGCACAGGCGCGGTGGGAACAGCGGACGCAACGGCCCCTGCTGGCCCTGGCCGTGGCGTTCGCCGTCGCGTACGCCGTGCCGATCGTGGACGATTCCGCCGGGTACTCGCTGACGGAGCTGTGCACGGTGGTGGAGTGGGTGGTGTGGGGGTCGTTCGCGGTGGACTACCTCATACGGCTGGCCCTGACGACCGGGCGCAAGGAGTTCGTGCGGACGCACTGGCCCGACCTGTGCGCGGTGCTGCTGCCGGTGCTGCAGCCGCTGCGGCTGCTGCGGCTGGTCTCGACACTGCTGCTGGTGGGACGGCGGGCGCGGATGGCTCCGCAGATCCGGCTGACCACGTACGTCGTGGGGGCGGTGATCGGGCTGCTGATGTTCGGGTCGCTGGCGGTGCTGTCGGTGGAGCGGGAGTCGCCGCACGGGAACATCCGGACGCTGGGTGACGCGGTGTGGTGGTCGTTCACCACGATGACGACCGTGGGGTACGGGGACCACGCGCCGACGACGGGGCTGGGGCGGATGATCGCGGTCGGGCTGATGCTGTCCGGGATCGCGCTGCTGGGTGTGGTGACCGCGAACATCGCGGCGTGGTTCATCTCGCGGTTCGAGAAGGACGACGTGGAGGAGCGGCGCCAGACGGAGGCGATCGCGGCCCTGACGGAGGAGGTCCGCCTGCTGCGGGCCGAGGTGGCGCGGCTGGCGGCGCCGGAGGCCGCCGCGCGAGCAGGAACCGGGGCCGGCGGTTCGTTGTCGGCTGACTGAGCCGCGCGGGCTTCACGCGGGTCCGGCCGTCTTCGGCCGACTGGCCGTGGGGGCGGTTCGCTGCGCGGGCAGCACCCGGTCCGACGGTCCGTTCTCGACCGCGGGCCGTGGGGGCCGGTCGCGCAGTTCCCCGCGCCCCCGGGTGGGTGATGTGAGCGCCCGGTGAGCAGCGTCCGGGGGCCGGAGGGGATCATGCGGGCGTCCGGAACGGGGTGCGCGAGCAGCGCTCGTGGGCGCTGCTCGCGTCGCCTGCCGCGTCGTCGCGGCCAGCGCCTGCTCGGTCAGAGCAGGCCGTGGCCCCAAGTGGCCGCTCCGGCCAGGGCGATGAGGGACAGCAGGGTGTCGATCGCGCCCAGGACCAGTGCCACGAGGGCCGGGATGCTGTGGTCGGAGGACCACTTGCGGCCCATGGACTGCCAGCCGCAGAACATCGCCACCGGGCCCAGCACGATGCCCAGCGCGAAGAAACCGGCCACGGCACAGATGGTGCCGATGATGCCGAGCGTCGCACGGTCCGGCCCGGTCCGTTGCCACGTCCGGCCGCGTGACCGGGGGTACCCGCGCGTTCCGTTCCCGAAGGCTGCCATCATCAACTCCCTGATCCGTATGGTCAGTTCGGGGTCGATGTGCGGGTACCCCCATTCGGCGGGCACAGACCTGCGCGCGCTGCCCCCCTCCAGCAGCGCGCGCCGCGGCCCGCGTCCTCCCATGTCCTGCGGAGGACTTGACCCACTGTGACCTGCGGCGCGCGCCGATGGCGAGGGATCTTGAGTGGAGTCACCCTGATAGGCGAACTTCGCCCGGAACAGGCATGAAACGCGGGGATCAGATGTGGCCGACGCCCGCGCCCGCCTCCGCGTTCTCGCCCCGCTTGGTGAGCAGCGCGACGAGGATGGCGGCCGCCGCCACGCCCGCCGCGACGAGCGAGGCGAGGCTCATGCCGGAGATGAAGGTGTCGTGGGCGACACCGGTGATCTTCGCGGCGAACGCCTCGGGGGTGCCCTTGGGCACGGGCGCGACACCGACCTGGACCGCCTCGGCGGCCTGGTCGAGCTGCTGCGGCGTGAGCGGCGGCAGTCCCGCGCCCTTCCAGTTGCCCGCGAGGTCGCTGTCCACCTTGGAGGCCATCACGGCGCCCAGCACGGCCGTGCCGAGGCTGCCGCCGATCTGCATGCCCGCCTGCTGGAGACCGCCCGCGACGCCGGACAGCTCCATCGGCGCGTTGCCGACGATGACCTCGGTGGCGCCGACCATGACCGGGGCGAGCCCGAGGCCGAGCAGGGCGAACCAGAGGGACATCGGGCCGCTGCCGGTGTCGGCCTTCAGGGTCGACATGCCGTACATGGCGATCGCGGTGGCCGCCATGCCGCCGGCCAGCGGGATGCGCGGGCCCAGCTTGGTGATCATCGCGCCCGCGAGCGGGGAGCCGACGATCATCATGCCGGTCAGCGGCAGCAGGTGCAGACCGGCGTCGATCGGGCTCATGCCGTGCACGTTCTGCAGGTAGAAGGTGACGAAGAACAGGCCGCCCATGAAGGCGATGGCCATGAGGACCATCAGGACGACGCCCGCGGAGAGCGGGACCGAGCGGAAGAGCCGCAGCGGGATCAGCGGTTCGGCGACCTTCGTCTCCCAGAAGGAGAACAGGGCGAAGCCGAGCACGGAGGCGGCGATGAAGGCCCACGTCCGGCCGTCGCCCCAGCCCCACGCCGGGGCCTTGATCAGGGCCCACACCAGGCAGAACATCGCGCCCGACAGCAGGGCGATGCCCAGCAGGTCGAAGGAGCGCGGCGCGTTCTCGGCGCGGTGGTCGCGCAGGATCAGCAGGCCCAGCACGAGGGCGAGTACACCGACCGGCACGTTGATGAAGAACACCGACTGCCAGTTGACGTGCTCGACCAGCACGCCGCCGAGGATCGGGCCGCCCGCGGTGGAGGCACCGATGACCATGCCCCAGATGCCGATGGCCATGTTCAGCTTCTCGGCCGGGAAGGTGGCACGCAGCAGACCCAGCGCGGCCGGCATCAGCAGGGCGCCGAACAGGCCCTGGAAGACGCGGAAGGTGACGACGAGCGCGATGCTGTCGGACAGGCCGATGGCTCCGGAGGCGGCGGCGAAGCCGGTCACGCCGATCAGGAAGGTCTGCCGGTGGCCGAAGCGGTCGCCGAGCTTGCCGGCGGTGATGAGGGAGACCGCGAGCGCCAGGAAGTAGCCGTTGGTGATCCACTGCACCTGGGCGAAGGTGGCGCCGAGGTCCTTCTGGATGGCCGGGTTGGCGATCGCCACGATGGTGCCGTCGAGGGCCACCATCATGACCCCTACGGCGACGGTGATGAGCGTGAGCCACGGGTGGCCGCGCAGGCCCGCGGCGGGGGCCGGCTTCGACAGGTCGACGGACGTCTCGTCCCCCGGACCCGTCGTGTCGACGGTGGTCTGACTAGTCATGTGTTCGAGGCTAGTGACAGCCGCTGACAGTTGACAAACGGATTCACAAGTCGGTAACTGACACGACACCGGCGCATAGGCTGAGCTGGACGAACGTTCACCGGGAGAGAGGGCCGCCAGGAGAGTGATGGAGACGCGGGCCAGGGAGACGCTGCGCGAGCGCAAGAAGCGGCGGACCCGCGAGGCGCTGCTGCGGGCCGCTCTCGAACTGTTCACCACGCAGGGCTACGAGCAGACGACCGTCGACGAGATCGCCGAGGCCTGCGAGGTCTCCCAGCGCACCTTCTTCCGCTACTTCGCCGGCAAGGAGGACGCGGCCTTCGCCGTCCAGGACATGACCGAGGCCCGCTTCGTGGCGGCCGTGCGGGAGCGTCCGGCGCACGAGGCGCCGATGGAGGCGATGCGGCAGGCGGTCCTGCAGGGCTGGGACGCGCTACGGGAGACCGTGGAGTCGGCCGTCCCGGTGGAGCTGTACCTGCGCATGTACCGCACGATCGAGTCGACCCCCGCCCTGCTCGCCGCGCACCTGCGGCGCTCGGCGGCGACGGAGGAGACCATCGCGCGGCTGCTGGCCGAACGCGAGGGCGTGGACGTGGCCGCGGACCCCCGGCCGCGGCTCGCCGTGGCCGTCTTCGGCGGGGTGATGAGGGTCACCGAGCGGCAGTGGAGCACGGGCGACGACTTCAGCCTGGAGGCGATCCGTCAACTCACCGCATCCTGCCTCGATCAGGTGGGATCGGCACTCACCGGCAACTGGCGTACCACCTAGGGCCGTTCCGGGATCGTTCGACCGTTGCCGAAACGTGATACCCGTCACTCGGTTACCGCGAGACCCTCTCGTTCTCCTAGTGTGTCCTCCCAGTGACTTCCTTCGACACCACCCCGCAACTCAACGTCTGGCGCGCCACACTCGCGCTGGCCGTCGTGTTCGTGATGCTCGCCACCACGGGCTGGACCGCGCTGCACAGCCACCGGGAGGCCACGGCCCTGCAGGCCTCGGTCGACAAGTGGGACCACGGCCGCCTGCACGGCCGGCACCTGCCGGACGCCGGGGCCGCCCCCGCGCGGCTCGCCCGCTTCTTCGCCTCGCTCACCGCGCAGGACCGCGCCCGTCTCGCCCACCGCTACCCGCTCGCGGTCGGCAACATGAACGGCGCCCCGGTGGGCCTGCGCTACCGCGCCAACCACATCGCCCTGGAGCAGGCGCGCGAGGTGGAGCGCAAACGGATGCACGACAGCCGGCTCAGCGCGGCCGGCCAGCAGGACGCGGGCCGCCGCATGCAGCGCTACGAGGCGCTGACGAGGCCCGGCCGGCACATCCTCGCCTTCGACCCGGCGGGCTCGGGGCGGGTCGCGGAGGTCTTCGGGAACCTGCGCAGGGCCGAGCGGATCTCCGTCGTCGTCCCCGGCGTCGACACCGACCTGCTCACCTTCCAGCGGACGAACCGCCCGTACAGCGCGCCGGTCGGCATGGCCAAGGCCCTGCACGCGGCCGAGCGGGCGGCCAGCCCCTCGACCCGCACGGCCGTGATCGCCTGGGCCGACTACACCGCGCCGGACGGGCTCGGCGTGGACGCGGCCACGGGCCTGCGCGCCGCGGAGGGCGCCGTACGGCTGAACGCGCTGCTGCGCGCGCTGCCCGGCCGTGCGCCGGTGTCGATGGTCTGCCACAGCTACGGCTCCGTGGTCTGCGGGGTCGCGGCCCGCGGCATGCCCCGCCGGGTGACCGACATAGCGGTGGCCGCGAGCCCCGGCATGCGGGTGCCCAGCGCCGCCCGCCTGGGCACCTCGGCGCGGCTGTGGGCGATGCGGGACGCCACCGACTGGGTGCAGGACGTGCCCTACCTGGAGCTGGGCGGCCTCGGGCACGGCGCGGACCCCGTGGCCTCGGGCTTCGGCGCGCGGGTGCTCTCGGCGCACGACGCGCAGGGGCACGCCGGCTACTTCCAGCCGGGTACGGACAGCCTGCGCAACCTCGCCGACGTCGCGGTGGGCGCCTACGACGCGGTGACCTGTGCACGGGAGAACGATGCCTGCCGGGCCGGTCTGCCCGGCACGACGACGGCCGGACGCGCGTAGAAACAGCAGGAAGTGCGGTCTGCGCGGGTGGCGACGGAGGAGCACGTGCCGCATACGATGAGCCGCATGGGTGACGTACTGGCGGGATTTCATGCCGTATGGGAGTTCGAGTCCGACTCCGTGCTCATCCGTTACGAACGGGGGATCCGGACTCCGAAGCTGTTCCAGGCGCTCGGCGAACGGCGCATTCCGCTGTCCGCGGTGGAGGGGGTGACCCTCACCCCGGGCCGGCGCGGCACGGTGGCGCTGCGGCTGCGGCCGCGGCCGGGGGCCGATCCGCTGATGGACGCGGCGGCCGGGCAGCTGAGCGAGGCCTGCGACCCGTACCGGCTGGTGCTGCCGGCCGAGCGGTCGACGCTCGCCGAGTACTACGCCGACGAGCTGAAGCAACTGGTGCCGGACGGCGGGCCGGAACCCGCCGAGCGGTACCTGGTGGCCGCGCCCGAGGCGCCGCTGCAGTTCAAGGCGTACGACGGCAAGGCCGCCTTCGACGGCACGTCCGTGCAGTTCCGGTGGTCCTGGACGGGGGCGTCGTCGGCGAAGTGGAAGGCCGGCGACCAGAGTTTCGCGGTCGCCGACCTCAGCGGGGTGGAGTGGCGCTCGCCGGAGGCCTTCGAGGGGCACCTGCGCCTGCTGCCGCGCGCCGCCTCCTCGGCGGAGGCCGTGCATCCCGACCAGGATCCGGCGGCGGTGGTGTTCGGGCTGGGCTACGGGCCAGTGCACGAGTCGCTGCCGTTCGCCGCGGCCGTGCTGGCGGCGGTGCGGACCCGGGGGCCGGTACCGGTGACACCGGCCCCGGCCCGCCGGGACCCCGCGGACATCGCCGAACGGATCCGTCACCTGGGCGAGTTGCACCAGGCCGGGCTGGTGACGGACGAGGAGTTCTCGTCCAAGAAGGCCGAACTGCTGGCCGAGCTGTAGCGGGCGGCCGCGGGGGCCGCCCGGGGCGTCACCGCTCCCGGCCGTAGAAGCCGATCTTGAGGTCCAGGACCGCGAGGGTGTCGCGCAGTTCCGCGATGCGGTTCACGACGTCCCGGCGGGTCGACTCCAGCAGCTCCCGGCGTTCGTCGAAGGTGTGGTCGCCCTCCCGCACCAGTTCCGCGTACCGGACCATGTCCGCCACCGGCATCCCGGTCAGGCGCAGCTTGGTCACGAAGGCCAGCCAGTCCAGGTCGCGGTTGCTGTAGCGGCGCTGGCCGGTGTGGGAGCGGTCGATGTGCGGCATCAGGCCGATGCGCTCGTACCAGCGCAGGGTGTGCGCGGTCAGGCCCGTGAAGTCGACGACCTCGCTGATCGTGTAGCGGTCCTGGCCGTCGGGGCGGGGATGGCGCCGGGGTGGGGCGGAGCAGATGTCGGCGGGGTTGGTTCGCTCAGTGGCCGCTGGCGTGGTCTGCATCACCGTCATGTTCTCCACGCTATGGCCTTCGAGTGCACTCCAAGCAAGCGCACTCCCGTAAGAAATCCGCAGGACGGCCCGGGGCGGGGGTCGTTAGCGTGCGGAGCATGACACTTGTACGCCGGGCCCGTCCCGAGGACGCCGCGGAAGTGCTGCGGCTGCGCCAGGTCATGATCGACTCGGTCTTCGGGCCGGAGGGCCCCGGCGGGCCGACGGACTGGCACACCGCGTCCCTGCCCACCCTGCGGGCCCGGCTCACCGGGGAGGACGGGGACTTCGCCGCCTTCGTGGTGGACCATCCGCAGCGGCCGGGCGCCCTGGCCGCGATGGTCGCCGGGACGCTGGAGTACCGGATCGGGCGGGCCGGCAACCCGCACGGGCGGGTCGGGTACGTCTTCAGCGTCGCCACCGATCCGGGCCAGCGGCGGCGGGGGTACGCGCGCGCGTGCATGGGGGAACTGCTGGAGTGGTTCCGGCTGCGGGGCGCCGCCCAGGTCGACCTGAACGCGTCCGCCGAGGCCGAGCCGCTGTACGCGTCCCTGGGCTTCGTACGGAAGCCGGACCCCTCGATGCGGTTGCGGCTGTGAGGCCGGATTAGGCTCGCGGCATGTCGTTGCAGAGTCTGGCGTTGATCGAGAACTGGCCGGTGCCCACCGCCGCGGCGGGGGTCGTACGGGCCGACGGGACGGTCCTCGGAACCCACGGCCCGGTCGGGCACCGCTTCCCGCTGGCCTCGGTGACCAAGCCGCTGGCGGCGTACGCGGTGCTCGTCGCCTACGAGGAGGGGGCCGTGGAGCTGGACGAACCGGCCGGGCCGCCCGGGTCGACGGTGCGGCACCTGCTCGCCCACACCTCCGGGCTGGCGTTCGACGAGCACCGGGTCATGGCGCCGCCCGGGGAGCGGCGGCTGTACTCCAACGCCGGGTTCGAGCAGCTCGGGGACCACGTCGCCAAGGCGACGGACATCCCGTTCGCCGAGTACCTGCGGCAGGCGGTGCTGGAGCCGCTGGGGATGGCGTCGACGTCGCTGGAGGGCTCCCCGGCGAAGGACGGCGTGTCCACCGTCGCGGACCTCCTGCGGTTCGCGGCGGAGGTGCAGGCGCCGCGGCTGCTGGACCCGCGGACGGTGGCCGAGGCGATGAGCGTGCAGTACCCGGGGACGAAGGGGGTGCTGCCGGGGTACGGGCACCAGAACCCGAACGACTGGGGGCTGGGCTTCGAGATCCGGGACGGCAAGTCGCCCCACTGGACCGGGAGTTCCTCGTCACCGCGTACGTTCGGGCACTTCGGCCAGTCCGGTACGTTCCTGTGGGCCGACCCCGACGCGGGGGTCGCCGGGGTGGCACTGACGGACCGGGCGTTCGGGCCCTGGGCGGTCGAGGCGTGGCCGGTGTTCACCGACGCCGTGCTGGCCGAGCTGCGCGGCTGATCAGCGCCCCATCTCCCACAGCAGCAGTTCCGCCGGCGTCCTGCCCACCGCCTCCAGGTCCTCCGGGCCGGTGATCCGGGCCGAATCGCCGGCGCCCAGCGTCTCCCCGGCCAGCGCGACCTCGCCCCGCACGACGTGGGCGTAGACGTGGGGCGCGTCCGGAACGGCGGTCCGCTCCCCCGCGGCCAGGCGGCGCACGTGGAGCATCGCGCCGGCCGCGGGGACGGCGTACGGCGTCGAGTCGGCGATGCCGCGGACGATGTCGTAGGAGGGCTCGCCGCCGGGCTCCCGGGGCGCCAGCCACATCTGCAGGAAGGCCAGCGGCACCGGGCCGTCGTTGCGCTCGACGTGCCGCACGCCCGCCGCCGCGCTCAGGTGCTGGACGTCGCCGGCGCGGACCAGGGTCTCGTGGCCCGTGGAGTCGCGGTGGGTCAGCTCGCCCTCGATCACCCAGGTGACGATCTCCGTGTGGCTGTGCGGGTGTTCGCCGAACCCGGCGCCCGGCGCGAGCCGCTCCTCGTTGCAGGCGATCACCGCGCCGAAGCGCAGGTTCTCCGGTTCGTAGTGCGGGCCGAAGGAGAAGGCGTGGCGGGTGTCGATCCCGGCCTCGGGATCCCCTCCGCGGTAGCGCCCGCCGGCGCGCCGTACGTCGATCACGGGCACCACGGTAGACCCCGCGCGCGGCCGCGGCGGACCGCTCCGCCGACCCCGGCGGCACATGCTCCCGTCCGGATAAGGCAGTCTTGTCCCCGTGCCCGAACCCGTATCCCACCACCGCGAACCCGCAGCGCACGCCGTCCACCCGCACTCCGCGACGCTGAAGCGGCTGGAGAAGTCCTCCGGGTCGCTGGCCGCGCAGGCCATCGCGCGCATGGACGAGACCCTGCCGTGGTACCGGGCCATGCCCCCGGAGAACCGTTCCTGGATCGGGCTCGTGGCGCAGGCGGGCATCGCGGCCTTCACCGAGTGGTTCCGGCATCCCGACGCCCCGCAGGCGATCTCCACCGACGTGTTCGGCACCGCTCCCCGGGAGCTGACCCGGGCCATCACGCTGCGGCAGACCGTGGAGATGGTGCGCACCACCATCGAGGTCATGGAGTCCGCCATCGACGAGGTGGCGGCCCCGGGGGACGAGAGCGCGCTGCGCGAGGCGCTGCTCGTGTACGCGCGGGAGATCGCCTTCGCCACCGCCCAGGTGTACGCGCAGGCCGCCGAGGCACGCGGTGCCTGGGACGCGCGGCTGGAGTCGCTGGTCGTCAACGCCGTGCTGAGCGGGGAGGCCGACGAGGGCGCCGTCAGCCGGGCCGCCGCCCTCGGCTGGAACTCGCCCGAGCACGTGTGCGTGGTGCTCGGGACGGCGCCGGACGGGGACAGCGAGCTGACGGTCGAGGCGATCCGGCGGGCCGCCCGGCACGCCAAGCTGCAGGTGCTCACGGGCGTGCTCGGGGACCGGCTCGTGGTGATCGCCGGGGGCAGCGCCAATCCGCTCGCCGTCGCCAGGTCGCTGATCGGGCCCTATGCGGCCGGGCCGGTCGTGGCGGGGCCCGTCGTGCCCGACCTGACGGCCGCCACGCGGTCCGCGCAGGCCGCCGCCGCCGGCCTGAAGGCGTGTTCCGCCTGGCAGGACGCACCGCGCCCGGTGCTGGCGGACGACCTGCTGCCGGAGCGCGCCATCGCGGGTGATCCGGGCGCGCGCGAGCAGCTGGTGGAGGAGATCTACAGACCGCTGGAGGAGGCCGGCTCCGCGCTCCTGGAAACCCTGAGTGTGTACCTGGAGCAGGCGAGCAGTCTGGAAGGCGCGGCGCGGATGCTCTTCGTTCACCCGAACACCGTGCGCTACCGGCTCCGACGTGTGACAGACGTCACCGGCTGGTCGCCATCGGATGTACGATCCGCGTTCACCCTGCGGATCGCCCTGATCCTGGGGCGTCTCGCCGATGGAGACCTCCAGACCTGAGCTTTTGTCGGGGGCCCACAAAAGCCCCCGGTGTTCTTCGTCCCTGTCCCCACGGGCGGTCGCGGCCGTCCCCAAGAGAGAGTGTGAGAGTGCTCGTACTCGTCGCTCCCGGCCAGGGCGCCCAGACGCCCGGCTTCCTGACCCCCTGGCTCGAACTGCCCGGCGCCGCGGACCGCGTCGCCGCGTGGTCGGACGCCATCGGCCTCGACCTGGTCCACTACGGCACCCAGGCCGACGCGGACGCCATCCGCGACACCGCGGTGGCCCAGCCGCTGCTGGTCGCCGCCGGGATCCTGTCCGCCGCGGCACTGGGTGACGTCCATCCGGGCGCCGTGGCCGGCCACAGCGTCGGCGAGATCACCGCCGCCGCCTTCGCGGGCGTCCTCGCCGACACCGCCGCGCTGCGTCTGGTCCGCAGGCGGGGTCTGGCCATGGCCGACGCCGCCGCGATCACCCAGACCGGCATGTCGGCGCTGCTCGGCGGCGACCCGGAGACCTCCGTGGCGCACCTGGAGAAGCTGGGCCTGACCCCGGCGAACATCAACGGCGCGGGCCAGATCGTCGCCGCCGGCACGCTCGAGCAGCTCGCCGCGCTGGCCGAGGACAAGCCCGAGGGCGTGCGCAAGGTCGTCCCGCTGAAGGTCGCCGGCGCGTTCCACACGCACCACATGGCGCCCGCCGTCGAGGCGCTGGCCAAGGCGGCCGCGGAGCTGGAGCCCGCCGACCCGAAGGTTCCCTACGTCTCCAACAAGGACGGCCGCACCGTCACCGCCGGCTCCGAGGTGCTCGAGCGGCTGGTCGGCCAGGTAGCCAACCCGGTCCGCTGGGACCTGTGCATGGAGGCGTTCAAGGAAATCGGCGCCACCGCATTGATCGAGGTCTGCCCGGGCGGCACCCTCACGGGTCTCGCCAAGCGTGCCCTGCCCGGCGTCAAGACGCTGGCCCTGAAGACCCCCGACGACCTCGACGCGGCCCGCGAGCTGATCGCCGAGCACGTCAACGCCTGACGCCTAAGGAGCCGTACGAACATGTCGAAGATCAGGCCCAGCAAGGGCGCCCCGTACGCGCGCATCCTCGGCGTCGGCGGCTACCGGCCGACCCGGGTGGTGCCCAACGAGGTGATCCTCGAGAAGATCGACTCGTCCGACGAGTGGATCCGTTCGCGCTCCGGCATCGAGACGCGGCACTGGGCCGGGCCCGAGGAGACCGTCGCCGCGATGTCCGTCGAGGCCGCCGGCAAGGCGATCGCCGACGCGGGCATCGACGCCGAGCGGATCGGCGCCGTGGTCGTCTCCACCGTCTCGCACTTCAGCCAGACCCCGGCCGTCGCCACCGAGATCGCCGACAAGCTGGGCACGAACAAGGCCGCCGCCTTCGACATCTCGGCCGGCTGCGCGGGCTTCGGCTACGGCCTCACCCTCGCCAAGGGCATGGTGGTGGAAGGGTCCGCCGAGTACGTGCTCGTCATCGGCGTGGAGCGGCTGAGCGACCTGACCGACCTGGAGGACCGGGCGACGGCCTTCCTGTTCGGCGACGGCGCCGGCGCGGTCGTGGTCGGCCCCTCCCAGGAACCGGCGATCGGCCCGACCGTGTGGGGCTCGGAGGGCGACAAGGCCGGGACCATCAAGCAGACCGTGTCCTGGGACCGGTTCAGGATCGGCGACCTGTCCGAGCTGCCCGTGGACAGCGAGGGCAACGTCAAGTTCCCTGCGATCACGCAGGAGGGCCAGGCGGTGTTCCGCTGGGCCGTGTTCGAGATGGCGAAGGTCGCCCAGCAGGCGCTGGACGCGGCCGGGATCAGCTCGGACGACCTGGACGTCTTCATCCCGCACCAGGCCAACGTGCGGATCATCGACTCGATGGTGAAGACTCTCAAGCTGCCGGAGCACGTCACGGTCGCCCGTGACATCCGCACCACCGGCAACACCTCGGCCGCCTCGATCCCGCTCGCGATGGAGCGGCTCCTGGCGACCGGCGAGGCGAAGAGCGGCGACACCGCGCTCGTCATCGGATTCGGGGCGGGTCTCGTCTACGCCGCCACGGTCGTTACCCTCCCCTAGGCACTCCGTGCCGGATCTTGCGTCCGGCACGGTGCACACTGCCACCAACCGTTCGGAACATCGAAGAAGGAGCGCCTGACATGGCCGCCACTCAGGAAGAGATCGTCGCCGGTCTCGCCGAGATCGTGAACGAGATCGCCGGGATCCCCACCGAGGACGTCCAGCTGGACAAGTCCTTCACCGACGACCTGGACGTGGACTCGCTGTCCATGGTCGAGGTCGTCGTCGCCGCCGAGGAGCGCTTCGACGTGAAGATCCCGGACGAGGACGTCAAGAACCTCAAGACGGTCGGTGACGCCACCGACTACATCCTGAAGCACCAGGCCTGAGCCAGCCGTTAGGCCCCAGGCCGCACTGCCCCGCCACCCGGCGGTGGCGCCGTAGAATCCCGCATCCGTTGGAGAAAGAATTCCCGTGAGCCCGACCAATCGCACCGTGGTCGTCACCGGTATCGGCGCAACCACACCGCTGGGTGGCGACGCAGCCTCGTTCTGGGAGGCCCTGGTCGCCGGCAAGTCCGGCGTGGGTCCCCTGGAGCAGGAATGGGCGGCCGAGCTGCCGGTCCGTATCGCCGCGCAGATCGCCGTCGAGCCGGGCGAGATCATCCCCCGCCCGCAGGCCCGCAAGCTGGACCGGTCCGCGCAGTTCGCGCTGATCGCCGCTCAGGAGGCCTGGAAGGACGCCGGTTTCACCGCCCGGGCCGGCGAGGACGCGTCCGTGAACCCCGACCGTCTCGGTGCGGTCATCGCCTCCGGCATCGGCGGCGTGACGACGCTCCTGGACCAGTACGACGTGCTCAAGGAGAAGGGCGTACGCCGTGTCTCCCCGCACACCGTGCCGATGCTGATGCCCAACTCCCCGGCGGCCAACGTCGGCATCGAGCTGGGCGCGCGGGCCGGTGTGCACACCCCCGTGTCGGCCTGCGCCTCGGGCGCGGAGGCCATCGGGTACGCGATCGAGATGATCCGCACCGGGCGTGCGGACGTGGTCGTGGCCGGTGGTACCGAGGCCGCCATCCACCCGCTTCCCATCGCCGCGTTCGGCAACATGATGGCGATGTCCAAGAACAACGACGACCCCGAGGGCGCCTCGCGTCCCTACGACGCCGGCCGTGACGGCTTCGTCCTCGGCGAGGGCGCCGGTGTGATCGTCCTGGAGTCCGAGGAGCACGCGAAGGCGCGCGGCGCGCGGATCTACGTCGAGGCGGTCGGCCAGGGCATCTCGGCCGACGCGCACCACATCACGCAGCCGGAGCCGTCCGGCAACGGCATCGCGCACGCGCTGCAGAACCTGCTGGACCACACCGACCTGAAGCCGGCCGAGATCGTGCACGTGAACGCGCACGCCACGTCCACGCCGCAGGGCGACGTGGCCGAGATCAAGGCGCTGCGCAAGGTGTTCGGCGACGACGTCGACCACATGGCCATCTCGGCGACCAAGTCGATGACGGGTCACCTGCTCGGTGGCGCCGGCGGTATCGAGACGGTCGCGTCGATCCTGGCGCTGGTGAACCGCACGGCTCCGCCGACCATCAACGTGGAGAACCTCGACCCCGAAGTCAACGCGGACGTCGTGACCGGCGAGGCGCGCCGGCTGCCCGAGGGGCGGATCGCCGTGCTGAACGACTCGTTCGGCTTCGGCGGGCACAACGTGGTCCTGGCGTTCCGGACCGTCTGAGAGAGCGTCTGAGACACGGCGAAGGGCCCTCACCCGGCGGTGAGGGCCCTTCGCCGTGTCCGGTCGTGTCCGGTCGCCGTCGAGTCCGTTCCTTCAGACCACCTGGTGCAGCCAGCGCACCGGGGCTCCCTCTCCGGCGTAGCGGAACGGCTCGAGTTCGTCGTCCCACGGCTTGCCCAGGAGCTTGGCGATCTCCGCCTCCAGGTCCGTCTCGCCCCGCTGGGAGCGGGTCAGCGCCGCGCGCAGGCGGTCCTCGGGGATGAGGATGTCGCCGTGCAGGCCGGTGACGGCGTGGAAGATGCCGAGTTCGGGGGTGCAGCTGTAGCGCTCGCCCTCCGCCGTGGGGCAGGGCTCCGCGGTGACCTCGAAGCGCAGCAGGTGCCAGCCGCGCAGCGCCGAGGCGAGTTTGGAGGCGGTGCCGACCTGGCCCTGCCAGGAGAACTCCGAGCGCCAGGTGCCGGGCGCGGCGGGCTGGCGGATCCAGTCCAGGCTGACGCGCGTGCCGAGCACCCCGGCGACGGCCCACTCGACGTGCGGGCACAGCGCGCGCGGCGCGGAGTGCACGTACAGAACTCCACGTGTCGTCACCGGGACCTCCGGGCAGAGCGGGACATTGCGGACTGGCTGGGCGGCCGTGGCGCGACGGCCGCGTTGATGGCGAGGCTACCTTGCGGCGGGGCAAGGAGTGTGACGTACCGTCGCTCCCAGGGCCGGGAAACCGCCTCCATTCACCCAGGGGGACGCTTGTGCGGGGGTGTGCCGTTCCCGGGTCCCCGGCCGGGGAACTCTCACGCGTTGTCATAGGAGGGGCACTGCACCGTCGAGCGAGGAGACCATCAGGGATGCGCAAGCGAAGGCAGCGGCACACGCGGGCCGGCCTCGCGGTCGTGGCGGCGGCCGTGCTGGCCACGGCGGGCTGCGACGCCTTCGGCGGAGGCGGCCCGGCGGGCCAGAAGGATTCCCGGGACAGCGCCTCGCACCCGCCGGCCCGGCCGGCCCCGGTGTGGGACCGCAGCCCGGACTCGGTCGCCGCGGTCGGCGACTCCATCACCCGGGGCTTCGACGCCTGCGACGTGCTCTCCGACTGCCCCCAGGTGTCGTGGGCGACGGGCAGCGACGCCCAGGTGGACAGTCTGGCGGTCCGGCTGCTGGGCGCGGCGGGGGCGGCGCGGCGCAGCTGGAACTACGCGCAGACCGGCGCCCGGATGTCCGACCTGCCCGGGCAGATGGCCCGCGCGGTGAAGCGCAGGCCCGCGCTGGTGACGGTGATGGCGGGGGCCAACGACGCCTGCCGCTCCTCGGCCTCCGCGATGACGCCGGTGGCGGACTTCCGCGCGGACTTCGAGAAGGCGCTGGGCACGCTGCGCAGGGCGCTGCCGAAGTCGCAGGTGTACGTGGCGAGCGTGCCGAACCTGAAGCGGCTGTGGGCGCAGGGGCGGACGAACCCGCTCGGCAAGCAGGTGTGGAAGCTGGGCATCTGCCCGTCGATGCTGGCCGACGCCGACGACCTGACGAGTGCGGCCGTGGTGCGGCGGGACACGGTGCAGCAGCGCGTGGAGGCGTACAACGAGGTGCTGAAGGAGGTGTGCGCCAAGGACCGCCGCTGCCGCTTCGACGGCGACGCGGTCTTCGACTACCGCTTCGGCACGGAGCAGCTCAGCCAGTGGGACTGGTTCCACCCGAGCCGGAACGGGCAGGCCAGGCTGGCCGAGATCGCCTACCGCACTGTCACCGCCCCGCGGCCGTGACCTAGGGTTTCCCACATGGGCGAACTTTTCGGCACACTTTCCGACGGCACCCGGGTGCACCGCTGGACACTGGAGCGCGACGGGGTGCGGGTGCGCGTGCTGTCGTACGGCGGGATCGTGCAGTCGGTGGAGGTCCCGGACCGGGACGGGCACCGGGCGGACGTGGTGCTGGGCTTCGCGGGGCTCGACGGCTACCTCGCGCACCCGGAGCCGTACTTGGGCGCCCTGGTCGGCCGGTACGCCAACCGCATCGCGGGCGGCCGCTTCCCGCTGGACGGGCGCGCGCACGCCGTCACGCGGAACGAGGGGGCCAACTCGCTGCACGGCGGCGACCGCGGGTTCGACAAGCGGGTGTGGGAGGCGGAGCCGGTCGAGGACGGGCTGCGACTGAGCCTGGTGAGTCCGCACGGCGAGGAGGGCTTCCCGGGCCGGCTGGAGGTCACGGCCACGTACACGCTCCAGGCGCCGGGGGCGCTGCGGATCGCCTACGAGGCCGTCACGGACGCGCCCACCGTGGTCAACCTGACGAACCACTCGTACTGGAACCTGAGCGGCTCCGGTGACGCTGCCGGTCACGAGCTGCGGCTGGCCGCCTCCCGGTACACGCCGGTCGACGCGGGACTGATCCCCACCGGCGCGCTGGAGGACGTGACCGGCTCGCGCTTCGACTTCCGTACGGCGCGCAGGACGGGGTCCGGCTACGACCACAACTTCGCGCTGGACAAGGGGGTGACGCCGGCGGCCGAGGAGGTCGCCGAGCTGTACGACCCGGCGTCCGGCCGGCTGCTGACGGTGGCCACGACCGAGCCCGGCCTCCAGCTCTACACGGCCGACCACCTGCCCGCGCCCTTCACCCGCGGGGCCGGCGTCGCCCTGGAGACCCAGCACTTCCCGGACTCCCCGAACCGCCCGGACTTCCCCAGCACCGTCCTGCGGCCGGGCGAGGTGTTCCGGTCGGAGACGGTGTACGGGTTCTCGGTGCGCTGAAGGCGCCCGGGGGCCGCCACGAGCCCCGGTCCGGTGTCAGGTGCCGGACCGGGGCTGTTCGTGGGGGACTTGTCCCGGATCTGACCTTAAGCGGCGCGGCGGGTCTGCGGCCGGTGATCGGGCGGACTGCCGTGATCCCGTACGAACCCTTCACACACGCCCACGTGTTCCCCTTCTCGCCGGGTCCGGAAACGTCCGGGCGGGTGCGGGTTCACTGACCCCAGGTGTGGGCGAGGGACTTGCTCGTCAGGCAGACCAGGGCGAGGACGAGGGCCCAGGCGTGGGCGCCTGCGGCGTAGAGGGCCACGACACCCGCGCCGAACCAGAGCAGTTCGAAGCCGGCGCGCGCCGGGCCGTGGAGGGCGAACCGCGCCCGGGGTGCGCCGAACAGCGCCCACAGCCAGCCGAGGGCACCCGGCGCGAGGAGGGCGAGCAGCGCGGCCCCGGTGACGGGGCGGGTGAACCCCCAGTAGGCGGCCGCCGCGAGGACGCCGAGTTCGAGAAGGAAGATGACGCCCAGGTTCACGGCCTTCGCTGTCTGCACGCCCGCAGTATCACCCGTCGTCCCGGGCCGGCGGTACCACCGGGACGTGCGGAGTGCTCTCGCCGTCGCCGGCGTCCTCGTCCGCGTCCTCCTCCCCCAGCAGGTCCCGGGTGAGGAGGGTGGCGCCCGCGACCGCGCCCGGCATCAGGAACACGGCGACGAACGGGACCAGGAAGGCGAGGCCGAGCGGGACGCCGAAGCCCCAGACCAGGGTCTTGCGGGAGCGCAGCAGGGCGAGGCGGGCGCGCAGGTCGACGCCGCGGCGCTGGAGCGCGACGGCGGCCAGTTCCTCGGTGAGGAAGAAGCCGGTGACGAAGAAGCCGACGACCGGTACGGCGGTCTGGCCGACGACCGGCAGGAAGCCGGCGGCGAAGAGCAGGACGCCCCACAGTGCGGCCCGGACCAGGATGCGCAGGCTGTCGCGGGCCGAGATCCACAGCTCGCGCCAGAGCGGCAGGCCCGACTGCGGTGCGGTGCCGTCGGGCGAGAGGTCGGCGTCGACCTGCTCCGACAGGCTCTCGTAGAAGGGCTGGCCGACCAGCAGGGTGACGGCCGTGAAGGTGAGCACGGCGAGCAGCAGGCCCAGGGCGAACAGGACGGCCGTCAGGAAGCCGCGGAACAGGCCCTGCCACGGGCTCGACCAGTCGTCGGCGAACGGGGTCGCCCAGGCGGCCGCGTCCTCGCCCCAGAGCGCGAGGGCGACGAGCGCCGCCGTGTAGAGGACCAGGGTGATCAGGCCGGGCAGCAGGCCGAAGCCGTAGCTCCGGCCGTGCCGGGCCACCCAGCGCTGGCCCCGCAGAAGGTGTCCGAATCCCGCCCCGAGATCACGCATGGCCAAGACTTTACCGGCGGTCGTCAGGCGTCGAGCATCCGCTGGAGCAGATCGCGCAGCGCCAGCCGCTCCTCCTCGGACAGGCCGACCAGGGGCTCGCGGGCGAAGCGCAGGCCGTGGCGCAGTTCCCGGGCCACGCGGCGGCCCTCGTCCGTGGCGGCCGCCACCTTCACGCGGCGGTCGGCGGGGTCGGGGCGGCGCTCGGCCAGGCCCCGGGACTCCAGGCGGTCCACGATGCCGGTCACGTTGGACGGCTCGCACTTCAGCTTCTGCGCGAGCTTGCGCATCGGCAGCGGGCCGAGCGAGAGGAGGCTGAGCAGCTTCGCCTGGGCGCCCGTGAGGGCGTGCCCGGCCGCGGCCTCCTCGTAGTCCGCGTGGTAGCGGGCGACGACCTCGCCGATGAGCCCGACGACCTCCATGGTCAGTTCGTCCGGACGGGTCTTCTGCGGTGTGGCCATGCCCTCAGAATACCGCGTTACTTGACATCATGAAATATTCAGGTGCACGGTTGTTTCAGGCACTGAAGTAAATGAAAGGTCTTGTCATGATCAACCGCGAGTGGCACCTGCTCAGCCGTCCCGTCGGCTGGCCGAAGCCCGAGGACTTCGCCCTGGTCGAGACGCCCGTCCCGACGCCGGGCGAGGGCCAGGTGCTGGTGCGGAACAAGTACCTCTCGGTGGACCCGTACATGCGCGGCCGGATGTCGGCCGCCAAGTCCTACGTGGCCCCGTTCGAGCTGGGCAAGGTCATGCAGGGCGGCGCGGTCGGCGAGGTCGTCGCCTCGAACGCCGAGGGCATCGCCGTCGGCGACCACGTGCTGCACTTCCTCGGCTGGCGCGAGTACGCGGCCCTGGACGCGAAGCACGCCGTCAAGGTGGACCCCGAGGCCGCGCCCCTGTCGACGTACCTCGGCGTCCTCGGCATGACCGGTCTGACCGCCTACGCCGGCCTGCTGCGCACCGCCTCCTTCAAGGAGGGCGACGCCGTGTTCGTCTCCGGCGCCGCCGGCGCGGTCGGCAGCCAGGTCGGGCAGATCGCCAAGCTGAAGGGCGCCTCCCGGGTCATCGGCTCGGCCGGGTCCGACGAGAAGGTGAAGCTGCTGGTCGAGGAGTACGGCTTCGACGCCGCGTTCAACTACCGGAACGGGCCGGTGAGCGAGCAGCTGCGGGCCGCCGCGCCCGACGGGATCGACGTCTACTTCGACAACGTCGGCGGCGACCACCTCGAGGCGGCCATCGGGTCCCTGAACCAGGGCGGCCGGATCGCGGTCTGCGGCATGATCTCGGTCTACAACAACACCGAGCCCGCCCCCGGCCCGCGGAACCTCGCCCGGCTGATCCAGACCCGCGGCCGCATCGAGGGCTTCCTGGTCGGCGACCACTACGACCTGCAGCCCCAGTTCGTCCAGGAGGTCGGCCCCTGGGTCGCCTCGGGCGCGCTGAAGTACCGCGAGACGGTCGTCGAGGGCATCGAGAACAACCTCGAGGCGTTCCTCGGGGTCCTGCGCGGCGACAACACCGGCAAGATGATCGTCAAGCTGTAGCCACCGCCACCCCTACCGCAGGGTTTCCGGCATGCGGTAACTTCTTTCCGAAACCGTCGGCGATCGTGGGCGCGAGTCGCGGCGGACCGAGGAAGGAAGACACCGCATGCCCATCCAGCAGTCCGACGTCCTGTACACCGCGGTCGCCACCGCCGAGCACGGCCGGGACGGCCGTGTCGCCACCGACGACGGCAGGCTCGACGTCGTCGTCAACCCGCCTGAGGAGATGGGCGGCAGCGGCGCGGGCACCAACCCCGAGCAGCTGTTCGCCGCCGGGTACAGCGCCTGCTTCCAGGGCGCGCTCGGCGTGGTCGCCCGTCAGGAGGGTGCCGACGTGTCGGGGTCGACCGTCACGGCGAAGGTCGGGATCGGCCGGAACGAGGACGGGTTCGGGATCGTCGTGGAGATCTGCGCGGACATCCCGAACGTCGACGCGGCCACCGCGCGGCGCCTGGTCGAGCAGGCCCACCAGGTGTGCCCCTACTCGAAGGCGACGCGCGGGGACGTCACCGTGACGCTGGCCTGACCCCGGTCGTTGCACAGAGCGGAGGCCGCACCCTGGGACGTGGGGTGCGGCCTCCGCCTGTCGGGGTCCGGGTCAGCGGGCGAGGGCCGCCCGGTGCACGGCCGCCGCGAACCGGTCGTTCTCCGGGGCCGCGCCGCCCGGGTAGGCGAACCGCCGGCGCGTGTAGCCGTACGCCAGGCCGCTGCGCGGGTCGGCGAAGGCCTGGGAGCCGGCGGCCCCGCTGTGGCCGATCGCGCCGGCGCCGAGGAAGGGGTGCCAGATGTCGGCGGTGGCCTGGAAGCCCAGACCGAACGACTTGTGGGTGCGCGTCACCAGGTCGTACCCCACGGAGTGCAGCCGGCCGAACTCCGCGAGCGTGTCCTCCTTCAGCAGCGGCGCCTTGCCGTCCACCTCGCTGATCATCGCCGCGTACAGCCCGGCCAGGCCGCGCGCCGAGGCCACACCGCCGTACGAGGCGGGGCCCTTGGCCCGGACGCAGCGCTGGTTCGGCAGGGACCCGAGGTCGGCCGGCTCGGGCGCGTGCCCGTTGAAGGCGATCGAGGCGAGGGTGTGGGGGCCGCTCGGCAGGGTGTCGAGCACCGCCTGCTGCGCGGGGGTCGGGAGCATCGGCTGGACGGTGCGGAAGCGGGGCTCGCGGGAAGCCGGCAGGCCCAGGTGGAAGTCCAGGCCGTAGGGGGCGCGCACCCGCTCCTCGTGGAGTTCCTGGATCGTGCGGCCCGTCGCGCGCCGGACGACCTCGCCGGTGAGCGCGCCGATGACCAGGGCGTGGTAGCCGAAGGCGGTGCCCGGGCGCCAGAACGGCCGCTGGTCGGCGAGACGTTCGGCCATCACCCGGTCGTCGGCCAGTTCCGCCGCGCTGAACCCGGTGTCGGTGCCGACCAGTCCGGCGCGGTGCGCGAGCAGGTCGCGCAGGGTCAGGCCGCCCTTGCCCTCGGCGCCGAACTCCGGCCAGTAGTAGGTGACCTTGCGGTCCAGCTCGAGCGTGCCCTCCTGCACGAGCAGGGCCACGACGAGGTGGGCGGCACCCTTGGTGGAGGAGAACACGCCGTACAGCGAGTCGCCGTCGGCGCCGTCGCCCGCCCACAGGTCGACCACCCGGCGGCCGTCGACGTACGCGCACAACTGGCCCTCGTAGTCGTCCCGTTCCTCGGCGACGAACGCGGCGAACTCCTCGCGCACCGCCTCGTAGCCCTCGCCGACCGTGCCGTGGACGGTGATCCGCTGCGTCATCCGTACTCCTCACCTGAGCCGCGTTCCGCTGCTCCCCCCGGCAAACGCCCGGTTCGCCGCCGGGCGTTCCCGTGATCGTGTACGGCGGGACGTGCCCGTACGACTCAACCGCAACCGGAGCGGGTTGGTGTCGTAGAGGGCGTGTGCCCGGCCTGTGTGGGCACTGCCCCTCTCAGCACCCGACCTGTGGGCAGTTGCTAGCGTTGCACGGTTGTTGGACCTGATCAGGAAAGAGAAACGGGGAGTACGGTGACAAAACTTGCACGCCTTGTGACTGTTGTCGCACTGGTGAGCGGTGTGGTGGCCGGGGCGGCTCCGGCTGCCACGGCGGCTCCGGCAAAGGCCAAGTTGCTGGAATCGGTCACGCTGAGGGCAAAGCCGACCAACAGGTCGACCGCCCGGGGCGTCGTCCCCAAGGGCGCGGTCGTCAGCACCAACGACACCGGCTCCGTGGCGGGAGCCACCTACAAGGCCTGCGGCGTGAAGGAAAAGCTCTGGTACCCGGTCACGTGGAAGGGGACCAAGGGGTACATCGTCGCTGCCTGCATGCAGTTCAAGTGAGCTGCCGTCCGTCTCGGACTTCCTGGTAGGCGGATCGGCCCGCTCGGGACCCGTGCGTGAACCATCGCCCGTCGGGGGTGGCCGGTGCCACCCCGGCGGGCGTACACGCTTCTGCGGACGGGGCCGGCGCCGGGCTGTGAAGCGTTCACCGCGGGCGTTGGTGCGAGTCCCTTACGACACACACGTCAGCACAGTGGCGCACAGCGAACGGACTGGGCGCCGGTGCGCTCGACCACGGCTAGGGCCTCTCGTTCGGATCATGCCGGGCTCGCGGGCCCCGGCACCGGACCCCGCTCCCTGATCCGGCCTGATCCAAACGAAAGACCCTAGGTGCACCACCACAGGAAGCGGTTGCACGTCTTGGTGGGCGACGGTGTCGGCGTCGGGCCGGACGTCGTCGGGGCGCTCGTGGGGGTGGCCGGCGGTCCGGAGGTGGCCGGGGCCGTCGGCGCCGAGGTCGCCGGTCCGGCCCCCGTGGTGGCCGACCGCTGCGACGCGCCACTGGCGGAGGGGGACGCGGAGGCCTTGCTTTTCGGGGACTTGGACGCGGAGGCCGAGGGGGCGGCGGAGGCGGAGGCGCTCGGGCCCCTCGACGGGTGCGAGGAGCCGCCGGGCGGAGCCGCCGTGCGGCCCGGGGAGGCGGAGGAGGTGCCGCCGTCCGCGGCCGTGTCGCCGGAGGAGGCCGGGGAGTCGCCGGCGAAGGGCGAGAAGGGGGCGTCCGTGCCCAGTTCGGCGATGCTGAGCCCGCCGGCCGCCAGCACGAGTCCGGCGGCGATGAAGACGGTACGGCGCCGGCGGCGCCGGTGGGCGGCCGCCTTGCGGTCCCGCCTGCTGGCGTCCGCGGCGGCGGGGCCGGAGTCCGGGCCGTCGGCGGCCGCGCCGCGCCCACGGCCGCGCGCCTGGCGCCGGGCGGCCCGCCCACCGGGCTCGCCGGGGCCGGCGCCGTCCTCCGCCTCGGAGGGACCGGAGTCGTGGAGGGCGTCGGTGTCGTCCGGGGCGCCGGGGTCCCCGGGCGTGTCGCCCTCACCCCCGGCGGGGAACCCGCCCTGCGTGTCGTATCCGGCCGCAGGGGTGTCGTACCCGGCCGCGGACGCGCCGGCGTCGTACGCGCCGTGCGGGTCGTACCCGCCCGCGGGCGCGGGTGCTCCGTACCCGGGGGCTTCGTAGCCGACATGGCCGGCATGGCTCGCCCGGGCACCCGTGTGGGCGTACCCGGCGTACTCCTCCTGGCCACCGAGGCCCGCGAACGGCGTGGCCGCGGACGCGGCGTGCCGCTCGGCCGGTGCTCCGCACCCGGGGCAGGCCAGGGCGCCGTTGAGGTGCCGTTGGCACGGGTGGCAGAAGTCCATGACGCGGGAAGACTAGATTCCCGGCCGGTAACGTTCCTAGGCGCCTCTGTGAAGGTTTGGTGGATGACCGAAAAGGTTCTCGAAAGCCTTGTCGAAACCGTTACCTGTTCGACCCATTGACACCCCTACCGCGCCGTCCTTACTGTCACGCCAGCATTTCGAACGTGTGACGAAATCTCGAACAGCTGAGGGGCAACTGCCGTGCGTATCACCGGAATCAGCACTCACGTGGTCGGGACGCCCTGGCGCAACCTGACCTACGTCCAGGTGCACACCGACGAGGGGATCACCGGAGTCGGCGAGACCCGGATGCTCGGTCACACCGACGCGCTGATCGGCTACCTGCGGGAGGCCGAGGCCAACCACATCCTCGGTTCCGACCCGTTCGCCGTCGAGGACCTCGTGCGCCGCATGAAGTACGGCGACTACGGCCGGGCCGGCGAGATCGTCATGTCCGGCATCGCGGTCGTCGAGATGGCCTGCTGGGACATCAAGGGCAAGGCCCTCGGCGTGCCGGTGTGGCAGCTGCTCGGCGGCAAGGTCGCCGACCGGGTCAAGGCGTACGCCAACGGCTGGTACACCACCGAGCGGACCCCGGAGGCCTACCACAAGGCCGCCCAGGGGGTCGTGGAGCGCGGCTACAAGGCGCTCAAGATCGACCCCTTCGGCACCGGGCACTTCGAGCTGGACCACGACCAGACGCTGTACGCGGTCTCCCTCATCGAGGCCGTCCGGGACGCCATCGGCCCGGACGCCGAGCTGATGCTGGAGATGCACGGCCGCTTCTCCCCCGCCACCGCCGTCCGGCTGGCCAAGGAGATGGCCCCCTTCAAGCCGGCCTGGCTGGAGGAGCCGTGCCCGCCGGAGAACCTGAAGGCGCTGGAGAAGGTCGCCGCCAAGGTGGACGTCCCGGTGGCCACCGGTGAGCGCATCCACGACCGGATCGAGTTCCGCGAGCTGTTCGAGAGCCAGGCCGTGGACATCATCCAGCCGGACGTCGGCCACATCGGCGGCATCTGGGAGACCCGGAAGCTGGCCGCCACCGCCGAGACCCACTACATGCTGGTCGCGCCGCACAACGTGGGTGGCCCGGTGCTCACCGCCGCCTCGCTGCAGGTCGGCTTCACCTCCCCCAACTTCAAGATCCTCGAGCACTTCAACGACTTCGCCGACGCGGAGATCAAGAAGGTGGTCAAGGGGGCGCCGGAGGTCGTCGACGGCTACTTCCACCTCTCCGACCGGCCCGGCCTGGGCGTCGAGCTGGACACCGACGCGGCCGCCGAGTTCCCGCAGCAGCAGGCTCGCTTCGACCTGTGGGCCGAGGGCTGGGAGCAGCGCAAGCCCAAGGGCACGAAGTGAGTTCCCAGGTCCTCGTCGAGGCGCCCGGCGCCCACCGGATCGAGGAGCACGTCCCCCGGGAGCCCGGCCCGGGCGAGGCGCTGGTCGCCGTGCACGCGGTGGGCATCTGCGGCAGCGACCGCGAGGTGTACCAGGGCAACCGGCCGGAGGGCTACGTCCGTTATCCGCTCACGCCGGGCCACGAGTGGTCCGGGACCGTCATGAGTGTCGGTGCCGGGGCGCCCGCCTCGCTCGTCGGCCGCAAGGTGGTCGGTGAGGGCTTCCGCAACTGCCAGGTGTGCGACCGCTGCCACGCGGGCGAGACCACGCTGTGCGGCGCGGGGTACGAGGAGACCGGGTTCACCCAGCCGGGCGCCATGGCCGCCACGCTCACCCTGCCCGCCCGGCTGCTGCACCCGCTGCCGGACGACGCCGACCTCACCGCGGCCGCCCTGCTGGAGCCGGCCGCCTGCGTCGCGGCCGCCGCCCTGAAGTCCGGGGCCCGGCCGGGCGAGCGGGTCGCGGTCGTGGGCACCGGCACGCTCGGCATGTTCGCCGTGCAGTTCCTGAAGGCCGTCTCGCCCGCGGAGCTGCTGGTCGTGGGCACCCGCCGCGACCGGGAGGCGCTCTCCCGGCGGTTCGGCGCCACCGGCTTCCGGCTGCGCGACGAGCGGCTCCCGGACGACTTCGACGTCGTGATCGAGACCGCCGGGTCCGCGTCCGCCGCCCGCACCGCCGCCTCGCTGCTCCGGCGCGGCGGCCGCCTGGTCCTGACCGGCATCCCGGCGCCGGGCGCGGACGGGCTCGACCCGACCGACCTCGTCGTACGGCAGCTGGAGGTGCACACGGTCTTCGGCGCGCCGCCGGACGCCTGGTCGCACGCCGTACGGGTCTTCGGCGCCGGTCTGCTGGACCCGCTGCCGCTGGTCACGCACGAACTGCCGCTGACCGAGTTCCCGCACGCCATCGAGCTGGTGGGGGCCGGTGATCCCACCGTGGGCAAGGTGCTGCTCCGCCCCTGACCGTGCGCCGGCCGGGGCCTGACCTGACGGCGCCCCGGCCGGCGTGCATCCGAGGACCTTTTTCGTACCCCGAGCCGCGAACCTTGTCCGAGATACCGAACACGAAGGACAACTTGTGACCGACGCCTCCGCCCCGGCAGCCCGCCGGCCCGGTGAGCAGCAGCTCGCCGCACTCGGCCTGGGCGCGCCCGCCCTCGACCCCGCCGACGCATCCGCCCACAGCTTCCCGGGCGGCGGCCGCTGGCGCACCGAGATCCCCTCGTGCGAGGGTCCCGAAGCGCTGGCCGTCGTCCTCAAGGAGGCCTCGCGCCTCGACGTCCCGATCCACCGGATCAGCCAGGGCAGCGGTGTGTGGATGCTCACCGACGCCGAGATCACCGAGATGGTCGACGCGACCGCCGAACGGGACATCGAGCTCTGCCTGTTCACCGGCCCGCGCGGCACCTGGGACATCGGCGGCTCGGTGCGCTCCGACTCCCGCGGCGCCGGGCTGCGCGCCCGCGGCCACGACGCCGTCGCCGGCTGCGTCGAGGACGCCGTCCGCGCCACCGAACTGGGCGTCACGTGCCTGCTGGTGGCCGACGAGGGCGTGCTGTGGACGCTGCACCGCGCCCGGCAGTCCGGCATCATCCCGGCGGACACCACGCTCAAGGTCTCCGCGCTCATCGGCCCCGTCAACCCGGCCTCGTACGCGGTGTACGAGCGGCTGGGCGCCGACTCGGTCAACGTGCCCAGCGACCTGACGCTGGATCACCTCACGGAGATCCGACGGGTGTCCGCGGCTCCGATGGACATGTACATCGAGGCACCCGACGACCTCGGCGGGTACGTGCGGATGTACGAGGTCGCCGAGCTGATCCGGCGCGGCGCGCCGCTCTACCTGAAGTTCGGTCTGTCCAAGGCCCCCGGCATCTACCCCTGGGGCACCCACCTCAGGGACGTGACCCTGGACACCGCCCGGGAGCGGGTGCGGCGCGGCCGCCTCGCCCTGGACCTGCTCGCCCGGCACGGCGCGGACGGCGACATGGCGCCGCTCGGCTCCCGGCTGCCCGGCCCGCTCCACCGCTTTCCCGCCGACGGCTGAACCCGCCGTAAGCGACCCCCCTCTCCCCGACGGACCACACAAGGACGGATGACCATGCGCAACCGCAGAGCCGCACTCACCGCGATAGCCGGAGCCGCCTCGCTCGCCCTCGCCCTGACCGCCTGCGGCCAGTCCGGCAACGGCGGCAGCAAGGACAAGGGCGGTGACGCCAAGGGCGGCACCATCGGCATCGCGATGCCGACCAAGTCCTCCGAGCGCTGGATCAACGACGGCAACAACGTCGTCAAGGACCTCGAGGCCAAGGGCTACAAGACCAAGCTGGTCTACGGCGAGGACAACCCGGACACCCAGGTCTCCCAGATCGAGAACCTGATCACGCAGGGCGTCAAGGGCCTGGTCATCGCGGCCATCGACAACAAGTCCCTGAACAACGTGCTCCAGGAGGCCGCGGACGCGAACATCCCGGTCATCGCCTACGACCGGCTGATCCTCGGCACGAAGAACGTCGACTACTACGCGTCCTTCGACAACGAGAAGGTCGGTGTCCTCCAGGGCACGTACATCGTGCAGAAGCTCGGCCTGGACAAGGGCAAGAAGGGCCCGTTCAACATCGAGCTGTTCGCCGGCTCCAACGACGACAACAACACCAAGTACTTCTTCAACGGCGCGATGAGCGTGCTCCAGCCGTACATCGACAAGAAGCAGCTGGTGGTCAAGTCCGGCCAGACGGCGCTGAACAAGGTCACCACCCTGCGCTGGGACGGCGCGACCGCGCAGAAGCGCATGGAGGACATCCTCACCTCCTCCTACCAGTCCGGCAAGGTCGACGCGGTGCTCTCGCCGTACGACGGCATCTCGATCGGCGTCATCGCCGCGCTGAAGTCGGACGGCTACGGCTCCAAGGGCCAGCCGCTGCCCGTCATCACCGGCCAGGACGCCGAGCTGGCGTCGGTGAAGTCGATCATCGCGGGTGAGCAGACGCAGACCGTCTACAAGGACCTCCGCAAGCTCGCCGACGTCGCCGCGACCATGATGGACGACGCCCTGAAGGGCAAGAAGCCGCAGGTCAACGACACCAAGACGTACGACAACGGCAGCAAGGTCGTGCCCGCGTACCTGCTCCAGCCGGTGAGCGTGGACAAGTCCAACTACGAGGACGTGCTGGTCAAGGGCGGCTACTACACCGACGCCGAGCTCAAGTAATCCGGACAGTCCCGGCCGAACCCCACTGATTGGAAGGCACGACCATGGCGGGACCCGTCCTGGAAATGCGCTCGATCGTCAAGACCTTTCCCGGTGTCAAGGCGCTGTCGGACGTCACCCTGACCGTCCGGCAGGGCGAGGTCCACGCCATCTGCGGCGAGAACGGCGCCGGGAAGTCCACCCTGATGAAGGTGCTCTCCGGCGTCCATCCGCACGGCACGTACGAGGGGGACATCCTCTTCGAGGGGGAGATCGTCCGCTTCAAGGACATCCGGGCGAGCGAGCAGCACGGCATCGTCATCATCCACCAGGAGCTGGCGCTGTCGCCGTACCTCTCCCTCGCGGAGAACATCTTCCTCGGCAACGAGCACGCCAGGGGCGGCTTCATCGACTGGCGGCAGACCCTGCGGCACGCCACCGAGCTGCTGCGCCGGGTCGGTCTGGACGATCACCCGGAGACCCGCGTCGCCGACATCGGCGTGGGCAAGCAGCAGCTCGTGGAGATCGCCAAGGCGCTGTCGAAGAAGGTGAAGCTGCTCATCCTGGACGAGCCGACGGCGGCGCTGAACGACGAGGACAGCGACAAGCTCCTCCACCTCATCCTGGAGCTGAAGAAGCAGGGCATCACCTCGATCATCATCTCCCACAAGCTCAACGAGATCCGCAAGGTCGCCGACTCGGTGACGATCCTCCGCGACGGCAGGTCCATCGAGACGCTGGACGTGAGGTCGCCGGAGACGACCGAGGACCGGATCATCACCGGCATGGTGGGCCGCGACCTGGACCACCGCTTCCCCGAGCGCACGCCGCACGAGGGCGAGGCGGACGCGGCACCGGCCCTGGAGATCCGCAACTGGACCGTGCACCACCCGATCGACCAGGAGCGCAAGGTCGTCGACGACGTGTCGATCGACGTGCGCCGCGGGGAGATCGTCGGCATCGCGGGCCTGATGGGCGCCGGCCGCACCGAGCTGGCGATGAGCGTGTTCGGGCGGACCTACGGCCGCTACGCGGGCGGCACGGTCCGCAAGGACGGCACGGAGATCCGCACCAGGACCGTCGCCGAGGCCGTCGGCCACGGCATCGCCTACGTCACCGAGGACCGCAAGCACTACGGGCTCAACCTCATCGACACGATCAACCGCAACGTCTCGCTGACCGCGCTGCACAAGGTGGCCCGGCGGGGGATCGTCGACGAACACGAGGAGCGGCAGGTCTCCGAGGGCTTCCGCACGTCGATGAACATCAAGGCGCCGACCGTGTTCGAGCCGGTGGGCAAGCTGTCCGGCGGCAACCAGCAGAAGGTCGTGCTCAGCAAGTGGATCTTCGCGGGTCCGGACGTGCTGATCCTGGACGAGCCCACCCGCGGCATCGACGTGGGCGCCAAGTACGAGATCTACACCGTCATCGACCAGCTGGCCGCCCAGGGCAAGGCGGTCGTCTTCATCTCCTCCGAGCTGCCCGAGCTGCTCGGCATGTGCGACCGCATCTACACGATGGCCGCCGGGCGGCTGACCGGCGAGGTGCCGCGGGCCGAGGCCACGCAGGAAGTGCTGATGCGTCAGATGACCAAGGACAAAGAGGTAACCCGATGAGCACCGATGTGACCGACAAGAGCCCGGCCTCGGCGCCGCCGGGCGGGAGCGGAGGGGCCGCCGGCACCGGCCTGCTGCAGCTGATGCTGGACGGACTGCGCCGCAACATGCGCCAGTACGGCATGCTGATCGCGCTCGGCCTGATCGTCGTCCTCTTCGCGGTGTGGACCGACGGCGACCTGCTGCTGCCGCGCAACGTCTCCAACCTGGTGCTGCAGAACAGCTACATCCTGATCCTCGCGATCGGCATGATGCTGGTCATCATCGCCGGCCACATCGACCTCTCGGTCGGCTCGCTGACCGCGTTCGTCGGCGCCTTCGCGGCCGTGCTCACGGTGCAGCACCATGTGGCCTGGCCCGTCGCGGTGGTGCTGTGCCTGCTGATGGGCGCGGTGGCGGGCTCCGTCCAGGGCTTCCTGATCGCGTATCTCGGCATACCGTCGTTCATCGTCACCCTCGCCGGGATGCTGCTCTTCCGCGGTCTGACGGAGATCCTGCTCAAGGGCCAGACCCTCGGCCCGTTCCCCGACGGCCTGCAGAAGATCGGCAACGGCTTCCTGCCCGAGGTCGGCCCGAACACCAACTACCACAACATCACGCTCCTCCTCGGCCTCGTCCTGTCCGTCGCCGTGGTGTGGCAGGAGGTGCGCGACCGCAGCCGCCAGCAGGAGTTCTCGCTGGAGGTGCTGCCCGCGAGGCTGTTCCTGCTCAAGCTGGTCGCGCTGGTCGCCGCGATCCTCGCCCTGACGCTGCTGCTCGCCAGCTACAAGGGCGCCCCGATCGTGCTGATCGTGCTCGGCGCGCTGGTCGTCGGCTACGGCTACGTGATGCGCAACGCGGTGTTCGGCCGGCACATCTACGCGATCGGCGGCAACCTGCCGGCGGCCAAGCTGTCCGGCGTGAAGGACAAGAAGGTCACCTTCCACGTCTTCCTGAACATGGGCGTGCTCGCGGCCCTGGCGGGTCTGGTGGTCGCCGCCCGCCTGAACGCGGCCTCGCCGAAGGCGGGCGTCAACTTCGAACTCGAGGCGATCGCCTCGTCGTTCATCGGTGGCGCGTCCATGAGCGGCGGTGTCGGCACCGTCCTCGGCGCCATCATCGGCGGTCTCGTCCTCGGCGTGCTGAACAACGGCATGAACCTCCTCTCCGTCGGCACCGACTGGCAGCAGGTCATCAAGGGCCTCGCCCTGCTGGTGGCGGTCGGGTTCGACGTGTGGAACAAGCGCAAGTCCGGTTCGTAAGTCAGCTCGGGCCCCGCCGGCCGAGCCGGCGGGGCCCCTCCTCTCACGGGAGCCGCACATGGAACTGAACAGACGCACGGTCATCGCGGGCGCCGCGGCGGCGGGGGTCGCCGCCACCACCCTCGGCACAGGCACCGCCCAGGCCGCGGCCGGGAGCGGGAAGCCGGTGAAGGAGCTGTTCGGCAAGCTCGCCGACGGCACCAAGGTCTACCGCTGGTCGCTGGAGAACGGGGGCACCCGCCTCAAGGTGCTGTCCTACGGCGGCATCGTGCAGAGCCTGGAGATCCCCGACCGGCACGGCCGCCACGCCAACGTGGTCAACGGCTTCGACAACGTGGACGACTACGTCGCCAAGTCCCCCTACTTCGGCGCCCTCATCGGCCGCTACGGCAACCGCATCGGCAAGGGGCAGTTCACCCTCGACGGCAAGAGCTACCAGCTCTCCGTCAACGACGGCGTGAACAGCCTGCACGGCGGGGCGAAGGGCTTCGACAAGCACGTGTGGGACGTGGAGCCCTTCACCCGGGGCTCCGACGTCGGCCTGCACCTGCACTACACCAGCGTCGACGGCGAGATGGGCTACCCGGGCACGCTGCGGACCAAGGTGACGTACACGCTGAACCGGCACGGCGAGTGGCGCATCGACTACGAGGCCACCACCGACAAGCCCACCATCGTCAACCTCACCAGCCACGTCTACTGGAACCTGGCCGGCGAGGGCAGCGGCACCGTCGAGGACCACGAGCTGCGCATCGCCGCCTCCCGCTACACCCCCACCGACGCGGGCCTGATCCCCACCGGCGAACTCGCGAAGGTCGCGGGCACCCCGTTCGACTTCCGCCACGCCAAGCCGATCGGCCGGGACATCCGGGCCGGCCACGAGCAGCAGGTGCAGGCCAAGGGCTACGACCACAACTGGGCGCTCGACAAGGGCATCACCGCGAAGCCCGAGCACGTCGCGACCCTGCGCGACCCGCGCTCCGGCCGCACCCTGAAGATCGCCACCGACCAGCCGGGCCTGCAGTTCTACTCCGGCAACTTCCTCGACGGCACCCTCACCGGCACCGGCGGCCGCACCTACCGGCAGGGCGACGCGCTGTGCCTGGAGACCCAGCACTTCCCGGACTCGCCGAACCACGCGAACTTCCCGTCGACCGTGCTGCGGCCCGGGCAGACGTACCGGACGACGACGATCCACACGTTCGGGGCGTGAGCCGTTCGCGTGATCGGGCTCGCGTGATCGGGCTCGCGTGAAGCGGCTCACAGCGGCGGTGAGTTGAACGCCACTGCCGTGCCCTCCGTACTGAAGGGTGGCCCGTGCTCCCCCGCACGGGCCACCCTTCGACGGAGGTCCTCTTGCCTGACAACGTCACCTCGTTGTTCCGCAACACCGCCGCGCACAGCCCCTCCATGGCGGCGCTGACGCGGCAGGGCGACGGGTCGGGCCCGGTGGACTTCTGCATCCCGTGCAACCCCTACTTCCCCACTCCCGCCATGTTCGAGGAGATGGCGGCCCGGCTGCGCGAGATCGTCACGTACTACCCCAGCAGCGCGGAGACCATCACCGCGGAGCTGTGCGACCTGCTCCAGCTGCCGCCGCAGTGCGTGGCCATGGGCAACGGCTCGACGGAACTGATCACCTGGATCGACCACCTGCTGGTCCGCGAGTCCCTCGCCGTCCCCGTCCCCACCTTCGGCCGCTGGACCGACCAGCCCATGGAGACCGGCAAGCGGGTCGACATGTTCCCGCTGCAGGAGGCGAACGGCTTCGCCCTCGACCTCGCCCAGTACGGCGAGTTCCTCCGCAAGCGCGGCACGCGCGTGGCCGTCGTCTGCAACCCGAACAACCCCGACGGGGGCTACCTGCGCAAGCAGCAGGTGGTGCAGTTCATGGACGCGATGGCGGACCTGGACCTGGTCGTCGTCGACGAGTCCTTCCTGGAGTTCGCCGACGCCGAGACCGAGCCGAGCGTCGTCCAGGAGGCGATGCTCCGCCCCAACGTGGTCGTGCTGCGCAGCCTCGGCAAGAACTTCGGCCTGCACGGCGTCCGCTTCGGCTACCTCGTCGCCAACCCCGCCCTGGCGGGCCGGGTCCGCTCCATGCTGCCCAAGTGGAACCTCAACTCCTTCGCCGAGCACGTGGTGTTCATGCTGAGGGAGCACGGCGCCGAGTACGCGCAGAGCCTGCTCCAGGTGCGCCGGGACCGCCTGGACATGGCCAGCCACCTCTCGGCCCTGCCCGGCCTGACGGTCTACCCGTCGCAGGGCAACTTCCTGTTCGTGCGCCTGCCCGTCGGCGCCGAGGGCACCGTGGTCCGCGACCGGATGCTCACCGAGCACCGGATCCTGGTCCGCGAGTGCGGCAACAAGATCGGTTCGTCCAGCCGCTTCCTGAGACTCGTGGTGCGCCCCCAGGTCGACGTGCGTCGCCTGGTGTCGGGACTGGAGCAGGTGCTCTACGGGACCAGGAGGGGAGCCGCCGTACCCGAGCTGAGCACCGGGACCAGCTACAGCGCGGGTACGGCGGCCATCGACCGGCTGATGAGCGAGACCAACGGGGCGGGTGTACGGGGGCTGGCGGCGCAGGCCGCGCCGGCGCCCGGCATGCCGCTCCCCGCAGCGGCACCGGCCGGCGGGATGCCGATGCCGATGCCGGCGGCGGCCCAGGCGGCTCCACCGCAGCCGATGGCACCCGCCCCGTCGGCGATGCCGACCCCGGCCGCGATGCCGACCCCGGCCGCGGTACCGCCCCCGGCGCCCACACCGGTCCCGGCACCCGCACCCGTGCCCGCGGTGGCTCCCGCTCCGCCTCCGGTCCCACCGGCGATGGTCCCCACTCCCCCGCCGATACCCACGCCGGCACCGGCACCCGCCCCGGTACCGGTCCCTGCCCCCGTGCCGGCCCCCGTACCGGCTCCGGCCGCCGCGCTGGGCCCGACACCGCCGGGCGTCCCGGCCCGCGGGGGCCTCACGGCCGCCCAGGTACGCGGCATGACGGCTCCGGGCACCCCGGTCCCGGCCGCCGGCCTGACCCCGGCCCCGGCAACGGGCTGGCCCAACGCCCAGAGCTGGCCGAACGCGGCGGGAATGGGGCAGGCGGG
>NZ_KQ948855.1:0-156764 GCF_001514215.1 Streptomyces bungoensis
TCCAGGCGCCGCAGCCCCGCGACCAGCAGTTCCACCAGCCGGCGCGCGTCGTAGCGGGGGTCGCTCTCCGCGCCGACGCACAGGTTCCCGACGCCGCGCATCAGCTCGTACGCCGTCAGGTCGGAGCGGATCTCGCCGGCGGCGGCCGCGGCGTCCAGGAGGTCGGTGCAGACGGGGACCAGGCGGTCGAGGAAGTAGGCGTGCAGTGTCTCGAAGCCGGCGTTGTCGGACTGCAGTACGGCCGCGAGGCCGTGCTTGGTGACCAGGAAGTCGACGAACCGGTTGATCCACTCTCCCAGCGCGGCGCAGGGGGACGCGCTGGTCTCCAGCAGGGCCGGGCCCGCCTCGGCGCAGGCGTCGACCTGGTGCCGGTAGACGGCGATGATGAGGTCCGCCCGCGTCGGGAAGTGGCGGTAGATCGTGCCCAGGCCGACGCCCGCCCGGGCCGCGATGTCGCGCACCGGCGCCTCCACGCCCGACGCGACGAAGACCGCGGCGGCCGCGTCGAGCAGGGCCTCCTTGTTGCGCTGGGCGTCCTTCCGCCGGGACGGGGCAGCGCGCCCGGTGCCCTCCTCGCTGTCCTTCACCGCACATCTCCTTCCACTGACCCGCTGACCGCCGACTCGCTTGCCAAAGCGGAACAGTGTTCCGTATCGTCTTTTCCGGAACGGCGTTCCGCTTTCTCATCATGTCATCCCACCCCGCTCCACTCGCAACGAGGAGACACGGTCATGCAGTACCGCACTTTGGGCCGCACCGGTGTGCAGGTCAGCACCCTCGCGCTCGGCGCGATGAACTTCGGCCGGATCGGACGTACCACCCAGGACGAGGCCACCGCCCTCGTCGACGCCGCCCTGGAGGCGGGGGTCAACCTCATCGACACCGCCGACGTGTACAGCGGCGGCGAGTCGGAGGAGATGGTCGGCAAGGCCGTCGCCGGCCGCCGCGACGACATCGTGCTGGCGACGAAGGCGACCATGCCGATGGGCGACGAGCGCAACCACCGCGGCAGTTCGCGGCGCTGGCTGGTCACCGCGCTGGACGACAGCCTGCGCCGGCTCGGCGTCGACCACGTCGATCTCTACCAGATCCACCGCTGGGACCCGCGGACCAGCGACGAGGAGACCCTGTCGGCCCTGACCGACCTGCAACGGGCGGGCAAGATCCGCTACTTCGGCTCCTCGACCTTCCCCGCCCACCGCATCGTGCAGGCCCAGTGGGCCGCCCGCGAGCACCGGCTGGGCCGCTACGTCACCGAGCAGCCCAGCTACTCGATCCTCCAGCGCGGGATCGAGACCCACGTCCTGCCCGTGACCGAGGAGTACGGACTCGGTGTGCTGGCGTGGAGCCCGCTGGCCTCCGGCTGGCTGTCGGGCGCGATCCGCGCGGGTCGGGACATCACCACCAGCCGCTCGACGTTCATGCCGGACCGCTTCGACATCAGCCTCCCCGCCAACCGGGCCCGGCTCGACGCCGTGGAGCGGCTGGCCGGGATCGCCGACGAGGCCGGCCTGACGATGATCCAGCTCGCCCTGGGCTTCGTGACCGCGCATCCCGCGGTGACCAGTGCGCTCATCGGCCCCCGCACGCCGGACCACCTGCGCGCGCAGCTCGCCGCCGCCGACACCGTGCTCTCCGCCGACGTACTCGACGCGATCGACGCCGTCGTCGCGCCGGGCACCGACCTGGCCGCGCACGAGAAGCACGACACCCCGCCGTCGCTGCTCGACCCGGCACTGCGGCGCCGCTGAGCGGACCGGAAGGTGGGCGGCCCCGCCCGACGGGTTCTCGCCCGGTCGCATAACATGATCAGGCGAGTCAAGTTGCCTCAGACGGCCACAAGTTGAAAAGGGCAAACATGTCGTTCGGTCCTCCGCCCGCAGGGTTCGGGCCCGCGATTCCGCCGCCTCCGACGCCGTCTGCCGCGACACCCCCGGCCCCCGCTCCCCCCGCCGCCACGCCACCGCCGCCTGTCTGGACTCCCCCGACCGGCGTCGAGCAGGCCCTGCTGGAGGCCAGGACGCGCGAGGACTGGACGGGCTACTTCGACGTCCTCGCCGACAGCCGCCTGTACTTCGAGATACGGCGCGACGCGGCGGACGCCCGGCCGAGCAAGATCGTTCCCCTCTTCGGGTACGACCCCCGGGTGGCCGGCGGCCGGATCTGGGCCGTGTACACGGAGGGCATGCTGCCGGCGCCGGAGCCGCAGCGGGTGTTCGACTGGCAGAAGCTCGACTGGTTCGCGCGGGTGTGGGCGCCGAGCGATCCGGCCGTGATCGTGGTCAACCCGGGCACGCCGTGCGAGGCGTTCCTGCCCGGCGCGCCGCCGCACTCCGCCGCCTGGGCGCGGCACGGCGAGCGGGCGAAGGCTCCGCTGAACCGGACGCGGGTGCGCACGCTCCGGCTCGGCGGGCCGCTGGAGGGACCCGTCGCGCGCGGACTGGCCTGCGGCGCGCCGCTGTTCGTGCGGTACGGGCAGCCGTGGAACGCCATGGCGTACCACGGCAACGGGTATCCGGCGGAACGTCAGCAGTTGCGCGAGTGGTGGGGGGTCACCGGCCGGGAGGAGTGGCAGGAACAGCAGCGGGCCCTGCTCGACCCCGACGGTGCCAACCCCGTCTGGGAGTTCGCCCTCGGGCTGCGCCGGACGATCGCCCGCGACTTCGGCGGCCACGTCGACACCACCTACTGGCGTGACGCGGTCGCCCGGGTGCTGCGCGGCCGCGCGGGCGGGGAGACCGTCATCACGCCCGACGGGGTCACCACCACTCCCACCGCGCCGGAGGCCGAGACCGAGGCGCGCATCAAGGGCGTCCAGCACCTCGTGGGGCGCATCACGCGGTACGAGGCCCGCTTCCGGGCCGACGGCATCCTCGACGAGAACCGGTTCGTCACCTCCGTGGACGCCTGGAACTTCGGGCGCGCCTCCGGCATGGCCCGCTGGGGACTGGGCGCCCGGTACTGCTCGCTGCCGGAGGCCGAGTCCGCCGTCGTCGAGGCCGGCCGGGCCGCCGCACGGTCGTACAAGTCCTGGCAGGACTTCGCCGCCGGGTACATCCTCGGGCGGTGCCTGCACTTCGACGACGAGGAGTTCGGGAGCTGGTACACGGACATGGTCGACGTACACCGGGTCCTGATGTCCGAACCCGACAGTCCTTGGCTCACCGTCGCGTTCCAGTGAGCGGCCGGACCGCCTCGGTCACTGCGGTACCGCGGCGGTTTCGCCGGAGTGCTACTGCGGGTCGATCTTCTCGATGACCGTGTCGGTGATCTCCGCCAGCAGGGCGGTCTGAGCGGGCGTGAGGTGGTCCAGGAACAGGCGGCGGACGTCCTCGACGTGGCGTGGCGCCGCCGCCCTCATGGCCGCGCACCCGGCCTCGGTGACCACGACGTACGCCCCCCGTCGGTCATCGGCGCAGTCCTCGCGGGTGACGATTCCGCGCTTCACCATGCGCGCGAGATGGTGCGACAACCTGCTCTTCTCCCACCCCAGTACCTGGGCGAGGTCGCCCATGCGCAGGCGGTCGTCCGGCGCACGGGTGAGCTCGGCCAGGACGGTGTAGTCGGCGGCGGACAGGCCGAACCGGCTCTGCAGTGACCGCCCGGCCTGCTGGACCAGGAGATCGTGCATGCGCAGGATGCCGCGCCACGCCCGTTCCTCGACGGGAGTGAGCCAGCGGGGTGCCTCAGTCATGCGTCCACCCTAGGGAATGGTTGACGCTTCAGTCATCTTCCGGACATCCCCGGTCCGGCCGTCGGCGGCGCGGAACCGGGCCCTGCCCCGCCGTCGTCAGCGGGCCGGCGGGACGGGCTCCCGCACACTGCGTGCGCGGCAGTCCCTCGTCGGAGCCGATGGCGTGCAGGGCGACGTGGGTGGCGCCGGCGTCGAGGCGGGCCTGGACGCGCTCGCCGATGGTGTCGACGGTGCCCCGGGCGACGAGGGCGTCGGCGGTCCCTGCCGCCGTCGGCGATGTCGTCCTGCGCGAAGCCCTGGCGCAGCAGGCTCTTCGCGTAGTGCCCCACGCCGAGGAACGGGCCGACGCCGCTGCGGCGAGTGGCGCCAGATACGCGGGGGTCGAGTCGCTCGTGTCGAGTGCCGGTGGCGGGGCCGCGTGCCGGGTGCCGCGGCCCCTTCGCCGCCGGTGCGGGTGGTGCGGGTCAGACCTGGTTGGCGCCGCCGTCGACGAAGATCTCGGTGCCGGTGATGAAGCTGGACGCGTCGGTGGCGAGGAAGAGCGCGACGGAGGCGACTTCCTCGGGCCGGCCCATGCGGCCGAGCGGGACGGTGCCGACCAGCGTGTCGCGCAACTGTGCGGCCTGCTCGTCGTCGGGGGCGAGTCCGTTGAGCCCGGGCGTGGTGATGGGTCCGGGGGCGATGGCGTTGACTCGGATGTTGCGGGTGCGCAGTTCGTTGGCCCAGGTGCGGGCGAAGGAGCGGATGGCGGCCTTGGAGGCGCCGTAGACGCCGAAGGCCTCGTTGCCGACGCTGCCCGCGGTGGAGCCGGTGAGGATGACGGAGGAGCCGTCGTTGAGCAGGGGCAGGGCCTTCTGGACGGTGAAGAGGACACCCTTGACGTTGGTGTCGAAGGTGCTGTCGAAGTGCTCCTCGGTCACCTGCTCGAGAGTGGCGAACTCGCCTCCGCCGGCGTTGGCGAAGAGGACGTCGACGCGGTGGCCGTGTGCGGCGATGGTGGCGTACAGGCGGTCGAGGTCGGCCAGGTCGGCGCTGTCCGCCTGTACGGGGGTGACGTTTCCGCCGATCTCCTCGGCGGCCCTGGCGAGGGTTTCCTTGCGGCGCCCGGTGATGTAGACGTGGGCGCCCTCCTCGCGGAAGCGGCGGGCCGCGGCCAGTCCGATGCCGCTGGTGCCTCCGGTGACGACGACCGTCTTGCCGTCCAGCTGTCCCATGATCTTCTCCTTGATCGGGTGGCCTCGCGGGACCACCATTCTTTCTGTTCAACTTTCAATGACCGTACATTCAGATAGGTGATGTGTCAACTACTTGCCCGGGGTGCCCCGCCGTGAACGTCATGCGGGGTGCCGGCCATGTCGAAATCTTGGACGAGGCCGTCGAACGTCGGGCTCCTCGACACGCTCCGCCCGCTCACCGAACGACCCGGTACGGCGGAAGCGCCCGCAGGGGACAGGTGAGGGGGCCGTCAAGAAACCCACGAGGGCAAGCAGCGTCCGGCCGGTCCGATCGGACGGGGGCGGAACAGGCGGACAAGAACCTCGTCCACTTCAGCGCCGGACACCGCCGCGCTCTTCGTGGAGGAGTGAGTCACGGGCGTACGCCCGGCTCGTCGGGTGAGGGGCACCGGCCGCGCCCGCGCTCACATCGACGTGATGGGCAGCGAGTTGTACGGGCCGCCCTGGCAGACGTACACGCGGGGAGCCGTGTTCACCACGTCACCACCGTGATCCACGCACTGCTGCCGGCCGATGCGGGGACGGGCGGCCCCTGGGACGCGGCGGCGTCGGCGAACCCGCGCCCGCCGAGGGCGGCCGCGGTGAGGACGGCGGCGGGGACGCGGCGCATGGACATGACACTGCTCCTTGCGGCGCTCGATCAAGCGTTCCTGGAGTCCCCTTCCCCAGGTTCACCCGGACGGCCTACACCCGCGTCCCGGGCCGCACCCGCCCCACGTCCTAGGCGGAGCCCTCCTCGAAGTACGCGTCCAGCACCGCGTCCAGCTCCGACTCCCACTGCTTGAAGCTGCTGCGGGCCGGGGCCTCGATCTCGATCGGGTACCAGCGGCGCTCCGGGGTGTGGACCGTGATCGTGAAGCGCTTGCCGAAGCGGGGGGACTCCGTTTCGACCGCCGCGATCTCGTCCCAGCCGAACTCGCAGGACTCCTCGTCGAGGCTGAGGCGGACGCCGCGGTGGTCGGCGGCGAACTTGGCGCGGCGGTCGCCGGCTTCGAAGACCGGGCCCTCGGGGGGCGTCGCCGCCAGGTCCGCCGGCTCGTCGGTCGCCGCCTCGGCCGTCGGGTCGCCCGGTGTCCCGGTGGCCGGCTCCGGCGCGTCCTGCGGCACGGCATCCTGCGGTCCGGCGTCCCGCGGCTGAGCCGCCGGGGCCGTCAGGCCGGGAATGTAGGCCGGGTCGAAACCGGCGCCCTTGACGGGCTCGCCCTTCAGGGGCTCGCTGCTCGATCCTATGCGCTGCTCCACGGCGGCAGTATGGACGACGTTCCTGTGTCGGAACCAGTCCGACCACCGATCCCCGGGGCCACTTGCGTCACTTGTCTCGCGTCACTCGTCCATGAAGACGATGCGGCGGGTGCGGCCGCCGTCGCCGGGTACCGGGGTCACCGCCGCGCGGCCCGCCGGCACCGCGCGCTCGCGGCCCCAGGCGCGGATCTCCTCGATCTGCTCGGGGTTGCTCACGCTCAGCGGGCGCACCTGGGCGAAGGTGTCCATGACGTAGGAGTCCTTCAACCGGTCGATGCCCCCGCGGCGGACCACCTCCTCGCCCACGTCGTGCAGCGCGGCCTCGATGTCGGAGCCGGCGAAGCCCTCGGAGAGGTCGACCAGGCGGTCGAGCTGCTCGGGGTCGGGGTGGGCCTGGAGGTAGCGGTGGTGGTAGATGCGGATGATCTCCTTGCGGTCCTGGGCGTCGGGCAGGTCGACGAAGAACAGCTCGTCGAAGCGGCCCTTGCGCAGCAGTTCGGGCGGCAGGCTGCGGATGTCGTTGGCCGTGGCGACGACGAACGCGCGCGACTGCGACTCCTGGAGCCAGTAGAGGAACTGGCCGATGATGCGCTGCGGGACGCCGGACATGTCGTCGCGGCCCGCCAGGCCCTTCTCGATCTCGTCGATCCACAGGACGCAGGGAGCCACCCGGTCGGCCATGGCGAGGGCCTCGCGGAAGCGGCCCTCGGACTCGCCGAGGTACTTGCCGTGGATGCTGGCCATGTCCAGCCGGTAGAGCGGCAGTTGCCAGTCGTGGGCGATCGCCTTGGCGGACAGGGACTTGCCGCAGCCGGGAACGCCCACCAGCAGGACGCCGCGCGGCGGACGCAGGGCCGTGTGGCGCAGGTCGCGCGAGATCATGTCGTGCTTGCGTTCGAGCCAGGTGCGCAGGCCCGTCAGGCCGCCGATGGCGTAGTCGCTCTGCTTGAGGTGGACCCGCTCCAGGCCGGTGAGGTCGCTGAAGATGCGGTCCTTGGCCTGGGCGAGGCCGAGGACGTCCTCGCGGCGGATGGCGCCCTTGGCGGCGATGGTCGCCATCAGGTTGACGCACTCGGCCTCGGTGACGCCGCTGAGGAACTCGGCCGCGCGGCGGGCGTCCTCCTCGGTCCACTCGATGGGGATGTGGCCGTGGTGGTCGCCGAGGAAGCCGCTGAGGATGCCGTACATCTCCTCGGAGTCGGGCAGGTCCAGGCGCAGGCTCATGCCGAGGCGCTGCAGGCCGCTCCAGATGGGGGTGTCGGTGATCAGGACGATGCTGCCCATGTTGCTGTCCGCCAGGCGGGCCAGTTCGGCGAAGTGGCGGGTGACCGGGGTGTCCGACTCGAGTTCGTCGGGGTCCACGAACACGATCGTGGCGTTGGGGCGGCTGCCGAACTGGGCGGCGGCGAAGTCCATCGCGCCGGCGAGGGAGCGGTCGTCCTGGACCGGCGCGTTGGTGCGCAGGTCGCGCAGGCCGGTGGCCCGGGTGTAGATCCAGAACGGCATGCTGCTGCGCCGGGACTGGGTGGCCGCCTCGCGCAGCAGGCGCAGGGCGCGCTGCTGCTCGATGGTGCGCATCGCGATGACCGGGACGCGGGCGGAGATGTAGCTGTCGAGGTGGCTGAGGCTCTCGGCGTAGTTCGACATTCGGGGTACGGGCCTTCTCGGGCTGCGGGGAGGGTGGGTGCGGGGCGCTGTGCGGGCGGCGGGGCCCGCGTCGGCCTCACTCGGGCACGATGCGCCGTCTCGGGGGCGCGGCGGGGTCATAGGCCCACGCGTCCGGGGCCGGGCGCACCGTGAAGGTCGCGGTCAGGTCGTTGTCCCGCAGGGTGCGGCGGCGGCGCTCGACGAGGCGGGGGTCGGTGCCGCGCCGGATCTCGTCCTCCAGGTTCCGCTCCAGCTGGGCCTGCACCTGGGTGATCTGGTCGTCGACGAGTTCGGCGAGGCGGCCGCGCAGGGACTCCGGGAGGCCGGGGTGGGCGGCGAGGGCGCGGACGGTGTGCAGGCCGGTGCGGGCCTGGGCCAGCTCGCGGCCCCAGCTGAACTCGTCCCGCGTCCCGTTCAGGGCGCGCACGAGGTGCTCGGCCCAGGTGACCAGGCGGGTGTTCAGGGCGCTGGTGAGGTGTTCGGTCAGCCGGACCCAGGTGTCGCTGTCGTACTGCTCCTCCCGCAGGGCGGGCAGGCCGGCCGGGTCGGCGGGTTCCAGGGCCGCCCAGCGGCGCAGGAAACCGACCCAGGCCTGGTAGGGGCCGCCGTCGCCCCAGAGGCCGGTCATACGGTGCTGCCCGGCCGTCGGACGAGGGTCTCGCCGGGCGGCAGCGGCTCCCAGTCGGGCAGCCCCTCCACGACCCGCCGGAGCCTGCTGGTGACCCGCTCCTGCTGCGGACGGCGCTGCGCGGCCCAGGGGGAGGCCTGCGCGCGGGACGCGTCCGCGGAGGCGGCCCAGGGGGAGGCCGCCGACCGGGGGGCGGGCTGCCGGGGCGCGGCGGGCTGGGGCGTGGCCGGCTGGGGCTGGGGGGCGGGCTGCGGGGCCGCCGCGGCCCACGGGTTCTGCGAAGGCTGCGGGGCGGCGGGTGCGGCCTGCCCGGGCGGGGGCGCCCACGGGGACGAGGGGTCCGCGACCGGTCCGGCCGCCGCCTGCGGCGGAACGGTGGCTCCGGTGGCCCCGGCCTGCTGCGCCGCGGCCGCCCCCGGGTTCCCGTCCGGTGCCGCGCCGGGCGCCTGCGGGGCGGTGTCGTGGGCAGGCTGGTGGGCGGGCGGTGGTGGCGTGCTCATCGGGCGCTGTCCTCCTGGGTCTCGGGCGCGGTCTTGGTCTCCTCGGCGTCCTGGGCCGGGATCCAGGGCTGCTTGGCGTCCTGGGCGGCGGCCGGGACCCGGGGCTCCTCGACGCCGTGGGGCTCAGCCGGGACCCGGGGCTCCTCGGCGTCCTGCGGCTCGGTCGCGGGCTCCTTGGGGGCCCGGTCCCCGGGGACGAACGTCCCGCCGTCCGCCGCGTCACCCGTGGGCCTCCGGCCGGCCGGCGACTCGCCTGCGGGCTCCCAGCCGCCCCGCGGCCCGGTCGGCGCCCCGGCCCCGGCGGCAGCCTCCTTGCGTACCACCCGGCCCTCGAACGGCGACGCCCCGCCCCCGGCCGTCGGCAGGGTGGCGATCAGTTCGCGGACCTTCGCCTCCGCCTTGTCGGCGGCGGTGAACTTCTCGTACCAGTCGGTCAGTTCGGCGGACGCGCCGCGCAGCTGGTGCAGGGACTCGGTCTTGGCGCGATCCAGCAGTTCGCGGGCCGCGTCCTGGGCGCGCTTGGCGGTCTGGGCCTGCTGGCGCAGGACCAGGCCCCAGACGAGGCCGACGATCGCGGCGGAGCCCAGCGCCAGGAAGGGCCAGTTGCCGACGAGGAAGAGCAGGATCGCGGCGACGACGCCGACGAGCGGGGCCACCTTCTTCAGCCAGGGGAAGGCGAGCGCGTCGACGAAGGGGCCGATGTGGTGGTCCCAGTGGTCGCTCAGCGACTTCTCCAGCGCGGCGAGCGGCTGGGTGAAGGAGCCGACCCAGCCGGGCAGCTGGAACAGGCGCGAGCCGACGGAGTGCGAGGTGGCGAACTGGGCCTGCACGTCCTGGGGCACGGCGGCCCGGTAGTCGCGGGTGTGGGCGGCGTGCGCCTGCTGGAACCACTCGTGGCAGGCGGCGACGGACAGCCGCTGGGTGGCCGGTGAGGTGCCGATGGCGCCCGGGTTCAGCGCGGCCGTGGTCTGCACGGTGAGGTAGTCCAGCGTCTCCTCGTACGAGGCCGCGTCCGCGTCGGCGGTCCGGCGGGCGGCGACGAGGTCGCCGTCGTGGTCGACCACCGCCTGGTTGAAGGCGAGGTCGCGGCGCAGCGGCAGCTCCTCGTTGTCGTACTCGGAGACCAGCCGGTCGAGGATGTCGTCGACGGCGTCCTCGATGCGCTCGGACGGCTGGAACTCCCGTTCCATGATGGCGCGGTACTTGTCCAGGACGGCCTGCTGGCCGCGTGCGGAGGACAGGACGCCGTCGAGGGTGACCCACTGCGGGGAGACGGCGGCCAGCCGCGGGAACTCGGCCGGCTGCGAGGGCGCGCGCAGGGACTCAAGCTCCTCGCGCCAGCGCCGGACCTGCCGGGCCTGGGCGTCGGCGCTGTCCATCAGCTGGGAGCGCCACCCGGCGAGCGTGCGGTCCAGCAGCTCGCGGCCGACCGGGCCGAAGGCGCCCTGGGCGATGGCCTCCAGGATGACCGCGAACTCGCGGCCGAGGGCGGCCGGGTCCTGGTTCAGCAGGTAGTGGCGCAGCCAGCGGACGGCGGCCTCGGAGCGGCCCTGGCGGCGCAGGACGAGGGCGAAGAAGAGCGAGGTGCGGTCGGGTGAGCGGCGGAACGCCTCGTCGACGGCGCGCTCGCACAGGCCGGGGTCGTCGGCGGACCAGGAGGCGAGGGCGACCAGGGCGGGCGCGAGCCAGTAGCGGGGGGTCTGGAGCATCAGCTGGTCGCCGACCATCCGGACGTTGTCCTCCGACACCAGGCCGACGTCGAAGGCCTGCAGCATGCCGACCGCGGTGCGGCGGACCGTCTTGTGGTGGCCGTACTCGTGGTCGATCTTGTCCTCGATGACGCCGATGCGGGTCTCGGCGCGCTGCACGTTCGCGGTGGCCTGCGCCTGCTGGGCGAAGGCGAGGAACTCGTCGCGCAGCTGCTGGAGTTCGGTTCGGGTCTGCTGCTGGTTGGCCTCGACGGTGGCGACCTGGCCGGAGACGGAGCCGACCCTCTCGCTGAGTCTGATGACGAGGTTGCTGACCTCCTGCACCTGCCGGCGCAGTGTGTAGTCGACCTCGGACATGCGGAACTCCGTTCGCGTGCTGCGTACATGGCGGGCTGCGGATGGACGGGCTGCGGGATGACGGGCGCTGGGGGACGACGGGCCGCGGCCGGGGACCGGGTGTCAGGGGCGGACGACGGTGCCGTCGTCCAGGACGGGCAGGAGGAGGCCGTCCTCGTAGACCTCGACGCAGGCGTAGCCGCCGGAGCGGGCGAGCATGCGGGCGGCCGAGAACGGCTCCGGCATCGGTTCGGCGGGAGGGAAGTGCCGGACGATGACGTGGAACAGGTTCAGCTGGTGGTCGACGTAGGGCGGGCCGAGGTAGCAGCGGGCGACGAAGCCGAGCGGGACGGCGCCGTACGACGTCGCGTACTCCTCGCGGACCCAGTCGGCCAGCGCACCGCAGGCCCGCTCGTCGAGGCCGGCGTCGAGCCGTCCCACCGCGTCGAGCAGCTTCCGGGAGCGGGGCGCGTACCGCTCCGGGCCGACGGCGGCGGACGGCGGGCGGGCGGCCGCGCCGGCTGCCGGGTTCGGCGGTGCCGTGCCCGGGCGGGCGGCCGGGCCCTGCCACGGCGCGGGCCCCGGCGCGGGCCCCGGCCGGACGACCGGGCCGGGCTGGGCCGGCCCCACGATGCGGCGCGGCCGTTCGGTGTACCCCATGTGTCCCCCGAGAGTCATGGGTGGTGAGCGGTTGTGCGATGCACGGAAGACAAGGTTAGTGACGCTACGTCAAGAGTGCGACGCGTAACGCCGATTCGTCATCTGGTTTGCCTTTGGCAAACTCTGGGGCATGGCGAGAATCAAGGCGCTCCTGGTGGGCATCGACGACTATCCGGCCTCCGTGGCGCAGCCGTTGGGCGGCTGCCGCAACGACGTCGCCGAGGCGCACCGGCTGCTGACCGACCTCGCCGGTGAGCGGGCCGACGTGCGCGTGCTGCTGGACGCCGAGGCGACGGTGGGCGCGGTGACGGACGCGGTGCTGAACCATCTGGGCGCGGCGGGCGAGGGCGACGTGGCGCTGCTGTGGTTCTCCGGGCACGGCACCCAGGAGGTGGCCACCGGCGGCGACCTGCTGATCGAGGCGACGGGGCTGAACCAGGCGCTGGTGTGCGTGGACGGTCCGCTGCCCGACAAGCGGCTGGGCGCGCTGCTGGACCGGGTGGCGGCGGGCGGTGCGCAGGTCACGGCGGTGCTGGACTGCTGCCACTCCGGGGGCGCGACGCGGGAGGCGGAGCTGACCGCGCGGTACGCGCCGCCCCGGCCCGGCTGGGACCTGAGCGGCGCGCGGGCGGCCGGCGGGCCGGCCCGGCACGTGCTGCTCGCCGCGAGCCGGCTGGACGAGCCGTCGTACGAGGGCTGGTTCGACGGGCGCCGGCACGGGGCGTTCACACACGCGCTGATCGGCGCGGTGCGCGCGGCGGGGCCGGCCGCCACCTGCCGGGAGCTGCTGGCGGGGGCGGCGGCGCGGGTGCAGCGGGCGGGCAGCACCCAGCATCCGGTGCTGTGGCCGGACCTGCCGGGCGGCGGCGCGGACCGTCCGCTGCTGGGCGGCGGCGGTACGGTCCGGGAGGCGGCGCTCCCGCACCTGCTGCGGTGCGGCGCCGACGGCTGGGAGGTGGACTGCGGTGCCGTCCACGGGCTGCGGGAGGGTGCCGCGGGGGCCGAGGGCACCGCGTTCGCGGTGCTGGACGAGGGGCCCGGGCGGGGTGTCGTCCGGGCGCTGGAGGTGTCGGCCGCGCGGACGCTGGTGGTGCCGGTGGACTGGGAGCCGGAGCCGGAGCGGGTGTACCCGGTCGCGCTGTCGGCGGTCGCCCTGCCGCCGGCCAGCGTGACGGTGGACGGCTCCCCTCAGGACGTGGCGGCGCTGGCGGCGGCGCTGGGGCCGCTGGTACGGCTGGTGGAGGGGCCGCAGGAGGCGCGGGGGCTGCACTTCCGGGTGCGGGTGCGCGACGGGTGGGCGCGGGTGCTGCGGCGCGACGGTACGGAGTTCACGCCGGCGCTTCCGCTGCGCGCGCCGGTGGACGCCGAACGGGTCGCGGACTGCCTGGACCATCTCACCCACTGGCACCAGCTGCGCGACCTGACTCCGCGGCCGTCGCTGCTGGACGGGCTGGTGGAGCTGGAGATCCGCCGGTGGGACTCGGGCGAGCCGCTGCGGCCGGACGCCGCCGGGGAGATCGTCTGCCCGTACGGCGCCGACGGGCGCCCGCCGTGGGTGTCGATCCGGCTGCACAACCGCTCCCCCGACCGCACCCTGTGGTGCGTCCTGCTGGACCTGACGGACGGTTACGCCGCCGACCCGGTGCTGTTCCCCGGCCACTTCATCGGGCCCGGGCACACGGGGTACGCGCTGGACGGGGACCCGGTGCGACTGTCCCTGCCCGCCTCCCGGCCGGCGGTGCCGGGGGCCGAGGCGCGGGACTGGCTGAAACTGGTCGTGGCAGACCGGGAGCTGAACACCCGGCCGTTCCGGCTGCCGCCCTGGCAGGCGGCCACCGGCCGCCGGATCCTGGGCCCGGTGCTGGGCGCGGCGGGCCGCTGGACGACGGTGACGGTGCCGGTGCGGACGCTGGTGCCGTAGGGGTCTCCTCCTGTCCGGGGGTCAGCGGCCGAGGTGGGTGAAGCCGGCCCAGGAGCTCAGGTCGTGCGGGTCGATGCGGCGGGCCCGCTCGGCGAGGAACTCCGGCATCTCGGAAGGCAGTTCGCGGTCGGGGTTGAGCATCCACAGCTGGGCGCGGCGCAGGGCGCGGGCCGGGGGTTCGCCGTGGGTGCGCAGGAAGTGGTGGGTGAGGAACATCAGCACCGAGGTCGCCTCGTCCGGGACCGGCCACAGGGAGCCGACGACCGAGCGGGCGCCGGCGGTGAGGAAGGCCGTGGCGAGGCTGTAGGCCTCGTTGTGGCCCCGGCCCGAGACGTGGCTGCGGCAGGCGGCCAGCAGGACCAGGCCGAGGCGGTCGCCGCCCGCCCCGGTGATCTCCTCGGCCGCGAGCGGGCCGTCGTGCAGGGCGAGGTAGGCGCTGCGGCGGGCGTTCTCGGCGACGGACGCGTGGCAGGCGAGGTGCAGCACCGCCCCGTCGTACGGCGTCTCGCGCAGCCAGCGCAGCACCTCGCCGGGGGTGCCCGGGCCGTCGGTGGGGCCGGTGGTGCGGCGGCCCAGGTAGCGGGCCTCGGGGTAGAAGGCGCGCTGGACGGCGTCGGCCTCCTCACCGGCGTGGCGCAGGTCGCCGGTGGGGTTGCCGACGATCAGGGCGGCGCCGGTGTGCTCGGCGGCGGGCCGGGCGGCCACCTGGCAGAGCAGGCGGGCGGAGGCGGCGTAGGAGATCTCGGCGGCCTGCAGCGCGTACTGCCGGCCGCGCGGCCCGCCCGGCTGCCACGCCGCGTGCCAGGGCACGAGCCCCAGCTTCCCCATCGGCACCAGCACCAGCCTCGGCAGCCGCCCCGCCGGCATCTCGAACGCCTCCAGCAGCGGCCGCATCGCCGCGTACCAGGCCCAGCCGCAGAGCCGGTCCAACTGGGCCCGCAGCGAGTGCGGCACGGCGGGCCGCAGCCCGGGGACGGGGCCGAGGTCACGCCCTGGGCCGGCGAAGACGGTGCCGTCCGGGTCGGCTCCCGTCGACCGGTCCGCGCCGACGGCCTCGTCCTCGCCCGGCCGCCCCGCGGGGGCGTCCCCGCCCGGCCGCCCGCCGCGTTCCGCGGGCACACCGTCCTCCCCCTGCCGCCCGCCCCGACCCCCGAGAGCGCCGTCCGACGGACCAGGAGCCGCCCACGAACGACCGCCACCGGAAACCGGCCCCCCGAGAGATCCCCCCGCCGGGGCCTGCGACGGACGACCAGTGACGACGGCCTCGTCCTCCCCCTGCCGCCCGCCCCGACCCGCGAGGGCGCCGTCCGACGGACCAGGAGCCGCCCACGAACGACCGCCACCGGAAACCGGCCCCCCGAGAGATCCCCCCGCCGGGGCCTGCGACGGACGACCAGTGACGACGGCCTCGTCCTCCCCCTGCCGCCCGCCCCGACCCCCGAGAGCGCCGTCCGACGGACCAGGAGCCGCCCACGAACGACCGCCACCGGAAACCGGCCCGCCGAGGGATTCCCCCGCCGGGGCCTGCGACGGACGACCGGTGACGACGGCCTCGTCCTGGCCCTGTCGCCTGGTCCGGGCCGCTGGGAAGCCATCCGACGGACCGGTGCCCGAGTTCAGGCCGCCCAGTGAGCCGCCGCTCAGGGCGCCCTGTGCCGGCCCGTCGTCGCCGGGGGTCGCGCCCGGCGGGGCGGCCGCCGCCGGCGTGGTCCGGGACGGTCCCTCCGCCGGGCCGTACTCGCGCAGGGGGGCCGCCTCCTCCGTCAGGGTCGGCAGGGGGATGGCGTGGACCGTGGCGCCGGAGGTGACGACGAGGGCGGTGCCGGGGGTGTCCTCCGTGGCGGGCAGGAGGTAGACGAGGGCGTCCTTGGTGAGGGTGCGCAGGGCCTCGGCGATCTCCTCGGGGCTCGGCGGGTCCAGCAGGCGGGCCTGGTGGGGGGCGTCGGTGCCGGTGAGGGCGGCCAGGACGCGGCGGCGCAGGGCGCTGGGGACGGTGAGCGGGGCGCTGACGGCGCTGAGCGGGTCCGCGGGTTCCTCCGCCCCGGCGGAGCGCCACTCGGCGGCCAGCGCGGTGTTCCCGGTCGCGGTGAGCAGGTCGGGGACGGTCACGGAGGTGAGGGCGGCGTGCAGGACCAGGCCCCGGCAGGCGTCCAGCGCCTGGAGGGCCTCCTCGGGGCGGTCGTCCTTCAGGCACCAGCCGGCCACCTCCAGCGCGGCCCCGGTGGCCTGCGCCGCGGCGACGGTGGCGTGGTCGGTGCCGGACTGCAGCAGCGCGGCCCAGGCGTGGCCGCGCAGCGACTTCAGGCCGAGGGCGCGGGCCGTGGCCCGGTCCCGGCGGTGCAGGTCGTCGCGGGAGCGGTGGGCGCGGGCGAGGGCCAGGCCGGTGTCGGCGTAGAGGCGGTGTTCGGGGCCGCCTGCCTCGGCGAAGGCGCCCTCCAGCAGGGTGATGCCCTTGGCCAGCCGCTCGCGTCGGCGCACCCGGTCGATCTCCAGCTCGGACAGGGCGCAGTGGGCGATGCCCAGGCTGTTGGCGTAGCGCAGCCGGCTGTCGCTGCCCGGCTCGCACAGCTCGTGGGCCTCGCGGAGCAGGCCGATGGCGGCCGCGATGCCCGGCCCGTCCCGGTGCTCGACGGCGCGTACGAAGCGGGTCATGCCCATGTCGCCGAGCACCCAGGCCCGGTGGTCGCGCGGCAGCCGGCGTGCGTGGCGGCGCAGTTCGTCGGTGCCGGGGCGGCCGGTGAGCGGGGGCAGCGGGGGGACGCCGAGGTGCCGGGCGAGGTTGTCGCGGCCCATGCGGGCGTTCTCCAGCAGGACCAGGATCTCGATGCGGGAGGGGTCCTCGTCGCTGAGCGCCGCGTGCCCCTCGGTGAGCGTGGCGATGTTCCGGTCGGCGTCGGCCAGGTCGCCGCGCCGGACGGCGGAGTGCGCGTCGAAGCCGGCCTGCTGGAGGTCGACCATGCGGCGCAGGTGGGCGGGCATCGCCGGGTCGGAGCGCAGCCGCCGCCAGGTCGCGGCGCCGGCCTCCATGTCGTCGCCGGCGCCGCCGGTCTGGCCGCGCTGGGTCTGGGCCATGAACCGGGCGAGGGTGAGGCTGTACTCGTTCGGCGCGCTGCCGAGGCCGCCGCCGTCCTCCGCCCGGTCGAAGTGGGCGAGCACCTCGTCGAGTCCGGCGCCGGAGCCGGCGCTCATCTCCTCGTGCAGCCGGGCCATGCCGGTGACGGCGTGCGCCCTGCCCCGCCAGGCCGGGTCCGACTCGGCCCGCTCGAGCACCGCCTGCATCAGCTCCTGCCGGTGCTCGGCGGTGACGAAGGCGCCCTCCGGGTCCACGAGGACCAGGTTGCCCAGCATCATCGTGGCCAGTTCGGCCCGGCCGGGGCTGCCCGGTTCGAGGGCGCGCAGCCGGGCCAGCGACTGCTCGAAGCTCTGGATGCGCCGGTGCTGTCCGGTCATGTCCCGGCCCATGCCGCGCAGGAACTCCTCCTCGCCGAAGTCGACGTAGGCGCGGCCCGCGTGGAAGTCGTCCAGGATGGCCGTCAGGGTCTGCCTGAGCCGCTCGGTGTCGAGTCCTTCGGGGTGTCCGTCGGTCCTGGGCAGGACACCGTGGTCGGCGAGGGTGTAGCGGGCCCAGCCGTCGAGCATGCGGGCGGACTGCGCGAGGCCGTGCGGGTCGTCGGCGGCGGCGAGGATCAGCCCGGTGGCCCGCAGGACGTCCTGGGCGCGGGCGGGATCGGGGTCGTCGTGGTGGCGGGCCTGCTGGAAGACGGCGAGGAACATCGCGGTGGGGGCGGGGTCGCCGTCGTGCTCCGTCTCCCACTGGTCGAGGGCCCGGCGCAGCAGGGCGATGCCCCGGTCCCGGCCTTCCGCGTCGTCGCGGGCGGCGGCCCGCTCGTAGAGCAGGCGCCCGAACATGTCCAGGTGCTGCGTCAGCAGCCGTTCCTCGGCGCCGGGCCGCGCCAGCAGGCCGCGCACCTCGACCTCGGCGGCGAGGCTCTGGCCGAGGTCGTGCCAGGTGGCCCAGACGAGGGTGCGTATGAAGACGGCGTTGGCCTCGGCCTCGAACGCCCAGTCGGGTTCGGGGCCGCCGGCCCGGCGCAGCTCGGTGAGGGCGGTGCCGAAGGCGTCCCGGGCGGCTTCCAGTTCCTCGCGGTCGGCGCGGGCACGTCCGTGCACCATGGTGGCGAGGCCGAGGCTGAAGTGCAGCTGCGGGAGGTCGCCGGGCGGGGCGGTGCCGAGGAGGGCGCGGTAGTGGCGGGCGGATTCCTCGGCGGCGTCGGCGTCGCCGTGGCGCAGGGCCCGCTGGAGGTGCAGGTAGCCCGCTCCGGCCCGCAGGTCGGCCTCCTCCCCGCTGCCGGGCTCGGCGTGCCGGAGGGCGTCCGCGTGCCGCCGCAGGGCCTCCTGGAGCAGCTCGGCGGAGTCCGGGGCGGCGAGGCTGCGCAGTTTGGCGCACAGGGCGACGACGTACCGCCCGAACTCCCGCTCCCACGCGAAGTCGGGGTCGCCGCCGGGCAGGCCGCGCTCACCCTCGACCAGTAACTCCCACGAGAGTTGCAGCAGTTGCTCGCCCCCGCCGGCCTCGTACTGCACGCCCCGCAGGTGGCCGTACCGGATCCGCCAGGACGCCCACAGCGGATCGTCGCCGGGCGAGCGGAAGGCGTGCTCGAACGCCTCGACGGCGAGCGCGAGTTCGTCGTCCCGGCCGGTGTCGTCGCGCAGCAGGTAGAGCCGGTGGCTCAGCTCACCGGCGTACCCGCACAGCTCGGCGGCCTCCGGGTCGCCGGCGGAGAGCTGCGCCAACCGGTCGAGCACGGCGTCCCGTTCGGCGGTGAGTTCGTCGAGGAGGCGGTCCGGCTGGGCGGAGAGGTCGGAGGAGGTCACGTCCCCATAGTGCCCGCGGACCAGCGGCGTTTCCGCCGAGTTCGGCGAGCACGGCGGGCACGGCGATCAAGCCGGGTGGCGGATGTGCCCGGACCGTTGCACCATGCCTACGTTCCGATCAGGAGGTCCCCATGCTCCATGCCGGCGGTACCGGACCGCTCGACCGTCTCGCCGAGGAGCGGGTCGACCACCGCTTCAAGGGGCTGCCGCCGGACGCCGCGGGGCTGACCGTCGGCGAGCTGGCCGGGCAGCGGCGCAACCTCTTCGACGGCGGCTTCACCACGCCCGTCCTCGCCCTGTCCGCCGAGCGGCTGGAGCACAACCTCGCGCTGATGGAGGCGTACGCCGCACGGCACGGTCTGGCGTTCGCGCCGCACGGGAAGACCTCCATGGCTCCGCAGCTCTTCCACCGCCAGATCGAGCACGGCGCCTGGGGCATCACCCTCGCCGTCCCCCACCAGGTGTGGGTGGCGCGGGCCTTCGGGATCCGGCGGATCTTCCTGGCCAACGAGCTGGTCGACCCGGCGGCCCTGCGCCGGATCGCCGCCGACCTGGCGGCCGACGCCGGCTTCCGCTTCGTCTGCCACGTCGACTCGGTGCGCGGGGTCGAGCTGATGGACGCGGCCCTGCGCGGCGCCGCCCGCCCGGTGGACGTGGTCGTGGAGCTGGCCGCGGGCGAGGGCGCGCGGACCGGCGTGCGCACCGAGGCGCAGGCCCGGGCCGTCGCCGACGCCGTGGCGGGCGTCGGGACACTGCGGCTGGCCGGTGTGGCGGGCTACGAGGCGCAGGTGCCCGGCGCCTCCCCGGAGCGGGTGCGGGAGTGGCTGGAGCGGCTGGTGGCGCTCGCCGTGGAGTTCGACGGGGCCGGGCGATTCGCGGACGCCGGGGAGATCGTCGTGAGCGCCGGCGGCAGCGAGTGGTTCGACGCGGTCGCCGCCGTCTTCGCCGCGATCCCGGACCTGTCCCTGCCGGTGCTCAAGCTGCTGCGCTCCGGGGCGTACGTCTCGCACGACGACGTGCACTACAGCCGGCTGACCCCGTTCAACCGGGTGCCCGAGGAGGGCGCGCTGGAGCCCGCCTTCCGGTTGTGGGCGCAGGTGGTCTCCCGGCCCACCGCGACGGAGGCGTTCGTCAACGCCGGCAAGCGGGACGCCCCCCACGACCTCGACCTGCCGGTGGCCCGGGCGGTACGCCGGGACGGCGCCGAGCGCCCGGCGGCCGGCATCGAGGTGACCGCCCTGTCCGACCAGCACCTGTGGCTGCGCACCGCCGCGGAGGCGGACGTCGAGGTCGGCGACTGGATCGGCTTCGGCCTGTCCCACCCGTGCACGACCTTCGACAAGTGGCCGCTGATCCCGGTCGCGGAGGCGGACGGCACGGTGGTCGACTACATCCGTACGTTCTTCTAGCCGGCGGGGGCGCCATGGAGGAGCTGGTCATCCGGGACGCGGACGTCGTCGACGGCAGCGGCGCGGACTCCTACCGCGCCGACGTGGTGGTGGACCGCGGACGGATCGTCTCGATCGTCAAGGAGGCCGCCGCGGCAGGCTGCCAGCGGCCGCGCGCCAGGCGGGAGCTGGACGCGGAGGGGCTCGTGCTCTCCCCCGGCTTCGTCGACATGCACGCCCACTCCGACCTCGCCCTGCTGCGCGACCCGGACCACAGCGCGAAGCTGGCGCAGGGGGTCACGCTGGAGGTGATCGGCCAGGACGGGCTGTCGTACGCGCCGGTGGACGACCGCACCCTGGAGGAGGTCCGCCGGGCGATCACCGGGTGGAACGGGTACGGCGAGGACGTCGACGTCGACTGGCGGACGGTCGGCGAGTACCTGGACCGGCTGGACCGCGGGATCGCCGTGAACGCGGCCTACCTCGTCCCGCAGGGCACGGTCCGCGCGCTCGCCGTCGGCTGGGAGGACCGCCCGGCCACGCCCGGGGAGCTGGACCGGATGCGGCGGCTGGTCGCGGAGGGCCTGGAGCAGGGCGCGGTGGGGCTGTCCTCCGGGCTCACCTACCCGCCGGGGATGTACGCCGACGACGCCGAACTGACCGAGCTGTGCCGGGTGGTGGCCCGCTACGGCGGCTACTACTGCCCGCACCACCGCTCCTACGGCGCCGGCGCCCTGGGGGCCTACGCCGGGATGGTGGCCGTGGCCCGGGAGGCGGGCTGCCCGCTGCACCTGGCGCACGCGACGATGAACTTCGGCGTGAACGAGAGCCGCGCGCCCGAGCTGCTGGCCCTCCTCGACCGGGCGCTCGACTCCGGGGTGGACCTCACGCTGGACAGCTACCCGTACACCCCGGGCAGCACCACCCTGGCCGCGCTGCTGCCGGGCTGGGCGAGCGCGGGCGGCCCGGAGGCGGTCCTGGCCCGGCTCGCCGACCCGGCGACCGCCGAGCGGATCCGGCGGGAGCTGGAGGTGACCGGCTCGGACGGCTGCCACGGGGTGCCGGTGGAGTGGGCGACGGTCGAGGTGTCCGGGGTGGCCGACCCGGCCCTCGCGGACCACGTGGGCCGTACCGTCCGCGAGCTGGCGGACCGGCGGGGCGAGACGCCCTGGGCGGTGGCCCGCCGGCTGCTGGTGGCGGACCGGCTCGGCACGACCGTCCTCCAGCACGTCGGGCACGAGGAGAACGTCCGCGCGATCATGCGGCACCGGGCCCACACCGGCGGCTCCGACGGCATCCTGCGGGGCGCCCGGCCGCACCCGCGCGCCTACGGCACGTTCCCCCGCTACCTCGGCACCTACGTCCGGGAGTTGGGGGTGCTGACGCTGGAAGAGTGCGTCGCCCACCTGACCGGGCGGCCCGCGGCCCGGCTGCGGCTGCCGGACCGCGGTCTGGTGCGCGAGGGGTACCGGGCCGACCTGGTGCTCTTCGACCCGGCGACGGTGGCGGCCCGCGCGACCCTCGCCGAGCCCCGCGCCCTGCCGGCCGGGATCCCTTACGTCCTGGTCGACGGCCGTTTCGCCGTCGAGGACGGCCGCCGCACGGACGTACTGGCCGGCCGGGCGGTCCGCCGCACACCGGTGTGACCGCCCGGTCCGGCGGGACGGCGGACCGCGGGCCGCGGGTTACGGCTTGGGCAGGGTGCAGCCGGACGCGGCGAGGTTCAGCTTGTTGCCGGTGGTGAAGCAGGCCGGGATGTTGTACGTCTCCTCGGCGTAGTTGATGCCCTGACGGACGGTCACGTTGCCGCTCTCGTCGACCTCGCAGGGGTTGTTCTCGGTGCAGCGCTCGCCGTCCTCGTTGCCCGTGTTGTTGACGGCGACGACCTTGCCGGTGGCGGTGTCGATCACGGGCGAGCCCGAGGTGCCGCCGATGGTGTTGCAGGAGGAGGTGTAGCGGACCGAGTCCTTCCAGGTCCAGTCGCCCTCCTTCAGCCGGTACACGAAGCCGTCGACGTCGCAGCTGTAGGTCCGCTTCCAGTACCCGGAGACGACCTTGATGGCGGTGCCGGCCACCGGGTGGGTGTCCTGCACGGTGAGCGGGCTGATGCCGTACGTGCTCCTGATCGCCGCGTACGTGGTGGTGGTGCGGTAGATGGTGACGTCCGTGTCCGTCATGGTCGAGTAGACGACCTGGTTGGCGCGGAGCGTGCCCACCCGGGAGCCGGACGCGTTCAGCAGGCCGAAGCTGCGGCTGGACGACTGGCCGGTGATGACCTCGCCGGGTGCCGGGAAACCGGTCTCCAGGCAGTGGCCGTTGGTCAGCACGAGCGCGGGGTCGCTGTCCGCGGAGCCCGGGAAGCGGATGACCGAGCCGGAGCAGTTGCTGAGCGAGACGGTCCCGGCGAAGTTCACGGTCACCGCGGCGGCCTTGGCGCTGTGCGGCGCGCTGTGCGGCGCGGCGACCGCGGGGGCCGCACCCACCCCGGCGATGGCCAGGGAGGAGATAGCGGCCAGGAGAGGCTTGTTCATGTGGGGGTCCCCTCTTACGACTTGGGCGACCGGAGATCTTCCGGTCACCGCGCGTCTTTGTCATGGACATTCTCATGAGAGGGGCGTGCGGGGGCAAGGAGTCGTATGCGACAGCCACGGCGCGCAGGGGCATACGTGCCCCCTGCCGGGCGGCGCACACCAACGCACCGCCTGTTGGGCCCATTTGAGGTGGTACGCGGCTACCTGGGCCGCTTCGTCGCCCCGTGGCCGTGCCCCCGGCCGCTCGGGAGGCTCTCGTTCCCGGAGGCCGTCGGGCTGGGCGCCGGCGCGGAGGTGGCCGGCGCCGTGGCGGCCGGGGAGGTGGGCGCGTCGGTGGCCGCCGCGCGGGTGGTGCGGGCGGCCGTCGAGGGGGTCGCGGCGGGGGTGGGGGCGGCGGCGGACGCCGCCGCGGGGAGGCCGGCCGTGGTGGCCGGGGCGGCCGTCGTGGGGTCGTGGGAGTCCGCGGAGCTGCTGTTGGTGCCGGGGGCGCGGGCGGGCCCGTCACCGGCGGGACCGGACGGGGAGGCGTCCGGCCAGGCGAGAGCGGCGATCAGCGCGACCGCGCCGGCCGTGCCGAGCCCCCCGGCGAGGACCGCCGTGCGGCGGCGGGTACCGCGCCTGCGCTCCTCGCGCCGCCCCCTGCGGCCGCCGTCCGGCCGGACGGCGGGTGGCTCGTGCGGGTCGGGCGGGCCCTGCGGATCGGCGGCCGCGGCCGGCAGCTCGCGCGTCTCGTCGTAGGCGTTCTCCCAGCCGTGCGCGGCCGCCGGATCGGCGTACTCCGCGTACGAGGGGGCAGGGGGCGGCTGCGGGAGGTACACGTTCGGGCGAACCTCCGGCTCGCCGCCTCCACCGTGCGCGTCGTACAACCCCGCTCGCCCCTTCGCATCGCCTTCCCCGGCGCCGCACCCCTCCGCACCAGGGAAGTCAGCAGACCGGACGGAGCGGCACCGCCGCGCATTCTAGGTACGCAAGTGGCCGGTGAGACAGCTACGGGCGATATCGAGGCAAACCACGCCGTCTCACGTGGCGGAAAACACGAGCCAGGAGCCGTTACCGGGCCGTAAGCTCACGGACATGCAGGTGATCCAGTCGACGAAGCTCGCCAACGTCTGTTACGAGATCCGGGGCCCGGTTCTCGAGGAGGCGATGCGCCTCGAAGCGGCCGGTCACCGCATCCTGAAGCTCAACACGGGCAACCCGGCCGCCTTCGGCTTCGAGTGCCCCCCGGAGATCCTGGAGGACATCCTCCGCAACGTCTCCTCCGCGCACGGCTACGGCGACGCCAAGGGCCTGCTGGCCGCCCGCCGCGCGGTCGTGATGCACAACCAGACCCTCGGCATCGAGACGGACGTCGAGCACGTCTTCGTCGGCAACGGCGTGTCCGAGCTGATCGTGATGGCCATGCAGGGGCTCCTCGACGACGGGGACGAGGTCCTCGTCCCGGCGCCGGACTACCCGCTGTGGACGGCGGCCGTCTCCCTCTCCGGCGGTACGGCGGTGCACTACCGCTGCGACGAGCAGTCCGACTGGATGCCGGACCTCGCCGACGTCGAGCGCAAGGTCACCGACCGCACCAAGGCGATCGTCATCATCAACCCGAACAACCCCACCGGCGCGGTCTACGACGAGACCGTGCTCAAGGGGCTGACGGACATCGCCCGCCGGCACAACCTGCTGGTCTGCTCCGACGAGATCTACGACAAGATCCTGTACGACGACGCCACGCACACCCCGACCGCGAAGATCGCCCCCGACCTGCTGACCCTCACCTTCAACGGCATGTCCAAGGCCTACCGGGTGGCCGGCTATCGGGTGGGGTGGATGTCGATCTCCGGTCCGCGCGCCCACGCCGACTCCTACATCGAGGGCCTGACGATCCTGGCGAACATGCGGCTGTGCGCCAACATGCCGGGCCAGCACGGCGTGGTGGCCGCGCTCAGCGGACGCCAGACGATCAACGACCTGGTGCTGCCGGGCGGGCGGCTCAAGGAGCAGATGGACACCGCCTACGACCTGCTCACCCAGATCCCCGGCGTGAGCTGCGTACGGCCCCGGGGCGCGCTGTACCTCTTCCCGCGCCTCGACCCGCAGGTGTTCAAGATCAGGGACGACCGGCAGATGGTCCTGGACCTGCTGCGCCAGGAGAAGATCATGGTCGTCCAGGGCACCGGCTTCAACTGGCCCGAGCCGGACCACTTCCGGGTGGTGACCCTGCCGACGGTCGGCGACCTGCGGGACGCGGTCACCCGGATCGGCACCTTCCTGGACGGGTACGGCCAGCCGTGACGGGCGGCGGGCCGGTCGCGGACCGGGACCGGCGGACCGCAGTCCGTGACTCGGCTCAACTTTAGACGAAATCCAAGCTAGGATGGCTTCCTGTCAGAGCACAGGAGGCCGTCCCCCATGTACGAACCGATCCGCACCAAGTCGGTCCACAGTCCGGTGGCCGGCACCTCCTCCGACTTCCCGCACCGGTCGCGCGAGGAGGAGCTGGACATCCAGCTCGCCGGGCACCTCGCCGCCCTGCTCGCCGTCACCGACGACCTGCGCGGGCTGGCCCCGTCCGAGGACCTGGACGCGGCCGCCGAACGCCTCGCCGGGCAGGTGACCCGGCTGCGCGGCGGACATGCTCCGCTGCGGGCGGCGCCGGCCGCGTCCGGGGCGCCGGAGCCGCTGCACCGGCGGGCGCACGCCCTCGCCGGCCGCGCGCTGGTGGTCGCCGCCTCCCGGGCGGACACCGCCGCCGCGATCCTCGCGGCCGAGCGGATGGACGCCCACGCCGCCGCGCTGGCCGGCCCGAAGGAGCTGAGCAGCGCACACTGACCCCGCCCCCCGGAGGTCGTCCCACGATCGGCCCCGGTCCGCGTGCACCCGCGGTGACGCGCGGACCGGGCGCCACACACCGCATGGCCGGAGGTGCGTGGCCGCGGCACGCGTCAGATGAAGACGAAGAACAGAATCAGGATCACGGCCGCGATGACGAGCCACCAGATCCACGTGTGCCGGTGACCGGTCCGCGGCCGGTCCTCGAAACCACCGCCACGGGGCCGGTCCTCGGCCGGTTTCGGGTTCTCCGGCCACGCACGGCGAAGGCCCCGCACGTCGTCGTGCGGGGCCCTCGACGCCGTCACCGCGGCCGGTCGTGACGATCGCTGGTCAGGGCACGGCGACCGGCCGCGGAGTCCTCGGGGTGGCGGCTCAGCCCAGGCGCTCCACCAGCGCCCGGTACTGGTCCCACAGCTCCTTCGGGGTGTGGTCGCCGAAGGTGTTCAGGTGGTCGGGCACCAGGGCGGCCTCCTCGCGCCAGACCTCCTTGTCGACGGTCAGCAGGAAGTCGAGGTCCGAGTCGGACAGGTCGAGGCCGTTCGTGTCCAGGGCCTCCTTGGTCGGCAGGATGCCGATCGGGGTCTCCACGCCCTCGGCCTTGCCCTCCAGCCGCTCCACGATCCACTTCAGGACGCGGCCGTTCTCACCGAAGCCGGGCCAGACGAACTTGCCCTCGTCGTTCTTGCGGAACCAGTTGACGTAGTAGATCTTCGGCAGCTTGGACTGGTCCTTGTCCTTGGCCACGTCGACCCAGTGACCCATGTAGTCGCCCATGTTGTAGCCGCAGAACGGCAGCATGGCGAACGGGTCCCGGCGCAGCTCGCCGACCTTGCCCTCGGCGGCGGCGGTCTTCTCGGAGGCCACGTTGGCGCCGAGGAAGACGCCGTGGTTCCAGTCGAAGGACTCGGTGACCAGCGGCACCGCGCTGGCCCGGCGGCCGCCGAAGAGGATCGCCGAGATCGGCACGCCCCGCGGGTCCTCCCACTCGGGCGCGATGATCGGGCACTGGGCGGCCGGGGTGGTGAAGCGGGCGTTGGGGTGCGCGGCGGGCTCGGGCGACTCGGGGGTCCAGTCGCGGCCCTTCCAGTCGGTCAGGTGGGCCGGGGTCTCCTCCGTCATGCCCTCCCACCACACGTCGCCGTCGTCGGTGAGGGCGACGTTGGTGAAGACCGAGTTGCCCCACAGCGTCTTCATCGCGTTGGCGTTGGTGTGCTCACCGGTGCCGGGCGCGACGCCGAAGAAGCCGGCCTCGGGGTTGATCGCGTACAGCCGGCCGTCCTCGCCGAAGCGCATCCAGGCGATGTCGTCGCCGATGGTCTCCACGGTCCAGCCGGAGATGGTCGGCTCCAGCATGGCGAGGTTGGTCTTGCCGCAGGCGCTCGGGAAGGCGGCGGCGACGTACTTGGACTCACCGGTGGGCGGCGTGAGCTTGAGGATCAGCATGTGCTCGGCCAGCCAGCCCTCGTCGCGGGCCATGACGGAGGCGATGCGCAGGGCGTAGCACTTCTTGCCGAGCAGCGCGTTGCCGCCGTAGCCGGAGCCGTAGGACCAGATCTCGCGGCCCTCGGGGAAGTGCGAGATGTACTTGGTGGAGTTGCAGGGCCACGGCACGTCCTCCTGGCCCGGCTCCAGCGGGGCGCCGAGGGAGTGGACGGCCTTGACGAAGAAGCCGCTGTCGCCGAGCTCGTCCAGGACCGGCTGTCCCATGCGGGTCATGGTGCGCATGGAGACGGCGACGTAGGCGGAGTCGGTGATCTCCACGCCTATCGCGGACAGCGGGGAGCCGAGCGGGCCCATGCAGAACGGCACCACGTACATGGTGCGGCCCTTCATCGCGCCGCGGAACAGGCCGTCCTCGCCGCTGAAGATCTCCCGCATCTCGGCGGGGGCCTTCCAGTGGTTGGTGGGACCGGCGTCCTCCTCCTTCTCGGAGCAGATGAAGGTCCGGTCCTCGACGCGGGCGACGTCGGTGGGGTCCGAGGCCGCGTAGTAGGAGTTGGGGCGCTTGATCGGGTCGAGTTTCCGGAAGGTGCCCTTCCGGACGAGCTCTTCGCACAGCCGCTCGTACTCGGCCTCGGATCCGTCACACCAGACCACGCTGTCCGGCTGGGTCAGTTCGGCGATCTCGTTGACCCACGAGATCAGTTCCTGGTGGTTGGTGGGAGCCGAGATGTCGCGCGCCACGGTTGCTCCTAAATGAAGGGTTTTTTGTCCTTGCCGCCCCGTGGGGGCTGCGACCCGGATGCTTCCTGCCGCTCATCCGGTGCCGACTGCACTCATTTGATCATCCGACGTAGGCGCCCATCTGTCCAGAGGGCCTCACAAGTGAGCGACGTGAGGAATACCACGGTTTTCCAGGCGGCTTTACGTCTCTTTTGCGGGCACCTTGAGTTCGCCTGACGGACTCTTTGCGTCCGACTCGGCACCCCTCCGTGAGACGATGACCACTCTCCGGCCGTCGGGCGCCGTACTGACGCGTAACTTACGGTTCCGTAGGTACCATGCGGGCCATGACTGCGTCCGTCCCCGATGCGCCCACGGACCCGCCGGCCGCCGGCCTCGGCCCCGTCGCGCGCACCCTGCACCCGGTCAAGCCCCGGCTCCGCGGCTGGCTGCACCTCGGCATGTTCCCGGCCGTACTCATCGCGGGCCTCGTACTCACCGCCCTGGCCGACTCCACCAGAGGCCGCATCGCCTGCGGGATCTACGTCCTGACGGCCTGCCTGCTCTTCGGTGTGAGCGCCCTCTACCACCGGGGCGACTGGGGCCCCCGCATGGACGGTGTCCTGCGCCGCCTCGACCACGCCAACATCTTCCTGATCATCGCCGGCACCTACACCCCGCTGACCCTGCTGCTCCTGCCCGGCAGCAAGGGCCGGTGGCTGCTGTGGGGCATCTGGGGGGCGGCCGCGGCGGGCATCGTCTTCCGGGTCTTCTGGGTCGGCGCCCCGCGCTGGCTCTACACCCCCTGCTACATCGCGATGGGCTGGGCGGCCGTCTTCTTCCTGCCCGACTTCATGCGCACCGGCGGCATCGCCGTCCTGGTCCTCGTCGTCGTCGGCGGCCTGCTCTACAGCGCCGGGGGCGTGGTCTACGGCATCAAGCGCCCGAACCCCTCACCGCGCTGGTTCGGCTTCCACGAGGTGTTCCACCTGCTCACCCTGGCCGCGTTCGTCGTCCACTACGTCGGCATCTCGCTGGTGGCGTACCAGCACGCCTGAGACCCGTCCGTCCCGCCTTCCGGCCACGGCTCACGAGCCGTGGCCGTTTCCTCGTGCGCCGGCCGGCTGGTTGGCGACCCGTACGGCCGATGCCGGACAATGACCCGCATGACGGCCGCACGCTCCCCCTCCTCCCCCGCCGACCGCCCACGACCGGGACTGCGGGAGCGGAAGAAGACCAGGACGCGTGAGGCGATCCGCGCCGCGACCTACGCGCTGGTCGAGGAGCAGGGGTACGACGCCACGACGATCGAGCAGATCGCCGACCGGGCCGAGGTGTCGCCGTCCACCGTCTTCCGGTACTTCCCGACCAAGGAGGACATCGTCCTCACCGGCGCGTACGCGCCGCTCCTGCTGGAGGAGCTGCGCGCCCGGCCCGCGGACGAGCCGTGGCTGGACTCCGTCCGGCACGTGCTGGGCGAGGCCCTCGAACGGAGCGGGCGGGAGGACCCCGAGGTGCTCCGGCTGCGCGCGCGCCTCGGCGCCGAGGTACCCGCCGTCCGCTCCCGGATGTTCGAGAGCATGGCGGAGACCGGGCTGCTGCTCCGCCGGGCCGTGGCGGACCGCACCGGCCGCGACCCGGAGAGCCTGGACGTCCGCGTCTTCGCGATGTCCCTCGCCGGCGCCCTGACGGAGGTCTCCCTGTACTGGGCGGAGAACGGCTTCACGGGCGACCCGGGCGAGCTCGTGGGGCGGGCGCTGGACGTCGTGGAGCACGGCCTCCCCCGCGAAAACCACTGAGGTACGCGGCACCGCCCGTGCCATCCTGACCGGGTGAACGGTCCCGAGATCCGCGTCGACGTCGCCCCCGGCCTGCACCTGTTCGTGCCACCCGCCCGGCGCGCCGGCGCCACCGCCCTCACCACGGACGGCGCCGCCACGCTCGGCCATGTGATCGAGTCCCTGGGCGTCCCGCTCACCGAGGTCGGCGCCCTCGTCGTCGACGGCCGCGAGGTGCCGCCGTCCCACATCCCGGCGGCGGGCGAGCACGTCGCCGTGCGGGCCGTGACACGCCCCCAGCGGGTCCCAGGAGCCCCCTTGCGCTTCCTCCTCGACGTCCACCTCGGCACCCTGGCCCGCCGGCTGCGCCTGCTCGGCGTGGACACGGCGTACGAGTCGACCGACATCGGCGACCCGGCGCTCGCCGCCCGCTCGGCCGCCGAGAAGCGGGTCATGCTCAGCCGTGACCGCGGCCTGCTGCGCCGCCGTGAACTGTGGGCCGGCGCCTTCGTCTACAGCACCCGCCCGGAGGAGCAGCTCCGCGACGTCCTGGACCGCTTCGCCCCCGAGCTGCACCCCTGGACCCGCTGCACCGCCTGCAACGGCCTGCTCCGCCGGGCCACGAAGGACGAGGTCGCCGACCAGCTCGAGCACGGCACCCGGCGCACGTACGACGTCTTCGCCCGGTGCACGGCCTGCGGCCGCGCCTACTGGAAGGGCGCGCACCACGACCAGCTGGAGGCCATCGTGGAACGCGCCCTGTCCGGGTCCGCCGAGCGCGGCTAGCGCCTGCTCACGTCACCCTTCCCGCAGGCGGTCCCGTCGCGGTCGCGATCCAGGCCGAGCGGGTCGTCGCCGCCGTTGACCTCCAGCCGGCCGTAGTGGTTCTGCCTCAGCCAGCGGCAGCGGGCGGCGGCCGTCTTCCCCACCTGCGGCGGGAAGACCGTGGGCACGCACACGTTGATCGAGCCGTAGTGCCGGTCGCAGCCGGAGAGGGTCGGGCCGACCTGCTGCGCGGCGCGCTTCTCGCCGGGTCCGGAGACCTTGCCCCGCAGGGATCCGGCGAAGGCGTGGATGTGCGGGGAGGCGGTGCCGCTCAGGGCCGCCGGTCCCGTCAGGTGCACCCACTTGGCCACCGACGGCACCCCGTTGGCGTCCACCGTGAACAGCATGTACCAGCCGGGCGGGGCCAGGTTCGGGTTGCTGGTCACGTCGAGGTCGACGTTGTTGCCGGAGACGCTCAGCGGCAGGTCCACGAACCGCTGGTTCGGGTCCGAGGAGTGGGTGACCGCGGCCGGGCGGATCAGCTCGGCCTTCGCGATGGGCCGGTCGACGGTGATCCGCTGCGTGTCGCCGTACTTCCACTCCTGGTTGATCAGCGAGGTGATCTTCGGGCGGCTGCTCCGGTAGACGTAGGGCGGGCTGTAGATCGACACGTTGTGGTTCCAGGTGCCGTTGCCCGGGTTGTCGCCGGTGGCCATCACCCGGCCGTCGGGCAGCAGGAACGCCGAGGAGTGGTACCCGCGGGACTCGGGGTCGGCGGCGACGGGGTCGAAGGTGTTGGTGCCGGGGTCGTAGAGCGAGGACTCGTACACCGGGTCGGCGCGGTTGTGCAGGGCGCCGCCGGTCTCGAGGACCTTGCCGTCGGGCAGCAGGACGGCGGAGACGTACATCTTGCCCTGGCCGCCGGTCTCGGCGACCTTGCCGGCCCCGAGGTCGACCGTGCCCTGCGGGATCGGCGGCCCGGCGACGTACGACGGGTTCGCCTGCTTGAGGTCGATCAGGTCGGTCAGGCGGTTCGCGTCCGGGTTGGAGTCGATGTTGCCGCCGCCGATGGTGAGGACCCGCTGGCTCTGGGCGGGGGGCAGCAGCACGCTCGCCGACTGGTCCCGCTCGTCCTTGTTCTGCAGGCCGGGTATCTGCGTGATGGTGTTGGCGTCGTAGTCGTAGACCGCCGAGCCCGTGCCGGGGATGTTGTTGCCGAAGACGTGGCTGCCCGTGTAGAAGAGACGGCCGTCCTGCATCAGGATCATCGACGGGTACAGGCCCCAGTACGACCAGGTCTGGTGGACCTGCGACACCGGCAGCCACTGGTTCTGCGCGGCACTGAACCTCTCGGCCGTCACCGACCCGGTGGAGTCCTCGCGCAGCCCGCCGAAGCTGACGACGTCGCCGTTGCCGAGTTCGGTCGCCGACGGGTACCAGTGGCCGTCGTTGAGGTCGTTGGTCTTGGTGTAGGTCTCGGTCTTCGGGTCGAAGACGTAGGAGTCCTTGAACCCCTCGTAGCCGTGCCCGCCGGCGACGGGGTAGGCCTTCATGCCGCTCATCACCAGGACCCGGCCGTCCTGCAGCTGCACGTGCCCCCCGCAGAACAGGTCCTTCGGCGTCGGGATCACCTTGTACGTGCCCTTCACGGGGTCGTACACCGCGGAGGTGAACGTGCCCGCGTTGAACTGCTCCTCGCTGTTGCCGGAGCCGGCTATCAGCAGCACCTTGCCGTTGTTGAGCACCACCGAGTGCATGGAGCGGACCGGGTTCTGCGTCGGCAGCACCGACCAGCTGCCGTCGGCGCACTGGTCCTTCGTGCCGGTGCACCAGACCGGCCAGCGGGTGTGCGGGACCTGCCTCATGGTGTAGTCGTCGGTGGTCGCCGACCCGGTGCCGTACACCGACACGCCCCAGGAGACGCGGTCGGTGTGGGCCGGGACCGCCGGGGTGCGCACCGTCGCCCGCGTCCAGGCCGACGCCATGGACAGCGTCTTCAGGTCGGTCCAGTACTGCCAGCCGGCGGTGGTGTCGTGCCGGAAGAGGGTGATGCCGGCGTCGGGTGTCGTGGTCTTGTACCAGAGCCCGAGGTCGTACTGCCTGCCGACGCCCACCGCGGGAGCGCAGGAGCTCGACTCGGTGATCAGCGCCTTGCGGTCGCCGTCCACCCGGCGCGTCAGCGTGACCCGCATGGCCTTGCTGCCGGAGTGCGCGCCCGGGACGGTGGCGAAGCTGAAGTCGTTGTCGCCGCCGCCGGACTTCTCCCAGCAGGACGGCATGCCGTTGGTCCCCGCGGTCTCGAAGCCAGGGTTCTTCACCAGGTTGGCGATCGTGGCGGACTCGGCGGACTCGGGGGCGGACAGGAGCAGACCGGCGGTCAGGGCTCCCACCCCGACCAGCGCGATGCGTCTGCGGCGTCTGTTCACACGGCTCTCCTCGTGGTCGTACGGCTGCTGCGGCGGCGCGGGAGGCGGACCGGCGCTCCGGTCCCCGCGCGCCCGTGCCGAACCGGCCCACCGGCAGGGCGACCACTGGGATGCGCAGCGAGTTCCGGCACGACCCTGGAGCCGAGCGGCCCGAGGACGACGGCTCCGGCAGCCGCCGGCGAGTCCGGCCCGGCGGCGCCCTCGACGGACCCCCTGTGCACGCGACGGTGTGTCACCGTGGCGCGCCACCGTGCAGAGATTAGGGGGGATCTGTGAAAAGTGGGAGCTGTTCCGATAAAGAGCTGGTATCGGAACGGCGGTGGGGCCCGCTCAGCGGGTTCCCACCACCGTGCCCAGCCGTTCCGGATCCGTCGTCGGGGCGTCACAGGTGAAGTCGCGGCAGACGTACGCCGCCGCTCCACCGCCGACGAGCGGGCGGCCGGCGAGCAGCGGGAACTCGTCGCTGTCCACGGTCCCCACGGCGACGACCGCTCCCGGGGCGGTGCCCAGAAGTGCCGTACGGTGCAGGGCGGTTGTCCGCTCCTCACCGAGCGCGGGGCCGACGACCGCGATCTCCCTGGGGCCGTCGAGCAGCGCCTCGGCGACCGCCAGCCCCCACCCGATGAACCGGGGCACCCGCGGCCCGAGCGCCTTCACGACGCCCAACGCCCGCTCGGCGGCGGTCCGGTGGGCCTCGGAGCCGGTGTGCGCGGCGTAGCTCAGCAGCGCGCCGGCCGCCGCCGTCCAGCCGGACGGGGTGGCGTTGTCGGTGGGGTCCTGGGGACGGCGGATGAGCCGCTCGGCGTCGGAGGCGGTGTCGTACAGGGCGCCGCTGCCGGGGTCGGTGAAGCGGTTCAGCACGTGGTCGAGGAGCAGGCCGGCGAAGTCCAGCCACACGCCCTCGCCGGTGACGGACGCGAGCGCCAGGAAGCCCTCGGCGACGTCGGCGTAGTCCTCCAGCACCCCGGCGTTGGGGCCGGTCCGGCCGTCCCGGCTGGTGCGCGCGAGCCGGGCGTGCTCGTCGAGGTGCACCCGGACGAGGAGGTCGGCGGCCCCGACGGCGGCCTCGACCAGGTCGGGCCGGCCGAAGTAGGCGCCGGTCTCGGCGAGCGCGGCGATCGCGAGCCCGTTCCAGGCGGCGACGACCTTGTCGTCCCGGCCGGGTTCGGGGCGCTGCGCGCGCCGCGCCAGCAGGCGGTCCTTGACGGACGCGATCCGCTCGGCGTCGAAGGCCCCTTCGCCCTGCGGGAGTTGCAGCACCGACCGGCCGTGCTCGAAGGTGCCCTCCTCGGTGACGCCGAAGTACTGGGCGGCGAGGGCCGCGTCCTGCTCCCCGAGGGTCTCGCGGAGCTCGGCGGGGGTCCACACGTAGTACGCGCCCTCGACGTGCCGGCCGGTGCCGTCGTCGCTGTCGGCGTCGAGCGCGGAGGAGAACCCGCCCTGGGCGGTGCCCAGTTCGCGGACCATGAAGTCGGCGGTCTCCAGGGCGACCCGGCGCGCTAGGTCCGACCCCGTGGCCCGCCACAGGTGGGCGTAGACCCGGCACAGCAGGGCGTTGTCGTACAGCATCTTCTCGAAGTGCGGCACGATCCAGTCGCGGTCGACGGAGTAGCGGGCGAACCCGCCGCCGAGCTGGTCGTAGATGCCGCCCCGGGCCATCCGCTCACAGGTGTCCCGGGCCATCTGCAGGGCGCCCTCGGCGCCGGTGCGGGCGTGGTGCCGCAGCAGGAACTCCAGCACCATGGACGGCGGGAACTTGGGCGCGCCGGCGAATCCGCCGCGCTGCGGGTCGTACTCGCGGGTGAGGCCGAGCAGCGCCTGCGCGAGCTCCTGCTCGCCGGGCGGCTGGGCGCCCTGGTGGGCGATCTCCCGCTGGGCGAGGTCGCGCACGATCTTCCCGGCGACCTCCCCGACCTCCGCGCGCCGGTCCGCCCAGGCCTGCCGGACCCCCTCCAGCACCTGCCGGAACGAGGGCAGGCCGTGCCGGGGACTCGGCGGGAAGTACGTGCCGAAGTAGAAGGGCTCGGCGTCCGGGGTCAGGAACACGGTCATGGGCCAGCCGCCCTGCCCGGTGGCCGCCTGGACGGCCTCCATGTACACGGCGTCGACGTCGGGGCGTTCCTCCCGGTCGACCTTGACGCTGACGAAGTGTTCGTTGAGGTAGTCGGCGGTGGCCCGGTCCTCGAAGGACTCGGCGGCCATGACGTGGCACCAGTGGATCAGCGGAAGCCTAAGTGACAGGACGCATAGCCCACACTCAGGAGAATGGGCACGTCCCGCCGCTTCGCTTCCGTCATCGCCTCCTCTCCCCATGGCCACCAATCCACCGGATTGGAGGCGTGCTGGAGCAGGTAGGGCGACTGGGAATCGGCCAGTCGGTTCATACCGGCATCGTCGCACGGCCGGGTCCGTCCGGCCCAACCGCCCGGCCGGGCACGCGGGGAACCGAACCTTCATGGTCCCTTCATCCGTCTTCCCTAGCGTGCGAAGCGTCGGAGGGTCCGCGGGGCTGAGGGCCGAGACCGCCAACCGGGCCGAGCCCGGACCGGACGCGCACCGTATCTCCTCTCAGCACCGCGCTGTGAAAGACGAATGGGAGCCCGCCGGGTGAAGATCACGTTCCTGATACACAACGTCTACGGAATCGGCGGCACCATCCGCACGACGCTCAATCTCGCCGCGGCCCTGGCCGACCGCCACGAGGTGACGATCGTCTCCATGCTGCGCCAGCGGGCCCGGCCCCGGTTCGCCGTCGACCCGCGGGTGCGGATCGTGCCCCTGGTCGACCTGCGCGAGGGCTCGGCCGACACGGCGGATCCCCTGCTGGGCCGGCCCGCCGAGGTCTTCCCCGCCGCCGAGAAGCGGTACCGGCAGTACAGCCGGCTCACCGACCGGCGGGCCGAGGAGTACCTGCGTGCCTGCGACGCGGACGTGATCATCGGGACGCGGCCGGGCGTCAACGTCTACCTGGCCCGCTTCGGCCCGCCCGGCGCCCTGCGCATCGCGCAGGAGCACCTCACCCACGACACGCACAGCAGGAAGCTGCTCGGCAGCCTCGCCCGCCACTACCGCGCCCTGGACGCGGTGGTCACGACCACCGAGGCGGACGCGGCCGTCTACCGCGCGAAGATGCGGCTGCCGGGCGTGCGGGTCCTCGCCGTGCCCAACGGCGTGCCCGACCCCGGGCTGCCGCCCGCCGACCTCTCCGCGAAGGTGGTCGCCGCCGCCGGGCGCCTGGTGCGCGGCAAGCGGTTCGACCTGCTGATCGAGGCGTTCGAGGAGGTCGCGGCCAAGCAGCCCGACTGGTCCCTGCGCATCTACGGCGCGGGCGCCGAGAAGGAGCGGCTGCAGCAGTCGATCGACGGTCGCGGTCTCGCCGGGCAGGTGCGGCTGATGGGGACCCGCTCGCCGATCGAGCCCGAGTTCGCCCAGGCGTCGATCGTCGTGAGCGCCTCCGAGGCCGAGTCGTTCGGCATGACCCTCGTGGAGGCCATGCGCTGCGGCGTCCCGGTGGTCAGCACCGACTGCCCGCTCGGCCCCGCCGAGATCATCCGCCACGGCGTCGACGGCCTGCTGGTCCCCGTCGGCGACCGGGAGGCGCTGACCGCCGCGCTGCTGGAGCTCATCACCGACGAGCCGGCCCGCCGGCGCATGGGCGAGGCCGCCCGCGCCGCCGCCCGCCGCTTCGACCCCGCCCCCGTGGCCCGCAGCTACGACGACCTGTTCGCCGAACTGGCCGGTTCACGGCGTTCCCGTGCCTGGCAGCGCGGTCTGGGCTCGGCGCGCGGGCGGCTGGGTTCGGTGCGCGGCAGGCTGGGTTCGGTGCGCGGCCGGCTGGGCCGGGTGCTGCGCGGGGCCGGACGGTGACCCGCGTGGTGCTCGCCTTCGACGGTTCCTGGTTCACGTCGGTCACGGACTTCGCGCGGCACACGCCCTGGCTCAACGGCGCGGCCGAGGTGTGGACCGACTACGGCCTGGGCGTCTTCGCGACGCTGATGGCGGCCGGCTGGTGGTCGGCTCGGCGGTCCGGCGCGCGGGCGATGGCGGTCGCCCTCGCGGCCCCGGTCTGCGTCCTGGTCGCGTTCGCCGTCACCGAGGTCGTCAAGTCCGGCGTCGGTGAGCTGCGGCCGTGCCGGTCGATGCCGCACGCGTTCATCGTCGAGACGTGCCCGCCGGCCGGCGACTACGCGTTCCCGAGCGGCCATGCGACGGTCGGCGCCGCGACGGTGGGGGCGCTGTTCCTGCTGGACCGCCGGCTCTCGGCCGTGGCGGCCGCCTTCGCCGTGGTGGAGGCCGCTTCCCGGGTCTACGTCGGCGCTCACTACCCCCACGATGTCGCGGTCTCGCTGGTCATCGGCTTCGTGGTCGCACTGCCGGCGAGCGCGGCCGCGCGCCGGCTGGGGACGCCCCTCGTCACCGGCCTGCGGTCAGGCCGCCTGCGCCCGCTGCTGGCCACGGGCTGAACGCCCCCTCCCTCCGGGGAGCAGGCAGGGGGCGGGTCAGCGTTCCGCCGTCTTCCGGGGGCCGGGTCCGGGGCCGGGCTCGGGCTTGGGGCGGGGCTCGTGTCCGGGGCCGGGTCCGGATCTGGCCCCGGACGCGGGCTCTGATCCGGATCCGGATGCGTACGCGGGCTCGGACCCGGGCTCCGGCACGGCGTAGAAGCGCAGTGACACCGGACGCGCCCCCTCGGGGGCCTCTTCGCGCAGGTGGCTGTAGCGGTCGAGCAGGGCGTGGTAGTCGCGCAGGAAGGCCAGGAGCTCCTCCCTGGTCATCCAGGTGCCGTGCCGCTGGACCTGGGCCCAGCCCTCGGGGCCGCGGTACTCCTCGTGGGCGCGGCGGAAGAGGGCCGTGTCGACCTCGATCTTGAGATGGGCGAGCCGGGCTGCGGCCGCGTACTCCTCGGGCGACATGGTGGCCGGGTCCGGGGTGGTGTGGCTGAACGGCAGCACCCGCCACCAGCGCTCCCGGCCGCCCGACTTCTCCGGGATCTCCTCGATGAGCCGCTGCTCGGCGAGCTTGCGCAGGTGGTAGCTGGTGGTGCCGGAGCTCTCGCCGAGTTCCCGGGCGAGGACGGTGGAGTTCGCCTCGCCGTGCCGGCCGAGGTACTCGAGGATCCGGCGGCGCAGGGGGTTGCCGAGGGACTTGTAGAGAGCGGTGCGCTCCAGGCTGGTCATCTCGGACATGCCGTCGGTCATGCGGTCACCGTAACCCTGAGAACCCCGAGTCGTCCCCGAGTTCCGCCGAATTTTCTTTGCAGAAGTTTCTCTGCGTTTTACGGTGGTAGCCGTAGAGCCGTACGTGTCGTGCGGCCGGAGCGAGGGGGACTGGGTGATGAGACGCTGGACACGCTGGACACTGATCGTGCTCGGTACGGCTTCGGTGCTGCTCGTGCCGTGGATGATCGTGCTGGCCGTGACCCTCCCGGGCAGCACGGAGGTGCGGCACTGGGCGCTGGCCTGGATCGGCCTGGACGTCCTGATGGCGGCGGGCTGCGCCACCACGGCGCTGCTGGGCCTGCGCGGCGACTCCCGGGCCCGGCTCACGGCTTCGGCGACGGCCTCCGTCGCGGTCCTGGACGCCTGGTTCGACATCACCACCGCCCCGGCCGGCGCCGAACTCGCCCAGGCGTTGGGCTGCGCGGTGCTGGAGGGCGCCCTGGCGGGGGCGTGCGTCTACCTCGCCCTGTCCCGGCGGGTCCTCGCCGGGAGGTGATCGAGACCCTCTCGCCAACGCGGCCCGTCCCAAGGACACTCGGGGGCAGGAGAGTTGACGCCGGAGGGGGACGGGACATGCGGGACGGCCATCGGGCGGAGGCCGAGCGGCTGCTGGTGCGGGCCGTGGAGGAGGAGGTACGGCGCTCCGGCGGCCGGACCGACGGTCAGGTGCTGCTGACGCGGGCACGGGACGCGCTGGACTCCATGGCGCGGACGGCCGCCGAGGAGTACGAGGCCTACACCCGGGCGCTCGACGAGAGCGAGGCCGGCCGCGTCACCTTCGGCCAGCGCTACGCCCGCGCGGGCGCCGGTACGGCGTTGCTGGTGGCCGCCGTCGCCGCGGCGGCCGCCGCCGTCGCCGACCTGTCCCTGGGCACCGGTCCCGGTACGGCCGTCGGCGCGGGCCTCACCGCCGCGGTGGCCGGCGCCGCCGCCACGGTCGTGAAGGTGGCCGGCTCCCACCTGCCCGCCGCCCACCACCGCGCGGGCGCGGCCGGCCAGCCCGGCGGCCCGGAGCAGCTGCGGCTGCAGTGGCTGACCGCGCTGGAGGTGCGCGGCGTCCGCCCCTTCTTCGACCAGCAGCGGGTGCTCAGCGCCTCCACCGGCCCGAAGAAGACGGCCGGCCCGGCGCTGCGCGGCGCGGACAAGAGCGCGGCGGCCCGCAGGCGCACGATGCTGGAGCAGTCGTTCGGCCAGCTCCCCGAGCCGGACGGCCCGTTCGCGGGGCGCCGTCAGGAGCTGGCGCGGATCCGCCAGTGGGCGCAGGCGGCCCGGGCGGCCACGGAGACCCGGCCGACGGTGGTCGTGCTGCACGGGGAGCCCGGCTCGGGCCGGACGGCTCTCGCGGTCCGCGCGGCGCACGACCTGAGGGACCACTTCCGCGGCGCGGTCGTGGTGGACCTGCGCGGCGGCAGCCGGGAGGAGCCGCCCCTGACCACCCGGGACGCCCTGCTGCACCTGCTCAACCGGCTCGGCGCGCCCCGCGAGCAGCTGCTGTTCCGCGAGCGGTCCTCCCCCGACCAGCAGGTCAAGCGGCTCGGCGAGCTGTACCACCGGCACCTGGCCGGGCTGCCGGTGACGATCGTGCTGGACGACGCCCCGGACCCCGAGCAGGTGCGCGCCCTGGTGCCGGAGCGCTCCGACAGCCTGGTGCTGGTCACCACCCGCGACCCGCTCGCGCTGCCCGCGGACCTCGCCGCCTGGGTGCACCACCTGCCCGTCGCGCCCCTCGACGCGGCGGGCGCCGAGGAACTGCTGGGCACGGCCGCCCAGGACGCCTCGGCGCCGTACGACGCCGAGTCCGCCGACCGGGTCCGGGAGCTGTGCGGCGGGCTGCCGCTGGCGCTGCGCGTGGCGGGCTCCGCGCTGGGCCCGCGCTCGGCCCGGCAGCTGGCCGCGGACCTCGCCGCGTACGGCCCGGTGGAGCCGGTCGAGCGCGCCCTGTGGCTGCGCTACAGCGACCAGCCGGAGACCACGCGCCGCCTGCTGCGCCGGCTCGCGCTGGCCGGCCGGGCCTCCCTGGGCGGGGCGGCGGCCGCCGCCCTGCTCGGCACGGACGAGGCGGAGGCCACCCGGCAGCTGACCGCGCTCGCCGGGGCCGGTCTGCTCGACCACGTCCGCGGCAGCCGCTACCGGCTGCACGACCTGGTGCGCTCCTTCGCCCAGGCCCGGCTGCTGGACGAGGAGGACCCGGCCGAGCGGACGGCCGCGCAGGAGCGGCTGATCGTCAACTACGCGGAGCTGGCCGACTCGGTGCTGCGGCTGGTCGACGGCAACATGTCGACCCGCTCGGACCGGTTCGGCCCGCACGGCTTCACCTCGCTGGACGAGGCGCTGCGCTGGCTGGACGACGAGTCGAGCTTCATCACGGCCACCCTGCGCCACGCCGAGGGGGTGGACCAGTCGGCCGTGCTGAACCTGCTCGGCGCCCTGTGCGACTACTGCCTGCTGCGCGGCGACCTCTACCGTCTCGGCGAGATCAGCGAGCTGGCCCAGGCCGTGGACCAGGGGCTGCTGGTGCGCTCCGTGCAGTGGCGCACCGGCATCGCGGCGCGCCAGCTCGGCGAGCTGGACAAGGCGCGCGCCACGCTCACCTCCGTGGTCGACCTGTACCGGGAGGCCCACCACGACGCCGGTGCCGCCCGCGCCCTGACCTCGCTGGGGATCACCCTGCACCACCAGGGCAACCTCACCGAGGCCGCGGCCCGGCTCCAGGAGTCCCTGGACCTGCAGGCCGCGCCGGAGCTGGCCACCGACCGCGCCTGGACGATGCACGCGCTGGCGGCGGTGCAGCGCGACCGGGCCCGCCTGGCGGAGGCCCTCGACCTGCTCACCCGCTCCCTGGTCCTGCACCGCGAGGGCGGCTCGGTGCACGGTGAGGCCTGGGCGCACTTCCAGCTCGGCCAGCTGGCGCTGCGCATGGGGGACGTCCCGCGCGCGGAGACGGAACTGGCGGCCGCCCTGGAGCGGTACGGCCGCACCCGCGACGCCCGCGGGGAGGCCTGGGCGCTGACCCAGCTGGCGCGGGCGCGGCTGGTCGACGGCGACGCCCTGCCGGCCGTGGAGGGCCTGCGCCGGGCGGCGGCCCGGCATGTGGAGAACGAGGACGCGCGCGGCGAGGCGTGGACGCTGTACTACCTCGGGCAGGCGCTGGAGGAGACCGGCGAGCTGGACCGGGCGGTGCGGGAGCTGGAGCGCTCGCGGCAGATGTTCTCCCGGATGCGGGACGTGTACGGTCTCGCCTGCGCCCGGCACCACTCGGCCCGGGTCACCCGCGACCAGCGGGCCGCGCAGACCGGGTCGCTGCGCAACTCCGGCTTCGCCCGCCAGCTGCTGGTCGACGCCCGCGCAGACTTCCAGCGCATCGGTGTCGCCCACGGCGAGGCGTGGACCTGCCTGGAGCTGGCGGTGGTGGACGCGGGCAACGCCCGGTTCCCGCAGGCGCTGGGCCTGTGCGACGAGGCGCTCGCCCTCTTCACGTCCTACGGCGACCGCCGCGGCGAGGACTGGGCCCGCTTCCTGCGCTGCACCCTGCTGCCGTACGCGGCGCCGGGCGGGGTGGAGGTGGGCACCGCGGTCGCCCAGGAGGAACTGGCCCGGCTGGCCGGGGCCGGCCATCCGCTGCGCGACGAGAAGCTCGACGACTGCGTCCCGGCCTACGCCCTGCTGCTGGAGCGCGGCGTCGAGCTGGAGGCGGGGTGGCAGGCCTGGCGGCTGCGCATGACGCCGGACCGCCACGCCCGGGAGGTGATGGGAGTGGCGGTGCCGGCACGGGACTGAGACCGCCGGGGTCAGCCCCGGGAAGCCCCGGAGTCGGTCTTCTGCCCGGCGTTCTCCCCGGCCTTCTGCTCCGCCGCGGGGTCCGGGGCCTCCTTGAAGTCGACCTTCTGCATGTGCTTGCTCATCGACTTCATCAGGCCCCACACCGCCAGGGCCATCACCGCGAAGACGATGAAGCCGAGGACGCCGGGGGTGACCTTGTTCTGGTCGACCTCCTTGGCGAGGGGGGCGAGGTGCGTCACTGCCAGACTCAGGCTTGCGCTCATGTCAGACATTGTCCCGGATGCCCGCGAAGAGGTCGTCCTCGGGGAGGGAGGTGTCGACGAGGGACTTCGCCAGCTCGTACTCCTCCGTCGGCCAGACCTCCTTCTGCAGGTCCATCGGCACCTTGAACCAGCCGCCGTCGGGGTCGATCTGGGTGGCATGGGCGATCAGGGCCTTGTCCCGGATCTCGAAGAAGTCCGCGCACGGCACGTGCGTGGTCAGCGTGCGCTCCTTACGCTCGAACTCCTTCCACCGCTTGAGCCAGTCCCCGTAGGGCGACTCCAGGCCGCGGGCGAGCATCGCGTGGTGCAGGGCCTCGGTGCGGGGGCGGTTGAAGCCCTGGTTGTAGTACAGCTTCAGCGGCTGGTACGCGGGGCCGAACTCCGCCTCCGGGTACTTCTCGGTGTCCGCCGCGCCCTCGAACGCCACCATGGAGATCTTGTGGGTCATGATGTGGTCGGGGTGCGGGTAGCCGCCGTTCTCGTCGTAGGTGGTGATCACCTGCGGGCGGAAGGAGCGGATCTGCCGCACCAGCTCGCCGGCCGCCTTGTCGACGTCCTCCAGGGCGAAGCAGCCCTCCGGCAGCGGCGGCAGCGGGTCGCCCTCGGGCAGGCCGGAGTCGACGAAGCCGAGCCACTCCTGCCGGACGCCGAGGATCTCCCGGGCCTCGTCCATCTCCTTCTTGCGCACCTCGTGGATGTGCTCCTCGATGTACGCGTCGCCCTGGAGCTTGGGGTTGAGGATGGAGCCGCGCTCTCCGCCGGTGCAGGTCACCACCAGCACCTCCACCCCCTCGGACACGTACTTCGCCATGGTGGCCGCGCCCTTGCTCGACTCGTCGTCGGGGTGCGCGTGGACGGCCATCAGTCGCAGCTGGTCAGTCAAGACTCATTCCTCGTCGGTCGGCGCCCCGTGTCTTCGGGTGCGGTTCACAGGTGTCGTCCCGCAGGGACGTCGTTGAGGGGCGGTGGTCGGGCGGCGGGCGGGCGGCTTCTATAGTGACGGACTTGGGGGGCTGAAAATTCCGCGGGAAGGACGATCATGGGTACGGCGAGCACGCGGCTGCCCGAGGGCCGCTACGGTCGCTCCTCGGACGAGCGTGCCGACCGCAAGCTCAAGATCGCCGGAACGGTGCTCGGCGCGGTCCTGCTGGCGCTGGTCGGCTACTTCGCCTACCACTACGTCGCGCAGAACGAGATCAGCGCCCAGGTGATCACCTTCCAGGCGTCCGACGACGCGGTCAGGGTGCACCTGGAGGTCCACAAGGACTCCGGCGTCTCCGGCTACTGCACGCTGCGCTCCCAGTCGGCGGACGGCGCCGAGGTGGGCCGGGCGGACTTCCGCTTCACCGGGCCGGCCTCGAGCATCGACAAGGTCGTCACCCTGCGGACGACGGCCAAGGGCACCACGGCGGAGCTGCTCGGCTGCCACGCCGGCTGATCGCCGGCCCGGAAACCGCATGCCGCGACCTGCGCCGATGTAATTCTGGTGGCTTATGTCCTCCCCTTGAGGGCATCGAATTGTTAGGCTCGTGGTTTCGCCCATCCAAGAGGGAACATTCTTCTGGGTAGGGCGATGCTTTTGTATTCCCAGTACCGACGAGGAGCACCCTGTGACCCAGACCAGCGAGAACGTCACCTGGCTGACCCAGGAGGCGTACAACAAGCTCAAGGACGAGCTTGAGTACCTTACTGGTCCTGCGCGCACGGAGATCGCCGCCAAGATCGCGGCCGCGCGCGAGGAGGGCGACCTGCGTGAGAACGGCGGATACCACGCGGCCAAGGAGGAGCAGGGCAAGCAGGAGCTGCGGGTGCGGCAGCTGACCCAGCTCCTGGAGAACGCCCAGGTGGGCGAGGCCCCGGTCTCCGCGGACGGTGCCGTCGCCCCGGGCATGGTCGTCACGATCGCCTTCGACGGTGACGAGGACGACACCATGACGTTCCTGCTCGCCTCCCGCGAGTACGCCAGCGCCGACGTCGAGACGTACTCGCCGCAGTCCCCGCTGGGCACCGGCGTGATCGGCCACAAGGTCGGCGAGGACGTGGAGTACGAGCTGCCCAACGGAAAGAAGGCCTCGGTGCGGATCCTGAAGGCCGAGCCGTACTCGGGCTGACCGCGCCGCCCCGTCCCCTTCGAAGCCCCCGGTGTCCGCGTGATCCACGCGGACACCGGGGGCTTCGTCATGCCGTCACCGCGTCACGCCGTCACGCCGTGGCCGAGCGGTACTTGCGGACCGCGAGGGTGCGGAAGACCAGGATGATCGCGACCGACCAGATCAGCGAGGCCCACACGGGGTGCTGCATGGGCCAGGCGTCGGACGCCTGGAAGCCCGGGGGGAGGTTGCCGAACAGCTCGCGGCACGCCTGCACGGTGGCGCTGAAGGGGTTCCACTCCGCGATGTGCTGCAGGAAGGCCGGCATCTTGTCCGCGTCCACGAACGCGTTCGAGATGAACGTCAGCGGAAACAGCCAGATCAGCCCGCCCGAAGTCGCCGCTTCGGGGGTGCGCACGGACAGGCCGATGAGCGCGCCGATCCACGAGAACGCGTACCCGAGCAGCAGGAGCAGGGCGAATCCGGCGAGCACCTTGCCGGCGTTCTCGTGCGTGCGCCAGCCGACCAGCACGGCGACGACCGCGAGGACGAGCAGGGTCAGCGCCGTCTGGACCAGGTCGGCGAGGGTGCGCCCGGTGAGGACCGCGCCGCGCGCCATGGGCAGGGAGCGGAAGCGGTCGATGAGGCCCTTGTGCATGTCGTCGGCGATGCCCGCGCCCGCGCCCGCCGTGGCGAAGGTGACGGTCTGGGCGAAGATGCCGGCCATCAGGAACTCGCGGTAGGCCTGCGTGGAACTCGACGAGCCCACCTGGATGGAGCCGCCGAACACGTAGGTGAACAGCACCACGAACATGATCGGCTGGATCAGCCCGAAGATGAGCATCTCCGGGATCCGGCGCATCCGGATCAGGTTCCGGCGGGCGATGACCAGGGAGTCGGCCACGGCGCGGCCGACGGGATTGCCGGGCGCCGCGGCCTGCGCGGTGCCGGCCTGTGCGGTGTCGCTGACGGCGCTCATTTCACGGCCTCCTTGCCGTTCTTCCGGACGGCCTGCCCGCCGGTCTCCGTCTCGGCGGCGTGTCCGGTCAGGGACAGGAAGACGTCGTCGAGGGTGGGGCGGCGCAGTCCGATGTCGTCCATCTCGATGCCCCGGGAATCCAGCTCCCGGATGACCTCGGCGAGCAGCTTGGCGCCGCCGGTGACGGGGACGGTGAGCTTGCGGGTGTGCTCCTCGACCGTGGTCTCGCCCTTGCCGAAGCCGCGCAGCACCTCGGCGGCGTCCCGGATGTGGTCGCGCTCGTGCACGACGACCTCGACGCGCTCGCCGCCGGTGCGGGCCTTGAGCTGGTCGGAGGTGCCCTTGGCGATGACGCGGCCGTGGTCGACGACCGCGATCTCGTGGGCGAGGTGGTCGGCCTCCTCCAGGTACTGCGTGGTGAGCAGCAGGGTGGTGCCACCGGACACGAGCTGCTTGATGACCTCCCACAGCTGCTGGCGGTTGCGCGGGTCGAGGCCGGTGGTCGGTTCGTCCATGAACATGACGGGCGGCGAGACCACGAGAGCGGCGGCGAGGTCGAGCCGGCGGCGCATGCCGCCGGAGTAGGTCTTGGCGGGGCGGTCGGCGGCGTCGGCGAGGTGGAACTGCTCGAGCAGTTCGGTCGCGCGCCGCTTGGCCGCCTTGGCCCTCATCTGGTAGAGCTGCCCGACCATCTGGAGGTTCTCCCGGCCGGTCAGGTACTCGTCGACCGCCGCGAACTGGCCGGACAGGCCGATGGAGCGGCGCACGGTGTCGGGGTGCTCGAGCACGTCCACGCCCGCGACGACCGCCCGGCCGCTGTCGGGTCGCAGGAGGGTGGTCAGGCAGCGGACCGTCGTCGTCTTGCCGGCGCCGTTCGGCCCGAGCAGGCCGAGGACGGTGCCCTCGGGGACATCGAGGTCGACGCCGTCCAACGCCCTTACGTCGCCGAAGGTCTTCACCAGGCCTTCGGCATAGATGGCGCCTGGCATAGGGGTCTCCACGTCGTTGGGGATGTGTCGGAAAGGCAAAAGGCTAGGCAGGCCCGCCGGATTCCGCCCGTGGTTTTCCGGCGCCCGCACGACACACCATAACGCGATGTATCGCGTCTCTCAACGGGTTTCACCGATCCGGGTGACAAGGTTGCGGCAGGGGTCTTCCCTCCCGGCCGGCGGCCTCAGTCGATGACCGTGTAGCCCGCCTCGCGCAGGGCCTGGCCGACCTCGACGCAGTGCACCGGCCCCTTCGTCTCCAGGTGCAGCTCCACCTCGGCCTCCGTGAGCCCGAGCCGGGGGTCGGTCCGTACGTGGCTCACGTCGAGGACGTTGGCGTCGACCACGGACAGCACGCCGAGGAGCGTGGCGAGCGCGCCCGGCCGGTCGGTCAGCCGCAGCCGCACGGCCAGGTAGCGGCCCTGCGCGGCCATGCCGTGCCGCAGCACCCGCTGCAGCAGCACCGGGTCGACGTTGCCGCCGGACAGCACCGCGACGACCGGCCCGGGGAAGGCGCCGGGATCGCCGAGCAGGGCGGCGACCGGGCTCGCCCCGGCCGGTTCCACGACCAGCTTGGCCCGCTCCAGGCACAGCAGCAGCGCGGCCGACAGCTGGCTCTCGCTGACCGTGCGCACCTCGTCCACCAGGGCGTCGACGATCTCGAACGGCACGACGCCGGGCCGTCCCACCTTGATGCCGTCGGCCATGGTCGCCGGGTTCTCCACCGTCACCGGGTGCCCGGCGGCGAGCGAGGGCGGGTAGGCCGCCGCGCCCTCCGCCTGCACGCCGACGACGCGGACCTCCGGCCGCAGCGCCTTCACCGCCACCGCGATGCCGGCCGCGAGCCCGCCGCCGCCGATGCCGACGACGATCGTGCGCACCTCGGGGCACTGCTCCAGGATCTCCAGGCCGACCGTGCCCTGACCGGCGATGACGTCCGGGTGGTCGAAGGGGTGGATGAACACCGCGCCGGTCCGGGCCGCGTACTCCTGCGCGGCGGCCAGCGTCTCGTCGACCACCTGGCCGTGCAGGCGCACCTCGGCGCCGTAGTCCCGGGTCGCGCTGATCTTCGGCAGCGGTGCGCCCTTCGGCATGAACACCGTCGCGTGCACCCCGAGCAGCGCGGAGGCCAGCGCCACGCCCTGCGCGTGGTTGCCGGCGCTCGCGGCCACCACCCCGGCGGCCCGCTCCTCCGGCAGCAGCCCGGCGATCCGGACGTACGCGCCACGCAGCTTGAACGAACCCGTGCGCTGCAGGTTCTCGCACTTCAGCAGCACCGGTGCGCCGCTCAGCTGGGACAGGTGCCGGCTGCCCTCCATCGCGGTCACCCGGGCCACGCCCGAGAGCATCTTCTGGGCTCCGCGCACATCGTCGAGGGTGACGGAGCGCAAGGAGTCAGCCGTGCGGTAGCTCATGACGCAAGTCTCGCAGTTCACGGTCGCGTACGACGGGTGTGACCAACCTCCAAGACGGGATTGCGCAGCGCCGGTACGGCCAGACCCCGGGCCGCGTACCCTGTCCCCCAACCAGCAGCCCTTCATGAAGCGAGCCTCCGGCCATGCCCACAACACCTGAAATGTCGATGGACATGACGACCGTCGGTGACGACACCGGTCTCCTCGACGTCCTGCAGCACGAGGTGGCGGTGTTCGCCCGCCGTGCCGAACAGACCCGGCTCGGCGGCGTCGGGCAGGTGCGCAACTCCATGGACCGCGCCGCCTACCTGCTGCTGAACCGCCTCGACATGGAAGGCCCGATGGGCGTCAAGGCGCTCGCCGCGAGCATGGGGATCGACTCCTCCACGGTCACCCGGCAGGTGGCTCCCCTGGTCGACACCGGGCTGGTCAAGCGCACCTCGCACCCGGAGGACGGGCGGGCCGTGGTGCTGCAGCTGTCCCCGCGCGGTGCCGCGCGGCTGGAGGAGGTGCGCTCCTCCCGGCGTCAGCTGATGGCCGAGCTGACCCACGACTGGGCGCCGAAGGAGCGCGAGCAGTTCTGCGCGCTGCTGACGCGCTTCAACGGCGCGCTCTCCGCGCGGATGTCGGTCCCGGGGGCACCGGCGGCGGACCAGCAGCCCGCCGGCTGAGGCCCGCGCCGCACGGGTGGGGTCCCGGGTCTTGACCCGGAGGCCGCCGCTGGCCTCATATGAGACCGGGTCCTGCGTGGTGCGCGACGCAGCCGTCGCGTACCGGACAGGACCACCGCAGGGGGAGGTGCGGTGCGTGATCGGCAGGCATCCCGCGAAGCCCGCCGGGCCCGGGAGTTCGAGGCGTTCGTCGCGGGCGCGGCAGGGCGGCTGCTGCATGCCGCCACGCTGCTCACGGCGGAGGCGCCGGACGACAACCCGCGCGCGCGGCGCCTGCTGACCCCGGCGCTCGCCCACACCTACGCCCGCTGGGACCGGCTGCACGGCGAGGACCCCTACGACTGCGCCCGCCAGTACCTCGCCACGCGCTTCGCGCGCGAGGCCTGGCACCACTACGGCGGTTTCGCCCAGAGCCGCCCGCATCCGCGCAGCCCGCTGGCCGAGCTGGCCCCGCGGGAGCGGCTGATCCTGGTGCTGCGGATGTACGAGGGTGTCGCCGAGGAGCAGACGGCGGCCCTGCTCGGCCTGCCCGTGGAGCGGGTGCACAGCATCTGCGACCGGGCGGCGGCCACCGTGCTGCACCCGACCCGGACGCCGGTCCCGGGCGCGGCCGGCGCGAAGGCGGTCCCGTCGTGAGGCGGCGGCCGGACGGGAGGCGCCGGTGAACCGGCCGCAGCGGGAGGCCGCCGTGCGGCGGATCCTGGAGCGGACACAGCCTCCGGTGCCACCGGAGCTGTGGGGCGAGGCCGTCCGCCGCGGCGACCGCCTGCTGCGCCGGCGGCGGCTGGTGCACCGCGTGCTGTGGCTGCTGCTGTGCGCCGCCGTGGTGGCGTTCGGCGTGTGGGCGGCCGGCGCGCACCCGTGGGTGGAGCCGCCGTCGCAGACGACTCCACCGGTCACCGGCTGGTGACGGGCGCTACTTGGCGCCCAGGGCCTGCTGCAGGTCCTCCAGCAGGTCGTCGACGTTCTCGATGCCGACGGACAGGCGCACCAGGTCGGCGGGCACCTCGAGGGCGGAGCCGGCCGCCGAGGCGTGCGTCATCCGGCCGGGGTGCTCGATGAGGGACTCCACGCCGCCCAGGGACTCGCCGAGGGTGAAGACCCGGGCGCGGTTGCACACCTCGACGGCGGCCTCCTCGCCGCCCTCGACCCGGAAGGACACCATGCCGCCGAACGCCCTCATCTGCTTGGCGGCGACCTCGTGGCCGGGGTGCTCGGGCAGCCCCGGGTAGAGCACGCCGGTCACGCGCGGGTGCCGGCTGAGCATGTCGGCGATCTTCGTGGCGTTCTCGCTGTGCCGGTCCATGCGCACCGCGAGGGTCTTGGTGCCGCGCAGCACCAGCCAGGAGTCGAAGGGGCCGGCGACGGCGCCCATCGCGTTCTGGTGGTAGGCCAGCTCCTCGCCCAGCGTCTGGTCGGAGACGATCAGCGCGCCGCCGACGACGTCCGAGTGACCGCCCATGTACTTGGTCAGGGAGTGCACGACGACGTCCGCCCCGAGCGACAGCGGCTGCTGGAGGTAGGGCGTGGCGAAGGTGTTGTCGACGACGAGCCGGGCGCCCGCGTCGTGGGCGACCTGGGCGACGGCGGCGATGTCGGTGATGCCGAGCAGCGGGTTGGAGGGGGTCTCCACCCAGACCGCCTTGGTCCGCGGGGTGATCGCGGCCCGTACGGCGGCCGGGTCGCTGGTGTCGGCGACGGACCACTCCACGCCCCACCGGGTGGCGACCTTGGCGAACAGCCGGAAGGTGCCGCCGTAGGCGTCGTTCGGGATCACGACGTGGTCGCCGGGGGTGAGCAGCGTGCGCAGGAGGGTGTCCTCGGCCGCGAGGCCGGACGCGAACGCCAGGCCGCGGCGTCCGCCCTCCAGTGCGGCGAGGTTCTCCTCCAGGGCAGTCCGGGTCGGGTTGGCGCTGCGGCTGTACTCGTAGCCGCCGCGCAGGCCGCCGACGCCGTCCTGCTTGTAGGTCGAGACCTGGTAGATCGGCGGGACGACCGCGCCGGTGAGGGGATCCGCGGTGTTGCCCGCGTGGATCGCGAGGGTCTCGAAGTGCTGACTGATGTGCCTGTCGCTCATGTGCACCGAGCGTAGTGCGCCCGGCCGCCAGGTGGCGTCCGGCGGGCTCGCGGGCGGTTCCCGGCGCGGCCAGGCGGAGGTTTTCCACAGGCCGGGCGGCGAGGTTGGCCAACTGTCGGCGGTGTCTGGTTCGCTTGGTGCATGGCGATTCTCTGGCTGCTCATGGCGCTGGTAATGCTGAGCATGGTGCTGGTCCCGGTCCTGCGGCGCAGGCGGGGCGCGGTCGGGCTGGTCCCGCCGGGCCACCCGGACGCGGCCGACCCCGCGGCGTACGGGTTCGTGCGCCAGGAGGAGCTGGACGTGCGCATGCCCGGACCCGACCAGGACCTGCTGGACGTCCTGGACCTGGTGCAGCGCACCCAGGACTACCGGGCGGCCGCCCAGCTGCTGGCCGGCACGGAGGCCGAGGGCGAGGTGCGCTGGCAGCGTGTGCAGGCGTTCGCCGGGGCGGCGGCGCTGGAGCTGGGGCAGCGGCCGGGCGGGGTGCACGAGACGCCGGGCGCGCAGTGGCTGCGGGTGTGGCGGGCCGAGCGTCCCAAGGACGCGGGGGCCGCGGCCGTGCACGCCGAGTTCCTGGTTCAGCAGGCCTGGCGGACGTCGACGCCGGGCACGGACGAGTTCCGGATCATCATGGAGGAGGCCCGGCGGGCCTGCGGGGAGGCGGCGCTGCTGGCCCCCGGCGACCCGGTGCCGTACATCGTGGAGCTGTCCGCCGCGCGGGGTCTGGCCTGTTCGCAGCCGGAGTTCGAGAAGCTGTGGATGAACGTCCTGGACCGGGCGCCCCACCACATGGGGGCCCATCTGGCCGCGCTGCACTACTGGTGCGAGAAGTGGCACGGCTCACGCGAGCAGGCGTACGCCTTCGCCGAGGCGGCCGCGGCCCGCGCCCCCGAGGGCTCGCTGCTCGCCGCGCTGCCGCTGTTCGCGGTCTTCGAGCACCTGCCCGAGGTGAACCTGGTCCGCGGCTTCTACCGCAGCGAGGTCGTCACCAGGGCGATGCACGGCGCGCTGCACGCGGTGCACGCGGCGGCCCCGGACGACCCGGTGCTCGCCCACGTCCGCCACCTCCTGGTCTTCTTCCTGGTCCGCGCCGAGCGCTGGGCCGAGGCCATGGACCAGCTGATACACGTCGACGGCCACGTCGGGGCGCTGCCCTGGTCGCTGTCCGACGACCCGGCCGCCGACTTCGCCCTCTACCGCGCCCTGGCGGTGGCCGGCTACGAGGCCAACGGAGGCAGCCCGGCGACCCTGCCCGGCTGAGCCGCTCACCGGACGGCGGGAGGCGGGGCGCGTCCGTCCGCCGGGTAATCGGCGCGACGGTGCCCGCCCCCTGCCCGTAGATTCACCCCTCGCGCGTCTCGCGCGCCCAAGGGGAGGGATGGAAACCGGATGAGCAGTCGTACGTTCCTGGTGGGGGGCGGGTGGGACGCCCCGGAGGTGTACGAGCCGTTTCTGCGGGTGGCGCGCGGACGGAGCGGGGGTGTGCCGCGGGTCGGGTGTGTGATCGTCGACGAGGGTGACGGGCCGGCGCAGTTCGAGCGGTACGCGGAGGCGCTGCGGAAGTCCGGGGTGGAGTGCGCGCCGGTGGCGCTGCTGGTGCCGCTGGGCGGACGGTTCGAGCCGGAGGCCGCGCTGGAGGGGCTGGACGGGCTGCTGGTGTGCGGCGGGCTGACGCCCGCCTACCAGGAGGCGTTCGCCGGGTGCGTGGACCGGCTGGCGGGGCTGCTGGCCGGCCGCGGGGTGCCGTACGCGGGCTTCTCCGCGGGTGCCGCCGTCGCCGCGCGGCGGGCCGTGGTCGGCGGGTGGCTGCTGGACGGGGTGCCGGTGTGCTCCGAGGACACCGCGGAGGACCTGGAGGAGATCGAGGTGCGGCCGGGCCTGGGGCTCGTGCCGTTCGCGGTGGACGTGCACGCCGCGCAGTGGGGCACCCTGGCGCGTCTGGTGGCGGCGGTGGAGCAGGGCCGGGCGCCCTGCGGTGTCGCCGTCGACGAGAACACCGTGGTGGAGGTCCGCGACGGCGGGGGCCGGGTGGCCGGGCGCGGGCGGGTGCACGTCGTACGGCCCGGCGGAAACGACGGCGGGGGTGTGGCCGTGCGGTCCTACCGCGCCGGGGAGTCGTTCGACCTCGCCTGAAGCGGGCGAGACAGGCGGCCGCCCGCCGGCCCGGTGGGCCGGCGGGCGGTCGCCGCTCGGGTGGTGGCCGGTCAGATGGTGGCCGTGTCGATGACGAAGCGGTAGCGGACGTCGCTGGCCTGGACGCGGTCGTACGCCTCGTTGACCTGGTCGGCGCGGATCACCTCGATCTCCGCGCCCAGCCCGTGCTCGGCGCAGAAGTCCAGCATCTCCTGGGTCTCGGCGATGCCGCCGATGCCGGAGCTGCTCAGGCTGCGGCGGTTGCCGAACAGCGACTGAAGGACGATCTGCACCGGCTCCTCGGGGAGGCCGACGTTCACCATGGCGCCGTCCGTGCGCAGCAGCGACAGGTAGGCGGCGAAGTCGAGCGGGGCCGAGACGGTGTTCAGGATGAGGTCGAAGGTGCCCGCCAGCTTCTCGAAGGTCTCCGGGTCGCCGGTGGCGTAGTAGTGGTCGGCGCCGAGCCGCAGGCCGTCGTCCTTCTTGCGCAGGGACTGCGACAGGACGGTGACCTCGGCGCCCAGCGCGTGCGCGATCTTGACGCCCATGTGGCCGAGGCCGCCGAGGCCGACGACGGCGACCCGCTTGCCGGGGCCGGTGTTCCAGTGCTTGAGCGGGGAGTACGTGGTGATGCCCGCGCACAGCAGCGGCGCGGCCACGTCCAGCGCGAGCCCGTCGGGGATGCGGACGACGTAGTTCTCGTCGACGACTATCTTCTCGGAGTAGCCGCCGTAGGTCGGCTCGCCGTCCTTGCCGGTGTCGTTGTAGGTCCAGGTGGGGCCGCCGTTCAGGCAGTACTGCTCCAGACCGGCCCGGCAGTTGTCGCATTCGCGGCAGGAGTCCACCATGCACCCGACGCCGACGCGGTCGCCGAGGGCGAACCGGGTGACACCGGAGCCGACCTCGGAGACGACGCCCGCGATCTCGTGGCCGGGCACCATCGGGAAGGTGCCGGGGCGCCAGCCGTCCTGGGCCTGGTGGATGTCGGAGTGGCAGATACCGGCGAACTTGATGTCGATCAGGACGTCGAATTCACCGACCGCGCGCCGCTCGATGGTGGTCCGCTCCAGCGGGGCCTTCGGGGCAGGCGCGGCGTACGCAGCAACAGTGGTCATGCCGAGGGTTCTCCTAGCGGGGGGTGGTGTGCCCGGCTGCCTTTCGTCCGGGTACGCGTTCCACCTTTGCGCATGCCCCGTCCGCCACCCAGTGCACGCCTTTGCGTACGCCCACCGTGCGTACCACTGGCGGGGTCAGGTTCCGGTGCGTACGACCACGGATACTGGACGCATGGACGAACAGCCCGATGCCGCGGTGACGGCCGGCCGGCCCCTGGACCGGCGGGCCGAGCTGAGCGAGTTCCTGCGCAGCCGGCGGGCCCGGCTGAAGCCGGAGGACGTGGGCCTGCCCGACTTCGGGCGGCACCGCCGGGTGCCGGGGCTGCGCCGCGAGGAGCTGGCGCAGCTGGCCGGGGTGTCGGTGGCGTACTACACGCGCCTGGAGCAGGGCAACGGGCGGAACGTCTCGGCGGAGGTGCTGGGCTCCATCGCCCGGGCGCTGCGGCTGACCGACGCGGAGCACGCCCACCTGACCCACCTGGCGAAGCCGAAGGCGCACAAGAAGAAGCCGGTGGCCCGGCAGCAGCACGTGCGGGCGACGCTGCGGCAGCTGCTGGACGCGATGGACGCGGTGCCGGCGTACGTCGTGGGCCGGCGCTCGGAGATCCTCGCCTGGAACCGGATGGCGGCCGCGGTCTTCGGCGACTGGTCGGTGCTGCCGGCGGCCGAGCGCAACTGGGCGCGGCTGGTCTTCCTGCGGCCCGAGTACCGCGACCTGTTCGTCGACTGGGAGCAGAAGGCGATCGACATCGTCTGCGGGCTGCGCATGGACGCGGGCTGCCACCCGGACGATCCGCGGCTGTCCGCCCTCGTCGGTGAGCTCTCCGTCAAGAGCGAGGAGTTCCGCCGGCTGTGGGCCACGCACGACGTCAAGGAGCAGAACCACGGCGTCAAGCGCCTGCACCACCCGCTGGTCGGCGACCTGTCCCTGAACTTCGAGGGCTTCCGGGTCACGGGTGACACCGACCAGGCCCTGGTGACCTACCACGCGGAGCCGGGCTCCCCGTCCGCCGAGTCCCTCCGCCTGCTGGCCAGCTGGGGCACGGACGCGACACGGGCGGTGCCGACGGCCTGATCCGGCGGCCCCGCGCACGCGAAGGGCACCCGGAGACCGTTCTCCGGGTGCCCTCCTCCGTGACTACGTGCGGCTACCGGCTCACTTGCCGAAGTAGGCGTCGTAGATCGTGATCGTCGACGTGTTGCCCTTCTTGTCGGTGATCTTGGCACGGAACGACAGGGACTTGTTCTTCGCCGGGTTCTTCACGGTGATCTTGCCGCTGCGGACGGTGACCTTCTTGAAGGTCTTGCCGTCGTAGGAGACGTACACCGCGAGGGACTTCAGGTTGCGGCCCGCCGCCGCGCCCTCGACGGTGACCGGGAAGGTCGTCTTCCTGCCCGCCTCGACGCGGCTGTCCAGCCCGGTCGTGGCGCCGAAGTGCAGGGCCGACACGGGGAGCGTGGCGGTGCCGCCCGACGGCTTCTTGGAGCGGAAGGTCCAGCTCGCGTCGATCCGGGAGGAGGCCTTGGAGACCGTGGCCGACCGCCGGACCGAGGTGGTCAGCCTGTAGGCGGCGTCACCGGCCGGGACCTTGAAGGCCTCGCCGAACAGCGGGTCGTCGTTGGAGCCGACCTTGGTGCCGTCGCGGTACAGGGTCGTGGTGACCTTGGAGAACAGCGACGAGCCCGCGTGCTTGGCGCCGTCGGCGAACAGCGGCAGGAATCCGTAGATGTCGTTGCCGTCCCGGAATACGCCGTAGTCGGCGTTCAGGTGCGGGCCGAAGACCGCGGTGTTGAAGGTCTTCGTGTAGGACTTGCCGGCCTTGAAGGACAGGTTGCCGGCGCTGTAGCCCGCCTCCGCGATCGGGAAGCCGTCCTGGTCGACCCCGCCGTCCTGCTCGAAGTCCAGCTCCCACTTCACGCCGCCGGTGGCGGACAGGTGCAGGGTGCGGGTGCCGGGCAGCTTCTGCGGGATGCCGATGGACGAGGAGCCGGAGGCGCCGGGCAGCCAGCCGGCCGCGCTGACGGAGCCCTTCTTGCCGCTCGCGGCGGCACCGAGCCGGGCCTTGACCGTGGCCAGCTCGCTCGCCTTGTAGTGCTTGGTGTAGCCGGTGGCGAGCTTCTTCACCGGGCCGCCGGAGGTGACGTCGTACTCCTCGGTCGCGCCCTTGGACCAGTGGCCGTCCCACTGCTGGGTCAGCGTGCCGGACGGCAGCTCCGGGCCGAGGTGGGCGGTGCGGAAGTTCTTGTACGACTCCAGGAACCAGCCGTAGCCGTACTCGCCGTCGCCGATCGTCACGTCGAAGCCCGGGGAGGCGAACTCGGACCTGGTGTGCGAGGCCGGGACGGTGATGTCCACCGGCTTGGCCTTGCGCGCGTCGATCGTGATCGTCTGCTTCTTGGCGACGGTCAGCTTCGGCTGGGCGATCCAGTCGATGCCCTTGGCGGCGTCGTTCGGGTTCACCGAGACCGAGGTGTTGAGGATGTACGTGCCCTTCGGCGCGCGCACCTTCACCGTGCCCGACTTGTCGTACGGGTTCATCCACTGGCCGTTGGCCAGACCGGCCACGCCGGTCAGGTCGGCGTCGTAGTACGGGGCCGGCTTGCCGTCGCGGCCGATGAACTTGAGCGTGACGTCGTACGACTCCACCTCGCGCTGCACCGCGGCGGCCGTGCGGACGGTCTGCCCGTCGCCGGTCGCGGTCACGTAGGAGGAGTAGGCGCCGTCGAGGGTGCCGCCCAGCTTGGTGTCGACGGTGAGGTCGACGGAGGCCGTGCCGTGCGCCGGGACGGTCACCGAGGTCGCGCCGAGCGTGAAGAAGCCCGCCGGAGCCGCCTGGCCCTTGGGGTCGGTGGCGGTGCTGGACAGGGCGAGCGTGACGTCCTTGTCGCCGAGGTTGCGGTACGTCAGCTTCTTGGTGACCGGCTTGTCGTCCGTGTGCGGCCACTGCTGGGTGCCGAAGCTGAGCGAGACCGGCTCGGCGACCACGGACTGCTTGATGGCCTTGTCGACCGCGATGCGGCCCGAACCCTGCTGGAACGGCGTGTACTTGCCGCCCTTGGCGGAGCCGGTGAGCGCGCCCTTCAGCTCGGCGTAGCCCCAGTCGGGGTGCTCCTGCTTCAGGATCGCGGCGGCGCCCGCGACGTGCGGGGTGGCCATCGAGGTGCCGGAGATGGTCAGGTAGCCCTCGGGCTTCTCGCCGACCTCCTGGTCGATGACGCTGCCCTTGGCCGCGGCGGCGGTGATGTCGACGCCGGGCGCGGTGACGTCCGGCTTGATGGCGCCGTCGCCGACGCGCGGGCCGGTGGAGGAGAAGTCCGCCAGCTTGTCCTTCTTGTCGACGGCGCCGACGGTGAGCGCGGCGTCCGCGCTGCCCGGCGAACCGATCGACTGGGGGCCGTCGTTGCCCGCGGCGATCGCGAACAGCACGCCCTTCTCGGCGGAGAGCTTGTTGACCTCGGCCTCGAGCGGGTCGACCTCGGGCGTGTCGTACCCGCCGAGGCTCAGGTTGATGACGGAGGCGCCCTGGGCGGCCGCCCACTCCATGCCGGCGAGGATGCCGGAGTCGTCGCCGGAGCCGGTGTCGTCGAGCACCTTGCCGTTGAGGATCTTGGCGTCCGGTGCGACGCCCTTGTACTTGCCGCCCGACTTGGCGCCGGTGCCCGCCACGATGGAGGCGACGTGCGTGCCGTGGCCGAAGTGGTCGGTGGCGTCGGCGGCGGAGGTGAAGTTCTTGGCCGCGATCACCTGGTCCTTCAGGTCCGGGTGGGTGGCGTCCACGCCGGTGTCCAGGACGGCGACCTTCACGCCCTTGCCGGTGTAGCCGGCGGCCCAGGCGACCGGGGCGCCGATCTGCGGCACGGACTTGTCGAGGGCGGCCTTGCGGACGCCGTCGAGCCAGACGTGCGCGATGCCGGAGGCGGCCTGGTCGCCGTTGGTGACGGCGTCCCACAGCCGGGTCGTGTCCTTGGCCGGGGTCTGCACGGCGTCGGCGTTCAGCGCCTTGAGGCTGCGGCGCAGCAGGCCCGCGTCCCGGACGTCGGCCTTCGTGGCCGCGGCGGCGCCGCTGTAGCCGACGATGACCTTCAGGCCGTTCTTCTGGGCCCTGCGGGTGGCCGCCTTGTTGAGTTCGGTGACGTCGAAGAGGCGCTGGTCCAGCTTGCCGGTGGCGACCAGTCGGGCAGCGTCGGCCGGGACGACCAGCGTGTGCCCGGCGGTCTTTCGGACCTGGAACGGTATGTGCTCGCGTCCCTTGGCCCGCTGCAGGCCGACGACGCGGCCCTTGGCGTCGAGGGCGACCCGGTCGCCGGTGATCAGGGTGACGTGGTGCTTGGCGGTGAGCGAGGAGGCAGCCGCCGGGACGCCGTGCCCGGGCTTCGCCGACGCGGGGCTGGTCATACCCGCTGCGAGGGCGACGGCTGCGGCGACGGCGACGGTGGCCGCAGCTCCTCTTTTCACTTGTCTGCGCAAGTTCTCCCCCTGGAGACGAGGTACCGGGCGAATTCCCCATTCACCCGACCGGGGGGAGTCTCGTACACATGAACGTCAACCCCCCGGATCACGCAGTATGCCGGGGGTGATCAGGCGGCTCAAGGGATAAGAGGGAGGTGAGAAAGCGCTGACCGGAACTGTTACGTGCCGGGCGGGACACTGTTACAGGATCGGGAACTGTGGTGCGTGCGCGTCGGCTTGAAGCGTGAGAAGCCCGCGCCCGGACCCGGAAACACCGGTGCCGCCCCTGGGGGGCGGCACCGGCGATGCTGTGCGGAGACCGTCGGACGGGGTGTCAGACGGCCGAACCGGCCTTCCACTGGGCCCAGTCCATGTTCCAGCCGTTGAGGCCGTTGTCCGGGGCGACGGTCTTGTCGCCGGTGTTCTGCACGACGACGACGTCACCGATCAGCGAGTGGCTGTAGAACCACGCGGCCGGCGTGCTCGGGTCGCCCGCGCCCTTGACGTCCTGCAGGCCGACGCAGCCGTGGCTGGTGTTGGCGTTGCCGAACACCGACGGCCCGCCCCAGTAGTTGCCGTGGATGAAGGTGCCGGAGGTGGTCAGGCGCATGGCGTGCGGCACGTCCTTGATGTCGTACTCGCCCTTGCCGTCGCCGTCCTTGAAGCCGACCGTCGCGCCGTTCATGCGGGTCTGCTTGAACTTCTCCGAGATCACCATCTGGCCCTCGTAGGTGGTGTGCTCGGGGGCGCCGGCGGAGATCGGGATGGTCTTGACGACCTTGCCGTCCTGCGTGACCTTCATCTGCTTGGTCTTCGCGTCGACGTAGGAGACCTGGTTGCGGCCGATGTGGAAGGTGACCGTCTTCTGCTGGACGCCGGTGACGCCCGGCGCGCCCTCGACACCGTCGAGCGCGAGCTTCAGGGTGACGGTGGCGCCTTCCTTCCAGTACTGCTCCGGGCGGCAGTCCATGCGGTTGGCGTTGAACCAGTGGCAGGCGACCTCCTGGCCGCTGCTGGAGGTGACCGTGATGCCCTTCTGCACGGCCGCCTTGTTGGTGATCGCCTTGTCGAAGTTGATCGACACCGGCATGCCGACGCCGACGGTCGCGCCGTCGTCCGGGGTGAAGGTGCCTATGAAGCTGTTGGCCGGGGAGACCGTGGTGAAGGAGGCGTTCTCGTTGGCTATGCGGCCCTGGGAGTCCTTGGCCACCGCGGCGATCTTGTACGTGGTCGAGCGCTGCAGCGGGACGCTGGGCTTCCAGCTCTTGCGGTCGGGGGAGAGCTGACCGGCGACCGCGCTGCCGTCCTGCGTGGTCATCGTGACGCCGGTGAGCGTGCCCTTGGCGACCGTGACGGTGGCGGAGTTGTTGATCGAGGCGTTGTCGGCGCCGTCCTTGGGCGTGATCGTGATCTGCGCCTCGGAGGACTTCTTCGCCGCCGCCTCGTCGACCTTGGCCTGTGAGCTGTCGCCGGTGTCGGCGGCCTTGGCGTTGCCGCCGCCGGAACAACCGGTGAGTGCCAGTACCCCGCCGAGCAGTGCGGACGCGACCGTGAGGCCCTTGCGCCGCTTACTGTCCGTCATCACACGCTTCTCCATCATTGCCGAATTCGCGAACCCCGAAAGTCCCTGCGAGCCATCAACGCTACGGACGATCCATTCCGTTCCACATGGTGCGCATGTGTTAGGCGCACCACGTGCCCGCTCGGGGCGAGTGGTGCGGAAGCCGGTCCGTGCGTCCCCCTGGGACGGCGAAAACCCCGAACGGCGGTCGCCGTCCGGGGTGTTCGGGTGCCCCGGGACGCTCAGCCGATGCCGTCCTCTTCTTCGTCGCCGCCCCTATCATCCTCGTCCAGATCCCACTCGGGCGAGTCGGGGTCGTAGTCGACCCACTCGGTGGACCACGAGGCCTGCTGCAGCTCCACGCCGGGTACCTCGCTGACCAGGTCGAACGGGTCGACGAGGTGCGCGATGGCCTCCGCGGTGTCTTCCGTCACAGCGCTCTCGGCCTGACTGCGCTCGTCCTGCGGCAGCTCCGGATCGGCGGCGAGCCGGCGCAGCGCGGCCTTGGCCACCTCGTCTTCGTCCTGCACCTCGAGGACCAGCTCGACTCGAAGCCGTACAAACCGTGATGTCTCTTCTTCGCTCATGGCGGGAGAGTACGACTGAAACCTCCCGTGACTTTCCTGTGACCCGCAACTTTCACTAACATCGCCCCACACGGCCAATTCGCCAGCGTCACAAGGGGATCGATATTCCGTGTCATCCGCTCGCCGTCCGCTGCTGACCGCCACCGCCGCGGGGACGCTGTTGTGCGCCCTGTGGTTCGTCCCGTCCGCCAACGCGTCGCAGGACGGCCCGGCGAGAGCGACGGCGCAGGTGACCTCGGTCACCTCGACCACACAGGTCACACCGGCCACCCAGCAGGCCAGGGCGGTGTCCGGGGCCACGGCGACCGACGCCTCGGACAGCACGCGGCTCGCCGACACCGGCAGCTTCGACACCACGCCGTACGTGATCGCGGGCAGCGCGTTCCTCGCGATAGGTGCCGGTTTCGTGGTGTATTCGGTGCGCCGCGAGCGGCTCGGCCTTTAATCTCGCTTGACGATCTTTTGACGGTACACGCATAGTCCGTCCATGAAGAGATCATCGGGCGTGCGGCTGTGCGCCACCCTCGCCGTGAGCGCGCTGTCCCTCGCCCTCGTCACCGGCTGCTCCGACGGCGGGTCGAAGGACTCCCCGGAGGGCAAGGGGGCGGACGCGGCGAAGCCGGCCGCGAAGGCGCTGAGCGCCGCGGAGTTGAAGAGGCTGATTCTCGCCAAGGGCGACGTGACCGGGTACAAGGTCGAGCCGGTCGAGGGCGGCACGCCCGCCAAGAGCAAGGTCAAGGCGGCCGACGCCCAGTGCGACCCGCTGCTGCGCGTCATGACCGGCATCGCGCCGGGCACCCCGGCGGCGGAGACCAACCGCGCGGTCCAGGAGGTGAAGAAGGCCCCCACGGACAAGGCGACGTCCATGGACGACCTGGCCGACGGCAAGTTCGAGGACACGTTCAAGGACTCGATGGACATCGACACCACCATGGTCATCCTGTCCTCGTACGACGGGGACGGCGCGCGGCAGGCCCTGCGGTCGGTCTCCGACGCGATGAAGGCCTGCGCGGGCGGCTTCACGGGCGACCAGGCCGGCGACAAGGCCAAGTTCACCAGGGTCGCCGAGGAGCGGCCCGCGGACGCCGGCGACGAGTCGGTGGCCTTCATGGCGACCAGCGACATGGAGGACGGGGACACCGCACCGGTCCACGTGCAGGTGGTGCGGCACGGCAACAACGTCGCGTCCTACATGACCATCAACCTCGGCGCCATGATGACCGAGAAGGCCTACTCGGTGCCGGCCGCGGTGGTCAAGGCGCAGGCAGCCAAGCTGAAGTGACCGCGTGACAGAGAGGGCCCTGTGGTCGCACAGGGCCCTTTCGCCATGCCGGTTACCGCAGCGGCCCGGTGACCGTCTCCACGGCGGCGACGAGCGCCCCGCTGCGGACGAACGCGTCGGCGGCGGCCAGGTCGGGCGCCAGGAACCGGTCCGGCCCGGGGCCCCGCACGCCCGCGGCGCGCGCGGCCTCGATCACGGCCCGCGAGGCGGGCGCCGGGGTCAGGCCCTCGCGCAGCTCGACGGCGCGAGTGGCCGCGTACAGCTCGATGGCGACGATCCGGGTGAGGTTGTCGACGGCGGTACGCAGCTTGCGGGCGGCCGACCAGCCCATGGACACGTGGTCCTCCTGCATGGCGGAGGACGGGATGGAGTCCGCGGAGGCGGGCACGGCCAGCCGCTTCATCTCGCTCACCAGCGCGGCCTGCGTGTACTGGGCGATCATCAGCCCGGAGTCCACTCCGGCGTCGTCGGCGAGGAACGGCGGCAGGCCGTGGCTGCGGTTCTTGTCCAGCAGCCGGTCGGTGCGCCGCTCGGCGATGGAGCCGAGGTCGGCGGCGGCGATGGCGAGGAAGTCCAGCACGTAGGCGACGGGCGCGCCGTGGAAGTTGCCGTTGGACTCCACCCGGCCGTCGGGGAGCACCACCGGGTTGTCGACGGCGGAGGCCAGCTCCCGCTCGGCGACGACCCGGGCGTGGGCGAGGGTGTCGCGTCCGGCACCGGCGACCTGCGGGGCACAGCGCACCGAGTAGGCGTCCTGGACGCGGGGCGCGTCGTCCTGGTGGTGCCCGGTGAGCTCGGAGCCCTCGAGCACGGCGAGCATGTTGGCGGCGGAGGCGCCCTGCCCCGGGTGCGGGCGGATGGCGTGCAGCTCGGGCGCGAGGACCTTGTCCGTGCCGAGCAGCGCCTCCAGGCTGAGGGCGGCGGTGACGTCGGCGGACTTGTACAGGGTGTCGAGGTCGGCGAGGGCCATGACCAGCATGCCGAGCATGCCGTCGGTGCCGTTGAGGAGGGCCAGGCCCTCCTTCTCGCGCAGCTCGACGGGCTGGATGCCGTGCTCGGCGAGCAGCTCGCCGGCGGGCCGTACGGTCCCGTCGGGGCCCTCGGCGTCGCCCTCTCCCATGAGGGTGAGGGCGCAGTGGGACAGCGGGGCCAGGTCGCCGGAGCAGCCGAGCGAGCCGTACTCGTGGACGACCGGGGTGATCCCGGCGTTGAGCACGTCGGCCATGGTCTGGGCGACCTCGGGCCGCACGCCGGTGTGCCCGGAGCAGACGGTCTTGAGCCTGAGGAACATCAGGGCCCGGACGACTTCCCGCTCCACCCGCGGCCCCATGCCGGCGGCGTGGGAGCGGACGATGTTGCGCTGCAGCTGGGCGCGCAGCTCGGGGCTGATGTGCCGGGTCGCCAGGGCGCCGAAGCCGGTGGAGACGCCGTAGACCGGGTCGGGCTTGGCCGCAAGGGCGTCCACGATCTCCCGGGCCGCCGCCAGGGCCGCCACCGCTTCGGCCGACAGCTCGATGCGGGCACCGCCGCGCGCCACGGCGAGAACGTCGGACGCGGTGACACCGGACGTCCCCACCACCACAGTGTGCATATCCATATTCAGGAGCGTACGCATTGAATGCGTTGATGTCACCAGTGGGGCGGCGGATTGACCCTTACCCTCGCTGTGCGCCGCGTCACGGCTCCCGCCCGCGGAAGCGGCGCCGCTCGCCGTGCGCGGGGGACGCCTCGTCCGCCAACCGTACGACCGGATCGTCCGGGCCCTCCCGGCCGGCCACCACCGGCCGCTCGGCGCGCAGGGCCTTGGCCCGGTACTGCGCGGCGTCGGCCAGCCGGAACAGCCGCCGGGCCGACCGCACCGGCCCGATGGGATCCCCGGTCGAGGCGACCCCGCAGGCCACGCCCTCGCCGAGTTCCAGCTCGGCGGCGCGCCGGCACAGCTCGTCCGCCGCCTTCACCACGTCGTCGGCCGGCCGCCCCACCGCGAGCAGGCAGAACTCGTCCCCGCCGAGCCGGGCCACGAGCGCGCCCGGCACCATCGCCCCGCACAGGGACAGCACCGAGCCGAATCGTTCCAGCAGCCGGTCGCCGACGGCGTGCCCGAGGGTGTCGTTGACCCGCTTGAGCCCGTTGAGGTCGCAGACGACGAGGCTGACGACCACGCCCTCCACCCGGTGCCGCTCGACGGCCTCCTCCAGCCGTACGTCCACGGCGCGCCGGTTGGCCAGGCCGGTGAGGGCGTCGGTGAACGCGAGCCGGCGGGCCTCCTCCAGCCGCTCGGTCTGCGCCAGCCCGGCGGCGACGACGGCGGCCAGGACGGTCGCGAAGTCGGCGTCCCCGCGCCCGAACAGCGGCGCCCCGGCCGGCCGGGCCACGTACAGCTCGCCCCAGGCCCTGCCGTGCAGCACGACGGGGGCGACGACACAGCATCCCCGGCCGCGCCGGCGCAGGGCGGCCACCCGCTGGTGGAAGTACCCGGGGGTGCCGGCGGCGGGCCCTTGGGCGGTCTCCACCCACGCGTTGGGCCCGCCGCCGCCCGCCCACCGCTCGTGCAGGAACTCGGTGATCTCCGGGAACTGGTGCACCGGGTAGGCCTCGGTCTCCGGAAACTCCTCCTCGTCCGGTGCCCGCTCCCCCACGTTGACGAGAACGCGCAGCCGCCCCAGCTCCCGCTCCCACACCGACAGCGCGGCGAAGCTGCCGTCCAGCGCCCGGCACGCGCCGAGGGCGGCGGCCCGCCACGACTCCCGCGGGGTGTGCGCCGCCGCCATCCCCTGAGCCAGCGTCACCACGTCGGCGAGCCGGTTGTCCTCACCCATTACTCCAGGTTAGGGACGAACACCGGCAAGAGGGATATTTATGGAGCGATCAAGTGAAACCGCGCATGCGGCGTGCGGCCGCGATCACTCACCCGGCCACTGCGGCCTGCGCTTCTCGTTGAAGGCCGCGACGCCCTCCGCCCGGTCCCCGGAGAACGCCACCGACCGCCAGGCCGCGTCCTCGACCTCCAGCCCGGCCGGCAGGTCCAGCCCGTGCCCCAGCCGCAGTGCCCGCTTCGCGGCCCGCAGGCCCACCGGCGAGTTCCCGGCGATCCGCTCGCCCAGCGCCAGCGCCTCCTCCCGGTCCCGGCCCTCGTCCACCAGCAGATCGACCATGCCCAGCTCGGCGGCCTCCGGCGCCTCCACCCGCCGCGCCGAGAAGATCAGCTCGGCGGCGCGCGCCGCACCGACCCTGCGCGGCAGCAACTGCGTGCCGCCGCCGCCCGGGATCACGCCCACGGACACCTCCGGCAGCCCGACGACCGCCGTACGGTCCGCCACGATCAGGTCGCAGGACAGGGCCAGCTCGAACCCGCCGCCCAGCGCGAAGCCGTGCACCGCCGCGATCGTCGGCATCGGCAGCTCCAGCACGCCGGTGTACGCCCCGCGCGCGACGGGCCGCTGCCGCACCAGGTCGGCGTCGCTGAAGGAGTTCCGCTCCTTGAGGTCCGCACCGACGCAGAACGCCCGCTCGTGGGAGGACGTCAGCACGGTCACGCGTACGTCCCGGTCGGCGGCGAGCGCGGCACAGGCTCCCGCGATGGAGCGGGCCATCTCCGTCGAGACGGCGTTCATGGCCTTGGGCCGGTCCAGCACCAGCTCCGCGACGTGCCCGTGCCGCCGCACCAGCACGAACTCCCCGAACCGCTCCTCGCTCATGACACCCTCCGGTTAACGCGGGTTAACTTCTGCCGCCCCGATCATCGCAGCCGTACCCCGCCCCGGAAAAGAGCCGCCGCCGTTGCCTGTTCTACCCCCGTTCGAGTGACATCCCGACTGTTCCGCCCCACACCCCCCACAGCCCGGCATAACGTGCGCACCGCCACGACGCGCCCCGGGCGCGCGGCGGGGAGGGGACCTGATGACACCGATACGTGGAGAGTCCGGCACGGCGGGAAGACCGCCGGCACCTGCCGAGGCGGGGACGACGGAGACGCGGGCGGCCGGCGCGGCGGAGACGGTCCGCCCTGGAGCGGCGGGTCCGGCCGGAGCCGCCGACGGGCAGCGTGCTGCCGCGGCCGGGACAGCGGACGCGGACGATGCGGCCGGTACGGCCCGGTCGGCCGAGGCCGCTGAAGCGGCGAAGCCGGCCGAGGCGACGGCAGCGGCAGCCGCCGGCAGGACAACCGCAGCCGAGCCTGTCGAGGCGGCCGGCGCGACGCACCCCTCCCAGGCCGCCACCGCGGCGAAGGCCACGGCGGAGTCGGCAGAGGCCGCTGCCCCGGCCCCGTCAGCGGAACCGGCCGCAGAGGCCGAGCCCCCCGCTTGGGCCGCCGCCCCAGCGGAAGACCCGGCAGAGCGGACCGACGCCGCTGCCCCAGCCACACCGGCGGAACCGGCCACACAGGCCCAGGCAGCCACCACAGCGCAGGACCCGGCAGAGCAGACCGGCACCACCGCCCCCGCCACACCAGCCGAACCGTCCGCGGAGGCCCAGCCCCCCGCTCCTTCGACCGCACCGCGGACCGGCGCGGCGGACACCGTCCGGGCCACCACCGCAGCGGTGGACACGGTGGAGTCGGCGGAGGCCGCCGACCCAGCCGCAGCGACGGAGCCGGAACCAGCGGAGCCGACCGCGGAGACCACGCCCACCGCCCGGCAAACAGCGCCCCACCTCCTCCCCCACGGCCGCCACCGCAAGCCCCGGCACCGGAAGGTGCTGATCGCCGCCGGGGGGCTGGCCCTGGCCGTCGGGGTGCTGAGCCTGGTGCGGGTGGCGCCGGAGTCGGGGCTGGGCGGTCCGGGTACGGCGGAGGCCGACCCCCGGGTCCACCCGGGCGCCGGGGCGAGTGCCCGGTCGGCGGCCCCGTCCGCCGGCAAGGCCGCTCGCCCGCGCGCCGTGCCCTCGGCCACCTCCGTCATGGGCGGGGTGAGCGCCGCGCCGACGACGTCCGGGGCGGCCGCGACGCCCCCCTCGGCGAAGCCCACCCGGCTTCCCGGCACCCCGTCCGGCGGGGCCCCGCAGCCGACGACCGCACCGACCAGCACCGCGCCCCGCCCAGCCCCCGACGCCCCCACCCCCACCGGAACGGCCCCCGCACCGGCCCCGAGCCACAGCACCACCGCCCCCACACCGGGCGGCGGACTGTGCCTGCCACTGATCAGCCTGTGCGTAGGGGATCTGCTGGGCGGGAAGAGCAGCCGCTAGGCAGGCCCCCCACGACGACCCGACACCGTGGGAATCCGCTGGGCGGAAAGCAGCCGCTGGGCCCTAGGCGGAGCCCGTGCGGCGGCCGAGCAGCCACGGCTCGACCACGCCGAGTCCGCGCACCGGCCGCTGCCACATGGGCTGGAGCGCGAAGCGGTACGTCGGCGGCTCCTCGCCCTCCTTCTCCGCGGCGGCCGCCGCCTCGGCGGCCTCGGCCTCCGAGGCGGGCGCCTCGCCGGTGCGGATCAACTCCTCCGCGAAGGCGCTGTCCACCAGCACCGCGTCCCGCGGCGCTATCGACGTCAGCCGGGAGGCGAGGTTGACGGTCGTACCGAACACGTCGCCCATCCGGGTGGTCACCGTGCCGAACGCCATCCCGACCCGCAGCTCGGGCATCGTCTCGTCGTTCGCCATCGTCTCGACCAGGCGCAGGGCGATGTCCGCGGCCGTACCGGAGTCGTCGGCGACGTACAGCACCTCGTCCCCGAGGGTCTTGATGAGCCGGCCGCCCCGGGCGGCCACCAGGTCGGCGGCGGTCGTCTCGAACGCCTCGACCAGCTCGCCCAGCTCCTCCTCCTCCATCCGGCGGGTCAGCCGCGTGAACCCCACCAGATCGGCGAAGCCGACCGCGAGCCGCCGGTCGACCATCTCCTCGTCGTCGGCGGTCTGCACGACCCGCCCGGCCGAGGCGGCCAGCTGGCGGCGCCACACGTAGACGAGGAACTCCTCCAGCTCGGGCAGGAGCAGCTCGACGATCGGGTACGTCACCTCGGTGCGGGTCATGCCCGGCTCGGGAGGCTCGGTCAGCCCCTCCAGGAAGGAGTCGATCTGCCATTCGGCCAACCGGGCGGTCGTCTGCCCCGTCGACCGGGCCACCTGCACCGCCATGGCCTCGCTCAGCAGGCCCGCCTCCACCAGACCGGCGAGGCGGCGCAGCGCCAGGACGTCGGCCTCGGTGAGGGCCTTGGCCTGGCCGATGTCGGCGAAGCCCATCGCCCGCCAGAACCGCGAGGCCAGCTCCATGGAGACACCGGCGCTCCGGGCCGCCTGGAACGGGGTGTAGCGCCGCTCGGCGCCCAGGATGAGCTGTTCGAGGCGCAGCGCGAGCGGGTCCTCGCCGGAGTCGGCGGCGTGGGGGTCCCCCCGGTCCGCACCGGAGCCCGTGTCGTCGACGGTCACGCCTGCTGCCCTTCCGATCTGCCACGGTCAGGTATCGACCGGCCTCAACTCTACGGCAGGTGTGCGCCAGCTCACTCCGCTGGGTTTGGCCGAAGGTCCACTTGCGCGGGGACGCTCCGGGCCGTCCCCGCCCACCATGCCGCACGGGCGCCGCGGGCGCTCGCTCACGCGGGGCGCAGGTGCACGATGTCCCCCGCTCCCACGGGCTCCTGCACCCCTTCCCGGGTGGCGATGACCAGCCGCCCGTCGCCGTCGACCGCCACCGCCTCGCCCACGATCGAACGCTCCCCCGGCAGCTCGGCCCGCACCTCGCGCCCCAGGGTGGCGCAGCCGGCCGCGTACGTCTCCTGCAGTCCGCTGGCGGCCGGGTCGCCCCCGGCCGCCCGCCAGCGCCCGTACCAGTCCTCCAGCGACCGCAGCACCGCGCGCAGCAGCGGATCGCGGTCCGTGCTCACCGCCCCGGCCAGCACCAGCGAGCCCGCCTGGGGCACGGGCAGTTCCCCGGCCCGCAGCGTGACGTTGATCCCGACGCCGACGACCACACCGCCCTCGCCGGCCCGCTCGGCGAGGATGCCCCCGGCCTTGCGCTCCTCGCCTCCGACCTTCACCAGCAGGTCGTTGGGCCACTTCAGCGCCGTGTCCACGCCCGCCGCGCGGGACAGGCCCGTCGCCACCGCCACGCCGGTGAGCAGCGGCAGCCACCCCCAGCGGGCGATGGGCACCTCGGTGGGCCGCAACAGTACGGAGAAGAACAGCCCGGACCGCGGCGGCGCGGACCACTGGCGGTCCAGCCGCCCGCGCCCGGCCGTCTGCTCCTCGGCGACGAGCACCGCGCCCTCGCCCGCGGTGCCGGCCGCGGCCCGCTCCACCAGGTCGGAGTTGGTCGAGCCGGTGCGCTGGACCAGCTCCACCCGGGACCACAGTCCGCCCTCCCGCACCAGCCCGCGCCGCAGCGCCGCGGCGTTCAGGGGCGGACGGTCCAGGTCGGACCAACGGCTGTCGTCTGAGGCATTGTGCGGTGTCATGCAAGTCACCCTAGGTGTGGGAAACGCCGCACTGCCGACCCGGAGGCACACCACTACGCTACGGATGAGTAACCGTCCCCCCTTTTGAGCAGGCAGGGAGCCGCGATCCCGATGTCCGAGCCGGAAGAGCGCCACGAGATCGACATCCACACGACCGCGGGCAAACTCGCGGGTCTGCAGCGCCGTATTCACGAGGCGACGCACGCCGGCTCGGAGCGCGCCGTCGAAAAGCAGCACGCCAAGGGCAAACTGACGGCCCGTGAGCGCATCGAGCTGCTGCTCGACGAGGGATCCTTCGTCGAGCTCGACGAGTTCGCCCGCCACCGCTCCACCCACTTCGGCCTGGAGAAGAACCGCCCGTACGGCGACGGCGTGGTCACCGGGTACGGAACCGTCGACGGCCGCCCGGTGGCCGTGTTCTCACAGGACTTCACGGTCTTCGGCGGCGCCCTCGGCGAGGTCTACGGCCAGAAGATCGTCAAGGTGATGGACTTCGCGCTGAAGACCGGCTGCCCGGTCATCGGCATCAACGACTCCGGTGGCGCCCGCATCCAGGAAGGTGTCGCCTCGCTCGGCGCGTACGGCGAGATCTTCCGCCGCAACACCCACGCCTCCGGCGTCATCCCGCAGATCAGCCTGGTCGTCGGCCCCTGCGCGGGCGGCGCGGTGTACTCCCCCGCGATCACCGACTTCACGGTCATGGTCGACCAGACCTCGCACATGTTCATCACCGGCCCGGACGTCATCAAGACCGTCACCGGCGAGGACGTCGGCTTCGAGGAACTGGGCGGCGCCCGCACCCACAACACCGCCTCCGGTGTGGCCCACCACATGGCCGGGGACGAGAAGGACGCCATCGAGTACGTCAAGCAGCTGCTGTCGTACCTGCCGTCGAACAACCTCAGCGAGCCGCCGGCCTTCCCGGAGGAGGCCGACCTCGCCGTCACGGACGAGGACCGCGAGCTGGACACCCTGGTCCCGGACAGCGCGAACCAGCCGTACGACATCCACACGGTGATCGAGCACGTCCTGGACGACGCCGAGTTCTTCGAGACGCAGGCGCTGTTCGCGCCGAACATCGTCACCGGCTTCGGCCGGGTCGAGGGCCGGCCGGTGGGCATCGTCGCCAACCAGCCGATGCAGTTCGCCGGCTGCCTCGACATCACGGCGAGCGAGAAGGCCGCGCGCTTCGTGCGCACCTGCGACGCCTTCAACGTCCCGGTCATCACCTTCGTCGACGTGCCGGGCTTCCTGCCGGGCGTCGGCCAGGAGCACGACGGCATCATCCGCCGCGGCGCCAAGCTGATCTTCGCCTACGCCGAGGCGACCGTCCCGCTGATCACGGTCATCACCCGCAAGGCCTTCGGCGGCGCCTACGACGTCATGGGCTCCAAGCACCTGGGCGCCGACCTGAACCTGGCCTGGCCGACGGCCCAGATCGCCGTGATGGGCGCCCAGGGCGCCGTCAACATCCTGCACCGCCGCACCCTGGCCGAGGCGGAGGCGAGCGGCGAGGACGTGGAGGCGGTGCGCGCCCGGCTGATCCAGGAGTACGAGGACACGCTCCTCAACCCCTACGTCGCGGCCGAGCGCGGCTACATCGACGCGGTGATCATGCCGTCCGACACCCGCCGCCACATCGTCCGCGGCCTGCGTCAGCTGCGCACCAAGCGGGAATCCCTGCCTCCGAAGAAGCACGGCAACATCCCCCTCTAGGCCCGCCGACCCTGGGAGCGGTCATGAACATCAAGGTCGTACGAGGCAATCCGACCCCGGAGGAGCTGGCCGCCGCCCTGGCGGTGGTCCGGGCCCGCGCCGCGGCGGCGGCAGCCCTGCCGCCCGGCGCGCCCACCCCCCGCGACTCCTGGTCGGACCCGTCCCGCATCGCGACGACACACCTGCCGGCACCGGGCCCGACGAGCTGGACCCGCACGTACTGGCCGAGCTGAGGCGGCGTCCTCAGGTGCGCCGGGCGCCGATCTGAGTACCCCTACTCAGGCGCCCGGCCCGCCGAGGCCGCACGCTGGTGGCATGTTGTGGTCAGACCCCGAGGACGAACCGCCGAAAGAACTCCGCGACACGCAGGAGATGCTCCGGCGGCTGGGCCTCCTGATGGCTCTGGCCGCGGTCCTCACGATGATCGTGATCGGCCTGAGGTAGCGCGGCGCGCCCCGCTAACCTGGGCCGCATGACCGCCACACCGCGCAGACGACTCGTACTGGCCTCCCAGTCCCCGGCCCGCCTGGGCCTGCTCCGCCAGGCCGGCCTGGCCCCCGAGGTGATCGTGAGCGGGGTCGACGAGGACGCCGTCACCGCGCCCACCCCGGCCGAGCTGGCGCTCGCCCTCGCGGAGGCCAAGGCCTCGGTGGTGGCGGCGAAGCCGGAGGTGCAGGGCGCCCTGGTGATCGGCTGCGACTCGGTGCTGGAGCTGGACGGGCAGGCGCTCGGCAAGCCCGCCGACGCCGAGGAGGCCACCGCCCGCTGGAAGTCCATGCGCGGCCGGGCCGGCGTCCTCCAGACGGGGCACTGTGTGTGGGACACCGCGGCCAAGCGGTACGTCTCCGCGACCGCGTCCACCGTCGTCCGGTTCGGCGAGCCGACGGACGAGGAGATCACCGCGTACGTCGCCTCCGGCGAGCCGCTCCACGTCGCCGGGGCGTTCACCCTGGACGGCCGTTCGGCGCCGTTCGTCGAGGGCATCGACGGCGACCACGGCAACGTGATCGGCATCAGCCTGCCCCTCGTCCGGCGGCTGCTGGCCGAACTGGGCGTGGGGATCACCGACCTGTGGACACCGGCTGCCGACTGACCTGGGCGGGGACGGTGTCCTGCGGCTCCTCGTCGCCGTCCTGCGGCGCGTCGCCGCGGCCGTGCGGCTCCGCCGCGGGGTGCGCGGGCGGCTCGGCCGGCGCGCCGGGCTCGGTCCCGGCCTCCGGGTGGCCGCCCGTCAGCGGGTCGCCCCCGGCGACCTCCTGCCCGGGGCCGGGCTCACGGTCGTAGGTCACCAGGAGCAGGACGATCAGGGCGAGCATCACCAGCATGAACAGGAACGCGGGCCAGCCCACCAGGCCCAGCGCGAACGCGCCCAGCAGGGCGTGCACCACCGCGGCGCTGATCAGCAGGACGCGGCCGAGGCCGGCGGGGGCGCGGTCGCGGATCGCGACGAGCAGGGCCACCAGGGCGCACGCGGCGAAGTAGAGCCCGAAGACGACGCCCCCGGCCTTCGAGGACGTCGACATCACCTGGGGGTCGAGGCCGGCCATGGACATCTGCTGGTGGTCGACGACCACTCCGAGGAACCAGTTCAGCGCCCCGATTCCGAACGCCTCGGCCAGGAGCACGACCGCCACGACCCACGCCACCGGTCTGCGCACCACCGGTCCCACCCACTTTCGACCTCAGCCCTAGCAGGCTGCTGTTACCTGAAGTACGTTCGCGTCTCCGTGAGGCTACTAACGGGTAAACCCGGGGACAAGGGTTCGGTCACCGGCAAAGAATCGTTGGGCCATTCGTAGGGACTCGACAAAGAAACGAAGTGGGCCGCAGCACGCGCCCACAGAGACCTTGACCACACGACGGGGCTAGGGTTTTCCGGTGGAGTCCTGCGCATCACGGCGCGACAAGGGTTTTCGCGGGTCGAGCGAGCCTCGCATCACGCTCCGTGTGGGCAAGCTCACCATGGGGGACGGGTCGATGTGACTCGTCGGCAGTCCCTAAACTCGGCTTGTTTCAAGGAGGGAGCCTCAATCGTGCGCAAGGTGCTCATCGCCAACCGTGGCGAAATCGCTGTCCGCGTGGCCCGGGCCTGCCGGGACGCCGGGATCGCGAGCGTGGCCGTCTACGCCGACCCGGACCGCGACGCTCTGCATGTCCGCGCCGCGGATGAGGCGTTCGCCCTGGGCGGTGACACCCCGGCCACCAGTTATCTCGACATCGAGAAGGTACTGAACGCGGCGCGGGAGTCCGGCGCGGACGCCGTGCACCCGGGCTACGGCTTCCTGTCGGAGAACGCGGAGTTCGCGCAGGCGGTCCTGGACGCCGGTCTGAACTGGATCGGCCCGCCCCCGCACGCCATCCGCGATCTCGGTGACAAGGTCGCCGCCCGGCACATCGCCCAGCGGGCCGGCGCCCCGCTGGTGGCCGGCACCCCGGACCCGGTGTCCGGCGCCGACGAGGTCGTGGCCTTCGCCCGGGAGAACGGCCTGCCGATCGCCATCAAGGCCGCCTTCGGCGGTGGCGGGCGCGGCCTGAAGGTCGCCCGCACCCTGGAGGAGGTCCCGGAGCTGTACGACTCGGCGGTGCGCGAGGCGGTCGCCGCCTTCGGGCGCGGCGAGTGCTTCGTGGAGCGCTACCTGGACCGCCCCCGGCACGTGGAGACCCAGTGCCTGGCGGACAAGCACGGCAACGTGGTGGTCGTCTCCACCCGTGACTGCTCGCTGCAGCGCCGCCACCAGAAGCTGGTCGAGGAGGCCCCGGCGCCGTTCCTCTCCGAGGAGCAGGTCGCCGAGCTGTACCGCGCCTCCAAGGCCATCCTGAAGGAGGCCCGCTACGAGGGCGCGGGCACCTGCGAGTTCCTCGTCGGCCAGGACGGCACGATCTCCTTCCTGGAGGTGAACACCCGCCTGCAGGTGGAGCACCCGGTGACCGAGGAGGTCGCCGGCATCGACCTGGTCCGCGAGATGTTCCGCATCGCCGACGGGGAGGAGCTGGGGTACGACGACCCGGTGCTGCGCGGCCACTCGTTCGAGTTCCGCATCAACGGCGAGGACCCGGGCCGCAACTTCCTGCCGGCCCCCGGCACGGTCACCGCCTTCGACCCGCCGTCCGGCCCCGGTGTCCGCCTGGACGCGGGCGTGGAATCCGGCTCGGTCATCGGCCCGGCGTGGGACTCCCTGCTGGCCAAGCTGGTCATCACCGGCCGCACCCGCAAGGAGGCCCTGGAGCGGGCCGCCCGCGCCCTGGAGGAGTTCCAGGTCGAGGGCATGGCGACGGCGATCCCCTTCCACCGCGCGGTGGTGCGGGACCCGGCGTTCGCACCCGAGCTGACCGGCTCCGACGAGCCCTTCACGGTCCACACCCGCTGGATCGAGACCGAGTTCGTCAACGAGATCAAGCCGTTCGCAGCCCCGGCCGACGCCGAGGCGGAGGAGGAGGGCGGCCGCGAGACGGTCGTCGTCGAGGTCGGCGGCAAGCGCCTCGAGGTCTCCCTGCCGTCCTCGCTGGGCATGTCCCTGGCCCGCACCGGCCTCGCGGCGGGCGCCAAGCCGAAGCGCCGCGCGGCCAAGAAGTCCGGCCCCGTGGCGTCCGGTGACACCCTCGCCTCCCCGATGCAGGGCACCATCGTGAAGGTGGCCGTCGAGGAGGGCCAGGAGGTGCAGGAGGGCGACCTGGTCGTCGTCCTGGAGGCCATGAAGATGGAGCAGCCCCTCAACGCCCACAAGGCGGGCACCATCAAGGGCCTGAACTTCGAGGTCGGCGCCTCGGTCACGTCCGGCGCGGCGATCTGCGAGATCAAGGACTGACGGCACGGACCCGCGCGACGCCCGGCAGCCCCCGAAACGGCGGCCTGCCGGGCGTCCGCATGTCGGCCTCCGGAAAGGCGACGCACCTCGGAGGCGCGGGGGACCACGCGGGCGACCGCGACGCGCCGACACCCGCACGACGGCTTCCGCCCCTGCGGCGGACAGGCGCCGACGTGCGCAGCCCCCTCAGCGCCTGCGGAGGTCGGCCACCCGTCCCCGCTCGGTGCCCGCCGGCTGCTCCCCCAGGACGCCGCGCAGCCCTCCGCCGGGCGTCCCCCGCCGGGGCCCCGGCAGCGGGGACCGCTGGCGCGCGGTGGGCAGCTCGCCTCCTCCGGCCCCCGCCACGGCGATCTGCACGCCCTGGTCCGCGAGAGCCTGCAGCTCCGTGGCGGCCCGGTCGTCGTGCCCCGGAGGCTCGTCGGTGACGAGGCGCGTGATGACGTCCGTCGGCACCGTCTGGAACATCGTGTCCGTGCCGAGCTTGGTGTGGTCGGCGAGGACCACGACCTCCGCCGCGGCCTGCACGAGGGCCCGGTCGACGGACGCCGACAGCATGTTGGACGTGGACAGCCCGCGCTCGGCGGTGAGCCCGCTCCCGGACAGGAACGCCTTGGACACCCGCAGTCCCTGCAGGGACTGCTCCGCTCCGGAGCCGACGAGGGCGTAGTTGGAGCCGCGCAGGGTGCCGCCGGTCATCACGACCTCCACCCGGTTGGCGTGGGCGAGCGCCTGGGCCACCAGCAGGGAGTTGGTGACGACGGTCAGCCCGGGCACCCGCGCGAGCCGGCGGGCCAGCTCCTGCGTGGTCGTACCCGCGCCGACCACGATGGCCTCGCCCTCTTCGACGAGGCTCGCGGCGAGGTCGGCGATGGCCGTCTTCTCGGCGGTCGCGAGATGGGACTTCTGCGGAAAGCCGGACTCCCGCGTGAACCCGCCCGGCAGTACCGCACCGCCGTGCCGGCGGTCGAGGAGTCCTTCGGCCTCCAGTGCGCGCACGTCCCGCCGTACGGTCACTTCGGAGGTCTGGACGACGCGGGCGAGTTCACGGAGCGACACGGCACCGTTCGCTCGCACCATTTCGAGGATCAATTGACGACGTTCTGCAGCGAACACGAAACTGACAGTAACCCCAACGACCGTCTGGTTTCAGCAGTTTGCGCCGAATAACAGAAGTTGTTCGCATGGCACGGCGGGAAGTGGTATAGGACGTTATTCCCCCCGCCCATGCCGTACGCATGCTCGACAACTCCCCGTGAACAGCGGGAAGTCGGGGAACCGTCAGATCTCGCCGCCCGCCTTGCGCGTGTGCAGCTGCCGCGCCACCTCCGCGATCGACCCCGAAAGGGAGGGGTACACGGTGAAGGCGTTCGCGATCTGTTCGACCGTCAGATTGTTGTCGACGGCGATCGAGATGGGGTGGATCAGCTCAGAGGCGCGCGGCGCCACGACCACGCCGCCGACGACGATGCCCGTGCCCGGCCGGCAGAAGATCTTCACGAAGCCGTCCCGGATGCCCTGCATCTTGGCGCGCGGGTTGCGCAGCAGGGGCAGCTTGACGACGCGCGCGTCGATCTTGCCGGCGTCCACGTCCGCCTGGCTGTAGCCGACGGTGGCGATCTCGGGGTCGGTGAAGACGTTGGAGGAGACGGTCTTGAGGTTGAGCGGGGCCACCGCGTCGCCGAGGAAGTGGTACATGGCGATGCGGCCCTGCATGGCGGCGACGGACGCGAGGGCGAAGACACCGGTGACGTCACCGGCCGCGTAGACGCCCGGAGCGGTCGTCCGCGACACCTTGTCGGTCCAGATGTGACCCGACTCGCGCACCTTGACGCCGGCCTCCTCGAGACCGAGCCCCGCGCTGTTGGGGATCGCGCCGACGGCCATCAGGCAGTGCGTGCCGCTGATGACGCGCCCGTCGGCGAGCGTCACCTCCACCCGGTCGCCGACGCGCTTGGCGGACTGCGCGCGGGAGCGGGCCATGACGTTCATGCCGCGGCGCCGGAAGACGTCCTCGAGGACGGCGGCGGCGTCGGGGTCCTCGCCGGGCAGCACCCGGTCGCGGGACGACACGAGGGTGACCTTCGACCCGAGGGCCTGGTAGGCGCCGGCGAACTCGGCGCCGGTCACGCCCGAGCCGACCACGATCAGCTCTTCGGGCAGCTCGGTGAGGTCGTAGACCTGGGTCCAGTTGAGGATGCGCTCGCCGTCGGGCTGGGCGTCGGGCAGCTCGCGCGGGTGGCCGCCGGTGGCGAGGAGGACGGCGTCGGCGGTGAGGGTCTCCTCGGTGCCGTCGGCGGCGGTGACGACGACCTTGCGGGACCCGTCGAGGGCCTGCATGCCCTCCAGGCGGCCGCGGCCGCGCAGGACCCGGGCGCCGGCGCGGGTGACGGACGCCGTGATGTCGTGCGACTGCGCGAGCGCGAGCCGCTTCACACGCCGGTTCACCTTGCCGAGGTCCACACCGACGACCCGGGCCGCCTGCTCCAGCGGCGGGGTGTCGTCGGCGACGATGATGCCCAGCTCCTCGTAGGAGGAGTCGAAGGTGGTCATCACCTCGGCCGTGGCGATCAGGGTCTTCGACGGCACGCAGTCGGTCAGCACCGACGCTCCGCCCAGACCGTCGCAGTCGACGACGGTCACCTCCGCACCGAGCTGAGCGGCCACCAGCGCCGCTTCGTATCCGCCGGGTCCGCCACCGATGATCACGATCCGAGTCACGTACCCCATTGTCCCGCACGCTTCAAGGTGCCACTGCCCGGGGGCGCACGGGGGTTCCTCGCGGGTCCGGAGTGACGGCAGTGCCGCTGCCGTACCCTCTCCCCATGTCGCTCTACGCCGCGTACGCCGGCAACCTCGACGCGCGGCTGATGTCCCGCCGCGCTCCCCACTCCCCGCTGCGTGCCGTCGGCTGGCTGAACAACTGGCGGCTGACCTTCGGCGGCGAGCAGCTGGGCTGGGAGGGCGCGCTGGCGACGATCGTCGAGGAGCCCCTGGCCCAGGTCTTCGTCGGCCTGTACGACCTCGCTCCGCTGGACGAGGAGTCCCTCGACCGGTGGGAGGGCGTCGGCCTCGGCATCTACCGCCGGGCCCGGGTCCGCGTGCACACCCTGGACGGCGAGGAATCGGCCTGGACCTACGTCCTCAACGGCTACGAGGGCGGCCTGCCGTCGGCCCGCTACCTGGGCGAGATCGCCGACGCGGCGGAGTCGGCCGGGGCGCCCCACGACTACGTGATGGAGCTGCGCAAGCGGCCCTGCTGAGGCCTGCGCCGGGCTCGCGCGGTCTCCCGCCCCGGGCCGCCCCTCGTGGGAAACGACAAGACAACGATCTCAATCCGGTGAGCTCTGTATCTACGCGCGTAGGCGAAGACCGGCTACCCTCATCCGCGTGAACGCATCTCTCCTTCCGGACGACATCCAGGGCGACCCCCACGCCGCCGCCGACGCCGCCGCCGCGCGCCTGCGCGAACTCACCGGCGCCGAGACCCACGACGTCGCCCTCGTGATGGGCTCCGGCTGGGCTCCGGCCGTCGACGCCCTGGGCGCACCCGACGCCGAGCTCCAGGTCACCGAGCTGCCCGGCTTCCCGCCGCCGGCCGTCGAGGGCCACGGCGGCAAGGTCCGCTCGTACTCCTTCGGTGACAAGCGCGCCCTGGTCTTCCTGGGCCGCACGCACTACTACGAGGGCCGCGGCGTCGCCGCCGTCGCGCACGGCGTCCGCACGGCCGTGGCGGCGGGCTGCAAGACCATCGTCCTGACCAACGGCTGCGGCGGCCTGCGCGAGGGGATGCGCCCCGGCCAGCCGGTGCTGATCAGCGACCACATCAACCTGACGGCCACCTCCCCGATCGTCGGCGCCAACTTCGTCGACCTGACGGACCTGTACTCGCCGCGCCTGCGCGCCCTGTGCAAGGAGATCGACCCGTCCCTGGAGGAGGGCGTCTACGCGCAGTTCCCCGGCCCGCACTACGAGACCCCGGCCGAGATCCGCATGGCCCGCGTCATCGGCGCGGACCTCGTCGGCATGTCGACGGTCCTGGAGGCGATCGCCGCCCGCGAGGCCGGCGCCGAGGTCCTCGGCATCTCCCTGGTCACCAACCTCGCGGCCGGTATGACCGGCGAGCCCCTCAACCACGAGGAGGTCCTCCAGGCGGGCCGCGACTCGGCGGCGCGCATGGGCCAGCTGCTCTTCCAGGTGCTGGGCAGGCTGTAGGCGGGACCTTCCCGCCGGCCGGTCCGGCCGGCCGGGTGGGCAGAACGGGGCCGGGGCGGAGCCCCCGGTGGAGCAAACACGGAGAGGTTGATCCCAAGGTGCACGACGACGATCTCATCGCCCGGGCCAAGGCATGGCTCGCCGAGGACCCCGACCCGGAGACCCGTGGCGAACTGGCCGGGCTGATCGACGCCGGGGACACGGCGGAGCTGTCCGCCCGCTTCAGCGGCACCCTGCAGTTCGGCACCGCGGGCCTGCGCGGCGAACTGGGCGCCGGGCCGCAGCGCATGAACCGCAGCGTCGTGATCCGCGCCGCGGCCGGACTGGCCGCGTACCTGAAGAAGAACGGCGAGTCGGGCGGCCTCGTGGTCATCGGCTACGACGCCCGTCACAAGTCCGCCGACTTCGCCCGGGACACCGCCGCCGTGATGACCGGCGCCGGCCTGCGCGCGGCCGTGCTGCCCCGCCCGCTGCCCACCCCCGTGCTGGCCTTCGCCATCCGCCACCTCGGCGCGGTCGCGGGCGTGGAGGTCACCGCCAGCCACAACCCGCCCCGGGACAACGGCTACAAGGTCTACCTGGGCGACGGCTCCCAGATCGTCCCGCCCGCGGACGCGGAGATCGCCGCCGAGATCGACGCGATCACCTCCCTGCACGACGTACCGCGCCCGGACGGCGGCTGGGAGATCCTCGACGACACCGTCCTGGACGCGTACCTCGCCCGCACCGACGCCGTCCTCGCCGCCGGCTCCCCGCGCACCGCCCGCACGGTCTACACGGCGATGCACGGCGTCGGCCGCGACGTGCTGCTCGCCGCCTTCGCCCGGGCCGGCTTCCCGGAGCCGGTCCTGGTCGCCGAGCAGGCGGACCCGGACCCGGACTTCCCGACGGTCGCCTTCCCCAACCCGGAGGAGCCGGGCGCGATGGACCTGGCGTTCGCGCGGGCCCGCGCCACCGGCCCCGACCTGGTCATCGCGAACGACCCGGACGCCGACCGCTGCGCCGTGGCCGTCAGGGACGGCGGCGACTGGCGCATGCTGCGCGGCGACGAGGTCGGCGCGCTGCTCGCCGCCCACCTGGTGCGGAGCGGGGCGCGCGGCACCTTCGCGGAGTCGATCGTCTCCTCGTCCCTCCTCGGCCGCATCGCCGAGGCGGCCGAGCTGCCGTACGAGGAGACCCTCACCGGCTTCAAGTGGATCGCCCGTGTGGAGGGCCTGCGCTACGGCTACGAGGAGGCCCTCGGCTACTGCGTGGACCCCGAGGGCGTGCGCGACAAGGACGGCATCACGGCCGCCCTGCTGATCACGGAGCTCGCCTCGCAGCTCAAGGAGGAGGGCCGCACCCTCCTGGATCTGCTGGACGACCTCGCCGTCGAGCACGGCCTGCACGCCACCGACCAGCTCTCGGTCCGGGTCGAGGACCTGTCGCTGATCGCCGACGCGATGGGCCGCCTGCGCGAGCAGCCGCCGACCGAGCTGGCCGGGCTGCCCGTCACCCGTGCCGAGGACCTGACCCGGGGCACGGACCGGCTGCCGCCCACCGACGGCCTGCGCTACACGCTCGACGGCGCCCGCGTCGTCGTCCGCCCCAGCGGCACCGAGCCCAAGCTGAAGTGCTACCTGGAGGTCGTCGTCCCGGTCTCCGGCCATGCCGGTCTGGCGGCGGCCCGGGCGCGCGCGGCCGAGCTCCTCGCGGCGATCAAGCGGGACCTGTCGGCGGCCGCCGACATCTGAGGCCCAGCGCTCGTAGGCTCGGCGCTCGCCGTCCAGTACGGCGGCGGCGAGCCGCTGCCGCGGGCGCAGGTCCGCCCTGATCTTCACCAGTTCCCCGGCGTGCTGCCCGACCAGACGCTTCTGCTGGGCGACCTCCGCGGTGTACCGGATCCCGACCAGGTCGGTCCGCGCCTTGCGGGGCGCGTCGGCTACGGCCACGGCCCGTTCCCGGGCCGTGGCCGTAGCCGTGCGCCAGGCGGGATCGGCCGCGGCCTCCTCGGGGCCGGCGTACGTGTAGCCGTGCGTCCGAGCGGGCTGCGGGCCAGTGCCGGCCGGTGGCCCGCTGCCGAACGGGAGGGGGCGGACGGGTGCGGCGCGCCTCGCACCACGGCCCGGTGAGCCTGGTCCCCGCATCCCACCGGCACCCCGCGCGCCCCTACCACCGGGCGGGAATGCCTCGCAGGCACCGCCGCTGGCCGACGAGGGCCGGCCGATGACGGGCCGGCAGCTCCGCCCGGTGCCGCGGCGCGCGGCCGAGGTGCTCAGCCGAGCGCGAGCAGGATGCCCAGCAGCACCGCGCCGGCCACCGCGGGCGCGACCACCTCGTAGGCCCAGCGGACGGTCACCTCGCCCTGGGCCGACGGGGTCTCTCCGCGGCGCTCCAGGGTCTGCCGGAGGTCGTCCATGACCTTGTCGGTCTCCGCGCGGGTGGGGACGTCACGACCGGCGCCGGAGCCGCCGAAGAGGCCGAAGCCGCCGAGGTCCGGGCCGCCGGGACGGTCGCCGCGGCGGCTCGCGGCGGCCGCGCGGGACTGGCCGCGGGCCGCCTTCTTGCGGGCGCGCAGCGAGACGGGAATGGCCCACAGCTGGTACTTGGTGCCGGAGTTGGCGACGACCTCGTTGGTGTAGCCGGAGCGCAGCGAGGCGATCTCGCCCCAGGGCAGGGTGATCACGCGGAAGGGGTTGCGGACCCGCAGCCGGTCCTCGCCCGCGAAGACCGCCGGGCGCAGGGTGAAGGCGATCACCAGCGGGACGGCCAGGATCAGCGCGGCCAGCGCCAGCCACGGCGTGCGCCCGTGCCCGCGGACCAGCGCGTCGAAGCCGAGCCAGCAGGCGAGGGCGAGCAGCAGCACACCGGCCACGAGCGCCAGGGGCGAGCGGTAGATCAGATCCTTGGCGGTGGACGCGGGCTGTGGCGCCGGCGACGGGTGGTCCGGGGTCGTCATGCCCCCGATTCTGCATGATGCCCGCGGCACCCGGCCGAGCCGCCCGGACGCCGCGCGGACGCCCGGGCGTGCTCGGGTGCGGGCGGTCGTCGGCCGGCGGCACGGTTGCCCGCGCCCCGTGACGTGGGGACGTTTCCCGGTGCCGCTCGGGCGTCCGGTGTCCGCCGCCCGGGGCTGTACAGCCGCTACGCGCGTAGATATGCTCGTCTGGTGACCATGCCCACCACTGCACCCGCACACCGGCTCTCAGACGTCACCGCGTCCGACAGCACGCTGCGCCGCTTCCTGCACGGACTGCCCGGCGTCGACGCGGTCGGCCTGGAGGCGCGCGCCGCGTCTCTCGGCACCCGTTCCATCAAGACCACCGCGAAGGCGTACGCCATCGACCTCGCCATCTCGATGGTCGACCTGACGACGCTGGAGGGCGCGGACACCCCGGGCAAGGTCCGGGCGCTCGGCGCCAAGGCGGTCCGCCCCGACCCGACGGACCGCACGGCCCCGGCCACGGCCGCGGTCTGCGTCTACCCCGACATGGTGGCCGCCGCCAAGGAGGCCGTCGCCGGCTCCGGCGTCAAGGTCGCCTCGGTCGCCACCGCCTTCCCGGCCGGCCGCGCCGCGCTCGACGTGAAGCTGGCCGACGTCCGGGACGCCGTCGCCGCGGGCGCCGACGAGATCGACATGGTCATCGACCGGGGCGCGTTCCTCGCGGGCAAGTACCTGAAGGTGTACGACGAGATCGTCGCCGTGAAGGAGGCCTGCGGCGCGGACGCCCGGCTGAAGGTCATCTTCGAGACCGGCGAGCTGTCGACGTACGACAACATCCGCCGGGCGAGCTGGCTGGGCATGCTGGCGGGCGCCGACTTCATCAAGACGTCCACCGGCAAGGTCGCCGTCAACGCCACCCCCGCCAACACCCTGCTGATGCTGGAGGCGGTGCGCGACTTCCGCGCCCAGACCGGCGTCCAGGTCGGCGTGAAGCCCGCGGGCGGCATCCGCACCAGCAAGGACGCGATCAAGTTCCTGGTGCTGGTCAACGAGACCGTGGGCGAGGACTGGCTGGACAACCACTGGTTCCGCTTCGGCGCCTCCTCCCTGCTGAACGACCTGCTGATGCAGCGGCAGAAGCTGGCCACCGGCCGTTACTCCGGCCCCGACTACGTGACGGTGGACTGATCCCCCATGGCTTTTGAGTACGCACCCGCCCCCGAGTCGCGCGCGATCGTCGACATCGCGCCCTCGTACGGCCTGTTCATCGACGGCGAGTTCACCGAGGCGGCCGACGGCAAGGTCTTCAAGACGGTCAGCCCGTCCACCGAGGAGGTCCTCTCCGAGGTCGCGCGGGCCGGCGCCGAGGACGTCGACCGCGCCGTCCGGGCCGCCCGCAAGGCGTTCGAGAAGTGGTCGGCGCTGCCCGGTTCCGAGCGCGCCAAGTACCTGTTCCGCATCGCCCGCATCGTCCAGGAGCGCAGCCGCGAGCTGGCGGTCCTGGAGACGCTGGACAACGGCAAGCCGATCAAGGAGACGCGCGACGCCGACCTGCCCCTGGTCGCCGCGCACTTCTTCTACTACGCGGGCTGGGCGGACAAGCTCGGCCACGCCGGGTTCGGCCCCGACCCGCGTCCGCTCGGCGTCGCCGGCCAGGTCATCCCGTGGAACTTCCCGCTGCTGATGCTGGCGTGGAAGATCGCCCCGGCGCTGGCCACCGGCAACACGGTCGTCCTGAAGCCCGCCGAGACCACCCCCCTGTCGGCGCTGTTCTTCGCGGACGTCTGCCGCCAGGCCGGCCTGCCCAAGGGCGTCGTCAACATCCTCCCGGGCTACGGCGACGCGGGCGCCGCGCTCGTCGCGCACCCGGACGTGAACAAGGTCGCCTTCACCGGCTCGACGGCCGTGGGCAAGGAGATCGCCCGCACGGTCGCCGGCACGGACAAGAAGCTCACCCTCGAACTCGGCGGCAAGGGCGCGAACATCGTCTTCGACGACGCCCCGATCGACCAGGCCGTCGAGGGCATCGTGAACGGCATCTTCTTCAACCAGGGCCAGGTCTGCTGCGCGGGCAGCCGGCTGCTCGTCCAGGAGTCGATCCAGGAGGAGCTGCTGGAGTCCCTCAAGCGGCGCCTGTCCACGCTCCGCCTCGGCGACCCGCTGGACAAGAACACCGACATCGGCGCGATCAACTCCGCCGAGCAGCTCGCGCGGATCACCGCGCTCGCCGAGCAGGGCGAGGCGGAGGGCGCCGAGCGCTGGTCCCCGGCCTGCGAACTGCCCTCGGCCGGCTACTGGTTCGCGCCGACGCTGTTCACCGGCGTCACCCAGGCGCACACCGTCGCCCGGGAGGAGATCTTCGGCCCGGTGCTGTCGGTCCTCACCTTCCGCACGCCGGACGAGGCGGTCGCCAAGGCGAACAACACGCCGTACGGCCTGTCGGCGGGCATCTGGACCGAGAAGGGCTCCCGGATCCTGGCCGTCGCGAGCAAGCTGCGCGCGGGTGTCGTCTGGTCCAACACGTTCAACAAGTTCGACCCGACCTCGCCCTTCGGCGGCTACAAGGAGTCGGGCTTCGGCCGCGAGGGCGGCCGCCACGGCCTGGAGGCGTACCTCGATGTCTGACGCGCGACTGTCTGTCTTCAAGACCTACAAGCTGTACGTCGGCGGGAAGTTCCCGCGTTCCGAGAGCGGCCGGGTGTACGAGGTGACCGACGCAAAGGGCAAGTGGCTCGCCAACGCTCCGCAGTCCTCCCGCAAGGACGCCCGGGACGCGGTGGTCGCCGCGCGCAAGGCGTTCGGTGCCTGGTCCGGCGCGACGGCGTACAACCGCGGCCAGGTGCTGTACCGGGTCGCGGAGATGCTGGAGGGGCGCCGCGACCAGTTCACCCGTGAGGTCGCGGACGCCGAGGGCCTGTCGAAGTCCAAGGCGGCCGCGGTCGTGGACGCCACGGTCGACCGCTGGGTCTGGTACGCGGGCTGGACCGACAAGATCGCCCAGGTGGTGGGCGGCGCCAACCCGGTCGCCGGCCCCTACTTCAACCTCTCCTCGCCCGAGCCGACCGGCGTGGTCGCCGTCCTGGCCCCGCAGGAGTCGTCCTTCCTCGGCCTGGTCTCCGTCCTGGCCCCCGTGATCGCCACCGGCAACACCGCGGTCGTGATCGCCTCCGAGAAGGCCCCGCTGCCCGCCCTGTCCCTGGGCGAGGTGCTGGCCACCTCCGACGTGCCGGGCGGCGTGGTCAACGTCCTGTCCGGCCGTACGGCGGAGATCGCGGCGCCGCTGGCCGCGCACCAGGACGTCAACGCGATCGACCTCGCGGGCGCCGACGAGGTGCTGGCGAAGGAGCTGGAGATCGCGGCGGCGGACAACCTCAAGCGCGTCGTGCGTCCACAGCCTGTGGACTACTTCGAGACGCCCGGCACCGACCGGCTGACGGCCTTCCTGGAGACCAAGACCGTCTGGCACCCGACGGGCTCCCTGGGCGCCTCCGGCTCCTCCTACTGAGTCCCGTCCCGCAGCCGAGCCGCGCCACCCCTCCGTCCGGGGGCGGCGCGGCTCTCCCGTCCGGTCACGCCTCCGAGCCGCCGCCCAGCAGGCCCCCGAGCTGCTCCAGGGTCGGGACGGCGCCGATCGGGCCGGTCTGGGCGAGGGGGCCGGTCAGGCCGGAGAGCGGGGCGCCGTCGTCCTTGGCGGACGCCGCCGGCGCACCCACGGCGAGCGCCGCGGCGGCGGCCGCGAGGACGAACAGCGCGCACCGCGCGGTGGGACGGAGAGGGGACGTGTGTCGTGCCATCGCGGGAACCGCCTTCCGATACAGCGAATACATTGCGTCAGATTATAAGTACGCAGAGTAGTCGACGTGTGATCCGTACTCCAAAGCCGACCCGCGGGGTCGGCAGGGCGCTCGCCATACGTCAAACTGGTGTTCCGTGAGCCTTCATCCCCCGTCCCCCGCCCGTGTCGTGCTGCTGTGCGGCCCCTCGGGTTCGGGCAAGTCCCTGGTCGCCGCCCGGTCCGGGCTGCCCGTGCTGCGCCTCGACGACTTCTACAAGGAGGCCGGCGACCCCACGCTGCCGCTGGTGGACGGGAGTTCGGACATCGACTGGGACCATCCGCTGTCGTGGGACGCGGACGTCGCGATCGAGGCCATCGCCCGCCTCTGCACGACCGGGTCGACCCCCGTACCGGTGTACGACATCGCGCTCAGCGCCCGTACCGGCGAGGAGACGCTGCACATCGGGCGCACCCCGCTGTTCATCGCCGAGGGCATCTTCGCCGCCGAGATCGTGGAGCGCTGCCGCGAACGGGGCCTGCTCGCCGACGCGCTGTGCCTGACCCGGGGTGCGGCCACCACCTTCCGCCGCCGCTTCCTGCGCGACCTGCGCGAGGGCCGCAAGTCGGTGCCGTTCCTGCTGCGCCGCGGCTGGCGGCTGATGCGCGCCGAGCGGTCGATCGTGGCCCGCCAGGTGTCCCTGGGCGCGCATCCCTGCGACCGCGACGAGGCGCTGGGCCGGCTGGCGGCAGCGGCGGCCGGACGGCAGGCGCACCGGCAGACGGTGGCGTGACCCGCACGGGCGGGGCCGTCGCGCGGCGGCCGTACGCCCGGCCCGTACACACGGGAAGCGGGACTGGACGGCCCCCCCGGTCCACCAGTCCCGCTTCCTTCGTGCTCCCCCGTGCTTCCCCCGTGGGATCCCACCCCCCAGTGGTCCCCCGTTTCCCCGTTCCCCCGTGCTCGGGTCACCCCCCGGTGACCCCCGACCTTCAGGCGACCAGTTCGCCGAAGGCGTTCTCCTCGTCACGGCCGAAGCTGAGGACCTCGTCCTCGCGCAGCCGGCGCAGGGAGCGCCAGATGCTGGACTTCACCGTGCCGACACTGATGCCGAGGATCTCGGCGATCTCCGGGTCCGTGCGGCCCTCGTAGTAGCGCAGGACCAGCATCGTGCGCTGGAGTTCGGGCAGCCGGGCCAGCGCCTGCCACAGGACCGCGCGCAGTTCCGTGCCGCGCATCGCGTCCGTCTCGCCGGGCGTCTCCGGCAGTTCCTCGGTCGGGTACTCGTTGAGCTTGCGGCGCCGCCAGGCGCTGATGTGCAGGTTCGTCATGGTGCGGCGCAGGTAGCCGCCGACCGCCGCCTTGTCGCTGATGCGGTCCCACGCCCGGTAGGTCGAGAACAGCGCGCTCTGCAGCAGGTCCTCGGCCTCGTAGCGGTCGCCGGTCAGGTGGTAGGCGGTGGCGTACAGGGAGGCGCGGCGCTCCTGGACGTAGGCGGTGAACTCCGCCTCCGTCAGCGAACGGCGCTCCCCCGAGTCCTCCCTGTACGCGGATCCCCCGTGCGGTTCCCCCGTGTGCGCGTCGACCACCGTCATGTAACCGGTGTGCTGACGCCCGGTACCGCGAGCGCACCCCCGCTGGCTCATGGCACCGGACTTCTCCGAACCCCGGTTCACGTCGTGCAGCCGCGTGACCACTGCGCTGGTGCTGATGCTGTGCAGCGTGTTCATCTCGCGCTCCCCCGTCGTGGACTTCCGGTGTTCGCCTCGCTCGGTTTCCTGCTCGGCGTCACTTCCTTGCCTGTGCCGAGTAGCTTGCCGAGCGACCTTCATCGCCGTGTCAGCCGACTGTCACAGACCTGTCACAGGGACCGGCCCCGGGCGCGTCACGGAGCACGCACGGACGGTGGCCGTGACGGGAGCCCGGCGGCGGCCCGGCAGGGGCCTGGCGCCGACAGGTCGTACGAGACCCCGTCCATGGGCCAGAATGAGCCCGTGCCTTCCCTGTTGCTGATCGAGGACGACGACGCCATCCGTACGGCCCTGGAGCTCTCCCTGACGCGCCAGGGACACCGGGTGGCCACCGCTGCCAGTGGTGAGGACGGTCTGAAGCTGCTGCGTGAGCAGCGGCCGGATCTGATCGTGCTGGACGTGATGCTGCCCGGCATCGACGGTTTCGAGGTGTGCCGGCGCATCCGGCGCACCGACCAGCTGCCGATCATTCTGCTGACCGCCCGCAGCGACGACATCGACGTGGTCGTCGGGCTGGAGTCCGGCGCCGACGACTACGTGGTCAAGCCGGTGCAGGGCCGGGTGCTGGACGCCCGGATCCGCGCCGTGCTGCGGCGCGGGGAGCGCGAGTCCAGCGACTCGGCGACCTTCGGCAGCCTGGTCATCGACCGGTCGGCCATGACCGTGACGAAGAACGGCGAGGACCTGCAGCTGACCCCGACCGAGCTCAGGCTCCTGCTGGAGCTGAGCCGGCGGCCCGGTCAGGCGCTGTCCCGGCAGCAGCTGTTGCGGCTGGTGTGGGAGCACGACTACCTGGGCGACTCGCGCCTGGTGGACGCGTGTGTGCAGCGGCTGCGCGCCAAGGTGGAGGACGTGCCGTCGTCCCCGACCCTGATCCGTACGGTCCGTGGTGTCGGCTACCGCCTGGACGCGCCTCAGTGACCACTGTGCGAGGGGGGCTGCGCGGCTGGGCCGCGGGGCGCAGGGGAAGTCTGGCCCGGCTCAGGTTCACCAGCCTCAGACTGCGGCTGGTCGTCGTCTTCGGTCTGGTCGCGCTCACCGCCGCGGTGTCGGCGTCGGGCATCGCGTACTGGCTGAACCGGGAGGCGGTGCTCACCCGCGCGCAGGACGCGGTGCTGCGCGACTTCAAGCAGGAGATGCAGACCCGGGCGGGCGCCCTGCCGGCCCACCCCACGCAGGACGAACTGCAGCGCGCCGCGGGCCAGATGGCGGCCAGCAGCCAGCGCTTCAGCGTGCTGCTGGTCGGCCGCGACCCCGGCGGCAGGACGGTGTACGGCAACTCCGGCGGCCTGAACGAGTTCTCGCTGGAGGACGTGCCCGCCTCGCTGCGCACCGCCGTGAACAGGCGGCAGAAGACCGGTGACGGCAACTCCGCCGCGTACCACCTGTACTGGCAGCGGATCGACGAGCACGGCACGCCGTACCTGGTGGCCGGTACCCGGCTGGCCGGCGGCGGGCCCACGGGCTACATGGCCAAGTCGCTGGAGCCGGAGGCCAAGGACCTGAACTCGCTGGCCTGGTCGCTGGGGATCGCGACGGGCCTGGCGCTGATCGGCTCGGCGCTGCTCGCGCAGGCCGCCGCCACCACCGTGCTGAAGCCGGTGCACCGGCTCGGGGTGGCCGCCCGGCGGCTCGGCGAGGGCCGGCTGGACACCCGGCTCAGGGTGTCGGGCACCGACGAACTCGCCGACCTGTCACGGACGTTCAACAACGCGGCGGAGGCGCTGGAGAAACGGGTCGCCGACATGGCCGCCCGGGACGAGGCCTCGCGCCGCTTCGTCGCCGACATGAGCCACGAGCTGCGGACCCCGCTGACCGCCATCACCGCCGTGACGGAGGTGCTGGAGGAGGAGCTGGAGTTCGAGGGCGGCGGTTTCGACCCGATGATCGAGCCGGCCGTGCGGCTGGTGGTCAGCGAGACGCGGCGGCTGAACGACCTGGTCGAGAACCTGATGGAGGTCACCCGCTTCGACGCGGGCACCGCCCGGCTGGTCCTCGACGACGTCGACATCGCCGACCAGATCACCGCCTGCATCGACGCCCGCGCCTGGCTGGACGCGGTCGAGCTGGACGCCGAGCGCGGCGTCCACGCCCGGCTGGACCCGCGGCGCCTGGACGTCATCCTCGCCAACCTGATCGGCAACGCCCTCAAGCACGGCGGGTCGCCGGTCCGGGTGTCGGTGCGGATCGCCCCCGGCGAGGACGGCGACGACCTCGTCATCGCCGTGCGCGACCACGGGCCGGGCATCCCCGAGGACGTCCTGCCGCACGTGTTCGACCGCTTCTACAAGGCGAGCGCCTCCCGCCCGCGCTCCGAGGGCAGCGGGCTGGGCCTGTCCATCGCGCTGGAGAACGCCCACATCCACGGCGGTGAGATCACCGCGGCCAACTCGCCCGACGGCGGGGCGGTGTTCACGCTGCGGCTGCCGCGGGGCTCCGACCCGGCCGCGGAGCCGGACCCGGACACGGGCTCGGACTCGCACACGGACCCGCACACGGACTCGGCTTCGCGTTCGGCTTCCGGGAGGGAGGGGTCATGAGCGCGCGGAGCGTACGGCGCCTGCTGGCGGCGCCCCTCCTCGCCGCGCTGCTCGCCGGGTGCGGGATCCGCACCACCGAGGTGCCGACCGACTTCGGCGCGGCGCCCTCCAGGGTGCCGTGCGAGCTGTCCGGCCCCGATCTGCCGGCGCAGTCCACGCACGGGGTGCCCGTCCAGGTCTTCCTGCTGTGCGGCTCGTCCCTGGTGACCGTCGACCGGACCGTGCGGGTCCCGGCGGGCACCCCGGACGCGCGGCGCCGGGTCATCGTCGCGCAGGGCCTGCTGGACGAGCTGGCCGCGTCACCGTCGGCCGCCGAACGGGCGGCGCGCTACACGACGTACGTGCCGGGCGGCCTCGGCGTGTCCGGGCCCGGCCACCGGGACCCGGAGGACACGCTGCGGCTGAACACCGCGCCCTCCCGGCTCACCGCGTACGCCCTCGCCCAGCTCGTGTGCACGCTCTCCGACTCGGCGGCGACGGAGGGCGACGGCTCGGTCGTCCTGGGCGGCCGCACCGGCCCGCTGCGGCGCTACGCGTGCACCGACGACGTCCGCAACCACCCGGGCGGGAGCAGGCCGCCGTCCAGCCAGGTGGGGGCGGCCTGAGCCGTCGGCGGGCCCGGTGCGGGCGGCGCCCTACGGCGATCCGCGTGACGGGCGGGGAACCGATCGTGCACACGGCTGCGTCTAGGGGGGCGTGCAGCGTCAAGGCTTCATCGGCGGCAGCGCCGCGATCCGCATCCGGGTGACGGGAGGTGTCCTCCTCGTCGCGCACCTCGCGCTCGTCGCCTGGCTGATGCTGCGGCCCCTGGACGTCCCCTGGGTGATGCCCGCCAACCTGCGCCCGCTGGCCGGTATCCGGGCCGATCTGGCGCTGGGCCCGGGCGAGGCGGCCAGACGCATCGGTGAGGGGCTGGCGCTGCTCGCGCCGCTGGGCGTGCTGCTGCCGATGTCGCACGGCCGGCTCACCGTCTCCCCGCTCGCCTCCCTGGTCCGTACGGCGTTCACGGGCGCCCTGGTCTCCCTGGGCATCGCCCTGCTGCAGACCGGTGTGCCGGGCAGGGTCGTGGACGTCGACTCGCTGCTGCTGAACACCGTGGGTGTGGCCCTCGCGCACCTGGCCGTGGTGCCGGCGGGCCGGGCCTGGCTGCGGCGCAGGGAGGCCCGGCCGGGCGCGCGACGGGCCGGGCGGGCCGGTGTGCAGGAGGAGTTCACCCAGGGGCGTACCCCGACGATTCCCAGGGTCGGTATCGCCCCTTAGAGTGACGCTTCGTCCGCTTCGTCTCCGTACTGTGGAGAACAGTTGAGGCCGTCACCCGGGCGGCCCGGCCACCGGCTCGTGAGCGAGCCGACGATCCCACAGGAGCCGACATGACCGCCCTTGCCCGCCCCACCCACGGCCGCGTGATCGGCGGAGTGTGCGCCGCGCTGGCCCGGCGCTTCGGCACGTCCGCGACGACGATGCGGGTGATCTTCGTGCTGTCGTGCCTGCTGCCCGGCCCGCAGTTCCTGGTCTACGTAGCGCTGTGGATCCTGCTCCCGTCCGAGGACAAGGCGCGCACCGCCTGGTGACGGGCACCGACGGCCCGAGCCGCCCCGGGTCGCCGGCGGGGCGCTCCCGGAGGGTGCCGGTGCGCCCCAGCGGCGGTGTACGGGTCTCAGCCGAGCGGGAGGCCGCCGAGGCTGCTGGAGACCGGCAGGCCGCCGATCCGGCTCTTGACCGGCCCGGTCGGGTCGTTGGTCAGCGCCCGGCCGACGGCCGACTGCCCGGTGGCCACCCCGGAGGCCAGGGCGCCCTGGCCGCGGGTGAGCCCGTCCCCGGCCCGCGCGGGCAGCGCGCCGGAGACGTTCCCGGCGGGCAGCGCGCTGGTGACGGAGTCCAGGGCCGGCGCGGCCGGAGCGGCGTTCGGGCCGACGGCCGGAGCCGCGTGGGCCGCGCCCGCGCCGACGGCGGCGATGGCGGCACCGAGGGCGGCGACGGAGAGGGTCCTGGCAGCGGAGTGCTTCATGGAGTGCGTCCTTGATGCGGAGACGGAGAGCAAAAAAGGATTGAACGTTTCTGGACCGTAAACAGCCAGGATCCCCCCTCGCAAACACCGAAATGCGGACGGCTTGTGAACACCCGTCCACATTCCACCGGACGACGACGCCCCGAACTACCCCTCCGATTCAGCAGAACCGCTGGTGGAGACGGCCTGGCGGAACAGCCATTCGGATTTCAGCTGCGCATATCCGGGCTTGAGGACGTCATTGATCATCGCGAGTCGTTCATCGAAAGGAATGAACGCGGATTTCATGGCATTGACGGTGAACCACTGGAGGTCGTCGAGCGTGTAGCCGAACGCGTCGACGAGGTGCTCGAATTCCTGGCTCATGCTGGTGTGCGACATCAGCCGGTTGTCGGTGTTCACGGTGGCCCGGAAGTGCAGCCGGCGCAGCAGCCCGATGGGATGCTCGGCGTAGGAGGGCGCGGCCCCGGTCTGCAGGTTGGAGCTGGGGCACAGCTCCAGCGGGATCCGCTTGTCACGGACGTAGGAGGCGAGCCGGCCGAGCCGGACCGAGCCGTCCTCGCGGACCTCGATGTCGTCGATGATGCGCACGCCGTGCCCGAGCCGGTCGGCGCCGCACCACTGCAGGGCCTGCCAGATGGACGGCAGGCCGAAGGCCTCCCCGGCGTGGATGGTGAAGTGGTTGTTCTCCCGCTTCAGGTACTCGAAGGCGTCCAGGTGCCGGGTGGGCGGGTAACCGGCCTCGGCGCCGGCGATGTCGAAGCCGACCACGCCCGCGTCCCGGTAGCGGTTGGCGAGTTCGGCGATCTCCAGGGCGCGGGCAGCGTGCCGCATGGCCGTCAGCAGGGCGCCGACCCGGATCCGCCGGCCGTTCTCGCGGGCGAGCCGCTCCCCCTGGCGGAAGCCCTCGTCGACCGCCTCGACGACCTCCTCCAGGCTCAGCCCGCCCTCCAGGTGCTGCTCGGGCGCGTACCGCACCTCGGCGTAGACGACCCCGTCCTCGGCGAGGTCCTCGGCGCACTCGCGGGCGACCCGGACGAGCGCCTCCCGGGTCTGCATCACGCCCACGGTGTGGCGGAAGGTCTCCAGGTACCGTTCCAGCGAGCCGGAGTCGGCGGCCTCGTGGAACCAGATGCCCAGCTTGTCGGGGTCGGTCTCCGGAAGGCCGGAGTAGCCCGTCTCCCGGGCGAGTTCGACGACGGTTCCGGGGCGCAGCCCGCCGTCGAGGTGATCGTGCAGCAGAACCTTGGGCGCCTGCCGGATCTGGTCCGGCGTCGGAACGGTCCCGTTCGGTGCAGTCTGGCTCGTCATTGCCGCACTCTAACTCCTACGCGCGTAGAGCACTCGGCGAACAGGCGGGAAAGGGCAGAGCACGCGGCGAAAGGGGAGAGAAAGGGCGGAGAACGGGCAGAGGACGGGCTTTACTTTTCCGTCGATATGTAACGGTGACCGCCAGGACGGGTTTCGTACACCGTCGCTTCTGACACTGTTCTGCCATGGGACAGCAAGCGACGCCGGTCCGAACGGCCCGGCTGGGTAAGGGAGTCGGCCCGGAGCCGACGGCGGTGAGCGGAGCGGTGCTGGTCCTCCCCGGCGGGCAGGAGGTGTCCGCCCGCAGGCCCTCGCCGCTCCTGGCGACGGCCTTCGTCCGCTCCCTGGGCCGCCGCCTCGCCCGCGAGGGCCGCACCGACGGCCTGGCCGTGCACACCGTCCACTACCGCTACCGGGGCTGGAACGGCCACCAGGCGCACCTCGCGGGGGACGCCGAGTGGGCCGCCGACGAGGCCGTACGCCGGTACGGGGACGTGCCCGTGTGCCTGGTCGGGATCGGCATGGGCGGGCGGGCCGCGCTGCGGGCGGGCGGCCACGAGGCCGTCAACTCGGTCGTCGCCCTGTCCCCCTGGCTGCCCGAGGAGGACGTCGCCGCACCCGCCGAGCCGGTGCGGCACCTGGTGGGCCGCCGGGTGCTGATCGTCCACGGCACGAACGACGAACGCACCGACCCCGAGCTGTCCTTCCGCCTCGCGTCCCGGGCGAAGAAGGCCAACCGCGACGTCTGCCGCTTCGAGGTCCACTCCGACGGCCACGGACTGCACCAGCACCGCGACGAGGTCCTGTGCCTGACCGCGGACTTCGTGATGGGCGCCCTCTTCGGCCGGCCCGTCTCCCGCCCGGTGGAGGACGCGCTGGCCGCCCCGCCGCCGATCGGCCTGCGGATGCCGCTGGCCGCGGGGTTCGGGAAGTCGCCCAGGGGCTGGGCCAGACGTTAGGGCAGCAGATTCCCCCTCCGCGAGAGGAGGAACTTCTTGAAGGCCGCCACCGGTGGCGTGTCCGGGCGGTCCGCCAGCCAGGCGACGCCGATCTCGCGCGCCGCCCTCGGGGCCGTGACCGTCAGTTCCACCACGCCCGGGCGCGGGACGGTCGGAGGGGGCAGCAGGGCGACGCCCAGGCCCGCCGCGACCAGGCCCCGCAGGGTCTCCGCCTCCTCGCCCTCGAAGGCCACCCGCGGCTTGAAGCCGGCCTCCCCGCACAGGTCGTCGGTGATGCGGCGCAGGCCGTAGCCGGGCTCCAGGGTCACGAAGGTCTCCTCGGCGGCCTCGGCGAGGCGGATGCGGCGGCGGGCGGCCAGGCGGTGTTCGGCGGGCACGACCAGGCGCAGCTTCTGCTCGTCGAGGCGGCGGGCGACCAGGTCGGGGGCGTCCGGCACCGGGGAGGTCAGGCAGAGGTCGAGTTCGCCGGCGCGCAGGCCTTCCAGCATGGCCTCGCCGTAGTTCTGGACGAGGCTGAAGCGGACGCGCGGATGGTCGGCGCGGAAGGCGTGCAGCAGCCCGGGGACCGTCTCGGCGCCCATGGTGTGCAGGAACCCGAAGGCGACCTTGCCGGTGGCCGGGTCGGCGTCCGCGCGGACCTCCTCGGCGGCGCGCTCGATCTCGGCGAGCGCGCGCTCGACGGAGGCGAGGAAGGTGCGGCCGGCCGGGGTCAGGGAGACCGTGCGGCCGTGCCGGGCGAACAGGTCGACACCCAGGTCCTGCTCCAGGCGGGCCATCGCGCGGGAGAGGGTCGACTGGGGGACGTTCATCTCCTGGGCGGCGCGCGTGACGTGCTCGGTGCGGGCCACACCGGCGAAGTGGGCGAGCCGGGGCGCGAGCAGCCGCGACATCCGCGTCATGTCTTCTGTGTCACCGGACGGTGACAGGCGGGGCTGTGAGCTTCGCTGATGCGCCATGGGAACGATTATGGCGATTCCATGCATTGGACGGATGAGAGGGCGGTCCCTACGGTCGAGGCATGTCTCCCGCCAGTACCGGGGCGTCCGCCATCCCGGGCGCCGTCACGTCCGTCCCCGCCCCCGACTCCGACACCCGAATGGCTCCGGGCGGCCCCGGCTACCGCCGGATGAGCCTCGCCCTCTTCCTCGCCGGAGTCGCGACCTTCGCCCTGCTGTACTCCACGCAGGCCCTGCTGCCGCTGATCTCCGGCGAGTTCGGAGTGGCGGCGAGCGAGGCGAGCTGGACCGTGGCGGCCGCGACCGGCGGCCTGGCCCTGTTCGTGCTGCCCATGAGCGCCCTGTCCGAGCGGTTCGGCCGCCGGACGATCATGACGGCCTCGCTGGCGGTCGCGGTGACCGTCGGCGTGCTGGTGCCCTTCGCGCCGTCCCTGGGCACGCTGGTCGTGCTGCGGGCGGTGCAGGGCGCGGCGCTGGCCGGGCTGCCGGCCTCGGCGCAGGCCTACCTGGCCGAGGAGGTGCGGCCCAGGGCGCTGGTCACGGCGATCGGCCTGTTCGTCGCGGGGAACAGCGTCGGCGGCATGAGCGGCCGGGTGATCACCGGCTGGGTGGCGCAGGAGTGGGGCTGGCGGGTCTCGGTGGGCGTGATCGGCCTGATCGCGGTCCTGTGCGCGGTGGCGTTCCGGCTGCTGCTGCCGGCCCCCCGGCACTTCACGGCGGGCTCGCTGCGCCCCCGGGTCCTGCTCGGCACGGTCCGCGGCCACCTCTCCGACCCGCTGCTGCGCCGGCTGTACGCGATCGGCGCGCTGTTCATGACGGTGTTCGGCGGGGTCTACACGGTGATCGGCTACCGGCTGACCGAGGCCCCCTTCTCGCTGCCGCAGGGCATCATCGGCTCGATCTTCCTGGTCTACCTGGTGGGCACCGTGTCGGCGTCCACGGCGGGCCGCCTGGTGGGCCGGTTCGGCCGCCGGGGCGCGCTGTACCTGGCGGGCGGTACGACGGCGGCCGGCCTGCTGCTCTCCCTGGTCCCGTCGATCCCGCTGGTCCTGCTGGGCCTGGTGCTGATCACGGCGGGCTTCTTCGCCGGGCACGCGGTCGCCTCCTCGGCGGTCAGCAAGACGGCCACCCGCGGCCGCGCCCAGGCCTCGGCCCTCTACCAGTCCGCGTACTACGTCGGCTCCAGCGTCGGCAGCACGGTCGGCGCGACGGCCTTCCACGCGAGCGGCTGGGCGGGCACGGTCACGGTCGGCGTCCTCGCCGTCCTCGGGGTCGTCGCGATCACCGTCCTCGGCTCGCACGCCGCCCGCACGGCGGCCCGGCGGGAGCCGGTCGCGGCGCACTGAACCGGGGTCTTTCGTTCTGATCAGGCCGGAGCAGGCCGGATCAGGGAGCGGGGTCCGGTGCGGTGCCAGGGCCCGCGAGCCCGGCGTGATCCGAAGGAGAGGCCCCCTCCGCCCGCTCCGGGGGCCGTTGTCAGTGCCCTGCGGTAGCTTCCGAAGTACCGGGCGCGAGGGCGCGCGGACGGTACGGCCGCAGGGGTGGGTGGACGATGGGCAACGGCACGGCGACGGCGGACCTGGACGTCGCACTGGAGAAGCACCGGACCGAACTGACCGGGTACTGCTACCGGATGCTCGGCTCCTCCTTCGAGGCCGAGGACGCGGTGCAGGACACCCTGGTGCGGGCCTGGCGGAGCTACGACAGGTTCGAGGGCCGGTCCTCCCTGCGCTCGTGGCTGTACCGGATCGCGACGAACGTGTGCCTGGACATGCTGTCGGCCGGGAACAAGCGGGCCCGCCCGGTGGACCTGACCGACTCGACCCCGCTCGCGCAGGCGGCCCTGATGCCCCGCCCGGACAACACCTGGCTGGAGCCGATGCCGGACGCGCGCGTGCTGCCGACGGTGGACGACCCGGCGGAGGCGGCCGTAGCCAAGGAGTCGGTGCGGCTGGCCTTCATGGCGGCCCTGCAGCGGCTGCCGCCCAAGCAGCGGGCGGTGCTGATCCTGCGCGAGGTGCTGGCCTGGCGGGCGAGCGAGGTCGCCGAGCTGCTGGGGACGACGGTGGCGTCGGTCAACAGCGCGCTGCAGCGGGCGCGGGCGACGCTCGCCGAGCGCGGGGACGAGGGGCCCGCGGGCGCGGTGTCCGACCCGCTGGACGAGGCGCAGCAGAAGCTGCTGGAGCGCTACGTCAAGGCCTTCGAGGGCTACGACATGACGGCGCTGACGGCGCTGCTGCACGAGGACGCCGTGATGACGATGCCGCCGTTCGACCTGTGGCTGCGCGGCGCGGCCGACATCACCGGCTTCATGACCACCCTCGGGGCGTCCTGCGCCGACTCCAGGCTGCTGCCGGTCCGGGCCAACGGCCTGCCGGGCTTCGCGCACTACAAGCCGGACCCGGAGGCGGGCGGGTTCACCGCCTGGGCGGTGCAGGTGCTGGAGATATCAGGGGGCCGCATCACCGGTTTCCACTGCTTCCTCGACACCAGGCGCTGGTTCCCGCTCTTCGGCCTGCCCCTCCAGCTGGAAGCACAGGCCGACGAGGTCGAGCAGGGCGGGTAGCGCCGGGTCGGGGTCCCGCAGCAGGATCCGCCCGCCGGCCCGGCGGGCGGTCAGCGCCAGCCGCGCGAGCAGATCGACGGCCCCGAGCCCCGGCGGCCCCAGCCCGCCCACGTCGCAGACGACGACCCGGCGACCGCCGTCCGCCAGCAGCGCCCGCAGCGCGTCGCACAGCTCCGTCACCTCGTCCCGGGTGACGGGGCCGGTCAGCACGAGCACGGCGGGTGTCCTGGTGTCCACGCACGGTAGACCGGCGGGGCCGGCGGAACTCATCGGGCGGTGCCGGCGGCGCGCCCGGCACGGGCTCGTGCCGGCCCGGTAGGACCGGCGGGCCGGCGGGACCGGCGAAGATCACATTGACCGGGTCGGCCGCCGCACCGGAGGGTGGGGGCCGTGCGGGGGGTGCTGAGCGGGTTCGCGGTGATCGCGGTCGTCATCGGGGTGGGCTACGTGCTCGGGCGGCGCGGGACGCTCGGCGAGCGCGGCGCGGAGGTGCTGACGCGGCTGGCCTTCACCGTGGCCGGTCCCGCGCTCCTGTTCACGACGCTGGCGAGGGCCGACCTGGCGCTGCTCTTCTCCAGCCGGCTGCTGGTGACGGCGCTGAGCACGGCGGTGGTCGCGGGTGTGTTCACGGCGGTCGGCGCGGTGCGGCACTGGGGCGTGGGCCGTACGACGATCGGCGCCCTGTGCGCCGGTTACGTCAACTCGGGCAACCTCGGCATCCCCATCGCGGCGTACGTCCTGGGCGACGCGTCGCTGGTGGCGCCGGTGCTGCTGTTCCAGGTCGTGCTGGTCACGCCCGTCGCCCTCACGGTCCTGGACCTGTCCGGCACGGGCGAGAAGGACACGCTGTGGCGGCGCCTGCTGACGCCGCTGCGCAACCCGATCGCGGTCGGCTCGCTGTCGGGCGTGGTGGTGTCGGCGGCCGGATGGCGGATCCCCGGCCCGGTCCTGCAGCCGCTCACCCTGATCGGCAACATGTCCGTCCCGGCGGCACTGCTGGTCTTCGGCATGTCCCTGCACGGCGCCGCGGCCCCCGGCCGGGGCCGCGACCGGCAGCCGGTGCTGCTGTCGGTGGCACTGAAGTCGGTGGGCCAGCCGCTGGTGGCCTGGGCCCTGGCCAGGTCCGTCTTCGCCCTCCACGGCGCCCCTCTGCTGGACGTGGTGGTCACGTCGGCGCTCCCGGCCGCCCAGAACCTCTTCACCTACGCGAGCCGCTACCGCGTGGGCGAGTCACTGGCCCGCGAGTCGATCCTGCTGTCGACGGTGGTGTCGGTACCGGTGCTGGTGGGGGTGGCGGCGGTGCTGGGGTGAGAGAGCGGAACGGGACCGGTGGGGGTCCACCGGTCCCGTTCACCCGAACATGGAACTGCCTGGTCAGGCGATGCGCTCCAGCACCACCGGCGTCGGGGTGAAGGCCGTACCCGGGGTGGCGACGTCGTAGGAGCCCGCCACCGCCTCCAGGGCGTACGCGAAGCGATCGGGGGTGTCGGTGTGCAGGGTCAGCAGGGGCTGGCCCTCGGTCACCGTGTCGCCCGGCTTGGCGTGCATCTCGACGCCCGCCGCCGCCTGCACCGGGTCCTCCTTGCGGGCGCGTCCGGCGCCGAGGCGCCAGGCGGCGATGCCGATGTCGTAGGCGTCGAGACGGGTCAGGACGCCGGAGGAGGGGGCCGTGACGACGTGCTGCTCGCGGGAGGTGGGCAGCGGGGCGTCCGGGTCGCCGCCCTGGGCCGCGATCATCCGGCGCCAGACGTCCATCGCGGAGCCGTCGGCCAGGGCCTTCGCCGGGTCGGCGTCCTTGATGCCGGCCGCGTCGAGCATCTCGCGGGCCAGGGCCAGCGTCAGCTCCACCACGTCCGCCGGGCCGCCGCCCGCCAGGACCTCCACCGACTCGCGGACCTCGAGGGCGTTGCCGGCCGTGAGGCCGAGCGGGGTCGACATGTCCGTCAGGAGGGCGACCGTCCGCACGCCGTGGTCGGTGCCGAGGCCGACCATCGTCGCCGCCAGCTCACGGGCGTCCTCGATGGTCTTCATGAAGGCGCCGGTGCCGACCTTCACGTCCAGGACCAGGGAGCCCGTGCCCTCCGCGATCTTCTTCGACATGATCGACGAGGCGATCAGCGGGATCGCCTCCACCGTGCCGGTCACGTCGCGCAGCGCGTACAGCTTCTTGTCCGCCGGGGCCAGGCCGTCGCCCGCCGCGCAGATCACCGCGCCGGTGCCCTCCAGCACCGACAGCATCTCCTCGTTGGAGAGCAGCGCGCGCCAGCCCGGGATCGACTCCAGCTTGTCCAGGGTGCCGCCGGTGTGGCCGAGGCCGCGGCCGGAGAGCTGCGGGACGGCGGCGCCGCAGGCCGCCACCAGAGGGGCCAGCGGCAGGGTGATCTTGTCGCCGACGCCGCCCGTCGAGTGCTTGTCGGCCGTCGGGCGGGACAGGGAGGAGAAGTCCATGCGCTCGCCGGAGGCGATCATGGCGGCCGTCCAGCGGGCGATCTCGCCGCGGTTCATGCCGTTGAGCAGGATCGCCATGGCGAGCGCGGACATCTGCTCGTCGGCGACCTCGCCACGGGTGTAGGCGTCGATGACCCAGTCGATCTGCTCGTCGGTCAGTTCGCCGCGGTCCCGCTTGGTGCGGATGACGGAGATGGCGTCCATGGCCATGGCGATGGCTTCCTTCCGGAGGTGCGAAGTGCACGGCCCCCCTGGGCGGGCCAGGGGGGCCGTACGGGAGTTACTTGGTGAGGTGCTCCGGGCCGAAGGCCTGGGGCAGCATCTCGGAGAGCGGGAGCACGCCCCCGGGGGTGTCCAGGAGCAGGTCCGGGCCGCCGAACTCGTAGAGCAGCTGGCGGCAGCGGCCGCACGGCACGAGCAGCGCACCCGTGCCGTCCACGCAGGTGAAGTGGGTGAGGCGGCCGCCGCCCGTGCGCTGCAGCTGCGAGACGAGCCCGCACTCGGCGCACAGGCCAAGGCCGTAGGAGGCGTTCTCGACGTTGCAGCCGGTGACCGTGCGCCCGTCGTCGACCAGGGCGGCCACGCCGACCGGGTAGCCCGAGTAGGGGACGTAGGCGTGGGACATGGCCTCGCGCGCCTCGGCGCGCAGGGTCTCCCAGTCGAACCCGGCTTCCCGGCTCACTTGCCCTGTCCCTTCCGGTACCGCATGCCGTCCGCCTTCGGCATCCGCAGGCGCTGCGCCGACAGGGACAGCACGAGCAGCGTGACGACGTACGGGGTGGCGCCCACGAAGTCGCTGGGGACCTCGTCGGTGAGCAGGTACCACACCAGCACGAGGCCGGCCATGACGGCGCTGACCACGCCCTGCCACACCGCCTTGCGGTACAGCTTCCAGCCGGCCAGCACCGCCAGCAGGACGACCAGCAGGAGCAGCAGGGCGTGGACGGTCACGCCGCCGTTGCGCAGCTGGAGCGCGTCGGAGTAGCCGAACAGGCCCGCGCCCATGGCGAGGCCGCCGGGACGCCAGTTGCCGAAGATCATCGCCGCGAGGCCGATGTAGCCGCGGCCGCCGGTCTGGCCCTCGAGGTAGGTGTGCGAGGTGACCAGCGCGAGGAAGGCGCCGCCGAGTCCGGCGAGGCCGCCGGAGATGGCCACGGCCGCGTACTTGTAGGTGTAGACGTTGACGCCGAGGGACTCCGCGGCGGTCGGGTTCTCGCCGCAGGAGCGCAGCCGCAGCCCGAACGGGGTCCGCCACAGCACCCACCAGCTGCCGACGAACAGCACGGCGGCCAGGATCGTGATCACGGACAGGTTGGTGACCAGACCGCCGAGGATGCCCGCGAGGTCGGAGACCAGGAACCAGTGGTGCTTCTCCAGCGAGGACAGGCCGTCGGAGAGACCGGGCACGGTGACGCTGGGCAGCGAGTCCACGGGCGGGGACTGCTTGGGGTTGCCGCCCGCGTCGGCGGCCTTGCCGTCGGCGAAGAACAGCTTGGCCAGGTACTGGGTGGCACCCAGCGCGAGCAGGTTGATCGCGACACCGGAGACGATGTGGTCGACGCCGAAGGTGACGGTCGCGACCGCGTGCACGAGGCCGCCGAGGACACCGAAGCCGATGCCCATCAGCAGGCCGAGCCAGGGGCTGGACTGCCAGCCGACCCAGCCGGCGCCGAAGGTGCCGAGGATCATCATGCCCTCGAGGCCGATGTTGACCACGCCGGAGCGCTCGGACCACAGGCCGGCGAGACCGGCGAGGCCGATCGGCACGGCGAGGCCGAGGGCGGCGCTGACCTGGCCGGCGGAGTCGAGCTGGTTGGAGCCGGTGATCATGCGGACCGCGGCGACGAGCAGCAGGGCGCCTGCGACGATCATGAGGATCTGGCCGAGCGAACGGCCCTGGCGCCGGGCCGCGGTGGCCGCCTTGGGCGCCGCGGGCGGCGGCGTGTCGGTCATCGTGGCAGTCATCACGCCACCTCCTGCTTCTTCGTCGGAGCGGCGGCCTGGGCGGCGAGTTCCGCGCCGACCCGCTGCTGCTGGCGCTTGAGGCCGTAGCGGCGTACGACCTCGTAGGCGATCACGACGCACAGGACGATGACGCCCTGGATCACGCCGAGGATCTCCTTGTCGTAGCCCTGGAACTCCAGGTGGTTGGTGGTGCGCTCGAGGAAGCCCCAGAGCAGGGCGCCGAGCGCTATGCCGACCGGGTTGTTGCGGCCGAGCAGCGCGATGGCGATGCCGGTGAAGCCGATCCCGCTCGGGAAGCTGTTGTCGTACTGGTGGCTCTCGTTCAGCAGCGTGGGCATGCCGATCAGACCGGCCACGGCGCCGGAGATGACCATGCTGGTGGCGACCATCTTCTTCACCGACACACCGCTCGCGGCGGCGGCGCTCTCGGACTGGCCGACGGTGCGCAGGTCGAAGCCGAACCGGGTGCGGCCGAGCACGAACCAGTACGCCAGACCGACGATCACGGCGACGACGATGAAGCCGTCCAGCACGCCGGCCGGGCCGGTGTCGATGCTGAAGAAGTACGAGGACGACGGCAGCGGCTTGGTGGAGACCAGGGTGCCGCCCTGCTGCAGCTCGCCCAGTTTTCCGGGCTGGAGCAGGTAGCCGATGACCGCGGTGGCGATCGAGTTCAGCATGATGGTCGAGATGACCTCGCTGACGCCGCGGGTCACCTTCAGCACACCGGCGATGGCCGCCCACAGGGCACCGGTCGCCATGGCGCAGACGATGATCAGCGGGATGGCGATCCAGCCGGGCACGGTCAGCACCCCGCCGAGGACGGCGGCGATGAACGCGGCGAGCCGGTACTGGCCGTCGACGCCGATGTTGAACAGGTTCATGCGGAAGCCGATGGCCACCGCGACACCGGCCAGGTAGTACGTCGTCGCCTTGTTGAGGATGTAGACCTGGCTGTCGCTGGCGAAGCCGTAGGTCACCATGTCGGAGAAGGCGTCGCCGGGGTTCTTGCCGGTCGCGAGGATCACCAGGGTGGTGACGACGAGGGCGGCGACGACCGCCAGCAGCGGGGCCGCGATCCCGAGGAGCAGCCGCTCCTTGTCGAGGCGTTGGGTCAGCTTGTTCATCGCTCGTCGTCCTCTGCGTGCTCCAGGCGGCCGGTGGCCGCACCCGTCATGGCGGAGCCCAGCTCTTCGGGGGTGATCGTGGCGGGGTCGGCGTCGGCGACCAGGCGGCCGCGGTACATCACCCGCAGGGTGTCGGAGAGCCCGATCAGCTCGTCCAGGTCGGCGGAGATCAGCAGCACGGCCAGGCCCGCGCGGCGGGCCTCGCGGATGTGGTCCCAGATGGCCGCCTGGGCGCCGACGTCCACGCCGCGGGTGGGGTGGGCGGCGATGAGCAGCTTGGGGTCGTGGCTCATCTCGCGGCCGACGATCAGCTTCTGCTGGTTGCCGCCGGACAGCGAGGCCGCGGTGACCTCGATGCCGGGGGTGCGCACGTCGTAGTCCCGGACGATCCGCTCGGTGTCGGCGCGGGCGGCCTTGATGTCGAGCAGGCCGCCGCGGGAGTTGGGCCGCTCGGTGACGTGGCCGAGGATGCGGTTCTCCCACAGCGGTGCTTCCAGGAGCAGGCCGTGGCGGTGGCGGTCCTCGGGGATGTAGCCGATGCCCGACTCGCGGCGGTCCCGGGTCGGGGCCTGGGTGATGTCGGTGCCGTCGAGCGTGACGGTGCCGGCGTCGGGTTTGCGGATGCCCATGATCGCCTCGACCAGCTCGGACTGGCCGTTGCCCTCCACGCCGGCGATGCCGAGGACCTCGCCCTTGTGGATGGTGAGGGAGATCTCGTCCAGGATGATCCGCTCGACGCCGTCGAGATCGGTCTGGGTGAGGTGCAGGCCGTCCACGGTGAGCAGGGGGACGTCCGTGACGGTGGACTCCTCCGTCTCCGGGGTGGGCAGCTCGCTGCCGACCATCAGCTCGGCGAGCTGCCGGGAGGTGGTGCTCTTCGGCTCGACGGTGCCGACGGTGGTGCCGCGTCGTATGACGGTGATCTCGTCGGCGACGGAGAGCACCTCGCCCAGCTTGTGGGAGATGAAGATGACGGTGAGGCCCTCGGCCTTGAGGTCGCGCAGGTTGGCGAAGAGCGCGTCGACCTCCTGCGGGACGAGCACGGCGGTCGGCTCGTCCAGGATGAGGGTCCTGGCGCCGCGGTAGAGGACCTTGAGGATCTCCACGCGCTGGCGGTCGGCGACGCCCAGCTCCTCGACGAGGACGTCGGGGCGGACGTTCAGCCCGTAGGCGCCGGAGATCTCGTTGATCTTCGCCCGCGCCCGGCCCCCGATGCCGTACAGCTTCTCCGCGCCGAGGACGACGTTCTCCAGGACGGTGAGGTTGTCGGCGAGCATGAAGTGCTGGTGCACCATGCCGATGCCGCGGGCGATGGCGTCGCCGGGGTTGTGGAAGACGACCTGTTCGCCGGCCACCGTGATGGTGCCCTCGTCCGGCTGCTGCATGCCGTAGAGGATCTTCATCAGGGTGGACTTGCCGGCGCCGTTCTCGCCGCACAGGGCGTGGACGGTGCCCGTGCGGACCGTGATGTCGATGTCGCGGTTGGCGACGACGCCGGGGAAACGCTTGGTGATGCCGCGCAGTTCGACGGCAGCGGGAGGGCTGGACGCGTTGATGGCGCACTCTCCTCGGGGAAAGGGGCTGCGTAGGGGAGGGCAGGCGTCGGCGACGCTAGCGCGGCAACTCCGCGCTACACGCGTAGAGTTGACACATTGTTATGGCTCGGCGAAGGGGTGCCGTTACGGCGCCCCCGCGCCGAGCCGAGGTCCGGCGAGGCCGGCCGGTTCCTGAGGGACCCGACGGGGTCCCTCAGGTCACGGGGCAGGTCACGGGGTGGTCTTGACCTTGATCTGACCGTCGACGATCTTCTTCTTCGCCGCGTCCAGCTTGGCCTGGATGTCGTCGATGAAGCCACCGCTGGTGGACAGCGAGACACCGTTCTTGGCCAGCGAGTAGGTGTTGGTGCCGGTCAGCGGCTTGGTGTCGTGTACGGACTTGATGAAGTCGTAGACGCCGACGTCGACGTTCTTGACCATCGAGGTCAGGATCGAGTTCTTGTACTTGGCCAGACCCGGGATGTTGTACTGGTCCGAGTCGACGCCGATCGCCCAGGCGCCCTTGGCGCCGCTGACGGCCTCGATCGCGCCGTTGCCGGAGGAGCCGGCCGCCGAGTAGACGACGTCGGCGCCGTTGTCCAGCATGCCCTGCGCGGCCTCCTTGCCCTTGTCGGGGCTGGCGAAGCCGGAGGTGTCCGAGCCGTGGGACAGGTACTGGGTGTCGACCTTGACCTTCGGGTTGGTGTCCTTGACGCCCTGGACGTAACCCGCCTCGAACTTCTTGATCAGCGGGACGTCGACGCCGCCGATGAAGCCGACGTGGTCCTTCTTCGTCTTGAGCGCGGCGGCGACACCGGCGAGGTAGGAGCCCTGCTCCTCGGTGAAGGTGATGCTGTCGACGTTCTTGGCGTCCACCACCGAGTCGACGATGCCGAAGCTGGTCTTCGGGTACTTCGCGGCGACCTTCGTCATGGACGGGGCGTAGGCGTAACCGACGGCGATGATCGGGTTGTAGCCGGCGTCCGCGAGGTCCGACAGGCGCTGCTCGCGGTCGGCCTCGGTGTCGGAGGTCTTGGCGGTCAGCTCCTTGATGGAGCCGCCGAACTCCTTCTCCGCCTTGTCGGCACCGCGCGCGGCGGAGTCGTTGAAGGAGCGGTCGCCACGGCCGCCGACGTCGTAGGCGAGACCGATCTTGACGCCCTTGCCGCCACCCGAGGAGGACGACGACGAGCTGTTGTTGTCGGAGGAGGTGCTGCCACACGCGGTGGCAGTCACGGCGAGGGCCGCGGTCGCGAGACACGCAGCGGAAAGCTTGGCTACCCGGCGCACGGGAGGCTCCTTCACCTGACCTGAGCGCCATGTGCGGCGCTTGATGTGAGCACCATGCGGTACTCGGGCCGAGCGCCCCGGCGGCGTCGGCTTCGCGGCATCGTAACGCGCGTAGATGTCAGAAAAACACCCCATCGGAAGCCGTTATCGATTCGAGGCAAACACTGCCTGAACTCGGGATCTGAGCTCTCTCACGGCTGTGTTGCAGACCGTGAACGAATGGCTTGCGAGCGTGTTGCGCCGGAGCGCGCGGCGGCCCCCGCGGGTGCGGGGGCCGTGGCTCACGACGGGGTGTGCCGGCTCAGCGCGTCGCGCCGTTGGAGCCGTTGGGCTCCAGGAACGCGGCGGCGGTGAACAACTCCACGCCCACCGTGATCGCGTGCTCGTCGGCGTCGAAGTCGCCCTGGTGCAGGTCGCGCACGGTGCGCTCGCCCGGCTTGCGCACGCCGAGGCGGGCCATGGCGCCGGGCACGCGCTCCAGGTACCAGGAGAAGTCCTCGCCGCCCAGGCTCTGCTCGGTGCTCTCGACGGAGTCCCGGCCGCGGCGGGCGGCCATGGCCCTGCGCAGCAGTTCGGTGGACTCCCGGTCGTTCACCACCGGCGGCACCCCGCGCACGTAGTTGATCTCGGACTTGGCCCGGTGCAGGGTGGCGACCTCGTCGATCGCGGCGTGCACGATGTCGGGCGCCTCCCGCCACGCCTCCAGGTCCAGGCAGCGCACGGTTCCGGCCAGCTCGGCGTGTTGCGGGACCACGTTCGGCGCGTGGCCCGACTCGATCCGGCCCCAGGTCAGGGCCAGCCCGGCACGGGTGTCGACCCGGCGGGCGATCAGCGCGGGCACGTCGACGGCGACGCGTGCGGCGGCGGTGACCAGGTCGGTGGTCAGGTGCGGGCGGGCGGTGTGCCCGCCGGGCCCGTCGAGCGCGATCTCCAGCCGGTCGCAGGCGCTGGTGATCGGCCCGTGCCGCAGCCCGACCTTGCCGGCGTCCACCCGGGGGTCGCAGTGCACGGCGAGGATGCGCCCGACCCCGGCCAGCACCCCGTCCTCGATGGCGTCCAGGGCACCGCCGGGCAGCACCTCCTCGGCGGGCTGGAAGATCAGCCGCACCGGCCGGGACAGCAGCCCCTTGGCGTGCAGGTCGGCGAGGACGAGACCGGTGCCGAGCACGATGGTCGTGTGCATGTCGTGCCCGCAGGCGTGCGCCCGATCGGGCACGGTGGACCGGTACGCACAGTCACTCTTCGTGTCCGGAATGGGCAGGGCGTCGATATCGGCACGCAGAGCGAGCACGGGGATGGCCGACCGCTCGCCCTCCCGCAGCCCGATGTCACAGACGAGTCCTGTTCCGGAGGCGAGCACGCGGGGCCGGAGCCCGGCCTGCTCGAGCCGCTCCTTGATCGCGGCGGTCGTACGGAACTCCTGGTTGCCCAACTCGGGGTGCATGTGCAGGTCGCGGCGGAACGCGACGAGTTCGGCGTGCAGTGACTCGCTCAGCACGCCGGGGAGCACATCCCCCGGGAGGCCGGCCTCGGACTCTAGGGACATCAACTGTTTCACCCTCTGAAGGGTAGGACGCCCGACCTGTCGGTCACCCCTCGATCAACAAAAGTTCAACCCGTTAGGGGAAGAAAATCTGACCGTCGGACGCATGGCGGTGGTCTGTGCTGGGTAAGACCTTTGTTTCCACTTCCACGCATACCATGCCATGACATGATCGCGCGCGCCCAGTCCACACACCGGACCCTGCCCGCGCCGGTAGGGTCCGCCGTCGTGAGCGACTCGAGCGCGGACTTCCTGCAGACCACCAGCTCCTCCTACGACGCGATCGCCAAGGACTACGCGTCCCAGTTCCCGGACGGCCTGTCCCACGCCCTGGACCGGGCGCTGATCACCGCCTTCGCCGAACTGGTCACGGCGAACGGCCCGGCCCCCGTGGCCGACCTGGGCAGCGGCCCCGGCTACGTCGCCGCCCGCCTGCACGGCCTGGGCGTCCCGGTCTTCGGCGTCGACGTCTCCCCCGCCATGGTGAACCTGGCCCGCGAGGCCCACCCCCGGCTCCGCTTCCACGTGGGCTCGATGACGTCCCTGGACCTCCCGGACGCCACCCTGGGCGGCATCCTCGCCCTCTACTCGACGATCCACGTCCCCGACACCCACCTGCCGGCGGCCTTCGCCGAGTTCCACCGCACCCTGACCCCCGGCGCCCCGGTCCTCCTCGCCTTCCAGACGGGCCCCGAACCGGGCGGTCTCCACCTCACGGAACGCTTCGGCCACGAGATCGACCTGCACTACTACTGGCGCACCCCGGCCCAGGTGGCGGCCCTGCTGGAGGAGGCGGGCCTGCAACCGGCGGCGACGGTGACGCGGGAGCCGGAGGAGGGCGGAAAACGGCCCCGGGCCTTCGTCCTGGCCCGCAAGCCCGGCTGAGGGCTCAGCGCCGACCCCGCCCCGGGAGCAGCACGCCGAGCACCGCGCACACGCCCGCCCCGAACAGCACACCGCCCCAGGGCACCTCGTCCGGACGATGCGTCATCGCTCCGTAGGCGAGGGATCCGAGCACGCCGGCCACGAAGAAGCAGGCGAAATTCCGGAGGGCGTACCACCATCTGGGGCGGTCTGTGTCTGCGGTCACCGGAGCATTGTCTTCACACGCTCAGTCTTCGAGGAAGAGCTCGGCTGCGTCCTTGGCGTGCATCGCTCGCCGGATCCAGACTTCGAGCCGGTCGAGGTCGGTGCAGGCGTTCACGCGCTCGCGGACGTGGTCGGGCACCGGCACGGACTGCCACTCCAGGATGCGCAGGACCATCTCCCGGCGATCCTGGAGGCGCCCCTCTTCGCGGCCTTCCTCGCGGCCTTCTTCACGGCCTTCTTCACGTACCTGCTCGGCCAGCGGGTGTCGCCAGAAGTACTGGATCGCCGTCATCAGGTCCCTCCACATCTGCTTCGCCTGGGGGTCGGCCAGGCAGGAGTCGACGAACTGTACGAATACCGCGGCGCTGTCGGGGTCGATGGTCCGCAGGGCGGCTGCCGTGGATTCCAGTATGGCCGGGGCCTGGGGGCCGCGTCCGTGTGTCATCGCCGAGAGCACCGCAAGGGGGACGTCCTGTACGGCCGTCCGCTCGTCGGTGATCACCGGCACGTTGTCCGGGCCCAGCACCAGGGGTCGCACGGTCAGCGAGTGCCAGTCGCGGAAGCCGAGCCGGATCGGGCGCGCGGCCCATCGGGCGGTGGTGCTGCTCTGGGTGGTGACGATGAGGATCGGCTCGCAGCGGAACTTCTCGTACAGGTAGGAGAGGTAGTAGGGCCAGCTGCCCCGCTTGCGCTCGTCCACCTTCTTCTGCGCCTCGATCACGAAGAGGTAGGTGCCCTCGTCCGTCTCCGCCCGTAGCAGCGTGTCCACGCGGCGCTCGACCGGTTCGATCTCGGTGAGGTCCACGTTCAGCGCGGCGATCTCGCGCGGCTCGGGGAACGGCACGTGCAGCACGCGCTGCAAGGCCCGGGTCAGCAGCGTGGGGTCCTTCTGGAAGATGCGGTGCATCGCCTCGTGCGACGAGCTGACCATCAGCTCTCCTTTCGGTCGGTCGACGTGATCAACGAGTTAGGCCGCCGCGAGTTCGCACCACACGTACTTGCCCCGGTTGCCGAACCGGGCCGAGGGCTGCCAGCCCCAGTAGTCGGCGCACGCCCGGATCAGGGCCAGGCCCCGGCCCTCCTCCCCCATCTCGGCGACCTGGTCGAAGGTCGGCGGCGGTTCCGGTGGTGCGGGGTCGGTGTCCCAGGCCCCGATCCACACCGCGCCCTCCGGGGTGCGGCGGACCCTGAGCGCGGCCGGCCCCTTGGTGTGGCGTACGGCGTTGGAGACCAGCTCCGTGGCGAGGAGTTCCGCCGTGTCCACCAGCCCGATCAGGCCGTGCATCGTCAGGATCAGACGCAGGGTGCGGCGCGAGATCGTCACGGCTCTGAGGTCGTTGGGGATGTAGAGGGTGTAGTCCCAGGTCTCCCGGCTTTCGGGCATACGGCAGCAACTCCGTTCGATGGCAGGGGGATTCGGCGCGCGGTGGCTTTGCCGCAGCCGTCGTGGCATGACGGGGCGGTGCGCTTCCGCTACGTACGCCTTACGTAACTGAAAGTAGGTCTATTGATTCATGTTTCGCAAGCGGGTCCAGTAACCTGACTCCGAACGAGTCTCGTCTGCGGGCGCGTTGGACCAGGGAGCGATCGATGGCACTGAGGCGCGAACCGACGGCACGGCAGATGCGGCTGGCCACCGAACTGCGCAGGCTCCGCGAAGCGGCAGGTCTTACCGCTCGGGAGTCGGCAGCGCTGCTCGGGGTGAGCGCCCCACAGATCACCCACATCGAGTCCGCACTCGCAGGCGTGAGCGAGAAGCGACTCCGTCGCCTCGCGTCCAACTATTCCTGCACCGACGAGAAGCTCATCGACGCCTTGGTCGCCCTGGCCACCGATCGGACACAAGGCTGGTGGGAGGAGTACCGGGGACTGTTGCCCACCTCATTCCTGGACCTGTCCGAGTTGGAGTACCACGCCTCCTATCGCTGGGACGTCGACTTCCTGCACGTCCCGGGCCTGTTGCAGACGGAGGACTACGCGAGGGCGTTGTTCTCCCGCCGGGTACCGGAACTGCCGCAGGAGGAGTTGGAGTTGCGCGTGCACCACCGGATGCATCGGCGTGTCATCCTCGAACAAGCGGAACCCGTGCCGTATGAGGTGCTGGTGCACGAAGCGGCCTTGCGGATCAAGGTGGGCGGTCGTGAAGCCTCTCGGGCCCAGCTCGGACGCATCCTGGAACTCTCCGAGGCAGACCACGTAACCGTACGGGTCATCCCCTTCGACCTGGACGGCTTCGCTGACATCACGGCGGCCATGGTGTACGCCGGCGGCCCGGCCCCCAAGCTGGACACCGTCGTCCGCGACGGCCCACACGGCGCCCTGCTCATCGACTCCGAGGCACAGCTCGAGGTCTTCCGAACACTCTTCCGTAGAGTGAAGGAAGCGTCACTCGACCCGTCCCGGTCGCGTGACCTCATCCGGAGACTGGCCAAGGAACTGTGAGGTGCACGGTGACCACCCCGGACAACTGGCGGAAGTCCTCCTACTCCGGCAGTGGTGACGGCAACGCCTGCGTGGAGATCGCACCCCACCCCCTGCACATAGCCGTCCGCGACTCCAAGGACCCCGCCCGTGGCACCCTGACCTTCGCCGCCGAAGCCTTCACCCCCTTTGTCGCAGCTCTCAAAACCGAGCAACATCCATAGAACGACCGCCAGGGGCCCCACTCATCGAGCGAACTCACCGCACACCTCTGCGACCAGTCTGTCGGCTTCACCCAGCGCGGCAGTGAGCGTGTCCGGAGTGGTACCGAGCGCGGAGAACAACTGGCGCGCACGACCGGCGAAGTCCACCGAGACACCGCCTAGTTCTCCCGCGGCCCGCACCGCACCCTTCTCATTGAGCAGCCAGCGCCTGGCATGGGCGTGGAGTGCGTGCGCGAGGAGTCCGACCGCGCGGAAGAGGCAGCCGGCGACGTAGAAGGCGTCACCGCGGGCCGCGCCCTTGCGAGCGCAGGCCAGGATGAACGGCGCCTCCCAGCGCGCGTTGTCGATGAGAGCTGCGCGCAGGGGCTCCGGATAGAGCCGTGTCTGCTCCTGCAGGGCCAGAAGCTCGCCGCCGGGGTCGGCGAGGACGCGTCCGAGGGCCAGCTCGCCGGCGTAGGCGTGGGAGTACACCCCCAGGGGGTGACCGGGCTGGGCGCCGATCTCGAACTGTCCGGCCTGGCACTGTCGCCAGACTCGGTGGACCCGGTCCAGGTCGCGGTAGATCCAGTCGACGCGTTGCCCGTCGACGGTCAGCCAGGCACCACCGTCGACCCACGGCCCCCAGCCGCCCGGCTCGGTGACCTCCACCGGCTCACCGGTCAGCTCGGCCGCAAGCAGGCGCAGCGCGGCGGTGTCCAGCGGTGGCCGGTAGTAGAGCCCCAGGTCGTAGTCGGAGTCGGGGCTGTGCGCACCTCTGGCCCGGCTGCCTCCCAGGCACACCCCGACAACACCGCCGACCTCGACCAGCCGCACCGCGATCTCCACCAAGCGCTCCACGAGCGACAGTCTGCGCAGGCGGATCCCCGACCGCTACCGCTTTGCCCGGCATCCGCGCCCGAGGCGTCTACCCCCGCGAGCGAAGTTCCGAGCCGTTCACGCGTTCTGGACGCGCCCCTGTTCACGGCCTCGCCGTCCGGTCGGCAGCGTCCCCGTGCAGGCCGCGGCACAGCCGGTCGAAGGCCTGGGCCGCTGCTGGGGCAACCGCGTCGCGGACGCGCGCCGGGGACTCGCCGGACATGATGCGGCGCTGGATCTCGCGCAGGGCTGCCCGGTGCGTCCCGGTGATGGCGCCCGCGAGAAGCGCGGGGATCGGCAGGTCGGCGTTGCCCGATGCCGTGGCCGGTGGATGCTCCGCCAGAGCTTCGGCCAGGGCGGCCTCGGCGTGTTCGCCGATCTCGCGTTCGCGTGCGCGCAGAGCGGGGCTGTCATGGATGACCCGCCAGAACCCGGGTGCGCCGGGGTGGAGCCCGAGCATGGGTTCGTTCTGGCGCAGGGCGACCAGCAGGTCGTCGCGAACGACCTCCACCGGGCAGGTCCCGGGTGCCCGGCCGCGCACCAGGGCGGCGAGACGACCCTCGGCCTCGGCCTGACGGTCGAAGAAGAGGTCCTCCTTGGTGGAGAAGTAGTTGAACACGGTGTTGGTGGACACACCCGCCTGCCGCGCCACGTCGGCGACCGTGACCCGGTCGAAGCCGTGCTCCATGAACAGCACCAGCGCCGCGTCGGCGATCGCCGTGCGGGTCCGCTGCTTCTTGGTCTCTCGAAGGCCCACGGCCCACATGATAGTGTCGCCACAAATTTGGTGTGACACCAAAATTATTCTGCAGGGGGATCGACCATGGCTCTGACCTTCGGCATCTACCCGGGCGCGCTCCTGGGCGACGACAAGGGGATCGTCCGTCCGGTCAGGCCGGACCTGCCGGACCGCATAACCGACGCACTCGACGCGCTGCAAGGCACCGCGGCGACCCTGTCGGTCCGCGCCTACCACCCGTTCGCCGAGACCGTGGCACCGCGGGAACCGCCCACGCCCACCGACCCGCAGGCGTACGTGCGACGTGGACGCAGACTCGACCTCGTGCTGCCCTTCCGCGAGCCGTCCGGCCGGCTGGAGGCGTGGCTGGAGTTCATCCGTGAAACCGTCCGGACTCAAGGACCCCGTCTGGCATCACTGCAGATCTGCGAGGAACCGAACGCCGATCTCCCCGTCCTCGACGGCAGCATCCCCAACGTCCTGAACGCCCTGGTCCAGGGAGTCGTCACGGCCAAACAGGAAGCCCTGGCCCAGGGGCACGCTCTGGCGGTCGGCTTCAACGCGGTGCCGACCTTCGATCCGGCCGACACGTTCTGGTCCGAGCTCGCCGCTCTGGCCGGCACACGCTTCCTGGAGAGCCTGGACTACGTCGGCCTGGACTTCTTCCCCGACGTCTTCCGGCCGATCGCCGTCGACCAGCTGGCCGGAGCGGTCACCGCGGTCCTCACCGCCTTCCGGCGCACCCACCTGCCGAAGGCGGGTATCCCGGACACCGTCGCGCTCCGTGTGTGCGAGAACGGCTGGCCCACCGGCCCGGGCCGCCCCGACCAGCGACAGGCCGTGGTCCTCGAGACGGTCGTCCGAACGGTGGCCGCCCTCGCGGCCGACCTCAACATCGACGGTTACTCGTTCTTCTCCCTGCGGGACGCCGACAGCGGGGCCGACGGACTGTTCCACCGGTTCGGCCTCCTGCGCGACGACTACACCCCCAAACCGGCCTTCGAGACGTACCGCCGACTCATCGGCGAACTGGGCGGCCCAGGGGCCGTCCTCCCCCGGTGACACCCCACGCCGGCCCGCGCCACCGGAGGCCGCCGCGACGCCCTCGTCGCCGGTTCCACCTCGCGGGCAGCTCTCAGGCCACCACCGCCGCCAGCCGGTGCACGTCCCGTGCCGTCCCCGTCACCCCCGACAGGAAGCCCTGGGCCCGTGGTGAGGCGTGGTCCGTCAGCCAGGTGGGGTCGATGTCGCAGACGGCCACGCGGACGCCCGTGCCGGTGAGGGCCAGGGGGAGGGTGTGGACGACCGTGGAGGGGAAGCTGAGGATGGTGCGGCCGATGGGGCCGCGGCGGGCTATCAGTTCCAGGGGGAGGTCGGGGCGGACTATCTCCAGGCCCGTCTCGGCGGCCAGGCGGTGGAGTTTGTCGGTGCTCTCGCGGCGGTGGGCGAAGTAGCGGGTGGCGCCGTGGGTCTTGGCGAGGTTGCGCACGGCGTCGAGGTAGCGGTCGCCGTCCACGACTCCCGTCTCCACCAGGGAGGTGCCGACCATGTCGGCCGTCTTCGTGATGCGGGGCGGGCCGAAGCGGGCGCGGGTCCAGGCGAAGTCGTTCGCGGTGACCGTGACGCCGTCCGGGACCTCCGTCATCGGCATGGAGGAGAACACCTCGACCCTGCGGCGGGCGCTCGGGGTCAGGCGGCGGCGGGCCGAGGAGGAGACCGGCGCGAAGAGCAGGTCGCGCGGGCCGGGGCGGCCGCCCTTGCGGTGCCAGCGGACCAGGCGTTCGCCGCGGGCGAGCTGGGCGACGAACTCCATCGTCGCCGTGCCGTCGTCCACGACGACCAGGTCACGGGCGCGCGTGATGGTCAGCAGGAGCTGGACGTAGCGGGAGAAGGGGTCTCCCATGACGATCCGGTCGGCGCGGCGCAGGGGGCCCGCGAGGCCGCCGATGGTGTGGAAGGGGGCCGTGGTGCCGCCGCGGGCCTCCTCCCAGCGCACCCCGTACCCCTCGTCCCGGGCCAGGTCCGCCATGCGGCGCAGCTGGCCGCGGGTCATGGGGTCGGTCGGGGAGAGGACGACGACGGTGAGCTCCGCGCCGGCCGGGGTCGGGCCGCCGGCCACCGTCCGCCTCACCTGTGAGGGCAAGGACGGCAGGGAGTCCTGCCCGGCGCCGCGCAGGCCGTGCAGGTGGGCCCACTCCAGTACGTTCAGCAGCTGTACCGGGCTCTCCACGAAGGCGAGCGTGTGGGCGGGGTGGCCGGCGTGACCGGCGCGGGGGCTCATCGGGGTACGACCGTCCCGTCGTAAGGGAGTCAGGAGAGCGGGGGTCAGACCGCGACCGGCTCGCCCGCCGCGGCCGCGATGTCCGCCTCGGCGACGACGCCGGTGACGCGGCGCAGCTTCTTCATCGGGCCGAGCTCGGAGTCGTAGACCTTCTTGACGCCGTCACCGAGGGACGCCTCGATGGTGCGGATGTCGCGGACCAGGCGGGTCAGGCCCTGCGGCTCGACGGAGGCGGCCTGGTCGGAGCCCCACATGGCGCGGTCGAGGGTGATGTGGCGCTCGACGAAGGTGGCGCCGAGGGCGACGGCGGCCAGCGTGGTCTGCAGGCCGGTCTCGTGGCCGGAGTAGCCGATCGGGACGTTCGGGTACTCCTTCTCCAGCGTGTTGATCACGCGGAGGTTCAGCTCCTCGGCCTTCGCCGGGTAGGTGGAGGTGGCGTGGCACAGCAGGATGTTGTCCGAGCCGAGGACCTCGACCGCGTGGCGGATCTGGCGCGGGGTCGACATGCCGGTGGACAGGATGATCGTGCGGCCGGTGGCGCGCAGGGCGCGCAGCAGCTCGTCGTCGGTCAGGGAGGCGGACGCCACCTTGTGCGCCGGGACGTCGAACTTCTCCAGGAAGGCGACGGCCTCGGTGTCCCACGGGGAGGCGAACCAGGCGATGCCCTTCTCCTTGCAGTACTCGTCGATCTGGCGGTACTCGTCCTCGCCGAACTCCACCCGGTGGCGGTAGTCGATGTAGGTCATGCGGCCCCAGGGGGTGTCGCGCTCGATGTCCCACTGGTCGCGCGGGGTGCAGATCTCCGGCGTGCGCTTCTGGAACTTCACGGCGTCGCAGCCGGCCTCGGCGGCCACGTCGATCAGCTTGAACGCGTTCTCCAGCTCACCGTTGTGGTTGATGCCGATCTCGCCGCAGATGTAGACCGGGCGGCCGGGGCCGGCCTCGCGCGAACCGAAGGTACGGATACGGGAGTTGGTGCTCATGGCTGAGATGTCCTTACTTGGGGAGGGAATCGAGAGAGGGGCCGAGGATCCAGCTGGCGATCTCCCGGATCGCGCCGTCACCGCCGGGGACGGTGGTGACCGCGCGTGCGGCGCCGCGTACGACGTCGTGGGCGCTTCCGACCGCCACCGGCCAGCCGACGAGGGCGAAGCAGGGGAGGTCGTTGACGTCGTTGCCGACGTAGAGCACGCGCTCCGGCGCGATGCCCTGTTCCTCGCACCACTGCTTGAGGGCGAGGTCCTTGCGGTCGATGCCGTGCAGCACCGGGAGCTTCAGCTTCCGGGCCCGGGCGGCGACCACCGGGTTCTGTTCCGTGGACAGGATCAGCATCCGCAGACCGCTCCTGCGCAGGGCGGCGATGCCGAGCCCGTCTCCGCGGTGCACGGAGACGAACTCCCGTCCGTCGGAGTCGATCAGCACCCGGTCGTCGGTCTGGGTGCCGTCGAAGTCGAGGACTACGGCGTCGATGTCGTCGTAGGTGGGGAGCGAACCGGGGAGGTCCGCGTCGAAGAGGGGGGCCAGGGCGCGGGCCCGGGCCAGGTCGTGCGGGTCGTCGATCTCCAGCACGCGCGCGGGGTCGGTGCGGACGAGTTCCGTGCGGCCGAAGAAGCGGTGCCCGTGCTCGCGGAAGCCCGCCGCGTCCATGGCGTAGGCGGCGCCCGTCTCCAGGAAGTCCTGGGGGCGGTCCTGGCGGCGCGGGCGGTAGGCCTTGTCGTGGTTGACGCCCACCCCGCCCTGGGGCTCCGTGTCGGCCTCGCGCCACACGAAGCCGTGGAAGGGGGCCACGGTCACCGCCGTGTCCGCGCCGTCCTCGGCGACCGCGCCGGCCACCCCGTCGATGTCCTCGCGGACGAGGAACGGGCTGGTGCACTGCACGAGCAGGACCACGTCGACCGCCGCGCCGTGCAGCGCCTCGTGGGCGTCCATGGCGTGCAGCACCGCGGCCTCGGAGGTCGCCGTGTCCCCGGCGATGGCGGCCGGGCGCAGCACGACCTCGGCGCCGGCCTCGCGGGCGGCGGCGGCTATGGCCTGGTCGTCGGTGGAGACGACGACGTCGGTCACCAGCCGGGTGGCCCGGCACTCGCGCACCGCGCGGGCCACCAGCGGGACCCCGCCGACGGGGGCGAGGTTCTTCGCGGGCACGCCCTTGGAGCCGCCGCGCGCGGGGATCACCGCGAGCACGCGGCGCACCGAAGCGCCCTGGCCCGCTTCCGGGTTGGCCGGGTTGGACATGGGGTCTCCTTGGAAGGTCCCGGGAAAGCCTGGGAGGGTCGTCACAGCTCCCCCATCCGGCGGATCACCGGGGCGACGCGCTGCACGCCGTGGCGGTAGGCGCCCCGCGCGGCGCGGCGGACGATCTGGCGGACCGGTCCGGGCTCCTTGTCGGCGGCGGGCGCGCCGGGCAGCGGCACGCCGTCGGGGCCGAGGTGGTGCCGGGCGAGGATGCCGGGGAGATAGCCGGGTGCGGTCGCGGGGGTGTAGTAGGGGGTCAGGGGCGGCAGGCCGCCGGGGCGGCCGAGCAGCTTGGTGATGCGTGCGCGGGCGGTGTCGAAGGCCGTCGCGTAGCCGCCGTCGGCGGCGACGCCCTGCCGGGCCACCCACTCCTCGTCCGGCGCCGGCCGGTGCCCGGCGTCGAGCTGGTCCCAGGAGGCGAGGCAGCCGGAGCCGGTGAAGTGGTGGTTGCCGAGCGCCTCGCGCACGCCCAGGTCGGTCAGGACGACCGTGGGGACGCGGCGGTGCAGGGCTTCGAGGGCGGCCGTGGAGCTGACGGTGACCAGCAGGTCGGTGCGGTCCAGCACCTCCCCCATGTGGCCGTAGACCAGGCGGAAGTTGGCGGGCAGATCCCTGCCCTGGACCAGCTTCTGGTACGGCAGCTCCTCGATGTGGGTGGTGTGCTCGCCGGGCTTGGAGCGCAGCTTCAGCAGCACCTCGCGCTCGGGGTGCCTGCGGGCGTGCTCGATCAGCCGGTTCAGCAGGTACGTACGGTCCTTGCGGCTCGCCGGCACGGACGGCTGGGCCGCGAACACCACCGTGTAGGGGTCGTGTTCGCCGGTGTACGGCGCCCCGCCGAGGAAGGGCAGCGCGACCTCGGTGACCGAGGAGGCGTCGGCGCCCACACCCTCGTACACGGCACGGAACCGGTCCGCGTCGTGGCGGGAGTTGGCGAGGACGAGGTCCGCGCCGTGCCGCAGCAGCAGGCCGTCGGCGAGCTTCTCGTAGACGACACCGACGTAGCCGGTGACGACGACGGGCCGCTCGCCGGTGCCGGCCCAGACGGCGCGCAGCCCGTGCAGCATGGCCTGGACGCCGCCGCCGACCAGCGCGAGGACGAGGACGTCGTACGACCCCTCCCGCATGGCGCGCAGGAACTCCACGCCGGTGACCTCGCGCAGGGAGTCGGCGTGGACGCCGACCTCCTGCAGCTGGCGGGCGGTGGGGGTGGCCCGGCCCCGCAGGAGGTAGCCGTCGAGGCGGATTCCGTCGCCGGTGGGGGTGACGCGCTGCGCGGTGAGCGCGCCCCACTTCCACCGGGTGTCGGAATCGGCGAGGACGGCGACCCGCAGGGAGTTCGTAGCACTTGCTGGCACGTCGAAGACGCTAGGAAGCCATTCCGAGGTTCCGCCCAACCCGAAAGCAACAGACGGTTAACAGCACATCGCCGAATGGCGAATCGGGCCGGGAACGCGCGGGAAAAAGGCCTGGTTCACAGCTTCGCCATACGTCGTTCACCCGGCATCAAGCAGGGCGTCAAGACGAATGACGGGCTTCGCCCTAACGTCCCTGGCGTGGTCAAGCTCTCCGTCATCGTGCCGTTCTACAACGTGCAGCAATACGCGCCCGACACCCTCAGGAGTCTGAGCGCGAACGCGCGTGAGGACTTCGAATTCATTCTCGTCGACGACTGTTCCCGCGACGGGACACCAGACATCCTCGCGCGCGCGGAGCGCGAGCTGCCGGGCGCGGTCCTCGTCCGGCACGAGCGGAACGGGGGGCTGGCGACCGCGCGCAACACCGGCATCGACCGGGCGCGCGGCGAGTACCTGACCTTCCTGGACGGCGACGACTGGCTCGCTCCCGGCTACCTCCCGCGGCTGGTCTCGGCCGTCGAGGAACTGGGCTGCGACTTCGTGCGCACCGACCATGTGCAGTGCACGGCGCGGGCCCGCGCCGTGCACCGGGTGCCGGTCGGGCGGCGGAACGTGGTGCTCGACCCGCGCGAGGCGATACTGCCCGCCGACCGGTCCACGTCGGTGGACTACGCGTACGCGTGGGCGGGCGTCTACCACCGCCGGCTGGTGGACCGGGGGCTGCTGCACTTCACCGACGGGCTGCGCACGGCCGAGGACCGGCCGTGGATCTGGAAGCTGCACCGGGAGGCGGAGTCCTTCGCCGCGGTGAGTCTCCTCGGCGTGTTCTACCGGCGCGGGGTCGCCTCGTCACTCACCCAGATCGGCGACATACGCCAGCTCGATTTCATTCGCGCCTTCGACCAGGTCGTCGCGGAAACCGCCACGGACCCGGAGGCGGACGCGCTGCTGCCGAAGGCCGTCCGCACGTATTGCGCCATCATTTCCCATCATCTGGGATCCATCGAAAGGTTCGAGCCCGCGGTGGCGAAGAAACTGAAATCCCTGAGTGCCGCCGCGCTGCGGCGCATGCCGCAGGACGTGCTGGACGAGGCGCTGGACTCCATGGACCTGCTGCGCGCCACCAAGCTGCGCCGGCTGCGCCGCCGTCCCGCCCCCGCGGGAGCCGCCGCGTGAGCACCCAGATCTTCCAGGCGTCGACGCTGTACGGCACGGCCACGCTCGCCGCCGCCCTGGACTCCGGCTGCTTCCGCCCGGCCGGCCGGCGGATCCTGCTGGTCTGCAACAACGCGGCCACGCCCGAGACCACGCCCGGCCTGGACGAGATGCCCGGGTTCGAGAAGCTGCGCGACCGCTTCGACGACGTGATCTCCTACAACGAGACGATCTTCCCGTTCCACCCGGGCGGCTGGGCGCCCCGCGTCGACGACCTGCCGCTCTGGGAGCGTTTCCTGCGCCACGAGTGGCAGCTGGGCGACGAGGACGTCGAACTGGCGGTGGAGTCGATCCAGGTCAACCCGTCCCTGGCGCTCGCGCAGATCTTCACCGGCGCCCCGGTCACGGTCTACGCCGACGGACTCATGAGCTACGGCCCGACCCGCAACAAGATCGACCCGCTGGTCGGCACCCGCGTGGACCGCGTGCTCCACCTCGACCTGGTGCCCGGCCTGGAGCCGCTGCTGCTCACCGAGTTCGCCGTGCCCGGCGAGATCGTGCCGACGCCCGCCTTCACCAAGGTGCTCGCCGAACTCGCCCCGCTCGGCGACGGCCTCCCGGCGGTCGAGGAACCCGCGCTGCTGCTCGGCCAGTACCTGTCCGCGCTGGAGATCCTCACCCCGGAGCAGGAGGAGGCCCTGCACGTCCGGATGCTGAAGGGCGCGGTCGCGCTCGGCCACACCCGGGTGGTGTTCAAGCCGCACCCCAGTGCCCCGGCCCGCTTCACCCGCTCCCTGGAGCAGGAGGCGGAGAGGCTGGGCGCCGAGCTGACCGTGCTCGACACGCCGGTCCTCGCCGAGGTGCTGTACCAGCGGATGCGTCCGGCGCTGGTCGTCGGCTGCTTCTCCACCGCCCTGCTCACCGCCTCCGCACTCTACGGCCTCCCGGTCGCCCGGGTCGGCACCGAACTGCTGCTGGAGCGGCTGACGCCGTACGAGAACAGCAACCGGGTGCCGGTCACCCTCGTGGACGCCCTGCTGCCCGAGCTCGGCGACCGCGCCGCCGTCACCGCGCAGCGCCCGGGCATGGACGTGGCGGCGCTGGGCGCGCTGGTGCGTGCCGTCGGCTTCGCGATGCAGCCGAAGATCCTGCCGGGGCTGCGACCGGAGGCGGAGGGCTGGCTCGCCGGGAACCTGGACCAGCGGACGCTGCGCTACTTCAAGCGCAAGCGGCTGACGTCGCTGGCGCTGCCCGGCGGGGTGCCAGCCCAGCTGGCGTTCATCCCGCGCAACGCCACCGTGCGCCGGATGGCCCGCAAGGCGCGCGGTCTGCGCAGGTCGGTGCGGCGTTGAGGCGCCCGGTGAACGTCCGCCGACGAGTTGGCGGCCCGGGAGCCCGGCGGCCCGGTCCGTGGCGTGAGGCGCCGAGTGCCGCCGAGGCGTCCCGCACCACGTCCGCTTCGTCCCCCACCCTCGACGCCGTTCCCGCCGCGCCGTCCGCCCCCGGCGGGCGCCGGAGCCGGCTGCTCGCCCTGGACGGCCTGCGCCTGGCGGCCGCCCTGCTGGTCTGCCTCTACCACTACGCCGGACGCGGCGGCCCGGTCGCCGCGTCCTGGCACCAGCACCCGGCCCACGTCTTCCCGACCCTGTCCCGGGTGGCCGTCTACGGCTGCCTGGGCGTGCAGTTCTTCTTCGTCATCAGCGGTTTCGTCATCTGCATGAGCAGCTGGGGCCGCACCCTGGGCGACTTCTTCCGCTCCCGCGTGGCCCGCCTCTACCCCGCCTACTGGGTCGCCCTGGTCCTGGTGACCGCGGCGGCCGTCGCCCTCCCGGCCGTCGTGCACCCGGTCCGCCTCGACGAGTTCCTGGTCAACCTGACGATGCTGCAGCAGCCCATGGGTGCCACCCGGGTGCTGGGCGTGTGCTGGACGCTCTGGGTGGAGGTGCGCTTCTACGCGCTGTTCGCGCTGTTCGTCGTCGCGCGGGGAGTCACCTACCGGCGGGTGGTGCTGTTCGCCTGCGTCTGGACGCTCGCGGCCGCCGTGTGCCGCACGTCCGGCAACGAGCTGACGGACCAGCTGCTCATGCCGGAGTACGCGCCCTTCTTCGTCGGCGGTCTGGCCCTGTACCTGATCCACCGCTTCGGCAGCGACCTGCTGCTGTGGGGCATCGTCGCGGTGTCCTGGCTGCTCGCGCAGAGCGAGGCCACGCAGGGTCTGTGGCACCCGGGCGCCCCCGGCGGCGTCCACCGCGACCCGTACGTGGTCGTGCTGATCGTCACCGTGGCCTTCGCCGCCGTGGCCGCCGTGGCGCTGGGGTGGACCCGGTGGGCCTCCTGGCCCTGGCTGGTGACGGCCGGGGCGCTGACGTACCCGTTCTACCTGGTCCACGAGCACCTGGGCTGGTTCGTCATCCGGGTGCTGCACCGGGGGCTGGGTCTGCCGCCGTGGCCGACGCTCGCCGTGACCGTCCTGGGCATGCTGCTGCTGGCCTGGCTGATCCACCGCTTCGTGGAGACGCCGTTGGGCCCGCGGCTGAAGCGGGCCCTGAAGCGGCCGGCGTGAGGCGCCCTACGCGCTGGCGAGCGTCAGCTTGACCGCGAACCCGAGGAAGAGCGCGCCGGCCGCCGAAGTGGCCGTCGCCGACAGCCGCCTGCGGCGCCGGAAGGCGGCGGCGAGACGGGTGCCGCCGAATATCAGCGCGGTGAGGTAGAGGAAGCTGGCCGCCTGCGCGAAGGCGCCGAGGACGACGAAGGAGAGCGCCGGGTAGGCGTAACCCGGGTCGACGAACTGCACGAAGAAGGCGACGAAGAACAGGATCGCCTTGGGGTTGAAGAGGCTGACGACGAGGGCCCGGCGGAAGGGCCGCTCGTACGACGCGCCGGCCGGCGCCGCCTCCTCGACGGTCTCCTCGCGCCGGGTCCGCCACATCTGCCAGGCGGCCCGCATCATCCCGACGGCCAGCCAGGTCAGGTAGCCGGCCCCGGCGTACTTCACGATCCCGAACAGCAGGGCGTTGGCCTTGAGCAGCGAGGCGACCCCGGCGGCGGAGAGCGTCATGAGGACCGTGTCACCGCACCACACCCCGGCGGCGGCGGTGTACCCGGCCCGCACGCCGCGGCGGGCGGCCACGGACAGGACGTAGAGCGAGTTGGGGCCGGGCAGCAGGACGATGAGGACGAGTCCCGCCAGGTAGGTGGGGAGATCGATGACGCCGAACATGGGATGGAGTGTCGCACGGGGGTACGACACTCCGGCCCGCCCGGGTCAGCCGTCACCGCGCTCCACGAGCGTGACCGGGCCCGCGCCGATTCCGCCCGTGATCACTCGTACGAGGTGATCACCCCGCTCAGAACGCGTCCGCCGGCACATGGCTCCCCCAGATCTCCCGGAGGGCGTCGCACACCTCCCCCACCGTCGCCCTGGCCCGCAGGGCCTTCTTCATCGGGTACAGGACGTTGTCCTCGCCCTCCGCCGCCTTCTTCAGGGCGTCCAGGGCCGTGTCCACCGCCCGCCGGTCCCGCTCGGCCCGCAGCTTCCGCAGCCGCTCCGCCTGCCGGGCCTCGATCGCCGGGTCCACGCGCAGGGGCTCGTAGGGCTCCTCCTCGTCGAGCCGGAAGCGGTTGACGCCGACGACCACCCGCTCGCCGGAGTCGGTCTCCTGGGCGATGCGGTAGGCGTTGCGTTCGATCTCCTCCTTCTGGAAGCCGCGCTCGATCGCGGCCACCGCGCCGCCGAGGTCCTCGATCCCGCGCATGAGGTCCAGGGCGGCCCGCTCGATGTCGTCCGTCATGCGCTCCACCGCGTAGGAGCCCGCGAAGGGGTCGACGGTGGCCGTCACGTCCGTCTCGTGGGCCAGCACCTGCTGCGTGCGCAGGGCCAGCCGCGCACTCTTGTCCGTGGGCAGCGCGATCGCCTCGTCGAAGGAGTTGGTGTGCAGGGACTGGGTGCCGCCGAGCACGGCGGCCAGGGCCTGGACCGCCACCCGGACCAGGTTCAGCTCCGGCTGCTGGGCCGTCAGCTGGACGCCCGCCGTCTGGGTGTGGAAGCGCAGCATCAGCGACTTGGGGTTGCGCGCGCCGAACTCCTCCTTCATCACGCGGGCCCAGATCCGCCGCGCCGCGCGGAACTTGGCCACCTCCTCCAGCAGCGTCGTACGGGCGACGAAGAAGAAGGACAGGCGGGGCGCGAAGCCGTCGACGTCCATGCCGGCCGCGACCGCCGTACGCACGTACTCGATGCCGTCCGCGAGGGTGAAGGCGATCTCCTGCGCGGGCGAGGCGCCGGCCTCGGCCATGTGGTAGCCGGAGATCGAGATGGTGTTCCACCTCGGGATCTCGGCGCTGCAGTACTTGAAGATGTCGGCGGTCAGCCGCAGGGAGGGCTTCGGCGGGAAGATGTACGTCCCGCGCGCGATGTACTCCTTCAGCACGTCGTTCTGGATCGTGCCGGTCAGCCGGTCGGCGCCGATGCCCTGCTCCTCCGCCACCAGCTGGTAGAGGAGCAGCAGCAGGGCCGCCGGGGCGTTGATGGTCATCGAGGTGGAGACCTGGTCCAGCGGGATGCCGTCGAACAGCACCCGCATGTCGTCGACGGAGTCGATCGCGACGCCCACCTTGCCGACCTCGCCGTGGGCGAGGGGCGCGTCGGAGTCGTGGCCCATCTGGGTCGGCAGGTCGAAGGCGACGGACAGGCCGGTGGTGCCCTGGGCGATCAGCTGCCGGTAGCGGGCGTTGGACTCGGCGGCCGTGCCGAAGCCGGCGTACTGGCGCATGGTCCAGGGGCGGCCGGTGTACATCGTCGGGTAGACGCCCCGCGTGTAGGGGTACGCGCCCGGTTCGCCCAGTTTCCCCGCCGGGTCCCAGCCGGTCAGGTCGCTCGGCCCGTAGACCGGCTCGATCGGCAGCCCCGACTCCGACTCATGCGCCATCGATGCCTCCGCAGTCCGTTTCGTCCCTCCTCACCATGCCCCGTAGTTCGGCGGCGGTCACGTGGGGAAGCATCCCGGGCATGAGGATCCCGGGGAGATCTGCCGCCGTACGCGCCGCTGCGGCCGTACGCACCTCTGCCGTCGCACGTGGCTCCGCCGCCATACGCGCCTCCACCGCCCTGCTCGCCTGCGTCGCCGCCCTGGCCGCGCTGTGCGGCTGCACCGTGCGGCCGCCGGGCGGCGACGACGGGCGCCACTCGCCGGTGCACATCCGGCTGCCGGGCGCCACGACGGATCCGGCGCCCACCCGGGCGGCGCCGCGGACGCCCGGCCCCGGGACGGCGGGCGACGTCCTGTGGCGGCGCGGGAACAGCGGCTCGGGCGTGCGCGAGCTGCAGGCCCGGCTCCGCCAGGTCGACTGGCTCTTCGACGGGCCGACGGGCTTCTACGACGATCTGACCGAGCGGGCCGTCAGCGGCTTCCAGGGCAGGCGCGGGCTGCCGCGGACCGGTCGGGTGGACCCTGTCACCTGGCAGCGGCTGCTGGCGATGACGCACCCGCCGGGCAAGTGGGAGCTGTACCTGATGGGCGGCCAGCCGGCCGGGGCACCCGACCCGCGCTGTCTGACCGGGCGGGTGCTCTGCGTCGACAAGACCAGCCGCACCCTGCGCTGGATGATCGACGGGCGGACCGTGTCGACGACGGCGGTGCGGTTCGGCTCGCAGTACTCCCCCACCCGCGAGGGCGTGTTCCACATCTACTGGAAGTCACGGCACCATGTGTCGACGCTCTACGACTCCCCGATGCCGTACGCGATGTTCTTCAGCGGCGGCCAGGCGGTGCACTACTCGTACGACTTCGCGGCCCGGGGGTACGCGGGCGGCTCGCACGGGTGCGTCAACGTACGGGACGAGGCGGCGATCGCGGCGCTGTTCGCACAGGTGAGGATCGGCGACGAGGTCGTCGTGTACCGGTGAGATGCGGGGCGCGGGCGGGACCGGGGGAACGTGTCCCGCCCGCGCCAGGTGCACGAGCCGTAGGTACGGGGGGAACCCCGGCTCAGTGCGACGGCCGATGACCAGTCGGCTCACTCAGTACTGCGCGGCGGGGCCCAGAAATGTCACACCTCTCGCGAAGAAATTTTCGCGCCACACGAAAGTGCAGGTCAGAGGGGTGAAGCCGGGGGCGTGCGCCGGTTCAGAGAGTGGTGTAAGACGGGCTCGGCGAGGGCATCGGCGCTCTCGCCCCGCGTCCCCGGGCCGGCGGGGCGAGGCGTGTGGGGGCGGGGGAGGTCACGCCGTCGGGGCGGTGACCGCCGGAGCCGTGTCCCCGGCCCCCGCCGTGGCCCTGGCCCTTGCCTTCGCCCAGGCCTCGGTGGGTGTCGTCGTCACCGCCCTGGCCGTTTCCCGTCCCCTTGCCCTTGCCCTTGCCGCCGGTGCCGTTGCCGTTTCCGGTGCCGGTGCTCTTGCCGCCACCGTTGCCGCCGCCGTTGGCGCCGCCGCTGTTGCCCTGGCCGCCGGTGCCGTTGCCGGTGCCGTTGCCGTTGCCGTTGCCGCCGCCGTTGCCGTTCTGGCCGCCGGCGGTGTACCGGCCCGCCAGGACGGACTTGCAGTACGCGGTGACCCGCGCGGGGCCGCCCGCCAGGCCCTCCAGGGCCTGCCTGCGGCCGGCGCCCAGCTCCTTGCCGTCCCGGATGTCGCGGCAGGCGGCGCCGGCCTCCTGCCACCAGGCGCCGGGGGTTCCGGCGGGGGCGCCGGGAGTGGTGCCCGGACGTGTGCCGGGGGCGTGGCCGGAGGGGCCGCCGCCCGGCGTTCCGCCGGTGCCGGGCGTGCCGGCGCCGGGGGCGAGGCCTTCGGGGGCCGGCGCAGAGGGGGAGGTGAGCGGATGGGCGGGGGTGTGGCCGGCGGAGACGGAGGCGGCCGGCGCGGGGCGTTCGTCGTGGAACGGCACCGGCAGCACCCCGCCGGCGGCCATGGCGACCCCGCCGAGCGTGCCAGCGGCCACCGCCGCGGCGAGCGCGAGCCGGACCGGACGGGCCCAGCGCGGGCGCCGGGAGCGGATTCCGGTACGGCCTCCGGCACCGATGCGGACGAGTCCGGCGTCGGCGCCGCGCGCGGACGCGCCGGACCGGCTGCCGGGGGTGCCGTCGCCCAGGGCGGCGGCGGTGCGCTCGGCCTCGGCCGCCTCGCGGGCCTTGCGGAACGCGGCCAGGGCACTCTGCTCGCCCGGCAGTTCACCGGTCGCGGGAGCCGCCTGCGCGGACAGCGCGCCCAGCGCCTCGGTAAGCCGTTCCGCCTGGTCGCGGGCAGCGGCGTCGACGGCTTCCAGCGACTCACCGCGCAGCAGACGTTCCGCCGTTTCACGATTCAGCCACTTGTCGTGCTCGTCGGCCATCACATGTCCTTCTGCGTCCGCGCACGCGTATGCGTCACAGTTGCGGACGACACCGCGCGACGGCGCGGTTCTCGCTGGGGGGGCAGTGCGTCGAGGACGCCCGCCGATTCCGGATCCTCGCCGAGCAGCTCCGCGAGCCGCTTGAGACCGCGGTGCGCGGCGGTGCGTACGGCGCCCGCGCGCTTGCCGAGGGTCTCGGCCGCGGACTTGGCGTCGAGACCGACCACCACCCGCAGCACGACCGCCTCGGCCTGGTCCTGCGGGAGGCGCGCGATGAGGGAGAGGGCGTGGTCGGTGGTCAGGGCCTCGATGGCCTCGCCGGCGGTGTCGGACTCGGCGGCGCGGCCGGTCAGTTCCGTCTCGTCGCCGCCGATCGCGGGGCGGCGGCCTCGCATCCGTATGTGGTCCAGGGCGCGGTTGCGGGCTATCCGGGCGGCCCAGCCGCGGAACCGGTCGGCGTCCCCGCTGAACCGGTCGAGGTCCCGGGCGATCTGCAGCCACGCCTCGGACGCGACGTCCTCGGCGTCCGCGTCACCGACGAGCGTGCGCACGTATCCGAGCAGCCTCGGGTGCACCGATCGGTACACAGCACGGAAAGCGGTCTCGTCTCCGTCCTGTGCCGCACGCACCGCGGTGGTCAGCTCCGCGTCGTCCCCCAGCACCGCACTCCCTTACGCCTGTCTTCGGATCGGCGCGAAAGGCACGTTACGGCGTGAAACAGCTCGCCGTCCATGTCCGTAGAAGATGCAACTAACTCGTGACCGGGTCCGGATGTGCGCAGGGTGAGGATGTCGGCGGCTGGGATGCGGAACTGCTGCCGGTCTACTGCGCGGGAACACATTCTGGCATGTACGAGTCAGGAAGCCCGGAATCATGGACTCGTGTTCTTCTCTCGAATGCGTGACCTTCGCCGGTGGCCGTCGTTGAAGATTGTGACGGATTGCTGCGACGCGGGGTGGGACGGGTGGGTGCACTGAGGGAACTGGGGGAGCCGTTCGTGGTGCCTGGCCCTTCGGGTGTCGCGGTCCGTACCCGGCTGAAAGGCCTGACGGCCGAGGACGAGCAGGTTTTGCGTCTGGTCGGTGACCACCTGGGGTGGCTGGCCTGCCGTGATCTGAAGGAACGGTGTTCGGCCGGACTGGAGCATGACGGCGACCGGTGGGCCGAGCGCAAGCGTGTGCTGACCGTGGAGTCCTCCTCGCGCTGGGCCGGGTCGCTCACCCGGGCCACGCACGACCAGTGGGCGCTCGCCCGGCGCGGGCAGCTCGCGCACATCCACAGCCTCCAGGCGGGCGTGCGCACGATCCGGCACCGGTCCCTGCCCGTAGGGGAGAAGGGATCCAAGCGGGCGCCGGGCGGTTATCGCAGCAGGCGGGAGTGGTTCGCCAAGTCCCGCCGACTGCAGGTCCTCGAAGACCGGCTCCGAGCGGTCCAGGCCGACTGGCAGGCTGGCGTCGTGCGTGTGGTGCGCGGCGGCAAGCGGCTGCTGAACACCAGCCACCACCTGCAGGCCGCCGGACTGACCCACGAACAGTGGCGATGTCGGTGGCAGGCCGAACGCCGGTTCCTGCAGGCCGACGGCGAGTCCGGCAAGCGGTACGGCAACGAGACCGTCCGCGTCACACCCGGCGGCCAGGTCTCGCTCAAGCTCCCCGCGCCGCTGGCCTACCTGGCGAACGCGCCGCACGGCCGGTACGTCCTCACAGCGAAGGTTTCTTTCGCGCACCGGGGTGAGCAGTGGGCCGACCGGGTGGCAGCGAACCGTGCGGTCGCCTACCGCATCCACGAAGACGTGCAGCGCGGTCGCTGGTACCTGACCGCCTCATGGACCATCCCACCGACCCCGGCCGTGCCGCTGGACGCGGCCCGCGCGAACAGCCTGATCGGTGTCGACACCAACGCCGACCACCTCGCCGCCTGGCGCCTCGACGCGCACGGCAACCCCGTGGGGCAGCCCCTCCGTTTCAGCTACGACCTGACCGGCACCGCCTCACACCGAGACGCACAGGTCAGGCACGCCCTGATCCGCCTGCTGCACTGGGCCCAGCGTCACGGTCTCGCGATCGCCATCGAGGACCTCGACTTCACCGCCGAGACCACCCGCGAGAAGCACGGCCGCCGCACACGCTTCCGGAAGCTCATCTCCGGCATGCCCGTCGCCCGGCTGCGGGCCCGGCTGGTGAGCATGGCGGCCGAACTCGGTATCCCCGTCATCGCCGTCGACCCCGCCTACACCAGCCGCTGGGGCGCCCAGCACTGGCACAAACCCCTCAACAGCACAACTCGCACCACCACTCGCCACGACGCGGCAGCGGTGGCGATCGGAAGGCGCGCCCTGGGGCACCCGATCCGGCGACGGACGGCACCGCCCCGCACCCACCAGAGCGATGGATGCGGGCATCGGACCGTCCAGGCCGAACCGGACACCCCAGGGCGTGAGGAAACCCGCCCCCGCATCCCCGGACCACGGACACGATCCGCGCCACCGGGACGCGACGCGAAAGCGGGCGACCAGTGTGCCCAACACCGTTCGGAGCACACGGCTGAGCACGAGTCCTGGCAACAAGACTCACTCCCACTCAGTCTTTAGGAACGGTGTGACAGAAAACGCACTCGAAGCGCTGAGAAGAGTACGGGCCGCGCGCGGCCCGGACGCGCGACGGCCGGGGCCTCTCCTGTGGGGGGTGGCGGCCCCGGCCGTTGCCCCGTTGACCCGTCGGCGGACGGCGTGACCCGTCGCCGGACGGCGCCCGAGCCGGTCGGTTCCGCCGGGTCAGTTCTTCGCGTGGGACGCGGAGGTGTCGTTCCCCTTGGAGCCGGAGTCGCCGGTCGCACCGTTCCCGCCGCTGTTCTTGCCACTGCCGTTGCCGGAGCCCTTGCCGCCCTTGCCCGGAGCCGCACCGCTCTTGCCCTGGTGCGCGGACCAGTGCGGGTTCCGGGCGTCCGCCCGGGCCAGTTCGGCGGCGCAGTAGGCGGTGACCTCGCCCTCGCCGCCCGCGGCCTTGACGAGCCGCCGCCAGGCGGTGGCGTCGAGGGCCTTGCCGTCCTTGTGCACCTGCTCGTAGGCGCGGCAGTGGGCGAGGGTGTCCGCGGCGGTGGCCGGGTGGCCCGGCCGGGCGGAGGAGGTGCCGGGGGCGGTGCCGTCCCGCGGGGCGGCCGGCTGCCGCGGGGCGCCCGCGGACGGGTGGCCCACCCGCTCGGCGGGATGGCCGCCGTGCGGTGCGGACCCGAACGAACCGACCGACGCGACGGCGACGGCGCCGCCCAGCGTGAGGCTCGCCAGCAGCACGGAGAGGGTGGCCCGCAGCGAGAGCCGGGCGCGCCGGGCCTCCCGCGGCCGCCAGTCGTCCCGGCGCCGGGTGCGCGCCGCGCGGTGGACCCCGGAGTCCCGGGCGGCCCGGAAGGCGGCCACGGCCACCCGTTCGGCCTCGCAGCCGGCGCCGTCGGGGTCGCCGCCCCGGATCACGATGCCGAGCCGGGCCTCGAGCACGGCACCCGGCAGCGGGAGGTCCTCGCCGGGCCGCTCCGGTCGTGCGGAGGTGGTGCCGCCTGGGTGCACACGCCGGCGGCCGGGCACCCCGCCGTCGTCTCGCCGCTCACCCATGTCCGTTCCCGTTCCTCCTGGATCCGTTCTCCCTGATCCATACGGTCCAGAGCCGTCAGCGTTCATGTCGACTCCCCCAGCGTCCGGGGGCCGTCATCCGTCACACCGGCGTCCGGGTCCTGGACGCCGAGCCGGCGGGCGAGTCGTTTCAGCCCGCGGTGCGCGGCCGTGCGCACCGCGCCGGGGCGCTTGCCGAGGACGCGGGCGGCGGCGGGGCCGTCGAGCCCGACCACGACCCGGAGCAGCACGGCCTCCGCCTGGTCGGTGGGCAGGGTGCGGACCAGTTCCAGGGCGCGCGCGGTGGACAGGGACTCCAGTGCCTGCTCGTAGGTGCTGTGCGGGCCGGGCAGTTCCAGTACGTCCTGCTCCAGCGTGGTGCCCCGGGGCCGTACCCGCTGTCTGCGCACGTGGTCCAGGGCCCGGTGCCGGGCGATGGTCGCGGTCCAGCCGCGGAAGCCCGCGCCGTCGCCCTTGAACCGTCCGAGGTCGCGGGCTATCTCCAGCCAGGCGTCGGACGCCACGTCCTCGGCGTCGTCGCCGACGATGCCGCGCAGGTAGCCGAGCAGGCCCGGCTGCACGATCCGGTAGACGACCGCGAAGGCGCTCTCGTCCCCGTCCTGGGCCCGCGCCACGGCCTCGCCCAGTTCCCCGTCGCGCGCCTGCAGGCGCCGGGACTTCCCTCCCTGGCCCAAGAACCGTCCTCGTCCGTACCCGGCGCGGTGCTCGTGCCCGCGCTCGCACCGAATCCCCCCGCAGTCCCCCGCGCGCGACACGGCAGCCCGCGTCCCACGCCCCCAGGGTGATCAGCGCCGCGTCTCACAGATTTGTCACAGCGCCCAGCCGGGCGCCCGGCGGCGCCGGCGTCGGCCGATGGCGATGCGCGGATGTCCGCGTGGAGCTGGCGAGCGTCGCCCCGTACCGGCGCTGTGGGCCACGGGGCGACCGCCGTGGATCGGCAGCTTCCAGGGCTCGCCGGCGTCCACTTCGGGGACACCGGCTGCGGCGTAGAGGTCGTCGACGAAGCTCCAGGCCTTGTCGATCGAGTCGGCGACACCCGCTGCGTACTCGTCGGGGTGGTGGTTCCAAGCCGTGGCCATGAACGCCGCGAGCCAGGTGTGGTCGTCGTCCCGGATCTCGGAGCGACCGGAGATACGCGGCAGGTCATTCCACCCCGGACGGCAAGGTCACGGTTCCGCCGAACACCCCACGGTTGTCGGCCCGTACCTCCTGGCTCACCGTGATGTCGCCGCTTCGGAACGGCACGAGGAACGTGAACGCGTAGCGGTGTGACGTGACCCGGTAGCCCTGCTCTTCGTCGCCCAGGTCCCACACGCGGCGGACCGTGCTGGTGCCGCTCGGGCGGCCGCCGCTGGTGTCGATCACGCTGGGTGAGAAGGGCGGGCGTGTCAGCTGCTCGCTGGCGGTGCGCGGCCGGCATGTCCAAACCGCCTCCGCCTACGGCAAGTTCGGGCGGGCCACCTGCCAGGCCGAACTTCCCTCACCGACGCCCACCGCCGCGGCCGGGTGACGGTCCGCGAGGTCGGTGCGCTGTACAAGTTGCCACCTGTGAGACAGGTGATGCCATCGTGTTGATTCCCTAGGGGTGGGACAGTTGAGTCCTCGAAGTACCCATGCGTACAGACCGCTCAGCCTCAAGCGCCGGGCGTGGCTGACGCTCGGCGCCGTCGTGCTGGGCGGGGCGGGAGCCGTCACCTACGCGGTCGCGTCTCCCGGCCGGCAGGACGGCAAGGAGGCGACCCGCAAGGCGTCCGTGCACACGCTGAAGCTGCAGAACCGCGGCTCGGGCCGCAGGGGGCTGGACCAGCAGAGCACCGACCGGTTCAGCGCACTGCTGCTGACCTGGGACGACGCCCAAGCCGAGGCCAAGGGCACGCCCGAGGTGCGGACCAAGGACCGGGAGACCGGCAAGTGGTCCGGCTGGCAGAAGCTGCCGGACGACCCGTACCAGGCCGACGGCGCGGAGGCGAAGCGCGCGGGCGACACCCGGGGCGGCACCGCCTCGCTATGGACCGGTGACTCCGACGGCGTGCAGGTGCGCCTGGTGAAGTCCGACGGCACGGAGGCGGGCGGCCAGCCGGCCGGCATGGACGTCAAGCTGCTCGACCCGGGCACGGACCCGGCGGGCGGCCCGAAGCCGGCCGCGTACGCGGCGGACACGACGACGGCGGCCGCGAGCGACTCCCCGTCGCCTTCGGACTCGGTCGTGCCGACGGACTCCCCCTCCGCGTCGGCGTCGCCGTCCGACTCGGCTTCGGCGTCGGCCTCCGCCTCCGACTCGGCACCCGCCTCACCGTCCCCGTCCGACTCGGTCTCGCCGTCCCCGTCGTCCACCGTCCCCGCCCCCGTGCCCTCGACGGTCGCCAAGCCGCCGATCATCACGCAGGCCGAGTGGGGCGCGTCCACGGACTACGACGGCACGCCGAGCTACGGCACCGAGATCAAGGCCGCCGTCATCCACCACACCGGTGTCGACAGCGACAACACGATCCCGTGCACCGACTCCCGGGCCCGGATGCGCACCATCCAGCAGGAGCACTTCTCCCGCGGGTACTACGACATCGGCTACAACTTCGTCGTCGACCGCTGCGGCCAGATCTTCGAGGGCCGCAGCGGCGGCATGGACCTGCCGGTGGTCGGCGCGCACGACATCGGGTTCAACACGAACACGGTCGGCATCTCCTACATCGGCAACTACATGACGGCGAAGCCGTCGCGGGCCGCGCTCGACTCGATCGCGCGCGTCGTGGCGTGGAAGTTCGGCATGTACGGCGTCGACCCGACCGGCAAGGTCACGCTGACCTCCGGCAGCCCCAAGGGCCAGGACGGCAACCTGGTCGACCAGGGCCAGCAGATCACGCTGCCGCGGGTCTTCGGGCACCGGGACACCAACGCCACCGCCTGCCCCGGCGACAACCTGTACGGCAAGCTGCCCTTCATCGCCGCGCTCGCCAAGACCCCGGGCATCTCGCACGCGCTGCCCACCTCGGACTACAACCGGGACGGTGCGGCCGACCTGGTGGCCGGCACGCCGAAGGCCAACTCGGTGACGGTCGTGCCCGGTGGGACCGACGGCCTCGTCCAGGCGGACAAGCTGACGCTCACGCAGAGCAGCCCGGGCGTGCCCGGCACCTCCGAGTCCGGTGACCAGTTCGGTGCCGCGACCGCCTGGGGCGACGTCAACGGCGACGGCTACGCCGACCTCGCGATCGGCGCGCCCGGCGAGGACGACACCAGCGGCCACGCCGACCGGGGCGCGGTGACGGTCCTGTACGGGCCGGGCCTGGACTCCGGTTTCTCGTACACCACGTCGGGCGTGACGGCGGCCGGGGCCAAGCTCGGCTCCGCGGTCGCGGTCGGCGACTTCAACGGCGACGGGAAGGCGGACGTCTTCTCGGCCGGCACCGGCCAGGGCGGCAACTTCAACGTCCGGCTGACCGGCGGTGCCACCACCTCGGGCACGCTGACCACGGCCACCGGCTCGGTGGCCTACCTGGACGCGGCGACCGGTGACTTCAACCGCGACGGCTACACCGACGTGGCCCTGAACTACCGCGACAACGGCGGCATCGGGCGCGTGGTCCGGTTCGCGGGCTCCGCGAGCGGGCTGACGAAGGCCGGCGTGATCTCGGTCAAGGGCGGCCGGTCGGTCGCCGCGGCCGACTTCGACACCGACGGCTACGACGACATCGCGATCGGGCAGCCGTACACCGCGGAGTCCGGCGCCTACGCGGGCGGCCAGGTCACCATGGTGCGCGGTTCGTCCACCGGGTTCACCACCACGGGCCTGCGGACGATCCACCAGGACACCGGCGGGGTCCCGGGTGCCGCCGAGTCCGGCGACGCCATGGGCGCCTCGGTGTCCGCCGGCGACTACAACGGCGACGGCTACCCGGACCTGCTCGCGGGTCTGCCGGGCGAGGACATCACCCGGGACGGCACGAGCCGCACCGACGCGGGCTCGGCCGTGCTGCTCAAGGGGACCTCGACCGGTCTGTCGGGCAGCGGCGCGATCTCCGTCTCGGAGGACACCTCGGGTGTGCCCGGTGCCACCGAGAGCGGTGACGCGTTCGGTACGTCGGTGTCGCTGACCGACCTGTCCGGGTGGGGCCGGGCCGACCTGACGTTCGGCGTGGCCGGCGAGGACAGCGGTGACGGCATCCTGATGTACCTGCCGAGCAACAGCTCGGGGCTGGGCTACTCCCAGACGACGGTGCTCAGCAAGTCCACCCTCGGCACGCCGGCGGGCGCCCGCCTGGGCACCACCCTGACGCCGTGACCCGGTAGGCCCGTACCTGCGCGTCACGCCCGTCTCCGGTCCGGCCGGGACCCCGCTCAGCGGGGTCCCGGCCGGACCGCGTTCAGCGGGCGGCGGTCGCGTCCCGGCACAGCAGGCGCAGGGAGCCCTGGCCCTCGAAGCACCGGCGCGCCTCCTCCAGGGGGTCCCACAGGCGGCCGTCGGGGGTGCGGATCCAGTGGTCGCCGCCGGTCGCCCACCACTCGGCGCCGGTCTCGCGGACGAGGACCTCGCCGGCGTAGGCCCCGAGGCCGCGCAGCACGTTCTCGATCGCCGCGAGCGGCGGTCCCTCCCGCCGTATCTCGTCGATCAACCGGTCGACCCGCCACACGCTCCGCGCCGAGTAGTCGAGCCGCACCCGCGCGCCCTCGCGCAGGGTCGCCACCGCGTCGGCGGCCCACCGGGCGGGCTTCGCGGCGGCGTGCGGCCTGGTCTCCTGCTGTGCTGTCAGAAAGTGCGCTGTCACATAGGGAAGAGCGGGCCGGGCGGGGCATCCGTCACGCGGACCGGGGATGTCCCCGCAATCCGCGCAGGACCGCCCCGCGGCCCTCGCAGGACGGTCACCGGACTTACCCGGAAAACGGGTTTGGCGCCGGTCAGCCGCGTCCGCGGGCCCGCCGGGAGACCACCGCGCGCAGCACCCGGCGGCCCTCGACCGAGACGTCCAGGGCGCGGCGCAGGCCGCCCGCGCCGTGCTCGGCGAGGAGTTCCAGGACGACGGTCTGGCGGCGCAGTTCGGCGGCGACGAGCGGCGAGAGGTCCTCGGTGGTGCCCGCGCGTGCGGCCTCCAGGTCCTCGTCACCGGCGCCGGCGTCGGTGGCCGGGCAGAGGAGGTGGTGGATGCGCAGGGCGGCGAGGGAGCAGGCGTCGGCCCAGGCGCGTACGGCGTCGGCGGTGCGCTCGGCCGGGGCCTCGTCCAGCATGCGGCGGGCCAGCAGGGCGGCCTCGTCCTCGCCGGGTCCACCCGGCCCGCCGGAGTCCGCGGGGGCGAGCGCGCCGCGCGCCTTCTCCAGGCCCGCGGTCCAGTCGGAGCCGTCGGCGAGGTTCGCCCACAGCGGGCGCAGCACCTCGTCGTCGCCGCCGAGCAGGGCCACGCACCGATCCAAACAAGCCAGGCCGCCTGCGGCCAGTGCACGTTCGTCGGCCTGCGCGATCAGTTCCACCAGGCTCATCGACCCCTCCCTCGCAGGGCCCTCTTTCACGGAGCCCGCACTTCCCCTTACTGCGTGCGACGGCATGAGCCTGTCACAGCAGTGGGTTTTCAGCCAAGGGCCGGGGCGAACACGGGCTGGGTGAGAGCCTTCTGCTCCTGCATGCGGGTCAGCCGCAGGACGAGGCGGATCGCCAGGGCGGCGGCGACGATGTCGACGGCGTCCGCGGCCATCACCTGCTGCGCCGCGGCACGGAAGCCGGCGGCGGTGTGCGCCGAGTCGTAGAGGTCCGTCATGAGCCGGCCCACGTTGATGGAGACGAGCCACAGGGCCCACCACAGGTTGATCAGCCCGTGGCGAGGGCGCGCGCCGGCGGGGACACTGGCGTCCCACACGTCCAGGATCACCCGGCGCGGGTACCAGAGGTTGGCGAGGGGCACGACCCATCCGGCGATCACCCACGCGCGCGCCTTGCTGTGCCCGTCCGGGTCGAACACCTCGGCGTTGACCCGCACCCGGTAGAGCCAGAGCACGAACACCACCCCGCAGCCCAGCAGCGCCAGCGACTGGAACCCGCCGGCCACCGAGTGCACGAGGTCGGCGCGGTGGGCGCGCGGGGACAGGCGCCCGCCGAGGGCGCCGGCGCCCGCCGCGAGGTCGCCGGCGGCGCGGTGGACCTCGGTACCGGCCCAGAGGTCGAGCAGGTCCGTGACGGCGACCAGCCCCAGGGCCGCGACGGCGACCCGGCCGAGCACGTGTGGTGAGCGCAAGCGTGTACTGGGCATGACAGTCCCCCGGGTCCCCGTGTGAGGTGGCGCACGCGGACGATACCGCGCCCCGCGGGAGGTCAGCCCAGCCGGTCCGCCAGCGCCCTGAACTCGCTCCACGACAGCGCCGGCGCGCCCGGGTCCCACAGCTTCTGCACGGTGGCCCGCAGCGGCATCCGGATGCCCGCGGCGACCTGGGCCTCGGTCTGCGCGTTCGGGAAGTCGCTCCACACCGCGAAGGAGCCGCCGGGGATCTGCGCGTCGTAGCGTGCCGGCACGGAGGTCGTGCCGCGCAGCACGCGCGGGTTCCACCGCTCGTAGATCCGCTGTCCCGTCGGGTACACGAAGGTCTGCGGCTGCCCGAGCACGTAGTACAGGAACTCGTCGTTGTAGTTGAGCACCTTCCGTCCCGCGCTCAGGTACTCGACCGGCTGCCGGGCGCCGATCTCCTTGCCGGTCCAGTAGGCGACCTGGAGGTCCTTGGCGGGCTGCACGGAGGTGCCGCGGAAGAAGCCGTCGTTCCACGCCCGCAAGGCCCTGCCGTGGGCGCGGACGGTGGCGGCGCGGTCGTTCAGCCAGCCGGTGGCGAGGTCGGCGACGGTCCCGCCGGAGCCGTACCTCTGCCGGGCGGCGGCCGCGAGCTGCGGGTAGGAGGCCTCGGGGTTCGCCACGGTGAGCGCCTGGTACTCGTCGCCGCCGAGGTGCCACTGGCCGCCCGTGAAGAGCCCCGCGTACTCGTTCAGCAGGTCGTCGAGCAGCTTGGCGGAGGCGGCCTTGGAGATGTCGATCGCGCCGCGCGTGGGGGTCCCGCTCGCGTTGCGCAGCTGCAGGTCGGGGTGGGCGGCGAGGACCGCGCCCAGGTGGCCGGGCGAGTCGATCTCGGGCACGACGGTGATGTGCCGGCTCGCCGCGAGGGCCACGATCTGCTTGACCTGCGCCTTGGTCAGGTGGTCCTTGGAGACGATCTCGGGGTGGCTGGTGGACTCGATCCGGAAGGCCTGGTCGTCGGAGAAGTGCAGCCCCAGCTCGTTGAACTTCAGGTCCCCCAGCTCGCGTATCCGGTCCTCGATCCAGGAGGCGCTGTACGGCTTGCGGGCGATGTCCAGGTTGAAGCCGCGCACGGGCTTGGCGGGCTGGTCGCGCACGACGCCCTCCGGGGCCGTGCCGCCGCCGCGGACCTCCTGCTTCAGGGTCCGGGTGCCGTAGAACACCCCCGTGTCGGCCGGCCCGCCGATGTCCACGCGCCCGCCGCGGACCGTCATGGTGTACGACTCCGGGCCCCCGCTGCCGCCCAGTGCCAGCCGCACGTCCCCGGCCCGTGCGTCGCCCCGCTGCCCCGCGTACGTCAGGCCCAGCTCACCGGCAGTCAGCCGGCCCTCGTCGGCCAGCCGGGGGTCGCTCACCACGACCCGCCCGCCCGGCCGCGGGCGCCAGCCCGGACCGCGCTCCGGGGTGTGGGAGCGCACCGCGGGAATGGTGCGCGGCGCCCGCGAGAGCGGATAGCTCCGGCTCGGGCTGGGGGTGCTCGGGGCGGCGGCCCGGCCGGACGCCGGGCGGGACGCCCCGCCCGGCGACGACGCCGCAGCGCTCCCCGCCGGTCCCGGCCCGCCGCCGTCCGCCGAGGCCCACACGCCGACGCCCACGGCGAGCGCGACGGTCCCCGCGAACGCGGTGGCGACCACCGCCCGCTTCCGCCTCAGGTGCTGCGCCGAGGCCCGGCGCCTGTGCTGGATCACCCCGCCAACGTACGTCCGATCGGCGGTTCGCCCGTCACCGAGGTGTTCGCAAACTCTCCCGTTCGAGTGAAATTCGCGCATCCGTCGGACACGCAGTGACCACTCTCGATAACGTGACGACACACTTTTCACAGGACCCCCTGCCACATCCCCCTGACACACCGCATGTGACGCGAGGACCCACGCTGCCCGCCCATCGTCTGCCCTGCCTCCCCAAGCCGCTGGACGCCTTCAACGTCGCCCCCGCCGACGAGGCGGACGCGCTCCTCCGGCGTTGCCTGCGCAATCCGCGCTGGTCCCGCCGGGTCACCGCACACCGCCCCTACCCGGACCTCGAGTCCCTGCTGGCGGCGGCGGACGAGGCGGCGTACGACCTGTCGGCCGCCGAGATGGCCGAGGCCCTGGCGGGCGAGCCGCTGCCGGAGCTGCCCGCGGACACCTACTCGGCGGCCCACATGGCCCTGAGCGCCGCCCACGCGGCCTACGAGTCCCGATTCGGACACACGTTCGTCATCTACCTCGGCGACACGCCGCCGAACGAGTCCCTCGACCGCGTCCTCGAGGCCATCCGGTCACGATTGGCGAACGATCCGGAGGAGGAGCGGGTGACGGCGGCGGAGGAACTCCGGCGCCTGGCGCGCAGCAGGCTGGAGGCGCACCTGAGGGGCTCGGGGCCGTGCGGGTCCGCCGCTGCGCGGGGCGCGACCAGCCACAACGCGACCACACCCGGCGCATAACCGGCCACATCCGCCGCAATCCGTCCCATTAGGCCACCCGCGTGCCACTTTGATCACACAAGTAGGCCCCCCGTAAGCCTCACCCGACCGCACGGATACGATGCATAGGGCCGGTGGACCGTACCCGGCCGGGCCCGACCGACAGTGAAGCCGGCGCGGCCCTAGTCCCCGCTCCCGGAGGGTTCTTCCGTGCCGGCTGGAACGCTGTACCGCGGCCGGGAAGGAATGTGGTCCTGGGTGGCTCACCGAGTCACCGGCGTCCTCATCTTCTTCTTCCTGTTCGTCCACGTCCTGGACACCGCACTCGTGCGTGTCTCCCCCGAGGCCTACGACAAGGTCGTGGCCACGTACAAGACCCCGATCGTCGCGCTGCTGGAGTACGGCCTCGTCGCCGCCATCCTCTTCCACGCGCTCAACGGCCTGCGCGTCATCGCCGTCGACTTCTGGTCCAAGGGCCCGCGCTACCAGAAGCAGATGTTCTGGACCGTGATGGGTGTCTGGGTCGTCCTGATGGCCGGAGCGCTCTACCCGGTCCTCGGCCACGCCTTCCGTGTCGTCTTTGGGAGCTGACGCCGCCATGTCCACGACTGAAACCACCGCGTCCGGAGTGGGCCCCGTCGAGGGCGCTCCGGTCCACTCCGTCGACAACCCGGCCCCGCTGATCGAGGCGCCGCGCAAGCGGACCAAGAAGTCCCCCAAGTCGACCCGGGGCAACTTCGAGCTGGCGGCCTGGCTGTTCATGCGCCTGTCCGGCATCGTGCTGGTGATCCTGGTCATCGGCCACCTGCTGATCCAGCTCGTGCTGGACGGCGGTGTCTCCAAGATCGGCTTCGCCTTCGTGGCGGGCCGCTGGGCGTCCCCCTGGTGGCAGGTCTGGGACCTGCTGATGCTCTGGCTCGCCATGCTGCACGGCGCCAACGGCCTGCGCACGGTCATCAACGACTACGCGGAGCGTCCCGCCTCCCGCATGTGGCTGAAGGCCCTGCTGTACACCGCCACGGTGTGGACCATCCTGCTGGGCACGCTGGTGATCTTCACCTTCGACCCGAACATCCGCTAGGCACGGGGCTGCGAGAATCATGAAGATCCACAAGTACGACACCGTCATCGTCGGCGCCGGCGGCGCGGGCATGCGCGCCGCCATCGAGGCGACGAAGCGCAGCCGCACCGCCGTGCTGACCAAGCTCTACCCCACCCGCTCCCACACGGGCGCCGCGCAGGGCGGCATGGCCGCCGCGCTGGCCAACGTGGAGGAGGACAACTGGGAGTGGCACACCTTCGACACGGTCAAGGGCGGTGACTACCTGGTCGACCAGGACGCCGCCGAGATCCTGGCGAAGGAGGCCATCGACGCCGTCCTCGACCTGGAGAAGATGGGCCTGCCGTTCAACCGGACCCCGGACGGCACCATCGACCAGCGCCGCTTCGGCGGCCACTCCCGCAACCACGGCGAGGCCCCGGTCCGCCGGTCCTGCTACGCCGCGGACCGCACCGGTCACATGATCCTCCAGACGCTGTACCAGAACTGCGTCAAGGAGGGCGTTGAGTTCTTCAACGAGTTCTACGTCCTGGACCAGCTGATGACCGAGGTCGACGGCGTCAGGAAGTCGGCCGGTGTCGTCGCCTACGAGCTGGCGACCGGCGAGATCCACGTCTTCCAGGCGAAGGCCGTCATCTACGCCTCCGGCGGCACGGGCAAGTTCTTCAAGGTGACCTCCAACGCGCACACCCTCACCGGTGACGGCCAGGCCGCCGTCTACCGCCGGGGCCTGCCGCTGGAGGACATGGAGTTCTTCCAGTTCCACCCGACCGGCATCTGGCGCATGGGCATCCTGCTCACCGAGGGCGCCCGCGGTGAGGGCGGCATCCTGCGCAACAAGGACGGCGAGCGCTTCATGGAGAAGTACGCTCCCGTCATGAAGGACCTGGCGTCCCGCGACGTCGTGTCCCGGTCCATCTACACGGAGATCCGCGAGGGCCGCGGCTGCGGTCCCGAGGGCGACCACGTCTACCTGGACCTCACCCACCTGCCGCCGGAGCAGCTGGACGCCAAGCTGCCGGACATCACCGAGTTCGCGCGCACCTACCTCGGCATCGAGCCCTACACGGACCCGATCCCGATCCAGCCGACCGCGCACTACGCGATGGGCGGCATCCCCACCAACGTCGAGGGTGAGGTCCTGGCGGACAACACCACCGTCGTCCCGGGTCTGTACGCGGCCGGCGAGGTCGCCTGCGTGTCGGTGCACGGCGCCAACCGCCTGGGCACCAACTCGCTGCTGGACATCAACGTCTTCGGCCGCCGCGCGGGCATCGCCGCCGCCGAGTACTCCCACAAGGCCGACTTCGTCGAGCTGCCGGAGAACCCGGAGTCGTTCGTCGTCGAGCAGATCGAGCGGCTGCGCAACTCCACCGGCAACGAGCGGGTGGCGACCCTGCGGCGCGAGCTGCAGGAGACCATGGACGCCAACGTCATGGTGTTCCGCACCGAGCAGACGATCAAGACGGCGGTCGAGAAGATCGCCGAGCTGCGCGAGCGGTACAAGAACGTGGCGATCCAGGACAAGGGCAAGCGGTTCAACACGGACCTCCTCGAGGCCATCGAGCTGGGCAACCTGCTCGACCTGGCCGAGGTCATGGCCGTCTCGGCCCTGGCCCGCAAGGAGTCCCGCGGCGGTCACTACCGCGAGGACTACCCGAACCGCGACGACGTCAACTTCATGCGGCACACCATGGCGTACCGCGAGGTCGGCGCCGACGGCTCCGAAACCGTCCGTCTCGACTACAAGCCGGTCGTCCAGACCCGCTACCAGCCGATGGAGCGTAAGTACTGATGGCTACCCCCGTTCTGGACAAGGAAGAGGCGGCCGGCAAGCCCGAGCCCGGTTTCGCCGACTCCCCCTACATCACGGTCACCTTCCGGATCCGCCGGTTCAACCCGGAGGTCTCGGCGGAGGCCACCTGGGAAGACTTCCAGCTGGAGATCGACCCCAAGGAGCGCGTCCTCGACGGCCTCCACAAGATCAAGTGGGACGTCGACGGCACCCTGACCTTCCGCCGCTCCTGCGCCCACGGCATCTGCGGCTCCGACGCCATGCGGATCAACGGCAGGAACCGCCTGGCGTGCAAGACGCTGATCAAGGACATCAACCCCGAGAAGCCGATCACGGTCGAGCCCATCAAGGGCCTCACGGTCCTGAAGGACCTGGTCGTGGACATGGAGCCGTTCTTCCAGGCGTACCGGGACGTCATGCCGTTCCTGGTCACCAAGGACACCAACGAGCCGACCCGCGAGCGGCTGCAGTCCGCCGCGGACCGCGAGCGCTTCGACGACACCACCAAGTGCATCCTGTGTGCCGCGTGCACGTCGTCCTGCCCGGTGTTCTGGAACGACGGCCAGTACTTCGGCCCGGCCGCGATCGTGAACGCCCACCGCTTCATCTTCGACAGCCGTGACGAGGCGGGCGAGCAGCGCCTGGAGATCCTCAACGACCGCGACGGCGTGTGGCGCTGCCGCACGACCTTCAACTGCACGGACGCCTGCCCGCGCGGTATCGAGGTCACGAAGGCGATCCAGGAGGTCAAGCGGGCGCTGATCACGCGCCGCTACTGAGGTCCGCCGCGCCGTACCCCGCCGAGGGCCCCGTTCCGCACGGAACGGGGCCCTCGGGCGTGCTCCAGGGCGTTCCCGGGCCCTTCACCGGCGCGCTTGAGCCGCCCCGGCGCACCCGCGCCCTAATGTGACGACATGTCAGACGAAGAGTCGTACGAGCTGCTCGGCTTCGACAACGTACTGCTCCCCGTCGGCGACCTCGCGGAGGCCGTCGGCTTCTACGAGCGCGCCGGGTTCACGGTCGGGTTCCGGCTGGACGAGCTCGGCATCGCGCTGCTGAAGGTCGGGGGCGAGACGCCCGGGATCCTGCTGCGGGCGGAGGAGGAGCTGGGGCACCGCAGCCCGCCCTGGCCCTCGCCGCGGGTGTGGCTGGAGGTGCCGGACGCGCGGGTGGCGGCGCGGGAGCTGGCCGCCGCCGGGATCCCGCCGCTCGACGAGGTCTCCCCCACGGCCACCGGCTGGACCGTCGAGATCGCCGATCCCTGGGGCAACGTGCTCGGCTTCACGGACTACGCCAAGCGGCCGGAGCTGGCCCGCCGGGGCTGACCCCGCCCTCCTCGCGCCGGCGGGGCCCGCGGCACTCGTTAGGCTCTTGCCTCGTGCCCGTGAAGAACGACGGCCCCGACGCGGCCGGCCCCCAGAGCAAGTCGGAGCAGACCCGCGCGCTGATCCTGGAGACCGCCATGCGGCTGTTCCAGGAACGTGGGTACGACAGGACGACCATGCGGGCCATCGCCCAGGAGGCCGGGGTCTCCGTCGGCAACGCCTACTACTACTTCGCGGGCAAGGAGCACCTGATCCAGGGCTTCTACGACCGGATCGCCGCCGAGCACCAGGTGGCGGTCCGGGAGGTCCTGGACCGGGAGACGGACCTGGAGGCGCGGCTCGCCGGGGTGCTGACCGCGTGGCTGGACATCGCCCGGCCGTACCACGAGTTCGCCGTGCAGTTCTTCAAGAACGCCGCCGACCCCGACAGTCCGCTCAGCCCCTTCTCGCCGGAGAGCGAGCACGCCCGCGAGCAGGCCATCAGCGTGCACCGGGAGGTGCTGGCCGGCTCGAAGTCCAAGGTGGCGCCCGAGCTGCGGGAGGTGCTGCCGGAGCTGATGTGGCTGTCCCAGATGGGGCTGGTGCTGTACTGGGTGTTCGACCGGACCGAGGGCCGCGAGCGCAGCTACCGGCTCGCGCGGCGCGGCGCCCGGCTGACCGCGCGCGGTGTCGCCCTGGCCCGGTTCCGGGCGCTCAGGCCCCTGGTGCTGGAGGTCCACGAGCTGTTCACGGACTTCCTGCCCGGCATGACGAGGGCGCTGCCCGACCCGGGGAAGCGGGCCGGCGGGACCTGACCGGCCGCCGGCCCGTCAGGTCCCGCCGGTCGGATACGGTCGGTCAGATCCAGTCCAGGCGCCACAGGCGGAACACGCCCGTGCCGTCCGCGAGGTACTGGCCGCCGCCGACGTCCTCGGTGGTGACCACGTACTCCTTGCGCTGCCACAGCGGGATCAGCGGCACGTCGGTGGCCACGTCCCCCTGGAGGGTGCGGAAGTCGCTCGCGGCGCGGCTGCGGTCGGCGTAGCGCTGGCTGTCCTGGATGAGGTGGTCGACGACCTTGTTGCTGTAGCCGGTGCTCATGGTGGAGCCGGTGCCGACCAGCGGGGAGCCGAAGGTGTCCGGGTCCGGGTAGTCGGCCACCCAGCCGACCGCCCAGGCGTCCATCTTCCCGGCGGCCCAGCGCTTCTGGAAGTCGGTCCACTCGTAGCCGCGCACGTCCACCCTGAACAGGCCGCCCGCCTCCAGCTGCTTCTTCAGCGCCGCGGCCTCCTGCTCGCCGGCGCCGCGGTTGCGGCCGTAGCCGAGGGTGAAGCGCACGGGCAGGGTCACGCCGGCCTGGGTGAGCAGCTGACGGGCCTTGGCCGTGCTCTGCGTCGGGTAGGTGTCGAAGAAGGACGTGGTGTGGCCGGTGATGCCGGCCGGGATCAGCGAGTACAGCGGGTCGACGGTGCCCTTGTACACGGTGGCGGCGAGCTGCTCGCGGTTGACCAGCCAGGCCAGGGCGCGGCGCACGTGCACGTCGTGCAGCGGTGAGGCGGCGCGGGTGTTGAGGTAGAGGTTGCGGGTCTCGGCGCTGTCGGACTCGGTGACCCGCTTGTTCGGGTCGCTCGGGTTGAGCCCGGAGAGCAGGTCCGGGCTCAGCGTGCGGGTGGCGACGTCGACCTGCTGGGCCTTCCACGCGCTGTCGAGCTTCTCGGAGTCGGCGTAGTAGCGCAGCTCGACCGGGCGCCCGGTCTCCTTGAGGTTGCCCCGGTACGCCTTGTAGGGCGCGAGGACGGCCTGCTTGTCCTTGGTGTACGAGCTGAGCGTGTACGGGCCGGTGCCGTCGGCGCCGTCGCCGGTGCGCAGCGCGGTGGCCGGGTACCTGTCCTTGTCGACGATCGAGCCGGCGCCGGTGGCGACCTTCTGCGGGAAGGTGGCGTCCGCGGACGACAGGTGGAAGGTCACCGTCGTGGCGTTGTCGGCGGTCACCGAGGCCAGGGTGGACAGCAGCGACGCCGGGCCGACCTCGGAGTTGATCTTCTTGACCCGGTCGAAGGAGAACTTCACGTCCTCGGCGGTCATCTTGCGCCCGCTCGGGAACGTGATGTCGTCGCGCAGCCGGCAGCGGTACGTGCGCAGGTCCGTGCCCTCGAAGGCGCAGCTCCGAGCCGCGTCCGGGACCGGGTCGACACCGCCCGGCTCGAAGGTGAGCAGTGTCTGGAACACGTTGCTGAACAGGGCCCACGAGCCGGCGTCGTACGCGCCGGCCGGGTCCAGTGAGGTGACGGCGTCCGTCGTACCGACCGTGATGGTCCTGTTCTTGTCGTCCTGCGACGGCAGCAACTGCCAGGCGCCGACGCCGACGACGGCGACTACGAGCAGCGTCACGAGAATGCGCATGCGAACAGATCGCATGGTGGTGCCCTCCCCAGGCCCGCCAAGGCCCTACCCCTGGCACAGCACAAAAAGCGCCACCCCCCTTGGTGGCAGCGGCTTACCTAATCACACCGGTTTCAGCCCAGGGAAGAGCGATCCGACCCGAATGGGCAAGAACTTACCGAGCCGTTGTTTTCGGAGGGTTTCACAAGCCCTTCACGGGGGCATCGGGCCGCCCTCACCGGGGCTCGGCGGGCTCAGGCGCGCGTCGCGGCCAGCTCGATCACCGTCACGTCCGACGGCGCGCCCACCCGGGTGGGCGGGCCCCAGGCGCCCGCGCCCCGGGTGACGTAGAGCTGCGTGTCGCCGTAGCGGTCGAGGCCGGCCACGGTGGGGTTCGCGGCGGCCGCGACGAGGTTGCCGGGCCAGAGCTGGCCGCCGTGGGTGTGGCCGGAGAGCTGGAGGTCGACGCCGTGGCGGACCGACTCGTGGATCTGCACCGGCTGGTGGGCGAGCAGCACGCACGCGCGTGCCGGGTCCCGGCCGGCGAGCGCCCGGTCGAAGTCCGGCCCCTGCCCCTCGCTCTCGCCCTGCAGGTCGTTGACCCCGGCCAGGTCGAAGTACGGCAGCTCGCTGCGGGCGTTCTCCAGCGGGTGCAGGCCCAGCGTGCGGACCTCGGCGACCCACTGCTCGGCGCCGGAGAAGTACTCGTGGTTGCCGGTGACGAAGTACGCGCCGTGCCGGGCCCGTAGCCGGGCCAGGGGCGCGGCGGCCGGGCCGAGGTCCTTGACGCTGCCGTCCACCAGGTCCCCGACGACCGCGATCAGGTCGGGCTGGGTGGCGTTGACGGTGTCGACGACCCGCTGCGTGAAGTCCCTGCCGAGGATCGGGCCGAGGTGGATGTCGCTGACCACCGCGATCCGGAAGCCGTGCGCGGCCCGCGGCAGCTTGCCGAGCGCCACGGTGACCCGCTTCACCCGCGGGCCGCGCAGCACCCCGTAGGTGCCCTGCCCGACGGTCGCCGCGGCGGCGGCCGCGGCGGTGCCGCCGACGACCCGGGAGACGAAGAGGCGGCGGGTGGGGGCGGGCTGGGCGGGCGAGGCCGCCGTGACGCGGGCGTCCGGCGCGGGGTCGGCGTGCGCCCCCACGGCCGCGGGAGCGGTGTCGACGGGAGCGGGGTGGGCGTCCGGCGCCGGGGTCTCGGGCGCTTCGGCCGCGGACGCCGGGTCGGCGCCGGGTTTCCGGCCGGGGCGGGCGAGTCCGCCGGTCGGGGGCGCGGTCGCCGGGGTGGCCGGAGCGGCCGCCGCGGTCCGGGCGAGGGGCGCCGGTGCGGTGGTGGAGGCCGTGCCGGTAAGGGCGGTCCGTCGTGCCGCGCGCCGGGCGAGGGTGCGGTTCAGCACCGGGCGCAGGACTTCGCCGGCCGCCACCGCCAGGAGCAGGTACAGCGCCAGGGCCATCCACAGGAACCCCGGCCAGGCGAGGGCGCGCTGGAGCCAGAAGGGGGCGCCGGAGCGCTCGGCCGCCAGGGCCGAGACCATCAGCAGAGGCCCGGCGACGAAGACGGCGGTCCCCGCGCGGCGGGCGGGGCCCGGGCCACGGGTGGTGTCGCGGACCAGCCGGCGCCACACGTACCAGTGCCCGAGCGCCAGGACGGCCAGGACGGCCAGGGCGACGAGAACGAAGACGACCACCACGCGCGCGTGCCCCCCGCTATGACGTCCGGCGCAGTGCGCGCAGTCCGCGCAACCCGATGACCCCGATGACCGTCCCCAATACGAAGGAGACGACCGCCAGCAGCAGGTGCACCCAGAAGTACGCGGTCGGGTGCCCGTGGTCGAAGGCGAGCCCGCTGCTGTCCTTGACCAGGTTCTTGACGAAAGTGACCCAGATGACCCAGCTCCACACCCCGAAGGCGAGCAGGAACCAGGAGACCGGGCGGCTGAGCTTCATGGGGTCAGTATCGCCCGGCGGTGGCCGGTTCCGTGTCCGGGGTGGGGGTCGCGGCGGGACTTCACGGTCCGCGGCGGGTACGTTGCCGACCGTGCCCGCGTACCGGAAGACCGCCCGGCGATCCCTGCTGGTCGCCTCCGCCACCCTGCTGACCATGTCGGCCCTCGCACCCGCGGCTCTCGCGGCCCCGGCGAGCCCGGCCCCCTCGACGAGCCCGACCGCCGTGCCCCCGGCGCGGATGTCGCAGGTGGGGGGTGCGCGGCTCGGGCTGCCGGGGACGCAGGTGAACCTGGCGGCCGGCGTGCCGGTGCTGCCCGAGGGCCTGACCGCGCGCTCCTGGATCGTCTCGGACGCCGAGAGCGGCGCGGTCCTCGCCGCGCACAACGCGCACTGGCCGCTGCCCCCGGCGAGCACCCTGAAGATGCTGTTCGCCGACACCCTGCTGCCGAGGTTCCCGAAGACGACGGAGCACAAGGTGGTGCCGTCCGACCTGGCGGGCATGGGCGCCGGCTCCAGCGTGGTGGGGATAAAGGAGGGCCGCAGCTACTCCGTGCACGACCTCTGGCTCGGTGTCTTCCTGCGCTCCGGCAACGACGCCGTGCACGTGCTGGCGGCGATGAACGGCGGGGTCCGCCGGACCGTCGGCGACATGCAGGACCACGCCCAGGAGCTTCAGGCGCTGGACACGCACGTGGTCAGCCCGGACGGGTACGACGCGCCCGAGCAGGTCTCCTCGGCGTACGACCTGACGCTGTTCGCCCGCTCGGGGCTGCAGAAGAAGGACTTCCGCGACTACTGCTCGACGGTGACCGCGACGTTCGGCTCGGCCGAGATCCGCAACACCAACCGGCTGCTCAGCGGTGACACCGACGTGCCCGTCTACCAGGGCATCGCCGGGGTGAAGAACGGCAACACCACGCACGCGGGCGCCACCTTCACCGGCGTCGCCGAGCGGGGCGGCAAGGTGCTGCTGGTCACGGTGATGAACCCGGAGAACCACACGCACAACGAGGTCTACAAGGAGACCGCGAAGCTGTTCGACTGGGGGTTCCGGGCGGCCGGCAAGGTCACGCCGGTGGGTGAGCTGGTCCCGCCGAAGAACGCGGCGACCGCCCCCGCGGGGGCCGGGCCCAGCCCGTCGTCGTCCGCGGCGGCGGCGGCGCTGGGGTCCGGTGGTTCCGGTGCGAAGCCGGTGGCGAGCGCGACCGGCGGGCACGGTGCGGGTGGTGCCGGGACGGCCCTGGGCGTCGCCGGCGGGCTGCTGGTGCTGCTCGCGGGCGCGGCCTACCTGGTCAACCGCCGTTGGCCGCTGCCGGATCTGATGCGCCGCCGGACGCGCCCCTGACGTCACCACGTTCGGGCTCGGCGGGGCCGGCCGGCTCCTCCGGCTCCTCCGCCTCGGCCGGCTCGGCCTGCTTGCTCGGCGTCGCCGTCCAGGAGGCGCAGAACAGCACGAGCTTCGCGGTGAAGTTGATCCACAGCAGCAGCGCCACGGGGACGCCGAACGCGCCGTACATGCTCTTCGCGGCGACTCCCTGGATGTAGCCGCTGAGCAGCAGCTTCAGCAGTTCGAAGCCGACCGCGCCGGTCAGCGCGGCCACCAGCAGGCGGCGGCGCGTCGGCTCGACGCCGGGCAGCAGGGTCAGGACGTAGAGCAGGACCAGGAAGTCGGCGAGCACGGCGACGGCGAACGCGGCGACCTGCAGCAGCACGACGCCCCACCCGTGCTCGGCCAGGCCCAGCGTCCGGGCCAGCCGGCCGACGGCTGCCGACGCGAGTGTCGAGGCGGCGAGCGTCACCAGCAGGGCACCGCCGAAGCCGAGCAGGATCCCGGCGTCCTTGGCCTTGGTCAGGACCGGGTTCTCCTGCCGGTCGGGCAGCTCCCAGACCGCGCGCAGGCAGTCCCGCACCTGGCCGACCCAGCCGATGCCGGTGAGCAGCAGCACGGCACCGGCGATGACGCCGACGGTGCCGGCGTTCTGCACCAGGGTGGTGATGTCCAACTGGTCGGCCAGGCCCGGGAACTGCGCGCCGATCTTCTGCTCGACGTTCCGCTGCTGGCCGGGGCTGAGCGTGGCGGCGGCGATCGCCGCGCCGACGGTCAGCAGCGGGAAGAGGGCGACGAAGCTGACGAAGGTCATCGCGGCGGCCAGCCGCGTCCACTTCACCCGGTCCAGCCGCTCGTAGGACCGCCAGGCGTGCGTGAGCATCAGCCGGGCGACGACCGGTCCGATGCCGGGCAGTGTCTTCAGCCAGTCCATGATCCGACTGTGCCCCCTTCCGGGGACGGTGAACACCGCGTTTCTCCGCCAAGACGGACATATCTGGGCGATACGGTCGGCTGTCATGAAGGATGCCACCGCACTGCCCCGGTCCCTGCTCGTCCTCGGCGGCACGTCCGAGATCGCGCTGGCCACCGCCCGCCGGCTGATCGCCCGCCGCACGCGCACCGTCTGGCTGGCCGGCCGCCCCTCCCCGGCCCTGGACCGGGCCGCCGAGCAACTGCGCTCGCTGGGCGCGCAGGTGCGCACGGTCCCCTTCGACGCCCTCGACCCGGGCTCCCACGAGACGGTGCTGGAGAAGGTGTTCGCCGAGGGCGCCCTGGACATGGTGCTCCTCGCGTTCGGCGTCCTCGGCGACCAGGCCCACGACGAACGCGACCCGGCGCGCGCGGTGCGGGTCGCCCAGACCAACTACACGGGGGCGGTGTCCGCGGGACTGGTGGCGGCCCGCTGCCTGCAGGCCCAGGGCCACGGCTCGCTGGTGGTGCTCTCCGCGGCCGCCGGCGAACGGGCGCGCCGCGCCGACTTCATCTACGGCTCCAGCAAGGCCGGGCTCGACGCCTTCGCCCAGGGCCTCGGTGACGCGCTGTACGGCACGGGCGTGCACGTCATGGTGGTCCGCCCCGGCTTCGTCCGGACGAACTCCACGGCAGGCCGGCCCCCGGGCCCGCTCGCCACCACTCCCGGGGCGGTCGCCACGGCCGTCGAACTCGGCCTGCGCCGCGGCTCGGAGACGGTGTGGGTGCCGGGCGCCCTGCGCCCGGTGATGACGGCCCTGCGGCACCTTCCGCGCGCGCTGTACCGCCGGCTGCCGCTGTGACGGCGGGCCGTGCGTGCCAGGCGTCGCGCTGCAGGCGGATCGTCAGACAGGGTCTAGCGGCTCGCGATGGTCCCGCGCTGCAGGTGGCTGCCCTGCGGCGGCACCACGGAGCCGCCGAAAGGGTACTCGCGCAGCTTGCGCCACACCCCGTCGGAGCCCTGCTCGTAGAAGGCGAAGCCGGTGCACGGCCACTCGGCGTCGAAGCCGGCCAGCTCCGCGAAGGCGCGGTCCATCGCCGCCTCGTCGATGCCGTGCGCGACCGTGACGTGCGGGTGGTAGGGGAACTGCAGCTCGCGCGCCAACGGCCCCGAGGCGTCGCGGATCCGCTGCTGCAGCCAGGTGCAGGCCCCGGCGCCCTCGACGACCCGCACGTAGACGACCGGTGACAGGGGCCGGAAGGTACCGGTCCCGGACAGCCGCATCGGGAACGGCCGGCCGGCCGCGGCGACCCGGGTGAGGTGCGCCTCGACGGCCGGCAGGCCGGCCGCCTCCACCTCGGTCGGCGGCAGCAGCGTGACGTGCGTGGGGATGCCGTGAGCCGCGGCGTCGCCGAAGCCCGCGCGCCGCTCCTGGAGCAGGCTGCCGTGGGGCTCCGGGACCGCGATCGACACTCCGATCGTTACGGTCCCCACGTCGTCTCCCGTCGTCGTGCCGGTTCTGTGCCGGGTGCCTGTGTGCTGCTGTCTGTGGCGCGTTCTGTGCCGGGTGCCTGTGTGCTGCTGTCCGTGGCGCGTCTGTGCTGCGTCCGTGTTCCGTGTGTGTCCCACTCGGTCGTCGGCATCGACTGTACGGCCACGGGTGTCCTGTCGGCAGGCGCAGCGGAAGTGATGTGCAGCGCTCCGCCGGTGGACGTGTGTGCGGTCGTACGCTCAGTGCTTGGCGGGCAGGAAGCCCACGCGGTCGTACGCCTGCGCGAGCGTCTCCGCCGCGACGGCACGCGCCTTCTCCGCACCCTTGGCCAGGACGGCGTCGAGGGTCTCGGGGTCGTCCAGGTACTGCCGGGTGCGCTCCCGGAACGGCGTCACGAACTCGACCATGACCTCGGCGAGGTCGGTCTTGAGGGCGCCGTACATCTTGCCCTCGTACTCCTGCTCCAGCTCGGCGACCGGCTTGCCGGTGAGGGTGGAGTAGATGGTGAGGAGGTTGGAGACGCCCGGCTTGTTCTCCACGTCGTAGCGGATCACGGTGTCGGTGTCAGTGACGGCGCTCTTGACCTTCTTGGCGGTGGTCTTCGGCTCGTCGAGCAGGTTGATCAGGCCCTTCGGCGTGGACGCCGACTTGCTCATCTTGATCGACGGGTCCTGCAGGTCGTAGATCTTCGCCGTCTCCTTGAGGATGTACGGCTTGGGGATGGTGAAGGTCTCGCCGAAGCGGCCGTTGAAGCGCGTGGCGAGGTCGCGGGTCAGCTCGACGTGCTGGCGCTGGTCCTCGCCGACGGGGACCTCGTGGGCCTGGTAGAGCAGGATGTCGGCGACCTGGAGGATCGGGTAGGTGAACAGGCCGACGGAGGCCCGGTCGGCGCCCTGCCTGGCGGACTTGTCCTTGAACTGGGTCATGCGGCTCGCCTCGCCGAAGCCGGTGAGGCAGTTCATGACCCAGGCGAGCTGGGCGTGCTCGGGGACGTGGCTCTGCACGAAGAGGGTGCAGCGGTCCGGGTCCAGACCGGCCGCGAGGAGCTGGGCGGCGGCAAGGCGGGTGTTGGCCCGCAGCTCCTTCGGGTCCTGCGGGACCGTGATCGCGTGCAGGTCGACGACCATGTAGAACGCGTCGTGGGACTCCTGCAGGGCCACCCACTGGCGGACGGCGCCGAGGTAGTTGCCGAGGTGGAACGACCCTGCGGTGGGCTGGATTCCGGAGAGCACGCGCGGACGACGCTGCGGGGCGGAGCCATTCCCCTGAGGGTGGTGGTGGGCGACGGGCGGGCGGTCGTTGGCCATGTTCACCATTCTCTCAGGTGTCGGGGGGCATTCCGGAACCGGTGGGGGCCACGGACACGCGGCGCGGCGGCCCGGTGCCGTACCGGGCCGCCGCGTGCGGTTCCGCGTCGGGAGCGCCTGGCGGGTCAGCCGAGGTCGACCTCGGGGTACAGCGGGAAGCCCGCCACCAGGTCGGTCGCCCGGCGGGAGATCTCGTCGGAGATCTTCGCGTCGAGCACGTGCTGGGCCTTGGACGGCGCGCCCTTGCCGGTGGTGCCCGGCTCGGTGGCGGTCAGGACGCGGTCGATGAGGGCGGCGACCTCGTCCATCTCGGCGGTGCCGAGGCCCCGGGTGGTCAGGGCGGGGGTGCCGACGCGGATGCCGGAGGTGTACCAGGCGCCGTTCGGGTCGGCCGGGATGGCGTTGCGGTTGGTGACGATGCCGGAGTCCAGCAGGGCCGCCTCGGCCTGGCGGCCGGTGAGGCCGTAGGAGGCGGCCACGTCGATCAGGTTGAGGTGGTTGTCCGTGCCGCCGGTGACCAGGGTGGCGCCGCGCCGCGTCAGCCCCTCGGCGAGGGCGCGGGAGTTGTCGACGATGCGCCGGGCGTAGTCCTGGAAGGCGGGCTGCCGGGCCTCGGCGAGGGCGACGGCCTTCGCGGCCATGACGTGCGGGAGCGGGCCGCCGAGGACCATCGGGCAGCCGCGGTCGACCTGGTCCTTGAGGGAGTCGTCGCACAGCACCATGCCGCCGCGCGGGCCGCGCAGGGACTTGTGGGTCGTCGTGGTGACGATCTGGGCGTGCGGGACCGGGTCGAAGTCGCCGGTCAGCACCTTGCCGGCGACCAGGCCGGCGAAGTGGGCCATGTCGACCATGAGGGTCGCGCCGACCTCGTCGGCGATCTCGCGCATGAGGCGGAAGTTCACCAGGCGGGGGTAGGCGGAGTAGCCCGCGACGATGATCAGGGGCTTGAACTCGCGGGCCTGGGCGCGCAGGGCGTCGTAGTCGATCAGGCCGGTCGCCGGGTCGGTGCCGTAGGAGCGCTGGTCGAACATCTTCCCGGAGATGTTCGGGCGGAAGCCGTGGGTGAGGTGGCCGCCGGCGTCCAGGGACATGCCGAGCATGCGCTGGTTGCCGAAGGCATGGCGCAGCTCGGCCCAGTCGGCCTCGGACAGGTCGTTGATCTGGCGGACGCCGGTCTTCGCCAGGAAGGGCGCCTCGACGCGGTCGGCGAGGACGGCCCAGAAGGCGACCAGGTTGGCGTCGATGCCGGAGTGCGGCTGGACGTAGGCGTGCCGGGCGCCGAACAGCTCGCGGGCGTGCTCGGCGGCCAGGGACTCCACCGTGTCGACGTTGCGGCAGCCGGCGTAGAAGCGGCGGCCGACGGTGCCCTCGGCGTACTTGTCGCTGAACCAGTTGCCCATCGCCAGGAGGGTGGCCGGGGAGGCGTAGTTCTCGGAGGCGATCAGCTTGAGCATCGCGCGCTGGTCGGTCACCTCCTGGGCGATGGCGTCGGCGACCCGGGGCTCGACGGCGCGCACGACGTCGAGGGCGGCGCGGAAGGCGGTGGACTCGGTGGAGAGGGACTTGTCGTGCATGGGGACCTCCGGACGACAGGCATCAGCGTTCACGGTTCGGCCCAGGCGCACGGCACACGGTCTCGCCAGGACCGCTCCCCGATGGTCCGTCCCATCCCAGCGCGCCAGTCACGGCCCGTCGGCCAGCCTACCGGGCAGGTGGGAACGGGGTGATCGCACGTCCACCATGCGGGCGAGGGCGGGGAGGGGGTGATCTCCACCTTCCGGAGCCGCCGCGACCCCTGCGGAGGACCTCCTCGCCCCCCGGCGGACGGACACGGCGCCCCGACGCAGGATTCCGGCTAGAGGATCACGTGCGGCAGGAAGCGGGCGTACTCGTCCGTGATCAGGCCCGAGGACTCGCGGATGCCGAGGCCGGCGGACTCGTCGCCGACCACCCAGGCGCCGAGGACCACGTGGTTGCCGTCGAAGGCGGGCAGCGGCGCCAGCTCCTGGTAGCAGCAGGGCTCGTCGCGGACGGCGGGGGCGGCGCCGGGCTCGTGGACGGTCACCCCGGCCCCCTCGCGGCCGAGCAGCGGCTTGGCGACGTACCCGGTGGTGCCGGCCAGCTCGCGCGGGCCGTCGAGGTGGGCGGGGAGCAGGTTCGGGTGGCCCGGGTAGAGCTCCCACAGGACGGCCAGCAGCGCCTTGTTGCTCAGCAGCATCTTCCAGGCGGGCTCGATCCACAGGGTGCTGCCCGAGCCGCCGCCGTTGTCGAGGGTGTCCAGGACGTGGTCGGCGAAGCGGTCGGTGGTCAGCCACTCCCAGGGATAGAGCTTGAAGCAGCTGCGGATGAAGCGGAGCCGGTTGTCGACGAACCGGCCGGACAGCGGGTCCCAGCCGATCTCCTCCATGGAGATCCAGTCGGTGTCGAGGCCGGCCTGCTCGGCGGTCTCCTTCAGGTAGGCGACCGTCATCAGGTCCTCGCCGAGCTCGTCGGCGGAGGAGTGCGCGAAGTACAGCGGGCCGCCGGGCGGCAGGAGCGGGGACTGCTTGCGCCAGGCGGCGACGAGGCGTTCGTGCAGGGAGTTCCACTGGTCGGCGCCGGGGAAGCGTTCCTCCATCCAGAACCACTGCGGTGAGGCGGCCTCGACCAGGGAGGTCGGGGTGTCCGCGTTGTACTCCAGGAGCTTGGCCGGGCCGGTGCCGTCGTAGCGCAGGTCGAACCGGCCGTAGACGGTGGGCAGTTCGGCGCGCCGGTGCCAGGCCTCGGCGACCGCCCGCGCCACGCGCGGGTCGGTGATGCCGAGGTCGGCGAAGCGGTCGGTCTCCACGATGTGCGCGGCGGCGGCCAGGCACATGCGGTGGAGTTCCTCGACGGTCCCCTCCAGCGCCTCGACCTCCGCCAGGGTGAAGACGTAGTACGCGCTCTCGTCCCAGTAGGGGCGCAGGACGCCGTCGGGGTGGCGGGTGAGGGGGTAGACGAGTCCCTGTGCCTCGACGGTCCGCTGCCAGTCGGGGCGGGGGTCGGTGGTGCGGCGGTGCATGGCCTGCGTCCTCGTCCCGGGTCAGCCGCCGGAGCTTCCCTTGCCGCCGCCGAAGCCGCCGCGGTCGACGCCGCCGTGGCCGCCGCCGGAACCACCCGAGCCGCCGCGGGGCTTGGTGAGGGAGCCGCCGGCCACCCAGCCGCTCTTCTTCTTGCCGCCGTAGTACCAGACGCCGTGCACGGAGGTCTTGGCGGACTTGCAGTTCTTGTCGGAGACGACCTTGTAGCCGCGCAGCGCGTTGTAGCTGTCGCGGTCGACGCAGCGCTTGTCGGGGTCGGAGGAGCAGGCGGTCAGCGTCGCCGCGAGGAGTCCCATGCCCCCGAGTACGACCGCGCCCGAGCGAAGTTGCCGACGTGCGTCCGCCATGTACGTCTCCCCGTTGTCCGTTGCCCGTGGTCCGTCGGCCGTCGGCCGTCGGCCCATCCTGGCCGGTTTCCGGCCGCCAGCCTAGAGATCGGTGAGAGCGTCCGGGCGCGGGGCCTGCGGAACTTCCTTTCGCATAGCATCGTTTCGTGCTTTTTGGAATGGTGTGCGCACTGGGTGCGGCGGTCTGCTTCGGTACGGCGACGGTGTTGCAGGCGGTGGCCGCGCGGGCGGCGGGCGCCGACGGGGGTGGCGGCGAGGCCGCGCTGCTGCTGCGGGCGCTGCGGCAGTGGCGGTACGTCGCCGGGCTGGCCCTGGACGGGCTGGGTTTCCTGTTCCAGATCGCGGCGCTGCGGTCCCTTCCCATCTACGCCGTCAGCGCGGCGCTGGCGTCCAGTCTCGCCGTGACGGCGGTGGTGGCGGCGCGCCTGCTGGGGGTGCGGCTGAGCGGCCGGGAGTGGGGCGCGGTGGCCGTGGTGTGCGCCGGGCTCGGGATGCTGGGGCTGGCGTCCGGACCGGAGGGGAACGAGGACGGGTCGGACACGCTGCGGTACGTGATGCTGGCGGTCGCGGTCGGGATGCTGCTGCTCGCGTTCGCGGGCGGGCGGCTGTCGGGCCGCGGGCGGGCGCTCGTGCTGGGGCTGGGGGCCGGTTTCGGGTTCGGGGTGGTGGAGGTGTCGGTCCGCCTGATCGACGACCTGTCGCCGGCCGCCCTGCTCACCAACCCGGCGGCCTACGCGCTGCTGATCGGCGGAGGCGCCGCCTTCATGCTGCTGACCTCGGCCCTCCAGCGCGGCTCGGTGACCACGGCCACGGCCGGCATGGTGATCGGGGAGACGATCGGCCCGGCGACGGTGGGCGTGGTGTGGCTCGGCGACCGCACGCGGGAGGGCCTGGCCTGGCTGGCGGCGCTGGGCTTCGTGGTGGCCGTGACAGGCGCACTGGCACTGGCCCGGTTCGGGGAGGCACCGCTGGAGGAGGCACCGGCCGGGGAGGGCTGACGGGTTGCGGGGCGTGGGCGGACCGCGCCGCCCGCACGCTGTGCCCGGCGCCCCTGCGGCCCCCTCGGCCCTAGCCTGACCGCTGGAGCTGCGGCGGGAGGAGGCCGTACGGACCG
>NZ_KQ948855.1:157709-321005 GCF_001514215.1 Streptomyces bungoensis
GCGCGGCTCCCCTCCGCCCTCGCGTGACCGCTGGAACTGCGGCGGGGAGGAGGAGCGGGAAGGGCAGGGGCGTGCCTTGTTCCGCGCCGCGCCGCCCCTGCACTGCACCCCCGCTTGCCCGCCCCCGCTGTCCGAGCCGGACGGCCCGTGAGCCCCGCCCCCGTTGGCTCCCGGCTCCCCCCTCAAGCCACCCTCGCGTCACCGCCGCCACTCCGGTGGAGACGAGGCGGCGCGGGATGCAGGGAGGAGCGCAATTCCCGGCCCTCCCTCACGGCAGGACCCGGCACAGTGCCTCCAGGGCTCCCGTCCAGGCGCCGTCCGGGGGTGTTCCGTAGCCGACGACCAGGGCGTCCAGTGGGTCGGTGGCGGCCTCGGGGTGGCGGTGGAGGGACAGGCCGTGCAGGGCCAGGCCCTGCCAGGCGGCCGCCTGGACCACCGGTTGTTCGGTGCCGGGCGGCAGTCGCAGCACCGCGTGGAGGCCGGCCGCGATGCCGGTGACCCGGACGTCCGGCGCGCGGTCGGCCACGGCCGCCGCCAGGGCGTCCCGGCGGCGGCGGTAGCGCAGGCGGGCGGCGCGGACGTGGCGGTCGTAGGCGCCGGACGCCATGAACTCGGCCAGGGTGAGCTGGTCTAGGACGCCCACCGTGTCGGCGTGGCCCTTGGCCGCGGTCGCCTCCTCCACCAGGGACGGCGGGAGCACCATCCAGCCCAGGCGCAGTCCGGGGGCGAGGGACTTGCTGGCGGTGCCGAGGTGGACGACCCGGTCGGGGTCCAGGCCCTGGAGGGCGCCGACGGGCTGGCGGTCGTAGCGGAACTCCCCGTCGTAGTCGTCCTCCAGGACCAGCCCGCCGGTGCGCCGCGCCCAGTCGACGACGGCCGTCCGCCGGTCGGGGTGCAGCGCGGTGCCCATCGGGAACTGGTGGGCGGCGGTGAGCAGGACGGCGCCCTCGCTACCCAACGGACGGGTGTCCGTGCCCAGTTCGTCGTACGGGAGGGCCGGGGTGGCTAGGCCCGCGTCGCGCAGGAGCGCCCGGTGGACGTCCAGGCCGTAGGACTCCACGGCCACCGTGCGCACCCCGCGGGCCCGCAGCACCGTGCCGAGGATCCGCAGGGCGTGGGAGAAGCCCGCGGTGACGACGATCGCCTCGGGGTCGGTGCGCACCCCCCGGGCGCGGGCCAGGTAGCCCGCGAGGGCGGCGCGCAGCTCGGGGCGGCCGCGCGGGTCGCCGTAGCCGAGCGCCTGGAAGGGCGCGCCCGCCAGCGCGCGGCGGGCGGCCTTGAGCCACTCGGCGCGGGGGAAGGAGGCGAGGTCGGGGATGCCCGCGACGAGGCTGTAGGTGGGGCCGCCCGGTGCGCGGCGCCGGGGGGCGGCGGCCGCGGGCGGGGGCACGGCGCGCTCGGCCACCCGGGTCCCGGAGCCCTGGCGGGCGGTGAGCCAGCCCTCGGCGACCAGGTCGGCGTAGGCCTCGGCGACGGTGTTGCGGGCGATGCCGAGGTCGGCGGCCAGGGCGCGGGAGGAGGGCAGCCGGGTGCCCGGGGCGAGGCGGCCGGTGCGGACGGCGTCCCGCAGCGCGTCGGTCAGGCCGCGGCGCAGGCCGCTGGACCCGGCCGGTTCCAGGTGCAGGTCCACGCCCAGAGTGGCCCATGATTTCGCCATGGAAATGGACCATACTCCTGGGCTGCCCGGCTCCTAGGGTCGAAGCATGACCACAGCAGAGGAAACCGTCGAGTACGCCGCCGAACACGCACCGCGACTGGAGTGGGCCAAGCACGCCCCCGAGGTCTACAAGGCGATGATCCGCCTGGACGCCGCGGCCCGGCGGGGCCTGGACCCCAAGCTGGGCGAGCTGGTGAAGATCCGCGCCTCGCAGCTCAACCACTGCGCCTTCTGCCTCGACATGCACACCAAGGACGCCCTCGCGGCCGGCGAGACCGTGGAGCGGATCGTGCAGCTCGGCGCCTGGGAGGAGTCCCGGCATTTCTACACGGAGAAGGAGCTCGCCGCGATCGAGCTGACCGAGGCGGTCACCGTGCTCACCGACGGCTTCGTGCCCGACGAGGTGTACGAGCGGGCAGCCGAGCACTTCGAGGAGGCGGAGCTGGCGCAGCTGATCGCCGCGATCACCGTGATCAACGCCTGGAACCGGTTCGGCGTGACGTGCCGGCTGGCGCCGGGCCACTACCAGCCGGGGCAGCACGGGTGAGCCGTACCCAGGTGCTGGACCGGCAGGTCGGCGCGGCGATGTCCGCGCTGAGCCCGGCCGCGAAGCGAGGGCTCGGCGATCCGGTCCTCGCCGAGCTGGTGACGGTCCGCGCCTCGCAGCTCGACCACTGCGCCTTCTGCCTGGACATGCACCTGCGCCTGGCCCGCGAGCAGGGGGTGGGCGAGCAGCGGCTCGGGCTCCTCGACGCCTGGGAGGAGGCCGGGGACCTCTGCAGCGAGCGGGAGCGGGCCGCGCCGGCACTGACCGAGGCGGTGACCGTGCTCGCTGGGGGCGCCTCCCAGGCTTTCGGCTCCGGGGGAGGATTCGTGCCCGACGAGGTGTACGAGAAGGCCGCCGAGCACTTCGGCGAGGCCGAACTCGCCCATCCGACCGGCCTGATCGCCGCCGTCAACGGCTGGAACCGGATCATGGTCAGCCGCCGTGTCGCACCCGGGGGGTACCAGCCGTGAACCACGTGGACACGTTCCGCGCCCTGCACCACCGGCGCGCGCCCGGCGACCCGCTGGTCCTGCCCGGCCCCTGGGACGCGGCCAGTGCCCGGGTGCTGGCGGACGCCGGCCACCCGGCGCTCGCCACGCCGAGCGCGGGCGTCGCCGCCAGTCTCGGGTACGCGGACGGGGCGACCCCGGCCGGTGAGATGTTCGCGGCCGTGGCCCGGATCGCCCGGGCGGTGGACGTGCCGGTGTCGGCCGACGTCGAGGACGGCTACGGGCTCGCGCCGAAGGAGCTGGTGGAGCGGCTGCTGGAGGCGGGGGCCGTCGGCTGCAACCTGGAGGACTCGGCCGGGGGCGTCCTCAAGGACCCCCGCCGGCACGCCGAGTTCCTCGCCGAGGTGCGCTCGGCCGCGGGCCGCCAGTTGTTCGTCAACGCCCGCGTCGACACCTTCGTCCACGGTGACGGCGACCCCGAGAGGGCCATCGAGCGGGCGGCGCTGTACGTGGCCGCCGGCGCCGACTGCGTGTACCCGATCCTCGCCCCGGTGGACGTGCTGCCGCTGCTGCGGTCCGGGATCCGGGGCCCGCTGAACGTGCTGGCCCGCCTGGACGGCGAGGGCCCCTCGCCCGCCGCGCTCGGCGAACTCGGGGCCACCCGCGTCACGTTCGGTCCGGGACTCCAGCGGCGGGCCGCGGCGGCGCTGCGGGAGATCGCCGCCGGGCTCGGCTGAACCGGCTCAGGACAGCCACTTCTTCCAGACGTCGGGGTGGCTGTCCACCCACTTCTTCGCCGCGTCCTCGGGGCTCAGCTTCTGGTCGGCGATCATCAGCGAGACCTCGTTCTGGTCCTCGGTCGTCCACCGGAACCTCTTCAGGAACGCGGCCGCCTCGCCGCCCGACTTCGCGAAGCCGGCGTTGAGGTACTTCTGCAGCGGGGTGTGCGGGTAGGCGCAGGCGACCTTGGCCGCGTCGGCGTCGCAGCCGTCCTTGTACGGCGGCAGCTTCACCTCCGTCATCGGAACCTTCTTGAACAGCCACTGCGGCGCGTACCAGTACGTCAGGAACGGCTTCTTCTCCTTGGCGAACTGCTTCATCTGGGTGATCTGCGCCGCCTCGGACCCGGCGAAGACGACCTGGTAGTCGAGCTTCAGGTTCTTCACCAGGGCCTTGTCGTTGGTGACGTAGGACGGGGAGCCGTCCATGAGCTGGCCCTTGCCGCCGCTCTCCGCGGTGCGGAAGAGGGAGGCGTACTTGTTCAGGTTCCGCCAGTCGGTGATGTCGGGGTGCTGCTTGGCGAGGTACGTCGGCACGAACCAGCCGATGTGCCCGGTGACCCCGAGCCCCCCGGCGCGCCGGATCGTCCTCTTGTCGTCGACGTACCGCTTCTCCTGGTCGGGGTGGCCCCAGTCCTCCAGGATGGCGTCGACCCGGCCCTGGCTGAGCGCGTCCCAGGCGGGGACCTCGTCCACCTGGACGGTGTCGACGCGGTAGCCGAGCTTGTGCTCGAGCAGGTACTGGGCGACGGCCACGTTGGACTGCGCGCCCACCCAGGACTGCACGGACAGGGTGACCGTCTTCGCACCCTGCGCGTGGGCGAACGGGCTGGCCTGCTTGGTCATGTCGGCGGCGCCGCAGCCGGTGAGCAGCACGAGCGAGCTCGCCGCGGCGATGGTACGGAGGCGCATGTCAGGCTCCCTTCCCCGGGCGGCGTGCGGTGGGCTGGGTCACCCGGTCGAGCATCAGGCCCAGGCAGACGATGGCGGCACCGGCCACCAGGCCGGTCGCCAGGTCGCCCTGGGCGAGGCCGAACGCCACGTCGTAGCCGAGGGCGCCGCCGCCGACCAGGCCGCCGATGATGACGACGGCGAGGACCAGGACGACGCCCTGGTTGACGGCGAGCAGCAGCGCACGCCGGGCGAGCGGGAGCTGCACCTGCCACAGCTGCTGGCGGCCGGTCGCGCCGAGCGAGCGCGCGGACTCCAGCGCGGCCGGGTCGACCTGGCGCAGGCCCTGCGCGGTGATCCGGACGACGGCGGGCAGGGCGTAGACGACGGCCGCGGCGACGGCCGGGGCGCGGCCCACGCCGAACAGGGCGACGACGGGGATCAGGTACACGAACTGCGGCATGGTCTGGAAGACGTCCAGGACGGGGCGCAGCGCGCGTTCGACGCGGTCGCTGCGGGCCGCGGCGATGCCGGTGGCGAAGCCCAGGACGAGGGTGACGGCGACGGCGGCGAGCACCTGCGAGAGCGTGTCGAGCGCCGGCGACCACACGCCGAGCACACCGATCGCGGCCATGGCGAGGACGGCGGTCAGCGCGGTGCGCCAGGTGCCGATCAGCCAGGCCAGGGCGGCCACCACGAGCAGCACCGACCACCAGGGCAGCCACTGCAGGCCGCCGCGGACCGGGTCCAGGACCCAGGTGGTGAAGTGACCGGCCCAGTCGGCGGTGCCGCCGACGACGGGGACGCCGGAGTAGAGGTGGGCGGTCATCCAGTCGACGGCGTGGTTGACCGGTTCGGCGATGTTCAGGCTCCAGGAGGCGGGCCAGTCCAGGCGGCCGAGGAGGCGGGCGGCCAGGGCCGCGGCGACGGTGACGGCGAGGGCGTACGGCCAGCCGATCGTCCGGGGGCGGTCGGCCGCGCCGGTGGCCTGGCCCGCCGCGGCGGTCACCCGGTCCAGGACGACGGCGAGCAGCACGATCGGGATGCCGGCCGCGAGCGCCGCGCCGACGTCGACGGAGGCGAGGGCCTGGTAGACGCGGTCGCCGAGGCCGCCGGCGCCGATGACCGAGGCGATGACGGCCATGGACAGCGCCATCATGATCGTCTGGTTGAGGCCGAGCAGCAGTTCCTTGCGGGCCAGCGGGATCCGGGCGGTCAGCAGCCGCTGGCGGCGGGTGGCGCCGAGCGACTCCACGGCCTCCAGGACCTCGGGGTCGGCGCCGCGCAGGCCGAGCGCGGTGAGGCGGGCCATCGGCGGGGCGGCGTACACGACGGTGGCGAGGACGGCCGCGGGGACGCCGATGCCGAAGACCAGGACGACGGGGAGGAGGTAGGCGAACGCCGGGAGCACCTGCATGGTGTCCAGCACCGGGCGCAGGGCGCGGTCCAGGCGGTCGGAGAGCCCGGCGGCGAGCCCGAGGAGGGTGCCGACGAGCACGGACGCGAGGACGGCGACGACCATGAGGGCCAGCGTCTGCATGGTCGGCACCCACATGCCGAGCACGCCGCAGGCCAGGAACGCCGCGGCCGTGCCCGCGGCCAGCCGGACGCCGGCGAAGCGCCAGGCCAGCAGGGCGCCGAACACCGTGACGCCGGCCCAGCCCGCCGCGAGGAGGGTGAGGTAGACGGCGCGCACGGAGAGGACCACCGCGTTGCTGACGTAGCCGAAGAAGTAGAGGAAGAGGGGGTGGCTGTCGCGGTTGTCGATGACCCAGTTGCTGGCCGCGGAGAGCGGCTTGTCCAGGCCGACGGTGAGGGCGTGCGGCCAGCTGCCGCTGCCCCAGCGGCTGTCGAGCAGCGGCACGAGGACCGCGGCGGCCAGGGCGAGCAGGGCGAGTTTGCCGGCGGCGCGGTGCCGGAGGACGCCGGGGAGCGTCGCGCGGGAGGTGGGGGCGGTGATCGTGGCCATCAGACGCCCTCCGTGCGGGGACGGGGCCGGCCCGCCGGGCGGTGCCGGCCGGGGGCCGCGGGTGCGCCGGCGCCCGTGGCCGGGCCGGTGCCGGCGGCGGGGGCCGGGCCGGTGCCGGCGGCGGGGGCCGCGGGTGCGTCGGCGTCGGCGCGCGCGGGGGTGGCGGTGTCGGCGTCGGTGGCCGCGGTCCCGGTGGCGGGACGGTCGGTGTCGGTCACGCCGGCCACCACGCCCAGCAGGTGGGCGTGGTCGACGACGCCGACGCACCGGCCCTGGTCCATCACGCGGGCCGGGGCGCCCGCGCGGGCCACCGCCTCGATGGCCTCGGAGACCGTGGCGCCGGGGCGTACCGCGGGACCGGTGGAGGTCTCGTCGGCGGTGGCGGGGCGCATGGCCGTGCGCACGGTCAGGACCTGCTCGCGGGGGACGTCGCGGACGAACTCGCGGACGTAGTCGTCGGCCGGGGAGGCGACGATCTCCTCGGGGGTGCCGAGCTGGACGACACGGCCGTCGCGCATGAGGGCGATGCGGTCGCCGAGTTTGAGGGCCTCGGAGAGGTCGTGGGTGATGAACACCATCGTGCGGCCCTCCTCGCCGTGCAGGCGGGCCACCTCGTCCTGCATGTCGCGCCGGATGAGCGGGTCCAGGGCGCTGAACGGTTCGTCGAACAGCAGCACCTCGGGGTCGACGGCCAGGGCGCGGGCCAGGCCGACGCGCTGGCGCTGGCCGCCGGAGAGCTGGCCGGGGCGGCGCTTCTCCATGCCCTCGAGGCCCACCTTGGCGATGAAGTCGGCGGCGCGCTCGCGGCGTTCGGACCTGCCGACGCCCTGGATCTCCAGGCCGTAGGCGACGTTGTCGAGGACCGTGCGGTGCGGGAGCAGGCCGAAGTGCTGGAAGACCATCGCGGCGCGGTGCCGGCGCAGTTCGCGCAGGCGGCCCTTGTCCATCGCGCGGACGTCCTCGCCGTCGATGGCGATGGTGCCGGCGGTCGGCTCGATCAGCCGGGTCAGGCAGCGGACCAGGGTGGACTTGCCGGAGCCGGACAGGCCCATGACGACGAAGACCTCGCCCTTGCGCACGTCGAAGGAGACGTCCCGGACGGCGGCCGTGCAGCCGGTGCGCGAGCGCAGCTCGGCCGGCTCCAGCGCGCTGAGTTCCGGGTCGGCCGGGACGCGGTCCGGCTTGGGGCCGAAGACCTTCCACAGGCCGTCGACGGAGAAGACGGGCGTGTCGGCGGTGTCGTTGGTGGGCGGCTTGCGGGTGGGGACGGTGAGGGTCATCGGCTCTCGCCTCCGATCAGGTCGACGGCCTTCTCCCCGACCATGAGCACCCCGATCATCGGGTTGACCGCGGTCATGGTCGGGAAGACGGAGGCGTCGGCGATGCGGATGCCGTCGAGGCCGCGGATGCGCAGCTCCGGGTCCACTACGGCGAGTTCGTCGTCGGCGGCGCCCATCCTGCAGGTGCCGGCGGGGTGGTAGACGGTGTGGGCGACCTTGCGGGCGTACTCGCTCAGTTCGGCGTCGCCGCTGATCTCCGGGCCCGGGCAGACCTCGCGCTTGAGCCAGCCCGCGAGCGGCTCCGTCCGCGCGATCTCGCGGGCGATGCGGATGCCGTCGACCAGGGTGCGGGCGTCGTAGTCCTCCTCGTCGGTGAAGTAGCGGAAGTCGAGGGCGGGCTTCACGGACGGGTCGGCGCTGGTCAGGTACAGCCGGCCGCGGGACCTCGGCTTGGGGATGTTCGGGGTCATCGACACGCCGTACTGCGGGCGTTCGTAGCCCAGGCGCTCCGGGTTGTCCGTGAACGGGATCTGGTAGAAGTGGAACATCAGGTCCGGGCCCGCGCCGCCGGGGTCGCGGCGGACGAACAGGCCCGCGTCGGAGTCCATCGCGGAGTTCTCCGGGATCGGCCCGTGGGTCTCCCAGACGATGACCGACTCGGGGTGGTCGAGCAGGTTCTCGCCGACACCCGGCAGGTCGTGGACGACCGGGATGCCGAGGGCCTCGAGGTCCTGGCGCGGTCCGATGCCCGAGTGCAGCAGCAGCCGCGGGGAGTCGACGGCGCCGGCGCACAGCACGACCTCCTGCCGGGCCCGTATCAGCAGCTCCTCGCCGTCCTTGGTGCGCACGTGGACGCCCTCGGCGCGGGTGCCGTCCAGTTCCAGCCGGTGGGCCCAGGTCTCCAGGTAGATGCGGAGGTTGGGGCGCTCCTCCATCACCGGGTGCAGGTAGGCGACGGAGGCGGAGGAACGTTTGTTGTCCTCGGGGTGGTAGGCGAGGTCGAAGAAGCCGACGCCCTCGGTGAACGGCTCGGCGTTGAAGCCCTCGACGCGGGGCACCCCGGTCGCGGCCTGCGCGGCGTCGACGAAGTCACGGGCGATGGCGTTCCGGTCGTTCTCGTCGACCGGGACGATGTTGTTGAGGAGGCGGGCGTAGTAGGCCTCCATGGGGACGGCGCCCCAGCCCTTGGCGCCGGCCTCCTCCCACTCGTCCCAGTCGGAGGGGAGCGGCTTGAAGGAGATGAGGGTGTTGTGCGAGGAGCAGCCGCCGAGGACGCGGGCGCGGCTGTGCCGGATGTGGGAGTTGCCGCGGGGCTGCTCGGTGGTCGGGTAGTCGTAGTCGAGTTCGCCGCCGAGCAGGCCCATCCAGCGGCGCAGGGTCAGCACGTCGTCGCGGCCGACGTCGCTGGGGCCGCCCTCGATGACGGCGACGGTGACGTCCGGGTTCTCCGTCAGCCGGGAGGCGATGACGGATCCGGCGGTGCCGCCGCCGATGACGACGTAGTCGAAATCGTGGGTGTGATCGGGCATCGGGTGGTTACTCCAGTGGGGTGGGAGGTCGAACGGGGTGCGGCAGCGGGTCCGCCGGCGGTGCTGTGGGGGTTCCGCCGGCGGGCCCGCTCTCCGGGCTTCGGGGGGTCGGCCGGTGAGTGACGGGGCGGGCGCCCGGCCCGGCGTGGGCCGGTGGCGCCGCGCCGGGGTCCCGGACGGTCATCCGGCGAACCAGCGCACCGGCTTCGGAGCGAGGTTCTGGTAGACGTGCTTGGTCTCGCGGTACTCGGCGAGACCGGCCGGCCCCAGCTCGCGGCCCGTGCCGCTCCTGCCGAAGCCGCCCCACTCCGCCTGCGGCAGGTAGGGGTGGAAGTCGTTGATCCAGACGGTGCCGTGGCGCAGCCGTGCGGCGACGCGCCGGGCCCGGCCGGGATCGGCGGTCCACACACCGCCGGCGAGGCCGTACTCGGTGTCGTTGGCGAGGAACACCGCCTCGTCCTCGGTGCGGAAGGTCTCGACGGTGAGGACCGGCCCGAAGACCTCCTCGCGTACGACCTTCATCTCGCGGTGGCAGGCGTCGAGGACGGTCGGCTCGTAGAACCAGCCGGACTCCGGGCGGACCCCGCTCGGCTCGGGCCGCTTGCCGCCGCAGCGCAGCACCGCGCCCTCGGCGAGGGCGGAGGCGACGTACGACTCGACCTTGGCGCGCTGCTGTTCGGAGACGAGGGGGCCGCACTCGACGCCGTCCTCGGTGCCCCGGCCGAGCCTGATCCGCTGGGCGCGGCGGGCGAGTTCGGCGACGAAGCGGTCCCGGACCGACTCCTCGACGATGAGCCGGGAACCGGCCGAGCAGACCTGGCCGCTGTGGATGAAGGCGGCGTTGAGGGCCTGGTCGACGGCCGTGTCGAAGCCCTCCTCGGTGGCGCAGGCGTCGGCGAAGACCACGTTGGGGTTCTTGCCGCCGAGTTCGAGGGCGACCTTCTTCACGGTCGGGGCGGCGGCCTGGGCGACCTTGGTGCCGCTGACCAGGCCGCCGGTGAAGGAGACCAGGTCGACGTCGGGGTGTTCGGCGAGCCGGGCGCCGACGGTGTGGCCGGGGCCGGTGACGAGGTTGGCGACGCCCGCGGGCAGGCCCGCCTCGGTCAGCAGGTCGATCAGCGCGATGGTGGTCATCGGGGTGATCTCGCTGGGCTTGACGACGAAGGTGTTGCCGGCGGCGAGCGCCGGGGCGATCTTCCAACTCGCCTGGAGCAGGGGGTAGTTCCAGGGAGTGATCAGGGCGCAGACGCCGACCGGTTCGTGCACGACGACGCTGTGGACGTCGGGTGAGCCGGCGTCGACGACCCGGCCCGGGGCCTCGGCGGCGACCAGGTCGGCGAAGTAGCGGAAGGCGTCGGCGACGCAGTCGATGTCGACGCGGCCCTCCTCGACGGTCTTACCCGCGTCGCGGCTCTCCAGGAGGCCGAGTTCTTCACGGTCGCGCACGAGGAGGTCGGCGACCCGGCGCAGCAGGGCGGCCCGTTCGGCGGCCGGGGTGCGGGGCCAGGGGCCGTCGTCGAACGCCTGCCGCGCGGCGGCCACCGCGCGTTCCGCGTCCTTCTCGTCACCCTCCGCGACCAGGGCGAACGGCCGGGCGTCCGCGGGGTCGAGGATCTCGCGCGTCGCGCCGGAGACCGCTTCCAGCCACTCGCCCCCCGCGTGGATCGTCGCCTGGGTAGGTCGTTCCGTTCTGTCCGCCATGATCGGTATTGCCTTCCGTTCCTGTTCGGTACCCCTGTGTCACACGGATGCCACGCTCGGGGACCGCCAACGCCTGCCCGCGACACACGGATTGCATGCGCAATCGGTAACGGAAAGTGCGCCGGGTCACTGAAACCACGGCCGAAAACGGACAAATCCGGGCAATGGGAGGGCTGGTGAGTGGTTCGCTGCGGCAACTACCGCCGGTCCGGACGCCGGCGCCGGCTCCGGTGCGTCGGCGCGCAGCCGGACAGGGACCGCCGGGGGCCCCTCGAGCCCCGCTTGCGTACGGGGCGTGCGCCGCGCCACCGCACCGGGTGGCCCGACCGTGACACGCGGCATCACGGGCACGAGGCCGCCGGCACGCATCCCCTCACCGGCGCCTGCCACCGGCGCACGCGACATGTTCGGCAAAGCGGCGCCCGTACGCGCAGGCCGCGTCCATCGGACCCCGCTGCGGGTCCATCGCACCGCCGCCCCACCCGGTCCGGCCACGGCGCGCCGCACCCGTTACCCGCCCCGCACAACACCGCACGCTAGTGCGCAGACCACGTCCACCGGGCCCCGCCCCACCGCACCGCACCCCCGGGGCACCCCACCGCCCCTCCACTCCCCGACACCCACCGCAGGCACGCGTTACCCGCCCCGCACAACACCGCACGCTTGCGCGCAGGCCGCGCCCACCGGGCCCCGCCCCACCGCACCGCACCCCCGGGGCACCCCACCGCCCCTCCACTCCCCGACACCCACCCCCGCCCCCGAAGCGCCGCAGGCCTAAGCGCAGGTCGTGTCCGTCGGGCAGAAGGTCGTCAGGGCCGTGGTGAGGAGGGCACGGACTCGGGTGGCGGGCAGGTGTTCCGGGCCGCTGGCGCGGATCGCGTACAGGGTGCCGTCGGGTGCCTGGAAGCGGTGGTCGACGACCCTGCGGGCGCCCTTGTCGGGGTCGTCGTAGCGGTATGTCAGTTCGGCCCAGGTGTCGCCGGAGCGGCGGGACAGGGCCTGGTAGCCGGGCTCGCGGGAGTACCCGTAGCCGGGGTCGTTCTCGGCGAGGTCCAGGGACTCGGTCACGGTGGCCTCGGCCAGCCGGAAGATCTGCAGCCGGCGGCCGTCGGACGGGGAGTCGTAGAACACGACGGCCGCCTTCTCGCCCTGCTCCTCCCGCCGGGTCCAGCCCCGCGGGACGGCGATCGCGTAGCCGACGGAGTCGTGGACGAGGCGGTAGCCCGCGGGAGTGCCCTGCGACGGGGGCGGGGACGACGAGGGGGTGGGGGCCGGGGACCCGGAGGGACTGTCCGGTGGGGCGGCGGTGGAGACGGTGACCGCCGTGGCCGGCGCGGAGGCCTGCGGGGAGCCGCCGCTCCCCCGGTCCCGGCCGACGTACCAGACACCCAGACCCGTGCCCGTACCCACCAGGACCATGGCGGCCACCAGTGCGATCAGCCGGCCGCCGCGGAAGGGCCGCTGGACAGGAGCGGGCCCGTGGGAGGGCGTGGGGACCGGGCCGTACGACGACGGCGGCGGCGGTACGGGTGGGGCGCCCGCCCGGGTGTGCGCCGTGGCCCAGGGGGGCGGCGGGGGCGGCGGCACCTCGCCGGCGCCGGGGGCCGGAGCCGTCCGGGTCTCCTCGTACGCCCAGGGAGGCGGCGCACCCGGCGACCAGGCCGCGCCGCCTCTGTCCTCACCGGACCCGGAGCCGGCCCCCTCCTCGCCGCCCTGTCCGCTCCAGCCGCTCATCCCGACCCCCCGAATCAGCCGTCCTCACCCTGCTTTCGACAGTAGCGGCGAAAACGGGCGCGGGCCCCGCTCCGGACGAAACCGGAACGGGGCCCGTGCGAGGCTGCGCGCGCGGGGCAGCCGGAAGCCCTAGATGAGGCCGAGGCCGCGGACCGCCTCGCGCTCCTCCTCGAGCTCCTTGACGGAGGCGTCGATGCGGGCGCGGGAGAACTCGTTGATGTCCAGGCCCTGGACGATCTCGTACTGGCCGTCCTTGGTGGTGACCGGGAAGGAGGAGATCAGGCCCTCCGGGACGCCGTAGGAGCCGTCCGACGGGATGCCCATGGAGGTCCAGTCGCCCTCGGCGGTGCCGTTGACCCACGTGTGCACGTGGTCGATGGCGGCGTTGGCGGCGGAGGCGGCCGACGAGGCGCCACGGGCCTCGATGATCGCGGCACCGCGCTTGGCGACGGTCGGGATGAAGTCCTCGGCCAGCCACTTCTCGTCGTTCACGACCTCGGCGGCGTTCTTGCCGGCGACCGTGGCGTGGAAGATGTCCGGGTACTGGGTGGCGGAGTGGTTGCCCCAGATGGTCAGGCGCTTGATGTCGGCGACCGTCGAGCCGGTCTTCTTCGCGAGCTGGGTCAGCGCGCGGTTGTGGTCCAGGCGGGTCATCGCGGTGAAGCGCTCGGCCGGGACGTCCGGCGCGGCGGCCTGCGCGATGAGCGCGTTGGTGTTGGCCGGGTTGCCGACGACCAGGACCTTGATGTCGTCCGCCGCGTGGTCGTTGATCGCCTTGCCCTGCGGCTTGAAGATGCCGCCGTTGGCCTCGAGCAGGTCGCCGCGCTCCATGCCCTTGGTGCGCGGGCGGGCGCCCACGAGGAGGGCCACGTTGGCACCGTCGAACGCGACGTTCGGGTCGTCCGAGATGTCGATGCCCTGCAGGAGCGGGAACGCGCAGTCGTCCAGCTCCATGGCCGTGCCCTCGGCCGCCTTCAGCGCCGGGGTGATCTCGAGCAGACGCAGGCGGACCGGGACGTCCGCGCCCAGCAGCTGGCCGGAGGCGATGCGGAAGAGCAGGGCGTAACCGATCTGGCCGGCCGCGCCGGTGACGGTGACGTTCACGGGAGTGCGGGTCATGGCGTTCTCCGTATGACAGCTGGCGGTGGGGCGTCACTGCCCCGGCGGATGATCGATCTCTTGGCGTCAAGAGAATCCAGCGGTCAGGCTATCGCGCATCCGGCATGCGAGACGTCCGGGGCCGTGTGGCTCAGCCCACAGGTCGCCGACGGGCGCTCGATTCCGGACTCCAAGGGTCGGCGTGGCTCACGAAGGGGCGGCCGCCCGTCCGGGAGAGGGGGACGGGGGGGCCGCCGATGGGGGTACCGGTTCTCCGGACTCCCGTGGGGGTACGGATCGCGTGCCCAGGATCAGGCGGCTCATGCGGCCCGCACCGAAATTGCACCCGAACGGGTGCACCGGGCCGATCTAGCTTGCCCGGTCGCCTACTTCGTGCATCCTGTGCGCCCCGAGGCGAGACTCGCGCACGCCCTGGCCTCGGCCGCGTCCTTCACGGCGACCATCGGGGTGTAGGCGATGGTGTCCCCGGGGGTGGTGATGTCGCCCGAGGTGCGGGACTTGCCCGCGGTGACCTGGACCTTGTCGCCCTGGGCGCCCCCGGTGATCCGCCCCCAGGCCGCGCCGCAGGTCTTGCTGTAGCGGACCTCCAGGGTGACGGTGCCGACGGTGGCGGTCTTCGCGGTGGTCACCAGGTCGCCGGTGCAGCCCATGGCCTCCGCGTCCTTGCCCGTGCAGGCGGCGCCGCCGCACTTGACGCCCGCGGGCAGGCGCGGCGCGGTGCTGGCGGATGGGGAGGGCGAGCCGGCCGCGCCGTGGTGCCTGCCGCCGCCGCGCTGGGTGGTGAAGTAGAAGACGGCTCCCACGACCAGGAGGGCACCGACGAGGCCCGCCAGGAACATGGTCAGCCGCTGCCTGCCGCGGGAGTCCCCGGCAGCCGGAGCCTGGTCGGCCGGCCGCGGCGCCTGAGGCTGCGCGCCGTACGGGTTCGGGGTGGTGGGGGTCCATCCGGCGGGGCCGGCCGGCGGGATCGAGGGCCGGGCTCCGGCGCCGGGGCGTCCGCTCGCCCGCGACGGTCCCTGATAGCCCGCGAGTCCCCAGGAGTTGGGCCCGGAGGCCGCCTCGCCGTCCGCGTTCCCGGGGTCCGCGTCGCGGCCGTCGGCGCCGGACGCCGTCGGCTGCGGCGGGATGGCCGGTGAGACGCCGGCGGGTCCGGCGATGCCCGTGGTCGCGGTGGCGCCACCGCCCTTGCGGGGCTGCGCGGCGCCGTTCACCTGCTCGGCCTCGGCCGCCCCGAACTCCCCGAGCGCGGCCCGCGCCTGGGCTATGCGGATCTGCTCCATGGTCCGGTCGTGGCGCATCTCCGCCTTGCTCCAGGCGCGTTCGGCCAGCTCCCACATGGTGGTGAGATGGACCGGGCTGGTGCCGGTGACCTCGGCGAGCGCGACGACCGCGCCCTTGGGCGCGAGCAGCCGGCCGCTCAGGTAACGCTCCCAGGACGTCTTGCTGTAGCCGGTCCGGTCGGCCAGCGCCGCGATGCTCAGGCCACTGCGGTCCACGAGGCCACGTACCTGGCTCGTGAACTCCTTGATCTGCGGATCCAGATCGTCCGGCAAGGCTTTCCATCGAGGCATGGCTTCCCCCTCTTCCCCCCGGTCGGTGCTGTTCGTTCCCGCGCCGTCCCCGCACGCGGCCGAGCCGGCCGGGCCGACGCCCACCAGGGCTCCGCTCCGGCACCCGTTCTGGCTACCCACAGGGATGCGCTGACCAAGGATCCCAGTTCCCGCGGTGGGGGCGCACGGGGGCATCCGCGTGGCCGGCCGTGCCCCGGCCGCCGTCCCGGGGTGCTCGCCCCGGGCCCACGGTTCGCCGCGGGCCGGCACGGTGACAACCGTGCGGCAGTGCGCGGACACCGTAGCGGAACGGTCACTTCCGTGCCACAGCGGGCGGACAGCCGTTGAACAGGCGGTTCCCGGCGGGAAGGCTGGTTCCCGACGGCGGCCCGTCCTTGCTCGGGGGAGGGGACGGGCCGCCGTTCCCGAAGCCGGCTCCCGGCGGCGCTACTTGGTGAGCGTGAAGTGCAGGGTGTCCTTCAGGAACGGGATCTGCAGCAGGGGATTCGGCTGCGCCATCAGCGCCAGCAGGACGATGGCGAGGCCCAGGACGCCGTAGGTCACGATGTCCGTGAAGCGCGAGCGGACGGCGAGCATGCCGACCCGGGGCAGCACCCAGCGCATGGCCGCCGCGCCCAGCAGCGCGGCGCCGACCACCAGCGTGCCGTAGCGGAACACGTCCAGCGCGGTCAGCAGCAGGCCGAGCGCCACCGCGGACAGCACCACGAGCATGGGCCACTGCCGGGCCGGTGCCGGTGCGTCACCGGGCGCGGCGCGGCCGCCGCCCTCGGGACGGGCGGTGTCCTTGGTGAACAGCGGGAAGCGCCGGGTGACGCGCCGCGGGCGCCCCTCGGCGTCGGGGGCGCTGATCGCGTCGCGGACCGTCGGCTCCGGCTCGGTGCGCTGTTCCTCAGCCGGCACTGCGCTCCGCCGCCTCGACCACGTTGACCAGCAGCTGCGCCCGGGTCATCGGGCCGACGCCGCCGGGGTTCGGGGAGATCCAGCCGGCCACCTCGAGCACGTCCGGGTGGACGTCGCCGACGATCTTGCCCTCGGCGTTGCGGGAGACGCCGACGTCGAGCACGGCCGCGCCCGGCTTGACGTCCTCGGCGCGGATCAGGTGCGGGGAGCCCGCCGCCGCGATGACGATGTCGGCCCGCTTCAGGTGGGCGGACAGGTCGCGGGTGCCGGTGTGGCACTGGGTCACGGTGGCGTTCTCGCTGCGCCGGGTGAGCAGCAGCGGCATCGGGCGGCCGATGGTCACGCCGCGGCCGACGACCACGACCTCGGCGCCCTTGATCTCCACGCCGTGCGCGCGCAGCAGGGAGAGGATGCCGTTGGGGGTGCAGGGCAGCGGGGCCGGCTCGTTGAGGACGAGGCGGCCGAGGTTCATCGGGTGCAGGCCGTCGGCGTCCTTGGCCGGGTCCATCAGCTCCAGGATGCGGTTCTCGTCGATGCCCCTGGGCAGCGGCAGCTGGACGATGTAGCCGGTGCAGGCCGGGTCCTCGTTCAGCTCGCGGACGACCGCCTCGATCTCCTCCTGGGTGGCCGTGGCGGGCAGTTCGCGCTGGATGGAGGCGATGCCGACCTGCGCGCAGTCGCGGTGCTTGCCGGCGACGTACTTCTGGCTGCCGGGGTCCTCCCCGACCAGGATCGTGCCGAGGCCGGGCGTGACGCCCTTCTCCTTCAGCGCCGCCACGCGGGCGGTCAGGTCGGACTTGATCGCGGCTGCGGTGGCCTTGCCATCGAGAATCTGGGCGGTCATGCCTCCCATCCTTGCCGATGACCGCCCCCGGGTTCCAATCCGGGTGCCTCACGGTCCGGGCGCCGGGCGCGGCCCGGCCGCACGCCCTTGATCGACGATGTTGCACTTGCACAACACCTGGTGAAAGCGGCTGGACAAGAATCCGCCTCTCCCACGACGATGACGGCGCAGTATCGCGGTCCGGTTGGGGGGCAAACCGCTCAGATCCTGACGTACCTCCGTTCCTTCCGCGTCGTCCCCGCATGTCAACGGAGGAATCCCGCCATGAGTTTCGGCTCGCCCAACAACCCCTACGGTCAGCCCCCGCAGAACCCGCAGCAGCCCTACGGTTACCCGCAGGGCCAGCCCGGTTACCCGCAGGCGCCGCAGGGCCAGCCCGGCTACCCGCAGGCCCCGCAGGGCGTGCCCCCGCAGCAGGGTTACGGCTACCCCCAGGCGCCGCAGGGCGGATACCCCGGCTACCCGCAGCAGGGCGGGTACGGCATGCAGCCCACGTACGCGAACTGGGGCCAGCGCTTCCTGAGCCGGCTGCTCGACACGCTGCTGTACGCCGTGCCGTACGCCGTGGTCATCGCGGGCTCCAAGAGCACCCCGATCCTGTCGGCCATCGGCTTCCTCGCTCTGATCGCGCTGTTCGTGTGGCAGGTGATCATGGAGGGCAAGACCGGGCAGACCGTCGGCAAGAAGGCGGTCGGCATCCGCACGCTCAAGGAGGACACCGGCCAGCCGCTCGGCGGCGGCATGGCGTTCGTGCGCCAGCTCGCCCACATCCTGGACGGCCTGCCCTGCTACCTCGGCTACCTGTGGCCGGCCTGGGACGCCAAGCGCCAGTGCTTCGCCGACAAGGTGTGCGGCTCGATCGTGATCCGCACCAACCCGTGAGCTGAACCGGCTCCATCGAGCAGCGAAGCGGCCTCCGGCTCCCCTCGCGGGAACCGGAGGCCGCTTTGCTTGTGCGTGCGGGGAAACCGGGGCCGGCCCCGGCGCGCCTCAGTGGAAGAAGTGGCGCGTGCCCGTGAAGTACATGGTCACGCCGGCCTTCTGGGCGGCCTCCACCACGAGTTCGTCGCGGATCGAGCCGCCCGGCTGGACGATGGCCTTCACGCCGGCCGCGATGAGGATCTCGGGGCCGTCGGGGAAGGGGAAGAAGGCGTCGGACGCGGCGTAGGAGCCGCGGGCCCGCTCCTCGCCGGCCCGCTCGACGGCGAGCTTGCAGGAGTCGACGCGGTTGACCTGGCCCATGCCGACGCCGACCGAGGCGCCGTCCTTGGCGAGCAGGATCGCGTTGGACTTCACCGCGCGGCACGCCTTCCAGGCGAAGGCCAGCTCGGCCAGCTCCGCCTCGGACAGGGCCTCGCCGCTGGCGAGCGTCCAGGTGGCCGGGTCGTCGCCCTCGGCCTGCAGCCGGTCGGTCTCCTGCAGCAGCACGCCGCCGTCGACCGCCTTGACCTCCACCGGGGCGGCGGGGGCGCCCGGGGCCTTCAGGACCCGGATGTTCTTCTTCCGGGCGAGGGCCTCCAGGGCCCCCTCCTCGTAGTCCGGCGCCACGACGACCTCGGTGAAGATCTCCGCGACCTGCTCGGCCATCTCCTTGCTGACCGGCCGGTTCACGGCGATCACGCCGCCGTACGCGGAGACCGGGTCACAGGCGTGCGCCTTGCGGTGCGCCTCGGCGACGTCCGCGCCGATCGCGATGCCGCACGGGTTGGCGTGCTTGATGATCGCCACGCACGGCTCGTCGTGGTCGTACGCGGCACGGCGGGCGGCGTCCGTGTCCGTGTAGTTGTTGTACGACATCTCCTTGCCGTGCAGCTGCTCGGCCGAGGCCAGGCCGGCCTCGCCGGAGGTGTAGAGCGCGGCCGGCTGGTGCGGGTTCTCGCCGTAGCGCAGGGTGTGCGCGCGCTCCCAGGTGGCGCCGAGGAAGTCGGGGAACGGGGACTCGTCGACGGGGGCGTAGGAGGAGGCGAACCAGGAGGCGACGGCCACGTCGTAGGCGGCCGTGTGCTGGAAGGCCTCGGCGGCCAGCCGCTTGCGGGCGGAGAGGTCGAAGCCGCCGTCCTTGACGGCCGAGAGCACGTCGGCGTACCGGCGCGGACTGGTGACGACGGCGACGGAGGGGTGGTTCTTGGCGGCCGCACGGACCATGGAGGGGCCGCCGATGTCGATCTGCTCCACGCACTCGTCGTCCGAGGCGCCGGAGGCGACCGTCTCGCGGAACGGGTAGAGGTTGACGACGACCAGGTCGAAGGGCTCCACGCCCAGCTCGGCGAGCTGCTCGCGGTGGCTGTCCAGCCGCAGGTCGGCGAGGATGCCCGCGTGCACCTTCGGGTGCAGGGTCTTGACGCGGCCGTCCAGGCACTCCGGGAAGCCGGTCAGCTCCTCGACCTTGGTGACGGGGACGCCGGCGGCGGCGATGCGGGAGGCCGTGGAGCCGGTGGACACCAGCTGGACGCCGGCCTCGTGCAGCCCGCGGGCCAGCTCTTCCAGCCCGGTCTTGTCGTAGACGCTGACGAGCGCGCGGCGGATGGCCCGCTTGCCGCTCTCGGCCGTGACTGTGCTCTCGGCGGTCACTGGATAACTACCTTTCGTCCCTCAATGCGATAGCCGTTGCGGGCGAGCCGCCCCACGACCTCGACGAGCAGCCTTCGCTCGACTTCCTTGATGCGCTCGTGCAGCGCGCTCTCGTCGTCCTCGTCCCGGACCTCGACCACGCCCTGGGCGATGATCGGGCCGGTGTCGACGCCGTCGTCGACGAAGTGGACGGTGCAGCCGGTGACCCGGGCGCCGTACGCGAGCGCGTCGCGGACACCGTGGGCCCCGGGAAAACTGGGCAGCAGGGCGGGGTGCGTGTTGACGAACCGCCCGCCGAACCGGTCGAGGAATTCCTTCCCCACGATCTTCATGAACCCGGCGGAGACGACCAGGTCGGGCTCGTACGCGGCCACGGCCTCGGCGAGGGCGGCGTCCCACTCGTCCCGCGTGGCGTAGTCCTTGACCTTCCGCACGAAGGTCGGCAGCCCAGCCCGCTCGGCGCGGGCGAGCCCCTCGACACCGGCGCGGTCGGCCCCGACGGCGACGATCCGCGCGCCGTACTCCTCGGCTCCGGTGCGCTCGATCTCGTCCAGGAGCGCCTGCAGGTTGGTGCCGGATCCGGAGACCAGCACGACGAGGCGCTTGACCGCTGGGCCAGCGGAGGTGGCGGCCACGGTGGGGCCCTTTCTCGGGGAAGCGGTGTGTGTCCGGCCGGTTTGTACAGTCGTACGAATGCATCGCGCCCCGGGATACGGGGAAGTCTACGAAGCGGCCGACCGTCAGCAACGATACCGGCACTCCGGACGGCCCCCACGGGACGGGGGCGTGGCCGGAAGGTAGCGTTCGCAGGGAATCCAGAAGGGGCTGCCTCGGGAACGCGGTCGTCGTGCGGTGCGTTCACGGGGTGGAAGCTCTGGAAGCTCACCTCGGACAGCCGTATCCACCTAGGGGAAGACGCTCTTTTGATGCCCGACCGCAGCCTGCGACTCCTCACGTTCCCGCCGCTCCCGGTCCAGGGGGGCGAGCGGGGCGCCGTGCTGCTGCGGGAGCGGCCGTCCTCGCCGCCGGAGTCGGCACCGGAGTCGGCGCCGCCCGGCGGGCGGGACGGCGAGAACCAGGACCGGGGCGGCAAGGGCCAGGACGACAACCCGTTCGCGCCGCCGCCGGAAGGCACCCCCGACCGGCCGTGGCAGCCGCGGCACCCCGAGGGCTCCGGAGGCGGATCGCCGTGGGGCAGCCAGTGGAGCGGCCGGCAGCCCGGACGCGGCCCCGGCGGCTTCGGCGAACGTCCCGGCCGCGGCCCCGAGGGTCCGGCCGGCCCGGGCGGCCCGGGTGGCTCCAACATGCGCTGGGACCCGCTGGACCCGGCGCAGCGCCGCGCGCGCTACGCACTGCTGTCGGGGATGTGGGCCGTCTTCTTCGCCCTGTTCAGCTGGACCTACGTGGCCCTGCTGCTGGGTGCGCTGGCCCTGTACTGGGGCATCAGCGCGCTGCGGGCCAAGCCCCGCACCCCCGGTCCCGACAACCCGGCCCCGACGCCGGCGCCGGGCGCCCGCCCCCAGGCCACGGCGGCCATCAGCGGCCTGGTCACCGCCTCCCTCGCCCTGGCCCTGGTCGGCACGACCTTCGCGGTCCAGGTCGTCTACCGCGACTACTACACGTGCGTCTCCGACGCCCTCACCCACGAGGCCAAGCAGTCCTGCGACCAGCTCCTGCCGAAGGAGCTGCGGGGGGTGCTGGGGACGGGGAGCAGCTAGGGGGCTCCGCTTCCCGCCGGGTCGCGGTCGGGTGCGGCACCGCGCCGGTGTGGCGATCGCCGGTTGCCGCCGGTGCGCGCGAGCCATTCCGTCGTCCTCGGGGAGCCGGTCCTGCCGTCAGCCGGTTTCTTCCGGTGGGGCGGAGTCGCCGGACGGTGGCTGCTGCCGGGGCGGTCCGGTCGGTGGAGTCGGTGACTCCGGTTCGGCGTCCGGCTTCCGGGGTGCGGGGGGTGCGGGTGCCTGGGGAGCCGCCGAGGCCTCCGTGAGGGCTGCCCAGCGGGAGGTGCGGGAGAGGTCGTCGGGCTCCCAGGCCGAGGGAAAGGGATCGGTGGCGGGGAGGACGTCGTAGCGCTCGTCCTCGGCCGGGTCCACGGGGCCGCCCACCGTGAGCGCGGGCGGCTTCGCCTCCCTGCGGGGCTTCGCCGGCGTCCCCGGGTTGTGCCGTGCCGTGGTCCTGGCGGGCCCGGCGGCGGTCGCGCCCCGGGCCGGGCCGGTGTCCTGGTTCGGCCGCCGCCTCCACAGCCGCCACAGCCGTACGACCAGCGCCACCGGCATCCCGGTGACCGCCGTCCAGAGGGCCGCGGCCGCGCCGGTCTCCCGGGCCACGGGACCGAACCGGGCCAGGGCGGCCGCGCCGAGGGGGCCGCCGGACAGGTCGGCGAGGACGGCGAGCAGCGCGCCGCACAGCAGCGCCGCCAGGAGCAGGGCCCCGGCGGTCCGCCCGGCCGGCCAGCACCCCTGCGGCGGCGCCTCCCCTTCCCCGCCCTGGGGCACGGCTCCCCGGGCCACGAACCACCCCACCGTGGCCCCGGCGGCGACCGCCACCAGTCCCGTGGCCCAGTTCAGCGGTGTGCCGGGGCCCGCGTCCGGTACCGCCGCGAGCAGCGGGAACGGGGGCAGCAGCGGGGCGGGGTCGGAGGCGAGGGGGGCGACCAGGTGCCCGGTGCCGAGGGTGAAGCCGGGGCCGAGGGCGTAGGAGGCCGCCCAGAGCGCGGCGTTGGGGACGAGCGCGATGCCGAGCAGCAGGACGGCGAACCGTCCGGTCCAGCCCTCCGTCAGCTGGAGGAAGGACGCCCGCGCGGTGTCCCCGTGCAGCACCAGGGAGATCCCGGCCAGCAGCGCCCCGCCCCCGCACAGCACCGCCGCACCGGCCCCGGCCGCGCGGACGGCCGTGGCCAGCCGTGCCCACGCGTCCGTCCCGAGCAGCAGCCGCCGCACCGGTTCCGGCAGCACTCGCAGCGGGCCCAGCACGGGCTCGGGCGGGCGGCCGTGCCCCGACCAGACCCCGACCGCCGCCGCGCAGGCCACCACGCACGGCAGACACACCGTCACCCCGCTCCAGGAAGGGCGGAGATCGGCGCCGGAGCAGTAGACGGCGGCCGCAGCGCCGACGCCGACGTACCCGGCGACCACTCCCGTCCAGGCCGTGCGCGCCGGGACCGGCGGCGGCCCCTCGGGGTCGGCGGACGCGTCGGTGGCGTCCCGCGCCGCCCGGTACACCAGCCACACCGGCAGCGCGAGGAGGAGCAGCGGGGTCACGCCGACCGGCTGGGGCGCGCCGGAGAGCGTCTCGGTGCGGACCAGTTCGACGCCGTGCCCGAGCAGCCACAGCGCGGCGGCCACGTGCAGGGCGCCGCCCGGCCCGCTGTCGGGGTAGGGCGAGCTGACCCACAGGGCCAGCACGAGCACGGCGAGCGTGCCGAGCCCGAGCCCGGCGGCCACCGCGCCGCCGAGCAGGCTCGCGCCGAGCCCGGGCGGGCGGTCGCGCATCCGGTGCAGCAGGGGTGCCAGCGACGGGCGGCGAGCGGTCATCAGGGTCACCCCGCCATGCTGCCAACGACACGCCCTTTCCCGTCGTAACGGGGCAAACACCGATGTGTCGCTCAATATATGATTATCTACTTTTTCGTACGGAAGGGTGATGTCCCGTGCCGGAGAGCCTCGCCAACCCCCTGCCGCCGCCGACGAGCCACCGACACCTGGAGGACTCCGGCTCGCTGACGCCCGATCAGGCCTTCGACGCGCTGTACGCCTGCTGCGCTCCCGCCCTCGTACGGCAGACCTACCTGCTCACCGGCCGCCGCGAACTGGCCCGGGAAGCCGTCGAGCAGGCGTTCCAACTCGCCTGGCAGCGCTGGCCGGAGGTGGCCCGGGACCGCGATCCGGGGGGCTGGGTGCGGGCGATGGCGTACGAGTGCGCCCTCTCCCCCTGGCACCGGTTCCGCCCCCGCCACCGGCACCCCGACCCCCCTCCGGCGGACCCCGCCGACCGCGCGCTGCGGGACGCCCTGCTCGCGCTGCCGCCGTCGTACCGGCGCACGCTCGTGCTGTACGACGGCGTCGGACTCGACCTGCCGGAGACCGCCGCGGAGACCGAGGCGAGCACCCCGGCGGCGGCCGGCCGGCTCTCCCGCGCACGCGAGGCCGTCGCCGCGCGGGTCCCGGAGCTGGCCGACCCCGCCGCGCTGCGCCGGCGCCTGGAGCAGCTCGCCGCCACGGAGCGCCTGGCGCCCGCCAAGGCGACCGCGGTACGGGCCTGCGGTGAGCGCCGCAACGTGTTCTGGACGCGCTCGGCCATCGCCTTCACCTGCACGATCATCGGCGCGACGACGCTGACGCTGCGGACGGCGCCGACGCACTACGAGCCTCCCGTGGCACCGGCGCAGGCGGTGGAGGGCGTCCCGCCGCCCCCCGCCATGGGCCCGCTGTCCCGGGAGGCACAGGCCCTGCGCGCGAAGCTGCGCCGGGCGGCGGCGCGGGGTCCGGAGCGGCTGGTGCCGGACACCCGGTGAGCGGGGTGCGGCGAAACGGCGGCAGGCCCGCCCCGGGGAACGGGGCGGGCCTGCCGGCAGCGGGTGGGGAAGCTCAGGCGCTCAGGATCTCCCGGGCCAGCTTCGCCGTCTCGGTCGGCGTCTTGCCGACCTTGACGCCGGCGGCCTCGAGGGCCTCCTTCTTCGCCTGGGCGGTGCCGGACGAACCGGAGACGATGGCGCCCGCGTGGCCCATGGTCTTGCCCTCGGGCGCGGTGAAGCCCGCGACGTAGCCGACGACCGGCTTCGTCACGTTCTCCTTGATGAACGCCGCCGCGCGCTCCTCCGCGTCGCCGCCGATCTCGCCGATCATGACGATCAGGTCGGTGTCGGGGTCGTTCTGGAACGCGGCGAGGGCGTCGATGTGGGTGGTGCCGATGATCGGGTCGCCACCGATGCCGACGGCCGTCGAGAAGCCGATGTCACGCAGCTCGTACATCATCTGGTACGTCAGCGTGCCGGACTTCGACACCAGGCCGATGCGGCCCGGCTTGGTGATGTCGCCCGGGATGATGCCGACGTTCGACTGGCCCGGGGTGATGATGCCGGGGCAGTTCGGGCCGATGATGCGGGTCTTGTTGCCCTTCTTGCCGGCGTACGACCAGAAGGCGGCCGTGTCGTGCACGGCGATGCCCTCGGTGATCACGACGGCCAGCGGGATCTCGGCGTCGATGGCCTCGACGACCGCGTCCTTGGTGAACTTCTCCGGCACGAAGATGACGGAGACGTTCGCGCCGGTCTTCTCGATGGCCTCCTTGACGGTGCCGAAGACCGGTACCTCGGTGCCGTCGAAGTCCACGGACTGACCCGCCTTGCGCGGGTTCACGCCGCCCACGACCTGGGTGCCGTCGCCGAGCATGAGCTTGGTGTGCTTCATGCCGGTGGAGCCGGTCATGCCCTGGACGATGACCTTGCTGTCCTTGTTGAGCCAGATAGCCATGGTGTGTTCTGTCCTCGTCCTGAGTGCTTACTTGGCGGCGTGGGCCAGCTCGGCGGCCTTGTCGGCCGCGCCGTCCATGGTGTCGACGCGCTGCACCAGCGGGTGGTTGGCGTCGGTGAGGATCTGCCGGCCCAGCTCGGCGTTGTTGCCGTCGAGGCGGACGACGAGCGGCTTCTCGACCTTCTCGCCGCGGTCCTCCAGGAGCTTCAGGGCCTGCACGATGCCGTTGGCGACCTCGTCGCAGGCGGTGATGCCACCGAAGACGTTGACGAACACGGACTTGACGTCCGGGTCGCCCAGGATGATCTCCAGGCCGTTGGCCATGACCTGGGCGGAGGCGCCACCGCCGATGTCCAGGAAGTTGGCGGGCTTGACGTTGCCGTGCTTCTCGCCGGCGTACGCGACGACGTCCAGGGTGCTCATGACGAGACCGGCGCCGTTGCCGATGATGCCGACCTCACCGTCGAGCTTGACGTAGTTGAGGTTCTTCTCCTTGGCGGCGGCCTCGAGCGGGTTGGCCGCGGCCTTGTCGTGGAGCTCCTCGTACTCGGGGTGACGGAACTCGGCGTTGTCGTCGAGCGACACCTTGCCGTCGAGCGCGATGACCTCGCCGGAGGCGACCTTCGCGAGCGGGTTGACCTCGACCAGGAGGGCGTCCGACTTGATGAAGGTGTCCCACAGCTTGACGAGGACGTTCACGACCTTGTCCGCGACCTCGGCCGGGAACTGGGCGGCCTCGACGATCTCGCGGGCCTTGGCCTCGTCCACACCGTCGATCGGGTCGATCGCGGTCTTCGCGACGGCCTCCGGACGGGTGGCCGCCACCTCCTCGATCTCCATGCCGCCCTCGACGGAGGCGATGGAGAGGAAGGTGCGGTTGGCACGGTCGAGGAGGAAGGAGACGTAGTACTCCTCGAGGATCTCCGGGGCGGTCTCGGCGATCATGACCTTGTGGACCGTGTGGCCCTTGATGTCCATGCCGAGGATGTCCGTCGCACGGGCGACGGCCTCGTCCGCGGAGGCGGCCAGCTTGACGCCACCGGCCTTGCCGCGACCACCGACCTTCACCTGCGCCTTGACGACGGACTTGCCGCCCAGCCGCTCGGTGATCTCGCGCGCCGCCTCAGGCGTGTCGATGACTTCACCGGCCAGCACCGGTACATCGTGCTTGGCGAAGAGGTCCCTCGCCTGGTACTCGAACAGGTCCACGCGCTTCCGTCCCTATCAGTGATCTCGCGGTTCGTTGGATGCGTGGGCGTGCCGCGAAGGGCAACGTGACGTCCGCTGTGTCACAAGGGAAGCGCACACGGTGTCCGAGCGCGCGGCATGTCCGTCTCGCAGGTTATCGCCGCTTGCGGGGGCGCCCTAAATCGAGGGTCACACCTGAGCGGTGATACCTGTCACATGATGCCGCGTTCGCTGACACGCCGTGCCGCAGCTTGGTGGCATCCGGGCGATGTGCGAGGCCTCACCGGGCTGGGGTTGACCCGGTGAGGCCTCTGAGCGGGCCCCGAAGGGCCCCGGACGGTTGATCCCCACCCCAATGGGGACCACCCGCCCCTGGCCGCGGGGGTCGGGCCGGACGGTCCGACGGCGTTCGGCCGTCCGGGTCCGCTCGCCCCCGCGGAGTCTCGCGGGCCGCTCAGCCCTGCTGCGGTGCGTGACCGGGGTACAGGTCCTGCGCATACCCCGGCGTGACGGATCCGGCGACCCCCTCGACGCCGGACGCGGCGTGCGCGGCCAGCGGACCGCCGGTGCTCCGCACGGTCCCCGCCAGGTCGTACGCGAACGGCCCGGCCTGCCGCGTGACGGGCCCGGTCTCGCCCACGGCACCGCCCGCGAAGAGCCCGGCCTGGCCGGCCACGCCGTACGCCAGGCCGGCCGTGCTGCCGCCGACGCCGCCCACGGCCGGCCGGACGGTCGCGTCGACGGTGCCGGTCACCGTGCCGGTGAGGGTGTCGGCCACCGGCCGCACGGTCGCGGTGACGGTGTCCGCGACCGCGTGAACCGTGCCGGTGGCGGTGTCCGCGACCGCGTGGACCGTGCCGGTGGCGGTGTCCGAGACCGGCCGGAGCGCGTGGGTCGCCCCGGCCGCGAACGGCGGCACCTGACCGGTCACGCCCTGCGCGAAGGTGCCGGTCCGCCCGGTCACGCCGTGGACGGCCGGCGGTACGGCGTCCACGGCGCCGCCCGCGAAGGGCCGGACGTCGCCGGCCACCCCGTACGCGAGCGTCCCCGCGTCCGCCACGGCCTGCCCGGCGACCGGGACGACCCCGTGCACGGCGGTTCCGGCGACGGGCGGCAGCACGGCGTCGGCGGTGCCGTGCGCGGTCTGGCCGGCCAGACCGGTGGCGTACGGCGGCACGCCGGCGAGGACGCCGGAGGCGGTCCCGTGGACGTCGGTGAGCGCGCTCCCGGCGACCGGGTAGGCGTCGGCGACGGCGTCCGTGACCGTGCCCCGGGCGCCGGTTCCGGTGCCGCGGGCCACCTGGTGGACGCCCGTCACCGCGCGCCCGCCCACCCCGGACACGTCGCCCACCGCGCCGGTGGTGACTCCGTGCACGCCGGCGACGGCGTCCGTCGCCAGTCCGCGCGCCCGGTCGACGGCGTCCGCGGCGGTACCCCGCACACCGGTCACCGCTGCGGTGCCGGTGCCCTGGACGCCCTGGACCGCGCCGGAGGCGGTGCCGTCGACGCTCGCGACCGCGTACCCGGCCGTCGGGACGGCGTCCCCCACGGCCCCCGCGGCGGTGCCGTGGACACCGGTCACCGCGTCCCCGGCCACCGGCCGGACGCCCGCGAGCGCCCGGCCCGCGAGCGGCACCACGCCGTCCACGGCGGCCGAGGCCACCGGCGGGACGGCCGCCGCGGTCGTCGCGTCCACGACCGGGGTCACCGTGCCCGGCACCGACCGCACCGTGCCGGCCACCCACTGCTCGACACCCGCGGCCACGCCGCTGACGTGCGCGGGCACCGCGGCGGCGGTGGCCCCGGCGGCGCCGCCCGCCCGGTCCGCCTCACCGCGTGCGACGGCCGACGTACCGGCGGTGCGGCCCCGCGCGGCGGCCACGGTCTGCTGAGCCGTCGTCCTTACGGCGCCCTCGGCCCGGGCACGGGCCGCCTGCTGAGCGGCCTGCAGTTTGGTCTGGGCGGCGGCCAGGGCTTCCTCCACCTCGGGGGCGAAGGAGGCGAGAGGGCCGAAGAGGTAGTCGATCCCGTCCTGCGGGGAGGGCGTGGAGAGGTGGGCGACCGGGGTGCGGGTCGTGGCGTGGTGTGCGGCGTGGTGTGCGAGGCGGTCGGCGGTGCGCGCGGCCTCGGCCTCGGCGCCGGCCGCGTGGGAGTGCGCCTGCGTACGGGCCGCACGGGCACCCTGGATGGCCCGGGCGCCCCGGATCGCCGTGGCGGGCGCCGTGGCATCGCCGTGGCGGCGAGCCTGGTCGGCGCCGGTGCCCACGGTGCTCCACGCCTTCTGCTGCACCGCGGTCGAGGCGGCGGAGGCGGTGGACGTGGCCGTGCCGGTCAGGCCGGAGACGGTGTCCTGGACATCGCCGACGGCGCCGTCGAGGGTGCCGGTGAGCGTGCCGGCCGCGCTGTCGGTGTCCGGCACCGAGACCGCCGGGGTGGGCAGTTCGTCGGCGCTGGCCACGGCCGAGCCGAGCGCCCAGGCGCCGGTGACGCCTGCGGCTATCGCGATCGAGCGGCGGATGTTCTTGTTCATACGTGCGTCAGTCCTTCGGAAACGGCTGGGGGTTCTCCGTCCGGAGTGCGCCGGGATGGGCCGGCGGCTCCGGCGGAACGGGCAGACCTTGTGGCGCCCCCGCGCGACACGTCGCGTGACGGGGAGGCCGGTCCTGGGCCCTAGCCGGGAAAGACGGGGATGTCGCGGTGCCGTTCGCGGATCCGGGGCGCGTCGGCGTGCGCGGCGGTGCCGGGCAGCAGACGCAGGGGCGCCCGGCCGTCGAGGGTGACGGCGTGCGGGTCGCCGTGGCGGGACGCGGTGCCGTCGGCCGCCTGCTTGCCGAGCGTGCCGTCCGGGTCCCCGGAGGGCGCGGGCGCGGCCGGGGCCTCGGCGGGTACGGCGGTGTGGCGGGCGGCCGGTGCGGGCGCCGGAGCGTGGGGGGCGAGGCCGCCGGGGACGGCGTCCGGTCCATAGGCGGTGGCCGACGGGCGGGCGGGTGCGGCGGTGCGGGACTCGGCGCGGACGTGACCGCCCTCGGCCTGAGCCGGGTGTGGTGCGGGCGCGGGGGCCGTGGTGCCGGGAAGGTGGGGCCGGGGCCGCGCGGGCGTGGGCAGCGGGTTCACGGGCAGCGGCTGCGTGGGCAACGGCTCGGTGGTTTCCGGGAGTTCCGGCAGGTCCACGGAGGGCGGCCGCGTCTGCGTCTGCACCTGTGTCCCCACCTGCCGCAGGGTCCGGGTCGCGGTGTCCACCACGTCCCGTACCGGCGTGACGACCCGCTCGGCGACCTGCCGTACCGCGTCCCGCTGCCCGGCCGGCAGCAGCCCGGTCGAGGTCGCCTGTACCGTCGAGGTCACCGCTCCCGCCGACGTCACCGGGGCCGCCGAGGTGGTCGCGGCCGCCGGTGTCCGCTCGGCCGCGTGCGCCTGCTCACCGCAGAGGAACCCGAGCAGGAGCAGTCCGCCGACCAGCAGCGCCAGTTGCAGGGCACGCCGTCCCGCCGCCGTACGCAGTACGCGCACGGCGGAACCGAACGGGGCGGCAGACAGGGTCAACGGGCGAGCGCTTCCTCGGCTGGGTACGGCTCGGGCGCCGTCGATCCTCGCACGGCGGACCCGAGGTAACGCAAGCCCCCTGTTACCGATGGGTAGCCATGTCCCCTTCCCGCGTCTTTCCGACGCTCCGTCACACGGTGTCCGGTATCGGCAGCGGCCGCTTCTCGATCGCCGCCGCCATCACCTCGGGGAACAGGTCGGGTGTGCAGGCGAAGGCCGGTGCGCCGAGGGCCGCGAGCGCCGCCGCGTGCTCCCGGTCGTACGCGGGCGCCCCCTCGTCCGACAGCGCGAGCAGGGCCACGAACTGCACCCCGGACGCCTTCATCGCCGCGACCCGCTTGAGCATCTCGGCGCGTATGCCGCCCTCGTACAGGTCGCTGATCAGCACGACCACGGTCTCGGCGGGCCGGGTGATCTGCGCCTGGCAGTAGGCGAGCGCCCGGTTGATGTCCGTGCCGCCGCCGAGCTGGGTGCCGAAGAGCACGTCGACCGGGTCGTCGAGCTGGTCGGTGAGGTCCACGACCGCCGTGTCGAACACGACCAGCCGGGTGCTGATCGACCGCATGGAGGCGAGCACCGCCCCGAACACCGAGGCGTAGACGACCGACGCGGCCATCGACCCCGACTGGTCGATGCAGAGGACCACCTCCTTCTTCACCGACTGCGCCGCCCGCCCGTAGCCGATGAGCCGTTCCGGCACCACCGTGCGGTACTCGGGCAGGTAGTGCTTGAGGTTGGCCGCGATCGTGCGGTTCCAGTCGATGTCGTGGTGGCGGGGGCGGCTGACCCGGGCGCTGCGGTCGAGGGCGCCGCCGAGGGTGGCCCGCGTGCGGGTGGCGAGCCGCTTCTCCAGGTCCTCGACGACCTTGCGGACGACGGCCCGTGCCGTCTCCTTCGTCGTCTCCGGCATCGCCCGGTGCAGCGAGAGCAGCGTCCCGACCAGGTGCACGTCGGCCTCGACCGCCTCCAGCATCTCCGGCTCCAGCAGCAGCGAGGCGAGCCCCAGCCGGTCGATCGCGTCGCGCTGCATGACCTGGACGACGGAGGAGGGGAAGTAGGTGCGGATGTCCCCGAGCCAGCGCGCCACCGACGGCGCCGAGGCGCCGAGGCCCGCGGAGCGCTCCCGGCCCGTCTGCGGTCGGTCCCCCTTGCCGTACAGCGCGGCGAGGGCGCCGTCCATCGCCGCGTCCCGGCCGGACAGCGCGCATCCGGTGCCGTCGGCCTGGTCGCCGCCGAGCACCAGCCGCCAGCGCCGCAGCCGCTCGCGCGCGGGGTCGCCCGCGTCGTCGCCGGCGTCCCGTGTCATCGGTTCGGTCGTCATGTCCCCACCCCCGCGAGGCTGTTGTGGTCGGACGTCCCCGGGTGCTCCGTGTCCGGGCCGAGCAGCAGCCGCAGCACCGGGAGCACGGCGTCCGCCCGCCGGAGGTCCAGGTCGGCGGCGAACCCCGGTGTGTCGCCCGCCCGGGCGTCCGGGCCCCGGGTGGTGCCCGGGCCGCGCCGCACCAGTTCTCCGAGGGTTCTGCGCACCCCGGGCTCGTACACCGAGAACGTGCGCCGCAGCAGCGGCAGTACGTCCGTGAACGCCTCCGCGGACACCCCGGTCAGCCAGGTGTCGACCAGGCCGAGCAGCCGCTCGTCGTGGACCAGGAGCATGCCGCCCCCGCCGCCGGCGAAGCCCTCGATCCACGCGGCCGCGTCGGCGGGCGGTGTCCCCGGCGAGAGCACGAGCCCCATCAGGCGTGCCGCCTCGCCGGGTTCCAGCGCGCCGTCGTCCAGCAGCAGCCGCAGGGCCCGCCCCCGTACGACGCCGGCCACGGCGTCCCGCAGCGCCAGGGCGCGCAGCACGGAGCGCCAGCGGCCGCGCAGGTCGCCGTGCGCGTCGGCCGCGGTGCCGGTCAGGGTCTCCGCCAGGAGTCCCACCGCCGTGTGCACGGCGTCGACATGGCCCCGCATCTCCTCCGCCGCGTCCGCGTCCAGGGCGGCGCAGGCCGGCGGGAGGCCCACGAAGACCCGCTCGGCGAGGCCCGCCGCGACCTCGGCCAGGGCGCCGGTGTCGGTGCCGCGCACGTCGCCGTAGCGCAGGGAGCGGACCAGCGCGGGCAGGGCCTGGGCGAGGTGGCCGGCGTCCGTGTCCAGCGCGGCCCGGTCGGCGAGCACCCGCATCACCACCGGCAGCGCGTCGGGCAGCCCGGCGAGCAGACAGTGCTCGGCGAGCGCGGTGACCTCGGCGAGGGCGCCGGCGGTGGTCGCGTCGGACTCGGCCCGGGCCGTCGCGGCCGCGAGGACGGTCGTCCCCCACACGCCCGCCTCGGCGACCCGCACGGACAGCTCCGGTTCCCAGCGCAGCCGCCAGGTCTCCCGGAAGGTGCCCGTGCTCCCCCGCGAGTGGGCCGGCTCGCCCCAGCCGACACCCAGCAGCCGCAGCCGGTGCAGCAGTCTGCTGCGGCCGGCGTCGGTGTCCTTGCGCAGATCGAGCTCCAGCTCGCGCTCCAGCGCCTCCGGCTTCAGCCGCAGCCGGCGCTGCTCGCGGGCCAGGTCCCGCTGCAGGGGCACCGCCGGTGCGGACTCGGGCACCTCGCCCAGCACGTCCCCGACCACCAGCCGGTCGTGCACCAGCGCCAGCGGGACGTCCGAGCCGTCGCACATCACCGCGCGCACGGCCTCGGTGGTCTCGCCGAGGCCGGGCAGCGGTCGGCCGCGCAGGGCGGCCAGGGTCCCGGCGAGCCGTACCGCCTCGATGACGTGCGCGGAGGACACGATCCGGTCCTCCTCGCGCAGCAGCCCCGCCACCTTGGTCAGCCAGCGCTCGACCGGCCGGTCCGGCACCCGGAACAGGTGCCCGTACCAGCCGGGCGATTCGATACCCGCGCCGTAGCCGCTCGAGCGGGCCAGTCTGCGGTGCGTCCAGGGCACCCAGGTCAGGTCGGCCTTGACCTTGGGCAGCCCCTTCAGCAGGGCCCGGTCGGCGGCGACGGCGGACCTGTGCCGCAGCGCGGGCACGTGCCAGGCCCCGCACACCACGGCCACCGCGTCCCCGAACTCCCGCCGCGCGGCCCGGACCTGGAGCCGCATGTGGGCCTCGCGCACCAGGTCGCGGGGGCGCCCGCCGGCGCCGTACCGCTCCCGCAGCGCGCCCATCGCCTCCTCCAGCGCGGCGAAGGGCGCGAACGGGTCCGCCGCTCCCGGCCCCCGGTGCTCGACGACGTCCTCCCACCACCGCTCCGGATCGTCGTACCCGGCGGTCCCGGCGAGTACGGCGAGGGGATCGACCCGGATCCGGTCGGCCTCGGTGCCCTCGCCGCCCGCGCCGTCCTTGCCGTCCGCGTCGCCCGGTCCCGGCCCGGGGGGTGCCTCCTCGTCCTGCCAGGCCAGGGTGTGCGTGGCCGGCAGGTCGATGAACCGGGCCGGAACCCCCTGTTCCAGGGCCCAGCGGATCGCCACCCACTCGGGGCTGAACTCGGCGAACGGCCAGAAGGCCGAGCGGCCGGGCTCGTCCACCGCGTGGGCGAGCAGGGCGACCGGGGGCCGCAGCCCCGGGTCGGCTGCCAGTGGGATCAGCGGGTCGGCCTCGGGCGGGCCCTCGATCAGGACCACCCCGGGCCGGGCGGCGTCCAGGGCGGCCCGCACGGCGCGCGCGGAGCCGGGCCCGTGGTGGCGCACCCCGAGCAGCAGCGCCCCGGAGGCGAACGCCCCTCCCCCAGCGGAGTCGCTCACACGCTCACCTCCCGGCAGGCCCGGTAGAAGTCCTTCCAGCCGTCGCGCTCGCGGACGACCGTCTCCAGGTACTCCTGCCAGATCACGCGGTCGGCCGCGGGGTCGCGGACGACGGCGCCCAGGATGCCGGCGGCGACGTCGCCCGGGCGCAGCACGCCGTCGCCGAAGTGCGCGGCCAGGGCGAGGCCGCTCGTGACGACGGAGATCGCCTCCGCGGTGGACAGCGTGCCGCTGGGCGACTTCAGCTTCGTCCGCCCGTCGGCGGTGATGCCGTCGCGCAGCTCGCGGAAGACGGTCACGACGCGGTGGATCTCCTCGATGCCGTCGGGCGCGGCGGGCAGGTCCAGGGAGCGGCCGATCTGCTCGACGCGGCGGGTGACGATGTCGACCTCGGCGTCGGCGCTCTCCGGCAGCGGCAGCACCACCGTGTTGAAGCGGCGGCGCAGGGCGCTGGAGAGGTCGTTGACGCCGCGGTCGCGGTCGTTGGCGGTGGCGATGAGGTTGAAGCCGCGGACCGCCTGCACCTCCTGGCCCAGTTCCGGTATCGGCAGGGTCTTCTCGGACAGGATCGTGATCAGCGTGTCCTGGACGTCGGCCGGGATGCGGGTCAGCTCCTCTACCCGGGCCGTCATGCCCTCGGCCATGGCCCGCATGACGGGGCTGGGCACCAGGGCGTCGCGGCTCGGACCGTGCGCGAGCAGCCGCGCGTAGTTCCAGCCGTAGCGGATCGCCTCTTCCGGTGTGCCGGCCGTGCCCTGCACCAGCAGGGTGGAGTCGCCGCTGACGGCGGCCGCCAGGTGCTCCGACACCCAGGTCTTGGCGGTGCCGGGCACGCCGAGCAGGAGCAGGGCGCGGTCGGTGGCGAGCGTGGTGACGGCGACCTCGACGATGCGGCGCGGGCCGACGTACTTGGGCGTGATCACCGTGCCGTCCGGCAGGGTGCCGCCCAGCAGGTACGTCGCCACCGCCCACGGTGACAGCTTCCAGCGGGCCGGGCGCGGCCGGTCGTCCTGGGCGGCCAGCGCCGCGAGTTCGGCGGCGAAGGCGTGCTCGGCGTGCGGACGCAGGGCGCTCCCGCTCGCTTCGACGGGTGTGGCGTCCACGGACACAGACATGGCTGAGGCCCCCTCCAGCTCGGCCGGGTTCGGATCTGGGACCAACCGTGCACCACACCACTGACAATCACTCTGACCTGCGAAGACACCTATCCAGGGCCGATTGTCAGTGGCGGGACCTACCGTCGGTGGCATGACTGAGCAGGGGGTGCGCTGGACCGCGGAGCAGGTGCTGGCACTGGCGCCTGACGCCGCGTCACGCAAGGCGGGCAGCAGGCTGGGCACGGCCGGTCCGTGGTCGGAGGCGGGCAGCGGAGAGGGGACGGTGTGGGGGCTGTGCAAGGGCAGTGGCAGCCGGCCGTACCAGACGGTGGTGGACCTGGCGGACGCGGCGGGGCCGGCGTACAAGTGCAGTTGTCCGAGCCGGAAGTTCCCGTGCAAGCACGCCCTCGGACTGCTGCTGCTGTGGGCGGACGGCGAGGGCGCGGGCGGCGCCGTGCCGGCGGCGGCCGAGCCGCCGGACTGGGCCGGGCAGTGGCTCGCGGGCCGGCGCAGGCGGGTGGAGCAGAGGCAGGAGGAGGGCGGCGGTCCGGCGGCGTCCGGGTCCGCTGATCCGGAGGCGGCGCGGCGGCGGGCGGAGCGCCGGGCCGAGCGGGTCACGGCGGGGGCGACGGAGCTGGAGCGGCGCCTGGCGGACCTGCTGCGCGGCGGCCTGGCCGCGGCCGAACAGACGGGATACGGCCTGTGGGAGGAGACGGCCGCCCGCATGGTCGACGCGCAGGCGCCGGGACTGGCCGCGCGGGCGCGGGAGCTGGGCGCGATACCGGCCTCCGGGCCGGGCTGGCCGGCCCGGCTGCTGGAGGAGTGCGCCCTGCTGCACCTCCTCGACCAGGGCTGGCTGCGCCGGGAGCGGCTGCCGGACGCGCTCGCGGCCACCGTCCGCTCCCGGCTCGGCCTGCCCGCCTCGGCGGAGGGGCCACCGGTGCGCGACCAGTGGCTGGTGCTGGCGCAGTACGACACGGTCGACTCGAAGCTGACGACGCGCCGGATCTGGCTGCACGGCGCCGGGTCGGGCCACACCCGGCTGCTGCTGTCCTACGGCGCGGCCGGCCGGGCACCGGAGCTGTCGCTGCCGGTCGGGCTGGCGCTGGAGGCCGATCTGTCCGTGTTCCCCGGGGCCGGTCAGTCCCGGGCGGCGCTGGGCGCGCAGCACGCCCCGCCCGCGCCGACCGCGCTGCGTCCCCCGGGCGTGACCACGGCCGAGGCGGCGGCCCGTTACGGCGAGGCGCTGTGCGCGGACCCCTGGCTGGACTCGGTCCCGGTCACGCTGGACCGCGTCGTACCGGCGCCGGACGGGGAGCGGGGCGGCTGGCAGCTGGCCGACGCGGACACGGACTCGGCGCTGCCGCTGACCCCGGCCGCCCGTTCCCGTCCGGGCCTGTGGCGGCTGGCCGCGCTGTCCGGCGGCGCACCGGTCACGGTCTTCGGCGAGTGCGGCCACCGCGGCTTCACCCCGCTGACGGCGTGGCCGCAGGGTCCGGGCGCTCCGGTGACGCTGTGCTGACCGGGCAGGCCCCCGCCTCGACCGGGGGAAGCCGGCGGAAGGGCGACCAGAGGAAGAAGGACCGGAATGGGCGACCCGAATGGGCGGACGTGAGGAAGGCAGCGCCATGAGCGGCATCTCCCCCACCCAGGACACCGCGGCTGCCGCGAGTTCCTGGGACGACCTCGTCACCACCGCGCTCCTCGGCACCGACCGGCGGCCTCCGGCGGAGGCCGCGCCCGGCCGCGAGGCCCCGGTGGCGCTGCTGGACGCCGCCGCCGTGGCGACCGTGCGGCGGCGGGCCGGGCTGCTGCCGGGGCGGGCCGCGCCCCGGCCGGAGCCCGCGCCCGGGGATCCGCGTCCGGCACTGCCGGCCGCCGCGGCCCGCAGGCTCGCGCTGCTGCTGGCCGACCGTTCCGGCGGGGGCGGCGGCCGGCGGGGCAGCTCGCCCGACCTGACGGAGCTGCTCCCGCAGTGGCTGGCGGCGGCCAACGCCCACGGCTACGCGGCGCCCCCGCAGGCGCTGCCGGCCCTGCTGGACGCCGCCCGGGGCCGCACGGACCTGCGCCCGGCGGCGCTGGCGTTCGCCGGGCCCCGGGCACTGTGGCTGGCCCGGCTGAACCCGGACTGGCGGTTCGCGCTGCGCGCGGCTCCGGGCGGCGGCGCGACCCTGCCCGGCGCCGGGGACGGCGAGGCGGTGCGCCGGGTCTGGGAGGAGGGGCTGTTCGCCGAGCGGGTCGCCCTGCTGGGCGCGCTGCGGGCCCGTACGCCCGGCCGCGCACGGGAGCTGCTGGAGGAGACCTGGCGGAAGGAGCGGGCGGAGGACCGCCTGATGTTTCTCGACTCGCTGCGCACCGGCCTGTGCGCCGAGGACGAGCCGTTCCTCGAGCAGGCCCTGGGCGACCGCAGCCGCAACGTCCGGGCGACGGCGGCGGAGCTGCTGTCCGCGCTCCCGGGCTCCGCGCTGGCCGGACGCATGGCGGCGCGGGCGGCGGCATGTGTGGCGATCGACCATACGGGGAACTCGGCCGGAATCGTCGTGGAGGCGCCGCTCGAGTGCGATCCGAGCATGGAGCGCGACGGTGTGGCGGCCAGACCTCCCGCGGGCAGAGGAGAACGGTCGTGGTGGCTGGGTCAGCTGGTCGAGGCGGCACCGCTCGGTATGTGGCCGGGCCGGCTCGGCGGACGTACGCCTCGGGAGATCGTGGCGCTGCCGGTGGCCGACGGCTGGCAGGGCGAGCTGCACGCGGCCTGGAGCCGGGCGGCGGTGCGGCAGCGGGACGCGGAGTGGTCCCGGGCGCTGCTCGGGGCGCCGTCGGCCCCGGAGGCGGGCGGCCCCGGGGCGGTGTCGCTGGCGGAGCGGGCGAAGCTGCTGGCGGCGCTGGAGCCCGGGGAGCGGGCCGCCTGGGTGGCGGGGTTCATCGCGGCGCACGGCCTGTCGGAGGCGTTCCAGCTGCTCGGGGTGTGCGCGGTCCCCTGGGCGGCGCCGCTCGGCCGGGCGGTGGTGGACGCCCTGGACATCGCGCGGGACGCGGGCAGTTACCCCTGGAGTTTCAGCGGGGTGATGGGCCTCGCCGAGCGCTGTCTGGACCCGGCTCAGGCCGCGTACCTGGACGGTCTGCTGGCGATACCCGACGAGCGGGAGGACGCGGCCCCCGGGTCCGGCGGCTACTGGGCGGAGGCGTTCCAGCGGCTGGTCGGCACCTTGCGGCTGCGCGCGGCGATGGCCGCCGAACTGGAGCCGGACACGCCCTGACGCCGGCCGCGGCACGGCCGCGCACCGCCGTCGCCGCGGCCGGGCCAGGGCCTTCCGTCTGGACCAGCCCGGCAGGATCCGAGCGGGAGGCCCTAGGCCCCGGCGGGCTGGCGCACGTTCTGCCGCACCCACTCCACGATCGACGCGGTGGTCGCGCCCGGGGTGAAGATCTCCGCGACGCCCTTCTCCTTCAGCGGCGGAATGTCCTCCTCGGGGATGATGCCGCCGCCGAAGACGAGGATGTCCTCTGCGTCGCGCTCCTTGAGGAGGTCGATGACGGCGGCGAAGAGGGTGTTGTGGGCGCCCGAGAGGATGGACAGGCCGATCGCGTCGGCGTCCTCCTGGATGGCCGTGTCCACGATCTGCTCCGGCGTCTGGTGGAGGCCGGTGTAGATGACCTCCATGCCGGCGTCGCGCAGCGCCCGCGCGATGACCTTGGCCCCGCGATCGTGGCCGTCGAGCCCCGGCTTGGCGACCACCACGCGGATCGGACCGGCTGCCACACCCATCACTGCCTCCATCAAGCGACCACGGAAGCGTTCGCTTCCGCCTCTCACGACAAGTACCGCACTTTTGGCGCGTCCCGCCACCGTCGCGAAGTGAACGAACGTTATCTCCAGCATCCCGCAACCGGCGGTTTTACGGTGTGGAGCGAGGGGGAAATCACACGGTGGGACATGAGGGCACACGGGGGACGACGCCGTCGCCCGCGTGCCGACAGGAGGTCGGCCATGAAGGTCACCGGTGTACTGCCACTCTTCCTCCCGTTCTACCGGCGCCTGTGGCCGGAGAGGCTGGCCGGCCTGTCGGTCGCGCTGGTCAAGGCGACCGCGCTGGAGGCGGCCATCCTGGCCGGGCACCTGCTGCTGTACCCGACCGGCCTCATCCAGGAGCGCCGCGCGCCCGTGATCCCCGCCCAGGAGGGCGCCACACCGCTGCCGGGCAGGACCGGCCCGCCGGTCGTGCTCCTGCACGGTTTCATCGACAACCGATCGGTGTTCGTGCTGCTGCGCCGCAGCCTCGCCCGGGACGGCAGGCAGCGCATCGTGTCCCTGAACTACTCACCGCTCACCTGCGACATCCGGACGGCCGCCGAACTGCTGGGCCGCCACGTCGAGGAGGTCTGCGAGCGCACGGGCAGCGGCCAGGTCGACATCGTGGGGCACAGCCTCGGCGGCCTGATCGCGCGGTACTACGTCCAGTGCCTGGGCGGCGACCTGCGGGTGCGCACGCTCGTCACGCTGGGCACACCGCACTCCGGGACCAAGGCCATACCGCTGGCCAGCGCCCATCCGATCGTGCGGCAGATGCGGCCCGGCTCGGAGGTGATCGAGGAGCTGGCCGGCCCCGCGCCCGGCTGCCGCACCCGGTTCGTCAGCTTCTGGAGCGACCTGGACTCCATGATGGACCCGCTGGAGACGGCCTGCGTGGACCATCCGGACCTGGAGACGCGCAACGTCCGGGTGACCGGCATCGGTCATCTCGCGCTGCCGGTGCATCCCACCGTGGCGGCCGGGATACGCGAGGTCCTGGAGTCCGCCCCCGTCGAGGACCGGGTCGAGGGCGGTCTGACGGTGGCCTGAGCGCCTTCCACAGGGGTTCCACGGCGGTTCCGGAGCGGTTTCGCTGCGCTGTCACCGTGGAAAAACATCGAACGTTTCTCGAACACAAGGCCAAACTCGCGTCCGCCGTCCCCCGAAACACGGCCGGTTGCCCGTTTCCGGCCCACGTGAAACCAGCCGAAGATTGTCGCGCCCGCGTACCGCCGGGTACAGTCGCCGCACTGCTCTGGCAGCCCCTGTTGTCGAGGCGAAAGAGAAGTTGGTGAACGACCGTCACCCGTCGGGGACCATGACCACCCCGGCCCCGGCTTCCGACGCCTCCACCGCGCCCTACGCGGCGTACGGAGCGCAGGAAGCCCCCTGCGACGACCTCACCACGTACGGCGGCTACGACGCCACCGGTTTCGCGGCCGGCACCACGGGCTCCTTCGCGGCCGACCCGCTCTTCGGCAGCCTTCCGGGCGACGGGCAGCACACCGGCGGGTACGACGCCACGCAGTGGCAGACCGGCACCGGCCAGGTCCTCACCCACGACCCGTACGCGGCCCAGCACCACGCCTACGACACGGGCGCGTACGACACCACCGCCTGGACGGTACCCCCGCAGACCAGGGGCAACGACGCCGGCGGCCAGTGGGACACGAACGCCTGGACCCAGTCCGACCCGTACGCCGCCGCCGACCCCACCCAGCAGTGGGACTGGGGCACCCAGAGCTTCGACACGGGCGCGTACGACGCCACGCAGTGGAACTCCGACGGCCCGTCCGTGCCGCACCAGCAGGTCGCCGAACCGTTCGACCAGCAGGCCACGGCCACGTTCGAGCAGGTGCCGTTCGAGGACGCCTCCTACGACGAGCCCGGTGAGATCCCCGACGTGGACGAGGAGTCGGGCGACACGGGCGAACTGCCCGCCGTCGCGCCCCTGCTCGACGACCAGGAGGAGGCCGCCCCGGCTCCGGCGACCCGTGCGGGTTCCCGCAGCGGGGCGCGTTCCCGGCGCCGTACGCCCCCCAAGCGCTCCGCGCTGCTGACCGTCGCCGTGCCCTCGGCCTGCGTGATGGGGGTCGCCGGGATCGCCGTCGCCTCCGTCGGCACGTTCACCGACGACGGCAGCACCACCGCCTCCGCCTCGGACGCCCAGTCCGTGAAGCCGTCCGTCGCCAACAGCAAGCTGGACACCCAGCTCAGGACGCTCGCCGCGGGCGCCGACGACTTCGCCGACCGGGCGAGCCGTACGCAGGAGCGCATCGACCTCAAGAACCAGCAGGAGCTGCAGCAGAAGAAGGCGGCCGCGGAGGCCGCCCTCAAGGAGCGGCTGCGCCCGAAGTTCGCCCTGCCGGTCACGCAGCACGGACTCAGCGCCTACTTCGGCCAGGCCGGGGTGAACTGGATGTCCGTGCACACGGGCATCGACTTCCCCGTCTCCTACGGCACCACGGTGATGGCCGCCACCGACGGCGTCGTCTCCACGAAGTGGAACAGCGCCTACGGCAACATGCTGATCGTGACGGCGAAGGACGGCACGGAGACCTGGTACTGCCACCTCTCCAGCTACCGCGTCTCCGCCGGTACGACCGTCAAGGCCGGCCAGCCCGTCGCCTACTCCGGCAACTCCGGCAACTCCACGGGCCCGCACCTGCACTTCGAGGTGCGGCCGGCGGGCGGCGCCGCCATAGACCCGCTGCCGTGGCTGCGCAGCCACGGGCTCGACCCGACCTGAGTCCTCGACGAGGAGGAGCCCCACCCTGCCGGGTGGGGCTCCTTCTCGCAGTGGGTTACAGCTTCTCCACCGGCGCGTACCGCAGCAGCAGCCGCTTCGGCTTGGTGTCGCCGAAGTCGATCGTCGCCTCCGCGTTGCCCCCCGTGCCCTTGACGGCGACCACCGTGCCCAGGCCGAACTGGTCGTGCGTGACGCGGTCTCCGACGGCCAGGGCGACCACCGGCTTCTCCGCGGTGCGCCGCGTGGCGAAGCCGGACGCGCCGGACGCCGAGGAACGGGAGCGGGACGAGGACAGCGAGGCCGCGATGCCGGCCGCGGGACCGGAGGACACCGGCGCCGTCGCACCCGTCCGCTTCCACTCCACGTGGGTGGGCGGGATCTCCTCCAGGAAGCGGGAGGGCGGGTTGTACGACGGCTGGCCCCAGGCGCTGCGCATCGCCGACCGCGTGAGGTACAGCCGCTCCCGCGCGCGTGTGATGCCCACGTACGCCAGGCGCCGCTCCTCCTCCAGCTCCTTGGTCTGGCCGAGGGCGCGCATGTGCGGGAAGACCCCGTCCTCCATGCCGGTCAGGAAGACGACCGGGAACTCCAGGCCCTTGGCGGTGTGCAGGGTCATCAGGGTGATGACGCCGTCGCCGTCCTCCTCGTCCGGGATCTGGTCGGAGTCGGCGACCAGGGCGACGCGCTCCAGGAAGTCGGCGAGCCCGGCGGACTGTTCGCCCTCACCCGACTCCTGCTCGAACTCCAGCGCCACGGCCGCGAGTTCCTGCAGGTTCTCGATACGGGTCTCGTCCTGCGGGTCGGTGGAGGCCTGCAACTCCGCGAGGTATCCGGTGCGTTCGAGCACCGCCTCCAGCACCGTCGCCGGTCCGGCGCCGGACTCGACGATCGTACGGAGGTCCTCCATCAGCGTGTTGAACCGCTTGACCGCGTTGGTGGACCGCGCGGCCATGCCGTAGGCCTCCTCGACGCGCTTGAGCGCCTGCGGGAAGCTGATCTTCTCGCGCTGGGCGAGGGCGTCGATCATCGCCTCGGCGCGGTCGCCGATGCCCCGCTTGGGCACGTTGAGAATGCGGCGCAGCGGCACCGCGTCCTCGGGGTTGGCCAGCACGCGCAGGTAGGCCAGGACGTCCCGGACCTCCTTGCGCTCGTAGAAGCGGACGCCGCCGACGACCTTGTAGGGCAGGCCGACGCGGATGAAGACCTCTTCGAAGACACGGGACTGGGCGTTGGTGCGGTAGAAGACGGCGACGTCACCGGCGCGCGCCTCGCCCGCGTCCGTCAGGCGGTCTATCTCGTCGGCGACGAACTGGGCCTCGTCGTGCTCGGTGTCCGCCACGTAGCCGGTGATCCGGGCGCCCTGGCCGGCGTTGGTCCACAGGTTCTTCGGGCGGCGGGACTCGTTGCGCTCGATGACCGCGTTGGCCGCGGAGAGGATGGTCTGCGTGGAGCGGTAGTTCTGCTCCAGCAGGATCGTCGTGGCGTTCGGGTAGTCCTCCTCGAACTGGAGGATGTTGCGGATGGTCGCGCCCCGGAAGGCGTAGATCGACTGGTCCGCGTCACCCACGACGCACAGCTCGGCGGGCGGCAGGTCGTACTCGCCCGGGGGCACGTCCTCGTCGTGGGCACCGGTCCCGACGAGTTCCCGTACGAGCGCGTATTGGGCGTGGTTGGTGTCCTGGTACTCGTCCACCAGGACGTGCCGGAAGCGGCGGCGGTAGTGCTCGGCGACGTCCGGGAAGGCGCGCAGCAGGTTGACCGTCGTCATGATCAGGTCGTCGAAGTCGAGCGCGTTGGCCTCGCGCAGCCGCGACTGGTAGAGCGCGTAGGCCTGGGCGAGGGTCTTCTCGAAGCCGTCGGTGGCCTGGGCGGCGAAGTCCTCCTCGTCGATCAGCTCGTTCTTCAGATTACTGATCTTGGCGCTGAAGGACTTGGGCGGGAACCGCTTGGGGTCCAGGTCCAGGTCCCGGCAGACCAGAGCCATCAGCCGCTTGCTGTCGGCGGCGTCGTAGATCGAGAACGACGACGTGAAGCCGAGCTTCTTCGACTCCCGGCGCAGGATGCGCACGCACGCGCTGTGGAAGGTCATCACCCACATCGCGTTCGCGCGCGGGCCGACGAGCTGCTCGACGCGCTCCTTCATCTCGCCCGCGGCCTTGTTGGTGAAGGTGATCGCGAGGATCTGGCCCGGGTGCACGTGCCGCTCGCCGAGCAGGTGGGCGATGCGGTGGGTGAGCACCCGGGTCTTGCCGGAGCCGGCGCCGGCGACGATGAGCAGGGGGGAGCCGGCGTGGACGACCGCGGCGCGCTGGTTCTCGTTCAGCCCCTCCAGGAGTGCCGCCGCGTCGATCGCGGGGCGCGGGGCGCCGTCGCGGTAGTGGGTGTCCCGGTCCGGCGGCGCGTCGAACTTCCCGCCGAACAGGTCGTCCGGAAGCGACTCCGGAGCGTGCTCGTCCTCGGGCGGTGGCGGGGGTTCCTCGTCGTGCCCGCGCGGGGGGCGGAGGTCCGCCAGGAAGCTGTCGTCAAAGAGGCTGCTCATCGCTCTCCGAGTCTAGGGCGCCGCACCGACAACCGGTCGGCGACCCGGAAACCCGGCCGGTTCCACGGAGGAGTCGATCAGCGCCCGGCAGGTGCCGCACCCCGCTCACGCTGCGGAGGCGTGCGTTCACGGCGGTGTGAAAAATGTCTTCGGTCACGAAAACGTATCGGACATATGCCGCTCCAACCTTCACAGAAGTCACACCAGTTGGCTAGGTTTCCGTCAGGCCGCACGACCCCCCTCCGGCGAACCCGCCGGGCCGCGCGGCCTCCGCCGAGTCCGGCACGCCGCAGGGCGTCCGGAGCCGGGGACCCACCGAATCCTGGGGTGAATCGGCCGACTCCCGCCCGGGACGACGCCGTAGGGCAACCCTTCCGAACCACCCGCCCGAACCCGACAGCTAACCCGGTAGGCGGCACATTGGAAGGAGTCGCCTCCCTTGGCGTCGCACCGCAAGCCGCGCCCCGGCGCAGCCCTCGGACCGGGTCTGCGGACCCCGGCCCTCGCCACCGCCGCCTTCACCTCCGTGGCCGTCCTGTCCCAGACGGCCGAGGCCGCCGTTCCCGCGCGTGACGGCAGGCCGAGCATGGAGGAGATCGAGAAGAAGATCGACGAGCTCTACCGCCGGGCCGACTCGGCCGCCGCGGAGGACGCGTCGGCCACGCGCGCGCCGGCCACGCGCCCGGTGATCCGGCAGCAGGCGCGCGTGGAGGTCCCGCGCCAGGAGGACGCCCGGCGCCCCGGCAGGCGCGCCAAGGCCCTGGAGGGGCTGGCTCCGTTCACCGCCGCCCCGGACCCGGCCGCCTCGCTCCTCGCGGAGTACCCGGAGGACCACTTCGCCCAGAACCGGGTGATGAACCGGCTCGCCTCGCGCGTGAAGGACGCGGCGGAGCGGGGGAAGGGCACGGCCGAGCGCGGGAGGGGCGCTGCCGGGCAGGCGAGCGCCCCCGGGACCCCGGAGACGCCGGCCGCCGCGCAGTACGACGTGAAGACCGCCAAGGCCGCCGTGCAGCGCAAGCTCGCCGCCGCGCGGGAGCTGCTGTCCCGGGCGACCACTGCTCCGGCGATGTCCCCGGCGGCCTTCGCAACGGCAACCCAGGAGACGGCACACCCCGTGGCGCAAGCGGTGCCGGGACCGGTGGCCCCGTCGGCGGCACCCCCGGTGGCCGGGCGGGGGCGGCACCGGGTCCGGCTCCCGGCGGGTTCGAACGCCACCAGGGCCGAGCAGGCCGTCGCCTTCGCCCGCGCCCAGATCGGCAAGCCGTACGTCAGCGGCGCCAGCGGGCCCGGCTCCTACGACTGCGCCGGACTCACGTGGGCCGCCTGGAAGGCCGCCGGTGTCACCCTGCCGCGCACCTCCTCCGCCCAGGCCGCCGTGGGCACCCCCGTCCCCCTCGCCGACGCGCGCGCGGGCGACCTGGTCTTCTTCCACGAGGACGCCCGCCATGTGGGCCTGTGCACGGGCGACGGCATGATGATCCACGCCCCGCGGCCGGGCGCCTACGTGTGCGAGGAGTCCGTCCACCACTGGGGCGATTCGGTGATCCACCGCGTGGTGCGGCCGGCCTGAGTCCTGAGTCTCGTCTTTTCGAGCCCCACGCGCGCGTGGCCTCCGGGCGAGGGCCGCGCCGGTCCCTAGCATCGGGCGCATGCCCGGCATCTCAGGCCTGCTCACGTGGTGGGCGCAGCGTCCGCCGGCGGCCGGAGCCGCCGTGATGGCGACCGGCATCGTGTCCGTCGGCCTCCACCAGACGGGCGCCGAGACGCTGTCCCGGGTGTTCCTGGCAGTCGCCTGCGTGCTGTGGCTCGCGCTGGCCGCCGACTTCGCCGTACGGCTGCTGGCGAAGCCGCGGCGGTGGGCGGCCGAGGCGCGCAGTCCCGGCGGACTCACCGCGGTGGCCGCCACCGCGGTGCTCGGCACTCGTTTCTCGGCGCTCGGTCCGCGGGCCCTGGCCGAGGCGCTGCTGGCCCTGGCGGCGGTGCTCTGGGTGGTCCTGCTGTTCCTCGTGCTGCGGCACTGGGGGCCGCGCATGCCGGGAACGGTGTTCCTGGCCTGCGTGGCCACACAGGAACTCGCGGTGCTGGCGGCCACCCTGGCGGCGGCCGGATCGACGGTGTGGCTCGCGCGCGCGGCGATGGTGCTGTTCTGGCTGGGCCTGATCCTGTACGGCCTCGCCCTCGCCCACTTCGACCCCCGTCAGCTGCTCGAGGGTGCCGGGGACCACTGGATCCTGGGCGGTGCGCTCGCCAACTCGGCGCTGTGCGGGGCGAAGCTGCTCGCCGCGAACAGCGCGCGGATGTACCTGTGGAACGACGACGACCGGTACGTGCTGCGCAACGTCACGGTCGTGCTGCTCGTGCTCGACCTGACCGGGTACGCCGTCCTGGTGGCGGCCGAGGCCCTGCGGCCTCGGCTGCGCTACGACGAGTGCCGGTGGTCGACGGTGTTCCCGATGGGGATGTCGGCGGTGTCGACGCTGTCGGTCGCCGCGGCCCTGGGCATCGGGTGGCTGAACCCGCCGGGGCGGGCGCTGGTGTGGGTCGCGGTGGCGGCGTGGCTGGTGGTCGCGGCGGGCGCGGTCCTCACGGCGCGCGCCGGGGCAGCCGAGGCGCGCTGAGCGCCCCGTGCGCGCGGCGTCCGGACGTCACGTCCACAGCACGGCGATGAAGATGTTCACCATGGTCAGCAGGCCGACCAGCCCGAAGAGGGGCTTGTCCACCCGCTCCTCGTCGCGCTTCACGTAGACCAGGCCGAGGATCACGATCAGCACGGCCAGTTTCACGCCGATCTTGATGTTGTTGACGTGGTGGCCGTCCGCCTCGTTGAGGCCGACCAGGGCCACCCCGGTGACGAGCATGGTGAACGCCCCGTGCAGCATCCCGGGGACGAAGCGGGCCGTGCCCTGGCCCATCGCCTTCATCTGGGTCAGGAAACCGCCGAGCAGCGCGGCGATGCCGATGATGTGCAGGCCGACGAAGAGATGGATGAGTACGTCCATGGGCCCGGAGCCTATGGGGCCCTCCCTAGGCGCCCGTCACCGCCCCCGGCTCCGACCCGGCACCGGCCCGTGTTGGATCGCATATATGCGCCTCATAGCACCCCATGGCTCCCCGGTGTCACGCATTGCGCACTTCGGTCATCACGCAGCGTGAAGGTGGCGACTCACGCCGGGTGATGCGGTCACCATCGGCCACATTCGACCCGTCGGCGCCAGTTCCGCACACCGCGTTACCAGACCGTCACACGGGGGCCTACCGTCCTCCCCCAGGTGACCGGCTCCCCATCGCCGCCCGGGCCAGGGGCGGCCGCCGGCCACCACCGCCGAGAAAGGTCCGGCGGTGGCCCGTCCCCCCTGTGCGGACCGCCGCCGGACGCTCCGACCGCTCACGCGGTCGCGGCGGTCCCAAGGGAAGGACGTGACGGTCGAGGTGGCAGCGCACCGCAGGCCCCGACAGCGCTCACTGGGCGGCAGCACGGCCCGTACGGCCGCGACCCTCGTCCTGGCGGGCGCGGCCACCGCCACCGCCTTCGACGGCACCGGCAACGCCGAGCCGCGGCTGACACCGGCGCAGGTGAAGGCCGAGGTGGACAAGCTGTACCAGGAGGCGGAGGCCACGACCGAGACGTACGACGGGACCAGGGAGAAGGCGGACGCGGCCCAGCGGCGGCTGAACGCGCTGCGCGACGAGGCCGCCCGCCGGCAGCAGCGGCTCAACACGGCCCGGGAGGCGCTGGGCACGTTCGCGGCGGCGCAGTACCGCGCCGGGGGCATCGACCCCTCCTGGCAGCTCGCGCTGTCCAGCGACCCGGAGCGCTACCTGGACGGCGCCGCGTTCGCCGAGCGGGCCGGTGAGCGGCGGGAAGGGGCGGTGGCGCGGGTGCGCGGGCAGCTGCGGGAGATCGAGCAGTTGCGCGGCGCGGCCCGCGTCGAGCTGGCCTCGCTGCGGTCACGGCAGGCGGAGCTGAAGCGGCAGAAGCGGACCATCACCGGCAAGCTCGCGCAGGCGCGCGACCTGCTGGAGCGGCTCTCCCCCCGGGAGCGGGCGCAGGTCACCGGCGACGTCAGCGCGCCGGGAGACGCCTCGGGACCCGGGGCGGACACCGGGACGGCCTCGGCACAGGCCGGCTCCGTCGCCGCCCCCGACGCCCGCGCCGCCGCCGCCGTCGCCTACGCCTACCGGAAGCTCGGCAGCCCGTACGTGTGGGGCGCGAGCGGCCCGGACGCCTTCGACTGCTCGGGCCTGGCACAGGCCGCCTACCGGTCCGCCGGGATCTCCCTGCCGCGCACCACCTACCAGCAGATCAACGCGGGCCGACGCGTCTCCCGCTCTCAACTTCAGCCCGGTGACCTGGTGTTCTTCTACTCCGGCATCAGCCACGTGGGCATCTACGTCGGCAACGGCCGGATGATCCACGCCCCGAACCCCTCGGCCCCGGTCCGCCTGGCCCCCGTCGACGAGATGCCGTTCGCGGGGGCGGCCCGGGTGGCGTGAACGTGTCTCAGACCAGCCGGCGGGCCGTCGCCCAGCGGGTCAGTTCGTGCCGGTTGGACAGCTGGAGTTTGCGCAGGACCGCCGAGACGTGGGACTCGACCGTCTTCACCGAGATGAAGAGCTGCTTGGCGATCTCCTTGTAGGCGTAGCCGCGGGCGATCAGGCGCAGTACCTCGCGTTCGCGCTGGGTGAGGCGGTCCAGGTCCTCGTCGACCGGCGGGGCGTCGGTGGAGGCGAAGGCGTCGAGGACGAAGCCGGCCAGGCGCGGGGAGAAGACGGCGTCGCCCTCCTGGACACGGAAGATCGAGTCGACGAGGTCGGTGCCGGTGATGGTCTTGGTGACGTAGCCGCGGGCGCCGCCGCGGATCACGCCGATCACGTCCTCCGCCGCGTCCGAGACCGACAGGGCGAGGAAGCGGACCGGCCGCTCGGGGTCGGCCATCAACGCCGAGCAGCGGCGCAGCACTTCGACCCCGCCGCCACCGGGGAGGTGCACGTCGAGGAGGACCACCTCGGGCCGGGTCGCGGTGATGACCGTGACCGCCTGGTCGACGTCGGCCGCCTCGCCGACCACCTCGACGCCGGTCTCGGCGGTCTGCCCGATCTCGGCCTGGACGCCGGTGCGGAACATCCGGTGGTCGTCCACCAGCACCACGCGCACGTGCCGCTGTCCGGTGGGGCCGGACCCGGCCGCCTCCGCCGCTCCCGCCGTGCCGTTCGCCTCGGTCGCGTCGCTCATGACGTCCTCTCCGCCCTCTCCATCTCCAGCTCGACCTCCGTGCCGCCGCCGGGCACCGCCCGCAGCCGGGCCGTACCGCCGTTGCGCTCCATGCGGCCGATGATCGATTCTCTGACACCCATGCGGTCGGCGGGTATCGAGTCGAGGTCGAAACCGGGACCGCGGTCGCGCACGGACACGAAGACCGCCCTCCCCTCGACTTCGGCGTAGACCTGTACGGCACCGCCCTCGCCACCGTACTTGGCGGCGTTGACCATCGCCTCGCGCGCGGCCTGCATCTGCGCGCTCGTCCGCTCGTCGAGCGGGCAGTCGCCGACCACGACCACCTCGATGGGCACGCCGTGCTTGTCCTCCACCTCGGCGGCGTTGCGCCGCACCGCCTCGGCGACCGTGTCCGGCTCGTCCTCCTCGTCCTTGCCCGTTCCCTCGGGCTTGTACAGCCACGTGCGCAGGTCGCGCTCCTGGGCGCGGGCCAGGCGGCGCACCTCGCCCGCGTTGTCGGCGTTGCGCTGGATCAGGGTGAGGGTGTGCAGCACGGAGTCGTGGACGTGCGCGGCGACCTCGGCGCGCTCCTGGGCGCGGATGCGCATCAGCCGTTCCTCGGACAGGTCCTGGGTCATGCGGACCAGGTAGGGACCGGCCAGCAGCGTGATGCCGACGAGGACGGCGAGGGCAGCCTGGAGCACCGCTCCGAGGTGGGCGGCCGAGCCCTGCAGGACGAAGATGGCGGAGACACCGGCCGTGACCAGCAGGACGCCGACGCCCGCCCGGAGCAGGGTGAGGGTGCGCCGGCGGCTGCCGACCTCGACCCAGCGGGCCCGGCGGGCGTTGTCCGCCTGGCGCCAGACCAGGGCGACACCGGCCGCGACCAGGACGGCGGGCAGCAGGTAGGCCTTGGCCGCGCTGGTCAGGTTGACACTGCCCACGAAGACCATGGACACGACGACCATGAGGAGCAGGGCGACGATCTGCCCCTTGTCCGGCTTGCGGGCCACCAGTCTGCGGCGGCCGTCCGCAGATGCCTCGGTGCCCACCAGCGACGGCTTGTGGTCCCCGACGCCGCCGACGCCGAGCGGGACGAAGAACCAGAAGGCCGCGTACAGCAGCGCGCCGAGTCCGTTGGCCATGAACAGGCCGACGAAGGCGAGCCGGACCCAGATCACGGGCAGCCCGAGGTGCCCGGCGAGGCCCCGCGCCACCCCGCCGAGCCAGCGGCCGTCGCTGCTGCGGTAGAGCTTGCGCGGCGGCCGCGGGTCGTCGAGGGGCAGTGCTGCGGCTTCCGGCATGGCATCGATGGTCACACGGCCGCCGGGGCCGGGCATCAGGGTCGGCCCCCTAGACTCCCCTGATCTTCCCGCCGGCCGGCCGGAATCGGCTGGAACCGGCCGGAACCGGCCGGGCGGCCGGCGTTCGAACACCTCCCCGTCCCGCGTCAGGGCCGATCTCAGGGTCGGCCCAGGGTCATCCCCGCTCCCGCCCGGCCTGGCGGGCCGTCACCATGGACGCATGACGGATCACGAGCACGCCGCGACGGGTCCGGGACCCGGCCCCGGCCCGGACCCGGCCCCGGGCACCGGACCGGCGGATGCCGCGTCCGCCGGGACGGGCCGGCCGGGAGCGGCCGGTGCGGGCACAGCGGTCGCGGACGACGAGCAGGGCGGCGCCGAGGCGCCCCTCCGCTTCCGGCGCGACCGCCGGCACAAGATGATCGGCGGGGTGTGCGCCGGACTCGGGCGGCAGACCGACATGGACCCGGTGATCTTCCGGATCACGCTGGCGGTGCTGGCCGCGACCGGCGGCATCGGGCTGATCTTCTACGGCTTCGCCTGGCTGCTCGTGCCGTACGAGGGGGAAGAGGAGAACGAGGTCCGCAAGCTGCTGACCGGGCGGGTCGACGGCCAGGCCCTGGCCGCGGTCCTGTTCGCGCTGGTCGGCTGCGGGATCCTGCTGAGCATGGTGCGCAACGGCGGGGTGCTGACCTTCGCCGTGGTGCTCTCCCTGCTGCTGGGCGGATCCGGGTACTGGTCGCGGCGGCGCGGCGCCCCCGACCCCGACCCGCTCGCCGCGCAGGCCGCCGCCGACGCTCCACCGGAGGCCCAGGCGCCACCGGTCGGCATCGCCTACCCGTCCTGGTGGCGGGACCCGATCGTCAAGGACGGCACGCATGTCGGCGGCACCGGCTATCTGTGGGGCCCGGGCGACACCGGCCACCGGGACCTCGGCCCGGCCCTCGACGTCGGCCTGGCCATGCCCTGGATCCACGACGGCTCCATACCCCCGTCGCGCCCGGCGGCCCCGCGCCCGCGCGGCCCCCGCTGGATCGGCGGCTGGGTGTTCCTGCTCGCGCTGCTGGCGGGCGGCCTGGGCTCCGGGCTGACCTGGAACACCCAGCCCCTGGGCACCAGCCTGCAGACGGGCCTGGCCTGTGCGCTCCTGGTCCTCGGCCTGGGCATCGCGCTCAGCGCCTTCCTGGGGCGGACGGGGGCCGGGTCGGTGTTCGTGGCGATCGTCACGGCCGCGCTGCTCGCGGGCGCCTCGGCCATGCCCAGGGACATCACGACCCACTGGAAGGAGACCTCCTGGAAGCCGGCCGCGACGGCGGACGTGCGGTCCGCCTACACGGTCGGCACCGGCGTCGGCACCCTGGACCTGAGACGGGTGCACCCCGGCAGGGGACAGTCGGTGTCCACCGACGCGGAGGTGGGCGCGGGACAGCTGAAGGTGATCGTGCCGGCGGACGCGACGGTCCGGCTGAGCATCGACGTGGGGGTGGGCGACATCCGGTTGCCCGGTGACGACAGGAAGGACGTGGACGTGAAACCGGGCAGGCACAAGGAGGTCACGCTGGCGCCGGTCAAGGGCGGCAAGGACGCCGGCACGCTGGAGCTCGGCCTGCGGGTGGGCGCCGGACAGGTGGAGGTGCGCCGTGCTGCGTCATGAGTTCCAGCCCGGGAAGCTGGTCGCCGGGCTCTTCCTCACCGCCGCCGGAGCCGTCTACGCCGGTGACGCCACCGGGCGGTGGCACACCCCGTGGTTCGTGATCGTCCCGCTGGTGACGGCCGGGCTCTGCCTGGCCGGGGTCACCGCGGCCGTGGCGCGAGGCATACGGAGACGGCACCGCGCCGAGAGCGGCCGGGGCGGGGCCGACATATAGCCGCGCGGCCGGCGGGCTTCCGGCAGCCGGGCAGCCGGCAGCCGCTCTAGCGGTACACGCTCCCCCGCTGTCGTCGACGGGCGCGCAGGGCCGCGTCGAGTGACAGGTAGGGCGCTCCGGCGAGGACGAGGGGCAGCCAGGCCATCAGGTAGGCGAGGTCGTTGCCGTAGTAGTACGGGGTCGTGGCCCAGCTCACGGTGAGCCACAGGCTGAGCGAGACCAGGGCGCCGCCGAGGGCGGCCAAGCGGCCGAGCAGGCCGAGCAGGGTGCCGATGCCGACGGCCAGCTCGCCGAGGGCGATGGCGGTGCCGAAGCCGACGGGGTTCTTCAGCGCCATGTCGATCAGACCCGGGAAGGCGGCGGAGTCGCGGGCCGCGCGCATCGTGTCGCCGATGGAGCCCGCGCCGCCGGACTTCAGGAAGGCGCTGTCGGTGAGTTTGTTGAGGCCGGCGTAGGCGAAGGTGACGCCGAGGAAGATCCGGAGCGGAAGGAGCGCGTAACGAGCGGCGGAGTCCCGCCAGTCGCGGGCACCGTTCAGGTGGGAGGTGTGTGTGTCCGTCCGAATACCGTGAGTCATCGCTGCCAGCCGCCTCTCGCCCACCGTGCCAGACCCCTCACGTGACCATACGTATGACGGACGCGACGGGTTCAATCCTCTTCCGGGCGTTTTTCCCCGATTCCCCATGGGCCGCTTGTCGGCACGGTTCGCGGACCGCTGCCGGGCACGGCCACCGCGGCCCGCACGGTGCACGCCGTGCGCAGCCGCGGCCGCAGCCGCCCGAGCCACGCCTCGGCGGGTGCACCCGGCGACCGTGTCGACCCGGCCGCGGCTGGGAGAATCGCGGCATGGCCGAGATCATCCAGCGGGACGGTGCCTGGGCGTTCGACGGCGGCACGATCCGGATCACCCCGGGACTGCACCGCCGCGTGGCGCTGTTCCGGCAGGCGTACGGGGAGATCGCGGTTCCGCTGGAGGCGGTCCGCGGTGTGGTCTGCGAAGCCGGGCGCGGGCGGGGCCGGCTCGGGCTGCGGCTGCGCGAGGGCGCCGATCCGCTGCTGCAGGCCACGGGCGGCCGACTGCCGGCCGCGGCCGACCCCTACCGGCTGGAGGTGGACGCGGACCGCGGCGGGACGGCCGAGTACGTCGCCGAGGAGATCCGGCGGGCGCTGCTGCTCGACCGGGTGCCGCGGGAGCCCACGACGGCCTATCTGCTGCCGGGTCCGCCGGTGCCGGTGTCGGTGCGGTCCTCCGACGGCACCGTCTCCTTCGACGGCACCCGGGTGCGCATCGACTGGGCCGACACCTCCGGCCGGGCCAAGCGCGCGGCCGGCCCGCGGATCATCGCCCTCGGCGACCTGGCCGGGGTCGAGTGGCTGCCCAACTCGGGCCACGGGGAAGGCTTCCTGCGGTTCGTGACCCGGGAGGCGGTGTTCTCCGGGTTCTCCGGGCTGCCGCCCGAGCGGGACCCGCACGCCCTGGACCTGTGGGGCAGCGTCCGCCGCGACCTGCTGACCGCGCTGGTCGCGGCGGCGGTCACCGCCCGGCTGCCGCATCCCTCGACCCGCGCCGGCGGAGCGCCCGCGGTCCCCGGCCCGGCGCGGGACGAGTGCGGGGACGGCCGGCACGACGTCCTCCTGCGGCGGCTGCGGGAGCTGGGCGATCTGCACCGGGACGGGGTGCTCACGGAGGAGGAGTTCGCGAGGACGAAGGCGGCCGTCCTGGGCCGGTTCTGACCGGCTTCAGCTCAGCAGGTCGGGTTCGCCGCGGGTGATGTCCTGCCACAGGGGCTGGTAGTTGATCCAGGCCACCAGGTCGCCGCCGAGCTGTTCGCGGGTGGCCACGGCCTGCTTGTGGTCGATGAGGACCGGCCGGCCGGCCGCCTTGGCCATCAGCTGCACCTGGCAGGAGCGCTCCAGGGACAGGAACCACCAGGCGGCCGCGTCGACCGAGTCCCCGACGGTCAGCAGTCCGTGGTTGCGCAGCACGAGCGCCTTGCGGGAGCCGAGGGCCGCGGCGATGCGGCGGCCCTCGCCGGCGTCGACGGTGACGCCGGTGTAGGTGTCGTAGAGCGCCAGGTCCTCGTAGAAGGCGCAGCTCTCCTGGGTGATGGGGTCGATGAGGTCGCCGAGCGCGGCGACGGCGCGGCCGTGCACGGAGTGGCAGTGGGCGACGGCGACGACGTCGGGGCGGGCGGCGTGCACCTGGGCGTGCACGGTGAACGCCGCCTGGTTGACGTGGTAGCGGCCCTCGACCACCTGCCCGTCCTGGTTGGCGAGGACCAGGTCGCTGACGGTGACGTGCTTGAACGGCATCCCGAAGGGGTTGACCCAGAAGCAGTCGCTGAACTCCGGGTCGCGAGCGGTGATGTGTCCGGAGACCCCGTCCTCGAAGCCGTTGCGCCCGAAGATGCGCAGGGCACCCGCGAGCCGCTCCTTGCGGTGCCGGCGTTCGTCCTCGACCGACTCGTGCATCGGCGGCATGGCGAACTGCAACCGGTCGGTGGGCAGCGGCAGGGGCGGGTTGGGCCCGTGCATAGGTCCTCCTGCGGGGGGATGGCGGTACGGGCCGGAAGTTACCGCCGGTCAGCGCAAAAGGGCAGGGCTGTTGAGTAAAGATGACGCACGCGGCGAATAGGCGACAGAGGTTGTCGGGTTTCCCCGGCAGACTCGCCCGCATGAACTGGGCATCCTTCAGCGCCATCGAACCCGGGCTCGCCGCGACCGTCGAGCAGCGCTTCCGCGCCTTCCGCCACCACGTCCTCGCCACCCTCCGCAAGGACGGCTCGCCGCGCACGTCCGGACTCGAGGCCGACTTCCGCGCGGGCGAGCTGTGGCTCGGCATGATGGGGGGCTCGCTGAAAGCCCTCGACCTGCGCCGCGACCCGCGCTTCGCGCTCCAGGCGAACCCCGGCGAGGGGACGGACATGGGCGGCGGGGACGTGCGGATCAGCGGACGGGCGTACGAGGTCGGGAGCGAGGGCGGAGAGACGGGCACCGGGGCGGACGGCGAGCGGGACGGCGGCGCGGCGACCAAGGCCTGGTACACGGAAGAGGTGAAACCGCCGGAGCCGTTCCACCTCTTCCGTACCGAGCTGACCGAGGTCGTGCGGACCTGGGTCGAGGACGACGCGTACCTGGTCGTCCAGGTCTGGCAGCCCGGTGAGCCCCTGCGCACGATCAGGCGCAGGTAGCGGTCACTCCCACTCGATGGTGCCCGGCGGCTTCGAGGTCACGTCGAGGACGACCCGGTTGACGTCCCGGACCTCGTTGGTGATCCGGGTCGAGATGCGGGCGAGGACGTCGTACGGCAGCCGGGACCAGTCGGCGGTCATGGCGTCCTCGGAGGAGACCGGGCGCAGGACGATCGGGTGGCCGTAGGTGCGGCCGTCGCCCTGGACGCCGACCGAGCGGACGTCCGCGAGCAGGACCACCGGGCACTGCCAGATGTCCCGGTCGAGACCGGCCGCGGTCAGTTCCTCGCGGGCGATGGCGTCGGCGTCGCGCAGCAGGTCCAGACGCTCCTTGGTGACCTCGCCGACGATGCGGATGCCGAGGCCGGGGCCGGGGAACGGCTGGCGCTGGACGATCTCCTCGGGCAGGCCCAGCTCCTGGCCGACCATCCGGACCTCGTCCTTGAACAGCTTGCGCAGCGGCTCGATCAGCCGGAACTCCAGGTCCTCGGGCAGGCCGCCGACGTTGTGGTGCGACTTGATGTTCGCGGTGCCGGTGCCGCCGCCGGACTCGACCACGTCCGGGTACAGCGTGCCCTGGACCAGGAACTCCACGGCCGGGCCCTCGTCGGCGATGATCTCGGCCTGCGCCTGCTCGAAGACGCGGATGAACTCACGGCCGATGATCTTGCGCTTCTCCTCCGGGTCGGAGACGCCCTTGAGCGCGTTCAGGAAGCGCTCCTCGGCGTCCACGACGACCAGCTTGACGCCGGTCGCGGCCACGAAGTCCTTCTCGACCTGCTCGGTCTCGCCCTTGCGCATCAGGCCGTGGTCGACGTACACGCAGGTCAGCTGGTCGCCGATGGCGCGGGCGACGAGGGCGGCGGCGACGGCGGAGTCCACGCCGCCGGACAGGCCGCAGATCGCGCGCTTGTCACCGACCTGCTCGCGGATGGCCTCGACCTGCTCCTCGATCACGTTGCCCGTGGTCCAGGTCGGCTTCAGGCCCGCGCCCCGGTACAGGAAGTGCTCGAGCACTTGCTGGCCGTGCGTGGAGTGCATGACCTCGGGGTGGTACTGGACGCCGTACAGCTTCTTGTCGTCGTTCTCGAAGGCGGCGACCGGGACGACGTCCGTGGAGGCCGTCACCGTGAAGCCCTCGGGGGCCGCGGAGCAGGCGTCGCCGTGCGACATCCACACGTGCTGCTCGGCCGGGGTGCCCTCGAAGAGGGTGGACGACGCGCGGGAGACGTGCAGGTCGGTACGGCCGTACTCGCGGGCGCCGGTGTTGTCGACGGTGCCGCCGAGGACCTGTGCCATCAGCTGGAAGCCGTAGCACATGCCGAAGACGGGGACGCCGGCCTCGAAGATCTCGCGGCCGAGTCGGGGAGCGCCCTCCTCGTACACCGACGAGGGGCCTCCGGAGAGGATGATCGCCGCGGGGTTCTTGGCGAGCATCTCAGGGACCGGCATGGTGCTCGGCACGATCTCGCTGTAGACCCGCGCCTCGCGGACACGACGGGCGATGAGCTGGGCGTACTGCGCGCCGAAGTCGACGACCAGGACGGTGTCGGGGGCGGCGGCAGACTGGGTCGCTGATGACACGGGTGCCTTCCGGCGGTGGGGCGGGGGCTTGTGCCTACCGATTCTAGCCGGGTGGGCGCCGGAGGCCTCGCCGTGCCCGGGAAGGGGCCGTGGCATACTGGGCCCCATGCTTCAGCACTCGACCTTCGTCTTTACCTATGGCACCGGGCCCGCCGGCTGCCATGGTCGTGCTGCTTGAGCGCAGTGCCAAGCGACTTACCAGGCGCCCCGGGCCGACAAGGCCCGGGGCGCCTGACGTTTTCCGGGTCCTGCCGTTCCGGGGCATCCACCAGCCACCTCACCAGGAGCCCCGACATGACGACCCTCACCGCGGAACAGACCATCGCCGACGCCCGGGAGCGCATCGACGCGCTCGACGACCGGATCCTGGCGCTCATCCAGGAGCGGATGGCCGTGTCCACCGTCGTGCAGCAGACCCGGATCGCCGCCGGCGGCCGCCGGTTGAACCTGTCCCGGGAGATGGAGATCCTCGGCCGCTACCGCGAGGCCCTCGGCCGGCCCGGCACCGCCCTCGCCATGACCCTGCTGGAGCTGTGCCGGGGTCGCATCTGAGTGCGAACGCCGTCTCACCCGTACGGCGCGTGACCGGGCCCCGCCCCGCTTCGTTGAGACGGGTGTCCGTGCCAGCCAGGGGCGGGCCCGACAGAACCACGCGTGGCTCACCGGAGCGATGAGGCGGACGGGGCGTCCCGTGCGCCGTGGGACCTCGCTCCGGAGACGTGACCGGACGGCAGGGGACAGCAGCCCGGTCACCCAAGAGAACGGCCGGCTCCGGGGACGCCCGGGGCCGACCGGCGGAACATCACAGGCCAGGCGGCGCACCCCCCGGCGCCGCTCCCCGGCACCCGCGCTCCCCCGACGCCGGTGCCGACGAGAGAAGGGCCCCGCGGTCCGACCTTCCGCGGGGCCCTCCGGTCTGCAGCACCGGGTGCGTGCGGTGATGTACATCACACAGGCACTTCATGGGTTGATACAACTATCGCCACGGGTCGCAGGTCTCCCTTGTACAACCCACGGCCACCACCCGCGCCCCACACGCGGCGGCCCGCCGCCCGTGCTGCGGCGCCGCAGCACGCGAACCCCTTTGAGGTCTTCGACATGAAGCTTCGCCGCGTCATGGTCACCGCGGCCGCGACGGCTGCCATGGCACCGCTCGCCCTGCTCTGCGCCCCGGCCGCGTTCGCCGACGAGTCTCCGAGCGCGCCCGTGAGCAGCCCGGCCGCCGACGAGAGCCCCAGCACCAGCAGCAGCACCAGCCCAACGACCGAGGAGAGCAGCTCCGCCTCCCAGGAGGCCGGCCCCGCCGCCTCCGAGTCGGCCTCCGCCTCCGCGCCCGCATCGGCTTCCGCCTCGGCGAGCGACGGCGCGAGCGCGTCGGCGTCGGCGTCGGCCTCGGCCTCGCCGAGCACGAGCGCCGAGCCGACCGCCGAGCCCAGCGACTGCCCGGTCGACGACAACATGGTCGACGCCGAGTCCCAGCTGAGCATCTCCGTCTCCGGTCTGCCCGGCAAGATCGTCGCCGGCAGCGGCTGGCACGACTTCACGATGACGGCGGCCAACCACAGCGACAAGTCGCTCGGCACCGTCCAGTGGCTCGCGGTCATCGACAACGACTCGATGAGCGACAACGAGAAGGACTGGCTGAGCACCTACGCCAAGCTGGAGTACTTCGACCCGCAGACCAAGGCCTGGGAGTCCATGGCCGACCAGCTCGGCAACGGCCTCTACTTCGGCCAGACCCCGCTCGGCCCCAAGGAGACGGTCGGCATCAAGCTGCGGGTCGACATCACCGCGAAGGCCCCCGCCGGCCCCGGCTTCAGCATGGGCTTCGGCGGCTACCTCGACGAGGAGAAGAACTGCGTGCACAGCGCGTTCGGCTCCTACGACTTCACCGTGCTCAAGCCGGGCAGCAGCAACCCGGACCCGGGTCACGCCAAGCCGGGCAAGGGGACGAAGCCGGCCGGCGGCAAGCAGCCGCAGGGCGGGGCCACCGAGATCGAGCCCACCGGCTCCCTCGCGAGCACCGGTTCCTCCTCGGCGCTGCCGGTGATCGGCCTGGTCGGCGGTGCGGCCGTCGCCGTCGGCGCGGGTGCCGTGTTCGTCGTGCGCCGCCGCAACGGCGCCGGCCCGAACGCAGCCGCCTGACGTGACACACGTCACAGGGGAATCGGGCCGGGGCGGCGCAACCCTTCGCCGTCCCCGCTGATCAAACCTGCTGCCGGATCAAGAAGACGGTAAGCGCGAGAGGGACCTGCCTTCGGAGGGGGAGGCAGGTCCCTCTTCGCCGTTCCGGGCCGGACCCTGGCGGTCCCGGCCGGGGTTCGGCCCGGCTCACTCCTTCGGCGGCACCGCCGGGATGCCCAGGAACGGCAGCTTCAGCGCGCCGAACGCGTCCGCCGGGACCACCGGGCGCAACGGCTCCACCGGCTTCAGCCGCTCGTACGCCGCGCCCACCGCCGGGCGCGGGTCCTCCTCGCCCTTGTTCGGCCAGTACGACATGGCGCGCTCGGCCTGCGCGGTGATCGTCAGGGACGGGTTCACACCCAGGTTCGCGGAGACGGCGGCGCCGTCCACCACCGAGATGCCGGGGTGGCCGTACAGCCGGTGGTAGGCGTCGATCACCCCCGTCTCGGCGGAGTCGCCGATGGGGCAGCCGCCGAGGAAGTGGGCGGTGAGCGGGGTGCCCATCAGCTCGCCCACGTTGCTGCCCGCGAAGCCGTTGATCTCGGCGGCGAGGGCCGAGGCGGCCTCGGAGGCGGCCCTGATCTGCTTCGGGTTGGGCGCGCCGTGGCCCTGCCGGGCCGTCAGCAGGCCCTTGCCCACCCCGTCGGGCTTCAGGTACGTCGTGAGCGAGTTGTCCAGCGACTGCATCACCAGGCCGATGATGGTCCGCTCCGACCAGCGCCGGTTGGACAGGGAGCGGGCGACCAGCACGGGGTGGCGGGCCGCGTTCGCCAGCCAGGCCAGGACCCGGGAGGAGCCCTCCGTGTAGGGGACCTGGAGGATCGACAGGCCGCCCATGGAGTTGGAGCCCTTGCCGTAGCGGACCGGCTCGATGTGGGTGTTCTCGTCGGGGTGGACGGAGGACGTGATGGCCACGCCGCGCGTGAAGTCGGCCCGCGGCTCGCCGGTCGCCCGGCGGTAGCGGCGGTTGTCGGTCTGCGCGCCGACCAGCGCCTCGGAGTTGGTGCGGGTCAGCACGCCGAGCCGGGCGGAGAGGTACGGCAGCTGGCCGCCGGCCTTCATGCGGTGCAGCAGCGTCTGGGTGCCGTAGGTGCCGGCCGCCAGGACGACCCGCCGCGCGGTGAGGACCCGGCCCCGGCCCTTCCTCTTCTGGTCCGTCGGCAGCGTGGCGACCGCGTACCCACCCCGGGAGTCGTCGGTGACGGACACGACCGTCGTCATGGGGTGCACCACCGCGCCCGCCTTCTCGGCGAGGTACAGGTAGTTCTCGTTCAGGGTGTTCTTCGCGCCGTGCCGGCAGCCGGTCATGCACTCGCCGCACTCGGTGCAGGCCCTGCGGGAGGGGCCGGCCCCGCCGAAGTACGGGTCGTTCACCTCGCCGCCGGGCTTCGCCGTCGCCTTCCCGTCGGCGTCCTCGCCGTCGCCGAAGAACACGCCGACCGGTGCCATGTGGAAGGTGTCGCCGACACCCATCCGCTGGGCCGCCGCCTTCAGGTGCACGTCGGAGGGGGTCATGGTGGGGTTGAGCCGGACGCCGAGCATGCGCCGCGCCTGGTCGTAGTACGGCTTCAGCTCCTCCTCCCAGTCGGTGATGCCGCGCCACTGGGGGTCGTCGAAGAAGGCCTTGGGCGGTACGTAGAGGGTGTTGGCGTAGTTGAGCGAGCCGCCGCCGACGCCGGCGCCCGCCAGCACCATCACGTTGCCCAGCAGGTGGATGCGCTGGATGCCGTACAGGCCGAGCCGGGGTGCCCAGAGGTAGTTCCTCAGGTCCCAGGAGTTCTTCGGGAGGGTGTCGCGGGTGAAGCGGCGGCCCGCCTCGAGCACGCCGACCCGGTAACCCTTCTCGGTCAGGCGCAGGGCGGACACCGAGCCGCCGAACCCCGATCCGACCACGATGACGTCGTAGTCGTACCCGTCCTCGTCCCGGGTCTGGACAGACTTCTCCTGCGACACGTGCTCTCCTCGTCGAGAACGGGGGTTGGCTGGGCTGGTGTGCTCCTAGCGGAGCCGGAACGCCTTCATCAGGCGCAGACTCGTGCTCATGAAGCGGGCGTACCCCTCGTCGTCCATGCCCAGGGAGGGCGCCATCGGCAGCAGCCGCTGCTGTGCGACCGTCTGGGCCTCGGTGTACTTGAGGATGCCCTCGGAGCCGTGGCGGCGGCCGAGGCCGGAGTCCTTCATGCCGCCCATCGGGGACTGGACGCTGCCGTAGGCGGGTGCGTAGCCCTCGTTGACGTTGACCGTGCCGGTGCGCAGGCGGGCGGCGACGTCCCGGCCGCGGCGGGCGTTCTTCGTCCAGACGGAGGCGTTCAGGCCGTACGGCGTGGAGTTGGCGCGCTCGACGGCCTCGTCGTCGGTGGTGAAGCGGTAGACGGAGACGACCGGGCCGAAGGTCTCCTCCGCGCACACGGCCATGGACTCCGCGACGCCGTCGAGGATGGTGGGCTCGAAGAAGTACGGGCCGATGTCGGGGCGCGCCACGCCGCCCGCGATCACCTTCACGCCCTTGGCCAGGGCGTCCTCCACGTGCCGCTCGACCGCCTTGAGCTGCCGTTCGCCGGCGAGTGAGCCCATGTCGGCGCCGTAGGCGAGGGAGCTGCCGAGCCGCATCGCCCGGGTGCGGGCGGCGAAACGCTCGAGGAAGGCGTCGGCGATCGACTCGTGGACGTACAGCCGCTCGATGGAGATGCACAGCTGGCCGGCGGAGGAGAAACAGGCGCGCACGGCGCCCGCGGCCGCCTTCTCGATGTCGGCGTCGTCCAGGACGAGCATGGCGTTCTTGCCGCCGAGTTCGAGGGACACGCCGACCAGGCGGGCGGCGGCGCCCTGGGCGACCTCGCGGCCGGTGCGGGTGGAGCCGGTGAAGGAGACGTAGTCGGCGTGCTCGACGACCGCGGGGCCGACGACGGGGCCGTCGCCGAGCACGACCTGGAAGACGTCGGCGGGCAGCCCGGCCTCGATCAGCAGGTCACGGGCCCACAGGGCGGTCAGGCAGGTCTCGGTGTCCGGCTTCATCACCACCGCGTTGCCCGCGGCGAAGGCGGGCAGCGCGTCGCCGACGGACAGTTCCAGCGGGTAGTTCCAGGGGGCGATCTGGCCGACGACGCCGCGCGGGTGGCGCAGTTCGGTGACCTTCGTCAGGGTCGGCACGGCGCCCGTGTGCCGCTTGGGACGCAGGTAGGCGGGGGCCTTGCGGCCGTAGTGGCGGGCCGCGACGGCGACGGCCTGCACCTCCTCGTGCGCGTGCAGCCGGGCCTTGCCGGTCTCCAGCTGCACGAGGTCGAGGACCTCGGCCTGGCGCTCCAGCAGCAGGTCGTGGAAGCGGAGCAGGACGGCGGCCCGCTGCCGCACCGGCACCTTCTCCCACACGGCCTGCGCCGCGCGGGCGGCCTCGAAGGCGCGCCGTACGTCGTCGGGGGTGGACTCGGGCAGGTCGGCCAGCTTCTCGCCGGTGAACGGGGTGTGGTTGGCGGTACGGCCGGAGCCGACGACACCCTTGGTCAGCTGGGCCACCAGCTCCGGCGTGACCACGCCGGCGGCGGTGCGGGCGCCCTCGGGTGCGGGGGCGAGCGGGTTGGTACCGGTGCGGTCCGGGGCCTGCGAGTCCGTCATGACGCGCAGGGTATGCCGCGGCGGGGTGTTTGTGTACCCGTCGGTAACGGGGATTCACCGAGTGCTCACACGACGCCAGTGATCACTGGCAGAAAATGTGCTGATCAGCGGGTTGTCGGAGGATGATCACTCGGCGCCGGGTTTTTTCGCGAGCAGGAGCCCGAGGGCGGCGAGCGGGGTGCGGCGACGGGGTCCGGGGGCCGGGTCCGCCTGCGGGACCTCGCTGGTGAGCGGTGCCTCCGCGGGCGCCTCCTCCTTCACCTCCTCCCCCTCCTCCCCTTTCTCCTCACCCAGCAAGGCGGCCAGCACCGCCGCGACCTCCTCCGCGTCCGGGCGGGCCTCGGGCCGCGGCGCGTGCAGGCGCTCCAGCAGGGGACCGAGCGGGCCGGCGTCCCCGCCCTCGACGGCGGTGGCCAGCAGCGCCCCGAGGGACCACAGGTCGGCGGCGGGCCCGGCGCTCCCCCGCACCGGCCGGCCCGGCGCCAGTTCCGGGGCGACGAACCCGGCGGGGGCCTCCTCGGCGTGCCCGTCCCCGGTGCCGAAGTCGGTGACCACGACCCGCCCGGTGCCGGACTCGACCAGGACGTTGGCGGGCTTGAGGTCCCGGTGGACGATCCCCACGGCGTGCGCGGCCCGGAGCGCCCCGAGGACGGCGAGCCCGATCCGGGCGGCCTCGGCGGGCGGGAGCGGTCCGCGCCGGACGGCCTCCCGCAGCGACTCGCCCTCCACCAACTCCATGACGATCCAGGGCAGTCCGTCGTGCGTGACGACGTCGTACAGGGTGACGGCCGACGGGTGCCGCACCCGGCCGGCGACCCGCGCCTCCCGGTGGAGGCGGTGGGCGGCGCGCCGGGCCTCCTCGCCGCCGGCCGGATTTCCGGGCAGCTCGGGCTCCTTGACGGCGACGTACCGCTGCTCCTGCTCGTCCCGGCCGCGCCAGACGGTGCCGGCCGGGCCGGACCCTATCCGGCCGAGCAACCGGTACCGCCCACCGATCAGACGTCCGTCGGGCGCGTGTTCGCCGTCTGCGCTCATGGCACATGAGTACCGTGCGCACCAGGTACTTGTCGAAGACGAGGGGCCAAGAGGCGTGCCCTCAGGCCTTGTTGATGTCCAAATTGGCGATCGCCGTCTTCGCCACCTCCCTGCCGCGGGCGGTGAAGTCGCCCTTGCCCGGGTAGCCGACGGCCAGTTCGTACATGTCGCCGGCCTTCGTCCGGTAGTAGAAGACGCGCAGTTCGCGCGGCTGGGCCGACTGGTCGTCGCTCCGGTAGGTGACGGTGTTCTCGGCGGCCTGGTGCCCGCGGTAGGTGGCGTTCGCGTCCGGGTCCGTCCTGGCGCCCTCCGCCATGTGGACGGTGTAGTCGCCCTGGCTCTTGAACTTCTCGTTGTCGTCGTACATCTGGGAGCGCGCGCTGCTCTTGATGTCGTTCAGCGAGTCCTGCGACTTCCGGTCCAGGTGCAGGCGGATCCAGACGCCGCCGCTCGGGTCCGCGTACGTCACCCAGTTCTTGTCGGTGTCCGTCTTGCCGGGCCGGGTGGGCTGGTAGCCCGAGGGGACGGCGAGGGTGGCGCCGAGCGCGGCTTCGCGGTGCTTCGCCCAGTGGCCGGGCAGCGGTCCGGCGAAGGGGTCGGCGAGGACGAGGTACGCCGTCACGGCCGCCGCGACGGCCGCCGCGCCCAGGCCGAGCCACACCGCGCGGCCCGGGCGGCGCGAGCGGATGGCCGCGGACGCCTCCCGCGCGGGCGTCCCCTGGGTCGGCGCGCGTGCGGGCGCGGGCGGGTTCGCGGCCGCTTCCAGCAGCTCCCGGACCCGTGCCGCCGTCGGCCGCTGGGCGGGGTCCTTGCGGAGCAGGCCGTTGATGGCCTCGGCCAGCGGGCCCCGGGCGGCGGCGGGTTCGGCGGGGGCGGCGTGCAGGACGGACTGCAGGGTGGCCGGGGTGTTGCTGCGGCGGAACGGGGAGACGCCCTCGGTGGCGGTGTAGAGGACCACGCCCAGGGACCACAGGTCGCTCGCCGGTCCGGGGCGCTGCCCCAGCACCCGCTCGGGCGAGACGTATTCGGGCGAGCCGACGAAGCCGCCGGTGTCGGTCAGGTTCGTCTCGCCCTCGATGTGGGCGATGCCGAAGTCCGTGAGGACGACCCGGTCGAAGCGGCCCAGCAGCACGTTGTCCGGTTTCACGTCCCGGTGCAGGACGCCCGCCGCGTGGGCGGCCTCCAGGGCGCCGAGCACCGCCAGGCCGACCCGGGCCGCCTCCCGGGCGTCCAGGGTGCCCTCCTGCAGGGCGCCGCCCAGCGAGCGGCCGCGCACCAGCTCCATGACGATCCACGGCCGGCCGTCGACGACCGCGACGTCGTGCACGCCGACCACCGCGGGGTGGTCGAGCCGGGCCGCCGCGCGGGCCTCGCGGCGCATCCGCTCGTAGGCGTTGGCGCGTTCCCGTTCGGGAAGGTGGTCGGGGACCCGGGGCTCCTTGACGGCGACCTCGCGGTCCACCACCTCGTCGTGGGCCCGCCACACGGTGCCCATGCCGCCGTGGCCGAGCTTGCCGAGCAGCCGGTAGCGGCCCGCGATCAGCCGCCCGCCGCCCGGCTGGTCCGCCTCCGCCGGAGCGGCGGGTGCCGCTGCGGGCCGCGGGGCGGGATCCGGCGGCCGCAGAACAAAACTCGTCGTGTCGTCGGCCGTCCGGCCGGCTCCCCCGTCGCTGCTCATGCTTCATCCCTATCGCGCCATGAGCGTCCGCAGCCAGCGGGCGGACACACCGGTCACAGAGCCGTGACGGAGCGGGGATCAGTGCGCGGTGGCCGAGAAGGTGTCCACGGCCACGTCGAAGTACTCCCGGGCCTCGCGCACCTTGCCCACCGGCGCCGACACCCATACGTCGTACAGCCGGCCGCCCTCCTCCCAGCACAGGTCGTAGGTGTGGCGCGCGCCCTCCGCCGCGCTGAAGCCGTTCCAGGTGAACTCCCACAGCGCGGCGGGGTGTCCGGCGTGCCGGGTCCGGGTGACCCGGCCGTCGTGGTAGCCGGGGTTGGTGGCCGACCCGTCGGCCGCCGCCCGGTTCATCACCGCGGTGGGGCCGCCGGGTTCGGGCGTGGCGACCTTGACGCCGAGGCGGAAGGTCTGCCCCGGGGAGAGGTAGAAGACGCGCTCGCCCTGCCGGTCGCGGGTGAAGTCCTGCGGTACGGCGAGCGAGAAGCCCGCCGGGTCGCGGGCGGTGCGGTAGCCGGAGGGGGCGGCGGAGCCGGCGGACTCCTGCGCCGCGCCGCCCGCGGTGGCCGTCGGGGACGGCGAGGTGCCGGTGGCGGTCCGGGAGGGCGCCGTACGCGTGCCGGGTGCCGGGCCGGTCGCCGTACCGCCCGGTGTGCCGCCGCCTCCGTGGCCGCCCTGGTTCAGCAGCAGGGCGGCCGCCGACACGCCCGCTCCCGCCACGGCGGCCGCGAGCAGCGCCGCGAGCAGGACACCGCGCGCGGACTGCCGGGCGGGCGGCGGCTGTTCGCCGGCGGGCGGGCGCGGGACGAGGGACCGGCGGGGCACGTCGTGCTCGGTCGGGGTGTAGCCGTGCCCGGGCGGGTGCGCGACGGTCGGACGGGTGCCCGGCCCGGGAGTGCGGCCCGGCGCGTCGGGCGTCCGGCCCGTCTCCAGGAACGTGCGCAGCATCCGCTCGGCCTCCGCCGCGCCCAGCCGCCGGTCGGGGTCGCGCTCCAGCAGGCCCCGTACGACGGGCAGCAGCGGTCCGGCCTGGGCGGGTGGCCGGATCTCGGCGGCGACGACGGCGTGCAGGATGCCGCCCAGCGAGTCGCGGCGGAACGGCGACTCGCCGCTGAGCACCGTGCACAGCAGCGCGCCCACCGACCACAGGTCGGACTCCGGGCCGGTGCGCAGCCCGGACATGCGCTCGGGGGCGGTGTACTCGGGGGAGCCGACGAAGGAGCCGGTCTCGGTGAGCGTGGTGGAGCCCGCGACCTGCGCGATGCCGAAGTCGGTGAGGACGACGCGGTCGGTGCCGGACTCGATCAGCACGTTCGCGGGTTTGATGTCCCGGTGCAGCACCCCGGCCTCGTGCGCGGTGCGCAGCGCGCCGAGCAGGCCGATGCCGATCCGGGCGGCCTCGGCGGCGTCCACCGGGCCGCGCGTGGCGATCCGGTCGGCGAGCGAACCGCCGTCGATCAGCTCCATGACGATGTACGGCCGTCCGTCCTGCTCGACCACGTCGTGCACGACGATGATGTGCGGGTGCCGCAACTGCGCGACCGCCCGCGCCTCACGGAAGGTTCGTTCCCGGCGGCGCCGGGCGTCGTCGTCCGGGAGGGAGTCGTCCGGGGCGAGTTCCTTGACCGCCACCAGGCGGCCCAGGATTTGGTCGCTCGCCCGCCACACGACGCCCATCCCGCCGCGTCCGATCCGCGCCTGAAGGCGGTAACGGCCCGCGATCACACGAAGGTCGTCCCCCTCGGATCCCATGAGGCCCATCATGCCGCACGGGCCGCACGCGCTCGGGGCGGTGATCGGCCAAGCATGGTGCGCCGGCGCACGGCCGACACGCCGTGGGCCCCCCGGTCACGCCTCCTGGGGCTGCCAGCTCCGCAGCACCCACTTGAACTGCCGGTTCGCCGTCGGCCAGTCCGTGGCGGGCGAGGACATGTAGACCACGTACTCGGTGCCCTGCCGCGAGTAGTAGGTCTCCTCCGCGGCGTGGCGCGGGCCGGGGACGTAGGGCGGGTCCTTGGCCAACGCCGTCCAGGTGTACTCCCACAGGGAGCCGGGGCGGTCGCGGTAGACGTTCCTCTGCAGGGTCACGCGCCGGTAGTCGACCAGCCGCTGGAGCTGCTGCTCCAGGTCCTTCTGGTGCTCGTAGGCGTCGGAGAAGTCCGAGCCGGTGTCGATGGAGACGCGGACGAAGTGGAAGCCGCCGTCCGGCGTGTAGTCGACCTGCTTGAGGGTGCCCTTGACCTCGTACACCTTGCGCTTCCAGCCCTTGGGTACGTAGATGCTGAAGCCGAACGGGTCGTCGTGGCGCACCCAGTTGTCGGGAACTCCGCCCGGCTGCGGGGACGGGCTCGGGCTGTGCGTGGGCGAGTTCACGGGGGCCGGGGTCGCGCCGCCCGCCTCGGTGTCGGCCCGGCGGGCGTCCCACTGCCGGAAGGCCACCGCGGCGCCGGCGCCGAGCACGGCCGCGAAGGCGACGACGAGGGCCAGCGTGCGCAGCCGGCGCCGGGGACGGCGGTTCGCCGTGCGCGGGCCGGATCCCGGTACGGCCGCGGTGGGACCCACCGGGGCGGGCCCGGCCGCCGTCGGCCCGGTGGCGGACCCTGCATGGGCGCCCGGGCCGTGGACCGGGGCGCCGCTCCCGGTGCCGTGGCCGGAAGCGGGGGTGCCCGTGCCGTAGCCGTAGCCCTGGCTGTACGGCCCCCCGGTGTGCAGGCCCGAGCCCTGGGTCGGTACGAACGCCTGCGCCGCGCTCGGCCGCCGGCCCTCCGCCGCCTCGGCGAGCATCTGCTCCGCCTCCTCCGCGCCCGGCCGGTGCCCCGGCTCCTTGCGGAGCAGGGCGGCGATGACCGGGCCGAGCGCACCGGCGTGGCGCGTCTCGTCGGCCTCCTCCTCGACGACCGCCTGCATGGTGCTCAGCGGTGAGGTGCGGCGGAACGGGGAGCGGCCCTCGACCGCGGTGTACAGCGTGGCGCCGAGCGCCCACAGGTCGGAGGCGGGGCCCGGGTCGTGGCCGCGCACCCGCTCGGGCGCGAGGTAGTCGACGGATCCGACGACCTCGCCGGTGCGGGTGATGGTGGAGTCGCCCTCGATCTGGGCGATGCCGAAGTCGGTGAGCAGCACCCTGCCGTCGCGGCCGAGGAGCACGTTGCCCGGCTTGACGTCCCGGTGCAGCACCCCGGCCCGGTGCGCGGCGCGCAGCGCCCGCAGCACCCACAGGCCGATGCGCGCGGCCTCCCGCGGCTCGATGCGCCCCCGCTCCTTGACCGCGTCCGCCAGCGAGTTGCCCTCGACCAGCTCCATGACGATCCACGGGCGGCCGTCGTGCTCGAGGACGTCGTGCACGGTGACGACGGCGGAGTGGTTGATGCGCGCGGCGGCGCGGGCCTCGGCCCGGGTGCGGGCGAGCAGGACGGACCGGTCGCTGTCGGAGACGTAGAGCGCGGCGGTCAGCTCCTTGACGGCGACCGTCCGGTGCAGCACCTCGTCGTGGGCGCGCCACACCCGGCCCATGCCGCCGCTGCCGATCGAATCGGCGAGCCGGTAGCGGCCCGCTATGAGCAGGCCCTGCATCTGATTCACGTTGCCCCGCAATGCTCTTGACAGGGTCAGACTAAGGACCGGTCATCCTCCAGGGAACAATCGGGGTGCCAAGGTGACAGCACTGTGACGGTTGTCGCGACAGGGCGCTCAACCCGTGTAGCGGTACGTCGCGGTAGCTTGCTCGTACAGCCGTGACACCTCGTCGCGCTCGGCCTCCGGGCCGCGGACCTGGACGATGTGGTAGCGGCCGTTCAGCAGGATCGCCAGGTTGCGCACGTACAGGTCGCGCCCCTGCCCGTCGGTCCAGGTGAACTGGCCCTCGGCCATGGTGCGTCCGCCCACCTCGATGGTGCGCAGTCCGGTGGCCGTGGCCCAGCTGGAGCTGCGGTACGGCTGGAGTTCGCGCTCCTTGTCCCGCTGGTAGACCATCGGATCGCTGCCGTACGCCGAGGCGCTGTCCCGGCCCGGTACGACGAGCAGCTCGAAGTTACCGTGCGCGTAGACGACTTGGCCGCTGCCGTTCTTCGGGGTGCGGTCCCAGCCCTTGGCGACGGCCACCTTGAAGCCCTCGGGGTCGGTGCGCAGCGTGAACCCGTCGGCGACGGCGGGGTCGCCGCCGGTCTGGGTCTCGGTGGCGGGCGCGGACGCCGAGGGGCTGTCGTCCGGCGCGCTCTGCCCGGAGGACGGCCGCTGCTGCTTCGAGGGCGCCGGACCCGCCTGCCCGGCGCTGCCCGTGCGGTCCGTGCCGCCCGCGGCTCCGCTCTGCCCCTGCTTGGGCATGAACAGCATCGCGTACGCCACCGCGCCCGCCAGCAGGAGCAGGATCAGCAGGAGCAGGATCCTGCCGAGGCTGCGCGGCGAACGGTCCTCCTGCGCGGCCCGCTTGTGCCGGCCGTGCGGGTGGGTGGCGGGCAGTCCGGCGCGCCGGCGCCGCACCAGCTCGCCGCGGCGCCGGACGATCGGCAGCCGCTTCGGGTCGGCGGGCGGTACGGGCACGACGTGGGCGCCGGCGTCCGGCTCGGGCGCGGAACGCACCAGCGAGCGCAGCCAGCCGCTCAGTTCCTCGGGTTCGAGCCGCTCGAGCGGGTCCTGACGCAGCAGCGACTCCACGACGGGCCGCAGCGGGCCGCACTCCTCGGCGAAGGCGGGCGGCTCCGCGCAGACCAGCTGCACCAGTTCGGCGGTGGACTCCTCGGGGTAGGGCGCGTGTCCCTGGACGGCGCGGAAGAGCAGCGCGCCGAGGGCCCACAGGTCGGTGGCGGGCCCCACCGGCGCCGCCAGCTGCCAGTTCTCGTGCACGGGGCCGGCCTGCTCCGGCGCCCAGCGCTCGGTGACCGGGCCGACCACGGTCATCCGCACCTGCCGCGCCCGCTCGGCGGCGAGCGCGGTCCCGGGGCCCCGGCGCACGGCGCCGCCGGCGGCCGGGTGGTCCCAGCCGGGGGGCGCGGAGGCGGCGGGTCCGCCGGGGACGGGCAGGCGGTCCGGGCCGGGGGCCTGCCCGAGGGCGGGCCGGGCGGGGTCGGTCCCGGCGGGCGCGCCGCCCGGAGCGGTGCGGGGGGAGGCGCCGTGCCAGGGCCGGCCCTGGAGTCCGTACGGGTCGACCGTCGTGCCGGGCGGCTGGGCCGGCCGGCCGCCGCCGTACGGCAGTCCGGCGATGCCGTCGGCCTCGGCGGGCGGGCGGGAGGCGGGCAGGGCAGGGCGGCCGTCCTGCTGGGCCTCCTGCACCCGTGCGGCGGCCCGGGCCCCCGCACGGTAGGCGGCGATGGCCCCGGCCCGGGCGGCCCGGATGTCGTCCCCGCTCCGCAGGGCCCCGGGGACCGGCTGCCCGGGGACCGGCTGCCCGGGGACCGGCGCCCCACCGGGCACCGTGTCCGCTCCCGGCACCGGAGGCAGTCCGCCGGCCACCCGCGCCTGTATCGCGGCCCGCCGCGCGGCCTCGGGGTCCACGCCGGCCGCGGGCAGGCCGCCCTGGGCACCGCCCGGCTCACCGGCGCCGGGCAGGCCGCCGGCCGGACCGGCACCGTCGCCGGCGTCAGCGCCCTCGCCCACCTCACCGCCCGGTCCGCCGGGAGCGCCGTCCGGGTGGCCGCCTTCCTGCTCGGGCACCGGGTCGTACCCGCACAGCGCCTCCTCCGCCGCGCCGACCGCGAGGCCGGTCAGCATCACGCGGCCGTCCTCGCAGACCAGGACGGTGCGGGTGGTGATGTTGCGGTGCACCCAGCCGTGGGCGTGCAGCACCCGCAGCGCCATGAGCACGTCGGAGGCGACCTCGGCCGCCCGGTACGGCGTCAGCGGCTGGTCGGCGAGGAGTGCGGACAGCGGGCGGGCGGCCACCCACTCGCTGACGATCCACAGCGAGCCGCCCTCGGCGAACACGTCGAAGACCTGGTCCAGCCGCGGGTGGTCGGGGATGCGGGCGGCCGCCTGCGCGGCCTCCACGGCGCGCCGGACCGCCGGGTCCGAGGGCCTGCGGGTGGCGGTACGGGCCGCGGGCGTGCGACGGGACCCGCGCTCACGGGCGGTGAACCCCTCGGGCAGGCCCTCCGCGTCGAGCACCTCCGCCTCGACGACCTCGGGCAACGGCACCTGACGGACGAACACCTCCTGGCCGCTGTAGGTGTCGAAGGCCCGGCTCTCGGTCAGTTCGTACTCGTCGGAGGGCGGCAGCGGCAGGCGGTAGCGGTCGGCGAGCACCCGGCCCGCGTAGTCGTCCACGTCTGCCTCCCCCGGCCGCCCGGTCGTTCACATCCGTTCCCTTGCGGCCCGTTCCGCACCGCTTACGGCTGCGTACGGTCCTCAACCATTCACGATACGTGCCAGAGGCAACCCGCATCGAAGGATGACGGATTCTCCCGGCCCCGAACCGGGCCCCGTCACCTCACGACTTGGGTTCGAAGGACTGCGTCAGCGTCCGCCAGGTGTCCTTGCGCAGATCGCCGTGCCAGTCGGCGTTCTGCGCGGTGTACATCAGCCCGTAGCCCTGGTGGCTGTTGACGACGAAGCCCCGGTCGATGCTGCGCCACTCGGTGCCGCCGTCGACGTAGGTGAACTCCCAGTCGGCGGTGTTCCAGTCGCGGTAGTCGACCTTCTCTATACGGATTTTGTGGTACTGGGAGCGCACCATGTAGCGCTCCTGGTTCTGCCAGTCCGCCACCGGGTCCGACTTCGGGGAACTGGTCCAGGCGACGAGCAGCTTCTGCCCGCCGGGCCCGGTGTAGCGGTCGCCGGCGGCTCCGGTGGACTGGTACTTCCACCCCTTGGGCAGCCCGATCGAGTAACCCTGAGTGCCCTTGTGTGTCGACTCCACCGGCGCGCTCCCGCCGCCCTGCTTGCCGGACGAGCCGGAGTCGCCGGCGGACGGGCTCGCGCTCGGCGCGGCGCTCGACGACGGCTTCGTCGTCGCGGACGACGAGGCGCCGTCGGTCTGCGTGCCGCTGCCGGTACCGGGCTTGCCGGACGCGCTCTTGTCCTGCTTGACGGAGGCGCTGGGCGCCGCCTTGGCGCCGTTGCCGCCGCCGTCACCGCCGCCGAGCGTGAGCGCGAGGACGGTGCCGATCACCGCCAGGGCGAGCACCACCGCGATGACGATCAGCGTCCGCCGGGGCACCACGTCGGTGAGCGGAGCCCTCGGCACCGGCCGCGGCGGCAGGTCCAGGTCCGGCGGCGGCATCACGGGCCAGCCCGAACTCGGCTTTCCGGAGCCGGAGTTCAGCACGCTCGTGGAGTCCTTGGCCTCGGCGTCCGGCTTGCCCGGCACCGCCGGTCCTTCCGTGCGCGGCGCGGCCGGGCCGTCCGCGGCCGCCGGCGTCGCCGTGTCGCTCCCGCCCTTCGGCCGTGCGGCCGCCGCGGCGGTGGCCGCACCGGCCGCCTTGCGGACCGAGCGCAGCGCCCCGCGCAGCTTCTCGCCGGCCTCCTCGCCCCGCTTGCCCTCGGACGGAGCGGACGGGCCGGGCTGCTCCGGAAGCGGGACCACCCGGGTGGCGTCCACGGGCTCCGGCTCGGGTGCGCGGAGCACCGCGTTGAGCATGGCCCGGGCGCCGGCGTCGTCGAGCCGCTGGGCCGGGTCCTTGTTGAGCAGGCCGTGGATGACGTCCCTGAGCGGGCCCGCGTTCCTGGGCTCCTCCAGGGGTTCGGTCATCACCGCGGTGAGCGTGGCGATCGCCGAGCCCCTGTCGTAGGGCGGCACACCCTCGACCGCCGCGTACAGCAGGCCGCCCAGCGACCACAGGTCGGCCGCGGGACCCGGCTTGTGCCCGCGGGCGCGCTCCGGGGCGATGTAGGAGGGGGCGCCGACGAGCATGCCGGTGGAGGTGATGGACGGGTCGCCCTCGACCTGCGCGATGCCGAAGTCGGTGAGCACGACCCGGCCGTCCTCGGCGATGAGCACGTTGGACGGCTTCACGTCCCGGTGCAGGATGCCCTGCCGGTGCGCGGAGCGCAGCACGTCCAGGACGGCGAGCCCGACCTCGGCCGCCCGCCTGGGCTCCAGCAGGCCGTCCTCGCGGATGACCTCGGCGAGGGACTTGCCCTCGACCAGTTCCATGACGATCCACGGCCGGTCGTCCTCGTCGACCACGTCGTAGACCGTAACCGCGCTGTTGTTGCGGATCCGGGCGATCGCCTTGGCCTCGCGCAGGGTGCGCGTGATCAGGCGCCGCTTCTCCTCCTCGTCGATGTTCGACGGGAACCGCAGCTCCTTGACGGCGACCGTCCGGCCGAGGGTCTCGTCCTCGGCGCGCCAGACCGTGCCCATGCCGCCTCGGCCCAGTACGTCTCCCAGCCGGTACCTCCCGGCGAGGAGACGTCGCGCGCCGTTGTCCTGACGAGTCTCCTGACGAGAAGTCCCCGCCCGCTCCGCCTCCGACATGCGTCCCCTCTGCAACCCGCCCTGACAGAGCCTTCATTGTCCCTCACCCGACAAGTGGCCCACGTCCAGGGTGCCCCTGACACGGCGGCAGACTCCACCCGCCGGGAAACACGCCGGAACGGGGCCCGCACCGGCCCGGATGACGCGCCGTCGGATGACGGTGCTACAGCGGCACGATGTCGGGCGCGCCGAGGCGTGCCGCGTCCGCCGTCTGGTCGTCGGGCTGGAGCTGGGACTCGCGTTCGGCCTCCACCCGCTTCTCGTAGTGCTGCACCTCGCGCTCGATCTGGTCCTTGTCCCAGCCGAGGACCGGCGCCATCAGCTCGGCGGCCTCGCGGGCGCTGCGGGTGCCCCGGTCGAAGGTCTCGATGGAGATGCGCGTGCGGCGGGTGAGCACGTCGTCCAGGTGGCGGGCGCCCTCGTGCGAGGCGGCGTAGACCACCTCGGCGCGCAGGTAGTCGTCGGCGGCCTGCAGCGGCTCGCCCAGGGTGGGGTCGGCGGCCACGAGGGCCAGAACCTCCTCGGCCATGGAGCCGTACCGGTTCAGCAGGTGTTCCACGCGGACCACGTGCAGCCCGGTGCGTGCGGCTATTCGGGCCCGCGCGTTCCACATCGCCCGGTAGCCCTCCGCGCCGAGCAGCGGGATGTCCTCGGTGACGCAGTCGGCGACCCGCATGTCGAGGCCGTGCACCGCCTCGTCGACGGCGTCCTTCGCCATCACCCGGTACGTCGTGTACTTGCCGCCCGCCACGACCACCAGGCCCGGCGCCGGGTGCGCCACGGTGTGCTCACGGGACAGCTTGCTCGTGGCGTCGGACTCGCCGGCCAGCAGCGGGCGCAGGCCCGCGTACACGCCCTGCACGTCGTCGCGGCTCAGCGGCACCGCGAGCACCGAGTTGACGTGCTCCAGCAGGTAGTCGATGTCGGCGCTGGAGGCCGCCGGGTGGGCCTTGTCCAGGTCCCAGCCGGTGTCGGTGGTGCCGACGATCCAGTGCCGGCCCCAGGGGATGACGAACAGGACGGACTTCTCCGTACGCAGGATCAGGCCGGTGGTGGAGTGGATGCGGTCCTTGGGCACGACCAGGTGGATGCCCTTGGAGGCGCGCACGTGGAACTGGCCACGCTCGCCCACCATGGCCTGCGTGTCGTCGGTCCACACGCCGGTGGCGTTGACGACCTGCTGGGCGCGGATCTCGTACTCCCCGCCGCCCTCCACGTCCTGCACCCGGGCGCCGACGACCCGCTCGCCCTCGCGCAGGAACCCGGTCACGCGCGCGCGGTTGGCCGCGTGCGCGCCGTACGACACCGCGGTGCGCACCAGGGTCGCCACCAGCCGGGCGTCGTCCACCTGGGCGTCGTAGTACTGCAGGGCGCCGACCAGGGCGTCCTTCCTGAGGCAGGGCGCCACGCGCAGGGCGCGGCCGCGGGTCAGGTGCCGGTGCAGGGGCAGGCCCCGGCCGTGGCCGCGGGCCATGGACATCGCGTCGTACAGGGCCACGCCCGAGCCGGCGTACCACCGCTCCCAGCCGCGGTGCTGCAGCGGGTAGAGGAACGGCACCGGTTTGACCAGGTGCGGGGCGAGCCGCTCCAGCAGCAGGCCGCGCTCCTTGAGGGCCTCGCGGACGAGGGCGAAGTCGAGCATCTCCAGGTAGCGCAGGCCGCCGTGGATGAGTTTGCTGGACCTGCTGGAGGTGCCCGACGCCCAGTCGCGGGCCTCGACCAGGCCGGTGGACAGGCCGCGGGTGACGGCGTCCAGCGCGGTGCCCGCCCCGACCACTCCGCCCCCGACCACCAGGACGTCCAGCTCGTGCTCCGCCATCGCCGCCAGTGCCTCGGCGCGCTGCGCCGGGCCCAGAGTCGCTGTCCTCACCGCTGCCTCCCGCTGTCGAACGTCTCGGTCGCGTCGGCCGCACCCGCGGTGGGCGAAGCCCGGCTCATCCCCTCCTCATGCCCAAATTCTGACCGGCCTGTCCGACTTCAGCCACCACGCACTTCCCCGCCTGTGGACAACGTGCGCGGAACCCCCGGAAGACACACGAACACAATCCCACATCACGGTCATATTTACTCCTAGTGTGACAGTGCGCTCGTTCGTGCTGTCCACAGCGGTTGCGCACCTGTCCCGCTTCGGATACTGGGAAGGACGGCTCACGCCATGCCCGCAGATCTCGCCGTGATCGGACTCGGTCCCTACGGCCTGCCGCTCGCCCAGGCCGCCGTCGCCGCCGGCATCCCCACGATCGGGTACGCCACCGGGCCCGAGGCGGGCTCGCTCAGCCCCGCCGAGCTGCGGCGCATGCACGCCACGGGCTTCCGGCCGGGCACCGACCCGGCCCAGCTCGGCCGGGTCCGCACCGCCGTGATCTGCGCGCCCACCCCGCGCGGCGCCGACGGCGGCCTGGACCTCGGCCAGGTGGAGGCGGCCGCCCGCACGCTCGCCGAGCGGCTGCGCCCGCACACCACGGTCATCCTGGAGTCGCCCGTGCTGCCCGGGACCACGGAGGAGTTCCTGCGGCCCCTGCTGGAGGAGGGCTCTGGGCTGCGCGCCGGCCGCGACTTCCACCTCGCCTACTCCCCCAGCCGGGTCGACCCCGGCAACCGCGACCGCACCCCGGCCGGCACGCCTCGGGTCATCGGCGGCCTCACCCCGGCCTGCACCGAGTCGGCCGCCGCCTTCTACGGGCGGCTCACCGACAAGGTGGTCCGCGCGCGCGGGCTGCGCGAGGCGGAGACGGTGCAGCTGCTGGAGACCAACTTCCGGCACGTCAACATCGCGCTCGTCAACGAGATGGCCGTCCTGTGCCACGAGCTGGGCGTCGACCTGTGGGACGTCATCCGGTGCGCCGAGACCAAGCCGTTCGGCTTCCAGGCGTTCCGGCCGGGCCCGGGCGTCGGCGGGTACGGCGTCCCGCAGGACCTCACCGGCCACGCCGGCCGCACCCTGCGCATGGTCGAGCTGGCCCAGCAGGTCAACAGCCGGATGCCCCGGTACGTGGTCCAGCGCGCGGCCGCGCTCCTCAACGAGCACGGCAAGTCCGCGCGCGGCGCCCGCATCCTGCTCCTGGGCGTCACCTACAAGCCCGACCTGGCCGACCAGCAGGCCGCACCCGCCCGGGAGATCGCCGTACGGCTGATGGAGCTGGGCGCCTCCGTCAGCTACCACGACCCGTACGTGCCCGCCTGGAACGTCCTGGACCGCCCGGTCCCGCGCGCGGACTCCTTCTACGAGGCCGCCGCCGACGCCGACCTCACGCTCCTGCTCCAGCCGCATCGCACGTACGACCTCCAGGGCCTGTCGGTGAAGGCCCAGCTGCTCCTGGACACCCGGGGGGCCACACCCACGGGGGCGGCGCACCGGTTGTGAAGGGGGGCGCGAAGGCGTGTCGGGCCTCGGTGCCGGTGGCATGGACGGCGGAGCGCGGGTAGCTTACGGAGACAGGTGGAGCCCACCGCAGCGGGTACTGCGGCAGGCTCCTGAGCGAGTTACGGAGTGTCCACCCCTAGTCCTCTTGGGGGTGGCCGCTCATCGCCCGTGAATCCGCACGATCCACCTCCTCTTGGACTGCACCAGCCGAAGCCGCATGCGATCCCAGCGAGTGGGCTTGCGGTGACGGTCCATGGGGACGCCCCCTTCCACGACGCCGCCCAGAGACCCGGTAGGCGGTCCGCTTGGAATTCGGGCCGGGCCCCGAGGGCGGGGCCGGTCTGTGTCCTTGGAAGGGGGCTCCCCAGAGAGCTTGGGGCGCCGATCACGGACACTACCGCCCCCTTACGCCCGTTCGGCCCGCATCCGCCACAAACGCAACCACGCGCCCACTCTCACCCAACGCGCCCCCGTACACGCCCACTTGGGCATGCGAAAGGGCCGGTCGTCCTCCCGGACCACCGGCCCTTCAGGCGCTTCGGGGACCGCCCCGGCGACTACCGCCGGTGCACCGAGTCCGCCACCGTGACCTCGACCCGCTGGAACTCCTTGAGCTCGCTGTAGCCGGTCGTGGCCATGGCGCGGCGCAGGGCGCCGAAGAAGTTCATGGAGCCGTCGGGGGTGTGCGAGGGGCCCGTGAGGATCTCCTCGATGGTGCCGACGGTGCCCAGGTCGACCTTCTGGCCGCGCGGCAGCTCCTCGTTGACGGCCTCCATGCCCCAGTGGTGGCCGCGGCCCGGCCCGTCGGTGGCGCGCGCGAGGGGCGAGCCCATCATCACCGCGTCGGCGCCGCAGGCGACCGCCTTCGGCAGGTCGCCGGACCAGCCGACGCCGCCGTCCGCGATCACGTGCACGTACCGGCCGCCGGACTCGTCCATGTAGTCGCGGCGGGCCGCGGCCACGTCGGCGACCGCGGTGGCCATCGGAACCTGGATGCCGAGGACGTTGCGCGTGGTGTGCGCGGCGCCGCCGCCGAAGCCGACGAGGACGCCGGCCGCGCCGGTGCGCATCAGGTGCAGGGCGGCGGTGTAGGTGGCGCAGCCGCCGACGATCACCGGCACGTCCAGCTCGTAGATGAACTGCTTGAGGTTCAGCGGCTCGTGCGAGGACGACACGTGCTCCGCCGAGACCGTCGTACCGCGGATGACGAAGATGTCCACGCCCGCGTCCACGACCGCCTTGGAGAACTGGGCGGTGCGCTGCGGGGAGAGCGCGGCGGCGGTGACCACACCGGAGTCGCGCACCTCCTTGATGCGGGCGCCGATCAGCTCCTCCTTGATGGGCGCCGCGTAGATCTCCTGGAGGCGGCGCGTGGCCGTCTGCGCGTCCAGCCCGACGATCTCGTCCAGCAGCGGCTGCGGGTCCTCGTGGCGGGTCCACAGGCCCTCGAGGTTGAGCACACCGAGGCCGCCGAGCTCGCCGATGCGGATCGCGGTGGCCGGGGAGACGACGGAGTCCATGGGGGCGGCCAGGAAGGGCAGCTCGAAGCGGTAGGCGTCGATCTGCCAGGCGATCGAGACCTCCTTCGGGTCCCGGGTCCGGCGGCTGGGGACGACGGCGATGTCGTCGAAGGCGTACGCCCGGCGGCCGCGCTTGCCGCGCCCGATCTCGATCTCAGTCACGTCTAGGCCTTTCCCTGATGCGTTCAGCGTCTTCCAGTATCGCCGACGGGTACGGCGACGGCGGCCCCGGAGGTTCCGGGGCCGCCGTCGATCACGCCTGGAAGGGCTTCACGCGCGCGTGCGTCAGTTGTTGTTGCTGTAGTTCGGGGCCTCGACCGTCATCTGGATGTCGTGCGGGTGGGACTCCTTCAGACCCGCGGAGGTGATCCGCACGAAGTGGCCCTTGGACTCCATCTCCGCGACGGTGGCGGCGCCGACGTAGCCCATGGTCTGGCGCAGGCCGCCGACGAGCTGGTGCAGGACGTTGGCGAGGGGACCGCGGTAGGGCACCTGGCCCTCGACACCCTCGGGCACGAGCTTCTCGTCCGACGTCACGTCGGCCTGGAAGTAGCGGTCCTTCGAGTACGACTTGCCCTGGCCGCGCGACTGCATGGCGCCCAGCGAGCCCATGCCGCGGTACGACTTGAACTGCTTGCCGTTGATGAAGAGCAGCTCGCCCGGGGACTCCTCGCAGCCGGCCAGCAGGCTGCCCAGCATCACCGTGTCGGCGCCGGCGGCCAGCGCCTTGCCGATGTCGCCGGAGTACTGCAGGCCGCCGTCGCCGATCAGCGGGACGCCGGCCGGACGGGCCGCGAGGGACGCCTCGTAGATGGCGGTGACCTGGGGGACGCCGATGCCGGCGACCACGCGGGTGGTGCAGATGGAGCCGGGGCCCACGCCGACCTTGATGCCGTCCACGCCGGCGTCGATCAGGGCCTGGGCGCCGTCGCGCGTGGCCACGTTGCCGCCGATCACGTCGACGCCCACGCTCGACTTGATCTTCGCCATCCAGCTCAGGGCGTTGCTGTTGTGGCCGTGCGAGGTGTCGACGACCAGGAAGTCCGCACCGGCCTCGGCGAGCGCCTGGGCGCGCTCCAGCGCCTCCGGGCTGGCGCCGACCGCGGCACCGACGAGGAGACGGCCCTCGGCGTCCTTGGCGGCGTTGGGGTACTTCTCGGCCTTGACGAAGTCCTTGACCGTGATCAGGCCCTTGAGGACGTTCTGCTCGTCCACCAGGGGCAGCTTCTCGATCTTGTGCTTGCGCAGCAGCTCCATGGCCTCGGGGCCGGAGATGCCCACCCTGCCGGTGACCAGCGGCATCGGGGTCATGACCTCGTGCACGCGGCGGCTGCGGTCGCTCTCGAAGGCCATGTCGCGGTTGGTCACGATGCCGAGCAGCTTGCCCGCCGGGTCGGTGACGGGGACGCCGCTGATGCGGAACTTCGCGCACAGCGCGTCGGCCTCGGCGAGGGTGGCCTCCGGGTGCACCGTGATCGGGTCGGTGACCATGCCGGACTCCGACCGCTTCACCAGGTCGACCTGGTTGACCTGGTCCTCGACGGACAGGTTGCGGTGCAGCACGCCGACGCCGCCCAGCCGGGCCATCGCGATCGCCATGCGGGACTCGGTCACCTTGTCCATCGCCGCCGACAGCATCGGGATGTTCACCCGGACGTTGCGGGAGATGCGGGACGAGGTGTCGACCGCGTTGGGGAGCACCTCGGATGCGCCCGGCAGCAGCAGCACGTCGTCGTAGGTCAGCCCGAGTGTCGCGAATTTACCGGGCACTCCGTCGACGTTCGCAGTCATGACACCTTCCCCAAATGGCCTTGATCGGTGCGGATGTCCATGCTAACGGGAAGCGTCGCCATCACATTCCACAGAGCGGGGCCGCTTCCGGCTTCGTATGTTCGTACGGAAACGAGGTGGGGCCCGTTCACGGCGGGGAGCTCCGGCCGCTCCCCGCAAGGCCGTTACTGCTCGGCGAGTGCGCGCAGGCGGCTCAGCGCCCGGTGCTGGGCCACCCGGACGGCGCCGGGTGACATTCCCAACATCTGCCCGGTCTCCTCCGCGGTCAAGCCCACGGCGATGCGGAGCAGGAGCAGCTCGCGCTGGTTCTCGGGGAGGTTGGCCAGCAGCTTCTTGGCCCACTCGGCGTCGCTGCTGAGCAGGGCGCGCTCCTCGGGGCCGAGGGAGTCGTCCGGGCGCTCGGGCATCTCGTCGGACGGCACCGCCGTCGAGCCCGGGTGGCGCATCGCTGCGCGCTGCAGGTCGGCGACCTTGTGGGAGGCGATGGCGAAGACGAAGGCCTCGAAGGGGCGGCCGGTGTCGCGGTAGCGCGGCAGGGCCAGCAGGACCGCGACGCAGACCTCCTGGGCGAGGTCCTCGACGAAGTGGCGCGCGTCGCCCGGGAGCCGGGACAGCCGGGTGCGGCAGTAGCGCAGCGCCAGCGGGTGGACGTGGGCGAGCAGGTCGTGCGTGGCCTGCGCATCCCCGTCGACGGCGCGGTGCACGAGGGCACCGATCGGCCCCTGGGCCGTGCCCGCCTCGTCGTCGCGCATCGGTCCATGGTGCCCTGCGGCCGTCCGGTCCGTCGCATCGTGTTCGTGGTTGTGCACCGAAGCGTTATGAGCAGGTGCGCCGGCACTCATCCCCTGCGCCCTCCCCTTCCGCTCGACCGACTCGTCCCCGAGAGACTCCACATCTCAAGGATGCGGCATCCGCGCCGAAACGAGCAGCGGGCGTCCGGCGGGCCGCCTTGCCGTGCGCCCGCCGGGGGCTCCGGGCGCGCTCCTCCCCGCCTGCCCCGGGGCAGGCGGGGGCGGGGATGCCCGGGTGGCGGACCGCAGCCCCGCCGCGGTGCACCGCGCTGCCTACCGGACCAGTCCCCAGCGGAAGCCGAGGGCCACCGCGTGGGCGCGGTCGGAGGCGCCGAGCTTCTTGAACAGACGGCGGGCGTGCGTCTTGACGGTGTCCTCGGACAGGAACAGCTCGCGGCCGATCTCGGCGTTGGAGCGTCCGTGACTCATGCCCTCGAGGACCTGGATCTCCCGCGCGGTGAGGGTGGGCGCGGCGCCCATCTCCGCCGAGCGCAGGCGGCGCGGGGCGAGTCGCCAGGTGGGGTCGGCGAGGGCCTGCGTCACCGTGGCGCGCAGCTCCGCGCGTGAGGCGTCCTTGTGCAGGTAGCCCCGGGCGCCGGCGGCGACCGCGAGGGCCACACCGTCGAGGTCCTCGGCGACGGTGAGCATGATGATGCGTGCGCCCGGGTCGGCGGACAGCAGCCGGCGCACGGTCTCGACGCCGCCCAGGCCGGGCATGCGTACGTCCATCAGGATGAGGTCGGAGCGGTCGGCGCCCCAGCGGCGGAGGACTTCCTCGCCGTTGGCCGCCGTCGTCACACGCTCGACGCCGGGCACGGTCGCGACCGCGCGGCGGAGCGCCTCTCGGGCAAGCGGGGAGTCGTCGCAGACGAGGACGGATGTCATGACCGCCCTCCGCAGCTGATGCGCGTCACCTTGAGCCTCCAGGCTGGTACGGAATCGTCACCTGTGCGGTCGACCGTCTCGGACGCCTGCCCGAGCACTTGTGTTTTCAACCGCCTCCGCACTCTCAACGACGGTCACTCGAAAGAGTTACGGGGCCGCGTGCCGTCTTCGGCACTCTACGTGAGGGGGCCGACACGGAGGAGGCATGGCGGGCCGACCCTCAACGTTTCATCACATCCCATGCCCCATTTAGACGTTTTTGCTCCCGTTTCCCGGTGTCTGGGGCTAGATTCGCAATGAGTCATATTTTCATCTCCTTAGACCGGACATGTACGGTCGCTTGGCACTGTATCCGCCCAGAACGGCTACAAGGGGTCACGTAATGGCAGATTTCTCCCGCCTTCCCGGACCGAACGCGGACCTGTGGGACTGGCAGCTGCTGGCTGCCTGCCGCGGGGTGGACAGCTCGCTCTTCTTCCACCCGGAGGGCGAGCGCGGGGCGGCTCGGAGCGCTCGCGAGAACTCGGCCAAGGAGGTCTGCATGAGGTGCCCGGTCCGCGCGGAGTGCGCGGCGCACGCCCTGGCGGTGCGCGAGCCGTACGGCGTCTGGGGCGGCCTCACCGAGGACGAGCGCGAAGAGTTGATGGGGCGGGCACGCAACCGCCTGGTGTCGGCGTCGACCACCGGCGAGGGCACCGCCTCACATCACTGAAGGAACGTTTCTCCAGACGTTCCCCCCGGCACGCGCGCGCGTGCCCCGTGACCCTGCCCCCCTTCCGTTCTGCCTCTCACACGCGCCCGGCCGCCCGGGCCAGCTGCTCCAGCGTCGCCGCCACCGCCGGCACCCGTGCCAGGTCGGGCAGGGTGAGGGCGACGATCTCCCGCCGCACCTCCGGCTCGAGCGCCACCGTGCGCACCCCCCGCGGCCGTACCGACTCCACCGCGAGCCGGGGCAGCACCGCGACCCCGAGACCCGCGCCCACCAGGCCCGCCACCGCCGGGTAGTCGTCGGTGGCGAAGTCGATGCGCGGCGTGAAGCCGGCGCTCTCGCACACCTCCACCAGCTGGCCGCGGCAGCGCGGGCAGCCCGCGATCCAGGGCTCGCGGGCCAGCTCCCCGATCGCTACGGACTCCGCGCGCGCGAGCCGGTGCCGCTCGGGCACGAGCGCGACGAGGCGGTCCGTCAGCAGCGGCCGTACGACGAGGTCGTCCCAGTCCTCGGCGACCGCCGCGCCCTCGTAGCGGAAGGCCAGGGCCAGGTCGCAGTCGCCCTCGCGCAGCAGCTCCGCGGACCGCGGGGGCTCCGCCTCCTCCAGGGAGACGCGGGTGCCGGGATGGGCCGCGCGCAGCGCGGCCAGGGCGGTGGGGACCAGTGTGGAGCTGCCACTGGGGAAGGAGACCAGCCGGACCCGGCCCGCGCGCAGGCCCGCGATGGCGGCGACCTCCTCCTCGGCCGCGGTGAGCCCGGCGAGGATCCCGGAGGCGTGCCGGACCAGGGCCTCGCCGGCCTCGGTCAGGCGCATCTCACGGCCGCTGCGGACCAGCAGCGGGGTACCGACCGAGCCCTCCAGCGCCTTCATCTGCTGGCTGACGGCGGGCTGGGTGCAGCCCAGCTCGCGCCCCGCCGCCGAGAAGGAACCGGTGGTGGCGACGGCGCGCAGGACGCGGAGATGACGGGCCTCGATCACCCTTCGAGCATAAGCCCGCCTTGGGCAGGGCGCTGGAAATTCGCTCGACGCTTTGAGGATCGCTCTCGTACGGTGCGGCCATGGAGCTTCTCTCGGTCAACCTGGGCCGCCCGCGGCCCGTGCCGTACACCGACCAGCCGCAGGGTGTGACGGGCATCGACAAGCGGCCCGCCGTCGGGCCGGTGCGGGTGACGGCCCCCGGCCCCAAGGGGATCGGCGGCAGCGGGCTGGCCGGGGACGCGGTGTGCGAGCTGCGCCACCACGGCGGGGACGACCAGGCCGTGTACGCCTACGCGCGCGAGGACCTCGACACCTGGGAGCGCGAACTGGGCCGGTCGCTGGCCAACGGCTGCTTCGGCGAGAACCTGACGACCGGCGGGCTGGACGTCTCCGGGGCGCTGGTCGGGGAGCGCTGGCGGATCGGTTCCGAGGTGGTGCTGGAGGTGACCTCGGGGCGGATCCCGTGCCGCACGTTCCAGGGCCATCTGGGCGAGCGGGGCTGGGTGAAGAGGTTCACCCGGAAGGGCGTCACGGGTGCCTACCTCCGGGTGATCGAACCGGGCGAGATACGCGCGGGCGACCCGATCGAGATCGTGCACCGCCCGGACCACGACGTGACGGCCGCCCTCGAGTTCCGCGCGACGACCACGGAGCGGGAGCTGCTGCCGCGGCTGCTCGCGGCGGGCCCGGCGCTGCACCCCGAGGCGCTGTCCGCGGCCCGCGCGTACGTCGCCGCCCAGGGCCACTGAGCGCCGTCACCGGCGGCGGGCGCCGTCGCTCAGGGTCACTACCCTTGGTGCATGACAACGGCTCTGATTACGGGATCGACCGCGGGCATCGGCGCCGCGTTCGCACGGCGGCTTGCGGCTGACGGGCACGACCTCGTCCTGGTCGCGCGGGACACCGGGCGGCTGCGCGAGCAGGCGACCGAACTGCACGACCGGCACGGCATCGAGGCGGAGGTGCTGACCGCCGACCTCGCCGAGGACAAGGGCATCGAGACGGTGGCCGACCGGCTCGGCGACCGGCGCAACCCGGTCGACCTACTCGTCAACAACGCCGGCTTCGGCAACAAGGGCCGCTTCCTGGACGTGTCCATGGCCGACGAGCTGAGGATGCTCAAGGTGCACTGCGAGGCGGTGCTGCGGCTGACCTCGGCGGCGGCCGACGCGATGCGCGAGCGCGGCCGGGGCGGGATCGTGAACGTCGCCTCGGTGGCCGCCTTCGTCCCCCGGGGCACCTACGGCGCCTCCAAGGCCTGGGTCGTGCAGTTCACCCAGGGCGCCGCGAAGGACCTGGCGGGCAGCGGGGTGCGCCTGATGGCGCTGTGCCCCGGCTTCGTGCGCACCGAGTTCCACCAGCGGGCCGGGATGGGCACGGACAACATCCCTGGCTGGATGTGGCTGGACGCGGACAAGCTGGTCGCGGCGGCCCTCGCCGACCTGGCCCGGGGGAGGACCGTCTCCATCCCCGACCCGCGGTACAAGGCCCTGATGGGCCTGGTGAAGGTCACGCCGCGCGGGCTGCTGGGCGGGGTCAGCTCCCGGACGGGGCGCAAGTACGGGCCGAACTGACGTCCCTCCCGATCCTCCCCTTCTTGTGCGGCGGGGTCACGAGCGGCCGCACAGCCTGGCGCACCAGCGGGTGGGGGACCCGCCCGCCGACGCCGTCCGGCCTGGGCCCGCGCGGGCCGCGCGCACCGCCCGGCCAGGCTGTGGCGACAGACGGCCTGAACCGGGAAAATGGGGCGTACCGGAAGCGGACCAGACCAGGGGACCCCGGAGGCGGCGCCATGACCTTCGTACAGCTCATCGAGTGCCGGACGAGCCGGCTGGACGAGATGAACCGGCTCATCGACGACTGGGTCGCGCAGACCAGGGGGAGGCGGACGGCGACGCACGCGCTGGTCGCCAAGGACCGCTCGGACGCGTCGCACATCGTCGAGGTGGTGGAGTTCCCGTCGTACGAGGAGGCGATGCGCAACTCCAACCTCCCGGAGACCGACCGGATCTTCCACGACATGGTCGCGCTGTGCGACGAGATGCCGACCTTCACGGACCTGGAGGTCGTCCGCGACGAACTGCTGACCGAGATCACCGTGCGCCGCTTCTTCGAGGCGCTGCAGGCACCGGGCGAGCTGTCCCCGCTCAACGACCTGCTGGACGAGGACGTCCACAGCCACGACCCGATGAACCCGCAGGACACCATCGGCCTGGACGGCGTCCGCAGCGAGTACCGGATGTGGCGGTCCGCCTTCGACGTCTCCATGACGGTCGAGGACGTCCTGGCCCAGGGCGACCGCGCCTGCGCCCGCTGGACCTGGAACGCCACGCACACCGGCGACTTCCTGGGCATCTCCCCCACCGGCAGGCACGTCTCCATGACCGGGCTGACCATGTTCCGCTTCGGCGAGAACGGCAAGATCGCGGAGCTCTGGTGGCAGCACGATCAGCTGGGGCTGATGCAGCAGGTGGGGGCGCTGGACGAGTTGGAGCAGTAGGCCGGTCCCGGATCAGATGTCGTAGGAGCGGACTAGGATTTCGGCCGAGTCGTTGAGGGGGGCACGCACCGCGTCCTCGTGCCCTTCCTCAGGTCCTACTGCCGTTCCGGAGGTGCTGGGTGCCCGCCGCCCCCAAGCCGACAGCTCCTGCCCCCCGTGAGCGCTGGTTCCAGCCACGGCGATCCGGATTCCAGTGGGAGCAGGAGGGCCTGGACCATCTACGCGGCCTGATGCCGAAGACGGAGCCGTTTCGGGCGTGGGCGACGTTCCAGTTCACCGCGGCGTCGGGCCGGGTCAACGAGTGCGATGTGCTCATCGCCGTACCCGGCGGCCTCTACCTTCTGGAGCTGAAGGGTCACCCCGGCAGGGTCGTGAACCACGGCGACACCTGGCAGTTCCACGGAGACCGGCTGCGTACGCTGCGCAATCCCCTCCATCTGACCGACCTCAAGGCCAAGGAGCTGAAGGGACAGCTGGAGCGGGCGGCCCGCACGCTCGGCATGAGTCCCAAGGACGTCCCGTTCATCAAGCCCGCGGTGTTCCTCCACGACCCGGGGCTCGTGAGCGAGCTGGACGAGTTCCAGCGGACCGCGGTCTACGGCCGCAACGACGGCGCGAGCGGCCTGCCGAAGATCTGGGACGATCTGCTCGGCCGTCCCCCGGAGCGGGAGAGCTGGCGCATCACCCCGGTCGTCAGCCAGCGGCTGGAGCGGCTGATGCAGAGGATCGGCATCAGTCACTCCACCGCACACCTGCGGTTCGGGGACGACTGGAAGCTCGAGCCGCGCGCTCTGGACGCGGGCCCCGGCTGGGAGGACCGGCTGGCCGTACGGGACGACGGGCTGGTCCAGGAGAGCGGGCGCGTCCGTATATACCTGGCGGGAGCGGCCGCCTCCGAGGAGCAGCGCGCGAAAGTGGACCGGGCAGCGCGCCGCGAGTACCAGGTGCTGCAGGGCATCAACCACCGGGGCATCGTGCAGGCGGTGCAGATCCGCGAGCACCAGGGCGGCCCGGCGATCCTGTTCCGGCACCGCGAGTCGGATCTGCGGTTGGACGCCTATCTCGACGCGTACGGCGGCCACCTCACTCCCGGTCAGCGGCTCGACCTGGTAAGGCAGCTCGCCGAGGCGGTGCGCTACGCGCACAACCGGTCCCTCTACCACCGGGCGCTGGCCGCACGGTCGGTCTACGTCTCGGCACGCGAGGACGGCAGTGCCCCCGTGCTGCGGATCGCCGACTGGCAGACCGCGGCTCGGGACTTCGAGACGACCCTGCACCGCTCCCTCGGGGACACGCCCTTGGACGGGGGTCTGATCGCGGACACGGCGCAGGTGTACCTGGCGCCGGAGACAAACCAGGAGTTCGCCGATCCGGTCGACCTGGACGTCTTCGGGCTGGGATCGCTGACGTACCTGCTGCTCACCGGCCGGCCGCCGGCGGATCGCCGCAGCGCACTGCTGGAACGGCTGCAGAGCGACGGCGGACTGCATCCCTACGCGGTCTCCGACTCCGTCTCGGCCGCCCTCGACGCCCTCGTCTTCCGGGCGACGGCCGCCGACGTACGGGACCGTCTGGCATCGGTCGACGAGTTCCTGGGACTGCTCGGTGCGGCGGAGACGGACGCCGCGGCTCCGGAGCCGAGCGCGGGCCCGGCCGCCGACCCCCTCACGGTGCAGCCGGGACAGCCGCTGGACGGCACCTGGTCGGTGGTCCGCGTGCTCGGCACCGGCGCCACCGCCCGCGCGCTGCTGGTCCGCCGCGGTGCGAGCGAGGACGGGGAGCAGCCTCTCCGGGTGTTCAAGGTCGCCCTGGACCAGGAGAAGGACGCCCGTCTGCTCGCGGAGGCGAAGGCGCTGAAGGAGGTGGGCGGCGGGCACATCGTGAAGCTGCTCGCCGAGCCGCGTGAGCTGGCCGGTCACGCGGTCCTGGAGATCGAGTACGCGGGCGGTTTCCGCGCGGAGGACGACCGGGAACCGGTGAGCCTCGGCTCCCGGCTGCGGGACCAGGGCCCCTTGGGCTACGACCAGTTGGAGCGGTTCGGCAACGACCTGTTCGAGGCGCTGGACACCCTGGCGGCGCGCGGGGTGCGGCACCGGGACATCAAGCCGGACAACCTTGGCCTGTTCAAGCGCAGCGACGGCTCCTGGCAGCTGATGCTGTTCGACTTCTCGCTGGCCGACGCCCCGGACCAGGATGTGCACGCGGGCACCCGCGGGTACCTCGATCCGTTCCTCGGCGGAGCGGGCCGCTCGCGCTACGACGACCACGCCGAGTGGTATGCGGCTGCCGTGACCCTGCACGAGATGGCCTCCGGTGAGAGGCCGGTGTGGGGGGACGGCCAGGGCGACCCGCGCATGGTGTCCGACACCGCGCCGCACGTGTCGGCCGAGCTGTTCCCGCAGGCCCTCAGCGAAGGCCTGAAGGCGTTCTTCGAGCGCGCGCTGCACCGGGACGTCGAGCAGCGCTACGACAGTCTGCGCCAGTTGCAGGAGGCGTGGCGGCAGGTCTTCCGCAAGGCGGACGCGGCGCGGCCCGCGACCACGCCGGCGACGGTCGGCCTGAGCGCGGACGACCTGGAGGACGCCCGCGAGCAGGCGGCCGCGGCGGCCGGTCTGCGAACTCCGCTGGCCGCCGCGGGCCTGTCGCCGCGGGCGGTTTCGGTCGCCGAGGGGCTGAAGGCCCACACCGTCGAAGAGCTGCTGGACATCCCGCCGCACTACATCTCCCGTGCGCGGGGCGCGGGGAACGCGATCCGCAAGGAGCTGAACCGCCGGCACCGCCAGTGGACGCAGGCGCTGCGCCGCAAGGCCGCCGTCAAGAAGTCCGTCGCGCCGCTGGAGCCGGACGCGCCGGAAGAGGTCCTGGAGTCGATCGACACGCTGGCCGCGCGTCTCACGCCGCCCGAGGGCAAGCGCCGCACCAGGCCCCGCTCCGACGTGGTCAGGGCCACCCTCCAGCTTCCCGGCGTGCTGGAGGCCGGTGAGCCGCTGGAGCCGTGGCCGGCCCAGAGTCTGATCGCGAAGGCGCTGGGCATCAGCCAGCCGACCGTGTCGCAGAACCAGCAGGCCGCGGTCGAGAAGTGGGCCGCCCTGCCGTGGCTCGGCCGGATCCGCGACGAGCTGGTGGCGATACTGACCGACCGGGACCGGGTGTCCACGGCCGAGGAGCTGGCGGCGGAGCTGCGGGCCCGGCACGGTGCGGGCACGGCTGATCCGGCCGAGGCCCAGGCCAAGGCGCTGGCGGTGGTGCGGGCCGCGGTCGAGACGGAGATGCGCAAGCGGGACGACGACCGTCCCGGAGCCGAGTCCGCCGACGCGGGCGAGGCACCGCCCCGTTTCGCCGTGCAGCGGCGCGGCGGCCGGGTCGTCATCGCGCTGGAGGACCAGCCCGGCGCCGACGATCCGACGCCGGCCGAACTCGCCGACCACGCGGCAGCGCTGGGCGAACAGGCCGCGGATCTGGCCGGCCGCGACCCGCTGCCCGGCCGTGCCACCGTGCTCCGCGAGCTGCGTGCGATCCCCACGCCCGAGGGCATGGCCCCCCTGGCCGACACGCGGCTGGTGGAGCTGGCGGCGTCGATGGCCGGCAGTGTGGCCGTCTCGCCGCGGCTGGAGCTGTTCCCGCTCTCGCTCGGTCTGGCGCGCGCCCTGCGCATCTCGCAGGCGCCGGCCGGCGTCCGTCCCGAGACCGGCATCACCACGGCGGATCTGCTCGCGAGGATCCGGGCCCGCTTCCCGGGCCTCGCCGTGCCGGCGGAGACGACGTACGTCGAACTGGCCGAGGCCCTGGTGGAAGCGGGCTTCCCCCTGTCCTACGACCCGGACCGGCGCCGCTTCTTCCCCAGGGCCCAGGACGGCAACGGCAGCAGGCTCAACCTGTCCTCGTCGATGCTGACCAGCACCAGCTCCCTCTACGCCGCCGCGCAGGGCCGTATCGCCGAGGGCCAGGACCCGCGCGAGGTACTGTCGGCACGGCTCACCGAGGCCCGTCGCCGGGGCGGCTTCCTGGCGCTCACCCTGAAGGGTGCGGAGTTGCCGGGTGTGGCCGACGCGCTGGCGGAGCGGTTCGGCGCCACCGCCGTGCCGCTGAACGCGCTGTTCCTGGACGCTCTGAAGGGGCTGGCCGAGGAGCAGTCGGTGCGCTGGCAGGCCCTGCTGAAGGCGGACGCCAAGTTCACGGCGACCGGCACGCTGAGCGCGGCGCTCGCCTCCTACACGCGGCTGGCGGCCGAACGGGTGCGCGAGCGGGTCCTGGACCTGGCGGAACGCTCCGGCCCGCGCGCGGTCCTGCTCGCACACGAGGCCGGCCTGATCGCCCGCTACTGGGAGGCCGGCGGTCGTGAGCTGCTGGCCACCCTCCAGCAGTCCGCCCGCCGCCCCGCCGACACCCCGCACGGCCTGTGGCTGCTGCTGCCGGTGGAGGACCCGCGCGCCACACCGACGCTGGACGGCCGCACGGTGGAGGTGGTGGACCGGGCGACGGAGTGGGAGGTGCTGGACGGGTTGTTCGTGAAGAGCTTGCGAATGGATGGGGCACCCTCCTGACCGCCCGGTCCGGCGTTGCGCCATCACTGGGCCTTGCCCGGCCGAGCCGAGAAACCTACGCTGATCGTCTCTTTCTGAAATGCCGTGACATCCGGGGGGGTTGTCATGAAGGTCGGGGCGACCCTTCTCGGCAAGAGGATCGCGAAAGTCAAGCCGCGCCGTGGTGGCGTGCAACTGGTGAGGTTGGAGGCGCTAGCGTCCTTCACCTGCTCGCGGTGCGCTCAGACGAAGTCAGCACGATCCGTCGCAGTGCGCGATGACGCTCTCCTCTGCAATGCCTGCTACGGAAACCTTCAAGCATCAGACACGGGGCACGATCAGTCATCGCCGGCTGGTACGGGTCGGACGCCGGAAGCCTCCGTCTCCCCGTCGGAGCCTGGTGGCAGGCAATCGTCAGCCCTTCGGACGGACAATTCCGCACGGGTCGTCGTCCAGGAACTCGACAGCGGGCTCCCCTACTCGGTCGCCAACACTGGGCTCAGAATCGAGTGGAAGTTTCATGTGCGTGCCGAGCATCTACTGCACGGCACGTGCCCCGTGCCGGCCGACATGGCCGACCGAGCCGCCCCTCATGAGCCGCTCGACCTCACTTTTCTGCGCGGCCGTCACCGCATCCGGATTCTTGACGAACAGAAGAACGTCAGGCTCCGTGTGAGGGGTGGCAAAGCACAACTGACCGGGCTGACGTGGCAGCCCTTCGTCCTTCCCGGGACACGCGTGTCCGTGGGATGGGACCTGTGGAGGAAGCTCCGCTTGGCCTACACCCCTCTGGACGGTCCTGTTGTCTTCGGTGGCACCGTCGTGCGCTACGCCTACGACCCGAAGATCATGACCCGTGAACTGGCAGCCTTCGACGCCCGCGTGGACCGGGTAGAGGAGTTGGTACTGATCGCTCTGCGCGAGCTGGGGTACCTGGACGAGAAGGGCCGGGCACTGCTGCCGCAGGAGGCGCTGATCCGGAACACCATCGAGCGGGCACAGTCGGAGCGACCGGCGAGGAGAAAGATCGACGGCGCGATCGAACGGCTCCTTTCCCGCGGAATCCTCACATGGGAGCAGGGCAGCATCAACGCCGCAGCCATGCTGCACTATCCGGCACGGCGCGGGGAGACCCCGGTTCCACTGCTCTGTTACGCGCCGACGCTTCGAGATGCGGAACGCGAGGACCTGCGGGACGACCCTGGAGCCGGCCACGGGACGAGCGCTCACCGCGTGGCAGGACATCTGATGCGCATCGGGCACCTCGGCAAAGAGGCGAGCAAGGAGGCGAAAGCCGCCTACAGAGAGGATCACGCACGAGCGGGTTTGGCAGGGCCTCACGAGATACCCCGCGGCTTCACCTACGTTCGTGAGCACGAGCGAGGAACGTAGCGCGGGCCAGTGAATCGCAGGGCCATGACTTCTCGCGCGGCACGTTGCCGTGGAGGGCACGAGCCGACGTCACGACGTGTACTACCCCGTCGGCGTCACCTCAGATGCCGTACAGGGAACGTGCCCGAGTCGAGAAGAACTCGTCGTACAACCGCGCCGGCAGGAGTTCGGAGCCGGCCGAGGCCAGCGACCTGGAGGCCGGCCAGGTGGACTCGGCGTGCGGGAAGTCGCTCGCCCACAGCAGATTGGTCTGTGAGTGGAGCGCGAGCCGCAGGGCCGTCGGGTCGTCCTGGAAGGTGAAGTGGACGGCACGGGCGATGTACTCGGACGGCGGGCGGTGAATCCGCCCGTCGAGCTTGAGCCAGCGGTGGTGCCGGTGGAAGTAGTGGTCCAGGCGCTGCACGAGATGGGGCACCCAACCGGCGTCGAACTCGGCGAACACGATGCGCAGTGCGGGCCATCGGTGCAGGACACCGCCGAAGACGAGTCCGGTGAGCAGTTCCTGCGCGTCCCACAGGGGCAGGATCACCGCGGCACCGGGGCCCGCGGCCGGCGCGCGCCGGTCCGGGGGCAGCGCGTGGAAGGTGATCGGCAGGGCGAGATCGCAGGCAGCAGCCCACAGCGCGTCGAACCGTTCGTCGGCGTAGAAGCCCTCGGCCGGCTCCAACGGCAGCAGGGCGCCCTTCAGTCCCTTGCCGCGGATCGACCGGAGGTCACGCACAGCGCTGTCGGGGCTCGTGACGGCGGTCGCGCCGCATCCGATCAGCCTGTCCGGCGCCTTGGCACAGAACTCGGCCAGCCAGGTGTTGTAGGCCGCCATGCAGGCAGCGGAGTAGGCACGGTTGATGTGGCGCAGCAGGAAGAGCCCGACGGTGGGGTAGAGGACCTCGGCCGCCACCCCGTCGGCGTCCTGGTCTTCGAGGCGCGGGCCGGGCTGCCACGCGCCCGGCCGGATGTCGGCGAACGCCGTGCCGCTTTCCCGTAGTTCCTTACCGGGGGTGCCGGCCGACCCGGCGAGTCCCAGTCCGATCGACCTCGTGGTGCCGGGAAGGACATAGCGTTCGCCGCCCGCGTGGTCCGGCGCGAGACGCGGCGCCTGGTCTCGCCACTCCGCGTCCAGGTAGTCCCGGAAGACGGCCGGCGGCTCGACGACATGGGAGTCTGCCGAGACGAGCATGTCCCTAGTCCTCCTTCGCGGACATGACCCGCCACATGACGAGGAGCGCGGCGTGCGACGCGGCCAGGAGGCCGACGCCGACCGGTTGCAGCCAACGGATGTCCCAGCCGACGGTCGTCTGGACGGCGATGAGGGCGATACCGATGGCCAGCAGGGGAAGTTCGGCGAGGGTGAAGCGCAGGAAGGCTTTTCGGGTTGCTTGGTCCGCCTTGCGCATCACGGCCACGTTCCATGCGACGTAGATGGCGAAGACACCGGCCCAGCTGATGAGCGTGGCCGTGCTGAGCCACGCCCCTTGTGGTGCCGGACGGCGCCAGCCGTCGACCAGCGCGACGTAGTTTCCCGCGGTGAGTGCGTCGAACCCGACCAGCTCACCCGAGAAGTACGAGGTGGCGGTGCGCGCCGACCGCCAGTCCTGCCACCAGCTCGCGATGAAGAGGGGCAGGAGTGCCAACGTCACCGGAGTCGGTATGTCGTGCAGCAACAGGGAGCCGACCACCCAGGGGGTGACGTAGATGACGTCGACCAGCCCGAGGGCCGGCGGTGGCGGACGGCGTCGGATGGCAGCTCCTCCTCACCGTCGAAGGAGCAGTGCAGCCGCGAGCACGATTCCGTTGAGGACGTGCCCCGCGACCTCGTAACCGGGTGACCACTTGACGACTCCCACGACCTCCACCGGTTTGTTGTGGGCGTAGAACACCAGCTCGGCCGACTCCACGAGGAAGTAGATGGGGATCTCGAAACCGTTGTTCTCCAGCACTCCGGTGAAGCACTGGTAGCCGTAGACGCTGTACTGATCGGGGATCTGGATGGCCGGCGGCCGGAACGGGTCGTACGCCTGCGGTGTGATGTCGGGGAACCGCAGCGTTCCGTCGATGGTCACCACGTCGGGTGGCGTGACCTGACGACTTCCGACGGCCTCGGCGAAGTCCCGGACGCCGAGGTTCTTCCTTTCGATCTCCGCGTACGCGAACGAGAAGATGTCCTCGGGGAAGAGGTCGGCCAGGTACATGTCCGCACCCGCCTCGGCCGCGTACCCGAGCTTGGCCGCGAGGAACCAGCTGAAGCCTCCGCTGATCTGCTCGCTGTTGCGCGCGGCGAGGGACGAGCCCACCAGTTTCACGCCGATGGGAAGGATGAGTTGCTTCTCGACGTAGATGAGGGTGTTGCTGATGCCGGCTATCGCTGCCACCGTCTTTCTCTGTCGGGGGTCGTCACAGGGGCATGCCGAAGGTTTCGCACCGGTCGGCGCTTTCACCCAGAAGGTCGCTGAGCGGACGGATGCTCGGGGCCGGCCCGGCGGCTGCGCCCGCACGTTCGAGGCGGCCGTTGACCACGTCGACCAGTTCTGCCAGAAGAAGCCGGGCCTGGTCGTCGTCCCGTGCGTACCGTGTGGCCACCGCGGAGACCACCTCGTCCGCCGGGGCGCCGGAGCGCAGCCTGTCGAGGAGTTCGTGAGCGCTCGCGTTCGCGTACAGGTACCGGCTGCTGTGCTGTACCAGGATGACGAACCCGTCGCCCTCCTGCCGTGAGGTGAACCTGGGCAGTGCACCGATCGAGGTCATGACGTCTCCTAGTCTGCCTACTCCGTGGTCGGTGGCCGTGTGCCGAGTTGCACGAGAACCGGGCCCTGTGGAGGAGCCGTGCTCACGCAGTGTTTCGTCGACTGTGTGCGTTTCTCCTCGCGAAAGCGCTGGGCCTGGGCGCCGCCCCATATCGTGCGCAGGTCGTGCCGCCGGACGTCGCCCAGACGCCGGCGCCGGTCCCTGACGAACGGGCACGGGTAGGCCCATCCGTCGTGCAGGATCGCCAGGTCGCGGTCGAGTGCCGTGCACGGGGAGGCGCGCAGACGCTGGTCGTGCAGGTGTCCGGACAGCAGCGCCGCCGCGAGGTCGACCCGGCCGCGGTAGCGCTCGCGCAACTCGCGCAGTCCTGCCGCGAACTGCCCGAAGGGCTCCGCCGCTATTTCGAGTCGCCGCCGGTTGGCAGCATCGCCGAACTCGGGCAGCACCTCGCCGACGCAGACCCGGCCGACTCCCCGCTCGGCGGCGACGGCGAGCACTCCTTCGATCTCCTGGAGGTTGTCGGGCATGGCGGTGTAGGCGAAGGAGACCTCCACCCCCCGTTCGACGAGCCGTGTCACGCCCTCCAGGGCCCTGTCGTACGCGTGAGGCGAACGGCGTACGTCGTTGTGGCGCCCGGGGTCGGCGGCGTCCAGGCTGACCTGGAAGGTGACGTCGGCCGCGGCGAGCCAGTCCGCCTTCTCGTCGGTGACCAGCATGCCGTTGGACGTGATGTGCGGTCGCAGGCCGTGGGAGTTGAAGTAGGTAACGATGTCTTGTAGTTGGGGGACGAGCAGCACTTCGCCGCCGGTGAGGGTCACCTCGAACACGCCGGCTTCCACGATGCGCCGGGAGATGACGTGCAGCAGGTCGGCGTGAGGCAGGCCGGTGCGGGGGCCGTCATCCTGCTGGTAGCAGTGCACGCAGTTGAGGTTGCAGAGGTTGGTCAGTTCCCAGTGGACGTTCAGCGGCGCGGTCAGGGCCATCTCTCCCCCAGGGCGTTGACGACGCTGCTTCCCTTGTAGAGGACGAGGGTCGGATGCCGTAACGCGGCCGGCGAGACCGTCGGGTCGTGTTCGGTGACCACCAGGTTGGCCCACTTGCCGACGTCTATGGATCCAAAATCGTCCGCTCTTCCCAGGCACTCTGCAGCTCGTATGGTGGCGTTCCGGATGACTTCCATGGGCGCGATGCCCCAGCGTTCGAATCTGAGCAGTTCGTCGACGTAGTCGTCGAAGGAGCAGGGCGCGCATCCGGCGTCCGTGCCGACCAGGACGGGGAGCCCTGCGGCTATGTGGGCCGGGCGGCACTCCTCAAGGTATGCGTGCCAGTAGTCGAGGATCGCCACTTCGGACGCCGGCTGGCTCATGACGAACCGGGCACGCAGGGAGATCCATGAGCAGTACGCGGTCGGCACGAAGACCGTGGAGCGGCCCTTGGCCTCTTCCATGAGGTCGGGGTCCGCGACCATCCCGTGCTCCACGGTGGTGGCGCCGGCCCGGACGGCGGCTCTTATCCCGGCGGGGGTGAACGCGTGGACGGCGGTCAGCATGCCCGCGCGGTGAGCCGACCGGATGATCCGTTCCAGCTCTTCGTCGGGCCACAGCTCCGGGCCGTTCATTATCTTCAGCCACTCGTGCCCTGCCGCCGCCTGCCGGTCCACCAGCTCGTCGAGCGTGCTCTGGGACAGGTGCTGCCCGAACACCGAGCCGTGCCCGTTCGGCAGGCAGAGCGGCTCACCGCTGGTCACCAGTTCGGGCAGGAGGATGTGCCGGGACGCCACGTGACGCTTGGCCTCGGCCATGTGGGGCGCCCGGCCGCCGACGTCCCTGACCAGGCAGATGCCGTTGCGCAGGGCTTCCGTCAGGTTCTGCACGGCACGCAGTCCGCCGACTTCGGGTGGTTCGTCGAAGGCGAAGGTGACCGCGCCGTCATGGGTCCGGGGTTCGAACGTGACGTGGGCGTGCATGTCCACGAAGGAGGGTGTGGCCCAGCAACCGTCCAGGTCGACGATCTCGGCGCCCTCGGGAGCGGGCTCGTCCAGCGCGAGGATCCTGCCCTGGGAGAGGGTGATGGATGCCTTACGGGTCTCCCCCCGGCGGACGTCGACCACGGTGAGCCCGTTCAGGTGGCGTAACGGGCCACCGAACGTTCCCTTGAGCTCTCCCCCGAGGCCGGCGGTGGCGCCGGTCACGCACCCGCTTCCGGTGCGACGGTGAGGTACGAGGCGTCGAAGACGTGCCGGTAGCCCAAACGCTCGTACCAGCGCTGGACGGCTGATCGGGCCTCCGTCTGCAGCATGATGTGCGCGCACCCGTCCGTCTCGGCGATGCGGGCTAGGTACCGCATGATGGCGGAGCCGATGCCGGCGCGGCGGTGGCCGGGCAGCGTGCCGACACCGTAGACACCGGCGAGGCCGCCCGCCGTGAACAGCGCGGCCACCCCTACGGGCTGCTCGTCGAGGGTCGCCAGTACGTAGTACTTCCGGTAACCGGGGACCTCGTTGCCGAAGGACGCCCCGAGGCTCTCGGAGTAGGCGCTGTCCAGGTCACCGTAGGGGTCGTCCGGGTCGTCTCCGGAGTACGCCGCGGTGAAGGTGGCGACGTAGGCCTCCCGGTCCTCTCGCCCGACGGTCCGCAGGCGCAGGTTCCCGTCCCCGCCTTCCGGCCCGGCCAGTGCCGCGGTGTCGCCGACAAGCCACGCGTCCGTGGCCCAGACATCTCTCCCGGCGCCGGACGTGTCCGCCTGCGCCGCCTGCGGCGTCAGGTACAGGGCCGGCTGGCGCCCGCGCCGGACGAACTCCTCCTCGATCGCGGCCGGTAACGCGGCTGCGGCAGTCGGGGATCCAGGGGCGAAGAAGTTGTAGTACGGGTCCTTGATCGCGTCGCTGAAGAGCAGAGAACCGCCCTCGAGCCGCTGGTACTCCGAGAAGTACATCCCTTGCAGGCACTCGAAGTGGAAGACGAGGAGATCACCGACTGTGGGATCGGAGACGGACATGTCCCTCCTGCGCGCAGCGATGAGCCGACAGGGTTCCGACGGCCCGGTGGGGCGGCGAGGGAACACTCCACGGGATGACCGAGAGTAGGGAGATTATGGCGCAACGTCGCATACCGAGGGAAGGATTCGAGCGATCCGACGCGGCGCCGTATCGGCACCGCCGCTCGGTGTCGCGGCGACTCGCTCACGGTGCCGGTTCGGAGGGGTGGGCCGGCTGGGAGGACTGGACCTCACCGGGCGGCTTGAGATCGGGCTGCGCCCAGGTCCCTGCGATCGTGGTGGCGAAGGCGGTGGCTCCGGCGACGAGCACCGTGCCGGCGGGGACGGTGATCGACGACAGCCGGCGGAAGTTCCTGATCTGCGACCACTTCATTCCGGCGGCCCGGGCCAGCGACCATTCCCACCAGAGCCCCAGCAGCATGCACAGGACGAGCGTCTGCCCGGCGACCCCGGCGCACCCCGTCACCAGGTCGTTCACGGAGGGATCCCGCGCGTACTGCGGATCCACGGTGAGGGTCGCCATGGGAAGGACCTCGGCCGGCAGGATGCCCAGCATGAGCCAGGCCGCCTTGCCGACGGGGGTGAGGCCGCGCAGCATCGCGTAGAAGTAGCCGTAGACGAACCCGTACAGCGCCCAGTGCGTGAACCGGAGTATCTGGAACATCAGATTCAGGTGGAACGGCATGAAGTTGTCCGCCCCCACGGTTCCGCTGGTCACGGCCTTGTACACAGCCCAGGGCAGGGCCAGCAGCTGGGCGCGTCCCGCGCCGACGAGCCCGGCGGTCCAGGGACTGCGCCCCGCGTTCGTGCCGAGGGCGAACCGTTTGGCCCGCCTCAGCCTCGACTCCGGATCGCCGTTGCGCCCGGGCACGGCCAGTCCGCGCCAGCGGTCGGAGAAGTCCGACACCGTCATGTCCTCCGCGAGCGCGGACCGGGCGGACCGCTGGAAGTCGGCCCGGGTGTCCCAGATCAGCTGGGTCGTGAGCCAGCGGTCCATGAAACGGGCGTGCCCCCGGCGGCCGACGCATCGCAGCCTGGCCGTGGAGGCAGCCGATCCGATCGGCAGCAGGACCAGCGAGGCGACCGACGCGGAGAGGACGGCGAGCGCTTCTCCCCACATCGTCAGGGTGCGCAGGTTGGGGGCGCCGAACGCCGTGAGCGCCGCGCACACCAGCAGCACCCTGCCGACGGGCTCCACGGCTCGCCCGGTGTCGCCCCTGGCGCCGCGCCGCCACAGGTAGGCGATCTGCACGGCGATGCCGCAGACGGTCATGACGAAGAACGGGAAGGCCGCGTAGTCCGTGAACAGCGGATGACGGTACTCGTACCAGGCCTCGTTCCCACGGCTCAGCGGTGTGGGCGGCAGGTACGCCACCACGAAGGGGGCAACCAGCGTTACCCAGAGGAGCAGGAAGCAGGCGGTGCGCACCGCGGGTCCCAGAGTGCGCCGCAGGGCGGGCGCCAGGAGCGAAACGAGCCAGGCCGCCGCGGGCCAGGTGCAGACCAGGGCCGCGACCGCGCTCCATCCGCTCAGCTCCGCGTGTCCGTCGGCGATGACGGGGGTGCGGGCGAGTTCCCAGGTGACGAGGACCGTCCAGAGCAGCGCTCCGGCCGTGGGAGCCCATCTGCGCACCGCGCTGCCCCTGCGCAGCCGCTGACCGGAGAGTGCCAGGGCGGAGGCGGCCAGTGCCGCCGCCACCAGTCGGGCCCCGGCACCGGTGTCCCACGCCGTCCCACCGGCCGCCATGAGGACCAGGGAGAGAAGCGGAGACACGCAGCTCGCGACGAGTGTCGGCCCCGAGGGCGGCCTGCCCGTCACCACGCGGCGGGTGAACCACCACGCCGCCGTCGGCAGGACGTACCACAGCCAGAGGCCCAGCACGGGCCCCGGCGACCAGGTGTAGGCCGGCGGGATCGGCATGCTGGCATAGAAGAAGTCGAGGTGTGTGGTGCCGGGCGGCAAGGGCGGGGTGGGCAGGGCGGAGCGCGCACAGGCGCACGCGACCGCCGCGAACGCCAGGGTGGCCGCCGCCCACCTGCGGGGCACGGCGGGACCGGCCAGACCGGCCACCAGGAGGGCGGCGACGGCACCAATGCCGCAGCCGGCGAGTGCGAACGCGGTCAGCATCTCGCCCCGCGTCTGGTGACGCGCCGTCGGCATTCTGGTGGTCTTCACCGAACGGGTCAGCTCGACCGAGCGAGCGACCGCCGGTCCTTCCTTCCCCGATCCCGTCGCGGTGTCGACCCGCCAGGTGACGGAGTCCGCCGACTGCGACTCGACAGGGCCGTGGACATTGCTGAACGACCACTTCGGCGCGGTGACCGTCACCATCCACACGTCGGGGGGAAAGCCGCTTCTCGGGTCCGCCCTGGCCTCCGGGTGCGGGGTGATCGTCAGTTTCTGCTCCCCGGACCGGCGATCCAGGTAGAGGACGAAGAAGGACCGCACCTGTGCCCGCGCGTGCGCCGAACGCTGGATCACCCGGTCCGGCCGGATCCTGGCACCGTCGAAGTCCGGCACCTTGCGATCCCGCAGGACCCCGGGTTGGTCGCAGCGTCCGACACCGTCGATCCGCGCCTGGGCCAGTCCAGGGCTTCGCGCGGCGAGCGTATAGGAACAGGTCTCGATGATCACCACTTCCTGCCGCGACCGGTCCCAGCCGACCTCGATGGTGATCGTCCCGACCCGGTCCTTCGGCTCCTGGCCGCCGGACGCCACGGCCCGAGCGGCACCGGGAAGGCACAGGCAGAGCGCGGCCAGCAGGACCGCGGCACCCGCTCTGATCAGCGTCGCGGTCGGCACTCCGCCGCTCGTCGAGGGCCGCACCGGCCCGCCGTCCGTACGTGTGCCACGCACCCGTGATCCCCCGCCCGGCATGAGCCTGTCGTTGCGCGCCCGTCGACCGCCGCGAACCGGGCGTGACGATGATGGCCCCCCTCGCCGCCGGTCGGAGGCTCTTCGCCGAAAGACGCACATGGGGATGGACGGGACGCGGGTGCTGGCAGGATGGGACGGCGGGCCTTGGGGGGCTCGCGGGGAATCGTGCGTCCGCGGTGATCGCGGGGCCGTGAGCAGGATGAGAGGTGCGGCTGTGACGGTGACGGCTGAGGGGACGCAGGGGGCGGGGGCCTCGCTGGACCGCACACGGCTGCTGAAGGATCTCCAGGCGCAGGCCCGGCTCCTGGAGGACGATCTCCGGGCGCGGACCGAGAACGAGCCCGGGTTCCGGGACGCCCTGCGCGTCGAGTACGAGAAGGCCGTCGCGGCGGAGCGTACGGCGGCGATGTACGAGACGTGGCGTGACGAGCGGGTCGTGCAGATCGCCGCCGCGTGGGTGCTGGCGTGTGTGTTCGTGCGGTTCAGCGAGGACAACGGTCTGATCCCGGACGCGTGGCTGTCGGGGCCGGGTGACCGGCTGGCCGAGGCGCAGGACCGGCACGACGCGTACTTCCGGGAGAACCCGTCGAAGAACGACCGCGACTGGCTGCTGGACTCCTTCGACGCGCTGGCCAAGTCCCACCGGACGGTGGAGGGGCTGTTCGACCGGGCCCACAATCCGCTGTACGAGGTCACGCCGTCGTACGAGGCGGCGACGGCGCTGCTCGCGTTCTGGCGGAAGCGGGGCGCGGACGGCGAGATCGTCCACGACTTCACCGACCCCGAGCTGAGCACGCGGTTCCTGGGTGACCTCTACCAGGACCTGTCCGAGCACGCCCGCAAGACGTACGCGCTGCTCCAGACGCCGGTGTTCGTGGAGGAGTTCATCCTCGACCTGACGCTGGAGCCGGCCGTGGAGGAGTTCGGCCTGACGCCCGCGTGGAAGCACCGGCCGGCGGGCTGGGACGGTGAGGTGTGGGCCGACGGTCCGGGCGGCGAGGAGGTCGTCCGGGGGCTGCGATGCATCGACCCCGCGTGCGGCTCCGGGCACTTCCTGCTGGGCATGTTCGAGCGGCTGTTGGGAAAGTGGCGGGAGGCCGAGCCGGGGACCGAGCCGTGGGTGCTGGTGCGGCGGGCGCTGGAGTCCGTGCACGGCGCTGACAAGAACCCGTTCGCTGTGGCCATCGCCCGGTTCCGGTTGCTGGTGGCTGCCTTGAAGGCGGGGGGCGTGCGGGAGTTGAGTGCGGCGCCTGGGTTGCCCATTCGGGTGGCTGTGGCGGACTCGTTGCTGCACGGGCGGAACTTGGACACGGTGACGGAGACGTTCGACACCCTGTTCGCTGAGAAGGAGCCGTTTTACTATCGAACTGAGGACGTAGAGCAGTACGAACGGGAGGTAGACCTGCTAGGTCGGGGCTCCTATCACGTGGTTGTGGGGAACCCGCCGTACATCACCGTGAAGGACAGCCAGGAAAACCAGAACTATCGGAAACCGTACTTCTCCTGTGCTGGCAAGTACGCACTGTCGGTTCCGTTCGCGCAGCGCATCTTCGAGCTGGCGATTCGCGCCGACACCGGTTCCTACGACGGAGGTTTCACCGGTCAGATCACGTCAAACTCCTTCATGAAGCGGGAGTTTGGGAAGGTCCTCATCGAGGCTTACTTCCACGGTGGCAGAGAGTACAAAGATCCGAGTACGGGCCGGAAACGCGACTTTTCGGGTGTCACACTCACCCATGTCATCGACACATCCGGTGCCTTCATTCCGGGGCATGGGACCCCGACCGTGGTTCTGGCCGGACGTAACCATAAGCCCCGGCAGGCCGACCCGATCCGGGCAGTACTTGGCGTGCGCGGCGAACCGCGCCAACCAGACGATCCAGCGAAAGGGCTTGTGTGGACAGCGGTCAAGGAGCAGGTGGGGCGGCCTGGGAGTGAGTCGGAGTGGGTTAGTGTCGAGAACAGCGAACGAGTGCGGTTCGCCAACCACCCTTGGTCGCTGAGCGGCGGAGGAGCAGGAACCACCAAGAAGCGCATCGAGACGGCGGCTGCGCGCACTCTCGGCGGTTTCGCGGACTCAATCGGCATCACGTCGGTTACCGGTGAGGACGACCTCTACCTGCTGCCTCTGAATGGCGCGGCGCGTCGTCTCCAGATCGCCACCACTCAAACCCTAGTCACGGGTGACACGATTCGGGATTTCTCACTGGAAGCCGAGTTTGAATCCATCTGGGTCTACGACAGCGAATACAGGACTCTTCCTTTTGCCGCTGTGGGCTCCACACGGCAGTTGCTGAGTGACTTTCGTACGGCGATCTCGTCACGGAAGCGGTTCGGCGTACCCATGCTGAAACGAGGCATGGCTTGGCACGAATGGCAGGAGCTGTATCCAAGTAAGCTGCGCACCCAACTGTCGATCCCCTTCGCCTTCGTGGCCACGCACAACCACTTCGTGCTGGACCGGGGCGGGAAGGTGTTCAAGCAGTCCGCGCCAGTGATCAAGTTGCCTGAGGGGGCGGGTGAGGAGCAGCATCTGGACTTGCTGGGGGTGCTCAACTCCTCGGCCGCTTGCTTCTGGCTCAAGCAGGTGAGCCAGGGCAAGGGCGGCAGCGGCGTCGGATGCGGCATCAAGGATGAGGCTTGGGAGGAGCGCTACGAGTTCACCGGAACCAAGCTCCAGGAGTTCCCGCTACCCAAGCAGCTGCCTCTTGCCCTCGGTCGTGAACTCGACTCCCTCGCTCAGGAGTCAGCCAAGCACGCCCCCTCCACCCTCACCGACAACGCTGTACCCACCCGCGAAGCTCTGGACGAGGCCCGCCGTGCCCAGGAGCAGATCCGTGCCCGCATGATCGCCTTGCAGGAAGAGCTGGACTGGACCGTCTACGGCGCCTATGGGCTGCTCACCGCCGAGGAGGTTGCTCGGACCACCACCGACGACGTACCGGAAGTCGGCCTCGGTCAACGTGCCTTCGAGATTGTGCTCGCTCGCAAGGTGGCCGCTGAGGAAGCCGAGACCGCCTGGTTCGAGCGGCACGGGTCCACCCCCACCACCGAGATCCCCGCCCACTGGCCCGAGGCCTACCGCAAGGTCGTCCAAGCCCGTATCGACCTCATCGAGGCCAACAAGGACATCCGCCTCATCGAGCGTCCCGAGTACAAGCGGCGCTGGTCCATCGAGCCCTGGGAAAAGCGCGAGGCCTCCGCGATCCGGAACTGGCTGCTCGATGCTGCCGAGCGCGAAGACCTGTGGTTCGAGGAGCGGGACGGGTTCACCGTGCCCCGGCCGCTCACCGTCAACCAGCTCGCCGACGCCCTGCGCCACGACAAGGACGTCCAGGCCGTGGCCGAGCTGTACGCCGCCGACCACCTCGGCAAGCGCGACGCCTCCCTCGCCACCGTCCTCGCGGCCGTGATCGACGCCGAGCACGTGCCGTACCTTGCAGCCCTCCGCTACAAGGACTCCGGTCTGCGTAAGCGGGCCCAATGGGAGCAGGTCTGGGAGCAGCAGCGCGAGGAGGACCGTACCGGGCAGCGGCTCGACATCAAGGTGCCGCCGAAGTACACCGGCGCGGACTTCCTCAAGCACTCCTACTGGTCCAACCGCGGCAAGCTCGACGTGCCGAAGGAGCGGTTCATCTCCTACCCCGGTGCCTCCCCCGACTCCGACGGCTCTCTGCTCCTCGGCTGGGCCGGCTGGAACCACCGCGACCAGGCCGACGCCCTCGTCGGCATGATCCGCGACCGCGTGGAGAACGGCGGCTGGGCCAAGGAGGACCCCCGCTTCGTACCGCTGCTCGCCGGTCTGCGCGAGGTGCTGCCCTGGGTCCACCAGTGGCACGGCGAGTACGACGAGGAGTGGGAGGGCAACCCCGCCGAGGAGTTCCAGTCCGCCCTGGAGAGCGGCCGTACGGACCGCCAGCTCTCCGAGTCCGACCTCGTCAACTGGCGCCCCGAGAAGAAGACCGGCGGGCGCAAGAAGAAGAGCGAATAAGCGGAGAGGGGCGGTCGACTGCCGACCGCCCCTCCTTGCTCACCTCAGCCGCACGCGGCCATCCGTACGAACGCGGCCCACTCATCGGCGCCGACGGAGAGGAACGCCTCCCCCGGCCGCTTGGAGTCACGGACCAGCACGGCCGTACCGGCGTCCGCGACCTCGACACAGTCTCCGCCGCTGCCTGAGCTGTAACTGCTCTTGAACCAGCTCAGCTCGCCAGCGGCAGGCTCGGGGCTGCTTGCCTTCATAGCTCTCCCAACAGCTTCTCGATGAAGGCCAGCGACTCCCTGGGAGTCAGCGCCTGCGCTCGGAGAACGCCATACGTCGATGCCAAAGGACTGACCTTCTTGGGCGTGGTGTACAGGATGCTCGCCTCCTGCACCTCCATATAGCCAATCCTGCGCTCGCCTTCGAGATGGATCAACGTGAATGCGCCGCCAAGCCCTGCATGTTCGTCGCGGTCGGTAGGCATGACCTGCAACTCCACGTTGCGTTCGTGCCCGACGAGCAGCAGTTGCTCCAGTTGGCCACGCAGCACTTGGCGACCGCCGATGGGGCGCCGAAGTACCTGTTCCTCGACGACGAAGCTCAGAAGCGGGGTAGGTCGCCGTGAGAACAGTTTCTGCCGCTCCAGTCGTGCGGCCACTCGCTGCTCGATGACTTCGGGGTCCAACAGCGGACGCCACATGGTGAAGACCGCACGCGCGTATTCCTCCGTCTGCAACAGGCCCTTGACCACGTGGTTGTCGTAGGCGTGCAGTTCAACAGCCTGCGCCTCCATCTCCGCGTAACGCCGGAAGAACGACGGATACCGAGCCTTCGCCACCTCCTCCTTCATCGCCACCAGCACGCCCGTCGCCCCCAGCACCCGATCCACCGCATCGATCAGGTCCGGCTTGGGAATGCGCCGCCCCTGCTCCACCGCCGCGATCTGCGCCTCGCCGTAGCCGACCCGTTCCCCCAACTGCGCCTGGGTGAGGCCGCCCTGTTCCCGCAGCAGCTTGATCTGACGCCCGAAGCACCGCAGGAACTCCCCGCCGGCCTCCCCCTCCACCCCCGCGCCCGAGTCCGCCCCCGACTCCATACGACCCTCCTCACCCAACGCTCACCGTCCGTGATCGCAGAGTAGGAGTCGCGTACGCCAACCGATCGCAAACTCGGGCAGGTTGACTCGTGTGAGTGAACGCTGACCAGCGAAAGCTTTCTTCACTCGACGCGTCCATCCGCGCACTCTCCGTGCGGTACGGTCACCCCAACAACGCACCGCACATAACTCGGCCCCCGCAACGGTTGCAGCCGTTCGCGAGGGCCTGAACCACCAGTGGAAGGCAAGTTCCACCGTGATTTACAGGCACTGTATCGCGCCCCCGCGCGCCTACACCCAGTTCTCGCACGACATCATCCGGCACCCCCGCCTCTCCTCGGACGCGGTCCGCCTCCTGACCTGGCAGCTCTCCCTCCCCCAGGGCACAAGGGAATCCCTCTCCCGCACCGCCGAACGCGCCAACATCGGCGCCTGCGCCTTCACCCGAGCCAAGCGCCAGCTCAAGGACGAAGGCTTCGTACACGAGCGGCGCGTCCAGGGTCCCGGCGGCCACTGGGTCACCCAACAGCTCGTCTCCAACGTGCCGTTGAACCCTGCGGAGGCCGCCAAACTCCTCGCCCGGATGCCCGTGACGCCGTCGCCGCAGGTCGCACCGAGTCCCCGGAATCCGGCGGCCGGTGAGCGGACCGGTCGGCTCACCGACGGTCTTCCCTACGGCGACACCCATGTGGACACCCACAACCAACCCCCCAAACCCCCCGAGGACGCACCCGATGCCCCCGCACCCGCCGAAGCCCCCGAAGCCCCGCACGCCTCGCCAGCCCCGGAAGCCCCGCAAGCCCAGGTAGACCGCGAGGACCACGAGGACGGAAGGCCCCACCCCCCTACCCCCCACCTCGAAGAGGCCCGCACCCTCGCCGCCTCCTACCGCGACCTCGACCCGGCCCTGCGCACCATCCCCCGCGCGATGCACGCCGAGCTGACGGACCTCACCGCCCGCTGGCTCGCCGCCGGGCACCCGCCCGCCGCGATCCGCGCCCACATCCTGCGCAACCTCCCCGACGGCGACACCCGCGTCCACCGCCCCGGCGGCCTCCTGCGCTACCTCCTCACCGAGGTGCCACCGGTCCCGCCCGCGCTCGCCTCGCCCCCACCGCGAAACGCGCCTCCGCACGCCCCGCAGGAGCGCCCCGGCCTCTCCACCCGGCTCGCCACCCTCCGCGAATGCGAGGGCGACCACGTACAGGCGACCCTCTTCCGGCCGACCGGAGAGGAGCCCCTGTGTCCGGCGTGCACCGCCCGCACCACCACCGTGCCCATGTGATCGCACCGGCTCCGCGCCAGCCCCTCGTCCCGGGCACCTGGGAACCGCGTTGCACACCACCTCGGACCAGCAGGAGGAACGTCCCGCTGGTCCGAGGCGCGACCGGTCACGCGTTTTGCGCGATCTCCCGAGCCAGGTCGGCCAGCCGGTGCGCCTCGGGCAGGGCGTCCGCCTTCGTCAGGGGGCAGCGCACCGGGTGCGAGTTGTCGCTCCGGACGTCACGCGCGTACGCGAAACGGCAGCCGTCCGCGGCGTCGATCGGCACGCGGAAGTCCAGGTAGCCGCGATCGGGCCGGACGTAGCAGTACGCGCCCACCTTGCGGGGGCCGGGCACGTAGAGCTTGACGTAGCTCGTCTTCTCGGTGCCCAGCTCGGCGACGGCTCCGTGCTCGCGGACCTCCGTCTCCACGAAGGAGACGAAGTGGTCGAGCTGCTGGGCGGGAGCCCGCGTGCGCAGCAGGTCGAGCACGTCCGCGTTCAGCACGGGCTCGCTGCGCTGCGCCGGCCGCGCCTTGCTGCGCAGGCTGAACTCGGCCCCGTGGGCCGCCAGCGCCTCGATCAGCGCGGGCATCTCCCCCGGCTCCGCCTCGATGGTCACCTTGATCATTGTCATTCCCCTTCGCCTTCACCCGACGGTGACGAACGCCCCCGACGGGGAACAGCATGGGGAAAGAAGGCGGGTTGCTGTCAAATGCTTTCCGCTTACTTTCTCTCTACTTCCCCTCTGCTTTCCGCTTGCTGTCCTCGTCCAGCTCCCGCAGGGCCGCACGGGCGCGCTCGACGAGGCGGGGCGTCCCGGCGTCCCGGAGGGCGGACGTGTAGAAGCGCCGGGCTTCCGGGACACGGCCGAGGTCGCGCAGGCAGTCGCCGATGGTGAGGTAGGTGTCGGGGCGGTCTCCGGTCTCGTCGGTGCGGCCGAAGAGGACGAGAGCACGGCGGGCGTACCCGAGTCCGTCCGCCGGCCTGCCGCGCAGCCGGGCGAGGACGGCGAGACGGCGCAGGCACTGTGCCTGCGCGGCGACACGGTCCAGCTCCCGGTTCAGTTCCAGGGCCGTACGGGTGTGCTCCTCCGCGATGTCCAGGGCGCCCATGCGCTCCGCGCAGACCCCCAGGTGCTGGTGGGAGCGGGCCATCTCCTCGGGTGCGTCACGGGCGACGGCCGAGCGCAGTGCGGCGTCGAACTCGGCGTGCGCCGCCTGGTAGTCCTCCATGAGCACGTACAAGGTGCCGATCTGATTGCGCAGTTCGTCCGCCTGCGCCGCTTCACCTGTGCTCTCGCAGAGAGCCAGCGCCGAGCGGCAGTGGGCCATGGCGGTGTCCAGGTCCCCCTCGTCCTCGGCCAGGTAGGCCAGACTGCGGTGGCAGGCACCGACCGCGCCGGCGTCCTCGAACTTCGCGAAGACCTCCTGTGCCTCCTCGAAACCGGCTCTGGCCTCCGCCGGGCGTCCGTCGTACTGGTTCAGCATGGACAGCTGGTAAAGGGTGGCGGCGGCGTCCCGTTCCCGGCCCAGCTCCCGGAAGGCCGTGCGGGCCCGGCGGTACCGGGCCTCGGCGGTGCTGTGATCGCCTTGTTCGTGCTCGATGGACCCGAGCTGGTGCTCGGCGAAGGCGACACCCAGCGGGTCGCCGGCCGCCGTGCTGACGGCCAGGGCCCGTTCCAGGTGCTCGCGCGCCTCCCTCATGTCGCCCCGGTCGCGGGCGATGAGACCGAGCTGGCGATGGACGACGGCCTCCGACTCCGTGCCCGGTTCGCTCCACTCCAGCATGCGCCGGCACAGGGCCCGTTCCGTCGTCCAGCGGCCCATGGCGTGCAGCACCCCGCACAGGCGGCGGCCCAGCGCTCCCGCCTCCCGGTGCAGCCGGACGGCGTCGAGATGGTGCAGGGACTCGAACGCCGCGTCGACGCGTACCGGTTCGGGCAGACCGGTGTCGGAGAAGACCCCCTCCGTGTACGCGGCCGCCCGGCGGTGGGCGTCCTGTGCGGCCTCCGGGTCGAGACGGTCCAGTTCGGCCGCGGTCCAGCGGTGAACGCTCCACAACGGCACACCGGCCGCATCCTTGCCGTCCTCGGCCAGCAGCCCTGAGGCGGCCAGCGCACCGAGGCGCTCGCGTGTCCCCTCCGGACTCTCCGGCGCATCGTCCGGGCCGGTGAACGCCGACGCCGGGACGGGCACACGATGCACCGCCGCGCGGTGCAGCACGGTGCGGCTCGCCGGGTCCAGCGTGGACAGCAGGTCGCCGAGCAGGGTGTCGGCGGCCGTGAGGCTCAGCGCCTCCTGCACGGCGGGACGCAGCTCGCCCCGGACGCGGGCGCGCGCGGCGTCGAGGCCACCGCCGAGCCGGCCGATACGGCCCGCCAGGTCGTCCGTCGTCCGACCGGCGCCGAGGAGCGCTTCCAGATAGGCGTACGTACGGGGATGACCGCCGACGACCTGCCGGATCTCCCGCCACTTCCGCCAGGGCAGCCGCCGCGACAGGGGCAGTCGCAGTCGCATCAGATCGGTCTCGTCCGGGGTGAGCGGAGGAAGCGGGAGCTGGTGCAGACGCCGAGAGGCGGGTCCGTCCGCCGTCGGGAGGGGATGACGCGAGGCGATCAGCAGGGAGGTGGCCGTGGCCTGGGTGGTCCACGCGGTGAGGAAGTCCGCCAGTTCGGGGTCGGTGAAACGGATCCGGCCGCGCGGGTCGCGGATCAGGTTGGCCTCGAAGTCGTCCAGCACCACCGTCAGCGACCGGGCAGGTCCTTCCGGCGCCGTGGGACGAACCTCCTTGCCCGCGCCCGCACTCGGGCCCGCGTCGGTGGCGGTGAGGCCGGCGAGGACGGCCAGGCGCACGGACCAGGGCCGCTCCGCGTCGGACAGCTCGGATATCCGTGCGTCGTCCGTATCCCCCACGAGCACCTTCGCGACGCCGCGCAGGATCTCGTCGGGACCGACCGGGCCCTTCAGCAGCACGGGAGAGGTCGACGCGGCCCGCAGCCGCAGCAACTCGCCGACGAAGGCGGTCTTCCCGACCCCGCCCACCCCGTGCACGACGAGCCCGGAGCCGTCGTCGGCGAGGGCGTTCAGCGCGAGGCGCAACTGCGCCCGGCGGCCCACGAACGAGCCGAGCGGCAGCGCGAGCGGCGCCTCGGGCGCGGCGGCCGGCGTCGGGGCCTCACCGCGGTCGGGTTCCACCGGCTCGGGGCGGGGCCCGGCGAAGAGAATCGGCACATGCCATTCCGGCAGCCAGTCGTTGCCGGCGCGGCGGAGGCGTTCCTGCTCGGTGCGGGCGTCGTGCAACGCCTCCCACAGGGGCCGGCCTGCGGCCAGCCCGGCGTACATGTCGGCCATCAGCGCGCCGGCGTACGCGTCCCGGACCGGTGCGGACATGGCGACGACGGCGGGCGCGCCGGACTCCGTGAGGCTCTGTGCCAGCCCGGGCAGAGACCTGCTGTGGTGCGCCGGCTCCGCGGGCCCGGCGGGAGAGCGGTTCACCGACGCCGCCGTCGAACAGCCCGCCAGGACCACCGCGGGGACACCGTGGGTGCCTCGCAGGGCCCGGCACAGGGCCTCGGCGGTCACCGGCTCGCGTTCCCCGGCCTCGTCCTCCAACAGGAGTTCGCCGGGCCTGGCGTGGCAGACGATGTGGACGACGTCGGCGGGTTTCTCCGCCAGCGCGGCGCCGAGCGCGGCGAGACTGCCGGAGCTGAGCACCCGTAGGTCCGCGCGGCCCGGGATCCTGGACACGGCAGCCGCCAGACGCGCCGTCTCCGCGTCCAGGTCGAGCAGGGGCTCCCGGCGGCCGGGGGCCTTGCGGGGCCCGGCGAGCAGAACGAGCAGCCGCAGCGGTCGGTCCGGCCGGCCGGCGTGTGCGGGCACCAGGTGGTCGCCGAAGCTGCGGTACGGACGGATGGTGGGGTGGAGCGCCAGCGGTGCCGACCGGCCGGGCAGCGTCAGGGCCTCCCACGGCAGCCCGTCGAGCCGTCCCCGTTCCGCCTCGATGGTGAGCGGCAGGCCGTGCTCCCTCGCCGCCCCGCTCTCCGACGCCGTGGTGAGGGCGCGGAGCGTCGGGACGCCCACCGCCTCGGCGAGCAGGCCTCCCAGACGCCGCATCAGCACCTGCGGTGGGACGCCGGTCGCGCGTCGGCGAGCGCCCCGGCCGGCGGCCTCGTACGCCCGGTGCAGCGCCTGCACGGTCTCCGTCAGGGAGAAGGACACATCCGCACCGGGACCTTCGGCGACAATCTCCGAGCCGGCGCTGAGGGTGACGGCGGCATGCCGGATGCGAAGCCGCCAGTGCAGTGGGCCGGGGGGTAACGCCGGCAGCGGTTCATCGAGCACAGGGGTCCCCCTGCCCGTGGGCGGCCGCGTGGACGGCTTTCGGTTTCGCGGCGGCACCCGCCTCGCAGACGTACACGACGGTCGGCTCCTCCTTCGCGTCGAGTGGCGCGGTGACGTACAGGACGGCACCGGCCAGGACCAGCAGCGCGGCCAGCAGGGTGTCCCGCCGGGCCCGCAGCAGGGACTGCCGTACCTGCCAGGCGTGGATCCAGGCGAGCAGTCGCTGTTGCAGACGCTGGATCAGCAGTGCGTTCCGCCGGGCGACGGCCGCCTCGTGGGTCAGGACCCGCACCCGCGCGGGATCGCTCTCACGGGCCAGCAGGGCTTCGAGACGGGCCGCCACGGTCAGCCGCAGCCGGCGCTCCCGCCGCAGCGCGGCCGGGTCGGTGGCATGCGGGCCGTAGAAGTCGCTCGGTGACCGGTCGATCAGCTTCCGCAGACCGGCCAGGTCCGGTGAGCCGAGATCGTCGAGCGTGGCCGTCCGTGGGCTGAGCACCTCGCTGGTGCGCCACACCACCCAGACGACCCCGACGACGGCCAGCAGCATGCCGCCGGCGGCCGCGGCCACGTCTCCGGCGTCGTTCAGGTCCTTGACGATCACGAGTGGCCCACCGGCCAGCACCAGAGCGCCGACTCCCGCCGCCGCTCCGGTGATCCAGCGGGCCGTGGCGCGCATGTCGTCGACGGAGGCCCGCAGATCGGCGAGCACGGGGTCGGGGCCCGGGTCGCCGGCCGGCGGCTCGGCGGGGCTGCTCATCCCGGGAACGAGGGGTCGTCGTCCGGCCCTGTGCCGTCCTCGTCGTGGCCGCGCAGGTCGGGTGGTGCCTGGTCGTCGGGGAGTTCTTCGTGCCGCACCCATCCGGTGCCGTCGAAGTACTCCACGGTCGTGCCGTTGAACCGGATGTCGCCCACTTCGGGCTGCGGCGGTGGTGAACCCATGACCGGATTATCCGCAGAATTCAAACCAGTTGCACCGGATGTACCGAACTCGGCGGGTAGTCTTCCGAGTGACGACGACTCCCCCGCACTCAGCCGAGGACACCCAACTCCCTTACTACGCACCGCATCCGTCTCCTGCGACGAAGGGCTACCGCCGTGTACCGCCTGACACTCAGCCCACACGCCCGGGGCACCAGGGTCGAGTCACTCCACGGGCTGATCGAGAGTTCCGGACTCGTCACCAGGTGCAGACGTCGGTCGGTCCGGACGACACGACCGGAGCGATCCTCGAGGCGGCTCCGCGTCTCGCGGAGGACCAGGACGTCAGGCCCAACGGGCTGATCGTGAGCCGCGTCGGGACGTACCGCATCGTCTGGGGCGTCGTCAGCCATCCCACCGGAAGCCTGGCGGTCCTCACCCCGCTGCCGGCCTACGAGGGACAGCCCTCCGACTGGATCCGCCACTACATGGGTGAGGTGCTCGATCCCGTCATGGCTCTCTCCGGCCGCGGCCACCGCACCGGAGGCGGCGGCAACGGGACGGTGACCGACCCGGAGTTCGCGCGGGCGTTCGGGGATGCCTACGTCTGACCCGGAATCCTCGCGCGAACGGGAACCCCGGCGGGACGGGCGGCGGCCGTTCGGGCGGTGGCGCAGGGCGCGACAACCCCGACAGGGCCGGACCCCACCGTCTACCGGAAGATGTCCTTGACGCCCTGGTCCGTCCGCGACGAGACCCTCTGCAGTGCACGAACCCCGCGTCACCTCGGCGGGGCATCGGTTCTCCCAGCCGCATCGCCGGCCGCACCCAGACCCCACCAACAGCCGTTGCTCCCCCTTTGCAGTGATCGAACTTGTGCACGACACCTCCGGGTTGAAGTCGAACGGTCCGGGCGGCCGACGGAGGGGGCGGAGACCAACGGACATCCAGGGCATCATCACCTACCGCCGACGCGGAGGCACGGTCTGACAGCGGGCGAGCGACACCCTGACGGGCGGCTTCGACCAGTGCCCGACAAGCCCGACGCCCTCGCCCACCGCCCCCACGTCTGGGCCGGGGTGGCCGCCGTGACCGGGGTGCGGCCGGGCCGTCCTCCGTGCCGGGGACTACTTGACGAACCTGCCGTTGCCCACGACCACGTGCGGTCGGCTGTTGATGGCGTCCTTGGCCCAGTGCACGATCTCGACATCGATGGTGATCAGGTTCGTGCCACCGAGGTCCTCCGAAACCGGGTAGGTCTCTCCGCTTTTCAGGGTGAGGTCGGCGAGCGTCGTTCCGTCGCGGCGTCTGATGCCGAGGTGTGCCTCGTAGTCGGGCAGCGTGTTCTGGTCGAGCCCGACAGTCGCCTGGAAGCGGGTCAGGCCGGACGGCACATTGAACGACAGGGACTTGACTTCGGTGGCGAAGACACCCGGTGCGAACTCGATGCTCTGCGGGAGGACCGAGTCACCGAGCCGGGAGGGTCCCTTGCCCTCGTTGTTGCCGTAGCCCCCGATGGGGCCGACGTCGGTCAGGTAGCGCAGACGCACGTCCGAGACCGCCGCGCCGGGAGTCCCCCCGGACCTCGCGGGGCCGGGAGCCGCCGACGACGCCTGGTCCTCGGTGCCACCACCGGCAGAGCTGCCGGAACCGGGTTCCGTTGCGGGTTCCGTGTCCGATGGGCTGGAGGCATCCGGGGTCTCCGACGCCGGGGACTCCGCCGCCCCCTCCTGACAGGCCGCGTTGTCGACGCACACCTTGCCGTCCCGTCCGGCGTGCTGCGTGATGTTGTTGGTGTCACCGCATGCGGTGACCACCGGCATCAGCAGGCACACCAGGACGGACCCCCCGATCACCGTGCTCCGGACGCGCATGTTCCTCTGCCCCGATCGTGCTGCCTCACCTGTGGACAACCGGAGCTCCCACCGCACCATGGGCGGACGCGAGCGGCCCCGCGAACGTGATGCGCAACAGCCCCACGTGTGAGATGTCCAGACCCTTGAGTGTGTAGGTCCTGCCGTACTCCAGCGTCTTCGAGTAAAGGACCTTTCCGGTGCCCTGATCGGCCAGTGTCAGCTCCAGTGTCTGTGTCTTGTCGCTCCCGGGAGAGTCGGCGGCGATCCCGAACGTCCCGTCGAACCTGGTGTACTTGCCGGCCGTCTTCATCTGGAAGTAGCCGCTGTCGTTCGCTCCGCACGCGACGGAGCAGGTCAGAACGAAGCCCGTCCTGAAGGACCGGCTGCCGATGACCACGTTGTCGGCGCTCCAGGTGGCACAGATACCGAAATCGCAGCCGTCCGCGGAGTCCTGGAGCCCGCCCGGAAGGTTCCCGCCGGACAGTTCGACGCGCACCGGGGGCGCCTCGCCCTGTTCGGCAGTGGTGCTGCCGCCGGAGCTTCCGCCCGAACCGCTGGTGCCGCCGTCCGTGCCCGAGTCCCCGCCGCCCTGGCCTCCGTCACCGCGGCTCGGGGCGGAGGATTCCGTCGACGGTGTCTCGGTCGACGGGGAGTCGGCGGGGGAAGGGGCGTCCTGCCCGCCCGGGGATCCCCCGTCGGAGCAGGTCGAGTCCTGACACACCGCGGCGCCCCCGCCCGCGTGCTGGTTGATCGTGGTGTCCTTGCACGACGTGAGCGCGAGGGCGCACAGCGCCGCCAGTGCCAGTGCCCGGGGGGCTCTTCGCCAGGCCTTCATGGCCTTCATGTTCTCCGTCCCCGCTCAGCACTGTGAGTTGATGCAGATGTTGCCGTCCTTGCCCGTCCGCTGATGGATGTCATTGGTGTCCGACGCCAGCATCCCGGTAATCAGCGCAGCGGTGATCGCCCCCACCAGTCCGATAACAGCGACGATGATCGCGATTTTGTGATCTTTGGTCCAACCCGCCATTTGAACAACCCCCCTGCATAAAGCGGTGGTTGATGGTGTCACAGGAGTCGCGTTGATCACCAGAAAACGCGGCGGGCGTACGATCCTGTGGCCCGCTCGTTACCGGTCCGCCCTCCTTCTCCTCCCCGCTCCAGGACCTCCGTCCGTGCCTGGCTGGAGCAGCGCACGAACGCGGCCGGTCGACAAGGACACACTGTGCCGCCGTTGCCGCAACTCGCCTGCACACGCGCCCGGTCGGCCCGGGCCACGCACGCCGCCCACCCTGCGGGAGCCCGTCGTCACATGAGTCCCCGTCGCCAGAGGTCCCTGGCGGCATGCTCGCCATGGGAGCGAGACACGACAGCGAGGAGCCGTACGTCAACGGCCTGTGCGATCAGGTACCGGCGAAAACGCCCTGACGCGACACAGGTTCGGCCGGCTGCTCGGGGACACCGGAGCCGGGGGCCGACAGGTAAGGCTGCCGGTCGACGCGTATCACTGCTGTTTGGAGGCGGGGGCGATGTCAGCGGTTCCTCGTACAGTCGGTCCTGATCGTTTGCTCCGTGCATGGACCCCGTCCACCGTCGTCACGGTCCCCATCCCATGGAAAGTCGTGAACGTCATGTCCAACCTCCCCATCCCCGCCACTGGTGACGACTGGGAGTCGTCACTGACGCAGGCCTTCGGCGTCCTGCTGGGCCATCCCCTCGCGGACTTCGATTTTGGCGCGGAATACGCGGCCGACTACAGCGGCAGCTGGCTCTACGAATCCCAGGCCGACACGGATCCCGCCTGGTTGGAGCCGGCCGCTCTCGCCGGCCGGGAGACGATAACCAACGAGAACCTGCTGCTGCTCGACGAGGTGGGCTACCCGGAGCTCCGGTTCGACGCGAGCCGGTCACTGTTCGAGATCGACACCGCGGTGGACTTCCCAGCGGCTTTCAAGGAAGACCTGGCGGCCGTCAAGGTGCGAGGTCACGAACGCCGGCCTGTAGTCAGGGGCGCCGATCTGGCGCGCCTGACCGCACGCCACGGGGTCGACCTCACCTCGCCGGACCTGCCCGCGAAGACGTGGTGCGTGGTGCGGGCCAGAATCGCGTCGGACGGCACTCTTCTCGATGCCCTCCGGGTCGCCACCGGTATCGGCGAGGGCTCCGACGGCCTCGTGCCGTGTGAGGAGAAGGACGCGGCGACAGAGGCAGCGATCGCGGCCGTGGAGCATGCTGGGATCCGCGCACATCTGCGCGCGTTCTGCAGCCCCGGCTCCGACCTCGGCCTCTGCCTTTGGTACATGCGCAAGTGCAGGGAGGAAGGCAGCCCGCTGGTGGCCCAGTGGGAAGAGGCCGGGGAACAGTTCGAGATCACCGTGCAGCGGGTCGAGGCCTGACCCGTCACCTGCGGACCGGTCTGTGCCTGGATGCCCGGACCTGGTACGCGCTCGTCGTGCCGTCCTCGTCCGTGAAGGCCGTCGAGCGCGTTTCGGGCCACGTCCGCGACCTGCTGCGGATATAGGTGTACGAGGTGACGGACGACAACAGAGTGCGCCGGGTGTCCGCGTGACCGAGTCCCCCGCCGACAGGGTGGAAGGCGTGGCCCTGGCCGTTCAGCCCTCTACGACCTGGATGTGATGCTTCAGCTCCTCGGCGATGCTCGCTGTGTCGGCAGTCGCGGGCACGCGCCAGTCCGTCTCGATCCCCCGCTCCACAGCGGGCTCCGTGGTGAAGCGGATCAGGTCCGGTGACGGAAGGAACGAATCACGGAGCCAGGCGATGAAGACGGCCGCTTCACCGGGGGTGTTGTCCGTGAGGAGGACCGTGTCCCGGCCTTCGTTGGTGGCGAAGCCGTCGAACACGATTCCGTCCTCCGTCACGGCCCAGAAACACAGCCGCAGTTGGCGGCCCTGCTCAGTCTCGTAGCGAACGTCGTGGAACGCGGCGTCGAGCGCGGCGCCGAACGCGGCCAGGTCGAGATTCCAGCCGGCGGGGTTCTTGGCGGGCGCGTAGAGCAGGTAGGTCGTCTGGTAGTCGTCGAGGTCCACGGTGGGAGGTTTCCTTCGTCGTTCGCGTTCGAGATCAGGGCACGTACCGGGAGGTTCCCCTGACTTGCTGGACAGCCATGAGTGTCTGCCAATAGGCGGCAGCATCCTTGTCGTTCGTCATGATCTCCAGGCCGCGGATCTGCTCGTGCTCGTTCATCGCCAGCCGGTAGTCGTTCAGTTCCTTCTCATCCTTGCCGACAAGAACGTCCTTCTTACTCCATTTCTTCTTGCCGTTCTCGTCGTACTTGTCTTCTAGTGCGAAAGTGTCCGGTGTACGGAACGAGTTCTTCTTGCACTCGTCATCGGTGCCCTGCACGTATTTGGCGTCGACCATGTAGCCGTCGACCGGCCGCATGCCGTCCGCCGCGATGGCGCCCTTTCGGGCATCGGCGGGCAACGGTATGAGCCGCTCGGGGTAGCCGGCGGTCCGCAGTTGGTAGGCGTTGGCGGGGTCTGTCACGTCGGGCCGCCCGCCGAAGCCCATGGGTCGCAACGTGTTCACCCACCTCTCGAACGACCTCCGCTCGGCATCGGTGAGCATCCGGGTGGTGCCGGGCACCGGCGGCAGGGGGTCCTGGTGGGCCACGTTGGGGTCGGGATCCCGGTAGACGGCCGGCACGATCCCCGGCACACCTCCCTTGTACGAGGCGAGAGCGAGCGGTACGGGCACGGGCTCGGGGACCGGGAGCAGCGGCAGGCCGGGCAGCCCCGGCGGGTCGTCCGAGCCCTGGGGCAGCTTGACGCGCTTCTCGGAGTCGTCGAGGGCGTGAGCGACGTCGCCGAGCCGGTGGATCCACGGGTCACCGAGAACGGCGTCGAGGAGGCCGCCGTCGTCACCGTTGCCGCCGAACATGGGCGCGTCCCACGGCATGTCCACATGGAAGGGGTCGACCCGGTCCTCGGTGATCTGCGCCTTGGCCGCTTCGACGTGATCGGCGTACCGGTCGCACGCCTTCGCCAGCTGGGCACACGCGGCCACGAGATTGGCGACCAGCGGCTCGTCCGGGTGGGCCCGCTCGGGGGGCACCGAGAAGCCGACGAAGCCCTTGAAGTAGTTGCGGAACGCGTCGGCGGCCTCACCGGAGTGCGCCTTGTCAGCGGTGTGCGCGCAGGCCTGCGCGTCCTCCAGCAAACGCGTCATCAGCTTCGCGCCGCGGTGCCAGGTGCCCGCCACGTCCCGGAGTTTCTCCGGGGAGCCGCGAAACCGGTCGCTCATCCCGGCGGGAGCGTACTGGTCGTACCACGCAGTGTCGCCCACGACCTCCGGGAGTTCCTGGCCCAGCCCGAGGAAGCTTTCGGGGCAGTCCGCTCCCGGGTCGCCCATGCCGTCGGTCAGGTCCACCTGCTTGCCGAGAATGGCGGAGGCGATGCTGCTCTCCCGTGCCATGAACTCGCGGCACGTACGCATCAGGCCCTTACCCGTCTCGCCCATCACATAGGCGCTGAAGCCCATCTTGTCGAGTGTGGTGGCCGCCGCAGACCGGTACACCTTCGCGAAGGCGCGGCCGGCATCATCGTCTCCGGCCATGCCGTGCTGCCGGTCTAGTTCGTGGAAGACCGCGATGGCGGTGTCCCGGGTGCCGACCATGACGCTGTCCACCATGGTCATGGACGCCTTGATCATGCCGTCCACGATCAGTTTCACGTCCGGTCGCAGCACCACGCACTCCCCCAGGCCTCACTCGCCCAGCAGAAGGGCGATCGGACCTCTGTTCTACCGCACGAGGATCTTCGGGACAGGGCCACCGTGAGCCAAAGGATGCCTCGGCGCGCGTGGCGGCCCGACACCCCCCACACCAGCCGTCCGCGGTCCCACAAAGCCGGGCTGTAGTGCCGTTTCTGCTGGTCACGCCGAACGCGGGGCGAAATCTTTGGGTGCATGACGACCTTCACCCTCCGGTTCACAGCGACTCCGCGCGGCGCACGCCTCGCCCGTCGGCTCGCCTCCCAGCAGATGGACGCCTGGGGCTGGCCGTACGGCGGCACGGCGAACGACACCGTCGAGCTGATCGTCGCCGAGCTGGCCGCGAACGCCGTCACGCACGGCCGGGTCCCGGGCCGGGACGCCGAGCTGCGGCTGTGCCGACAGGACGGCGAGAACGGGGTCCGCATCGAGGTGAGCGACACCCGCGGTGAGCGTCTGCCCGTGGTGCGGGACGCCGGGAGCGAGGAGGACGGCGGGCGGGGACTCGTCATGGTCGGCGCACTGGCCAAGGAGTGGGGTGTGACGGACCGCCCTGGTGCTCCCGGCAAGACCGTGTGGGCCGTCGTAGGCACCGGGGTTCCGTTGGCATCGCGCGAAGGTCAGTAGTGGTACCGGGCCTTGATGATCACAACTTCCTTCTCGGTGGCCCGGTAGACGAGTCGGTGCTCGTCGTCGATCCGGCGCGACCAGTAGCCGGACAGGTCACCCTTCAATGGTTCCGGTTTGCCGATGCCGGTGAAGGGGTCGCGCTGGATCTCGCCGATAAGGCGGACAAGCTTGCGGAACAGCTTCTTGTCGGCGTCCTGCCAGTACAGGAGGTCCTCCCACCCGGTAGGACGAAACCGTACGTCCCTCACTCCCCGTCCTCCGCAAGGGCCTGGAGTTCCTCCATGCTCTTGGTGATCACCGGAGTGTCGGCAGCTTTGTCGGCGGCGACGGCCGCCATGAGGTGGGCGGCATTGGCTGGTGAACGCAGCAGGTAGACGGTCTCCTGCCAGGAGCGGAAGTCGTCGGCGGACATCAGTATGGCGTTGCCGCCCCTGGACGTGATCTCGACGGGCTCGTGATCGTCGTTGACCTGCTGGATCAACGGGAAAAGCCTGGCTCGGGCCTCGCTGGCGGTGATGGACATGGCCCGCTCCCTCCGGATCGGCAGAAATGGTACGGAAAAGCCGTACCAGTGCGATGGTACAAGCATGCGGTACCAGTCGCACTCATCTCATGCTTCCCCGGCCGAGAGTCCCGCCCGAGCTGGCAGGATAAGGAGGAGTTGTAAGGGGCACGGGTTTCACCGGGGAGCGGGAGCAGCCGATGGCCAGGGGTGGCGACACCGTCGTACTGAGGGACGTCCTCGACATCAAGGAGGACGTCTACGCCGGCGACTTCAAGGTCGAGCTGTCCCAGGGGTTCACCGGTGACTCGGCGGGGCGGGTCGAGGAGTACGTCGTCACGCCGCAGCTCAGGGAGCAGTTCGACAAGGCGCTGAAGCTGGTGCGCGGCGCCGTGCGCAAGAACGCCTCGTACGCCGCCTACCTGCACGGTTCCTTCGGCGCCGGTAAGAGCCACTTCCTGACCGTGCTGCACGCCGTCCTCAACGGGGACGCCTCCGCGCGGGCCAAGCCGCGGCTCCGAGAGGTCATCGCCGAGCACGACGAGTGGCTGCGCGGCAAGAGGTTCCTCATGGTGCCGTACCACCTGGTCGGCGCGGCCAACCTGGACGAGGCGCTGCTCGGCGGGTACGTGCGGGCCGTGCGCGAGCAGCACCCCAAGGCGCCCACGCCGACCGTGTTCCGCTCCGACGCCATGCTTGCCGACGCCCGGCGCATGCGGGAGCAGCTCGGCGACGACGCGTTCGTCCGGCTGCTGCCCGCGGACGGTGCTACCGCGGGCGGTGACGACGACGATGACGAGCTTCAGGTGATCGGCGCCGGCGGGGCCTGGACCTCGAGCGAGCTGGACGACGCCTTCGACGCGCCGGCCGGGGACTCGCGCCGCGAGCGGCTGGTGTCCGCGCTGCTCACCGGGCCGATGCGGTCGTACGCCGAGAGCGCGCGCGGCGACGCCGCCAAGTACGTGCCGCTGGAGAACGGGCTGTCCGCGATCAGCCGCCACGCGCGCGCCCTGAACTACGACGGTGTCGTGCTGTTCCTCGACGAGCTGGTGCTGTGGCTCCAGGCGCACATGCGGGACCGGACCTTCGTCAACAGCGAGATCCAGAAGCTGGTGAAGCTGATCGAGTCCGGGGACGCCGACCGGCCGGTGCCGATCGTGTCGTTCATCTCCCGTCAGCGCGACCTGTCCCAGCTCGTCGGCTCCGACGTGCTCGGCGCCGACGTCAAGGCCATGGAACAGGCGCTCGAATACCTGAACGAGCGGTTCGACACGGTCGACCTGGAGGACCGCAACCTGCCGGAGATCATCAAGGAGCGGGTGCTGAAGCCGCTACCCGGCAAGGACGTGGTGCTGGAGAACGCCTTCGGCGGGGTCGACCGGTCCAACCAGCAGGTCAAGGACATCCTGCTGGACGGCGGCGGCGCCACCCACGCCGACTGGACCGACTTCCGCGCCGTCTACCCGCTCTCCCCCGCGCTGCTCAACGTGCTCGTCGCCCTCTCCGGCGCCCTCCAGCGCGAGCGGACCGGTCTGAAGCTGGTGCAGCAGCTGCTGCAGAAGAACGCGGGCGCCGCCGTCGGGCAGCTCATCCCGCTCGGTGACCTGTGGGACGTCCTCGTCGACGGCTCCGGGGCCGCCTTCACCGACAAGCTGAAGCGCGAATCCGAGGCGGCCGTGAAGTTCTACGGCAAGGCGCGCACCCACCTGCTGGAGAAGTACGGCTCCGACACGCACGCCGACTTCCGGGCCGACGACCGGTTCGTGAAGACCCTGCTGCTGGGCGCGCTCGCCCCGGACGTGCCCGCGCTGCGCCGGCTCACCGGGGCCCGGCTCGCCGCCCTCAACCACGGCTCCGTGCGCTCCCGTACCGTGCCGGCCGGTGACGTCGTCGTACGGCGCATGCGGGACCTGCAGGCCGCGTTCCCGTCCGAGGTGCGTTCCGACGGCGAGACCGACCCGGTGTTCTCGCTGCACCTGTCCGAGCTGGACATCGAGCCGCTGCTCGACGCGGTCGCCGAGGAGGACAAGGCGGGCGTGCGCCGGGTGTGGCTGCGCGACCGGATCTGGGAGGCCGTCGGCGTCCGGGACGGGCAGTTCGTCGCCGAGAAGGAGATCGTCTGGCGGGGCACCCGGCGCCTCGCCGAGTTCGTCTTCGGCAACGTGCGGGACCGGGCCGACCTGCCGGACGAGCAGTTCACCCCGGCGACCGCGGGCAACGTGCGGTTCGTCGTCGACTACCCCTTCGACGACGGCGACCACTACCCCAGCGACGACTTCCACCGCGTGGAACAGCTGAGGAAGGACGGGGTGACCGCACCGACCCTGGTGTGGCTCACCGACTTCTTCTCCGACCAGCGCCGCGCCCAGCTCGGCCGGCTGATGCGGATCAACTTCCTGCTGGAACGCGACCGGCTCACCGACTACACCGGCAACTTCCCGCCCGACGACCGGGCCAAGGTCCGGCGACAGCTGGAGGTGGCCCGCGACACCCTCACCGACCAGCTCACCGGCGCGCTCGCCGAGGTGTACGGGCTGGCCCGGCCGACCGACGCCAACCCCGGCCCCGAGGTGCCCGACGGCCGGCACGTGCTCTCGCTCCAGCCGGAGTTCGCGCAGCCGCGCGAGGAGGGCGGCAAGGGCTTCGAGGCGAACGTGCAGCATCTGGCCGACGGCATGTTCTCCGCGCTGTACCCGAAGCACCCCGACTTCGGACTCGACGGCAAGGGGCAGCGCAAGGCGGTGAGCCCGGCCGAGCTGCGGACCGCCCTGGAGTGGATCACCCGGGCCATGGACGAGGGCGGGCGCGCCCAGAACGTCGACAGCCACCACCTGAAGACCGTCAAGCGGGTCGTGGAACCGCTCGAGCTGGGCACGGTGCACGACGGTCCGCTGGTCATGCGGCAGGACTGGCGCACCCGGATCAACCAGGCCGCCTCCGCGCACAAGCAGCGCGGTGACCTGGCCGTCGAGGACATCCGCGGCTGGATCACCAGGGACCTCGGCTACGGGGGCCTCGACAAGCTCACCGGGAACCTGCTCATCTCCGCGTACGCGCTGCTGGACGACCGGGCCTGGGTGTACCAGGGCGGCCCGGAGCGGGAGGCGCCCGCGCTGCACGAGATCGGGCCCGGCTGGTCGCTGCGTTCGCAGCCCCTGCCCAGCGAGGACGAGTACGCGGCGGCCCGCGAGCGGGCGGCCCGGCTGTTCGGCGTCTCCGCCAAGCCGAACATGTACGCCCGGAACGTCAACCGGCTCGCCGAGGACATCCGCGCCAAGGCGGACGCCTGGGAGCGGGACGTCGCCGGGGTGCGGGCCTCGCTGGACCGGCACGCGGCGCTGCTCGGCCTCGACGCGCCCGGTGAGCCCGCGCCCCGGGTGGCGATCCTGCGGGAGGCTGCCGGCCTGCTCGCCCGGCTGACCCGGCACGGCAGCGACGCCACCGCCCTGGTGCGCGAGCTGGCCTCCGCGTCCTGCACGGCCACCGAGCGGGACCTGAACACCGCCATGGGCAGCGCCGGTGAGGTGCTGCGGGCCCTGGACGAGGCCGCCTGGCCGGCGCTGACCAACGTGCGCGGGCTGACCGGCCGGGAGGACGGCGTCGGCGACCGGGCCCGGCGGCTCTTCGACGAGATCGCCCTCGCCGCCCGTGCCTCGGAGTTCGAGCGGTCGCTGGTGCCGGTGCTCGGCCACGCCGGGGAGAAGGCCAACTCCATCATCAACGCCGCGCTCCAGGTGGAGACCGTGTTCACACCGCGCCAGGAGCCGGCTCCGGGGGCGCGGGACGTGCGGGTGAGCGAGCCGGAGGTAGCGACACACCATCCGCGGCCGGGAGCCGGCGGTGCCGTCCCGGCAGGGCCGGACGGGGACGCCGTACCGGCGGCGGCACGGCCGGAGCCCGCCCCCGCTGCGCCGGCCGACGGCCCGGCCGCGCCGCGCGCGTCGTCCGGGCGGCGGCTCATCGCGGCCGGCGGGGCCACCCCGCTGGAGCAGCGGCTGGCCGACGGCCTGGCGGGCGTCCGCGACGACATCCGCGCCTTCCTGGCCGCGCATCCGGACGCCTCCGTGGAGATCAGCTGGAAGCCGGTCGCACCCTCCGGCGAGTCCTCGGGCGAGTCCTCCGCCGAGGACGCCGAAGGGGCCCGCTGATGGCCGCCCGGCCCGCCGCCGGGCGGCGTGCCGTCGAGGTGCTGCTGGAGACGGAGCTGCCGCGGGCCGAGGGGCGGCGGCTGGTGCTGGTCGACGCCGTGTGGGCGGGCGGTGACGAGGAGCGGGAGTTCACCGTGCGGGTGGACGGCGCCGCCCGGCGCGTGCACGTCACCGACCAGGACTCGCCGCTCGGCATCGCCGACGCCTGGCGGCGCCACACCACCGAGACCGACCCCGGCGGGGACAGCGTCCTCGTCGTCACCGGCAGGGTCCCCGCCGACCAGCTGGGCTGGGACCTGCGCGGACACGCCGTGCGGCGCAGGCCGCTGGCCGTCGAGCAGGCCGACATCGTCAAGCAGCTGTTCGGGGCCGGTGACCTGGACACCCGGATGGTGCGCGAGACCTGGCTGCTCGACGCGCTCCTGGAGGCCGAACCGCCCGGCGGCTGGCCCAGAGCCGGGTCCGTCCTCACCCGCGACCGGGCACTGCGCGCCCTGCTCGCCGCCCGCGTCGGCCTCGGCGACATGCGCGCCGACTCCCTCGACCTGGACGCCGACACCCTCTTCGACTGGAGCCGCACCCCGGCCGGTCCCCGGCTGTTCGCCGAACTGCCCGACCAGCAGCGGGCCGGACTGGCGGAATGGCTGGAGGAGGTGACCGGGCCCGCCGCACCCACGCTGCTCGCGCTGGCGGCCGACGGGCGGGGCGCCGACGCGCTGCCGCTCGGCGCGCTCGCCTCGGCCGTCCTCGCCTGCCCGTCGGCCGCCGACGCCGGGTTCGCGCTCGGCACGCTGTTCGGCCGGGCGCTCGGCTCGTTCGACGTACTCGGCCCGTACGCGGCGGCGGCCACCGGCGTGCTCACCCGGTGGATCGCGCAGGCGGAGGCGGGCGGAGGGGCGGGCGCGGACGCCCACAGCCGGGTCCTGGCCGTGCTGGAGCGTGCCGACCAACTCGCCGAGACCGCCCGGCTGACCGGCCTGCTGGCCGGGGACCGACTGCTGCCCTCCGGCTACCGGACGCGGCTGCGGTCACTCGCCGCCGCACTCGACGGACGGCCCGGCCCGGCCCAGGCCGCGCTGCGCGATCTCGCCGACCACCAGCTCGCCGTCCTGCACACCGAATCCACCGAGCGGGCCCGGACCGCCGTACGCCTGTTGCGCTGGCTCGACACCCCGCAGGCCGCCCCGGGCTCGGTCGGCAGGAGCGTGCGCCACCACATGGAGTCCACCGGCTGGGTGGACCTGGCGGCCGGAATACTCGCCGAGGGCGACGCCTCGCGGGACAGCGAGGTCGGAGAGGCGTACCACCGGCTGATCGCCCGGGTGCGCGACCGGCGCCGGCAACTCGACGAGCAGTTCGCCGCCGTCCTCGCCACCTGGACCGAGGCCGCCTCCCAGCAGGCTCCGAACGGGGCACTGCTGATCGAGGACGTGCTCGCGGAGGCGGCCGCGCCCCTCGCCCGGGACGGCGGACGGCCGCTCATCCTCGTCCTGGACGGGATGAGTGCCGACGTGGCCGTCGAACTCGCCGCCGGGTTCGACCGGCGGAACTGGACCGAGATCGTCCCCGCCGCGGAGGCGGGCCGGCTCGCCGCCGTCGCCATGCTGCCCACCCTGACGAAGATCAGCCGGGCGTCGCTGCTCTGCGGAGCGCCCGCCGAGGGCGGCCAGGACGTGGAGCGGGCCGGGTTCACGGCCTTCTGGAAGAAGCGCCGTCGGGAAGCGGTGCTCTTCCACAAGGGCGGCTTCGAAGGAACGGCCGGACACCGGCTCGCACCCGAACTCCTCGGCGCGCTCGCCGACGACAGAACGATCGTCGGGGTCATCCTCAACACCATCGACGACGCCCTCGCGGACGGACGCGAGAGCGGGCGCGCCCGCTGGCGCATCGGCGACATCGCCAAGCTGGCCGACCTGCTGGGCGCCGCCCTCGGCGCCGGCCGTCCGGTCCTGCTCGTCTCCGACCACGGGCACGTCCTGGACCGCGGCCCGCGCGAGGCGGGCCCCGTGGTCGCCGAGGGCGTGCAGGGAGCCCGCTGGCGTACCGGGCCCGCCCAGTCCGGCGAGGTGGAGCTCGCCGGGCCACGTGTCCGGGCCGGCGGCGGGCGCGTCGCCGCCGCCTGGCGCGACGACCTGCGCTACACCGCTCGCCAGGCCGGCTACCACGGCGGCGCCTCACTCGCCGAGGTCACCGTTCCCGTACTGGCGTTCGTGCCGTCCGACAGCGAGATCCCGGCCGGCTGGGCCGCACTGCCCGCCGAGAACACCGCCCCCGAGTGGTGGCGGGGCGCTGCCGAACCCGCACAGCCGCAGGAGACCGCGCCCGCCCCGCCCCGCGGCAAGGGCGGCCGCAAGCAGCCGGCGCAGTCCGAAGGGCTGTTCCCTCAGCCTCCGCAGCCGGGCCACGTCACGCCGGGCGAACAGACGGTGCGCAGCAAGCCGTACGAGACGCAGCGCGAGTTCGTGCGGAACGCGCCGGCCGGACCGGCCGTGGCCGCCGCGCTCGACGCGCTGCTCGAAGCGGGCGGCAAACTGTCCCCGGCCGCCGTCGCCGCCGCCGCCCAGGCCGCCACCGGCAAGTCCGAACGCAACCCGCAGCGGTTCGTCACCATGCTCGAACGGCTCCTCAACATCGACGGCTACCCCGTGCTCCAGCTGGTCGAGTCCGGGCGCACCGTCCACCTCGACAAGGAGCTGCTGCGGCAGCAGTTCCTGGAAGGCACGCCCTCGTGAACACCGCAGACGGCCCCCAGGCAGGGGGCATCAGCCCCGCCCGCGCCCGGGACGTGGTCGACGCGCTGCGCCGCGGCACCGTGCCGCAGCAGGGGCTCGGGCTGTTCGCCGTCGGCCTGGACCGGTTCGCGGGCGCCCTCGACGACGACCTCGCCACCGTCGCCCGCGGCGGCTCCGCCTTCCACGCGCTGCGCGGTGAGTACGGCTCCGGCAAGACGTTCTTCGCCCGCTGGCTCGCCGAGCGGGCCAAGCGGCGGGGCCTGGCCGTCAGCGAGGTGCAGATCTCCGAGACGGAGACTCCGCTGCACCGGTTGGAGACCGTGTACCGGCGGCTCACGGAACGGCTGGCGACGGCCACCCATGCACCGTCCGCCCTGCGCGCCGTGATCGACTCCTGGTTCTACGCGCTGGAGGAGGAGGTCCTCGACGCCGGGGACGCCGACCAGGACGACGAGGCCGGACTCGCCCGCGCCGTCGACGAGTTGCTGGAGCGGCGGCTCGCGGACGTCGCCCGCACGACCCCCGCCTTCTCGGCCGCGCTGCGCGGCTACCGCGAGGCCGTGGCGGCCGGTGACGGAGCACGCGCCGAGGCACTGATCGCCTGGCTCGGCGGCCAGAAGTCCGTGGCCGCCTCCGCCAAACGGGCCGCCGGGGTACGCGGCGACCTGGACCACTTCGCCGCGCTCGGGTTCCTCCAGGGGCTGCTGACCGTGCTGCGGGACTGCGGTCACCCCGGGCTGCTCCTCGTCCTCGACGAGGTGGAGACCCTCCAGCGGGTGCGCGGCGACGTGCGGGAGAAGTCCCTCAACGCCCTGCGCCAACTGCTCGACGAGATCGACGCCGGACGATTCCCGGGGCTGTTCCTCGTCATCACCGGTACCCCCGCCTTCTACGACGGACAGCAGGGCGTGCAGCGCCTGGCACCGCTCGCCCAGCGGCTGGCCACGGACTTCACGACCGACCCGCGGTTCGACTCGCCCCGGGCCGTCCAACTGCGCCTGCCCGGCTTCGATCTGGCCTCCCTCGGGGAACTGGGGCGCAAGGTGCGCGGCGTGTACGAGGCCACCGCCCGCAACCCGAAGCGCGTCGCAGCCCGCGCCGATGACGGCTATCTGGACGAGCTGGCGCGTGCCGTCACCGGATCGCTCGGCGGCAAGGCCGGCATCGCGCCCCGGCTGTACCTGCGGAAGCTGGTCGCCGACGTGCTCGACCGGATCGACACCTTCGACGACTTCGATCCCCGCGTCCACTACACCCTCACCGTGAACACCGCGGAACTCGACGAGGTGGAGCGCAACGCGGCCGCGGGCGCCGGTGACGTGGAGCTGGAGCTGCCGTGAGCGCCGACGCGCTGGACCTGCTCGACCCGATCCTCACCCACCACATCGTCAACTCGCTGGGCTGGCGCTCTCTTCGGCCACTGCAGGAGGAGGCGATCGGGCCGCTGCTGTCCGGGCAGGACGCCGTACTGCTGGCGCCGACCGCCGGCGGCAAGACGGAGGCCGCCGCGTTCCCCCTCCTCACCCGCGCACAGCGGCACGGGTGGAAGGGCACCGGCATCCTCTACGTCACCCCGCTCAAGGCGCTCCTCAACAATCTGCACCCCCGGCTGGAGACGTACGCCGGCTGGGTGGGGCGGACGGCCGAGCTGTGGCACGGCGACATCGCCTCCAGCAGGCGCCGGCGCATCCTGTCCCAACGCCCGGACCTGCTGCTGACCACCCCCGAGTCGCTGGAGGCGATGCTGGTCAGCGCGAACGTGGACCACCGGACGTTCTTCTCCGGTGTGCACAGCGTGGTAGTCGACGAGGTGCACGCCTTCGCCGGCGACGACCGCGGCTGGCATCTGCTGGCCGTGCTGGAACGGCTGCAGAAGATCGTCGAACGGCCGGTGCAGCGGGTCGGTCTGTCCGCCACCGTCGGCAACCCGCACGAGCTGCTGGACTGGCTCCAGGGATCCGGCAAGGGACGCCGGCCAGGACAGGTCATCGCTCCCGGGGTAGCGCTCCCCCAGGCGGAGGGCATGCAGTCCGTGGCGTCCGTGAGTGTCCCGCCCGGTGACATCGAGCTGGACTTCGTCGGCTCGGTCGCCAACGCGGCCACCGTCATCGCCGCCCTGCACCGGGGCGAGAAGCGCCTGGTGTTCTGCGAGACCCGGCGCACCGTCGAGGAGCTGGGCGAGCAGCTCCGGCTGCGCGGCGTCACCACCTTCCTCTCGCACGCCTCGCTGTCCACCGACGAACGACGGCGCGCGGAGGAGGCCTTCGCCGAGGCCCGGGACTGCGTGATCGTGTCCACCAGCACGCTGGAACTCGGCATCGACGTCGGCGACCTGGACCGGGTCATCCAGTTGGAGGCACCGGCCACGGTGGCCTCGTTCCTGCAACGGCTGGGCCGTACCGGACGCCGCCCCGGCACCCTCCGCAACTGCCTGTTCCTCGCCCTGACCGATGCCGGGTTCCTGTCAGCGGCGGCCCTGCTGCTGGCCTGGTCGCGCGGCTGGGTGGAGCCGGTGACCGCACCTCCTGAGCCACGGCACCTCATCGCGCAGCAACTCCTCGCGCTGTGCCTCCAGGAGCACCGGGTCGGGGAGAACCTGTGGCAGGAGTGGTGGGGCGGGCTCGGGCCGTTCGGGGCGGGCGCCGAGACCGTCGTACGGCACCTCGTCGAGCAGGGATACCTGGAGCGCGACGGCGGCACGTTGTTCATCGGGCCCGAGGCCGAACGCCGCTTCGGGCACCGGCACTTCATGAACCTGACGGCGTCCTTCACCGCGCCGCCCGAGTTCACCGTCCTCAGTGGGCGGACAGAGATCGGCCGCACGGACCCGGACCTGCTCACCGAGGAGGTCGAGGGGCCCCGCAAACTGCTCCTGGCGGGCCGCAGCTGGCTGGTGACGTACATCGACTGGCGGCGCAGGCGCTGCTTCGTGGAGCCCGTGGACGAGGGCGGGCGGGCCAAGTGGAGCGGCTTCGGCCCGGACCGGGTCCGCTCCTTCACGCTGGCCCGGGCCGCCCGCGAGGTGCTGCTCGGTACCGATCCCCCGGTACTGCTCACCCGCCGGGGCGAGGCCAAACTGGCCGAGGCCCGGGAGTCGCACCTGGACGTGGTGCACCCGGCGGGGACCGTCATCAGCCGCCGCGGTGACGACGACGTGCGCTGGTGGACGTGGGCCGGTCACCGGGCGAACGCCACGCTGGCCGCGTCACTGCCGTCCGTCGTCCTGTGCCACCGCTTCGTCGACGACCGTTTCATCCGCCTGCGCGACGACGTGACGCGCGAGTCATGGCACACGGCCGTCGCTGACGCGGGAACCGGCCTCACCCTGCCCGATGTGGACATCCGCGCGGTCCGCGGCCTGAAGTTCGCGGAGGCCCTGCCCCAGCGACTCGCACAGGCCACCCTGGCGGCCCGGCTGGCGGACGAGGCCGGGGCACGGGCGGCACTGGCGGAGCCGGTGCGCTTCGTCAGCTTCCCGTGACGGGCGCGGGGAACTGCGCGAGCAACCAAGAGCGGCGCCGCACCCGGCGTAGGACCGCGGCTAGGCAGACGCGAACCCACCCGGCACAGGCACGCGCATGGGAAAACGCACGGTGCCCAGCACCCCCGAAGGGGCGCTGGGCACCGTGGTTCAGCTCAGCCGAGGCTCAGCGCAGCGCTCAGTGGGCGTGGCCGTGGCCGTGGCCCGCGGCGGCCGGCTCTTCCTCTTCCTTCTTCTCGACGACCAGGGTCTCGGTCGTCAGGAGCAGGGAGGCGATGGAGGCGGCGTTCTCCAGGGCGGAGCGGGTGACCTTGACCGGGTCGATGACGCCGGCCTTGACCAGGTCGCCGTACTCGCCGGTGGCGGCGTTGTAGCCGTTGCCCTTGTCCAGCTCGGCGACCTTGGAGACGATCACGTAGCCCTCGAGGCCGGCGTTCTCGGCGATCCAGCGCAGCGGCTCGACGGCGGCGCGGCGGACGACCGAGACACCGGTGGCCTCGTCGCCGGTCTTGTCGAGGTTGCCCTCGAGGACCTTGACGGCGTGGACCAGCGCGGAGCCACCACCGGAGACGATGCCCTCCTCGACCGCGGCGCGGGTCGCGGAGATGGCGTCCTCCAGACGGTGCTTCTTCTCCTTCAGCTCCACCTCGGTGGCGGCGCCGACCTTGATCACGCACACGCCGCCGGCCAGCTTGGCGAGGCGCTCCTGGAGCTTCTCGCGGTCCCAGTCGGAGTCGGTGTTCTCGATCTCGGCCTTGATCTGCGCGACGCGGCCCGTCAGGTCCTCGGCCTTGCCGGCACCCTCGACGATCGTGGTGTCGTCCTTGGTGACGGTGACGCGGCGGGCGGAGCCGAGGACGTCGAGACCGACCTGGTCGAGCTTGAGGCCGACCTCCTCGGAGATGACGGTGGCGCCGGTGAGGACCGCCATGTCCTGCAGCATCGCCTTGCGGCGGTCGCCGAAGCCCGGGGCCTTGACCGCGACCGCGTTGAAGGTGCCGCGGATCTTGTTGACGACCAGGGTCGACAGGGCCTCGCCCTCGACGTCCTCGGCGATGATCAGCAGCGGCTTGGAGGCACCCGACTGGATGACCTTCTCCAGCAGCGGCAGCATGTCCTGGATGGAGCTGATCTTGCCCTGGTTGATCAGGATGTACGGGTCGTCGAGGACGGCCTCCATACGCTCCTGGTCCGTGACGAAGTACGGCGACAGGTAGCCCTTGTCGAAGGCCATGCCCTCGGTGAAGTCCAGCTCCAGACCGAAGGTGTTGGACTCCTCGACGGTGATGACACCGTCCTTGCCGACCTTGTCCATCGCCTCGGCGATCAGCTCGCCGACCTGCTGGTCCTGGGCGGACAGCGCGGCGACGGCGGCGATGTCGGACTTCTCGTCGATCGGGCGGGCCGAGGCGAGCAGCTCGTCGGAGACGGCCTTGACGGCGGCGTCGATGCCCTTCTTCAGGGCGGCCGGGGAGGCACCCGCGGCGACGTTCTTCAGGCCCTCGCGGACCAGCGCCTGGGCGAGCACGGTGGCGGTGGTGGTGCCGTCACCCGCGATGTCGTTGGTCTTGGTCGCCACCTCCTTCACCAGCTGCGCGCCGAGGTTCTCGTACGGGTCCTCGATCTCGACCTCGCGGGCGATCGTGACACCGTCGTTGGTGATGGTGGGGGCGCCGAACTTCTTGTCGATGACGACGTTGCGGCCCTTGGGGCCGATCGTCACCTTCACCGTGTCGGCCAGCTTGTTGACGCCGCGCTCGAGGGCGCGACGGGCGTCCTCGTCGAACTTCAGGATCTTCGCCATGACAGCGGGAGCCCTCTCGGAATGGTTGGGGATAAAAGACGACTGCGCCCCGGGCGCCCGGCTTCTTATCGGTCGCGGGGGCCAGGGGCGCAGTTCAAAGCAGAGATTGCTTCGAGGTGACTACTTCTCGATGATCGCGAGGACGTCGCGAGCCGAGAGGACGAGGTACTCCTCGCCGTTGTACTTCACCTCGGTGCCGCCGTACTTGCTGTACAGGACGACGTCGCCGACCTTGACGTCGAGCGGCAGGCGCTCGCCGTTCTCGAACCGACCCGGGCCCACGGCGAGGACGGCGCCCTCCTGGGGCTTCTCCTTCGCGGTGTCCGGGATGACCAGGCCAGAGGCGGTGGTCTGCTCGGCGTCGAGCGGCTGGACCACGATGCGGTCCTCGAGCGGCTTGATGGCAACCTTGGAGCTGGTGGTCGTCACGATCCGACCTCCCCCTTCGGAGATCTCACGGGGTTAACTGTCTGAGGTGGCGACCAGGTGGATCCGTCGTCGCGGGTGCCGGACCTGCCCGTCGCGTTGTTGGCACTCTCCAGTGGGGAGTGCCAGAGCCGAGACTATGACCGCGATTAGCACTCGGTCAAGCGGAGTGCCAATTGCCGTGCGGCGCGTCGGCCGAGAGTGGGCTACCGGAGTGGGTGAGCGGCCGCCTCTTGCCCCGCCGTCTGGGCGGCTGCCGCCCCCAGGCCCCCGCTGTCGGGCCTTCGGCCCTCGTCCTCAAACGCCGGACGGGCTGATCGGCGCCCGCCCCCGGATCGGCCTCAGTCCAGATAGTCCTCCAACCGCCCCACCGTCAGCCCCCGCTGCTGCACCCTGCGCAGCACCCGGGTCGTGCGGTCGCTCAGGGACGGGCCCGTGGCCTCGTCGGGGCCGACCACGACGATGTCACCGGGGCGCAGGTGGTGCTCGCCGTGGGTGTAGACGAGGTCGGCCGGGGTCATCGCGGCCCGCCACAGGACGAGGGTGGAGATGCCGCAGTCGGCCGCCGCGCGCCGGGTGGTGGTGTCGTAGGCGCCGTAGGGCGGGCGGAAGAGGCGGGGGCGGACGCCGAGGCGGGATCTGAGCCGGTCCTGCTGGCCGCAGATCTCGGTGCGCTGGCCGGCGTACGGCAGCCCGGCCAGGGCGCGGTGTTCGAGGGTGTGGTTCTCGATGCCGGCGCCGGCCGCGCGCAGCCGGGCGAAGTGGCCGTAGCCGGGTCCCACGACGCTGTCGGTGAGGAAGAGGCTGACGGGCAGGCGGAGTTCGCGGACCATGTCGACGAACCGGGGGTCGCGTTCGGCGCCGTCGTCGTAGGTGAGGAAGACGACCTTGTCGCGGGTGGCCACGTGGTCCACGGCCCGGGGCAGCGGGGCGCCGGGCCGGTGGGCGGACAACGGGCGGGCCGGCGGGCTGGGCGGGGCGGCGAGCGGGGCGGTCAGGCCCCAGCGGCGGTAGGCGCGGCCCGCGGCCGCCGGGCCGGGCGGCCGCACCTCGCCGGCCGCCCGCTTGCCCAGGCGTTCGATGGGGTCGACGGAGGAGGCGCAGCCGATGAGCAGCAGGGAGGAGGCGAGTGCGGCGGCGAGCGCGGGGCGGGCGCGCGCCGGGCCGCGCCCCGGACTCCTCCCCCGCGTCACAGGTAGTCCTCCAGGCGGGCCACGGCGTAGCCGTCGCTCGTGACCTTGTTCAGGAAGCGGCGCATGTCGTCGACCATCGTGCCGTCCCAGTCGTCGGTGCCGCGGAAGTGGGTGAGCACGATGTCGCCGGGGCGCATCTTCTGGTCGTCCTCGCGGTACTCCCAGTGGTCGACGTACACCTCCTCGTTCCAGATCGGCGCGTACTTGATGCCGCAGGACTTGGCGACCATCAGGGTGTCCTGGTTGTAGTTGCCGTAGGGCGGCCGGAAGACCTCGGGGCGCTTGCCGAACTGCCGCTGCATGACGTCCTGCATGCCGCAGATCTCGTCCTGCTGCTGCTCGTAGGTGAGGCCGGGCAGGTAGGGGTGGTGCAGGGTGTGGTTGTTGAGGGTGTTGCCGTAGGACTGCGCCTTGCGGAAGTAGCCGTAGTCGTCCTTCACCAGGTAGTCGCTGAGGAACGCGGTGTACGGGATCTTCAGGTCCCGCATCATCTGCAGGAACCTGGGGTCCTTCTCCGAGCCGTCGTCGATCGTGAGGAAGACGATCTTCTGCCTGGTCGGGATCGTGGTGAAGACCGGCGGCAGGTTCCAGTCCTCCTGGTGGTCCACCTCGAAGCCGGGCCGGGCGGTGATCCTCGGCTTCACCGCGGGCGGCGGCGGAGGGGTCAGCGGGACCTGGTCCAGTCCCCAGCGCTTGGCGGCGGCGACCAGCCGGGCGTGTTCGGCGGCCTGGCGCTGCGCGCGGGCGGCCGGGTCCGCGGGGCCGCCCCGGGCGGGCTGCCCGCCGGACGCGGGGTGGGTGTGGGAGTCCGCGTCGGGGGCGGAGCAGCCGGAGGCGAGGGCGGCGGAGGCCAGCGCGGCCGCACCGCAGCGGAGGGCGAGCTTCAGGAGCCGTGCCCGGAATTTGTCATTTTGTACTACGACTCGCATGGCTTTGGATCCAACCAGGCACCGGTCCCGCATCCGGCCCGACACCACCGCCGCGGGCGCACGGTCCACCGACTGGCCCACAATGACCCGGTGAACGACCTCGCCCCGCTCCTCACCCCCGAAGGCCGCGCCCTCCTCGACGAGGTCCGCGACACCGACCCCGCGCAGGAACTGGCCGTCGCCACCCGGCTGCGCCGCGAGCACCCCGCCGAGCTGGTGTCGGCGGCCCTCGGGCAGGCGCGGCTGCGGCAGCGGGCGGCGGCGAAGTTCGGGGCCGAGGACGCCGGGCGGATGTTCTTCACGCCGAACGGGGTGGAGCAGTCCACCCGGGCGAGCGTGGCGGCGTACCGGGCACGGCGGTTCACGGAGCTGGGGGTCACCTCGGTCGCCGACCTGTGCTGCGGGATCGGCGGCGACGCGATCGCGCTCGCGCGGGCCGGCATCCGGGTGCTGGCCGTGGACCGGGATCCGCTGACGGCGGCGGTGGCCCGGGCGAACGCCGAGGCGCTCGGGCTGGGTGAGCTGATCGAGGTGCGCGAGGCGGACGTCACGCAGGTGAGCACCGAGGGCTACGACGCCGTGTTCGCCGACCCGGCCCGGCGCGGGGGCAGACCAGGGGGAGCCGCGCGGAGCGCGTCGTTGAGGGGTGGTGGCCGGGCGACGGGCGGGCGCATCTTCGATCCGGAGGCCTATTCGCCGCCGCTGTCCTGGGCCGTCGCCGCCGCCCTCGGGGCACCGCGCGCGGCCCTGAAGGTCGCCCCCGGAATCCCGCACGAGGCGGTGCCCGCCGAGGCCGAGGCGGAGTGGATCTCGGACGGCGGGGACGTGAAGGAGGCGGTCCTGTGGTTCGGGACCGAGCCGGGCCTGGTCCGCGCCACCCTGCTGCCGGGCCCGCGCACCCTGCGCTCCCGCGGCCTGCCCGACCCGGCCGTGCGGCCCGTCGGCCGGTACCTGTACGAGCCCGACGGCGCCGTCATCCGCGCCCACCTGGTCGCCGAGGTGGCCGAACAGGTCGGCGGCGGGCTCCTCGACGAGACGATCGCGTACGTCACCGCCGACGAGCCGCACGCCACGGAGTACGCCACGGCCTACGAGATCACCGACCGGCTGCCCTTCAACGTCAAGAGGCTGAAGGCCCTGCTGCGGGAACGGCAGGTCGGCGTCCTGACGGTGAAGAAGCGGGGCTCGGCGGTCGAGCCCGAGGAACTGCGCAGGAAGGTCAAGCCGCAGGGGCCGAACGCGGCGACGGTGTTCCTCACCCGGGTGGCCGGGGCACCGACCATGCTGATCGGGCGGCCCGTGCGGCCGGCCTAGAGGCACCCCGACGCATTGAAACGTTCAAAAACCGACGCACCCGGCCCCGCCGGGTGCGTCGGGTGCGCCGGTCCGGCAGCGGTTGCGATCAGTCCAGGTCCGCCTGCACGTACGGCGTCAGCCTCACGGGCCCCACGAGGCCGTGGTCCTGGCGTGCGACGCCGCCGAACACGGCCGGCTGAGCGGCCCGGAGGCGGTTGATCAGCGGGGTCGCCACCTCGACCTCCAGCGTGTTCTCGCCGCTCCGCAGCAGGGTGCCGAGGTCGACGACGGGGTGCAGCCGGTCGGCCGGGGCGAGCCGGGTGCCGTTGACGGTCACCCGGAACGTGTCGCTGACCTGCCCGAGGTCCAACAGCGCACCGTGGGACGCGTCCCACTCGGCCGGCAGGGTGACCGTGGTGCGGTACCGGCCGATGCCCGCCGAGTCGGCCAGCTCGGGGATCCGCGACCAGGGCAGGAGGGCGTCGAGCGTCACCGTCCTGCGCACCTTCTCGGTCTTCGTCGCCGTGGCACCGGGGTACCAGTCCTCGACCTCCAGCTGCCAGCGGGCCGGGGCGATCGGTTCGGGGACGGACGGGACGGCCGTGGTGACCGTGCGCCCCGTCGACAGCCGCGTCGTGCGGGTGCCCGCCGTCGTCGCCCGTACCGCCAGGCCCCGCCGGGTGAAGAGCACCGCGTCGGCGTCCGTGGCCACCGCGTACGGGCGGTCGCCGTCGCGGTCGCCGAACAGTCCGGGCCGGCCCAGCGCGACGATCGCCGTCTGCCCGGGCTGGAGCGTGACGCGCAGGGTGAAGCCGTCGCCGTCACGGGTGTACCGGGCGAGCCGTACGGCCTCGCCCGTCCACGGGTCGAGCAGGTACGGCACCGCGGCACCGCCCCGGGTGCGGCGCAGCGTCACCTCGTGGTCGATCGCCGCCACGGGCGGCTTGACGGTCTCGGCGTGCTTGCCGTTGCACAGGTAGTAGAAGTCCGCCTCCGCGGTGGCCCGGTGCGCGTTGAGCAGGGTGGAGGCGGTGGCGTAGCGCGCGTCGGGCGTCACGCCGAGCCGGGTGAGCGCGTCCCCGATCGCCGTCTTGTCGGTGACGCGGACGACGTGGGGCAGGGCCAGCAGGCGGGCGAGAACCTCGCGCAGCCGGTCCGTCTCGCCCGGCGCGGGCACGCCCGGGGTCAGCGCCTGGTCGAAGGCGCCGAACAGGACGACCGGCAGTCCCGCCTCGGCCAGTTCGAGGATCCTGCGGGCGTCGGCCAGGGCGAGCGTGGGGGTGGAGGCGTAGAAGAAGTCGCCCTCGACGAACAGCGCCTTGTAGGCGGGGCCGTCCGGGGCGAGCCGGCCGGCGGACACGGTGGCGCTCGGCAGGGCGAGCAGCGGGCCGCTGAGGAACTGGTGGGTCCAGCCGAGCGGGACGCCGGTCGCGGTGAACCAGGACGCGCCGATGCCGGTCGCGCTGTAGCCGGTCTGCCGGAACACGGCGACGTCCACCCTGGGAGTACCGGTCTGCAGAACCCGGTGCACACGGCCGAGGTAGCCGGAGAGGTCGGTGACGTGCTGCCAGGTGGGCTGCCGGGGCCCCCACGACTCGCCGTAGCCGGGCGTGCCGTTGTACGGGCTGAAGGCCGCGAAGCCGGGCCAGCTCACGCCGGGCGCGGTGGCGTAGGAGAAGCCGTGCACGACCGTCTGGTTGACGCCCGCCGCGTAGGCGCCGCCCATGGTGCGCAGGAAGCGGTCCCAGGTCGTGCTGTACGCCGACCCGTTGTACGCGCCCGCCTCGCAGGACAGCACCGTGTGCCCGGCCATGTCGCGGCCGCCGGCCAGGCAGCGGAAGTCGTCGAGGTTCTTGAAGCCGAGGGACTCGCCCTCGGGGACGTCGAGGATCGCCGCCGACGCGATGGCGTCGGTCTGCAGGCCGTACGGCTGCGCGCGCAGGCCCATGCCCAGCGGGTGCGCCCAGTCCCGCAGCGCCCCCAGGTGGTGCCGGTTGAACAGGCCCGACACGGTCTCCCAGAAGTCGTGCCTGATCTGCCGGGTCAGCTGGGCCTCGAACGCGAAGACCTGGTTGCTCTTGTCCAGGACGAGCGCGGGCAGGTACGGCAGCAGCGGCCGTCCGGTGTGCTCCTCGAAGGCGTCGGGCAGCCCGGTGGTCCAGGTCAGGCCGGTGGTCTCCAGTTCCACGGAGTCCTCGAAGAACGTGCCGCCCGCGGCCTTCAGCAGCCGCCGCACGGAGGGGGTCAGCACCTGGCTCTCCCAGTAGCCGGTGACCGCGGCGGTCCCCTCGGCGCTGAGGTGGTCGACGACGTAGGCGGCCGGCGCGGAGTGCGGGCCGGACTCGGGCTGCTGTCCGGAACCGCGCTGCCAGTACGAGATCAGCACCCAGTCCCCGGCTCCGGGCGCCGTCCAGGTCAGCGTCCCGTCCGTGACGGAAGCCGTGAGGTCGCGGACGCTTCCGAAGTCGAGGCCGGTCTCCTTGCGGGTGGCGTTCGCCGGTTCGACGCGGGCCGCCTGTACGGCGAGCAGCCGCTGCCGGGTGACCCCGCCGGCCGCCGCGCGCACGGGCGGCGGCACCGGCCCCTGGTAGGTGGCGCCGGCGGCCACCGGGGCCCGGCCGTAGGCGAGTTCCTGGGCGGCCGCGTCGTCGTCGGGGGTGACGCCGGGCACGGCCACGGGCCAGCTCGGGCCGAGGGTGATGTCGACGGTGACACCCCGTCGGGCGGCCTGGCTCAGCGCCGCCTCCACGCCGTCGCGCCAGGGTTTGCCGCCCCAGCCGTGGCGGGCGGTGTCGAGGACGGACTTGTCCTGGACGCTGTGGTGGACGGCGGCGATCTCGACCCCGCCGAAGCCCGCGTCGGCGATCTGGTCGATCTCCCGGGCGATCTCGTCCGGGTCCACCAGGCCGTCGGGCCACCACCACCGGAACCGGGGGCGCACCGCCCGCGCGGGGTCCGCGAACCAGTCGCCGCCGGGCCCGGTCCCGCCGTCGGCGGCGCGTGCGACCGCGCCAGGCGACGTGGCCCCGAGCGCCACGGCGGTGGCGGCGGCCACGCCGGCGGTCAGGACCGAACGACGGGAGGGACCGCCGGCTTGCGAGTTGTGTCGATGCATGAGTGCGTCCCAGGGAGGTTCAGGGGAGGAACCAGCGATTGAATCGTTTCAATCAGCTGTGAACGACTGGACGCTAAGCCGCCCCTCCCGGCGGGGTCAAGATGTCGGCGCCACATTGCCCTTCGGCGCTACGGCGACTCCCCCGCCCTGCGCCGCAGCAGTTCCCGTTCGCGCCCGTTGCGGGCCAGCCCGGCCGCCCGGGCGAACTCGGCGCGCGCCTCGGCCGTCCGGCCCAGCCGTCGCAGCAGGTCACCGCGCACGCTGGGCAGCAGGTGGTAGTCGCGCAGGGCGGGTTCGGCGGCGAGGGCGTCCACGATGTCCAGCCCCGCGGCCGGGCCCTGGTCCATGGCGACGGCGACGGCGCGGTTCAGTTCGACGACCGGGGACGGGAAGCGGGCGGCGAGCAGGCCGTACAGGGTGGCGATGGTGCGCCAGTCGGTCTCCTCGTAGGTGTAGGCGTGCGCGTGGCAGGCGGCGATGGCGGCCTGGAGCGCGTAGCGGCCGGGGGCGCCGGCGGCGGTCGCGTCGGCCCTGGCCAGGGCGCGGATGCCGCGGGCGATGAGCATGCGGTTCCAGCGGCGGCGGTTCTGGTCCTCCAGCAGGACCGGTTCACCGTCCGGGCCGGTGCGGGCGGCCGTGCGGGAGGCCTGGAACTCCAGCAGCGCGGTCAGCGCGTGCACCTCGGGTTCCTTCGGCATCAGGGCGGACAGCACCCGGGCCAGGCGCAGGGCGTCCTCGCACAGGCCGGGGCGCAGCAGGTCGTCGCCGGCGGTGGCCGCGTACCCCTCGTTGAAGATCAGGTAGATGACGTCCAGGACGGAGTCGAGGCGCGCCTCGCGGTCGGGGCCGTAGGGCACCTCGAAGGCGACGTTCCTTCTGGCGAGGGTCTTCTTGGCCCGGACGATGCGCTGGGCGACCGTCGGCTCCGGGACCAGGTAGGCGCGGGCGATCTCGGCCGTGGTCAGGCCGCCCAGCAGCCGCAGGGTGAGCGCGGTGCGGGCCTCGGCGGAGAGCACCGGATGGCAGGTGGTGAAGACCAGGCGGAGCAGGTCGTCGTCGATGTCCTCGGGGTCGGCGGGCTCCTCGGGCGGGACCGTCTCCGGCAGGTCCCGGCCGATCTCGCGCAGCTTGCGGGCGTAGGTCTCCCGGCGCCGGACGAGGTCGACGGCGCGGTGGCGGGCGGTGGCCATGAGCCAGGCGCCGGGGTTGTCCGGCACGCCGTCCCGGGGCCACCGCTCCAGGGCCGCGACCAGGGCGTCCTGCGCCAGTTCCTCGGCGATGCCGACGTCCCGCACGATCCGGGCGACGCCGGCGATCACCCGCGGGGACTCCAGGCGGAAGACGGTCTCGATGGCGCGCACGGCGGTGGGCCGTGGCGCGGTGGGCTGTGGTTCCACAGCCCACCATGCAACACCCCCGTACGGCAGGGCGCCAGGGATCTCAGCCCTCGGCGATCTCGCGCACCTCGCAGGTCACGGTCCAGAAGTCCTCGTGGACCTGCACGAACCGCTGGGCCCACTCCAGGGCCTCGGCCTTGTCCTTGCACTGCATGATCGCGTAGCCGCCGACGACCTCCTTGGTCTCGGTGAACGGGCCGTCGGTCACCGACAGCGTGCCGCCCTCCCAGCGCACCCGGGTGCCCTGGGCGGTCGGGGTGAGACCGGCGGTGTCGAGCATCACGCCGGCCTTGGTGACCTCCTCGATCAGTTCACCCATCCGCTGCATCAGCTGCTCGCTGGGGCCCTCGGCGGGCGCGGAGGACTCGTCGATGCGCACGAGGGAGAGGTAGCGGGGCATGGTGGCTCCTTCGGTAGGGGCGGCGGGGCCTGTCCCCGCCACTCACCCATGCGTCGAACGGGAGACACCCGGATCGACACGCTCACGAGAGAACTTCCGGAATTTTCTTCCGGCGGCGCCCCCTCTCCCGTCGCGGTCCAGGGTCTTTCGTTCGGATCAGGCCGGACCCCGCGAGCCCGGCGTGATCCAAACGAGCCCTAGCGCAGTACCGCCCCGAACGCCGACTTCGTGTACGGCGCCCCGATCTTCTTGCCGCTGACGGAGAGCGCCCCGTCCGCCGTGACGCCCGAGGCAGCGCCGCGCAGCACCGTCACCGCGCCGTTGCGGCCGTTCTCGCCGGGCGCGCCGACGGCCAGGTCGGCGTGGCCGTCCCGGTCGGTGTCGAGCAGGGCGGTCGCCGCGCCGAAGGTGTCGGCCAGCTCGCTCGCGCCGGGCACCCCGGGCGTGCCCTGGGTGATCTGCTGCGCGTTCGTGGCGGTGAGCCCGGAGCTGCCGCCCTGCAGGACGACGACGGCTCCGGCGGCGTCGTCGTAGCCCAGCTCCTTGTTCGGCGCGCCGATGACGAGGTCGTCGATGCCGTCTCCGGTGATGTCCCCGGTGGACAGGGCGGCGCCGAAGTTGTCGACCTCGTCGGCCGTGCCCGGCACGCCCGGGGTGGACTGGCTGTAGGACTTCCAGCCGCTCTGCGGGCCGGGGCCGGACGGCGAGCCGTACGCCACCCGCACCAGGGCGTCGTCGGGCTCGCCGACCGCGACGTCGTCGTATCCGTCGCCGTCGAGGTCGCCGAGGGCGACGGCTCCCCCGCCGCCGGGTACGGCGCCCTGGGCGGTGAGGCCGGTGGGGGTGCCGGTGTAGAAGCGGGTGCAGTAGGAGCCGTCGCCGCAGTAGACGCGCAGCGCCAGGTCGGTGCGGCCGTCGCCGTTCACGTCGCCGGTGGCGCCCCCGTGGACGTCGACGTACTTCAGGTAGCCGGCGTCGAACGACTTCTTCGCGGCCGGCGTGCCGGAGCGGGTGAACGGGCCGGACCAGACCGCGCCGGTGCTGCCGTTCGGGTCGTCCCCGCCGGCCGGGGTGGTGCGGAAGACGGCCAGGTCGAGCCTGCCGTCGCCGTTGAAGTCGCCGGTCTGGGTGTCGCTCGCGGCCACCGAGGTGCTGCGCGAGCCGCTCAGGCCGCTCTTGCCGCCCCAGAAGACGACCGCGTCGCCCTTGCCGGAGGAGGTGGCGACGACCAGGTCGGCGTACCCGTCCCCGTCCAGGTCGCCCCGGGACAGCCGGCCGCCGAAGCCCTGCTTCCCGGCGGCGGCGCCGGGGACGCCGGTGGTGCTGCGGCTGAGGACGGTGTGCCGGTCCGCCGACACACCGTGCGGGCCGCCGTACACGACGGCGACGTACCCGGCTCCGCTCTGCCCGGAGACGGTGGCCTTGGGGGCGGCGACGGCCAGGTCGGCGTACCCGTCGCCGTTGAAGTCGTCGTGGACGGGCACGGCGGGCTTCGCCGACGCGGCCGGGACGGCGAGCCCGAGGGCGGTGACGCCCAGGGCCACGGGCAGCGCCCAGCGGGCGTGCGAACGCAGCGAGAACAAAGGAACAACCCCCTGTGTACGGTGACTGGTCACCGCAGGAGACTCGCGCGCCCCGGGGATGGTTGTACCGGTCAACGCAGCGACGCCCAGAGCTTGTTGGCCGCCGGCTGCCTCGCCACCACCCGGTTGGGGTCGGAGGGCGCGGTGACGACCGGCATCATCACCGTCCGCACCCGGCCGGCCGGCAGGCCCCGCAGGCTCTCGCCGAGCCGGGTCAGTTCGCCGAGGGAGTCCAGGCCGGTGTCCGTGGTGAGGCTCGCGGTGACGGCGTCGGCGACCCGGTACAGCTTCGCCGGGTCGGTGAGCAGGTCGGTGGCGGCCATCTGCGTCAGCAGGGCCTTGACCAGCTTCTGCTGGAGGCCTATGCGGCCGAGGTCGCTGCCGTCGCCTATGCCGTGCCGGGTGCGGGCCAGGGCGAGCGCCCGGGTGCCGTCCAGGTGGTGGGTGCCGGCCTTCAGGTGCAGGTGGCTCCTGTCGTCGTCGATGTCCTGGGCGGTGGTGACGGTGACCCCGCCGAGGGCGTCCACCAGCTTGGCGAAGCCGGCGAAGTCGATCTCGAGGTAGTGGTCCATGCGGACGCCGGTCATCGCCTCGACGGTCTTGACGGCGCACACCGGGCCGCCGACCGCGTAGGCGCTGTTGAACATCGCCTGGTGGGCCACGGCGGTCGAGCCTCCGGAGGGCAGCGGGCAGGACGGGCGGGTGACCAGGGTGTCGCGCGGGATGCTGACGACGGTCGCCCTGGTCCGGCCGGTGTCGACGTGCACGACCATCGCGGTGTCGGAGCGGGCGCCGGAGCTGTCGCCGCCCCCGAGCTTCCTGTTGTCCTTGCCGCTGCGCGAGTCGGAGCCGAGGACCAGGATGTTCAGGGCCCCGGTGGGCAGCGGGGCGGCCGATGCGGAGGTGGAGGCGGCCGGGCCGGCCACCGCCCGCGCGGGACGGTCGTCGCCGAGCGCGCCGTCGATGTCGACGCTGCGGATGTTGTGGTTCAGGTGCCAGTAGGCCCAGGCCGCGGTGGCCGAGCCGAGCACCAGGGCACCTGCCAGGAGCAGGCCGGCGGCCTTCAGTACGCCGGGCCGCCGGCCGCTCCGTCTGCCTTCGTCGCCGTTCTCGTCGTGTCCGGTCACGGCAGGAACGTAAATCCGGATTATTAGCGGACTGTTAGCGGAAGCCGTGAGAGTCGGTTTTCTTGCGGAATTCTCATCCCAGAGTCACCGTGGGCACCGGATTGCTCCCGCTCCACGAGCCGTTGAACCCGAACGACACCGAACCGCCGTCCGGCACCGACCCGTTGTACGAGGCGTTGGCGCACGACACCGCGGCGCCGGACTGGGTGCACGTGGCGTTCCAGGCCTGGGTGATCTTCTGGCCCGAGCCGAAGTTCCAGTTCACCTTCCACCCCGACAGCGAGGCGCCGGAGCAGGAAAGCGTGACCTCGCCGGTGAAGCCGTCGTTCCACTGGCTGCTCACGGTGTAGGCGGCGGTGCAGGCGCCGCCCGTCGGCGGTGGCGGGGTGGTCGTCGTGCCGCCCAGGGCCTCCGCGATGCCGTAGTACGCCGGTTTCGGCGCGTAGTTGTCGTCGTACGGCGTCGCCGCCCCGTAGCCGGGGAAGGTGCCCGGCACCCAGGAGTCGCTGTCGGCGAAGCCCCACACGGTCACGTCGACACACCGGGTGACGGCCGCGCAGGCGGCCACCACGGACTTGAAGTCGGCCTTCTGCTGGGTGAGTCTCGTGCTGTCGGCGGGGGTCTGCATCCTGATGTCCAGCTCGGTGATCGCCACGTCCACGCCGAGGTCGGCGAAGCGCTGGATGTTCTGCTGGAGCGTGGAGGGCACCTGGCCGAGGATCAGGTGGGCCTGCAGGCCCACGCCGTCGATCGGGACGCCCTGCGCCTTGAGGGATCTCACCAGGTTGTACAGGGCGGTGGACTTCGCGTCGACGCCCTCGACGTTGTAGTCGTTGATGTACAGCTTGGCGTCCGGGTCGGCCGCGTGCGCCCAGGTCAGGGCGTTGGCGATGTAGCCGGAGCCGAGGTTGTCGTACCAGATGGTGGAGCGGTAGGTGCCGTCCTCGTTGAACGGCTCGTTCACGACGTCCCAGGCGGCGATCTTGCCCTTGTAGCGGCCCACCTCGGTGTCGATGTGGTCGTGCAGCAGGCTGCCGAGCTGGGCCGGAGTGAAGCCGCCGTTGGTGAGCCAGCTCGGGTTCTGGTTGTGCCAGACCAGGGTGTGGCCGCGTACCTGCTGGTGGTGGGCCTGGGCGAAGGCCACGATCTGGTCGGCCTCGGTCCAGTCGAAGCTGCCCCGGGTGGGCTCGACGCTCCCCCACTTCATGGCGTTGCCCGGGGTCAGCGAGCTGAACTGGGTCCCGGCGACGTCGCCGTAGGCGCCGGTGAGCTTGGAGCCGGTGACGGCGGTGCCGACGACCTTGCCCTTGGCCGCCGCCAGGTCGCGCAGCGGGGTGTCCGCGGCGTGCGCCGCGGGCGCCGTGAGGAACAGCGCCGCTCCGGCCGCGAGGGACGCGAGCGACGCAAGTGACGTCAGGGATAAGCCCGTTCTCAGAGATCTCATCGCGGGTGCCTCCGAAAGTTTCGGTTGAAAAACCGATTGGCTTCGGAGCAGTGTGGGGTGACCCTGGGCACCCGTCAATACGCGTGCCCGCTCACGCCTCCTGCGGCGCCGCCGTGCTCGAGCGCACCACGAGGGTCGTCGCCAGCTCCACCCGGGTGGCCGCCCGCTCGTCCTCGGCGCGTCCCAGTTCCAGCACGAGCCGGGCCGCGGCCTCGGCCATCTCCGTCAGCGGCTGCCGTACGGTCGTCAGCGGCGGGCCCACCCAGCGGGCCACCGGCAGGTCGTCGAAGCCGACCACGCTCAGGTCCTCCGGGACGCGCAGACCCAGCTCGCGCGCGGCCTCGTACAGGCCTAGCGCCTGCAGGTCGTTGCCCGCGAAGACGGCGGTGGGCCGGTCGGGGCGGCGCAGCAGTTCCATGCCCAGGCGGTAGCCGGCGTCGTGGTGGAAGTCGCCGGCCACGATGAGCGAGGGGTCGACGGGCACCCCGGCCGTCTCCAGCGCCGCCCGGTAGCCGTCGACCCGGGCGCGGGCGCACATCATCCGGACGGGCCCGCTGATGGCGCCGATCCGGGTGTGGCCGAGCTCCACCAGGTGGCGGGTGGCGGCGAGGCCGCCCTGCCAGTTGGTGGCGCCGATGGAGGGCACGTCCGGGCCCGGATCGCCGGCCGGGTCCATCACCACGAACGGGATGGACCGGCTGGTCAGCAGGGCCCGCTGCGACTCGTCGAGGCCGGACAGCACGAGGATCACCCCGTGCGGGCGGCGGGCGGCGACCTGGTCGGCCCAGGTCCGGCCCGGGGTGAGCCGCCCGGCCGACTCCGACAGCACCACGCTGAGCCCCGCGTCCCGGGCCACGTTCTCCACGCCCCGGATGACCTCCATCGCCCAGGCGCTCTCCAGCTCATGGAAGACCAGGTCGATCAGCGGGGAACGGGAGGCCTCGGCGCGGCGGCGCCGGTAGCCGTAGGAACGCAGCAGTTCCTCGACGCGGGTGCGGGTGGCGGGGGCGACGTCGGCGCGGCCGTTGAGGACCTTCGAAACAGTCGGAGCGGAGACCCCGGCCTCCCGGGCGATCTCGGCGAGGGTCGCCGTCTGCGTTCCTGCGGGCTTCGAAGGTTTCATGCCGGCGATCGTATCCCCGCGGGACCGTCTGGCGAAGGGGCGCGCTCGGCGGGGTTGCCCCGGAAGATTCGGCTCCCTGACCGAAATATTCGCCACGCCCTGGTGCAGAACGGGGCGCGGTTGGGGCGGGCAACGCGAAACCCCGCCCCCCGTGATCGGGGGCGGGGTTTCAGTGGAGCGCCGGGCAGGCCTTGCACCTGCATTTCCCCGCAGGAAGCGGGGCGTCTTTCCTTGGACCACCAACGCACGTCGTCCGGACCGTTGTTCCGGCCGTTCGCGTGTGATGATCATAGCGCACCTTGGCGGGTGTCCGCACCTTCGAGGTCAGGCGCCCTTGCGCTCGGTCAGGCCGAGCTGGGCCATGATGGCGCCGGTGTCGAGATAGGCGCGGGCTTCCTGGATCTTGTTGTCCTTGACCTCGTAGATGTCGCACGCGTGCACCGTGACGTGCCGGCCGGTGGCGGGCACCGTCCCGGCGTGCAGGATCAGGTCGCCCGTCTGGGTCCCGTCGCCGGTGTACTCGATGACCACCGTGTCCCCCTGGGCCGTGAGGTGGTCGACCGTGAACGTGCCGTCGGGCATCGCGTCGAACAGGGACCTGGCGAGCCGCGTGAAGCCCTCCGGGCCCTTGAGCGTCCTGCCGCTGCCCTCCTCGACCAGGGTGCAGTCGGGCGCCACCGACTCCGCGATGGCCTCGTAGTCGCGGTTGTTCCACGCCGAGAAGAGGTCGCGGATGAACCTTTCGGTGTCCTGTGCCATGGGAGCCTCCGTCTTCCCCGAGCCGGGGCGCTCTCCCGATGAGTCCGAGCAGCCCTCCCTCCATGCTGGCGCCGGGCCAGGGCGCCTGCATCTCGGCGGTCCGGGCTATTCCCCGTCGGCGGACTCGAACCGCCACCGGTGCACCGGCCGCGTCACCAACGGGGCGTCCGGCTCGGGCAGTTCGGGCAGGTCGGCGTCGTACGGCGCGTCCCACCACGTGATCACCAGCACCCGGTCCTGCGGCGCCCGGAAGGTCTCCCGGCGCACCGGCTCCGGGGCGAGGCCCTGGCCGCGCACCCAGGCCAGCAGCTCCTCGCCCCGGCCCGCGGCGGCCCGGGCCTCCCACATCAGGGCGACCGTCACGAGTACAGGTTCCCGGCGCCGGCCTCGTGCACGTGGTCGTGGCCGTGCCCGGGGACGTGAGGATCCGTCACCGGCAGGGAGGAGTCGGCGGACAGGTCCCAGCTCGATGCGGCCCGGCCCCGGGCGACCATCTCGGCGCCGAGCGCCGCGACCATCGCGCCGTTGTCCGTGCACAGCTTGGGACGCGGGACGCGCAGCCGGATGCCGGACGCCTCGCAGCGCTCCTGCGCCAGGGCGCGCAGCCGCGAGTTGGCGGCCACGCCACCGCCGATCATCAGGTGGTCGACGCCCTCGTCCTTGCAGGCGCGCACCGCCTTGCGGGTCAGGACGTCGACGACGGCCTCCTGGAAGGAGGCGGCCACGTCGCGGACCGGGACCTCCTCGCCGGCCGCCCGCTTGGCCTCGATCCAGCGGGCCACCGCCGTCTTCAGCCCGGAGAAGGAGAAGTCGTACAGCGGGTCGCGCGGGCCGGTCAGGCCGCGCGGGAAGGCGATCGCCGCCGGGTCGCCCTCCCGGGCGTAGCGGTCGATGACCGGGCCGCCCGGGAAGCCGAGGTCCAGCACGCGGGCGATCTTGTCGAAGGCCTCGCCGGCCGCGTCGTCGATGGTGGACCCCAGCGGGCGGACGTCGGAGGTGATGTCCGAGGACAGCAGCAGCGAGGAGTGGCCGCCGGACACCAGCAGCGCCATCGTCGGCTCGGGCAGCGGGCCGTGCTCCAGCTGGTCCACGCAGATGTGCGAGGCGAGGTGGTTGACGCCGTAGAGCGGCTTGCCGAGCGCGTAGGCGTACGCCTTGGCCGCCGAGACGCCGACGAGCAGCGCGCCCGCGAGGCCGGGACCCGCGGTCACGGCCACGCCGTCGAGGTCGCGGGCGGAGACGCCCGCCTGTTTCAGCGCGCGGTCGATGGTCGGGACCATCGCCTCCAGGTGCGCGCGGGAGGCGACCTCGGGGACGACGCCGCCGAAACGGGCGTGCTCGTCGACACTGGAGGCGACGGCGTCCGCCAGCAGGGTGGTGCCGCGGACGATGCCGACGCCGGTCTCGTCGCAGGAGGTCTCGATGCCGAGGACGAGGGGTTCGTCAGCCATTGATCTCGGTTCCTTGTACGGATGCGGAGGGGTCGGTGAGGCGCATCACCAGGGCGTCGACGTTCCCCGGCTGGTAGTAGCCGCGCCGGAAGCCGACGGGTTCGAAGCCGAAGCGCTCGTACAGCTTCTGGGCGGGGAGGTTGTCGACCCGGCACTCGAGCATCACCTCGTGACACTCGAAGGCGGTGGCCGCCCGCAGCAGGTCGGACAGCAGCCGCGCGCCCAGGCCGGTGCCCTGGTGGTCGCGGGCGACGGCGATGGTCTGGACGTCGCCCAGGTCCCCGGAGGCGGTCAGGCCGGCGTACCCGAGGATCCGGCCGGCCTCCGCCGTCTCCTCGGCTTCCCCGGCTTCCCCGGTCTCTCCCGTCTCCCCCGTCTCCTCGGCGACTACGTACCGGCGGGTCGCCCCGGGGCCCCGGGAGTGGGCCAGCTCGGACCAGAACATGCCCCGGGACCAGGCGTCCTGGGGAAAGAGGTCCTTCTCCAGACCCAGCACCGGGTCGATGTCCCACCAGCGCATCTCGCGCAGTCGTACGGTCACTTCGGCGTGACCACCTTGTAGTTCCTGGGGACCTGCGCGTCCGGGCGGCGCAGGTACAGCGGACGGGGCGCCGGCAGCTCCTCGCCCGCGGCCAGCTTCCCGGCGGCGAGCGAGGCGAGGGCGGCGGCCGAGACGTGTTCGGGCTCGTGGGCGCTCGGGAAGGTGTCCGGGTAGAGCAGCGCGCCCGCGCCGACGGCCGGGAGCCCGGCGACCCGCTCGGCGATGTCGGCGGGCCGGTCGACGGCCGGGTCGGTCAGGCGCGTGTGCGAGTCGGCGTACGTGGCCCAGTAGACCTCCTTGCGCCGGGCGTCGGTCGCCACGACGAAGGGGCCCTTCTCGATGTCGGCGGCGTAGGCGAGGCCGTCCAGCGTGCACACGCCGTGCACGGGGACGCCGAGCGCAAGGCCGAAGGTGTCGGCGGTCATCAGGCCGACGCGCAGACCGGTGTACGGCCCGGGCCCGATGCCCACGACGATCCCGGTGACGGCGTCCAGTCTGAGCCCGGCCTCGGCGAGCACGCGGTCGACGGCCGGCAGCAGCAGCTCTCCGTGCCGGCGCGCGTCCACCTGGGTCGAGGAGGCGATGACGTCCGTGCCGTCGTGCAGCGCGACGGTGACGGCGGGGGTGGCGGTATCCAGAGCGAGCAAGAGCACGCGAACAGCCTACGGCGCCCGCGCCTCGCGCACGGCCGCCCCGGACGGACGGTCACCGACTGCTACGGTTCGTACGAAGTACGACATATGGTACGAGGCAGAGGTGGGCGCACGTGGCAGGGAGCAGTTCGGGGATCGTGGCCTGCCTCACCGCGGCGGCCGTCGGAACCGTCGGATTCCTCGCCTACCAGGCACGGGCGACCGTCCCGGCCAGTCTGAGCGGCCGGCCCGGTCCGAGCGCCTCGCACGCGCCGGCCACCACCAAGGCCCCCCGCGACCCGCGCAACCCGGCCGCCCTGCCGAGCGGCTCCGGTACGGGTGAACGGGTCGTGTACTCGGTGGACGACGACCGGGTCTGGCTGGTCGACGAGCACAACCAGGTGCTGCGCAGCTTCGGCGTGAACCCCGGCACCGTCGACCCGCCGGTGGGCACGTACTGGGTCACGTCCCGGTCCAACGCGGTCACCGGCACGGACGGCGTGCCCATCGAGCACGTGGTGCGGTTCACCAGCGTGGACGGGGTGGTGATCGGCTTCAGCGCGGTGGTCGGCGTCGGCGCGGACACGACGACGGGGAGCGTCAAGACGGGCGGGATCCGGGAGCGGCGGGAGGACGGCGACGCGATGTGGAAGTTCGCCACGATCGGTGAGCGGGTGGTGGTGATCCGCTAGGGGCCGGGGCCTGGAGGGTCTAGGCAGCCTGCGGCCGCTTCTCGGCCCGTCCCGGGCGCTCGGGGTCCGGCGCGCGGGGCGGCCGGGAGACCGCGTCCGCCGCCGCGCAGGACGCCAGGAGTTCACGCATGGACACGCCGGTCGCTTCGGTGCGCAGGGACGGCCGGGCCGGCCGCGCCGGGGGGCGGGATGCGGTCATGGACGCCTCCTGAAGTGCGAGGGCCGGCGTGGTTAGGCACGCCTAACCACGGGCTGACTCCCATGTGACCACGCCCGGGGTGCGCTGCGCAATATGGTGCCGACACGGTGTCGGGAACCGGCGGGAGATCCCGCGGGCGGATCCGACGTGGCCGGTCAGGCGGCCAGGGTCTCCAGGCCGGCCTCCGCCCACCGCTCCCCGAGCCCGGTCAGCGTCACGTGGCGCACCTCGTCCACGGTGTCGCCGACGGCGCGGTGGATGACGACCTGCAGCCGGTCCTCGGTCAGCTCCTCGACCTTGCCCTCGCCCCACTCCACGACGATCACCGAGTCGGGCAGGGAGACGTCGAGGTCCAGGTCCTCCATCTCGTCGAGGCCGCCGGAGAGCCGGTAGGCGTCGACGTGGACCAGGGGCGGGCCACCGCCCAGAGAGGGGTGCACACGGGCGATCACGAAGGTCGGCGAGGTGACGGCGCCGCGCACCCCGAGCCCCTCGCCGAGCCCGCGGGTCAGCGTCGTCTTGCCCGCGCCCAGCTCCCCGGTGAGCATGACCAGGTCGCCCGCGCGCAGCAGCTTGGCGAGGCGCCGGCCCAGGTCCCGCATCTGCTCGGGAGAGGTGACGGTCAGCCGGGTCTCAGCGGGGTTGTGCGGTGCTGCTGGTGCTTCCATAACCGCTAACGGTAGCCCCTGCCGGCACGGCGCCCGCGCGGGTGAGCAGGTCGGCGAGGCGGTCGGTGACCACTTCCGGGTGCTCCAGCATCACCAGGTGCCCGGCGTCCGGCACGAGCACCAGTTCGGCGTCCGGCAGCAGGTCGGCGATGGCCTCGCTGTGCTCGCTGGGCGTGACCAGGTCCTGCACACCGGCCAGCACGAGCACCGGGAAGTCCCGGAAGCAGGCGAGGGCCTCGGTCTTGTCGTGGTCGGTGAAGGCCGGGTAGAACTGCGCGACCACGTCGATGGGCGTCGCCTCGATCATCCGCTCGGCGAACCGCTCGACGGCCGGGTCGACGTCCCGGGAGGCGAAGGAGTACCGCTTGATGACCCCGGCGAACAGGTCGGCGGTGGCCCGGCGCCCCTTCTCCACCAGCTCCGCCTGCTGGCCGAGCGCCTTCAGCACACCGGGGAGGATCCGGCGCACCGCGTTGACGCCGGCCACCGGGAGCCCGAAGTTGACCTCGCCCATCCGCCCCGACGAGGTGCCGACGAAGGCGGTGGCGACGACCCGGTCGCGGATCAGCTCCGGGAACTGGGCGGCCAGCGCCATCATGGTCATCCCGCCCATGGAGTGCCCGACCAGCACGATCGGCCCGGTCGGCACGGCCGCGTCGATGACCGCCTTCAGGTCGCGGCCGAGCTGGTCGATGGTGACGGGCGCGCCGTCCCGGGTCTGTGCCACGCCCCGCCCGGACCGGCCGTGGCTGCGCTGGTCCCAGTGCACGGTCCGGACGACCCCGCGCAGAGCGGCGCGCTGGAAGTGCCAGGAGTCCTGGCTGAGGCAGTAGCCGTGGCAGAAGACGACGGTGACCGGGGCGGGCGCCTTGCGTCCGAAGAGCCGCCGGCGGCGCGGGGAGACACCGGGGCCCGGGTCCGGCTCGACGTCGTCGACCTCGTAGTACAGCTCGGTGCCGTCGTCGGCGTACGCCTTGCCCGGCGTGCCGCGCAGGGTGCCGTAGGGGCCCGCGGAGTCCAGCGCGAGCCGCGCCTTCCTGCGCATCCCGCGGCCGACCGTCATCCGCTCGATGGCGACCCCGGCGGCCGCGCCCGCGGCGAGCACGCCTATCGCGGCGCCGGCGAGGCCGGTCGCCCTGCGCAGGCTCCCGGCCGCCCCCGCGGCGGAGGCGGCGGCCGCCGAGGCGACGACGTCCGCCACGGCCTCCGCACTGCTCTCGCTCACGTACCGCTCCTCTTCGCCGTACTGCAGTTCGCTGGGTGAGTGAAACAGGTGGTACCGCTGTGGTGCTCGCTTGTCCGTGTTGCCCTCGGGGACCGGTGTAACCGGCCGCGGGAAGTGCACCGCCCCCCGAAGGGACTACCCCGCTTGTTCCCCGTTCACATAGACGCGCGGAACGCGGGTTCCGATCCGTGTCACGATCTCGTAGGCGATCGTGCCGCAGGCCTGCGCCCAGTCCTCGGCGGTGGGCTCGCCGCGGTCGCCGGGGCCGAAGAGCACCGCCTCCGCGCCCACCGGGGGCTCGTCGCCGCCCAGGTCCACCACGAACTGGTCCATGGCCACGCGTCCGGCGACGGTCCGCCACTTGCCGTCCACCAGCACGGGCCCGGTGCCGGAGGCGTGCCGGGGGACGCCGTCCGCGTAGCCGACGGGGACGAGGCCGAGGGTGGTGGCGCCCGGGGTGACGTAGTGGTGGCCGTAGCTGACGCCGTGTCCGGCGGGGACGTGCTTGACCAGCGCGAGGGAGGCGCTCAGCGTCATCACCGGGCGCAGGCCGAAGTCGGCCGGGGTGCCGATCTCCGGGCTCGGCGACACGCCGTACGTGGCGATGCCGGGCCGGACGAGGTCGAAGTGGGTCTCGGGGAGGGCGAGGGTGGCCGGCGAGTTGGCGATGTGCCGCACCTCGGGGCGCACGCCCTGCTGCTCGGCGTACGCGACCATCTCCCGGAAGCGGGTGAGCTGGGCGGCGATGGAGGGGTGCCCGGGTTCGTCGGCGCAGGCGAAGTGGGACCACAGGCCGGTGACCCGGACCAGCCCCTCGGCCTCGGCGCGGAGCGCCCCGGCGACCAGTTCGGGCCAGTCCGCGGGCTGGCAGCCGTTGCGGCCGAGGCCGGTGTCGGCCTTCAGCTGCACCCGCGCGGGGGTTCCGGCCGACCGGGCGGCCTCGGTGACCTCGCGCAGGGCCCACATGCCGCTCAGCGAGACGTCGATGCCGGCCTCGATCGCCTGCCGCCAGGGGCCGCCCGGCACCCACAGCCAGCACAGCATCCGCGTGTCCAGGCCGGCGGCGCGCAGCGCGAGGGCCTCCTCGGGGGTGGCCGTGCCGAGCCAGGTCGCGCCCGCCTCGACGGCCGCGCGGGCACACGGCACCGCGCCGTGGCCGTACGCGTCCGACTTGACGACGGCCATCACGGCCGCACCCGACGCCCGGGCGCGCAGAGCCCGCACGTTGGCCCGGAGGGCACCCAGATCGATCTCGGCCCGGGCCCGCAGGGGCGCGGTCGGCACAGCACCAGTCTCACTCATCGCGCCCCCAGTCTCTCAGAGGCCTCCGGGCACTCCGGGCCCAGGACCGGCGACGACCCGCGCGATCCACCTCACCCGCGCGTCACGCCCCGCCACGCCGCCGGAATCCGCGCGGCGACATCGTGCGCCCCCACCGGCGCCCCCCGCGCCGCGAACCGGCCCGCCAGACCGTGCAGGTAGGCCGCCACACTCCCGGCATCCCGCGCAGGCAGCCCCGCCGCCAGCAGCGACCCGGCGAGCCCGGACAGCACGTCCCCGCCGGGCTCACCCGGCGATCCACCTCACCCGCGCGTCACGCCCCGCCACGCCGCCGGAATCCGCGCGGCGACATCGTGCGCCCCCACCGGCGCCCCCCGCGCCGCGAACCGGCCCGCCAGACCGTGCAGGTAGGCCGCCACACTCCCGGCATCCCGCGCAGGCAGCCCCGCCGCCAGCAGCGACCCGGCGAGCCCGGACAGCACGTCCCCGCTGCCGGCCGTGGCCAGCCACCCCGTCCCCGTCGGGTTCACCCGCACGGCTCCGCCGCCGGGGTCGGCGACCAGCGTCGTCGACCCCTTCAGCAGCACGGTCGCCCGGAACCGCGCCGCCAGTTCCCGCACCGCGGCCAGCCGCGCGCCCTCGACCTCCTCGCGCCGCACGCCCAGCAGCGCCGCCGCCTCGCCCGCGTGAGGGGTCATCAGCGTCGGTGCCGTACGCCCCCGCACCGCGTCCCGGTCGGCCAGCCGCAGCCCGTCCGCGTCGAGCAGCACCGGCACGTCGGTGTCCAGCACCTCCGCCACGGTCGCCGAGTCCTCCCCGGCGCCCGGCCCGACGACCCACGCCTGCACCCGCCCGGCCTTGGCGGGCCCCTGGTCGGAGACGAGCGTCTCCGGGTAGCGGGCGATGACCGCGTCCCCGGCCGGGCCGACGTAGCGGACGGCACCGGCCCCGCCGCGCAGCGCCCCGGACACGGCGAGCACGGCGGCCCCCGGGTACCGCGCCGACCCGGCCGCGATGCCCACCACGCCGCGCCGGTACTTGTCGCTCTCCGCCGCCGGCACCGGCAGCAGCCGCGCCACGTCGGCGTGCTGCAGCGCCTCCAGCTCGGGGTCGGGCGGCAGTTCGAGCCCGATGTCCACCAGCCGCACGGTCCCGGCGTACTCCCGCGCGGGGTCGATCAGCAGCCCGGGCTTGTGCGTGCCGAAGGTCACGGTGAGGTCGGCCCGGAGCGCCGCCCCGCGCACCTCACCGGTGTCCGCCTCGACCCCGCTGGGCAGGTCCACGGCGACGACGGCGGCCCGGGACCGCGCCACGGCCTCGGCCACGGCCCGCGCCTCGGGCCGCAGCCCGCCCTTCCCGCCGATGCCGACGATCCCGTCGACGACGAGACCGGCCCGCTCGATCGCCCGCCCGGCGCCCTCGGCCGCGGCGATGGTTCCGCCGGCCCTGCGCAGAGCGGCGAGGCCACCCCGGTGGGTCCGTTCGGGGCCCGCCAGCAGGACGGCCGTGACCCCGGCCCCCCGGCGCGCCAGCCGGGCCCCGGCGTACAGCGCGTCCCCGCCGTTGTCGCCGCTGCCGACGAGCAGCACCACCCGGCCGCCGTACACCCGCCCGAGCATCTCGGCACAGGCGGCGGCCAGCCCGGCGGCGGCCCGCTGCATCAGCGCGCCCTCCGGCAGCCGTGCCATCGACGCGCGCTCGGCCGCCCTTACCGTCTCCACGCTGTACGCAGTACGCATGGCTTCGAGTCTGCCCCGGGAGCGCGGCCTTCCACACCCGACCCGCTCAGCCCTCGGCGACCACCACGGCCGAGGCCACGCCCGCGTCGTGGCTGAGCGACACGTGCCAGGCCCGTACGCCGAGTTCCGCCGCCCGCGCGGCGACGGTCCCCTTCACCCGCAGCCGGGGCTGACCGCTGTCCTCGACGTACACCTCGGCGTCGGTCCAGTGCAGCCCGGGCGGCGCCCCCAGGGCCTTGGCGAGGGCCTCCTTGGCGGCGAACCGGGCCGCCAGGGACGCGATGCCCCGCCGCTCCCCGCTGGGCGCCAGCAACTCGCTCCGTACGAACAGCCGATCGGCCAGCCCGGGCGTCCGGTCCAGGGACGCCCGGAACCGGTCGATCTCGGCGACGTCGATTCCGACCCCGATGATGCTCATGCCGAGCACCCTACGGCCCCGCCCCCTCCGTCCCCGCCTTTGTCCCCGGGCCGTTGTCACAGCGGACCGCCGGCCTGCGGCAACTTGATCCGATCACTTCACACACCGTCAGCGTGCCCTGGGGGCCGGCCGGCGCGCCGGTGATTCCCCGGAACAGGGGGCGGACCTGCGCCAGGAGGGCGGCTACCCGTACTCGGCGGAGTCCGGCAACACCGACGTCGGCGCCGTCCGGGGGGTGTGGTTCCTGGCGTCGCGCTGATCTGCCTGACGGAGCGCGTCCGCAAGTGGGCCGCGCGCAAGGGCTGAGGTTCGCCGGGCGGCACCGGCCGTCACCCCTGCGGTGGCTCCGTACGGCCGTCGTCGCCGGGAGGGTGCTCGGCGGCCCGGCGGCGGGCCTCGGCCAGGGCGCGCTCGAAGTCCTCGCGGGCGCGCCGCTGGGTGCCCTCGGCGTCGTGCAGCAGCACGTCGATCTCCTCGGGCGTGGCCTCCACGGGCGGGGGCTCGGTGAGGTCGCCGGCAGCGGCGGTGTTCCCGGTGCCCCGGCGGCGGGCCTCGGCGAAGGCGCGCTCGAAGTCCTCGCGGGCGCGCCGCTGGGTGCCCTCGGCGTCGTGCAGCAGCACGTCGATCTCCTCGGGCGTGGCCTCCACGGGCGGCGGGCCCTCGTCGGTCAGGCGGGCGTGGAGCCAGCGGCATGCCCGGTCCTCGTCCGGGAACCGCTCCAGCACCTCGTGGGTGCCGCGCTCGCGGACCCCCACGATCCACCGGCCGTCACGCTGTTCGAGGACGTAGCGGTCGCCGGGCGGGCGCGGGGCGGGGGTGCAGCCGGGGATGTCGTAGTACGCCTCCGGGACCCCGGCCGCCCGCAGGGCCCGGCAGAGCTGGAAGCGGTCCATGGGGCCAGTCTCCCACCGGGGACGGAGCCGGGCCCGGCGTCCGCTGTGCGGCGCGGGCCCGGCTCCGGAGGATCACCGGATCGTGGTCTTCACCCCGGCCGGCGGCTTGTTCTTCATCGTCTTTACGTCCGTGTACGGGACCTTCACCCGCACCAGGGTGCCGTTGCCCACCAGGTCGCCCACGCTGACGCGCACGGTGTCCTTGCAGGCGGAGCTCGAGGTGGCGTACTGGATGGCCCCGCCCGGCTGCTCGAACGCCGGGGCGGCCGGCCCCGCGCAGACCGTGACGTTCTTGGCCACCTTGTAGAGGTGGTAGTCGAAGGGATAGCGCGGATCGCTGGTGTTGAGGTTGGACGGCGGGATCGCCCGCTGCCCGAACTTCGTGCCCGCCGGGGAGAGGAACCGGCCGCTCTCGTTGCCGAACCGGTCGAGGAACTGGCCCGCGTTGAGGGTCAGGTGCGCCGCGATCGGGTTGCCCTGGCGGTCCAGCGCGAAGCCGTCCTGGGGCGGGTACTTCCAGTCGCCCTGGCCCGAGTCCTTGGTCGGGTCCCACCACTTGTTCAGGAACTGCACGGCGGTCAGGCCGCCGGTCCGGTTGTAGCCCTGGAGGATGCTCCCCAGCAGCCCGCGCGTCGGCAGGTACCGGGGGCCGAGCCGCCAGTCACCGCAGTAGTAGTACGCGCGGTAGGCCAGGGGGATGGGGTAGGGCACCAGGCCGCGGCACACCCACGACATGCCGGGGTCGTCCTGGCCGCCCTCCGGCAGTCCGAGGCGTCCCGCCGTCCGGGGCGCCGCCGGGACCGGCCGGGCCTGGCCGGCCTGCCGGATGCGGCCGCCGTCCTCGTGCGTGGGCGCCGCCGCCGCCGCGGAGGCGCCCATGACCAGGGAACCGGTCAGGCCGACCGCAGCCGCGAGGCCGGCACACTTCACTGACGATCTCAACGAACCTCCCACGCTTACGCGCGTCCGGTAAAAGGTCCCGTCGCGTCCCGAAAGACCGGGAACGGGCGGAATGATGAGATCACTCAAGCCGGAACGGCCCGGCGGAAGCGAGCGGACGCGCCGCGCCTGCCGCCGAAGGAGTCACATGATGTGACGAGCCATCAGGCGAGGCTCACTCCACCGTCACCGACTTCGCCAGGTTCCGGGGCTGGTCCACCTCGTTGCCGCGGGCGGTGGCCAGTTCGCAGGCGAAGACCTGGAGCGGCACCGTGGCGACGAGGGGCTGCAGGAGGGTGGGGGTGGCCGGGATGCGGATGAGGTGGTCGGCGTAGGGCACGACCGCCTCGTCGCCCTCCTCCGCGATCACGATCGTGCGGGCGCCGCGCGCGCGGATCTCCTGGATGTTGGACACGATCTTGTCGTGCAGGATCGACCGGCCGCGCGGCGACGGGACGACCACGACGACCGGGAGGTCCTCGTCGATCAGCGCGATCGGGCCGTGCTTCAGCTCGCCGGCCGCGAAGCCCTCGGCGTGCATGTACGCCAGTTCCTTGAGCTTCAGGGCGCCTTCGAGGGCGACCGGGTAACCGACGTGCCGGCCCAGGAACAGGACCGTGTTCTTGTCGGAGAGGGACCGGGCCAGCTCGCGCACCGGCTCCATGGTCTCCAGGACCCGCTCGACCGAGTCCGCGATCCGCGACAGGTCGCGGATCACGTCCTGGATCTCGTCGCCCCACTTGGTGCCGCGCACCTGGCCGAGGTACAGCGCGACCAGGTAGCAGGCCACCAGCTGGGTCAGGAACGCCTTGGTGGAGGCGACGGCGACCTCGGGGCCGGCGTGGGTGTAGAGGACCGCGTCCGACTCGCGCGGGATCGTGGAGCCGTTGGTGTTGCAGATGGCCAGCACCTTGGCGCCCTGCTCGCGGGCGTGGCGCAGCGCCATCAGGGTGTCCATGGTCTCGCCGGACTGGGAGATGGCGATGACCAGGGTCTGCGCGTCGAGGATCGGGTCGCGGTAGCGGAACTCACTGGCCAGTTCCACCTCGCAGGGGATGCGGGTCCAGTGCTCGATGGCGTACTTGGCGATCAGGCCCGCGTGGAAGGCCGTGCCGCAGGCGACGATGACGACCTTGTCCATCTCGCGCAGCTCGGAGGCGGAGATGCGGACCTCGTCGAGGGTGAGGTTGCCGCTCGCGTCGATGCGGCCCAGCAGGGTGTCGGCGACCGCCTTCGGCTGCTCGGCGATCTCCTTGAGCATGAAGTAGTCGTAGCCGTCCTTCTCGGCGGCGTCCGCGTCCCAGTCGACGTTGTAGGACCGCACCTCTGCGGGGCGGCCGTCGAAGCCGGTGACGGTCACGCCGTCGCGGCGCAGCTCGACCACCTGGTCCTGGCCGAGCTCGACGGCCGAGCGGGTGTGGGCGATGAACGCGGCGACGTCCGAGGCGAGGAACGCCTCGCCCTCTCCTACGCCCACGACCAGCGGGGAGTTGCGGCGGGCACCGACGACGACGTCCGGCTCGTCGGCGTGCACGGCGACCAGGGTGAACGCGCCCTCCAGGCGCCGGCACACCAGCCGCATGGCCTCGGCGAGGTCGGCGCAGGAGGAGAACTCCTCGGCGAGCAGGTGCGCGACGACCTCGGTGTCCGTCTCGGAGCCCAGCTCGTGGCCTCGCTCGGCCAGTTCGGCCCGCAGCGCGGCGAAGTTCTCGATGATGCCGTTGTGGACGACGGCGACCCGCCCCGCGTTGTCGAGATGGGGGTGGGCGTTGGCGTCGGTCGGGCCGCCGTGCGTGGCCCACCGGGTGTGACCGATGCCCGTCGAACCGGCCGGCAGCGGCCGCTCGACCAGCTCCTTCTCCAGATTGACCAGCTTCCCGGCCTTCTTCGCCGCCGCCAGCCCGCCGTCCGAGAGCACGGCGACGCCCGCCGAGTCGTAGCCCCGGTACTCCAGCCGCTTCAGCCCGGCCATCACGACGTCCAGTGCCGACTGCGATCCCACGTATCCCACGATTCCGCACATGCGCGGCAGCCTACGGTCCGGGAGCGCTCCGAAAGAGGCACCGCGTGCCCGAAATCGGAAATTCCCACCGGGGCAGGAAGGGCCGCGACTCGGGGTCGATAATCGGCCATCTTTCTTCGGCCAACCCACCCCTCGCCCACCTCACCCACTCACAGAAAGTACACAGAATCTGCAGAGATGACCGGGCCCGGGCGCGGAAGGATTCACGCCAGCCCCACCACCGGGAGCATGAACACCTGTACGACCACGGTTACTTGTGCGTAGGGTGTCGTCCGCGCACGGCGGGGCCTGACCACTCCGTCCGCGCACGTCAGTCAGCGACCGGGGGAACGCCGTCGCTCACGGGGAGGGGTTGCATCGCCATGCCGTCGTACCGGCTGTCCGGCTGCCTCACGTCACTCGGGTTCCGGAGTCGCTGACCGTCTCCCGCGGACCCCGCACTGTCCCTGCTCTTCGGCCGCCCTTCGGCGTGCAGCCGCCCCCTGAGCCCAGAGAGGGATGCTCCGTGCACCCCAGACCCCGGTTCCGCCCGCGCGGAACACGAAGATCACGCCTGCTCACCCCCCTCCTCACCTCCACCCTGGCCGCCGCGCTGCTCAGCACCCTGGTGGTCCATCCCGATCCGCTCCACCGGCACGACGGCATCGCACTCGCGGCGGACAGCTACGACGGCTTCGACACCAAGGCCGCCGAGCAACTGCGCCAGGACCAGTGCCTGATGGCGGGTGTCGCGCGACTGGGCGGACCGACCATGTCCGGCATCGCGCGCGACGCCCTCAACCAGCCGGCGGACGCCCTGCACACGGCGGCGAACCGGGAGTACTGGAACGACACCCCGCTGTCCAAGGCGTTCGACCAGGACAGGGCCCTGCTGGACAAGGACTCCGACGCCCGCGCCAAGCGCCGCGACGCCTGGAAGGCCCCGCTCAGCGGCCTGGCGACGCCCGGCGGGTTCACGGTCACCGGGTTCGAGTGGCCGCCGTCGTCCTCCGACGAGGGCGGCGACTTCTTCGACCGCACCGGCCTGCCGCAGTGGTCCGGCGAGCAGTGGTGGCGGAGCGAGGGCACCTTCTACGACGACCCGACCCCGAAGGCCGACGAGGCCACGGTGAAGGCCGTCAAGGACCTCGGCACGCCCCTGTACGGCAAGGACCCGGACGCCACCTCGCCCAACTGGAACCGGGACTACGAGGAGCACCAGGCCTGGGACCACCTGGTGAACTGGGACCTGGAGCCCACGGGCGCGGACAACGCCCGCCTCTTCCTGAGCTCGGGCGGTTTCGCCCGCACCGCCCCGGAACCGGGCAGCCTCGAGTTCCGGGTGGCCGTCGAGGACCTGAAGTCCCGCTTCGCCACCTGTGCCTGGCGCGGCCCGGTGGACCCCGACCGGGTGCTCGGCAAGGAGGTCGCCACCGCGTCGGACGAGTGGCAGCAGGAGATCGCCTCCCAGGCCACGCAGCGCACCCAGGTCCTGGACGCGAACAAGGACGCCACCAAGGCCCTGACGGCCGGTGCCACGGCCATGGGAGAGCTGCTCGCCCAGTCCTGGACCGCCGACCACCTCACGCGCTGGCAGGACTACTGGAGCGCCGGCGGCATCGGCTGGATCGGTGACGCCCCGCTGGAGATCCAGGTGCCGGGGGCCACGGGCAAGTGCCTGGACGTCCAGGGCGGCGCGAAGACCAACGGCACCCCGGTGCAGATCTACACCTGCAACGGCGGCGACGCCCAGCGCTGGCAGCTGTGGGGCTCCTACGACGGCGGCTACACCCTGCGCAACGTCAACTCGGGCAAGTGCCTGGAGGTGGCGAACGGCGCCAACGCCAACGGCACCAAGATCCAGATCCAGACCTGTGGCAGCGGCAAGGCCCAGCAGTGGACGTTCGACGTCCGCGCCGCCGGTGAGCTGCGCAACGCCGCGACGGACAAGTGCCTGAACCTGGCCGCGTTCGACAACGGCAAGGACGCCCAGCTCTCCACCTGCAACGGCAGCACGGCCCAGAAGGTGCGGATCGTCCCCAAGGGCCACACGGGCGACGGCAAGCCGAGCTACCCGGACAAGGCCCAGTTCGACAAGGCCAAGAAGGGCATCACGGCCGCCCAGGCGGCCGCCAAGACACAGCTCACCGCTCTCCAGACGCAGCTGACGGCCGCGCAGAAGGCGGCGGCGACGTCGAACACGGCGATCCAGGCCGCCTACGGCATCGCCGACGCAAACGGCGCGCCGCGCGGCCGGGGTCTGCTGGTCGGCCAGCAGAAGGACCAGGTCACCCAGGGCGCGGTGGCCGCGCTGCAGGCGCTGGAGAAGGCCGGTGAGACGGCCGAGGCCGCGACCCGCGCCTCCGCCGGGGACAGCGAGACCATCGCCCAGCGGGCGCTGGCCCAGGCCGCGCAGTCGAAGGCGGAGTTCCGCAAGGAGGCCGCGAAGACGGCCGAGCTGCAGGCCAAGGCCGCGGCCGACGCGGCGAAGGTCCACCGGGACAACGCCAAGAAGGACAAGGAGACCGCCGAGGCCAAGCTCGCGGTCGCGGTGACGGCCGAGGGCGACGCGAAGGCGGCCGCCGCCGACGCCCACGCCAAGCGGCTTGCCGCCGAGGCCGAGGAGAAGACGGCCAAGGCGGAGAAGGAGACGGCCGCCGCCAAGCAGGCCGAGGCGGCACAGCACAAGCAGAACGCCCAGGCCCAGGCATCGAAGGCCGCGGACGCCAAGGACAAGGCGGAGGCGGCGGAGAAGACCGCCGAGGGCAAGCGCGACGACGCGGTCACGGCGAAGGACCACGCGGCGGCCATGCGCGACGACGCCTGGGACGCCGAGCAGAAGGCCGAAGCGGCGCGTGCCAAGGCCGACGCCAAGGGTGCCTACGCCGACTCCCTGGACTCCGGGGACGCGGCCGACGCGGCCCGTGCCGCGGCCAACGAGGCGGACCAGCACGCCGACGACGCCGAAGCGGCAGCGGCGAACGCCCGCTCCGAGGCCGACGCCGCCACCCAGGCAGCCGCCGACGCGGATGCCGCCGCGACGCGCGCCGAGGCGGCCGCCAAGCGGGCCCGCTCCGACGCGGACGCCGCCCAGGCCGACAAGCTCAAGGCCGACGCGGCCGTGAAGACCGCGACCAGCGCCGCCGCCGACGCGATCAAGGCGTCCCAGGACGCCGCCGCCGAGGCCAAGACGGCCGTCAAACTCGCCGACGAGGCCGAACAGCACGCCAAGGACGCCAAGACCGAGGCCGACGCCGCCAACACCGAGGCCGGCAAGGCACTCGCGGCATCAGCGAAAGCGGCCGGCTTCGCCCACGTCACCGCACAGGCCGCCGTGGACGCCGGCAAGGCGGCCGAACAGGTCGCCAACCCCGCCAACGACGCCATCCAGCTCGGCTCCGCTTACGTCGACACCGACTCCGCCGCCGGCCTCGTCGTCCTGACCGGCCAGGCGTCGAAGACCATCGCGGAGCAGCAGCAGGCCGTCGCCGACGCCCACGCCAAGAACGCGGCAGCAGAGGCCCAGGCGGCCAAGAACCTCGCCGACCAGGCGAAGGGGGATGCG
>NZ_KQ948855.1:321763-433239 GCF_001514215.1 Streptomyces bungoensis
ACGGCCGCCACCGAAGCCGAACAGGCAGCCAAGGACGCCGCCAAGTACGCCAAGGAAGCCCAGGACGCGGCCGACAGAGCCGAGAAAGCGGCCAAGGGCAAGCAGATCGAAGACGGAGCCGTCAGCGACGAGAAGGGCTCCATCGGCAACGTCTTCTACGAAGTCGACCACATCGAGAAGATCGGCGATCCGGAGGTCGTCAGCAAGACGGACGGCTGCGACCACTGGTGGAACCACCTCGCCTACCGGGGCAACTGCACGATCACCACGAAGATCCGGTACAAGGCCGTTCTGAGCCTGTACCTGTGCGCCGCCGAGGGCATCGACCCGCAGAAGCTCATGTGCCCGAGCGCTGCCACGACGTATCTGGGCGAGGTCAAGACCGACGAGCTGTCCCAGAAGTTCACGCACACCATCACGATCGCCGAGTGGCAGGACGGCGTCGATCCCGTCGACATCCTCTTCGGCAGCTGGATCAAGTGCGCCCAGAAGTTCAGCTCCGGCTTCGAGAGCGGAAGCTGGGGCGGCTGCGCCTGGGCGTCCCTGGACGTCGCGAGCCTGTTCGCGGGCAAGATCATCAGGCCCATCGCGGAAGCACTGCGCGCCGTGGACGCCGCGTTCGCCACCGGCATCGGCGTCCGGGACGCGTTCAAGGCGCTCAAGGCCGTCAACGGCATAGACGCGGCGGCGGTGGCCGCGATCGAGCGGGAGGTCGAACTCTACGAGGACATGATCACCACCTGCACCCGGAACAGCTTCCCGGGTGACACCCAGGTCCTCATGGCGGACGGAAGCCACAAGGCGATCCGCGACGTACGCGTAGGTGACACGGTCCGAGCGACGGATCCGGAGACCGGCCGGGCGTCGGCACGGCGGGTGACCGACACCATGCGGCACGCGACCCGCCGCCTCGTCGAGATCACGGTGGCCGGCGGAAGCCTGTCCAGCACGGCGGGCCACCGCTTCTTCGTCGAAGGCCGCGGCTGGACCCTGGTCTCCGCCCTGCACGTGGGCGACAGCCTGCGCACACCGGACGGCACGTTCCGCACCGTGACGGCCGTGAAGGACCGGGCCGGCCTGCCGCCCCGTGACGTCTTCGACCTGACGGTCGACGGCATCCACACGTTCTACGTCGGTACCGAGGGAGCCCACCCGCAGAACGTCCTCGTCCACAACTGCGAGGACATCGTCCTCGACGAGGACGTGGAGGGTGCGCACACCATCAGCGAGCACGTGAACAAGACCGACCAGCAGATGGAGGCCAAGGCCCTCGACCCGAGGACCACAGGGGGTGTTGCCACCCGCTGGGCCAGCCTCGACATCGCCAAGGACGCCGTCGACAAGACCATGACCCAGTGGCTGGAGCACAATCCGAAGCACCTGCAGGAACTCACCAAGTGGCAGACCGAGCAGGCGCAGAAGATGGGGCGCAAGCTGCCGACGAAGCTCAAGACGATCCGCTGGGAAGTCAGGGACATCGACACCGGGGGCGGCCCGCTGGGCTACAAATGGGTGAAGACCGGCAATACGGCCCAGAAGAGCGTGGTCACGTCCAAATGGGTCATCGTCCAGCTCAAGTACATCGGCAAGGGCAGTCGCCTGCACCCTCATGGCAAGTGGGTCGTGTACACCAGCTACCTGGAGGGGTGACCGTGGCGCACGAACCCGAAAGTGACGCCCCCGGAGAGTTCCTCGAGGGCATCTACACGACAGACATCGGGCTGACCTGGGTGGCCTCGCAATGGGAAGTGCTGGAGGAGGTCTATCGGGAGTACGTCCGGTCCCGTCCCGACCACGGCCCCGTCATGGTGTGGCTCAGGATCGTGGAGATGTCGGTCGACGAGTTCGACCGCTCCAAGGCCGCCCAGCTGGGCGAGGACATCCGGCGACTGCTGAACTCCTCGCTGACGGACGCGACGATCCGTACGGTCTGGCTCGCCGCCACCCACGGCGTCTTCGACCCGAACGAGCACGGCATGAGCGCCGGTGCCTGGCTACGCAGGGCCGAGGAGACATGGCTGGCCCGGGTACGCGAGGACGATCCGGCGTTCGAGCCCCCGCCGCCACGGCCGGTGGCGGACGACGAACTGCGGCGGGCCGTCCTGGAGGCGCTCCACCCGGTCGCGGAGCGGCTGAGCCGAGCGGTCGAGGATCCCCCGTTCGGCACTCCGGTGTCCGGCCTCGTCCCCGCGCTGGAGCGCGTGGTCACCGAGTGCTGCGCGGACCTCGGCTACCGGCTGTTCCTGCGCGCCATGAAGGCGTACCACGTGCCGGCCGACCGACCGGGACTCGTCGCCCTCGGTGAGCGGTTCGGCTACCCGGAATGGGTCGTACCCGAAGGGCTCAACGACCGGACCGACTGACGCGGGGCCCCAGGGGCGGGCGGACACGGAACTCCGCCCGCCCCTGCGGCATGTCCCGCCCCGGCCCACGTGACGCACCCCACCCACCACCCCCTTCGAACTCCGTTAACAATGGACTGTGATCTCACCGGTCCCCTCGATGCCCCGGAGCGCCCACCGGCCCAGGCCGGAGGCGACTCCCTACGTCGATCTCACCCGTGCCGAGTGGAGCGCGCTGCGGAACAAGACGCCGCTGCCGCTGACCGCCGAGGAGGTCGAGAAGCTGCGCGGGCTCGGCGACGTCATCGACCTCGACGAGGTGCGGGACATCTACCTCCCGCTCTCCCGCCTGCTCAACCTCTACGTCGGCGCCACGGACGGCCTGCGCGGGGCGCTGAACACCTTCCTCGGTGAGAAGGGCTCGCAGTCCGGGACCCCGTTCGTCATAGGCGTGGCCGGCTCGGTCGCCGTCGGCAAGTCGACCGTCGCCCGCCTCCTGCGCGCCCTGCTCTCCCGCTGGCCCGAGCACCCGCGCGTCGAACTGGTCACCACCGACGGTTTCCTGCTGCCGACCAGGGAGCTGGAGGCCCGCGGGCTGATGTCGCGCAAGGGGTTCCCGGAGTCGTACGACCGCCGGGCGCTGACCCGGTTCGTCGCCGACATCAAGGCGGGCAAGGCGGAGGTGACGGCGCCCGTCTACTCCCACCTGATCTACGACATCGTCGACGACGAGCGGCTCACCGTACGCCGGCCCGACATCCTGATCGTCGAGGGCCTGAACGTGCTGCAGCCCGCCCTGCCCGGCAAGGACGGCCGCACCCGGGTGGGCCTCGCGGACTACTTCGACTTCAGCGTGTACGTCGACGCGAGCACAGAGGACATCGAGCGCTGGTACCTCAGCCGCTTCAGGAAGCTGCGCCAGACGGCCTTCCAGAACCCGAACTCGTACTTCCGCAAGTACACCCAGGTGTCGGAGGACGAGGCCCTGGACTACGCGCGCACGCTCTGGCGGACGATCAACAAGCCGAACCTGGTCGAGAACATCGCCCCCACCCGCGGCCGCGCCACCCTCATCCTGCGCAAGGGCCCCGACCACAAGGTGCAGCGGCTGCGGCTCAGGAAGCTGTGACGGGGTCGCGGACGCCTGTTAGAAAGACGTCATGCTGCATCTGCGCCTGATCACCCCGGCCGACCGGACCGACGAAGTGGTCCGCCTGGCCGAGAAGACCGTCGGCACCACCCACCTCGTGGTGCTGCCGGGAGCCGCCCGCAACCCGGCCGGGGACGTGGTGATGTGCGACGTGGCCCGCGAGGCGGGCGACGAACTCATCGCCGGGCTGCGGCGGCTGGGGATCGACGACACCGGTTCGATCGCCGTCGAGAACATAGACCTGTCGCTGTCCCGGCGCGCCGACAAGGCGGAGGAGGAGGCACCGGGCGAGGGCGCGGACGCGGTGCTGTGGGAGGGCCTGACGGACGCCACCCACGAGGAGTCGACCCTCTCCTTCACCTACGTCGCCTTCATCACGCTGGCGACCATGATCGCGGCCTGTGGTGTCGTGCTGGACAACGCCATCCTCATCGTGGGCGCCATGGCGGTCGGCCCGGAGTTCGGCCCGCTGGCCGGCGTCTGCACGGCCCTGGTCCGGCGCTACCCGCGCCTCGCCCTGCGCTCCCTGACCGCGCTGCTCGTCGGCTTCGCGCTGGCGATGGCGGTCACCGTCGGCTTCACCCTGTTCATGGACGCCATCGGCCTGTTCCACCGGTCCGACCTGGAGGGCAAGCGGCCCAACACGGCCTTCGTGTACGCCCCCGACGCCTTCTCGTTCGTCGTGGCGGTCCTGGCCGGCATCGCCGGCACCCTGTCGCTCACCTCGGCGAAGTCGGGCCTGCTGGTGGGGGTGGCCATCTCCGTGACGACCGTCCCGGCCGCCGCCAACGCCGCCGTGGCACTGGCCTACGGCGACACCGCCCAGACCCTCGGCTCGACGGACCAGCTCCTGCTGAACCTGCTGGGCATCCTCCTGGCCGGAACGCTGACGCTGCTGGCCCAGAAGTGGCTGTGGGCCAGGCAGCGCCAGCGTACGGTCAGGGCCGACGGGTTCTAGAACCTCTTCTCGCAGTTCGAGGAGACCGTGTCGCCGGTGTCGGCGAAGACCGTGTCGACGCCCCCGCCGCAGCTCACCGTGTCACCACTGCCGTTGTCCTGGACGTCGATCAGATCGCTGCCGCCGGCCGTGGTGACGTTGTCCCTGCCGGTGCCGGCGTCGACGACGACGTTGACCGAGGCGCCGACCGAGGCGTCCACCACGGCCTTGTCGTCCATGTCGTCCAGCGCCATGACGAGCCGGGGGACGGTGCTCACGCTGCCGCAGTCGGCGCTGGTGGCGGACCTTCGGGTGCAGCCCGGGCCGATCGCGACGCCTGTCGCGTCCGAGAGGATCAGACGGCCGCCGATGACCTCGGCGCGGACGTCGTTCGCCACCCCGGACCGCGCCTGGAGCCCGGCGAGCACCCCGAAGAACCGGAACGCGGTGGACCCCGGCGTGGCGGCGGTCGCGGCGGCCGCGGCCGGGGCGGCGGCCGAGGTGACGACGAGACCGGCGACCAGGGCCGGGCCGGCGGCCCGCTTCAGAATGCTGCTCACGATCTTCATGCTGTGGCTCTCTCTTTCGTCGAGGCGGTGGCCCCCCGACGAAAGTGAACAGTCAGCCTCCGGTCGTGCGCCCTCCGTCGCGTTCCTTCGGGTGACGAACCCGACCCGCAGGAGGTACGGGCGTTAGCCCAGCGCCGACTTCACCGCGTCCGCCAGACGCCCGGCGACGGTCCGGGCCTGGTCGATGTCCGCCGCCTCGACCATCACCCGGACCAGCGGCTCGGTGCCGGACGGGCGCAGCAGCACCCGGCCCGTCCCGCCCAGTTCCCGCTCCGCCTCGGTGACGGCGGCGGCGAGTTCGGCGGACGTGTTCACCCGGGACCTGTCCACGTCCGGCACGTTGATCAGGACCTGCGGCAGCCGCTCCATCACGGAGGCCAGCTCGCGCAGCGTACGGCCGGACTCGGCGACGCGGGCCGCCAGCAGCAGGCCCGTCAGCGTGCCGTCACCGGTGGTCGCGTGGTCGAGGATGATCACGTGCCCGGACTGCTCGCCGCCCAGGGCGAAGCCGTGCTCCTTCATCTCCTCCAGCACGTACCGGTCGCCGACGGCCGTCTGCACCAGGCGGATCCCGGCCCGCTCCATGGCCAGCTTGAAGCCGAGGTTGGACATCACCGTGGCGACGACGGTGTCGGAGCGCAGCTCGGACCGCTCCCGCAGGGCCAGCGCCAGCACGGAGAGGATCTGGTCGCCGTCGACCTCCTCGCCGGTGTGGTCCACGGCCAGGCAGCGGTCGGCGTCGCCGTCGTGCGCGATGCCGAGGTCGGCGCCGTGCTCGAGGACGGCGGCCTTCAGCTTGTCCAGGTGCGTGGAGCCGTAGCCGTCGTTGATGTTGAGGCCGTCGGGCTCGGCACCGATCGTGACGACCCGGGCGCCGGCCCGCCGGAACGTTTCCGGAGAGACTCCGGAGGCCGCGCCATGCGCCTCGTCCAGGACGACCGTCAGCCCGTCGAGCCGGTTCGGCAGCGCGCCGAGGAGGTGGCCGACGTACTCCTCGAAGCCCTCGTCGTACGCGCGCACCCGGCCGACGCCGGAACCGGTGGGCCGCTCCCAGGGCTCGCCGTGGCGGTGGGAGTCGTAGACGGCCTCGATCCGGTCCTCGAGCTCGTCGGCGAGCTTGTGGCCGCCGCGGGCGAAGAACTTGACGCCGTTGTCCGGCATGGCGTTGTGGCTCGCGGACAGCATCACGCCGAGGTCCGCGCCGAGCGCGCCGGTCAGGTACGCCACCGCGGGCGTCGGCAGCACGCCGACCGTGAGCACGTCCACGCCGGCGCTCGCCAGGCCGGCGACCACCGCGGCCTCCAGGAACTCCCCGGACGCACGCGGGTCCCGTCCGACCACGGCCTTCGGCCGGTGGCCCGCGAAGGTGCCCGCCTCGGCCAGCACGTGCGCCGCCGCGACGGACAGGCCGAGCGCCATCTCGGCCGTCAGGTCCGCGTTGGCGACACCGCGCACGCCGTCCGTGCCGAAGAGTCGTCCCACTTGTCCTCCTGAGGAAGCGTCAGTTCGTGCCGGGCCGGGCATCCCATCACACCAGCCGTTGAACACCTTGTGCCGTTATACGCCCAAGTCTCGTGATAGACGAACGCCCCGGTGGCACAGTGGCGTGCCGCCGGGGCGTTCGGAGTACGAGCAGGCAGCTGTGATTAGCGCTTGCTGTACTGCGGGGCCTTGCGGGCCTTCTTCAGACCGGCCTTCTTGCGCTCGACCGCACGGTCGTCGCGCTTGAGGAAGCCGGCCTTCTTCAGCGGGCCGCGGTTGTTGTCGACGTCGGCCTCGTTCAGCGCGCGGGCGACACCGAGACGGAGCGCACCGGCCTGACCGGAGACACCGCCACCGGCGATGCGGGCGATGACGTCGTAACGGCCCTCGAGCTCGAGCACCTTGAAGGGCTCGTTGACTTCCTGCTGGTGCACCTTGTTCGGGAAGTAGTCCTCGAGGGTGCGACCGTTGATCTTCCACTTGCCGGAGCCCGGGACGATCCGGACGCGGGCGATGGCGTTCTTGCGGCGGCCCAGGCCGGCGGCCGGCTGGGGCTCGCCGAAGCGGGAGGCCATGGACTCCGAGGTGTACTCACCCTCGACGGGGACCTCGGACTCGGTGGTGTAGCTGTCGATGTCAAGCTCTTCGAGCGGCTGCTCGGCAGTGGTCTCGGCCACGATTCTCCTCAGATTCTCTTCAGTCTTAGGGGGTGGCCGGACTTACTGCGCGACCTGGGTGATCTCGAACGGCACCGGCTGCTGGGCAGCGTGCGGGTGCTGGTCACCCTTGTAGACCTTCAGCTTCGAGAGCATCTGACGGCCCAGAGTGTTCTTGGGGAGCATGCCCTTGACGGCCTTCTCGATGGCCTTCTCCGGGTTCTTGTCCAGCAGCTCGTCGTAGCGGACGGAGCGCAGACCGCCCGGGTAGCCGGAGTGGCGGTAGGCCATCTTCTGGGTCCGCTTGTTGCCGGAGAGGTGCACCTTGTCGGCGTTGATGATGATGACGAAGTCACCAGCGTCGACGTGCGGCGCGTAGATCGGCTTGTGCTTGCCCCGGAGGAGGGTCGCTGCGGTGGTGGCGAGACGGCCCAGGACGACGTCCTGAGCGTCGATGACGTGCCACTGGCGCGTCACATCGCCGGGCTTGGGGCTGTACGTACGCACGGTTCGTAGCCTTCGCTTCGAGTGAATGGTCCTGAACAGGTCACCGAAACGATCACGACAGCCTTGACCGCACTGCGGTGACGCAAACCGCGTGCTGGTCGCTGGTCATCGGCCCGGTGGACCGGTGTAAGGGCCCGTCCCGTGAGAATGAGCAAGCCAATACACAACGAAGAAGCAGGTTACCTGCCCGGCCCCGGACGGGTCAAAACGACGCCGTTCCCCCTCATGTCGGCGGACAAACGCGGCATGCCGCCGCACGCACTCCAGCACCCCTCGCCCCCCGTCTAAGATGCGCCCCATGAGTTACGGGCAGGGGGGACCCCAGTCTCAGTGGGATCCCTGGAAACCGAATTCCCAGCAGCCCTGGAGCAGCGGCGGCGGTGACGGGACTCCGGACTGGGCGGCGCTCGCCGAGGCCTCGGAGACGCGGAACAGGCGCCGTAGGCTGCTGTTCATCGGCGGCGGCGTGGTCGCGACGATCGCGGTCGGCACCGCCGTCGCGATGGCCGTAGTGTCCGCGAACAGCGGCGACCAGGCCTCCGGCAAGCCCACCAACCTGCCCGCCAGCGCCGCCCTGCCGAGCGGCTCGGCCACCGCGCCGTCCTTCGCGCCCACCAGCGCCCCGCCGCCGCTGGACCCCAAGGACTTCATATCCAGCGCCGCGAAGGACACCGCCCCGCTGAGCCCGGAGACCCTCTTCCCGGGCACCCAGCTGACCATGGGCGACACGGTGTACAAGAAGGGCGCCACGGCCGACACGCAGAACTGCGCGAGCGTCGCCGGCGGCACCCTGCCCAAGGTCCTCACCGCGAACGGCTGCACCCGGCTGATGCGGGTCAGCTACGTCAAGGACGGCGTGGCCGTCACGGTCGGCGTGGCCGTCTTCGACACCGAGGCGAAGGCCGGCAAGGCCAAGACGCAGGCCGACAAGAAGAGCATCGTGCGGTCCCTGTCCGGCAAGGGCGTCAAGGCCTTCTGCGACGCCGCGATCTGCCGCACCACCACCAACGCCTACGGCCGCTACGCCTACTTCACGATCGCCGGCTTCACCAATGGCAAGAACGTGACCGGCAAGGACACCAAGGTCTTCGCGGCCGGCGACGACCTGGCGGAGTTCACCTTCCGCCAGATCCGCCGCCGCGGCGAGGCGCAGGCCTCGGCTGCCGCCAACCGGTAGGGCCGCCTCAGCAGCACCCCGCCGGCGGAAGCGAGCGCTTGTTCCGCGCCTCCTTGTTGCGCGCGGCAAGCAGCTCGTCGGCGGGGTAGCCGACCTCCTCCAGGGTCAGCCCGTGCGGCCGTACGACGTGGACGGCCGAGTCGCGGACCCCCGCGGCCAGCACCGTGCCGGGCCACTCGGGCCCCCGGTGCCCGTCCCCGACGAACAGCAGCGCGCCGATCAGCGAGCGCACCATGTTGTGGCAGAAGGCGTCGGCGCGGACGGTGGCGGTGATGATGCCGTCCCCGCCCCGCACCAGGCTCAGCTCCTGGAGGGTGCGGATCGTCGTGGCACCCTCGCGCTTCTTGCAGTAGGCGGCGAAGTCGTGCTCGCCGAGCAGCCGCCGCGCCGCCTCGTTCATGGCGTCGACGTCGAGCGGCCAGTCGTGCCACAGGACGTGGTTGCGCAGGATGGGGTCCACACCACCGGGGTTGTCGGTGACCCGGTAGGCGTACCGGCGCCAGACGGCGGAGAACCGGGCGTTGAAGCCGCTCGGCGCGGGCCTCAGCGCCCACACCCGCACGTCCTTCGGCAACCGCCCGGCGAGCCGCTTGAGCAGCTTCTGGTTGTGCTCCCGCCAGACCTCCTCGGGCAGGTCGACGTGCGCCACCTGGCCGCGCGCGTGCACCCCGGCATCGGTCCGTCCGGCGACGGTCAGCTCGTACGTCTCCCGCGACCGCGTCACCGTGCGCAGGGCGTCCTCGATCTCGCCCTGCACGGTCCGCCTCCCGCCGGCCTGCTTGGCCCAGCCGTGGAAGTCGGTGCCGTCGTAGGAGACGTCGAGGCGGACGCGGACGTGCCCGGGCTGTACTTCATCACTCACGTGGAGATCCTCTCAGGGCGGTGCCCCGGGGGAAAAACGCGGAAGCGGGCCCGTCCACGAGGGACGGACCCGCTTCCGGCGTCAGGCGGAGCCTCAGGCGTCCTTCGACTCCTCGGCGGCGGCCTCGTCGGCCGGAGCCTCGGTGGTCTCCTGCGCCTTGGCCTCGTCGGCCTCCTTGACCGCACGCTTGGTGGCGGCCTCGGCCTCACCCACGGCGTTCTGCTGCACCGTCAGCGCCTCGACCAGCTCGATGACGGCCATGGGCGCGTTGTCGCCACGGCGGTTACCGATCTTGGTGATGCGGGTGTAGCCACCGGGACGGTTCTCGTAGCGCGGGCCGATCTCGGTGAAGAGCGTGTGGACGACGCTCTTGTCCGTGATCACCTGGAGCACCTGACGGCGGTTGTGAAGGTCGCCCTTCTTCGCCTTGGTGACCAGACGCTCGGCGTACGGACGCAGCTTGCGCGCCTTCGCCTCGGTGGTGGTGATGCGGCCGTGCTCGAACAGCGACTTCGCGAGGTTCGCGAGGAGCAGCTTCTCGTGCGCGGCACTGCCGCCCAGACGGGCACCCTTGGTGGGCTTCGGCATGGTTCTTCTCCTGTGTGTCTGCCCCGGCCGTATCAGGTACCGGAGTCAGTATCCGAGCAGGCGGTCGCCTGTCGGAGACCCCGCGCCCGAAGGGGCGCGGGGAACTGCGCGGCCAGCCACGGCGGGCCGGCAGCCGAAAACGGACCGGTGGGCCCGAGCTCTCAGTACTGCTCGGTCTCCACGAAGCCCGCGTCCGCGTCGTCGTCCGCGCCGAACGCGTCCGCCGCAGCGGTGGGGTCGAACCCGGGGGGCGAGTCCTTCAGCGCCAGGCCCATACCCGCCAGCTTCGCCTTGACCTCGTCGATCGACTTCGCACCGAAGTTGCGGATGTCGAGCAGGTCGGCCTCGGAGCGGGCGACGAGCTCACCCACGGAGTGGATGCCCTCGCGCTTGAGGCAGTTGTACGACCGAACGGTGAGCTCCAGCTCCTCGATCGGCAGCGCCAGGTCGGCGGCCAGGGCGGCGTCCGTCGGGGACGGGCCCATGTCGATGCCCTCGGCGTCGATGTTCAGCTCGCGGGCGAGACCGAACAGCTCGACGAGCGTCTTGCCCGCGGAGGCCATGGCGTCACGGGGACGCATCGCCTGCTTGGTCTCGACGTCGACGATCAGCTTGTCGAAGTCGGTGCGCTGCTCGACACGGGTCGCCTCGACCTTGTAGGTGACCTTGAGAACCGGCGAGTAGATGGAGTCGACCGGGATACGGCCGATCTCCTGGCCCACCTGCTTGTTCTGCACGGCGGAGACGTAGCCGCGACCGCGCTCGACGGTCAGCTCCATCTCCAGCTTGCCCTTGCCGTTGAGCGTGGCGAGGACCAGGTCGGGGTTGTGCACCTCGACACCGGCCGGGGGCGCGATGTCGGCGGCGGTGACCAGACCCGGGCCCTGCTTGCGCAGGTACATCACGACCGGCTCGTCGTGCTCCGAGGAGACGACCAGCTGCTTGATGTTGAGGATCAGGTCGGTGACGTCCTCCTTGACGCCCGGCACGGTGGTGAACTCGTGCAGGACACCGTCGATGCGGATGGACGTGACCGCCGCACCCGGGATCGAGGAGAGGAGCGTACGACGCAGGGAGTTGCCGAGGGTGTAGCCGAAGCCCGGCTCCAGCGGCTCGATCACGAACCGGGAGCGGAATTCGTCGACGACCTCTTCGGTCAACGAGGGACGCTGAGCGATCAGCATGTGTGGATCAGATCCTTCAGTCGTGGGCGCCCGCTATATGACACCCGACTCAAGCCGCACCCGGAAAGGTGCGGGTATTGCAAGGGTACGGGCGGTACCGCCCCGAAGGGGAGATACCGCCCGGACCGCAGCACGCTTGGGCGTCAGACGCGACGACGCTTGGGCGGACGGCAGCCGTTGTGCGGGGTCGGGGTGACGTCCTGGATGGAGCCGACCTCGAGACCCGTGGCCTGCAGGGAGCGGATCGCGGTCTCACGACCGGAACCCGGGCCCTTCACGAACACGTCGACCTTGCGCATGCCGTGCTCCTGGGCGCGGCGGGCGGCCGACTCGGCGGCCATCTGCGCGGCGAACGGCGTGGACTTCCGGGAGCCCTTGAAGCCGACGTGGCCGGCGGAGGCCCAGGAGATCACGTTGCCGGACGGGTCCGTGATGGAGACGATCGTGTTGTTGAACGTGCTCTTGATGTGCGCGTGGCCGTGAGCGACGTTCTTCTTTTCCTTGCGGCGCACCTTCTTGGCAGCGCCCTGACGTCCCTTGGGGGGCATCTACTAACTCCTACGGGAGGTGGTCGGTCCTACAGCGAAGACCGTGGACAGGTGTCCGCTGCGGACTACTTCTTGCCCGGCTTCTTCTTGCCGGCGATGGCGCGACGCGGGCCCTTGCGGGTACGGGCGTTCGTGCTGGTGCGCTGACCGCGGACGGGCAGACCACGGCGGTGACGCAGACCCTGGTAGCAACCGATCTCGACCTTGCGGCGGATGTCGGCCTGGATCTCGCGACGGAGGTCACCCTCGGTCTTGATGTTGTTGTCGACGTACTCGCGGATCGCGACCAGCTGCTCTTCGGTCAGGTCACGGACGCGGGTGTTCGGGTCGATACCGGTCTCGGCCAGCGTCTGCTGGGAGAGGGTCCGGCCGATGCCGAACACGTAGGTCAGGGCGACCTCCACGCGCTTTTCGCGCGGGATGTCAACACCGGAAACGCGTGCCATTCAATGGCTCCTGGTGATCTTCGGAGGTCTTCCACAGAACCGGCTCCCAGCCGCCGTACCAGGTACGAACTGGGTCCCCGGCCTCCGAACCGGGGGTGTCAGACGGGTGCTCGCCCGGCTGGGTCCTGCGTATGAACAAATTCAGCTTGCGTCGCGCGAATCTCTGCGGTGGATGCAGAGGGATCGGTCCTGCGTCAGCCCTGGCGCTGCTTGTGGCGCGGGTTCTCGCAGATGACCATGACCCGACCGTGACGGCGGATCACCCTGCACTTGTCGCAGATCTTCTTGACGCTCGGCTTGACCTTCATGGGATTGAGGTTCTCCGGGTCAGTTGCCGGCAGCCCCGCGTGGGTACGCGGGACGTGGGCAAGATCTACTTGTAGCGGTAGACGATCCGGCCACGCGTCAGGTCGTACGGAGACAGCTCCACCACGACCCGGTCGTCAGGGAGGATGCGGATGTAGTGCATGCGCATCTTGCCGCTGATGTGTGCCAGGACCTGGTGGCCGTTCTGGAGCTCGACCTTGAACATGGCGTTCGGAAGAGACTCGACGACAGTGCCCTCGATCTCGATGGCACCTTGCTTCTTGGCCACGCTTCGCCCTTCGAATCGACTACCTTGATCGACTCACGAGCTTTCCCTTGCGGGCGCATGCGGACATGCGGGTGCACGAGAGCCGACGAGTCAGTCTACGTCAGCGCACCCGGAAACACGAATCGAGGAAGTCTGCCCCGCACCGGTGATCGTCATGCGAGCGGGTCGGGGGCCGCCGTCACGCCGTGCTCCGCCAGCTTCGCCCGGCCTCCGTCCGGGGCCGTCAGCACCAGGGGGCCCTGCTCGGTCAGGGCGACCGAGTGCTCCCAGTGGGAGGACCAGGTGCCGTCCGTCGTGATGACCGTCCAGTCGTCCGACAGGACCTCCGTCTTCGGCGTGCCCAGCGACACCATCGGCTCGATGGCGAGGCAGAGGCCGGGGACCAGCTTCGGGCCCTTGCCGCGGCGGCGGTCGACGTAGTTCAGCAGGTGCGGGTCCATGTGCATCTCGGTGCCGATGCCGTGGCCGCCGTAGTCCTCGATGATCCCGTACTTGCCGCCGCCCGGCTTCGGCTGGCGGCGGATGTAGGTCTCGACGGCGCGGGAGATGTCGACGAGGCGGTTGCCCTGCTTCATGGCCGCGATGCCGGCCCACATCGACTCCTCGGTCACCCGGGAGAGCTCGATCAGCTCCGGGGCGTGACCGGAGCCGACGAAGGCGGTGTAGGCGGCGTCGCCGTGCCAGCCGTCGACGATCGCTCCGCAGTCGATGGAGATGATGTCGCCGTCCTTGAGGACGACGTCGTCGGAGGGGATGCCGTGGACGACGACGTCGTTCACGGAGGTGCAGATGGTCGCGGGGAAACCGCCGTACCCCAGGAAGTTCGACTTGGCGCCGTGCTCGGCGAGGACCTTGCGGGCGACCTCGTCCAGGTCCTTGGTGCTGGCGCCGGGGACCGCCGCCTCCCGGGTGGCCGCGTGGATCGCGGCGACCACCAGCCCCGCCGCACGCATCTTCGCGATCTGCTCGGGGCTCTTGATCTGCACCATGGGGGCCTGCGCTCTCCGTCACTCACGTCGACTGGGGTACGTACACAACACTACGGCCGCGGCGCCCGCCAGGGCACCGCGGCCGGAAGGACCGCGATCTACTTGTTCTCGGCCTTCTCGCGCTTGAGGGCCTCCAGCGCCCGCTCCGTGATCTCGTCCACCGGGCCCAGGGAGGAGATGGTCACGACCAGGCCCTGCGCCTTGTAGTAGTCGATGATCGGCTCGGTCTGCGTGTGGTAGACCTCGAGCCGGGTGCGGACGGTGTCCTCGGAGTCGTCGTCGCGCTGGTACAGCTCGCCGCCGCACACGTCGCAGACGCCCTCCTGCTTCGGCGCGCTGTACGTCACGTGGAAGACGTGGCTGGAGTCGTTGCGGCAGATGCGCCGGCCGGCGATCCGCTTGACGACCTCCTCCTCCGGGACCTCCAGGTCCAGGACGGCGTCCAGCTTGATGCCCTCGGACTCCAGCAGCTCGTCGAGCGCCTCGGCCTGCGAGACGTTGCGCGGGAAGCCGTCCAGCAGGAAGCCGCGCGCGGCGTCCGGCTGCTCCATGCGGTCCTTGGCCATCGCGATGGTGACCTCGTCGGGTACGAGGTTGCCGGCGTCCATGTAGGACTTCGCGAGCTTGCCCAGCTCCGTCTGGCGGCTGATGTTGGCGCGGAACAGGTCACCCGTGGAGATGTGCGGGATGGCCAGCTTCTCTGCGAGCCGGACGGCCTGCGTTCCCTTACCGGCACCCGGCGGCCCGACGAGGACGATACGCATCAGCGGAGGAACCCTTCGTAATTGCGCTGCTGGAGCTGGCTCTCGATCTGCTTCACCGTCTCCAGACCCACACCCACGATGATCAGGATGCTCGTCCCGCCGAACGGGAAGTTCTGGTTCGCGTTGAAGCCCACCAACGCCATTGTCGGCACGAGAGCGATCAGACCCAGGTACAGCGAACCCGGCCAGGTGATCCGGTTGAGCACGTAGCTGAGGTACTCAGCGGTCGGTCGGCCAGCCCGGATGCCCGGGATGAAGCCACCATACTTCTTCATGTTGTCGGCGACTTCCTCGGGGTTGAAGGAGATCGCCACGTAGAAGAACGCGAAGAAAACGATGAGCAAGAAGTACGAAGTGATGTAAATCGGGTGATCACCCTTGGTCAGATTCTGGGTGACCCACTGCTTCCAGCCCGAGTTGCCCCCCGCGAACTGCGCCACCAGTGCCGGGATGTACAGCAGCGACGAGGCGAAGATGACCGGAATCACACCGGCCTGGTTCACCTTGAGCGGGATGTACGTGGACGTACCGCCGTAGGAGCGCCGGCCGATCATGCGCTTCGCGTACTGCACGGGGATGCGCCGCTGGGCCTGCTCGACGAAGACGACGAGCGCGACCATCACCAGGCCGACCAGGATGACGGTGCCGAACTCGATCCAGCCGCCGGCCAGAGTGCCCTGCTTCTTGATGGCCCACAGGTTGCCCGGGAAGGTCGCGGCGATCGAGATGAACATCAGGATCGACATGCCGTTGCCGATGCCGCGGTCGGTGATCAGCTCGCCGAGCCACATCACGACGGCCGTACCGGCGGTCATGCAGATCACCATGGTGATCGTGGAGAAGATCGCCTGGTCCGGGACGATGCTCGAGGCGACCGAGCAGCCGCTGAACAGGGCGCCGCTGCGGGCGGTGGCGACCAGGCCGGTGCCCTGGAGGATGGCGAGCGCCACCGTCAGGTACCGGGTGTACTGCGTGATCTTCGTCGTGCCGGCCTGGCCCTCCTTCTTCAGGGCTTCCAGGCGCGGGATGACCACGGTCAGCAGCTGAAGGATGATGCTGGCCGTGATGTACGGCATGATCCCGAGCGCGAAGACCGTGATCTGCAGCAGCGCACCGCCGCTGAACATGTTCACGAGTCCGAAGAGGCCCTGATTGGCCCCCGCCTCGCCGACACACTGCTGGACGGCCTTGTAGTTGACGCCGGGGATCGGGACGTGGGTACCGACCCGGTAGACCACGATGATGCCCAGCGTGAAGAGCAGCTTCTTGCGCAGGTCGGGCGTCCTGAACGCCCGGGCGAACGCGGTGAGCACGGTGCCTCCTGCGACCCCCGCGCAACTGCGTCAAGGGTGACGGTCTTGAGGTTCGACGAATACGAAAAAGAACAGTGCAGGCCACCTTACCGGCGACACTGCCCCCCTTGGAACGACCGACCGGGGATACCTCATTGTGAGGTATCCCCGGTCGGGTTCGTTTACGACATCGAGCGTCCGCCTGAAGGGACTCAGACCAGCTCGGTGACCGTGCCGCCGGCGGCGGTGATCTTCTCCTTGGCGGAGCCGGAGACGGCGTCGACCGTCACCTGCAGCGCCACGGAGACCTCGCCCTGGCCGAGGACCTTGACGAGGCTGTTCTTGCGAACGGCACCCTTGGCCACGAGACCCTCGACGGTGACCTCGCCACCCTCCGGGTACAGCGCGGCCAGCTTGTCGAGGTTCACGACCTGGTACTCGGTCTTGAACGGGTTCTTGAAGCCCTTCAGCTTCGGGAGGCGCATGTGGAGGGGCATCTGCCCACCCTCGAAGCGCTCCGGAACCTGGTAGCGGGCCTTCGTGCCCTTGGTACCACGACCGGCCGTCTTACCCTTCGACGCCTCACCACGACCGACACGGGTCTTGGCGGTCTTGGCGCCCGGGGCGGGACGGAGGTTGTGGATCTTGAGCGGGTTGTTCTCCGCCATGATCAGTCGACCTCCTCGACCGTCACGAGGTGGCGGACGGTGTGCACCATGCCGCGGAACTCGGGGCGGTCCTCCTTGACGACCTGCGTGTTGATGCCCTTGAGACCAAGGGAGCGCAGGGTGTCGCGGTGGTTCTGCTTGCTGCCGATGTAGGACTTGACCTGCGTGATCTTGAGCTGCGCCATGATTACGCACCCACCCCGGCACGCGCACGCAGCAGGGCCGCGGGAGCGACGTCCTCGAGGGGCAGACCACGGCGGGCCGCGATCTCCTCGGGACGCTGCAGACCCTTCAGGGCCTCCACGGTGGCGTGCACGATGTTGATGGCGTTGTCGGAGCCGAGCGACTTCGACAGCACGTCGTGGATACCGGCGCACTCGAGCACGGCACGCACCGGACCACCGGCGATGACGCCGGTACCCGGGGACGCGGGCTTGAGCAGCACGACGCCGGCAGCCTTCTCACCCTGGATGGGGTGGGGGATGGTGCCCTGGATCCGGGGGACCTTGAAGAAGTGCTTCTTGGCCTCCTCAACACCCTTGGCGATGGCGGCCGGCACCTCCTTGGCCTTGCCGTAACCGACACCCACGGTGCCGTCACCGTCGCCCACCACGACCAGCGCGGTGAAGCTGAAGCGACGACCACCCTTCACAACCTTGGCGACGCGGTTGATCGCGACGACACGCTCGACGTACGCGGTCTTCTCGGCGGCAGCAGCGCCGCCGTCACGGCCCTTCCGGTCCCGCCGCTCGCCGCCACCGGCACCGCCACCGCGGCGCTGGGGTCCAGCCATTGGAATTACCTCTCTCTGTTTCCGCTAGCTACGGCAGGCTCAGAACTTGAGCCCGGCTTCGCGGGCGGCGTCCGCCAGGGCGGCGATGCGCCCGGCGTACTGGTTGCCACCACGGTCGAACACGACAGCCTCGACACCGGCGGCCTTGGCGCGCTCGGCGACCAGGGCGCCGACCTGCTTGGCCTGCGCCGACTTGTCGCCCTCGCCACCGCGGACGGACGCGTCCAGGGTGGACGCCGACGCCAGGGTGTGGCCCTTGAGGTCGTCGATCACCTGCGCCACGATGTGGCGGTTGGAGCGGGTCACGACCAGACGGGGACGCTCCGCCGTACCGGCGATCCGCTTGCGGATCCGGATGTGACGGCGCTTGATCGCGGCGCGCTTGTAGGCGTCGCCCTTGAGGATCTTCTGCCCGTATGCCATGGCTTACTTACCCGCCTTTCCGACCTTGCGGCGGATGACTTCGCCCTCGTACTTGACACCCTTGGCCTTGTACGGGTCGGGCTTGCGCAGCTTGCGGATGTTGGCCGCAACCTCGCCGACCTTCTGCTTGTCGATGCCCTCGACCTGGAAGCGGGTCGGGGTCTCCACCTTGAAGGTGATGCCCTCGGGCGCCTCGACGACGATCGGGTGGCTGTAGCCCAGAGCGAACTCGAGGTTCGAACCCTTGGCGGTCACGCGGTAACCGACACCGCTGATCTCGAGCTTCTTCACGTAACCCTGGGTCACGCCGGTGATCATGTTCGCCACCAGCGTGCGGGACAGGCCGTGGAGAGCCTTGTTCTGACGCTCGTCGTTCGGGCGGGTGACGTTCAGAACGCCGTCCTCACCCTTGACGATCTCGATCGGCGCCACGACGGTGTGGGTCAGCTCGCCCTTGGGGCCCTTGACCGAGACCGTACGGCCGTCGATGGTGACGTCCACGCCGGCGGGAACCGTGATGGGGAGCTTGCCAATACGCGACATAGCTGTTTCCTCCGTTCCCTTCCGCTACCAGACGTAGGCGAGGACTTCCCCACCCACGCCCTTCTTGCCGGCCTGCTTGTCGGTGAGGAGCCCGTGCGACGTGGAGATGATCGCCACGCCCAGGCCGCCGAGCACCTTCGGCAGGTTGGTGGACTTCGCGTACACCCGGAGACCGGGCTTGGAGATCCGCTTGATGCCCGCGATGGAGCGCTCACGGTTCGGGCCGAACTTCAGCTCGAGGACGAGGTTCTTGCCGACCTCGGCGTCCTCGACCTTCCAGCCCGTGATGAAGCCCTCCTGCTGGAGGATCTCCGCGATGTGAGACTTGATCTTCGACGCCGGCATCGTCACGGAGTCGTGGTATGCCGAGTTCGCGTTACGCAGACGCGTAAGCATGTCTGCGATCGGATCAGTCATGGTCATGAATTGGCCTGTGGCCTTTCTCGCCGGGGTTTCCTATATGCGCCATCCCTCTCCCCGTACTTCTGCAGACGGGACGGGTGCGGTGCGGGGACCTACGGCGTAGTAAGTCGTTCAGGGCGGCAGAGCCCAACCCCACAAGCCTACGGCATGCGGGGGTCGGGCCCTGCCGTCCCGGTTGCTTACCGAGAGGTCCAGGAATCCCTAAAGGGGGGATTACCAGGAGCTCTTGGTCACGCCCGGCAGCTCGCCACGGTGAGCCATCTCACGAAGGCACACGCGGCAGAGGCCGAACTTGCGGTAGACGGAGTGCGGACGGCCGCAGCGCTGGCAGCGGGTGTAGCCACGCACACCGAACTTGGGCTTGCGAGCAGCCTTGGCAATCAGAGCCTTCTTCGCCATCTCGCTCACGCCTCCTTGAACGGGAAGCCGAGGTGACGAAGGAGCGCGCGGCCCTCAGCGTCGTTGGTCGCCGTGGTGACCACGGTGATGTCCATGCCCCGGGTACGGTCGATCTTGTCCTGGTCGATCTCGTGGAACATGACCTGCTCCGTGAGACCGAAGGTGTAGTTGCCACGGCCGTCGAACTGCTTGGGGGACAGGCCGCGGAAGTCGCGGATGCGCGGCAGCGCGAGCGACAGGGTGCGGTCCAGGAACTCCCACATGCGGTCGCCACGGAGCGTGACGTGCGCGCCGATCGGCTGACCCTCGCGCAGCTTGAACTGCGCGATGGACTTGCGGGCCTTGGTGACGGCCGGCTTCTGACCGGTGATGGTGGTCAGGTCGCGGATCGCGCCCTCGATCAGCTTCGAGTCACGGGCGGCGTCGCCGACACCCATGTTGACCACGATCTTGACGAGGCCGGGAACCTGCATGACGTTCTCGTACTTGAACTCGTCACGCAGCTTGCCCGCGATCTCCTCGCGGTACTTCTGCTTCAGACGCGGAGTGGTGGTGGTAGCCATCAGATGTCCTCACCCGTCCGCTTGGCAACGCGGATCTTGTTGCCCTCTTCGTCGAAGCGGTAGCCGACACGCGTGACGACCTTGTTGCCGTCCTTCTCCACGACCAGCTGAACGTTGGACACGTGGATGGGGGCCTCGGTGGTCACGATGCCGCCGGCCTGGGAACCGCGAGCGGTCGGACCGGCCTTGGTGTGCTTCTTGACCCGGTTGACACCCTCGACCAGGACGCGGTCCTCGCGGGGGTAGGCCGCGATGACCTTGCCCTGCTTGCCCTTGTCCTTACCGGTGATGACCTGGACCAGGTCGCCCTTCTTGATCTTCATGCTTACAGCACCTCCGGCGCGAGCGAGATGATCTTCATGAACTTCTTCTCGCGCAGCTCACGGCCGACGGGGCCGAAGATACGGGTGCCGCGAGGGTCGCCGTCGTTCTTCAGAATGACGGCGGCGTTCTCGTCGAAGCGGATGTACGAGCCGTCCGGACGGCGGCGCTCCTTGACGGTGCGAACGATGACCGCCTTGACGACGTCACCCTTCTTCACGTTGCCACCGGGGATCGCGTCCTTGACGGTGGCGACGATGACGTCACCGATGCCCGCGTAGCGGCGACCGGAGCCACCGAGCACACGGATGCAAAGGATCTCCTTCGCACCAGTGTTGTCGGCGACGCGCAGTCGCGACTCCTGCTGGATCACGTCTATCTCCTGAATGTCTGCCGGTTCCCCGGGGGCCGCTCACCGAGCGGCCCCCGGAGCCTGGCGGAACTGTCCTGCGAGGGGTGCCCCGCAGGAGAATTACTTGGCCTTCTCGAGGATCTCGACGACGCGCCAGCGCTTCGTCGCGGACAGCGGCCGGGTCTCCATGAGGAGGACGCGGTCGCCGACACCCGCGGCGTTCTGCTCGTCGTGCGCCTTGAGCTTGTTGGTACGGCGGATGACCTTGCCGTACAGCGCGTGCTTGACGCGGTCCTCGACGGCGACGACGACGGTCTTGTCCATCTTGTCGCTGACGACGAGACCCTCACGGGTCTTGCGGAAGCCGCGGGCCTCTGCAGTCTGCTCAGTCACGTTGCTCTCACTCATCAGGCGCTCTCCACCGTCTCGATGCCCAGCTCGCGCTCACGCATCAGGGTGTAGATCCGCGCGATGTCCTTGCGGACGGCCTTCAGCCGACCGTGGTTCTCGAGCTGACCGGTCGCCGCCTGGAAGCGGAGGTTGAACAGCTCTTCCTTGGCCTCGCGGAGCTTGCCCAGAAGCTCCTCGTTGCCCAGCTCGCGCAGCTCGGACGCCTTGGTACCGGCCGACATCACGCTTCACCTGCCTCGCGCTTGACGATCCGGCACTTCATCGGCAGCTTGTGGGCCGCGCGAAGGAGCGCCTCACGGGCGATCTTCTCGTTGGGGTACGACAGCTCGAACATCACCCGACCCGGGTGAACGTTCGCGATCCACCACTCCGGCGAACCCTTACCGGAACCCATGCGGGTCTCGGCAGGCTTCTTGGTCAGCGGGCGGTCCGGGTAGATGTTGATCCAGACCTTGCCGCCACGCTTGATGTGGCGGGTCATCGCGATACGGGCCGCCTCGATCTGGCGGTTGGTCACGTACGCCGGCGTGAGGGCCTGAATGCCGTACTCGCCGAACGCAACCGTCGTACCGCCCTTGGCCATACCACGGCGCTTCGGGTGGTGCTGCTTGCGGTGCTTGACCCTACGGGGGATCAGCATGACGGTCAGGCCTCCGTTCCGGTGCTCTCAGCCGGAGCGGACGCGGGAGCCTCGGCCTTGGGGGCCTCGGCGCCGGCAGCCTGCTGCGGCTTGCGACCGCGCCGCTCGCCACCACGGCCACCACGGGCCGGGCGGTCTGCACCACCACGGGCCGGGCGGTTACCCGCACGGGCCGCAGCGTTCTCGGCGCGGACCTCGGCGATGTTCTTGACGTCGCCCTTGTAGATCCAGACCTTCACACCGATGCGGCCGAAGGTCGTCTTGGCCTCGAAGAAGCCGTAGTCCACGTTCGCGCGGAGCGTGTGCAGGGGCACGCGGCCCTCGCGGTAGAACTCCGAGCGGGACATCTCGGCGCCGCCGAGGCGGCCACCGCACTGGATCTTGATGCCCTTGGCGCCGGCCTTCATCGCCGACTGCATGCTCTTGCGCATGGCACGGCGGAAGGAGACGCGGGAGGACAGCTGCTCGGCGACGGCCTGGGCCACCAGCTGAGCGTCCGTCTCCGGGTTCTTGACCTCGAGGATGTTGAGCTGGACCTGCTTGCCGGTCAGCTTCTCCAGGTCACCGCGGATGCGGTCGGCCTCGGCGCCGCGGCGGCCGATGACGATGCCCGGGCGAGCGGTGTGGATGTCCACGCGGACGCGGTCACGGGTGCGCTCGATCTCCACCTTGGAGATGCCGGCGCGCTCCATGCCGGACGTCATCATCCGACGGATGGCGACGTCTTCCTTGACGTAGTCCTTGTACAGCTTGTCGGCGTACCAACGCGACTTGAAGTCGGTCGTGACACCGAGCCGGAACCCGTGCGGGTTTACCTTCTGGCCCATTACCGGGTTCCTTCCTTGCTGCTGACGACCACGGTGATGTGGCTGGTCCGCTTGCGGATCCGGTAGGCACGGCCCTGGGCGCGCGGCCGGAACCGCTTCAGGGTCGGGCCCTCGTCGACGTAGGCCTCGGAGATGTAGAGGCTGTCGGCGTCGGTGTGGTCGTAGTTGTGCGCGGCGTTGGCGATGGCGCTGTCGAGCACCTTGCCCACCGGCACGGAGGCGGCCTGCGGAGCGAATCGCAGGACGGCCTGGGCCTCCGTGGCGTCCATGCCACGGATGAGGTCCACCACGCGGCGGGCCTTCATGGGCGTGACGCGGATGTACCGCGCCTGGGCCCTGGCTTCCATGGTTGTCCCTTCAGTTACTTACGTGTCTGAATGCGATCCGCTACTAGCGGCGCTTCGACTTCCGGTCTTCCTTGACGTGGCCCCGGAAGGTGCGCGTCGGCGAGAACTCGCCGAGCTTGTGGCCGACCATCGACTCGGTGACGAACACCGGGATGTGGGTCTTGCCGTTGTGCACCGCCAGCGTGTGGCCGAGCATGGCCGGGACGATCATCGAGCGGCGGGACCAGGTCTTGATGACGTTCTTGGTGCCGGCTTCGTTCTGGGCGTCCACCTTCTTCATGAGGTGGTCGTCGACGAAGGGCCCCTTCTTCAGGCTACGAGGCATCTCAACCCGTCCTTAGCGCTTCTTGTTCGTCTTGCGGCGGCGGACGATGTACTTGTTCGACGCCTTCTTGGGCGAACGAGTACGGCCTTCCTTCTTGCCCCACGGGGACACGGGGTGGCGGCCACCGGAGGTCCGGCCCTCACCACCACCGTGCGGGTGGTCGACCGGGTTCATCACGACACCACGGACGGTCGGGCGAACGCCCAGCCACCGCTTGCGGCCGGCCTTGCCCCAGTTGATGTTGCTCTGCTCGGCGTTGCCGACCTCACCGACGGTGGCGCGGCAGCGCGCGTCCACCATGCGGATCTCGCCGGACGGCATACGCAGGGTCGCCATGGCGCCCTCACGAGCCAGCAGCTGAACCGAGGCGCCCGCGGAACGGGCGAGCTTCGCGCCACCACCGGGACGGAGCTCGATCGCGTGGATCGTGGTACCGACCGGGATGTTGCGGAGGGCCAGGTTGTTGCCCGGCTTGATGTCGGCCCCGGGACCGTTCTCGACGCGGTCACCCTGCTGCAGGTTGCGCGGGGCGAGGATGTAGCGCTTCTCGCCGTCGGCGTAGTGCAGCAGCGCGATGCGCGCGGTGCGGTTGGGGTCGTACTCGATGTGCGCGACCTTCGCCGGCACGCCGTCCTTGTCGTGACGACGGAAGTCGATCACGCGGTAGGCGCGCTTGTGTCCGCCACCCTGGTGGCGAACGGTCACACGACCGGCGTTGTTACGGCCGCCCTTGCTGTGCAGCGGGCGGACCAGCGACTTCTCCGGCGTGGACCGCGTGACCTCGACGAAGTCGGCGACGCTGGCGCCACGACGGCCCGGCGTAGTCGGCTTGTACTTGCGGATTCCCATTTCTCAGTCCTCGTCCGATATCGGACGATCCGACCCGCTTACGCGGTCGGACCGCCGAAGATGTCGATACGGTCGCCCTCGGCGAGGGTCACGATCGCGCGCTTGCTGCCCGCGCGCTGACCGAAACCGGTCTTCGTGCGCTTGCGCTTGCCCTGGCGGTTGATCGTGTTGACCCCGGTGACCTTGACGTCGAAGACCGCCTGGACGGCCTGCTTGATCTGGGTCTTGTTGGCGTTCGGGTCGACGATGAACGTGTACTTGTTCTCGTCGAGGAGCGCGTAGCTCTTCTCGGAGACGACCGGCTTCAGCAGGACGTCACGGGGGTCCGTGTACGACTTGCTCAGCGGGGTCTCGACGGTGTTCTTGCCCTCGGTGGCGTGGCGACGCGCCTTGGCGACGCGCGCGGCCTTGGCGGCCTTGGCGGCCTTCGAGGCGATAGCGGGGTGACGGATGGCCATCAGACCTCGCTCCCTTCGGTGTCGTTGGCCTTCGGGCCGGCGACGAAGGACTCGAAAGCGGCCTGGGTGAAGACCACGTCGTCCGAGACGAGAACGTCGTACGTGTTCAGCTGGCCCGGCTCCAGGATGTGGACCTGGGGCAGGTTGCGGGCGGACAGCCACGCGGCCTCGTCGGCGCGCTCGACGACCAGGAGCAGGTTCTTGCGCTCGCTGATCTTGCCGAACAGGCTCTTCGCGGCCTTGGTGCTGGGGTTCTCGCCCTCGACCACGCCGGAGACGACGTGGATGCGGTTGTGGCGCGCCCGGTCGGTGAGGGCACCGCGCAGGGCGGCGGCCTTCATCTTCTTCGGGGTGCGCTGCGAGTAGTCGCGCGGCTGGGGGCCGTGCACGACGCCACCGCCGGCGAACTGCGGCGCGCGGGTCGAGCCCTGACGGGCGCGACCGGTGCCCTTCTGGCGGTACGGCTTCTTGCCACCGCCGCGGACCTCGCCACGCGTCTTGGTCTTGTGGGTGCCCTGGCGGGCAGCGGCCAGCTGCGCGACGACGACCTGGTGGATCAGCGGAACGCTGACCTTGGCGTCGAAGATCTCCGCGGGGAGCTCGACGGAACCGGCCTTGTCGCCCGCCGGCGAAAGGATGTCAACAGTGCTCATCGGTTACCTCAGGCCCCCTTGGCCGCGGTGCGGACCAGGACGAGGCCGCCGTTCGGACCGGGAACCGCGCCCTTGATGAGCAGCAGACCCTTCTCCGCGTCAACGGCGTGGACGGTCAGGTTCTGGGTGGTGACCCGCTCGTTGCCCATGCGACCCGCCATGCGGAGGCCCTTGAACACGCGGCCCGGGGTGGCGCAGCCACCGATGGAACCGGGCGAGCGGTGCTTGCGCTGGGTGCCGTGTCCGGCGCCGAGGCCCTTGAAGTTGTGACGCTTCATGACACCGGCGAAGCCCTTGCCCTTGCTCTTGCCGGTCACGTCGACCTTGATGCCGGCCTCGAACACCTCGGCGGTGATCTCCTGGCCGAGGGTGTACTCGCTGGCGTCAGCGGTACGGATCTCGACGAGGTGGCGGCGGGGAGTGACGTCGGCCTTGGCGAAGTGGCCCTTGAGGGGCTTGTTCACCTTGCGCGGGTCGATCTCGCCGAACGCGATCTGGACGGACTCGTAGCCGTCGACGTCGTTCGTGCGGACCTGGGTGACGACGTTGGGGCCGGCCTTGACGACGGTGACCGGAACAACACGGTTGTTCTCGTCCCACACCTGCGTCATGCCGAGCTTCTCGCCCAGGATGCCCTTGATCTGCTTAGCCATCGTTCAGATCACCGGCCTCAGAGCTTGATCTCGATGTCGACACCGGCCGGGAGGTCGAGTCGCATCAGAGAGTCAACGGTCTTGGGGGTCGGGTCGAGGATGTCGATCAGGCGCTTGTGCGTGCGCATCTCGAAGTGCTCGCGCGAGTCCTTGTACTTGTGCGGCGACTTGATGACGCAGTACACGTTCTTCTCAGTGGGCAGCGGCACCGGGCCCGCGACCGACGCACCAGTGCGGGTCACCGTCTCGACGATCTTCTTCGCCGAGGAGTCGATGACCTCGTGGTCGTAGGCCTTGAGCCGGATGCGGATCTTCTGTCCCGCCATGGCTACTCAGTAGTCCTGTCTCTCTTACGCTCTGGAACCCGGCGGATTCCTTCTGCTGCCGTCGTTTCTCCGACCCACGCGGTCGGGCGTGTCGCGCTCCCGCTGACACAGATGTCCCTTGTTCGAACATCCCTGCGGGGAATGCAACGGCCCTTCCGGAACCGCGGACCGGGGACCTCGGGCCCACCGGGCGCCTGGCCGGTGCCGCACTCACACTTCCCGGAAGATTCCCGTACTTCCAACCCGCGCAGGGTTGACGAGTACCGTGGGACTCGCTTCCGGTCCTCCCGGCGGGAGGCGCGCAGCATCAACACTCGACCGAGCAACTCGGACAGTCTGCCACAAGGGGCGGGGGGCTGGCCAATCGGGTCGATGAGAGTACCCCCGGAGTGACGCAGGTCAAACCCGGGCGGGGCCGAGGCCGCGCTCCCCCTCTTCTTTGTCTCCCCTTGAAACGCCAATCACGGCCGACGCATTGACGCGTTCACGGCAGCGCCCTTACCTTCCGTTGCGGAAGAAAGCGCTTTCTCCTGCACATGTGCACGCCCCCCACTGGGTCCACGGGACTGAACCTGGAGGCACAACCATGCAAGTACGCCCCGTCATCGCCTGCGTGAGTCTGCTGGCCGGCGCGCTGTTAGCGGTGTCCGGCACCGCCGCGCAGGCCGCGACCGCCGCGAGCAGCACCCTCTACGTGTCACCGAGCGGCAGCGACAGCGCGGCCGGCACGCAGTCGGCCCCCACCACGCTCACGTCGGCGATCGGCCGCATCGCCCCCGGCGGAACGATCTACCTGCGCGGCGGCACCTACACGTACACGTCGACCATCACCATCCCGGCCGGCAGCAACGGCACCTCGGGCGCCCGCACCACCCTGACCGCGTACGCGGGCGAGAAGCCGGTGCTGGACTTCTCGGGCGAGAGCGACGGCAGCCGCGGCATCCAGCTGAACGCGTCGTACTGGCACCTGTACGGCCTCACCGTCGAGCACGCCGGCGACAACGGCATCTACGTCGGCGGCAGCGACAACGTGGTCGAGCGCGCGGTCACGGCGTACAACCGGGACACGGGCCTGCAGCTCGGCCGGATCGCCTCGACCACGCCGAGCAGCCAGTGGCCGTCGAACAACCTGATCGTCAGCTCGGAGTCGCACGACAACAAGGACTCCACCGGCGAGAACGCCGACGGCTTCGCCTCGAAGCTCACCACCGGCACCGGGAACGTCTTCCGCTACGACGTCTCCCACAACAACGTCGACGACGGCTGGGACCTCTACACGAAGTCCGCCACCGGCCCCATCGGCCCGGTGACCATCGAGTACTCCCTGTCCTACGGCAACGGCACCCTCTCCGACGGCACCCAGAACAAGAACGGCGACCGCAACGGCTACAAGCTCGGCGGCGACGACATCGCGGTCGACCACGTGGTCCGGCACGACATCGCCTACGACAACGGCCACCACGGGTTCACGTACAACAGCAACCCCGGCAGGATGACCGTCTCGAACAACGTCAGCATCGACAGCGTGCAGCGCAACTTCTCGTTCGACGCGGGCAGTTCGGTGTTCCGGAGCAACACGTCCTGCCGCTTCAAGGTCAGCGGCTCGAACGACAAGACGGTCGGCGACGCGGACGGCTCGAACCAGTTCTGGACCGGCACGAACGGCTCTCGCTGCTCCTCCTACTCGGGTGCGCTGGGCTGGTCCTTCACGTCGAGCGGCTCGCTGGCGGTCACGTTCGGGGGGAAGGTCGTGACGCCGTAGGGCCGGGTTTGCTTCGAGCGCCCCGCTGCCGGTCCGTACCGGGGGCGGGGCGTCTGCCTTGCGGTTGATCGTTCACGCGCAGCCCAGTGTTTTGACGGTGGCTGGGAAGTAGGCGCGGATGAAGGTTTCGATGTCTTTGCGGTGGGAGTTGTCTCCCGGTTTCACTTGGGGTAGCTGGAGGGTGAGGGTGAAGTAATTTCCGCCCTTGGTCTTACAGGGGGTTTGAGAGATTGCGCCGTCGGTTCCCACCAGCGTTTTGTATAGACTGTTGTCCATGTAGCGCGGGGCAGTGACGCCTGAGACTTTTCCGGTATCTTTCGCCAGGTACATCAAGTCCGTTGCCACCGCCCGCCAGGAGAAGCGGACACTCACAACTTCATTGCTTCCCGAGAGGACAAAGCAAGGCGCTGTGATCGCTCGCTGTCGATCGACCCGGTTGTACTCATGCCAGTTCTTGGTCGGCGTCCCAAGTCGACGGGTGAGAGCGGGATCGATATGTGTTCCACAGAGCACATCGGGCACCTCATCGGGCGCTGGCCGAGCACACGACGCCAGGATCACGAGCAGGCCCAGGAGAGGGATGCGCAAGCATGCTTTCACTTGGCCATCACCCCGGATACTCCAGCAGCGTGATCGAGGCCGTCTCCGGCGGATCTGCTGACCTCGGTCTCCGGGTCGAAGTGGGGATCCGTAGCCGTTCGATGCACTTTGGACCATTCGCGAGCAAGAGCGACCAACTGCTGGTTCCTGTCAGAGTATGCCTGGACATTGTCGGCCGTCTGTTTCGCATCGAGCCTTTCCTGCTCGTCCTCCAGCCACTTTCCTGTCACGTAGTCGAAGCCTGCCTGAACGTCGGAGCTGGCCACAGGGATGTAACTGATCGCCTTATCGAACAGTGGCTTGGCTTCGAACTCAGCGGTCTGCGGATCGCCCTGAGATTGAATGCGAGCCTCCTCCAAAAAACCAACGGTTCGCCCGGCCCGGCGCAAGGATCCCGCCGACTCCGAGTGATCATCATGGATGTCGGCAACCATCGCCTGATTGAGGCCGCCGTTGAGCGTGCCGTAGGCGTCCTTGTCCTTCGAGACCTGCTTGGCGACCTCGAAGAGCTGGCCCTGGTCCAGGGGTGACTTCGAGATGTCGACCTCGCTCATGGACGCATGAACAACCGCCCCGTGGTTCACCAGAATCGAGGCCACGGGCTGCCGCAGAGACGGCGGGAACTTGTCGCCGCTGTCGGCCAGGTAACCGACCGCCGATTTGAAGACCGCTTCGTTCTGCCCGGTGTGCGCCACATAGCGCGCGTGCTTGTCGGACGGATCGATCCCCGTCGTCGCCGCCTGCAAGGCCCTGCCGAAGCCGGCGCGGTCGTCCCCGTCCAGGCCGGCCGCGTACGTGCTGACCGTCGCGCCCTCGTGCTCGTGGAGGACGACGTTCCAGTCGCGCTCCTTCATCAGGTACTTCATGCGGGCATCCGAGGAGAGGTAGTGCGCCGCCGTGCCCGGGTCCCGGCTCATGATGCCCAGCGCGCCGTCCACCGGATCGTTCGCGAACCAGCCACCCCGCTTGCCGCTGTACTCGCCCTTCAGCCGCCAGATACCCGGATCGCTCCGCTCCGCCGCGATCATGTCGTCGGTCAGGTCCTCGAGCATCGCAGGCGCGTACCCATGCCCCTTGCTCATGAGCGTGACGAGGGACTGGTAGCCCACCGCCTTGTCCAGGCGTACGCCCTGCGCGTCCGTGGCGTGGTGCTCGACGCCGGCGTGCCGCATGGCGGCGCGCCAGTGCCGGTACCAGGCCGAGTGCGTGTCCCTCGTCGCCGTCGCGAGTGTGTTCGCCAGGCCCGACTCGATCGTCGCGTACGTCCCCGCTCCCGGCCCGCCCCGGGCGTGGATCAGATCGTTCAGCTCGTTCGTCAGCGTGATCGTGCCCGCGGGGCCCAGGTCGTCCAGCAGAGTGCGGGAGAACGCCTCGTCACCGGAGTTGTCACGGAACACCCGTTCCAGCTCGGCCAGTTGCCGCCGCGACAGGTGCCCGCCCCGGCTCAGCTTCCGCAGCGCCCCCTCCGCCGCCAGTGCCTCGTACTTCTCGACGTCCCCGACCGCCCTGCCGTTGAAGCCGCGGCCCCCGACCAGCGGGTCCGCGTCGACGACCGCGGCCTTCAGCGCGACCTCGACGCCCGTGTCCGCGTCCGTCACGGCCCGTACCGCCGCGTCGATACGGTCCTGCCAGGACCGTACGGCCGACTCGTCTGCCTCTTTGACCCGTGCCGGATCCGCGCTCACCCGGCCGCTGTCCGAGACCCGCATCCCGGCCGCCGCCGCTTCCTTCCGGGCCGCCATGAGTCGGCCCTTCAGCTCCGTGAACTGGGCGTGGGCGTCCCGGAGCAGGGAGGCGATCGCCTTCGCCTCCGTCTGCGCGTACTGGAACTCCGTGAGCGTGACGCCGAAGCGCCCGTGCGCCGCCTCCGCGCTCATGCCCCTCCAGGAGGGGGCGATCGTGATGCCGTGGACGTCCCGGCGGTACGCCTTCTCCTGCTTCGCGAACTCCGCCGCCATGCCGTCCCAGCGCTCGGCGGCGGTGGTGAGTGCGGTGAGGTCCGTGCTCATGATCTCGTGGTACGTCGGCATGCCCGGCCGCCCCCGTCAGTACCGGTCCAGTGCCGAGGTGCGGCGCAGCTCCGACCCGACGGCAAGGTCCGCGCCGGTCAGCACCGTGTTCGTACTGCGCAGCGAGTCCTTCTCGGCGCCCAGCCGGTCCATCAGGTTCTTCACCTGGGCGCCCCACGTCCCGTGGGCCTTGCGCAGCGCCCCCGAGGTCGCCCAGCCGTCCCCGTCCCGGGCGCCGAACGCCTTCAGGGCCGCGCCGGTCTCGTCGTCGGCCCATTCCCCGGCCTTGCGTGTGCCCGGCTCGATGTGGTCGTGGATGGCCCTGGCCGCCGCCTTCTTCTCGGCCGGCGAGGACGCCAGCGCCCCCGCCCCGAAGCCATCGGTCAGAACGCCCACCGGACACCCCTTGCCGCTCTCGGCCCTCCACCGTCAGCCCTTCAACTGGCGAACGCCGATCTTCGTCACGGGTCCAGGTAGCCGCGTGCGGAGGCGATCAGAGCAGGATCGGGATGCCCCTGGTTGAGGTCGTCGATGCTGCGTGCCGTGGGACGCGTGTCGCCGTCCGTGTCCGCGACGAACAGGACGGGGTGCCACCCGGGATTGACCTCGGCGATGCCGGCCCGGACACGGGGGTCGCCCAAGGCGCCTTCCAGGGCAGCACGGGCAAGGTCACGCCGTGTGTACGGATCGTCGGCTCGTGCGTCACTGGCCGCGAGCATGGCCTCGCTGATGTCGGCCGTCGACTCGACTCCGTTCTCGGGGCTCACGTCGTCATCCGAGATCCGCCACTCGTCGGGCCACCAGCGGTAGTGATCGGCCTCTTCGTCCGCCGTGACGTCGTTCTCTTCGAGAAGCGTCCCGAGGGCTTCCTCGGTGTGCGCCACCAGGCGGAGCGTGACGACGTCGCTGTCCGTCGTGATCGCCAGTGCGTACAGCTCCTCCGACGCGTGTGCTTTCAGCATGGGGCTCAGCGTCGCGCAGACGGAGGTGACGATCCGCTCCCGCAAGGAGTCGATTTCTCTAGCCGACGGCACTCCGCCGCCTGGCGAGGGTGAACGCCGCGGCGATTCCACCCACGATCACGACCGCGCCGGCGCCCAAGGCGACCCACAACGTGCGGTCGTAGCCGTCGCTCTTGGTGGACGCGGCGGCCTCGGCCTTCTGCCCCGCGGGCTGCTTCGCGGGCGTCGAGGCCGTGGCCTTGGGGGATGCCGAGGCCGCCGCTGCCAGGTCCGGCAGCGGATAGACGTTCGCCGGGCCCGGGTCGCCCGGGTTCTGGAGGGCGACCCGGGGGCGCACGATGCCGTAGCCGATGGAGTCGTTGCGCTTGGCGCCGTTCGTGGGGGCGCCGATCGTGTTGAGCATGACGCGGAGGACCTGGTTGTTGGTCCACTTCGGATGCGCGGACCAGATGAGGGCGGCGCTGGCGGAGGCGAGGGCGGCGGCTCCACTGGTGCCGTGGCTCTTGCAGAGACCGGTCTTGCCGCCGCAGGCATGAACCAGGTCATCGCCAGGAGCTGCCATGTCGTTCTGGGGCCCGAACTCCGACTCTGCGGTCTTGCGGAGATCCTTGCCGACCGCTGACACACCCACTACACCGGGCGTGGCTGCCGGGTATTCAACGGGGTTGCCCTTAGCACCCTCGTTCCCTACAGACGCGAAGATGAGCGACCCATGAGACAGGGCGTACTTGACTGCAGCGGTGAGCTCCGGGGAGGTAATAGGCGCCCCCATGGAGATGTTGATGACCTGGGCCCCAGAATCCGCCGCGTAGCGGATGGCCTTGCTGAAGTCCGAAGGGCCGGCGAAGCCATTGGTGTCACTTGGAGCAGGCATACGGATGGGGAGAATCTTGACGCCTGGTGCCAGACCGAACGCTCCCTTGCCTCCGTCATACGCACCAGTGCCGGCGATCAGTCCGGCCATCCCCGTACCGTGGCCTTTGTAGTCCGTGTGTTCGTCACCGGCACGCTTGGCGGGAGCCAGATCCTTCCCGTCGAGTACCTGGCCCTTGAGGTCAGGATTGGACGGGTCGACGCCGGTGTCGATCACCGCGACCGTGATGCCCTTACCCGTGCTCGTACGCCACATCTCCTCCGCATGCATGGCATCCAGATACCACTGCTGGGAACGTGTGGAGTCGGCGTGAGCCTGCGCTGCTGTACCGCCCACCAACAGCAGGACAATGGCCGTTGAGGTCCCGGCACGCAGGCCTTTCTGCCAGGAGTTGGCCCCAGAGATGGGCATGGTTTCTCTTACCCCTTGGTCTCAGCCGGTGGTCGGCGGTTCATTCCGGCGGTCGTCCCGCTGCTTGCCATTCCGCTGCCGCGCGCGACTGGTCTGTCCGCCCGGAGCGCCGCGATCGCCACGTCCCGCACGAGTCTCACTCGGCACACCGCCCGAGATGCCCCCTCGCATGGGTGCGGACGGTACGGGGGCATCGGGTCGGGCTGGAGCTCGCCCCGTCCTCTGCGGCGTACCGCCGATGATCCCCTCGCGCGGCGTGGCACCAGGACGCCCGGCGGAGGGCCCCACGGTGCGGGCGGCAGGCTGTCCTACCGCTCCCGTGTTCGGCAGGCGACCGGTCATCCGGCGACCGGCCGCAGAATCACCACTGGGCGCGACGCCAGGCATCCGCCCCGACGCCTTACCAGTGCCGGAAGACGCAACGGGGCGCCCACCAGTGATTCCCGAGGCTGGCCTACCACCTGTCCCGGAGGCAGGCACCTCTCGTGCAACGGCAGGGCCGACCGTGCGGGGGGCATTGGGCAGACCACGGCCCGGGGCAGGGGTGACCCCGGTGGGTTGCCGTCCCAAGCCTCGTCCAACGGGCCCTTGCACGGGCTGTCCGGGTCGCCCACCCATCGGTCTTGCCGATCCGCCGGATGCCGAAGGCAGACGGACGGGACCACCTGACATAGGCGGGACCGGGCCACTCGCCGGTGGCAGAGGTCCAGTTTCCGGATGGACCGTAGTGGGCGGTCCTGCCGGAGAGGCCTGGGGAGGCTGATGAATTTCTGGAAGCGTGGTGGTCGAGTCGATGTGTGTAGCAGGCACATCGATCGTCGGCGGACGCAGGTGATGGGAAGAAGAGCCAACGGTCGGCGAGTCCGTGTGAAGTTCGGGGCCGGCGCTCACCGAACCTCGGTGTTCGGTTCGTACGGTTCCGGCACTCTCAGCGCTGGTTCCGGGAACGACACCACCTCCACTGTGAACGCCACCGGAGCTGCCACCTCCGGGGCGAGCCAGGTCCTCGGACGAAATGAAAGGAGCCGGCGTAATCGCCTTAGGCGGCGGCGGAAACTTAGGCCGCTCCAACCCGTTCATCTGCGAAGCCGACAGCTCGTACGACTGCCCCAGCTTGTTCATCTGGTCCACCGCCTCCTGGCGGACCTTCTCCTGGTCGGCCTTCAGGGCGGCCAGGTTGGCGGCGGACTTCGCGCGGACCGAAGCGGAGTCCGGGTCGTTGTGGGCCGAGATCGCCGCGTCCAGGTTCGCCTGAGAGCTCTTGGCGTCGCGCGGGATCGACGCCTGGACCGTCGCGATCGCATCCGAGGCGTGGCCCAGCCACTTGCCCGCGCCCTCGCTGAAGTCACCCAGTCGCAGCGTTGAGTTGGCCAGGTCGTTGGCCCAGGTGCGGAACGCGTCGGCGCCCTCGCCCTTCCACTCCACCCACTGCGGGCGGACCTTCAGCTCCTCCCCGATCTTGCGGATCTCCTTGGCGGCCGCGGTCAGCCGGTCGGCGGCGGACTGCACCTCGCCGGCGTTCGCCTGGTCCAGCCACGCGAGCATCTCCTCGTGGCTCATGCTCTCGAAGGGCGTTCCCTTGCCGGTCATCGAACCTCCCCCGTCGCCTTCGGAACCATCAGATCGTGCCACCCGCGTCGCCGGCCGGCGGCTGCTCCGGCGTCGTCCCGCCACCGTGGTGCTTCTTCGGCAGGGACGGGTCGTAGGCCCCGCCGTAGTGCCGGGTCGTCTCGGCGCTGATCGCCGCCATCCGGGCGCGGACGTCCGCGTCGATGTTCTGGTAGCCCTTGTGCGAGGCCACGACCGCGATCGCCATGCCCTCCATGGAGTCGGACAGCAGCTTCGACAGCGTCTCCAGTTCGCTGACCACCGTCTCGTACGCCGTGTGGAGACCGGCGGCCTCCGACCACGTCCCGCCTCCGCCGCCGAACTGACGGCGTGCCAGGCGCGCCTCCCCGACCTTGCCGGGGCCGGCGTCCGAGCCCTTGAGGTCCCGGATCAGGTCGTCCACTCTCTTCTTGAACTCAGTGAAGGACGACAGCTCGGTGACCAGGTCCGCCGCCGCTCCAGCAGCGGCACCCGCCACACCAGACAGCCCGAACAGGCCGGTCAGCAACGGCGCCAGCGGCGCGTCCGTCCCACCATCGCTCGACAACTTGGCACCTCCCCCGTGCGTTCATCAAGCCGAAGCTCCGGATACCACTCTAGCTACCCCCTGTGACACCCCGCAGCCGAGGCATACGTCATGAAGGACATTGCGCCCACGCCGGCGACGCGTGGCCGCAGGAACGGCTACGGCGTCATCCACGAGAACACCCGCCACACCACCCGCTTCACGGTGGTCGGCAACCACCTGGCCCAGCACCCGGAGATGTCGCTCGTCGCCATCGCGCTGGCCGTGCACATCCAGTCGCTGGCGAGCAACGCCCCCGTGGACATCAAGACGCTCGCCGAGCGGTTCCCGGAGGGCCGGGACCGGATCGCCTCCGGGCTGCGTGAGCTGGAAGCCCACGGCAATCTGCGCCGCGAACGCGAACGCGCCCCGACCGGCCGCATCGTCACCCGCACGATCAGCTGCAACCAGCCGAAAGCACCGCGCGACCACACCCCCGAGAAGCGGGCAGCGCGGCTCGGCGCACCCCGCGAACCTCGCAAGCAGCATCCGCTGCCGCCCGTCCCCCAGCCGGCGTACCCCTCCCCCGCCCTCCTCCAGACGGCCATCGACCCGCTCGCCGACCTGCACCGGGATGACCGCCGCCTCCTGCTGAGCGCGTGCGACACCGCCCACCTGGCCCCCGGCGTCGCCACCTGGCTGCAACGCGAGGTCCCGGCGACGGCCGTACGCCGCGCACTGACCGACGGCCTTCCACCGGAGCCTCTGCGGCGCCCGGCCGCCCTCCTGGCCCACCGCCTCGGCGCCCAGCTACCGCCCCCACCCCCGTTCCGTGCCCCAGCCGCCCCACCGCCGTCCGTCCCGCACCGCATGCAGAACTGCGACGGCTGCGACCGCGGCTTCCGGGCGCCGGCACCGGGCCTGTGTGCCGAGTGCCGTGCTGCGACCCGCGAACCAGGCGGATCTTCGTCCGGCTCCAGCTCCTCTCACACCCACTGACCAGGGAGATCGGCACATCATGTTCGTGGCCCACTACCCCAGCCGTCCCGGGCGGCTAACCTGGCCAGTGCACTCCCGGGAGGACTCCATGAGCACGCAGGTCGACCACGGACACGAGCTGGTTCCGAGCCCCGAACAGACCCCGGATGCTCTGCGGGCCGCCCTCGCCGTCGTCGATCCGGCGCGCCTGCCGGAGATGCAGCGGACGAAGGACGAGGCGTTCGCCAAGGCTGTGGAGTGGCAGTCCCTCAGCCCGGTGCGGAGCTGGGTCCTGGCCTGGGCCAGGGACATCGAGATCGCGCGCCGGCCCGACCTCGCCGTACGCCACGCCCATGCCAAGCACAACCTGGAACACGAGGACGCGGCCGTCGCCCATCGGGCCCTTCAGGAGCTGAGCACCGTCCTGGACGAGGCCATGAAGGCAGTCCGCGGTTGAGCTGGAGCTGGGAGTAGGCCTTCGGAGCGGAAGCAGCCGCACGGAATGCCCCATCCGACTTCCTCGCCGAAGTGGAACGCAAAGCCGCCGAGCTGGTGACAGCGGCTGAAGCACTTCACGTACACGGTACGAGCCATGGTGACCACGACCCCAGGGGCGGGGACATCGTCGTCCCCGGCGGAATGTTCACCTACCAGATCGTCGTGCGCAGCGAACGGGTCTACGTCGTGCAACTGACCTACCTGGGCTGGTGAGGCAGATACACGTCACCACGTCACCGCTCACCCCACCCGCCGACTCTCCACCGGCCCCAGATACAGCTCCGGCAGCCCGCCCACGTCGATCAGCAGCCTCTGTACCACCACCGTCGGGTCCACCATCCACAGCTTCAGGCGGTGGACGCCGGGTGAGGTCAGGCGGTGGCGGGTGGCGGTGCGGTTGATGTTGTCCGAGGTGTTGCGGGCCCAGGTGGTGTTCAGGAGGCCGTCGTCCGCGCCCTCGGTGATGTCGACCGACTGCGGAGGCGCGTCGTCGAAGGACACGGCGTAGCGCAGGCCGTCCGCCGGCAGGGCAGGGTTGCGGGGGGAGAGGTACGCCCACACCGTCACCTCGTCGGCCGGGGTCAGCAGGGTCACCTCGTACTCCAGGTGCGGGGAGGAGCCCCCGGGGGTCCGGCGGGGGGACGTCACCGGCCACGGGGTCATGCCCGCGCCGGTGCGGCCGATGCCGTCGATGCGGCGCCACTCGCCGACCGCGCGGTCGTAGTGGTCCGCGTCGATCGCCACGTAGCCGCCGGCCTCGACGAAGCCGCGCGAGCCGCGCAGGCTCCGGGGGGACGGCCGGTCGGCCACGCACCGCACCGTCACGCAGTCGCCCGCGCCCGTCACCGTCAAGGTGCCCTCCGCGCGGCCGGCCGGGGCCCGGGTCCAGTCGACCCGGACCTCCAGGCGCACCTGCTGGTCCACCCGGCCGCGGGGGTGGTCCACCAGCAGCCAGGGGACCGACGGCGACACCTCGTACTCGAAGGACGTCCGGCCTCGGTTGAAGACCTCCACGTACTGCTGCGGGCGGGTCTGGTGCGGGCTGAAACCGGGGAGGACCGGCTGCCGGGAGGAGCCGCCCGGCCACCACTCCCCCGTGTCCTCCGCGCCGTCGACCGAGACGCCCAGCTCGGCGGCCTCCGGCAGGTCGATGCGCCGTACCGCCGGGAAGAGGACGTCCGGCAGGGCCGTGTTGTCCTTCTCGGGCTGCTGCCAGCCCGCGTTGGGGCCGTAGCGGTCCACGTCCCCGTAGTCGATGTGGGGCTGGGTCTGGAAGCCCTTCCACTTGCCGTTCGCCACCGAGGTGCCGAAGCGGTCCGCGAGGGCCAGGTCGCGGGCGAGGGCCTGCTCGGCCTCCGCCGCGCGGGCGTTCGCCGCCGCTCTGCCCTGCCGCGCGTAGAGGAGGTTGGTGAACTCGGCCTCGCGCAGGCCGTAGAGGTTCGCCGTCGCGGTCACCTCGTAGCCGACCAGTTCGAACCAGGCGTCCTGGAGGGCGGCGGGCAGCCGCCGGGCGATCCGGTCGGCCTGGCGGCCCAGCCGGCGCCAGTCGTCGGTCGCCCGTTCCAGTTCGCGGTGTGCGAAGTAGTAGGGGGTCTGCCGGTCGTCGTACACCACCTGGCCCGCGTCCGAGAGCGTGATCCGGCGGTTCAGCAGCTCCGGCTTGCGGCGGGCCTGGAGGCGGCCGTACGCGGACAGGACAGCGGCGATCGCGGGCGCCTGTGCCGGGCCGAAGTTCTGGCGGGCGTAGCGCTCCTCCCACTCCGGGAGGCGGTCGAGGGGCCAGGCGTCCGGGTTCCAGGCGTAGGTGAGGAAGAACTCGGCCGGGACCTCGTTGCCCTTCAGGTCGCCGACGTTGGCCACCCACAGGCCGTGGTTGCCGTAGGCGTGGGCCTGGTGGAGCTGGTCCCAGACGTTGCGGAGGTTCGCGGTGTCGACCCACTTGTAGTTACGGCCGGCGCCGACGTAGTCGAAGTGGTAGTAGAGGCCGTAGCCGCCGGGGCGGGGCTCGGCGGGGTGCTTGCGGATGTTGCCCCAGTTGTCGTCGGTGAGGACGACCGTGACGTCGTCGGGTGCGCGCAGGCCGCGGTCCCAGTAGCGCTGGACCTCCTTGTAGAGGGTCCAGACCTGCGGGGTCTCGGCGGCCGGGCGTCCCGTCACCTCCTCGATGATGCGGCGCTGGTCCGCGATGATCTGCTGCATCAGCTCGATGCCGTCGCCGTCGGGGAGGCTCGTGTCGCCGTTGCCGCGCATGCCCAGGGTCACGACGCCCTCGAAGCCCTGGTCCACCATCCGCTGGACGCCGGCGCGCCAGTAGGCCCGGATCGCCTCCGGGTTTCGGCGGTACGACCACTCGCCGGTGCCCCCGTAGGGGTCGTGGCCCGTGCTCGCGTGGCGGTTCCACTCCTCGATGCCCCGCATCATCGGGGCCTCGTGGGAGGTGCCCATGACGATGCCGTACTCGGCGGCCCGCCGGTGGTTCTCCGGGTCGTCCTCGGCGAAGGCCCGGCCCCACACGGCCGGCCAGAGGTAGTTGCCCTTCAGGCGCAGGAGGACCTCGAAGACCTTCTCGTAGAACGCCGCGTTGAAGCCGCCCGGGTATCCCGGTGCCTTGCCCGGGCCGAAGAACGCCGGCGCCCAGGTGCCGAGAGCCGGGTTCTCGTCGTTGACGAAGACGCCGCGGTACCTCACCGCCGGGGTGCCCTGGGTCCAGCGGCCGGGGCGCACGTACACGGCGTCCCGGTGCACGGGCGGTACGTCGTCCCACCAGTGCCAGGGCGAGACGCCGATGCCGTACGAGACGTCGTAGGCCCCGAAGATCGTGCCGCGCGGGTCGCTGCCCGCGATGACGAACGCCCGCTCCACGCCGGGCATCGGATGATCGACGACCGTCTGCAGCGAGGTCTCCCAGCGGCCGCGGACGCCGGACACGTCCAGCCTGCCGCTCGCCACCAGCCGGTCGATCAGGGGGCTGCGGCCGATCGTGCCCACCAGCACCGGGAAGCGGCCGATCGCCGGGCCGGGCCGCACGCCCGTCACCCGTTCGAGGTCGTCGCGCAGGTCGCCGGCGACGCGTACGACGCCGGGGTGGTCCTCGGAGCTGACCACGACCGGCGCGCCGACCAGGGAGAACGCCCCACCGGTGAAGGAGATGTACGACCCGGGGTCCGTCACCCGCGGATCGGCGCCGTCCCCGGCCCACGCCACCCCGGACGTCAGCGCCGGCACGGCGGCGAGCCCGGCTCCCAGCACAGTCCTGCGACGGACAGACATGCCTCACCCCTCCACCCGAATTTGGTCAGCGGCATGACAAATACTGGAGGGGGTGGCGGGCCCGGGGAAGCCGTCGGGACCGCCGAATAGTTTCGGGCAGCGAAGAGGCCCGCACGACCGGAGTCGTACGGGCCTCTCCTGGGTCGGTTACCGACCGTGAAGCAAGCGGAGCTTACTTGACGATCTTGGTGACCTGGCCGGCGCCCACGGTGCGACCACCCTCACGGATGGCGAACTTCAGGCCCTCCTCCATGGCGACGGGCTGGATGAGCTCCACCTTCATCTCGGTGTTGTCACCCGGCATGACCATCTCGGTGCCCTCGGGGAGGGTCACGACGCCGGTCACGTCCGTCGTACGGAAGTAGAACTGCGGCCGGTAGTTGTTGAAGAACGGCGTGTGGCGGCCACCCTCGTCCTTGGACAGGATGTAGGCCTGCGCCTCGAACTCGGTGTGCGGGGTGACCGAGCCCGGCTTGATGATGACCTGGCCGCGCTCGACGTCCTCGCGCTTGATGCCGCGGAGCAGCAGACCGACGTTCTCACCGGCCTGGCCCTCGTCGAGCAGCTTGCGGAACATCTCGATGCCGGTGACCGTGGTGGAGGTCTTCTCGGTCTTGATGCCGATGATGTCGACGGTCTCGTTGACCTTGAGGACACCACGCTCGATACGGCCGGTGACGACCGTACCGCGACCGGTGATCGTGAAGACGTCCTCGATCGGCATCAGGAACGGCTTGTCGACGTCGCGCTCGGGCTCCGGGATCGCGGTGTCGACGGCGTTCATGAGGTCCAGGACGGACTGGGTCCACTTCGGGTCGCCCTCGAGCGCCTTCAGAGCGGACACGCGGACGACCGGCAGGTCGTCGCCCGGGAACTCGTACTCGGAGAGGAGCTCGCGGACCTCGAGCTCGACGAGCTCCATGATCTCCTCGTCGTCCACCATGTCGGCCTTGTTCAGGGCGACCACGATGTACGGAACGCCGACCTGGCGGGCCAGGAGCACGTGCTCCTTGGTCTGCGGCATCGGGCCGTCGGTGGCGGCGACCACGAGGATGGCGCCGTCCATCTGCGCCGCACCCGTGATCATGTTCTTGATGTAGTCCGCGTGACCCGGGCAGTCGACGTGGGCGTAGTGACGCGCCTCGGTCTGGTACTCGACGTGCGCGATGGAGATGGTGATACCGCGCTGGCGCTCCTCGGGCGCCTTGTCGATGTTGTCGAACGGGGTGGCCTCGTTCAGGTCCGGGTACGCGTCGTGCAGCACCTTGGTAATGGCGGCCGTGAGGGTCGTCTTACCGTGGTCGATGTGACCGATGGTGCCGATGTTGACGTGCGGCTTAGTCCGCTCGAACTTCGCCTTCGCCACTGGGGTCCTCCTGTGGAGTGGTTCTGTACGCCTTACTTCATCGGCGCCAGGTGATCTTTGCTGTAAAGGCCCGGAACCCGGGGGCATTCCGTCCGCGATTGCGGGGGAATGCCCCTGGAGGCTCCGGAGTCAAGCCTACGGCGTGTGAACGCGGTGCGTTACTCGCCCTTGGCCTTCGCGATGATCTCCTCGGCGACGTTCCGCGGAACCTCGGCGTAGGAGTCGAACTGCATGGAGTAGCTGGCGCGGCCGGACGTCTTGCTGCGCAGGTCGCCGACGTAGCCGAACATCTCCGAAAGGGGCACGAGGCCCTTCACGACGCGGGCACCGGCCCGCTCCTCCATGGCCTGGATCTGGCCACGGCGGGAGTTGATGTCGCCGATGACCTCACCCATGTAGTCCTCGGGCGTGGTGACCTCGACGGCCATCATCGGCTCGAGCAGCACGGGGCTGGCCTTGCGCGCGGCCTCCTTGAAGGCCTGCGAACCGGCGATCTTGAAGGCGAGCTCGGAGGAGTCGACCTCGTGGTAGCCACCGTCGTGCAGGATCACACGGACGCCGGTCATCTCGTAGCCGGCGAGGATGCCGAACTGCATGGCCTCCTGCGCACCCGCGTCCACCGAAGGGATGTACTCCTTGGGGATGCGGCCACCGGTCACCTTGTTGATGAACTCGTACGACGCGTCGCCGCCCTCGATCGGCTCGATGCCGATCTGGACCTTGGCGAACTGACCCGTACCACCGGTCTGCTTCTTGTGCGTGTAGTCGACGCGCTCGACGGCCTTGCGGATCGTCTCGCGGTAGGCCACCTGCGGCTTGCCGACGTTGGCCTCGACCTTGAACTCACGGCGCATGCGGTCGACCAGCACCTCGAGGTGCAGCTCGCCCATACCGCCGATGATGGTCTGGCCGGTCTCCTCGTCCGAGTGGACCTGGAAGGACGGGTCCTCCTCGGCCAGGCGCTGGATCGCGACGCCGAGCTTCTCCTGGTCGCCCTTCGACTTGGGCTCGATGGCGACCTGGATGACCGGGGCCGGGAAGTCCATGGACTCCAGGATGACCGGGTTCTTGTCGTCGGACAGCGTCTCACCGGTGGTGGTCTGCTTCAGGCCCATGACGGCGACGATGTCGCCGGCGCCCACCGACTCGATCTCCTCACGCTTGTTCGCGTGCATGCGGTAGATCTTGCCGATGCGCTCCTTCTTGCCCTTGACGGAGTTCAGCACCGAGGTTCCGGACTCCAGGCGGCCCGAGTAGACCCGGACGAAGGTGAGCTTGCCGAGGTGCGGGTCGCTCATGATCTTGAACGCCAGCGCGGACAGCGGCTCGTCGTCGGACGGCTTGCGCTTGACGACCACCTCGGGGTCCTTGACGTCGTGGCCCTCGATGGCCTCGATGTCGACGGGCGAGGGGAGGTAGCGCACGACCGCGTCGAGCAGGGGCTGGACGCCCTTGTTCTTGAACGCGGTACCGCAGAACACCGGGGTCACGGTGGTGCCGGTGCCCTTGCCGGACGCGATGGTGATACGACGGATCGCGGCGTACAGCTGCTCCACGGAAGGCTCCTCGCCCTCCAGGTACAGCTCCATGATCTCTTCGTCGTTCTCGGCCACGGCCTCCAGCAGCTTGCCGCGGTACTCCTCGGCAGCCTCGGTGTGCGTGTCCGGGATGTCGACGACGTCGTACATCTCGCCCTTGGTGGCCTCGGCGGACCAGACCAGGGCCTTCATCGTCACGAGGTCGACGACGCCCTTGAAGTCGGCCTCGGCACCGATCGGGAGCTGCATGACGATCGGCTGCGCGCCCAGGCGGTCGCTGATCATGTCGACGCAGCGGTGGAACTCGGCACCGGTCCGGTCGAGCTTGTTGACGAAGCAGATACGCGGCACGCCGTAGCGGTCCGCCTGACGCCACACCGTCTCGGACTGGGGCTCGACGCCGGCGACGCCGTCGAACACCGTCACGGCACCGTCGAGCACGCGCAGGGAACGCTCCACCTCGACGGTGAAGTCGACGTGGCCCGGCGTGTCGATGATGTTGATCGTGTGGTCGACGTCTTCCAGCGGCCAGTGGCAGGTGGTGGCAGCAGACGTGATCGTGATGCCACGCTCCTGCTCCTGCTCCATCCAGTCCATGGTGGCGGCGCCGTCGTGGACCTCACCGATCTTGTACGAGACGCCGGTGTAGAACAGGATCCGCTCGGTGGTGGTCGTCTTGCCCGCGTCGATGTGGGCCATGATCCCGATGTTGCGGACCTTGGCCAGGTCAAGTGAAGTGGTAGCCATAAGGCTTCAGTCTTCTCTCGGTCTCGATGTGGGTAGCGACTACCAGCGGTAGTGCGCGAAGGCCTTGTTGGACTCGGCCATCTTGTGGGTGTCCTCGCGCTTCTTCACGGCCGCACCGAGGCCGTTCGAGGCGTCGAGAAGCTCGTTGAGGAGACGCTCGGTCATGGTCTTCTCGCGACGGGCGCGGGAGTAACCGACCAGCCAGCGCAGCGCCAGGGTGTTGGCACGACCGGGCTTGACCTCGATCGGAACCTGGTAGGTGGCGCCACCGACACGGCGGGACTTGACCTCGAGGGTCGGCTTGATGTTCTCCAGCGCGCGCTTCAGCGTGATGATCGGGTCGTTGCCCGTCTTCTCACGCAGACCCTCCATGGCACCGTAGACGATGCGCTCGGCGGTGGAGCGCTTGCCGTTCAGCAGCACCTTGTTGATCAGCGAGGTCACCAGAGGAGAACCGTAGACCGGGTCGATGATGACCGGGCGCTTCGGGGCGGGGCCCTTACGAGGCATTCTTACTTCTCCTTCTTGGCGCCGTAACGGCTGCGAGCCTGCTTGCGGTTCTTGACACCCTGGGTGTCGAGCGAGCCGCGGATGATCTTGTAGCGAACACCCGGCAGGTCCTTCACACGGCCGCCGCGCACGAGCACGATGGAGTGCTCCTGCAGGTTGTGTCCCTCACCCGGAATGTAAGCGGTGACCTCGATCCCGCTGGTCAGACGCACACGCGCGACCTTACGCAGGGCCGAGTTCGGCTTCTTCGGGGTGGTCGTGAACACACGCGTGCAGACGCCACGACGCTGAGGGGAACCCTCGAGTGCGGGCGTCTTGTTCTTCTCGACCTTGTCCTGCCGGCCCTTGCGGACCAGCTGCTGGATCGTAGGCACTACTTCTCCGGTTTCTGTGTGCCGATGGGTACAGCTAACCTGGAACGTCGCCGACCCACGCGGTCGGGTGTGTCGAATCCGCCGCACTCCCGCCGCCAGGCAGAAAGAGGCACGATTACGGTGGCCGGTGTCGACTCCGCGTGCGGTTGAAGGCACGCACCAGAGCCAGGGCACACCCCAGGCACAAGGTCTGAGCGTACCTACCGCACCGACTCCGGTCAAAACAAAAGCAACAGGGCCGCTGACCGGGTACTTCCCAGAGGTCCGACCGTACCTCCGGCGGGTCCGGCCCGCATGTCGCCCCGCGTCGCGCCCCGCTTTTCGCCCGCTTCTCCCCCGCTCCCCTCCCGCTCGCTATCCACTATCACACCGGCGGGCGTGGCGCGACTCAGGATCGCCGGGCCGCCTCCTGCGTCTGCTCCGCCGTGTCGTGGCCCACGAAGTAGGTGGGCCGGTTCTGCAGGGCCGTGTAGATGCGGGCGACGTACTCCCCGAGCAGCCCCACGCAGATCAGCTGCACCGCGCCGATGAACAGGACCCCCGCGAACAGCGAGGTCCAGCCCGCCACGGTGTGACCGAGGACGTGGGCGCCGAGCGTGTAGACCATCAGTCCGAGGCAGACCAGGAAGGCGAAGCCGCCGAGCCAGGTGGCCAGCCGCAGCGGGGCCGCCGAGAACCCGGTGACGCTGTCGACGGCGAGGCGGATCATCCGGCCCAGCGGGTACTTGCTGCGCCCGGCCGCGCGCGGCGCGCGCTCGTAGGTGACCTGCCCGCTGGGGAAGCCCAGCCAGGGCACCAGCAGCCGGTACACGCGCTGCTGGTCCGGCAGCGCCTTCAGCGCGTCGACGGCCGCCCGGCTCAGCAGCCGGAAGTCGCCCGCCTGCGCGGGCACCGAAGGCCCGGCCAGGCGCCGCACGAGCCGGTAGTAGAGCCCGGCGGTCCACCGCTTGAAACCGGAGTCGCTGGCCCGGTCGGCGCGCACGCCGTACACGATGTCGAGTTCCTCGCCGCGGGCCAGGGTCAGCATCTCGGGGATCTTCTCCGGCGGGTCCTGCAGGTCGGCGTCCAGGCTGACGACGTACGCGCCGACGGCCCGGTCCAGGCCGGCGGTGAGGGCGGCCTGATGGCCGGAGTTGCGGCGCAGGCCGATCACCCGCAGCTCCGGCCAGCCGAGCCGGAAGGCCCCGAGCAGCTCGGCCGTGCCGTCGGTGCTGCCGTCGTCGACGGCGACGAGCTCGTACGGCACGCCGAGGCCGTCCAGCACCGGGCGCAGCCGGCTGACGAGGACGGGCAGCGCCTCCACCTCGTTGTACATCGGTATGACGACGGACAGTTCGGTCGTCGGGTCCGCTTCCCGGCCCACCCGGTCCTCCCCCCTCGGCCGCGTCCGTGCGACGCTTGGCCGCGCACAAGCGACTCACATGTGATCTTGTGATCGAGACTTCACGACCGTGCAGGCGCCGGCGCGTCCTCCGGCCCGGCGGTCGGGCGAGGGGGACCACAGCATGAGCACGGCTTCCAGGGACACCGGGGCGGACCCCGGGACGGACCCCGCCCCGCCCGGCGAGCCGGACGGCAGTCCGCGCCCCGGCCGCCGCCTCACGCTGCCGCCCGGTGCGCGCCCGTACGTCGCTCCCCTCGCCCTGTACTGCGTCACGAAGCTCGTCGGGCTCACCATATTCGCCCGGCTGCTCGAACACGCCGGGGACTACCGCACGAAGGACCCCCGCTTCGGCGGCGGCGCCCACTGGTGGGACGTCCTGTCGACCTGGGACGGCTGGTGGTACCTGCAGGTCGCGCAGCACGGGTACGACCCGAAGCCGCTCCAGCCGCTGCCTCCGGGCGGGATGTTCACGGTCCAGCAGAACTCGGTCGCCTTCTTCCCGCTCTACCCCGGACTGATCCGCGGCGTCTCGGAGGTGACCGGGCTCGGCCTGTTCGGTTCGGCGATCCTGGTGTCGGTCCTGGCCTCGCTGGTGGCGGCGGCCGGCATCTACGCGGTGGTCTCCGCGCTGGCCGGGGCGCGGGCGGGCACGATCGCCGCCGGGCTGTGGGCCGTCGCGCCCGGGGCGGGCGTCGAGTGGGCCGTGTACTCCGAGTCGCTGTTCGTCGCCATCGCCGCGTGGGCCTGCTACTGCGTGATGCGCGGCCGCTGGGTGCCGGCGGGCCTGCTGGCCTTCCTGGCCGGCCTGAACCGGCCCACCTCGGCGGCGCTCATCGGCGCGGTGGGGCTGGCCGCCCTGGTCACGCTGGTACGGCGGGACGGGCGGCGCGAGCACGGGGTCGCCGGACCGGTGTACGCGATGATCGCGGCCCCCCTCGGCCTCCTCACGTACATCACGTGGGTCGGGCTGAGCATGGGGAAGCTGACCGGGTACTTCACGCTGCAGCGCGAGGGGTGGGCGCACTACTTCGACTGGGGCCACTACACGCTGGACGTCCTGCGCAACATCGCGGTGGGGCGCAACAACTACCTGTTCGCCTACCCCGTGCCCGACCTGATCGCCTTCCAGCTGGTGATCGCGCTGCCCTTCCTGGTCGCGCTGATGCTGCGCCGCAGGCCCCCGCTGGTGCTGGTGGCGTACGCCCTGGCGAGCATCGTGACGGTCCTGGGGACCCAGCAGATGTTCGGCAACACCCCCCGCTACCTGCTCCCCGTCTTCCCCCTCCTGCTCGCCCCGGCCGCCGCCCTGAGCCGCCTGAAGTGGCCGGGGCTGACGGTGTTCTTCACGACGGCGGCGGTGGCGTCGGGGTGGTACGCGCACTATGTGATCTTCGAGCTGGGGATTCCGTAGGGGCCGGCGTCGTCGGCGGGCGCGCGGCGGGCCGGGCGGGAGGTGCCGCGGGCGGCTCGTTCGGCCGCGAAGACGTCCTCCAGCCGGAACAGCTGGGCCCGGCCCGCCTTCCCGGCCGCCTTGAGGTGGCCGAGCTGGACCCACTTGCGGATGGTGGCGGGGGCCACCCCCGCCTCCTGGGCCGCCAGGGGGCCGGGGACGAGCGTGGGCAGGGCGGCGCACCCGCTCATCCGGCGGCCCCCTTCGGGCCGCTGTCCCCGCGCCGCCACTCGTCCTCGTCCCAGGTGTGCCGGTAGGCCGGGTCGTCGTGGCAGCCGCACAGGGGGTCGGCGCAGCGGCAGGCGGGGTTGACGCACAGCACCGCGCCGCGGTCGGGGAAGGCGCGCAGGGAGACCGAGTCGCACCAGGGGCAGCGGCCGGGGACCCGTACGACGGTCTCGGTGTCGCCCAGCGCGCGGGCGCAGCGGCGCGCCATGCGGCGCGTCTCGTCGCGTACGTGGGCGGCGAGGACGGGGTCGGCGGCCACGGCGTCGAGCAGGCCGGCAATCCGGCGCAGCCGCTCGGGCACCGGGGCGCGCCGGGCACGCGGCAGTCCGAGCCGCTCCCGGACCGCCTCCTCCAGTTCGACGACGCCGTCGGTGACGTCGCGGAGCGTGTCGGAGATGTGCAGGCGCAGCGGCGCGGCGCTGTGCCCGGGCGCGACCAGGCCGTGCCGCTGCTGCAGGAGCAGAGCCTCCTCGCGCTCCGCGCGAAGCCGGCCGGCGAGGTCCGCCGGGGGCGGGGGCGGGGCGGGACGGTGGGCCGGCGCGGAGCGACCCGGCACGAGCTCGACGGCCAGCTCCGGAAATTGCTGAAGCAGCGTGCCGATCCAGAGGGCGGCCTGCCGGATGGCCTGACCGGCCGGGCCGTCGTGGGGGGTCGGGGGGGTGTCGGGGGTCGGTCGGGCGTCAGGCGCGGGGCCTACCTCGGACGGTGAACGTGCATCGTCAGGAGCCGAACGTGCCGCGGAGGTCGAGCGGGCCTCGGACGCCGGGCGGGCGACGGACGCCGGGCGAGCGTCAGGCGTCGGGCGAGCGTCAGGCGTCGGGCGTGCCGCGGAGGTCGAGCGGGTCTCGGACGCCGGGCGAGCGTCGGACGCCGGGCGAGCGTCAGGCGTCGGGCGAGCGTCAGGCGTCGGGCGAGCCGCGGAGGTCGAGCGGGTCTCGGACGCCGGGCGGGCCTCGGACGCCGGGCGAGCGTCGGACGCCGGGCGAGCGTCAGGCGTCGGGCGAGCGTCAGGCGTCGGGCGTGCCGCGGAGGTCGAGCGGGTCTCGGGCGCCGGGCGGGCGTCCGGCCTGGGGCGGGCATCGGGCACCGGGCTTGCGTCAGGCGTCCGGCGTGCCGCGGAGGTCGAGCGGGCCTCGGGCGCCGGGCGGGCGTCCGGCCTGGGGCGGGCATCGGGCACCGGGCGAGCGTCAGGCGTCCGGCGAGCGTCAGGCGTCGGGCGTGCCGCGGAGGTCGGGCGCGCGTCGGGTGTCGAGCGTTCGTCAGGCAAGGCGGCCTCCGTCGTGGGCGGTGCGGAGGCGGGGGCCGGCCGGTTGGGGGACGGCGTGGCGCGTCGGCGCCGCAGAGTGCTTCGGAGTCGCAGGGGGGAGGTTCGCGGGGAGCGGGACCGGGCGGCCGGAGCGCCACAGGCGGCCGCCGCAGACGCCGTCGAACCAGCTCTCCGCCGGGGCGACCGCAGCCTCGCAGTGGCGCCGTACCGTGCAGCCGGCGCAGGCGCGCAGCGCGGGAGCGGCCTCCTTCGCCTTCTTGGAGAAGACGACCTTCGGCGGAAGCCCGGCGCAGGCCGCGGCGGACCGCCAGCCCGGGGGTTCGAGCGGAGGGGGCGTGGAGCACGGGCCGAGGACGGACATGGGGCCTCCCTGGTGTGGCGGGTGGGGCAGGAGCGCCGTCCAGACTTACAGATTGCGCGCGCGCTCGCAACAAAGTTCGGAAGCCGCCAACCCCCACCCATGCCCCCTTCACTGTGATTGCACGAGCGCACGTAATACCGCGCGCGCAAGCAAGCTAAACTCGGGGTCTCCGAGAGAGAAGCGAGCACAAGATGACCAGCCAGGATCTGGACGCCTTCGCGGCGTGGGTCGAAGACCTGATGCGCGAACGCGGATACGACATCGACAGCCCGCGCGGGGGCGGGAAGTCGCGGATCGCGGACGAGGCGGGGGTGCACCGCGCCGCCGTCACCCGCCTGTTGCAGCGGCAGAGCATGCCGGACCTGGAGACCACGCGCCGGCTGGCCCGGGTGCTGGGAGTGCCGGTGCGCGAGATGCTCATCCGCTCCGGCCGGCTGACCGCCGAGGAACTGGCCGACCCCCATGACCACCTCGCCTCCCCCGGGCCCGGCACCGAGTTCGGCCGCCGGCCCACGCTGGAGGAGGTGGCGGAGCTGCTGGGGGTGCCCGCCGACCGGCGCGAGATGTTCGTCAGGGTGGTGGAGCAGTTCCTGCCGAGCGAGGCGGAGGCCGCGCCCCGGGCACCGGAAGGGGGACGGACGCGGGTGGAAGCGACCACCGGCGCGCCGGCCTCCGGCGACTGATCCCTCGGCCGACACCGCCACAGGCTCCCTCTCCCCGCGACCGACGCCCCCGCGGCCGCGCTCCGAGCACCCAACGGAACATCGCTTCACGAATTAGTTGCGTGCGCGCACGCTCTCTGTCACAGTTGGTGCAGCGGCGGAGCTGTGCCCGCAGGCCGGGCGACGGCTCACCGCTTCCCGGTGCCGGGGTCCCGGGCCCCGTGCCCGCCACCCACGCCGCGCCCCGCGCGCCCGCACCCCTGAGGTGACCCGGCATGACCACACCCACTCCACCGAGCGCCTTCCCGGACGTCGAGGCCCTGGTCGTCGACATCCTGAAGCAGGACCCGGCGCTCGCCACCGCGCTCGTCACCGTCCAGCCGCCCTCGACCTTCGACGGCACGACCGCCGCCGTCCTCGTCAACCGTCGCGGCGGCGCCTGGGTCGGCGAACTCCACGTCGACCAGCCGCTCATCGAGCTGGAGGTGTACGGCCCGACCAAGCACGACGCGCACGTCCTGGCCAACGAGGCCCGCCGCGCGCTGCTGGCGACGGCCGGCAACCGGTACGGCACCAGCCTCATCACCGAGGTGGACGAGCAGGACGGCCCGCGCTGGCTGCCCGACTACCTCTACCACGCGGCGAACCGCTACGTGAGCGTCCACAAGGTGTACCTGGACGTCTACTGACCGCCCGCGCGCCGCACCCCACAGACCGAAGGCCCCGCCACCCCGGCGGGGCCTTCGCCGTATCCGGAAGACCCGGGCACGGCAGCCTTCCCTCACGAGGAGAGACACCACCATGGCAGGAACCAACTCGTCCGAGATCCGCGTCGCCGGCGTAGGCCGTCTGTACGTCGCCGCCGCCGACACCAAGGTCCCGACGACCTTCTCCACCGACTCCGCCACCGACTGGGCGAGCTGGAAGAACCTCGGCTTCACCAGCGGTGACGGCGTCACCTTCAGCAAGAAGGACAAGCTGGAGCCGATCGACGTGTGGCAGGCCGTCAGCCCGGTGCACTTCGTGTACTCGGACCGCGACCTGACCCTGAAGTTCTCGCTGCTGCAGTTCAACGAGGACACGCTGCCGTTCTTCATGGGCGGCGGCGGCGTCGACGCGGTGACCGGTTCCACGGGCGTCTACAAGTACGACGTCGCCGAGCGCCCGTTCGCCGACGTCCGCGCCCTCGGCCTGGAGTTCTCCGACGTCCGCGCGAGCGACGGCTCCACGGTGACCTACCGCTTCGGCATCCCGCGCGGCCAGGTCACGGCGGCGGACGACATCAAGCTGGCCCGCAAGGCGGCCTCGCAGCTCGGCATCACGTTCACGGCGATGTCCGCCGCCGACGGCTCGGCGCTGGCCTCCTTCGTCATGAAGGACTCGGCGTACGCCGCGAGCTGATCCGGCCGGTCCACCGGGGCGGGCCGGACCCCGGCCCGCCCCACCACCGCTTCCCCACCTGCCCCACGGACTTCACGGACTTCAAGGACTTCAAGGAGTACGCATCACCATGACCCGTTTCGACGTCAACGCGGCCCGCGCCCAGCGCCTCGAAGCCCTCGGCCGCACCTGGTCGTTCGAGCTCGACGGCGAGAGCTACACCCTGCCCACGGAGCTGACCCGCACCACCGCCAAGGCGCTGCGCAAGCTCGACGACAACGACGTCGACGGGCTGCTGAGGCTGCTCCTGGGCGAGAAGCAGTTCGCCCGCTTCGAGCAGCACGAGATCACCATGCAGGACATCGCCGCGATCCTGGAGGCGTACGGCAAGGAGACCGGGCTCGGCCTGGGGGAAGCCTGAGCCTCGTCGGGTTCGTCGACGAACACGCCGAGGCCCTCGAAGCGGACCTGCTCCGCTACTACGGCATCGACCTGCTCGACTGGCATCGCGACCGCCTCTCCGCCCGGCGGCTCGCGGTGCTCGTCAAGGAGCTGCCACGCGACAGCGCCCTCAACCGGGAGCTGCACGGCGAGGCGGCCGAGTGGTCGGTGACGGACCACCTGCTGGCGGCGGTCGTGGACCATCTGGCGGCCGCCAACTGGATGTTCGCCTCCGTCAACTCGGACGAGGGCGACCAGCCGGATTATCCGGAACCGGTGCCACGTCCGCTGGACGCGGCGGAGGAGACGGACGAGGGCGGCGACGAGGACGGAAGCGGGAACGCGCGGACATCCGCGGCCACGGAACGCGAGGCCACCACGCGGCCGGCCCGCTCCGCACCGCAGAGCACCGATCCCCCCTCCGGAGCTCCCTCGGCCGTCCAACTGGTCAGGTTCTTCGGCTGACCGTCGTGCCTGGCCCCGGGCCGCGGGTTCAGCGGGAATCCGCGGGCCCGGGCGGCTCGTCCTTCCGGCGGTCCGCCGCCCTGCCCTCCAGATCGTCGGCGAGGGCGCGGGCACGGTCGGAGAGGCGGAGCCGCTCCCCGGCGCCTGCCGCCGGCGGGTCGGCCGGCTCCTCCTGCCGTTCCTCCTGCTCGGCGCGTCGCCCCTTGTCCCGGCCGGATCCCGTGTCGCCGGGCCGGGCGAGCGGGGGACGCTGGGCCGGCCGTTGCGCCGGACCACCGGCCGCCGCTCCGCCTGCGCCGTCCGTTTCTCGCGCACCTCGCGGGCGGAGAGCAGGATGCCGGCGCCGGAACCGGAGACGGTGGCGGCGCCCGGCCGGTCGACCCCATCGCCGGAACCGTCGGCGTCCTCCGGGCCACCGGGCGCGGAAGGGGCGGCCGGCCGGGCGTGGGCCGACGGGTCGGCACCGGCCGTGACCTGGCCACGGCTGGGTTCCCGGGCCGGTCCATGCCCGCCGGACCGACCACCGCTCCCGGCCGGGGGCCCACCGGCCGCGCCCTCCGCCGGGGCGCCGGACGGTCCCGCGGCCGCCGACACCGGTGTCCCGTCGGCCACCGAGCGCTCTCGGTCGCCGCGTTGCTCCACCCGCGTCACCTCGGAGGGAGGCCGCAACAGCTGGACATAGGGCAGCGGGATGACCTCTCCGCCGCGGCTCGGCCCCCGCTCGCCCTCGGGCCGTCGGGCCCGGCGCGGCCGGCGGCCGGTGCGGGCGTCCTCCTGGCCCTGGAGGTAGGCGGCGGTGATCCGCTCCTCGTAGGCGCGCCGGACGGCCGGGAGCCGCTCGTCGACCACGTCGGCCCAGCCCGCGCTGTACGCGGCGAGTTCGCGCCGGTCCAGCTCGGCCCGGGGAAGGATCACGAGGTCTTCCGGCGCGTGTCCGAGGCGGAGGACGAGCTCGGAGAGACGAGCGATGAGATGGGGCAGATCGGGGGCTTGTTCAAGCCAATCGATCCCATGCCGTCGCTCCGCGTTGCCCGCGTCCCCGTCCACCCCGTAGGCCTTGCTCTCGTCCCTGCCCCATCACGTCCCCGCGCGAGAACGGCTGCCCCGCCGCCGTCCACCGTCGCATGACCGGCCCTCAGATCCCGTGCCGTACAGGGCCGTTCACTTCTCCTTCACCGACGGAGGAACGGCCGGATCCTACTCCACCGCTTCCCGGCGCCCCCCAGGTGGCCCCTGGCATTGCCGCAGGTCGCACCGGTTCGGCCACGGAGAGTTCTCGACAAACACGGAACGCACCACGGGATTACTCGTACACTAGTTCGAACAGACGCTTCGCCCACCACAGGAGCGCCACCTGTACCTCGAGCACAGCCCAGCGGACAGACCGGAAAGCAGGACGGCATGGCGACTCGCACGAGCAACATCCCAGAGCAGCCGATCGACACCTACGCCCGCCTCGCGCATCTCCTGCGCTCCCCCACGCCCGACCGCGAGGCCCTGCTCGACCGGCTGTACGAGGAACTGCTCGCGCGGGAGTCGAAGGCCTATGCGGCGGGGTGGTCGGACGCACTGACGGAGGCCCGGCGCGTCCGACCGCGCGGGTGACCGCCGGCCGGCCAAACCTCGGCAACCGCCGGCCCAGGGCCGGCCATCGGCATCTTCAATGAGCCCGCCGGGCCGAGCCCGGCGGGCTTTCGGCATGCGGTTTCACAGGGACCAGAAGAGCAGCGCGAGCGCCACCGAAACGATCCCTACGCATGCAAACCCCAGGAAAGTCTTGTCGTTTGCCCTCTTCGGATCTTTTTTGCGGATGTCCCATTCCGAAAAAGAAATGAAGCCGGTAATCAGCGCAACCAGGCCGAAAAAAGCGCCGACGAACCAGAACAAGACCCGCATATTACCTCCAGAACCCCGCCCTGACGAAGAGGGTTCTCCCCCTCCCCCGTCCCTGTAGTCACATGAGGCTACCGGCGGCACGCAACCAGAGCAAGAGTGGGATCACGGCAGTGGCCGATTTCGACGAGGAGTCGACGCATGGCAAACCACACCACGAACGAGGTCTACGACGAGCTGAAAGAAGTCAGGCAACAGCTTGACAAGAATACCCAGCAAGAGGTCACGGCCAAGCACTTCGATGACAAAATCGCCGAGCTCAAGCAGGCGATCGAGAAGGGCGGGAAGGGGAAGGGGGAAGGGGAGAAAAAAGAAGAGGAGAAGAAGAAGGAACCGCAGGGCGTTTGGGACCTGATCAAGGACAAGACCCCCATAAAGGAGACCCTGCAGGTCTTCAAGCAGTTCAAAGACGCCATGAGCGGTGGGGACCTCGTGTCGAAGGTGGTCCTGTTCGCCGGTGCGGTTTCCGGCGCCGTGGCTCTCGTCGGTGTCGTCAAGAAGCTGATCGCCGGCTGGTGGACATCGGTCAAGAACATCATGCTCACCTTCACCGGACGTAAGCGGGAGAGGCTCATTCCCGGGATCGGTGGTGCGACGTACACCGACGAAGAGCGCAAACAGAAGCGAAAGTACTACGGCCGAAAGAACGGCCAGTGGGGTTGGCACCAGGAGGAGTCCGAAAACGGCGAGCAGCCGGAGGGCGGGGGCGCCGAGGGTGAGAACTCCCAGCGCCCGAATCTTCCCTCCGTGGAGGAGATCACGCGCGTCAAGGATGCCATGGCCGGCCTCAACACCGAGATGGACACCTACCGCGGCAAAGTGCGCGGTATTGCCACCCCCCGCGCCATGAAGCAGATGGCTTCCGCCGCCAAAAAGCTGGAGAGCGCGGCGAAGAAGGCCCGGAACATCGACAACCTCTCCGAATCGATTGGTCGTCTCGAGACCGCGTTCCGTGGCCTGGCCACGGCGTCGAACTGACCAACCCCTAGGAGACGAAACATGAGCCTCGTCAGTTCACTGAAGAAGGTTTCCGGTTCCCTTCAGGAGTTCAAGGAGAAGGCCTCCGGTGCCGCCACCGCCGCGAAGGGGGTCGGCAGCGCCGGCCAGAAGGGCGCCGGTCAGCTCAAGGGTTTCAAGACGGCCTCCAAGGACGCGGAAAAGGAGCTGAAGGACCTCAGATCGGCGTCCGACAAGGCCGAGAAGTCCATCGGCAAGGCCGGGAAGACCGGCTCCAGTGCCGGTAAGAACCTCGGCAAGTACGAGTCCGGGGCGAGCAAGGCGGCCAAGGGCCAGGACAAGATGAACAAGTCGATGAAGGGCAACTTCTTCGGCCTGCTCATGCAGTTGCTGCAGCCGCTCATCGACAAGGTCATCGACATGGTGACCAACTCGAAGACCATGCAGAAGGTCCTGAAGCAGGCCTTCACCGTCATCAAGACCGTGATCAGCAGCGTCATGAAGGCCATCGGCCCGATCATGAAGAACGCCGGAAAGCTGATCAAGTCGGTCTGGTCCGGCGTCAAGTCGTCGGTCTCGTCCATCTTCAAGGCGATCGTCGGCGTCGTCCGGTCCAGCGTCAACGCCTGGAAGTCCGTCATCAGCGGCACGCTGAAGGCGATCAGGGCGGTCGTCTCCGGTGTCTGGAACGGCATCAAGGCCGTCATCTCACCGGTCGTCGGCTGGATCAAGTCCGCGATCCCGAGCGCCTTCCGGGCCGTCAAGGACCGGCTCTCCAGCATCTGGGGAGGCCTGAAGGGCATCGCGGGCAACGCCTTCAACGGCATCAAGAGCGCGGTGACGGGCCCGATCAACGGTGTCATCGGCATCATCAACCGCGCCATCAGCGCGCTGAACGGCATCCACGTGTCGATCCCGGGCTGGGTCCCGATGGTCGGCGGCAAGACGTTCGGCGTCAGCCTGCCGCACATCCCCGCGCTCGCCACCGGCGGTGTCGTCATGCCCCGCTCCGGCGGTGTCCCGGCGCTCCTCGCCGAGGCCGGTGAGGCCGAGGCCGTCCTGCCGCTCAGCAAGCTCGACCGGCTGCTCCGCAGAGCAGCCGCGCAGGGCCGGGCGCACCACGGTGGCCCCGGCGGGGGCGCACTGCACATCGAGCACTACTACGCGGCCGAGCAGAGCAGCCCGCAGCGGACGGCCGACGCCCTGATGTTCCTGGCGAAGGCACGCGGATGAGTTCCGCGGCGGCGGGCGGCGTTCCGTCCAACCTCCTCGCGGGCTTCACCTCCACCATCCGCTCCCTGCAGTCCCGGGCCAAGGAGAGCGTCACCGCGGCGAAGACGCTCAGCGGCACATTCAAGGACGCCACGACCGGCGTGGACCGTCTGCGCGCGGACCTCGACCAGGCCAAGGGCGCCGTCAGCAGGTCCAAGGCGGGTGCCGAGGCGGCAGCCCGGTCCGTCACCAGGACCGGCAAGACCGCCACCACCGCGGCGAGCGGTGTGAAGTCGGTCGGTGGCCGGACCAGAACGGCCGGCAAGATCCTCGGGAAGCTGCTGGCCGGTCTCGGCGGGACACTGTCGGTGATCCTCGGTCTCATCGACGTCGCAGGCCCCCTCGGCGATCTCCTGGACAAGTTCGGCACCGCCATGATCATCGGCTCCGGCGTGATGACGCTGATCAACCTGGTGACCAAGGCCAACCCCATCGGCTTCGTCACCGGCATCCTGCTCCCGGTCGCCGGCTGGCTGCTGGACCTCGCGATGAACTCCGAGACGGGACAGCGGCTGATGGACCAGCTCGCCAAGCTCGTCCTGAAGTACGTCGAGAGCGTCCTGACCGTCCTCGCGCCCGTGCTCAAGGTCATCGCGAGCGTGGTCGGCACCTACGTGTCCGGCTACCTGCACCTCATCGTCGGCACCCTCAAGGTCCTCAGCGCGCTGATCGGCACCGGCTTCGCCGTGCTCAAGGCGCTCACCACCGGCGACACCCGCGCCCTCGGCGGGAGGACGTCGGCGATCTGGAACGGCTTGAGGAACGCCGTGCAACCCGTGCTCGACTGGCTCGGCAAGCGCGTCCCCCAGATGTTCCAGCGGGTCAAGGACGCCCTCTCGGGCACCCTGCGCGGGATGGGCCGGTTCGTCACCACCGGCGCACAGACCGTCGCCGGCGTCGTCAAGGGCCCGATCCAGGGCCTGGTCGCCTTCGCCAACTGGATCATCGACGGGCTCAACAGCCTCAGCTTCAGCTTCTTCGGCAAGAAGTTCGGCGTCCACCTGAACAAGATCCCGATGCTCGCGGAAGGCGGCATCGCGGTCTCCGGCGCCCACTCCCACACCGGGCGGGTACTTCCCCTCACCGCCCTGGACCGGCAGCGCGCGCTCGCCGCACGGCACCGGAGTGCCGCCGCCCAAAACCCCCACCGCATCAAGGAGTTCCACGAGCGCCAGGGCGCCGGTGCCTTCGGCACGGCGGAGGACCTCCTCTTCCTGGCGACCGCCCACGCCCGCCCCTGACAGCGAGGTGAAGGCCAGATGGCCGAGACGATCACAACCGCATCCACCGACGACCTCCCACCCGGCTCACTCATCACCCGCGACGGGCAGATGCAGTGGGCCGGACTGCTGCTGGGCCCCGGCACCACGTACGAGATCGACAGCGGCGGACTCACCGGCTGGGAGGACCTGCCCGACTACGACACCTCCGACGCCGACCACCCCACCGCGCACGGCGCCTGGCCGGGCGCCCGCTACGCCAAGCCCCGCAAGGTCGGCGGCACGGTGTGGACCGTGCCGCCGCAGGACGACGCGCCGTCCTCGCTCGCCGCGATGCGCGCCCTGCGCCAGGCGCTGCTCCTCGGTGACGAGGAACGCTGGCTCGCGGTGCGGCTGCACGGCGAGACGCTGGCCGTGCGCGCCCGGGTCAGCCAGCGGGTGCTCACCGTCGACCGGACGTACACCACGCAGGGCGTCTCCAAGGCGTCCGTGCAGTGGTACGCCACCGACCCGCGCCGGTACGCGGTCGCCGAGCAGACCACGGTGACCGGTCCGCCGCAGCCGGAGAGCGGGCTCAACTGGCCGCTGACCTGGCCGCTGTACTGGGGGCAGGCGTCCTCCACCGGCGACGTGGCGGTGGACAACGACGGCTCCGCGCCCACCCACCCGGTGCTGATCTTCACCGGGCCGTGCGTCAACCCGACCGTCACCGACCGGGCCTCGGGCCGCCGGCTGCGCTACGAGATCCCGCTCGCCGCCGACGACGAGCTGGCCGTCGACACCGCGGCCGGCACGGTCACCCTCAACGGCAGCGCCTCGCGCCGCCACACCGCCGCGGCCGACAGCAGCCCGGAGGAGCTGTTCGCCGTCGAGCCGGGCGCCGCCCGGCTGGCGTTCCGCCCGGACGGCCACGACGACGGCGCCCGGATGACCGTCCGCTGGCGCGCCGCCGACTGGTGAGCCGGGGCCGTACCCGCCGGCCCCGGCCGACCGGGCCGACCCGCCCGAAGACACCGTCGTACGAAAGGACCCGCGTATGAACACCCGCTCCGCCTGGCTGCCGCTGACCGGCCAGACCCGCGAGGACACCCGGCTGACCGCGCTCGGCGCCCTCACCCCGACCTCGCCCGCGAGCACCCGCTCCGGCGTCCTGCCCGGCTCGTACGACGGCAGGTTCCGGATCTCCGGTTTCTGGCTCGCCGGGAACAAGGGCGCGATGACCGCCGTCGTCAGCTCGGGCCGCGCCGTCGTCCAGGGCGCGGAGAGCCGGGGCGCCTACCCGGTGACCGTCGTGGACGAGCCCACCCTCACCTTCGCCGACGGCGACGCCACGAACGACCGCGTCGACCTGGTCGTCCTGCGGGTCTACGACGACGCCTACGACGGCTCCGGCCGCACCGAGGCCGCCGTCGAGATCGTGCGGGGCGCCCCGGGCTCCCCGGCGACCCCGCCCACCGCGCAGGGCCTCGCCCTGCCGCTGTTCCAGGTCAAGGTCCCGGCCGGGGCCAGCGCCGGACACGGCGGCATCAACTGGGACACCGCCCTGACCGACCTGCGCACCCCCACCGTGTCCCTCGGCGGCATCCTGCCGGCCACCGCCGGCGACACCGTGGCCGGCGCCTACCCGGGCCAGTTCCGGGACCTCGACGGCACGCTGCAGCGCTGGGACGGCACCGACTGGACCGCCTATCCCAAGGGCGTCGGCGGCATCGCCCCGGCCGGCGTCACCACCGGCGGCTACGCCGGCCAGTACCGCGACGCACCGAACGGCGTGCTGCAGCGCTGGAACGGCTCGGCGTGGACGTCGGCCGTGACGACGTCCGCGTTCACCTCGTCCCTGGACGCCGGCACCACCACGTCGACGGCCTACACGCCCACGCTGTCGGGCACCGCCGTCACCTCGCTGAACCTCAACTTCACCGCCCCGCCCACCGGCGCCGTGCTGCTCCACTTCGGCGCGCGCATGTGGACCACCGGCAGCACCACCGCGGGCGCGTACATGGTCCCGAAGATCACACAGGGCAGCACCGTGTACTTCAACCCCAACGACGAGTACGCCGCCATGTACGGCGGTCCCGTGGCCGGCTCGGTCTCCACCATGTGGCGGCTGTACGGGCTGACCCCCGGCGCCACCTACACGATGACCGCCCTGTACCGCTCCACCGACGCCGCGGTCACCTGCGGGTTCGACAACCTGTTCATGCGCGTCGACCCGGCCAACTGACCACCCCTCCCCCCGAAAGGAGCCGACATGCCCGTACGCTCCGGCTGGCTCTCCCCCGACAGTCAGACCCGGGAGGACACCCGGCTCGTGTCGCTCGGCGCCCTCACCCCGGTCTCGCCGGTCGCCACCCGCTCCGGGATCCTGCCGGGTTCCGCCGACGGCCAGACCCGCCTCTCCGGCTTCACCGTCCAGGGCGTCGCCAACTCGATGTCCGCCACCGTCTCCCCCGGCCGGGCGATCGTCCAGGGCACCGACGCGCAGGGCGCCTACCCGGTCGCGCTCACCGAGAGCCTGACGCTCACCTTCGCCGACGGCGACGCCCAGTACGACCGGATCGACCTGGTCGTCCTGCGGATCTACGACGACCCCTACGACGCGTCCGGCCGTACCGAGGGCGCCGTCGAGATCGTCCGCGGCACACCGGCGGCCACCCCCGCCGCGCCGGCCACGCCCGCCCTCGCGCTGCCCCTGTACGAGGCCCGCGTACCGAAGGGGGCGAGCGCCGCCCAGGCGCCGAACTGGACCACGGCCCTCACCGGCCGCCGTACCACCACCGTCGCGCTCGGCGGCATCCTGCCGGTCACCACCGACACGGCGAACGGCGCCCACCCGGGCCAGTACCGGGACCTGAGCGGCGTGCTGCAGCGCTGGACCGGCAGCGCCTGGGCCGACTACCAGCCGCCGGTCGCCGTGGACAGCACCACCACGGGGGCCACCGCGGGCACCGACTGGTCGGTGAACGCGTACGCCGCCCGCCGCACCCACGGCGTGTGCTCCTTCACCCTCGGGCTCACCCGCACCGGCGCCACCATCACCGCCACCGCCGCCGGCACCACCAACCCGGGCAACGTGAACGACGTGCTCATCGCCACCCTGCCGGCGGGCTGGCGGCCCGCCGGCGAGACCTACGCGATCGCCACCGACGGCTTCGCCGACGGAGCCGTCCGCATCGTCCCCGACGGCTCGGTCTACCTGATCACGTGGTCCACCAGCGGTGTCATCCAGACCGGCAACAGCCTGCGGCTCTCCGCCTGCTTCGTGCTGTGACGACCGCGCCGAGGAGCTGACCGCCGCATGACCACGAACGTTCCCTACCGCGCGATCTTCTGCGATCTGCGCACCGACACCACGATCGACATCCTGCCGCTGCGCGACGTCACCGTGGACGACTACATCGGCAAGCCCGGATCCCTCTCCGGCACCGTCCCCGTGCCCGACGCGGACGTGGCCGCCCGGGTCCGCCGCATCGAGGAGGGCCGCACCTCGGTCTACCTCCAGCGCGGCACCGACCTGTGGTGGGGCGGCATCGTCTGGACGGCCACCCTGCAGAGCGACGACCGGGGTGTGCTCACCCTCGGCATCCAGGCGGCGACCTTCGAGTCGTACGCCGGCCGCCGCCGCATCCGCGCGGACCTGTCGTACCCCGCACGGCCGTCGGACCCGCCGCCGGACCAGCTCCAGATCGCCCGCGACCTGTGGCAGCACCTGCAGACCTCGCTGCCCGGCGGGGACATCGGCGTCACCTACGGCACCGAGACCTCGGGGCAGTACCGCTACGTCTCCTACCGGGACGGCGACGAGACCGTCTACCAGGAGGCCATCGAGGCGCTCGCCGCCGTGGACGGCGGCTTCGAACAGCGCATCTCCGTCTACCGCGACCCGGCCACCGGCCGGCGGGTGCGGCGGCTCCAGCTCGGCAGCCCCACGATCCGGATCGGCACCACCGACCTGGTCCTGGACCGCCCGGGCACGATCCTGTCGTACTCCTTCCCGCGCGACGCGACCCGCGGCGGCACCACCGCCCGCACGCGGGGTGCCTCCGTCAACGACAACCAGGCCGCCGAGTCCCGGCCCCAGTGCTCCGACACGCAGGTCGCCACGAACCTGATCGACGCCGGATACCCGCGCATCGACCTGTCCTCCGACCACACCGACGTCACCGACAAGCCCACCCTGAACTCCCTGGCCAGGGCGGACCTGGCCGAGGCGACCGGAGCGGTGGTGGTCCCCGAGATCACCATCCGCCTCGACGACCTGGTGCCGCCCGCGCTGCTCGGCCGGACCGTCCGGCTGCGCATCACCGACGAGTGGTGGACCGAGGGCCTCGACACCCGCTACCGGATCGTCGGCGTCAAGGTCAGCCCCGCCCAGCGCGGCCGCCCGGACACCGCCGACCTGTACCTGGAGGAGCTCCGATGACCCAGCTTCCCGAGGACATCATCGACCGGCTGACCCGGATGGAACGCCGCATCCAGCAGCTGTCCACCGCCGTCAACGGCCTGCCGGCCCTCAACAAGGGCTCCGGCGACAGCGGCTACCTCTCCGTCCGGGCGCCGAACAACGGGCCCGAGGTGTTCCGGGTCGGCAAGTGGAGCGGGAGCGAGTTCGGCCTCGCGATCCGCCGCCAGACCGGCTCCTACGCCCTCAGCCTCTACAACGGCGACGGCACCAGCACCTCGCAGCAGCCGCTGCGGCTCTACGACTCCGCGAGCCGGGAGATCTTCTCCGACGACATCTCCACCGGCGGCCTCGCCCGGCCCTGGCTGAGCATGCTGCCCCCGCAGAACACCGACTACACGCGCTGGCCGCAGACCGGCGCGACCACGTGGACCACGATCGCGATGTCCTACAACGTGGTCTGGCAGCCGTACATGCGGCTGCTGGTGAACACCCGGGCGAGCTCCGGCGCCGCCGGCTACGTCCGGGTGCTCGTCAACGGCGTCCCGTGGGGCAACACCGTCACCGTCCCGGCGGACTTCAACTACACCGGACCGGTCGCAGCCGACTTCGCCTCCGTCTTCAGCACGCAGATCAAGGTCGAGGTCCAGGCGTACGTCTCCAGCACCTCCGGGACCGTCTACGCCAACCCCGTGCTGATGCACGGCCGCCAGACGACCTGACCACCCCAAGACCCGAGGAAGGCAGCGCATCCATGGACATCGACACCAGTCAGCCCTGGGGTCTCGTCATCGACTACGCCGGCCGCGCCACCATCACCGAGGCCGGCCACACCATCCACGTCAACGTCGCCGACACCAGCCTGAGCAGCGTCATCGGGCCGGACTCGATCACCGGCACCTACTCCCCCGTCACCGTCGACGCCCAGTTCACCGAGGACGGCGCGGCCGGTGCCGTCCTGCGCGGCTGGGGGCGCGTGACGGTGATGCCGGTCGGCACCGACCCGGTCGTGCCGGACCAGACGGCCGTCCAGCGCGCGGTCGCCGCCGCCCTGGACGACTTCGCCGCCCACACCGCCGCCTACGCCGACCTGTGCGCCCGGTGGGCGCCCGCGGGAGGCGACCCCGGCACCGGCACCTGACCTCCGCCCCGTCCCCTCGTCCTCCGCTCCCCCTCCGTCCCCCTCAACAGTCCGCCCCGCGGCCACCGGCCCGGGGTTTTCCCATGTCTGGAGTCCCCATGGCCACACCCCTGTCCGCCGACGCCCTCGTCTCCGCCCTGCGGGCCGAGGGCGTCACCGTCGTCGAGGAGCCCGGCTGGCGCGCCAACAACCGTAATCAGCACGGGAGCTGGGGGCCGGTCCACGGCGTCGTCGTGCACCACACCGTCAGCTCCGGCACCGGCTCCAGCGTCAGCCTGTGCTTCCGGGGCGACGCCGCCCTGCCCGGCCCGCTCTGCCACGGCGTGATCGCCAAGGACGGCACCGTCCACCTCGTCGGCAACGGCCGCGCCAACCACGCCGGCGGAGGCGACCCGTCGGTCCTGCAGGCCGTGATCACCGAGACGTACGGCGACCGCCCCCCGGTCCCGCACGAGCACGAGGGCAGCCCGGGCGCCGTCGACGGCAACGCCCGCTTCTACGGCTTCGAGTGCGTCAACCTCGGCGACGGCCACGACCCCTGGCCCGACGCCCAGCTCGACGCCGTCGAGCGGGTCGCGGCGGCCCTGTGCCGGGCCCACGGCTGGGGAGCGAGGTCCGTCATCGGCCACCTGGAGTGGTCGGACTGGAAGAGCGACCCGCGCGGCTTCTCCATGACCGGCATGCGCCGCCGGATCCAGACCCGGCTGTCCGCCGCCACCGGTGGCGGGCACACCCCCGAGCCACCCCGGCCGCCCCGCTACCAGCCGTTCCCCGGCGTCTCCTTCTTCACGGACGGGACCGACTCCCCGATCGTCACGGCGATGGGCCGGCGCCTGGTGGCCGAGGGCTGCGGCCGCTACCGCGTGGGCCCCGGGCCGCGCTGGTCGGAGGCCGACCGCGAGTCCTACGCCGCCTGGCAGCGCAAGCTCGGCTACCACGGCCCGGACGCCGACGGCCTGCCCGGCCCGGCGTCCTGGGCCGCACTGAAGGTCCCCTACGGCTCCTGAACCACCGACAAGCGAGGTCCACCATGTCAGAGGCCGCCAAGCGCACCCTCCGTACCGCCGTGCAGACCGCCGTCGGCCTGTGCGTCCTGCTGCCGGCGGTCGTCGACGCCGCCCGCATCCCCCGCGCCCTGCCCTGGGCCGCCGGGGCGCTGGCCGCCGCCGCGGCCGTGGCCCGGGTCATGGCCGTACCGGGCGTCCAGGCCCTGCTCCCGTCCTGGCTGCGGACGGACGGTTCCGCCACCCGGGACGCCGAGCTGCTCTCCCTGGCCACGGGGCGCCCGGCGTCGCGCACCGAGCGGAGGGACCCGTGACCGAACCCCCTTCCGTCTCCTCCCTGCCCGATCCGACCGCGGTCGCCGTGCAGCTCGAACGGCTGCGCGGGACCGTCGAGGCCGGCTTCGCCCGGGCCGACGGTTCCCTCGCGCTGCTGGTCCAGCGCAGCGACCAGACCGACAAGCAGCTGGCCGACCACGAGCAGCGGCTCGACGCCCTGGAGCGCTCCCGCTGGCCGCTGGCCAGCGTCGGCGCCCTCGCCGCCCTGGCGACCGCCGCCGTCACGGCCTGGCAGCTGACCGCACGCTGAGCACGCCCGCCGGACACGCCGAAGGGCGGCCACCCCGTGCCCGGGGTGGCCGCCCTTCGGATCAGGCGGACGCTCGCTTACTGGTTGTACGGACCGTAGTCGTAGTCCTCCAGCGGAACGGCCTGGCCGGAGCCGGTGCCGAACGGCGAGTAGTCGATGTCGTCGTAGCCGACGGCCGAGTACATCGCGGCCTTGGCCTCCTCGGTGGGCTCCACCCGGATGTTGCGGTAGCGGGACAGGCCCGTACCGGCCGGGATGAGCTTACCGATGATGACGTTCTCCTTCAGGCCGATGAGGCTGTCGGACTTGGCGTTGATCGCCGCGTCCGTCAGGACTCGGGTCGTCTCCTGGAAGGAGGCGGCCGACAGCCAGGACTCCGTGGCCAGCGAGGCCTTGGTGATACCCATCAGCTGCGGACGGCCGGAGGCCGGGTGACCGCCCTCCTGGACCACACGACGGTTCTCGGTCTCGAACTTCGAGCGCTCGACCAGCTCGCCGGGCAGCAGCTCGGCGTCGCCGGACTCGATGATCGTCACGCGGCGCAGCATCTGCCGGATGATGATCTCGATGTGCTTGTCGTGGATCGACACACCCTGCGAGTTGTAGACCTTCTGGACCTCGCCGACCAGGTGGACCTGGACGGCACGCTGACCCAGGATGCGCAGCACGTCGTGCGGGTTGGTGGCACCCACGGTGAGCTGCTGGCCCACCTCGACGTGCTCGCCCTCGCGGACCAGGACCTTGGCACGCTTCGAGATCGGGTACGCCGTCTCGTCGCTGCCGTCGTCCGGGGTGACGACGAGCTTCTTGGTCTTCTCGGTCTCCTCGATCCGCACGCGGCCGGAGGCCTCGGAGATCGGGGCGACACCCTTCGGGGTACGAGCCTCGAAGAGCTCGACGACACGGGGCAGACCCTGGGTGATGTCGTCACCGGCCACACCACCGGTGTGGAAGGTACGCATCGTCAGCTGGGTACCGGGCTCACCGATGGACTGGGCGGCGATGATGCCGACCGCCTCACCGATGTCGACCAGCTTGCCGGTGGCCAGCGAACGGCCGTAGCACATCGCGCAGGTACCGACGGCGGACTCGCAGGTCAGGACCGAGCGGGTCTTGACCTCCTCGACGCCGCGGCCGACGAGCTCCTCGATGAGGACGTCGCCCAGGTCGGTGCCGGCCGGGGCCAGCACCTGGCCGTCGACCACGATGTCCTCGGCGAGGCAGCGCGCGTACACGGACGTCTCGACGTCGTCCGCCTTGCGCAGCACGCCGTCCGCGCCCCGCTCCGCGATCTTGAGCTTGAGGCCGCGGTCGGTGCCGCAGTCCTCCTCGCGGATGATGACGTCCTGGGAGACGTCGACCAGACGACGGGTGAGGTAACCCGAGTCGGCGGTACGCAGGGCGGTGTCCGCCAGACCCTTACGGGCACCGTGCGTGGAGATGAAGTACTCCAGCACGGACAGGCCCTCGCGGAAGGACGCCTTGATCGGACGCGGGATGGTCTCGTTCTTCGCGTTCGACACCAGACCGCGCATACCCGCGATCTGCCGCATCTGCATCATGTTTCCTCGGGCACCCGAGTCGACCATCATGAAGATGGGGTTGGTCTTGGGGAAGTTCTCGTTCATCGCCTCGGCGACCTCGTTGGTCGCCTTGGTCCAGATCGCGATGAGCTCCTGCGTGCGCTCTTCCTTGGTGATCAGACCGCGCTCGTACTGCTTCTGGACCTTCTCGTCCTGCGCCTCGTAGCCCTTGACGATCTCCTTCTTCGCCTCGGGAACGACGACGTCGGAGATGGCCACGGTGACGCCGGAACGGGTCGCCCAGTAGAAGCCGGCCGCCTTCAGGTTGTCGAGCGTCGCCGCCACGATGACCTTGGGGTAGCGCTCGGCCAGGTCGTTGACGATCTCGGAGAGCTGCTTCTTGCCCACCGAGTAGTCGACGAACGGGTAGTCCTCGGGCAGCAGCTCGTTGAAGAGCGCGCGGCCCAGGGTGGTGCGCAGGCGGAACGAGTCACCCTGCTGCCACTCGGGCTCGCCCTCCTCGCGGGCCGGCGGGGTCCAGCCGCGCGGCGGGATGGTGCCCACCGGGAAGCGGATGTCGATCTGCGACTGCAGCGCGAGCTCGCCGGCGTCGAACGCCATGATCGCCTCGGCCGTGGAGCCGAACGCGCGGCCCTCGCCCTTGGTGTCACGCAGCTCGCCGTCGGTGGTGAGGAAGAACAGACCGAGGACCATGTCCTGGGTCGGCATCGTCACCGGACGGCCGTCGGCCGGCTTGAGGATGTTGTTCGAGGACAGCATCAGGATGCGGGCCTCGGCCTGCGCCTCCGCGGACAGCGGCAGGTGCACGGCCATCTGGTCACCGTCGAAGTCCGCGTTGAACGCGGTGCAGACGAGCGGGTGGATCTGGATGGCCTTGCCCTCGACCAGCTGCGGCTCGAAGGCCTGGATGCCGAGGCGGTGCAGGGTGGGCGCACGGTTCAGCAGCACCGGGTGCTCGGCGATGACCTCTTCGAGGACGTCGTACACGACGGTGCGGCCGCGCTCGACCATGCGCTTGGCCGACTTGATGTTCTGCGCGTGGTTCAGGTCGACCAGGCGCTTCATCACGAACGGCTTGAACAGCTCCAGCGCCATCGCCTTCGGCAGACCGCACTGGTGCAGCTTGAGCTGCGGACCGACGACGATCACGGAACGCGCCGAGTAGTCGACTCGCTTGCCGAGCAGGTTCTGGCGGAAGCGGCCCTGCTTGCCCTTGAGCATGTCGGACAGCGACTTCAGCGGACGGTTGCCGGGGCCCGTGACCGGGCGGCCGCGGCGGCCGTTGTCGAAGAGCGCGTCGACGGCCTCCTGGAGCATGCGCTTCTCGTTGTTCACGATGATCTCGGGCGCGCCGAGGTCGAGAAGCCGCTTCAGGCGGTTGTTGCGGTTGATGACACGGCGGTACAGGTCGTTCAGGTCGGAGGTCGCGAAGCGGCCACCGTCCAGCTGCACCATCGGACGCAGGTCCGGCGGGATGACCGGGACGCAGTCCAGGACCATGCCCTTGGGGCTGTTGGAGGTCTGCAGGAACGCGGAGACGACCTTCAGCCGCTTCAGGGCGCGGGTCTTCTTCTGGCCCTTGCCGGTGCGGATGATCTCGCGGAGGCGCTCGGCCTCCTCGTCGAGGTCGAAGGACTCCAGGCGCTTCTGCAGCGCCGCGGCACCCATCGAGCCGTCGAAGTACGTGCCGAAGCGGTCACGCAGCTCGCGGTAGAGCAGCTCGTCGCCCTCGAGGTCCTGGACCTTGAGGTTCTTGAACCGGGTCCACACCTCGTCCAGGCGGTCGATCTCGCGCTGCGCGCGGTCGCGCAGCTGCTTCATCTCGCGCTCGGCACCCTCGCGCACCTTGCGGCGCACGTCGGCCTTGGCGCCCTCGGCCTCGAGCTCGGCCAGGTCGGACTCGAGCTTCTTGGCGCGGGCCTCCAGGTCGGCGTCGCGGCGGTTCTCGATCTGCTGGCGCTCGACCGAGACGTGCGCCTCCAGGGAGGGCAGGTCGCGGGTGCGGCGCTCCTCGTCGACGTACGTGATCATGTACGCCGCGAAGTAGATGACCTTCTCGAGGTCCTTGGGAGCCAGGTCGAGCAGGTAGCCCAGCCGGCTCGGGACACCCTTGAAGTACCAGATGTGCGTGACGGGCGCGGCCAGTTCGATGTGGCCCATCCGCTCACGGCGCACCTTGGCGCGGGTGACCTCGACGCCACAGCGCTCGCAGATGATGCCCTTGAAGCGGACACGCTTGTACTTGCCGCAGTAGCACTCCCAGTCCCGGGTCGGACCGAAGATCTTCTCGCAGAAGAGCCCGTCCTTTTCCGGCTTGAGGGTGCGGTAGTTGATGGTCTCGGGCTTCTTGACCTCGCCGTGGCTCCACTGACGGATGTCGTCAGCGGTGGCCAGGCCGATCCGGAGCTCGTCGAAGAAGTTGACGTCGAGCACTATGCGTCAATCCCTCTCAGGGTCGTAAGTCTGTGGTCTGAAACGGGGGCCTGGGGGTCGGCGGGGGCCTCACACGGTGGCGAGGCCCCTACCGGACTCCCGTCAGACCTCTTCGACGCTGCTCGGCTCGCGCCGGGACAGGTCGATGCCGAGCTCCTCCGCAGCGCGGAAGACATCCTCGTCGGTGTCGCGCATCTCGATGGACATACCGTCGCTGGACAGCACCTCCACGTTCAGGCAGAGCGACTGCATCTCCTTGATGAGCACCTTGAAGGACTCGGGGATGCCGGGCTCCGGGATGTTCTCGCCCTTGACGATGGCCTCGTAGACCTTCACGCGGCCGGTGACGTCGTCGGACTTGATGGTCAGCAGCTCCTGGAGGGCATAGGCGGCGCCGTACGCCTCGAGTGCCCACACCTCCATCTCGCCGAACCGCTGGCCACCGAACTGGGCCTTACCACCCAGCGGCTGCTGGGTGATCATCGAGTACGGGCCGGTCGAACGGGCGTGCAGCTTGTCGTCGACCAGGTGGTGCAGCTTCAGGATGTACATGTAGCCGACCGAGATCGGGTCCGGGAACGGCTCACCGCTACGGCCGTCGAACAGCCGCGCCTTGCCGGTCGGGAGCACCATGCGCTCGCCGTCCCGGTTCGGGATGGTGTGCTGCAGCAGACCCGCCAGCTCGTCCTCGCGGGCACCGTCGAACACCGGGGTGGCGACGTTGGTGCCGGGGGCGACCTGGTCGGCGCCGATGGCCTGCAGGCGCTGCGCCCACTCGTCCGCCAGGCCGGAGACGTCCCAGCCGCGGCTGGCGAGCCAGCCGAGGTGGATCTCCAGGACCTGTCCCGGGTTCATTCGGGACGGGACACCCAGCGGGTTGAGGATGATGTCGACCGGGGTGCCGTCCTCCAGGAACGGCATGTCCTCGATCGGCAGGATCTTGGAGATGACGCCCTTGTTGCCGTGGCGGCCGGCGAGCTTGTCACCGTCGGTGATCTTGCGCTTCTGCGCCACGTAGACGCGCACCAGCTGGTTCACGCCGGGCGGCAGCTCGTCGCCCTCCTCACGGTCGAAGAGGCGGACGCCGATGACCTTGCCGATCTCACCGTGCGGCACCTTCAGCGAGGTGTCGCGCACCTCGCGCGCCTTCTCACCGAAGATCGCGCGGAGCAGGCGCTCCTCGGGGGTCAGCTCGGTCTCACCCTTGGGCGTGACCTTGCCGACGAGGATGTCACCGGCGACGACCTCGGCACCGATGCGGATGATGCCGCGCTCGTCGAGGTCGGCGAGGACCTCCTCGGAGACGTTCGGGATGTCCCGGGTGATCTCCTCGGGGCCGAGCTTGGTGTCACGGGCGTCGACCTCGTGCTCCTCGATGTGGATCGAGGAGAGGACGTCGTCCTGCACGAGGCGCTGCGACAGGATGATCGCGTCCTCGTAGTTGTGACCCTCCCACGGCATGAACGCCACGAGCAGGTTCTTGCCGAGGGCCATCTCGCCGTTCTGGGTGGCCGGGCCGTCGGCGAGGACCTGGCCCTCGACGACGCGGTCGCCCTCGTTGACGATGACCTTCTGGTTGACCGAGGTGCCCTGGTTGGAGCGGGCGAACTTGTGCAGGCGGTACGTGATGTACGTGCCGTCGTCGTTCGCGGTGGTGATGTAGTCCGCGGAGACCTCCTGGACCACACCCGCCTTCTCGGCCTTGACCACGTCGCCGGCGTCGACGGCGGAGCGGTACTCCATGCCGGTGCCGACGAGCGGGGACTCGGACTTGATGAGCGGAACGGCCTGCCGCATCATGTTCGCGCCCATGAGGGCACGGTTGGCGTCGTCGTGCTCGAGGAACGGGATCATGGCCGTCGCGACCGACACCATCTGGCGCGGCGAGACGTCCATGTAGTCCACGTCCTCGCCACCGACGTAGTCGACCTCGCCGCCACGGCGGCGGACGAGCACGCGGCTCTCCTCGAAGCGGAGGTCGCTGGTCAGCGGCGCGTTGGCCTGCGCGATGACGAAGCGGTCCTCCTCGTCGGCGGTGAGGTAGTCGACCTCGTCGGTGACCTGGCCGTCGATGACCTTGCGGTACGGGGTCTCGACGAAACCGAACGCGTTGACCCGGCCGTACGAGGCGAGCGAGCCGATCAGGCCGATGTTCGGGCCTTCGGGGGTCTCGATCGGGCACATGCGGCCGTAGTGCGACGGGTGCACGTCACGGACCTCGAAGCCGGCCCGCTCACGGGAGAGGCCACCCGGGCCGAGCGCCGACAGACGGCGCTTGTGGGTGAGACCCGACAGCGGGTTGTTCTGGTCCATGAACTGCGACAGCTGGCTGGTGCCGAAGAACTCCTTGATGGAGGCGACGACCGGCCGGATGTTGATCAGGGTCTGCGGCGTGATCGCCTCGACGTCCTGGGTGGTCATGCGCTCGCGCACGACGCGCTCCATACGGGCGAGACCCGTACGGACCTGGTTCTGGATCAGCTCGCCGACGCTGCGCAGACGACGGTTTCCGAAGTGGTCGATGTCGTCCGTCTCGACGACGATCGTGTCGCCGTTGGCGCCGGTGGTCTCGGTCTCGCCGGCGTGCAGCTGCACCAGGTACTTGATCGTCGAGATGATGTCCTCGACGGTCAGGATGCCCGCGTCCAGCGGAGCGTCGGCACCGAGCTTCTTGTTGACCTTGTAGCGGCCGACCTTGGCGAGGTCGTAGCGCTTGGGGTTGAAGTAGAGGTTCTCCAGCAGCGTCTGCGCGGCCTCACGCGTGGGGGGCTCGCCCGGGCGCAGCTTGCGGTAGATGTCGAGCAGCGCGTCGTCCTGGCCCTGGGTGTGGTCCTTCTCCAGGGTGGCGCGCATCGACTCGTAGTCGCCGAACTCCTCGAGGATCTGCTCGGTGGTCCAGCCGAGGGCCTTCAGCAGTACGGTGACCGACTGCTTGCGCTTGCGGTCGATGCGGACACCGACCATGTCGCGCTTGTCGATCTCCATCTCCAGCCAGGCACCCCGGGACGGGATGATCTTGGCGGAGAAGATGTCCTTGTCGGACGTCTTGTCGATGGAGGAGTCGAAGTAGACACCGGGGGAACGGACCAGCTGCGACACCACGACACGCTCGGTGCCGTTGATGACGAAAGTGCCCTTGTTCGTCATGAGCGGGAAGTCGCCCATGAAGACCGTCTGGGACTTGATCTCACCGGTCTCGTTGTTGGTGAACTCGGCGGTGACGAAGAGCGGGGCGGCGTACGTGAAGTCGCGCTCCTTGCACTCGTCGATCGAGTTCTTCGGCGGCTCGAAGCGGTGGTCCCGGAACGTCAGCGACATCGACCCGGAGAAGTCCTCGATCGGGGAGATCTCCTCGAAGATCTCCTCCAGACCGGACTTGGTGGGGACGTCCTGACCGTTCTCAAGAGCCTCCTCGACCCGACTCTGCCAGGCGGTGTTGCCGAGCAGCCAGTCGAAGCTCTCGGTCTGCAGCGCGAGCAGGTTCGGAACCTCGAGAGGCTCCTTGATCTTTGCAAAGGAGATGCGCAGCGGGGCGGTGCTGGCGCCGTTGTTCATATTCGCGGTCGAGGCATTGCGCGAGGCGGCCAAGAGGGGGTCCTTCCGAGGGCTCGGACTCACTACGCGCGTACCGGCCCCTCCCCCGCACACAGAGACGGAAACCCCAGGTCAGAGGAGCTCGGTCATCGGTGCTCGAGTGAGGGCAGACCCCTGGTGACGGGCAGGGGACAGCTAACAGGCAGCGCAAAGGGTCAGTGTAGCCACTTGGCACACTGATGTCCAGTGCGGGTAAATCGAGACCCTCGCTGTGCTCACCGCTCTTGTCAACGCCCTCGGCATGCTGCCCTTCAACGCACGTTGATACTGCCCTCTTCGCCGTCGATCCATGCCTCGGATTCGGATCCTTGTGACGACGCGTCCTGAGAATTGCGCGCTGCGTGCGGTTCGTCAAGGCCCCGCAGCCCAAACGAGGCCGTCCGGAGACACGACGAAGATCACCATACCCCTCGCCGTCGCGAGTGCAAGGCAACCGCGGTCCCGCCCCGGATACGCCGAAGAGCGACCACCCGGATGGATGATCGCTCTTCGCGGCGTTCGCGTTACAACCCCAGGGGGATGTTCTCGCCACGCGTCCGGGCCTCGGCGGCCCGGAGGGTGTTACTTGACCTCGACGGAGGCGCCGGCGCCCTTGAGGGACTCGGCGGCCTTCTCGGCGGCGTCCTTGGCGACCTTCTCGAGGACCGGCTTCGGGGCGCCGTCCACGAGGTCCTTGGCCTCCTTCAGACCCAGGGAGGTCAGCTCACGCACGACCTTGATGACCTGGATCTTCTTGTCGCCGGCACCGGTGAGGATGACGTCGAACTCGTCCTTCTCCTCCTCGGCCTCGGCAGCGGCGCCACCGGCGACACCGCCGGCCATGACGACCGGGGCGGCGGCGGCAGCGGTGACGTCGAACTTGTCCTCGAAGGCCTTCACGAACTCGGAGAGCTCGATGAGGGTCATCTCCTCGAACTGGGCAAGCAGCTCGTCCTGGGTGAGCTTCGCCATGATGGCGGTCCTTCCACTCAATCGGCAGGTGCCGGATGTACTGGGTGAGGCGGGCGTACGTCGGCCCGCTGCGATCCGTGCCGCCTCATGCGGCGCGGATCAGAAAGCGAGCCGAGTTACTCGGCACCGCCCTGCTCGGCCTGCTTGGCGCGCAGCGCGTCCACGGTGCGGACGAGCTTCGACGGCAGCGCCTGGAAGACGGAGGCAGCCTGGGACTGCTTCGCCTTGAAGGCACCGGCCAGCTTGCTGAGCAGAACCTCGCGGGACTCGAGGTCCGCAAGCTTCTTGATCTCATCGGCGGACAGCGCCTTGCCGTCAAGGACACCGCCCTTGATGATGAGGTTCGGGTTGTCCTTGGCGAAGTCACGGAGACCCTTCGCCGACTCCACCGGGTCACCGGTGACGAAGGCGACCGCCGTCGGACCAGCGAAGAGCTGGTCGTCCAGCGTGATCCCGGCCTCGTTGGCCGCAATCTTGGTCAGCGTGTTCTTCACCACGGCGTACTGGGCGTTCTCACCGAGCGACCGGCGCAGCGTCTTGAGCTGCGCCACGGTGAGACCGCGGTACTCGGTCAGCACGGCGGCGTTGGAGCTGCGGAACTTGTCCGTCAGCTCGGCAACCGCGGCAGCCTTGTCGGGCCTCGCCATAGAGCCTCGGCCTCCTTCCGGGTGATTCTGACCGCGCGGACCCGAAGGAGGACTGGGTAAAACGAAACGCCCCGGCGCAGGCGCACGGGGCGGACTCGACCGGCTGCACACGCGTCGAGGCGCGCGCTCCGGGAGTTCTTCCACAGTCACCTGCGCGGGTCGCCCACTTTTCAGCGGATCCTTCGGCCACCGCACCCTTGGAAGAGCGCGGCAACGACCAGCGGTCTTTGGCTTCTGGTTGAGAGTACGGGACCGGGGCGCCGTCGAGCAAATCGGGCCTCGCGGCCCGTCCCCGGTCCCGTCGGGACGGGTCCTCCGGGCTCAGGAACTGATGCCGGAGCCGCTCGACGAGCCGGCGCCGGAGGACTTCATCAGGTCCTTGAAGTCCTTGGTGTCGCTCGCCGGGGGCGCCACGGCGGTGACCTGCACGCCGTAGTCGCTGTAGTAGGCCGTGCTGGTCATGGCGCCGGTCGCCATCTGCGCCTTCTCGACCTTCTTGACCAGCAGGCTCTGGTCGTTGATCCAGATGTCGACGGTCTCGGTGGTGACGCCGGCCTGGCTGAGCTGCTTCTTCAGGTCGGCCAGCTGGCCCGCGCTGAGGTTGCCGTTCTTGCCGGCGAGGTCCGCGACGTCGACCGTGCCGGAGTAGTGGGTGGTGTGGACGCCGGAGACCGTCTCCTCGCCCGCCTTCTTCACGTCCCCGGACGCCAGCAGCAGCTTCACCGACTGGTTCGGCGTGGTGTTCTGCATCTGGTCCTTCATGTACGCCCCGGATCCGCCGCCGAGCTTGGCGAGGTCGTCGTAGGCGTAGCGGATCCAGTGCTTGCCGCCCGACTGCTGGGCGAACTGCTCGCTCATCTTCGCGTAGTACGCGTCCGGCAGGTACCGGGCCTGCATCGACGCCGTGCCGGCCTTGCGCATCGCCTCGGCCAGCTTGCCGCCGGTGTAGGTGATGGTGAGGTTGCCCTTGAGGCCGTCACCCCAGGTGAGGGCGCCGTTCGCCGTCATGGACATGGTGTCGCCGAGGGTCGTGCTGGAGCGGACCTTGGCGGACTCGGCCTTGTCGGTGGACTTCTCGGCCGAGCGCAGGGCGGCGAGGGGGGTCAGGTGCGTGACGCTCTTGCCGACCGCCTTGTCCGCCTTCTGAGAGCCGCAGGCTGCCACCCCGGTCAGCGCGGCCACCAGCGCGACGGAAAGGGCCACCTGGCGTGCGGTCGTGCTCTTCATTCGTCATACCCCCATGCGAAGTCCTGTGCCTGCACCGTAGCCCAGGCCACTGACAGTCGTGCGAAATCCCGTACGGAGGAAGGCAGTACGGCGGAAAAAGGTCGCACAGGGAAAAGGACGGGCCCCGCACCGTGAAGGTTGCGGGGCCCGTCCTCTGCTTTGCGCGCAGGACGCGGCTACCGGGGTGAGCGCGGGGCTCAGACGGCGGCCGGGTCCTCCTCGACGAGGAGGTTGCGGGTGCGGTTCGGGTCGACCGGGATGCCGGGGCCCATGGTGGTGCTGATGGCGGCCTTCTTGATGTAGCGGCCCTTCGCGGCGGACGGCTTGAGGCGGGTGATCTCCTCGAGCGCCGCGGCGTAGTTCTCCACCAGCTGGGCGTCCTCGAAGGACGTCTTGCCGATGATGAAGTGCAGGTTCGAGTGCTTGTCGACGCGGAACTCGATCTTGCCGCCCTTGATCTCGGTGACGGCCTTGGCGACGTCGGGGGTGACGGTGCCGGTCTTCGGGTTCGGCATCAGACCACGCGGGCCGAGGACGCGGCCGAGGCGGCCGACCTTGCCCATGAGGTCCGGGGTGGCGACGACGGCGTCGAAGTCGAGACGGCCCTTGGAGACCTCGTCGATCAGCTCGTCGGCACCGACGATGTCGGCGCCCGCGGCACGCGCGGCCTCGGCACGGTCACCGGTCGCGAAGACCAGGACCCGGGCGGTCTTACCGGTGCCGTGCGGAAGGTTCACGGTGCCACGGACCATCTGGTCGGCCTTGCGCGGGTCGACACCCAGGCGGAAGGCGACCTCGACGGTGCCGTCGAACTTGGTCGTGGAGGTCTCCTTGGCGAGACGGACGGCCTCGAGCGGGGCGTACTGCTTCTCCCGGTCGATCTTGGCGTCCGCAGCGCGGAGAGCCTTGCTGCGCTTGCTCACAACTGCTCCTGTGTGGTCTGAAAGGAGTCGTGGTACGGGCCGAGCAGGCCCTGCCACGTGCGGCTTTTCACGGCCGCATGACTACGGGGTGGGAGGATCAGCCCTCGACCGTGATGCCCATGGAACGGGCGGTGCCGGCGATGATCTTCGACGCGGCGTCCAGGTCGTTGGCGTTGAGGTCGGGCATCTTCGTCTGGGCGATCTCGCGGACCTGCGCCTCGGTGATCTTGGCGACCTTGGTCTTGTGCGGCTCGCCGGAGCCCTTCTCCACGCCCGCGGCCTTGAGGATCATCTTCGCGGCCGGCGGCGTCTTGGTGATGAAGGTGAAGGAGCGGTCCTCGTAGACCGTGATCTCCACCGGGATCACCCAGCCACGCTGCGACTCGGTCGCGGCGTTGTAGGCCTTGCAGAACTCCATGATGTTGACGCCGTGCTGACCCAGCGCCGGGCCGACCGGCGGGGCCGGGTTCGCCGCACCGGCGTTGATCTGGAGCTTGATGAGCCCCGTGACCTTCTTCTTCTTGGGAGGCATAGCTCTCCGGGTCCTTTCGGTTCGGGTCCTGCCCGCATCCGGGGACCACCCGGACGCAGGCATACCGCACAACGATAACGGGTATAGATGCGCGGCCAAAAACCGTGCAGGTCAGACGGACGCTCGCGCGCCTGCCTGACCTGCACGGAAGCGGTGGTCCGGAAGAATCAGTTCTTCTGGATCTGGTCGAAGGACAGCTCGACCGGCGTCTCCCGGCCGAAGATCTCCACCAGGCCCTTGACCTTCTTCGAGTCGGGGTTGATCTCGTTGATGGTCGCCTGGAGCGTGGCGAACGGGCCGTCGGTGACGGTGACCGAGTCGCCGACCTCGAAGTCCAGCACCTGGACCTCGACCTTGCGCTGCGGGGCGGGCTTGCCCTCGGCCTCGGCGGCCTCGCGGGCGGCCTTCTCCTCGGCCTCCGGGGCGAGCATCTTGACGATCTCGTCCAGGGTCAGCGGGTACGGGTCGTAGGCGTTGCCCACGAAGCCGGTGACGCCGGGGGTGTTGCGGACGACGCCCCAGGACTCGTTCGTCAGGTCCATGCGGACCAGGACGTAACCCGGCAGCTTGTTCTGCTTGATCGTCTTGCGGTCGCCGTTCTTGATCTGGACGACCTCTTCCTGCGGCACCTCGGCCTGGAAGATGTAGTCCTCGACGTTCAGCGAGACGGCGCGCTGCTCCAGGTTGGTCTTCACGCGGTTCTCGTAGCCGGCGTAGGTGTGGATGACGTACCACTCACCGGGCAGCGCGCGCAGCTCGTCACGCAGGGCCTGGACCGGGTCGACGGGCTCGGCGGGCTCCTCCTCGGCGGCTTCCTCCGCCTCGGCGGCCTCGTCCTCGGGGCCCTCGGTGTCCTCGTCCTCGACGTGCAGGGCGGCCTCCTCGGCCGGCTCCCCCGCCTCGGCCTCGGCAGCCTCGAACTCGTCCTGCTCGTCCGCGCCCTCGACGATGTCGAGCTCGTCGTCCACCGTCTCGGCGGCATTCTCGCGAGGCTCGGTGGCGTCGTTCAGGTTCGGGTCAGACACGATGGCTGCTTCTTCCTGGATACATAGGGGTGGAACATGCGAAAAGGGGCGCCGGTACCACGGCGCCCTTCGCTCTTGGCTCAGCCGAAGACGTACTTGGCCGCGTGGTTGAGCCCATAGTCAATCACGGTCACCACAGCGATCATGATGGCCACGAAGAAGATCACCACGGTGGTGTACGACGTCAGCTGGTTGCGGGTCGGCCAGACGACCTTGCGGAGCTCCGCGATGATCTGGCGGTAGAAGATGGCGAGGCGCTTCAGCGGGCCCTTCTTGGCGCGCTTGCCGCCCTTGCGGGCCTTCTTCGGCTCGGACACCTCGTCCTGGGCGTCAGGCGTGTCGATGGAGCCCACGGCGTCCGTCATTCGTCCTCACCTGGTCCCGGGTCGTGGCCGTGCCGCGCCCGGTTTCTGAGCCGCACGGCGGTGCATTGCTGTACGTACATGCGCACACATCCTGGCGGTGTGTGTAGCAGGGCCGGAGGGACTTGAACCCCCAACCGCTGGTTTTGGAGACCAGTGCTCTACCAATTGAGCTACGACCCTTTGTGTGTCCCCAACGTACCGCATCCGGCCGGGTGCTCGGTGTGCACCGGCCGTGCGCGGCCGCTGAAGGCCAACGAGGTGAGAGTGTACGTGGTCCGGGGCCCGGCGTCGAACAGAAAGTGCCCGCACGGGACGACGGGACCGAAGATCGTCCTGGCGGGAGGCGCTATTCGGACACACGTCCACGCCCCGCCCCCGGCTGCCCGCTCAGCCGCCTCCCGCCCCCCGGACCAGCCTCTTCGCACGCCCTGCCACGCCCCCCTGTCACCGCCGGCCGCGCGGCCGAGACGGCGTCCGCCCCTGCTCAGCGCGGGACCGGGCGTCCGGCCGGCAGCGGCTCCGCCCGTGGATCGTCCCGACCGGGACGAATTCGGACACCCGTCCACCCCCGCCCCCCGACCACGGCCATGACCGGCCCCTCCGCCCGCCCCGGCCGCCCTGCCCCGCCGCGCTCCCATGCCACCGCCGGTCGCGCCGCCGAGACGGCGCCCGTCCCTGCTCAGCGGGGGAGCGGGCGTCCGGCCGTTGCCGGCACCGCCCCTGTCCCCGGGCCGGCCGGGTCGTGGCGCCGAGGGCGTGCGGACGGGCGGGACCGGCATGTGAAACCGGCGTGCCGTTCCGGTTTCCGGTCTGAAACGATGGGCGCATGAGCGCTGCAACCCCTCCCACCGAGCGCCGGGTCTCCGCCCGAGTCGGCGCGATCTCCGAGTCCGCCACCCTCGCCGTGGACGCCAAGGCCAAGGCCCTCAAGGCCGCCGGGCGTCCGGTGATCGGCTTCGGCGCCGGTGAGCCCGACTTCCCAACCCCGGACTACATCGTCGAGGCGGCCGTCGAGGCCTGCAGGAACCCCAAGTACCACCGCTACACGCCGGCCGGCGGCCTGCCCGAGCTGAAGGCCGCGATCGCCGCCAAGACGCTGCGCGACTCCGGCTGGGAGCCGGACGTCTCGCAGATCCTGGTCACCAACGGCGGCAAGCAGGCCATCTACGAGGCGTTCGCCGCGATCCTCGACCCCGGCGACGAGGTCATCGTCCCTGCGCCGTACTGGACGACGTACCCGGAGTCGATCCGGCTGGCCGGCGGCGTCCCGGTGGAGGTCGTCGCCGACGAGACGACCGGCTACCGGGTGTCCGTGGAGCAGCTGGAGGCGGCGCGCACGGAGAAGACCAAGGTCGTCCTCTTCGTCTCCCCGTCCAACCCGACCGGCGCGGTGTACTCCGAGGCCGAGACCGAGGCCATCGGCCGCTGGGCCGTGGAGCACGGCCTGTGGGTGCTCACCGACGAGATCTACGAGCACCTGGTCTACGGCGACGCCTCCGCCGTCTCCCTGCCGGCGCTGCTGCCCGAACTGCGCGACAAGTGCGTCGTGGTCAACGGCGTCGCGAAGACGTACGCGATGACCGGCTGGCGCGTGGGCTGGGTCATCGGCCCGAAGGACGTCGTCAAGGCCGCCACGAACCTGCAGTCGCACGCCACGTCGAACGTCTCCAACGTGGCCCAGGTGGCCGCGCTCGCCGCCGTCTCCGGTGGTCTCGAAGCCGTGGCGAAGATGCGCGAGGCGTTCGACCGGCGCCGCAGGACCATCGTGCGGATGCTCAACGAGATCGACGGCGTGGTCTGCCCGGAGCCGGAGGGCGCCTTCTACGCCTACCCGTCGGTGAAGGCCCTGCTCGGCAAGGAGATCCGCGGCAGGCGCCCGCAGGACACGGTCGAGCTGGCCGCGCTGATCCTGGAGGAGGTCGAGGTCGCGGTCGTCCCGGGCGAGGCCTTCGGCACTCCCGGCTACCTGCGGCTGTCGTACGCCCTCGGTGACGAGGACCTCGTCGAGGGCGTGAGCCGGATCCAGAAGCTTCTGGCGGAGGCCCGGGACTGAGCCTCCGGTTCCCCTCTCCCGCGCTCCACGCGCGCGTGCGGGCCGTCTCCCTTCTCAAGGGAGGCGGCCCGTTCGCGTGTGCGAGCAAGACCACGTTCGGGGAAAGAGCTTCCGGGACGCGGGGCCGTTGCGGCAGGATCCTGGGATGGAGCCTGTACGTGATCTCTCCGAGCTGCCGAAAGCACATCTGCACCTGCACTTCACCGGCTCGATGCGGCCGGCGACCGTCCTGGAACTGGCCGACAAGTACGGCGTGCGCCTGCCCGAGGCGCTGACGGACGCGCTGACCAGTGGGGAACCGCCCAAGCTGCGGGCCACGGACGAGCGGGGCTGGTTCCGCTTCCAGCGGCTCTACGACGCGGCGCGCTCCTGCCTCAGAGAGGCGGAGGACATCCAGCGGCTGGTCCGGGAGGCCGCCGAGGAGGACCTGCGGGACGGTTCGGGCTGGCTGGAGATCCAGGTCGACCCGACGTCGTACGCGCCGCGTCTGGGCGGTCTGATCCCGGCTCTGGAGATCATCCTGGACGCGGTCGAGACGACCTCCCGGGACACCGGCCTCGGCATGCGCGTGCTGGTGGCCGCGAACCGGATGAAGCACCCCCTGGACGCGCGCACGCTGGCCCGGCTCGCGGTGCGCTACGCCGACCGGGGCGTGGTCGGTTTCGGGCTGTCAAACGACGAACGCCGGGGCATGGCGCGGGACTTCGACCGCGCCTTCCACATCGCCCGCGAGGGCGGCCTGCTGTCGGCCCCGCACGGCGGCGAGCTGACCGGCCCGACGTCGGTGCGGGACTGCCTGGACGACCTGCACGCCTCCCGGATCGGGCACGGCGTGCGCGCGGCGGAGGACCCGCGGCTGCTGAAGCGGCTGGCCGACCGGGGGGTGACCTGCGAGGTGTGCCCGGCGTCCAACGTCGCGCTCGGCGTGTACGAGAAGCCCGAGGACGTCCCGCTGCGCACCCTCTTCGAGGCGGGCGTGCCGATGGCGCTCGGGGCGGACGACCCGCTGCTGTTCGGTTCCCGGCTGGCCGCGCAGTACGAGATCGCCCGCCAGGAGCACGACTTCACGGACGCGGAACTGGCCGAGCTGGCCCGGCAGTCGGTGCGGGCGTCGGCGGCGCCGGCGGAGGTCACGGCGCGGCTGCTGGCCGGCATCGACGCGTGGCTGGCCCGCCCGGCCGCCTGACGCGCCCGGCCGTCCGGCGCGCCCGCTACAGGCTGACGCCGACCGTCACCGGTTCGTTGACCAGGGTGACGCCGAAGGCCTCGCGGACCCCGGCGACGACCTCGCGGGCCAGGGCGAGCAGGTCCTCGGTGGTGGCCTCGCCACGGTTGGTGAGGGCGAGGGTGTGCTTGGTGGAGATGCGGGCGGGTCCGGTGCCGTAGCCCTTGGCGAAGCCCGCCTTGTCGATGAGCCAGGCGGCCGAGGTCTTCGTGCGGCCCTCCCCCGCCGGGTAGGCGGGCGGTTCGGCGGCCTCGCCGAGGCGTTCCCGCACGCGGGCGCGGAAGGCGGCGAACTGCTCGTCGGTGAGGATCGGGTTGGTGAAGAAGGATCCGGCGGACCAGGTGTCGTGGTCCTCGGGGTCCAGGACCATGCCCTTCCCGGCACGCAGCTTCAGCACGGTCTCGCGGGCGACGGCGAGCGGCACCCTGTCGCCCGGCTCGACGCCGAGCGCGCGGGCGGCCTCGGCGTACTTGACGGGCGCCGACAGGCCGCCCGCGTCCTCCAGCCCGAAGCGGACGCGCAGGACGACGTAGCGCTCGGGGTCGGCCTTGAAGCGGCTGTGCCGGTAGGAGAAGGCGCACTCCTCGTTCGTCAGCGTGACGGTCTCGCCGGCCCGGCGGTCGTAGGCGGTCACCTCGGTGATCGTGGCCGAGACCTCCTGGCCGTAGGCGCCGACGTTCTGGATCGGGGTGGCGCCCGCGGAGCCGGGGATGCCGGCCAGGCACTCGATCCCGGCGAGGCCGGCCTCGACGGTGCGGGCGACGGCGTCCGTCCACACCTCGCCGGCCGCCAGCTCCAGCGTGGTGCCGCGCAGTTCGGCGCCGCGGGTGGCGATGCGCAGGGCGGTGCCGTCGAAGCCCTTGTCGCCGATGACCAGGTTCGAGCCGCCGCCGACGACCAGCAGCGGCGTGCCGCCGGCGTCCGCCTCGCGGACGGTGTCGATCACCTCGGCGTCGGTCGTGGCGGTGACCAGCCGGGTCGCGGGTCCGCCCAGCCGGAAGGTGGTCAGCGGGGCGAGGGGGGCGTCGTGGAGTACCTGCACGGGCCCAAGACTACGAGACCGAGCGGAGAGGGCAGGATTCGAACCTGCGTGGGCCGCATGGGCCCGACCTCGAGGCGTGCTCGCCGGTCCCCGATCAACCACTCCGGGCACCTCTCCCTGTTCCCGGCTCCGGTTTCCCGTGCCGTTCACATGCATCACTGTGGCAGCACCCGCTGACAGCGCGCTGACGGCCGGCCGGCGGCTCGCGGCACGGACGAGGGGCGCCCCCGCGACGGTGGCGCCCCTGTGCTGATCCGTTGCCCGGCCGCGCTCTCAGGCCAGTCGTACGACCGCGCGGGACATGCCGAGCACCTTCTGGCCGCCGCTCGTCGCCGTCAGGTCCACGCGCACCGTGTTGTCGTCGAGCTTGGCCGCGACCTTGCCGCTGACCTGGATCTCGGCGCCCTGGTCGTCGTTGGGCACGACGACCGGCTTGGTGAAGCGGACGCCGTACTCGACGACGGCGCCCGGGTCGCCGGTCCAGTCGGTGACCACGCGGATCGCCTCGGCCATCGTGAACATGCCGTGCGCGATGACGTCCGGCAGGCCCACCTCCTTGGCGAACCTCTCGTTCCAGTGGATCGGGTTGAAGTCCCCGGAGGCGCCCGCGTACCGCACCAGCGTGGCGCGGGTCACGGGGAAGGTGCGGGCCGGGAGCTCGGTGCCGACCTCGACCTCGTCGTATGTGATCTTCGCGGTCATCGGTCGCTCACGCCTCCCCGGCCGCACGGGCCACGAGCTTGGTCCAGGCGGTGACCACGTGTTCGCCCGCCTCGTCGTGCACCTCACCGCGGATGTCCAGGATGTCGTTGCCCGCGAGGGACTTGATGCCCTCGATGGTGGAGGTGACGGTGAGCCGGTCGCCGGCGCGCACCGGGCGGGTGTAGGCGAACTTCTGGTCGCCGTGCACCACGCGGCTGTAGTCGAGGCCGAGCTGCGGGTCCTCGACGACCTGGCCGGCGGCCCGGAAGGTGATGGAGAACACGAAGGTCGGCGGGGCGATCACGTCGGAGTGACCGAACTCCTTCGCGGCCTCCGGGTCCGTGTACACCGGGTTGGCGTCGCCGATCGCCTCGGCGAACTCGCGGATCTTCTCCCGGCCCACCTCGTAGGGCGCGGTGGGCGGATAGCTCCGCCCCACGAAGGACTGGTCGAGCGCCATGCCCGGCACCTCCTGGTCTCAGCGGCGTGTCTGGTCAGCAGCGTGTGCGGCGGCTGGTGAAACGACGTGAGGCCGCCCCCCGGTTGGCGGGGGCGGCCTCACGTACGAGCCTGATTTATCGCGTTTCGCGGTGCGCGGTGTGCGCGTTGCAACGCGGGCAGTGCTTCTTCATCTCAAGACGGTCCGGGTTGTTACGCCGGTTCTTCTTGGTGATGTAGTTCCGCTCCTTGCACTCCACGCAGGCCAGCGTGATCTTCGGGCGGACGTCGGTGGCAGCCACGTGAGTGCTCCTAAGACGAACGGATGGACTGATTCAACGCAAGAAAGAGTAGCCGATCGAAGGACCGACCCCGCAATCGGCTACTGTCAGTAGCGGTGACCGGACTTGAACCGGTGACACAGCGATTATGAGCCGCTTGCTCTACCGACTGAGCTACACCGCTGTGATGCGATCGGGCCCCGCCTTGCGGCGGGAACCTCTCACACCAGAGCCCCAATACGGAATCGAACCGTAGACCTTCTCCTTACCATGGAGACGCTCTGCCGACTGAGCTATTGGGGCGAGCGATGAAGACATTACACGGTCCGCCGCCCTTCGCCCAAATCCTTTGGCGCGGGCCCTCCGGACCCGGATCCCGGGGCGGGCCACGCCGGTACGACTATTGCGCTCCTGCGCGTCCCGCACGGCTCGCCGTCCTAGGCTCGAGTCACTCTGCGTGATCTTGGGTCCGTCGCCGTCCGGGCCGCTCACGCCGTCCCCCGTGCCGGCCCGACCCCTGGAGTCCGATGCCCGACAGCCAGTCGCAGCCGTCCCCGTGGCCGCCGCACTCGTCGGGGCCCTCCGGGCAGCCCGACCCGGCCCCCCTGCTGCTGTGCGGGGCGCGGCTCACCGACGGCCGGACGGTGGACGTGCGGGTGGGCGGCGGGCGCATCGAGGCGGTCGGCACGGCCGGCAGCCTGACCCCCGGTCCGGCGCGCACGAGCGCCGCGCGCGTGGACCTCGGCGGCTACCTGCTCCTGCCGGCCCCGGCCGAACCGCACGCCCACGGCGACACCACCCTGTCCGCCGAGCACCCCGGACCGGTGTCGTACGCCCCGGAGGTCGTGCAGCGCCGGGCCACGGAGGCGGCGTTGCTCCAGCTCGGCCACGGGGCGACGGCGGTACGCGCGCACGTGCGCGTGGGGGATGTGCAGGGTCTGGGGGCGCTCGGCGCCGTCCTGCAGGCCCGGCGCTCCCTGCGGGGGCTCGCCGAGCTGACCGCGGTGGCGATGCCGCGCCTGCTGACGGGGGTGGCCGGGGCCGACGGGCTAGCGATGCTGCGGGACGCGCTGAGGATGGGTGCCTCCGTGGTGGGCGGCTGCCCGGACCTGGACCCGGATCCCACCGGGTACGTGGAGGCGGTCCTGGAGGTGGCCTCGGAGCACGGCTGCCCGGTGGACCTGCACACCGACGCCGCCGACCCGGCCCGGCTGTCCCGGCTCGCGGCGATGGCCGGCGGTCTGCGCCCCGGTGTGACGGTCGGCCCGTGCGCCGGTCTGGCCCGGCTGCCCGGCGAGGCGGCCGCCCGGCTCGCGGAGCAGCTCGCGGCGGCCGGGGTGGCGGTGGTGTGCCTGCCCCAGGGCGGCTGCGGGGCCGCCGACCGGCGGGGCGCGGCCCCGGTCCGGCTGCTGCGCGCGGCCGGGGTGCGGGTGGCGGCCGGAAGCGGCGCGCTGCGGGACGTCGCGAACCCGGTCGGCCGAGGCGACCCGCTGGAGGCCGCCTACCTCCTCGCCTCGGCCCACGGCCTGCGGCCCGAGGACGCCTACGACGCGGTGAGCGGCTCAGCGCGCGCGGCCCTGGGCCTGCCCGAGGTCCGCGTGGAGGCCGGGTTCCCCGCCGAGCTCCTCGCCGTGCGCGGCGACCGCCTCTCCGGGGCCCTGTCCCTCGCCTACAGCCGTGTCGTGGTGCACCGGGGGCGCGTGGTGGCCCGTACGAGCGCGGTCCGCGAGTACTGCAACTCGGCGGCCGCGGCCGAGCCGGGGCTCCCGCGCCAGGGGCGGGGCGAGTTGTCCTGAGGGTCGTCCCGAGCCGTGCGGCGGATACGCCCGTTCGGGCGTACGGTCGGAATCATGCGCATTGTCATCGCTGGTGGTCATGGTCAGATAGCGCTGCACCTGGAGCGGCTGCTCTCCGCGCGGGGGGACGAGGTCGCGGGGATCATCCGCGACGCCGGGCAGGGCGACGACCTGCGCGCGGCCGGCGCCGAACCGGTCCTGCTCGACCTGGAGTCCGCCTCGGTGGAGGGCGTCGCGGCGTACCTGCAGGGCGCCGACGCGGCGGTCTTCGCGGCGGGCGCGGGCCCCGGCAGCGGTGCGGGCCGCAAGGACACGGTGGACCGGGGCGCGGCGGTGCTGTTCGCCGACGCGGCCGTACGCGCGGGCGTGCGCCGTTTCGTGGTGGTGTCCTCGATGGGCGCGGACCCCGCGCACCGGGGCGACGACGTGTTCGACGTGTACCTGCGCGCCAAGGGCGAGGCCGACGCGTACGTCGCCCGGCAGCAGAACCTGGACTGGACGATCCTGCGCCCCGGCGCGCTCACGAACGACGAGGGCACCGGCCTGGTCCGCATGGAGGCCCACACCGGGCGCGGCTCGATCCCGCGCGCGGACGTGGCGGCCGTCCTGGCGGAACTGGTGGACACCCCGGCGACGGCGGGCCTGACGCTGGAGCTGATCAGCGGTTCGACGCCGGTGTCGGTGGCGTTGAAGTCGGTGGCGGGCAACTGAGCGGACCCGCTCAGAAGAGCGGCAGCTGGCCGGGGAAGTCCGGCAGGACGTAGCCGTCCAACCCCGGCTGGACCGCTTCGAGTTGCGCCGGCCGCCGCGACCCGGAGCAGGAGACCAGCTCCCCGCTCTCCCGCCCCGCGGGCGGATCGTGCCGCGCGAACCGCCCGGCGACGACGGCGATCTCACGCCGGCACACAGGACACCTTCTACGACGAGACCCCATGCGGCCAGTGTGCCCCGGCGGCATCCCCCCGGAAGCACGAAGAGACCCCCTCCGTTCTGCGACTTGGCAGATCGAAGGGGGTCTTCCCCAGTGTGGCGGCGCCAGGATTCGAACCTGGGAAGGCTGAGCCGGCAGATTTACAGTCTGCTCCCTTTGGCCGCTCGGGCACACCGCCGGGGTTTTGCTGCCGCTCGCACCCCCTTTCGGCGGTGCTCCGTGGCAACGACGTAAACAATACCCGATACCGGGGGGTGGTTCGCCACCCGGTTGATCTCCACCTCCCGGGGCGTGGGGTGGCTAGGCTGGTGCGGATACGGCCCGGCGGCACGCCGGGCACGGCGGCCGCCGCCTCACACGCCGGCGCGCTCCCGATTCGCACCTATTTCGCACCCCGATACAAGGAGCCACAGGACATGGCCGACTCCAGTTTCGACATCGTCTCGAAGGTCGAGCGGCAGGAGGTCGACAACGCCCTCAACCAGGCCGCCAAGGAGATCTCGCAGCGCTACGACTTCAAGGGCGTGGGTGCCTCGATCTCATGGTCCGGGGAGAAGATCCTCATGGAGGCGAACTCCGAGGACCGGGTGAAGGCCGTCCTCGACGTCTTCCAGTCCAAGCTGATCAAGCGCGGCATCTCACTCAAGGCGCTGGACGCGGGCGAGCCGCAGCTGTCCGGCAAGGAGTACAAGATCTTCGCGTCGATCGAGGAGGGCATCTCCCAGGAGAACGCGAAGAAGGTGGCGAAGATCATCCGCGACGAGGGCCCCAAGGGCGTGAAGGCCCAGGTCCAGGGCGACGAGCTGCGGGTGAGCTCCAAGAGCCGTGACGACCTGCAGGCCGTGATCGCCCTGCTGAAGGGCAAGGACTTCGACTTCGCGCTGCAGTTCGTGAACTACCGGTAGGAGGACGCGTGGGCACCCGTCCGGGTGCCCACCCTGCCGTTCCGCCGGCGGCCGGTCAGTCCCGGGAGTTGCCGAACAGGATGCGGTAGACGATCAGCAGGACGAGCGAGCCGCCGATCGCGGCGGCCCAGGTCGCGCCGTCGTAGAAGTGCTTGCTGACCGGGTGGTCCAGCCAGCGGGACGAGATCCAGCCGCCGATGAACGCGCCCGCGATGCCGATGAGGGTCGTGCCGATGAAGCCGCCCGGGTCCCGGCCCGGCAGCAGGAACTTGGCGATGGCTCCGGCCAGAAGCCCCAGGATGATCCAACCGATGATGCTCATGCCGTGAACCTGCCCTTCCGCGCTGTGTCCGCACTGTCCGGCCCCTGAGAATCCGGTGAGGACCGGCTGTCCGCCGCGCGCGTGTTCGTGCCGTGTCGATGGAGGGGACGCCTGCGGTCCACCGCGCGGTTGCGTCGCTCAGTAGGGTGCGGCGCATGACCTCCACCGGCACCGGCCTGCGGCGCACCCTGGGCGTGCGGGACGCCGTGGTCGTCGGCCTCGGCTCCATGATCGGGGCCGGTGTGTTCTCCGCCCTGGGCCCCGCCGCCCGCGCCGCCGGCACCGGGCTGCTGCTCGGGCTGGCCGTCGCCGCCGCGGTGGCCTACTGCAACGCCATGTCCTCGGCCCGGCTGGCCGCCCGCTACCCGGCGTCGGGCGGCACGTACGTGTACGGCAGGGAGCGGCTCGGCCCGTTCTGGGGGTATCTCGCCGGCTGGGCGTTCGTGGTCGGCAAGACGGCCTCCTGCGCGGCCATGGCGCTGACGGTCGGCTCGTACGTGTGGCCGGGGCACGAGCACGTGGTGGCGGTGGCGGCCGTGGTGGTGCTGACCGCCGTGAACTACGGCGGCATCCAGAAGTCGGCGTGGCTGACCCGGGTGATCGTGGCCGTGGTGCTGGCCGTCCTCGCGGCCGTGGTGGTCCTCTGCCTGGCCTCCGGGCGGGCCGACGCCGGGCGGCTGGACGTCGGGCTGCCGTCGGGCGTGGGTGGCGTGCTGCAGGCGGCCGGTCTGCTGTTCTTCGCGTTCGCCGGGTACGCGCGCATCGCGACCCTCGGCGAGGAGGTGCGGGACCCGGCGCGCACCATCCCCCGCGCCATCCCGCTCGCCCTCGGCATCACCCTGGTGGTGTACGTGGCGGTGGCCGTGGCCGCTCTGGGCGTGCTCGGCGCCGGCCGGCTGGGGCACGCGGCGGCGCCGCTCGCCGACGCGGTGCGGGCGGCGGGGGTGCCGTCGCTCGTGCCCGTGGTGCGGGCGGGGGCCGCGGTGGCCGCGCTCGGGTCGCTGCTCGCGCTGATCCTCGGGGTGTCCCGGACGACGCTCGCCATGGCCCGCGACCGCCATCTCCCCGCGGCGCTGGCCGCCGTGCATCCGCGGTTCCAGGTGCCGCACCGGGCGGAACTGGCGGTGGGCGCCGTGGTCGCCGTGCTGGCCGCGACGGTGGACCTGCGCGGCGCCATCGGCTTCTCCTCCTTCGGCGTCCTGGCCTACTACGCCGTGGCCAACGCCTCCGCCTGGACGCTGGACCCGGCCCCGCGGGCCCGGCTCGTACCGGCCGTGGGCCTGCTGGGCTGCGCCACGCTGGCGTTCGCCCTCCCGGCGCTCTCGGTCGCCACGGGCGCGGGCGTGCTGGCCGTCGGCGTGGCGGCCTACGGCGTACGGCGGTGGTGGGGAGGCCGGAACGCCGCGTGACGTCACCGGGGCTGCGGCCACGTGCGGTCCGGGCCGGTCAGCCCTCCACCAGGTGCTCCTCGGCGGAGTCCGCGGGCCGGTCCGGGCCGGCGGGCGGGGCCGGGACCCGGACGGCGCACAGCAGCAGGCCGGGGACGACGGTGACGCCCGCCATGACCAGCACGGTCGCGGTGTAGCGGTGGGCGGCGAGCAGCGGGCCCGCGACCAGGGAGCCGAGGGGGATGGCGCCCAGCATCAGGGTCCGCATCAACGTCATGGTGCGGGCGAGGAGTTCCGGTGGCGTCCGGGCGTACCGGACCACCTGGGAGGAGACCGTGGCGAGGGCACTGCCCGCCCCGAACACCAGCTGGCCGGCGAGGACGGCGGGCAGGTGGCCGCCCAGGAGCAGCAGCAGGCCGGTGCCGGCGAGCAGCTGGCAGGCGCCGATGCGCAGCATCGGGCGGGTCGCCGCGTCGAGGGTGCCGCCGGCGAACGAGCCGATCAGCTCGGCCGCGGCGAGGCCGGCCACCAGCAGGCCCAGGACGCCCGCGCCGTCCCGGAGCCGGTCGTGGGCCAGCCACGGCTGGACCACCATGAGCATGCCGGCGGCGGTGTTGAGTGCGCTGAAGGCGACGGTGATGGCGAGCAGGGGCCGGTCCCGCAGCACCAGCCGGACGACCGGGAGCCAGCTGCTGCGGGAGCCGTCGGCGCGCGCGCCTGCGGGCCCTGACGGCCGGGGCAGCCGATGGTCCATCCGCAGCACGAACAGCGGGAAGGCGAGGAACGTCGCCGCGTCCAGGGTGAGCACGGCCTGGGCGCCGAGCAGGGGGATCAGCGCGCCGCCGATCGCCGGTCCGACGAGACTGGCCACGCCCTGCGCGATCGTCTCCAGGGCGGTGCCCGCCGCGAACCGGTCGCGCGGCACGAGTTCGGGGACGACGGCGGGGGTGATGGCGATCGGCAGGATCTTGAAGAGGCCGCAGACGGCGGCGGCCGCGTAGAGCTGCCAGAGGTGGAAGAGTCCGGCGAGTGCGAGCAGCGGAACGGCTCCCATGGCGCCGCCGCGGCACAGCGAGTCGACGATGAGCAGCATCCGGCGGGAGTAGCGGTCGACGACCACGCCGCCGAGCACTCCGCCGACCAGAATGGGTGCCGTGTAGCACAGCCCGAGCAGGGAGAGCGAGGCCGCGCCGCCGTGCGTGACGGCGAGCCAGGCCATCGCGGTCCAGCTCGCCCCGTCGCCGAGCAGGCTCAGGGTGGAGCCGGTCCACAGTCGCCGGAAGTCGGCGATCCGCAGCACGTCGAGGTACTTCCGCATGCCCCTCCTCAGGACGGCGGGCACCGCGGGGGCACCGCCTCCATGAGCCGCTTCGTCCACGGACAGTTCGAGAGAATCTAACCCGTGGCCGTCAACTCGCGTGCACCGGATCGGAGTTGACGATCAGTTCGCGCACGGTCCGGCCGGTGCGGGTACGCAGCGCGACGCGGGGCCGGGGTCCGTCCAGGAGCTGGAGGGTCCGCTCCTGGCTCCAGCCCGCGAAGCGGAACTCGGCGTCGTCGACGTGGACGAGGGGGAAGCTCTGGTCGGGGGCGACGCGGAGTTCCACGCCGTCGGGCGTGACGGTGATCTCGGCCGGGACGCGTTCCGGGGTGTCCGGGAACAGCCCGTCCTCCTCCCAGTCGGCGAAGGGCGGCGGCACCTCGAAACGGCGTGCCAGCCGGCCGGGGTCGCCGGTGAAGGGGGTCTCCGGGCGGTTGAACAGCACCTCGCCGTGGGCGAGGTAGTCCTGCCACTCGGCGGGGAACACCTTCGCCAGTTCCGGCACCACCAGGCAGTCGACGACCATGTGCACCCGTGACTGCGCGCCCGTGTTCTCGACCTTGTGCATGCGGGAGAAGTCGCCGAACCAGAACTCGCCGGGCTGCCACCGGTGCGTCACGCCGTCCAGCACCAGGGTGGCGTCGTGGTGGGTGGTGATCGGCACGTGCAGGCGGGCCACGCCCCAGGCCGGGCCGTACTTGGTGTCGTTGTGCACGTCGCTCACGGCGCCCGGTCCGAGGGCCATCAGCCGGACCGCGCGCAGCGGTGCGGGAACCGAGGCGAGCACCTGACGCAGGTAGGGGGTGCGGGCCAGCCATTCCGTGTCCGCGCAATCCGCGCTTCCCGGCCCGCCCGGGTCGGTGCGCGAGGAGTCGCCGCCGGGGCTGCGCAGCGGCAGGATGCGCCAGTCGACCTCGGTCTGGGCGCCCACCCCGTCGCCGAAGTAGCGCTGGAGCTTCCATTGGTGGGTGCGGACGGCGTCGAGGTCGGCCAGGAGCCGCGCGGTGTCGAAGCCGGCCGCCAGCCGTGCCGCCTCCGCGGGCATCGTGGGGGCGGCGTTGTCGGTCACGGTCATGCGGTGTCTCCAGATCGGTGCGTGCGGGTCAGACGTGCTTGCGGGCGAACCCGATGGTGGCGGCGATCTGACGGATGCGTTCCTCGGCGACGAGGGAGCCGTGGCCCGCGTCGTAGCGGTAGACCTCGTGCGCGAGACCGAGGCCGGCGACGCGTGCGACGTAGTTGTCGATCTGCCGGATGGGGCAGCGGGGGTCGTTCTCCCCGGCGATGACCAGGAGGGGGGCGGTGACCCGGTCGGCGTAGGTGAGCGGGGAGGAGGCGCGGTAGCGTTCCGGGACCTCCTCGGGTGAGCCGCCGAACAGGGAGCGGTCGTAGGCCCGCAGCTCCTCCGTCTCGTCCTCGTAGGCGGCCAGGTAGTCGGCCACCGGCATGGCGGCGACGCCGACGGCCCAGTGCGCGGGGCGGGTGCCGAGGCCGAGCAGCGTCAGGTAGCCGCCCCAGGAGCGGCCGGCCAGGACCAGCCGGCGGGGGTCGGCGAGGCCGGACGCCACGGCCCAGGCGCGGACGGCGTCGATGTCCTCCAGCTCGGTCAGTCCCGGGCGTCCCTCGATGGCGTCGCGCCACGGGGCGCCGTACCCCGTGGAGCCGCGGTAGTTGACCTGCACGACAGCGAAACCGTGGTCGACCCACGCGGCGACGGAGGGGTCGAAGATGTCGGCGTCGAAGCCGATGGGACCGCCGTGCACCTCGAAGACGCAGGCGCCGGGGGCGGACCAGCCGGGCGGCCGGGACACCAGGGCGTGCACCGGGCCGCCGGGGCCGTCCACCCAGACGTCCTCGACCGGTACGGAGGGCGGACAGGGCGGTCCGGGCGGGGTCAGGAGGACGCCGGTCGCCGTGGAGCGCACCACGGGGGGTTCCGCCGCCGACGACCAGGCGTACTCGACGGATCCGTCCGGGCGCGCCGCGGCGGCGTCGGAGATCCGGTCCAGGGGGACGCCGACGGAGCCGGGCGGGGTGGGGATCCGGGTGAGGTCTCCCGACCGCACGTCGTAGCGGTACAGCTCGTCGCGGGCGTGCCGGGTGTGCGAGACGAGGAGGGCGGAGCCGTCCGGGTACCAGTCGGCGGCCGTCTCCCCCGGCAGGCCGAGCGCGATCTCCCGTACCTCTCCGGTGCGTACGTCCCACAGCAGGGGCTCGGTCCGGCCGTGGCGCTCGTGCTCCACCAGGAGGCGGCCGTCCCCGGGGGCGGGGCCGAACGCGCCGGCGGTGAGTCCGAGGCCGGGGCCGTCCCAGAGGTCGGCGACCGTGGTCCCGTCGGTGCGCAGCACCCGCAGTGCGGGGTGGCGGCTGTCGCCGTGCTCGTCGTGGGCGACGGCGATCAGGGTGCCGTCGCGGGAGAGCGCGGCCACCCGGGCGTCCCCCGGATGCTCGGAGACGGTCACGGGGTCGGCGCCGGGGCGGCAGAGGTGGACCGAGGTGCCGTCGGCGGTGGCGCGACCGACGACGGCGAGCCCGCCGGTGCCGAGGGCGAGGCCGGCGGGGTAGGCCGGGCCCAGCGGGGTGGCGGGCTCGTCGGGGCCGCCGTCGAACGGCTGGCGCGTCCACACGCCGAACTCGCCGCCGTCGCGGTCGGCGAACCACCAGATCCAGGCGCCCTCGGGGTCCACCGCGCCGGTCCAGGTGCCGTGCGGGCGGCGGGTGACCTGGCGGTGGGTGCCGGCGGTCCGGTTCCAGGCGTACAGCTCCCAGGTGCCCGAGGCGTTGGACCGGTAGAGGCAGCGGTCCGGGGCGTCGCGGGCCCACCGGGGCAGGGTGACGCGCGGGGCGCGGACCCGGGCCTGCCAGCGTTCCTCGCCGGGTCCTGCCGCGGGTGGGGTGCCGGTCACCGGACGACTTCCGCCGGGAGTTCGGCGAGCGTGCGGACGGTCGCCAGGCGCTTGTGCACGGCGGGGCCGGTCAGCCGGATCTCCATGCCCCGTTCGGCGAGGACGGTGAGGAGTTCCCGCAGCAGCAAATGGGCGAGCATGGATCCGGTGCAGGCGTGGGCGCCGTATCCGAAGGAGAGGTGGTGATTCGCCTTTCGTTTGAAATCCAGCCGGTCGGGGTCGCTGAATTGCGCCGGATCCCGGTTGGCCGCGGCGAACAGCATGAGCATTCCCTGACCGCGCCGCACGGGAACTCCGGAGAATTCGGTGTCGGCGACGGCGAGCCGGGTCGTGCCCTGAATGGGAGCCTCGTACCGGAAGAACTCGTGCGGTGCCTTTTCCAGGGTCTCCGGGGCGTCGAACAGCTCTTTCGGCGGTGCTTCCAGGCGGGCCAGGGCGTTCAGGGCGTTGCCGAGCGATGCCGGGACCGCGGTGAAGCCGTTGACGACCAGGGTGCGCAGCGAGTTCATGGTGAGCTGGTGCGGGACGCCCGCCTCGCCGGCCCGGTCGACGAGGTCCCGGATCGGTTCGCCGGGGGACATGGCGGCGACCCAGCCGTCGATGAGGGCGGCCAGTTTGCGCTGGGCGGCGACGCCGGGCTCGCGGGCCTCGGGTACGAGCCCGGAGTCCATGGCGCGGGTGATCGCCTCGGCGACGGGCCGGATCTCGGTGAGGTCGAAGTGCGGCAGGCCGACGGCCTCGGGGATGAACCAGCGGGCGAGCGGCTCGGTGAAGGTGGTGATCAGGTCCACCGGGCCGGGCGGCAGCGCGTCGAGCCGGTCGGAGACGTGGGCCCGGACCCGGGCGGCCAGGGCGGGGGACGTCATGTCGCGCAGCGCCTCGGCGAGCACGCCGTAGATCGCCGTGTGCTCGGGCGGGTCGACCGTGTGGACGTCCAGGGCGGGCTCGGGCACGGTCTCGCCGGCCCGCCGCCAGTCGGCGGCGAAGCGCTCGTGGTCGAGGAGCACCTGCCGGCAGTCGTCGTAGGAGGTGAGGACCCAGCTGTCCAGCCGTTCGCTCCACAGCGGGGTCCCGGCCGCACGGAGTTCCGCGTACACCCGGTAGGGGTCGTCCAGGGTGGCGGGGTCGAGGGGGTTGTACTCCGTGGTCAGCTCAGGCATGGACGGCGCTCCCAGCGGGTCGGAGGGTGACGGGAAGGGTGTCGGGGTAGCGGAGGGTGGCCCGCGGGGCGCGGGTCGGCGCGGCGGCGAGCCGCATCGGCGCGGGCGCCTTCAGCAGGGCGGCCACCAGGGCGCGGATGATCAGGCGGGCCAATATCGCCCCGGAGCAGGCGTGCGGGCCCCAGCCGAGCGACAGGTGCCGGTTCGGGGTCCGGTCTAGGACCAGGGCGTCCGGGTCGGGGAAGCGCTCGGGATCGCGGTTCGCGGCGGCGAAGAGCGCCAGCACGACCTGGCCGCGCTCGATCACGGCTCCGCCGAGCTCCGTGCGGGTCACACAGGCGCGGCTCGTGCCCTGCACCGGTCCGTCGTAGCGCAGCAGCTCGTCCACGCCGGTGGCGAGGAGCGCGGGGTCCCGCATGCGTTCGAGGGCCTCGGGGTGCTCCAGCAGGGCGAGGACGGCGTTGGCCGCGGCACCCACGGTGGTGCTGAACCCGGCGAGGAACAGGACCCGGACGCTGTTCCACACCGCCTCCTCGGACACCCCGGCCGGTCCGGCGCCCGCCAGGACCTCGCGCAGCAGGCCGGGGCGGGGCGCCTCGGTGTGCCAGGAGGCGATCAGCTCGTTGATCTGCCGGCGGGCGGCGAGGGCCGGTTCGAGCACCTCGGGCAGCAGGCCGGCGTCCATCCCGCGCACCAGCGCGTCCGACAGGGCCGCGAAGGAGGAGACGGGCGGCTCCTGGACGCCGATCAGGCGGCAGACCGCGGACAGCGCGACCGGACGGGCCACCTCCGCGGTGAAGTCGAACGACGTCCGGTCGGCGCATCGTTCGAGCGCGGCGATCGCTTCGGCGGCCGCGCGCTCCCCGATGGCGTCGAGGTCCTGGTCGCGGAACGCCGTGGTGAACAGGCGGCGCAGCGGGGTGTGCTCCGGCGGGTCGAGTTCCTGCATGCTGGCGACGGAGGCGGGGCCTCCGTCGTGCCCGGCGCGACGCCAGTCCGCGGCGAACCCCTCGGTGTCGCCGAGCACCCGGTGGCAGTCGGCGTAGCGGGTCAGCACCCACGCGTCGAGCCGCTCGCTGAAGAAGACGGGGGTGTTCTCGCGCAGCCGGCGGTACACCGGGTGGGGGTCGGCGACAGTCGCCGGGTCGAGCGGGTCGTATCCGTCCATACCGTGGCCCCATGAATTCGTTTGACATACCGGGTGGGTATTGCGTATCGCCGGCACTCGGAAGAGCAGCGGCCCGGGTCGGAAAAAGACCCGGGCCGCCGGCAGCTTTTATCAGTAGGCGTAGCGCATGGCGGCACCTCCAGACGACTTTCGGTTCACACCGGGACCCGCCGAGCAGCGAGCCGAAGTGAATGTAAGTAGCCGCCATGGCCCCGTCAACGACACTCGGTTGTTTTCGGCAGGCCCGGATTAACGGAGTTTGTCCGCTTGCCAATGACGCCCGGACAGCCATGGTCCCGGTGATTGCCCTCGGGCGGGATGTGGCCGAAAGAGGCGGCACGTGAATGTTTGACCATCCGTCCGGGGCAGCTGCCCCGGGCACTTGCCGCGGTCTTCTCCCGCTGGCAGTGCAGGAGGGACGCGGGTGCGCGGACGGGTGGGACGGCATCGACGGCTCCAGCGGTGCCGGCAGTCAAGGGTGAGGAGTGGCCGCTTCGCCGCCACGCCCGGGACGTGCGTGACGGCGCGTGCCGCCTGCGCCCATCGGCGCGGACGCCTCTGCGGCGTCCGTACCCGGATTCCCCGGTTCCGGCAGGTCCGGCGGGCCCGGCCGGGCCTCATGCGTCCGGTGCCGGACAGGTGGTGTCCGAATATGCATGCCCTCGGCCCGCGGAGACACTGCGTTCGGCCCCGCGCCCCTCGTCAGCCGATACTGGGGCAGCAGGCATGCCGGCGGAGCGACCCCGAGAGGTAGCGATCATGAAGGTGTTCAACCTGCTGCTCAACGTGCTGTGGCTCGTCTTCTGCGGCCTCTGGATGGCGATCGGTTACCTGATCGCCGCGCTGATCTGCTTCATCCTGATCATCACCATCCCGTTCGGCATCGCGTCGCTGCGCATCGCCGGGTTCGTGCTGTGGCCGTTCGGCCGGACCACCGTGGACCGGCCGGGCGCCGGGGCGGGGTCGTTCCTCGGGAACGTGATCTGGGTGATCTTCGCCGGGTGGTGGCTGGCGCTGGCCCACCTGGTGACGAGCATTCCGCTGTTCGTGTCGATCATCGGGATCCCCTTCGGGTGGGCCAACCTGAAGCTCATCCCCATCTCGCTCATGCCGCTCGGGCGGGAGATCGTCCCCACGGACCAGCGCTTCGGGGCCCGCTGACACACCGTCCGGGAGGTGGGCGGCTCAGCGGTGGCGACCCGCCATCGCCTCGAGCCGGGCGATGCGCTCCGCCATCGGCGGGTGCGTGGAGAACATCTTCGACAGGCCCCGGCCGGGACGGAACGGGTTCGCGATCATCATGTGGCTCGCGGTCTCGATCCGGGGCTCGGGGGGCAGCGGGAGCTGCTGGGTGCCCGTCTCCAGCTTGCGCAGGGCGCTCGCCAGGGCGAGGGGGTCGCCGGTGAGCTGGGCGCCGGAGGCGTCCGCCTCGTACTCCCGGGAGCGGCTGATGGCGAGCTGGATGAGGCTGGCGGCCAGCGGGCCCAGGATCATGACCAGGAGCATGCCGAGCAGGCCGGGGCCGTCGTCGTCGTCCGAGCGGCCGACCGGGATGAGCCAGGCGAAGTTGACCAGGAACATGATCACGGAGGCGAGGGCGCCGGCCACGGAGGAGATCAGGATGTCCCGGTTGTAGACGTGGCTCAGCTCGTGGCCGATGACACCGCGCAGCTCGCGCTCGTCGAGCAGGCGCAGGATGCCCTCCGTGCAGCACACCGCCGCGTTGCGCGGATTGCGGCCCGTCGCGAAGGCGTTGGGGGCCTCGGTCGGGGAGATGTACAGGCGGGGCATGGGCTGGCGGGCCTGCGTGGACAGCTCGCGGACCATCCGGTACAGCCCGGGGGCCTCGAACTCGCTCACCGGGCGGGCGCGCATCGCGCGCAGCGCCAGCTTGTCGCTGTTCCAGTACGCGTAGGCGTTCGTGCCGAGCGCGATCAGGACGGCGACGATCAGCCCGGTGCGGCCGAAGAAGCTGCCGATGACGATGATGAGTGCGGACAGTCCCCCGAGGAGTACTGCGGTCCTTAGCCCGTTGTGCCGGCGGTGCACGGTACGCCCTCCAAGTCGTGCAGCAGGGGAACGCTTTCGGTCCAGTGGACCCTCCCGCTCTGGTCAACGCCAGGCGGCCGCCGCGAGTTCCCTGGTCCGGGCGGCGGCGCGCGTCGGCCGTCCGGGTGACGTGCTCCCACGGCCTCTCGCGCGCGTGGGAGCACGGGTGCCCCGCGCGGGCGGGGCGAGTCCTCCGGCGGGCTGCCGCGGGGGCTCAGAACAGCCCGGTGGCGGCGAAGCGCAGGACCAGCTGGGGGGCGCCGGACAGGGCCACGCCGAGGACGCCGGTGAGGGCGAGCGCGGCGGTGAGGGGCGCGGGGACGCGGTGCCGGGCGGGTTCGCCCTCGGGAGCGCGGAACAGCAGCGCGGTCCACTGCAGGTAGTAGAAGAGGGCGATCACCACGTTGACGGCCATGACGACGGCGAGCCAGCCGAGGCCCGCGTCCACGGCCGCCGAGAACACGGTGACCTTGGCGAACAGCCCGATGACACCGGGCGGGAGGCCGGCGAGGCACAGCAGGAAGAAGGCCAGGAGGAGGGCGGCCGCCGGGTTCGCGGCGTACAGGCCCCGGTAGTCGCTGATCCGGTTGGCGGTCCGGGTGCGGCCCACGAGGGCGGCCACCGCGAAGGCGCCGAGGTTCACGGCGGCGTACATGAGGGCGTAGGCGACCGTGGAGCCGATGGCCTTCCGCGGGTCGTCGGCGTACCCGGCGGCGGCGATCGGCACGAGGAGGTAGCCGGCCTGGCCGACGGAGGACCAGGCGAGCAGGCGTACGGCGCTGTACGCGCGCGTGGCCTGCTGGCGCAGGGCGCCGACGTTGCCGACGGTCATGGTCAGGGCCGCCAGTGCGGCGAGCGCCGGGCCCCACACCCCCGCGTACGACGGGAAGGCGACGACGGTGACCAGGATCAAACCGGAGAAGCCGACCGCCTTGCCGACGACCGACAGGTAGGCGGCGACGGGCAGCGGCGCGCCCACGTAGGTGTCGGGCACCCAGAAGTGGAAGGGGACGGCGGCGGTCTTGAACGCGAAGCCGACCAGGGTGAGGACGACGCCGGTCTGGGCGAGGGTGGTCAGCTGCGCGCCGGTGTGCGGGAGGCGCTGGGCGACCTGGGTGAGGTAGAGGGTGCCGGTGGAGGCGTAGACGAAGCTGACGCCCATCAGGCTCACCGCGGTGGCGGTGACCGAGGACAGGAAGAACTTCAGCGCGGCCTCGGAGGACCGCTTGTCGCCGTGGCGGATGCCGACGAGCGCGAAGGCCGGCAGGGAGGCGACCTCCAGGGCGACGATCAGGGTGGCGAGGTCGCGGGAGGCGGGCAGCAGGGCGGCGCCGGCCGCCGAGGAGAGCAGCAGGAACCAGAACTCGCCCGCGGGGACGCGCTCGTGGTCGTCCTTGAGGTTCGTCACCGACAGCAGGGCCGCGAGGAGGGCGCCGCCCAGGACGAGGAACTGGATGACGAGGGTGAAGTGGTCGGCGGTGTAGCTGCACGCGCGCGCGTGGCCGGTCAGGCAGAAGGTGCTGCGGTCGCCGTCGAGCAGGGGCAGCAGCAGGACGGCGGCCGCGGCGAGCCCCGCGACCGAGACCCAGCCGAGGACGGCCTTCCTCGCCTCGGGGACGAACAGGTCGGCGACGAGGACGGCGAGGCCCACGACGGCGGTCAGGGTGGGCGGTGCGATCGCGAGCCAGTCGACGGACTGGACCAGCGACGCGGCAAGCGGCTGGGCGCTCATCGGGTCCCTCCTGCGAGGAGCTGCTGCACGGCCGGATCGGTGAGGCCGAGCAGGGCCCGGGGCCACAGTCCGGCGACGACGGTGAGGGCGACGAGCGGGGTCCAGGCCGCGAACTCGTACCCGCGCACGTCGGCGAGTCGCGGGACCTCCCGCTCGGCACCGCCCATGCAGACCCGGCGGACCACGACGAGCATGTACGCGGCCGTCAGCAGGGTGCCGAAGGCGCCGATCGCCATGAAGGTGAGGAACGCGGGCCGGCTGAGGTCGCCGGCGGGCCGGAAGGCGCCGAACAGGGCCAGCATCTCGCCCCAGAACCCGGCGAGGCCGGGCAGGCCGAGCGAGGCGACGGCGCCGAAGGCGAGCAGTCCGCCGAGCCGCGGTGCCCTGCCGTACAGCGCGGCGCCCGTCTTCTCGGACAGGGTGTCGAGGTCGGTGGTGCCGGTGCGGTCCTTGATCCCGCCGACCAGGAAGAACAGCAGGCCTGTGATGAGGCCGTGGGCGATGTTGGCGAACAGGGCGCCGTTCACGCCGGTCGGGGTCATGGTGGCGATGCCGAGCAGGACGAAGCCCATGTGGCCGACGGAGGAGTAGGCGATGAGCCGCTTGAGGTCGCCCTTCGCGCCCCGCCTGGCCAGGGCCAGGCAGGCCAGGGACCCGTAGATGATCCCGACGACGGCGAACGCGGCGAGATAGGGCGCGAAGGTGTGGAAGCCCTGCGGGGCGACCGGCAGCAGGATGCGCACGAACCCGTACGTGCCCATCTTCAGCAGGACGCCGGCCAGCAGCACGGAGCCGACGGTCGGGGCGGCGGTGTGCGCGTCGGGCAGCCAGCTGTGCAGCGGCCACATCGGTGTCTTGACCGCGAGCCCGATCCCGATCGCCAGTACGGCGACGACCTGCACGGACGTGGTCAGCGACCGGCCGTTGTCAGTGGCGAGTGCCACCATGTCGAACGTGCCCGCCTTGAGACCGATCAGGAGCAGGCCGAGCAGCATGACGACGGAGCCGAGCAGCGTGAAGAGGATGAACTTCCACGCGGCCCGGGTCCGGCCCTCGCCGCCCCAGCGGGCGATGAGGAAGTACATCGGGATGAGCACGGTCTCGAAGGCGAGGAAGAACAGCAGCAGGTCGAGGACGGCGAAGGTGGCGAGGGTGCCGGACTCGAGCAGGAGCAGCAGGGCGACGAACGCCTTCGGGGACGGGCCCGTGGGCGGCTTGAAGTACGAGTAGAGCGCGCAGAGGAAGGCCAGCAGCGCGGTCAGGACCAGGAGGGGGAGGGAGATGCCGTCGATGCCGAGGTGGATCCGCACGTCGAGTGCGGGGATCCAGCTGATGTCGGTCGTGGCCTGCATCCTCGACGGGTGGTCGTGGTCGAAGCCGAGCGCGAGGGCGATCGCGGCGACGAGGATCACGCCGGTCACGGTCACGCCGTGCCGCAGCACGGCCTGTTCGGGCGACTTCCCCTTCAGCCCGGGCGGAGCCGGGAGGAGGGCGGCGGCGGCACCGAGGAGCGGGCCGGCGACGACGAACGCCAGAAGGAACTGCATCACGGACTCGCTGATATCGATCACGCCTGCTCACGCTCCCGTGGCGACGAGGACGACGGCGACCGCCAGGACGACGGTGCCGGCGAGCAGCGCGCTCACATAGGTCTGCACATTGCCGGTCTGCGCGCGCCGCACGGCGGCCCCGAGCAGCCGGGGCAGGGCGGCCGCGCCGCGTACATAGGTGTCGACGACCTCGCGGTCCAGGAACCGGACGAGACTCGCTCCGCCCTGCACCGGGCGGACGAACAGGGCCGCGTACAGGGCGTCCAGGTGGAAGCCGGCGGCCGCGTGCCGGTGCAGCGGGCCGAGCAGCCGCCGTCCGGGGTCGGCGGGGTCGGGGGCGGAGGCGAGGCTTCCGTAGGCCGGCTCGTGGCTGGCGATGGCCTCGGCCTCGACCAGGCCGGCGTCGCCCTCCGGGTGGGCGGCGACCGCGCCGAGCGGTGTCCGGGCGGCGAACGCGGGGGTGCGCTGCCAGACGCCGTAGGTGAGCAGTCCACCGACGACGGCCAGGCCCGTGCCGAGGATGGAGGTGAGGAGGCTCGGGGTCAGGTCGCGGCCGTCGAACCAGCCGGGCAGGGCGCGGTAGGCGAGGCCGCCGAAGGCGAGCGACGGCACGGCGAGGACCCACAGCACCACGGTCATGGTGAGGGGCTGGCGGCCGTGGTCGGAGGCCTCGGCGCCCCGCCCGTAGAAGGCCAGCAGCCACAGGCGGGTGGCGTAGGCGGCGGTGAGCAGGGCCGTGAGCAGGCCGGCGACGAGGACGATCCAGCCGGCCGCGCCGGGGGCTTGGCCGGTGTGGCCGGAGGTGACGTGCTCGGCGGCGCCGAGGACGGACTCCTTGGAGAAGAAGCCGCTGAAGGGCGGGATCGCGGCGAGCGCGAGCAGGGCCACGGTCATCGTCCAGTAGGCGTCCGGGACGCGGTCGCGCAGGCCGTGCGTGCGGGACATGGCGGCGAGCGAGTTGGTGCCCGCGGCGTGGATGACCACGCCGGCAGCGAGGAACAGCAGCGCCTTGAAGGCGCCGTGGGACAGGAGGTGGAAGACGGCGGCGCCGCGGTCGCCGACGGCGAGGGCGCCGGTCATGTAGCCGAGCTGGCCGATCGTCGAGTAGGCGAGGACGCGCTTGATGTCGTCCTGGGCGAGCGCGGCGAGACCGGAGCCGGTCATGGTGACGGCGGCCATGACGGCGAGGACCACCATCGCGGCCGCGGAGGCCTCGAAGAGCGGGAGGAGACGGGCGGTGAAGTAGACGCCGGCGGCGACCATCGTCGCGGCGTGGATGAGCGCCGAGACGGGCGTGGGGCCCGCCATCGCGTCCGGGAGCCAGGTGTGCAGCGGGAACTGCGCCGACTTCCCGGCCACGCCCGCGAGCAGCAGCAGGGCGATGACGGTCGGGTGGTCGATGCCACCGCTCGCCACGGCACCGAGGACGCGGGTGATCTGGAACGACCCGGCCTCGGTGGCCAGGGCGAACAGGCCGATGAGGAACGGCACGTCGCCGAGCTTGGTGACCAGGAAGGCCTTCAGGGAGGCGGCGCGGGCCTCGGGGGTCTCCCAGTAGTGGCCGACCAGGAAGTAGGAGCAGATACCCATGACCTCCCAGCCGACCAGCAGCACGATCAGGTCGCCGGAGTAGACGACCAGGAGCATCGCGGAGGTGAACAGGGAGACGAGGGCGGCGTAGGAGGGGTAGCGCGGGTCGTCGCGCAGGTAGCCCGTCGAGTAGATCTGCACGCAGGAGGCGACGAAGGCGACCAGGACGGCGACGAGCGCGGCGAAGCCGTCGATGTGCAGGGCCAGTTCGATCGGCACGGAACCGGTGGGCGTCAGCTCGGTGTGGGCGTCGACGGCCTGGCCGCCGCCCTGGCGTACGGCGACCAGCGCGGCCAGGACGAGCGCGGCCAGCGGCGGCAGGACGGCGAGCGGGCGGACGAACCCGGGCGCGGTGCGGCCGAGCAGCAGCCCGGCCGCGGCGCCCAGGAACGGCAGCAGCGGGACGAGGACGGCGAGGGTGGTCGTGGTCACGCGGTGGCCTCGGCCTTCTCGGCCGCGGGGGTGCCGCCGTCGGGGCCGTCGCCGCCGTGGCCCTCGGCGGTGTCGCGGAGCCGGTCGATGTCGGAGGTGCCGCGGTTGCGGTACACGGCGAGCACGATCGCCAGGCCGATGCCGATCTCGGCGGCGGCGACGGCGACGGTGAACAGGGTCAGCGCCTGGCCGGAGTGCAGGGTGTCGCGGGCGGCCCGGCTGAGCCAGACGTCGAAGGCGACGAGGTTGAGGTTGACGGCGTTGAGCATCAGCTCGACCGACATCAGGACCAGGATCGCGTTGCGCCGGGCGAGGACGCCGTACAGGCCGGTGCAGAAGAGCAGGGCGGAGAGGACGGCGGGGTAGGCGAGGTGCATCAGCGGGCGCCTTCCTTGGCACCGGGGGCGCCGGCCGTGTCCGCCTTCGCCTTGCGGGACAGGACGATCGCGCCGACGAGGGCCGCGAGGAGCAGGACGGAGAGGGCCTCGAAGGGCAGGACCCAGTTGCGGAAGAGGCTCTCGCCGGTGACGCGGGTGGTGCCGGCGGGCGGGCCGTCGAGGTCGATCCAGGTGGTGCGGAAGGCGTCGACGACCACCCAGACCAGGGCGCCCGCGGCGGCGGCCGCCACGGTCAGGGCGACCCAGCGGTTGCCGGAGTCGGCGTCCGGGGAGCGGCCGATGGGGGCCTTGGTGAGCATCAGGCCGAACAGCAGGAGGACGACGACGGCGCCGACGTAGACGAGGACCTGCACCCAGGCGATGAACTCGGCCGTGAGCAGCAGGTACTCGACGGCGAGGCCGCCGAGCGCGACCACCAGCCACAGGGCGGCGTGCACCAGCTGCCGGGTGGTGACGGTGACGAGCGCGGCGCCGAAGGTGACGAGGCCGACGAGCAGGAAGGCGATCTCGACGCCGGTCGGGGACAGGAAGCCGTGGGGTGCTGCGGCGAGGTTCACGCGTCCGCCTCCCCGGCCTCGGCGCGGGCCGCGGCGAGCTTCTCGGCGCTCTTGCGGGCGGCGGCGATCTCCTTCGGCTCCTCCGCGCCCGGGTCGAGGGCGGGCGGGGCCGGGACGGTCCACATCCACTCGCGGAGCTTGTCGCGTTCGTGGGTGAGGTCGCGGATGTCGGTCTCGGCGTACTCGAACTCCGGGGACCAGAACAGGGCGTCGAACGGGCAGACCTCGATGCAGATGCCGCAGTACATGCACAGGGAGAAGTCGATGGCGAACCGGTCGAGGACGTTGCGGCTGCGTTCGCGGCCGCCGGGGGCCGCCGCCGGGACGGTCTCCTTGTGGGAGTCGATGTAGATGCACCAGTCCGGGCACTCGCGGGCGCACAGCATGCAGACCGTGCAGTTCTCCTCGAACAGGCCGATCACCCCGCGGCTGCGGGGCGGGAGCTCGGGGAGGGTGTCCGGGTACTGCTCCGTGACGGTCTTCTTCGTCATCGTGCGCAGGGTGACGGCCAGGCCCTTGGCCAGGCCGGAGCCGGGGAACGACGGGCGGGGCCGCCCGGAGGGCGTCGTCGAGGGGCGGTGGTCGGGCGACGGGCGGGACATGATTAGGAGATCACCACCTTGACGATGCCGGTGAGGGCGATCTGGGCGAGGGAGAGGGGGACGAGGAGGGTCCAGGAGAGCTTCTGGAGCTGGTCCTCGCGCAGCCGGGGGTAGGTGACGCGGAGCCAGATGACGACGAAGGCGAGGACCGCCGTCTTCAGCAGGGTCCACAGCCAGCCGAGGCCGTCGGCGCCCCACGGGCCGTGCCAGCCGCCCAGGAAGAGGACGGTGGTCAGGCCGCACAGGACGACGATGCCGGCGTACTCGGCGAGCAGGAAGAGCGCGAACCTGAGGCCGGTGTACTCGGTGTACGCGCCGAAGATGATCTCCGAGTCGGCGACGGGCATGTCGAAGGGGGGACGCTGCAGCTCGGCGAGGCCGGCCACGAAGAACACGACCGCGCCGACGATCTGCCAGGGCAGCCACCACCAGTGGAAGGCGTGCAGGATGCCGGGCAGCGAGACGGTTCCGGCGGCCATGGCGACGGAGGCGGCGGCGAGCAGCATCGGAAGCTCGTAGGCGAGCAGCTGGGCGGCCGTGCGCAGGCCGCCGAGCAGGGAGTACTTGTTGGCGCTGGCCCAGCCGGCCATCAGCGAGCCGAGGACGCCGACGCCCATCACCGCGAGCACGAAGAACACGCCCGCGTCCAGCACCTGCCCGACGGCGCCCTCGCCCGGCCCGATCGGGATGACGAGCAGGACGAGCAGGTACGGGAGCAGGGCCACGGCGGGGGCCAGCTGGAAGACGCGGCGGTCGGCGTCCGCCGGGACCACGTCCTCCTTCTGCGCGAACTTCACGCCGTCGGCGATGAGCTGGGCCCAGCCGTGGAAGCCGCCCGCGTACATCGGGCCGAGGCGGCCCTGCATGTGGGCCATCACCTTGTGCTCGGTCTGACCGACGATCAGGGGGAAGGTGAGGAAGACGACGAACACGGCGAGGAGTCGCAGGGCGACGTCCAGCACGTCGTTCACTGCGGGCCTCCTGAGGGGTCGTCCGAGGGGTCGTCCGGGGTGGTGGGCCGCGGGGCCGGCTCGGGCTCCGGGGCGGGGCTCGGCGGCGCCGGCTCCCCGGCTCCCTCCGGCTCCTGATCCGCTTCGGGTGTCCGGGGTGTCTCCGGGCGCGGCCCGGTCTTCTCCTCCGGCTCCTCGAACGCCGGGCGGGCGTGGTGCCAGGGGGCGTCCGAACCGCGGCGGGCCGTGGGAGGGGAGGCGGGGCGGGCGGTGCCGTCCGGCTCCGCCGCGTCGGCCGGCGCCGGCTCGGGGGCCTGGGACCGCTGAGTGGCCGACCCCTCCGAGGCGCTGCGCGCGCGACGGGGCCGTGCCGGCGCGGGCGCCGTACCGGGCTCGTGCGCGAGGGAGGCCTCACCGGGGGTCTTCGCCGCCTGGGAGGCGTCGCCCTCGGCCGCGTCCCCGCCCGGGGCCGCCGTCCGGCTCGCCGAGCCCTCGCTCGCACTCCGCGTCCGATGCGGACCGGCAGGGGCCTCCGCCGCCGTCTCGGCGGTCTCGCCGGCGGAGCCAGGGGCTCCGGCCGGACCGGGGGCCGGCGCCTGCGTCCCCTCGGCCGCGTCCCCACCGAGGGCCGCCGTCCGGCTCGCCGAGCCCTCGCTCGCACTCCGCGTCCGACGCGGACGGGCAGGAGCCTCCGGCCCCGCCGTGCCGGGGGTCTCGCCGGGGGCGGGGGTCTGGCTTGCCGAGCCCTCCGTGGCCGTGCGGGTCCGGCGTACCGGGCGCTCGCCGGGTGCGGCTCGTCCCGCGCCCCGGGCCGGGCGTGCGGGTGCGGCGGGGAGCCGGCCCTTCAGCGGGCCCCACTCGTTCGGGTCCGGAACGCCCGGTGGCAGCATCTGGCGGCGCTTCGGTCCGCCGTGGTCCGACTCGCCCGGTTCCTTCGCTCCGGGCCAGGCCTTGGCCACGCGGGCGGCGAGGACGAAGTCCTTGCGCAGCGGGTGGCCCTCGAAGGTCTCCGGGAGGAGGAGGTGGTCCAGGCCGGGGTGGCCCTCGAAGACGATCCCGAACATCTCGTGGGTCTCGCGCTCGTGCCAGCCGGCGCCCGCGTACACGCCGACGGCGGAGGGCAGCGCCGGCGCCTCGTGCGGGACCGTGGTGCGCAGGAGCAGCCGGCGCACCGGGCGCAGGGCGACGACGTGGGCGCAGACGCGCAGGCCCGTGCCGGGTTCGTCGACCGCGCTCAGCCAGTCGAAGTAGCTGCAGGACAGGGCCGTACGCGCGGTCTCGAGCGCGGTGAGCCAGGAGGACGGCGGGACGTCCACCGTCAGGACCTCGTACGCCTCCTCGACCGTGGCCTCCGCGCCGAAGAGCTCGTCGGCGGGGGCGGGCAGCCAGCCGGCCGTGCTCATCGCGCGTCCCCCTCGGGAGAGCCGGCGACGGGCGGGACCGGCGGCCGCACCAGGCCGCTCTGCAGGGCGGCGGCCGAGGGCCGGACCGGCGTGCCGTACCGCTCCCCCAGCGACTCGCGGGCGATCTTCTCCTGGAGCTTGAGGATGCCCTGGAGCAGGGCCTCGGGGCGCGGCGGGCAGCCGGGGACGTACACGTCGACCGGGATGATCTGGTCGACGCCCTTGGTGACGGAGTACGAGTCCCAGTAGGGGCCGCCGCAGTTGGAGCAGGCGCCGAAGGAGATGACGTACTTCGGCTCCGGCATCTGCTCGTACAGGCGCTTGACGGCCGGGGCCATCTTGTCCGTGACCGTGCCGGAGACGACCATCAGGTCGGCCTGGCGGGGGCCCGGGGCGAACGGGATGACGCCGAGGCGGATGAAGTCGTGGCGGGCCATCGACGCGGCGATGAACTCGATCGCGCAGCAGGCGAGACCGAAGTTGAAGACCCACAGCGAGTAGCGGCGGCCCCAGTTGAGGACCACCTTCATCGGCTCGGGGGCGAGCCGGGCGAGCGTCCCCAGCCGCCTGGGCTCGGGGAGCGGCAGGGGCTCGGGAGCGGACGGGTTCACGTCCATTCCAGGACCCCCTTCTTGTAGGCGTACAGCAGGCCGACGGCGAGGAAGCCGAGGAAGACGAACATCTCCACCAGGGTCGCCGCGCCGTAGCCGGGGGCGGCGAAGACGGTGGCCCACGGGAACAGGAAGACCGAGTCGACGGCGAAGATCACGTAGAGGAAGGCGTAGACGTAGTAGCGGACCTGGGTGTGGGCCCAGCCCTCGCCGACGGGGTCGACACCGCACTCGTAGGTCAGCAGCTTCTCGGGGGTCGGCACGACCGGCCGCAGCAGGCGGCCCGCGCCGAAGGCGACCGCGACGAACAGCACGCCGATCAGGGCGAGCAGTCCCACGGCCGAGTACGACCGGAAGTAGCCGGCCGCGACGTCCGCCGCGGCGATGGTCGAGTGCCCCAACGTCTCCCGCACCGTCCGCCCCTCGCTCCCTGACCTCGTGACGTGCCGAACTCTGTGATGCGACTGATTCGAGGATCTGTACGCACGGGAGTCTAGGCCCTCATAAAGACACGGTAAGCGGGCAGTCACACCGTGGGACTCGGGGGGCCCGCCGGGACGGGTGCCGCTTTCCCCGGACGGTGGGGTTTTCCCCCGTCCCACAGGGCGGTGAACCGCATGGCGCGACGGGTGCCGGGCACGGCAGGCTGACCCGTATGACCGCTCCCGCCTCCGTCGCCGACCGGGCCGACGGGTCCGACGACCGCCTGCCTCCCGCCCGGCTCGCCTACCCGGCGCACACCTGGAAGGAGATCGGGCACCTCCTGCTGAACCTGCCGGTGGCGGTGTTCGGCTTCGTCTACGTGATGACGGCGGTGTTCGTCAGCGGACTGCTCACCCTCACGGTGATCGGGCTTCCGCTGCTGGCCGCCGCTCTGCTCGGCGCCCGGCAGCTGGGCAAGCTGGAGCGGGCCCGGGCGCGGGCCCTGCTCGGGGTGCGCGTCGAGGAGCCGACGCCGCTGCCGCTGGTCAGGGGCGGCGGGCCGGTGCAGCGGCTGTGGCTGGCGCTGAAGGACCCGGTGGGCTGGCGGACGCTGCTGTACGACCTCGTCCGGCTGCCCTGGGGCATCCTCACCTTCTGCACGGTGCTGATCTCGCTGTTCGTGCTGTGGCCGGTCCTGCCGTTCGTCGCGCGGGGGCTGGCCAACGTGGACCGGGCGATGGTGCGGGGCCTGCTGTCCCCCTCCGACGAGCTGGAACGCCGTATCGCCGAACTGGAGTCCGACCGCGGGGTCGTGGTGGACACGGCCGCCGCCGACCTGCGCCGCATCGAGCGCGACCTGCACGACGGGGCGCAGGCCCGGCTGGTGAACCTGGCGATGGGGCTCGGTCTGGCCAAGGAGAAGCTGCTGGAGGGCCGGGCGGACGACGACGTCGCGGCGATGGTCGACGAGGCGCACGGCGAGGTGAAGCTCGCCCTGCAGGAGCTGCGCGACCTCGCGCGCGGCATCCATCCGGCCGTGCTGACCGACCGGGGCCTGGACGCGGCCCTGTCCTCCGTCGCCTCGCGCTGCACGGTGCCGGTGAAGGTGACGGCGGACCTGCCGGCCCGGCCTGCGGCGGCCATCGAGGGCATCGCCTACTTCACCGTCTCCGAGCTGCTGCAGAACATCAGCAAGCACAGCCAGGCGCGCACGGCGTCGGTCGAGGTGTGGCGCGCCAGGGACCGGCTGCTCGTCCAGGTCCGCGACGACGGCCGCGGCGGCGCCGATCCGGACGGCGGCAGCGGCATGCGGGGGCTCGCGGAGCGCCTCGGAGCGGTGGACGGCCTCTTCGTCGTCGACTCACCGCCCGGCGGCCCGACGGTGGTCACGGCGGAGCTGCCCTGGCGGGACCGCACCGAGTAGCGGGCCGGGGGTGGGGAAAACCCCCGCCCGAAGAGACCGACGGCCTCCATGGCCCGCCCGGCCGCCCGACACCACCCTGGGAGAGGACGGCGGCACCGCCGTCAGGACGAGGAGAACGGGACTTCACCCATGGCCACGGAGTACGGACAGGAGTACGGGCGGCGACCGGGGAACCCGGCCGGATCCGGCTTCCCCGACCACGACGGGGAACGGCACCACCTGCTGCCCGCCGCCCTGCGGGCCCCCGTCGAGCCGCGCGCCTGGCGCGAGCTCGGCTATGTGCTGCTCAGCCTGCCGATCGCCATCGCCCTGTTCACCTGGACGGTCACGATGGCGTCGCTCGGCGCCGGTCTGCTGGTGACCTTCCTCGGCATCCCGGTGCTGGCGGCGGCGCTGGCCGGCTGCCGGGGCTTCGGGGTGCTGGAGCGCATGCGGGCGCGCGCCCTGCTCGGCCTGGAGGTGGCCGACCCGGAGCCGCTGCGGACGGGCCGGTCCGGCCTGTTCGCGTGGATGGGCGCGGTGCTCAAGAGCGGTACGTCGTGGCGCCACCTGCTGTACGCGCTGCTGCAGTTCCCGTGGGCGGTCTTCTCGTTCGGCGTGTCGGTCGCGTTCTGGACCTCGGGCTGGTCGCTGCTGACGTACCCGCTGTGGCGCTGGGTGTTCCCGATGTACGCGGGCCAGGGCGGCCTGCAGCTGTACGGCGACCGGCACCACAGCGTGTACCTCGACAACCCGTTCGAGATCACCGTGACCGCCCTGGCCGGTCTGCTGGTCACCCTGGCCACGCCGTGGATCGTCCGGGCCCTGACGGCGGTGGACGGGCTGCTGGTGCGCGGGCTGCTCGGCCCGACGCGGCTGTCGGCGCGGGTGGTGGAACTGGAGTCCGACCGCGGGGTCGTGGTGGACACGGCCGCCGCCGACCTGCGCCGCATCGAGCGGGACCTGCACGACGGGGCGCAGGCCCGGCTGGTGAACCTGGCGATGGACCTGGGCCTGGCCAAGGAGAAGCTGCGGGAGGACCCGCGGGCGGCGGCCCGGATGGTGGAGGACGCGCACGGCGAGGTGAAGACGGCGCTGCAGGAGCTGCGCGACCTCGCGCGCGGCATCCATCCGGCCGTGCTCACCGACCGGGGCCTGGACGCGGCCCTGTCCTCGGTCGCCTCCCGCTGCACCGTCCCGGTGCGGGTGGAGGTCGACCTGCCGGCCCGTCCCGCCCCGGCCATCGAGGGCATCGCCTACTTCACCGTCTCCGAGCTGCTGCAGAACATCAGCAAGCACAGCCGGGCCCGCTCCGCCTCGGTCGACGTGTGGCGCGCGGAGGACCGGCTGCTCCTCCAGGTCGTGGACGACGGCGCCGGCGGCGCGGACGCCTCCCGGGGCTCGGGCCTGGCGGGACTGGCCGGCCGCCTCGGCGCGGTGGACGGGGTCCTGGTGGTGGACTCCCCGGTGGGCGGCCCCACCCGGGTGATCGCCGAGCTGCCCTGGCGGACCTGAACGGGGGCGCCGCGCCCGCCACCGGCCGGCGTCCGCCCGCACCCCCTGACCGCACCTGATCCACCGGCTCCTGCGCACGGCGGCCCGAATGCTGGAATGCTGGACCTCCGTTACGGGACGCCGTCGTCGGAAGGTCGGGCTGTGGGGGGCCGGGAGATCGTGGAGGACAGGGTGCGGGTGGTCATCGCCGAGGACTCAGTGCTGCTCAGGGAGGGCCTGACCCGGCTGCTGACCGACCGCGGACACGAGGTGGTCGCCGGTGTCGGCGACGCGGAGGCGCTGGTCAAGACGATCGCCGACCTGGACGCCCAGGGCGCGCTGCCCGACGTCGTGGTGGCGGACGTGCGGATGCCGCCGACGCACACCGACGAAGGCGTGCGGGCGGCCGTGCGGCTGCGCAGGGCGCACCCGGGGCTGGGAGTGCTGGTGCTGTCGCAGTACGTGGAGGAGCGGTACGCCACCGAACTGCTGGCCGGCTCCAGCCGGGGCGTGGGCTACCTGCTCAAGGACCGGGTCGCCGAGGTGCGGGAGTTCGTCGACGCGGTGGTGCGGGTGGCGCGGGGCGGTACGGCGCTGGACCCCGAGGTGGTCGCGCAGCTGCTCGGGCGCAGCCGCAAGCAGCACGTGCTGACGGGGCTGACCCCGCGCGAGCGCGAGGTGCTCGGCCTGATGGCCGAGGGGCGCACCAACTCGGCGATCGCCCGGCAGCTGGTGGTCAGCGACGGGGCCGTGGAGAAGCACGTCAGCAACATCTTCCTGAAGCTCGGGCTGGCCCAGAGCGACGGCGACCACCGGCGTGTTCTGGCCGTGCTGACGTATCTGAACTCCTGAACGGCCGACACTTGTCAGCAGCGTGTCAGTCCGTCCGGCTTGTGTGGAGTGTCGATGGAAGGTGATTGGTCGAAGCGCGATCGATCGAAGCTGTAGCGGCGCGCGCAATCATGGGAAGTCAGTGCGAGAGGCCGTCTCGAAACGCCGTCCATCATACGGATGGCCGCGGGAAGGCGACCCTAACCGACGTAGGGTTGATCCTGGGAAGGTCCGTGGGACGACCACACCCGGACAGCCGCCTCGAAGGAGGTCCAGTTCAGTGACCAGCCAGGTCAGCAGCCCAGCGGAGCAGGCCGACGGAACCGTCGTGGGAGAGCAGCGCAAACCGGGCGGAGCGAAGGACGTCCGGCGCCTGGACCGGGTGA
>NZ_KQ948856.1:0-265451 GCF_001514215.1 Streptomyces bungoensis
CGACGGCGACCCGGGAGGTCGGGTCCTCGCGCAGGAGCGCGTCGAGAATGGTGTCGCTGATCTGGTCAGCGATCTTGTCGGGGTGACCTTCGGTCACGGACTCCGAGGTGAACAGGCGACGGGACACAACGCTCCCTGGGGTTGCAGCGGCTGCTGGCTGATCATGGTCGGACCCCGCGCGGGAGCTGCGCCCGGCGTGGTCCGTGAACAGTTTATCGGTCGCACTCCGCCGCGGGCCCACCCGTCTCGCCTCTCGGGAGCGCTGTGACCTGCGGCACGGGCATTCTGCACAATGCCGCGCGGCCTTGGCCAGGGCCGTCGCGCCACATTCTCGGGGCGGGGAAAGACGTCGAACGGCCGAATCGATGCGGTCCGGACGGCGGAACGCGGGTGCTCGCGGGCGGCCCGGCGGCTCAGCCGAGACGGGCGGCCACGAGGTCCCAGACGATGTCCGCGAGGGCCTCCTTCGGCCCGTGCGGCACGGGGGTCTCGGTGCCGTCGGCACCCAGCACCACGGCCTCGTTCTCCTCCGAGCCGAAGGTCTTGCGCTCCCCCACCTCGTTGACGACGAGCAGGTCGCAGCCCTTGCGGGCGAGCTTGGCGCGGCCGTTGGCGAGGACGTCGTCGGTCTCGGCGGCGAAGCCGACCACGAGCTGTCCGGCGCGGGCGCGGTCGGCCGAGATCTCCGCGAGGATGTCGGGATTGCGCACCAGGACGACCGGCTCGGGGTCCTGGCCGTCCTTCTTCTTGATCTTCCCGGCCGCGTAGGCGGCCGGGCGGAAGTCGGCGACGGCGGCGGCCATGACCACGGCGTCGGCGTCCGCCGCGGCCTTCAGGACCGCCTCGCGCAGCTGGACGGCGGTGCCCACCGGGACCACGTCGACGCCGGCCGGGTCGGGCAGCCCGGTGTTGGCCGCGACCAGCGTCACCCGGGCGCCGCGGGCGGCGGCCGTGCGGGCCAGTGCGTAGCCCTGCTTGCCGGAGGAGCGGTTGCCGAGGAAGCGGACGGGGTCGAGGGGCTCGCGGGTGCCGCCGGCCGAGACGACGACGTGGCGTCCCGCGAGGTCCGGCTCGGCGACGCCCCGGGCCAGCACCCGGCGGCAGGCCTCGAAGATCTCCACCGGGTCGGGCAGCCGGCCCTTGCCGGTGTCGACGCCGGTGAGTCGGCCGACGGCGGGCTCCAGGACGACGGCGCCGCGGCGGCGCAGCGTGGCCACGTTCTCCTGGGTGGCGGGGTGCTCCCACATCTCGGTGTGCATGGCGGGCGCGAACACCACCGGGCAGCGGGCGGTGAGCAGCGTGTTGGTGAGCAGGTCGTCGGCGAGGCCGTGGGCGGCCCGGGCGAGGGTGTCGGCGGTCGCCGGGGCGACGACGACCAGGTCGGCGTGCTGGCCGATGCGGACGTGCGGGACCTGGTGGACGTCGTCCCAGACCTCGGTGGCGACCGGGTTGCCGGACAGGGCGGACCAGGTGGCGGCGCCGACGAAGTGCAGCGCGGAGGCGGTGGGCACCACCCGGACGTCATGGCCCGACTCCGTGAGCCTTCTCAGCAGCTCGCAGGCCTTGTACGCGGCGATGCCGCCGCTGACGCCCAGAACGACCCTCGGCTTGTCCACCATGTCCCGCCATCTCTCCCGGCTCGGCTGCGTACGAGTCCATCACACACCACAGGCCCGGCAGGGGTCCCCCCTCCGGGGAGAGTGACTGCCGGGCCTGTGGACAAACCAACTGCGATCTGACGGTGTTACTGCGCCGGGCCCTCGATGGCCTCGGAGGTCAGCAGACCGGCGTTGATCTCGCGCAGGGCGATCGAGAGCGGCTTCTCGTGGACGTGGGTGTCCACGAGCGGACCGACGTACTCGAGGAGGCCCTCGCCGAGCTGCGAGTAGTACGCGTTGATCTGGCGGGCACGCTTGGCCGCGTAGATCACGAGGCTGTACTTCGAGTCGGTGGCCTCGAGAAGCTCGTCGATCGGCGGGTTGATGATGCCCTCGGGCGCGGTGATGGAAGAGGACACGCTCTACCTTCCGATGGGTGGAAAAGAATAGATGATCGTGATCACGGTCACGATCACACAACTGCCATCAAGGCTAGCAGCTCGCGGGCCACGTCCTCGACGGAGGTGTTGACCAGGGTCGTGTCGAACTCCGGCTCGGCCGCCAGCTCGGTTCTGGCCGCCTCCAGGCGGCGCTCGATGACCTCGGGCGGCTCGGTCCCCCGGCCGGTGAGCCTGCGCACCAGCTCCTCCCAGGAGGGCGGGGCCAGGAACACCAGCTGGGCGTCCGACATGGACTCACGGACCTGCCGGGCGCCCTGGAGGTCGATCTCCAGCAGCACGGGCTCGCCGTTCTCCAGCCGCTCGATGACGGCCGCGCGGGGCGTGCCGTACCGGTTGCCGGCGAACTCGGCCCACTCGAGCAGCTCGCCGTTGGCGATCAGCTTGTCCATCTCCTCGTCGGTGACGAAGAAGTAGTGGACTCCGTGCTGCTCGCCGGGGCGCGGCTTGCGGGTCGTGGCCGAGACCGAGAGCCAGACCTCGGGGTGCTCCTTGCGCATATGGGCGACGACCGTGCTCTTGCCGACCCCCGAGGGGCCGGAGAGCACGGTCAGCCGCGGACGTACGTCCGGGGGCTCGGGGGTCGTCCCCCGGAATGTTGCAGCCATGCAGCGATTATTCCAGCAATCCCGGAGTGCCCGGGACTCCTGGGTCCGGCGGGACCCGGACTCAGGAGCCGGTGCTGCCGAACTCACGCTCCAGGGAAGCGATCTGGTTGGAGCCGAGGCCGCGCACCCGGCGGCTCTCGGAGATGCCCAGACGCTCCATGATCTGCTTGGCGCGGACCTTGCCCACGCCGGGCAGCGACTCGAGCAGTGCGGAGACCTTCATCTTGCCGATGACGTCGTTCTCCTGGCCCTGCTTGATGACCTCGTGCAGGGAGGCGCCGGAGTGCTTGAGTCGATTCTTGACCTCGGCCCGCTCCCGGCGAGCCGCGGCGGCCTTTTCGAGCGCGGCTGCGCGCTGTTCAGGGGTAAGGGGCGGAAGAGCCACGCCTACGTCACCTCGGATGTCGAACTGTCGGATACGGACCGGTGAGGAACCTAGTCGCCCCACACCTGGGGAGCCACGAGCAACACGCTCGCCCGTTAACTCTGCTCGGAGACTAGCGATTAAGTCCGCCAGAGTCAGCGAGAACAGCGGAAAAGTACAGGTCAGCCGCCGTCAGGCCGGACATTTCAGACATACTGCCCTCAATTTGAGGATGTATTCACGCTCAACCCGGCCCCTTGCCGCTCGCCGACGGCTCCCACCTGGGGTCTCAGCCGCCGGCGACGGCGGCCCGGATCTCCTCCGCGAAGCGTTCCGTCGCCGTGCGCAGGGCACCGGCGTCGGGTCCCTGCCGCAGGACACCCCGGCTGACGTTCGGCACGACGTTGCGCACCGCCGCCCCGAACACCGCCGGCAGGTCGGCCGCCGTCGCCCCCTGCGCCCCGACGCCCGGGGCGAGGAGCGGGCCGTTGACGGCGAGGTCGTACGCCGACAGGTCCCCCACCGTCGCGCCGACGACCGCGCCGAAGGAGCCCAGGGGCTCCTCGCCCGCGTTCTCGGCGGCCAGGTGGGCGAGCATGGTCGCGGCCACGCTGCGGCCGTCGGCACGGACCGCGTGCTGCACCTCGGGGCCCTCCGGGTTGGAGGTCAGCGCCAGCACGAACAGCCCGGCGCCGCTCTCCCTGGCCAGCGCGACGGCCGGGCTCAGCGAGCCGTAGCCGAGGTAGGGCGAGACGGTGAGCGCGTCGGAGAACAGCGGGGCGTCCTTGTGCAGGTAGGCCTCGGCGTACCCGGCCATGGTCGAGCCGATGTCGCCGCGCTTGGCGTCCATCACGACCAGGGCGCCGGCCGCGCGGGCCTCCTGGACCGTCTTCTCCAGCACGGCGATCCCGCGTGAGCCGAACCGCTCGAAGAAAGCGCTCTGCGGCTTCATCACGGCGACCCGGTCCGCCAGCGCCTCGACGACCGTGCGGCTGAACCGCTCCAGACCGGCCACGTCGTCGTTCAGGCCCCACTCGGTGAGCAGGGAGGCGTGCGGGTCGATGCCGACGCACAGCGGCCCGCGCTCGTCCATGGCGCGGCGCAACCGGGCGCCGAAGGGTTCCAGAACCGTCATGCGGGCTTCCTCACGTCGGCGCCGACCGCGTCGGCGAGGGTGGCGTACGGGCTGGTGCGCAGGCGCGCGGCGAGGCCCTTGTGGATCGCGCGGGACCAGAACGGGCCCTCGTAGACGAAGGCGCTGTACCCCTGGACCAGCGTGGCACCGGCCAGGATCCGCTGCCAGGCGTCCTCGGCGGTCTCGATGCCGCCGACGCCCACCAGGGTGATCCGGTCGCCCACGCGCGCGTAGAGGCGGCGCAGGACCTCCAGGGAGCGGGCCCTGAGCGGGGCGCCGGACAGGCCGCCGGCCTCCTTCACCAGCGCGGGGTCGGACCTGAGGCCCAGCCCCTCGCGCGCGATGGTGGTGTTCGTGGCGATGATGCCGTCCAGGCCCAGTTCGACGGCCAGGTCGGCGACGGCGTCGACGTCCTCGTCGGCGAGGTCCGGGGCGATCTTCACCAGCAGCGGGACGCGCCGGTTCGCCACCACGCGGTCGGCGGCCTCGCGCACGGCGGTCAGCAGCGGGCGCAGCGCCTCGGTGGCCTGCAGGTTGCGCAGGCCGGGCGTGTTGGGCGAGGAGACGTTGACGACCAGGTAGTCGGCGTAGGGCGCCAGGCGCTCGGCGGACTTCACGTAGTCGCCGACGGCCTCCGCCTCCGGGACGACCTTGGTCTTGCCGATGTTGACGCCCACGACGGTCCGGAAGACCGGCCGGCGGGTGGCCAGCCGCGCGGCGACGGTGAGCGAGCCGTCGTTGTTGAAGCCCATGCGGTTGATCAGGGCGCGGTCCGCGACGAGCCGGAACAGCCGCTTCCTGGGGTTGCCGGGCTGCGGCTCGCCGGTGACCGTGCCGATCTCGACGTGGTCGAAGCCCAGCATCGACATGCCGTCGACGGCCACGGCGTTCTTGTCGAAGCCGGCTGCGAGCCCGAAGGGGCCGTGCATGCGCAGGCCGAAGGCCTCGGTGCGCAGCTCTTTGTGGCGGGGCGCGAGGGCGGCGGCGGCGAAGGTGCGCAGCACGGGGACGCGCGCCGCGAGGCGGATCCAGCGGAAGGCCAGGTGGTGGGCCTGCTCGGGGTCCATCCGCCGGAAGACGAGATTGAAGAAGATCTTGTACATGGTGTCCTCGTGAAGAGGGGGACACCGTTTCCGGTGTCCCCCTCAAGGGCTGCTAGTCGCGGGCCGCGGTCAGGTGCTGCGCGTGTTCCTGGAGTGAGCGCACGCCCACGTCGCCGTGGTTGAGGGCGTCGATGCCCTGGACGGCCGCCGCGAGCGCCTGGACGGTCGTCAGGCACGGGACCGAGCGGGCCACCGCCGCCGTACGGATGTCGTAGCCGTCGAGGCGGCCGCCGGTGCCGTACGGGGTGTTGACGATGAGGTCGACCTCGCCGTCGTGGATGAGCTGGACGATGGTCTTCTCGCCGTTCGGGCCGGTGCCCTCGGACTGCTTGCGCACGACGGTGGCGTTGATGCCGTTGCGCCTGAGGACCTCGGCGGTGCCGGAGGTGGCGAGCAGCTCGAAGCCGTGGGCGACCAGCTCGCGCGCCGGGAAGATCATCGAGCGCTTGTCCCGGTTGGCGACCGAGATGAAGGCGCGGCCCTTGGTGGGCAGCGGCCCGTAGGCGCCCGCCTGCGACTTGGCGTACGCCGTGCCGAAGACGGAGTCGATGCCCATGACCTCGCCGGTGGAGCGCATCTCCGGGCCGAGGACGGTGTCGACGCCGCGGCCCTGGATGTCGCGGAAGCGCGACCAGGGCATGACGGCCTCCTTGACGGAGATCGGCGCGTCCAGCGGCAGCTCGCCGCCGTCGCCGTTCGCCGGGAGCAGGCCCTCGGCGCGCAGCTCGGCCACGGTCGCGCCCAGCGAGATCCGGGCGGCGGCCTTGGCCAGCGGCACCGCGGTCGCCTTGGAGGTGAAGGGGACCGTGCGGGAGGCGCGCGGGTTGGCCTCCAGGACGTAGAGAATGTCCCCGGCCATCGCGAACTGGATGTTGATCAGGCCGCGCACGCCGACGCCCTTGGCGATCGCCTCCGTGGAGGCGCGCAGGCGCTTGATGTCGAAGCCGCCGAGGGTGATCGGGGGCAGGGCGCACGCCGAGTCGCCGGAGTGGATGCCGGCCTCCTCGATGTGCTCCATGACACCGCCGAGGTACAGCTCCTCGCCGTCGTAGAGGGCGTCGACGTCGATCTCGATGGCGTCGTCGAGGAAGCGGTCGACGAGCACCGGCCGGGAGGGGCTGATCTCGGTCGACTCCGCGATGTAGGAGGCGAGGCGGGTCTCGTCGTAGACGATCTCCATGCCGCGGCCGCCGAGGACGTAGGAGGGCCGCACCAGCACCGGGTAGCCGATCTCGTCGGCGATGGCCTTGGCCTCGGCGAAGGTGGTGGCCGTGCCGTGCTTCGGGGCGGGCAGGCCGGCCTCGGCGAGGACGCGGCCGAAGGCGCCGCGGTCCTCGGCGGCGTGGATCGCCTCGGGGGACGTGCCGACGATCGGCACGCCGTTGTCCTTCAGGGCCTGCGCGAGGCCCAGCGGGGTCTGGCCGCCGAGCTGGACGACCACGCCGGCGATCGGGCCCGCGAGCGACTCCGCGTGGACGATCTCCAGCACGTCCTCGAGCGTCAGCGGCTCGAAGTACAGGCGGTCGGAGGTGTCGTAGTCGGTGGAGACGGTCTCCGGGTTGCAGTTGACCATCACGGTCTCGTACCCGGCGTCCGACAGCGCGAAGGAGGCGTGGACGCAGGAGTAGTCGAACTCGATGCCCTGGCCGATGCGGTTCGGGCCGGAGCCCAGGATGATGACGGCCGGCTTCTCGCGCGGGGCGACCTCGGTCTCCTCGTCGTAGGACGAGTAGAAGTACGGCGTCTTCGCGGCGAACTCGGCGGCGCAGGTGTCGACCGTCTTGTAGACCGGGCGGATGCCGAGGGCGTGCCGGACCTCGCGGACGACGTCCTCGCGCAGGCCGCGGATCTCGGCGATCTGCTGGTCGGAGAAGCCGTGCCGCTTGGCGTCGGCGAGCAGCTCGCGGGTCAGCTCCGGTGCCCCGGCCAGCTCGTCGGCGATCTCCTTGATCAGGAAGAGCTGGTCGACGAACCAGGGGTCGATCCTCGTGTACGCGAAGACCTCCTCCGGGGTGGCGCCCGCGCGGATGGCCTGCATGACCGTGTTGATCCGGCCGTCGGTGGGCCGTACGGCCTCGCGCAGCAGCGCGTCCTTGTCGCCGGGCTCACCGGTGAAGGCGAACTGGCTGCCCTTCTTCTCCAGCGAGCGCAGCGCCTTCTGGAAGGCCTCGGGGAAGTTGCGGCCGATGGCCATGGCCTCGCCGACCGACTTCATGGTGGTGGTCAGCGTGGAGTCGGCCTGCGGGAACTTCTCGAAGGCGAAGCGCGGGGCCTTGACGACCACGTAGTCGAGGGTGGGCTCGAAGGAGGCCGGGGTCTCCCGCGTGATGTCGTTCGGGATCTCGTCCAGCGTGTAGCCGACGGCCAGCTTGGCGGCGATCTTGGCGATCGGGAAGCCGGTCGCCTTCGAGGCGAGCGCCGAGGAGCGCGACACGCGCGGGTTCATCTCGATGACGATGACGCGGCCGTCCTCGGGGTTCACCGCGAACTGGATGTTGCAGCCGCCGGTGTCGACGCCGACCTCGCGGATGATCGCGATGCCGACGTCGCGCAGCACCTGGTACTCGCGGTCGGTCAGCGTCATCGCGGGCGCCACGGTGATCGAGTCGCCGGTGTGCACGCCCATGGGGTCGAAGTTCTCGATGGAGCAGACGACCACGACGTTGTCGTGCTTGTCGCGCATGAGCTCCAGCTCGTACTCCTTCCAGCCGAGGATGGACTCCTCCAGGAGCACCTCGGTGGTCGGAGACAGGGTGAGGCCCTGGCCGGCGATGCGGCGCAGCTCCTCCTCGTCGTGGGCGAAGCCGGATCCGGCGCCGCCCATGGTGAAGGAGGGGCGGACGACGACCGGGTAGCCGCCGAGCGTCTCGACGCCCTGGAGGACGTCGTCCATGGTGTGGCAGATGACCGAGCGGGCGGACTCGCCGTGCCCGGTCTTCCTGCGGACCTCCTCCACGACGTCCTTGAAGAGGTCGCGGTCCTCACCCTTGTGGATCGCCTCGGGCTTGGCGCCGATCAGCTCGACGCCGTACTTCTCCAGCACGCCGTTCTCGTGCAGCGAGATCGCGGTGTTCAGGGCCGTCTGGCCGCCCAGGGTGGGCAGCAGGGCGTCGGGGCGCTCCTTGGCGATGATCTTCTCGACGAACTCGGGGGTGATCGGCTCGACGTAGGTGGCGTCGGCGATCTCCGGGTCGGTCATGATCGTCGCCGGGTTGGAGTTCACCAGGACGACGCGCAGGCCCTCGGCCTTGAGCACGCGGCACGCCTGGGTGCCGGAGTAGTCGAACTCGGCGGCCTGGCCGATGACGATCGGGCCGGAGCCGATGACCAGGACGGACTGGATATCGGTGCGCTTAGGCACGCTGGCCCTCCATCAGGGAGACGAAGCGGTCGAAGAGGTAGGCGGCGTCGTGCGGGCCCGCCGCCGCTTCGGGGTGGTACTGGACGGAGAAGGCCGGCTGGTCGAGCAGCTGCAGCCCCTCCACGACGTCGTCGTTCAGGCAGACGTGCGAGACCTCGGCGCGGCCGAACTTCGTCTCGCTGACCCGGTCGAGCGGCGCGTCCACGGCGAAGCCGTGGTTGTGCGCGGTGACCTCGACCTTGCCGGTCGTGCGGTCCTGGACCGGCTGGTTGATGCCGCGGTGGCCGTACTTCAGCTTGTAGGTGCCGAAGCCGAGGGCGCGGCCGAGGATCTGGTTGCCGAAGCAGATGCCGAACAGCGGCGTCCTGCGCTCCAGGACGGCCTGCATGAGCGCGACGGGGCCGTCGGCGGTGGCGGGGTCGCCGGGGCCGTTGGAGAAGAAGACGCCGTCCGGGCCGACGGCGTAGACCTCGTCGGCGGTGGCGGTGGCGGGCAGGACGTGCACCTCGATGCCGCGCTCGGCCATGCGCCGGGGGGTCATGCCCTTGATGCCGAGGTCGATCGCGGCGACCGTGAAGCGCTTCTCGCCGATCGCCGGGACGACGTACGCCTCCTTGGTCGCGACCTCCTCGTAGAGGCTCGCGCCCTTCATGTGCGGCTGGGCCTGCACGCGCCCGACCAGCTCGGTCTCGGGGGCGATCGCCTCTCCGGAGAAGATGCCCGCGCGCATCGAGCCGCGCTCGCGCAGGTGGCGGGTGAGGGCGCGGGTGTCGATCCCGGAGATGCCGACCACGCCCTGCGCGACCAGCTCGTCGTCCAGGGAGCGCTTGGCCCGCCAGTTGGACGGCACGCGCGCGGGGTCGCGCACGACGTAGCCGGAGACCCAGATGCGCCGGGACTCGTCGTCCTCGTCGTTCCAGCCGGTGTTGCCGATCTGCGGGGCGGTCGCGACGACGATCTGCCGGTCGTACGACGGGTCGGTGAGCGTCTCCTGGTAGCCGGTCATGCCGGTGGAGAACACGGCCTCGCCGAAGGTCTCCCCCACGGCCCCGTAGGCGCGGCCGCGGAAGGTGCGGCCGTCCTCCAGGACGAGTACGGCGGGAACCTTCACGGCTCCCCTGGTGGAGGTCGTCATCGTGCGCCTTCCGTGTCGTTGGTCATCTGGTTCAGGGCGTCGACCCAGGCGGGGTGCTCGGCCGCGTGGTCGGAGCGGAAGCCGGAGTCGATCAGCTTGTCGCCGAGCGCCCAGGTCACCACCAGCAGGCCGCCCTCGGTGAGGACCTTGCCGGCGATGCCCTTGTCGAGCCGGGCGCCGCGCAGCGCGGCCGCGGGGACGAAGAAGTCCCGCGCTCCGGGGCGTTCGACGTCCAGGCCCGCGTCGGTCAGGGTGAGCTCGGCCCGGCTGCGGGTGCCCAGGCCGTGGGCCACGATCCGGTCCAGCCACTGCCCGGCGGTGGTGGAGCCGTGGTAGCGGCCGCTCATGGTCAGTTTCGCCGGGCCGGTCTCCTCCGGCGCGCTGGGCGGCGCGGGCAGGTCGCTCTGGAGGGTGCCGCGCCACTTCCAGCCCTCGCGCATCAGCCAGTAGACGAGCGCGACGAAGAGGGCGAGTCCGACGAGCCAGCCGATGCGGGCCGGCCAGTCGGTGACCTCGGCCGACTTCCTGGCCTCGGCCAGCAGGATTACAGGTGTCACGTGAGCTTCCCGTCGACGAGCGTGGCCTTGCCCCGCAGCCACGTGTGCGTCACACGGCCCGGCAGCTCACGGCCCTCGTAGGGGGTGTTGCGGCTGCGCGAGGCGAAGCCCGCGGGGTCCACCTGGCCACGGTATGCCGTGTCGACCAGGGTGAGGTTGGCGGGCTCACCAGCCGAGACGGGACGGCCGTGCCCGGTGGCCCGGCCGATGCTCGCGGGCTTGACGGACATGCGGTCGGCGACGCCGGCCCAGTCCAGCAGGCCCGTGTCGACCATGGTCTCCTGGACCACGGACAGCGCGGTCTCCAGGCCCACCATGCCCATGGCGGCCGCGGCCCACTCGCAGTCCTTGTCCTCGTGCGGGTGGGGCGCGTGGTCGGTGGCGACGATGTCGATCGTGCCGTCGGCGAGCGCCTCGCGCAGGGCCAGCACGTCGCGGTCGGTGCGCAGCGGCGGGTTGACCTTGTAGACCGGGTTGTAGGAGCGCACCATCTCCTCGGTGAGGAGCAGGTGGTGCGGGGTGACCTCGGCGGTGACGTCGATGCCGCGGGACTTGGCCCAGCGGACGATCTCGACGCTGCCGGCGGTCGACAGGTGGCAGATGTGGACGCGGGAGCCGACGTGCTCGGCGAGCAGCACGTCCCGCGCGATGATCGACTCCTCGGCGACGGCCGGCCAGCCGCCCAGGCCCAGCTCGGCGGAGACGACGCCCTCGTTCATCTGGGCGCCCTCGGTGAGCCGCGGCTCCTGCGCGTGCTGGGCGACGACGCCGCCGAAGGCCTTCACGTACTCCAGCGCGCGGCGCATGATCACGGCGTCGTCGACGCACTTGCCGTCGTCGGAGAAGACGGTGACCCCGGCGGCCGACTCGTGCATGGCGCCCAGCTCGGCGAGCTTCCTGCCCTCCAGGCCGACGGTGACCGCGCCGATGGGCCGGACGTCGCAGTAGCCGTGCTCCCGGCCGAGCCGCCAGACCTGTTCCACCACACCGGCGGTGTCGGCGACGGGGAAGGTGTTGGCCATGGCGAAGACGGCCGTGTAGCCGCCGCTCGCGGCGGCGCGCGTGCCGGTGAGGACGGTCTCGGAGTCCTCGCGGCCGGGTTCGCGCAGGTGGGTGTGCAGGTCGACCAGGCCCGGCAGCAGCACCTTGCCGTCGGCCTCCACGACCTCGGCGCCCTCGGCGCTCAGCCCCCGGCCGACCTCGGCGATGGTCTCGCCGTCGATCAGCACGTCCTGCGGCTCGCCGCCGAGCACCTTCGCACCATGGATCAGGATCTTGCTCATGGGTCTTACTTCTCCTCGGTACGCGGGTGGGAGACGGCGGGCTCGTTTCCGCCGAGCAGCAGGTACAGGACGGCCATCCGGATGGAGACTCCGTTGGCGACCTGCTCCACGACGGTGCAGCGGTCGGAGTCGGCGACCTCGGCGGTGATCTCCATGCCGCGGACCATCGGGCCGGGGTGCATCACGATGGCGTGCTCGGGCAGCCTGGCCATGCGGTCGCCGTCGAGGCCGTAGCGCCGGGAGTACTCGCGCTCGGTCGGGAAGAAGGCGGCGTTCATGCGCTCGCGCTGGACGCGGAGCATCATCACCGCGTCGGACTTCGGCAGCGTGCTGTCGAGGTCGTAGGAGACCTCGCAGGGCCAGGTCTCGACGCCGACCGGCACCAGGGTGGGCGGGGCGACCAGGGTGACCTCGGCGCCGAGGGTGTGCAGCAGGTCGACGTTGGAGCGGGCGACCCGGCTGTGCAGGACGTCGCCGACGATGGTGATGCGCCGGCCGGCCAGGTCCTGGCCGAGGCCGGCGTCCCGGCCGACCAGGCGGCGGCGCATGGTGAAGGCGTCCAGCAGGGCCTGGGTGGGGTGCTGGTGGGTGCCGTCGCCGGCGTTGATGACGGCGGCGTCGATCCAGCCGGAGTTGGCCAGGCGGTAGGGGGCCCCGGAGGCGCCGTGCCGGATGACGACGGCGTCGACGCCCATCGCCTCCAGGGTCTGGGCGGTGTCCTTCAGGGACTCGCCCTTGGACACGCTGGAGCCCTTGGCGGAGAAGTTGATGACGTCCGCGGAGAGACGCTTCTCGGCGGCCTCGAAGGAGATGCGGGTGCGGGTGGAGTCCTCGAAGAAGAGGTTGACGATCGTGCGGCCGCGCAGGGTCGGCAGTTTCTTGATCGGCCGGTCGGCGACCCGGGCCATCTCCTCGGCGGTGTCGAGGATCAGGACGGCGTCGTCGCGGGTGAGGTCGGCGGCCGAGATGAGATGACGCTGCATCTGTCAGGCTCCGTAAGGCAGTTCATTCGGGGAGATTCAGGGCAGACCGGTGCGCGTACGGGCCCGCCGGGCGGCCGTACGCCGGACGTGCTACTGGCCGGCCGGCTTCACACCGAGCAGCACGGTGTCGCGACCGTCCTCCTCGGCGAGCAGGACCTTGACCGTCTCCCGCAACGACGTGGGGAGGTTCTTGCCGACGTAGTCGGCGCGGATGGGCAGTTCGCGGTGGCCGCGGTCGACGAGGACCGCGAGCTGCACCGCGCGCGGGCGCCCGATGTCGTTCAGGGCGTCGAGGGCGGCGCGGATGGTGCGGCCGGAGAAGAGCACGTCGTCGACGAGGACGACGAGGCGGCCGTCGATGCCGTCACCGGGGATCTCGGTGCGGGCCAGCGCACGCGGCGGGTGCATGCGCAGGTCGTCGCGGTACATGGTGATGTCGAGCGAGCCGACGGGGACCTTGCGGTCGGTGATCTGCTCCAGCTTGGCGGCGAGCCGCTGGGCGAGGAAGACCCCCCGGGTCGGGATGCCGAGGAGCACCACGTCGTCGGCGCCCTTGGCGCGTTCGACGATCTCGTGGGCGATACGGGTCAGCACGCGGGCGATGTCGGGGCCCTCGAGAACGGGCCGGGCATCGGATCCGGTGGGATTCGCGTGCGAGTCCTGCGTGTCCATAAAAACGGACCTCCTTCTCCGCCTCACGGGACGGACCTTAAAGGACGTCGGATTTGCGCCATCCACGGTAGCAGGTCGCCGGGAGCGCCCTGTCACCCGGTTGGCGTAACGCACCTTCGTCACCACGGAAGAGTCGGTGTGGACCATTCGGCTTGACGCGCGAGAGTCACGCTGCGTAACCTCACAGTGAGTTACCAACCGCGCGGCATGGAAACCACAGCCGGCCGCGTCGACAGTGTCCGGGGAGCTATATGTCCAGCGAATACGCCAAACAGCTCGGGGCCAAGCTCCGGGCCATCCGCACCCAGCAGGGCCTTTCCCTCCACGGTGTCGAGGAGAAGTCCCAGGGGCGCTGGAAGGCCGTGGTGGTCGGGTCGTACGAGCGCGGTGACCGTGCCGTGACCGTGCAGCGCCTGGCCGAGCTGGCCGATTTCTATGGCGTTCCTGTGCAGGAGCTCCTGCCGGGCACCACGCCGGGCGGCGCCGCCGAGCCGCCGCCGAAGCTGGTCCTGGACCTGGAGCGGCTGGCCACCGTGCCGGCCGAGAAGGCGGGACCCCTGCAGCGCTACGCGGCGACGATCCAGTCGCAGCGCGGCGACTACAACGGCAAGGTGCTCTCGATCCGCCAGGACGACCTGCGCACACTCGCCGTCATCTACGACCAGTCCCCCTCGGTCCTCACCGAGCAGCTGATCAGCTGGGGCGTCCTCGACGCGGACGCGCGCCGCGCGGTGGCGACCCACGAAGACGCCTGAGCCCCGTATCCCTCAGCAGAAACGTGCCGCCGGGGTGGCCGGAACTTTGCGGTTCCGGCCACCCCGGCGGTGTTTCCGCCGTCCGCCGGGCTAGGCCCGGCGGAGCGACGGCTTGAGCTCTTTCAGGCGGCCCAGCAGGCCGTTCACGAACGAGGGCGACTCGTCCGTGGAGAACTCCTTCGCCAGCTGCACCATCTCGTCCAGCACGACGGCGTCCGGCGTCTCGTCCACCCAGATCAGCTCGTACGCGCCCAGCCGCAGGATGTTGCGGTCGACCACCGGCATCCGGTCGAGCGTCCAGCCGACCGCGTACTGCGCGATCAGCTCGTCGATCCGCCGCGCGTGCTCCGCGTAGCCCTCGACCAGCTGCATCGTGTACTCGCTGACGGGCGGCTGCCGGGTGTCGTCCCGGGACAGCCGGATCCAGTCCGCGAGGACCGTGAGGACGTCGACGCCGCGCTGGTCGCCCTCGAAGAGGATCTGGAAGGCACGCTTGCGGGCCGTGTTGCGGGCAGCCACGGTTAGCTGTTCACCCGGCCGAGGTAGTCGCTGGTACGGGTGTCGACCTTGATCTTCTCACCGGTGGTGATGAAGAGCGGGACCTGGATCTGGTGGCCGGTCTCCAGGGTGGCGGGCTTGGTGCCACCGGTGGAACGGTCGCCCTGGACGCCCGGCTCGGTCTCCTGGATGACGAGCTCGACGGCGGCCGGCAGCTCGACGAAGAGCACCTCGCCCTCGTGCTGCGCGACGGTGGCGGTGAAGCCCTCGATGAGGAAGTTGGCGGCGTCGCCGACGGCCTTGCGGTCGACCATCAGCTGGTCGTAGGTCTCCATGTCCATGAAGACGAAGTAGTCGCCGTCCATGTACGAGAACTGCATGTCGCGCTTGTCGACAGTGGCCGTCTCGACCTTGACGCCGGCGTTGAAGGTCTTGTCGACGACCTTGCCGGAAAGCACGTTCTTGAGCTTGGTGCGCACGAAGGCCGGGCCCTTGCCGGGCTTGACGTGCTGGAACTCGACGACGGACCAGAGCTGGCCGCCTTCGAGCTTGAGCACCATGCCGTTCTTGAGGTCGTTCGTGGAAGCCACGGTTGCGGAATCTCCTGGACTGACGTACGACCCCGGTGCACGCACCTGCCTAGAGGGCGAGCAGCTCCTTGGTCGTGATGGTGAGTAGCTCGGGTCCGCCGTCCGCCTCGGGGCGGACGACGAGCGTGTCATCGATCCGGACACCGCCCCGGCCCGGGAGATGGACCCCCGGTTCGACGGTGACCGGCACGCAAGCGTCCAGTTTACCCACGGCCGCGGGGGCCAACTGCGGGTCCTCGTCGATTTCGAGTCCGACCCCGTGTCCCGTGAGCGCCGGCAGGGCCTCCGTGCAGCCCGCCGAGTCCAGCACCTGGCGTACCGCGCGGTCCACGTCACGGTAGGCGGTGCCGGGCGCCAGGGACTCGCGTCCGGCGCGCTGGGCGGCGAAGACCAGGTCGTACAGCTCGACCTGCCAGTCGGCCGGCGAGGTGCCGATGACGAACGTGCGGCCGATCTCGCAGCGGTAGCCCCGGTAGGTCGCACCGAGGCAGACGGAGAGGAAGTCGCCCTCCTCCACGCGCCGGTCGGTGGGCCGGTGGCCGCGGCGGCCGGAGTTCGGTCCCGTGGCCACCGAGGTCGGGAAGGCCGGCCCGTCGGCGCCGTGGTCGACCAGGCGCCGCTCCAGCTCCAGCGCGAGGTGCCGCTCGGTGCGGCCGACCAGGATGGACTCCAGCAGCTCACCGAGGGCCTGGTCGGCGATCTCGGCGCCGATGCGCAGACAGGAGATCTCCTCCTCGTCCTTGACCACCCTGAGCTGCTCCACGGCCGCGCCGAGGTCGGCGAGGCGCAGGCGGGGGGCGACGGAGGTCAGGGCCCGGTGCCGGGCCACGGTGAGGTGGTGTTCCTCGACGGCCAGGGACTCGGCGCCCTCCCCCGCGGCGAGGCCCGCCGCCGCGACAGCGCAGTCGCCCCCGGGCGTGACGTGCACCGGCAGTGCCTCGTCGGGGCGGCCCTCGGTGGGGCGGTCGTCCGGCGGGACGGGGCACACCAGCAGGTCCTCCCGTTGCCCGAGCAGCAGGACGGAGCCCTGCGGGGCCACGGCCGCGAGATAGCGGACGTTGGCGGGGCGGGTGACGAGCGCCGCCGCGGCGCCGCCCGCGTTGAAGTGTTCCCTCAGCCGGGATCGGCGGTTCGCGTACACCTCTGACATGAGACGAGCGTAGGAGTTTTGGGCGATTTGTGCCGTTCAGGTGGGGCCGAGTGGGGCTGTGGGGGCTGCGGTCGTGCGCCGGGTGCCGCTGCATGGCGGTGGCTCGCGCCCACGCGGCGGAGCCGCACATCGATACGGCCCCGCGCCCCCTTCGGCCGGGACAGTCGCCCCTGTCACCAGCTCGGCGGGCTCGCGATCGCTCTGGCCAGGACCTCGTCCAGGACCCTGGCGGTGGCCGGGACGTCCAGCTGGGAGTTGTCGATGATCGGCAGGCCCGAGCCGTACCAGCCCGCCATGCGGCCGTGGATGCGGGCCACCTCCTCGTCGGTGAGGCGGCGGTTGCCCGTCCGTTCGGCGTTGCGCTCCAGGACGATGTCGAGGCCCGGGAGGATGACGACCGGGAGCAGGCCGGGGCCCACGTGGCGCTTCCAGCCGCCGAGGCCGACGACGGGGCGGTCCGGGAAGACCGCGTCGTCGAGGATGCAGGAGATCCCGTTGGCCAGGAAGTTCCGGGCGGCGAAGCCGCAGGTGCGGCGGGCCAGGCGGTACTGGGCCTCCGAGTTGTCGTTCCAGCCGGACTGCGGGTTCGCGTAGCCCGAGCGGACCCATTCGCGTACGTCGTCCAGGCTGATGTGGGCCGTGGGCACCCGGCGGTGGTCCGCCCAGTACTTGGCCACGCTGGTCTTGCCGGCGCCCGCCGGGCCGATCAGCAGCACGGCCAGGGTGGTGGCCGCCGGGTCCGGCACGGCCGCCGCGGCCGGCGGTACGGCGGGCATGCCGACCGGGCCGCCCGGCGGCAGCGGGACGTGTCCCGTGGTGTCGGGCGGGGGCGGGGCGGGGGTGTGCTGCGGGGGTGCGGGCGGCACGGGGCCGACGGTGGGCGCGGGGCCCGCTCCGGGGAATCCGGGTGGCGGCGGGGGTACGGGTGCGGGACCCTGCGGGGCTCCCGGGTGGTGCGCGGCCTGCGCCCAGTCCGCGTGCGGTCCCTGCCCCGGCCGGTGGGGAGGCGGCAGCGGAGACCCCACTGCGTGCTGCATCCGTTGCCACTCCGTCTCGTACACACATCTGGCATTGGCAGGCGGGTGCGGAGCCCGCTCCGTACCGAACGGTACCGCCCCCGGCCGTCGTTTGGTGAAACGACCGGGGGCGGTCCGAAGTGCCCGGCCCGCAACGGGAATCGGGCGGAAGGGAACAGCGGGGTACTTACTGGCCCACTTCTCCGTAGGCGGCGAGCAGCACGGCCGGGTCCGGGCCCTCCAGGACGGTCGGCCTGGCCAGGCCGTCGAGGACGATGAAGCGCAGCAGGTCGCCGCGGGACTTCTTGTCGACCTTCATCGTCTCCAGCAGCTTGGGCCACTGGTCGTAGCGGTAGTGCAGCGGCAGGCCGACCGACTCCAGGACGCTGCGGTGGCGGTCCGCCGTCGCGTCGTCCAACCGCCCGGCCAGGCGGCCGAGTTCGGCGGCGAAGTGCATGCCGACCGCGACCGCGGCGCCGTGCCGCCACTTGTAGCGCTCGTTCTTCTCGATGGCGTGGCCGAGGGTGTGGCCGTAGTTGAGGATCTCCCTGAGGCCCGACTCCTTCAGGTCGGAGGAGACGACCTCGGCCTTGACCCGGATCGACCGCTCGATCAGCTCGGCCGTGTGCGGCCCCGCCGGGGTCCGGGCGGCTTCGGGGTCGGACTCGATCAGGTCCAGGATCACCGGGTCGGCGATGAAGCCGGCCTTGATGACCTCCGCGAGCCCGGACACGTAGTCGTTGACCGGGAGGGAGTCCAGCGCGGCGAGGTCGCAGAGCACACCGGCGGGCGGGTGGAAGGCGCCGACCAGGTTCTTGCCCTCGGCGGTGTTGATGCCGGTCTTGCCGCCGACCGCCGCGTCCACCATGGCGAGGACGGTGGTGGGGACGGCGATCCAGCGCACCCCGCGCAGCCAGGTCGCGGCCACGAAACCGGCGAGGTCCGTGGTCGCGCCGCCGCCGACGCCGACGATGACGTCGGTGCGGGTGAAGCCGGACTGGCCGAGCGCCTTCCAGCAGTAGGCGGCGACCTCGGCGGTCTTGGCCTCCTCCGCGTTCGGCACCTGGATGGCGACGGCCTCGTAGCCCTGCTCGGCCAGGTCGGCGCGCAGCGCGTCGCCGGTCTCGGCCAGCGCCTCCGGGTGGACCACCGCGACCCGCTTGGCCCGCGGCCCGATCAGCCCGGCCAGCTCGCCCAGGAGTCGCCGGCCGACCAGCACCTCGTAGGGGTCGGTGCCCGCGCTGCCGGCGACGTGGATGCGGGTGACTGCCTCGGTCATGCTTCCTTCAACTCCAAAGCGTCCAGCGCTGCTTGGGCGACCTCTTCGGGGGTGCGGCCGTCCGTCGGTACGACGGCGGTGGCGACCTCCTCGTACAGGTGCCGCCGGGCCTCCATCAGCTCGCGCCACTGCTTGCGCGGGTTGACCGCGAGCAGCGGCCGGGCCACGTTGAGGCCGGTGCGCCGGACGGCCTCCTCGACGTCCATGGACAGGTAGACCACCCGGTGCCCGGCGAGCAGCGCGCGGGTGTCCGGGTCGAGGATCGCGCCGCCGCCGAGCGCGAGGACGCCGTCGTGCCCGGCGAGCGCGGTGCGCACGGCGTCCTTCTCCAGCGCGCGGAACGCCGGCTCGCCGTCGTCCACGAAGATCTCGGCGATGGTGCGGTCCTCGGCGGCCTCGATGTCGGCGTCGGTGTCCCGGTAGCCGACGCCCAGCCGCTCGGCCAGCAACCGCCCGACGGTGGACTTGCCCACGCCCATCGGGCCGACCAGGACGACCACAGGCACGGCGGTCACCGGATCCGCAGGTTGTCGAGGTACGAGCGCACGTTGCGGCGGGTCTCGGCCACGCTGTCGCCGCCGAACTTCTCCGCGACCGCGTCGGCGAGCACGAGCGCCACCATGGCCTCGGCGACGATGCCCGCGGCCGGCACGGCGGAGACGTCGGAGCGCTGGTGGTGGGCCTGGGCGGCCTCGCCGGTGGTGACGTCCACGGTCCGCAGGGCGCGCGGCACGGTCGCGATCGGCTTCATCGCGGCGCGGACGCGCAGCAGCTCGCCGGTGGTCAGGCCGCCCTCGGTGCCACCGGAGCGGCCGGAGACGCGCCGGATGCCGTCGGGCGTGCCGACGATCTCGTCGTGCGCCTGGGAACCGGGCACCCGGGCCAGCTCGAAGCCGTCCCCGACCTCGACGCCCTTGATCGCCTGGATGCCCATCAGGGCACCGGCGAGTCGGGCGTCCAGCCGCCGGTCCCAGTGCACGTGCGAGCCGAGGCCCACCGGGACGCCGTAGGCCAGCACCTCCACCACGCCGCCGAGCGTGTCGCCGTCCTTGTGGGCCTGGTCGACCTCCTCGACCATGGCCTTCGAGGCGTCCGCGTCCAGGCAGCGCAGCGGGTCGGCGTCCAGCTTCTCGACGTCGGCCGGTGTGGGGTACACGCCGTACGGGGCCTTCACGGAGCACAGCTCGACGACGTGCGAGACGATCTCGACGCCGGTCGTCTCCTTCAGGTACGACCGGGCGACCGCGCCGAGCGCCACCCGGGCCGCCGTCTCGCGGGCGGAGGCGCGCTCGAGGATGGGGCGGGCCTCGTCGAAGCCGTACTTCTGCATGCCGGCGAGGTCGGCGTGGCCGGGGCGGGGGCGGGTCAGCGGCGCGTTGCGGGCGAGCCCGGCGAGGATCTCGGGGTCGACCGGGTCGGCCGCCATGACCTGTTCCCACTTGGGCCACTCGGTGTTGCCGACCATGACCGCGACCGGGGAGCCGAGGGTGAGTCCGTGCCGGACGCCGCCCAGGAACGTGACCTCGTCGCGCTCGAACTTCATCCGGGCACCGCGGCCGTAGCCGAGCCGCCGCCGCGCGAGGTGGTCCGCCACCATCTCCGTGGTGATCGGCACGCCGGCGGGAAGGCCCTCCAGCGTCGCGACAAGTGCCGGACCGTGGGACTCCCCCGCGGTCAGCCAACGCAGCCTGCTCAACGGTGCTCCTCAGTGCTCGCGCCCGGTACTGCCCTGGGTACGCGTGTGCGCGCGTACGACGACGACGTGACCGGGTGCGCGGCCCCGGTCCGCCACCTCCGATCCTCCCACGTCCGCGGTCCGGACCCGGCCGGTGGTCCAGCAGGCGGACGCGGCCGAGGGGGCTCAGCGCGCGGCGAGCGCCTTCTCGCCGGCCTGCCGCATGGCCTCCAGCGGGGCCGGGGAACGGCCGGTCATCTGCTCGACCTGGAGCACGGCCTGGTGGACCAGCAGGTCGAGACCGCTGACGACGGCGCCGCCGAACATGGACCAGCGGGCCGCGAGCTCGGTGGGCCAGGGCTCGTAGAGCACGTCGAAGAGGGTGGTGGGCCGCTCGGGCACGGCGGCGGCGAGGGCGTCGGTGGTGCCGGCGGGGGTGGTGGCGATCACCAGGGGGGCACGCAGGGCCTGCTCCGCGTCGTCCCAGTCCGCGGTGCGGACGTCGACGTCGAGGCGCTCGCCCCACCGGCGCATCTCGGCGGCGCGGGCGTCGCTGCGGACGTAGGCGACGACCTGGCCGGTGCAGATCCGGGCGAGGGCGGCGAGCGCGGAGGACGCGGTGGCACCGGCGCCGAGGATCGCGGCGGACTCGACCTGCTCGATGCCGTGCTCGCGCAGCGCGGCCACCATGCCCGGGATGTCGGTGTTGTCGCCGAGGCGGCGGCCGTCGCCGGTGAGGACCACGGTGTTGACGGCGTCGACGGAGGCGGCCGTCTCGCTGATCTCGTCCACCAGCGGGATGACCGCGCGCTTGAGCGGCATGGTCAGCGACAGCCCCGCCCACTCCGGTCCCAGCCCGTCGAGGAAGCCGGGCAGGGCGGCCTCGTCGATCTCGAAGCGGTCGTACGACCAGTCGGTGAGCCCGAGCGACTCGTAGGCCGCCCGGTGCAGCACCGGCGAGAGGGAGTGGGCGATCGGCTTACCGAGCACGGCGGCCCGACGGGCGTCAGTTGCCCGAGCTGGCATTGAATTTTTCCTTGAGCCGTTGGAATTCCGCGTAGGTCTTGGCGAACTCGGTGTTGTTCGCGCCGTCGGTCGCCACGAAGTAGATCCAGCCGTCGTGGGTCGGGTTCAGTGTCGCCCGCAGCGCGTCCTCGCCGGGGTTTCCGATCGGACCGGGCGGAAGTCCCTTGTGGGTGTAGGTGTTGTACGGGTTGGTGTTGCTGTTGATCTCCCGCTCGGAGATGTGGATGTTGCTCGCGCCCTTGAGGTAGTTGTAGGTCGAGTCGAACTGCAGCAACTGGTTGGTCTCGGTGTTCGTGGGCTTCAGGCGGTTGTAGACCACCTCCGCCATCTTGCGGAAGTCGTCGTGCGTCTTGCCCTCCGCCTGGACGAGGCTCGCGACCGTGACGAGCTCGAACGGGTTCTTCAGGCCCAGGGCCTGGGCCTTGGACGGCAGGCCGTAGGCGGCGTACTTCTGCTTGGCCTGACTGACCATCTGTTTCAGGATCGCGTCCGGCTTCATGCCCTTGGCGGCCGGATAGGTGCCCGGGAACAGGAAGCCCTCCAGCGGGTCCTTCATGGTGCTGGTGTTCTCCGCCCAGCCCGGCATGCCGAGGTTCTTGTACTGCTTCCGGGCGACCTTTCCGGTGGTTCCGGAGGCGAGGCCGAGCTGCTTGTCGATCGCCTGGTAGACCCCGGAATTGCGCTCGCCCGGCGTCACCAGGACATTGCTCTTGCTCTTCGGGTCCAGCATCAGGGCGACGGCGCTGGCGGCGGACATCTCCTTCTTCAGGACGTAGGCGCCCGCCTCGATCTGGCTGCCCTTGGAGTTCTGTCCCTGCGCGTGGACGAAGGCTTCGGCGCTCTTGACGACCCCCGCCGCCTTCAGCCGGCGGCCGATGTCCCAGCCGCCCGCGCCGCTCGGGATCTCGACCGTCACGGTCTCGCCGGTGCCGTCGCCCGCGTAGTCCGGGGCCGGGGCGAAACGATTTTGGTAGAACTTCCAGCCGAAGTACCCGACGGTGCCGAGGCCGCCGCCGAAGACCAGGACGACCACCATGCAGGCGCAGCCGGTGCGCCGCTTCTTGCTCTTGACCGGCTTCTTCCCGCGCCGCTCGCCGCGGCCGGAGCGGCTCTCGGCCTCGTCGTCGGCGTCCTCGTCGGCGCCGCCACCCGCGAAGAAGGGGTGCTCCTCCCCGCCGGCCGTGGGCTGGAGTTCCGGCTCCGGCTCGGGTTCCGGCTCGGGCTCGGGGCGCCTGCGGCCGGGCGGCACCGGCGGCGGGTAGGCGTCCTCGGTGCCGTACAGGTCGGGCTGCTCCGCGCCGTAGGACGCGGGCTGCTGGCCGTACGGGTCGCCCGGGTCGGCCGCGTACGGCACATGGCCGTGGCTGCCGGTCGCGTCCCAGCCGCCCTGGTGCTGGTACTGCTGCGGGGTGTGCGCGGCGTACTGCTGGTCCTGGCCCGCGTACTGCCGGCCGTAGTGCTGATGGCCCTGCTCGTCGTAGTACGGGTACTGCTGCTGGTCGTACGCGGGCTGCTGCCCCTGCGTCCAGTCGCCGTGCTGCGCCTGCTGGGGGTGCTGCTGCGGCAGGCCGCCGTAGGCAGGCTGATGGCCGGTGTGCGCCTGCTGCCCTTCCCATCCGCCGTCCCCGTACAACGGGTCCTGCGGATGCCACGGTTCGGGGCCAGGGCCCCGGCCATACTCAGTCATCGATCCCCTAGAGCCGCGAGGCCGACGGTCGCGCGGCCGGGGCCGGCTTCCGTTCCGCCTCTTGCTGTGCCCCGGCTGTTCGAACACCGGCGCATCGCGCGGAACGTTACCGTATCGCGATCAGATGACCACTTCGACGCCCTCGCCGGGTGGTTTACCTGACACCCGTTCGGATTCCAGGGCCTGCTGCAGAATGATGACGGCGGCCGCCTGGTCGATGACGGCCCGGCCCTTCTTGGATCCCACCCCCGAGGCACGCAGTCCCTGCGTGGCCGACACGGTCGTCATCCGCTCGTCCACCAGGCGGACCGGTACCGGCTTGACGCCCTTGGCCAGTTCCCGGGCGAAGGCGCGGACCTTGACGGCGGCCGGGCCCTCGCCCCCCTTGAGGGAGCGAGGGAGTCCGACGACGACCTCGATCGGTTCGTACTCCGCCACCAGCTGCCGCAGCCGGCGGTGGGCGGCCGGGACGTCCCGGCCGGGGACGGTCTCCACCGGCGTGGCGAGGATCCCGTCGGGGTCGCACGAGGCGACCCCGATCCGGGCGTCCCCGACGTCGATCGCGAGCCGGCGTCCTCTGCGCATTTCCGACCGTTTCCTTACCGGGCCGTTACTTGGCGGTCTCGGCGACGAGCCGCTCGACGGCGTCGACGGCCTCACCGACGGCGGCCGGGTTCTGGCCGCCGCCCTGGGCGACGTCCGGCTTGCCGCCACCGCCGCCACCGAGGGTCTTGGCCGCGGCGCGGACCAGGTCACCGGCCTTGAGACCGCGCTCGCGGGCGGCCTCGTTGGTGGCGATGACGGTCAGCGGCTTGCCGCCCGCGACCGTGAAGAGGGCCACGACGGCGGCCCGGCCGCCCTGGATGCGGCCGCGCACGTCGAGGACCAGCTTGCGCAGGTCGTCCGCCGTCGTCCCGTCCGGCACCCGGCCGGTGACGACGGCGACGCCGCGGACGTCCTTGGCGGACTCGGCGAGACCTGCGGCGGCCTGCAGCACCTTCTCGGCGCGGAACTTCTCGATCTCCTTCTCGGCGTCCTTCAGCTTGCCGAGCATGGCGGAGATCTTCTCCGGGAGCTCCTCCGGGCGGCCCTTGACCAGCTCCTGGAGCTGGGCGACGACCGTGTGCTCCCGGGCGAGGAAGTGGTAGGCGTCGACGCCGACCAGGGCCTCGATGCGGCGCACACCGGAGCCGATGGACGACTCACCGAGCAGCTTCACCAGGCCCAGCTGGGCGGTGTTGTGCACGTGGGTGCCGCCGCACAGCTCCTTGGAGAAGTCTCCGATGGTGACGACGCGGACCCGCTCGCCGTACTTCTCGCCGAACTCGGCGATGGCGCCCTGCTTCTTGGCCTCGTCGATGCCCATGACGTCGGCGCGCACGTCGAGGTCGCGGGCGAGCACCTCGTTGATCTTCTGCTCGACGTCGGTCATCACGGCCGTCGGCACGGCGGCCGGGGAGCCGAAGTCGAAGCGGAACCGGCCGGGCTGGTTCTCGGAGCCGGCCTGGGCGGCCGTCGGGCCGAGGGCGTCCCGCAGGGCCTGGTGGGTCAGGTGGGTGGCCGAGTGGGCGCGGGCGATGGCCTTGCGACGGCGGGCGTCGATCGAGGCGTGGGCCTTGGCGCCGACGGTGACCTCGCCGACCTGGACGACGCCCTTGTGGACGTACACGCCCGGGACGGGCTTCTGGCAGTCGCGGACCTCGATGACGGCACCGGAGTCGACCTTGATCCGGCCGGTGTCGCCGATCTGGCCGCCGCCCTCGGCGTAGAACGGGGTGCGGTCCAGGACGACCTCGACCTCGTCGCCCTCGGTGGCGGCCGGCGAGGAGACGCCGTCGACCAGGAGGCCGACGATGGTGGACTCGCCCTCGGTGTCGCTGTAGCCGATGAAGTCGGTCGCGCCGGCGGCGTCGGCGATCTCCCGGTAGGCGCCCAGGTCGGCGTGGCCGGTCTTCTTGGCCTGGGCGTCGGCCTTGGCGCGCTCCCGCTGCTCCTTCATCAGGCGGCGGAAGCCGTCCTCGTCCACGGCGAGGCCCTGCTCGGCGGCCATCTCCAGGGTGAGGTCGATCGGGAAGCCCCAGGTGTCGTGGAGCAGGAAGGCCTTCTCACCGGAGAGGACCGTGCCACCGGCCTGCTTGGTCTCGGTGACGGCGGTGTCGAGGATGTTGGTGCCCGCCTTCAGCGTCTTGAGGAAGGCGTTCTCCTCGGCGACGGCGACCTTCTCGATGCGCTCGCGGTCGGTGACCAGCTCGGGGTACTGCCGGCCCATCATCTCGATCACGGTGTCGAGGAGTTCCCTGACGACCGGACCGGTGGCGCCGAGCAGCCGCATGTTGCGGATGGCGCGGCGCATGATGCGGCGCAGCACGTAGCCGCGGCCCTCGTTGCCGGGGGTGACGCCGTCGCCGATGAGCATCGTGGCGGTGCGCATGTGGTCGGTGACCACGCGCAGGGACACGTCCGAGCCGTGGGCGTCGCCGTAGCGGACGCCGGTCAGCTCGGTGGCCTTGTCGATGACGGCCATCGAGGTGTCGATCTCGTACATGTTCTGCACGCCCTGCAGAATCATGGCGAGCCGCTCCAGGCCGAGGCCCGTGTCGATGTTCTTGCTCGGCAGGTCCCCGAGGATCTCGAAGTTGTCCTTGCCGGTGCCCTCGCCGCGCTCGTACTGCATGAAGACGAGGTTCCAGATCTCCACGTACCGCTCGTCGTTGACGGCGGGGCCGCCCTCGGCGCCGAACTCGGGGCCGCGGTCGTAGTTGATCTCGGAGCAGGGGCCGCACGGTCCGGGGACGCCCATGGACCAGTAGTTGTCCTTCATGCCCAGGCGCTGGATGCGCTCCCTGGGCACGCCGACGACCTCGTGCCAGATGCGCTCGGCCTCGTCGTCGTCCTTGTAGACGGTGATCCAGAGCTTCTCCGGCTCCAGGCCGTAACCACCTTTGTCCTGGGGCGTGGTGAGCAGCTCCCAGGCGTACTTGATGGCGCCTTCCTTGAAGTAGTCGCCGAAGGAGAAGTTGCCGCACATCTGGAAGAACGTGCCGTGGCGCGTGGTCTTGCCGACCTCTTCGATGTCGGGCGTGCGCACGCACTTCTGCACGCTGGTGGCGCGCGGGAAGGGGGGCTTGACCTCGCCCAGGAAGTAGGGCTTGAAGGGCACCATGCCGGCGGGGACGAGGAGCAGAGTCGGGTCGTCCGCGATGAGCGACGCCGAAGGGACGACGGTGTGCCCGCGCTCCTCGAAGAAGCTCAGCCAGCGGCGGCGGATCTCGGCCGACTCCATCAGTGGTCCTCATTCCGGTTGTACGAGTACGTCGTGTTCTCGATGTACTTCGGGTTCTCGATGTACTGCGGGTTGCTGCGGTTGTTCTCGATGGCGGCGTGCCGCCGGGTCGGGACGACGCCGGGGGCCCGGTCGATGCCGAGGGCCTCCTCGAGCTCGGCCTCCCGCTGCGCCATGTTGTCGCGGACGTCGAGCGCGAAGCCGACCGCGCGGTCCTTGAGGCGCTGGCCGGTCTCCAGGGCCTTGTTCGCCGCGGTGGCGGCGAGGCTCTCGGGGGTCAGCTGCCTCAGCTTGCGGTTGACCTTGGTGGTGGCCCACACACCGGCGGCGACACCCGTGCTGAACCAGAACGTACGGCGGAACATCGCTCGGTCTCAGTCCCTTTTCCCGCGGAGGTCTCGCCTGCGCCGTGCGGCGGGGACCGTGCGGCCCACGATCACCGTACGCCGGGGCGACTTGGCAGGCACGTCCTCCTTGCGGCCGCCCAGCGCGCGGCGCACGCCGTAGCCGAAGGCCGCGACCTTGACCAGGGGGCCGCCGAAGGTGGAGGCGACGGTGGTCGACAGCGCGGAGGCGTTGGAGGTGACCTCCTGGACGTCGGTGGCGATCGCGTCGACCCGGTCGATCTGGGTCTGCGCCGAGCGCACGGCCGCGGAGGCGTCGGCGAGCAGCGGGACGGCCTGGTCGGTCACGTCCGCCACGAGCTTGGTGGTCGCCTTGAGCGTCTGGGCCAGCCTCGCCAGAGCGACGGCGAGGAAGGAGACCAGGATCGCCCAGAAGACGGCCACCAGGATCCCGGCCACCTCTCCACCGGACACTGTGCGCACCCGCTCCCTGAAACGTGCCTGAGCATCGATAAGTCGTGCACCGAGCCTATCGCGCCGGGGATGGGGCTCCGTACCGGATTACCGTCGGCGGGCGGCGGAGTCGCGGGAAGGAATTGTACGCACCGAACACGCTTCAGTACGTTCCGTGCCCCATGCGGGCTTCTCGGCGCCCCGGGTCCCCGGCGGACGGCGGTCCGTCCCGTGAGCTCACCGCCTTCGTCGGGCGCCCGGCCGAACTCGCCGCGCTCACCTGGGTGATGCGCACGGCCCGGCCGGACCGGGGCCGGGGCCGGCGAGACGGGCAAGTCCTGCCGGACCACGCCACCCGGTCGTCCCGCGACACGCTGCTCGCTCAGCTCGCCGGCCGCCGGGTCCTGCCGGTGCTGGACGGGTTCGGGGGACCCGGCCGAGGCGGCGGTGCTGCGGGGCGCGGCGGGCCGGGCGTGGCCGCCGGTGGGGCCGCCGCTCTTCGGCTCGGCGTGCTGCAACGCCCCGCACGAGGCTGTGCGAGGCGACGGCCCGGGGCCGCGCGGGCCGGAACAACGCGAACCCGCCGCCTCGCCCGCCCGGGAGGGCGGGGAGACGGCGGGCTGAGGACGTACGCCGGGGCTGGTGTCAGCGGGCGTAGTACTCGACGACGAGCTGCTCGTCGCAGATCACCGGGATCTCCTTGCGGTTCGGCTCGCGGTCCAGGCGGAACGCCAGGGCGCGGAGGTTCACCTGCAGGTAGCGGGGGGTCTCGCCGTCGGGGGCGAAGCCGCCCTCACGGGCGATCTGGAAGAGCGTCTTGTCCTTGGAGCGGTCGCGGACCTGCACGACGTCGTCCGGGCGGACGCGGAAGGACGGCTTGTCGACCTTCTGGCCGTTGACCTGGATGTGGCCGTGGACGACCATCTGGCGGGCCTGGTAGATCGTGCGGGCGAGGCCCGAACGCAGGACCAGCGCGTCGAGGCGGCGCTCGAGCTCGATGATCAGGGCCTCACCGGTCTTGCCCTGGACCTTGGAGGCACGCTCGTAGGCGCGGACGAGCTGGCGCTCGGACACGTCGTACTGCGCGCGCAGACGCTGCTTCTCCAGCAGACGGACCTTGTAGTCCGAGTTCTGCTTGCGGCCGCGGCCGTGCTCACCCGGCGGGTAGGGGCGGGCCTCGAAGTACTTGACGGCCTTCGGGGTCAGCGCGATGCCGAGGGCACGCGACTTCTTGACCTTGGGGCGGGACTGGTTCGCCACTGTCTCTGTCTCTTTTCCTGGTTTTCCGGCTTGTCAGGGTTGAGGGAGGTCGCATCCGCAGCCGGGGAAACCCGCCGGGTCCGTTGCCGGGCCTGGTGGGCAGCCGCTCCCCTGGTCTGGGCACATACGTGCAGCACGCGAGTGGCCCACCGACCTGTCCCGGGACTCCGGGTGGTGGTGGGCTGCCCGCGACACCGTTCGACGGTGCGCGACGCTCCTGGAGCCGGTCCGCGAGGACCGGGACTCCGGCTGGCTGTCCCGCTCTGACTGCGCGGGACTCAGCACTTCGGAGAAGTCTACAGGGCCCTCAGGACCGCCTGCGACCGAGGTGCTTCCTCGTCCACTCGACCGCGTCGGCGTACCGCGCCTCGGCGCCGTGCCGGGTCGGGGCGTAGTACTCGCGGCTCTTGAGGGCGTCCGGGGCGTACTGCTGCTCGGCGATGCCCTCGGGCAGGTCGTGCGGGTAGACGTAGCCCTGCGCGTGGCCGAGCTTGGCGGCGCCCTTGTAGTGCCCGTCGCGCAGGTGCGGCGGGACCGGGCCGGCCAGGCCCTTGCGGACGTCCTCCAGGGCGGCGCCGATCGCGGTGGTCGCGGCGTTGGACTTGGGCGCGAGGGCGAGCGCGATGGTGGCGTGGGCGAGGGTGAGGGAGGCCTCGGGGAAGCCGATCATGGCGACGGCCTGGGCGGCGGCCACCGCGATCGGCAGCGCGTTCGGGTCGGCGAGGCCGATGTCCTCGCTGGCGGAGATCATCAGGCGGCGGGCGATGAAGCGGGGGTCCTCGCCGGCCTCGATCATGCGGGCCAGGTAGTGCAGGGCGGCGTCGACGTCGGAGCCGCGGATCGACTTGATCAGAGCGCTGGCCACGTCGTAGTGCTGGTCGCCGTCGCGGTCGTACTTCACCGCGGCCCGGTCGACGGTCTGCTCCAGGGTCGCCAGCGTGATCTCCTTCTCGCCCTGGTCCAGCGCGGCTCCGGCGGCGGCCTCCAGGGCGGTGAGGGCCCGGCGGGCGTCGCCGCCGGCGATGCGCAGCAGGTGCTCCTCGGTGTCCTCGGGGAGGCCGACGGCGTCCTTCAGGCCGCGCTCGTCGGTCAGTGCGCGCCGGAGCAGGCCGCGGACGTCGTCGTCCGTGAGGGGTTCGAGCGTGAGCAGGAGCGAGCGGGACAGCAGGGGCGAGATCACCGAGAAGTACGGGTTCTCGGTCGTCGCCGCGATGAGGGTGACCCAGCGGTTCTCGACGGCGGGGAGCAGGGAGTCCTGCTGGGCCTTGCTGAAGCGGTGGATCTCGTCCAGGAAGAGGACGGTCTCCTTGCCGTAGCCGCCGGCGGCGCGGCGGGCGCCGTCGATGACCGCGCGGACCTCCTTGACGCCGGCGGTGATCGCGGACAGCTCCACGAACCGCTTGTTCGTGGCCTTGGAGACCACGTAGGCGAGCGTCGTCTTGCCGGTGCCGGGCGGCCCCCAGAGGATCACCGAGGAGGGGCCGGCGGGGCCGCCGGAGCCCTCTCCCACCAGCCGGCGCAGCGGCGAGCCGGGGCCCAGCAGGTGCTGCTGGCCCACGACCTCGTCGAGGGTGCGCGGGCGCATCCGCACCGCCAGGGGGCTCGCTGCCGGGTCCTTCTCCTGGCGTTCTTCGCTGGCGGCGGTGAAGAGGTCGGGTTCCACGCCTAGAACCCTAGTTCACCGCACCGACAGCACGGCCGGGCCGGTCAGGCCCAGAGCTGGCTGCCCCACCGGGTCAGGATCAGCATGGCGATGACGCCGCAGTGCGTGACCGGGAGGACCCAGGTGAACTCGCCGAGGAAGTTCTTCAGCGGGCGCGGGGCGGGCAGGAAGCCGTTGCGCACGTTGAAGGAGGTCGCGTACCAGAACATGGTGATCGTGGCGACCCAGGCCAGGGAGCACCACAGGCACAGCGCGTTGATCCGGTACAGCGACTCGAACTGCAGCCAGGTGACGAAGGCGACGCCGAAGAGCGTGCCGAAGTTGAAGGTGAGCCAGTACCAGCGCGGGAAGCGGGCGTGGGCGAGCAGGCTCATGCCGAGGCAGATGACGATGCCGTAGCAGACCAGGCCGAGCATCGGGTTGGGGAAGCCGAAGACGGCGGCCTGCTTGCTCTCCATGACGCTGCCGCAGGAGACGACGGGGTTGACGCTGCACCCGGGGGTGAAGGTCGTGCCGGCGACCTTGGCTTCGAGGATCTTGAACTTGTCGATCGTGATGACCCACGCGGCGAGCAGTCCGGCCGCGCCGGTGATCACCAGCAGGAGGGCGAAGGCGCGACTGCCGCCCACCGCGCGGGGTGCGTCGGCGGCACGCTCGGGCCCGGGCTCCGTGGAGACGTCCTTGACTGTCGTCTTGCTCATCACGCCGATTCCGTCACTCGAGGCTTGGACCTTCTTCGGGCACGGTCATTGTGCCGCACCCGGGGGCGGGTCCACCGTTCGGTGGACATAAGGAGGTACGGACGACGGCCGTGGATCGTTCGGTTCCGGCCGACGCCCGGCGGCGGATCCGCCCGGGCGACCGGCTGTGCGTCTCGGGGGTGAACCGGCACCCGCTGGGTTGACGGTCCGGCGGGGACGCGGCCCGCGCGGGGTGGGCCGGACGGGGCGCGGCCGTCCGGCCCGGGGCGTCAGCCCAGCCGGGACTCCAGCTCGGCCACGATCTCGTTGACGCCGATCGCCGCCTGCTCGCCGGACTCCATGTCCTTGAGCTGGACGATGCCCTCGGCGAGGTCGCGCTCACCGGCGACGAGGGCGTAGCGGGCCCCGCTGCGGTTGGCGTTCTTCATGGCCCCCTTCAGGCCCTTGGCGCCGTAGGAGAAGTCCGCCGCGATGCCGACCTTGCGCAACTCGGTGACCTTGGCGAACAGCACGCGGCGGGCCTCCTCGCCGAGCGGGACCGCGTAGACGCTGGTGGTGGACGGGAGGTCCAGCTCAACGCCCTCCGCCTCCAGGGCCAGCACCGTGCGGTCGACGCCGAGGGCCCAGCCCACCGACGGCAGCGCGGGGCCGCCGATCATCTCGGACAGGCCGTCGTAGCGGCCGCCGCCGCCCACCGCGGACTGGGAGCCCAGACCGTCGTGCACGAACTCGAAGGTGGTGCGCGTGTAGTAGTCCAGGCCGCGCACCAGCTTCGGGTCGTCCTCGAAGGCCACGCCCGCGGCGGTGATCAGCTCGCGGACCTCCTCGTGGTAGGCCTTGCAGGCGTCGCACAGGTAGTCGCGCAGCAGCGGGGCTCCGGTGAGCTGCTTCTGGACCGACTCCCGCTTGTCGTCGAGGACGCGCAGCGGGTTGATCTCCGCCCGGCGCAGCGTGTCCTCGTCCAGGTCCAGGCCGCGCAGGAAGTCCTGCAGCGCGGCCCGGTACACCGGGCGGCACTCCCGGTCGCCCAGGCTGTTGAGCAGGATGCGGAAGTTCCGCAGGCCCAGCGAGCGGTAGGCCTGGTCGGCCAGGATGATCAGCTCGGCGTCCAGCGCCGGGTCCTCCGCGCCGATCGCCTCGGCGCCGACCTGCGAGAAGTGGCGGTAGCGGCCCTTCTGGGGGCGTTCGTAGCGGTAGTAGGACCCGGAGTACCAGAGCTTGACCGGGAGGTTGCCCGCCTTGTGCAGGTTGGCCTCCAGGGCCGCGCGCAGCACCGAGGCGGTGCCCTCGGGGCGCAGGGCCAGCCGGTCGCCGCCCTTGGTCTCGAAGGTGTACATCTCCTTGGTGACGATGTCGGTGGACTCGCCGACCCCGCGCGCGAACAGCTCGACGTTCTCGAAGCCGGGCGTCTCGATGTAGCCGTAGCCGGAGTTGCGCAGCGGGGCGGCGATCGCCTCGCGGACGGCCAGGTACGTGGCCGAGTCCGGTGGGACCAGGTCGTAGGTGCCCTTGGGTGCCTTGAAGGTGCTCAACGTAGCTCTTCCGTCACATTCCTCGTCGGGGCGCCTGCGAGGCGCCCTGGCCGGCCGCCACCTGCCGCAGATAGGGGTTGGTGGCGCGCTCCCGGCCGATGGTCGTCTGGGGGCCGTGGCCGGACAGCACCACGGTGGAGTCGTCGAGCGGCAGGCACACGCGGGCCAGCGACTCGACCAGGTCCTCCATGGATCCGCCCGGCAGATCGGTGCGTCCGACGGAGCCGGCGAACAGCAGATCCCCTGAGAAGAAGACCGGCGGGATGTCCGCGGCCCCGGGCATCCGGAAGGTCACCGACCCCTTGGTATGGCCCGGCGCGTGCGCGACGGAGAACTCGAGGCCCGCGAGGTCGAGCGCGGCGCCGTCGGCCAGCTCCCTGACGTCGTCCGGCTCCCCCACGGTCAGCTCGCCCATCAGCGGCATGCCGATGGACCGGCCGAGCGCCTTCCCGGGGTCGCTCATCATGTACCGGTCCTCGGGGTGGATCCACGCCGGCACGTCGTGCGCGCCGCAGACGGGGACGACCGAGGCCACATGGTCGATGTGGCCGTGGGTGAGGACGACGGCGACGGGTTTGAGCCGATGCTTCCTCAGTGCTTCCTCGACGCCTTCGGCGGCCTGGTGGCCCGGGTCGATGATCACGCACTCCTCACCGGCGGCGGGGGCGACGAGATAACAGTTCGTCCCCCAGGCCCCGGCGGGGAACCCGGCAATGAGCACGATCGTCCTTCGTTGTGTCGGTTCGGGGCGGCTTCGGCCGCGGTCAGAGCCTACCGGCGCTGCCGTTTCCTCAGCGAACCCATATACGGTACGGGGCTACACGCGGCTGTCGGATCCAGGGACGCGCGCGTACCGGTCGGCACACGACACGCATGAGGAGAGAACCCGGTGGTCAGCCAGGAGCAGCGGCGGCGTCAGCTCGCCCGGGAGAAGTTCTTGCGGCAGCAGCAGCGGCGCACCAGTGCGCGGCGCAAGGCGCGCATGCGCAACTCCGTCATCGCCTCGGTGCTGGGCGTGGTCGTGATCGGCAGTGTGGCGCTGTACACGACCGGGGTGCTGAAGAACGACGACGACAAGAAGACGAACGCGAGCGCCGACGTCACGCCGAGCGCGACGCCGAGCAAGAAGGCGCCGGACCCGTGCGCCAAGCCGGCCGCGGGCTCGATCAAGAAGCTCAGCTGGAAGAAGGAGCCGGCGATGACGATCGACACGTCGGCGAAGTACACGATGAAGCTCGCCACGACGTGCGGCGACATCGGTGTGGCGCTGAAGACCTCGGCCGCGCCGCACACCGTGAACTCGTTCAACTTCCTGGCCGGCAAGGGCTACTTCGACCACACGAAGTGCCACCGCCTGACCACGAACGGTATTTACGTCCTGCAGTGCGGCGACCCGACGGGTCTCGGCAGCGGCGGTCCGGGCTACACGATCCCGGACGAGAACCTCAAGGACAAAAGCCTCAAGGGCAACAAATACCCCGCGGGTACGGTGGCGATGGCCAACACGGGGCAGAAGCACACCGGGGGCAGCCAGTTCTTCCTGGTCTACAAGGACAGCCCGCTGCCGCCCAGTTACACGCCGTTCGGCACGATCGACGCGGCGGGGCTGAAGGTCCTCGACAAGATCGCGGCCGCCGGCGAGACCACGGGCGCCGGCGACGGTGCCCCGAACGCGACCGTGGTGATCAACAAGGCGACGGTCGCCAAGTCCTGATGACCTGGGCGGTCAACTGCCGAATTTCGGCCGCGCTGGATGCGGACAGGCAACCCGCCGGTCGCCTATGTTGGCCGTGACGAAACTGTGGACGATGCCTGGGGGGCTCAGGGCCCTGCGCAGGCATCATGTGGAGGAGGCGCTGTGAGCAGCGACCCGTGGGGCCGCGTCGACGAGACGGGGACCGTGTACGTGCGTACGGCCGACGGCGAGCAGGTCGTCGGCTCCTGGGCGGCCGGCTCCCCCGAGGAGGCGCTGGCCTACTTCGAGCGCAAGTACGAGGGCCTGGTTGTCGAGATCGGCCTCCTCGAGAAGCGCGTGCGGACCACCGATCTGTCGGCGAAGGACGCCCAGGCCGCGATCGACCACCTGCGCGAGCAGGTGGACGCGCACCACGCGGTCGGCGACCTGGACGCGCTGCGGACCCGCCTCGACAAGCTCGTGGAGACGGTCGAGGCCCGGCGCGAGGAGCGCAAGGCGCAGCGGGCCAAGCAGTCCGACGAGGCCCGCAAGGCCAAGGAGACGCTGGTCGCCGAGGCGGAGGAGCTGGCCCGGTCCGACCAGTGGCGGGCCGCCGGTGAGCGGCTGCGGGCACTGGTGGACACCTGGAAGGGGCTGCCGCGGCTGGACCGCAAGTCCGACGACGAGCTGTGGCACCGCTTCTCGCACGCCCGGTCGGCGTTCTCCAAGCGCCGCAAGGCGCACTTCGCGCAGCTGGACGCGCAGCGCGAGGAGGCGCGCCGGACCAAGGAGCGGCTGGTCGGCGAGGCGGAGGCGCTGTCCGGTTCGACGGACTGGGGTCCGACGGCGGCCCGGTACCGCGAGCTGATGACGGAGTGGAAGGCCGCGGGCCGCGCCCAGCGCGAGCACGAGGACGACCTGTGGAACCGCTTCCGCGGCGCCCAGGACGTCTTCTTCGCCGCCCGCAGCTCGGTCTTCGCCGAGCGGGACGCGGAGCAGGCCGAGAACCTGAAGCTGAAGGAGGAGCTGGCCGAGGAGGCCGAGAAGCTCCTGCCGATCACGGAGCTGAAGGGTGCGCGGGCGGCCTTCCGCTCGATCAACGAGCGCTGGGAGGCCATCGGCCACGTCCCGCGGGACGCGCGCCCGAAGGTCGAGGGCCGGATGCACGCGGTGGAGCGGGCGATCCAGGAGGCCGAGGAGGCCGAGTGGCGCCGGACCAACCCGGAGGCACGCGCGCGTGCCGAGGGGCTGACCGGTCAGCTGCAGGCCGCCGTGGACAAGCTGAGGGCGCAGATCGAGCAGGCGCGCGCCCAGGGCAACAACGCCAGGGCCGACAAGCTGGAGAAGGAGCTGGAGGGCCGCCAGGCGCTTCTGGACCAGGCTCTGAAGGGCCTGCAGGAGTTCGGCGGCTGATTCCCCGCAGGCGCAGGTGAAAGGGCCCCGTACCGGCGTACGGGGCCCTTCCCTTTCGCTGCCTGTCGCTACGCGCGGGTGCGGGCCGACGTCACGCGGTAGACGTCGTAGACGCCCTCCACGCCCCGTACGGCCTTCAGGACGTGGCCCAGGTGCTTCGGGTCGCCCATCTCGAAGGTGAAGCGGGAGGTGGCCACACGGTCGCGGGAGGTCTGGACGGCCGCGGACAGGATGTTGACGTGCTGGTCGGACAGGACGCGGGTGACGTCCGAGAGCAGGCGGGAGCGGTCCAGCGCCTCGACCTGGATGGCGACGAGGAAGACCGAGGACTGGGTGGGCGCCCACTCGACGTCGAGGATGCGCTCCGGCTCCCGGGACAGCGACTCCACGTTGACGCAGTCGCTGCGGTGGACCGATACGCCGCTACCCCGGGTGACGAAGCCGATGATCGGGTCGCCGGGGACCGGCGTGCAGCAGCGGGCCAGCTTGACCCACACGTCGTCGACGCCCTTGACGACCACGCCGGGGTCGGCGCTGGAGCGGCGCTTGCGGCCGCGGCCGCGGGACGGCGGGACCGACTCGTCGATCTCCTCGGTGGCGGCCTCCTCGCCGCCGAGGGCCTGGACGAGCTTCTGCACGATGTTCTGCGCGGAGACGTGGCCCTCGCCGATCGCCGCGTACAGCGCGGAGATGTCCGAGTAGCGCATCTCGTGCGCGAGCGTGACGAGCGAGTCGCCGGTGAGGATGCGCTGGATCGGCAGGTTCTGCTTGCGCATGGCGCGGACGATGGCGTCCTTGCCGTGCTCGATCGCCTCGTCGCGGCGCTCCTTGGAGAACCAGGCCCGGATCTTGTTGCGGGCGCGCGGGGACTTGACGAAGCCGAGCCAGTCGCGCGAGGGGCCGGCGCCGGGTGCCTTGGAGGTGAAGACCTCGACCAGGTCGCCGTTGTCCAGGGTGGACTCGAGCGGTACGAGCCTGCCGTTGACCCGCGCCCCTATGGTGCGGTGGCCGACCTCGGTGTGGACGGCGTACGCGAAGTCCACGGGGGTGGCACCGGCCGGCAGCGCGATGACGTCGCCCTTGGGCGTGAAGACGAAGACCTCGTTGCGGGACAGGTCGAAGCGCAGGGACTCCAGGAACTCGCCGGGGTCCTCGGTCTCCTTCTGCCAGTCGAGCAGCTGGCGCAGCCACGCCATGTCGTTGAGGTGGTCGTCCTTCTTGCCCGCCTTGGGCACGTCGGTGCGGACCTTGGAGGCGCCGGCGACGGCCTCCTGCTTGTACTTCCAGTGCGCGGCGATGCCGTACTCGGCTCGGCGGTGCATGTCGAAGGTGCGGATCTGCAGTTCGACCGGCTTGCCGTTGGGTCCGATGACCGTCGTGTGCAGCGACTGGTACATGTTGAACTTGGGCATCGCGATGTAGTCCTTGAACCGGCCGGGGACCGGGTTCCATCGCGCGTGCACGGTGCCGAGGGCGGCGTAGCAGTCGCGGACGGTGTCGACGAGGACGCGGATGCCCACCAGGTCGTAGATCTCCGCGAAGTCGCGGCCGCGGACGATCATCTTCTGGTAGACGCTGTAGTAGTGCTTGGGGCGGCCGGTGACGGTCGCCTTGATGCGGGCGGCGCGCAGGTCGGCCTGGACCTCGTCGGTCACTATGGCGAGGTACTCGTCCCGCTTCGGCGCGCGTTCGGCCACCAGGCGGACGATCTCGTCGTACATCTTGGGGTAGAGGATCGCGAACGCGAGGTCCTCCAGCTCCCACTTGATGGTGTTCATGCCCAGGCGGTGGGCGAGCGGCGCGTAGATCTCCAGGGTCTCGCGGGCCTTCTTCTCCTGCTTCTCCCGCTTGAGGTACCGCATGGTGCGCATGTTGTGCAGGCGGTCGGCGAGCTTGATGACCAGGACCCGGGGGTCCTTGGCCATGGCGACGACCATCTTGCGCACGGTCTCGGCCTGGGCGGCCTCGCCGAACTTGACCTTGTCCAGCTTGGTCACGCCGTCGACGAGCAGCGCGACGACGTCACCGAAGTCGCGGCGCAGGTCGTCCAGGCCGTACTCGGTGTCCTCGACGGTGTCGTGCAGCAGCCCCGCCATGAGGGTGGCCGGGTCCATGCCCAGTTCGGCGAGGATGGTGGTGACGGCGAGCGGGTGGGTGATGTACGGGTCGCCGCTCTTGCGCTTCTGGCCGCGGTGCCAGCGCTCGGCGACCTGGTAGGCGCGCTCGATCTGGCGCAGCGTGGAGTTCTCGATCTTGGGGTCGTTGCTGCGCACTATCCGCAGCAGCGGCTCCAGCACGGGGTTGTACGGGTTCGCGCGCTGCACCCCGAGCCGGGCGAGGCGGGCGCGGACGCGGTTGGAGGAGGCGCTGCGGGCGGGCTGGCCGGCGGCGGGGCGCACGGGCGGGGCCGGCTTGGGTCGCGCGGTCTCGGCACCCTTCTCGACGGGCGCGGACTGGGCGTGCTCCACCGCACCGCGGGTGTCGTTCTTCGCGTTGCTCGCGGTGGACGCGTCCGGCGCGGACTTGGCCGCCGGGGCCGAGGCGGGCTCGGGCTTGGCGGCGGTCAGGTGCTGGGCCTCGTCTGGCAAGAGGACTCCTCGTGCGCGATCCGGGTCCCCGGTCAGGCTCCGGAGCCCCCATGGTAGCGATCCGGCGCCCGGTCATCGCCTTCAGGCGGATGTGAGGACCGTGTACCCCTGCAACACCGGGAGCAGGCGTGGGATTCCGGCGGCCCGCGGCACAGGGCCGGGAACGAGCGGGACGGCCGCCCCGGCAGATGCCGTGGCGGCCGTCCCGGCCGTGACGAGAGGGGCTCAGACCTGGAGGAGCGCCTCCAGCGGTGCCCCGCCGAGGGCCGGTTCCAGACGGGCGCGCCCGTCGAGGAAGCCGAGCTCCATGAGGACGGCGAGGGCGGAGACCTCGGCGCCGGCCCGCTGGATGAGGTGGATCGCCGCTTCCGCGGTGCCGCCGGTGGCGAGCACGTCGTCCACGATCAGGACCCGGTCACCGGAGTCCAGGTCCTCCGCGTGGACCTCGATCTCCGCCGAGCCGTACTCCAGCTCGTAGGCCTGGCGCAGCGTCGCTCCGGGGAGCTTGCCCGCCTTGCGGACCGGGACGAAGCCGAGGCCCGCGCGGACGGCGACCGGGGCGCCCAGGATGAAGCCCCGGGCCTCCAGGCCGACGACCTTGGTCGCGCCGGTGTTCGCCGCGATCTCGGCCAGCGCGTCGGTCAGCGCCGTGAACGCCCCCGGGTCCGCGAGCAGGGGGGTGATGTCCTTGAACATCACGCCCTGCTCCGGGTAGTCGGGCACGTCCCGGATGCGGCTGAGCAGCAGCTCCCGGATGTCGGTCATCGGCGCTTCCCCGAGGGTCGGCCGCGGCCCCGGGTGCGGGACGCGGGCTGGTTGCGCGGGCCCACCACCGCGGGGGCGGCGTCACCGGGCTCGTCACCGGCGGGGGCCTCCACGAGGTCCTCCCCGGCGGCAGCCTGGGCGCGCTTGGCCAGGACCCGCTTGCGCAGGGCCCGCATCGCCGGCTCGCGCTCCTTGAGGTCGGCCACCAGCGGGGTGGCGATGAAGATCGAGGAGTACGCACCGGCCGCGAGGCCGACGAACAGGGACAGCGAGATGTCGTTCAGCGTGCCCGCGCCGAGGAAGCCGCCGCCGATGAACAGCAGGCCCGCCACCGGCAGCAGCGCGACCACCGTGGTGTTGATGGACCGCACCAGCGTGCCGTTGATCGACTGGTTGGCGATGTCGCTGTAGGTGAAGCGGGTCTGCTTGGTGATGTCCTTCGTCTGCTCCTTGAGGCTGTCGAAGACGACGACCGTGTCGTAGAGCGAGTAACCGAGGATCGTCAGCAGGCCGATGACCGTACCGGGCGTGACCTCGAAGCCGACGAGGGCGTAGATGCCGGTGGTGATGGTGATGTCGTGGATCAGCGCGACGAGGGCCGCGAGGGCCATGCGCCACTCGAAGGCGATCGCCAGGTAGATCACCACGAGCACCATGAAGATCCCGAGGCCCTGCCAGGCCTTGCTGGCGATCTGCTCACCCCAGCTGGGGCCGACCAGGTCGGCGGCCAGCTTCTCGGAGTTGAGGTTCAGGTCCTTGGCGAGGGTCTGCTTGATCTGGTCGGACTTGTCGGTGTCGATGCCGGCGATCTGGATGCGCAGGCTGCCGTTGCCGAGCTTCTGCACGATCGCCTCGTGGCCCGAGGCCTCCTTGGCGTACTCCTCCGCCTGCGCCACCGAGGTGCTCATGCCCGTCGGGGTGGTGAAGACCGCGCCGCCCTGGAACTCGATGCCCATGTTCAGGCCGCGCACCGCCAGGCCGAGGATGGCCGTGATGGTGATCAGGATGGAGACGCCGTACCAGATCTTGCGCTTGCCGACGAAGTCGTAGCTGATCTCGCCGCGGTGCAGTCGAGCGCCGAGGTTGCCGAGTTTCGACATCGCTCACGCCTCCTTCGGGTCGACAGGGCCGGCGACGGGACCGGCGGGACGGCGGGTGCGCCGCAGCGGCGGCTTGGCACCCAGGCTCCTCGGGTCGAGACCGGACCACTTGTGGCCGTCCGCGAAGAACCGGCGGCGGGCGAGGAGCGTCATGAGCGGCTTGGTGAAGAGGAACACGACGACCACGTCGAGCACGGTGGTCAGGCCGAGCGTGAACGCGAAGCCCTGGACCTTGCCGACGGTGACGATGAACAGCACGGCGGCGGCGAGGAACGACACGAAGTCGGAGACCAGGATGGTGCGCCGGGCGCGCGGCCAGGCGCGCTCGACGGCGGGCCGCAGGGAGCGGCCCTCCCGGATCTCGTCCCGGATGCGTTCGAAGTACACGATGAACGAGTCCGCGGTGATACCGATGGCGACGATGGCACCGCAGACGGCCGGCAGGTTCAGCGCGAAGCCGATGGCCGGGCCCAGCAGCGACATGAGCACGTAGGTGAGGACCGCGGACACCAGCAGCGAGGCCATCGCCACGACCGACAGGCCGCGGTAGTAGACCACCAGGTAGATCACGACGAGCGCGAGACCGATGGCGCCGGCGAGCAGGCCGGCGTGCAGCTGCTCACCGCCGAGCGCGGCGGTCACGGTGGTGACGGTCTCCTCCTTGAAGGAGAGCGGCAGGGCGCCGTACGACAGCATGTTCGCGAGGCTCTGTGCCTCCTGCTGGGTGAAGCTGCCGGAGATCTCGGCCTGGCCGCCGGTGATGGCCTGCTGCACGAACGGGCTGGAGACGACCTGGCCGTCCAGGACGATGCCGAACTCGTTCTGCGGCGACTGCTTCTTGGCCAGCTCGCCGGTGATGTCCGCGAACTTCTTGGCGCCGCTGGAGGTGAAGTTCATCTGGACCTGCCAGCCGGAGGCGCCCTGGGTGTCGAAGACCGCCGCGGCCTTCTTGACCTCGGTGCCGTCCACGGCGGCCGGGCCGAGCAGGTACTTGTACCAGACCTTGTTGTTCTCGCCGCAGGCCACGATGGGGTCACCGGGCTTGGCGCCCGAGCCGGCCTTGGCCCGCTCGGCGGGCTTGGAGCAGTCCAGCGCCGCGTACTGCGCCTGCAGCTTGGCGACCTCGGCGTTGGCGCCGGACGACGCGGACGGGGAGGCCGACGGGCTCGCGGAGGACTTCGCGCTCGGGGAGGACGAGGCGCCCGCGGAGGCCGAGGGCGACGGCGTGGTGTCGGCCTTCAGCGCGCCGGTGACGGCGCGGCCCTGCGACGTGGCGCTCGCCGTCGGGGACGCGGAGGACGAGGAGGGCGAGGAGGCCTTCTGCTTGGCGGAGGCGCTGCTCGACGGGCTCGGGGAGGCGCTGCCGCCGGTGGAGGCGCTCGGCGAGGGGCTCGGCTTGGCGCCGGTGCTGGGCTCGCTGGTGAGGACCGGGCGGAAGTACAGCTTGGCGGTGGTGCCGACCTGCTGCTGGGCCTCCTTGGAGTTGGTGCCCTTGGGGATGTTGACGATGATGTGGTCGTTCCCCTGGGTCTGCACCTCCGCCTCGGAGACGCCCAGGCCGTTGACACGGCGGTTCATGATGTCGACCGCGGTGTCCATGTTGGCCTTGTTGATCGCCGACCCCTGGTCGGCCTTCGCCTTGAGCGTGATGCTCGTACCACCGGCAAGGTCGATGCCGAGACGCGGAGTGGTGTTTCCGGAGGCGAACATTCCCCCGGCGAGCGCCACGATGGCGATCAGGATGAGGGCCAGCGAGCGTCCTGGCTTGCTCTGGGCGCTCGCGCTCCGGCCCCTCTTAGGTGCTGCCACCTTCTCGTACTCCCTCTCGGGCCGCCCCGCGCCCGGTCGGCGCGGTCGGCCATGACATGGTGTCGGGCTGCTGCCGTGCGGAAACAGACGCGCCCGGGGCGCGCGGGGTGCGGCCGGGCCGCGCCTCGCACCCCGGGACGTGACTACTTCGCGCCGGTGTCGCCGTCGGTCTTCTTCGGCTCGTCCTCCGCCTTGGCCTCGGCGGCGGCGTCGGCCCGGGCCTCTGCGGCCTCGGCCGCGTCGGCCTTGGCCTCGGCGGCGTCCTTCTTACCGAGGTCGACGGCCTGCTCGTCGGAGGCGGCGGCAGCGGCGGCAGGCGCGTCGGCCGCGTCGGTCTCGGTGAGGGAGGAGGCGTCGTCCGGGACGAGGTCGGCGTCGGACTTCAGGTCGTGCTCGATGCCGTGGACGATCCGGTTGTACTCGTCGTCGCTGAGGACGGCGCCGATCGCGCTCTTGGCGAAGAGGAGCTCGACGCCCGGACCGGCGTCGAGGAGGACGGTCTCCTCGCTGACCTCCTTGACCGTCGCGTACATCCCCCCGATCGTGCGGACCCCGGAGCCGGGCTGCATCTCGTTCCGCATGTTGGCAGCCTGCTGCTGCTTCTTCTTGGCCGAACGCGTCATCAGGAACATGGCCGCGATGAGCACGATGAAGGGGAGAAGGGTAAAGGCATTCACGAGACGGAATTTCCTTCGCGCGACCGCGCGGTGAGCGGCCTGTTGGATGGGGGTGGGTCGGCGCCGCCCGCAAGGGCGGCATCGGCGGAGTCTAAGCGAGTCCACGCGCATGGAACAACGCTCAGCATGGCACCTGGGTTCCTGACCCGGCCAATGCCCGCGCCGTCACGAAAGGATCACGCTCCGAACAGATCCTGCTGTCCGCCACCCGCCGTGGCCGACCGGGGCGGGGTCAGACCGAGGTGCGCCCAGGCCGCGGGTGTCGCGACGCGGCCCCTCGGGGTGCGGGCGAGCAGGCCCTCGCGGACCAGGAACGGCTCGGCGACCTCCTCCACGGTCTCACGTTCCTCCCCCACCGCCACGGCGAGCGTGGACAGGCCGACCGGTCCCCCGCCGAACAGCTTCAGCAGCGCCTCCAGGACGCCCCGGTCCAGCCGGTCGAGGCCGCGCGCGTCGACCTCGTAGACGGCGAGGGCGGCCGCGGCGATCTCGCGGGTGATCACGCCGTCCGCCTTGACCTGCGCGTAGTCGCGCACCCGGCGCAGCAGGCGGTTGGCGATGCGGGGCGTGCCGCGGGAGCGGCCGGCGATCTCGGCGGCGCCGTCCGGCTCGATGTCCACGTCGAGGAGGTTGGCCGAGCGGTGCACGACGCGCTCCAGTTCGCGCGGCTCGTAGAACTCCATGTGCGCGGTGAAGCCGAAGCGGTCGCGCAGCGGGGGCGGCAGCAGGCCCGCGCGCGTGGTGGCGCCGACCAGGGTGAAGGGGGGCAGCTCCAGCGGGATGGCGGTGGCGCCGGGGCCCTTGCCGACGATGACGTCGACCCGGAAGTCCTCCATCGCCATGTACAGCATCTCCTCGGCGGGCCGGGACATGCGGTGGATCTCGTCGAGGAAGAGGACCTCGCCCTCCTGGAGGGAGGACAGGATCGCGGCGAGGTCGCCGGCGTGCTGGATGGCCGGTCCGGAGGTGATCCGGATGGGGGCGGCCATCTCGGCCGCGATGATCATCGACAGGGTCGTCTTGCCGAGGCCGGGCGCGCCGGAGAGCAGGACGTGGTCGGCGGTGGCCCCGCGCGCGCGTGCGGCGCGCAGGACGAGGTCGAGTTGTTCGCGGACCTTCTCCTGGCCGATGAACTCGCCGAGGTCCTTGGGGCGCAGGGCGGCCTCGACGGCCTGGTCCTCCCGGTCGGCGGCGGGGCCGACGAGCCGCTCCTCGGCGGCGGCGTCGGTCGTGTCGTCCCAGTTCATGAAATGTGCCTCGGCAGGGGTCGGGGTCAGCGGGCGCGGTTCAGGGTCTGCAGGGCGGCCTTGAGCAACTGGCCCACCTGCGGGGTGCCGCCGGCGGCCTCGGCCTGGGGGGCCACGGCGGCGACGGCCTCGTCGGCCTCGCGGGTGGCGTAGCCGAGACCGATCAGGGCCGCGTGCAGCTGGTCGCGCCAGCCCTGGCTGACGGGGGCGCCGACCGCGGGGGCCCCGAGGGGTTCGCCGAGCCGGTCCCTCAGCTCCAGCAGCAGCTTCTGCGCACCCTTCTTGCCGATGCCGGGGACGGCGACGAGGGCCTTCTCGTCACCGGTGGAGACGGCGCGGCGCAGCGCGTCGGGGGTGTGCACGGCGAGCATCGCCTGGGCCAGCCGCGGGCCGACGCCGCTCGCGGTCTGCAGCAGCTCGAAGACCTGGCGTTCGTCGTCGTCGGCGAAGCCGTAGAGGGTCAGCGAGTCCTCGCGGACCACGAGGGAGGTGTGCAGCTTGGCGGGCCGGCCGACGCGCAGCGCCGAGAGCGTGTTCGGCGTGCACTGGACGGCCATGCCGACGCCGCCGACCTCGACGACCGCGGTGTCGGGGGCGAGGGCGGCGACCTGGCCGCTGACGAAGGCGATCATGCCGTACGGCCTTTCGACGGTGTCCGTGCCCGGGCGGTGTGCTGGGCGACGGCCTGCTGGAGCCGGTTCTGGGCGGGGGCGCGCCAGATGTGGCAGATGGCGAGCGCGAGGGCGTCGGCGGCGTCGGCGGGCTTCGGCGGCGCCGCCAGCCGGAGCAGGCGCGTGACCATGGCGCCCACCTGGGCCTTGTCGGCGCGGCCGCTGCCGGTGACGGCGGCCTTGACCTCGCTGGGGGTGTGCAGGGCGACCGGGATGCCGCGCCGGGCGGCGCAGAGCATCGCGACGGCGCTGGCCTGGGCGGTGCCCATGACGGTGCGTACGTTGTGCTGGCTGAAGACGCGCTCCACGGCGACGAACTCGGGCCGGTGCTCGTCCAGCCAGGCCTCGATGCCCCGCTCTATGGCGACGAGGCGGTGCCCGAGCTCGGCGTCCGCCGGCGTGCGCACGACGCCGACGCCGACCATGGTCAGCGGCCGCCCCGCGACCCCCTCGACGACGCCGACACCGCACCGGGTCAGGCCGGGGTCGACCCCCAGAACACGCACAGCGCCCTCCCCTCCCTGCGATGATCCACGTCGCCGCCAGGCTAGCGGCTGCCTCTGACAACGGCGGCGGGCCGGTGGACGTGTCCCACCGGCCCGCCGAACCGCTCAGTGCGCGGCAGCGCTACGCGTCGACCTTCTCCATGATCTCGTCGCTGACGTCGAAGTTGGCGAAGACGTTCTGCACGTCGTCGCTGTCCTCGAGCGCGTCGATCAGCTTGAAGATCTTCTTGGCGCCCTCCTCGTCCAGTTCGACCTGGACGGACGGCACGAAGCTGGAGTCGGCGGAGTCGTAGTCGATCCCGGCGTCCTGGAGGGCGGTGCGGACCGCGACCAGGTCGGTGGCCTCGCTGATGACCTCGAAGGTCTCGCCGAGGTCGTTGACCTCCTCGGCGCCCGCGTCCAGGACGGCGGCGAGGACGTCGTCCTCGGTCAGCTCGCCCTTGGGGACGATGACGACGCCCTTGCGGCTGAACATGTACGACACCGAGCCGGGGTCGGCCATGGAGCCGCCGTTGCGGGTCATGGCGACGCGCACGTCGGAGGCGGCGCGGTTGCGGTTGTCGGTCAGGCACTCGATGAGCACCGCGACACCGTTCGGGCCGTAACCCTCGTACATGATCGTCTCGTAGTCCGCGCCACCGGCCTCGAGACCGCCGCCGCGCTTGATCGCGGAGTCGATGTTCTTGTTCGGGACCGACTGCTTCTTGGCCTTCTGGACGGCGTCGTAGAGGGTGGGGTTGCCCTCGAGGTCGACGCCGCCCATGCGGGCCGCGACCTCGATGTTCTTGATCAGCTTCGCGAAGAGCTTGCCGCGCTTGGCGTCGATCACGGCCTTCTTGTGCTTCGTCGTAGCCCATTTAGAGTGGCCGGACATCTGCCTGTCTCCTTCGCGTAACCCATCTCTGCAACGAACTCCAGAGATCCTACAAGGACTCCGGTGTCCGGTTGGCGCGCACCATGTCGACGAAAAGCGCGTGCACGCGGTGGTCGCCGGTCAGCTCCGGGTGGAACGACGTGGCGAGCGCGTTGCCCTGGCGGACCGCGACGATGTGGCCGTCGTGCTCGGCGAGCACCTCGGCACCGGCGCCCACGGACTCCACCCAGGGAGCGCGGATGAAGACGCCCTCCACAGGATCGCCCGGGATGCCCTTCACGTCGAGCGCGGCCTCGAAGGACTCGTTCTGGCGGCCGAAGGCGTTGCGGCGCACGATCATGTCGATGCCGCCGACGGTCTCCTGGCCCGAGCGCGGGTCGAGGATCTTGTCGGCGAGCATGATCATGCCCGCGCAGGTGCCGTAGACGGGCATGCCGTCACGCACGCGCGCGCGGAGGGGCTCCATCACGCCGAAGAGGACGGCCAGCTTGGAGATGGTGGTGGACTCGCCGCCGGGCAGGACGAGACCGTCGACCTCGGCGAGTTCCTCGGGGCGCCGCACCGGCCTGGCCACGGCGTCGGCCGCGGCCAGGGCGATGAGGTGCTCCCGTACGTCGCCCTGGAGGGCCAGGACGCCTATGACGGGGGTGTTCATGCGGTGCGTCGCCTTACCAGCCGCGGTTGGCGTAGCGCTCGGTCTCGGGGAGGGTGTCGCAGTTGATGCCGACCATGGCCTCGCCGAGGTTGCGGGACGCGTCCGCGATGATCTTCGGGTCGTCGTAGAAGGTGGTCGCCTTGACGATGGCGGCGGCGCGCTTGGCCGGGTCGCCCGACTTGAAGATGCCGGAGCCGACGAAGACGCCCTCGGCGCCGAGCTGGCGCATCAGGGCGGCGTCGGCCGGGGTGGCGACGCCGCCGGCGGAGAACAGGACCACCGGGAGCTTGCCGAGCTCGGCGACTTCCTTGACCAGCTCGTAGGGGGCGCGCAGCTCCTTGGCGGCGGCGTACAGCTCGTTGTTGTCGCAGCCGCGCAGCTTGGCGATCTCGCCCTTGATCTGGCGCAGGTGACGGACGGCCTCGACGACGTTGCCGGTGCCGGCCTCGCCCTTGGAGCGGATCATCGCGGCGCCCTCGGCGATGCGGCGCAGGGCCTCGCCGAGGTTGGTCGCACCGCAGACGAAGGGGGTGGTGAAGGCCCACTTGTCGGAGTGGTTGACCTCGTCGGCCGGGGTGAGGACCTCGGACTCGTCGATGTAGTCGACGCCGAGGGACTGCAGCACCTGGGCCTCGACGAAGTGGCCGATGCGGGACTTGGCCATGACCGGGATCGAGACGGCGTCGATGATGCCCTCGATCATGTCCGGGTCGGACATGCGGGCCACGCCGCCGTCCTTGCGGATGTCGGCCGGGACCCGCTCCAGGGCCATGACGGCGACGGCGCCCGCGTCCTCGGCGATCTTCGCCTGCTCCGGCGTGACGACATCCATGATCACGCCGCCCTTGAGCTGCTCGGCCATGCCGCGCTTCACGCGTGCGGTGCCGGTCTCGGGAGCCTGGTTGTCGATGGTGGACACGGGTGACCTCACTGATGGGGAAGAAGAGGGTTCGGTGCAGCACCGAGGAAACGCGAGTGGACCAGGCCACAGCAAGGGCCAATGGCGAGTCTGTGGATCGTTTTGGCCTGTCGGCGGGTCAGGCGGCCCGCTCCACGAGGGCCGCCGGCGGCTCGTCGTCCATCTCGAAGGCCATCGGGAACGGGGCGTGGCCGGCCAGCCGGAACCAGCGCACCTTGCGGTGTTCGCGGAGCCTGCGGGCGGCCCCCACGGCGTCGTTGTGGAAGCGGCGGGCCATCGGGACCCGGCGGACGGCCTCGGCCAGCTCGAGGGCCGCCGCCTCGCCTCCGGGGGCCTCCCGTACCGCCTCCACCTGCTGCGGCTCCCCGAAGACGGCGCGCAGGGCCTGGCTCAGCTCGCTCTCGGCGACCTCCCGCTGCTCCTCCTCGGACTGCCGGGCGGCGTGCGCGGCCTCGTAGAGCACGATGGAGGCGGCGGGGTCCAGCACGCCCGAGGTGGCCAGCTCCTGCGCCACGGAGGCGCGCCGCAGCAGCTGGGCGTCCAGGGCGGCCCGCGCGGCGTCCATCCGCACGTGCAGCCGGTCCAGCCGCCCGGCCGTCCAGCTCAGGTACAGCCCGATCGCCAGCAGCGCGACGAGGATCCAGATGAGGGTTGCGGTCACGGGCGGCAAGGCTACCGGGCGCCGGTCCGGCGGCCGACGGGGCGTGTGCGCGGCCGGGCGGGTGCCGCCCGGCCGCCCGGTCTCAGTCCCGGGCCAGTCCGAAGCGGGCCCGCAGGCCCGGGCGTTCGTCGGCGGCCACCGCCGTCGTTCCGGTCGTCACCGTCTCGTACACCGAGAGGATGTCGGCGCCCACCGTCGACCAGTCGAAGCGGCGGACGTGGGCGCTGCCCCGCTCGCGCAGTTCGGCCCGCCGGGCCGGGTCCCCGAGGAGCCGTACGGCGGCCGCGGCCAGCGCGTCCGCGTCCTCGTTGGCGAAGACCTCGCCGGCCTTGCCCTGGTCGAGGACCTGGACGAAGGCGTCGAGGTCGGAGGCGAGCACGGGGGCGCCCGCCGACATGGCCTCGACCAGGATGATGCCGAAGCTCTCGCCGCCGGTGTTGGGCGCGACGTACAGGTCGACGCTGCGCAGGAACCGCGCCTTGTCCCGGTCGCTGATCATGCCGAGGAACTCCACCCGGGAGCGCAGCTCCTCGGGCAGGTCCTCGACGGCGGCCTCCTCGTCGCCCCGGCCCGCCACCAGCAGGCGCGTGCGCGGGCGGGCCTCGAGGATCGCGGGCAGCGCCCTCATCAGGACCGGCAGGCCCTTGCGGGGCTCGTCGATGCGGCCGATGAAGCCGATCGTGCCGCCCGCCCGTGTCCCACCACCACCCTCAACCGAGCTTCGCGCCTCTTCTGATTGCCACTCCGGCTTGGGCTCGGCCGTGGCGAAGAAGTCGACGTCGACGCCGTTGGGAATGACCACCGCGTCCCCGCCGAGGTGCTCGACCAGGGTGCGGCGGGCGTACTCGCTCACCGCGATCCGCGCGCTGATCTTCTCCAGCGCCGCCTGGAGGATCGCGTAGGCGGCGATCATGGCGCGGGAGCGCGGGTTGGAGGTGTGGAAGGTGGCCACGATGGGCCCCTGGGCCGCCCAGCAGGTCAGCAGGCCCAGCGACGGTGAGGTCGGCTCGTGGATGTGGATGACGTCGAACTTGCCCTCGTGCAGCCAGCGCCGCACCCGCGCCGCCGACAGGAAGCCGAAGTTCAGCCGGGCCACCGAGCCGTTGTACGGCACCGGCACCGCGCGGCCGGCCGAGACGACGTACGGCGGCAGCGGGGTGTCGTCGTCGGCCGGGGCCAGGACGGACACCTCGTGGCCGAGGCGGAGGAAGTACTCGGCGAGGTCGCGGATGTGGAACTGGACGCCACCGGGCACGTCCCAGGAGTACGGGCAGACGATCCCGATTCTCACGCGGGTCCCTTCGCGGGGTCGAGGTCGGCGAGCCACAGGCGCTGGAGCATGTGCCAGTCCTGCGGGTGGTCGGCGATTCCGCCGGCGAAGGCGTCGGCCAGCGCCTGAGTCATGACCGCCGTCTTCTCCCGCCGGGTACCTGACTGCGGTACCTCGACCGGGGGATGCACCCGGCCCCGCATGACCGGTGACTCGTCGTACCAGAGGGTGACGGGCAGCAGCAGGGCGCCGGTCTGCTGGGCGAGGAGGGCGGGACCGGCGGGCATCCGGGCCTTCTCGCCGAAGAAGCCGACCTCGACGCCGGAGGCGGAAAGGTCCCGGTCGGCGACCAGGCAGACCAGGCCGCCGGCGCGCAGCCGGCGGGCCAGGGTGCCGAAGGCGGCGCCGCCGCTGTGCGGCAGGACCTCCATGCCGAGTCCCTCCCGGTAGGCGACGAAACGGTCGTACAGCGTCTCGGGCCTCAGGCGCTCGGCGACCGTCGTGAACGGCGTCTTCAGGGCGGTGGTGACCCAGGCGCCGGCCAGGTCCCAGTTGGCCAGGTGCGGCAGCGCGAGGACGACCCCGCGGCCGGCGGCCAGGCCGTCGGTCAGGTGGTGCAGGTCCTTCGGCTCGAAGCCCGTCCGCACGCGCTCGGCGCTCCAGGCCGGCAGCCGGAAGGACTCCATCCAGTAGCGCAGGTACGAGCGCATCCCCGCGCGCGAGAGCGCGGCCAGGCGCTCGGGCGTCGCGTCGGGCACCACGCGCGCGTAGTTGGCCTCCAGCCGCTGGACGCCCTTGCCGCGCTGCTTCCAGGCGAGGTCGGCGATGGCCTGCCCGAGGCGGACGGCCGCGGGTTCGGGGAGCCTCTTGACGGTGCTCCAGCCGAGCCCGTACAGCGAGTCGGTGAGCCGTTCGGCGGTGCTCACTTCGCCGTCTCACTCCCCTGGGAGGCGTCCTGCCGGGCCGCGGCCGCCTCGGCCTCCGCGGACTCGCGGCGGACGGTGACGACGCGCTGGACCAGCGTGACGAGGCTGCCCACCGCGACGATCCACAGGGCGATCGGCAGCAGCCACTGGATGCCCGGCACCCCGAACTTGTGCAGGCCCGCGAACCCGGCCGCGACCAGCGAGATCACCAGCCGCTCGGCGCGTTCGACGAGCCCGTTGACGGCGACCGGCAGCCCGATCGACTCGCCGCGGGCCTTGGTGTACGACACCACCTGCCCGCTGGCCAGGCAGAAGATCGAGACGGCGCACAGGGCGTTGTCGTCGCCGTTGCCCGCGTACCAGAGCGCGAAGCCGCCGAAGATCGCGCCGTCGGCGACCCGGTCCAGGGTGGAGTCCAGGAAGGCGCCCCAGCGGCTGGAGCGGCCCAGCTGGCGGGCCATGTTGCCGTCGACCAGGTCGGAGAAGACGAACAGCGTGATCACGACCGTGCCCCAGAAGAACTCGCCCCGGGGGTAGAAGACCAGCGCTCCCGCGACCACACCGGCCGTGCCGATGAGTGTGACCGTGTCGGGGGTGACGCCCCGGCGGATGAGAAACGTGGCGAACGGCGTGAGGACACGCGTGAAGAAAGCACGCGCGTACTTGTTCAGCATGGCCTTCCCGACGGTCGGTGTGGCCGCGGCCCTGGTGGCCGCCGGCTGGCCCATCGTAGCCACGCGCGCACGGGCGCGGCGGGCGGGCACCCGCAGCCGGGTCCGCGAGCCCGTGCGCGCCCCCGCGCGGGGCGTGCGCACGTCGTTCGTATGGACGCGGGGTGACGGGAGTGGGAAGGTCGAAGAACCGCGGGCGCCGCCGGAGCCGCCAGCACGCGGGTCCCGCGTGTCCGCGCCCCCAGTGACCTCACCGTGTACGGGAGGCAGGATCATGGGCGACAAGGCACAGACTCACCACCCCGGGGCCGCCGGCAGGGCTCTGGCGGCCGACCACCCCGCGTCCGTGCGGAATGTGGTGCTGGTCGGCCACTCCGGTTCGGGCAAGACGACCCTGGTGGAGGCCCTCGCGCTGACCGCGGGGGCGGTGAACCGGGCCGGCCGCGTGGAGGACGGCGGCACGGTCTCCGACTACGACGACATCGAGCACCGCCAGCAGCGCTCGGTACAGCTCTCGCTGGTCCCGGTCGAATGGGACGGCATCAAGATCAACGTGCTGGACACCCCCGGGTACGCGGACTTCGTCGGGGAGCTGAGGGCCGGTCTGCGCGCGGCGGACGCGGCCCTCTTCGTCGTCTCCGCCTCGGACGGGGTCGACGGCTCGACCCGCATGGTGTGGGAGGAGTGCCAGGCCGTCGGCATGCCCCGCGCGATCGTGATCACGCACCTGGAGTCCGCGCGCGCGGACTTCGAGGAGATGACCCGGGTGTGCGCGCAGGCCTTCGGCGCGGACGACCCCGACGCCGTGCTGCCGCTGTACCTGCCGCTGCGCGGCCCGGAGGGTCCCGACGGGCACGCGCCCGTGACCGGGCTGGTCGGGCTGCTGTCGCAGAAGCTGTTCGACTACTCGACCGGGGAGCGCAAGGAGTCCGAGCCCGGCGAGGACCAGCTGCCGGACATGGACGAGGCCCGCAACCGGCTCATCGAGGGGATCATCGCCGAGAGCGAGGACGAGACCCTGATGGACCGCTACCTGGGCGGCGAGCAGGTCGAGGTCAGGACGCTGATCCAGGACCTGGAGCGGGCCGTCGCGCGCGGCACCTTCTTCCCCGTCCTGGCCGCCGCCCCCGCCGCCGAGGGCGCACGGCAGGGCCTCGGCACGGTCGAGCTGCTGGAGCTGATCACCCGCGGGTTCCCGACGCCGTTCGAGCACCCGATGCCCGGGGTCACGACGATCGACGGCCGGCCGCGCGAGCTGAAGGCGTGCGACACGAGCGGTCCGCTGGTCGCCGAGGTCGTCAAGACCGCCTCCGACCCCTACGTCGGCCGCATCTCCCTGGTCCGCGTCTTCTCCGGGACCCTGCACCCCGACGAGACGGTGCACGTCTCCGGGCACGGCCTGGCCGACCGCGGGCACGAGGACCACGACGTCGACGAGAAGATCGGCGCCCTGTCCATGCCGTTCGGCAAGCAGCAGCGCCCGGTGCAGCAGGCCGTCGCCGGCGACCTGGTGTGCGTGGCCAAGCTGGCCCGCGCCGAGACCGGGGACACGCTCTCGGCCAAGGACGAGCCGCTGCTGATGGAGCCGTGGCAGATGCCCGACCCGCTGCTGCCGCTCGCCATCCAGGCGCACAGCAAGGCCGACGAGGACAAGCTCTCCCAGGGACTGGCCCGGCTGGTCGCCGAGGACCCCACGATGCGGCTGGAGCAGAACCAGGACACCCACCAGGTCGTCCTGTGGTGCCTGGGCGAGGCCCACGCGGACGTGGCGCTGGAGCGGCTGCGCAGCCGGTACGGCGTCCAGGTCGACGTCGTACCGCACCGGGTCTCCCTCCGGGAGACGTTCGCGGCGAAGGCCTCCGGGCGCGGGCGGCACGTGAAGCAGTCCGGCGGGCACGGGCAGTACGCCATCTGCGAGATCGAGGTGGAGCCGCTGCCGGGCGGCTCGGGCATCGAGTTCGTGGACAAGGTGGTCGGCGGCGCCGTGCCGCGCCAGTTCATCCCGTCCGTGGAGAAGGGCGTGCGGGCCCAGGCCGCCAAGGGGGTCGCGGCCGGCTATCCGCTCGTGGACGTGCGGGTCACGCTGCTGGACGGCAAGGCGCACTCGGTGGACTCCTCCGACGCGGCCTTCCAGACGGCGGGCGCGCTCGCCCTGCGCGAGGCAGCGGCGGACGTCCGGATCCATCTGCTGGAGCCGGTGGCCGAGGTGAGCGTGCTGGTGTCCGACGACTACGTCGGCGCGGTGATGAGCGACCTGTCGAGCCGGCGCGGCCGGGTGCTCGGCACCGAGCAGGTGGGCTCCGGCCGGACCCTGGTCCGCGCCGAGGTGCCCGAGTTCGAGATCGGCCGGTACGCGATCGACCTGCGCTCGCTGTCCCACGGCACGGCCCGCTTCGACCGCGCCTACGCCCGCCACGAGCCGATGCCGCCGCAGGTCGCCGAGCGGGTGCGCGAACAGGCCGGGGAAGGAGCGTAGTTCACCACCCTTCGACACCGTGCGCCGGTGGGCGGCTTCGGCCGTCCGCCGACGCGGTGTCGGTGGCTGCGGATACGCTGATCACCTGATCACGTCGTGCCGGGCGCCGGCGGGCCTTCCGTCGTGCCGGCACGTCGGCCTGTCCAACAGGTGTGCGGAGCTTGGAAGTCGGGAAGGCCGCAGGGAGCGGGGCCGGCGGCGATGGGGGCGGGAATGTCGGTGGGAACGGAGTGGGACGGGCCTCAGGTGCCCGTCTCCGGCGACGAGGGCCAGGCGGCGACCTTCGCCCTGGCCTCTGCGGCCTACCGGGACAACGTGATCGAGGAGATCAAGAAGACCGACAACGAATGGCACCAGTCGACCGTCAAGGCCGGCCGGTGGAAGCTGCTGCGGCCGAACCTCGGTGAGGCCTTCTCCCGGGCCGTGGTGGACCGCATGCTGGCGCCAGGCCGCAAGCCGCTCATCCAGTCCTTCGGCGCCGAGCCCCAGGTGGTCGTCGAGCACTGCCTGGCGGCCAACAACATCCGCCGGGAGCGGGACAACCGGCTCAGCGTCGTCATGGTGCTGTGCGGCCTGATCTTCCTGCCGGGGCTGATCGGCTGGCTGCTCGTCTTCACGCTGCGCTCGCTCGTCGTCCGGCGCGACGACAAGCGGGCCGGGGCGCTGGCCACCGCCCTGCTCACCGGGGTCGGCGTGCTCGCGGTGCTGTTCCTGCTGAAGATGCCGTTCAGCGGCTTCTGGGGGTGGTACGCGCGCGCCTGCGTGGTCGCCCCGGTGCTCGGCTGGTTCTGGGCCAAGCGGATCTGCGAGCGCGCCGCGCGGGACCTGCGGGCGCGCTGGGACGGGCTGCTCTCGGGCAGCAGCGTCGGTGCCAAGGTCCCCGAGGCGGTGCCGCGCAGCCCCGGTGAGACCGCGCGCGAGGCGCTGCGGCAGTCGCTGGCCCGGCTCAGCGCCGAGCAGCGGTCGAACTCGGTCTTCTACGCCGGCCCCAAGGGCATACTCGGGATGGGCACCCGCTGGGGGGCCTGGCACCTCGCCGAGGACCTGGTGCCCGCGGACCCCAACCGGGAGATCCACCCCTTCCGCAGCTGGGACGTCGTCCGCGCGATCCACGACCAGCTGCGCATGCTGGAGCGGGGCCCGCTGAACACCGGCGGCTTCCCCCGGCCCTCGATACGGCACTGGATCGTCACGCCGATCGGGGAGAACGCCAAGGAGGTCTCCCGGCCCGGCGGCACGGACGTCGAGGCGTTCCAGGTCAAGCAGCACGCGATACAGGACATCTGCAACAAGCAGCAGTTCGGCAGCGGCGACCGCCACTACCTGGGCGTGCAGTGGACGCTGTGGGACGGGCAGCTGGTCATCACCATGCTGATCACGGTGACCGTGCTGCACGAGACGCTGCGCATCGAGGTGACGGGGCACGCCCTGGGTCCGGTGAACCCGCTGTTCACCACGAAGCCGGCGGCGCCCACCAAGGAGGTCGCCAAGTCCTTCAAGCCCTGGGAGAACCGCACGGTCAACCTGCCCCTGGTCCCCACCGACGAGGTGGTACGGCTCGCCGCGCGCGCCCCGCTGACCTGGTACCCGCCGCTGCTGAACTGGCTCGGCGGCTCGCTGGTCCTGCCCGAGCCGTTCGGGCTGCGGCACGCCTGGGCCGACCAGCCGTGGCGGCACCGCTTCATGGCCGACGACGCGCTGCGCGCGGCCACGCCGGTGCTGCGGGTGGTGCACTCGGCCGCGATCCGGGTGCTCAAGGAGAACGGCGCGGACACGGAGAGGTTCGGCAACCGCTCGTCGTTCCTCAGCACCCAGGTACAGGACCCGACGCCGAGGAAGGCGGACGTCTACGACGCGTGAGGGGTGCCCTCGCACAGGGCACCCCCGCACCTGCCGCCGGACCTCACGCCGGCCAGGCCTCCGCCAGCATCTTGCGGGTGTCCGCCAGCAGCTGCGGCAGCACCCTGGTGTGCCCGACCACCGGCATGAAGTTCGTGTCCCCGCCCCAGCGCGGGACGATGTGCTGGTGGAGGTGGGCGGCGATGCCCGCCCCGGCCACGGCGCCCTGGTTCATGCCGATGTTGAACCCCTGGGCGCCGGAGGCGGTGCGCAGGGCCGTCATCGCCTGCTTGGTCAGCTCGGCCAGCTCGGCGGTCTCCGCACCGTTCAGGCCCGTGTAGTCGGCCACGTGCCGGTAGGGCACGGTCATCAGGTGGCCGCCGTTGTACGGGTAGAGGTTCAGCACCGCGTAGACGTGCTCGCCGCGCCGGACGATCAGGCCGTCCTCGTCGGACTTGGCGGGGATCGAGCAGAAGGGGCAGCCGTCGTCGGCCCCGGGGCCGGTCGGCTTGTTCTCGCCCTGGATGTAGGCCATCCGGTGGGGCGTCCACAGGCGCTGGAACGCGTCCTGCGTCCCCACTCCGATCTGCTGCTCCGGCTCACTCGTCATGCAAGGCAGCATATGGCTTCGCCCGTTCGCGGCGTGTCGGCGGGGCTGCGCGGACGCGGTCACCAGCCAAGCTGGGCCGGTGGACGACGACAGCCGTATGCGCCGCTGGGAGACACGGACCGCCTATCCGCTCGCCGTGGCCTCGCTGCTCTACCTGGGCACCTACGCGGCGCACGTCCTGGTCCCCGGATGGCCCCCGCTGGTCCACCTCGTGCTCCGCTCGCTGCAGTTCGGCGCCTGGGGGTTCTTCATCCTGGACTACGCGGTGCGCTGGCGGTTCAGTGGGGAGGGCTGGCGGTTCGTGCCGCGGCACTGGCTGGACACCATCGTGGTGGTGCTGCCGCTGATGCGGCCGGTGCGGATCATGAACGCCTACGACAGGATGGAGCGCCTGCGCGGTGCCTCGCGGCTGCCGCTGCACGGGCGCGTGATGGTGTACGCGGGTGTCTCGGCGGTCCTGCTGGGATTCGCCGGCGCGCTCACGGTGTACGACCACGAGCGCACCGCTCCGCACGCCACGATCCTCACGTTCGGCGACTCGGTGTGGTTCACCTGCTCGACCCTGGCGACCGTCGGCTACGGCGACGTGACCCCGGTGACGGCGTGGGGCCGGACCGCCGCGGTGGGCCTGATGATCTGCGGTCTGGGCCTGCTCGGCGCGGTGACCGGTTCGTTCTCGTCGCTGCTGGTGCAGCGGTTCGCGCGGGGGGACGAGGACGCGGGGCCCCCGGGGAGGTGATCCCCGGGGGCCCCTGGTTGCCGTGTGCCGGCGCGGGTCAGACCTGGGTCCGCTCCTGCACGACCTTGGCGATCTTGGCGAGGGCGTCGTCGAACGGGATGCCGTTCTCCTGGGAGCCGTCGCGGTAGCGGAAGGAGACCGTGCCCGCGTTCATGTCCTCGTCGCCGACGATGACCATGAACGGCACCTTCTGCTTCTGCGCGTTGCGGATCTTCTTCTGCATGCGGTCCGAGGAGGAGTCCACCTCGATGCGCAGGGCCTGCTTCCGGCCGGCCGCGGCGAACTTCTCCAGGTACTCCACGTGCGCGTCGCCGATCGGGATGCCGATGGCCTGGACCGGGGCCAGCCAGGCCGGGAAGGCGCCCGCGTAGTGCTCCAGGAGGACGGCGAAGAACCGCTCGATGGAGCCGAACAGCGCGCGGTGGATCATGACCGGGCGCTGCTTCGAGCCGTCGGCGGCCGTGTACTCCAGGTCGAAGCGCTCGGGCAGGTTGAAGTCCAGCTGGACGGTCGACATCTGCCAGGTGCGGCCGATGGCGTCCTTGGCCTGGACGGAGATCTTCGGCCCGTAGAAGGCGGCGCCGCCCGGGTCCGGGACCAGCGGCAGGCCCTGCTTCTCGGCGACCTGGCGCAGGGTCTCGGTGGCCTCCTCCCAGGCCTCGTCGGAGCCGACGAACTTCTCCGGGTCCTTGGTGGACAGCTCCAGGTAGAAGTCGGTCAGACCGTAGTCGCGCAGCAGGTTCAGCACGAAGGTGAGCGTCTTGTCGAGCTCCTCGGCCATCTGCTCGCGGGTGCAGTAGATGTGCGCGTCGTCCTGGGTGAAGCCCCGGGCGCGGGTCAGGCCGTGCACGACGCCCGACTTCTCGTACCGGTACACGGTCCCGAACTCGAACAGGCGCAGCGGCAGTTCGCGGTAGGAGCGGCCGCGCGCGTCGAAGATCAGGTTGTGCATCGGGCAGTTCATGGGCTTGAGGTAGTAGTCCACGCCCTCGTCGAGCTGCATGGGCGGGTACATGCCGTCGGCGTACCAGTCCAGGTGGCCCGAGGTCTCGAAGAGCTTCCCCTTCGTCGCGTGCGGGGTGTAGACGAACTCGTAGCCCTCCTCCTCGTGGCGGCGGCGCGAGTAGTCCTCCATCACCCGGCGGACGATGCCGCCCCGGGGGTGGAAGACGGCCAGGCCGGAGCCGATCTGCTCGGGGATGGAGAACAGGTCCAGCTCGTTGCCCAGCTTGCGGTGGTCGCGCTTCTCCGCCTCGGCGAGGAAGTCCAGGTGCTGCTTCAGCTCGTCCTTGGTCGGCCAGGCGGTGCCGTAGATGCGCTGGAGCATCGGGTTCTTCTCGCTGCCGCGCCAGTAGGCGGCCGCGTTGCGCATCAGCTTGAACGCCGGGATGTTCCGGGTGGAGGGCAGGTGGGGACCGCGGCAGAGGTCCTTCCAGCACAGCTCGCCGGTCTTGGCGTCCAGGTTGTCGTAGATCGTCAGCTCGCCGGCGCCGACCTCGACGTCCGCGCCGTCGTCGCTGGACGCCGCGCCCTTGAGGCCGATCAGCTCCAGCTTGTACGGCTCGTCGGCGAGCTCCTCGCGGGCCTGCTCGTCGGTGACCACGCGGCGGGAGAACTTCTGGCCCCGCTTCTGGATCTCCTGCATCTTCTTCTCGATGGCCTTGAGGTCATCGGGGTGGAAGGGCTTCTCGACGTCGAAGTCGTAGTAGAAGCCGTCCTTGACGGGCGGGCCGATGCCCAGCTTGGCCTCGGGGAACAGCTCCTGCACGGCCTGCGCCATGACGTGCGCGGTGGAGTGGCGCAGGATGTTCAGGCCGTCCTCGGAGGAGATCTCGACGCCCTCGACCTCGTCGCCGTCGGACAGCTCGTACGCGAGGTCCTTCAGCTCGCCGGCCACCCGCGCGGCGATGATCGAGCGCTCGCCCGCGAAGAGGTCGGCGGCCGTAGTGCCCGTCGTCACCACGCGTTCTTCCCGCTCGGAATCGCGTTGGATGATCACACGGACGTCTGACACCGGTCTCTCCTGACTGAAGGTGGGTGCGGCGCCATACCAGGAGCGCGCGCACAACGGATCGTACCGACCCGACCCCGCCGACCGCGAAACGGTTACCGTCAGTCGCCGGTCCCGTACGCCTCCTCGACGTAGTCCGGGTTCTCCTGCAGGGACTTCAGCAGCCGGTCCCGCTCGGCCTCGTCCACCTGCACGGGGACGACCCCGCGGGCGCCGGTCAGCCGCCGGAACCCGCCCCGGCGCTCCAGCCGGCCGTCGACGCGCACCGGGAGGCCGACGAGGTGGGCGTGGCCGGCGACGCGGTAGTCCTCCTCGCCCAGGGTGACGCGGACGTGCGGGACCTCGGCGCCGGTGAGCACCCGCAGCCGTACCGTGCCCTCGCCGCGCGGGCCGGAGCGGCGCATGCGGACGACGGTGCCGGTGACGCGGACCGGGACGGAGGGCTCCTGGCTCAGGTAGCGGGCGCCGGCCGCGTGCAGCGCGGGCAGGTCGCCCGGGGAGAACTCGACGGGCTCGGCCGGGGCCGCGCAGCCGGCCGGCACTCCGGAGGCGGGGGCCCAGGAGACGGCGACGCGGGCGCCCTCGGTGCCGCGCACGAGCGCGGTCAGCGCCTCGGTGAGCTCGCGGCTGACACCGGCCTCGACGGCGCCGTCGAAGGCGTCCGTGGCGCCGGTGGCCCGCTGGTAGTCGATGGCCTCGCGGGCCGCGTAGAGGGCCTGGTGGAGCCGGACGGCGAGCGGGCGGGCGGCGGCCACCGGCACGAAGGCGGTCAGTCTGCGGTCCTCGGCGGCGGGGCCGACGAGGACGTTCTCCAGGAGGGCGGCCGCGGGCCGCCGGTGCCGGGCGCCGAAGTAGCCGGCCCGCGCGTGGGTGGCGAGCGCGGCGGCGAGGAGCATCTGCCGGGCGGCCCCGCGCAGGCGTTCGTCGGCCGTCCAGGGCGCGGCGCCCGCGGGGCCGCCCGGGGTGTCGCGCCACCAGCGGATCTCGTCGCTGGGCACGGCGAGGGCGATCAGCACCTCGCGCGCGGAGGGGGTGTCGCTGCGGGCCAGGGCGTCGAGGGCCTCGCCGAGCAGGTCGTCGCTGTCGGGGAAGGCCCGGCTCTCGGGCACCAGCAGGCTGGTCGCGTCGCCGCCGGGGCCCGGCGGGGTCCAGCGGCCGTAGCGCCCGGGCGCTCCCCCGCGCCGCCGCCAGCCGTGCCGGTGCAGCAGGGCGCCGAGCACGGCGGGGTCGACCTCGGCGGGGTCGGGCGGCCGGTTCCGGACGAGGTCGTCGGGGTGCGGCCGGACCTGGCGCGGCAGTTCCCCGTACGGACGGCTTCTCACGGCCTGCCTCCCGTTCCGACCCGGGTCATGATCTCGCACAGCGCCCGGTCGTCGAAGATGCGCGAGGTCGGGATCCGCACGGTGGTCCGGTGCCGGCCGGTGACCGGGTGGCCGGCGAGGTTGGTCCAGTAGCAGCAGTGCCTCAGGTCGAGCCGGTCGTGGCTGGCGCGCAGCCAGTCGTCCTGGGAGCGCGGGACGAGCATGACGACCAGGATCTTGTGCACCGAGACCGGGGTGCGGGCGAGCTTGCGCAGATGGTCGTTGTCGAGGGTGAAGGAGAAGAAGCGGCCCGGGGGGTTGGGGGCGACCTGGTAGGTGCACTTCAGCTGCACCTTGATGGTGACCTCGTCGTCCACGGTGTGGCCGGGCGCGCTGTGACTGACGTGCCAGTCGATGCCGTTGTCCGGGAACGGCTGGGACAGCGAGCAGCCCGCCGCGGCGGCGACCGCGTGCAGATAACCGACCTGCAGTGTCTCCATGCAGGCGGTGGTGGCGAGCGTGCCGCGAAAGGGGCCCGTGCGTTCGGGCAGCAGCCCGCCCCGCTCGGGCTGCGCCATGGCCATGACCAACAGCCTTCCACCCGTGAGTATCCCCGCTGCGGGTCGCTGAACTGCAAAGACCCGTACTCCTGTTGTCTCCTTCCGGCGTACGGCGCAAACGGCCCGGGTATCACCAAACGGGCAGAAGACGGAACGTCACCTGCCGTGCGTGAGCGAGGAGTTGGATTGGCATGACGACGTGCTGGTACGAGGGGCCGCTGGCCGCCTTCGACACGGAGACGACGGGCGTGGACGTCGAGACCGACCGGATCGTGTCGGCCGCCGTCGTGGTCCAGGACGCGCCGGGGACCCGTCCCCGGATCACCCGCTGGCTGGTGAACCCGGGCGTGCCGGTGCCCGAGGCGGCGACGGCGGTGCACGGTCTGACGGAGGATCACCTGCAGCACAACGGCCGGTGGCCGGCGCCGGTGATGTACGAGATAGCCGAGCAGCTGGCCGAGCACGCGGCGATGGGGCGCCCGCTGGTGGTGATGAACGCCCCGTTCGATCTGACGCTGCTGGACCGCGAGTTGCGCCGGCACCGCGCGTCCGCGCTGGACCGCTGGTTCGACGCGCGCCCGCTGCTGGTGCTGGACCCCCGGGTCCTGGACAAGCACCTGGACCGGTACCGCAAGGGCCGCCGCACGCTGACCGACCTGTGCGCGCACTACGGCGTGCCGCTGGAGGGAGCGCACGACGCGGCGGCGGACGCGGTGGCCGCGCTGGAGGTCGTCCGGGCGGTGGGCCGCCGTTTCGCGACCCGCCTCGAGCGCCTGTCCCCCGGCGAGCTGCACACCCTCCAGGCCGGCTGGCACGCGGCGCAGGCACGCGGGCTGCAGGCGTGGTTCGCGCGCAGCGGCTCGGACGAGATCGTCAGCACGGAGTGGCCCCTGAGGCCGGAGCTGCCGGCGGCGGCGTGACGGAGCGGGGCGCCGCGGCCGGCGCCCCGGGCCTCACCAGGAGCCGCCACCTCCGCCCCCGGCGCCTCCGCCGCCACCGCCACCTACCGGTGCTGGAGAGGACCACGGCGGCGAGCAGGACGTCGGTGAGGTCGAGGGAGAACCGCCGTCCTGTTGGAGACGGCCTGGGCGGCTGCGGCGAGGGTGCCGAACACCGCCAGGACGAGGACGACGAGGACCAGCGACCGCACCCGGCGCCGCCGGATCGACGTCACCCTTCCCCGTCTTCCGCTGCTCCTGGGCTGCTCTGCCGCTCACGAGACCTCCCTCGACGACGCACCGCGGACGCGTGACCTCCCGCCGCATACGACGAGACCGGTCTGCGTGTGCAGACCGGTCTCGTCGGTGGTGGGCGATACTGGGTTCGAACCAGTGACCTCTTCGGTGTGAACGAAGCGCTCTCCCACTGAGCTAATCGCCCGGGAACGCACTGAACAATACAGGTCCCCTCGGGGTTCGTTCAAACCGCTTCGAGCCGGCGCAGCAGTCCGCGCCGGCCCGCTCGCATCATCAGCCGGTGGTTGGCGCGGAAGAGCGGCCGGCCGGGCACGGCGAGCCGCCTGAGCAGGGGCTTGGTGACGTCGACCGCCTGGTCGTAGCGGGCCAGGGTGCCGGCGCCGTCGGCGGTGACCGTCCAGCGGGCCCGGCCCTCGAGGTCACCGGACAGGGCGATCTCCAGCATGCCGGTGGCCGGGTCGTGGCACGTCTCGCGGGCGGTGCAGGTCAGGTCGTACGGCAGGGCGGAGCGCATGGTGAGGACGGCGGTGGCGCCGCCGGTCCGGGTCACCGAGCGCACCTGCGGCCACCAGCGCGGATAGTCCTCGAGCCGCTCCAGCACCGCATATACGGCCCCCGGTGGGAAGGGCAGGGACCACCGGGTACGGAAGTCGTAGTGGGTCCAGTCCATGGGGGGAGTCTGCCCGGGTGGCACGGGTCTGAGTACGCGTACTCATGCGCCGCGCCACGGCGCGCACCACACTGTCCGGACGAGCGCCGCCGCCCGTGCGACGGCGCTCCCCGATCCCCGCTAGCCGGGCATCCTGTCCCCGAGCAGGGCCAGGTTCTCGATGGCCGCGAGGCCGTACAGGGCGGTGTCGTTGGTCGACACCCAGCTCGCCTCGCCGCCCTCGACCAGGGCGGCCGGCCCGGTCAGCTTCTCCGTCCTCCACGGGGAGGACTCGGTGTAGCCGTCGGAGTGGTAGAACTTGGTCCAGGCGCGCCGGGCGAGCGCCGCGTCACCGGTCTGTACGGCGGCGTAGGCGTCGAGGCGCGAGTGGCCCTGGAAGAGCAGCAGCGTGCCGAAGTCGGAGCCGTAGCGGGCCGCCTGCTCGGCCTTGGTGGCGTTGAAGTAGCGGCAGTAGTCCAGGTACGCCTCCTTGAACTTCGGCATGTCGACGAGGTGGATCAGCTCGGCGCACAGCTCGTTGAGGCCGAAGACGGCCGACAGGTGGGAGACCGACACCACCGGCCGACCGGCGACGGCGAACTTCCCGGTGTCGAGGTCGTACAGGCCGCCGCCCTGGACGAATCCGTTGGGCTGGGCGGCGATGCCCTCCATCGTGGACAGCACGCGCGCCCTGGCCTTCTCCCACTTCGGCCCCTTGCGTTCCCACTCCGTGAGCCAGGCCGACACCAGGCCGCTCCAGTCAGTGCCGAAGCCGATGGACAGGGCGTGCCGGTCGGGGGTGTAGGGGTCGGTGCGGACCTTGCGCAGGGGGTCGAGGACGAGGAAGGTCTCGTCGGAGTCGACGTTGGCGTGCATGAGGTCTCCGACGCGTTCGTCGGCGGTGAGGAAGTAGTAGAAACGGCGGTAGGTGGTGTTGGCGATGCGCTGCTGCTTGGCGCTGTCGGCGAAGTGCTGCACGCCGTGCCGGGTGCCGAGCCCCGCCCACTTGCCGAGGTGGTACACGTCGACCTCGCCGGTGTGCCGGGTCATCGCCTCGGCGAAGCGGAAGATGTCCGGGCGGCCGCTGCGCAGGTACGCGTACCAGAGCCACAGGTCGGTGGAGAGCTCGGAGTTGTCCCAGGCGTAGCCGCCGATGTCGTAGCGCCAGACGTGCCGCGCGGAGTCGTAGGTGTGCATGACGTCGCCGTAGTCCCAGAAGCCGTACCAGCGGCGCTGCTCCACCTGGTCCCGGTAGTAGGTGAAGAGGAAGTCGAGGTGGTCCTCGATCTTCGCCTTGGCGGCGGTGGAGCGGTCCGGCTCGGAGAACAGGCCGGGTCCGAACACCTTGGCCTTGACCAGCTGCCGGGGCGGGGCGGCGAGCTGCGGCGGCGTCCGTACGGCCCGGACCTGGTCGGCGAGGGTGCCGGCCGCGGGCGTGGAGTCGTTGGCCCAGAACATCAGCTCGGAGGTGCGGGCGATGCCGTACGGGGTGCCGAAGCCGGGCTCGTAGTCCTCGTAGGTGATGTTGAGGCCTTCGAGCTGTTCGGCGTAGGTGTCCTGGCCCATGCCGTCGTGGTAGAAGCGCAGGTCCATCGGCTGCGCCTCGGGCGACCAGAGCCAGAGGGTGACGGTGGCCTCGCCGGTGTGGGCGTCGCGGATGTCGAGCTGGGCGGGGAACTTCTCCCAGAAGTCGCGCAGCCCGAAGGAGAGTCCGCCGCTCGCGCCGCCCACGTAGCCGAAGCCGGAGGCCCGCCTGCCGCCGCCGGCGCCGATCCAGCCGTAGCCCTGCTTGGTGCGTTTGCGCAGGGTGAAGCCGTCGGCGGAGAGCTGGGAGAGGGTGTAGTCGCCCCAGTGCGGGATGTACTGCAGGCGGGTGGTGACGCGCTGGTCCCAGGTGGACGGGTCGGGCAGCCTCCTGCCCTCGTACTGGGCGGCCTGGACCGCGGCGCCGGGGTCGCGGCGCAGCCCGGTGACGCCCTGGACGGCCTCGCGGAGCAGGCCGGTGCCCTCGCCGCCGATGCGGATGTGCCGGTCGTAGGCCGCGTCCCGCATCGGCACGGAGAAGCGGACGCCCAGTCCGCGGACGAAGTCGCCGCTCGTCTTTCCGGGCTCCGGGGTGCCGTCGTAGGTGATGGTGTGCACCATGCGGAAGGAGTCGGCTCCGGCGTAGAAGTACAGCCGGACGGAGAAGGGCAGCCGGCTGCGGCTTCCCCTGCGGTGCCGGCCGTCCACGCGGACCACCGCGCGGACCGGGCCGTCCTGTTCGACGGTGACCTCGTCGATCGCGCCGTCGAAGCGTTCGGTCTTCACCGTGCCCTGGTCCCCGTCCTCGGCCTCGGCCTCGGGCTGCCGGATGAGGACGAGTCTGCCGTTCCGGGCGATCTCGGTGGTGCCCCGGGTGACGGATCTGATGATCGTCGAGCCGTTCTTGCCGATCTTCGCGGTGATGACGCCGGTCGAGACGTCGACGGTGCCGCCGCCGTGGTCGACGGTGACCTTCCGGGCGGGTGCCGCGGGTGGGCCGGCGGCGAGGGTGAGCCTGCCGGAGCCCGAAGCGACCGCGTGCGCCGTCCACTTGAGGGAGCCGTCGGGCCAGTAGGCGAGCGGCCAGGACTGGACGGGCACGTCCTTGCCGTCGGCGTCCGTGACGGCGAAGCCCTGGCCCTCCTCGTGGGCGCCCATCGGCCAGGGCACGCCGACGGTGGAACCGGGGGCGGCACCGAGGCCGCCGTCCTCCAGCCAGTCCAGGGTCACCGGGTCGGCGCCGCCGGCGGGGGCCGCGGGGGCCGCCTCGGCGCCCTTGGCCCCGAGGGCCCAGCTGAACTGGGCGGCGGCTCCGGCGACCGCGGCCGCCTTGAGAAGGGACCTGCGGGGGATGGGAGACATGGTTCAGCCGTTCCTCTCCGTGCGGGATGTCTGGTCCGTGCATCTGGTCAGGGGCATGACAGATCGAGGCGGCGCCGGGCAGGGGGCCGCGTGCGCCGGAACACCGCCGGTCAGCGGCGCCGGTACCGCTCCTCCACGGCGACGGCCGCCGCGGCGACGGCTCCCAGCACCGGGACCGCGAGCGGGGCGATGAACAGGGCGGAGCAGCAGACGAGGACCGCTCCGCCGACGAGCAGGAAGGACCCGGCCGGGTCGAGGACGGTACGGCGGCCGGCTGTCGCGAGCAGGACGCGCCAGCTCTCCCCCGGCGCCCAGACCGCCGCCGCGCGCAGCCCCGTCACGGCGAGCCCGATCAGCGCGAGCAGCCCCACGGCCCCGGCCGGCGGCCCGCCGGGCAGCCCGGCGCGCACGGCCTGGACGTCCACCCAGGCCAGCGCCGCCACGACCCACCCCACGGCCCCGACGGCCCAGCCGCCGCGCAGGGCGGCCCGGAAGTCGGCGGCGAACTCGCGCCCACCGCCGCCCTCGTGGGCCGTACGACGGCGCAGGTGCCGGGCGCCCGCGGCGAAGGCGGCCGGGTAGGTGACGACGCCGAGCGACGCCACGGCGATCCACACGCCGGTGAGCAGACACTCGGCGAAGAGACCGAACCGGTCGGCGAACCCGGACTCCCTGGGGGGCTTCACCCGCGCGTGCGCCATGGTCCCCCCTCAGCCCTTGAGTCCGGAGGTCGCCATGCCGTCGATGAGGTACCGCTGGAAGGCGAGGAAGAACAGCAGCACCGGCAGCAGCGCGACCAGCGACATCGCGATCATCCCACCGTAGTTGGCGGCCACGCCGTCGGAGTCGCGGAACATCATCAGGCCCAGGGAGACGGTGTACTTGCCGGGCTCGTTGAGGTAGATGAGCGGGCCCATGAAGTCGTTCCAGGCGTTGATGAAGGTGAAGATCGCGCTGGTGATCAGCGCGGGCCGGCACAGCGGCAGCACGATCGACCAGTACGTGCGCAGGTGCCCGCAGCCGTCGAGCCGCGCGGCCTCGTCCAGTTCGCGGGGCAGGTTGCGCATGAACTGCACCATGAGGAAGACGAAGAATGCCTCGGTGGCCAGGTACTTGCCGACCAGCAGCGGCACGTAGGTGTTGACCAGGCCGAGTTTCTGGAACATCACGTACTGCGGGATCAGCAGCACGTGGTACGGCAGCAGCAGCGTGCCGATCATCAGGGAGAACAGCAGGTTGCGGCCGGCGAACAGGATGCGGGCGAAGGCGTAGGCGGTCAGCGAGCAGGAGACCAGGACGCCGACGACGGCACCGCCCGCGTAGAGGAGGGAGTTCTGGAAGAACGTCCACACCCTGATGTCCGCTATGCCGTCGGCGAGGCCCTTGAAGTTGGCCAGGATCGGGTGGGACGGGAACAGCGTGAGGCTGTTGACGATGTCCTTGCTGGGCTTGAACGAGGCGCCGACGACCCAGACGACGGGATAGAGGATGATCGCGAGGACCAGCAGCGCGCCGAGGTGCCAGGCGAGCGAGCCGGTGCGCCGGCGGCCCAGGACGGGGGGCTTGGTGGTGGTGGTCGCACTCATCGGGCGCCCTCCTCGTAGTGCACCCACTTCTTCTGGGACCAGAAGAGGACGGCCGTCACCAGGGCCACGGCGAGCAGCAGCATCCACGCCATGGCGGAGGCGAAGCCCATCTGCGCGTTCCGGAAGCCCTGCTGGTACAGGTAGCAGGTGTAGACGAGCGTGGCGTCGGCCGGTCCGCAGTAGGTGTTGGAGACGACGTAGGCCGAGCCGAAGATCTGGAAGGAGTGGATGGTCTCCAGGAGGACGTTGAAGAACAGCACCGGGGAGATCATCGGCAGGGTGATGTTCCAGAACTTGCGGAAGGGTCCCGCGCCGTCCATCTCGGCCGCCTCGTACAGCTCCCTGGGCACCTGCTTCAGTCCGGCCAGGAAGATGACCATGGGTGCGCCGAACTGCCAGACGGTCAGCGCGACCAGGCAGTACAGCACCCAGTCGGCGTTGCCGACCCAGCCCCCGACGTGCCAGCCGAAGAAGGTCTGGGTGCGGTCCACGATCGCGCCGTCGGAGAAGAGCGATCGCCAGACGAAGCCGACCGAGACACTGGCGCCGATCAGCGAGGGCGCGTAGAAGGCGGCCCGGTAGAAGGCCTGGCCGCGCCGGCTCTGCGCCAGGAGCAGGGCGACCCCAAGCGCCAGCAACAGCTTCAGCGGGGTGCCGATGACCACGTACCTGACGGTCACCTCCACCGACTTCTGCCAGCGCGGGTCGTCGAACATCCTGGTGAAGTTGTCGAGACCGACCCACTTCGGGCTGTTGAAGAGGTTGTAGTCGGTGAAAGCGAAGTACAGCGACGCCACCATCGGGCCCGCGGTCAGCAGCAGGAAGCCCGCGATCCACGGGGACATGAAGAGGTAGCCGGCCAGGTTGTCCCGCCGGCGGCCCGGCCGCCCCGCGGTCGCGGTGGCGGCGGGGCGGGGCCGGCGGGCGGCGGACACGGTGTCCTTGACGAGCGTCACGGGACTCCCCCGTCAGCCCTGGAAGGCGGCCTCGGACTCGGTGAAGAACTGCTTCACCGCGTCCGCGACCTTCGTCTTGCCCTGTCCGAGGTCGCCGCCGATGCGCAGGAAGGCGGCCTCGATGGTGTCCGCACCCGAGGGGTGCGGGGTGATCGTGCCGAGGACGCCGGACTTGGCGGTGTCCTCCTCGTACTGAGCGATCTCCTTGTTCACCGCGTCGGCCGGCCGGTACGCCCCGTACTGCTCGGTGCTCGCGAGGATGCCCCGGTCGTAGCCCATGATCCTGCCGACCTCGGGGTCGTGGACCATGAAGTCGATGAACTGGGCCACTTCCCTGGGGTGCGCGGTGTGCGCGGAGGCGCTGAGCATCAGGGAGGCGAGGTACTGGCCGGTGTGCTTGCCGTCGGTGGTGGGGATCGGGGCGAGGCCGTAGGTGCTGTCACCCTCCGCCGAGTAGCGGACGGTGAAGTTGTCCCAGGTGAACTCCGAGGCACCGTGGCCGGCGGAGAGGGAGGACTTGGGCATGTCCTGCTGGACGACCTTCGGGTCGGTGACGATGCCGGCCTTCACCCGGTTGTAGCCGTCGGTCCACCACTCCGTCAGGTCGGCCTTGTCGAAACCGAGTCCGTCCTCGGTGTAGAACGCCTTGCCGTTCTGCCGGAGGTAGAGGTCGTACAGGTACATGATGGTGAAGTAGCCGGTGTCCCCCGCCACCTTCGTCCGGTCGTGGACGGTCTTCAGGGACTTGAAGTACTCGTCCCAGGTCCAGCCGGGACGAGGCTCGACCCCCGCCTTCCGGAAGACCTTCTTGTCGATGACGAGCGCCATGGTGTTGGAGCCGACGGGAATTCCGAGTTGCCTGCCGTCGACCTGGCCGACCTTGGTGACGCCGGCGCGGAAGTGATCGAGGCTCAGATTGCCCGCCTGGGCCTGTGACTTGAGGTCGAGGAGAATTCCTCGCTTGTCGTACTTCCGGAGAAAGGTGACGGCGTTCTGGAATACGTCCGGGGGATTTCCGCCGGCCGCCTGGGTCTGGAACTTCTCCCAGAACGACTGATACGTCTGGAAGTCGGTCTTGACCTTGATCTTCGGGTGCTTCTTCTCGAAGAGCGCGATCGTCTGGTTGATCTTCTTGGCGCGTTCCTCGGCACCCCACCAGGAGTAACGGATCGTGACCGTCCCGTCCCCGGAACCGCTGCCGCCGCCGCACCCGGCCGTCGTCGCGAGCCCGAGCGCGGCCGCCGACGCCCCGGCCGCCTTCAGGAGCGTACGCCTCTCAAGATTCCTGCTGGTCCCCATAGCCGGGCCCTCCGCAACTTCTGCCGCCACCGTCGTGAATCGTTTCAAGTAAGCGCTTGCTGGCACAAGGTACGGAGGGGCCGAGGGTGCGTCAATGATTCGGACAGGATTTCTTGGCAGTCGCGCCACGCGGGGGTGGGCGCCACCGGCCGTCCGCCGGCGCGATCCCCCAGGTGGGGTGACGTTCTCTCGGCCGCCGAGGCCGGCCGGGTGCCGACGGGCCGCCGCGACGGCCGCGCGGACGGATCCGGCCGGGGCCCGGGCGACCCGCCGGGTGGGCAGGGGCGGCCGTTGTGCGTGAGCGCCGGCGAAGTCGACGTGAAACGTCAGGTCCGGGCGTACGACGACGGCCCGCCTGCTTGTCGCAGGCGGGCCGTCGGTTCCGGGTGGGCGATACTGGGTTCGAACCAGTGACCTCTTCGGTGTGAACGAAGCGCTCTCCCACTGAGCTAATCGCCCGGGCGCAGGAAGAACATTACCCCATGTCAGGGAGTGCATCCGACCAGGGGCGGAAGCGGTGGGCGGACGGGCCCCGGCTCACTGGTTCCGGATCGTCCAGGGCATGACGGCGCCGAACTTCCACACGTAGAACCCGGCCAGCGCCCCCACGATCACCAGGCCGGTCACCGTCAGGGCGAGGTTGCGGCGGCGCACCCTGGGGTCGAGGGCACGCTGGGCCGCCTCGGTGACCTTCCGTTTCGTCCAGCGCAGCACGAGCTGCGCCCAGACGAACTCGGTGGCCCAGATCGCCATGCCGCCGAAGATCACCACCCAGCCGGGCCCGGGCAGCGGCAGCATGACGATGCCGGCCCCGACGACGGCCAGGCCCACCACGAAGACGCCGACCTGCCAGCTCACGTGCAGGGCCCGGCGGGACTTGATGAACCCGGGCGCCCGGGAACCGAGCCCCTGCGCAGCCCCCGAGGCCTGCTCCGGGCCCTGCTCCCGTGCCTTCGCGCTGTCCCCCGTCACGGCGACCTCGTCCAGTTCGTCACTCCCCGTATTCATACATCCAAACCCTACCCGAGTGAATCACGTCACCGGAATGGACGCAGCTCGCGTCCGGGATCTCGGCCGGAAGAGTTACGTAAACACACGCAAAACCCTCAGAGGGGTTTACAACGGCACCGTAGGTGGCATGTCGATTTCGCCGACGTGCGAATCCCCGAGCGCACACTGAGCGAAAGGCCCTGGCGCTTATGAACACCACGGTCAGCTGCGAGCTGCACCTGCGCCTCGTTGTGTCGAGCGAGTCCTCCCTGCCTGTCCCCGCAGGCCTGCGGTACGACACGGCCGACCCCTACGCCGTGCACGCCACCTTCCACACCGGAGCCGAGGAGACCGTCGAGTGGGTGTTCGCCCGCGACCTCCTCGCCGAGGGGCTTCACCGTCCCACCGGGACCGGCGACGTCCGTGTCTGGCCGTCCCGCAGCCATGGTCAGGGCGTCGTGTGCATCGCCCTGAGCTCCCCGGAGGGGGAGGCCCTGCTGGAGGCCCCGGCGCGGGCCCTGGAGTCCTTCCTGAAGCGGACCGACGCCGCCGTGCCGCCCGGCACGGAGCACCGGCACTTCGATCTTGATCAGGAGCTCTCGCACATCCTGGCGGAGAGCTAGGCCGCGGCCCCTCGAAGCCGCCCGGCGCCGTCCACTCGGGGAGACGGCTCGGGCCAGGACAACCGCATACGGCACCGCCCGGCGTCGTCACCGTGAGTGTTCGCGGGACGGCGCCGTGCTGTGCCCGCGCCGGGGAACCGGCGCCGGGGCGGGTGCGTTGTACCGGCAACCGGTGGCTGCGGGACCCGGCACGGCGAGCGCGGTTGTCGCTACCATCGGCCAGCATCGGCGGGCGCCCGCCCGACCCCCCAGGCCAGGGAGCGAAACGTGCTGATCACCCACGACACCCGGTGCGCGCTCGACACCGTGGTGGATCTGGTGAACACCGCGCCGGAGGACGAGACGGCGGCGGACGGACTGCTGGACGTGGCGGCCCTCGCCGATTTCGTGCGGAGCCACGAGATCAGCGATGTCGGGGTGCTGTCGGAGTTCGACCTCTCGGCGGTGCGGAAGGTCCGGAGCCGGTTCGCGGGGATCTTCGCCGCGCCGGACGCCCGTGCGGCGGCCGGGATGATCAACGACCTGGTCGCGGCGGCCGGCACCACTCCGCGCCTGACGGACCACGACGGCTACGACTGGCACGTGCACTACTTCGCCCCCGGTGCCTCCGTGGCCGACCATCTGGCCGCCGACTGCGGCATGGCGCTCGCCTTCTTCGTGGTCGCCGGGGAGCAGGAGCGGCTGCGGCGCTGCGAGGCACCGGACTGCCGGCGCGCCTTCGTGGACCTCTCCCGCAACCGCTCGCGCCGCTACTGCGACAGCCGCACCTGCGGCAACCGGCTGCACGTGGCCGCCTACCGGGCCCGGCGCAAGGAGGCGGCGGGCTGAGTCCCGCCCCGGCGGCGGATCGACGCCGGTCCCGGCGGGTGGCGCCGGGACGGACGTGTACGGCTCACAGCAACAGCAGGTCGTGCAGCGCAGCCATGAGGATGAGACACCCGATCACCGCAAGGAAGATCATCAGCGGTGGCTGGGAAAGGGCGAAGAGGCACCCGCGCGGCTCGTCCTTCGGCGGCGCGGCCTCGCTCTCGGTCGTGTCCAGCATCTCGCGGTGATGATGACCCACGGAGCACGCCGTTGGCGATCACACACCCGCCGAGTGCGGGAGTTCACCGGTTTCCGTACCGACCCGCTCGGCTTGCTTCCGAATGTGAACGGTTTCAGGTCATATGCCGTGCTTCTTGAGGATGTCCTCGATGTCGCTGAAGTCGTCCGCGGAACCGGTGCCGCGCGAGCCGGCGGGCCGTGCGGCGGGAGTGGTCCCGGACCCCAGGGAGGGCGCCGAAGCGCCGGGGGCGACCGCTCCGGTCCCGGCGCCGCGCGCCGCCTTCCGCTCGGCCCGGGTGCCGCCGCGCCGGCGTTCGACGGAGCGGGCGCCGGCGAACAGCAGCCAGGCCGCGCCCAGTACGCCGAAGCCGGCCCAGGCGGTGGGGCTGAAGGCGGTGTCCCCCAGCCAGCCGACGACGCCGGTCATCACCAGGCCGATCGGCACCAGCGAGTAGGCCGCGATGCGGGCGGCCGCGAGGTAACGCCTGCGGTAGGCCGTGACCACGGATATGCCCAGGCCCGCCGCGGACGCGGCGGAGCAGACGGTCTCGGCAATCATCCGGTCCTCCTGGCGGGCTCGCGGTCGGTCGGCAGGTGCCGCGGGGCACGGCGGCGTGCGCTTCGTCCCTTCCATCCTGCACCGCACGGACCTCGCGCGGCCATGCTCCGGCCCGACATCAGGGAGATCTCCGGGTCGCCTCCTCCTGCGGTGCCGGGTGCGCGCGGGGCCCTAGGGGTCCCCGGGATCCCGATTGGGCCGCCCGCGTCCGGCCTGGAAGACTGGTCGCCATGAGCGACTCCTCCCCCGCCCGCACCGAGGCCGTCGTCCTCGAGGTCTGGTGCGAACTCCAGTGTCCCGACTGCCGTACCGCCCTGGACGACGTCCGCGCCCTGCGCGCGCGCTACGGCGACCGGCTGGACGTGCGGCTGCGGCACTTCCCGCTGGAGAAGCACCGGCACGCCTTCGCCGCCGCGCAGGCCGCCGAGGAGGCCCTGGAGCAGGGCAAGGGCTGGCCGTACGTGGAGGCCGTGCTGGGCCGGGTGGCGGAGCTGGACCGTCAGGGAGAACCCTTCCTGGTCGAGGTGGCCCGTGAACTGGGCCTGGACGCCGAGGAGTTCGACACCGCGCTGATCGACGGCCGGCACATCCTGATCGTGGACGCCGACCAGGCCGAGGGCAAGGCGATCGGGGTGACCGGCACGCCGACCTACGTCATCGGCGGCGAGCGCCTCGACGGCGGCAAGAGCCAGGAGGGGCTGCGCGAGCGGATCGAGGAGATCGCGGACCGGCTGCTGGCGGGCCAGCGGGCCTGAGCCGGGCGGACATCCGCGCGCCTGCACGCCTTCTCGACCAGGCGCCACGACGCGTTCGCCCCGGCGGGCCGTGTCCTTCCGTCCCGAACGGATGTCGGCAGGGTCCGAAGAAGTCGGGCCGACCCGGAGCCGGCGGACCTGACAGTGGCCCGTAAGGGCAGGCGGCAGCGGCACACGCGTGCCCCGGGGGGCAGGGCGGGCCGGAGTGAGACGACGGCAACGGCTCGGGGCTCGTGGGCTCGGGGCCCGGCGGCGACGGATCGGCCCCTACAGCAGCGGCTTCGCGTAGGAGTAGTCCGTCGTCTCGTAGCCGAGCGACTCGTACAGGCGCTCGGCCGGGGCGTTGTCCGCGAAGACGTTGAGGCCGAGGACGGGGCGGCCGGCCTCGATGGACTGGCGCTCGGCCAGCAGCATGAGGGTGCGGCCGTGCCCCCGGCCGCGGTGGGCCGCGTCGGTCTCGACGTCGTAGACGTACGCCCTGTCCTCCTGCAGCGACACCCACAGCGTGCCCACCCGGGTGCCCTCGTGCTCCAGGACGCTGAGGAGCGTGCCGTCGGTGCGGAGGCCGGCCGGGAGCAGCGTCTCGTGGTCCCGGCGGGACTTGGCCCGGGCCGCGGCCTCGCTCACGCCCCGGTCCATGAAGTCCCGGGCATAGTGCTCGCACGCGTACACGTACCAGGCCTCGTACTCGGCCGGGGTCATCGGCCGGGCGCGGCTGCCCGGGGGCAGGGCGGGCGGGGTGTCTCCGAGCCGTTTGACCATGCCGCGGTTGCGCAGGGTGTAGCCGAGGGCGCCGGCGAGCCGCAGCGCGGCCTCCGCCCCGGCGGGGACGATGGCCTCGATCCGGGCGCAGCCCCAGCCGCGGGCCACCTCCTCCGCGGCGAGCGCGGCCACGGTGGCGCGTCCGCGCCGCCGGTCGGGTTCGGCGATCTCGAGCGCGAGGACCCGGGCGGTGCCGGCGCCCAGGGACGGCGAGGTGCCGAGACGGATCTCGCCGACGGGGCGGCTGTTCACGCACACCTGGTAGCGGCGGGAACGGGTCCCGTCGGGGTGCTCCTGGAGCGGCTCGACCGGCCGCAGGGTCGTCGTCATCACAGGTGTTCTACCCACGGCGACCCGCGGCGGCGACCCATTTTCGGGCTCTGCGGCAGCCGGTGTCCCGGGCTCAGGGGTCCAGGTCGTCGCCGGACCGCTCCTCGAAGATCCGCATCGCCTTGGCCGTCACCGGGCCGGGCGCGGCGGGCAGTTCCCGGTCGTCGACGCGGTGCACCGCCTGGATGTCCCTGAGGGTGGAGGTCAGGAAGATCTCGTCGGCGCGTCGCAGGACGTCCAGCGGCAGGTCGGTCTCCCTGGCGCCGGTCCACTCGACGGCGAGGGCGCGGGTGATGCCCGCGAGGCAGCCCGAGGAGACGGGCGGGGTGTGGATCTCGCCGTCCAGGACGACGAAGACGTTGGACCCGGTGCCCTCGCACAGCTCGCCGACGGTGTTGCCGAACAGCGCCTCGGAGGCACCCTGTCCGTGGGCGCGGGCGAGGGCGACGACGTTCTCGGCGTACGAGGTGGTCTTCAGGCCCGTGAGGGCGCCGCGTTCGTTGCGCGTCCAGGGGACGGTGATCACCGCGGTGGAGTCGGGGCGGCGCGTGACCTCGCCGAGGGCCACCACGAGGGTCGGGCCGTGGTCGCCGCGGTCCGAACCGAGGGGGCCGTGACCTCCGGTGTACGTGATGCGCAGCCGGCCGAGCGGCATCGGGTTGGCCTCCAGCACGGCCGCGCAGGCCCGGCGGACCTCGTCGTGGCCGGGGTCGGGCAGGCCGAGGCCGCGGGCCGAGCGGGTCAGCCGGTCGAGATGGCGGGTGAGCGCGAACGGCCTGCCGTCCACCGCCTTCACCGTCTCGAAGACGCCGTCGCCGACGGTCAGTCCGTGATCGAAGACCGAGACGTGCGCGGACTCCGCGTCCCGCAGTCCGCCGTCCAGCCAGATCCTCATGTCAGTGCCCCTCCGCTTGCCTCGTACGCCCCCGACGCTACCGCGAGCAGCCGGGACGCCTTCAGTTCGGTCTCCCGCCACTCCCCCTCCGGGTCGGATCCCCAGGTGATGCCGGCGCCGGTGCCGAAGCGCAGAAGGCCCTCGGCGCGGTCGATCCAGAAGGTGCGGATGCCCACGGCCAGCTCACCGGTGCCCCGGTCGGCGTCGACCCAGCCGATGCCGCCGCAGTACGGGCCGCGCGGCGCGGTCTCCAGGGCCTCGATGATCCGCAGGGCGCTGGACTTGGGGGCGCCGGTGACCGAGCCGGGCGGGAAGGCGGCGGCGAGCAGTTCCGGCCAGCCGGCGTCCGGGCGCAGCTCGCCGCGTACGGTGGAGACCAGGTGGACCAGTCCGGGGTGCTTCTCGACCGCGCACAGGTCGGGGACGCTCACGCTGCCGGTGGCGCAGACGCGCCCGATGTCGTTGCGGACTAGGTCCACGATCATCACGTTCTCGGCGTGGTCCTTCTCCAGCAGGTCCGCCTCGGTGCGGCCGGTGCCCTTGATGGGGCCCGACTCGACGACGCGGCCGTCCCGGCGCAGGAACAGCTCCGGCGATGCGGTGGCGATCTCCACGCCGTGCTCCGGCAGGCGGATCGTTCCTGCATACGGCGCCGGGTTGCCGCGGGCCAGCAGGGCGGTCAGGGCGTCCACGTCGGCGCCGGGGGCGACGGGCGCGCTGAGCACCCGGCAGAGGTTGGCCTGGTAGACCTCGCCGGCCGCGATGTGCCCGCGGATCCGCTGCACGGCCGCGGTGTACGCGGCGCGGTCCAGGGAGGAGGTCCAGTCCGCCACCGCCGGGCCCCGCCAGCCGCCGGGCACCGGGGCGGGCACGGGCTCCTCGCGCACGTCGGCGAAGCGGGCGCAGGTCAGACGGCCCTCGAAGTCGGCGCAGACGGCCCAGAAGCCCGACGATTCCAGGGCGGCGGGGTCGCCGGTGACGTCGAGGAGGCCGGTGGCGAGACGGTCGCCGAAGCGGGCGAGCGGGGGGAGCCGGGACGGGAGCTGAAGCACGTGACCGAGTCTAGGGCGGGCGTGTGAAGGGGGGCTGGGCGTGTCCGCCCGGGGCCCCGGGCACGTCCTCCGGGGGACGCAGCGCAGCACGCTGCGTAAACGCGTTTTTGTACTAGCCCGGGAATCCGCTAGAGTTCAACACGTCGCCGGGACGCGCAAGCGCACCGAAACGACAGGCGGACGTAGCTCAGTTGGTAGAGCGCAACCTTGCCAAGGTTGAGGTCGCGAGTTCGAGCCTCGTCGTCCGCTCGAAGGAAGAAGGGGTCGTCCCGATCCCCTACACTCCTGGTGGAGTGGCCGAGAGGCGAGGCAACGGCCTGCAAAGCCGTCTACACGGGTTCAAATCCCGTCTCCACCTCCAAGGACGATTAGCTCAGCGGGAGAGCGCTTCCCTGACACGGAAGAGGTCACTGGTTCAATCCCAGTATCGTCCACTGGATCTTCCACGAAGATCCTTTCCCGGCGCGATTAGCTCAGCGGGAGAGCGCTTCCCTGACACGGAAGAGGTCACTGGTTCAATCCCAGTATCGCGCACGCACAGTCGGTGACCCGTGGGTCACGGTCTGAGGACGATTAGCTCAGCGGGAGAGCGCTTCCCTGACACGGAAGAGGTCACTGGTTCAATCCCAGTATCGTCCACACAGGAAGCCCCCGGCCGTCTCGTACGGCCGGGGGCTTCGTCGTCCGCCGGGGCCCGGCCGGCGGACGGGGGCTCAGCTGGAGAACAGCATGTGGCCGAAGCTCTTGTGCCGGTGGTGGCCGCCGTGACCGCCGTAGTGACCGCCATGGTGGCCGCCGCCGTGCGGGGCGCCCCAGGCCGGGGCGGGCGGGGCCGGGTAGGCCTGCGGGGCGGGCGGCGGGGGCATCGGCTGGGTCCACTGGGACTCCAGGCGGGTCAGGGCCTCGAGCTCGCCGTAGTCGAGGAAGATGCCGCGGCAGCCGCTGCACTGCTCGATCTGGACGCCGTTGCGGTTGTAGGTGTGCATCTCCGCGTGGCACTTCGGACACTTCATGCTCGGCTCAACTCCTCGCCGGTCGGTCCTGCTTGGTGTTTCCCCAGGACAGACTCCGTCCGGCCCTGGCCGGTTGCAGCCTACGTCGGGAATCCGCGCGTCAACTGGTGCGGAATCGGAATCATTCGGGCACAGGCGTCGACGAGGGCCTGCTCCACCTCGTCCAGCGGGCGGCCGGCCGCGAGCGCCTTGGTGAGGGCACGGGCCGCCGTCTGCACGGTGAGGGCACGGGCCGGGACGTCCAGGACGGGCCAGGGATCGCCGCCGGCCGGTACGGCGGGGCCGTCCGCCTCGCGGTATGCGGTCAGGAAGCGGGTCCACTCGCCGGGTGGGAGGAGCCCGCAGGCGTACCAGGCGGCGGGCCGGGCCAGGTCCCAGGCCGGCACGCCGGAGCCCAGGTCGTCCACGTCGATCAGCCGCCAGTCGCCGTCGGCGTCGGCGTCGGCGTCGGGGTGGCGGACGAGCTGGCCGAGATGGAGGTCGCCGTGGCACAGGGCCGGCGGCCCCGGCATGGGGGCCTCGGCGCGGGCCCAGGCGGGCAGGGCGGCCCAGGCCCGGAGCACCGGGGGTCCGGCCGGGTGGGGCGTGCCGCTCAGGGCCGTGCGCAGGCGGCCGACGGCCTGGGCGGCCCGGACCGGCCCGCGCATCGGGGGGAGGGGTCCGGTCATGGCGGTCCGGTGCAACCGGGCGAGGAGCGCGCCGGCCGCCTCCCAGGGAGCGGCGCCGGGGTCGTCCGGATCCACGGGGGCGCCGTACGGCCAGAGGGTCACGAGGCGGTCGCGGACGGTGGCCGCGGTGGTGGTGAGCGGGGGCAGGAGGACGTCCGGGACGCGGGCGGCCGCGCTCAGGCGGAGGGCCAGCTCGTCGGGGTCGGTGCCGGGGGCGTGGGCCTTCGCGACGACTCCGGCATGCCGGACCACGGTGGCGTCGGGCCGGTCGGCGAGCGTCGTGCTGCCACAGGCACAGGGGGCTCCGCCGCCTTCCGGGTGGGCGGCGGCTCCGGCCTGTGCGGCGAGCGCGGGCAGAAGAACGGTGGCATCGGTGGTCACGGAGGCCTCGGAAGGGTGGACTGTGCGGCCGACGGTACTGCACCGCTCCGGCGACGCAGCCAACCGCGCGACCAGCCACCAGCCGAACACCCCACAGCACCCCCACCCCTCAGGGGCGCGAGGAACCGCGCGACCAGCCACCACGCGCCCGCGGACCGCGACGACGCATCAGCCAAGACCCCGAGACCGGCGCCGACCGCCACCCCAGCCGCACACCCCGGCAGCCCCCCGACCCCCTGAAGGGTGCGAGGAACCGCGCGACGAGGCAGCTCCACCACGGCGCACCCCGGACCACCACCACCGCCCCACAGCCCCGTACAACGGCGCAATGCCGGCGCAGCTCCCCAGCTGCGCCGGCATCTGTGCCGTCCGCCGCACCCCCGTCCCCACGGGGTTTCCTGGATGGGATGTCCCCGCCCGGACCGCTCTTCCGGGCCTGGGGCGCCGCTCAGCGCCCCAGCATCGCACCCACGGACGACGCCTGTGCGGCCACTGTCTCCCAGCCGTCGAAGACGAGGAGCAGCAGCGCCGCCAGGGGAAGGGCCATCAGGGTCGCCACCAGGGGGTGGCGGCGGCCCGTCCGGCGGGTGGCGAACGCGGTGCGTCGCGGTGCCGTGTGGGCCATGGTCCCTCTCCTGACCGTCTCTGTTGTCGTCGGCAGCGGCGGGCGCTTGACCTCGGGGGACGAGTGCTGCGCCCGCCGCTTGACCTCAAATCTAGGATCGCGGGGCCCGGCGGACGTCATGCCGTCGTACCGAATCGCGGGCCTCCCGGAGGATGAGCCCCGGCCCGCGGAGTACTCCCCTGGTTGGAGACGCCGTCATGACTCTCGGGGTCTTCCCGGAGGGGGCGCCCGCCGTGTCCCGCCATGTCCGGACCTGGACCCCGGGAGGACCGCGTGACTTCGGTCACTTCGGCGGGGTGCGGAGGGCGGGCGGCGCCGACCGGACGGCACGTCCCGGGCCCGGTCCCCGCGGCCGGCCGCCCGGCTCCCCGGGTCAGCGCGGCGCGGCGGCCCTGGTCATTCCCCCTGTGATCAACGTCCTTACACCGTGCCCCCGTTGATGGACCACTCGACCCAAGAGCAGTGCCCGCACTGGCATCCTGACCGCGTTTCACCTCCCGCACCCCACGCGCACAATCCGTCCGCCCGAGAGGGCGCGGCCTCTGCGCGCGGGCGGCCGTGGAAACGTAAGCTGTGCCACGTCACAGGGACCGGGCAGCGGGGATGAACATGGCGATGATGCGCCTGAGGCGCGAGGACCCGCGTGTCGTCGGCTCGTTCAGGCTTCACCGACGGCTCGGGGCGGGCGGGATGGGTGTGGTCTACCTCGGCTCCGACAAGAAGGGGCAGCGGGTCGCGCTGAAGGTGATCCGGCCGGATCTGGCGGAGGACCAGGAGTTCCGGTCGCGGTTCGCCCGCGAGGTCTCGGCGGCCCGGCGCATCCGGGGCGGGTGCACCGCCCGGCTGGTCGCGGCGGACCTGGAGGCCGAGCGGCCCTGGTTCGCGACCCAGTACGTGCCCGGGCCCTCGCTGCACGACAAGGTCGCCGACGACGGCCCGCTCGTCGCGGCCGAGGCGGCGGCGATCGGCGCGGCCCTGTCCGAGGGGCTGGTCGCCGTGCACGAGGCCGGCGTGGTCCACCGGGACCTGAAGCCGTCCAACATCCTGCTGTCCCCGAAGGGGCCGCGGATCATCGACTTCGGCATCGCCTGGGCCACCGGAGCCTCCACCCTCACCCATGTCGGCACGGCGGTCGGCTCCCCCGGCTTCCTCGCGCCCGAGCAGGTGCGCGGCGCCGCCGTCACCCCGGCGACGGACGTGTTCTCGCTGGGCGCCACGCTGGCCTACGCCTCGACCGGTGACTCCCCCTTCGGACAGGGCAGTTCGGAGGTGATGCTGTACCGCGTGGTGCACGAGGAGCCGCAGCTGCACGGCGTCCCCGACGCGCTCGCCCCGCTCGTCCGGGCCTGCCTCGCCAAGGACCCCGAGGACCGGCCCAGCACGCTCCAACTGTCGCTGCGGCTCAAGGAGATCGCGGCCCGCGAGGCCCAGGGCCTGACCGACGTACGCCCGCCCGCGCCGCGTGCCGCGGAGGCGGACCGGCCCACCGGACGGCTGGTCGACACCTACCCCGAGCCCCAGCGCGGCCGGCGGCGCTCCGCTCCCGGCACCCCGGTGCCGCGCGGCACCACGCCCACCCGGGGCACCACCCCGGCCCGGGGCGCGGGTGCCGTACGCGGTGGGGGCGCCTCGGCGCGCTCCGGCACGGCCCGTCCGACCCCGGTCCCGCGCGTGGCCCGCCCGCGCTCGGGCGGCGGGAGCCGGCCCGGCCCGCACAGCGGCACGAGGCGTCCGGCACCGCGTGGGACGGGTTCCGGGCTGCGCCCGGCCAACCCCCGGCTGCTGCGCCAGCGGCTGTTCGTGTTCGTGGTGGTGACGCTGCTGGTGGCGCTCGGCATCGCGCTGGCGCAGGGCTGCCAGGGCCCGGCGCGCGGACTCGGCGGCGACCTGCGGCCGGAGCGGGTGCAGCCGGCCTCCCCGCGGCCGGCCCTCACCGGCGCGCTGCTGTCACAGCGGTACGAGTCGACCATGGAGGCCGACGGCGACGCGGGGAAGTGACCCCCGGCCCCGCCCCGCCCCTGGCCCCCGGCCCCGGCAGGCTCCGGGGCCGCCCGGTCTCAGGACCGTGGCCGGCCCGAGGCCACCGCGTAGAACGCCACCGCGGCCGCCGCGCCGACGTTCAGCGAGTCGACCCCGTGGGACATCGGGATGCGCACCCACTCGTCGGCGGCGACCAGGGCCTGGGTGGACAGGCCGTCCCCTTCGGCGCCGAGCATCAGGGCCACCCGGTCCATCGTGTGCGGGGCGGCCTCGTCCAGGGCCCTGGCCTTCTCGTCCGGCGTCAGCGCGAGCAGCGTGAAGCCGGCCTCCCGGACCGAGTCCAGCCCCTTGGGCCAGTTCTCCAGGCGGGCGTACGGCACGGCGAACACGGCGCCCATGGAGACCTTGACGCTCCGCCGGTACAGCGGGTCGGCGCAGTCGGGCGACAGCAGCACCGCGTCCATGCCGAGCGCGGCGGCCGAGCGGAAGATCGCGCCGATGTTGGTGTGGTCGTTGACCGACTCCATGACCACCACCCGGCGGGCGGTCCGCATCAGCTCGCCGGCCGTCGGCAGCGGCTTGCGCTGCATGGAGGCGAGGGCACCGCGGTGCACGTGGTAGCCGGTGACCCGCTCGGCGAGTTCCGGGGTCACGGCGTACACCGGGGCCGGGAGCTCGTCGATGACGTCGCGCATGACGTCGATCCACTTGGCCGAGAGCAGCATGGAGCGCATCTCGTACCCGGCTTCCCTGGCCCTTCTGATGACCTTCTCGCCCTCGGCGATGAACAGGCCCTCGGCCGGCTCGCGCTTGCGGCGCAGTTCGACGTCGGTCAGTCCCGTGTAGTCGCGCAGGCGCGGGTCGTCGGGATCCTCAACGGTGATGAGATCGGCCACAGGGTGATACTGCCTTGTCCGGGATGTGCTGCCAACGGCGGGAACGGGCTGGAACGAGTCGGGTTACCGAAGGTTACGCGAGATCAGGCCACCGACTCCGGTCCGGCCTTCACGACCGCGCCGATGACGACGACCGCCGGCGGGCGCACGTCCTCGGCGCGGACCGTCTCGGCGACCGTGGCGAGGGTCGCGTCCACCCGGCGCTGCGCGGCCGTCGTGCCCTCCTGCACGAGGGCGACGGGGGTGTCGGGGGACCTGCCGTGCGCGACGAGCGTCTCGGCGATCTTCCCGATCTTGTCGATGCCCATGAGGACCACCAGGGTGCCGGTCAGCTTCGCCAGCGACGGCCAGTCCACCAGGGAGCGCTCGTCGTCGGGGGCGACATGGCCGCTGACCACGGTGAACTCGTGGGCCACGCCCCGGTGGGTGACCGGGATGCCGGCCGCGGCGGGCACGGAGATGGAACTGGAGATGCCGGGGACGACCGTGCACGGGATGCCCGCCTCGGCGAGCGCCTGGACCTCCTCCATGCCCCGGCCGAAGACGAACGGGTCCCCGCCCTTGAGCCGGACGACCGACTTGCCCTGCTTGGCGTGCTCGATCAGCGCGTTGTTGATGGCCTCCTGGGCCATGTAGCGGCCGTAGGGGATCTTCGCCGCGTCGATGACCTCGACGTGCGGCGGGAGTTCGGCGAGCAGGTCGCGGGGGCCGAGGCGGTCGGCTATGACGACGTCGGCCTCGGCGAGCAGGCGGCGGCCGCGGACGGTGATCAGGTCCGGGTCGCCGGGGCCGCCGCCGACCAGGGCGACGCCGGGCGTGCGGGTGCGGTGGTGCGGGGCGACCAGGGTGCCGTCGCGCAGGCCCGCGACGACCGCGTCGCGGATGGCGGCGGTGTGGCGGGGGTCGCGGCCGCGCGCCTCGGCGGTCAGGACGGCCACCGTCACGCCCTCGCTGGTGCCGGTCGCCGGGGTCCAGGCCGTCGCCGCGTCGGCGTCGTCGGAGCGGACGCACCACACGCGGTGGCGCTCGGCCTCGGCGGAGGCGGCCGCGTTGGCCTCGGGGTCGCTGGTGGCGATGAGGGCGTACCAGGCGCCGGCGAGGTCGCCGTCGGCGTACGGCCGGCGCTGCCAGGTGAGCTCGCCCGCGTCCGCCATCGCCTCCACCGAGGGGGTCGCCTCGGGCGACACCAGGACGATGTCCGCGCCGGCCGCGAGGAGCGCCGGGAGGCGGCGCTGGGCGACCTGGCCGCCGCCGAGGACGACCACGCGGCGGCCGGAGAGGCGGAGGCCTACGGGGTAGGCGGGGTGTTCGGCCATGAGGGGCGGCTCCTCGTGCAGCTCTGCGGTGGGGGCGCGCTGCAGCTCCGGAGCGGCCCTGACGTGCGGATTTTAGCTGTGGGCAGGGCTGGGTGGCAGGGGTGGTCCGGTGGCTGGGCACCGGACCACCCCGCCGGGACGCTACTTCTCGGTGACGCCCGCCGAGTCGAACGTCGCCACCTCGTGCATCGCCCGCGCGGTGCTCTGCACCAGCGGCAGGGCGAGCAGGGCGCCCGTGCCCTCGCCGAGCCGCAGGTCGAGGTCGACCAGCGGGCGCAGGCCGAGCTTGTTGAGCGCGGCGACGTGGCCGGGCTCGGCGCTGCGGTGCCCGGCGATGCAGGCCGCGAGGACCTCGGGGGCGATCGCGCGGGCGACGAGCGCCGCGGCGCCGGCGCTGACGCCGTCCAGGATCACGGGCGTGCGCAGCGAGGCGCCGCCGAGGAGCAGACCGACCATGGCCGCGTGCTCGAAGCCGCCGAGGGCCGCGAGGACCCCGATGGGGTCGGCCGGGTCCGGCTGGTGGAGTTCCAGCGCGCGGCGGACCACCTCGGTCTTGCGGGCCAGCGTCTCGTCGTTGATGCCGGTGCCCCGGCCGGTGACCTCGGCGGGGTCGGCGCCGGTGAAGACCGAGATCAGCGCGGCGGACGCGGTGGTGTTGGCGATGCCCATCTCGCCCGTGAGCAGCGCCTTGTTGCCGGCCGCCACCAGGTCGCGGGCGGTCTCGATGCCCACCTCGATGGCCGCCTTGGCCTCCTCGCGGGTCATCGCGGGGCCGGCGGTCATGTCGGACGTGCCGCCGCGGATCTTGCGGGGCAGCAGACCGGGCGTGGCCGGCAGGTCGGCGGCGACGCCGACGTCCACCACGCACACCTCGGCGCCGACCTGGCTCGCGAAGGCGTTGCACACCGCTCCCCCGCCGAGGAAGTTGGCCACCATCTGGGCGGTGACCTCCTGCGGCCAGGGGGTGACGCCCTGGGCGTGCACGCCGTGGTCGCCGGCGAAGATGGCGACGGCGGCGGGCTCCGGGATCGGCGGCGGGCACTGCCGGGACAGGCCGGACAGCTGCGCGGAGATGATCTCCAGCATGCCGAGCGCGCCGGCGGGCTTGGTCATGCGCTTCTGCCGCTCCCAGGCCTCGCCGAGTGCCTTGGCGTCCAGCGGGCGGATCTGTGCGACGGTCTCGGCAAGCAGGTCGTGGGGTTCCTCTCCGGGCAGGGCGCGGCGGCCGTACGTCTCCTCGTGCACCACCCAGGACAGCGGGCGCCGCTTGGACCAGCCGGCCTGCATCAGCTCGGGCTCGTCCGGGAACTCGTCGACGTACCCGACGCACAGGTAGGCGATGACCTCCAGGTGCTCGGGCAGGCCGAGGGCGCGGACCATCTCACGCTCGTCGAAGAAGCTGACCCAGCCGACGCCGAGTCCCTCGGCGCGGGCGGCGAGCCAGAGGTTCTCCACGGCGAGCGCGGCGGAGTACGGCGCCATCTGCGGCTGGGTGTGCCGGCCGAGGGTGTGGCGGCCGCCGCGGGTGGGGTCGGCGGTGACGACGATGTTCACCGGGGTGTCGAGGATGGCCTCGATCTTCAGTTCCTTGAACTGCTTGGCCCGGCCCTTGGGCAGCGACTTGGCGTACGCCTCGCGCTGCCGCATCGCCAGTTCGTGCATCGCGCGCCGGGTGTCGGCGGAGCGGATGACGACGAAGTCCCAGGGCTGCGAGTGGCCGACGGACGGCGCGGTGTGGGCCGCCTCCAGGACACGGAGCAGCACCTCGTGGGGGATGGGGTCGGCGCGGAAGCCGTTGCGGATGTCCCGGCGCTCGCGCATCACCTTCAGCACGGCCTCGCGCTCGGCGTCGTCGTACGGCGGCGCGGCCGGTCCGGCGGACTGTCGTACCTCTTCCACGGCGGCCGTGCTCTCCTCCTGGTCGGCGGCCCTGGTCTCCAGGTCCTCCGCCTGCTGTACGACGTCGGGCGCGTCCTGGGTGTCCACCAGGGCGGCGGGCTCGGCCTCGCCCCGCGGGGCGGGCACCGTGACCGCCGGCTCCTGCGCGGGCATCACGAGCGGGTGCGCCGGGGTCGGGGCCAGGTGCGGCGTGGTCGGCACCTGCCCGTCGACGGGCACGAACTGCCCGAGCGGCTGCTCGGGGACGACGGGACCCGGCTGCTCGGGGACGGCCTGGACGGCCGGATCGGCGGGAGCGGGCGGCTCCGGCACGGGCTGCTCGGCGGCCGGCGCGGGTGTCCCGGCGTCCGCGGCGGGCGCGGCGGGGAAGGGCTCCGGGACCGGCGCGGCGGCGGGTACGGCCTGGCCGGGAGTGTCCGGTGCCTGGGGCTGCGCGTGCTGCTCCGGGTCGGAGGCCACGCCCTGCGGCGCGGGGACTCCGGCGATCTGCGGGCCCTGGGCCTGCGGGACGGCCGGCTCGGGCGCGGCGATGGCATCGTCCGGGATGTTCCCCGGGGCGTCGACGGCGACCGGAGTCACGTCGGCCGGGGTCATGTGCTCCGCGGCGTCCGGAACGGGGGCGTCGCCCTCTGCCGCCGGGGCTGCGGCCTGCGGGGCCTCCGGAGCGGGGGCCGGGGGGCCGCCCAGGGCCGGGTCCACGGCGCCCGGGGCCTCCGGGACGTCCAGGGCAGAAGCCGCTGGACCGGCCTCGACCGGGGCAGGGGCGTCCGGGACACCCGGGGCGGGCGCCGGGACGGCCTCCATCGGCGCGACCTCGGCAGGCGGTGCGTCGGCATGCGGGGCATCGGTGGCGTCGTTGGCAGCGGCGGCGTCCGAGGCGGGGGCCGGGGAATCGGCCTCGGCCGGGACGACGCCGTCCGCCGCCGCGACGGACGCGGCGGCCAGGGAAGCGCCCTCGACCGGAGCAACGGCGTCCGTAGCCTCCGGAGCGGCGGCCACGGCCAGGGACCCACCCTCGGCCAGGACGGCGTCCTCGACCGGAACCACGGCGTCCGTAGCCTCCGGGGCGGGGACAGGAGCGCCGTCCACGGCCACGGCGTCCGCGCCGGGCGCCTGCTCCAGCATCTCAGCGACGGGAACGCCCGCTCGGGTGTCGTCGGCGGACGTGGGGGCGACGGGCTGGGGGGCCTGCGCGAAGTCGGCGAAGTCAGGGGTCTGCGCCGGGACCGGAGCGGGACCGGCGGCGGGGGTGCCCTGCGGGGCGGCGTCCGCGGGCAGGTCGGCGGTGTCCGGGAGGGAGGCGGCCGTCGCGGGCGCCCCGACCTCGGCCGCCTCGGCTTCGGCTGCCTCGGGCTCGGCTGCCACGGCACCGGCGGCCTCCGCCGGCCCCTGGCCCTCGCCCGCGCCGGACTGCGCGCCGACCGGTTCGGCAGCGGTGCCGGACACCTCGGCCTCCGCGTCCTGAGCCGCCACGGCCCCGGCCGCGGTGTCGTCACCCGTGGGGGCCTGGACCTGGGCGGGCTCGGAGAAGCCGCCGTCAGCGGCCCCCTGGGCCTCGGCGACCTGCTCCGCCGGGGTGCCGTACACCCCGTCGTGCCCGTGCGCCGGCTGGACCCCGTCATGACCGTGCACGACACCCGCCTGGGCGGTCAGCCGGGCCACCGCCGCCTGGGCGGCGCCGGGCGCGCCGGCGGGCGGACCAACCGTTTCCGCAGCCGGGACCTCCGGAGCGGCCTGGGCCACGGCCGCGGGAGCGGCGCCCCAGGGAGCCGCGCTCTGCGGGGCCGCCTCGCGCAGCGCCTGGACGTCGAGGTACTCCGGCGCGGCGGCGGGAGCCGCCGGCTGCCGTACCGGCGCTCCGGCGGGACCGCGGTCGGCGAGGGAGCGGACCGGGCTGGCGGAGGTGTCCGGGATCGGCGGGCCGAGGTGCAGCGGCCGGCGCGGGGGCTGCGGGGCGCCCGCCTGGTCGTGGGGCGCCGAGAGGACGGTCGGCGACGCCGCGGACGCCGGCGCCGGGTTCGGCAGCCGTACGCCGCTGAGGTCGACCGAACCGCTGTCCCGGCCGGCCGTCTCGTGCGGGCCGGGCTCGTGGACGGCCTCGACGACCGGTTCGGGAGCCGGGGGCGGCACTTCGTTGCCCCACGCGCCCTGGGCACCCGGCAGCAGCAGGTCTTCGTCCTCGGCGGGTGCCTCGGAGAGGTAGGTGTACGCGCCGTGCGCGGGAACGCCCGGCTGCTCCACCATGCCTGCGCTCTCCGGCAGCCCCTCGCCCGGGACCTGGCCGGTGTCCGTCATGCGTACCCCTCGCCCATCGGTTAGTGCTTCTCTACGACCAGCTCACCCGGAACGGCGCACCGACCGCCCCGTAGTGAAGAACGAGCGTGCGTGCCCAGCGGCACGAACGACGCGCCCACAAAAGACGACAAAGCCATTCGGTGGCATTGTCCCGGGCGTTCCGCCGTCGCGACAGCGTGATCCGCGACAGCCCGCTGTGGACTGCGCCACGTTGCGCGTCCTCGGGTTCCGCCGTACCACACCCATCCCAAAACGGGCGCGTTTTCCGGACATTGGCGAACGAAGTTCCGGGCCACCGGTGCGGTACAACGATCGGCCAGCCTACCGCGCGCGGTACGACAAGCGGATCACGGGGCGCGGTCCGGCATCACCCCGCTGAGCAGGAACGCCACGTTCCGCTCGGTCTCCGTCCAGGCCCCGGTGTCGAGTTGGACGGACTGCAGCAGGGCGCACTCGACCCGGTATCCGTGTTCGGTCAGGTCGCGGCCGATGAGTTCGGCCTCGTCGCGGGTCGCGGCGTGGGTGACGACGCGCCGCGGACGGCGGTCGGCGACCGCGGAGACCACGGCCGCTCCCCCGCCGCCGACCCGCACGACGTCCGGTTCGGGGAGGTTCTCGAGGATGTGCGGGGCGGTGCCCTGCACCACCTGGAGGTGTACGCCGAAGCGGCGCGCGGCCGATTCGGTGCGGGCGCAGGCGTCGGGCAGCCGGTCGACGGCGATGACGGCGGCCCCGGCGCGCGCGGCCTCGGTGGCGAACGCGCCGCTGCCGCAGCCGATGTCCCAGACGAGGTCGCCGACCCGGGGCCCGAGATGGGCCAGTTGGGCGGCCCGCAGCAACTGGGTCTCCCCTTCGCCGAGCCCGCCGTGCCCGCCCGGTGTGCCGTGTGCACCCGGGGCGCCCGGCGCACCGGGCCGGCCGTGCTCGGCGTGCGCGCCGTACGCGGCGTCCGGCTGCACCCAGCCGCGCGGGCCGGCGCCCGGGTCGCGCCCGGCGATCCAGCCGCCGCCCTCCCCCGCACCGGCCGGACCGCCGATCACGATGACGACGTTCGGGTCGCGCCAGGTGTGGTCGGCGGCCTTGTCGGAGGTGACGACGCTCACCTGCTCGCGTTCGGTGCCCAGTTCCTCGCAGATGACGAAGGTGCGGTGGACTCCTTCGAGCAGCAGCCCGAGTTCGGCGGGGCCGGCGCCCGGCGAGGTGAGGACGGCCACCTTGGTGTGGGCGCGGCAGACGTTCACGGCCCGGCGCAGGGTGCGCGGGTGGGCGACGACCACCTGGGCGTCGTCCCAGGGCATGGCGGCCCGGGCGAAGGCGGCGGCCACCGGGGAGACGGCGGGGACGACCTCGACCTCGAGGCCGAACTCCGGGTCGCGCAGGGTCCGTACGACACCGAAGAAGCCGGGGTCGCCGTCGGCCAGGACGACCGCGGTGCCCCGGTGGGCGGCGATGCGGCGGGCGGCCAGGGCGACGCTGCCGAGGCGGACGCGTTCGGCGGCGGGCGGGATCTCGGGGAGCGCCAGGTGGTGGGCGGCGCCCGCCACCAGCGTGGCGGCGCCGAGGGCGGCGCGTGCCGCGTCGGTCGGCGGCGAGCCGTCCCAGCCGATCACCGTGACCCGGTCGGCCATCGTTCGTCTCTCTCCAGGTCGTCGCGGGTCGTCAGGGGTACGGGCCTGTGGGCAGGCTCCGTGAGAGTACCCGGTGAAGCTGTCGGCCGCGCGCGGGGGCGCGGCCCGCGGGGTCCGGCGGGCGTCAGTTCCAGTCGGAGTAGGAGGTGAACTCGCCGGTCTCGGCGAGCTCTCCGTCGGCCCCCTCCAGGTCCTCCGGGAGCAGGCTCCACACGATGAAGTCGGTGCGCATGTCGGTCCAGGTGCCGTCCTCGGCGCGGACGTGGGCTATGCAGGCGTTGCGCAGGACGCCCTCGCTGATGCCGCCGATCTTCTGCGCGACCTGCTGGGAGGCGGTGTTGTCGGCGGCGGTGCGGATCTCGATGCGCTCGAACTTCTGGTCGCCGAACAGCCACTGGGCGGTGGCGAGCGCGGCCTCGGAGGCGTACCCCTCGCCGCGGGCCCAGGGGGCGATGATGTACGACAGCTCGGTGGAGCGGATGTGCCAGTCGGTCTTGGTCAGCTGGACGACGCCGACCAGGCGCTGGGTGAGGAACTCGGTGACGGCGAGGTCCAGGCCGCGGCCGGCGGTGCGTTCGGCGGGCGTGTACGCGGTGATCCAGTGCCGGGCGCTCTCCTCGGTGAACGGCTGGGGGACGTCGGTCCAGGCGGCGATCTGCTCGTCGTTCATCATCTCGGCCAGTGCGGGCACGTCGTCCTCGTCGAGGGGACGCAGCACCAACCGCTCCGTGCTGATGGAGACGTTGGGGAAGGTGCTAGTCATGCGCCGCTCCGTAACCTTCTGCAGAAGTTCCTCTAAGACACCGTCAGGACCGCCGGGCCCCGCTGAACTGCCCAGCATGCAGCATGAAACCACCGAACAGCACAACGGGGCCCACTCCTCGTGAGGGAGTGGACCCCGTGCGTGGCGATACGCCGTTTACGTGCCGCGGGCCGGGCGGCACGGCCGGCGGGAGGGTGCTCAGAAGGAGGGGACGACCGAGCCCTGGTACTTGTCCTCGATGAACTTCTTCACCTGGGGCGAGGTCAGCAGCTTGGCGAGCTTCTCGACCCGCGGGTCCTTCTCGTTGCCCTTCTTCACGGCGAGGAAGTTGCCGTACGGGTTGTTCTTCGCGGACTCCAGGAGGAGGGCGTCCTTGGCGGGCTTCAGGCCCGCGGGGATGGCGTAGTTGCCGTTGACCACCGCGGCGTCGACGTCGTCCAGGGAGCGCGGGGTCTGGGCCGCCTCGACCTCCTTGAACCTGAGGTTCCTGGGGTTCTTGACGATGTCCTGCGGGGTGGCCTCGACGCCGGCGCCGGACTTGAGGGTGATGAGCCCGTTGTCGGCGAGCAGCTTCAGGGCACGGGCCTCGTTGGAGGCGTCGTTGGGGACCGCGACGGTCGCACCGCTCTTCAGCGCGTCGGCGCTCTTGACCTTGTGGGAGTAGAGGCCGAGCGGCTCCAGGTGCACCGTGACGACGGGCACGATGTGGGTGCCGCGCTTCTTGTTGAAGTCGTCGAGGTACGGCTTGGTCTGGAAGTAGTTGGCGTCCACCGAGCCGTCCTCGGTCGCCGTGTTGGGCGTGATGTAGTCGGTGAACTCCTTGACCTGGAGGTCGAGGCCCGCCTTCTTCGCCAGGTTGTCCTTGACGAAGTTCAGGATCTCGGCGTGTGGGGTCGGGCTCGCGGCGACGACCAGCGGTCCGCTGCGGTCGGCGGAGCCGGAGTCCTTGCCGGAACCGCAGGCGGTCAGCCCGAAGGTGAGGGCTCCGGCGGCGAGGACGGCGGTGGTGAGCTTGGCGGTGTTACGCACGAAAAGTGCCTTTCCTTAAGGGTGGTGCTGGTGGTGCGGCCCCGGATCAGGGGCTGTCGGCGCGAAGCGCCGTCGTTGAGGGGTGGTGGTCGGGTGACGGGTGGGCGGACGGGGAGACTGTGGGGGGGTCAGGCGACCTTTCCGGTGCCGGCCCCGGCCGGTTCGCCGGCCTTCAGCAGGCGCAGCCTGGGCGCCGGTCCGGAGCGGCCGCCGCGGGCGTGCAGGGAGCGGGCGGCGAGGTCGCCGGCGAACTGGATGAGGGAGATGGCGACGGCGAGGATCAGCACGGTGATCCACATCAGCTGGGTCTCGAAGCGCTGGTAGCCGTAGCGGACGGCGAGGTCGCCGAGGCCGCCGCCGCCGACCGTGCCGGCCATGGCGGAGTAGCCGATGAGGGCGATGACCGTGGTGGTCGTGCTGGCGATCAGCGACGGCAGCGCCTCGGGGACGAGGACCTTGCGGACAATGGTCCAGGTGTTGCCGCCCATGGCCTGGACGGCTTCGACGAGCCCGCCGTCCACTTCGCGGACGGCCGTCTCGACGAGGCGGGCGAAGAAGGGGATGCCGCCGATGGCGAGCGGCACGATGGCCGCGGTCGTGCCGATGGTGGTACCGGTGACCCAGCGGGTGAAGCTCATCAGGGCGACCATCAGGATGATGAACGGCATCGAGCGGCCGACGTTCACGATCTGGCCGGTCACCTTGTTGGCGACGAGGTTCTGCAGCAGCCCGCCGCGGTCGGTGAGGACGAGCAGGATGCCGAGCGGGAGCCCGGCGGCGACGGCGATCAGGGTGGACCAGAGCACCATCGAGAACGTCTCGGAACACGCCTGCGACAGCAGGGGCTGCATCTCCGACCAGGTCACTTCGCACCCTCCTCGACCAGCACCGGCTCCTGGTGCCGGGCCCCGACGACGTCGATCCGCAGCCCCTGTTCGCGCAGGAAGCCGACCGGCACCACGTTGTCCTCGTAGCGGCCGGGCAGTTCGATGCGCATGCGGCCGATCTGGAGGCCGCCGACGGTGTCGATGGCGGCGCCGAGGATCGAGATGTCGATGTTGTAGGTGCGCGAGAGCTGGGAGATGACCGGCTGGGTGGCGGCCTCGCCGTGGAAGGTGACGTCGAGGACGGTCCGGTCGGCGCCGGTGGCCTCGCCGCCCACCGGGAAGAGCGCGGTGGCCAGCGCGGAGCCCGGGGTGGCCAGCAGCTCGCTGACCGTGCCGTGCTCGACGATCCTGCCCCTCTCCATCAGGGCGGCGGAGTCGCAGACCGACTTCACGACGTCCATCTCGTGGGTGATGAGCAGCACGGTCAGGCCGAGCTGCCGGTTCAGGTCGCGCAGCAGCTGGAGGATGGAGCGGGTGGTCTCCGGGTCGAGGGCGCTGGTGGCCTCGTCGGAGAGCAGGACCTTGGGGTCGCCGGCCAGGGCGCGGGCGATGCCGACGCGCTGCTTCTGGCCGCCGGACAGCTGGGCGGGGTAGGCCCTGGCCTTGTCGGCGAGGCCGACCAGGTCGAGCAGTTCGAGCGCCTTGCGGGAACGCTCCCTCCCCGACGTGCCGAGGATCTCCAGCGGCAGTTCGACGTTGTCCTGCACGGTCCGCGAGGACAGCAGGTTGAAGTGCTGGAAGACCATGCCGATGCGGCTGCGGGCGCGGCGCAGTTCCCGGCCCGCGCGCGGGCCGCGTCCGGCGAGCGCGGTGAGGTCCTGGCCGGCGACGGTCACGGTGCCGGCGGTGGGGCGCTCCAGCAGGTTGACGCAGCGGATGAGGGAGGACTTCCCGGCGCCGGACTGGCCGATGACGCCGTAGACCTCGCCTTCGCGGACGTGGAGATCGACGCCGTCCAAGGCGGTGACCTCACGGCCGCGGGAGCGGTAGACCTTGGTCAGGCCCGTGGTGGTGATCACGTGGGTTTTCCGTCACTGTCGAGTGCGCGGGCGTGGGTGTGCCCGGGCACGGGTGCATGCGTGGCATTCGGTCAGGGACGCGGCACGGTTCTCGCAGGGGCGAGGGAACCGGGGAGAACGTCGTGTGCGCCGGCGGGCGTCGGTCCGGGACGCCGCTCGGGCGGCGCGGACAGGCCGCGGCTCTCGCTTCGGGGCGCGAGGCTCAGGTGGTGCGGGGGCCCTCTAGAAGGCGCACATTCGACACATACAGCGAGCACCGGGCGTCATGGTCGCCTCGGTCGCAGGAGTGCGGGTGCTCGTCGTGGTCATGCGATCAGTAAACCAGACCCACGGTGCTGACAGGCCGCCGCCGTCCGCATGCTGGACAGCCGTGGACAGCGGCGGGCGGTGCTCAGCCGCGTCGGGAGATCTCCACTCCCTCGTCGGTGACCAGTGCCGACAGGGCCGACAGGTCGTTCACCACCAGGTCGGCGGTCAGCTCCTCGGCCCGGTGGGTTGTGGCCAACGCCACGGTGGTCATGCCGGCCGCGCGGCCCGCCTGGAGTCCGGCGGGGGCGTCCTCGAAGACCACGCAGTGGGCCGGGTCGACGCCGAGCTGCCGTGCGGCGAGCAGGTAGGGCTCGGGGTCGGGCTTGCCTCGGGTGATGTCGTCGGCGGTGATCAGGGTCTTGGGCAGGATGCCGACGGCGTCCAGCCGGGCCTCGGCCAGGCGCCGGGTGGCGGAGGTGACGACGGCCCAGCGGTCGGCGGGCAGGGAGTCCAGGAACTCCCGCGTGCCGGGCAGGAGCCGCACGCCCCCGTTCGGCACGTCCTCCACCTCCAGCTGCTCGACCCGGGCGACCGCCTCGGGCACGAGCCGGGCGGGCAGCAGGTCGGCGACTATGTCCACGGCGGGCCGGCCGTGCAGTTCCACGCGCCGGAACTCCTCGGCGGTGATCCCGTACTCGCCCGCCCACCGGGTCCAGCAGCGCTCGACGGAGTCGAGGGAGGAGACCAGGGTGCCGTCGTTGTCGAACAGGAGGGCGTGTGCGTGGATCGTCATGGCTTCGACCCTACGGCGTACGCCGGGGTCGGCGGCGTGCGCCCGATTCGGCCGTAATAAGGTCACGGCATGCTCAACGCCCTGACGCTGGTGACCGGGGTCGCCGCGCTGCTGCTCGCCGCCTGGTGCGGCTGGGCCGCCTACCGGGACCAGCCGACCAAGGACTGGCACTTCATCGGCATGGCCGTGGTGTCGCTGCTGGCGGTGGTCCAGCTGGTCGTCGGCATCGTGCAGCTGGCGCGGGGCGAGAAGCCGGCCCAGGGCACGACGATCTTCGTGGCCTATCTGCTGGGCGCCTTCGCGTGCGTTCCGGCGGCGGGCCTGATGTCGCTGGCCGAGCGGACGCGCTGGGGCTCGGTGACGGCGGCGGCCGGCGGTGTGGTGCTGGCCGTGCTCGAGGTGCGGCTCTACGACATCTGGGGAGGCTGAGGTGACGGCGGTGGAGGAGAAGCCGGGCCGGCTCATCAGCGGGCCGGGCATGCTGCTCGTGTGGTTCTACGGCGTGATGGTCGTCGGCGCGGTCTCCCGCTCGGCGTACCAGATCGCCACCGACTTCGGCCGGGCGCCGCTCGCCTACTCCCTGTCGGCGGTGGCGGGCCTGGTGTACGGCTTCATCACGTACACGCTGGTGCGGGGCGGCGAGACCGCGCGCCGGGTGGCGCTGGTGTGCTGCGCCGCGGAGCTCGCGGGCGTACTGATCGTGGGCACCTGGACGGTGGTCGAGCCGTCGGCCTTCCCCGATGCGACCGTGTGGTCGGACTACGGCATGGGGTACGTGTTCATCCCGGTGCTGCTGCCGCTGACGGCGCTGTACTGGCTGCGCAGGTCGGCGGTGCGCAGGCCCGGCCCGGAGGCCTGACCCGCGCACGGCCCGGCAGGACCTGGTACGGCGTCAGGCGGTCGCCGCGAACGAGTCGGCGGCGACCTGCTTCTCCAGGACGATCATCTCCACGCCGTCGGCGCCCTGGGAGCGGCCCACCGCCTCGTAGCCGACGCGCCGGTAGAGCCGGAGGTTGCCCTCGCTGCGGTGTCCGGTGTGCAGGCGGAACCGGGTTGCGCCGCGCTGTTCGGCGAGGGCGTTCTCGGCCGCGCGGAGCAGCCGGGCGCCGATGCCGTGGCCCTGCAGGCGGGGGTGGACGCACAGCCTGCCGATGCGGGCGGAGCCGTCCTCGGTGACCCTGCCCCGCACGGAGCCGACCACCTCGTCGCCGAGCCGGGCGACGAAGACGCAGTCGGAGGCCACTTCCCGGCGGAGGGAGTCGAGGCTCTGGACGAGCGGGTCGATGTGGTAGTTGCCGTACAGCGCCGCCTCGCTCTGGAAGCAGAGGTACTGGAGCTTGAGGATCTGCTCCGCGTCGTGCTCGGTCGCCCCCGAGATGGTCACGCTCATGCCCATGTGCGCATGCCTCCCGCTCACCTGATCACCGGTCGTTCCCCACTTCTATCCCCGCGCTTGTCGGGCCACAACCTCCGGCGCCAGCAATCGCCGCAGACATCCCAGACATCGGGAGCGTTCCGGGCCCAGAGCGCCCTGTGAGATACCCAACTCCCCCGCGATCTCACGGTAGGTCGGGTCCTCGGGCGACAGCAGCGCCTCCAGCAGGCGGGGGCAGCGGCCGGGCAGCCGGCGCACCGCCGCGCGCAGGGCGCGGTACCGGGCGGCGGTGAGCGCCGTCTGCTCGGGACCGGGACGGGCCTCGTCGGCCGGCTCGGCGTCGTAGGGCCGTTCGAGGCGGGCGGTACGACGGCTGCGGCGCGCCTCGGCACGGACCGCCCTGCGCAGCCACTCGGGCGGGTCGGACGGTGGCGCGCCGGCCTCCAGGCGCTCCAGCAGCCGCAGCCAGACGGCCTGCTCCAGATCGCCCGGCTCGCTCCCGGAGGCGGGGGCCTCGGCGGAGGCTTCGGCGGTGAGCAGGGGCCGCAGGGCGGCTACCAGGTCGTGGGTCACACGCGTAAACGACGCGTCGCCCCGGCGGCGGGTTGCCGGGGCGACGCGGAGTCGGCCCGAACGGGGTGCGGTGGGCCGGACGGTTGACGGGGGCTCAGCGGGCCAGGAAGTCGGCGCGGGCGAGCAGTCCGGTGTCGGCGTTGTCGGTGAAGACGCCGTCGATGCCGGTCGCGAAGTACGTGCGGTAGGCGCCGAAGACGTCGCCGTAGGCGTCCTTCGCGGTGCCCTTGCGGTACTCGGCCGGCAGGAAGGGGTTCTCGTTGCGCATGGTGTACGGGTGCAGGACCAGCCCCACCTTGTGCGCGTCGGCGACCAGGGTGGTCGGCGTGCCGAGGGTGCCGTCGGCGTTCTTCGGGATGACCAGGTCCAGCGTGGGGCCGATGCCCTGGGCGTAGCCGGCGATCTCCCGCAGGCCCGCGGGCCTGATCAGGTCGGCGACCGTGCGCGGGTCGCCCGTCTCGACGAAGTCGTAGGGGCGGCTGTCGGCCGAGGAGAGCAGCACGACGAGCGGGTTGTCGACGAGCCGGTTCAGCCGCTGGATGCTGGTCGGCTCGAAGGACTGCAGGATGACGGGGGCGTCGCGGCCGTCCTTGCCGTGCCTGCGCAGCAGCTTGGCCACCCGCTCCTCCAGGCCGAGGCCCAGCTTGCGGAAGTAGGTGGGGTGCTTGGTCTCGGGGTAGATCCAGACCTGCCGGCCGCGCCTGCGGGTCTGCTCGTCCTGCCACTTCAGGACCTCTTCGAAGGTGGGGATCTCCCAGCGCCCGTCGTAGAGGGTGTTGTGCGGCCGGTTGGCCGGGATGCGCTCGACGGCGCGCAGGGTCTTCAGCTCGGCGAGGGTGAAGTCCTCGGTGAACCAGCCGGTGGTGGGGACGCCGTCGAGGACCTTGGTGGTCCTGCGGTCCGCGAACTCCGGGTGCGCGGCCACGTCCGTGGTGCCGCCGATCTCCGGTTCGTGGCGGCAGACGAGGTGGCCGTCCTTCGTGGGGACCAGGTCGCCGGCCTCCACGACGTCGGCGCCGAGGTCGAGGGCCAGGTCGTACGAGCCGAAGGTGTGCTCCGGGCGGTAGCCGGCGGTGCCCCGGTGGCCGATGATCGTCGGCACCGGAAGGCTCTTCAGCCCGCGGCCCCCGCGCCCGGACGCCCGGGTCGCGGCGGCCGCGGCGGAGCCGGGCACCCCCAGCACCGCTCCGCCCGCCCCGAGCACCGCGGCGCCGAGGAGCGCCCGCCGTCCGGTTCCCTGCGTCTGCTCGTGTCCCTGGTCGCCGTCCATGGGCGCGCCCTCCTGCCGTCGGCTCTTCGCTGCGGGGCGATCGTAGGGGCGTGCGTGTGACGGAGGGGAGACCTGTGTTCGAACACGCGGGTGACGCCGTCTGACCGGTCGGGGACGGAACATGACGCTCCGTCGGCCGCCGCGGCGGTGCGGCCGGGCGCGATGTCCGTCACACCGCCGTCCGGGTGTCAGAGGCGCCACCGCAGGTAAACCAGCGTCAACAGTGCGTAAGACATCGGTGAACCGGGCGTACCCGATGTGCGCTTCCCCCTGAGCCGCGAGTAATGTCCTCACCTGCACAGACTCATACCGACCCCTCTCGACGCCGGAGGATCCGTTGTCCCGCTTCGCGCTCATCAAGGCAGTGCTCGGACCGATCATGCGCCTGATGTTCCGCCCACAGGTGGAGGGCATGGAGCACATCCCCGGGGACGGGCCGGTCATCCTCGCGGGCAACCACCTCACGTTCATCGACTCGATCGTGCTGCCGGTGGTCACCAAGCGGCAGGTCTGCTTCATCGGCAAGGACGAGTACGTCACCGGCAAGGGGTTCAAGGGCCGGCTCATGGCCTGGTTCTTCACCGGCGTCGGCATGATCCCGGTGGACCGGGACGGCGCGAACGGGGGCGTGGCCGCGCTGATGACCGGGCGGCGGATCCTGGAGGAGGGGAAGGTCTTCGGGATCTACCCCGAGGGGACGCGGTCGCCCGACGGCCGGCTGTACCGGGGGCGCACCGGCATCGCCCGGCTGACGCTGATGACCGGGGCGCCGGTGGTGCCCTTCGCGATGATCGGCACGGACAAGCTGCAGCCGGGCGGGCGGGGCATCCCGCGGCCGGGGCGCGTGACCGTCCGGTTCGGCGCGCCGATGGAGTTCTCCCGGTACGACGGGATGGACCGGGACCGCTACGTGCTGCGCGCGGTGACCGACTCCGTGATGACCGAGGTGATGCGGCTCTCCGGCCAGGAGTACGTCGACATGTACGCCACGAAGGCGAAGGCCGCCTGAGCCTCGCGCCCCGACGGCGGCCCGGCCCGGCTCAGCCGGTGCTGTCGAGCTTCTGCCCCTTCAGCAGGAACCAGGCCGCCAGGGCCGTCGCCAGCAGGACCGCCGCTCCGGCGCCGGAGGCCAGGTGCAATCCCTGGACGAAGGAGTCGCGGGCGGCGTCCAGCATCGGCCCGGCCGCACGCGGCGGCATGCTCCTCGACGCCTCCACCGCCGCCCCCAGTGACTCGTGGGCCTCGGACGGGGTGCCCGCCGGGCCGGTGAAGCCGCGGTAGACGCCCGTCACGATCGAGCCCAGCAGGGCGATGCCGAGGGCGGCGCCGAGTTCGTACGCCGTCTCGGAGACCGCCGAGGCGGCGCCGGCCTGGTCCTTCGGGACGCCGGAGAGGATCACGTCGGCGGTGACCGTGAAGGAGAAGCCCGCGCCGACGCCCACGACGAGGAGGGCGGCGCCGAGCACCGGGTAGCCCGTCGACGCGCCCAGCGAGGTGAGCGCGGCGAGCGCCAGGCCGACCGCCGCGAGGCCGCCGGAGACCACCGCCCGGACCGAGAAGCGGCGCGCCGCGCGGCCCGCGGCCAGACCGGCCGCCACCGCGCCCACGGCCGCGGGGAGTTCGGCCAGGCCCGCCTCGAACGGGCGCCTGCCCTGGACGAGTTGCAGGTACTGGGAGAGGAAGAACACCAGGCCCGACATGCCGAGCACGGTCAGCAGGTCGGCGAGGACCGCCCCGCTGAAGCCGCGGTGCCGGAACAGGCGCATGTCGAGCAGCGGGACCGGCAGGGTGAGCTGGCGGCGGACGAAGCCGTACAGGGCCGCGGCGCCGGGCAGCGCCGTGGCGAGCACCGGCCAGGCCGGGCCGTGGGTGGCGGCCTCCTTGACCGCGTACACGACGGCGATCATGCCGACGAGCGACAGCAGGACGCTGACCAGGTCCCAGGGGCCCGGGTGCGGGTTGCGGGACTCGGGCAGCGTGCGCACGCCGACGAGGACCAGGACCGCCATGACGGGCAGGTTGATCAGGAAGACCGAGCCCCACCAGAAGTGCTCGAGGAGGAACCCTCCGGTGATCGGGCCGACGGCCGTGCCCGCGGAGGCCGTGGCGCCCCAGATGCCGACGGCGAGGCTGCGCTCGCGGGGGTCGGGGAAGAGGTTGCGGATCAGGGCGAGGGTGGCGGGCATCAGGGTCGCGCCCGCGACGCCGAGCAGCGCCCGCGCCAGGATCATCATGCCCGGCGTCGTCGCGTAGGCGTTCAGCACGGACACCGCGCCGAACGCCGTGGCGCCGACGAGCAGGATCCGCTTGCGGCCGATGCGGTCGCCGAGGCTGCCCATGGAGACGAGCAGTCCGGCGATGACGAAGGAGTAGACGTCGCCGATCCACAGCAGCTGGGTGCCGGAGGGGTGCAGGTCCTCGCTGATGAAGGGGGTCGCCAGGCCGAGGACGGTGGCGTCGACGGCCACCAGCAGCACGGCCAGGACGAGGACGCAGAGCGCGAGCCAGCGGCCCGGGCGCTCCTCCCCCTCCGCCACACGGGCCGGCTGCAGGGTGCTGGTCATGATTCCTCTCTTCTCGTCGCTCTTGGCACGCGTCCGTCGTCAGGCGCGGATGCGTCGTACGCCGCCGAGCAGCAGCTCGACGATCATGTAGGTGAAGTCCTTGGCGGCCACCCGTCCCTCGGCCACCGCCCAGGCGCCGGAGGCCAGCAGGCCGTACAGCGCCTCGGTGAGCCAGGCCGGGGTGAGGTCGATGCGGAACTCGCCGCTCTCCTGGCCGCGCCGGAACAGGGCCGTGAGGCGGGCGTCGATGCGGGCCCAGCCCTCGTTCTGCTGCTCGCCCTCGAACAGCTGGTTCTCGGTGTAGAGGAAGGCGAGCAGGCCGGCCGCGGGCTCGATGGCGCGGACCAGCCGGTGGACGGCGTCGCCCGCCGGGCCCTCGGCCAGCCGGGCGGTGTCCAGGGCCGCCTCGCACTCGGCGATGCCGAGCGCCTCCAGGGCCCGGACGAGCGCGTCCCGTCCGGCGAAGTGGCGGTGCAGCGTGGCCCGGCTGATCCCGGCGGCCCTGGCCACCTCGTCCATCGTCGCGGTGGACTTCCGGGTCAGCAGGGCGGCCGCACTGCGCAGCACGTGGTCACGATCCAAGGCCATGAAACGAGCATAGCCCAGATGAGACACTCATGTCTCATGCTGGGCATGCGTGATTCATCGCCGCTGGTCGGCGCGCGTGCCGGATCAGTGCCAGGGCAGCCCGCCGCGCCGCTCCCAGTAGGCGCGCGGGTCCTCCACCAGGGTGGCGAGGCGGGTCAGCTGGTCGTCGTCGAGGTCCACGACGGCCGCGTGCAGGTTGGAGGCGAGCTGGGTGACGGTCGCGGCGCCGGACAGGACCACTCCGGCCCAGGGCCGGCACAGGACGAGGGCGAGGGCGACGGCGTCGCAGCCGAGGGAGGTCTCCTCGGCCACGGCCTTCAGCACGTCCGGGGCGTGCGGCGCGGCGAGCCGGCCGTTGGCCATGCCCTCCTTGACGATCACGGTGAGCCCGGCGTCGTGCGCCTCGGCGAGCGCGGGGCCGGCCGAGGTCTCCAGGGCGTTGTACGTCGACTGGACGGTGCGGAAGAGCGGCTCGCCGTCGACGGTCACCTCCAGCGCGGCGCGGATCGCGTCGGCCTGGGCCGGGCCGCTGGTGGAGAAACCGACGGTCAGGCCGGAGGCGGCGGCCTCGGCGAGGCGACCGTGGAGCTCCTTGTCGGTGAGGGCCGGGCTGTCCGGCGTCACCGAGTGGATCTGGTAGAGGTCGAGGCGGTCGCCGAGGAGCGCGTCGGTCTCGGCGCGCTGGCGCTCGTACGTCGCGAGGCTGTGGTCCTTGACCTCGTGCTGCGCGGCCTCGGTGGACCAGCCGGCGGTGTAGGTGTAGCCCCACTTGCTGCCGACGACCACGTCCGCGATGTCCGGGCGGGCGCTGAGCCAGCCGGCGAGGAACTCCTCGGAGCGCCCGTAGGAGCGGGCGACGTCGAAGTAGCGCACCCCCTGCGCGTAGGCGGCGTCGAGGAGTTCGTGGGTTCGGGCGCGCAGCGCCTCCACGGTCCGGTCGTCCCCGAGGTCGTGCTCCCGGCCGAGGTTGATGTAGCCCGGCCGGCCGACGGCGGCGAGTCCCAGCCCGATGTGGGACGTGGGCGTCGTGACTGAGGCGAGACGGGCGAAGGGCATCGCGGGCTCCGTTCGGTCGGCTGACTGCGACCAACGTAACCCGTGACGCCCACCGGTCACCGCTTCTTGGCGTCCGCCCAGGCGTGCTGGGCCGCCACGTCGGCCTTGACCTCCGCGAGCTGGACCGCGACGGCGCTCGGTGCCGTTCCGCCGCGTCCGTCGCGGGAGGCGAGGGCGCCGGGCACGTTGAGGACCGTGCGCACCTCGGGGGTGAGGTGGGCGGAGATCTTCGCGAACTGCTCGTCCGTGAGCTCGTCCAGCTCCTTGCCCTCGGCCTCGGCGGCCTTCACGCACTCGCCGGCCACCTCGTGCGCCACCCGGAACGGCACGCCCTGCTTGACCAGCCACTCGGCGATGTCCGTGGCGAGCGAGAAGCCGGCCGGGGCCAGCTCCTCCATGCGCTCGCGGTGGACCGTCAGGGTGGCGATCATGCCGGTGAAGGCGGGCAGCAGCACCTCCAGCTGGTCACAGGAGTCGAAGACCGGCTCCTTGTCCTCCTGCAGGTCCCGGTTGTAGGCGAGAGGCAGCGCCTTCAGGGTCGCGAGGAGACCGGTGAGGTTGCCGATCAGCCGGCCGGACTTGCCGCGGGCCAGCTCGGCGATGTCCGGGTTCTTCTTCTGCGGCATGATCGACGAGCCGGTGGAGAACGCGTCGTGCAGGGTCACGAAGGAGAACTCCTTCGTGTTCCACAGGATGATCTCCTCCGCGATCCGGGAGAGGTTGACGCCGATCATCGCCGTGATGAAGGCGAACTCGGCGACGAAGTCCCGGGAGGCGGTGCCGTCGATGGAGTTGCCCACGCTGCCGCGCTCGAAGCCGAGGTCCTGCGCCACCGCCTCCGGGTCCAGGCCCAGGGAGGACCCGGCGAGGGCGCCGGAGCCGTACGGGGAGACCGCCGTGCGCTCGTCCCACTGGCGCAGCCGCTCGGCGTCCCGGGACAGGGACTGGACGTGCGCGAGGACGTGGTGCGCGAAGAGCACCGGCTGGGCGTGCTGCAGGTGGGTGCGGCCGGGCATGGCCACGTCCGGGTGGGCCTCCGCCAGGCCGATCAGGGCGTCCTGGAGCTCGGCGATCAGGCCGCCGACGATCCGGGCGTGGTCGCGCAGGTACATCCGGAAGAGCGTGGCGACCTGGTCGTTGCGGGACCGGCCGGCGCGCAGCTTGCCGCCGAGGTCGGGGCCGAGGCGCTCCAGCAGGCCGCGCTCCAGTGCGGTGTGCACGTCCTCGTCGGCGATCGTGCCGGTGAACGCGCCCGAGGCCACGTCCGCCTCCAGCCGGTCGAGCCCGGCGATCATGCGCCGCAGCTCGTCCTCGGTGAGGAGCCCCGCCTTGTGCAGCACGCGCGCGTGGGCACGCGAGCCGGCGATGTCGTAGGGCGCGAGCCGCCAGTCGAAGTGGACGGACGCGGACAGCTTCGCCAGGGCCTCGGCGGGACCGTCGGCGAACCGGCCGCCCCAGAGCCGTACGTCACCGCTGTTGCTGCTCACTTGGCTTGCTCCTCGAAGCTCTTGATGTGCCACCGCCTCCCCACCCTTCCAGGCGGGGAGGCGGCTGTCAGGCCGATGCGTGTGAGGTGACCCGCGCGTGTTACGCGAGGTCCCGCTTGGCGGCGATCTTCGACGACAGGCTGTAGATGTCGATGAAGCCCTTGGCCGCGGCCTGGTCGAAGGTGTCGCCGGTGTCGTAGGTGGCGAGGTTGAAGTCGTACAGCGACGACTCGGAGCGCCGGCCGGTGACGACGGCGCGGCCGCCGTGCAGGGTCAGCCGGATGTCGCCGGAGACGTGCTGGTTGGCCTCGTCGATGAAGCCGTCCAGGGCGCGCTTGAGCGGGGAGAACCACTGGCCGTCGTAGACCAGTTCGCCCCAGCGCTGCTCGACCTGGCGCTTGTAGCGGGCGAGTTCGCGCTCGACGGTGACGTTCTCCAGCTCCTGGTGGGCGGTGATCAGGGCGATCGCGCCGGGAGCCTCGTAGACCTCGCGGGACTTGATGCCGACGAGGCGGTCCTCGACCATGTCGATCCGGCCGACGCCCTGGGCGCCGGCGCGCTCGTTGAGCTGCTGGATGGCCTGCAGGACGGTGACGGGCCTGCCGTCGAGGGCGACCGGGACGCCCTCCTTGAAGGTGATGACCACCTCGTCGGCCTCGCGCGGGACGGCCGGGTTGGAGGTGTACTCGTAGATGTCCTCGATCGGGGCGTTCCAGATGTCCTCCAGGAAGCCCGTCTCGACGGCGCGCCCGAAGACGTTCTGGTCGATGGAGTACGGGGACTTCTTGGTGGTGGCGATCGGGAGCTGCTTCGCCTCGCAGAAGGCGATCGCCTTGTCCCGGGTCATCGCGTAGTCGCGGACCGGGGCGATGCACTTCAGGTCGGGGGCGAGGGCGACGATGCCGGCCTCGAAGCGGACCTGGTCGTTGCCCTTGCCGGTGCAGCCGTGGGCGACCGTGGTGGCGCCGTGCTTCTTGGCGGCGGCGACCAGGTGCTTGACGATCGTCGGCCGGGAGAGGGCGGAGACCAGCGGGTAGCGGTCCATGTAGAGGGCGTTGGCCTTGATCGCCGGGAGGCAGTACTCGTCGGCGAACTCGTCCTTGGCGTCCGCGACCTCGGCCTCGACGGCGCCGCACGCGAGGGCGCGCTTGCGGATGACGTCCAGGTCCTCGCCGCCCTGGCCGACGTCGACCGCAACGGCGATGACCTCGGCGCCCGTCTCCTCGGCGATCCAGCCGATGGCGACGGAGGTGTCCAGACCGCCTGAGTAGGCGAGTACGACGCGCTCGGTCACGGGTTTCTCCTCACAGTGCATTCGCTGATATGCATGAGTATGCAGAACTCCGCATGATTCGTCAATCGCTGCACCGGCGTGGCGCGGGTCGGCGGGGTTTTCACAGGGAGGTTGAACATCCGAAACCGCTTTCACGTACCTCACTGCGGACGCAAGGCGCCGCGTCGACCCCAGCTCGACCAGACCCACTCCTGACCCAAGTGAGGCATCCGCATGTCCAGGGCTCTTCCGAAGTACAACAAGCGTCGCGTCGCGCTCATCGGTGGCGCGGCCGCCGTGGTGCTGTCCGGCGCGGTCATCGCGGGCTCGGCCCTCGCCGGCACCCCCAAGAGCGACAGCGGCGCCGGCGCACGCACGCTGGCGGCCGGCGGCAACACCGGCGTCGGCACCATCACCTGCCCGGACGTGGCCTCCCGGCTGCCCGCCGTACCGGCCGCCGCGCAGGCCGAGGTCGACCGCAACCTGACGCTGCTCCAGACGCAGATCAACGAGGCCAACACCCGCCTGAAGAACACCGTCGGACAGGGCGGCCCCAACTTCGTCAACAACGCCATCCTCGGCCCCCTCAAGGACAAGCGCGTCTCCACCATCGACCGCATCGCCATCGCCATCGGCCGCAAGGGCACCAAGCCCACCGGCCTGGACGCACTGGCCGCCTGCACGCTGAACGCGAACGGGGCGAACGGCGCGAACGGCACGGGCGGGGCCGGAGGCGACGCGGGCGCCGGGAACGCGGCCGGCGACGCGGGGCAGGGGCAGCAGGCGAACGGCTCGGCGGCCGGCGGCAACACCGGCGCGGGCACGATCAGCTGCCCGGACGTGGCCTCCCGGCTGCCCGCCGTACCGGCCGCCGCGCAGGCCGAGGTCGACCGCAACCTGACGCTGCTCCAGACGCAGATCAACGAGGCCAACACCCGCCTGAAGAACACCGTCGGACAGGGCGGCCCCAACTTCGTCAACAACGCCATCCTCGGCCCCCTCAAGGACAAGCGCGTCTCCACCATCGACCGCATCGCCATCGCCATCGGCCGCAAGGGCACCAAGCCCACCGGCCTGGACGCACTGGCCGCCTGCACGCTCACCAAGTGACGTGACAGGCAGCCGGGGCCGCCCCGTACCAGCGCCGGCCGGGGCGGCCCGCGGCGCGTCCGCATGCCGGACGGACGCGCAATTCGTGAGACAGCCGAACGGCTTCGGCCGATAATCGCCGGCCATGGGAAAGACCTATGAGCGCATAGACGGCAGGCTCCGGACGTTCATCGAGGAGCAGCCCCTCTTCTTCACCGCGACCGCTCCCCTGTCCGGCGACGGCACGGTCAACCTCTCCCCCAAGGGCCTCAGGGGCTCGTTCGCCGTGCTGGACGACCTCACAGTGGCCTATCTGGACTTCGCCGGGTCCAACGCGGAGACGATCGCGCACCTGCGGGAGAACGGGCGGATCACCCTGATGTGGTGCGCCTTCCAGGGTCCGCCGAACATCGTGCGGGTGCACGGCCGGGGCGAGCCGGTCTTCCGCGACGACCCGCGCTTCGGGGAGCTGCTCGCCCGCTTCCCCGGTATCGACGCGAGCGTGCACGGGCTGCGCGCGATCATCGTCGTCCGCGCCGAGCTGGTGCGCGACACCTGCGGCTACGCCGTCCCCCGCATGGCGTACGAGGAGGACCGCGACCTGCACGGCAAGCGGTTCGCGCGGGAGGACGACGCCTCGCTCGGCGCGTACTTCGCCAAGAAGGAGCACGTCGCGACCAGCCTGGACGGCCTACCCGGGCTGCCGCTTCCGCTGCCGCCGTCTAGCGTCTGAGGCATGCGCCCCGGTGTCGTCGCCGCCCTAGTGTCCCCGTCCGCCTGCGTGCTCGCTCTCGCGCCCGCTCCCGGCCCGGCGCCGCTGCCCGCGCGGATGGCGGACACCGGCGGCGGCACCCAGCTGATCACCGCCGAGGCCCCGCGCGCCGACGCCACGTCGGGGACCCTCACCTGGTGGGACAGGCGGGACGGGCAGTGGGTCCGGGCCGGGTCCGCGCCGGCCCGGTTCGGGTCCAAGGGGCTCGTGGAGGGGACCGAGCGCACGCAGGGCACGAACACGACACCGGCCGGGCTGTACGGCCTTCCGTTCGGGTTCGGCGTCAAGACGGCGCCGGCCGGGACCCGCATGGCGTACCGGGTGGTGAAGGACGGTTCCTGGTGGTGCGAGGACGGCGCGTCCTCGTCGTACAACCGCTGGGTGGACCCGCTGCCCGCGGACTGCCGGGCCGCCGAGTCCGAGCACCTGATCACCTACGGGACGCAGTACGCGTACGGGCTCGTCACCGCGTTCAACTACGACCGGCCGGTGCGGGGCCGCGGAGCCGGGATCTTCCTGCACGTGAACGGGCAGGGCGCCACGGCCGGCTGCGTCTCGGTGCCGGAGGACGCCATGCGCGCGCTGCTCACGTGGGCGGACCCGGCCCGCGGGCCGCACATCGCGATCGGCACCACCGACGGCGCGACCGCCCTCACCCGGTACTGACGTCCGCCAGCGGGAGCCGCACGCTGAACGTCGTCGAGCCCGGCCTGCTCTCCAGGGCCACGCTGCCCTCGTGCGCCTCCACCACCGCCGTGACGATCGACAGGCCCAGCCCCGCCCCACCGCCGGAGGCGCCCGGCCGGCGGCGGTGCTCGGCCCGGGTGAACCGCTCGAAGACGTGCGCCTGGATGTCCTCGGGGACGCCGGGGCCGTCGTCGTGGACGGACAGCAGGGCCCTCGTCCCCTCCGTCTCCAGGGTCACCGTCACCTTGGTGCCCAGGGGCGTGTGCAGCCGGGCGTTGGCCAGCAGGTTGGCCAGCGCCTGGTGGAGCCGGTGCGCGTCACCCGTCACCGTGACCGGCTCCTCGGGCAGGTCCATGGTCCAGCGGTGGTCGGGGCCGGCGGCCCGGGCGTCCGTCACCGCGTCCAGCACCAGGTGGGTGAGGTCGACGGGGCGGCGCTCCAGCGGGCGGCCCGCGTCCAGGCGGGCCAGCAGCAGCAGGTCGTCGACCATCTCCCCCATCCGGGAGGACTCGGCGGTGATGCGCTCCAGGGCCCGGGTGACCTCCGGCGGCACCGGACCGGGGTGCAGCAGGGCCAGCTCGGCGTGGCCGCGGACCGAGGCGACCGGGGTGCGCAGCTCGTGGCTGGCGTCGGCGGCGAAGCGGCGCAGCCGCTCCTCGCTGGCGTGGCGTTTGGTCAGGGCGTTCTCGACATGGCCGAGCATGCGGTTGAAGGCCACCGCGACCCGGCCGACCTCGCTGCGGGGATCGGACTCCGGGGCCCGGGGCGGCAGCGCCACCTCGCCGCTGGCGAGCGGCAGCTCGCTGACCCGGGTAGCGGTGGCGGTGACCCGGCTGAGCGGGCGCAGCGACCAGCGCACCCAGAAGGCCCCGGCCACGCCGGTGACGACGAGGGCCAGGCCGAAGACGACGCCGGCCACCAGCACCAGGCGGTGCACGGCCGCCTGGACGGGCTCCAGCGGGAGCCCGACGACCAGCACGTCCCCGTCCCGGCCGGGGGTGGCGACGACGCGGTAGTCGTCGAGGGCGGACAGCTCGACGGTGCGCGGCCTGCCGTCCGCCGGGACCTGGGCCAGGTGCCGGCGGTCCGCGGCCGTGAGGTCGACGTTCACGTCGGACGGGTCGTCGGAGCGGATGAGCCCCTTGTTGACGACCGTGCCGTCCACCAGCCGGGCGCCGAAGGTGCCGGTGGCCTGCCGGCGGGTGTCGCCGTGCTCGTCGCCGTCGTGGTCGTCGGGCAGCCGGACCCCGTGCTCCAGGCTCTCCGGGAAGCGGGTGCCGGCCTGGGCGAGCTGTTCGTCCAGGCGCTGGGTGAGGAAGCCGTTCAGTTCGACGACGGCGGCGAGGCCCACGGCCGCGCAGCTCACCGCGAGCAGCACTACCAGCCCGACGGTGAGCCGGGCGCGCAGAGTACGGGGGCGGGGCAGCCGGCGCAGCCGGGTCATGAGCTCACCGGCTTGATCACGTACCCGGCGCCGCGCACCGTGTGGATCATGGGTTCGCGGCCCGCGTCCACCTTCTTGCGCAGGTAGGAGATGTACAGCTCCACCACGTGGGCCCGGCCGCCGAAGTCGTAGGACCAGACCCGGTCGAGGATCTGGGCCTTGCTGAGCACCCGGCGCGGGTTGCGCATGAGGAAGCGAAGCAGCTCGAACTCGGTCGGGGAGAGCTCGATCAGCTCGCCGGCCCGGGTCACCTCGCGGGCCTCCTCGTCCATGACCAGGTCGCCCACGGTCAGCAGGGGGCCCTCCTCCAGCTGGCGGGCCATGCCCGCGCGGCGCAGCAGTCCGCGCAGCCGGGCGACGACCTCCTCCAGGCTGAAGGGCTTGGTGACGTAGTCGTCGCCGCCGGCCGTGATGCCGGCGATGCGGTCCTCGACCGCGTCCCGGGCGGTGAGGAAGAGCACACACACCTCGGGCTTCACCTCGTGCAGGCGGCGCAGCACCGTGAAGCCGTCGGTGTCGGGGAGCATCACGTCCAGGACGACGGCGTCGGGCAGCAGCTCGCGCGCGGCGGTGACCGCGGAGGCGCCGTCGCCGGCGGCGCGCACCTCCCAGCCCTCGTAGCGCAGGGCGCCGGTGAGGACCTCCGCGAGGTCGGGGTCGTCGTCGACGACGAGGACGCGCAGCGGCGTGCCGTCGGGTCGGGTGAGGGCCGGGCGGCCCGAGCGGGTGGTGTTCATCGCCCCTCAAGCATCGCGCGCCCGTCGGGTTCCGTGCCGCGGGGGTCGCTCTGAGTTCTCTGTGAGTCCGTTCGGAAGTGCCCCTTTCAGAGGTTGCTCAGAGCTTCGCCACGCACAGTGGCAGACCTGACGGAGGAAGGGAACGAACATGACCACCCTGGACGAGCGACGCGTGGCCCCGCCCGTGTCCCCGGCCGCCCGGCGCTCCCCCGGGGGGCTCGTGCTGGCCGTGCTGTGGGCGGGGGCGGCCGCCGTGGTCGCGCTCTGGTGGGCCGGCACCGGATCCGTGGTCGGGTCGGCGGGCTATCTGACCGGGGCCGGGCGGATAGCCGGGCTGCTGTGCGGGTACGCCTGCGCGGTGCTGGTCGGCCTGATGGCGCGGGTGCCGCTGCTGGAGGTGCGGGTCGGCTCCGACCGGGTGGCGCGCTGGCACGCGATGGCCGGCCGCTACACGATCTGCCTGCTGGTGGCGCACGTCGTGCTGATCCTGGCCGGGTACGCGGCCCAGGACCGTGCCTCGCTGTGGCACGAGACGGTCACCGTCGTCACGGACTACCCGGACATGCTCAAGGCCACCGCGGGCACGGTGATCCTGTTCGCGGTCGGCATCACCTCGGCGCGGGCCGCGCGCCGCCGGACCAGCTACGAGTTCTGGTACTACGTGCACCTGCTGACGTACGCGGCCGTGTTCCTCGCCTTCGGGCACCAGCTCGCCCTCGGCAACGAGTTCAACGGCAAGCCGGTGGCGACCGCCGTCTGGTACGCGCTGTACCTCGGGGTGGCGGCCCTGGTGCTCTGGTACCGCGTCCTGGCCCCGGTCCGGCTGAACCTGCGCCACCGGCTGCGGGTCGACTCGGTGCACCAGGAGGCGCCGGGCGTGTACTCGGTCGTGGTGCGCGGGCTCCACCTGGACGAGCTGGGGGCGCGGCCGGGGCAGTTCTTCCGCTGGCGGTTCCTCGGCGAGGGCATGGGCTGGACGTCGACGCCGTACTCCCTGTCGGCGCCGCCGCGCCCGGACCTGCTGCGGATCACGGTCAAGGCGCTCGGCGACCACAGCGCGGCGGTGCCGCTGCTGCGGCCGGGCACCCGGGTCTGGGCGGAGGGCCCGTACGGCTCGCTGACCGCCGACCGGGCCACCAGCCACCACTCGCTGCTGATCGCCGCCGGTGTCGGCATCACCCCGCTGCGCGCCCTGTTCGAGACGCTGCCCGGTGACGTCACCCTGCTCTACCGGGCGCGCGGTCCCGAGGACCTGGCGCTGGGCGCCGAGCTGGAGCAGATCGCCCGCTGGCGCAACGCGCAGCTGCTGTACGCGCTGAACGGGCCGGGCGGGGAGCGCCCCGACATCTCGGCGCAGTCGCTGCGCGCCGCCTTCCCGGGCATCGCCGGCCACGACGTCTACATCTGCGGCCCGCACGGCTTCGCGCAGGACGTGTACGAGGCGCTGCGGGCGGCCGGGGTGCCGGACCGCCGGATCCACCACGAGTCCTTCGAGCTGTGAGAGTGTGAGGCAACCGACGTGCACGCGTTGAAGAAGAACCGTCCCCTGCGCCGCATCGTGCTGGCCAGCGCGGCCACCGTCTCCGGCATGGTGATGCTGCTGACGCTGAAGCCGCACACGAGCCCCGTGCTGGCCACGACGGGCACCAAGTCCCCGACGGTGTCGAGCAGTTCGGCGGCGTCCGGCGGATCGGGCACGGCCGGCGGCGGTTCCAAGAAGTCCGTGACCAAGACCGTCACCGGGGACACCGTCCAGACCCGGTGGGGTCCGGTCCAGGTGCGGGTGACGATCAAGAGCGGCAAGCTCACCGAGGTGGCGGCCGTCAGCTACCCGCAGGACAACCCCCGTGACCAGGAGATCAACAGCTACGCGCTGCCCCAGCTGCGGCGCGAGGCGCTGGCGGCGCAGAGCGCGCAGATCGACACGGTCTCGGGAGCGACCTACACCAGCGACGGCTACCGCCAGTCGCTGCAGTCCGCGCTCGACTCCGCGGGCCTCTGAACACCCGGCGCATGCGGCACGTATCAGTGGGCCAAGGGCCGAGTCCCCACGGAGGAACCGTGACCACCACGCTCGCAGGCGGACGTGCCGCCCGCCGACAGACGATGCGCCGCATCCGTCCGCGCCGCTCCCCGGCAGTCCCGCTGCTGCTCGCCGTCTGGGCGGGCGCGGCGGCCGTGCTGTGGCTCTGGTGGCACGACACGCCGTCCATCGCGGACGACAACGGCAAGATCCTCAACGCGGGCCGGATCACCGGCCTGCTGGCCGGCTACCTGATGGCGCTGGTCGTGCTCCAGATGGCGCGCGTCCCGGCACTGGAGCGGCGGGTCGGCTCGGACCGGGTGGCGCGCTGGCACGCGATGAGCGGCCGGTACACGCTCTGCCTGGTCGCCGCCCACGTCTTCCTCACCATGTGGGGGTACGCGCTCCAGGCGGGCAAGTCGCTCGGCGACATCGTCCAGCAGACCGTCGACTCCGTGAACCAGCTGCCCGACATGGGCAAGGCGGCCGTCGGCACCGGCCTGTTCGTGGTCATCGGGGTGTCGTCGGCCGGCGGGATCCGCCGCCGGCTGCCGTACGACGCCTGGTACCACGTGCACCTGCTGACGTACGCGGCGGTGTTCCTGACCTTCTGGCACCAGATCACCACGGGCAACGACTTCGCGCTGGAGCCCATGGCCAAGACGTTCTGGTACGGGCTGTACGGCGCGGTCACCGCGCTCGTGGTCTGGTACCGCATCCTCACCCCGATCCGGCTGAACATGCGCCACCGGATGCGGGTGGAGGCGGTCATCGAGGAGACGCCGGGCATCGTGTCGGTGCTGATCGGCGGGCGCCGGCTGCACCGGATGGGCGCGGAGGCCGGCCAGTTCTTCCGCTGGCGGTTCCTCGCGCCCGGAATGCGGTTCAGCTCGCACCCGTACTCGCTGTCGGCGGCGCCCCGCCCCGACATGCTGCGGATCACCGTGAAGGCGATCGGCGACCACAGCGCCCGGCTGCGCGAGCTCACGCCCGGCACCCGGGTGTGGGCGGAGGGCCCCTACGGCGCGATGACCGCGCAGCGCCGCAGCCGCGGCAAGGTGCTGCTGGTCGCGGGAGGGGTCGGCATCACCCCGATGCGGGCGCTGTTCGAGACGCTGCCCGGGGCGGCCGGCGACATCACCCTGCTGTACCGGGCCAACACCACCCAGGATCTGGCACTGTGGGACGAGCTGGCCGCGATCGCCGAGGAGCGGGGTGCCCGGCTGATGTACGCGGTCAACAGTCCCGACGGCGAGCGTCCGGACATCTCCCCGGAGAACCTGCAGCGGAAGATCCCGGACATCGAACGCCACGACGTCTTCATGTGCGGTCCGCCCGGGTTCGCGCAGTCGGTGTACGAGGCACTGCGCGGCGCGGGGGTCCCCGCGCGCCGTATCCACCACGAGTCGTTCGAGATGTGAGCGGAGCTGCGAAGCGATGAGGAAGAGCCACCCCGTTCGGCGCGTCGTGCTGGCCACCGCGGCCACCGTGTCCGGAGTCGTGCTGCTGCTGTCGCTGAAGCCCGCCTCCGACCCGGCCGCCGCGTCGGCGGCCGGCGCGGCCCCGCCGGCGACGGCCGGGGCCCAGCAGGCGCCGCAGGGCGGCCAGCAGGGTGGCGCCGCGGCGGGCTCCGGCACGGTGACCGGGAACACGGTGCAGACCCAGTACGGGGCCGTGCAGGTCCGGCTGACCGTCTCCGGTGGCAAGATCACCAAGGCCGAGGCGGTCCAGGCGCCCAAGGGCGGGGTCAGCAGCCAGAAGACGGCGCTGGCCGTGCCGAAGCTGAACCAGGAGGCCGTGGCCGCCGGGAACGCGAACATCGACGCGGTGTCCGGGGCGACGTACACCAGCACCGGCTACAAGCAGTCGCTGCAGTCGGCGCTGGACAAGGCGAAGTCCCTGCCGTCCGGGTCGGCGGGGACCGGTTCGGCGGGGTCCGGGTCGTCCGGCTCCTCGGGGTCCACCTCGTCGGGATCCGGCTCGGCGGGGTCCGGGTCGTCCGGTACGTCCGGCTCCGCGGGCTCTGGTCAGGCGCAGACCCGTACCGTCACCGGGAAGACCGTACAGACGCAGTACGGCCCGGTGCAGGTCCGGATCACCGTCAGCAACGGGAAGATCACCAAGGCGGACGCGGTCCAGGCCCCCGCGGGCGGGCTGAGCAGCCAGAAGACGGCACTCGCCGTGCCGAAGCTGAACCAGGAGGCCGTGGCCGCCGGGAACGCGCACATCGACGCGGTCTCCGGCGCCACCTACACCAGCACCGGCTACAAGCAGTCCCTGCAGTCGGCGCTGGACCAGGCCGGTGGCTGACGCGGTGGCCGAGCCGGCTGAAGCCCCCGCCGCGCTGCGGCACGCGGAAGAGGTCATGGGGACCGTCTTCTCCTTCGACGTGCGCGGTGGGGAACCCGGTGCCGTGCGGCAGGCCCTCGGCACGGCGGTCGCGGGCCTGCACCGGGCCGACGCGCTCTTCTCCACCTACCGCGAGGACAGCGAGGTGTCCCGGCTGGCCCGCGGCGGGCTGACCGTGGCGCAGGTGGCGCCCGAGGTGGCCGAGGTGCTGGACATGGCGGCCGAGGCGGAGCGGGTGAGCGACGGCTGGTTCAGCCCGCGCTACCGGGGGTCGGTCGACCCGACCGGCATCGTCAAGGGCTGGGCCGCCGAGCGGGCCGCGCGGCTGCTGGCCGCGGTGGACGGGGTGTGCGGGGTCAGCGTGAACGGCGGCGGTGACGTCCAGATGCTGGGCGCCCCGGAGCCGCAGCGGCCGTGGCGGGTGGGGATCGCCGATCCGCTGCGTCCGGGCGGCCTGGCGGCGGTGATCTCGGCGGCCGGGGCCGAGGAGTTGTCGGTGGCCACGTCCGGGACGGCCGAGCGCGGCGCGCACATCGTGGACCCGCGCACGGGGAGGCCGGCGGTGACGGACCTGGTGTCGGTGACCGTCGTGGGGCCCCGCCTGACCTGGGTGGACTGCTGGGCGACGGCGGCGTTCGCGATGGGTTCGCGGGCCGGGCTGGCCTGGCTGGAGTCACTGCCGGACATCGAGGCGCTGCTCATCACGGCGGGCGACGAGGTGCGGTGCACCGGGGGGCTGGCGGCCCGGCTGGGCTGAAAAAGTTTCACCTGATTTGCCCGAAATGGCATCCGGATTCCGTCCTGCACCGTATCCCTTGTGGAGCGAAAATCAGGAGGAACGAATATGGCCATCTTCAGCAACCTGATGCCTGCCAATCGCCGTGACCACGGTGGATCGGGACACGGCGACTGGGGCGACAACAACAGTGGCGGCCACAACAACAACAGCGGCGGCCACAACAACAGCGGCGGCCACGGAAACCGTCACGGCAGCGGCGGCCACGGCGGCCACCACGGCTACTGATCGCCACCCGAAGGTGAGCGGACCGGATTCGAGCGGACCCGGTCCGCTTCGCCGCACCCGGAGGATTGCGTGACATGGCGAAGGTCCTGCGTCGTCTGCTGTCACTCGGTGAGCCCTCCGACGCCGTCGTCGAGGCCGCGCCGCCGGTGCCGCCGCGCGAGGTGTTCCGCCGGTTCTGGCCGTACACCCGGGGTGGCCGGCGCTGGCTGATCCCCATCGTCGTCTTCAGCCTGGTCGGCCCCCTCATCGACGCGGCGGAGATCTGGCTCTTCAAGATCGTCGTCGACGACGTGCTCGTGCCCAAGGACCTGGGGCCGTTCCTGTGGATCGCGCCGACCTACCTGGGGCTCATCCTCTTCTCCGGCATCCTCGCGTTCGCCGACGACGTGACCTCGACCTGGGTCGGGGAAGGCTTCCTGCTCTCGCTGCGCTCGGACGTCTTCCGGCACGTCCAGGGGCTGTCGCTCGGCTTCTTCGAACGCCGGCGGCTCGGGGACGTGCTGTCCCGGGTCACCGGTGACGTCGACGCCGTCGAGACGTTCCTGCTCTCTGGGGTGGCGGACGCCCTGTACTACGTGGTCCGCCTCGGTCTCTTCCTCGGCCTGCTGTTCTCCCTGTCCTGGGACCTGACCCTGCTGGCCCTGGTCATCGTGCCGATGTTCTGGGCCGCCGCCCGGCACTTCTCCCGGCTGAGCAAGGAGGCCGCGCGGGAGCGCAGGCGGCGCAGCGGCTCGCTCAGCGCGATCGCCGAGGAGTCCCTGGGCAACGTCGCACTGGTGCAGGCGTACAACCGGCAGGGCTGGGAGGAGAACCGCTTCCACCGGGAGAACCTCGGCAGGTTCCGGGCGGTGATGACCTCGACGCGGATCCGCGCCGTCTACCGCCCCATCGTGGAGCTCATCGAGGTGTCCGGCGCTCTCGCGGTGATGGGGCTCGGCACCTGGAAGCTGGCCCAGGGGCAGCTCACACTGGGCGGGCTGCTGGTCTTCCTCGCGCTGATCAGCAAGCTCTACAGCCCGGTGCGCGGCCTGTCCCGGCTGGGCACCACCTTCTACGCGGCCTCCGCCTCCGCCGAGCGGATCATCGAACTGCTCGACCAGCGACCGCAGGTGGCCGAACTGCCGCAGGCCCGGCCCACCGGGCGGGCCCGCGGGGACGTGCAGTTCGACGACGTCTGGTTCCGCTACCCCGGCGCCTCGTCCTGGGCGCTGTCGGGGGTGTCCTTCCACGCGGCACCCGGGGAGACGCTGGCGCTGGTGGGGGCCAGCGGGGCCGGCAAGTCGACGGTCGCGAAACTGCAGTTGCGGTTCTACGACCCCGAGCGCGGGGCCGTGCTCCTGGACGGCACCGACCTGCGGGAGCTGCGCCTGGCCGACGTGCGCGAGAACGTGTCGGTCGTGCTGCAGGAGACGCTCGTCTTCCACGGCACCGTGCGGGAGAACATCGCCTACGGCCGCCCGGAGGCCCCGGAGGCGGACATCGTCGCCGCGGCGCGCGCCGCGCAGGCGCACGAGTTCATCGAACGGCTTCCGGAGGGCTACGACACGCTGGTCGGCCAGCGCGGCCGGACGCTGTCCGGCGGGCAGTGCCAGCGGCTGGCGATCGCCCGCGCCATGATCAGGGACGCGCCGGTGCTGCTGCTGGACGAGCCGACCACCGGGCTCGACGTCCGCTCGGGGCGGCGGATCATGGACCCGCTGCGCCGGCTGATGGCCGGCCGGACGACCGTCGTCATCTCCCACAACCTGCTGACCGTCCGCGACGCCACCCGCATCGTGGTGCTCGACCACGGCCGGGTCGTGGAGGACGGCTCCCATGACGAGCTGATCAAGCGCGACGGGGCGTACGCCCGGCTGTACCGGCTCAGCGCGGTGGCCGGGCCCCCGACCGAAGGGAAGGTGCTGTCGTGAGCGTCTCCACCACCGAGGCCCCTCCCCTGGCCCCACCCCTCCCCCCGGGCACCGAGCCGGCCCCGGGCTACCAGGTGCTGGGGCATCTGGCGCGCACCGGCTGGCTGGACGTCTACGACGCCTGGAGCGAGGAACGGGCCTGCCGCTGCGTCATCAAGGCACTGCGCCCCGACCACCGGGGCGAGGAGGGGCCGACCGAGCGGCTGCTGCGTGAGGGACGGTGGCTGCGCCGCTTCACCCACCCGCACCTGGTGCGCGGCTACGAGACCCTCGAGGCGCCCGAGCCGCTCGTCGTCCTGGAGACCCTGACCGGCGAGACGCTGTCCCACCTCGTGCACCGGCTGCGGCGCCGGCCGGCCGCCACCGACGTGGCGCTGCTCGGCGTCCAGCTGTGCTCCGCGGTGCACTACCTGCACCGGCAGGGTCTGCTGCACCTGGACGTCAAGTCGTCCAACGTGGTGGTGGAGCGCGGCCACGCGAAGGTGCTGGACCTGAGCCTGGCGCGGCCGCCCGGTCCCGCGCCCGCCGGGATCGGCACCTGCTGCTACCTGTCCCCGGAACAGGCCCGCGGCGAGCCGCTCACGGCCGCCGCCGACGTGTGGGGCATCGGCATCACCCTGTTCGAGGTGGCCTGCGGCGACGTGCCGTTCGCCTGCCCGGGACCGGCGACCGGATCCGGCGGCGGTTCCGCCGGTGCGCGGTACCCCCAGGTGCGGTACCCGGTCCCGCCGATCGCGTCCCGGCGGCGCCTGCCCCCCGCGCTCGCCACCGCCGTCGACCGCTGCCTGAGCCCCGACCCGTCCGCCCGGCCCGCGGTCACCGCACTGGCGGCGGCCCTGGCGGCGACGCTGCCCGGCCCGGGGCGCGGCTGATTCCCGTTACGTCTGGCCGGTTCCCGTCAGCACCTGCCCCGTCTGGAGGTGGGCCGTGGCGAGGACCGTGCCGTCGGGGGAGACCAGGCGGGCGCCGGACACGCCCCGGGAGTCGACCCGGGCCGTGCTGCCCCAGTCGCCCTGGCCCTCGCGCAGGGCGAACTCGCCGAGGCGGACCGTCCCGCCGTCGGAGCGCTCCAGCAGGCAGGTGACCTTGCCGCTGTAGGGTCTGCCGGCACCGTCGAGGGCGACGGACATGAAGATCCAGCCCGGCCTGCCGGGGTGCGCGTAGACCTCGCCGACGGAGCGTCCGGCGTCGGCCGCCGAGGTCATGTCGCCGACCAGCATGGGCTCGCCGCGCGGGGCGGCCGGTGCCGAGGCGGTGACGTCCTCGATGGCCGTGCCGACGGCCCAGCCCGCGAACCCGCAGAGGGCGGCGAGCGTGACGGCGGCCGGCGCGAGCCCGATGCGGGCCAGGACCGGACGGCCGCCCAGGCCGCGTGCGCGCGCGGACCCGTGGCCCTCGTGCGCCGTGGTGTCCGGCGTCAGCCTGCGGACCACCCGGGTCTCGAACCCGAGCGGTGGCTCCTGGTCCGGCAGCAGGCCGATCAGCCGTTCGCCGACCCGGCAGAGCGGCTCGATGAACTGCCGGCAGTCCGCGCACCGGTCCAGGTGGGCGATCGCCTCCGCCCGCTCCCGTCCGGGCAGCACGCCCAGCGCCAGCTCGGCACTGGCCTCTCGCAACTGCTCGCAGCTCATGTCACTCGGCATGGTCGCCTCGCCTCACCGACGCGAGGGTCTTGCGCAGCTTCGCCATCGCCGCCCTGATCCGCGTCTTGGCGGTGCCCAGCGGAATGCCCTCCGCGTCGGCGATCTGCTGGGCCGTCATTCCGTAGATACCTGCCATCACCAGGGCACGGGCCTGTTCCCGCGGCAGTCGCGCCAGGGCGGCCCGGAGCCGGGACGAGGCCTCGTCGGCCAGCGCCCACCGCTCGGGGGTCTCGGTGACGACGCCGAGCAGGGCGTCGAGGTCCTCGGGTGCCACCGGCTCCGTCCGCCGGGCGCGGACGGCATCGATGGCGAGGTTGTGCGCGATGGTCGTCAGCCAGGTCGCGACCGAACCGCGGCGCGAGTCGTAGATCTGCGCGTGACGCCAGGCGCGCTCGAACGTCTGCTGGGCGATGTCCTCGGCGAGCTGAGGATCTCCGGTGACCGCCATGGCGACGCCGAAGACCCGGTGCTGGAACCTCCGTACGAAAGTGACGGCGAGGTCCGGGTCCCCGGTGGCCAGTCCGGACAGCAGTGCTTCGTCCGGGAGCCGGTCCACCGGGGACCGAAAACCCGTCACACCTCTATGTACGGCTGGGCGCCGCCACGGGATTGCCCGCCCGTTGCGGAAGGTCACCCCTCCATCTAACGCCCCCGGCTCGGGCTCCGCACCCGGGTCAGTGCCCGTTCTGCGCGAGGCGCAGCAGATGGTCCGCGAGCGCCTGGCCGCCGGCCGGCTCGCGGCTGATCAGCAGCAGGGTGTCGTCACCGGCGATGGTGCCGAGGATGTCGTGCAGTTCGGCCTGGTCGATCGCCGAGGCCAGGAACTGGGCCGCGCCCGGCGGGGTGCGCAGGACCACGAGGTTGGCGGAGGCCTCCGCGGAGATCAGCAGCTCCTGGGAGAGCCGCCGCATGCGTTCCTCCTTCGCCGACCCCCCGAGCGGTGCGCGGGGGGTACGGAACCCGCCCTCGCTCGGCACCGCGTAGATCAGGTCGCCGTCGGTGTTGCGGATCTTCACCGCGTTCAGCTCGTCGAGGTCCCGGGAGAGCGTGGCCTGGGTGACGTTCAGCCCGTCGTCGGCGAGCAGCTTCGCCAGCTGGCTCTGCGACCGCACCGGCTGCCGGTTGAGGATGTCCACGATCCGGCGGTGGCGGGCGGTGCGGGTCTGCGGCACGGCGGGCCCGGCGCCCGCCGCCTGCTCGTGGTCCTGCGCCTGGCTCATCGTCGTCTCATTCCCCGGTTCGTCCGTCCCCGTCGCTTGCGTCGAGGATGCCGGGCAGCGCCCGGAGCAGCGCGCCCGCCTCGTCGTCGCGGAGGTTCAGCGGCGGCATGAGCCGTACGACGTCGGGGGCGGGCGCGTTCACCAGGAACCCGGCCTCCTGGGCCGCCTGCTGCACCTGTGGCGCGTGCGGCCCGGTGAGCACGATACCCAGCAGCAGGCCCGCGCCCCGGACATAATCGATCAACGGGTGGCCCAGGGCCTCGATTCCCTCGCGCAGTTTCTCGCCCTGCCGCTTGGCGTTCTCCAGCAGCCCCTGGTCCGCGACGGTGTCGAGGACGGCGAGCCCGGCGGCGCAGGCGACCGGGTTGCCGCCGAAGGTGGTGCCGTGCTGGCCCGGCTGCAGCAGGTCCGCGGCGCGGCCGAAGGCGACGGTGGCGCCGAGCGGCAGCCCGCCGCCGAGCTGCTTGGCGAGGGTGACGACGTCGGGCAGGACGCCCTCGTGGGCCTGGTACGCGAACCAGGTGCCGGTGCGGCCGACGCCGGTCTGCACCTCGTCCAGGACCAGCAGGGCACCCGTGGCGGCGGTGATCGCGCGGGCCGCCTTGAGGTAGCCGGGCGGGGGCACGACCACGCCGTTCTCGCCCTGGATCGGCTCGATGACGACGAGGGCCGTCTCCTCGGTGACCGCCGCGGCCAGCGCCTGCGCGTCGCCGTAGGGCACGTGGGTGACGTCGCCGGGCAGCGGCAGGAACGGTTCCCGCTTGGCGGGCTGGCCGGTGAGCGCGAGGGCGCCCATGGTGCGGCCGTGGAAGCCGCCCTGGGTGGCGACCATGTGGGTCCGCCCGGTCAGCCGGCCGATCTTGACGGCTGCCTCGTTGGCCTCGGCGCCGGAGTTGCAGAAGAAGACCCGGCCCTCGCGGCCGAAGAGCTGCAGGAGCCGTTCGGCGAGGGCGACGGTGGGCTCGGCCAGGAAGAGGTTGGAGACGTGGCCGAGGGAGGCGATCTGCCGGCTGACGGCCTCCACGATCGCCGGGTGGGCGTGGCCGAGGGCGTTGGTGGCGATGCCGCCGACGAAGTCGAGGTAGGCGCGGCCCTCGGCGTCCCAGACCTTCAGGCCCTCGCCGCGCACCAGGGGCAGCCTCGGGGTGCCGTAGTTGTTCATCAGCGCGCCCTGCCAGCGCGCGGTCAGTTCCGTGTTGGTCGCGGTGCCCGTCATGACTGCTCCCCCTCGGCTTCGTCGGGTACGACCATGGTGCCGATGCCCTCGTCGGTGAAGATCTCCAGCAGGATGGAGTGCTGGACCCGGCCGTCGATGACGCGGGCGGTGTGCACGCCGTTGCGCACGGCGTGCAGGCAGCCCTCCATCTTCGGCACCATGCCGGCGGCCAGGTCCGGCAGCAGCTTCTCCAGCTGGGACGCGGTGAGGCGGCTGATCACCTCGTCGGAGTGCGGCCAGTCCTCGTAGAGGCCCTCGACGTCGGTGAGGACCATGAGCGTTTCGGCGCCCAGTGCCGCAGCGAGTGCCGCAGCCGCCGTATCAGCATTGACGTTGTAGACATGTCCGTCGTCCTGGGAGCGGGCGATCGAGGAGACGACCGGGATGCGGCCGTCGGCGAGCAGGGCCTCGATGGCTCCGGTGTCGATGTCGGTGATCTCGCCGACCCGGCCGATGTCGACCAGCTCGCCGTCGATCTCGGGCCGGTGCCGGGTGGCGGTGATGGTGTGCGCGTCCTCGCCGGTGAGGCCGACGGCGAGCGGGCCGTGCCGGTTGAGCAGGCCGACCAGCTCGCGCTGCACCTGTCCGGCCAGCACCATGCGGACGACGTCCATGGCGTCCTCGGTGGTGACGCGCAGGCCCGCCTTGAACTCGCTGACGATGCCGTGCCGGTCGAGCGCCCGGCTGATCTGCGGGCCGCCGCCGTGCACGACGACCGGCTTCAGCCCGGCGTGGTGCAGGAACACCACGTCCTGGGCGAAGGCGGCCTTCAGCTCGTCGTCGATCATGGCGTTGCCGCCGAACTTGATGACGACGGTCTTGCCGTTGTGCCGGACCAGCCAGGGCAGGGCCTCGATGAGGATCTGCGCCTTGGGCAGCGCGGTGTGCTTGCGCGTCGTGGACTTTCGCTCTTCTGAGTGATTGACCGTCATAGCCGACTTTCGGAAGTATTCGGGTCAGCCGCCGGGCGGGCGGTGCTGGCCTGCGGAGGCGATGTAAGACTCATCCCGGACTCGTCCGGGGCGAGCGGTCGCCTGTGAGACAGGAACCCTCGCTGGTGACGCCGAGGACCCGCGACAACCAAGCGGGCACGTCAAGAGGAGTACGCGCTGTTCTCGTGGACATAGTCGGCCGTGAGGTCGTTGGTCCAGATCGTCGCAGACTCATCGCCTGCCGCGAGGTCCGCAATGATGTGGACCTCGCGGTAGCGCATGTCGACCTTCTCGCGGTCCTCGCCCACGCCGCCGTTCTTGCACACCCACACGCCGTTGATGGCGACGCTGAGCCGGTCGGGCTCGAAGGCGGCCCGGGTGGTGCCGATCGCGGAGAGCACCCGGCCCCAGTTGGGGTCCTCGCCGTGGACGGCGCACTTGAGGAGGTTGTTGCGGGCGATGGAGCGGCCGACCTCGACGGCGTCCTCCTCGGTCGCGGCGTTGACGACCTCGACCTTGATGTCCTTGGAGGCGCCCTCGGCGTCCCGGATGAGCTGCTGCCCGAGGTCGTCGCAGACCTGCCGCACCGCCTCGGCGAACTCGTCGTAGCCGGGGGTGACGCCGGAGGAGCCGGAGGCCAGCAGGAGCACGGTGTCGTTGGTGGACATGCAGCCGTCGGAGTCGACCCGGTCGAAGGTGACCCGGGTGGCGGCGCGCAGGGCCTCGTCCAGGGTGTCGCCGCCGAGGTCGGCGTCGGTGGTGAGGACGACGAGCATGGTGGCGAGGCCCGGCGCGAGCATGCCGGCGCCCTTGGCCATGCCGCCCACGGTCCAGCCGTCCTTGGTGACGACCGACGTCTTGTGGACGGTGTCGGTGGTCTTGATGGCGATGGCGGCCTTCTCCCCGCCGTGCTCGGAGAGCTGGGCGGCGGCCGTCTCGATGCCCGGGAGCAGCTTGTCCATGGGCAGCAGGACGCCGATCAGGCCGGTGGAGCAGACGGCGACCTCGATGGCGCCCCGGCCCAGCACCTCGGCCGCCTTCTCGGCGGTGGCGTGCGTGTCCTGGAAGCCCTTGGGTCCCGTACAGGCGTTGGCGCCGCCGGAGTTGAGGACGACGGCGGAGACCTGGCCGCTCTTGAGGACCTGCTCGGACCACAGCACCGGCGCGGCCTTCACGCGGTTGGAGGTGAAGACGCCCGCGGCGGCACGGCGCGGCCCGGTGTTGACTACGAGGGCCAGGTCGGGGTTGCCGTTCTCCTTGATCCCGGCGGCGATGCCCGCCGCCGTGAATCCCTTGGCTGCCGTGACGCTCACGGTGCGACTCCGATCGTGGAAAGCCCGGTGGTCTCGTCGAGTCCGAGGGCGAGGTTCATGCTCTGGACGGCACCGCCCGCGGTGCCCTTGGTGAGGTTGTCGATGGCGCTGATGGCGATGACGCGGCCGGCGGACTCGTCCAGGGCGACCTGCACCTGAACGGCGTTGGAACCGTGGACGGACGCGGTGGCGGGCCACTGTCCCTCGGGGAGCAGGTGGACGAAGGGCTCGTCGGCGAAGGCCTTGGCGTAGGCGGCGCGGACCGCCTCGCCGGTCACGCCCGGCCGGGCCTTCGCGCTGCACGTGGCGAGGATCCCGCGGGGCATCGGCGCGAGCGTCGGGGTGAAGGAGACCGAGATCCGCTCCCCCGCCGCCGCGCTGAGGTTCTGGATCATCTCGGGCGTGTGCCGGTGGCCGCCGCCCACGCCGTAGGGCGACATCGACCCCATGACCTCGCTGCCCAGCAGGTGCGGCTTGGGCGCCTTGCCCGCGCCGGAGGTGCCGGAGGCGGCGACGACCACGGCCTCGGGCTCGGCGAGGTGGGCGGCGTACGCGGGGAAGAGGGCGAGGGACACGGCGGTCGGGTAGCAACCGGGCACCGCGATGCGCTTGGACCCCTCCAGCGCGGAGCGGGCACCCGGCAGTTCGGGAAGGCCGTAGGGCCAGGTGCCGGCGTGCGGGGAGCCGTAGAACCGCTCCCAGTCGGCCGGGTCCTTCAGCCGGAAGTCGGCGCCCATGTCGACCACGAGGACGTCCGGGCCGAGCCGCTCGGCGACGGCGGCGGACTGCCCGTGGGGCAGGGCCAGGAAGACGACGTCGTGCCCGTCGAGGGCCTCGGGGGTGGTCTCGGTCAGCACCCGGCCGGCCAGCGGCAGCAGGTGCGGCTGGAGCGCGTCGAGCCGCTGCCCGGCGTTGGAGTTGCCGGTCAGGGCACCGATCTCGACCTCGGGGTGCGCGAGGAGCAGCCGCAGGACCTCTCCGCCCGCGTATCCGCTCGCCCCGGCCACCGCCGCACGTACCGCCATGTCCACCCTCCTCCTGATGGCATGACTATACGTATCGATGCACGTTTATGCAATCGTCTCGGGCTTGGGCAGCATGACCCGGCGGGAGACCAGGAAGGTGACGGGGATGGCCGCCGCCGAGGCGAGCAGCGGGGCGAAGCGGCTACCGGCGTGCAGGACGTCGACGATCACGTACACCCCGGCGGTGGTGATGACGAAATTCGTGACGTTCGTCAGCGGGAACAGCAGGAATTTCCGCCAGGTGGGCCGCGTCCGGTAGGTGAAGCGCGCGTTCAGGAAGAAGGAGCCGACCATGCTGATCAGAAAGGCCAGGACGTGCGCCGCGAGATAGGGCAGGCAGGTCAGGAACAACAGGTACAGGCAGTAATAGGTGGCCGTGTTCACCACGCCGACCACGACGAAGGTGAGGATCTGCCTCGACACGGCGTTCGGCAGCGGGGCGTTCGGCATCAGGGGATGAGGTCTTTCGTCCGTTTCACGTTGGTCGCCTTCACCAGGAAGTGCGGACGCTGCTTCACCTCGTAGTAGATGCGGCCGGTGTACTCCCCGATGACTCCCAGCATGACCATCTGCACGCCGGCGAGGGCCGTGACGGCCGTGATGATGGTCACATAGCCGGGGGTCTGCACGCCGTGGACGAGCGCGGCGCCCACGATCCAGGCGGTGTACAGCCCCGCGCACAGCAGCAGCCCCATACCGAGCCAGAGGGCGGCGCGCAGCGGCCGGTTGTTGAAGGACAGCAGGCCGTCGAGGCCGTAGTTGAGCAGGCCGCGCAGGTTCCAGGAGCTGCGGCCGGCCTCGCGGACGGCGTTCTCGTAGCCGAGGGTGGTGCTCGGAAAGCCCACCCAGGCGAACAGGCCCTTGGAGAAGCGGTTGTACTCGGTCAGGGCCAGCACGGCGTCCACCACCCGGCGCGACAGCAGGCGGAAGTCGCCCACGCCGTCGACCAGTTCGACGTCGACCAGCCGGTTGACGAGCCGGTAGTACAGGCGGGCGGTGAAGGTGCGGGTGACCCGGTCGCCGGTGCGGGTGCGCCGGGCGATGACCTGGTCGTGGCCCTGCTCGCGCAGTTCCACCATCCGCCTGATCAGCCGCGGCGGGTGCTGGAGGTCGGCGTCCATGACGACGACGGAGTCCCCCGAGGCGTGCCGGAGCCCGGCGAGCAGGGCCGCCTCCTTGCCGAAGTTGCGGCTGAAGGAGACGTACCGCACGCGGGGGTCGCGGTCCGCGAGGTGCTCCAGCACGGCGAGCGTGCGGTCGCGGCTGCCGTCGTCGACGTACACGAACTCCATGTCGTGGCCGAGCGGCAGCAGGTCGTCCGCGACCCGCTGGACCTCCTCGTGGAAGCGTTCGAGGACGTCCTCCTCGTTGTAGCAGGGCGCGACGATGGATATCAGCATGGCGGATCCCCTCAGGGGCGCGGTCGGGAGGCGGTGGTCACGCGCTCGGGTGGTCGTGTGCGGTGCCGGGGCGCGCCGCCGGCGGACGGCGCCGAGCGCGGCGAGCAGGGCCAGGGTGAGCAGCGAGGCACCCCCGACGGCCGTGCCCAGCCGCAGGCCCGGCGGACGGAAGGTGCAGGTCAGCGAGGTGGATCTGCCGTCGAGGGGGACGGCGACCAGGCCGTGGTACGACCCGGCGGGGCGGGCCGGTGCGTCGCCGGTGGCGCACCGCCAGCCGGCGATCCGGGGTGCGGCGACGACGGCGAGCCCCCGGCCGCCGGCGGGCAGCCGGGCCCGCAGGGTGCCGTCGGAGACGGTCACCCCGGTGGCGCCGGTGGCGGTCAGCCGGGCGGCCGCGGCCCGCAGCCGCCCGGTGTCCAGGCAGCCGATCGCTCCGCCCGGGACGACGCCGGGCCGGTCGGGGGTCAGCGCGATCCGCACGTCGCCGGACGCCGGGGCCCGGCCGAGCGGCTCCATGGCGGCGCGGGCCCGCGGGTACTCGAACCGGAAGCGCGCGTCGCCGGCGGCGCCGTCGAGCCGCGCCCGGCCCGAGAAGTGCGGGGCCCACAGGTACACCTGGCTGCCGGCCGGGCAGCGGGCGCTGACCCTCGGCCGGGCCACGGCGGGCCCGGAGCCGACGCGGCGGCCCGGGTCCGGCCGCCCGGTGTCGTCGCGCACGGCGATCCGGGGCACGGTGTACACGCGGCTGCCGAGCAGCATCTCCTGGTTGCGGTACGGCGACGCCCCGAAGGGGGCGCGGACGGGTGCGGCCCGCACGGTCACCAGGGGCGGCACGGCCCGGTGGGAGACGGCCGGCGGGCCGGTGTCGGGCGCCCCGTCGCTCCCGTGCGGGTCCTGGTGCGGGTCGGGCGGGGAGTGCACCCGGGCGCCGACGGAGAAGACGACGTCGGTGACGGCGTTGTCCAGGCTCTGCACGCTGCGGCCGCGCGAGGTCCAGCCGCCGCCCAGCGCGGTGAGCGTCCGGCTCAGCACGTCGGAGGTCAGGCTGCTGTAGTACTGCGCCCCCTGGCCGCCGACCAGCATCGGGTCGTTGGCGACGGTCTGCTCGCGGCCGGGGTCGGTGCGCCGGCGGGGCCAGTCGTCGGCCCCGGCGACCGCCGCCGCCTGGCGCTGCTGCCGCTGCCCCCAGGGCGCGTAGTCGTCCAGGTGCGCGAGGCGCTGCCGGGAGGCCATGGCGGAGGTGGCGGCGGCCTCCCCGGTCTGTGCTCCGAGCAGCAGGACGACGGCCAGGGCGGCCGGGGCGCGGCCGCGCCCCCCGGTGTCCGCGCGGCGCAGCAGCGCCAGTCCGCCGAGCGCGCCGGCGGTGGCGAGCAGCAGCACCGGCCAGGTGTAGCCCCGTACCAGCCCGCTGCGGCTCGCCAGGGCCGTGATCAGGGCGAGCAGCCCGGCCGCCGCGGCGAGGGCGCGCCACGGGGGCGGGCCGTGGGACAGCGTGTGCCAGGCGGCGATCACCAGCAGTCCGCACAGGACGAAGGTCTGGCGGTAGGGGCTGCCCTGCGGGGTGGCGAAGGCGTGCCAGACCAGGTGGGTGGGCGTCCACTGCAGCGACAGGGTCACCGCGAGGACGAGCAGCGTCCAGCCGGCGCGCACCCGGGCCGGGACCGCGCGGTGGAACGGCAGGGCGAGGGCCAGGAGCAGGGCCGTCACGCCGACGTACAGGGCGGGCGAGCCCCAGCCGTACGTCGCCGGAAGCAGCCGGGCGAGCAGGTTCTCGCTTCCCACCGGGGCGAACTGCCGCACGCGGCCCGGGTAGGCGTGCCGGGTGCCGAAGTAGACGACCGTCACCAGCGGGGCGGCGAGGCCCGTGCCGAGCACGACGCCGAGGGCCGCGCGGCCCGCGGTGGCCAGGGCCCGGCGCCGGGGCAGTCCGGAGAGCGGCAGGCGGAGCAGGAGGACGAGGCCGGCGCCGAGGGTGGCCATGTAGCCGGTGTAGAAGTTGGCGGTCCAGGCGAGGGCCACGACGAGCACCCCGGCCACCGGGCGCCGCCGGGCCATCGTCCACTCGCCGGCCAGGCAGAGCAGCGGCAGGACGACGAGGCCGTCGAGCCACATCGGGTTGTAGGAGGCGTCGGCCACGCTCCAGCCGCACAGGGCGTAGGCGGCACCGAGCAGGCTCGCCGCCCACCAGCGCCCCGGCCGCAGGGTGAGCAGCAGCCAGGCCATGGCGGCGGCGGCCGAGGCGGTCTTCAGGACGGTGATCACGTACACCGCGAGGTCGATCCCGTCCCGCGGGAAGAGCGCCACGAGCGGGGCGAAGGGGCTGCTGAGGTACGTGCCGAGGTCGGGCAGGAAGCTGGAGCCGTACCCGGACTGCCAGTTGACGAGGAGGCCGCCGTCCGCGCGGCCGTGCAGCAGGTCCCACAGGTGGGCGTGGAAGGGCACGTACTGGTTGCCCAGGTCGTTGACGTCGCGGGTGCGCGGGCCGAAGGGGTGGACGCGGGCGAGGGCGTCGCCCGCGCAGAGCGCCGCCGCCGTGAGGACCGCGGCGAGGAGGGCCGCCGCCGGGACGGGACGGCGCGGACCACCGGGCGAGGTCGGGCGTTCCATTTCTCGGCGTACTCCCAGCGAATTCATTGCTTTTGTTTTCGCCGGGTCAGACGGGGCGGAATGCGTGATGGTTGCACGCACGCCGGAAAGTGGGACAGCTCGTTCCGTAACAGGTGAACGCGTTATTGATTTCTCGAGGAAAGAGGAAACCGTCGATTTACGGAAGGTGTTCTCCAGGTGAATTTCCGGGCCGGCGGGGCGCGCTTGACCTGGAGCGCGCTCCAGCTCTTAGCGTGGACGGCGAACCGGACGGCGACGAGGAACGGACCAGCAGCCATGAACGAGAGCACCACCCGGGAAGAGCGCTTCGACCACGGTCTGGAGGTGCTGCGCAGGGTCGACGGCGAGGCGGGGCAGCGGGTCGTCGACTCGCTCGCCGACATCAGCCCCGAGCTGGGGCACCAGATCGTCGCCTGGGGTTTCGGGGAGATCTACGACCGCCCGCAGCTCGCGCCCCGCGACCGCCAGCTGGTCACCCTCGGCATGCTGACGGCGCTCGGCGGCTGCGAGGCGCAGCTGGAGGTGCACGTCAACGCGGCCCTCAACGTGGGCCTCGGCGCGGAGCAGATCGTGGAGGCGCTGCTGCACTCGGCCGGCTACTGCGGCTTCCCGAGGGCCCTGAACGCCACCTTCGTCGCGAAGAAGGTCTTCGCGGAGCGCGGGCTGCTGCCGGCCGATCAGCGGGAGAGCCGCCCGTAGACTCGGGCCATGGATGCGCTGGTGCCGTACGTGATCGTGCCCTGTGGGGGCCGGCCGTGAGCGGGTTCTGGCCGGTGGCCGACGTGCTGGCCCATCTGGCGGGGCGCTGGCGGGTGGACAGGAGCGTGCGGGACCTGGCCGGCGGGGACGAGGGCCGCTTCGAGGGCGTCACCGTCTTCTCCCCGCTGCCGGAGGGCGGGCTGCTGCACGAGGAGTCGGGCCGGTTCACCTGGCGGGGCGTCGCGCGGCCCGCGACGCGGACGCTGCGCTTCCTGCCGGGCCCGGTGCCGGGCACGGCGGACGTGCGGTTCGCGGACGGGCGGCCCTTCCACCACCTGGACCTCGGCTCGGGGCGGTACGTCGCCGAGCACCCGTGCGCGGCCGATCTCTACCGGGGCGAGTTCACCGTCCGGGACGCCGGGCACTGGCGCTCGGTGTGGCGGGTCGGCGGACCGGCCAAGGACCTGGTGCTCGTCACCGACTACGCGCGCGTGGGCTGAGCGGCGACCCCGTCCAGGCGGAGGTTCCAGCGGCCCGCGCGGCCGCTCACGCTGGTCGTCGACAGCGGGCGTACGTCGATGTTCCAGTACGAGGAGGGCGGGGCCTTCAGGGCGTAGACCAGGGCGGCGCGGATCACGGAGGGCTCGGCGACGGCGACGATCCGGCAGCCGTCGTCCACCGGGCGGGTGTCCAGCCAGTGGCCGACCCGGGAGATGAACCCGAGCAGCGACTCACCGCCGTGCGGGGTGGCGCGCGGGTCGGCGAGCCAGGCGTCCACCGCCTGGGGTTCGCGGGCCATCGCCTCGCCCAGCGTCAGCCCGCGCCAGCGGCCCATGTCGCAGTCGCGCAGGGCGAGCTGGACCAGCGGGGCGTAGCCGAGGGCGTCACCGGTGGCCCGGCTGCGGGGGGTCGGGGAGCAGTAGCGCAGTTCGGCCGCGGCCAGCGGCAGCAGGTCCCCGGCGACGCGCTGCACCTCGTCCCAGCCGGCCTGGTCCAGCGGCCGGTCGTCCTCGAAGCGCTCCGCGAGCAGCCGGGAACTGCGCGCGGCGGCGACGAACGTCACCCTCAGTGGCATGCGGTGATGGTGAGCCGGAAGGCTGCGCCGGTCAAGAGGTGTCACCCGCCGGATACCGGATGTGTGCGCGTCCTTACCCGAGCGTGTACGCCTTCCGCTGCTCGGCGTCCTCCCCGCCGGGCGGCGGCTTGCCGGCTAGAGGACCTCGTCGCAGGCGGCCCGCAGCCGCCGTACCCCGTCGGTGATCTCTCCCGTGCCCGCGACGGCCGCGAAGCTCAGGCGCAGGTGGGGCGCCGGGGGTTCGGCGCTGAAGTAGGGGCGGCCGGGGGTGAGGGCGACGCCGGCGCGGAGGGCGGCGGCGGTCAGGGCCGCTTCGTCGGCGCCGTCCGGGAGCCGGAGCCAGAGGTGGTAGCCGCCCGACGGGATGTGGGGCAGGGACAGTTCGGGCAGGTGCAGGGCCAGCGCACCGGTCATCGTGTCCCGGCGGGTCTTCAACTCGGCCGACAGCGCGCGCAGATGGCGGGGCCAGGCCGGAGAGCCGACGAGTTCCAGCGCGGCCTCCTGGAGCGGCCGGGGGACGAAGAAGCTGTCGACCACCTGGATGGCGCGCAGGCGTTCCAGCACGGGTCCGCGCGCGGCCAGCGCGCTCACCCGGAAGCTGGGCGAGGTGGCCTTGGTGAGCGAGCCGACGTGGACGACGACGCCGTCGGGGTCGTCGGCGGCCAGCGGCCGGGGCAGCGGGCCCGCGTCGGCGTGCACCAGGCGCCGTACGAAGTCGTCCTCGATCACGAAGGCACCCGCGGCCCGGGCGATGCGCAGCACCTCGGCGCGCCGGCCGGGGGCCAGGACGACGCCGGTCGGGTTCTGGAACAGGGGCTGGCAGACGAACACCCGGGCGCCGCTGGCCCGGAAGGCGTCGGCGAGCAGGCCGGGGCGTACGCCGTCGGCGTCGACCGGCACCGGGACCGGGCGCAGTCCGGCCGCGCGGGCCAGGGCCAGCATGCCCGGGTAGGTGGGCGACTCCACGAGGACCGGTGCGCCGGGCGGGGCGAGGGCGCGCAGGGCGGTGGCGAGCGCCGCCTGGCCGCCGGCGGCGATCAGGACCTCGGCCGCGGTGACGGCGCCGCCGATGCCGCGCGCGAACCACTCCCGCAGCTCCGGCAGCCCTTCCAGCGGCGGCCGTCCCCAGGCGCCGGGCCGCCGCCCGGCCCGGGCGAGGGCGGCGGCCATCGCCCGCTCGGGCTGCAGGGAGGGGTGCGGGTAGCCGCCGTTGAACTCCAGCACGCCCGGCGGCGGCGCGGCGAGCGAGACGGTGACCCCGGAGGCGTCCACCGTGCGCGGGACGAGGTCGGCGGCGCCCTCGGCGCTCAGCGCGACCTCCTGCCAGGAGGTGTCCCCGGCCGGGGTCTGCGGGCTGCCGGGCCGGGCCCGGAAGGCGCCGGCGCCGGGCCGGGTGACCACCAGTCCCTCGGCGGCCAGTCGGCCCAGGGCCCGGGAGACGGTCACCGGGCTCACCCGGTACCGCTCGACCAGCGCCCTGCTCGACGGGAGCTTTCCACCCGGCGAGTAGCGGTCAAGCTCTCGTCGCAGCTGTTCCGCCAGTTCACCTACACTGCTACGCTCTTGCATGAGAGTACAGAGTAGCGCTACTACGGGAAGCCCGATAGCGGTCACCGCCGCACCGGCCCGGCACCGGAGCTTCGGGGCCGCGCAGGCCGCCCTCGGCGTCGTCGCCTTCTCGCTCACCTTCCCGGCCACGGCCTGGGGTCTGGAGAGCTTCGGACCCTGGTCGCTGGTGGCGGTGCGCAGCGTCCTCGCCGCCCTGGTGGCGGGCAGCTGCCTGCTGGCGCTCAGGGTGCCGCTGCCGGAGCGCCGGCACCTGCCGGGTCTCGCGGTCGTCGGTGCCGGTGTGGTGCTCGGCTTCCCGCTGCTCACCACACTCGCGCTGCGGACCTCCAGCACCGCGCACGCCGCCGTCGTGGTGGGCCTGCTGCCGCTGACCACCGCCGCGTGCTCCGCCCTGCGCACCGGCCACCGGCCCACGCGCCGGTTCTGGCTCGCGGCACTGGCGGGGGCGGCCGCGGTGCTCGCCTTCACGGTCGGGCAGAGCGGCGGCGCGCTCACCGCGGCCGACGGCTACCTCTTCGCCGCGCTGCTGGTGTGCGCGGCCGGCTACACCGAGGGCGGCCGGCTGGCCCGGGTCATGCCCGGCTGGCACGTCATCGGCTGGGCCCTGGTCCTGTGCCTGCCGCTGGGTACGGCGGCCGCCGCCCTGGCGCTGACGCACGAACCGGTCCACCTGACCGGGCACGGGGTGGCCGGGCTGCTGTGGCTGGCGGTGGGCTCGCAGTTCCTCGGGCTGGTCGTCTGGTACCGCGGGATGGCGGCCGTCGGCATCCCGAAGGCCAGCCAGTTGCAGCTGGCCCAGCCGCTGCTCACACTGGTGTGGTCGGCGCTGCTGCTGGGCGAGCGCCTCACGGTGGCCGCTCCACTGACCGCCGTCGCCGTGCTCGTGTGCATCGCCGTCACCCAGCGGTCGTGAGCGTGAGGAGGGCCTGCCGATGCGTGCATCCGTGGGCGACCATCTTGTCCAGCACGGCAGGGTGGTCGGCCAACACGACCAGGTCTCGGAAGTCGTCGAGGTGATGGGCCGCGAGGGCAACCCGCCCTACCGCGTCCGCTTCCCGGACGGACACGAGGCCGTGATGTCCCCCGGCCCCGACTGCCAGGTCAGGCACCGGGAGAAGGAACAGCGGCTCTAGCGGCCCGGTGGCTTCGCCGGCCGCGTGTAGTGGTCGGCGACCACGCGGGCCATCGCGCCGATCGGGTCGGCCGCCACGTCCCGGGCGGCGAAGAAGACGTGCCCGCGGACCTGCGGGCGGCCGGCGGCCAGGGTGAGGTGCCGGGAGAGTTCGGCCGGGTCCTGCCAGGCCGCGGGCTGTCCCGCGGCTCCGGCCTTGTACAGCGCCTCGCCGACGTAGAGCCGCGTCCGGGTGCCCCGCGCGACGTCCGCCCACCAGTCGACCAGTGTCGCGTAGTCGGCGGCGGGGAAGCCGATGTTCCAGTACAGCTGCGGCACGATGTAGTCGATCCAGCCCTCGCGCACCCAGGTGCGGGTGTCCGCGTACAGGTCGTCGTACGTCTGCACGCCCGCCCGGGTGTCCGAGCCGCGGGGGTCGGTGCCCGCGTTGCGCCACACGCCGAAAGGGCTGATCCCGAACCGGGTGCCGGGCCGGACCCGCCGGATGCCGGCCGCCGTCTCCCGCACCAGCCGGTCGATGTTGTCGCGGCGCCAGGCGGCCCGGTCGGGGAAGTCGCCGCCGTGGCGGTCGTAGGCGTCGTCGTCGTCGAAGGTCTGGCCGGCCACCGGGTACGGGTAGAAGTAGTCGTCGAAGTGGACGGCGTCGACCGGGTAGCGCGCGACCGCGTCGAGCATGGCCCGCTGCACGAAGGCGCGGACCTCGGGCAGGCCAGGGTCGTAGTAGAGCCTGCCGCCGTAGGCGACCACCCAGTCCGGGTGCCTGCGGGCCGGGTGCGAGGGGGCGAGCCGGCCCGGGTCGGCGTGGTTGGCGACACGGAAGGGGTTGAACCAGGCGTGCAGCTCCAGGCCGCGGGCGTGCGCCTCCCGCACGGCGGTGGCCAGCGGGTCCCAGCCGGGGTCCGTGCCCTGGGTGCCGGTGAGGTACTCCGACCACGGCTCGTACGGCGAGGGCCACAGGGCGTCCGCCGTGGGCCGCACCTGGAGCATCACGGTGTTGAGCCGGTCGCGGACCGCCCGGTCCAGGTGGGCGGTCAGCTCCGCCCGCTGCTCGGCGGCCGGCAGCCCGGGCCGGGAGGGCCAGTCGCGGTTGGCCACCGTCGCCACCCACATCCCCCGCATCTCCGCGGCGGCCCGCCCGTGCCCTCCGTGCCCGGGCCGCTCCCGCGGCACCGCAGCGGCACCGTGGGCCGTCGCCAGGGTCGACAGCGCCGCCAGCGTGAACGCGCGCCGTGACATGCGCCCCATCGCCACACCCCCATACGCTTCGGATCCGCACCCTTACGGATCGTTTCCGCGCCCAAGGATGCACCCACCCGGACGATCGATCATCGATACTTGGCGGTAACGTGCACGATCGGAGCAGGCGCCGAACCCGGGGTCCTGCCACAGCCGGACACCACACCGGAGAACCAGCGAAGGGGACGATGTGACGGGCATCCCAGCGGGAGACATTGCGCGCGTCGGAGTCGTGGGCTGCGGCCAGATGGGTGCGGGCATCGCCGAGGTGTGCGCCCGCGCGGGACTGGACGTGAAGGTCGCCGAGACCACCGGCGAGGCCCTGGAGATCGGCCGCACCCGGCTGTTCAACTCCCTGTCCAAGGCCGCCCAGCGCGGCAAGATCACCGAGGAGGAGCGGGACGACACGCAGGCGCGGCTGAGCTTCACCACGGACCTCGGGGAGTTCGCCGACCGCGATCTGGTCATCGAGGCCGTCGTGGAGAACGAGCAGGTCAAGACCGAGATCTTCCAGGTGCTCGACCAGGTGGTGACCCGCCCGGACGCGATCCTGGCCTCCAACACCTCCTCGATCCCGCTGGTGAAGCTGGCGGTCGCCACCTCGCGGCCCGACCACGTCGTCGGCATCCACTTCTTCAACCCGGCCCCGGTGCAGCAGCTCGTCGAGCTGATCCCGGCGCTCACCACCTCCGAGGGCACCCTCGGCCGCGCCCAGCTCTTCGCCGAGAAGGTGCTCGGCAAGCACGCCATCCGCGCCCAGGACCGCTCCGGGTTCGTGGTGAACGCGCTGCTCGTGCCCTACCTGCTGTCCGCGATCCGCATGTTCGAGTCGGGCATCGCCAGCCGCGAGGACATCGACAACGGCATGGAGATGGGCTGCGCCCACCCGATGGGCCCGCTGAAGCTGTCCGACCTGATCGGCCTGGACACCATCGTCTCCATCGCCAACTCCATGTACGCCGAGTACAAGGAGCCGCTGTACGCCGCTCCCCCGCTGCTGCAGCGCATGGTCGAGGCGGGCCGGCTGGGCCGCAAGACCGGCTCGGGCTTCTACACCTACGGCTGACCGCCGCACGCGAGGGGCCCGGCACCTGCCCTGGTGCCGGGCCCCTCGCGTGCGCTCAGCCCCGCCGTGCCGTCAGCGGTCGGCGGGGCGCAGGTGGTGCAGCAGGAGTAACGCGGCCGCCATGTTGGCGGCCGGGACCTCCCCCCGGGCGATCAGGTCGGGCACGACCTTCAGGGGGACCCACTCCCGGCGGTCCGACTCGAAGTCGTCCACCGGGTGCCCGACGTAACGCGCCCTGTCGGACCAGTAGATGTGGTGCCGCGCGTCGCTGAGGCCGTTGGACGGCTCCACCGTCATGAGGTGGTGCAGGGGGCCCGGCCGCCAGCCGGTCTCCTCCTCCAGTTCCCGGGCGGCCGCGCTCGCGATGTCCTCGCCGTCCTCCACGACCCCGGCGGCCAGTTCCCAGCCCCAGCTGTCGGTGATGAACCGGTGGCGCCACAGGAGCAGGACCTCGCCCGCCCCGTTGACCACCGTGGCGACGGCGACCGGCCGCAGCCGGATCAGGAAGTGGTCGAGGTGCCGGCCGTCCGGCAGCTCGACATCTGCGAGATTGACGCGGAACCAGCGGTTTTCATACACAGTTTGTTCGTTCTGCTTCGTCCACTGCACGGTTCTGCCACCTTCCGCCGAGTAAGGGGCAATATCGCAGCAGCGGCTGTGAACCCGCAGGGGGCCTACAGGGGTACGCGCAGTGCGCCGTCGATGAGTTCGGCGGCCTCGGTGGTCCCCGCCGAGCCGCAGCGCACCAGGTGCTCACGCACCGCGCGGAGCCGGTCGCGCAGCCGCTGCGACTCCATCCCGCGGGCCTGTTCCGCCATCTGTACGGCGGTGGCCACCGCCTTGTCCGCATTGCCCTGGCGCAGTTCGATCGTGCTGAGCATGGCGAGCCGGTGCACCCGGCCCCGGTCGTGCGCCGGGTTGCCCACCGCGGCGGTCGCGTGCTCCCCCGCGGCGGCCAGCTCCCCGAGGCTCAGCAGCGCCTCGGCGACCTGGACGTTGACCAGGCCCGGCTGGACGTAGCCGGTCTCGTCGGGCTCGTACCCGCGCCGGATGCGTTCGGCGGCCGACTCGGCCCGGCGGATGCAGGACAGCGCGGCGCTCGCGTCGCCGAGGTGGGCGTACGCCTTGGCCTGCATCGCGTACAGGTCGGAGGCGAGGGCCGGGGTGATGTGCCGGCCGGCCGCGCGCAGCGCGGCCTCGGCGAAGGCGACGGCCTGCCGGTGCTCCCGCATGAACAGCGACTGGTTGACCAGCAGCGCGATGACGTACGCGCCGAGTCCGCGGTCCCCGCTGGCCTTCGCCAGCCGCAGTGCCTGGTGGAAGTAGCGCTGCGCGAGTCCGTGCGCGTCGGAGTCGTACGCGCAGATACCGGCGATCGCCACCAACCCACCCGTGGCGCGGTGCAGTTGACGGCCCGTGGCATCGGTGTAGCTGCCGCGCAGCAGCGGGGCCGCCTCGGCGTTGAGGAAGCCGACGACGCGGGTCCGCGTCGCGACGCCGCCGGCCTTGCGGTACATCTGCTCGTAGTGCGTGCGGGCCGCGCGCAGCATCTCCAGGTCGGCCGCCGTCACCCGGTGCCGGCCGCCGCGCGAGACGTCCACGTCCTCGGGCGGGTTCTCCCACTCCCACACCGGCATGACGGCGGGCGTCCCCGTGACGGCGGGAGCGCCGAGGACGTGCGGGCGCTGCTGCTCGTCGGAGCGCCACAGGGCGGTGGCCCGCTCCACGAACCCGGAGAGGGAACCGGTGTGCGGGGTGCTCGGCTCCCCCGGCACGCCCAGGCCGATGTCGTCCAGCGTGACCGGCCGGTGCAGCCGGGCCGCGAGCACCTCGCAGATCAGGTCGGGCACCTGGCCCCGGGGCCGCTGCCCCTTCAGCCACCGGGCCACGGCCGTGTGCTCGTAGCGCAGTGCGAGGCCGCGTCCGCGGCCCGCCTGGTTGACGTGGGCGGCGAGACCCGCGTGCGAGATCCCCGCCTCGTCCAGGATCGCGTCCAGAAGAGTGTTGGGCTGCATCGATGCCCCCCGAGTGCGCCAGGTGCGCCCAGCGTAGTGGCCCGGCTTTCACACGGGGTGTGAACGGAGTGCGCGCACCCGCACCGTGTGCGCACTGTCGCGGAGAGTGGCGCACCGGTTGACTGGACTGCCCGGTCAAGCCGCCGGCTCCCCCTCATCAAGCGGTGGCTTGGCCGGGCACCTCCCGGACACGACGGCGGCGGACCGGCCCCGAAGGGCCGGTCCGCCGCCGTCGGTGTGTGTCCGCGCCGGTGTGCGGCTAGCCGCGCAGGACCGCTCCCGTCCGCTCGCCCGCGAGGGCGACCGCCGCGTCGCGGGCGGCCGACGCCTCGTCCACGGTCAGCGTCCGGTCCGCCGCGCGGAACCGCAGCGCGTAGGCGAGGGACTTGCTCCCGTCGCCCAGCTGCTCCGCGTTCTCGTACACGTCGAACAGCCGGATGGACTCCAGGAGTTCGCCCGCGCCCTCGCGCAGGGCGGCCTCGACCTCCGCGGCCGGGACCGGCTTGTCGACGACGAGCGCGACGTCCTGCGTGGCGACCGGGAACGTGGAGATGCTCGGGGCCCGCACCGGGCCGTCGGCGGCCGCCTCCAGCGCGTCCAGGTCCAGCTCCATCGCGCAGGCGCGCTCGGGCAGGCCGAGGGCCTTGAGGACCCGCGGGTGCAGTTCGCCCGCGTGGCCGACGACCCGCTCGGTGCCGTCGGTGACGACCACGAGTTCGGCGCAGCGGCCGGGGTGCCAGGGACCGTACTGGCCCTTGCGGACGATCAGGTCGGCACCGGCCTCGCGGGCGACGACGCGCCCGGCCTCGACCGCGTCGGCCCAGCCGGCCGGGCGGCCCCTGCCCCACCAGCCGGCCTGCTCGCGGGCGCCGGCCAGGACGACGGCGACGTGCCGGGGCTGCTCGGGCAGCACGCCGTCCAGCGACGCGATCTCCTCGTCGGTGGGGCGCCGGTCCACGGGCAGGTGGGCGGCGATCCGCTGCTCGCCCCGCGGGTGGAAGACCAGCCCGGTCTCGAACAGGGCCAGGTCGTGCGAGCCGCGGCCGTCGTTGCGCCGCAGGGCGCCGAGCAGGCCCGGCAGCAGCGTCGTGCGCAGCGCGGGCTCCTCGTCGCTGAGCGGGTTGCTCAGCTTGGCGACACGGCGGGCCGGGTCGTCCTTGTCGAGGCCGAGGTGGTCGAAGACCTGCTCGCCGACGAAGGGGTAGTTCGGCGCCTCGACGTAGCCCGCGCCCGCCAGGGCCCGGCCGACACGGCGGTGCAGCCGCTGGCGGTGGGTCAGGCCGCGACCCGAGGGGAGCCGGGGCAGCGTGGAGGGCAGGTTCTCGTAGCCCTCCAGGCGGATGACCTCCTCCGCCAGGTCGTTGGCCTCGGCGAGGTCGGGCCGCCAGGACGGGACGGTGACGACCAGTTCGTCCTGGCCGAGGACGTCGCAGCCGATCTCCTGGAGGCGGCGTACGACGGTCTCGCGGCCGTAGACGACACCCGCGACCCGGTCCGGGTGGTCCGCCGGGACGGTGATGGTGTGCGGGGCCGAGGGCGCGCTGATCTGCGTGACGCCGGCCTCGGCGGTGCCGCCCGCGAGGAGGACCAGCAGGTCCACGGTGCGCTGCGCGGCGGCCGCGGCGGCCTGCGGGTCGACGCCCCGCTCGAAGCGGCGGGAGGCCTCCGAGGACAGCCTGTGGCGGCGGGCCGTACGGGCGATCGAGACGGCGTCGAAGTGGGCGGCCTCGATGACGACGTCGGTCGTGGCGTTCTCGACGTCGTCGTGGTCGGCGATCTCCGTGTTGGCGCCGCCCATGACGCCGGCCAGGCCGATCGGGCCGCGCTCGTCGGTGATGACCAGGTCCTCGGAGTGCAGCGTGCGCTCGGTGCCGTCGAGGGTGACGAGCTTCTCGCCCTCCGCGGCCCGGCGCACGCCGATCGGGCCCTGGACCAGGTTCCGGTCGTAGGCGTGCAGCGGCTGGCCGAGCTCCATCATCACGTAGTTCGTGACGTCGACGGCGAGCGAGATCGGGCGCATGCCGACCTTCTGCAGCCGGCGCTGCAGCCAGATCGGGGAGCGGGCCTCGGGGCTCAGACCGGTGACGGTGCGCGCGGTGAAGCGGTCGCAGCCGTGCGGGTCGGAGACCTGGACCGGGTACCCGAAGGCGTTCGGGGCGGGCACGTCCAGCAGGGCCGGGTCGCTGAGCGGCAGGCCGTAGGCGATGGCGGTCTCGCGGGCGACGCCGCGGATGGACAGGCAGTCGCCGCGGTTGGCGGTGACGGCGATGTCCAGGACCTCGTCGACCAGCTCCAGCAGCTCGACGGCGTCCTTGCCGACCTCGGTCTCCGGCGGCAGCACGATGATGCCGTGGCTGCCGTCGTCGCCCATGCCCAGCTCGTGGCTGGAGCAGATCATGCCGTGGGAGGTCTTCCCGTAGGTCTTGCGGGCGGCGATGGAGAAGCCGCCGGGCAGCGTGGCGCCGGGCAGGACCACGACGACCTTGTCGCCGACGGCGAAGTTGCGGGCGCCGCAGACGATCTCCTGGGGCTCACCGGTGCCGTTGGCCCGGCCGACGTCGACGGTGCAGAACCGGATCGGCTTCTTGAAGCCCTCCAGCTCCTCGATGGTCAGCACCTGGCCGACGACGAGCGGCCCCTTGAGGTCGGCGCCGAGCTGCTCGACGGTCTCCACCTCGAGGCCGGCCGAAATGAGCTTGGCCTGGACGTCGCGCCCGGTCTCCGTCGCCGGCAGGTCGACGTACTCCCGCAGCCAAGAAAGCGGGACCCGCATCAGATCTCCATCCCGAACGGCCGGGTGAACCGGACGTCACCCTCGACCATGTCTCGCATGTCCTCGACGTTGTGGCGGAACATCAGCATCCGCTCGATGCCGAACCCGAAGGCGAAGCCGCTGTACTTCTCCGGGTCGACGCCGCAGGCGGCCAGCACCTTGGGGTTGACCATGCCGCAGCCGCCCAGCTCGATCCAGCCCTCGCTGGAGCAGGTGCGGCAGGGCCGGTCGGGGTTGCCGACGGACTCGCCGCGGCAGACGTAGCACACCATGTCCATCTCGGCGGACGGCTCGGTGAACGGGAAGAAGTTCGGCCGCAGCCGGGTCTTCATGCCCTCGCCGAACAGCGACTGGACCATGTGGTCCAGGGTGCCCTTGAGGTCGGCCATGGTCAGGCCCTCGTCGACGGCGAGCAGCTCGACCTGGTGGAAGACCGGGGTGTGGGTGGCGTCCAGCTCGTCGGTGCGGTACACCCGGCCGGGGCAGATCACGTAGACCGGCAGCTCGCGGCCGAGCAGCGAGCGGATCTGCACGGGCGAGGTGTGGGTGCGCAGGACGACGCCGGACTCGGTGCCGCCGCCCCCGCCCTGCACGAAGAAGGTGTCGGCCTCGCCGCGGGCCGGGTGGTCCGGGCCGATGTTGAGGGCGTCGAAGTTGAACCACTCGGCCTCGACCTCGGGGCCCTCGGCGACCTCGTAGCCCATGGCGACGAAGACGTCCTCGATGCGTTCCGAGAGCGTGGTCAGCGGATGGCGGGCGCCCGCCGGGACGCGGTCGTGCGGCAGCGTGACGTCGACGTCCTCCTCGACGAGCACGCGGGCGTCCCGCTCGGCCTCGAGCTCGGCCTGGCGGCCGGCGAGCGCCTTGTTGACGGCGCCGCGGGCCATGCCGACGCGCTTGCCGGCGTCGGCCTTGGCGTGCGGGGGCAGGGCGCCGATCTCGCGGTTGGCGAGGGCCAGCGGGGAGGCGGGGCCGGTGTGGGCGACCTTGGCCTCGTGGAGCGCGTCGAGGGAGTCCGCGGCGGCGAAGGCGGCGAGCGCCTCGTCCCGCATGCGCTCGATCTCTTCCGGTTTCAACGCCTCGACCTCTACAGGGTCGTACGACTTATTCGGTGCCGACATCTCTTCCCGTGCTTCCGATTGGCTGGCGGACGGTCCCGTCACCGACTCCGGGCCCACTGGCGGGCCCGCTGTGGGCCCCCTGCGGCTTCCTGCGGACCGTGAAGGACACAAAGGTGCCAAAGGCCGAGTCTAACGGGGTGGAGGAACGCGAATGCGCCCGTGGGCCACTACGCGAGATACGCGGGGGCCGCCACGGGCAACGTAAATCGGAACTCGGCGCCGCCGCCGGCGGCGCGGCCGACCGTGATGGTGCCGCCGTGGGCCTCGACGATGCCCTTGACGATGTAGAGCCCGAGGCCGGTGCCGCCGCGCTTGCTGCCCCGCCAGAAGCGGGTGAAGACGCGGTTCATGGACTCCTCCGGGATGCCTGGCCCCTCGTCGCTCACCGTGACCGACGTGCCGGTTTCCTCGCCCTCGCGCGGGGACGCGGTGGGCGTGACGTCAATGGTGACGGTTCCCTCGCCGTGGCGCACGGCATTTTCCAGCAGGTTGCTGAGCACCTGGTCGATCTTGTCGGGGTCGGCCCACAGGGCGGGCAGCGGCTGTTCGAGGCGCAGCAGGAAGCGGTCGGCCCGCTGGCCGGCGGCGACGTAGGCCTGGATGTGGCGGCCGACGGCCGCGCCGATGTCGACGGGCTGCCGGCGCAGCTCCAGGCGGCCGGAGTCGATGCGGGAGATGTCGAGCAGCTCGGCGATGAGCCGGGTGACGCGGTCGGCGTCGGCGTCGACGGTCTCCAGCATCAGCCGCTTCTGGTCGTCGGTGAAGCGTTCCCACTTGGCCAGCAGGGTGGCGGTGAAGCCCTTGACGGAGGTCAGCGGGGACCGCAGCTCGTGGGCGACGGTGGCGATCAGCTCGGCGTGGCTGCGCTCGGTGCGGCGGCGGGCCTCGGTGTCGCGCAGGGCGACGACGAGGCTGCGGACGGGGCCGAGGGGTTCGTCGCGCACGAACCGGGCGGAGACGAGGACCTCCCTGCCGCCGGGCAGCAGCAGGTTGCGCTCGGGCTGCCGGGTGCGGATCGCGAGCCCGCCGTAGGGGTCGGTGAGCTGCCACCAGCGCCGGCCCTCCAGGTCCTCCAGCGGCAGCGCCTTCTCCAGCGGCTGCCCGAGGGCGTCGGCGGCCCGGACGGCGGTGATGCGCTCGGCGGCGGCGTTGAAGCGGACGACACGGCCGCTCTCGTCGGCGACGACCAGTCCGTCGGGCAGCTGGTCGGCGTCGAGGCCCGTGTGGTCCGCGAGCCGGGGCACCGGCGCGCGCTCCGCGTGCCGCCCCTCCGGCGCAGTGCTCCTGCCGGCCACCCTCATCCCCGTACCCCACCTCTCAGACGGCGCAGGGCCCCGAGCTGGTCACCTTACTAGCTCTCGGTGACGGAACGGCACCCTCCGGAGGCGCGCTGTGCGCGGGCCGACGCGTAGAGACATACGGCGGCGGCCGTCGCGAGGTTCAGGCTCTCGGCCTTTCCGTGGAGGGGGACGCGGACGACGGCGTCGGCGAGGGCGCGGGTCTCCTCGGGCAGGCCCCAGGCCTCGTTGCCGAACACCCAGGCGGTGGGGCCGCCCATGCTGCCCTTGTCCAGTTCCTCGTCCAGGTCCCGGTCACCGGCGCCGTCGGCGGCGACGATCCGCACGCCGGCGTCCTTCAGCCCGCGCACGGCGTCCGCCACGGGCACGCCGACGGCCACGGGCAGGTGGAAGAGGGAGCCGACGGAGGCCCGGACCGCCTTGGGGTTGTACAGGTCGACGGAGGCGTCGGTCAGCACGACCGCCTCGGCTCCGGCGGCGTCGGCGCACCGCAGCACGGTCCCGGCGTTGCCGGGGTCCCGCACGTGGGCGAGCACGGCGACCAGCCGGGGCCGGGCGGCGAGGACGTCCGCGAACGGGGTGTCCAGGAACCGGCAGACGCCGACGAGGCCCTGCGGGGTGACGGTGGTGGAGACGTCGGCGATGACGTCCTCGGAGGCGAGGTGCACCCGGGCGCCGGCGTCGCGTGCCGCCCCGACGATGTCGGCGTACCGCTCCGCCGCCTCGACGGTGGCGAACAGTTCGACGAGGGTGGGGGTGCCGTCGACGCGGTGCCCGGCGGCCTCCCTGACGGCCTGCGGCCCCTCCGCGAGGAACAGCCGGTCCTTGCCCCGGAAGTTCCGCTTCGCGAGCCGCCGGGCCGCGCTCACGCGGGCGGACCGGGGGGAGATCAGCTCGGGGGTGGGCATGCTCTGGGTCACCTTCGGGGGGAGTGCGACGTGCGGCGGGTCCTGGTCTGCGGCAACAGCAGGACCCGCAAGCCATGAGCCTGCGGGTCCAGTGAACGTCGGCCTAGGGCCGGCGTCGCGTCACGCGGCCTTCGGCGCGTTGACGTCCGACGGCAGCGCCTTCTGCGCGGCCTCGACGAGCGCGGCGAACGCGGTGGCGTCGTTGACGGCCAGCTCGGCCAGGATCTTGCGGTCGACCTCGATGTTCGCGGCCTTCAGACCCTGGATGAAGCGGTTGTACGTGATGCCGTTGGCGCGGGCAGCGGCGTTGATGCGCTGGATCCACAGCTGACGGAAGTCGCCCTTGCGCTTCTTGCGGTCGTTGTAGTTGTAGACCAGCGAGTGGGTGACCTGCTCCTTGGCCTTGCGGTACAGGCGCGAACGCTGACCGCGGTAGCCGGAGGCCTGCTCGAGGATCGCCCGGCGCTTCTTGTGGGCGTTGACTGCCCGCTTGACGCGTGCCACTTGTTAACTCCTTGTAGCGGGGTCGTGGGGTGCTCACACGACCCGGAAACGATTGGGTCCCGGTCCAGACGTACGGCGCTCGGCGGCGCCGGGCGTCACTTGCCGAGAAGCTTCTTGATCTTCGCGGCGTCGCCCGGGGCCATCTCGGCGTTGCCGGTGAGGCGGCGCGTCACGCGGGACGACTTGTGCTCGAGCAGGTGGCGCTTGCCGGCGCGCTCACGGAGCACCTTGCCGGAGCCGGTGACCTTGAAGCGCTTGCTGGCACCGCTGTGCGACTTGTTCTTCGGCATAGCGCCGTTCTCTCCTCGTCAGTGGCGCTCCGGTGCCCGGTCGCGAAAACCGGGCACGGTGGAGCGTCGCTCTTGTATCGGTTACATCCTGGGGACGGGTCCCCCGGGATCACGCCTCGGCAGGCTCCTCGTACGGCGCCTCAGCCTCGGCAGGGTTCTGCGACTTACCGGGGTTCGCCTTCGCCTCGGCCTTGCGGGCCTCCTGCGCCTGACGGGCCTCGGCCATCGCCTCGGTCTTCTTCTTGTGCGGACCGAGGACCATGATCATGTTGCGGCCGTCCTGCTTCGGGTTCGACTCCACGAAGCCGAGGTCCTGGACGTCCTCCGCGAGCCGCTGCAGCAGCCGGTAGCCCAGCTCGGGCCGGGACTGCTCGCGACCACGGAACATGATCGTGATCTTGACCTTGTCGCCCTGCTTGAGGAACCGGACGACGTGACCCTTCTTGGTGTCATAGTCGTGCGGGTCGATCTTCGGCCGGAGCTTCATCTCCTTGATGACCGTGTGCGCCTGGTTCTTGCGCGCCTCACGGGCCTTCATGGCCGACTCGTACTTGAACTTCCCGTAGTCCATGAGCTTGCACACGGGCGGACGGGCGTTCGCCGCGACCTCGACCAGGTCCAGGTCGTACTCCTGCGCAAGCTCCAGTGCCTTGGCCAGGGGGACGATGCCCACCTGCTCGCCACTGGGACCGACAAGTCGCACCTCGGGAACGCGAATCCGGTCGTTGATGCGGGGCTCGGCGCTGATGGATCCTCCTCGGTAGCACCACACGGCGGTCTGGCGGACGGCCGCGTACGTCTTTTTCGTTAGACCTAACCGCGCCGAAGCAACAAAAATGCCCCGGACGATCACAGGCGGGGCTCCAACGACTACCGGAGCACCGCCGCGATGCCGCGGGGCGCGCTTTCGGGCGACTCCATCGTCCGTACGGAACGATGGCGGCCGCCTGACCGGGTGACCCGCCGTCCCGGGGGACGGTCAGGTGGGAGAATCGGAGCCTCCACTTGTGGGCCGGACACAGCTGGGTCCGACCGGTCATCCACCAGATTAGCAGGATCGCTTGACAACGGCGAATCGGGCCGGGCCCGCAAACGCCCGGTGAAAGGCGCGACCGGCACCGCTTATCGTGTGGGGCATGAGTGAGACCCCTCCTGAGTCCCCCGACTTCGACGCGATGACCCGGGACATCGCCGAGGTCCCCGCCGTCGAGGTGATCGTGACGGTCGCCGTCAACCTGATGAGCGCCGCCGCCGTGAAGCTCGGGCTGAGCGAGGAGGGCGAGAAGTACAAGGACCTGGACGAGGCCCGCAAGCTGATCTCCGCGCTCGCCGGCCTGCTGGACGCGAGCGCGACCGAGGTCAGCTCCTTCCACGCGGCCCCGCTGCGCGACGGCCTGAAGTCGCTGCAGCTGGCCTTCCGCGAGGCCTCGCTCGTGCCGGACGAGCCGGGCCAGGGACCGGGCGAGAAGTACACCGGCCCGATCTACGGCTAGGCGCCGGACGCGCCCGGAGGGCCGGAGACCGCTCCTCGCGGTCTCCGGCCCTCCGGCTTCGTACAGCGTGCCGACCGGTGAGACGGCTCAGCGGCGGTGGTGCCAGCCGCGGTCACGGTCACGGTCCCCGTCCCAGCGCCGGTCCCAGCCACGGTGCCAGCCGCGGTCCCGGTCGCGGTCGTGGTCCCAGCGGTGCCAGCCGCGGTCCCGGTCGCGGTCGTGGTCCCAGCGGTGCCAGCCGCGGTCCCGGTCGTGGTCACGGTGCCAGCCCCGGTCCCGGTCCCGGTCGTGGTCGCCGAAGCGGCCGTCGCGGTCACGGTCGCTCCCGCGGCTGTGCGAGTAGGCCCTCCCGCCGTCGCGGTCGTGGCCGGAGCCCGCGGCGAGCGCGGGCAGGGCGGCCGCGCCGACGAGTGCGCCCGAAGCCACGAATGCGGCGATCAGGCGGACCGTCGTACGAGAAACAGACATCGATCTGTCACCTCACGTTCGTGCACACCGGCCCTGGGCGGGGCCGGGCGTGCCATCCGAGTTTCCCGGCTCGTGTGCCGAGGCCCCACACTGTGGCCCGCCACGGCGGCACGGGACCGCGAACAAGACGTGCGTTACAGGGCGCAGATATATCTGTGACTCTCCCTTGTATGTGCCATTGACGGCTCTTGCGGCTTTCCGGCCGCCTTGTACTCATTCGAGCGGCTCAAGGCCCTCGGTAACAGGCACGGCCGTCTGTTCGACGGGTCTCATCCCCTGACGTACAGGGGCTCTCCCGGAGGGGTGGCCCCGGCCGGCAGCAGTGCCAGGTCGAGGCCGCGTGTCAGGCGCGCCCTCAGCGTTTCGTCGGCCGCGAGGCGCTCGGCGACCGCGCGGGCGGCCTCCGCGGGCGCGGCGGCCGGGTCGAGGACGAGGGCGAGGGTGCCGACGGCCCGGCCGGGCCCGAGGTGGGCGCGCAGCACGGAGGGCTCCGCCGCCACCGCCGTCCGGACGGCGTCGACTACGGCCGGGTCGGCAAGCGGGTCGGTGCTGGTGCGGCCCTCGGCGAGCGCGAGCAGCGCAGGGCCGGTCAGTTCGAAGGGCACCGGTCCGGCCAGGTCCAGCACGACGGTGTCCGCCTTCTCGTGGGCGGCGGCCTGCAGGGCCTGGTGCAGGGGTACGGCGACCGGGCGGGCCTGCGGGTCCCAGCGGGCGAGGGAGCCGGTGGAGGTGAAGGCGGGCAGCGCGGTGCGGCCGCCGGCCTTCAGCGTGGGTACGGCCATGTCGCTGGTCTTCTCGCGGCGCAGGCCGTTCTCGTCCTCCTCGACCTCGCCGAGGACGGCGACGACGGGCACCAGCAGCCGGGCGCCCTTCAGCGCCTCCAGGACGGGTTCCACGGCGCCGCGGTCCTCGGCCCAGGCGGCGAGCGCGGCGCTCAGCCGGGGGTCGGCGGAGCCGTCGTCGTCGGAGAAACCGGGGTCGGGAATGTTCTTCATCGCCACGGTCACCGACCCTATAGCGGGCGATCCGCCGGGCTTCTCCCGGGCCGTCCCCACCCGGTGCGCAGCACGCCCGCCCACCCGGCGCACAGGAATCCCGGCGGACCCTGACCCGGCTCCCAGGTCCGTCCCGGGGAGCGCACAGTCCCCGCCTGAAGCATCGCGGGCATGGAGCCCTCCGGATCCGGCCGCCGCACCGGCCGCCGCCGTGCCCGCCGTCCGCGCCGCCGCCCGCTTCTCGCCGCCGCCCTGGCCGTCGTCGCGGTCGGCGGGGTCACGGCGGGCGGCACGGTCTACGTGCACACGCGGGCACACCACCCCGGGGGCGGCGGGGCCGTATCGTCGGCGGCGGCGCCGTCGGCCTCCTCCCCGGCCGCGGCGGGTGAGGAGGCATCGGTGGAACCCGTGACCCGGTCGTCGCCTCCGGCGGCGCACCGCGACGCGCTGCTGGCCGAGGCGATGGCACGGGTGACCGTGCCCTCGGGGGCCCGGATCTCGGTCGCGGTGCTGGACCTGGACTCCGGCGACCGCGCCGTCCACGGCGACGACGCGTTCGACACGGCGAGCATCGTCAAGGTGGACATCCTCGCCGCGCTGCTGCTCCAGGCGCAGGACGCGGGGCGTCACCTGACGGCGGCGGAGCGGGCGTACGCCACGAAGATGATCGAGAACAGCGACAACGCCTCCGCCACGGCCCTGTGGCACGCCATCGGGCGGGCGGACGGGCTGGACGCCGCGAACCGGCGGTTCGGGCTGACGTCGACCTCGGGCGGCGACGGCGAGCTGTGGGGCCTGACGCAGACCACGGCCGCGGACCAACTGGTCCTGCTGCGGCAGGTGTTCGGGGAGGGCTCGCTGCTGGGCGCGGCCTCGCGGAGTTACGTCCGGGGGCTGATGGAGGGGGTGGAGGCCGACCAGCGGTGGGGGGTGCCGGCGGCGGCCACCGGGTCGACGTGCGCGTGCGCGTTGAAGAACGGGTGGCTGCCCCGGAGCACGACCGGTCTGTGGGACGTCAACAGCATCGGGCGAGTGACGGTGGACGGCACGGACTACCTGGTGGCGGTGCTCTCCGAGGGGACGGCCGATCTGGCGCGGGGCATCGCGCTGGTCGAGGCGGCCGCCCGGGCGGCCGTGGCGGGGTTCGCCTCCGCGTCGTAGCCGTGTCCCGGCGATCTGTTCGTGATCAGGTCACCGTGGCGCCCTGCGGCCCCTCCACAGGACCACCGCCGCGACCAGCAGCACCCCGCCGGCGCCGCCGGCCAGGGGGCCCGCCCAGTCCGTGGCGCTGCCGGTGGCCTCGGCCGGGTCCGGGCCCGAGCCGAAGTACTTACGGCCGTACGACGCCGGGCGCAGGCTCTTCGGCTCCAGGCGGTCGGCCGCCCTGAGCGCGGCGGCCGGGTCGACCATGCCGAAGCCCCGGGAGTCGTCGCGGCCGCCCACCGGGGCGTTCCTGGCGGTGTCCTCCAGGAGCCTCTTGATCTGGGCCGGCGTCAGGGCGGGGTGGGCCGCCTTGACGAGGGCGGCCGCCCCGGAGACGAAGGCGGAGGCGGCCGAGGTGCCCCAGCCCTCGTAGTACCTGTGGTCGGGATCGGCGATGACGACGTCCACGCCGGGGGCGCTGACCGCGGCGTACCAGCGGCGGGTGGAGAAGGAGCCGCGGGTGCCGTACTTGTCGACGGCGGTGGCGGCGATGACGCCCGGGTAGGCGGCCGGATAGGAGACGTGGTCGCCCTTGTCGCCGCCGTTGCCGGCGGAGGCGACGACGACCACGCCCTTCTTCAGCGCGTACTGGACGGCCTCGTCCTCGCCGGCCTCCGGGTGCGCGGAGCTGGAGTCGTCGCCGAGGGAGAGGTTGATGACGTCGGCGCCGTGGTCGGCGGCCCAGCGGATGCCGTCGGCGAGGGCGCCCCCGCGGGTCGTGCGGGCCTTGCCGCGGGCGGGGTCGCCGTCCTCGAGGATCACGCGGACGGGCAGGATCTTCGCCTCGGGCGCGACCCCCATGACGCCGTCGGCGTGGTCCGGGCCGTGGCCGTGCCCGGCGATGATGCCGGCCATGGCGGTGCCGTGCCGGGCCCAGGTGCGGTCGCCCTGCCGGGCGCCGAAGCCGATCATGTCCTTGCCGGCCAGGACGTTCCCGGCCAGGTCCGGGTGGTCGTCCTCGACTCCGGTGTCCAGGACGGCGACGGTGACGCCCCGGCCCTTGGTGGTGCGCCAGGCCTCGTCGAGGTGGAGGGCGGACAGTCCCCACTGCTGGGCGCGTATGCCGTCGGCGTGGGCGGTCGCGGCCGGGCCCAGGACGAGGGATCCGGTCAGCAGCAGGCCCACGGCGGAGCCGCCGACGCCGGCGCGGCGGCGGCCCCACGGCGACGATCGCTTCACGAGGGACTCTCCGTGGCCGAGTGGACGGTCTGGCGCAGCCGCCGTTCGACGCGGTCGGCCAGGCCCTGTGCCTCGTTGCCGAGGCCGGCCTGGGCGGGTGCCGAGGTGGCACCGGAACTGGTGGCGTCCGCGGCGGGCTGGGGCGAGTCGACGACGCGGCCGTCGGCCCAGCCGGAGACGGCGAAGGCGACGACGGGGGCGTCGGTGAGGACGCCGATGGTCCAGGTGGCGCGCTGCTTGTCGCCGAAGCCGGCGGCGGCCGTGCCCTTGGCGGCGTACGGCCGGGGCATCAGGTCGGTGCGGCGCTCCAGGTGCTCGTCGCGGAAGCGGGCGGCGAGGGCGGACATGGCGGCGGCGTCGCCTTTGGTGAACAGCAGGCCGACGGTGGTGACGTAGCTCTGGGTGGCGTCGGTGTAGGTGGCGCGCAGCAGCCGCCGGCAGCCGACGGGGGCGAGGGCCTTGCGCAGCAGCGGGTCGAAGGCGTCGGCGCAGCCGGTGTCGGGGGCGACGGCGATCCTCGTCCAGGTGCGGTCGGCTCCGCCGGGGCCGGCGCCGGTGCCCCGGACGGTGGGCGGGAACAGCTGGTCCACGGGCACGCTGTGCCACAGGGTGCCGGCCGCGCCGAACCCCGTCGCGGTGACGCCGCTCCCGCTGTCGCCGGTGAGCCAACTCCCGGTCGCGGCACCGCCGATGAGCCCGATGCCGAGCACCAGGCAGGCGGCCGCGGCAGCGGTGCGGGGCCCCACGCGCAACCCGGGCCGGCGCCCCGGTCCCGGCTCCCCGAACGCCCCGGCGGGCCGAGCGGACGCGCTCGCGCTCGCGCTCGCGCTCCAGGACAGTGCCGGATCGGGTGCGGCGGGTACGGGACTCACCGGGTGGGCGGGGTCGCTCGGGCTCCACGCGGTGCGCGCCGGGGAGCCGGCGGCAGCCTGCCGCCGGGGGTCGGGCCCGGGTGAGGAGTCCGCGCGGCCGGGCTCCGGGCCCGGCCCCACACCCGAACGGATCGGCCGCAGCCGGGCCGTCGTCTCCGACAGCCCCTCCACCGGGGCTCCGGCTCCGGACGCCGCAGTGGGCGGGCGGAGGCGGGCCGTCGTCTCCGCCGGGGACTGCCCGGGGACGGCCGAAGGCCGGGACGGGGCATCCGGACGCTGCGGCGGACGCGGTGGCGCGACCGCGCCCGGACCGGGACGGCCGGCGGCCGGTGAAGCTGCGGCACCGGACCCTGGAGACGGTGACTGAGAGGCCGGGCGGGGGGCGCCCGTCGGGGACTCCGCCGGTGGGTCCGGACGGTGCGCCGGGCGCGGGGGCACGACCGCGCCCAAACCCGGGCGGTCAACGGCCGGCGAGGCGTCGGCGCCGGACCCCGGAGTCGGTGACTGGGAAACCGGGCGGGGGGCGCCCGTCGGGGACTCCGCCGGTGGGTCCGGACGGTGCGCCGGGCGCGGGGGCACGACCGCGCCCGAACCCGGGCGGTCAACGGCCGGTGACGCGGCGGCGCCGGACCCCGGAGTCGGTGACTGGGAAACCGGGCGGGGGGCGCCCGTCGGGGACTCCGCCGGTGGGTCCGGACGGTGCGCCGGGCGCGGGGGCACGACCGCGCCCGGACCCGGGCGGTCAACGGCCGGTGACGCGGCGGCGCCGGACCCGGGAGACGGCGGCTGGGAGGCCGGGCGGGGGGTGCCCGTCGAGGACTCCGCCGGAGCGGCCGGACGGTGCCCGGGGCGCGGCGGCACCACCGCGGCCGGACCAGTGCGGTCGGCGGCCTGTGAGGCGTTGGTGGGCGAGGACGGACCGGGGCGGCCGGCGGTCGGTGGGGTGTCGGGGAAGCGGGCCGAGGCGGGGGGCGGCGGGGGGCTCATCGGGGCGGCGGACTCGGGTACGGCGGGGGGCCGGTGCCCGGCCCGGGGCCGTGCCGCGCCGGAGGTCGCGTCGCGCGGGGCGCGGGGCGTGAACACCGAGGGCTCGTCGTCGAGATCCACGTCCGCGGGTCGCTCCCGGTCGCGGCGGCCGGCGGAGCCGACCGGCCCGGCCGGGCCGGGCCTCGCGCCGCGAAGCGCCGCGGAGCCCTGCGCGTCCTGGTCCGCCCGTTCGCGCGCCGGTGCGCCGGGGGGCGTGGAGGCCGGGTGTGGAGGGACGGGGGCGCGGCGCGCTTCCGTGCTCATGCACCCCCCGTTTCCTCGTGCCCGGGCCGTTTCCTCGTACGCGGGCCGTCGTGCTCCTCGGCCGCGCCCGGTGCGGAGCTCGTGCGAAGCTCCCTCCGGGCACGCATACCCGTACGGCCGAACAGGCATCCCGGTTCAGGTGCCGCGACCGGTCCGTACAGCCGTGCGTGCGCGTCACTCTACGGCTTGTCCGGGACCGGACGAGAACCAGTCCGGCAGGCCGGGGCATCTGCCCGTATCGTCCCCCTACCCTGCGGTAATCCGGTCTGGCAGGCTTCCGTCATGACTGCGCGCGCCGCCGACCGGGCCCGTTACGACCGGGCCACCGCCCATCTCGACGCCCCTCTCGCGATCGTGGACCTGGATGCCTTCGACGCCAACGCGGACGACCTCGTCCGGCGGGCCGGCGGGAAGCCGGTCCGGGTCGCCAGCAAGTCCGTGCGCTGCCGCGCCCTGCTGGAACGCGTCCTGGCCAGGGACGGTTTCCGGGGCATCATGTCGTTCACCCTCGCCGAGTCGCTGTGGCTCGCGCGCTCGGGATTCGACGACGTCCTGCTGGCCTACCCGTCCGCCGACCGCTCCGGTTTCGCCGAACTGGCCGCCGACCCCAAACTCGCGGGCGCCGTCACCGTCATGATCGACGACGTGGCCCAGCTCGACCTGATCGACGCGGCCCGCGACGGCGGACGTGAAGTGGTGCGTGTCTGCCTGGAGTTGGACACCTCGCTGAAGCTGCTGGGCGGCCGCGTCCGGGTGGGCGCGCGGCGCTCGCCGCTGTACTCCCCCGCCCAACTGGCCGAGCTGGCACGGGCCGTGGCCCGGCGGCCGGGTTTCCGGCTGGTGGGGATCATGGCGTACGAGGGGCACATCGCCGGGGTCGGGGACGCGCTGGCCGGGCGCCCGCTGCGCTCGCGGGCGATCCGGCTGATGCAGGCGGCCGCCCGGCGGGAGCTGGCCGAGCGGCGCGCCGCGGTGGTGCGGGCGGTGCGGGCCGTGGCGCCGGACCTGGAGTTCGTCAACGGCGGCGGCACCGGCAGCGTGCAGCACACCGCCGCCGAGGACGCGGTCACGGAGATCGCGGCCGGCTCGGGGCTGTACGTGCCGCGCCTCTTCGACAACTACACCTCGTTCACGGGCCGTCCGGCCGCCCTGTTCGCCCAGCCCGTCGTCCGGCGGCCCGGCGTGGGCGTGGTCACCGTGCTCGGCGGCGGCTACCCCGCGTCGGGTGCCCCCGGCCCCGACCGGCTGCCGGTGCCGTACCTGCCCGAGGGGCTGGCGTACGACCCGCAGGAGGGGCCGGGCGAGGTGCAGACCCCGCTGCTCGGCTCGCCCGCGGACGACCTGCTCATCGGGGACAAGGTGTGGTTCCGGCACGCCAAGGCGGGCGAGCTGTGCGAGCGGTTCGACACGCTGCACCTGGTCGAGGGGGACGCGGTCACCGCGACCGCGCCCACCTACCGGGGTGAGGGGCGCACGTTCCTGTGACCGGCCCGCGGTGACCGTCCGCCCTACAGCGGCGTGACGTAGGCCCCCGAGATGCCGCCGTCCACCAGGAAGTCGGTGGCGTTGACGAAGGAGGAGTCGTCGCTGGCCAGGAAGGCGACGGCGGCGGCGATCTCCTCGGCCTCGGCGAAACGGCCGACCGGGATGTGGACGAGGCGGCGGGCGGCGCGCTCGGGGTCCTTGGCGAACAGCTCCCGCAGCAGCGGGGTGTTGACCGGCCCCGGGCACAGGGCGTTGACCCGGATGCCCTCCCGGGCGAACTGCACGCCGAGTTCGCGGGACATGGCGAGCACGCCGCCCTTGGAGGCGGTGTACGAGATCTGGGACGTGGCCGCGCCCATCCTCGCCACGAACGACGCGGTGTTGATGATGGAGCCCCGGCCCTGGCGGCGCATGTAGGGCAGGGCGGCCTTGCAGCACAGGTAGACGGAGGTCAGGTTGACCTCCTGGACGCGCTTCCAGGCCTCGAGGCCGGTCTCCAGGATGGAGTCGTCGTCGGGCGGGGAGATGCCGGCGTTGTTGAAGGCGACGTCGACGCTGCCGTAGGTGTCGTACGCCGCCTTGAACAGCGCCTCGACCTGCTCGGGGTCGGTGACGTCGACCTTCACGAAGAGCCCGCCGGTCTCCTCGGCGGCGGCCTTGCCGCGGGTCTCGTCGACGTCGCCGCAGACGACGTGGGCGCCCTCGGAGGCGAGGCGGCGGGCGGCGGCCAGCCCGATGCCGCTGCCGGCTCCGGTGACGACGGCGGTACGGCCGGCCAGTCGGCGGCACACGATCTCTTCGGTCACAGTGCGGGGCCCTCCGTGCTGATGAAGACGTTCTTGGTCTCGGTGAAGGCGGTCAGGGCGTCGGGGCCGAGTTCGCGGCCGAGGCCGGACTGCTTGAAGCCGCCGAACGGGGTCCAGTAGCGGACGCTGGAATGGGAGTTGACGGACAGGTTGCCCGCGCGCACGGCCTGGGAGACGCGCAGGGCGCGGCCCACGTCCCGGGTCCAGACGGAGCCCGAGAGGCCGTAGGGGGTGTCGTTGGCGAGGCGGATCGCGTCCTGTTCGCCGGTGAAGGGCAGGAGGACGGCGACGGGGCCGAAGATCTCCTCGCGGGCCGCCGGGCTGTCCGGGCGCTCCCCCGTCAGCACGGTCGGCGGGAACCAGAATCCGGGGCCCTCGGGTGCGCTGCCGCGCAGGGCCGGGGCGCCCTCGGGGACGTAGGACCGTACGCGGTCCAGTTGCCGGCGGGAGATCAGCGGCCCCATCTGCGTCTTGTCGTCGGCCGGGTCGCCGACCACCACGGCGGCCAGCCCGTCGGCGAGGACGGCGCGGGCCTCCTCCAGCACGGTGTCCTCGACCAGGATCCGGGTGCGGGCGCAGCAGTCCTGGCCGGAGTTGTCCAGGAAGGAGAAGGGGTCGAGGGCTGCCCGCAGGTCGGCGTCGGCGAAGACGACGTTGGGGCTCTTGCCGCCGAGTTCGAGGGTGACCGGCTTGACGAGTCGCGCGCAGCGCTCCATGACCTCGCGGCCGGTGCGGGTGGAGCCGGTGAAGACGATCTTGGCGATGTCGGGGTGGTCGGCGAGGGCCCGGCCGGCGGTGCGGCCGTAGCCGGGGACGACCTGGAACACGTGCTCGGGCAGGCCCGCCTCCAGGGCGAGTTCGGCGAGGCGCAGGGCGGTGAGCGGGGTGGTCTCGGCGGGCTTGAGGACGACCGCGTTGCCGGCCGCGAGGGCCGGGAAGGAGCCCCAGGCGGCGATCGGCATGGGGAAGTTCCAGGGGGCGATCACGCCGACGACGCCGAGCGGTTCGTGGAAGGTGACGTTCCAGCCGCCGGGGGCGGGGATCTGCCGGCCGAGCAGGCGTTCGGCGCCGCCGGCCGCGTAGAGCAGCAGGTCGCGGGCGTTGCCGGCCTCCCATCGGGCGTTGCCGACGGTGTGCCCGGCCTCGCGGACCTCCAGCCGGGCCAGTTCCTCGACGTGGGTGTCGACGGTGTCGGCGAAGCGGCGCAGCAGGCGGGCGCGGTCCGCGGGCGGCAGGAGGGCCCAGGTTCGCTGGGCGCGTACGGCCCGGGCGACGGCGGCGGCGACGTCCTCGGCGGTGGCGGCGGGGACGGTGGCGACGACCTCCTCGGTGGCGGGGTTGAGGACCGTCAGCTCGTGCGGGTCGGACACGTGGTGACCTTTCACAGGCGTTCGAAGGAGCGGCGCAGTTCCCAGTCGGTGACCGCGGCGTCGAAGGCCTCGAGTTCGACGCGCGCCATGTTGCGGTAGTGGGCCACGACCTCGTCCCCGAAGGCGGCCTTGGCCAGGGGGCTGTTCTCCCAGAGCTCGGCGGCCTCCCGCAGGGTGGTGGGGACGCGCGCGAAGTCCGCGGTGTAGGCGTTGCCGGGGCAGGGCTCGGGGAGTTCCAGCCGCTGCTCGATGCCGTGCAGGCCCGCCGCGACGAGTCCGGCGACGGCGAGGTAGGGGTTGACGTCGCCGCCGGGGAGCCGGTTCTCGAAGCGCAGGGAGCGGCCGTGGCCGACGACGCGGAGGGCGCAGGTGCGGTTGTCGTGGCCCCAGGCGACGGCGGTGGGGGCGAAGGAGCCGCGCTGGAAGCGCTTGTAGGAGTTGATGTTGGGGGCGTAGAGGAGGGAGAAGTCGCGCAGGGCGGCGAGCTGCCCGGCGAGGAAGTGCCGCATCACGTCGGACATTCCGTCGGGTCCGGCCATGACGTTCGCGCCGTCGGCGTCGGCGAGCGAGAGGTGGATGTGGCAGGAGTTGCCCTCGCGCTCGTCGTACTTGGCCATGAAGGTGATCGAGACGCCCTCCTGGGCGGCGATCTCCTTGGCACCGGTCTTGTACAGCGCGTGCTGGTCGCAGGTGACGAGGGCCTCGTCGTAGCGGAAGACGATCTCGTGCTGGCCGGGGTTGCACTCGCCCTTGGCGGACTCGACGGTGAGGCCGGCGCCCGCCATGTCGTTGCGCAGGCGGCGCAGCAGGGGCTCGATGCGGCCGGTGCCGAGGACGGAGTAGTCGATGTTGTACTGGTTGGCGGGGGTCAGGCCGCGGTAGTCGGCGTCCCAGGCCTGCTCGTAGCTGTCCTTGAAGACGATGAACTCGAGTTCCGTGCCGACCCGGGCGGTGTACCCGTGGCCGGCGAGGCGGTCGAGCTGGCGGCGCAGGATCTGGCGCGGGGCGGCGGCGACCGGCGAGCCGTCGTTCCAGGCGAGGTCGGCGAGGAGCAGGGCGGTGCCGGGGTGCCAGGGGATGCGGCGCAGGGTGGCGAGGTCGGGGTGCATCGCGAAGTCGCCGTAGCCGCGGTCCCAGGAGGACATGGCGTAGCCGTCGACGGTGTTCATCTCGGTGTCGACGGCGAGGAGGTAGTTGCAGCCCTCGGTGCCGTGCTCCAGGACCTCGTCGAGGAAGAAGCGGGCGGCGAACCGCTTGCCCTGGAGGCGCCCCTGCATGTCGGGAAAGGCCAGGACGACCGTGTCGATCTCGCCGCCGGCGACGAGGGCGTGCAGTTCCTCCGCGCTCAGCGGGGGTGTGCGGTCTGCCACGGGACAGCCTCCTTGGCTTCTGCGCGTTCGGCGGCGGGGCCGGGAGCCATAAGGTATTGCCGAGGACCTTTGATTGGGAAGGGGGCGCGGCCGCATGTCGGGTGGCGGGAGCGCGGAGACGCCGGCGGACCGGCTCGCCCCGGTGCTGCGGCCGGTCCGGGCGGGCAACGGCTTCGAGGAGGCGCTGGAGCAGATCCTCCAGGTCGTCCGCCTGGGCCTGGTGCCGGCCGGCGAACGGCTGCCCGCCGAGCGGGAGCTGGCGGAGCGGCTCGGGATCAGCCGGGTGACGCTGCGCGAGGTGCTGAAGGTGCTGCACGAGCAGGGCCTGGTGGAGTCGCGGCGCGGCCGGTACGGCGGGACGTTCGTACGGCCGCGCGCGGAGGCGGGCGGCGCGGACGAGCTGCGCCGGCGGATCGCCGAGGTGGACCTCGAGGACGTGCTGCGCTTCCGCGAGGTGCTGGAGGTCGGGGCGGCGGGGCTGTGCGCGGCGCACGGGCTGACCGGCGAGCGGGCCGATCGGCTGGGGCGGGCGCTCGAGCGGACCCGTGACGCCCCGCTCGCGGACTACCGGCGGCTGGACACGCTGCTGCACCTGACGCTGGCCGAGCTGTGCGGGTCTCCGTCGCTGACCGCGCAGTACGCGGCGGTCCGGGCGACCGTCAACGACCTGCTGGACCGCATCCCGCTGCTGGTGCGCAATCTGGAGCACTCCCAGCGGCAGCACACCGCGCTGGTGGAGGCGGTGCTGGAGGGGGACGCGGACGGCGCGCGGGAGATGATGCGGGAGCACTGCGCGGGCACGGCGGCGCTGCTGCGGGGATTCCTGGCGTGACGCTCCGCAAAGGTGGGAAAGTGAACCTTTGGTTTACCGGGAGGGCGGGGTGAGTCCTGTGCGGCCGCTGATCGGTGTGAGTACGTACCTGGAGACGCAGGCCCGCTGGGGTGTGTGGACGCTGGAGGCGGCCCTGCTGCCCTCGGCGTACCCGCGGCTCGTGCAGGGGGCCGGCGGACTGGCCGCCATGCTGCCGCCGGACGACCCCGGGCACGCGGCCCGGGTGGTGGGGCGGCTGGACGGCCTGGTGATCGCGGGCGGACCGGACGTCGACCCGGCGCGCTACGGCGCCGAGCGCTCGCCGCGCACCGGGCCGCCGGCACACGAGCGGGACGCCTGGGAGCTGGCCCTGATCGGGGCGGCGCTGTCGGCGGGGGTGCCGCTGCTGGGGATCTGCCGGGGCATGCAGCTGCTGAACGTGGCGCTCGGGGGCACCCTCGTCCAGCATCTGGAGGGGCACGCGGAGGTGGTCGGGGTGTTCGGCGGGCACCCGGTGAAGCCGGTGCCGGGGACGGTGTTCGGCGGGATCGTCCCGGAGGAGGTGCTGGTGCCGACGTACCACCACCAGGCGGTCGAGCGGCTCGGGGCGGGCCTGGTGGCCTCGGCCCACGCGGCGGACGGCACGGTGGAGGCGCTCGAACTCCCACCGGGCGACGGCTGGGCGCTGGGGGTCCAGTGGCACCCGGAGATGGGCGAGGACCTGCGGGTGATGCGGGCGCTGGTGGCGGCGGCCTCCTGAAGGAGGCCGTACCCCCCGGTCCCCGATGCCGTGCTACCCGCGCGTCAGGGACAGCAGTTCCCGGGCCGGTCCCGTGGGGCGGTGGCCCGTGGGCCATACCGCGCGCAGGTCGCGGCGCAGGGACACGCCGTCCACCGGGATGCTCACCAGGCGCCGCATGGCCAGCTCCTCCCCCACCGCCAGCTCGCTCAGGACCGAGGGGCCGGCGCCGCTGACCGCCGACGCCTTCACCGCCGTCGTCGAGGAGAGCTCGATCAGCGGGCGGGCGAGGCCGCCCAACGCGGTGTCGAGCACCTGGCGGGTGCCGGAGCCGCGTTCCCGGAGGATGAGCGGGGTGGCCGCCAGCTCCCGCGGGGTCAGCGGGCGCCGGCGGCGCGCCCAGGGGTGTCCCGGAGCCGTGACGACGATCAGGCGGTCCCGGGCGATCACCGTCGAGTCCAGGCCCGCCGGGACGGTGAGCCCCTCCACGAAGCCCAGGTCCGCCTCACCGTCCAGCAGGAGTTCGGCGACCTTCGCGGAGTTGCCCGCGAGCAGGGACACGGCGGTGTCGGGGCGCTCGGCGTGCAGGGCGAGGAGCCAGCCCGGGAGCAGGTACTCGGCGATGGTCATGCTCGCAGCGACCCGCAGCCGTGAGTCGCGGCGGTCCCGCAGGGCCCGGGCACCGGCGTCGAAGGCGGCCGCCGCCTCCACCACCCGGCGGGCCCAGTCGGTCACCAGGGCGCCCGCGTCGGTGAGCCGGGAGCCGCGCGGCGAGCGGTCGACCAGGGCCACGCCCAGCTGCCGCTCCATCGAGCGGATGCGGCTGCTGGCGGCGGGCTGGGTGATGCCGACCTCGCGTGCCGCCGCGCCGAGGCTGCCCAGCCGGGCCACGGCCAGCAGCAGTTCCAGCGCGCCGAGGTCGGGCACCCGGTGCGCCAGCGAGCCGCCGGGCCGGCCGGCGTCCGTCGCGTACTCCTCGCTCCCACTCCCACTCATAAGACCAGCTTATGTCCCGTTGGGTGCGATGTACCGCGCGGCCGGCTCAGCGGTGGGCTGCGCGCAGGGCCGCGGCCAGTACCCGGGGCGCCTCGGTCAGCGACGGGCCGTACCAGGTCAGGTGCCGTCCGCTGACCAGGGCGCAGGGCAGCCCGGGGAAGGCCTCGGGGCCGTCGTCGGGGGTGAACCGGTAGGGCTCGTCGGGCAGGACCACGAGGTCCGGGCCCGCCGCCCGCAGCTCCTCCAGCGGGACGCGGGGGTAGCGGTCGGGGTGCCCGGCGTACAGGTGGTGCACGCCCAGGCGGGCCAGGACGTCGCCCGCGAAGGTGTCCCGGCCCAGGACCATCCAGGGGCGGCGCCACACCGGCACGACCGCCGTGCGGCGCGCGGCGGGCGGCGGGAGCGCGGCCCAGACGGCCTCCGCCTCGGCCAGCCAGGGGGGCCGGACCGGCGCGCCGCACGCGGTCAGCACCCGGTCCAGCTCCCGGAAGGCCTGCGGGACCGTCCGCACCTCGGTGACCAGCACCGGCAGGCCGGCCGCGCGCAGGGCGTCCAGGTCGGAAGCGCGGTTCTCCTCCTCGTTGGCGATCACCAGGTCGGGGGCGAGCGCGAGGATGCGGTCCCGGTCGGGGTTCTTGGTGCCGCCGATGCGGGTGACGTCCAGGCCGGGCGGCCGGCTGCACCAGTCGGTGGCCCCCACGAGGGCGCCGGGCAGTGTGGCGGCGACGGCCTCCGTCAGGGACGGGACCAGGGAGACGACCCGCACTAACGCGACCGGTCCTGGACCGCCTCGATGTGCTCGGCGACCGCCACGACGACCACCCGGGTGTCCGGGACCGTGGCCCGCCAGCGGTGGCGGACCCCGCCGGTCAGGTACAGGGTGTCGCCGCGGCCGAGGCGGTAGGCGCGGCCCTCGGCCTCGATCTCGACGGCCCCGTCGGCCACGTACATCAGCTCGTCGTTGCGGTGCTGGTACTCCCGGCCCGCGTCGTGGTCGCCGGTGAACTCGGAGGCGTGCAGCTGGTGGTGGCCGCGGACCAGGGAGCGGGTGCGCGGGACGAAGTCGCCCTCGGCGGCGGGCTCGGCGCGCACGACGTCCACGCTGCACGCCGGGTCGGCGGCGGCGAGGAGTTCCACGGCCGTGGTGCGCAGGGCGTCGGCCAGCTTCTCCAGGGAGCCGCTGCTCGGGCGCGCCTTGTCGTTCTCCACCTGGCTGAGGAAGGGCACCGACAGGCCGCTGCGCTCGGCCACCACGGCGAGGGTGAGCTCCAGCGCGCGGCGACGCCGCCGGACGGCCGCGCCCACCCGCACGGGCTGCTGCTCTTTGTGGTCGCCCATCGCTCCGGCTCCCTCCTTCACTCGTCGTGCCACGGACCGGGTGCCCACCGCCGGACACACCTCTGATGAGTTCTCTGCACCCTACGCATGTTCGGCAAACCGTTTCACGCGCCTGTCACATCCCTGACACGCCGGCGGGCCCGCACCCCCACGGTTCGAGCCAGTGCGGCGGCTCGCCGTGCAGGACGGGTCTTACCACGTTCAAGGCGGATACGGCCGTCCGTGTTCCCGCCGGCCCCGCGCCGAGAGCGCTGCGTGGTTGGCCGGATCCTTTCCGTGGGCAAGGGCGTGCGGTGGGCGCGAACGCCGGTCAGGTCACCCGGCCGCCCGGCTTCTGCCGCCCTGGCGGGGAACCGATCTTCCCGCCGAACTCGCAGGGGTGGTCCTTCAGGTCCGCCAGGGAATTCACGTCCTTGGCATAGGAGGGGACGGTCAGCTTCAGCGAGGTGGCTCCGTACCGCTTGCCGAGGCCGTAGAGCCGCTTGCCGTACTTCTTCCCGTACTCGGCGTGGGTGGCGGGCAGTCAGGAGTCGATGCGGGGCGGATGCACAGGACGTGACGCGTCGTGGAGCGCACCGGGCACTGTCGGTGCCGTACGGCATGATGCGAACGTGACCGGACGACTCATGCTGCTCGACACCGCATCCCTGTATTTCCGTGCCTACTTCGGCGTGCCCGACTCCGTGCGGGCGCCGGACGGCACGCCGGTGAACGCCGTGCGCGGGCTGCTGGACTTCATCGACCGGCTGGTGCGGGACCACCGGCCGGAGCGGCTGGTGGCCTGCATGGACGCCGACTGGCGCCCCCAGTGGCGGGTCGACCTGATCCCGACGTACAAGGCGCACCGGGTCGCCGAGGAGCACGAGGGCGCGCCGGACGAGGAGCAGGTGCCCGACACACTCACCCCGCAGGTGCCGGTCATCGAGGCGGTGCTGGACGCGGTCGGCATCGCCCGGGTCGGGGTCGAGGGGTACGAGGCGGACGACGTGATCGGCACGTTCGCCGCGCGCGCGGACGGCCCGGTCGACATCGTCACCGGCGACCGCGACCTGTACCAGCTCGTCGACGACCGGCGCGGCATCCGGGTGCTGTACCCGCTGAAGGGCGTCGGCACGCTGCAGCTGACCGACGAGGCGGTGCTGCGCGAGAAGTATGGGGTCGACGGGCGGGGGTACGCGGATCTGGCGCTGCTGCGCGGCGATCCGAGCGACGGACTGCCGGGCGTGGCCGGGATCGGCGAGAAGACCGCCGCCAGGCTGCTCGCCGACTTCGGCGACCTGGCCGGGATCATGGCGGCGGCCGGCGACCCGGCGTCGAAGCTCACGCCGTCGCAGCGCAAGCGGCTCACCGAGGCCCGGCCGTACGTCGAGGTCGCGCCGAAGGTGGTGCGGGTGGCCGGCGACGTGCCGCTGCCGGAGGTCGACACCGCGCTGCCGCGCACCCCGCGCGATCCGGCGGGGCTTGAGGAGCTGGCGGCACGCTGGGGGCTGGGCGGCTCTCTGCAGCGGCTGCTGACGACGCTCGCGCAGTGATTCCTCTCCTGGGAGAGGTGCGGCCGGTGAGGAGATGCTAACTTAGGCAACCCTAACCAATGCAGCAGGAGGCCGTGATGGCAGAGCGTCCGGAACGAAAGCCGCGCAGGACCCGCACCGCCCGGGTGGTGCGCACCGAGCGGCTGACCCCGCACGTGCAGCGGGTGGTGCTCGGCGGCGCCGGCCTCGCCGACTTCACGGCGGACAGCTGCACCGACCACTATGTGAAGCTGCTGTTCGGCCCCGCGGGCGTGACCTACCCGGCCCCCTTCGACCTGGAGCGGATCCGCGCCGAGTTCCCGCGGGAGCAGTGGCCGGTCACCCGGACGTACACGGTGCGCGCCTGGGATCCCCGGCAGCGGGAGCTGACCCTGGACTTCGTCCTGCACGGCGACGAGGGCCTGGCCGGCCCGTGGGCCACGCGGGTGCGGCCCGGGGAGAGCGTCCACTTCATGGGCCCCGGCGGTGCGTACGCGCCCGATCCTGAGGCCGACTGGCACCTGCTCGCCGGTGACGAGAGCGCGCTGCCCGCGATCGCCCGCGCCCTGGAGGCGCTGCCCGCCGGCGCCCGGGCCCACGCCTTCGTGGAGGTGGCGGGTCCCGAGGAGGAGCAGAAGATCGACTCCGACGTCGAAGTCGTCTGGCTGCACCGCGGGGAGCGGCCGGTGGGCGAGGCCCTGCTGGAGGCCGTGCGCGCGCTCGAGTTCCCGGAGGGCCGGCTGCAGGCGTTCGTGCACGGCGAGGCGTCCTTCGTGAAGGAGCTGCGCCGGCTGCTCCGGGTCGACCTGCGGATCCCGCGCGAGGACCTGTCGATCTCCGGCTACTGGCGCCTCGGGCACAACGAGGACGGCTGGCAGGCCTCCAAGCGGGAGTGGAACGCCCGTATCGAGGCCGAGCAGGAGGGCGGTGGCGCGGCGGCCGCCTGAGCCGGCGGACGGCGTCCCGCGGCCGCCGGGCGGTGGGCGGGCGCCGTACCCTGGTGCGCGATGAGACGCCGTACCCCCGCCCCGCCCGCCCCGCTCCCGCAACGGGACGGAGTCGACGCGGTGCGCGTGCGACTGCCGTCCGGCGGGGAGTGGGCGACCGTGCGGGAGCATCTCGTGGAGCGGCTGTCCGGGGCCCCGCAGGGGGCGGTCGAGGCGATGTTCCGGGCGGGGCTGGTCGTCGGCGCCGACGGGCGGGCGGTGGCGCCGGACGCGCCGTACCGGCCGGGCATGTCCGTGTGGTTCCACCGGGAGCTGCCCGCGGAGGAGCCGGTGCCGTTCCCCGTGGAGGTGGTGTACCGCGACGCGCACATCGTCGTGGCGGACAAGCCGCACTTCCTCGCCACCACCCCGCGCGGCGCGCACGTCGCCGAGACCGCACTGGCCCGGCTGCGGCGCGACCTGGGCATCCCGGCCCTGACCGCCGCGCACCGGCTGGACCGGCTCACCGCGGGTCTGGTGCTGTTCACGGTGCGGCCCGAGGAGCGGGGCGCGTACCAGACGCTGTTCCGGGACCGCCGGGTGCGCAAGGAGTACGAGGCCGTAGCGCCCTACGATCCCTCGCTCGACCTGCCCCGCACCGTGCGCAGCCGCATCGTGAAGGAGCGCGGGGTACTGGCCGCCCGGGAGGTCGAGGGCGAGCCGAACGCGGTGACCCAGGTGGAGCTCGCCGAGCACCGGGAGCGCGACGGCCTCGGGCGCTACCGGCTGCTGCCCGGGACCGGCCAGACGCACCAGCTGCGCGTGCACCTGAACGCCCTCGGCGTGCCCATCCTCGGCGACCCGCTCTACCCCGAGGTCGCCGCCCCCGTACCGGCCGGTGACTTCCGCCGTCCACTGCAACTGCTGGCGCGCAGGCTGGAGTTCACCGACCCGGTCACGGGGGTCGAGCACGCGCTCGTCAGCGGCCGGACCCTGCGGGCCTGGACCGATCCGGCCGGGTGGGCAGGCGGCGCGCCCTAGGGTCTCCCGTCCGGCTCACGCCGGGCTCACTCCCCCAGCCACCAGCGCAGCAGGCGCCGCCACGCGCTCTCGCGGCGCGCGGGCTCCGGGGCCGCCGGCCGCTCCGGTTCGGTGGCGAGGGCGGGGGGCAGCGGCACCTGCCGGGGCTCGGGGACGGGGGCCGGGTCGGTGCGCAGGGCGCCGACCTGCCAGCCGGAGCGCTGGGGCGGGATCGGTGAGGGGCTGGGCGGCCGTCCGGCGTCCTGCTGGGGCTTGGGTTCGAACCGCACCGGCAGCGACACCAGGTGCCGCGAGGCGATCGACGCGCGCCAGGTCAGCTCCTCCTCGGCGCACTCCAGCTGGACGTCCGGCAGCCGGGTCAGCAGCGCGTCCACGCCGACGTCGGCGATGGCGCGGCCGATGTCCTGGCCGGGGCACTCGTGCGGTCCGCCGCCGAAGGCGAGGTGGGAGCGGTTGCCCTGCATGCCGGCGGACAGGTCCGGGCGGATGCGCGGGTCGATGTTGCCCGGGGCGGGCGCGAACAGCAGCCCGTCGCCCTTGCGGATGCGCTGCCCGCCCAGCTCGGTGTCCTGCTTGGCGAAGTAGCCGAAGACGGTGCTGAACGGCGGCTCGTCCCACAGGGACTGCTCGATGGCCTCCGGCACGGTCATCTGCCCGCCGTTGAGCCGGGCCCGGAAGCCCGGCTCGGTGAGGACCATGCGCAGCGCGTTGGCGAGGAGGTTGGCGGTGGCCTCGTAGGCGGCGAAGAGGACGAGGCGCAGGTGTTCGCGGACCTCGTCGTCGGTCAGGCCCGCCGGGTGGCCGATGAGGTGACTGGTGACGTCGTCCTCGGGCCGGTTGCGGCGCCGGGTGGTGAGCCGGCTGAGCGCGTCCATGACGTAGGCGTGGCTCTGGATGGCGGTCTCGGTGCCCTTGAGCGCGTCGCGGGCGGCCTGCACCATCCGGTCGTTGTACTCCTCGGGCATGCCGAGGATCTCGCAGATGACGGCCATCGGCAGGTGCTCGGCGAACTGGGAGACCAGGTCGGCCCGGCCGCGCTCGCAGAAGGCGTTGACCAGTTCCTGGGTGTGGCGGCCGATGTGGCGGCGCATGCTGCGGTGGTTGATGGTCGACATGGCGCCGGTGACCGCCGCGCGCAGCCGCTGGTGCTCGTCGCCCTCGGCGTGGGAGCAGATGGGCTGCCAGGCGATGTGCGGCATGAGGGGATGGTCGGGCTTGACCATGCCCTCCCGCAGCGGGCTCCAGATCCGGCTGTCGCGGGTGTACTGGGAGGGGCTGCGCACCAGGTGGAGGTTCTCGGCGTGGCCGAGGACCACCCACATCGGCACGTCGTCGTGGAGCAGGACAGGCGCCACGGCGCCGTGCTCCTCGCGCAGGCGCTCGTAGAGGTCGCCGAGGTCCTCCGCGTCGGCGCCGTAGAGCCGGCGCAGCCGGCCGGGGCCGAGACCGTGCGCGGGGCAGCCGGGCGGCGGGCCGGGAGCGGGGTCCGCACCGGCCCCGGTGCCGGTCTCGGTACTGGTGTCTGTGCCGGTCAGGGCAGGGAATTCGGACGTCACGGTGTCTCCGGAACGAAAAAGAGCAAGGGGGCAGGGGGCCGGTCGGGGCGCGGGTCAGGTGAGGGCGCCGGACAGGGCGAGGGAGTGCAGGAAGCGCATCAGGGTCATCAGCACGTCCTTGCTGGAGGCCCGGCGGCGTACGTCGCAGTCGACGATCGGGATCTCCGGTGCCAGGTCCAGGGCGGTGCGCAGCTCCTCGAGCGGGTAACGGGGCGCGTCGGGGAAGGAGTTGACGGCGACGACGAAGGGGACGCCGCGCTCCTCGAGCCGCCCCATGACGTCGAAGCTGACTTCCAGGCGCCGGGCGTCGACCAGGACGACCGCGCCGAGCGCGCCCTCGAACAGGCCGTTCCACAGGAACCAGAAACGCTCCTGGCCGGGGGTGCCGAAGAGGTAGAGCACCAGCTTCTCGGTGAGGGAGATGCGGCCGAAGTCCATGGCCACGGTGGTGGCCGTCTTGGAGTCGGAGCCGTAGTTGTCGTCGATGCCGATGCCGGCCTGGGTCATGGTCTCCTCGGTGGTCAGCGGTCTGATCTCGCTGACGGAGCCGACCATGGTGGTCTTGCCGACGCCGAAGCCGCCCACGATGACGATCTTCACCGCGGCCTGGGCCGTGTGCGGCAGGTGGTCCTCGGTGCGTGGTCCGGGGATCGTGTCAGAGCCGTTGAAGTCCATGCATCACCGCTTCGAGGAGTGAACGGTCGGGGAGCGCCTGGCGGACGATCGGGGCGCGCGCCTGCACCAGTTCGGCCGTGATCAGCTCGGTGATCAGGACGGTCATCGCGCTGAACGGCAGGTTGAGATAGGCCGAGAGCTCGGCCACGGACAGGGGGGCGGTGCACAGCCGGAGCACGGCCGCCTCCTCCGGCGAGGCGGACGGCGGCGGCGCGGAGCGCGCCACGATCAGCGTGACCAGGTCGAGTTCGGCCCGGCCGCCGTCCCCCGGCCCGGCGATGGTGTAGAGCCGCTCCAGGTTGCGCAGTTCGCTGTCGCTGCCGCCCTCCGGCCGCGCGGGAGGCGGGGGCGGGGGTGCCGGCAGGTGCTGCGGCCGGCGCCGCCTGCGTCGTGGAGGAGTCATACGGTCTGCCCGTTCCGCCGGGGCGGACTGGTGAGATGGGTGCCGATCCGGACGACGAGGTCGCGCATCATGGCGCCCATCCGGCCCGGTTCGCAGGTGACGTCGGCGAGCACGGCGAGGTAGGCGTTGGCGCCGGCGGACATGAGGTAGAAGTAGCCGCCGTCGATCTCGATGACCACGAGCTTCATGTCACCGGCGCCCGGGATCTCCTGGATGATGGCGCCGGCCAGGCTCTGCACGCCCGCGCAGGCGGCGGCCACCCGGTCGGCGGCGTCGGGGTCGCCGCCGTAGCGCGCGATGCGCAGTCCGTCGGCGGAGAGGACCACGATCATCTGGATGCCCGGCACGCCGTCGTTCAGCTGCTTGAGCATCCAGTCCAGGTTCGCTCGCTGCTGGATCACTTGAGGTTCCCCTCGTCGTCGGCCTCGGTGGGGGCGGCCGAATCATCGATCAGGTGCAGGTACGCGGTCGGGTTCCGCGTGAAGTCGGTCAGTTCGGAGGCGGTGGCACCCTCCGGCATGCCCTGGCGCAGGCCGTCCCAGAAGGCGTCCACCCACAGGCCGGGCGGGCGGTCCATCAGCTTCTTGCGCTCGGGGTCGATCTCGGGCTCGGGTTCGGGCTCCGCCCTGGTCTGCGACCAGATGGTGGGCCGGCCCTCGCGCTCGGCGCGCTCGATGGCGGCCTGTTCGGCGAGCCGCTGGCTGAGGGGGGTCTTCACCCGGCTGCGGCGCTGCGGGAGCCCGCCCGCGGTCCACTCGGTGACCTCGGGGACGTCGTCCTCCATGGAGATCCCGGCGGGGATCCGGGGGCTGGTGGGGCGGCGCTTCTTGGGCGGCCGCTTGGGGCCCTCGACGGCGCCGAGTTCGGGGATGGGCACGGCCGTCGCGCCGATGCCGTGCGCGGCGCCGACCCCGGGCTCGGTGGTGGTCATCACGCGGGGTACGACGAGGATCGCCCGGACGCCGCCGTAGGCGGAGGCGCGCAGCGAGACCTGCATGTCGAAGGCCTTGCAGAGCCGGCCGACGACCGCGAGGCCGAGGCGGGGGCTGTCGCCGAGGTTGTGCGCGTCGTCGCCCACCATGGCGTCCGTGATGGCCTGCTCGATACGGGCGCGGGACTCCTCGCTGAGGCTGACGCCGGCGTCCTCGATCTCGATGACCAGGCCGGTCTGCACCTCGGTGGCGGTGACGTGCACCTTGGTGGTCGGCGGGGAGTAGCGGGTGGCGTTGTCCATCAGCTCGGCGGCCGCGTGCAGGATCGGCTCGACCGAGGTGCCCTTGATGTTGACGTTGACGATCGAGTTCAGCTCGATGCGCCGGTACTCCAGGATCCGGGACATGGCGCCGCGCAGCACGCTGTACAGCGACACGGGCAGGGGCCACTGGCGGCCGGGGCGGCCGCCGCCGAGGACCGAGATGGAGTCGGCGAGGCGGCCGATCAGCGCGGTGCCGTGGTCGACGCGCAGCAGGTCGTCGAAGACCTCGGGGTTGCGCCCGTGGTCCTCCTCCATCTCCCGCAGTTCCTTGGCCTGCTGGTGGACGATGGCCTGGACGCGGCGGGCGATGCTGACGACGGAGCGCTCGGTGGCGTCGCGCATCGAGATCTCGTGGTCGGCGCCGCGCAGTGCCTGGTGGATCAGCTCGCGCTGGGCCTCGGTCAGGCGCATCTCGGGGTTGCTGTCGACGACCTTGCGCATCACCTCCCGGAGCGACTCCCCGGCGCGCAGCCGGTGCAGCGCGGTGGGCATGATCTCGCTGTTGAGGCGGGCGACCTCCGCGTCGTAGGCGGCGAGACGGTGCTCCAGGTACGCGGTGTGACGGGCGTGCTCGGCCCGTGCCTCGCGCAGTCTCCGCCCGCGGCGGTCGACTTCGGCGGCGGCGGCGAGGACCAGCAGCAGGGCCACGGCCCCGCACCCGCCGACGGCGATCCGGGCGGTGGCCGGCACCAGGGCGACGGCGGCCCCGGTGGCCGCGGCCATCACCAGTGCCGGCAGCACCAGCACGCGTGCGTACGGACGTTCACGGCCGCCGGGCGGCTTTCGAACACTCACCATGGATGCCTTCTGGGACGGGTCGGCCGGGTGTCGGGGGAGCTTTCGTGGGGAAGGTTCATGGAACTGACGGGATCTTCCGGATGTTTGGGAACAGAAGCGCGAATTCACCTCAACTCGGTGCGTCGCGGGCGAGCTTAGTTCGACCGGATCATCGCCGTGTCATATTCGGCAAGCACCTGAAATGGCCCCTGGGGCAGGAGTACGCTCAACTCCATTTACACGGTGCGCACTTGTTCGAACACTGAACGTGACGGCGTACGGGTGCGCGAAAGCAGCTCACCGTGATGAGTGAACTCCCCGATGACCGACCGGAGTTCGAGGAGCACATACCGGAAGTCCCCGGCACCCTGCCGGACGCCGGGGACATCACGACGGGCCGTCAGCCCACCGACGAGTAGGCCACCACGCCCCGCAGCAACTGGTCGACCGCCTTGCGGGCGGCCTTCGCCACCGTCGAGCCCTCGGCGGGCGCGGCCGCGGCGATCTGCCCCAGCACGTCGATCACCTGCTTGCACCAGCGCACGAAGTCACCGGCCGGCATCTCCGCCTCGCACAGCACCTCGTCGAGTCCCATGCCGGAGGCCCACATGTACGCGGCCCACGCGAACCCGAGATCCGGCTCGCGCTGACCGACCCCCTCGGTCTGGCTGATCCGGAACTCCTCCTCCAGTGCGTCCAGCCGGCCCCAGATGCGGACCATCTCCCCGAGCGCGGCCTTGCCCTTGCCCGAGGGCAGCTTGGGCACCATGGCGTCGTCCCCGATCCGCGCCTCGTACACCAGCGCCGAGACGCAGGCGGCCAGTTCGGCGGGGGCGAGGTCCTCCCAGACGCGCTCGCGCAGGCATTCGCTGGCCAGCAGGTCCAGTTCGCCGTAGAGCCGGGCGAGCCGCTTGCCGTGCTCGGTGACCTCGTTGCCGCGCAGGTAGTCCAGCTCGGTCAGGAGCGCGACGATGCGGTCGAAGGTGCGGGCGATGGTGTTCGTCCGGCCCTCGATGCGGTGTTCCAGCTGCCGGGTGTCGCGCAGCAGCCGGTGGTAGCGCTCGGCCCAACGGGCGTGGTCCTCGCGGTCGTCGCACCCGTGGCAGGGGTGGGCGCGCAGCGCGGTGCGCAGCCGGGCGATCTCGCGGTCGTCGGCGGCCTCGGAGCGCCGCTTGCGGTGCCGGTCCGGCGGGATGTGCCCCGCCTTGGTGCGCAGCGCCGAGGCGAGGTCGCGGCGGGACTGCGGGGAGCGCGGGTTGAAGCTCTTCGGGATCCGCATGCGGTCCAGCGGCTCGACGGGCACCGGGAAGTCCATCGACGCCAGCCGCTTGACCTGCCGTTCGGCGGTCAGCACCAGCGGGCGCGGGCCGTCGTGGTGGTCGAAGCCGCGGTGGCCGTTGGACCGGCCGGCCGGCAGCCCGGGGTCCAGCACCAGGGCCAGCCCCGCGTACTTGCCCGTCGGGACGTGGATGACGTCACCCGGCTTGAGCCGCTCCAGGGCGACGGCGGCCTCCGCGCGCCGCAGGTTCGCGCCCTGCCGGGCCAGTTCGTTCTCGCGGTCCTTCAGTTCGCGGCGCAGCCGCGCGTACTCCTCGAAGTCGCCGAGGTGGCAGGTCATGGAGGCCTTGTAGCCCTCCAGGCCCTCCTCGTTGCGCTGCACCTGCCGGGAGATCCCGACGACCGACTTGTCGGCCTGGAACTGCGCGAACGAGGTCTCCAGCAGTTCGCGCGAGCGGTGCCGCCCGAACTGCTCGACCAGGTTGACGGCCATGTTGTACGACGGCTTGAAGCTGGAGCGCAGCGGGTAGGTGCGCGTGCCCGCGAGACCGGCCAGGTGCTCGGGGCTCATGCCACGCTGCCAGAGCACCACAGCGTGGCCCTCGACATCGATGCCGCGGCGCCCCGCGCGGCCGGTGAGCTGGGTGTACTCGCCCGGTGTGATGTCGGCGTGCTGCTCGCCGTTCCACTTGACGAGCTTTTCCAGCACCACCGAGCGGGCGGGCATGTTGATGCCGAGCGCGAGGGTCTCGGTGGCGAACACGGCCTTCACCAGGCCCCGCACGAACAGCTCCTCCACGACCTCCTTGAAGGTCGGCAGCATGCCGGCGTGGTGGGCGGCGATGCCGCGCTCCAGGCCCTCCAGCCACTCGTAGTAGCCGAGGACGTGCAGGTCCTCCGGGGCGATGTGGGCGGTGCGCTCCTCGACCAGGACCCGGACCTTCTCCCGGGCCTCGTCGTCGTTGAGCCGCAGGCCCGCGTACAGGCACTGCTGGACGGCGGCCTCGCAGGCGGCCCGGCTGAAGATGAAGGTGATGGCCGGGAGCAGGCCCTCGGCGTCGAGCCGCTCGATGACCTCGGGGCGCCCCGGCGTCCACACGCGCGAGCGCTGCCGGCGCTCCCGCTCCCGGTCGGCCTCGCGCATGGCGCGGCCGCGCCGGCGGTCCTGGTACGACGGCCGGGTCGCCTCCATGCGGGCCATCCGCACGAGGTCGGGGTTGACGGCCTTCTTGTGGCCCTCGCCCTCCTCGAACAGGTCGTACATCCGGCGCCCGGCGAGCACGTGCTGGAACAGCGGCACCGGCCGGTGCTCGGAGACGATCACCTCGGTGTCGCCGCGGACGGTGTCCAGCCAGTCACCGAACTCCTCGGCGTTGGACACGGTCGCCGACAGCGACACCAGCGTCACCGACTCGGGCAGGTGGATGATCACCTCTTCCCAGACGGCGCCGCGGAAGCGGTCGGAGAGGTAGTGCACCTCGTCCATGACCACGTAGCCCAGGCCCAGGAGGGTCTGCGAGCCGGCGTAGAGCATGTTCCGCAGCACCTCGGTGGTCATCACGACCACCGGGGCGTCCGCGTTCACGCTGTTGTCGCCGGTCAGCAGGCCGACCTTCGCCGTGCCGTAGCGGCGGCACAGGTCGGAGTACTTCTGGTTCGACAGGGCCTTGATGGGTGTCGTGTAGAAGCACTTCTTGCCCTGGAGCAGGGCCAGGTGGACGGCGAACTCGCCCACGATCGTCTTGCCCGAGCCGGTGGGGGCGGCCACCAGCACGCCCTTCCCCGCCTCGAGCGCCTGGCAGGCCTCGATCTGGAAGGGGTCGAGGCCGAAGTCGTACATCTCGCGGAAGGACGCGAGGGCGGTGGCCTGCTCGGCTGCCCGCCTGCGGGCTGCCGCGTACCGCTCGGCCGGTGAGAGGTCCTCTGTCATCGTGCTTTCGAGCGTACCGGGCCCCACCGACAACAGGACGATCATTATCCGGAACGTGGGCTGATCGGCAAAGACGGATGCCCCCGTCCTCGCCGGGCGGGGGCATCACGCGCGGGCCCGGGGGCCGGGTGCGGGATCAGGTGACGTCGTCGTAGCCGTTGACCCGCTCCGCGGTGGTCTGCTCGGGCAGGGCGCGGGCGGCCGGGACGGGTTCGATCTCGCCGATGTCCTCGGGGGTCAGGTCCAGCTCGGACGCCTCGTCGTCGGCGGGACCCAGGGACGCGCGGCGGGCCCGGCGCCGGTCGTTCAGCAGCGAGAACGCCACGGCGATGAAGAACAGGCCCCAGATCGGCGCCGCCAGCGCCAGCATCGTCATCGGGTCGGGGCTGGGCGTGGCCACGGCGGCGAAGACGGTGATGCCGACGACCATGCCGCGCCACCAGCCGAGCATGCGCCGCCCGGAGAGCACGCCGGTGAGGTTCAGCATGACCAGCAGCAGCGGCATCTCGAAGGCGAGGCCGAAGACGACGATCATGCGGGTGATCAGGTCCAGCAGGTTGTCCAGCGGCAGCAGGTTCTCGGCGCTGTCCGGCGTGAGGTCGATCATCACCTTCGCCGTGGTGGGCAGCACGTGGTAGGCGAGGTAGCCGCCGCCCAGGAAGAGCGGGAAGCCGAAGCCGACGAAGGCGTAGGCGTACTTCTTCTCGTTGCGGTGCAGCCCCGGCGCGACGAACGCCCACAGCTGGTAGAGCCAGACCGGCGACGCGAGCACGACGCCCGCCGTCAGCGCGACCTTCAGGGCCAGGGTGAACGGCGCCAGCAGGCCGCTGACCGTGATGTGCGCGCAGTGGGCGTTCTTGACCTTGGCCAGCTCCCCGAAGGTCGCCTTGCAGCCGACCTCGTCGAGCACCGGCTCGGTGATGAAGTTGATGATGTCCCGGTAGAAGAACGCCGCCACGATCGTGACGACCAGGATGGCCAGGACGCCCTTCGCGAGCCGGTTGCGCAGCTCACGCAGGTGATCCGCGAGCGGCATCCGCCCCTCGGGATCTCTCTCCTTCTTGCGGGCAGGCTTGAGCAACCCACATCCTCATCTCGTGCAGCGGACCGGTGGCATCCGGCCCTCGCGTCAGCGCTGGGTCGTGTCCGTCGGCTCGTTGACCGGGCGGGAGCTGGTCACGTCGCCGGGAGCGGCCTTGATCGTGCGCTGAGCCGGAGCGGGCTCCTCGGTGGACTGGGCGGTGCCGGCCGGCTGCTTGCCGTCCTCCTTCATCGCCTTCGCCTCGCTCTTGAGGATGCGCGCGGACTTGCCGAGCGAGCGCGCCATGTCCGGAAGCTTCTTGGAGCCGAACACGACGACGAGCACCAGTACGAGGACCACCAGGTGCCACGGCTCAAGTCCGTTGCGGAACATAGTTCTTCACCTTCTCACCGAGGCGGGGAGTGTCCGACGGGTCGGACACGAGTCTGACCATCGTGCTGGCAGCGATCGTAACGCCCGGGAGTGAACGTGGAACAATCCCCTCGCGTATTTCTCCGCCGGCGGACCGTGCCTCGTTCACCGGCCCGCGACCTGCAGCGTACCTGGCCGGACCCGGGCCATGACAGGGCGAAGTGCCCCAGACCGTATGAGACGCGAGACTCACAGCGCGTCCACGGCGCGGGCGGTGCCGGCCGCCGCACGCTCCAGGTCCGCGGCGGCCCGGTCGATCCGGCTCGCGGACCGCGCCACCTGCTCCCCGAGGCGCCGCGCCTCCACGAAGACCCTCACGGCGAGCACCCCCAGCACGGCGAGACCCACGAAACCCACGGCTACGGCGAACATCGGCCAGAACATGCGTCGACCCTAGACCGTCCCGGACCGGACCTACACCGTGGAGTGCAGCCGCAGGGTGCGCACGCCGCCGCCGGTGAGCAGTTCGACGATGCGCTCCCCGGCCGGCTTGCGCACGGCGGCTCCGCAGTCGGGGCAGGTGAAGGAGTAGAACGTCGTCCGGCTCGTGGCGCCGATGGCGAGGCGCAGGGCGCCGGCGGCGAGCTCGAAGCGGCCCCGGCAGTCCGGGCAGCCGGCCCGGAACACCACGGGCACCACTCTTCTCATCCCGGCGAAGGCGGCCGACACCGTCATCTGGCCCGCGCCGTCCTGCGCGCCCGGCCCCGCGAACTCGCTCACACCCGCTCCTGACCATCGGGAACACCGTGCACCGCCCGCGGCGGTGTGTCGTCGTACGCCGCCAGTGCCTCCGCGGCCGCCCGGCGGGCGCTGTCGGCCAGCTCGGGCGGCGAGACGATCCGGCCGTCGCGGCCGAGCCGCAGGGCCAGCCGGCGCAGGGAGGCCGGATCGGGGGTGCGCAGAGTGATACGCAGCCCGCCGTCGGGAAGCTCATCGGCGCTGTCGTGCGGGTAGTACTCGGCCACCCAGCGGCCGCCGGGGCCGACCTCGATCACGACCTCCGGGTCCTCGGCGGCCGGCTGGACCAGCGCCTGCGACAGGTCCCGCAGCTCCACCTCGGGCGGCGCGGACGGCTCGTCGAGGATCCTGATCTCGGCGACCCGGTCCAGCCGGAAGGTGCGCCGGGCCTCGGAGCGGCGGCACCAGGCCTCCACGTAGGTGTGGCCGACGCTGACCAGGCGGATGGGGTCGATCTCGCGCTCGGTGACCTCGTCCCGGGCCGGCGAGTAGTAGCGGATCCACAGCCGGCGGCGCTCGGATATGGCCCGGTCGACGTCGGCGAAGACGCCCCCCTCGGACTCGAACGTCACCGACAGCCGGGCGCTGGCGCCGGCGGCTTCGCCGGCCGCCGTCTCCACCTTGGCGGTGGCCCGCAGCAGGGCCTGCCGGTCGCTCTCCCGGAGGCCCGGCAGGGTGGACACCGCGCGGGCGGCCACCAGCAGGGCGGTGGCCTCGTCGGCCGCGAGCCGCAGCGGCTCGGCCGCCTCCTCGCCGAGCGCGGCCGGGTTGTGCCACCAGATGCGCTCGCCGTCGGTGTCGATGTCCAGCAGGTCGCCGCCGCGGAAGCTGGTGCCGCACATGGGCAGCAGATCGAGGTCGGAGACCAGCTCGTCCTCGGTGATGCCGAAGGCGCGCGCGACGTCCTTGATCCGCGCGCCGGGGCGCTCCCTGAGGTAGGTCACCAGGGAGAGCATCCGCCGGGTCTGGTCGATGGCGTTCACGGGCCTGACCGGTTTGCCTGCCATTGGTTGTGCTCCGCTCCCCCTCAGCCCTTGGCCACGGCACGCAGCCGGTCGACCACGTCGGCGCGCAGCTCGGCCGGCTCCAGGACCACCACGTCCGGCCCGAACTCCACCAGCCAGGCGTCCAGGCCGTGCCCGTACGGAATCTCCAACTCGTCCCAGCCGTCGCCGAGTTCCCGGACACGCACGGCTTTCGCCCGAAGGGGGTAACCGGCGCCGGAACGCAGCCGGATCAGCGCCGTGCCGTCGGCGATCTCGCCGGCCCAGCTCGCGACGGTCTCGCGGACGGTGACCACGTCGGGGACGGGAGCGGTGAAGCCGGTGCCGCGCGAGCGGACCCTGCCGGTGATCCGGGAGAGCCGGAAGACGCGCTCGGCGCCCCGGTCGCGGTCGAAGCCGGCCAGGTACCAGTGGCCGCGCCAGCACTCCAGCGCCCAGGGTTCGACGTGCCGGGGCTCGGGGCGGGCGGCGGAGGCCTTGCGGTAGTCGAAGACGACCGGGCGCCGGTCGCGGCAGGCCAGCATCAGCGGCTCGAAGGCCGCCTCGTGCACGGGGATGCGCGGTTCGAGGGCGCCGTGCGCCTCGTAGGGGTCGACGTCCTCGGGGAGTCCGGCGGCGCGCAGCTTCTGCAGGGCGCCGCTGGCGGCGCCGGCGAGGCGGGCCTGCTGCCAGACCTTGGCGGCCAGGCCCAGGGCGGCGGCCTCCTCGGCGTCCAGGGTGATGGCGGGCAGGCGGTTGCTGTCGCGGCGGGCGAGGTAGCCGACCTCGCCGTCGATGTTCTCCACCGTCTCGATGACCAGGCCCAGCTCGCGCAGGTCGTCCTTGTCCCGCTCGAACATCCGGTTGAAGGAGTCGTCCGACGCCGCCGCTCCCTTGTCCGTCCTGGGGGCCTCGACGTATGCCTCGATGGAGTCGCGCAGCTCGCGCTTGCTGAGCGGCCGCCGCGTGCCGAGCAGGCACAGCGCGAGGTTCATCAGCCGCTCGGCCTTGGCAATCGCCATGGACGCCCTTCGCCTTCCCTGTGGTGCTTTCGACCGATGACCGTACCGCTCCGGGGTGGCGCGGCAAAAGCCGGAGCCGGGAAGGCGGGCCGGTACGGACCCGGGGTGCCGCGCGGACGGGGCCCGTGCTGTCGGCACGGGCCCCGTTCGAACCGGCTCCGGTCAGCGCTTGCCCACGCCCACCAGGTCGCAGACGAAGATCAGGGTCTCGCCCGGGGCGATCGCGCCGCCGGCGCCGCGGTCGCCGTAGGCGAGGTGCGCGGGGATGGTCAGCTGGCGGCGGCCGCCGACCTTCATGCCCTGCACGCCCTTGTCCCAGCCCTGGATGACCTGGCCGACACCGAGCTGGAAGTCCAGCGGGGTGCCGCGGTTCCAGGAGGCGTCGAACTCCTCGCCGGTGGAGAACGCGACGCCCACGTAGTGGACCTTGACGAAGTCCCCGGCCTGGGCGACCTCTCCGTCGCCCTCCCAGATGTCCTTGATCTCGAGGTCGGCCGGCGGCTCGCCGCCCGGGAAGTCGATCTCGGGCTTCTCGATGCTCACGTCAAAAGCTCCTGCTTGTGTACGACACGAAACACGGACAGTCTGTCATCCCCGCAGGTCTGCCGCCCGCCATCACGGCTGCGGCGGGCCGGGCTACATCGCGGCGAGGATGTCCACCGAGAAGACCAGCGTGGAGCCCTTCTGGACGACGCCGCCGCTCGGCGGGGTGTTGCCGTAGCCGAGGTCCGGCGGGATGACGACCAGGACCCGGCTGCCCACCTTCTTGCCGGTCAGTCCCTGGGCCAGGCCCTTGACGGCCTGCTGCATCTGCTCCAGCGAGAACTGGGCGAGCCGCCCGGACCCGTAGGTCTCCTGAAAGGTCTTGCCGCTCTCCCAGACCACGCCCTTGAACTGGCACAGCACGGTCTGGTCCGCCGTGACCGCGGGGCCGTCGCCCTCGAGGACGTAGGTCGACACCAGCTTCTTCGGCGGGGCGTTCTTCTTGTCGATCTTGATGTCGGGGGCGCTGCCGTCGGTGTTGGTGCCGACCGTGGGCAGGGCGGCGTCGTTCTGCGGGACCGGCTTGCCCTTGGCGGAGCTCTTGGAGTTGAAGGAGTCGATCACGTCGATGACGAACACCAGCGTGTCGGTGCCCTTGATGCCTGCCTGGGCGTTGCCCGACTTGCCGTAGCCCCAGGTGGGCGGGACGGCGATCTGGACGCGACTGCCGGCCTTCTTGCCCGTGAGGGCGTAGCGCCAGCCGTCGATGATGCTGCCCTGGGCGAGCTGCAGGACCAGCGGGCGGTGGCGGTCGTAGGAGTTGTCGAAGACCTTGCCGGTCGCCCAGATCTGGCCGAGGTAGTTCGCCTCGACGAAGTCGTTCTCGGCGACCGTGCGGCCGCTGCCCGGGATGATCGTCTTGACCGCGAGGTCCTTCGAGGGGTCGCCCTGGCCCTTGGCGACGGTCGGCTTCTCACCGAACTTCGTGCCCGCCGTGATCGCCGGCAGCGGCCCCTCGACGATCTTGGGCGGGGGCGGGGCGGACGCCGAGGGCGTCGCGGAGGCGCTCGCCTTGCTCGAGTCGGACTTGCCGTCGCCGCACCCGGCGAGCGTGGCCAGGCCGGCGGGGACGGCGGCTAGGAGGAGTGAGCGTCGGCGCACGAAAAAGCCTCGTAATTCGTCGGTCTTGCGGATTCACGTGCGCGCAACTCTACGGGGCGCGACGGGCGCCGTACGGCAAACGTACGGCGCCCGTGTGGCGCCCCGGCATTTCGGTGCTCAAACGCTTGACTTGGCAGGCTTCGTCACATTCCGGCGATGAGCTTCTCCACCCGGTCGTCCACCGAACGGAACGGGTCCTTGCACAACACGGTGCGCTGGGCCTGGTCATTGAGCTTGAGGTGCACCCAGTCGACCGTGAAGTCCCGGCGCTGTTCCTGTGCCCGGCGGATGAAGTCGCCGCGCAGCCGGGCCCGAGTGGTCTGCGGGGGCACCGACTTGCCCTCGAAGATCTTCAAGTCGTTGCAGATCCGGGTGGCTTGCCCCTTCTTCTCCAGCAGGTAGTACAGGCCGCGACGGCGGTGGATGTCGTGGTAGGCGAGGTCTATCTGGGCGACCCGCGGGTGGGACATGGTCATGTTGTGCTTGGCCCGGTACCGCTCGATGAGCTTGTACTTCATCACCCAGTCGATCTCGGTGCCGATGCGGTCCAGTTCCTCGGTCTCGATCGCCTCCAGGGTGCGGCCCCACAGGTCGAGGACCTGCGCGACGGTGCCGGTGCGGATGCCGCGGCGGTCGCAGAAGTCGACGGCCTTGTCGAAGTACTCGCGCTGCACCTCCAGCGCGGAGGCCTCCCGGCCGCTGGCCAGGCGCACCTTGCGCCGGCCGGTGATGTCGTGGCTGACCTCGCGGATCGCCCGGATCGGGTTCTCCAGGGTGAGGTCGCGCATCACGGTGCCCGCCTCGATCATGCGCAGCACCAGGTCGGTGGCGCCGACCTTGAGCAGCATGGTCGTCTCGGACATGTTCGAGTCGCCGACGATGACGTGCAGCCGGCGGTACCGCTCGGCGTCCGCGTGCGGTTCGTCGCGGGTGTTGATGATGGGCCGGGAGCGGGTCGTCGCCGAGGAGACGCCCTCCCAGATGTGCTCCGCGCGCTGGCTGACGCAGTAGACGGCGCCGCGCGGGGTCTGCAGGACCTTGCCCGCGCCGCACAGCAGCTGTCTCGTCACCAGGAAGGGGATGAGGATGTCCGCGAGCCGGGAGAACTCCCCGTGCCGGGCCACCAGGTAGTTCTCGTGGCAGCCGTACGAGTTGCCCGCCGAGTCGGTGTTGTTCTTGAAGAGGTAGACGTCGCCCGCGATTCCCTCCTCGTGCAGGCGTCGTTCCGCGTCCACCAGGAGTCCTTCGAGAATGCGCTCGCCGGCCTTGTCGTGGGTGACCAGTTCGGTCACGTTGTCACATTCGGGTGTCGCGTATTCCGGATGTGAGCCCACGTCGAGATAGAGCCGGGCGCCGTTTCGCAGAAAGACATTGCTGCTGCGGCCCCATGACACGACACGGCGGAAGAGGTACCGCGCCACCTCGTCGGGAGACAGGCGCCGCTGTCCCCTGAACGTGCATGTGACGCCGTACTCGTTCTCCAGCCCGAAAATGCGGCGGTCCATGAGTGAACATTACGCCCGATCCCCTGAGCTGAAACGGGGTTCGGCAGCACGATTTGGATCATTTTCCGGTGAAGCCGCAACAACCTCGCCCCGCGCGGGAGCTGCGAGGACCCCCCGGGTGGCGAGCAGGACCAGCAGGGACACGGCTCCCGCGGCGCCCGGGAGCACGAATCCCCACCGGGCGCCACCGGCCTGCACGACCGGGCCCGCCAGGCCGGTTCCGACGGAGGCGCCGACGGTGAACGTGGTCACCAGCCAGGAGAAGGCCTCGGTGACCGCGCCGCGCGGCGCGTGCCGGTCGACGATGATGAACGCGCAGGCGATGCAGGGCGCGAGGAACACCCCCGCGACCACGGTGAGCAGCACCATGGCGACCGCCCCCGGCATCAGCGTCAGCGGCAGGTAACACACAGCCAGGAGCGCCACCAGCAGGCGCAGCCGCCGCTCGGGCACGCCGCTCCACCGGCGGGCGCCGTAGGCGGTGCCGCCGACCAGGGCGCCGAGGCCGATCCCGGCCATCATCCAGCCGTACACGGCGTCGCCGCCGTGGCCGTCGGCGTACGACACCGAGGCGACCGTGATGGAGCCGAGCGCGATCCCGACGAACAGGAAGGCGCCGAGCAGGGCGAGCAGGCCCGGCGAGCGCAGGGCGCCCAGCCAGTGGGCCTCGCGCGGGGCCGAGCGCCACGCGCGCGAGGGCGGCGCGAGCACCACCCACAGGGCGCCGAGGACGCCGACGGCGCTGAGCACCAGCAGGGCGGCCCGCGCCGACCACAGCGACACGCACAGGGTGACGAGCAGCGGTCCGACGGTGAACATGATCTCCTGGGCGACCGCGTCCATGGCGTACGCGGTGTGCACCTGGTCCTCGCGGGGCAGCACGGAGGGCCACAGGGCGCGCAGGCCGCCCTCCAGGGGCGGGGTGAACAGGCCCGCGGCCGCGACGGCCGCGTACGCGAGGGCCGGCGAGCCGGTACCGCGGACGGCGAAGACGGACATCGACAGGGCGGACAGGACGGCGGCGGGCAGCTGGACGCGCGGCTGCCCGTGGAGATCGACCAGCCTGCCGAGCAGCGGCTGGCCGACCGCGTTGGCGACGCCGTACACCGCCGCGAGGCCGCCCGCGAGGCTGTAGGTGCCGCCCTCGGCGCGGACGAACAGCACCAGGGCGATCGCGGCCGTCGCGTTGGGCAGCCGGCCCACCAGGGTGCCGGTGAGCAGCCGCAGCGCGTGCCGTGCCCGGAGTATCTCCAGGTATCCCGTGGCCATGTCCTGCCTTCCCGTGGCTCGTACGGGACGCCTCGACGGCCCGACGTTTTACGTATAACCCCGCTTGCCATACGTACCATGTGCGCTGTCACACGTCCAGGCGGACGACCCCACGGCAGCAAGAGGAGCACCCCCACGGTGGCACCCAGCAGCACGCGCCCGACCAGCCGGGACGTCGCCCAGGCGGCCGGGGTCTCCCAGGCGGCCGTCTCGCTCGTGCTCGGCGACAAGTGGCGCGGCCGCGTCTCCGAGACCACCGCCGAACGCGTCCGCGAGGCCGCCCGCGACCTCGGCTACCGGCCCAACCTCGCCGCCCGCAACCTGCGCCTGGGCCGCACCCGCACCGTCCTGCTCGTCGTCCCCGCGCTGACCACCGAGTTCTTCGCCGGCGTCTACACCGGCGCCGCCCGCGTGGCCGCCCGGCACGGCTTCGGCGTCGTCCTCTACCCCTCCCCCGAGGGCATCGGCCCGGCCCGCGACCCCTTCGCCTCCGCCCAGGCCGCCCTGGACGGCGTCATCGCCTCCTCCATGGCCGCCGACGCCCTCACCGCCATCCGCGGCGACCAGCTCCCCCTCGTCATGCTCGACAGCGACCCCCACGGCAGCCTCGGCGCGGCCACCGTCAACCTCGACATCGCCGACGGCGTCCGCCAGATCGCCGACCACCTGCTCGGCCTCGGCCACCGCCGCATCCTGCACCTCGCCGCCGACGTCCCCTCCTGGACCTTCGAGGTCCGCGCCCGCGAACTGGCCGCCCGCCTGGCCGCCGTACCGGGCACCCGGCTGAGCACGGCCCGCGCCCCCATCTCCATCGACGGCGCCCAGGCCGCCGCCGACGCCGCCCTCACCGCGCCCGGAGACCGTCCCACCGCCCTCGTCTGCGACGACGACAAGCTCGCCGCCGGCGCCTACAAGGCACTGCGCCGCCTCGGCCTCGCCGTACCGGACGACATCTCCGTCACCGGCCTGGACGACCTGGCCCTGGCCACCGCCCTCGACCCGGAACTGACCACGGTACGGCTGGACGCCGAGCGCTTCGGCGAACGCGGCATGGAGGCCCTCCTGGCCGTCCTGGACGGCCGCGAGCCCGACGCCGGCGACATCCCCGTCCAGCTCGTCGTCCGCGGCTCCACCGCGCCGCCACCGGTGTCCTAGGCCCTGTCGTCGTACTCCCGACCGCCCCCACCCGCCCGAAGGGCGTGGGAGGTGCCACCACTCGCCGCACCCGGCCCCGGCCCGAGTCCGTCCGGTACGAGGGCCGGGGGCCCGGCACCCCCAGCCTCCGGCCGGGGACTTCAGAGCACGCACCCGACGCCGCGGGAGCCGCCCCGCGGGCGGGCGGCGCGAGGGCTCGACGACAGGACCTAGCCCGCGTCCGGCACCGGCACCAGCCGCCCCACGGCCCGCTCCAGCCGCGGCAGGGCCCGCTGCCCGGCCAGCGCCACCGCGATGCCCAGGACGACACCCGCCCACGCCACCGGACCCAGCGGCGTACAGCCGACCGCACGGGTCACCACCGGCGTCTGGATCAGCGCGACCAGCGCCACCGCCGAACCCAGCGACGTGAACCGCACCAGCGGGCTGCCCCGCCGGTCCAGCAGCGTCTGCGCCAGCTGCGTGCCCACCACCCCGCACAGCGCCATCGTGCTCGAACGGCGCGCCGTGCCCGGCGTGAACCGGCCCACCAGCCAGGCCGTCACCGCGCCCAGGCACGTCGTCAGCGCCCGGTGCCGGATCTGGCGGATCAGCGGCTCCCCCAGCACCCCGCCCGCCACGTCCTCAGGCGAGCGCGGCCCCGTCTGCCGGCCGGCCTCCTCGCCCGCCTTCGGCGTCACCGCCACCGCCATCGCCGGGAACAGGTCCGTGAACAGGTTCACCAGCAGCATCTGCCGCGTCGACAGCGGCGCCCGGCCCGACAGCAACGTACCGACCAGACCGAAACCGACCTCCCCCGCGTTGCCGCCGATCAGGATGGCGATCGCGTCCGCGACGCTGTGCCACAGGGCCCGCCCCTCACCGATCGCGTCGATCAGCACCGTCAGGTCGTCGTCCGTCAGCACGATGTCCGCGGCGTTGCGCGCGGCAGCAGAACCCCGCGCGCTGATCCCGACACCGATGTCCGCGGCCCGGATCGCCGCCGCGTCGTTGGCGCCGTCACCCACCATGCCGATCACCCGGCCCGCGTCCCGCAACGCCTCCACGACCTGCAGCTTCTGCTCCGGCGCCACCCGGGCCACCACGCCCGCGTCCCGCAGCATCCGGGCCCGCGCCGAACGGTCCGCCGCCGCCAGCTCGTCCCCGGTCACCACCACCAGGTCCGCCGGCCAGCCCAGCTCGGCCGCGATCGCCCGCGCCGTCTGCGGATGGTCCCCCGTGAGCATCACCGGCCGCACCCCCGCCTCGTACAGCCCCCGCACCAGGGCCGTGGACGTCTCGCGCGCCACGTCCGACAGCGCCAGCAGCCCCGTGAACCGCAGGCCCCGCAGCGGCTCCTCCAGGACGTCCGCCTCCCGCTCGCCCTCCGCGAGCCGCCGCTCCGCCACCGCCAGCACCCGCAGACCGTCACCCGCCAGCCCGTGAGCCGCCTCCGCCGCGTGCGACGGCAGCTCCGCACAGGCCGGCAGCACCGTCTCCGGCGCCCCCTTCACCACCAGCACCCGGTCCTGCCCGACCCGGCCCACGGCGGCCGCGTAACCGCGGGCCGCCTCGAACGGCCGCCCCTCCAGCTGCACCCACTCCTCGTCCGGCCCGGCCGCGTCCAGCACCGCCTCGTCCGTCGCGTGCACCGGCCGCTCCGACCCGCCGTTCAGCCGCGGGCACGCCCGCGCCGCCGACCGCACCGTCCCCGCGACCCGCGCGTCCCCCACCGCGCACACCACACCCTCGGCATCCGACACCCGCACCAGCCGCAACCGGTTCTCGGTCAGCGTGCCCGTCTTGTCGAAGCAGATCGTGTCCATCCGCCCCAGCGCCTCCAGCGTGCGCGGCGTCCGCACCAGCACACCGCCCCGGCTCAACCGCCGGGCCGCAGCCAGCTGCGCCACCGTCGCCACCAGCGGCAACCCCTCCGGCACGGCGGCCACCGCCACCGCCACCCCGCCGCTGACCGCCTCCCGGATCGGCGTACCCCGCACCAGCGCCAGCCCCGTCACCGCCGCCCCACCCGCCAGCGTCAACGGCAGCGCCTTGCGCGTCAGCTCCTGCAACCTGGCCTGCACCCCCGCCGCCGGCGGCACCCGAGCCGCCAGATGCACCGCACGGGCGGCCTCCGTCTGCTCACCCGTGTCCACGACCACGCCACGGCCCTGCCCCGCCACCACCGTCGTGCCCTCGAACACCATGCAGCGCCGATCCGCCACCGCCGCGTGCGGCGTCGGAGCCGTCTGCTTCTGCACCGGCAGCGACTCCCCCGTCAGCGCCGACTCGTCGACCTCCAGACCGTCCTCCCACAGCAGGCGCGCGTCGGCGGGCACCACGTCGTCGCCCTTCAGCTCGATCACGTCACCCGGCCGCAAACCGCCCGCGTCCACCGTGTAGGTCCCGCCGGCCGGCGCCTCCGCCTCCGACGGCGCCACCCGCGCCTTGCGCTTCTGATCCGCCCGCAATCCCGACAACGCCCGCTCCGCGCGCAACCGCTGCACGCCCCCCACCAGCGCGTTCAGATCCAGCGCGCCCACGACCAGCAGAGCGTCCACCACCGACCCCAGGATCGCCGACGCCGCCGACCCCACCGCCAGAACCGGCGTCAACGGATCGTGCAGCTCACCGCGGACCGCCCGGCCCAGCAGCACGCCCCAGCGCAACGGCGCCACCGCCGGATGCCCCGCCACCGTCCGCGCGGCCCCACGCACCCCCTCGGCCACCCGCCGCACCCCCGTCGGCGCGGCCTCCACCGGCTCCCGCTCCAGCCGCTCCCGGGCCTCCTTCGTCCCCAGCTCGTGCCAGTGCACCCGTGCCCGCGGATGCGGCGCCCTGGCCACCGCCACCCCCAGCGCCGACCGCACCCCCGACAGCAACGCGCCCGCCGCCGCCACGTCCACCGGCGCATGCCGCATCCCCGGCAGCACCGCCAGACGCCCACGCCCGCGCCCGGACTCCCCCACCGCCACCAGCAGCCCCGACAACGCGGCCCCCGACCGGGCCAGCATCTGCGACCGCCGCCCCACGGCCCGGGCGACCGGAACCGCCAGCAGCACCCGCCACACATCCGGCAGACCACGCCGCGCCACGACATCCGCGCCCCACACCACGGCCCCGTCGTCGTCCGCCAGAGCGAGCGCCAGGTCACTGCCCAGCAGCCCCGCCAGCACCTCCCGCTCCTGCCCCGACCGCATCCGGGCCACCGTGATCACGGCCCCCTCGCCCCGGCGCACCTCGTACACCACGTCGTCCAGCGGCCGCCGGGCGTCCACCACCTGATCCGCCAGCCCCGTGAAGTCCTCCAGCGCCGGATCGTCCACCAGCACCACCTTCAGCCCCGCCCGGCGCGCCGCGTCCAGCACCGGCTCCGCCCACGGATCCGGCTCCCCGTCCGCCCTGCACAGCGCACTCGGATGCAGCACCACCGTGCCCGCCGTCTCCAGCGGCCACAGCCGCTCCGGACTGCGCACCAGCACACCCGCCCGCGCCAGGGCGCCGCCCAGCACCGCGTGGAACGCGGCCGGACCGTACCGGGCGGCCTTCGGCGAACCGGCGAGCACCGCCTCCGCCGCCTCGGCCACGTCGTGCTTCACCAGCAGCGTCGCCGCAGCCCCCAGCACACTGCCCATCGCCGCGTGCGACGCGTACTCCTGCGCCGGCGTCCCCCGCAGCGGCGGGCGCTCCACGTCCACCGCACCCGACCCGACACTCACCCGGTCCGGAGCACACAACTCGTCGTGCACCGCCTCGAACGCGGCGGCACGCGCCACCGCGTCCGCCAGCTGGCACACCCGCAGCGACCCGTCCAGCAGCAAAGACGTCGGAGTCTGCCCCGCACCGTGCGCCGCCGCGTTCGCACAGGCCAGCACCAGATCCATCCCCGGCCCGCCCAGCCTGCCCCGCAGCACCCACCGCACCCGCGGGTTCTCCCGCAGGAACGTCACCAGCGCCGTCACCACCCGCGGCGACGGCGGCAACCGCCACGCGTTCGCCGCCAGCGCCACACCCGTACCCACCAGATCCGCGGCCAGCGCGGCCCCCGCCACCCGCACCCCGATCGGATCCCCCGGGTGCACACCCGCCTCGGCGTCGGCGTCCGCCAGGACCAGCCCGTGCCGCTCCGCCACCTCCAGCACGTACTCCAGCACCTCGTCCGAGAGTCCGTCCTCGGCCGCCGTCACCACCAGCCGCGCCAGCCCCTGGTCCCAGTACGCCAGCACCACGTCCGGATGCTCCGCGACCACCTCCGCCACCCGGCGCGCCAACCGCGCCGTCCCCCGCCTCGCCGCCTCCGCGTGCGCCGGCCGCAACGCCACATGCTGACGGGCACCCGCCCGCCACCGGCCCGCCCCACCCGGCAGCGCGTTCCCGGCGACCCGCGCCACCCGCACCGCCGCGTCCGCACCGCGCACCCCGGCACGTGCCGTACCGGCCACCGCACCCGCCGCCACCCCCACGGCAGGAGCGGCCGTCCTCGCCAGCGCTCGCCGCGCCACGGGCAGCAGCCGCACCGCGGCGGCCGGAGACCTCAACAGGGTGGACGTCATACCAGCATCCTCAGTGCGTCGCACGAGCAGACCGCGCCGTGGGCCCCAGCGGGCCCCCGTGCCCCCCGCGCGGCGATTCCGTGCCCCCCGCCCGCTGCGGGCCCTCATGCGCCGGCGGCCCCGCATGCGTCGCCGCCCGCACCACCGCCTCGTCATCGGGCTCCGCCGGCCGCGCCCCCGCACCCGGCTCCACCGCCTCGCCGCCCCCACCGGCCCCCGCGGAAGGCTGCGCCGGCCGCGGCTGCGTCAGCCACGCCACCGCCGCACCGGTCAGCGCCACCGGCCACTCCACCACCCCGGCGACACCCAGCACACCGGCCCCCGTGTACACAGCCATCCGGCGCCCGCGCGGCGACACCGCGCCCACCTTGTCCAGCGCGCCCTCCGCGGCCCGGGTCACCGTCCCCGCGCCGGGCAGCCGCCCCAGCACCGAGGCCGCGCCCCGCACCGGGGCGGTGAGAACCGAGGACGCCCTCTGCTCAGCCATGACACTCCACCTCTCACCGCACCGACGTCCTGCCGTGCCCCCGAGTGCCCACGACGCGGCAGGTCACCCACGCGCGGGACACGACCCCGGAACGCACCGCGCCCCGGCCGCGTGAACGGCCGGGGCGCGCAGGGTGAGGTGCCCGAGATGCCTGAGGCGTACCAGGCGGAACAGCGGTCCTACTCCTCCTCGGAGCCACCCTCCTCCGAGCTCTCCGCCTCGGTCGCCGCGCCCTGCGCCTCGAGCAGACGGGCGAGCTGACGGCCGACGATCCGCTTGAACTTGCGCTTCTGCGGACGCGTACGGTCCAGCACGGCCACCTCCAGCCGCTCCGCGGGAATCTCCCGCTCACTGCCGTTCGTGTCCCGGGACAGGGCCTGCACGGCCAGCTTCAGCGCCTCGGCCAGCGACATCCCGTCACGGTGCCGCTGGTCCAGGAAGCCGCTGATCTGCTCCGCGTTGCCACCCACCGCCACCGAGCCGTGCTCGTCCACGATGGACCCGTCGTGCGGCAGCCGGTAGATCTGGTCGCCCTCGGGGGTCTCCCCCACCTCGGCGACCACGAGCTCCACCTCGTACGGCTTCTCGGCCGCCGAGGAGAAGATCGTGCCCAGCGTCTGCGCGTACACGTTCGCCAGACCCCGGGCCGTCACGTCGTCCCGGTCGTAGGTGTACCCGCGCAGATCGGCGTACCGCACACCGCCGATCCGCAGGTTCTCGTACTCGTTGTACTTGCCGGCGGCCGCGAAACCGATCCGGTCGTAGATCTCGCTGAACTTGTGCAGCGCACGGGACGGGTTCTCGCCGACGAACACGATGCCGTCGGCGTACTGCAGCACGACCAGGCTGCGGCCACGGGCGATGCCCTTGCGGGCGTACTCCGCCCGGTCGGCCATGGCCTGCTGGGGTGAGACATAGAACGGCGTCGACACCGGTTATCCGTCCCTTTCTGTCAAGGTCACTGTGATCATCTCGCCAAGAACCGGGCCGCGCTCAGAGCAGGGCGGCCTTCGGGCCGTCCGGCTCCTCCAGACGCCCCTGGAGCACCGCACGGGACAGCCCGGAGGACTCCTCCTCCGTCAGCCGGCGGAAACCGTCCTCGGTGATCACGGTGATGATCGGGTAGATCCGGCGGGCGACATCGGGACCACCGGTCGCCGAGTCGTCGTCAGCCGCGTCGTACAGAGCCTGGACCACCAGGGTCGTGGCCTGCTCCTCGGTCAGGTCGTCACGGAACAGCTTCTTCATCGCACCCCGCGCGAAGATCGAGCCCGAGCCCGTCGCCGCGAAGTGGTGCTCCTCGGAACGGCCGCCCGTCACGTCGTACGAGAAGATCCGGCCCCGCTCCCGGTCCACGTCGTACCCCGCGAACAGGGGCACCACGGCCAGGCCCTGCATGGCCATGCCGAGGTTGGAGCGGATCATCGTCGACAGCCGGTTCGCCTTGCCCTCCAGCGACAGCTGCGCGCCCTCGACCTTCTCGAAGTGCTCCAGCTCCAGCTGGAAGAGCTTGACCATCTCCACGGCGAGACCGGCGGTGCCGGCGATGCCGACCGCGGAGTACTCGTCCGCCGGGAACACCTTCTCGATGTCCCGCTGCGCGATCACGTTGCCCATCGTCGCCCGGCGGTCACCGGCGAGCACGACGCCCCCGGGGAAGGTGACCGCCACGATCGTCGTCCCGTGCGGCGCCTCGATCACCCCCTGCGTGGGCGGCAGCTGCCGCTTGCCGGGCAGCAGCTCGGGCTGGTGCTCGGACAGGAAGTCCATGAAGGAGGAGGATCCTGGCGTCAGGAAGGCAGCTGGTAGACGCCCGGTGCTACGAGGATTGGCTTCCACGCGTTTCCTTCCACATATGCAGCAGCCCGCCGTATGGCCTCGGGCTGATCCTTGAACTGCCCCAGCGCGGCATTGCAGCTGAAGCACAGTACGCCTCGGACCCTACCCGTGTTGTGGCAGTGATCCACATGTGCGGGCACGGCAGCCAGGCATGTACAACAGACGCCTCCTTGGGAGGCGATCAACTCGTCGCGCTCGGCTTCGGTGATGCCGTACTGGCGCTTGAGGTGGTCCTGACGCCCGCGCTCGGCGCGGCATGCCTTGCAGCGGGTCGACAAGCCGTCGGAAGCCGTCGCATTGCGATGCCACTCACTGTGCGGCTTGACCTCGCCGCACGCCCGGCAGAGCTTGTGCCCGTCCGGGACGTCCGCCTTCTCGCGGACGGGTTTTCCGATTGCCTCCCGGCGCCGCCGGTAGTGTGCGGCGCTGTATTCCGCCACACACTCCCGGCAGTGCGCCTGGAGGCCATCGCGTCGATTCCTGCCCCTCGCGAACGCCTCCAGAGGCCGGTCCCGCTTGCACTTGGCGCAGCGCTTGCCCGATTCCTCAGCCACCCGAATCCCCCGCCGCCTTCACTTCGAAGGTCAAGCGACCGACAATCCTTTACTCGCCACCCTTTTGCACGAATGAGCGCACGAAATCCTCGGCATTTTCCTCGAGTACGTCATCGATCTCGTCCAGCACGGAGTCCACGTCGTCGCTCAGCTTCTCGTGCCGCTCCTTGAGGTCCTCCGAAGCCTGCGCCTCCTGCGTCTGCTCCTCGGCCTGTTCGGTCGAGTGCGTCGCCTTCGCCTGGCCGCCGCCGGTGTCCTTGGTTGCCATAACCCTCACCCCGCTCAGATCGCCCGACATGGTCGTCAGGTCGGCATTCCTGCCGATCGGTGATGATCAGACCCTACAAGCCGGGTCCGACATCGGCCCCGCAGTTTCCGGAACGTGCGGCGGCCACCTCGATGATTCCCGGGCGGTGGGGTTTCCACCCTGCCCGCCCGGGGCGGTACGAGTACCCGCAATCCCTGCTCAGCCGCCCGACAGCACCCTGACCAGGTCTTCCGCGGTACGGCACCGGTCCAGCAGCTCCTTGACGTGATTTCGCGTTCCGCGTAGCGGTTCCAGGGTTGGGACGCGCTGCAGCGAGTCCCGGCCCGGGAGGTCGAAGATGACCGAGTCCCAGCTGGCCGCGGCCACGTCGTCCGCGTACTGCTCCAGGCAGCGGCCGCGGAAGTAGGCGCGGGTGTCCTCCGGCGGCTTCGTACGGGCCCTGTCGACCTCGGACTCGTCCAGGAGGCGCTTCATGCGCCCGCGGGCCACCAGGCGGTTGTACAGGCCCTTCTCGGCGCGTACGTCGGCGTACTGGAGGTCGACGAGGTGGAGGCGGGCCGCGTCCCAGTCGAGGTCGTCGCGGCGGCGGTAGCCCTCCATGAGCTCGCGCTTGGCAACCCAGTCCAGCTCGCCGGCCAGGCTCATGGGGTCGTTCTCCAGCCGGGTGAGGGTGTCCTCCCAGCGGGCCAGGACGTCCTTGGTCTGCTCGTCGGCGTCCGCGCCGAACCGCTCCTCGACGTACTTGCGGGACAGCTCGTAGTACTCCATCTGGAGCTGGACCGCGGTGAGGGTGCGGCCGCTGCGCAGGGTGATCAGGCGCTGGAGGCCGGGGTCGTGCGAGACCTGGTGGAGGGTGCGTACGGGCTGGTCGACGGCCAGGTCGACCGCGATGAAGCCGTCCTCGATCATGGACAGGACGAGCGCGGTCGTGCCCAGCTTGAGGTAGGTGGAGATCTCCGACAGGTTCGCGTCGCCGATGATCACGTGGAGGCGTCGGTACTTCTCCGCGTCGGCGTGGGGCTCGTCCCGGGTGTTGATGATGGGGCGCTTCAGCGTCGTCTCGAGGCCCACCTCGACCTCGAAGTAGTCGGCGCGCTGGCTGAGCTGGAAGCCGTGCTCGTGGCCGTCCTGGCCGATGCCGACGCGGCCGGCGCCGGTGACGACCTGGCGGGAGACGAAGAAGGGGGTGAGGTGGCGCACGATGTCCGAGAAGGGGGTCTCCCGCTTCATCAGGTAGTTCTCGTGCGTGCCGTAGCTGGCGCCCTTGTTGTCGGTGTTGTTCTTGTAGAGGTGGATGGGCTGGGCGCCGGGGAGCTGGGCCGCCCGCTCGGCCGCTTCCGCCATGATCCGCTCGCCGGCCTTGTCCCAGAGGACGGCGTCGCGCGGGTTGGTGACCTCGGGGGCGCTGTACTCCGGGTGGGCGTGGTCGACGTAGAGCCGCGCACCGTTGGTGAGGATCACGTTGGCGAGGCCGATGTCCTCGTCGGTGAGCTGGCTGGAGTCGGCGGCCTCGCGGGCCAGGTCGAAGCCCCGTGCGTCCCGTAGCGGGTTCTCCTCCTCGAAGTCCCAGCGGGCCCGGCGGGCCCGGTGCATCGCCGCCGCGTAGGCGTTGACGATCTGGGACGAGGTGAGCATGGCATTGGCGTTGGGGTGGCCGGGGACGGAGATCCCGTACTCCGTCTCGATGCCCATTACTCGCCGTACGGTCATGCGGCCCTCCTTGCCCGGCGGCGCCCTCGGTCGTGGGCGCCGCTCGCGTACCGCCGGTGGTGCGGTGCGTGTGCGGTGCCCGTCCCCGCACTGCGCGACTTGGCGGTAGGAAAGAGCCTAGAACGCCTTTGCGCTGGTGGGGAGATCATTTGCGTCATTGCCTGCTCCGGTCGTGGCCTGGAAAACAGTCGGCTGCGGGTACCCGCCGAGGGCACCCGCAGCCGCCCTGCCGTTACAGGTACTGACCGGTATTCGCCACCGTGTCGATGGAGCGTCCGGTGTCGGCGCCCTGCTTTCCGGTGATGAGGGTGCGGATGTAGACGATCCGTTCGCCCTTCTTTCCGGAGATGCGGGCCCAGTCGTCGGGGTTGGTGGTGTTGGGCAGGTCCTCGTTCTCCTTGAACTCGTCCACGCAGGCCTGGAGGAGGTGGGAGACGCGGAGGCCCTTCTGGCTCTTCTCGAGGAAGTCCTTGATCGCCATCTTCTTGGCGCGTCCGACGATGTTCTCGATCATGGCGCCGGAGTTGAAGTCCTTGAAGTAGAGGACTTCCTTGTCGCCGTTGGCGTAGGTGACCTCCAGGAAGCGGTTCTCCTCGGATTCGGCGTACATGTGCTCGACCGCGGTCTGGATCATGCCCTGGACCGTGGTGCTCTTGTCGCCGCTGTGCTCGGCGAGATCGTCCGCGTGGAGCGGGAGACGCTCGGTGAGGTACTTGCCGAAGATGTCCTTGGCGGCCTCGGCGTCCGGGCGCTCGATCTTGATCTTCACGTCGAGGCGGCCGGGGCGCAGGATGGCGGGGTCGATCATGTCCTCGCGGTTGGAGGCGCCGATGACGACCACGTTCTGCAGGCCTTCGACGCCGTCGATCTCGGCGAGGAGCTGGGGGACGATGGTGTTCTCCACGTCCGAGCTGACGCCGGAGCCGCGGGTGCGGAAGAGGGACTCCATCTCGTCGAAGAAGACGATGACGGGGGTGCCCTCGCTGGCCTTCTCGCGGGCACGCTGGAAGACCAGGCGGATCTGCCGCTCGGTCTCGCCGACGTACTTGTTGAGCAGCTCGGGACCCTTGATGTTGAGGAAGAAGCTCTTGCCGGCGGCCTGGCCGGTGACCTCGGCGACCTTCTTGGCCAGGGAGTTGGCGACGGCCTTGGCGATGAGTGTCTTGCCGCATCCGGGGGGGCCGTAGAGCAGGACGCCCTTGGGCGGGCGGAGCTCGTGCTCCTTGAAGAGGTCGGGGTAGAGGTAGGGGAGCTCGACGGCGTCGCGGATGGCCTCGATCTGGTTGCCGAGGCCGCCGATCTGCTCGTAGCCGATGTCGGGGACCTCTTCGAGGACCAGTTCCTCGACCTCGCTCTTGGGGACGACCTCGTAGACGTACCCGGAGCGGGGTTCGAGCAGCAGGGCGTCGCCGGGGCGGATGGTGACGTCCAGCAGCGGCTCGGCGAGCCGTACCACCCGTTCCTCGTCGGTGTGCCCCAGCACGAGGGCGCGTTCGCCGTCCTCGAGGATCTCCTTGAGGGTGACGATGTCGCCGACGCGCTCGTACTCCATGGCCTCGACCACGTTGAGCGCTTCGTTGAGCATGACTTCCTGGCCGCGCCTGAGGTCGTCGAGGTCGACGCTGGGGCTGACGTTCACGCGGAGCTTGCGGCCGCCGGTGAAGATGTCGGCGGTGCCGTCCTCGTTGGCCTGCAGGAAGACTCCGAAGCCGGCCGGCGGCTGGGCGAGCCGGTCGACCTCTTCCTTGAGGGCCACGATCTGGTCGCGGGCCTCGCGGAGGGTGTTGGCCAGGCGCTCGTTCTGGGCGGAGACGCCGGCCAGGTTGGTCTGCAGCTCGACGATCCGCTCCTCGAGAATCCTCGTGTGCCGCGGAGAGTCGGCGAGCTTGCGTCGCAGGACGGCGATCTCCTGCTCAAGGTAGGCGATCTGCCCGGCCGGGTCGTCGGACCCTCGTCCCGGGCGGATGCCGCGGTTCATGTCGTCGTCGTGGGCTGCCACGGTCCTCACCTCCTCCAAGGGGAGCTGGACGCTTCCAGACCCTACCTGGGTGGGTGACGATTGAAACCCCTAGATCACAGAGACTGTCAAGGTGTGTCGTCGGTCACCCGGTGCGCTCTCCCTCGTGCCGAGGGGATACCCACTCAACGTGATTCGGAAGCCGCTTGTTCCGGGTCGGGAACGGTCAAAACCCTTCAGGAGTGGCCGGAGTTGTCCGTTCCGGGGCGGTCGTCCGGTTGGTGGGCAGCGCTGTGAGCGCTCGCGCGCTCATCACGCAGAGCGACGGTTCAGGCGGTGGGCGTCACGCTCGGAGCGGCCTGAAGTGGTCGTCCCGGCGTCCGGGGCTCCCTTCCCCGGTCGCCCGGTCGTACCCGCGGGGGCGGGCGGGAAACCGCGTTTCGCCCGAACGTGGGGCAGGTGAGGGCGGAGGTAGGGTCGGGGGTGTCCAACAACCGCTGGAGCGGACCGGGCTGGCGTGCGCGCCGGGCGGGCCGTCCGGCGAACCGACGGCAGGAGAGGTGACCGTGCAGCAGGAGGCCCCGGGCGGCGAGGCGCTGGAGGTCTGGATCGACCAGGACCTGTGTACCGGCGACGGGATCTGCGCGCAGTACGCCCCTGAGGTGTTCGAGCTGGACATCGACGGGCTGGCGTATGTGAAGGGCGCGGACGACGAGCTGCTGCAGAACCGGGGGGCGACGGTGCCGGTGCCGTTGCCGCTGCTGGCTGATGTGGTGGACTCGGCGAAGGAGTGTCCCGGCGAGTGCATTCACGTGCGCCGGGCCGAAGACGGTGTCGAGGTGTACGGGCCGGACGCGGAGTAGGCCGGGGCCGGACGGGCCGGTCCGCGGGGTGCCGCGGGCCGCGGTGGCCGTCCGGCCGGGCACGCGCGGGTGGGCCCGGTGACCGGTGCGGTGCGGCCGGGTCAGACGCTGTGGGCCGTGGCGGTGGTGGAGCGGACGAACGCGGTGCCGTTCCACCGCCATGTGGTGGGGATCTTCAGGTCGGGGCAGCAACTGGGTACGTCGGCCGTGGAGTAGCCGAGCAGGGTGGCGGTGACGGTGCGCGCCCGGAGGGCGAAGTCGGTGACGGTGCGGCGGTCCTTGGGGTCGACGAGGGTGGCGACCACGCGGGGCTTGGGGTTGTCGGCGCCGCGGGTGAGGACGTAGACGCCGTCGGGCGGGGTGCCCATGGGCGCGTCGCAGTGCACGACGGCGACGGTTTCCGGCCTTCCGTCGCCGTCGAGGTCGCCGGTGGCCTTCTTGACGACGATCGCCTTGACGGGTCCGCAGTCCAGGGGGAAGGTCACGCCGGTGGTACTGGGCGGTGCCGCGGCGGCGGGGGCGGACTTGGCCTCGGTGCCGGGGGCCGCCTGGGCGGCCGTGGCCGAACCGGGCTGTGCCACGGAGGACAGGGCGATCACGCCGGCGACCGCGGTCGCGGTGGCGACCCAGTGGATGGGCCGGGCGTGCGTGTGGGCGAGCTCCGGAACGGCGGATTGCTGCACTAGGAGTGTCTCCTGTGAGGGCTGTGCCGGTGGGGTGGCCAGCATGGTGCCACACGTCACAGTGCGGGGGAACGGCGGGGTCGGTACGGATCGGCGTGGGCCCGCGCCCGGGGGCGGGTGGTGCGCCTTTCCGGTGCCGGCCGGCACCGGCCGGTGCCGGGTCAACGCGCGGGCGCCGTGGCCGAGTTCCCGGGTCGGGTGGGAACTCGGTCACGGCGCCCGTGCGTTGTGGTGTCCGGTGGCGGGCTGTCAGCGGCCGGTGCCGCCGTCGGCGTTGGGGCCGGCGTAGTCCTCGCCGTAGGCGCCCTTGGCGGGGCGGCGGCGGCGCATGGGGGGCTCGACGCCGTCCGCCAGGCGGCGGGCGGTGAGGAGGAAACCGGTGTGGCCGATCATGCGGTGGTCGGGGCGGACGGCCAGGCCCTCGATGTGCCAGTTGCGGATCATGGTCTCCCAGGCGGTCGGCTCGTTGAAGCAGCCGATCTCCCGGATGGACTCCACGGTCCGGGCGAGCTGGGTGGTGGTGGCCACGTAGCAGCACAGGATGCCGCCGGGGACGAGGGCCTTGGAGACGGCCTCGAGGCATTCCCAGGGGGCGAGCATGTCGAGGATGACGCGGTCGACGTCGGTGTCGGACAGGTTGTCCTGGAGGTCGCCGACGGTGAGCTGCCAGGCGGGGTGGGGTCCGCCGAAGTAGCGTTCCACGTTCTGCCGGGCGATGTCGGCGAAGTCCTCGCGGCGCTCGTAGGAGTGCAGCATGCCCTGGTCGCCGATGGCGCGCAGCAGGAAGCTGCTGAGCGAGCCGGAGCCGACGCCGGCCTCGACGACGCGGGCGCCGGGGAAGATGTCGGCGAAGGCGAGGATCTGCCCCGCGTCCTTGGGGTAGACGACGGCTGCCCCGCGGGGCATGGACAGGACGTAGTCGGGGAGCAGGGGGCGCAGCGCGAGGTAGGCGACGTTGCCGGTGGTGCGGACAACGCTGCCCTCGGGAGCGCCGATCAGTTCGTCGTGCGGGAAGGAGCCCTTGTGGGTGTGGAAGTTCTTCCCGGCTTCGAGCGTGAACGTGTAGTGGCGGCCCTTGGGGTCGGTCAGCTGTACCTGGTCCCCGACCTTGAAGGGCCCGCGCCTGCGGGCGGCACCGGTCGGTTCGGACATGTGACCAGCCTACCGGCAGCCGGGCGGGCCGCCGACCACTAGCTGGGGCGGGCCATGGCCTTCACGAAGGCGCGTTCCACGTCGGCGGCGGACAGGACGCCGTAGATCTCGCCGGTCTCCTCGACGACGAGGTACTCGGTGGCCGGGGTGGCCCGCAGGGCGTCGAGGAGTTCCTCGCCGGACAGCTCGGCGGAGACGCGCATGCCGTCGGTGAGTTCCTGGGCGAGGCCGCTGACGGCGACCCAGGGGCGGCGGTGCTCGGGTACGCCGACGATGGCGGCCTCGCGGACGAGGGCGAGGGGGTGGCCGTCGGCGTCGACGACGACGAGGGCGCGGGCGCCGGCGGCGTTGGCGCGGCGCAGGGCCTCGGAGAGCGGGGTGTCGTTCTCGACCGGTACGGCGCGGCGGGTGAGGCTGCGGGCCTTGAGTTCCGGGAGGTGTTCGCGCAGGCGGGCCATGCGCAGGCTGTTGCCGGCGCCGGTCCAGATGATCGCGGCGAGGATGGCGGCGAGCAGGGCGTCGGTGACCGTGTCCATGCCGTTGACGTCCGTGCCGCTGCCGCCGAAGGCGCCGGAGTGGTTGACCAGGGGCAGGCCGACCAGGACGGAGAGGGCGAGGGCGCGGCCGACCCAGGCGGCGGCGACGGTGCCGCTCATCGGCTTGCCGGTGATCTTCCAGACGACGGCGCGGAGCATGCGGCCGCCGTCCAGCGGGAGGCCGGGGAGCAGGTTGAAGATCGCCACGATGAGGTTGGAGATCATGAGGCCGGCGAGCAGGACCCCGAGGACGGTGTCGGGCCGGACCGGCTGCATGGCGAGGTAGAAGACGCCGGCGAGGACGAGGGAGAGCAGGGGGCCGACGAAGGCGAGGACGAACTCGCGGCCGGGGGCCTCGGCCTCCTTCTCGATCTCCGAGACGCCGCCGAAGAACTGGAGCTGGATGCGGCGGACGGGGAGTCCGAAGCGGATGGCGGCGACCGTGTGGGCCAGTTCGTGGACCAGGACGGAGGCGTAGAAGGCGACGGCGAAGAAGAGGGAGACCAGGTAGCGGGCGGCGCCGAGTTCGGGCAGCACGCGGTCGAGCTGGCCGCCGAAGACCCAGGTGATGAGCGCGGCGACGAGGAACCAGCTCGGCGCCACGTACACCGGGACCCCGAACGGCCGTCCCATCAGCAGCCCGCCTCCGGGCTCCTTGGGCCGGCGCTGCGGCGGCTCGCCCTTGGCGATCCCGGACGTGGCGACGGCCCGGTGCTCGGCGGGCGCGGTCCGGTGCCCCGCGGCAGGGACGGCAGGGGGCTGCTCCGCACCGGCCGTGGGGTCGGTGGCCGGAGGCCGGGCCGCCCCTGAGGACGGTGGGACCGCGGCGTGGTCTCCGCGCGGCGGCTCAGGGCGGGCGTCCTCGCCGTCGGGCGCCTGCGCGGGCGCGGGCCGCGCGGTCCGACCCTGCGGGGCGTGAGGCGGGCTGGCTGCGGTGGTTCCGGGCGGTGCGACCGGGACTGTTTCCGGTGCGCCCGGCTCGCCCCCGTCCGGCCCGGGGCGCGGATCCGCGGGTCGCTCGGGGGTGTCCCGGTCGGGGGTCGCGGGGGTCGCCTGGCTTTCCGGGCCGGGGTGGCCGGCGGGATCGGTGGCGTCCCGGGACGGGGGCGCGGGGGTGGCCCGCGGCTCCGGGCCTGGGTGGCCGGTGCGCTCGGTGGCGTCCCGGGACGGGGCCGCGGGAGTCGCCTGGCTTTCCGAGCCGGAGTCGTTGGCAGGACCGGTGGCGTCACGGGACGGGAGCGCAGGAGTCGCCTGGTGCTCCGAACCGGGGTCGCCGGCAGGCTCACGGACGTCCCGGGACGGGGCCGCGGGAGTCGCCCGGCTTCCCGGGCCGCGGTCGCCGGCGGGATCGGTGGCGTCCCGGGACGGGGTCGCGGGAGTCGCCTGGCTTTCCGAGCCGGAGTCGTTGGCAGGACCGGTGGCGTCACGGGACGGGAGCGCAGGAGTCGCCTGGTGCTCCGAACCGGGGTCGCCGGCAGGCTCGCGGGTGTCCCGGGACGGGGCCGCGGGAGTCGCCCGGCTTCCCGGGCCGCGGTCGCCGGCGGGCTCGGTGGCGTCCCGGGACGGGGCCGCGGGAGTCGCCCGGCTTTCCGAGCCGGAGTCGTTGGCAGGACCGGTGGCGTCACGGGACGGGAGCGCAGGAGTCGCCTGGTGCCCCGAACCGGGGTCGCCGGCAGGCTCGCGGGTGTCCCGGGACGGGGGCGTGGGAGTCGCCCGGCTTCCCGGGCCGCGGTCGCCGGCGGGATCGGTGGCGTCCCGGGACGGGGGCGTGGGGGTGGCCCGGGGTTCCGGGCCGGCGGGGTCGGTGGGGTCGGTTGGCGGGGGCACAGGACCCGCGGGGTGCTCGGCCGGCTTGTCGTCGCCGGGCCGCGGCTGCCCGTTCCCGCCGCTCACGTCCACGGTGTCCCCTCGTTCGAAGCGTCTTCCGCGCCTGCCGGGCAGAAGGTCTCGGGTCGATGGTATGCGGCCGTGGTGGCACGTTCCGCCCCGGCTCCCTTTGTGTTTGCCCCGGCGTAGCGCGTCCACGCGGCCCGCGGCTGGGTCACTGTCGGTGCCGGCCCGTATGGTCTGTGGTCATGGACAGCAGCATCGAGGACGCGGGGGCCCGGCCGGGCGCGGCGGAGCCGTCGGCGGCGGGGGCGGACGCGGGGGCTGCCTCGGCGGCCGGGGCCGCCGGTGCGGCCACCGTGCCGGCCGGGGCTACGGCCGAGGTGACAGCCGCGCTCGCCGGGACGGCCGCGCGGACGGGTTCCGTCGTCGCGCCGGTGCCGGAGGCCAGATCGGGTGAGCGGGTGGCGGTGGCACCGGCCTCGTTGTCCCCGTCCCGGGCCAGTGACTTCATGCAGTGCCCGCTGCTGTACCGCTTCCGGGTGATCGACCGGCTGCCGGAGAAGCCAAGCGAGGCGGCGACCCGGGGCACGCTGGTGCACGCCGTGCTGGAGCGGCTGTTCGACGCGCCGGCCGCGGAGCGGACCGCGCCGCGGGCGAAGTCGCTGATCCCGGGGCAGTGGGACCGGCTGCGGGAGAGCAGGCCCGAGGTGGGCGAGCTGTTCGCCGACGATCCGGACGGGGAGCGGCTGGCCCGGTGGCTCGCCGAGGCGGAGCGGCTGGTGGAGCGCTGGTTCACGCTGGAGGACCCGGCGCGGCTGGAGCCGGCCGAGCGTGAGCTGTTCGTGGAGGCGGAGCTGGAGTCGGGGCTGCGGCTGCGCGGCATCATCGACCGGGTGGACGTCGCGCCGACCGGTGAGGTGCGGATCGTCGACTACAAGACGGGCAAGGCGCCGCGGCCGGAGTACGCGGAGGGCGCGCTGTTCCAGATGAAGTTCTACGCCCTGGTGGTGTGGCGGCTGAAGCGGGTCGTGCCGCGGCGGCTGCAGCTGGTGTACCTCGGCAGCGGGGACGTGCTCACCTACGATCCGGTGCTCGCCGATCTGGAGCGGGTGGAGCGCAAGCTGCTGGCGCTGTGGGAGGCGATCCGGGAGGCCACGGAGAGCGGGAACTGGCGGCCGCGGCCGACGAAGCTGTGCGGCTGGTGCGATCACCAGGCGCACTGCCCGGAGTTCGGCGGTACTCCCCCGCCGTACCCGCTGGAGTCGGCGCCGAGGGGGGCCGGTTCCGGCTCCGGGGGGCAGGGCAGAATGGGGCCGGACTAGCGAAGGAGTGTCACGTGGCCATCCGTGTCCTACTGGTCGACGACCAGCCCCTGCTGCGCACCGGTTTCCGGATGATCCTGGAGGCCGAGCAGGACATCGCGGTCGTGGGTGAGGCCGGCGACGGCCTGCAGGCCCTCGACCAGGTGCGTGCGCTGCAGCCGGATGTCGTGCTCATGGACATCCGGATGCCCAGGATGGACGGGGTGGAGGCGACCCGGCAGATCACCGGTCCGGGCCGGGACGGGCCGGCGAAGGTGCTGGTGCTGACCACGTTCGATCTGGACGAGTACGTGGTGGAGGCGCTGCGGGCCGGGGCCAGCGGGTTCCTGCTGAAGGACGCGCCCGCCAACGAGCTGGTGCAGGCGATCCGGGTGGTGGCCGGGGGTGAGGCGATGCTGGCGCCGAGCATCACCCGGCGTCTGCTGGACAAGTACGCCACGCACCTTCCCTCGGGTGAGGAGCCGGTGCCGGACACCCTGCACACCCTCACCGACCGTGAGGTGGAGGTGCTGAAGCTGGTGGCGCGCGGGCTGTCGAACGCGGAGATCGCCGCGGACCTGTTCGTCAGCGAGACGACGGTGAAGACGCACGTGGGGCATGTGCTGACCAAGCTCGGTCTCCGGGACCGGGTGCAGGCCGCGGTGTACGCCTACGAGAGCGGGCTGGTGCGTCCCGGGGCGCAGTGAGGTCCTGAGGACATGAGGTCCTTGAGGACACGGCGAAGGGCGCCCCCCGTCCGGGGGGCGCCCTTCGTGCTGCCGGTCGGCCGCGGGTGCGGTGGTGCCCGTCAGCCGTTCACGCCGCGGCCGAGCTCCCACAGCTGGAGCGTCGCGGACGAGTTGAGGGCGTAGGAGACGCCCGTGACGTCGTCGCGCGCGGCGACGTACTGCTTGCCCTGCCACAGCGGCAGGATGGGGACGTCCTCGGCGACGATGTCCTGAATCTGCGTCAGGGTCTTGGCGGCGTTGAGCCGGTCGGCCTCGCGGCGGGACTCCGGGATCAGCGTGCGCTGGATGGTGCTGTTGGAGTACGGCGAGCCGAGGGTGTTGTCCTTGTCGAGGAAGGGCGCGAGGAAGTTGTCGGCGTCGGGGAAGTCGGGGAACCAGCCCATGCCGTAGACGTCGTACTGGCCCTTCTGCTCGGCGGGCCGGAACGTCGCCCAGGGGTGGCCCTGGATGCTGACGTCGAACAGACCGCTGCCGTTGAGCTGCTTCTGCAGGATCTCGAACTCCTGCTTGGTGGCCGAGCCGTAGTGGTCGGTGGTGTAGTGCAGGGTGAGCTTGACCGGGGTGGTGATGCCGGCCTTGCTGAGCAGTTCCTTCGCCTTGGCGGCGCTGGGGTTGCCGTAGGTGTTGAAGAACGAGTTCGAGTGGCCGGTGACGCTCGCGGGGACCAGCGAGTACAGGGGCTGGGCCTGGGTGCCGTAGACCTTGGAGACGAGCTCACCGCGGTTGATGAGCTGGGCCATGGCCTGGCGGACGGCCTTGTCCTTCACGCTCGGCGCGTTCGTGTTGAAGGCGAGGTAGCGGATCTCCAGGCCGGGCATGTCGACGAGGTCGGCGTTCTCGTCGGAGCCGGCGTCGAGCTTCTGGATCTGCGCCGGGGACATGGTGCGGGTCATGACGTCGATGTCGCCCTTGTCGATCGCGGCGCCCATGTCCTGGGCGTCGTCGAAGGAGCGGAGCACGACCTGGTCGTTGTTCAGCTTCACGTAGCCCTTGTAGTTCGGGTTCTTCGTGAAGGTGGCGCTGACGATCGTGTTGTCCTTGACGTCGGCCTTCATCGTGTAGGGGCCGGAGCCGTCGATGTCGAAGCCGTCCCGCAGCTTGCCCTTGTCGTAGTCCGCGGGGTCGATGATGCCCGCGACCGGGGTGGACAGCTTGAACGGGAAGGTGGCGTCGGCGGTCTTCAGGTGGAAGATGACCTCGCGGTCGCCCTGGGTCTCGACGGTGTCGATGGTGCTGAGCAGGGCGAAGACACCGCTGTCCGCCTTGATGCGCAGGGCGCGCTCGATGGAGTACTTGACGTCCTGGGCGGTGACCTTGTCGCCGTTGGCGAACTTCAGGTCCGCGCGCAGCTTGCAGGCGTACCGTTCGTTGCCGGTGTCGGTGAACGAGCAGCTCTCGGCGGCGTCGGGCACGGGGTCGCCCTCGCCCTTGGGCTGGGTCATCAGCGTCTGCACGGTCTGGCGCAGGATGTTCCAGGTGCCGACGTCGTAGGCGTAGGCGGGGTCGAGAGGCGCGGGGGCGTCGCTCGTGGCGGTGAACCGGTCCGTGGTACCGACGACGATGGCGTTGTCGCTCTTGCTCCCGCTGTCGGATCCGCCGCACGCGGCGAGAACCGGCGTGAGCAGGCCGGCGACTGCCGGCAGCACCAAAGTCTTGCGGTTCATGCGGGAGTTTCTCCAGAGCTGTTCGGGTCCGTGTATCCGGCATGCATCGGTGGTGCGGCGGCACACGGGGGTTACGGCGATGTTCTCGCGACGAGATTAGTCCGCGCCCGCGGGGCGGTTCACAGTCAGCCGAGCCGGTACGCCATCACGGAGTGAAACCGGCTGCCGACACACCGAACACCCGACAGCGGCAGGATTAGTGCAGCGTCCCATGAAACGGGACACAAGGATCCGCCCGGCGACCCCCGTCCGGGCCGGTCGGCATACTTTGGCAACGATGTCGAGCCGTTCGGGGGTGGGGAACGTCACACTGCCAACTGTGGTAGCGCTTACCGGAATTCGGCCGGGCGTTCCCCAGGTAATTACCCGCGGGTGTACTTCCCCGTAATTTTGTCCACCACTCTCCGGCCCTGAGGGTACTCCCCGTGAACGGCTAGAGCATTTCCGTCATCAGGCCGCGCAGAAATGTCAGGTCGACCTCTTCCAGGGAGGTCACGACGGTGCGCCGTTCGGCGGGGACGATGGGGGCGACCGAGGGGACGGCGACGACGTGGCAGCCGGCCGCCTCGGCGGCGGCGACGCCGGTGGCGGTGTCCTCGACGACCGCGCATCGCGCCGGGTCCGCGCCGAGTCCGGCGGCGGCGAGCAGGTAGGGGTCGGGGTGGGGCTTGGTGCGGGAGACCTCGTCGCCGGCGATGGAGAGGTGGAAGTGGTGGTGGCCCAGCACGGACAGCACCCGGTCGATGATGCGCCGGTGGGAGGCGGAGACCAGGGCGGTGGGGACGGCGTGCGTGTGGAGTTCGGCCAGGAGCCGGGCGGCGCCGGGCATCAGGGGCAGGCTGCGGCCGATACGGCTCTCGAAGCCGTCGTTGAGCAGCACCGTGAGTTCGGCGAGGGTGATGTCGGCGCCGGTGGCCTCGATGAGGAAGCCGGCGCTGCGGGTCATCGGGCCGCCGACCACGACGTGCCGCCAGGACTCGTCGAGGGTGTGGCCGAGGGTGGCGAAGACCTCCACCTCGACGTCCCACCAGAAGCCCTCGGTGTCCACCAGGGTGCCGTCCATGTCGAGGAGCACGGCCTGCAGGGTGGAGCCTTCGGCCGTACGTCTTCCGAGCGCGGGGACCGTACTGGTCATCCGGGCGCACCTCCTTGAGGGACGAGCAGGCCGGTTCCCGTACGGGAACCGGCCTGCGGTGGACCGACCAGTGTACGACTCCGCCGGGCAAAGCGCCTCGTTTATCCCACCGGTGTCGGGGTACCCCCTTCAACACCTTCGCGCAGGCCAGGAGGCCCTTCACTATGCCCGCGCGCGGACCGCGCGGGAGGCTCCGCGGCCCGGCGGACGCGGCCGGCCGGCCCCCGGAAGGACGCGGGCGGCGCACCGGCTCTCGACGGGAGCGCCGCACCCGCGGTGGGCCGCACCCGCTGTCGCCCAGCCGCTGTCGCCCAGGCGCCACACCGGGCGCACCGGCCCGACCCCCGTCGGCCGAGCGGGCGTCACCGGTGGCGAGCCCCCGGAGTCCGGCGACCACCGACGCGCACCGGCTGCGAGCCCGCACCGACCCCCGACCGAGCGCGCCGCACCAGCCCGACCGCCGTCGGCCGAGCGGGCGTCACCGGTGCGAGCCCCCGGAGTCCGGCGACCATCGACGCGGCCGGTTGCGGGCAGCGCCACGCGGCCGGCCGGCGCCCCGTGCGGAACGGGGCGTGTCCGGCGTTCCCCGGCCGACCCCGGGAGGGGTCAGCGGGCGTTGAAGTACTTGGCCTCCGGGTGGTGGATCACGATGGCGTCCGTGGACTGTTCGGGGTGGAGCTGGAACTCCTCCGACAGGTGGACGCCGATGCGCTCCGGCCTGAGGAGTTCGGCGATCTTGGCGCGGTCCTCCAGGTCGGGGCAGGCGCCGTAGCCGAGGGAGAAGCGGGCGCCGCGGTACTTCAGGGCGAACATGTCCTCGATGCCGGCGGGGTCCTCGCCGGCGAAGCCGAGTTCCGCGCGGACGCGGGCGTGCCAGTACTCGGCGAGGGCCTCGGCCAGCTGGACGGACAGGCCGTGCAGTTCGAGGTAGTCGCGGTAGGCGTCGGCGGCGAAGAGCTTGGCGGTCTCCTCGCCGATGCGGGAGCCGACGGTGACGACCTGGAGGCCGACGACGTCGGTCTCCCCCGACTCCTCGGGGCGGAAGAAGTCGGCCAGGCACAGGCGGCGGCCGCGGCGCTGGCGCGGGAAGGTGAAGCGGGTGCGTTCGTTGCCCTGCTCGTCCAGGATGATCAGGTCGTCGTCCTTGGACACGCAGGGGAAGTAGCCGTAGACGACGGCCGCTTCGAGGAGGTTCTCGGTCTGCAGCCGGTCGAGCAGGCCGCGCAGCCGGGGGCGGCCATCGGTCTCGACGAGTTCCTCGTACGACGGCCCCTCGCCGGTGCGGGCCTGCCTGAGGCCCCACTGGCCCTTGAACAGCGCGCCCTCGTCCAGCCAGCTCGCGTACTCCTTGAGCTGGATGCCCTTGACGATCCGGGTGTCCCAGAAGGGCGGGGTGGGCACGGGGTTGTCGGTGGCGACGTCGGAGCGGACGTGCCCCTCCTCCGGGCGCTCGGTCACCTCCACGGCGGCCGTGCCGCGCACCCGGCGCTGGCGCAGTTCGGGCAGCTTCGCCCCCGGCACGCCCCGCTTGACGCCGATCAGGGCGTCCATCAGGCGCAGTCCCTCGAAGGCGTCGCGGGCGTAGCGGACCTCGCCCTGGTAGAGCTCGTGCAGGTCCTGCTCGACGTAGGCGCGGGTCAGGGCGGCGCCGCCGAGGATGACCGGGAAGCGGGCGGCGAGGCCGCGCTGGTTGAGCTCCTCCAGGTTCTCCTTCATGATCACGGTGGACTTCACCAGGAGGCCGGACATGCCGATGACGTCGGCCCGGTGCTCCTCGGCGGCTTCCAGGATCGCGGAGACGGGCTGCTTGATGCCCAGGTTGACGACGTTGTAGCCGTTGTTGGACAGGATGATGTCGACGAGGTTCTTGCCGATGTCGTGCACGTCGCCGCGGACGGTGGCGAGCACGATGGTGCCCTTGCCCTCGGCGTCGGACTTCTCCATGTGCGGTTCGAGGTGGGCGACGGCCGCCTTCATCACCTCGGCGGACTGGAGCACGAACGGCAGCTGCATCTGGCCGGAGCCGAACAGCTCGCCGACGACCTTCATGCCGTCCAGGAGGGTGTCGTTGACGATGTCGAGGGCGGGGCGTTCCTGCAGCGCCTCGTCGAGGTCGGCCTCCAGGCCGTTGCGCTCGCCGTCGATGATGCGGCGCTTGAGGCGCTCCTCCAGCGGCAGTGCGGCCAGTTCCTCGGCCTTGCCCGCCTTGAGGGACTTGGCGGTGGCGCCCTCGAAGAGCTGCATGAGCCTCTGCAGCGGGTCGTAGCCCTCGCGGCGGCGGTCGTGGATGAGGTCGAGGGCGGTCTGCACCTCTTCCTCGCTGAACCGGGCGATCGGCAGGATCTTGGAGGCGTGGACGATCGCCGAGTCCAGGCCCGCCTTGACGCACTCGTCGAGGAAGACGGAGTTCAGCAGGATGCGGGCGGCCGGGTTGAGGCCGAAGGAGATGTTGGACAGGCCGAGGGTGGTCTGGACGTCCGGGTGGCGGCGCTTGAGTTCGCGGATGGCCTCGATGGTGGCGACGCCGTCCTTGCGGGACTCCTCCTGGCCGGTGCAGATGGTGAAGGTCAGGGTGTCGATGAGGATGTCGGACTCGTGGATGCCCCAGTTCACCGTCAGGTCCTCGATCAGCCGTTCGGCGATCTCGACCTTCTTCTCGGGGGTGCGGGCCTGGCCCTCCTCGTCGATGGTGAGCGCGATCAGGGCGGCGCCGTGCTCGCGGGCGAGCGCGGTGACGCGCGCGAAGCGCGAGTCGGGGCCTGCGCCGTCCTCGTAGTTCACGGAGTTGATCACCGCGCGGCCGCCCAGCTTCTCCAGGCCCGCCCGGATGACGTCGACCTCGGTGGAGTCCAGGACGATCGGCAGGGTGGAGGCGGTGGCGAAGCGGCCGGCGAGCTCCTCCATGTCGGCGACGCCGTCCCGGCCGACGTAGTCGACGCAGAGGTCGAGCATGTGCGCGCCCTCGCGGATCTGCTCCCGGGCGATCTCCACGCAGTCGTCCCAGCGGCCCTCCAGCATGGCCTCGCGGAACTTCTTGGAGCCGTTGGCGTTGGTCCGCTCGCCGATGGCCAGGTAGGAGGTGTCCTGGCGGAAGGGGACGCTCTGGTAGAGGGAGGCGGCGCCGGGTTCGGGCCGGGGGCGGCGCTCGGTGGGGGTGAGGCCCCGGACCCGTTCGACGACCTGGCGCAGGTGCTCGGGGGTGGTGCCGCAGCAGCCGCCGACGAGGGAGAGGCCGTAGTCCCGTACGAAGTTCTGCTGGGCGTCGGCCAGGCCCTCGGGGCCGAGCGGGAAGTGGGCGCCGTCCTTGGTGAGGACCGGCAGGCCGGCGTTCGGCATGCACAGCAGCGGGATGCGGGAGTGCCGGGTGAGGTAGCGCAGGTGCTCGCTCATCTCGGCGGGGCCGGTCGAGCAGTTCAGGCCGATCATGTCGATGCCGAGCGGCTCCAGCGCGGTCAGCGCGGCGCCGATCTCGGAGCCCAGCAGCATCGTGCCGGTGGTCTCGAACGCCATGGAGCACAGCAGCGGCACCTCGATGCCGAGGCGTTCCATGGCGCGGCGGGCGCCGAGGACGGAGGCCTTTGTCTGCAGCAGGTCCTGGGTGGTCTCCACGATCAGCGCGTCGGCGCCGCCGGTGAGCAGGCCTTCGGCGTTGGCCTGGAAGCCGTCGCGCAGCGTGGTGTACCCGATGTGGCCGAGGGTGGGCAGCTTGGTGCCGGGGCCGATGGAGCCGAGGACCCAGCGCTGGCGGCCGTCGGCGGAGAACGCGTCGGCCACCTCGCGGGCGATGCGGGCGCCGGCCTCGGACAGTTCGTACACGCGGTCGGCGATGTCGTACTCCGCCATGGCCGCGTGGTTGGCCCCGAACGTGTTGGTCTCGACGCAGTCGACGCCCACGGCGAAGTACGCCTCGTGGACGGAGCGGACGATGTCGGGGCGGGTGAGGTTGAGGATCTCGTTGCAGCCCTCGAGGTGCTGGAAGTCCTCGAGGGTGGGGTCCTGGGCCTGGAGCATGGTGCCCATCGCTCCGTCGGCGACCACCACACGGGTGGCGAGGGCCTCTCGGAGCGCGGACGCACGGGTCCGGCTGTCGGCGGAAGGGGTCGGCGGCAACGAGGCCATGAAGGTGCTCCCTGGGATGCGACGGCTGTCGGCTATGCGGCTTGCCCGGACGCGGCCGGGCAAGGGGCACGGCGCCAGGGTAACCGGGTGTGGGCTTGGATGGGCACCGGCGTCCACGAGGCGGACGCGGGCGGACGCCGGGGACCGGGCCATGTGGCCGAAGGACGACGGCTGCGCCACCGCGGATGTAACAGGTGTGGGCGGACCATTGGCGGTCGGTCGACAACGACCGGTAGTGTTCGGCATTGCCGAACAGCATGGTTGATGCTGTTCGGTGACGGCCGAAGAGGACGGAGGCAGGACGGCGATGGCACGGAACATCCAGTCGCTCGAACGGGCGGCCGCGATGCTGCGGCTGCTCGCGGGTGGCGAGCGACGGCTCGGCCTGTCGGACATCGCCTCGTCGCTGGGCCTCGCCAAGGGCACCGCCCACGGCATCCTGCGCACCCTCCAGCAGGAGGGCTTCGTCGAGCAGGACGACACCTCCGGGCGCTACCAGCTGGGCGCGGAGCTGCTGCGCCTGGGCACCACCTACCTCGACGTGCACGAGCTGCGGGCGCGGGCGCTGGTGTGGACGGACGACCTGGCCCGCTCCAGCGGGGAGAGCGTGTACCTGGGGGTGCTGCACCAGCAGGGCGTGCTGATCGTGCACCACGTGTTCCGGCCGGACGACAGCCGGCAGGTGCTGGAGATCGGGGCCATGCAGCCGCTGCACTCCACGGCGCTGGGCAAGGTGCTGTCCGCCTACGACCCGGTGGCGCACAGCGAGGCGCTGGAGGCCGACCGCAAGCCGTTCACCGACCGTACGGTGTGCGAGCCGGCGGACTTCGAGCACCTGCTGGACCTCACGCGCGCGCGGGGGTACGCGGCGGACGTGGAGGAGACCTGGGAGGGCGTGGCCTCGGTGGCCGCGCCCATCCACGACCGGCGCCGCATGCCGGTGGGCGCGGTGGGCATCACGGGCGCGGTGGAGCGGCTGTGCCGCGGGGGCGAGCTGCGGCCCGACCTGATCGCGGCGGTGCGGGACTGCGCGCGTGCGGTGTCCCGGGACCTGGGCGCGCAGCGGTTCTGACCGGCCGCACCGGGGCCCCTTTCACGCGGCGGTGATCGCCGCCCGCCGGCAGGTGATCAGCACGGACGACCGGGACGCGAGCGGCGTTCCGGTTCTCGCCATACCCTGAAATGGACATACGGGGAGAAACGTGTGTCAGTGCAGGAAAAGCCAGGAAAGCCGGGAAATCCGGAAACGGTCAGGAAAGGGCGACAACCGGCAGCGATCGATAACGATCCTGTTTTCGACAACACAACCCTTGACGCATGCGTGACGCCGCAGCGAGACTCCCGTCCATCGGTCGGCATTGTCGAACACCTACCGGCAATACGCGCTAGAGTGTGACAACGCCAAGGGCCGGCATCGCTCTCACCCCCGAGGGCGCCAATCCCCGGAGGGACCCGGGGTTCGGCTTCCCTGGACGAAGGACAAAGGAGTCGCGGGTGTCCAGCTCCGACATCTTCATCGGCGAGACCATCGGTACCGCCATACTCATCCTGCTCGGCGGTGGCGTGTGCGCCGCCGTGACGCTGAAGGCCTCCAAGGCCCGTAACGCCGGTTGGCTCGCCATCACCTTCGGGTGGGGTTTCGCCGTTCTCACGGCCGTTTACACCTCCGCGCCGCTTTCCGGCGCCCATCTGAACCCGGCCGTGACGCTCGCCCTCGCGATCAAGGACAAGGACTTCAGCAACGTCCCCGTGTACTGGGGCGGCCAGCTGCTGGGCGCCATGATCGGCGCGGCCCTGGTGTGGGTGGCCTACTACGGCCAGTTCCACGCGCACCTCACCGACAAGGAGATCGTCGGCGGCCCGGGTGCGCAGGCCACGACGGCCAAGGCCGTCGAGGCGCAGGAGAAGGGCGCCGGCCCGGTGCTCGGTGTCTTCTCCACCGGTCCTGAGATCCGCAACGCGGTGCAGAACCTGCTCACGGAGATCATCGGCACCGTGGTGCTGGTGCTGGCCGTCCTCACGCAGGGCCTGAACGACAAGGGCAACGGCCTGGGCACCCTGGGCGCCCTGATCACCGCCCTGGTGGTCGTCTCCATCGGTCTCTCGCTCGGCGGCCCCACGGGCTACGCGATCAACCCCGCCCGTGACCTGGGTCCGCGCATCGTGCACGCCCTGCTGCCCCTGCCCAACAAGGGCGGCTCCGACTGGAGCTACGCCTGGGTCCCGGTGGTCGGTCCGCTGGTCGGCGGCGCGATCGCCGCAGGCATCTACAACGTCGCTTTCGCCTAAGGGCGCGCTGCGCGCACGCGCCGTACGCACAGCCCCACACCCACGGATTCCAGGAGCACACAGTGACCGACGCCCACACCGCAGGCCCGTTCATCGCTGCTATCGACCAGGGCACCACCTCCTCGCGCTGCATCGTCTTCGACCGGGACGGCCGCATCGTCTCCGTCGACCAGAAGGAGCACGAGCAGATCTTCCCCAAGCCGGGCTGGGTCGAGCACAACGCCACGGAGATCTGGACCAACGTCCAGGAGGTCGTCGCCGGAGCCGTCGAGAAGGCCGGCATCACCCGTGACGACATCAAGGCCATCGGCATCACCAACCAGCGCGAGACCACCGTGCTGTGGGACAAGAACACCGGTGAGCCCGTCCACAACGCGATCGTCTGGCAGGACACCCGCACCGACGGCCTGTGCCGGGAGCTCGGGCGCAACGTCGGCCAGGACCGCTTCCGCCGCGAGACCGGCCTCCCGCTGGCCTCGTACTTCGCCGGCCCGAAGGCCCGCTGGCTGCTCGACCACGTCGACGGGCTCCAGGAGCGCGCCGAGGCGGGCGACATCCTGTTCGGCACCATGGACAGCTGGGTCATCTGGAACCTGACCGGCGGTGTCAACGGCGGCAAGCACGTCACCGACGTCACCAACGCCTCGCGCACCCTGCTGATGAACCTGCACACCATGCAGTGGGACCCGAAGATCGCCGAGTCCATCGGCGTCCCGCTGGCGATGCTGCCCGAGATCCGCTCCTCCGCCGAGGTCTACGGCGAGATCACCGGCGGCAAGCTGGGCGACCTGCTCGGCGGCATCCCGGTCGCCTCCGCGCTCGGCGACCAGCAGGCGGCCCTGTTCGGCCAGACCTGTTTCTCCGAGGGCGAGACCAAGTCGACGTACGGCACCGGCACCTTCATGGTGATGAACACCGGCTCCAAGATCATCAACTCCTACGCCGGTCTGCTGACCACCGTCGGCTACAAGATCGGCGACCAGCCGACGGTCTACGCCCTGGAGGGCTCGATCGCCGTCACCGGCTCGCTGGTGCAGTGGATGCGCGACCAGATGGGCCTGATCTCCACCGCCGCCGAGATCGAGACACTCGCGCTCTCGGTCGAGGACAACGGCGGCGCCTACTTCGTACCGGCCTTCTCCGGCCTGTTCGCCCCGCACTGGCGCTCCGACGCCCGCGGTGTGATCGCCGGCCTGACCCGGTACGTCACCAAGGCGCACCTCGCGCGCGCCGTCCTGGAGGCCACCGCCTGGCAGACCCGGGAGATCGCCGACGCCATGGTCAAGGACTCCGGCGACGAGCTGGTGACCCTCAAGGTCGACGGCGGCATGACCTCCAACAACCTGCTGATGCAGACCCTCTCGGACGTCCTGGACGCACCCGTGGTGCGCCCGATGGTCGCCGAGACCACCTGCCTCGGCGCCGCCTACGCCGCCGGCCTCGCCGTCGGCTTCTGGTCCAGCACCGACGAACTGCGTGCCAACTGGCGCCGGGCAGCCGAGTGGACCCCCCACATGGACGCGGCCACCCGCGACCGTGAGTACAAGAACTGGCTCAAGGCCGTCGACCGGACCATGGGCTGGCTCGAAGACGAGAGCTGAGCGGCCGACCACGGCCGGCTCAGACAGCTCTGACGAGGAGTAAGTACCCGACATGACCAGTCCCTCCACCCTGCAGACCCTGCCTGCCCTGGGGACGCACCCGGCCTCCGGCTCGCTCCCGAGCCGGGCCGAGACCAGGGAGCAGCTCGCCAAGGCGTCGTACGACCTTCTTGTGATCGGCGGCGGCATCCTGGGCATCTCCACCGCCTGGCACGCCGCGCAGTCCGGGCTCAGGGTGGCGCTGGTCGACGCCGGCGACTTCGCCGGTGCCACCTCCTCCGCCTCCTCCAAGCTGCTCCACGGCGGCCTGCGCTACCTGCAGACCGGCGCGGTGAAGCTGGTGGCGGAGAACCACTTCGAGCGCCGTGCGGTCTCCCGCCAGGTGGCCCCCCACCTGGCGAACCCTCTCACCTTCTACCTCCCCGTGTACAAGGGCGGGCCGCACGGCGCGGCGAAGCTCGGGGCGGGCGTCTTCGCCTACTCCGCGCTCTCCGCGTTCGGTGACGGCGTGGGCCACCTGCTCTCCCCCGCCAAGGCGGCGCAGGACGTGCCCGAGCTGCGCACCGAGAACCTCAGGGCCGTCGCGGTGTACGGCGACGACCAGATGAACGACGCCCGGATGGCGCTGATGACGGTCCGCGCGGCCGTCGAGGCGGGCGCCGTCGTCCTCAACCACGCCGAGGTCACCGGCCTGCGCTTCACCAAGGGCCGGGTCACCGGCGCCGAGCTCAGGGACCGGATGTCCGGCGAGGAGTTCGGGGTCAACGCCCGCCTGGTGCTGAACGCGACCGGCCCCTGGGTCGACCACCTGCGCCGCATGGAGGACGCGAACGCGGCCCCGTCCATCCGGCTGTCCAAGGGCGCGCACCTGGTGCTGAAGCGGACCTCTCCGTGGAAGGCCGCCCTCGCGACCCCGATCGACAAGTACCGCATCACCTTCGCCCTCCCGTGGGAGGACATGCTGCTGCTCGGCACCACCGACGAGGAGTACGAGGGCGACCCGGCGGACGTGTCCGTCACCGAGAAGGACATAGCCCAGATCCTGGACGAGGCCGCGTTCTCCGTCCGGGACCGGCAGCTCAGGCGTGAGCTGATGACCTACGCCTTCGCCGGCCTGCGCGTGCTGCCGGGCGGCCCGGGCGACACCGCCAAGGCCAAGCGCGAGACGGTCGTCACCGAGGGCAGGGGCGGCATGCTGTCCGTGGCGGGCGGCAAGTGGACCACCTTCCGGCACATCGGCCGCACGGTGATGAAGAAGCTCGAGGAGCTGCCGGGCCACCCGCTGGGCGACGACTTCGAGCCGATCTCCGCGCTGCCGAAGAAGCTGCCGCTGCCGGGCATCGCCAACCCGCGCGCGGTCGCCCACCGGCTGCTGACCGACCGTCCCGCGCCCGGCCCGCGGATGGCCGCCGACACCGCCCGGCACCTGGCCACCCACTACGGCTCCCTGGCCTTCGACATCGCCCGTCTGGCCAACGACAACCCGGAGCTGGCCGAGCGCGTCCACCCCGACGCCCCGGAGATCTGGGCCCAGGTGGTCTGGGCCCGGGACCACGAGTGGGCCGAGACGACGGACGACGTGCTGCGCCGCCGGACCACGCTGACCATCCGGGGCCTGGCCACGGACGAGGTCCGCACCAAGGTCCAGGACCTGCTCGACAAGAAGTAGGCCTCGGCGGGATCCGGTTCCTCCTCCCCTGACCGGGACCGGACCCCGCCGACGCTCCGGACCCCGCCGCACCGGGTCCGGAACAGCCGGGAGGGGCGGCTCCACGCCGATGGAGCCGCCCCTCCCGCGCGTGGGCGCCCGCTGTCGGCAGCCAGGCGCCGGGCCGCGTGAGGTGGCCTAGGGTGACCTGGACATCCGATGTCTGAGGCCGAGGGAGACCCGTCGTGGCAGTGACCGACGAGGCGATCGAGAAGATCAAGGACATGATCGTCTCGGGTGCGCTGCGCCCCGGTGACCGGCTGCCCAAGGAGAGCGAACTCGCCGCCGGGCTGGGTCTGTCCCGCAACTCGCTGCGGGAGGCCGTACGGGCGCTGTCGCTGATGCGGATCCTCGACGTGCGGCAGGGCGACGGCACCTACGTCACCAGCCTGGACCCCCAACTCCTGCTGGAGGCACTGGGCTTCGTCGTCGACTTCCACCGCGACGACACGGTGCTGGAGTTCCTGGCCGTGCGCCGCGTCCTGGAGCCGGCCGCGACGGCGATGGCGGCGCCGCGCATCAGCGAGCGGCAGCTGGACGCGCTGTCGGCCGGGCTGGACGCGCTCGGTGACGAACCGTCGGTGGACGAACTGGTCGCCGCCGACCTGGAGTTCCACCGGGGCATCGTGCGCGGCGCCGGGAACCCGGTGCTGTGCTCCCTGCTGGACGGGCTGTCGGGGCCCACCACGCGGGCCCGGATCTGGCGCGGGCTCACCCAGGAGGACGCGGTCGGGCGCACCCTGCGCGAGCACCGGGCGATCCTGGCCGCGCTGCGCGACCGGGACGCGGAGGCGGCGCGCTGCTGGGCGACCGTCCACATCGCCGGCGTGGAGCGGTGGCTGCGGTCCACGCTGTGAGCCGGGGCGCCGCGGGGCCGGCCCGGTCGGCACGCCGGGGTGTTCCGGCCTGGTGATCGGGGCAGTGATCCGGGCATCCCCCCGGGCCGGGGGGCTGCGGGCGCCCCCGCCGGACGCCGTAAGGTTGGGACGTCAGGCGAGGGCACGTCGGAAGGAGGCACTGGGTGATCGAGCTGGAGGGGGTTCCCGAGCTGATCGACCCAGTCATGGTGGCCGCGTTCGAGGGCTGGAACGATGCCGGCGACGCCGCCTCCACCGCGGTCGCGCATCTGGAACGCGAATGGAAGGGCGAGGTGTTCGCGGCGCTGGACGCCGAGGACTACTACGACTTCCAGGTGAACCGGCCCACGGTCTTCATGGACAACGGGGTGCGCAAGATCACATGGCCGACGACGCGGCTGTCGGTGGTCCGGGTCGGCGGGGAGAAACCGCGCGACCTGGTGCTGGTGCGCGGCATCGAACCGTCCATGCGCTGGCGGTCGTTCTGCAACGAGCTGCTGGGCTTCGCGCACGAACTGGGCGTGGAGCTGGTGGTCATCCTGGGCGCCCTGCTCGGTGACACCCCGCACACCCGCCCGGTGCCGGTCAGCGGGGTCACGTCCGACGCCGACCTGGCCCGGCGCATGGACCTGGAGGAGACCAAGTACGAGGGCCCGACGGGCATCGTCGGCGTCCTGCAGGAGGCGTGCGCGCACGCGGGCGTCCCGGCGGTGTCGCTGTGGGCGGCCGTGCCGCACTACGTCTCCCAGCCGCCCAACCCCAAGGCCACGCTGGCCCTTCTCAACCGCCTGGAGGACCTGCTGGACCTGCGCGTCCCGCAGGGTGAGCTGCCCGAGGACGCGCGGGCCTGGCAGGTGGGCGTGGACCAGCTGGCGGCCGAGGACAGCGAGGTCGCCGAGTACGTGCAGACGCTCGAAGAGGCGCGGGACACCGCGGAGTTGCCCGAGGCGTCCGGCGAGGCGATCGCCCGCGAGTTCGAGCGCTATCTGCGGCGCCGGGACAGTCCGCAGGGCGGGCACGCCACGGCGGACGGCGGGGAGGGCGGTTCCTTCCGGCGCGACACGCCCGGTGGCCGCAGCCGGCCGCCGAAGCCGCCGAAGCCGGACACGACGGAATCCGCGGACGGCGAGGACGAGGACACCTCCGAGGACTGAGAAGGGCGGTTCCCCCGGTGGGGAGCCGCCCTTCCGCCGTTTGCGCGGCCGTGTCCGGTACGGCTACAGGGCCACGCCCAGCAGCGCGTCGACGGTCCGGGTCACCAGACCGGGCGCGGCCGTGTCCGTGCCGCCCTCCGCCTCCTGGCGGGCCGCCCAGCGGTCCACCGCGGCGAGCGCGGCGGGCGCGTCCAGGTCGTCGGCGAGGGCCTCGCGGACCTCCTCGACGAGCGCGTCGGCGGACGGCCCGTCGGGCCGGGAGACGGCCGCGCGCCAGCGGCCGAGGCGGTCCAGGGCGTCCTGGAGGACCTGGTCGGTCCACTCCCAGTCGGAGCGGTAGTGGTGGGCGAGCAGGGCGAGCCGGATCGCGGCCGGGTCGACGCCGTCGCGGCGGAGCCGGGAGACGAACACGAGGTTGCCCTTGGACTTGGACATCTTCTCGCCGTGCAGGGCGACCATGCCGGCGTGGACGTAGGCCTTGGCCATGGGGAACTCGCCGGTGAGCACCTGGGCGTGCGAGGCGCCCATCTCGTGGTGCGGGAAGGCCAGGTCGGAGCCGCCGCCCTGGACGTCGAAGCCCATGCCCAGGTGGTCGAGGGCGATGGCCACGCACTCGATGTGCCAGCCGGGCCGGCCCCGGCCGAGGGAGCCGCCGTCCCAGCTGGGCTCGCCCTCGCGGGCGGCCAACCACAGGATCGGGTCCAGCGGGTTCTTCTTGCCGGGGCGGTCCGGGTCGCCGCCGCGCTCGGCGGACAGCAGCCGCATGGCCTCGGCGTCGAGGCGGGAGACGCCGCCGAAGTGCGGGTCGGCCTCGACGGAGAAGTAGACGTCGCCCTCCAGATCGTAGGCCGCGCCGAGGTCGCGCAGCCGCTCCACGAGCGGGACGATGCCGGGTATGGCCTCGACGGCGCCTATGTAGTGCCGCGGCGGGAGCATCCTGAGGGCGGTCATGTCCTCGCGGAAGAGGGCCGTCTCCTGCTCGGCGAGGGCGGCCCAGTCGACGCCGTCGCGGTCCGCGCGCTCCAGCAGCGGGTCGTCGACGTCGGTGACGTTCTGGACGTAGTGCACCTGCCGCTTGGTGTCGAGCCACACGCGCTGCACGAGGTCGAACGCGTTGTAGGTCGCCGCGTGACCCATGTGGGTCGCGTCGTACGGGGTGATGCCGCAGACGTAGATACGGGCGACGGGACCGGGGTCGAGGGTGACGAGGCCGCCGGTCGCGGTGTCGTGGATCCTCAGGTCGCGGCCCTGACCAGGCAGGGCGGGGACCTCGGAAGCGGGCCAGGCATGCATGTACATGAGCCTAACCCGGCCGCGAGCTGCGTAGACGAACGGGATCGGGCCGAATGGCCGGTCGGGCACTCTTGCACTTTCCCGGCGGCTGTGGTGGGACCGGTGCGGTCACACCGGGGGCCAGGGGATCGCCGGCCACTCCCCGCCCGGCTCGGGGTGCCGGCCGGAGGCGAGGAGCGCGTCGACCCGCGCGCGTGTGGCGTCGATCTCGGCCGCCGTGATCAGCGCGGCCAGCCGTGCGCCCAGCCCGGCGTCGAGGGCGCCCCGCAGCCCCTCCAGGACGCGGACGGCCTCCTCGGTGAGGGGTTCCCCGGCCCAGCCCCACAGCAGGGTGCGCAGCTTGTCCTCGACGTTGAAGGTGACGCCGTGGTCGATGCCGTACAGGCGTCCGCCGGCGGTGGGCAGCAGGTGGCCGCCCTTGCGGTCGGCGTTGTTGATCACCGCGTCGAGCACGGCGAGGCGGCGCAGCCTCTCGTCGTCGGCGTGCACGAGCAGCGCGGTGCGGCCCTCGCCGACGTCGGCGAGTCCGATCGCCTTCCAGCCCGGCTCGGGCTCCTCGCCGTCCACCAGGGCGAGCAGTTCGGCCTCGGCGGCGACGTCGATCCACAGCTGGCACATGCCCTCGCCGTACGGGCCGTCGCGCAGCACGGTCGGGGGGACGAGGCCCCAGCCGGTGGCCTCGGAGACCTCGTAGGCGGCCACCTCGCGGCCCGCCAGGGTGCCGTCGGGGAAGTCCCACAGCGGGCGCTCGCCGGCCACGGGCTTGTACACGCAGCCGGCTTCCCTGCCGTCGAGGGCGACCGTGCAGAAGAGCGCCGCGTTCGACGCCTCGCGGATCCGGCCGCGCACGGTGAGCTCACCGCGCGCGAGCAGCTCGGCGGAGGCCGCGTCCGCGGCCACGTCGACGGGCGTCACGCTCCGCGGCGGTATCCGTTCTGGCGCGGACATACGTGTCCTTCCGGATCGAGCGGGAGGCTGCACAGCGGGCACGGCGGCCGCCCGGCGTTGACGACGTCCAGGGCGCGCTTGGCGAAGGCCCTCGCCTGCGCGCCGGTCAGCCGGACCCGCAGCATCGGGGGCCCGTTCTCCTCGTCCTGGAGAAGCCTTTCCTCGGCCTCGGCGAGGTCCTCGTCGGTGTCGGCCTCCAGCTCCACCAGGGCCTGGGCCTCCACGATCATGCGCTGTTCCTCGCCGTCCCAGGCGAGGGCCATGGTGCCGACCCGGAACTCCTCCTCGACGGGGGTCTCCAGCGGGTCGGTGTCGGCGACCTCCGTGGGCGCCACGGCGGGGACGGCCGCGCTGCCGCCGCTGCGCCGGACGACCTCGTCCAGCAGTTCGTCCATGCGCTCGGCGAGGGCGGCGACCTGGGTCTTCTCCAGGGCCACGCTGGTCACCCGGGAGCCTGCGGTGGCCTGGAGGAAGAACGTACGGCGTCCGGGCAGTCCGACCGTGCCGGCCACGAAGCGGTCCGGCGGATCGTAGAGGAACACCTGACGGGACACGTCCTGTCTCCATGGGTCTCGAGAGTTGCTGCCGTGCGGGGGCACGCGGGCGGGCGGCTGTGCGGATCGCTTCACCCTACTGCGGCAGACGATCACGGTGCGCCCGCACCACCTCCGACCGGTGCGTCGTCGGAAGGGGGCTCCTCGCGCGGGGCGAGGGAGGCGAAGTCCCCGGTGTCGCCGAGGCGGACGAGGAACGGCCTGAGGCGGGTGTAGCGGATCGCGGTGATGGAACACGGTTCCACCGAGATCCGCTGGAAGAGGTCGAGATGCAGCCCGAGCGCGTCCGCGACGAGCGCCTTGATGATGTCGCCGTGCGAGCACATGAGGTAGACGGCGTCGGCGCCGTGGTCGCGCTCCACGCGCGCGTTCCACTCGCGTACGGCCTCGGCGGCGCGGGTCTGCATGGCCCGCATGGACTCGCCGCCCGGGAAGGCGGCGGCCGACGGGTGGGCCTGGACGACCTCCATCAGCGGCTCGTCCTTCAGCTCGGCGAGCTTGCGGCCGGACCAGTCGCCGTAGTGGCACTCCCCGATCCGCTCGTCGGTGTGGCAGCGCAGACCCGGCCGGGCCTCGAGCAGTGGCCGTACGGTTTCCTGGCAGCGCTGCAGAGGGCTGGCGACGACCTCGCTGACGGGCAGGCCCGCGAGCCGGGCGGGCAGCGCGGCGGCCTGGGCGGTGCCGCGCTCGTCCAGGGCGACGCCGGGTGTCCAGCCGGCGAGGACACCCGAGGTGTTGGCGGTGGACCGTCCGTGCCTGAGAAGGATGAGCGTGGGCATGCGGACCAGCGTAAGCGCACCGCGGCGGCCGCCGGGGTGCGGACGAAGGGAGAATGCGCTCCGTGATCGTGGACTGTGCCATCTACCGGCACGGGCACCGTGCCGAGGGCCCGGAGGACCTGTCCGACGCGCTGCAGGAGGCCCGGGCGGCGGGCGGGTTCGTGTGGATCGGGCTGCATGAGCCCTCCGAGCGGGAGTTCACGCTGGTCACCGAGGAGTTCGGGCTGCACCCGCTGGCCGTCGAGGACGCCCTCAAGGCGCATCAGCGGCCGAAGCTGGAGGTGTACGACGACTCGCTGTTCATGGTGCTCAAGCCGGTCGTGTACGAGCCGGAGAGCGACACCGTGTCGGCGGGCGAGGTGATGGTCTTCGTCGGTGACGGGTTCGCCGTCACCGTCCGGCACGGCGAGGGCGCGCCGCTGGCCGCGGTGCGGCGCCGGCTGGAGGAGGAGCCCGAGATGCTGGGCAAGGGTCCCACCTCGGTGCTGTACGCGATCGCCGACGCCACCGTCGACCACTACCTGGACGTGGCGACGGAGCTGCAGACGGACCTGGAGGAGCTGGAGGCGGAGGTGTTCTCGCCGGACGGCGGCGGCTCGCGGCACACCGCGTCGCGGATCTACACCTTCAAGCGGCAGGTCCTGGAGTTCCGCCGGGCCACGGGGCCGCTCGCGCCGCCGCTGACCCGGCTGTCGGGCACCGGCGCGCTCGGCGGCGGGGTGGCGTTCGTGGACGACAAGGCGCGGCCCTTCTTCCGGGACGTGAACGACCACCTCTCGCGCGTGAACGAGTCCGTGGAGGGTCTGGACCGGCTGGTGTCGGACATCCTGTCCGCGCATCTGGCGCAGATGAGCGTGCGGCAGAACGACGACATGCGGAAGATCTCGGCGTGGGCGGCGATGGCCGCGGTCCCGACGATGATCGCGGGGATCTACGGCATGAACTTCGACCACATGCCCGAGCTGCACTGGATGTGGTCGTACCCGGCGGTGATCGCGGTGATGGCCGTCCTGGAGGTGCTGCTGTACCGGCTGTTCAAGCGGCGGGGCTGGATGTGAGCCGGGCTCAGGCGGCCTCGGAGGCGGGTGTGGCGGGCCCGCCGAGGGCGTCGCGGCGCTCGGGCATCCGCAGGGTGGTCATGCGGCGCAGGCCGCCGAGGCGCTCGTAGGCGTACAGGGCGTGGATGCCGGCCGCGAGGGCGGCGGACCTGGCGCGGGACCAGCCGAGGATGCGGCCCATACGGGCCATGACGGCGAGGCTGACGTCCCGGTGGACGCGGACCTCGGCGCGCGCGCACGCGCGCAGGGTGTCCCGGATGAAGCGGCCGTGCCCGGCGGCGGCGAGGCGCAGGAGCTCCTCGTGGGTGTAGGCGAGGTGGTTGTCCTCGTCGCGTGCGATCACGCGGACGGCCCTGCCGATCTCGGGGTGGCCGGCGAAGAGGGTGCACAGCAGGCGCATCTGCTCGGCGGCGCGCTGTTCGGTGACGCGGCTGTGCGCGAGGTAGACGACGATGTCGCGGACGGTGAGCGGATCGTCCCGCCGGAGCCTGGAGTGGGCGAGTCCGATGCCGCGCCGCTCCAGGAGCATCGTGTAGTCGGTGTCGGGCGGGACCGGGACCGGGGTGAGTCCCCGCTTGGTCAGAAGGGCCCGGAAGATCCGTCCGTGCTTGTCCTCGTCGGCGCCGTGGCGGGCGATCTTCGGGGCGAGGCCGCGTTCGCTCTCGGGGACGAGGGCGGCGATCCGGGCGTTCTCCCAGCCGCCCTGGGTCTCCCCGCCGGCGGCGATGGAGCAGAAGAGCCGGAAGGACTCGTCGTCGCCGAGGATCTCCCGGAACAGACTCTTGGCCGACAGCATGGACGACACCTCTCTGCAGAATCCCCGCGGAGAATGAGTCAAATGGGGGCACAGTGGGCGCGCAACACGTGCCCGGGCACGCTGGGCCGAAAGGAGCACCGCCGGGGTCGTAACCGTGCGGCGTCCGGCGCGTTGTCCTTCGTGACGGCCGTGGCGGGGAAGACCCCCCGAGCCCCCACCACGGCCGCTGAATCCTTCCCTACGCCAGCCCGGCGCGCTCCAGGGCCTCGCTGCCGGCCCGCAGGGAGGCGATGCGCTCGTCGAGCGTGAAGCCGGCGGGGGCCAGGCTGAGCGTGGTGACGCCGGCGGCCGCGTAGGCCTTCATCCGGTCCGCGATGCGGTCGACGGAGCCCAGCAGGGTCGTCTTGTCGATGAGGTCCTGCGGGATCGCGGCGGCGGCGCCCTGCTTGTCGCCGGACAGGTACTTCTCCTGGATCTCGGCGGCCTCCCTCTCGTACCCCATGCGCTGGGCGAGCCGGTTGTAGAAGTTCTGCTTGGCGCTGCCCATGCCGCCGACGTACAGCGCGGTGTAGGGGCGGAAGGTGTCGGCGAGCCGGGCCACGTCCTTGTCGTCGCCGACCGCGAGGGGCAGGGTCGGGCAGACGTCGAAGCCGTCGAGGGACTTGCCGGCCTTCTCGCGGCCGGCGCGCAGGTGGGTGATCGTCGTCTCCTCCAGGTGCTCGGCGGAGGGGAAGATCAGCAGGGCGCCGTCGGCGATCTCGCCGGTCTGTTCCAGGTTCTTCGGGCCGATCGCGGCGATGTACAGCGGGATGTGCTCGCGCTGCGGGTGCACGGTCAGCTTGATGGGCTTGCCGGGGCCGCCGGGCAGCGGCAGCGTCCAGTGCTCGCCCTCGAACGTCAGGCGCTCGCGCGTCATCGCCCGGCGGACGATCTCCACGTACTCGCGGGTGCGGGCCAGCGGCTTGTCGAACCGGACGCCGTACCAGCCCTCGCTGACCTGTGGGCCGGACACGCCGAGGCCCAGCCGGAAGCGGCCGCCGGACAGCGAGTCCAGCGTCGCCGCCGTCATCGCGGTCATCGCGGGCTGCCGGGCCGGAATCTGGAAGATGGCCGAGCCGACGTCGATGCGCTCGGTCTGTGCGGCGACCCAGCTGAGCACCGTGGCCGCGTCCGAGCCGTACGCCTCGGCGGCCCAGCACACGGAGTAGCCCAGCCGCTCGGCCTCCTGCGCCACGGCCAGATTGTCCGCGTCCATTCCGGCGCCCCAGTAGCCGAGGTTGATCCCGAGCTGCATGGCCGATCCCCTTACCCATGAGTAACGTCCTGTGGCGCAGACCTTAGCGCGGGGGCGGGGCCGAGGGGCAGGGCGTGCCGCGATCCGGGCCCCGAACGGGGCGCTGCGCTGCGGCGGAGCGAGTTGTCCACAGGCAACCCACCGCACCGGCTCTGGCCAGTAATCTCCCGCACATGGAGCAGAGGCATCTCGGCCGTACCGGCCTGCGCGTGTCCCGGATCGGGCTCGGCACCCTCACCTGGGGCCGGGACACCGACGAGCACGACGCCGCGGACATGCTGAAGGCGTTCTGGGAGGCCGGGGGCACCCTCGTCGACACCGCGGACGTGTACGGCGACGGCGAGGCCGAATACCTGCTCGGACAGCTCATGGACGGGCTCGTCCCGCGCCGCGACCTGGTGATCTCCACCAAGGCGGGCAGCGTGCCCGACCCGGACCGCCGCTTCGACGGCTCCCGCGGGCACCTGCTCGCCGCCCTGGACGCCTCGCTGGCCCGGCTGGGCACGGACCACGTCGACCTGTGGCAGCTCCACGTCTACGACCCCGAGACCCCGCTGGAGGAGACCCTCCACGCCCTGGACCTGGCCGTGAGCAGCGGCCGCGCCCGGTACGCGGGGGTCGCCGACTTCTGCGGCTGGCAGCTCGCCAAGGCGGCCACCTGGCAGCTGGCGGCCCCTGGCCTGCGCACCCGGATCGCCAGCACCCAGATGGAGTACTCGCTGCTCCAGCGGGGTGTCGAGCGGGAGGTGCTGCCCGCCGCGATCGACCTGGGCGTCGGGCTGCTGCCCTCCTCGCCGCTGGGCCGGGGCGTGCTCACCGGCAAGTACCGGCACACCACTCCCCCGGACTCGCGCGGTGCCTCCGAGCACCTGGCGCCGTTCGTCGAGCCCTATCTGGACGACACCGCGAGCCGCATCGTCGACGCGGTGACGACGGCCGCCGACGGGCTCGCGGTGACCCCGCTGCAGGTGGCCCTCGCCTGGGTGCGGGACCGGCCCGGCGTGGCCGCACCGATCGTCGGCGCCCGCAACGCACAGCAGCTCACGGCGGCATTGTCAGTGGAGACCCTTAGTCTTCCTGACGAGATCTGCCGGGCGCTGGACGACGTGTCGGCGCCCGTGCACCGCTATCCCGATCACGACTGGAGCACGCTGTGAGCACGGAGCCGGAGACCACGGAGGAAGCCGGTCCGGGGACGCCGGACTCCCCGGACACGGGGACCGGAGAGACTCCGGGGCGCACCGGGGCGGCCGGCGCCGGCCCGGCCGGGGAGCCGGAGCCGGCCGCCGGCGGGGCTGCGGAGCCGGCCGGGGGCGAGGGCGACGCACGGGCGGAGGGAGCCGCGGACGCTGCCGCGGTGGGTCAGGGAGCGGCGGGCTCCGGCGACGGGGGCGCCCGGCCGGCGGAGGAAGCGGCGGGCGGTCGTGACGCGCGTGCCGAGACGGCCGGCGGTGGGACGGCGGGGGACGCCACGCGCGGGAGCGCTGGAGCGGCAGAACGAGCCACGGACGACCGCGGCGCGGACGCCGGAGCGGCCGGCGGCGAGACGGCCGAGGGCGCCACGAGCGGCGGCGACGCGACGGCAGGAGGACTTGCCGGCGACCGTGGCGCGGGCGCCGAGATCACCGGCGGGGAGGCGGAGGCCGACGGGGCGGCGGTCGCTGCCGGGGGCGGCGACGGTGGGTCCCAGCTGTCCGAGGTGGAGGCCGAGCTGGCGGCTCAGCGGGTCGAGCGGGAGCGGATCGAGCAGCGCAAGGCCGCGAAGAAGGGGCCCGTCGAGAGCGGTACGAAACTGAGCGGCAAGGCCGCCGACCTGCTCGCGGCGGTCCGCGCGGTGGAGAGCGGCCAGAAGCCGGCCGCGACGGTCTTCGAGGAGCCCGCACCGGCCCCGCGCCGCCCGGCACCCGAGCCGGTGCGCCGGCCGCAGCCCGCCCCGCCCGCCCCGGGCCCGGCGCCCGCCGCTCCCGGCGCCGAGGCCGTCGAGGCCGTGCGCCGGGTGCTGGCCGAGGGCGGCGCGCCCGAGAGCCTGGCCGCGCAGGCGGCCGCGGCGCTCGGCGAGGGCGCCGGCACGGTGCTCCGGGAGGACCCCTGGCAGCTGCTGCGGCTCGGCGGTGTCCGGCCGGACCAGGCCGACGCGTTCGCGCGGGCGCTGCCCGGCGCGGCGGCCGGCCCGGACGACGAGCGGCGCGGCCGCGCGGTGACCGTGTGGCTGCTGGAGCAGGCGGCGCTGGCCGGGCACACCGCGCTGGAGCTGCCCGCCCTCAAGGCGGCCCTGGACCGGCAGGGCGTGCCCGGCGCGGACGCGGCCGTGCAGGGCGCCCTCGCCGAGGGCGAGGCGCTGGCCTTCCAGGACGCCCTGGAGGAGCCGGGCGCACCGGCGCCGCAGGAGGAAGAGGACGGCGAGGCGGAGCGTCCGGCCCGCGTCCTGGTCGGGCTGGAGCGCTACGCGCTCGCCGAGGAGAGCCTCGCCGACGGTTTGGCCCGGCTGGTCACCTCGGTGCCGAAGGAGGACGGCTCCGCCGCCGGCTGGGAGGCGGCCGCCGGCTCCGCCCGGGGCTCCGCCGCCGAGCTGATCCGCGCGGTCGCGGGCCACGCCCTCGTCCTGCACACGGGCGCGGAGGCGTCCCGAGGCGAGGCGGCGCGGTTGCTGGACGCGGCACGGGGGCTGGGCCTGCGCGCCTGGGCCGCCACCCACAGCCCCCTCGGCCGGGAGGCCTTCGCGCGTCTGCTGCCCGGAGGTGAATCCGGGCCGGAGCCTGTCGCCACCGTGGCCGGTCTCCTCTCCGGCGCCGAGGGTCCCGGCCGGGACACCGACGGGGCGCTGGACCTCGATCTGCTGGTCGTGCTGGACGCGCCGCAGCTCGACGTGGAGAGTGCCGCGATGCTGGCGGAGTCGCTGCCGGACGGCGCCCGGCTGGTGCTGAGCGGGGATCCCGCGGTGCTGTGGTCGGCCGGGGCCGGGCGGGTCTTCGCCGACCTGGCCGCGGCCCGGGTCTGCCCGCAGGTGGCCTCCCGCACCCCGGACACCGGCCCGCTGGGCGAGCTGGTCTCCGGGATCGGGGCCGGGGAGCTGAACCAGGTCGAGGCGCCCGGCAAGGAGATCGTCATCGTGCCGGTGCGGGACGCGGGCGAGGCCGTGCACCGGACCGTGCAGCTGGTGGCGGACTCGGTGCCGCGGGCGATCGGCGTGCCGCCGGAGCAGACCGTGGTGATCACCCCGGGCCACGGCGGCGCCGCCGGCACCCGGGCCCTCAACGCCGCCCTGAAGGAACGCCTCAACCCCGGCCCCGGCCGCTTCGGCGGGTTCGACCCCGGCGACCGGATCGCCTACTCCCCCGCCCCGGGCCGTACGCTGCCGGGCCGGGTGACGGGCGCGGGCGCCGACGGGCTGCATCTGGAGTGCGCGGGCGCTCCCGTCGTCGTTCCCCGGGAGCGGGTGGAGCAGTCGGTGCGGCACGGCTGGGCGCTGACCGCGCACCAGGCGGTGGGCGGTCGCTGGCCCGCCGCGGTGGTGGTCCTGCCGGGCGACGCCGCGCAGACGCTCAGCAGACCGTGGGTGTACACGGCGTTCGGCCGGGCGGAGCGCCACCTGTCGGTGGTGCACGGTGTGGAGCAGGCGCTGCCGAGGGCGGTGGCCGAGGTCTTGGCCAAGCCGCGCACGACCCGTCTGCAGACGCTGCTGCGCACGCAGGTGCCGGCGGCGGGCTGACCCGGCCCGCCCGCCCGCGGGGGTGCCGGGCCGGCCGGCCCGGCACCCCCGGCCGGGGTCACCTCTCGACGACCTCCACCTCGTCGCCGTCCTCCGCCTCGTGCCCCTCCGCCGCGTCCTCGTCCTCCTCGGGGAAGTCGAGGTCGTCCTCGTCGTCGGAGACGTCCTCGTCGAACACCGCGCTGACGTCGAACCGGCACACCACCCGCTGCGCGTCCACCTGCTCGAAGGGCGCCTCCAGCCACTCGCCGGGGTCGGCCGGCTCGTCCGCGGCGGTGACCCAGAGCGTGGAGTCGCCCTCCTCGAGGCCGAACTCCTTGTGCCGGGAGGCGATCTCGTCCGGTTCGAACTCGCCGAACAGGATGCCCAGCGCCCCGGGGACCGTGCCGGCGACGCCGTCGTCCGCGCCGCCGTCGTCCTCGTACTCCGCCGCCACGACCCGCGCGGCCTGCGCCAGCAGCCGCTGGGGGTGCACCACGGCGTAGTCGCGGCGGATCAGCACGCTGATCGCGTTCGGTTCCTCGGGGCCCGCGTACGGCGGCAGCGTGTCCTCCGCACCGGGGATCTCGAAGGGCGTGACCTCGTCGTAGCGGTCGTAGAGCAGCTCGTCGTACGCCTCGGCGGCCGCGGCCAGCGCGTTGAACGCCTCGTACACGGCCGGGTCGTCCTCCCCCGACCTGCGTTCGACGGCCGCCAGGTGGTGGTCGAGCGCGGTCTTGACCGCCTCAGCGGCGGCGCGTACCTCGGCAGCGGTGGGCTGCGCAGCATCAGACATAGTGCAGACGCTATCCGTACCGGGCCCCAGCCCGCACAATAGATGCGATGCCGGAATACGAATTTGTCGACGTGTACGTGCCTCGCGGGGTGTCCCGCAAGGAGGCGACGCGTCTGCTGACGGACCATGCCGAGTACGGACACTGGGAGTTGGACCGACTGAGCCTGATGCGCGACGGCAGCCGCAGGGTGCGGTTGCGCCGGCGGATCATCCGCCAGGTGCGTGCCACGTGGTGAGTCAGGACGGCTGACACGGAAGCGGGCCCCGCCGGCATCGGCAGGGCCCGCTTCCGTCGTACCGGTCCGCCGTGTCACGCCGAGGCGCGGGCCTTGCGGTAGAGCACCGCGCCGGCCAGCAGCGCTCCGGCGCTCGCCGGCAGCGTGAGGCCCAGCGGAAGGTCGCTTCCGGTGTGCGCGAGCTGGTCGCCGCTCAGCGACATGGACGAGCCGCCGCCCTGCTGCTTCACCTGGGAGGAGCTGTGGGGCGTGTGGCCGCCGGGGTGCTGCGGCGTCCCGGGCTGACCCGGGTGTCCGGGCTGGCCCGGGTGTCCGGGCTGGCCCGGGTGGCCCGGGTGGCCCGGGTGGCCCGGGTGGCCCGGATGGCCCGGGTGGCCCGGATGTCCGGGGTGCCCCGGCTGTCCGGGCTGGCCCGGCTGGCCGGGCGGCTGCGTGTGGTGGCCGCCGCCGTTCGCGCAGTCGTTGCCCTTGGCCGCGTTGCCCAGGCCGACCACGTCGACGCTGTTGCCGCAGACGTTGACCGGGACGTCCACCGGCACCTGAACGGTGTTGCCGGAGCCGACGCCGGGCGAGCCGCCGGCGTGCGAGCCGCCGGAGCCGCTGTGGCTCCCGCCACCGGGCGCCCCCGATCCCCCGCCCTGGTTGACGCACGTGTTGCCCACCGCCGGGTTGAGGATCCCGATGACGTTGACGGTGTTGCCGCAGACGTTCACCGGCACGTGCACCGGCGCCTGCACCGTGTTGCCGGAGAGCACTCCGGGCGAGTGGGCGGCGGAACCGGTCGCGCCCGCGTCGGCGTGGGCGTAGCCGCTCGCGGCGGCGATCACGCCGGTCGCGGCCGCCATGGTCATCAGGCCCTTGCGGGTGCCCTGTCGCATGCTGAATTCCCTGCCTTCGATTTTCCGGTGAAGAAGCCGTCGGCCCCGGAGCGCATGGCGGGCGCTCCGAGGCCGACAGCGTGAAAAGACGCCTCTAAGGAGCCGACGTCACTTGTTGATGCAGGTGTTGCCGAAGGCGGGGTTCAGCAGCCCGATCACGGAGACCGTGTTGCCGCAGACGTTCACCGGGACGTGAACGGGCACCTGGACGACGTTGCCGGACACGATGCCCGGGGAGTGCACGGCGGCACCCTGGGCACCGGAGTCGGCGACGGCCAGGCCCGCGCCCGCGAGAACCAGCCCACCGGTGGCAGCCGCAGCAGCGACGACCTTCTTGATCATTATTCCTCCTTGTTGGCAAAAGCGATCTCGTATTGCTGATCGCATGAGATGTAACGAGGAGGGAGTAATGGAGCTACGAGCTTATGAGCGCATTCACTCTTCTCAGTCGATCTCGTACGGGCGGCCGATTACGTACGGCCGTTCACGATGTCTCACGACGCGTCGAGGAACCGGTCCAGCACCCGCACGCCGAACTTCAGCCCGTCCACCGGAACCCGCTCGTCCACGCCGTGGAACATGCCGGCGAAGTCCAGCTCCGGCGGCAGCTTCAGCGGGGCGAAGCCGAAGCCGCGGATGCCGAGGTCGTCGAAGGACTTGGCGTCGGTGCCGCCGGAGAGCATGTAGGGGATCGCCTTGGCGGTCGGGTCCTCGGCCAGCAGGGCGGACTGCATGGCCGCCACCAGCGCACCGTCGAAGGTGGTCTCGACGGCCTTGTCCGTGTGCACGTCCTCGCGCCGCACGTGTGGTCCGAGCAGCCGGTCGAGGTCGGTGAGGAACTCCTCCTCGTAGCCCGGCAGGAACCGCCCGTCGATGTGCGCGGTGGCCTCGCCCGGGATGACGTTGACCTTGTAGCCGGCGTTCAGCTGGGTGGGGTTGGCGGTGTTGCGCAGCGTGGCGCCGATGAGCTTGGCGATGCCGCCCAGCTTGGCGAGGGTCGTCTCCATGTCGTCCGGGTCCAGCTCGATGCCGAGCGCGTCGCCCAGCTCGTCGAGGAAGGCCCGGGTGGTCTTGGTGACCCGCACCGGGAAGGTGTGCCGGCCGACCCGGGCGACGGCCTCGGACAGCTCGGTGATGGCGTTGTCCCGGTGGATCATCGAGCCGTGCCCTGCGGTGCCGGCCACGGTCAGCTTCATCCAGTGCATGCCCTTCTCGGCCGTCTGGATCAGGTAGAGCCGCCGCTGCTCGTTCACGGTGAAGGAGAACCCGCCGACCTCGCTGATCGCCTCCGTGACGCCCTCGAACAGCTCGGGGTGGTGGTCGACCAGGTACCGGGCGCCGTAGGTGCCGCCCGCCTCCTCGTCGGCGAGGAACGCGACGACGACGTCCCGCGGCGGCCGCCGCCCGCTGCGCAGCCGGTCGCGGACGACCGCGAGCGTCATGGCGTCCATGTCCTTCATGTCGACGGCCCCGCGCCCCCACACGCACCCGTCGGCCACCTCGCCGGAGAAGGGGTCGTGGGTCCAGTCGACGGCGTTGGCCGGTACGACGTCCAGGTGGCCGTGGATGAGCAGCGCGGGCCGGGACGGGTCCTCGCCCTCGATGCGGGCCACGGTGGAGGCGCGTCCCGGGTGCGACTCGAAGATCCGCGGTTCCAGTCCGACCTCGGCGAGCTTCCCGGCGACGTACTCGGCGGCCCGGCGTTCGCCGGGGCCGGAGTGGTCGCCGTAGTTGCTGGTGTCGAACCGGATCAGCTCGCGGCAGAGGTCCACTACCTCGTCCTCGCCGGTGACGCCCCTGGCCGTGTCCGTCTCGCTCACGTGGTTCCTCCCGCTGTCATGGCTGGTGGTCTCCTCATCCTCTCCCCGGGCCGCTGCCGGCCCAAGGCCGGGACCGGCCCGTCACACGCCGTTCACGCCGGCCGCCTCCCGGGGACGGGGGGTGATCAGCCACCGCGCGAAAGCCTGGTAATGTTTCCTTCGTCGCCGCGAGGGAAACCCCGCGCGACAGACACCTTGTCCGGGTGGCGGAATGGCAGACGCGCTAGCTTGAGGTGCTAGTGCCCTTTATCGGGCGTGGGGGTTCAAGTCCCCCCTCGGACACCAGCAAGGCCCCTGCCCGTCAGGGGCCTTCTTCGTGTGCCCCGGCGGCCGCCGCTTCCTAGACTTGAGGGGTGGCCCGGCCCAACGACGAGGTCGAGGCGCTCCTGCGGGAGTACGCCGACCTCATCGCGATCACGGGGGGCGACGCCTTCAGGGCGCGCGCCTACGAGAAGGCCGCGCGTTCCATCGGCGGGTATCCGGCGGACGTCTCCCACCTGGACGCGGAGGGCCTGCGGGAGATCCCGAACGTGGGCCGGTCGATCGCCGACAAGGTGCTGGAGTACCTGCGCACCGGCCGCATCGCCCTGGTGGAGGAGCGCCGGGCGAGGATCCCGGCGGGAGTCCGGGAGCTGATCAGGATCCCGACGCTGGGCCCGAAGAAGGCGCTGCGGCTCTACGAGGACCTGCACGTCTCGTCGGTGGACGAACTGGCGTCGGCCATCGAGGCGGACGCGCTGGCCGATCTGAGGGGGTTCGGCGAGAAGACGCAGGACAACATCCGGCACGGCATCGAGCTGCTGCGGCGGGCGGGCTCCCGGATCCCGCTGTCGGCGGCGCTGGAGACCGCCGAGGAGATCGTCGGCGAGCTGTCGCGGGTGACGGGCTGCCGGCGCTGCGCCTACGCGGGGTCGCTGCGCCGGATGCGGGAGACGGTCGGGGACCTCGACGTGCTGGTCGCGGCGGAGCGTTCGGCGCCGTTCATGGCGGCGCTGTGCGACCTGCCCGCGACCGCCGAGGTGGTGGCGCGGGGCACGAAGAAGACGTCGGTGCGCACCGCCGGGGGCCTCCAGGTGGACCTGCGGGTGCTGCCTCCGGCCTCGTGGGGCGCCGGCCTGCAGTACTTCACCGGGTCCAAGGCGCACAACATCCGCACCCGCACCATCGCCGTGCACCAGGGGCTGAAGCTGTCCGAGTACGGGCTGTTCGACGCCGGGAGCGGCCGGTCGCTGGCCTCGCGGACGGAGGAGGAGGTGTACGCGCGGCTCGGGCTGCCGTGGATCCCGCCGACGCTGCGGGAGGACCGGGGGGAGATCGAGGCGGCGCTGCGCGGTGAGCTGCCGGAGGTGGTGACCGAGCGGGACATCCGGGGTGACCTGCACACCCACACGGACCTGACCGACGGTCTCGCGCCGCTGGAGCAGATGGTGGAGGCCGCGGCGGCGCGGGGGTACGCGTACTACGCGGTCACCGACCACGCGCCCGACCTGTACATGCAGCGGATGACCGACGAGAAGATCCTCGCCCAGCGGGAGCGGCTGCGGGAGCTGGACGGCGTGCACCACGGGATGCGGCTGCTGCACGGTACGGAGCTGAACATCGGCCCCGAGGGGGACGTGGACTGGCCGGAGGACTTCCTGGCCGGTTTCGACCTGTGCGTGGCCTCCCTGCACTCCCACTTCGACCAGGACCGCGCGGCGCTGACCCGGCGGCTGGTGCGGGCGTGCGAGAACCCGTACGTGCACGTCATCGGGCATCCGACGACCCGGCTGATCGGCCGGCGGCCGGGGGTGGACGCGGACTGGGACGCGGTGTTCGCCGCGTGCGCCCGCACCGGCACCGCGCTGGAGGTCAACGCGCAGCCCGACCGGCTGGACCTGTGCGACGAGGACATCCTGCGGGCCCGGGACCACGGTGTGCGGTTCGCGGTGAACACCGACGCCCACTCGGTGCGCCAGCTCGCCCATCTGCGCTACGGCGTGGGCACCGCCCAGCGGGGCTGGCTGACCCGGGAGGACGTGATCAACGCCTGGCCGCTGAGCCGGCTGCGCCGGTTCCTGCGCGGGGGGTGAGCCGGCTCAGTCCGGGGGCCGGAGGGTGAGCGTGCCGTCGGGCTCCTGCCCGGTCCGGGTGCCGAGCGGCCGGCCGTACCGGTCCAGGACGCCGCACAGCCAGGCGGCGTCCTCGGCGGTGGCGTGCTCCAGGCGCATGCGCCGGGCCCGCAGGGGCACCATGCGCAGGCCCGCCAGGCGCCCGGTGCCGGTCTCGACGGAGGCCAGGTGGAGCAGGCGCAGGTCGTCGCGGTAGTGCTCGTGGCCGCCGATGCCCTCGTAGTCGTTCACGAGGTCGCCGCAGCCGTAGAGGACGAGTTTTCCGTGGTGGACCTCCGCCGGGCGCGGGTGGTGGGAGGAGTGGCCGTGGACGATGTCCGCGCCGGCGTCGAGGAGGGCGTGGGCGAAGCGGATCTCGGTGCGGGAGGCGGGGTAGCCCCAGTTGGGGCCCCAGTGGACGGAGGCGACGACGAGGTCGCCGGGCCGTGCTGTCTGGCGGACGCGGTCGGCGAAGAGGGCGGCGGCGCCCGCGGTGGGCGCGTCGACCAGGGCGAGGCCGGCCCGTTCCGGTGTGGCGGCCCAGCTGTGCGGGATGCCGCTGGTGGGCAGGCCGAAGGAGAAGACGAGGACGCGCCCGCCGCCGGGTGCGGGGACGGTCGCGGGCCGCCAGGCCGCCGTCGCGTCCCGGCCGGCGCCGGCCGTGCGCAGTCCGGCGGCGGCGAGGGAGTCGAGCGTCTCGGTCAGGCCGAGGGGCCCGAAGTCGAGGACGTGGTTGTTGGCGAGGGTGCAGACGTCGGGGCGGGCGGCGGTGAGGCAGGGCAGGTTGGCCGGGTGCATGCGGTAGTGGACGCCCTTGCCGGGGGCGAAGTCGCCGTCCTGGGTGACGGCGGTCTCCAGGTTGATCACCCGTACGGCGGGTGCGGCGCGGTCGAGGACCGCCAGCGCCTCGCCCCACGGCCAGGTGTGGTCCACCGGCCGGGGTATCGGGCCGTTGGCCGCCTCGGCGAGGGCGACGTAGCCGCGGGCGTCGCGCAGGTAGTCCTCGCGCAGGGCCGGGTCGCCGGGGTGCGGGAGGATCTGGTCGACGCCCCGGCCGAGCATGACGTCGCCGGCCAGGAACAGGGTGACGGTCCGGGCGTCCATGGTCCCCGCCTACACGTGCGCGGGCGCCATGTGGTCGGTGAACCAGTCGCGGGCCAGTTCGGTCACCCGCTCCAGCGTGCCGGGCTCCTCGAAAAGGTGGGTGGCGCCGGGGACGACCTCGAGCCGGTTCTCGCAGCGCAGGCGCGCCTGTGCCTGCCGGTTGAGGTCGAGGACCAGCCGGTCCGCGCCGCCCACGACGAGCAGGGTGGGCGCCGTCACCTCGGGCAGCCGGGGCCCGGCGAGGTCGGGCCGGCCGCCGCGGGAGACGACCGCGGCGGGACGGGTGCCGGGTTCGGCGGCGGCCCACAGGGCGGCGGCCGCGCCGGTACTGGCGCCGAAGTAGCCGAGGGCGAGCCCCGCGGTGCCGGGCTGCTCGCGCAGCCACCCGGTGACGCCGCCCAGCCGGCCGGCCAGCAGGCCGATGTCGAAGACGTTGGCCCGGTCGCGTTCCTCGTCCTCGGTGAGCAGGTCGAACAGCAGGGTGCCGAGTCCGGCCCGGTTCAGGCCGGTGGCGACGAACCGGTTGCGGGGGCTGTGCCGGCTGCTGCCGCTGCCGTGGACGAAGGCGACGACGCCGGTGGCGCCCTCGGGCAGCGTGAGCCGCCCGCGCAGCCACACGGCGCCGGCCGGGATCTCCACCTCCCGGTCCTCGCAGCCGCCGGCGGCGGGGCGGTGGCGGCGGTCGGCCGCGTGCCGCAGGCAGGCGGTGACCTCCTCGTCGTCGACCTGGGTGAAGTCGCCGTAGAACTGGCCGATGGCGAAGAAGTCCCGGGGGGTCTCCAGGCAGACGACGTCGTCGGCGTCGTCGCCCAGCCGGCCGGCGAAGGAGCGGGGTGCGACGGGTACGGCCAGCACGATGCGGGCCGCGCCGCGCGCGCGGGCGACGCGGCAGGCCGCCCGTGCGGTGGAGCCGGTGGCGATGCCGTCGTCGACGACCACGACGGTCCGTCCGGCGACCGGGACGGGGTGGCGCTCGCCCCGGTACCGTGCGGCCCGCTGCGCGAGGACCGCGCGTTCGTGGTCCTCGACCCGGGCCAGGTCCGCCGTGCTCACCCCGGTGGCGCGCAGCACGTCCTCGTTGACGACGCGTACGCCGTCCTCGCCGATCGCGCCCATCCCGAGTTCCGGCTGGTAGGGCACGCCCAGCTTGCGGACCAGGCAGACGTCCAGCGGGGCGTCGAGGGCCTCGGCGACCAGCGCGGCGACCGGGACGCCGCCTCGGGGCAGGCCGAGGACGACCGGGTGCTGGTCCCTGAGGTGGGCGAGCCGGGCGGCGAGCCGCCGTCCCGCGTCGGTCCGGTCCCTGAAGGGCATGGCGGACCACCTCACTCCGCGGGCTGCCACAGCGGCGCGGGCGTCTCCGTCTCGGTCGCGCCGAGCGCCTTCATGTCGCCGTTGGCCGCGCGCAGCAGCAGCCGGCCCATGGCGATCAGGGCGCGTCCGGCGGCCAGTTCGTCACCGATCTCCGGCACCGCCATGTCGTAGGGGTTCCGGCGGGCCTCCGCGCGGCTCTCCAGAATGTTGTCGCCGGTGTCCAGGACGATCCGGGCCGTGGTGTCCGGGTCGTGTTCGGACAGGTAGAGCTCGAGCCGCCACTCCTTGACCGACGGCGGCCGGCCGCTCATGGGTCGGGTCATCGTCCGTCCCTCCTCACCGTTGCGCGAGGCCGCGGGACGCGCCGGTGCGTCACCCCTTCCACTGTGCACCGCGACCGCGTCCGGCGCTTCCCGGATCGCGGGGCAGAATGGGGCCATGACCCCGCGTTCCTGTCCGTGCGGCCGTACCGAGTCCTACGACGCCTGCTGCGGCCGCTACCACGCGGGTGCGGCGGCCGCGCCGACCGCGGAGGCCCTGATGCGCTCGCGCTACAGCGCGTTCGTCAAGGGGGACACGGGCTACCTGCTGCGCACCTGGCATCCCCGGACCCGGCCGGAGCGGCTGGACCTGGACCCCCGGATGCGGTGGACCGGCCTGGAGATCCTGGACGCCACCGGCGGCTCCGCGTTCCACGGCACGGGCACGGTGACGTTCCGCGCCTCCTACCGGGGCGGTTCGCTGCACGAGCGGAGCCGGTTCGAGCGGGTGGCCGGGGCGTGGGTGTACGTCGACGGGGACTTCCCGGAGTAGTCCCGCCGGCGCCGGTCCCGGCCGGGCCCGTCACGGGGCCAGGATGTCCAGTTCCTCCAGGGCGCCGACGGTGATCTCCCGGGTGAGCTTCTCGGCGCGGGCCCCGTCGCCCTCCCGTACCGCCTCGGCGACCTGCACGTGCAGGGTGACGGCGGCCGGGTCGGGGTCCTCGAACATCACCTCGTGGTGGGTGCGGCCGGCCAGCACCTCGGCGACGACGTCGCCGAGGCGGGCGAACATCTCGTTGCCGGAGGCCGTGAGGACGACCCGGTGGAAGGCGATGTCGTGGACCAGGTACTCCTCCAGCCGGTGGCCGCGGGAGTTGGCGACCATGCCGAGCGCGCACTCCGTGAGTTCGGCGCACTGCTCGGGGGTGGCGTGCTGGGCGGCGAGGCCGGCCGCCACGGGTTCGATCGCGGAGCGCAGCACGGTCAGGGAGCGCAGCTGGTGCGGGCGGTCGGCGCCGGCCAGCCGCCAGCGGATGACCTGCGGGTCGTAGACGTTCCACTCGCACTTGGGGCGGACGGTGACGCCCACCCGGCGGCGGGAGGCGACCAGGTGCATGGACTCCAGGACGCGGACGGCCTCCCGCATCACGGAGCGTGACACCTCGAAGCCCTGTGCGAGCTCGTCGGTCCGCAGGACGCTGCCCGGCGGGTACTCGCCCGCAGTGATCGCGGGGCCGAGGGTGTCGAGTACGCGGCCGTGCAGCCCCCGGCCCGGTGTGGTCATGCACTCAGCGTACGGCGTGGATCACCCTCTCAAAAAGTCAGACTTATACGTCACAGACTCTTGAATTTGTCGTACCTAATGGGTTTCAGTGTGGCGACGCCGATGTGGCGTCGGATGTCGAGGAAGACAGCGAGGCAGGCATGCGCACCCCTCAGGTCGTCGTCGTGATGGGCGTCGCCGGGACGGGCAAGACCACGATCGGTCCGTTGCTCGCCGCCCGGCTGGGCGTCCCGTACGCCGAGGGCGACGACTTCCACCCGCAGGCCAACATCGACAAGATGACGGCCGGGGTCCCGCTCGAGGACGCGGACCGGTGGCCGTGGCTGGACGCCATCGGCCACTGGGCGCACGGGCGGGCCGGGCTCGGCGGGGTGGTCAGCAGCTCGGCGCTGAAGCGGTCGTACCGCGACCGGCTCAGGGCGGCGGCTCCCGGGATCGTGTTCGTGCACCTCACGGGAGACCGGAAGCTGATCGAGGACCGGATGTCCCACCGGCAGGGTCACTTCATGCCGACCGCGCTGCTGGACTCCCAGTTCGCGACGCTGCAGCCGCTCGGGCCGGACGAGCGCGGGGTCGCCGTGGACGTCGCCGGCTCCCCGGAGGAGATCACCGAGCGCGCCGTGCAGGCACTCGACAAGCTTCCCGCCGTCACCCCGTAACACCACACCCCCGTCCCCCGTACCTGCAAGGGAAACCCGTGACCAGACTCAGCGTCGAGATGCTGGCAGCGGACGCGCCTCCGCCGATCACCTCCGCCGGACACGCCCAGCTGGGCATCGCCGTCCTGGTGGGCATCGCCGTGATCGTCCTGCTCATCACCCAGTTCAAGCTCCACGCCTTCCTGTCCCTGACCATCGGCTCGCTCGCGCTCGGAGCGGTCGCCGGGGCACCGCTCGACAAGACCATCGTCAGCTTCACCACCGGGCTCGGCAGCACCGTGGCCGGCGTGGGCGTCCTGATCGCGCTCGGGGCGATCCTGGGCAAGCTCCTCGCCGACTCCGGCGGCGCCGACCAGATCGTCGACACGATCCTCGCCAAGGCCGGCGGGCGGGCGATGCCGTGGGCGATGGTGCTCATCGCCTCCGTGATCGGTCTGCCGCTGTTCTTCGAGGTCGGCATCGTGCTGCTGATCCCGGTCGTGCTGATGGTCGCCAAGCGCGGCAACTACTCGCTGATGCGCATCGGCATCCCGGCGCTGGCCGGCCTGTCGGTCATGCACGGCCTGATCCCGCCGCACCCCGGCCCGCTGGTGGCGATCGACGCGGTCAAGGCCAACCTGGGCGTGACGCTGGCGCTGGGCATCCTCGTCGCGATACCGACGGTGGTCATCGCCGGTCCGCTGTTCTCGAAGGTCGCCGCCCGCTGGGTGGACGTGCCCGCCCCCGACCGGATGCTGCCGCAGCGCCCCTCGGAGGAGCTGGAGCGCCGTCCGGGCTTCGGCGCGACGCTCGCCACCGTGCTGCTGCCGGTGGTGCTCATGCTGGCCAAGGCGCTGGTGGACATCGCCGTCGACGACCCCGCGAACCGGACCCAGCGGGTCTTCGACGTCATCGGTTCCCCGCTGATCGCCCTGCTCGCCGCCGTGATCGTCGGCATCTTCACGCTCGGCCGGCCCGCCGGCTTCAGCAAGGACCGCATCCAGCAGACGGTCGAGAAGGGCCTGATGCCCATCGCGGGCATCCTGCTGATCGTCGGCGCCGGCGGCGGCTTCAAGCAGACGCTGATCGACTGCGGTGTGGGCCAGATGATCCTGGACGTCTCCAAGGACTGGTCGATCCCGGCGCTGCTGCTGGGCTGGCTGATCGCGGTCGTGATCCGGCTGGCCACCGGCTCGGCGACGGTGGCGACGGTCTCGGCGGCCGGTCTGGTCGCGCCGCTCGCGGCCGACATGTCCACCACCCACGCCGCCCTGCTGGTCCTCGCGATCGGCGCCGGCTCGCTCTTCTTCAGCCACGTCAACGACGCCGGCTTCTGGCTGGTGAAGGAGTACTTCGGGCTGAGCGTCGGGCAGACCGTCAAGACCTGGTCGGTGATGGAGACCATCATCTCGGTGGTCGCCGGCGGCCTGGTCCTGCTGCTGTCCCTGATCATCTAGGAGCGCCGCGGCGATGACGGCTCACCCCCTCTTCGACATCGGCGGCCGTACGGCCCTGGTCACCGGCTCCAGCCGGGGCATCGGCCTCGCGCTGGCCCGGGGCCTTGCGGAGGCCGGCTGCACGGTGGTCCTCAACGGGCGCGACGGCGGCCGGCTGGCCGAGGCGGCCGCGGGGCTGCCCGGTGACGTGCGCACGGCTGTGTTCGACGTGACCGACGGCGCCTCCGTGGCCGCCGGCATCGCGGACGTCGAGGAGCGGGTGGGCCCGCTCGACATCCTCGTCAACAACGCGGGCATGCAACTGCGCGCCCCACTCCTGGAGTTCACCGACTCCGACTGGCACCGCGTCCTGGACACCAACCTCACCAGCGCGTTCCTGGTCGGCCGGGAGGCCGCCCGGCGGATGACACGGCGCGGCCACGGCAAGATCGTCAACATCTGCTCGCTGCAGAGCGAGGTGGTCCGCCCGGGCATCGCGCCGTACGCGGCGACCAAGGGCGCGCTGAAGATGCTCACCAAGGGCATGTGCGCGGACTGGGGCCCGTACGGCGTCCAGGTCAACGGCCTCGGGCCGGGCTACATCGAGACGGAGCTGACCCGGCCGCTCGTCGAGGACGAGGAGTTCAGCGGCTGGGTGCGGCGGCGTACCCCGGCCGGCCGCTGGGGCCGCACCGGCGACCTGGTCGGCGGGCTGCTGTTCCTCGCCTCGCCGGCCGCGGACTTCGTCGGCGGACAGGTGCTGTACGTCGACGGCGGCATGATGAGTGTGCTGTGAGGAGGCCGGTGATGCTCGGTTGTGTGATCCACGGCCGGGGAGACCTCCGGGTGGAGGAGCTCCCGGAGCCCGAGCCGGGTCCCGGGCAGGCGGTGGTGGCCGTGCGCCACGGCGGCGTGTGCGGCTCCGACCTGCACTACTGGCGGCACGGAGGGGTCGGCGACTTCCGCCTGCGGGAGCCGATGGTGCTCGGGCACGAGGCGGTCGGCACGGTCGTCTCCCTCGGCGCCGGGGCCACCGGTCCGGCCCCCGGTACGCCGGTGGCGGTGCACCCGGCGACCCCGTGCGGCGTCTGCCCGGAGTGCGCGCAGGGCCGGCGCAACGTCTGCCGGGACACCCGCTACCTGGGCAGCGCGGCCCGCTTCCCGCACGTCCAGGGCGCCTTCGCGGCCCGGATCGCCGTCCCGGTGGAGCAGCTGAGGCCGCTCCCGGCCGGTCTGGGGCTGCGCCGGGCCGCCCTCGCCGAACCGCTGTCGGTCGCGCTGCACGCGGTGCGGCGGGCCGGGGACGTGGCCGGGCGGCACGTGCTGGTGACCGGGGCCGGGCCGATCGGGTGCCTGGTCGTCGCGGCGGCCCGGGCGGCGGGCGCGGCGCGGATCACCGTGACCGACCTGCTGCCCGAGGCGCTCGGGTACGCGGCCGTCGCCGGGGCGGACACGCTGGTCCGGGCCGGCGACCCGGATGATGCCGGCTGGCCGCCGGAGGTGGACGTGGCCGTGGAGGCGTCCGGTGCCGCGGCCGGTCTGAACACCTGCCTGCGGCTCGTGCGGCGCGGGGGCGTGGTCGTGCAGCTCGGGATGCTGCCGCCGGGTTCGAGCCCCTTCGCCGGGAACCTGCTGGTGAGCCGGGAGATCGAGCTGCGCGGGGCGTTCCGCTTCGACACCGAGTTCGACGAGGCGCTCCGGCTGCTGGCGGCCCGCGGGGAGTTCGACGGGCTGATCAGCGCGGTCGTGCCGGTGCGGGAGGCCGGGGCCGCGTTCGCGCTGGCGGCGGACCGGGCGCGGTCCTGCAAGGTGCTGCTGGACTTCGACGGCTGAGGAACACCGGTCCGCGAACCCGGTCGGCGGGTGCGCGCGGGCCCCCGCGGACGTCGGCTGGAATGGGGTCTTCCGTTTTGGGCGGCGGCAGCATAGGTTCCTGCTACCCCGCGTCGGCGCCCCCCGAGGCGCTGGCCCGCCGGTCCCGGGACGGCGGGCCACGCGGGGGCCAAATGCCGTCAGGGGCGCCACAGTCGGTGGTGCCGCTCGGCCCACTGCCTGCTCACCGATCCCGTCCGCAGACCCCGTCTCGCCTCCGGGTCGCCCAGCGCCATGCCGATGTGGCCCGCGAGGACCACGCCGATGGTCAGGGCCAGCCAGTCGTGGACGAAGGTGGCCGAGGTGCGCCACATCAGCGGGGTGAGGTGGGTGAACCACATCATCAGGCCGGTGCCGAGCATGACCAGGGCGGCGCCGGCGATCCAGGCGGCGTAGATCTTCTGGCCGGCGTTGAACTTGCCCGCGGGCCGCGAGGCGGGCCGCTTGTCGCGGTGGAGCGCGGCGCGCAGCCAGACCCGGTCGTGCGGGCCGAAGCGATTGAGGAAGCGCAGGTCGGCGCGGAAGGCGCGGGAGGCCAGGCCGAGCAGGACGGGGACGGGCAGGGCCAGTCCGGCCAGCTCGTGGACGCGGACGACCAGGGCCCGGCGGCCGACGAGCACCGCGAGCTGGGGGATGTAGAGGCAGGCCGCCGTCACCACGCACACGCCCATCAGCGCGGCCGTCGCCCGGTGCACCCACCGCTCGGCCCGGCTGAAGCGCCGGACGGAGGCGCTCGGCGGCGCCGGGGTCTCAGCTCGTAGGCTCATCGGTGCGTCCGTTCGACCGGCCCACCCAGGCGTCGACGTCGTAGCCGAGGTTCTCCCAGTAGCCGGGCCGGACGCGGTCGGTCACGGTGATGCCGGACAGCCACTTGGCGGACTTGTAGAAGTACATGGGGGCGACGTAGAGGCGGACCGGGCCGCCGTGGTCGTGGCCGATGTCCTTGTCCTGCATGCGCAGGGCGACCAGGACGTCCGGGCGGCGGGCCTGGTCGAGGGTGAGGCTCTCGCTGTAGGTGCCGTCGAAGCAGGTGAAGCGGATCGCCCGGCCGGCGGACCGCACGCCCGCCGCGTCCAGCAGGTCGGAGAGCCGTACGCCCTCGAACGGGGTGCCCGGCACCCGCCAGCCGGTGACGCACTGGACGTCCTTGACCAGCCGGGTCTGCGGCAGGGCGCGCAGGTCGGCGAGCGTGTAGGTGTGCGGGCGGTCGACCAGGCCGTCGACGGTGAGCCGGTAGTCGGCGGGGCCCCGGTGCGGGACGGAGGCGGCGACGGAGTAGTAGCGGAAGCCGCCGCCGTTGGGCAGAAGGCCGGTCAGGCCCGTGGGGTCGTCGCCGGAGATGCTGCCGAGGAAGCCCTCGAGGCCGCGTTGCAGCACGGGGGCGGTGGCGACGCCGAGGGCGCCGAGGCCGAGGGTGCCGAGGAAGACGCGGCGGCCGACCGGCCTGCCCCGCGCGTCGGGTTCCTCGGAGGGTTCGCGGTTCACAGCTTCATTCGAGCACTCGGGGCCCCGGGGAGCCAGGCTGTGAGCCCACCGGTCAGGATTCCGTAATCACTTCTCACGCGCCTCACCCCGGTACGTACGTCCGGTCCGCGCGGATGTCTCAGGCCCGCCCCAGGGCGCGGGCGCGGGCCGCGTGGAAGGCCGGGTGCGGGTCGCGGTGCGGGTAGGACCAGGGGGCCGTGGTGGCGTGGCGGCCGATGCGGCCGAAGAGGGCCGCCGCCTCGGCCCGGCGCCCGGCGCAGGACATGGCGAAGGCGAGGTGGTTGAGGTCGATGTGGCGGCGGGGGTGCTCGTCGTGCTCCCACTCCAGCCACCAGTCGAAGGCGGCGCGCAGGATCCGGCGGGCCCGGGGGCCGGACCAGTGCGCGCAGGCGGCCGGGTCGGCGGGGGCGAGACCGGTGGCGGCCAGGGCGCGGTAGCGCTCGGCGTACGCGACCACGGGCAGGACGGCCAGCGGGGAGTCGGCGGGCGCCTCGGCGGCGGCCCGCTCGGCGAGGTCGTACACCTCGTGGGACTCGGCCGGGCCGGCGTGGGGCCGCTCGGCCAGCCGGGCGACGAGCAGGTGGTGGGCGTGGTGGTGCTCGGGGTGGCGTGCGCGTACTTCGGCGAAGGCCCGCAGCAGTTCGCCCTCCGGGCCCTGGGTGCGGGCCAGCAGGAGCAGGCCGAGCCAGGGGGTGGGGTCGGCCGGGGCGAGCGCGGCGGCGGTGCGGCAGGCGTCGCGCGCCCGGTCGGGGTCCTCCTTGCCGCGTAACGCGCGCGCGACCAGGGCGTGGGCGTACAGGGTGGCGGCGTCGGCGGCCCCTGTGCCCGGGCCGGGCTCGGACTCCGCGAGCAGCCAGTCGTGGGCCCAGGCGGCGGCGTACGGCTCCGCCGCGAGCACGGTGACGCGGTGGCCGCGGCGGTCCCAGTCGTCGCCGGTGTGCAGCAGCAGCGAGCGGGCGGCCTGCCACCGGCCCTGCGCCAGCGCGGCCCGGGCGGCGAGCAGTTCGGCGTCGCCGAGGGGCTCGCCGGGAGCGTCGTACGGCGCGTCGGCGCGGGCGCCGTCGAGGGCGCCGGGGCCTTCCGGGGCGGTGTCGCCGGACGACTCCAGGGGGGCCCGGTGCGTGCCGAGCAGGGACGGGAGGGAGGGCACCGCAGGACTTCCTGTTTCTCGGGCTGCCATCGGCCGATCACTCACAGCAAACCCCCAGCCAAGGTTTGCGTCAAGCGGAACCGGAGTGTTGTTGCCTTCAACCACCTTTGCCGGTGTGGGAATCGAGACAGGTGGGCACCGTGCGCCGTACCCGTGGGCGCGGGGTTCCGGCGGTGGTCTGTGGCGTACGCCATGGCGCCGGACGGCCGGGCGGCCCAGCATGGCCGGACGGTCCGCCGCCCGCCGGCCCCCGTTCGGGGACCGGGCGGAATGTCCGGGCCGAGTCAACTGCCCGGTTCCGGGTACTCTCCGGGGCAATGCGGTCCCGGGAGCGCTACAGTCGGCCACTACGCACCCGTGGCCCGGCCGGATGATCGAGGTACGCAGCGTGTCCGTTCTGGTTCTCGTCCTCGCCGTGAGTGCCGCGTGCTGCCTGGGCTTCGGGTTCGTGCTCCAGCAGAACGCCGCCGAGAAGGCGCCGCTCAGCGACTTCCTGTCCTTCCGCCTGCTGCTCGACCTGATGCGGGTGCCGCGCTGGCTCGGCGGCCTCGGGCTGATGGTGGCGGGCATGGTGCTGGGCGCGATCGCGCTCGGCAAGGGCGAGATCTCGCTGGTGGAGCCGCTGCTGGCCACGAACCTGCTGTTCGCTCTGGCCCTGTCCCGCCACCAGACCAGACAGTCCCTCGGCCGGCAGGGCTGGGCCGGGCTCGTGCTGCTCGCGGGCGGTGTGAGCGCGTTCATCCTGGCGGGAGAGCCGCGCGCCGGCACCGCGGTCACCGACCCGCTGCGCCACTGGCTGATCATCGGCGCGATGGTCGGCGCCGCGATGGTGCTGACGACGTACGGCAAACGGTCCCGGCTCAGCTGGGGCCCGGTGCTGCTGGCCACCGCGGCGGGACTGCTGTACGGCGTGCAGGACGCGCTCACCCGGGTGAGCGCGATCCGCTTCTCGGAGGGCGGCTTCACCGGGCTGTTCACCGGCTGGCAGCCCTACGGCGTGCTGGCGTGCGGCGTCACCGGGCTGGTGCTGGTGCAGAGCGCCTTCGAGACCGCCCCCCTGCGGATGTCGCTGCCCGCGCTCACCGCCGCCGAACCGCTCGCCGGGATCCTGTGCGGGGTGGGCTTCCTCGGCGACCGGTTGCGCACCGACATCGGGGCGCTGGCCTGGGAGTCGAGCGGTCTGGCGGCGGTCGTGGCGGGCATCGTCCTCCTCGGCCTGCACCCGGCGATGCCCTGCGGCACACCGGAACCCCAGCTGGTGACGGACGTCCAGCGCCGCTGACCCGCGCTTGCCCCGCCCGGGGGCGGCGGACCAGGTCCATGGCAGAGGTCTCAGCCGAGACGGCCGCGGGCCCTGCCGGCGAGGGAGGCAGGCTCGCGGGCGGGAGGGCCGCACGCGCCGCCGGGGACGGCCACAGCTTGGCCGCGCGGGCCGCAGGCTCGGGCCGGAGCGGCCAGAGGCTACGGCCGAGACGGCTGCGGGTTCTGCCGGGACGGCCGCGCATTCTGCCGGGACCGCCGAGGGCGTGAGCCCGAACCGCGACGGGCGCACCCCGTACGCCCGGCCCCCTCGCCCGCCACGGCCGCGGGCCCGGGTTCCGCCGGCGAGGCCGCGATGGGCTCAGCCTGCGCCCGGCGACCCGCCCGCGGCGCCCGTCGGCACGTCGGCGGGCGGTGCCGATGCGGCAACGCGCCCGCCGGCACACGAAGCCGGTTTGGTTGGATGCCGGCATGAACCCTGAAGACGAGATCCTCGACATCGTCGACGAGCACGACCGGGTCGTCGCGCAGGTCCCGCGCGGCGAGGCGTACGCGCGGGGCCTGCGCCACCGGGCCGTGTTCGTCGAGGTCCGGGACGCGGCCGGACGGCTCTTCGTGCACCGGCGCACCGCCACCAAACTGGTGTTCCCCTCCCTGTACGACCTGTTCGTCGGCGGAGTCGTCGGCGCCGGCGAGTCCTACGACGAGGCGGCGCTGCGCGAGGCGGAGGAGGAACTGGGCGTGACGGGCCTGCCCCGGCCCGCGCACCTCTTCACGTTCCTGTACGACGACGGGGCCGGGAAGAGCTGGTGGTCCGCCGTCTACGAGGTGCGCTGCGAGCTGCCGGTGCGGCCGCAGGCCGAGGAGGTCCAGTGGCACGGCTTCCTGGCCGACGACGAGGTCGAGCGGCGGCTCGGCGACTGGGACTGGGTCCCGGACGGGCTCGCGGCGTACGAGAGGCTGCGGGCGTTCCGGGCGGGCCGCTGACGTCCCGGCCCGCCGTCGCCCGCACGCACCTCCACCGCTAGGAGGCCTCCTCCGCGTCGTCCCGGTCCACCGTCACCACGATCTTGCCGCGGGTGCGGCCCTCCTGGTTCAGCCGGTGGGCGTCGGCCGCCCGCTCCAGCGGGAAGGTCTCCTGCACGTTCACGGACAGGACCCCCTGCTCCGCCAGTTCGGACAGCTTCCCCAGGTCCTCGGCGTCGGGGCGGACGAAGTAGTAGCGGCCGCCGTGGGCGACCACCTCGGGGTCGGCGATCGAGACCAGCCGCCCCTCGGGGGCGAGCAGGTGGGCGGAGGTCTTCAGGGTGTCGCCGCCGATGGTGTCGAAGACCGCGTCCACCCCGTCGGGGGCCAGGGCGCGCACCCGCTCGGCCAGGCCCTCGCCGTAGGCCACCGGCTCGCCGCCGAGGCCGCGGACGAAGTCGTGGTTGCGTTCGCTCGCCGTGCCGATGACCCGGGCGCCGAGGTGGACGCCGATCTGGACGGCCAGCGAGCCCACCCCGCCGGCCGCCGCGTGCACCAGGACCGTCTCGCCGCGTGCCACCCGGAGCGCCTTGACGAGCACCTGATAGGCGGTCAGGCCCGCCAGCGGCAGGCCGGCGGCCTCCTCGAAGGAGAGGTTGCGCGGCTTGCGGGCCAGCGTGCGCACGGGCGCGGCGACGTACTCGGCGAAGGTGCCCCGGGACAGGAAGTCCTCCCGGACGTATCCGATCACCTCGTCGCCGGCGGCGAACTCCGTCACGGAGGCGCCGGGCCGGACGACGACCCCGCTGACGTCCCAGCCGGGGACCACCGGGAAGACGGCGTCCAGGAGGGAGTCGAGGTAGCCCTCACGGCACTTCCAGTCGACCGGGTTGACGGCGGCGGCGCGCACCTTGACCAGCACCTGGTCGGGGCCGACCTTGGGGTCGCGCACCTCGCCGTACTCCAGCACCTCGGGTCCGCCGTAGCGGCTGTAGCTGATGCCTTTCATGTCCTCGACCTTCCGGAGTAGTCCTGCGCCGCGCAAGCGGGGTGTCCCGCCGTGCGCCGTCCGCGCGGCAGCCTGTCCGCCGTCAGGTCCCCGTACCCGCCCGAGGGCGGCGCCATGACCACCGGCGGCGGTCGGTCTATCGTGGCTCCGGTCACGTTTCCCGCCCTGTTCGGTCCGCGCACTGGACTACATACCGACCGGTCGGCATCATGAGCGATGTTCTCGTTCCGCCGTTCGCACGAACACGTTCCCGTTCACCCGTCCACAGGAGTGATGTATGAGCGCCGACCACCCGCCCGGGCTCGATCTCGACCGGCTGCGCGCGCTGCTCGACCGGGAGCGCCCCGGTCTGGTCGACGGCCCCCTGACCGGCCGGCTGATCGAGGGCGGACGGTCGAACCTCACCTACGCGCTGGCCGACGGCACCTCCCGCTGGGTCGTCCGGCGTCCTCCCCTGGGCCATGTGCTGGCCACCGCGCACGACATGAAGCGCGAGCACCGGGTGATCAGCGCGCTGTACCCGACGAGCGTCCCGGTTCCGCGGCCGGTGCTGCTGTGCGAGGACGAGGAGGTGCTCGGGGCGCCGTTCTACGTCATGGAGTTCGTCGAGGGCACCCCGTACCGCACCGCGCGGCAGCTCGCCCCGCTCGGTGAGCAGCGCACCCGCGACGCGGTGCTGTCGCTGGTGGACACGCTGGTGGAGCTGCACGCGGTGGACCCCGGTGACGTGGGCCTCGCGGACTTCGGGCGCCCCGAGGGCTTCCTGGACCGGCAGCTGCGCCGCTGGGGCAAGCAGCTGGACGCCTCCCGCAACCGGGACCTGCCCGGCATCGACGAGCTGCACGCGACCCTGGGCCGCCGGCTGCCCGTCTCCCCGGCGCCCGCGGTCGTGCACGGCGACTACCGGCTGGACAACGTGCTGATCGGCCCGGACGACCGGATCCGGGCGATCCTCGACTGGGAGATGTCCACGCTCGGCGACCCGCTCACCGACCTGGGCCTGCTGGTGATGTACAGCCGGCCGCTCGGCCTGCCCGGGTCCCCCGTCTCGACGACCGCCGAGGCGCCGGGGCACCCCTCCCCCGAGGAGCTGATCGAGCGGTACGCCGCGCGCTCGGGGCGCGACGTGTCGGCGGTCTCCTGGTACACCGCGTTCGCCTGGTTCAAGCTCGCGGTGATCCTCGAGGGCATCCACTACCGGTACACGCTGGGCCAGACGGTCGGGCGCGGCTTCGACCGCATCGGCGAACTGGTGCCCGTCTTCATCCACCACGGACTGACCACTCTCCAGGAAGGCTGACGAGCCATGGACTTCGCGTTCGACGCCCGTACCGAGGAACTGCGGGCCCGACTCCTCGCCTTCATGGACGAGTACGTCTACCCGGCCGAGGCGGTCGCCGAGGAGCAGCGGGCCCGGCTGGCCTCGCCGTGGGACACCCCGGCGGTGGTCGGGGAGCTGAAGGCCGAGGCGCGCAGGCAGGGGCTGTGGAACCTCTTCCTGCCCGACGCCGAGTACGGCGCCGGGCTGACGAACCTGCAGTACGCGCCGCTCGCCGAGATCACCGGCCGCTCCCCGCACCTCGCTCCCCCCGCGACCAACTGCGCCGCGCCCGACACCGGGAACATGGAGGTGCTGGCGCAGTTCGGCGACGAGCGGCAGAAGAAGCAGTGGCTCGAACCGCTGCTGGCCGGCGAGATCCGCTCGGCGTTCGCCATGACCGAGCCGGAGGTCGCCTCCTCGGACGCCACCAACATCACCACCCTCATCGAACGCGACGGCGACGAGTACGTCGTCACCGGCCGCAAGTGGTACATCTCCGGGGCGATGAACCCCGACTGCAAGATCTTCATCGTGATGGGCAAGACGGACCCGGACGGCGCCGACATCCGCCGCCAGCAGTCCATGGTCCTGGTCCCCCGCGACACACCGGGCGTCACCGTCAAGCGCGCGATGCAGGTCTTCGGCTACGAGGACCACTCGCACGGCGGCCACGCCGAGGTGGTCTTCGACCACGCGCGCGTGCCGGTGTCGAACCTGATCGGCGAGGAGGGCGGCGGCTTCGCCATCGCCCAGGCACGCCTGGGCCCGGGCCGGATCCACCACTGCATGCGGCTGATCGGCATGGCCGAGCGGGCGATCGAGCTGATGTGCCGGCGGGCGGTGTCCCGGACGGCCTTCGGCAAGGCGCTGGCCCAGCAGGGTGTGGTGCAGAACTGGATCGCCGACGCCCGGGTGACGGTGGAGCAGCTGCGGCTGCTGGTGCTGAAGACGGCCTGGCTGATGGACACCGTCGGCAACCGGGGCGCCCACACGGAGATCCAGGCCATCAAGATCGCCACCCCGCGCGCGGTGGTCGGCATCCTGGACCGCGCGATCCAGCTGCACGGCGCGGGCGGGGTCAGCCAGGACTTCCCGCTGGCCGAGCTGTACGCGAGCGCCCGCACCCTGATGCTGGCCGACGGCCCGGACGAGGTGCACCAGCGGTCGCTGGCGCGACGGGAGCTGAAGAAGTACCTGTAGGCGGCGGCCGCCGTCCGCCGTGTGCCCTGGTGCGCCGTTGAGTGCGCCCCGGGTCTGTGATGTCGTACCTCTTTCCGAGGAAGGGGGAAGCGTGACGGATCTGCGGGCGCCGTCGGGGTGGGGCGCCGCCGGGGAGCCGGGGGTGACGCTGGAGCAGCTGCTGGCCGTCGTCGGCTCCGGGGCGCTGGAGCTGGACGCGGCGCCCGGCGGGCTCGCGGCGGCGGTCACCGGCGTGGCCGTGCTGGACGTGCTGGACCCGGGCATCCGGCCGCGCGAGCTGCTGCTCGCGGTCGGCGTCGACGCCGGGTCGGCCCACGCGGTGGACGTGCTGCGCCGGGCCGGGGAGGCCGGTGCCGCGGGCGTGGTGTTCGGGCCGGACCGGCCCGCGCCGGCCGCGGCGGCCCTGCGGGCGGCCGCCCGGGAGTGCGGTACGGCGGTGCTGTTCCGCACCGCCTGGTGCTCCTGGGCCCAGCTGGTCGGCGTGGTGCGGGCCGGGCTGGCCGCGGCCGGCGCGCCGCCGCTGCCGGTCGCCCGCGATCTGGCCCCGGGCGACCTGGACGGGCTGGCGGACGCGGTGGCCGCCCTGGTCGGCGGCGCGGTGACCATCGAGGACACGGAGTCGCGGGTGCTGGCGTACTCCTCCACCGAGGAGAACGTGGACGACATCCGCCGGCTGACCATCCTCGGCCGCCGGGTGCCGCCCGGCCGGGTGGCCGCGATGCGGGAGGCGGGGTTCTTCGGCGCCCTGTGGGGGACGGACGACGTCCTGTACCGGCGGGCGCAGGGGGAGGACCCGGAGCGCCTGGTGTGTGCCGTGCGGGCGGGCGGCGAGGTGCTGGGGTCCCTCTGGGTGGCCGCGGTCGCGGGCCGCCCGCTGTCCCCGGACGCGTCCGGGGTGCTGCGCACGGCGGCCCGCACGGCCGCCGCGCACCTGCTGCACCACCGCACGCGCCGGGCCGGCAGCCGGCTGGCGGAGGACGCGGCGCGTGCGCTGCTGGAGGGGCGCGGCTCGCCGGAGGTGCTCGCGGAGCGGGCGGAGCTGGCGGTGGACGAGCCCTGTGCCGTCCTCGCGGTGGGCGCGGGCTCCGGTGTTCCGGACGCCGACCCGGCTCGGCTGCAGGCGCTGCTCACCCTGCACTGCGCCGCGTTCGGCCACCGGGCGGTGGCCGTGCCGGCGGGCGGCCGCCTGCTGGTGCTGGTGGGGGCGCTCGACCCCGACCCGCACCGGGCCGGAGCCCAGGTGGCCCGGCTGGGCGAGTCGCTGGCCGCCCAGTTGCCGGCGGCCGCCGGGGCGCCGACGAGGGTGGGGCTCGGCGACGTGGTGCCGGGGCTCGCGGGGGCGGCGGAGTCCCGCCGGTCTGCCGAGCTGGCCCTCAGGGCCCTGACGCGGGCGGGCGGTGCCCGCACCGTAGGGCGCACCGCGGACGTCGCGGACACGGTGGGCATGATGCAGGTCGTCGACGCGCTGCGGGACGTGACGCTCGCGCCGGGCACCTCCGTGGCCCGGCTGGCCGCGTCCGACGAGCGCGGCGGCGGCCGCCTGGTGGAGACGCTGCGGGCCTACCTCGACCACTTCGGCGACGTGCCCGCCGCCTCCCGTGCCCTGGCGGTCCACCGCAACACCCTGCACTACCGGCTGCGCCGGATCACCGAGGTCTCGGGCCTCGACCTGGCCGACCCGGACGCACGCCTGCTGGCCCAGCTGGAGCTCCGGCTGCGGGACGGCGGCACCGGCAGGAGGTGAGGTGCGGGCCGCGCGCGGACCCGCCCGCCCCGGGCCCCTTTCGGTCGCGGTGCACGACGGCCGGGCGCCGTTTTCGTCGGGGCGCACAACAGGCCGGCCCGCCGGCCGGTGCCGTTGGGTCCGGGCGTCGCACGGGCCGCGGAGTCCTTGGCCGCGCGACGAAGACGGCGCCGGGGCGCGGCGAGCAGCCTGGGGTGTGCCCGGGGGCTCCCCCGGGTCCGCGACCCGACACCGGAAGGCTCATCATGACCGCTCCGACGCCCGCCGCCGCCCGGCGCGAACGCATCCTCCAGGAAGCCGTGCGGCACCGGCTGCTCGACCCCGAGGAGTCCCTGCTCGCCGCGTTCGTCGACCTGGACGGGGTCGCCGCGACCGTCGCGGACCTGCGGGACGCCTTCGCCGGCGCCCCCGGTGCCCTGCACGCCTTCGCCGCCAAGGCCAACTGCCTGGTCCCCGTGCTGAGGGAGCTGAACGCGCTCGGCATGGGCTGCGAGGTCGCCACCGGCGGCGAACTGGCCCGGGCGCTGGCGGCCGGCTTCCCGCCCGAGCGGATCGTCTTCGACTCCCCGGCCAAGACGCGTGCGGAGCTCGAACGGGCCCTGGCGCTCGGCGTGGCCGTCAACGCGGACAGCTTCCAGGAACTGGACAGGATCGCCCGCATTCTCGCGGACCGCCCCTCCCGGTCGCGGATCGGGGTGCGGATCAACCCGCAGATCGGCGGGGGCAGCATCGCCGCGATGAGCACGGCCACGAGCACCTCGAAGTTCGGCGTCCCGCTGGCCGACCCGGGCAACCGGGAGCGGCTGGTGCGGGCCTTCGGCGACCATCCGTGGCTGACCCGGGTGCACGCCCACACCGGGTCCCAGGGCTGCCCGCTCGACCTCATCGCGGCGGGGGTGGCCGAGGCGGTCGCGTTCGCCGACGAGGTGAACGCGGTGTACGGGCGGGGCCGGGTCGACGGCATCGACATCGGCGGCGGACTCCCCGTCAACTTCGCCGACGACACGGTCACCCCCGGCTTCGGCACGTACGTCCGGAGCCTGAAGGCGCACGCGCCGGCGCTCTTCGGGCCCGGCGGCTACCGGATCGTCACCGAGTTCGGGCGGTCCGTGCTGGCGAAGAACGGGTTCATGGCCGCCTACGTCGAGTACACCAAGACCTCGGGAGGCCGGCCGATCGCCCTCACCCACGCCGGGGTCCAGGTCGCCACCCGGACCGTGTTCGCGCCCGACGCCTGGCCGCTGCGGATCGAGGCGTACGACGCGTCCGGCACGGCCAAGCGGGGGCGGCCGGTGCGCCAGGACGTCGCGGGGCCCGCCTGCTTCGCCGGTGACCTGCTCGCGCGGGACCACGCGCTGCCGCTGCTGGAGCCCGGCGACCTCGTGGCCGTACCGGACACGGGCGCCTACTACTTCTCCACCCCGTTCCACTACAACAGCCTGCCCGAGCCCGCCGTGTACGGCGTCCGGGTGCGCGCGGGCGGGCGGGTGGAGTTCACGCTCGTCCGTCCCGCGCAGGACCCGTGGCACGTGCCGGACCACCCGGGCGCGCCCGTGGTGGCCGCGGAACCGGTGGCCGTCCCCGCCGCCGGGTGAGGGGCGACCGATGCCACGGACCGGGGACCGTGAGCGGCCCGGCGGGGACGGGCCGCTGCTGACCCAGCGTGCGGCGATCGTGTTCCTGCTCGCCGCGCTGGCCGGGATCGGCGCCACCGTGCTGGCGGTCCTGGCCGGCAAGGGGTGGCCCGTCGCGGTGAGCGTCGGCGGCGGCACCGCGGCGAGCGCCGTGCTGTTCTTCGAGCAGATCATCGACTAGGCGGCCGTCGTCGCGGCGGCCGCCCGGACGAGAGGCCCCGGGTCAGGGCCGCAGGGCGCGCAGCAGCAGGTCCGCGAGGTGGTCGGCGACCTGCTGCCCGGTGAGCGGGCCGTCGGGGCGGTACCAGGTCGACAGGTGGTGGACCGAGCCGAAGTGGTAGTCGACGACCAGGTCGGCGGGCGTCGCCGTGGAGAAGACGCCCTCCTTCTGGCCCTCCTCGATGAGCGCGCGGAAGCGTTCGTGGTAGCGCCGGCGCTCGGCGCGCACCTGCTTGTTCTTCTCCGGGCTCAGGTGGTGCATGGAGCGGAAGAAGATCATCGCGTCGTCGAGGTTCTCGATCGTCGTGACGACCACGTCCGCCGCCGCGTCCCTGAGCCGCTTCTCGATCGGCGCGTCCATGCCGGCGAAGTGGTCGAGGCGCTCCTGCTGGACGCGCAGCACGCGCGCGTACACCTCGTGCAGGAGGTCGTCCTTGGAGCCGAAGTAGTGGTACAGCGCCCCCTTGGTGACGCCGGCCGCCTCCACGATCTCCTGCACCGAGGTGCGGTCGTAGCCCTGCTCGGCGAAGAGGCGGGTGGCGGCGTCGAGGAGCCGCTGCGGAACGGGGGTGCCGTCTCCGTCCGTCGTCCTGGGCACTGCCGCCACCTGCCTTTCCTGTCGCTGCTGTGGTCCGTGCTGCTAGTCGTTGCCGGTACGGGAACGCAGTTCCCGCCGGAGGATCTTCCCACTTGCCGTCTTCGGCAGGTCGGTCAGGATCTCCACCTGGCGCGGGTACTTGTAGGCGGCCAGTCTCTCCTTGCAGTACGCGGCGAGTTCACCGGGGTCCGCCTCGGCGCCCGGGCGGAGGCTGATGTAGGCCTTGACGGTCTCCCCGCGGTAGCCGTCGGGGACGCCGACGACGGCCGCCTCGCGCACCGCCGGGTGGGTGTAGAGGACGTCCTCGACCTCGCGCGGCCACACCTTGAAGCCGGAGGCGTTGATCATGTCCTTCTTGCGGTCGACGACGTAGAGCCAGCCCTGCTGGTCCATGAAGCCGATGTCGCCGGTGCGCAGCTCGCCGCCGGGGAAGGTCTCGGCGGTGGCGTCGGGGCGGCGCCAGTAGCCGGGGACCACCTGCGGTCCGCTGACGACGATCTCGCCCTGCTCGCCGAAGGGCAGTTCCTCGCCGGCGTCGTCGACGATCCGCACGACCGTGTCGGGCCCGGGCACGCCGACGGCGAGGGTTCCGGAGGCCGGGTCGACCGGGGCCTCCTGGCCGGGCGGCACGGAGGCGCACGGGGCGGTGCACTCGGTGAGGCCGTAGCCGTTGCGGATGTACGGCCCGAAGCCGGCCCGGAACTTCTCCACCAGGGCGGGTGGCAGCGGGGCGCCGCCGGAGGAGATGACCCGGAAGGAGGAGAAGTGGTCCGGGGTCGCGGCCGGGTGGGCGGCCAGTGCCATGAAGGCGGTCGAGGGGCCGACGGTGTAGTGCGGCCGGTGCTCGGCGAAGGCGTCCAGCACGACGCCCGCCTCGAAGCGGTAGGCGAGCACGAGCGTGCCCGCGCTGTTCAGGCAGGCGCCGAGCTGGCAGACCATGCCGGTGATGTGGAACAGCGGCGCCATCGCGAAGTACACGGGCGCCTCGGGCAGGCCCAGGCCGGTGCGCTGCCGCTCGGCGTTGTACATGACGTTGGCGTGCGTGTTGGTGGCGCCCTTGGGGGTGCCGCTGGTGCCCGAGGTGTAGCTGATCAGGGCGATGTCCCCCGGGTGCGGGTCGCGGCCCTCGGGCGCCTTGCCGCCCTGCCGCGCCACGGCCACCAGGTCGTCGGCGTCGGCGGCCTGCGGCAGCCGCTCGAAGGTGAGGACGCGGGCGTCGTCGCGGGTCTGGAAGTCCCGCTCGCACGCGGTGAGCACCGTCCGCACCGGCGAGCCGGCGGCCGTGGCGCGCAGGTACGACTCCCAGGCCCGGTCGGAGCAGATCAGCGCGGCCACCTCGCCGTCGCGCAGGACGTGGGCGACCTCGGCCGACTTGTACATGGGGTTGACCGGCACGACGGTGGCGCCGGCCTTCCAGGCGCCCAGCACGGCGAGCACGAAGTGCGGGGAGTTCTGCAGCAGGACGGCGACCCGGTCGCCGCGCCCGAGGCCGCGCTCGGCGAGATGGGCGGCGACCGAGTCGGTCAGCTCGTCCACCTCCCGGTAGCCGAGGCGGGCGTCGAAGTAGGCGAGGAAGGGGCGGTCGGGGGCCTCGGCGGCGGACCGGCGCAGGGCGTGCACCAGGGAGTCCGCGGGGTCGACCGGGGCGCGCTGGACGTCGGTGAGCAGGGCCAGCCAGGGGCGGGCCGCGTACCGGGAGCCGGTCACCGGCCCTCCTCCCACTTCTGCTGGAGCTGGTTCATGCCGGTGAGCCAGCGGTCGGGGTCGGCGGCCCGCACCCGGTAGAAGCCGGCGACCTCGGGGTGCGGCAGGATCAGGAACCGGTCCTCCTCGATGCCCTGGAAGAGGGCGTCGGCGACGGCCTCCGGCTCGATCGCGGTCGGCTGGAGCACCAGGTCGCCCGCGCTGCCGGTCGCCTCCAGCATGGCGGTGCGCACCCCTTGCGGGCAGATGGCGTGCACCTTCAGGCCCCGGTGGCGGTAGGTGAGGGACAGCCACTCGGCGAAGGCGTAGGCGCCGTGCTTGGTGACGCTGTACGACGGGGCGCCGATCATGGTGAGGAGACCGGCGGCGGAGACGGTGGACACGAACCGGCCGTGCCCGCGCTCCAGCCAGTGCGGCAGCAGCGCGTGGGCCGCCCGGACGTGCGCCATCAGGTTGACGTCCCAGGACACCGCCCAGGACCTCTCGTCGGCCAGCGGCCCGTCGGCGCCGCCGTCCTCGAAGGCGACGCCGGCGTTGGCGCAGTAGACGTCGACGGTGCCGCCGAGCGCGTCGCGCGCGTCGCCGACGATCGCGGAGGCGTCCCCGGGCACGGCGATCCCGCCGATCTCCTCGGCCACCGCCTTGGCCCGCTCGGCGTCGAGGTCGTTCACCACCACCCGGGCGCCCTCGGCGGCGAACCGCCGGGCCAGCGCGGCCCCGATCCCACCGCCCGCTCCGGTGACGACCACTCCCGCATCCTGCACGGCTTCCACCATCGGTCTCCTTCGACACGACGCCACTCGGCTCAGCGAGAGCCAGACTAACCGGTCGGTATGTGTGAGGGAAGGGCAACCGTCCCAACCTCAAAGGGCGCGGGCAACCGCGCGAGCGACCACCGACAGCCCGCACCGGCGAGACCCCGGAGGCCACCCCATGTCCGTGTCCCGACGCAACCTGCTCGCCTCGGCCACCCTGGCCGCCACACCGCTCCCCCTCCCCCACGGCGGACACCTGCACACCGGCTTCGAGAGACTCGCGGCCGACGGCTACGCGGCTCTCGGCGGCGGGCGTGTCGGCGTCGTCACCAACCCCACCGGCGTCACCCGGGACGCCCGGCACATCGTCGACGTCATGCACGAGGACCCCCGCGTGCGGCTCACCGCCGTCTTCGGCCCCGAGCACGGCTTCCGCGGCACCGCCCAGGCCGGCGGCTCCGAGGGCCGCTACGACGACCCGGCGACCGGCCTGCCGGTCTACGACACCTACCTGAAGAGCGGCGCCCCGCTGGCCGACGTCTTCACCGCCTCCGGCGTCGACACGGTCGTCTTCGACATCCAGGACGTGGGCGCCCGTTTCTACACCTACATCTGGACCCTGTACGACTGCATGGAGGCGGCCGCGCTCGCGGGCAAGCGGTTCGTCGTGCTGGACCGCCCGAACCCGGTCACCGGCCGCTCGGCCGCGGGCCCGGTGCTGCACGAGGAGTTCGCCACGTTCGTCGGCCGGAAGCCGATCGCCCAGGCGCACGGCATGACCGTCGCCGAGCTGGCCCGATTGTTCGACGGCGAGTTCCTGGACACACCGGTCCGGTTGGGCACCGTGGAGATGACGGGCTGGCGGCGCACCGACTTCCACGACGCCTCCGGGCTGCCCTGGGTGCCGCCGAGCCCCAACATGCCGACCCCGGACACCGCGCTGGTGTACTCCGGCACCTGCATGTTCGAGGGCACGAACCTCTCGGAGGGGCGCGGCACGACCCGGCCCTTCGAACTCCTCGGCGCCGAGGGGATCGACGGCCGCTGGGCCGCGGCGGCGAACGAGATGGGTCTGCCGGGCGTGCGGTTCCGGGAGGCGTACTTCGCGCCCACGTTCTCGAAGTTCCAGGGCAGGACGGTCGGAGGCGTCCAGATCCACGTGCACGACCGGGCCGCCTACGACCCCGTGCGCACCGGGATCGCGCTGCTGGTGACCGCCCGGAAGGTCTGGGACGGCTTCGCCTGGCGCCCGGACCACTGGATCGACAGGCTGACCGGCTCCGACCGGGTCCGGACGATGATCGACGCGGGGGCCGGCCCCGACGAGGTGACCGGCGCCTGGCAGGAGGAGCTGGCGCGGTTCCGGGCGGTGCGGAAGAAGTACCTGCTGTACAAGTGAGCCGCGCAGTATGGCCAACTTCGCCCCGCGGCAGGACGATACGCGCACATCGTATCGTTTCGGGGGGACGAGGGAGCCTGGCATGGCGGATCCTGGGATGAGCGTGACTCCCTACTGGGAGCTGACCTTCGACGCCGACGGGGACGTGGACGGCCCCGAACGCGACCGGCTGCTGGCGCAGGTCACGGAGCACGGCGTCCGTGACCTGATCGTCTTCGCGCACGGCTGGAACAACGACCGTTCGATCGCCACCGCGCTGTACCGGCGCTTCTTCGCCCCGATGCCGGGGCTCGCCCCGCGGGCGCGGATCGGGTACGTCGGGGTGATCTGGCCGTCGATGCGGTTCTGCGACGAGCCGATCCCCGACTTCCCGCGTTCCGCGGCCGCGGCCGAGGCGGTGGCGGCGCCGGGTCCGGCGCTGGACGAGGGCACCCGGCGGGCCCTGTCGGCCGCCTTCCCGGGGCGGGCCGCCGAGCTCGACCGGCTGGCCGGCCTGCTGGCGGAGCGCCCGGCCGGGGACGAGGGGCTCGCGGAGTTCGGGCGGCTGGTGCGGCTGCTGGCCGAGCCGGGGCCGCCCGCGGTGGCGGACACCCCGGAGGAGGAAGGGCCGCTCGTGTTCCGGTGCGATACGGCGACCGCCTGCGCGGAACTCGCCGGGGCGCTGGCCGGGGCACCGGCCGACTTCTCGCTGCCCAACCCGTGGGACGGCGCGAAGGAACTGCTGCGCCAGGCGACGTACTACACGATGAAGCGGCGCGCCGGGACGGTCGGCGAGCACGGACTGGGGCCGTTCGTCGGGCAGTTGGCCGCCCGGGCCCCGGCGGTGCGGGTGCACCTGGTCGGGCACAGCTTCGGCGGGCGGCTGGTGGCGTTCGCGCTGCGCGGACTGCCCGGCGGCGTGCGCGCCGTGAAGTCCGTGACGCTGCTCCAGGGGGCTTTCTCGCACTACGCGTTCGCCGCGCGCCTGCCGCACGACCCGGACGCGGCGGGGGCGCTGGGTGACCGGTTCCGGCGGATCGACGGGCCGCTGGTGTGCTGCTACTCGCACTTCGACGGGGCGCTCGGCACCTTCTATCCGCTGGCCTCGCGCTGCTCGGACGACGACCGCTCGATCGGCGGGCTCTCCCTGGGGCGGATGCTCGGCGACCGGTGGGGAGCCATGGGCCACGACGGGGTGCAGGCGGTGCCGGACACCGCCCGGCTGGATCTCGCGGCGGCCCTGCGCGGGCCGCTGCCGGCGTCCGGCTGCGTCAACGTGGACGCGGCCGCGGTGGTCCGGCGCGGGGGACCGCCTGCCGGGGCGCACAGCGACATCGTGCACCCCGAACTGGCCCGGGTGGTGCTGGCGGCGGGCCGCATCGCCTGACCCGCCGCCAGGTCACCTCGCCCGGTTCACCGGTTCACCGGTGCGAGGTGTACTCCACGACCTGCTGGTAGGTCGGCCGGTTCTGCCAGCCGATCTTCCCGTGCTTGATGCCGCCCAGGGTGCGCTGGACGATCGAGTCGGCGCACCACTGGTCGCCGGCCGAGCACTGGTCGTCGCCCGGGTAGACCTGGGCGGCGGTCGTGCCGGCCGCCTGCTTCAGGGTGCCGATCAGGACGTCCCGGCAGGAGGCGAGGCTGCCGCCGCCGCAGTACTTGCGCCCGAGGCCGCCCTGCACGGACTCGCCGAGCACCGCCCGGATGTCCTTGTCGACATAGCTCCACCAGCCGTACTGGAAGGAGCTTCCGGCGTGCGAGCCGGTGGGGCCGTGCCCGGCGGACGGGGCCTCGTCGACGGGCAGGTTGCCGGTGAAGGCCGTGTACAGGTCGCCGCCGAGGCCCGGTTCGAACTCCGCCTTCACCAGCAGCGGCCACCAGGCGTCCAGGATGCGGATGGCGTCGGCATCGGCGTACGTCCTGGAGCCCGCCGAGGTCTCGGTGCGCCGGGCGCCCGCGCTCACCCACGCCTTCAGCTTGCCGGCCGCGTCGGCCGCCGCGGGATCGGTGAGCGGGGCCGAGTCGAGGACCTTGAGCAGCTTCGGCAGGACGTCCTCGGCGCGCAGGTCGGCGAGGGCCGCGTCAGCCATGGCCTGCACCAGCTTCGCCCGGGTCACCCCGCCGGCCGCGACCAGCTTCTTCACCCGGTCCTCGAGCAGGTTGCCGCGGTGCACGGACCCGTCGCCCCAGGAGGCGGTCGTGTAGTCCTCGGCCTGCTTGTTGTTCCAGGAGACGTAGTAGTCCTGGTCGACGGAGTTGGGGTGGGCGGAGGCCGGGGTGTAGTCGGCCGTGTTGGTGGCCGGGTCCCAGTTCCGCCACTCGTACGCCGGCCGCGCCCAGACCGGGAACTCGGCGTCGACGCCGCTCGCCCGGGCCGGGTTGTCGCCGCTGTTGTAGTAGGCGGTGTGCTGGGAGTCGGCGTAGAACCAGTTGAAGGTGTAGTTGATGTGCTGCGCCGCCGCCTGGAAGTCCTTGGGGCCCTTGACGAAGTCCGGGTCGTTCAGCATCTGGAAGCCGATGATCGAGTCGGCCTCGTGGAGGTAGGAGGAGCGCAGGCTGGTGTAGGCGACCTTCTTGCCGCCGACGGTCGCGCGGTACTCCACCGGGCCGTACTTCGTGCGCCACACGCGCATGGTGTACGACCCCGCGGCCGTGCCGTCGGCCACGGTCGGCTTCCAGGCGTTCTTCTGCTCGACCTTGTCCATGGCGGTGCAGGTGCCGTGGTAGAGGTAGTGGTAGTCGTCCTGGCACAGCTCGACGGCGTAGGTGTCGATGATGTCCTGGCCGGAGGTGGTGGCGCTCCAGGAGTAGTCCTGGCCGCGGCCGAGTTCGACGTACATGCTCAGACCGGCGAACGAGGCGCCGCGGGCGCTGATGCCCGGGCCCTGGATCTCCTGGAGCATGAGCAGCTGCGGGGCGAAGTAGCCGGTCTGCGGCCCGAAGACGGCTATGGGGTGGCCGCTCGCGGTGTACTTGCCGCTGACCACGAGGGCGTTGGACATGCCGCGCCTGGCGGAGCCGAGCGTGGTCTTCGCGGCCGTGGTGGAGGCGCTCTTCGCGCTCGCGGTGCCGGCGCTGCCCGTGCGGTCGTAGACGAGCGGCTCCTGGGTCACCGAGCCGGCGTCGGGCAGGGCCTCGCCCTGGGGGGTGTCGGGCCGGGTGGCGTACGGGAAGCTCTCGCCGTCGTGGACGGTGAGGACGGCCTCGGGGTCGTTGCGCTCGCGGAAGGACTCCCAGACCTTGGTGCCCTCCGCCACGCCGTACTTGGACTGGGCGGCGATCAGGGACAGGGCGTTGTTCACCTCACCGCCGCCGCCGGACCCGAAGAGGGAGCCGACGACCGAGGCGAGCGCGACCAGGTCGGTGATCTTGAAGTGGTCGATGGTGCCGGCGTTGGTGATGGAGTCCTTGTGCCCGGTCAGGACGTACTCGCCGGGGAAGTAGCGGCCGCTGTCGGAGGCGTCGATGTAGGCGTTGATGCCCGCCAGATAGGCGTCTGCGTCGGCGAGGGCCTGCTGGCCGCGGGCGCCGTTGTGGGCGACGGCGTTGTCGATCTGCGCCTGGAGGTCGGCCTCGGTGTACGGGGCGTTGCGGTAGAACTGCTGCTCCAGGCCCTGGTTGGCGGCCGCGCCGCCGGCGAAGGAGGTCAGCTGGCCGCGGCCCACGTGCCGGAAGACGTCCATCAGCCACAGGCGGTCCTCGGCGGCCGCGTACCCGGCGCCGAACTCGGTGCCGTAGCGGGTGCTGCCGGTGATGTGCGGCACACCGGTCTTCTTGTCGCGGACGATGGTGACGTCACCGCGGCCGGCCGGCTTCTCGGTGGAGGCGACCTGGTCGGAGGGGACGCCGAACGACGCGTCGTCGAAGAAGGTGTTGATCTTCGCGTCGGTGAGGCCCGAGTAGCCCGTGGCCAGGCCGGCGTAGGGGCCGAGCTGGTCCTCGGCGTGCCCGGGCTGGGTGCCGAAGGCCTGGTTGAGCAGGATCTGGGCGAGGGTGGCGTTGCCGTTCTCGCCGGGCGGCAGGATGTCCGAACACTGGCCGCCGCAGTAGTCGTTGGAGGCCGTGGCGGTGTCGGCCGCCGCCGCCTGGGTGAGGGGGGAGAGAAGTCCGGCGACGAGAACGCATACGGACGCGGTCTTCAGGAACCCGGGGATCCGTGACAACCGTGGGAACCCGGTGGGCCTGCGGGGAGTTCTCAGTCTGTCGGACAGCTCGTGGTGCGGGGTGCGCCGTGGCATGGCAGCTCCTACCGGCTGGGGGTGGGCGGGATGTTACCGCCGGTATCCCCGGGATAGAAGATGAACATACGTCAACTTTTGGAGGACGTGGGACCGATGCCGGGCGGTCAACCCGGGGCGCCTTATGGGAGGGCATCGGAAATCGTATGGAGCCGAATCGTGTGTCGATACGTCTACTCGGCGACGTCGCGCGGAACCCGTACGGCGACGCCGAACCGACCGAAGTGCGGACGCTGGTGTGACGGAGGTGCAGGGCGATGGCCGGATTCCGAAGTCTGGCGAGACAGGTGCGCGATCCGCGGTGTGATCTCGCACTGAGGCGCTACTCGCTGCGCAAGTGCCTGGAGCGGTTCGCTCCGTACGGGCACAGGGCGACCTGGGACCATCTGTGCTCCCGGGCCGGTTTCGGCCCGGAGGACCGGTCTCCCGACCCGGCGCGGCTCGTGGCCGCACTGGAGGAGCTGGAGGAGGCCCGGGCGGTGTGGCTGGCCTACGAGACCGAGTTCGCCGAACGCCGCAGGAAGGAGAAGTACGACGGGCTGCGCCGGCCGGGCAGCGTGGACGACTGGCACCGGCTGACCTGGGGCGGGTTCGGGGTCGCCTGGTGCGACGACCCCCGGCTGCACCCCGGCGAGCCGCTGGCCGAGGTGCTGCGCCGGATCATCGCCGCGCTCAACCGCGAGCCGGGCTCGGCCTGTCCGGTCTGCGGCGGGGAACGCCTCGTCTGGAGGTTCGGACTGGACCACGAGCCGTCCTCCGGCCCGGTCTGCGCGGACTGCGGCATCCTGGTGCCCCGTCCGGTGCTCACCCCGCAGGCGCTGGCGCACGCCCGGCGCGGGCGGCTCCTGATGTCGGCCTGACCGGCGCCAGCGCGACCGGGGGGTGCGCCGGGGATGCCGCACCCCCCGCCGGGCGGCGCCGTGCTCAGTGGGCGCCGGACCAGTAGGGATGGTTCCACCGCTCCTCGGGGGGCAGGCCCAGGAGTTCGGCGCGGACGGCGAGGTCGGCCTCGCCGCGCGCCCGCAGCCGGCCGGGGGCGGACCGGGCCAGCCAGGACTGGAGTTCGGCGACGCCGGCGGCCTCGTCCTCGAGGTCCCACCAGGTGAACGGCCAGCCGTCGTCGACCAGGTGCTACAGCAACGACCGCGCCGTGCCCATGAGATGGGCGTCGGCGACTGGATGCGCCTGCCACCGGTCGAGCAGCGGGGCCATGGCGCCCAGGATCGAGGCGCACGTCTCGAAGACGTCCTCGACGAGGTACGGCGGGTCGGGCGTCGTGAGCACGTCCTGCCACCAGGCGAGGACGAACGCCTCGACGGCCGCCGCCTGTGCGGCCGGCCAGGCCCGCCAGTCCACGCGGCTCAGGCCGTGCGCTCCCCAGCCGACGCGGTCCAGGGTGCCGTCGGCCATGGCCCGGGCGCACTGCGGCGGCAGGCGGCGCACGACGGCCGCGTGGTCCGGCACCTTGTACACGAAGCGGCTCAGCAGATCCGCCGGGAGCCGGGTGTACGGCGTGCGCAGGTACGCCGTCTCGGCCGGGGCGAAACAGCGCTCGCAGCCGGTCTCCGCGGGGCTCGCGAACCCGTTGAACAGGGTCTCGACGTCCGCGAGGGCCCCGGCGAGTGCGGGTGTGGTCATGGGAGGGGATCCCGTCCGTGACTCCGGGCGCGGCGCTGCCGCCCACCGAAGATCAGGACGCTAGCAGGCCCAAAACGACTCGCTCCAGCCCTTTTGCGTACCGACAGTGGGAGGCGATGAGACCGAGCCGAACGACCTGACCGAACCGAGGAGTTCCCGATGTCGACGCTGCGCGTCACCGCCGAAGTGCTGACCGTCCACGACCACCCGAACGCCGACGCGCTCGAACTGGCCCAGGTGGGGCTGTACCGGGCCGTCGTCGCCAAGGGCGCGTACCGCACCGGCGAGGCGGCCGTCTACATCCCCGAGCAGGCCGTGCTGCCGGCCGGCCTGATCGAGGAGCTGGGGCTGACCGGGCGGCTGGCGGGCGCGGACGCCGACCGGGTCAAGGCGGTCCGGCTGCGCGGCGAGCTGTCCCAGGGGATCGTGTGCCGGCCCGCGGCACTGGCCGGCGTGGACCTGGCGCGGGCCGCGCGGGAGGGGACCGACTTCGCGGAGGTGCTCGGCATCACCAAATGGGTGCCGCCCGTCCCGCCCACCATGGACGGCGACGTGGAGTCCGCGCCCGATCTGCTGCCCTGGGTCGACATCGAGAACATCCAGCGGTTTCCGGACGTCTTCGCACCGGGCGAGGATGTGGTCCTGACCGAGAAGCTGCACGGTTCGGCGTGCCTGCTGACGTACGTGGCCGACGAGGACCGGGTATACGTGTCCTCCAAGGGCTTCGGGGCCAGGTCCCTCGCGCTGAAGGAGGATCCGCGGAACCTGTACTGGCGGGCGGTGCGGGCGCACGGCGTGGCCGAGACCGCGGCGCGGCTCTGCGAGCGCCTCGGGGCACGGCGGGTCGGCGTCTTCGGCGAGGTGTACGGCGCCGGGGTGCAGGACCTGGCCTACGGCGCCGACGGCCGCCGGGAGACGCTCGGGTACGCGGCGTTCGACGTGTCGGCGGAGATCGGCGGGCACGTGCGGTGGCTGGACGCGGCCGAGTCGCTGGCGGGACTGCTGCCCGTGGTGCCACGGCTGTACGCCGGGCCGTACGACGTCGATCGGGTGCTGGAGTACGCGAGCGGGCGGGAGACGGTGTCCGGGCGCGGGCTGCACCTGCGCGAGGGCGTCGTGATCCGGGCCGCGGTGGAGCGCCACAGCCCGGTGACCGGGGGCCGGGCGATCGCGAAGGCGGTCAGTCCGGCGTACCTGACGCGGAAGGGCGGCACCGAGTACGAGTAGGCCCCGGGCCGCCCGCCGCTACCGCCCCTCGGACAACAGGCGCGAACCCGCCCGCTGTTCGCCGAACACGTCGTCCGGGTTGGACAGCACGCAGGTGTCCAGTGACAGGCACCCGCAGCCGATGCAGTCGGTCAGGTGGTCGCGCAGGCGGTTCAGCTGCCTGATGCGCTCGTCGAGTTCCGAGCGCCAGGCCTCCGACAGCCGGGCCCAGTCCTCGCGGGTCGGGGTGCGTTCCTCGGGGAGTCGCGCGAGCGCCTCGCGGATCGTGGCCAGGGGGATGCCGACCCGCTGCGCCGCCCGGACGAAGGCGACCCGGCGCAGGGTGTCACGGCTGTACCGGCGCTGGTTGCCGGGGGTACGGCGGCTGCTGATCAGGCCCTTGGACTCATAGAAGTGCAGGGCGGAGACGGCGGCGCCGCTGCGCGCGGACACCTGGCCGACGGTCAGCTCGTGGATCTTCTCGGGAATCTGGGGCACTCACCCGAGCCTACCCATCCCGGCCCCGGCCGGGTCCGTTGACAGGGGCCCCGGCGGCGACCATGCTAAGCAGTTGCTTAGAGACGCGAGCGAGAGGCCGGGAACATGGCAGAACCGAGGACCTTCACCTCCCCCGACGAGCTGAGGGCCGCCGTGGGCGAGCAGCTGGGCCACACGGACTGGGTGGAGGTCGACCAGAAGCGCATCGACCTGTTCGCCGAGGCCACCGGGGACCACCAGTGGATCCACGTCGACCCGGAGAAGGCCGCGTCCGGGCCGTTCGGGACCACGATCGCCCACGGCTACCTCACGCTCTCCCTGCTCCCCCTGTTCGGGCCGCAGCTGATCAGCGTCGAGGGCGTCAAGATGGGCGTGAACTACGGCACCAACAAGGTCCGCTTCCCCGCCCCCGTCCCGGTCGGCTCCCGGCTGCGCGCCACGGCGACGATCACCGGCGTCGAGGACGTGCCGGGCGGCGTCCAGGTGGCCGTCGCGTTCACCGTGGAGCGCGAGGGCGGCGACAAGCCGGTCTGCGTCGCGGAGTCGGTGTCCCGGTACTACCTCTAGCCGGGGCGGCTACTTCGCGCCCACCATCCGCAGCACGAGGTCGGCGTACAGCGCGCCGACCTCCTCGGGGGTGCGCGGCCCGTCCACGGTGAACCAGCGGGCCACGTCGATGCACAGCGACAGCACGGCGAGGGTGGTGCCCTTGACGTCGATCACGTCGAACTCGCCGGAGGCCACGCCGTCCTCGATGATCCCGCGCACCTCCGCGTCCACCTGGCGGCGCAGTGCGACGATCTCCGCGCGGGCCTCGGGGCCGAGCGCGTCGAGTTCGTACTGCACGACCCGCGCGGTGGTGCGCCGCCCGGCGTGCCAGCGCACGAAGGAGCTGACGGCGTCGGCGAGCCGCTCCGCGGCGGCGCCCTCGCGCCGGGCGGCCGTGCGCAGGATGTCCAGCGCACGGTCGTGGCCGATGCGGCTGATCCGGTGGAGCAGCTCTTCCTTGGTCTTGTAGTGGATGTAGAGCGCGGCCGGGCTCATACCGGCGCGGCCCGCGATGTCGCGGGTCGTCGTGGCGTGGTAGCCGCGCTCGGCGAAGGCCTCCACGGCGGCGACGAGGAGCCGCCGGGCCGCGTCAGGGGTGACCTCGTCCCACGGCTCGACCTCGCCGCCGGTCGTCTCCTGGCCCGTACTCATCGCTCGCTCGCCCCTCTCGGTGACAGGAACACCACCATACCGCCGAAGGTGAGCGCTCGCTTAGCATGGCTGCTCGTGGCGGCGGCCGCGGCGGGTCGGCGGACGGCGGGCTCAGATCTTCTCGAAGGGGTCGTGGTCGGCGAGCAGCTTCTCCAGCCGGGCCTGGTCGACCCGGCTGACGATCTGCCCGGCCTCCTGGCGGTCCCGGATCACCTTGGCGAGCGTGAAGGCGGACGTGACGAGGTAGAGGACGGCGATGCCGAGGAAACCGCGGACCCAGGCGTCGGCGTTCAGCCGGAAGATGCCGACGGTGGTGGCCACCATGGCGACCGCGAACGATGCGACGGCCTGGCCGTAGAAGGCGGCCGTGCTCTGCTGCTTGACGGGTGTGTCACTCATGGGAAGAGCATCGGCGGACGGGGCCCGCGCCACATCCGCCGGAATACTCAGACGAGGTACTCAGAACGCGGAGACCCCGGTCAGCGCCCGTCCGATGAGCAGCTTCTGGATCTGGCTGGTGCCCTCGTACAGGGTCATCACGCGGGCGTCGCGCAGGAGTTTGCCGGCCGGGTACTCGTCGATGTAGCCGTAGCCGCCGAAGACCTGCAGGGCGTTGTTGGCGGCGCGGACGGCGGCCTCGGAGGCGAACAGTTTGGCCTTGGAGGACGCGACGGCGAACGGCTGCCCGCGGTCGATCAGGTCGGCGACCCGCCAGGTCAGCAGCCGGGCCGCGTCCACGTCGACGGCGATGTCGCTGATCAGCTCCTGGACCAGCTGGTGGTGGGCGATGGACCTGCCGAACTGCTCGCGCTCGCCGGCGTACCGCACGGCCGCGTCCAGGGCGGCCTGGGCTATGCCGACGCAGCCCGCGGCCACCGACATGCGCCCCTTGGCCAGCGCGGACATGGCGACGGAGAAGCCCTTGCCCTCCTCGCCGACCAGCGCCGAGGCGGGCACCCGGACGTCCTGGAGCACCAGTTCGGCGGTGGCCTGGCCGCGCAGGCCGAGCTTGCCGTGGATGGTGCGGCGGGTCAGACCGGGTGTGTCGGTGGGGACGAGGAAGGCCGAGACGCCCTTGTGGCCGGGGGCGTCCGTGGAGCGGGCGAAGAGCAGGACGACGTCGGCCCAGGTGCCGTTGGTGATGAACATCTTGGTGCCGCTCAGGACGTAGTCGCCGCCGTCGCGCACGGCCCGCGTGGTGAGGTTGCCGGCGTCGGAGCCGGTGCCGGGCTCGGTGAGGCCGAAGCAGCCGACGTACTCGCCGGACGTCAGGCCCGGCAGCCAGCGCCGCTTCTGCTCCTCGCTCCCCCAGGCGGCGACCGACTTGGCGACCAGCCCGAGGGACACGGACACGATGCCGCGCACCGAGGAGTCGCCGCGGCCCAGTTCCTCGGTGACCAGGCAGTACGCGAGGTGGTCGCCGCCGGAGCCGCCGTACTCCTCGTCGATGGTCAGCCCCAGGAAGCCGACCTCGCCGAGCTTCTTCACGATGCCCCGGTCGACCTCCTCGGCCCGGTCCCAGGCGACAACGTGCGGGGCGATCTCACGCTCGACGAAGTCCCGGGCGAGCTGCCGCACGGCGGCCTGCTCCTCGCTCGGCTCCAGGTTCACCACGCGATCACCCCACACGGATACAGATCTTGAAAGACGTACATTTAAATTAGCACTGCTAGTTTCGAGTCGCAGCCCTACTATGTGCGCCATGGCCCGACCGCGCAAGCCCCTCCTCAGCACCGACCGGATCGTCCAGACGGCCCGGGATCTCGTGGACGGGGAGGGCCTGGCGGCCGTGTCCACCCGGCGGCTGGCCGCCGAACTCGGGGTGAGCGGGCCCTCGCTCTACAACCACTTCCGCACCAAGGACGAGATCCTGGAGGCGGTCGCCGACTCGGTGAGCGCGCTGGTGGACCTGTCGATGTTCGACGGCGGCCGGGACTGGCGGACGGCCCTGCACGACTGGGCCGTCTCCTACCGGGCAGCCCTGCGCGACCACCCGAACATCGTGCCGGTCCTGGCCCGCGGCCCCGGGCGCCGCCCGGCGGCGCTGCGGCTGGCCGACGCGGTCTACGGCGCGATGGTCGGGGCGGGCTGGCCGCCGGCCCAGGCGACCTCCATCGGCGCGCTGATGCGGTACTTCATCATGGGCTCCGCGCTCGGTTCGTTCGCCGGGGGCTTCGTCGACGACGCGAGCGCCTACGACCCCGCCGACTATCCCCATCTCGGCCAGGCGCACCTGCTGGCCGAGCAGCAGGAGAAGATCGACGAGCGAGCCTTCGAGACGGGGCTGGCGGCCCTGCTGGACGGGCTCGCGCTCCAGTACGAGCAGGTGCGGGAGACCGTGTAGCGCCGGGGTACGACGGTTCGGTGGGGGCCGAAGCGTCCCTGGCGCATGCTGGGGGCATGACCACCAAGGACTCCCGCGCGGCCGGGCTCGCCTCGCTCGCGTCGCTGGTCGCCGACGAGACCCGGGCCGCGTGCCTGCTGGCGCTGCTCGACGGACGGGCCTGGACCGCCGGCGAGCTGGCCCGGCACGCCGGGGTCGCGGCGTCCACGCTGAGCGAGCACCTGGGGAAGCTGGTCGCCGGCGGGCTGCTCGCCGAGGAACGCCAGGGGCGGCACCGGTACGTACGGCTGGCCGACGCGCGCGCGGCGCAGCTCGTCGAGGACCTGGCCGCGCAGGTGCCCCCGGCGGCGGTCCGGCGCCCTCCGCGCACCCTGCGCGAGGCCGGCGCGGGGGCCGCGATGGCGCGCGGGCGCACCTGCTACGACCATCTCGCCGGGCGGCTGGGCATCGCGGTCACCGAGGCGCTGACCCGCCGGGGGCTGCTGCGGCAGGACACGGGGTTCGCGCTCACGGACGCGGGAGTGGAGTGGTTCGGTGCGGTGGGCATCGCCCTCGACCTCTCCGGCCGGCGCCCGCCGGCCCGCGCGTGCCTCGACTGGACCGAGCGGCGCCCTCACCTGGCGGGGGCGGCGGGGGCCGCGCTGTGCCGGCATGCGCTGGAGGCGGGGTGGTGCGAGCGGATCGGTACGGAGCGGGCGGTCCGGGTGACGGCGCTGGGCTCGCGGGAGCTGTCGGCCGTGCTGGGTGTGTCGCCAGGGGCGTGGGAGTGAGGGTTGCCTGCGGCGGCTGCCGGGAGTGGGGTTCCGTGGTGTGCCGGGTGCGGGTGCGTGGGGGCTGGTCGCGCAGTTCCCCGCGCCCC
>NZ_KQ948856.1:266010-294107 GCF_001514215.1 Streptomyces bungoensis
GGGGGCTCGGGGGCTCGTCGTGCCGTTCCCTGTGTTCCTGTCCCCCGTCCGAATCCCGCCAGCGGTTCGCCGGCGGTCTTCTCTAGTCTCGGGAGCATGATGAGTACCGCCTCACGTCACCGCCTTCTTCCCGCCGGCGCAGCCGCTCTGACCGTCGTGCTCTGGGCCTCCGCCTTCGTGGCCATCCGCAGTGCCGGGGCCGCCTACTCGCCGGGGGCGCTCGCGCTCGGGCGGCTGCTCGCGGGGGCCCTGGCGCTGGGGGTGCTGTGGGCCGTGCGGCGGGAGGGGCTGCCGCCCCGGGCCGCCTGGCGCGGGATCGTGCTGTCCGGGGTGCTGTGGTTCGGGCTGTACATGGTCGTCCTGAACTGGGGCGAGCAGCAGGTGGACGCGGGTACGGCGGCCCTCGTCGTGAACGTCGGCCCGCTGCTCATAGCCCTGCTCGGCTCCCGGCTGCTCGGTGATCCGATGCCGCCGAGGCTGCTGGCGGGGATGGCCGTGTCCTTCGCCGGCGCGGTGACCGTGGGGCTGTCGATGTCCGGCGGAGGGGGGTCCTCCGTGCTCGGTGTGGCGCTGTGCCTGCTCGCGGCGGTCGCGTACGCCTGCGGAGTCGTCGCGCAGAAGCCCGCGCTGGCGGCGGCGAGCGCGCTGCAGGCGACGACGTTCGGGTGCCTGATCGGAGCCGTGGCGTGTCTGCCGTTCGCCGGGCAGCTGGCCGGCGAGGCGGCCCGGGCCCCGCTGTCGGCGACCCTGAACATGATCTACCTGGGGGTCTTCCCGACCGCTCTGGCCTTTACCACCTGGGCCTACGCCCTGGCCCGGACGACGGCCAGCCGGATGGGCGCGACGACGTACGCGGTGCCCGCGCTGGTGGTGCTGATGTCGTGGCTGGCGCTCGGCGAGGTGCCGGGGCTCCTGACGCTGGCCGGCGGGGTGCTGTGCCTCGCGGGCGTGGCCGTGTCGCGGTCCCGGGTGCGCGGCAGGACCCGGCGGGTCGCGGCCGGGGAGCCGCGACCCGAGAAGGTGTCCTGACGCTCAGAACACCACCAGGGCCCGGCCGCCCTTGCCCGCGAGCATCGCGTCGAAGGCCGCCGGGATGCCCTCCAGGGTGATCCGCTCGGTGACCAGCGCCGACAGGTCCAGCCGGCCCGCCCGGACGTGCTCGGCGAGCACCGGCAGGTCGCGGGCCGGGTCGGTGTTGCCGTAGACGCAGCCGGACAGGGTGCGCCCCCAGTGGAAGATCTCCAGGGCGTTGAAGGTGACCTCCTGGTCCTTGCCGCCGATCCCGACGACCGTCGTCCGGCCGCCCCGGCGGGTGGAGTCCCAGGCGGCGCGGATGCTGACCGCGCGGCCCGCGCACTCGACGGCGGCGTCGACGCCCTGCTTGCCGGTGAGGGCGCGGATATCCCGGGAGGTGGTGTCGGAGGCGAGGACGTAGTCGGTGGCGCCGGCCGCGCGGGCCAGTTCCTCCTTCGCGGGCGAGACGTCGACCGCGATGATCCGGGAGGCGCCCGCGATGCGGGCCGACTGGAGGGTGGCCAGGCCCACCCCGCCGGCGCCGAACACGGCGACCGTCTCGCCCGGCTGGACACGGGCCGCGTGGTGGACGGCGCCGTAGCCGGTGAGGACGGCGCAGCCGAGGAGGGCGGCGTCGACCAGCGGGATCCCCTCGGGCAGGGGCAGCACGCAGGACGCGGAGACCACCGTCTCCTCGGCGAACGCGGCCACGTTGAGGCCGGGATGGAGGTCGGTGCCGCCGGTGGTGCGGGCGTACACGTCGGCGGCGCCGTTCAGCGCGTTGGCGCACAGCCAGACCTCGCCGAGCGTGCAGGCGTGGCAGCTCCCGCAGGAGGGCGCCCAGTTGAGGACGACACCGTCCCCGGGTGAGACGTGGGTGACCCCCTCCCCCACGGCGACGACCGTGCCCGCGCCCTCGTGGCCGAGGACGGCCGGGACCGGCACCCGCATGGTGCCGTTGGACAGGGACAGGTCGGAGTGGCAGACGCCGGCGGCGGCGAGGCGGACCCGGACCTGTCCGGGTCCGGGGTCGGGCAGCTCGATGCCGGTGATTTCCAGCGGGGCGCCGATGGCGGGCAGGACGGCGGCTCGTACGGCCATGGCTCTGACTTCCTCAGAACTGGAGGGACTTGGTCTGCAGGTACTCGGCGAGTCCGTGCGTGCCGAGTTCCCGGCCGACCCCGGACTGCTTGTAGCCGCCGAAGGGGGCGAGGGGGTTGAACCGGCCGCCGTTGATGTCGACCTGGCCGGTGTCCATGCGGCGGGCGAAGGCGACCGCCTCGGCCTCGTCGCCCGCCCAGACCGCGCCGGCGAGGCCGTACACCGTGCCGTTGGCGATGCGCAGGGCGTCCTCCTCGTCCTCGTAGCGCAGGACGGACAGCACGGGGCCGAAGATCTCCTCCTGGGCGATGGTCATCTCGGGGGTGACGTCGGCGAAGACGGTCGGGCTGACGAAGTAGCCCCGGTCCCGCGGGGCTTCGGGGCCGCCGGCGACCAGGCGGGCGCCCTCGGCGACGCCCTGCTCGATGTAACCGCGCACCCGCGCCTGCTGCTTGGCGTTGACGACCGGGCCGATGCGGCCGGCGTACTTGGCGGCGGCGGTGGCGGCCAGCTCGACGGCCTCGTCGTACCGGGAGGCGTGCACGAGCATGCGGGTCCAGGCGCTGCAGGTCTGGCCGGAGTTGGACATCACGTTGGCGACGCCGACGTTCACCGCCTTGGCGAGGTCGGCGCTCGGCAGGATGACGTTGGCGGACTTGCCGCCCAGCTCCAGCGCCACCTTCTTGACGGCCGCGCCGGCCACCGCGCCGATCTGCCGGCCGACCGCCGTGGAGCCGGTGAAGGAGACCATGTCGATGCCGGGGTGTTCGGCGAGGGCCTGCCCGGCGACCGGGCCGAGGCCGGTGACGAGGTTGAACACGCCGGCCGGGACGCCCGCCTCGTGGACGGCCTCGGCGAACAGCTGGGCGGTGAGCGGGGTGTCCTCGGCGGGCTTGAGGACGAGGGTGCAGCCCGCCGCGAGGGCCGGGGCGGCCTTGGCGACGATCTGGTGCAGGGGGTAGTTCCAGGGGGTGATGGCGCCGACGACGCCGATCGGCTCGTGCAGGACCGTGGAGTTGCCGGCCCGCTCCTCGAAGGAGTGGGACGCGGCCAGCTCGGCGTAGGAGCCGGCGACCGCGATCGGCACCCCCGCGTGCACGGCCTGGGAGAACTGCGGCGGCGAGCCCAGCTCGGCGGTGACCGTCTCGGCGATCTCGTCCCTGCGGGCCAGCAGGATGTCCCGCAGGCCGGTGAGGCGTGCGGCGCGTTCGGCCGGGGGTGTGGCCGCCCACGCCGGAAGGGCGGCGCGGGCCGCGCGTACGGCGGTGTCGACGTCGAGGGCGGTGCCCGCCGGGACGTGGCCGATGACCTGCTCGTCGGCCGGGTTCACGACCTCGATCACGTCACCGCCGGCGGCGGGGCGCCAGGCGCCGTCGATGTACAGCCCGTCGTGTGCCTTCATGCTGCTTCCTCCCGGCGGTTCGCGCGTCGTCCGGCACACAAACTAGCGGCGTTAGTTTTTGGGCGCCAGACGTACCCGGGACATCGTCGCCGGGCCGGGCGGCGCTCACTCCTCCAGGTCGGGCAGGCGGGCCGGCGCCGGGCAGATGCGGTCGCCGTGCTGGTCGAAGACGAACAGGTGCGCGAGGTCGACGAGCAGGGGGACCTGCATGCCGTGGCGCAGCCGGATGTCCGGGGTGGTGCGGACGACCAGGTCGCCGGGGAGCCGGCCCTCCGGCGGCACGGGCTCGGTGTCGGTCTCCGGCGGCTGTTCGAGCACCACCACCGGTCCGGCCCGCAGGGCGCCCGCCCGCTCCTTCAGCCGGTCCAGCACGCCCGGCCCGGCCTCGCGGCGGCGCCGGCGCGTGGGCCGGGCGGCCGGGCGCGGGGCCTCCAGTTCCGGTACGACGGCGGGACGGGAGCCGGTGTTGAAGTGGACGAGGGTCTCGTGGCCCTGGAACTCCATGTGCTCCACCAGCCCGGTCAGCGGCACCTCGCCGGGCCGGGCGGAGCTGTGCTTGGCGATGCGCACGGCCTCCGAGCGCAGCCCGACGATCACCTCGCGGCCCTGCTGGACGCGGAGCATCTGGTGGTCCAGGGAGAGGGGTTCGGGCAGGCGCAGGAACTGCTTGCCGAGGCTGATGGTCATGGCGCCGTCGAGCGGGGCGCGGACCAGGCCGCGCAGCAGGTTGATGCGCGGGGTGCCGATGAAGGCGGCGACGAAGACGTTGCGGGGCAGCGCGTAGACCTCGCGCGGGGTGCCGACCTGCTGGAGCACGCCGCCGCGCAGGACGGCGACCCGGTCGCCGAGGGACATGGCCTCGGACTGGTCGTGGGTGACGTACACCGTGGTCACGCCCAGTTCGCGGGTGAGCTGGGATATCTCGGCCCGCAGGTGGTTGCGCAGCTTGGCGTCCAGGTTGGACAGCGGCTCGTCCATCAGGAAGGCGGAGGGGTGCCGGGCGATGGCCCGGCCCATGGCGACCCGCTGGCGTTCGCCGCCGGAGAGCTGGCTGGGGAAGCGGTCGAGCAGGTCCTCGATGCCGAGCATGCGGGCGGTGGCGTCCACCCGGGTCCGGGGGTCGGCGCCGGGCGACTCGATGCGCAGCGGGAAGCCGATGTTGTCGCGGCTGGTCATGCTCGGGTAGAGGGCGAAGTTCTGGAACACCATCGCGATGTTCCGCTCGGCGGGCTGCCAGTCGTTGGCGTACTCGCCGTCGAGGAGCAGCTCGCCGTCGTCGATCTCCTCCAGGCCCGCGATCATGCGCAGCACGGTGGACTTGCCGCAGCCCGAGGGGCCCAGCAGGACCAGGAACTCGCCGGGCGCGATGTCCAGCGACACCCGGTCGACGACGCGGGGGCCCCGCGCGTAGGACTTGCTCACGTCGTGCAGAGAGATGGCGCGTGTCATTCCTGTGCCCCCGGTGTGCCGGAGCGCCGCTGCTCCGTGGGTCCTCAAGGCCCCGTGCGGGTCGTACGGGGCCGGGGGCCTGCCGGCAACGGTGCCGTCGTCCGCCCGCCAGGGGGCGGGCCGCCCGGCTGGCGGAAATACGCCGACAGGCCCCTACGGGTCACGGAAGTTAACGGAATGTACTGCCCCGGGGGAAGAGTCGGCACGACATCCGGTTTTCCGGCGCGGGGAAGGAGGGGAAGCGGAGGGCGGGGTTCGGCTGCCGGCGCGGGCGCCGCCGCGGTCACTTCGTCGCGGTCAGGTGGGCGAACACCACCACGTTGCTGGTGTAGCCGGTGCGCCGGCTGAACAGTCCGCCGCAGGTCAGGACCCGCAACTCGGGGCGGCCGGAGCGGCCGTAGACCTCATCGTCGGGGAAGTCGGCCTTGTCGAAGACCTTCACCCGGTCCACCGTGTACACGGCGGTGCGTCCGTCGGCGCGCCCGGCCTCGATCCGCCTGCCGGGCTTGACCAGGGCGAGCGCGGCGAAGACGGCGGCGCCGGTCCGGGTGTCCCGGTGGCCGACGGCGATCGCGGTGCCGGACTCGCCGGGTGTGGCGCCGCCCTCGTACCAGCCGACCAGCCTGGGCTTGTCCAGTGGTGGCGTCTCCAGGCGCCGGTCCGGGTCCAGGCCCAGTCCGACCACGGGTGCGTCGACGCCTAGGGACGGGATGCGCAAGGAGGTCGGCCGGGACCGGGGCAGCGGGCGCGGCGGGGGCCCGGCCGGGACGGCCGCCCGGCCGGCGGCCTGCACGGTGGAGCTCCCGTCCGGGCCCCCGCACCGGACTCCCACGGTCACCAGGACGGTCATGAGCAGGGCCGTCCTGACGAGCCGGTAGGCGCGGGTGCGGTGCCAGGGCCTGCGGCCGCGGCCGGGGCCCGCGGTCGCGAAGGTCCCCTCGTGCGCCCGGTACGCGGGCCCCGCGCCCGGCGCCCCGACGGCCGGGGCCGCCGTCGGCCCGTGCGCCCGCCCGGCGGCGGGCCGTCCTCGTACGGGGCCCGCGGGGCCGAGCCCGACGGCGCGGCGCTGGTGCGGGCCGGGCGTCGCGGGGCGGGCCGCACCTTCGCGACGGGCCCTACGCGGCGCCATGGGGCCGACGGCGGATCAGCCGGACGTACACGGCGCCGCTGACGGCGACCAGGCCCACGGCCGCGGCGGCGGCCACGGGCGAGAACGCGCCCTCGGTGTCGACGAGTCCGCCGCCGCCGGCGTGCACTCCGCCCTTCGGGCCGTCGTTGTGGTCGCCGCCGCCCGGACCCCAGACGGAGTCGTCGTGCTGGCCGTTCTGCTGACCGCCCTGCTGGTCACCGTGCTGGTCGCCCTGCTGGTTGTCCTGGATCTGGCCGTTCGGGCCGTGCGCCGGGTCCTGCTTGCCGTCGTGGCAGTTGACGCGGAAGACCTTCCTCTTCTGGACGGCGGGCACGGTCGGGGTGGCCGGGACGCCCCAGGAGATCTCGTACTGCCCGTCCGCGAGCCCCAGCGGGTCGGTGTGCCCGGCGCCGCCGGCGAGCTGGATGTCGCCGGTGACGGTGGCCTGGGTGGGCAGCGGGGGCTGCGGGGTGATCTGGTAGCCGATCCGGGTCAGGCCGTCGAAGTTGACGGCGTCGAGGTAGAACTTGCAGACCAGCGGGTCGTCCTTGGAGACGCCGAAGGGCACGCCCACGCGGTGGATCCGGATGTCGCCGTTCTCCCCTTCGGCTGCCGCCTCGGGTGCCGCCACCCAGGACGCGCCCACGGCGGCGAGGACGGTGAGGACGGCGGCGGCGCCCGCGCGGGTGAGGGGCCGTGGAAGTGTCAGGGTGGGCATGCCAGCTCCTCCGGTTAGACGATTTTCATATAAATCGGCCTTTCCTGGGAACTCTGCACACACCGGGCGCCGGGACCGCGGCACCAACGCCGGACGCGCCGCCGGATATCGCCCGTCCGGCGCAACGCCGCAGCCCTCCGCCGCGCCCGGCGCGGGCCGGTCACCCGGCCGCGGTGACCTCGACCGGTATCCCGTTGAGCACCGCGTTGCCCGACAGCGGGTCGAGCAGGCTGCCGTCGAGGAGCTGGTTGACGTTGACGCCGGGATCGGTGGTGGCGTGGCTCAGCCGGGTGCCGGGGCGGTCGTGGCCCCAGCCGTGCGGGAGGCTCACCACGCCGGGCCGCACGCCGTCGGTGACCTCGGCGGGCGCGGTCACCTCTCCCCCGGCGCCCTTGATCCGCACCGGTTCCCCGTCCCGGACGCCGAGCCGCTGGGCGTCCTCGGGGTTCAGGTGCAGGGTGCAGCGGTTGGAACCGCCGGTGAGGACGGGCACGTTGTGCATCCAGCTGTTGTTGGAGCGCAGGTGGCGGCGGCCGACCAGGACCAGTCCCGCCGGGCGCTCGCGCAGGGCCTGCCGCAGCCGCGGCAGGTCGCCGGCGATCGGCTCGGGCAGCAGCTCGATCCTTCCGCTGACGGTCTTCAGCGGCTGCGGCAGGCGGGGGCGCAGGGGCCCGAGGTCGATGCCGTGCGGATGGGCGAGCAGCTTCTCCAGGGTCAGCCCGTCGGGCCGGGCCCCGAAGCCGTCGCCGTAGGGGCCGAGGCGCAGCATCATGTCCAGCCGCCGCTCGGGTCCGTCGACACCGGTGAGCAGCGCGGCGAGTTCCTGCGGGTCGCGGCCGTGGACCGGGGAGTGCGGCTCCTGGACGGCCTTGCCGAGGGCCTGGTCGATCACCATCGCGTCGACGGCGGCCGGGTCGGCGCCGTGCATGCCGGTGGCGGCCAGGACCAGACGGGCGAGGATCTCGGTCTCGGCCCTGCGGCCGGGTTCCAGGGGGACGGCGGGGCGGGTGTAGCGGACCTGGTTGCGCACGGCCAGGGTGTTGAAGGCGAAGTCGTGGTGCGGGCTCTGCGACGGCGGGGGCGGCGGCAGCACGACGTGGGCGTGGCGGGAGGTCTCGTTGAGGTAGGGGTCGACGCTGACCATGAAGTCCAGGGAGTCCAGGGCCTTGTCGAGGCGGTGGCCGTCGGGCGCGGAGAGCACCGGGTTGGCCGCGACGACGACGAGCGCCCGGACGGGCTCGCCCCGGTCGGTCGCGGTGTCGATCTCCTCGGCGAGCGCGGAGAGCGGCAACTCGCCCTTGGCCTCGGGCAGTTCCCTGACGCGGGAGCGCCAGCGGCCGAGGGCGAAGCCGTGGCCGGGGCCCGCCGGACGGGGGGTCCTGTCGGTGGCGGCCTGCGGGAAGAGGGCGCCGCCCGGCCGGTCGAGGTTGCCGGTGATGATGTTGAGGACGTCGACCAGCCAGCTCGCCAGGGTGCCGTGGGGGACGGTGCAGCTGCCGATGCGGGCGTAGACGGCGGCGGTGGGGGCGGCGGCCAGGTCGCGGGCCAGGGTGCGGATGAGGTCCGCGTCGAGGCCGCAGGCGGGGGCGACGGCCTCCGGGGTGAACTCCCGCAGGGCGTGGCGCAGTTCGTCCAGGCCCTGGACGTGCGGGGCGAGGTGCCGCAGGCGGGTCAGGTCCTCCTCGAAGAGCACGGTCGCCATCGCGGCGAGCAGCAGGGCGTCGGTGCCGGGGCGGATCGCGAGGTGCCGGTCGGCCAGCTTCGCGGTCCGGGTGCGGCGCGGGTCCACGACGGTGAGCCGGCCGCCGCGCGCCCTCAGGGCCCGGAGCTTGCCGGGGAAGTCGGGGGCGGTGCACAGACTTCCGTTGGACTCCAGGGGGTTGGCGCCGATGAGGAGCAGGTGGTCGGTGTGGTCCAGGTCCGGTACGGGGATGGCGTTGGCGTCGCCGAAGAGCAGTCCGCTGGAGACGTGCTTGGGCATCTGGTCGACCGTGGAGGCGGTGAACAGGCTGCGCGTGCGCAGGGCGCCGAGCAGGACCGGCGGGTAGAGGGCGCCGGCCATGGTGTGCACGTTGGGGTTGCCGAGCACGACACCGAGGGCGTCGGGGCCGTACCGCTCCACGACCGGGCGCAGGCCGGCGGCGACCGCGTCGAAGGCCTCCTCCCAGGTGGCCTCGCGCAGTTCGCCGTCCTCGCGCACCAGTGGGGTGCGCAGCCGGTCGGGGTCGGCGTCCACGGCGCCGAAGGAGGCGCCCTTGGGGCAGATGAACCCCTTGCTGAAGACGTCCGCGCGGTCCCCGCGGGCGCCGGTGACACGGGTGCCCTCGAGGGTGAGGGTCAGCCCGCAGGTGGCCTCGCACAGGGGGCAGATTCGCAGGGCGGTGCGGGACACGGGGTCCTCCCGGGGGTCGGCGGCGGTGCCCGGCGGCACGGGCGGGCACCGGGGCGAGCATACCGACCGGTAGGCATGCTGGGGAGTCCTCTTCCGCACCCGGCCGGACACGGGAGCTCCGGCCGAAGCCGCAGCGGGTTCGTCCCCGCCCGGGACGACGGGGCACGCCGGGACCGGCAGCGCGCGGGGCACCCGCCCCAGCCCGGGGCGCTCCGACCTCGCCGGGCGCGGCGACGCAGCGCACCGGGCGACTCGGCGCCCCGGCGACTCGGCGCCCCGGACGGAGGGCACTCATCCGAGCGCGCCGGGGTCGGCCCAGGGGTGCGTCGGCCTCACCCCGGCATGCGGGGCGCCGGCCCGGGACACGGCGCCCCTCGCCCCGTACGCGGTGCCGTCAGTCCAGTACGCGCCCCAGGTACGCCCGCAGCAGGTCCCGGGTCTCGCGGATGACCTCCTCGTCCCCCTCGGGGTCCATCCGGAAGGCCAGTTGCACCAGGGTGTCCGCGCTCTCCACGGCCACCAGGAACACCCTGCGCAGCTCCTCGTCCGGGGTGCGGCCGAGGTAGCCGGAGAGCAGGTCGGTGAGGCGGTCGGCGACCCTGGTGTTGGGTTCGGCCTGCCGGGCGCCGACCGGGATCTGGTTGCCGAAGTCCACGAGGGAGAAGCCCGGCGCCGTGCGCTTCATGCTCAGGTACTCGTCCAGGACGGCGTCCACGGCGGCCCGCCAGTCGCCCCGCCGCGCCCCCTTCAGCCGCTCGGTGACACGCTCGCTGTACCGCTCCAGGTTGCGCTGGGCGAGGGCGTCGGCCATCTGCCGCTTGTTGCCGAAGAAGCGGTAGACCGAGCCGATGGGGACCTGGGCGCGCTGGGCCACCGCCCGCGTGCTCAGGGCGTCGTAGCCCACCTCGTCGAGGAGGTCGGCGCAGGCGTCGAGGATCCTGGTGAGCCGTTCGGCGCTGCGCCGCTGGACGGGCGCGCGGCGGAGCGATGTCGCGTGGGGCACGGACTTCATGATGCCTCTCCCCCGGGGTCGGGTGAACCTCGGCCCCCAGTACGGCGAACGGTGGCCGATGCACTCATCGGCGGTGCCGGGGAAGGCGGGGTGCGGCCGGGGCGGCGGCGGTCAGGAATCCGTGTCCGGCTCCGTGTCCCGCTCCGTGCCCGACTCCGTGCCGGAGGCCGTTATGTCGGCCGTGCTCTCGACCGGCCGGCCGCGCACCGCCCAGACCGTGCCGTCGTCGGCGTACAGGCGGGCGGTGACGTGGTGGGTGCCGTGCGGGACGAGGCGGCCGGGCAGGTGGTAGCCGGGGGTGCGCAGGCCGGTCACCGGGCGGCCGTCGACGAAGAGGCGGGCGAGTCCGCGCCCGGGGACCGCCCGGTGCGGCGCGCCCGGCGGGGAGAAGCGGAAGTGGCGCGGCCGCAGCCGCACGTCCCAGCCGCCGGCGGCGTCCGGGGTCACCTCGACGCCGACCTCGGGCGCGTCCTTCGTGCCGACCTCGCGCAGGTGCCGTCCGCTGCCGTCCGTACCGTCCAGGACCTTGCCCACCGGCGACGGCGAGACGGCACCGGGGTGCGCCTCGCCGGTCCCGCAGCCCCCCGCTCCGAGCGGCACCAGGACGCACACCGCGAGCACGGTGAGGGTGCCGCCCGACCACGATCTCCATGACATGCCCGGGAGACTAGGACAACGCTCCGGCACCCGAATCCCCCTGAAGTCTGGTTCCGCCCCTACCTGAGAGGGAGCCCCGGGGCCAGGGAACCTCTTGCGCCCGGCGCCGCCTATTCCTACGGTGATGCATAGGAATCAGGAGCGCAAGGGAGCGATCATGAGCGATGGGGGTACCTCCCGCGCGAGCGGGTTCGAGCGTGGGGGAGCGCGGAAGACCGCCGAGGGACTGTCGTACCTCTCCGGGTTCGGCAACGAGCACGCCTCGGAGGCGGTGCCGGGCGCCCTGCCCGAGGGCCGCAACTCGCCGCAGCGGGCGCCGCTCGGGCTGTACGCGGAGCAGCTGAGCGGTACGGCGTTCACCGAGCCGCGGGCGCACAACCGCCGCTCCTGGCTCTACCGCGTCCGCCCCTCGGCCGCGCACCCGGCGTTCACCCGCACCGGCAACGGCGCGATCCGCACGGCCCCGTTCACCGAGACCGTGCCCGACCCCAACCGGCTGCGCTGGAACCCGCTGCCCGAGCCGCCGGCGGGCACCGACTTCCTCGCCGGCCTGTGGACGCTGGGCGGCAACGGCGACGCGACCCAGCGCACCGGCATGGCGGTGCACCTGTACCACGCCAACTCCTCGATGGACCGGGTCTTCTCCGACGCCGACGGCGAGCTGCTGATCGTGCCGGAGCGGGGCGGGCTGCTGCTGCACACCGAGTTCGGGCGGCTGCATGTGGAGCCGGCCCATGTGGCGCTGGTTCCGCGTGGGGTGCGCTTCCGTGTGGAGCTGCTGGACGAGTCCGCGCGCGGCTATGTGTGCGAGAACTACGGGGCGCCGTTCCAGCTGCCCGACCTCGGGCCGATCGGCGCCAACGGGCTCGCCAACGCCCGCGACTTCCGCGCGCCGGTCGCCGCGTACGAGGACGTGGAGGGCCCGGTGGAGGTGGTGAACAAGTTCTGCGGCAACCTCTGGACGGCCACCTACGACCACTCCCCGCTCGACGTGGTCGCCTGGCACGGCAACCATGTGCCGTACGTCTACGATCTGCGCCGTTTCAATGTGATCGGCACCATCTCCTACGACCACCCGGACCCGTCGATCTTCACGGTGCTGACGTCCCCGTCCGACACTCCTGGGCTGGCCGGGGTCGACTTCGTCGTCTTCGCGCCCCGCTGGCTGGTGGGCGAGGACACCTTCCGGCCGCCGTACTTCCACCGGAACGTGATGAGCGAGTACATGGGCCTCGTCGAAGGCGCCTACGACGCCAAGGCGGAGGGCTTCGTGCCCGGTGGCGGCTCGCTGCACAACATGATGTCGGCGCACGGACCGGACCGGGAGACGTTCGACCGGGCGAGCGCGGCGGAGCTGCGGCCGCAGAAGGTCGACGACGGGCTGGCGTTCATGTTCGAGACCCGCTGGCCGCTGACGCTCACCCCGCAGGCGGCGGACGCCGACCACCTCCAGCAGCGCTACGACGACGTGTGGCACGGCCTGGAGCGTCACTTCCGTCCATTGCACTGACAGCCCCCGACCGGTACGGATAGCCGTGTGACCTCCTTCGCCCCGGATTCCATCGTCCTGAACCGCAAGCTGCCGCTGTGGTACCAGGTGTCGCAGTCGCTGCGCGCCTCGATACTCGGCCGCTCCCCGCAGGACCCGCTGCGCCTGCCCACCGAGGAGCAGCTGGCGGAGCACTACGGGGTGAGCGTGCTGACCATGCGGCAGGCACTGAAGGAGCTGGAGGACGAGGGGCTGATCAGCCGGCACCGGCGGCGCGGCACGTTCATCGAGCCGGGGGTGCGGCGCGGGGCCCCGGTCCGGCTGCTCGGCTCGGTGGACGCGATCGTGGCCCAGCAGTCCGGCATGACGACCGAGCTGCTGGACCACGGGGACGTGCCGGTGACCGGCGAACTCGCCGAGTTCTTCCCGGACCTCGCGGAGGTGGCGTCGTACCACCGGCTGCGCTGCGACGAGAAGACCGGCGAGCCGACCAACCACGCCCGCAACCACGTCCGTCCCGAGCTGGGGGCGCGCATCGACCTGGACGACCTGGTCCGCTGGCCGATGACGAAGGTGCTGCGGGACGTCGTCGGGGCGGACATCAGCCGCATCACGGACACCGTGGAGGCCCGGCTCGCCGATCCGGAGACCGCGCGGCTGCTCCAGGTGCCGCTGCTCAGCCCGATCCTGCACTACACGGGGGTGACGTACGACGCCGGCGGCCGGGTGCTGGACGTGGCCGTCATCCACTACCGGGGCGACCGCTTCTCCTTCACGGTGACCCTCGACGCCACCTGATCCGGCCGCCGCCGGCAGGTCGTACGATGCCCAGCGTGACGCATGACGACGCTCCGCCGCTGGCGGACCTCATGCCGTGGTCCGTCGCACCGCTGCGGCCGGGCCGCGCCTGGCCGACGGCACCCGACCCGGCGTCGCTGAGGGCCCGCTGGGACGCGCTGCTGAAGGCGGAAGGACCGGACCGGGAGGCCCTGTTCGAGCCGTCCCGCGCGCGGACGCCGCGGTCCGCGGTGCCCCAGCTGCCCGGCCGGCCCACCGGCACCGAGCCGCTGGCGCGCGCCCAGGGCCCCTGCCCGGAGCCGGTGCGGGTGCTGGTGGCGCCCTTCGACGAGCAGTGGCTGATCCCGGACCACCGGCTGCTGGACGTGGCCCGCCCGGAGCTGTGGCGGGTGGCGGACGAGCGGCAGGTGTTCGTGGTGGAGACGGGCGCCGACGATCCCCTGGTGGCCACGTCGCACCTGCCCCTCCTGCGCACCGGCCGCATCCGCCCCCTCTGGCGCCGCCCGGACGGCGCGGAGCCCAACCTCGTCCCGGGCCTCTTGGACCACCTCGCCGCCCGCCTGGGCCACCGCCCGGCGCCCCCCGACGTCCTGGCGTGGATCCTGAGCGCCGTCCGCCCGGACCTCACCGTGCCGCTCACCGGGGACGGTGACGCGTGGGCCCGGGGGGTCGAGCGGGGCCGGCGCGTGCTCTGGCTGATGCGCCGCGACGGGGAGCGCCCCAAGCTGCCGGGCGGCCGCCGCCCCTACGTCCGCGCACCCCTGCCCCCGCGCCCCCTGACCCTCGGCTACGACCGTGAGGAGGAGGCCCTCCTCCTCGACGGGGGCCGGATCTCCCCCGTCCCGCCGGAGGCCTGGGACTACGAACTGGCCGGCGCCCGCGTCCTGGAGACCTGGTTCGCCTCCCGCACGGCACCGCCCGCGCCGGCCACCCTCGGCGCGATCCGCCCCGCGGCCTGGCCCCAGGCCTGGACGTCCGAACTGCTGGAGCTGATCACGGTCCTCGCCCTGCTGGCCGAGCTGAGGCGGCCCGCGCCGGCCGTACCGTCCCCGATCACCGCGACCGGCCTCCGCGAGGCCGGCGTCCTCCCGCCCCCGCCCTCGGCCCGCCGCCCCGCCTCGGTCCTGAACCACCCCGAGGAGGGCCCGAACGGCCAGTTCGCCCTGCTCTGAAGGAACTCAGCCGCTGACAAAAGCGCCGCTCAGGGGCCATGATCCGGGGATGGACCAGCAGCCGTTGCCCCTGGAGGGCATCACCGTCGTCGCCGTCGAACAGGCCGTGGCCGCGCCCTTCGCGACCCGGCAGCTCGCCGATCTGGGGGCCCGGGTCGTCAAGGTGGAGCGGATCGACGGCGGCGACTTCGCGCGGGGCTACGACACCGCGGCCCGCGGTCTGGCCTCGCACTTCGTGTGGTGCAACCGCGGCAAGGAGTCGATCGCGCTCGACCTGAAGGACCCGCGCGGTCTCGCCGTCGTACGGCGCCTGGTCGCGGACGCGGACGTGTTCGTGCAGAACCTCGCGCACGGGGCCGCCGCCCGGCTCGGGCTCGACGCGGCGACGCTGTGCGCGGCGCACCCGCGGCTGGTCGCCGTGGACGTCTCGGGATACGGCGGCTCGGGCCCGTACGCGGACAAGCGGGCCTACGACATGCTCGTGCAGTGCGAGGCGGGGCTCGTGTCGGTGACGGGGACGCCGGAGCGGCCCGTGAAGGCGGGCATCCCGGCGGCGGACATCGCGGCGGCCATGTACGCCTTCTCCGGGGTGCTGGCCGCCCTGGTGCGGCGCGGCACGACCGGCCGGGGCGGTCCGGTGGAGGTGTCGATGCTGGAGGCGCTCGCGGAGTGGATGGGGCATCCGCTGCACCACGCGATGCACGGGGGTGAGGCCCCGGCGCGCACCGGCCTCGCGCACGCCGTCATCGCCCCGTACGACGCCTACGCGACGGCGGACGGCGGGCGGGTGCTGCTGTCGGTGCAGAACGACCGGGAGTGGCGGCGGCTGGCCGAACAGGTCATCGGGGAGCCCGGGTTGGGCACGGATCCGGCGTTCGCGACGAACGCGGCGCGGGTGGCCCACCGCGAGCGGACCGACGCGCTGGTCGCGCGGGCGCTGGGCGCGCTGGACGCGGACGAGGCGCTGGCCCGGCTGGAGAAGGCGGGGATCGCCTGTGCCCGGCTCAGGGATCTGCACGAGCTGGCGGAGCATCCGCAGCTGGCGGCCCGGGACCGGTGGCGCCGGGTGGGGTCGCCGGTCGGGCCGCTGGAGGCGCTGCTGCCTCCGATCACGCTGCCGGGCGGGGAAGAGGCACGAATGGGTGACGTGCCCGCGCTGGGACAGCACACCGGGGCGCTGCTGCGTGCCGTGGGGATGACGGACGCCGAGATCGCAGCGTTGCGCCGGGACGGTGTGGTGGCCTGAGCGCGGGCCCGGTGAGGTTCCGGGACCGCCGGTCCGCCCGGGGGGTCCGGGCGGCCACGCGAAGACGACCGGGTCGGGTCAGTGATCGCCGAACAGCGAACGACGCAGCCGGCGCAGCGGCGCGAACAGCGAGACGCGGCTGACCCGCCGGCCCCGGTCGCTGCGCTCGTGCCGGGTGTCGCGTGCCGTCAGCTCGACGATCAGCGAGGTCGCCTCGACCGTCTCCCGCTGCGGTATGGCGGGACCCGCCAGCACCGACAGATGGCGGTCGAGCCGCGAACTGGTCGCGCTGCTCCCGCAGGTGATCGCAGGGACCCTCGCCCTGCTGCGCACTGTTATCTGCTCCATGTCACTCCCCACCCGTACGAGTCACCCGGCCCGGGCAGGGTAACCCTATCGCTCCGTCGCGGCATGCGGGTATCTCGGCCACAGGATTCACCTTCCCCGTAAGGCGGTTGACCATCCCTCGTTGACTACTCTCCGAATCCGACCGTTTTCAGGGTGAGTTGGACAACAGGCTGGCCGGTCGGCTGCGCTGACCCGCCGTCAGGCTCGACGGTCACGGCGAGTGACGTCGCCGACTTGTCCAGCCCCTTGGCCACCAACGGCGTGTCGCCCGCGAGGAGCCCGAGGGAGCGCGGCTGCGCCCGGGGGCGCATGAGCCAGAGCTGGTGCACGCGGCCGCCGGACGGGGTGCCGTAACCGCTCAGGGTGACGACGGCCCGCCCCTCAGATGCGGAGGCGATCACTCCGATACTGCGGCCGCGGGCGTCCTCGCTGCTCGCGGCGCGGGCGTCGGCGGCGGCGAGAACGTGGGCGATCTCACGTGACCGGTCGCGCTCGGCGTCCAGCCGGCCCTGGGTGCGCTGCGCCTGGACGGCGAACAGGGAGGCGACGACGAGGGCCGCGGCGGCGGTCGCGGTGGCCAGCGGGACGAAGAGGGGGCGCGCGCGGGGCGTACGGGTGCGGGCCGGCGGGGGCTGGGTGCCCCAGACGTGCGGGGGCAGTCGCCGGGCGCGCCCCCGGGCGGGCGCGGGCGCCGGTTCCTGGGGCGTGGTGCGTACGGCGGCCATCACCCGGGCGCGCAGGGCGGCCGGCGCGGGGGCGGCCGTGGACCAGGCCAGGCGCACCGCGTCCTCGGACAGGGCCCGTACCTCCCCGGTGCAGCGGTCGCAGTCGCCGAGGTGCTTCTCGAAGCGGCGCCGCTCGCCCGGTTCGAGGGCGTCGAGCGCGTAGGGAGCGGCGAGGGAGTGCGGGTCGCCGCGGCCCAGCAGCCGGCCGAGGACGCTCATGCCGCACCTCCCAGGCACTCGCGCAGCCGGGTGAGCCCGTCGCGCATCCGCGTCTTGACCGTGCCGAGCGGCAGCGAGAGCCGCTCGGCCACCTCACGGTAGGTGTAGCCGTCGTAGTAGGCGAGGGTCACGGACTGGCGTTGCAGGGCGGTGAGCCGGGTCAGGCAGCGGCGCACCCATTCGCGTTCCAGGCCGGCCTCGACCTCCTCGGCCACATGGTCGAAGGCGGGTTCCCCGGCGCGCTGGGCCTCGCGCTGCTCGCGTTCGCCGGCCGCGCGGGCGCTGCGCACCCGGTCGACGGCGCGGCGGTGGGCGAGGGTGAGGATCCAGGACAGGGCGCTGCCCCGGCGCGGGTCGAACCGGGCGGCGGAGCGCCAGAGTTCGAGCAGCACCTCCTGGGACACCTCCTCGGACTGCGCGGGGTCGCGCACGACCCGCCGGACGAGCCCGAACACCGGTCCGGAGACCAGGGCGTACAGATCCTCGAAGGCACGGTGGTCGCCGCCCGCCACGAGCACCAGCAGCTCGTCCGCCTCCACCCCGGCCCTTCCGTGGCCGCAGCCGGCCCTTCCCCGCACACCACGCATCCGCACGAGAGCACACCTCCGGCGGTTGATACGGATCAGCGGGGCGAAAACGCGGGTCCGGGACGTGGAAAAGATTCTTCTTCCTCCGACCAATCCGATCCGTTCGGCCGCTCCGTATACCCGTCCGTCAAAGGCAAGTCGGCATCGAGGACGGACGGCATGACACCTCTCTTCGCCAGGAGCGGCACGGGACGCAAGGGCCTGGTCCAGCTCATCTGCGGTGCGCTGGCAGCCGGGGGGCTCGCAGCCGCCGGCGCCGCCGCGCTGGAGCCCGGGGCGGCCTCCGCCTCCTCCCACCGGGAGGCTCCGCTGATCTCGGGGACGCCGCAGTACGACAACACGGACCTGTACGCGTTCGTCAGCCCGGACAAGCCCGACACGACGACGATCGTGGCGAACTGGATTCCGTTCGAGGAGCCGGCGGGCGGGCCGAACTTCTACACGTTCGCGGACGACGCGCAGTACGACCTGCACGTCGACAACAACGGTGACGCGCAGGACGACCTGATCTTCCGCTACACGTTCAAGACGCACACGAAGAACGGCAACACCTTCCTCTACAACACCGGTCCGGTCACCAGCCTCGACGACCCGGACCTCAACGTGACCCAGACGTACGACCTCGACCTGATCCGGCTGAAGCACCAGCGGGCGGTGTCGAGGACGCGGGTCGCGGACAACGTGCCGGTCGCGCCGTCGAACGTCGGCAAGGCGTCCATGCCGGACTACGGCAAGCTGCGCGCGCAGGCCGTGTACAAGGCCGCGGGCGGCGCCGCGACGTTCGCCGGCCAGGCCGACGACCCGTTCTTCCTGGACCTGCGGGTCTTCGACCTGCTGTACGGCGGCAACCTCACCGAGGTCGGACGGGACACGCTCAAGGGCTACAACGTCAACACGATCGCGCTGCAGGTCCCGAACGACCTGATCCGCGAGTCGTCGAAGCAGCCGATCGTCGGCCTGTGGTCCACCACGCAGCGCCGCAACGCGCAGGGGTACTACAGCCAGGTCTCGCGGCTGGGCAACCCGCTGGTCAACGAGGTCGTCAACCCGCAGAAGGACAAGGACCGGTTCAACGCGTCCCAGCCGGCGTACGACGGGCAGTTCCTGAAGAACGTGACCGATCCGGAGCTGCCGAAGCTCATCGAGTCCATCTACAAGATCAAGGCGCCCTCGACGCCGCGCAACGACCTGGTCGACGTCTTCCTCAAGGGCGTCAAGGGGCTCAACCAGCCGCCGAACGGGAAGCCCGCGGAGGAGCTGCGCCTGAACACCTCGGTCAAGCCGGCGATGCACCCGAAGCGGCTGGGCGTCCTCGACGGGGACAACGCGGGCTTCCCGAACGGACGCCGGCTGACGGACGACGTGGTGGACGAGGCGCTGCAGGTCATGGAGGGTGAACTCGTCGGCTCCAAGAACGACTTGGGCGACGCGGTGAACAAGAACGACAAGAAGTTCGAGAAGTACTTCCCGTACGTCGCCGAGCCGACCTCCGGTTCGCGCGGCGCGCTCGCCAAGGGCACCACCGCCGGTGCGGACGTCCGCAGCCAGCTGGGCGACGCCCTGCAGCCGGCCGGATCCTCCCCGGGCTCCGGCAACACGGTCCTGATCGCCGCCTCGGCGGCCTCGGGTGCGGCGGGGATCCTGCTGATCGGCACCGCCCTCGCATGGTGGCGCCGGCGGATGCAGCGCCCGTACTGACCCGCACCCCACCGACCGGCGCGGCCCGTACCCCCCTCCCCCACGGCGGGCCGCGCCATCCCCTTCCGACCCCACCAGGCGACCGAGGAGAGGCATGCCCCCGCACACCCACGACGACAGGCCCGCCGTCCCAAGGCCCGCGCCGACGGCTACCGACGCCCGCGACACGCCGGTGCCGGCCTCGGCGGAGGACCGCACACCGGGTGCGCCGGCGGACGGGACGCAGGCTCCCGGCGGTTCGGGGAGCGCGGGGCACGCGCCGGGTGCTTCCGCGGCCGGGCGACCTGGGACGGGGGCCTCGGCCGACGGGTCACGCCCACCGGGGACCTCCGTCGCCGAGCCGCACACGCACGAGCCTTCCGGCGGCGACTCGGCCACACCGGTGGACCCGGCGGACGGGTCACGCACGCCGGGCGGCCGCACCGACGGCGACCGCACGCCGGAGCACACCGCGAACGAGCCACGACCGACCGCGGGCCCCGCCGACGGGAACCCCGCGGCCCTCGGTGACGGGGGCGCGCCGGGGCCTGTCCGGTCCGGAGACGAACAGAAGGTGGCCGCCGTGCGGCGGTTCGCCGCGGCGGGGCGGCGGTGGCGGGGGGCGCAGCTGGCCGGGTGTGCCGTGCTGCTCGCGGTGGCGCTGACCGGCGGGGCCATCGCCTTCGGCGCCGCGCGGGAACCGGTGCCGGTGGCGGCCGCCTCCAGTGCCGTCGATCCGGGGCTGCTGGGCAGCGGGAACCTGGACGCGAGCATCGCCGCGCTGCAGGCTCACCTGCGGTCCCAGCCCCGGGACCACGACGGCTGGGCCACCCTCGGGCTGGCCTATGTCGAGCAGGCGCGGACCAAGGGCGACCCCGCCCGGTACCCGCAGGCCGAGAAGGCCCTGCGGCGGTCCCTGGCGCTGGCCCCCGGCAACGACCAGGCGCTGGCCGGCCGGGCCGCCCTCGCCGCCGCCCGGCACGACTTCACGGACGCGCTCACCTACGCGGACCGGGCGCTGCGGCAGAACCCGTACAGCGAACGCGCCCTGTGCTCCCGGGTCGACGCCCTGGTCGAGCTCGGCCGGTACGCGGACGCCGCCCGGGCCGCCGCGACCGCGGACGCCCGCAAGCCGGGCGTGCCGGTCTTCACGCGCTACGCCTACGTGCGCGAACTGCGCGGCGACGTCCCGACCGCCCGCCGCGTGCTGGAGCAGGCGGCGGGCGGCGCGACGTCACCGGGCGACGTGGCGTACGTGGCGGCCCAGCTCGGCCAGCTCGCCTGGAACCAGGGCGACTACAAGGCGGCGCTCGGCCACTACGCCCGCGCGCTCGCCGCCGACGAGAACTACCTCCCCGCCCTGGAGGGCCGGGCCCGCGCCCAGGCGGCGAGCGGCAGGCGGGACGAGGCGATCAAGGGCCTGGAGACCGTGGTCGCCCGTTATCCGCTGCCCGGCCCGCTCGTGGAACTCGGCGAGCTGTACGAGGCCCGCGGCGCGGCCGGCGACCGGGCACGGGCCCGGGACCAGTACGCCCTCGTCGACGCCTGGATCGCGCTGGCCCGCGCCAACGGCGTCGACGCCGACCTCGACACCGCGCTGGCCGCCGCCGACCACGGCGACCGGGCCGCCGCCCTGCGGGCGGCGCGTGCCGAATGGTCCCGCCGCCACACCGTGCACACGGCGGACGCCCTCGCCTGGGCGCTGCACGTCAACGGCCACGACCGCGAGGCACTCGGGTACGCCCGCCGGGCCACGGCCACCGGGTACCGCAACGCCGCCTTCCTCTACCACCGGGGCATGATCGAGCTGGCCACCGGCCACGGGAAGGACGGCCGGGCCTCCCTGCGGGCGGCCCTGAGGCTGAACCCCGGCTTCTCGCCGCTGGGCGCGGCGAAGGCCCGCGCGGCGCTGGGGGCGGCCCGGTGAACCCGCGCCGCCCGCTCGCCGCCGCCGCGGCCGTCCTCACCGCCGCCTGCTCCCTCGCGCTCGTCCCGGCCACGGCCGCGAGCGCGCACCCCCTCGGCAACTTCACCGTCAACCGCTACGACGGTCTCGTCGCCGCCCCCGGACAGCTCCGCGTCGACCACGTGGAGGACCTCGCCGAGATCCCGGCGACCCAGGCCGGCCCCGACATCCGGCGGCTGGGCCTGACCGCGTGGGCCGGGCGGCGGTGCGCCGGGGCCGCACGGGACAGCCGGCTCACCGTAGCGGGCCGGCCCGCCGCGCTGGCCCCGGCCTCCGCCCGGGCCGAACTGCGGCCCGGGCAGGCCGGGTTGCACACCCTGCGTGTGGAGTGCCGGTTCACCGCTCCCCTGCCCCGCGCCCGGTCCGTCGCCCTCGGCTTCCACAGCGCGGGCGCCACCGGCGGGCCCGGCTGGCGGGAGATCACCGCACGCGGCGACCGCATGACGCTCACCGGGACGGACGTGCCGAAGACGTCCGTCTCGCACGAACTCACCACCTACCCCAAGGACCTGCTGTCCTCCCCCGCCGACACGGTCACGGCCTCGGTCCGCGTGCGGCCCGGCGGCCCGGCACTCACCGAGGAGCGGCCCGGCGCCCCGGCCGCCTCCGTGCTGCCCCGCGGCGCCGACCGCTGGACCCGCGCGCTGGACGACCTGGTGGCCCGCCGCGACCTCACCCTCGGCTTCGCCGCGCTGGCCCTGCTCGTCGCCGTCGTCCTCGGCGCCCTGCACGCCCTCGCGCCGGGCCACGGCAAGACGCTGATGGCCGCCTCGGCGGCCGCGCGCGGCCGCCGGGCCCGGATGCGGGACGTGCTGCCACTGGCCGCCTCGGTCACGGTGACCCACACGCTCGGCGTGGTCGCGCTGGGCCTGCTGGTCACGGCCGGGTCCGCCGCCACGCCCTCGGTGATCGCCTGGCTGGGCATCGCCAGCGGCGCCCTGGTCCTCGCGGCGGGCGCGAACCTCGTGCGCCGCGCCTGGCGCAACCGCGCGCACGGCCACGGACACGGGCACCCGCATGCGCACTCCCACGCTCCGGCGCACGCGGGCGCGGAGGTCGGGGTGACGGAGCGTCGGTTGACCACGGTGGGCGCTCACCACCACGACCGAGACCACCATGACCACGAGCACGGTCACGACCACGGTCATGACCACGACCACGACCACCACCCGCACGGGCACCCGCACCCGCACGCCGTCGCACACACGCACGGCGGTCACACCCACACGCACCCCACCGTCCCCACCCTGCGCGGCACGATCCTCCTCGGGTTCGCCGGCGGGCTGGTGCCCAGCCCCTCCGCGGTGGTCGTACTGGTCGGTGCCGCCGCGCTGGGCAAGGCCTGGTTCGGGCTGCTGCTCGTCGTGGCCTACGGCGCCGGGCTCGCGCTGACGCTCACGGCGGCCGGGTTCGCCGTGGTCCGGCTCGGATCGGGGGTCACCCGGGTGCTGGACCGGCGTCCGCGCTGGACCGCCCACCCGGTGGCCGCCCTGGTGCGCCGGACCCTGCCGCTCGCCTCCGCGCTGACCGTCGTCGCCCTGGGTGCCGGACTGGTGCTCAAGGGGGCGGCATCGGCGCTGGGCTGAGCTACGTTTGTGGAGAAATCACGTCAGATGCCGTGGGGGGCGCCCGTGTCCGAAGAGCCCGGCCGCGCACGTGTGATCGCGGGCCGCTACCGTCTGCTGTCCCCGCTGGGCGAGGGCGGCATGGGCACCGTGTGGCGGGCCCGTGACGAGGTGCTGCACCGCGAGGTGGCGGTCAAGGAGGTGCGGGCCCCGGCCGGGCTGCCCGCCCCGGACGTCGAGCGGCTGTACGCGCGCCTGGAGCGCGAGGCGTGGGCGGCGGCCCGGGTCGCGAACCGCAACGTGGTCACGGTGTACGACGTGGCGGTGGAGGGCGGCCGTCCCTGGGTCGTGATGGAGCTGGTGCGCGGCCTGTCGCTGGCCGACCGGCTGGAGGCGGAGGGCCCGCTCGATCCGCGGGCGGCGGCGCACGTCGGGGCCGAGGTGCTGGCCGCGCTGCGCGCCGCGCACGCCGTCGGGGTGCTGCACCGGGACGTGAAGCCGGCCAACGTGCTGCTGTCGAACGACGGCCGGGTGGTCCTCACCGACTTCGGCATCGCCACGGTCGAGGGCAGCTCGGCGCTGACCATGACGGGCGAGGTGATCGGTTCCCCGGAGTTCCTCGCGCCCGAGCGGGCGCTGGGCCGCACCCCGGGTCCGGAGTCGGACCTGTGGTCGCTGGGCGTGCTGCTGTACGCGGCCGTGGAGGGCGCCTCCCCGTTCCGGCAGGACACCCCGCTGAGCACTCTGCGCGCCGTGGTGGACGAGGAGTTGCCGCCGCCCCGCCGGGCCGGGCCCCTCGCACCGGTCATCGAGGGCCTGCTGCGCAAGGACCCCGCCGCGCGGCTGTCCGCCGAGCGGGCCGAGCACGAGCTGCGGACCGTCGCGGCGGGCGGGTCGCCCTCCGCCCCTACCGCGCCGGTGCCCGTCCCCCCGTACGCCCCGGCCCGCGCGGGCCGGCCGCGGCAGCCGTCCCCCACCCCGCCGGCGCCTCTGCCCTCACCCTCGCCGACCGGGTATCAGGGGCCCCGCACGACGGCGGCCGGGCCGGAGCGCGGCCGGCGGTCCGGTGCGGTGCTGGCGGCCGGGATCCTCGCGGTGCTCCTGGCGGTGGCGGGCCTGACGTACGCGCTCCTCGACCGCGGCGGCGGCCACGGCGGGAACGCGGGCGCGCGCACCAGCCGGGCGAGCGACACCGCGCGCCGCTCCCCCTCGGCCGGTTCCGGCAGCGGCGCGGCCACCGGGGCGCCGCCTCCCGCGACGAGCGGCGGCCCGACGTCCGCCGGGCCGGCGCAGTCCGTGCACGTCACCGTGGCCGGTGCGCACACGGCGTACTCCGGGAGCTGTCCGCCGCCGGCCGCCCAGGCGCCCGCGTTCACGGCGACGTTCACGGTCGGGCGGCTGCCCGCGGAGGTGGAGTACCGGTGGGTGCTCGCGCACGGGTCGCTGTCCGACCCGGGCTGGCGGACGCTGCCGTTCCCGGCGGGCGGCGGGCGTATCCGGGAGGCCCGGGTGACCGTGACGGCCTACTCCGGCGGCGGGACGGTGGAGAACGAGATCGGCGTCGAGGTGCGCGGTCCGGTGCGGACGACGTCGAACTCCGTGCCGTTCACGGTGGCCTGTACGACGGCGGCGGAGACCCCGTCGGACGGGGCCTCCGCGTCTCCTTCCGGTTCACCCTGAGAATTCACTCGGACGGGTGGACGCGCGAAGGCTCACAGGGACGGTGGTGCCGGGGACGGACGGCTCAGGCGAGGTTGGTGAGGACGGGCAGGTAGCCACCGGACTGGCCGGCCGCGGTGGGGTGGTACGACTCGCTGACGGACAGCCAGTTGACGCTGTGCAGCCAGGAGTCGCCGGAGCAGATCTCGTGACCGGTGAACGTGGGGCGGACGTCGCCGAAGACGAAGTTGTGATAGGTGGCGCGCTTCTGGATGGCGTTGTCCAGGTAGTCGGACGCGTTGTTGATCGCGGACCGCTTGGTCTCGGAGAGGCCGAGGCAGGCCTGGCCGAGCAGGTAGAACCGGGGGTAGCCGAGGACGACCACCCGGGCGGACGGGGCTCTGGCGCTGATCGCGTTGTAGACGGTGTCGAGCTTGCCGGGGAGCGTGGAGTCGACGTACGCCTCCGCCGCGCTGATCTTGGAGAGGCAGGCGCTGTCCGACTGGAGCACACAGGTCGTCATGACGTCGCCGAATCCGGCGTCGTTGCCGCCGATGGTGATGGACACCAGGGTGGTGGAGGAGCTGAGCGAGCCCAGCTGGCTCGCGAGCACGTCGTCCGTCGTGGCGCCGGAGCAGGCGTTGAAGGCGAACGACGTCGGGCTGTGGGCGGCGTTCCACAGGTACGGGTACGCCTTGGTGCTGCGGTCGCAGCTGCCACTGGAGCTCATGTAGCTGCCCGCGCCGACTCCTGAGGAGTAGGAGTCGCCGAGTGCCACATAGCCGCCGGTCGCGACTGTCGAGGAGGCCTGCGCCGCGGCGGCCCCGGTGAGGGACAGACCGACGGCGAGGAGGAGCGAGGTCACGAATCCGGTAAGTCGGGAACGTCTCATGGAACCTCCCTTTAGCAGGATCTCTGCTGCAACTGATGTACCAACTACGCGTGTTGACTGGAAGTGTCCATGCCAAGAATTTTTTGATTCTCAACTACATCTCGAGCGACAGACCGTCAGAAAAGCCGCTTAGCGCACAAGGGAACAGGGGTTTGAGAGCGGGCGGTCGTCTTGACGGGCCTCGGGAGCCTGCGCGACATTGAAGCCCGGCATCCGGCGCACCGGGGGGCAAAGTCGCCAATGCAGACCTTGGGTATCAAGACACCTTCACCGGACGGCGCCGGGGGCGACGCCGGGCAGGGGCGGACCGGGCCGGGGAGGGACCTGTCACCGCTGCTCGCGGGGGCGGCCACGGCCGTGGGCGCGGTCGGCGCGACGCTCGCGCTCACCGACTCCGGCTCGCCCCTGCGCGGCCCGTTCGCGCTGTTCTTCCTGCTCGCCGCGCCGGCCGCGGCGATCGCGGCGGCCCTGGGCGGGCTGGATCCCTACGGCCGGGTGCTCACCGCGCTTGCGGGCGCGGTGGTGGTGGACATGCTGGTCGCCCAGGGCATGCTGGCCCTGCACCGCTGGTCGGTCCGCGGCGGGGTCGTCGCGGTGGCGGGCATCAGCCTGCTGCTCCTGCTGTCCGTCCTCGTCGCGGGGAAATCCCGTTCGAGGAAAAACCCTCAAGAGTGATCAGCGCAGACCAAAGGCGCGTAACGGCCATACCAACAACAAGGTGAGACCACCTGTCAGGTGTTGCCATTCCGCTCCGATCGTCAATACCGTCGTACATCTCACCCGCATCGGTACGTCGCCACACGGTCCAGGGGAGGGCTCGGGGCCGTGACGTCCGGCGCGGGGCGCGGTAGGGGGGTGCCGTGCTCGGTGACCGCAGCGTGTGACCGGGCCGTGCCGCGCGACCGGCTGCCTTCTTCTCGCGGCAGGCCGGCCAGCTCCCCTTTCGAACCGGACACACAGCCGGGCCGCCCAGGGGCGGGCGGCCCACCGGACGAGAGGGACCAGCTCGTGAGTTCTGTCGTGCGTACACCCGGTGCGGACCGGGATCCGTTGATCGCCGTCCACTACCGGCCCATCTCCTCCCACCTGGCGATCACTCCGCCGGTGAGCGTGGTGATCCCGGCCATGAACGAGGCGGAGAACCTGCCTTACGTCTTCAAGAGCCTGCCGCACTGGGTACACGAGGTCGTCCTGGTGGACGGCAACTCCACCGACGACACCGTCGAGGTGGCCCGTTCGCTGTGGCCGCGGGTGAAGGTCGTCGAACAGCGGGGCAGAGGCAAGGGTGACGCCCTGATCACCGGGTTCGAGGCGTGCACCGGCGACATCATCGTGATGGTCGACGCGGACGGCTCGGCCGACGGGGGCGAGATCGTCAGCTACGTGTCCGCCCTGGTCTCGGGCGCCGACTTCGCCAAGGGCTCGCGCTTCGCCAACGGCGGCGGCACCGACGACATGACGTTCGTCCGCAAGCTCGGCAACTGGGCGCTGTGCACGGTCGTCAACCGCAAGTTCGGCGCCCGCTACACCGACCTGTGCTACGGCTACAACGCGTTCTGGCGGCACTGCCTGGACAAGATCGACCTCGACTGCACCGGCTTCGAGGTCGAGACGCTGATGAACATCAGAGTGGTCAAGGCCGGGCTGAAGGTGCAGGAGATCCCCAGCCACGAGTACCTGCGCATCCACGGCACGAGCAACCTGCGGGCCGTGCGGGACGGGTTACGGGTGCTGAAGGTCATCCTGCGGGAACGCTCCAACCGGCGTGAGCTGCGCCGCCAGGAACACCACTCTCCGCTGCTCGACACGGTCCGGGGAGAGGTGTCGTGAAGGATCCCGGCATCTCCGTCGTGATCTGCGTGTACACCGAGGACCGCTGGGAGGACATCCTCGCGGCGGTCTCCTCGGTGCGCGCGCAGTCGTATCCGGCGCTGGAGACACTCCTGGTCGTGGACCACAACGCCGCCCTGCTGGAGCGGCTGGCCCGCACGTACGAGGACGCCGCCGGCGTGCGGGTGCTCGCCAACGCCGGGCCGCGCGGCCTGTCGGCGGGACGCAACACCGGTGTCGCCGCCTCCCGGGGGGAGGTGATCGCCTTCCTGGACGACGACGCCGTGGCCGAGCGGGACTGGCTGCGCCGCTTCGCCGAGGGGTACGCCGACCCGCGGGTGTGGGCCGTCGGCGGCCGTACGGTGCCCGTCTGGGCGTCGGGCCGGCGTCCGGCCTGGTTCCCGGAGGAGTTCGACTGGGTGGTGGGCTGCACCTACCGGGGGCTGCCGCCGGGCCGCGTCCGGGTGCGCAACGTACTGGGCGGGAACGCCTCCTTCCGGCGTGCGGCGTTCGAGGCGGCTGGCGGCTTCGCGACCGGCATCGGCCGCGACGGCGACCGGCGCCCGCTGGGCTGCGAGGAGACGGAGCTGTGCATCCGCCTCGGCCGCGCCCGCCCCGACGCGGTCCTGATCGTCGACGACCGGGCGGTGATCCACCACCGGGTGCCCGCGGCCCGCGAGCACTTCGCCTACTTCCGCGCCCGCACCTACGCGGAGGGCCTGTCGAAGGCACTGGTCGCACGCAGCGTCGGCGCCGCCAAGGGCCTGGAGTCGGAACGCCGTTACACCACCCGGGTCCTGCCCGCGGGCGTCGCCCGCGGCCTCCGGGACGCCCTGCTGGCCCGCCCGGGCGGCGTGGCCCGGGCGGGCGCGATCGTCGCGGGGCTGCTCACGGCGGCGGGCGGCTACCTGGTGGGCACGGCCCGGGCACGGCACGGCGAAACGGCGTTCTCGGTGCTGCCGGTGACCGCCGGGGGCTCCGCGGGTGGCGGGGCGGAGGAGAGCGGGCGGAGCGGCCCCCAACAACCCGCGCGGGGCCGGTCGGGGGGCG
>NZ_KQ948856.1:294815-366760 GCF_001514215.1 Streptomyces bungoensis
GGGACGCCGCGCCCAGGGCCGGGACGAAGAAGCCGGGCCGGACCGGCCGGGCGTCACGCGCGGCCGCGCGAGGCAATCCGCGCAGGGCCCGGGGCACCCCGCCTTCACGCGGGGCGGGCGGAGGGGGCGGGGGTACGAGTGACGCGGCCGTGCCGATTCTGATGTACCACGCCGTGGCCAGTGCGCCCAGCGACGCCACCCGGGCCCTGTCGGTCGCGCCGGAGGCGTTCGCGGAGCAGATGGCGCTCGTCGGGGACCTGGGCCTGACGCCGGTGACGACCGCCGGTCTGGCGGCGGCCTGGCGGTCCGGGCGGGGGCTGCCCGCGCGGCCGGTGCTGATCACCTTCGACGACGGCTACGAAGGGGTGCACCGGCACGCCCTGCCCGTGCTCGCCCGGCACGGCTTCCCCGCCACCCTGTTCGTGACGACGGGCTGGCTCAGGGGCGCCCACGACACCGGCGGCGGCCTCGACACCATGCTCGACTGGCAGCAGGTGCGCGACCTCGCGGACAGCGGTGTCGAGATCGGCGGGCACAGCCACACCCACCCGCAGCTCGACCAGCTCGACGACAGCGCCCTGCACGCGGAGTTGGTGCGCAGCACCGGGATCGTCGCCGCCGAACTCGGCGCCCGCCCGCTGTCGTTCGCCTACCCCTACGGCTACTCCAGCCACCGGGTCCGCCAGGCGGTGCGGGCGGCCGGGTACGCCCAGGCGCTCGCCGTCGGCAACGGGCTCGCCCGCCGCCGGCAGGGGCCGTACGCCCTGCGGCGCCTCACCGTCCGCCGCGGCACCGGCATCGAGGAGTTCGAGCGGCTGCTCCGGGGCCGCGCGCTCGCCCGCGCCTTCGCGGGGGACCGCGCCCTCACGCGGGGCTACGCCGTCGTCCGCAGAGCACGCCAGGCCCGCCGGAAGGCCCTCGGTTCCCGTGTCTGACACCACGACCACCACCGGCACCACCGCGCCCCGGGCCGCGGCGCCCGAGCGGTCCGGGCGCCGCCTCCGGCTGCCCGGGACCGGCCGCCCGCCGGGCGGCAGCCCGTTGCTGCGCAACGCCTACGCGCTGATGCTCAACACCGGGATCTCCGCCGTCCTCGGCGTCGGCTTCTGGCTGGCCGCGGCCCGCCACTACTCCGACTCGGCGGTCGGGCAGGGCTCCGCCGCCATCGCCGCGATGAAGCTCCTCGCCGGGCTGACCGCGGTGACCCTGGCCGGCGCGCTGGCCCGCTTCATCCCGGTGTCCGGGCAGCGCACCGGCCGGCTCGTCCTGCTCACCTACGCGGGAAGTTCCCTGCTCGTCGCGCTGGCGGCGGGCGTGTTCCTGCTGACGCTGGACAGCTGGGGTCCGTCGTACCGCTTCCTGCACGGACCCGTGAACGGCCTCGGCTTCGTCGCGGCGGTCGTCGCCTGGAACCTGCTCACCCTCCAGGACGGCGTGCTGACCGGGCTGCGCAGCGCGCCCTGGGTGCCGGTCGGCAACACCGTGTTCTCGACGGTCAAGCTGGGGCTGCTCCTCGCCTTCGCCGTGGCGGTCCCGGCCAGCGGGGTCTTCGTGTCCTGGGTCGCGGCGATCGCCACCTCGGTGGTGCCGCTGGGCTGGCTGGTGTTCCGCCGGCTGGTGCCCCGGCACGTGGAGGCGACCGAAGGCCGCACCCACGCACCGTCGCTGCGGGAGATCGGGCGGTTCCTCGCCGGCGACTACACCGGCTCGCTGTTCTCCCTCGCCGTGGTCTACCTGATCCCGGTGATCATCGCCTCGCAGGTCAGCTCCGCGGACAACGCGTACTTCTACATCGCCACCACCATCGGCGGGACGACCAACCTGCTCGCCGTCAACATGGGTGCCTCCCTGACCGTCGAGGGCGCGCACGACCCGGCGCGGCTGGCCGCCCACACCCGGGCGGCGCTGCGGCGGATGGCCCGGATCATGCTGCCCCTGGCGGGCGTGCTGTTCGCCGGCGCCCCGTGGATCCTCGGCGTCTTCGGCACCGGGTACGCGGACGCGGCGACCCCGCTGCTGCGCTGGTTCGCGGTCGGCGCGGTGCTGCGGGTGGTGATGGAGACGTACTTCGCGGTGCTGCGCGCCCAGAGCCGCACCGCCGGACTCGCCTGGCTGCAGGGCCTGTTGTGCGTGCTGGTGCTCGGCCTGACGCTGCTGCTCCTGCCCCGGATGGGGCTGACCGGCGCGGGCGTCGCCGAGGTCAGCAGCCTCGCGGTGATCGCGGCGGTCGCCGCGCCCCGGCTGCGGCGGACGCTCCGCTCCGCCCCGGCCGCCGTGCCGGAGACGGCGGCACCGGACGGGGACCTCGCCGACCTGGGGGCGGGCGGGGCCCCGGCCGGCCCGGCGGCGCGCCGGCGCGGACCGGCCTGGGCGCTGGACCGCGACACCCTGGCGCTCGGCGTCCACGCCGACTTCGACCACGCCGAGCGCCGGCCGGACGTCCGCCCCGGGCCGGGCACCCCGCCCGCCGGCCTGCCCGCGCCGGCGCCGGTCGAGCGGCGGGAACCGGGCGCCGAAGCGTCCCTGGGCCCGGCCGAGGCGACCCTGCCGCAGGAGGCGTGGGCCGGCGCGGCGGAGGTCGACGCGCCGTTCACGGAAGCGGAGGTCGGCGGCGCGGCGCGCCCGGACCAGGAGGCCCCGGTCCCGCCCGGGTCCGGGGAGCCGGGTCCGCCCGCCGCTCCCCGCCACCGTCTGCTGCCCACCCGCTCCGGTGTCGTCCTCGGCTGTCTCCTCGTCGCCGCGCTGCTGCTGTACTGGGTGCCCGCGCTGCGGCTCGGCGAGGCGGACCTGGACCGGATGGGCGGGCTCGGGCTCGTCTCCGTTCTGCCGCTGCCGACGCTGGCGGGCGCCGCCCTGCTGGTCGCGGTGTTCGCCTCGCTGCTCTGGCTGCGCCGCGAGCACCGGGCGCTGCTGCTGGTCACGCTGCTGGCGACCGTGGTGTCCCTGCACGCGCTGCCCGCCGTGATCGAGACGGAGCCGCGGTTCGCCACCGCCTGGCAGCACCTGGGCTTCCTCGACTACATCGACCGCACCGGGTCCGCCGTGCCGGACCTGGACGCCCGCTGGAGCTGGCCCGGCTTCTTCGCGGTGGCCGCGTTCGCCGCCAGGGCGTGCGGGGCCGACGACCTCACGGAGGTCGTCCGCTGGTGGCCGACCGCCGTCCAGCTCGCCTACCTGGCCCCGCTGTTCCTGCTCACCCGGTCCCTGCGGGCCGGCTGGCGGGCGAAGTGGACCGGTGTCTGGATCTTCGTACTGAGCGGCTGGGTGGGCCAGGACTACTTCTCCCCGCAGGGCTTCACGTATCTGCTGTACCTCGTCTTCGTGGCGGTCCTGCTCGTCTGGTTCCGCTCCCCCGGCGTGGTCTGGACCCGGGTGCGCCCGGGCGAGGCGGAGGCGGAGCCCGCCGACCGGCGGCAGAAGGCCGTGCTGCTGCTGGTGCTGATCGGCCTGTACGCGGCGAGCGTCCCGGCGCACCAGCTCACCCCGTTCATGATGCTCGGCGTCGCGGCCGTCCTGGTGGCGGCCGGCCGGTGCGAACTGCGTGGCCTGCCGGTGCTGCTGGCGGTGCTGGTCGCGTTCTGGGTCGGCTTCATGGCCGAGCCGTACTGGTCCGGGCACTTCGACGACCTGTTCGGCGGGGTCGGCGGGGTCGGCGGCAACGTGTCGACCTCGGTGTCCGGCCGTATCCAGGGCGGGAGTTCGGCCCACAAGCTGGTGCTGTACACCCGGGTGCTGCTGGCCGGGTCGGTGCTGGCGTCCGCCTGCTGGGGCTGGTGGCGGCGGCGCTTCCACCGGTACCGCGAACGGTCCCTGCTGGTGCTCACCTTCGTGCCGTTCCTGGGCTTCGGCATGCAGTCGTACGGCGGTGAGATGGCGCTGCGCGTCTTCATGTTCGCGCTGCCGGGCGCGGCGCTGCTCGGCGCGCTCGCCCTCTTCCCGCGCGGCGGTGTGACCGCCGAGGAGCGGGCGAAGGACCGGGTGAGCCTCGCCCCGCTGGCCGCGCTGCTGGCCGGGCTGCTGCTGATGGGTGGCTTCCTGGTGGCCCGCTGGGGCAACGAGCCGTTCGAGCGGACCCGGCCCGGCGAGGTGGCGGCCATGGACTGGGTGTACGCCCACGACCGGCCGACCGTACGGCTGCTGTGGCTGACCCGGGACCCGGTGAACGACGTGACCCCGGCGATGCCGTGGGGCGCCCGGGACATGGAGCGGGTGACGTACGTGCCCACGCGGGCGCCGGCCGATCCGGTGCTGGTGTCGGGCCTGGTCAGGGCGCTGCAGGACGCGGGCCCGCATGCGTATCTGATGGTCGGCGCCGGTCAGGTCGCGTATCTGGAGCTGGACGCGGGCTACTCGGCGACCTGGGAGTCCCGGCTGGTCCGGAACCTGGAGGCCCGGCAGGAGCTGACGAGGGTCCTGGTCAACGACGACGCCACCGTGTTCGCGCTGCGCGAGCGGCCGCCGGGGGCGGCGCCGGAGCCGGCTCCGGGCCCGATCGGGCCACGGGTGACCTGGACCCCGTGGTCGATGGCGGGCGGACTGGCCGCGGCCGTGCTGATGCTGCTGCTCGCCGCCCGTGAGGTGGTCCGGGTGGCGATGCGTCCGGGCGAGCGCCGGCTGCGGCTGCTGCGGGGCGGCCTCTGGTTCGCGCTGCCGCTGCTGGCGCTGCTGCTGGCGTCGCTGGTGGAGCGGTTCTGGACCATGAGGTGAGGGGCGGAGGGGGGTGGCTCAGCGGTCGAGCCACCTCACCTCGTAGGCCCGCAGGCCGATCCGCCTGCCGTCGACCCGGGCGTTGATCGCCCGGTCCAGGGTGTTGACCACGAGGACCGTGCGGCCGCTGGCCAGCACCCGCACGTCCGGGACGTCGTCCGGGGCGACGGACACGCCGCGGTACCGGGTGCCCGGCGGGAACGCCCTGCCGAACCGGGACAGCAGGCCGTACAGGGGCAGGGGCCGCCCCCCGCCGGCGGTGCCGGTCGGGGTCCACAGGCAGCCGGGGCAGGCGGTGCCCTGCTTCCGCTCCGGGTTCCAGTAGAAGGCGGAGCCGGTGCCGCCCTTGGCCAGGGCGATCAGCCCGGCGGCGTGGACGGCCAGGCGGTGCTCCTCCGACCAGCCCTCGCGGCCGTCGCCGGGGCCGGCGGGCTCGACGTAGTACTCGGCCCACCACAGGGGCAGGTCGCGTGTGCGCCGCCGCACCCACTCGCTGACGGCCGTCAGCTTGTCGGTGGCCGCGAACTCGTCGGGCAGCGTCCTGCCGTCGTTGGTGTAGCTGGAGCCGTCGACGACGGTGAAGTCGGCGCCCGCCTTGTGGGTGTTCCAGTAGCCGAAGGCGTCCAGGACCCGCTGGTCCACGGCGCCCCAGGGCCCCCTCAGCGCGGCGGAGGCGTTCCGGTCACCCGGGTCGAGGCTGTCCATGACCAGGTACGGCCCGCCGACCATGATGCGCCTGTCGACCTTCTTCAGCGCCCTGTAGACGAGGTTGTACAGCCGCGTGTAACCCTCGTGGTCCCAGCGGCCCTTCGCGTCGTTCCAGAAGCCCTTGAACTCGTTCCAGACGAGGAAGTGGCGCACGTCCGGGTACCGCCGGGCGACGGCCGCTGCGAGGTCGGCGAAGTCCCGGTAGTGGTCCGGGGTGGGCGCGGTCTCCAGGGCGGCCCGGCTCCAGTCGGTGGCGCCGGCCCGGCCGCCCTTCATCCAGTCCGGCGAACAGCACAGCGTGATCACGGGGGTCCCGCCCGAGCGGCGGACGAAGCCGATCCGGCGGTCCAGCGCGCCGAAGTCGTAACGCCCCTTCACCGGCTCGGGGTTGTCGGCGCCCCAGCCCATGAGGGCCTGGTCCTGCGGCAGGCCGCCGTCCCCGGCCAGCAGCCGCTCGACCCGCTCGGTGGCCGCGCCGCCGCCCTGGTCGGCGCTGTACTGGGTGTGCGTGAAGCCCCAGCCCACCGAGGGCCGCGGGTGCGCGGGCGTGCCGTGCGCGCGGTCGCCCGCGCGCCCGGTGCCCGCGCCGCCGCCGGGCAGCGCGCCGAGCAGGGTCAGCGCCAGGGCCAGCACGGCCGCGCCCGCACCGAGCAGGGCGGTGAGCCGCCACCGCCGAGCCCCCGAACCCCACCCATGACGTCCCATCGAGGACAACGGTATCGGCGCGGCCCGGGACGCGGGCCGGGTTGGGACCACTCGGGACAAGCGGCGGAAATGCCGTGCGCCGAGCGCATCGGTGGCGGATCATGGCGGCATGTCTGCCAACCCACACGACGCTCTGCCGATCCGGCTCCACGTCGACGACTCCGACTCGCCCTCCGATGTCGTCGACGCGCTGTTCCTCGGCCGCTTCGCGACGGGCGAGCAGCCGTACGCGCACGCGGCCAACATCGACCGGGTGCGTGCCGGCGCGACCCTGCTGCCGGAGGGCGCCCGGGTGCTGCGGGCCGCCCGCGACGACGACCGCAGCGCGACCCTCGCCGAGGGCGAGGGCTGGACGCTGCTGGTGTCCCGCTGGAACCGGGGCGCGGACGTCACGGTGACCGCGACCAGCGCCGAGCTGGCGAAGTCGGTCCTGGACCGGGCGACCGACGGCGCGACCGACGAGCCGGAACCGCAGCCGGAGAACGTGACGATGGGCTTCTGGTACGTCTCGCCGCGGCGCGGCCCGCACCGCACCACCCGGCAGATCTCCGCGGGCACCTGGGAGGAGGTCCGGGCCAACTACACGGCGCCGGTGGCGGAGGCGATGGACCGGCTGATGAAGACCACCCCCGAGGACATCGCCGGCCGGCTGCTGCTCCTGCACGGCCCGCCCGGCACCGGCAAGACCTCCGCGCTGCGCACGCTCGCCCGCTCCTGGCGCGACTGGTGCCAGGTGGACTGCGTGCTGGACCCGGAGCGGCTGTTCAGCGACGTCGGCTACCTCATGGACATCGCGATCGGCGAGGAGGACGGCGCGGGCAAGGGCCGCTGGCGGCTGCTGCTGCTGGAGGACTGCGACGAACTGATCCGCGGCGAGGCCAAGCACACCGCGGGCCAGGCCCTGTCCCGGCTGCTCAACCTGACCGACGGGCTGCTCGGCCAGGGCCGCAACGTCCTGGTGGGCGTCACCACGAACGAGGACCTGGAGCGCCTGCACCCCGCCGTGGTCCGGCCCGGCCGCTGCCTGGCCCGCATCGAGGTGGACCGGCTGACCCGCCGGGAGGCGGTGAACTGGCTCGGCACGGAGGAGGGGATCGGCCGGGAGGGGGCGACGCTGGCCGAGCTGTACGCGCTGCGCCGGGGCACGTCGCCCGCGTCGGTGCCGGGGGCGCGCGAGGGGGCGGACGCGGGGCTGTACCTGTAGTGCTTTGATGAGGGTATGACCCTGTTCGTCGGTACCTCGGGGTGGCAGTACAAGGACTGGCGGGACCTGGTGTACCCGGCGGGCGTTCCGGTGCGGCTGTGGCTGGAGGAGTACACCCGCCTCTTCGCGACCGTGGAGGTCAACAACGCGTTCTACCGGCTGCCGTCGTACGACACCTTCGCCGCCTGGCGGGTGCGGGTGCCGCCGGACTTCACGGTCGCGGTCAAGGCGAGCCGCTATCTGACCCACGTCAAGCGCCTGAAGGATCCCGAGGAGCCGGTCCACCGGCTGATGACCCACGCGGCGGGCCTGGGCGACCGCATCGGCCCGGTGCTGCTCCAGCTCCCGCCGACCCTGCGCGCCGACCCGGCGCTGCTGGACGCCTGCCTGGCCTGCTTCCCGCCGGGCACGCGGGTGGCGGTGGAGCCGCGCCACGAGTCCTGGTGGACGTCCGGGGTGCGGGACGTGCTGGTGTCGCGCGGCGCGGCCCTGTGCTGGGCGGACGTGCAGGCCCGCCCGGTCACCCCGCTGTGGCGCACGGCGCCCTGGGGCTACGTCCGCTTCCACCAGGGCCGGGCCCACCCGTGGCCGCGCTACGGTCTCCGCTGCCTGGAGACGTGGGTGGACCGGATCGCGACGACGTGGTCCGACGCGGAGGACGTGTACGCGTACTTCAACAACGATCCGGGGGGCGCGGCGGTGCGGGACGCGGTGGTCTTCGCCCGGGCGGCGCGCAGGGCCGGTCTCACGGTGACGCGAACGCCGGAGCCCGCGGCCGTCCGGTGACCGTCCCGGCCCGGGCGGCGGCGGCCCCGCCCATGGGCCACCGGACACGCACGACGTCCCGTAGGCCACCGGGAACACACGACGTCCCTGGGCCACCGGGAACACACGACGTCCCTGGGCCACCGGACACGCACGACGTCCCTGGGCCACCGGGCACGCGCTACGTCCCGTAGGCCGCCCGCAGCGCGTCCCGCACCGCGGCCAGCGCCTCCTCCTCGCCCAGGCCCAGCCGCCGCGCCCGCTCCGCGTACGCCTGCGCGGCCAGCGACGCCTCGCGCTCCGCGGCGGAGCCGGCGGCGGCCACGAACGTGCCGTTGCGCCCCCGCGTCTCGATGACCCCGTCGCCCTCCAGCGCCCGGTAGGCCTTGGCCACCGTGTTCACCGCGAGCCCCAGCGACTCGGCCAGGGCGCGCACGGTCGGCAGCCGGTAGCCCACCGGCAGCGCCCCGGACCGCGCCTGCTCGGAGATCCGCGCCCGCACCTGCTCGTACGGCGGCGCGCTGTCATCGATGTGGATCTTCAGGCTCACAGAGCCGATTGTCCCGCACCGGAGGGAAAATGAGAGGCATACCCGGCGCGTCTGCCCGTACGGTGCCTGCCCATGACCGTCATCGTGCGCGACCTGCGGCCCGACGTCCCGGCCGACACCGGGGGTTACGCCCGCGTGCGCCATCTCGCTCTTCCGTACATCCTGTTCACCCCGGACTCGGTCCGCCACTTCCTCGTCCACAGTCATCCGGACGCCCGCACCCGCCTGCTCGTCGCGGAGGAGGACGGCGAGGTGATCGGCGCGGCCGGGGCCTCCCTCGCGCACGACAGCCCGGAGCCGGGCATGGGACACCTCAACGTGTACGTACGCCCCGACCGGACCCACCGGGGCGCCGGCCGGCTGCTCGCCCGGGCCGGCGAGGAGCACCTCGCCGCCGTCGGCGCGGTCAAGGTGTTCACCTGGGTCCTCGACGAGCCCGCCAACCGCGTCTTCGCCGAGCGGCACGGCTACACCAGGGGCCGGCCCGCCCACTTCCTCCGCCTCGACCTGGCGCAGGGCACCCTCCCGCCCCTTCCTGAGCCGCCGCCGGGTGTCGAGCTGCGCACGGCCGCCGACTTCGCCGGTGATCCGCGCCCGCTGTTCGAGCTGGACGCGGAGACGGTGTCGGACGAACCCGGCGAGATCGACGTCGAGTTCACCGACTACGACGCCTGGCTCGAGCAGAACTGGCGGCATCCGCTGCTGAGCCGCGAGCTGAGCACGGCCGCGGTCGTCGACGGCCGTCCGGTCGCCTTCACCCTCGTCTACACCGACGGCGCCACCCGGTACTCCACCTCGATGACCGGCACCGCCCGCGCCCACCGCGGCCGCGGCCTGGCCAAGCTCGCCAAGACCCACTCCCTGTACCGGGCCCGCGAGGCCGGTCTGACCGAGGCCTTCACGGGCAACGACGCCGGCAACGCCCCGATGATCGCGATCAACAAGTGGCTCGGGTACGAGATCTGCGCGACGGAGGTGCGCTATGTCCGCGAACTCGGCTGAGCCGGCCGACCGGGTGGAGGTCGTCCTGGTCAAGGGCGGCCGTACGAAGATCCGCTACCCGGCGGAGCTGCTCCGCGACGACGGCGTCCGCGTCTCGGTCCGCGCCCCCTGGGCGGGCGGGGGCGTGCGCGACTTCGGGTTCGTGCGCTTCGAACCGGGCGACGTGTTCACCGAGCACTACTGGCGGGACCGGTGGTACTCCGTGAAGGAGGTCCGGGCCGGCGACGGCACCGTGAAGGGCTGGTACTGCGACGTCACGCGGCCCGCCGTGCGGTCCGGCGGCGAACTGGTCGTCGAGGACCTCGATCTGGACCTGTGGCGCTCCGCCGACGGCTCGGACGTGCGCCGCCTGGACGAGGACGAGTTCGCCGAGAGCGGGCTCGCCGAGCGGGATCCGCGGGCCGCGTCCGCCGCCGTGGCCGCCCTGGCGGAGCTGGAGGCGCTGGCCCGGGCGGGCGGCTTCGGCGAGCTGCTGGGCTGACCGGCGCTCACACGGTCGCCACCACCGCGTACCGCTCGTCGTCCACGGCCTTCCCCCACAGCACGGGGTCGTCCGACAGTCGCTCCACGCGCACGGACCCGGCCAGCGGTTCCAGCAGGGCGGTGAGGCGGGCGGCGGGTGTGCCGACCGGGGAGAGGGTCCCCCACACGCCCTCGACCAGCACGAAGCGGCCGCCGGGCCGCAGCAGGGTCCGCCAGTGGCGCAGGGCGCGGGCGGTGTCGGGCAGCGCCCACAGCACGTGCCGGACGAGGACGACGTCGTAGCGCTGCTCGCCCACCGGCGGAGCGGCTGCGTCCCCGCGCAGGACCACGGCGTCGCGGCCGGCGAGCTTGGCGCGGGCCCGCTCGACCATGGCCGGGGAGCCGTCGACCCCGGTCACCCGGTGTCCCTGCTCGGCCGCGAGGAGCGACAGGCTGCCGGTGCCGCAGCCGAGGTCGAGGACGTCGGCGGGCCGCCTGGGCAGCCAGTCGCGGAGTCTGGCCGCCCAGGCGGCCCGCACCTCGGGGGCACGCAGGCCGTGGTCGGGTTCGTCGTCGAAGGCGGCCGCCTGCGCGTCCCAGTCCACCCGGGCACCCGGTGCGACCGTCCGCTCACGCTCGTTCGTCATGCCGCCCAGAGTGACACCCGCCACTGACATTCCTGTGCCGATGAGGAACTCTCGCGAAAAGGGTCTACCTCCGTGACATCGCGGAAACCCGGTAGGCACCGAAGGAGGCAGCCATGCGCCGTGTGACCGTGCAGAAGCCCCTGAAGAAGACGGACAGCCGCCGGATCCGCGAGGAGGCGGAGCGGCGGGCCCCCACGGCGCGTCCCGAGGTGCGCGAGGACATCGCCCGCACCTGGTGGCCCGACGGCTGACGCCCCTGGGCCGTCAGTCCAGCACCTTGCGGTAGTGGATGCGGTCGTACGGCCCGTCGACCCGGCGTTCGACGAGCTCGTAGCCGTACTTCGGATAGATCTCCTGGTTCTCCCACATCAGCGCGTTCGTGTAGAGCCCGACCTCGCCGAGGCCCGGGGCACGCGCGCGCGTGTCGACGAAGTCCAGCAGCCGCCCTCCCACGCCCCGCCCGTGGACGCCGGGGTGGACGGCGATGCTGTCCAGGAAGAGGTGGCCGGGGAACGCCTCGAGCACCACGAGACCCACGACGGGGTCGCCGGTGACGAACACCTTCCCGGCGGCCACGTCCGCCGCGTGGTCGGCCTCCATGGGCTGCGGCACCACGCCGATGCGCGCGATGTAGGGGTGGTAGGCCGCGTCGGTCACGGCCTTCACCGCGGGTACGTCGGCGGCGCCGGCGGGCCGGATGCGTACGTGCGTCATGCGGCGACGGTACCTACCTGAGCGCAGTCTGAGCGCTCCCTTAACGGCGCCATAAGGATCTCCGGGAACCGCTTCCAGCAGGCGGTTCCACGGTTTTCCGGGGCTAGTTTCGGATCACCCCACGGGATCCGCGCCCACGGGACCGGCCCTGTCGAGAAACCGTCCGAGGGAGTTCCCCATGCCCGTACGCCGCCAGGCCGCCGCCGTCACCGTCGCCGCCGTCGGCCTCACCGCGCTCGCCGCCGTGCCCGCGTCCGCGCACGGCTCGATGGGCGCCCCGGTCAGCCGGGTCGCCCAGTGCTACGCGGAGGGCCCGGAGCATCCGAGGTCGGCGGCGTGCCGGGCGGCCGTGGCGGCCGGCGGCACCCAGGCGCTGTACGACTGGAACGGTGTCCGGATCGGCGACGCCGCGGGCCGGCACCGGCAGTTGATCCCGGACGGCAGGCTGTGCAGCGCCGGCGACGAGGAGTTCAAGGGGCTCGACCTGGCCCGCGCCGACTGGCCGGCGACGCGCGTGCACAGCGGTCCGTACACCTTCGCGTACCGGGTGACGGCCCCGCACAAGGGCACCTTCACGGTCTATGCGACCAAGCCCGGCTACGACCCGGCGAAGCCGCCGGCCTGGGGAGACCTGGACCTCGCCCATCCGGTCGCGACGGCCACGGACCCGGTCGCCTCGGGCGGCTTCTACACGTTCTCCGGCACCCTCCCCGCGCGCACGGGCAGGCAGCTGCTGTACGCGGTCTGGCAGCGCTCGGACAGCCCGGAGGCCTTCTACTCCTGCTCCGACGTCGACTTCGGCGGCGGGAGCGGCGGCGGTGCGGCGCCCGCGCCGAGCGCGTCGGCTCCCTCGCAGCGGCAGATCGACGCGGGTGCCGGCCGGTCGACGGTCGGGCACCACGGGCACGGGGCCGGCGGCGCGAGCACCTCGTCGGAGCCCGCCACGCCGGCCCCGGCCCGTCAGGTGAAGGCGGCCGGTGCGCCGGCGGACCTCGCCGAGACCGGTGCCTCCCCCGGCACCTCGTACGCCGCCGTCGGCGGTGCGGCGGCGCTGGCGCTCGGTTCGGCCGCGCTGTTCTGGTCGGTGCGGCGGCGGGCGGCGGGCCGGCGCTGACCCCGCGCCGGCCCTGGAACTCCGGGGCCTGTCCGGCGGCTCAGGCCGGACGGGCCCCGGCGGCACGTCAGCTGAAGGCGGAGGCGCAGGTGGTGGCGGTGGCGTGGGCAGGGTCGAGCGCGTTGGCCACCTCGTGGAAGGCGATCCGGTCGAACAGGGCGATGCCCACGTGCTCGGAGAGGTCGAGCGCGCACAGGTCCTGCAGCAGGACGTTGTGGACGTCGGGGCCGCTCAGGTACTGGGTGCGCCAGGGGGTGGCCACCTCGTCGTACTTGGTGGCGATGACCGTGTAGTGCACGCCGGGGACGGTGTCGCCGCCCGTGTTGAGCCGGGTGAGGAAGTCGGAGCCGACGACCTGGTCGGCGAGGCCGGGGGTGGTGGCCTTGATCAGGTCGGCGGCGCCGGGGAAGTACGGCAGGAGGTTGGTCAGGCCGTCCAGATTGGTGCCGTGGTTGTCGGGGGCGAGGCCGACGAGGGCGTTCACCTTGGCGGCGCCGCCGAGGAACTTCAGGTAGTAGCGGGGCATCATGCCGCCCTGGGAGTGGCCGACCAGGTCGGCCTTGGCGGCGCCGGTGGCGGCGAGCACCTGGTCGACGAAGGCGGAGAGCTGTCCGGCCGACTTGTCGATGGGGCCGAGGCCGTGGAAGAGGGGGACGCCGGGCAACTGGCCGTAGTCCAGGGAGAAGACGCAGTACCCGCGCTTCTTCAGGTAGGGGGCGAGGGACAGCCAGTTGTCGACGGAGTTGCCGAGCGTGCCGTGGACCAGGACGACGGGGCGGGGGTGTGCGGCGGACGGCTTGCAGGAGTAGTCGTTCCAGCCTCCCCCGCTCTCGGCTGCGCTCGAGCGGGGGGACCCCCACGTGGGAGCGTCGGAGGCGTGGGCGGTGGCGGCGGGGACGGCGGCGACGGCGGCGGTGAGGAGCAGCGCGGTGAGGGGTCTGGCCAGGGACCTGACCACTCGCTTCCAGGGCAGCATCGTGTGATCTCCTTGCGGCTCAAGGGGAGGTGCGACGGCCTAACCCTGTGATCCGGATCACGAGGATGCTGTTCACTCGTCAAGTTACGGGCGAGTAGTGCAAGTGTGAAGTTACGCGTCAGTAAAAACTTCCAGTGATAACCAGAGGCTCGCGCGGAAGCCGTCGAACCGTCACCAGGCGGGCCTGACCGGCCCGTACGGGGCGATCCGCGCCAAAGCGTCCCGCAGCACGTACAGGCCCTGTTCGCCCAGGAGTTCGGCCCACTCCCCCACCACCTCGGCGGCCACCTCCTCCGCCGCGCGGGTGCAGGCCCGTCCGCGCTCGGTCAGCACGACGAGCCGGGCGCGGGCGTCCCCGGGGTGCGGCCGGCGCTCGGCGTACCCCTTGCGCACGACCTCGTCCACCAGTTGGCTGGCCGCCTGCTTGGTGACGCCGAGGTGTGCGGCCAGCTCGGTGACACTGGCGCCGCCCGGCGCGAGCCGCGCGAAGGCGAACCCGTGGGCCGGCCGCAGATCGGCGAAACCGCGGGCCGCCACCCCCTCATGGATGCGCTGCGTGAGGTCGCCCGCCGCGGCGAGCAGGGCGGCGGACAGGGCCATGGCGTCGGAGTTCTGCACGGGGGCATTGAAACACCCTTGACGCATTGGTCAAGCTGCTTGACCATATAGTCAAGCAGCTTGACTACGTTCGAGGGAGTTCCCCCATGCCCGTCATCCGTTCCGGTGAGGCCGTGACCCACGAGATCCACGGCGCCCGCTTCGTCTCCTACGCCACCCCGCTCACCGGCAGCAGGGAACTGTGCGCCTGGCGCGGGGAGATCCCGCCCGGCACCAAGGCGCCCGCGCACACCGTGAACCGGGAGGAGATCTTCCATCTGCTCGTCGGGGACCTGCTGATCACCCTCGACGGCCGCACCGAGCGGATCTCCGCCGGGGACACGGTGATCATCGGTCCGGGGGCGACCCTCGCCGTCGAGAACGCGTCGGAGCACACCGCGATCTCCTGGGTCACCACCTCCGTCGGCCTCACCGCGCGGCTGGCCGACGGCACGCTCCTCACGCCGCCGTGGGCCAACTGAGGGCGCACACCGCGGCCAGCGTTCCCGGCATGACCGCCCTGGGGCCGAACTTCGCCCGGGCCCGGTCCGCGACCTCCTCGATGCGGCGGGCCTTCTCGTCCACGGGGTCGAAGGTGAGCTGGTGGGAGGCCTGGTCGGCGGGGGTGAGGCCCTCGGCGCGCAGGACGAGGGCGCGGACCCGGGCGCGCTGCAGGCCCAGCGTCTCGTAGATGCCGTAGGCCGCCTTCGTCAGCGCGGCCGAGTGCGCGGTCGGCTCCCGCAGGGTGCGGCTGCGGGTGGTGGCGGTGGGGGTCCCCCCGCTCGAGCCTGTTCGAGAGCGGGGGAGGTCGGCGTAGCGCACGGTGAGGGTCAGGGTGCGGCAGACCTTCTCCACCGCGCGCAGCCGGGCGCCGATCTCCTCGGCGGCGGACAGCAGCGCCCCGCGGTGCCGGCCGGGGTCCAGTTCGTCGAGCTCGAAGGGGCGTTCGGCGACCAGCGACCGGGAGACCGCGTTCGGCACGACCCGGCCCCGGTCGAGACCGCTCGCCTTCTCCCGCAGTTCGCGCCCCGCCCGCGCGCCGATCAGCCGCTGGAGCGTGGACAGCGGCGCATTGGCGACCAGGCCCAGGGTGTCCAGGCCGTACTCGCACAGGGTGCGGGCGGTCGCCGCGCCGACGCCGGGCAGCACGGAGACGGGCCGGCCGGCGAGGAACTCCGCCACGGCCTCCGGCTCCCCGGGCACGGCACAGGTCACCCCGGGCCGGGCGTCGCGCAGCGCCACGCGGGCCAGCATCGGGCCCGGCCCGGCGCCGATCGCGCAGTCGACGCCGTACCGGGCGAGGGCCCGGACCCGGATCACCGAGGCCAGCTCCACCGCGCTGCGCCCGAAGTAGCGCTCGGCGCCCCTCAGATCGGCCAGCGCCCCGTCCGGAGGCAGCGCCTGCACGACCGGGGTGAAGTCCTCCAGGAGCCCGAGCAGCCCGGGCAGGGCCGCCTCGCGCTCCGGCGGCAGCTCGAAACGTACGCAGAGGATGGTCATCCCGCACTCCCCGGACTCTGGTGCCACAACTTCCTTCCCACCGCGGGCCCTTCGCCCGCGGGGCGCAGATCGGCCCAGGGGTGCATCTCGTACCCCGTGGGCATGCGGATCGTCCGGCCCTCCATCGGGTCGCGGGCCGCCGAACCGGCCGGCCGGGGCAGCCCGTCGGAGCCGGCGGCCCGGGCCCGGGACGGACCGTCGCCGTCTCCCGCCGCGCCCCCGTCAGCGCCGCCGGGCGGCCCGGCCAGCCGGGCCGCGACCCCGTCGAGCCCCTCCTCGCGCCGCACCTCCAGCAGGTCCGCCAGGTTCCAGACGGCGGAGCCCACCACGCTGAAGCTGCGCGGCCCGCGCCGCTGCACCACTCCGCGCACCAGCAGCAGCCAGGAGTGGAAGACGGTGTGCGCGCAGGCGTCGTGGGAGTCGTCGAAGAAGGCGAGGTCGACCAGGCCCGTGCCGTCGTCCAGCGTGGAGAAGATGACCCGCTTGCCGGACCGGATCGGCGGGGTCTGGGTGGCCGCCTTGGCGCCCGCGACCAGAACCGTCTCCCCGTGCCGGGCCTCGCGCAGCCGCCGCGCGGAGACCACGCCCAGCTCCTTCAGGAACTCCCGGTGGTCGTCCATCAGATGGTGCGAGACGTCCATGGACAGCACGCCCAGCTCGGCGCTGAGCCGCTCCTCCGGCGTGAGGTCGGGCAGCCCGGCCGGGGCGGTCCTGCGGCCGCCGGCTGGGGGCACCTCCCACACATTGAGCAGTGGGGGAGGGAGCTGCCCGCCGCCTCCGCCCCGGGCGCCCCGGTGCAGCTCGGTCAGGTGCAGCTGCAGGTCGCGCCGGTTGGCGCCGAAGGCGTCCAGCGCGCCCACCTGCGCCAGCCGCCCGGCGAGCGGACGGCTCGGGCGGGCCCGCTCCCAGAAGTCCGGCAGGGAGGCGTAGGGCTGCCCGTCCTCGATCCGCCGCGCCTCCGCCTCGCTGATGCCGTGCACGTCGGACAGGGCGAGCCGAAGTCCCCACACCCCGGGGGCTTCAGGCGATTCAGACACCAGTTCGATCCTGTGTGCGGCCCCGGACACGTTCACGTCCAGCGGCAGGATCGGCACCCCGCGCCGCCGGGCGTCCGCCAGCAGCAGCCGCTTGGGGTACATCCCGGGGTCGTGGGTGAGCAGTCCGGCGTAGAAGGCGGCCGGGTGATGCGCCTTCAGCCATGCCGACTGGTAGGTCGGTACGGCGAACGCGACGGCGTGCGCCTTGCAGAAGCCGTACGACCCGAACGCCTCGACGATCTCCCAGGTCCGCTGAATCGTTTCCGCGTCATATCCGTTCGCCGCCGCGGCCTGCGCGAACCACACCTTGATCCGCCCCTGCGACTCCGGATCCGACAGCCCGCGCCGGATCCGGTCCGCCTCGCCGCGCCCGCAGCCGGTCATGACGGCGACGATGTCGATGACCTGCTCGTGGAAGACGACGACCCCGTACGTCTCCTTCAGCGGCCCCTCCAGGTCCGGGTGCGGGTAGCGCACGGGCGCCCGCCCGTGCCGCGCCTCGATGAACGGCCGCACCATGTCGGCGGCGACCGGGCCGGGCCGGAACAGGGAGATGTCGACGACCAGGTCGTGGAAGGTGCTCGGCTGCAGCCGCCCCACCAGGTCGCGCTGGCCCGGCGACTCGATCTGGAAGCAGCCCAGCGTCTCGGCGGACCGGACGAGCCGGTACGTCGCCGGGTCGCCGGCCGGCAGCACGTCCAGGTCGACCCGCTCCCCCGCCGCCCGCTCCACCTCGGCGACCGCGTGCGCCATCGCCGACTGCATCCGCACGCCCAGCACGTCCAGCTTGAGCAGCCCGAGGTCCTCCACGTCCTCCTTGTCGAACTGCGACATCGGCAGCCCCTCGCCGCTCGTCGGCACCACCGGCGTGCGGGCGAGCAGGGAGGCGTCGGACAGCAGCACCCCGCACGGGTGCATGGCGGTCCCGCGCGGCAGCGCGTCGAGCGCCTCGACCAGCTCCCAGAGCCTGCCGTACTTGTCCTTCTCCCCCGCGAGCCGCTTCAGCTCCGGCAGTTCCTCCAGCGCGGCGCGGGCGTCCCGGGCCCGGATGTGCGGGAAGGACTTGGCCACCCGGTCGATCTCGGCCGGGTCCATGGACAGGGCGGCGCCCACGTCCCGGACGGCGTGCCGCACCCGGTAGGTCTCGGGCATGGAGACGGTCGCCACCCGCTCGGTGCCGAACCGGCCGATGATCGCCCGGTAGACCTCGAGCCGGCGCGCGGACTCCACGTCGATGTCGATGTCCGGCAGCACGACCCGCTCCTTGGACAGGAAGCGCTCCATCAGCAGCCCGTGCTCGATCGGATCGGCGTGCGCGATGCCGAGGAGGTGGTTGACGAGCGACCCGGCGCCGGACCCGCGGGCGGCCACCCGGATGCCCATCCTCCGCACGTCGTCGACGACCTGGGCGACGGTCAGGAAGTACGAGGCGAAGCCGTGGTGGGCGATGATGTCCAGCTCGTGGTGCATCCGCTCCCAGTACGCCCGCCTGCCGCCGTGGCCGAGCCGCACCATCCCCGCCGCCGCCCGCGAGGCGAGCGCCCGCTGGGCGGTGCGCCTCCCTGCGCCGACGAGGTGCGCCTCGGGGAAGTGGACCGTGCCGATACCGAGGCCGTCCTCGGGGTCGACCCGGCACTCGGCGGCCGTGTCCAGGGTCTGCTCCAGCAGCCGGCGGGCGGCGTCCCGCCGGAAGCCGGCCGCCTCCACGACCCGCTCGGCGGCCCCCAGCATCTCCTGCGGGCCCTTCAGCCAGGCCTCGCCGGAGTCCAGCTCCTTGCGGGGGTCGATCGGCACCAGCCGGCGGGCGGCGTCCAGGACGTCGGCGACCGGGCCCTGGCCCGGATCGGCGTAGCGGACGGCGTTGCCGAGCACGGGCCGGACGCGCTGCTCGGCGGCGAAGGCGACGGTACGGGCGGCGAGCCGCAGGGAGCCGGGGCCCGTGCCCTGGCGCCCGTGCCAGACGGCCTCCAGCCGCAGCGCGTCGCCGTAGACCTCGCGCCAGGCGGCCAGCAGCCTCGCGGCCCGGTCGGGGCGCCCGGCGGCGAGGGCGCGCCCCACGTCCGAGCCCGGCCCGAGCAGCACGGTCAGCCCGTCGCCGCGGTTGCCGGACCAGGGCAGCAGGGGCGGCCCCTCGGCCGCGTGCGCCGCCGTGACGATCCGGCACAGGTCGGCCCAGCCCCGGGCGCCGTCCCGGGCGAGGAAGGTCACCCGGGGGACCGACTCGTCGACGAAGGCACCGCCGCGCACCGGCGTGCGCCGCCTCCCCGGCTCCCGGCCCCGCTCGGGCGGGAGGGTCCCCGCCCCGCCCGGGAGCTCCGCCTCCGCCACCGCCAGGTCCACCCCGAACAGCGGGCGGACGCCGGCTCGGGCGCAGGCCTTGGCGAAGCGGACGGTGCCGGCGAGGGTGTCGCGGTCGGTCAGGGCCAGGGCGTCCATGCCCCGCTCCGAGGCACGCCCGGCCAGCCGCTCCGGGTGCGAGGCGCCGTACCTCAGGGAGAACCCGGAGAAGGTGTGCAGATGCGCGAAGCCCGGCAACGCACCTCCCGCTCTCGTGAGTCCCGAAACGACTCTCGAACACCAGTTCCCAACTTCCCCACCCCCACCATACCCCCATTCTCGAACAACCGTACGACATCCGCTCGGGCATTCCTGACCTGCGCAAACACCCCGGGACGGTCCCGTCCGGGCCGGACGCCCGGGGGCCGGGCCGCTCCGTGCCCCCCGTGGCCGCCGGCGCCCCGGTGGCCGGTTTCCGCCCCTCCCCGCACTCCCGCTCCACGACACGGCGACACGGGAAGGCCCCCGCACGCCGGTGGCGTGCGGGGGCCTCTCACGGGTCACCCGGAAGGGAACCTCAGCCGATGCTCACACCGTACGCGCTCAGCGCCTCGGTGACCGGCTGGAAGAAGGTCGTACCGCCGGAGGTGCAGTTGCCGCTGCCACCGGAGGTCAGACCGTAGGCCGTTGTGCCGGCGTACAGCGGGCCGCCGCTGTCGCCGCCCTCGGCGCACACCGTGGTCTGGATCAGGCCGTAGACGATGTCACCGCTGCCGTAGTTGACGGTGGCGTTGAGCGCGGTGACCCGGCCGCTGTGCGTGCCCGTGGTGGAGCCGCGGCGGTAGACGGTCGTGCCCACCGCCGGGGTGGCGGCGCTGGTGATGGTCTGGCTGCCGACCGCGCTGGGGTGCGAGATCGAGGTGTTGGTGTAGCGCACCAGGGCGTAGTCGTTGCCCGGGAAGCTGTAGCTGACGTTGGTGCCCAGCACCGTGGTGTGGCCGGAGTTGCTGTACCAGGTGGACGCGACCTGGCCGCAGTGTCCCGCGGTCAGGAAGTAGTACGTGCTGCCGCTGTGCACGTTGAAGCCGAGCGAGCAGCGGTACTGGCCGCCGTAGATGGCGTCGCCGCCGGTGATCAGCTTGTTGAACTTGCCCGGCGTGTGCTTGATGGTGAGGGCGTCCGCCGTGGCGCCGGCCTGCTTCTTGATCCTCGCGATCTCGGCCTTGGACACCGTGCTGTCGACGGTGACGACGACACGGTCGGTCTTGCCGTCCACCGCCCAGGCCGTACCGGGGACGTCGGCCTTCAGCACGGAGTCGCTCGCCCGGGTGAGCTGGCTCGCGGTGAACGAGGGGCCGTCGCTCGCGTTCGCGGTGGGGGCTGCGAACGCTGCCGCGGCGAGGAAGCCGGTGGCCACGGCGATCAGCCGGGTCCGTCTTGCGGTGCCGCTGCGGGGAGTGGTGCGCTTGATCCTCACTTGTCGTTCCCTCCCAGGGGAAGTCGGGGGCCCGCGTGGGGTCGGGGCCCGTGAGGCGCAGCCAGGGAACACACCGGGGATGCCCGAACACTCATGCCCCTGACAAGCGCTGAGGGGGAGTATTCGGCCGAACGGCCGGTCGGCACAAGAGCGCCTTTCAGCCGTCAACCTTTTACCCGCTCCTTAACCACCCGTACGCAGCAGCGATCTGAGGCCCGGTCACCGGCCGGGGCCTCGGGTCACCGCCCGGGGTTCAGCAGCCGTCGCACGGGCAGCAGCAGTCACAGCCGTCGCAGCATCCGCCGCAGCCGTCGCAGCCGTCACATCCCGTGCAGGGGCAGTCGCAGTCGCAGTTCTGGCAGCAGCCCTCGCGCTTCTTGCGGGACCACGGGCCCTCGTACTCCTCGGCGCAGCACATCCGGCAGGTGCAGCACAGCGCCAGGAAGGCCCCACAACCGGCCAGCAGCCCGCGCGGCGCCTTGGGCTTCTCCGGCCCGTGCGGCCCGTGCGGGCCGTGCGGGTTGTAAGGACCGTGCGGGCCCGGCGCGTACGGTCCCGGCCCCGGCTGTCCGTACGGTCCCGGCCCCGGCTGTCCGTACGGTCCCGGCCCGGGCTGTCCGTACGGCCCCGGCTGGTGCGCGGCGCACGCCGGCAGGGTGCCGAACGCCCGGTCCACCGAGCGCCGCAACTCGTGCGCGAGCAGCAGGTGGACCAGCCGGCCGTCGGCGAACTCCGCCTCGCGCAGGGCGAGCCGGATGCCGTGCAGGGCGTCGTCGGCCAGCCGGCGGGCCTCGGCGAGAGAGGTCCCGGTGGCGGCGAGGGGGTTCCAGGCACCCGCGAGCGCGTCGGCGTGCCGGTCCTCGACGGCGTCCAGGAGGTGCGCCAGCCGCCCGAAGAGGCGGCCGGCCTCGGCGAGCGGTTCGGCGTTCCCCGGCCGCCCGGCCAGCACCGCGGTGTGCGCGAACGCGGCCGCGGTGGCCGTCTCGGTCGGCTCGGTGACGGCCGGCAGCGGGGTGCCGGGCCCGGCCAGGGCCTCGATGCCGGTCTGCCGGTCGACGGCGTCGACGAGGACGGCGGTGTCGAAGCCGACCGCGAGGCCGCTGTGCGCCCCGGCCCTCCCCCAGCTCGCCGCGACCCGGCGCGCCGCGGCGGCGACCGGCCGGCGGGCCAGCAGCCCGTCGCGGTCGGCGACGTGGTCGCGCACCTTGGCGGAGGCGAGCACCAGCGAGACGGCTGCGGCGAGCCGGGCGCCCTCGCCCTGGGCGACGGACGCCGTCCGCATCCCGCGCAGGGCGCACGGCCCGGCGGTGCGCCGTCCCCCGCTACCCGTGCCTGCCTGAGCCTCCGTCAGGACCGATATGAGAAGTCCGTCATAGTTCGTTACGATACGAGCGAACTGTCCGTGATCCCGGCGCAGCGCGAGGCACAGCCCGCACAAGTGAGCCATCCACAGGACTTTGAGGCCCTCCCCGAGCCGGTGGGCGCAGGGTCTGACGATTCCGAACACGACGATCCCCCGTGGTGTGGTGCGACGTTGAGCTGCGGCATCGTACCGGCCGGCCTGCGGCCCGCAGCAGCCCTCGCGTTCACCCGGACGCCCCGTGCGTCACCCATCCGCTGACGACAATCATATTTCACTCTCAGTCAGCAGCCGTATGAGTCGTCACCCTTGGGGCACAAGGGCTCTCGACGGATCCGCTGTGCACCAGTACCGTCACAAACCCCCCGCGCGGCGTCTATTCACTTGGCGCACCGTCCGCATCATGGATGACCATAGTGCGGAAGCAAGAAGGACCGCTGTGAGAGGAGGCGTCCATGGGATCGGTACGCAAGGCGAGTGCGTGGCTCGGCCTCGTCGACGACAACGATGACGAGCGCTACTACGACGACGACTACTCCGAGGGCCCCGAGTCCGGGGACGCCTGGGTCACGGACCCCCGGGTGAAGGTGGCCACGGACACCGCCGAGGAGAAGGGCCGCCGGATCGGCACGGTCACCCCGGACAGCTTCCGGGACGCCCGCGCCCTCGGCGAGCTGTTCCGGGACGGCGTCCCGGTCATCGTCAACCTCACGGCGATGGAGGCCGCCGACGCCAAGCGCGTCGTGGACTTCGCGGCCGGCCTGACCTTCGGCCTGCGCGGCACCATCGAGCGGGTCGCGAACCGGGTCTTCCTGCTGACCCCCGCGAACACGGAGATCGTCAGCGGCGAGCCCGCCTCGCGCCGCGAGGACGGCTTCTTCAACCAGAGCTGAGGCGGGGCCCCACCGGCCCCGCCCCCGCCCGGTGCTCAGCGGAAGGCGTCGAGCCCGGTGAGCGCCTTGCCCAGCACGAGCTGGTGCATCTCGACAGTGCCCTCGTAGGTGAGCACCGACTCGAGGTTGGTCGCGTGCCGCATCACGGGGTACTCGAGGGAGATCCCGTTGGCACCGAGGATGGTCCGCGCCGTACGGCAGATCTCGATCGCCTCGCGGACGTTGTTGAGCTTGCCGAAGCTGACCTGCTCGGGACGCAGGCGGCCGGCGTCCATCCGCCGCCCCAGATGATGGGCGAGCAGGATCCCCTTGTGCAGTTCGACCGCCATGTCGGCGAGCTTGGCCTGGGTGAGCTGGAAGCCGCCGATGGGCCGCCCGAACTGCTCCCGCGTCTTCGCGTACTCGACGGCCGCCTCGAAGCTGCTGCGCGCCGCGCCCATCGCGCCCCAGACGATGCCGTAGCGGGCGTGCGACAGACAGCCGAGCGGTCCGCGCAGGCCGGTGACCTCCGGCAGGACGGCGCCGGCGGGCAGCCGTACGTCGTCCAGCACCAGTTCGCTGGTGACCGAGGCGCGCAGGGACCACTTGTGCTTGATCTCCGGCGCCGAGAACCCGGGGGTGCCGGCCGGGACGACGAACCCGCGGATCCCCTCCTCCGTCTGCGCCCAGACGACGGCCACCCCGGCGACCGACCCGTTGGTGATCCACATCTTGCGGCCGTTGAGGACCCAGTCGTCGCCGTCGCGCTTGGCGTGGGTGCGCATCGAGGCGGGGTCGGAGCCGTGGTCGGGCTCGGTGAGCCCGAAGCAGCCGATCACCTCGCCCGCCGCCATGCGCGGCAGCCACTCCCGCTTCTGCTCCTCGCTGCCGAACCGGTGGATCGCGTACATGGCGAGCGAGCCCTGCACCGAGACCAGCGAGCGGATGCCCGAGTCGGCGGCCTCCAGCTCCAGGCAGGCCAGCCCGTACTGCACCGCCGTGGCGCCGGCGCAGCCGTATCCGGTGAGGGACATGCCCAGGGCGCCGATGGCGCCGAGTTCACGCGCCAGGTCCCGGATGCCGGGCAGCTCCCCCTTCTCGTACCAGTCGGCGACGTAAGGCAGCACGCGGTCGGCCGCCCAGCCGCGGACCGTGTCCCGGATCGCCAGGTCCTCCGGGTCCAGCAGGTCGTCGATGCCGAGCGGGTCGGCGGCGTCGAACGGGGGCAACTTCGCGGACGCGGACATGGGACACCCTCCGGAACACTGCGAGAGGACTGCGACAGGGACGAGATAAATTAGCAGCGCTAGTTACGATCTCCCGGCCGACGTTACGGCGCGGCGTCCCGCACGTCCAGAGCCGTCAGGCCGACACCCTCGGCTTCTCCGCCTCGCGCGGGGACGGCACCCCCGCGAGCGGCTCCTCGCCGCACGTCATGGTCCGGGGCAGCCGCAGCGCCATCACCGCGCCGAGCAGCAGCAGGCCGGCGCTCACCAGCAGCGTCACGTGCAGCCCGTGCACGAAGGAGTCCCGGGCGGCCCGGCGCAGCGCGGCCCCGGTCGCTCCGCCCAGCCGGCCGGCGACCTGGTAGGCCTCGCCGAGCGAGTGGCCCGCCTGCGCCGACGCGCCGGAGGGGACGCCCGGCACCGCGGCGAGACCGGGCGCGTAGGCCGCGTTCATCACACTGCCGAGCAGCGCGATCCCGATGCCGGCGCCCAGCTGGTACGACGTCTCGCCGATCGCCGCCGCCCCGCCGGCCTGTCCCGCGGGAGCCTCGCTCAGCATCGACTCGTACGCCCCGAAGAGGGTGGTCTCCAGGCCGAAGCCGAGCAGCACGAAGCCGGCGAGCAGCAGTGGCGCGTCGTCGGTGCCCCCCATCGCCGTCAGGGTGACGACCGCAGCGGCGGTGAGGCAGAAACCGAAGCAGACCATGCGGCGCGGCCCGAACCGGCGCAGCATCCGCGCGCCCGCCAGGCCCGCCGCCATCGCCGCGACGGTCAGCGGCAGCAGCCGCAGGCCCGTCCGCAGCGGTGACAGCCCCAGGACCAGTTGCAGGTACTGGGCCGCGATCAGCTCCAGGCCCACCAGCGCGAGCATGGCCAGGACGATGCAGCCCACCGACGTGCTGAACGCCGGCCGGCGGAACATGCCGAGGTCCACCAGGGGATGACGGCGCCGGCCCTGGCGCCGTACGAAGAGGACGAGCAGGACGGCGCCCACCAGCAGCGGGGCCAGCGTGAGCGGGCTCGCCGCCGGTTCGCCGCCGCCGAGCCGCTTCACCCCGAAGACGACGCCGAACAGCCCGACCGCCGCCATCAGCGCCCCGGTCACGTCCCAGGGGCCTTCGCCGTCGCTCCGCGACTCGGGCAGCAGGATCCGCCCGATCGGCAGGCTGACCAGCATCAGCGGGATGTTGACCAGGAAGACCGCGCCCCACCAGAAGTGCTCCAGCAGGAAGCCGCCGAGCAGCGGTCCGACCGCCGCGCCGACGGCGGCGACGGCGCTCCAGATGCCGATGGCCAGCGCGCGCTCGCGCCGGTCGGGGAAGACCTGGCGGAGGAGGGAGAGGGTCGCCGGCATGATCATGGCGCCGCCGACGCCGAGCAGGGCGCGGGCGAGGATCAGTATCCCGGCCGACGGCGCGAAGGCCGCCACCGCGGAGGCGACCCCGAACAGCGCGTACCCGAGCAGCAGGACCCGTCTGCGTCCGATCCGGTCGCCCAGCGTGCCGAACAGGATGAGCAGCGAGGCGCAGACCAGCGGATAGATGTCGACGATCCAGAGCAGTTCTATGGCGCCGGGCCTGAGGTCCTCGGTGACGGCGGGGACCGCCACGTGCAGCACGGTCGCGTCGAGGGCGACGAGCAGCAGGCTGACGCAGAGGACGACCAGGACGACCCAGCGGTTGGCACCGGCCCCGGCCGCCCGACGGCGCAGCCGAACGGCGGCCGTGGTCGTCCCGGACATGTACGTACCTCCCAGATGATCCCTCGCGTGCGGCGGATCGGCGGGGTGGGGACTCCCCGTCGTACGGCCGGAGAGGGCGGTCTCTCCGGCCCGCGCAAACCCACGCGGGTGACTCTGCAGCGTACGCGAGTCCGCCGTGCGGACGCGTGGCGGACCTCTCACCCGCACGACCGAACCCGTGTGGCGTACACCACCCCGGCCGTCCTCGACCACGCCCCGGCGGCCGGTGTTCCCGGGCCGTCCGATAATCGAGCCCGTGACCGACCCTGCGACGCGCGCGCCGGCGCCTCCCGCCCCCCTCCTGCGCCGGGCGGCCCCGGCCCTCCTCGGGTACGCGGCCGTCCGCGCGCTGTGCCTGGCCGTGCTGGCCGTCTGGAGCGCCGCCCGCGGCAAGAGCGCCTACACGCTGCTGACCGAGCGGTGGGACTCGCTCTGGTACGCGCGGGTCGCCGGCTCCGGGTACGGCTACGAGGTGCGGCTGCCGAACGGCGACGTCCACTCCGACCTGGCCTTCTTCCCGCTGCTGCCGTGGCTGGAGCGGCTGGGGCACACGGTGGCGCCGCTGTCGTACGCGGACGCCGGCTTCGCCGTCGGCTTGCTCGCCTCGCTCGCGGCGGCCTGGGGGATCTTCGCGGTCGCGGAGCGGGTGTACGGGCCCCGGGTGGGCGTCTGCGCGGTGCTGCTGTGGGCGGTGCTGCCGGTCGGGATCGTGCAGTCCATGGCGTACAGCGAGTCCCTGTTCACGGCGCTGGCCGCGTGGTCGCTGTACGCGGTGCTGACCGGGCGGTGGCCGGTCGCGGGGCTGCTGGCGGCACTGGCGGGGCTGACCCGGCCGGTGGGGCTCGCGGTGGCGGCGGCGGTGTGGGCGGCGGGCGTGCTCTCCCTCGTACAAGACCGGCGCGCGGGGCGGTCGCCGGACCTCCCCGCCTGGCATCGCCTCCTCGGTCTGCTGCTCGCCCCCCTGGGCGCCGCCGGCTACGTGCTCTGGGTCGGGCGGCGCACCGGCAGGGGGCCGCTGGGCTATCTGGACGTGCAGGCCGGGTGGCGCAACGGGTTCGACGGCGGGTACGCCTTCGCCCGCTTCGTGGCCGGCAGGTTCGCGTCGTTCCCGTCGGCCCTCGCCGGCACCGGCCTGGTCGTCGGTGTGGCGCTGCTGATCTGGCTGTACGTCACCGGCGTGCGGCAGCGTCAGCCGCTCGCGCTGCTGGTGTACACGGGTGTCGTCCTCGCCCTCGCCCTGTGCGCGTCGAGCTACTTCGGCTCGAAGCCGCGACTGCTGATGCCGGCCTTCCCGGTGCTGTTCCCGCTCGCCCGCGCCCTGGCCGGGCTGCGCCTGTCCAGGTCGGTGCTGGTCACGGCGGGTGTGGCGGTGGCGTCGGCGGTCTACGGCGCGTTCTGGCTGAACGGCTCCGGCCCTCCGTGAGTCGCCCCCACGGCCGATGACGCTGCGTGAAATTCCGCACGATGCCCCGGTGAACGCATTCATAAGGGCGATATAAACAACACCCGGCATGATCAAAGGAATTGCGCCGAGCGGGCCTCACAGGATTGCGGAATCCCGGTAATTCAGACCGCTCCTGAGAGGTTTCCCACATCACATCGTCATCACAAAGCCGCTGTTTCGACCGGGATGAGAGCTCACTCGCTGTAACGTCGATTGGGTGCGTACCGAACGAAACCTCACCCGGCGTCTGGACCGGGTGTTCGCCAGACTGGACCGTGAGCCGGAACGACCGGCTCACCTCGATGTGCCCAGGATGAGCCGGCACCGGGTCGTGCTGTTCACGGCGACCCTCGCCTTCTACCTGGCGATCGTGTGGGCCGTGGTGATCACCTCCTGGCTGGTCCGGCTCGACTGGCAGGTCATGTTCTTCCGGCCGTACCAGCAGTGGCCGCAGATCCACGCCTTCCTCGACTACTACGTGGTGCTCGGCCAGCGCGGCCCCACCGCGGTGATGGTCGCGTCCTGGCTCGGCTGGCGATCCTGGCGGCAGCACACGCTGCGCCCGCTGCTGACCCTGGCCGCCTCCCTGCTGCTGCTGAACATCACGGTCGGCGCCGCCAAGTACGGCATGGGGCGGCTCGGTCCGCACTACGCGACGGCGATCGGTTCCAACGAGATGGGCCTGGGCGGGGATATATTTCCCAGCGGCCACACCGCCAACGCGGTGGTGACCTGGGGAATCCTGGCCTATCTGGCCTCCTCCTCGCGGGCCCGCCGCTGGCTGTCCGCCGTGTCGGCGGTCACCTCGCTCGGCGTCGGTCTCACCACGGTCTACCTCGGTACGCACTGGTTGAGCGACGTGCTGCTGGGCTGGGCCGCGGGGCTGCTGATCCTGCTCGCCCTGCCCTGGTGCGAGCCGCTGATCGCCAGGGCCGAGAACGCGCTGTTCGACCTGCGCGACCGCTGGCGCGCCCGCCGCGGCCGCCCGGTGCCGGCGCCCGTCGTGCCGGTCGCACCGGTGGCGCTGGGACCGCTTCCCGTGCCCACCGAGCGGCAGCCCGCCCCGGCGCGCGAGCCGGTGTCGTCGGCGCGGCCCACCCGGCCGCCCGTCCATCTCGCGGCGGGGGCCCGCACACCGCGCTCCGAGCGCACCCCCGTCACGCCGGTGGGCAGCCGCCGCCCGCCGCACGCCGACCGGCTCCCGCGCGGCGCCTCCCCGGCCCGCCCGCTCACCTGACGCTCCGCCACGGCGGCGGGGGCCGGTACGCACACCCCAGCCCCGCCCGACCGGCAAGTCCTAAGGCCCCGCTCCCGGGCTCGGGAGCGGGGCCTTCGACTTGCCGGGGCCGGTGGGCCGGGTCAGCCCTTCCAGGCGCGGGCCACCCGGCCGTCGCGCACCTCGAAGTTGAGCCGCCCCGCCCGGTACTCCATGGTGATGATCGCGCCGGGCGGCAGCGACCGTACCGTCGACCACCCGCGTTCCCGCGCGAGCCGCTCGGCGTGCGGGGCGTCGAGACCGACGTACCCCTCCGGACTGTCCTGGGGCTCCGCCGGCGGAGTGGGAATCTGTGCCATGCGGCCACGCTAGGCCAGGGCGGGCGGCGACGGAAGGCGGACCCGGCGGCACCCGCGCATCCCTTCCCGGTCACGCTTCTGTCACAGGTGCCCGACACGTGATTCCGCCGAACTCCGTCACCCGTGCGGGGGTTTCCGGGCGCCCGACGGGGGTATTCGAACAGAATTCTCGCGCGCCGAAGTACCCCTTCGAATTTCCGGCCGAAAAGCACCGCGTGGGCATCCGGACCGGTTCGGAGCGTGTGCCGGGGAGGCGTTTCCGCGCGGAATCCGCGCGTCGCCGGGCCGGGCGGCGGCTCAGGGGAAATTCACCGATTCCGCACACAACCGCCGTATGGTCCCCGTCACCGCGCTCGGCCGGCTCCGGCCTCGCGGACCGGGCCGGAGCGGCGTCGAGCCGGTCCCGGACCGTCCGGATCACCTCGGTCAGCCGGTGCGCTGCCGTGCGGCGGCCGGGGACGCGGACAGCCGCCGTCCTCGATCGCGGACAGCGGCTGTCGTGTGCGTGGGAGGCGTCGCCTCAGAGCGCGAGGCGCTGGCCCGGGACGATCAGGTTGGGGTCGGCGCCGATGACCTTCTCGTTGGCGGCGTAGATCCGCTGCCAGGTGGTGCCGTGCCGGGCGGCGATCAGGCTCAGGGTGTCGCCCTCGCGGACGGTGTAGTCGCCGCGGGAGGCGCTGCGGCCGGTGTGGGCGGCCGGGCGCTCGGGCGCCTTCGCCGGAGCGGACTTCGCCGGTGCGGACTTCGCCGTCACGTCGCTGCCGGACGCCGTGCCGGAGGACGTGCCGGAGGACGTGGACGCGGGCGCGGCCCCGGAGGCGCCGGCGCGGGCCGAGCAGACCGGCCAGGCACCCCAGCCCTGGGCGTGCTGGACCTTGGTGGCGACGGCGATCTGCGCGCCGCGCGAGGCCTGGTCGGCCGTCGGGGCGTAGGCGGTGCCGCCGTACGCACGCCAGGTGCCGGCGGAGAACTGGAGCCCGCCGTAGTAGCCGTTGCCGGTGCTGATGTGCCAGTCGCCGCCGCTCTCGCACTGGGCGATGCGGTCCCACACCCCGTTGTCCGCCGCGGCGGCGTTGCCGGTCGCGGCCAGCAGCCCCAGCGGGGCCAGCAGCGCGGCTCCGGCGAGGACGGCCGCCGTACGGCCCCTGCGGGCGCCGTCGTGGGTCGCGGTGCTGCGGTTGGTATCGGCACAGTCGGACATCTGGTTCCCTCTCCACGAACCCGGGCTCCCCCGGACGGGACGCGCCCTCCCACGCAGGACCGTGGTCGGTCGCGCCCGTCCCGTCCGCCGCGGCCGGCGCGGTGATCGCGCGATGCCTGGTGCCGGCCGGCGGACGTACCCGAGCGGTGCTCGTTGCACACGGCGGAGGAATGTAGGGAGCCCGGGGCGCCGTCAGCAACCAACTGCCCGTCGTGCCAGGCCAGTTCGCCGTTACCTCCGGTATCGGCGATTTTCGGCCAGCCTTTTCATACCTTGATTTCCTGATTTTTCGACCACTGGCCCTGTTGATCTGTGACCCACTTCACCCGTTCAAGTTCCTTGACGACGCGAGGAGTTGACGATGAGTGGCGTGTTCCGCACCGATGGTGACCCTGTGCGGTGGATGGTTCGATTCCGTTCCCCCCGGAGCGTGACCCCCACCACAGGACGTCCGTTGTCTTCTTCATGAGCCCGAAAACGCCGGGGCTCATCGGCCGGGAGCCACCCGGTCGATCCAGCACCGCATTCCGAGGGAGCCACCGTGCCGCGCATGCTCGACGTCAGTGACGCCGTACGCGCCGAGATCGGCGACGAAGAAGCCGACCGGCTGCTCGCCGGAGAGAACGCCCCGGGCAGTTACGACTGCACGTCCTGCCGCACCCCGGGCGACTCCGAGCAGGAGCGCACCAGCACCGTTCTGTTCGTCGGCGAGGAGACCGCCGTCCTCGCCTTCGCCCACGCCGGCTGTCTGCCCTCGCAGGTCGTGCAGGTCACCGAGGAGCAGCTGCAGGGCGCCGTCCGCTCCATCGGCGGTGACGCCGCGGGCGCCGGCGGGGCGCGGGGCGCCGCGGCCGAGCAGGCCGTGCTCGGCGTGACCAGCGGACTCGTGCTCGTCGAGGGCGAGTTGCACCCGGCGCTCGTGGTCGAGCCGACCGCGCCGATCGTCCGCCCCGGCTCCACCGGGGCCGGCGACGACTTCCTGCCGCTGCTCATCGAGCAGGGGTTCATGCCGGTGACCGAGCTGGTCTCCGTGCCGTCGGTGCTGCACGGCTGGTCGGTGCTGCTCGCCGTGGGGCAGCTGCACGCGGTGCTCCAGCCCGGGACCGACGGCGGGCAGCCGGTGGCCTGGTGGCAGGCGCACCAGCCGCTGCAGGTGACGGACAGCTGGCGGGCCGCCGCCAACAAGCACCAGCAGGTGCTGATGTTCGCGGCGCCGGTGGGCTCGATCGGCCGCCAGCCGCGGGAGGACCTGCTGCGCGAGGCGCTGGACAAGGCGGCGGCGAACGGCAAGCTGGTCGCGGCGGCGCTGCCGCTCGCCGGCACCTGAGCCGCCGGCCCGGCGCCGCCCCGCACCCCTGTCCGGCCCGACCGCATCCCTTTGCGGTGCCGGTCGTTTGGACATACGTGCACGCATACGACACTCCTCCTCCGCGCCGGTCCGGTCTCGCCCCCATCCCGTCCGCCCGGGCGGCGCAGGAGGCGACCGCCGGGCCATCGGCCACGCCGATCTACGACTCGCTCTACGCGGAGTGGGTCAAGGCCTTCCGTACGCTGCCGGGCGACCGCAGCGGTGAGGAGGAGATGGGGTTCAGCCCCTTCGGGATCGCCCCGCACAGCAGCGGCTCGTACCGCACCAGCTCGTACAGCGCCTACAGCGCGGGGGCGTACAGCGCCCGCCACAGCGGCGCCCAGCAGCCGCAGTGGCAGCGCATCGGCACGCTCGGGCGGCAGCACGACACCGGGATGCACCACGTTCCGGCGGCCGCCCTGCCACCGGCTCCGCGCCGCGGCCAGTAAGACACGGCGAAGGGCGCCCCCCGTACTCCGGGGGGCGCCCTTCGCGTCGTCGTGAACCGTCCTACGGCGGCCGCGGCTACTTCTTCTTCGCGCCGCGCTTCTCGCGCACCCGCACCGAGATGTGGATCGGGGTGCCGTCGAAGCCGAACTCCTCGCGCAGGCGGCGCTCGATGAAGCGCCGGTAGCCCGCCTCGATGAAGCCGGAGGCGAAGAGGACGAACCGCGGCGGCTTGGTGCCGGCCTGGGTGCCGAAGAGGATGCGCGGCTGCTTGCCGCCCCGGACCGGGTGCGGGTGGGCCGAGACCAGCTCGCCGAGGAAGGCGTTCAGCCGGCCGGTCGGGACACGCGTCTCCCAGCCCGCCAGCGCCGTCTCGATCGCCGGCACCAGCTTCTCCATGTGCCGGCCGGTGCGGGCCGAGACGTTCACCCGCGGCGCCCACGCCACCTGGCCCAGCTCGGTCTCGATCTCCCGCTCCAGGTAGTAGCGGCGCTCCTCGTCGAGGGTGTCCCACTTGTTGAAGGCGAGGACGACCGCACGGCCCGCCTCCACCGCCATGGTGACGATGCGCTGGTCCTGGACGGAGATGTTCTCGGAGGCGTCGATCAGGATGACGGCCACCTCCGCCTTCTCGACGGCCGCGGCGGTGCGCAGCGATGCGTAGTAGTCGGCGCCCTGCTGGAGGTGGACCCGTTTGCGGATGCCCGCGGTGTCGACGAACTTCCAGGTCACTCCGCCCAGCTCGATCAGCTCGTCGACCGGGTCGCGGGTGGTGCCGGCCAGCTCGTTGACGACGACGCGCTCCTCGCCGGCCACCTTGTTCAGCAGCGAGGACTTGCCGACGTTCGGGCGGCCGATGAGCGCGATGCGCCGGGGGCCGCCGACGGCGCGGCCGAAGCTCTGCTCCGGCGCCTCGGGCAGCGCCTCCAGCACGGCGTCCAGCATGTCGCCGGTACCGCGGCCGTGCAGGGCGGAGACGGGGTGCGGCTCGCCCAGGCCGAGGTTCCACAGGTAGGACGCGTCGGCCTCGCCGCTCGGGCCGTCGACCTTGTTGGCGCACAGCACGACGGGCTTGCCGGCCTTGCGCAGCAGGCGTACGACCGCTTCGTCGGTGTCGGTGGCGCCGACCTTGGCGTCCACCACGAAGACGACCGCGTCGGCCGCCTCGATCGCGTACTCGGCCTGCGCGGCGACGGAGGCGTCGATGCCGAGGACGTCCTGCTCCCAGCCACCGGTGTCGACGACCTTGAAGCGGCGGCCCGCCCACTCGGCCTCGTAGGTCACGCGGTCGCGGGTGACGCCGGGCTTGTCCTCGACGACCGCCTCACGGCGGCCGATGATCCGGTTGACGAGGGTCGACTTGCCGACGTTCGGCCGGCCGACGACGGCGAGCACGGGCAGCGGGCCGTGGCCCGCCGCCTCGATGGCGCCCTCGACGTCCTCGACGTCGAAGCCCTCTTCCGCGGCGAGCTCCATGAACTCCGCGTACTCGGCGTCGCCGAGAGCCCCGTGGTCGTACTCGTGCTCAGCCGAGTCGCCGGGCTGGATCTGGTCGTTCATGAAGTGCGTACCTCGTCGTTCCTTCGTGGTGATCGGTGGACCGGCCCGCTGTCCGCGGGACCGGTCCACTACTCAAGTGTGGCCCGGCGCCCGGTCAGGCGCCTGGCGTTTTCCAGGTGGGCGGCGAGCTCCTTGCGGATGCGCTCGGTCGCCTCGTCCAGCGCCCCCCGCGTGCGCCGCCCGCGCCCGTCGCCCGCGTCGAACGGGTCGCCGAAGACGACGTCGACGCGGGACCGCAGCGGAGGCAGCCCCTTGATCAGCCGGCCGCGCCGCTCGGTGCTTCCCAGGACGGCCACGGGCACGATCGGCGCACCGCTGCGGACGGCGAAGTAGGCGAGCCCGGCGCGCAGCGAGGCGAAGTCGCCCTCGCCCCGGGTGCCCTCCGGGAAGATGCCCAGCACGCCGCCGCTCGCCAGCACGCCGAGCGCCCGGGTGATGGCCGTGCGGTCGGCGGAGGCGCGGTCCACCTTCAGCTGGCCGATCCCGGTCAGGAAGGGGTCCAGCGGGCCGGTGAACGCCTCCTTCTTGATCAGGAAGTGCGTCGGGCGGGGCGCCACGCCCATGACCATCGGGCCGTCGATGTTGTGGGAGTGGTTCACCGCGAAGATCACCGGGCCGGTGGCGGGCACCTTCCAGGCGCCGAGCACGCGCGGGCGCCACAGGCCGTACATCAGGCCGACGCCGATGCGGCGCCCGACCTCGGCGCCCCGCTCCGACACGGCCGGCGGTCGGCTCACTTCCCGGCCCGCTTCTCCTCGACCAGGGTGACGACGCACTCGATGACCTGGGCGAGGGTGAGCTCGGTGGTGTCCACCTCGACCGCGTCGCCGGCCTTGGCCAGCGGCGAGGTCTTGCGGCTGGAGTCGGCAGCGTCCCGCTTGATCAGCGCCTCGCGGGTGGCGTGCACGTCGGCGCCCTTCAGCTCGCCGCTGCGGCGCGCGGCGCGGGCCTCCGGGGAGGCGGTGAGGAAGATCTTCAGGTCGGCGTCCGGCAGCACGGTCGTGCCGATGTCCCGGCCCTCGACCACGATGCCGTGCTCCGCGCCGGCCGCCAGGGAGCGCTGCAGCTCGGTGATCCGGGCGCGCACGTCGGGCACCGCGCTGACCGCGCTGACCTGGGAGGTGACCTCCTGGGTGCGGATCGGGCCGGCCACGTCGACGCCGTCGACCGTGATGGTCGGGGCCAGCGGGTCGGTGCCGGAGACGATCTCCGGCTTGCCCGCGACGGCCGCGATGGCGGTCGGGTCCTCCAGGTCGATGCCGTTGGTCACCATCCACCAGGTGATGGCCCGGTACTGGGCGCCGGTGTCCAGGTAGCTCAGGCCGAGCTGGGCGGCGACGGCCTTCGACGTGCTCGACTTGCCGGTGCCGGAGGGGCCGTCGATCGCGACGATCACGGGCTTGGCGGTCGGGGCGGCGCCGTATTCCACGGGGGGACACCTTCCTGGTGCGGTGCGGTGAGCGGGGTGCGGGGAGCGAGAGCGCCCCGCACAAGGTTACTGGGTGCGAGTGACCCGAACGGACGACCAGGTGGTGACCTCCGGTGCGCTACTGCCGCAGCGCCCACCCGCGCTCCCGCAGCGCGGCCGTCAGCACCGGCACCGCCCTCGGCTCCACCATCAGCTGGACGAGACCGGCCTGCTGCCCGGTGGCGTGCTCGATGCGCACGTCCTCGATGTTGACCCCGGCCTGACCGGCGTCGGCGAAGATCCGGGCCAGCTGTCCCGGCTGGTCGTCGATGAGCACCGCCACCGTCTCGTAGACCCGCGGGGCGGAGCCGTGCTTGCCGGGGACGCGGACCTGGCCCGCGTTGCCGCGCCGCAGCAGGTCCTCGACGCCGGCCGTGCCGTCGCGGCGCTTGGCCTCGTCGGAGGACTGCAGGGAGCGCAGCGCCTCGACCGTCTCCGTGAGGTCCGCGGCGACGTCGGAGAGCAGGTCGGCGACGGGCCCGGGGTTGGCGGAGAGGATGTCGATCCACATGCGGGGGTCGGAGGCGGCGATCCGGGTGACGTCCCGGATGCCCTGCCCGCACAGCCGTACGGCTGCCTCCTCGGCGTGCTCCAGGCGCGCGGCGACCATGCTGGAGACCAGGTGGGGCATGTGCGAGACGAGCGCGACGGCCCGGTCGTGCGCGTCGGCGTCCATGACCACCGGTACGGCCCGGCAGTGCGAGACCAGTTCCAGGGCGAGGTTGAGCACCTCGGTGTCGGTGTCCCGGGTCGGGGTGAGCACCCAGGGGCGGCCCTCGAAGAGGTCGCCGGTCGCGGCCAGCGGTCCGGACTTCTCCCGGCCGGACATGGGGTGGCTGCCGAGGTACGAGGTCAGGTCCAGGCCCAGCGCCTCCAGCTCGCGGCGCGGGCCGCCCTTGACGCTGGCCACGTCGACGTAGCCGCGGGCCGCGCCCCGGCGCATGGCGTCGGCGAGGACGGCGGCCACGTGGGCGGGCGGGGCGGCGACGATCGCGAGGTCCACCGGGCCCTCGGGCGCCCCGTCGGTGCCGGCGCCCAGCGCGGCGGCCGTGCGGGCCTGCTCGGGGTCGTGGTCGACGAGGTGGACGACGACGCCGCGCTGGGTCAGGGCCAGCGCGGCGGAGGTGCCGATGAGGCCGGTGCCGATGACGAGTGCGGTCCTCACTGGGCGATGTCCTTGCGCAGGGCGGCGGCGGCGCCGAGGTAGACGTGGGCGATCTCGGCGCGGGGCCGGTCCGACTCGATGTGCGCCAGCACCCGGACGACGCGGGGCATGGCGCCCTCGATGGCCAGCTCCTGGGCGCAGATGAGGGGGACGTCCACGATGCCGAGCTTGCGGGCGGCGGCGGCCGGGAAGTCGCTGTGCAGGTCGGGGGTGGCGGTGAACCAGATGCTGATCAGGTCGTCGGCGCTCAGGGCGTTCCGCTCCAGGATGGCGGTGAGCAGGGCCCCGACCTGCTCGTCCATGTGACCGGCGTCGTCCCGTTCCAGCTGGACGGCCCCCCGGACCGCTCGTACCGCCACGGCGCTGCTCCTTGCTGACGTGCGTGTCTGGTGTTGGTCCGTCCAGCGTAGTCAGCCCGCGTGGGCGCGGCGCGCGGCGACCGATCGCTGAGACGATGCGGAAGGACCCGGTATGCACCGGTCGCCGGGTTCGCCCCCTTGACCTTCTCTCGTCTGTACGGAGTGGTGACATGACCCAGCCCGCGACGCGGCGCGCGGTTCTGACGACGGGCGCCGGGGCGCTCGCCCTGGGATGCGTGGGATGCGGCAGCAGCGGAACCGGCGGCGGCTCCTCGGCGCCGGCCTCCCCGTCCGGAAAGGCCGCCTCGCCCGCGCCGTCCGGGACGGCGACGGCCTCGCCTTCCGGGAAGCAGGCCTCCCCCGCCGGGCGCGAGCTGGCCCGGACCGCCGACATCCCGGAGGGGGGCGGCAAGATCTTCCCGAGCGAGAAGGTCGTGGTCACCCAGCCGAAGAAGGGGGAGTTCAAGGCCTTCTCGGCGATCTGCACCCACGAGGGCTGCACGGTGTCCAAGGTGATGAACGGCACGATCGACTGCCCCTGCCACGGCAGCAGGTTCCACATCGCCGACGGCTCGGTGGCGCAGGGCCCGGCGGCCAGGCCGCTGCCGCCCAAGTCGATCAAGGTGGAGGAAAATTCGGTCCGCCTGGTGTGAGCGGCCGCGTACGCTCCTGGGCATGCAGCCCGAGGACCTGGTGCGCGACCACACGATCTACGCCTGTGTCATGGGTTCGCGCGCCTTCGGTCTGGCCACCGAGACCAGCGACACCGACCGGCGGGGTGTCTTCCTCGCCCCCACTCCCCTGTTCTGGCGGTTCGAGAAGCCGCCGGCGCACGTGGAGGGGCCGGGCGAGGAGCAGTTCTCCTGGGAGCTGGAGCGGTTCTGCGAGCTGGCGCTGCGCGGCAACCCGAACATCCTGGAGTGCCTGCACTCCCCGCTGGTGGAGCGCCTGCACGACACCGGGCGGGAACTGCTGTCGCTGCGCGGCGCCTTCCTGTCCCGGCAGGTCCACGACACGTTCACGCGCTACGCCCTCGGCCAGCGCCGCAAGCTGGACGCCGACGTCCGTACGACGGGCGCCCCGCGCTGGAAGCACGCGATGCACCTGCTCCGGCTGCTGACGACCGCCCGCGACCTGCTGCGCACCGGGCAGCTGCGCATCGACGTCGGAGACGAGCGCGAGGCGCTGCTGGCGGTGAAGCGGGGCGAGGTGCCCTGGGCGGAGGTGGAGGCGCGGATGGCCCGGCTGGCGACCGCGACGCAGGAGGCGCTCCGCCGCACCCCGCTCCCCGCGGAACCGGACCGCGCCCGCGTGGCCGACTTCCTGTTCCGCGTCCGCCGGGCCTCGGCCGCGGCACCGGCCGGCCTTCCGGCCCCACGCTCCGCGGAGGCGGCCCGGTGACCGCAGGGGGCCGTCCGGCCGCTCGCGTCAGGAGGGCCGGGCCCGAAGGCGGCGCACCATGCGGGCGTCCTCGAACCCCACCTCGCGGGCCGCGGACTCGACCGTGGCGCCGTGGCCGATGAGGTGTTCGGCCCGCTCCAGGCGCAGCGTCTGCTGGTAGCGCAGCGGCGTGAGGCCGCCGGTGGCCCGGGTGAACTGGCGGGTGAGCGTACGGGCGCTGACACCGGCGTGGGCGGCGAGGCGCGCGAGGGGCAGCGGCTCGGCGTAGCGGGCGTCGATCAGGTCCTGCACCCGGTGCACGGTGTCGTCGACGTGGCTGCGGTGCCGGAGCATGGCGCTGGCCTGGGGCTCGTTGCCGTTGCGGCGTGCGTAGATCACCATCTCGCGGGCCACCCGGGCGGCCAGGGCGGGGCCGTGGCGCGCGGCCAGCAGGTGCAGGGCCAGGTCGATGCCGCTGGCGATGCCCGCGGAGGTGACGACCCGGTCGTCGGCGGAGAACAGGACGTCGCGGACCACCGTCGCCCGGGGGTGGCGGGCGGCCAGCTCGTCCTGGAGCTGGTGGTGCGTGGTGCAGCGGCGGCCGTCGAGCAGCCCGGCCCGCCCCAGGGCCTCCGCTCCGGCGCAGACGCTGGCGACGGTGCCGCCCGCGGCGTGGTGCGCGCGCAGCCGCCCGGCGGTCGCGGGGCCGATGCGGGGCCCGCCCCGCAGGGTGGGCGCCCTCCATCCCGGGACCACGACCAGGTCGTCCGGGCCCAGCTCGGGCCAGTCCGTCCGCGCGGTCAGCGGCAGCCCCTGGGCGCTGCGCACCTGGGGCTGCTCGGCGACGTAGTCGAGGACGTACGGCTGCCCGAAGGCCACCGCCGTGGAGAAGACCTGGGCCGGACCGGCCAGGTCGAGCAGGTGGACCTCGGGCAGCAGGACGAAGACGACACGGGTCATGCGGACGATGCTGCCAGCTCGTCCACGGTGGCGATCCGGGCGAAGCGGCCCCGCAGGACGGCCAGGGTGCGTTCGGTGATCGCCTCGGCGCTGAGGTCGCCGATCGGGTCGGTCGTGGTCGCGTCGGCCACGAACACGACCTCGTACCCCAGGTCGCTGCCGACCCGGGCGGTGGTCTCGACGCACTGCTCGGTACGGATCCCGCAGACCCACAGCTCGCCGACGCCGGCCCCCGTCAGCCGCTGCTGCAGGTTGGTGGTGGTGAACGCGTTGTGCGAGGTCTTGTACAGCACCGGCTCGCCCGGCAGCGGCTGCTCCAGCTCCGCCAGCAGCCGCACGTGCCCCTTCTCCGGGTCGAACACGTCACCGCTGCCGGGCTCGGTGTGCAGCACCCAGACCACCAGGTCGCCGCTGTCCCGCGCGAGCCGGACCAGGCGGTTCACCGGCTCGGCGATCCCGGGGTTGGCGATCCGGTCCCACAGGGGGCGGGCGCGGAAGGACTCCTGGACATCGATCACGATCAGGGCTCGTCTCATGCCCACCAGTCTGACCAGGGCACCCCCGGGTCCGACAGGCATGATCGGGGCCGGGGCCGGAACGATCCGGTCAGTCGAGCCGGACCCGGACGACGAAGTCGTGCAGGGCGTCGTGGGCGGTGTGGGCGTCCGGCAGGGGCGAGGCGGACTGTGCGTCGTCGAGCACGGTGTGCAGGTGCTCCACGTCGGCCGCCACGCGCGCGTGCCCGACGTCGGCGGGGCCGTGCTCGCGCTCCGCCTTGGCGGCGATCAGCTCGGGCAGGTAGGACGGCGCGTCGACCTGGTCCAGCAGCGTGGGCAGGTGGGCCTGCACCTCGCCGCTGCGCATGAGGTGGATGCCGGTGAGCAGCACCCGGAACGTGTAGAGCAGCGGCTTGAGTTCGCCGGTCTTCTCGAACAGCCGCCACTGGGTCACCGCGAACCCCCGGTAGTGGTGGGCGTGGTGGCTGGTGAGGACGCCCGGCGCGAGGGCGGCCAGCTCCCGGTGCTCCTCGGTGGTGTGCGCGACCAGCGGTGAGAGCAGCTGCTCCAGCACGTAGCCGTTGCGCCGGAGCATCAGCCGGACGAACTTGCGCACGTCGTGGGTGACGAGGTCCATCTCGACGCCGAACCGCACCCACGCGCGCGAGCGCGTCTCCTCCGGCTCGCGCAGCCCGACCAGATCGGCGACGGGCAGCAGGTGGGCGCCGCGCAGGTCGAGGTCGGAGTCCTGGGAGGGGAAGCCGTACAGATGGGCTCCGGAGACGGTCGCGAACAGCAGGGGGTCGGGCTGTTCGGAGATCACCGGGGTCAGGTCCATGCCGAGGTCGTCGATCACGGGGCTAAGCGTCCCAGAGCGCTCCCAGGGTCAACAGCTCGCCCCGGTACTCGATCCGCTCGCTCCAGTCGGCCGGCCAGGCGTCCGCGCCCCGCCAGGCGCCCGCGAAAGCCCCGGCGAGGCAGGCGATCGAGTCCGAGTCGCCGGAGGTGCAGGCGGCCCGGCGCAGGGCGGTGACGGGCTCGTCGGGGAAGAGCAGGAAGCACAGCAGGCCGGTCGCGAGGGCCTCCTCGGCGATCCAGCCCTCGCCGGTGGCCAGGCACGGGTCGGTCTCCGGGGAGACGGTCCGCACGGCCTCCTGGAGCCGGGCGAGGATCTCCAGGCACTCGTCCCAGCCGCGCGCGATGAAGTGCTCGGGGCTGGGGTCCTGGGAGCGGGTCCACAGGTCGCCGAGCCAGGTGTGGTCGTAGCGGGTGCGGTTGTCGTAGGCGTAGCTGCGCAGTTGCCCGACGAGCCCGGCCGGGTCGGTGCCCCGGGCGAGCAGGTGCACGGCGTGGGCGGTCAGGTCGGAGGCGGCCAGCGCGGTGGGGTGGCCGTGGGTGAGCGCGGACTGCAACTGGGCGGCGCCCGCGCGCTGTTCGTCGCTCAGGCCGGGGACGAGCCCGAGGGGGGCGACGCGCATGTTGGCGCCGCAGCCCTTGGATCCGACCTGGCTGGCGTCCTGCCAGGCGCGCCCCTCCTCCTTGAGGAGGGCGCACGCGGTCAGGCAGGTGTTGCCGGGAGCGCGGTTGTTGTCCGGCGACTGGTACCAGTCCACGAACTCCTCGCGCAGCGGCCGCTCCAGGCGCTTCGGCGCGAGATGTCCGCGCTCCGTCGCCGTCCGCAGGGCGCGGCCGAGGGCGAGGGTCATCTGGGTGTCGTCGGAAACGCGGGCGCGCTGCGGCAGGTCCATCTCCCGCCACGGCCCGAACATCGTGAGGATCAACGGCACGGTCTTGAACTCGGTCGGGTAGCCGAGGGCGTCCCCGAGGGCGAGTCCGACGAGGGATCCGGTGGCGGCGCGCTTGCCCGCCTGGGTGGTGGTCATGCGGAGTTGTCCTCCCGGGACGGCCGGAGCAGGGGCGGGTGCAGGGTGGTGGCGGTGCCGGCGCGGTAGAGCGCGGCCGGTTTCCCCCGGCCGCCGGTCAGCCGGGCGGCACCGGGGACGGGTTCGACGAAGCCGGACGTGGCGAGCACCTTGCGGCGGAAGTTGGGCCGGTCCAGCGCGGTGCCCCACACGGCCTCGTAGACCTGCTGCAGCTCGCCGAGGGTGAACTCGGGCGGGCAGAAGGCGGTGGCGGCGCAGGTGGTCTCGAGCCGGTCGCCGACGCGGGCGTGGGCGTCGGCCAGGATCCGGTCGTGGTCGAAGGCGAGGGGGCCGGCCGCCGCGTACGGCTGCCAGCGGGCTTGGGTCGCGTCGCCGCCGCCGCGCGGTTCGAACGCAGTGAGATGGGGGTCCCCCCGGACGGAGTCTGGGGGAGGGTCGGGCAGCAGCGCGGTGAAGGCGACGGAGACGACCCGCATGCGCGGGTCGCGGTCCGGCTCGCTGTAGGTGCGCAGCTGCTCCAGGTGCAGTCCGGAGAGGTCGGCGAGGCCGGTCTCCTCGGCGAGTTCGCGCCGGGCGGCGGTCTCCGCCGACTCGTCAGGCAGCAGGAAGCCGCCGGGCAGCGCCCAGTGACCCGCGTACGGCTCCTGCCCGCGCTCGACCAGCAGCACGTGCAGGGTGCCCTCGCGCACGGTGAGGACGGCGAGGTCGACGGTGACGGCGAAAGGCTCGTGGGCGAACTTGTCGTAGCCCCGCGGAGCGGACGGCACGGGCGCCTCGGACACCGCGAACACCCCCTTTAATAGTCATGGAGACTATAAAAGGGGGTGCGGGGCGAACGCAAGCGCCTGGGGCCGACTAGAGGTCGACCTCCTTCATGAGCATCCCGACCTCCGTGTTGGACAGGCGGCGCAGCCAGCCCGACTTCTGGTCGCCGAGCGTGATGGGACCGAAGGCGGTGCGCACCAGCTTGTCCACGGGGAAGCCGGCCTCGGCCAGCATCCGGCGCACGATGTGCTTGCGGCCCTCGTGCAGGGTCACCTCGACCAGGTAGTTCTTGCCGGTCTGCTCGACCACCCGGAAGTGGTCCGCGCGGGCGTAGCCGTCCTCGAGCTGGATGCCGTCCTTCAGGCGCTTGCCGAGGTCGCGCGGGATCGGGCCGACGATGTGCGCGAGGTAGGTCTTCTTCACGCCGTACTTGGGGTGCGTGAGGCGGTGGGCCAGCTCGCCGTGGTTGGTGAGGAGGATGACGCCCTCGGTCTCGGTGTCGAGCCGGCCCACGTGGAAGAGACGCGTCTCGCGGTTGGTGACGTAGTCCCCCAGGCACTGCCGGCCCTCGGGGTCCTCCATGGTGGAGACGACACCGGCGGGCTTGTTCAGCGAGAAGAACTGGTACGACTGCGTCGCGACCGTCAGGCCGTCGACCTTGACCTCGTCCTTCTCCGGGTCGACCCGCTTGCCCTGCTCCAGGACGATCTCGCCGTTGACCTCGACCCGGGCCTGCTCGATCAGCTCCTCGCAGGCCCGCCGGGAGCCGTAGCCCGCGCGCGCGAGCACCTTCTGCAGCCGCTCGCCCTCCTGCTCGGCGCCGGGGAAGGTCTTGGGCAGCTTGACGTCCTTCTTGCCGGCGTACCGGTCCCGGTTGCGCTCCTCGACCCGCGTCTCGTACTCGCGCGAGCGCGCGGGGGCCGTACGGCCGCCCTGCTGGGGCTTCTTCGGGCCGCCCTTGGCGCCGCCGCGGGCCGCGCCGCCGCGCCCGGACTTCGGGCCGTCCGGGGAGGCGCCGGGGCCCACGTCGTAGCGGCGCTCCTCGGGGCGGGGCTTGCGGGGACGGCCCTGCCCCTGCTTCTGGTCCCTGTCGTTGCCGGCACCGCGGTAGTTACCGCGCCCGCCGCTCTTGCCGCTGCCGCTGCTTCGCATCAAAGTTCCGTCTTAGTCGTCCGCGTCCTGACCTCCGGGCGCGTCGGGCGCGTCCGGGTCGAACGACGGGACTCCCTCCTGGGTCTCGGCCTCGATCGCCTCCGCCTCCGGGAGGAAGGGCGCGAGCTCCGGAAGCTCGTCCAGGCCACGCAGGCCCATCCGCTCCAGGAAGTAGTTCGTCGTCCTGTACAGGATCGCACCTGTTTCGGGTTCCGTGCCCGCCTCCTCGACAAGACCGCGCTGCAGCAGGGTCCGCATGACGCCGTCGCAGTTGACCCCGCGCACGGCGGAGACGCGGCTGCGGCTGACCGGCTGGCGGTAGGCGACGACCGCGAGGGTCTCCAGCGCGGCCTGGGTGAGGCGGGCGGTCTGGCCGTCCAGCACCAGCCGCTCGACGGCCGGCGCGTACCGTGCGCGCGTGTAGAACCGCCAGCCGCCGGCGACGTACCGCAGCTCGAAGCCGCGGCCCTGCACGGTGTACTCGTCGGCGAGCTCGCGCAGCGCGTCCCCGATCTGCCGCCTGGGGCGGTCCAGTATCCGGGCCAGGCGCTCCTCGGTGGCCGGCTCGTCCACGACCATGAGCACGGCCTCCAGGGCCGGCTTGAGGTCGAGTCCGGCGACGTCGCGCAGTCCCGGGGGTACCTCGGTGGTCTCGCTCATGCCTTCTTCTCCTTCCCGGGCTCCTCCGGCGGCCGGTCGAACTCGTCGGTGACCCGCGGTGTTCCGTCCCCGTCGCCGCCGGTCCAGCGCACCAGCAGTTCGCCGAGCGCCGCCTCCTGCTCCAGGGCGACGGCCTTCTCCCGGTACAGCTCCAGCAGGGCGAGGAACCGGGCCACCACGGTGAGGGTGTCGTCGGTGTCCTCGACCAGCGCGCGGAAGCTGGCCTCGCCGAGCTCTCGCAGCCGCGCGACCACGATCCCCGCCTGCTCCTGCACGCTGACCAGCGGGGCGTGGATGTGGTCGACGTACACCTGCGGCTTCGGTCTGGGCTGCATCGCCCTGACCGCGAGCCGGGCGAAGCCCTCGGGGCCGATGCTGATGACGACCTCGGGCAGCAGCTCGGCGTGCTCGGGTTCAAGGCCGACGGTACGGGGGTGGCGGCGGGCCTCGTCGTCCAGGCGGCCGTTGAAGATGTCCGCGATCTGCTTGTACGCGCGGTACTGCAGGAGCCGGGCGAACAGCAGGTCCCGGGCCTCCAGCAGGGCCAGGTCGCCCTCGTCCTCGACCTCGGCTGCGGGCAGCAGCCGGGCCGCCTTCAGGTCGAGCAGGGTGGCGGCGACGACCAGGAACTCCGTCGTCCGGTCCAGGTCCCAGTCCGGTCCCATGGCCCGGATGTGCGCCATGAACTCGTCGGTCACCTTGGACAGCGCGATCTCGGTGACGTCCAGCTTGTGCTTGGAGATCAGCTGGAGGAGGAGGTCGAAGGGACCTTCGAAGTTGGCGAGACGGACCTTGAAGACACCGCCGGCGGAGCCGGTCCCCTCGGGCACCGGGGATTCCGCCGCCTTGGGTGCGACGGGGGCCGTGGGCTCCGCCGCCTCGGGCCGGGGGACCTCGGAAGCCGCAAGCTCTGCCGCCTCGGGGTCGGCGACGCCAGGACCGGCGGGAGCCGCGGGCTCCGCGTTCTCCGGTTCGGGAGTCTCCGCCTCGGGGAGCGGGGGAACCCCGGGTGCCTCCGGTGGTGCCGTTCCCGGGCCCCGGCCCAGCGCACGCCGACGGCCGGCCGGTGCGCCGGGGGTCGGGACTCCGTTCGAGGTCATAGCCCCCGCAGGCTACCGCTACCGCCCGCGCAGCCGCCGTACGAGGATGCTCGCGTCCCCGCGGGACTCCAGGTCGGCCAGGACCACCGCCACCGCCTCGCGGACGATGCGCCCGCGGTCGACGGCCAGCCCGTGCTCGCCCCGGAGGACCAGGCGGGCGTGCTCGAGGTCCATCAGCTCCTCGGCGGAGACGTACACCGTGATCTTCTCGTCGTGGCGCTCGCGGCCGCTGGGCCGCCGGTTCGCCGCCCGGCCCCGCTTGCGCGGCGCCGCGGCGGCGGCAGAACCTTCCTGCGCCGGCTGGCGTCCCCGGGTGCGGGACTCTCCGGCCCCGTCCCCCTCCGCGTCCGCCGCGGCGTGCTCCGCGCCCTCTCCGTCACCGCCCCGGACGGGCACCGCCTGCGGTGCGTCCTCGGCGGCGGCCACGTCGTCGCTCTCTCCCGCGGGAGCCGGCACCCGGGCCTCGCCGCCCGCCCCGCGCCGGGGCGTGGACGGCTGGAGTGCCGTCCCCCCGGTCGTGCGGAACAGTTCGTCGGCCCCGGGCAGACTCACTCGGCGTGACACCGGGCGAGCACCTCCCTGGCGAGCTGGCGGTAGGCGGCGGCACCGACGGAGTTGGAGGCGTACGTGGTGATCGGCTCACCGGCGACCGTGGTCTCCGGGAAGCGGACCGTGCGCCCGATGACCGTGTGGTAGACGTGGTCGTCGAACGCCTCGACGACACGCGCGAGCACCTCACGGCTGTGCACGGTGCGCGAGTCGTACATGGTGGCGAGGATGCCGTCCAGTTCCAGCTCGGGGTTGAGCCGCTCCTGGACCTTCTCGATGGTCTCGGTGAGCAGCGCGACACCGCGGAGGGCGAAGAACTCGCACTCCAGCGGCACGATCACCTTGTGGGCGGCGGTCAGCGCGTTGACGGTGAGCAGGCCGAGCGAGGGCTGGCAGTCGATCACGATGTAGTCGTAGTCGTCCATGAGCGGCTTGAGCGCCCGCTGCAGGGTCGACTCGCGCGCGACCTCGGAGACCAGCTGGACCTCGGCGGCCGACAGGTCGATGTTGCTGGGCAGCAGGTCCATGTTCGGGACCGCCGTCTTCAGGAGCACCTCGTCGGCCGACATGCCCCGCTCCATGAGCAGGTTGTAGACGGTGAGGTCGAGCTCCATCGGGTTGACGCCGAGACCCACCGACAGCGCGCCCTGCGGGTCGAAGTCCACGAGCAGCACGCGCCGGCCGTACTCCGCGAGCGCGGCACCCAGGTTGATGGTCGACGTCGTCTTGCCGACGCCGCCCTTCTGGTTGCACATCGCGATGATCTTCGCGGGGCCGTGGTCGGTCAGCGGGCCCGGGATCGGGAAGTACGGCAGCGGGCGCCCGGTCGGGCCGATGCGCTCACGGCGCTGGCGGGCCGCGTCGGGCGCGAGCGTGGCCGCGTACTCGGGATCGGGCTCGTACTCGGCGTCGGGGTCGTAGAAGTGCCCCTCGGGCAGTTCGTCGTAGTCGGCGAAGTGGTTGTGGGGCGCGCCACTTCCGTCGCCGGCCATGGCGTTCACGTGATGGCCATCCATGCTCTGGTGTGCTGCCCGGACCGTCTGCGGGCCGGGAGTCTGGTGGGCTGCGAAGGTGCGCACAGCGACGGAGCCGACAGCCTCGAATCCCGCCGGGCCACCGTGGCTCCGAACCGGCATTCCTGGTTGACCACCCCCGGGAGAAAATGTCGACTCATTCACAAGTCGTCTTACCTCCTTGGTGACCAGGAAACTTCTAGACAAGGTCAGCGTGGCACCATGCCGACGGTTGGCGACTCTATGGCGTGTCGGCGGTCCGCAGCAACACAATCCGCCGGACCCGGCAGGATGTGTCGGCAATGGAACATCCCGCTGTCAAGGGCGTACGGCCGTCGCACGGCAGGTTTCACCGGTGTGCGAATCGGTCGAAGGGTTACGTTCGAGGCGAGTTGACCGAGAGCCGCAAAGTGACCATACACACATCCGGCCGGACCTTGTCGGGCAAGGTCCGGCCGGATGCGTGTGGTTGACGAGCCGTGTTGACGAATCACCTTGTCCACGATGACGACTTGGCGACTCGGCGGTCGGGCCGGCCGGCGGCGGGTCAGCCGAGCAGGGTCTCCAGCTCGACGTGCTCCAGGCCGTGCGCCTCGGCGACCTCGCGGTAAACGACCTTGCCGTCATGGGTGTTGAGGCCCTTGGCGAGCGCGGCGTCGCGGCGCAGCGCCTCCACCCAGCCGTTGTTGGCCAGCGAGACGATGTACGGCAGCGTGGCGTTGGTGAGCGCATAGGTCGAGGTGTTGGGCACCGCGCCGGGCATGTTGGCGACGCAGTAGAAGACCGACTCGTGGACCCGGAAGGTCGGCTCGGCGTGCGTGGTCGGGTGGGAGTCCTCGAAGCAGCCGCCCTGGTCGATCGCGATGTCGACAAGGACACTTCCGGCCTTCATCCGGGACACCAGCTCGTTGGTGACCAGCTTCGGGGCCTTGGCGCCGGGGATGAGCACGGCGCCGACGACGAGGTCGGCCTCCAGGCAGGCCTTCTCCAGCTCGAAGGCGTTGGAGACGACGGTCTGGATCTTCGTGCCGAAGATCTTGTCCGCCTCCTTGAGCTTGTTGATGTCCTTGTCGAGCAGGGTCACGTGGAAGCCGAGGCCGATGGCGATCTGCGCGGCGTTCCAGCCGGAGACGCCGCCGCCGATGATGACGGCCTTGCCGGCCGGCACGCCGGGGACGCCGCCGGGCAGCACACCGCGGCCGCCGTTGCGGGCCATCAGGTGGTAGGCGCCGACCTGCGGGGCCAGCCGGCCCGCCACCTCGGACATGGGGGCGAGCAGCGGCAGGGCGCGGCTCGGCAGCTCGACGGTCTCGTACGCGATCGCCGTGGTGCCGGACTCCAGCAGGGCGTCCGTGCACTCGCGGGAGGCGGCCAGGTGCAGGTAGGTGAAGAGGATCTGGTCCTTGCGGAGGCGGTGGTACTCCTCGGCGACCGGCTCCTTGACCTTCAGCAGCAGGTCGGCGGAGGCCCACACCTCGTCGGCCGTGTCCAGGATCTGGGCACCGGCCGCCACGTACTCCTCGTTCGGGATCGAGGAGCCGACGCCGGCGTTCCGCTCGACGACGACCTGGTGGCCGTGGCGCACCAGCTCGTGCACACCGGCAGGGGTGATGGCCACCCGGAACTCGTTGTTCTTGACCTCGCGGGGGATGCCGACCTTCACGTGGATCACGGTCCTTGGCTCAGGGGGTAGGGAGAGGGGCAGTGCAAGACATACCCGGGCATGCTGGCGCATACCGGGAGACACCGCAGGAGAACGAGCGGCAGAGCCAGTTTAATGAAGGCGTTGCGGCTGTCTAGCCTTTCATTGCATCAATCTTCGTCGGATGGACTGCGGATTTCGCAGGCTTCCGTGCCCGGTTCCGGCCCTGTCTCGTCCTCCGAGGGCCTCTCGCCCAGCATGCGCCCGGCCGCCGCCCGGTGCAGCTGGGCCGCCGCGTGGTCGCCCAGCCGGTCCAGGGTGTCGGCCACCCTGAGCTGGAGCGCGGCCTGCAGCCGCAGGTCCTCCGCACGCCGCGCCCACTCCACCGCCTCCTGGCAGGTGCGCAGCGACTCCTCGGGCCGGCCGGCGTACTCCTGGACCCGGGCCAGCTCGCTCAACGCCCGCGCCTGGGCGGCGACATCGCCCTCCTTGCGGTACCCCGCGGCGGCCGCCCGCCAGTTCCTGAGCGCCTCGCCGTAGCGGCCCGCGTAGGTGTGCGCGGTGCCGATCCGGCCGTACAGCCGGGCGGCCTCGGTGCGCTCGCCGCGGGCCAGCCGCTCGGCGAGGGCCCGGCCGAACCAGTCGGCTGCCCGGTCGTGATCGCCGAGCTCCTGGTAGGCGCCTCCTACGGATTCCATCGCGCGGCCGGTCGCGTACGGGTCGTTCGCCTCCCGGCCGGCGTCCAGGGCGGCCCGGTAGCGGGCCAGCGCGGCCCGGGTCCGGCCGGTCCGCGCGTCCAGGTCGGCCAGGTTCAGCAGAGCCGCGGCCCGCTCCCGGTGCAGCCCGCGCCGCTCGGCCACGTCGAGCACCATGCCGTGCAGCCCGTACAGGTCCGGCGCCGCCGCCTGGGTGCCGAAGTGCGCCACCAAGGCCCTGACGAGCTGGGACATCAGCCGGCGGGCGAGGGTGTCCAGCTCCCCGTCGGCCACGGCCAGGCGGGCGGCGGCCAGCAGGGCCGGCCGGCGCACGCGCAGCCACTCGGCGGCGGCGCGCGGGGTGGGGAAGCGCAGCGCCGGGGGCACCTCCTGCAGCTTCTCCCGGGCCTGCGGGCTGTCCGTCTCGGTGATCGCCCGGCACGACTGCAGCAGCCGTACGTTGCGCTCCAGCATGCGGGCCCGGGCCAGCTGCAGCTCCGCCGGCCGTTCCTGGGCCCCGGCGCGGGCGCGCAGCAGGGGGTGCAGACAGCCCGGGACGTCGTACTCGGGCAGCGGGGAGTCCACGGCGCGCAGCAGCCCGAACGCGGTGAGGTCGTCCAGGGCGGCGCGGGCCGCCGCCACCGAGCAGCCCGCCAGCGCCGAGGCGGTGTGCGGGTCGACCAGGCCGGCCGGGGCCAGGGAGAGCAGGCGCAGTATCCGGGCGGCCTGGCCGGGCAGCTGGTCGTGGACGAGCCGGAAGACCCGGGCCAGCGGGGTGGCGCCGTCGTCGGTGTCCGTGTGCATCCGCTTGGCGAGGTCGGAGACGGCCGCCTGCGGCCGGGAGGCGAGCCAGCCGCCGGCCAGGGTGAGCGCGGCGGGCTGGCCCTGGCAGGCCTCGGCCAGGTCCTCGGCGGAGCGCGGGTCGACGGTGATGCGGACCGAGCCGGTGTAGCGGGTGAGCAGCTCGACGGCCGACTTGGTGTCGAGGCCGCCGAGGGTGCAGGGGCGGACGTCGGGGATGCCGGTGAGCGGGCCGCCGGAGACGGCGACCACCAGGCACTCGGGGGCGTCCGGGAGTAAGGCGTCGACCTGCTCGGCGCCGGCCGCGTCGTCCAGCAGGAGCAGTGTGCGCCGCCCGGCCAGGGCCGTGCGCAGCGCCTCGCACAGATCGTCCTCCGACGCGCCGGCGGGGGCGTGCACGTCCAGCGCGGCGAGCAGGTCGCGGGCGGTGCGCTCCAGGGGGACGGGGGTGCCGTCGGGCTCGCCGAGCCGGGCCCGCAGCACTCCGTCGGGGTAGCGCCCGGCGACCTGCCGTACGAGTTCCTCGGCGAGGGCGGTGCGGCCGGAGCCGGGGCGGCCCGCGATGAGGAGGACGCGCGCGCGGGGCGCCTTGCGGCCGGACAGGGTGTCCAGGCCGGCGCGCTCGATGTCGGCGCGCAGCTCCTTCAGCTCCCGGGCCCGGCCGAGGAAATCGATCTTCACGGCCCGCTGCGAGGACAGCCGCACGCCGTCTGTGTCCACCGCCTGGTCCGTCACGGGCCACGCTCCCGTCCCACCGCACGCGCAAGCCCGCCGGGTCTTCCGGTGCGGGCGATCCCGAGCCTAGTTCACGCTCTGCGACGCCCCCGGACGAGCGCGGCGGACACGTCCCCCGATCGGATCAGGCGATGGTCACACCACTGCGCGGAACGGGTGGGGTCAGGAGGCGAAGGGGCGGGCGGGCCACGGCGCGTCGGCCGGGCGCAGGGCGTCGAGACCGTCGCCGCCGCGTGCGGCGACCAGGGACAGGACGCCCACGACGAGGCAGTTGTTGTGCACGTCCCCGGCGAGCACCCGGCGCACCAGTTCGTCGACCGGCACGCGCGCGTACTCCATGTCGGTCTCCTCGTGCTCCGCCGCGAACCGCTCCCCCTCGGCCGCCGACAGGTCACGGGCGAGGAAGATCCGCACGGCCTCGTCGCAACCGCCGGGGGTGGTGTACACGTCGGTCAGCACCCGCCAGTCCTCGGCCTTGACGTGCGCCTCCTCGTACAGCTCGCGCTGGGCCGCGTGCAGCGGGTTCTCGCCGGGCACGTCGAGCAGGCCGGCCGGGATCTCCCACAGCTTGTGCCGCACCGGGTGCCGGTACTGGTTGATGAGGAGCACCCGGTCCTCCTCGTCCAGGGCGAGGACGGCGACCGAGCCGGGGTGCACCTGGTAGTCGCGGCGGACGACGGACCCGTCGGGCATGACCACGTCGTCCGTGCGGACGGAGGTCTTGTTCCCGGTGAAGGGGGTCTCCGTCGCCCGGATCTCCCACTCCGCCGGGGTGTCCTTGATCGTCATGCCCTGTCCTCCCACACACGTTCCGAAAAGACCGGCCCCGCGAACCGGCCCGAGGACCGGCGACGGAAAAACCGGGGTGCCCACCTTTGAAGGTATGCACCCCGGCAACCGTACAACTGACGTGTTACTTGGAATTCTTCCGCTCGACCGAGGCCTTCACGAGCCCGGCGAACAGCGGGTGCGGACGCGTCGGCCGCGACCGCAGCTCGGGGTGCGCCTGCGTGGCCACCAGGTAGGGGTGGACGTCGCGCGGGTACTCCACGTACTCGACGAGCTTGCCGTCCGGCGAGGTGCCCGAGAAGACGATGCCGGCCTTCTTCTCCAGCTCCGCGCGGTAGGCGTTGTTCACCTCGTAGCGGTGGCGGTGCCGCTCCTCGACGTACTCCTTGCCGTCGTAGACCTCGCGCACGATGGAGCCCTCGGCCAGCTTGGCCGGGTACATCCCGAGCCGCATGGTGCCGCCCATGTCGCCCTCGCCGGCGACGATGTCCATCTGCTCGGCCATGGTGGAGATGACCGGGTGGCCGGTGGCCGGGTCGAACTCGGTGGAGTTGGCGTCCGGGATGTCGGCCAGGTTGCGCGCGGCCTCGATGACGATGCACTGCAGGCCCAGGCAGAGGCCGAGCAGCGGGATCTTGTTCTCGCGGGCGTAGCGGATGGCGCCGACCTTGCCGAGCACCCCGCGGTCGCCGAAGCCGCCGGGGATGCAGATGCCGTCGACGTCGGCGAGCTGGGCCTTGGCGCCGGCCGGGGTCTTGCAGTCGTCGGAGGTGACCCACTTGATCTTCACGCGGGCCTTGTTGGCGAAGCCGCCCGCGCGCAGCGCCTCGGTCACCGACAGGTAGGCGTCGGGCAGGTCGATGTACTTGCCGACGAGCGCGAGGGTGATCTCGTGGTCGGGGTTGTGGACGCGGTCGAGCAGGTCGTCCCAGGTGGTCCAGTCGACGTCCCGGAAGGGCAGGTCGAGCTTGCGGACCACGTAGGCGTCCAGGCCCTCGCCGTGCACGGTCTTGGGGATGTCGTAGATCGAGCGGGCGTCGGGGCAGGCCACGACGGCGGCCTCGTCCACGTCGCACATCAGCGAGATCTTGCGCTTGATGGCGGTGGGCACCTCGCGGTCGCAGCGCAGCACGATCGCGTCGGGCTGGATGCCGATGTTGCGCAGGGCGGCGACGGAGTGCTGGGTCGGCTTGGTCTTCAGCTCGCCGGAGGGGCCGATGTAGGGCAGCAGCGAGATGTGCACCACGAAGACGTTGTCCCGGCCGACCTCGTGGCGGACCTGGCGGACGGTCTCCAGGAACGGCAGCGACTCGATGTCGCCGACCGTGCCGCCGACCTCGGTGATCACGACGTCGACCTCGTCCGTCGCCATGCGCCGGATGCGGTGCTTGATCTCGTTGGTGATGTGCGGGATGACCTGCACGGTGTCACCCAGGTACTCGCCGCGCCGCTCCTTGGCGATGACGGTCGAGTACACCTGTCCTGTAGTGACGTTGGCGGAGCCGTCCAAGTCGCGGTCGAGGAAGCGCTCGTAGTGTCCGATGTCCAGGTCGGTCTCGGCGCCGTCGTTGGTGACGAACACCTCACCGTGCTGGAAGGGGTTCATCGTGCCCGGGTCCACGTTCAGGTACGGGTCCAGCTTCTGCATGACGACACGCAGACCGCGGGCCTTGAGCAGCATGCCCAGGCTGGAGGCGGTGAGGCCCTTGCCGAGCGAGGAGGCGACACCCCCGGTGACGAAGATGTGCTTGGTCGTCGTAGATTTCGGCGGCATGGCCAAGAGGGGGCTCCCGTGGTCGCTGTCTGTAATGCGGTGCGGCTTCCGGAACGAATTCTTCCGGGGGCGCCGCCGCTGCGGTTCGGGGGTTCGTCTCCCACCGGTCCACGGGCTACCAGCGTATCAGCGCCTCGGCGGGATGGCTTCCGGTCACCGTCCGTGCCCGGGTCACCACCGGCCCGCTGGTCACAGGGGTCACAGTCGACCCGCGTCCGTCACCCGGTTCTCACCCGCTGGTCACTCGTTCGGCGCACACGGGTTGCCCGGAGCGGCACGCGGATCATGCGCGTGCGTCGTATCCTGCTCGGACACTCACTGCCGAGCCCGGCCGGACAAGACGGCACACCCCCGCCACCCCCACCCGGAACAACGAGAGCGCGGCAGTTCGTTGAGCAAAGACTGTCGTGTTGCCTCAGGGCTCGGCGGGCTGCTTTGCTTCACCGCTCAACGACGCATAACAACGACCCCTTGACCGCACTAGCGACAGCCCCCTGCGCGGGGGTGTGACGTGGCCGTTCGACTGGAGTTGCACGTGGCCGGGCGCATCGAAGACTACGCACTCATCGGAGACATGCAGACCGCTGCCCTGGTCTGCCGGGACGGCACGGTGGACTGGCTGTGCCTGCCCCGCTTCGACTCGCATGCCATCTTCGCCGGCCTGCTGGGCACCGAGGAGCACGGCTTCTGGCGGCTCGGCCCGGCCCACGCGGCCGACTCGGAGCCGCCCACGGCGGCCCGGCGCGGCTACCGCGGCGACTCGCTGATCCTGGAGTCGGAGTGGGACACCCCGCGCGGCACGGTCCGCGTGACCGATTTCATGCCCCCGCGTGACGGCGCCCCGCAGCTGATCCGGATCGTGGAGGGCGTCACCGGCCGGGTGCCGATGCGCTCGGTCCTGCGGATGCGGTTCTCCTACGGCCGGGTGGTGCCCTGGGTGCACAAGCACGAGGGCCGCACGGTGGCGGTCGCGGGCCCCGACTCCGTGTGGTTCGACACGGAGGCGGAGACCTACGGGAAGTCGCTGACGACCTACGCCGACTTCACGGTCGCCCCGGGTGACCGGATCGCGTTCACGATCTCCTGGGAGCCGTCGCACAAGGAGCCGCCGGCCCTGCCGGAGCCGGAGGCCTCGCTGGAGGCGACGGAGGACTTCTGGCGCGACTGGGTGGAGCACTGTACGTACCACGGGCCGTACCGCGAGGCGGTGATCCGCTCGCTGATCACCCTCAAGGCGCTGACGTACGCCCCCACGGGCGGCATCGTCGCCGCGCCGACGACCTCCCTGCCGGAGGACATCGGCGGCGTCCGCAACTGGGACTACCGCTACACCTGGCTGCGGGACGCGGCGATCACCCTGTCCTCCCTGCTGCGCACCGGCTACCGCGAGGAGGCCCGCGCCTGGCGCGAGTGGCTGCTGCGCGCGGTCGCCGGCGACCCGGAGAACCTGCAGATCATGTACGGCCTCGCGGGCGAGCGGGAGCTGGGCGAGGCCGAGCTGGACTGGCTGCCGGGCTACGAGAACTCCGCCCCCGTCCGGGTCGGCAACGGCGCGGCGCACCAGCTGCAGCTGGACGTGTACGGCGAGGTCACCGAGGCCCTGCACCTGGCGCACATGACGGGTCTGGCCCGCCACGACTACGCCTCCCTGCTCCAGCTGAAGCTGATCCGCTACCTGGAGGACCACTGGCAGGAGCCGGACGAGGGCATCTGGGAGGTGCGCGGGCCGCGCCGGCACTTCGTGCACTCCAAGGTGATGGCCTGGGTGGCGGTGGACCGCACGATCAAGCTGATCGAGTCCGGGGACGCGGACGGCCCGCTGGAGCGCTGGCGGGAGCTGCGCGACGACATCCACCGGGACGTGTGCGAGAAGGGCTACGACAAGGAGCGCAACACCTTCACGCAGTCCTACGGCTCGCAGGAGCTGGACGCCTCGCTGCTGCTGATCCCGCAGATGGGCTTCCTGCCGCCGGACGACAAGCGGGTGATCGGCACCATCGAGGCGATCCAGCGCGAGCTGTCCACCTCCGACGGGTTCATCCTGCGCTACCCGACGGAGGGCGAGGAGGAGGGCGTCGACGGCCTCCCGGGCGACGAGGGCGCCTTCCTGGCCTGCTCCTTCTGGATGGCGGACGACCTGGCGATGATCGGCCGGGTGGACGAGGCCCGCAGGCTGTTCGAGAAGCTCCTCGCGCTGCGCAACGACCTCGGCCTGCTCGCCGAGGAGTGGGACCCGCGCCTGCAGCGCCAGGTCGGCAACTTCCCGCAGGCCTTCAGCCACGTGCCCCTGATCGACACCGCCCTGCGCCTGACGGCGTCGGGCGCGTACGGCGGCTGACCGGACGGCCGGCGCACAGCACAGCCTCCGCCGCACCGGCGGAGGCGTCCCGGCCGCCTGACGCCGCCCTGGAGCACCCGGTGGGCTGACGATCCCCGGCCACGGCACCGGGGCGCCCTTCGTCAGGGGCTGCTCACTGCGCACGGATCCGCCCGCGCCGAAGCCCGAGCCGTGGCCGGACTCCGTGCCAGGGCCGGGCGATGCCGGTCTCACGGGCCGCGGGCCACGCAGCCGTGTGCGGCCGGGGGGGGAGCCGGTCCTGGGATCGGTGCGGGCGCGCCCGCCGCCGGGCCCGCGCCTAGGCTGGTAGCGAACGATTGCCCCTCCCCGGAAGGGGACGGTCATGGCACCCCACTCCAAGGCGGGCGCGGCCCTCTCGGCGCTGCGCGACGATCTGGCGGGCGACGTGTTCGCCCCCGGGGACCCGGGGTACGACGGGGCCCGCACCGTGTTCAACGGGCTGATCGACCGGCGGCCGGCGGTGATCGCCCAGTGCGCGGACCCGGCCGACGTGGTCCGCGCCGTGCGCTTCGGGCGGGACCTGGACCTGCCGATCGCGGTACGCGGCGGCGGCCACGGCGTCGCCGGCACGGCCCTGGGCGACAACGCGCTCGTGGTGGACCTGCGCCGGATGCACCGGGTGACGGTGGACCCGGCGGGCGAGGCCGTCCGGGTCGAGGGCGGCGCCACGATGAGCGACCTGGACCGCGCCACCCAGCCCTACGGCCTCGCGACCACCGGCGGCCGGGCCTCCACCACCGGTGTGGGCGGGTTCGTGCTGGGCGGCGGCACGGGCTGGCTGGACCGCGCCTTCGGCCTGGCCGTCGACAACCTCCTGGGCGTGGAGCTGGTGACCGCCGACGCCGAGCGGGTGCACGCCAACCCCGACGAGAACCCCGAGCTGTTCTGGGCGCTGCACGGCGGCGGCGGGAACTTCGGCGTCGCCACCGCGCTCACCCTGTGCCTGCACGAGATGCCGGAGTTCTCCCTCGCCCTGCTGCTCTACCTCCCCCGGTTCGGGCCCGACGTGGTGCGCACCTTCCGGGAGGTCGTGCACGCCGGGCCCGACGAGCTGGGCGGCGCGGTGCTGTACCTGACCGGCCCGCCCCACGCGTTCGTGCCCGAGCACCTGGCGGGCACGCTCGTGTGCGGTGCGCTGCTGACGTACCCGGGCCGCGGCGAGGACCTGCGGAAGCTCGCCGAGCCGCTGCTCGCGCTGCCGCACGAGGCGGAGCTGGCCGGTGACCTGCCGTACGCGGACGCGCAGTGCCTGTTCGACGTCCCGTCCGGGCTGCGCAACCACTGGTCGGCGGAGTACCTGACCGGGCTCCCGGACAAGCTGGTGGACGTCTTCTGCGCCCGCGCGGACGGCATGCCGGTGCCCACCCACACCCAGCACCTGCTGTTCCCGCAGGGCGGGGCCGTCGCCGCCGGGCCGCACGAGTGGCCGGTGCCGTACCGGGACGCGGCCTGGGCGGCGCATCCGCTGGCCGTCTGGGCGGACCCGGCCGACGACGAGCGGGCGGTCGCCTGGGTGCGGGACGTACGGGCCGACGTCCGGCCGTGGAGCACCGGTGCCGTCTACCTCAACTTCATCGGCGACGAGGGCGCCGAGCGGGTGCGGGCGGGCCTCGGTCCGGGGAACGGCCTGCGCCTGGCCAAGGTGAAGCGCCGCTGGGACCCCGACAACGTGTTCCGCTTCAACCACAACATCCGGCCGGTGTAGCCCGGGGATGTCCTCAGGGTGTTTGCGCAGGTAGCGTCCGGTGCATGGACAGCGGTACGGAGAGCAGGCCCGCCACTGAGGGCGCCGGGATCACGGTCCGGCGGGCGCTGGAGCTGCCGGGGCTGCGCAGCGGGCTCCCGGAGATCCTGGCGGGCGCCGACCGGCTGGGCCGCACCGTGCGCTGGGTGCACGCCGGGGAGGTGCCGAACATCGCCTCGCTGCTGAAGGGCGGCGAGCTGCTGCTCACCACGGGCTACGGCCTGGGCACCCGCCCGGCCGAGCAGCGGGCGTTCGTGCGGACACTCGCCGAGCGGGGCATCGCCGCCCTGGTGGTGGAGCTGGGCCCGCGCTTCACGCGGCTGCCGGCCGCGCTGGTGGACACGGCCCGGGCGGCCGGTCTGCCGCTGGTCCAGCTGCACCGCGAGGTGCCGTTCGTGACCGTCACCGAGGAGATCCACACCGAGATCGTCAACGGGCACTACGCGCTGCTGCAGCGCGCGGAGGAGGTGCACCGGCGGTGCACCGAGGCGCTGCTGGGCGGCGGCGGGGTGCCGCAGGTGCTGGGCATCCTGGCGGACTTCGGCGGCAACCCGGTGTTCCTGGAGACGACGGACGGCCGGCTGCTGTACGCCGCCGGGTCCGGGCCCGAGGGCGCTGACCCGCTGCAGGTGTGGGAGGGGCTGCGGGGCCCGCAGAAGGACGCGCCGCCGCCGGCCGGCTCGGTGCTGGTGGACGTGCCCGGCGGCGGGCCGGGGGCGGGGGCGGTGCGGGCCCGTCTGGTGCTGCTGCCGGTCCGCTCCCCGTTGGCCCCGGTGCACCGGATGGCCGCCGAGCGGGCCGCGGGCATCCTGGCCGTGGTGCTGATGCAGGCCCGGCAGGAGGAGGAGCTGGCCGCGCGCGGCCGGGGCGACTTCCTCACCGACCTCGCCGAGGGCCGTATCAGCGCGGAGGACGCCCCCGCGCAGGCCCGCGTGCTCGGCTTCAAGCCCGCCGGCAGCCCGTTGCTGCCGGTGGTGATGCGGATCGGGGACTCCCTGTCGCCGGGCGGCGGCTGGGCGGTGCTGGCGCGCGCGGTCTCCGAGGAGCTGGCCTCGGTCGGCGTCCCGGTGCTGCTGGGCGTGCGGCCGGTGGAGGGCCGGGTGCTGGTGCTGCTCGGCCTGCGCTCGGAGTCGGAGCGGCCGGCGGTGGCGGACCGGGTCGCGGCGGCGCTGCGGGCGGGCGTGGAGCGGGCCGGGATGCGGCGGCCGGGGTCCCCGCCGCCGGTCGTGGTGGTGGGGGTGGCCGGCGGGTGGGCGGCCGCGTCGGCGGGCCTCAGGCACGCGGCGGAGACGGCGACGGCGGCGCAGGGGCTGACCGACCGCCCCTGGTACGACGCCCGCCGCCTCGACATCGACCTGCTGCTGTGGCGGCTGCGCGACCACCCGGACCTGGCGGCCTTCGTGGACCGCGCCATCGGCCCGCTGCGCGACCACGACCACCGCTCCAAGCCGCCCCTGCTGCCCACTCTGGAGACGTACCTGGCCCACGCGGGCCGCAAGGCGGAGACCGCCCGCGAGCTGCATCTCAACCGTCAGACCCTGTACAACCGCCTCGCCCGCATCGGCGAACTGCTCGGCACCGACCTGGACGACCCCCAGACGGTGCTGGCTCTGAGCCTCGCCCTGCGTGCCCGCCGCCACGTGTCCTAGGAGCGGTCAGCGGACTCAGGCGAGCGGTCTCGGCTGGGTCAACTCGTCGTAGATGCTGAGCACTTGCGCGACCGTCTCGTCCTCCGTCGGCCAGGTGGCGGCCTGCCGGGTGCCGCGGTCGCGGAGGTCCTCGCGGCGTTCGGGGTCCGCGAGGAGCCGTGTGACGGCGGCGGCGAGGGCCACGGGGTCGTCGGGCGGGACGAGTTCGGCGGCGTCGCCGACGAGGTCCGGGATGCCGCCGACGCGGGTCGCGACGAGCGGTACGCGCGCGTGGAGGGCCTCCTGGGCGAGGACGGACCGCGCCTCGCGCCGGCTCGGCAGCAGCGCCAGATCGGCGGCCGCGAGGAGGTCGGTCGCGTCCTCGCGCAGCCCGATGAGCCGCACGGGCAGCTCCTCCTCCTCGATCCGCCGCTGCAGCACCGGCCTGAGCGGCCCCTCCCCCGCGATCACGACCAGCGGCACGGGGTCGAGGTCCCGCCACCGGGCGGCCGCGTCCAGCAGGACGTCGTAGCCGCGCCGGCGGTCCAGGGAGCCGACGGCGATGAGCAACGGACGCCCGGTGGCGCCGAGTTCGGCGCGCGTCTTGGGCCGCAGCGGGTCGGGGTCGTCGCCGTCGGCGGGGCGGCTGCGCCGGGGCAGGGACACGGCGGCGAGCCGGGCGTCCCGGGCTCCCGTCCGGCGCGCCCGGTCCACCAGGTCGGAGGTGGTGCCGAGGACGACGGTGGACGCCCTGACCACGCGCCGCTCCAGCAGCCGCAGCAGATGGGCCCGCGCGCCCTCCGCCTCGGCGCGGTTGTGCCAGGTGATCACCAGCGGGGTCGGCCGGCCGCTGAGCGCGAGGGCGGCGCGGAAGGAGGCGTGCAGCCCGTGCGCGTGCACCAGGTCGGCGTCCGTGCAGACCGTGCGGAGCGCGGCCACGGACGCCGGGTCGCTGCTGCGCGGCACGTGCACGTGGGCGGCGCCGGCGCCCGTGAAGTCGTAGGCGCGATCGGCCTCGGAGGGGGCGCATACCGTGACCCGCACGCCCCGGGCGACGAGCCCTTCGGCCAGCGAGCGGACGTGCGCGCTGCTGCCGGCGTTGCCGCCGCCCAGCACCTGCACGGTGCGCAGCGGCGACTGGCCGTGCGGTGCCTTGCTGCTCGGGCTCACGGGGCCGGGGCTCCTGGTTCGGCGCGGGGCGGTCACGAGGAAACGTACTGAAGGTAGCGGGCGCGGGAGGGCGGAAGGACGTACCGCGCGCCTGCGACGCGGACCGCGCTCGCCCCCGTTCTCCGTCAAGCATGCCAGGACGTAAGGCCGTTGCGGGAAATCCGGCGAGGGCGCACCCTTCGGCGGGCCGGAGCAATGCGCCGGAGCACGTCACCCACAAGGGTGAACGCGGCCCGGATCGGGCCGAACAGCCGCCCTGCCCGTATCCCGAGGTCAGGCCCTCACAGCGAGGGCGCCGAGGCGCTCACCCGGTCCCCGGACACCGCCGCCGCGACGACCGCGGCGGCGTACGCGAGAAGTCCCGCGCGCCCCCCTCACGCTCCCGGCTCCGCCCGCGCGCGGGGGCCGCCGTGTCACAGATCCGCGCGGGCCGTCGCCAGCAGTTCCTCCGCGTGCGCGCGGGCCGTCTCGGAGTCCTCCTGGCCCGCCAGCATCCGGGAGAGCTCGCGGACCCGCTCCTCGCCCTCCAGGACCTTCACGCCGGACCGGGTGACCGAGCCGTCGTCGGTCTTCTCGACCAGCAGCTGCCGGTCGGCGAAGGCGGCGACCTGGGGCAGGTGCGTGACGACGACGACCTGCGCGGTCCGGGCGAGCTTGGCCAGGCGGCGGCCGATCTCGACTGCGGCCTTGCCGCCGACACCGGCGTCGACCTCGTCGAAGAGGTACGTCGGAACCGGGTCCGTGCCCGCGAACACGACCTCCACGGCCAGCATCACGCGGGACAGCTCACCACCGGACGCGCCCTTGGCGATGGGCCGCGCGGGGGCGCCCGGGTGCGGGGCGAGCAGCAGCTCGACCTCGTCGACGCCCGACGGCCCGTAGGCGACCGTGCGCCCGCCGACCTCGACGCCCTCGGGGTCCTCGGTCTGCCGGAGGGCGAAGGACACGCGCGCGTGGGGCATCGCCAGCGAGGCCAGCTCGGCGGTCACGGCGGCCGCGAACCGCTCGGCGGCCTCGGCGCGCGCGTCCGTCAGCGCCTGCGCCAGGGCGCCCAGTTCGGTGCGCAGCGCGTCCCGCTCGGCGGTCAGCTCCCCGACCCGGTCGTCGTCGCCGTCGAGTTCGGTGAGCCGGGCGGCGCCCTGCTCGGCCCAGGCGAGGACGGCGTTCACGTCCTGGCCGTACTTGCGGGTGAGCGCGGTGAGCGCGGCCCGGCGCTCCTCGACCGCGGCCAGCCGCAGCGGATCGGCGTCCAGATCGTCGGCGTACCCCGCCAGCTCGCCGGCGACGTCGCCGAGCAGGATGCCGATCTCCCCGATGCGGTCGGCGAGCGCGGCCAGCGCCGGGTCATGGGACCGCACGGCCTCCAGGGCCCGGTGGGCGCCCGCGACGAGGGTGGAGGCGTCGATCCCCTCGGGGTCCTCCGGATTGCCCGCCAGGGCGGCGTGCGCGGCCGTCGCGGCGGACGCCAGCGCCTCCGCGTGCCCCAGCCGCTCCGCCTCCTCCGCCAGCTCCGCGTCCTCCCCGGCGCGGGGCTCCACGGCGGCGATCTCCTCGAGCCCGTAGCGCAGCATGTCGGCTTCCTGGGCCCGCTCACGCGCGCGCGTGACGATCTCCTCCAGCTCGGCGGAGACGGCCCGCAGCCGCCGGTAGGCCTCGCCGTACTTGGCGAGCGGCCCGGCGACCGCGTCCCCGGCATACCGGTCGAGGGCCTGCCGCTGCCGGGACAGCTTCAGCAGCCCCTGCTGATCGGTCTGCCCGTGCACGGCCACCAGGTCGTCGGCCAGCTCGGCGAGCAGCCCCACGGGCACGCTGCGCCCGCCCAGGTGCGCCCGGGAGCGCCCCTCGGCGGAGACGGTACGGCTGATCAGCAGGGCGCCGTCGTCCAGCTCGGCCCCGGCCTCCTCGGCGCGCACGACGGCCGCGGCGTCCGCGGGCACGGCGATCCGCCCCTCCACGACCGCCTTGCCGGCACCGATCCGCACGAGTGCCGGGTCCGCCCGCCCGCCGAGCAGCAGCCCGAGGCTGGTGACCACCATGGTCTTGCCCGCACCCGTCTCACCGGTGACGGCGGTGAACCCCGGCGACAGCTCGACGACGGCGTCGTCGATGACCCCGAGTGACCGTATCCGCATCTCCTCCAACACGACACAGACCATACGAGGTCCGGGCCGGAGAGTGCACATGGCCCGCCCGTGTCACTCCGGCGAGTGGTGCGGTGCTCCGCGCCATCCCGTGGTGGGCAGGGCGAACTTGGCCACGAGCCGGTCGGTGAACGACGAGTGGTGCAGCCGGGCCAGCCGGACCGGCACGGCCCCGCGCCGCACCTCCACCCGCGCCCCCGGCGGCAGCTCGATGGTCCGCCGCCCGTCGCACCACAGCACGCCCGGCGGGATGTGCGGCAGCACCTCCACCGCGAGCACGGAGTCGGGGGAGGTGACCAGCGGCTTGGCGAACAGGGCGTGCGCGCTGATCGGCACCATGAGCAGCGCCTCCACCTCGGGCCACACGACGGGCCCGCCTGCGGAGAACGCGTAGGCGGTGGAGCCGGTGGGCGTCGACAGCACCACGCCGTCGCACCCGAACCCGGTCACCGGGCGCCCGTCGATCTCCAGCACCACCTCGAGCAGCTTCTCGGCGCCGGCCTTCTGCACGGCCGCCTCGTTCAGCGCCCAGTCCGTGTGCACGATGTCCCCGTTGCGGTGCACGACGACGTCGACGGTCATCCGCTCCTCGACCTCGTACGACCGGGCCACCACCCGGTCGACCACCCGGTCGAGGTCGTCCCGCTCGGCCTCCGCGAGGAATCCGACGCGCCCGAGGTTGACGCCGAGCATCGGCACCCCGGAGGCGCGGGCGAACTCGGCGCCGCGCAGCAGCGTGCCGTCACCGCCGAGGACGATCAGCAGCTCGCACCCGTCGAGGCACTGCGGAGTCGCCTCCTTGACCAGCTGGACCTCGTCCGGGAGCGGCAGGTCGCGCGCCTCCTCCTCCAGCACGCGCACGCCGATGCCGTGCCGTACCAGGCCCTTGACGACCAGCTCCGCGCTGCGGATGGCCGCCGGCCGCCCGGTGTGGGCGAGCAGGAAAACAGTACGCACCAGGTTCTGTGTCAACGCGGCCCCTCCGCCACTGCACGGTCGACGTCGGCCGGGTCCACCTGGGGTGCCCCCGCCCGCAGCCAGAGAAAGTACTCGACGTTCCCGGACGGCCCGGGCAGCGGGCTCGCGGTGACCCCCCGCACCCCGAGCCCCAGTTCCCAGGCCTTCCCTGCCACCGTCCGCACGGCCTCCGCCCGCAGCTGCGGACTCCGTACGACACCCCCGCTGCCCAGCCGTTCCTTCCCCACCTCGAACTGCGGCTTGACCATCATCACCAGGTCGGCGTCCGGCTTCACGCACCGCCGCAGGGCGGGCAGCACCAGCCCGAGCGGGATGAAGGACAGATCACCCACGACCAGATCCACAGGTTCCCCATCGATCGCCTCAAGCGTCAACTCGCGTACGTTCGTACGGTCCTTGACGGTGACGCGTTCATCCTGCCGGAGAGACCAGGCGAGTTGGCCGTATCCGACGTCCACGGCGATGACGTGCGCGGCGCCCGCGCGCAGCAGGACGTCGGTGAAGCCGCCGGTGGACGCGCCGGCGTCCAGGGCGCGCCGGCCCTCGACGGCGAGCCCCTGCGGCACGAACACCTCCAGCGCGCCGGCGAGCTTGTGCCCGCCGCGGGAGACGTAGTCGGGATCGCTGTCGTCGACGGCGACGACGATGGCCGAGGCGGTCTCGACCTGCGTGGCCGGCTTGGTCGCGACGGTCCTGCCGACGGTGACCCGGCCGGCGGCGATCAGCTGGCCGGCGTGCTCGCGCGAGCGCGCGAGCTTCCGGCGGACCAGCTCCGCGTCCAGACGGCGGCGTGCGACTCCTGCCACGTTCGGTTCAGCTCCTGTGTCGGTACGGACTACTGGGGGCGGCCCTGCGGGGCCTCGGCGTCCAGCGCGGTGAGCGCGTCGCGCAGTCCCTGGTGTACATCCTCGTACACCTCCAGGTGCCCGTCGGTGGCGAGGTGGTCGGCGTCGGCCAGCCGTTCCAGCCGGGCGTCGACCTCGGCGTCGCCGGTGGCGGTGCGGGGCACCTCCAGGGGGGCCGGGGCGGCGGGGTCGTACTCGGGTTGTCCGGCCTGCGCCACGGCGTCGGCGGGGGCCTCGGACACGCTCTCGCTCATGCCCCGACGCTACCCCGAACCGCTGGGGTACCGTCGGTGGCGATGGCCACGATCGAGGAGTGCCGCGCCGCGCTGGAGAAGCTTTCGGACAACATGCGGGGGGCCGAGGGGGAGGTCCGTGCGGCCGCCGCCCTGGACCGCTCGGTGAGCTGTCACGTCACCGATCTCGACGTCACCTTCGTGGGCCGGATGACCGACGGCCGGGTCGTGGTCGACGCCACGCACCCGGGACCGCCGCGCGTGCGGGGCCAGATACGGCTGGCGATGGCCGGGGACGACCTGGTGGCGCTGGTGGACGGAGAGCTGAACTTCGCGACCGCCTGGGGCAGGGGCCGGGTGCGGCTGGAGGCGAGCCTGCTGGACCTGTTCCGGCTCAGGAAGCTGCTGTGAGCCGTGCCCTCCTGGCCGCCGGCACCACCAGCGGGGTGCCGGTCTGCGGGTCGTCGATGACCTGGCAGCGCAGCCCGAAGACCTCCTCGACCAGTTCGGCCGTGACGACGTCCGCCGGGGCCCCCTCGGCGACCACCGTGCCGTCGCGCAGGGCGATGAGGTGGGTGGCGTAGCGGGCGGCGTGGTTCAGGTCGTGCAGGACGGCCACGAGCGTGCGGCCCTGCGTCTCGTGCAGTTCGGCGCACAGGTCGAGGACGTCGATCTGGTGCTGGATGTCCAGGTACGTGGTCGGCTCGTCCAGGAGCAGCAGCGGGGTCTGCTGGGCCAGCGCCATGGCGATCCACACGCGCTGGCGCTGCCCGCCCGACAGCTCGTCCACGTACCGTCCGGCCAGCTCGGCGACCCCGGTCTGCCGCATCGCCTCGGTCACGACCCGCTCGTCCTCGGCGGACCACTGGCGCAGCAGGCCCTGGTGCGGGTAGCGGCCGCGGCCGACGAGGTCCGCGACCGTGATGCCGTCGGGGGCGACGGACGACTGCGGCAGCAGCCCGAGGGTGCGGGCGACCTTCTTGGCGGGCATCGACTGGATGGCCTGCCCGTCGAGCAGCACCCGGCCCCGGCCGGGCCTCAGCATCCGCGACAGCGCCCGCAGCAGCGTCGACTTGCCGCACGCGTTCGGGCCGACGATCACCGTGAAGGACCGGTCGGGGATCTCCACCGACAGCTTCTCGGCGATCACACGCTGGTCGTAGGCGAGGGTCACGTTCTCGGCGGACAGGCGGTTCACGGTGCTCCTCGGCGGGTGGGGGTGCGTCTCGGCGGGGCGGGGTGCGTCTCGGCGGGTCGGGGTGCGGGCCGCTTCACATCCGGCCCGCCCTGCGTTCGGTGACCAGCAGCCACAGCAGATAGCCGCCGCCGAGGACGCCGGTGACCACGCCCACGGGCAACTGGTCGGCGCCGAAGGCGCGCTGCGAGGCCCAGTCGGCGGCGACGAGCAGGGCGGCGCCCATGCACAGGGAGGGCAGCAGGTTGGGGCCGGGTGAGCGGGTAAGGCGCCGGGCGAGCTGCGGCGCGGTCAGGGCCACGAAGCTCACCGGGCCGGCGGCGGCGGTGGCGGCCGCGGTGAGCAGGACGGCGCAGACCATCAGCACCAGCCGCACCCGCTGCACGCGCACCCCGAGGGCGTGCGCCGCGTCGTCGCCCATCTCCATCATCCTCAGGGCCCGCGCGTGGACGAGGACCAGCGGGAGGAGGACGGCGCACAGGCCCAGCAGCGGCCACACCTGGTCCCAGTCGCGGCCGCCCAGGGACCCGGTCATCCACACCACCGCACGGGCCGCGTCGACCAGGTCGGCCTGGGTGAGCAGATAGCCGTTGACCGCGGTGACGATCGCGGACACGCCGATGCCGACCAGGACCAGCCGGTACCCGTGCACGCCCTGCCTCCAGGCGAGCAGGTGGATGGCGAGCCCGGTCACCAGGCCGCCGGCCAGCGCGCCCGCGGTGACCTGGGCGGCGGTGCCGGACATGAGCACGATCACGACCAGCGCGCCCGCCGTCGACCCCTGGGACAGCCCGAGGACGTCCGGGCTGCCGAGCGGGTTGCGCGAGACCGCCTGGAACAGCGCGCCGCCCAGGCCTAGGCAGGCGCCGACCAGCAGGCCGACCAGGACCCGCGGCAGCCGCAGCTCGCGCACGATGAAGTCCTGGTAGGCGGTGCCGTCACCGGCCAGGGTGCGCAGGACGCCGGCGGCCGGGATCCCGGCGTCACCGGTCCCGATCAGCGCCACGCCCGCCGCGAGAGCGGCGGCGAGGAGCAGGGCCGCGACGGTCAGGGCACGGACGTCCAGGCGCAGCGACAGCCCTCCGGGGAGGCGCACGGCGCGACCGGTGTGCGGGCTCGGCTGCCGGGTCTTCTGCCGGGTCGTCACAGCCGGGCCGTCCTGCGCCGTCGTACGAGCAGGATGAAGACCGGGCCGCCGAGGATCGCGGTGACGATGCCCACCTGGAGCTCCGCGGGGCGGGCGACGATCCGGCCGGCGACGTCGGCGCCGAGCAGCAGCACGGGCGACAGGACGGTGGCGTAGGGCAGGATCCAGCGCAGGTCGGGGCCGGTGAAGGAGCGCACGGCGTGCGGGACCACGAGGCCGACGAAGGCGATCGGCCCGCAGGCGGCGGTCGCGGCTCCGCACAGCACGGTCGCGGCCAGCATGGCCAGCGCGCGGGTGCGGTGCACGCGCGCGCCGAGGGCGCGGGCGGTGTCGTCGCCCATCGCCACGGCGTTCAGCGGCCGGGCGAGGCCGAGCGCGAGCAGCGTGCCCGCGGCGAGGAACGGCAGCACCTGGGTGATGGTCGGGCCGGTCGCCGAGGCGAGCGATCCGACCGTCCAGAAGCGCATCCGGCCCAGCGCCGCGTCGTCCGTGATCATGACGGCCTGGAGGTAGCCGTAGAGGGCGGCGCTGATCGCCGTGCCGGCGAGCGCGAGCCGGACGGGGGTGGCGCCCCGGCTGCCGCCGAGGAACCACACCAGCGCCCCGACCGCCGCCGCGCCTCCGAAGGCGAACCACACGTATCCGGTGAGGCTGGTGACGCCGAACCAGGTCATGGCCGTGACGACGGCGGCGGAGGCGCCCGCGTTGATGCCGAGCAGCCCGGGATCGGCCAGCGGGTTGCGGGTGAGCGCCTGCAGCACCGCACCGGCCAGCCCGAGCGCGGCGCCGGCCAGCAGGCCCAGGACGGTGCGCGCGAGCCGCTGCTCGACGACCACGTCGCCGTACGTCCCCGTGGCGTGGAACAGGCCGTGCCAGACCTGGTCCGGCGCCAGCGCCTTCGCCCCGATCGCGATGCTCGCCAGGGCGACGAGCACCAGGAGCGCGGCGCCGAGCAGGAGACCGAGGGCCCGTAGCGGCCCACGAGTCGGGGGCGCGGGGGCGGTCTCCGCGCGCTGTTCCGGAGGACTGTCGACCAACACGAGGTTAGGTTAGCCTACCCTCGCTTGCGACACGATCCCCCGTGCGTCAGAGACCGAGCCGGGCCAGCGCCTTGCCGCCGTCCAGCTCGCACGAGCCGTCACCGGCCGCCGTCCAGGCCGCCGCGCACAGCGCCCGCAGACCGTCCAGGCCCTCGCCGTCACCGTCCAGCTCCAGCCGCTCCGCCCCGGCGGACGCCGTCCACCCGCCGCACCGGAATCCGTCACCCTCACGGGTGATCTCCGGCTGGCCCGTGAGCAGCCCGCGCAGATCGGCGTCCACGTACGTCGGCCGGTGCCGCGGCGACGCGGCGAGCAGCCGGGCGCCGTCCGTGACACCGGTCAGCACCAGCAGCGAGTCCACCTCCCCGTTGAACGCGCCCTCGATGTCCGTGTCCAGCCGGTCCCCGACCACCAGCGGCCGCCGCGCGCCCGTCCGCAGGATCGTCTCCCGGTGCATGGGCGGCTGCGGCTTGCCCGCCACCTGCGGCTCCGCACCGGTCGCGATGCGTACGACCTCCACGGCCGCCCCGTTGCCCGGCGCGATGCCGCGCCCGCTGGGGATCGTCAGGTCGGTGTTGGACGCGAACCACGGCACCCCGCGCGCGACGGCGTACGCCGCCTCCGCGAAACGCCCCCAGGGCAGATCGAGCCCGCCGTAGCCCTGCACCACCGCCGCCGGGTCGTCGTCCGCCGACTCCACCGGCGTCAGACCCCGTTCGCGCAGCGCGACCCGCAGCCCGTCACCGCCGATCACCAGCACCCGCGCCCCGGCCGGCACCTGCTCGCTGATCAGCCGCGCGACCGCCTGCGCCGAGGTGATGACCTCGTCCGCCGCCGTCGGTATCCCCAGCTCCGTCAGGTGCCCGGCCACCGCGTCCGGCGTGCGCAGCGCGTTGTTGGTGACGTAGGCCAGCCGCATCCCGCCGGCCCGCGCCGCCGCCAGCGACTCGACGGCGTGGGCGATGGCGCTGCCGCCCGCGTACACCACCCCGTCCAGGTCGAGCAGCGCGGTGTCGTACGCCTCGCTCAGGGGCTGCCCACTGCCCTCGGGCCTCGTCCTGACGCCGTGGCTCATTCCGCATCGCTCCTCGTTCGACCGTCTTTCCCCCGATCATCCCCCAACCCACTGACACACGTACGATGCCGGGATGAACACTGCAGGTCACTCGGAAGCAACGGCGCGCCGAGGCCTGGAACTCACCCCGTTCCGAGGCCTGCGCTACGACCCGGACCGGGTCGGCAGCCTCGCCTCCGTCACCTCCCCGCCGTACGACGTCGTCGTGCGCCCCGACGGGGTGCACCACCTCCAGTCGGCCGACCCGTACAACATCGTCCGGCTGATCCTGCCCGAGGCCGGCACGCCGAGCGCCCGCACCGAACAGGCGGCCGACACGCTGCGCCGCTGGCTCGCCGAGGGCGTCCTGACCGCCGACCCCGAGCCGGCCCTGTACGTGTACGAGCAACGCGACGGGGGCGGCATGGTCCAGCGCGGTGTCATCGGCGCACTGGAGGTGTCGGAGCCGTCGGACGGGGTGGTGCTGCCGCACGAGGAGGTCATGCCTCCGGTGGTCGCCGACCGTGCGGCCCTGATGCGCGCCACGCGCGCGAACCTCGAGCCGCTGCTGCTGACCTACCACGGCAACGGCACGGCGGCCGAGGTCGTCGAGCGTACGGCGCGCCGCCTGCCGCTGCTGGACACGACGACCGAGGACGGCTTCCACCACCGCCTGTGGGCGGTCACCGACCCCGCCGACCTGACCCGCATCCAGTCCGACCTCGCCCACCACCAGGCGCTCATCGCCGACGGCCATCACCGCTGGGCCACCTACCGGCAGCTGCGCGCCGAACACCCCTCCCCCAGCCCCTGGGACCACGGGCTGGTCCTGCTGGTGGACACCGCCCGCTATCCGCTGCGCGTCCGCGCCATCCACCGCCTGCTGCACGGCCTCGCGGTCGCCGACGCGCTCGCGGCCGTGGAGGGCCTGTTCCGGGTGCGGCACCTGGACGTGCCGCTGGCCGACGCGCTGGAGGTGCTGGCGGACGCGGCCTGCGCGGGCAACGCCTTCCTGCTGGCCGGCGACGGCGCGTTCCACCTCATCGACCGCCCGGACCCGGCCCTGCTGAACCGCACGGTCCCGGCGGACCGCCCGGCCGCCTGGCGCTCCCTGGACGCCACCGTCCTGCACGCCACGCTGCTCGACCACGTGTGGCGCATCCCGGAGGACTCCCCGGCCCACATCGCCTACATCCACGACACGGCGGCCACGGTCGCGAAGGCGGAACGCGACGGCGGCACGGCGGTGCTGATGCATCCGGTCCGCGAGGACGTCGTACGCGACCTGGCCCGCCAGGGGGTGACGATGCCCCGCAAGTCGACGTCGTTCGGGCCGAAGCCGGCGTCGGGGCTGGTGCTGCGGGCGCTGGAGGTCTGAGGAAACGCGAAAGGGCGGGCCCTGTGGGCCCGCCCTTTCGTCGTCGGCGGTCAATACCGGTCAGTGCCGGTCAGCGACGCTCAGCGCTGGTCGTCGCGGTCGGCCGGGTTGTCGTGACCGTCCTCGTCGTCGCCGTCCTCGTCCTCGTCCTCGTCGTCCTCGGATTCGTCGTGGTCGTCGACCTTGTCGGCCTGGTCGTCCGGCGCAGGAACGTCCTCGGCGTCGGCCTCGCCCTCGCCCTCGTCGAGGGCGTCGACGAACTCCACGCCGTCCAGCTCCGCGAGCCGGTCGGAGGCGTCCGTGCTGCCGTCCCTGTCGGCCTCGACGGCCTTCGCGAACCACTCGCGCGCCTCGTTCTCCCGGCCGACGGCAAGCAGGGCGTCGGCGTAGGCGTACCGCAGGCGGGCGGTCCAGGGCTGGACCGAGCTGGAGGCCAGCTCGGGGCTCTGCAGGGTCACGATGGCCGCGTCCAGCTGTCCCATGTCACGCCGGGCACCGGCCGCGACGAGCCGCATCTCGACCTGGCCGGCCTTGTCCAGCTTGTGCACCTCGGGGGCGCCGGCCATGTCCAGCGCCTTCTCCGGACGACCGAGCCCACGCTCGCAGTCGGCCATCACCGGCCACAGCTCGACGCTGCCGGTCATCCGCCGAGCCGCCCGGAACTCCGCGAGGGCCTCGCCGTACTTCTGGTTGGCGTAGGCGGCGAACCCGCCGGCCTCGCGCACGGCGGCCACGCGGGACGCCAGGCGCAGGGCGACCTTGGAGTAGCCGTACGCGCCCTCGGGGTCCTCGTCGATGAGCCGCGCGACCATCACCAGGTTCTTGGCGACGTCCTCCGCGAGCGTCTTGGGCAGGCTCTGCAGCTCCTGCCGGACATCCTTGTCGATCTCGTCTCCGGTGACGTCCTCGGGGATCGGCAGCCGCTTGATCGGCTCACGGTCCCGGTCACGGGAGCGCTCATCTCCGAAACGGCCACCGCGGTCGTCCCGGCCCCGGAACCCACCGGGTCGCCCGCCGCGGTCGTCCCGACGGGGGCCACGCCCACCGCGGTCGTCCCGGCCGCCCCGGAACCCACCGCGGTCCCGGCTGTCGTCCCGGCGGCCGCCGTAGCCGCCACGGTCTTCGCCCCGGCGGTCGTCGCGGCGATCGTCACGGCGGTCGTCACGACGGAAGCCGCGGTCGCGGTCGTCGCGCTGGAACGCCGGACGAGAGCCCCGGTCGCCCTCGCGGCGATCGTCCCGCCGGCCGTGGCCGCGGTCGTCGTCGCGCCGATAGGAGGGGCGGTCGCCACCACGGTCGTCGCGGCGGAAGCCGCGGTCGTCACGGCGGTCGTCACGGCGGTCGTCCCGACGGAAGCCGCGGTCGCGGTCGTCGCGCTGGAACGCCGGACGAGACCCTCGATCGCCCTCACGGCGGTCGTCCCGCCGACCGTAGCTGCTGCCGCGGTCGCCCCGGTCACGGTCGCCGTAGCCGCCACGGCGGTCGTCGCGACGGTCGTCCCTGCGATCGTCACGTCGCTCGTCACGGCGGTCGTCACGACGGAACCCGCCGCGGTCACCACGGTCACGGTCGTCACGCCGGTCGTTGTCGCGGCGGAAGCCGCCCCGGGTGTCGTCGCGCTGGTAGGACGGACGGTCGCCACCGCGGTTGTCGTCGCGCCGGTAGGAGGGGCGATCACCGCTGCGGTCGTCACGCCGGAAGGAGGGGCGGTCGCCACCACGGGTGTCGTCGCGCCGGTAGGACGGACGGTCGCCACCACGGGTGTCATCACGTCGGTAGTTCGGGCGGTCGCCACCCCGGTCGTCGCGCCGGTAAGTGGGGCGGTCCCCGCCGCGGTTGTCGTCGCGCCGGAAGGAGGGACGGTCGCCACCGCGGTCGTCCCTGCGGTCGCCCTCGCGGCGGTCGTCGCGCCGGCCGTAGCCGCCACGGTCGCCCCGGTCACGGTCGCCGAAGCCGCCGCGCCGGTCATCACGTCGGTCGTCCCGGCGGAAACCTCCCCGGTCACCACGGTCACCGCGCTCACCACCACGGTCACGGTCGTCGCGACGGCCGTAATCGCGGCGGAAGCCGCCACGGTCACCACTGTCCCGTCGCCGCTGGTCGCGCTCCGGTCGATCGTCGGGAGAGTTGGTGGACATGGTGACTCCTGTCTTAGGTACCGCAAGCATGGAAAAACGAAAGGACCCCCGGTCCCAGCTGAACGCTGGTGACCAGGGGTCCTTCCAAAGATTGTTCGGCGGCGTCCTACTCTCCCACAGGGTCCCCCCTGCAGTACCATCGGCGCTGTGAGGCTTAGCTTCCGGGTTCGAAATGTAACCGGGCGTTTCCCTCACGCTATGACCACCGAAACCCTAATGGTTTCGAGCGAACAAGCACACTTTTCTTTTGTGAGTTCAGCTCTAGCCGGCAACTGTTCGTTGCCTCAGAACT
>NZ_KQ948857.1:0-84203 GCF_001514215.1 Streptomyces bungoensis
CCTTTCGGTGTCTGATCCCCAGTCAGCGGGGCTTGTCTTCCCGGCCGTTGGGCCGTTCCGACGTCTCAAACCTTAGCGGATCCGTCCGGCGATTCCTAATCGGGCCGCCGGGTCCCTATTCGAATTGAATTCGGGCGCGCCGAAATCAACCCGGTCGGGAGATCGTGCTTTGGTTGAGGTGCCGCTCGTGGCGGCTGAGGTGCTGTCGAGGAACCGTTACGGCTCCGCGGCAACCCGAAGAACTATACGGATCGCCCGGGGGCGTGTCAAGCGTCGCCTGTCAAGATCTTTTCGGCCGCTCAGTCCAGGTCGCTGAGCCGGCCGCCGGCGTCCGGCTGGGCGTGCTCCACGCGGCGCAGCAGGCGGGTCAGGACCTCTCCGAGGACGGTGCGCTCGGCGGGGGTGAGGTCCTGGAGCAGGTCCTCCTCGAAGACGGTCGCGAGGCGCATGGCCTCCAGCCACTTCTCGCGGCCCTCGGGCGTCAGCTCGACGATGACCCGCACCCGGTTGGTCTCGTCGCGCTCCCTGGTGACCAGTCCCTCGGTGACCATGCGGTCGATCCGGTGCGTCATCGCGGCCGGCGTGAGGCCGAGCCGCTTGGCGAGGTCGCTGGGGCCCATGCGGTACGGGGCGCCGGACAGGACGAGGGCCTTCAGGACCTCCCACTCGGCGTTGCTGATGCCGAGGCCGGAGGTCTGGCGGCCGTAGGCGACGTTCATGCGGCGGTTGAGCCGGGACAGCGCCGACACGATCTTCTCGACCTGGGGGTCCAGGTCCTGGAACTCGCGCTGGTAGGCGGCGATCTGTTCTTCGAGGCTCGGCTCGGTGACGCCGGAGGTGTCGGCCATGGCCGCAGTATCGCACGCAGTGCCTTTGCCTTGAAGTCCTTGGATGTGTACTCTTTAGCTTCGAACTTTAGCTTTGAAGTCTTCACTCCTAACTAGTGAGAGAGGTGAACGTGACCAGGGCGATGGGCGCAGCGATGCGCCGGATCCACGTGGGCAACGCGTTCAGCGCGTTCGGGCTCGGCTTCACGGTCCCCTACCTGTACGTCTACGTGGCGCAGGTGCGGGGGCTGGGGGCCATGACGGCGGGTCTCGTGCTCGCCGTCTTCGCCGTGGCCGCGCTGATCGTCCTGCCGTTCGCCGGCCGGGCGATCGTGCGGCGCGGCCCGCTGCCGGTCCTGCTCACCGCCCTGGTCCTGGCCGCGCTGGGCGCACTGAGCCTGGGACTGGCGGGCGGCGCCGGTGCCGTACTGCTGTCGGCGGCGGCGCTCGGGGCCGGGCAGGCCGTGATGCAGCCCGCGCTGGCGACGATGATCGTGGACTGCTCGTCGGCGGAGACGCGCTCGCGGGCCTTCGCGACGCAGTTCTTCCTGCAGAACCTGGGGCTGGGGGTCGGCGGCCTGATAGGCGGGCACCTCGTGGACACCACGCGGGTGTCGTCGTTCACGCTGCTCTTCGCGATCGAGGCGGCGGTGTTCCTGCTGCTGGTCGTGGTGATGGCGACGGTGCGGATGCCGCACGCGCCGCGGATCGCCGACGCGCCCACCGCGCCGGCCGCGTCGGCGAAGGGCAGCTGGAAGCGGCTGCTGGAGAACCGGGCGATGGTGCAGCTGTGCGTGCTGGGCTTCGTGCTGTTCTTCGCGTGCTACGGGCAGTTCGAGTCGGGGCTGAGCGCGTACGGCGTGGAGGCCGCGGGGATGTCCACCTCCGCGCTGGGCACGGCGCTGGCGGCGAACACGCTGATGATCGTCGTGGCGCAGTTCGCCGTGCTGAGGTTCGTGGAGCGGCGGCGCCGGTCCCGGGTGATCGCGGGTGTGGGCCTGATCTGGGCCGTGGCCTGGCTCGCGGCGGCGTACGCGGGGCTGGGGCACGGCAGCCAGGAGATGGCCACGGCGGCGTTCGTGTCGACGTACGCGCTGTTCGGGCTGGGTGAGGCGATGCTGTCGCCGACGGTCGCGCCGCTGGTGGCGGATCTCGCGCCGGCCGGGCTGGCGGGGCAGTACAACTCCGCCTTCGCGCTGGTCAAGCAGTTGGCGCTGGCGGTGGGGCCCGCGGTGGGCGGGCCGCTGGCGGCGTCGCTGCCCGGGCCGTACGTCGTGGTCTTCCTGCTGTTCTCGCTGGGGATCACCGGGCTGGCGCTGCGGCTCGGGCGGGGGCTGGCCCCCGCGCAGGACCAGCCGTGGGCGGCCGCGAGGAGCAGCCGGGTGGTGGCCCGCGGCGGGACGGCCGAGCCGGTCGGCGCCGAGGCGTAGCCGCGCCACGGAGAAGGGGGCGGGGGCCGGTGTCGGCCCCCCGGTCTCACATCGGCCGGCCCGTGGGCAGGAGGAACTCGCACCACACCGCCTTCCCACCGCCCGGGGTGTTCCTGGACCCCCAGTTCGACGCGATGGTGGCCACGATGGCGATGCCCCGGCCCGACTCGTCGGCCGGTTCCGCCTGGCGGCGGCGCGGGAGGTGGTCGTCGCCGTCGGTCACCTCGATGATCAGGCGCCGGTCGGTGCGGCGGAGCCGCAGCCGCATGGGCGGGGTGCCGTGCTGCAGGGAGTTGGCGACCAGCTCGCTCGCCGCCAGGACACCCGCGTCGTGCAGGTCGCCGGGGAAGCGCCAGCTGGTGAGCACCCCGGAGGCGAAGGCACGCGCGCGGGGCGCCGCCTCCACACCGCCGAGGAGTTCCAGCGCCGCGTTGCGGAAGAGCTCGCTCTCGGAGCCCGTGCGGGCCGGGTGCTGGAGGACGAGGACGGCCACGTCGTCGTCGTGGTCGGCGGTGACGCCGGCCGAGCGGACCAGGCGGTCGCAGACGACCTGCGGCGTGCCGGTCGCGCCGGACAGGGCGCGTTCCAGGGCGGCGATGCCCTCGTCCAGGTCCTCGTTGCGGCGCTCGACCAGGCCGTCCGTGTAGAGCACGGCCGTCGAGCCGGGGCCCAGTGCGATCGAACCGGAGGCGTGCATCCAGCCGCCGGTGCCGAGCGGGGGGCCGGTGGGCTCGTCGGCGCGGGAGACCGTGCCGTGCTCGTCGCGCACCAGGATGGGCAGGTGGCCGGCCGAGGCGTACACCAGCCGGCCCTCGTTCGGGTCGTGGATGGCGTACGCGCAGGTGGCGATCTGATTGGCGTCGATCTCGGTGGCGAGGCCGTCGAGGAGCTGCAGGATCTCGTGCGGGGGCAGGTCCAGGCGGGCGTAGGCGCGGACGGCGGTGCGCAGCTGGCCCATGACGGCGGCCGCGCGGACGCCCCGGCCCATGACGTCGCCGATCACGAGCGCGGTGCGGCCGCCGCCGAGGGTGATCACGTCGTACCAGTCGCCGCCGACCGCCGCCTCCGTGCCGCCGGGCTGGTACGTGGCGGCGATGCGCAGGTCGTCGGGCTGTTCCAGTTCCTGCGGCAGCAGGGAGCGCTGGAGGGTGACGGCGGTCTCGCGCTGGCGGCGCTCGCTGGCGCGCAGGCGTTCGGCGGCCTCGGCGTGGTCGGTGACGTCGGTGGCGAAGACCAGGACCGCGCCGTCGCCGCCGGGCTCGCCGACCGGGGTGCAGGTGAAGGTGTAGGAGCGGCCGTCGGGCCCCTTGCGGGACTTCAGGGTGCGGGGTCTGCCGCTGCGCAGGACCTGGTCGAGGAGTGGCAGCAGGCCCAGCTCGGTCAGCTCCGGGAGGGCGTCGCGGGCCGGTTCGCCGAGGTGCCGCGCGCCGAAGGCCGCCGTGTAGGCGTCGTTGACGTACGCGAGGCGGTGGTCGGGGCCGTGGACGAGGGCGACCAGGGCCGGGACGCGGTCGAGTACGTCGCGGGCGGGCAGTTCGTCGACGGCGGGCAGCGGCGCGGTGCCGTCGGCCGGTGGTTCGGCGCGGGCCGCGGGTACGGAGCCTTCCCCCCGGCGGTCCGGGGAGACCGCGGTCTCGGTCCGCGCGGCGGCGCGGCGCTGTGTTCCGGGGAGCCGGGCGCTCCAGCGCGTGAAGTTCACAGTGGGGAAAGCCTCGTGGGTGCTGAGGGCGGGCAGGAGCCCGTCCGAGGACGTGGGGCAGTCTGGCAGGTGGCCGTCCGCGGCGATATTCGTCAGACGCCCGGGCGGGCCGTGGAGTTCCTGGGTCCGGTCAGGACGACCCCTTCGGGTCGTCGGAGGGCCTGTGGGGAGGCTTTCCACCGGCCGCGAGTTCGAACTCCGCTCGGGGGTGTTCGAGTGAACCGAGCGAGACGATCTCCCGTTTGAACAGTCCGGCGAGGATCCACTCCGCGAGGACCCGGGCCTTGCGGTTGAAGGTGGGGACCCTGCTGAGGTGGTAGACGCGGTGCATGAACCAGGCAGGGTAGCCCTTCAGCCTGCGCCCGTAGACCTGCGCGACGCCCTTGTGCAGGCCGAGGGAGGCGACGGAGCCGGCGTACCGGTGCGCGTACGTCTCCAGGGGCTCGCCGCGCAGCGCGTGGGCGATGTTGCCGCCGAGGACCCGGGCCTGGCGCAGCGCGTGCTGGGCGTTGGGGGCGGTCTCGGTGCCGGGTTCGGCGGCGGTGACGTCCGGGACGGATGCCGCGTCACCGGCGCCCCAGGCGTGCGGGGCGCCGTCGACGGTCAGCTCGGCGGTGCACCTCAGGCGGCCGCGCGCGGTGAGCGGCAGGTCGGTGGCGGCGAGCAGCGGGTGCGGTTTCACCCCGGCGGTCCACACGAGCGTGCGGGTGGGGAAGCGCTGGCCGTCGCTGAGGACGGCGACGCGGTCGGCGCAGGACTCCAGGCGGGTGCCGAGCAGGACCTGGATGTTGCGGCGGCGCAGCTGGGTGACGGTGTAGCGGCCCATCTCCTCGCCGACCTCGGGGAGGATGCGGTCGGAGGCCTCCACGAGGATCCATTTCATGTCCTCGGGGCGGACGTTGTGGTAGTACCGCGCGGCGTAGCGGGCCATGTCCTCCAGCTCGGCGAGCGCTTCCACCCCGGCGTAGCCGCCGCCGACGAAGACGAAGGTGAGGGCGGCGTCGCGGAGGGAGGGGTCGCGGGTGGAGGAGGCGATGTCCATCTGCTCGATGACGTGGTTGCGCAGGGCGATGGCCTCTTCGACGGTCTTGAAGCCGATGCCGTACTCGGCGAGGCCGGGGATGGGCAGGGTGCGGGAGACCGAGCCGGGGGCGAGGACCAGTTCGTCGTAGCCGAGGAGTTCGGTCCTGCCCTCCTCGGCGGTGGCGAGCGTGGTGACGGCGGCGGTGCGGACCGCGTGGTCGATGGAGGTGACCTCGCCGACGACGACGTGGCACTGGTCCAGGACGCGGCGCAGCGGTACGACGACGTGGCGGGGGGAGATCGAGCCTGCGGCCGCTTCCGGGAGGAAGGGCTGGTACGTCATATAGGGGTCGGGGGTGACGACGGTGATGTCGACGTCACCCCGCCTGAGCTCCTGTTTCAACTCACGCTGCAGACACAGAGCGGTGTACATCCCGACGTAGCCGCCGCCGACAACCAGAATGCGCGCACGTTCCTTCACCATCCCATGACGCACCCGGCGCAGTTGTTTGTCCACAGCCCCGGCAATTTGTGTGACCGGCGGGCGGCCGGGCGCGGGGCCGGGCACGCCGGTGGGGCGGGGAGGAATCGGGCAGCTCAGTGGGGTCGGGCGGGAGGTCACGAAGGGGTCGTACCGGGACGTACATGTCCCGTACTCCGATCGAGGGGCGCACTGTGCGGAACCTGCCCCTTCTGAATTGACCCTCTCTCAACTATGTTCGTGTGTCGACGGAGTGTAGGGAATGTGGTCGAACGGGCCCGCGACAGGCGGTCCCGCTCGTGGACCGGGACCGGTTCCGCGCGCTCCGCCGTCGATACGGGGAGAGTCTCCGGGGGGAGACGTCATTAACCGGGGGAATACATGCATGTTCAGGACACGCATTGGTCGTCGGCAAGCGCTCTCGCGACGGGCGCCGGGACGGTGAGCGCGGTGCCGGGCGACGGGCGGGTGGACGCGGGGCGCACGACGCCGCTGCGGGTGGACGCCCAGCGCAATCTGGAGCACGTGCTGCGGGCGGCGCGGGAGGTGTTCGGCGAGCTGGGGTACGGCGCGCCGATGGAGGACGTGGCGCGGCGCGCGCGGGTCGGGGTCGGGACGGTGTACCGGCGGTTCCCGAGCAAGGACGTGCTGGTGCGGCGGATAGCCGAGGAGGAGACGGCGCGGCTGACCGATCAGGCGCGGGCCGCGCTCGGGCAGGAGGAGGAGCCGTGGTCCGCGCTGTCGCGGTTCCTGCGGACGTCCGTGGCGTCGGGGGCGGGGCGGTTGCTGCCGCCGCAGGTGCTGCGGGTCGGCTCCACCGGCCCGGCCGAGGACGAGGCCCGGGTGCCCCAGCAGCGGTCGCAGCCCGAGGGCGGTGAGCTGCGGCTGGTGCCGGAGTCCGCCGGGGGCGATGACGCCGGGGCCGGGGCGCTCCTCGAGGTCGTCGGGCAGCTGGTGGAGCGGGCCCGGGCGGCGGGGGAGCTGCGGACGGACGTCTCGGTGGCCGACGTGCTCCTGGTGATCGCCACGGCGGCGCCGTCGCTGCCGGACCCGGCACAGCAGGCCGCGGCTTCCGCGCGCTTGCTGGACATCCTGCTGGAGGGGCTCCGGTCCCGGCCGCTGTAGGGGCGGGACCGGCCGCCCCGGCTTCGGTCCGGGCGGCATCCGGACCCTTGCCGTGCCTTGCCCGGCCGCCGCTCCGTGCTCCCGGCGCCTTCGGGGCCGGGAGCGCCGCGCGGCGGTACGGCATGCCGATCTGCGGCCGGCGGTGCGCGCGGTGCCGCCGTCGACCCGTGCACCGCCCACGAGACGCCCCGCCCCCATGCCCGGTCCCACTCGGCATGGCAGGGCGCCGCACCGTACGGCTCGTCGTGGAGCCGCCCGGCACCGCCTTCGCCCAGGCGGCGCTCGCGGACCGGGCCGGGGCCCGGTTCAGCTGCCGGTGGCGCGGGTCAGCGGTCCGCCGTCGGCCGGCGTCTCCAGTTGCCGCACGACGTCCTCGGGCGTGAGGGCGGCCCCACGGGTCCGCTCGGCCGCGTACCGGGCCGGCGGCAGGGTCGCGCGGGCCTCGGCGTCCAGTCGCTCGGCGGTGCCGCGCTCGGGTTCGGGGCGCGGATGGCCGGCACGCCAGTGCTCGGCGGCGGCGCACAGCCGGACCGCGCCGGGCAGGTCGCCGAGCCGGGCCAGCAGGCCGGCGGCGAGGTCCGCCAGCCCGGCCGTGATCGACTCGGCGCAGCGCCGCTCCACGGCCTCGCGCAGTGCCTCGGCGGCGATCGGCAGCGCGGGCCCGGGACCGGACTCGTCGGCCGTGACGAGGGCCTCGACGGCGCGCAGGGCGGCCTCGAACTGCGGTGGCGGGGTGCCTCCCGCGGCCGCCGCACGGGTCGCCTCGTACAGCTCGCGCGCGCGGGTCACGTCCCCGTCGTGCCGGGCGAGCTGGGCGCGCAGCAGCAGGACGAACGCGCGGGACTCGGCCACCGCGTACCGGTCGGCGGCGGTGCCCGCCTCGTCGAGGGCGGCCAGGGCGGCCGCGCGGTCGCCGGAGCGGTAGGCGATGTCGGCGAGCCGCGCCATGAGGAACGGCGACTCGGCGTAGGCGCCGACCTCGTAGGCGAGTCGCAGGGCCTCCTCGTACTCGCCGCGGGCCTCGTCGTACCTGCCGCGGGTCATGGCCGCCTCTCCCGCCGCGCTGCACACCTGCGCCCGCATCCACCGGTCCCCGACGCGCCGGCTGAGGTCCCGCAGCTCCGCCAGGTCCTCGTCGACGCCCCGCAGGTTGCCCGACGAGTCGACGACCACGTGGGTGCGGTACATCAGCGCCACGCCGGTCTCCCAGTCCCCGCCGTGTCTGCGGCAGTTGGCGACCGCAGCGGTCAGGTCGGGGCTCACGTCGGCCGGGCCTCCGAGGTGGTAGGAGGTCAGGGGCCAGAGCAGGCCGGGCAGGCGGGCGGCCCGCGGGCCGCCGTCCTCGTAGGCGGCGCGGACGCGCGCGAGGTACTCCGGGGCCCGTTCGGGGCCGGCGAGGCTCTCGGCGCCCGACTCGGTGGTCAGGAACAGGTCGAGCATCCGCAGGTCCATGCGCAGGTCCCGCAGCGGGTGGCCGGCCTCGCCGCCGGGAGCGGTGAGCAGGGCGTCCACGGGGTCCGCCGACTCCAGCCGGGCCGCCAGGGCGTCCTGCGGTGCCCCCGCGGGCAGGGTGTCCAGGGCGGCGCCGAGGCGCAGCACCATCCGTACCCGGTCCACGGCCTCCCGGCGGTGGTTGCGCAGCCACCAGAACCAGCCGGTCGCCAGGGCGATCGCGCCCGCCTCCGCCTCGTCGCCGGCCCGCACCGCGCGGTCGAGGGCCGCGCGGATGTTGTCGAGCTCGCTCTCCAGGCGGGATATCCAGGGGAGCTGGGCCGCCGACCGCAGCTCGGGATCCGCCCGCTCGACCAGGGCGCGCGCCCACGCGCGGTGCCGCAGCTCGGCCGCCGCGCGCAGCGCGGGGACCTCGGCTGCGCGCTCGGTGGCGTACTCGTGGATGGTCTCCAGCATCCGGAACCGCATGCGGCCGTCCGGGGCGTCGGCGTCCGGGGCGGCGACGACGAGGGACTTGTCCACGAGCGCGCCGATCAGGTCCGCTGCGGGGCCGGTGCACACGGCCTCGGCGGCCTCGAGGTCCCAGCCGCCGGCGAAGACCGAGACCTCGCACAGTGCCGTGCGCTCCCGCTCGTCCAGCAGCTCCCAGGACCAGTCGACGACCGCGCGCAGGGTCTGCTGGCGGGGCAGGACCGTGCGGCTTCCGGTGGTGAGCAGGCGGAAGCGGTCGTCCAGCCGGTCGGCGATCTCGCGTGGGGTCAGCAGCCGTAGCCGGGCCGCGGCCAGTTCGATGGCGAGCGGCAGCCCGTCCAGGCGGCGGCAGATCTCCGCCACGGCCGCGGTGTCGCCGAGGACGGCGCCGGCGTCGGGGCGGACGGCCCGCGCGCGCTCGGCGAAGAGGCGGCGCGCCTGCTCGGGGACGAGGGGTTCGACCGGGCGCACCGACTCGCCGGGGACGCCGAGGGGTTCGCGGCTGGTGGCGAGGATCGTGAGCCCCGGGCAGTGGGTGAGGAGGGTCTCGGCGAGGGCGGCCGCCGCGTCGACGACGTGTTCGCAGTTGTCGAGGATCAGGAGCGGGCCGCGCGCGGCGCAGTGCTCGACCAGCAGGGCCGTGGGGTCGGCCTGCGGCATCACCAGGTCGTTGGCCAGCAGGACGGTCTCGCGCAGACCGAGCGCGCTGACCACCGCGCCGGGCACCGCCTCCGGCCGGTCGAGCGGGGCCAGCTCGACCAGCCACGCCTGGGGCAGCCCGGCGGCGGCCTCCTCGGCGAGGCGGGTCTTGCCCGAGCCGCCCGGTCCGGTGAGGGTGACCAGGCGGGCGTTGTTCAAGTCCGAGCGAATGGCCTCCAGTTCCGGTTCCCGGCCCACGAAGGAGGTCAGCCGGGGGCGGAGGTTGCCGGTGCGCTCCGGGCGGTGCGGGGGCGCCGGGGCGGCCGCGGGCGCCTGCTGCCGCAGCAGCGACGCGTGCAGGTCCCGCAGTTCCGGCCCGGGGTCGGTGCCGAGGGTGTCGGCGAAGGTGCGGCGGGCGGACTCGTAGGCGGCCAGGGCGTCGGCGGTGCGGCCGGTGTCGCGCAGGGCGCGGATCAGGAGGGCGTGCAGGGGTTCGTCGTACGGCTGTGCGGCGACCAGTTCGGTCAGTTCCGGTACGGCCTCCCGGGCGCGGCCGAGGTCGAGGGCCGCGGCGGCGCGGGCGCGGGTCGCCTCCAGGCGCAGCGCCTCGGGGCGGGCGGCCGCGGTGCGGTCGGGGAGGTCGGCGAGGGCCGGGCCGTACCAGAGGGCGAGCGCGCCGGTGAGGGTGCAATGGGCGGCGGCGGGGTCGCCCGCGGCGAGGGCCTGGGTGCCGGTGCGGGTGAGCCGGGCGAAGACGTGCAGGTCGACGTCGTCCTCGGCGGCCTCGAGCCGGTAGCCGCCCGGACCGGAGGCGACGGCGTGCCTGCCGAGGGTGCGGCGCAGCCGGCCGACGAGGGCCTGGAGGGCGGCGGGGGCGTCCTGGGGCGGGGCGTCGGCCCAGACGTCGTCGATCAGGGTGGCGGCGGCGGTGGTGCGGCCGGGGCGCAGGGCGAGGGCGGTGAGAAGCGCGCGCAGACGCCTGCCGCCGAGGGGCAGGGCGGTGCCCTGGTCGTCTGTTGCTCGGGCCGCGCCCAGGACTCCGTACCGCACGGGGTCATTGTCACGGGGTGCCCGGGGCCGGGGCACGGGGGTTTCCCGGACGGCGGTGGCCGTTCCGGGGGCGGAGGCCGGAAGACGGCTCGGCACCAGGGCACGGGACCGCTCCGAACGGCGACCGTCCCTCAAGCCCCCGAAGCCAAAGCGTCGCGGCGCGGCTGGATTCCCGACGGCACCGCCCGCGCCCGGGCCGGGGTGCCGGTCCAGCAGGTGCCGCGGCGGGAGAGGAGGCGGCGCAGCCACAGTTCGAGGGAGACGAGGTCGGCGAGGCCGTCCAGGGGGAGGGGTTCGCCCGCCGCGGCCGTGCGGATGGCCTTGCGGACCACCCGCGCCTCCACCAGGCCGGCCTCCGCCAGCAGGGGCGTGGCGAAGAGGTCGACCAGGGAGTCGGCGGCCAGCCGCAGTCCCGCGCGCGTGGCCGCCGCGGAGGAGGCGTGGGAGGGGGCGCCCCAGCCGGACGGGAGGCCGGCGACCCCGGCGCCCTCCAGGACCGTGCGGAGGATGGCCGCGCGGGCGCCGGGCTGGACGCGCAGCGCCTCGGGCAGCTCCCGGCAGGCACGGACCACCTGGTTGTCGAGGAACGGCGCGTGCAGGCGCTGGGAGCGGATCTCGGCGGCCTGCTCCAGGACGCGCAGGTCGGCCGCGTAGCGGGCGAGGGCGGCACGCGCGCGGTAGTCGCCGGGGCGCCGGCCGTGGCCCACCGCGGAGCGGTCCGCCTCCGCCTGGAGCAGAACCGATACTTCAGCCAGTGCCTCCCCCGTCAGCCAGCGCGCCGCCGGCCCCGGTCTGGCCCAGTTCAGCGCGGCGAGGGACGCGCCGACCGCGCCCCCCGGCTCCTCGAAGCGGTGCCCCATGATGCGCTCGGCGAGCGCCAGCAGGCCCGCCCGGTACGGGGTGCGGGCCAGCCGCCGGGCCGCGCCGTACACGCGCGCGGGGACCAGCACGGAGCCGTCGGCCCGGGCGAGTGCGGCGACCGGCCGGACCAGGTGGCGCCGCTTGCGGTCCATCAGCAGGTCGGCGAGGCGGGCGGGATGGGCGTCCAGGACCTGGCGGGCGCCGTGGCCGGTGAAGTGGTCGGCGCTGCCGGCGGCGAACCGCGCGCGGTGGCGGGCGGCGAGTACGAGGGAGGGGCCCGGCTCGTCGGTGAGGGGGCCGTCGAGGTCGGCGTACGGCAGCGTCTCCTCGCCGCCGGTGACCACCACGTGGTGCAGCCGCGGGTTGGCCGCGAGGGTGCCGGCCCGCTCCAGTTCGGACTCGCGGCCCCCGACGGCCAGGTCGTTGAAGGTGACGGCGAGCAGCCGCTCCCCCGCGCCGGTGCCGTGCCCGAGCAGGGTGCCGGGTCTGCCGGGCAGTCCGGCGGCGAGCAGGGCCAGCGTGCCGGAGGCCGGCCCGCCGGACAGGTCGGCGCCGATGCCGGGGGCGGGCATCCCGCGCGCGGCCCGCCGCTCGGCCGGGCCCATGCCGGGCACCGGCCCGGGGTCGAGGCCGGGCACGTGCCGGGGCGCCGACAGCCGGGCGCGCACCGCCTCGATCAGCGCGTCCCGCACGGCGTCCACCGCGCGGTCGGGGTCGGCCGGGGGTGCCGCAACGGCCAGGGAGGCGACCGGCTCGTACCCGGCGACCTCGCGCGCTCCCGCGCGCAGGATGAGCGCATGCCCCGGCGGAATGCGCCGTACGCCGTCGTAGGGGGTGGTGTCGCGCAGGGCGGCCGGTACGTCGGGGGCGGCGAGCAGGGCCGCAAGGTGGCCGAAGTCGAGGTTGGCCTCGATGAGGTCGGCGAGCGGGAGCGCGGCCGTGGCGTAGGCCGTGCCGCCGGCCCAGGGGGTGTGGAACACCGGGCGGGCGCCCGCGAGGTCGCCGCAGACGGTGATCCGGCGGCCCACCTGGACGACCGCCGTGTAGCTGCCGGGCCAGGTGGTCAGGTGGCGCAGCGCGCCCCCGCGCGCGGTGAACAGGGCGCGGCGCAGTTCCTCGTCGGTGGCGCCGCAGATGCCGAGGACGGCGATGCGGTTCTGCGCGTCGGCGCGCACGACGCGCACCTCGTCGGGGCGCCAGTCGCCGACGGCCCACAGCGGGTCGGGGTCGCCCCACAGCAGCTGGGAGCCGACGGGGTGCAGGGTCTCGCCGTCGTGGCCGACGGCGCCGGCGGAACCGGTTCCGGCGGCGCCCGTGGCGGTGCTGCTCCAACCCACCAACCACCGCATCGACGCCTCCACAGGCCTGTGGACAACCAGTGCACCGTACGAACCGGTCCCCATGCTGCCATGAAGAACGCGGCGCGGAGGGGCGGCGGCGCCGCCTTCGATCGGAGGAAATCCCGGGGACGGCCGCGGGCTCACCGGGCCGGAGGGTGCGTCCGGGACGGCTGAACGGACCGGCGCCGTAGGGAGGACGGGCCGCGGTCGCGGTCCGCGTGCGACGCGAATGCGCCCCCGCAATGCGCCCCGGAACCGCCCTTCGCGCCCTCAAGTCCCATGGTGGGAGCGGAAATCACCCGCCCGAGGCAGGGTCGGTTTTCGGCCAAATAATGGAGGGCGCCCGGACGTTGAGCACGCTCCGTACAGGCCTGGGCAGCGCCCGGCGGCCCGGGCACGCGCACAGTCCGGGAGGCGGGCATCGCCTCCCGGACCGGTCCGCCACCCGCGGGGATGAAGGCGGCGGTGTCCCCCAGCCCACTGGATCCAGTACAGCGGGCCGACCCACGCAGGACCCATGGAACCGCTCCCCCGGTGGCCGGAGAAGAGCGCACGGCCGGGCGCACGGCCACACGGGCCGGGGCACGCCGCGACGGCGTGTGCACGGTGCGTACAGGCCCGTACTCCCGTACGGACCACAATCCCGCCATCCGGAACAATGCCCCTTAACGCTTGGGATGCGGCGAACTACGCTGGGTTTACGAATGCCGCACGGTTATGCCAGCGCGGCAGCCGTCTGTGTCGAGGGGTGGCGCATGTCCAGGGAGCAACGCGGGCCGAACGAAAAGCTCGGCGCCGTTCTCGCCCTCGCGGGAATCAGCAACGCAGGCCTCGCCCGACGCGTCAACGACCTTGGCGCGCAGCGCGGTCTGACTCTTCGCTACGACAAGACGTCGGTGGCGCGCTGGGTGTCGAAGGGGATGGTGCCGCAGGGCGCCGCTCCCCACCTCATCGCCGCCGCCATCGGCCAGAAGCTCGGCCGCCCGGTGCCGCTCCACGAGATCGGCCTGGCGGACGCGGATCCCGCGCCCGAAGTGGGCCTCGCCTTCCCCCGGGACGTCGGACAGGCGGTGCGGTCCGCCACCGAGCTGTACCGGCTCGACCTCGCCGGGCGCCGGGCCGGCTCCGGCGGCATCTGGCAGTCCCTCGCCGGATCGTTCGCAGTGAGCGCATACGCAACGCCCGCCTCGCGCTGGCTGATAACCCCCGCCGACACCTCGGTCGCGCGGGAGGCGAACTCCGCGGAGGACTCCGGCGCACCGATCAAAGTCGGCCACAGCGATGTGCAGAAACTGCGGGAGGCCGCCGAGGACGCCAGGCGCTGGGACTCCAAGTACGGGGGCGGCGACTGGCGTTCGTCCATGGTGCCGGAGTGCTTAAGGGTCGAGGCGGCGCCGCTGCTGCTCGCCTCGTACTCCGACGAGGTCGGCCGCGCCCTGTTCGGCGCCACCGCCGAACTCACCCGGCTCGCCGGGTGGATGGCCTTCGACACCGGCCAGCAGGAGGCGGCGCAGCGGTACTACATCCAGGCCCTGCGACTCGCGCGCGCGGCGGCCGACGTGCCGCTGGGCGGCTATGTGCTGGCCTCCATGTCGCTGCAGGCGACCTACCGGGGCTTCGGCGACGAGGGGGTCGACCTCGCGCAGGCGGCGCTGGAGCGCAACCGGGGACTGGCGACCGCGCGGACCATGAGTTTCTTCCGGCTCGTCGAGGCCCGGGCCCACGCGCGCGCGGGCGACGCGCAGGCGGCCGGCGCGGCGCTCAAGGCCGCGGAGGGCTGGCTGGAGCGGGCCCGGGACGGCGACAACGACCCCTCCTGGCTCGGTTTCTACGGCTACGACCGGTTCGCCGCCGACGCCGCGGAGTGCTACCGGGACCTGAAGGCGCCGCGCCAGGTGCGCAGGTTCACCGAGCAGGCCCTGTCCAAGCCGACGGAGGAGTTCGTGCGCTCGCACGGGCTGCGCCTGGTGGTGTCCGCCGTCGCCGAGCTGGAGTCGGGCAATCTGGACGCCGCCTGTGAGCAGGGGGTGCGGGCCGTGGAGGTGGCGGGGCGGATCTCGTCCGCCCGGACCACCGAGTACGTGAAGGACCTCCTGCACCGGCTGGAGCCGTACGGGGACGAGCCGCGGGTGGTGGAGCTGCGGGAGCGGGCCCGTCCGCTGCTGACCTCGGCCTAGCCCCGTCCGAGCCGCCGTGCGCGCCCGCGTTTGAAGGCGCTGTCAGTGGCGCAGTGCACTATCGAGGCCGGAGGTGGTGCAGGTGCGGGTCGGGGCGTACGACTGTGACGTGCTCGTGATCGGTGGCGGGATCGTCGGGCTGTCGACGGCGTACGCGATCACGCGGAGCGCGCCGGGCACGCGGGTGACCGTGCTGGAGAAGGAGCCGGGGCCGGCCCGGCACCAGACGGGGCGCAACAGCGGGGTCATCCACAGCGGGGTCTACTACCGGCCCGGCTCGCTCAAGGCGCGGTACGCGGTGCGGGGCGCCGCCGAGATGGTGAAGTTCTGCGCCGAGTACGGCATCGCGCACGCCGTCACCGGCAAGCTGATCGTCGCCACCGAGCGCGAGGAGCTGCCCCGCCTGCACGCGCTCGTGCAGCGCGGCCGGGAGAACGGGATCCCGGTGCGCGAGCTGGGCCCCGCCCAGATCACCGAGTACGAGCCCGAGGTCCGGGGTCTGGCCGCCATACACGTCGGGACGACCGGGGTGTGCGACTTCACCGGGGTCGCCCGGCAGCTCGCGCGGGCCTCCGGCGCCGAGATCCGGTACGGGGCGCGGGTCGTGCGGGTGGACCGGCGCCCGGAGCGGGGCGTGGCCGTGCTGACCGCGGCCGGGGACGTCGTGCGCGGGCGGGTGCTGGTGAACTGCGCCGGGCTGTACTGCGACGAGGTGGCGCGGCTGACCGGGGACGAGCCCGGGATGCGGATCGTGCCGTTCCGCGGGGAGTACTACGAACTGGCGCGCCCGGAGCTGGTGCGCGCACTGGTGTATCCCGTGCCGGATCCGGCGTTCCCGTTCCTCGGGGTGCATCTGACCCGGGGGATCGACGGAGGCGTGCACATCGGGCCCAACGCGGTGCCGGCGCTGGCCCGGGAGGGGTACGGCTGGGGGGTCGTGCGGCCCCGGGAGCTGGCCGGGACGGTGGCGTGGCCGGGATCCTGGGTGATCGCGCGGCGGCACTGGCGGTACGGGGGCGGGGAGCTGCGCCGGTCGGTGTCCCGGCGGGCGTTCCTGCAGGCGGTGCGCCGGCTGCTGCCCGCCGTGGAGCAGGACGACCTGGTGCGGGCGCCCGCCGGGGTGCGGGCGCAGGCGGTGCTGCGGGACGGGACGCTGGTGGACGACTTCCTGATCCGCGAGGGGGCCCGGGCGGTGCACGTGCTGAACGCGCCGTCCCCGGCGGCCACCGCGTCCCTGCCGATCGGCAGGGAGGTCGGGCGGCGGGCGCTGGAGATGCTCGGGGCCGGCTGAGCGGGCCCCGTAACATCGGTCCTACTGTGTCTGACTCCCTGAATCTCCCCGAAGCCCCCCGGCCCGCGCCCGCCGGGCCGCAGCCCCCGCACGACCCGGGCGCGTCCCTGCGGCAGAGCCGGGCCAAGGGCGAGCCGCGGTTCCCCGACGGGCCCAAGGCCGATCCGGCCGGGTCGCACTTCGAGCGGCGGATCCGGAGCTTCCAGCCGCGCCGCAGCCGGGTGACGGCGGGGCAGGCGGACGCCCTGCAGCGGCTGTGGCCGAAGTGGGGGCTGGACATCGACGGGCAGCGGGTGATCGACCTCGGCGAGCTGTTCGGCAACGCGAACCCGGTCGTGCTGGAGATCGGCTTCGGGATGGGCGAGGCCACCGCGCGGATGGCCGCCGAGGACCCCGGGACCAACATCCTCGCCGTCGACGTGCACACCCCCGGGCAGGGCAACCTGCTGAACCTCGCCGACCAGGACGGGCTGTCCAACGTCCGGGTCGGCAACGGGGACGCGATCATCCTGCTGCGGGAGATGCTCCGCCCCGACTCGCTCGACGGGCTGCGGGTGTACTTCCCGGACCCCTGGCCCAAGAAGCGGCACCACAAGCGGCGGCTGATCCAGCCCGAGTTCCTGACGCTGGCCGCGAGCCGGCTGAAGCCCGGCGCGATCGTGCACTGCGCGACGGACTGGGAGCCGTACGCCGAGCAGATGCTCGAGGTGCTCGGCGCCCACCCGGACTTCGCCAACACCCGGGCCGACGGCGGTTTCGCGCCACGTCCCGCGTTCCGTCCGCTGACCCGTTTCGAGGGGCAGGGGCTGGACAAGGGACACGTGGTGAACGATCTCCTCTTCCGCCGCGTACCGCACCAGGAGCGGTAGCGCCGGCCTGCCGGTACCGCCGGCGCCGGCACCATCCGTCCGCTTCCCCGGTCACCGATAAGGTCGATGCCGTGGCCATCAGTCCTCCGCACCCGATGTACCCACCCGGCTCCGGAAGCGGAGCCCACCCGCACTGGTGGCAGCGCCGGTGGGTGCGCTACGGGGCACTGATCACGCTGCTGGCGCTGTCCGGGCTGGTCATCCTCGCGCTGGTGCGGCGGCAGACCGGCACGGAGGGGTTCCTGGTCGGGCTGGGGCTCGCCGTCCTGCCCGTGCCGTGGCTCGTCGCGGCCTTCCGGTGGCTGGACCGGGTGGAACCGGGACCCTGGCGCAACCTCGTCTTCGCGTTCGCCTGGGGCGCCTGTGCGGCGGCGCTGATCGCCATCATCGCCAACAGCTTCGCGACCAGATGGATCGCCACGTCCACGGCCGACCCGGCCGGCGCCGACACCCTCGGCGCGACCGTCATAGCGCCGGTCGTGGAGGAGTCCGCCAAGGCGGCCGCCCTGCTGCTGCTCTTCCTGTTCCGCAGGCGGGACTTCACGGGGATCGTGGACGGCGTCGTGATAGCCGGCGTCACCGCCACCGGCTTCGCGTTCACCGAGAACATCCTCTACCTGGGCACCGCCTTCGGGACGGACCAGCTCACCGGCGGCCGCGGCATCGCCTCGGTCACCGCCGCCACCTTCTTCGTGCGCGTGGTGATGTCACCGTTCGCGCATCCCCTGTTCACCGGGCTCACCGGCATCGGCTTCGGCCTCGCCGCGCTCTGCGCGGAGCGGCAGCACGTCCGGCGCGCCGTCCTCCCGTGCGGCGGGCTGCTGCTCGCGATGAGCATGCACGCGTTCTGGAACGGCTCCTCGGCGTTCGGGGAGTTCGGGTTCCTCGCCGTGTACGCGGCCTTCATGGTCCCCGCGTTCGGGCTGCTGACCTGGCTGGCGATCTGGACCCGGCAGCGGGAGCTGCGCACGGTGCGCGAGGAGCTGCCGGTGTACGTGTACGCCGGGTGGCTGGGGCCGGCGGAACCGTTCGCGCTCGGCTCGATGCGGGCGCGGCGGCTGGCCCGGGACCACGCCCGGCAGCACTTCGGGGGGCGCGCGGCGGCACGGGCGGTGGCACAGTACGAGGCCTACGCGACCTCCCTCGCCTTCCTGCGGCACCGGGGGCGGCGGGGGCGCGCCGGGGCGGACTTCACCGTACGGGAGCGGGAGCTGCTCGCCGAGCTGTGGAAGCGCAAGGACGTCTCCCGGCCGGCCCTGGAGTACGCGGCCCGGGCGTCCGCTCCGGCACCGGCGCCGGTACCGGCGGCGTACTGGACGCCGTACGGGCACCCGGCGGCCTACGGGTACCCGGCGGCGCCGTACCCCGCGTACAACCCGTACCGGTCGTAGACCACGAGCCGCGCGGGCACCGGCGCCGCCGGGGCGGCCGCGGCCGGGTCAGGCGGAGGCCTGCGTGAGCTTCCTCAGCTCCTCGTCCGTCAGCCGCAGCTCGGCCACCCCCAGCAGCGCCGGGAGCTGGTCCACCGTACGGGCCGAGGCGATCGGGGCGGTGACCGTCGGCTGGGCGGCGAGCCAGGCGAGGGCGACCGTGGCGACGGGGGCCTCGTGCGCCTGGGCGATCTCGTCCAGGGCGGCGAGCACCTTCTGGCCGCGCTCGGACTCCAGGTGCTTGCCGGCCCCGGCGGCGCGGGCGCTGTCGACGGTCGTGCCGGGGCGGTACTTGCCGGTGAGGAACCCGGAGGCGAGGGAGAAGTACGGGACGGCCGAGAGGCCCTCGCGGGCGGCGAGGTCCTGCAGCGGGCCCTCGTAGGTGTCGCGGGAGACCAGGTTGTAGTGCGGCTGGAGGGCGACGTAGCGGGCGAGGCCCTCGCGGTCGGAGAAGTCCAGGGAGGCCCGCAGGCGCTCGGCGGTGATGTTGGAGGCGGCGATGTGCCGCACCTTGCCGGCCTTCACCAGCTCGTCGAGGGCGCCGATGATCTCCTCGACGGGCACCTCGGGCTGGTCGAAGTGGGTGTAGTAGAGGTCGATGTGGTCGGTGTCCAGGCGGCGCAGGGAGGCGTCGGCGGCGGCCTTGATGTTGGCGGCGGTCAGGCCCTTGAACTGCGGGTGCTGGCTGACCTTGGTCGCGATGACGACGTCGGAGCGGTTGCCGCGGGCCTTGACCCACTTGCCGATGATCGTCTCGGACTCACCGCCCTGGTTGCCCTCGACCCAGGCGGAGTAGGAGTCGGCCGTGTCGATGAAGTTGCCGCCGGCGGCCGTGTAGGCGTCGAGGACGGCGAAGGAGGTCTGCTCGTCGGCGGTCCAGCCGAAGACGTTGCCGCCGAGGGAGAGCGGGAAGACCTCGAGGTCGGAGGAGCCGAGCTTGCGGAGGGAAGCAGTCATGTGTCGGTTCAACGATCACTCGGGCCCCGGCCATTCCGGGACGCGTGCGAACGCCGTGTGAAAACCCGGAAGGAGGACGGCGGGCGGCCCTGGCGCCGGGGAAGGCGGTCAGGGCTGCCGGGACCGGCGGGCGGGACGGCTCAGGGGTTGAGGCCCTTGCCGTGCAGCCACGTCATCGGGTCGATGCCGGTGGCCTGGCCGCCGGGGTGGACCTCGAGGTGCAGGTGCGGGCCGGTGACGTTGCCGGTGGCGCCGACCCGGCCGATGACCTCGCCGGTGGAGACCTTCTGGCCGACGGAGACGCTGATCGAGGACTGGTGGCAGAACCACAGCTCGGTGCCGTCGTCCAGGGTGAGGACCGTGCGGTAGCCGTAGGCGCCGGCCCAGCCGGCCTGGGTGACCGTGCCGCCGTGGACGGCCTTGATGAGGGTGCCGGTGGGGGCGGCGAAGTCGAGGCCGGTGTGGTAGCCGGAGGACCACATGGATCCGGGCTGGCCGAAGGTGCCGGTGATCGTGTACGAGACGACCGGCAGCGTGTACTGCTTGGCCAGCGCGGCCAGCCGTGCGGCCTCGGCCTTCTTCTTGGCGTCGGCTTCCGCGGCGGCCTTGGCGTCGGCGGCCTCGGCGGCGGCCGCCTTCTCCGCCTTGGCGGCCGTGGCGGCGATCTGCCTCTGCTCGGCGTTGACGGCGGCCGCGGTGGCCTTGATGTCGGCCTTGCTCTGCTGCGCCTCGGCCTGGGCCATGATGCGGTTGCGCAGGGCCTCGCCTGCGTCGGAGCCGCCCTGGTCGCTGCCGGCGGCCGTCGTGCCGATGGTGCTCAGGGTGGCGGTGTCCGCCTGCGCGGTGCCGGAGTGGTCGTCCCCGAGCAGGGAGCCGACGGAGGGCAGGTCGGGCAGGGAGAGGGACACCGGGGGCTTGCCGGTGTGGGCGCTGGCCATGCCGCCCGCGCCGACCGCCGCGATGACGCCGACGCCGAGGACGGTGGAGCTGCGGGCGAGCCCGCCGCCGCGCTGCCGGGCGACCCGGTGCCGGCCGCGTGCCGCGCGGACGGAATCCTCGGTGGGGTTCCACTCCTCCCACGGACCCTCTTCGGGGCGGTGGTCGCCGTAGCCGAAGGTGTCGAACTCGCGCTGAGCCGGCACGAACGGGGCTTCGGGGGCAGGGGTGTTGGACGCCACGCGGGCGCACTCCTTTCCTTCCTCCGCCTACCGGGTTAGCTGACGGGTTCGGAGCAGGAAGGTCTCCTACGCGCGTATACCGGTCGTTGACTCAGCGAGTTCACGACGGCATCCGCGTGATTCACCCCAGGGTGTGTGGTTCCCCGGCTCCCTTACGGGATTAGGCGCGTGCGCACGGAGCCGTCGCGGGTGACGGCTGGGACGACCGCGCTGCGTTATCGAACGTTAATAGACTCACCAGCCGGATTCCAAGCCGTTCGGCTTGATCTTTAGGCTTGGTTGGGGAGGACGTACGAGCCAGCACCGGTCCAAATCGGGCGAGTTGACCGGAACTCAGGAGTCACACGGGTTTTGATGGTGACTCGGTCGCGATGCGGAGGGCTGCCGTCCGGTCACCTTCGGTGACGAGGCGCGGCGAGGCGGCGCGCGGGTCCGGAAAACGCTCAGGGCCGGAATCCGTGTTCTGGATTCCGGCCCTGGGCCTTCAGTAGCGGGGACAGGATTTGAACCTGCGACCTCTGGGTTATGAGCCCAGCGAGCTACCGAGCTGCTCCACCCCGCGTCGTTGTGACTCCAGTGTACGCCATCCGCGGGGTGCCCCGCGCACACGTTTCCCGCGGCGTGCCGAGGACGTGCCGGTCAGGGCAGCAGATGGGCGTTCGGCAGCTTGGCCAGGCCCTCGAACTCGGGCAGCAGGACGACGTCGGCGCCCGCGTCCACCAGCACCCCGGTCCCGTCGGCGGCCGTGACGAAGGTGTCCGGCTCCCGCCAGGCCGTGACCACCCGCCGCACCCCGGCGCCGACGATCAGCCGGGCGCAGGGCGCGGGCCGGGAGGCGCGGCGGGAGCAGGGCTCCAGGCTGCTGTAGACGGTCGCGCCGGCCAGGCGCGGGTCGGCCGGGTCGGTCTTGGCGAGGGCCGCCTCCTCCGCGTGCACCACCGGGTCGCCGCCCTCGCGCGAGTGGCCGCGCGCCAGCTCGGTGCCGTCGGCGGCCACCACCACCGCGCCGACGCTGAAGGCCGTCCGGGACGGCGGGCACAGGGCGGCCAGCTCGCAGGCGGTGCGCAGCCAGTGGCGGTCGGCGGCGGTGGGCTCGGGGCCGGTGCCGGGCGCGGTGGGCTCGTAGCGCATCAGAACGACGTCCTCGATCCTGCGGGTCTCGGTGAGGTGGAGCCGGCCGCCCTGGTAGCCCCCCGGCCCGAACAGCCGCGGTGCCGCCGGGTCGCCCACGAACAGCGGGGCGAGGACGAGCTGGAGCTCGTCGGCGAGGCCCTGCTGGAGGAGCTGGGTGTGCACGGTGCCGCCGCCCTCGACCATCAGGCGCCGCACCCCGCGCACGTCGTGCAGGTGCTCCAGGAGGGCGCGCCAGTCGAGCTCGGGGCCGAGCGCGACCACGTCGGCGGTCGGGCCGAGGGCGCGCGCGGCCGGGTCGGCGCCCTTGTCGGTGGTGTACACGAGCTTGTCACCGCCGGTGTGCCAGAACCGCGCGTCCGGGTCGAGGTCGCCGGAGGCGGTGACGGTGACCTTCAGGGGGTACTCCGCCCTGCCCTCGGCGCGGCGGGCCGCGCGGCGCTCGGGCGAGTTGACCAGGAGCCGGGGGTTGTCGGCGCGCAGGGTGCCGGCGCCGACCAGGATGGCGTCGGCCGAGGCCCGCACCTCGTCGACCCGGTCGAAGTCGGCCGGGGAGGACAGCAGGAGCCGGTCGGGGCCGGTGTCGTCCAGGTAGCCGTCGAGGGAGACGGCGGCGGACAGCAGGACGTACGGGTACGGCATCGGCGCGCTCCCTCGGGGAGGTGGTGGACCGGCGATCTTGGTTCAAGTTTGAAGCAAACCTACACTGGCGGCATGACGACCCGCTGGCTCACGCCCGAGGAGCAGCGCGCCTGGCGCGCCTACATCGCCGCCTCCCAGCTCCTGGAGGACGCGATCGACCGGCAGCTCCAGCAGGAGGCCGGCATGCCCCACCTGTTCTACTCCGTGCTGGCCAACCTGTCCGAGGCACCCGACCGGCGCCTGCGCATGACCGACCTCGCCGAGACACTGAAGATCACGCGCAGCAGGCTGACGTACGCGGTCACCCGGCTGGAACGGGACGGGATGGTGCGCCGGGAGGACTGCCGCTGGGACAGGCGCAGCAGCCTCGCGGTGCTGACGGACGCGGGCATGGCCGTTCTGGAGCGTACGGCACCCGGGCACGTCGACACGGTCCGCGCGAGCCTCTTCGACCGGCTCACGCCCGAGCAGGTGGGGCAGCTGGAGGAGATCTGCACCGGTATCGCCAGGGGACTGCAGGAGCCGGAGGCCGGGGGCGCGGCGGAGGACGTGCCGTGGCGGAGGCGGTCGTCGCCGTGCTCCGGGCAGCCGCCGGCGCAGTCGTAGCTCCGGAGGCCCGCCGGCGGTGTGCCGCGCCACAGGGCCACTGCAATCCATTGCTTTAACTTTTAAGCATGCGGTAGGGTCCCGATCGAGGCGCCTGCTTCAAATCTGAAGCAGATGCCCAGGAACGGAATCCGGAGGCCCGCATGCCCGACATCCCCGCCGCCACCCCGCGCGCCCGCGTCCGGGTACCGCTGCACTTCCCCGACGGCTACCGCGCCGACGCCGAGATCGTCACCTTCCACGGGCTGACCGACGGCCGGGAGCACCTCGCCGTCGTCCTCGGCGAGCCCGGGCCCGTCCCGCTGGTGCGCCTGCACTCCGAGTGCCTCACCGGGGACGTCTTCGGCTCCGCCCGCTGCGACTGCGGTCCCCAGCTGCGCGAGGCGGCCGAGCGCATCTCCGAGCGCGGCGGCGTCCTGCTCTACCTGCGCCAGGAGGGCCGCGGCATCGGCCTCTACAACAAGCTCGACGCCTACGCGCTCCAGGACCAGGGCCTCGACACCTACGAGGCGAACGCAGCCCTCGGGCTCCCGGAGGACGCCCGCGACTACACGGCCGCCGCCCAGATGCTGCGCGCCCTCGGCATCGGGGAACTGGACCTGCTGTCCAACAACCCCGACAAGGCGGGGCAGTTGCGCGCCCACGGCATCGCCGTGCGGGACCGCGTGCCGACCGGCGTCTTCACCACGGCCCACAACGTCCGCTACCTCCGGGCGAAGGTGCTCCAGACCCAGCACACGCTGCCCCTGCCCGAGCTGACGGCGGGCTGACCCCGCCACGCCGGACGACCGTGTGACGCATGTCACGACTCCGCGGTGGGAATCGCTGGGGTCATGACAGATGACGCGAGAGCGAGCAGTTCGGCGCACGGCCTGTCGGACGAGGAACGGCTGGCCCAGCTCGGCTACACCCAGGTCCTCGCCCGCCGCATGTCGGCGTTCTCGAACTACGCCGTCTCCTTCACGATCATTTCCGTCCTGTCCGGCTGCCTGACCCTCTACCTCTTCGGCATGGTCACCGGCGGCCCCGCGGTGATCACCTGGGGCTGGGTGGCGGTCGGTCTGATGACCCTGTTCGTGGGCCTGTCCATGGCCGAGATCTGCTCCGCCTACCCGACCTCGGCCGGCCTGTACTTCTGGGCCCACCGACTCGCCCCGCCCCGCTCGGCGGCGGCCTGGGCGTGGTTCACGGGCTGGTTCAACGTGCTGGGCCAGGTGGCGGTGACGGCGGGCATCGACTTCGGCGCGGCGTCCTTCCTCGGCGCCTGGCTGAACCTGCAGTTCGGCTTCGGGGTGACCCCGGGCCGCACCGTCCTCCTCTTCGCCGCGATCCTCCTGCTGCACGGCCTGCTGAACACCTTCGGCGTCCGCATCGTCGCGTTCCTCAACAGCGTGAGCGTGTGGTGGCACGTCCTCGGCGTCGCGGTCATCGTCGGCGCCCTCACCTTCGTCCCCGACCGCCACCAGCCGGCGTCCTTCGTCTTCACGAAGTTCGTCAACGAGACCGGCTGGGGCAGCGGCCCCTACGTCGTGCTCCTCGGCCTGCTCATGGCGCAGTACACCTTCACCGGCTACGACGCCTCCGCCCACATGACCGAGGAGACCCACGACGCCGCGACGGCGGGCCCCCGGGGCATCGTCCGCTCGATCTGGACCTCCTGGATCGCCGGCTTCGTGCTCCTGCTCGGCTTCACCTTCGCCATCCAGTCGTACGGCAGGGAGCTGGCCTCCCCGACCGGCGCGCCTCCGGCCCAGATCCTCCTGGACGCCCTCGGCGCCACCACCGGCAAGCTGCTCCTGCTGGTCGTGATCGGCGCCCAGCTCTTCTGCGGGATGGCCTCGGTGACCGCCAACAGCCGCATGATCTACGCCTTCTCGCGCGACGGCGCGCTGCCCTTCTCCCGCGTCTGGCACACGGTCAGCCCCCGCACCCGCACCCCGGTCGCCGCGGTCTGGCTGGCCGCCCTGTCCGCCCTCGTCCTGGGCCTGCCCTACCTCATCAACTCCACCGCCTACGCGGCCGTGACCTCCATCGCGGTGATCGGCCTCTACATCGCCTACGTGGTCCCCACCTACCTGCGCGTCCGCAAGGGCGCCGCCTTCGAGCGGGGCCCCTGGCACCTGGGCCGCTGGTCGCTCGCGGTCGGCGTCGTCTCCGTCGCCTGGGTCGCGCTGATCACGGTCCTGTTCATGCTCCCCCAGGTCTCCCCGGTCACCTGGAAGACGTTCAACTACGCCCCGGTCGCCGTCCTGACGGTGCTGGGCTTCGCCGCCACCTGGTGGTTCGCGTCGGCCCGCCACTGGTTCCTGGACCCCGCCCGCACCCGCGCCCCCGCACCCGCGGCGACGCCGGCGAAGTGACGGGGGGAGCCCCGCGACGCGGCCGGGTCCCCGATACCCGATCGGAGACCCGGCCTCGTCCCGCTATGCTCGGACAGGCAACATCGCCAGGGCCCTTAGCTCAATTGGCAGAGCAGTGGACTTTTAATCCATTGGTTGTGGGTTCGAGTCCCACAGGGCCTACCGGTGGCAGGCGGGGCACATCGTCTCCGACCTGCCGGACAGCGCCCGAGCCGGCTCCGGCCGGCTCGGGCGCTGTCTCGTTCGTCAGCCGTGTGACGACATGTCACGGCTCCCGTCGATCCGCCCGGCCGGCTCGGACGGATCGACGGTCAGCTCGCCCCTCAGTCCCGCCAGGACCGCCTCGCGCATCGCCGCGGTGGCGACGGCCAGGGTCGCCGGGTGCGGGAGGTACGCGTCGGTGTGGCAGGCGGGCCGCACCGGGCCCAGCCGGCCGCCGGGTTCGCCGGAGCCGGTGAACCAGTACACGGCGGGGCTGCCGAAAGCCCGGGCGAGCACGCTGACGTCGTCCGAGGCCAGCGCGGGCGGGACCGTGAGGTGGCGCACCGCGAGCCTGCTCTCGTGCACGGTGGCCAGGCGGTCGCGGACCGGTGCCGCGTTCTCCACGCGGGGGACGTGCGTCTGCCGGGTCAGCCGGACCTCGTCGCCGTAGCCGAGGCCCGCGGCGGCGGCCTCGGCCCGCACCAGCGCCTCGACGCGCCCGAGGACCGTCTCGCGCACCCGTTCCTCGAAGGTGCGGACGTTGACGGTGAGGGTCGCGCACGGCGCCCGCAGACCCGGAGCCGACGGTGCCGCCAGCCCCGGCACCGAGACCACGGCCTGCTCGAACGGCGCCACGTCGCGGCCCACCACGGTGTGCAGGCGCTGGGTGAGACCCGCGGCGAACAGCACCGGGTCGGGCCCGGAGTCCGGTGAACCGGTGTGGCCGCCGGGGGCGCGCGCCGTGACGACGAGCGTGTCGGCGGCGGCGAGCGCCGTCCCGGGGGTGGAGACGAGCACGCCGACCGGTGCCATGGCCGAGACGTGCTGGCTGAGCAGCAGACGGGGCCGGGGGACGGCGTCGGCCAGGCCGTCCTCGACCATCCTGGCCGCGCCGCTGCCGAGTTCCTCCGCGGGCTGCAGGATCAGGACGATCCGCCCGGGCGGCAGGTCCGGGCGGGCCGCCAGCTGCGCGGCGGCGGCCGCGAGCGCCACCAGGTGCAGATCGTGCCCGCAGGCGTGCATCACGCCGTCCACCTCGCTGGCGAAGGCCGCGCCGGTGCGCTCCTGGAGCGGCAGGGCGTCCAGCTCGGCGCGCGCCGCGACCACCGGTCCGGGGCCGCGGTCCAGCACCGCGGCCACGCCCGTGCCCCCGATCCCGCGGGTCACCGTGAAGCCCTCGCGTTCGAGCACCCCGGCGAGGAGCCCCGCGGTGCGGTGCTCCTCGAACCCGAGCTCGGGCCTGCGGTGCAGGTCCTGGTAGAGGGCCGGGGCCCAGTCGGGCACCCGGAGGGTCATCGCTCGGCCGCCGTGCGCCCCTGGGCCGCCCTCATCGGCGTCCCGGACCGCAGCGGGCGGGTGGCCAGCAGGGCCTGGACCATGCGGTCCTGGTCCGCCGGCCGGGCCGGCTCGACGGGTTCGAACGCCCGGCGCAGGACCGTCGCCAGCATGCGGGAGGAGGCCTTCGTCCGTTCCTCGTCGTCCTCGTGGCCCGCGCGGGCGACGAACCCGCCGACGACCGCCTCGACGGACAACTGTCCCTCCGGGGAGCAGACCGCGTCGACGAGCAGGCCGTTGTCCCGCAGCAGTTCCAGGTAGGGCGGCCGCGCCAGGACCGAGACGAGCGAGATCCCGAGGGGGTCGGGGCTCGTCCGCGCCGCCACGTGGGTGCCCAGCACGCGGGCGTCGCCCGTGTTGTAGGCGCGCAGCACCGGGTTGGCCATGACCATGCGGTACAGCACGCAGCTGGTGCCGTGCAGGGTGGCGAGCCTGCTGTCTCCGGGCAGGTGGGCCATGAACCGGTCGTGCACCCGGCCGAACTCCCGGACCAGCACGTCGTCGACGATGTCGTCCTTGCTGTTCCAGTGCGTGTAGACGGTCCCCTTGCCGATACCGGCGTGCTCGGCGACGTCCTGCACGCTGATCTTCGGGTAGCCGATGCGCAGCACGAGGTCGACCATGGCGTCGAGGACCCGCGCGGAGCGGCTACATCGCTCGTCGCCCGGCTGTCCGTTGCGGGGCCGGTCGGTGGTCGTGGTGCCGAGCGGCTGGAAGGCGGCCTGTCGGGCAGTGGTCAACATCGCGTATCCCCCGTGAATGTTGTGATTTCCGTACCCATGAACGCTGCTTCGGCCACGTCGACGGTGATCGTCCCGTCCGGGCCCGGGCAGCCGATGATCAGCTGGAACAGCGGCGCCAGTCCCTCCTCTCCGGTCACCGCGGCGAGCACGTCGGCGCGCAGGCTGTTGTGGATGCGGCCCACGGCGCCGGCCGCGGCCGCGGCGAGCAGGACCCGGTGCGCGATCCGGGCCGCCGCGGCGGTGCCGGCGTGCAGGTCCCGGATGTCGGCCGTGACCGCGTCGGCCGGGGCCGCGACGATCAGCGTCGCCGAGGCGCTGAGGTAGTCCGGGGCGAGCCAGCCCATCGCGTCCTGCCCGCGCTGGAGCAGCACCGTGGGCTCCAGACCGTCCCGGACCGTCACCGGGCCCGGTCCGCCGAGCCGGTGGCAGCCGGGCTCCCAGCGGCGGGCCGACGCGTCGAGGCAGGGCCGGTGGACGACCAGGAACGCGTCGAGCCGGTCGTCGAGGCCGTCGAGGACCGTAGCCACGTCGGTGGGCAGCGTCCCGAGCCGGCCCACCGGGTCGGCGCCCAGGGCGTTGAACACCCGGTGCCCGGAGTGCCGCCGCCGCACCAGCGCCAGGTGCCGGGCGACCGCCGGCAGGTCGGGGCCGCCGGGCGGCGGGTCCAGCGTGACCCGGCCGACCGGCCGCTCGTCCGGGCCCAGGTCGAGCAGCTCGCCCCAGGGGCCGGTCCGCCCCCGGTCACCCAGCTCGGCGACCGGGTCCGCCGCGACGCCCGCGTGCCGGGCCGCGTCCGTCAGGGCCGCCAGGACCAGGCCCGCCTCCTGCAGGCACAGCCGGGTCGCGTACCGGTCGTAGCGGTGGGAGACCTTGGACTCGCGCACCGTCAGCACCAGGGTGAACCGGGAGCCCGGTCCCGTTCCGGTGGACGGGGAGACCGGGACCAGCCGCGGATCGCCGGGCTCGACGTACCACGCGCCGGTGTCCGTCACCAGGTACAGCTCGACCGGGTAGAACCCCCGCGCCGACGCCGGCCCGCGGTGCGCCCAGCCGCCGGCGTGCGCGAGGTCGCCGGACTCCCAGCGCAGCGGGACGTGCACGCACCACAGCAGGGCGCGCAGCCAGTCGGGCACCCGGGGCCCGTCACCGGTGCCGAGGGGACGGACCGCCGCGGGCCGCTCCCACCCGGGCTCCCCCGCGGGCAGCAGCGAGGCCGGGTCCAGCAGCAGCGCCCGCAGCCGCTCGGCCTGCGGCCAGGGCTCCAGCAGCGGCGCGCCCGCGCTGGTGCGCGGGCCGCGGCGGTCGAGGCCGGGCAGGGCGCGGGCGCCCGGCAGCGGGCGGGCCGGGCGGCCGAGGAACCGGGCCACGGCCTCCGCCGCGACGGCGGCGGCCGCCACGGCCCGCTCCACCTCGCCGACCGGCTCGGTGAGCCGGCCGGCGCCGGGCTCGAGCGCCACCTCGACCCCGCCGATCCGGACCAGGACACCGGAGGCGGGCGACAGCGCGGCCTTCACCGACAACTGGCGCAGCGCCGCGTCCAGGGGCGGTAACCAGTCCGCCGGCGCGCCCACGACGGCCTCGGCGACGAGCAGCGCAGCGCACCGCTCGTAGGGCGCGTCACCGGCCTGGTCGGCGACGGCGAGGAGTGCGCCGGGGATGTCCGCGGGGCGCGGCACGGCCTCCCGGCGCAGCGCGCCGCGGCTCTCCAGGTAGTCCAGTGCGCGGCCGACCATCGGGCGCCGGGCCTCCGGCACCCGGGCCAGGACCGCGGACTCGGCCGTCCGGCCGTCCAGCAGCGGCGCCAGGCGGTGCAGCAGCGGATGCAGTCCGGCCGGGCCCCGGTGGTGGCCGGTGCGGGTGGTCAGCAGCGTGCTGTCCGGTGCCGCCACCGCGTGCACGCCGCCCAGCAGCCGTGGGAAGACGTCAGGAGTCATAGGCCTGCCCTGTGAGCACGAGCCGGCGGATGGACAGGGTGGGCAGCGGGTGGAACTCCACCGGCGCGCACACCGCCAGCCGGGAGAACCGGCCGAGGACCGCGCGCACCGCCGCGACCGCCTCCAGCTGGGCCAGCGGAGCGCCCAGGCAGTAGTGGACCCCGTGCCCGAACGACAGGTGGCGGCGGGTGGGCCGGTCCAGCAGGAAGCGCTCCGGGTCCGGGTTGAGCCCCGGGTCGTGGTTCGCGGACAGGATCCACGCCGAGACCAGGGCGCCGGCCGGGACGGTGCCGCCGGACAGGGTGGCGTCGCGCGCCGCGATCCGGGTCACCTGGGCGAACGCCGGCCGGGTCCGCAGCGCCTCCAGCACCAGGTCGCCGACCCGGTCGTGCTCCCGCACCCGGGCGTCGAGCGGCGGGCTGACGCACAGTTCGTGGACCGCGGCGGCGATCAGCGAGGTGGTGGTGACGTGGCCCGCCAGCAGGATCAGGCCGCTGAGCGAGGCGATCTCGTCGACCGTGGCCGGCACCCCGCCCACCTCGGCGGTCGCCAGCCGCGACATCAGGTCCCCCACCGGCCGCGCCCGCCTGGCCGCCGCCACGTCGGCGAGGTACCGGTGCATCGCGTCCATCTCGGCGGCGTCGCCCCGGCTGAACCCGATCGACCAGGTGCGGAACCGGTCGTGCTGCTCCTCGGGCAGCCCCAGGAAGCGGGCGATGACCCGGATCGGGAGCGGATAGGCGAGGTCGCGCACCAGGTCGAACCGTTCCGGCGCGAAGCCGGCCACGAGTTCCCCGGCGATCTCGTCGATCGCCCGGGTGAGGCCCTTCACCGAGGCGGGCGTGAACGCCTGGTTGACGATCCGCCGCACGCGGGTGTGGTCCGGCGGGTCCATCATCGTCAGGTTCCCCCGGCCGAGCTGCGCGGTGGGGGGCATCAGACGGCTCCGGTCCGAGGAGAACGACTCGCTGTCCGACAGCACGGTGCGCACGTCGTCGGCCCGGAACACGTGGTGCATGCCGGCGAGTTCGAGGACCGGGGTGTCCTGCCTGGCGTCGGCGAGCCAACGCAGCAGCCGGGTCCACCCCGCGCCGTCCAGTTCGGTCAGGGCCGGGAAACCGGCCGTCGGCGCCGCCCTCACGGGAACGGGTGGGGGTCGGGGTTCAGCCGGTCCCGGCTCAGGTCCGCGTCGAGCCGGCCGAGCCGCCGGGGCAGGCTCAGCAGCCGTGGCAGCCCGTCGATCCGCCGGTTGCGGTAGCCGAAGGTCATCGGCACCGCCCCGGGGACCAGGACCTTGACGCAGGTGAAGCCGCCGGCCCGGTGCTCGGGCGTGGTCTGGTCGACCACCAGCACCTCGCCGACGCGCTCGGCCGCGGCCCGCAGGTCCACCGTCAGGTCGTCGCGGTCCGGGCGCAGCCGGTCGGGTCCGCCGACCTCGTCGATGCCGATGGTCGGGCCGCCGAAGAGGAAGTCGAGCCGGTGCGCGGCCTCCGGGTGCGCGTAGAGCGCGGAGTGGTCGGGCATGGTGACGACGCTGTACGGATCGCGGACCATCCGCGCGGCCCGCTCCTCCTCCGCCGGGTAGCGCCGGATCACGTCGCTGAGGATCGGCCCCAGCTCGTTCAGCGCGTTCAGCAGCGCCCGCTCCGGGTCCAGCCCGGCCCCCGCGGTGCACAGCAGCGCGGGGCCCTTGCGCTCCGGGTGCGCGGCCATCACCCAGACGGCCGGGATGCCGTAGTCCGTCGTGATGTCGAAGGCGTGGATGCGGTACCCGGTGCTCGAGCTGATGGCGCCCGCCTGGAGGGGGACGCGCGGGTCGTGGCAGGAGTCCAGGTCGATCGTCGGCGGGACCGTGCGGGTGTACCAGGTGCACAGGAAGGCGTCCCGCTCGACCGTCTCCATCAGCCCGTGCAGCGCGGCCTCCTCCCAGGAGGAGCCGAGGGCGCAGCCGTTGGACACCTCGTAGTACGAGACCGGGTCGTCGCCGCGGAGGCGGTGGCAGTAGTAGTACGCCAGGGCCTCGGGCACCAGGCGGGCGCCGCCGGTGGCGAACGAGTGCGCCCACACCCACCACACCGGCCGGTCCGGGTCGAACCTGCGGTAGCGGAAGGACGGGTCGTCGTAGCTCTCGTCGGGATGGCGGCCGAACACGTCCGGGTGCACGGCGTGCGCCGCGAGTTCGCGGTACGTGCCCCGCACGGACGTCCGCAGGCCGCCCGGGGCCACGCCGCCGTAGCGCTCCAGGGCTTCCAGGATCGCGGTCAGCTCGCTGGTGCGGTAGTCGCGGCTGCGGCCGTAGCCGGGCTCGGCCAGGTTGTCGAACCGCAGCGGCATCGAGGCGCCCGACATCACCAGCCCGCCCTCCGCGCCGCGGTCGGTGCGCCGGATCAGGCCGCTGAAGGAGTCGACGTAGGTCTCGCGGACGGTGTCGAACTCGGCCAGGACGTCCCGGGTCCGGGAGCCGAACGGGGTGATCTTCGGGGCCGGTTCCGGCACGCGCCGGGCCCGCTCGGCCGAGTCCTCGGGCAGGGTTCCGCAGTGCGGGCAGAAGGGGTCGGGCAGGAAGCGGTGGCGGCGCGTCGCCAGGGTGGCCAGGTCGACCACAGCCACCTGGCGCGGCCCCTCCCGGCCGGCCGGCTCGTCCGCCACCAGGGCGGCGGCCGCGTCCGCCACGACCCCGGCGGCCAGTTCGTCGAGCAGCCGCGGCACGTCCCGCTCCAGCCGGGCGGCGTGCTCCTCGCGCAGCCGGGCCAGCCACGGCCTGCTCGCGTCGACCCGCTCCCGCCGCAGCTCCAGGCAGTGCGGGCAGCCCGCCGTGCCCGGCCGGGTCAGCGGCCCGACGACCACCCGGTCGACCTCGGTGTGCACGGCCAGCCAGGGGCGGTCGGCCGGGCCGTCCGCCGGGACGCGCCAGCTGTCGCTCGCCCGCACCTCGACGCCGAGGCGGGCGAGCGCGCCGGCCAGGCCGCTCGCCAGCAGCTCGGACGCCGCCGCCTGTTCGCGGCCGGTGTTCGTCAGTGTCCCCGTCATCAGTCCACTACCACCTTCACTGCCGATATTCCGAGCCGGACGACGCCGGGATCGTGGTCGAGGTCGACGACGGCCGCGTCCGGTGCGTGCAGCGCCACGGCGCGGCGCAGCTCCGCCAGCGGGACCGGGGCCGCGGTGGGCAGGCCGACGGCCTGGCCGGGCCGCGGCACCGGGGCGCTCCAGTTCCGCGGTACGAGGTCGGCGCGGCCGTGCAGGAGCACCTGTTCGGCGAGTACGGCCCGTTCCAGCGCGCGGGTCGCCGCGGCCGCGTGGCTGACGCCGCAGGCGTACGCGGTGCCGTGGCGGCTGGTCGCCACCGCGGTGGGGACGTCGCCGTCCGGCACCACGCCCAGCCAGGCATCCCGGTCGCTCAGCCGCAGCTGCTCCAGCGCCGCGCGCACCCCGGCCGGGAGGTGCTCCTCGTGCACCACGCGCGCGAGGGGGCCGGTCCCGCCCGCCGCCCGGGACTCCAGGACGCCGAGCAGCGCCGTGGCCAGGGCGTCGTCCCGGGTCTCGGCCGCGGCGGTGCCCAGGGCCGGTCCGGCGCCCTCGCCGCGGCGCCGGGCCCGGTCGACGGGGACGAGCACCGGGGCGTCGTCGGCGACCCGGCGGCCGGGCAGCAGGTACCGCCCGGGCGCTGAGGCGATGCGGTCCGTCGCGGCGCGCAGCGCGTCCAGGCCGGCGTCGGCGCCGACGACCGGTTCGCCCGCGGCGTCGGTGACCGCGCGCGGGTCGAGGGTCGACTCCAGGTGCAGCGCGAAGGCGTCGAGCACCACCCGGCGCCGGGCCTCGGCGTAGTCCGCGCCGTCCGCCACGATCTCCGCGTCCAGCGGCCGGACGGGGGACCGGCCGACGACCCGGGCCCGGGTCAGGTGCCGGGGCACCTGGGGCAGGTCGTCCTCGCCGATCTCGCGGACGACGCCGTGGACCGGGTCGACCGCCGCCATCACGCGTTCGTCGAACGGCCCGGTCACCTCACCGGCCGGGGCCGGCCGCCAGGGGTGCGGCAGAGCCCGCCAGGTGGTGGTCTCCTCGCGGGTGACCATGGGGCCGCTCCAGGGGTCGCCGGCTCCGAGGGCGGCGCGCCGCACGAGCTGCGCCGCGGCCGTGCGGACCACGTCCGGGCCAGGCCGCCCGTCGCGGAGGTCACCGCAGCGCAGGGCGGTGACGACCTCCGCGAGCTGCCCGGCGTCCATCGGCCCGGCGACGACCGCGGCGCGCTCGGTGAGGAGCACGACGCCGGCCCTGCCCGCACCCGCGGCGGCCCGTACCTCGTCGAACCAGTCGCCGAACAGCGGGCCGGCGCCCAGCAGGACGCCGGGGAGCGGAACCGCGCTGCGCTCCACCGCGCGGGCCAGGTCGTCCCGCTCGCCGGCATAGGTCACCTCACCGGGGGCGCCGAACCGGCGCAGGGCGCCCACGGACAGCATCGCGTCCCGGACGCGGCGGGCCTGCGCGGCGTGCGCGTCACCCAGGGCACCGGCCGCCCGCTCGACGTCCCGGCCCTGCTCGACCCAGGCGGACACCATGCGGATCCAGGCGGACAGCCCGGTCGACAGCTCCAGCGGTCCCGACTCCGACAGGCCGTACGTCCTGCCCTCGTGATCGATCGTGTAGGTGTTCATCCGCCGGATCGTGCTCATCGGCTCCGCTCCTCGTCGCGCCGCGGGCTGGAGCCCACGATGAACTGGCCCACGCTGCACTCGACGAGCGGATCGCGCCCGGTGGCCTCGGTGAAGGCGACCGCGTCGTCCGTGCCCAGGGGGCAGCCCGCGAGCCCCATGGCGCTGCAGGTGCCGGCGAGCGCGTGGTAGAGCACCCCGGTGTTCTTCAGCACCACCGCGTAGCCCATGCCCTCGTACTTCCACATCACCCTGCCGACCCGGGCCGCCACGACCAGCAGCACCTGGGGGACGGCGCCGGTGGTCGACCCCTGGGAGGCGACCCGCAGCATCCGGCGCACGGCGTAGTCGTCCACCGGCCGCACCAGCTCCAGCTCGTGCCGGTGGGCGTCGTAGTGGTACATGCCGCTGTCCAGGCCCGCGCACCGGGTGACCACCGGGTACAGCTCCAGCTCGTACACCGAGCCGCCGGAGGGACGCGGGGAGCTGACGAACTCGACCCCGTCCTCCTCGTGCACCCGCCGCACCCGCGCGGTGCGGTACAGCAGCTCGCCGAGCTGGGCGACCGAGATCGGCGCCGCGTCGTCGTGCACCCGCTCGGACCGGCGCCGCTCGCAGACGTCCAAGTACGAGCCCTCGTCCCGCCGGCGGTCCGCGAGGTCGGGTACGGCGAGTTCCACCCGGGGGCCCGGGTAGGGCGGCGGGGCGGCCGGCTCCGGATCGAGGCCCGCCGCGCGGCCCCACCAGGTGCCGCCGAACCCGTCGCCGACATAGCCGCGGTAGCCGAGCCGGCTGCGGTCGTGGAACAGCAGCTCGTGCGGCCCCCACTGGCGGTAGCGCAGCTCCCGCGCCTCCTCGCCGTCCGGGTCGGTCAGGAAGCCGGTGGCGAGCAGCTGCCCGCGCAGGGCGGCCGCCAGCCCGTCGGCCGCGGACGCCGGGCCGGCCCCGGGGTCGAGGGCGGCGGTCAGCAGCTCCCGCCGGTGCACCGTGATCTCGGCGCTGGCCAGCGGCGACTCCAGGATCAGCGCGCCGGCCTCGGCCCGGATGACCGCGAACCGGGACAGGTCCAGCCGCCCGTCCGCGGCGGGCGCCGCCCCGCGGGCGCGCAGCGGCCGTACGACGAACGCGACTCCGCGGTCGTCGCCGAACTCCTCGTGCAGCCAGCCTTCGCGGCGCAGCAGCTCGGTGACCTGGTCGTCCGCTCCGGCCGGCTGCCCGGCGCCGGCCAGCCGCGCGATCACCTCGGCCGTCGGGGGGCCGGCGGGCAGGCTGACGTGGTGCGGCCAGGCCATCAAGTGGGTGCGCCCGCCGCGCTCGGTGCTGAACACGCCGGCCCTCAGGCGCTCGGTCCGCTCGGCGGCCCTCTGCGGTGCCTGGGTCACGATGCGCCCTCCTCGGCAGTCGTCGGTTCCTCGCGTGCGTCCAGGGCCGTGGCCACCAGGTGGCACAGCCGGTAGCGGCCGGCCGGTGCCACGCCGAGCCGGGACAGCTGGAGGTAGAGCAGGTTGACCGCGAAGCGGTAGACCGCGAACCAGTCGGAGGTGCGCACGTCCTCCCAGGCGGCCGACCCCACCAGCGCGCGGTGGAAGGCGCTGCGCCCGGTCAGTTCTGCGGTGAAGCCCTCGGCCATCGCGGGCAGGGCGAACTCGCCGCGTTTCTGGGCCAGTTCGGCGGCCTGGACGACCGGGGTGATCGCCCCGATCCAGTCCCGCACGTAGGCGGGCCGGTCCGGGCCGGTCGCCACCGCGAACAGGCGGCGGCGCAGCGCGGGTGCGGCACGGCGGGCGGCGGCGTCCCAGGCCGCGCGCACCTCCGGCGTGGCCTCGAGGTTCAGGTACGCCTCGGCGTGCGAGCGGAAGGACGTCGCGGCCGCGACCAGCCCGTCCCGGCCGAACTCCTCGGCGGTCGCCGCCATCAGGTCGGTACAGGCCGGGCCGAGCCGCTCCGCCGGCGCCGCGCGCAGCAGCCGTAACGCCGGCACCGTCGCCGCGTAGTGGAAGTCCTCCAGCAGGGCGCGCAGGGCCGCGTCCGTGCCGTCCGGTCCCTCCGCGTCCGCGTCGGTCCAGGTCAGCGAGTTGTCGGCCAGCCAGTCCTGCCGCAGTTCGACGCCGGAGCGGTCGGCGATCAGCTGCGCCCGGTCCCGGACCTGAGCGAGCGTCACCGTCCGGGTCGACGGGCTGGAGCGCAGCACCTCGTGCAGGCGTCCGTCGATCCGCGCCCGCACCGTGGCGGTCGCTTCGGCGGGACCGCGCACCCCCAGGCTCAGATGCGGCCCCCGCTGCCACTCCCGGGTCACGCGGAACCGGCAGCCGGCCGCCTCCGCCAGCTCGGCGCACTCCAGGAGCGGCCCTGCGAGGAGGCCGTTCCACCGGTCCTCCGCGTGGTAGGCGAACAGTGCCCGCTGCTCCGTGACGTCGCGGCCGGCGAGCGTCCCGGCCTGCCCCCGGGCCCCGGTCACGCGCCCGCCTTCGTCTCGGCGAGCAGTGCCTGCGCGAGTGAGGCGCGCAGCGCCAGCTCTGTGGGCATGGTGACTCCTATCCGGTTCGCAAACAGGTGAATGCAGATGTCCAGCGTCGCGATCGGGTCCTCCGCCTCCGCCGTCGTGAACGCCACGCCGCCGAATCCGACGGCCGGCGGCCGGTAGTCGTCCCCCGCCGCCCGCAATCGCGCCTCGAGCCGCTGAAGGGACCGGGCGAACGCCTCGACCGGCGCGGGGGCCCGCTCGAGCAGCGCCGTCACCCGCTCCAGGTCCAGTCGGGTGGCGGCCGGGATGCCGGCCGCCGCCACGCGCCGGGCCCAGTCGAGGCCGGCGGCCCGGCTGCCGCGTGCCGTGAGCAGGCGGGTGAGGACCAGCACGACCAGCGAGTCCCGGGTGGCGGCCGCCGGGCCGGCGGCCAGCAGGTCCAGGGCGATCCGGGTGCTGTCGTCGAAGTGCTCCTCGCACGCCGCCAGTGCCGCGCCCCGGCCGTAGCGCTCGTGCTCCGGGGAGTAGGCGGCCCGTACGACGGAGCCGTCCGGGACCAGTTCGGCGGCCGACGCGGGGTCGCCGATCCGTGCGCGCAGCAGCGCGTACTCCTGCGCCCCCATGGTCCGTTCGGACGGGTGTTCCCGGCACCAGCGGCGCAGTTCGGCCGGCACCCGCGCCTCCAGGCCGGCCAGCGCGGCCCCGGACGGCGCGCGCAGCCGCAGCCGCACATGGGGTCCGCCGTCCCAGTAGCGCAGGACGAAGGCCCGGTCGGCGAGCCCGTCCGAGCGGACGGCGCGGATCAGCGGCGCGACCGCCTCGACCAGCAGCCGGTCCTGACCGTGGTGCTGGTGCACATGCCAAGAGGCCCAGGTCGTCACCGGCGTACCCCCACCTCGACCGCGTACTCGGTCACATGACCGGGACCGGCCAGCGGATCGGGCAGGCTCTCCTCGACGATGGCGAACTCCGCCTGCCGCAGCATCTTCTGCGCGTCCGCGAACAGCAGCGGACTGGTGAGATCGACGAACACCGGTTTGCGCGCCTTGCTCTGGCCACCGCCGTGGTCGGCGGAGCTCCACGCCCGCAGGAAGAAGCGGCTGCCCATCCCGTGCGCGGCGAGCCACTGGTGCCAGGCCCGCAGCGATCCGCGCGGATCTCGCTCGCCGGGGAACTCCTCCCGGCGCAGCAGTCGGCGCGTGCGCTGCAGCACGGTGGCTCCGAGCGTGATGCGCGGGGTCGCCGGCTGGAGCGTCGCGGCGCGCCCGGGCGCCTGGGGCGTGAACGCCGCGATGCTCGGGTGGATGAGGTAGGCGCTGCCGAAGACCTGCTCCAGCAGCCTGGCGAACGGCGGCAGCGTCAGGTCCGCCGCCATGCCCAGGTGCACCGGGCGCACCGGACGGCCGTCCTCGTCCCGCAGTGCGGGCAGGCCGTGCGCCCCGGGCACGACGCGCACCGCCGCCATCGGCAGGCGCTGCTCGCGCGGCCGGTCGCTCGTGGCGCCGGGGTACTGCAGCTCCCGGGGGGCCGTGGCCGCCCGCGCGTTCAGCGCCGACCCGAGCAGTCCGCCGATCTCCACGATGTCCTCGTCTGCGGCGGGGACCAGGTCCTGGGCGGGGATGCCCGCCCGTGCCGCGAGACGGCCCCGGCCGCGGCCGTGCCCGCCGTGCACGACGTTCACGACCCGGCGGACCGCCGCACCGGGGACCTCCTGGAGGTAGAAGGTGGCCGACCGGTTCGGGTGCGCGAACGGGAACGCGTCGAGCAGCCGGCGTACGTCGTCCACGGTGAGCGGGCCCTTCGCCGCGAGGGCCAGCACGTCCTCGGTGAGGCGGGGCAGCGCCGTGCCGAACTCCCGTACCAGGGCGCCGGAGCAGTGGGCGAGGTCGGCTCCCCACGGCGGCGCGGCCGGCCCGATGATCCGGCCGACGTCGTCGCCGGCGTCGAGGCGCGCCCGGGCCAGGCTGTCCAGGGCGACGGTCAGCGGTATGTCGTAGTCCGCGCCGAACCGGCCGGCCAGGTGCTCGGCGGCGGCGAGCTTCGCGGGGAACTTCACGTCCGTCAGCGCCAGCAGCCGCCGGGCGCAGTCGAGTTCGTCGAGGGTGGCGGGGTCCGGGCGGTCCGGCAGGTCGCCCGGCCAGTCGGCGGCGACCGACATCTCGTGCACCTCGGCCGCGGGCAGCCGGGCCCCGAGCCGGTGTGCCACCCGGGCGACGGCGTCCGTCGCCGCGCTCGCGTCCGCGGCCGCCAGCGCGGCGTCCAGGGCCGCGAGTTCGGCGGCCAGGTCCGCCTCGCCCCGCGTCCCGGCGATCGCGGCCCACGCGGCCCAGGGGCGCGGATCGTGGTCGGCGACGGGACAGCAGGGTTCGATCAGCCCCGCGGTCAGGCACTTGGTCACGAGGGCGGCCCCCGCGGGCACCTTCGCGGCCAGGCCCGACGCGGTGTCACCGGGGGCCAGGGCCCGCAGCAGCGCCTCGATCGCCGGGTGCGCCGCGGCCCGGACGGCCTGCTCCCGCGGGCCGCCGCGGATGAACAGCCAGCCGCCCTCGACCGGCACCAGGCTGGGGTTGACCCGCACCTCGGGGTCGGAGCCCGCCAGCGCGGCGTGCAGCGCCCCGGTGAGCAACTGGATGACCGAGCCGTCGAGTTCGGCGAGCAGCCGCTCCCCGGCCGCCTCGCCGCCGCGGTGCCCCCAGCGGGCCGGGACCGTGACCATCCAGGAGCTGAACGGGCTGGTCTTCGCCGCGGCGCGGGCGGCCATGCGGGCCAGCCGGAGGAGCCGCTTGCGCTGCGGCGCGCCGGTCTGCCCGGTCGCCCACCGGTGCGCGGTGGCGGCCAGCTCCGGGCTCGTGGCCCGCAGGCCGGTCGCGAAGCGGGGGTCGAGGCACAGCGCACGCAGGTGCTCCACGTCCTCGCGCTCGGCCGCCGCCAGTGCCTCGTCCAGCTCCGCGGCCAGTGCGCGTGCGTGTTCCCGGGCGGCCGCCCAGGTCCCGAACGCCGTCGCGGCGTCCTCGGACATCAGCGGTAAGGCCTGCTGTGCGGCCCGCCGGGACGCGTCGCCCTGGCGCACACCGCGCCGCGCGGCGACGAGCGCGGCCCGCTCCTCACCGGTGCGCGCGCTGATGTCCTGGAACAGGGCCGCGTCGGCCCGTTCGGCCGATTCGGCCAGTTCCCGGACCGACCGCGCCTCCTCGGACAGCAGGTGGTCGACGCGGGCGTGGTGCAGGCCGCCGAGCGCCGAACGGCTCAGACCGGCCACGCGGACGAGGACGACCTCGTCCGCCAGGACGTCGTGAGAAAGGACCGGACAATCATCAACAGGACCCACCCTGCTACCCCCGTGCTTCGCCCGCGATCGGGCCAAGAATGAACGTGACGGTCGTCAGTCAGGCCACCTGAGCGGTGCTCACCTGCTGAGCGGCGACGCGGCGTGCCGTCGCGTCGGCTGCCCGGGTAACTGCGCCGGTCTGAAGCGCGCTGCACAGGCCCACATCACCGAGCACCCCCATACTCGTGTCCATGACCCAGCCCGGCCGGCGGCATCTGGCCGCGGGCTCGCGCTCGTCCCCGTACGGACCGGGATCGGCGGTGCGATCGGCACCGGCCGTGTGATCGAGGTCCGAGCCCGCGCGTCTGCGGCTTCCGGTGACCGCGGGCGTCCACATGTGGTGCGGTGCGCGGCTCCGCCACACACCGATCCGTTGCTGTGATCAATAATCTTATGATCTGTCAAATCGACTCTAGTGAGGCTCCAGCGGATAGGCAAGGAGATCGCGAAGCGGATTCCCCCGGCGCGCCACCGCTGTCGGCAACGGACCGGCAAAGCGTGTCTGACCTGCGGTTTTACCGCGTTCACCGGTGCCGTGCGGAGGGCATCACGAACACCGGCCGCGCCCATGTCGCGAGGCCGGTGCCGAAAGACGCGCGAGAGGCCCTAGGCCTCCGCGCGGAACGTTCTGGTGCCGAACCAGACGCCCAGCAGACACAGCAGCACGGCCCAGCCGCCGCCCCACAGCACACCGCTCGACGACAGGTCGCCGGCGAAGCAGGAACGGACCGCGTCGACGACGTGCTTGACCGGCATCAGTCCCGCCGTGACGCGCAGCCAGTGCGGTCCCAGAGTGACCGGCAGCAGGATCCCGGACAGCAGGACGATCGGCATGAGCAGGGTGTTGACCACGCTGCCCATGACGCGCTCGTCCTTGGCGGCGAGGGCGATGGCATTGGATGTCGCCGCGCACGCGGCGCCGAGGAGCAGCGTGATGACCACGCCGACGAGCAGCTCGGGCAGCGGGGCGTCCATGCCGAAGGCGTAGGCCAGGGCGACCAGCACGGCGCACTGGACCAGCAGTTGGACGAGGTCCCTGCCGAGCCGGCCCAGCAGCAGGGCGGACCGCGGGGCGGGGGTGACCCGCTCGCCCTCGATCACGCCGTCGCGCCACTCGCCGATCACGCCGTACCCGGTGAACGCGGCGCCGAACACCGCCAGCTGGACGAGCAGGCCGGGGACGAAGAGGGTGTACTGGTTCACGGAACCGACCTGCGCCGCGACCGACTTCAGCAGGGGCGCGAACAGCACCAGGTAGAGCACCGGCTGGAGCAATCCGGTCAGGACCATGGCCGGGCTGCGCAGGGTCATGCGCATCTGACGGCGGAAGACGACCATCGTGTCGTGGAGCATGGAGGAGGCCTTTCTCGACGTGCTCAGCGCGCGTCCCGCAGGGAACGTCCGGTCAGGGTGAGGAAGACGTCGTCCAGGGTCGGGCGGCGCACCTCGAGCGACACCAGCTCCACCCCGGCCGCGTCCAGCTCGCGGGTCAGGCCCGGCAGGACGGTCCCGGAGCGGTGCACCCGGCCGGCGATCCGCAGCCCGGTCACCGCGGGTTTGTCGGCGGCCGCCTTCTCCACGACGCGCACGGCGGCGTCCACCTGCTCCGGGTCGGCGACCTCCACCTCGACCAGGTCCCCGGAGATGCGGTCCTTCAGGGCGCCCGGGGTGTCGGCCGTGACCACCCGGCCGTGGTCGAACACGATCACCCGGTCGCTCAGCATGTCCGCCTCGTCGAGGTAGTGCGTGGTGAGGAACACGGTCATGCCGTACTCCTCGCGCAGTTCGCGGATGTGCCCCCACAGGTTGGCGCGCGCCTGGGGGTCGAGGCCCGCCGTCGGCTCGTCGAGGAACAGCAGGCGCGGCTGGTGCACCAGCCCCATGACCAGGTCCAGCCGCCGGCGCTGCCCGCCGGACAGCGACCGCGGCACACGGGTCCAGACGTCGGGCAGGTCCAGCCGCTCGAGCAGCGCCCGCGCCCGCCGGGTGGCGGTGGCCGCGTCGAGGCCGTACAGCAGGGCGCGGTCGACTATCTCGTCCCCGGCCTTGGCGAATCCGCCGGCCGAGCCGCTCTGCGAGACGTAGCCGATCTGCCGGCGCACCTCGCGCGGCCGGTCGACGATGTCCTGGCCGGCGACCCGGGCCGATCCCGAGCTGGGCGGGGTCAGCGTGGTGAGCATCCGCAGCGTCGTGGTCTTCCCGGCACCGTTGGGCCCCAGGAAGGAGACGATCTCCCCCTCGGCGACCTCGAACGTCGCATCCGACACCGCATCGACCTGCATCCGCTCTCTACCCCGCCGAACGGTGTAGGACTTGGCCAGTCCGGACGCCGAAATCATGGTGCCACCTCGCTCGTTCTCAGGTTTCGCCGCGCAGTCGCGCAGGGGTGAGGCACGCCGTGGTCCCGCGGCGCACCAGTGCGCCGCGGGACCAGGCGGAGCCGGCTACGGGTGGACCCCCCGGGAGGCCACCCGTTCACCGACGCTGCCTCAGTTGGAGCTGCAGGAGCAGCAGATGTAGCAGAAGCAGTTGGTCGACGCACCGACCTCGGGCATGCCGTGGTCGGCGGTCAGCGCGGTCACGGCGCCACCCTGCTCCACGACGTCGAACACGTCGATCGACAGGTCGTTGACGTCGACGAAGTACTCCTCGTTGTTCCCCATGAGATGTCCTTCCGTCCCTCTGTTGGCAGACCCCCCAAGTGAATCCGGGGGGAACCCCGGATTCGAAGAGCCGCTTACATCCTGGGCCGCGGAAGGACCCCGGGTCACGCGTCGGAAACCGATGACCGGAAATCAAAATCGGTCACGGGAATTGGGTAAAATCTCTTTTTACGCTGCGACGCGAGGAGGCGGGCAGCCCTCGCAGGGCCGCCCGCCTCCTCGTGTGCCACGCCGGTCCGCAGGTTCAGCCGACCTTGCGGCGGGCCCGCAGGGCGGCGCGCCGCTGCTTGGTGGCCAGACGCTCCGCGATGCCCCGGATCTTGGGGTCCGCGGCCTCCCGCGCCGCCTCGACCTCCTGCCGGGCGGCGTCGCCGTGCAGTTCACCGAGGGCCATCAGCGCGGCCACGGCCAGCTGGGACTCCGAGCCCTGCACGACGGCGCCCAGGGCCTCGGCCGCGTCCTCCGCGTGCGGGTGCCCGATGTAGCACAGGGCGTCCGCCGCGTGCTGACGCACCGTGTGATCGTCCGAGCCGAGCGCCTCCACCAGCGCCGGGACGGCCGCCGCGCCGAACGCGGCCACGTCGTCGGTCAGGGCGTTGCGCTCCTCGATCGGGTGACGGTCGCCCAGCAGCGCGACCAGGTGCGGGACCGCCCGGGGCTCCTGGATGCGGCCCAGCGCCCACCGGGCCTTGCGGGCGACCGTCTCGTCCGGGTCCGTGATGTACGGCAGGATGGCGTCGACGGTCTCCGGGTTGGCGAACTTGCTGAGCACGTGCAGCGCCTGCACCCGCACGTGCGAGGGCCGGTCCGGTCCGGTGGCGGCGAGCACCGCCGGCCGCGTGGCCTCCTCGAGCCGGACGACCGCCCAGGTCATCGTCTCCCGTACGAAGAAGTCCGCCTCTGCCCACAGTCTTTCGACCAGCACGTCCGCGAGATCGGTCTCGAACTCGGTCCCGATGGTGAGCGCCACGCCATTGCGCACGCTGCGATCGGGATCCGACAGCTTTTCGGCCAACTCTTCTGCGGACACTGCACTGTTCAGGGGCTGTGAGGTCGACATGCGTCGCAGCCTAGCAAGATAGAGGTCCATTTAATTCCGATTTTCAGTTGTTGCTAGTTGAACGAAAGCCGCCACGCCGTCTTTTCGGGGCGGCACCGAAACCGATAACATGATCGAACTCGTGAACGATCGACCTGAAACCTAACAAATCGGCCAAAAAATTGATATTCAGACCAACACGGATGTTGCTGTGGGCCACGGCGGGTGTGGTGGCCCTGGGGTTCCTCGTCGCCCTGGAGATCATGGCGCGTCACTACGGCGTGCGGGGACCGCTCACCGCCCAGGTGCGCGAGGTGGTGTACCCGCCCAAGTCGGGCTTCCTGCTGTACGCCTGCATGGCGCTGATGATGGTCGTGCTCACCTGGCGGGAGCGGTTCATCGCCGCCGGCGCCGCGGTCGGCATCGACCTCGTCTTCTTCGTGGCGCGGTGGGCGCTCGGCATCGACGTCGACCTGGACGAGGCGCACCCCTTCGGCAACGGCGCGTTGTGGGTCGTCATGGGCTGCGCGGTCATCGCCGTCACGCGCCGCACCGGCCAGGAACGGGTCCTGCTGCTGAAGGGCATCGGGCTGGGCCTGCTGCTGGTGGCCGGCCGCAAGACCGGCGACGCCTGGCTCCTCATCACCTCCAAGAGCCGCCCGACGGTGCTGGACCCGTACGTGGCCACCGCCGACCACGCCCTGGGCAACCCGTCGTGGGTGGTGGGACGGCTGGTCCGGGCGAGCGGTTCGATCGGCTTCCACCTGCTCGACGTCGTCTACGGACAGCTCGCCGTGGCCGCGGTCGTCGTCGCGATGTACCAGCTGCGCAACGTGGCGGCCGAACGGAAGTTCCCCCGCCACCACCTGGTGCGCACCTTCCTGGTCATCGGCCTGCTCGGGCCGGCCGTCTACATGATCTTCCCGGTGGTCGGCCCGGTCTTCGCCTACGGCCCCGGCGCCTCCGGCACCGGCGGCCTGCACTGGGCGGTGGCCAACCTGTGGCCGGACTCCCCGCCGCCGCTCAGCCCCCCGCACCCGGTCACGTACGACGCGATCACCCCGCGCAACTGCATGCCCAGCCTGCACACCGCGTGGGCCACCGCGATCTTCATCCACTCCCGCACCGGCCCGCGCGTGCTGCGCTTCGCGGGCACCTTCTGGCTGATCGCCACCCTGACCGCGACGCTGGGCTTCGGCTACCACTACGGCGCGGACCTCGTGGCCGGCGTGGTGTTCACGCTCACCATCGAGGCGGCGCTGCGCGCGCAGGTGCGCGACTGGGACCGGTCGGGACTCCAGCTGGCCGCCTACGGCGCGACGGTCTTCGTCGCGCTCCTGCTGTCGTACCGCTTCCTGCCGGTGCAGATGGCAGGGCGTCCGTGGCTGTTCGGCCCCGTCCTGCTGCTGGCGATGGGCTCGGTGGTCTACGGCTACCTGCGGACCACGAGGCAGTGGGAACCGGCCCCCGCGGCACTGCAGCGACCGGAACCCCGGCCCGAGATGGTGTGAGACGCCGCCACACGCCAAGTGGCCCTGAAATCAACGCTGTTGGTGATGGAGACACCTACGCTGGTGTCTCCGTCGCCAAGGGGGGAACACCCATGCGTCAGGTCGCTCTCGGCAGCCAGGGTCTGCGGGTCTGCGCACAGGGGCTCGGCTGCATGGGCATGAGCCGGTCGTACGGCGTCGGCAACGACGAGGAGTCGATCAGGACAGAACGCGGCCGCGGCCGGCCTCGCCCTGACCGGCGACGACCTGTCCCGCCTGGCCGAGGCGGCCGCCGGGATCCAGGGCGCCCGCCGCTGACCCCCGCGGCCCGCTCCGCCCGAACCCGGGTGGGCGCGCACGGAAAAGGCCGCGGGCCCCGGATCGTCTCCGGGGCCCGCGGCCTTCTGCGTCGGTGACCGGCCCGCAGGCCGGTCACCGCTCACTGCCGTCAGCCGTTGCGCTTCCAGCGCGGCTTGTCCTCACGGCGGCCGAAGCCGCCGGTGCCGCGGTGGTCGTCACGACGGCCGAAGGGACGGTCGTGGCCGCCGGAGCGGAAGCCCGGACGGTCGTCCCGCCGGTCGCGGTTGAACGGCCGGTCGCTGCCCCGGTGCCCGCCCCGCTCGTCACGGCGGAAGCCACCCCGGTCGTCCCGGCGCTCGAAGGAACGGCCACCACGGTCACGGTCGAACGGGCGGCGCTCCTCACGGCGCTCGAACCCACGGTTGCCGCGGTCGCCGCGGTCACCCCGGTCGTCCCGGCGCTCGAAGCCACGGTCACCCCGGTCGTCACGACGCTCGAACCCACGGTTGCCGCGGTCACGGTCGAACGGGCGACGCTCGTCACGGCGCTCGTCACGACGCTCGAAGCCACGCCCGCCACGCTCGTCACGGCGCTCGAACCCACGGTCCCGGTCACGGTCCCGGTCGAAGGGCCGGCGGTCGTCCCTGCGCTCGAAACCCCGGCTGCCGCGGTCACCACGGTCACCCCGGTCGTCACGGCGCTCGAAGCCCCGCCGCTCCCGGCGCTCGTACGGCGCCGAACCCGACGGACGCTCCTCGCGCTCGGTCTCGCGCTCGCGCACCACCGGCTCCACGGGGGCCGACGCCTCGACCACGGCCTCCGCCGCGGCCGCCTGGGCCACGGCCACCGCCGCCTCCGGGTCCTCACCGCGCTCACGGGCGACCCGGGCGACCAGCCGGTCGGCCTCCTCGCGCAGCTCGGTCGCACGGCGCTGGGCGCGCTCCAGCTGCCGGGTGAGGTCCGCGACCTCACGCTCGGCCTGCTGGGCGGCGTTCGCCGCGGACTCGGACTGCACCTCCGTCATCGAACGGGCGCCCGTGATCTCGGCGACCTCCGGGTCGAAGGCGGCCCCGCCCTGGATGATGTGGCGACCGGCGTCCACACCGGCGTCCTCCATCAGACGGAAGATCTGCCGCCGCTGGTGCGGCAGGGACAGCGACACGACCGTGCCCGTCCGGCCCGCACGCGCCGTACGGCCCGCACGGTGCAGGTAGTCCTTGTGGTCGCCCGCCGGGTCCACGTTCAGCACCAGGTCGATGCCGTCCACGTGGATGCCGCGCGCCGCCACGTCCGTCGCGACCAGGACGTTGACGTAGCCCTCCTTGAAGTCCGCCAGCGTGCGCGTCCGCGCGCCCTGCGTCATGCCGCCGTGCAGGGCGTCCGCCTTCACACCCGCGTCACGCAGCTGCTCGGCGACCCGGTCGGCGCCCAGCTGGGTGCGCACGAAGATGATCGTGCGGCCCTTGCGGGAGGCGATCGCGGCCGTCACCGGCGCCTTGTCCTTGGGCTTCACGATGAGGATGTGGTGCGACATGGTCGTCACCGCGCCCTGCGCCGCGTCCACCTCGTGGGAGACCGGGTCGGTCAGGTAGCGGTCGACGAGGGTCTGGATCTCGTTCTCCATGGTCGCGGAGAACAGCATCCGCTGGCCGCCCGCCGGGACCTGGTCCAGCAGCTCCGTCACCTCGGGCAGGAAGCCCAGGTCGGACATCTGGTCGGCCTCGTCGAGGACGGCGATCTGGGTGTCCTCGAGCGAGCAGGCGCCGCGGTTGATGATGTCGCGCAGCCGGCCCGGGGTGGCGACGAGGATGTCGACGCCGCGCTCCAGGGCGTAGATCTGGTTGCCCATCGACGTACCGCCGCAGACGACCTTCATCTTCAGGCCGAGGACGTCGCCGTAGGGCTGGAGGGCGTCGGCCACCTGCATGGCCAGCTCGCGGGTCGGGGTCAGGATGACCGCGCGCGGCCGCTTCTTCTCGGTGCGGCCGCCGGCCAGCCGGGCCAGCGTCGGCAGACCGAACGACAGGGTCTTGCCGGAGCCGGTGCGGCCACGGCCGAGGATGTCCTTGCCGGCCAGGGCGTCCGGGATGGTCGCGGCCTGGATCGGGAAGGGGGTCGTCACGCCGTTCTGGGCGAGCTTGCGCACGACGCCCTCCGGCAGACCGAAGTCGCCGAACGTGATCTGGGGGGTGGTGTCGGTGGTGGTGTCAGCGGCCTCGAGGGCCTCGGTGACCACGGTCGTCGTCTCGACGAGTTCGTTCTCGTTCTCGGACACGACGATCTGATCAGTACTGGACACGGACATGCGAATGCGAAACCTTCCGGAGTCTCTTCGGCACGCGCCCGTCAACTCCGTGATTCGCTCACGACCGCCTCAATGCGGTCCGCCACGGCAAGGGAGAGTACGCGCCACACGGCGCGCTCTGTGGTGGCGCCGGGCAAATGGGATCAAACGATCTACCACCATACGCACCCTCCACCCCTCAACGCAAACCGGCACCGTGCGCGCAGGTCAGCGGCCTCCCCCGCTCAGGTCGACACGTCCGCCACGGGTGCCGGCACCCGCCGTCCCAGCTGGGTCCCCGGCCCCTGCGCCGAGGAGGACGGCTCCGCGGACGGGGGCGGCGGCGAGGCCGGCGTCGGCTGCTCGGTCGGCGTCGGCTGCGGCTCGGCCGTCTGCGGAGGGGTCGGCTCGTCCGTACCCGGCGGACTCGGCGGCGCCGGCTCACCGGGCTTCCCCGGCTCACCCGGCCTGCCCGGCGCCGGCGACCCGCTGCCCGCCTCCGACGGCGTCGCCGAGGCCGACGCCGACTTCCCGTGCTTCTTCTTCCCCCCGTGCTCTTGCTTGCCGTCCCCCGCCCCGCCGCCGTACCCGACGCCTCCGCCCCCGCCGCCAGGGCCGCCGTCCGGCGCGTCACCGCCCCGCTGCCCCGCCGAGTGCGAGGGCCTGGCCCGGCCGGCGTCGTCACCCACGCTCACACAGCCGGCGGCGACGGAGACCGTCAGCACCGTGGCGGCCAGACGGACGGGTACGTACAAGGGGCGCACGGCGGCCACCTCCGGAAGCGAGAAAGGGAGTCACCCTGCCCAACTCCCGCCGCCCGCACGAGGACACGCACCGCGTTCGAATCGATACCCGACCGTTCACCCGTACCCGAGGGCGTGCAGCCGCGCGTCGTCGATGCCGAAGTGGTGAGCGATCTCGTGCACCACCGTGACCTCGGTCTCCGCGACGACGTCCTCCCGGGAGGCGCACATCCGCAGCGTCGGCCCCCGGTACACCGTGATCCGGTCCGGCAGCACCCCCGCGTACCACTCGCCCCGCTCGGTGAGAGGCGTCCCCTCGTACAGCCCCAGCAGCTCCGGATCATCCGTCGGCGGCTCGTCCTCCACGAACACCGCCACGTTGTCCATCAACCGCGTCAACTCCGGCGGAATCCGGTCGAGCGCCTCGGCGACCAGCTCCTCGAACTCCTCACGTGTCATCTCCAGCACACGCTCATTGTCCGGCACAACTGCTCGAAGACGCGGATGCTGCACGGAACGCAACAAGGCCCCGATCCGGAGATCGGGGCCTTCGCTGTGGCTGGGGCCGGGGTCGAACCGGCGACCTTCCGCTTTTCAGGCGGACGCTCGTACCAACTGAGCTACCCAGCCACGAGGTTTCACGTGAAACCTCAGCGGTCCTGACGGGATTTGAACCCGCGGCCTCCACCTTGACAGGGTGGCGAGCACTCCAAACTGCTCCACAGGACCAAGCTCTGTGTGCAACAGTGTCGCACACGATCTTGCGTGCCCCCAACGGGATTCGAACCCGTGCTACCGCCTTGAAAGGGCGGCGTCCTAGGCCGCTAGACGATGAGGGCTATCGGCCCGCCTGGGCGCTTCTCAGCGCGTCGGGGACGTGAGAAGCATATGGGATGGCGGGGAGTATCGCCAAAACGGTTTACGGCGCGCTCGGGGACGGAGTCGCCGAGGTGGGGGACGGTGCCGAGGGACCGGTGGTCGCGCCGGGCAGGTTCTCCTCGGGCAGGTGGCGGCTGACCTCGGCCGTTGTCAGGCCCAGGCCGCCCAGCTTGATCGCGTCCCAGGCCTGGAGGCGGTGGGAGTCGCGGTCGAAGTAGAGGATCGAGGCCTCGATGGGGGCCGGGTAGTCGTGCTCGACCGCGCGCAGTCCGCTGCCGCCGGTCGAGCCCTCCATGCGCAGCCGTGTGCCGTGCCTCAGTACCTGCGTGCCCTCGTGGTGGAGGTGCCCGCAGAGCACCAGGGGCACCTCGCCGTCCGTCCGGCGGGCGGCGACGGGTTCGTGGGCGATCGCCACGTCGGCCGGGGTGCCGGCCGCCCGCTGGGCGCGCAGGGCGTCGGCCAGCCGTTCGCCCGCCAGCTGCTCGGTGGCGTCGCCGCCGGGGACGACGGAGCGGTCGGGGGTGAACTGGGGGTCGCCGATCCCGGCGAAGCGCAGGCCGGCGACGGTCTGCGTGCGGCCGTTGTCCAGGACGTGCACGTTCTTCATGCGCTGCAGGTAGCGCTGGGTGGTGAGGGAGTCGTGGTTGCCGCGGACCCAGACGTAGGGCACGCCCAGGTCCTTGATCGGGTCCAGGAAGCCGTTCTCGGCGGCCGTGCCGTGGTCCATCGTGTCGCCCGAGTCGACGATCACGTTCACCTTGTACTGGTCGACCAGTGACGCGATGATCCGCCAGCTCGCCGGGTTGAGGTGGATGTCGGAGACGTGCAGCACCCGGAGCGTGGAGGGGTCCGGCTGGTAGGCCGGGAGGGTGGAGGTGACGTCGTAGAGCTTGGTCACGTTCGTCACCAGGCGGGCCAGTTCCTTCTGGTAGACGTCGAACTCGGTGACGATGTTGCGGGCGTTGCCGACCAGGGACGGCGCGGAGGACAGCAGGCCGGAGAACTTGGGCTCCAGGACGGACTTGGGGTTCCAGGTGGCGTAGGCGGTCGCGCCGGAGGCGGCGAGGAGGGCGAGGGCCAGGCCGCCGGCGGTGAGCGCGCGGCGGGGGCGGCGGTAGACGGCGAGGCCGAGCGCGGTGGCGCCGGTGACGACGGCGACGCAGGAGCGTACGGCGAGGTCGAGGGTGCCGTGCTCGACGTCGTGGACGACCTCGTCCTGGAGGCCGGAGAGGCGTTCGGGGTGGTCGACGAGGGCCTGGGAGCGCAGCGGGTCGAGCTGGTCGACGTTGACGTCGAGGCGGACGGGCGCGGCGTGGCTGTCGAGGGTGAGCGCGCCGAGCGGAGACACGTTGATCTTGGTGCCGCCGGTGAGGGAGGGGCGCAGCGCCATCGTGGTGTTCATGGGGCCGACCGGGGCGCGGACGTTGCCGACGACGAGCAGGCCGAGCCACGCGCCGACGAGGACGACCGCGGTGAGGCCGAGGGCGCGGAGCCAGGGCCGGGGCCGGGTGGCGAGCTCCAGGTCGGGGAGGGCGGGGGTTCTGCCGCGGCGGGAGCGGGTGCGGTCGGGGATCCGGTTCAGGACGCGGTGCAGGCGGTTCGGGGCTGCGACGGGGACGCGGGCCATTGGGGCCGTATGCCCGGGGGCGGGTGTGGATATGCGGCGGTTCGCCGCACTCGTGCGGTGGCCGCGGGGCCCCGGGTGACGCTCCTGGTCCGTTCGGGGCGCTGCGCGGGTCAAATCGTTCGCGTGTGATTTCCGGGAGGTGCGATCCTGGATCGCGTATGTCTACGCATCCAGCTCCTGTCCTCGGCGCCCTCGCCCCCCGTCTGACCGAGTTGTCGCTGCGCGACGCGCAACGGCTCGGGCGGCGGCTGGAGGGTGCCCGCAAGATCCGCAAGCCGGAGGCCCGTGCCGCCGTCCTCACCGAGATCGAGGGTGAGATCGGCCGGGCCGAGGCGCGGATCGGTGAGCGGCGTGCCCGTGTGCCGGCCGTCACGTATCCGGTGCAGCTGCCGGTCAGCCAGAAGAAGGACGAGATCGCGGCCGCGATCCGGGACCACCAGGTGGTCATCGTGGCCGGTGAGACGGGGTCCGGGAAGACGACCCAGATCCCGAAGATCTGCCTGGAGCTGGGCCGGGGTGTGCGCGGGATGATCGGGCACACCCAGCCCCGGCGCATCGCGGCCCGTACGGTCGCGGAGCGGGTGGCGGACGAGCTGGGGACGCCGCTGGGCGAGGCGGTGGGCTGGAAGGTCCGTTTCACGGACCAGGTGAGCCCGGACGCCACGTTCGTCAAGCTGATGACGGACGGCATCCTGCTCGCGGAGATCCAGACGGACCGTGAGCTGCGCGCCTACGACACGATCATCATCGACGAGGCGCACGAGCGGTCGCTGAACATCGACTTCCTGCTGGGTTACCTGGCCCAGCTGCTGCCGCGCCGGCCCGATCTGAAGGTCGTCATCACGTCGGCGACGATCGATCCGGAGCGGTTCTCGCGGCATTTCGGGGACGCGCCGATCGTCGAGGTGAGCGGCCGGACGTATCCGGTGGAGGTGCGTTACCGGCCGCTGCTGGAGGAGGACTCCGAGGACGCCGACCGCGACCAGATCACGGCCATCACCGAGGCCGTCGAGGAGCTGATGGGTGAGGGGCCGGGTGACATCCTGGTCTTCCTGTCGGGTGAGCGGGAGATCCGGGACACGGCGGACGCGCTGGAGAAGAAGAAGTACCGGTCCGTCGAGGTGCTTCCGCTGTACGCGCGGTTGTCGCACGCGGAGCAGCACCGGGTGTTCCAGCCGCACACCGGCCGCAGGATCGTTCTGGCGACCAACGTCGCCGAGACGTCGCTGACGGTCCCGGGGATCAAGTACGTCATCGACCCGGGTTTCGCCCGGATCAGCCGCTACAGCCACCGCACGAAGGTGCAGCGACTGCCGATCGAGCCGATCTCGCAGGCGAGTGCGAACCAGCGCAAGGGCCGCTGCGGGCGTACGTCCGACGGCGTCTGCATCCGGCTGTACGGCGAGGAGGACTTCCTCGCGCGGCCGGAGTTCACGGACGCGGAGATCCTGCGGACGAACCTGGCGTCCGTCATCCTGCAGATGACCGCGGCCGGCCTCGGTGACATCGAGAAGTTCCCGTTCATCGATCCGCCGGACCACCGCAACATCCGCGACGGTGTGCAGCTGCTGCAGGAGCTGGGTGCGCTGGACCCGGCCGAGAAGGATCCGCGCAAGCGGCTGACGGACACCGGCCGCAAGCTGGCCCAGCTGCCGGTGGACCCGCGGCTGGCCCGCATGGTCCTGGAGGCCGACCGGAACGGCTGTGTCCGCGAGGTGATGGTCATCGCCGCCGCGCTGTCCATCCAGGACCCGCGCGAGCGCCCGGCCGAGAAGCAGGCCCAGGCGGACCAGCAGCACGCCCGCTTCAAGGACGAGACCAGCGACTTCCTGGCGTATCTCAACCTGTGGCGGTACGTGCGCGAGCAGCAGAAGGAGCGGGGTTCGAGCTCGTTCCGGCGGATGTGCAAGCAGGAGTACCTGAACTTCCTGCGCATCCGCGAATGGCAGGACATCTACACGCAGCTGCGCACGGTCGCGAAGCAGATGGGCATCCACCTGAACGAGGAGGATGCGCCGGCCGACCGCGTCCACACCTCCCTCCTCGCCGGCCTGCTGTCCCACGTCGGGATGAAGGACGTGAAGGACGGCAACAAGAACGAGTACCTGGGCGCCCGGAACGCGAAGTTCGCGATCTTCCCGGGCTCGGCGCTGTTCCGGAAGCAGCCGAGGTTCGTGATGTCGGCCGAGCTGGTGGAGACGAGCCGGCTGTGGGCGCGGGTCAACGCGAGGATCGAGCCGGAGTGGGTCGAACCGCTCGCCGGTCACCTGCTGAAGCGGACGTACAGCGAGCCGCACTGGGAGAAGGACCAGGCGGCGGTGATGGCGTACGAGAAGGTGACGCTGTACGGCGTCCCTATCGTCGCCCAGCGGAAGGTGAACTACGGCCGCATCGACCCGGAGGTCAGCCGCGAGCTGTTCATCCGGAACGCGCTGGTGGAGGGCGACTGGCGCACGCACCACAAGTTCTTCGCCGACAACCGCAGACTCCTCAGCGAGGTGGAGGAGTTGGAGCACCGGGCGCGGCGCCGGGACATCGTGGTGGACGACGAGACGCTGTTCGACTTCTACGACCAGCGGGTGCCGCAGCACGTCGTCTCCGGGGCCCACTTCGACTCGTGGTGGAAGCGCAAGCGGCACGAGCAGCCGGACTTCCTGGACTTCGAGCGGGAGATGCTCATCCGGGAGTCGGCGGAGGCGGTGACGAAGGCCGACTATCCGGACTCCTGGCGGCAGGGGCAGCTGAAGTTCCGGGTGACGTACCAGTTCGAGCCGGGGGCGGACGCCGACGGCGTGACCGTGCACATCCCGCTGCAGGTCCTGAACCAGGTCACCGGTGAGGGGTTCGACTGGCAGATCCCGGGGTTGCGCGAGGAGGTGGTGACGGAGCTGATCCGTTCCCTGCCGAAGCCGGTCCGCCGCAACTACGTGCCCGCGCCGAACTACGCGAAGGCGTTCCTGGAGCGGGCGGTGCCGCTGCAGGAGCCGCTGACCGTGACCATGGCGCGCGAGCTGAAGCGCATGGTCGGGGTGCCCTTCGAGGCTGAGGACTTCGACTGGTCGAAGGTCCCGGACCATCTGCGGATCACGTTCCGGATCGTGGACGAGCGGCGGCGCAAGCTGGCCGAGGACAAGGACCTGGAAGCGCTGAAGCTGCGGCTGAAGCCGAAGGCCCGCAAGGCGCTGTCGCAGGCGGCGGCCGCGACCGCGTCCCGTTCGGGCGGGGAGTCGCTGGAGCGCGCGGGGCTGACGGACTGGACGATCGGCACGCTCTCCCGGGTCTTCGAGACGCGGCGGGCGGGGCAGCCCGTGAAGGCGTACCCGGCGCTGGTGGACGACGGGGACACGGTCTCGGTGCGCCTGTTCGACACGGAGGAGGAGCAGGCGGAGGCGATGTGGAGGGGCACGCGCCGGCTGATCCTGCGCAACATCCCGGTGAATCCGGCGAAGTTCGCGTCCGAGAAGCTGACGAACGCGCAGAAGCTGGGGCTGTCGGCGAATCCGCACGGTTCGATCCAGGCGCTGTTCGACGACTGCGCGATGGCCGCGGCCGACCGGCTGATCGCGGACTTCGGGGGGCCGGCGTGGGACGAGGAGTCGTACCGGAAGCTGTACGACAAGGTGCGCGCGGAGATCGTCGACACGACGGTCCGGGCGGTGGCCCAGGTGCAGCAGGTCCTCGCGGCCTGGCAGGCCTGTGAGCGGCGACTGAAGGCGGTCGGCAGCCCCGCTCTCCTGGCGAACCTGACGGACGTCCGCAAGCAGCTGGACGCGCTCGTGAAGCCCGGTTTCGTGACGTGGGCGGGGATACGGCGGCTGCCGGACCTGATGCGCTACCTGGTGGCCGCGGACCGGCGCCTGCAGCAGATGGCGACCAACGTCCAGCGGGACACCACCCGCATGGAGAAGGTGCACGAGATGCAGGACGAGTACGCCTGGCTGCTGGAGCAGCTGCCGCAGGGCCGGCCGGTGCCGGCGCAGGTGCTGGAGATCCGCTGGATGCTGGAGGAGCTCCGGGTCAGCTACTTCGCCCACGCGCTGGGCACGGCGTACCCGGTCTCCGACAAGCGGATCGTGAAGGCGATCGACGCGGCCGCACCGTAGCCGTTCGGGCACAGGGGGTGAGTTCGACCGGGCGGCCCACCTCCTGTACAGTCTCTTCTCGCAGCGCAACGCAGCGAGCGAGGCGCCGCGACACCTGGTCCTGTGGAGCAGTTTGGAGTGCTCGCCACCCTGTCAAGGTGGAGGCCGCGGGTTCAAATCCCGTCAGGACCGCACCAGGAGGCCCTCGTCTTAACGGACGGGGGCCTTTGCGTTGCGGAGCGGAGGCCGCACCCCGCGGCGGAGCCGCGATCAGGCACGGCAAATCCCGTCAGGACCGCGTCACGAGGCCCTCGTCTTGGCGGACGGCGGCCTTCGCGCCGCCCGCACCACCGCCGGGTGTCGCACCACCACCGGCTGTCGTGCCGACGAGCGGCACCCCGGCGGGCACCGTCGGGGCCACCCCGTCACCTCACGCCCCGTCAGACGGCTCCGAACGGCCGCCGTGAGGGTTTGTCCCCTCCGCGCCGCCGGAAGCGCTCTCAGGGCCGTCGGCGGGCTTGACGGCGTCACATTCGCTCGGTACCCAGAGAACAGGGCCCGCTCCTCCGTGCGGCCCCTGGAGGTGGCGTATGGCGGCATCGGCCAGGCACGAGACGCGGGCGCTGCTGAGGGCGCACCTGTCGGCCGCCTCGTCCTACGGGCACCTGACCCGGCGCTGCCCCATCTGCCACCATCTGCTGCGCCTGGCGATGGACGCCGGCCCCCTCTCCCAGGAGGCGGGTGCGGCCGCGGGCGACGAGCCGGTCGAGGACGACAGCCCGCAGGCGGCCCACTAGCCCCGGCTCCCGCACCGGGCAAGCCGTCCCGTGTGTGACGGGAGTCACCGCATGAGTTTTTGGAAGCGCGGTACTTACCGCGCTCCTACAACTGGTCAATAGAATATGTGCAATTGCACCCGCCCCGGGCGCCCGCGCACAGCCGTTCCGACAGGCCTCCCCAGACTCCCACAAGGCCGCTCACGGCGCAGCGGTCCCGCAAACACAGAATCGCGCTGGACCCGGCGGAGTCCAGCGCGATCCACGACGCACCCTGTGTCGCTGCCTATGAAGTTCTGTTCGGCTCGGGCGTGGGTCCTGTTGGGGCAGGTCCCGCGTCGCTTGGAGCTGGGGTTCCGGGCGCTGCGGCAAGTTGGGGGAACAGCCGGTTTTGCCCGGTCATGCGGTTGTTCAGGCCTCGCTGCGCTGCTGCGGGATGCCCGCCAGCAGAGCGCGGACCTCGGCCTCGCGGTAGCGGCGATGCCCGCCGAGCGTGCGGATCGACGTGAGCTTGCCGGCCTTCGCCCACCGCGTGACTGTCTTGGGGTCGACGCGGAACATGGTGGCGACCTCAGCCGGGGTCAGCAGCGGCTCGGCATCAGGGGTGCGAGCGGTCATGAGCGGCCTCCTCGGGAGAACCGACGTTCTCGGTTCTTTCCTCTAAATTCTGCACCTTGACCCGCGTTGCCCGAAATGGCGGACGCGAGTCGAGTCGGTTATAGGACGAACGGCTTGTCCTCGGCACTACAACTACACCATCTGTCCAGCCGCGTCGGCCAAACCGATGGAATTGCCCTCCCAGGTAGTCATCAGCCGCGGAAGCCGATGGACCATGCCATAGCGGACAGTCACGCCACTGTGACGATCAGTCACAGGACGATCAGGAGTCACCCAACCCCCCAAAGCGTGCAATGCTGAGATTCCACCCACAGCGGAGCACACCTGGGCGGATGGAGCCCTCCCCGGACTCCTTGTCCTATTTTGGCATGAGGAGTGGCAACTAGGGCAAGCCTCTTGTAAGTGCCGTCCATCACCCTTGAGACAAAAGTCCGGATCAGGACCAACGCCGCGTCAGGTGACCTAAGTGCGGTAGACGGTACGTCGTTCAGGGGGATTTGGGCCGTGACCTACGTCACTCAGTTCGCGGAACGCCTGTCCCGCACCGCCCGCCACCGCGCCACCAGCCGCCCGTAGGCCTCGCCGGCGGCCGCCCCGTCGCCCCGGCGCAGCGCCTCGATGCCGGCGGCCACGTCCGCCGCGGAGTGGTCGTCCGCCAGCTCGCCGGCCGGCAGCACGTGCACCAGCCCCCCGTAGTCCAGCTCGACCAGCGAGCGCGGGTGGAACTCCTCCAGCCAGCGGCCGACGTCCACCAGGCCGTCGATGAGCGGCCCCTCGTCCAGAGTGTCCCGCAGCGTGCGCAGGGCCCGCGCGACCCGCCGCCGGGCCTGCACCATCGGCGTGCGGTAGCGCAGCATCGGGGGCGCCTCGGCGGTGCCCTCGTCGTACCGGCGCTCCTCGTCGGAGACGAGCACGAACCAGTTCAGCGGGATGTGCCAGGTCGCGGTGCGGATCCAGGGGCGGGCGTCGGGGTTGCGGGCCAGCCAGCGCTCGTAGTCCTGGGCGGCCTGGTCGCGCACCAGCGGCGGCAGCACCGCGTCCAGCACCGGCGGGGGCAGCTCCGCGCCGAGGTCGCCGAGGGCCTGCCAGCCGCGCAGCCGGGTCCGCCAGGGGCACACGCACAGCACGCCGTCGCTCTCCAGCACGAAGGCGTCGCCGCTCTCGTGCACGGGCACCGGGATCGGCGGCGTGGGCAGCAGGTCGGCCAGCGAGCGGCGCAGCTCGTCCTGGTAGGTGGGGCGGTCGGGCCGGCGGGCGTAGCGGGCCCAGTGGGTGCGCTCGGGCTCCGGGAATGCGGCCAGCGGCTCGTAGACACGCAGGTACGCCGCATAGGGGACGACCATCGAGGACACCTTGGGCACGCCTGCTCCCTCCCCTTGGGACCCGCCTCGAAACCACTGCGAATCGTGCCACGCCATGCGTGCGCGCAGGGCGCCGAGGAGTGATCCTGAACACTGCGCGGATGGCGAGGACACCGAGGCTCTACGCTCATGCCCACGACCCCGCCACCCGCACGGGGTCCCACCCCACTCGCCGCTACTTACACAGGAGTCACCACAGTGACCGACGTAACCGGCGCACCTGCTGATGTCCTGCACACCCTGTTCCACTCGGAGCAGGGGGGCCATGAGCAGGTCGTGCTCTGTCAGGACCGCGCGACCGGTCTGAAAGCCGTGATCGCCATCCACTCCACCGCCCTCGGCCCCGCGCTGGGCGGTACCCGCTTCTATCCGTACGCGAACGAGGCCGCGGCCGTCGCCGACGCCCTCAACCTGGCGCGCGGGATGTCGTACAAGAACGCCATGGCCGGGCTGGACCACGGCGGTGGCAAGGCCGTGATCATCGGTGATCCGGAGCGCGACAAGACCGAGGAGCTGCTGCTCGCCTACGGGCGCATGGTGGCCTCGCTCGGCGGTCGCTACGTCACCGCGTGCGACGTCGGCACGTACGTCGCCGACATGGACGTCGTGGCCCGGGAGTGCCGCTGGACCACCGGCCGCTCGCCGGAGAACGGCGGTGCCGGCGACTCCTCCGTGCTGACCGCCTTCGGCGTCTACCAGGGCATGCGCGCCTCCGCGCAGCACCTGTGGGGCGACCCGTCGCTGCGCGGCCGCACGGTCGGCATCGCCGGGGTCGGCAAGGTCGGCCACCACCTGGTCCGGCACCTGCGGGACGAGGGTGCCGAGGTCGTGATCACGGACGTGCGCGCGGACGCCGTGCGGCGGATCCTCGACCAGCACCCCGACGGGGTGAGGTCGGTCGCCGACACCGAGGCGCTGATCCGCGTGGAGGGGCTGGACATCTACGCCCCGTGCGCCCTGGGCGGAGCCCTGAACGACTCCTCCGTGCCGGTGCTCACCGCCAGGGTGGTGTGCGGTGCGGCCAACAACCAGCTGGCCCACCCGGGTGTGGAGAAGGACCTCGCGGACCGCGGGATCCTCTACGCGCCGGACTACGTGGTGAACGCCGGCGGCGTGATCCAGGTGGCCGACGAGCTCCACGGGTTCGACTTCGAGCGGTGCAAGGCGAAGGCCGCGAAGATCTTCGACACCACGCTGGCGATCTTCGCACGTGCGAAGGACGACGGGATTCCGCCGGCCGCCGCGGCCGACCGGATCGCCGAGCAGCGCATGGCGGAGGCGCGCGCGGCGCGCTGAGCCGCACCGCGAGGGGCCGCGGTCGGACATCCGATCGCACAAGTGAGCGGTACCCGCCGGCGGGGACTTGGAGAGAACTCTCACTTCCACCGGCGGGTCGTCCCCCGATAAGTGGTTAAAATCGCCATTGACCAGCGAGGAAAGGGCACCTCGAGGGTCCTGTGCACACGCGCGTGCTGCGGGCGACGTACCGTATGGGCGCGGGCTCAGGTACCGTGGAAGCCCTACGGACCGGCCTCTCTGCGGAGAGTCCGTTCCGGATCATGAACGCGTGTCAGACTCTGGGGCCGTCGAGCCCCGTCGTTGAGGGGGTCGAGCCATGGGGCGCGGCCGGGCCAAGGCCAAGCAGACGAAGGTCGCCCGCCAGCTGAAGTACAACAGCGGCGGGACGGACCTCTCACGCCTGGCCGAGGAGCTGGGCGCATCGACGTCGAACCAGTCGCCGCCGAATGGCGACCGCTTCGAGGACGATGAGCATGACGACGACGACCTGTACTCCCGCTACGCCGACCTCTACGAGGACGACGAAGAGGACGAGGACGAAGGTCCCTCACAGCACCGTCGCGGCGCGTAAGCCGGCGGCGCCGAGCCGCACTGTCCCGGTCCGGGGTGTTCAGAACCGGACCGGGTTTCGTGCTGCCGTCGTGTGATCAGGCTGCGTGTCCCGGGCCCCGGAGGGCCGCGGGGACCGGCTCATGCCCGTGCCGGTCCCGGCCGTCGTTCCGGGCGCCTACGCGTAGTCCCCCACGAGTTCGGCGCCGGTCTCCTTGTCGCCCCGCTCGGTGATCTCGCCGGCCACCCAGGCGTCGACGCCGCGGTCGGCCAGGGTCGCGAGGGCCGCCTCGGTGGATCCCTCGGGGACGACGGCGATCATGCCGACGCCCATGTTGAGGGTCTTCTCCAGCTCCAGGCGCTCGACGTCGCCCGTCCGGCCGACCAGGTCGAAGATCGGGCCCGGGGTCCAGGTGGAGCGGTCGACGGTGGCGTGCAGCCCGTCCGGGACGACCCGGGCGAGGTTGGCCGCGAGTCCGCCGCCGGTGATGTGGCTGAAGGCGTGCACCTCGGTCGTGCGGGTCAGCGCCAGGCAGTCCAGCGAGTAGATCTTCGTGGGCTCCAGCAGCTCCTCACCGAGGGTGCGGCCCAGCTCCGCGATCTCCGCCTCCAGGGCGAGCCCGGCCCGGTCCAGCAGGACGTGGCGCACCAGGGAGTACCCGTTCGAGTGAAGCCCGGAGGACGCCATGGCGATCACCGCGTCACCCGTGCGGATGCGATCCGCGCCGAGCAGCCGGTCGGCCTCCACGACGCCCGTACCGGCACCGGCGACGTCGAAGTCGTCCTCGCCGAGCAGGCCCGGGTGTTCGGCCGTCTCGCCGCCCACCAGGGCGCAGCCGGCCAGCACGCAGCCTTCCGCGATGCCCTTGACGATGGCGGCGACCCGCTCGGGGTGGACCTTGCCGACGCAGATGTAGTCGGTCATGAACAGCGGCTCGGCGCCGCACACCACGATGTCGTCCATGACCATGGCGACCAGGTCGTGGCCGATGGTGTCGTACACGCCGAGCCGGCGCGCGACGTCCACCTTGGTGCCCACGCCGTCGGTGGCGGAGGCGAGCAGGGGCCGCTCGTAGCGCTTGAGGGCGGAGGCGTCGAAGAGCCCGGCGAAGCCGCCGAGGCCGCCCAGGACCTCGGGCCGCTGCGTCTTCTTCACCCACTCCTTCATGAGTTCCACGGCGCGGTCGCCCGCTTCGATGTCGACGCCCGCCGCTGCGTAGCTGGCACCAGTTGTCTCAGACATGACTGTGAGAGCTTTCGTGTCGTACTGCAGGGGTGTTACGGGCGCCGGATCGCGTCGGCGGCGGCCGTGGCGGCGGGACCGGCCGCCAGCTCGGTCTCCAGCAGCTGCTTGCCGAGCAGCTCGGGGTCCGGCAGTTCCATCGGGTACTCGCCGTCGAAGCAGGCGCGGCACAGGTTCGGCTTGGCGATGGTGGTCGCCTCGATCATGCCGTCGATGGAGATGTAGGCCAGGGAGTCGGCGCCGAGCGAGGTGCCGATCTCGTCGATGGTCATGCCGTTGGCGATCAGCTCCGCGCGCGTGGCGAAGTCGATGCCGAAGAAGCAGGGCCACTTCACGGGCGGCGAGGAGATCCGGATGTGGACCTCGGCGGCGCCGGCCTCGCGCAGCATCCGCACGAGCGCCCGCTGCGTGTTGCCGCGCACGATCGAGTCGTCCACGACGACGAGGCGCTTGCCCTTGATGACTTCCTTCAGCGGGTTCAGCTTCAGGCGGATGCCGAGCTGGCGGATCGTCTGCGAGGGCTGGATGAAGGTCCGGCCGACGTAGGCGTTCTTCACCAGACCCGCACCGAAGGGGATGCCGCTGGCCTCCGCGTAGCCGATGGCGGCCGGGGTGCCGGACTCCGGGGTCGCTATGACCAGGTCGGCCTCGACCGGGGCCTCCTTGGCCAGGCGGCGGCCCATCTCCACACGGGAGAGGTACACGTTCCGGCCGGCGATGTCGGTGTCCGGGCGGGCCAGGTACACGTACTCGAAGACGCAGCCCTTGGGCTTCGCTTCCGCGAATCGGGAGGTGCGCAGGCCGTTCTCGTCGATGGCGACGAACTCGCCCGGCTCGATCTCGCGGACGAAGCTGGCACCGCAGATGTCCAGGGCGGCGCTCTCGGAGGCGACCACCCAGCCGCGCTCCAGCCGGCCGAGCACCAGCGGGCGGATGCCCTGCGGGTCGCGGCCCGCGTAGAGGGTGTGCTCGTCCATGAAGACGAGCGAGAAGGCGCCCCTGACCTTCGGGAGGACCTGGTGGGCCGCCTCCTCGATGGTCAGCGGCTTGCCGTCCTCGTCGACCTGGGCAGCCAGCAGGGCCGTCAGCAGGTCGGTGTCGTTGGTGGCCGCGACCCGGCCGGCGCGGCTGTTGTTGTCGCGGGGGAGGTCGGCGACCATCTCGGCGAGCTGGGCCGTGTTGACCAGGTTGCCGTTGTGGCCGAGCGCGATCGAGCCGTGCGCGGTGGCGCGGAACGTCGGCTGGGCGTTCTCCCACACGGAGGCGCCGGTGGTCGAGTAGCGGGCGTGTCCGACCCCGATGTGACCCTGGAGCGAACCGAGCGAGGTCTCGTCGAAGACCTGGGAGACCAGGCCCATGTCCTTGAAGACGAGGATCTGGGAGCCGTTGCTGACCGCGATTCCCGCGGATTCCTGACCCCGGTGCTGGAGGGCGTAGAGCCCGAAGTACGTGAGCTTTGCGACCTCTTCGCCCGGAGCCCAGACACCGAAGACGCCGCAAGCGTCCTGAGGGCCTTTTTCGCCGGGAAGCAGATCGTGATTGAGTCGACCGTCACCACGTGGCACGCCACCGAGTGTAGGCGAGGTCGACCACTGGTCCGAATTGGGGAACGCGGGGGCGGCCTCCCGGCGCCCGGGGAGGGTTTGCCGATCACCTTGTCGGTTTCGCGGTTTCCGCTGGTCAGCGGCGGTGCCGTGCGGTCGCTGTCAGCCGCCTTCCGTCCGCCGGCGCGCGGCCGCCGGGCCGGGTGGCCGGCGGGTGAGTGAGGTGTCGCACATCATTCGGGTGCGCGGCGGCTGAGGTGGACGCGGTCGCCGTCGCCGTCCGTGAGGGTCAGCCTCCCGTCGGCGGACCGGGCGGTGAGCGTGCCGGTGGTGAGGGTGCGGGCGAGGGTGCGCTCGAAGTCCATGCGACGGGGGTCGCAGGCCATCCTGGTCGACCGGATGTCGCCGAACGTGATCCGGTCGCCGTGGACGGTCACCCGCGCGCTGAACTGGTTGCAGCCGAGGTTCCCGGCCGCCTTGCCGTCCTCGCCGATGCGCAGGTGCGCGGCGGCGGGCGCGTGCTGCGTCGTATCGCCGACGGTGACGGAGTCGACCCGCCAGTCGGTCCCGGCGAGGGGCTGCTGAACGCTCATGGCACCACTGTCCGCCCGCTGGCCCCCGCAGGCCACCATCAGCGGGACGAGCACGGCCACCGCCCTCAGGGTCAAGCGCTGCTTGTACCGGTTCATACCGGTTCGACGGGCGGGCCGGGCTTCGGGTTCCCCGCGCCACTGCGCCCCCGCGCCCGTGCGCCTCTACGCCATGAGCGGCAGCAGCGGTCCGAGGTCGGCCCGTTCGCCGCTCGCGCTGACCCGGGCGTCCGCCACCGCATCCTTCCAGGCAAGCCTGCCGGTGGCGAGCCGGACCCAGGTCAGCGGGTCGGTCTCCACGACGTTGGGCGGGGTGCCGCGGGTGTGCCGGGGCCCCTCGACGCACTGCACGACGGCGTACGGCGGCACCCGCACCTCGGTGGAGCCGCCGGGCGCCTTCACGGCCAGGGCGTCCGCGAGCAGCCGGGTGGCGGCGGCCAGGGCCTGGCGGTCGTACGGCACCTGAAGGCCCGGGACGGCGGCGTTGAGGTCGTCGGTGTGGACGACGAGCTCGACGGTCCGGGTGACGAGGTAGTCGTCCAGGGGCAGCGCGCCCGCGTTGGTCTCCAGCAGCCGCCCGCCGGGGTACTGCTCGAGGAGGGCGCGCAGGGACCGCTCGACCTCGGCGAGGTGGGCGTCGAGGTCGGGGTGCGCGGTGGCCTGGCCGCGGGTGAAGTCGTGGATCGCGCCGGCGTTCGCGGCGGTGGCGAAGGGCCACCGCACGACCGTCACGTCCTGCTTGGGCGGGGTCGGCCGGTCGAGGGCGCGGTGCACGGCGGTGACCGCCATGCCGATGTGCGCGACGAGTTCGCGCACGGTCCACTCGCCGAGCCGGGTGGGCAGGGCGAGCTGCTCGGGGCCGAGACCGCGTACGGCCTCCCGGACGTTGCCGAACTGGGCGAGGACCGCGGCACGGGTCCTGGCGGCGTCGTAGCTGCGGGCACGCTTCCTGACCGGTGGCATGGCGCCGAGCCTATGCCTTCACGGCGCGGGCCCTCCTCCTTTTCCCACCGGCCCGAAGACCTGCCCGGCCGGTCCGGCGCCGGTGTGCCTCGACGAGGGCGTCCTGGGCGGCGTTGAGAGTGGTGACGGCGACGGTGGCCCGCGTCCGGGCACCGATCCCGCGGCCGGCCGGTCGGCAAGGCTGCCGAATGCCCTGCGCGGACCGCGGACACGGTGTTCCCGGGCGGTCCCGGCGTGATGCCGCGGTGCCTCGCGCCGGCGTCGCGGCTGCCGGAGGAGCGGCCGGCGCCCCGGGAGCCCGTGCGCGAAGCCGTGGCCGCAGGACGGCGCAGGCCCCGTCCGGGACTCCGGACGGGGCCTGCGCTCCGGCGGGTGTCACGCCAGCAGGGCCGGGATCGTCCCCTCGTGTGCCTCGCGCAGCTCGGCGAGGGACAGCGAGAACTCGCCCTGGACCTCCACCGCGTCGCCGTCCACGACACCGATGCGGGTGGCCGGCAGACCCCGTGCGCCGCACATGTCGTTGAAGCGGACCTCCTCCGAGCGCGGCACCGCGACGATCGCGCGGCCGGCCGACTCGGACAGCAGGAAGGTGAAGGCGTCCAGCCCGTCCGGTACGACCAGACGCGCGCCCACCCCGCCGAGCAGGGCGGATTCCACGACGGCCTGGACCAGGCCGCCGTCGGACAGGTCGTGCGCCGAGTCGATCATGCCGTCGCGGGAGGCGGAGATCAGGATTTCGGCCAGCAGCCGCTCGCGCTCCAGGTCCACCTGGGGCGGCAGGCCGCCGAGGTGGTCGTGGACGACCTGGGACCAGGCCGAGCCGCCGAACTCCTCACGGGTGTCGCCGAGGAGGTAGAGCAGCTGGCCCTCCTCCTGGAAGGCGACCGGGGTGCGGCGGGCGACGTCGTCGATGACGCCGAGCACCGCGACGACCGGGGTCGGGTGGATGGCCGCCTCGCCGGTCTGGTTGTAGAGGGAGACGTTGCCGCCGGTCACCGGCGTACCGAGCTGCAGGCAGCCGTCGGCGAGGCCGCGCACGGCCTCCGCGAACTGCCACATCACCGCCGGGTCCTCGGGCGAGCCGAAGTTCAGGCAGTCGGACACCGCGAGGGGCCGGGCGCCCGTGGTCGCCACGTTCCGGTAGGCCTCCGCCAGCGCCAGCTGCGCGCCCGTGTACGGGTCCAGCTTGGCGTAGCGGCCGTTGCCGTCGGTGGCGATGGCGACGCCGAGGCCGGTCTCCTCGTCCACGCGGATCATGCCCGAGTCCTCGGGCTGGGCGAGGACGGTGTTGCCCTGCACGAAGTGGTCGTACTGCGAGGTGATCCACTTCTTGGAGGCCTGGTTCGGCGACGCCACCAGCTTCAGGACCTGGTCCTTCAGCTCCTCGGACGTGGCCGGGCGCGGCAGCGCGTTCGCGTCGTCGGCCTGGAGGGCGTCCTGCCAGTCCGGACGGGCGTAGGGGCGCTCGTAGACCGGGCCCTCGTGGGCCACCGTGCGCGGGTCGACGTCGACGATCTTGCCGCCGTGCCAGTAGATCTCCAGGCGGTCGCCGTCGGTCACCTCGCCGATGACGGTGGCGATGACGTCCCACTTGTCGCAGATCTCCAGGAACCGGTCGACCTTCTCCGGCTCGACGACCGCGCACATGCGCTCCTGCGACTCGCTCATGAGGATCTCCTCGGGCGAGAGCGTGGAGTCGCGCAGGGGTACGTCGTCCAGGGTGACGCGCATGCCGCCCGAGCCGTTCGAGGCCAGCTCGGAGGTGGCGCAGGACAGGCCGGCGGCGCCGAGGTCCTGGATGCCGACGACCAGCTTCTCCCGGAAGGCCTCCAGGGTGCACTCGATGAGGAGCTTCTCCTGGAAGGGGTCGCCGACCTGGACGGCCGGGCGCTTCGACGGCTTGGCGTCGTCGAAGGTCTCGCTCGCCAGGATCGACGCGCCGCCGATGCCGTCGCCGCCGGTCCGGGCCCCGTACAGGATGACCTTGTTGCCCGCGCCGGAGGCCTTGGCGAGGTGGATGTCCTCGTGCCGCATGACGCCGATGGCACCGGCGTTGACCAGCGGGTTGCCCTGGTAGCAGGCGTCGAAGACGACCTCGCCGCCGATGTTGGGCAGGCCCAGGCAGTTGCCGTAGCCGCCGATGCCGGCGACGACGCCGGGCAGGACGCGCTTGGTGTCGGGGTGGTCGGCGGCGCCGAAGCGCAGCGGGTCGACCACGGCGACCGGGCGGGCGCCCATCGCGATGATGTCGCGCACGATGCCGCCGACGCCGGTGGCCGCGCCCTGGTAGGGCTCGACGTAGGACGGGTGGTTGTGCGACTCGACCTTGAAGGTCACGGCGTAGCCCTGGCCGACGTCCACCACGCCGGCGTTCTCGCCGATGCCGACGAGCATCGCGTCCGACTGGGGCGCCTTCTCGCCGAACTGGCGCAGGTGGACCTTGGAGGACTTGTACGAGCAGTGCTCGGACCACATGACCGAGTACATGGCGAGCTCGGCGCCGGTCGGGCGGCGGCCGAGGATCTCCACGATGCGCTCGTACTCGTCCTTCTTCAGGCCGAGTTCGGCCCAGGGCAGCTCGACGTCGGGGGTCGCGGCCGCGTGCTCGACCGTGTCCAGAGGCGTCCGGCTCATGCGTTGACCAGCTTCTTGAGGATCGAGGTGAAGAAGGGGAGGCCGTCGGTGCGGCCGGTGCCGATGAGCGGCTCGACGGCGTGCTCCGGGTGCGGCATGAGGCCGACGACGTTGCCGGCCTCGTTGGTGATGCCGGCGATGTCGTTGAGCGAGCCGTTCGGGTTCAGGCCCAGGTAGCGGAAGGCGACCCGGCCCTCCGCCTCCAGCTTGTCGAGCGTGTACCCGTCGGCGACGTACCGGCCGTCCATGTTCTTCAGCGGGATGTGGATCTCCTGACCGGCGCGGTAGTCGCTGGTCCAGGAGGTCTCCGCGTTCTCCACCCGCAGCCGCTGGTCGCGGCAGATGAAGTGGAGGTGGTCGTTGCCGAGCATCGCGCCCGGAAGGAGGTGCGCCTCGGTGAGGATCTGGAAGCCGTTGCAGATGCCGAGGACCGGCAGACCGGCCTTCGCCTGCTCGATGAGGGGCTCCATCACCGGCGAGAAACGGGCGATGGCGCCGGCCCGCAGGTAGTCGCCGTAGGAGAAACCGCCGCACAGGACGACGGCGTCGACCTGCTTGAGGTCCTTGTCCTTGTGCCACAGGGCGACGGGTTCGGCGCCCGCGATACGGATCGCGCGCTGCGTGTCCCGGTCGTCGAGACTGCCCGGGAAAGTGACGACGCCAATACGAGCGGTCACTTCGCCGCCTCCGCGACTTCCGCGGCCTCTTCCACCTTCACGGTGAAGTCCTCGATCACGGTGTTGGCGAGGAAGGATTCCGCAAGATCGTGGATGCGGGCGAGCGCGGCCTCGTCGACCGGACCGTCAACTTCCAGTTCGAAACGCTTTCCCTGACGGACGTCCGAGATCCCGTCGAAACCCAGGCGCGGCAGGGCACGCTGGACCGCCTGGCCCTGGGGGTCGAGGATCTCCGGCTTGAGCATGACGTCGACTACGACGCGTGCCACTGGCACTCCCGGTGTGTGGTGCTGAGCAGGTCCCTTCAGACTACCCGCACAAAATTTCTACGCGAGTAGAGTTGTAGGAAACTACGTGAGCCGCATCACGATCGGGTGACAGGCCCGGGTCCCGGTGAAAAGTTCTGGGAAAGTTCCCCCGGTCCGCCCACGACAGCTATTGCATGAGGACACGCGGACGGATTTAGTCGGGCTTCACTTTGCATTGCCGGGCACTGTACAAATGAATTGGCAATAGCCGATACTCGGCACGTCATCGCCGATGAGCTGTATCGACGTGCCGCACGAAGGGACCGATATTCGTGGCGCAAAAGGTCGTGGTCACGCTCTTTGACGACATCGACGGCTCGGAAGCGGCGGAAACGATCGCCTTCGGACTCGACGGCAAGTCGTACGAGATCGACCTGAACGAAACCAACGCCAGAAAACTGCGCAAGGCGCTCGCGCCCTACGTGGAGGCCGGCCGCAAGCGGTCGCGGTCCGGCAAGGCCTACAAGCAGACGGAGGTCGCCCCCGACCCGGCGGCCGTCCGCGCCTGGGCTCAGGCGAACAAGATGGACGTGCCGGCCCGCGGACGCATCCCGAAGAAGGTGTACGAGGCGTTCAGCGCCGCGCAGTGAGAGCCCGCGAAGGAGCGAGTCCTCAGGGTCCGTCAGCGGGCCCTGGGGGCGGTGCGGTTGGCCGGCGGCACCGGCGAGGGGGAGCCGACTTGCGCTACCCCCCTGCTGATCAGCTAATGTCTGGGACACGCCGAGGGGCGAGGCCGGAAGGCCGGATCCCGCGGAGCGTGCGGGTGTAGTTCAGTAGTAGAACATCCCCCTTCCAGGGGGAAGGCGCAGTGTGCGATCCCTGTCACCCGCTCCGGCATCGGTCACGACCACTCTTGTGGATCAGGTAGGCTGGTGCTCGCACCGATCGGTGAAAGCCGGTCGGGGGCAGTGCGGACGTAGCTCAGTTGGTAGAGCGCAACCTTGCCAAGGTTGAGGTCGCGAGTTCGAGCCTCGTCGTCCGCTCGGGAAGAAGACCCCGGTCCTCAGTGGACCGGGGTCTTCTCGTGCGCCTCCGGCCCGCCGGGGCGTCTGCCGGAACCGGCACCCCGCGGTGTGCCTCACCCGCCCGCGCGGTTGGGTATAGTTGCTCTCGCGCCACGGCGCAACGCGGACGTAGCTCAGTTGGTAGAGCGCAACCTTGCCAAGGTTGAGGTCGCGAGTTCGAGCCTCGTCGTCCGCTCCACACAGCAAGGCCCCCGGTTCCCCGGGGGCCTTTCGCGTTGCCCGTGTCCCGCCGCCTACGCCGTCACGACGCCCAGCGCAGGCCCGTCAGCCGCTCGTACGCCTCCACGTACTTCGCCCGGGTCGCCTCCACCACACGCTCCGGCAGCGCCGGCGGGGGCTGCTCGCTCCGGCGGTCCCAGCCGGACTCGGCGGAGGTCAGCCAGTCCCGCACGTACTGCTTGTCGTACGACGGCTGCGCGCGGCCCGGCTGCCACTGGTCGGCCGGCCAGAAACGGGAGGAGTCCGGGGTGAGGACCTCGTCGGCGAGGACGAGCGTGTCACCGTCGAAGCCGAACTCGAACTTCGTGTCGGCCAGGATGATCCCCCGCTCACGGGCGACGTCCCGGGCCCGCGAGTACACCGCCAGGGTCTCCTGGCGCAGCTGGGCCGCCGTCTCCGCGCCGACCTGGCGGGCCACCTCCTCGTAGGAGACGTTCTCGTCGTGCTCGCCGACCTCGGCCTTGGTGGCCGGGGTGAAGATCGGGGCGGGGAGTTCCGAGCCGTCGACGAGGCCTTCGGGCAGGGCGAGACCGCAGACGGTGCGGGACTCCTCGTACTCCAGCAGGCCCGAACCCGTGAGGTAGCCGCGGGCCACGCACTCGACCGGGACCATCCGCAGCGACTTGCAGACCAGGGTGCGGCCCGCCCAGTCGGCGGGGGCGCCCTCGGGGAGGTCGGTGCTGATCACGTGGTTGGGGGCCAGGTCGCGCAGCTGGTCGAACCACCACAGGGAGAGCTGCGTGAGGACCCGGCCCTTGTCGGGGATCTCCGTGGGCAGCACCCAGTCGTAGGCGGACATGCGGTCGCTGGCGACCATCACGAGGTCGCCCGCCTCGTTCTGGTACAGCTCGCGCACCTTCCCGGTGTGCAGGTGCACCAGGCCCGGAACCTGGATCGGCTCGGGCTTTTCTACGAATCCGGACACGGTTCCTCCCCGTGGTTACGACCAAGTGCCTCGATTCTCCCGTATGGGGCCGATCGGCGCTCCAGCGGGTCAGTCGCGTTTGCAGATGCGGTCCAGCAGGTTCGCCGTGGCCCGCTGAACGCGGGCGTCCACGTGGCCGGGGCGGTCCAGGGCCGGTGACCAGGCGAAGGTGCCGGAGGCGAACACCCAGGCGCCGGACGGGGCGCGGTAGAGGGAGGTCTCCTGGTGGCGCAGGGCGCCGTCGCCGTCGGTGTAGGGGGAGTGGGCGAGCAGGATGCGCTCGTCGTGGTCGGGCAGCGGGGTGCGCGGGAAGTACCGGTCGGCCTCGCCGGCGACCAGCCCCGCGATCTCGTCGCCCTCGTGCGCGCCGGTCGCGTCCCACAGCCAGTGCCCGGCGTTGCGGACGATCAGCGGATGCGGCTCGGGCACCCGGCCCGCGTACTGGATCCCGACCACCTGCTGCTCGGGCCGGTCGATCTCCCGCCACAGCACCGGCTTCCCGGGGCCCTTGCGCTTGCGGCAGGTCAGCAGCCGGTCGGGGACGCCGGACGGCGACGGGCCCAGCTCCACCTGCCAGTACATGGTGTTGGCGGAGAGGAAGACCAGCGAGGTGCCGCGGTCGCGGGCGTCCTCGACGGCCCGGCGCATCGGCACCGACCAGTACTCGTCGTGGCCGGGGAAGACCAGGCCCCGGTAGCGGGCCGGGTCGACGCGGCCAGCGTGCAGGTCGCGGGCGTCGGCGTAGGCGAGGTCGTAGCCGTACCGCTCCGCCCAGCGGATGAAGTCGTAGGCGTGGCCGACGTGCAGCGGGAGTCCCGCGCCGGCGTACGGCCGGTCGAAGGAGACCGTGGTCGCCGCGTCGGCCTCGCCGAGCAGCCGGCCCTTCTCGTCCCAGGCGTGGTAGAGGCTGGCCCCGGTGTGGCCGTCCTCCGGGTACAGGTTGTACGCCTGCCAGGTGATGTCCGGCAGCAGCAGGAGCAGGTCGGCGGGGCGGTCGTCGCGGACCGTGAACGGCACGTGGGAGCGGTAGCCGTCGGCGGTGGTGAGGACGGCCACGTAGGCGCCGACGCTCCAGTGGGCGGGCACCTGAAGGCGCCAGGACAGCCACCAGTGGTGGCAGGAGACGGTGCGGTCGGCGGTCAGCGGCTGGGGCTGGACGATGCCGGAGAGGCGGGGGCTGGTGGTGATCTTGGCCGCGCCGTCGCCGGCGTAGTGGCCGATCCGGTAGATGTCCACGCCGAACTGCTGGGGCGGGTCGACCGTGATGTGGAAGTCGATCGCCTCTCCCGGGGCGACCGCCCCGCTGGAGGTGAAGCCCTTGATCTGCCGGCGCACGTCGTCCGCCGAGCGCGGGCCGGCACCGGACGACCGCGGCGCGGGCACGCGCGGCCTCTCACCGGGCGGCTGCTGCGGTGCCGGGTCCACGTACCAGGGGACGACGTGTCCCGTGTCGTCGAAGTAGGTCTCACTGCCGCGCAGCCAGGGCACCGGGCCCTGACCGAAGGGGTCCGTGACGGCGTGCGCGAGCGCTCCGGACTCCCAGCGGCGGATGTGGTCCGAGGCCATGGTCGCTCCCCTCCCTCATGCCCCCGTTGCCTGTGACGGTGGTGCGTGACGGTGCTCGGCGGTGCGTGGTGCTGTGCGGTGTGCGGCCGTGCTCGGAGGCGCCTGGTCGCGCTGTCGTATGTCGCATGCCCTTGCCATGTGCGCGGTCGGTCCCAGCACATCACATTACGCACGGGGACGGTCACTATTCGTTGCGAATTGACCTGAAGTGGAAGACGGAGCTCCGGTACGGCGGGGTGTCGGGCGGTCCGCGGGCCGGTGCCGGGGGGCCTGCCGGGCCGGTGTCCGCGGGCGGCGTCAGACGAGCCGCACCGGCTTCTCCGGGCGTATGCCGGACGCGGCCAGCCAGTCGCGCAGCGGGCCCGGGTCTCCCTCCTCGATCAGGTGGAGAACCCTGGGGGCGAGGTCGGCGGCTCTCTCGCCGCCCAGCAGCAGGGAGGGCCCGTCGAGCCAGTCGAGGGCGGGAGCCGCGCCGGCCGTGTCGACGGCGGCGCAGCACACCATCGCGGTGACGTGGTCGGCGAGGACCTCGCGGGCCGTGCGCGGGGGCTGCAGCGGGACGAGTGGCAGCGCGCCGTCGTCCCACAGCGCCGTGTCCGGAACCGGTCCCCCGGCGGTCGCCCCGCTCGGCGCCCCGCACTCCTCCCGGGCCAGCGCCGCGGTCAGCCCGGCGGCGAGGGCGGCACTGCGCTCGGTGCCGGGGCCGGTGTCGTCGTCCAGGCCTGGGCCGAGGTCGCCGTCGAGGTGCTCGCCGAGGTGCGCTTCCTGGTGTTCGTCGAGGTGCGCGTCGTCGTCCTGGTGGTCGCCCTGGTGGTCGCCCTGGCCGGCGTGTCCGTCCTGCCGGTGGTCGACGTGCTCGGCGTGGCGCTCGTCCCCCTGCCGGGAGGCGCCGTCGCCGGAGTCCCGGACGGGGCGGTCTGCCGGGCGCCGGTCTCCGTGGCCGTGCGGGTGGCCGTCCGGTGCCGTGGCGGAGGCCTGGCCGCCCTCGGCGCGCCGGCCCCCCGTGGACGCGGCGGCCCGTTCGGTGAGGTGGTCGAGGACCCGGGAGAGGGTGGCGCCGCCCGGGTCGGGGGCCCCGTGGTGAGGGGCGGGGCGGACGCCGAGGGAGTCCAGGACCCGGTGCAGGCGGGCGGCGTCCGCGCGCCAGGTGCGGTCCACGACCTCCTCCGGATACGCCTGCCAGTCCACCGGCGCCCAGTCCTGCCCGCACTCCGCCGGGCCGCCGTGGAAGAGGCGGGCGGCGAGCAGGGACGCGGCCTCGTCCACCGCGCCGGGCTCCTCCAGCAGGTCGCAGGCGGGCCGCTCGCCGAGGCGGGAGGTGAAGCCCTCGGCGAGGCGGTCGCGGCGGGACAGCTCGGTGAGCGCCGCCACGACGCCCGCGTCCAGCCGGGAGGGCCAGCGGCCCATGCGCCAGGCGGGCAGTGCCACCCGTGTGAGCAGCCGGTCCCAGCCCGCGTAGGCGAGGCCCACCTGTTCCTGGGCGACGATCCGCAGCCCGTAGTCCACGGCCTGCGCCCGCTCGGCCGCCGCCGCGGCGACCCCGCGCTCCATCAGCGCCGCGTGCTCCCGGCACCCGCGCAGCAGCAGCCGGGCGACCCAGCCGAGCACCGCGCACACGCCCCGGGTCAGCGGGCAGCGGCCCGGTGTCGCGGCGACGGCCACCGCCGCGTCCAGACCCCGCACGAAGCGGCGGGCGGCGGCTATGTCCGGCTGGGCCGAGGGCCCCGTACCGGCGACGACCGGGGCGAGGACCGCCCGCAGCTCGCCGACGCGCATCCACCACAGGAACGGGGAGCCGATGACGAGGACGGGCGCGGGGACGGCCCGCCGGTGGGCGCCGAAGCCGGAGGCCTGCCCGGGGGCGGCCGTCCTACCGTCGTGCTCCGGACGCGGGGGCGGGCCGTGGGCCGGGTGGGTGCGGTCCTCCAGCCAGCTGTCGCAGTCCGGGGTCAGCGCTATGGCGGAGGGCGCCGGCACGTCGAGCCGGTCGGCCAGTTCGCGCACCAGCCGGTACAGGTCCGGGGCGGAGCTCTCCGCTATCGGGACCGTGGGGGTCACGGCGGGGCGGGCCCGGGCCACGACCACCGCGATGCCGGCGGCGGCCAGCAGGACCAGCACGGCAGGCACGCCCACGGCCCAGCGGGCGGCGTCCCAGCCCGGGCCGGCGAGCCGGCCGGTGGTGCCGCCGGCCAGCAGGATCACCTCGGCGGCGGCGGGCAGCAGGGCCACGCCCAGCGCCCGGCCCCGGACGCGCAGCACGGCCAGGGCTCGCGAACGCGCCGCCCGCGCACCCAGCTCCACACCGATTCCGGTCATGAACGGACCTCACCCCCTCCCTGCCGATCCCCCGCTGTCCTGGCGTTGCTCACTCCCCCACTGTGGCACCCGCCACCGACATCGCAATGCCGGTGGGCCAAGTGCCGGAACGCTTGCGCCGCACCCTAGTTGGGGCTCCGGCCCTCGTCAGCCGGATGGGCGATTGCTCACTCGATGGAATGGCTTTGGTCAGAGCTGGGCGACAGACAGCAAAGATCAGGCCCCGGATTTCCGTCCGGGGCCTGGTCCGACGCAGGGGCAGGTCAGGCGCCCGCCGCCGTCGCCGCGATGTCGGTGCGGTGCTGCGAGCCGTCGAGGCCGATACGGCCCACCGCCCGGTACGCCCGCTCGCGCGCCTGGGTCAGGTCCTCGCCGACGGCGGTGACGGACAGCACGCGCCCGCCCGCGCTGACGACGGCGTCCCCCTCCCGCCGGGTCCCGGCGTGCAGGACGTAGGCGTGCGGGGCGTCCTCGGCGGCCACCTCGTCCAGGCCGGTGATCGGGTCGCCGGTGCGGGGGGTGCCGGGGTAGTTGTGCGAGGCGACGACCACGGTGACGGCCGCGTCGTCGCTCCAGCGCAGCGGCGCGAGGTCGGCGAGGGTGCCGTCGGCGGCGGCGCGCAGGACACCGGCCAGCGGGGTCTTCAGGCGGGCCAGCACGACCTGGGTCTCGGGGTCGCCGAAGCGGGCGTTGAACTCGATGACGCGCACACCGCGCGAGGTGATCGCGAGGCCGGCGTAGAGCAGCCCGGAGAACGGCGTGCCGCGGCGGCGCATCTCGTCCACGGTCGGCTGCAGCACGGTCCGCAGCACCTCGTCGACGAGCTTCGGGTCGGCCCACGGCAGCGGCGAGTAGGCGCCCATGCCGCCCGTGTTCGGGCCCTCGTCGCCGTCCAGGGCGCGCTTGAAGTCCTGGGCGGGCTGGAGCGGTACGACGGTCAGCCCGTCGGTGACGGCGAAGAGGGACACCTCGGGGCCGTCGAGGAACTCCTCGATGACGACGCGCTCGCAGGCGGCCGCGTGCTCGCTGGCGGTGTCGAGGTCGGAGGTGACCACGACGCCCTTGCCGGCGGCGAGACCGTCGTCCTTGACGACGTACGGGGCGCCGAAGGCGTCGAGGGCCTCGGCGGCCTCCTCCGCGGTCGTGCAGACGTACGACCGCGCGGTCGGCACGCCGGCCGCCGCCATGACGTCCTTGGCGAACGCCTTGGAGCCCTCCAGCTGCGCGGCCTCCCGGGAGGGGCCGAACACCGGGATGCCCGCCTCGCGCACGGCGTCGGCCACACCGGCGACCAGCGGGGCCTCCGGGCCGACCACGACGAGGTCGGCACCGAGCTCGCCGGCCAGCGCGGCCACGGCCTTGCCGTCGAGCGCGTCGACCCGGTGCAGCTCGGCGACCTCGGCGATGCCGGCGTTGCCGGGTGCGCAGTACAGCGTGGTGACGTCGGGATCGAGGGACAGGGAGCGGCACAGGGCGTGTTCGCGGGCGCCGCTGCCGATGACGAGGACCTTCACGGGGTCAGCCTACTGGCAAGGTCGCCGAAGCCCGGGGGCCGGGGATCCTGTGCGTTCCTCCAAAGGACCCTTCTCCGCCCTGCTCGCTCCTACTCGTTCGTGAACTCCTCGACGACCGTCGCCCCCAGTTCCCGCACGATCAGCTCGTGCCCGGACAGGGCCGACTCGTCGAGGTCGGGGTCGTCGTCCTCGGGGATGTCGTCCTCGGGGGCGACCGGGGCCGGCTCGGGCTCCGGGGCGGGCCGCGGAGCGGTGGCGGCCGGTGCCGGGGACGCCGTGCCGTTGCCGCCGTGGTGCGCGGCGGACGCGGCCGGCTGGGGCGCCGCCGGGCGCGGGGCGGCCGGGGGGCCGCCGTGGCCGCCGCCCGCGGGCGGTCCGCCGTAGCCGCCACCGCCGCCTCCGCCGAAGCCCGGCTGGCCGCCGGACGGCGGGGGCGCGGAACCACCCGAGGGGTCGACGAGCGCCTCGATCTTCCACTGCACGTGGAACTGCTCGGCCAGCGCCTGCCGCAGCACGTCCTCGCTGCCGCTGCTCGCGAAGTTGTCGCGGGCACCGGCGTTGACGAACCCGATCTGGAGGGTGGTGCCGTCGAAGCCGGCCACCTGGGCGTTCTGGCTGAGCAGGATCCAGGTGAAGCGGCGGCGGTTCTTGACGGCCTCCAGGATGTTCGGCCACAGCGTGCGCGGGTCGAGACCGCCGGCCGGCGGCGCGTACGCGGCGGAGGCCTGCGGCGGCGCGGCCGGGGCGGAGGCGGCGCGCGGGGCTCCGCCCTGACCGCCCGGACCGCCCGCGGGGGCGGCTGCCGGCGACGGCCGGTTGCCACCGCCGCCCGCGGGCGCGGCCGTGGGCCAGCCACCGGGACGCCGTCCGCCGCCGGCCGGGGCCGCCGTGGGCCAGGCGCCGGGTGCCTGCGCGGCGGGTGCCTGCGCGGCGGAAGGCTCGGGAGCGGGGGCGGGGGCGGCGGGGGCGGGGGCGGGAGCGGGAGCCGCTGGAGCAGGAGCGGACGCCGGAACGGGACCGGCGCCGTGTCCACCCGGGGGAGCCGCGACCGGGGCGGGCGGCGGCGCGGCGACCGGCCCGCTCCCGCCACCCGGCCCTTGCGCACCCGCAGGAACCCCCTGGCCCCGCACGGCCGCCCGGGCCGCGGCGACGCCACCACCGGGCGGAACCGGCGCGCCAACGCCACCGCCGCCCTCGCCGGCCGTGCGGCCGTGGGTGTCCACGTGGGCAGGGGCCCCGGGCCCGGGGACGTACCCCATGGCGGGCGTGCCGCCGCCGCCCGAGAAGCTGATGCCGCGCTCCAGCCGGTCGAGGCGGGCCATGACCGACCGCTCGTCGCCGTAGGCGGCCGGGAGCAGCACGCGCGCGCAGATGAGCTCGAGCTGGAGGCGGGGCGAGGTGGCGCCGCGCATCTCCGTGAGGCCCTCGTTGACGAGGTCGGCGGCGCGGCTCAGCTCGGCGGCGCCGAACGTGGAGGCCTGGGCCTGCATGCGCTCCAGCACGTCGGCCGGGGCGTCGATGAGCCCCTTGTCCGCCGCGTCCGGCACGGCGGCGAGGATCACCAGGTCCCGCAACCGCTCCAGCAGGTCGGCGACGAACCGCCGCGGGTCGTTGCCCCCCTCGATGATCCGGTCGACGACCTCGAAGGCGGCGGCCCCGTCACCGGTGGCGAAGGCCTCGACGACGGAGTCGAGGAGCGATCCGTCGGTGTATCCCAGGAGGGAGGTGGCCATGGCATACGTCACACCCTCCGCCCCGGCACCGGCGAGCAGCTGGTCCATGACGGACATCGAGTCACGCACGGAACCCGCGCCGGCGCGCACGACGAGCGGCAGGACGCCGTCCTCGACGGGGATCCGCTCCTTGCCGCACACCTCGCCGAGGTAGTCCCGAAGGGTGCCCGGGGGCACGAGCCGGAACGGGTAGTGATGGGTCCGCGACCGGATGGTCCCGATGACCTTCTCGGGCTCGGTCGTGGCGAAGATGAACTTGAGGTGCTCCGGCGGCTCCTCGACGACCTTCAGCAGGGCGTTGAAGCCGGCCGACGTGACCATGTGGGCCTCGTCGATGATGTAGATCTTGTAGCGGCTGCCGGCGGGCCCGAAGAAGGCCTTCTCGCGCAGCTCACGGGCGTCGTCCACGCCACCGTGGGAGGCGGCGTCGATCTCGATGACGTCGATGGAACCGGGCCCGTTCCGCGCGAGGTCCTGGCAGGACTGGCACTCACCGCACGGAGTCGGCGTGGGCCCCTGCTCGCAGTTCAGGCAGCGGGCCAGGATGCGCGCGCTGGTCGTCTTGCCGCATCCGCGCGGGCCGCTGAACAGGTACGCGTGGTTGACCCGGTTGTTCCGCAGCGCCTGCTGCAGCGGGTCGGTGACATGCTCCTGCCCGATGACCTCGGCAAAGGTCTCCGGGCGATAGCGGCGGTACAGCGCGAGAGACGACACGCTTACGAGGTTATAGGCGCCCACCGACAACCAGCCCCGCCCGCAAACACAAGGGCCCCCCACGCACCCGCCAGAGCCGACCTACCCTTGCTGCCTTCCGGCCCTGGGGGAGTTCAGTCAGATAGCGCCGCGTGAGGGGCTGCGCCCACAGTACCCGATCGCGGCCTGCCGGAACGAGTTCGCGAGCACCCTCCTCGGTCATGTAATGTTTCCGGCGGAGGATTCGCCTAGAGGCCTAGGGCGCACGCTTGGAAAGCGTGTTGGGGGCAACCCCTCACGAGTTCGAATCTCGTATCCTCCGCCAGTGCCTCACCGGGCACGATGTCGAAGGGCCCCACCGCGAGGTGGGGCCCTTCGGCGTTGTCGGTCTCAGGTGTCGCGGAGCATGACTCCCGTCACACCCGCCACATGCGTGTACCGGGCGCACTGGTCGGGCGACGACAGCCCCCGTCCTCCGTCCATGGTGCCCCGCCGGCCCGGGGCCGGGCGCTACCGTAGCCACGCATCGACTGCCCGACAGCGCCGAAGGAGCGAGCGGCATGGAGATCGTGACGTCGCAGAAGATCACCACCTTCCTGATGTTCGAGGGCGACGCCGAGGACGCGATGGCCTTCTACACCTCGCTCTTCGACGACGCCGAGGTCGTCAGCGTCAGCCGCTACGGTGCCGAGGGTCCCGGCAAGGAGGGGAGCGTGCAGCACGCGACGTTCTCGCTCGCCGGGCAGCAGATCATGTGCATCGACAGCCCCGTGGAGCACGGCTTCACCTTCACGCCCGCGGTCTCGCTCTTCGTGCAGTGCGAGGACGAGGCCGAGATCGACCGTCTCTACGCGGCCCTCGCCGAGGGGGGCAGCGTGCTCATGCCGCTGGGCGACCACGGCTTCAGCGCCAGGTTCGGCTGGGTCAACGACCGGTTCGGTGTCTCCTGGCAGCTGAACCTGCCCGCGTGAGGCCGGTCGGCCGCGTCGTGCGGCGCGTGGCCGTGGTCGCCCTGGGTCCGGCGGTCCTCTGCCTCGCCGGCTGCGACCCGGATCCGACCGACCCCGAGAACGTCGCGCCGATCACCCTGGCCAACGGCACGTCCCACGCCGTGCACGTCTTCTGGTGCGCCGGCGATGCGGGTGACGCGTGCACCGAGCAGGAGAGTCTGGGAGTCGTCGCCGCGCGGGGCACGCGTCGGGTACGCGTCTCGTCCTACGAGGTGCTGCTGCGGGTCAGCGCCTCCCCGGGCCCGGACGGTTACGTCTGCCGGGACGGCGCCCCCGGTGGCCGGGTGACGCTGAGCAGGTCGTACGCCTCGGTGGGGGCCGCGTACGACCACTGTTCGCACTGAGGGTGCCCGGTGCCCGTCCGGGTCCTCGTGGTACGGCCCTACCTCGGTGCCTGGAAGCCGCCGATCCTCTGCTCGAGCAGTTCGGCCAGCCGCAGGGGGGTGCGGTCCTCGAACATCGGACCGATGAGCTGCACTCCCACCGGCAGGCCCTCAGGGGTCCGGCCCGCTGGTACGGCGGTGGCGGGCAGGCCGGGCATGGTGGCCAGACCGGCCCAGACGAGCTGGTCGAAGAACGGACACTCGACGCCGTCGATGTCGATCCGGCGTTCCAGCAGATCGGGGTTGTGGTCGTGCGGGAACGCGGGAGTCGGCGTGATCGGGCACACCACGGCGTCGAACTCGGCGAAGAGCTGCCGCCAGCCGTGACGGTGGAGCTCGCGGCGGTTGTCCGCCTCGATCCAGTCGCGGTGGCTCAACACCATCCCGCGCAGCCGCGCCGCGTCGAGACTCTGGTCGTCCGCGCTCAGTCCGGCGGCGCGGGTCCGCAGCTGCTCGTACGCCTCGATGGGAAAGCGCGCGACGGAGCCGGAGAACAGCAACTGCGTGTAGAGCGTCCCGGCTTCGGCCAGGTCGGGCAGCAGCGGGCTGTGCCGTTCGACGCGGGCGCCGCCGTCGGCAAGCGCGTCGGCCACCCGGTTCACGCCCGCCCGCACGGCGGACCCGGTCGGAATGAGCGGATGCTCGTCGAGGACGAGGACCCGGAAGTCGCCCAGCCGCTGGTGGCGTGCGGGCGGCAGCCTCAAGTCGTGCGCCACGCCGAGCGTCAGCGGGTCCGGTCCGGCCATGACGTCGAGCAGGAGCGTGAGGTCGCGGGCGGTGCGCGCCATCGGGCCGACGACGGCGAGGTCGAGGTCGACCGGCAATGCCGGCGTGGTCGGCGGGACCATACCGCGGTTCGCCACCAGCCCGAGTGTCGGCTTGTGCGCGTAGACACCGCAGAAATGCGCGGGGGTGCGCAGCGAGCCGGCGAGATCGGAGCCGATGGACAACGCGCCGAATCCAGCCGCCAGGGCCGCCGCCGATCCGCCGGAGGAGCCGCCCGGCGTACGTTCGTGATCCCACGGGTTGTTGGTGGTGCCGTAGATCTCGTTGAAGGTCTGCAGATCCTGCAGCCCCAAGGGCACATTGGTCTTGCCGAGCACCACCGCGCCGGCGGCCCGCAGCCGCGACACCTGTACCGCGTCCTCGGCCGGCACGAAGTCCCGGTACCGCGGCATGCCCCAGGTCGTGGGCAGCCCGGCGACGTCGTAGGACTCCTTGACCGTCATCGGAACACCGAGCAGTGGCCCGTCCTCGCCGCGGGCGCGCGCCTGGTCGGCACGGCGCGCGGCGGCCCGCGCACGGTCGAAGTCCGGCACGCAGATCGCGTTGATCGCCTTGTCGTCCCGCTCGATACGGGCGATCGCCTCGTCGGTGAGCTCCACCGATGTCACTTCACCGGCACGTAATGCGGCCACGAGTTCTTCGGCCGTCAGGAAATTCCGATCCATGAATCCGACCGTATCGGCCTCTGGAAGAGGCCATAAAACACCGATTCGCACAACGGGGATCGATCGGCGCCACACGGTAGGGACAACCCCCCGTGGCAGACGCCGGGCCGCCGCAGTGCGCCGATGCCGGGGTGCGGACGACTGTGGAGGCATGCATCCGTCGAACTCGGCGACCTCGCCGCACTCATGGCGCCCGCTCACGGGCGACGGCCGCCCCGGAGCGGGCCGGCTGGACGACACAGCGCGCGACCGGGGAGAGGGCGGGCCGTCATGGTGATGCTGCGGTACGCCCTGCGGACCGTCCGCGCGCGCAAGGCGGGCTTCCTCGGTGCCTTCCTCGCCCTGATGTGCGCGTCCGCGCTGATCACCGCGTGCGGCACGCTCCTCGAGACGGGGCTGCGCGGCACCATCCGGACCGAGCGCTACGCGGCGGCCCCGGTCGTGGTCTCCGCCGACCAGAACGTCCACCGGACCACGGTCAAGCGGAAGCACGGCAAGACCAAGGTCAAGCACAAGGCGAAGCCCCTCGCCGAGCGCGCCTGGCTGCCGGCCGGCCTCGGGCGCACCCTGGCCGGTACGCCGGGCGTCGCCCGGGTCGTCCCGGAACTGACCTTCCCGGCCGTGCCGTTGCCCCCGGACGGCACCGGTGGCAGGACCGCCTACGGGCACGCCTGGGAGTCCGCGGCGCTCACCCCGTACCGGCTCACCGCCGGCCGCGCCCCCACGGCCGGCACCGATGTGGTGATCGACCGCTACCTCGCCGAGCGCGGCCGGCTGGAACCCGGTGACCGCCTCACCGTGCAGTCGACGCGGGCGCCGCGCACCTACCGCGTGAGCGGTGTCGCCGCCCCGGCCACGGCCGTCCGCCACCAGACGTCCCTCTTCTTCTCCGCCGCCGAGGCCCGCCGGCTCGCCGGCCACCCCGGGCAGGTCACCGCGTTCGGGGTGACCGCCGGCGCGGGCACGGACCCGGCCCGGCTGCGGCAGGCCGTGGCCGAGGCGGTGCACGGCACCGGGGCCCGGGTCAGCACGGGTGACGACCGTGGCGCGGTGGAGTTCCTGGACGCGGCCGCCGCCCGCGTCAGGCTGGTCAGCATGGGCGGCGCGATGGGCGGCACCTCGCTGCTCGTCGCGGTCCTGGTGGTCGTCGGCACCTTCGCGCTCTCCGTCCAGCAGCGCCACCGCGAACTCGCCCTGCTGCGCGCCGTCGCCGCCACCTCCGGGCAGATCCGCAGGCTTCTCGGACGGGAGGCCCTGATCGTCGGAGCGGGCGCGGGGACGGCCGGGGCCCTGCTGGGGCTCGTCCTGGGCCGCTGGTTGTACGACCGGTTCGTCGCCCTGGGCGCCGTCCCGGCCACGCTGCAGCACACCGCCGGTGTCCTCCCGCCGCTCGCGGCCGTCGCCGCGACCCTGGCCGGCGCCTGGGCCGCCGCGCGGATCGCCTCGCGACGGGTCGCCCGGATCCGCCCGGCCGAGGCACTCGCCGAGGCCCGGACCGAGCGCGCCCGGCCCGCCTGGGGCCGTCTCCTCGCCGGACTGCTGCTGCTCGCCGGGGGCGCCGTCCTCGTGGCCGTGCTCGGTGTCCTGCGCACCGAGGCCGCCTCGACACCGGTGACGTTCCTCGCCGTCGTCGTCCTGTCCACCGCCGTCGCCCTGCTCGGGCCGCTCCTGGTCCGGGCGGCCGCCCTGCTCCTGACCGGCCCGCTGCGGCTGACCGGCCACGGTGGCCGGCTCGCCACCGCCAACCTGCGCGGGAACGCCGCCCGGATGGCCTCCGTCGTCACGCCCCTCACCCTGCTCATCGGCATGACCTGCACGGTGCTGTTCGTGCAGCCCACCCTCGACGGCGCGGCCCGCGCGCAGACCCGTGCGGGCGTCCGCGCCGACTGGGTGGTGGCCTCCCGGGGGCCCGGGGTCCCGTCCGAGGCGGCACGGCGGCTGCGCACGGGCGGCGCCGCCGTCACCGAGGTGGTCCGGACGACCGTGCGGGTCGGCCTGGACAAGTACGCGGCCCAGGGCGTCACCCCGGCCGGCCTCACCCGCACCTGGGACCCGGGCGTCACCGCCGGCTCCCTCCACGGGCTCGGCGAGCACACCGTGGCGGTGAGCGAACTGGCTGCGGACCAGTTGCACCTGAAGCCCGGAAGCACGCTGAAGCTGACGCTCGGTGACGGCACGCCCGCCACGCTCACCGTCGCCGCGCTCTACTCCCGGGGTCTCGGCTTCGGAGACCTCACCTTCGCCCACGACCTGCTCGCCCGCCACGTCGACAACCCGCTCTCCCCCTCCCTGCTCGTCAGCACGGACCGTACACAGACACAACTCGCGACTACCCTGCGTGAGTTCCCGGGGCTGGAAGTCCTCTCCCCGGCCGCCGCCGACTCGGTGCAGGCGCGGCGCGAGCGGACGAGCGGGGAGGTCAACCTCTTCGCCATGGGACTCGTGCTGGCCTTCACGGCCATCGCCGTGGTCAACACCCTCGCCATGTCGGTGTCCGAGCGGGTCCGGGAGTTCGCGCTGCTGCGTCTCGCCGGGGCGACGCGCCGTCAGGTGCTGCGCATGCTGCGCCGGGAGGCCCTGTCGGTCCTGCTTCTCGCCACGACCCTCGGCAGCGCCATCGCCCTGGCCGTCCTGACCTCGTTCAGTGTCGGGATGACGGGCCGGGCGGCTCCGGCGGTCGCTCCCCTCGGCTACGTCACCGTGGTCGCCGGGGCCGGGCTCCTCGCGCTCGTCGCGACCGCCCTGCCCGGGCGGGTGGCGCTGCGGGTCCGGGCGGTGACGGTGGCGACCGCCAAGGAGTGAGCGGCCGCCCCCGCGACCCACTGGGTGATCACGACCGTGGGCCCGCCGCCAGCTGCTCCACCCCGGCCGTCAGCGCCGCCACCACCGGCCGCGGGGGCCGGTCCGGTACCCCGGTGGTCTCGCCGGGGTGCTCGGTCCGTGCCCGCAGCGGGAGTTCGAGCTGGACCCCGCCCGCCCGGGTCAGGTTCACCGGGTTGCGGGGGTGCAGGCCGCGCAACCCGGGCGGGATGGCGTCGAGGTCGGTCACGGCGTCGAAGGCCGGGGCCAGCCGGACGAGGGCGGCGGCCAGGGTCAGGGCCGCCGCGCGGTGGGTGCCGCCGAGGAAGATCGCTCGGGTGGCCGTGGGGCGCAGGTGGCCGTGGAGGGAGACGGTCAGGGTGACGTGGGAGAGGAAGGTCTTCAGGGCGCCGCAGTGCGGGACGGCCATCCGGGGGGAGGGGATGTGCACCGGGGGTCCGGCCGGCTGGGTGAAGACGAGGGCGGTGGCGCCGGTGCGGGCCGCGACCTCCTGGGCCAGTTCCGCGGTGCCGCCCTCCGTGCTGCCGTGCAGGGCGAGCAGCCCGACGTCCGAACGGAGGGTCAGGGACGCCAGGAACTCCGCGCCCTCGATCGTCACCGTCTCGCTGATCCCGCTCGTCCCGTCCGTCCCGCCGCGCGCCATCCCGCCCTCTCCCGGGCGCCGCTACCGCACCACCCGTACCGCCTTGGAGACGGTCACCTGGTCCACGTCCGACACCCGCACCGTCGCCTTCATGGTCCATGTCCCCGGCATCGGCAGGTTGAACGAGTTCGCCGCCCAGTAGCCGCCCCGGTCGGTGACCGCCGTGTCCAGGGGGCCGATCCGCCGGGCGGGCAGGGTCAGGGTTATGCGCAGTTCCGGGATGGAGGCCAGGCCGCCGTCGGGGCCGTAGACCACCGCCTGGACGGAGTTCACGCCGACCCGGCCGGAATCCAGGGTGATCTGCACCTTGCCGTGGCCGCCGGGCCCGCCGACGTCGAAGGGGATCGTGGTGACGGAGGCGGTCGGGATGCCGGCCGGTGCCGCCCCGGCCCGCGCCGCCTCGTCGGCCGCCCGGCCGGGCAGCGTGCCCGTCAGCTGGGTCGTCAGGACGAGGACGACGACCCCCACCGCCATCTCCGCCAGCACCGAGCGGCGCAGCCGCTCCGGCAGTGGCTCGGCCGGGGGCGGCGACTCGCCCGA
>NZ_KQ948857.1:84952-341134 GCF_001514215.1 Streptomyces bungoensis
GGGACTCGCCAGGCGGGCCGTCCAGTGGCGGGAGCGGGACGCCACCGCGAGGAGCAGGGTCACCGCTGCCAGCTTGGCCAGCAGGAGGCGGCCGTACGTCGTGCCGGTGAGCGCCTGCCAGGAGCCGAGGCCCCGCCAGGACTGGTAGACGCCGGTCACCACCAGGACCGTCACCGAGGCGAAGGCCAGGCGGGAGAAGCGGGTCACCGTGCCGGCCAGGCCCTCCGGCGCGTGGCGCAGGGTCGTCAGCAGGGCGGCGAGGCCGCCGAGCCAGGCGGACATCGCCAGCAGGTGGAGGACGGTCGAGGCGATCGCCAGGGGGACCTGGAGGCCCGCCGAGGCGTGTTCCGAGGCCGCCCAGGTGAGCGCCAGCGCCGTGGCGAGGGCCGCGGCGGCGGTGCGGACGGCACCGCGGGGGACGCGCCGGTGCCATCGGCGCAGCACCGGTGCGCAGACCACCGGCAGGACCAGCAGCGCCAGGCGGGCGAGGAGGAGTGCGCCGGGGCGGGTCGTCGCCGTGCGGCCGAGGACGGAGAGCCCGAGGCCCTGCGCGGGCGACGTGCCCTCCTCGTACGGGGCGCGCAGAAGGAAGAGGACGACCGTCGAGGCGAGCAGGGCCCACCAGGCGGCCAGAGCCGGCCGGCGCAGGTGGGCGCGGGTGGGCGGGCGGCAGTACGCCACGAACACGGCCGTGCCGAGGAGGAGGGCGGCGGCCAGGTAGGCGAGGTAGCGGGCGATGCCGTAGAGGCTCGTGGTGGCCGGGTTCTCCGTGCGGTCCGGGGTCGCGCCGACCGTCGTCGCCGAGCGCTCGCCCACCGAGAAGGTGATCGCTCCGGACACCGGGTGGCTGTCCGCCGAGACCACCCGCCAGGCCACGGTGTACGTGCCGGTGCCGAGCCGGTGCGGCAGCCGGACGCGGACGGTGTCGGACCGGCCCGGGGCGTGGCCGGCCCCGCCGGTGCGCAGGCGGCGGTTCCCGGGGTCGTACACGCGCAGCGAGTCGGTCAGCAGGCTGACCGGCTCCGTGAAGGTCAGGCTGATCTGGCGGGGGGCCGTCCGCAGGACGCTGCCGTCCGCCGGGTCCGTCCCGCGCAGGGCCGCGTGGGCCGAGGCGGGGACCGCCGTGCCGAGCAGGAGCAGGAGCAGGCCCGCGCACAGGACGGCCGTCCGCCGCAGCCACCTGGTGTCGTCGCGCACCTCACCCCTCCGTCCCTGCCGCACCGCTCCTCGTATACGTACGCGGGGATCGGCCGCGCCGCTCACTTCCGCGGGTGACCCGCGCCGCCCGCGGCCGCGCCCCGGCTGCGTCCGCCACCCGGTGGCGCGATCATGGCCGTATGGACGTCACCCTGCACCTCGCCCAGGACCCCGAGGCCGACGCGCTGCTCGGGCGCAGTCCGCTCGCCGCGCTGACCGGGATGCTGCTGGACCAGCAGATCCCGATGGAGTGGGCGTTCAAGGGGCCGGCGACCATCGCCCGGCGGATGGGCGCCGACGACCTGGACGCGGGGCAGATCGCGGCGATGGACCCGGAGGCGTTCGCCGCGCTGCTCTCCGAGAAGCCGGCCGTGCACCGCTACCCGGGCTCGATGGCCCGGCGGATCCAGCAGCTGTGCCAGTACCTGGCCGAGCACTACGACGGCGACGCCGAACGGGTCTGGAAGGACGCCGGCGACGGGCGGGAGCTGCTGAGGCGGCTGCAGGACCTGCCGGGGTTCGGCAAGCAGAAGGCGCAGATCTTCCTCGCGCTGCTCGGCAAGCAGCTCGGCGTGCGTCCCGAGGGGTGGCGGGAGGCCGCCGGGGCCTACGGCGAGGAGAAGTCGTTCCGTTCGGTCGCCGACATCACCGGACCCGAGTCGCTGGCCAGGGTGCGCGCGTACAAGCAGGAGGCGAAGGCGGCGGCGAAGGCGGCCAAGGGCGGGTGACGCGTACGCCGGGTGGCCCGCCCGGGTGGCGGGCGCCGCGCGTCCGTTCCCAGCATGGACCATGACCGAGGCACCCAGCGGCGGCCCCTCCTGGGGCCGCGAGTACGACGACCGGAGCGTCCACGCGGGCCACCCGGCCCAGGGACACCACGAGCCCGAACCGCCGTTCGAGGGTCCGCTGCACGCGCTGTCCCGGGCCGCCTGGCAGGCCGTCCTGTGCACCGGTCTCGCGTCCCTGGTCCTGGGCGTCCTGGTGCTGGTCTGGCCGGGCCCCTCCCTGCTCGTCGCCGGCGTCCTGTTCGGCGTCTATCTCGTCGTCAGCGGCGTCTTCCAGCTGGTCTCCGCCTTCGGCACGCACCGGGCGACCTCGCTGCGCGTGCTCGCGTTCGTCAGCGGCGCCCTGTCGATCCTGCTGGGCCTGTTCTGCTTCCGCGGGCCCTTGCAGTCGATCCTGCTGCTGGCCCTGTGGATCGGCATCGGCTGGCTGATCCGCGGCATCACCCAGACCCTGGCCGCCGTGCACGACGCCCGGATGCCCGCGCGGGGCTGGCAGATCTTCCTCGGGATCGTCACGTTAGTCGCCGGGATCGTGCTGATCGACGCGCCGTTCACGTCGATCGGCGTGCTGACGCTGGTCGGCGGCTGGTGGCTGGTGGTGGTCGGCGTCGTCGAGATCGTCACGGCGTTCGGCATCCGGGGCCGTGCCCGGCAGGTCCCGCACACGGTGTGACCGGCGTCCACTCCCCGCCCCCGCGGTACGCCGAGCGGGCGGTTTCGCCGGGCGGCACGGTGCGTACGGCGCCCGGTGCGGGGAGGGGACCGGCGTGAGCACCGCACCGCGCCGCCCGCCGCGCCACCGCGCCTGGCCCCGGCTGCTCGTGCTGCTGCTCGCCCTGCTGGTGCCCGGGGCCCACGTGCAGGCCCAGGCGGCGCCCGTGCCGGCCTTCGCCGCCGGGGCGGCCGAGCACGAGCACGAGGTTCCCGGTGCGGTCGCCTGGCCGGCCGTGCACGCCGCCCCCCGCGGGGACCCACCCCGGCGCCCCGCGCCCCTGCCCGGCCCGGCGCCCGGGCGTCCGGCCGGGCGCCCGTGTCCCGCTCCGCCGCGGCCGCCGCATGCCGTGCCGCTGCTGCGCACGGTGGTCCTGCGCTGCTGACAGCGGCCCGCTTCCGTACGGCCCAGTCGGTACCCGAGCGCAAGGAACACACAGCCATGCCCTCAGACCCGTACGCCGTCCTGCGCGCCCTGCTGCGCGCGGAGGCCCGGCGCGGCGCGACGCAGGAACCCGAGAACCGGAAACCGGAGCAGCAGCGGCCCGAGCAGGAGCGGGACCGCTGACCGGGGCCCGGCGGGGGCGGCTACCGCCTCCGCCGGGCCGTGCCGAACAGGGAGCGGGTGATCTCGCGGCCGAGCTGGGTGCCGACCGAGCGGGCCAGCGACTTGAACACCCCGCTGCCGACGACCTGTTCGACCAGGGAGGGCTCCTCCTCCGGCCGGCCGCCCGCGCCGGCCGCTCGCGGGGCCTCCTCGTGCGACTGCCGCGGGGCGGCGCTCAGCTTCTCGTACGCCGACTCGCGGTCCACAGCCTGTGCATAACGCCCGAAGAGCGCCGAGCCGCGCACGGCCTGCTCCAGCCCGTCCGCGTCCACCGGGCCCATCAGCGACCCGGGCGCCCGCAGCCGGGTCGCGGCGACCGGGGTCGGGGCGCCCTCCTCGCCGAGCACGGTCACCACGGCCTCCCCGGTGCCCAGGCGGGTGAGCAGTTCCTCGAGGTCGTAGGCGGAGTCCGGGAAGGTCTTCACCGTGGCCTTCAGGGCCTTGTGGTCGTCCGGGGTGAAGGCCCGCAGGGCGTGCTGCACGCGGTTGCCGAGCTGGCCGAGCACGTCGGACGGTACGTCCTTCGGGCTCTGCGTCACGAAGAAGACCCCGACTCCTTTCGAGCGAATGAGCCGCACGGTCTGCGTGACGGCCTCCAGGAAGGCCTTGGATGCGTCGTCGAACAGCAGGTGCGCCTCGTCGAAGAAGAACACCAGGCGGGGCTTGTCGACGTCGCCGATCTCGGGCAGGTCGTGGAAGAGGTCGGCCAGCAGCCACATCAGGAAGGTCGAGAACAGCCGCGGTCTGTCCTGGACGGCGGGGAGTTCGAGCACCGAGACGACGCCGCGCCCGTCGGTCGCCGTGCGCAGCAGGTCGGCCGTGTCGAACTCCGGCTCGCCGAAGAAGTCCGCCATGCCCTGGGCCTCGAACGCGGTCAGGGACCGCAGGATCACCCCGGCCGTGGCGGCGGACAGCCCCCCGATGCCGCGCAGCTCCTCCTTTCCCTCGTCGGAGGTGAGGAAGGCGACGACGGCCCGGAGGTCCTTGAGGTCGACCAGCTCCAGGCCCTTGGTGTCGGCGTAGTGGAACACCAGGCCGAGGGACTGCTCCTGGGTGCGGTTCAGCTCGAGCACCTTGGCCAGCAGCACCGGGCCGAAGCTGGTGACGGTGGCCCGGACCGGGATGCCGTGGCCGAGGCCGCCGAGGGCCAGGAACTCGGCCGGGAAGCCGACCGGCGCCCACCGCTGCCCCACCTCGCCGGCGCGCCGCCGGACCCGGTCGCCCGGCTGCCCGGGCCGCGCGACGCCGGACAGGTCGCCCTTGACGTCCGCGAGGAACACCGGCACGCCCTGCGCGGAGAGCTGCTCGGCGATCAGCTGCAGGGTCTTGGTCTTGCCGGTACCGGTGGCGCCCGCGACCAGGCCGTGCCGGTTGAGCACGGACAGCGGGATGCGGACCGGGGCGTCCGCGTGGCACTCGCCGTCCCAGAGCAGGGCGCCGAGCTCGAGGGCGGGGCCGGTGAAGGCGTACCCGGCGGCGATGTCCCGGGCCCCGGCGGGGAGCGTCTCGCTGTCACTCATCTTCGGTCCCTGCCCCTGCTTGATCCGGGTATCCACCCATTCGCCACGGCTTTTCCAGCGTCGCACTACGGCGCCATGGCTGCGCCCGGAACGTCTCGACCGGTAGGCTTTCCGTGTGATCTTCAAGCGCATCGGAAACGGCCGGCCGTACCCCGACCACGGCCGGGAGAGCACCCGGCAGTGGGCGGACGTCGCACCGCGCCCGGTCCGCCTCGATCAGCTCGTGACCACCAAGCAGCAGCTCGACCTGGAGACCCTGCTGGCCGAGGACTCGACGTTCTACGGCGACCTCTTCGCGCACGTCGTGAAGTGGCAGGGCGACCTGTACCTGGAGGACGGCCTCCACCGTGCGGTCCGCGCCGCCCTCCAGCAGCGCCAGGTGCTGCACGCGCGCGTGCTCGAGCTCGACTGACCCGGCACGCCAGGGCCGTTTGCCCCTTTCGGACCCCCCTGAGGGGCATCAACTGATCATCCGATAGGCATCGCCGCCCCGGCGCATTACGCTGCGCACATGAGCATGCTGACTCCCCCGGGCATGGGCGGCAAGTACCGGATCACGGGGGACAAATACCCCCGGATGCGCCCGCCCCGGCGGCGCGGCAGGCTCGCCGTCGCCGCGGTGGCCTCCGTCGCCGCGCTCGGCCTGATCGGCTGGGGCACGCTGCAGCTCGTCGACGTCTTCACCGGCGGCGGCGGGAAGACCTCGGCGGCCGGGTCCAAGAAGGACTGCCGGACGAAGGAGAGCACCGCCGTACGGCACGAGGCCCTGCCCAAGCCGGGCCTGATCACCGTGAACGTCTACAACGCCACCACGCGCGGCGGGCTCGCCAAGAGCACCGCGGACGCGCTGAAGAAGCGCGGCTTCAAGATCGGCAGCGTGGGCAACGCGTCCAAGCAGTACGACAAGAAGGTGAAGGGCACCGGGCTGCTCCTCGGCCCCGCCGCCGCGCTGAACACCTCGCTGCCGGTGCTCGCCACCCAGCTGGACGGCGCCGAGCGGCGCACCGACGGCCGCAAGGGCGGCGACCTCGACCTGATCCTGGGCGACGGCTTCAAGAACCTGGCGCAGCAGGCGGCCGCCGACCGGGCGCTGGCGAAACTCACCGCGCCGCAGCCGACGGCCGCCACGACGAAGAAGGACTGCTGAGCGCCGGAGGCGTTACTCCGCCGCGCCGTACAGCCGGTCCCCCGCGTCCCCGAGGCCGGGGACGATGTAGCCGTTCTCGTTGAGGCGGTCGTCGACCGCCGCCGTCACCACCGTCACCGGCGTGCCGGCCAGCTCGCGCTCCATGACCTCGACGCCCTCCGGGGCGGCGAGCAGCACCACGGCGGTCACGTCGTCGGCACCGCGCTTGATCAGCTCCTGGATGGCCGCGACCAGCGTGCCGCCCGTGGCCAGCATCGGGTCCAGCACGTAGACCTGACGGCCCGAGAGGTCCTCCGGCATGCGCGAGGCGTACGTGGAGGCCTGCAGCGTCTCCTCGTTGCGGACCATGCCCAGGAAGCCCACCTCGGCGGTCGGCAGCAGCCGGACCATGCCGTCCAGCATGCCGAGACCGGCCCGCAGGATCGGCACGACCAGCGGGCGGGGGCGGGCCAGCTTGACGCCGGTGGTCCGCGCGACCGGCGTCCGGATGTCGACGGCCTCGGTGCGCACGTCGCGCGTGGCCTCGTAGGCGAGCAGGGTGACCAGCTCGTCGGCCAGCCGGCGGAAGGTCGCGGAGTCGGTGCGCTGGTCGCGCAGCGTGGTGAGCTTGTGGGCGACCAGGGGGTGGTCGACGACGTGGAGACGCATGTCCTCAACAGTAACCGCGTCCGCGCACGGCTCACCCCCGCGTCAAACCGCCCGTACGGGGAAGGCGGGAGGACGACGAACCCGGGGCGGTGTGACCTGGTGGTGTGACCTGTGCCTGACCTGCCTGACCATGACGGCGGGGCCGCGACGCCGAAGCGGCCCGAGCAGCCGGAGACGGAAGCCGAGCGGCGGCGCCGCCGCGCCCGGTTCCTGCGTGAACTCGCCGAGGCACGGGCGCTGCGCGAGCGCGTCCAGCCCCGGCGCGCCAAGGCGGCCCGGCTGCGCCACGCCATGCGGATGCGAACCTTCCGCTGGTAGCGCGCGGACCGGCCCGCCGACGCGGCCGGCGGGACCGGGCGGCCCCCGCCCCGCGCCGAGGGGGTGGGGCATGCGTGAGCGCGGGGAAAACCCGCGTACGATCCGCAGGTGGCGGCAACGAGCGCGCTGGTGGCTCGGTCATGGACGAACGATCGAAAAGGCCGGACACAGGGAGCCGAAGACGTCCCCTGAACGCCTTGTTTCTGCCACGATTCCGAGTGGGTGGGGCTCGGAGCCCTCAGCCGACTCCACCCGAGAACCTCCGCCGGGGGAACCCCCAACCGGCACGCCTCAGACCAGTGGGAGAGTCACGGTGTACTTCGCCGCACTGCTCGCGCGCACCGAAGACGGGTGGGAAGCGAGCGACACGGAGCTGGACGATGTGGAGACCCTGTCGGATCTGGCCGACCTGGCCCGGGAAGCCTCTCCCGACGAGGACACGGTGCTCGTCCTGATCGAGCAGGAGGACGCCTGGTTCGGCGTCGTCCGCGTGGACGGCGAGGACGACCCTCGCATCTACGTCTCGGACGCGGCCGCCGCCGCCCGCAGCGCGTACGGCGAGCTGCTGCTCACCGACGAGCTGCTGGGCCGGGAGCCCGGCGCCGACGACGGCCCGGACCTGGACGCCCTCGACCTCGACGGCACCGAGGACGGGGAGTCCGAGGACGACGACGAGGACGAGGACGGCTCCGCCGCCGACGCGGTGCCGCACAGCCCGGTCGGCGACAGCGAGATCCTCGACGACCTGGGCATCGGCGAGAAGGAGCTGCGCTCCCTGGACGCCGACGACGCCCTCAGCGCGATCGCCGAGGCCCTGGGCGCCTCGGAGGTGCTGGAGACCGTCCGCTGACCGCGCCGCAGAGGACGCAGGGGCCACCGGATCCGGTCCGCGAGCGCTGGCGGCCCGCGATGCGTCTCGCCCTGGACGAGGCCGCACTGGCCCTCCGGGGCGGCGACGTGCCCGTCGGCGCCGTCGTGCTGGCGCCGGACGGTACGACGCTGCTCGCGGCCGGGCACAACGAGCGCGAGGCCACCGGCGACCCCACGGCCCACGCCGAGGTGCTGGCGATCCGGCGGGCCGCGGCCCGGCTCGGCCGGTGGCGGCTGACCGGCTGCACGCTGGTGGTCACCCTGGAGCCCTGCACGATGTGCGCGGGCGCGCTCGTGCAGTCCCGGGTGGACCGGGTGGTCTACGGCGCCCGGGACGACAAGGCGGGCGCGGCCGGCTCCCTGTGGGACGTCGTGCGGGACCGGCGGCTCAACCACCGGCCGGAGGTCGTCGGGGACGTCCTCGCCGAGGACTGCGCCCGGCTGCTCACGGACTTTTTCCGGGACCGCTGAATACCGATTTCTGAGCATGCCCCGCCGTGCTGTAAGGTCTCCCTCGGTAGCGTGTCCGAGCGGCCGAAGGAGCTCGCCTCGAAAGCGAGTGTGGCGCAAGTCACCGAGGGTTCAAATCCCTCCGCTACCGCTGAAGAAGGGCCCCGTCACGCGACGGGGCCCTTCTGGCGTTCAGGGGAAGGGTCCGGAGCCGGCCGGCGGTCGCACAAGAAGACGAAACGGCTACACTCGCGCCGGCAGCAGGGGCCCCAGGGGGCACAGGGACAGGGGAGGCCGCGGTGGCGGTGAACGCCAAGAAGATCGCCGTGTACGCGCTCGTGGTCTTCGCGCTGTACGTGATCATCACGGACCCGGCCAAAGCGGCCGACTACGTGCAGATAGGCTTCGAGGGCATATCGGACGCGGCCAAGGCGATCGGCGACTTCATGACCTGGATCGTCGACGGCGCGAAGAACTGACCGCGCGAAGAGCTGAGGGAACGCCCATGATCCGCCACCTGGTCCTGTTCCGCCTCGACGAGGGGGTCGAGCGCGACGATCCGCGGGTCGTCGCGGGCGCCGAGGCCTTCCGGGCGCTCGGCGGCCAGATCGAGGAGCTGCGCTTCTGGGAGTGCGGCTGGAACGTCAGCGACCGGCCCATCGCCTACGACTTCGCCATCAACTCGGCGGTCGAGGACGAGGACGCCCTGAAGCGCTACCTCGAGCATCCGGCCCATCAGGCCGGTGTCGCGATGTGGCGGGAGTTCGCCACGTGGGTGATCGCCGACTACCCGTTCTGATTCTCTTTCCGCGCCACTCGCCCCGGGAGCCCTCCGCCGAAACGGCGGGGGGCTTTCCTGCGTCTCAGACCTCAACTTGTCGCTGTTTTACGACAACACGGGGTTATGCGGTGCTTGCACACAGTGCACATGTCTTGTGATGCTATGACCGCTTTTGACGGATGATTGATCGATGAAGAGGTGGCGTTGACCGTGTCGGCCAGTACTGCGCCGCCCCAGGAGGAGGCACCCGCTCCCGAGAAGCGACGCGGTGCCGACACCCGCGCCCTGACCCAGGTGCTCTTCGCCCAGCTGAAGGAACTCACCCCCGGCACCCCGGAGCACCACCGGGTGCGCGGGGCCCTGATCGAGGCCAATCTCCCCCTCGTGCGCTACGCGGCCGCCCGGTTCCGCTCCCGCAACGAGCCGATGGAGGACGTGGTCCAGGTCGGCACCATCGGTCTGATCAACGCCATCGACCGCTTCGACCCCGACCGGGGCGTGCAGTTCCCGACCTTCGCGATGCCGACCGTCGTCGGCGAGATCAAGCGCTACTTCCGGGACAACGTCCGCACGGTCCACGTGCCGCGCCGGCTGCACGAGCTGTGGGTGCAGGTCAACAGCGCGACCGAGGACCTCACCACGGCCTTCGGGCGCTCCCCCTCGACCGCGGAGATCGCCGAGCGGCTCCGGATCAGCGAGGAGGAGGTCCTGTCCTGCATCGAGGCGGGCCGGTCGTACCACGCCACCTCCCTGGAGGCCGCGCAGGAGGGCGACGGGCTGCCGGGCCTGCTGGACCGGATCGGCTACGAGGATCCGGCCCTGGACGGGGTGGAACACCGCGACCTGGTCCGCCATCTCCTCGTCCAGCTCCCCGAACGCGAACAGAGAATCCTTCTGCTGCGCTACTACAGCAATCTCACCCAGTCCCAGATCAGCGCGGAACTCGGTGTGTCCCAGATGCACGTCTCCCGGCTGCTCGCGCGCAGCTTCCAGCGACTGCGTTCCGCGAATCGGATCGAGGCATGACCGGCGCACGGGAGCACGTTCCCGAACACAGCAGATCACAGCCGTTCGCATACACGATCGAGCCATAACCGTCGCGAGCGAATCGCGCACCTGCGCTCTTACCGACAGTTGTGCCCCGAAATACCGTCAGACCCCTTCTTTCCAGGGCCGATTCGCGTCTCACGTGTCGACATGTCACTACAGCGTGTTGCCGACATGTGACATTCTGCGGGAAGAGCGTTTGCCGGGCCTCCGGCACCGGTATTCAGGTGGAGGCTGCGTTGCTCGAAAGGCAGCGTCGCCGTACCGTCCCGCGACCCAAAGGGGGTGGCATGTCCGCAGACCAGGGCAGCTCGAAGGTGCTCACGCCCACGAGCGAGGCAGCGCCCAGGGAGCTCGACGCTCTCGACGTCCTCGACGGCATCGAGGGCGTCACGGCCCTCGACGCCGTGCCGTCCCCGGCCGACCCGGCCGCCGCTGCTGCCCCGGCCCTGCCGGCCGCGGCGGACATCGACACCCGCACCCTGTCCCGCTCCCTGTTCCTGCGGCTGGCCGCACTCGGCGAGGACAGCCCCGAGCGTGCCTACGTACGGGACACCCTGATCGAGCTGAACCTCCCGCTCGTGCGGTACGCGGCGGCGCGCTTCCGCTCCCGCAACGAGCCGATGGAGGACATCGTCCAGGTCGGCACCATCGGCCTGATCAAGGCGATCGACCGCTTCGACTGCGAACGGGGCGTGGAGTTCCCGACGTTCGCGATGCCGACGGTCGTGGGCGAGATCAAGCGGTTCTTCCGCGACACCTCGTGGTCGGTGCGCGTCCCGCGACGGCTGCAGGAGCTGCGCCTGGCCCTCACCAAGGCCAGCGACGAGCTGTCCCAGAAGCTGGACCGCTCCCCGACGGTGACGGAGCTGGCCGCGGTCCTCGGCGTCTCCGAGGAGGACGTGGTCGACGGCCTCGCGGTCGGCAACGCCTACACCGCCTCCTCGCTCGACTCCCCGGCCCCCGAGGACGACGGCGGCGAGGGCTCCCTGGCCGACCGCCTCGGCTACGAGGACACCGCGCTGGAGGGCGTGGAGTACCGCGAGTCCCTGAAGCCGCTGCTGGCCAAACTCCCGCCCCGGGAGCGCCGGATCATCATGCTGCGCTTCTTCGCCAACATGACCCAGTCGCAGATCGGCGAGGAGGTCGGCATCTCCCAGATGCACGTCTCCCGTCTGCTGACCCGGACCCTGGCCCAGCTGCGCGAGGGGCTCATCTCGGACTGACGGTACGGTCCCGCCCGTTCTCTCCTGACGGAGCGACAGCCGCACTCGCCCGATGTTGCGGGCGACAGGGGCGGCGAGGGCGAGCGGAACCGCACAAGGGAACACCGACGACAGGTCCGGTCCGGACCCGTGGCCGCCGGGGCGCCGTCGAGGCAGCTTCGGCGGCCGTCGTCCGCCTGGACGGGGTGACGGCCGCGTGCGCGGGCAGCGGTTACGTGGCGGTCGGACCGGCGGCACCGGTGACGCCGGTACCGCTCGACGGGGCGCGGGGTGACGGCCCGAGCGCGCTCACGGGACGCGGCGGTACGGCCCGGTGCGGCGGTTCCTCACCGGGCAGGGCGGCGACCCGTCGGCGAGCGGCGCCGGTCCGGCCCGCGGCGACGGCTCGGAGGAGACAGCGGCGGGCGAGTCCCCCACTCCTGAAGGATGCGGTCGGGGACGATCAGCCCGGCGGGCGGTGGCTCCGGGAAGCCGGCGTTCGCACCGGCCCCTCCCGGACCATGCCCCCCGCACCCGCCGCGCCTATCTGCGGCACCCCCGCCGGCGAGCCCGCGGACCGGCGCTGGTGCGAGCCGGTGCCCGTCGGCTTCCACGACTCCGGCGGTACGGCGGCGTGTTCGGGCACGCTGGCCTTCGGGACGTACGCCTTCGGCGCGCTCGGCGTCGACCGGGAGACGGCCGAGCCGGCCGTGGACCTGCCGGCGCCGATCCCGCCGGGCGCGCGTGAGCAGCCCGCCTGGACGGTCCGCGTGGACGAACGGCGGGTGGGAGCAGTCGCCTGCCGGGCGCCTACTTGAGCGCCAGCCAGGCCACCGCCGCGACGACCGCCACGGCCACGACGATGCCGACGATCAGGCCGATGCGGGGCCCGGAGGAGGCCGCTGCCTGCTGCTGCCGCCCCTGGGGCGTCTCCTCGACGAACGCGCGGAACATCTGGGTGCTGCCTGCGGGGTCGTAATTGCCCTGGGGGCCCTGGGTGTTAGCCATGGCCCGAGACCCTAGCGAATCCAGGGGTGGGACCCAAGTGGGGGTCCACCGGGGCAGACGGGGTGCGGACGGCCACTACGACCAGCGTGTTTACGGTCGCAATACTTGCCTTTGCCAACTTTTTGCGCCACCCACCCCCGATTTGTTTGCCTGCAGCAACCAACCGCACTTATGGTTGCCCCAAGCAACTGATACGGGAGGTGTGATGGCCGAGCAGGCGCAATACGAGGAGCTGGCACGCCAGCTCAGCGCCGTCGGGGCCGTGAAACGGGACATGGGGCGGATCCTGCCGCCCGACTGCCCGGCCGGCTCGGCCGCCGTGCTGACCCTGCTCGGCCGCCACGGCGACATGCGCATGAGCAAGCTCGCCGAGCTGCTCTCCGTGGACATGTCCGTCACCAGCCGCCATGTCGCCCACGTCGCCGCGCGCGGCTGGATCGAGCGGCACCCGGACCCCGCGGACAAGCGCTCGCGCATCCTGCGCCTGACGCCCGCGGGCCTGACGGAGCTCGAGGAGCTGTCCCTGCGGACGAGCCGCCTGCTCGCCGAGCGGCTGAGCGACTGGACCGACGACGAGGTCGGCCAGCTCATCCGGCTGATGACACGCCTGCGCGCCAGCTTCGGCGACTGCCGGTCCGTACCGGCCCGGCACGCCGCCGCGGCCGCCCCCGTATTCGAAGAGACCACCCGTACACCCGCAAGCACGTAAGAAAAGGAAGCCACACCCATGGCAACGACCACACCAGCCGGTGTGCGGGCTCACGCCAAGCACGGGGGAGGCCAAGGTCAGGCCCCGATGACGCACCGGCAGATCATGGAGGCCCTGTCCGGGCTCCTGCTCGGCATGTTCGTGGCGATCCTGTCGTCCACGATCGTCTCCAACGCCCTGCCGCACATCATCAGCGACCTCGGCGGCGGTCAGTCCGCCTACACCTGGGTGGTCACCGCCGCCCTGCTGTCGATGACCGCGGCCACTCCCCTGTGGGGCAAGCTCGCCGACCTGTACAGCAAGAAGGCGCTCGTCCAGGTAGCGCTGATCATCTACGTCGTCGCGTCGATGGCGGCCGGCCTGTCGCAGAACCCCGGCATGCTCATCACCTTCCGGGTGTTCCAGGGCATAGGCGTCGGCGGTCTGTCGGCCCTGGCCCAGATCGTCATGGCGGCGATGATCTCCCCGCGTGAGCGCGGCCGTTACTCCGGCTACCTGGGTGCGACCTTCGCCGTCGCCACCGTCGGCGGCCCGCTGCTCGGCGGTGTCATCACCGACACCTCCTGGCTGGGCTGGCGCTGGTGCTTCTACGTCGGTGTCCCGTTCGCCGTCATCGCGCTGATCGTGCTGCAGAAGACCCTGCACCTGCCCGTGGTCAAGCGGGAGGTCAAGGTCGACTGGGGCGGCGCGACCCTCATCTCCGCCGCCGTCTCCCTGCTGCTGATCTGGGTCACCTTCGCCGGTGACAAGTACGACTGGGTGTCCTGGCAGACGTACGCGATGGTGGGCGGCTCGGTCGTCCTCGGCGCGCTGTTCGTCCTGGTCGAGGCCAAGGCCACCGAGCCGATCATCCCGCTGCGCCTGTTCCGCAACCGCACCATCACGCTGGCCTCGCTCGCCTCGCTGTTCGTCGGTGTCGCGATGTTCGCCGGCACCGTGTTCTTCAGCCAGTACTTCCAGCTGGCCCGCGACAAGTCCCCGACGATGTCGGGCGTCATGACCATCCCGATGATCGGCGGCCTGTTCGTCTCCTCCACCGTCTCGGGGCAGTTCATCACCCGCACCGGCCGCTGGAAGGCCTGGCTGGTCAGCGGTGGTGTGCTCGTGACGGCCGGCCTGGTGCTGCTCGGCGGCATCCGGTACGACACCGCGTACTGGAAGATGGCCGTCTTCATGGGCCTGCTGGGTCTCGGCATCGGCATGATGATGCAGAACCTGGTCCTCGCCACGCAGAACCAGGTGGCCCCCTCCGACCTCGGCTCGGCCAGCTCCACGGTCACCTTCTTCCGCTCCCTCGGCGGTGCGGTCGGCGTCTCGGCCCTCGGCGCGGTGATGGCCCGCCGGATCACCCACTACGTCACCGACGGCATCTCCACCCTGAGCCCGAAGTACCAGAAGGCCCTGGCCGGCGGTTCCGGCTCCACCGACAGCATCCCGGACATGAACGCGCTGCCGAAGCCGATCCGGACGCTGCTGGAGAGCGCCTACGGCCACGGCATCGCCGACGTCTTCCTCATCGCCGGCGGCCTCGCCGCCATCGCCTTCCTGATCACGCTGTTCATCAAGGAGGTCCCCCTGAAGACCAAGGGCGCGCTCGCCCAGGCCGCCGACGGCGAGGCCCCGGTCGTCGACCCGGCCGCCGCCCCCGCCGTCGCCGAGGCGCAGGCCCCGGCCGCCGAGGCCCAGGTCCCGGCCGCCGCCACCACCGCCACCGCTCCCGCGGAGCACACCGGCACGGCCACGGCCACCGCCACCCGGCAGCTGACCGCCCTCGCCTCGGCCGCCGAGCCCGGCGCCGCCGGCGGCACCCCGGTGCACGGCTTCGTCCGCGGCGCCGAGGGCGTCCCGGTCCCGCGGGCCGCGGTCACCCTGATCTCGCTCTCCGGCCGCCAGCTGGGCCGCTCGGTCGCCCAGGCCGACGGCTCCTACGGCCTCAGCGCCCCGGGCACGGGCTCCTACGTGCTGATCGCCTCCGCCGACGGCTACCAGCCGCAGGCCTCCACCGTCGTGGTCGGCGAGGAACCGCTGGCGTACGACATCCTGCTCAGCGGCACCAGCGGGCTCACCGGCGTCGTCCGGGCGACCGGGGGCGCGCTGCCGGTCAAGGACGCCATGGTGATCGTCACCGACGTGCGCGGGGACCTGCTGGCCACCGCGTCCACCGGCGAGCAGGGCGAGTTCTCCTTCACCGACCTGGTGCCGGGCGCCGTGACCGTCGCGGTCAACGCGAGCGGGTTCCGGCCGCGCGCACTGCCGGTCGAGGTGGCCACCACCGGCATCACCCGGATCGAGGTCGACCTGGACGCCGGCGCCCGGCTGCAGGGTGTCGTCCGGGCACCGCACGGGCCGCTGGCCGACGCCCGGGTCACGCTGGTCGACCAGGCGGGCAACGTGGTCGGCACCGCCACCACCGGGTCGGACGGGGCGTACGCCTTCACCGACCTGGACAGCGGCGAGTACACCGTCATCGCGACGGGCTACCCGCCGGCCGCCACCGCGCTGACCGTCTCCGGCACCGGCGTGGACGGCCACGACATCGAGCTCGCCCACCCCGGCGAGTAGCAGGGCCCCGGCCCGTGGCGCGCGCCCTTCGTGCGCGCGCCACGGGCCGGACTCCTTACGACCGATTTTTAGTGCTTTCCAGGGAGAAAACGGGATGGGACTGACCGCGAGGATCCGCACCCGGGACGGATGGGCCGTGTCGCACGCGGTCGTCACGGTGACCGACATGACGGGGACCCAGGTGCTGCGGGCCGAGGCGGACGCCGAGGGCGCCGTGCGGGACACCACCGAGCTGACGCCGGGCGCGTACACGGTGATCGTGACCGCCGTGGGGTACGCGCCCGCCGCCTCCAGCGCGATCGTCACCGCCAGCGGGCGGGCCGAGGTGGGCACGGTGACACTGGCCCGGCAGGGAGGCACCGAGCTGCCGCCGCCCGGGCCGTGGACCATCGACCCGGCGCACTCCTCCGTCGCCGCCGTCGCCCAGCACCTGGGGATCTCCAGCGTGCACGGCCGGTTCACCGAGTTCGGCGGGACGATCGAGATCGCCCCCGACGACGTCGCCAAGTCCCGGGTGGAGGCGGTGATCCGGGCCGCGTCCGTCGACACCGGCAACGGGATGCGCGACACGCACCTGAAGTCCGGGGACTTCCTCGACGTCGAGCGGTACCCGGAGATCACCTACAGGAGCGGCGCACTGACCCAGGCCGGCCCGGACCGCTGGACCGTGCACGGCGAGCTGGCCATGCACGGCGTGGTCCGCCCGGTCGACCTGGACCTGGCCTACCTCGGCACCGGCGCCGACCCGTGGGGCGGCACCCGCGCCGCGTTCCGCGCGACCGCCGAACTGCACCGCGAGGACTTCGCGATGAACTACAACCAGGTCCTCCAGGCGGGCATCGCCGCCATCGGCACGACCCTGCGCGTCGAACTGGACATCCAGGCGGTGCAGGGCGACTCACTGCCCACCGCCTAGCTAGGCGTCGGTCGCTCCCACGATCCGCCGGGCCAGGTCGCGCAGTTTGACGTTCTCCCGCTGGGAGGCGCGGACCAGGCTTTCGAAGGCCGCCGCCGCGTCGATGTCCAGGCGCTCCATGAGGACGCCGGTGGCCTGGCCGATCAGGTCCCGGGTGCGCATGGCCTCGGTGAGCTGCTCCCGGACGGTCACCGAGTTCAGGGCGATGCTGACGTGGGTGGTCAGGATGCGGCCGAGCCGCGTGGCGGACTCGTCGAAGGCGTGCGGATCACGGGAGTAGGCCGTCAGCACGGTCAGCCGGCGGCGGTCCGCGCGCAGCCGCATCGACAGCACCGAGCGCAGCCCCGTGCCGGACAGCGGGCTCTCCTGGCTCACCCCGCTGTCGTCCGCCACCCGCACCACCGGCGAGGTCCACAGCCGCTCCCAGTGCGGCAGGTGCGGCGCCTTGGCGTCGCGCACCAGGTCGTCGCTCCAGGCCACCATGCGCAGGTTCTCGCCGCGTTCCAGCTCGGAGATGTCTGCGTGCTCGGCGCCGGGCAGCAGGTCCACGGCCAGCTGGACGGCGGTGCGCAGCGTGGCGTGCGGGCTGCCGCTCTCGTGCAGCTGACGGGCCGCCACCGTGATCGCCTCGGCGAGATCGAGGCCCACCGGGAAACGCGTCACATCGGAGAAATCAGATGTAGCCACCACGAACCTCTCGGACAGCACGGCCGTACGGCCATGCTCAGGAGAGCTCCGCAGCACATTCCCGACTGCGAGCACAGGACACCTGCACTTTAGCTGCTCCATTGTGGTGAAGTGATGTCCGGCCGGGCTCCGCCGGGCGTGCCGATCCGGAGCCTGAGCCCCGCAGGGTCAGGCTGAACGGGCCGTGCTCGGCCTAGGCTGCGGCCATGGCACCGAACATCGCGACGAACACCCGAGTCTCGCTCGACGAACTGCTGGACTTCGTACGGCCGCGCCACCGCGCGATCCTGCTCACCCGCCGCGCCGACGGCGGCCCGCAGGGTTCCCCGCTGACGTGCGGGGTCGACGACTCCGGCCGGATCGTCGTCTCGACCTACCCCGACCGCGCCAAGACCCGCAACGCCAAACGGGACCCCCGGGTCAGCCTGATCGTCCTGAGCGACGACTGGAACGGCCCCTGGGTCCAGATCGACGGCACCGCCGAGGTCGTCGACACCCCCGACTCCGTCGAGCCGCTGGTGGAGTACTACCGCAACATCGCCGGGGAGCACCCCGACTGGGACGAGTACCGGCAGGCGATGCTGAAGCAGGGAAAGTCGATCATCCGGGTGACGCCCGAACGGTGGGGTCCGGTGGCGACCGGCGGGTTCCCGGCGCGGCTGGTGGAGGGGGACTAGAGCCGCTCAGTCCCGTTCGGCCATCGCCTCGATGCCGGCCACCAGGAGGTCCAGGGCGTAGGCGAACTCCCGGTCCATCATCTCGGCGACCGTGTCCCCACCGCCGGCCTCCCCCCTCTCCCCGGACTCCCGGAGGTGGTCCGCGGCGCGGGGGCTGCGCCGGACCTCGCTCATGGCCTGCTCGTAGAAGGCGTCCGGGGTGAGGCCCGAGTCGGCGACCCGGGACAGGAACTGGCCCTCGAAGGTGCCGTAGCCGTACACGTACTGGAACACGGCCGATACGGCGCTGGTCACCCGGTGCGCGGGCAGCCCGGCGCGGCGGATCACGCACCGCACGCCGCGGGCGAACGACAGCGCGTTCGGCCCGATGTTGAGGTACCGGCCGGCCAGCGGCGACAGCCAGGGGTGGCGCACCAGCAGCGCCCGGTACTGGGCGGCCAGGTCCCGCAGCTGCGCGCGCCAGTCGGCCCCGTCCTCCTCGGGGGCCGGCAGCCGCAGTTCCCCGAGGGCCGCGTCCAGGGCGAGTTCGAGCAGGTCGTCCTTGGTGTCGACGTACCAGTACAGGGACATCGCGGTGACGTCCAGCTCACCGGCCAGCCGCCGCATGGAGAACCTCGCCAGCCCCTCGGCGTCCAGCAGCCGTACGCTGGCGGCGGTGATCCGCTCCCGGTCCAGCCCCGAGGGCTGTCCCCCGCGCCGGCCGCGCCGGGCCCTGCCCTCCAGCCAGACACTGCCCCGCGCGGCTGCCCTGCCCATCGGCGCACCCCTCTCGCACTCCGGTACCTGGTCACGATGCCAGAACGGGAACCGGGCCGGAGTACGCGGCCGGAGTACGCGGCAGGAGCGCGGGGCCGGGTCGGCCGGCCCCGCGCGGTGTCCTTCCGTCAGGTGCGCTGCGTCAGGTCGTAGAAGGTGGCCGAACCGGCCGTCACCTTCTTGAAGGTGCTCTCGACCCATGAGGTGATCCCGGACGCGGCGCCGCTGTCGCCGCCGCCCATGCCGCCGCCGGCGATGAAGTAGTGGATCCTGCCGTCCGCCACGTACTTCTTGAACTGCGCCAGTGTGGGGGACGGGTCGGTGCCGTTGAAGCCGCCGACCGCCATCACCGGGTCACCGGTGGCCAGCTGGTAGCTCGCCGCGTTCTGGGAGCCGATGGACGCGGCGACCCAGGTGTACTCGCCCGCGTCCTTCTCCAGCAGCCTCCTGGCGGCCGAGCCGACGTTCGCACCGTTCAGCAGGCCGCCGGGGCCACCGCCCATGCGGCCCATGACGCCCTCGCCCGTCCGGCCGCCGCCCGGGAAACCGTTGCCGTTCGGCTGACCCGGTTGGCCCTGCCGGCCTTGCGTGCCGCCGTTCTGGCCCGGCATGCCTCCGCCCGGGAAGCCGTTGCCGTTGCCGTTCTGCCGGCCCGGCATGCCGCCCCCGGGGAAGCCGTTGCCGTTCACCCGGCCCTGCTGCCCCGGCATGCCGCCGTCGGGGCCGCCGCGCATACCGCCGGGACCGCCGCCCCGGCCGCCCATCATGCTCGCGCCCGCCGGGCCCGCCGTGACGATCGATCCGGTGTGGCCCTGCCGCACCGTGCTGAGGGTGTACGCGGTCGGTCCCGCCAGCGCGGCCACGAGGCCCACCGCCGCCACCCCGAGGGCGGCCCGCCGGGGGAGCCGGCCGGCGAAGACCAGGCCGAGCGCCGCGCCCAGGCCCCCGACGAGCACCAGCCACTTCAACCAGGGCAGGTAGTCGGGGGTGCGGTTGAGCAGCACGTACCCCCAGGCCGCCGCCGCGGCCACGGAGGCGGCGAGCGCGATCGACGCCCACGTCTCCCGCCGCTTCTCCCACAGCAGCCCGGCGCCCATGCCCGTGACGGCCGCGACGTAGGGGGCGAGGGCCACGGTGTAGTACTGGTGGAAGATGCCGGCCATGTAGCTGAAGACGACCGCGGTGATCAGCAGGGAGCCGCCCCAGACCAGGAACGAGGCCCGGGTGACGGACGTGCGCCCGCGCCCTCGGGTGGCCACGAGCCCGGCGACGAGCAGGACCAGCGCGGCCGGCAGCAGCCAGGAGATCTGGCCGCCGACCTCGGAGCCGAACATCCGGTCCCAGCCGGTCTCACCCCACATCCCGGTGCCGCCACCGCCGCCACCACCGCCGCCGACGCTGCCGGTCTCGTCGCCGCTGAGCCGGCCGAGGCCGTTGTAGCCGAAGGTCAGTTCCAGGAAGCTGTTGTTCTGCGAGCCGCCGACGTAGGGGCGGGAGGAGGCCGGCCACAGCTCGACGATCGCGACCCACCAGCCGCCGGAGACGACCAGCGCCAGCGTCGCCGCCGCCAGCTGCCCGAACCGCTTCCGCGGCGACACCGGCGCGCAGATCGCGTAGACCAGGGCGAGGACCGGCAGGATCAGGAACGCCTGCAGCGTCTTGGCGAGGAACGCGAAGCCGATCACGGCACCGGCCCACACCAGCCACTTCGTGCGGCCGTCCTCCAGGGCCCGGACGACGAGGTAGCAGGCCGCGGACATCAGCAGCGCCAGCATGGCGTCCGGGTTGTTGAACCGGAACATCAGCGCCGCGACGGGGGTGAGCGCGAGCACAGCGCCCGCGATCAGGCCGGCCGCGGGGCTGAACCGGCGGCGCACGGCGGCGTGGACGACGGCGACGGCGCCCACGCCCATCAGCGCCTCGGGGACGAGGATCGCCCACGAGTTGAGGCCGAAGAGCCGCACCGACAGCTCCATCGGCCACAGGGAGGCCGGGGGCTTGTCGACGGTGATGGCGTTGCCCGCGTCGAGCGAACCGAAGAAGAACGCCTTCCATGACCTGCTGCCCGCCTGCACGGCCGCCGAGTAGAAGGAGTTGGCGTAGCCGGAGGCGCTGAGGTCGTACAGGTAGAGCAGGAGGGTGGCGGCCAGCAGGCCGAGGAGGGCCGGGCGCGCCCAGCGGGGGTCCTCGGGCCGGCCGCGCAGCGGCCCGCGGGGGCGGGGCCGGCGGGGCTCGCCGGCCTCGGGTGCTCCCCGGGGAGCGGTGGTCGGCGGCCCCCAGACGGCCGCCCCGCCGCCCTGCCGGCCGCCCTGCTGCCCGTCGTGCTGCGCCGGCTGTTCGAAGTGCGTGGTCATCGGAGGTCCCCCGGATCGGTGTCGTGCGGGCGCGCCGGCTGCAGGCGCGGGGTGGCGTCCCTCCAGGTGCCGTCCGCGGCGTCACCGGCGCGGACCTGGGTCGCCTGGTACGGGTGCGGGTGCGGGACCGCGTACGCCTGCGCGTACGGCGCTTCGCGCACCGCCGGGGCGAGGCCGGACCCGGGCCCGGCCTCGTCCCGGTCCGGGAACACCCAGGCCCGGAAGAGCAGGAACCGCAGCACGGTCGCCGCGAGGTTGGCGGCGATGAGCACCGCCAGTTCGGTGGAGTGCGCCGGGTGGCCGTTGGCCGCGTTCAGGGCGGCCAGCGAGCCGCTGGTCAGGGCGAGTCCGATGCCGAACACGACCAGCCCCTGCGCCTGGTGCCGTACGGCGCCGCCCCGGCCGCGCACCCCGAAGGTGAGCCGGCGGTTGGCGGCCGTGTTGGCGACCGCGGAGACGAGCAGGGCGAGCGCGTTGGCGGTCTGGGAGCCGGAGAACTGCCGGAAGACGCTGTACAGCAGCAGGTAGAACAGGGTGGACAGGCCGCCGACCACGCAGAACCCGACGAGCTGGCGGGCCAGCCCCGTGGGCACGTCCTGGATCTCGCGGTCGCGCGGGTCGTCGCCGAAGGGCCGGGCCAGCCGGTCCAGCGGCAGCGAACCGGTGGCCAGGGCCCTGCCGACGCGCCACACGCCCCTGAGGTCGTCGGTGGCCGTCCGCACGATGTGCACGGTCGAGTCGGGGTCGTCGACCCAGTCGACCGGCACCTCGTGGATGCGCAGCCCCGCGCGCTCGGCGAGCACCAGCATCTCGGTGTCGAAGAACCAGCCGGTGTCCTCGACGAGGGGCAGCAGCACCTGCGCCACGTCCCGCCGGATGGCCTTGAACCCGCACTGGGCGTCGGAGAAGCGGGCCTGGAGCGAGCCGCGCAGGATCAGGTTGTAGGCCCGGCTGATGAACTCCCGCTTGGGGCCGCGCACGACCCGGGAGCTGCGGGCGAGCCGGGAGCCGATCGCGAGGTCCGAGTGGCCGGAGATCAGCGGCGCCACCAGCGGCAGCAGGGCGTTGAGGTCGGTCGACAGGTCGACGTCCATGTAGGCGAGGACCGGCGCGTCGGAGGCGGACCACACGGTCCTGAGGGCGCGCCCGCGGCCCTTCTGCTCCAGGCGGACGCTGGTGACCTCGGGGATCTCCGTCTCCAGCCCCGCCGCCGCCAGCGGGGTGGTGTCGGTGGAGGCGTTGTCCGCGATCGTGATGCGGAACGCGTACGGGAAGGTGCGGGTGAGGTGCTCGTGCAGTCTGCGGACGCACGGCCGGAGGTCCTTCTCCTCGTTGTAGACGGGGATCACTACGTCCAGGACAGGCGTTCCGGCATCCGCGGCCGGGAGGTGCTCCCGCGCCGGCAGGGTGCCGGGAGAAGAGTCGGTTCGCATGGCACCGACTCTTCTCAAGTGCCCTGTCGCGCCCATGTGGTGGTGCTGTGCTGTGCCTGTGAGTGCGACCGCCGATCGCCTGCCGGGACCGGCCGCGGCGCGGCCGGGGCGACGGCGGGGCCCAGGGCCGGCAGGTGCACGGTGAACACCGTCCGCCCGGGCACGCTGTCCACGGTGACCGCGCCGCCGTGCGCGGCGGCGACGGCCTGCACGATGGCCAGGCCGAGCCCGGTGGATCCCGTGGCGCGCGAGCGCGCCGAGTCGCCGCGGGCGAAGCGCTCGAAGACGTGCGGCAGCAGGTCCGGCGGGATGCCCTGCCCGTTGTCCTCGACGTCGACGCACGTCCAGGGTCCGCGCCGCTGCACGCGCGCGGTGACGGTCGTCCCGGGCGGGGTGTGGTTGCGGGCGTTGCCCAGCAGGTTGACGAGGACCTGCTGCAGCCGGGCCGCGTCCGCCGACACGAGCGCGGGCTCGTCCGGCAGGTCGAGCCGCCAGTTGTGGTCCATGCCGGCCGCGCGGGCGTCGCTGATGGTGTCCACGACCAGCGGGACGAGGTCGGTCTGCCCGAACTGCAGCGGCCGCCCGGCGTCGAGCCGGGCGAGCAGCAGCAGGTCCTCCACCAGCAGGGTCATCCGCCCGGCCTCGGACTCGATCCGCCCGAGGGCGTGCCGGGTGTCGGGCCCGACCTGCTCGCGCCCGCGTCTGGTGAGTTCGGCGTAGCCGCGGATGGAGGCGAGCGGGGTGCGCAGCTCGTGGCTGGCGTCGGCGACGAACTGCCGTACCCGCGTCTCGCTCTGCTGCCGCGCGTGCAGGGCGCCGTGCACGTGGTCGAGCATCCGGTTGAGCGCGGCACCGACCTGCCCGACCTCGGTGTGCGGGTCGCACTCCGCCTCCGGCACGCGTTCGCTGAGGTTCACCTCGCCGGTGTGGAGCGGGAGTTCGGAGACCCGGGTGGCGGTGGCGGCGACCCTGCGCAGGGGGCGGGTGGCGACGCCGACGAGCACGTACCCGGCGATGACGGCGGCGGCCAGACCGGCGGCGGTGACGCTGATCTCGACGAGGACCAGGGTGCTGATCGTGCTGTCGACGGAGGAGGTCGGTACGGCGACGTAGTAGGAGCCGTTGTCGCCGGACTTGTACTCGACCCGGTAGTCGCCCTCGCCGGGGATGCCGACGGTGTACTGCCCGCGGTTCTCGCGCGGGACGGCCGCGAGGGCGGCCAGCTGCGCACTCGTCAGGTCCCTCGGGGTCATCGAGAAGTCGCTGGTGGACTTCTCCCCGCGACTGGCGTCGGTGATGACCCCCTTCTCGACCTTGGCCACGATGGTGCCCGGGGACTGCGGGCCCTTGGTGACGAAGTCGGCGGCGCTCATCGGGTGCACCCGGAGCTTGTGCCCGCCCGGTACCGTGCCGTCCCCGGGCTGCCCGCCCGGCGGCTCGAAGGAGCCCGACGCGCGCGAGGCGACCTCGTCGAGCTGGTCGTTCAGCTGGTCGTACAGGTGCGACCGCAGGGCCAGGGTCGTCACCGTGCCGATCACCGCGCACACCACGGCGATCAGCACCACGGACGCGACGACGAGCCGGGTCCGCAGGGTGCGCGGCCGTCCGGGTCGCTTCCCCGGACGCGGCCGTCGTCGTCCGCTCATGACACCGCGGGCTTGATCAGGTAGCCGGCCCCCCGCCGGGTGTGGATCATCGGCTCGCGTCCCGCGTCGATCTTCCGCCGCAGGTAGGAGATGTACAGCTCGACGACGTTGGCCTGTCCGCCGAAGTCGTAGGACCAGACCCGGTCGAGGATCTGCGCCTTGCTGAGCACGCGCCGCGGGTTGCGCATGAGGAAGCGCAGCAGTTCGAACTCGGTGGCGGTGAGGTGGATGGAGTCCCCGGCCCGCGACACCTCGTGGCTGTCCTCGTCCAGGGTGAGGTCGCCGACGACGAGGACGGAGTCGGAGCGCCGGTCGGCGGCCCCGGACCGCCGGATGAGCCCGCGCAGCCGGGCGACGACCTCTTCCAGGCTGAACGGCTTGGTGACGTAGTCGTCGCCGCCGGCGGTGAGCCCGGCGATGCGGTCCTCGACGGCGTCCTTGGCGGTCAGGAAGAGGACGGGCACGTCGGGCAGCTCGCGGCGCAGCCGCCCGAGGACGGCCAGCCCGTCCATGTCGGGCAGCATCATGTCGAGCACGACGGCGTCGGGCCGGAACTCGCGGGCCGCCTGCAGGGCGCCCTGCCCGTCCCCCGCGCTCCTGATCTGCCAGCCCTCGTAACGAAGGGCCATGCTCAGCAGTTCGGTGATCGACAGCTCGTCGTCCACCACAAGCACGCGGACGGGGCTCCCGTCCGGCCTCAGCAGTTCGGTGCGCCCCTGGGGCGAGATCGTGGTCATGGTGGACACCCTGTCGGGGCCCTCTGAGAGCAGGCTTTTCGGAGTCTGTGATTTCCCTGAGAAACGCACAGGCTCCGCTCAGGCGGCGCCTGGGAAGGGCACACGGGCCGGCGCCCGCCTAGAAGAGCCCTTCCTGCTCCCTCCTCAACTCCCTGACGGGGACGGTGAACCCGCCGGCCGGGGACGACGGCGGCGCCAGCTCCCACCCGGTCATCAGCCGCGTGTCCAGTACGACGACGCCGCGGCCGGCGACGGCCAGGTGCAGGTCCGGCCCGGCGGCGGCGACCAGTTCACCGCTGACCTGCCCGCCCGGCACGAGCTCGGCCACGTCACCGACGACGACCGCCGGCCCATCGCAGAGACCGAACGACTCGGCGTGGTCCACGGGTCGGCACGGCTCCGGGGCCAACGACTCCGGCCATGCGTCCAGTACGACGGCCCGCGCGTGCAACGCGCTCACCTCGGCGGCCCGTTCGTCCACCGAGGCGGGCAGCGACGACCGCACCGCCCGTTTCGCGGCGTACGGGATCCGGTCCGGGACCTGGAGGGCGGCCCGCAGCAGTTCCTCGGTGCGCCGGGCGGCCATCAGCGGGCCGGAGCCGAGCCAGCTGAAGCAGACGGCGCCCTGCTCCAGCAGCCTGGCCGGCCCCCGTTCGACCGCCGTGATGCCGACCTTGACCATGCCGGGCCCGAACCAGGCCAGGTACACGTGGTACGGCCGGGGGTCGTCGGCGATCGTGTCGGCGGCCACGGAGTGCGCCCGGTCCAGCCGCGCGCATTCCTCGCACCGGGCCCCCGTGCTCCGCCCCGGCACCGCGGCGCGCACCGGACAGGCGTGCCCCCGCGCGCCCACGCACCCGCGGACCGCGTCCGCCGCCACGGCGAACGCGACCCGCTTCCCCCACGGCAGCGCGCTGGGCCGCCCCCCGTCCCAGACCAGCACGGGCCCCTGCGGGGTCCAGCGCAGTCCCGAGCATCTCCACGTCCGTGCCATCACTCACGAGCGTAGGCGGTGGCACCGACAACGCCCCGTCGACCCGCTCCCGAGTGCTGCCGTCCGCCGCTCAGCGGGGGCAGAACTCCGCCGTGATCGCCTGGACGATGATGTCGGTCGGGTCGAGCCAGTCCTGGTTGAGGACGAAGGACATGGTGTGCCGGCCGTCGGGGGTGGCGCTCATCCACGTCTCGTAGCCCTGGATCGAGCCGGCGTTGCCGTAGACGGTGACACCGCAGGGCGTCCGCGCGATCACCACGCCGAGGCCGTAGCGGAGGACGTCGGTGTTCGGGAACGAGCCCGGGGTCGGGGTCAGCATCGCGCGCAGCAGCCGGGCCGGGAGCAGCTTCCCGCCGAGCAGCGCGGAGTCGAACCGGTCGAGGTCGCCGACCGTGGAGACCATGTCGCCGTTGCCCGCGGCGAAGGAGGGGTTGTAGTCCGTGGCTTCCTCGATCCGCGGCCCGGCCGACGCGGTGTCGGCGACGCCGGCCGCCAGGTCGCGGACGCGGCGGCCGGTGCGCGACTGGGCGAGCGCGCCGGGCGAGCCCTGCCGGACGGCGTCCTGGAGGACGCCGAGGAGGGCGCTGCTGCCGTCCCCGGGGCGGCGTGCCGCGCCGTCGTCGCGGCCGGCGGCCGAGGCCGGGGTGACGAGCAGCCCGAGGCCGAGCACGAGGGCGAGCGCGCGGAGGACTGCGGTGAGCAGCGGTGGTCGGTGCATCGGAATCCCTTCGTGGCGGCCTCGTCGGGAGGCGCCCGGAACCGTCCGTGCGGCCGTCCGTGCCGCGACGGTTGAAGGTGTCCGCCTGCTGAGGAACCGTGACGTCGGCGAACTCCCCGAGCCAGCATGGGGCTCGCCCCGCTCCTGCCACCTGCGGGCTCACCCGGAGAGCGGTCCGGGGCCACCCGGGTGGCCCACCCGGTGCCTCCGGCGCGGCGGGCCGATCGCGGTTGCGGCCGGAGAACGCCAGAGGCCCCGGAGTGATCCGGGGCCTCTGTCCTGTGCGCACTCGGCAGGTTGCCGGCCTGCGTCCTTCTGCGGGGGTCACGCCGCCCTGTGCCGCGCCCCGCGGGTGCCCGGGGCGGGCTCCTGCGGGTCCTCGAGCGGCCAGGTCTCGTCGTCCCCGAAGTCGGGGGCCTGGAAGGGGTTGGTCGCCGGAGGCGGCGATGCCGTGGCCGAGCCGCGGGGTTGCCCTTCCGGGGCGGAGAACAGCGATGTCAGTTCGATGGGGGGACTCTCTTTCGTGACAGGTCCCTGACGGGGCCTGGTGTGCCGCGACCGGGCACAGCGGTACTACAGCTTGGTCATCTTGGCGTACGGGCTCAGGACGCGCACCTGCGCGGAGCCGAAGTCCACGAGTGCCGCGACTCCGGCCTCGATGCCGATCACCCGGCCGAGGCCGTACATGTCGTGGGTGACCTGGTCCCCCACGTCGAAGTGCTTGGGAGCCGGTGTGACCGGGGCCTTGAAGGGGCTGGTGGGCAGGTGACGCTTCGGCGCAGCAGGCTTGGTCATGACTCAGTATGCGCCTACATCGGGCCCCTTTCGCTGTGTCCGTCGGCACAGATCCAGAAGAGGACCGCCCCCTCATGCCCCTGACCTGTGGTTTCGAAACCGGGGAGAGCGAAACTGGGGCTGGACGACGAGCAGGGCGACGAGGGCGACGAGCCGGCCGCCTGATCGGGACCGTGCGGGGGCGTTGATGTCACCCGCTGATGTCAGAGGCCCCGCCGGTGAACCGGCGGGGCCTCTGATCTGTGTGCACTCGGCAGGATTCGAACCTGCAACCTTCTGATCCGTAGTCAGATGCTCTATCCGTTAAGCTACGAGTGCCTGTTTTTCAGTTTTTGTCTTCGCTTCCTTGGCCTTCCGGCCCGCTCGCGGCGACAGGAAGAACATTACATGACTGCCGCCGTCATGTGAAATCCGATCCGCACACCCCTTGTGAGCTGCGAAAACGCCCTGGAGGCGGGGTACGACGACGAAGCCCCGGTCCACTGGGACCGGGGCTTCGGATGAGGTGCGGAGGCGGAGGGATTTGAACCCTCGATGGGCTTTAAGGCCCAAACCGCATTAGCAGTGCGGCGCCATAGACCGGACTAGGCGACGCCTCCCGCACAGCCACTCGCGCAAGCGCGCGACTGGTGCGTGCAGATGATGACACAGTCGAGCGCGGTGTCACCAATCGCCCCCCACGGTACTAGGCACGAGGGCCGCAGGGCAAAGGGCTTCCCCGGCGGGGCGTGGCAGGGAGTCCCGCTGATGTGCTGCGGATGTCCTGCGCAACGTACGGGGCGCCGGCGCGTTGGGCAGGGCATGGTTTCCGTGCTGTCCTTCGTCCCGCGGGGCGTCCTCGCGGTGTCCCTCGCCGCCGTGCCGTCCCTGGCCGCCCTCACCGCCGTACCGGCCGCCGCCGCGCCCGCCGTGCCTGCCGCCGTCGCACCCCTGCCGGTGCGGCCCGACGGCCGGGGCGGTGATCACCTCACCGTCGTGGTGCGCCACGCCGCGGGCGGGCGTAACGGCAGGTACGAGGTGTTCTGCCGTCCCGAGGGCGGGCGGCACCCGGACGTGGCGGGGACCTGCCGGATGCTGGACGCGCGCACGCGGTGGGGGCGGGACGCGTTCACCCCGGTGGCCCCCGGCACCACCTGCGCCATGGTCCACGGCGGGCCGGCCACCGCCCGCGTCACCGGCACCTGGGCCGGGCGGCCGGTCGACGCCAGGTTCGACCGCCGCGACGGATGCGAGATCGGGCGGTGGAACCGGATGGTGCCGCTGCTGCCCCGCGTCGGGGGACCCGCACCGGAGTTCCCCGGCTGAGCCGCCGACGCCGCAATGGGGAGTAATGGGGCCGTAAAGGTCCGGCGAAGGTCTCGCGGAGCGGAACCGTCCGGTCACATGTTCGCCGTCACTTCCTCGTGCGACCTCCCTCTCATCCGGCGTCGCGAGCGCAACCCGAGCCCTTAGACTCCCTCGCGTGACACGCCGCGGGACGGTTGGCAAGATGGCCCGAGCGGTCGGCAAGGTGCGGTAACAGGGAGGAAGCGTCTCGTGAGCAGCAGGCCATCCCGAGGCGCTGCTCGCCTCGCAGCCATACTCGACGCGCTGCCCGACGCGTTGGTGCTGGTCAACGCCAACGGAACGGTCGTCAACGCCAACACCATCGCCCTGGAGGCCTTCGAGACCCCGGGGACGGCCCTGGTGGGGCGCGGGCTGCTCGACCTGCTGCCGGACTTCGACTCCAGGCTGATCCCCGGCTCCATGCGCCGGCCCGACCACATGGACCCGCGCGGGCGGACCAAGCCGACGCGGATGATGGCGCGGCGCACCGACGGCAGCGCGTTCCCGGTCGAGGTCACGAGCGCGAACCTGGAGAACGGCCAGCAGGCGTACGACGGTTACGGCTACACCGGCGACGAGCTGCTCATGCTCGTCGTCCGGGACCTGTCCGGCACCGTGGACACCGAGGCGGAGCTGGCGCGCTCGCAGCGGCAGACCGAGATGATCCTGCGGGCCGCGTCCGAGGGCGTCGTCGGGACCGACACCGACGGGCGGATCGTGCTCGTCAACCCGGCCGCCGCCCAGATACTGGGATACCGGGCCGGTGAACTCGGCGGCAAGGAGCTGCACACGCTGGTGCTGCACTCGCGCGCCGACGGCTCCCCGTTCCCGTACGACGAGTCGCCGCTCGCCGACACCCTGCGCTCCGGGCGCAAGCACCGGGTGCGCGGGCAGGTGCTGTGGTCCAAGGCGGAGGAGAAGGTCTCCGTCGACCTCACCACCGCGCCCGTCCGCGACGGCGACCAGCTCGTCGGCGCCGTCATGACCTTCACCGACCGGCGGTCCTACGACGCCCTCGCCGCGGAGAAGGAGGCGCTGGAGAAGGCGCACGCCGACGAGCTCGAGCGGCTCTCCGAGGAGCATGCCTCCGACCTGACCGCACTGCGCCAGCAGCACGTCACCGAGGTCGAGGAGCTGCGCGAACGGCACGAGGAGGAGCTCGCGGCCGGCGAGGAGCGGTACGCCGCGCTCGGCGAGCGGGAGAAGGACCGGTACGAGGCGCTCGCCGGGCGGCACGAGCAGCTGCTCACCCTGCTCGGGCGGTCGCTGCGCGGCCCGCTGGACGAGCTGCGCCGTGAGCTGTCGGCCCTGGCCGCCGACGACGCCGGGCAGCTGTGGCCCGAGGCCAACCAGGTGCTCCACCACCTCTCGGCCGGTTACTCCCGGATCACCACCCTGATCGACAACGTGCTCGGCTACCAGCGGCTGGACACGGGCGCGGAGGACATCACCCGCACGAAGGTGATGCTGGACGCCGTCGTCGCCGCCGGCGTGGACGGGGCCGTCGAGCTGATCGGGCCGGGCCGGGTGCAGTTCGCCGTGCACGCGCCGCCCATCGAGGCCGAGGTCGACCCGCAGCGGCTCGCCACCGCCCTCGCGCATCTCGTCGCGGACGTGGCCGGCGTCGACGCCACCGGCAACGCGCCCGTCTCGGCGGGCGGTTACATGGACAGCACCGTCGTGGTGGCGGCCGCGCAGCGCGGCGAGGTCGCGCGGATCGAGGTGCGCGGGCCGTACGCGGGCGGGGACCCGGTGCACGAGCCGATCGTGCGCGGGATCGTGCGCGCGCACGGCGGAGTGCTGCAGACGCACGAGGTGCCGGGCATGAGCGGCAGCGCGTACGTGCTCGAGGTGCCGCTCGGCGGCGGGGCCGGAGCGGTCGCCGCGCAGGTGCCGGACGGCACCGAGGACGTCCCCGCCGCAGGCGCCGGGCCGGCCGGGGGTCCCCTCGCCGTGGAGCAGGGTGGCGCCGGCGGACGGCGGCGGGCCCGGCGGGGCTCCACGGACGCCTTCCTGGAGAGCGACGTCCCGGGCGCGGCCGCGGACGGGTCCGGTGACGGTGACGACGCGGAGGCGCCCGCGCCGACCGGGCGGCGCCGCAGGCGCGCGGCGGCCGCCGTCGAGGCGGGCGTGCCGGCCGTGCCGGCCGAGGACACGGAGACCCCGCCGTCCGGTGGTACCGGGCGCCGGCGCGGACGGCCCGCCGATCCCGGCGCAGGTCCGGGTGCCGGTGCGGATGTCGCGGAGGGCGCCGTGATGACCGCGGCCGAGCACGCCGCGGGGACCGCCGCCGTGGGCAGCGGCCTCGGTGGCACCGTGCCCCCGCAGGGTGTGCCCGTACCCGCGGGCCGGCGCGCCCGGCATGACTCCGGCGAGCCGCAGGCCGCCCTGCCGCCCGCGCTGCCCGCGGCCGGTCCCGAGGCGGCCGGGCCCGTTCCGGCCGAGGACGGGCAGCCGACCGGACGGCGCCGGCGGGCGCTGGCCGCCGCCGCGGAGCGGGCCGCCGCGCAGGAGGCGGGGGGCCGTACGGTGTTCGCGCTGCCCCCGGCCGAGGCCGATCGCGCGTCCGGCGCGCCTCCGGAGGCGCAGCCCCCGGCCGGGATCCCCGGCCAGGCGCCGGTGCCCGGCGCGGTCGGCCAGGGGGCCGTGGGCGACGAGGGGCGGCATGACGCCGTGCCGCTCGGCGAGGCCGCGGACCACACCCCGCCCCAGCCGCATCCCACGAGCGCGCCGACGGGCCGCCGCCGGCGGGTCGTGGCTCCGCCGCAGCCGCAGGTCGCGGACGTGGCGCAGGGTGCTCCCGCCGAGCCCGGTGTGCCGGTCCAGGTGCCCGCTCAGGTGACTCCGGAGCAGGCCGTTCCCGTGCCGGTGCAGAACGGGCAGCCGGTGCAGCCCGGGCAGGTGCCGCAGGGTTCGCCGGTGCCCGGGCAGGGCGTCGTTCCCGCGCAGGGTACGGCTGCCGCGCCGGCCGCCGCTCCCGCCGGACAGCCCGGTGTGGCGGCCGCTCAGCCCGCCCCTGTCCCCGGCGCTCCCGTGCCCGTGCAGGGTGTCCCCGGTCCGGAGGGTCCGGCGACCGGGGTGTCCATCCCCGCCCAGGTGCCCCACGCCCAGCAGCCGCCCGCCGCACCCGTCCCGGCGGCACAGGCCGTCCCCCCGGCGGCCCCGGCCGCCGGCACCCCCATGGCCACCGTCCCGCAGCAGTGGCCCGGCACCGACGACACCACCGGCGCCGGCGTTCCCGCCCAGGCCCAGGCTCCAGTCCCGCCGCAGGCGCCGGCCCACCCCCAGGCCCCGGTTCAGGCTCCCCAGGTGGCCCAGCCCGCCCCCGGCCCCGCGCTCCCCCTGCCCGCCGAGACCCCGGTGCCTCCGGTGGCCCCGGGGGCCGCAGGAGCCCCGATCGACCCCAACTCCACGCAGGGCCGGGCCATCAGCGTCCGCACGCTCGGGCAGGGCGTGCCGTTCGCGCGGCAGGCCGCGCAGGTGCAGCAGCCGACCGCGACCCCGCCGCCGCACGCCCCGGGCGGCGGCGGCCGGCGGCGCAAGCTCGGCACGCCCCCCGACCCGGCGGCTCGCCAGGAGGCGCAGCCGGAACAGGCGGCCCGCCCGCATCCGCCGGCCGAGCAGGCCCCCGTACAGCCGTCGCTCGCCGGGCAGACGCCGGGTCAGGTGCCCGGTCAGGCACCCCCGCAGACGCCCCTGCCCGGGCAGGCGGCCGTACCGCACCCCTCGCTCGCCGGCCAGACCCGGCTCGCCCCGGGCACCGAGGGCGCCGGCCGCTCGTACGCCATAGGCGCGCCGGACGCGAACGCGGCCGAGGGGCCGGAGCCGCTGGACGGTCCCGGCGGGGCCGTCGAGGTCGCCGACACCCCGCGTCCGCAGCCGATGGACGACGAACTGCCGCCGGAGCCGCTGGACAACCCGCGCCGGCTGCTGGTGTGGCCCGCGCCGGACGTCACGACCCAGCAGGCGCTGAGCGACCGCGGCTACCGGCCCGTCATCGTGCACTCCCGCGAGGAGGTCGACGCACAGATCGCGGCCTTCCCGGCGGCGCTGTTCGTGGACCCGCTGACCGGGCCGATCACCCGTACGGCGCTGCAGTCGCTGCGCCAGGCGGCGGTCGCGGCCGAGGTGCCGGTCATGGTCACGGCCGGGCTCGGGCAGGCGACGCGCGAGGCGGCGTACGGCGCCGACCCCGCCGTCCTGCTGAAGGCGCTCGCGCCGCGCGACAGCGAGCAGCATCCGCCGCGGGTGCTGCTCATCGAGGAGCACGCGGAGATCGCGCTGGCGCTGACCGCGACGCTGGAGCGGCGAGGCATGCAGGTCGCGCGGGCCGCGAACGACGACGACGCGGTGACGCTGGCGGGTCAGTTCCGGCCGAACCTCGTGGTGATGGACCTGCTGCAGGTGCACCGGCGGGCCGGGGTCACCGGGATCATCGACTGGCTGCGGGCGAACGGGCAGCTCAACCGCACCCCGCTGGTGGTCTACACGGCCGCCGTGGACCAGGCCGACCTGCCGCGGCTGGCGTCCGGCGAGACGGTGCTGTTCCTCGCTGAGCGGTCCACCAGCGCCGAGGTGCAGGCGCGGATCGTGGACCTGCTGGCCCGGATCGGCACGAACTGAGAAACGGCTGCGGGCCGCCCTCCCGAGGGGGCGGCCCGCGTACCGGACGGCACGGTCAGGGCTGTGGAGGCCTCTGAAGCCTCAGAGGCTGGTGACGTCCAGGTCCCCGTCCGCGTACCGCCGCCGCAGCACCTTCTTGTCGAACTTGCCCACGCTCGTCTTCGGCACCGACTCGATCACCGTCCAGCGCTCGGGGAGCTGCCACTTGGCGATCCGGCCCTCCTCGGCGAGGAAGGCGCGCAGGGTCTCGAAGTCGGTGCTGGCGCCCTCCTTGAGGACGACCGTGGCCAGCGGGCGCTCGCCCCACTTGTCGTCGGGTACGGCGACCACGGCGGCCTCGGCGACGTCCGGGTGGGACATCAGCGCGTTCTCCAGCTCGACCGAGGAGATCCACTCGCCGCCGGACTTGATGACGTCCTTGGCGCGGTCGGTCAGGGTGAGGAAGCCGTCGGGGGAGATGGTGCCGACGTCACCGGTCTTCAGCCAGCCGTCCTCGCTGAACTTGTCGGCGGGGCGCAGCGGTTCGGCGTCGGGGCCGTTGTAGTAGGCGCCGGCGATCCAGTTGCCGCGCACCTCCAGCTCGCCCGCCGACTCGCCGTCCCACGGGAGGCGTTCGCCGCCGGGGCCGCTGAGGCGGGCCTCGACGCCGGCCGGGAAGCGGCCCTGGGTGAGGCGGTAGGCGAACTCCTGGTCGGTGCCGATCGCGTGCGCCGGGGGACGGGCGACCGTGCCGAGCGGGGAGGTCTCCGTCATGCCCCAGGCGTGGCAGACGCGCATGCCGAGCCGGTCGAAGGCCTCCATGAGGGAGGGCGGACAGGCCGAGCCGCCGATGGTGACCTGGGTCAGGGAGGACACGTCCCGGGGGCGCGCGGTCAGCTCGCCGAGCAGGCCCTGCCAGATGGTCGGGACGGCGGCCGCGTGCGTCGGCCGCTCCCGCTCGATCATCTCGGCGAGCGGCGCGGGCTGCAGGAAGCGGTCCGGCATCAGCAGGTTCACACCGGTCATGAAGGTGGCGTGCGGCAGGCCCCAGGCGTTGACGTGGAACTGGGGGACGACGACCAGCGAGGTGTCCTGGTCGGTCAGGCCCATCGACTGGGTCATGTTGACCTGCATGGAGTGCAGGTAGATCGAACGGTGGCTGTACACCACGCCCTTGGGGTCGCCGGTGGTGCCGGAGGTGTAGCACATGGCGGCGGCCTGGCGCTCGTCCAGCTCCGGCCAGTCGTACGTGGTCGGCCGGCCCGCGATCAGCTCCTCGTACTCGTGCACCCGCGCGGTCGCGCCGGCGAGCGGGGAACGGTCGCCGGGCCCGGAGACGACGATGTGCTCCACCGTCGGCAGCTGCGGCAGCAGCGGCGCGATCAGCGGGATCAGGCTGCCGTTGACGATGACGACCTTGTCGGCCGCGTGGTTGACGATCCACACCAGCTGCTCGACGGGCAGCCGCAGGTTGAGGGTGTGCAGCACCGCGCCCATGGACGGGATGGCGAAGTAGGCCTCCACGTGCTCGGCGTTGTTCCACATCAGGGTCGCGACCCGGTCGTCGGCCCGGACGCCGAGCTCGTCCCGCAGGGCGTTCGCCAGCTGCACCGTGCGCGTTCCCGCCTCGGCGAAGCTGCGCCGCGTCGGCTCGGGCTCGCCGGTCCAGGTGATGATCTGGGACCGCCCGTGCACCCGCACACCGTGCTCGAGGATGCGGGTGACGGTCAGCGGTACGTCCTGCATGGTGCTCAGCACGGGGTCCTCCTGGCGACATTGCCTACGCGGGAGTAGAGGTTGCGCTGATTCTGCGCACATACCGCGCGGTATGTCACTAGCCTGCGGAAAAACGAGGCCCGGGTCACCAGAAGCGGGAGACCCGGCGCACCGGGTGCGGGCCAGGGAGAACTGGCGCACCGGGTGCGGACCCGGCAGGCCTAGCGCACCAGCTCCAGCCCCGGGTCCTCGCGCAGCTTGCCCAGGGCGCGGGAGACCGCCGACTTCACCGTGCCCACCGAGACGCCGAGCACCTCGGCGGTCTGGGCCTCGCTGAGGTCCTCGTAGTAGCGCAGGACGACCATCGCCCGCTGCCGCGCGGGCAGCCGGGTGATCGCCCGCCACATGGCGTCGTGCAGCGCCTGCCGCTCGGCCGGATCCGCGTCCTGAGGGGCGGCCTCCGGCTCGGGCAGCTCGTCGCACACGTACTCGTCGACCCTGCGCCGGCGCCACTGCGAGGTCCGCGTGTTCACCAGTGCCCGGCGCACGTAGCCGTCGACCGCCCGGTGGTCCTCGATCCGCTCCCAGGCCACGTAGGTCTTGGCCAGCGCGGTCTGCAGCAGGTCCTCGGCGTCGCTGGGGTCCGCGGTCAGCGAGCGCGCGGTGCGCAGCAGGACCGGCCGGCGCGCCCGCACGTACGACGAGAACGACGGGTGCGCCGGGGTCCGCGCCGGCGGTGCGGCGGCCTCGGAGGCGCTGGTGCAGACGGGAGTGGTCATGGCTCCACGCTAGGAGCGCGTCCGCCGCGGCGGATCGGCCCCAGGTCCCGATGGCGTGTCCCCCTCAGGTTGTAGGGGTGGTGCGGGCTCCACCTCCTGTAGGTGGACCGGAGGACGACTCCGCCTGCGGGTTCGCCCCCGAGGTCGGCCGTCGGCGCCCCCTGCGCGGGCCACCCCGGACACACGTCCGCGCGGCGGTACCGAAGCACCGCCGCGCGGGCGTGTCATGACCCCGAAGCACACCCCCCGGGGACCCTCGTCACGAGGGGCCCCGGTTCCGGCTCACCACAGATCTCCCATGTCGTCCCTTCCCTCCGAAACCCGAGCGCTTGCGGACCGAGGCGGTTGGCCGGCCACCTCGGCTGCCGTCGTCCAACGGCGTCGCACCTCCAAGTTGCCCACCGAATCCCCGGCGAACCACCCCGGAAGGACCGATTCGCACGCAAGCGTGACGACATGTAGATAAACCCCTTCCCAGGCGGGTGTCGCGGCCGGACACCCTTCCCTTTTTCGAACAGGCGTACGAACATAGAGGCATGGCCACCACCGACCGGCAGGCCACCACGCTGGCCCTCGCGCACGCCCTGTCAGCCGCCGAACGCGGTCTGGCCGTCATCCCCCTGTCCCGGACCAAGCTCCCGGCCCTGCGCTCCCCGCACCGCGACGACCCCGCCCCGGCCGGACCGCCCTGCCACGGCGCGTGCGGGCGCCCCGGCCACGGCGTGTACGACGCCTCCACCGACCCGGCCCGCATCCGTGAGCTGTTCGCCGCCGCCCCCTGGGCCACCGGTTACGGCATCGCCTGCGGCCTGTCCCCGCACCACCTCATCGGCGTCGACCTCGACACCAAGTCCGGCACCGACTCCCCGGCCGCACTGCGCGAACTGGCCTTACGGCACCTGTTCACGATCCCCGAGACGGTCGTCGTCCTCACCCCGAGCGGCGGGCGCCACCTGTGGCTGACCGGCCCGCCGGACGTGGTCGTGCCCAACTCGGCGAGCCGGCTCGCCCCCGGCATCGACATCCGCGGGGCCGGCGGCTACCTGGTGGGGCCCGGCTCCCGCACCGACCACGGCGTCTACGCGACCGCACCCGGCACCGCCCACCTCCCGCCGGCCGCCTGCCCGCCGGCCCTCCTGCGCCTCCTGCTCCCCCCACCGCCCAGCGCGCACCCGGCCCCGCCGCCGCACGGGGAACACGGCCGCGGCCTGGTCCACTTCGTCCTCACCGCGCACGAGGGCCAGCGCAACACCCGCCTGTTCTGGGCGGCCTGCCGCGCCTACGAGAACGGCATCGGCCCCGCCCTCCTCACCCCCCTCGTCGAGGCGGCCCGCAGCACCGGCCTGACCGAACACGAGGCCCGCGCGACGATCGCCTCGGCGGCCAGGATGACGGGGACACGGCCGTCGGGCGGACGGCGCAACCGGAACGGCCCGCCGCCGACCCGGCCGGTCGAAGCGCCCGACGCCGAGGCTTGACCATCCTGGCAACCGTTGCCCGGCTCCGGTACCCCGGACACTGGTCATCCGCTGACCGTCACCCCCGCAGAACGGGCCCCCTCACGGGCTCGACGGTGTGTGCTGCGGGGGCACGAGTGCCGGCTCTCCGCAGGATGCGGTCCCCGCCTGACGAACGTCTGTCCGCCGGATGGTGCCCCGCCACAGCTGTCCGAGGAACCGGTAGAAGCGGTCCGGAAGGAACACGGCGTCCGCGGCAATCATGGCGCCGGAGAAGAGCGGCAGTCCCAGGAACACGGCGATACCCAGATGCATGCCCAGCAGCATCCCCAGGACGGGGTACTTGAGCCTGCCGAACAGGACGAACGGGAAGGCCACCTGCAGCAGTACCGTCAGATAGCAGGCGAGGGCGATCAGTACCTCGTGTCCGTCCGCCGCACGGGAGAGTTCGGGCCAGGGCCGGAACAGGTCGAGGCTCAGGGCGTAGTGCAGGGCGGTTCCGTTGCCCCAGGTGGCGCCCTGCACCTTGTACAGGCCCGCGGATCCGTAGAGGAAGCAGACCTGGGCGGCGATGGCGAGCATGCCGCAGTTGTGCAGCACGGTGATCACTGTCAGACGCGCGTCGCGGAGGTGGCGTCGCAGCTCGCGGGATGGCCGGTCCAGCGGAAACCGGGGAGTCCCGCCGGCTGAGGCTCGGATCCGGGTTCTGCGCGCGTCGAGGGACCAGCGCCGGCCGCATGCGGTGACGACGAGGTAGAGGGCCATGAGGAGGATGAGGTTGTCCCCTCCGTCCGTCATGAAGATCGCCCTGGCATGGAACGACGTCACTACGACCGCGAAGAGCACGGACACCGCTCTGGTCCGCCAGCCCAGCATGAACAGTGCGGAGGTGATCAGCGCGGCGGCGTAGCAGACCTCGAAGTAGGCGCGGCTGTCGGACAGGGTGAGGACGCTGGCCCAGCCGGTCTGGTCGAAGAGCTGCCTGGCCAGTGCCGGCGTCCACGGCGAATCGGGACCCCAGATCTCGTCGCGGTGGGGAAATTCGCGCAGCAGGAAGGCGAGGTAGAGGAACCCGTACCCGATGCGCAGGACCGCCGCGGCGTACAGGGAGACCGGCTGCTCCAGCAGGAGGGTGAGCAGCGCGGAGACGCGGGCGGGCATGTGCTGCGACGTGCGTGCGCTCGCCCGCTCGGTGCCGTGCCCCGGCCCCGGCGGCGTGGCCGCCGCCACCGATGTCTGCTCAGTCCGATGCACGGCGGGCCACCTTCCACCAGGGCAGGTACCGGGTGTCGGCGGACCTCGGTGCGGCCGCGACGTGACCGGGGCCGTCCGCTGCGGGCGGCGCGGCGATGGGCAGGGTGATCACTCGAAGCTGGATGGACTCGAATGCGCCGTGGCGACGGGCGGCGACACGATCCACCGCGATGTTGCGCAGATACCGCTGGATCATCAGAGCGCGCTGCGAGCGCTGCCGGTCGTCACCGCCGTGCGTCTCAAGGTAGGAAGTCCAAGCCCGGCGCAGCATGTTCTGCGCTGTGTGGCTCGGGAAGGGCTCGTGTCTCACCGCGGCCGTGTCGACGGCGGTCAGGTCGAACCAGCCGCTGACCTGGACGGTGCCGTCCGCAGCGGTGTGCATGGTCCGCGCCGAGATCTGCCGGTTGACCGACTCCGGGTCCGGAGCGAAGAGCCGCCAGTTCTGCTCGAACAAGGGAAAGACCCAGGCGTTGACCTGCCGGCTGTACTGCCGGGAAATGGGATTGGGGGGTGCCACCTCAAGGAATACCAGGAGCACGTGCACCAGGACCGTCGCCAGGCACAGGACCACGGCGACTTGCACACCGGCCTTCACGGCGACCGGCGGCCCCGAAGGTGCTGCGCCGGAAAGGAATCTGCCGCACCCGTTCTGTGCCGCTCTCCCAGCACCGGTCCGGTCGAATTCGTCGGAATCCACTGATGCGACGGCACCCCGCACGGTCCGATCCGGCTCTTTCGGCCCGAGTTCTCTCACCTGGTTCTCCTGAGGTCCGGCCGGCGACGTGCGGCGAAATCAGTGACGATCGGCGCCGCACGTCATCCGTCCTACTACGGCGTCGCAATTCCCGAGGACGCGCGGGAATCGCTGCGGGCCGCGCTGACGATCGCGCTAGGAAAGATCACAGTCGTAGCCGTAGCCCGTGCCGGACTGGTCGCCGTAGTCGCCGGGCTTGCCGGACTGGTCGCCGTAGTCGCCGGGCTTGCCAGGCTTACCGGGCTTGCAGCCATGGCCGTTGCCACCAGTGGTGCCACCGGTCGTGGTCCCACCGGTGGTGCCGGCGGTCGTGGTACCCGTAGTCCCGCCCGTGGTGCCGGCGGTCGTGGTACCCGTAGTCCCACCGGTCGTCCCGGCGGTCGTGGTACCCGTGGTCCCGCCCGTGGTGCCGGCGGTCGTGGTGCCCGTGGTCCCACCGGTCGTCCCGGCGGTCGTGGTACCCGTGGTCCCACCCGTGGTGCCGGCGGTCGTGGTACCCGTGGTCCCACCCGTGGTGCCGGCGGTCGTGGTACCCGTGGTCCCGCCGGTCGTCCCGGCCGTCGTGGTTCCCGTGGTCCCGGCCGTCGTGGTGCCACCGGTAGTCCCACCAGTGGTGCCTCCCGCGCACTGCGGCCGGGTGATCGTGTTGGTGTCCAGCGTCACGGCACCGTTACGGGCCAACGCCCGCCCGTCGATGGTCGCGCCCGTCGTGGCAGTGATCGACGTCAGGGCCAGGATGTTTCCCACGAAGGTGGAGTCGGTGCCGAGGGTGGCCGAACTGCCGATCTTCCAGAACACATTGCACGGCGAGGCACCGTTGACGAGGAGCACCCGGCTGGCAGACGCCGTCGTCAGGCCCGAACCGACCTGGAACACCCAGACGGCGTTGGGGTCCCCCTGGGCGTCCAGGGTGAGGGTGCCGGTGAGCCCGAGAGCGGAGGAAGCGGTGTAGACGCCCGGAACCAGCGTCAGGCCACCAGCGTCCGCAGGAAGGGCACCGTTGGTGGCCTGTCCGGCAGCGTCGTTGTACGCCGTGACCAGGTCGGTCTGGGCCTGGGCGGCCACGGCGTCCGCAGAATGCTGCGCCCCGTTCACCAGGCCGGGTGGGAAGCCGGTGATGGACGTCCCCGGACTCACTCCGAGATCACCGGTGACCACCGAGGGACCGGTGTTGGTGACGGCCGAACCGGCCAGTACCGCAAAGCTGTCCGCCGTACCCAGAGGCACAGGTGTGGCGATGGCGTTTGCCTGCGTCGGCGTCACAGCGACTACGACGGCGGCGATCACCACGGTCAGTACCGCCGCGATCCAGACCGTCAACGTGCGTCGTAGCGGCGCGACAGGAATATTCAGCGTCATGGAGGGGCCAACTCCTGTGAGGGGTGGTGACGTATTCGGCGGTTCTCAGCCGCACAGAATCGCCGGGTTTCTGTCGCTGGAATATTAATCAGAACCACGGATCGGGTTACGGTTCATTTGAGTGGTTTCGCCGCACCTGACGAGCGAATCGCGGAAATCATAGAAATGCTTAGTGGGCCGGATGGCGTCAATTGCCCGCCCGGACGGGTGAGAACCACATCACCAAAGAGGACCGGGCTCCGGGAGAGGCGTCTTCGGTTCCAGCGGCACTCAGCTTCTCGGAAAGATGCCGAAGAGGAGCGGGAATCCCTCGTATTCAGGAGGGAACGCGCTGGGAGCCTGATACGGCGCACACCCGCGTCAGGGACGCCTGCTCCGCGACGGCGTCGGACCGGTACCGCAACGCCGCCCGGCTACGGTCGTCCCTGTGCCGCCTTGGCCTCGATCATCGGGGTGAGGCACCCCCACTCAGGCGGAAGGGGTGCCCCTCGCTGAGGGGCACCCCTTCCGACCAGCACGTCATGACCTGCGGAGGCGGTGGGATTTGAACCCACGGTGACATCGCTGCCACGACGGTTTTCAAGACCTTTCTGCGGTCGCGGACGTCAGCCGTTCCGCCGCAGGTCAGACGCTTACGACCGCGCCCACCGAGCCGTCACCGTCGTCATCGTGCCCCCTACGTGCCCCAGGGGCGTCGTCGTGCCCGCTGAACCATGCGTCGGAGGCCTCGGCCACCTGGGCGTCGCGGCCGGCGACCGGGCGGGCGTAGTGCAGGGTCGTCACGCTCGCGTTCGAGTGCCCGAGCCGGTGTGCGGCGGTCATGACGCCGTACCGGTCGGCGACCCACGTTCCGTGCGAGGCCCGAAGGTCGTGCGGCGTCACGTCGGTGAGCCCGGCCACAGAGACCGCAGGGTCGAAGAAGGCCTTGCGCCACTGGTTGTAGCGCAGCGGCTTGCCCGCGGCCATGGTGAACAACAGCGCGTCGTCCCCACCGGGCAGCTGGTCGAGGTAGGCCCCGAGCCTCTTGGCCAGCGAGGGTGCCAGCCGCAAGACTCGCTTCTGGTGCGACTTCGGGGTGTCGAAGACCAGGGCGCCGTTCGCTTCGGCCAGGTTCTCGTCCACCAGGAGCAAGCAGCCGGCCAAGTCGACGTCGGAGCGCCGCAGGGCAAACGCTTCGCCGACACGGAGGCCTGCGAAGGCAAGCAGCGCAGTCAGCAGGTCGTGCGGCTTCTCGGCATGCCCCACGATGCGCGAGGCTTCGAGCGGCGTGACGATGTGCGGCTCAGTCTGCGGCATACGCGGCAGCCGCACGCCACGGCACGGAGTCTAAAACTGACGATCATCGTTGACACCTGGGTCTCCGATCACTACGGAGATGCCCATGCCGAAGTCCCCCCCACCGCCCCGCCGCTTGACCGTGAGGCCAAGCGGCGCCTGGCCGTCATACGCCACGTCGAAGAGGTCAGCGGGAACGTCGCGATGTCCTGCCGGTACTTCGGGATCAGCCGGCAGGCGTACTACACCTGGTACCGCCGCTACCAGGCCGAGGGCATCGAGGGCCTGCGCACCCGCTCCAAGGCCCCGAAGACGTCCCCGAACGCGACCCACGTCGAAGTGGTCGGGAAGATCATCTACCTGCGGCAGAACTACCACTTCGGCCCCGAGAAGATCGCCATGTACCTCAAGCGGTACCACGACGTCACCATCAGCAAGTCGGGCGTGTGGCGCATCCTCGATCGCTTGGACATGGGCCGCCTGCCGGCCTCCCAGCACTACAAGCGCCACGACCGCAGATGGAAACGGTACGAGAAGCAGCTGCCCGGCCACCGGGTGCAGATCGACGTGAAGTTCATAGAGCCCCTCGCCTCGATGCCACAGGGCCGCCGCGGCGGCCGCAACAAGTACTACCAGTTCACCGCCATCGACGACTGCACCCGGCTGCGGGTCCTGCGCATCTACCCGACGCTGAACCAGAACACCGCCATCCAGTTCCTCGACTACGTCATCCAACGCCTGCCGTTCCAGGTCGAAGTCATCCAGACCGACAACGGCGCCGAGTTCCAGTCCGCCTTCCACTGGCACGTGCTCGACAAGGGCATCGCCCACACCTACATCAAGCCCCGCACGCCGCGGCTGAACGGGAAGGTCGAACGCTCCCACCGCATCGACGCCGAGGAGTTCTACCGGCTCCTGGACGGCGTCGTCATCGACGACGCCGAGGTCTTCAACGACAAGCTGCGTGAGTGGGAGGACTACTACAACTACCATCGCCCCCACGGCGGCCTCGGCGGCCAGACACCCTACGAACGGCTCAAGCAGAAGACCACGACCCAGACGTAATCGATCTTCGTCAGTGGCACAGGTGGGTGGGCAGGTTCAGGGTTCTGATCCGCTCTCTTGGGTCTTCCGCCCGCCCGAGGCCAGCGCTACCCTCGCGCTGGCCGGAAGGAGCGAACTGTTGAGGGTGTTCTTGGGCCTGCTCGGCTTGGTGTTGAGCAGCCTGTCTTTGGCCTGCCTGTTCGGCATGGGCCTCACCTACGCGCCCTCGGCCGCGGTGCTGGCGCTGTTTGCCTACGGCTGTTTTTACGGGTGCTTCAAGGGGACGGCGAATCGTTCCTCGACGCCGGATAAGTCGTTGCCACCTAAGCAGCCCTGAGTGCAGCGGAACCCGCTTTGACTGGCTGATGAGACCGATCTGTGTAGAGCTACGGATCAGCCCCCGTGCCCCAGCCGTGCCCGACCGAGCGGTAAGCCACGGGGAACACCGGGCAGCCACAGAGTCGGGGGCATGCGACCGTTCGAGCGGCGACGGCGAACTTGTCAAGTCCGCCCCTTTTCCTGACACCCACGCCTGACACCAACAGCCCCGTACACGGGCGGTCAGCGCCGAACCCCGGCGGACGATCCCTCGCGGACCACGGCCGGTTGACCGAGAACTCCAATCCCCTGTGATCGACCTGATAAGGATGAGGCTCAAGCCAGTCACGCCGACGGAGTGTCGCCCTAAACGATGGAGGACCCCGGCAGTCGGTGCCGGGGTCCTCGTAGGCGTCTGAGACGCGCGTCAGTGGCTGCCGGCGAGTTCGCCGCTGAGCTTGCCGTGGAGGTCGGCACTGGGGTTGTTCAGTCCGATTATCTCGACCGTCTTGCCGCGCTGGCCGTACTTGGTCTCGATGGCGTCCAGGGCAGCCACGGAGGAGGCGTCCCAGATGTGCGCGGCGGACATGTCGATGACGACCTTGTCCGGGTCGGTGGCGTAGTTGAACTGGCCGACGAGGTCGTTGGAGGAGGCGAAGAACAGTTCGCCGGTCACGGAGTACACCACGCTGGTGCCGTCGGGGTCGGTGACGGCGGTGACGTGGGCGAGGTGGGCGACGCGCTTGGCGAAGATGACCATGGCGGTGAGGGAGCCGACGACGACGCCGATGGCCAGGTTGGAGGTGGCGACCACGACGATCACGGTGATGACCATGACGGTGATCTCCCCGGCGGGCATCCGCTTGAGGGTCTTGGGGGCGATGGAGTGCCAGTCGAAGGTGCCGAAGGCGACCATGACCATGACGGCGACCAGGGCGGCCATGGGAATGTCGGAGACGACCGGGCCGAAGACGACGCACAGCACCATGAGGAACGTGCCGGCGAGGAACGTGGAGAGGCGGGTGCGGGCACCGGAGACCCTCACGTTGATCATCGTCTGACCGATCATGGCGCAGCCACCCATGCCGCCGAAGAAGCCGGTGACGATGTTGGCGATGCCCTGCCCGATGGACTCACGGCTCTTGGACGAGTGGGTGTCGGTGATGTCGTCGACCAGTTTGGCCGTCATCAGGGACTCCATCAGGCCGACCAGCGCCATCGCCAGGGCGTAGGGGGCGATGGTGGTCAGGGTGTCCAGGGTGAACGGTACGTCCGGCAGACCCGGCACCGGCAGCGAGGACGGCAGCTTGCCCTTGTCGCCCACGGTCGGCACCGCGATGCCGGCGGCCACCGTGATGACGGTGAGGATGATGATCGAGACGAGCGGGGCCGGGATCACCGTGGTGACCTTCGGGAAGAGCACCATCAGCGCCAGGCCGCCGAGGATCAGCGGATAGACGGCCCAGGGCACATCATGCATCTCCGGCACCTGGGCCATGAAGATGAGAACCGCCAGGGCGTTGACGAAGCCGACCATCACCGAGCGCGGCACAAACCGCATCAGCTTGGCCACCCCGACCGCGCCGAGGACGACCTGGAAGACGCCGGCCAGGATGACGGCGGCGACCAGGTAGCCGAAGCCATGCTCCCGGTTCAGGGGCGCGATCACGAGGGCGACCGCTCCGGTCGCGGCGGAGATCATGGCGCGGCGGCCGCCGACGATCGAGATCGTCACGGCCATGGTGAACGAGGCGAACAGGCCGACCGCCGGGTCGACCCCGGCGATGATCGAAAACGAGATCGCCTCAGGGATCAGGGCCAGGGCGACGACGAGGCCGGCCAGGACCTCGGTGCGCCAGACCTTCGGGTCGGAGATCCAGTCAGGCTTGAGACCGCGCAGCCGCACGGCGGGAGTGACAGCAGCAGAAGACAAGGAGATGCGTACCTGTCGTGCTCGGGCACACCCCTCGGGGCGTGCGGAGAGGACGCGCAGGGGCCAAGTCGGCTCCCCGCGGATAGCCCAAGAGCGGGCCGGAAGTCGAAAGGGGACGCGAGGCGGATGGGCGCGCACTGACGGCCGGACGGCTCACATCCGGGGGCGAAGAGTCACGGCGGGCAGGCGGCGGCGATCGGCGTCAAGGGCTCGCGCACGCTCTACTCCTGCAAGAATCGGATCTTCGCCGGGGGCGTCATCGGCCCCGGAACGGCAGTGGCGGGGCAGTCGAACCACCCTCACCTCTCTGAACTCTACCCTAACGTTAGAGTAGTGGTCGGTGTGGTCGCACGGGACGCGGCTCGCCACGACGGGAAGTGTCAGGAGCAAGGGCGTGGACGACAAGCACATGCAGATCGGCGAGGTCGCCGCGCGGACGGAACTGTCCCTGCGCACCATCCGGCACTACGAGGAAACCGGTCTGGTCATCCCCTCCGCCCGCTCCCAGGGCGGCTTTCGCCTCTACACCGAGAGCGACGTCGCCCGGCTCATGGTGATCCGCCGAATGAAGCCGCTGGGCTTCACCCTGGAACAGATGCGCGACCTGCTGGACGCCACCGACCGCCTCGACGGCGACGACGCGCTCGACGCCGACGAGCGCGAAGCCCTCCTGGAGTGCGTGCGGACCTACCAGCAAGCTGCTGCCGAGCAAGTGGAGAAGCTGAGGGGACAGCTGGCCCGCGCCGAGGACTTCGCTGCCACCCTGGGCGCCCGACTGGAGGGGAAAGTGACCACCTCTAGCCCGGCGAGGTGAGAAAGCGGCAGTTCAGAGCGCTTCTGTGTTCTCCTTGGGCGCCTCTCCCGACTTACGTACTACAGGCAAGACACTCCAGGGGTGGTTGCTCCAATCGTCGCCGCGACCGTGCCCTATCCGTGCCCGATCAAGCGGGGAACCGCGGAGAACGGCGGGAAGTCCAGGAGTCCGGGCAAGCGAAACGACCCCCGACCAACACCCGGGTCAGGGGCCGTTCTCACTGCTCACCACGCGGAGGCGGTGGGATTTGAACCCACGGTGACATCGCTGCCACGACGGTTTTCAAGACCGTTCCCTTAGGCCGCTCGGGCACGCCTCCCCGCTGCCCGCCCGAGAGGGGCGGCGCGCGTACACATTACCGGGACGGTGCCCGGTCGTGGGGCGCGGTCCGGCCGTCGGGGGTGCCCCCGCCGGAGGCACCCCTTGCCGTGGGTGTGCCGGTCAGCTGTCGCCCGCGCGGGCGCCCAGGGTGAGGGTGACCGTGTGCTCCTGGCCGCCGCGCTTGTAGGTGATCGTGACCTTGTCGCCGGGCTTGTGGGTCCAGATCTCACCGATCAGGGTGGGCCCGCTGTCGATCACCGAGTCGTCGAGCTTGGTGATGACGTCGCCGGGCTTGAGGCCCGCCTTGTCGGCCGGGCCGCCCGACTCGACCGCGGAGGCGCCGGCCGCGCCCGTGTCGGTGATCTTGGCGCCCGAGGTGGTGTCCTCCAGCGAGACGGACGCCCCGATCTTGGCGTACACCGGCTTGCCCGTCTTGATCAGCTGCTGGGCGACGTACTTCGCCTGGTTGATCGGGATGGCGAAGCCGAGGCCGATCGACCCGGACTGGCCCGAGCCGAAGCCGCCGCTGCCGGTGGACTGGATCGCCGAGTTGATGCCGATCACCGCGCCGGCGGCGTCCAGCAGCGGGCCGCCCGAGTTGCCGGGGTTGATCGACGCGTCGGTCTGCAGGGCGCTCATGTAGGACGCCTTGCTGCTGGAGCTGCCGTCGCTGGAGGCCACGGGACGGTTCTTGGCGCTGATGATGCCCGTGGTGACGGTGTTGGACAGCCCGAAGGGGGCGCCGATGGCGATCGTCTCGTCACCCACGGCCACCTTGTCGGAGTCGCCGAGGGCGAGCGGCTTGAGGTCCGACGGGGCGTTCTTGAGCTTGATGACGGCGACGTCGTAGCCCTGCGCGTGGCCGACGATCTCGGCGTCGTACTTCTTGCCGTTTGGGAAGGTGGCCGTGAGCTTGCCGCCGTCGACCGCGTCGGCCACCACGTGGTTGTTGGTGACGATGTGGCCCTGGGTGTCGAAGACGAACCCGGTGCCCGTGCCGCCCTCGCCGCTGGTGCTCTCCGCCTCGATGGTGACCGTGCTGGGCAGCGAGCGGGCGGCCACGTTGGCGATCGTGCCCGGGTCGCGCTTGACCTGGGAGGCGCCGCTGTCGGAGGCGGAGACGGTGGTGGAGCCGCTGCTGTCGTTGTCCTTGGCCAGCGTGTAGCCGAGGCCGCCGCCCAGGCCGCCCGCGACCAGCGCGGCCACCAGCACGGCGGCGACCAGCCCGCCGCGCCCGTTGCGCGGCTTGGGGGCGGGCTGCTGGTACGCGGCACCCCAGCCGCCGCCCGCGCCGCCGGCGCCGTCACCGTAGGACGCCGTTCCCGGGGGCGGAGGCGGCCAGGAGCCGTCGGGAGCCGGGCCGCCGTACGGCTGGTGCCCCTCGGGGGCGGACCCGCCGTAGGGCTGGTGCGCGCCGGCCGGGCCGGAGGCCTGCGCCGCGGGCGCCGGGCCCTGGTCCGGGGTGGAGGGCACCGGCGGGAGCTGTGCCGTCGGCGCGCTCCCGTCGGGCGCCGGTCCCTGCGGGGAGGCAGTGGGAGAGTCCACCGGCACGGGAGGTGCGGACGGGGCCGGGGGTACCGCGTTGCCCTCGTTCTCGGTGCTCACAGCTCTTCTCCTCGATCCACGGCTGTTGTCCTCGATCGCACTCGGTCACACTCGCTCATGCTCGCTCACGCTCGTCACGGCGTGCAGTTCGTCGCCCGTGCGGCGTGGGCCCCGCGCGGTACAGCTGTGCATGGTTTCGGTGTTCCTGTTGTATGCAGTCAGCTTTTCCCACGGGCCGTCAGAGCACCATAAGCGGTGGCTGTGGGTCCGGGACCATTCTTTATATAGGATCTTTCTGACAAACGTTACCCGAAGGAACAGCACGGGTACCCCGCCCGCCGCACGGACGCCCCGCGGCGCCCCGGGTACCCGTCGACGGTGGCACCATGACGTGGGTGACCCACGCACCACAGCACCCCATCCAGGCCGAGCACGCCCTCCAGGTCGTCGCCCACCGGGGAGCCTCGGAGGACGCCCCCGAGCACACGCTCGCCGCGTACCGGAAGGCGATCGAGGACGGCGCGGACGCCCTCGAGTGTGACGTACGGCTGACCGCCGACGGCCATCTGGTCTGCGTCCACGACCGCCGTGTGAACCGTACCTCCAACGGCCGCGGAGCGGTCTCCGCCCTGGAGCTGGCCGACCTCGCCGCCCTGGACTTCGGGTCGTGGAAGACGCGCGAGGCCTGGCGCGGACGCGATGAGGAGCCCGACTGGGAGCACCCGCCGGAGGACCCGGCGGCCACCTCGGTGCTCACCCTGGAGCGGCTGCTGTCCCTGGTCGCGGACGCCGGGCGGCGGGTGGAGCTGGCCATCGAGACCAAGCACCCCACGCGCTGGGCCGGGCAGGTCGAGGAGCGGCTGCTGCTCCTGCTGCAGCGCTTCGGCCTGGCCGCGCCCGGGTCGGCGGCCGATTCGCCGGTGCGGATCATGAGCTTCTCGGCGCGCTCGCTGCAGCGCGTGCACGCGGCCGCGCCCGCGCTGCCGACGGTCCACCTGACGCAGTTCGCCTCGCCCCGGCTGCGCGACGGGCGGCTGCCGGCGGGCGTGCGGATCGCGGGGCCCTCGATCCGCATCGTGCGCAACCACCCGGCATATGTGGAACGGCTGAAAGACGCCGGTCACCAGGTCCACGTCTGGACCGTGAACGAGCCCGAGGACGTCGCCCTCTGCGTCGGCCTGGGCGTCGACGCCATCATCACCAACCGGCCGCGCGCGGTACTGCGGCAGCTCGGCCGCGTGGACTGACACGAGGGACGCCAGGGGGACGGAAGGGGAGCAGTCGACAGCGCGACCGACGGGAAGAGGCGCGTAAGGACCGTGTCGCCCCTCTTGACCCCCGGCGCCGGGTTCCCGCATCCTCCTTGCGGCCACACCAACGAAATCCAGCCACACGATGACAGACCAGTGACCGGCCCGTCACAGGGAGTGCTCCGGCGCGTTCGCTCCGTACGCGGTCGTTGCCCCTGCGCCAGCGGAAGGGGATTGGCCGGTTTCCGGTACAGGCCGTTGGGGCATCCACACCGTGGCGTGGGGCGAAGGAGGTCTCGGGGGTGGCGTTGGTGGTGGCACAGGAGGTGCCCACGTCGTCGTGCATGGCCGTACCCCATGGCCCTGCGGGCGTGGGGAAGGCGAGGCACCGCATGCGGGCGCAACTGCGCAGCGGTGGGGTGTCGGAAACGGTCATCGACGATGCCGTACTGATCCTTTCCGAACTTTTGAGCAATGCCTGCAAACACGGGCGACCCCTGGGCGACGCTCCGGCCGGGGACGGCGACGTGCGGGCCGCATGGCGGGTGGACCCGCGCGGGCGGCTCGTCGTGGAGGTGACGGACGGCGGCGGCCCGACCCGCCCGGCTCCGGCCACTCCCTCGGTCACCGCGCACGGCGGCCGGGGGCTGAACATCATCACGGCGCTCGCCGACGACTGGGGCGTGCGGGACGACGTCCAGGGCGAGGTGACGGTCTGGGTCGTGGTCCACGAGGACGTTCATGATCCGGATGCCGGGCGTCACCGCGGGGGTTTCGCTACGCGCGTCACGTCCGCCGCGGTCCCGGCCCTGGCCGGACTGGACCTCGCGGACGTGCTGGACGAACTGGGCTGAGGATCGGCCGAGTCTTTCCGGGCGGGACCCGGGGCGGGTGCGCGCGCCGGCCGGCGTCCCGGCGCACCGCCCCGGCGTCCCCGCGTGTCCGTTGTCCACAGGTTCCCGTCGCTCGTGGCACGAGCGGCTAGGCTCCCGCCCGTACGAGACGAGCCGTAACCGGGAGACCCCACGATGGCCAAGAAGCGACCCCAGACGAAGGCCAAGCGCCCGCAGCCCGGCGAGGAGATCCCGGTCGTCGGGGCCCGCGAACCCTGCCCCTGCGGCAGCGGCCGGCGCTACAAGGCGTGTCACGGCCGGGCCGCCGCGCAGGCCGTGGCCGAGCTGGTGCACCGCCCGTTCGAGGGGCTGCCCGGCGAGTGCGACTGGGTCGCGCTGCGCGAACTGGTGCCGGCCGCCACGGTGGAGCTGCCCCTCAAGGGCGGTCTGCCGGAGGGGGTTCCCTCGGTCACGCTCGCGACGGTGCTGCCGATGGCCTGGCCGGCGCTGCGCCGGGACGACGGCTCGGTCCTGCTCGGCCTGCAGAACGACACGTCCTCCGGGGACATCAGCCGCGACCTCGCCGACACCCTGCGGCGCGCGCTCGCGGCCGAGCCCGGCACGCCGGTGCAGGGCCGCCGCGCCCCCGCCGACGGTCAGCGGCTGCAGGACCTGCTCGACCCGGAGGGCGCCTTCGAGCCAGTTGTGCACAGCGGCTTCGAGTTCTGGGTGCCGGACGCGGAGAACGCCACCCCGGAGGTGACCGCCTCCCTGGAGCGCGCCAACGCCGCCGCCATCCCGACGGTGAAGCTGTCGGGCGTGGACGCCGCGTACTGGTGCGAGACCCCGGAGAAGAACCACCTGCGCTGGGTCATGCCGCACGAGGAGGAGCGGCTTCTGGACGCGCTCGCCCGGCTGCACGCTGCGGGCCGGTCCAGCCTCGGCGAGGGCACCCGGCTGGTGGGTTCCTTCCGTGCTCACGGGCTCACCGTGCCGGTCTGGGACCTGCCGAGCGGGGTCACGGCCGAGGAGGTGGAGAAGCCGGCCGCCGAGTTCGCCGAGCGGCTCGCCGCCGCCCTCGCGGTCACCGAACCGCTCACGCCCGAGGAGCGCCGGGCGCGCGGCGGGCTGACGAACCGGCAGGTCACGCTCAGCTGAGGCAGGCTCGCGCGCGGCTCGCGGCTGACCGGTCGGTCAGCCGCGACGAATCCACCCGAATCAGGTGACTCCTGTCACAACTCCCCGCCGGGGCAGGGAATTCGGTGTCCGAATAGCCGAGATCGAATTTGCGAACCGCCGATCTCTTGTTACCGTTCCAGTAGCCCGGTTGCTGGTGCATCCCCCGTCGCCAGCAACCGGGCCTTTCCATGCCCGGACGCGGTGTACGCGACGAGGCGATGCGTCAACTCCCCTGTTCTTGCGCGGAGTTGCTGCCGGAGTGCAGCAGCAGCGGCCCGCCGCCGTGCCGGGAGAACTCGGCGACGGCCGTGTAGGCGTCCATCGGGCCCCGGGTGTGCCCGCGGGGCGTCTCGCAGGTGGCCGGCTCGTCGTCGGTGCCCGCGGGGCAGTGGATCTGCACGGTCCGGCCGCCCGCTCCCATGAGGCTCAGCACGGCGTCCACGGCCTCGCCGGTGGCGTTGCGGTAGTAGGTGCGCGCCCAGGTGTCCTCGCCCTGGGCCATCACACACGTCTGCGCCTCGACGCCGTCCGGGGAGGACAGGGCGGGTCCGCAGCGGGCGGCGGTGGCCAGGCCCAGGCCGAGCAGCAGCGGGGAGCCGGAGGGCCGGGCGCCGGACGGCGGGGCGGCCGACGGCTTCACCCCGGCGGTTCCCCGGCCGTTCTTCTCGGCGAGCCCCGGGGAGTCGCCGACCTGCCCCGCGGACGCCACGGCCCAGGGCAGCGCGACCGCGGCCGCCACGACACTCACCAGGGCGAGCAGGCGGAGCCGTCCGGGGTCCGGGGCGCCCCGGTGCGACGTCCGGGTGCGGTGACCGCCAGGGATGCGCAGCATGCCACGGAAGATAACGACCGTGAGCGGGCATCGGGCCGGCCCCGCGCCGGGCGGCCCTACAACTCGGGCGCGCTCACACCCGTACGAGTGAGGGCGTCGACCACGCCGTCCACCACGGCCTCCACGTCGGGCACCCAGGGGGCGGCCGAGCCGGGCAGCGGGGCGCGCTCCCAGCGGACGGAGCCCTGGCCGGTCTCGGACGGGGGCAGGGCGAGATAGCCGCCCTCGCCGTGGAAGCGGAGCGAGCCGGGCACGTGGTCCTTGGCGTAGAGCAGTTCGCCGAGCTGCTCCAGGGAGTACGGCTTGACGAGCACCGCCCAGCGCTCCGGCGAGGCGATCACCGGGCCGAGCCGCATGCCCCGCCGGTCGAGCAGGTCGAGGGCGCGGGCGGCGGCGGGCGCCGGCAGGCTGACCGCGCAGGGCGCACTGCCCCCGGTGGCCAGCACGACGGGCGCGGCCGGCCGGTTGGTCCACCACCAGCGCACCATGCGCGCATCGGTGGTGGCCGCGAGCAGGCCGGGGTCGAAGGGGTGGGCACCGGGCACCGTGCACTCCGGGTCCGGGCAGGCGCAGCGGGCCCGCCCCTGCGGGTCCGGGGCCACGCCCGGGAGTACGGGCCACTGCCATTCCGTGGCGAAGGTCAGGGCCGCGCTGATCAGCTCAGGCCTCCCGTCGTTCCGCTTGGACAGGAGCCTGCGTCGCCTTCCGAGGATCTCGCGCATCAGCGCTCGCTCCTTTCCGTTGCACCGCTGGCAACACCGTGGATCACATCATGTGTCGATCACTTCACTGTGCGTACCTGTTGGCGCATCACACCCCTGCGTACGGCAAGGGGTACCCCAGGGGGTCGAGCGTGGGCCGCGTCCTTGGTGCGTCTGTCAAAAGCACGGGTGCGGCGTGGGGGTGGCGAAGTATGGCGTTTTACGTCGCGCGTATTTCTCTTCGCCTCCGCCACGGGAGGATGGGGCTCGGCCGTCGGTGGTTATGACGCCCGGGTCCGTCGCCAGGTTCCGGGTGGCCCCCAACCACCCCTGGCCTTCACCGAGTACGTACCCATCACGACCGCTGTGACGCTCCGTGGAGCAAGGCCAGTCGACCGCAGTGAACCATTACCCGAGGCAGTTTCAAGCCAACTTGGCAGTAAGGCAAGGGTTTCGGGAAAAACCCACACGCGACCCATGGACACCAGGAATCCCCGCAGGACAATGCTGGACATCCCCTCACGAGTGCGTGTACATGTGGAGACACTGCTGGCGGCGCAGAATGACATGGGGGTTTGCGATGCTTTTGAGCAATACGCACCGGTCCGAAAGCCGGACGCCATGAACGCCCCGCACCCCCCGAAAGTGGCCGGAATCGATCCCTCGGTTTCCCCTTCCGCCCACACTGTCGCACCCGCCTCCCCCGTCCCGGGCGCCGGCCCCTCGCCGGGCCTCGTCGCCCCCGTCACCGCCGCGCCCGTCCCCACCGGACCCGCACCCGGCGCCCTGCTCCAGGACCGGCTGGCCGGCTGGGTCTCGGACCTCACGACCCTCCACGAACTCACCGAGCGCCTCTCCTGCACGCACGGCCTGGAGAACGCCCTGCAGGAGGTGCTGCGCGCCGGGTCCGCCCTCGTCGGCGCCCGCCGCGGCCTGGTGGTCCTGGAACCCGCCGACGGGCTCGGCCCCCGCACCACCACCGGCCTCGGCCTCGGCCGCGCCGACCTCGGCCACCTCGAGACCGTGCCACGCGGCGCCCTGCCCTACGACCCGGGCGCGGCCGCCGAGATCCTCCACCCCGACCTGCTCGCCGAGGACGGCCTCGACCCCCGCCACCGCGAGGTGGCCGCCCGGCTCGGCTACGCCGCCAGCTACGCGCTCCCCCTGAGCACCGAGTCCGCCGGCCGCCTCGGAGCCGCCGTCTGGCTCTACGACGAGCCCGCCGCGCCGGACGAGCGCCGCCGCCACCTCGCCGGCCTGTACGTCCGCCACGCCGCCGAACACCTCGCCCTGCTGCTGGAGGTGGAGCGCACGCGCGCGCGTGCGGCGACCCTCGCCGAGGAGCTGCTGCCGTCCCGGCTGCCCCGGGTGCCCGGCGTCCAGCTCGCCGCCCGGCACCGCACCGGCCCGCGCGGCGGCGGCGACTGGTACGACGCGCTGCCCCTGCCCGACGCCGCGCTCGGCCTGTCCGTCGGCTCGGTCACCGGCTCCGGGCCGAGCGCGGTGGCCGCCATGGGCCGGCTGCGCGCCTCGCTGCGCGCCTACGCGGTGATGGAGGGCGAGGACCCGGTCGCCGTCCTGTCCGACCTGGAGCTGCTGCTGCGGCTGACCGAGCCGGCCCGCTCCGCCACCGCCCTGTTCGCCTACTGCGAGCCCGCGCTGCGCAAGGTCACCCTGGCCGGTGCCGGGCACAGCCCGCCCCTGCTGATCGGCGAGCGGCGCACCGAGTTCGCCGAGACCTCCGTCTCCGCACCGCTCGGGATGCTCGCCTGCTGGGAGGCGCCGAGCGTGGAGATCCAGGCCGAGGCGGGCGAGACGGTCCTGCTCTACACCGACGGGCTGCTGCACCGCACCGGCGACCCGCTGGACCGCGCCTTCGCCCGGCTGCACGCGGCCGCCGCGAGCATCCCGCGCACCCTGCGCCACGACCCGGGAGCGATCGCCGACCACGTGCTGCGCACCGTCCTGCCGGACGGCCTGGACGCGGCGGAGGGCCCGGAGGACGTGGTGCTGCTGGCGGCCCGCTTCGACTGAGGGCACCGGCGCCGGCACCTGGCATGACCGGGCATAACAGCGGGCGCCGCCCCGGACCGGATCCGGTGCGACCGTACGATGATGGAGGTCCCCGCTCGGCCACAAGCAGGAGCGTCGCGGGCCCGGGGGAGATGTCACCTGCGTACCGAGGAGGATCACGTGTCCGACGAGCTCAACCCGGCTGTGCCCGACTCCGCCACCGCGGAGGGCCCCGAGACCGAGTCGGAGGAGACCGTCAAGCAGCGCAAGAACGGCCTGTACCCGGGCGTCTCCGACGAGCTGGCCGAGAACATGAAGTCCGGTTGGGCCGACACCGAGCTGCGCGACCTGACGCCGATCCCGCAGGCCGCCGAGACCGCCCGCCGCCGTGCGGCGCTCTCCGCCCGCTTCCCCGGCGAGCGGCTCGTCGTCCCCGCGGGCAACCTGAAGACCCGTTCGAACGACACGGAGTACCCCTTCCGCGCCTCCGTCGAGTACGCCTACCTCACCGGCGACCAGACCGAGGACGGCGTCCTCGTCCTGGAGCCCACCGCGGACGGCCACACGGAGACGATCTACCTCCTGCCCCGCTCCGACCGGGAGAACGGCGAGTTCTGGCTCTCCGGCCACGGCGAGCTGTGGGTCGGCCGCCGCCACTCCCTCGCCGAGTCCGAGACGCTGTACGGCATCCCCGCCGCCGACGTGCGCGAACTGCCGGACGCCCTGCGCGAGGCCACCGGCCCCGTGCGGGTCGTGCGCGGCCACGACGCCGGCATCGAGGCCGCCCTGACCGACAAGGTCACCGGCGAGCGCGACGAGGAGCTGCGCGTCTTCCTCTCCGAGATGCGGCTGGTCAAGGACGCGTTCGAGATCGGCGAGCTGCAGAAGGCCGTCGACTCCACCGTGCGCGGCTTCGAGGACGTGGTGAAGGTCCTCGACAGGGCCGAGGCCACGAGCGAGCGCTACATCGAGGGCACGTTCTTCCTCCGCGCGCGCGTGGAGGGCAACGACATCGGCTACGGGTCCATCTGCGCGGCCGGCCCGCACGCGTGCACGCTGCACTGGGTGCGCAACGACGGCCCGGTCCGCTCCGGCGAACTGCTGCTGCTGGACGCGGGCGTGGAGACGCACACCCTGTACACCGCCGACGTCACCCGCACGCTGCCGATCAACGGCACCTACAGCGAGATCCAGAAGAGGATCTACGACGCCGTGTACGACGCCCAGGAGGCCGGCATCGCGGCGGTGAGGCCGGGCGCCAAGTACCGCGACTTCCACGACGCCGCCCAGCGCGTGCTCGCCGAGCGGCTCGTCGCCTGGGGCCTGGTCGAGGGCCCCGTCGAGCGGGTCCTGGAGCTGGGCCTGCAGCGCCGCTGGACCCTCCACGGCACCGGTCACATGCTCGGCCTGGACGTCCACGACTGCGCGGCCGCCCGGACGGAGACGTACGTGGACGGCACGCTGGAGCCGGGCATGGTGCTCACGGTCGAGCCGGGCCTGTACTTCCAGGCCGACGACCTGACGGTCCCCGAGGAGTACCGGGGCATCGGCGTCCGCATCGAGGACGACATCCTCGTCACCGAGGACGGCAACCGGAACCTCTCGGCGGGCCTGCCGCGCCGCTCCGACGAGGTCGAGGCGTGGATGGCGTCGCTGAAGGGCTGATACGAGACTGAGGGCCGGGCACCGGGGAGGTGCCCGGCCGTCGGCATGCCTGGGGGGAATTTCCGTGGACGACTTCTGGTCGGGTGTCGGCGTCGACCTGCATCTGGAGCCGGACGCCGCGGACGGGCGCCGGGCCGGACTCGAGCGGGCCCTGAGGGACGCCGTGCGGGAGGGCCGGCTCACGCCCGGCACCCGGCTGCCGGCGACCCGCCGCCTCGCGGCCGAACTCGGGGTGTCGCGGGGCACGGCGAAGGCGGCGTACGACCAGCTGGTGGCCGAGGGCTACCTGACGGCACGCCAGGGCTCCGGCACCCGGGTGGCCCCGCTGCCGCCCTCGCCGGCCGCCGAGGCGCCGCAGACCGGCGCACGCGCGCGTGCGCCGCGTTTCGACCTGCGCCCCGGCAGCCCGGACGTCGGCGCGTTCCCGGCGGCGGCCTGGCTGCGCGCCCTGCGCCGCGCCGTGGCGACGGCGCCGTCCCTGGCGTACGGCTACGGCGACCCGCGCGGCCGGATCGAGCTGCGCACCGCGCTCTCGGGCTACCTGGGTCGGGCCCGCGGCGTGCTCGCGCCGCCCGAGCGGATCGTGATCACCTCCGGGTACGTCCAGGGACTGGCGCTGCTCACGCGCGTGCTGGACGGCGCCGCGGTCGCCATGGAGGACCCGGGGCTGCCCTTCCACCGGGAGGTGGTGCGGCGGGGCGGCGGCAGCGTGCTGCCGGTGCCGGTGGACGGGCGCGGGGTGCGCCCCGAGGCACTGGGCGGGGCGGACGCCGTGGTGGTCACCCCGGCGCACCAGTACCCGACCGGCGTCACCCTGCACCCCGAACGGCGCCGCGCGCTCACCGACTGGGCACGCGCGCGGGGCGGGCTCGTCGTCGAGGACGACTACGACGGCGAGTTCCGCTACGACCGGCAGCCGGTGGGCGCACTGCAGGGCATGGCCCCGGGCCAGGTGGTCTACCTCGGCACCGCCTCCAAGACCCTCGGCCCCGCGCTGCGGCTCGGCTGGATGGTGCTGCCGCCCCACCTGGCCGACGCGGTCGCCGACGCCAAGCTGCACAGCGACCACCACACCGAGACGATCGGCCAGCTGGCCCTCGCCGAGCTGATCGACAGCCACGCCTACGACCGCCACGTGCGCGCGTGCCGGCTGCGCTACCGGCGCCGCCGGGACCGGTTGCTGGACCGGCTGGGCGGCCGCCGGCGGGTGCGGGGTGTCGCGGCCGGCCTGCACGCGCTGGTCGACGTCCCCGACGAGGACGCCGTCCTGGCCCGCGCCGAGGCCGAGGGGCTCGCCGTCGGCCGTCTGGGCAGCCACTGGCACGCACCCGGCGAGGACCGCCCGCAGGGCCTGGTCGTCGGCTACGGCACGCCGCGGGAGCGGGCGTACCCGGAGGCGCTGGAGGTGCTGGCGAAGGTGCTGGACGCCTGAAGCGGGCAGGCTACACGGCGATCAGGTGGGCATCCTTCCGCCATTTGAGGATCTTGTCGAAGCTCACCACGGTCCCGCCCCGGCCCGGCTTGGCCCCGATGTGCACGTGATCGGCGAGTTCCCTGATCAAACCGAGCCCGCGGCCGTGCTCGGCGTCCGGGCGGGCGAGCCGGAACTCCTGGGCGGCGGGGACCCCGGGCCCCGAGTCGGCCACCTCGATCCGGCACCTCTCGCCGTCGAGGTAGGCGGTCACCCGGTACGCCTCGCCGGCGTCCTCACGGGTGGTGTCGCCGCCGTGCTCCACGGCGTTCGCGCAGGCCTCGCTGAGGGCGACGGACAGGTCGAAGGAGACGTCCGGGTCGACCCCCGCCGTCTCCATGGCGCCCATCAGCAGTCGCCGGGCGAGCGGCACGCTCGCGGCCTCGCGGCGCAGATGCAGAGACCACCAGATGCTCATGCTCCAGCCTCCAGGCCGCGGCTCGACATACCGTTACCTATTGCCGCGCGTGCGTGTCCGTAAGCACACCGTTCGCGTGACTCCGCCCATACGGCCGATGTGCGGCGGGACGAATAGGTGTATAGCGGGCCACTTTCCCCGATCGCTCCGGCGTGCCGTAGGCCCCCACGTGACGGAATCGGGGCACCTGCCGCGGGACGCCGGGCCGGCCGGTGGGATGATGAGCCCGCCATGACTGCCCCCCACGCGCGCACGGCGCGTCCCGGAGCCGGGCTCCGGATCCTGCGGGCCGCGGTGTTCGCCGCGGTCTGCGTCGTGCTGGCCGCGGCCGGGCACACCCTGGCCTCCTGCGCGCGCGTGCCCCTGTGGACGCTCGGCGCGGGATTCCTCGGCTCGCTGCTGCTCGTGGCACCGCTCGCCGGACGCACCCGCTCGCTGCCGGGCATCGCCGCGCTGCTCGCCGTCGGCCAGACCGTGCTGCACACGCTGTTCGGGCTGAGCAGGCACGGCACGGCCGCCGCCATGGGCGCGATGCCGGCGAAACCGGTGGGCACCTCGCTCAGCGACGGCGCGCTCGTCGAGCGGGCCACCCGGCTGCTGTGCGGATCCAGCCCGTCGGCGCTCACCCCGGGGCACGCCTACCGGCTCCTGCTGGACGCCCACCTCATCGACGCCTCGGGCCGGCCCGAGGGTGCCGTGCCGGCCATGCCCCCCATGGCCGGCGCCGCCGGCTCCACGGCGTCGCTGCTGCCCTCCCTGCCGATGCTGCTCGGCCACGTCCTCGCGGCCGTCGCCACCGGCTGGCTGCTGCGCCGCGGCGATCTGGCCGTCCTGCGGCTGATCGAACTGTCGGCGCACGGAGTCGCCGAGGGGGCGCTCGTACGATCCCTGCGCGCGGCGCTCGCGCTGGCGCACGCCCTGTACGCCGGGCTGCTGCCCGCGGCCGGGCCGCTCCCGCGGGACTGTCGCACCGCGCGGGACGAGGCGCCCGCCCCGCACACCACCGCACTCCAGCACACGGTGATCCGCCGCGGCCCGCCCGCCGCCGCGTTCCGTCTCGCCGCCTGACGCGACGCGTCCACCACTCCACGCCATCGAAGGAGAGGGGCCGCCGTCGCGCGGCCACCCGCGCGCACCCGCGCGCACCTCTTCCTCACCGGATCTCACCCAGAGTGGAGTGTTCCTGCCATGCAGGCTTCTCGTGTCGCCTCCCGTGTCGCCGCCGCCGGCGCCGTCGCGGGCACGGCCGTCCTCGCCCTGTCCGTGCCCGCCTTCGCGCACGTCTCCGTGCAGCCCGAGGGCAGCGCGGCCAAGGGCGGTTACGCGGTCGTGGACTTCAAGGTCCCCAACGAGCGCGACGACGCCTCGACCACCAGGCTCGAGGTGAACCTCCCCGCCGACCACCCGGTCGCCTCCGTCATGCCCCAGCCGGTTCCGGGCTGGAACGTGAAGGTGACCACGGCCAAGCTCGCCAAGCCGCTCACGGTGCACGGCCGGAAGATCGACGAGGCCGTCACCAAGGTCACCTGGACCGCCGACGGCAAGGGCGTCCAGCCCGGCTACTTCCAGAAGTTCCCGCTCTCCCTCGGCGCCCTGCCCGAGGACACCGACCGGATGGTCTTCAAGGCGATCCAGACGTACTCCGACAACGAGGTCGTGCGCTGGATCGAGGCGCCCCAGGACGGCCGGGCGGAGCCCGAGAACCCGGCCCCCGTGCTGCAGCTGTCCGCGGCCACCGACGACCACCACGGCACCGCGGCCGCCACGGACGCCTCCGAGAAGACCGACGGCAAGGGCGACGGCCGGACGGCGGCCGCCGCGCGGTCCACGGGCGGCAGCGACACCACCGCGCGCGTGCTCGGCGTGATCGGCATCGCCGTCGGCGCCGCGGGCGTCGCCTACGGCGTCCTCGCCGGCCGCCGCCGCACCACCGCCTGACCCTGCCGTTCCACCCGCGCACCGGGGTCGTGCGAGGCTGTCGTACGGCCCCGGTGCGCGCCGGAGCCCTCACATCTGGGACATTTCTCTATGCGCAAGAAGACGTTCGCCGCGGCCGCGCTGCTCGCCGCCGCCACCCTCTCCCTCTCCGCCTGCGGCAGCGGCGACGACGCCAAGTCGCCCGTCTCCGTGGTCTCCGAGGCGTCCGACTCGGGCAAGGCCGCGACCATACTCGACCAGCCGTTCGAGAAGCCCGACCTGGTGCTCACCGACACGCACGGCAAGAAGTACGACCTGCGCGCCGAGACCAAGGGCCACCCGACGCTGGTCTACTTCGGCTACACGCACTGCCCCGACATCTGCCCGACGACGATGAGCAACATCGCCGTGGCCAAGAAGGCGCTGCCCAAGACCGAGCAGAACGACCTCAGGGTCGTCTTCGTCACCACCGACCCCGCCCGGGACACCCCCGCCGAGCTCGGCAAGTGGCTCAAGGGCATCGACCCGCAGTTCATCGGCCTCACCGGCGACTTCGCCACCATCCAGGCCGGCGCCCGCTCCCTCGGCATCTCCATCGAGCCGACGACGAAGGACAAGAACGGCAAGGTCGTCTCGGTGCACGGCACCCAGGTCATCGCCTTCTCCCCGAAGACGGACGGCGGCTACGTCCTGTACGGCGAGGACACCACGGTCGACGACTACACCAAGGACCTGCCCAAGCTCGTCAAGGGAGCCAGGCCGTGAGGCGCACCATCCTGCCCGCGTCCGCGCTCACCGGCGCCGCGGCCCTCACCCTCGCCCTCGCGGGGTGCGGGACGGATTCCGGCCCCGCCGGGCCCGAGCTGTCGGTGAGCGGGGCGTACATGCCCCAGCCGGTCTCCGCCGACATGGCGGCCGGCTTCCTCACGATCACCAACAAGGGCGGCACGCGGGACCGGCTGACCTCCGTGACCAGCGCGGTCGCCGGCCAGGTCACCATGCACAGCACCGTCGGCGGCGCCATGGAGGAGAAGACCTCCTTCGCCGTCCCCGCGCACGGCCGGCTCGTGTTCAAGAGCGGCGGCAACCACCTGATGTTCGAGAGGCTGAAGCGCAAGCCGGAGCAGGGTCAGCGGGTCACCGTGAAACTCACCTTCGCCAGGACCGGACCGCTCACCGTCGAGATGCCGGTGCGGTCCGCCACGTACCACCCGTCGACCGGCAACTGAGGGAAGGACCACCTTGACCCGGACCATCACCCCCCGCCTGCGGACCCTGGTGCTGCTGCTCCTCGCCGTCACCGGCGCGCTGCTCGCGGGCGCCGGTCCGGCCTCCGCGCACGCCGCGCTCACCGGCAGCGACCCCGCACAAGGGGTGGTGGTCGACAAGGCGCCCACCCAGGTGTCGCTCACCTTCTCCGAGACGGTCGCGATGAACGGCGACTCGCTGCAGGTACTCGACCCCAAGGGCCGCAAGGTCCAGGTCGGCTCCCCGGCCAACGTGAGCGGCACGACGTACGCCGTGCGGCTCAGGAGCGGCCTGGCCAAGGGCACCTACACGGTCGCCTACCAGGTGGTCTCGGCGGACAGCCACCCCGTCTCCGGCGCGTACACCTTCTCCGTCGGAGCGCCCTCGCAGACCGTCGTCTCGGGCGTCGGCACGGCCGGCGGCGGTGTCGTCGGCGCGCTGTACGCGGCCGGGCGGTACGTGTCCTACGCCGGCTTCATCGTGCTCGCGGGCGGCGCCGCCTTCGTGCTCGCCTGCTGGCAGCGCGGCGCCGGCGTACGGCCCCTGCAGCGGCTCGTGGTCGGCGGCTGGCTCGCGCTCACCGCGGCCACCCTGTGGCTGCTGCTCCTGCGCGGCTCCTACACCGGCTCGGGAAAGCTCGGCGACGTCCTCGACCTGGACCTGCTCGGCCAGGTGCTGCAGACCAAGACCGGCGCCGCGCTGGTCTCCCGGCTGCTGCTGCTCGCCGCCGCCGCGCTGTTCATCGCCGTGCTCTTCGGCGCCTATGAGCGTCGGGAGGAGGGCGACGAGAAGCGCGACCTGAGCTTCGGGCTGGCCGTCGGCGGAGTGGTCGTGGCCGCCGGGCTCGCGGCGAGCTGGGCCATGGCCGAGCACGCCTCCACGGGGCTGCAGCCGGGCATCGCCATGCCCGTCGACGTCGTCCACCTGCTGGCCGTCGCCGCCTGGCTGGGCGGCCTCACCGCCCTCCTCGTCGCGCTGTACCGGGCACCCGCGGACACTCCGGTCGGCAGCGCGGCCGTACGGCGCTTCTCCCGCGTCGCCTTCGGCTCCGTCCTGGCCCTGGTCGCCACCGGCACCTACCAGTCCTGGCGCCAGCTCGGCTCCTGGTCGGCGTTCACCGAGACCCGCTACGGGCAGTTGCTGCTGGTCAAGATCGGGCTGGTGGCGCTGCTGGTCGGCATCGCGTCGATCTCACGGCGCTGGACGGGACGGCTCGGGGAGGCGCTCCCCGCGGAGGGCGAGGCGGGGGAATCCGGGAGGCGGCCCGAGAAGGAGCGCGTCTCCGCGTCGGCGTCCGCCGGCACGGAGACCGGCCTGGAGACCGCCGGCACGGACACCGCTCCCGCGGACACCGAGCGCGCCGCGCAGCTCGCGCGCCAGCAAGCCGCCGCGGACACCGCCCGGCAAAAGCGGCTCCGCGACGCCGACCCGAACCGCTTCGGCCTGCGCCGCTCGGTGCTGGCCGAGGCGGGCGTCGCGGTCGTCCTGCTCGCCGTCACGACCGCGCTGACCCAGACCGAGCCGGGCCGTACCGAGCAGGAGGCCAAGGCGGCCACCTCGTCGTCCTCCAGCTCCTCCGCGTCGTCCTCCTCGTCCGGCGCGGTGACCCTGGACATGGCGTTCGACACCGGCGGCACCGACGGCAAGGGCCTGGTCCGCCTCGACCTCGACCCCGCCCGGGTGGGCGGCAACGAGATGCACGTCTACGTGCAGCGGCCCAACGGCCGCGCCTTCGACGTCCCCGAGGTGAAGGTCGCCTTCACCCTGGAGGCGAAGAAGCTCGGGCCGCTGCCCGTGACCCCCGACCACATCACCACCGGCCACTGGGCGGCCGAAGGGGTGCAGATCCCCATGGCGGGCGACTGGAAGATCGCCGTGACCGTGCGCACCTCCGACATCGACCAGGCGACCGTTTCCAAGAACGCGCAGATCGGCTGAACGACACCATGCCCGACCAGTCCCTTCCCCAGGCCCGCCCGCACGGGTCCGCGGAGCCGGAGCCGGCCGCCGACGGCAGCCGGGGCCTCTCCCGGCGCGCCCTGCTCGGCACCGCCGGAGCCACCGGCCTCGCCCTCGGAGCCGCCGGCGGAGCCGTGGGCTACGCCGCCGCGCCGGCCCAGGCCACTCCCCTGACCTCGGTGGGCGCGAACCGGGCGATGTTTCACGGGAAACATCAGCCCGGGATCACCGAAGGGCTGCAGGCCCGGGGCCATCTCGTCGCCTTCGACCTGGTGGCGGGTGCGGGCCGCAGGCAGGCGGCGGCCCTGCTGCGCCGCTGGTCGACGACGGCCGAGCGGCTGATGGCGGGCGAGCCGGCGCCGCACGACGACACCGCCGTGGCCCGGGACGCGGGTCCGTCCTCGCTGACGGTCACCTTCGGCTTCGGCCACAGCTTCTTCGGCCGGACCGGCCTGGAGAAGCAGCGGCCCGGCGCACTCGACCCGCTGCCCGACTTCTCCTCCGACCACCTCGACAAGGCGCGCAGCGACGGTGACCTGTGGGTGCAGATCGGCGCCGACGACGCCCTGGTCGCCTTCCACGCCCTGCGCGCGATCCAGAAGGACGCCGCCGGCGCCGCCCGCGTGCGCTGGCAGATGAACGGCTTCAACCGCAGCCCGGGCGCCACCGCCCACCCCATGACGGCCCGCAACCTCATGGGCCAGATCGACGGCACCCGCAACCCGAAGCCGGCCGACGCCGACTTCGACAAGCGGATCTTCGTACCCGCCTCGGGGGAGCCCGCCTGGATGGCGAACGGCTCGTACGCCGTCGTCCGGCGGATCCGCATGCTCCTCGACGACTGGGAGAAGCTGTCGCTCGCGGCCCAGGAGGCGGTCATCGGGCGCCGCAAGTCCGACGGGGCGCCGCTGTCCGGCGGCGACGAGACGACCCCGATGGACCTGGAGAAGGCCGACGCCAAGGGCGCGTACGTCGTCCCGGTCAACGCCCACGCCCGCATCACCCGGCCCGACCGGAACGGCGGCGCGGCCATGCTGCGACGCCCGTTCTCCTACCACGACGGCATCGACGCGGACGGCACGCCCGACGCCGGGCTGCTGTTCGTCTGCTGGCAGGCGGACCCGCTGCGCGGCTTCGTGCCGGTGCAGCGCAAGCTCGACCGCGGGGACGCGCTGTCGACGTACATCCGGCACGAGGCGAGCGGCCTGTTCGCGGTGCCCGGCGGGGCGGCCGAGGGAGAGTACGTGGGCCAGCGGCTGCTGGAGGGGTGAGCCGAAGAGCGGTGATTCACCCGCACGGGCCTGCAAACCACCCGGCCGGGTGGTGTTCATGAGACACGGAAGCCGCTTTTCCCCACGGCCATTAGGGTGAAGGCATGCCAGCGAGCTATGCGTATCTCGGTCCCGAGGGCACCTTCACGGAAGTCGCTCTGCGCACGCTTCCGGAGGCGGCCACCCGGGAGCTGCTGCCCTACGTGTCCGTGCAGTCCGCGCTGGACGCGGTGCGGGCGGGCGAGGCCGAGGCCGCGTTCGTGCCGATCGAGAACTCCGTCGAGGGCGGCATCACGACCACCCTGGACGAGCTGGTCGCGGGCGAGCCGCTGATGATCTACCGCGAGGTGCTGCTGTCCATCACCTTCGCGCTGCTCGTCCGGCCGGGCACGCAGCTGTCCGACATCAAGACGGTCACCGCCCATCCGGCGGCCCAGCCGCAGGTGCGCAACTGGCTGAGGGCGAACCTGCCGGACGCCGTCTGGGAGTCGGCCGCGTCGAACGCGGACGGCGCGCGCCTGGTCCAGGAGGGCCGGTACGACGCCGCGTTCGCGGGCGAGTTCGCCGCCGCCCGGTACGGCCTGCGGGCCCTGGAGACCGGGATCCACGACGCGGAGAACGCGCAGACCCGGTTCGTGCTGGTCGGCCGCCCCGCCCGGCCCGCCGCACCGACCGGCGCCGACAAGACCTCGGTGGTGCTGTGGCAGCGGGACGACCACCCGGGCGCCCTGCGCGACCTGCTCGGCGAGTTCGCCACCCGCGGGATCAACCTGATGCTGCTGCAGTCCCGGCCGACCGGGGCCGGCATCGGCAACTACTGCTTCTGCATCGACGCCGAGGGCCACATCTCCGACCGGCGGGTCGCCGAGGCGCTGATGGGGCTGAAGCGGATCTGCCTCCAGGTGCGTTTCCTCGGCTCCTATCCGCGCGCCGACATCCGGCCGGGCCAGGAGCGCACCGCCCTGCCGGGAACCTCGGACCAGGAGTTCCTGGCGGCTTCGGACTGGGTGGCGCGCTGCCAGGACGGCCGGTTCCAGTAAGGCCTTAGGCTGCTCCCAGCCGGTCGTACCTGCATATCGTCGTTATCCACAGAGGTTATCCACAGGCGCTCCTCTCGACCTGGGGACAAGTCGACACGGCACGGCGACCCGGTCGACAAATCGCCCTACGGCTCCCAGACGGGGCCACCGGCGCATCGGTCACCCTTCGTCCATTCGTTTCCTTTGGTTCATCTTTTAGAGCGACCCTTTTCCACCCGAAAGTGGGTGTCGGCGTACTTTGACCCGGGAATTCTTCGGTCGGACGGACGCTTCCGGAGTGATCAATTCCGAAGTCCACAGACCTTCCACACAGCTGTGGATAACTCTCGGGGAGGGGGCACCCCCTGTGGACAACCGGCCCGCCAAGTCCCGCTCCCCGCAAGGGAATCAGGTCAACGTGACGCCGGACACCTGACCCGTCCCAGGGAGTGAGACGAAATTCCTTGACACGGTCGGCAGGAGACGCATTACGGAACGTAAGCGACGAATCCGAACTCCCGGAATAGCGAGTCGTGGGCGGGGAGCCCGCACCGGTAGCCTTGGGCTCGTGATTGACCTTCGCCTGCTCCGTGAGGACCCCGACCGTGTGCGCGCGTCCCAGCGTGCCCGTGGAGAGGACGTCGCGCTCGTCGACTCCCTCCTGTCTGCCGACGAGCGGCGCAGGTCCTCCGGCGTCCGCTTCGACGAGCTGCGTGCCGAGCAGAAGCAGCTCGGCAGGCTGATCCCCAAGGCCTCGGGCGACGAGAAGGCCGAGCTGCTGAAGAAGGCCGGCCAGCTCGCCGCCGACGTCAAGGCCGCCGACGCCGAGCGCGACGCCGCCGACGCCGAGACCCAGGAGCTGCTGCTCCGGCTCGGCAACCTCGTCCACCCCGACGTACCCGTCGGCGGCGAGGAGGACTTCGTCACCCTCGAGACGCACGGCACGATCCGCGACTTCGGCGCCGAGGGCTTCGAGCCCAAGGACCACCTGGAGCTCGGCACGCTCCTCGGCGCGATCGACGTGGAGCGCGGCGCCAAGGTCTCCGGCTCCCGCTTCTACTTCCTCACCGGCGTCGGCGCCCTGCTGGAGCTCGCGCTGGTCAACGCCGCGATCGCCCAGGCCACGGCGGCCGGCTTCACGCCGATGCTGACGCCCGCCCTGGTCCGCCCGCAGTCGATGGCGGGCACCGGCTTCCTCGGCCAGGCCGCCCAGGACGTCTACCACCTCGACGCCGACGACCTCTACCTCGTCGGCACCTCCGAGGTCCCCCTCGCCGCGTACCACATGGACGAGATCCTCGACGCCGACCGGCTGCCGCTGCGCTACGCGGGCTTCTCGCCGTGCTTCCGCCGCGAGGCCGGCTCGCACGGCAAGGACACCCGGGGCATCTTCCGCGTACACCAGTTCGACAAGGTCGAGATGTTCTCGTACGTCGCCCCCGAGGACTCCCAGGCCGAGCACCAGCGGCTGCTGGAGTGGGAGAAGCAGTGGCTGACCTCGCTGGAGCTGCCGTTCCGCGTGATCGACGTGGCCTCCGGTGACCTCGGCTCCTCGGCCGCCCGCAAGTTCGACTGCGAGGCGTGGATCCCGACCCAGGGCAAGTACCGCGAGCTGACCTCGACCTCGGACTGCACCGAGTTCCAGTCCCGCCGCCTGTCGATCCGCGTCCGTGACGGCAAGCAGGTCAAGCCGCTCGCCACGCTCAACGGCACGCTGTGCGCCGTCCCGCGCACCATCGTGGCGATCCTGGAGAACCACCAGCAGGCCGACGGCTCCGTGTACGTGCCGCCCGTGCTGCGCCCGTACCTGGGTGGCCGGGAGGTCCTGGAGCCGGTCGCCAAGTGACCACGGCTTTCCCTTATCGGCTCATCGCCACCGACCTCGACGGAACGCTGCTGCGCTCCGACGAGTCGGTCTCGCGGCGCACCCGTGACGCGCTCGCCGCGGCCACCGCGGCGGGCGCGGCGCACATCGTGGTGACCGGCCGCGCCGTCCCTTGGACCCGGCACATCCTCGACGACCTGGGCTACGACGGGCTCGCCGTCTGCGGCCAGGGCGCACAGGTGTACGACGCGGGCGCGCACCGCCTGCTCACCTCGGTCACCCTGGACCGGCAGCTGGCGGGCGTGGCCCTGGCGAAGATCGAGGCCGAGGTGGGCCCGCTGCACCTGGCGGCCAGCCGGGACGGCCTGGACGGGGACGTGCTGGTGGGCCCGGGCTACGCGGTCACGGGATCCCTCCCGGGGACGCCCTTCACGGACGCCTCCGACCTCTGGGCGGCGCCGCTGAACAAGATCTACATCCAGCATCCGTCACTCGGCGACGACGAACTGGCGGAGACGGCGCGCCGCGTGGCCGGCGGTTTCGTCTCGGTGGCGATGGCGGGCGCGGGCATCGTGGAGCTGCTGCCGCTGGGCCTGTCCAAGGCGACCGGTCTCTCCCTGGCGGCGCGACGTCTGGGGATGAAGGCCGCCGACACGCTCGCCTTCGGCGACATGCCCAACGACGTCCCGATGTTCGCCTGGGCGTCCCGCGGCGTGGCCATGGCCAACGCCCACGAGGAACTCAAGGCGGTCGCGGACGAGGTCACCTCCTCCAACGAGGAGGACGGCATCGCGGAGGTGCTGGAGCGGTTGCTGTCGTAGCGCGCCCGACGGCCGGCGCTCCCGGCAGCAGGGGCGCGGGGAACCGCGCGACGAGGACGAGCCACGACGGTGCCGTCACTCGGCCACGTGCCCCGAGCCCCACGGCGCAGCCCCGTCCGCGGCACCGGCCGACCACTCCATGTGCCGCACGCCGGAAATGCGCCCGAGTCCCGGTGACAACGTCTCGCGGAGGATGCACGGATCGAACGTGCGCGGGCTTTCCCAACCCGACCACGGTTTAGCAAACCGGTGCCTTGCCACTCGGCCAATCCTCCGGGTGGGCGGCCCACGCGAGTGCGGCATCGCGTGCTCGAAGCGGCCGCCCCGGGCGGTTCCCGTGGCTCCACGGAGTGGTGGCGACTACTCCGGAGCCGGCCTCGGACCACCCTGTCGGGAGCCGGGCGTACTGCCGTGCATGGACATCGCCCGCCTCCTCTCCCTGATCGCGGCGCCGGGACACTCCCGGCGAACGGGGCATGACCACTGTGCCCCGCAGAGGAGTCCGCCGCCACCGAATTAACCGGTACGCCGGTACGCCGGCCGCCCTAGCGGCGCCGCCACCTGCGCCGGCGCGCCTTGCCGAAGAACCAGCCCGCGGGCGGCTCGTCGGAGCGCCAGGGCCGCGGCTCGGGCTCCTGCGCGCGCCAGCGGGCGGCGAGCATCCGGGCGCGGGCGGACGGCTCGGAGGTGCCGGCGGCGCGTATGAAGTCCTCGTCCAGCACGACGTCGTCCCACACGTCGCCCCCGGACCGCTCGTCCCCGCTGCTGCGCGGCGTCTCCTCCGCCATCACCCGGCCTCCCAGGCCCCGTTTCCAGCCGTACATCCGTTTTGCCCAGTGTGCCGCGACCGGTGTGAAGTCCCCGTCAAGGCCGCCGGCGGCCTACTCCTCGCCCGCCAGCGTCAGCGACCGCAGCTTCTGGCCGGCGTACCAGGTGGCGAGGACGGTGACCGCGACCAGCAGCACCGTGGCCGTCGTCAGCCCGACGTCGGAGGTCACCAGGTCCCCGCCGGCCACCTTGTGGGCGACGGCGAGCGACCACTGCTGGACGCTCAGCGTGCGCGCCCCCGGCACCAGGGAGCCGAACAGCGCCTCCCAGACGAGGGCGTAGACCAGCCCGAAGACCACCGCGTGCCGGGACACGGTGCCCAGCAGCAGGAACAGCGCGGAGTAGGCGATGGAGGCGACGAGCGCGGCCACCGTGTAGGCGACGGCGATCTGCTGGCCGTTGCCGTTGAGGATGAGCCCCGCGATCATGGTCGGCACGGCGGAGAACACCATGGTGACCCCGATGGCGACGATCAGCTTGGTGAGGATGATCGTCGGCCGCTTGATCGGCTTGGACAGCAGGTAGACGACGGAGCCGTCGTCGATCTCCGGGCCGATGGCGCCGGTGCCCGCGATGACACCGATGATCGGCACCATGGTGGCGAGCGCGAACCCGCCGAGGACGTCGGCGGCCGTCTGGTCGTCCGCGCCGGTCAGGGCGCGTACGGCCACGGAGATCACGATCAGCAGCAGCGGCAGCGCGCCGAGGATGAGGGCCCGGCGGCGGCCGAGCAGGGCCCGGTAGGTGAGCCGGGCGACGGTGGGGTCGTACATTTCGGCCTCCTACGCCGCGACGAGATACGAGAAGACGGACTCGAGGGACTCGTCGGACGGCGACACCGTGAGCAGCCGGATGCCGTGGTCGCGGGCGACCCTCGGCAGCAGGGCGGTGAAGCGGCCGAAGTCCACGGCCTGGACGCGCAGCGCGCCCTCGGTGACGTCGACCTCGATGCCGGACGTCGACGGGTCGGCGATCAGCGCGGCCGCGAGGGCGCGGTCGTCGCTGGAGCGGACCAGGTAGCGGTGCGGGCGGTCGGTCATCAGGCGGCGGATCCGGCGGAAGTCGCCGCTGGCCGCGTGCCGTCCGGCGACGACGACCTCGATGTGCCGGGCGAGCTGCTCGACCTCCTCGAGGATGTGCGAGGAGAACAGCACCGTGCGGCCCTCGTCGCCCATCCGGCGCAGCAGGTCCATGAGCTGCATGCGCTGGCGCGGGTCCATGCCGTTGAACGGCTCGTCGAGCAGGAGCAGCGAGGGGTCGTGAACCAGGGCGCTCGCCATCTTCACGCGCTGGCGCATGCCCTTGGAGTAGGTGGCGATCTTCCGGTCCTGCGCGTACTCCATCTCCACCGTGGCGAGGGCCCGCTGGGCCGCCTTGGCGCCGAGTCCGTGCAGTTCGGCGTTGGCGACCACGAACTCGCGTCCGGTGAGGAAGTCGTACATCGCCTCCCGCTCGGGGACGACGCCGATGTGCCGGTAGATCTCCTCGTTGCGCCACACCGGCTGCCCGTCGAGGGTGACCGAGCCGGTGGAGGGGGCTAGGAAGCCGCCCATCATGTTGATGAGGGTGGACTTGCCGGCGCCGTTGGGCCCGAGCAGACCCGTGACGCCGGGGCCGATGGTCATGGTGATGTCGTTGACGGCGACCACGTTGCCGAACCAGCGGGAGACGTGGTCGATGCTGAGGGTCGTCACAGCCCCACCTTCTTGTAGCGGCGGATCAGGAGGGCGTAGCACGCGGCGATCAGGCCGAGCACGACCAGGACGTACACCGCGCCCTCGCCGTGGGACGGGCCGACCCCGCCGGGGAAGGAGGAGCGGCCGCCGAAGAAGGCGGACTGCACGCCGTCGATCAGCGTGACGGGGGAGAACAGGCCGATCCACGGGACGGCACCGGCGCTGCCCTGGGCGTCGGCGATGGCCTGGAGGGTGGAGACCGCGCCGTAGGAGATGGTCAGCACGGCGATCACGGCGGCGATGCCGAAGCCGCGGCGCGGGGTGACGGCGGCGATGACCAGGCCGATGCCGGCGAACAGCAGCGACAGCAGGGCGACGGAGACCAGCCCCTGGGCGAACTCCTCGCTCTGGTGGGCGAAGCCCATCTTGGCGAGCAGCGAGCCCACGTACATCACCAGCAGCGGGGCGCCGGTGAGGATGAGCAGGGCCGAGGCGAGGGACGCGAACTTCGCCCGCACGTAGTCGGCGGTCTCGATGGGCCGCGAGAAGTACAGGGGCACGGTCTTGAAGCGCAGGTCGCGCGAGACGGCCTGCGGCGCCTGCGCGGCGACGTACAGGCTGATCACGGCCTGCGTGACGATCGCGTAGCGGGTGTAGGCGTGCGCCAGCGGCAGTTCGTGCGCCTTGGTGGCGACCGCGACGGCGACCATGATGGCCGCGGGCACGCACATCACCGCGAACAGCAGCATCGGCAGCACCTTGGACTTCACCGAGCGGCCGAGGCCGTAGGCGCCGCGCAGGGATTGCGAGTACAGCGAGCGGCGGGCGTAGGCGCGGCCGAGGCGCGGGCCGTCGTAGCCGCGGTAGCCGATGTCGTGGATGCGGCTCTGGTCACCGCGCGAAGTCCCCAGGGTGCCCGGGCCGGCCGGGGGATGCTCAACCGCCATGTCCGACGGCCTCCTTCCGCTGCTCGTCGCTGCCGGTGAACACCTCGGAGATGTGGTGCCGGCGCTGCTCCATGCGGACCAGGCCGAGGCCGAGGTCGGCGACGACGTCGCGCACGAGGTCGTACGTCTCCTCGCCCGCCGCGGTCAGCAGCAGGATGTGGCCCGCGCCGGGCAGGCCCGCGCCCTCGGCGTGGGTGTCCACCCCGCGCGCGTGGAGGGCCTCGCGGACCGCGCGGGTGCCGTCGGGGTGTTCGTCGCTGTCGGTGACCTCGATCGCGAGCGTGGTCGTGGTCTGCGTGAAGTCGGTGGTGGAGCTGGACCGCAGCAGCTTGCCGCCGTCGACGACGACCACGTGGTCGCAGGTGCGCTCCAGTTCGCCCAGCAGATGGGAGGTGACCAGCACCGAGATGCCGAAGTCGGTGTGGATGCGGCGGATCAGGCCGAGCATCTCGTCGCGGCCGACCGGGTCGAGGCCGTTGGTCGGCTCGTCCAGGAAGACCAGCTGCGGGTCGTGCACCAGCGCCTGGGCGAGCTTCACCCGCTGCTTCATGCCGGTGGAGTAGCCGCCGATGGGGCGGTAGCGCTCCTCGTACAGGCCGACGTGGCGCAGGGTGTCCGCGGTGCGCTCGCGGGCGGCGGTGGGCGGCAGGCCGGACATCCGCGCCATGTGCACGACGAACTCGGTGGCCGAGACGTCGGGCGGCAGGCAGTCGTGCTCCGGCATGTAGCCCACGCGTTCGCGGATGGCGGCGCCCTCGGTGGCCACGTCCAGGCCGAGCACCCGCGCGCGGCCCTCCGAGGCGGGGGACAGACCCAGCAGGATCTTGATCAGGGTGGACTTGCCGGCGCCGTTGGCTCCGACGAGTCCCGTCACACCGGGCCCGATGTCCACGGACAACCGGTCGAGCGCGGTCACCCGGGGGAACCGCTTGCTCAGGCTTTCGGTCGCGATCACAGTCACGCCTACGACGGTAGTGATCCGCACCACCCCGGTCGTCAGACCACAGAGCCGTCTTGGCGTCAGACTCGAGTCGTACGGGGCCTTAGGGGATCCCCCGCCCAGGGCTTGCCCCCCGTTCCCGGTCGAGCCTGTTGACGCTTCCTCTAACAACTGACAGATTCGCCGGGTCACGTGACGGACGCGTACCGCAGCCGGCGGCGGCGCGGCAGGACAGCGGAGGCGGAGCGATGCTGAAGGGTGCGCGGGAGCGCCGGGTGCGGACCGGCGGGGTCGAGCTGTGCGTGGCCGAGCTGGGCGATCCGGCGCGGCCGACGGTGCTGCTGGTGCACGGCTACCCGGACAGCAAGGAGGTGTGGTCCGAGGTGGCCGAACGCCTCGCGGGCCGCTTCCACGTGGTGGCGTACGACGTGCGCGGCCACGGCCGCTCGACGGCGCCGCGGCCGCTGCGCGGGGGCTTCACCCTGGCCAAGCTCACGGACGACTTCCTGGCCGTGGCGGACGCGGTGAGCCCGGACCGGCCGGTGCACCTGGTCGGCCACGACTGGGGTTCGGTGCAGTCCTGGGAGTTCGTCACCGTGGCCCGCACGAAGGGCCGCATCGCCTCCTTCACGTCGATGTCCGGTCCGTCCCTGGACCACTTCGGGCACTGGATCGACGCGCGCGTGAAGCGCCCGACGCCCCGGCGGGCGGTCCAGCTGCTGGGGCAGGGCGCCCGCTCCTGGTACGTGTACCTGCTGCACACACCGGCCCTGCCGGAACTGGCCTGGCGCGGCCCGCTCGGCAAGCGCTGGCCCGCAATCCTCCGGCGCGCCGAGAAGCTCCCCGCCGGGGACTACCCGGCCCCGTCCCTTCCCTCGGACGCGGCGCACGGCGCCTGGCTGTACCGGGACAACGTGCGCGCCCGGCTGCGCAGGCCCCGCCCGGACGCGTACGCGCACGCGCCAGTGCAGCTCCTCACGCCCCTGGGCGACCCGTTCCTGTCCGAGCGGCTCTACGACGGCCTGGAGCAGTGGGTGCCGCAGCTGACCCGCCGGACGCTCCCGGCCGGGCACTGGATCCCGCGCACGCGGCCCGACCGGGTGGCCGCCTGCGTCGAGGAGTTCGTCACCGCCGTGGAGGGCGGGCGCGCACGGGTGGCGGCCACCGGGCGCCACGCGGACCGGTTCGGCGGCCAGTTGGTACTGGTCACCGGCGCCGGCGGCGGCATCGGGCGGGCCACGGCGCTGGCGTTCGCGCGGGCCGGCGCGCGCGTGGTCGCCGTCGACCGGGACGCCGCGACCGCCGCGCGCACCGCCGAGGAGGCCCGGCTGAGCGGCGCCCCCGAGGCCTGGGCGGAGCCGGCGGACGTCTCGGACGAGCAGGCCATGGAGAAGCTGGCCGAGAAGGTGCACCGCACGTACGGCGTGCTGGACGTGCTGGTCAACAACGCGGGTATCGGCATGGCGGGCTCGTTCCTCACCACCACGACCGACGACTGGCGCGCGGTCCTGGACGTCAACCTCTGGGGCGTGATCCACGGCTGCCGACTCTTCGGCGCGCGCATGGCCGAACGGGGCCAGGGCGGGCACATCGTCAACATCGCGTCCGCGGCCGCCTACCAGCCCTCCCGCGCACTGCCCGCCTACAGCACCTCCAAGGCCGCGGTCCTGATGCTCTCCGAGTGCCTGCGCGCCGAACTGGCCGCACAGGACATCGGCGTCACGGCCGTGTGCCCCGGCCTGGTCAACACCGGCATCACCGCCACGGCCCGCTTCACCGGCGTGGACGCCGCCGAGGAGCGCCGCCGGCAGCAGCGCGCGGCCCGCCTGTACGGCCTGCGCAACTACCCGCCGGAGAAGGTGGCCGCAGCCGTGCTGGACGCGGTGGCCGGCGACAAGGCGGTGGTTCCGGTGACACCGGAGGCCAAGGGGGCGCACCTGCTGTCCCGCTACCTGCCGGGGGTGCTGCGGCGGATGGCGAAGGTCGAACCGAGGTTGTGACACAGCAAGTTGTCCACAGGCACCGCCAACATGCCTGTGGACAACCGCACTTGCTGTGGATCAAACCTCCCGCGGAAAACAACCTGCGTGATCCGCGTCTCGTGCCGCACGCTGGAGCCATGGACGAAAGACGCACCGTCAAGGTGTCGAAGTACCTCTCCAAGCACCTTCGTCACCAGCCCGAACGCATCGGCCTCCGGCTCGACGCGGGCGGCTGGGTCGAGATCGACGCGCTGATCGCCGCGGCCGGCGCACACGGCTTCCGGTTCACGCGCGAGGAACTCGACCACGTGGTGGCCGCCAACGACAAGCAGCGGTTCGCCGTCGACGGCACCCGGATCCGGGCCAGCCAGGGCCACAGCGTCGAGGTCGACCTCGGCCTGCCGCCGGCCACCCCGCCGCCGTTCCTGTACCACGGCACGGTCGCCCGCAGCCTGGACGCGATCCGCGCCGGCGGCCTGCGGCCGATGAGCCGGCACGACGTCCACCTGTCGGCCGACCGCGAGACCGCGACCCGGGTCGGCGCCCGCCGCGGCCGCCCCGTCGTGCTCACCGTGGACGCCGCGGCCATGCACCGCGACGGCCACGTCTTCCACGTCAGCGCCAACGGCGTCTGGCTCACCCGGACCGTCCCCGCCCGCTACCTGCGGTTCTCCGAGCCGCACCGGCAGCCGGCCGGACGCCCCTCCTGATCACCGGGCACCCTGCATGATCAGGGGCATGGACCACGCGCCCGGACACCTGCCGACCACCGAAGCCGCCGTCACCGCCCTGCGGGCCCTGGCCGCCGCGTACGCGCGCGAGATCGAGGTGACCCACGACATCGGTGCCGACCGGACCTCCCGCCGCACCGCCGCGGGCGTCGGTGTCACCACGGACCCGGACGGCTCGCTGCCGCACGAGGCGTACGTGGAGTTCGGCGGTCTGCCCCGGGTCGAGGTGCGGCTCTACCCGGAGGACGACGCGCAGATCACCGTCGAGGGCATTCCCTGCGACGACATCGCGCGCGACGACGTCCCCGCCTTCTGCCGCTCCGTCTTCGACGGTCTCGCCCACGTCCGCACGCGCCGCTTCCCGCCCGGTTACCGCCTCGTCGTCCCGCTGCCCGGCGACCGGGCGCACACGGAGCGCTTCCCGGTGATCCTGCTCAGTCCGTGGCTCAGCCGGCACCTGCGGTGACCGGTTTCGGCCATGTTCCCCGGGCCCCCGTACGCTCAGGGGCATGAGTCCGCGTCTGAGCACCGTGATCCTGCCCCACCGCCGCTGGCACGAGGGCGGCCGAGCGGCCTGGGTACGGGCCGAGCAGCTCGGCTTCCACACCGCGTACACGTACGACCACCTGTCCTGGCGCAGCTTCCGCGACGGCCCCTGGTTCGGTGCCGTGCCGACACTGACCGCCGCCGCTGCCGCCACCGACCGGATCCGCCTCGGCACGCTGGTCACCTCGCCGAACTTCCGGCACCCGGTGACCCTCGCCAAGGAACTGATCTCGCTGGACGACGTCTCCGGCGGCCGGGTCACCCTCGGCATCGGCGCGGGCGGCACCGGCTTCGACGCGAGCGCCCTCGGCCAGGAGCCGTGGACCCCGCGCGAACGCGCCGACCGGTTCGCCGAGTTCGTGCCCCTGCTCGACCGGCTGCTCACCGAGGACGCGGTGACGTACGAGGGCCGGTACTACTCGGCGCACGAGGCGCGCACCATCCCCGGCTGCGTCCAGCGGCCCCGGCTGCCGTTCGCGGTGGCCGCCACCGGCCCGCGCGGGCTGAAGCTCGCCGCGCGCCACGGGCAGGCGTGGGTGACGACCGGCGACCCGAAGCTGTACGAGACCGGTACCCCGGAGCAGTCCGTCGAGGCGCTGCGCGGACAGCTGGCCAAGCTGTCCGAGGCCTGCGCGGCGGCCGGCCGGGACGCGGCGGAACTCGACAAGGTCCTGCTCACCGGCTTCACCCCGGACCGCGACCGCCCGCTCAGGTCCCTGGACGCCTTCGTGGACTTCGCCGGCCGCCACCAGGAGCTGGGGTTCACCGAGATCGTGATCCACTGGCCGATCCCGGACTCCGACTTCGCCGCGGACGAGAAGGTCTTCGAGCGGATCGCCCTGGAGACCCGGGCCCAGCTGGCGTGAGCACGGGGCGTCCGTCGGCCATTCCCGGCGTTTCCGGGGACTCATATGTGCGGACTCCCGCCCGGGCGTGCGGGCATATGCGCGAGAATGACGCGGTGACCTCAGCGACCAGACAGCCCGGGACCCCGTCCGCCGCCCTCCGGCCGCGGCTGATCGCCACCGACCTCGACGGCACTCTGCTGCGCGACGACAAGTCGGTCTCGCCGAGGACGGTCGCCGCGCTGGCGGCCGCGGAGGAGGCCGGTATCGAGGTCTTCTTCGTCACCGGCCGCCCGGCCCGCTGGATGGACGTCGTCAGCGAGCACGTCCACGGCCACGGCCTGGCGATCTGCGGAAACGGCGCCGCCGTGGTCGACCTGCACGGCGGCCCCGGCGCCCACCGCTTCGTCGAGGTGCGCGAGCTGGCCCGCGAGAACGCGCTGGACGCCGTGGAACTGCTGCGCGGCTCGGCGCCCGGCACCGTGTTCGCGGTCGAGCAGACCTACGGCTTCCACCAGGAGCCGTCCTATCCCAAGCTGCACATGGAGATACCGGACAACCTCCTGCCCGCCGAGGAGCTCCTCGCCCCCGACGGCCCCGACGCCGACCAGCCGGTGCTGAAGATCCTCGCCTACCACCCCGAGCTCGACCCGGACGCCTTCCTGACGCTCGCCCGCCTCGCCATCGGCCGGCGGGCCAACGTCACCCGCTCCAGCCCCAGCGCCCTGCTGGAGATCAGCGGGCCCGGCGTCTCCAAGGCCAGCACGCTCGCCCTGTGCTGCGCCGAACGCGGCATCTCGCACGAGGAGGTCGTCGCCTTCGGTGACATGCCCAACGACCTCGAGATGCTGACCTGGGCCGGCCGGTCCTACGCGATGGGCAACGCCCACCCGGACGTCCTCGCCGCCGCCTCCGGCCGCACCGTCGCCAACAACGAGGACGGGGTGGCGATCGTGATCGAGGAACTGCTGGCGTAGCGCTCCCCGCCGCCCGGCCCCGTCCGCCGGGCTGCGGTCACCGCACCGCTGCCGGGACCTCCGCCGCCGCCTCCCGCCGGATCATCGCGCGCAGCGGTCCGTCGACGGCCGCCAGTTCCGCGTAGGGGCCTCGCTGCACCACCCGGCCGGCCTCCAGGACGACCACCTCGTCGACCGCGTCGAGTCCGGCCAGCCGGTGGGTGATCAGGAGGGTCGTGCGCCCTTCGGTGGCGGCCAGCAGGTCCGCGGTGAGCGCGTCCGCCGTCGGCAGGTCCAGGTGCTCGGCGGGCTCGTCCAGGACGAGCACCGGGAAGTCGGCGAGGAGCGCGCGGGCCAGGGCGAGGCGCCGGCCCTGTCCGCCGGACAGCCGGGCGCCGTGCTCGCCGACGAGCGTGTCCAGGCCGTCCGGCAGCCCGTCCACCCAGTCCAGCAGCCGGGCCCGGCCCAGCGCGTCGCGCAGGTCGTCCTCGGTGGCGTCCTTCCGGGCGAGCAGCAGGTTCTCGCGCACACTGCTGTCGAAAAGGTGCGCGTCCTGGGCGCACAGCCCGACGAACCGCCGCACGTCGTCCCCGGCCAGCCCGCGGGCGTCCACACCGGCCAGCGTGTACGAACCCGCCTCCGGGTCGAGGAACCGCAGCAGCACCTGGGCCAGGGTCGTCTTGCCGGAACCGGACGGCCCGACCACGGCGACCCGGCGCCCCCGCTCCAGCGTGAGGTCCAGCCCGGCGAGCGCCTCGCGCCGCTGCCCCGGGTGCCGGGCGGCCAGCCCCTTGACGACGACCGGGAACGGCGAGGCGGGCGCCTGCCGGGGCCGCTCCGGCTCCCGGACGGGTTCGGGGGCGTCCAGCACCTCGTGGACGCGCTCCGCGCTCCGCCGGACCCGCTGCCGGTGGCGCACGGCGAGCGGCAGCCCGAGGACGGCCTCGAAGGCGGCCAGAGGCGTCAGGACGACCACGGCCATCGTCACGCCGTCCAGCCGGCCCGCGGCCACCGCCTGGGCGCCGAGCAGCGCCGTGGCGGTGACGGTCAGACCGGAGACCAGCGCGGTGAGCCCGTCGCCCAGCCCGGTGACCGCGGCCGCGCGGGAGGCGATCCGGGTGAGCGTGCCGTCGGCCTGGCGGGCGGCGTCCGAACGGGCGGGCAGCGCGCCGGCGACCGTCAGCTCGGCGGTGCCGGTGAGCAGGTCGGTCACCCGGGTCGCGAGCTCGCCTCGGGCGGGCGCCAGCCGTCGCTCGGTGCGGCGTGCCGCGGCCGCGGTGAGGGCCGGGACACCGGCACCGGCCAGGAGGAGGCCCGCCGCGAGCGCGGCCCCGGCTTCCGGGAGCAGCCAGGCGGTGAAGGCGACGGAGCCGGTGGAGACGGCTACCGCGACACCCGCGGGCAGCAGCCAGCGCAGCCAGTAGTCCTGGAGCGCGTCCACGTCGGTGACCAGCCGGGTGAGCAGGTCACCGCGGCGCACCGACCGCAGCCCCGCGGGCGCCAGCCGCTCCAGCCGCCGGTAGACGGCGACCCGGGTGTCGGCCAGCATCCGCAGCACCGCGTCGTGCGACACCAGCCGCTCGGCGTACCGGAAGACGGCCCGCCCGATACCGAAGGCCCGCGTCGCCGTCACGGCCACCATCAGGTACAGCACCGGCGGCTGCTGCGAGGCCCGCGAGATCAGCCAGCCGGAGGTGGCCATGAGCCCGACGGCGCTGCCGAGCGCCAGGCTGCCCAGCAGCAGCGCGAGCACGAGCCGCCCGCGCCGGGGACCGGCGAGGTCCCGGACCCGGGCGAGCGGGTTCCGGCGAACCGCCGGGGGCTGCTCCGCCGGGTGATGTCCCGGGTGGCCGGGGGCGGTGACGGGCGAGTGGTCCAGGGGGCGAGGCTCCTTGGCCGGCCCGGTGCGGGGCGAGGCCGTCGGTGCTTCCGCGCCCTCCAGCCGCACCACCCGGTCGACCACGTCCAGCAGCGCCGGCCGGTGCACCACCAGCAGCACCGTGCGGCCGGCCGCGAGACGCCGGACGGCGGCCACGACCTCGGCCTCGGTCGCCCCGTCCAGCGCGGCCGTCGGCTCGTCCAGGAGCAGCACGGGCCGGTCGGCCAGGAAGGCACGGGCCAGTGCCAGGCGCTGCCGCTGTCCCGCCGACAGCCCGGCGCCGTCCTCGCCGAGCACGGTGCCGGCGCCTTCGGGCAGCGCGTCCACGAACTCCAGCGCGCCCGCGTCCCGCAGCGCCCGGCGTACCGCGGTGTCGTCCGCGCCGGGCCGGGCCAGCCGTACGTTCTCCGCGATGGTCCCGGCGTACAGGTGCGGCCGCTGCGGCACCCAGGCGATCCTCGACCGCCACTCCTCCAGGTCCGCGCCGGCGAGATCGGCTCCCCCGACCCGCACCCGGCCCGCACCCGGCCGTACGAATCCCAGCAGCACGTCGAGCAGGGTCGACTTGCCCGCACCGCTCGGCCCGACCAGCGCCACGGTCTCGCCGGGCTCGACGGTGAAGGACACGTCGGTGACGGCATCCGCCGACCGGCCCGGGTAGCGGACCGTCACGCCCTCGAAGGCCACCGGCCCGGCGGGCACCCCTGCGGTCCCGGACACCGGGGCCGGGGTCTCCAGCACGGCGAAGATCTCCTCCGCCGCGGCGAGCCCCTCAGCCGCCGCGTGGTACTGGGCGCCCACCTGGCGCAGCGGCAGGTACGCCTCCGGCGCCAGCACCAGGACGACCAGCCCGGTGTACAGGTCCATGTCGCCGTGGACCAGCCGCATGCCAATCGTCACGGCGACCAGTGCGACCGACAGGGTGGCCAGCAACTCCAGGGCCAGTGAGGAGAGAAAGGCGATCCGCAGGGTCCGCATGGTGGCCTGGCGGTACTCGCCGGTGATCCGGCGGATGGACTCGGCCTGGGCCTTGGCCCGGCCGAACACCTTCAGCGTCGGCAGTCCGGCGACCACGTCCAGGAAATGCCCGGACAGCCGGGACAGCAGTCGCCACTGGCGGTCCATCCGCGCCTGGGTGGCCCAGCCGATCAGCATCATGAAGACGGGGATGAGCGGCAGCGTGACGACGATGATCGCCGCCGACACCCAGTCCTCGGTGACGATCCACGCCAGGACGGCCACCGGGACGACCACCGCGAGTCCCAGCTGGGGAAGGTAGCGCGAGAAGTAGTCGTCGAGGGCGTCGACCCCGCGCGTGGCCAGGGTGACCAGCGAGCCGGTCCGCTGACCGCTCAGCCATCCGGGGCCCAGCCGGGCGGCACGCTCCAGCAGCCGCCTGCGCAGCTCCGACTTCACGGCCGCGCTCGCGCGATGGGCCGCTAGTTCGGTGAGCCAGGAGACGACCGACCGGCCCACCGCGACGGCTGCCAACAGCAGCAGGGGAGTGCGCAGGCCGGCGACCGACTGCCCGTGCTGGAACGCTCCGACCACGATGTCGGCGATGAGCATCGCCTGGGCGATGACCAGCCCGGCACCGATGACACCGAGACCGACCACCGCGGCCAGGAAGAGGCGGGTGGCCCGGGCGTAGCGCAGGAGACGCGGATCGATGGGTTTCACGTGAAACATGCCCTTCGGCCCAGTGGGGTGTGTTTCACGTGAAACACACCCCGGCGGACTCAGTGAGCGGCGGCAGGGTCGGGTGCGATGTGCTGCGTGCCGATGCGCTTGCGGAACACCCAGTAGGTCCAGCCCTGATAGAGCAGTACCAAGGGCGTGGCGATGGCCGCCAGCCACGTCATGATCTTGAGGGTGTAGGGGCTCGACGAGGCGTTGCTGACCGTCAGGCTCCACTCCCCGTTGAGCGTGGACGGCATGACGTTCGGGAAGAGCGACAGGAAGAGCATTGCCACGGCCGCCACGATGGTCACGCCGGACAGGGCGAACGACCAGCCCTCGCGCCCCGCCTGGTTGGCCACCAGAGCGGCGACGAGCGCGGCGACGGCCACCACGAGGGCCACCAGGCTCTTGCCGTCCCCGCTGTCGGCCTGCGTCCACAGCAGGAACCCGAGCGCCAGGACGGCCGTGACGAGACCGACCCGCAGGGCCAGCCTGCGCGCCCTCAGCCGGATGTCCCCGAGGGTCTTCAGCGCCGTGAACACCGCCCCGTGGAAGGTGAACAGCGTGAGCGTCACCAGGCCACCGAGCAGGGCGTAGGGGTTGAGCAGGTCACCCAGGCTGCCGACGTACTCGAAGTTCCGGTCGATCTTCACGCCCCGCACGATGTTCCCGAAGGCCACGCCCCACAGGAACGCCGGGAGGAGCGAGGTCCAGAAGATGGCCGTCTCCCAGTTGCGCTGCCATTTGTCCTCCGGACGCTTGGCCCGGTACTCGAAGGCGACGCCCCGGACGATCAGGCAGACCAGGATGACGAGCAGCGGCAGGTAGAAGCCGGAGAAGAGGGTGGCGTACCACTCCGGGAAGGCGGCGAAGGTCGCGCCGCCCGCCGTGAGCAGCCACACCTCGTTGCCGTCCCAGACGGGCCCGATCGTGTTGATCAGCACCCGGCGTTCGGCCCTGTTCCGGGCCAGCAGCTTGGTGAGGATGCCGACACCGAAGTCGAAGCCCTCGAGGAAGAAGTAGCCGGTCCACAGGACGGCGATCAGGACGAACCAGACGTCGTGAAGATGCATGACTGTTCCCTCGGCCTAGTACGAGAAGGCCATCGGCTTGTCGGCGTCACGGGTGTCGCCGCCGATCTTCGTGGGCGGGTTGAGGTCGTCCTCGGTCAGCTCGGGCGGGCCGGCCTTGACGTACTTCACGAGCAGCCGGACCTCGATGACGGCGAGGATGGCGTACAGCGCGGTCAGGACGATCATCGAGGTGAGGACCTCGCCCTGGGAGACACCGGGGGAGACCGCGTCCCGCGTCCGCAGCACGCCGTAGACGACCCAGGGCTGGCGGCCCATCTCGGTGAAGATCCAGCCCCAGGAGTTGGCGATCAGCGGGAAGGCCAGGGTCCACACCGCGATGCGCCAGTACCAGGCGGTGAGCTTCGGGCTGAGCGCCTTGCCCCTGAACAGGACCAGGTGCGGCACTTCGTCGTCGGCGACCCGCAGGTGGTGCGGCAGCATGAACTTCTTGCGGGTCAGCCAGAGACCGGCGAGGCCGATGGCCGTGGAGGCCATACCGAAGCCGATCATCCAGCGGAAGCCCCAGAAGGTGACCGGGATGTTGGGCCGGTAGTCGCCGGGCCCGAACTTCTGCTGCTCGGCCTTGTTCACGTCGTTGATGCCGGGCACGTAGGAGGAGAAGTTGTCGTTGGCCAGGAAGGACAGCAGGCCCGGGACCTCGATGGCCACGCTGTTGTGGCCCTTCTCGACGTCGCCGTAGGCGAAGACCGAGAAGGGTGCCGGCTCCTGCCCGTCCCACAGGGCCTCGGCGGCCGCCATCTTCATGGGCTGCTGCTTGAACATGACCTTGCCGAGCACGTCTCCGCTGACCGCGGTGAGCAGGCCGGCGATGACCACGGTGATCAGGCCGAGCCGCAGCGAGGTCTTCATCTCCCGGATGTGCTTCTTGCGGGCCAGGTGGTAGGCGGCTATGCCCACCATGAAGGCGCCGCCGGTCAGGAAGGCCGCGGAGAGGGTGTGGAAGGCCTGGCTGAGCGCGGTGTTCTGGGTCAGCACGGCGAGGAAGTCGGTCAGCTCGGCACGGCCCTTGGCCTTGTCGATCTTGTAGCCGACGGGGTGCTGCATCCAGGAGTTGGCGGCGAGGATGAAGTACGCCGACAGGATCGTGCCGAGTGCCACCATCCAGATGCAGGCCAGGTGGATCCTCTTCGGTAGCTTGTCCCAGCCGAAGATCCACAGGCCGATGAAGGTGGACTCGAAGAAGAACGCGATCAGGGCCTCGAAGGCGAGCGGGGCGCCGAAGATGTCGCCGACGAAGCGCGAGTAGTCCGACCAGTTCATGCCGAACTGGAACTCCTGCACGATGCCGGTGACCACACCCATCGCGATGTTGATCAGGAAGAGCTTGCCCCAGAACTTCGTCGCCTTGAGGTACTTCTCCTTCTCCGTGCGCACCCAGGCGGTCTGCAGTCCGGCCGTGAGCGCGGCCAGGGAGATCGTCAGGGGGACGAACAGGAAGTGGTAGACGGTGGTGATGCCGAACTGCCAGCGCGCCAGTGTCTCCGGCGCCAAAGCCAAGTCCACGTCGTCAGCTCCTTACATCGCCGCGGCGGCGGCACTTTGCCCCTTTTGTTGCGCACATACGGAGCAACCGGGACGCGCTTGTGAAAGCGTTCACATTCACAAGCCATTATGACGCACTGATTTTCAGCCTGGTAGGGCGGGGTGGCCCTACCGCTGTGACCTTCACGACCCCGAACGCGAGCCGGCCGGTGAGCGGGACCACCGCTCACCGGCCGGGACACCTGGACGCCGGGCGGGACCCCGCTCGGCGCACCGGAGCTACAGCTCCTTGCGGAATCCTTCCGCCGCCTTGAGGAAGATGTCGTTCGCCTCGGTCTCCCCGACCGTCACCCGCACGCCCTCGCCCGGGAACGGCCGGACCACCACCCCGTGCTGCTCACAGGCCGCCGCGAACGCCATCGTGCGCTCCCCCAGCCGCAGCCACACGAAGTTGGCCTGGGTCTCCGGCACGGTCCAGCCCTGGGCGCGCAGCGCGTCGACCACCCGGTTGCGCTCGCACACCAGGGAGCCGACCCGGCCCAGCAGCTCGTCCTCGGCGCGCAGCGAGGCGACCGCCGCCTCCTGCGCGAGCTGGCTGACGCCGAAGGGCACGGCCGTCTTGCGCAGCGCCGCCGCCACCGGGTCGTGGGCGATCGCGAAGCCGACCCGCAGCCCCGCCAGCCCGTACGCCTTGGAGAACGTGCGCAGGACGCAGACGTTGGGCCGGTCCCGGTACAGCTCCACGCCGTCGGGCACCTCGGGGTCGCGGATGAACTCCCGGTAGGCCTCGTCCAGCACCACCAGGACATCGCCGGGGACCCGGTCGAGGAACCGCTCGAGCTCCGCCCGGCGCACCACCGTGCCGGTCGGGTTGTTGGGGTTGCAGACGAAGATCAGTCGCGTCCGGTCCGTGATCGCGTCCGCCATCGCGTCCAGGTCGTGCACGTCCCCCTCGGTGAGCGGCACCTGCACCGACCGGGCACCGCTGATCTGCGCGATGATCGGGTACGCCTCGAAGGACCGCCAGGCGTAGATCACCTCGTCGCCGGGCCCGCTGGTGGCCTGGACCAGCTGCTGGGCGACCCCCACCGAGCCGGTGCCGGTGGCCAGGTGGGAGACCGGGACGCCGAAGCGCTCCGACAGCTCGTCCATCAGCCCGGTGCAGGCCATGTCCGGGTAGCGGTTGAAGTTGCAGGCGGCCGCCGTCACGCTCTCCATCACGCCGGGCAGCGGCGGATAGGGGTTCTCGTTGGAGGACAGCTTGTAGGCGACCGGCCCGCCGGCCGCGGCGGGCCGGCCCGGCTTGTAGGTGGGAATACCCTCCAGCTCGGCGCGCAGCTTGGGGCTCGTCTCGCTCACCGCAGTCCTCCTCGCGACCACCGGCGGACCGTCGACGCCGCCGGCTTCCAATACTGCTCACCTTAAGAGGATTCGGCGCCGCTGCGTACAGGTCGGGGACGGCGAGAGGCGAACCTCATCCCGAGCCACCGGCATCAAGGTCATCGTCGTACGAAGGCGTACGTATCGGGGGGCGCGCCGTACATATATCTACGCGCCGGTAGCTCACGCCGTGGCGCGCATCCCTCGTGCAGGTGAGTTGAGACCTCTTCGATACCTCGGGCAGTTGGCAGGTACGTGTGGGTCGACACGTCACGTCCTGACGTTGGATCGTTCAACTACCATGCTTTCAAAGGTAGTTGGGTGCCAACGACCATGCAGAAACGTGCCTGTCAACGCGTGCATATGCGTCCGCCCTACCCCACCGCATGAGCCCTACTATCGGCTCGCCATGACAGCAGCAGGGAAGCACCAGGTGAGCCGCGCGGAAACCTCACGTCGAGGCAGCCGGCCGGGCCGGGCGGGCATCAGAGACGTGGCCGCCGCCGCCGGGGTCTCCATCACGACCGTCTCCGACGCCCTCAACGGCAAGGGCCGGCTCCCGGACGCCACCCGGCGCCATGTCCGCGAGGTCGCCGACCGGCTGGGGTACCGTCCCTCGGCCGCCGCCCGCACCCTCCGTACCGGCAAGTCCGGACTCATCGGCCTGACCGTGACCACGTACGGGGATGAACCTTTCACCTTCACCGAGTTCGCGTACTTCGCCGAGATGGCCCGGGCCGCCACCTCGGCGGCGCTCGCCCGCGGCTACGCCCTGGTGATCCTGCCCGCGACCTCCCGCCACGACGTGTGGTCCAACGTCGCCCTCGACGGCACCGTCGTCATCGACCCCTCCGACCAGGACCCGGTCGTCAGCGAACTCGTCCGCCAGGGGCTGCCGGTCGTCTCCGACGGGCGGCCGGCCGGCTCGCTCCCCGTCACCGCCTGGGTCGACAACGACCACGAGACCGCCGTCCTCGACATCCTCGACCACCTCGCCGCCGCCGGCGCCCGCCGGATCGGGCTGCTCACGGGCACGACGACGGACACGTACACCCATCTGTCGACCACCGCCTACCTGCGCTGGTGCGAGCGCGTCGGCCAGGACCCGGTGTACGAGGCCTATCCGGCGCACGACCCGTGCGCGGGCGCCGTGGCCGCCGACCGGCTGCTCGCCCGGCCCGACCGCCCGGACGCCGTCTACGGCCTCTTCGACCCCAACGGCACCGACCTGCTCGCCGCCGCCCGCCGCTACGGACTGCGCGTGCCCGACGACCTGCTGCTGGTGTGCTGCAGCGAGTCCACGGTGTACGCCAACACCGAGCCGCCCATCACCACGCTCTCCCTGAAACCGCGCCGGATCGGCACGGCGGTGGTCCAGCTCCTCATCGACGCCATCGAGGGGGTCGAGTCGGAGCAGCCCGTCGAGCAGGTGATACCGACCGAGCTGATCGTGCGCACCTCGTCCCAGCGACGCCCCCCGCGCACCACCGTCAGCCCGCCGCGCGCCCCGGAGAAGGGGTAGCCGGCGAAGTTCCGGCGGACGGCACGCCCACCGGAAACGTGCGGCTCCGCCCACCGGACGCGTGCGGCTCCGCCCACGGACCCGACGGGACGCCCGCCCGAAGCAGGCCGGACCGCGCGCGCCCGCTTGTCGGCCTGCCTGCCGAGCCCGGCCGGACCACCCACCGCAGGCTCCCTGCCGGGCCGCGGCGGGCCCTGCGCACGACCTGGCCGGGCCGCACCCGCGGCTCGCACCGGGCGGTTTGCCTCAGCCGAACGGGTCGGCCGACCGGGGGACCGCACGACCGGCCCGGGACCGGCGGCCGGCCCAACTGCGGCCCAAACGGGGCGAAAGCCGCGACGAACCGGAGTACTGCTCCGATTCACCACCCCTGGGTCATCACACGGCGCGACGCGCATTCCTATGATGGGCCCACGACACCGCGGGCCGCTGCGACCAGGCAGTCCGATGCGGTGCAGATGCGGCGCGATGGTGGAGGGGTCTGATGACTCAGGGGGCCGGTCAGGGACCCGAGGCGGAGCGGACGGCGACGTTGCGCGACTTCCGGGTGCCCGCGTACGTCCACGAGACCGGTCCGTACGTCCACACCCACCCCGGCGACACCGTCCCGCCCCTGGCCGAGGACCACCCCGACGGCTACACGCCCACCCAGCGCGACCTGCCCGTCATCAACCGCGGCGACACCGTCCAGGTCCCCGTCGAACCGGCCCCCGCGGCGACCGCGGTCCCCCAGTCGGCCGCCGGGCCCGGACCGCTGTACGTCGTCGGCGACGTCCACGGCTACCTCGACGAACTGATGGCCGCCCTGCGGGAGAAGGGCCTGGTTGACGCCTCCGGCCAGTGGTGCGCCGGCACCGCCCGGCTGTGGTTCCTCGGCGACTTCACCGACCGCGGCCCGGACGGCATCGGCGTCATCGACCTGGTGATGCGGCTGTCCGCCGAGGCCGCCGCGGCCGGCGGCTACTGCAAGGCCCTCATGGGCAACCACGAACTGCTGCTGCTCGGCGCCAAGCGGTTCGGGGACACCCCGGTCAACTCCGGCGCCGGCACCGCCACCTTCCAGGCCGCCTGGCTGCTCAACGGCGGGCAGAAGACCGACATGGACCGCCTGCAGGACCATCACCTGCAGTGGATGGCCCGCCTCGACGCCGTCGAGGAGGTCGACGGGTACCTGCTCGTACACTCGGACACCACCGCCTACCTCGACTACGGCGACTCGATCGAGGCGGTCAACGACACCGTCCGCGAGACCCTCACCCGCAACGACGCGGACGAGTGCTGGGACCTGTTCCGCAAGTTCACCAAACGCTTCTCCTTCCGCGACGAGGGCGGCGCCGATGCCGTGCGCTCCCTCCTCGATACGTATGGCGGCACCCGCGTCGTTCACGGTCACAGCCCCATCCCCTACCTGCTCGGCGAAGTCGGCTCCGAGGACGGCGAGGAGGGCGGCGGACCCGTCGTCGAGGGACCGCACGTCTACGCCGACGGACTCGCCATCGCCATGGACGGCGGCGTGACCATGGCCGGAAAGCTACTGGTCCATCAACTTCCGCTCGGCGACTGAGCCTTCGCGAGACCCCGCATCCCCGTCGTCCGGGCGCAGGTGGGCAGGCAATTTCCGGCAACCCCCTGTCACCGTGTGCCGTAACGGCTCTACCATCGGCGTATCCGTAGCAGGCTCCCCTCCGTTTCTGCCCGACGGCTCGCCGGCGTGCGAGCCCCCAGCCCTACGGAGCATCGGGGGATGCACATGAACAGCGTTCCGCAGCACCTGCTGAGCGAGGACCGCCAGGAATTCGAGCGGGTCCTCGATGAGGCGCTGCGCTCCGCACCACACCGACCGGAACTGGCCGCTGTCGGACAGCGGCTCAACCCCGAACAACTGCGCACCATGGCGCTCAACGCCACCGCCCTCATCACGGCGGCCGCGGCGACCGAGTACCAGCACTACGTCAAGATCCGCGAAGACCTGCGCCACCCGGCCCCGGCCGGCCCCTCGGTCACCGGCGACACCGGTTCCACCGAGCCGGGAGCGGGCGCCACCGTCCTCACCACCACCCTCGGCGAGGCCACCACCGAGACCAGTGGAGCGGGCGCCGTCGCGGTGATCGCCGTACTGGCCCCCGTCCTCGCCGGGACCGCGGCGGCCATCTTCCTGCTCGTCGGCTACATCCTGAAGATGCTGGCACCGGGCCAGGCCTTCGCCCAGACCATGCTCACCGCGGGCTGGATGTTCGGGGCCGTGGCCGCCGCCGCCATCCTCGTCGCCGCCGTCGGGCTGCTGCTCACCGCCCTGCGCAACAGCGCCTCGGCGGAGGCGAAAGCCCACGAAGCGGCCGCCGAGGAGGTCGCCAGAGCCCGGGAGGCGTGGCGGGAGGCGCTGCTGCGGCGCGGCATCCTGCCGTTCCTGAGCGAGGCCCTCACCCAGCCCGGCACGCCCGCCGTGCACCGCACCACGCCCTCGGCACCGACCGGCAGGATGCCCCGCCTGGGCTACGACCGCCCCGGCTTCAGCAGCCCCGACGACGGCACCGCCGCCGGCCGTACCGGGTTCACCAGCCCGGACTACAGCAGTCCCGACTTCGGCGGTCCGGAGCACCGGCCGGAGTGACCCGGCCCGCGCTCCGGCGGGGCGCGGCGGGATCCCCGGCACGGCCCCGGCGCGCCGTCCCACCGCCGCGGGTCCGGCCCGGCGACCGGGCCGGACCGCTCGTGCCCGGCCCTCAGTCGGCGATCGGCAGGTAGACCCGGTTCCCGGCCTCGGCGAACTCCTTGGACTTCTGGAGCATCCCCTCGGAGATCTCCTCAGGTGAGGCGCCCTCGGCCGCCGTGCCACCGAACCGCTCGTTGATGCTCTGGCTGATCTTCATGCTGCAGAACTTCGGTCCGCACATGGAGCAGAAGTGGGCGGTCTTCGCGGGCTCCGCCGGGAGGGTCTCGTCGTGGAACTCCCGGGCCGTGTCCGGGTCCAGGGCGAGGTTGAACTGGTCCTCCCACCGGAACTCGAAACGGGCGTCGGAGAGCGCGTCGTCCCACTCCTGCGCACCAGGGTGTCCCTTGGCGAGGTCGGCTGCGTGGGCGGCGATCTTGTAGGTGATGACGCCGGTCTTGACGTCGTCACGGTTGGGCAGGCCCAGGTGCTCCTTGGGCGTGACGTAGCAGAGCATCGCCGTGCCCCACCAGGCGATCATGGCGGCGCCGATACCGGAGGTGATGTGGTCGTACGCCGGCGCGACGTCCGTCGTCAGGGGGCCGAGCGTATAGAACGGAGCTTCATCGCAGATCTCCTGCTGAAGGTCGATGTTCTCCTTGATCTTGTGCATCGGGACGTGTCCCGGGCCCTCGATCATCGTCTGTACGTGGAAACGCCTGGCGATCCGGTTGAGTTCCCCGAGCGTGCGCAACTCCGCGAACTGGGCCTCGTCGTTGGCGTCCGCGATGGACCCGGGCCGCAGGCCGTCCCCGAGGGAGTACGTGACGTCGTAGGCGGCGAGGATCTCGCACAGCTCCTCGAAGTTCTCGTACAGGAACGACTCCTTGTGGTGCGCCAGGCACCACGCCGCCATGATCGAGCCGCCCCGGGAGACGATGCCGGTCTTGCGGTGGGCGGTGAGCGGCACGTACGGCAGGCGCACACCGGCGTGGACGGTCATGTAGTCCACACCCTGCTCGGCCTGCTCGATCACTGTGTCCTTGTAGATCTCCCAGGTCAGTTCCTCGGCCTTGCCGTCGACCTTCTCCAGTGCCTGGTAGAGCGGCACGGTGCCGATGGGGACGGGGGAGTTGCGCAGCACCCACTCGCGCGTGGTGTGGATGTTGCGGCCGGTGGAGAGGTCCATGACCGTGTCGGCGCCCCAGCGGGTCGCCCAGGTCATCTTCTCGACCTCCTCCTCGATGGAGGAAGTGACCGCGGAGTTGCCGATGTTGGCGTTGACCTTCACCAGGAACCGCTTGCCGATGATCATCGGCTCGATCTCGGGATGGTTGACGTTGGCCGGCAGCACCGCGCGCCCCGCTGCGATCTCCTCGCGCACCACTTCCGGCGAGACGTTCTCCCGGATGGCCACGTACTCCATCTCGGGTGTGATCTCGCCCCGGCGCGCATAGGCGAGTTGCGTCACCGCCTGGCCGTCCCGCCCGCGGCGCGGCTGACGCGGTCGTCCGGGGAAGACCGCGTCCAGGTTGCGCAGGCCGCCCCGCGGCGAGGTGTGCTTGATCCCGTCGTCCTCGGGACGGACAGGCCGCCCCGCGTACTCCTCGGTGTCGCCGCGGGTGATGATCCAGTTCTCCCGCAGCGGCGGCAGCCCCCTGCGGACATCGGTGTCGACGAGTGGATCGGTGTACGGGCCCGACGTGTCGTACAACGTGACGGACTGCCCGTTGGTGAGGTGCACCTGACGGACCGGCACGCGCAGGTCGGGGCGGGAACCCTCGACGTACGCCTTGTGCCAGCCGATGGACTTCCCGGCCTCCTGGGGCTTGTCGCCCTGAGCGGAGGCAGGCGTGCGTGCGTCCTTGTCGGTCATGAGACCTACTCCCTACGCCGGCATTACCCGGTAACAGGTTCGGCGGTCGACGCAGCGGTTTCCGTAGGTCGACGGCGTCCCGTGAACATCACTCGTTTCACGTGAAACATCGCGTCTACGGAGGTCAGCGCCCTCTCAGCCCGGTGCTCCGAGCTCCCGCGTGTGCAAAGGTGCCTCCACGCTAGCGTCATGTCGGGCGCGGTGAACAGAGGGCCCCCGCCCTTCTTGGGATGATCGGGCGGTGACCACGACGGAGCAGCACCCGCACCCACCACCGCATCCGCCGCACCGAGACGACCACGGACAAGGCGGCAGGCACGGCCATGGCCACGCGCAGGGGGGCGGCCACAGTCACAGCCACGGCCCTGCCGCACCCGTCTCGAAACATCTGCGCAAGGTCATCGCGGCGATCCTCGTCCCTTTCACCGCCGCGGTCCTGGTCGGCCTGGTGGTGCTCTGGCCCGGTGGAGCGCCGCCGCACAAGCGGACCGGCGTGGGCTTCGACCGGCAGACGCAGCAGGCGACGGTCACCCGGGTCGTCGAGCTGAACTGCAGGTCGGTGAACGGTTCCGGGTCCGCCCCGACCGGGGACACCTCCGCCACCGGGAGCGACCCGGTGCCGCAGGAGCACGGCGGTACCTGCAAGAGGGCCACGGTCCGGGTCGACACCGGCAAGGACAAGGGCCGGACGTTCACCGAGATCGTGCAGCCGGACCAGCCACGGCAGTTGCACCAGGGCGAGCAGGTCGTGGTCGCCTACGAGCCCTCGGCGCCGCGCGAACTCCAGTACGCCGTCACCGATGTGAACCGGAAGTTCCCGATGGCGCTGCTCGCGGGGATCTTCGCGCTCGCCGTCGTGGTGGTGGGCCGGATGCGAGGTGTGATGGCACTGGTCGCGCTGGCCGTGAGCTTCCTGGTGCTGACGCTCTTCATCCTGCCCGCGGTCCTGCAGGGGTCCAATCCGCTGCTGGTGGCCGTCGTCGGTTCGAGCGCGATCATGCTCATCGCGCTCTACATGTGCCATGGGCTATCGGCCCGTACCTCGGTCGCGGTGCTCGGCACGCTGGTCTCCCTCCTGCTCATCGGCGTCCTCGGCTCTGGGTTCATCGGCTGGGCCGCGCTCACCGGCAACACGGACGACAGCACCGGTCTGATCCACGGCCTGTTCCCGTCGATCGACATGGGCGGTCTGCTCCTGGCCGGCGTCATCATCGGTTCGCTAGGGGTTCTGGACGACGTGACGGTGACGCAGACGTCGGCGGTCTGGGAGCTGCACGAGGCCAACCCGGCGATGGGCCGGCGCGCGCTGTACCGGGCGGGCATCCGGATCGGCCGCGACCACATCGCCTCGGTGGTCAACACCCTCGTCCTCGCCTACGCCGGCGCCGCGCTGCCCCTGCTGCTGCTGTTCTCGATCGCGCAGAGCAGCGTGGGGACGGTGGCCAACAGCGAGCTGGTGGCCGAGGAGATCGTGCGCACGCTGGTGGGTTCGATCGGCCTGGTCGCCTCCGTCCCGGTCACGACCGCGCTCGCCGCCCTGGTGGTCTCCGCCGACCGTCCCGCACCCGCCGAGGCGGCTCCTGCGGGGGCTGGGCCGGCCCTGAGGCGTGGCGGCGGGGGCCGGCGCCGGCGCAGGTAGAGGCTGGACGAGGGGAAGAGCGTGACGCAGCCGGGGCCCTGAGGAGAAGCGTTCCTGCATGGTCTCGCGCGGCTCCCCCGGGCACGTGTGCCTTCAGGGCGCATGACGAAGCACCCTCTGCCGCCTTCCGCCGCGGCTTCAGCCCGCGCTCTGCTCCTCGGCCAGGATGCGGTCCAGCGCCTCCTCGAGGTGAGCGTCGAAGTCGGCCAGCGCACCTTCCTGACCCAGCGGCACGAGCTTGTCCGTGCGGTCGAGGAACGCCACGAGCGGCGGCGTCGAGGCACGGAACAGGGCCTGGTCACAGCCCACCTGAAGCCGGATCAGCACCTCGCCGAGGACCTCGGAGTCGGCGGGGGCGATGTGCACGTCTCCCTCCCCGCACGGGCGGCCGACCCCGTCGATCAGCAACTCCCGGCCGAAGGCCCAGGTGACCGGGGCGTCGCCGGGCAGGTGGAAGGTGAGCCGCACGGCATAGGGATCACAGGTCTCGTAGCGCAACTCCACCGGGATGCGGAAGGAGAGCTCCTCCGACACGAGAAAGCTCATCATGACTTCTGCCTGTACGGATTCGCGCATCGCCTATCCCGTCATATGACGTCCACTGGCCGGGATCGATCCTCGGCCATGGGTCAAATCTTGCTCAACGTACACACCAGATCACAAGGAGTGAGTTTTCAGATGCTGATAGAGAGCGTCAGCGAACCGAGGTGACGTCCGATCTCGGCCTGCAGCCGGCGGGCCGCGGGCAGCAGCCGGTCGGCCTGGTGGAGGGGGAGCGAGATGGCCATGGTGGCCGCCGCGGTGCCCGCCGTGATCGGGATCGCCGCGCAGACCGTGCCGAGCGCGTACTCCTGGCGCTCCACCACCGGTTCCATCCGCGGCATCCCGGCCAGCCGGCGCAGCAGCGTGTGGCTGTCGCGCACGGTGTACGGCGTGAGGGGCCGCACCGGATAGCGGGCCAGATGGTCGCGGCGGGCGTCCTCGTCGAGCTGCGAGAGCAGACACTGCCCGATCGCGTGCGCGTGCCCGCTCTCGCGGAAGTCGGCCCACTCCTCGACCGCCGGGATCTCCCGGGAGGCGGAGACGCAGATGACCTCGATCTCGCCGTCCCGGTACCTCGCGTAGTACACCGGCACACCGATCGAATCCCGCCAGTGCGCGAGAGTGTCGGCCACCGTGCTGCGACGTTTCTGCTCTGCTCCGCTGCTGCTCAGCCTCTCGGCGGCGTCCCCGAGGAAGAACAGGCCCCTGTCCCGGCGCAGATAGCCCTCGTGCACGAGGGTGCGCAGCAGGTGGTAGGCGGTGGGCAGGGCGAGACCGGTCTCGCGGGCGAGTTGCTTGGCGGGGGCGCCGTACTCGTGGTCGGCGACGGCCTCCAGCAGGCGCATCGCGCGCTGCACGGATCCGATGAGGGTCGCGGACGGCTGAGCGGGGACGGTGGCGGTGGGCGGCCGCTGCAGGGGGGGCACGCAGGACCGCGGAGGGGTGGGGGGTGCGTGGGGTTCTGCCGGTGCGGTGTCAACCGTGGCCAAGGGTCGCTCCCGAAGCGAAAGGGTGGGGCAGCCCGTGCGGAGGAAGAACACGGGGTGGGGTGTACGCCGCCCGCGGGGTCCGGCCCCGTGGATTTCCGGACTCTAACCGTCCGCCACCGCGCGCAGTCGGCCCGCCGGGGAAACTTCCCTCCCCCGAGGGAACCGGCGATGCGCGTTACCGCCACCGGTTCCCCGTGCTCCTCACCAGTCGCTGCGCGACGAGGAGTTCGACGTGAACTTGCGCACGATGTAGATCAGTCCGCCGACCAGCGCGACGAAGACCAATGCCTTGAAGAGCAGGCCGATCACGAAGCCGACGACCGTCGCTATCAGGCCGCCGAACACGACCAGGGCGATGACCGGCACCGCGACCCACTTCACCCACCACGGCAGCCCCGCGAAGATCTCTCGCATTGCCCTCGTCCTTTGCGTCCGGTTCTCGATGTCTGCTCTCGATGCTAGAGCCGCGAGAGGGCCCGGCGGGGGTCCCGCACCCCTTGTCCTCCCCTGACCCGCCCCCTAGGGAACCCCGAGGCCGGGCTCAGGCCTCGGGCGGAGAGAAGACGACCAGGACCCGCAGGTCCTCGCTGATGTGGTGGAACTTGTGGGCCACCCCGGCCGGGACGTAGACGACGCTGCCCCGCGCCACCTCGGTGGTCTCCAGGCCGACGGTGATCGACGCGCGGCCGCTGACGACGAAGTACACCTCGTCCTGGTCGTGCGGCTTCTGCGGGTCGTGCTCGCCCGTGTCGAGGGCGTAGAGGCCGACCGACATGTTCCGCTCCCGCAGGAACTGAAGGTAGGCCCCCTCGTTGGCGGCGCGCTCCGCCTCCAGTTCGTCCAGCCGGAATGCCTTCATCGCTGTTGTCCGCCCTCGTTCGCTGCTCGCCGTCGATCCGGTCTGCCACGATCAGACACATGAAGAATTTCCTAGTCAAGACGATCGTGAACGCGGGTGCCCTGGCCGCCGCCGTGTGGCTGCTCGACAAGATCACTCTCACCGGTGACAGCACGGCCAAGAAGGCCGGCACGCTGATCGTTGTCGCACTGATCTTCGGAGTGGTGAACTTCCTGGTCAAGCCGATCCTGAAGGTCCTCACCTTCCCGCTGTTCGTCCTGACGCTCGGGCTGATCACCCTGGTCGTCAACGCGCTGATGCTGCTGCTGACGTCCTGGGTCTGCGGCGAGCTCGATCTGAGCTTCCACGTGGACGGATTCTGGACGGCCGTGCTCGGCGGCCTGATCATCTCCGTCGTCTCCTGGGCGCTGCATCTCGTCCTGCCCGACGAGGACTGAGCGCACCATGACCTTCCGCGTCTGTTTCGTGTGCACCGGCAACATCTGCCGTTCCCCGATGGCCGAGTCCGTCTTCCGCGCGCGCGTCGGCGAGGCCGGTCTCCTGGACCGGGTGGAGGTCGACAGCGCCGGTACCGGCGGCTGGCACGAGGGGGAGGCCGCCGACCCGCGTACCGTCTCGGTCCTCGACGAGCACGGCTACGGCAGCGACCACGTCGCACGGCAGTTCCAGCCCTCCTGGTTCGCCCGCCTCGATCTGGTGATCGCCCTCGACGCCGGCCACCTGAGGGCGCTGCGCCGCCTCGCGCCCACCGAGGAGGAGGCGCGCAAGGTGCGCCTGCTGCGCTCCTTCGACCCGGCGGCGGGCGACGACCTCGACGTGCCGGACCCGTACTACGGGGGCCGGGACGGCTTCGAGGAGTGCCTTGAGATGGTGGAGGGGGCGAGCAGCGGTCTGCTCGCCGCCGTACGGGAACGACTGGAGGGACGGGCGGCATGAGCGACGCCACCGAGGACGCGGACCACACCGGCGACGGCACGCGCGCGGTACGGGCCGGACTGCCCGAGCCGGTCAAGCACGAGCCGACCCTGCCGGGGCCGGTGTTCGCCGCGCACTTCCACCTGCCCGGCGAGGTGACGGGACCGTACTCCTACGGCCGTGACGACAACCCCACCTGGACGCTGCTGGAGCGCGCCATCGGCGAGCTGGAGGCGCCCGGCCGGGACGACGTCGAGACGCTGGTGTTCGCCTCCGGTATGGCGGCGATCTCCTCGGTGCTGTTCTCCCAGCTGCGGGCCGGGGACGCGGTCGTGCTGCCCTCCGACGGCTACCAGGCGCTGCCGCTGGTCCGCGCCCAGCTGGAGGCGTACGGCGTCGAGGTGCGGACCGCGCCCACCGGCGGCGACGCCCAGCTGGAGGTCCTCGCCGGGGCCCGGCTGCTGTGGATCGAGTCGCCGTCGAACCCGGGGCTCGACGTGTGCGACATCCGGCGGCTGGTGGAGGCGGCGCACGCGCAGGGCGCCCGGGTGGCCGTCGACAACACCCTGGCCACCCCGCTCGGGCAGCGGCCGCTGGAGCTGGGGGCCGACTTCGCCGTGGCCAGCGGCACCAAGCAGCTCACCGGACACGGTGACGTCCTGCTGGGCTACGTCGCCGGGCGCACCGGCGAGGCGATGGCCGCCGTGCGCCGCTGGCGCAAGATCGTCGGCGCCATCTCCGGTCCCATGGAGGCCTGGCTCGCGCACCGCTCCATCGCCACCCTCCAGCTGCGCGTCGACCGGCAGAACGCCACCGCCCTCGCGGTCGCCGAGGCCCTGCGCCGCCGGCCCGAGGTGTCCGGGCTGCGCTACCCCGGACTGCCCGGCGACCCCGCGCACAAGGTCGCCGCGCAGCAGATGCGCCGCTACGGCTGTGTGGTCTCCTTCACGCTGCCCACGCGCGCGCGTGCCGAGCGTTTCCTCGAGGCGCTGCGCCTGGTCGAGGACGCGACGAGCTTCGGCGGGGTGCGTTCCACGGCCGAGCGCCGGGGCCGCTGGGGCGGCGACGCCGTCGAGGAGGGCTTCATCCGCATGTCCGTGGGCGCCGAGGACCCGGAGGACCTGGTGGCGGACGTCCTGCGCGCCCTCGACGCATCGGCGGAGTGACCCGGCTGGTGACAGCCTCTCTACGGGCAGACGGTCCGAGCCTCCCCCCTCGTGGCTCGGACCGTCCTCGGTTCCGCGCGCGAAGAACCGTGCGGACAAGGCTAGTTGACTCTGTGTCAGTGTCCAATCACGGTAGCGACAGAGACCTATCGACTTATTTATAGTTGGTGCCTGCCCGGGGGCTGGAGAGGGCAGGGAAAGGGGAGGCCGCGCCATGGACCTGGCCTTGCTCCGCACCTTCGTCACCGTGCACCGGGCCGGCTCCTTCACCCGCGCCGCGGCCCTGCTGGGTCTGTCCCAGCCGGCCGTCACCTCCCAGATCCGCACGCTGGAGCGCCAGCTCGGCCGCCCGCTGTTCCTGCGGCAGGCCCGCGGGGTGACGCCCACGACCATCGGCGACGAACTCGCCCACAAGGCGGCCCCCCATCTCGACGCACTGGTCGAGATCACCGAGAGCGGACTGGACAGCGAGTCCTCGTCACGCACCCTGCACCTCGCCGGACCGCCGGAGTTCACCGGCGAGCGTGCCCTTCCCGCCCTGACGGAACTGGCGGGTGACGACGGCCAGGGTTTCACGCTGCGCGCCTCCTTCGGCACCGCGGAGGAGGCACTGGAGGGACTGGCCGCCGGCCACCACGACCTGGCCATCAGCACCGCCCGCCCGCGCGGGGCCCTGCTGACCGCCACCCCGCTGTGCGACGAGGAGCACGTCCTGGTCGCCTCCCCGCGCTGGGCCGAGCGGATCGGCCCCGAGGCGCTGCGCCTCAAGGGCGCACCCGCCCTGGAGAACCTGCCCGTCGTCGAGGTCCACGAGTCGCTGCCCTTCGTCTCGCGCTACTGGGCCTCCGTCTTCGACTCACGCCCGGCCGCCTCGGGCACGGTCATCGTCCCCGACCTGCGCGCGGTGCTCGCCTGCGCTGTCTCCGGTGCCGGGCTGGCGGTACTGCCCCGCTATCTGTGCGCCGCCGTTCTCGACCGCGGTGAGATCGTGATGCTGCACGACCCGGCGGTGCCGCCGTTGCGCACGTACTTCCTGGTGGTGCGCACGGGCACGCTCGCCATGCCGCATATCGCGCGGGCGCACGAAGGGCTCCAGCGGGCAGCCACGAGCTGGGGCTGAGGTGCTGTTCGCACTGTTCACGTCCTGCGCTCGCCCGGAGGGGAGGTGCGATGTTTCACGTGGAACCAGCCGGGCCACATTCCTTCCATGACCGTCCGACCCGTGGTCAAGCGCACCGCCCGTGCCGTTCTGCTGGACGGTGACGACCTGATCTTGATCAAGCGCACCAAGCCCGGTGTCGATCCCTACTGGGTCACTCCCGGTGGTGGAGTCGAACCCGGCGACCCGACCGTCGTCGACGCCCTGCACCGAGAGGTGTACGAGGAACTCGGCGCCAAGATCACCGACGTGGTGCCCTGCTTCGTGGACACCGTGGAGCACATCGGTGAGGACGGCGGCGCGACCGGCGTGAAGGTACAGCACTTCTTCGTCTGCCGGCTGGAGTCCATGGACCTCTCGCTGCGCCACGGCCCCGAGGTGGAGCAGCCGGCCGGGGAGTACGAGATCGTCCGTATCCCGTTCACCCGCGTGGGCATCGCCTCCGTGCACCTCGTTCCCCTGTCGTTGCGGCACTACCTGGACGGCAACATCGAGGGCGTCCGCGCCATGCACGCCCCCGACCTCGGGTAGGCGCGCCGCCGAACGGTGCAGGACGTTTCACGTGAAACCCCCTGCTGTCTCCTAGGGGCGGCTCACCGGCATGGCCAAAAGCACCTGCGTAGGCGTCGAAACAGGTGGACGCCGGGGGTGCCTGTCGGACAGCCTGACCTGCGTGCCGACTCCTTCCCTCGCCGCTCTGCCCATCCGCCGTCTGACGTTCCGCGACCTCACCGCCTGCGCCGACCTGTCCGAGGATCGGGGGTGGCCACGCGAGGAACACAAGTGGGGTCTGCTCCTCACGGCCGGCAAGGGCTACGGCATCGATGACCCCGACGGCGGACTCGTCGCCGCGTGCGCCGTCACGGAGTACGGCTCATGGGAGCGTACGGAACTGGCCGCCGTCGGCATGGTCCTGGTGGCGGAACGACACGCCCGCCAGGGAGTCGGACGCCGTCTGATGCGCCATGTCGTCTCGGTCATGGGCGCCACGCCCCTGACCCTGTACGCCACTCCTTTCGGCCGCCCGCTGTACGAGGAACTGGGCTTCAAGGTCACGGGCCAAGCGGAGATGCTGAAGGGGCACTTCGTCCCCAGCGGGGAGACGTCCCAGGTGGCGACGCGTGCGGCGACCGCGGAGGACCTGCCCTCGATCCTCCGTCTCGACGAGGACGTGTTCGGCGCCGACCGCACCGCCCTGATCACCCGCCTGCCCGCCTTCGCCGACCAGCTGCTCGTGGCGGAGGAGGACAGCCGGATCACCGGCTACGCGGCCGCCTGGCCCAACATGGACACCCACGTCGTCGGCCCGCTGATCGCCCGGGACACGGAGACCGCCAAGGCCCTGGTCACCTCGCTCGCGCAGCGCACGGACCGCCCGCTGCGCACCGACATCGACATCCGCCACGAGGAGCTGGTGAGCTGGGCGAAGGCCCGGGGGCTGACGTCCGTCACCTTCAACGCCGTCATGACCTTCGGCGTCCCGGACCTGCCGGGGGACTGGACGCGCCGGTTCGCTCCCCTCACGGTCGCCGCGGGCTGAGGGACACGGCTGCGACCCCGGCCACCGCTCCAGGGCGGTGGCCGGCGTCGTCGCGGCTCGGAGCGTGCGGTCAGACGAGTGCCCGCACCGCCGCGGCGGCGAAGCCGTGGTCCTGGTCCGGCGCGCCGCCACCCACCCCGATCGCGCCGATCGGACGGCCGTCCCGGTGGACGGGGAGGCCGCCCCCGATGAACAGCAGGGGCCGGTCGAGCGCCGTGGGCAGCGTGTGGAACAGCCCGCCGGGCTGGACGGCGTCGACGAGGTCGGCGGTGGCGGCGTTCAGCTGCAGCGCCGTGTAGGCCTTGCGGGTGCTGGTCTCGCCCGAGATCAGCACGGCACGGTCGTCGCGGCGGAAGGCGAGGAGGTGACCGCCGGCGTCCACGACGGTGACGCTGACGGGTACGCCGGCCTCCTCGGCCGCTCGCCGGGCCTCGGTGACGAGCAGTTCGGCGTCCTCGATCGTGAGCGTGGCGGCAGTGGTGGTGCTCATGGAGTGTTTCTCCTGGTGGGTGGTGCGGGGCTGGGGTGATACGGGGCTGGGCGCCCGGACCGCCGGGGCGAGGCGTCGTCCGGCGGCCGCGGCGGGGCTCAGTGGTGGACGGGGGTCCGCCGCCCGGCCGGTGCTCCGGGGGCGGCCACGGCGCTCCGGACGCCGGTGCGGCGCTCCAGGGTGGCCGAGAGGACGGCGAGGACCAGGGCCGCCGCGGCGAGGGCGGCGCCGACGCCGTTGGGTGCGGTGTAGCCGAAGCCGGCCGCGATCACGATGCCGCCGAGCCAGGCGGAGAGGGCGTTGCCCAGGTTGAAGGCGCCGATGTTCACGGCCGACGCGAGCGTCGGGGCGGCGTGCGCCTGGTCCAGGACCCGCTTCTGCAGCGGCGGGACGGTGGCGAAGCCGAGCGCGCCGATCAGGGCGATGGTCACGGCGGCCGCGATCTTGTTGTGGGCGGTGAGCGTGAACAGCGCGAGGACGACGGCGAGGGCGCCCAGGGAGACGTACAGCATCGGCATCAGCGCCCGGTCGGCGAACCTGCCGCCGACGAGGTTGCCGCCGACCATGCCGAGACCGAACAGCACCAGCAGCCAGGTGACCGACCCGTCGGCGAAGCCTGCGATGTGGGTCATCATCGGCGCGATGTAGGTGATGGCCGCGAAGACACCGCCGAAGCCGAGGACGGTCATCGCCATGGCCAGCAGGACCTGGACGTTCTTGAGGGCGGCCAGCTCGTGGCGCAGGTGCACGCCCTCGGGCCTCGGCATCTCGGGAACCAGCCTGGCGATGCCGACCAGGCCGACCACGCCGAGGGCGGCGACGATGCCGAAGGTGACACGCCAGCCGGCACTCTGACCGATCAGCGTGCCCAGCGGGACGCCGACGACGTTGGCGATCGTGAGACCGGTGAACATCATGGCGATGGCCCCGGCCTTCTTGTCAGGAGCCACCAGTTCGGCCGCGACGACCGAACCGATGCCGAAGAAGGCGCCGTGGGCGAGGGAGGCGACCACCCGTCCGATCAGCATGACCGCGAAGGTCGGGGCCACGGCGGAGAGCAGGTTGCCGGCGATGAACAGGGCCATCAGCAGCATCAGCATCCGCTTGCGCGGGACCTTGGTACCGAGGACGGTCATCAGCGGGGCGCCGACCACCACGCCGAGGGCGTATCCGGTCACGAGCAGGCCCGCGGTGGGGATGGAGACCCCGAAGTCGCTCGCGACCTCGGGCAGCAGACCCATGATCACGAATTCGGTCGTTCCGATCCCGAAGGCCCCGATCGCGAGGGCCAGAAGCGCGAGAGGCATGAGGGAGAACCTTCCCAGACGATTGCAGGAGCGCTTAACGACTGCCCACAATAGTTGCAGACGCGGGTTAAATGCAACCAATGGCTATTGCGGAGTTGCCCTATCCTGGGACACAGCCACTCCGAGTCGGAGAAGCCGGAGGAGAACGCCCATGACCGCGACGGATCCCGCGCTCACCGCCCTCGCCCAGGGCTGGTGCGCTCTCTCCCTGCTGCACGGGAGGATCGAGGCGCACATCGAGCGCGCCCTGCAGGCCGGCCACGACCTCAGCGTGCGCGAGTACTCCCTGCTGGACGTGCTCAGCCGGCAGCACGACGGCGAAGGGGGCCATCTGCAGATGAAGCAGGTCGCCGACGCGGTCGTCCTCAGCCAGAGCGCCACCACCCGGCTGGTGACCCGGCTGGAGGACCGCGGTCTCCTGGAGCGCTACCTCTGCCCCACCGACCGTCGCGGCATCTATACCAACGTGACCGAGGCGGGTCTGAAACTTCTGGAAGAGGCCCGGCCCACCAATGACGCCGCGCTGCGCGAGGCACTCGACGAGGCCGCGGAGAATCCGGAACTCGTCCCGCTGGTACGGGTCGTGGAGTCCCTGCACGTGCCCGCATAGGGTGCGGACATGGGAGATCTCGAGATACGCCGTGTCACCGCGGACGACCTGCCGGCGATCGTCGGCATGCTCGCCGACGATCCGCTGGGCGCCCTGCGCGAGTCGCCCGACGATCTGACGCCCTACCTGGCGGCACTGGAACGGCTGAACGCGGACCCGAACCAGCGGCTGGTCGTCGCGGTGCGCGAGGGGCAGGTCGTCGGCACCCTGCAACTGACGGTCGTTCCCGGGCTCTCCCGCAAGGGGGCCACCCGCTCGATCGTCGAGGGCGTCCGCGTCCACGCCGACGAGCGGGGCAGCGGCCTGGGCACCCGGCTCATCACATGGGCGATCGAGGAATCGCGGCGTGCGAACTGCCAGTTGGTGCAGCTGACCTCCGACAACAGCCGCACGGACGCCCACCGCTTCTACGAACGGCTCGGCTTCACCGCCTCCCACGTGGGCTTCAAGCTGCAGCTCTGACGGCAGCGGGGTGGGCGTTTCACGTGAAACGCCCACCCGAGCGCCGGCCGGCTACTCCGAGAGGCCTCGCCAGCCCCCCGCGTCCACTCCACCGGGCACCCCGGCGCCCTCCTCGTACGGCTGCCGGGTGAACACGAACGAGCCGAGGTCGAGATGGCTCAGGGACCCGTCCGGCCGTCGTACGGGCCGCAACAGCTCCCCCGCCCAGTACCCCTCCAGCCCGATCCACGACCCGTCACCGTTCGACCGCAGACGAGTCCGTCGGCCGCCACCGGTCAGCGGACCCAGCGCGAGGAGCCCGTCGGCCGTGACCCGAAGGCCGAAGGGGTGGGTCCCCCAGTACCACTGCCCGGCCAGTTCCATGACGGCCGGATCCGCTTGCCGCAGCGGACGCCACGGCTCCGGGATGCGTGGTTCGGCTTCGGCCACGATCCGCACGAGATCCGCGCCCACGGCTCCCAGCAGCGGGCCGCTGGTGCAGTTGGCCAGCACGACCGCCGCCACGTCGTCCTCCACGCCGATGGTGAGGTTCGCGAGGAAACCGGGAAGCGATCCGGAGTGCCCGACGAGCAACCTGCCGTCCCGGTGCTGGATCTGCAGGCCGAGGCCGTAGGACACACCGTCCGCCACGTCAGCGGACTCGGCGGGCGCCGCGGGTGTCCGCATCTCGCGCACCGACTCCGCGCTCAGCACCCGGTCGTCTCCCCCGGCCAGGAAGACGGCGAACCGCGCCAGGTCCCCGGTGGTGGACCACAGTTGGCCGGCGGGGGCCATCCGGCCGAGATCCTCCAGTGGTTCGGGCAGCAGCGCGTCGGCCCAGGGATGCACGGCCCAGCCACCCGCATGCGGTGCCCGCGGCTGAGCGCTGGTGCGCTCCAGACCGAGCGGTTCGAGCACCTCACTGCGCAGCACCTCCTCCCAGGGGGCGCCCCTCAGCTCCTCCACCAGCGCGCCGAGCAGCGTGTAGCCGGGGTTCGAGTAGTGGTGACGCCGGCCGACGGGATGCAGAAAGGGCCGGCTGCCGAGGACGTCGCCCAGCTCCGGGCGCAGCGAGCCCGGAGTCCGTTCCCACCAGGGCGCGGGCGACTCGGCCGCCAGCCCGGCGGTGTGGGCGAGGAGGTCGGCGATCGTCGCCTCACCGGCTCCCGTACCCGGCAGGTGCTTCTCCAGCGGATCACCGAGATCCAGCGCGCCCTCGTCACGTAGCCGCAGCACCAGGACGGCGGTGAACGTCTTGGTGATCGAACCGATCCGGTACTGCACGTCCTCGTCCGGCGCGTGTCCGTCCACCGACGAGCGGGAACCGTGCCAGACGGCCCGTCCCCCTCGCACGACCGCGGCGACCACCGACGGCGCCCGGCCCTCGGACTGCGCCACGGCGATTCGGTGCAGCAGTGCCCGCCGGGTGCCCGGGAGCAGCTTTTCCTGAGATGTCATGAGCCCAGTCCAGCCGCTGGGGCGGTGTGCGTCGAGTCCATTTCGCGGGCAGCGCCGCGAGAACGCACAGGCCGGGGGCTCAGGTCTGGGCCATGTCCACGAAGCGGGAGTAGTGGCCCTGGAAGGCGACCGTGATCGTCGCCGTGGGGCCGTTACGGTGCTTGGCGACGATCAGGTCCGCCTCGCCGGCGCGCGGCGACTCCTTCTCGTAGGCGTCCTCGCGGTGCAGCAGGATGACCATGTCGGCGTCCTGCTCGATGGAGCCGGACTCACGCAGGTCGGAGACCATCGGCTTCTTGTCGGTGCGCTGCTCGGGACCACGGTTGAGCTGGGACAGCGCGATGACCGGGATCTCCAGCTCCTTGGCGAGCAGCTTGAGGTTACGGGACATGTCCGAAACCTCCTGCTGACGGCTCTCGGCACGCTTGGAGCCGCCGGACTGCATCAGCTGGAGGTAGTCGATGACCACCAGCTTGAGGTCGTTGCGCTGCTTCAGCCGCCGGCACTTGGCGCGGATCTCCATCATCGACAGGTTCGGCGAGTCGTCGATGTACAGCGGCGCGGCCGAGACGTCCGGCATACGACGGGCAAGCCGCGTCCAGTCCTCGTCGGTCATGGTGCCGGAACGCATGTGGTGGAGGGCGACACGGGCCTCGGCCGACAGCAGACGCATCGCGATCTCGTTGCGGCCCATCTCCAGGGAGAAGATGACGCTGGGCAGGTTGTTCTTGATCGAGGCGGCCCGTGCGAAGTCCAGCGCGAGGGTCGACTTGCCCATCGCGGGACGGGCCGCGATGACGATCATCTGGCCCGGGTGGAGGCCGTTCGTCAGCGAGTCGAAGTCCGTGAAGCCGGTGGGCACACCGGTCATCTCGCCGCTGCGCGAGCCGATCGCCTCGATCTCGTCGAGCGCGCCCTCCATGATGTCGCCCAGCGGCAGGTAGTCCTCGCTGGTGCGCTGCTCGGTGACGGCGTAGATCTCGGCCTGGGCCTGGTTGACGATGTCGTCCACGTCGCCGTCCGCCGCGTATCCCATCTGCGTGATACGCGTACCGGCCTCCACGAGCCGGCGCAGCACGGCCCGCTCGTGGACGATCTCCGCGTAGTACTCGGCGTTGGCCGCCGTCGGGACGGTCTGGACGAGGCTGTGCAGGTAGGCGGCGCCGCCGACCTTGTTGATCTCGCCGCGCTTGGTGAGTTCGGCGGCGATGGTGATGGGGTCGGCGGGCTCGCCCTTGGCGTAGACGTCGAGGATCGCCTGGTAGATCGTCTCGTGTGCGGGCTTGTAGAAGTCGTGGCCCTTGAGGATCTCGACCACGTCGGCGATGGCGTCCTTGGACAGCAGCATGCCGCCGAGGACGGACTGTTCGGCGTCGAGGTCCTGCGGCGGCACCCGTTCGAAGGCGGAACCCCCGCCGTCCCAGCCGCCGCTCTCCCGGCCCCGGTCGTGCTGTTCCTCACGGCCCCGGCCACCGCTGTCGCCGCGTCGGCGGGAGGCGGGCAGACGATCACTGGGTCCGGCCTCGGCCCACGGATCGTCCAAGGGCTCGGAAATGCTCACCGAGCCACCTCCTCCCGTCCGCAGGGCGGACCTCGCCGTGCCCTCTGTTGTACGGCACGGCACTGACACATGAGAGGCCCGACTCCGGTTCCAGCCCGTCGGATTTGTGACGGTTCCCGGGCCGGGGGAAGGAGCGGGCGCCGGACCACGGTAGGCCCGTCGGCAGCGTCAGCCAATCTGGTTATCCACAGGCCATGTGGACGAAGGCCCGGATGCTGTGGAGAAGTCGCCGAAACCTGTGCACGAGCCGGTGGACAGCCCTGTGAACAAGACCTCGATCCCCTTGAGCACAATGCCCTGACCTGCGGCTTCGACGTCCACCGGCTGTGCAGAAGAAAAACTTTCCCAGTCGGATCAAGATCACCCGCAGCGGTGTGCACAAGCACACGGACCCAGATATGACGTAAGGATCAGTAGGCAATTGCGTCACTTACCTGTGGACGATTAGATTGGTGCTCATGACACAGGCCCGCGCGATCCCCCAGGCCACCCGCCGTCGGCACGACCGAGAGATCGTCGCGCTGGCCGTCCCGGCCTTCGGCGCCCTCGTCGCCGAGCCCCTGTTCGTCATGGCGGACAGCGCGATCGTCGGCCATCTCGGCACCGCTCAGCTCGCCGGACTGGGCGTGGCGTCGGCCCTCCTCACCACCGCCGTGAGCGTCTTCGTCTTCCTCGCCTACGCGACCACCGCGGCCGTGGCACGACGCGTCGGCGCCGGCGATCTCCAGGCAGCCATCCGCCAGGGCATGGACGGCATCTGGCTCGCCCTGCTTCTCGGAGCGGGGGTCATCGCCCTGGTCCTCCCCCTGGCTCCCGGCATCGTGGACCTCTTCGGCGCCTCCGCCACGGCGGCCCCGTACGCCACGACGTACCTGCGCATCTCCGCGCTCGGCATTCCGGCCATGCTGGTCGTCCTCGCCGCCACCGGAGTGCTCCGCGGACTGCAGGACACCCGGACTCCGCTGTACGTCGCCATCGCGGGCTTCGTCGCCAACGCCGGACTCAACGCGGGACTGGTCTACGGCGCCGGGCTAGGCATCGCCGGATCCGCGTGGGGCACCGTCATCGCCCAGTGCGGCATGGCCGCCGTCTATCTGAACGTAGTCGTGCGCGGTGCCCGGCGGTACGGAGCCTCCCTGCGTCCGGACGCCACCGGCATTCGCGCCTCGGCCCAGGCGGGAGCGCCCCTGCTCGTCCGCACCCTGTCGCTGCGGGCGATCCTGCTGATCGCCACCGCGGTCGCCGCACGCCTCGGTGACGCCGACATCGCCGCGCATCAGATCGTCCTGTCGTTGTGGAGCCTGCTCGCCTTCGCCCTCGACGCCATCGCGATCGCCGGTCAGGCCATCATCGGCCGCTATCTCGGTGCCGACGACGCCCGCGGAGCCCGGGAGGCCTGCCGTCGAATGGTCCAGTGGGGCATCGCCACCGGTGTCGTCCTGGGCCTGCTCGTGGTGGCCGCGCGTCCGCTGTTCCTCTCCCTGTTCACGAATGATTCGGTGGTGAAGGACATGGCGCTGCCCTCGCTGCTGCTGGTGGCGCTCTCCCAGCCGATCTGCGGGGTGGTCTTCGTCCTGGACGGTGTTCTGATGGGTGCCGGTGACGGGCCCTACCTCGCCGGAGCGATGCTGGTCACCCTGGGGGTCTTCGCCCCCGCCGCCCTGCTCGTCCCCGCCTTCGGCGGCGGCCTCACCGCACTGTGGGCGGCCATGGCGCTGATGATGACGGTGCGCCTGCTGACCCTGTGGCTGCGTACCCGCTCGGGCCGCTGGATCGTGACGGGCGCGAGCCGCTGACCGTTTCACGTGAAACATGCCGTTCCCGGTCATGCGACAGGGGCCGCACCCGTGACGGGTGCGGCCCCTGTCGGAACTGCTCAGACCGAGCGCAGCGATCAGGCCGCGACGACCTCGACGTTGACCTTGGCGGCAACCTCGGGGTGCAGACGCACGGACGTCTCGTGGGCGCCCAGGGTCTTGATCGGGGCGGACAGCTCGATGCGGCGCTTGTCGACCTCGGGGCCACCGGAGGCCTTGATCGCCGAGGCGATGTCGGCCGGGGTGACGGAACCGAAGAGACGACCGGCGTCGCCGGAGCGGACGGCCAGACGGACCTTCACGCCCTCGAGCTGGGCCTTGACCTGGTTGGCCTGCTCGATGGTCTGGATCTCGTGGATCTTGCGGGCGCGGCGGATCTGCTCGACGTCCTTCTCGCCACCCTTGGTCCAGCGGATGGCGAACTTCCGCGGGATGAGGTAGTTGCGAGCGTAACCGTCCTTGACGTCGACGACGTCGCCCGCGGCACCGAGGCCGGACACCTCGTGGGTGAGGATGATCTTCATGAGTCGGTCACCCTCCCTTAGCGCGCGGTGGACGTGTAGGGCAGCAGCGCCATCTCACGGCTGTTCTTGACGGCCGTGGCGACGTCACGCTGGTGCTGCGTGCAGTTGCCGGTCACGCGGCGGGCACGGATCTTGCCGCGGTCGGAAATGAACTTCCGCAGCATGTTCGTGTCCTTGTAGTCCACGTACGTGACCTTGTCCTTGCAGAAAGCGCAGACCTTCTTCTTAGGCTTGCGCACAGGCGGCTTCGCCATGGTGTTTCTCCTGTGTGATCAAGAAGTGGGGATGCGAGCCCTAGAAGGGGGGCTCGTCCGAGTAGCCGCCGCCACCGCTGCCGGAGCCTCCGCCCCAGCCGCCGCCCTGACCGCCGCCCTGGTTGCCACCGGCGGGAGCGCCGGTCGCCCACGGGTCGTCGGCAGGAGCGCCGCCGCCGGCCTGCTGACCGCCGCCGGAGCCTCCGCCCCAGCCGCCGCCACCCTGGCCGCCACCGCCGCCGTAACCGCCCTGGCCACCGCGAGCACCACCGCCGGCGGTCTTGGTGACCTTGGCCGTGGCGTTGCGCAGGCTGGCGCCGACTTCCTCGACGTCCAGCTCGTAGACCGTCCGCTTGACGCCCTCACGGTCCTCGTAGGACCGCTGCTTCAGCCGGCCCTGCACGATGACGCGCATGCCCCGCTGGAGCGACTCGGCGACGTTCTCCGCCGCCTGACGCCAGACCGAGCAGGTCAGGAACAGGCTCTCGCCGTCCTTCCACTCGTTCGTCTGGCGGTCGAAGGTGCGGGGAGTGGACGCGACGCGGAACTTCGCGACCGCCGCACCGGACGGGGTGAAGCGCAGCTCGGGGTCGTCGACAAGATTGCCGACGACCGTGATGACGGTCTCGCCTGCCATGGGGGAACCTCTCGGCGGGTTTGCTGCTCTGGCTGCTTGGTTGCTGCTACTCGAATCCCGAGATCAGCTGAGCGGGAGAGCTCAGTGGGTCTCGGGACGGAGGACCTTGGTCCGGAGGACCGACTCGTTCAGGTTCATCTGGCGGTCGAGCTCCTTGACGACCGCAGGCTCAGCCTGCAGGTCGATGACCGAGTAGATGCCCTCGGGCTTCTTCTTGATCTCGTAGGCGAGACGGCGACGACCCCAGGTGTCGACCTTCTCGACCTTGCCGCCGCCGTCACGGACGACGGACAGGAAGTTCTCGATCAGCGGAGAGACAGCGCGCTCCTCGACATCGGGGTCGAGGATGACCATCACCTCGTAGTGACGCATGTGGAACCCACCTCCTTCGGACTCAGCGGCCACGGTCGTTCCGTGGCAGGAGGGTTGTGATGCGTACGCAACGGTATCGGCCGCCACTGACAATCGGGGCTCCGCTGGGATTCCCGGCCGCGGATCCGGGCAGACACCGGTGCAGACGGTACAGACTACCTGCACACCCGCTTCCGGTTGAAATCCGGCGGTGAAGCCCGTCAGTCTGTACACATCCGGTGTGCGCGGCGCTACGATGCGCCGCCTTCCGCAGGAGGTGCCCATGACGCAGGCATTGCGACCCACCACAGGTGGCTCCCTCTTCGCCACAGACGGCAAGTCCCATCCCCTTCAGGACACCCTCATGGTGGTGACGCTGGCACTCGGCCTGACCGCCTTCATCACCTGCTTCTTCGGCAGCCTTCACCTGCTGGCCTCCTGGGCCGGCCTGGCGGGCATCCTGACGGGCGCGTACGGCCAGTGGATCTCGGAGACCACGCGGGAACGCTTCGGCCTGATCCTCGGTCTCGGCGCCTCGGGAATCGGTTTCTTCCTCGGCATGGCGAACGGCGGACTGTTCGGCGGACTGCTCTAGCCCGCCGGCCGCACACGCCCGTCAGGGCTTCTCCCTGGCGTCCCACCGCGCCCCGGCAGCCCATGCGCCGGGGCGAAGGTGCCGTACGCCCAGTCGGGGCGCGCGAAAGGCGCAGTAGGCTTCGGCGCGAGAGCCGGAGCCCCTGTCACGATGGGGACACACCAGCCCGAGGAGCGCCCCGACATGAGCCTGACCCTGAGGACCATCAGCCGCGAGCAACATCTGGCGTACATCCAGAGCCTGCCGTCGGCGAGCCACATGCAGGTCCCGGCCTGGGCCGACGTGAAGGCGGAGTGGCGCTCGGAGAACCTCGGCTGGTTCGACGAGCGCACCGGCGAGATGGTCGGCGCGGGCCTGGTCCTCTACCGCCAGCTGCCCAAGATCAAGCGCTACCTCGCCTATCTCCCCGAAGGCCCGGTCATCAACTGGTTCGCGCCGAACCTGGACGACTGGATCCAGCCGATGCTGGCGCACCTCAAGCAGCAGGGCGCCTTCTCCGTGAAGATGGGCCCGCCGGTGATCATCCGCCGCTGGAACGCGGAGACGATCAAGAAGGGCATCCAGAGCCCGGACGTGAAGCGCCTGCGCGACATGGAGGCCGACTTCATCGAGCCGCGCGCCTTCGAGGTCGCGGACAAGCTGCGCCGCATGGGCTGGCAGCAAGGCGAGGACGGCGGAGCCGGCTTCGGCGACGTGCAGCCCCGCTACGTGTTCCAGGTGCCGCTGGCCAACCGCTCCCTGGAAGAGGTCCACAAGAACTTCAACCAGCTGTGGCGCCGCAACATCAAGAAGGCGGAGAAGGCCGGCGTCGAGGTCGTCCAGGGCGGCTACCAGGACCTCGAGGAATGGCAGCGCCTGTACGAGATCACGGCCGTGCGCGACCACTTCCGGCCCCGCCCGCTGTCGTACTTCCAGCGCATGTGGACGGCCCTCAACAGCGAGGACCCCAACCGGATGCGGCTGTACTTCGCCCGGCACAACGGTGTGAACCTGTCCGCCGCGACGATGCTGATCGTCGGCGGGCACGTGTGGTACTCCTACGGCGCCTCCGACAACATCGGCCGTGAGGTGCGCCCCTCCAACGCCATGCAGTGGCGGATGCTGCGCGACGCCTACGCCCTCGGGGCCACCGTCTACGACCTGCGTGGCATCTCCGACTCACTGGACGAGACCGACCACCTCTTCGGCCTGATCCAGTTCAAGGTCGGCACCGGCGGCCAGGCCGCCGAGTACCTGGGGGAATGGGACTTCCCGCTGAACAAGCTGCTCCACAAGGCGCTCGACATCTACATGTCGCGCCGCTGAGGTCCAGGCGTTTGATTCCATAGCCTTCACAACTCTCACCTCTCTGCTTCACCGCAGCCACGAGAAAGGTTCCGGATCCGGCCATGGCGCTCACGCTCTACGTCGACACCGCGCGCTGGCGTGCGCACCACAAGCACGTGCAGGAGCAGTTCCCGGGGCTCGTCCCGGTCTGCAAGGGCAACGGCTACGGCTTCGGGCACGAACGGCTGGCGGAGGAGGCCACCCGGCTCGGTGCGGACCTGCTCGCCGTCGGCACGACGTACGAGGCCGCTCGCATCAAGGACTTCTTCGGCGGTGACCTGCTGGTGCTGACGCCCTACCGGCGCGGCGAGGAGCCCGTCCCGCTGCCGGACCGGGTGGTCCGGTCGGTGTCGTCGATCGACGGCGTGTACGGCCTCGTCGGCGCGCGTGTCGTCATCGAGGTGATGTCCTCCATGAAACGGCACGGCATCAGCGAGCAGGAACTGCCGCAGCTGCACCAGGCCATAGAGAACATCCGGCTGGAGGGCTTCGCCATCCACCTGCCGCTGGACCGCACCGACGGCTCGGACGCCGTCGAGGAGGTCATCGGCTGGATGGACCGGCTGCGCGCGGCGCGGCTGCCGCTGCACACCATGTTCGTCAGCCACCTCAAGGCCGACGAACTGGCCCGGCTGCAGCAGCAGTTCCCGCAGACCCGGTTCCGCGCCCGCATCGGCACCCGGCTGTGGCTGGGGGACCACGAGGCCACCGAGTACCGCGGCGCGGTCCTGGACGTCACACGGGTGGCCAAGGGCGACCGGTTCGGTTACCGGCAGCAGAAGGCGGCCTCGGACGGCTACCTCGTGGTCGTGGCGGGCGGTACGTCGCACGGGGTGGGCCTGGAGGCTCCGAAGGCCCTGCACGGCGTCATGCCGCGCGCCAAGGGCGTGGCGCGCGCCGGCCTCGCCACGGTCAACCGGAACCTCTCCCCGTTCGTCTGGGGCGGCAAGCAGCGCTGGTTCGCCGAGCCGCCGCACATGCAGGTCTCGATCCTGTTCGTGCCGACCGACGCCCCGGAGCCGAAGGTCGGTGACGAACTGGTGGCCCATCTGCGGCACACCACCACGCAGTACGACCGGATCGTGGACCGCTAGGGCCCGCCGGGCTGTCACCACAGCGGGAAGGCCGTGCACGTCTCGACGTGCACGGCCTTCCTCATGTCTGCCTCCGGAAGGGGTGGTTCGCTCAGAGCGAACGCTCCTCGTAGGGCGGTCGCTCCGGCCGTCCCCAGTCCACCTGGGGCGCGTCGAAGTGGGCCGCGTGCCGGGCCGGGCGGGCAGCGGCGCCGAGCACGAACACGTCCGCGGCGCCGTCGAGCACTCCGCCGGAGGGGTCGTCGTCGCCCGACCTGCGCACCACGTCACGCTCGGGCAGGACGATGTCCCGTACGACCATGGCGCACAGGTACAGCGTGCCCAGCAGGTGCACGGCGATCGCCCAGTGGTACCCCTGCGTCGGCAGGCCCTTGTGCGCCTCTCCGCTGGTCGTGTAGGCGAGGTACATCCAGATGCCCAGGTAGTACGTCACCTCGCACGCCTGCCAGATCAGGATGTCCCGCCACTTGGGCCGGGCGAGGACCGCGAGCGGCACGAGCCACAGCACGTACTGCGGTGAGTAGACCTTGTTGGTGACGATGAAGGCGGCCACCATCAGGAAGGCGAGCTGGGCGAAGCGGGGCCGGCGCGGGGCGGCGAGTGTCAGCGCGGTGAGACCGAGGAAGCACAGCACCACCAGCACGGTGGCGGAGGTGTTCACGAAACCGGTGCTGGGGGGGCTGCTGGAGTTCTGCGCCCAGATCAGCCAGAAGGAGCCGAAGTCGATGCCCCGTTCCTGGCTGAACGTGTAGAACTTCGACCAGCCCTCGAAGGCGAAGAGCATCACCGGCAGGTTCACGACGAGCCAGGCGACCACCGCACCGCCCACGGCCTGGAAGAACTCCCGCCATTTCCCGGTCCGCCAGCACAGCGCCAGGAGCGGGGCGAGCAGGAAGACCGGATAGAGCTTGGCGGCCGTGGCGAGCCCCAGGAGGATGCCGAAGGCCAGGGCACGGCCCCGCGACCACATCAGCATCGCGGCGGCCGTCAGGGCCACCGCGAGCAGGTCCCAGTTGATGGTTGCGGTGAGCGCGAGGGCGGGTGCCAGGGCGACCAGCAGGCCGTCCCAGGGACGCCGCCGGTGGGTGCGGGTCACGCAGACGGCGATGACGGCCGTGCACGCCATCAGCATCCCGGCGTTCACGAACCAGTACCACTGCTCCTGGTGCTGGATGCTGCCGCTGCCCGGCGTGAGCCATGCGGCGACCTCCATGAACACACCGGTCAGCACCGGGTACTCGAGGTAGTCCATGTCACCGGGGAGCTTGTCGAAGTACGGCACCAGCCCGTCGGCGAAGCCGCGCCCCTGGTAGAGGTGCGGGATGTCCGAGTAGCAGGCATGCGTGTACTGCGAACTGGCGCCGAAGAACCAGGCGCTGTGGTAGCAGGGCGCCTTCTGAACGAGGCCGAGGGCGAACATGCCGATGGCCACGAGGGTGACGACCCGTAGAGGGGTCCACCAGGAGCCCCCGAGCAGGGCGTGGCGCCCCAGAGGGCCGCCGATCAGCTCACTCCCCGCCGCGGCGACCTCGTCCTCCCTGGTCGGCCGCACCGGCTCCACCGGGGCGGTCCGCACGGGCTCGGGCTCGTGCACGCCCGCGGGCGTCATTTCTGCACTGGGCATGGGGCCATCCTGCCGTACGTGTCTGGGTATACGCCGAGGGCCGCCGCACCTCGTGGGTGCGGCGGCCCTTGTTTCACGTGAAACACCCGTACCGGGTCATATGACCGCCTACCGATCGGACGGCTGGGCTAGCCGGTCGGGCCTGCGAAGAGACCTCCGTTGCCGTTGCCTCTCGTGTTGCCGGTTCCGGTCGTGTCCGTGGCCGTGGGCGAGGAGGTCACGCCTCCGTTCGTGCCGCCGGTATCCGTACCGCCCGTGTTGTTGCAGTTGTTGCTGCCCCAGCCGAACTGGCAGGTATCACTGGGGGACGGGGAGGGGGACGGGGACGACTGACTCGGCGACGGGCTGGGCGACTCGCTCGGCGACGGGCTCGGAGTGATCGTGACCGACGGGGTCGGAGACGGCGCACCCGCCTCGTCCTGGATCTCGCCGATCTTGGCGGGGTCCGGGAAGCCGAGGTCGTTCTTGCCCTGGAGCGCGGCCATCATGTACTCGGTCCACACCGACGTCGGGATGTCACCACCGTGGATGGAGTCCACGCCGGCCGTGCCGTTCATGGAGAGCAGCTTGTGGTCCTTGGGGTTCTCCCGGAACATCGTCACGGCGGTCGACAGCTGACGGGTGTAGCCGACGAACCAGGCCGACTTGTTCTTGTCGGTCGTACCGGTCTTGCCCGCCGCGGTACGACCCAGGGCCTTGGCGTTCTGACCCGTACCGTTCTGGATGACGTTCTCCAGGACGTCCGTGACGTTGTTGGCCACGTCCGGGTCGATGGCCTCGTGGGGCTTGGGCTTGTCGAAGCCGGGCTGGTCCACACCGTCCTTCTTGACGGAGACCACGGAGTACGGATCCGCCTGCATACCGGACGCGGCGAAGGTCGCGTAGGCGTCGGCCATGCGGATCGCGCTGGGCGTGGACGTACCGATGGCGAACGACGGGTTGAGGTCCTGCGACATGCTGTCGTTGAGGATGCCCGCCGCATGGGCGGTGTCGCGGACCTTCGTCATCCCCACATCGACGCCGAGCTGCACGTACGGGGTGTTGATGGACTGCTCCATCGCCTTGCGCAAGGTGATGTAGCCCCATTTGTGATCACTCTCGTTCTTCTGGCGGAAGAACGAGTTGTCCTTGTTGAGGTAGAACGAGCCGTCCGGCCTTCTCACCTTGAGAAGGTCGTCGCCGTTGTACTTGCTCAGCGGGGAGATACCCACGCCGTCGGACTTGTAGGTGCCGTACTTCATGGCCGCGGCGAGCACGAACGGCTTCCACGTCGAACCGACGGGGACGCCGGAGGTGTCGGCGTTGTTGGTGAAGTGGCCGTTCTCGTAGCCGTCACCGCCGTAGAGGGCGACGATCGCACCGTTGTTGGGCTCCACCGACGCCGCGCCGAACTGGACGTACTTGTCCCTCGGCTCGGTCTTGGGGTGCAGTCGGGCCTTCTGGATCTTCTTCACCGCGGCGCTGAGAGCGTCGACCTTCTTCTTCTCGAAGGTCGTGTAGACCTGGAAGCCGCCCTTGTCGAACTCCTGCTCCGTGATCTGGGAGTGGTTCAGGACGTACTTCTTCGCGGTGTCGACCAGGTAGCTGATCTGTCCGGTCATGCCCTTGGTCGCCTTGCGGCCCTGGGGTTCCGGGTACTTCTTGAGGGCATCCTGGTACTGGACGTCGCTGAGGTGCTTGTCCTTGTGCATCTCGCCGAGGATCCAGGCCCAGCGTTCCTGGGACCTCTTGCGGTTCGCGTCGGGAGTGGCGGCCTTGTCGAGGTCGGCGTTGCCGGCCGGGTCGTAGTAGGTCGGACCCTTCAGGAGCGCGGCCAGGAAGGCGCACTGGCTCGGCTTGAGCTTGACCGCGTCGACGCCGAAGTAGGTGTGCGCGGCGGCCTGGATGCCGTAGGCACCGCGGCCGTAGTACGAGGTGTTCAGGTACCCCTGCAGGATCTGCGGCTTGGTGAACTTCGTGCCGACCTTGATGGAGATGAACATCTCCTTGAACTTGCGGGTCAGCGTCTGGTCCTGGCTGAGGTAGGTGTTCTTGACGAACTGCTGGGTGATCGTCGAGCCACCCTGCGTCTGACCACCGCGCGCCATGTTGGCCAGGGCGCGTGCGATGCCCATCGGGTCGACGCCCGAGTCCTGGTAGAAGCTCTTGTTCTCCGCCGAGATCACGGCCCACTGCATGGCCTCGGGGATCTTGTCGATGGTGACGTTCTGACGGTTCACACCGGTGCCGGTGGCCACCATCTGGCTGCCGTCGGCCCAGTAGTAGACGTTGTTCTGCGACTTGGCGGCGATGTTCTCACTGGGAACCTGCACCATCGCGTACCCGATGCCGACCATGGCCACGAGGCCGCCGAGGAGGGTGACGCACAACCCGGAGAAGAGCTTCCAGGAAGGCACCCACCGGTGCCAGCCGTACCGGTCGGACCGGGGGTAGTCGATGAATCGCTTCTCCGGTGGGGCCCCGCGGCCCCGGCCGCGTCCCGGGCCGGCCGGCCCGCCCGGACCGCCGCGCCGGCCGCCCGGCCCCGCGGTGTCGGGGGAGCGGCGGCGGCCGCCGCCTCTCTGCGCGGCACGGCGGGCCTCGGCACGGCTGCCGTAGGCGCGTTCCTCACCCCCCGAGCCATAGGAGTCCGACCCATAGGAAGCGGCCCCATAGGAGTCGGCTGAGGATCCGGTGTCGCCTCGCGGTGCCGCACGGCGGCCGGAGGACGGGCCGGAGGGGCCGCGTCGGGCCGCGGCACGTCCGCCTCCCTGCGGCTGCGGCGGTTTGCGACGGTGCTCGCTCATCGAACGATTACTCCTCGGGCAGGCGCACCCTTGCGCGCCTGGAACGGCGGCTGATTTCCGGTCCCCCCGAAGTACGGATGTGGTCGGTGCTGCATTCACCCGTACTGCACCGGGGACCACGACGCTCCCCAGCCGTCACTTGGTTCCCGGTGGTCTGCATGCCGCACAGACTACGCACCGCCAAAACGCGCCGAGCCCCGAAGTTCACCCCAAAACAGGCAACTCGGCTCCTGCGAATCAGTGATGTGATCCCGTTCACCGCCTCCCCCCTTGTCGCACGCGGAAGGCCGTTCTATCGTCATGATGTATCGACTCGATACATCAGCGCGAGATAAAGACGCAGTCGACCGAGAGGGGGCGATCATGAGCCGGCGTTCCGGCATCCTGGAGTTCGCCGTGCTCGGCCTGCTGCGTGAGTCTCCTATGCACGGCTACGAGCTGCGTAAACGACTCAACACGTCCCTGGGTGTGTTCCGTGCGTTCAGCTACGGGACCCTGTACCCCTGCCTCAAGACGCTGGTCGGCAACGGCTGGTTGATCGAGGAGCCGGGCAGCACCCATGAGGACGCCCTCGCCGCTCCCCTCGCCGGGCGCCGCGCGAAGATCGTCTACCGGTTGACGGCCGAAGGTAAGGAACACTTCGAGGAGCTGCTCTCGCAGACCGGTCCGGACGCGTATGAGGACGAGCACTTCGCCGCACGGTTCGCCTTCTTCGGGCAGACGTCGCGCGATGTGCGCATGCGCGTGCTGGAGGGCCGGCGCAGCCGCCTGGAGGAGCGCCTGGAGAAGATGCGCGCCTCCCTGGTACGCACGCGGGAGCGCCTCGACGACTACACGCTTGAGCTCCAGCGCCACGGAATGGAGTCCGTGGAGCGCGAAGTGCGCTGGCTGAACGAGCTCATCGAAAGTGAGCGGGCCGGCCGGGACCTGAGAGGTCCCGTGTCCGGGGGGCCCGCTCAGCAGGACACCACACATGGATCGACGGGCGGCCTGCCCCGTCCCGGGGACACCTCCGGGACGGATACGCCCGGCGACACCGCCACGTGAGACCCAGTCAGGGCCTCACTCGTACACACAGGGAGCAACCGGAATGGGTTCGGTTCGCGTAGCGATCGTCGGCGTGGGCAACTGCGCCGCCTCGCTGGTGCAGGGAGTCGAGTACTACAAGGACGCCGACCCGGCGTCCAAGGTCCCCGGCCTGATGCACGTGCAGTTCGGCGAGTACCACGTGCGTGACGTCGAGTTCGTCGCCGCGTTCGACGTCGACGCCAAGAAGGTCGGCCTCGACCTCGCGGACGCGATCGGCGCCTCCGAGAACAACACCATCAAGATCTGCGACGTGCCCAACACCGGGGTCACCGTCCAGCGCGGCCACACCCTCGACGGCCTCGGCAAGTACTACCGCGCCACCATCGAGGAGTCGGACGCCGAGCCGGTCGACGTCGTCCAGATCCTGAAGGACAAGCAGGTCGACGTCCTGGTCTGCTACTTGCCCGTGGGCTCCGAGGACGCGGCGAAGTTCTACGCGCAGTGCGCCATCGACGCCAAGGTCGCCTTCGTCAACGCTCTGCCGGTCTTCATCGCCGGTACCAAGGAGTGGGCCGACAAGTTCATCGAGGCCGGTGTGCCGATCGTCGGTGACGACATCAAGTCGCAGGTCGGCGCCACCATCACGCACCGCGTCATGGCGAAGCTGTTCGAGGACCGCGGTGTCATCCTCGACCGCACGATGCAGCTGAACGTCGGCGGCAACATGGACTTCAAGAACATGCTCGAGCGCGAGCGCCTGGAGTCCAAGAAGATCTCCAAGACGCAGGCCGTCACCTCCCAGATCCCCGACCGGGACCTCGGCGAGAAGAACGTCCACATCGGCCCGTCCGACTACGTGGCCTGGCTGGACGACCGCAAGTGGGCCTACGTCCGCCTCGAGGGCCGCGCGTTCGGTGACGTCCCGCTGAACCTGGAGTACAAGCTCGAGGTCTGGGACTCCCCGAACTCCGCGGGTGTCATCATCGACGCCCTGCGTGCCGCGAAGATCGCCAAGGACCGCGGTATCGGCGGCCCCATCCTGTCGGCGTCCTCGTACTTCATGAAGTCCCCGCCGGTCCAGTACTTCGACGACGAGGCCCGAGAGAACGTCGAGAAGTTCATCCGCGGCGAGGTCGAGCGCTAGCCCGACCCGGCACGGCGCGCCACGGCCGCCGCTCGCACGAGAACGCTCCTGCCAGGGCCTGAAGGTCCCCGGGTCCCCGACCCGGGGACCTTCCGCATGTGTGAGGCTGGGCCCCATGCCCGTCGTCCGTGACCTGCGTGTCCTGCTGCGCCTGCGAGACTTCCGACGCCTGCTGTCCGTGCGTCTGCTCTCGCAGGGCGCCGACGGCGTCTACCAGGTCGCGCTCGCCGCATACGTCGTCTTCTCGCCGGAGAAGCAGACCTCGGCCGCGGCGATCGCGTCGGCGATGGCGGTCCTGCTGCTCCCCTACTCGCTGGTCGGACCGTTCGCGGGGGTGCTGCTGGACCGCTGGCGGCGACGCCAGGTCTTCGTGTACGGCAATCTGCTGCGCGCCCTGCTGGCGGCGGTCACCGCCGTACTGATGGTCGGCCACGTGCCGGACTGGCTGTTCTACGTGTCGGCGCTGTGCGTCACGGCCGTCAACCGTTTCGTCCTCGCCGGACTGTCCGCCGCACTCCCGCGTGTGGTCGACACCGAGCGCCTGGTCCTCGCCAACTCGCTCTCTCCGACGGCCGGGACGCTCGCGGCGACCGCCGGCGGCGGCCTCGCCTTCGCCGTGCGTCTGGTGGCGTCGGGGTCCGATGCCGCGGTGGTGCTGCTCGGCGCCTTCCTCTACCTGTGCGCGTCCCTGGCGTCGCTGAGGATGGCCCCCGCGCTGCTCGGCCCCGACCGGGAGCCCGCGCGGCCCCGTCTGCGCAGCGCGCTCGCGGACACCGCACGCGAACTGCTGGCGGCCGTCCGGCATCTGGCTGCACCCCGCCGCCGGGAGGCGGTCTGGGCGCTGACCGCGATGACCGTGATGCGCTTCTGCTACGGCGCGCTCCTGGTGCTCCTGCTCATGCTCTGCCGGTACTCCCTAGCCACGACCCCCGAGGGTGGGCTCCGGCTGCTCGGGCTGGTACTGGCGGTGTCCGGCGCCGGATTCTTCGCGGCAGCGGTGGTGACTCCGTCGGCAGCCGGGCGGCTCGGTCCCGGCCGATGGATCATGGTGTGCTCCGGCACGGCCGCGGTACTGGAACCCGCGCTCGGCCTGCCGTTCGCCACCGGCCCCCTTCTGGCGGCGGCCTTCGTCCTGGGTCTGGTCACCCAGGGAGCCAAGATCGCCACGGACACGATCGTGCAGGAGTCCGTCGAGGACGGTTTCCGCGGCCGGATCTTCTCCGTGTACGACGTTCTCTTCAACGTCGCTTTCGTCGGCGCCGCGGGAGTGGCCGCCCTGATGCTCCCCTCGGACGGCCGCTCAGTGGTGCTGGTGGTGCTCGTCGCCCTGCTCTACGGCGGCGTCGCCGCTGTCATGGCCCGCTGCGAAGGACGCCGAGACGGCGACGGCCGCGATGTTTCACGTGAAACATCGCGGCCGTCGTAGGTGCGTCCGTCTGCCTCTGCAGTCTGCACAAGCCCTGCGATGTTTCACGTGAAACAACGCACGGCCACGGGCTCAGGCTCAGCTCTGCTCGGACCACCACTCCTTCAGCGCCGCCATCGCTTCGTCGTGCTCCATCGGCCCGTTCTCCAGGCGCAGCTCCAGCATGTGCTGGTACGCCTTGCCCACCACAGGGCCCGGACCGACGCCCAGGATCTCCATGATCTGGTTGCCGTCCAGGTCCGGGCGGATCGCGTCCAGCTGCTCCTGCTCCTGCAGCTGGGCGATGCGGTCCTCCAGGCCGTCGTAGGCCCGGGACAACGCGGCCGCCTTCCGCTTGTTCCGCGTGGTGCAGTCGGAGCGGGTCAGCTTGTGCAGGCGATCCAGAAGCGGGCCCGCGTCCCGGACATAGCGGCGCACCGCCGAGTCCGTCCACTCACCGGTGCCGTAGCCGTGGAAACGCAGGTGGAGCTCGACGAGCCGGGAGACGTCCTTCACCAGCTCGTTGGAGTACTTCAGAGCCGTCATGCGCTTCTTGGTCATCTTTGCGCCGACCACCTCGTGGTGGTGGAACGAGACCCGGCCGTCCTTCTCGAAGCGGCGCGTGCGCGGCTTGCCGATGTCGTGCAGCAGCGCGGCCAGGCGGAGGGCGAGGTCGGGGCCGTCCTCCTCCAGCGCGATGGCCTGCTCCAGCACGATCAACGTGTGCTCGTAGACGTCCTTGTGCCGGTGGTGCTCATCGCTCTCCAGCCGCAGCGCCGGCAGCTCGGGCAGGACGTGGCTCGCCAGCCCGGTGTCGACCAGCAGGGTCAGACCCTTGCGCGGGTGCGAGGAGACGACCAGCTTGTTCAGCTCGTCGCGGACCCGCTCCGCCGAGACGATCTCGATCCGCCCGGCCATCTGCGTCATCGCGGTGACGACCTCAGGGGCGACCTCGAAGTCCAGCTGGGCGGCGAAGCGCGCGGCCCGCATCATCCGCAGCGGATCGTCCGAGAACGACTCCTCGGGCGTGCCGGGGGTGCGCAGCACGCGAGCCGCCAGGTCCTGCAGGCCGCCGTGCGGGTCGATGAACTCCTTCGCCGGCAGCGCCACGGCCATCGCGTTGACCGTGAAGTCGCGGCGGACCAGATCCTCCTCGATGGAGTCGCCGTACGACACCTCCGGCTTGCGGGAGGTGCGGTCGTAGGCCTCCGACCGGTAGGTGGTGATCTCGATCTGGAAGCGTACGTCGGTGTCTCCGACACGGCCGCTCTTCTGCGCGCCGACGGTACCGAAGGCGATCCCGACCTCCCAGACGGCGTCCGCCCACGGCCGGACGATCTTCAGGACGTCCTCGGGGCGCGCGTCGGTGGTGAAGTCCAGGTCGTTGCCGAGCCGGCCGAGCAGCGCGTCGCGGACCGAGCCCCCCACGAGGGCGAGGGAGAACCCGGCCTCCTGGAAACGGCGGGCGAGGTCGTCGGCGACGGGGGCCACCCGCAGCAGCTCGCTCACCGCGCGGTGCTGCGCCTGGCTCAGGGCAGAGGGAGTGTCATCGTTGGCGTTCGGCACAACAGAAGAGGGTACGTGGCCCCGGCGGCCGGGGTCGCCTCGATTGCCGGCCCAGGATCCTCCCGTCAAACCCGCACAAGTGGCTCACTCGCGGTACAGGCGACACTTGACCAATAAGGGATATGAGGGACGCATCGGCGTCGTTGGTCGATCTTGTGAAGCAGACCGTGGCACTTCGCCTCAGCGCACATCGTTACCATGCGTGGACGCACATTCCGACGACCACTGACACGACGAGGGACGGGCGAGCGCGTGGCCGAGGCGGCTGACTTCCAGGGGACCAGTGCCTCACCTGCCCGCCGGTGGCTGCGGCGCGCGGCGGCGTTGTTCGCCGGTGCGCCCCTGCTGGCAGGGCTGCTCCAGCTGCCCGCCGCACAACCCGCACAGGCCGCTTCCGCGGACGCCGTGTCCGTCGCCCTGGACTCGCTCACCCCCAGCGCCCCCACCGACGGGGACACGCTGACCGTCTCCGGCACGGTGACCAACCACGGCAAGCAGACGGTCACCGGCGCGCACGTGGGCCTGCGCGTGGGGCCCCTGCTGAACACGCGCTCGGCGATCGACGCCATCTCCCGGCACTCCACCGACGCCTCGGCGGCCGGCATCGGCTCCGAGGTCGACGCCAAGTACACGGAGAAGTTCTCCCAGCTGGCTCCGGGCGTCGCGGAGCACTTCAGCATCTCGGTGCCCGTGGACAAGCTCGACCTCGGCGAGGACGGCGTCTACGAGTTCGGGGTCTCCCTCTCCGGTCAGACCCGCGCCCGGCCCTGGGACCAGGTGCTCGGCATCCAGCGGACCTTCCTGCCCTGGCAGCCCTCCGACGCCGACACGAAGACCAGGACGACGTACCTGTGGCCGCTGATCTCCACGGCCCACATGACGGCCCGGACGGGCGCCGGCGAGCTGCAGACACCGGTGTTCGCCGATGACGAGCTGGCCAACGAGATCGGCCCGGGCGGCCGGCTCGCGCAGATGCTGGAGCTGGGCAAGGACCTCGACGTCACCTGGGTGATCGACCCGGACCTGCTGGCCTCGGTGGACGCGATGGCGGGCGGCTACCGGCTCCCCGGGGACAACGGCACCACCACGGCCGGCACCCACCAGGCGGTCGCCAAGCAGTGGCTGGCCGACCTGCAGAAGGCGGTGGTGGGCAAGGAGGTCGTCGCCCTGCCCTACGCCGACCCGGACCTCGCCTCCCTCGCGCACCACGGCACCAGCGTCACCGGCTCGCTCAGTCACCTCAAGGACGCCACCGACGTCGCCGCCACCACGGTGAAGACCGTGCTGCACGTCACTCCGAACACCGACTTCGCCTGGCCCGCGGAGGGCGCCGTCGACCCGTCGATCATGAAGGTCGCCACGTCCGCCGGCGCCGACCGCGTGATCGCCCGCAGCGACAGCCTCCAGGAGACCTCCGGGCTGTCCTACACGCCGTCCGCCGCCCGTCCGGTCGGCGGCGGCACGACGGCGGTGGTCGCCGACGCACGGCTCTCCACGGCCTTCGAGGGCGATCTCGCCAAGGCGGACGCCGCCACGCTCGCCGTGCAGGAGTTCCTGGCCCAGAGCCTGGAGGTGAACGCGCAGACGGACGAGCAGCGCAGCATCGTCGTGGCCCCGCAGCGCATGCCGTCGGCGGGCCAGGCCCAGGCGATGGCGACGGCGCTGCGGACGCTGCAGGACGGGACCTGGTCCCAAGCGCAGAACCTCACCGCGGCGGCCAAGGCGAAACCCGACCCGAACGCCACCACGCGCATCCCGTCGACGTCCGTCTACCCGTCCTCGCTGCGCCGGCAGGAGCTGCCGCGGACGGCGTTCGAGCAGATCGCCCGCACCCAGGACAAGCTCGACAACTTCAAGGTGGTCCTCACCGACCAGTCCCGTGTGGTCACCCCGTTCGGGCGGGCCATAAACCGTGAGACGTCCACCTCGTGGCGCGGCCGCGCCACCCAGGGCGACAGCTTCCGGGACGACGTGAAGACCTGGCTGGACGAGCTCGCCGACCAGGTGAAGCTGATCGACAAGTCCGAGACCAAGCTCTCCGGGCGCAGCGCCACCATTCCGGTGACCGTCCAGAACAACCTCGTCCAGCCCGTGAGCCACCTGGTTCTGCGGCTCACCTCGACGATGCCGACCCGCCTGAAGATCGGCGGCAAGGCGTACGACGAACAGCCCGTGGACGTCTCCGGCGGGCACAGCCAGTCCGTGAAGTTCACCACGTCGGCGAACGCCAACGGCCGGGTCACGGTGTTCGCCCAGCTGTACACCGAGGACGGCCAGGAGTACGGCGACCCCGTCAGCTTCGACGTGAAGGTCACCGAGGTCACCCCCACGGTCATGCTGGTCATCGGCGGTGGCGTGCTCCTGCTCGTCCTCGCCGGCTTCCGTATGTACACCCAGCGCAAGCGCGCGGCCGCCCGCCGGGGTGAGGACGGCACCGACGGCGCCGAGGGGGGCACCGACGCCCCGGAGGACGGACCGGGCGACGAACCGGGGAACCCCGGCACCGGCGGGGACCGTCTTCCCGACGAGTCGGGCGCCTCCTCCGAGGCAGAGGGCCCGGAGCAGCCGAGTGACCCGGCGCCGGACACCGCACCGGAAAGCACCGACCCGTCCGGGACGGGTGAGAGAGTGGACCGTTGAGCGATGTCGTGGCCGGTGTGGCCCGGGACGATGAGGTGGGGTAACCATGAACGCGCCGTACGACGGTGACCGCGGCCAGGGCGCGGCCGGCTCGGGCTACCCCGAGACCCCGCCCGAGCCCGGCCAGGTGCCGCCGCAGCACGCGGCGGACATGTACCTCCAGGACGCCTACGACGAGGACCCCTACCGGGCGCAGGACCTGTCCGCCCAGGACCCGGTCGCCGAGGCTCTCTACGACCGTGCCGCGCACCCGCCGCCTCCCCCGGGCGCGTACGGGCAGCAGCAGCCGCTCTACGCCCCGCCGGCCCAGTCGCCGTACGCCCCCGACCCGCGTGTGTGGGCGCAGACCCCGGCGCCGGAGCCGGAGGGCGGGGCGACCCAGCACCTGCCGTACGGCGACCATCCGCGCACCACGCAGTTCGTGGGCGTGGACGACCTGGTCACACACTCCGGTGAGGAGTACCACGAGCCGGACGCGTTCGCGCACCTCTTCCGCGACCAGCAGCAGGGCGGCGGAGCCTCGCCGGGCGGCCCCGCGGCCGTCCCCGGCCCGGCCGCCGCGCCGGGCGCCGGACAGGGCCCCGCCGGCCCCTTCCAGGCGCCGCACGCCCAGAGCCCGCAGCACATCCGCCAGTACGCCGAGACGCCGTACCCGGCAGCGCCCGCGACCGCCGGCAGCCCGGCGCAGCCTCCCGTGCCGGGGACGCCCGCGGCCGGCGGCCCCGCCGGACCGTCCGCGCCCGCCGAAGTCGCGGAGCCGGCGGCTCCCGCCGCGAAGAAGGGCGGCCGCGCCACCGGGCTGCTGAAGTCCAGCGCCGTGATGGCGGCAGGCACGATGGTCTCCCGGCTCACCGGGTTCGTCCGCTCCGCGCTGATCGTCTCGGCGCTCGGCCTGGGCTTCCTCGGCGACTCCTTCCAGGTCGCTTACCAGCTGCCAACGATGATCTACATCCTCACCGTCGGCGGCGGCCTCAACTCCGTGTTCGTACCGCAGCTGGTGCGGGCCATGAAGGAGGACGAGGACGGCGGCGAGGCCTTCGCGAACCGGCTGCTGACCCTCGTGATGGTGGCTCTTGCCGCGCTGACCGGTCTCGCCATGTTCGCCGCGCCGCTACTGGTCCGCATGCTGTCGAACCCGGTCGCCACCAACCCGGCTGCCAACGACGTGGCCGTCACCTTCACCCGCTACTTCCTGCCCTCGATCTTCTTCATGGGCATCCACGTGGTGATGGGTCAGATCCTCAACGCGCGCGGCAAGTTCGGCGCCATGATGTGGACCCCGGTCCTGAACAACGTCGTCATCATCGTGACGCTCGGCATGTTCATCTGGGTCTACGGCTCCGCCGCGAACTCCCACATGACGGTCACCAGCATCCCGCCGCAGGGGCAGCGGCTGCTCGGTGTCGGTGTGCTGCTCGGCCTGGTGGTGCAGGCCCTGGCGATGATCCCGTACCTGCGGGAGACCGGCTTCCGGATCCGGCTGCGCTTCGACTGGAAGGGCCATGGCCTCGGCAAGGCGGCGATGCTCGCCAAGTGGACGGTCCTGTTCGTCCTCGCCAACCAGGCCGGCGCGATGATCGTCACCCAGCTGTCCACGGCGGCCGGCAAGGACTCTGACGTCGCCGGCACCGGTTTCGCCGCCTACGCCAACGCCCAGCTGATCTGGGGCCTGCCGCAGGCCATCATCACGGTGTCGCTGATGGCGGCACTGCTGCCGCGCATCTCGCGCTCGGCCGCCGAGGGCGACGGCGGTGCCGTGCGCGACGACATCTCGCAGGGTCTGCGCACCACCGCCGTCGCCATCGTCCCGATCGCTTTCGGTTTCCTCGCCCTCGGCATTCCGATGTGCACCCTGATCTTCGGCTCCTCGGGCACCAGCGAAGCCACCAACATGGGCTACATGCTCATGGCCTTCGCGCTCGGCCTGATCCCGTACTCGGTGCAGTACGTCGTCCTGCGCGCCTTCTACGCCTATGAGGACACCCGCACCCCGTTCTACAACACCGTCATCGTGGCGGCGGTGAACGCAGGCGCCTCCGTGCTCTGCTATCTGGTGCTGCCGGCCCGCTGGGCGGTGGCGGGCATGGCCGCCTCGTACGGGCTCGCCTACGCCATCGGGGTGGGCGTCGCCTGGCGGCGGCTGCGCAAGCGGCTCGGCGGCGACCTGGACGGCGCCCGGGTGATCAGGACCTACGCGCGGCTCGGCATCGCCTCGGTGCCCGCCGCCCTGCTCAGCGGTGCGGCCTGCTACGGCATCGGGCACACTCTCGGTCAGGGCGTCGTCGGTTCCTTCGCCGCGCTGATCGCCGGTGGCGCGGTGCTGCTCGGCGTCTTCTTCGTGGCCGCCCGCCGGATGCGGATCGAGGAACTCAACTCGCTCGTGGGTATGGTGCGCGGGCGTCTGGGGCGCTGAGGCGGGGGTAGGCGCACAACCATCGTCCGCCGCCGTGTGTCGTGCATAGCGGCGGACTGTGGGCACAATTGGTTTCGGCGTCGGACAGCGTGCAACGGATGGGGAGGCAGGGACGACGGTGGCGGAACGGAGCACGGCTGCCGTCGACGTGGCAGACAACAGCGGTGACCAGCCGCTGACCGCCAAGGCGGACCAGTCCACGGCCGACGGGGTGGCCCAGAACCCGGAGCGGGACACGGACAGCGACGAGGCGCTGGGGAGCGGCGGGACGGAGGGTCCCGTGAAGAAGGCCTCGTCTCCCGAGCTGCACAGCGGTCACAAGCTCGCCAGACGCTACCGTCTCGAGGAGTGCGTCACCCGTCTGGACGGATTCAGCAGTTGGCGTGCGGTCGACGAGAAACTCCGCCGTGCCGTCGGCGTGCACATCCTGCCCGCGGACCACACGCGGGCCCGTTCCGTCCTGGCCGCCGCCCGTTCCTCAGCGCTGCTCGGCGATCCGCGCTTCGTCCAGGTCCTCGACGCCGTCGAGGAGAACGACCTCGTCTACGTGGTGCACGAGTGGCTGCCGGACGCCACGGAACTGACCGCCCTGCTCGCGGCCGGGCCGCTCGAGCCGCACGACGCCTACCAGATGGTCAGTCAGATCGCCTCGGCCATGGCCGCGGCGCACCGTGAGGGCCTCTCCCACCTCCGGCTGAACCCGAACGCCGTGCTGCGCACCTCCAGCGGCCAGTGGCGCATCCGCGGCCTCGCGGTGAACGCGGCCCTGCGCGGCGTCAGCTCCGACACCCCGCAGCGCACCGACACCGAGTCGATCGGCGCCCTGCTGTACGCGGCGCTGACGCAGCGCTGGCCGTACGAGAACGACGCGTACGGGCTGTCCGGACTGCCCAAGGACGTCGGGCTGATCGCGCCGGACCAGGTGCGGGCCGGCGTGCACCGCGGGCTGTCCGAACTCACCATGCGGGCACTCGTCAACGACGGCGCGACCGCCTCCCGGCACGAGGCGCCGTGCACCACGCCGGAGGAGCTGGTGAAGGCGATCGGTGAGATGCCGCGCATCCGCCCGCCGGAGCCGGCGTTCACGGCGCCGCCGGAGTACCAGCGCACGACGTACCAGCAGGGCACGTACGGCCGCCCGGCACCGCACCCCGGCGCCACGCAGCCCCTCACCACCCCACCGCCGCCACTGCAGAGCCGCACCGGCAAGGCCCTGAAGTGGGCGGTGTCGGCTCTCCTCATCGCGGCGCTCGGCCTGGGAAGCTGGCAGCTGGCGGACGCCCTGATGGACCGGGGCGACAAGTCCAACGACACCCCGACCACGGAAAGCACGGACGGAGGCGGCAAGAACGCCCCGAAGCCGGCCGTCTCCAGCAAGCCGATCGCCATCGAGGGCGTGCGGGAGTTCATGCCGAGCGGATCGGGCATAAAGGAAGACGAAGCCCCCCTCGCCGTTGATAACAACACGAGCACTGCGTGGGTCACGCCGCAGTACAAGGGGTACGCCAATTTCGGGAACTTGCCGACTCGTCAGGAGGGCAGCGGACTGATCGTCGATCTCGGCAGCGTAAAAAGCGTTTGGTCTGTCGATGTCCTGATGTATCGAAGTGGCCAGACGGCTGAGATCCTCGCCGCCGACGCGAATCAGGGCAGCGCAACGTCGCTGAGCGACTTTCCGAAGCGGCTGGTCAAGTTGAACACGGTCGGCCGTGAGCTCAAAATTACGCTTCCGAAGGCGATTCAGACCAGATACCTTCTGATCCACATCACCAAGCTGCCTACCGATGGGTCGCCGAACCTCTTTAGGGGCGGAGTCTCAGAAATCAAGGTCACAGGCTAGAAGACTGGCCGAGGGGGGTGAGGGCTCTGCCCTCACCCCCCTCGGCCAGTCCAAGATCACGCTTGGTCAGTGGGTGATCTCCCAGTCCCCCTCACAGTACGTCAGCAACTGATTTCCCTCGAATCGCAGCGTGATGGCCATCTGCAGCCGTGTCTCCTAGATAGAGGTAAACCGGATCGATCCTCTTCCTGCTGACGACCTCCCCATTCCAGGACCCCTCGGAGCCATCCGAGGGGCAATAACCGGAGAGTTGCGCGGCGGATGCCGATGACGCCGAGGTGGAAATCAGCGCCGCCGTCAAAGCCGTTACACACCGAACGCTTGAAGTCTCCGCACAGCCATCCCTTCTCTTGATTGACATGGACACAGTATGATCATCCAGCCTGTCACATAAAGGAGCCTTTGCGACATATATGGCGCATCTTCCCATTGCTCCCTCTTGTAGGATCGGCGAGTGCCTTTCTACGTCGAACCGGAGGAGGTAACGGGTGACCGAAGACCGCTCTTCCGATTCCGAACTACTCGCCCGCCACGTAGAAGGTGATCCCGACGCCTTCGGGGAGATCGTTCGGCGGCATCGGGACCGGCTGTGGGCGGTCGCCCTGCGCACGCTGGGGGACCGCGAGGAGGCCGCTGACGCGGTCCAGGACGCCCTGGTGTCCGCCTACCGAGCCGCGCACACCTTCCGCGGGCAGTCGGCCGTCACGACCTGGCTGCACCGGATCACGGTGAACGCCTGCCTGGACCGCGTTCGCAAGGCGGCCTCCCGGAAGACCGCTCCGGTCGACGACACCGAACGTCTGGAGCAGTTGCTGGAGCCGCATGAGTCTGCTTCTGCTCCCGCGGAGCGCAACGACCTGCACCGGCAGTTGCTCGAAGCGCTCGGCGCGCTGCCCCAGGAGCAGCGCGCGGCCCTCGTCCTCGTGGACATGCAGGGTTACCCGGTCGCGGAGGCCGCCCGGATCCTCGAGGTGCCCACGGGGACGGTGAAGAGCCGGTGCGCCCGGGGCAGGGCCAGGCTGCTTCCCCTCCTTGCTCATCTCCGACCCGGCACCACAGGAGACGAAAAGGAACCCGCGCCGGGACGGAACCGGGTGGAGGGGACATCCGTCCCACCGGCGACGGGGTCTCGGGACGGAGCCCCCGGTGATACGGGGCCGAACGATACAGCCGTAGTGAAGGGCGGAGGTGGCCGAGCGTGACATCCATGACAGACATGGCCGGGCACCCGGACGTCGCGGAGATCTCCGACCTCACCGAAGGCCTTCTCCCACCGGACCGCAGCACGGACGTGCGGCGCCATCTGGACGCCTGTGAGCCCTGCGCGGAGGTCTTCGCCTCCCTGGAGGAGATCCGCGAGTTGCTGGGCGCTGTACCGGCCCCTGAGCGCATGCCTGCCGATGTGGCCGACCGGATCGATTCCGCTCTGGCCGCCGAGGCGCACCGCGAGGACGGTGGGGAGCATGTTTCACGTGAAACATCGATGCCGTCCGACCGGCCCGCGGGGCGCCCGCCGGCGGCGACCGGGCCAGGCCGTAAGGGAAGCGAGCGCGGACGGCGCCGGAGGCGTGTGGCGCTCGGGGTGGTCCTCACGGCGGCTGTCCTGGGAACGGGGTCGCTCCTCCTGCAGTCCTTCGGCGGCACCGGCACCGGGACCCACACCAAGCCGGCTCTTTCCGCGGGCCCCTTCTCCGGCGTCAGCGTGCACAACCAGGTGAAGGACCTCCTCGCCACGAAGAGGGGCACCCAGCGCGGTACCGACGGCCAGCGGCCCCGCTCGGGAGTCAAGTCCGAGGAGAACAGCCCCGAGTCGCCCCAGAGCGCCAACACTCTGATCCAGACTCTGCCACCGGTCCCCGACTGTGTCCGCAAGGCGATCACCAGCAGGGGCGATGTTCTGGGCGCCAAGCCGGGCACGTACGCGGGCAGGAGTGCCTACCTCGTCGTGCTGCCCGATGCCGGTGACAGCACCCGGGTCACGGCCTACGTCGTCGACGCGACCTGCGTCGGCCGGCAGTCGTCCTCTCTCGGCAAGGTGTTGCTGAAACAATCCTTCGCTCGTCCCTGAGTGCCCGTCGTCCAGGTCCGCGTGTGCCCGGGCACACCGGGAATGCGCGCCCCTTAGGATCCGTTGGGTGGGGTGAGAGTCCCGAAAGGGGCTCCTACCGGTCGACTGACGCAGACCAGAGACGAGGAATCAAGCCGTGAGCGACGTCCGTAACGTGATCATCATCGGCTCCGGGCCCGCAGGCTACACGGCGGCGCTCTACACCGCGCGCGCGTCGCTGAAGCCTCTGGTGTTCGAGGGTGCCGTCACCGCCGGCGGGGCGCTGATGAACACCACCGAGGTGGAGAACTTCCCTGGCTTCCGCGACGGCATCATGGGCCCCGACCTGATGGACAACATGCGGGCACAGGCCGAGCGCTTCGGCGCCGAGCTGATCCCGGACGACATCGTCTCCGTCGACCTGACCGGTGAGATCAAGACCGTCACCGACACCGCGGGCACGGTCCACCGGGCGAAGGCCGTCATCGTCACCACCGGCTCCCAGCACCGCAAGCTGGGTCTGCCGAACGAGGATGCCCTCTCCGGGCGCGGCGTCTCCTGGTGTGCCACCTGTGACGGGTTCTTCTTCAAGGACCAGGACATCGCCGTGATCGGCGGCGGGGACACCGCGATGGAGGAGGCCACCTTCCTCTCCCGGTTCGCCAAGTCCGTGACGATCATCCACCGCCGTGACACGCTGCGCGCGTCCAAGGCGATGCAGGAGCGTGCGTTCGGCGACCCGAAGATCAAGTTCGTCTGGGACAGCGAGGTCGCCGAGATCCAGGGCGACCAGAAGCTCTCCGGCCTCAAGCTCCGCAACGTCAAGACCAGCGAGCTGTCGGACCTGCCCGTGACGGGTCTCTTCATCGCGATCGGTCACGACCCGCGCACCGAGCTGTTCAAGGGCCAGCTGGACCTCGACGAGGAGGGCTACCTGAAGGTCGCCTCCCCGTCCACCCGCACCAATCTGACCGGTGTCTTCGGCGCCGGTGACGTGGTCGACCACACCTACCGCCAGGCGATCACTGCGGCCGGCACCGGCTGTTCCGCCGCCCTGGACGCCGAGCGCTTCCTCGCCGCCCTCGCGGACGAGGACCAGGCCGAGCCGGAGAAGACCGCGGCCGTCTGACCTCTCTCCCTTCCCCGCCCCACCGCACGATCAAGCTAAGGAGCCCGTAGTGGCCGGCACCCTGAAGAATGTGACCGACGACTCCTTCGACCAGGACGTCCTCAAGAGCGACAAGCCCGTCCTGGTGGACTTCTGGGCCGCCTGGTGCGGCCCGTGCCGCCAGATCGCCCCGTCGCTCGAGGCGATCGCGGCCGAGTACGGCGACAAGATCGAGGTCGTCAAGCTCAACATCGACGAGAACCCGGGCACGGCCGCCAAGTACGGCGTCATGTCCATCCCGACCCTGAACGTCTACCAGGGCGGCGAGGTCGCCAAGACCATCGTCGGTGCCAAGCCGAAGGCCGCCATCATCCGGGACCTCGACGAGTTCATCGCCGACTAGTCGGGCGGTACCGTCCGTCGACCGGACGGTGCATGTTTCACGTGAAACACGAATGGGCCAACCCGCGCGGGTTGGCCCATTCGCATGAGAGCCCTCGGCTGCGGTCGCCGTCTACAGCGGCCGCAGCGCCGGCTCCTTCTGTACGGCCCCCAGCAGCCGGTCCAGCGCCAGCTCCACGTCTTCCTTCCAGGACAGCGTCGAGCGCAGCTCCAGACGCAGCCGAGGGTGCTGGGGATGCTGGCGGACCGTCTTGAAGCCCACGGCCAGAAGATGATCGGCGGGCAGCAGGCAGGCGGGCTCCTTCCAGCGGGAGTCGCCGAACGCCTCGATCGCCTTGAAGCCACGGCGCAACAGATCCTTGGCGACCGCCTGGACCATCACGCGCCCCAGCCCCTGGCCCTGATAGCCGGGCATGACGAACGCCGTGATGAGCTGGACGGCGTCCGGCGACACCGGGCTCGTGGGGAACGCGGTGGAGCGGGGGACATAGGCAGGGGGCGCGTAGAGCACGAATCCCACCGGAACGTCATCGACGTAGACCACCCGTCCGCAGGAACCCCAGTCCAGCAGGACGGCGGAGATCCAGGACTCCTTCTCCAACGCGGCTGTGCCGCTCTTTATCGCGGCCGCGCCGCTGACCGGATCCAGTTCCCAGAAGACACACGAGCGGCAGCGCTGGGGGAGGTCCTGAAGGTTGTCCAGCGTGAGCGGTACGAGCCGACGCCCCATGAAGGCTGTTCCTCGCTTCCTTCGCCCGCCGCGTCGCGAGCGGCTGTCAGAGCGCCCCGTTCCTTGAGCAGGCTGCCGACGAATCCGCCGACCACTGCGAGTCCAAGGCCCGCGCTCACCAGTCCGGTCCGGCTCATCAATCGCATGGCTCCTGTCTTCCCCTCACAGATGCTGTCAGGTGGATGGATGCGCCATACCCATTCGCATCGTATCCGCGATGCGAATGCCTCGATACTGCCTCAAAGCAAAGAGCGGACCGCGTTCCGGCACACACCGGACACGGCCCGCTCCCCTGCTCACCGGGGCGGTACCGCCCGTGGATCAGTCGTCCGAGTCCTCGGCTCCGCTGTCCGTCTGACCCTTCTGCAGGGCCAGCCGCTCGCCGGGAGCGAGCGTCCCGAGGATCCGCTCAAGGTCCTCCGGGGAGGCGAACTCGACCGTGATCTTGCCCTTCTTCTGCCCGAGCTCAACCTTCACCCGTGTCTCGAAGCGGTCCGAGAGCCGGGTCGCCAGCTCGCTCAGCGCCGGAGACGGCACGGAGCCGGCACGCGGGCCCTTGGCGCGCTGGGCCCGCTGCGGACGCGAGCCCATCAGCGTCACGATCTCTTCCACGGCACGCACCGACAGTCCCTCGGCGACGATGCGGTGCGCGAGCCGGTCCTGCTCCTCGGAGTCCTCCACGGACAGCAGCGCCCGGGCGTGCCCGGCCGAGAGCACCCCGGCGGCCACCCGCTTCTGCACGGTCGGCGACAGCTTCAGCAGACGCAGGGTGTTGGAGACCTGGGGCCGGGAGCGCCCGATCCGGTCGGCCAACTGGTCGTGCGTGCAGTTGAAGTCCTTCAGCAGCTGGTCGTAGGCGGCGGCCTCCTCCAGCGGGTTGAGCTGTGCCCGGTGCAGGTTCTCCAGCAGGGCGTCCAGGAGGAGCTTCTCGTCGTCCGTGGCCCGGACGATCGCCGGGATGGCCTCGAGGCCGGCTTCCCGGCAGGCCCGCCAGCGACGCTCGCCCATGATCAGCTCGTAGCGGGCGGGACCCAGCTGCCGTACGACGACGGGCTGGAGCAGACCGACCTCCTGGATGGAGGTGATCAGCTCGTGCAGCGCGTCCTCGTCGAAGACCTCACGCGGCTGGCGCGGGTTGGGTGTGATGGCGTCGAGGGGGATCTCGGCGAAGTGCGCACCCACCGGCGGAGCGGGCGCCTCCACCACCGGGCTCATCGAGGGCTCGTCTGCTTCATGTGAAACAGACGGGAGCGTGGCCACCTTCGCCGCGGCCACCCCGCGGTCGGTCGCCAACGTCGGCACCGCTGCCGGGGAAGTGACCGCTCCACTCCCCACCGCGGCCGGAGCCGGGGCCTTCTCGGTCGGGGCAGCAGGGATCAGTGCACCCAGACCACGGCCCAACCCCCTCCGTCGCTCACTCACTGGATCCCCTCCACCATGCTCGGATCATTCTGTGCGCCGATGTGGGCCTGGCTTGCGTCATAGCTGACGCCGACGCCCTTCAACGCGATTTCTCGGGCGGCCTCAAGGTAGGAGAGAGCGCCACTCGATCCAGGATCGTAAGTCAGCACCGTCTGCCCGTAGCTCGGCGCCTCGGAGATACGGACCGAGCGGGGAATGCTCGTCCGCAGCACCTCGTCACCGAAGTGGGTGCGCACCTCTTCCGCGACCTGCGAAGCGAGACGCGTCCGGCCGTCGTACATGGTGAGCAGGATGGTCGACACATGCAGGGTGGGGTTGAGGTGCCCCCGTACCAGATCGACGTTGCGCAGCAACTGGCCCAGGCCCTCCAGCGCGTAGTACTCGCACTGGATGGGGATGAGGACTTCCTGACCCGCGACGAGCGCATTGACCGTCAGCAGGCCGAGCGACGGCGGGCAGTCGATGAGGATGTAGTCCAACGGCTGTTCGTACGCCTGGATCGCCCGCTGGAGCCGGCTTTCCCGGGCCACCAGCGACACCAGCTCGATCTCCGCACCGGCGAGGTCGATGGTGGCGGGGGCACAGAAGAGGCCTTCGACGTCCGGGACGGGCTGGACGACCTCCGAGAGAGGCCTGCTCTCCACCAACACGTCATAGATGGACGGAACTTCGGCGTGATGGTCGATACCCAGCGCCGTGGACGCGTTGCCCTGCGGGTCGAGATCGATCACCAGGACACGGCCGCCGTGCAGGGCCAGCGACGCGGCAAGGTTGACGGTCGTCGTCGTCTTGCCCACACCGCCCTTCTGGTTGGCGACCACGATGACGCGGGTCTGCTCCGGTCGTGGCAGGCCTTCGCCGGCGCGGCCCAGTGCCTCCACCGCCAATTGGGCAGCACGACCAATGGGAGTGTCGTCCATCGGGGGCGGTGTTTCACGTGAAACATCCGCTCCCATCGACTCGGTACGGGGACCGGGGACCGGATCGGTCATCGGTCCCGCGATGTTGGCGTCGGACCGCAAGGATTCACTCTCCTCGACTTCAAGCTCGCAATGAACAGAGCCTGCCATGCCTTCGGGGTCGTGAACCAGTGAGCCCTGGTCTTCTGTGGAGAAATCCACCTCTGTGGACAACTCCGCACCCCCTGAGGGGGACGGAGTCTCCAGGGAAACGGGATCCTTCCCGAGGGAGCCGAGAGGCTTCCGGTCGCGAGGTTCGGCCGCGGCGCGGCCACGACTGATGATGCCGTGCAGCAGTGAGCGACGTTTCACGTGAAACACGATGCAGGGCGACAGGTACCGGGCCTTCGCGACACTCCGGCTTGCGTAGCTTTGGCAGCTTGTGTGGAGTACGTCTCACCCTCAGGGTGGATCAGCGACGTCGCCGCGCACGCCCGGTCCGGGCCGCCTTGGCCCGCTTGGCTGCGAACCGCACCCCACCCGGGCTCTCTCCCACCTCGACCCGTACGACCGTGGACGGGGGATCCACCACGCCCTCACCCACATGCAGGACGGACGTCGCCACCGCACCGAGCTTGCTGAGGGCGGTGGCCGCGGCCTTCAGCTCCTCCTCGGCGGTGTCGCCCTTCAGCGCGAGCATCTCGCCGTACGGGCGCAGCAGCGGGATGCCCCAGGTGGCCAGCCGGTCCAACGGGGCCACGGCCCGGGCGGTCACCACATGGACCGGAGGCAGCTTGCCCATGACCTCCTCGGCCCGGCCCCGGACCACGGTGACGTGATCCAGTCCCAGCAGCTCCACGACCTCGGTGAGGAAGGTGGTACGCCGCAGCAGGGGCTCCAGCAGGGTGATGTTGAGGTCGTCCCTGACCAGCGCCAGCGGAATGCCCGGCAGACCGGCGCCCGAGCCCACGTCGCAGACCGTCACCCCCTCGGGGACCGCCTCCGAGAGGACCGCACAGTTCAGCAGGTGCCGCTCCCACAGCCGGGGCACCTCGCGCGGCCCGATCAGGCCACGCTGGACGCCCGCCTCGGCGAGCAGCTCCGCATAGCGGACCGCATCGGCGAAGCGATCACCAAACACTTCCCGCGCCTGCTCGGGCGCGGGGGGAAGCTCCGCTGCCTCCGTCACGGGGACCGTCCTTCCGTACAGCGCCGGCGCTTCGCGCACCGGCCACCAGAACTACCAGGCTGACAACGTTCCGGCCCCGCCTGCGGGCAGACGGGGCCGGTAGAACGGGGCTCGATCAGGCAGGGAGCACGACGACGAACCGCTGCGGCTCCTCGCCCTCGGACTCGCTGCGCAGTCCGGCGGACTTGACCGCGTCGTGCACGACCTTGCGCTCGAACGGGGTCATCGGCTTGAGCTTCACGGGCTCGCCGCTGCTCTTGGCCTCGGCAGCGGCCTTGGCGCCCAGCTCGGACAGCTCGGCGCGCTTCTTGGCCCGGTAGCCCGCGATGTCCAGCATGAGCCGGCTACGGTCGCCCGTCTCCCGGTGTACGGCCAGACGCGTCAGCTCCTGGAGTGCCTCCAGCACCTCGCCGTCCCGGCCGACCAGCTTCTGCAGGTCACGGCTGCCGGCGTCGCTGATGATCGACACGGAGGCGCGGTCGGCCTCGACATCCATGTCGATGTCGCCGTCGAGATCGGCGATGTCCAGCAGACCCTCGAGGTAGTCCGCCGCGATCTCGCCCTCCTGCTCCAGGCGGGTGAGGGTGTCTGCACCCTCGGCAGCGGCGGAGGTGGTGCCTTCCGTCACGGGATGGGCTCCTTCTTACTTCTTGGACGGGGACTTGGGCCGCTGCGGGCCACCCTTGCGCTGACCCGACTGGGCCTTGCTGCGGGTGCCGGCACCGGGCTGCGAGCGCTGCTTGGCAGCGGCGGGCTTGGCGTCCTGCGGCTCGTCCGGCTTCGCCAGGGAGATGGCCGGCTCGGCCTCACCCGCCTGCTTGGGACCGGACTGACGCTGAGCCTTGGTCTGGCGCTTGGGCTGCTGGCGCCGTGCGGCGGTGGCCGTGGCGGCGGTGGTGGTCGTACCGTCCTCGGACTCGACCACGGCCTGGCTCTCGCTCCTCACCACGCTGCCGTCGGCCTGGGCGGCGAGGCCGGCCTTGCTGAGCCCGTTGATGAACTTGCGCTCGAACTCGTTGCGGTCGCGGCCCTTGGTGACGATCGCCTTGATGATGGTCTTCTCGCTCCGCCGGCGCACCTTGCCGTGCTGCGTGACGTGCTTGCCCAGCCGCTCCAGGTAGGCCTCCTGGGCCTTGGAACCCGGGGTCGGGTTGTTGTGGATCACGTACATCTGCTGGCCCATGGTCCACACGTTGGTGGTCAGCCAGTAGACGAGGACACCGACCGGGAAGTTGATGCCGAAGACGGCGAACATGATGGGGAAGACGTACATCAGCATCTTCTGCTGCTGCATGAACGGCGTCTTCACCGTCGTGTCGACGTTCTTCGTCATCAGCTGGCGCTGCGTGTAGAACTGCGACGCCGACATCATGACGATCATGACGACGGTCACGACGCGCACGTCGACGACGGAGGCGCCCAGGGCGTGGATCGTGTCGGCGCCGTCCTTGAACTTCGCGGCGAGCGGGGCCCCGAAGATGTGCGCCTTACGGGCGCTCTCCAGCAGCGGCTGGTTGATGACGCCGATGGTCTGGCCCGACGCGATGCCGTTGAGCACGTGGTACAGGGCGAAGAAGAACGGGGACTGCGCCAGGATGGGAAGGCACGAGGAGAGCGGGTTGGTACCCGACTCCTTGTACAGCTTCATCATCTCTTCGGACTGACGCTGCTTGTCGTTCTTGTAGCGCTCCTGGATCTTCTTCATCTCGGGCTGGAGCGTCTGCATGGCCCGGGTCGCCTTGATCTGCTTCACGAAGAGCGGGATCAGGCAGATGCGGATCAGGATCACCAGGGACACAATGGACAGGCCCCAGGCCCAGCCGGTGTCCGGCCCGAAGATCGCGCCGTACACGGTGTGGAACTGGACGATGACCCATGAGACGGGTGTCGTGATGAAGCTGAAGAGGCTGGCAATCGTGTCCACTAATCATGCTCCTTGGGCATGGGACGAAGTCTCTGCGGCCGGGCTCGGAGGAAGCCCCGAACGAGGCTTCTCTTCGGTGGCCGGTTCGGCGGCGGAGGTCCCGCCCTTGCGTGCGCGCCAAGCGTTGCGCAGCATCTCGTGCCATCTCGGGCGCTTGCGCGGCGGAACATGGTCCACACCGCCGAGCGACCACGGGTTGCACCGGAGGATGCGCCAGGCGGTGAGAGCCGTTCCCTTGATCGCACCGTGCCGGTCGATGGCCGTGTAGCCGTAGTGGGAGCACGACGGGTAGTACTTGCACACCGGCCCCAGCAGAGGACTGATCGTCCACTGGTACAGCTTGATCAGAGCCAGCAGCGGGTACTTCATCGCGCGCCCCCTCCCAGCAGCCGCTGTAGGGCGGCATCCAGGTCTCGGGCCAGCTGTGCGTGGTCTGCGTCGCCCGATCCGGGCAGCGCTCGTACGACTACCAGGCTACCGGGGGGAAAAAGGGCGACTCGCTCACGCATCAGATGGCGCAGTCTGCGCTTCACTTGGTTGCGCACGACCGCTCCACCCACTGCCTTGCTCACGACGAAACCCGCACGCGTCGGGGGAGCGCTCTCCCCAGGCGCGTGCGGGTCCGTGGCACCGCTACGAAGGTGGACGACGAGGGTCGGGCGGCCTGCCCGGCGACCCCGTCGTACCGCGGTCGCGAAGTCCTCGCGCCGCCTCAGCCGGTTCTCGGTGGGCAGCACGACGTCATGACCTGATCGGGATCAGGCGGACAGGCGGGCGCGACCCTTGCTACGGCGGGTCGCGAGAATCGCGCGGCCGGCGCGGGTCCGCATACGCAGCCGGAAGCCGTGGGTCTTCGCGCGACGACGGTTGTTCGGCTGGAAGGTGCGCTTGCTCACTCGGGGGCTCCAGAAAGATTCGGTAGTGGCGGGGTGCCGTCCTGGCTGTCACCGTGCGCCCACGAGTAGCTCGCGTCACGCCCGAGTGCACCGCTTCCCGATCACCTGAAGTGATCTGTGCCCATCGGAGGCAGGCGGCAGCAGCCATCGACAACTCGACCTGGTTACGGTACGCGGGGCTGCGCCATCCGGTCAAACCGGCGGCCACGGAGAGACACTGTCCACAGGCTGGGGACAACAACTTGAACCGCAGCCGCCGCCCTGACTACCGTGGCTGACTCCGATTCGTTCCCTTCTCCCCGGCCAAGCGGGTTTGCTCCCGCCGGTCACCCGAGTTTCATCCCGACCGTCCTCGAATCACACGTTCGTGGGACCTGCGAGAGAGCGTGCCCTGTGGCTGACGTACCTGCCGATCTTGCCGCAGTGTGGCCACGAGTACTGGAGCAGCTCCTCGGTGAGGGCCGCGGGCAGGGGGTCGAGGGGAAGGACGAGCACTGGATCCGCCGCTGCCAGCCCCTCGCGCTGGTGGCGGACACCGCTCTGCTCGCCGTGCCGAACGAATTTGCGAAGGGTGTACTGGAGGGCCGTCTCGCGCCGATCGTCAGCGAGACCCTGAGCCGCGAGTGCGGCCGCCCCATCCGCATCGCGATCACCGTGGACGACTCGGCGGGCGAGCCGCCGGCCCCGCAGGCGCCCCCCGCCGCCCAGGCCCCGGCCGAGCCTGGCCCACCGCAGCCGCGCTACGAGGAGCAGGAACTGCCCTCCGCGCCGTACGAGGGCTACGGCCGCCACCGGGCCGGCGACCCCCGTCCGGGCGGCGAACACGCCTCTCGCCAGGACCAGCTGCCGAACGCACGGCCCGCCTACCCCTCCGAGTACCAGCGCCGCGAGCCCGGCGCCTGGCCGCGGCCCGCGCAGGACGACTACGGCTGGCAGCAGCCCCGGCTCGGCTTCCCCGAACGCGACCCCTACGCCTCGCCGTCGCAGGACTCCTACGGCGCGCCCGCCGGGGACTACCGCCCGCAGGGCAGGGAGCGTCCGCCGTACGACAAGTACGACAAGCAGCGCGGCGAGTACGAGGCCCCCCGCGACTACGACCGCCCCGACTACGACCGCCCGGAGTACGAGGCCCGTCCCGGGTACGACGGCCGGCCGGACTACGACGCCCCCCGCGCCGAGTACGACCAGCGCGACCCCGTGCGCCGCGAGCTGCCCGACCAGCCGCCCGGCGGCGCCGGCCCCGGGCACCGCGGCGGCCCCGGCCGCCCGGACCTGCCGCCGCCCGGGGGGAGCGGCGCGCCCGGTCCGCTGGCCGCGAAGCCCGCACCGGCGAGCGGCCCCGGTGAGCCGACCGCGCGGCTGAACCCGAAGTACCTCTTCGACACGTTCGTCATCGGCGCCTCCAACCGCTTCGCGCACGCGGCCGCGGTGGCCGTCGCCGAGGCGCCGGCGAAGGCCTACAACCCGCTGTTCATCTACGGCGAGTCGGGGCTGGGCAAGACGCACCTGCTGCACGCCATCGGGCACTACGCGCGCAGCCTCTACCCGGGCACGCGGGTGCGGTACGTGAGCTCGGAGGAGTTCACCAACGAGTTCATCAACTCCATCCGCGACGGCAAGGGCGACAGCTTCCGCAAGCGCTACCGGGAGATGGACATCCTGCTGGTGGACGACATCCAGTTCCTCGCGGACAAGGAGTCGACGCAGGAGGAGTTCTTCCACACCTTCAACACCCTGCACAACGCCAACAAGCAGATCGTGCTCTCCAGCGACCGGCCCCCCAAGCAGCTGGTCACCCTGGAGGACCGGCTGCGGAACCGCTTCGAGTGGGGTCTGATCACCGACGTCCAGCCGCCCGAGCTGGAGACGCGCATCGCGATCCTGCGCAAGAAGGCGGTGCAGGAGCAGCTCAACGCCCCGCCGGAGGTGCTGGAGTTCATCGCCTCGCGGATCTCCCGGAACATCCGCGAGCTGGAGGGCGCGCTGATCCGGGTGACGGCGTTCGCCTCCCTCAACCGGCAGCCGGTGGACCTGGGCCTGACCGAGATCGTGCTGAAGGACCTGATCCCGGGCGGCCAGGACGCGGCCCCCGAGATCACCGCGAGCGCCATCATGGCCGAGACCGCGCAGTACTTCGGGCTGACGGTGGAGGACCTGTGCGGCACCTCGCGCGGCCGCGCGCTGGTCACCGCCCGCCAGATCGCCATGTACCTGTGCCGGGAGCTCACCGACCTGTCGCTGCCGAAGATCGGCGCGCAGTTCGGCAACCGCGACCACACGACCGTCATGCACGCCGACCGCAAGATCCGTGCGCTGATGGCCGAGCGCCGCTCGATCTACAACCAGGTGACGGAGCTGACCAACCGCATCAAGAACGGCTGACGCCGGCCGTAGGACGGCGCCGAGGCGCCCTCGGGACCTGTCCCGGGGGCGCCTTTCCGTGTCCGCCAGCGTGTCCCGCCCCCTGCGTCCCGCGCCCGCTCCCCTTGTCCCGCCCCCCTTGTCCCGGCCCCCGTGTCCCGGGCCCTGGCCCCGTCGCCGGTCGCCCGCAGACGCCTCTGGCCGTCCCCTGCCGTCCCCCGCCCGTCCACCGGCCGTCCGGCGCCGCCCCTCCGCAGCCACCCCTTGTTCGATTACCTGCCTGGTTACGGCCACTCTCCACAGATTCGGTGACTTTCTCGCGTCCACACCCTGGGGACCGCGAAGTTGTCCCGAACCGCGTCCACAGGGACCCTGGGGAGATGGCGTCCGCCCAGCTCAGGACCCTGTGGAATCGTGGACAAACGATCTCCACAGACTGTGGACGACGGAAAGATCCACAGGCTGTGCACGGAGTTTTCCACGGGAAGCCCACAGGCTGGGGGCGGTTGTCCCCAGCGATCGGCGGCTTCTCCACATGGCTGTCCACTGTTCGGCAACGCGACGCCCCCGCTCACCGCCGCGAGTGAAAGCCGTCACACGAAGGTGCCGGATTGAGCTGTGGGAAACGGGGGTAAACCTGGGGACACAGCTGGGGAGAACTACCCGCGGTCTGTGGGCGAGGTGTGCAGAACTTTCCGTTCTCCACAGATCGGCCAGGTTGTCCACCGTCGTCGCCCACAGGGCCAGTGGACAAAATTCGTGGTGTGAGCTGGGCAAACGTGGTTATCCACGGTATCCACAGGCCCTACTACTACTCCCGACTAGAGAGAGCCTGGCAATCGTTTCGAAGCGGGACCTGTGCACAACTCGCTGCCTCGAGCCCGGCTGCCCCTCGGAGCGACTTGACCCCGACAGGCACCTACTGTCAGTGCGGTGCGTCAGACTGGTCCTCGGTGTCCTTCCCCCGCAGTGGGCGGTGACACCGAGTCGGAGGACTCAGTAGCAACAGCAGGAGGCGGCTTACGGTGAAGATCCGGGTGGAACGCGACGTACTCGCGGAGGCAGTGGCCTGGGCGGCACGCAGCCTCCCGGCCCGTCCGCCGGCGCCTGTCCTCGCCGGCCTGCTGCTCAAGGCCGAGGACGGTCAGCTGAGCCTGTCGAGCTTCGACTACGAGGTGTCGGCGCGCGTGAGCGTCGAGGCGGAGGTCGAGGAGGAGGGCACCGTCCTCGTCTCCGGCCGTCTCCTGGCCGACATCTCCCGCGCCCTGCCCAACCGGCCGGTGGAGATTTCCACAGACGGTGTACGGGCGACCGTCGTCTGCGGCTCCTCGCGGTTCACCCTCCACACCCTGCCGGTGGAGGAGTACCCGTCGCTGCCGCAGATGCCGAACGCGACCGGCACCGTGCCCGGCGAGGTCTTCGCGGCCGCCGTGTCCCAGGTGGCCATCGCCGCCGGGCGCGACGACACGCTTCCGGTGCTCACCGGTGTGCGCATCGAGATCGAGGGCGACACGGTCACCCTGGCCTCCACCGACCGCTACCGCTTCGCGGTCCGCGAGTTCCTGTGGAAGCCGGAGAACCCGGACGCCTCCGCGGTCGCCCTGGTCCCGGCCAAGACGCTCCTGGACACCGCCAAGTCGCTCGGGGCCGGGGACAGCGTGACGCTGGCGCTGTCCGGCTCGGGTGCCGGCGAGGGCCTGATCGGTTTCGAGGGCGCCGGCCGGCGGACGACCACGCGTCTGCTCGAGGGCGACCTGCCCAAGTACCGGACGCTGTTCCCGACCGAGTTCAACTCCGTCGCCGTGATCGAGACCGCGCCCTTCGTGGAGGCGGTCAAGCGTGTGGCGCTGGTGGCCGAGCGGAACACCCCGGTGCGGCTGAGCTTCGAGCAGGGCGTGCTGATCCTGGAGGCCGGGTCCAGCGACGACGCACAGGCTGTGGAAAGGGTCGACGCGCAGCTGGACGGCGACGACATCTCGATCGCCTTCAACCCGACGTTCCTGCTGGACGGGCTCAGCGCGATCGACTCCCCGGTGGCGCAGCTGTCGTTCACGACGTCCACGAAGCCGGCCCTGCTGAGCGGGAAGCCGGCCGTGGACGCGGAGGCGGACGAGGCGTACAAGTACCTGATCATGCCGGTGCGGCTCAGCGGCTGACGTCGTCCACAGCTGTGCACAGTGCCGGGCGTCCTCGGTGGACACCCGGCGCGCACTACGGCCGCCCGAGACGCCGGCCACGGATGAGCGTGTATGCCCACAGTTGTGCGTGACTGGGCGGGTTTAGGCTCGGCTCGGCACCTCGGTGCCAGTCCTGCCATACAGCGACCTAAGGAACACAACTGATGGAGCTCGGTCTCGTCGGCCTCGGCAAGATGGGCGGCAACATGCGCGAGCGGATCCGCCGCGCGGGCCACACCGTCATCGGATACGACCGCAACGCCGACCTCGCGGACGTCCACAGCCTGGAAGAGCTTGTGGACAAGCTGTCGGGGCCGCGCGTGGTCTGGGTGATGGTCCCGGCCGGCGAGCCCACCCAGTCGACCGTCGACCGGCTGGCCGAGCTGCTGGAGCCCGGTGACGTGGTCGTGGACGGCGGCAACTCCCGCTGGACGGACGACGAGAAGCACGCCGGGGAACTGGCCGCCAAGGGCATAGGTTTCGTCGACTGCGGCGTCTCCGGCGGAGTCTGGGGCCTGGAGAACGGGTACGCGCTGATGTACGGCGGCGACGCCGAGCACGTCGCCAGGGTGCAGCCGGTCTTCGACGCGCTCAAGCCGGCCGGCGACTTCGGCGCGGTGCACGCCGGCAAGGTCGGTGCGGGCCACTTCGCGAAGATGGTCCACAACGGCATCGAGTACGCGATGATGCAGGCCTACGCCGAGGGCTGGGAGCTGCTGGAGAAGGTCGACTCCGTGGAGAACGTCCGCGAGGTCTTCCGCTCCTGGCAGGAGGGCACGGTCATCCGCTCCTGGCTGCTCGACCTCGCGGTCGACGCCCTCGACGAGGACGAGCACCTGGACGGCCTGCGCGGTTACGCACAGGACTCCGGTGAGGGACGCTGGACCGTGGAGGCCGCCATCGACCACGCGGTGCCGCTGCCGGCGATCACGGCGTCGCTGTTCGCGCGGTTCGCCTCCCGTCAGGAGGACTCGCCGCAGATGAAGATGATCGCCGCGCTGCGCAACCAGTTCGGCGGTCACGCCGTAGAGAAGAAGTAGCCCGGAGAAGCAGGGAGTCGGCGAACGACCATGCACGTCACGCATCTTTCGCTGGCCGACTTCCGCTCGTACGCCCGGGCCGAGGTCCCGCTCGACCCGGGCGTCACCGCGTTCGTCGGCCCCAACGGCCAGGGCAAGACCAACCTGGTCGAGGCGGTCGGCTACCTCGCCACCCTCGGCAGCCACCGGGTCTCCTCGGACGCCCCCCTGGTGCGCATGGGCGCCGAGCGGGCGGTCGTCCGGGCGCAGGTGCGCCAGGGCGAGCGGCAGCAGCTGGTCGAGCTGGAGCTGAACCCCGGCCGGGCCAACCGCGCCCGCGTCAACCGGTCCTCGCAGGTCCGGCCCCGGGACGTGCTGGGGATCGTACGGACCGTGCTGTTCGCGCCCGAGGACCTGGCGCTGGTCAAGGGGGATCCCGGGGAGCGGCGCCGGTTCCTGGACGAGCTGATCACCGCGCGCTCCCCGCGCATGGCGGGCGTGCGCTCCGACTACGAGCGGGTGCTCAAGCAGCGCAACACGCTGCTGAAGACGGCCGCGCTGGCCCGCCGGCACGCCGGGCGGTCGATGGACCTGTCCACGCTCGACGTGTGGGACCAGCACCTCGCGCGCGTGGGCGCCGAACTGCTCGCCCAGCGGCTCGACCTGATCGCCGCGCTCCAGCCGCTGGCCGACAAGGCGTACGACCAGCTGGCCCCCGGCGGCGGTCCGGTGGCGCTGGAGTACAAGCCGTCGGCGCCCGGCGAGGCGCACACCCGTGAGGACCTCCACGCCCAGCTGCTGGCGGCCCTCGCCGAGGTGCGCAAGCAGGAGATCGAGCGGGGGGTGACCCTCGTGGGCCCCCATCGCGACGACGTGGTCCTCAAACTCGGTGAGCTGCCGGCCAAGGGGTACGCCTCGCACGGCGAGTCCTGGTCGTACGCCCTGGCCCTGCGCCTCGCCTCGTACGACCTGCTGCGCGCGGAGGGCAACGAGCCGGTCCTGATCCTGGACGACGTCTTCGCCGAGCTGGACGCACGGCGCCGCGAGCGGCTGGCCGAGCTGGTGGCGCCCGGTGAGCAGGTGCTGGTCACCGCCGCGGTGCACGACGACGTGCCGCACGTCCTGGCCGGCGCGCGGTACGCGGTGGCCGGCGGGACGGTGGAGCGCGTATGAGCGCCGAGGAGCCGGCCCCCCGGAAGCCGGAGAACGGCGCGCGGCCGGGCGGTGGCGCGGCCGGGAAGGCGGCCGAGCCGTCCGGTGTCGACCTGGCGCGGGTGGCGCTGCGGGCCGCCAGGGAGGCGGCACGCGCGCGGGGGGACGTGGCGCGGCAGAAGAAGCAGGCCCGGCGCGGGGGCGGGCTGCGCTCCGGCGCACGCGCCGACGGCCGGGACCCGATGGCGCTCGGGGCCGCGATCAACCGGCTGATCAACGAGCGGGGCTGGGAGACGCCCGCCGCCGTGGGCGGTGTCATGGGCCGCTGGCCGCAGATCGTCGGCGAGGACCTGGCCAAGCACTGCGTGCCGCAGCGCTACGACGAGGACGAGCGGGTCCTCTCGGTGAGCTGTGAATCGACGGCGTGGGCGACCCAGCTGCGGCTGCTCGCCCCGGCGCTGGTCGCCCGGCTGAACGAGGATCTCGGGCACGGCACGGTCCGGCTGATCAAGGTGAACGGCCCGGGCGGCCCGGCCCGTCGTTACGGCCCGCTGCGGGCTCCGGGAAGCACTGGCCCGGGCGACACCTACGGGTGACGTACTTCACGTTCCGGGGTCGCCGGGCGGTGTTCCGGCGTGCCCGTGCACAGGTGGGGACGGGCCCCGGACCCCTGTCCGACCGCCCAGTAGCCAAGGGTTGACGGCCGAAAGCGCTGAGTGCCGCTGTGAGCCCCTTGGAGCCCCCTTCCGTATATCGGGACCCGATCGAGGCCGGTTCAGGGCGGCACATGGGGACTCAGGTACCGGCAAACCCCCATCACTGTCGGCGCTACCGGTAGACTGGAAGCCAATCCCGCCCCAATGTGGGGACCGCCCGGGAAAAGCTGAGCAACGCTGATCAAGGCTGACCAACGCAACATGCCGCAGCCGCTCCGGCAACCTGCCGACGAGCTTGGCTCGTGCTGTGCCAGAAAGGGCGCTTCGTGGCCGATTCCGGCAACCCCAACGAGAACATCCCGTCCACCGACGCCGGCGTGAACGGCGGAGCCGCAGAACCGGGCGCGGCCGCCGCCTCCTACGACGCCAGCGCCATCACCGTGCTCGAAGGGCTGGACGCGGTCCGCAAGCGACCCGGCATGTACATCGGTTCCACCGGTGAGCGCGGCCTCCACCACCTCGTCTACGAGGTGGTGGACAACTCCGTCGACGAGGCCCTGGCCGGCTACGCGGACACGATCGACGTGACGATCCTGCCCGACGGCGGTGTCCGCGTGGTCGACAACGGCCGCGGCATCCCGGTGGGCATCGTGGCCTCCGAGGGCAAGCCGGCCCTCGAGGTCGTGCTCACCGTGCTGCACGCGGGCGGCAAGTTCGGCGGCGGCGGCTACGCGGTCTCCGGCGGTCTGCACGGTGTCGGTGTGTCCGTCGTGAACGCCCTGTCGTCCAGGGTCTCCGTCGAGGTGAAGACCGACGGCCACCGCTGGACGCAGGACTACAAGATGGGCGTCCCGACGGCCCCGCTGGTCCAGCACGAGGCCTGCGAGGAGACCGGCACGTCGGTCACGTTCTGGGCCGACCCGGACATCTTCGAGACCACCGAGTACTCCTTCGAGACGCTGTCGCGGCGCTTCCAGGAGATGGCGTTCCTCAACAAGGGCCTGACGATCAAGCTCACCGACGAGCGCGAGTCGGCGAAGGCGACGAGCGGCGCGGACGAGGCGGGTGCGGACGAGAAGGCCGAGGTCAAGGCGGTCACGTACCACTACGAGGGCGGCATCGTCGACTTCGTGAAGTACCTCAACTCCCGCAAGGGGGACGTGGTCCACCCGACGGTGATCGACCTGGAGGCCGAGGACAAGGACAAGAGCCTGTCCCTCGAGGTCGCGATGCAGTGGAACAGCGGCTACAGCGAGGGCGTGTACTCCTTCGCGAACATCATCCACACCCACGAGGGCGGTACGCACGAGGAGGGCTTCCGCGCGGCCCTCACCAGCCTGATCAACAAGTACGCACGCGACAAGAAGCTGCTGCGCGAGAAGGACGACAACCTCACCGGCGACGACATCCGCGAGGGTCTGACCGCGATCATCTCGGTCAAGCTGAGCGAGCCTCAGTTCGAGGGCCAGACGAAGACCAAGCTGGGCAACACGGAGGCGAAGACCTTCGTGCAGCGGGCGGTCTACGAGCACCTCAACGACTGGCTGGACCGCAACCCGGTGGAGGCCGCGGACATCATCCGCAAGGGCATCCAGGCGGCCACCGCGCGCGTGGCGGCCCGCAAGGCGCGCGACCTGACCCGCCGCAAGGGCCTGCTGGAGTCGGCGTCCCTGCCGGGCAAGCTGTCCGACTGCCAGTCGAACGACCCCACCAAGTGCGAGATCTTCATCGTCGAGGGTGACTCCGCCGGCGGTTCGGCCAAGTCCGGCCGCAACCCGCAGTACCAGGCGATCCTCCCGATCCGCGGCAAGATCCTCAACGTCGAGAAGGCCAGGATCGACAAGATCCTGCAGAACCAGGAGATCCAGGCGCTGATCTCCGCCTTCGGCACGGGTGTGCACGAGGACTTCGACATCGAGAAGCTCCGCTATCACAAGATCATCCTGATGGCGGACGCCGACGTCGACGGCCAGCACATCAGCACGCTGCTGCTGACCTTCCTGTTCCGTTTCATGCGGCCGCTGGTCGAGGCCGGGCACGTGTACCTGTCCCGTCCCCCGCTCTACAAGATCAAGTGGGGCCGGGACGACATCGAGTACGCGTACTCGGACCGCGAGCGCGACGCGCTGATCGAGATGGGCCGCCAGCGCGGCAAGCGCGTCCGCGAGGACTCGATCCAGCGCTTCAAGGGCCTCGGCGAGATGAACGCCGAGGAGCTGCGCGTGACCACGATGGACCAGGAGCACCGGGTCCTCGGCCAGGTCACCCTCGACGACGCCGCCCAGGCCGACGACCTGTTCTCGGTCCTGATGGGCGAGGACGTCGAGGCGCGCCGTCAGTTCATCCAGCGCAACGCCAAGGACGTCCGGTTCCTCGACATCTGAGTCGGTCTCAGCTGACCGCACCAGGAAGGATCTTCACCAGCAATGGCCGACGAGAACACTCCCGCGACGCCTGAGACCGAGGGCGGCGAACTCGCGATGCGCGTCGAGCCCGTCGGGCTCGAGACGGAGATGCAGCGCTCGTACCTGGACTACGCGATGTCCGTCATCGTGTCCCGCGCGCTGCCCGACGTCCGTGACGGTCTCAAGCCCGTCCACCGCCGCGTGCTGTACGCGATGTACGACGGCGGCTACCGCCCCGAGCGCGGCTTCTACAAGTGCGCCCGTGTCGTCGGCGACGTCATGGGCAACTACCACCCGCACGGCGACTCCTCGATCTACGACGCGCTGGTCCGCCTCGCGCAGCCGTGGTCGATGCGGATGCCGCTGGTGGACTCCAACGGCAACTTCGGCTCCCCGGGCAACGACCCGGCGGCGGCGATGCGCTACACCGAGTGCAAGATGGCGCCGCTGTCGATGGAGATGGTCCGTGACATCGACGAGGAGACCGTCGACTTCACGGACAACTACGACGGCCGCTCCCAGGAGCCGACCGTCCTGCCGTCCCGGTTCCCGAACCTGCTGATCAACGGTTCGGCCGGCATCGCGGTCGGCATGGCGACCAACATCCCGCCGCACAACCTGCGCGAGGTCGCGTCCGGCGCCCAGTGGTACCTGGAGAACCCGGAGGCCTCGCACGAGGAGCTGCTGGACGCGCTCATGGAGCGCATCAAGGGCCCCGACTTCCCGACCGGCGCGCTCGTCGTGGGCCGCAAGGGCATCGAGGAGGCGTACCGCACCGGGCGCGGCTCGATCACCATGCGCGCGGTGGTCGAGGTGGAGGAGATCCAGGGCCGCCAGTGCCTGGTGGTCACCGAGCTGCCGTACCAGGTGAACCCGGACAACCTGGCGCAGAAGATCGCCGACCTGGTGAAGGACGGCAAGATCGGCGGCATCGCGGACGTCCGCGACGAGACGTCGTCCCGTACGGGCCAGCGCCTGGTCATCGTCCTGAAGCGGGACGCGGTCGCCAAGGTCGTCCTGAACAACCTGTACAAGCACACCGACCTGCAGACGAACTTCGGCGCGAACATGCTGGCGCTCGTCGACGGCGTGCCGCGCACCCTCTCCCTGGACGCGTTCATCCGCCACTGGGTGACGCACCAGATCGAGGTCATCGTCCGCCGGACGCGCTTCCGGCTGCGCAAGGCCGAGGAGCGGGCGCACATCCTGCGCGGTCTGCTCAAGGCCCTGGACGCCATCGACGAGGTCATCGCGCTGATCCGGCGCAGTGAGACCGTCGAGATCGCCCGCGGCGGCCTGATGGAGCTCCTGGAGATCGACGAGATCCAGGCCAACGCCATCCTCGAGATGCAGCTGCGCCGGCTGGCCGCCCTGGAGCGGCAGAAGATCGTCCAGGAGCACGACGAGCTCCAGGCGAAGATCAACGAGTACAACGCGATCCTCGCCTCGCCGGTCCGCCAGCGGGGGATCGTCAGCGAGGAGCTGGCCGCGATCGTCGAGAAGTTCGGCGACGACCGCAAGAGCACGCTGATCCCGTACGACGGTGACATGTCCATCGAGGACCTGATCGCCGAGGAGGACATCGTCGTCACGGTGTCGCGCGGCGGCTACGTCAAGCGGACGAAGACGGACGACTACCGGGCGCAGAAGCGCGGCGGCAAGGGCGTGCGCGGCACGAAGCTGAAGGAAGACGACATCGTCGACCACTTCTTCGTCTCCACCACGCACCACTGGCTGCTGTTCTTCACGAACAAGGGCCGGGTGTACCGGGCGAAGGCCTACGAGCTGCCCGAGGCCGGCCGGGACGCGCGCGGGCAGCACGTGGCGAACCTGCTCGCCTTCCAGCCGGACGAGGCGATCGCCGAGATCCTCGCGATCCGCGACTACGAGGCGGCGCCGTACCTGGTGCTGGCCACCAAGTCCGGTCTGGTCAAGAAGACGCCTCTGAAGGATTACGATTCGCCCCGCTCCGGCGGTGTGATCGCGATCAACCTGCGGGAGCGGGAGGACGGTACCGACGACGAACTGATCGGCGCCGAACTCGTCTCGGCCGACGACGATCTGCTGCTGATCAGCAGGAAGGCACAGTCGATCAGGTTCACCGCCACGGACGACACGCTGCGTCCGATGGGCCGTGCCACCTCGGGTGTCAAGGGCATGAGTTTCCGGGAGGGCGACGAGCTTCTCTCGATGAATGTTGTTCGACCCGGTACGTTCGTGTTCACTGCGACGGACGGCGGGTACGCGAAGCGGACCGCTGTCGACGAGTACCGCGTCCAGGGTCGCGGCGGCCTCGGCATCAAGGCCGCCAAGATCGTGGAGGACCGCGGATCACTCGTCGGCGCGCTGGTGGTCGAGGAGACGGACGAGATCCTCGCCATCACGCTGTCCGGCGGTGTGATTCGTACGCGAGTCAACGAGGTCAGGGAGACGGGCCGTGACACCATGGGCGTCCAACTGATCAACCTGGGCAAGCGCGATGCCGTCGTCGGTATCGCACGTAACGCCGAGGCGGGACGCGAGGCGGAGGAGGTCGACGGCGACGATGCCGTCACCGAGACCGCCGAAGGTGCCGCGACCACCGGCACGGACGAGGGTGAGGCGCCCTCGGCCGAGTAGCACGAGGAGTGAGTCATCGTGAGCGGAGCCACGGGCGCCGGATCGGCCGGTCCCTCCACGGGTACGGAGACGGACGGCGGCGGCCGTGGCTCCGCCGCGCACGGGGCCGGTGCGGCGGCGGATCCGCACACGACGCAGCTCAGGCCGGTGAAGGCGTCCGCGAAGGACGCGCCGCCGGCCGGCACGCAGGGATCCCAGGGGGGAACCGTGACGGACACCCGAGACCCGCAGCACCAGCACGCCGCGGGGCCGGCCGAGGCGCAGCCGGCGTCCCCGCTGCCCGGTGACCGGCGCTCCGAGCAGGCCGCCGGGCCCTACCACCCCCCGCAGGCCTACGCGGCGCAGGCTCCCGCCGGCGCGGTGCGCCGTCCGCGCACCGGCGCGCGCACCGCGCCGCGCGTCCGCAAGGCGCGGCTGCGGGTCGCGAAGGCCGACCCGTGGTCGGTGATGAAGGTCAGCTTCCTGCTCTCCATCGCGCTGGGCATCTGCACGGTCGTCGCCTCGGCGGTGCTGTGGATGGTCATGGACGCGATGGGCGTGTTCTCGACGGTGGGCGGCACCATCTCGGAGGCGACCGGCTCGAACGAGGCGAACGGCTTCGACCTGCAGGCCTTCCTGTCGCTGCCGCACGTCCTGACGTTCGCGGTGATCATCGCCGTCATCGACGTCGTCCTGGCCACGGCCCTGGCGACGCTCGCCGCGTTCATCTACAACCTCTCCGCGGGCTTCGTCGGCGGCGTCGAACTGACGCTGGCCGAGGACGAGTGAACCGATTTTGGGACTCCCGCCTTCGTGCGCTAATCTTCAGGAGTCAGCGCGCGGGACACACACCGCAGAGCGCGGCGGGGCTATAGCTCAGTTGGTTAGAGCGCATCCCTGATAAGGATGAGGCCACAGGTTCAAATCCTGTTAGCCCCACCAGCGAGAAGACCCCCAGTCGGCAACGGCTGGGGGTCTTTGACATCCATGGCTGACATCAGCCGATGAGTGGATCTTCCAAAAGCTCGGCGAGCATGCCCACCGCTTCCCGCTCGCTGTCGCCGACCACGTGCGTATAGACGTCCATGGTCATGCTGATCTGACTGTGCCGCAGGATCGCCTGAGCCACCTTGGGGTGCACCTTCAAAAAGGCCAGCAGGGTGCCGCAGGTATGCCGAGCGAGGCGCACCGTGATCCGGCGAACACCAGCGCGCTTGACGAGCCGATCGAAGGTGCGGGAGAAGCCCACCGGGTCGATCAGGCCGCCGTGCTCGGAGGAGAAGATCAGGTCCTGGTCCGGCTCCTGGGACCAGTGCTCACCGGCGATCTTCCGTTCCAGCTCTTGGAGCTCCCGGCGCTCGTCCAGGACCCGAGCGCAGAACTCCGGGAGCGGGAGGACGGCCTGGGAGGACTCCGTCTTGAGGTCCTTGAGGACCAGGCCCACGCCCTTGACCCGCTGCACCTGCTTGACCGGGGTGAAGTGGCCGGCCTCGAAGTCGATGTCCTGCCAGCGCAGGCCAAGCACCTCGCTGCGGCGGAGGCCGAGGACAAGGACGAGGACGCAGGCCGCGTAGAGGCGGTGAGCGCGGACGGAGCGAAGGAACGCGATCGCCTCTCGTGCGTTCCACGCCGTGCCCTTGTCCTTGGTCACCTTGGGCATGTCGACCAGGAGGGCGACGTTGCGCGTGACCAGCTCCTCGCGCATGGCCCGGTTGAGCGCGTTGCGGAGGACGCGGAGGACCTCGAAGCGGGCGGAGGCACCAACCTTTTCCCGCGCCAGCGTGGCCATGAAGGCGCGGATCTGTGCCGGGGTGAGCTTGACCAGCGGCTTCTTACCGAGGTGAGGCACGAGGTAGAGCCTCACCTTGGACTCGTACTTGACGTACGTGTTGTGCTCGCGCTCCGGAGCGACGATGTGCTCCAGCCAGTAGGTCATCCACTCGCCGAGCGTCCAGGACCGGGACGGCACCGGGATGCCGTTGCGCTCCTGGTCTTGGAGCTTGCCGAGCTTCTCGTTGGCCTCGTCCCAGGTCCGGCCGTACACGTACTTGCGCACCCGGTTGCCGTCCGTGTCGGTCACGTACGCGGCGCCCTGGTAGCGACCATCGGACCGCTTGGTGATCGTGCCGCCGCCATTGGGCCGACGCTTCGCCATCAGGCAGCCTCTCCGATCTGAGCAGTAATGAAGTCGTGCACCGCCTGGTCCGGGATGCGCCGGCACCCGTCGACCTTGATGGACATGAGGCGGTGCGTGCGGATCAGGTCGTAGACCTTGGTACGGCCCACCTTCAGCCGCGCCATGACCTCGGGCACGGTCAGCAGGACAGGGGCGGCAGTGGTCATGCGTCGGCTCCTTCCAGGGCGGGCAAGGCATGTAGCTCTTCGCGGGCGATCTCGCGGTTGTGCTGGATGTCGCGGCGGATGTTGGCGGCGAGCCAGGATTCGCCGGGTGTGTGGCCGTGGCCGGCGTAGGTCCAGTGGGCGAGGGTGAGGGTGGTTGCTTCCTCGTCGTCGGGGTCGGGCAGGCCGAGTGCGGCGCGTTGTTGGGCGGCGCGGTAGTCGGCGCGGACCTGGCGGAGTGCGCCGAGGGTGGTGGAGTAGCGGCGGGACTTGGTGGAGAAGTGGCCGCGGAAGCCGAGCATGTGTGCCCAGTCGCGTAACTTCCGGTCTGGGTAGAGCGGGTGCAGGTCGAGGCACGCGGCGATGAGCCGGGCCGGATGGTCGGGGACGCCGAGGAGGGCCAGGGCCTCTTTATTGCCGATGCGGCGGTCGACGGTGCCGGTGGTCTCGGCGGCTTTGGTGGCGTACTTGGCGACGTAGGAGGCGACGGCCTGTTCGGTGATCTCCTCGCCCTGGCCGAAGGCGCCGATTGGCTGCACGTCGAGCTGGACGCCCCAGCGCAGGGTGCGGGCTGGCTGGTCCCCGGACGGAGGTACGTCGACGGCGACGCGGGCGGCGGCGGCGTGTATGGCGTCGGTGAGCAGGTCGAGGGTGGCCCAGGCCGGGGGCGGCGAGTCGGGTCCTTCTGGTCCGTCGAAGCGGATGACGGCGTGGAAGTGGACGGCTCCGCGCTTTTGGTACTCGGCGACCTTGCCGAAGGAGACGCGGGACTGTTCGTGTGCGGCTTTCTGGGTGAGTCCGGCTCTCTTAGCGATTTCGCGGCGGAGGTAGATCGTGAAGTAGCGCCACAGGTCGGAGGCGTGGTTGTTCCACAGCACGGCGCCCACGTAGTCGTAGGTGTCCGGGTCGAGCGGGGTGCCGAGGTCGGGGGCGTCCTCCTGGTGGTGGGTGCCGCAGCGGCAGGGCCGGTTGCCGGGCCGGTTGTGGACCGGGCCGAACGAGGGCGCGGTGAGGGTGGCGAAGACGCGGGGGTGGTCGCGGATGGTCTCGGGGGTGCCCTTGGCGGAGTCGCCGACGAGGCCGGCGCGGATGAGGTGGTAGGTGTCGCCCGCGTAGGTCCAGGCGCAGGCCGGGCAGCGGGAGGCTCGCCGGTTGCCGCAGGCCACACGGAGGACGCCGCCGGGTTCGGTGTCGGTGGAGTAGGAGTGCAGCACGTGGCCGGTGGCCGCGTCGCGGGTGACGGTCGAGCCCGTCAGGCGGATGGGGTCGGTGCAGCCGCCGGTGCGGCGGATCTGGTCTTGGATGCGGTCGAAGCCGGTGGACCCGGCCAGCCTCAGCACGTCCGCGAGGGTGGCCGGGTCCAGGCCCGCCAGGGTGGCGGCATCGGTCACGCGGCACCCTCCGGAGCGGTTTCGGCGATCCGGTCGAGGGCCGAGGCGGCTTCCTCGGCGACGCGTGCCAGGGCGCGCAGAGCGTCGGCAGTGCCCGGACGGGCGATCAGGGCAAGGTCGACGAACTCTCCCCCGACACGCAGGCTGACGAAGCCCTCGTCCTCGGGCGTGGGGGCGAACACGCTCAGGCGGGCGGTGGTGTCCGGCTCCAGGTGGGCGGAGGTGGTGATCGTCCTCATGGCTGCGGTCACCTCCCCGCGCGGGCGAGGCGGGCGGCAGGCGTGGTGCCCGAACCCTTGCAGGCCGGGCAGGTGACGCGGAGGGTGACGCGGGTGCCGTCGCGGTGCCGAGCACCAGTCGTGATGTGGGCGGTGGCATGGCCATCGCAGTCGCGGCAGACGCGCGTCTTGGGGGCGTGCTGGGGCATCATGGGGCTTCCCTTTCGGGTCCGTTGGATCTGGAAGTGGTGCAGGCGCCCGGAGCGGCGGAAGTTTGGCGACCGAGGCCGTTCCGGGGGCCGTTATGGGCGGGTGTTGCGTCTGCCGTGGCCCTTGACCGCGTACATCGCCGCGTCGGCGGCAGCCAGGGCGTCGGTGAGAGTCCGTACCGGCAGGTGAGAGCAGTAGCAGCGGCCCACCGATGCCGAGACCGGCAGGGTGCGGCCGTCGTGTTCGAGCGGCCCGTCCAGCGCGAGCTGCAGGGCGTGGAGGCTGGGGGTGCGGCCGGGGTCGGTGATGATCGCGGCGAACTCGTCTCCGCCGAGGCGGGCGGCGATCCCGTAGCGGCCACACCAGGTGTTCAATCGGCGGGCGGTGGCGGTGAGAACCGCGTCTCCTGCGGCGTGGCCGTGGGTGTCGTTGGTGGCCTTGAAGTCGTCCAGGTCGATCAGCAGGACCAGGGCTGCGGGGTGCTTGGCGAGCAGGTGTTCGGCGCGGGTGGTCCATCCGGCGCGGGTGTGCAGGCCGGTCAGCGGATCACGGCGGGCAGTGGCCAGGCGGCGGACGAGGAGGCCGCCGTGGACGGCCCAGCCCAGCGTGGGTAACGCGGCGGCGATGACGTGGGTGTCCATCGTTCAGCGTCCCTTTCGCAGGTCGGTGATGAGGAAGCGGAGCACCACGGCGGTCACGGCGACCGACACGGCGGTGATGGCGACGGCCAGGAGCATGGAGACGAGGACGGCGCCGACGACCAGGACCACAGCCCCACAACCGGCCGCGAGGGCGAGAGCGCTGCCGGGGGTGAGCTGGACGGCCGGACGCTGGGAGACCGGCGCGGGGACGACCGCGGCCGGGGCCTGAACCGCGGGGACCTGAGCGGCCATCTGCGCCGGGGTGGCGGTCGGTGCGGGGGCGGTGTCCGGGGGCGGGTACTTCGGTGTGAACACGGGATCTTCCTCCTGTCAGGCGTTGCAGCGGTGGGTGCGGGCGGCGAGTTCGGCGGCGGAGCGGTCGCGGTGTTCGGTGGAGAAGCCGCAGCCGGGGGCGGTGCAGGCGGCGGTGTGCTTGGTCTTGCCGCGGCCGTTGTTGTAGGTGCCGACCTCGACCGGGCCGACGCGGATCACGTTGTAGAAGCGGTTCGGGCGCACGGGCTGATCCCCTCTCGGTTTCAGGTGAGTTGGAGTTGGGCGGCGATGGCTTGGCAGGTCGGTGCGGGCAGGCCGAGCCGGGCGGTGAGCGCGTCGGCGGTGATCGGCTCGCCCGTGCTGTTGCGGTGGGCGTCGGCGATCGAACGGGCGTGGTCGAGCAGTGCCGGCGGAACGGCCGGGGCGGCGGCCGAAGGCTTCACAGGCGCCGGGGCCAGTTCCGGAGCCGGGACCGGGGCCGGGGGCACCGGTTCGGGGGTGTCGGTGCGGTGCACCTCGACTTCCGGGGAGGCCGGTTCTTCGTCCGGCTCCGGCTCCACGGCGGCCGGGACGGGGGCGTGGACGAGGAGGGTGCCGCCGAGGAAGGCGAGGGCGGGCCATCCGGCGACGAGGATGCGCAGCCAGGCGGGCACCTGGTGCAGGTCGAGCAGCCCGGCGGTGGCGACGTTGGCGCCGAGCGAGGCCGCCAGGGCGATGGCGAACCAGGTCCACGAGGACCGGTCCCGGCCGGCGCGCAGCCGACGCCAGGCGGCGACCAGGAGCAGGTCCACCGAGACCGGATAAGCCCATGCCTTCCATCCGGACTGCCCGGCCGCCGCCGCCAGGTCGTGCAGGTGCGCGAAGGACAGAGCACCAGCGATCACGGCCTGAATCAGGACGGCATCAGGGCGCAGCGAGCGGTTCACAGCGATACCCCTTACTCCGTGACCGGCCGTGGCTTGACCAGCGACGGACCCGTCTCCGGGGCGTCGGCGGGCACGTGTGGGCGAAACCGGTCCAGGGCGGGAAGGTCGGGCACCAGGTGGGCGAACTCCCGGCACGCCGCCTTGGCCTCATCCCGGGAGGTGTGGGGGGTGCGGATCTTTGCCCAGCCACCGGAGGAGTCGGCCGCCACGGCGGTGCCGGGCCGTTCCGCAGGGATAAGGGAGGCGGCCGCCACCGCATCCGGAGCCACGTCGGCGAGGCCCATTTCGGCGGTCTGCTTGTCGTTGACCCGGTGCACCACCCGGCCCGTGAGCTGGGCGCGCAGCATGGTCGCGCCCTTGCCCAGCTCGGAGCCGAAGCGCTGCCCGCACACCTCCAGGTAGATCCCGACCGCGCGGGCCATCTGCGCCAGCCGGATCAACGCGGTGACGATCCGCTCCCGCCGCTCCTCATCCTTCTTCGAGGAGATCAGGAACAGCTCCGCCACCTCGTCGACCAGGACGACGACGGGCACCGGCCGTAACCGCTCGGGCAGGTCCCACATGTCCGAGACGCCGTGCGCGCTCAGCAGGTCGAAGCGGGACTCCATCTCGCCCACCAGCACATCGAGCAGCGCGGCCGAGTCGTCCGGGGTGGTGACCAGGGCCGACAGCCGGGGCGCGTACGCGGAGTGCTCGACACCGCGCTTACAGTCGATCCCGACCAGCGCCACCGGCAGCCGCGCCAAACCCTTGATCAAGTTCCGCTGATAGACGGACTTGCCCGAGCTGTTCGCGCCGAGCGTCAGCGCCATGGGCACCTGGCGGTAGTCCCGGACGAACGCCGTGCCGTCCTCCCGCAGCGCCACCGGAACCGCCAGACCCTCAGAGCGAGCCCCGCGCGGCATCCGGACCTGACGCAGCACGTCATAGCCGGTCATCCGCAGCTCGACGTACCCCGGCTTGGTCTCGGCGATCGTCACCGAGTGCACGCCCCAGGCATGCCGCAGCCGCTCCGAGGCCGCCATCAGGTCGGCAGGTTCCAGGCCGGCGGGAAGCCGCAGCGTCACCCGCAGCCCGGTCGACGTACCCCGGACCCGGCGCACCTTCGGCGGGACCGGCAGCACCTCCCGGCGGGCCACGTTCCGGGCGAGAAAGGCCCGCATCCGCGACGGCTGCACCGTCAGCCCGCACACGTCCATCGTGGAGCGGTAGGTGAAGGTGAACCGGCCCCAGGTGACCGGCAGCCCGACCAGCGACCAGTACACGCGCGGAGCGCGCACCTTCGCGTAGCCCAGACCGCCGGCCCCTGCGAGGACTCCCGTGGTCTCCAGGACCATGGACACGTCGGTCATGGTCAGGCCACCGGGGTGATCGCGACCGCGCGGAACGAGATGCCGTGCCGCTTCTGGCCGTTGAACTCGTTCTCCCAGTCCCGGGCCTTCAGGCCGACCACCTTCACCGGCATGCCCGGCGCCAGACCCTCCGGGTAGCCGGTCTCCGGGACGGTGACCTGGTAGAGGTTCCCCTCCCCCTCGTCCGAGACCAGTAGGCCCACCGTCGACAGGGCGGCACCGGTCTCCCGGTCCAGCGCCCGCTCACCGGTCTTGGCGTTGGCCAGCTTCGGCGTCGGCGCGGTCGCCACGAACACCACAGCAGTCGACGTGTCGATCTTGAAAGACGGCATGAAGCACTCCCTTTGAGTCGAGATCTGAGGGCAGCACGAAAAGGCCCCCAGTCGCCACTGTCCTAGGACTGCGAGCGACCTGAAGAGACTTTGGCACGCAGTCCTGGGACTGTCAACAGTCCTGGGACTGTGCTTGACTTGGTGTGTCGAGAGGAGTCGGACGATGACGCCCAAGTGGCGCGAGCTGGCGGACAAGCTGGCTGAGCAGATCAAGCGGGGTGACTACGCGCCGGGCCAGCAGCTTCCGCAGATCAGGGAGCTAGTTGCAGAGGGCGAGGGCTCAAAGTCCACCGTTCACCAGGCCTACAAGGCTCTTGAGGCCGAGGGCCTGGTCACGTCCTCTCGCGGACACGGCACAGTCGTGCGCGAGCGGGTCCCGCTCAAGCGACTCGGCATTGCCAGGTACGACAAGGCGAAGTGGCGTGACGGCGACGAGGTGGCGTTCATCGCCGACCGTGTGGCCTCTGGCCGCAGCTACCGCCGGAACGAGCAGACGCAGACGGTCAGCCTGGTGGAAGCCCCGCCAGCGGTAGCAGCTGCGCACGGCCTCCCCGAAGGCGCCGAGGTATACGCGCGAGCGAGGCTGGTGAAGGAAGGCGACCAGCCGACCCACACCCTGACCAGCTACTACCGGCCCGAGCACGTCGAAGGCACACGGCTGGTGGACCCGACCCCGGGACCGGCCGGCCGAGGTGGTGGCTTCCGGGTGCTGTATGACGCGGGCTACGAGATCGACCACATGAAGGAAGAGCTGTTCGCCAGAGCTCCCACGCCCGATGAAGTGAAGCTCTTGCAGCTTCCGCCGGGCGAACCTGTCGTTGAGTTGCATCGGACGACCTACACGGCTTCTGGCACAGTGGTCGAGTTCGCGATCGGTGTGCACGCGGCTTCGCGCTTCGCCTGGGAGTACGACTTCAAGGTCCCCGACTCGGCGAAGGACAAGAAGGGGCAGTGATGATCTCTGCACAGGCATGGGCCGACACTCGCCGCCTGTGGGACTACCACCAGATGGGCCACACTCTCCGGCCATGCTCAGTCGCCATCGGGCTGGGCAGTCACGACCTGGGTGTGGCCGAGACCGCGGTAGACCTGTACAAGCGCGGCATGGCTCCACTGCTTGTGTTCACGGGAGCCACCAGCCCCACGACGCGGGACCGCATGCCCCGAGGGGAAGCCGTGCACTACCGAGAGCGCGCGCTTGAGCTTGGCGTCCCCGACTCGGCCATCCTTGTGGAGCCGCGTGCGCGGAACACGGGGGAGAACATCCGCTTCTCCCGAGAGCTGTTGGAAGAGGCCGACGTCGACGTGTCCTCCGTCCTGCTGATCAGCAAGCCGTACGAGGAGAGGCGGGCCTACGCCACCGCACGCAAGCTGTGGCCCGCCGTCGAGATTGTCAGCGCCTCCAGCCCGATGACGCTGGAGGAGTACGTCGACTCCATCGGGGAGGCCCGGTTGGTCATCGACATGCTTGTAGGAGCGCTACAGCGCCTGCTGATCTACCCGGCGCAGGGCTTCATGATCAGCCAGTCCGTGCCGGACGACGTACTCGAGGCCTACGACCGGCTGTGCCACGCGGGCTTCACCGGCCGACTCCTGGTTACTGACCAGCCCTCTGCCTAAACCGCACTGGTTCCCGACCTATCAGCCCCTGTGCTGTTACAGATTTCTCTACCTCATCAAGCCCCGGCTGCGCTCCGCTCCGCCGGGCGCGCTCCCGGCTCCGCTGCGGGCGCCGCTCCTGCCTCCGGCCCGCTCCGCCCGCGCTGCGCCGACGCGCGCCCACATGTGGGTAGGGCCGGTGGCCATGAGTCGATCACCGCTCAGAGTGGCCTGCGGTCAAGGCAATGCCTCCGGCGGGGGATCGGCCGGCACCGGGATGGAGGGGGCGCCGTTCCCGGCCGCGGGTTGGTAGTGGCGTGCGTGGTGCTCCCCTCCCGTCCACCGTCGACCCAGGCAGAGCCGAGCAGACGCGGCCCATGGCGTCCAGGTCGTTCGTACAGTGGCGCGCTCCACCTGGACGCCATGAACCACGCCCGCTCCACGGTGTGTGGGTCGACGGCGGACGGGATGGGAGCTGGGGTAGTTGGTGGCTTAGGTGGTGCAGGCGAAGTGATTGGCGTCCCGGGCGGGCATGAAGCTCCGCCCACGCCATGCATCGTGCCCAATCCTTGTGTCGCCGAACTGATCACGCTCGTCGGGATGGCGTAGGTGCAGGTCAATGCACTGACTGATCAGGTGGTGGCTGCCGTGTTTCACGTGAAACACGGCGTCGCTGATGTCATAAATGCCGATCGACGGGGGATAGCAATCGGGTGCCCGGCTGACGCGGGAGGCGCCCACTGTGAGGCTGGACCACTTTTCGTTTTTAGTGACCTTGGTCACTCTCTAAAACCGGGCAATTGCCTCAAAGGCCTATGTCACACGCAACAATCGTTGCTATAGAGTGCGTCCGTTGTCGGTGGCGTGTGGTATGAGCTCACATTGCAGCAGGTCAGGCGGGTGACACTCAGTGCCCCTCAGCGTCTCAACCCAGCTGGAGTTAGTCATCGTCACTATCGAGGATGACATCAGTGATTCGCAGTTCGGCAGACCCTTGCTGTCGGGGGCGTGCCATACCTTTGGACTACCAACACCGAAGGGCGCGCCCGCCTTTGGGAAGAGGAACCGGGCGCGCCCTTCTGACAACCAAGGAGGACGTATGCCCATCCCGGGTCTTGGTGGACTGTCGGTGCTCGACACCCACCTGCTTGAAACTGTCGCACGCGGGACTGACAGCCGCAAGAAGATCATGGTCCCGCTGGCCGTGGTCATGGCGTGCGTGATCAACGGCGACACAATGATTGGTGTTCTCCGCCAGGCAACGTGGCTGGTCGTGGCAGTGATCGTTCTGCTTGTCGTGCAGACGATCTCAGGGCGCCTTCCCCAGCCGAATGTCAAGCCCCGTCGGCGTGCCTGACACCAACGGCTGACACCAACAGCGTCGAACGCCAACGGACGAGAGCGGCCCCCAGCGGTCAATAGAACGTCGCCAGACTTGGATCCCTCCACATCTCGGGGGGCCGTGATCGACCTGATAAGGATGAGGCCACAGGTTCAAATCCTGTTAGCCCCACCAGCGAGAAGACCCCCAGTCGGGAACGGCTGGGGGTCTTTGACATTCATGGTCATGCTGATCTTGCTGTGCCGGGCGAGGCGCGCCGTGATCCTGCGGACTCCGGCCCGTGCCGCGCGCTCGCCGCGGCGGCTGTGAAAATCACTGTCCGATCGTCGGAACGCGGTGATAGGGAGTCCCTGTGACGACGACACTTGCGTTCCCCGTTCTGTTGCGACTGATCGACGAACGGTCGAGCGCCTTCCGCGCCGCGGTGGCCTCCGCGCCCAGCCTCGACGTGCAGGTGCCGACCTGCCCGGAGTGGACGCTGTTCGATCTGGTGCAGCACATCGGCGAGGGGCGCCGCTCCTGGGCCGCAACCGTAGCCGCGGGGCCTGCCGCTCCGGCCAAGTGCGTCCCGGAGGGCGCCCCGGCTGCGCCTCGGGAGCGCGAGGCCGTGCCGGCCTGGTTGGCCGCGTCGACGCAGGAGTTGCTGGACGCACTGCGGGAGGCCGGCCCGGATCGCGGTTGCTGGACGTGGTGGGGCGCGTCGCAGTCGCCGCAGACCTGTGGCGCCGTCGCCCGGCACCAGCTCCAGCAGATCGCGGTGCACACCTACGACGCCCAGGTCACTGTGGGTGCCCCGGAGCCGTTGCCGGATGAGGTGGCACTCGACGGTGTCGAGGAGTTCCTGTTCACCTGCGTCGCAACGACGAGTGCCTGGCCGCACAAGCCCACCGCCTTCGACTTCCACGCCACCGAGGGCCACTCCTGGCGCCTGACGGTCGACGGCGGCGGCGCACGCTCCACCCGTATCGCCGCGCCCGGCACGACGCCTGTCGCCGCTGCCGACGAGGGCCCGAACGCGGCCGGCGTCTCCGTCCGCGGCACGGCCAGTGAGCTGGTCCTCTTCGTGTACGACCGTATCCCGGCGGACTCACTGCAGATCGACGGAGACGCAGGCTTGTTCGACCTGCTCCGCGCGTGGGAACCGGAGGAGTAGGACCGGTGATCGACCGCGGCGCAGGGGCCGTTGGCCGATGTCGGCAGAGCCCCGTGATCGACCCGAATAGGGATGAGGCCACAGGTTCAACCCGGTTCGCCGGGCGCCCCGCACGATGAACCGGGACGGTTGCTTCCGGGTACGGAGAAACCCGATCGCTGGCGACGGGGGATGCACCAGCGATCGGGCTATGGCCAAGGGTAACAAGGTTGGCGGGGTTCCGGGAGGCAACCGGCTTGTTGAGCCCGGGAGTTGGCCGATCTTGTTCGGTCAGTGGCGGCACGGCGGGTCGTAGGACAGCCGGGGCAGGTACTCGTGCCACCGCTGGGGGGTCAGGACGCCCCGGGTGAGCGAGCAGATGTGCCGGATCGCCGCGCCGGCGTCCAGCCGCCACAGCCTGACCGTGTCCGTGCCGCTCGACACCCCGAGCACATGGCTGTTCGGGCTGAAGGACAGGAAGTTGCCGGTCCGGGCGTACGGGCTCATCGACTGGCCGATGGGGCCCGCCGCGGCCGGGTCGCCGACCTTCCAGAGGCGGACCGTGTTGTCGTTGCCGCCGCTCGCCAGGACCTGGCCGGACTCGCCGAACGTCAGCGAGGTCACCGCCTCGGTGTGGCCGGTGAGCGGGGCGCCGAGCGCCCTGGCGCCACGCGGGTCGGTGACGTTCCACAGCCGCACGGTGTCGTCGTCGCTGCCGCTGGCCAGCGTGTGCCCGTCGGGGCTGTAGGCGAGCGCGTTGACGGGACCGGAGTGCTCCGTGAGCGGGTGGGCGAGCGGGGTGGCGTGCGCGGGGTCGGTGACGTCCCACAGGCGGATGGTGCTGTCCGCGCTGCCGCTGGCCAGGGTGTGGCCGTCCGGGCTGAAGGCGAGCGCGTTGATGTAGCCCCGGTGACCGGTGACGGGCCCGCCGAGCGGGGTGGCGTGGGCGGGGTCGCTGACGTTCCACAGCTGGAAGCGGTGGTCGTCGTAGGCGGTCGCCAGGATGTGGCCGTCCGGGCTGAACGCCAGCGCGTCGGGGCCCATGAAGCGGGTCTGCTGGGGGAGGGGCGGCCCGGCGGAGACCGGGTGGGCCGGATCGGCGACGTTCCACAGGGCCACCGTCCGGTTCCCGGTGAGCACGGCGAGGGTGCGGCCGTCCGGGGAGTACAGCAGGGAACGGTCCCTGCCGTCCGCCCGCATGAACGGCCTGCTCAGGGCCACGGGCCGGCCGGGCGCCGCCACGTTCCACAGCCGGATCCTGCCGTCGCGCGCGGCCGTCGCCAGCACCTTGCCGTCCGGGCGGAACGCTCCGCTCCGGCCGGTCATGTCCGACGTCGGAACCGACCACAGGCGGGCCTTGCCGTCCCCGCTGCCGGTGGCGAGGGTACGGCCGTCGGGGCTGAACCCCAGGGCGTACATCTCGCCGCTGCTGCCCGCGAGCGGCTCGCCGACCTGCGAGGGGGAGGCGGGGTCGGACACGTTCCACAGGCTGGCCGTGCTGTCCGCGCTGGCGGCGGCCAGCCGGCCCCCGTCAGGGCTGAACGCCACGGACCAGATCGGGCCGGTGTGCCCGGTGAGCGGCGAGCCGAGCGGGGCCGCGCGGCCGGGATCGGCGACGTTCCACAGCCGGATGGTGTCGTCCGCGCTGCCGCTGGCGAGGGTGCGCCCGTCGGGGCTGAAGGCCACCGAGTGCACGATGTCCGTGTGACCGGTCAGCCGCCCGGGGATCCGCCGGGGGTGCCGGGGATCGGAGGTGTTCCACAGCAGGATCGTGTCGTCGTCGCCGCCCGCCGCGAGGGTGCGGCCGTCCGGGCTGAACGCCACGCTGCGCACCGCGGCGCTGTGCCCCTCCAGCTTGCCGAGCGGCTTCGGCCGGCGTGGGTCGGCCACGTCCCACAGGCGTACGGTCCTGTCCTCGCCGGCGCTGGCGAGGGTGCGTCCGTCGGGGCTGAAGGCGACCAGGTAGATGGTGCCCCGGTGACCGGTCAGGGGTTTGCCGAGCGGGGCGGGGCGGGCCGGGTCCCGCACGTCCCACAGCCGGATCGTGCCGTCGTCCCCGGCGCTCGCCAGGGTGCGCCCACCGGGGCTGAAGACGGCGCTGCTCACCCAGCCGGTGTGCCCGGTGAGGGGCTTGCCGAGCGGCTCGGGGCGGCTCCGGTCGGCCACGTCCCACAGACGCACGGTCCGGTCGTAGCTGGCCGTGGCCAGTGTCCTGCCGTCCGGGCTGAACGAGGTGAGGTACACGGCGCCGGTGTGGCCGGCCAGCGGGGTGGCCAGGGGGGCGTTCACGATCGAGATCAGCCTGCTGAACGTGCCCTCGTCGCCCGGGCGCAGGTCGTGGGCGACCAGGTCGAGCTGGGCGGCCAGCGAGGGGTCCGAGTGCTGCACCCGGTCCGCCTCGGCGAGCACCTGTTCGAAGACGGCGTCGTCCCGCTGCTGCCACGCCACCACCGCCGAGCCGGCCGCGAGCACCGCGAGGACCACCAGCGCCGCCACCGCGGCGCGGCTGATCAGCACCGTCCGCCGGCGCAGCCGCACCGAGGCGGCCAGGAACTGCACCGCGCTGCGCGTGAGATAGGTGTCCCCGGCGGACTTCGCCCAGGCGCGGGCCTGTTCCAGGCGGGAGCCGCGGTAGAGCAGCGAGCTGTCCCGGCCCGTCGCCTCCCAGGCCCGGCCGTCCTCCTCCAGCCGCTGGCGCAGCAGATGGTCGCCGCGGTCCTCGTCGATCCAGTGGCGCAGCCGCGGCCAGGCGTGCAGCAGCGCCTCGTGGGTGATCTCCACGGTCTCCGCGTCGAGCGTCACCAGGCGGGCGCGCACCAGCGCCTCCAACGACTCCTCCGTCTTGCCGGGGTCCGCCGACTCCTGGGCCAGCTGGCGCCGCGTGCCGCGCCGGCGCGTGGCCTGGGTGTCCTCGCCCAGCCGGACGAGCCGCAGCAGGAGCAGCCGGGCGGCCGTGCGGGCGGCGGGGTCGAGGCCGGACCAGGCGCGTTCGGCGGTCGCCGCGACCGCCCCCTGGATGCCGCCCGCCGCGCGGTAGCCGGCCAGGGTCAGGCGGCCCGCCTTCCGGCGCTGCCAGGTCGCGAGCAGGGCGTGCGAGAGCAGCGGCAGCACGCCGGCGTCGTGCGCCCCGCGCGGGCCGTCGGCGCTCACCTCCCGCACGATCAGCTCGGCCAGCCCCGGCTCCAGTTCCAGCCCGACCGCCTTGGCCGGGCCGGTCACCGCCTCGCGCAGCTCCGCCGTGGTCAGCGGCCCGAGCACCATGTGCCGGTGCTGCAGCGCGTCGGCCAGCTCCGGGTAGCCGAGGCACTGCTCGTAGAAGTCGGCGCGGATGCCGAGGACGACCAGGACCGGGGCGGGCCCGGAGGCGCCCTCCGGCGGGGTGCAGGCCGCGTGCAGGAACTGGAGGAACGCGCGGCGGCCGGGCTCGTCGGAGCAGAGGGTGAAGGTCTCCTCGAACTGGTCGACGATGAGGACGGGGCGGGGGGCGTCCTCGCGGGAGGGATCGGCCGGAAGGGCGGCGGGGGCGTCCGGCAGCGGGTCGTCACCCGGTGCGGCTTCGGGAGCCGGTCCCTCGTCCGGCGCCGTGTCCCCGCCCAGGCGACGCTCGCCGGCGTCCCCGAAGGCCGCATCCTCGGCCGGGAGTTCGCCCGGGGCCGGGTCGCCGATCGCCCCGGCGCGTTCGGGCGCCCCCCGCCGCGCCCAGGCGGCGACCGCCTCCCGCACCGCGCGGGCGAAGTGCGGGGCGTCGGAGCCCGGTGCCGAGGGGTTCACCGCCGCCTCCGCCTCCGCCCTGCGCGCGTCGGCGGCGACGGGGGCGAGTTCGGGGATGCGGCGGGTCAGTTCGGCGAGCGGATCGGCGCCCGGTACCAACTGCAGGACGGTGCCCGGCCCTTCGCCGTTCTCCGCGAGCGCCCCGTCCCGCAGCGCCGGCACCAGGCCGGCGTTCAGCAGGGACGACTTCCCGGCCCCCGAGGCACCGACCAGCATGATCAGCCCGCCGGTCTTCTCCGCCGCGCGCAACTGCTCCACCAGGGCGTCCGTGCTGCGCTCCCGCCCGAAGAACCAGCGGGCGTCCTCCTGGCGGTACGGGGCGAGTCCCCGGTAGGGGCAGACACCGCCGGCGACGGGCGGGGCCTGGGCCGGCGGCCGCCGGTTCTCCTCCGCGGGCGGCGCGGGGCGGTCGCCGGCCGGGTCCGCCAGCGCGCGCTCCCACAGCCGTTGCCAGTGGGTGAGGTCGTACAGGCCGCCGGAGACGGGGACGGGCCGGGCGCGCCGCGCCTCGGGGATCAGGATGTGCAGGACGGCCGCCAGGGCGGTGAACTGGGCCGGTACGTTCTTGGCCCGCCGCCAGTCGCTGATCCGCTGGGCGGACACCCGCACGGGGCGCCCGCGCTCGTCCACCCGCTGCAGCCGTACGACCCCGTCGGACACGCTCTTCAGGGGAGGGTTTCCGGCTTCCTTGTACAGCAGTGCGAGGCGTTCGGCGAAGGCTGTGCGTGCCCCTGAGTCGGAACCCAAGGTGCCACCCCTTACTCCCCCCGCATCTGGACGTCCGGACCGGAAAACTCACCCTATACGGCTGACCTGCGGCGAAGCCCTGGAACGGACACCGGAACCTCGTCGCCGGACACCCCGCGTGGCAGGATCACGACGCGGTAGCGGACCCATCACACACCGTCCGGACAGGCCACCGGCCCGGCGCGCGCAAGCGCGGCCGAGGGCAGCGAACGTTCTCGGTCAACTTCCGCCGAAGGCGCCGGAGACACCGGATCGCGCTCCGGACACTCCGGGACACCTTCGGACATCGACGGACACCACGGACGACCAGACCTCGGCCCCCGCCGGCGCGCCGACCCGGCGGGGGCCGACACCACCCGCTCCGTCCGGCACCGGTCCCCACGAGGGGAGGGACCGGTGCCGGACGGGCGGTCCGTGCCGCCGCGGGGTGACGCCCGCCGGGCGAACGCCGGTTGGCCGGGCCGTTCACCGGGCAGGGACGTCCTGGAGGTCATCTACGGCTGGAGGGACGTATGGAGGTCCGCGTCGACCGTTCCCTGTGCTACGGCTCCGCGGAGTGCGCGCACCGGGCCCCGTCCGTGTTCGCGTTCGAGGACGGCTACGGCGTCGTACGGCCCGGCCGGGAGGGGGCCGGGGACGATCCCCAGGTGCGCGAAGCGGCCGAGAAGTGCCCGTCGCAGGCCGTCGTGCTCACCGAGTAGCCGCGGTTGCGCCGCCGGGCGCCGGATAGGTCCAGCCGAACTCGGCCAGCGCCCGCGCCCTCGCCTCCGCCACCGCCATGCGCGCGTCCCGCTCGGCGGGGTCGACGTGGGCGGACTGCCCGGTCACCTGCCCCGCCCACTTCCGGTACAGCAGCCCGGGCTCCGCGGTGAACCACCCGCGGCTGACCGCGTTCAGCGCCAGCAGCAGCCCCGTGTCCTCCGAGGCCGGCAGGGCCATCCAGCCGCCCAGGGCCGTCAGCAGCTCCCGGCGGACGCAGAGCGTCGCCGGATGGACCTGGGCCCGGTACCCGTTCTCCCGCCAGAAGCGCAGCACGGCCCCGCGCTCGACCGGACCCTCGACGGGGTCGCCGGGGAAACCCGCCGTGGAGCCGTCGGGCAGCAGGTCCAGGGCCCGGGACGTCGTCCAGCCGATCGTGCGGTCGGCCTCCAGGACCGCCAGGTCCCGGGCGAGCGCGCCCGGTGTCAGCCGGTCGTCGGCGTCCAGGACCTTCACGTACGCGCCGTCGGCGCGGGCCAGCGCGATGGTGCGCGCCACGCCGGGCCCGCCGGGCCGCCCCTGGCGGAAGCTCACCCGCCCGTCGTCCGGGACGTGTGGGCGTACCTCGTCCGTCGTGCCGTCCTCCTGGATCACCCAGTGCCACTCCCAGCCGTCGGGGAGCCGCTGCCCGGCCAGCGAGGCGTAGGCGTCCGGCAGGTGGTGGGCGGCAGGGGCGTGGACAGCGGTGACTACGGTGATGCGCCGGGTCACGGCGGCGTTCACCACCTTTCCGGACGGAAGGAGTGCGGAGGAGTGCCGAGGAGTGCGGCTGCGGTCCCTGGGTCCTCCGGTCCCGGGGCCCGGCCCAGGCTACGGCCGGGCGGCGGGCGCGTGCACCGTGCCCCGGGCAGCGCGAAACCCCCGGCCGAGCTGGCCGGGGGTCTGTGTCCGTGTCGACTGAAGGGTACGCAAGTCGCCGTCTTGTCGAAACGTCTGCGTTCTGCGGGCTGCCCGGTGATCAGCAGTCGAGCGGTGCGGTGAGCCGGTCCGCGGTGTTGGATCCGTCGGCCGGCTTCGTCTCCGGCGTCTCGTGCGTCTCGCTCGCCTCGCTCGTCTCGGTGAGGGGGCGGTGCCGGCACCGGGGGGCCTTTCCGTGGGCCTCGGCCCGGATGCGCTGCTTCATCGTGGGGGGCAGTGCCCTGCCGTTCGCCAGGGACCAGGGGTTCAGTGAGGGGATCGCGGGGACCGTCCGCTCCGCGGTGCTGCCCTGCGGGCTCTCGCTGCGGGGCTCGGCCGGCGCGGCCGCCGCGGTGGTCGCGGTGACGAGTCCGAGCGCCGTGCACAGCGCGAGGAAGGCGGTGACGATGGCGGTCCACAGCTTCACGACCTTGTTTCCGGTCATGACCCCTCACTTTCGGGTTGGGCGATTTGCGTACTTTGTTCATGATGTGTATGGGGGCCGTGAAGTGGTGGACCGACGCCCGTGGCGCGTCGATGTTCCGATGAACACCACCCGGATGGACGCAGGAGGCCCGGAAAGCCGCCGAAGAAGGAAGAGAGTGGACGAAAAGGGGGCAAAGTGACGCGCCGTGAGGGTCCGATCACCCCCGGTCGCAGCGGCGCGGACCCGGCCTACTGCGCGGACGGGGGCGGGAGTTGAGGCCCGGCGCAGGTCACCGATCGATATCGGCCGGTGTGTATAGTCGGGCGCCAGAGGTCCCCTACGTCAAGGAAAGACGAGGTCGCGCGGTGAAGAAGCTGCTCCTGGTCGCACTGGCCGCCATCGGCGGGCTCCTCGTGTACCGCCAGATCCAGGCGGATCGCGCCGAGCAGGACCTGTGGACGGAGGCGACTGACTCCGTGCCCACGGGTTCGTGAGTACCGATCCCAGAATCTGATCAAGCCCCGGCCGCCCGAGCGGTCGGGGCTTTGTGTTGCCCCGGCGGGCCGCGCACACCGCTCGTGTTGCCGGTCCCCGGCGAGTGGTGTACGCGCCGCGGAGACGGACTCCGCAGAGGCCCGGCGTTTCGGACGGCCGTACGGATTCCCCGGATGGCGCAGCGGCGGGCGGGGCAGGATGGGCGCGACCGGATGCGCGGGTGCGGAGCGGAAGCGGCAGGGGGTGGTGGCTCGTGCGGGGGCGGGGCCGTACGGAGGGGACCTGGTGGTGGCGGGGCGTCCGACCGCCGGGCGCGGGAGCGCGGCGGGGCGCGGTCGCCGCGGCCGTGCTGTGTGCCGTGGCCGCGCTGCCGGGCGGGATCGCGGCCGCGGCCGGCCCCGGGACGTACGCCTTCGCGCCGGACGACCTGCAGGTCACCGGTACGACCGGCACCGCCGGCGCTCCGCGACTGACACCCGGCCGCACCTACCGCAGCTCACTCCCCCGGGACGGCAGGCTCCACTACCGCCTCGACCTGGACACCACGACCACGGCCTACGTCCCCGTCACCGCCGTACCGCCCGCCCACGCCACCGTCACCGCGACCGACGGCATCAAGGTCTCCGTGCGCGACCCGCACGGCAGCCCCTGCTCCTTCGCCTCCGCCCGCTTCGGCGCCGGACTCAGCCCGCGCCCCGTCACCGCCCTGGGGCGGCGCGAGGCCGGTGGTGGGACCCAGTGCCAGGGCGCCGGGACGTACGACGTCCTGGTCGAGCGCGTGGAGACCGGGCGACCGGCCGAACCGGGCCCCGGGGAGCGCTGGGACCTGGAGATCAAGCCCGTCTCGGAGCCGCGGCCGGCCAGGCCCGGGCCCACCACCGCGCCCCGCACCTGGGACTCCGCCTCCCCCGAGCCGCCCAGCGGCGCCCCCCGCCCCCGGCCCGGCGGTGCGGGCTTCGCCACCGCCCGCACCCTCGGCCAGGGAGCCTGGCGCACCGAACTGCGCCCCGGGGAGACCCTGTTCTACAAGGTGCCCCTGGAGTGGGGCCGCCGGCTGAACGCCGTCGCCGAACTGGACGCCTCCACGAACGGCCACGGCTACGTCGGCGGCGCCCTGAACCTCTCCCTCTACAACCCCGTCCGCGGATTCGTCGACGACGCCGCACTCGGCTACACCGGCACCCGGAAGTCCGCCGCCCTCGCCCCGCTGCCGCCCGTGGAGTACACCAACCGGTACGCCGTCCCCAGCGCCCAGAACGCGATGCGCTTCGCCGGCGACTACTACCTGGCCCTGCACCTCAGCGAGCGGATGACCGGCATCTTCGGCCAGGGGCCGTTCGGCGTGACACTGCGGGTGCGGACCGACGGGCAGGCCCACGACGGGCCCGCCTACGCCGGGCGGCCCGCGCCGGCGGACGTCTTCACGGTCACCGCACAGGACCGGGCGGCCGTGGCGGCCGCCGGAACCCCCGGTGACGGGGGCGACGGGAGCGGCGGCACCGCGATGAAGGCGCTCGCGGCCGGCGGGATCGGCACCGGGACCGCCCTGCTGCTGGCGCTCGGGGTGTGGACGGTGGCGGCCCGGCGGGCACCGCGGCCGCCTCAGACCCGGGCCAGCGCCCAGAAGCCCACGGCGTAGCAGACCAGCGCCAGGAGCAGGATCGGGATCGCCGCCTTCGCCGGCGGACCGGGCCGGCGCGGCGCGCGGCGCGCCCGGCGGCCGCGCCCACCACGCCCGGCTGCCGCCACGACGGGCCGCGGGGGAGGCGCCGGCTGCGGGTCCCGGGCGGTGTACGCGGCGGTGGAGGCGTCCTCACGGGGCGCAGTCTGCGGGACCGGAGGGGCCGCCGGGGCCGGATGCCAGGGCCCGTACGGCTCGGCGGGAGACCACAGGGCCGGTGGCGTGGGGCCGGGCGCGGAGGGCGCCGTGGGGGGAGTCGACGGCTGCCGCGCCGTCGCAGGAGGCCCGAAAGGCTGCTCGGCGTCACGCCGGGGGGCCGGCTGCGGGGGCGGAAGGTGGAAGCTGCCCGTGTCCGACATCGAGACCGAGGCAGTGGCCGAGGAGCGCGCCCCGGCACCGCCCAGCCGGGGGTCGAGGGACACGGCCCGCGCACCGGACTCCTCGGACCGGGCCGGCGGGGAGTCTCCGGCACCGCCGACGTCGAGGCCGGCACCCGTGCTGTCCTCGCCCGACGCCGCCACACGCACACCGGAAGCGCGCCGGAGCGGTCCGTCCGGGCCGAATCCGGGCGGCAGCGGCCCCAGTTGGTCGAAGATCTCGATCAGCTCGTCGTCGGGTCCGGGCTCCGGCAGCAGCTCCGCGGCGGCCGCGAGCGCCTTGCGCGCACCGGTGGCCGTACGGAACCGGGCTTCCGGATCAGGCTGCAGCAGCGTGGCCACGACCTGCCAGACAGGGTCCGGAATGCCCTTCGGAGGCCCGGGAGTTCCCTGCTCCATGAAGTACTGCACGAGCGCCTTGGCGTCGGGCTTGGCGCCCTCGAGCAGGTACAGCGCGACCAGTCCCACCGCGAACAGGTCGGCCGGGAAGTCCGGTTCGGCCCCCAGCATCTGCTCGGGCGCCAGATAGCCGGGCGTGCCCACCACGAGGTTGGTCTCCGTCAGGCGGGGCTCGCCGAACCGCATGGCGATACCGAAGTCGGACAGCCTCAGCCGCGGCCGGCCGGTACCGGTGGCCTCCAGCAGCACGTTGGCGGGCTTGATGTCCCGGTGGACGACTCCCTCCGCGTGCACCGCGGCGACGCCGGACAGGAGCTGGTCGAGCAGCGTGCACACGAACGCCGGCGGAAGCGGGCCGTAGTCCCCGACGAGGTGGACCAGCGAGCCGCCCCCGACCAGGTCCATGGTGAACAGCACCTTGTCGTCGTCGGCGGCCCAGCTGGCCGGGGCGAGGACGTGCGGATGGTCGATGCGCAGCGCCTGCTCCCGCACGAAGCGCAGCAGCGAGTGGGCGTCGCGCTGCTGGAGCACCTTGGCGGCCACATAGCGCCGGCGCCGGTGGTCCCAGGCACGCCACACGGCACCCGCGCCACCGCGCCCGATCGGGTCGGCCAGCTCGTACCGGCCGGCGAAGACCTCACCCATGACAGTCCGCAGCTCCCTCCCCAAGCCACCCGTTCCCCCACCAGCGCCCGGCTACCCCCCAGCCCCCCGGCGTCTCACCCCCACGTCGACGATCATGTCCCCGGGCCCGGTCCCGGCCCCCTCCGGGACACCGGGCCGTGAGGTCAGTTCTGGTGGGACTGGTAGTGCGCGACCGCGTCGGAGGTACGGCCGGCGCCGTAGACCCGGAGGAACTCTGCCAGTTCGGGGTGGCTCGGGGCGAGGGAGTCGGCCGCCTCGATGATGTCGCCGGCGGCGGCCACCGAGCGCAGCAGCGACTGGATCTCGCGCACCACGCGCTTGACCGTCGGCGCCCCCGAACCACTGGTCGTCTGCGTCGTGTTGTTCAGCACGGATCCCCCCTGCGACTTCTTGATCTCTTCCATGCGCTCGGTCGCCTCGGCCGCGCTGACGCTGCCGTCCGCGACCTGGGCCGCCAGCTCCTGCAGCAGCTGTACCCGCTGGACCACGGCAGGATTGCCGATCTTGGCACGCTGGCCGCTCATCAGCTGCGACAGCATCGGGGCCGACAGGCCCAGGACCGCCGCGAGACGGGCCTGGTTCAGCCCGAGATCGTCGATGAGCTTACGGAAGAGCGCCCCCAACGGCTCCCCGTACCAGTTCCGCTGCAGCTCCCGCGCTCTCGCGGTGGCTTCCTGCTGTGCGGCGTCCATTGCGTCTCCCCATCGCTTCCCCAGAGAACCGCGGTTCGCTGTAGCGAACCACGCCGAGCATCTTACGGAGCGTGGTCATCCACGGGGACCCCCAATCTTTTTGCGGGATACGGGGGGTGACCCGGTACTCTGGTCTCCGGCGCCCGCTGGACCACTGGTCCTCCAGCCGGACGCTTCCCTTCCGGGGCCTTAGCTCAGTTGGTAGAGCGCCGTCTTTGCATGGCGGATGTCAGGGGTTCGACTCCCCTAGGCTCCACACACAGATCCCCTCCGGCCTGCGTGAACGCGGGCCGGAGGGGATCTTTCGGGTTTCACGTGAAACGGCCGGTGGGGCGGGCGACCCTCAAGTCACCCGCCCCACCGCACCGTTGGCACCCTGCGGTGCCTGGGCTCACTCCTCCTCGTCGCGGCGCGAAGCCTCCTCGGCCTCCTTCGCCTGGACCTCCGGGTCCAGCGGCGAGCTGCCGCTGCCGTCGACCGAGCTCAGCCGGCCGGTCTCCGGCACCTCCGTCGCGGCGGGCGGCTCGACCAGCCAGTCCGGGTTGGCCTGCTTGTCCCACCACTTCCAGGCCGCGAACGCGCCCCCCGCGGCCAGGCCCACCAGCGCCAGCACCTTCACGGCACGGCCCGCGCGGGAACGCCGCGCATTGCGCCGGGCCAGCTTCTGGATCTGCTGCGCCGTGACCTGGCCGCGCAGTGCGGCCAGCGCGGCGGCACCGCGGGCAGCGGCCTCGTCGCGCACCGGCGCGGCCGCGGCCATCGCCTGCTCGATCTTCGGACGCGAGTACTCGGCGGCCTGCCGGGCGGCCTTGCGGGTACGGGCGGCGGCCTCCTGCGCGGCCATGTCCACTTTGGGCGGCACATGGGCGCGGGCCTGGTCCAGGCGTGGGGCGAGCCGGGCGTCGTACTGCTCGCGGGCCTGCTCAGCGGCCTGCGACACCACGGGCGCCAGCCGTACGCGTGCCTCCTGCGCGTAATGCGCGGCACGCTCCTTGGCCGTGTCGGCATAGGGCGCCACCACTTCCGCGGCGTGCAGCACGCTGTCCTTCGCCGAGCCGGTCGCGGCGCGCACGCTGTCGATGCGGGTCACGGGTTTCCTCCTCCTCGGTGGCGTACGGTAATCGGCTTTCCACCCTTTTACGGATCATGCCTGCCAACGGCCGACGCGGCATGCGAGGGCGGGCATACGGGTGCAACGAAGGCCTCCCCCACGACACTGCCACGCATCACCCCCGCGCGCCCCCCGCAACACGGGAACTCCCCGACGCGAGACGCCGCCGCCCCCCGGACGTGCGAGGATCGGGGCCTTACACGAGAAGAACGGAAGGCACACCGTGGCCGAGCAGCTCTACGCCACCCTCAAGACCAACCACGGGGACATCGTGGTCCGGCTTTTCCCGAACCACGCGCCGAAAACGGTCCGCAACTTCGTGGAACTCGCCCAGGGTGAGCGTGAGTGGGTGCACCCCGGCACCGGGGCCACCACCACGGACCGGCTCTACGACGGCACGATCTTCCACCGGGTCATCAGCGGCTTCATGATCCAGGGCGGCGACCCGCTCGGCACGGGAATCGGCGGTCCCGGCTACCAGTTCGAGGACGAGTTCCACCCCGACCTCTCCTTCAACCGCCCCTACCTGCTCGCCATGGCCAACGCCGGCCCCGGCACCAACGGCTCGCAGTTCTTCATCACGGTCTCCCCGACGACCTGGCTCAACCGCAAGCACACCATCTTCGGCGAGGTCGCCGACCCCGCCGGCCAGAAGGTCGTCGACGCCATCGCCGCCCTCCCCACCTCGCATCCGAACGACCGGCCCGTCGACGACGTCGTCCTCGAAAGGGTCGTGATCGAGAGGCGCGGCGGCGCCACCACCCTGGACAAGCGCGAAGGCTGAGCCCCGCCGCGCCCCAGGTCACCCGCCGGGAACCAATCGCCCCGCTCGTCCGTAAGGAAGAGCGGGGCGGGGTATTGCCGCAAGGAGAGGCCACCGACCAGCAAGGGGACGCCATGGACCAGGCCGCAGGCAGCACACAGCACGCCCGGAGCCTGCCCGTGTGCTACCGGCACCCGGACCGGGAGACCGGCGTGCGCTGCACCCGCTGCGAGCGGCCCATCTGCCCCGAATGCATGGTCAGCGCCTCGGTCGGCTTCCAGTGCCCCGACTGCGTGCGCGGCGGCTCCGGCACCGGACACCCGCCGGCCGCCTCGCGCCCCCGAACGGTGGCCGGCGGCACGGTCACGGCGGACCCGCGGCTGGCCACCAAGGTGCTGATCGGGATCAACCTCGCCGTCTTCCTGCTCCAGCTCGCCGTCGGGGACCGCTTCACCAGCCGGTTCGAGCTCTTCGGGCAGGCCCACGCCCCCCTGCTCACCGGGGTGCAGGGCGTCGCCGAGGGCCAGTACTACCGCATGCTGACCGCGATGTTCCTGCACGGCGGCTACACCCACATCCTGTTCAACATGCTCAGCCTGTGGTGGCTCGGCGGCCCGCTGGAGACCGCCCTGGGCCGCGCCCGCTACCTCACCCTCTACTTCGTCTCGGGTCTGGCCGGCAGCGCCCTCACCTACCTGATCGCGGATCCGAACCAGCCCTCCCTGGGCGCGTCCGGCGCGATCTTCGGGCTCTTCGGCGCCACCGGCGTCCTGATGCGCCGGCTCAACTACGACCTGCGGCCGCTGGTCGCCCTGCTGGTGATCAACCTGGTCATCACCTTCACCCCGGGGATGCACATCGCCTGGGAGGCCCACATCGGCGGCCTCGTCGCCGGCATCGTGACCGGGTACGCCATGGTCCACGCCCCGCGCCGGAACCGGGCGCTGATCCAGTACGGCACCTGTGCGCTCGTGCTGGCCGTGGTGGCGGTGCTGACGCTGGTCAGAACAGCTCAGCTGACCTGATACCGAACCGTTGTCCACAGCGCGTGGCGGATCTTGTGCATAGTGTGCGAACACACCTGCGCCCCCTGCCGCTCTCCTGCGTTCATGCAGGTCAGGCAGGGGGCGAACGGGTGTACGTCGGTCTTGTGGCAGTCACACCGGCGTCAACGTCCTGCGGGTTATCCACAGATCGTAGTCTTTTCCCCAGGACCCTGTGGAAAGCTCTTCAACCTGTGGATAACTCAGAGCGACGACGGCCGCGGACGCGCTACTTCCACTGGGTGGACACGCCGAACCCGGCGGCGATGAAGCCGAAGCCCACCACGATGTTCCAGTTGTCCAGGCTGTCGATCGGCAGCGAACCGTCGGTCACGTAGAAGACGACGATCCAGGCCAGCCCGATGAGGAACATGGCCAGCATGACCGGCGCGACCCAGGCGCTGTTGGTGAGCTTGATGGCCTGCGCCTGCTTCGCCGGCGGCGGCGTGTAGTCGGCCTTCTTGCGGATACGTGACTTCGGCACGAGGGTCTCTCCTGTCGATGCGCTGCGTGGCCGCGCAGGTAACTGGGTCTGGCTCGGGGCAGCGTACAAGGGGACAGTAAGGGCAGACTCAGTGCTCCCCCGGGCGTCCGTTAGCGTAGTGCTTCCGCGGCGCCGAAGGAGATAAGGGTACGTTGAGCAATTCTGCCGACTCCCCCGGGACGGGATCAACGGGTTCCGGCCCCGTCCGTGCGTTCCGCCTGCGGCCGGTGCGGATCCTGACGGCCGCCGTCTTCGCGCTGGCGGGTCTGCTGTTCATCACCAGCTTCAACACGGCCAAGGGTACCGACATCCGGCAGGACGCCTCCCTGCTGAAGCTGTCCGACCTGATCCAGGAGCGCAGCCGCAAGAACCAGGGGCTGGACCAGTCCAACGCCGCCCTGCGCGATCGCGTGGAGTCGCTCGCCGAGGGCGACGACGGCAGCACCAGGGCGCAGGACCGGAAGCTCAGCGGCCTGGAGAAGAGCGCGGGCACCGAGAAGGTCACCGGCAGGGCGGTCAGCGTCACCCTCAACGACGCCCCGCCGAACGCGACCGCCAAGCTCCCGGGCTACCCCGAGCCGCAGCCCGACTACCTGGTCATCCACCAGCAGGACCTGCAGGCCGTGGTGAACGCCCTGTGGCAGGGCGGCGCGCGCGGCATCAAGGTCATGGACCAGCGGCTGATCTCCACCAGCGCGGTGCGCTGCGTCGGCAACACCCTGATCCTCCAGGGCCGCGTCTACTCGCCGCCGTACAAGATCACCGCGGTCGGGGACCCCGGCAGGCTGCAGCAGGCGCTCGCGGCCAGCAAGGCCATCCAGACCTACATGGTCTACGTCAACGTCTACGGCCTCGGGTGGAAGGTCACCGAGGACGGGACGGTGACGCTTCCGGGCTACTCGGGCACAGTGGACCTGCACTACGCCAAGCCCGCGCAGTAGCCGCCCGGTCACGTATCGGATCGACAAAGGGCGCCACAAATCGGTTCCGGCCGACGTTGAGGTGTTCGACCCTGTGCCACGTAAGTCCGGTTACCGGGGGCCGGGCCGGCCTGTGGAGGCAGCCCGGCCGACGGCTCCGCGCCGTTAGTCTGGTGCCGTACGGCGTGTGTGACCGGTGCCGTGGGGAAACGGAAGGGACGGCATGTACGGCTGGATCTGGCGGCATCTGCCGGGGAACGCGTGGGTGAAGGCGCTCATCTCGCTGGTCCTGGCCCTGGCCGTGGTCTACATCCTCTTCCAGTACGTCTTCCCGTGGGCCGAGCCGCTGCTGCCCTTCAACGATGTGACGGTGGACAACCAGTGAGTGCGCGGATTCTCGTCGTCGACAACTACGACAGCTTCGTCTTCAACCTGGTCCAGTACCTGTACCAGCTGGGCGCCGAGTGCGAGGTGCTGCGCAACGACGAGGTGTCCCCGTCGCACGCCCAGGACGGCTTCGACGGCGTGCTGCTCTCGCCCGGGCCGGGGACGCCGGAGCAGGCCGGCGTGTGCGTCGACATGGTGCGGCACTGCGCCGCGACCGGTGTCCCGGTCTTCGGCGTCTGCCTGGGCATGCAGTCGATGCAGGTGGCGTACGGCGGCGTGGTCGACCGGGCGCCGGAACTGCTGCACGGCAAGACCTCGCTGGTCGAGCACGGAGGGAAGGGCGTGTTCGCCGGACTGCCCTCGCCGTTCACCGCGACCCGCTACCACTCGCTGGCCGCCGAGCCGGCGACCGTCCCGGCGGAGCTGGAGGTCACGGCCCGCACCCACGACGGCATCATCATGGGCCTGCGCCACCGCGAACTGCCCGTGGAGGGAGTGCAGTTCCATCCCGAGTCGGTGCTGACCGAGCACGGGCACCGGATGCTGGCCAACTGGCTGGTGGAGTGCGGCGACCAGGGCGCGGTGGCGAGGTCGGCGGGGCTCGCCCCGGTGGTGGGCAGGGCCACGGCGTGACCGCGCTGCGCCCGGAGCGCGAGACCGATGCCTCGTACGGGGATCAGTCGTACGAGGCTTCCGGTGCGCAGGGCGACTGGCACGCGGCGGGCGCGGTGTTCGAGGAGCCGTACCGGCCCGTCCCGGACGACGAGACGATGGCACTGCGGATCCCCGTGCCGCCGCCTGCCCGCGAGAGCGAGCCCGTACGGCCCTCTGCGGCCTCGTCGGCCTCCTCCGCCCCGGGAACCACACCGGGAGGCCGCGCGGCCCGCAGAAAGGCCGCCAAGCGGCGCGGTGGCCGTCACGGCGGCGTGGCCCGGGAGACCGCGGGCCCGGCGACGGCTGAGACCGGCTCCGCTGCCGGACGTCCGCTCTCCCGTGTCGAGGCCCGGCGGCAGGCGCGGCTGCGCAAGGCCGGCCCCGCGGGCATCGCGAGCCGGGCGATCGGCGAGGTGTTCATCACCACGGGTGTGCTGCTGCTGCTGTTCGTCACCTACCAGTTGTGGTGGACGAACGTGCGCGCGCACGCCCAGGCGGGCGACGAGACGCACCAGTTGCAGAACGAGTGGGCCAGTGGCAAGCGGGCCCCGGGCGTGTTCGAGCCGGGCCAGGGCTTCGCGATCCTGCACATCCCCAAGCTGGACGTGGTCGCGCCGATCGCGGAGGGCGTCAGCAACAAGAAGGTGCTCGACAAGGGGATGGTGGGGCACTACGGCGAGGGCGCGCTGAAGACGGCGATGCCCTACGCGAAGACCGGCAACTTCGGTCTGGCGGCCCACCGCAACACGCACGGCGAGCCGTTCCGGTACATCAACCGGCTCAGGCCCGGTGACGCGGTCGTGGTCGAGACGCAGGACACGTACTTCGTGTACAAGGTGACGTCGATGCTGCCGGTGACGCCGCCGTCCAACACGAGCGTGCTGAACCCGGTTCCGAAGGGCTCGGGTTTCACCGGCCCGGGCCGCTACATCACGCTCACCACGTGCACGCCGGAGTTCACCAGCAAGTACCGGCTGATCGTCTGGGGCAAGATGGTCCAGGAACGCCCGCGCAGCAAGGGCAAGCCGGACGCGCTCATCGAGTAGGGGCTAAGGGGACAGTGGCAGGGACCGCCGACGACACCGAAGAGCACACGGACGCGTCCGACGCGGGGCCCGCCCCCCGCCGGCGCGGTGGCCGGATCGCGACCGCGGTCAGCGTGTTCGGTGAACTGCTCATCACGGCGGGCCTGGTGCTCGCCCTCTTCGTCCTGTACTCGCTGTGGTGGACGAACGTGATAGCGGACCGCAAGGCCGACACGGAGGCCGGGAGGGTCCGCGAGCACTGGGCCCACGTCACCGACTCCGGCCCCGGCGCGCTGGACACCAAGGACGGCATCGGCTTCCTGCACGTACCGGCGATGCGGAACGGCGAGGTGCTGGTCGAGAAGGGCACGGGCACGGACGTCCTCAACAACGGCGTGGCCGGCTACTACACGGACCCGGTCAAGGCGGCCCTCCCCATGACCGGCGAGGCCGGCAACTTCGCCCTCGCCGCCCACCGCGACGGCCACGGCGCCAAGTTCCACAACATCGACAAGCTGCGCGAGGGCGACCCGATCGTCTTCGAGACGCGCGACGACTGGTACGTCTACAAGGTCTACTCGATCCTCCCGGAGACCTCGAAGTTCAACGTCAAGGTCTTGTCGGCGATCCCGAAGGAGTCCGGCAGGAAGAAGGCAGGCCACTACATCACCCTGACGACCTGCACCCCCGTCTACACCTCCCGCTACCGGTACGTGGTGTGGGGCGAGCTGGTGCGGGTGGACAAGGTCGACAGCAGGCGGACGCCGCCGGCGGAGCTGCGCTAGCCCACAGGGAAAGGGCCCGTGCCGGGAAGTTCCGGCAGGGGCCCTTTCCTGTTCTGTTCGCTGTTCTGCGCGGGGTGTCAGCCGGTGACGCCGCCGAAGAAGTTGGTTCCTCCGTCGTTGCCGCCGTTGTTGTTGCCGCCGCCGTTGCCGCCGAGGGTGGTGAGGTTGACCGCCTGGCCGGCGTTGACCGGGCTGCCCGGTGCCGGGTCCGAATTGATGACGATCGCGTTGTCGTCGTTGGAGCCCTGGATGTTGCCGACCTGCAGGCCCGCCTGCGCGAGCATCTGCTTGACGTCCTTGAGCTTCTTGCCCGCGATCGGCGGCACCGTCGTCTGCTGCTGGCCCTGGAACTTGCCGACGTTGATGGTGATCGGCGTGTTCTTGGAGACGGAGGCGCCTGCGGCCGGGTTGGTGTTCTGGACCTTGCCGTCCTGGTTCTGGTCGGTGACGGGTGTGTCGTTGCAGGTCGGGGTCAAGCCCTTGGCCTGCAGGTCCGCCTTCGCGTCGTCGCAGGACTTGCCGGACTCGTCCGGGACGGTCACCTTCTCCTCCGCCTTGGCGACGGTGAGGGTGATCGTGGTGCCCTTCTGCCTCTCCACGCCGCCCTGCGGGTCCTGGTCCGTCACGACGCCGGGGGTCTGGGAGGAGACCACGGTCTTCTTCTCGACCTTGAAGCCCTTGTCGGTGAGCTGGGACTCCGCCTGGTCGAACTGGATGCCGCGGACGTCCGGTACCTGGACCTTGGGCGCACCGGTGGAGACCGTCAGGGCGACGGTCTCGCCCTTGTCCACGCTCGTCTTGGGGTCCGGGTTCTGGTCGCAGACGTTGCCCTTGGGCTGGGCGTCGCAGGGCTTCCTGGTGACCGACAGCTTCAGGCCGACGTTGTCGGCCATGTTCTGGGCCGTCTTCAGCGGCTGTCCGACGAAGGCCGGCACCTCCACCTTGCCGTCGCCCGCGCCGCCGCTGGTGACCCACTTGCCGATCAGGATCGCGCCGACCAGGACCAGGATTCCGGCGACCACCAGCAGGATCGTGGAGGTGTTGTTCTTCTTCTGCTGGCGGCGGCGGTCCGGGCGGTCGTCGTAGCCGTAGCCGCCGTCGTCCGGGTTCATGGGCGGCAGCATCGTGGTCGCCGCCGCGGCGCCGCCGTCCGAGCGCAGGGCCGTCGTGGCCTGGTCGTCGGGATAGCCGCCGCCGTATCCCACGGCGCCCATGGCCGCGGTCGCCCCGACCGGCTGGCCGTCGAGGCAGGCCTCGATGTCGGCGCGCATCTCGTCGGCCGACTGGTACCGGTAGTTCGGGTCCTTGACCAGCGCCTTCAGGACGATGGCGTCCATCTCGGGGGTGATCTCGGGGTCGAAGACCGAGGGGGCCTGGGGTTCCTCGCGGACGTGCTGGTAGGCGACGGCGACGGGGGAGTCGCCCACGAAGGGCGGCCGCACCGTCAGCAGCTCGTAGAGCAGGCAACCCGTCGAATACAGGTCCGACCGGGCGTCGACCTGCTCGCCCTTCGCCTGCTCCGGAGACAGGTACTGGGCCGTGCCGATGACCGCCGCCGTCTGGGTCATGGTCATGCCGGCGTCGCCCATCGCGCGGGCGATGCCGAAGTCCATCACCTTGACCTGGCCGTTGCGGGTCAGCATGACGTTGGCCGGCTTGATGTCGCGGTGCACGATGCCGCTGCGGTGGGCGTACTCCAGGCCCTGGAGAATGCCGATGGTCATCTCCATCGAACGCTCGGGCAGGAGCTTGCGACCGGAGTGCAGCAGCTCGCGGAGCGTGGAGCCGTCCACGTACTCCATCACGATGTACGGGATGGAGACCCCGTCGATGTAGTCCTCGCCCGTGTCGTAGACCGCGACGATCGCGGGATGGTTGAGCGAGGCGGCCGACTGGGCCTCCCGGCGGAAGCGGGCCTGGAAGGACGGGTCGCGCGCGAGGTCCGCGCGCAGCGTCTTCACCGCCACGGTGCGGCCGAGGCGGGTGTCATGCGCGAGGTAGACCTCGGCCATGCCACCACGGCCGAGCACCTGGCCCAGCTCGTACCGGCCGCCGAGGCGACGCGGCTCTTCCATAGCTACCTACCAGCCCTCTCCGTCGGTCCCGGCCGCGCACATGTCGTGTGCGGCCGGAGGCTGCCGTCCGGGCCTACCGTACCCGGCTCGCTCTGTGTGACCTGGCCAAGCCCGGAACCCGATACAGGACCGGTATCGCAACGTGCGACGATGTGAAGGGGACGTGAGCGGGGTCACTTCTTGGGCTTGATGACCGCCTCCATGACGCTCTTGGCGATCGGGGCGGCGAGGCCGCCGCCGGAGATGTCGCCGCGGTTCGCGTGCTCGTCCTCGATGACCACGGCCACGGCGACCGGCGAGCTGCCGTCGGGCAGCTTGGCGAAGGAGATGAACCACGCGTAGGGGTTCGCGCTGTTCGCCACGCCGTGCTGGGCGGTACCGGTCTTGCCGCCGACGGTGACGCCGGAGATCCGCGCGTTGGTGCCGGTGCCCTTCTCGACGACCGTCTTCATCATGTCCTGCAGGATCTGCGCGTTCTGCGGCGACAGCGGCCGGCTCATCTCCTCGGGCTGGGTCTTGGCGACCGGGTCGAGGTTGGAGGATTGCAGCGAGTCGACCATGTACGGCTTCATCAGCTTGCCGTCGTTGGCGACCGCCGAGGCGACCATGGCCATCTGCAGCGGGGTGGCCGCGGTGTTGTACTGGCCGATGGAGGACAGCGCGGTCTGCGACTGGTTCATGTTGTCGGAGAACACCGAGGCGTTGGACCGGACCGGCGTGAACTGCTCGGAGTCGAAGCCGAACTTCTTCGCCTCGGCGAGCATCTTGTCGTTGCCGAGGTCGGCGCCGATCTTGCCGAAGACGGTGTTGCAGGAGTACTGCAGCGCGGTCCGCATCGTCGCGTTCCTGCAGGGGATGTTCCCCTCGTTCTTCAGCTCGGTGCGGGTGCCCGGCATGACCCACGGCAGCGGCGAGTCGGTCTTCTCGTCGGCCGAGGTGTACTTGCCGTTCTCCAGCGCGGCCGCGGCCGTGACCACCTTGAACGTCGAGCCCGGCGGGTAGGTCTCGCGCAGCGCCCGGTTCTGCGTCGGGTCGGCCGGGTTGTTCTTCTTCAGCAGCTTGTTCCACGCCTTGGCGTCGGCGTCGGAGTAGCCCGAGAAGGACGACGGGTCGTACGACGGGTAGGAGGCGAGCGCCAGGATCTTGCCGGTGGACGGTTCGAGGGCGACCACCGCGCCCTTGCTGCCCTGCTGGGCCAGGCCGTCGTACGCCGCCTTCTGCGCGGCCGCGTTCAGCGTGGTCACGACGTTGCCGCCCTGCTGGGGCTTGCCGGTGATCATGTCGAGCGTCTTGCGGAAGAACAGCCGGTCGTCGTTGCCGGTGAGGATGCCGTCCTCGATGTTCTCGAGCTGGTTGCTGCCGAAGGCCTGGGAGGAGTAGCCGGTGACCGGGGCCCACATGGGCCCGTTCTTGTACGTCCGCTTGTACTTGAAGTCGCCGTGCTTGGACACCACCGAACCCGTTATGGGATCACCGTCGACGATGATGTCGCCGCGCGGGTGGGCGTAGCGCTCGATGGCCACGCGGCGGTTGTCCGTGTCGGAGCGCAGGGCGTCGGCCTTGACGTACTGGAGGTAGTTGTCGCGGATGAGCAGGGCCAGGATGAGCAGGCCACAGAAGATCGCGATCCGGCGCAGGGGCTTGTTCATGACGGGCGGACCACCTGGGTCATCTCGGCGTCGGGGTTGGCGGCGGGGGCGGGCGCCGGGCGGCGGGCGGTGTCGCTGATGCGGATGAGGATGGCGATCAGTGACCAGTTGGCAAGCACGGAGGAGCCACCGGAGGCCAGGAACGGCATGGTCATACCGGTCAGCGGAATGAGACCCATGACACCGCCGGCCACCACGAAGACCTGAAGGGCGAAGGCGCCGGACAGACCGACGGCGAGCAGCTTGCCGAACGGGTCGCGGGCGGCGAGGGCGGTGCGCACACCGCGCTCCACGATCAGGCCGTAGATCAGCAGGATCGCCATGATGCCCGCCAGGCCCAGCTCCTCGCCGAAGGTCGCGAGGACGAAGTCGGAGTTGGCGGCGAACTTGATCAGGTCCGAGTGGCCCTGGCCCCAGCCGGTTCCGAGGGTGCCACCGGAGCCGAACGCCCACAGCGACTGCTGCAACTGGTCGGAGTGGAGGATGCCGTCGTGCGTGATCTTGCGGCTGAGCTGGTACTCGCGCAGCGGGTTGAGCCAGGCCTGGACACGGGTCTGGATGTGCGGCTCGAAGCTGGCCACGCCGACCGCGCCGACCGCGGACATCAGCAGACCGAAGACGATCCAGCTGGTCCGCTCGGTGGCGACGTACAGCATGATGACGAACATTCCGAAGAAGAGCAGCGATGTGCCCAGGTCGGTCTCGAACACCAGGATGAGGATCGAGATCGCCCAGACGACCAGGATCGGGCCGAGGTCGCGGCCGCGCGGCAGGTACAGGCCCATGAAGCGGCGGCTGGCGAGGGCGAGGGCGTCGCGCTTCACCATCAGGTAGCCGGCGAAGAAGACCGCGAGGACGATCTTCGCGAACTCGCCCGGCTGGAGAGAGCCCAGGCCGGGGATCCTGATCCAGATCTTGGCGCCGTAGATGTTGGCCCCGAGGCCCGGCACCAGCGGCAGGATCAGCAGGATCAGGGCGCAGAACATCGAGATGTAGGTGTAGCGCTGCAGGACGCGGTGGTCCTTCAGGAATATCAGCACGGCGGCGAACAGCGCGATGCCCAGCGCGGTGTAGAGCAGCTGCCGGGGTGCCGCCGGTGAGAAGCCGCGCAGCGACTGCAGCAGCTTCGACTGGTCCAGCCGCCAGATCACGACGAGTCCGAGGCCGTTGAGCAGCGTGGCCAGCGGCAGCAGCAGCGGGTCCGCGTACGGGGCGAACCTGCGCACGGCCAGGTGGGCGACGCCGGCCAGCAGGCCGAGGCCGAGACCGTAGCCCAGCAGGCCCGCGGGCACCTGGCCGTCGATGGCCAGGCCCACGTTGGCGTAGGCGAACACCGGGATGACGACGGCGAAGATCAGCAGCGCCAGTTCGGTGTTGCGGCGGCTCGGCGCGCCGATGGCGCCGATCGTGGACGTGTGGTGCGTCGGCGAATTCGTAGTACTGCTCATCGTGTGACGGGGCCTCTCACGGCGTGCCTACTGCTTGCCGCACTGATCGACGACCTTCTGCTCATCCTCGGAGAGGCTCGGGCCGGGCTGAGGAGTGGCGGTCGCGGACGGTTTCGGAGACTTGGCGGACGGGGACGGCTTGGACGCCGACGGGTTCGGGGTCGGCGACGCCTTGGACGTGAGCGAGGTACGGGTGGTTCCCGTGGTGCCCCCGGCCTCGCCCTGGCCCGTCTTGGCGTTCCGGTCGGTCTCGGCCGCCGTGCGCTCGGCCTGCTTCCGGCAGGCGGAGGCCTGGACGGAGAGGGTCTGGATCTTCGCCTGCGCCTGCTGCAGACCGCCCGCGGTGATGGTGTTCTTGACCTGCTTCTGCTGGTACGGCGGCAGGTACTTGAGTTCGATCTCGGGGTGGTCCTTCTCGACCTTCGACAGCGACACCCAGGCCAGGTCCTGGCTGATGCCGCGGTAGAGGGCCACGTGCTCGCCGTTGCTGCCGACGTAGTACTGCGTCTGGGTCCAGCGGTAGCCGCCGTACAGGCCGCCGCCGATCACCGCGAGGGTGAGGGCGCCGTACAGCGTTCTCTTCAGCCACCGGCGCCTGCCGCGCGGCTTGACGAAGTCCTCGTCGGTGTAGTCGCCGAAGCCGCCGGTGGGGACGTAGCCGGTGGTGTCGCCGGAGCCGGGCGGGCCGAACTCGCCTCCGCCGCCCTGGCGGCCCAGGTGGGAGGCGCGGCCGGCCGGGGTCTGCATGATGTTGTTGTCGTGCAGGTGGTGCTGGTTCTCGGCGACGGCGCCGACCACCACGGGGGTGTCGGACAGCTGTCCGGCGAGGGTGTCCCCGGTGTCCAGGTCGAGGACGTCGGCGACGATGACGGTGATGTTGTCGGGGCCGCCGCCGCGCAGCGCGAGCTGGATCAGCTCCTGCACGGTCTCCTGCGGGCCCTGGTAGCTGGCGAGGGTCTCCTCCATCGTCTGGTGGGAGACGACGCCGGACAGGCCGTCGGAGCAGATCAGGTAGCGGTCGCCGGCCCGGACCTCGCGGATCGACAGGTCGGGCTCGACGTGGTCGCCGCTGCCGAGGGCGCGCATCAGCAGGGAGCGCTGCGGGTGGGTGGTGGCCTCTTCCTCGGTGATCCGGCCCTCGTCGACGAGGCGCTGGACCCAGGTGTGGTCCTGGGTGATCTGCGAGAGCACCCCGTCGCGCAGCAGGTAGGCGCGGGAGTCGCCGACGTGGACGAGGCCGAGCCGCTGGCCGGTCCACAGCAGGGCGGTGAGGGTGGTGCCCATGCCCTCGAGCTGGGGGTCGTCCTCGACCATGGAGCGCAGCTGGTCGTTGGCGCGCTGCACGGCCTGGCCGAGCGAGGTGAGGAGGTCGGAGCCGGGCACGTCGTCGTCGAGGGTGACGAGGGTGGAGATGACCTCGGAGGAGGCGACCTCGCCGGCCGCCTGGCCGCCCATGCCGTCGGCGATGGCGAGCAGGCGCGGACCGGCGTAACCGGAGTCCTCGTTGCCCTCCCGGATCATGCCCTTGTGCGATCCGGCGGCGAAGCGCAGTGACAGACTCATGCGCACCTCGCCCGTCGGCTCCGAATGCAGCCGGTCGTGTCGAGCCACACTGCCCACCCTCCGGTCGGGAGCGCGCCGGCGGCCGGGTGGCGGCCTGCCGCTGCGTGCTCGCTCCGCTCGCTCATTGTCGTACTACTTCCGCAGCTCGATGACGGTTTTGCCGATGCGGATCGGCGCGCCCAGCGGGATCGGCGTGGGAGTCGTCAGCCGGGACCGGTCCAGGTACGTGCCGTTGGTGGAGCCGAGATCCTCGACGATCCACTGGCCGTCGCGGTCGGGGTAGATCCTGGCATGACGGCTGGAGGCGTAGTCGTCGTCCAGCACGATCGTCGAGTCGTGCGCCCGGCCCAGGGTGATGGTCTGGCCCTGCAGCGCGACGGTGGTGCCGGTCAGGGTGCCCTCGGACACGACCAGCTTGGTGGGGGCGTTGCGGCCGCGGCGGCCGCCGCCCTGCTGGCCGCGCTGCTGCGGGGGCGCGGACTGCTGCCGGGCGGCCTGCTGCGGCCGCGCCGCCTCCCGGCGCGCTCCGCGCTGGGTGACGCGCGTACCGAACAGGTCGCTGCGGATGACCTGCACGGCCACGATCACGAACAGCCACAGTACGGCCAGGAAACCCAGCCGCATGACCGTGAGGGTCAGCTCTGACATTGCCCCCGCTTCACCCTTCGGCTTGCCGGTAAATGATGGTGGTGCTGCCCACGACGATCCGCGAGCCGTCGCGGAGCGTAGCGCGGGTGGTGTGCTGCCCGTCCACCACGATGCCGTTGGTGGAGCCGAGATCCTGGATCGTCGAGGGCGTTCCGGTCCGGATCTCGCAGTGCCGGCGGGAGACACCGGGGTCGTCGATCCGCACGTCGGCCTCGGTGCTGCGGCCGAGCACCAGGGTCGGGCGGGAGATCTGGTGGCGGGTGCCGTTGATCTCGATCCAGTGGCGGGTGCGCCCGCCGCTCATCGGGGCGGCGGCCGGGCGCTGGGTGGCGGGCTGCGGGTAGCCGTAGCCGCCGGGGCGGGAGCCGGGCGGCGGTGCGGACGGCATCGGGGGCGCCGCGGCCGGGGCGGCGGGCGGGTAGCCGTATCCGCCGGGCGCGGGGCGGCCGGGGGCGGGGGCCGCGGGTGCGGCGCCCTGCTGGCTGCTGGAGGAGGCGAGGGTGCGGCTGCGCACCCGGTACAGGCCGGTGTCGAGGTCGTCGGCCTTCTCCAGGTGGACCTTGATCGGGCCCATGAAGGTGTAGCGCTGCTGCTTGGCGTAGTCGCGGACCATGCCGGCGAGCTCGTCGCCGAGCTGTCCCGAGTACGGGCTGAGGCGCTCGAAGTCCGGCGCGCTCAGCTCCACGATGAAGTCGTTGGGTACGACCGTCCGGTCGCGGTTCCAGATGGTCGCGTTGTTGTCGCACTCGCGCTGGAGCGCGCCGGCGATCTCCACGGGCTGGACCTCGGACTTGAAGACCTTGGCGAAGGTGCCGTTGACCAGACCTTCGAGACGCTGCTCGAACTTCTTCAGGACTCCCATGGGGCACCTCCTCCGTCGTTGCCGCTCTGTCTTGCCGTGCTGTCGTGCCGCTGTTACCCGTGCCGCCTGCTGCCGTACCGCTCGCTGATCGTATCTACGCGCCCGGCAATCAGCCGGTTCCCCCAGCGGCTGCCCTTCGAACTCCTTGTGACATGGATCGTAGAGGGGGGCGATGACCAGTGTCCCGCACCCGGCTGTGGACCTGGCCGCCTCCTGGGGAGATGACCGGGACCGGTACGAGGTTGATACGTGAACAGGCACGGGCCGAGACGTGTGGGGCGGGGGTGTGACCGGCGCACGCGCGGGGCGCGGCCGGGGCCGGTCCGGACGTGACCAAGGGATGTGAAGCCGCCCCGTGCGACGTGCTAATGTTCTGGGTGTCGGAAGGGGCCAGCCCACCAGGGCCGGAGCCGGATGACACACCCAATGCGCGGGTGGCGGAATAGGCAGACGCGCTGGATTCAGGTTCCAGTGCCCGCAAGGGCGTGGGGGTTCAACTCCCCCCTCGCGCACAGAGAAACCGATGAAACGGGTCTCTGCCGGTGACGGAAGTCACGGCGGGGCCCGTTTCTCGTTGTCCCCGGAGTTGTGAGGCACCGCACAGGCATCGCCGCAGGAGTGGCGGAGGGTCCGGCTCCGATCCGTGAGCTATCTCACGGCGCTCCGCCGCCCCGCGCGCGCCCCGCCCGTCCGGCTGAGGTCACGCCGCCAACCGGCGGGTATCGGGTGCGGTCCGTCTGCGGCGGGCGTCCGGTGGTGGTAGGCATCGGACGCGGGCATGCGACGAGCGGAGCGCACGTGATCCGGGTACTGGTGGTCGACGACGAAGCCCTGATCCGCACGGGTTTCACGCACATCCTCAACGCGGCGGACGGCATCGAGGTCGTCGCGGCGGTGAGCGGCGACCAGGCCCTGCGCAGGGTCCGGGAGTCGCAGCCCGACGTCGTCCTGCTCGACATCCGCATGCCGGACGTGGACGGGCTCACCATCCTCGCCGAGCTGCGCCGCATGCCGCGGCCCCCGGTGGTCGCCATGCTCACCACGTTCGACACCGACGAGTACGTGGCGGCGGCGCTGCGCTCGGGCGCCGCCGGGTTCCTGCTCAAGGACACCGACCCCGAGCAGCTTCCCCACCTGGTGCGCTCGCTGGCCGGGGGCGGGACCGTCCTGTCGTCCAAGGTCACCCGCCTGGTCGTCGACGGCTACCTCGAGGGCGGCGTCCGCGAGAACGCCGCCGTCCGTCTCGCCGGGCGGCTGACCGAGCGCGAGCGCGCCGTCCTCGTCCTCATGGCCGAGGGGCTCGCCAACACCGACATCGGCGAGCGGCTGCACCTGAGCACCGGCACCGTCAAGGGCCACGTCACCAACGTGCTCGGCAAGCTGCGGGTCAGCAGCCGCGTGCAGGCCGTCCTGGTCGCCGAGCGCGCCGGCCTGCTCACCCCGGAACCCGACGAGGGCACCCCGTGAGTCCCCGGCGGCCGCCCGAACCGGTGCTCGACGCCGCTCTCGTCGGGGTGGCGCTGGCGGACGCCTGGGCCCACGTCGACGTCCAGGACCGTCCGGCGCTGGCCTGCGCGGTGCTCGGCGCCCTCGCGCTGGCCGTGCGGCGCCGCCTGCCGCTGGTCACCTTCGCCCTGACGCTTCCCACCGCCCTGGTCACGGACGCGGTGGTCGCTCCCATGGCCGCGTTGTACACGCTGTCCTCGCTCAACCGTCACCGCCTCCTGCTGGGCGGCTGCGCCCTGAGCTACGCGATCATCGACTTCCTGCCCTGGCCCTGGTCGTCCATGGACGCCACCGAACTGGGCCAGACGAACAACCTGTTCCACCTCAGCTACACCCTGGCCACCGCGGCCGCGCCCGTCTTCCTGGGCCAGCTCGTCCAGGCCCGGCGCGAGCTGTCCCTGCGGCTCGCCGACATCTCCGAGGCCCGCGAGCACGAACGGCTGCTGACCGCGCAGAGCGTGCTGGCCAAGGAGCGCGCCCAGCTTGCCCGGGAGATGCACGACGTGGTCTCCCACCAGGTCAGTCTCATCGCCGTACAGGCCGGGGCGCTGCAGGTCGGCAGCCGGGACCCCGAGACCAGGCAGGCCGCCGCCACGATCCGCCGACTGAGCGTGCAGACCCTGGACGAGCTGCGGCACATGGTCAGTGTCCTGCGGGCCTCCGGCAGCAGTCCCACGGAGCTCACCCCGCAGCCCTCGCTCGCCGACCTGCAGCGCCTGGTCGACGCCAGCGGCATCGAGGCGAAGCTGGAGGCCGAGCTGCCCGAGGAGCTCGCGCCCACGGTCCAGCGGGCCGTGTACCGGACCGTCCAGGAGGCGCTGACCAACGTCCGCAAGCACGCGCCCGGCGCCACCGCGACCGTCCGGGTCGGACACCGGGACGGCGTCCTGACCACCACGGTCACCAACACCGCCCCCACCCGGCACGCGCTGGCCCTGCCGAGCGCCCACGTCGGCCTGGTGGGCCTGGCCCAACGGGCCGAACTCCTCGGCGGCACCGTCACCTCGGGGCCCACCGCCCAAGGGGGTTACGAGCTGTGCCTGGAACTGCCCGTCGATCGGAACCGGTGAGGACGGGCCCGCATGGGAATACCCCAGGGGGGTATGTGGTTGGGTGTGACGACCCGATCCGGCAGGGGAGGCCCACGATGGACCACACCACCCATCAGCACGAGCACCACACGCCCGAACGGCACGCCCGGGCACAGCACGCGCGGCACCACGGCGGCGGCGCCTCCTGGCGCATGGCCGCGCAGGCGACGCTGCACTGCCTGACGGGGTGCGCCATCGGCGAAGTCCTCGGCATGGTCGTCGGCACCGCCGCCGGGCTGCACAACGCGGGCACCGTCGTCCTCTCCATCGCCCTGGCCTTCGTCTTCGGCTACGCCCTGACCATGCGCGGCGTGCTGCGCGCCGGGCTCCCGCCGAAGCGGGCGCTGAAGGTCGCGCTGGCCGCGGACACCGTGTCGATCGCCGTGATGGAGCTGATCGACAACACCGTGATGGTGGGCGTGCCCGGCGCCATGGACGCGGGCCTGTCGCAACTTCTGTTCTGGGTCTCGCTCGCCCTGTCCCTGTCCCTGGCGTTCGTGCTGACCACGCCGGTGAACCGGTGGATGATCGGCCGCGGCAAGGGGCATGCCGTCGTGCACGCCCACCACTGAGGACGACGCCGGGCCCGGCCGGTCGGCGGGGCCGCACCGGCCGGTCGGCGGGGTGGCTCCGGACAGCCGGCGGATGGCGCGGCGGCCCGTCCCTCGCCGACCGTGGGTGACAGGAGTCACGACGGGGGAGAAGAGAGGTCGGCCGCATGACGATCCACCTGACGTTCCTGTGCGTGCCCGGCGGCGACACCACCAGGGAGCCGCTCCTCGGCGACGCTCCCCCGAGTGAGGACGACCTGCGCATGGCCCGCGCCGCGGCAGCGGCCCTGCCCGTCCACCGGGCGGCCGTCCGGGCCCCCTCGGTCCGCTGCTCGCAGACCGCCGACGCCCTCGGCCTGGTCGCGGCGCCCGAACCGGCGCTGCGCGACCTCGACCTCGGCGCCTGGCGCGGCCGCACCGTCGGCGACATCGCCGCGGCCGACCCCGGCGGATGGACCGCCTGGCTCACCGACCCGGACGCCGTGCCGCACGGGGGCGAGCCGGTACGCGGGCTGTGCCGCCGTACGGCGGACTGGCTGGACGGCGCTGCCCGCGCCCCGGGGGACACCGTGGCCGTCACCGAGGCGGCCGTGGTCCGGGCCGCGCTCGTCCACGCCCTGGCCGTACCGGCGCGGACCTTCTGGCACCTGCCCGTGTCGCCGCTGTCCGCGGTCTCCCTCACCTGGCGGGGCGGCCGCTGGGACGTCGGGTTCGGTAGCGTCGTCCCCTGGGAGGGCCGGCGGCGGCTCCCGGCGCGATCGGCGACGCTCGTCCGTCCGCGCCGGCCCGCCCGGGCCGCCGGAAGCGGCCGCACTCCCCACGGGCGGTCGTGCTCGGGGGTGAGCAACCACTGACCGGTGCGCGCCGTCGCCGGTGCCACGATCATGGCGGTGACCACGGAGGTTCGCCGCCATCCCGAATCGGGACGTACAGTACCCCCAGGGGTATGTGCGAGGAGTGGTCGTGGAACTGGATCTTGAGGGTGCCTCCCTGAAGGCCGTGCTGAACCGGCTGCGGCGGGCGCAGGGCCAGATCTCCGGGGTGATCCGGATGATCGAGGAGGGCCGGGACTGCGAGGACGTCGTCACGCAGCTGGCCGCCGCCTCAAGGGCGCTCGACCGCGCCGGTTTCGCGATCATCGCCACCGGCCTGGAGCAGTGCGTGATCGACATCGAGTCGGGCCGCAAGAACGGCGAGGACTCGCAGGCGATGCGGGCCCGGCTGGAGAAGCTCTTCCTGTCGCTGGCCTGAGCTCCCCGTCGCCGGCCTCGGGGCGGACGCTCCCCGGCGGCCGTCACCGCCCGGCCGGCCGTTCGGTCCCGGGCAGGGCCAGTTCCGCCCAGATGGTCTTGCCGGTGGCCGTGTGGCGGGTGCCCCAGCGCCGGGCGAGCTGCGCGACGAGCAGCAGGCCGCGCCCGCCCTCGTCGAAGGTGCGGGCCCGTCGCAGGTGGGGGGCGGCGCTGCTGCTGTCGGACACCTCGCAGATGACCGCGGTGTCGCGGATCAGGCGCAGCCGCATGGGCGGGCCGCCGTAGCGGATGGCGTTGGTGACCAGCTCGCTGACCACCAGCTCCGCGGTGAAGGAGATCTCGTCCAGCCCCCAGGCCGCGAGCCGGCGGAGGGCCTCGGCCCGCATGCCCGCCACGGCCGCGGGGTCGCCCGACAGGTCCCAGGTGGCGACCTGGTCGGCGTCCAGGGCGCGGGTGCGGGCGACCAGCAGGGCGACGTCGTCCGTCGGCTGGCCGGACAGCGCACTGTCCAGCACCGTGTCGCACACCTGCTCCAGCCCGTCGGCGGGCCGGGCCAGGGCCCTCCGCAGCCGCTCGAGTCCCGCGTCGATGTCGCGGCCGCCGGCTTCGGGCAGGCCGTCGGTGTACAGCGCGAGCAGGCTCCCCTCGGGCAGTTCCCGCTCCACGGCCTCGAACGGCAGCCCGCCCACTCCCAGCGGCGGCCCGGGCGGCACCTCGAGGAAGTCGACGGCACCGTCCGGGGTGACCACCGCGGGCGGGGGGTGACCGGCGCTGGCGACGGTGCAGCGGCGCGAGACCGGGTCGTAGACCAGGTAGACGCAGGTGGCGATGAGGTCGGTGACGATCTCCAGGTCGGGGTCGACGGCCGTGTCCTCCTCCGCCGCGAGGTGGGTGACCAGGTCGTCCAGGTGGACGAGGAGCTCGTCGGGGGGCAGGTCGACGTCGGCCAGCGTGCGCACCGCGGTCCGCAGCCGCCCCATGGTGGCGGAGGCGCGCAGGCCGTGGCCGACCACGTCGCCGACCACCAGGGCCACCCGGGCCCCGGACAGCGGGATCACGTCGAACCAGTCGCCGCCCACTCCGGCCCGGGAGCGGGCCGGCAGGTACCGGGAGGCCACCCGTACCGCCTCCTGCTCCGCGAGCTGCTGCGGCAGCAGGCTGCGCTGCAGGGCCACGGCGGTGGTGCGCTCGCGGGTGTAGCGGCGGGCGTTGTCGACGGCGACGGCGGCGCGCGCCGCGATCTCCTCGGCCAGGAGCAGGTCGTCCTCGGTGAAGGAGGCCCGGCGCCGGTGCCGGATGAGCACGGCCACGCCGAGGGTGGTGCCGCGGGCACGCAGCGGCACCACCATGACGGAGTGGACCCCGTGGGCGTGGACCACCCTGGCCCGCTGCGGGTCGCCCGCCTCCCACAGCTCGATCGCCCGGTCCAGGCCGCGGTGGAGGGAGGACCGGCCGGTGGCCAGGGCGCGGGCGGGCGGCGAGGTCCGCGGGTAGTAGTCGACCTCGCCGATCCTGATGACCGACTCGGGCGCGCCCGGCAGGACCGACTGGTGGGCGGCGCGGAGCAGGGCGACGCCCTCGGCGGACGGCCTGGGCTCGACGCCGCGGAAGAGGGAGTCCAGCAGGTCGACGGTGACGAAGTCGGCCAGCCGGCCGGTGATCACGTCGGCCATCTCCTGGGCGGTCCGGGTCACGTCCAGCGTGGTGCCCACCCGGGCGCCGACCTCGTTCAGCAGGGCGAGGCGTTCCCGGGCCCCGTACTCCGCGGTGGTGTCCACCGCCGTGAACTGCACCCGGCGCACCCGGCCGGAGGCGTCCCGCAGCGGGGACAGCGTCACCGACCAGACCCGCTCACCGGGCTCGGCCCGGGCGTCCGTGTACACCTCCAGCTGCTCGGCCACGCCGGTCTCGAAGACCCGGCGCATGCCGCCCTCCACCTCCTTGTAGGCGGCGCCGGGCATGATCTGGGTGAGCCGCCGGCCGCGCATCTCGTCCTCGGGCAGACCGGCCTCGCGGGTCATGCCCCGGCTCGCCCGCAGGATCCGCAGCTCGGCGTCGCAGATCGCCACCGGGATGTGGCACTGGGTGAACGCCTCGTCCACCATCGCGTCCCGCGCGCGCCGGGGCGGCTCCTTCATGGGCGTGGACACGTTCGGCCCTCCACGGTCCGGTGACGGACATCCCCACCCCGCAGTCCTGCCTCTTGTGTACCGCTCTTTACCCGCCCGTGCAGGTCGCCCGATGTGCGCACATATACCCTCCCGGGTATTTGACCCGACCCTCCGGGCCGCCCTAGGCTGGCCGCCAGGAAACCCCCTGGGGTATCCGGCGGACGGCGGGGAACGGCTGACGCGCCCGGCGGCGCGGCTACGGGCCGTTGAGCGCCCCCCGCCGCGGGCGCACCGGCACGGCACGCCGGCCGGTCGCCCCCCAGGGCGCGTCTTCCACGGGCTGCCCCAGGGCGGCCGCACGTGACCGGCCGGCCCGGGCTTCCCCCGACCCGGGCCGGCCCTCCCCGCAGGGTGCCGCCACAGGATCCGGAAATACCCCCCAGGGTATCGGTGTTAGGGTGGCATACATACCCCGGGGGGTAATCCAGCGGGAAGGGAGCATCTGCCGTGTTCTTCATCGACACCATCGACCTCGAGGGCCTGGGCAACCGGCACTACCTGGCCGGCGGCAGGGAGACGGCCGTGGCGGTCGACCCGCCGCGCGACTTCGACCAGGTGCTGGCGGCGGCCGCGCGCCGCGGCGTCCGCATCTCGCACGTCGTGGAGACCCACATCCACAACGACTACGTCACCGGCGGCCTGGAGCTGGCCCGGGTGACCGGTGCCGTCTACCTGGTGCCGGCCGGCGCCCGCGTGTCGTTCGCACGGGTACCGGTGGCCGACGGCGACACCGTCACCGTCGACTCCGGGCTGGAGCTGCGCGCCGTCGCCACGCCCGGCCACACCCCCCACCACACCTCCTACGTCCTGCGGGAGCAGGGGCAACCGGTGGCGGCGTTCACCGGCGGTTCGCTGCTGATCGGCACGGTGGGCCGCCCGGACCTGGTCGAGCCCCGGCTGACCGAGCAGCTGGCCCGCGCCCAGCACGCCTCCGCGCACCGCCTGGCGGCCGAACTGCCGGACGAGACGGCCGTGCTGCCCACCCACGGCTTCGGCAGCTTCTGCTCCTCGGCGCAGGCCGAGGGGGACGCCACCACCATCGGCAAGGAGAAGTCCGGCAACGCGGCGCTGACCCAGGACGTCGACTCCTTCGTCGTGCGCCTGCTCGCCGAACTCGAGGACGTCCCCGCCTACTACGCCCACATGGGCCCGGCCAACGCCGCAGGTCCCGCACCGGTGGACCTGACCCCGCCGGCCGTCGCGGACGCCGACGAGATCGCCGCCCGGCTCGCGGCCGGCGAGTGGGTCGTGGACCTGCGCAACCGGGTCGCGTTCGCCGAGGGCCACGTCGCGGGGTCCTTCAACTTCGAGGCCGACGGCAAGATCGCCACCTACCTCGCCTGGCTGATCCCGTGGGGCAAGCCCGTGACGCTGCTCGCCGAGTCCCCCGAGCAGTTGGCCGCCGCCCAGCGCGAACTCGTCCGGGTCGGCATCGACCGGCCCGCCGCCGCCGCGACCGGCACACCGCGGGAGTGGGTGGCCGAGGGCGACAGCCTCGCCACCTTCCCCCGGTCCACGTTCGCGGGACTGGCCGAGCACGGCACGGACGGCATCGTCGTGCTGGACGTACGCCGCGACTCCGAGCGGGCCGCCGGGCACATCGCCGGCTCCGTCCACATCCCGATCCACCAGCTGCCCAAGCGGCTCGGCGAGGTACCGGCCGGCACCGTCTGGGTGCACTGCGCCGGCGGCATGCGGGCCGGCATCGCCGCCTCGCTGCTGGACGCCGCGGGCCGTGACGTCGTCGCCGTCGACGACGGCTTCGACGCCGCCCAGGACGCCGGGCTGACCGTCGTCACCGGCTGACCGCCCCAGGATCACCGAGAGGTTTCCCGATGTCCCTCTTCCGCAGCGGCCCGGACCGCGCTCCCGTCGACGAGGCCCACCGGCACACCCGGGGCGCCGGCGCCGAGGCCGTCCTGCCGGACGTGCGCGAGCAGCCCGAGTGGAACGCCGGGCACGCGCACGGCGCCGTCCACGCGCCGCCGTCCCGGCCCGCCGCCGGCGAGGCACTGCCCCGCCCGGCCCGGGCGCGGCCGCCGGTGGTGAACTGCCGCAGCGGGCGCCGCTCGCGGCAGGCCGCCGAACCGCCGCTCGCAGGCGGCGCCGACGCCGTGGACGTGAAGGGCGGCGTGCAGGCGTGGGCCGTGGCCGGTCACCCGGTCGTCGGCGACCGAGGAAGCGACGGCTCGATAGCATGACCGCCCTCGTTCTCGCGCTCGTCGCCGGTGCCGTCATCGGCCTGGCCCTCGGCGGCCTCGGCGGAGGCGGCAGCGTCCTCGCCGTACCCGCCCTGATCTACCTGCTGCACTTCACCCCGGCCGAGGCGACGACGGCCAGCCTGGTCATCGTCACCCTCACCTCGGTCACGGCGCTCGTCGGGCACGCCCGTGAGGGCAACGTCGCCTGGCGCACGGGGCTGCTGTTCGCCGCGGCGGGCATCGTGCCCGCCATGCTCGCCGGAGCCGCCTCCGGCCACCTGCCCCAGACCCTGCTGACCGTCGCCTTCGCCGTCATCGCCGCGCTCGCCGCCCTGCGCATGTTGCGGCCCGCCCGCACACCGCCGCCCGGCACGGTGCACACCGGCAAGGCCGGGGCGGCCGGCGCCGGACTCGGCGCGGTCACCGGGTTCCTCGGCGTCGGCGGCGGCTTCCTCGCCGTACCCGCGCTGGTGAGCGTGCTCGGTCTGGCCATGCGCGCCGCGGTCGGCACCAGCCTGCTGGTCATCACGATCAACTCGCTGGCCGCCCTCGGCGCCCGGGCCGGCACCGGGATGCAGCTCGACTGGGCGGTCGTCGCACCGTTCACCGCGGCCGCGATCCTCGGTGCCTGGGACGGCAAACGCCTCGCGAAGAAGATCAAGGGCAAGACGCTCCAGCGCCTCTTCGCCTACGTGCTCCTCGCGGTCGCCGCCTTCATGCTCGTCGACGTGCTGTTGTGACCATGCCACCGGCAGGGTTCGCCCACCGCGCCGCGACGGTGGCGCGTCAGGCCAGCGACAGGAACAGCTTCTCCAGCCGGGCCCGCAACTGCTCCCGGTCCGCCTGGGCCTCCCCGCCGTCGTCCGCGGCGACCAGGCACTGCTGCAGACCGGTCGCGATGATCGCGAAACCGGCACGATCGAGCGCGCGGGACGCCGCGGCCAGCTGCGTGACGACCTCCTCGCAGTCCCGGCCCTCCTCGATCATCCGGATCACCCCGGCGATCTGCCCCTGCGCCCGGCGCAGCCGGTTCAGCACCGACCGCAGCTCCGCACCCGCCGGATCAAGTTCCACGACCCCTCCTCACAGACACCCCACGGGGTACAAGCGCTCCACCACACGGGGCACCCCCGACACCCAAGGATGACATTCGCCATGACCACCCCCACCACCCTCGACCCCCGCCAGGCCAGCGCCCGCCTGCACGAACTCACCGTCATCGACGTCCGCACCCCCGGCGAGTACGCCGGCGGCCACCTCCCCGGCGCCCTGAACATCCCCCTGGACCAGCTCGACCGGGCACTGCCCGACATCCGCCGCGCCGCCGAGCGCGGCGAGGTCCTCGTCGTCTGCGCCTCGGGCGCCCGCTCCGAGAACGCGTGCCGGACGCTCGCGCGAAACGGCATCCACACCGCCACCCTCGCCGGCGGCACCGGCGCCTGGGCCGCCCAGGGCCACGACCTGGACCACCCGGCGGCCCGCGACACGCGGGCCACCTGGGCCATGGAGCGCCAGGTCCGGCTCACCGCCGGCTCGGTCGTCCTGCTCGGCCTGGCCCTCGGCGAGTTCGTGCACCCGGCCTTCCGGCTGCTGTCCGCCGGCATCGCCGGAGGCCTGGTCTTCTCCGCCGTGACCAACACCTGCGGCATGGCCGCCATGCTCGCCAAGCTCCCCCACAACCGCCCCCGCAAGGGCGACCTCGACGCGACCCTGGCCCGCCTGCGCGGCAACTGACGGCCCGGCCGCAGCGGCGGGGCGGGGGGTGAGGGACCGCGTGGCCGGACGCGGCGCCCGGCCCTGTCCGGGCGCGGCGGCCGACGCGCGGTTTTCCACACCCGGACAGTTGTCCACAGGGTCTGCCGCGCCTCGGCCACCGGCTGTACGGTCTGCACCAGTTGATGTTCGGATGACCCGCGCCCCACGGACGCGGGTTCGGGGGAGGGCGGTCGCGGTGACCGGAACCGGTGTGGACGTGGCGGAGACGGCCGGGCGGACGGAAGGGGGCCGGCTGCCCCGGGCGCGCGGCTTCGCCGCCTGGCCCCCGCAGGGCTCCCCCAAGGCCGAGGGCAAGGCACTGCGGGCCAACGTGCCGCGCAGCGCCCACCACGCCCTCGACCTGGACGGCTCCCGACCGGACGCGGTCGGCGCGGTCACGGAGTCCAACGCCGGCCGCATCCCCGAGCTGACCCCGATACGGGTGGGCCGGATGGCGGCCACACCGTTCGCCTTCCTGCGCGGCTCCGCCGGCCTCATGGCCCACGACCTCGCCCGCACCCCCATGACGGGGATCGGCGCCCAGATATGCGGCGACGCCCACGCGGCCAACTTCGGCCTGTACGGCGACGCCCGCGGCGGCCTCGTCATCGACCTCAACGACTTCGACGAGACCGTGCACGGCCCCTGGGAGTGGGACCTGAAGCGGCTCGCCACCTCCCTGGTGCTGGCCGGCCGGGAGGCGGGCGCCGACGAGGACACCTGCCGCGCCGCGGCGCAGGACGCGGCCGGCGCCTACCGGCGCACCATGCGGCTGCTCGCCAAGCTGCCCGTCCTGGACGCCTGGAACGCCATCGCCGACGAGGAGCTGGTCTCCCACACCGACGCCCACGACCTGCTCGGCACCCTGGAACGGGTCTCGGAGAAGGCACGGGCCAACACCAGCGGCCGGTTCGCGGCGAAGTCCACCGAGGAGCTGACGGACGGGGGGCGGCGCTTCGTCGACGCCCCGCCCGTACTGCGCCGCATACCGGACACCGAGGCCGCCGCGGTGGCCGCGTCCCTGGAGTCGTACCTCGACACCCTCGCCGAGGACCGGCTGCCGCTGCTGGCCCGGCACGCGGTGCACGACGTGGCCTTCCGCGTCGTCGGCACGGGCAGCGTGGGCACACGGTCGTACGTGGTGCTGCTCCTGGACCACCGCGGCGAGCCGCTGGTGCTCCAGGTGAAGGAGGCCCGCCCCTCGGCGCTGATCCCGCACCTTGCCACCGCCGGCTTCGAGGTGCCGCCGGTGGAGCACGAGGGACGCCGGGTGGTCCTCGGCCAGAAGCGGATGCAGGTGGTCAGCGACATCCTGCTCGGCTGGACGACCGTCGACGGCCGGCCGTTCCAGGTGCGCCAGTTCCGCAACCGCAAGGGCAGCGTCGACCCCGCCGCGCTGGCCGCCGACCAGATCGACGACTACGGCCGCATGACCGGCGCCCTGCTGGCCCGCGCCCACGCCCACAGCGCCGACCCGCGCCTGATCGCGGGCTACTGCGGCAAGAACGAGGAACTGGACGAGGCCATCGCCGCCTTCGCCGTCACCTACGCCGACCGCACGGAGGCGGACCACGCGGAACTGGTGGCGGGCGTGCGGGCGGGGCGGATCGCCGCGGAGATGGGGGTGTGACGGGGGAAGGGCTCGGGGGCGGGGAGGGGGGAGGGGGAGGGGCCCCAGGCCCCGGTGGTGCCGGGCAGCCGAAGGCCGTCGCCGTGAACCCCCGGTTCCCGGCCGTCGCCGTGAACCCCCGGTTCCCGGCCGTCGCCGTGAACCCCCGGTTCCCGGCCGTCGCCGTGAACCCCCGGTTCCCGGCCGTCGCCGTGAACCCCCGGTTCCCGGCCGTCGCCGTGAACCCCCGGTTCCGGCCGTGGCCTACGCTGGTCGGGTGACGACCCCGGAAGCTGAGCAGTCCCAGGCGCCGCGGCCCGAGGAACGGCTGGAACAGGCCGTCCGGACCGCCGAGCAGGCGTTGATCGAGTTCGAGATCGCCGTGGAGACGTTCCGCGTCGAGGTCGAGAACTTCTCCCGGCTGCACGATCAGAAGCTCGGCCCGCTCTACGCCCGCATCGAGGAGCTGGACGCGCGGATCGCGGAGGCGAGAGCCGCCCGCACCGGTGATCCGGAGGACATCCGCCTCGCCGAGGAGGCCCGCGCCCTCGTGATGCCGATCGCCGGCGTCGAGGAGCTGCTGAACGGCTGGATGGACGGGGACGGCCTGTTCCCGGAGGCCGCCGCCATGCTCACCGACCAGCCGGTGCGGCCTCCCCAGCGGGTACGGCCCAGCGAGGAGGCGCGCAGGCTCTACCGCGAGCTGGCCCGCAAGGCCCACCCCGACCTCGCGCAGGAGGAAGAGGAGCGGGAGCGGCGCGAGGAGTTCCTCACCCGCGTCAACGCCGCCTACTCCCGCGGCGACGAGACCCTGCTCAGGGAGCTGGCCGAGGAGTGGGCCGCGGGCCCGGTGCCGCCGGAGCGGCGCCCCAGCCCCGCGGAGGAGCTCTACGCCCGCCTGGAGTGGCTCAGCCAGCGCAAGGAGCTGCTCACGCTGGTCGCCCGCGAGCTGGAGGACGGCCCGATCGCCGGCATGCTGCGGCTGGCCCCGGACGACCCCGACGGCCTGCTGGACGAGATCGCCGGCCGGCTCTACGGCGACATCGAGCAGCGCGAGACGGAGCTGGCGGCCCTGCTGGCGCAGCAGTGAGCCGGGCGGTGCGTCGGGTAGCGTCGGAGACATGAGTTTTGGAGCTGGTGTGCCCACGGTGGAGGTCACGGACCTCAAGGACGGCGACTTCCTGCTGGACGTCCGCGAGGACGACGAGTGGCGGGCGGGCCACGCCGAGGGTGCGCTGCACATCCCGGTGAGCGAGTTCGTGGCCCGCTACGGCGAGCTGACGCAGGCCGCCCCGCAGGACGGCCCGGTCCACGTGATCTGCCGCTCCGGCGGCCGCTCGGCGCAGGTCACGATGTACCTGGTCCAGCAGGGCGTCGACGCCGTGAACGTCGACGGCGGCATGCAGGTCTGGCAGAGCGCGGGACGGCCGGTCGTCACGGACGACGGCGCACCCGGGTTCGTGCTCTGACCCACGCCCGAAGGCGCGGCGGGCTCAGCTGAGCGGCTGCGCCGCGAGCACGTCCCCGAGCGTCTTCGCGCAGGCTTCCGCCGGACCGAGCGCGACCTCCCGGTCCGGCGCCACCCCGGCGCACACGCTCCGAGCCGCCTCGGCCGCCGCCGACTGCTCCTCGGCGGAGCTTGGGTGGTTCCCCGGGGCTGCGCCCGGCGGGCGGGGCTGAGTACCGTTCCGTGCGGGCGTCGTGGAGTGGCGCCCGTGAACCATGCGGCGCCTGTGGCGGGCGGACGGACCACGGAAGCGGAAACGGGGATCGGGGCGGAATGGACGCGTACGACGAGGACTCGCACGCCCGGGGCGGACCGGACGGGGCGAAGGGGGCGAGTCACCCGGACCGCGACCCGGAGGGCGATGCCGGCACCGGTCCCGGGAGCGGCCCGAAGGGTGGTGTGAGCAGCGGTTCCGGAAGCGGTCCGGAGCCCGGTGCCGGAAGCGGGCAGGAGGAGCGCGCCGGCAGCGGTGGTCCGCGGCCCGGCTCGGGCGCCGAGCGGGAGCCCCTGGCCGCCGCCCCGGATGCCCCAGCCGCAGACGCCGCAGACGCCGTGGACGTGAGGGACGCCGGGCCGCCCGACCAGGCCCCGCTCCCCTCCCCCCGGACCGGCGTCGCCGCCCTCTCCCCCCGCTACCAGACCGTCGCGGCCCTGGCGCTCGCGGTGGTCGCCGTCGCCGCCTGTGTGCATCTGGCGATGGTGTTCCTGAGCGTGGCGCCCGCGAACACGGTGACCAAGCAGCACGGCAGGGCGATAGAGGACTGGGTGTACCCGGAGTTCGAGCAGAACTGGAAGCTGTTCGCGCCGAACCCGCTGCAGCAGAACATCGCCGTGCAGGCGCGCGCGGAGGTGCGGATGAAGGACGGCGGTGTGCGCACCACCGGCTGGACCGACCTCTCCGCCCGTGACGGTGCCGCGATCGACGGCAACCTGGTGCCCAGCCACACCCAGCAGAACGAGCTGCGCCGGGCCTGGGACTTCTTCGTCGCCACCCACACCGCCGACAACCGGCCGGTGGCCCTGCGTGGCTCGCTGTCCGAGCAGTACGTGCGCCGGATCGTGGTGATGCGGCTCTACCGGGACGATCCGACCAGCCGGGAGGGCGTGATCCAGCGCGTGCAGGTGCGTTCCAGCACCACCAATGTGCAGCCGCCGAAGTGGAGCCCGGAGCGGGTGTCCGACAAGCCCGTCTACCGTCTGCTGCCCTGGTGGACCGTGAGCTCCGACGAGGCCGCCGGGGGTGTGCGGTGAACAGTCCCTCCCTGACGCTCTCGCGGGGCATCGCCCGCGTCACCGAGTCGGCGCTCGGCCCGTACCAGAGCGCGGTGATCAGGATCGGCTTCTCCGCGACCTGGCTGCTGTTCCTGCTGCGCGAGTTCACCCACCGCCAGGAGCTGTACGGCCCCGACGGCCCCTGGGGCTGGGACATGGCGCGGCAGCTGACCGACGACAACCACGCCTTCACGGCCCTGATGTGGTCCGACGGGCAGGCCTGGTTCGAGGTCTTCTACCTGCTGGCGATGCTCGCCGCCGTGGCGCTGCTGCTCGGCTGGCGCACCCGGACCGCCTCGGTGCTGTTCATGGTGGGCGTGTTGTCGCTGCAGAACCGCAGCGTCTTCGTCGGCGACGGCGGTGACAACGTGCTGCACCTGATGTCCCTGTACCTGGTGTTCACCCGGTGCGGGCAGGTGTGGTCGCTCGACGCCCGCCGGGCGGCCCGGGCGGAGGCGGCCCGCGCGCGGGGCGAGCGGCTCCGCCCGGACCGGGTGGGAGTGCTGCTGTGGGCGGTGCTGGGCCTGGCGCTGGCCGGTGTGACGCTGGCCGGCCGGTTCGACAACGGCCGGCTGGTTCCCGCGCTGCTGTGGACGGTGTGGGTGGTGCTGGGCCTGTGGGGGGCGGTGCAGCGCTGGGCGAGGTCGCCGGAGCCGCGGATCCTGCTGGACGTCGTCGCCAACGTCGTGCACAACGCCGCCCTGCTGGTGATCATGGCGGAGGCCTGCCTGATCTACTCCACGGCCGGCTGGTACAAGATCCAGGGGTCGCGCTGGCAGGACGGCACCGCGGTCTACTACCCGCTCCACCTGGACTACTTCTCGCCCTGGCCGGCTCTCGCCGACCTGATGTCCGCCAGCGGCACGATCATGATGGTGGTGGCCTACGGGACGGTCATGGTGCAGGTCGCCTTCCCGTTCACGCTGTTCAACCGGCGGGTCAAGAACGTCCTGCTGGTGCTGATGATGACCGAGCACGCCGTGATCGCCGTCGTCCTCGGACTGCCGTTCTTCTCCCTGGCGATGATCACGGCGGACGCCGTCTTCCTGCCGACGTCGTTCCTGCTGCTGCTCGGCACCGTGGCGGCACGCGCGTGGGGGCGGCTGTCGCGGCGCGGACCGGGTGACGGTCCCGCGCTGCCCTCGCCGCGCTCCCCGCAGGACAGCACGGCAGGGCACGTAGGGTTCACCGCATGACGGACCCCGTGATCCGCTGGCGCGCGTGCGCCGGCACCGCGGTGCTGCTCGACGGCTTCCACGCCCTCAAGCACGCGCTGCGCTTCGGCGCGCAGGTCCCGGTGGCGGTCACCACCGACCGCCGGGCCGCGCTCGCCCTCGCCGAGGAACTGGCCGCGGACGTACGGGACGCCCTGGCGACACTGCTGACCGAGGTGCCGGCGGAGACCTACGCCTCCCTCGTGCCGCGGCCCCACCCGACGGGCGTCGCCGCGCTCGCCGTACGGCCCTCGCGCGAGGCCAATCTGCGGGCGCTCGGCCAGCTGCCGCGCACCGCGCCCGTCGTCGTCCTCGACACGCCCCGCAACCTGGGGAACGCCGGTGCGGTGATCCGGCTGGCCGCCGGTTTCGGGGCGACCGGAGTGGTCACCACGGGTCCCCTGGACCCGTGGCACCCGACGGTGGTGCGCGGCGGGGCGGGGCTGCACTTCGCGACCGCCGTGGAGCGGCTGGGCGTCGACGAGCTGCCCCCCGGACCGCTGTTCGCGCTCGACCCGGAGGGCGAGGACATCCGGGGCGCCGAGCTGCCCGACGACGCCGTGCTGGCCTTCGGTTCGGAGCGCAGCGGGCTGTCGGCGCCGCTGCGCGCGCGGGCCGGCCGTCTGCTGCGGCTGCCGATGCGCCCCCAGGTCTCCAGCTACAACCTGGCCACGAGCGTGGCGATGACGCTGTACCACTGGAGTGCCACCGGGGGCGCGGTTCCGGCCTGATCCGAGCGAGGGGCCTCAGGCCTGCCGGCGGACCTCCACCACGCGGAAGCGGTTGGCGACGAACGCGCCGTCGCACAGGGCCGCGTTCGCCGCCGGGTTGCCGCCGGACCCGTGGAAGTCGGAGAACGCCGCGGTCTGGTTCACGTACACCCCGCCGGTCAGGTTGAGCGACAGCTGGGCGGCCTCCTCCAGGCAGACCTCCTCGACGGCCCGCTCGACCTCGGCGTCCGTGGTGTAGGCGCCGACCGTCATCGCGCCCTTCTCGCGGACCGTGCGGCGCAGCAGCTCGACGGCGTCGGTCACCGAGTCGACGGCGACGGCGAAGGAGACGGGGCCGAAGCACTCGCTCATGTAGGCCGCCTCGGCGTCCGGCTTGGCGCCGTCCAGCTTGACGATGACGGGGGTGCGCACGACCGCGCCCGGGAACTCGGGGTTGGCGACCTCGCGGGAGGCCAGGGCGACCTCGCCGAGGCCGGCCGCCGCCTCCAGCCGGGCCTTGACGTCCGGGTTGACGATCGCGCCGAGCAGGGCGTTGGCGCGCGCGTCGTCGCCGAGCAGGCCGTCGACCGCGCGGGCGAGGTCGGCGGTGACCTCGTCGAAGGTCCTGGGGCCCTGGTCCGTGTCGATGCCGTCGCGGGGGATCAGCAGGTTCTGCGGGGTGGTGCACATCTGGCCGCTGTACAGGGACAGGGAGAACGCCAGGTTGGACAGCATGCCCCGGTAGTCGTCCGTGGAGTGGACGATCACCGTGTTGACGCCGGCCTTCTCCGTGTAGACCTGCGCCTGGCGGGCGTTGGCCTCCAGCCAGTCGCCGAAGGACGTCGAGCCGGTGTAGTCGATGATCCTGATCTGGGGCCGGGTGGCGAGGGTCTTGGCGATGCCCTCGCCGGGGTGCTCGGCGGCCAGGGCCACCAGGTTCGCGTCGAAGCCCGCCTCCCGGAGCACGTCCCGGGCGACCGACACGGTGAGCGCGAGCGGCAGCACCGCGCGCGGGTGCGGCTTGACGAGGACCGCGTTGCCGGTGGCGAGCGAGGCGAAGAGGCCCGGGTAGCCGTTCCAGGTCGGGAAGGTGTTGCAGCCGATGACCAGGCCGATGCCGCGCGGGACCGGCGTGAACCGCTTGGTGAGCGCGAGCGGCTCCCGCTTGCCCTGCGGCTTGGTCCACTCCGCCGCCTCGGGGGTGCGGACCTGCTCCGCGTAGGCGTACGCCACCGCCTCCAGGCCGCGGTCCTGGGCGTGCGGGCCGCCCGCCTGGAACGCCATCATGAAGGCCTGCCCGCTGGTGTGCATGACCGCGTGGGCGAACTCGTGCGTCCGGTCGCTGATCCGCTTGAGGATCTCCAGGCAGACCACCGCCCGCACCTCGGCGCCCGCGTCCCGCCAGGCGGGCTGTCCGGCCCGCATGGCGGGCAGCAGCACGTCGAGGTCCGCGTGCGGGTAGCTCACGCCCAGCTCGATGCCGTACGGAGAGGTCTCGCCGCCCACCCAGTCGTCCGTGCCCGGCTGGCCGAGGTCGAGGCGGGTGCCGAGGAGGGAGTCGAAGGCGGCCTTGCCCGCCGCCATGTCCAGGCTGCCGTGCTCGCCGTAGGCCTTGGGGTGCTCGGGGTGCGGCGACCAGTAGGCGCGCGTGCGGATCGCTTCCAGGGCCTGGTCGAGCGTGGGCCGGTGCTTCGCGATCAGCTCGGTGGGGGGCAGTTCGGCGGCCATGCGGGACCAACTCCTTGTCTTGAGAACTCTTCGTCGAGTTCATGACCTGGGCAGAAACGTGGGCAGGGACAGCCGGTCAGAGCTAGAGTAACCGAACGATCGGTCGGGACAAGGGGGTCCGCCGCATCTGTGGACAACGCCGTGCGGGAGGATCGCGCACATGACAGCACTCGACCTCAGCAGCCCCGTGGCCGTCGTCGGCACCGGCACCATGGGCCAGGGCATCGCCCAGGTCGCGCTGGTCGCCGGCCACCCCGTGCGGCTCCACGACGCCGTGCCGGGGCGGGCCCGGGAGGCGGCCGAAGCGATCGGCGCCCGCCTGGACCGGCTCGTGGCCAAGGACCGGCTCACCGCCGCCGAGCGGGACGCCGCCCGCGCCCGGCTCACGCCCGCCGCCGACCTCGCCGACCTGGCGGACTGCGCGCTGGTCGTCGAGGCCGTCCTGGAGCGGCTGGACGTCAAGCAGCAGCTCTTCCGGGATCTCGAGGAGATCGTGGGCGAGGACTGCCTGCTCGCCACCAACACCTCCTCCCTGTCGGTGACGGCCATCGCCGGCGCGCTGCGCCACCCGGGCCGCTTCGTCGGCCTGCACTTCTTCAACCCGGCCCCGCTGCTGCCGCTGGTCGAGGTCGTCTCCGGGTTCGCCACCGACGTCACGTCGGCCACGCGCGCGTACGAGACCGCCCGCGCCTGGGGCAAGACCCCGGTGGCCTGCGCCGACACCCCGGGGTTCATCGTCAACCGCATCGCCCGGCCCTTCTACGCCGAGGCCTTCGCCGTCCTGGAGTCCCAGGCCGCCGACCCGGCCACCATCGACGCGGTCCTGCGCGAGTGCGGCGGCTTCCGGATGGGCGCCTTCGAGCTGACCGACCTCATCGGGCAGGACGTCAACGAGGCCGTCACCCACTCGGTGTGGCAGTCCTTCTTCCAGGACGTGCGCTTCACGCCCTCCCTCGCCCAGCGCCGGCTGGTCGAGTCCGGGCGGCTCGGCCGCAAGTCCGGGCACGGCTGGTACGACTACGCCGACGGTGCCGAGCGGGCCGTGCCGCACACCGCCGAGCAGGAGCGGCCGCCCGTCCACGTCACCGTCGAGGGGGACCTGGGGCCCGCGGCCGAGCTGCTCACGCTGATCCGCGAGGCGGGCATCCCGCTCCGCGAGGAGGAAGAGGACCAGGGCACCCGGCTGGTGCTGCCCAGCGGCGGCCAGCTGGTCCTGGCCGACGGCCAGACCTCCGTGGAGTTCCGCGACGTCGTCTACTTCGACCTCGCCCTCGACTACCGCCGGGCCACCCGCATCGCCCTGTCCGCCTCCCGGGACACCTCGCCGCAGACCCTCGCCGAGGCCACCGGCCTCTTCCAGGCGCTCGGCAAGGACGTCAGCGTCATCGGGGACGTCCCCGGCATGATCGTCGCCCGCACGGTCGCGCGGATCGTCGACCTCGCCCACGAGGCCGTCGCCAAGGGCGTGGCCACCGAGGAGGACATCGACACCGCGATGCGCCTGGGCGTCAACTACCCGCTCGGCCCCTTCGAGTGGGGCCGCAGGCTGGGCCGCGGCTGGGCGTACGAGCTCCTGGACGACCTGCACCTGCGCGACCCCTCCGGACGGTACGCGCCGTCCCTCGCGCTCTACCGCCACGCGTACGCCACCGACAAGCGGGAGGGCACCTCGTGACCACCGCCAGGCGCGACACGTACACCCCCGAGACGCTGCTGTCCGTAGCCGTCCAGGTCTTCAACGAGCGCGGCTACGACGGCACGTCCATGGAGCACCTCTCGCGGGCGGCCGGCATCTCCAAGTCGTCCATATACCACCACGTCAGCGGCAAGGAGGAGCTGCTGCGCCGGGCCGTCAGCCGGGCGCTGGACGGCCTGTTCGCCATCCTGGAGGAGGAGCCCGCGCGCGTGGGGCGGCCGGTCGGCCGGCTGGAGCACGTCGTGCGGCGGATGGTCGAGGTGCTCATCGCCGAGCTGCCCTACGTCACCCTGCTGCTGCGCGTGCGCGGCAACACCGAGACCGAGCGGTGGGCGCTGGAGCGGCGCCGCGACTTCGACCACCGGGTCGCCGAGCTGCTGAAGGCCGCGGCCGCCGACGGGGACGTACGCGGTGACGTGGAGGTGCGCCTGGCCACCCGGCTGGTCTTCGGGATGATCAACTCCATCGTGGAGTGGTACCGGCCCGACGTGCGCGGGGCCAGCGGCCCCGAGGTGGCCGACGCCGTGGTCCGTCTGGTCTTCGCCGGGCTGCGGCGCGCCTGAGCGGCGCCGGTCAGGCCTCCGGCTCCAGGTCCTCCTCCTCGAACACCAGCAGCGTGCGCGTGCTGAGCACCTCGGGGATCGCCTGGAGCCGGGTGAGCACCAGCTCGCGCAGCGCCCTGTTGTCGGGCGCGTGCACCAGGAGCAGGACGTCGAAGTCACCGCCCACCAGGGCGATGTGCGAGGCGCCGGGCAGCAGCCGGAGCTGGTCGCGGACCGTGCGCCAGGTGTTCTGCACGATCTTCAGCGTGACGTACGCCGACGTGCCGTGCCCCGCCCGCTCGTGGTCGACGCGGGCGCTGAAGCCCCGGATCACCCCGTCCTCGACCAGACGGTTGATCCGCGCGTAGGCGTTGGCGCGCGAGACGTGCACCCGTTCGGCCACCGACCGTATCGAGGCGCGGCCGTCCGCCTGCAGGATCTTCAGGATGTCCTGGTCGATGGCGTCCAGCGGACGCGGCGGTGGCGGCAGGGTGCTCTCCTGCGGGCCGTCGGCCATTTGTTCAGCTGCCATGTCCCCCCGCTTCACCGCCGTGGACGTCCTGCATTCATTCCAGGCTGTGGAGAACCGTTTGTCCACAGCCTGACGCGGCCTGTAGCCAAAATGTGCCGACGACCGAACAATCGGTAGGTGAGGCGGGTCACAGCCGACACGCCTCCCGTAGCCACTCCCACGAGGAGGTGCCGTCATGACGGTCATGGAGCAGCGGGGCGCGTACCGGCCATCGCCGCCGCCCGCCTGGCAGCCCAGGATGGACCCCGCGCCGCTGCTGCCCGACGCCGAGCCCCACCGCGTGCTCGGCACCGAGGCGATCGCCAAGGCCGACCCCGGTCTGCTGCGCCGGCTGTACACCGAGCTGGTGCGCGGCCGCCGGTACAACGTGCAGGCCACCGCGCTGACCAAGCAGGGCCGCCTCGCCGTCTATCCCTCCAGCACCGGACAGGAGGCCTGCGAGGTCGCCGCCGCCCTGGCGCTGGAGGAGCGTGACTGGCTCTTCCCCAGCTACCGCGACACCCTCGCCGTCGTCGCCCGGGGCGTGGACCCCGCCGAGGCCCTCACCCTGCTGCGCGGTGACTGGCACAACGGCTACGACCCCTACGCCCACCGGGTGGCCCCGCTCAGCACCCCGCTGGCCACCCAGCTGCCGCACGCCGTCGGCCTCGCGCACGCCGCCCGCCTCAAGGGCGACGACGTCGTCGCGCTCGCCATGATCGGCGACGGCGGCACCAGCGAGGGCGACTTCCACGAGGCGCTGAACTTCGCCGCCGTCTGGCAGGCCCCGGTCGTCTTCCTGGTGCAGAACAACGGTTTCGCCATCTCCGTCCCGCTCGCCAAGCAGACCGCCGCGCCGTCCCTGGCCCACAAGGCCGTCGGCTACGGCATGCCGGGCCGGCTGGTCGACGGCAACGACGCCGCCGCCGTGCACGAGGTCCTCAGCGACGCCGTACGGCGTGCCCGCGAGGGCGGCGGCCCGACCCTGGTGGAGGCGGTGACGTACCGCATCGACGCCCACACCAACGCCGACGACGCCACCCGCTACCGCGGCGACGCCGAGGTCGAGGCCTGGCGGGCGCACGACCCGATCCGCCTGCTGGAACAGGAACTCACCGAGCGCGGGCTGCTCGACGACGCCGGTGTCGAGGCGGCCCGGCAGGACGCCGAGGAGATGGCCGCAGCCTTGCGCGAACGTATGAACCGGGACCCGGAACTCGACCCCATGCACCTCTTCGACCACGTCTACGCCGAGACCACCGCGCAACTGCGCGAGCAGCGCGCGCTGCTGCGCGCCGAGCTGGAGGCGGAGCAGGACGAGCAGGAAGGCGGCCGGCGATGACCACCGTGGCCGTCAAGCCCGCCACCATGGCACAGGCCCTCACGCGCGCGATGCGCGACGCGATGGCCGCCGACCCCACGGTGCACGTCATGGGCGAGGACGTCGGCACCCTCGGCGGGGTCTTCCGGGTCACCGACGGACTCGCCAAGGAGTTCGGCGAGGACCGCTGCACCGACACCCCGCTCGCCGAGGCCGGCATCCTCGGCACCGCCGTCGGCATGGCCATGTACGGCCTGCGCCCGGTGGTGGAGATGCAGTTCGACGCCTTCGCCTACCCGGCGTTCGAGCAGCTGATCAGCCACGTCTCGCGGATGCGCAACCGCACGCGCGGCCGGATGCCCCTGCCGATCACCGTCCGCGTGCCCTACGGCGGCGGCATCGGCGGCGTGGAGCACCACAGCGACTCCTCCGAGGCCTACTACATGGCCACCCCGGGCCTGCACGTCGTCACGCCCGCGACCGTCGCCGACGCCTACGGACTGCTGCGCCGGTCCATCGCCTCCGACGACCCGGTCGTCTTCCTCGAGCCCAAGCGGCTGTACTGGTCGAAGGACACCTGGAACCCCGAGCAGCCCACGGAGGTCGAGCCGATCGGACGGGCCGTGGTCCGCCGCGCGGGCCGCAGCGCCACGCTGATCACCTACGGCCCCTCCGTGCCCGTCTGCCTGGAGGCCGCCGAGGCCGCGCAGGCGGAGGGCTGGGACCTGGAGGTGATCGACCTGCGCTCCCTGGTGCCGTTCGACGACGAGACGGTCTGCGCGGCCGTCCGCCGCACCGGACGCGCGGTCGTCGTGCACGAGTCGACCGGGTTCGGCGGACCCGGCGGTGAGATCGCGGCCCGGATCACCGAGCGCTGCTTCCACCACCTGGAGGCGCCCGTGCTGCGCGTGGCCGGCTTCGACCTCCCCTACCCGCCGCCCATGCTGGAGCGGCACCACCTGCCCGGCGTCGACCGCATCCTGGACGCCGTGGCACGCCTGCAGTGGGAGGCCGAGGGCTGATGGCACAGGTGCTGGAGTTCAAGCTTCCCGACCTCGGCGAGGGCCTCACCGAGGCGGAGATCGTCCGCTGGCTGGTGCAGGTCGGCGACGTCGTCGCCGTCGACCAGCCGGTCGTGGAGGTCGAGACGGCCAAGGCGATGGTCGAGGTCCCCTGCCCCTACGGCGGCGTGGTCACCGCCCGCTTCGGCGAGGAGGGTGCCGAGCTGCCCGTCGGTGCCCCGCTGCTGACCGTCGCCGTGGGCCCGCAGGCCGACGACGGCGAGTCCGCGGGGTCGGGCAACGTCCTGGTCGGCTACGGCACCTCCGAGGCGCCGGCCCGGCGCCGCCGGGTGCGCTCGGCCGCCGCCAACGGGACGGCGAAGGGCACCGCTCCGGCACCGGCCGCCCCGGCACCGGCCGCGCCCGCACCGGTCGCTCAGGTACCGGCCGCCCCGGCACCCGCGCCCGCTTCCGCGCCCGCCGGGGGACCGGTCCCCGTGATCTCCCCGCTGGTGCGCAAGCTCGCCCGCGAGGGCGGACTGGACCTCAGGCGGCTGTCCGGCTCCGGACCCGACGGGCTGATCCTGCGGTCCGACGTCGAGAACGCCCTGCGGACCGCGGCGGCACCCGCGCCCGCTCCGGCCCCCGTGGCCGGGGAGCCGGCCGCCAAGGCCTCCCCCGCCGACCGCCGGGGCGGCATCCGCACCCCCCTCAAGGGCGTGCGCGGCGCCGTCGCCGACAAGCTCTCCCGCAGCCGCCGGGAGATCCCCGACGCCACCTGCTGGGTCGACGCCGACGCCACCGAACTCATGCGCGCGCGCACCGCCATGAACGCCGCCGGGGGACCGAAGATCTCCCTGCTCGCGCTGCTCGCCCGCGTCTGCACCGCCGCCCTCGCCCGGTTCCCCGAACTGAACTCCTACGTCGACACCGAGGCCCGCGAGGTCGTCCAACTCGACCAGGTCCACCTCGGGTTCGCCGCGCAGACCGAGCGCGGGCTGGTCGTGCCGGTCGTCCGGGACGCCCACGCGCGCGACGCCGAGTCGCTCACCGCCGAGTTCGCCCGGCTCACCGAGGCCGCCCGGGCCGGGACACTGACCCCCGGGGACCTCACCGGCGGCACCTTCACGCTGAACAACTACGGCGTCTTCGGCGTCGACGGCTCCACCCCGATCATCAACCACCCCGAGGCCGCCATGCTCGGCGTCGGCCGCATCATCCCCAAGCCGTGGGTGCACGAAGGGGAGCTGGCGGTGCGCCAGGTCGTCCAGCTCTCGCTCACCTTCGACCACCGGGTGTGCGACGGCGGTACCGCGGGCGGCTTCCTGCGGTACGTGGCGGACTGCGTGGAACAGCCGGCCGTCCTGCTGCGCACCCTGTGACACCGGCCCGGCCCGGGACTCCGCGACCCGGGCCAGGGTCCGGCGGGAGCACGGGGCACGACATACTCGGGGGGTGACCGACAACGCCCCCGGCGCGCCCGGGACCGCGGAGCCGTACGACGCCGTCGTGCTGGCCGGCGGCGCCGCCCGGCGGCTCGGCGGCGCCGACAAGCCCGGCCTGCGGGTCGGCGGGCGCTCCCTGCTCGACCGCGTGCTCGCGGCCTGCGCGGGTGCGGCCACCACCGTCGTCGTCGCCGCTCCCCGGCCCACCTCCCGGCCGGTGCGCTGGGCCCGCGAGGAGCCGCCCGGCGCCGGGCCGGTCGCCGCGCTGGAGGCCGGCCTGCGGCTCACCACCGCCGAGCACACGGTGGTCCTCTCCGCCGACCTGCCCTTCCTCCGGCCGGCCGCCCTGCACGGGCTGTTGACCGCCCTGCGCGCGAGCGGTGCCGACGGCGCGCTGCTCACCGACGCCGAGGGCCGCGACCAGCCGCTCGTGGCCGCCTACCGGAGTGCCGCGCTGCGCCGCGAACTGGCCGCCCTCGCCGCCCGGCACGGCGGCCTCGCCGGGCTGCCCCTGCGCCGGCTGACCGGCGTCCTCCAGCTCACCCGCGTCCCGGACCCGCTCGCGTCGTTCGACTGCGACACCTGGGACGACCTCGCCGACGCCCGGGCACGCATCAGGGAGCATGGACACGTGTTGGATGAATGGATCTCCGCAGTCAAGGACGAGCTGGGTATCGACCTGGACGTCGACACCGGCGCCCTGCTCGACCTGGCCCGCGACGCCGCGCACGGTGTGGCCCGGCCCGCCGCGCCCCTGACCACCTTCCTCGTCGGCTACGCCGCCGCCCGGGCCGCGGGCGGCCCCGAGGCCGTGGCCGAGGCCGCCCGCCGGGCCGCCGCACTGGCCAAGCGCTGGGAGGACGAGCACCAGCGGGGCGCGTCCGCCCCGGACGCCGGATGACCGCCCCCGGCGCCCGGGCCCACGCGCCCGCCGGGGACGGCGACGACCTCGACGTCGAGGAGGCCCTGGCCCTCGTGAGGCACCCCAAGGACGACGCACCCGGCGCCGTGCCCGCCCCCGCCCGGCACGGCGCACACGGGCACGAGGGGCACCGGGCGACCCCCTGGCCCCGGGCCAGGGAGACCGCCGCCCGCGCCGCCCGCTCGGCGGGCCGCCGCACCCCCGTCTCGGTCCCCCTCGCCGACGCCCTCGGCCTGGTCCTCGCCACGCCCCTCGACGCGCTCACCGACCTGCCCTCCTTCGACACCTCCGCGATGGACGGCTGGGCGGTCGCCGGACCCGGCCCCTGGGAGGTGCGCGAGGATGCCGTGCTCGCCGGGCACGGCCGGCCCGGGCCGCTCACCGACGGCGAGGCGGTCCGCATCGCGACCGGCGCCCGCATCCCGGCCGACACCACCGCCGTCCTGCGCAGCGAACACGGCCGCACCGACGCCCAGGGCCGGCTCCACGCCTCCCGGGAACTGGGCCACGGCCAGGACATCCGCCCCCGCGGCCAGGAGTGCCGCAACGGCGACCAGCTGCTCCCCGTCGGCACCCTCGTCACCCCGGCCGTCCTGGGCCTGGCTGCGGCCGCCGGTTACGACACCGTCACCGCCGTTCCGCGCCCCCGCGCCGAAGTCCTCGTCCTGGGGGACGAACTGCTCAATGAGGGGCTCCCGCACGACGGGCTGATCCGCGACGCGCTCGGTCCGATGCTGCTGCCCTGGCTGCGCGCGATGGGCGCCGAGGTGACCTCCGTCCGCCGGCTCGGGGACGACGCCAGGGCCCTGCGCCGCGCGCTCACCACCTCCACGGCCGACCTCGTCGTCACCACCGGCGGCACCGCGGCGGGACCACTCGACCACGTCCACCCCACCTTGGAGCGCATCGGCGCCGAACTCCTCGTCGACGGCGTGAAGGTGCGCCCCGGGCACCCCATGCTGCTGGCGCGCACCAAGGAGAACCAGCACCTGGTCGGCCTGCCCGGCAACCCCCTCGCGGCCGTCTCCGGCCTGCTGACGCTCGCCGAGCCCCTGCTGCGGACCCTCGCCGCCCGCCCCGCCCCGGAGCGCTACACGCTGCCGCTCACCGAGGCGGTGCAGGGGCACCCGTACGACACCCGGCTCATCCCGGTCGTGCTGCGCGGCGACCGTGCCGTACCGCTGCACTACAACGGCCCCGCCATGCTGCGCGGAGTCGCCGTCGCCGACGCGCTGGCCGTCGTACCGCCGGGCGGTGCCCGGCCGGGGGAGGAGACGGAGCTGCTGGACCTGCCCTGGGCGGCGGCCGGGATCGGGGTGTGTTTCACGTGAAACTTCCGGGCCATGACGCCATCGCCCGCCAGGCGGGCGAACATCTGGTGACCCATCGGGTGACACTCCCGAGGAAGGTGGTGGAGCGCCCGCTCCGTCAGGTCGCCAAGCGGCTGGTCATGGCCCTGGCGGTGCTGGTCGCCACCGCCCTCGTCGTCTACGCCGACCGCGACGGCTACCACGACAACTCCGACGGCTCCGTCGACCTCCTCGACGCGTTCTACTACGCGACCGTCACCCTCTCCACCACCGGATACGGCGACATCACCCCGGTCAGCGACAGTGCCCGGCTCACCAACATCTTCGTCATCACGCCCCTGCGCGTGCTGTTCCTGATCATCCTGGTCGGCACCACGCTGGAGGTCCTCACCGAGCGCACCCGGGAGGAGTGGCGTCTGAACCGCTGGAGGTCCGCCTTGCGCGATCACACCGTCGTCGTCGGCTTCGGCACCAAGGGGCGGTCGGCCATCAGGACCGTGTGCGCGACGGGACTGCGGAAGGAGCAGGTGGTCGTGGTCGACCCCAGCTCCAAGGTGATCGACACGGCGAACGCCGAGGGCTTCGCGGGGGTCATGGGCGACGCCACTCGCAGCGAGGTCCTCGAACGGGCCGAGGTGCACCGGGCCCGGCAGATCATCGTGGCCCCGCAGCGCGACGACACCGCCGTCCTCGTCACCCTCACCGCCCGGCAGCTCAACCGCGGCGCGAAGATCGTGGCCGCCGTGCGCGAGGAGGAGAACGCCCCGCTGCTCCGGCAGTCCGGGGCCGACGCCGTTATCACCAGTTCCGGCGCGGCCGGGCGGCTGCTCGGCCTCTCCGTGCTCAGCCCCGCCGCCGGCATGGTCATGGAGGACCTGATCCAGCAGGGCAGCGGGCTCGACATCGTCGAACGCCCCGTGGTCCGGGCCGAGGTCGGCCGGAGGCCGCGCGAGACCGACGACCTCGTGGTGAGCGTCCTGCGGGGCCACCGGGTGCTCGGCTACGACGACCCGTCCATCGGCACGCTCCGGCTGACCGACCGGCTGATCACCATCGTCCGCGCGACCCCCGGCGCCCAGGTCACCCCGCACCGCCCCGTGAACGGCGACTGAGCGGGCCTGCCCCGGGGACGGCGCCGACGGGGAGTAGCGTCGCGTGCATGCATGCGATCACGATTCCCGAACCTGGTGGGCCCGAGGCGCTGGTGTGGGCCGAGGTGCCCGATCCGGTGCCCGGCGAGGGTGAGGTGCTGGTCGAGGTGGTGGCCAGCGCCGTCAACCGCGCGGACGTCCTGCAGCGGCAGGGCTTCTACGACCCGCCGCCCGGCGCGTCCCCCTACCCCGGCCTGGAGTGCTCCGGCAGAATCGCCGCGCTCGGCCCCGGCGTCTCCGGCTGGGCCGTCGGCGACACGGTGTGCGCGCTGCTCGCGGGCGGCGGCTACGCCGAGAAGGTCGCCGTTCCGGCCGGGCAGTTGCTGCCGGTGCCGGAGGGCCTGGATCTGAAGCAGGCGGCCGCGCTGCCCGAGGTGGTCTGCACCGTCTGGTCCAACGTCTTCATGGTCGCCCATCTGCGCCCCGGCGAGACGCTGCTGGTCCACGGCGGCTCCAGCGGCATCGGCACGATGGCGATCCAGCTGGCCAAGGCCCTCGGTGCCAGGGTGGCGGTGACCGCCGGGACGAAGGAGAAGCTGGAGCGCTGCGCCGAGCTGGGCGCGGACGTGCTGATCAACTACCGGGAGCAGGACTTCGTCGCCGAGATCGAGCAGGCCACCGACGGCGCGGGCGCCGACGTCATCCTCGACAACATGGGCGCCAAGTACCTGGACCGCAACATTCAGGCCCTCGCCGTCAACGGGCGGTTGGCGATCATCGGCATGCAGGGCGGGGCGAAGGGCGAGCTGAACATCGGCACCCTGCTGAGCAAGCGGGCCGCCGTCAGCGCGACGTCGCTGCGGGCGCGGCCGCTCGAGGAGAAGGCCGCGATCGTGGCCGCCGTACGCGAGCACGTGTGGCCGCTGCTGGAGGCGGGGCACGTCCGCCCGGTCGTCGACCGCGAGATGCCGATGCCGCAGGCCGGCGAGGCCCACCAGGTGGTGGAGGACAGCGGGCACATCGGCAAGGTGCTGCTGGTGGCGCCGTAGCGGGCGCCCGTACCGCCGGGCCGGGTCAGCTCCTGCGCACCCGCAGGCCCACGAAGGCCAGGCCGAGGCCGAGCCCGACGAGGACCAGGCCGGCGCCGAGCGGCAGGATGCGCAGGGCCGGCTGGGTGGCTTCTTCCTGGCCCTGGCGCGCGGTGTCCGGGGCCGTGGACGGCCCCGGGGACCGGGCGGGGTCCAGCCCGGCCTCCTCGGTCGTGGCGGAGGCCGCCGGGGAGTCGGCGGTCTCCGGCTCCTCCGGGTGGCCGGCCTCCGGATCGCCGGGGTCGGAGGCCCCCGTGACCGTGCCGGAGTCGTCGTCGCCCTCCTCCTGCGCGGCCGGCCCGTCCGGCCGGCCGGGGCGCATCCGGCCCTCCCCCGCCCCGCTGCCGGCCCGGGACGGCTCGGCGGCCCGGGACGGCGAACGCGAGGCGGCGGGGGAGGCGGAGGCCGGCGCGGCCGGGGAAGCGGGCACGGCGGTCCGGCCCGGGGGCGCGGGGGAGTCGTGCGGGGCGGCCTCGGCGCCGTGGGCGGGGGCCGTGCCGTACACCGGTACCGCCGCCGCTATCACGAGCAGCAGCCGTCCGCGGCGAAGGGTGAGTCGCAGCCATGGGGCCATGTCGGTGACCTCCCGGAGCGCAGTCGTCGTACACCGACGCAAGCCAGCCTCACATCGCAGGACGAAGCGGGCATTTCTGGTTGCTCCGTCGGGTGTAAACGGCGGATCCGCCCCGCAGGGGGGCGGCACGGTGATGAGGTGGAGGCGTGCGAGAGAATGGCGGCATGGAGATGCCGAGGAACGAACGGTCGCCGGAGAATCCCCAGATCCTCGTCGTGGGCCAGGACGGGATGGCTCTCGGCGGCGGCGGAGACGAGGACTCCCGCGAGACCCCGGTGACGGAGCAGGTCGAGCAGCCGGCCAAGGTGATGCGGATCGGCAGCATGATCAAGCAGCTTCTGGAGGAGGTGCGTGCGGCTCCTCTGGACGAGGCCAGCCGGGCGCGGCTGAAGGAGATCCACGCCAGCTCGGTGAAGGAGCTGGAGGACGGCCTGGCGCCGGAGCTGGTCGAGGAACTGGAGCGGCTCTCCCTGCCGTTCGCGGACGAGGCGACGCCGAGCGACGCGGAACTGCGCATCGCGCAGGCCCAGCTGGTGGGCTGGCTGGAGGGCCTGTTCCACGGCATCCAGACGACGCTGTTCGCCCAGCAGATGGCCGCGCGCGCCCAGCTGGAGCAGATGCGCCGCGCGCTCCCGCCGGGCGTGTCCCTGGAGGACGGGCACGACCCGCGCACGGGCGGCCGCTCGGGCGGCCCCTACCTGTAGTGATCCGGTAAGCAACCAGGGCCCGGCGGACGTCCGCCGGGCCCTTTCGCGTCACCTGCCGTTTCGCGCCTGCGGGCTACGGGTTGCCCGTGGACACGTTGAGCTGGATCTCGACGTGCTTGGGGTCCATGTCCGTGCCGGGCTTGGGGAACTGGTCGATGACCGCGCCCTGGCCGAAGGTGTTCTCGTCGACGCTCTTCGTCGTCACCTGCCAGCCCGCGGCCGCCGCGCAGTCCTTGACCGAGTTGATGTACTTGTACCGGAAGTCCGGGATCTGGATCTTCTTCGGGTCGTTGTACGACTCCTGCGGCTCCGTGCACAGGGTCTTGTCGACCGTCTTCGACATGTCCGGACCCCGGTAGCCCGCCCCGTGGGTCGACGCCGACGCGCTCGCGTCGCCGCCGGCGCCGGTGCCGTCGCCGTTGCCGTTGAGCGTCAGCGCGACGATCAGGCCGACGACCGCGACCAGGGACACCACGACGGAGCCGATGATCACCGGCTTGTTGCTCTTCCCGCCGCCCCCGCCCGCGGACTGCGCGGCGGTCGGCGGGGAGATGGTGTACGGCGGCGGCGTCGGGGCGGCCTGCTGCCCGTAGGCGGCCGCCGGGGTCGGGTAGCCGCCCTGCTGCGGGTAGCCGTACGCCGGCGCGGGCGGCTGGGTGCCGTACGGGTGCGGCTGCGGCGTCGGCTGGTACGGCGTCTGCACCGGGCCGGTGGGCGCCGGGGCCGCCTGGTCGACCGGCGGGAACACCGCGGACGCCACGCCGGCGCCGCTCTGGGCCGGCGCGGTGCCCGGCACGATGCTCGGCGGGGCCGCCTGGAGGGAGGCGGCGACGCGCAGGCACTCGTCGCGCATGGACTCGGCGGTCGGGAAGCGCTCGTTCGGGTTCTTCTTCAGCGCGCGGGCGACCAGCGCGTCCACCGCCGGGGGCAGGGCGCGGTTGATCGAGGACGGCGCGACCGGCTCCTCCTGCACATGCGCGTAGGCGATCGCCAGCGGGGAATCCGCGTCGAACGGCAGCCGGCCGGTGACCAGCTGGAACAGCATGATGCCGACCGAGTACAGGTCGGAGCGGGCGTCCACGCCGCGGCCCAGGGCCTGCTCGGGCGAGAGGTACTGCGGGGTGCCGACGACCATGCCGGTCTGGGTCATCGAGGTGACGCCGGACTGCATGGCGCGGGCGATGCCGAAGTCCATGACCTTGACCACACCGCGCTTGGTCGTCATCACGTTGCCCGGCTTGATGTCGCGGTGGACCAGCCCCATCTCGTGGCTGATCTCCAGCGCCGCCAGCACGTCCGCAGTGATCTTCAGTGCCTTGTCGGCGGGCATGGCGCCGTACTGCCGGACGTCCTCCTCGAGGACCGAGCCCAGCGGGCGGCCCTCGACGTACTCCATGACGATGTACGGCATCGTCGAGCCGTCCAGATCGTCCTCGCCGGTGTCGAAGACCGAGACGATGTTGGTGTGCGTGAGCTTGGCCACGGCCTGGGCCTCGCGGCGGAAGCGCTCGCGGAAGGCCTGTTCCCGCCCCAGCTCGGTGTGCAGGGTCTTGATCGCGACCTGGCGGTCGAGCACGGCGTCGTACGCCAGGTGCACCGAGGCCATGCCGCCCTCGCCGAGCAAGTCGCGCAGCTGGTAGCGGCCGCCGGCCAGCGCCCGCCCCGCGTACCGGCCCCGTACGCCGTCCTGGCTCATCTCTTAGCGTCCCCCACTGGCCGTCCGGCGCCGTCGCTGGGCGAACATGCCTTGATCGAATGTGTCATTCCCGGCCAAGTCTGCCCCAGGGCACCGACACGTCAAGCGCGGTGCCCGTTCCGTGACCGTACGCGAAAGAAGAGTCGCGGAAGCGTTACAGCGGCCCTACCACCGGTACACAGAATTTGCACGACAGCGCGTGCTAGAGGTTTCATGACCGGTCAGTCTCGGGCTCCTCCCGGTGCCGGAACCGGACCGGCGGCCCCCGCGGAGGCTGTAGCGTGGCCGACGGAGACCGTGACAACACCGCGCGCACCGCGGGCAGAAACGACGGCGAGGACCGATGGCACAGACGCACAGCGCCCAGGGCCCGTCCGACCCCGAGGCGTCTGGCGGCGGCATGTCCGAGACGCCGGAGGCGTGGGGCAACGGCGGGCTCGTCGGCGACGGCCGGTACCGGCTGACCCACCGGCTGGGCCGGGGCGGCATGGCGGAGGTGTTCGCCGCCGAGGACGTCCGCCTGGGCCGCACGGTCGCGGTCAAGCTGCTGCGCGCCGACCTGGCCGAGGACCCGGTCTCCAAGGCCCGCTTCACGCGCGAGGCCCAGTCGGTGGCCGGACTCAACCACCACGCGATCGTCGCCGTGTACGACTCCGGCGAGGACTACGTCGGCGGCCAGTCCGTGCCGTACATCGTGATGGAGCTGGTCGAGGGCCGCACCATCCGCGACCTGCTGCTGAACGCCGAGGCGCCCGGTCCCGAGCAGGCGCTGATCATCGTCTCCGGGGTGCTGGAGGCGCTCGCCTACTCGCACCAGCACGGCATCGTGCACCGCGACATCAAGCCGGCCAACGTCATCATCACCAACAACGGCGCGGTGAAGGTGATGGACTTCGGCATCGCGCGCGCCCTGCACGGGGCGTCCACGACGATGACGCAGACCGGCATGGTCATGGGCACCCCGCAGTACCTCTCCCCGGAGCAGGCCCTCGGCAAGGCCGTGGACCACCGCTCCGACCTGTACGCGACCGGCTGCCTGCTGTACGAACTGCTCGCGCTCAGGCCGCCGTTCACCGGCGAGACGCCGCTGTCGGTGGTCTACCAGCACGTCCAGGACATCCCCACCCCGCCCTCGCAGTACTCCGACGCCTGCCCGCCCGAGCTGGACGGCCTGGTGATGCGCTCGCTCGCCAAGGAGCCAGACGACCGGTTCCAGACGGCCGAGGAGATGCGCGGGCTGGTCCAGTACGGCCTGCAGATGCTCTACGACCAGGGCGGCCACACCGGCACCTGGAACACCGGCCCCGTGGGGGCGCACGACGGCCGGCACACCCCGGCGGCCGGGTTCGCGGGGACGGCCGTGATGGCGCACCCGGACGCCTCGGGCACCACGCAGATCCCGCAGCCCATGCTGCCCACCGGGTACGGCGGCGGGGACGACGGCGGCTTCGAGGGGCACGGCAACAAGGGCAGCGGCCGCGGCAGGCTGTGGATCCTCGCCGTCCTCGCGGTGATCGCGATCGCGGCGGGTGTCGCGCTGGCGCTGCAGAACGCCGGCGGTGGCGGCGGCAACGGCACCGACACCAAGCCGACGTCGACGCACTCCAAGCCGGCGAAGGACGACACGGCGAGCCAGGCCCCGACCGACAACACCACGGACCGGCCCTCCGACACCGCCACCGGCAGCGGCCAGGACCAGGGCACCGGCTCCACCTGGAAGCCGTCGTACACGCCGTCGTACACCCCGTCCCGGTCGGCCACCGCCGAGCCGTCCGAGCCGCCCTCGGACCCGCAGACCTCCGCGCAGCCGTCGGCCACGCCGAGCTCGCAGCCGCCGACGGACCCGGCCGCCGGCGGCACGGACGCGGGCACCACGGTCGGCGGCACGGACGCGGGCACGACGGACGGCGCCACCAGCGGCGGCACCGGGGGGCCTTGAAGGCCGCCGACGCCGACCGCCACGGCAGGGCTGTGAGGCGGAGGCAGGACAGGCACTGACCCGTGCGCGCGTGTGAGCGACCGCTCCACGCGCGCGCGGCGTTCACGGCCCGCTCCGCCCGGGCGGTCTCACGCACCTTCCACGAAGGCGTCGCACACCGCGTCGTACTCCCGCGTCCACCACACCGCGAGCGCCGAGGCGGCCGGGAACTGGCAGTCCGCGCGCGTGTCTCCGCGTTCGTAGTGCCAGCGCAGCATCCAGAAGTCGTTCAGGCGCTCCCACCACACCCGGTGCACGGCCGCCGCCAGCTCCGAGGGGGTGGCCCCGGCCGCGCGCCGGTACGCGCGCGCGTAGGCCCGCACCTTCGGCAGGTCGAGGGTTCCGGCCGGCCGGACGAAGAAGATCGCGGCGGCCCGGACGGCCTCCTCGGCGCGGGGCTGCACGCCGAGCCGGTCCCAGTCGACGATGGCGGCCGGGGCGTCGCCGCGGTAGAGCAGGTTGAACGGGTGGAAGTCGCCGTGCACCCAGCCCACCGGGCCGCCGCGCGGCGGCCGCCGGTGCGCGTGCCGCCGCAGCAGCGCGCGGCGTTCCAGCAGGCGGTGGCGGGCCAGTTCGTCGAAGGCGTCGGCGGGGCGGTGGCGGCGCACGTGGGCGAGCAGGTCGTCGATGAGGGCGAAGGTGTCGGCCGGGTCGGCGCTCTCCACGGGGTGCGGGCTCGTGGCCGGGCGGGTGCGCCCCTTGGGCGGCATCACCCGCTCCAGGCAGCCGTGCACGGCGCCCAGCAGCGCCCCGAGGCGTGCGCTCTGCCCGCGGGTGAGCTGGCCGCCGTCGCGGTGCCTGCCGTCGATCCACGGGTGCAGGGCGTAGGCGTGGCCGCCGACCACGGCGACGGTGCGGCCCTCGCGGTCCGCGAGCGGCGGGGCGACCGGGACGCCGAGGTCGGCCAGGCGCTGGGTGGCGCGGTGGCGGCGTTCGATGGCGGCCGGATCTGCGGTGTCCGGGTCGAAATGGTGTTTGAGGAAGTAGCGGCCGCGGGTGGTGCGCAGCCGGTAGCCGCGGTTCAGCAGGCCCTGGTCCACGGGTTCACAGGTGAGGGGGGAACCCGCGCCGTAGAGGCGCAGCAGGGCGCCCAGAGGGGGCGCGTGAGGTACAAGGGGTGGTACACATCGGCGCGGCACGCGCCAGATGCTAGGGCACGGCCAGGCGCTGTGAGCTGGGGCTTGTCACAGGCAGTCGCCGCTGATCGCTTTCGGTCACACTGAGGCATCCCGGCGAAATCCGGACCCCGCCCGAACGGCCCACACGCGACGCGCTCCGCGTCACACGTCAGCTCTTCCCGTCCCCGGGGTCGCCGGGATAACGTGCCGTTGCTCCGGCCTCCTGCAAGGCTGTGACCAGCGACTCTCCAGCCTCTGCTGATTTACTTGGAAATCCAAGCAAACACGCAGGTCAGGAGGGGTTTCACAGAAATGTGGAGCACTGGGTAACGTGAAGGTTGCAGGGCGCTCGCCGGGGCACCTGTCACGCCTGTTCCCGGCCGAGTGGCACCCACCCCGTGCCCGGTGGTCGACAACAGGTGAGCCGCACTGGCCTACCGGCAACCCCGGGGGCCGGAACGACGGAGGAGCACACGTGACCGTGGACAGCAGTGCCGCGCGCAAGCCGCGACGCAGCGCCGCAGGCAAAGCCGGCACCACCGGCAGCAGTACCGGAACCACCGGCACCAAGCGCACCACCCGCACCACCACGAAGAAGACCACCGATCCGGAACTCGTGCAGCTCCTGACGCCCGAGGGCAAGCGGGTCAAGAACGCCGAGTACGACGGCTACGTCGCCGGCATCACCCCCGAAGAGCTGCGCGGCCTGTACCGCGACATGGTGCTCACCCGCCGCTTCGACGCCGAGGCCACCGCCCTGCAGCGCCAGGGCGAGCTGGGCCTGTGGGCCTCGCTGCTCGGCCAGGAGGCCGCCCAGATCGGCTCCGGCCGGGCCCTGCGCGACGACGACTACGTCTTCCCGACCTACCGCGAGCACGGCGTCGCCTGGTGCCGGGGGGTCGACCCGACCAACCTGCTGGGCATGTTCCGCGGCGTGAACAACGGCGGCTGGGACCCCAACAGCAACAACTTCCACCTGTACACGATCGTCATCGGCTCCCAGACGCTGCACGCCACCGGCTACGCGATGGGCGTCGCCAAGGACGGCGCGGACTCGGCCGTCATCGCCTACTTCGGCGACGGCGCCTCCAGCCAGGGCGACGTGGCCGAATCGTTCACCTTCTCGGCGGTCTACAACGCGCCGGTGGTGTTCTTCTGCCAGAACAACCAGTGGGCCATCTCCGAGCCCACCGAGAAGCAGAGCCGCGTGCCGCTGTACCAGCGCGCGCAGGGCTTCGGCTTCCCGGGCGTGCGGGTGGACGGCAACGACGTGCTGGCCTGCCTCGCGGTGACCAAGTGGGCGCTGGAGCGCGCCCGCAACGGCGAGGGCCCGACCCTGGTCGAGGCCTACACCTACCGCATGGGCGCCCACACCACCTCCGACGACCCCACCCGCTACCGGGGGGACGAGGAGCGGCTGGCCTGGGAGGCGAAGGACCCGATCCTGCGCCTGCGCCGGTTCCTGGAGGCGTCGAACCACGCGGACGAGGGATTCTTCGCGGAACTCGAGGCCGAGTCCGAGGCGTTGGGCAGGCGGGTGCGCGAAGCGGTCCGCGCCATGCCGGACCCGGACCACTTCGCCATCTTCGAGCACGCGTACGCGGACGGGCACGCGCTCGTCGACGAGGAGCGGGCGCAGTTCGCCGCCTACCAGGCGTCGTTCGCCGACGCAGAGGGGGGTCACTGAGATGGCCGAGAAAATGGCTCTGGCCAAGGCGATCAACGAGTCGCTGCGGCGTGCGCTGGACACGGACCCCAAGGTCGTCGTGATGGGCGAGGACGTCGGCAAGCTGGGCGGTGTCTTCCGGGTCACCGACGGTCTGCAGAAGGACTTCGGCGAGAGCCGGGTCATCGACACCCCGCTGGCGGAGTCGGGCATCGTCGGCACCGCGATCGGCCTGGCCCTGCGCGGCTACCGGCCGGTGGTGGAGATCCAGTTCGACGGGTTCGTCTTCCCCGCCTACGACCAGATCGTCACCCAGCTGGCCAAGATGCACGCCCGGTCGCTGGGCAAGGTGAAGATGCCGGTCGTCATCCGCATCCCCTACGGCGGCGGCATCGGCGCGGTCGAGCACCACTCCGAGTCCCCGGAGGCGCTGTTCGCGCACGTGGCCGGCCTGAAGGTCGTCTCCCCGTCGAACTCCTCGGACGCCTACTGGATGATGCAGCAGGCCATCCAGAGCGACGACCCGGTGATCTACTTCGAGCCCAAGCGGCGCTACTGGGACAAGGGCGAGGTCGACTTCGACGCCATCCCCGGTCCGCTGCACAAGGCCCAGGTGGTGCGCGAGGGCACGGACGTGACGCTCGCGGCGTACGGGCCGATGGTGAAGCTGTGCCAGGAGGTCGCGGCCGCGGCCGCCGAGGAGGGCCGCTCGCTGGAGGTGCTGGACCTGCGGTCGGTCTCCCCGCTGGACTTCGACTCGATCCAGGCGTCGGTGGAGAAGACCCGCCGGCTGGTCGTGGTCCACGAGGCTCCGGTGTTCTTCGGCTCGGGTGCGGAGATCGCGGCGCGGATCACCGAGCGCTGCTTCTACCACCTGGAGGCCCCGGTGCTCCGGGTCGGCGGCTACCACGCGCCGTACCCGCCGGCCCGCCTGGAGGAGGAGTACCTGCCGGACCTGGACCGGGTGCTCGACGCCGTCGACCGTGCCCTGGCGTACTGAGGAGAGGGTTCGTGACGACGATGACGGAAGCTTCCGTACGCGAGTTCAAGATGCCCGACGTGGGCGAAGGGCTCACCGAGGCCGAGATCCTCAAGTGGTACGTCCAGCCCGGTGACACCGTCACCGACGGGCAGGTGGTGTGCGAGGTCGAGACCGCCAAGGCGGCCGTCGAACTGCCCATCCCCTACGACGGCGTGGTCCGCGAGCTGCGCTTCCCCGAGGGCACCACGGTCGACGTGGGCACGGCCATCATCGCGGTGGACGTGGCGGGCGGAGCCGCCGCCGCAGCGCCGGCCCAGCAGCCGGAGGCGGCGGCGCCCGAGGCGGAGGAGCCCAAGCCCGAGGGCCGCCAGCCGGTCCTGGTCGGCTACGGCGTGGCCACCTCCTCCACCAAGCGCCGCCCGCGCAAGGGGGCGGAAGCCGCGGCCCCGGCCGCCGGACAGGCCGCCCAGGCCGTCCAGGCCGAGCTGAACGGGCACGGCGCCCCCGCGGCCGTCCCGGCGCAGAGCCGTCCGCTGGCGAAGCCGCCGGTGCGCAAGCTGGCGAAGGACCTCGGCGTCGACCTCGCCGCGATCACCCCGTCCGGCCCGGACGGCGTCATCACCCGTGAGGACGTCCACGCGGCGGCGGCCCCGCAGGCTCCCGCCGCCTCCCCGGCGGTCACGGAGGCCCCCGCCTCCGCCCCGGCCCCGGCGGCCGCGGCGCCCGCCGTGACCTACGACGGCGCCCGCGAGACGCGTGTCCCGGTCAAGGGGGTGCGCAAGGCGACGGCGGCGGCGATGGTCGGCTCGGCGTTCAGCGCGCCGCACGTCACGGAGTTCGTCACCGTCGACGTCACCCGCACGATGAAGCTGGTCGAGGAACTCAAGCAGGACAAGGAGTTCCAGGGCCTGCGCGTCAACCCGCTGCTGCTCATCGCCAAGGCGCTCCTGGTCGCCGTCAAGCGCAACCCGGACGTCAACGCCTCCTGGGACGAGGCCAACCAGGAGATCGTGCTCAAGCACTACGTCAACCTGGGCATCGCGGCGGCGACCCCCCGCGGCCTGATCGTCCCGAACATCAAGGACGCCCACGCCAAGACGCTCCCGCAGCTGGCCGAGGCGCTGGGCGAACTGGTGGCGACGGCCCGCGAGGGCCGGACGAGCCCCGCCGCGATGCAGGGCGGCACGGTGACCATCACCAACGTCGGCGTGTTCGGCGTCGACACCGGCACGCCGATCCTCAACTCCGGCGAGTCCGCGATCCTCGCGGTCGGTGCGATCAAGCTCCAGCCGTGGGTCCACAAGGGGAAGGTCAAGCCCCGCCAGGTCACCACCCTGGCGCTCAGCTTCGACCACCGCCTGGTCGACGGCGAACTGGGCTCCAAGGTCCTCGCCGACGTGGCCGCGATCCTGGAGCACCCCAAGCGGCTGATCACCTGGTCCTGACCCGGCACGACAAGGGCCCGCCGCGATCCGCGGCGGGCCCCGGTGTTTCGACGGCCGGTCAGCCCATCAGGGCGAAGCCGTAGTTCATGACCTTCTTGGCGTCCGACTCGCGCTGCGGGATGGACGAGGAGGCGAGGACGGTGCCGATGACCGTCCTGCCGTTCCGGGTCGCGGCGAAGACCAGGCAGTACTTGGCCTCGGGGCCGGAGCCGGTCTTGACGCCGATCGTCCCGCTGTAGCTGCTGAGGAGCCCGTTGGTGTTGGTCCACGGGTTCATCACGCGGGTGCTGCCCGTCTTGGTGATGGTCCTGGCCGTGTAGGACTTGGTCTTGACGACCGTGCGGAACGTGGAGCTCTTCATCGCGCTGCTGGCGATCTTCGTCAGGTCGCGCGGCGTCGAGTAGTTGTTGCCGTTGCCGATGCCGTCGAACGAGTCGAAGTGCGTGTGCGTCAGGCCCAGGTTCTTGGCGGCCGTGTTCATCTTGCCGATGAAGTTCGCGACGCGCTTGGCGCGGGTGGTGCCGCTGCCGTACTTGTCGGCGAGCGCGTAGGCGGCGTCGCAGCCGGAGGGCAGCATCAGGCCGTACAGCAGCTGGCGGACGGTGACCTTGTCGCCGACGATCAGGTGCGCCTGGGAGGCGTTGTTGCGGACGACGTAGTCGCTGTACTCCTTCTGGATCGTCACCTTGGCGTCCAGGTTGAGGTTCGACTGGGCGAGCACGACCTTGGCGGTCATGATCTTGGTGGTGGAGCCGGTGGACCGCTGGGTGTCCGCTGCCTTCGTGTACAGCGTCTTGCCGGTCGCGTTGTTCATGGCGTAGCCGCCCGCGGCCACGATCGAAGGCTTCGTGACGGCCTGCGCGGGTGTCGCGGTGAGGGCCCCGGTGGCGAGCAGCGCGCCGGAGGTGACGGCGACGGCGGTGGCTCGGCGGATGCGGCGGGTGCCCTTGATGCCGGTAATCAAAGTGAAGTACCCCGATTGTCTTGAATGCCCCTGATGTGCGGCCGAGTTGAAGTGGCACGGGAGTGGGCCGCATGTGTCGGACACGTAGGTAGCACAGATGGTTGTGCCGCCGCTGGGGGTGATCTGTGTCACGTCCGGATGATGGACGGATCGAGTCATGCGTACGTCTTGTATCTATCCTGTGGACATGGCTACGCCCGTGAAGCAACCACCCGCCGCCGACCGCGTCTACCACCACGTCAAACAGGGCGTACTCGACCGCAGCTACGAGGGCGGCACCCTCCTCACCGAGGGGGAGCTGGCCGAGGCCGTCGGGGTCTCTCGTACGCCAGTTCGAGAGGCGCTGCTGCGGCTGGAGGTGGAGGGCCTCATCCGGCTGTACCCGAAGAAGGGCGCCCTGGTCCTGCCGGTCTCCGCGCAGGAGATCGCCGACGTGGTGGAGACCCGGCTGCTGGTCGAGGAGCACGCCGCCCGCAAGGCCGTCCCCGCCCCGCCGGGACTCGTCGAGCGGCTCACGGAGCTGCTGGAGCGGCAGAAGGCGCAGGCCGCCTCCGGCGACCTGGCGGGCGCCGCGGTCACCGACCGCTGCTTCCACGCCGAGATCGTGCGCAGCGGCGGCAACGAGATCCTCTCCCGCCTCTACGACCAGCTGCGCGACCGGCAGCTGAGGATGGGCGTCGCCGTGATGCACTCCCACCCCGACCGGCTCGCCAAGACGCTCGCCGAGCACGAGGAGATCCTCGGCGCGCTGCGCTCCGGCGACGCGGAGGCTGCCGTCGACGTCGTGCACCGGCACGTGAGCTGGTTCTCGCACCTGGCGCGGGGTGAGGTGCGATGAGCAACGCCACCCTGCCGGGTGACCCTCCGGGCGGCCGGCGCGCGGTCCGGGTGTGGGCGGTCGGCGTCGCCGTCTACTTCGTCGCCGTCATCTTCCGCACGTCCCTGGGCGTGGCCGGCCTGGACGCGGCCGACCGCTTCCACGTGAACGCCTCGGCCCTGTCCACCTTCTCGATCCTGCAGCTGCTGGTCTACGCGGGCATGCAGATACCCGTCGGCCTGCTGGTCGACCGGCTCGGCACCAAGAAGGTGCTCGGCCTCGGCGCGGTGCTGTTCACGGCCGGGCAGCTGGGCTTCGCGTTCTCCCCCTCCTACGGCACGGCGCTGGCCTCGCGGGCGCTGCTCGGGTGCGGTGACGCGATGACCTTCATCAGCGTGCTGCGCCTGGGCACGCGCTGGTTCCCGGCCCGGCGCGGCCCGCTGGTCGCGCAGCTCGCCGGCCTGGTGGGCATGGCGGGCAACCTGGTCTCCACCCTGGTCCTCGCCCGGCTGCTGCACGGCGTCGGCTGGACGGCGGCGTTCGCGGGCAGCGCGCTGGCGGGCGTGGTCGTCCTCGTGCTGACCCTGCTGTTCCTCCAGGACCACCCCGAGGGGCACGAGCCCGAGCCCGAGCCGTCCCCGCACCGGGGCTCGGCCTACGTCCGCCGGCAGATCGCCGCGGCCTGGCGGGAGCCCGGCACCCGGCTCGGCCTGTGGGTGCACTTCACCACCCAGTTCCCGGCGATGGTGTTCCTGCTGCTGTGGGGCCTGCCGTTCCTGGTGCAGGCGCAGGGCCTCAGCCGCGCCACGGCCGGTGAGCTGCTGACCCTGGTCGTCCTGTCCAACATGGCGGTCGGCCTGGTCTACGGCCAGGTCGTCGCCCGGCACCACGCGGCGCGGCTGCCGCTCGCGCTGGGCACGGTGGCGGCCACGGCCGCCCTGTGGGCGCTGACCCTCTTCTGGCCCGGCGAGCACGCCCCGATGGGGCTGCTGCTGGTGCTCTGCGCGGTACTCGGCGCCTGCGGCCCGGCGTCCATGCTCGGCTTCGACTTCGCCCGCCCGGCCAACCCTCCCGAGCGCCAGGGCACCGCGTCCGGCATCACCAACATGGGTGGTTTCATCGCCTCGATGACGACGCTCTTCGCGGTCGGCGTGCTGCTGGACGCCACCGGGGACGACTACACGGTGGCCTTCTCCGCGGTCTTCGTCCTCCAGGCGCTCGGGGTCAGCCAGATCCTGCGCCTGCGCGGCCGCGCGGCCCGCCGCGAGCGGGAGCGTCTGGTGGCGAGCCGGGTGGAGACGGTGCACGTGCCGGCCTGAGCGGCGGCTCCCGCCCCGGCCGGCACCCGGCACGGTCCGCCGCGGCCGCGTGCCCCGCGCCCCCGCCGCCGTACCCCTACCGCGTCACCGCGAAGTTGCGCAGGATGGCCGCCGCCAGGTCCGGCTCGCCCTCCGTCTTCACCCGGTCCGCCACCGCCTCCGGGGTCACCCGGCCGCAGGCCAGCCGGACGTAGGTCTCCCAGTCCAGGGTGAGGGTGGCGGCGGGGCCGAGGGCGGGCGCCGTCTCCAGGGTGCCGCGGCCCTGGATGTCCACGCGGATCGTGCGCAGGAACTCCACGGGGCCGTGCACGTCGAAGACGACCGCCGAGCTGCGCGGCGCGTCCGCGCCCTGCGCGACGACCCCGGGCAGGGCGTCCAGCAGGACGTCACGGGCGACGTAGGCGCCCGGGGAGTCCAGGTTGCCGGGCCGGCCGAGCGCCGTGCGCAGGTCCTGCTCGTGCACCCACACCTCGAAGGCGTGGGTCCGCATGGCCTGCTCGAGGGTGATCTCCGAGCCCATCGGGCCGCGCACCTTGGTGCCGGGGTCGCGGGACTCGTTGCGCAGCTGGCGGTTGCGGCGGATGACCGTGTACTCCAGCTCGGACGTCATCTCCGGCGCCGTGTGGTGGCGGCGGACGTCGACCTGCATCTCGTTGTACCGCTGGTGCTCGTTGGTGACGTGGAAGAGGTCGCGGGGCAGGCTGTGGATCGGCCTCGGGTCCCCGAGCATCTCGCAGTCCAGGCCGATGACGTGCGACACCACGTCCCGGACCGACCAGCCGGGACAGGGGGTGCGCCGGTTCCACTCGCCCTCGACCAGCGACTGCGTGATCTCGGATATCGCGTCGATCGAGTGGGTCCAGGCGTCGGCGTAGGGCTGGAGGGTGGGATGCAGACTCACGGAACGGGACCCCTCGGCGGTCGGTACACGGGCAGGTGGTGGCGGCGTTGCCAGCGGGAGGTGGCTGCACCAGTCGGGTGTCTCGGGACGCTAAGTTACGCTGCTCCGAGGCACCCCGGCAGTGCTTTCGTGTGACGATCGTAGGCCCGTGTGGACGACTCGAATGCCAGGACGGTGGTAGTGTGCGCGCCTCGCTGATCCAGATCGCCGTGGACGAGGGCGAATCGGTCGCCTCGCGCAGGACGCGAGTGGCGTCGCTGGTACGCGAGCAGGCCGGCTCCGATCTCGTGGTCCTGCCCGAGCTGTGGACCACCGGGGCCTTCGCCTACGAGGAGTTCGGCCCGCAGGCCGAGCCGCTGGACGGCCCGACGTACGAGGTCATGGCCGCTGCGGCGCGCGACGCGGGCGTGTGGCTGCACGCCGGCTCCATCCCGGAACGCGACCCCGACGGTCCTCTCTACAACACCGCGCTCGTCTTCTCCCCCACCGGTGACCTGGCCGCCGCCTACCGCAAGATCCACCGCTTCGGCTTCGACAAGGGCGAGGCGGTGCTGATGGGCGCCGGGCGGGAGCCGGTGACGGTCCGGCTGCCCGGGACCACCCTCGGCGTGGCCACCTGCTACGACCTGCGTTTCCCCGAGCTCTTCCGCCGCCTCGTCGACGCCGGCGCCGAGACGCTGGTGATCCCGGCGGGCTGGCCCGAACGGCGGCGCGCGCACTGGACGCTGCTGGCCCGGGCGCGGGCGGTGGAGAACCAGGCGTTCGTGCTCGCCTGTGGAACGGCCGGGAGCCATGCCGGAGTTCCGCAGGCGGGTCACTCGATCGTGGTGGATCCGTGGGGGGAGGTGCTCGCCGAGGCCGGCGCCGGGGAAGAGGTCCTCACGGTCGACTTCGACCCGGCGAAGGTGGCGGCGACCCGTGAGCAGTTCCCGGCCCTGAAGGACCGGGTGCTCGGCCTGGAGCCGCCGCGGCCGCACGGCCGGTAGCCGGGTACGGTCACCCGCCCCGGTCAGTCGCCGTCGTCCCGGTCGTCCTTCTCCGCGAGGTGGATGACGCAGACCGCCACCGCGATCAGCAGCGCGGGGTCCGCGTCGTCGCGCACGATGTCCACGCCGTAGGTGTCCCTCAGGTGCAGCCAGCGGCGGGAGATCACGGCGAGGAGCTCACCCTCGTACTCGACGGCGAACTCGCGGTCCAGGATCTTGCCGCTGACGTCGAGTTCGGTCCCGTCGACCAGGGACACCCGGTAGTGGTTGCGCAGCAGCGACAGCCGTTTGCGCCTGATGGTGGCCAGGCTCTCGCCGTCGCGTTCGATCACCATGGTGTCGCGCAGGGCGAACATCTTCTGGTGGATGTCGATGAGGACGCGCCCCTGGGCGTCCTTCAGCTCGAAGGTGTCCCGCAGCCGCATGGCCTTGCCGTCGACGAGGAAGACCTTGTCGCCGTGTTCGTTCTCGATCCAGTAGTCGTCACCGATGCCGAGGATCCGGTCCCGCACGAGGAATCTCATGCCGGTACCGTTCCCCGGCCCGGGGCGTTCGTCACCGCCGGAGCCGGACGGCCGGCGGGGAGCGGCTGCCCGCGGAACGTCAGACGCCGTAGCCGTCGCTGTAGCCGTCGACGCGGTGATGGTGGTGGTGGGGTTCCTCCTCGACCACCGGTGTCGACGGGACCACGACGCGCCGGCGCCGGGCGATGCCGCTGAACGTGGCGACGCCGATGAGGCCGACGGCCATCAGGATGATGCCGACCAGATCCAGGTTGACGCCCTGCATGTGCCAGTCGGTCGCGAACGTGAGGATGGCTCCCACGGCGATGAGGATGATGCACCCGCCAAGGCCCATAGTCGTCGCCTCCCCTTTCGGTTCCGGAATCTCCGGTGCCGTCCGGGTACCCTGTGCCGCCCCGGACATGCTCGGGGCGGTGGTGACGGGCGGTCAGGCAGGCACCCGCGGCGGCGTCCTCAGTCCTGGAGGAACGCCAGCAGCGAGTTGGCCAGCAGGAACGGGTCGTCGGCGCCGCACAGTTCGCGCGCGCTGTGCATCGACAGGATGGCCACGCCGATGTCGACGGTCCGGATGCCGTGCCGGGCGGCGGTGATCGGGCCGATGGTGGTGCCGCAGGGCATCGAGTTGTTGGAGACGAAGCTCTGCAGGGGCACGCCCGCCCGCTCGCACGCGGCGGCGAACACCGCCCGGCCCGAACCGTCGGTGGCGTAACGGTTGTTCACGTTCACCTTGAGCAGGGGTCCGCCGTTGACGTGCGGGTGGTGCGTCGGGTCGTGCCGCTCGCCGTAGTTGGGGTGGACGGCGTGGCCGGTGTCGGAGGACAGGCAGACGGTGGCGGCGAAGGCCCGGGCCCGGTCCTCGTACGACCCGCCGCGCGCGAACACCGAGCGCTCCAGCACGGTGCCGAGCAGCGGGCCGTCGGCGCCGGTGTCCGACTGCGAGCCGTTCTCCTCGTGGTCGAAGGCGGCCAGTACGGGGATGCGGGTGAGGGCGGCGCCGGAGGCCGCGGCGGCGGTCAGCGCGGCGACGCCCGCGTGCACCGACAGCAGGTTGTCCATGCGCGGCCCGGCGACCAGTTCCCGGTCCCGGCCGAGGTAGGCGGGCGCCTCCACCGGATGCGCCATCAGGTCCCAGCCGGCCACCGTGCCCGCCGCCAGTCCCGCCTCCTGCTCCAGGAAGGCGATCAGGTCGCCGTCGCGCAGGTCGTCGCCGAGCCCCCACACCGGCTGCATGTGCCGCTGCTTGTCCAGCTTGAGGCCCTCGGAGGTGACCGTGCGGTCCAGGTGGACGGCGAGCTGCGGCACCCGGAGCAGCGGCCGGTCCACGTCGACCAGCACCGAGGAGCCGTCGCGCAGGGTGAGCCGGCCGGCCAGGCCCAGGTCCCGGTCGAGCCAGGAGTTCAGCAGCGGGCCGCCGTAGATCTCCACCGCGACCTGCCGCCAGCCGTGCGCGCCGGTGTCGGGGCGGGGCTTGACACGCAGGTTGGGCGAGTCGGTGTGCGCGCCGATGATGTGGAACGGGGTGTGCGGCGCGGCCCCCTCGGGGACGTACCAGGCGACGATCGCGCCGCCGCGCAGCACGTACCGGCCGCCGCTCGACGCGTCCCAGGCGTCCGTCTCGGCGACCTGCCGGAAGCCGGCCTTCTCCAGCCGTTCGGCGGTGTTCGCCACGGCGTGGTACGGCGACGGGCTCGCCGCCAGGAAGGACATCAGGTCGTCGGTGTGGCCGCGGTCGAAGCGGGCTGGTGCGCTCATGGGGCTTACCTTAACGACGAGCGTGGGCCCGCCCCCGGAACGGAGGCGGGCCCACGGCGGTGATCGGTGGGGAGGAACCCGGCCTTCAGAACGCGGCCTCGTCCAGCTCCATCAGGTCGAGGTCGACGGTCCCGGCGACCTTGCGGGCCAGGGTGACGCCCGGCAGCACGTTGGCCGCGAAGAACTTCGCCGCCGCGATCTTGCCGGTGTAGAAGGCCTTGTCCCTGGCGGACGCGGTCGGCAGCTTCTCGGCGGCGATGGCGGCGCCCTTGAGCAGCAGGTAGCCGACGATCACGTCACCGGAGGCGAGCAGCAGGCGGGTGGTGTTCAGGCCCACCTTGTAGATGTTCTTGACGTCCTGCTCGGTGGCCGCGAGGTCGGTCAGCATCAGGCCGACGATCGCCTCCAGCTCCACGGCGGCCTTCGCCAGGTGCTCGCGGGCGCCGGCCAGCTCCTCGCCGCCGGTGCCGAGCGCCAGGAACTTCTTGATGTCCTCGGCGAGGGAGTTCAGCGCGGTGCCCTGGTTGCGGACGATCTTCCGGAAGAAGTAGTCCTGGCCCTGGATGGCGGTGGTGCCCTCGTACAGGGTGTCGATCTTGGCGTCGCGGATGTACTGCTCGATCGGGTACTCCTGCAGGAAGCCGGAGCCGCCGAAGGTCTGCAGCGACTGGGCGAGCTGCTCGTAGGCCTTCTCGGAGCCGTAGCCCTTGACGATCGGCAGGAGCAGGTCGTTCAGGGCGTGGTCGGCGGAGGCGTCCTCGCCGTTCGCCTCCTTGACCTGGATCGCGTCCTGGATCGAGGCGGTGTACATCACCAGGGCGCGCATGCCCTCCGCGTACGCCTTCTGCGTCATCAGCGAGCGGCGCACGTCGGGGTGGTGGGTGATGGTGACCTTGGGCGCGGTCTTGTCCATGAAGTTCGCCAGGTCCGGACCCTGGACGCGCTCCTTGGCGTACTCCAGCGCGTTCAGGTAGCCCGTGGACAGGGTGGAGATCGCCTTCGTGCCGACCATCATGCGGGCGAACTCGATGATGCGGAACATCTGGCGGATGCCGTCGTGCTTGTCGCCGATGAGCCAGCCCTTGGCGGGGTGCTTGTCGCCGAAGGTCATCTCGCACGTGTTGGACGCCTTCAGGCCCATCTTGTGCTCGACGTTGGTGGCGTAGACGCCGTTGCGCTCGCCCAGCTCGCCGGTCTCGAAGTCGAACAGGAACTTCGGGACGAGGAAGAGGGACAGGCCCTTGGTGCCGGGGCCGGCGCCCTCGGGGCGCGCGAGCACGTAGTGGAGGATGTTCTCCGACATGTCGTGCTCACCGGAGGTGATGAAGCGCTTCACGCCCTCGATGTGCCAGGAGCCGTCCTCCTGCTGGACCGCCTTGGTGCGGCCGGCGCCGACGTCGGAGCCCGCGTCGGGCTCGGTCAGCACCATCGTGGAGCCCCACTGCTTCTCCACGGCGATCGAGGCGATGTGCTTCTGGACCTCGTTGCCCTCCTCGAAGAGGATGCCGGCGAACGCGGGGCCCGAGGAGTACATCCACACGGCCGGGTTGGCGCCCAGGATCAGCTCGGCGTAGGCCCAGATCAGGGAGCGCGGCGAGGTGGTGCCGCCGATCTCCTCGGGCAGGCCGAGCCGCCAGTACTCGGAGTCCATGAAGGCCTGGTAGCTCTTCTTGAAGGACGCGGGGACCGGCGCGGTGTTGGTCTCCGGGTCGAAGACCGGCGGGTTGCGGTCGGCGTCGGCGAAGGACTCGGCCAGCTCGTTCTCCGAGAGGCGGGTCAGCTCCTCCAGCACGCTCTTGGCGGTCTCGAGGTCCATCTCCTCGAAGGGGCCGGTGCCGTACACCTTGTCGCGCCCCAGTACTTCGAAGAGGTTGAACTCGATGTCGCGGAGATTCGGCTTGTAGTGCCCCATGGCGACGGCTCCGTAGAGAGATCGGCGAGGCACTGACTCCTCGCGCCTTAAGTTCACGTTCCAACAAGTGCCTACGATGATGCTACCCGTCGGTAATAAGACGCAAGCCCGATCCGGTCATCTGTGACTCGTTACTCTTTGGGGCATGTACGGATACGGCCAGCCCATGGACAGTGGAGCTGCTCAGCAGCAGTACGCCGCACCCCAGCAGCCGATGGCCGGCGGCTACGGGCAGCAGCCGCCGCTGTATCCCGAGCCGTCCCCGCCCTCGCTCGCGGACGCGGTGCGCGCCTTCACCACGGGGCAGATGGCCGCGGAGGACTTCCAGCAGATCTTCGCGACCTCGAAGGTGTACTGCCCGCGCGGCGACACCCCCGGCTTCCTGGCGCTGCACAACACCCAGCAGCCGGTGATCCCGATGTTCACCTCGCTGAAGGAGCTGCGCCGCTACGCGGGCAAGGAGTCCAAGTACTTCGTCATCACCGGTGCGGAGGTGATCGACCTGCTGCCGACGGGCTACGGCTTCGTCCTGGACATGGAGGGCGAGCACCGGATGGTGTTCGACGCCAAGGCGGTCGAGCAGATGGTCGACTTCGCTATGCGCCGCATGTACGGCTGAGTGCCGGCCGTGCGCACCGGGAGCCCGGAGGGAATGCCCTCCGGGCTCCTCGCGTTACGGGTGGCAGAAAGTTCAATGCTCAACTAAACTCGGAGCACAAGGAGGTCCACCATGCCTGCAGTGACCGTCGAGAACCCGTTGACGCTGCCCCGCGTGACCGCCCCCGCCGACGCGGTGGCCCGTCCCGTGCTGGCCGTCACCACCGCACCGAGCGGTTTCGAGGGAGAGGGCTTCCCGGTGCGCCGGGCGTTCGCCGGGATCAACTACCGCCACCTCGACCCGTTCATCATGATGGACCAGATGGGCGAGGTGGAGTACGCGCCGGGCGAGCCCAAGGGCACCCCGTGGCACCCCCACCGCGGCTTCGAGACCGTGACCTACATCATCGACGGCATCTTCGACCACCAGGACTCCAACGGTGGCGGCGGCACCATCACCAACGGCGACACCCAGTGGATGACGGCGGGCTCGGGCCTGCTCCACATCGAGGCGCCGCCGGAGCAGCTCGTGATGTCCGGCGGCCTCTTCCACGGCCTGCAGCTGTGGGTGAACCTCCCGGCCGAGGACAAGATGATGGCCCCGCGCTACCAGGACATCCGCGGCGGCAACGTGCAGCTGCTCACCTCCCCCGACGGCGGCTCGCTGCTCCGGGTCATCGCCGGTGAACTGGACGGGCACGCCGGTCCCGGCATCACGCACACGCCGATCACGATGATCCACGCGACGCTCGCGCCGGGCGCGGAGATCACGCTGCCCTGGCGGGAGGACTTCAACGGCCTCGCCTACGTGCTCGCGGGCCGCGGAGCGGTGGGCGCCGAGCGCCGGCCGGTCCAGATGGGGCAGACCGCCGTGTTCGGGTCGGGTTCCTCGCTGACCGTCCGCGCGGACGAGAAGCAGGACTCGCACACTCCGGACCTGGAGGTCGTCCTCCTCGGCGGGCAGCCCATCCGGGAGCCCATGGTCCACTACGGCCCGTTCGTCATGAACACCAAGGACGAGCTGATGCAGGCCTTCGAGGACTTCCAGAAGGGCCGCCTCGGCACCGTCCCGGCCGTGCACGGCATGACGGAGGGCGGACTGTAGGGCTCACCAGGGCCCTGCGCGTAAGGACCCGGAGCCTTCGTGCGCGAGGGCTCCGGGCCGGCCGTCCGCCCGGTCTCCCGGTGACGGGCCGGTGACAGCCCTCCGAGTTCCTCAGCGCCCACGCCGGACCGTCAGCCCGGACGGTGCGGAACCGACGTACGGCGAGATCGCCGTGTCTCTCACCGGCCACGGCATCGACGACGCGGGAAAATACCTGGTCATCCCCGGCTTCTCGGGCTCAGGGGCGGAGTAGTGTGAAGAAACCGGGAGTTCTTCGCGCACCGGCTCCGCCGCGGGTGCCGTTTCCGGGGATCGACAGCGCCGGGCCGCCTCCACGAGCCCGGGGACAGGTCCGCGCCATGCCCGTGACCATTGACCGTACGACCTCGAGCAGGCGCCCGCCGTCGCCGCCGGCCCGGCTCTCCCTGACACCCGCACCGGGTGGCCTGGACGGCGTGTGGTGGCCCCGTTCCCGCGCCCTCACCCGTGAACTGCCGCCGTTGACGGCCGCATTGGCTGATCGCTGGGGCCGTATCACGGGTGTCACCGTGCACCCGGCCTACTGGCCCGTCCTGCCGCACCGGGTGTCCGACGCCGGACGCACCGTGCGGGTGCGCTGGTCCACCGAGGAGCAGGATCCGCACAGACTCACTCTCCTCTCCGCCGAAGGCCGCCGGGACGTGCTGGTGATCCCGCCCGAAACCCCTGCGAACGCCGCCGCACGGCTGATGGCCGGCGACGGCGTCGGTGCCCCGGCCCGAGAGGGATCGGCCGACAGGGTCGACGCCCGAAGGAGGGAAGAGGTGTGGGAGACCGACGGCGGAGCGGGTCGGCCGTCGTCCCGGCCTCTGCCCGTCGGCCCGACAGGGCGTTCGGCAGCCCGCCGACGGAGGTGAGAGGACATGACCGTCACCGTCGTCGCCGTGCTGCTCGTCCTGATCGCCGTCGGAGGAGTCCTGATCCACCGGCTCCGTGCTCGGCACGACGAACGGATCGCCGACTTCCACCGCAGCGACGCTCCGCCGGGGATCGGCCGCCGGACCCGCAGACGCCACCTGCCGGCGGGGGACACGACCGTTCCGGCACGCCCCACCGCGGCAGGGACCGCGGAGGACGGCGGCTTCGGCCCGAAGAACGAGGGGGGCAGAGGAAGGCACATCATGGCCATGCTGCGCGAGCGGAAGGGGTACCGCGAGAAGATCATGCGGGCTCTGTACCAGGCCGCCGAGGGCAATCGGCTCCTGGGCGTGGACGGGGCGAAGCTCCGCGACGACCTCGGTATCCCCGAACAGGATCTGGCCGCTGCCTGCTCGTACCTGGCGGGCGAGGGCTGGGTCGTCGTCGACTGGGGGAGGGGCAACACGCCCGAGATGATCACGTTGACACACCGGGGGATCCGGCGGATGGAGACGGAAGAGGAGAGTGCCGCTGCTCCCGAGGGACGGGCGGCACCCTGACCGGCTCCGACACCCCTGGCTGCTGCCCGACGCCGTCCGCGAGGCGGGACGTCGGCGCCGACTCACTCCGCACGGTGGGGCTTGTGGCGGGCGACGTGCAGGCGGACCTCGGTGGGCATGTCAGGGAGGCCGGTGGACCGACGTGCGGTGCGGAGCGGGCCTTCGCAGAGGGCACCGAGAGTGGCGCCGGGCGCGCCCTCGGGGGTGAGGGTGAGCCCGACGCGGGTGCGGTGGTGGGCGGGCCGGCCGGTGATGCGTACGGTCGCGTCGTCGACCCCCGGCAGGGCACCGGCTTCGGTCGCGATCGCGTCGCCGAGTGCGCGGTCGCGAAGTTCGACGCCCTCCTGCGGGGGTGTGCCGCCGACGGGAAGTGAGCCGGGGCGGCGTCGGCTCAGCTGGGCGAGCAGCCACCACAGGGCGAGCAGGGCGGCGACGGCGAGAGCGGCGATGACCGCGGGCCACCACCACCAGCCCTGGCTGCTCCAGCGGGCCCGGTCGGCCGAGCCGAGCAGGACGTCGGCCGGGTGGGTCAGCGGCCAGCCCGCGGGCGGGACCAGATCGAGTCGCCGGTAGAGGTCGAGTCCGGCGAAGAGGATCAGCACCCCGCCGCCGAGCAGGACCAGTCCGGCGAGGGCCAGCAGACTGCGGTTGCGGACGGATCGCTGCGTCATGGTGCGGGCTCCGGTGCTGCGGGTGTCGGTCAGTCGGTGCGTCGCCGCAGGCGTACGACGATGCGGGGAGGACGGGCGAGGGCCAGCCGGTCGCACTCCTCGTCGAGGACGGCGGTGAGGTCGTCCCTCACCTGCCGGGGGTCACGGAAGCGGACGTCCGCGCGCGCCTTGATGCGGTGGCGGCGCACCCGGACGCGGGCCGCGCCGACGCCGGGGACCCGCATCGCGGCGTCACGCAGGAGGTCGGCGGCCCCGTCGCGGTCCAGGGAGGCCCGCAGCCGGGGGCAGCCGGCGGGTGAGCGCAGGGGCAGCCAGTGGCGCAGGCCGGGGGTGAGGGCCAGGACGAGCAGCCAGACACCGACGGCGGCGGCCACGGCGGCTCCCGTGAGCATCCACACGTCGTCCACGGGGCGGGTGGCCAGTTCGTCGGCCAGATGCCGTCGCCAGGCTGACGCCGGGCGTCCCGCCCGTACGGCGACGACGTCGACCAGCGCCGCGACCGCCGCCACGAGGATCACCGAGGCGACCAGCGCGGCCGGGACGCGGCGCGCGGACCACGGCCGGTGGGCCCGGTGCCCGCTGTCGCGCTCACCGGCCGTGAGGTCACGGCCGGGCACGTCGCGTCCGGACGGATCGGGCTCCTTCGTCAGCGGCACCGCGGCACGGTGCGCGGACGGCGCGGAGCCGTGCTCGGCAGGACCGGGGTCGGGTGTCATCGCGATCCCCCTTCCCGCGCGGCGCGCCCGGCGCCCCGGGCCGTGGGGCCGCTCACCGGACCCGCCCCCGGCTCGCTCCGGCGCCGGTCACCAGCCGCCGGACGGTCAGGGTGACCTCTCCCACCCGCAAGCCGGTCAGCTGGGCCACCCGTTCGGCGACGTCCCTCTGGATCCGCTCACAGACCCGGGGAATGTCGGTGGGATAGGGCAGGTCCAGGGCCAGATGCAGGCGTACCGATCCGGTACGGACGGCGGCGGAGGCGCTGGGTGCCGTCGGCCCGCCCCGGTCCGGCGGTACGGCGGCACGGCGCGACTGGGACGTGCGGGCCGCCTGCGTGGCGATACGGGCGACCACCCGGTCCGGGATGACGGTGGCGCCCCGCTCGGCCGGGGGCGGCAGGCCGTCGGCCGGCGCCGGTGGGCCCGGCGCCTCGCCGGCGGAACCGGGCCGGGCCTTCACCGCCGCCTCCGTGACCGGACGTCGAGGTCGCCCTGCAGGACGAGGCCGACGAGCAGGCCCGCCGTACCCAGGACCAGAACCAGCAGGAATGCCCAGAAGCCGCCGAAATAACCGGCGAAGCCCAGGGCCATGCCCGCGGCGAGGCCCGTCGTTGCTGCGTTCATCATGCACTCACCCGTCTCACGGACGTACGTCATCGTGCGCGCGATCTACCGCGCCCGTACCGGGCCCGGCGGTGGATCACCTCACGCGGCCCTCGTCCGGTGCGGCCTCTTCCTCCTCGTCGGGCAGGTGGACGTCGTCGACGGCGATGTTCACCTCGACGACCTCCAGGCCCGTCATCCGCTCCACGGCGCTGATGACATTGGTGCGGACGGCGCCGGCGACGTCGACGATGGAGACGCCGTACTCGACGACGACGTCCAGGTCCACCGCGGCCTGACGCTCGCCGACCTCGACCTTCACTCCTCGTGTGACGCCTCCGCCCCCTCCACCGGGAACGCGTTCCCGCATGGCACCGAAGGCGCGGGCCATCCCCCCGCCCAGGCTGTAGATGCCCGGTACCTCGCGGGCGGCCATGCCCGCGATCTTGGCCACCACGCCGTCCGCGATGGTCGTCTTCCCCCGTGTCTCGGCCGGAGCCCCGGCTCCGGTACGGCCCTTCAGCGCGCTCAGGCCCGCATCGGGCCTGCCGCCCCCGCCGACGCTGGTGATGTTCTCCGTCATGGCGGTCGCCTCGATCGGTCGGTCGGACACCGGTGTGGCGCCCGTCGAAGGGTTGGACATACCGGGCGCCTCCTTCCTCACGCGGACGGCATGTGATGTGAGTCACAGAGGCCTGGTGGGTACACGGGTGGTCCGAAGCCTCGTGCGGGGGCGTCATGATCGAACACGCTGTCCCACCATCGCCGGAACCCGACCTGCTGGGTCGCGGCCTGCCGGACGCGCTGCTGGCCGTACAGGCGGCCGAGGGGGACGAGGACTCCTTCGCCGTCCTGGTCCGGCGGCACGGCTCGTCCCTCCTCACCCTGGCCCGCTGCATGCTCGTCGATCCGCAGGACGCCGAGGAGGCCGTGCAGGACGCCTTCGTCAGCGCCTGGCGGCGACTGCCGGAATACCGCCACAGCGCGGAGTTCGGCACCTGGATCTACCGGATCACCGTCAACCGCTGCCTGACCCTGCGCCGGCGCCGGCCGCCGCCCCTCTCGCTGGACGCCGTCGCCGAGCCCGCCGCGGGAGACGCCTGGAGCCAGCCCGCCCGGTGCGCCGAACAGGACGCGGCCACCGACGCCCTGTCCCGTGCGCTCCGCGATCTGGACGCCGGGCAGCGGCTCTGCTGGATCCTGCGGGAGGTGCAGGGCCTGTCGTACAAGGAGATCGCCCACGTGACGCGGGCCACTGAGCCGACCGTGCGCGGCAGGCTGTTCAGGGCACGCCGATCCCTGCAGGAGGCGATGGGCCCATGGCGCTAGACGACCCGCACCCGCGGCCCCCGGACCCGCCCGAAGCCGACGGTCGCCCGTTCGAGGGCGATGAGGTACTCCCTTGCGGCCGCCTGCTCAGCCGGGTCTGGGAACAGGAGTGCGACGCGCTGCCGGCCACGGACCCGCACACCGTCTCCTGTCCCTACTGCCGCGAGGCCGTCGAGGGACTGGCCACGGTGAACGCGGCCACCCGCGCGCTGCGTGCCGAGCACGCCCCCCGCCTGCATGCACTCGCCGACCGTGTCATGAACATCGTCCGGGCAGAGGTACGGCTCGGGCGGCTGCTGCCTCTGGCAGACCCGGACCGGGACCTGCGGATCGCCGAGAGCGCCGCGGCGAAGGTCCTGCGGCGGGCCGCGGACACGGTCCCCGGTGCCAGGGCGGCGGGCTGCCGTCTCGCACCCGAGGGGGAGGGCACCGACGTACGGGTGACCATGACCCTGGCCGCCGCTCTCGACCGTCCGCTGCCCGACCGGGTCCACCAGGTGCGCCGATCTGTCCTCCACTCGGCCGGACAGGACCTGGGTCTCGCCGTGACGGCCGTCGACATCACCGTGGTCGACGTCCTGGAGCCGGAGCCGCCCCCCGGCCCCGGCCTCCCGACCGGCGGCGGTGCGTGATGACCGCCGTCCGTCCGGCCACGCTCCTCGGCATCGCGGCCGAGGCGGCCCTCGCCGTTCCCGGTGTGGCGGGCCTGCACCCCCGTCTGTCCCGTCGCCTCGCGGCAGCAGCCTCGCCCACCCGGACGGACGTCGCGCACCGCGCCTCGCCCGAGGCGGGCATCAGGGCCGGGCGGGCGCCGGACCGTCCGGGATGGCACATCGAGGTGCGCTGCGTCCTGGCCGAGGGCCGGCGGGCGCTGGACGTCGCCCGGAACGTCCACGACCGGGTGGGGGCCGCCGTCCTCTCCCACCTCGCCGCCCTCGACGCCGTGGAGCCGGTCACCGTCGAGGTCGCCGTGACCCGTATCGCCACCGGGCAGGACGTGGCGTGAGTCCGGTTGCGCGTCCCCGGCCGCAGCGCCGTGCAGCGGTTCGGCCGTGAGCGCGCCGGGCGGCGCCGGCCACACCGGCGCGCGCACCCTCCCGCGGCGGACTCCGGTGCCGCCGGCCCGGTGGCGCCGTCACCCGGCCGGGCCGTCCACACAGGACAGCCCGGCCGTCGCCGTGATCGGCTGGACGGGTGCAGCTGCTGCCCGACCCCGTCCGCCGTCTCGCGGCCTGGTGTGCCGTGCTGCTGCTCGTCGCCGGGGTGGTGTGGGTGGTGGTCCAGTTCTGCGTCCAGTTCCGCACCGCCCTCGTGCCGGTGCTGCTCGCCCTGCTGGGCAGCGCCCTGCTCGGGCCGCTGTACCGGCGGCTGGTGCGGATGGGCGTGCAGCGGTCGCTGGCCGCCGCGGTGACCTGCGTCGCCGTCGTGGTCGTGGTCGGCGGTGCCGTGTACATCGTCGTCACCGCGATCGTCGACAGCGGCGACCAGATCATCGGTTCGCTCAGGGACGCCGTGAAGTCCGTCGCCCGGTACTTCGGGTCCCCCGGCACCGGGCTGGACGACCTCGCCGCCAACGCCCGCAAACTGCTCTCCCGGTTCGGCGGCACCGCCGTCTCCAACGTCGTCAGCGGGGTCGGTGTGGTCGGCGAGAGCCTCGCCATGGCCGTCCTCGCGCTGCTGCTGGTCTTCTTCTTCCTGCGCGACTCCCCGCGCGTCCTCGACACTCTCCGGGACCTCGCACCCGGCGGCAGCGCCGCCACCCTGGAGATCATGGCCCGGCGCGCCTTCGAGGCCGTGGAGGGCTTCATGCGCGGCACGACCCTCATCGCGCTCATCGACGCCCTCTGTATCACCGTCGGGCTGCTGATCCTGCGGGTGCCCGGCGCCGTCGGACTCGGCGCGCTCGTCTTCGTCGGCGCCTACATCCCCTACCTCGGCGCCTTCATCTCCGGCGCGGTGGCCGTCCTGGTGGCCCTCGCCGACCGGGGGTTCGTCATCGCCCTGTGGGCGCTGGGCGTCGTCGTCGCGGTGCAGGTGCTGGAGGGGCACGTGCTGCAGCCGGTCATCCAGAGCCGGACCGTGCAGATGCACCCGGCGGTGGTGCTGCTGGCGATCACCGCCGGCGCGTCCCTCGCGGGCATCGTCGGCATGCTGTTCGCGGTGCCGCTGACCGCGGCCGCCTCCGGCGTCGCCCAGGAGATGCGCACGCGCTACGAGCCGCCGGACGGGCCCCGGCCGTCCAGGCCGTCGGACTCGTAGAGCTCGAACCAGATGCTCTTGCCCTCGCCCCGCGGCTCCACCCCCCAGGCCTGGGCGAGCAGTTCGATCAGCAGCAGGCCGCGGCCGGAGGAGGCCAGCTCCCCGGGCCGCCGCTTGTGCGGCAGGTCGTCGCCGGCGTCCGTGACGTCCACCCGCAGCAGGCGCCCGCCCGGCTCCCCGGTGACCTCGGCGATCAGCAGCGCGTCGGAGTCGGTGTGCACCAGCACGTTGGTGACCATCTCGGAGACCAGCAGCACCGCGGAGTCGACCTGCTCGGCGGACCGCCAGTCGTGCAGCAGCCCGCGCAGGTGCCGCCGGGCCTCGGCGATCCGCTCGGGCTCGTCCTGCGCCACGGCCAGCAGCGTGCGCCGCGCGGTGGGCCGGACGGCGCCCTTCTCCGGCCGGGTCAGCAGCAGCACCGCGATGTCGTCCTCGCGGCGGTCGGCCAGCGGGCCGGTGGTGTGGTGCGAGGACGGCCCGTGCACGCCCTGCACCAGCGCGTCCGCCAGCGACTCCGTGTCGCCGCGGTGCTCCTCAAGGATCGCCCGGATGCGCCGCCAGCCGCTCTCCATGTCGTGCCCGCCGGTCTCGATCAGGCCGTCGGTGCACAGCATCATCGTCTCGCCGGGCTCCAGCGCGAACCGGGTCGTCGGGTAGTCGGCGTCCGGGTCGACGCCCAGCGGCAGCCCGCCCGCGGTGGGCCGCATCATCACCGTGCCGTCGGACATCCGGATCGCCGGGTCCGGGTGCCCGGCGCGGGCGATCTCCAGCATGCCGGTGCCCGGGTCGACCTCCACGTACAGGCAGGTCGCGAAGCGCAGGTCGGTCATGTGCTCGTCGTGCGTGATGCCGTGCAGGAAACGGGAGGCGCGGGAGAGCACGGCGTCGGGGCGGTGCCCCTCGGAGGCGTAGGCCCGCAGGGCGATGCGCAGCTGGCCCATCAGCCCGGCCGCCCGCACGTCATGACCCTGCACGTCGCCGATGGCCAGCGCGCACCTGCCGTTGGGCAGCGGGATCATGTCGTACCAGTCGCCGCCGACCTGCAGCCCGCCGCCGGTCGGGATGTAGCGGGCGGCGACCGTCATGCCGGGGATCTCCGGACCCAGCGAGGGCAGCATGGAGCGCTGCAGGCCCTCGGTCAGCTCCCGCTCGGTCTCCGCGGCGCCGGCCCGCGTCAGGGCCTGGGCCAGCATCCGCGCGACCGTCGTCAGCACGGCACGCTCGTCCGGGGTGAACGCCACCGGGTAGGTGAAGGCCGCCATCCAGGCGCCCATCGTGCGGCCGGCCACCGTCAGCGGCAGGAACGCCCAGGAGTGCCGGCCGAACTGGCGGGCGAGCGGCCAGGTGACCGGGTAGCGCGCCATGTACTCCTCCGGGGAGGAGACGTAGACGGCCCGGCCGGTGCGGACCACCTCGGCCGCCGGGTAGTCGGTGGCCAGCGGCAGGTGGGAGAAGGGGCTGTCGTCACCGGGCGCGTGCCCGTGGTGGCCGATCACCGTCAGGCGGTCGCCCTCGACGCCGAACACCGCGAGCCCGTCCGGGCTGAAGCCGGGCATGGACAGACCGGCCGCCACCCGCAGGACCTCCGCCGTCGACCGCGCCTCCGCCAGGGCCCGGCCCGCGTCCAGCAGGAACGCCTCCCGGGAGCGCCGCCAGTCCCCGGTGACCGCGCTGCGGGCCGCCGCCGTGCCCGGGGTCGGCTCGGTGACCTCCTGCAGGGTGCCGATCAGCTCGTACGACCGCCGGGCCGGGTCGTAGGACGGCTTGGAGCGGCTGCGCACGACGCGGACGACCCGGCCGTGCTCGTCCACGATCCGGATGCGCACCTCGGCGAGGGTGCCCTCGGAGACCGCCAGCTGCACCACGCCGGTGATCTCGTTCCAGTCCACCGGGTGCAGCCGGGCCCGGGTCTGGGCCTCGGTGAGGGTGACCTGCCGGGCGGGCAGGCCGAGCAGCCGCGCCGCCTCCGCATCCACGGTGACCAGCTTCGCGGCCGTGTCCCAGTGCCACAGCCCGGTCGCGAGGGCGGCGAGGACGTCACCGACGGACGGCAGGGGCTCGCCTGTACGCATTGCCCCACTTTATGAAGATGCGATCGGTACCTGCCACCCTGGACGGGCGACCGGTATCGGCAGAACGCCGGGACCGGGCCGCGGGCGGCCTCGGAGACGGCCCCCGGAGGGCCGTGCGGGTGCCCGTGAGGGGCGGGCCGTAATGGTGGGGAGTCGATGGGGGGCTGCCCGGTACCCTTGACGGGTCCGGGCCCCGTGCCCGGCCTCCGCCGAGGCGCAGCCCCGGCACTCATCACCCCACCACGAAGGACGATGAACGACGATGCATCGGTACAGGTCCCACACCTGCGGCCAGCTCCGCGCCTCTGACGTCGGCACCGACGTCCGGCTGAGTGGCTGGCTGCACAATCGGCGCGACCTGGGCGGCATCCTCTTCATCGATCTGCGCGACCACTACGGCATCACGCAGCTGGTGGCCCGTCCCGGCACGCCCGCCTACGAGGCGCTCGACAAGCTCTCCAAGGAGACGGTCGTGCGCGTCGACGGCAGCGTTGTTTCACGTGGAACCGAGAACGTGAACCCGGACCTGCCCACCGGTGAGATCGAGATCGAGGTCGGCGAGGTGGAGGTGCTGGGCGAGGCCGCCCCGCTGCCCTTCACGATCAACGCCGAGGACGGGGTCAACGAGGAGCGGCGCCTGGAGTACCGCTTCCTGGACCTGCGCCGCGAGCGGATGCACCGCAACATCATGCTGCGCACGGCGGTCATCTCCGCCATGCGCCAGAAGATGGCCGCGATGGGCTTCAACGAGATGGCGACGCCGATCCTGTCCGCCACCTCCCCCGAGGGCGCCCGCGACTACGTGGTCCCCTCCCGGGTGCACCCGGGCCGGTTCTACGCCCTGCCGCAGGCCCCGCAGCAGTTCAAGCAGCTGCTGATGATCTCCGGCTTCGACCGCTACTTCCAGATCGCGCCCTGCTTCCGCGACGAGGACGCCCGCGCCGACCGCTCGCCGGGCGAGTTCTACCAGCTCGACGTCGAGATGAGCTTCGTCGAGCAGGAGGACGTCTTCCAGCCGATCGAGAAGCTCATGACGGAGCTGTTCGAGGAGTTCGGCGGCGGCCGCCACGTCACCTCCCCGTTCCCGCGGATCCCGTTCCGCGAGGCGATGCTGAAGTACGGCTCCGACAAGCCGGACCTGCGCGCCCAACTGGAGCTGGTCGACATCACCGACGTCTTCGCGGGCTCGGAGTTCAAGGCGTTCGCCGGCAAGCACGTGCGCGCGCTGCCCGTCCCGGCGGTCCAGGACCAGCCGCGCAAGTTCTTCGACCAGCTCGGCGAGTACGCGATCTCGCTGGGCGCCAAGGGCCTGGCGTGGGTGCGGGTCGGCGAGGACGGTGCGCTGTCCGGCCCGATCGCGAAGTTCCTGACGGAGGAGAACGTCGCCGAGCTCACGAAGCGGCTGTCGCTGGCCCCCGGCCACGCGGTCTTCTTCGGCGCGGGCGAGTTCGACGAGGTCTCCAAGATCATGGGCGCGGTCCGCGTCGAGGCCGCCCGGCGGGCCGGCCACTTCGAGGACAACGTCTTCCGGTTCTGCTGGATCGTCGACTTCCCGATGTACGAGAAGGACGAGGACACCGGCGCGATCGACTTCTCGCACAACCCCTTCTCCATGCCGCAGGGCGGCCTGGAGGCGCTGGAGAGCCAGGACCCGCTGGACATCCTGGGCTGGCAGTACGACATCGTCTGCAACGGCGTCGAGCTGTCCTCCGGCGCGATCCGGAACCACGAGCCGGAGATCATGCTCAAGGCCTTCGAGATCGCCGGCTACGACCGCGAGACGGTCGAGGAGAAGTTCGCGGGCATGCTCCGCGCGTTCCGCTTCGGCGCCCCGCCGCACGGCGGCATCGCCCCGGGCGTGGACCGTATCGTCATGCTCCTCGCGGACGAGCCCAACATCCGCGAGACGATCGCCTTCCCGCTCAACGGCAACGCCCAGGACCTGATGATGGGCGCCCCCACCGAGCTGGACGAGTCGCGCCTGCGCGAACTGCACCTGACGATCCGCAAGCCGCAGCCGAAGTAGCCGCGGCGAGCGCCTGACGCACGACGGCCCGGGACCGTGCAGGTCCCGGGCCGTCGTGCATGTGCGGCTGTGCGGTTGTGCGGCCGGTGTCAGGACAGGGACTTGTAGCCGCCCCAGCCCGTCGCGATCTTCGTACGGGAGCCGAACGACCCCTTGCCGTCGCCGCTGTTGCGGTACACGTTGCCGCTGGTGTCGCGGGACACGAGGTCGGCCTTGCCGTCGTCGGTGATGTCCCCGACGCCGACGACCACGTCGTAGGAGCCGCCCCAGTCGGTGAACACCTTGGCGCGGGCGGCGAACGTGCTTTTGCCCGTGCCCTTGTAGCGGTAGAGGGTGTTGGCCTTGTCCTGGGCGAGCAGGTCGCCGATCCCGTCGCCGTCGAGGTCGCCGGCGCCGACGATCTTCCTGTAGCCCTTCCAGTCGTCGTACAGCTTCACCCGCGAGGACAGCTTCCCGTCGCTGGTCCCCTTGTAGAGGTAGACGGCCCCGGTGGAGGCGTTGCGGGCGACCAGGTCCGGGCGCCCGTCGCCGCTGACGTCACCGGGCGAGGTGAGCACGTCGTACTGCGTCCAGCCGCTGCTCGCCAGGGTGGTGTACGACGTCCTCGGGGTGACCGCCTTGCCGCAGCCAGGCTTGTACAGCCGCAGGGCGCCGCTGCTGTAGCGCACCAGGACGTCGTTGCAGCGGTCGCCGCTCAGGTCGCCGAAGGGTACGGCCTTGACGCTGGTGGGCCAGCCGGTGCCGGTGGTCTTGTCGCCGAACCTGCCCGTGCCGGTGCCGGCCTGGAAGGTCAGGCCGCCGGACGAGTTCAGGGTGAGCAGGTCACCGCGGCCGTCCGGACCGTCGGGGCTGGTGAAGTCGTGGCGCACGGCCGCGCCCCGGGACAGGAACGCCTCCCCGGTCGCCACGGTGACCGGCGTGGCGGTGCCGGTACCGGTGGCCTTGAGGGTCCAGGTGAACATGCCCGTGGGGAACCACGCTCCGGTCACCGTCTTGCCGTACCAGTCCGTCGCCACCCGCGCCGCGGACGCGCCGCCGGTCACCGTGCCGGTCGCCCGGCCGGTCGCGCCGCTCTGGACGGAGGTGAACGTCACGGACCAGGACTGGACCGGCCGGGACAGCAGCCAGGAGCCCTCGAAGCGCATCCCCGGGTCCACGTAGCTGCCGGCCTCCGTACGGAACACCGTCACCGGTGAAGGGGCGATGTGCGTGGCCGCCACGTGGGTCCGCTCGTAGCCGTCGAACCAGGCGACCATGCCCGTGTACTCGTCGACCGTCCAGCGGTGGCGGCGGTCGGTGGCGAGCCCGGTGTCCGGGAGCCCGGAGGCGAGCACGCGCGTGGCACCGGTGCCGGCGTCCGTGAGGACCAGCTCGTCCGTGCCGTGGTCGTGGCGGACCGTGAAGCCGTCGCCGAGCAGCACGTCACCGGGGAGCACCGGGCGGGAGGTGCCCGCCGTGGAGTCGTACACGCCGGCCGAGTCCGTGCCGCACGCCCAGTACACCCAGCGGCCCGCCGCCTGCAGCTCGCTCGGCACGCAGGCCAGGCCCGGGACCGTCACCGTGGCGAGGGTCCTGTCCAGGGTGAGGCTGTACGAGGTCAGCTTGCCGGCGGTGGAGGTGGCGCTCCACAGGGTGGGCCCGTGCAGGGCGGCCGCGCGGACGGAGCGCTTCAGCTTCTGCCCCTGGCCGAACTCGCCGACGTACTGCGCAGGCGCCGAGCCACCCGAGTCGTACACGGCGTAGTCGTCGGAGACGTCGACGATGGTGCCGCCCTCGGTGTGGAACTCCAGGGGGTTGCCGCCGATCGAGACCAGCCGGTCGGCGTTCGCGAGGCCGCTGCCGCCCTCGTCGCCGTCGTAGTACGTGTCCAGGTAGACGTCCCGCGGGCCGTCGCCGTAGTTGCCGAACATCGCCGAGCAGGCGGTCCCGGGGTACGGGCACACGGGGCTGATCGCGGAGCCGTCCGTGGCGGCCGTCGCGGCCGGGGTGCCGGCGACTACGCCGATCTGGCGCACGGAGGTGGTGTCGGAGGCCTTGGCCGGGTCGTCCTCGGCGACGCGGAGGCTGCCCCGGCTGAACGCGAGACCCGTCTTCGGGTTCTCCTTCGCGGGGACCTGGTACGCCTTCTCCGACGTCAGCGAGCCGTCCTCGGCCTGGCTCAGCCGCTGCACCCACCAGTCCGTGGCACCGCTGCCGCCGGTCACGAGGGCGTCGCCGCCCGGGGCCGGGGCCGCGTAGTCGCCGGTGCTGTCCAGCAGGGTCTCGGTGTGGCCGTCGGTCAGGGACATCGCGGCCAGCCGGGACGTGGCGGTGCCGGTGCCGAGCGGCAGCACCAGCCAGTCGCCGACCAGGACCGGGTCGCCGTCGACGGCGTCCGGCCGGCCGAACGTGACGACCTGCTCCGGGGCGGAGAGGTCGTGCCGGTCCTTCAGGTGCAGCTCGCCGGTCCCGGACTCGTACCAGCCGATCCGGTCCTCGGACATCACGTAGTGCGTGGCGTACAGGGTGTCCGTGAACACCTGCGTGTTCACGGCCGTCCCGGTGTCGATGTACCGGAGGCCGTGGCTGCGGGTCCACAGCACGCCGGCGGAGTCCGCCGCGACGATCTCCTCGCTCTGGATGTTCGTCGCCTCACCGGTGATCAGGCGTTCCCGCTGCTGCCCGTCGACCTCGTCGACCAGGGTGTAGCCGGTGACGACCGTGTCACCGGCCAGGGCCCGGTAGTAGCGGTTGGCCGCGCCGAAGGCGACCTCGGTGCGCTTGCCCGTGACCGGGTTCCACAGGGCGACCGAGTTGCTGGTCGTTCCGGTGGGCAGCGCGACGAGGTCGCCGTCCGCGCCGTACCAGGCCGTACGGCAGGCCGAGCCGATGACCGTGCAGCCCGTGCCCGGCGTGTAGACGCTGCCGTCGGCGTTCTTCACGGTGACGGTGCCGCCGTCGGCGTAGTCCGTCCACAGCAGCCCGGAGATCCCGGCCTGCCGGTGCAGGAAGCCGCTCGGGCCGGCCGCGTACGGGCGGTCCGTGCGCGGTGTGGCGGAACTCGGGTCGGTCAGCGTGATCTCGCTGCCGGCGGCCGCCGTGGTGACCGGTTCGGCCGAGGCGCCGTCCTGCGGCAGGACGGCGATGGACACGGCCGCCGCCGCGACCGCGAACGAGGAGACGGCGGCGGCGAGTCCGCGCCGTCCCGGGGCGTGTCTGCCCACGTGAGGTTCCCTCCCCGCGAGGGCCCCCGCCCTCGCACAAGTGAGCGGACTTTACCAGCCCTTTTACAGCTGTTGGTCGTCGGCAGCGGTGCCGGTGTCGGCGCCGGTGTCGCTATCCGTATCCGTATCCGTATCCGTATCCGTATCCGTATCCGTATCGGTATCGGTATCGAAGTCCGGTGAGGCGCCGTCCTCCAGCAGCCGCTCGGCGATGTCGTCCGACCAGCGCTGGGCCCAGGCCCGCAGGTCGCCGATCTGCCGCTCGGTGCAGCCGTACCGCGCGAAGTCCCGGTCGGCGTAGAAGTCCGTGCCCGTCAGCCGGGACTGGAGGGTGGGCAGGTCGAAGGGGTCGTGGGCGTGCCGGCGGCCCAGTTCCTCCAAGTGGGGCAGGGAGAACCGGGCCGCGGCGGCCCGGGCGTCGATCAGGTCGACGGCGGCCCCGCGGTCGTACAGGGCCCGGATCTTCGTGCCGACCGCGTCCTCGAGGGCCAGGGCGGGGCCGTACCCGGTCAGCTCCGGGGGCTGCCAGAAGGCCTCCTTGTGGAGGACGAGGGCGCAGCGCTCGCCGGTCGGCGGGTCCGTGACCGTCAGCTGCGCCGTCCGCGCCGTCACGGCACCGGCCCGCACCTGCCGCCCCCGCGCCTCCAGGGCGGCGCCGACGGCACCGGCGATCCGGTCCATGGGCTCCGGGCTCTCGGTGGCGAGGTCGAGGTTGGCGTGCGGGCGGTGCAGCAGTCCGTGCGCCTCGAGGGCGTAACCGCCGGCGAGCACCAGCGCGTACGGGCTGCCGGCCGAGAGGGCGTCCGCGAGGAGACGCCGGCGGGCCGCGGATTCGGCTCCGGACGCGGCTCCGGATTCGGGGTGGGTCACGGCTTCCGTACTCTGCCAGACGCGCGGCGGGGCGCGGGGATTTCGGCGGTCTGTCACACGGCGGCGGGCGCGGGTGTCAGGGAGGTGTCCGCAGCCGAACACCCGTCGGGAGCCCTCATGCGTACCGCTCATCTCGTCGTCACCCTGCTCGCCGCCCTCATGGCCGGGTTCTCCGGCGCCGTGCTGCTGCTGCGTGCCCGGTGGATCGTGCGGGCGCTCACCGACTACCGGGTGCCGCGGTCCTGGTGGACCTGGCTGGGGCTGGCCAAGGTGGCGGGCGCGGCCGGGCTGGTGGTGGGCCTGTTCGTGCCGCTGATCGGTGTGCTGGCCGGGGTGGGACTGGTGCTGTACTTCACCGGGGCGGCCGTCACGGTGGCGCGGGCCCGCTGGTACGCGCACGTCCCGTTCCCGCTCGTCTACGCGGCACCGGTGGTGGGGGCGCTCGTCCTCGGCTGGGCGG
>NZ_KQ948858.1:0-88647 GCF_001514215.1 Streptomyces bungoensis
AGGCCCAGGAAGCGATCGACCTGTACAAGAAGGCCACACACGCATCCGAGCAGGCGAAAGAGGCCTACAACAAACGCGTCGTGGCCTATGACGTGGCCCTCATGTCCCCCGACAAGGATCCCGGTCCACGTCCCGGAGACTTCCACGATCCCGCCACAGCCGACTTCGAGCACGCCCGGGAAGTCCTGGAGGCAGCCCGCAGACAGCGCGACACCGCCGCGGGTATCGCCTCCGACGCCGTTCAGACCGCCCTGGCCCACGCACCCGCCGAACCACCCCCACTGACCCAACTGAAGGTGGACGCGGTCGACGGCTACAACGCCTTCAACACCGAGGCCGTTCACTTCGGCGCAGGTGTCGTCAAAGGCACGGCGGGCCTGTACGCCATGGTCCGCGGCGCCAACCCCCTCGACCCCTACAACCTCACCCACCCCGCCGAAGCCCTGCAACACCAGGCCATGACCCTGGCCGGCCTGGTCTCCAGCGCCACACACCCCGAACGCACGCTCAAGACCACCCTCCAGGAGTTCATCGAAGACCCGGCCGAGTTCGGTGGCCGCCTCGCACCCCAGGTACTGCTGACCGACGGAGTGGGCCTGGAAGCGGGCGGAATACGGGCAGCGGCGGCCCGGGAGGGCATGGAAAGCGGCGCCAGGAGCGTGGCCGCCCGCGGCGCGCGGTACGGGGACGACCTTGCCGGCGACGCCGTCCACGCGGACTCGCTGGACCCGGACGCGGCCCGAAGCTTTCTGGACGACCAGTATCCGGAACTCAAGGACCTCAACGTCCCTCATTCGGGGAGCGCTGAGAGCGGCTTCAACTACACTCCGCAACTCTCGGATGACGTATGGCGCAAGCTGGATGTCGAGCAGAAACACCAGGTGGGCGCCGCCGAACTCAGCGACGGCGCCGTTTCCTTCCCGGATGCAGAAGCCGCGACGGCGTACGGCCGGGAACATTGGGACAACTATGCGGAAAACCTGCCGCAATCCCAACAGCAGGCAGTTCGGGACTACACTGATGAACCCCTGATACCAGGGAAGGCAGGATCAGTTACATACAAGGAGATGAACGGTTACCTTCGAGGAAATGCAGAGTTCGGCACTCCTGAAGTGCTTCAGAGCATCCGGGAAGTAGACCGAGCACTGGCCGGAAATCCGCTGCCGCAGGACGTCATGGTGGTCCGAGGGACGAACATGGGTCATGTGGAATACGATTACCCGGAACAACTGGAAGGCAGAACCCTGCACGATGGCGCCTACACCTCGACCTCGCTGGGCAACCACCCGGTGGCCAGTTTCGCCGGAAAGGATGCGGTGCTCCATCTAAGGGTTCCCGAAGGGACGCCTGCACTGTGGGTCGAGAAGGTCGGAAACTTCGGCGCAGATGAGCGGGAACTCCTCCTTGGGCGCGGAATGAGTTACAAGGTGACGCGTTCCTTCATGGACGACAAAGGCCAGATCCAGATCTATGGTGAAGTGCTTCCGGTTCGGTAGCAGGGACGGATGTAGATGAATCCCGAGAAGAAGAATCCTCGGCTCGAGGCGGACGCGGGTTTCATCCTGCTACCCGGAGGCCCGGCGAGCTACGCCCGGCATACCGGTCGGTCGATTCAGTACCTGTCGGTGGCCGACAGCCATGGCCAGGTGATCGGCTACGTCTGGGCCAACGATGACGACGATGCCGCCGGGGTGAGAGTCCGCAGGGCTGCCGGTCCTCCGGCATTCAATGAGTTCGGGATATGGGGAAGGCGGCTGAGTGATGCCAAGGCGCGCGGCCTGGCGCCGTCCGCCGCACTGGCCGAGCTGATCCGCGACTCGCCCTTCGTCGACACGAGTCATGTCGTGCCCGGCTCCCTCACCCACGCCTCCAGCCTCGTCGTGGTCGACGAGCTGGCCGGGCGGGAGTGGTTCAGGGACCGCGTGAAGGCCGGAGCGAGGGGCGCGCTGTACGGCCTCGCGATCGGGGATGCCCTGGGGTATCCGACGGAATTCCTGAACATGGAGCAGATCCGCGCTCGATTCGGCCCCTGGCGGGAGTTGGCCCTGCGAGTCTCCTCCGGCGTCGCACAGGTCACCGACGACACCCAGATGACGCTGGCAGTCGCGGAGGCACTGGCGGAGGTCACCGGGCAGGGCCCTGCCTCGGTCACGCCCGCCACCGCCGAACCCGCCCTGCGGAGGCACTTCGTCACCTGGCTGCGCTCCCCCGACAACAACCGAGCCCCCGGCCGGACGTGTCTGGACGCGTGTGCCGCGCTGGAGCGCGGGATCCCGTGGCAGGAGGCGAGCGTTCTGGGTTCCAAGGGGTGCGGTGCCAACATGCGCGTGGCTCCCGTCGGGCTGGTCCCGGGTCTCACCGCGGAACAACGCGCCGGGGTCGCCCAGTTGCAGGCGGCACTGACGCATGGTCATCCGACAGCGCTCGCGGCGAGCGATCTCACGGCCCACGCGGTGTGGCTGCTCACGCACAACTGCCATCCCGCCGAACTCCTGCCGCAACTCCGCCACTACGCCGAGCAGTCTCGGACGACGTACTGCACCGAGTGGCTCGGAGACCTGGCGGGCAGGGCAGGCGCCGCGGACCCCGCCGCCTTCATCTCCTACGGCTGGGACGAATGCCTGCGCGCACTCGACTCGGTGGCCGCAGCGCTGGATGCTCCGGACCCTGACCGCGATCCCTGCGAGGTCGTCGGCGCCGGCTGGATCGCGGAGGAGGCCCTCGCGGCCGGCCTGTACTGCTTCCTGCTCTTTCCCGACGACGGAGTCACCGCGGTACGGCGCGGCGCCTACTCCTCCGGCGACTCCGACTCGATCGCCGCCCTGGCCGGCGCTTTCGCGGGGGCGTGGATCGGGGCCCGGGCCTGGCCGGGCGACTGGGTCATGGCACTGGAATACCGGGACCGGATGCGTGTCCTGGGCTTCCCTTGGGACGAGGGAACGACACGCGGGGGCGCGCGGCCCGCTGACACCCGGGGACGGCGAAGGCCGCGTGGTGAGTCCTGAGCAGCGAGCGCTGGCGTGGCTGAACGCCACCTACGGCGGGCTGGTCGAACTGGCGGCGCCGCACCCGGTGCATGAGACCTCCACGGCCTGGTTGCTGGCCTGCCGGACTCGTCCGCAGCCGGGTTATCCGCGTACGCCGATGCTTGCGGCCTCGGTCGCCGTGCCCAAGCACGGTGGTCACCCGTTCCACCCGGCCCCGAGCGCACCCCTCGATGACCCGGGACACAGCGCCGAGCGACAGGCCCGGAGGATCAACGCCCGCGGCTGCCTCGTGGCCCTGCATTCCGCGATCGACGGCAGCCCGTCGGTTCCCCTGCCCTGGCGTCCCTCGGACGAGGCCCCGGGCTGGTGGGCCCGGCTGCTCCGTCGTTACTTCTCCCGGTTCACACCCGTCGGCGTGGACAGTTGGGACGATGTGGTCCGCGCCGTCTCCGAGCCTGGTCCGGACACGCGCGGCCTGGTCTGGGTGCGACGCGGGATCGGCGGCCAGGAGGCGACCGGCAACCTGGTCTACGCCCACAACAACAAGGGCCGGGTGGTCTTCCTGGACGGCCTCACCTCGTCACTCGCCCGGCTCGACGCGTCGCTCGTGCGCGAGCTGGTGCTCGTCCGGGCACTGCCCGTCGAGGCGGGCGGGCGGTCGACGCAGGCTCGGTGAGCGCCAGGTGGCTCAGAGGTCGCGGGTGGTGAGGCGGTTGCCGGCTTCGTCAAGGAGGATGAGGTTCCAGGCGTTGGCGTTGTCGCCGTCGTCGCCGTCCCACCAGGTGGCGAAGGTGTCGGCCAGGCGTTTCACCTGGGGCTCCGGGGTCCTGCCGGTGTAGGTGGTGGTGAGCTCGACGTCGTAGTCGCGGGCGCCGAGGTGGACGAGGACGGTGCGGTCGGCGTGGCCGGCGGGTCGCCTGTCGCCGTGTGTGGCCGCCCAGGAGCGGAAGCGGGGCAGCAGGTCGGGGGCGGGCTCGCGGCGCGTCACCTGGTGGGCCGGCGGGTGCCGGTCCTCGCCCGTTCCCACGCCCTGCTTGCAGCCCAGTACCCAGGCCCCGCGGTCCTTCTCGACCACGGCCCGCGGCTGTGCCGTGAGGGACCGGCGGACGCAGCCTCCCCACACCACCTCGCGGACGGAGCTCCCCTTGCCGCCGTCCGCGAAGATGCGCTTGCCGGCCCGCCATCCGGCGTCGTAGGCCGCCTCGGTGCCGTGCTCGGTGGTGGCCGCCGATGCGGACGACGTGGCCCGCTGCGCGTCGGCGCCGTCGTCGCCGCCTGTGCCGCAGGACGCGGTGGCCAGGGCCAGCAGGGCCGTCGCGACCGTGAGCCCGGCCTGCCGTGTCTGTGCGGATGCGCGCATGCCCCGTTTCCTCTCTCGCTGCCCTCGGTGGTCCGACCGCTCGACCGGTTAGAGGGGCATTGCGAGCCTTTGGTTGCCTCATGGAATCGCCTTTACGTTCGAGGCCGGGTGTGGGTAGGGTCCTCGATCGCACGACCGGGCCCCTGACCAGGGCCCGCGACACATCTGAACAAGGGGGAACCTTGAGGCTGAGACAAAGCCTGGCCGCCGCCACCGCGATAGCGGCCACCTTCATCTCCACGTCCGCGTGGGCCGATACCGCCACGCCCGCACCGACGGGTGCGTCTCCCAGCAGTTCGTCGCTCGGCGCCCCGCCGTCCGCCACTCCTGCGGGGACGGGGACGACCGCCCCGCCGGTTTCCGCTTCCGGCTCGCCGGACACGCCGGAGGCATCTCCGACGCCCAGTACCTCGCCGAGCGCCAGTGCCGGTGCCACTCCGGACGGGACGGCGCTGGCCAGGGAGATGGAAAGGTTCTGGACACCTGAGCGCATGGCGCAGGCCGTTCCGGTCCAGGAGGACCAGCCGCTGCCGGGGCAGACGGCCGGAGCACCTCGCGGCAGGGCCGTGGCGCGGACCTCGCCGTCGCACACCTTCGAGGGCATCAAGGAGGTGGGCACGTTCTTCTGGCAGGACAGCGACCTGAGGTACCGGTTCTGCGCCGGGACCGTCGTCCCCTCACCGGGCAAGGACCTCGTGCTGACCGCCGCGCACTGCTTCGACAGCACCGATCAGACCAAGAAGCTGGTGTTCGTGCCCAAGCACCACCAGGCCGACCCCAAACCGTACGGGCTCTTCCCCATCGACGTCGGGCAGATCTACGCCGACCCGCGCTACCTGCGCAAGGGCGCGGGTTCTGGGCAACACCGGTGCGCTGACGAAGGCGGCGGGTTTCCTTGAGCGCCATCCGGGGCTGGCTTCCTGGTTCCGGCGGTGGGCCGGGCTGGAGCAACTGGCGATCAAGCTCTACACGTACGAGTGCCGGATGATCCCGGGGCTGTTGCAGCCCGAGGCGTACGCACGGCAGCTCTTCGTCGACGAACTTCCACCGCTGACCGACGAGCAGATCGAAGCCAACTGGGTCGCCCGAGCGGAACGTCAGCGGTTACTGCAGGAGCGGTCGAACACCGCCTTCAGTTTCATCATCGAGGAGCACATGCTGCTGCGGTGCACCGGGGGCACGGCGGTCATGCGTGGGACCATCGATCACCTGCTGGAGATCACGCACCTGCGAAACGTCGAGATCCAGATCATGCCGCTGAAGAGGGAGTCGCACGCGGGCCTGCACGGTCCCATGCAGCTGCTGGAAACCCCGGAGCACAAGTGGTTCGCCTACATGGAAGCGCCGGAGTGCGGCCAGTTCGTCTCCGACCCAAAGGTCATCAGCGTGCTCAACGGCCGCTATGCCAGGATGCGTTCACAGGCTCTCTCGATTGACGACTCCGTGAGCCTGCTGGAACGGATGCGAGGAGAGTTATGAGCACCTCCGAACTGGCCTGGTTCAAGAGCAGCCACAGCAGCAGCGGCTCCGGCGACTGCGTCGAGGTCGCCCACACCCCCCGCACCGTCCACGTACGCGACTCCAAGGCCCAGGAAGGCCCCACGCTCGCCCTCTCCCCCACCGCCTGGGCCGATTTCCTCACGTACGCCGCCGGTTGAACCGCCCGGCCGGGCGCCCCGTACCAGTCACCGCGGGAGGCACCGTGCCGCCCGGAGGAGAGGTGCGCCATTTCCGGGGATGCGAGTCGGCAGGTGCCGGGGCTGGACGGGCTGCGCGGTCTGGCGGCTCTGTACGTCGTCCTCTTCCACTGCTGGCTCTACACCTTCCCGGGGTACCCCGACAGCAGGGCGCCGTGGTGGCTGGACGGGCTGATGTTCGGGCGGCTCGCCGTCGTGTTCTTCCTGGTGCTGTCCGGCTTCTCCCTCGCGATCTCCCCGGCGCGCCACGGCTGGCGGTCGGACGGTGTCGTCCGGTTCCTGCGCCGGCGTGCCTGGCGCATCCTGCCGCCCTACTGGGCCGCGCTCGTGATGAGCCTGGCCGTCTCCTGGTTCGTGGTGCCGGCCTCGCACTTCGGGCCGCCCACCGGCAAGACCCTTCTGGTGTACGGCCTCCTCGCCCAGGACACCCTCACCGCTCCCACGCCGAACGGCGCGTTCTGGTCGATCGGGGTGGAGGCCGAGCTCTATCTGCTCTTCCCCCTTCTGCTGTTCTTGCGACGACGGTGGGGCGCGGCGGTCCTGGTCGCCTGTGTGGCCCTGCCGGTGATCGCCGGGGCGTCTCCCGTCGAGGGCGCGAACCGGCTCGCTCCGCATCTCGCCCCCGTGTTCGCCGCGGGCGTGGCCGGTGCGGGGATCGTCGTCGCGTCGGACCGGGTCCGGCGTCTGCCGTGGGCGTGGTTCGCCGTCCTGGCCGCTCTGCCCGTCCTGGCGCTCGGCCTCGTCCAGGGTTCCGTCTGGACGGTGGACCACTACTTCTGGGTGGACCTCGCCCTCGCACCCGCCATGACGATGCTGCTGGCCGCGGTCGCCACCGGCAGGCCCGCCCTTCTGGTGCGGCTGCTGACCGCGCGTCCCGTCCGGGGTCTCGGCGGCTTCTCGTACAGCCTCTACCTGATCCACCTGCCGATCGTGATGGCGGTCGTCCGCCGGGTGGCGCCGCGTTTCGTGGCGCCCGGCCTGCCCACGTTCTGGTTCACGCTGGCCGTGGCCCTGCCCGTCTCGGTGCTGGGGGCGTGGCTGTTCTCCCGGGTCTTCGAGCTGCCCTTCCAGCGGAACAGGTCCTGGACGTCGCTGACCGCCCTGCCGCCCGCCCGCTTCCGCCCGCGCCGGCGTGCCGGAGCGGGCGGGCGGCCCGACGCTCAGCTCACTGCTTCGGGCACTCCTTCCACGCCAGGTGGTACACCGTGCTGATGTCGCCGTCGGTCGAGTCCATGGTCATGAAGCTGACCTTGCCGGGGGCGGAGGTCCCCGCGCTCACTCTCAGCTCGGTGTTGATGTTGAAGTTGCGCAGGACCCCGCAGGGGGACCACACGAGCTGGGCCCAGTCGGTGCTGTCGGTGGCCTGCCAGTCGTCGTTGTAGGGACCGTTGAACGGGTGGGTCCTGGGCACGGTCTGGGAGGAGCCCTGGAAGTAGTACGAGGCCTTCTGGGTGCCGGTGGCGCCGGGCTGGAGGGAGAGGAAGCCCCGGTAGTCGGCGCTGGCGATCGCGTAGGTGAAGCCCTGGGGCACGTGCACGACCAGGTTGAGCTGGCAGTTCTTGCGGAAGGCCGTGGGGTCGGAGTTGCCGCCGGCCTGCGCGAGGTAGGCGCTGTAGGTGACGGTGAAGGCCGTGTTGTCCGGGGAGACGGCCACCGCCGCCGTGCCCTGGGGGCAGCCCGAGCCGTTCACCGTGGCCACGTCGATGACGATCTTGTCCGGGGGCGGGTCGTCGAAGACGGGGGAAGAGGCCTGGGCGGGTAGCGCGGTGGTGAGGAGAGCGGCTACCGCGCCGCTCAGGACGAGTCCACCAGCCATCGTTTCTCCCTGATAGTGGAGTGGGGGGTGACGGCCTCCGCCGTCCGCCGGACCGCGTGGAGTCTGTGCGGAAGTTGTGAAGGGCGGGAGGCGAGGGAATCGTAGGAACGCCCGCTCCGGGCCGGGAGACCGAACTCCGGCCATTCACACCGGGGTTTTCACGGCGTCAGGACGGCGCCACGGATCAGGGGTGGATCATCCGGTACGCGGGAATGCTGCGCATTTAGGGCGAATACTCCGGACACGAGTGATTTCCTCTGTCTTCACCGAGCCGTTACTCTCCCGTACCGACGGCTCCGGTACCACCCGTACCGGGTAACCCACCCGCACCCCCGTAAGATCGCCCGGGAGGATCCACCTTGGCGCTCAGCAGACGTACCTTCAGTGCCCTGGCCGGCTCGGCCGCGCTCGGCTTCGCCCTGGGCGGCAGCGGTGGCCCCGGGGCGCCTTCGGCGTTCGCGGCGCGCAGGGTGCCGACCGGTCCGCCGCCCGCCCCGCCGCGCGCGGACGGCAAGCCGCACACCATCGGCTACGACGCGTACTCGCTGCTGGTCGACGGCCGGCGGCTGGTGGTGTGGTCCGGCGAGATGCACCCGTTCCGGCTGCCGAGCCCCTCGCTGTGGCGGGACGTGCTGCAGAAGATGCGGGCGCACGGGTACAACGCCGTCAGCATCTACGTGGCGTGGAACTACCACTCCCCCGCCCCCGGCCGGTACGACTTCTCCGGCGTCCGCGACCTGGACCTGTTCCTGCGCATGGCCGCCGAGACCGGCCTGTACGTCATCCTGCGGCCGGGCCCCTACATCAACGCCGAGGTGGACGGCGGCGGTTTCCCGGGCTGGCTGACGGTGACGAAGGGCTCGGCGCGCACCGCCGACCCGGCCTACCTGTCGCACGTCGACGAGTGGCTGGGCCAGGTGAACCGGATCGTCCGCCGGCACCTGTTCACCCGGGGCAGGGGCACCGTCCTGCTCTACCAGATCGAGAACGAGTACGACTCCCACCTGGGCGAGGCGACCGGGCGGGACTACATGTCCCACCTGTACAAGAAGGTCCGGGCCGACGGGATCGACGTGCCCCTGTTCCACAACGACAAGGGGCGCAACGGCTACTGGGTCCCGGGGTCGTTCGACACCGGCGGGGAGAAGGGCGGCTGGCTGTACGGCTTCGACGGCTACCCGTCGCCGTCGCAGACGCCCCCCGACTGGGGGCACTACGGGCCGGGCGGGATGACCGGCGGATCGACCGCCTCGCCCCATACACCCGGATTCGTCCCCGAGTTCGGGGGTGGCTGGTTCGACCCGTGGGGCGGGGCCTGGTTCGACGGCAAGGGGTACGCCGAGTCGCGGCGCACCCGGGACGCGGCCTACGAGCGCCGCTTCTACCTGACCAACCTCGCCAACGGGATCACCCTGCACAACGTGTACATGACCTTCGGCGGGACGTCGTGGGGATGGCTGCCCGCGCCGGTCGTCTACACGTCGTACGACTACGGGGCGGCGATCGACGAGGCGCGCAACGTCACCGCGAAGATGGCCCCGATGCACCAGCTCGGGCACATGCTGCAGCGCGTGCCCGACTTCGCCCGGCTGGAGCGGGCGGCGGACGTCGAGGCCAAGGGGCTGAAGGTCTACCACCTGACCAACCCGGACACCGGCAGCCATGTGTACGTGGCCCGCAACGACACCGCCGCCCCGGTCACCGCCGACGTGCCGACGGCCGCCGGGAGGCTGCGCCTCACCGTGCCCGCCCGCGACGCCCGCCTGCTGACCACGGGGCTGCCGCTCGGCCACCGCACCCTGAAGTACTCCACCGCGCAGCCCATGCTGTGCCTGACGACCGGGCGGCTGGACATCGCCCTGTTCACGGGCCGCACCGGCGACATGGCGGAACTGGTGCTGAAGTGCCCGCAGGAGCCGCTGGTCACCCGGCTCGACCCGGAGGCCGCCTGGGCGTACGACCGCAACGAGCTGCACGTCGACGTGCCCCTCGGCCAGGGCGGACTGACCCGGGTGCTGGCGGAGAAGGGCGAGAGCGACATCCCGCAGCTGCTGCTCTTCGCCGACGACGCCACCGCCGTGCGCATGTTCCCGTACGACACCCCCTCCGGCACGCTGCTCGTGTACGGCCCGGCGCTGCTGCGCCACGCCGAGGTGCGCGGCTCCGAGGTCCACCTCACGGGTGACGTCACCGGGCGGACCACCGTCGAGGTGTGGGGGCCGCGCGGCATCGCGAGCCTGGTGTGGAACGGGCGGAAGGTGCCGACCCGGGTCACCCTGTCCGGCAGCCTGATGACGACCGGGCTGCTGCCCGCCGCGCCCGAGGTGCGGCTGCCCGGGCTGGGCGGCTGGCGGATGCGCACGGAGAACCCGGAGGCGGACCCCGGCTTCGACGACTCCGGCTGGCAGGTCGCCGACCGGACGTCCTCGAACAGCACGACGCCCGTCCCGAAGGGGCAGCCCGTGCTGTTCGCCGACGACTACGGCTTCCACTACGGCGACGTCTGGTACCGGGGCACCTTCACGGACTCCTCCGGCCTCGAGGAGCTCTCGCTCGCCTACACCACGGGCACGCAGGGGCTGCTGATGGCCTGGCTGGACGGGGAGCCGCTCGGCACCCACCGGATGCCGGTGCCGGACAGGACGACGGTCCGCAAGGGCAGTTGGGACGCCACGGCCGTCTTCCCGGTGCGCAAGCGGCTGCGCTCGCCCGGCCGGCACGTGCTGTCGGTGCTGGTGCGGCGGATGCAGCACGACCAGGACGGCAAGGCCGAGGACACCCACAAGGCGGCGCGCGGGCTGACGGCGGCCGCCTTCAAGGGGGCTTCGCCGCGCGTGACATGGCGCGTCCAGGGCGCGGCGGCGCCCGACCCGGTGCGCGGGCCGCTGAACAACGGCGGTCTGTACGGCGAGCGGGAGGGCTGGCACCTGCCCGGCTTCCCCGACCGCGACTGGAAGCCGGTCGAGTTCCCGCGCGCCGCGCGGTACCAGGGCGTGACCTGGTACCGGACGGACTTCCGGCTGTCCGTGCCGGGCGACGTCGACGCCTCGGTCGGCCTGACCCTGCGGGACGACCCGGACCGGGCCTGGCGGGCGCAGATCTTCCTCAACGGCTGGAACCTCGGCCAGTACGTCAACGACGTCGGCCCGCAGCACACCTTCGTGCTGCCGAACGGCATCCTGCGCACCCGGGGCACCAACACCCTGGCGCTGGCGGTGCTCTCGGAGCTGACGACGCCGTCCGGGCCGGGCGAGGTGGGCCTGACCCTGCTGGGCCGGGCGACCGGAGGAGTGCCGGTGGCACCGGTGCCCTCGCCCGGTCACTGAGTCCGTTCGGCGATGGTTCCCCGTTGAACGAGACGGGCAGGATCGCCTGACGCGGACACGCCCGGACGCGTACGCTCGGACGAGCCCGACACCGGCGGTGAGAAGGGGGAACGATGACCATCGCGGGCGCGCGACAGCGGGCGGCACGGCTGGCCGGACGGCTGCGTCGCCCCCGCCGCGGCGCGGCGATGCGCGCCCTGGCCGCCGACCTCGCCGCCGCCGTCCACGCCCGGCCGACGGCTCCCGCGGGCATCCGGGACCTGTGCCGGGCGCTGTGCGAGGAGATGACCGCCCGGCGGGCGGGCCGGCCGGTGCGCCTGCGCTTCGAACGCTTCCCGGACGAGATCGAGGTGTCCGGGCTGTGGGTGGAGTTCCAGGACTTCGACCTGGTCATCGTGGAGGAGCGGGCCGAGGCCGTGCAGCAGCTGGTGATCCTCGGACATGAGCTGTGGCACCTGCACGCCGGGCACCGGCACCACCACCCGGCCGGAGCGGCGGCGGCCCGCGCGCTCGCCGACGAGCCCCGCTGGCCGGAGGCGGCGCTGACCGTGGCCGCGCGCAACGGCTCCCGGGCGGCCGACGAGGCCGAGGCCGACGACTTCGGCCACCGGCTCGCCACCCTCTTCCGGTCCTGCCTGGCCGGCGGCGCCCCCGGCCCCGGCGCGCCCCTCGACCCCGTCCAGCGCTCCCTGGGCTACCGCGGACGTGGCGGAGCCACCCGGTGACCCTGCTGGCGCTGAGCCCCGCGGGTGTCCTCAGCGAGTTCTACATCTCCTTCTGGATCCCCACGGCGGTGCTCACCGCGGCCCTGGTGATCAAGCTGCCGACGATCATCCGGCTGTGGCGGGACCCGCTGCTGCGCGCGGTCGGCGGGCTGCTCCTGCTCGCCTGCGCGGTGTTCGTGTTCTGCACGCCGTCCACGATCGCCGCCGTCAACCGGGTCACCGGCGTCACCAACATCTCGGTGCCCTGGTGCTATTCGCTGCTCACCGCGTTCTGCGGGTCCTGCCTGCTGCTGATCATCACCTGGCGCAACGGCCTGTCCGACCGCTCGGGCGCCACCCGCCGCGCGATGCGCTGGGTGGTCTCGGTGTACTCCGGGGTGATCGCGCTGCTGTGGGCGCTGTTCCTGCTGGCCGACGCGCCCGTGGAACGGCTGCGGGACCTCGACACGTACTACGCCACGACCCCGTTCATGCGCGAGGAGATCCTGCTCTACCTCGTCGCGCACGCCGTGGCCTGCCTGATCACCTCACGGCTGATCTGGAACTGGGTGCGCACCGAGGGCCTGGACGCCTGGCTGCGCTGGGGCCTGAAGCTGCTGGGCGCGGGCTACGTGCTGAACCTGATCTTCGACGCGTCCAAGCTGACCGCCGTCGGCGCCCGCTGGTGCGGGCGGAACCTGGACTGGCTGAGCACCGACCTCGCGCCGCCGGTCGCCGCGCTGTCCGCCATCCTCATCGCGGTCGGCTTCATCCTGCCGCACGCCGGCCAGTACCTGCACGACCGCTGGCGGGTCCGGCTGGCGTACTGCGAACTGGGGCCGCTGTACCAGCTGATGCGGTCGGTGAACGGGGAGGGCGTGCCGTTCGTGCTGCGGGCCACCCCCGAGCTGCGGCTGACCAGGCGCGAGACGTTCATCCGGGACGTGCTGCTGCCGCTGGCCCGGCACATCGACACCGGTCTGGCCGGCAGGGCGTACGAGGCCGCGCTGGGTCTCGGGCATCCGCCGGAGCGGGCCCGGGCGCTGGCGGGCGCGGTGAGCGTCCTCGACGCGATCGAGGCCAGGCGCCGTACCCCCGAGCCGGCCGAGGCCGGCACCGGGCCCGACACCACCAACCTGCTCCAGGAGATCGGGGCCGTCTCCCGGGCCCTGCGCAGTCCCGACGACATCGAGGCGGTCCGCGCACAGGCGGCCGCCGCAGCAGAGAGCGTTGCCGTACATGAGTGAACGCAAGCCCACCGCCGTCGTGCTCGGCGGCTCCCTCGCCGGCCTGCTCGCGGCCCGTGCGCTGGCTTCGACGGGCGCCCGGGTGACCCTCGTCGAGCGGGACGCGCTGCCGGCCGGGCCGGAGCCGCGCAAGGGGCTGCCGCAGGCCCGGCACGTGCACCAGTTGTGGTCGGGCGGGGCGCGGGCGCTGGAGGAGCTGCTGCCCGGGGTGATCGGGCGGCTGCGGGCGGCCGGGGTGAACCGGGTGCCGGTGACCACGGACGTGGTGGCACTGTCCCCGCACGGCTGGTACCGGCGGTGGGCCGAGTCGGCGTTCATGCTGCCCGCGAGCCGGGACCTGCTGGACTGGGTGGTACGGCAACTGGTGCTCGCCGACGGCGCCGTCGAGGTCGTCGAGCGGGCCGAGGCGGTCGGGCTCACCGGCACCGGCGCGGCGGTGACCGGGGTGCGGATCCGCAGCGACGACGGCGCCGAGCGCACGCTGGCGGCCGGCCTGGTCGTCGACGCGACGGGGCGCGGTTCCCGGGCCGCGCGGTGGCTCGGCGGCCTCGGGCTGCCCGCCGTCGAACGGCGGGAGGTCGACTCGGGGCTGGCGTACGCGAGCCGGCTGTTCCGGGCGCCGGAGCAGGCCCGGGAGGGGTTCCCGGTCGTCAACATCCAGCCCCATCCGCGGGCGGGTGTGGGGCGCGGGGGCGTGCTGGCGCCGGTGGAGGACGGCCGGTGGATGGTCACGCTGATCGGCGGCAGGGGCGACGAACTGCCCTCCGAAGAGGCCGACTTCACCCGGTACGCGCGCGAGCGGCTGCGCCACCCGCTCATCGGGGAACTGCTGGGACACGCGGAGCCGGTGACCGGGGTGACGCTCACGCGCACCACCGCCAACCGCCGCCACTTCTACGAGCGGATGCCGGCGTGGCCGGAGAACTTCACGGTGCTCGGGGACGCGGTGTGCGCGCTGAACCCGGTGTACGGCCACGGGATGTCGGTGGCGGCGCAGTCGGCGCTGGCGCTGCGGGACGTGACCGCCCGTCACGGCCACGGCTCGCCCGGCCTGTCCCGCCGGGTCCAGCAGGCGGTGGGCCGGACGGTCCGGTCCGCCTGGGACCTGGCCATAGGAACGGACGTCTTCTACCCGGGCGCCACGGAGACCGGCCCCACCCTCAGGGACCGGGTCCTGTCCGCGTACGTCGGCCGTCTGCTGTACACCGCCACGGGCAACGGGCGCATCGCCCGCCGGGTCACCGACGTGACGTCGCTGGAGCGGGGCGCGGGGGTCCTGCTGGCGCCGAGCGTCGTGGTGGCGGCGGCGGTGGGGCCGCTGAAGCCGGCGCTTTCTGCTCCACCGTTGACTGTCGAGGAGCGTAAGGCGGCGGGGGTTCTGTAGGGGTCGGGCAGCGCCGTTGTGCTTTCGGCGGTCGCGGGCTGCGGCGCCGTGGGGGCCGGTCGCGCAGTTCCCCGCGCCCCTGGGTGGGGTGCGGTCGGCGTCGGTCGACCGGCCCCCGTAACTGCCGGGAAGGCCGGGTGTCGCCGTCGGGGTGGCGGCCGTCGCGGGCTGCGGCGCCCTGGGGGCCGGTCGCGCAGTTCCCCGCGCCCCTGGGTGGGGTGCGGTCGGCGTCGGTTGTGACTTCCCCACGCCGCACCCACGTCCGTCAGCCCGCGAAAGCCGGTTGCGGTACGCCCTTCCCCGCCCCCGGCACCACCAGCAGTGAGCCCGCCAGAGGGTGGGGGGACGTGAGGCCCACCCGGGCCGTCGTGACGTAGAGGTCGGTCAGGTCGGGGCCGCCGAAGGCGCAGGCCGTCGTGCGGGGGGTCGGCAGCGTGACGACGCGGTCCAGGTCGCCCGCCGGGGTGTAGCGGCGCACCGCCCCGCCGTCCCACAGCGCCACCCACACGCATCCTTCCGCGTCGACCGTGAGGCCGTCCGGGAAGCCGGCGCCCTCCTCGATCCGCACCAGCGTGCGCCGGTTGGCGACGGTCGCGCCGTCCGCGTCGTAGTCGAAGACGTCGACGCACCGGGTCGGGGTGTCGGTGTAGTACATCAGGCGCCCGTCCGGGCTCCAGCCGGTGCCGTTGCTGACCGTGACGTCCGGCAGGATCGTCCGGACCTCGCCGGCACCGGTCAGGCGCGTCAGCGTGCCGCCGCCCGTCGCCTCGTCGTACCGCATGGTGCCCGCCCACAGCGACCCGTCGGGGGCGACGGCCGCGTCGTTGCCGCGGCGCCCGGCGGCCGGCTCGTGGTGCAGCCAGCGGAAGCCGCCGTCGGTGTCCAGCAGCCCGACCCCGTCGCGCAGGTTCAGCACCAGCCCGCCGCCCGCCCGGGGCTTGGCCGCGCCGACGTGCTGCTCGGTCGTACGGACCGTGCGGCGGCCCGACGCCGGGTCGTACGTGTGGATCCGCATGCCCAGGATGTCCAGCCAGACCAGCCGGCCCGTCGCCGCGTCCCAGGTCGGACCCTCGCCCAGCGTCGCCTCCGCCGCCACGGCGACCTCGAACCCGGTGCTCATGCCGCGCTCCGGTGGCCCAGGCGCTCCGACAGCTCCGCCGCACCCTTGACTGCCAGTTGCTCCAGCTCGGCCCGCCGCTCGTCGCTCCAGCGGATCATCGGCACGGAGATGGACAGGGCGGCCACCACCTGCCCGGCCCGGTCCCGCACCGGCGCCGCCACACAGGACACGTCCGGGTTGGACTCGCGGCTCTCCACGGCGACGCCCCGCTGCCGGATCTCCGCCAGGGCCTCGCGCAGCAGGGCGGGATCGGTGATGCTGTTGGGCGTCATCCGGGTCAGCTCGGCGTCGTCCGGGAGGCGCGCCGCCAGCTCCTGCTGCGGCAGCGAGGCCAGCAGCATCTTGCCGACGGAGGTGCAGTGGGCCGGCAGCCGGCGGCCCGCGGCCGAGACCATGCGCACGGCGTGCGTGGAGTCGACCTTGGCGATGTAGATGACGTCGGTGCCCTCGAGGATGGCCACGTGGACCGTCTCGTCGCAGGTCTCGGCGACCGAGCGGGCCACCTGCTGGCCCTCGGCCGCGAGGTCGAGCTGCTCGGCGTACCGGCTGCCGAGCTGGTACGGGCGCACCCCGAGCCGGTACCGTCCGGGCTGACCCGGTACCTGCACGATGTAGGAGCGTGCCGCGAGCGTGGTCACCAGCTCGTGCACGGTGGTGCGCGGCAGCTGGAGCTTGCGCACGATGTCGGGGGCGGAGAGTGTCCCGTCCCCGTCGAGGAACAGCTCCAGGATGTCCAGAGCCCGGGTCACGGCAGGCACGAGGCGTCCCACTCCGGCCCCCTCCCTTGGATCTCAGCGCCTGCGTTCGAGATATCAACAGACGATCGGCATGACGAACACAGGCTAGTCATGGACAGTTCCCCGGGCAATGGCCGTGCGGGGCCCGGCACCATGGACGACATGCGACTCGACTTCCAGCTGGTGCTCCTGCGCCGTATGGCCGACCACAACCCGGACCTGGTCGAGGACGCCCGGCGCGCGCTGGGCGCGTCGGCCGCGGACCTGCGGGAGGCGAACAAGCGCTGGCAGGCGATGGTCCGCTCGCCCAGGTCCCGGTCCGCGGCCGCCCGGTACCGCTCGGTGCTGGGCGAGCCGGAGTCGGTCGTGCCCCGCCGCCTCGGTGACGTCGACTGCGAGGCCCGCCGCTGGGCCCTGGCCCTCTGGCCGGACCTGCGCTTCGAGGTGCTGGTCTCCCCCGACGGCGCGGTGTGGAACGAGTGGCTGGTCCGCGCCCCGGGCGCCCCCGCCCCGGCGTTGCGCACCCTGGACGACCTCACCCCCTGGTCCTGCACGGTCGACGAGGCCGCCCGCGCCTTCGCCCCGGCCCGCCCCCTGGAGGGCACGGCCCCCACCCGGTGGGGCCTGGCCTTCACCGCCCCGGACCGCGACGGCGTACGCCACGAGGTGGCCGCCGAGTTCACCTGGGGGCTGCTGCAGCGGACCGCGCTGCGGACCTGAACCGCCCGGCGGCCGCTCAGCCGCCGCCGCTCAGCCGGCCGCCGCCAGGATCGCCTCCGCCACCCGGGGCAGCGAGCCGGGGTGCAGGAACAGGAACAGGTTGGGTTCCACGAGCTCCAGCTCCATCAGGCGGGGCTCGCCGTCCGCCCCGTCGACGAGGTCCACCCGCGCGTACAGCAGCCCGGATGCGCCGGGTACGGCCGCCAGCGCCTTCTCGGCGACGGCGAGTTCGGCGTCCGTGGGCTGCCAGGGCGCCAGGTCGGGGTGGGCCACCTTGTCGGCGTCGTAGGGGGTGCCGGGCGTGAGGACCGCGCCCTTGCGGCTGGCGTGCAGCAGGCGGCCGCCGAAGAACTGCAGGGCGCGCTCGCCGCTGACGTCGATGCCCGCGAGGTAGGGCTGCACCATCGCGGTGAAGCCCTCCGCGTGCATGCGCGCGAGCTGCCCTGCGGCCGTGTCGTGGTCGGCGGGCGTGTAGCGGGCGGCGAACCGGGCGCCGGCGCCCGAGGTCGGCTTGACCACATACTCGTGGTCGGCGGGCAGGGCGGCCGGGTCGCCGGGGGCGAGGTAGCGGGTGGGGACGGTCGGCACCCCGGCCCGAGCCAGCTCGCCCAGATACCGCTTGTCGGTGTTCCAGCGCACCACCTCGGCCGGGTTGGCCAGCCGGGTCGTGGCCGCCACCCGCTCGACCCACGCCCCGAACTCCGCCGCGCGCCAGCTGTAGTCCCAGGTCGAGCGGATGACGACGAGGTCGTAACCGCCCCAGTCCGCCGCCGGGTCGTCCCAGTACCGGGCCTCCGCGTCCGCCCCGGCGTCCCCTAGGGCCCGCACCAGCGCCGGCAGGTCCCCGTCCTTGCTCGGGGCGGCACCGGGGTCGTAGGTGGCGAGGGCGATACGGGGCACGGCGGAATCCCTGTCGTACGGCGGTTCGATGGGCGCGATCGGCTGTGAGGCTAACAAGCGCCCGAGGAACCGGGACAGCCCGTTTGACCTTCCCCTTCGGGGAAGCCCCAGCATCGGTGGCGGAAGCGACGAGGAACGCGAGGTCGGCCGTGGAGCCAGAGATGCGCGGGGAACTGCTGACGATCGGTGCCTTCGCCAGGGCGAGCCGGCTGTCGCCGAAGGCACTGCGGCTGTACGACGAGCTGGAGCTGCTGCGGCCCGCCAGGGTCGACCCGTACTCCGGCTACCGGTACTACGCCGTGGAGCAGCTCCGGCAGGCCCGGCTCGTGGCCTGGCTGCGGCGCCTGGGCATGCCCCTGGCCGAGATCCGCGCGGTGTGCGCCCTCGGCCGAGCGGAGCGAGACGGGGGTACCCCCGGCCGAAGGCTGGGGGAGGACGCCGCCCGGGAGATACGGGCGTACTGGGCCCGTGTCGAGGCCGAGACCGCCGTGCGGCGGGACCTGGCCGCGTTCCTCGTCGACCAGCTGACCGGAGAATCGAGAAGGGATTCCACCACCATGCTGGAACTGCGCTATTCCGCCCGCTCCGACCGCGGGCAGGTCCGCCCCGCCAACCAGGACGCGGTGTACGCGGGCCGCAGGCTGCTCGCCGTGGCCGACGGGTTCGGGCCCGCGGGCGCCCCGGTGAGCAGCGCCGCCGTCGAGGCGCTGAGGTTCCTGGACGAGGAGGAGGTCGGCGCCGGCGGTTTGCTGAACGTCCTCGAGGACGCCGTGCGCGGCGCGGGCGAGGCGGTCCGGGACCTGGCGGCGGACGGCGGGAAGGAGAACGGCACCACCCTGACCGCCCTGCTGTGGACCGGGTCCAAGCTGGCGCTCGTCCACATCGGCGACTCGCGGGCGTACCTGCTGCGCGACGGGGAGCTGTTCCGGATCACCCACGACCACAGCGTGGTCCAGTCCCTGATCGACGAGGGACGGCTCACGCCGGAGGAGGCCGAGTCGCACCCGCAGCGGACGCTGCTGCTGAAGGCGCTGACCGGGGACGCGGCCCCGGTGCCGGACCTGCGGCTGCACGAGGCCCGGGCCGGCGACCGGTACCTGCTGTGCTCGGACGGGCTGACCAGGGTGGTGGCCGACGAGCGGATCGGGGAGCTCCTCGCCGCCGCGCCGGACCCGGAGGGCGGGGTGCGGTCGCTGGTGGACGAGGCCAACGCGGCGGGCGGTCCGGACAACGTGAGCTGTGTGGTGGCCGACGTCGTTCTGCCCGCGCCGGAGGCCGCCGTCGGGTAGAACGGGCCGCATGGCGATCGACGGCACCGCCGCGTACGACGGCCTGGCCGGGCTTCCGGGCCTGGTGCCGGAGGCTCTGGCACTGGCCCGCGCGCACGGCTTCCCCCACTCCTGCCGGCCCGAACAGGGGCGTCTGCTCAGCGCGTTGGCGGGCGGGGCCCGGGTGCGGATCGGGGAGACCGGCACCGGGCTCGGGGTGGGCCTGGCCTGGCTGGCGGCCGGGGCCGGGGCGGGGGTGCGGCTGTACAGCGTGGAGCGGGACGCCGCACGGGCCCGGCTCGCCGCCGGTGTCTTCGCCGGGCGTCCGGAGGTCACCGTGCTCACCGGTGACTGGCGGCGGATCGGGGAGTACGGCCCCTTCGACCTGCTCGTGCTGGACGGCGGCGGGCAGGGGAAGGCGCCCGGGGACGAACCCGCCGACGTCGAGCGGCTGCCGGCCCCGGGCGGCACGGTCGTCGTGGACGACTTCACGCCGGCGACGGCCTGGCCGCCGCCGCACGACGGCTCCCCCGACCTGCCCCGGCTGCACTGGCTGGAGCATCCGGCCCTGCGCGCCACCGAACTGCGCCTGGCGCCCGACCTGAGCGCGGTCGTGGGGACGCGGCGGCTGGTGTAGGAAGGGTGCTGACGTTCCCGAGCTCAAGGAGTGCGCCGCGTGTCCTCCCTCTTCCCCGCCCTGACGGACGGCCCCGCCGAGCGCAGCGAGATGGGGGTCCCCCCGGACGAAGTCTGGGGGAGGGCCGCCCTGCGGTTCGGCGAACGGTCGTTGACGTACGGGGCCCTCTCGGGCGCGGCCGGCGCGGTCGCCGCGCGGGTCGCCGGCGCCGGCCGGGTCGCCGTGTGGGCCACCCCGGAACTGGAGACCGCCGTCGCGGTGGCGGGCGCGCTGCTCGCCGGGGTGGCCGCCGTACCGCTGAACCCCAAGTCGGGCGGCAAGGAGCTCGCGCACATCGTCTCCGACAGCGCGCCGGCCGCCGTCCTCACCGCGCCCGGCGCCGAACTCCCTCCCGAGCTGGCGCACTTGACGCGCATCGAGGTCGACGCGGGCGCCCGCGCGGCCTCCGGTGCCGTGGGCGACGGGGCCGCCTGCGACGGCGACCCCGCGCTGGTCGTCTACACCTCCGGCACCACCGGCCCGCCCAAGGGTGCGGTCATCCCGCGCCGGGCCCTCGCCGCCACCCTGGACGCGCTCGCCGACGCCTGGCAGTGGACCGGCGACGACGTGCTGGTGCAGGGGCTGCCCCTGTTCCACGTGCACGGGCTCGTGCTGGGCGTCCTCGGCCCGCTGCGCCGCGGTGGCTCGGTGCGCCACCTGGGCCGGTTCAGCACCGAGGGCGTCGCCCGGGAGCTGAACGACGGCGCGACCATGCTGTTCGGGGTGCCGACGATGTACCACCGCATCGCCGAGGCCCTGCCGGACGACCCGGGGCTGGCGAAGGCGCTGGGCCGGGCCCGGCTGCTGGTGTCCGGGTCGGCCGCGCTGCCGGTGCACGACCACGAGCGGATCCTGGCCGCCACCGGCCGGCGGGTGATCGAGCGGTACGGCATGACCGAGACCCTGATGAACACCAGCGTGCGGGCCGACGGCGAGCCCCGGGCCGGGACGGTCGGAGTGCCGCTGCCGGGCGTGGAGCTGCGGCTGGTGGAGGACGACGGCACGGAGCTCACCGCCCTCGACGGGGAGAGCGTCGGCGAGATCCAGGTGCGCGGCCCGAACCTGTTCACCGAGTACCTGAACCGGCCCGACGCCACGGCCGCCGCCTTCACCGCCGACGGCTGGTTCCGCACCGGCGACATGGCGGTGCGGGAGGCCGACGGGTACGTGCGGATCGTCGGGCGCAAGGCCACCGACCTGATCAAGAGCGGCGGTTACAAGATCGGCGCCGGGGAGATCGAGAACGCGCTGCTGGAGCATCCCGGGGTGCGCGAGGCCGCCGTCACCGGGGAGCCGGACCCGGACCTGGGCGAGCGGATCGTGGCGTGGATCGTGCCCGCGGACCCCGGGTCCCCGCCCGCGCTGGAGGAGCTGGCCGGCCATGTGGCCCGGCGGCTCGCCCCGCACAAGCGGCCCCGCGTGGTCCGGTACCTGGACGCCCTGCCCCGCAACGACATGGGCAAGATCATGAAGCGGGCGCTGGTGGCCGATGCCTGAGCGGCTGTCGGCCCGGCGGATACTGGCGCTGGTCGCGGACGAGGGGACGTTCCGCGAAGTCCCCGCCCCGACAAGGGACTCCCCCGCCGGCGGGCCGCTCGGCTGGGACGGGTACGACGCCTCGCGCGCCCGGGCCGCCGACCGCACCGGCGAGGAGGAGTCCGTCGTCTGCGGCACCGCCCGGGTCCACGGCACCGAAGCGGTGCTGATCGCCTTCGAGTTCGGCTTCCTCGGCGGCTCCCTGGGCGAGCGCACCGGGGACCGGCTGGAGGCGGCGTACACCTACGCGCGCGAACACCGGCTGCCCGTCGTGCCGTTGATCGCCACCGGCGGCAGCCGGATGCAGGAGGGCATGCTCGCCCTGACCCAACTGCAGCGGGTGGCGCGGCAGTCGGCGCTCACCCGGGAGGCCGGGCTGGCGCAGGTCGCGGTGCTGCGGGATCCCACGACAGGCGGCGGCTGGGCCACCCTCGGTGCGGGAGCCGACGTGATCCTGGCCCTGCCGGGCGCCCAGGTGGGCTTCGCGGGCTCCCGGGTCCGGCCGCCGGACGCGGACCCCTCGGCGTACACGGCCGAGGCCCAGGTGGCGGCGGGGTCGGCGGACGCCGTGGTCCCGCCCGGGGACCTGCGGGAAACGCTGGGGCTGTGGCTGCGGCTGCTCACCGGGTCCGCCGGGGAGGCCGGGCCTCCGCACGCCCTCGGTGCCACCGCCCTGCCCGGGACCGGCTGGGAGGCGGTGACCCGCGCCCGCTCCCCCGAACGCCCCCGCGCCCGCGCCTACCTGGACGCCTTCTTCAGCCGCCGGGTCGCGATCTCCGGCGACCGCTGCGGCGGCACGGATCCCGACGGCGTCCTGTGCGGGTTCGGCGAGCGGGACGGCCGTACGGTGGCGTACGCCGCGCAGACCGGGGCGGCGACCCGGCCCGCGGGATACCGCACCGCGGCGCGGCTGATCCGGCTCGCGGACCGGCTCGGGGTGCCGGTGCTGACGCTGGTGGACACGCCGGGCGCCGCCAACGACGCCGAGGCGGAGCGGCAGGGGGCCGGGGCCGCGATCGCCGAGGTGTTCGGGGCGGTGGCCGCCGCCCGGGTCCCGGTCACCACGCTCGTCATCGGCGAGGGCGGCTCCGGCGGCGCGCTCGCGCTGGCCGCGCCCGGCAACACCTGGGTGACGCCGGACGGCTACTTCTCGGTGATCGCCCCCGAACTCGCCGCGGCGATCCTCAAGCGGCCGGTGAGCGAGATCGAGGCGACCGCCGGGCAGCTGCGCCTCCGCCCGCAGGACCTGGTGGAGCTGGGCGTGGTCCGGGGCATCGCCGGGGCCCCGGACCGCTGACCGCCGGGTGCCGGAGGGTGCGGCGGACGGTGCGGGCCTTCGGCGGACACCGGCGGGCGCGCTGCCCCACAATGGAGTCCGTGGATCAAGAACCGGGGGTGGGGGGCTCATGAGCAGGCTGGTGGAGTTCACGACCGAGGAGGGTGCCGTCGTGGTCGTGGAGACCGCCGACGCCGTGACCGGCACCCGGCTCGTCTCGCGGGGCGAGGGGCCGTCGGCGCAGACGGCCCGCACCTTCGAGACCTTCGAGGGCGCCCTGGACGGGGTGCGCGCGGCGGCCCAGTCCGCGCTGCGGGTCTTCCGGGACGGCTCCCTGCGGCCCGACTCCGTGGAACTGGAGTTCGGGGTGAAGCTCAGCGCGGAGGCCGGCGCGGTCATCGCCAAGGGCGCGGCCGAGGGACAGCTCACGGTCCGGCTCAGCTGGGCGCCGGCGAGTACGGGCCAGGCGCCGGTGTCCAGCACCGGCGCCTGAGCCACGCCGGGAGTCCCCCGACCGGGCCCCTCCGGAAGGCGCCCGCCCCGGCGGCCCCGCAGGATCGTGTCAGAGCCGCCGGACCGGGCGGCCGGGCAAGGCCTGCGCACTCGGGAGGACCCGCCGTGACCGTCAGTCTGGAACAGTTGCGCCGCTGCCACTTCGCCGTCGACCTGGGCGCGGCCCGCACCAGGGTGTACGTGAGGGGCGTCGGCCTCGTCGTCGACCAGCCGTCCGTCGCGGCCGTGAACACCCGTACCGGCGCGCTCATAGCCGTCGGCGAGTTCGCCGAGCAGATGACGGGCCGGACGCCCAGCTACATCAGGGTGGTGCGGCCGGTCTCCGGGGGCACGGTCGTCGACATCGAGATGGCCCAGCGCATGCTGCGGCACCTGATCGGCGACCGGACGCGCCGCACCTTGCGCCGCAAGCCCCGGCTGCGCGCGGCGGCCTGCACCCCGCACGACGCCGACCCGCTGGCCCAGCGGGCGACCATCGAGACCCTGGTCGGGCTGGGGGCGCGCCGGGTGGAGCTGGTCGACACGCTGATCGCGGCCGCCGTGGGCTGCGGGCTGCCCGTGGAACGGCCCGAGGCCACCATGATCATGGTGTGCGGGGCGGCGGCCACCCAGGTCGCGGTGCTCTCGCTCGGCTCCATCGTCACCGCCGAGCGGATCCCGGTCGGCGGTGAGGCCGTGGACCGGGCGATCGTGCAGCACCTGCGGCACGAGCACGCGCTGGTGCTGCCCAGCCAGTCGGTACGGCCGCTGCACGTCGCCCTCTCCGGGACCGGGCTCACCCCCGACGGGCCGGTCTCGGCCGAGATCCACGGGCGGGACGTGGCCACCGGGCTCGCCCGCACCGTCCGCATCGACACCGCCGCCGTGCGCGAGGCCATCCAGACCCCGCTGACGGCCGTCCTGGACGGCATCGGCAAGGTGCTGCGGGAGTGCCCGCCCGACCTGGTGGCCGACCTCGTCGACCGCGGCATCATGATGGTCGGCGGCTCCGCGCTGCTGCCGGGGCTCGACCAGATGGTGCGCCAGGCGACCGGCATCCCGGTGCGGATCGCGGACCAGCCCGACATGTGCGCCGTCCAGGGCCTCGGGGACATGCTGGAGGGCCGGATCGAGCCGCTGGTCCTGAACCCGCTGGCCGCCTGAGGCCGGGCCCCGCGGGGCCCGGCGGTGTGAACCCCGTGCCGGGCACGGGGCTTCGCCTTCTTCCGGAGGGTGGTGTAGGGCCAGGTGTGCGGGGCAGGCGAGGGACAAGCCACCGGACCGAGTCAGGGGGCGACATGACCTCATCGGCACGCACACCGCACACAGGGGCGCTCGACGCGCTGGTCGTCGGCGGCCGGACGGACCGGGGCCACGCCTTCCTCGAGGCGTACGGCGAACTGGCGCACGGCTGCACGGACACGCTGACCGCGGCCCTGGCCGCCCTGCCCGCGGGTGTCGACCGGGTGCAAGTCGACGTGGCGGGGGTGTCGTTCATGGACACGGCCGGCCTGGAGATCCTGGACATGCTCGGCCGGTACGGCCGGCTGCACGGCGTACCGGTGTCGGTCACGGGCTGGCAGGGCCAGCCGCGCCGGATCCTGGAACTCAAGGGGCTGGACACCACCGACCCGATGCGCACCGCGCTGCCCGGCTCCCCCGCGCGGACCGGCTCCGCGGTCGCCGCCGAGCGCGCGGAGCAACTCCACGCGCTGCGTGTGGAGATCGGGCAGCTGCGGCACGCCATCGACTCCCGCCCCGTGATCGACCAGGCACGCGGCATCCTGATGGCCAGGCACGGCTGCACACCGGACCAGGCGTGGCACATCCTGCGGGAGGCCTCCCAGCGGTCGAACACCAAGCCGCGCGAGGTGGCGGCCGCGGTCACCGCGAGCGCGGCGCCCCACGGGCCGCCCCCGTCCGAGGGGTTGCGGACGGCGCTGCGCGCGGCGGTGGCCCGGGCGCTCCCCGACCGGTGAGGACGGGTGCTCAGTACGGCAGGACGCGCCCCGAGGGGGTCCGGCGGTCGATCTCCTGCTCGCGCGGGGCGGCCGGCCGACGGCTGACGCGTACCCGAATCCGACGGTCCATGACGCCCTCCTCCTGCCGGCCCCGCCCGGTGGCGGCTTCCCGGTAGGAGGTCCGTGCCCCGCACAAGGCATGTCCAAGCCAAGGAGGGGACAAGTCATGACGTCGTCACAGCTGTTGGCGAAACGGCTTGACGGACTCGCCCGATCTGTCCGGTCCGCTACCGCCCGGCCAGATGGGCGCCCAGCACGGGGTCGAGCCGGGTGATCCACTCGGTCAGCCGGGCCGTCCGGCGGGCGTTCAGCTCGCAGTCGAACACGCTGCCGTCCCAGAGCCGGACCGTCACCGTCAGCCGGCTGCCCCGGGGGGTGCGCACCACTCCGGCGATCTCGGCCCACTCGAAGTCCGCCGCGGCGCCGCCGACTTCGAGGATGATCCCGGTCGCGTTCACGACGACGCGGGCGTCCCGGTCCGTGAGCACCACCTCGGGCGGGCCCAGGGGGACGGGCGGGCCGAACCCGTACGGGCTCCCCGGCGGGGTCGCGGGAAACGGCGGCTGCCCGTACGCCGGAGGGGCCGGCGCGAAGGGCTGCGGGACGGGCGGGGCGTACGGGGAGGGCACCGGGGGGACGGCGACGGTCGCGGGGTGCGTCGCCGGGCCCGGCTCCCGGGACTCGCCCATGACCATGTCCAGCAGCCGGGTGGGCGTCGGCCGGGCCGCCGGGTCCTTGGCCAGGCAAGCCGCCACCAGGTCCGTCAGCCCGGCGGGCACGGCGGCCAGGTCGGGCGTCTCGTGGACGGAGCGGTACATCAGCCCCATGGGCGTGCCCTCGCCCCAGGCGCTGCCGCCGGCCGCGGCGACCAGGACGGCACCGAGGGCGAACACGTCGGCGGCGCCGGTCACGTCGTGGCCGAGGGCCTGCTCGGGGGCGAGGAAGCCGGGGGTGCCGAAGGCGGTGCCGGTGGCGGTGAAGCGGGTGGACTCCACGGCCCGGGCGATCCCGAAGTCGAGCACCCGGGGGCCGTCCTCGGCCATGATGATGTTGCCGGGCTTGAGGTCGCGGTGCACCAGGCCGCGGGCGTGGATGGACTCCAGCGCCTCGGCGAGGGCGGCGGCCAGCGCCCGCAGCCGCGGCTCGTCCATCGGGCCCTCGGCGGCGAGCCGGGCCGCGAGGGTCGGGCCGGGGATGTAGGCGGTCGCCAGCCACGGCGGGTCGCCGTCGACGTCGGCGTCGACCACGGAGGCGGTGTGGAACCCGCCGACCGTGCGGGCCGCCTCGACCTCGCTGCGGAACCGCTCCCGGAAGACCGGGTCCGCCGCCAGCTCCGGTTTGGCCACCTTCAGCGCGACCGCGCGGCCACCCCGTGTCCGGGCGAGGAACACGGTTCCCATCCCGCCCTCACCGAGCTTGCGCTCGACGAGGTACCCCCCTATCCGCTCCATGCGCACAGTATGGCGGCAGCTCCCCAGCGTGGCGCCCCCGAGGTGTCTCCCGGCGCGATCTTCGGCGGTGCCCGGGACAGGAGCCCGGCGAGCGGGGTGCCGCCGTGATCCACGCCGGCCGTGCCCCGGCCGGTCGCGGAGGCAGCCGGCGGAGCCGTGCGCGCCGGGCGGCCCCGCGGTCATCGGGCGACCGCGCCGGTACCGCCCCGCGTGGAGCGGTCAGCAGGCCCAGCGGCCTCTCCCCGTACGACCGGTGCCCCGCAGGACGTGACCGTCCGCTCGTCGCGTCGGCAGGGCACCGCCTCGACGGACGGGGCGCTCTCGCGGCGGTCGCCGTCGTCAGGCGTGTGCGTCCCGCTGCCGCACTTCCCGGTCCTCCACCAGTGCCCGCAGCAGCGCCGGGCTCGCCTCGACGAGGCTGCTCACCACGGCCCGCCCGCGCGCCGGGGGTATCGGCACGGCCGAGGGCACGGCCAGCACCGGACATCCCGCGGCTTCGGCGGAGGTGACACCGGTGGGTGTGTCCTCCACGGCGACGCAGGCGTGGGGCTCTGCGCCGAGTCGCCGCGCGGCGGTGAGGTACGGGTCGGGCGCGGGTTTGGTGCGCGGTGTGTCGTCCGCCGTCACCGAGACGGCGAACCGGCCCGCGTCCAGGGTCCGGAGGACCAGGTCGGCCACGCTGCGCGGGGACGCGGTGACCAGGCCGACCGGCACGCCCTCGTCGGCGAGCGCATCGAGCAGGGTGAGCGCGCCGGGCAGGGGACGCACGTGCGCGGAGACGAGTGCGGCGAAACACGTCTCCAGGGCGGCGCGCAGTTCACCGGCCGGGCGCGCGCCGCCGGTGACCCGGTGCAGGTACGCCGCGGTGTGCTGGGCCGCCTGGCCCAGCACCTCGGGCAGGTCTGCGTCCGTGAGCTGGTAGGTGATCGGACTGGCCACCTCCTGGACCGCCTGCCACCACAGTTCCTCGGTGTCCACGAGGGTGCCGTCCATGTCGAAGAGGACGGCCTGCAGCGGGTGGTTGTGGGGGGTGTCGGATGGCAAGGAGTTCCCTTTCGGGCGCGTGGTGGTCGGACGGGAGGGGTCAGGCTGCGCGGGGGGCGACGAGGACCGGGCGGTCGGGCAGGTCGACGGCCACGGCCGAGCCGGGCGGGAGAGCGGCGGCGGACTCGGTGGGCAGGTCGGCTTTGACGGGGGTACCGCCGGGCAGCGTCACGGTCACGCGGGTGACGGCGCCGAGGAAGGCGGTGGCGACGACCCGGGCCCGGCCGGCCGGGTCGTGGCTGAGCCGGACCGCCTCGGGCCGCACGAGCACGTCGACCTCGCCTCCCGCCACCGCGGGCGCCTCGCCGTCGACGGGAAGCCGGCGGCCGAGCACCTCGACGGTTCCGCCGTCGACGACGCGGCCGGGGATGCGGCTCATGGTTCCGACGAACTCGGCGACGAACGCGGTGGCGGGGCGGGCGTACAGCTCGGCGGGCGTCGCGCACTGCTCCAGCCGGCCCCCACGCATCACCGCGACCCGGTCGGCCATGGACAGCGCCTCTTCCTGGTCGTGCGTCACGAAGAGCGTGGTGATGCCCAGTTCCTGTTGCAACCGCCGGATCTCCTCACGGAGGGTGAGCCGCACCTTGGCGTCCAGCGCCGACAGCGGCTCGTCCAGCAGCAGCACCCGCGGTCGCAGCGCGAGGGCCCTGGCGAGGGCGATGCGCTGCTGCTGGCCGCCGGAGAGCTGGTGCGGGTAGCGGCTGCCGTGGTCGGGCAGGCCGACGAGTTCCAGCAGTTCGGCGGCGCGGGCGCGTCGTTCGGCCGCGCCCACCTTGCGCATCCGCAGTCCGAACGCCACGTTGTCGAGGGCGTTCAGGTGCGGGAAGAGGCTGTAGGACTGGAAGACCATGCCGGTGTCGCGACGGTGCGCCGGGACCCCGGTGACGTCCTCGCCGTCGACGAGGACCAGGCCGGAGTCGGGGTGCTCGAAGCCGGCCAGCATCCGCAGCGCGGTGGTCTTGCCGCAGCCGGACGGGCCCAGGAGGGCGAGGAGTTCCCCCGGGCGCACGGTGAGATCGAGCCCGTCGAGGGCGACGGTGGCGCCGAAGGCACGGCGCAGGGCGCGGAATTCGACGGTGGCTCCGGCCGCTCGCGTGCGGTGGCCGTCCCCGCCCGCCAGCGGGACGGCGAGGGTGGTGTCGGTCATGGGGTCGGTCACTCCTTACGACGGGGTGCGGCGCGGCGCGAGGTCCCGCCGCCGAACGAGGTGAGCGCCAGCAGCAGCGCCCAGGTGATCAGCAGGCTGAGTACGGACACCGCGACGGACAGCTGTGCCTGCGATCCGCTGACGTTCACGACCCACACGGCGAAAGGCTGGAAGCCCAGGAGCTGGGCGACGGTGAACTCACCGAGCACCAGCGCCAGGGTGAGGAACGAGGCGTTCAGGAGCGCGCCGCGCAGGTTGGGCAGCACCGCGTGCACCAGGGCGCGTGGCCAGCTCGTACCGCAGCTGCGGGCGGCCTCGGTCAGGGTGCGGACGTCCACGGCCCGCAGGCCGGCGTCGAGTGCCCGGTACACGAACGGAAGCGCCATCACGGTGTACGCCAGGACCAGCACGACGGGGAACGCCGGGTTCTGGATCGCCACGAGCGTCTGGAAGAACGGGGTCGCGGCCAGGTGCTCGGGCCCCCACCTCAGCACCGTGCCGATCCCGGCCACCAGGGCGATCGGCGGCACCACGAGCGGCAGCGAGCAGACGATGTCCACCACCGGCCGCAGCCGGGGCGCGCCCAACCGCAGGGCGACCACGGCCGGGACCATCAGCAGCAGCACCACCGCGATGGTCGCGAGGGCCAGCTCCAGCGAGAGCAGCAGGCTGGAGGTGAAGCCGTCGGCGCGGAAGATCTGCCCGTAGGCGTCCAGGGAGAGCCCCTTGCCGGGCACGTCGACCGTGAACACCACGGAGGCGGCCAGGGGCACCAGGAAGTAAGCGGCGGCACACGCGAGGACGGCACCGCGCCACAGCCGGGGGCGGCGGGCGGACACTCCGCGCGGGAGCAGGGTCGTCAGTCGAGCCATCGTGCGCTCCGTCGTTGCAGGGGCAGGTACACGGCCATCACCAGGCAGGCGACCGCGACCATGTCCAGGCTCAGGGCCAGAGCCACGTTCTCCTGTCCGAGCAGCACGTTGCCGGAGATGGCGTCGGCGATCTGGAGGGTGACGAGCGGAACCGAGCTGCCGACCATGGCAGCGGCGGTGGCGTACGCGGCGAAGGCGCTGCCGAAGAGCAGGACGAGGCCGCCGAGCAGGGAGGGCGCCAGCACCGGCAGGGCGACGTGCCGCCAGTACTGGGCGCCGGTCGCGCCGTTGTTCTGCGCCGCCTCGCGCCACTGGGACCGCAGTCCGTCGAGCGCGGGGGTCACGGTGAGCACCATGAGGGGAATGAGGAAGTAGAGATAGGTCAGGGTCAGGCCCCAGAAGCTGTACAGGTCCCACCCGTGGCGAGCCAGGCCCAGCTGGCGGGTGAGCACGCCGGAGTTGCCGAGGGTGGCCACGAACGCGAAGGCCAGGGGAACCCCGCCGAAGTTGGCGAGCACTCCGGAGGCCGTGAGCACGGCTTCCCGCAGGGCCCGGAATCGGGAGGTCACCACGGCCTGGGCGAGGAGCAGGCCGAGCACGGCGGCGATCCCCGCGGAGACGGCGGAGAGCTTGACGCTGCCGAGCAGGGCGGTGAGGTAGGCGCCGTGCAGGGAGGCGGCGAAGTTGGCCGTGGTGTACGAGGTGGCTCCGGTGGCCGGGTCCCTGGCGGTGAAGGCGCCGCCCAGCATGGCGAGGGCGGGGGCCCCGAAGCTCAGTGCCACGAAGGCGAGCAGCGGGGCCACAGCGATCCACCCGGCCGAGCGGTGACGCCGGACGGGGACGGCGGCCGCGGCGGCAGGGCCGGTCAGCGTGGTCGTGGAGGACGTCACCCGGAGACGGCCTTCCCCCAGGCCTGCCCCAGGACCTGCTTGGCCTTGGCCTGCTGCGCCTCGGTCGGGAACCGCGGCGTGCCGGCGACCTTCGGCAGCTTGGCCGCGGCGGCCTGGTCCAGGGTGCCGTTCCGCTCCATGGCGGCCATCAGCGCGGGGCGGGCGGAACCCTTGAGCCAGAGGTTCTGGCCCTCGGTGCTGTAGAGGTACTCCTCCCACAGGCGGGCCGCGGCGGGGTGCGGGGCATCCTTGTTGACGGCCTGCGAGTAGTACTGGGAGAACCGGCCGTCCTCGGGGACGGCGACCTTCCAGTCCACCCCCTTGCTCTTGAACTCCTCGGCGTAGCCCGCGTTGAGGTAGTCCCAGTCGATGCTGATCGGGGTCTCGCCCTGCTCGACCGTGGCCGGGGTGGACTCCACCGGGGTGTAGTTGCCGTTCTTCTTCAGCTTGGCGAAGAAGTCCAGGCCGGGCCGGATGTCGTCGAACGAACCGCCGTTGGCCAGGGCCGCCGCGTACACACCGCCGAAGGCCGAGCCCGACTTGGTGGGGTTGCCGTTGAGCGCGACCCGGCCCTTGTACTCCGGCCTCAGCAGCTCGGCGAAGGTCGTGGGGCACTTCTTGACGCGCCTGGCGTCGCAGCCGATGGAGATGTAGCCGCCGTAGTCGTTGTACCAGCGGGCCTGGGCGTCCTTCTGCTGCGCGGGAAGCTCGTCGAACGAGGCGACCTTGTAGGGGGCCAGCAGGCCCTGCTGGGCGGCGCTCAGCGCGAAGGAGCTGCCGAGGTCGACGACGTCCGGGGCGCGGTCCTGGCCCTTGCGGGAGGTGATCGCGCTGATCTCGTCCTGGCTGCTGCCGTCGGGGTTCTCGACCTTCACCTTGATGCCGTACTTCTTGGTGAAGCCGTCGATCAGGGCGCCGTAGTTGGCCCAGTCCCGGGGGAGGGCGATCGCGTTGAGCCCGCCCTCCTTCTTGGCGGCGGCGATCAGGGCGGCCATGCCGCCGAAGTCCCGGGCCGAGGTGGCGGTGGCCGCTTTCGCGGCTCCTGGGCCGCCGGTCTGAGCGGTGGGGGCGGCGCCGCAGGCGCCGAGGGTGAGCGCCGCGGCGGCGAGGCCGGCGGCGAGGACTGCTGTTCTCGGAAGGGACACGGTCACAACGTCTCCTGACATGAACCAGTGGCGAGCGAGGGGATCGGCAACTTGTCTGAACAAGTCGACCTCAGTAGGCCCGGCTTCCGTGTCGTGAATATGAACGCCGGCGAAATCACGCAGTGCTATCCAGGAACACGTAGCCCGCTGTGAGCAGGGGCACAACGCGTCAGAGGGCAGGGACAACCGCTTTGGCGGCAGTCGGCAGCACGGTCGCCTACGCTGACAACCCTGCGCGCAGTGTGCGCAGTTCTCCGTTGAACAAGGACAAGGGGGGGGCCGTGGCGGCACGGCACGAGGAGATAGCCGAGGAACTCCGGCAGGCCATCGACCACGAGCAGTACACGGTCGGGGCTCGACTGCCCTCGGAGGCGGAGCTCGCCGCCCGGTACGGCGTCTCCCGCGGCACCGTACGACAGGCGGTCGCCGCGCTGACGGCAGAGGGCCTCATCGGCTCGCGGCAGGGCGCCCGGCGCGTGGTCCTGGCGAGCAGGCGCAGTCAGAGCTTCGCCGAACTGCGCAGCTTCGCCCAGTGGGCGCGCGGGATGGGCCGCACCGCATCGGGCACGGTGATCTCCTCCGAGCGCCGCAGGGCGACTGCGGAGGACACGGTGCGGCTGCATCTGCCGGACGGTGCGGAGGTGTTGTACGTACTGCGCGTACGCGGCCTGGACGGGGAGCGCGTACTGCTGGAGCGCACGGTCTACGCCGACTGGATCGCCCCGGCCGTCGAGCGCATCGAGCCGGACTGCGCGTCGGTCACCCAGCGACTGTACGAGGACACCGGGCTGGTCTTCAGCTACGGCGAGCACCTGATCGACGCGGTGGCGGCGGGCACCCGCGACGCCGAACTGCTCGGCCTGCGCCGCGGCAGCCCTCTGCTGCGGGTACGCCGGGTCACCACGACGCGCACCGGCCGTCCCGTCGAGTGGTCCGACGACCGCTACCGCCCGGGTTCGGTGAGCTTCTCCGTCCACAACTCGATCGGTGCCAACCCCCTCGTACGGCGGCCGGCGGAGCCCGGGACCGGCTGAGCGGCAGGCGACCGCCCCGCCGCGACACCGGGGGCCCGCTCTGCGAGACGACACCCGCCCGACACCTCGGCTTCTCCCCGATGCCCCCGCCCGGTACCCGGCCCCGGCATCGTGAGGCCCAGCAAGCATCGCCGAAAGGAAACGCCGACCATGCCCGCCCACCCCGGCACCGCCACACCCCGCGTCCTCGTCATCGGTATCGACGGGGTCCGGTACGACCTGCTCACGGAGCTGCCCACTGCGAACCTGGACTCGATCGCCGAAGCCGGGTTCCTGGCACCCGTCGAGGTGGACGGCGGCACTCCGACGATGTCGGGCCCCTGCTGGGCCACCATCCTCACGGGCGTCGGACCCGCCAAGCACGGCATCTGGGGCAACAACTTCTCCGGGAACCGGCTGGACGTCTTCCCCGACTTCGCGACCCGCCTCGCCCGGGTGGACCGGCGGCGGACGTTCGTGGCGGCCGGGTGGGAGCCACTGATGATCCAGCACGACGGCGGACCGCTGTTCAAGGCCCCGAGCCGGCTGTCCTTCATAGCGCCCGCAGCCGACACCCCCGAGGCGTGGGACGAGTGCGACGAGCTGGTCACGGCCGAGGCGGTGCACGTCCTGGCGAACTCCGACCCGGAGGCCTCGTTCGTCTACCTCGGCGCGGTGGACGAGACCGCTCACTTCCTGGGGTGCGGACCCGATTACCGCCGAGCGGTGCTCCGGGCCGACGAGCGTCTCGGCCGGCTGCTCGCGGCCGTCCGCGACCGCAGGACGTACGCGAGCGAGGCCTGGACCGTCATCGTCGTCACCGACCACGGCCACGTCGACGACGGCGGCCACGGCGGGGACACCGTCGAGGAGCGCACGGCCTGGGTCGCCTGCGCCGGACCGCAGTTCGCACCGGGGCGCCCCGGCGGCACCATCCGGCATCCGGACGTCGCCGCCCAGGTCTACGCCTCGCTCGGCCGCCCCGTCGACCCTCACTGGACCCTGGACGGCAGCCCGTTCCCCGCCACCGTGCCCGCCGAGCTCACCCCGCTGCGGGCATGAGCACGGACACCCACCGGATACGACGGCTGGGCCAGGGTGTGATCGGGGACACGCCGTGAGACCCGGTACGCCCGGGCCGGCGCCGCCTCCCTGGCGGCTCTCGCCGCCTGCGGTCCGCCCGCAGTCCGAAGAAACGTTTCCGCAGTTCAGCAGGTCTCTCTGACCTGTTCCTGGTGGGGCGGGTGGGACTCGAACCCACGGCCGACGGATTATGAGTCCGCTGCTCTAACCGGCTGAGCTACCGCCCCATAGCGGCGTGTCGCGTACATGTGTACGCGCCGTGTGCCGCAGCATAGCCGCTCATACGATCTCCTGCTTCGGATGGTCGGCTTCCGCGCTGCTCCTGACCTTGAGGACCGCGGTGCGCGCACCGTGGTTCCCGCGGGCATGAAAAAGGACCCCGAAGGGTCCTCGTCCAGCGTGCTCCCCCGACTGGACTCGAACCAGTAACCTGCCGGTTAACAGCCGGCTGCTCTGCCAATTGAGCTACGGAGGACCGAAGCTCCCCCGACTGGACTCGAACCAGTAACCTGCCGGTTAACAGCCGGCTGCTCTGCCAATTGAGCTACGGAGGATCGCCTCGATTGCATCGATCGTACCTGCCTGGGTATTCGCCAGGGGGCGGGCGCTCGCTGCGACACATACATTAGCGCAAGCAGGGGGGTGCTCCGCCAATCGGTATCCCCCGGCGCCGACGCCGCACCAGAGACCTACCCAAGGGAAGGGTGGCAGCCATGCGCTACCGGCTCACATTCGTCGCCGGACTGGCCCTCGGTTACGTACTCGGCACGAGGGCCGGCCGGGAACGGTACGAACAGATCAGGAAGGCCGCTCGCCGGTTCTCGGAGAACCCGGCGGTCCGCAACACCGCCGAGACCGCCGCCCAGCAGGGCCGCCAGTACGCCGGCAAGGCCTTCCACACGGTCAGCGACAAGGTCGGCGACCGCGTCCCGGCCTCCGTCGCCCAGCGGGTGCGCTCCCTGCGCGACCGCAACATGAACGGCACGCCCGAGGACGACTGGGGCAGCAGCAACACCTAGTCGGCACCACGGCCGAAGCCCGCGCCGCGATGCGGCAGAATTTCGGGCATGGGGATAGTCGCCGGCTTGGACAGCTCACCCGATTTCACGCGCATCGTGGTCTGTGACGCGGACTCGGGTGCCGTACTGCGTCAGGGGTACGCCCCGCATCCGGTCGACGCGCCGGAGGGCAGCGGGCGGCCCAGCGACGTGGACCCGCAGGCCTGGCTGCTGTCCCTCGGCGAGGCCGCCGGGGGCGGGCTGCTGGAGGGCGTGCAGGCCATCGGCGTCTCCGCGCAGGCGAACGCGCTGATCCCGCTGGACGCGCAGGGCGGCACCGTGCGCCCGGCGCTGGTCGGCGGGGACAAGCGGGCGCAGGTCGCGGCGGCCGACCTGGTGGACGCGCTCGGCGGCCGGGAGGCCTGGGCGCAGGCCGTCGGGTCCGCGCCCCAGGCCGCCCAGCCGGTCACCAAGCTGCGCTGGCTCGCGAAGAACGAACCCGAGAACGCGCGCCGGACGGCCGTCCTGCTGCAGGCCCACGACTGGCTCGTGTGGCAGCTGCTGGGACGGCCGCTGCGCCGGACCACCGACCGGGGCGGCGCCTCGGGCACCGGGTACTGGTCCGCGGCCACCGGCGCCTACCGGCCGGACCTGGTCGAACTGGCCCTCGGGCACCAGGCGATGCTGCCCGAGGTGATCGGCCCGTCGGACGCGGCCGGCACGACCCCGGAGGGGCTGCTGATCTCGGCCGGCACCGGGGAGACCATGGCCGCCGCGTTCGGGCTCGGGATCGGACTGGGCGACGCGGTGGTGTCGCTCGGCGCCTCGGGCTCCGTGATGGCCGTGCACCCGGAGGCGCTCACCGACCAGTCCGGGATGATCACCTCCCTCGCCGACGCCACCGGCATGCACCTGCCGGTCGTCACCACGCTGAACGCGGTGCGCGCCCTGCGCGGCACCGCCGAACTCCTCGGGGTCTCCGACCTGGAAGGCCTGTCCGACCTGGCGATGAAGTCGACGCCGGGGGCGCACGGGCTGGTGCTGCTGCCCTACCTGGAGGGCGAGCGGACCCCGCACCTGCCGCACACCGCGGGCACGCTGGCCGGGCTGCGGCGCGAGTCGATGCGGCCGGAGCACCTGGCGCGGGCCGCGTTCGAGGGCATGCTGTGCGGGCTCGCCGACGCGCTGGACGTGCTGCGCGGACGGGGCGTGGAGGTACGCCGGATCTTCCTGCTCGGCGCGGCCGCCGAGCTGCCCGCCGTGCAGGCGGCGGCGCCCTCGCTGTTCGGCGCCCAGGTCGTCGTACCGCAGCCCGCGGACTACGCGGCGATCGGCGCGGCCCGGCAGGCCGCCTGGGCGCTGGGCGTGTCGCGGGGCACGCTCGACCCGCGCACCCCGCCGGCCTGGCAGGGCGCGGCCGCGCAGGTGCTGGAGCCGGGCGAGGAGCTGGCGGTGGGTCAGGCGGTCCGGCAGCAGTTCGTGTCGGTACGGGAGCAGACCCATCCCGGGGCGTTCCGCCCGTGACGGGACGAACTCGTACGGTCGTAGATGCGGCGCTGTCGGGTTAATAGGTTGAGGTAACGCGGGTGGAGTGTCCGACGATAGGGGCCAAGGGCGCACCGACCGGCCCCCGTCGCCGACTTCCGAGAGACACACGTGCTCATACGACTTCTCCGAACCCATCTGAGTCCCTACAAGAAACCCATCACCCTGCTGGTGCTGCTGCAGTTCCTGCAGACCTGCGCCACCCTCTACCTGCCCACGCTGAACGCCCACATCATCGACAACGGTGTCGTCAAGGGGGACACGGGCTACATCCTGTCCTTCGGCGGCCTGATGATCGGCATCTCGCTGGCGCAGGTCGTGTGCAACATCGGTGCCGTGTACTACGGCGCCCGGACCGCCTCCGCGCTCGGCCGGGACGTGCGCGGTGCCGTCTTCGACCGGGTGCAGTCGTTCTCCGCGCGTGAGCTTGGCCACTTCGGGGCGCCCTCGCTCATCACCCGAACGACGAACGACGTACAGCAGGTCCAGATGCTGGCCCTGATGACGTTCACCCTGATGGTGTCGGCGCCCATCATGTGCGTCGGCGGCATCGTGCTGGCGCTCGGCCTGGACGTGCCGCTGTCGGGTGTCCTCGTCGCCGTCGTGCCCGTGCTCGGCATCAGCGTGACGCTGATCGTGCGCCGGCTGCGGCCGCTGTTCCGGTCCATGCAGGTCCGGCTGGACACGGTGAACCGGGTGCTGCGCGAGCAGATCACCGGCAACCGGGTGATCCGCGCGTTCGTCCGCGACGAGTACGAGCAGGGCCGGTTCGGCAAGGCCAACGGGGAGCTGACCGACATGCAGCTGGCCACCGGCCGCATGCTGGCGCTGATGTTCCCGATCGTCATGACGGTGGTGAACGTGTCGTCGATCGCCGTGGTCTGGTTCGGCGCGCACCGCATCGACAGCGGGGGCATGCAGATCGGTGACCTGACCGCGTTCCTCGCCTATCTGATGCAGATCGTGATGTCCGTGATGATGGCCACCTTCATGTTCATGATGGTGCCGCGCGCGGAGGTCTGCGCCGAGCGCATCCAGGAGGTCCTGGGGACCGACTCCAGCGTGGTGCCGCCGCTCGCGCCGGTCACCGAGCTGCGCCGGCACGGGCATCTGGAGATCCGGGGCGCGGGCTTCCGCTATCCGGGTGCCGAGGAGCCGGTGCTGATGGGCATCGAGCTGGTGGCCAGGCCGGGTGAGACGACCGCCGTGATCGGCTCGACCGGCAGCGGCAAGTCGACGCTGCTCGGCCTCGTCCCGCGGCTGTTCGACGCCACCGAGGGCGAGGTCCTGGTGGACGGCGTCGACGTGCGGGAGGTCGAGCCGAAGCTGCTGGCCAGGACGGTGGGGCTCGTGCCGCAGAAGCCGTACCTGTTCGCCGGGACGGTCGCGAGCAACCTGCGCTACGGCAACCCGGACGCCACCGACGAGGAGCTGTGGCACGCGCTGGAGGTGGCGCAGGCCAAGGACTTCGTCGGCGAGCTGGACGGCGGCCTGGACGCGACGATCGCGCAGGGGGGCACGAACGTCTCCGGCGGCCAGCGCCAGCGGCTCGCCATCGCCCGCACCCTGGTGCAGCGCCCGGAGATCTACCTCTTCGACGACTCCTTCTCCGCGCTCGACTACGCCACCGACGCGGCGCTGCGGACCGCCCTGTCCCAGGAGACCGCCGAGGCGACCGTCGTCATCGTCGCCCAGCGCGTGGCGACCATCCGGGACGCGGACCGGATCGTCGTGCTGGACGAGGGCCGGGTGGTCGGCACCGGCCGGCACCACGAACTGATGGCGGGCAACGAGACCTACCGGGAGATCGTGCTCTCCCAGCTCACGGAAGCGGAGGCTGCCTGATGGCCGGGCCCATGGGACGCATGATGGCCGGGGGCGGCCCGGACCAGCGCTCGATGGACTTCAAGGGCTCGGGCAAGCGGCTCGTCGCCCGGTTCAGGCCCGAACGGGTCACCATCTACGGCCTGCTGGCGTGCGTGGTCGTCAGCGTGACCCTGAACGTGATCGGCCCGAAGATCCTCGGCCGGGCCACCGACCTGGTGTTCGCCGGCATCATCGGCCGGCGGATGCCGTCCGGGGTCACCAAGGAGCAGGTGCTCGACTCGATGCGCGCGCGGGGCCAGGGCTCCGTCGCGGACATGCTGAAGAGCACCGACTTCACCCCCGGCAAGGGCATCGACTTCGGCGCCGTCGGGAGCGTGCTGCTGCTGGCGCTCGGCACCTTCCTGGCGGCCGGGCTGCTGATGGCGGTCGCCACGCGACTGGTCAACCGGGCCGTGAACCGCACGATGTACCGGCTGCGCGAGTCCGTGCAGGGCAAGCTGTCGCGGCTGCCGCTGTCGTACTTCGACCAGCGCCAGCGCGGCGAGGTGCTCTCCCGGGCCACCAACGACATCGACAACATCGGGCAGACGCTGCAGCAGTCGATGGGGCAGCTGATCAACTCGGTGCTGACCATCGTCGGCGTGCTCGTCATGATGTTCTACGTCTCCTGGATCCTGGCGCTGGTCGCCCTGGTGACGGTGCCGCTGTCGTTCGTCGTCGCCACCCGGGTCGGCAAGCGGTCGCAGCCGCACTTCGTGCAGCAGTGGCGCTCCACCGGCATGCTGAACGCGCACGTCGAGGAGATGTACACCGGGCACACGCTGGTGAAGGTGTTCGGCCGGCAGGAGGAGTCGGCGCGGCAGTTCGCCGAGCAGAACGAGGCGCTGTACCAGGCCGGGTTCAAGGCGCAGTTCAACAGCGGCGTCATGCAGCCGCTGATGATGTTCGTGTCCAACCTCAACTACGTGCTGGTGGCGGTCGTCGGCGGTCTGCGGGTCGCCTCGGGCGCGCTGTCCATCGGTGACGTGCAGGCCTTCATCCAGTACTCGCGGCAGTTCTCGATGCCGCTGACGCAGGTGGCGTCGATGGCGAACCTGGTGCAGTCCGGTGTCGCCTCGGCCGAGCGGATCTTCGAACTCCTGGACGCGGAGGAGCAGGAGGCGGATCCGGTGCCGGGCGAGCGGCCCGCGGAGCTGCGCGGACGGGTGCGGCTGGAGCACGTGTCGTTCCGGTACGACCCCGACAAGCCGCTGATCGAGGACCTGTCGCTGACCGTGGAGCCCGGGCAGACCGTGGCCATCGTCGGCCCGACCGGCGCGGGCAAGACCACGCTGGTCAACCTGCTGATGCGGTTCTACGACGTCTCGGGCGGGCGGATCACGCTCGACGGCGTGGACGTCCGGAGCATGTCCCGGGACGACCTGCGCTCGGGCATCGGCATGGTGCTCCAGGACACCTGGCTGTTCGGCGGCACCATCGCGGACAACATCGCCTACGGCGCCTCGCGCGAGGTGACGCGGGGCGAGATCGAGGAGGCGGCGCGGGCGGCCCACGCGGACCGGTTCGTCCGCACCCTGCCCGACGGCTACGACACCGTGATCGACGACGAGGGGTCGGGGGTCAGCGCCGGCGAGAAGCAGCTCATCACCATCGCGCGGGCGTTCCTGTCCGACCCGGTGATCCTGGTGCTGGACGAGGCGACGAGTTCCGTGGACACCCGGACCGAGGTGCTGATCCAGAAGGCGATGGCCAAACTGGCCTCGGGGCGGACCTCGTTCGTCATCGCGCACCGGCTGTCGACGATCCGGGACGCGGACACCATCCTGGTGATGGAGAACGGGTCCATCGTCGAACAGGGCGCGCACGCCGAGCTGCTGGCGGCGGACGGGGCGTACGCGCGGCTGTACAAGGCGCAGTTCGCGCAGGCGGTGGCCGAGGTCGACTGAGCCCGGTGACGGGCCGCTCACCCGGGTGAGCGGCCCCGTCAGTCGAGGTAGCCCCGCAGCTGGTCGGCGAAGGCGTGGTCCCGGAGCTTGTTCAGCGTCTTGGACTCGATCTGCCGTATCCGCTCCCGGGTCACCCCGAACAGCCGGCCGATCTCCTCCAGGGTGCGGGGGCGGCCGTCCATCAGGCCGTAGCGGAGCTGGACGACCTTCCGCTCGCGCTCGCCGAGGGTGGAGAGCACCGCCTCCAGGTGCTCGCGCAGCAGCAGGAAGGCGGCGGACTCGACGGGGCTGGCGGCGTCGCCGTCCTCGATGAGGTCGCCGAGCGCCACGTCCTCCTCCTCGCCGACCGGGGCGTGCAGGGACACCGGTTCCTGCGCGAGCCGCAGTACCTCGGAGACCCGCTCGGGCGGCAGGTCGAGGTGGGCGGCGACCTCCTCGGGCGTCGGCTCGTAGCCCCGTTCCTGCAGCATCCGCCGCTGCACCCGGACGACCCGGTTGATCAGCTCGACGACGTGCACGGGGACGCGGATGGTGCGGGCCTGGTCGGCGAGCGCCCGGGACATGGCCTGCCGGATCCACCAGGTGGCGTAGGTCGAGAACTTGTAGCCGCGGGCGTAGTCGAACTTCTCGACGGCCCGGATCAGCCCGAGGTTGCCCTCCTGCACCAGGTCGAGCATGGTCAGCCCGCGCCCGACGTACCGTTTGGCCACGGACACCACGAGCCGCAGGTTGGCCTCGATGAGGCGGCGTTTGGCCATCCGGCCCTGGACGACGAGCCGGTCCAGGTCGAGCGCCAGCTCACTGTCGAGGTCGGGGGTGCTGCCCAGTTTCTCCTCGGCGAACAGCCCGGCCTCGACCCGGCGGGCGAGTTCGACCTCCTCGGCGGCGGTGAGCAGCGGGACCCGGCCGATCTCGCGCAGGTACTGGCGGAACAGGTCGGAGGAGGGGCCGCCGGTCTCCGCCCGGACGGCGACCGGCGGAAGGGGCTCGTCGGGCTCCTCCGTCAGCGCCTCGGCGGGCGGCTCGCCCGGTTCGGCGGCCGAGTCCGGGTGGTGGGGGGCGCGGCCCTGCGGCGGGACGGCCGCGCCGGCGGGACTGGTGCTGCTGTCGGTCTGGACGAGGGTCTGGATCTGCACGGGGGCGACCTCCAGGATGATCGCTGCTCCGGAAGAGCGGCAGCGGTACGTCGGGAGCGGAGAGTCGACGGCCTGCGCTCCGGGGGATCGGGCACCGCCCCCAGTGTGGGGTAAGACACATCGCCGCCACGAGGGGCGTGCGGTGACTTTTTGCGTCCGGTCCGTGACCGCCTGGATACCCAGCTCGCCGGATCATCCGGCCGGCATATGCGACCCCACTGAGGTGAGCCGGTGATCGGCACCAGCCTTCCTCAGAGCGCTTCCGCCCCCCGCACCCGGAGCGTCTGGTCGTACTGCTGGAGGATCCACATCTCGTTCTGCACCGCGGCCAGTTGAGCGGGGTCGCCGCCGGTGGAGAGGCGGGTCAGCTGGGACTGGATGTCGCGGATGCGGCGCTCGACCGCGCGGCGGCGGATCTGCACCAGGACCGTGCCGGCGTAGGTCTCGTCCACCGTACGGCGCAGGATCGGCTCGACCGCGAGTTCGGTGACCATCGCGCGGACGGTGTCGTCGGGCGCGGCCTCGCGGACCCGGACCAGGTACTCCTGCGGGTCCGGCACGCCGTACTCGGCGCCGCCCGCCTCCGCGATCGCCTGGCGCACGGCGGCGTAGGGCGGGGCGGTGAACTCGTCCACGCCGTACGCGTCGAAGGCCGGGGAGACCAGCTCGGGACGCTGCAGGGCGAGTTTGAGCAGTTCGCGCTCGGCGGCGTACACCGGGTTGCGCAGGGTGAGCGCCGGGCCGGACGGAGCGGCCGGGCGCGGGCCCGCCTCCCACTGCTGCTGGGGCCCGCGGGACCGCTCCTGCGGGCCGCCGCCGCCCCGCCCGCCGCGGTCGCGCGCCCAGCGGGCCAGCTGGGCGACCCGCCGGACCACGAACTGGGTGTCGAGGATGCCGAGCATCCCGGCCAGCTCCACGGCGACCTCGTGCTGCGCGCCGCTGTTCTTGATGCGGGCGACGATCGGCGCCGCCTCGTCCAGGGCGGCGGCGCGGCCGGCCGGGGTGTCCAGGTCGTAGCGGCTCACGACCTGGCGGAGCGCGAACTCGAACAGCGGGGTGCGGGGCTCGACCAGGTCGGCGACCGCCTCGTCGCCCTTGGCCAGGCGCAGGTCGCACGGGTCCATGCCGTCGGGCGCGATCGCGATGTACGTCTCGGCGGCGAACTTCTGGTCGTCCTCGAAGGCGCGCAGGGCCGCCTTCTGGCCGGCCGCGTCACCGTCGAAGGTGAAGATCACCCGGGCCGAGCCGTTGTCCATCAGCAGCCGGCGCAGGATCTTGATGTGGTCGCCGCCGAAGGCCGTGCCGCAGGTGGCGATGGCCGTGGTGACCCCGGCGAGGTGGCAGGCCATGACGTCGGTGTAGCCCTCGACGACGACGGCCCGGCTGGACTTGGCGATGTGCTGCTTGGCCAGGTCGATGCCGTACAGCACCTGGCTCTTCTTGTAGATCGCCGTCTCGGGCGTGTTCAGGTACTTCGGGCCGTTGTCCGCCTCGTACAGCTTGCGGGCGCCGAAGCCGACGACCTCGCCGCCGATGTCCCGGATGGGCCACATCAGCCGCCCCCGGAACCGGTCGATCGGGCCCCGGCGGCCCTCCTGGGCGAGGCCGGACAGGATCAGCTCCTTGTCGCTGAAGCCCTTGCCGCGCAGGTAGCGGGTGAGGTGGTCCCAGCCCTGCGGGCTGTAGCCCACGCCGAAGTGCACGGCGGCCGCCTGGTCGAAACCGCGCCCGGCGAGGAAGACCCGGCCGGTCTCGGCCTCGGGGCTGGTGGCGAGCTGCTCCGCGTACCACTCGGCGGCGATCTTGTGCGCCTCGACCAGGCGGATGCGCTCGCCTCGCTGGTGGGCGGGGTTGTACCCGCCCTCCTCGTAGCGCAGCGTGATGCCGGCCTGGGCGGCCAGGCGCTCGACCGCCTCCGAGAAGGAGAGGTGGTCGATCTTCATCACGAACGTGAGGGTGTCGCCGCCCTCCTGGCAGCCGAAGCAGTGGAAGAGTCCCTTGCTCGGGCTGACCTGGAAGGACGGCGACTTCTCGTCGTGGAAGGGGCACAGGCCCTTGAGGTTGCCGCCCCCGGCGTTGCGCAGCTGGAGGTACTCCGAGACGACGGCGTCGATCGGGACCGCGTCCCGTACCGCCTTCACGTCCTCGTCGTTGATCCGTCCTGCCACGTGGTGATTCTACGGGGCCGGACCGACAGTCCCGGGGTTCAGGAGGCCAGACCGTCCAGCGGTACGTGCGGGTCGGCGAGGGCGTCGGTGTCGACCCGGGCCCGGGAGCGGATCAGGTGCTGGATCGGCTGCGTGACGTCCCACACGTTCACGTTCATCCCGGCCAGCACCCGGCCCTCCTTCACCCAGAACGCGATGAACTCCCGCTTGCCCGCGTCGCCCCGGATCACCACCTCGTCGTACGACCCGGGCGGCGCCCACCCGCTGTACTCCATCCCCAGGTCGTACTGGTCGGTGAAGAAGTACGGCACGCGGTCGTAGGCGACGTCCTGGCCGAGCATGGCGCGGGCGGCCGCCGGGCCGCCGTTCAGCGCGTTGGCCCAGTGCTCGACGCGCATCCTGGTGCCGAACAGGGGGTGCGGGAAGGCGGCGACGTCACCGGCCGCGTAGATGTCCGGGTCGGACGTGCGCAGCCGTTCGTCCACCACGACACCGCCGCCGTGCGCCCGGTCGGCCAGCTCCAGCCCCGCCGCCTCCGCCAGCGCGGTCCGCGGGGCGGCGCCGATCGCGGCGAGGACGTCGTGCGCCGGGTGCTCCTCGCCGTCGTCGGTGCGGGCCGCGAGGACCATGCCGTCCTGGCCGACGATCTCGGTGAGCCGCACCCCGAACCGGAAGCGGACCCCGTGCGCGCGGTGCAGCTCCGCGAAGACGTTGCCCAGCTCGGGGCCGAGGACGCCGTGCAGCGGGGTCTGCGACGGTTCGATGACGGTGACCTCGGCGCCGTACTCGCGGGCGGCCGCCGCGACCTCCAGGCCGATCCAGCCGGCGCCCGCGATCACGATGTGCCCGTTGTCCCGGCCGAGGGAGGCCAGCACCCCCTTGAGGCGCTCGGCGTGGGCCAGGCGGCGCAGGTGGTGGACGCCGGCCAGGCCGGTGCCGGGGATGTCCAGGCGGCGGGGCTCGGCACCGGTGGCGAGCAGGAGCTTGTCGTAGTGGACGAGGGTGCCGTCGTCACCGAAGTGCACGGTCTTCGCGGCGCGGTCGATCCGGTCCACGGTCTGGCCGAGGTGCAGCTCGACGTCGTTGCGCGCGTACCAGGCCGGTTCGTGCACGAAGACGCTGTCGCGGGACTTCTTGCCGAGCAGGTAGCCCTTGGACAGCGGCGGGCGCTCGTAGGGGTGGTCGCGCTCGTCACAGATCAGTATCACCCGGCCGGTGAACCCCTCCGTGCGAAGCGTCTCGGCCGCCTTGGCGCCGGCGAGACCGCCTCCGACGATGACGAACGTCTGATCCGCGTCGACCACTTGTTGCCTCCTCGTCAGGGTGCCGCCACATGCGAGCGTCCCGCACACCGGGTGGTGCGGGAAGAGGGGGTGACCCGATCAGGCCACCCGGTGTCACGTTCCATTCAGATATGCCCCGTCAGTCTCGCGTGCAGGGAGCGGGCGGAGGCGTCGGTCAGCGAGGCGATCTGGTCGACGATCACCCGCTTGCGCGCGTGGTCGCCGGGCGCCCGTTCGAACAGGTCACGGAACTGCGGGTCGAGCCCTTCGGGCGCCCGGGCGGTGAGCGCCTCGGCCAGCTCGGCGACGACCACCCGCTGGTCGGCGCGCAGCCGCTCCTGCTCGGCCCGCTGCATCACGTAGAGGTCGGCGACCGCCTTGAGCACCGCGCACTCCATGCGGGTCTCGCGGGGTACGACGAGCTCGGCGCCGTAGCGGGTGAGCCGGCCGCCGCCGTACGCCGCGCGCGTGGCGCCCTCGGCGGCCAGGCAGAAGCGGCCGATGAGCTGGCTGGTGGCGTCCTTCAGCCGGGCCTGGGCGACCGCCGTGCCGTCGTAGCCGTGCGGCCACCACTCCTGCGCGAGGAGCCGGTCCAGGGCGGCGGCGAGTTCCGCCGGGTCGGTGCCGGCCGGCACGTACCGGCCGACGGCGACCGCGAACACCGCCCGCCGCTCGGGCCCGGCGTGCAGGCTGCCGGGGTCGACGTGACCGGCGTGCAGGCCGTCCTCGACGTCGTGCACCGAGTAGGCCACGTCGTCGGACCAGTCCATGACCTGCGCCTCGAAGCAGGTGCGGGTGCCCGGGGCGTGCGCGCGGACCCAGTCGAAGACCGGGCGGTCGTCCTCGTACACGCCGAACTTCGGGGACTTCGGGTCGGTGGGGTGGGCGCCGCGCGGCCAGGGGTACTTGGTGGCGGCGTCCAGGGCGGCCCGGGTGAGGTTGAGGCCGACCGAGCCCTCCGGGGTGAAGCGCTTGGGCTCGATGCGGGTGAGGAGCCTGAGGGACTGGGCGTTGCCCTCGAAGCCGCCGCAGTCGTCGGCGAACTCGTTCAGGGCCTGCTCGCCGTTGTGGCCGAACGGGGGGTGGCCGAGGTCGTGGGAGAGGCAGGCCGCCTCCACCAGGTCGGGGTCGCAGCCCAGGGCCGCGCCCAGCTCCCGGCCGACCTGGGCGCACTCCAGGGAGTGGGTCAGGCGGGTGCGGGGGCTGGCGTCCCAGGCGTGGACGGGGGTCCCCCCGCTCGAACGAAGTTGAGAGGGGGGGAGGGTGCCCGGGGTGACCACCTGGGTCTTGCCGGCCAGGCGGCGCAGGGCGGCGGAGTGCAGGATGCGGGCGCGGTCGCGCTGGAAGGCGGTGCGGCCGGGGCGCTTGTCGGGCTCGGGCGCCCAGCGTTCGACCGATGTCGGGTCGTAGGCGGCCGGGGGTGCGGTGCGGGTGCCTGCGGTGCCAGTGGTGCCTTCCATGGGTCGACAGTACGGGGCGCTGGTGACAAATGGGGGGTGCCGGTGCGCCGCGCCCCTCGGTCACGTCGTTTTCAGGCTGACGCCAGGTCCGCCTCCGTCAGGGCATGGGTCTGGTCGTAGCGGTGGAGGACCAGGCGGGCCATCGCCTCGTGGGCGCCCAGGGGGGCCGAGGCGATCCAGGGGGCCTGGCGGGCGCACTCGGTGGCGAAGCGCCCGGGGGCCGTGAAGCAGGAGGCGATCGCCACCCGGTGGCGGCCGCGTGCGGCCAGCGCCCGGACCGCCGTGTCGACCGTCGGGGCGGCCGCCGAGGCGTAGGCCGGGATCACGGGGACGCCGAGGCGGTCGGCGAGGAGGCGGCCCGTACGGCGGGTGTCGGTGGCCGAGTCGGGGTCGCGGGAGCCCGCCGCCGCGAGGACGACCGCGCCCGTGCGGCGCGTGGCGGCGTCCGCGGCCGGGGGCCAGCCTGCCTCCAGCAGACGGGCGTACAGGGTCTCCACCAGGAGCGGGTGCGGGCCGAGCGGGGCGGCCACGCGTGCGCGTACCGGGGCCGCGGCGGCGATGTCGGGGATGTCCTGCTTGACGTGGTAGCCGCGGGTGAGCAGGAGCGGGACGAGGACGACGGGAGCGTCGCCGAGCGCCGCGAGGGTGTCGGGGAGCAGGGGCTCGTTCAGCTCGATGTGGCCCAGGTGGACGGGGAGCGCGGGGCGCAGCTCGCGGACCCGGTCCATGAGGGCCCGCACGGTGACGAGCGCGCGGGGGTCGCGGCTGCCGTGGCCGACCAGGACCAGGGCGGGCGGTGCGGGCCGGCGGCGCCCGGTCGGCGAGACGAGCCGGAGGCGGCCGGTGACCTGGCTGCTGATGCTGTTCATGAGGTGCGCCGTACTGTCGAGGTGGACGGGGGACTCGTCGCGGGGCGGGGTCGACGCCGTCATGGTGGGATCCTGTCGGGTGGACGTTGCGCTGCCGTTGCGCGGCCGTCACAGGTGTTTTCCGCGGTTTCACGTCGTGCGGATGCACGGGGTGAGGGAAACGGGCGCACGGCGGGCTCACGGGCCGGGTGAACCGGATCGGCCGTGCGCGCGTCCTCCATGGTCGGGACCGGTCACCGGGAAATCGATCACTGGGGGGCGCATGAACATCCGTCGACCGCGGCTGCCGCGCACCCGCAGGGGGCAGCGGCGGCTGGTGCAGGCCCTGATGGCCGCGTGCGTGCTGGCGCTGCTGCCGGCCACCTGGCTGTACGTGTCGACGGCGGACCGGCTGCGGACGACGGCGGACGCGCCGCGCACCGAGGTCGCCGTCGTGTTCGGGGCCGGGCTGTGGAACGGGGAGCCGTCGCCGTACCTCGCGCACCGGCTGGACGCGGCGGCGCGGCTGTACCGGGCGGGACGGATCAGGGCCGTGCTGGTCACCGGGGACAACAGCCGCGAGGACTACGACGAGCCGGACGCCATGCGCGCGTACCTGACCCGGCACGGGGTGCCGGCCGGGCGGATCGTCAGCGACTACGCCGGGTTCGACACCTGGGACTCCTGCGTGCGGGCCAAGAGGATCTTCGGCGTGGACCGGGCCCTGCTGATCAGCCAGGGCTTCCACATCCGGCGGGCGGTGGCGCTGTGCGAGGCGGCGGGCGTGGCGTCGTACGGCATCGGGGTCGACGCCAAGCACGACGTGACCTGGTACTACGGCGGCACGCGGGAGGTGTTCGCGGCGGGCAAGGCGGCGCTGGACGCCGTGTTCCGCCCGGATCCGCGGTTCCTCGGGCCGAAGGAGCCCGGGGTGGCGCGGGCCCTCGCCGCCGGGCGGTGACCGGCCCCTCACGGCGCCCGGGCCGGCGCGGGGAGGTCGTCGTCCCGGCCGCGTAACCGGGAGCGGGCACGGGCCGTAACACGCCGGAAGCACGCTGGTCGGCATGGAGACCACCTCGACGCCCACCCACTGCCCGTACTGCGCCCTGCAGTGCGGGATGAACATCACGCCCCTGCCGCGGGGGGGCGTCGAGGTGACCGAACGGCCGGACTTCCCGGTGAACCGGGGCGCGCTGTGCGGCAAGGGGCGTACGGCGGCGCAGGTGCTCTCGCCCGCGCTGCGGCTGACCGCTCCGCTGGTGCGGGAGGGCGACCGGCTGGTGCCCGCCTCCTGGGAGGAGGCGCTGGACCGGATCGCCGGGGCGCTGTCGGCGGTGCGCGCCTGCCACGGCGCGGACGCGGTCGGCGTGTTCGGCGGGGGCGGGCTGACGAACGAGAAGGCGTACGCGCTGGGCAAGTTCGCGCGGGTGGTGCTCGGCACCTCGCAGATCGACTACAACGGGCGGTTCTGCATGTCCTCGGCGGCGGCGGCCGGGACGCGGGCGTTCGGGCTGGACCGGGGGCTGCCGTTCCCGCTGGCGGACATCCCGCGGACGGGCTGCGTGATCCTCGTCGGGTCGAACCTCGCCGAGACCATGCCGCCCTCGCTGCGCTTCTTCAGCGAGCTGCGGGAGAACGGCGGCACGCTGATCGTCGTCGACCCGCGCCGCACGAGGACCGCCGAGCAGGCGGACCTGCACCTGGCGCCCCGCCCCGGCACGGATCTGGCGCTGGCCCTGGGCCTGCTGCACCTGGTGGTCGCCGAGGGCCGCACGGACGAGGAGTTCATCCGGGAGCGGACGGCCGGCTGGGAGGAGGCCCGGGCGGCGGCGATGGCGCACTGGCCCGAGTACGTGGAGCGGATCACGGGCGTGTCCGTCCCCGAACTGCGCGAGGCGGTGCGGATGTTCTGCGCGCCGGAGTCGGCCATGGTCCTCACCGCGCGCGGTCCCGAGCAGCAGTCCAAGGGGACGGACACGGTCGGCGCGTGGATCAACCTGTGCCTGGCGACCGGCCGCGCGGGCCGGCCGCTGTCCGGGTACGGCTGCCTGACCGGGCAGGGCAACGGGCAGGGCGGCCGCGAACACGGCCAGAAGGCCGACCAGTTGCCCGGGTACCGCAAGCTGGACGACCCGGCGGCCCGGCGGCACGTGGCCGAGGTGTGGGGCGTGGACCCGGACGCGCTGCCCGGCCCCGGGCGCAGCGCCTACGAACTGCTCGACGCCCTCGGGACCGACGTGCGGGCGCTGCTGCTGATGGGTTCCAACCCGGTGGTGTCGGCGCCGCGCGCCGCGCACGTCGAACAGCGGCTGCGCTCGCTGGACTTCCTCGCGGTGGCCGACGTGGTCCTCTCGGAGACGGCGGAACTGGCGGACGTCGTCCTGCCGGTCACCCAGTGGGCGGAGGAGACGGGGACGACGACCAGCCTGGAGGGCCGGGTGCTGCTGCGCCGCCGGGCGGTCGCGGCGCCGCCCGGTGTCCGCAGCGACCTGCACGTCCTGCACGAACTGGCGGCCCGCCTGGGCGTGGAGAAGGGCTTCCCCACCGACCCGGAGGAGGTCTTCGGCGAGCTCCGCCGGGCCAGCGCGGGCGGCCCCGCCGACTACTCGGGGATCACCTACCGCCGCCTGGCCGAGGAGAACGGCGTCTTCTGGCCGTGCCCGGAGCCGCCCGCGGCCGACGGCTCCCCGGCGGGTACGGACCGGGGGCCGAGCGCCGACGGCGGTGGCGCGACCGCGAGTGGCACCGCCGTGCACCCGGGCACCCCCCGCCTGTTCCTCGACCGGTTCGCCACCGAGGACGGCCGGGCGCGGTTCGTGGCCGTGGCGCACCGGGCGGCGGCCGAGGAACCGGACGCCGAGTACCCACTGCTGCTGACGACCGGCCGGGTGGTGGCGCAGTACCAGTCTGGCGCGCAGACGCGGCGGGTGGCGGAGCTGAACGCGGCCGCGCCCGGCCCCTTCGTCGAACTGCACCCCCGGCTCGCGGCGCGGCTCGGCGCGGCCGAGGGCGACCCGGTCGCGGTGGTCTCGCGGCGGGGCCGTGCGGTGGCGCCGGCCCGCATCACCGCGGCCATCCGCCCGGACACCGTGTTCATGCCGTTCCACTGGCCGGGCGAGGGCCGCGCCAACACGCTCACCAACCCGGCGCTGGACCCGGTGTCGCGGATGCCGGAGTTCAAGACGTGCGCGGTGCGGGTGGAAGTCCTCTGACCCGGCCCGTACCGGCCGTTGCTCAGCGGCGGGCGAGCCAGTCGCCGCCGTCGAGGGGCGTGCCGCTCGCGCGCAGCCGGTCGGCGACCCGCGGGGCGGCCAGGTACACCCAGGCCCGCACGGCGCTGCCGTCGGCGCGGACGACGTCCCGGACGACGCGTTCGTAGAGGTTGCGGGGGTCGCCCGGCGCGTACTCCTCCAGCCGGTCCAGGTCGGCGAGCAGGTCCTCGTACGCCTCCGGCAGGGCGCCGACCAGCTCCCCGCGCACCTGTCCGCCTGGCGCCTCGACGGCGTACGGGTAGCCGGGCCCGTCGTACAGCACGGCGTCCGGGAGCCGTCCCGGTTCCTCCCGGGCGGTCCGGCCGCGCAGGAAGAGGCCGTGGTTCGGCTCGCCGGGGCGCAGGGTGCCGTAGACGAAGAACGGGAGGTGCGCGGCGGGCGGGGGGTCCGGAGCGATCACGGAAACGATTCTCTACCCCCGCCGGCTCCTCACACATCTCCATGAAGGCGCTATGGACATGACATGGCGGGCCCACTTAAATCTCAGTGACATGTCCGCGCCACCCCCACGCCTAGCAGGCGCCTCCCCGAGGAGACCGATGAGTCGGATACGTCAGCACGTCCGAGGGTCCCGTCGTCTCGCCACCGCCGGCATCGCCGCCACCACCGCGGCCCTGCTCGCCGCGGCCCTCTCCCCCGCCGCGCAGGCCGACAGCCGGCCCACCCGGGCCACCGCCGTCGAGAACGCGGCCTCCGCCCTCCTGGCGCACGCCGCCGGCCTGGGCCTGACCTCCGCCCAGGACACCAGCGTCCGGGACGTGATCGTCGACAGGGACGGCACCCAGCACGTCCGCTACGACCGCACCTACCGCGACCTCCCGGTCCTCGGCGGCGACTTCGTCGTCCACCTGGCCCCGAGCGGCGCCTACCGCAGCGCCGACCGGGCCACCAGGCACCTGATCTCCCTGCCCTCCGTCACCCCGAAGCTGTCCGCGCCCAAGGCCGCCGACCTCGCGGTGAACGCCCTGCGCGCCGCCAACCTCGGCGAGAGGCTGCGGCAGGTCAAGGCCAAGCCGGAGCTGGTCGTCGACGCCCTGCACGGCACGCCCAGGCTCGCCTGGCGCACCAACGCCGCCGGCCAGGACTCGCTCGGCAACCCGGTCGCCCGCACCGTGCTGACCGACGCCCGCACCGGCGCCCAGATCGACGCCTGGGACAGCATCGAGACCGCCACCGGCGACGGCAAGGGGCTGTACAGCGGCACGGTGCCGCTGGAGACGACCCAGTCCGGGTCGTCGTACCAGCTCAAGGACCCGACCCGGGGCAACACCTACACCGGCGACGCGCAGGGCAAGACCGACCTGTGCTTCCTCAACATCTGCTTCAGCCGGGCCCCCGCGACCCTGTTCACGGACGCCGACAACCACTGGGGCACGGGGACCACGGCCGACCGCGCCTCGGCGGCCGTCGACGCCCAGTACGGCACCAACGAGACCTGGGACTACTACAAGAACGTCCACGGCCGCAACGGCATCGCCGGCGACGGCAAGGGCTCGTACAACCGCGTCCACTACGGCAGCAACTACAACAACGCCTTCTGGGACGACAGCTGCTTCTGCATGACGTACGGCGACGGCGACGGCACCACCTTCGGCCCCCTCGTCGCCCTCGACGTCGCCGGGCACGAGATGTCGCACGGCGTCACGTCCAAGACGGCGGCCCTGACCTACTCGGGCGAGTCCGGCGGCCTGAACGAGGCCACCTCCGACATCCTCGGCACGATGGTCGAGTGGTACGCGAACAACTCCTCCGACCCCGGTGACTACCTCATCGGCGAGCAGATCGTGAAGCCCGGCTTCGGCAAGGCCGCCCTGCGCTTCATGGACAAGCCCTCGAAGGACGGCAACTCCGCGGACTACTGGAGCAGTTCGGTCGGCAACCTCGACGTCCACTACTCCTCGGGCGTCGCCAACCACTTCGCCTACCTCCTCGCGGAGGGCAGCGGCGCCAAGACCATCAACGGCGTCAGCTACGACTCGCCGACGTACAACGGCTCGACCGTCACCGGCATCGGCCGCGACAAGCTCGGCAAGATCTGGTACCGGGCGCTGACGGTCTACATGACGTCGTCCACGAACTACGCGGGCGCCCGCACGGCCACCCTGAACGCCGCCAAGGACCTGTACGGCTCCGGCAGCACGGAGTACAACGCGGTGGCGGCGGCCTGGAGCGCGGTGAACGTGAACTGACGCCGCGCCGCGACGCGGTGGACGGCCGCCCCGGGGATTCGGCACCGGGGCGGCCGTTCTGCCGTTGCCAAGGCACGCATGAGCTGTCTCCAGACTCCGGGGATCGAAGTCCGTGTCGAGAGCCCGTCCAGCGAATGGAGAGCAACAGCCCGGCAGATGTCCGAAGTTTCGCCACCGCCGCCAGAACCCAGGCCGCCCGCGTGGCGCGCCGCCCTTCACAGTGACCGGCTACGGTGACGCCGCCCCCGGCCCCTTCCCGACAGGAGACACACGCTGTCCGATGGCATTGCCTGGGTCGCCGGAGAAGGCGAGTCGCTGCCTGCGTCCGCTGGACGCCCTGGCCTTCGCTCCGGACGCCGAGAAGGTCGCCGTCTCCTGGCGTGAGGTGGGCCGCGCGGATCTGACACCCGGCCTGCTCACCAGGCGGCTGGAGCGGTATCTCCAGACCCTTTTCGACCGCTGCACCTGACGTCGCCTACCGGAAACCGAGGTCCGGATCGGTGCCGGCCAGCTCACCGCCGGCTGCCCACAGGCAAGCGGCGACGGCCCGGTCGGCCATGTGGGAGGGGACGGGCTCACAACGCGGTCTGCCACGCAGGCCGAAGACCCTCGGCCCCCACAACTGCCCTCCCCGCACCTCCGGATCGAGGACGGCACGGACGACGGGCCATGCTCCGGCGTCCTTGCCCTGCACCAGGAGCGCGGCGGGCAGGGCGCGCAGCCGCTCGCCAGAGGTCGTCACGCTGACCTGCGGGCGGGACGGGGTCAGGGAGTCCAACGCACCGCCGGGGTGGGCCACCACGCTGAGCACCGTGCTGCCGACGGCGCGCAGGCGGCGGTCGAGTTCGAAGCCGAAGCACATCTGCGCCAGCTTCGACCGGCCGTAGGTGCGCTTGGGCCGGTAGTCCCGGGTCGACTGCAGATCGCCGAGGTCCAGTCGCTCGGACCGCGCCGCGAAGCTGCCCACCGTCACGACGCGGCCCGCCGGCGCCGCGGACAGCAAGGGGGCCAGCCACTGGGTGAGCGCGAAGTGGCCGAGGTGGTTGGTGCCGAACATCAGCTCGTGGCCGTCCGCGGTCTCCCGACGCGGCGGGTCGTCCAGCGCGACCCCCGCGTTGTGGACCACCGCGTCGAGACGGTCGAGGCCCAGCCCGTCTGCGGCGGTCTTCAGGGACGACAGGTCGGCGAGGTCCAGCGGCAGGTGGCGTACCCGCGCGCCGGGGACGCGCGAGCGGATCGAGGCGATGGCGGCGTCGGCCTTGGCGCGGTCCCGGCTGCCGAGTACGACGACGGCGCCGGTGGCGGCGAGCTGCTCCGCGGCGAAGTAGCCGATCCCGGCGTTGCCCCCGGTGACCAGGAAGCAGCTGCCCTCGGCGGACGGCAGCCGGCGCACGTCCCACGGTCGGCTCTGGGATGCGGAAGACACGATGACAGGCTCCTTGCGCTCGGGGGCACTGTGCTCCTGGGGAGCACCGACCCGCCCAAGGTCGCAACCTCCACCCACATACCGCCGACAGATCACGCCCACCGCCGACAGATGCCCGACACCTGTGCCGGAGCAGGCTCCGCGTCAGTACGGTGCGAGGACGCAGAACTCGTGGCCCTCGGGGTCGGTCAGGCAGGTCCACGGCACGTCGCCCTGGCCGAGGTCGAGGTCGGTGGCGCCGAGCGCCCGCAGCCGGGCCACCTCCGCCGCCTTGTCGTCGCCGGGGTACGGCAGCAGGTCGAGATGGACGCGGTCGGGCACCGTCTTCACGTCGGGCGTGCGGAGGAACTCGAGATACGGACCGACGCCCTTGGCGTTGCGCATCACCGCGTGATCGCCGGTCACCTCGTGCACGGTCCAGTCCGTCGCCTCGCCCCAGAACCGGGCCATGGCGCGCGGATCCGCGCAGTCGACCACCACCGCGGCGATCGGCCCCGTGTCCCGGTAGACCTCCCGGGGCTCCAGCACGCAGAACTCGTTGCCCTCCGGGTCCGCGAGGACCGTCCACGGCACGTCGCCCTGGCCCACGTCGGCGGGCGCCGCGCCGAGGGCCTCGAGGCGCGCGACCAGCTCCACCTGATGGGCCGCGGAGGTGGTGGCGAGATCGAGGTGCACACGGTTCTTCGTCGCCGCCCCGGGTTCCGGCACGGGAACGACGTCGATGCCGAGGGCGACCGGGTCCGGCCAGACGAGGCCGCCGGCGGGGCCGACGTAGGTCGTCACGCCGGGGCTGTAGGCACTCCAGCCGAGCGCCTGAGCCCAGAACCGGCCGACCGCCGAGGGGTCCAGAGCCTTCACGTTCACCATCACGGGTCGCAGTGCCATGCCAGTGATCCTCCCTCTCAACGCCGCCTGTGCGCACCCAGGTTGAGCAGCACCTCGCCGAGCTGGTCGGCGGTGAGGGCCGGCGCGGGCAGCGGAGGCGTGGCCGGGCCGGCGCGCAGGCCGTCGAGGAGCAGGGTGAGCGGGCGGAGCCAGGCGTCCGGGGCCGCCGTGGTGAGCGCGGGGACGGCCCGGCCCAGTGCCGCCAGGGTGAAGAGCAGGTCCTCGGTGGTGAGGTCCGGGCGGACGGTGCCCTGCTCCCGGCCGCGCCGGAGCAACACGTCGATGGTCTCCCGGTTGTGGGCGTGGATCGACTCGAGGGAGGTGACGCCTTCCAGGCTCGTGGTCATGAGGTCGTTGGTGCCGCGGTCCGCGGCCAGGCCCGCGAACACCGTCCGCAGGTACTGCGTCAGTCCCGTCCACGCGTCCTCGGCGGTCCGCGCGCGCTCGCCCGCCGCCGTGGTCTCGGTGAGCGCGTCCCGGAAGACCTCGTCGACGAGCGCGGCCCGGCTCGGGAAGTGGCGGTAGAGGGTGGCGTTGCCCACGCCCGCCCGCCGGGCGATCTCGTCGAGCGGTGCGTCCAGGCCCTGTTCGGCGAAGACCTCGCGGGCCGTGTCCGCCAGCAGCCTCCGGTTGCGCAGCGCGTCGCGGCGCCCCGCCGGCGCACGGTCGCCCATCGCGTCTCCCTCTTCCCGAGCCGTACCGGGGAGTGCTCCCCGGTACGGATGCTATCGTCGAACGCACAAGCGGGGACCACTCCCCGTTTCGTGACGCGAGGGGGAAGCATGCCCGGCACCGCACTCGTGCTCGGCGGCGGCGGACCGGTGGGCGGGGCCTGGCTGGCCGGGGTGCTGGCCGGACTCACCGAGGCCGGGATCGACCTCGGCAGCGCCGACGTCGTGATCGGCACCTCCGCCGGTGCCGTCTTCGGATCCCGGCTCCGGTCCGGCGTCCCGGCCGCGGAGCTCTACGAGCGCCAGCTCTCGGGAGCGGACGCGGTCCGCCTCCCGGTGACGGCGCGCCAGACGGCCCGCTTCCTCTGGGCGGCACTCGGCTCCCGCGACCCCCAGCGGTCCGTCGAGCGCCTGGCGCGGGCGGCGCTGCACACGCGGACCGGTCCGGAGTCGGAGGTCTTCGACACGGTCGGCGCGCTCCTGGGCGACGTACGCGGCTGGCCCGAGCGGGAGTTGCGGATCGCCGCGGTCGACGCGCGGAGCGGACGGACGGAGGTGTTCGACGCGCGCTCCGGAGCGACGCTGCTCGAAGCGGTCGCGGCGAGCTGCGCCGTGCCGGTCGTATGGCCGCCGGTCACCGTGGCGGGCCGGCGCTGGATGGACGGCGGCAGTCGTTCGACCGCCAACCTCCAGCTCGCACGGGGGTACAGCCGGGTGCTGGCGGTCGTGCCGGTCCCCCGGGCGGTCGGGCCGCATCCGAGCGCCTCCCGGCAGGCCGCCGAACTGTCCGGCGCCGGGGCGCGCGTCGCCCTGCTGGCCCCGGACCGCGCGGCGCGCCGTGCGATGGGCCGCAACCTGGCGGACGACACACGCCGCCCGGCCGCCGCCCGCGCGGGCCGCGCCCAGGCCCGGGCACTGGCCCCTTCGGTGGCCGAGGTCTGGCAGGGCTGAGGAACCCCCGCACCGCTCCGGCCCGCGGCGCGCGCCGCCGTCACCCGTTCATCGCCGCCCGTCGCTCCATTCGTGTTCTTTTCATACCGGTTATCTCCCGCGCCTCGTCCCACTCTCGTGACCTGCGGCGATCCGGCCCCCGCTAGGCCGTGCGGGGGCCGCGTCCGCCACCCGTTCGGCACGTCGCCGGCGAACCCTCGGCAAGCGGACCGGGCCGAGTGCCACTTACCTCTGAAGGGCACGAGTCGGACAAGCCCTGGGGAGCACCATGCGACGCATCGCCCGTCCGCTGACCGGTACCGCGCTCGCCGTGGCCGCGGCGGGAATCGCCACGGCGCCGGCGTTCGGCGCGGGCTCCGACAGCCTGCAGGTGTACCCGTCCACCACGGTGCCGGGCAGCCAGGTCACGGTGAACACCGCGGCGTGCGGCACGGAGGGCGGCGCCCTCGGTGACGCGGGCGCGATCGGCGCCGGGACCTTCCCGCTGGCGCCCACCACGCACAAGGGCGAGGCGATCGGCCAGTTCCGGGTGCCGTCGAGCGCCCAGCCGGGCACGTACGAGATCGTCGCCCACTGCGCCGAGGGCACCAAGCAGATCACCGGCGACCTGGTGGTGGCACTGGGCGCGGCGCACGGGCAGGTGCAGCCGCGCGGAAGCGTGAAGACGGGGGTCGGCGGCGCGCTCGGCACCGACCCCGTACAGACCACGGCGGGTGTGGCCGCTCTGGCCGTCGCCGCCGCGGGCGGTACCTGGCTCCTGCATCGCCGGGCGAGAGGCGACGGGATCTGACGGACACCCTCCGCTGTCCGTCCGCCGGTACCGCAAGTCCCGCCCCCTCCGGGTCCGATGCCCCTCGCGGCCCGGAGGGGGACGGGGGCCCGTCCCGCCAGGGGCGCGGCCCCCTGGTCCGCTCCCGGGAGAGGGGTTCGCATGCGCAGGATCGGCAGGATCGGCGACACCGCGATAGCCGCCGTCACCGTCGTCGCCCTCGCCTCGGGGGTGTGGCTGCTCGGCGCCGGCACCGGGACGCACGCCCCGCCGCAGCCGCCCGCCGCCGAGGGCCGCCCCGACCCGGGCGAGGAGCGGCTCGCGGCGCCCCCGCTGGAGCCGTCCCCGCCCACCCGCATCCGGATCCCCGCGATCCGCGTGAACGCCCCGCTGATGGGCCTCGCGCTCACCCCCGCCGGCAGCCTGGACGTGCCGCCCGCGGACAGGAAGAACCTCGCCGGCTGGTACCGGGCCGGCACCGTGCCCGGCGAGACGGGCACCGCGGTCGTCGCCGGCCACGTCGACAACGCCGAGGGCCCCGCCGTCTTCTACGACCTGGGCGCGCTGAAGCGGGGCGCCGTCATCGAGGTGGACCGCAAGGACGGCAGCGTGGCGGTGTTCACCGTGGACGCGGTCGAGGTCTACTCGACCCGAGACTTCCCCGACGAGAAGGTGTACGGCGCCGCCGCCCGCCCGGAGCTGCGCGTCATCACCTGCGGCGGCGGCTACTCCAGGGCCACCGGCTACCTGGGCAACGTCGTGGTCTTCGCCCACCTGACCGGCAGCCGCGCCCCCACCCGCTGACCACCTCACAGCGCCCCCGCGCGCCCGCCCGGGACCCTCACACCCCCCGGCCGCCGCCGCTGAGGGCAGCGTTCCCCGTGGGAAACAGCGGTGATGCGACCGGGTAACGTCGCCGCCGCACGCTCGGTGCATGACCTCGAATACGCGTGTGGTGGTGATCGGCGCCGGCCTCGCGGGCGTACGCCTCGCCCGGCGGCTCGGTGAGCTGGGCACGCCCGCGCTGCTCGTCGGCGAGGAGGAGCACCGGCCGTACAACCGGGTGCTGCTCGCCGAGGTGCTGGCCGGCCGGTACGCCCCGGAGGTGATCGCCCTGCCCGCCCCGGCCGGCCTGGTGCGCACCCGGGTCACCGGCATCGACCGCGCGGCGCGGCGGCTGCGGTGCGCCGACGGCTCGCTGATCGCCTACGGCACGCTGGTGCTGGCCACCGGCTCCAACCCGGTCCTGCCGCCGCTGCGCGGCCTGTTCACCCCCGACCGCCGGCTGCCCGAGGGCGTGCACGCGTTCCGCACCATGGACGACTGCCTGGGCCTGTCGAAGGCGGTGCGCCCGGGCGCGCGGGCCGTCGTCGTCGGCGGCGGACTGCTCGGGGTCTCCGCGGCCCGCGCGCTCGCCGCGCGCGGCGCCCAGGTCGTCCTCGCCCAGCAGGCCGAGCGGCTCATGGAGCGCCAGCTCGACCCGAACGCCTCCCGGCTGGTGCTGCGGCACCTGCGGGACCTCGGGGTCGAGGTGCACACCGAGTGCCGGGTGCGGGACGTGCGCTGCGTGGGCGGCGCGGTCCGCTCCGTGGAGCTGGCCGACGGCTACGCCCTCGACGCCGACCTGGTGGTGCTCTCCTGCGGGGTGCACCCGCGCACGGGCCTGGCGGAGCAGGCGGGCCTCGCCGTCCGCAAGGGCGTCGTCGTCGACGACGAGCTGCGCACCTCCGACCCGCACATCCACGCCATCGGCGACTGCGCCCAGCACGACGGCACCGTCTACGGCCTGGCCGCCCCGGCCCTCGAACAGGCCGAGGCGCTCGCCGCGCTGCTCGCCGGCGACCCCGCCGCCCGCTACAGCGGGACCCGCTCCCTGACGAGGCTCACGCTCACCGGCCCCGACTCGCCGTTCGACCTCGCCGCGTTCGGCGAGACCGAGCCGCTCCCCGGCGACGACGTCGTGCAGCTCGCCGACGCCACCCGGGGCACCTACCGCAAGGTCGTCGTCCGCGACGACCGCCTGGTCGGCGGGGTCCTCGTCGGCGAACTCGGCACCGTCGGCGCGCTCGCCCGCGCCTGGGAGGGAGCAGAGCCGCTCCCCGGCGAGGGCCCGCTGCTGCACCTGCTCACCAACGATGGAGGCTCCTGATGACCGCCAACCCGGTGGCCACCCCCACGATCGTGCTCGTCGGCCACGGCATGGTCGGCCAGCGCTTCCTCGAGGCGCTCGCCGAGCGCGGCCTCACCGCCACGCACCGCGTGGTCGTGCTGTGCGAGGAGCCGCGTCCGGCGTACGACCGCGTGCAGCTCACCTCGTACTTCTCGGGCCGCACGCCCGAGGAACTGTCGCTGACCGACCGGGAGTTCATCGCGGACCACGGCATCGAGCTGCACGTCGGCGACCCGGCGGTGGCGGTCGACCGCGAGGCCCGCCGGGTGACCGCCCGCTCCGGGCTCGTCGTCGGCTACGACACCCTCGTGCTGGCCACCGGCTCCTACCCCTTCGTGCCGCCGGTGCCGAACAAGGACGCCGAGGGCTGCTTCGTCTACCGCACGATCGAGGACCTGCTCGCGATCGAGGCGTACGCGAAGTCCAGGGCCACCACGGGCGCCGTGGTCGGCGGCGGCCTGCTCGGCCTGGAGGCGGCGGGCGCCCTGAAGGGCCTCGGACTGACGTCCCACATCGTGGAGTTCGCGCCGCGCCTGATGCCGGTGCAGGTCGACGACGGCGGCGGCGCGGCGCTGCTGCGCACCATCGAGGACATGGGCCTGAGCGTCCACACCGGCGTCGGCACGCAGGAGATCGTGGTCGGCGAGGACGGCGCGGTCACCGGCATGAGGCTGTCCGACGGCTCCGAACTGGCCACCGACCTGGTGGTGTTCTCCGCCGGCGTCCGCCCCCGCGACCAGCTGGCCCGCGACTGCGGCCTCGCGGTCGGCGAGCGCGGCGGCGTCAGCGTCGACGAGCGGTGCCGTACGGTCACCGACCCGCGCGTGTTCGCGATCGGCGAGTGCGCGCTGGCCGCCGACGGCCGGGTCTACGGCCTGGTGGCCCCCGGTTACGAGCAGGCCGAGACGGCCGCGGCGACCCTCGCCGAGGACGAGGCGTCCTTCACCGGCGCCGACCTGTCCACCAAGCTGAAACTGCTCGGCGTGGACGTGGCCTCCTTCGGCGACGCGCACGGCACCGCCGAGGACTGCCTGGACGTCGTCTACTCCGACTCCCGCGCGGGCCTGTACAAGAAGCTGGTCATCGGCCGGGACGGCACGCTGCTCGGCGGCATCCTGGTCGGTGACGCGGAGGCGTACGGCACGCTGCGCGCGCTCACCGGGTCGGTGCCGCCCGTCTCCCCCGAGTCGCTCGTGCTGCCCGCCGGAGCCGGCGCGGGGGCGCAGCTCGGCCCGTCCGCGCTGCCGGACGACGCGGTCGTCTGCTCCTGCCACAACGTCAGCAAGGGCACGATCCGCGGCGCGGTCACCGAGCACAGGTGCACCACGGTGCCCGAGGTGAAGAAGTGCACCAAGGCCGGCACCGGCTGCGGCAGTTGCGTGAAGGTGCTCGGCCAGCTGGTCACCACCGAGCTGGAGGCGTCCGGCGTCGAGGTCGACAAGGGGCTGTGCGGCTGCTTCGCGCAGACCCGCGAGGAGCTGTACGAGATCGTCCGCGCGCTGCGCATCGCCTCGTACCGGGAGCTGCTGGACCGCTACGGCCGGGAGGACGCCCGGGGCGGCGAGGGCTGCGAGACCTGCAAGCCGGCCGTGGCCTCGGTCATCGCCTCGCTGGCCCCGGCCATCGGCGCGAGCGGCTACGTGCTGGACGGCGAGCAGGCCGCGCTGCAGGACACCAACGACCACTTCCTGGCCAACCTGCAGAAGAACGGCTCGTACTCGGTGGTGCCGCGCATCCCCGGCGGCGAGATCGCGCCCGAGAAGCTGATCGTGATCGGCGAGATCGCCCGGGACTTCGGGCTCTACACGAAGATCACCGGCGGGCAGCGGATCGACATGTTCGGCGCCCGGGTGGAGCAGCTCCCCCTGATCTGGGCCCGGCTGGTGGACGCCGGCTTCGAGTCCGGGCACGCCTACGGCAAGTCGCTGCGGACGGTGAAGTCCTGCGTGGGCTCCACCTGGTGCCGGTACGGGGTGCAGGACTCGGTGCGCATGGCGATCGACCTGGAGCTGCGCTACCGGGGCCTGCGTTCCCCTCACAAGCTGAAGTCGGCCGTGTCCGGGTGCGCCCGCGAGTGCGCGGAGGCCCAGTCGAAGGACTTCGGCGTGATCGCCACCTCCAGCGGCTGGAACCTGTACGTCGGCGGCAACGGCGGCGCCACCCCGCGCCACGCGGACCTGCTCGCGCAGGACCTGTCGGACGCCGAACTGGTCCGCCTGATCGACCGGTTCCTGATGTTCTACATCCGCACCGCCGACCGCCTGGAGCGCACCTCGACCTGGCTGGAGCGGATCCCGGGCGGCCTGGACCACGTACGCGACGTGGTGGTGCACGACTCGCTCGGCATCTGCGACGAACTGGAGCGGCTGATGGCCGCCCATGTCGCCCACTACCGCGACGAGTGGGCGGACACGATCAACGACCCCGAGAAGCTGGCCCGGTTCGTGTCCTTCGTGAACGCCCCGGACACCCCGGACCCGGTCGTCGCCTTCGTACCCGAGCGCGACCAGATCAAGCCCGACCTGCCGCTGCTGTCCCTCGGCATCCGGCCCGCCGACACCGTCCTGGAAGGAAGCGCCCAGCGATGACCCTGGCACCCGAGACCACCGACCTGAAGGTCCAGCTGCGGCTGGCGGACAGCTGGTACACGGTCTGCGACCTGCACCGGCTGGAGCCCGGCCGCGGCGTGGCCGCCCTGCTGCCGGACGGCCGCCAGGTGGCGCTGTTCCGGGACCGGGCGGACCGGCTGTACGGCATCGACAACCGCGACCCGTTCGTCGGCGCCGCCGTCCTGTCCCGCGGCCTGACCGGCACCCACCAGGGGCGCACCTTCGTGGCGTCCCCGCTGCTCAAGCAGCGCTTCGACCTGGAGACCGGGCAGTGCCTGGACGACGAGTCGGTGCGGGTGGCGACGTACGGGGTACGGGCGCGGTAGGTCAGGCCCCGGCCGGGTCCGGTACGGACAGCTCCCGCCGCTGGCGGGGGGTGAGCCCGCCCCACACCCCGTCCGTCTCGCCGTTGCGCAGCGCCCATCCGCGGCATTCGCGCAGGACGGGGCAGCGGTGGCAGACCTGTCTGGCCCGTTCGATCTGGAGGAGGGACGAGCCGTCGTCGCTGACGGGAAAGAACAGTTCAGGATCTTCGGAGCGGCAAGCGGCCCTCTCATGCCAATTCACGGTGGCGTCCCCTGCGTGATGAGCCCGGCATGGCGCCGTCCAAAATAGGAAAAACTCACCCTTTTGTCCAGATGTCGACTTGTCGATGAATCGTCGACGGGCCGGTACGGGTCGGACCCGCACACACGGAGAGGCGGCACCCCCGCACAGGGTTGCCGCCTCTCCTTCTCGTGCGCCGGAGCCGCCGCCGATCGGTGAGGGTCGGGGACCAGCGGCGGCTCCGGGGTCTTCGGGCCCGGCTCAGCGGTGGTCGCTGCCCGCCGACTGGGTGGCCGCGCGGCCCGCCTCGAGGCGGGCGACCGGGATGCGGAACGGGGAGCAGGAGACGTAGTCCAGGCCGGCCTCGTGGAAGAAGTGGACCGACTCCGGGTCGCCGCCGTGCTCGCCGCAGACGCCGAGCTTGAGGTCGGGGCGGGTGGCCCGGCCGGCCTGGGCGGCCGCCTTCACCAGCGAGCCGACGCCGTCCTTGTCGATCGTCTCGAACGGGGAGACGCCGAAGATGCCCTTCTCCAGGTACGCCGTGAAGAAGCTCGCCTCCACGTCGTCCCGGCTGAAGCCCCACACCGTCTGCGTCAGGTCGTTCGTGCCGAAGGAGAAGAACTCCGCCGCCTCGGCGATCTGGGCCGCCGTGAGAGCGGCCCGGGGCAGCTCGATCATCGTGCCGATGGCGAGCTTGAGCGAGGTGCCGGTCGCCGCCTGGACCTCCGCGACGACCTGGTCGGCCTCGTCGCGGACGATCTCCAGCTCCTGGACCGTGCCCACGAGCGGGATCATGATCTCGGCGCGCGGGTCGCCCTTGGCCGCCTTGCGCTCCGCCGCCGCCTCCGCGATCGCGCGGACCTGCATGGTGAACAGGCCGGGGATCACCAGGCCGAGGCGCACGCCGCGCAGGCCCAGCATCGGGTTCTGCTCGTGCAGCCGGTGCACCGCCTGGAGCAGGCGCAGGTCGTTCTCGTGCGGCTCCTGGCGGGACTCGGCCAGGGCCACGCGGACCGAGAGCTCCGTGATGTCGGGCAGGAACTCGTGCAGCGGCGGGTCGAGCAGGCGGATGGTGACCGGGAGGCCGTCCATCGCCTCGAACAGCTCGACGAAGTCCTTCTTCTGCAGGGGCAGCAGCGCCTTCAGGGACTTCTCGCGCTCCTCCTCGGTGTCCGCCAGGATCAGGCGCTCCACCAGCTCGCGGCGGTCGCCGAGGAACATGTGCTCGGTACGGCACAGGCCGATGCCCTGGGCGCCGAAGCGGCGGGCGCGCAGCGCGTCCTCGGCGTTGTCCGCGTTGGCGCGCACGCGCAGGCGGCGCTTGCGGTCGGCGAAGGCCATCATGCGGTGGACGGCCTCGACCAGCTCGTCGGCGTCGTCGGCGCCGGGGTGCATCCGGCCCTCGAAGTACTCCACCACCGGGGAGGGGACCACCGGGACCTCGCCCAGGTACACCTTGCCGGAGGAGCCGTCGATGGAGATGACGTCGCCCTCCTCCACGACCTGCCCGCCGGGCACCGTCATCCGGCGGCGCTTGGTGTCGACCTCCAGCTCCTCGGCGCCGCAGACACAGGTCTTGCCCATGCCGCGCGCGACCACGGCCGCGTGGGAGGTCTTGCCGCCGCGCGAGGTCAGGATGCCCTCGGCGGCGATCATGCCGTCCAGGTCGTCGGGGTTGGTCTCCCGGCGGACCAGGATGACCTTCTCGCCCGAGCGGGACCACTTCACGGCGGTGTAGGAGTCGAAGACCGCCTTGCCGACCGCGGCGCCCGGCGAGGCCGCGATGCCCCGGCCGACCTTCTCGACCTTGGCGGACTCGTCGAAGCGCGGGAACATCAGCTGCGCGAGCTGGGCGCCGGTGACGCGCTGGAGCGCCTCCGTCTCGTCGATCAGGCCCTGGTCCACCAGCTGGGTCGCGATGCGGAAGGCCGCGCCCGCGGTCCGCTTGCCGACGCGGGTCTGGAGCATCCAGAGCTGGCCGCGCTCGATGGTGAACTCGATGTCGCAGAGATCCTTGTAGTGGTTCTCCAGGGTCTCCATGATCTGCATGAGCTGGTCGTACGACTTCTTGTCGATGCTCTCCAGCTCGGCGAGCGGGACGGTGTTGCGGATGCCCGCGACCACGTCCTCGCCCTGCGCGTTCTGCAGGTAGTCGCCGTAGACGCCCTGGTGGCCGGAGGCGGGGTCGCGGGTGAAGGCGACGCCGGTGCCGGAGTCGGGGCCGAGGTTGCCGAAGACCATGGAGCAGACGTTGACGGCCGTGCCGAGGTCGTGCGGGATGCGCTCCTGGCGGCGGTACAGCTTGGCGCGGTCGCCGTTCCAGGAGTCGAAGACCGCCTTGATGGCGAGGTCCATCTGCTCGCGCGGGTCCTGCGGGAAGTCCCGGCCGGCCTCCTTCTTGACGATCTTCTTGAAGGTGGCGACCAGCTTCTTCAGGTCGGCGGCCGCCAGGTCGGTGTCGACCGTGACCTTCTTGGCCTCCTTGGCCTTCTCGAGGGCCTCCTCGAAGAGGTCGCCGTCGACGCCGAGGACGGTCTTGCCGAACATCTGGATCAGGCGGCGGTAGGAGTCCCACGCGAAGCGCTCGTCGCCGGCCTGCTCGGCCAGGCCCTGCACCGACTTGTCGGAGAGGCCGATGTTCAGGACCGTGTCCATCATGCCGGGCATGGAGAACTTGGCGCCCGAGCGGACGGAGACCAGCAGCGGGTTGTCGGGCTGGCCGAGCCTCTTGCCCATCTTCTGCTCGAGTGCGTCGAGGTGCGCACTCACCTCGTCACGCAGTGCCGCGGGCTCCTCGCCACTGTCCAGGTAGACCTTGCAGGCCTCGGTGGTGATGGTGAAGCCGGGAGGAACGGGGAGGCCCAGGTTCGTCATCTCGGCGAGGTTGGCACCCTTGCCGCCGAGGAGATCCTTGAGGTCCTTGTTGCCCTCGGTGAAGTCGTAAACGAACTTCGCTACGTGGGGTTCTTTGTTTTCCGACACGGGTCTCGACTCCTTGAGGCCGCGGTGGCTGCCCTGACGGCGAGGAACATACCCAGATCGAAGGTGCCTGGGTACGTCCACTCGTGCGTCATGGGCCCGTAACCTGTCGTCCGCCAGTGGATCGAAAGTCAAAGCTTGGCAACCGGAGACGGCCGGATGTTTTCACTTCTTGAACGCACCCATGGCCAGGGGTGCGGATTTTCGCTCAGATGAGCAGCCTCTCCGCTCCTCTGATTTCGATCGATGAACGATCAAGGGGTGGCACCCAGTGCCACCCCTTGGAGAAGTGCAGTCGCCCAAGATCCGCTCATCTGAGCGCAACCCTTATCAAGGGTGGCGAGAATCACGCTGCCACAGCGGACCGGATTTCACCATGCGGACGCCCGGCGGACCCGGACCGGGACGGCGGCGCCGGGAGGGAACGCCCTAGTCACACGCCCAGCGCGAGCAGGCGTTCCTCCACCCGGTCCGGCGCGTACAGGTGCTCCACCACCAGCGCCCCGGCGCCGACCAGCCCGGCCCGCTCCCCCAGCCGGGAGGTCACCACGTCCAGGTGGGCCGTGGAGCGGGGCAGCGCCCGCTGGTAGAGCAGTTCCCTGACGCCGGTCAGGAAGGGCGTCCCGGCCAGGTCCCCGGCGATCATCAGCACCCCGGGGTTGAGCAGGGTCACCACCGTCGCCAGCACGTCCCCGACCCGGCGCCCGGCCTCACGGGCCAGCGCGGCGGCCTCGGGGTGCCCGGCGGCCAGCAGGTGCCGCACGTCCGAGCCGGAGGCCGCCGGCACCCCGGCCTCGGCCAGCCGGCGGGCCACGGCGCCGCCGCTCGCGACGGCCGCGAGACAGCCGTGCGAACCGCAGCGGCACAGCGCGTCCGCGCCCACCCGGATGTGCCCGATGTCGCCCGCCCCGCCGTCCACGCCCCGGTAGATCGAGCCGTCCACCACGACCCCGGCACCGATGCCCGTGGAGACCTTGACCAGCACGAACGCCGAGCAGTCGGGGTGTACGGTGCGCTGTTCGCCGTACGCCATGAGGTTGGCGTCGTTGTCCACCAGGACGGGGACCGCCGGGGCGCCGGTGCGCTCGGTGAAGGCGCGGGAGAGGCGGCCCCTTATGTCGTAGCCGTCCCAGCCCGGCATCATCGGCGGCTGCACCACCCGGCCGGTCCCGCTCTCCACCGGGCCGGGTACGGCGAGCCCGATCCCGCACACGTCCTGCGCCCGGTGACCGGTCTTGGCCGGCAACTCCGCGAACCAGCGCCCGAGTTCGCCCAGCACGGCCTCGGGCCCGTCCTCGAGCACCAGGGTGCCCGAGCGTTCGGCGAGTATCTCGCCGCCCAGGGTCAGCACGGCCGCGCGGGCGTGCCGGGTGTCGAGGTCGGCGGCGAGGACGATCGCGTGGGCGTCGTCGAACTCCAGCGTGATGGCGGGGCGTCCGCCGAGCGGCGAGTCCACCGGGCCGCCCGCGCCCTCGCGCAGCCAGCCGGCCCGGAACAGCCGGTCGAGGCGCTGGCCGACGGTCGCCCGGGACAGTCCGGTGGCCTGCTGGAGCGCGCCGCGCGTCACGGCCCGTCCACTGCGCACCAGTTCGAGCAGATCGCCGGCGCTCGCCTGGCCTCCGCCCTTTCCCGTCCTGACGGGCCGTCCGGTCATGCGCACCCCCTTGTGTTTCCCAAGCCTGCATTACATATTGGGTTCTGCGTGTTAAATAGACGTAACCCTGCGGTAGCCACAGCCAAACCCGGTCGGCCGGACGTCTTCGGGGAGTCCCGAGTGGATCGCACTGCCCAGCTCACCGCCCGTCTCCCGGAACGGGCGACCGCGTACGATCCGCCGGCCGCGCCGCCGGCGCCAGCGTCCTCGGCGTCCCTGCACGCCCGGGCCGCCCGGGTGCTGACGGCGAACTGGACGGGCGCGTCGACGGTCCCCTCCCGGAGCCTGTACCCGCACCAGTGGTCCTGGGACTCGGCGTTCATCGCGATCGGCCTCAGGCACGTCTCGCCGTTACGGGCGCAGACGGAGCTGGAGACACTGCTGGCCGCCCAGTGGGGCGACGGGCGCGTCCCGCACATCGTCTTCAACCCCTCCGTACCGCTCGACGCCTACTTCCCGAGCCCCGACTTCTGGCGCTCCTCGACGGCGGGGCGCGCCGCGGGCGCCCCGCGCACCGTACAGACGTCCGGCATCGTCCAGCCACCGGTGCACGCGCTGGCGGCCTGGCTGGTGCACCGCGCCGACCCTGGCCTGTCGCGCGCGCGGGGCTTCCTGGCCCGTGTGTACCCGCGGCTGGCCGCCTGGCACCGGTACCTGCTGCACCGGCGGGACCTGGGCGGGGGCGGGCTGGTGTCCGTCGTCCACCCCTGGGAGCAGGGTATGGACAACAGCCCCTGCTGGGACGTCCCGCTCGCCCGCGTCACGCCCGCCCCGGCCCGCTCCTTCCGCCGCGCCGACCTCGACCACGGGGCGGCCGGGGACCGGCCGACGGACCTGGACTACGGGCGGTACGTGCGGCTGGCCGCCGACTACCGGGACTCCGGGTACGCCGAGGGCGGCGCCTTCGCCGTCGAGGACCCGGCGTTCAACGCGCTGCTCATCGCCTCCGAGCACGCGCTGGCCCGCATCGCCGGGGAGCTCGGCGCCCCCGCCACCGCCCGCCACGCCCGCGCGCAGCGCCTGACGGCGGCACTGGTGGACCGGCTCTGGGACGCGGAGCGGGGGATGTTCCTGTGCCGGGACCTGCGCGGGGGCGAAGGCGGAGGGGGAAGCGGCGTCCTCGTCCCCGAGCTCGGTGTCTCCGGGCTCGTGCCACTCCTGCTGCCCGGTCTTCCCCGCGAGGTCGTCACCGCCCTCGTCCGCACGCTGCGCGGCCCGCACTTCGGGCTCGGGGGGCGCACCCGGCTCGTGCCGAGCTACGACCTGCTCGGGGCGGCCTTCGACCCGCACCGGTACTGGCGGGGTCCGGCCTGGTTCAACACCGGCTGGCTGCTGGAGCGCGGACTGAGGCTGCACGGCGTGACGGCCGCCGCCGACACGCTGCGCGAGGCCGTGCTGGACCTGGCCGGTGCCACCGGCTTCGCCGAGTACGTCGACCCGTTCACCGGCGAGGCCTGCGGAACGACCGGCTTCGGCTGGACCGCCGCACTCGCGCTCGACCTGCTCCACCGGCCCCCGGGCACCAGTGTGTCCTCCACGGGCACCGGCACGTTCGACAGCAGGGACATGGGAGGGGACCGGCGATGACGGACCGGCATCATCTGCTCGTGCACGGCTCGACCTTCGCCGCCGTGGGCGACCGGGGCGACATCAGCGGGGTGCGGGGCGGCGGTTCCCCGGACGGGCTGTTCGTGCGGGACGCCCGGCACTTGAGCCGCTGGCAGCTCACCGTCGACGGCGCGGTGCCCGAGGTGCTCACCCCGGTCGCCGACGGCGACGCGGCACGCTGCGTGCTGGTGCCGCGCGGCGGCCGGCTGGAACCCCCTGCCCACACCCTCTTCCGCGAACAGGCCGTCGGTGACAGCTCGTTCGTGGAGGTGCTGCGGGTGACCAGCAACCGGCCGGTGCCCACCACGGTCCGCCTCGCGGTCACCGCCGACGCCGACTTCACCGACCAGTTCGAGCTCCGCTCCGACCACCGCACCTACGTCAAGGCCGGCGCCCTACGCTCCCGCGAGGTCCTCGGCGACGGCATCGAGTTCACCTACCGGCGGGCCGAGTGGTGCTCCCGCACGAGCATCACCGCCGACCCCGCGCCGGACGCCGTGGAGGAGACCGGCACCGGCGCCCGCCGGCTGGTGTGGACCCTCGAACTGGCCCCGCACGGCACCACCGAGCTGGTGCTGCGCGTCATCGCCCGCCCGCACGGCGACCGCCGCGCCCTGCGCGTGCCCCGCTCGCCCGCCGCCGTGAACGAGCAACTCCTCGAATCGGAGGGCGCGTTCGTGGAGGGGGTGGCCTTCCCGACCGGCTGGCCGGAACTGGCGGCGGCCTGCGCCCGGGGCCTGGCCGACCTGGCCGCGCTGCAGATCCCGGCGGCCGGACCGGACGGCGAGGAGCTGCGCGTCCCGGCGGCCGGCGCCCCCTGGTTCCTCGCCCTCCTCGGCCGGGACGCCCTGCTGACCTCCCTGTTCGCACTGCCGTACCGCCCGCGGCCGGCCGCCGCCACGCTGCTCGCGCTGGCCGCGACGCAGGCGACCGGCCGGGGCCCGTCCCCACTCGCCCAGCCCGGCAAGATCGTGCACGAGGTGCGGCACGGCGAGCTGGCCCACTTCGGCCAGGTGCCGTTCGGGCGGTACTACGGCTCGGTCGACGCCACCCCGCTGTTCCTGATCCTGCTCGGCGCGTACGTCGAGCTGACCGGGGACACGGCCCTGGCCCGGCGCCTGGAGCCGCACGCCCGGGCCGCCGTCGGCTGGATGCTGGACCACGGCGGACTGACCTCGCGCGGCTACCTCGTCTACCGCGCCGACGAGGGCGGCCTCGCCAACCAGAACTGGAAGGACTCCCCCGGCGCGATCTGCTGCGCCGACGGCACCCGGCCCACGGGCGCGGTGATGGCGGCCGGGGCGCAGGGCTACGCGTACGACGCGCTGCGCCGCACGGCGGGCGTGGCGCGCACGGTGTGGTCCGACCAGACGTACGCGGCGCTGCTCGAACAGGCGGCCGCGGACCTGCGCGACCGCTTCCAGCGGGACTTCTGGATGCCGGAGCGGTCCTTCCCGGCGCTCGCGCTGGACGGGGCGGGCCTCCAGGTCGACGCGCTGGCCTCCGACGCCGGGCACCTGCTGTGGTCGGGGCTGCTGGACAAGGAGTACGGGGAGGTCGTCGGCCGGCGGCTGCTGGAACCGGACTTCTTCTCGGGCTGGGGCGTCCGCACGCTCGCCTCCGGGCAGCCGGCGTACCACCCGCTCTCCTACCACCGCGGGTCGGTCTGGCCGCACGACAACGCGCTGATCGCCCTGGGGCTGGCCCGCTACGGCCTGCACGACGAGGCCCGTACGGTGGCGCACGCGCTGGTCGACGCGGCGACGGCCACCGGGCACCGGCTCCCGGAGGTGCTGGCGGGCTACGGCCGCGACACCCACCCCGAGCCGGTCCCCTACCCGCACGCCTGCGTGCGCGAGTCCCGCTCGGCGGCGGCCCCGCTGGCCCTGCTCACGGCGGTCGGAGGCGCCTGACGGGAGCCCTGGCGGGGGCCTTGGCGGGGCGTTTGCCCGCTGTTTGCCGAGCGCCGTGAACAGGGGAGTCGGGTGAGCCGTACGGGAGGGCGGCGGGCCAGGCGGGCCGGGGCCCTCTCCGGCCCCGCCCAGCCTCCCCAGCGTGGCCCGCCGACTCCGTCACGGGTCTCGCAGGGAAGGACCTCCGGGTTGCCTCAGCACACGAGCACGCGCAAGTCACCGGGTACCGCCGGGGGGACCGAGGGGGTCCTGGAAGAGGCCGAGGCGGCCGTTCCCGCTCAGCCCGCCGCCGGCCGCGAGGCCACCGCGACAGGGGCCGGGGGTGCGGACGTCGCCGAGCCCGCGGGTGCGAGTACGCCCGCCGCCGCGGAGCCGGAACAGACCGGCGCGGCCGAAGCCGCCGCAGTGAACGCCGGGGAACCGGACACCGCGAAGAGCGCCACGCCGAACGCCGGAAAGCCGGGCACCACGGAAAGCGCTGCGGCAGACGCCGGGGAGCCGGACACCACGGGAACTCCCGCCCCCGCGAACGCCGAGCAGACCGGCACCCCAGAGACCACCACCGCAGAAGCCGAGCAGGCGCGCACCGCGGAGCCCGGCGCCGGGGAGCCGGCCGCCGCGGGCATCCCCACCACCCCGGAAGCCGAACGCGACGGCACCGCGGAAACCGCCACCGGGGAGCCGGCCGCCGCGGGCATCCCCACCACCGCGGAAGCCGAACCGGTCGGCACCGCGGAAACCGCCGCCGGGGAGCCGGGTACCGCGGAACCTCCCGCCGCCACAGGCACCAAACAGGTCGGCACCGCGGAATCCGCCACCGCGGAGGCCGGCGAGCCGGACACCACGGAAGCCCCCGTCGCCGCGGACGCCGAACAGACCGGTGCCGCGGAAGCCACGGCCCCCGCAGGGGCCTCCCACCCCGCGGAAGCCACGGCCCCCGCCTCCGACGAAACGGACCCGACTTCCGCCGCGTCGCCGGAGGCGCCCGCGTCTCCGGCGCCCCTTCCCTCCCGTGGCCCCCGGGGCGTCTGGGCCGCCTGGTCCGCCCGGACGCGGCGGTGGCGGCAGGCGCATCCGGTGGCCGCTCGAGGGGTGTCCGTGAGCGTCACCGTGCTGGCCGCCGCCCTCGTCGTGGCCGCGCTGGTGCTGCCGAACAGCGTGGTCGGGCTGGGGCCCGCGAAGTTCACGCGGATACCGGCGGAGGCCGTCATCGGAGCGGCCCTGATGCTCGCGCTGCCGCGGCGCCCGCGGATCGTGCTGGCGGCGGTGTCCGGGGTCGCGCTGGCCGGGATGACCGTGCTGAACCTGCTGGACATGGGGTTCAACCAGTACCTGGGCCGGCCGTTCAACCCCGTCCTCGACTGGAGCCTGCTCGGCGACGCGCAGTCGTACCTGGAGGACTCCCTCGGCCGTACGGCGACCCTCGCCGCCACCACCGGCGTCGTCGCGCTCGTGCTGCTGCTGGCCGTGCTGCTGGCGCTGTCCATGGTCCGGCTGAGCAACCTGCTCGCCCGGCACACCGGCACCGCGACCCGCGGCACGCTGATCGCCGGCGTCGTGTGGATCACCTGCTCCTCGCTGGGCCTGCAGGTCGCCGGCGTGCCGATCGCCGCGGACCGCACGGCCACCTCGCTGAAGGTCGAGGCCCGGCGGTTCTCGGACACGCTCAAGGACGAGGCGGAGTTCGAGAAGGTCGCCAAGGTGGACCGGTTCGGGAACACCCCGGGCAGTCAGCTGGTGCCCGACCTGCGCGGCAAGGACATGATCTTCACCTTCATCGAGAGCTACGGCCGCAGCGCCGTCGAGGACCCGATCATGGCCCCCGGTGTCGACGCGACCCTCGACGCCCGGACCAAGGCCCTCGCCAAGGCCGGTTTCCACGCCAAGAGCGGCTGGCTGACGTCCGCGACGTACGGCGGCAGCAGCTGGCTCGGCCACTCCACCACCATGTCGGGCCTGTGGATCAGCAACCAGCAGCGCTACCGCACGGTCATGGCCAGCGACCACATGAGCCTGACCGACGCCTTCAAGAGGACCGGTGACTTCGACACGGTCGGTGTGATGCCGGGTGTGCAGAAGGGCTGGCCGGAGCAGCAGTGGTACGGCCTGGACAAGGTCTACAACGCCTTCCAGCTCGGCTACCGGGGCCCGAAGTTCAGCTGGTCGACCATGCCGGACCAGTACGCCCTGCAGCAGTACCAGGAGCGGGTGCACAGCAAGCGGCCCGCGGACGGCAAGTCGCGGATGTCGCTGCTGATCCTGACCTCCAGCCACCAGCCGTGGGCGCCGATCCCGAAGATGGTCGGCTGGGACCAGCTGGGCGACGGGTCGGTCTTCAAGGGCATCGAGGCGGCGGGCAACAAGCCGGCCGACGTCATCGCCGACACCACCAAGTCCCGCCAGGAGTACGGCAAGGCGATCCAGTACTCGGTGACCGCGCTCACCCAGTGGCTGGAGCGCTACGGCACCAAGAACACCGTCCTGGTGTTCCTCGGCGACCACCAGCCCATCGCCCGGGTCAGCGGCAACCACGCCAGCCGCGACGTGCCCGTCGCGATCGTGGCCAAGGACCCCAAGGTGCTCGACAAGGTCTCCGGCTGGGGGTGGACGGACGGCCTGCGGCCCGCGCACGACGCGCCGGTGTGGAAGATGAGCGCCTTCCGCGACCGCTTCCTGACGGCCTACGGCTCCACCCCGCACCCGAAGACGCGCTGACCGGGGCCCCGGTCAGCCGCCGGACGTGTCCAGTTCGGCGTCCTCGCCCACGCCCGCGCAGTCGTACGGGTCCTTCAGCCAGCCGTCCGGCAGCACCACCCGGTTGTTGCCGGACGTGCGGCCGCGGGGCCCGTCGGCGCCGGCCGGCCACGGCTGGTCGAGGTCGAGTTCGTCGAGCCCGTCCCGCAGTTCCCGGAGCGACGACGTGATCGCGAGCCGCTTGCGCATCTCGGAGCCGACCGCGAAGCCCTTCAGGTACCAGGCGACGTGCTTGCGGAAGTCGACGACGCCCTTGGACTCGTCGCCGATCCACTCGCCGAGCAGGGTGGCGTGCCGGACCATGGTGCCGGCGACCTCGCGGAGCGTGGGCCGGGCGCGCTCCGCACGTCCCTCGAACGCGGCCACGAGGTCCGCGAACAGCCAGGGCCGCCCCAGGCAGCCGCGCCCCACGACGACGCCGTCGCAGCCGGTCTCCCGGACCATGCGCAACGCGTCCTCGGCGGACCAGATGTCGCCGTTGCCGAGCACCGGGATCTCCGGCACGTGTTCCTTCAGCCGGGCGATCGCCTCCCAGTCGGCGGTGCCGCCGTAGTGCTGGGAGGCCGTGCGGCCGTGCAGCGCGATCGCCGTCACGCCCTCCTCGACGGCGATGCGGCCGGCGTCGAGGTAGGTGAGGTGGTCGTCGTCGATGCCCTTGCGCATCTTCATCGTGACGGGCAGGTCACCGGCGCCGGAGACCGCCTCGCGCAGGATGGCCCGCAGCAGGTTGCGCTTGTAGGGCAGGGCCGAGCCGCCGCCCTTGCGGGTCACCTTCGGCACCGGGCAGCCGAAGTTGAGGTCGATGTGGTCGGCCAGGTCCTCCTCCGCGATCATGCGGACGGCCTTGCCGACGGTCGCGGGGTCGACGCCGTACAGCTGGATGGAGCGCGGCCGCTCGCTCGCGTCGAACCTGATCAGCTGCATGGTCTTCTCGTTGCGCTCGACCAGCGCCCGGGTGGTGATCATCTCGCTGACGAACAGACCCTTGCCGCCGCTGAACTCCCGGCACAGCGTCCGGAAGGGCGCGTTGGTGATGCCCGCCATGGGAGCGAGCACGACGGGCGGCCGAACCGGGTGAGGACCGATCTGCAGGGGGGACTCGAGCGTGGACATTGCTCCATTGTCCCGTACCGGGGACGGTGACCGTCCCCGCCTGTGGACAACCCGGCGACTCCCGGGAACTCCCGGCGACTTCCGGACTCCTGTATCGCTCATTAGTTAGACGCACTATCGAAATCCGCGTACGATGGCACGCATGCCCGAGCTCAGCCACCGCCGACGCCTGCTCGTGCTCGCGATCTGCTGCATGAGCCTGCTCATCGTGAGTCTCGACAACACCGTGCTGAACGTCGCGCTGCCCTCGATGCAGCGCGAACTGCACGCCACCACCTCCGGCCTGCAGTGGACCATCGACGCCTACACGCTGGTGCTGGCCTCGCTGCTGATGCTGGCCGGCTCGACGGCCGACCGGATCGGCCGCAAGCGCGTCTTCATGTCCGGCCTGGTCGTCTTCTCCATCGGCTCCCTGCTGTGCTCGCTCGCGCCGAACCTGACCCTGCTGGTCGTCTTCCGGATGGTGCAGGCGGTCGGCGGCTCGATGCTCAACCCGGTCGCCATGTCGATCATCACCAACACCTTCACCGACGCCCGTGAGCGCGCCCGCGCGATCGGCGTGTGGGGTGCGGTGGTCGGCATATCGATGGCCGCCGGACCGCTGGTCGGCGGCCTGCTGGTGGAGTCGGTCGGCTGGCGCTCGATCTTCTGGGTCAACCTCCCGGTCGGCCTCGCGGCCCTGCTGCTCACCCTGAAGTTCGTGCCCGAGTCCCGGGCACCCCGGGCCCGCCGCCCCGACCCGGTCGGCCAGGTGCTGGTGATCGCCCTGTTCGGCTCGCTGACGTACGCGATCATCGAGGCACCGGACTCCGGCGCGGGCACCGTCGCCCCGTTCGCCGCGGTCGCCCTCGCGGCCCTGATCGGCCTGCTGTGGTACGAGCCCCGGCGCCAGGAACCGCTCATCGACCTGCGCTTCTTCCACTCCGCCCCGTTCAGCGGGGCGACCGTGATCGCGATCAGCGCGTTCGCGGCGCTGGGCGGCTTCCTGTTCCTGTCCACGCTGTACCTGCAGAACGTGCGCGGCCTGGACGCGCTGCACGCCGGCCTGTGGATGCTGCCGATGGCCCTGCCGACGTTCCTGTGCGCGCCGCTGTCCGGGCGCCTGGTCGGGACCCGGGGGCCGCGGCTGCCGCTGCTGGTGGCCGGTGCCGCCATCACCGCGAGCGGGGTGCTGTTCGCCGCGTTCTCGGCGGAGACCTCCGACGCCACGCTCCTGCTGGGGTACGTGCTGTTCGGAACCGGCTTCGGGTTCGTCAACGCGCCGATCACCAACACCGCCGTGTCGGGCATGCCGCGCGCCCAGGCCGGTGTCGCCGCCGCGGTCGCCTCCACCAGCAGGCAGCTGGGGCAGACGCTCGGTGTCGCCGTGCTGGGCGCGGTGCTGGCCTCCGGCATCGGCCGCTCCTCGTACAAGGACGCCTTCGTCTCGGCGGCCGGGCCCGGGTGGTGGATCCTCACCGGCTGCGGCGTGGCCGTCCTGGTGCTCGGGTTCGTCACCAGCGGGCGCTGGGCCCACGGGACCGCCGAGCGAACGGCCGAGAAGCTGGAGTCACCCGAGGTGCGGCAGACCGTGGGCGCCTCCGGGCGGGCCTAGGGTCTTTCGTTTGGATCAGGCCGGATCAGGGAGCGGGGTCCGGTGCCGTGGATCGCCAGGCGGAGGAGGGCGCCATGGCGGAGCCATGGCAACCGACGACAACGCGGCGAGGCACGGTGCCGGGGCCCGCGAGCCCGGCATCCAAACGAGAGGCCCTAGGAGACGTCACCGGCCGTCGCCAGTTCGTGCAGCCTTTCCAGGCGCAGGCGCGTCTCCTCGTTCCTCGGCGTGTACGTGACCATCCGGGCCCCCGACTGGGGGCTGAGCCACAGGTCGGTGTGGACCAGCGACAGGTGGCCGACGTACGGGTTGAGGAACTCCTTGGTCTTGGAGCGGTTGCCGACGACCTCGTAGCGCTCCCAGTTCTCGCGGAACTCCGGGGACTCGCTCAGCCGCTTGACCAGCATTTTCCAGGCGGGCTCCGCGAGGTGGCCGGCCATGGAGGCGCGCAGGCGGGCGGCCATCAGGCGCATGGTCTCCTCGAGGTGGACGATGGACGCGCGCCAGTCGCTGTTGGTGTGGACGAGCAGCATGCAGTTGCGGTCCTCCGGCGGGATCGCGTCCAGGTCGCACAGCAGGCGGGCGTAGGTGCGGTTGTAGGCGAGGATGTCGTACCGGCTGTTCTGGATGCAGGCCGGGATCGGCTCCAGCCGGCGCAGCAGCTCGCGCTGCGCGTCGGTCACGCCCGAGCAACTGGCGGCCGGCGTCGGATCGGTCGCTCCGGCGAGCTGGAAGAGGTGGACGCGCTCGCTGGCGTCCAGCATCAGGGTGCGGGCCAGGGCGTCGAGGACCTGCACGGAGACCTGGATGTCGCGGGCCTGCTCGAGCCAGGTGTACCAGGTGACACCGACCGCGGCGAGCTGGGCGACCTCCTCCCGCCGCAGGCCGGGGGTGCGGCGCCGGGCGCCGCGGGGCAGGCCCACCTGCTCGGGCGCGATGCGCTCGCGCCGGCTGCGCAGGAAGGCGGCCAGTTCGTGCCGCCGGATCTCCGCGCCCCGCGCCGGCTGCGCGGGACCGGTCTCCGGGGCCGTGGTCGCCGTGGTCGCCGTCGTCGTCATGCCTCCAGGATGCCGCCCGGCGGATCCTGTTGCCAGGTACTTCTGCTACCAGGATCAGGAGACTCTGGTACCCGTCTGAGGGCGGGCGCAGGCTCGGGTGCATGACACAGACCGTCACCGCCCCGGCCGTTCGAGCGCCGGGCACACCGCCCGCACTCGGCGGGCCGGGATTGTTCACCGTTCTGCTGGCCGCGGCGCTGCCGCTGGTCGACTTCTTCATCGTCAACGTGGCCCTGCCGACCATCGGCGCCGATCTGGGCGCGGGCGAGGCCGTCCTGGAACTGGTCGTGGCCGGGTACGGGGTCGCCTACGCCGTGCTGCTCGTGCTCGGCGGGCGGCTCGGGGACCTGTTCGGGCGGCGGCGGCTGTTCCTCGGCGGAATGGCCGCGTTCGGGCTGACCTCACTGGCGTGCGGGCTGGCGCCCGGCGCCTGGAGCCTCGTCGCGGCGCGGGTCGCGCAGGGGGCGTCGGCCGCCGCGATGCTTCCGCAGGTGCTCGCCACCATCCAGGCCACCACGACCGGCGGCCGCCGGGCCAGGGCGATGAGCCTGTACGGCGCCACGGCCGGGCTGTCCATGGTCGCTGGGCAGATCCTGGGGGGCCTGCTGGTGGCCGCCGACCTCGCCGGCACCGGCTGGCGGGCGATCTTCCTGGTCAACGTGCCGGTCGTGCTGGCGGGGCTGGTGCTGGCCGTGCGGTTCGTGCCGGAGACCCGCTCGCAGCACCCGGAGCCCGTGGACGGGCCCGGCACCGTCCTGCTCGCGGCGTCGCTGCTGACGCTGCTCGCGCCGCTCACCGAGGGCCGGGCGGCGGGCTGGCCGCTGTGGACGTGGCTGTCGCTGGCCGCGTTCCCTCTCGTGGCGGCCGCGTTCTACGCCGTGGAGCGGCGGCTGGACCGGCAGGGGCGGACCCCGCTGGTGCCGCCGAGCCTGTTCGCGCTGGCGTCGCTGCGGCGGGGGCTGGTGCTGATGCTGCCGTTCTCGATGGGCTTCAGCGGGTTCATGTTCGTCATCGCGCTGGCGCTGCAGCGGGGGGCCGGGCTCGGGCCGGTGCCGGCGGGGCTCGCGCTCGCGCCGATGGCCGTGGCGTTCCTGTTCGTCTCCCTCGCCGGCCCGCGCCTCATCGCCCGCTTCGGCACCCGGGTGGTCACCGCCGGGGCCGTCCTGCAGGGGGTGGGCGTCCTGCTGATCGCACTCGCCGCCTGGCGGGACTGGCCGCACCTGGGCTTCGGCGCGCTGCTGCCGGGCGCGGCCGTCGCCGGGGCCGGCCAGGCGCTGCAACTGCCCAACCTGCTGCGGATCGTGATGTCCGAGATCCCGCCGGCCCGGGCGGGCGTCGGCAGCGGTGTGATGGTCACCACCCAGCAGTCGGCGTTCGCCCTCGGTGTGGCGACCCTGGGGACCCTCTTCCTCACCCTGGTTCCGCACCAGGGCATGCGGGACGCGCTGGTCATCACGCTGCTGGTGCAGCTGGCCGGGGTGGCCCTGACGGGCCTGCTGAGCCTGCGCCTGCCGCGCACGGTCGGCTGAGCGACGGGCCCGGCCCGGGCCGGGCGGCGGTGAACCGCGCGGCCTTCGTGGGGCACACTCGGGCGCGGGAGGGGACATGTCACCGATCGGCACGGACAGGATCAGCCGCTGGGACCAGCACGGCCGGGAGCACGTGGTCCGGGTGCGCCGCAGGGGGGTGCGGCGCACGATCAGCTGCGAGACCTGCGGCTGGCACCGGGGCGCCCCGCTCGCCCCCTGGCCGAAGGCGGTGGAGCATCTCGCCGGGGCCCACCAGGCGACGGTGGACCCGGCGGGCCCCCGGCGGCCGTCGCGCCGGGCGGCGGTGGACAGGCTCTAGCTGTTGTCCGCCCGCAGCCCCCGCACCAGCAGGTCCACCACCGCCTCCAGTTCCGTCTCTATGCCGTCCCGTTGCCACTCCCGGGCATAGCAGGGGTCGTGGAAGCGGCCGGTGGCGTGGAAGACGGCGTGGGCCGTGGCGGAGGGGTCCACGGCCGTGAAGGTGCCCGCCGCGGTGCCGGCCTCGATGATGTGCGTCAGCTGTCCGGTGAGGTCGGCGATGTGCTCGCCGACCACCGTGCCGGTCTCGTCGATGAGCGCGGTGTAGGTGGCGAAGAGTTCCGGGTCACCGCCGGCCTTGTGCCGCTTGGCCTCGAACAGGGTCGCCAGCCAGTCCCGCAGGCGGGCCTCCGGGTCCCGGTCCTCTGCGGCGATGCCGGCGAGACGCTCCGAGGTACGGTCCAGCCACCGCTTGGTCACCGCCTCGCGCAGCGCCGTCTTGGTGCGGAAGTGCCGGTAGACGCTGCCGTGGCTGACACCGAGCGCGCGGGCGACGTCGACCACGGTGGCCTTGGCCGGGCCGTGGCGGCGCAGCACCTCCTCGGTGGCTTCGAGGATGCGCTCGGCGGTCAGGGTCTCGGTGGTCGGTGCCATGCCCTAGACCGTACCTGGAGCGGGATTCAGCGTTCGCTGTCGAGCATCGCCATCTGTGCGGGGGCGTAGCGGTCGCCGGCCGCCGCGTCCGCCGGGACGGCGCTCTCGATGGCGGCGAGGTCCGCCTCGTCCAGGGTCACGTCCAGCGCGCCCAGCGACTCGTCCAGCCGCTCGCGGGTGCGCGCGCCCACGAGCGGAACGATGTCCTCGCCGCGTCCGAGCACCCAGGCGATGGCGATCTGGGCCACCGTGACGCCCTTCTGCTCGGCGATCTTGCGCAGGGACTCGACGAGGGCGAGGTTGTGCCGGTAGTTGTCGCCCTGGAAGCGCGGCGAGTGGGCCCGGAAGTCGTTCGCGGCGAACTGCTGTCCGGGCGTGAGGCGACCGGAGATCAGGCCGCGCGAGAGCACGCCGTAGGCGGTCACCGCTATACCCAGTTCACGGAGGGTCGGCAGGATCTCCTGCTCGATGCCGCGGGAGATGAGCGCGTACTCGATCTGGAGGTCGGCGATCGGGGCGGTGGCGGCGGCCCGGCGGATGGTGTCGGCGCCGACCTCGCTGAGGCCGATGTGCCGGACCCACCCCTTCTCGGCCAGTTCCGCGATGGCGCCGACCGTCTCCTCGATCGGCACGTCCGGGTCGAGGCGGGCGGGGCGGTAGACGTCGATGTGATCCACGCCGAGACGCTGGAGCGAGTACGCGGCGAAGTTCTTCACGGCGGCCGGGCGGCCGTCGAAGCCGGACCAGCCGCCGTCGGGGTCGCGCAGGCCGCCGAACTTCACGCTGACCAGCGCGTTGTCCCGGAGGGCCGACGGCGCGGTGCGCAGGGCTTCGCCGATCAGCAGTTCGTTGTGACCCATGCCGTAGAAGTCGCCGGTGTCCAGCAGGGTCACTCCGGCTTCCAGAGCCGCGTGGATCGTCGCGATCGATTCGGCGCGGTCCGCGTCGCCGTACATGCCGGACATGCCCATGCAGCCGAGGCCGAGGGCGGATACCTGAGGGCCGGTGGTTCCGAGGGTTCGCGTGTGCATCGTCATGCCTCCACTGTGGCATGACGGGTGACAGATTTCAATATCTGTCACTCCATAGTTGTCATGGAGTGTCTCGGGGATCGCGGGCGCGGCAAAACGCCCGCCCCCCGTCCGATCGGATCGGACGGGGGGCGGGCGTGTGGCGCAGAGGCGCCGCGGGCGTCAGCAGCCCAGCAGGCGGCTCGCCAGGTAGCCCTCGATCTGGTCGAGGGACACGCGCTCCTGCTTCATCGAGTCGCGCTCGCGGACCGTCACCGCGTTGTCGTCCAGGGTGTCGAAGTCGACGGTCACGCAGTACGGCGTGCCGATCTCGTCCTGGCGGCGGTAGCGGCGGCCGATGGCGCCGGCGTCGTCGAACTCGATGTTCCAGTTCTGCCGCAGCGCCTGGGCGAGGCCCTTGGCCTTGGGCGACAGCTCCGGGTTGCGGGACAGCGGGAGGACGGCCACCTTCACCGGGGCGAGGCGGTGGTCCAGGCGGAGCACGGTCCGCTTCTCCATCTTGCCCTTGGCGTTCGGCGCCTCGTCCTCGACGTAGGCGTCGAGGAGGAAGGCCAGCATGGTGCGGCCGACGCCGGCCGCGGGCTCGATGACGTACGGCGTCCAGCGCTCGCCGGCCTCCTGGTCGAAGTAGGAGAGGTCCTGGCCGGAGGCCTTGGAGTGGGCGCCGAGGTCGTAGTCGGTGCGGTTGGCGACACCCTCGAGCTCGCCCCACTCGCTGCCGCCGAACTGGAAGCGGTACTCGATGTCGGCGGTGCGCTTGGAGTAGTGGGAGAGCTTCTCCTTCGGGTGCTCGTACCAGCGCATGTTCTCAGTGCGCAGGCCGAGGCCCGTGTACCAGTTCCAGCGCTGCTCCATCCAGTACTCGTGCCACTGCTCGTCCTCGCCGGGCTTGACGAAGAACTCCATCTCCATCTGCTCGAACTCGCGGGTGCGGAAGATGAAGTTGCCCGGCGTGATCTCGTTGCGGAACGACTTGCCCATCTGGGCGATGCCGAACGGCGGCTTGCGACGGGAAGTGGTCTGCACCTGGGCGAAGTTGGTGAAGATGCCCTGGGCGGTCTCCGGGCGCAGGTACGCCACCGAGCCGCTGTCCTGGGTCGGGCCGAGGTGGGTGGAGAGCAGGCCGGAGAACTGCTTCGGCTCGGTGAACTGGCCCTTGTTGCCGCAGTTGGGGCAGTTGATGTCGGCCAGGCCGTTCGCCGGGGCGTGGCCCTTCTTCTCCTCGTACGCCTCCTCGAGGTGGTCGGCGCGGAACCGCTTGTGACACGAGGTGCACTCGGTCAGCGGGTCCGTGAAGGTGGCGACGTGGCCGGAGGCGACCCAGACCTCGGAGGCCAGGATGACGGACGAGTCGAGACCGACCACGTCCTCGCGCGACGTCACCATGTAGCGCCACCACTGGCGCTTGATGTTCTCCTTGAGCTCGACACCCAGAGGTCCGTAGTCCCAGGCGGCACGCTGTCCGCCGTAGATCTCACTGCACGGGAAAACGAAGCCACGGCGCTTGCTCAGGCTGACGATGGTGTCGATCTTGTCGGCGGCCACGGTGCTCTCTTCATTACGACGACGGGCGTTGAAGCGAGATGCTTCCAGCGAATGCTTCAGGTTACCGGCGCAGGCTCCCCCACGGCCAAATCGGCCCCTGCTCGCGACCCCTTTCCACCCCTTTCACAGCCCCTTCCCGCTCCGCTCCCGACCGTTGTTGACAACCGTTTCCATCTTAGTTGAAAATGACTGTCATGAACGTTCGACGACGCCTCATACCCGTCGCGGTGGCCGCGGTCACCGCCCTCGGGCTCGGCACCCTCTCCGCCTGCTCCAGCGACGCCGTGGCGGGGGGAACCGGCCGGTTCGACGTCGTCGCGTCCTTCTATCCGATGGCCTTCCTCGCCGAGCGGATCGGCGGCGGCCACGTCCACGTCACCACCCTGACCTCCCCCGGGCAGGAGCCGCACGACCTGGAGATCAGCCCGAAGCAGATCGCCCTCCTCGAGGAGTCCGACGCGGTCCTGTACCTGAGGAACCTCCAGCCCTCCGTCGACACCGCGGTGGCCCAGTCGCCGGTGCGGACGAAGATCGACGCGGCCTCCCTGACCACGCTGGAGGAGCACGGCACCGAGGCCGGCGGCCACGCGGCCGCCCACGACACCTCCCCCGGCGGGGAACCCGGCGCCGAGGACCCGCACGTCTGGCTCGACCCGGTGCGCTACGCGCAGGTCGCCGAGGGCGTGGGCAAGGCCTTCGAGAAGGCCGACCCGCGGCACGCCGCCGACTACCGGAAGAACACCGCGGCCCTGGTGAAGCGGCTGGACGAGCTGAACACGCGGTTCGAGAAGGGGCTCGCGCACACCAGGACCAGGGTCTTCCTGACCACGCACGCCGCCTTCGGCTACCTCGCCGAGCGCTACGGCCTCACCGAGGAGGCGATCAACGGCCTCGACCCCGAGTCCGAGCCCAGTGCGGCGCGCGTGCGGGAACTGGAGACCATGGCCCGGGCCGACCGCGTCGGCACCGTCTTCTACGAAACCCTGGTCAGCGACCGGACCGCGCGGACCATCGCGGGCGACGCGGGGCTGCGGACGGACGTCCTCGACCCGATCGAGGGCATCACCGACAGGTCCCGCGGCAGGGACTACTTCACCGTCCAGGAGGCCAACCTCACGGCGCTCCGGCAGGCCCTGGGCGCCAAGTGACCGGCACGGAGGACCAGATCATGGATGAGCCCGTCATAGCGATGCGCGGCGTGACCGCGGACCTCGGCTCGCGCCCCGTCCTGCGCGGCGTCGACCTGACCGTGCACCGCGGCGAGGTCGTCGCGCTGCTCGGCGCGAACGGCTCCGGCAAGTCGACGGCCGTGCGCAGCCTCATCGGCCAGGTGCCGGCCGGCTCCGGGAGCATCGAGCTGTTCGGCACCCCGCGCCGGTCGTTCCGGGACTGGGCGCGCGTGGGGTACGTGCCGCAGCGCACCACGGCGGCCGGCGGGGTGCCCGCGACGGTGACCGAGATCGTCTCCTCGGGCCGCCTGTCCCGCACCCGCTTCGGCCTGTTCCGCAGGGCCGACCGGGAGGCCGTGCGCCGGGCCCTGGAGCTGGTCGGGATGGCGGACCGCGCCGGGGACCCGGTGACCGCGCTGTCCGGCGGCCAGCACCAGCGGGTGCTGATCGCCCGCGCCCTGGTCGCCGAACCCGAGCTGCTGATCATGGACGAGCCGATGGCGGGCGTCGACCTGGCCAGCCAGGAGGTGCTGGCGCACACGCTCCGGGAGCAGGTCGCCGCCGGGACGACCGTGCTGCTCGTGCTGCACGAACTGGGCCCGCTGGAGCTCCTGATCGACCGGGCGGTGGTCCTGCGCGACGGCTGCGTCGTGTACGACGGCCCGCCACCGAAGGCCCCGGCCGGCACTCCCCCACTCTCGGCTTCGCTCGAGCGGGGGACCCCCAGCCCGGCCACGACCACGTCCACCCGCACACCTCCGCGGGCACCCCTTCGACGCGCACGGGACTGCTGAGCCGATGGACTTCCTGAACTACGCCTTCATGCAGCGGGCGCTCCTCGCCGCCGTCCTGGTCGGCGTCACCGCCCCCGCGATCGGCATCTACCTCGTCCAGCGCCGCCAGCCCCTGATGGGCGACGGCATCGGGCACGTGGCGATGACCGGCGTCGGCCTCGGCTTCCTGCTGCACGCCTCGCCGGTGTGGATGGCCACGGCCGTCTCCGTGCTCGGCTCGGTCCTGATGGAGCTGATCCGCTGGTACGGCAGGACGCGCGGCGACATCGCCCTCGCGATGCTCTTCTACGGCGGCATGGCGGGCGGGGTGATGTTCGTGAACCTCGCGCCGGGCGGCTCCAACGCCAACCTGACCTCGTACCTGTTCGGCTCGCTGTCGACGGTCGCGCCCTCCGACGTGACCGCGATCGTGGTGCTGGCCGCGTTCGTGGCCGCCGTCACCCTCGGCCTGCGCCGCCAGCTGTTCGCGGTCAGCCAGGACGAGGAGTTCGCCCGGGTCACCGGGCTGCCGGTGCGGGCCCTGAACCTGCTCACCGCCGTCACCGCGGCGGTCACGGTGACCGTCGCCATGCGGGTGGTGGGCCTGATCCTGGTCTCCGCGCTCATGGTCGTGCCCGTCGCCGCCGCACAGCAGCTCACCCGCAGCTTCGCCGCGACCTTCGCGATCGCCGTCGCCCTCGGCGTCACCGTGGCGGTCAGCGGCACGATCACGTCGTTCTACCAGGACGTCCCGCCGGGCGCGACGATCGTCCTGCTGACCATCGCCGCGTTCGCCGCCCTGACCGCGCTGGCCGCCCCGCTGGCCCGTCGGCGCGCCCGCGCGGCGGCCGCGGCACGGCCCGCCGGGGCCCCGGTGGAGTGCGCGATCCCGGCGGCGAGAGGCCGGGGCGCCGGTGCCTGACCGCCGACAGCCCGGGCTGGCACAATGGCCCGGGCAGACGCGACAGGTGAGGAGACAACGGTGACGACCGCTGGACCGCCCGTGAAGGGCCGCGCCACCCGGCAGCGCGCAGCCGTGGCGGCGGCCCTGAACGAGGTCGAGGAGTTCCGCAGCGCGCAGGAACTGCACGACATGCTCAAGCACAAGGGCGACTCGGTCGGGCTCACCACCGTCTACCGCACCCTGCAGTCCCTCGCCGACGCGGGCGAGGTCGACGTCCTGCGCACCGCCGACGGCGAGTCCGTCTACCGCCGCTGCTCCACCGGCGAGCACCACCACCACCTGGTCTGCCGCAGCTGCGGCAAGGCGGTCGAGGTCGAGGGCCCGGCGGTGGAGACGTGGGCGGAGGCGATCGCCGCGGACCACGGCTTCGTCAACGTGGCCCACACGGTGGAGATCTTCGGCACCTGCGCGGACTGCGCCGCGGCCGCCGGCCGCTGACCGGCCGCCCGGCGTCCGTCAGCCGCGTCCGAAGCAGCGCTCCAGCTCGTCCAGGTCGTAGAAGGCGCTGTTCTTCGCGACGGGCCGGCAGCCCGCCTTGAAGGCCGTCTCCTTCTCGTTGTAGAGCATCCGCACCAGGTAGCGGTCGCCCTTGCGGAAGAGGTCCCACTGGATGTTCGCGCCCAGCGGGGAGACGTCCGCGCCCCGCCAGGGGTTGTCGGCGTAACGGTACGGCCGGTCCGGGTCGGCCGGCCGGGTGCTGCCGGGCAGGCGCATCAGCGCGGCCAGCGGAATGATCTCCTCGGCGTGGGTGAAGCGCAGTTCGGCACCGAGGTCGCTGGTGCCGTCCCGCTTGGCCTCGGCCTGCCGGAAGAAGTCGTCGAGGAGGACGTCCGCCATCCGGTAGGTGATGTCGCTGTCGGCGAAGCCGGGGCCCTTGCGGTAGAACTCCTCGGCGTCGGACAGGTAGCCGAACCGGTCCGCGGCGGAGCGGGACACGTACCGCTCCATCCCCCAGCCCTTCCCGTCCGGGCTCTCCTCGCTCATCGCGGGGGCGGTGGCGTACAGGTTGTAGACGGCCCGGGCGGCGCCGACCTGGTCGTCGATCCGGTCGACGAAGGCGGCCGTGAAGATCCTGCGCAGCACGTCGCGGGCGGCCTCGTGCGTCCTGGGCTGGTCCGTGACGGCCCGCAGGGTGTCCCTGAGGCGCTGGTCGTGGGCGAGGTAGTCGCGGTAGGCGGCGCCCGCGGCCTCCTTGTGGAAGTAGAGCAGGTCCCTGTCGGTGCGGGCCGGGCCGATCAGCGGCTTCAGCGCGGGATCGGCGTCGGCCAGGGCGTCCGCGTACTCGGCGGCGCTGTCCACCGCCCGTCCCTGGCCGCTGCTGACGACGTCGATCCTCTCGCCCTCGTCGGCGATCGTCGCGAACAGGGACGGCATCCGCCGCTCCAGCCGCAGCGCGGTGTCCCGCATCTCCCGCCGTCCGCGCCCGCTGAGGTTGCCGTAGCCGACCTCGGCCATGGCGGCCTGCAGATCCCGCACGGCCGGCCCGAACCCCTCACCGTCCCTGGTGAGTTGGTGCTCCGCCTCGGCCTCGTCCCACAGCGTGAGGACCAGGTCGCCGTCCTCGCTGCCGGTGGCGGAGCGGGAGCCGTGCCGGGAGACGTTCTCGGTGAAGACGGGCTCGAAGCCGGCCGGGGGCCGCTGGTAGCCGTGCGTCTGCCCGGGCGCGTAGGGCGCCTTGGTGCCGTAGCTCTCCCGGCGCGCGGGGCCGGTGTCGCCGGCGTGCGCGTGACCGGCGTCCGCGGCGTGCGCGGGCAGGGCGGTGAGCAGCAGGGCCCCGAGGGCGAGGACAGGAGTGAGCCTTCTCATGATCCGCATACTCGGCTCCCTGGGTGAAGCGCGGGTGGCTGCCGGGTGACCGGCTCAGGCGCCGGGGTCGCCCTCCATGGCCAGCAGTTCCTCGTTGGGGATGGCGCCGCCGAACCGCCGGTCGCGGGAGGCGAACTCCAGGCAGGCGCGCCACAGGTCGCGGCGGTCGAAGTCGGGCCACAGCACGTCCTGGAAGACCATCTCGGCGTACGCGCTCTGCCAGAGCAGGTAGTTGGAGGTGCGCTGCTCGCCGCTCGGGCGCAGGAACAGGTCGACGTCCGGCATGTCCGGGTAGTACAGGTACTTCTGGATGGTCTTCTCGTTGACCTTGGCCGGGTCGAGCCGGCCGGCCCTCACGTCCTCGGCCATCGCCTTGGCCGCGTCGGCCAGTTCGGCGCGCCCGCCGTAGTTCATGCAGAAGTACAGCGTGAGCAGGTCGTTGTCCTTGGTCTGCTCCTGGGCGACCTGGAGCTCCTTGGCGACCGACTTCCACAGGCGGGGCATCCGGCCCACCCAGCGCACACGGATGCCGAGCGCGTCGAGCTGGTCGCGGGTCTTGCGGATGAAGTCGCGGTTGAAGTTCATCAGGAAGCGGACCTCGTCGGGCGAGCGCTTCCAGTTCTCGGTGGAGAAGGCGTACAGGGAGATGTTGCGGACGCCGATCTCGATCGAGCCCTGCAGCACGTCCAGCACGCGCTCGGCGCCGACCTTGTGCCCCTCGGTGCGGGGCAGTCCGCGCTCCTTGGCCCAGCGGCCGTTGCCGTCCATGACGATCGCGACATGCTCGGGGACCAGCTCGCCCGGGAGCTTCGGCGGGCGGGCGCCGGACGGGTGCGGCTCCGGCGCCTGGTACTGGCGGCGCTGGCGGCCCAGGATCCCGCGTACGACCATGTGCTTCTCGTCTCCCTCTGCCTCGGGGTGTCACTTCTCGACGTAGCGGAGCGAGCGCAGCCCGCGCTCCAGGTGCCAGTGCAGGTAGGCGGACACCAGCCCGCTGCCCTCCCGGACGTACCGCGCCTCGCACGCGTCCGCCGTCTCCCAGTCTCCCGTAAGCAGCGCGCCGAGCAGCACCAGGGTCTGCGGGGACGGCACGACGCTGCCGGGCACCCGGCAGTCGACGCAGACGGAGCCGCCGGAGGCGACCGAGAAGAAGCGGTTGGGGCCGGGCATGCCGCACTTCGCGCAGTCGCCGAAGCTGGGGGCGTAGCCGTTGACGGCGAGGGAGCGCAGCAGGAAGGCGTCCAGGACCAGGTGGGGTGCGTGCTCGCCGCGGGCGAGGGTGCGCAGCGCGCCGACGAGCAGCAGGTACTGCTGGACGGCCGGCTCGCCCTCGTGGTCGGTGAACCGCTCGGCGGTCTCCAGCATGGCCGTGCCGGCGGTGTAGCGGGCGTAGTCGGTCACGATGCCGCCGCCGTACGGGGCGATGGTCTCGCTCTGCGTGCACAGCGGCAGCCCGCGCCCGATCAGCTCACTGCCCCGCGCGAAGAACTGGACGTCCACGTGCGAGAACGGCTCCAGCCGCGCCCCGAACTTCGACTTCGTGCGCCGCACCCCGCGCGCCACGGCCCGCACCCGCCCGTGCCCGCGCGTGAGCAACGTGATGATGCGGTCGGCCTCACCGAGCTTCTGGG
>NZ_KQ948858.1:89392-216524 GCF_001514215.1 Streptomyces bungoensis
TGGCCTCCCGGGCTTCCGGGCGGGGCGCGGCCGTGTCACCCGGGTGGGGGAAGCGGGGCGCGGTGCCGGTGGCGCGGGACGGGGTCATGGGTCCATGATGCCTGCCCGCCGGGGCGTAGCGGGCCGCGGGCGGCTCTTCAAGGGACTTCTCCGCCGCTGAGCGCGTTCGCGTGGGCCGTCGCCGCGCTCAGCCGTTCCGCGGCGGTGGCCCGGCGTACGCGCTCCGGCCAGGCGTCCCACTCCCGTCCGCCGCCGTACGGCCGCAGCTGTACGTACGGCCCCACGTGCCCCATGACGATGCCGAGGCGGCCGGTGACGGTGTCGACGGCGCAGGAGCCGACCGGGGGGTTCATCGCGTCCACCTCCGGTGGTTCCCCTGCCGCTGGCAATTTCACTCTTCGCATGCCACCGGTGGCCGAGCGTGTCTACACTCGGCCGGAGTCTGTCCCGGCCGCGGGCGGCGCGCCATCGTAGGAGGTGGACCAGCCGACCCGAGAACCAGCCGCCAGGAGCTCCGCATGACGTTCCCCGCCCCGCTCACCGGTGTCGTCCCGCCCGTGTGCACGCCGCTGACACCGGACCGCGAGGTGGACGTGCCCTCGCTGCTGAGGCTGGCGGGCCATCTGGTGGAGGCCGGCGTGCACGGGCTGTTCCTGCTCGGCTCGACGTCGGAGGCGGCGTACCTGACGGACCGGCAGCGCCGGCAGGTGGTGGAGGCGGTCGTGGGCCACGTCGGCGGACAGCTGCCCGTCCTCGCCGGGGCCATCGACATGACGACCCCGCGCGTCCTGGACCACGTGCGGGCGGTCACCGCCGCCGGCGCCGAGGCCGTGGTCGTCACCGCGCCGTTCTACGCCCGCACCCACCCCTCCGAGATCGTCCACCACTACCGGCGCACCGCCGCCGCGAGCCCGGTCCCGGTGATCGCCTACGACATCCCGGTGTCCGTGCACACCAAGCTGCCCGGCGACCTCCTGCTGGGGCTGGCCGCCGACGGCGTGCTGGCGGGGGTGAAGGACTCCAGCGGCGACCTGGGCGCCTTCCGGGAGATCGTCACCGGCGCCCGTGCCCACGCCGGCTTCAGCGTCCTGACCGGCTCGGAGCTGCTCGTCGACGCCGCGCTGGCGGTGGGCGCCGACGGCGCGGTGCCCGGTCTCGCCAACGTCGACCCGCACGGCTACGTCCGGCTGTACCGCCTGTGCCGGGCGCGCGACTGGGAGGGTGCGCGGGCCGAACAGGAGCGGCTGTGCGCGCTGTTCGGCATGGTCCGCGCCGGTGACCCGGCCCGGATGGGCGCCGGTTCGTCGGCGCTGGGCGCGTTCAAGGCGGCGCTGCACCTGCGCGGCGTGATCGACTGCCCGGTGACGGCCGAGCCGCAGGTCCCGCTGTCGGGGGACGAGGTGGCGAAGGTGGGCAAGCACCTCGCCGCGGCGGGCCTGCTCTAGCGACGGCCGGGGGCACGCAAGGGGCGGCCGGGTGCGCCGGCCCCCTGGACCGGCCCGCCGCGGGCCGGTGAGCGGGCGAGGAGCGCGAGCACGGTGCGCGGGGAGCGGCCGAGCGGGGTCGTCCACTCGTGCTCTGCGCCCTGACCCGCCGTCCGGCACGGCCCACCGTCCGGGCCCGGGCCGGCCGCCGCGGGACGGGCGCGCCGGCCGGGGGTCGTCAGCGGGCCGCCGTGGCGGCGCCGAGCCGCCCGTCGCGGACCTCCACGATCCGGTCGGCGGCGGCCAGCCGGGTGCGGTCGTGGGTGACCAGGACGGTGGCCGTGGCCCGCTCACGGGTCAGCCGGGTGATCAGGTCGACGACCGCCGCGCCGCGTTCGTGGTCGAGGGCGCTGGTGGGTTCGTCGACCAGCAGGACGGTGGGGTCGTTCATCAGGGCACGGGCGATGCCGACCCGCTGGCGCTGGCCGCCGGAGAGCTGGTGGGGCCGCCGCCCGGCCTGGGCGGCGAGGCCCACGGCGTCGAGCAGTTCCATGGCCCGGCCGCGGGCCCGGGCCGCGCGGCGGCCATCGATGTGGGCCATCACCTGCAGTTGCTCGGCCGCCGTCAGGGAGGGCAGCAGATGGGGCTGCTGGAAGACGATGCCGATGCGGTGGCGGCGCAGCTCGGTCAGTTCCCGGCGGCCCATGCCGGTCGTGGTCACGCCGTCGACGGTGACGGTGCCGGAGTCGGGGGTGACGAGGGTGGCGGCGACCGCGAGCAGGCTGGACTTGCCCGAGCCGGAGGGGCCGACCACGGCGGTCAGGGTGCCCGCGGGCACGTCCAGGCAGACCCGGTCGAGAGCGGTCAGGCGGCCCTCTCCGTCGGGGTAGGTCAGGACGACGTCGGACAGGGTGAGGCTCATCGGGTGCTCCCCAGGGCGGTCAGCGGGTCGACGGAGGTGATGCGGCGGACGGACAGGGCGGCTCCGAGCACACCGAGCAGCACCGTCACGGCGGCGGGGACGAGGAGGGTCGCGGGCGTGAGGAGGAACGGCACCGCGCCGTCCAGGACGAGGCCGCCGAGCGCTGCGGCGCCGCCGATGCCGAGGAGCGTGCCGGCGACGAGCAGCGCGGCGGACTGGCCGAGGGCGTCCTTGAGCAGGTACGCGGTGGGCGCGCCGAGCGCCTTGAGGACGGCGACGTCGCCGCTGCGCTGGATGGTCCAGACGGTGAAGAAGGCGCCGACGACCAGGGCGGAGATGACGAAGAGGAAGCCGCGCATCAGCTGCAGGGAGCCGTTCTCGGAGCTGTAGGAGCCGATCGCGGAGAGCGAGTCGTCCTTGGTGACCGTCCGGGTGCCGATGGCCCGGTCGGCGGCCGTGACGTCGGCGCCGGCGCGGGTGTCCAGGGCGATCACGGTGGCCGTGGGTTCCTGGCCCGTGCCCCGGGCGGGTGCCACCTGCTGCCAGGTGGTGAGGCCGGTCCAGATCACGGGTGTGTGGCTGAAGGAGGCGTCCCCGCGCACGGCGGCCACCGACAGCTTCCGGCCGGCGAGGGTGAAGGTGCCGCCCGGTGCGAGCCCGAGGGCGTCGGCGGCCGTGGCGGACAGCACTGCGGCGCGCCCGTGGATCCGTCCGCCGTCGGGGGCGAGGTGCGTGCCGGGCCGGACCCCGAAGACGGAGACACCGGCGCTGCGGTCACCCGCGGTGGCCCTGGTGGTGGTGATCCCGAGGGGTTCGGCGGCGGTGACTCCCGGCACCTGGGCCCACTGCTCCCACTGCCGTGCGGTGACGGTGGAGTCGGCGTACGACAGGCGCTGCCCCTCGCCGGACGCGCCGAAGGCGATCCGGTCCGCGGGCAGGCCGGTGACGGCGGAGACGTTCTGCCGGCCGAGGCCCGCGGTCAGTCCCGACAGCAGCCCCACCAGCAGGGTGATCAGTGTGATGACGGTTCCCATCAGGGCGAACCGGCCCTTGGCGAACCTCAGGTCTCTCCAGGCGACGAACACGGCTTCGGCTGCTCTTTTCCGGTGGCGGAGGGTGGGGGAATCGGTACGTCTCCACCGTGGCCGACCGGGACCCGCCCGGACATCTGGCGCCGGAGGGCACTTTCCGCACCCGAAGGGAGGCGGCCGGATTACAACTTTCGACAGAGGCCGCGCCCCGGGCCGCCTGCTTAAGCTGGGAGGACTGTGAACGCCGCCGCTCCCCTCCCCACCTCGACCAGCCGGGCCCTGTCCTGGTGCCTGCACCTGCTCGTCGTCGCGCTCCTCGCGCTGGCCGCCGGCCGGGCCGTGACCGACGGCGCGGCGCACCCCGCGCCGACCGTCGCCGTCGCGGCGGCCTGCGGGCTGGCTTACGCGGCGGGCCCGCTGCTGCCCCGGATCCGCGACGAGCGGCGGGCCGCCGCCTGGTGGCTGGCCGGTGTCGGCGCGCTGTGGCTGGTCCTGCTGACGCTGTCCGCCGACGCGGTGTGGGTCGCCTTCCCGCTGTACTTCCTGCAGCTGCATCTGCTGCCGCGCCGCACCGGCCTGGCCGCGGTGGCGGCGACCGCGGTGGCCGCGGTCGCCGGGTTCGCCGGGCACCAGGGGCGGTTCAGCGCGGGCATGGCGATCGGCCCGGCGCTGGGTGCCGCGGTGGCCGTCGCGGTGGTGTGGGGGTACGAGGCCCTGTACCGGGAGAGCGAGCGGCGCAGCCGTCTGATCGAGGAACTCACCTCCACCCGAGCGGAGTTGGCCGAGGCCCAGCACACCGCCGGGGTGCTGGCCGAACGGGAACGCCTGGCCCGCGAGATCCACGACACCCTCGCCCAGGGCCTGACCAGCATCCAGTTGCTGCTGCGGGCCGCCGAACGCAGCATGCCCGACGACGCGGGGAACGCCGTTCGCCATGTCGGCCAGGCCCGCCAGGCCGCGGCCGACAACCTCGCCGAGGCCCGCCGCTTCGTCGCCGCCCTCGCCCCGCCCGGCCTGGAGGGCACCAGCCTGGCGGACGCGCTGGAACGGCTGTGCGCCACGACCGGCGCCCGGCACCGTCTCACCGCACGCTTCCGGCACGACGGCGAGCCGGTCGTGCTGCCGACCTCGCACGAGGTCGCCCTGCTGCGCGTCGCGCAGTCCGCCCTGGCCAACACGGTCCGGCACGCGCGGGCCGGCTCGGTGGAGGTCACCCTCGGCCGCCTCGGCGACGAGGTCGTCCTCACCGTCGCCGACGACGGTGCCGGCTTCGACCCGGCCCGGCTGCCGGCGCCCGACCCGGAGTCCGGCGGCTTCGGCCTGGCCGCCATGCGGGCTCGCGTCGGCGCCCTCGGCGGCACCCTGACGGTGGACTCCGCCCCGGGCCACGGCACCACGCTGACCGCCCGGCTCCCTGTCCCCGTACCGGGCGGACCCGGGACCCGGTCCACCGAGGCGGGGTCCGGATCCGGGCCCGGGAACGGGTCCGCCGGAACCGGCACGGGGATCCGGCACCACGACGACCAGGACCCGCCCACCAGCTCCGCGACCCGGTCCGCACCCGAATCCGAAGCCGGGCCCGCGTCCGCGTCCGCGTCCGCCGAGGCAGGGTCCGGGGTCCGGCCCGGTGACGACCGGGTCCGCCCCACCGGGTCCTCGACCGGGTCCACCACGTCCGCGACCGGGCCGGCCGGCGTCCAGGCCCCGGCCGCCCGCACCGGCAGCCGGCTCCCGGACCACCGGGCCCAGCCCGGCGAGCCGGAGACCCGGCACGTCGCGCACCCCGCCCGTCCCGCCACTGCCCAGCCTTCCGGCCGGCCCCGGGCCGTTCGGACCGAGGCCCGCTGATGACCGGTCACCCCGTTCGTCTCCTCCTCGCCGACGACCACCCCGTGGTGCGGGCCGGGCTGCGGGCGGTGCTGGAGACCGAGCCGGATCTCCTGGTGGTGGCCGAGGCCGCCACCGCCGAGGACGCCGTCGCCCGCGCCGCCGTGGGCGACATCGACGTGGTGCTGATGGACCTGAGGTTCGGCAGGGGGATGGGGGGCGCGGAGGCCACCGCCGTGATCACCGCCCGGCCGGACGCTCCCCGTGTCGTGATCGTCACCACCTACGACTCCGACGCCGACACCCTGCCTGCCATCGAGGCCGGCGCGACCGGCTACCTGCTCAAGGACGCGCCGCCGGAAGAGCTGGCGGCCGCGGTGCGCACCGCCGCCACCGGGCGCACGGCGCTGGCGCCCGCGGTCGCGGACCGCCTCGTGAACCGGCTGCGCACGCCGGGTACGTCACTGACCCGGCGCGAGACCGAGGTCCTCGCCCTGGTCGCCGAGGGGTTGTCCAACCAGGCCGTCGGCCGGCGGCTGCACCTCACCGAGGGCACGGTCAAGTCGCATCTGGCGCGCGTCTACGCCAAGCTCGGCGTCGACTCGCGCACCGCCGCCGTCGCCACCGCCACCGATCTCGGGCTCATCCGCCGCTGACGGCGGTCAGGAGGGGGTCCGGGCCGCCTCCAGCAGCCTGCTCACCTCGTCGGCGCAGATGGTCAGGGCGGCGCCGATGGTGGTGAGGGCGTCGCGTTCGGCGGGGGTGTAGGGGCCGTCGGCCAGGGCGATGCGGGCGGCCTGCAGCAGGAGGGACTCGCGGCCGGCCGGGGCGAGATGGGGGGCGAGCGGGTCGAGGGCCTCGTGCAGCTCTATCGTCAGGCTCGCGCCGCACGGCCCGCCGAGGACCCGGCCGGTGTCGGCGGCGACCCCCTCGACCAGCGCGGCCAGCTGGTCCTCGGTGCACTCCTCGAACCCGGCGGCGCGGACGGCGCCGGCGGCCGTCTCCAGGGCCGTACGGGCGCAGGTGCCGCCGGCGGCGAGGACGGCGAGGGCGACGGTGTGCACGGCGTCGCGGAGCATCGCGGAGAAGTGGCGGGTGGTGGGGTGGTCCAGGACGTCGGTGCCGTAGTGGTGGCGGCAGGCGGCGCACTCCACGACGGGTCCGGTCGCCCCGCGCGGCAGCACGGGCACCCCGAGGAGGGTGAGGCGGCGACGGCCGGTCAGCCGCTGGTAGTTGCGGTCGCCCCCGCAGCCCGGGCAGTAGAACTCGCCGTCTCCGACGGGTGTCCATGCGGTGCGGGTGCCCAGCAGGCGCACAGCCCCGGTGGCACGGCCGTCTCGTCCCCGTACTGGCAGCACGTCGCACCTCCGTGTCCGACGCGGCAACATCGCCGCGCTGGCGTGATGTTAGCCACATCCTGGAGGCTGAGTCAGTACCCCGTAAGAGACCTTTCTGTGACCTGGCCGGCCCTGTGGCCGATAACCGACGGGGCTCCGGCCGCCCGGTGCGGCGGCCGGAGCCCCTGAAAGAGCCGGTCGGAAGGGGTCAGCGGGTCGCGCGGTTGACGGCGGAGACGATCGCCTTCAGCGACGCACGCGTCGTGTTCGCGTCGATGCCGATACCCCACAGAACCTTGTCGCCGATCGCGCATTCGATGTACGAGGCGGCCTGCGCGGAGGCGCCCTCGCTCATCGTGTGCTCCTGGTAGTCCAGCAGGCGCACGTCGATGCCGATGGACTGCAGGGCGTCGAAGAAGGCCGAGATCGGACCGTTGCCGGAGCCGGTCAGGACGGTGTCCTCGCCGTCGACGGTGGCCTCGACGGTCAGGGTGTCCACCCCGTCGGTGTCGGTGGTGGACTGGCCCGTGCGGACCTGGATCCGGCCCCACGGGTTGTCGGGGTTGGGCAGGTACTCGTCCTGGAAGACCGACCAGATCTCCTTCGGCGTGATCTCGCCGCCCTCGGCGTCCGTCTTCGCCTGGATGAGCTTGGAGAACTCGATCTGCATCCGGCGCGGCAGGTCCAGCTTGTGGTCGTTCTTCAGGACGTAGGAGACACCGCCCTTGCCGGACTGCGAGTTGACGCGGATGACGGCCTCGTAGGAGCGGCCGACGTCCTTGGGGTCGATCGGCAGGTACGGCACCGCCCACTCCAGGTCGTCCACCGTGACGCCCCTGGCCTCGGCGTCGGCCTCCATGGCGTCGAAGCCCTTCTTGATGGCGTCCTGGTGGGAGCCGGAGAAGGACGTGTAGACCAGGTCGCCCACGTACGGGTGGCGCGGGTGGACCTCCATCTGGTTGCAGTACTCCCACACGCGGCGGATCTCGTCGATGTCGGAGAAGTCGATCTGCGGGTCGACGCCCTGCGAGAACAGGTTCATGCCCAGGGTGACCAGGTCGACGTTGCCGGTGCGCTCGCCCTGCCCGAACAGGCAGCCCTCGACGCGGTCGGCGCCGGCCATCAGCGCCAGCTCGGCCGCCGCCACGGCCGTGCCGCGGTCGTTGTGGGGGTGGACGGACAGGCAGACGTACTCGCGGCGGGAGAGGTTGCGGTGCATCCACTCGAAGCGGTCCGCGTGCGTGGACGGGGTCGAACGCTCCACGGTGGCGGGCAGGTTGAGGATGATCTCGCGGCCCGGGCCCGGCTGGTAGACGTCCATGACCGCCTCGCAGACCTCCAGCGCGAAGTCCAGCTCGGTGTCGGTGAAGATCTCCGGGCTGTACTGGTAACCGAAGTCGGTCTCCGGGCCCAGCAGCTTCTCGGCGTACTCCATCACCAGGCGGGTGCCGTCGACGGCGATCTGCTTGATGTCGTCCTTGGAGCCGCGGAAGACGACCCGGCGGAACACCGGGGCGGTGGCGTTGTACAGGTGGACGGTGGCGCGGCGGGCGCCCTTCAGGGACTCCACGGTCCGCTCGATCAGGTCCTCGCGGGCCTGGGTGAGGACGGAGATCGTCACGTCCTCGGGGATCGCGCCCTCTTCCTCGATGATGGAGCGTACGAAGTCGAAGTCGGTCTGGCCGGAGGCGGGGAAGCCGACCTCGATCTCCTTGTAGCCCATCTTGACCAGCTGGTCGAACATCCGGCGCTTGCGCTCGGGCGACATCGGGTCGATCAGGGCCTGGTTGCCGTCGCGCAGGTCGGTGGAGAGCCAGCGGGGGGCGGCGGTGACGCGCTTGCCGGGCCAGGTGCGGTCCGGGATGTCGACCTGCTCGTAGCGGCCGTACTTGTGGATCGGCATGGGGCTGGGCTGCTGGCGGTTCGCCATGATGCGGGGGCTCCTCAGGGGTGTCCGGATGTCCGAGTGGACGGCCGACGACGCAACGCCAGAGCTCCGCGGGGAGGGAGTCGGCCTCGACTACAGGCCCTCGCCGCGGCAGCTAAGAAGAAGCAGCCCGAAACGCATGATGCTCCGCAGCCTAGCCGAGCCGCGCGGAATGCGCGGGCGTGTTCCATTATGCGGGACCGGGCGGCCGAACCGGACAAAACGTGCGCCATACCACTTCGTGACGCAGCGCGACGACGAATGTCCGCGTATTTCACCAATCATGGTTGCGAGTAGTGACAAGACCATCACGCAGTGCAATGGTCGGGACATGACGACCCACGGGGGCTTCCAGCCCGTCTTCTGCACGATCGTGCCGCCGCACATCCTCGACCGGCTGGCGCAGCACGAGGACTCCGCACTCGCCGGACCGGCCCGCCGGTCCCTGGAGCACGACGCCTACCAGCGCACCAAGCGCCGCCTGACCACGGTGCTCGGCGCGCCCGCCGTCGCCCCGCCCGCCGGGGCCGCCGCGGACCAGCCGCACCGCACGGTCTACGACGCCCGCCACACCCAGGACCTGCCCGGCCGGAAGGTCCGCGAGGAGGGCTCCGACCCGGGCTCGGATGCCAGCGTCAACCGGGCCTACGCGGGCCTCGGCGCCACCTTCGAGCTGTACCTGAAGGCGTACGGCCGGCACTCCATCGACGGCCACGGGCTGCCGCTGGACGCCACCGTGCACTTCGGCGAGGGCTACGACAACGCCTTCTGGAACGGCGAGCAGATGGTGTTCGGCGACGGCGACGGCGAGGTCTTCCTCGACTTCACCATCCCGGTCGACGTCATCGGCCACGAGCTGACCCACGGCGTCACCCAGCACACCGCGAACCTGGAGTACTTCGGCCAGTCGGGCGCCCTGAACGAGTCGGTCTCCGACGTCTTCGGCTCGCTCATCAAGCAGTACACGCTGGGCCAGACCGCCGCCGAGGCCGACTGGCTGATCGGCGCCGGCCTCCTCGCGCCGCGCGTCCACGGCACGGCGCTGCGCTCGATGAAGGCCCCGGGCACGGCGTACGACGACCCGGACCTCGGCAAGGACCCGCAGCCGGCGACGATGGAGCACTACGTCCGCACCGGCCGCGACAACGGCGGCGTGCACATCAACTCCGGCATCCCCAACCACGCCTTCTACCTCGCCGCCACGGCCCTCGGCGGCCACTCCTGGGAGAAGGCGGGCCAGGTCTGGTACGACGTGCTCACCGGCGGCGAACTGAAGCAGGACGCCCTGTTCACCGACTTCGCCACCCTGACCGTCAAGGCGGCCCGGGAGCGGTTCGGCGCCGGGAACGAGCTGCAGGCCGTGCAGAAGGCCTGGGAGCAGGTGGGGGTGCGGACGCTGTAGTTCCGTACTAGACAGGCTCCCATGCGTATTCAGGTACGGCGCACGGGCGGTTTCGCGGGCATCGAGCGCCGGGCCGAGGTCGACACCTCGGACCGGCCCGACGCCCCCGCATGGCAGACCCTGGCCGAACAAGCCCTCGCCGACGGTCGGGCCACCCCGCCGCCCGGCGTCCCCGACGGCTTCAGCTACGAGATCACGGTGGACGGCCGCACGGCGTACGCGGCCGATCCCCGACTGACCGACGAGCAAAGGGAGTTGGTGTCGCGCGTGCTGAAGGAGGGGGCTTAGGGCGCTGTCGTGCCGGCGTGGAAGCCACGGAAGAGCAGTTCCGTGTTGTCGGCGCGGATGCCGACGCCCCCCGGCAGCAGGAGGGAGCCGGGCGTGCGGTCGACGGTGGACAGCACCCTCCGGCCGTCGATGGTCAGCGCGAGCCGCACCCCGGCGAGCTGGTTCACGGCGGACGCCGTGACCTCGTGCCAGCCGTCGTAGGGGAAGGCATGGCGTGCTTCGGCCAGGGTCGCGTAGTCGCCGCCGTCGACGGCCTGCGCGTCGTGGGCGGGGACCTTCCGCTTGATCGCCACGGAGCCGTCGCGGCGCCGGAAACTGAGCGCGTACAGCTCCTGGGGACTGCGGTAGCGCAGCCACACGTGACCACCGTCCCAGTCCTGGGCCGGAGTCCGCGCCGTGGTGACGGGCGACCGCAGTCGGACCCAGGTGGTGACGGACACCGCACCGAAGTCCCGCCGCCTGCTCACCAGCCGGAAGACGGCGGAGTCGTTGGACCGGGCGGAGTCCGGGCCGGTGAAACCGGTGTCCGGCACCCCGGTCCAGCCGGCGCCGTGCGCGGTGAACAGGGAACCGCTGGTGACCACCCAGTCCCTGGAGCGGCGCGCACCGGCGGCGTGCGGGTGACGGAAGGCGTACTCGTTCGTCACCAGTCCCGCCCCGGTGAACACCGGCGCGAAGGGGGCCGTCCGGTGCCGCCCGGAGCCGTACAGCGCGAGGGCCGCTCCGGCCGCGGCACCGGCGGTGAGGACGCCGCCCAGCAGGGCGCGCCGGGACACCCCCGGGACGCCGGCCGCCCACGCGTGCACGGCGTCCGGAACGTCCGTCACGAGCTCCCCCGGGAGGTCACCACGAGGTCGGTGACGGTGGGCCAGGAGTGCCGGGTCATGTCCCGGTAGGCGGAGTACGCCACGCCGCCGGTCTCCGACTTGGCCATCAGCGTCATCCGCGTGCTTCCGTCCACGGCGATGACCGTCGAGCCCTCGGTCACGGTCACGGACACCCGGTGGCTGTCCGCCGCGGTGAGGGCGCGGGTGCCGACCACCTGCTGATTGTCCGCGTCACCGGAGAGGACGTTCAGCTGGTCGCGGCCGACCTGCACGCTGATGGCCAGCGCGCTGCCCACCCGCACCCAGATGGCCCCCCTCACCCCCGACCCGGACAGTCGCCGCACGGTGCCGGTGACGGTGTAGCCGGTCCAGCCCTCGGTCCGCCCCGGCTGGTAGGCGCCGTAGGCGGAGAGGGTACGGCCGGTGGGCTCGATGGCGGCGCGGGAGATGTGGAAGGGCGCCGGGACACCGGGGGCGCTGAGCCACTGGGCGGCGGGGTCCATCAGGTGGGCGGCGGAAACGCTCTGCTGAGTGCCGCCCGAGCCGGTGAACACGCCGGTGAGTGCCTTGACGGACAGGGCCGTGAACCTCGGCCAGGCGGCGCCTGACCGGTTGATGCCGACCCGGATGCCGATGCCACCGGTGGTATCGGCCGCGGGCAGGCGAGACGTGTGGTGCAGGGTGACCGTGTCGTCGACCTGCACGGTGGTGGTCCGGCCCTTGACCGTGACGCGCACATGATGGGAGACAGCCGGCGTCAGCTTCGCCTCGCCCACGTGCCTGCCCTTGACGGACAGCAGGAGGGAGCCCTGACTGACGCTCACGTCGACCGGTTCCACGCTGCCGTGGCGGACCTGGACGCCGCCTTGGTTGGTCCCGTCGCCGAGGTTGCCGACCGTGGCGTCCACCTGGTAGCCGGTCCAGTCGGCACTGCTCATGTCCCGGTAGTCGGCCGAGACGTACCTGGCGGACACGGAGGGCGTGGGGCGCTTCCCGGTGAACGCGTCGATGTCGGCCGGCCCGGCGCCGTCGTTGCGTTCCCACAGCTCGGGGTGTGCCAGCGGCGCCGGGTCGGACGGGGCGACTTGGGTCCATCGGGCGATGTCGGACATCAGACGGTCCAGCTTGGTACCGCTGACCACCTCGAGGCGCTGTACCACCCGCGCCGCGGCCGCCCGCCGGCTGGCGGTCAGTGGCCGGGACGACTCGTTCGTCATCGTCGCCGTGAAGTAGTGGTCCATCAGGCCCTGCAGACTCGGACCGGGCTTGGGCAGGTTGACCTTCTCGGTCGCCTCCGAGAAAGGGAAGGCGAAGACCTGCGGCTTGGCCAGCCCGTGGTCGGCGAAGTCCACGAAGGACCGCTCGATGTCGGCGGACACCCGGGTCTTGTACTCCTCCGGGGTCTCCAGCCGGTTCTCGCCCTTCAGCCACAGCCGGTTGGCCAGCATGGAGGCCGTGTGCCCAGCGGCGTCCACCGCCGCCCGCCGGTGCAGGTCGTGGGTGTGGTCCTGGAAGTCCCAGCGGCCGGAGTCGACCATGCGCTGGATCTCCTTCCAGGACAGGTAGTACGGCCGCTGGTCGACCCGTCCGGTGATCAGGAAGACGGTGCCGTGCATGTGGTGCCGGGCGAGGATCCGGTCGCCGTACACCCACAGGCCGTTGGGGCCGTCGTCGAAGGTGATGTACACCGAACGCGGCGGCGCCGGACCGCCCTTGAGGTAGTCGGCGAACTCGTCCGTGGTCAGGCTGCGGTAGCCGGCCTGCTCCAGCGCCGCCATCTGGGCCTCGAAGGCCTTCGGAGTGACGGCGTAGTCGCTCTTGTTGTAGCCGATGTCGTGGTAGGCGAGCACGACCGGCGCCGAGGTGGCGGGCAGGCTCTTGACCTGTGCGGCCCAGGCGCTGGTGTCGGCGGAGGCCAGATCCACCGCCGTGGTGTCCACCTGCGTGCTCACGTACTTCTGGTACAGGTAGTACTCGGTCGCGGCGTAGAACGGCAGGGCGAGCACCGCCAGGGCGAGGAGCACCAGGCCGGCCCGGGCAGCGTAGTGGCCCGGCCCCCGGCGCGGCCGGCGGCGCGGGGAGGGCGCCGCGAAGGACTCGTCGGGGGTCACGGCAGGATGCTTCCTCTCGTCAGCACGATCAGGTACACGCCGCACACCACGGCGAGGGACAGCAGGGCGGCCAGGAGCCGCAGAACGAAGGGCGGCCTCTTCATCAGTTCGCCCCCCGCGCCCACACTCCGCGCCGGATGGTGGCGAAGGAGTACGGCAGGAGCCAGGCCAGGACGAGCGCGGAGAGCAGGCTCATCAGCGGGCGGTAGCGCCAGCGGCCGTCGCCCGGATTGTCGATCTTGAAGGCGAGGCCCCAGACGCAGCCCTTGAGGACCACTCCGCACAGGTACAGAAGCGTGAGGAACGCAGCCCCGTGCAGCGGCGCCCACAGCAGGTGCCGGAACGCCATCACCGGCGCGGCGACCACCCAGAGGGCGTGTCCGTAGTACAGGGCGGCCGGGCCGATGCCCCGACGCCACATGAAGGAGCCGGTGAAGAACATGTTCCGGATGAAGCTCTTCTTCCAGCGGATCTGCTGCTTCATGAACGGCTTGAACCGGGCCGGCACGTTCGTCCACACCTTGGCGGACTGGACGTAGCCGATCCGCCAGGTACGTTCGGGATAGTCCTCGGCGGTGACGAACGGCGAGTCGGCGTAGCGCCGCTTGAGGGCCTTGCCGCGCCAGCGCTGGCCGAGAACGTAGCCGGTGAGCTGGCGGTCGGTGGCGAAGCGGAAGGGCGCGCCGAGGAAGCGGTCGCCGGCCCAGGCGGGCAGGTAGTTGTAGATGGCGTCGCGCCGGAACACGGCCAGCGGGCCGGAGACGCAGGTGACCGAGCCGAAGGTGGCCTCGGCGGCCTTCGCCACCCGGAACTGGCCCTCGTACCAGACGTCCTGGGCCTTGGTGAAGAAGGTGTCGGCCGCGTTCAGCGCCCGGGCGTGACCGCTGACGGCGCCCAGCTCCGGGTGGGTGACCAGGGCGCGGATACAGCGGGCGAGCGCGTCGGGGGCGAGGATGCAGTCGGAGTCGGTGAACGCGATGACGTCACCGTCGGCGATTTCGCAGGCCCGTACCAGCGCGTGCTTCTTACCGAGGTTCTTCTCCAGGTAGATGACCGTGATACCGAGCTCGGCCTCCAGTCGGCGCAGTACGTCCCGGGTGCCGTCCTCGGAGAGGTCGTCCACCACGATGACCTGCAGGTCCGGGTAGTCGCTGCCGGCCATGGAGCGCACGCAGTCCTCGATGCAGTCCTCCTCGTCCTTGACGGCGAGCAAGAAGGACACGCGGGGTGCCGCGGGCAGCGCGGGAAAGGCGGCGAGGTCCCTGGCCCGGGGGCGGCGCCTGAGCAGGCGCTCCGACGGGTCGTCATAACGGCTGTAGGCGATGTAGAGCATGGCGATCGTGCCGACCAGCACGGTGAAGCCGTAGCCGAGCACCAGCGGGCTCTGCGCCAGCCGCGGCGCCTCCCGGGCAAGGATCAACAGCAGCGGCAGGAGTCCCAGCAGGGTCAGGACGCGCCGGGCCGCATGCCGGATCGCCGGGTCCTGCCGGTCCAGCCGGCGGCGCAGGAAGCCGGGTCTGTGCCGGCGTGCGGAGCGCAGCGGGGGCAGCGGCACGGGCGGCGCGGTGGGCCGGGCGGGCGCGGTCGCCACGGCGGCCCGTCGCGCCGGCGCGTCGGAGTCGACGAGCGCTACCGGGCCGGCCGGCTGGTCGTCCGGCTGCCGGGGCGTCCATGACGGCTCGGCAGCAGCAGTGACGTACGGGGTTCCGCCGGTGGGCACAGGGTCGTACGCCGGCGCGGGCGCGTACGACACGTCTCGGGCATGGTCGGCGGCCCAGGCACCGAACGCCTCATCGACGTAGGTGAGGGCATCGCCGGCGCTGCAGGTGTCCGGGTACTCCGCCGGTCCGGCGGACGGGTCGGCGTGGCCGGGCCCGCGGGGCGGGGTGTCGCCGTACCACTGCCCGTCGCCCGGCGGCCGGTGCGATCCGTTGCTCACACGACCGCCTTGCTGGGCACGGAGTCCAGCCGGTACGTGGCGTCCAGCACGAGCGGCTGTCCGGCCAGCCAGCCGAGGTCCACACCGGGGTGCACGGTGTGCACCAGTACGAGGTCCCATTCCCGGTCCGCCGGTTCGGTCACGCTGGGGTGCACGGCGGCGCCCAGGCGGAGCGAGGTCACCAGCGGGTCGGAGAACTCCACCTTCGCGCCGTCTTCCGCGAGTTCCTCCATGATCTCCAGGGCGGGAGACTCCCTGAGGTCGGCGACGCCCGGCTTGTAGGCGACACCGACGACCAGGATCCGGGCGCCCGAGACGGAGGTGGCGCGCTCGGCGAGGATGTCCCGCACCCGCTGCACGACGCGGCGCGGACGGCCGGCGATGGCGCTCATGGCGGCGTCGATCAGGGGCGAGGAGACCCGGCGGGCGCGCAGCTGCCACAGCAGGTAGTGGGGGTCGCAGGGGATGCAGTGCCCGCCGACGCCGGGGCCGGGGTAGAAGGGCATGAAACCGTAGGGCTTGGTGGCGGCCGCCTCGATGATCGACAGCGGCTCCAGGCCCAGCTCCCGGCAGTCCTCGGCGAACTCGTTGGCCAGCGCGATGTTGACCGCGCGGAAGGTGTTCTCCCACAGCTTGGTCATCTCGGCCTGCTCGGCGGAGGGCAGCAGGTGTACGGCCGGTGCCGTGCGCTGCAGGACCGCTTCGGCCAGGCGGTTGGTGAGGTCGTTCGTGCCGCCTGCCACGCGGGGCGTGCGGTCCTGGGCGTGATGGGCGTTGCCCGGGTCGATGCGCTCGGGCGAGAAGGCCACGTACACGTCGGTGCCGACGCGGAATCCGCGCGCGGTCAGCGGTTCCACGAGGAGTTCGCGGGTGGTGCCGACGTAGGTGGTGGACGTCAGCATGATCAGCTGGCCGGGCACAGCGTGTGCGACCACGGTGGCGCAGGCGGCGGAGAGCGCGGTCAGGTCGGGTACCAGGTGGCGGTCGACCGGCGTCGGTACGCAGATGACGACGGTGCGCGCCCTTTGGACGGCCGCGGGATCGTTGGTGAGGGTGAAGCGCGGGTCTTCCCGGTGGGTGGTGAGCCGGTCGTGATCGCTCGGCAGCAGGTCGACCTCACCGCAGCGGATGGCGGCCAGTCTGTCCTCGCTGACGTCCACCCCGACCACCTCGTTGCCCGCGGCAAGCAGGGCCAGGGCGGTGGGCAAACCGACGTAGCCCAGGCCCACGACGGCCACGGGCGCGGCGGCGTGCTCGTCGGGGGATGGCACACCGAACGCGGATGCCGGCCGTGCGGGCATGACAAGTTGCATGACTCTCCGTGGTCAAGATCAGATCAGATGGGCGACTGCCCCCCACTGGGCCGCTTCGGCATGTACTTCGCGCATGCGAGCGCGGCGTCGTGCTGACAGTGCTGCGGATCGCGCAGTCGCCCGGCAGATCGGGGAGCCCCGTGTCCACGGCGGCGGGCGCTGGCCTGACCCGGTCCATGAGGAGACGCCGTGAAGAAACGTTGAATGTGAACTTACTTGCGATGAGGTCATTCGATCAAACGTCAGATACATGAGAACTTGCGAGATTTACCCGGTATATGCGCGCAACAACTCGACGATTTATCCGATTTGACCACCCTCGACACCCGCCGACGTGGAGAGATCATTAACAAGTTGCGATCGAGGCGTGATGAATTGTGGAGAGTTCGTGAAGTCTTACTGACGGTAACCAGTCGGTCCGCACCGGGCGTTGACTTCCGTTACCTCGGGTAAGGATGATCCCGGCCATGGCGACTGACGCAGGCGACGCGATGCCCCGTTTCCCGGCCGGCTTCCTGTGGGGTGTGTCCACCTCGGCCCATCAGATCGAGGGGGCCGCCGGGGAGCGGGAGGCGTCCGTGTGGGACGTGTTCACGGCGGAGCCGGGGCGGGTGAAGGACGGGTCGACGGCCGCGGTGGCCTGCGACCACTACCACCGGTACCGGGAGGACGTGGCCCTGCTCGCCGGGCTGGGCGTGGACGCCTACCGGTTCTCCGTGTCGTGGCCCCGGGTCAACTCCCCCGGCGGGCTGGACTTCTACGACCGGCTGGTGGACGAGCTGTGCGCGGCCGGCGTGCGGCCCGTGCCGACGCTCTTCCACTGGGACCTGCCCGCCTCGCTGGACTGGCTGCGACGGGACACGGCCGCCCGGTTCGCGGACTACGTGTCCGTGGTCGCCGGGCGGCTCGGCGACCGCGTCGGCACGTGGATCACCCTCAACGAGCCCGCCGAGCACACCCTGCTGGGCCACGCCCTCGGCGCGCACGCCCCCGGCAGGCGGCTGCTGTTCGACGCGCTGCCGGTCGCCCACCACCAGCTCCTCGCCCACGGCCTGGCGGTCCAGGCCCTGCGCGCCGCCGGGGCGGGCGACATCGGCATCGCCAACTCGCACGGCCCCACCTGGGCCGCCTCCGGGGAGCCCGCGGACCTGGAAGCGGCCGGCTTCTACGACACCCTGCTCAACCGGCTGTTCGCCGAGCCGATCCTCCTCGGGGCGTACCCGGACGGCCTCGGGGAGCTGATGCCGGGAGACGTGGCGGCCGACCTGAAGGTCATCGCCGAGCCGGTGGACTGGTACGGCGTCAACTACTACGCGCCGACCCGGGTCGGGGCGCCCGGCGGCGCCGACGCCGAGTACGGCGGACTCGCCCTGCCCGCCGAACTGCCGTTCTCGGTGCGGGAGATCGAGGGCCGGCCGGTGACCGGTTTCGGCTGGCCGGTCGTACCGGAGGGGCTGACCGAGCTGCTCACCACCTTCCGCGACCGCTACGGCGACCGGCTGCCGCCGGTCGTCATCACCGAGAACGGCTGCAGTTACGAGGGCCTCGACGACCAGGACCGGATCGCCTACCTGGACGCCCACATCCGGGCCCTGCACGCGGCCCTGGAGGCCGGCGTGGACGTGCGCGGCTACTTCGTCTGGTCCCTGATGGACAACTTCGAGTGGGCGGAGGGCTGTGCGCAGCGGTTCGGCCTGGTGCACGTGGACTACGAGACGCTGGAGCGCACCCCGAAGGCGTCGTACCACTGGTTCCGGGACGTGCTGCGGGCGCAGCGGTGACCACGGCGCGCCCCGGCCGGACCGGGCTTCGGCCACAGCACGACCAGGAGTGAGAAACACCGATTCGCCCCGTCGGGGCCACCGGGGACCGTAAGGTACCCGCCGGACCGGTCGACCCGTGAGGACACGAGACACGAGTGAACACAACTGGCGCTTCCCCCTGGCACGGTGATCCCCGCGTGCAGGCGATTCCCCGCACCGTCACCGCCATCCATGACGCCTTGCCCCCCGCCCGGCGCGAGGAGTTCCACGCTGCCGTGACGCGGGCCGCTCAGGGCGACGAACGGGACGCGGTGATGACCGTGTGGTGGCTCGAGGCCATGTTCGAGGCGGTGCCCGACCGGGACCAGCGCCTCGACGACACCGTCGCCGCGGTGGGACTCGTCGCGCTCGAACCGGAGGCGGAGGACTGATGGAGCCTGCTTCGACGGGCTGGACGGCGGTGACCCAGGTGACGGCCGCCAAGGTGCTCAGCCAGATGCGGGCCGCGGGTCACGCCGATCTGCACGACAACGTCGTCCGCTTCATCAAGGCCCTGGCGCTGGAGGTCGGCGGGACCGTCGCCTCCGGTAGGCAGCCTCCGGGACTGCCCCTCGTGATTCGCGGCGTCACCTGGTACAGCCTGCCCGTCCCCGAAGAGCCCGTCTTCTTCAACTACAGCGTCTATCCGGAGGAGCGGCAGATCAGGGTCTGCGACCTGATCTGGGTGGCGACCGTGTGAACGCCGGGTCAGAACCCCAGCTTGCGCAGCTGCTTCGGGTCCCGCTGCCAGTCCTTCGCCACCTTCACGTGCAGGTCGAGGAAGACGGGCGTGCCGAGCAGGGCCTCGATCTGCTTGCGGGACTTGATGCCGACCTCCTTCAGGCGCTTGCCCTTGGGGCCGATGATGATGCCCTTCTGGCTGGGGCGCTCGATGTAGACGTTGGCGTGGATGTCGAGCAGGGGGCGGTCGGCGGGGCGGTCCTCGCGCGGGAGCATCTCCTCCACGACCACCGCGATGGAGTGCGGCAGCTCGTCGCGGACGCCCTCCAGCGCGGCCTCCCGGATGAGTTCCGCGATCATGACCTGCTCGGGCTCGTCCGTCAGGTCGCCCTCGGGGTAGAGCGCGGGGCCCTCCGGCAGCAGCGGGACCAGCAGGTCCGCCAGCAGGTCCACCTGCTTGGATCCCACCGCCGACACCGGCACGATCTCCGCCCACTCGATGCCCAGCTCCTTGCCCAGCTGGTCGATGGCGATCAGCTGCTCGGCGAGGGTCTTGGAGTCGACCAGGTCGGTCTTGGTGACGATGGCGACCTTGGGGGTCTTCCTGATCCCGGCCAGCTCCTTGGCGATGAAGCGGTCGCCGGGACCGATCTTCTCGTTCGCCGGCAGGCAGAAGCCGATCACGTCGACCTCGGCCCACGTCGTGCGGACGACGTCGTTGAGCCGCTCCCCGAGCAGGGTGCGCGGCTTGTGCAGCCCGGGGGTGTCCACCAGGATCAGCTGGGCGTCCGGCCGGTGCACGATGCCCCGGACCGTGTGCCGGGTGGTCTGCGGCTGGTTCGCGGTGATCGCGACCTTCTGCCCCACCAGAGCGTTCGTGAGGGTGGACTTGCCCGCGTTGGGGCGGCCCACGAAGCAGGCGAAGCCGGCGCGGTGGGCGGCCTCGGCCGACCGCTCGGATGACTGGGTACGAACGCTCATGGCGCCCATTGTCCCTGATCCACGAGGCCCCGCCGTACCGTGAGGTTTCGGTAACCCTCAGGCAATGAAACGTCACGGAAACACACCCGTACGCAACCGGAAACGCGCACCGGTGACCCTCTGACGAGCCACCACACCGTTGGAGACGCCCGTGACCCTCGCCGCCGCGCACGTGAACACCGGCGACACCGCCTGGCTGCTCGCCGCCACCGCCCTCGTCCTGCTGATGACCCCGGGTCTGGCCCTGTTCTACGGCGGCATGGTCCGCACGAAGAGCGTCCTCAACATGCTGATGATGAGCTTCGTGTCGATCGCCCTGGTCACGGTGGTCTGGCTGGCGGTGGGGTACGCGCTCGCCTTCGACGGCGACGCCTTCGCGGGCCTCGTCGGCGGCCTCGGTCACGCGGGCATGAGCGGCCTCGGCCCGGGGAGCGTGCACGGCACGGTCCCGACGCTCCTCTTCGCCACCTTCCAGCTGACGTTCGCCGTCATCACGGCCGCCCTGGTCAGCGGCGCGGTCGCCGACCGCACGAAGTTCTCCGCCTGGCTGGTGTTCGTCCCGGTGTGGACCCTGCTGGTATACGTTCCGGTCGCTCACTGGGTGTGGGGCCCGGGCGGCTGGATCGGAAACGCGCTCGGCGCGCTGGACTTCGCCGGCGGTCTGCCGGTGGAGATCACCTCCGGCGCCTCCGGTCTCGCCCTGTGCCTGGTCCTCGGCCCCCGGCTGGGCTTCAAGAAGGACGCCATGCGCCCGCACAACCTGCCCATGGTGATCCTCGGCGCCGGTCTGCTCTGGTTCGGCTGGTTCGGCTTCAACGCGGGCAGCGCGCTCGGCGCCGACGGCCTCGCCGCCGCCGCGTTCCTCAACACCATGGCCGCCGGCTGCACCGGCCTGCTCGGCTGGCTCTTCGTCGAGCAGAAGCGCGACGGCCACCCGACCACCCTGGGCGCCGCCTCCGGCGCGGTGGCCGGCCTGGTCGCGATCACCCCGTCCTGCGGCACGGTGTCGCTGCTCGGCTCCCTGGTCGTGGGCCTGGCCGCCGGTGTCGTCTGCTCCTACGCGGTGGGCTGGAAGTTCAAGCTGAACTACGACGACTCGCTGGACGTCGTCGGCGTCCACCTGGTCGGCGGCGTCATCGGCACCCTGCTGATCGGCCTGTTCGCCGAGAAGGCGATGACCGGCGGCACGGAGGGCCTGTTCTACGGCGGCGGGCTCGTCCCGCTCGGCAAGCAGCTGCTGGCCGTGGTGGCCGTCGCCGTGTACGCCTTCGCGGTGACCTACGGCCTCGGCAAGCTGCTCGACAGGACCATGGGTCTGCGCGCGAGCGAGGAGCAGGAGTACACCGGGCTGGACCTTACGGTGCACGCCGAGACGGCCTACGATCACGGGGTCCTGGGACACGGTGCCCCGACCGGCGCGTCCCCCGTCGCCACCTCCGCGCAGAAGGTCAACACGCAGGCATGAAGCTCATCACCGCGATCGTCAAGCCGTTCCGCCTCGACCAGGTCAAGACGGCCCTGCAGGAGCTCGGCGTGCACGGCATGACCGTGACCGAGGCCAGCGGCTACGGCCGCCAGCGCGGGCACACCGAGGTGTACCGGGGGGCCGAGTACCGGGTCGACCTGGTGCCCAAGGTCCGGATCGAGGTCGTGGTCGAGGACGCGGTCGCCGAGGATGTGATCGACGCGATCGTGAAGGCCGCGCAGACGGGGAAGATCGGGGACGGCAAGGTGTGGGCGCTGCCCGTGGAGACCGTCGTGCGGGTGCGCACCGGCGAGCGCGGCCCCGACGCGCTCTGACCGGCACCGCCCCGTCACCACCCGGGCCCGAGGCCTGGCCGCTGGTGCGTCAGCCCGCGGAGACGGTGTCCCGCACCGCGCCGTCGGCACCGGCGAGCAGCACGGGCGTCCCCGCGCCGCCGAGGTCGGCGACCGCGGCCAGGTCCTCGGCCGGCAGGGCGTCCGCCCCCGTCACCACCGCCGCGGCCTCCAGCGACGTCGCTCCCGACGCCACCGCCATGGCCACGGCCGTCCGCAGCGCGCTCAGCCTCAGAGACGCCAGCTCCACCGTCCCGGCGGCGTACGTCCGCCCGGTCTCGTCCCGTACGGCGGCGCCCTCCGGGACTCCGTTGCGGGCCCGCACGGAGCGGGCCAGGGTGACGATCTTGCGGTCCTCGGGGTCCAGCGCGTTGCTCTCGGTCATGCCCAGAGCATACGAAGCGCCCGCCCGCTCACCCCGCCACGGGGTACATCGCCCCGCGGCACCCCACCGGCGAGGCGAGCCACTCCGGCTCGGCCGCGGTGTTCGCCCCGTCCCTGCGCCACGACCGTGCGAGAAGTCGGCGATGACGCGTTGCTCCTCGTCGTCCCAGCCCCGGACCGCCCCGACGTGCTCCCGCGTGGCGGACCGGCGGAGCCGGAAACGGAACGCGCCGTCGGCCGGGGTGGCCGGGCGCAGGGCGACGGCGCTCATGCGCGGATCACACGAGGGTCTGGACGATCTCGCTCCGCCCTGCCGTCTGCACCACGCGGGCGCGTGCGCCGTTGACCAGGGGGAGGTAGGGGGCGACGTGCCCGCACTCGACGTCGGCGACGACGGGCACGCCCAGGGGGGCGAGCGCGTCGAGGACGGCCTCGTGCTGGGTGAGGGTGGGGGCGTCGGGGGCCTTGGTGCGGCCCACGAGGACGGCGGCGGCGCGGTCGAAGAAGCCGGCCAGGCGCATGCCGTGCAGGTTGCGGCAGATGGTGAAGGCGTTGTCCTCGGCGGCCTCCACGTAGACGAGCAGCGGGTCGCCGGCGGCGAAGGACGCGGTGTCCAGGTACCGGGTGCCGGCGAGGTTGACCAGGGTCTCGACGCAGCCGCCGATCAGCCGGCCCTCCACGTCCACGTCACCGCTGCCGTCGAGGCGGGTCCAGGTGCCGGCCCTGTCCAGGATCAGCTCCCGGACGCCGGGGTGGGCCGCGTAGTCGTCCCAGCCGGTGGCGCGGTGCCGGCCCGGCGGAGTCTGCGCGAGCGGCTCGCCCTGCGCCGACTCTGCGATGTCCAGCCAGGACAGCAGGCCCTCCGGCGTCCGGTACGGCGTGTCCATCAGGTTGTTGCCGTGCACGGTCGCGACGCCGGTGAGCAGGGTGAGCGGGGTGATGATCGTGGCCATGTCCGAGTAGCCGACGACCCAGGTCGGCTCGGCCAGCCCGATCTTGTCGAAGTCGAGCAGCGGCAGCAGGTCGACGGCGGTCTCGCCGCCCCAGGGCGGAACCACCGCCCGGACGGACGGGTCGGTCAGCAGGTCCGTCAGCTCGGCCGCCCGCTCGGCGGCGGGTGCGCTGAGGTGCGTCGAGCCGTCCATGCAGCGGCCGACGGCGACTTCGTACCCGCGTGCCTCGAGGTCCCGGACCGCGACGCCGAGCCGCGCCCGGTGCTTCTCCGCGACCCCGCTGGAAGGAGAGGTCACACCGACACGGTCACCGGGGCGCAGCGGGCGCGGGTATCGAACGTCCATGCCGGATTCTGACACGGGGTCACGCATCTGCGGCAGCGGTTTCACGGCCGGTCCAGCCGCAGCCGCTCCGCCCTCGGCAGGCCCGCGACGACGAGGTCGTAGGAATCCTCGATCAGCTCCCTGACCAGGCGGTCCGGCAGGTCACCGTCCACGGTCACGGTGTTCCAGTGGCGCTTGTTCATGTGGTAGCCGGGGACGATCAGTCCCTCGTGCTCGCCGCGCAGCCGGACCGCGTCCTCCGGGTCGCACTTGAGGTTGACCGTCAGGGGCCGCGCGCCCAGACCCGTCAGGGCGAACATCTTGCCGAGCACCTTGAAGACCGAGGTCTCCGGGTTGAACGGGAAGTCCTCCACCGCGGCGTTGAACGACAGGCAGAAGGCGCGCAGCTCCTGCGGGGTCACGTGGGCGTCTCCTCCTCGGCGGGCTTGCCGGACGGCTCCACCAGCACCGTGACGATCTTGTTCCGGCGGCCGGCGGCCGCCTCCGCCGTCAGCTTCAGCCTGCGCTCGTCGGGCAGCTCGACCTCGGCGGAGGCCCCGGCGATGGGCACGCGGCCGAGCGCCTTGGCGAGCAGGCCGCCGACGGTCTCCACGTCCTCGTCGTCGTACTCCTCGAGCCCGTACAGCTCGCCGAGGTCGGTGATGTCCAGGCGGGCCGTGACCCGGAAGCGGTCGTCGCCGAGGTCCTCGACCGGCGGGAGTTCGCGGTCGTACTCGTCGGTGATCTCGCCGACGATCTCCTCGAGGATGTCCTCGATGGTGACGATGCCCGCGGTGCCGCCGTACTCGTCGATGACGACGGCGACGTGGTTGCGTTCCTTCTGCATCTCGCGCAGCAGGTCGCCGGCGTTCTTGGTGTCGGGGACGAAAACGGCCGGCCGCATGGCCGTGGAGACCAGGTCGCTCTCGGCGTCCCGGCTGATGTGCGTCTTGCGGACCAGGTCCTTCAGGTACACGATCCCGACGATGTCGTCCTCGCTCTCGCCGGTGACCGGGATCCGGGAGAACCCGGAGCGCAGCGCGAGGGTGAGGGCCTGCCGGATGGTCTTGTAGCGCTCGATCACGACGAGGTCGGTGCGGGGCACCATGACCTCGCGCACGAGCGTGTCGCCCAGCTCGAAGACCGAGTGCACCATGCGGCGCTCCTCGTCCTCGATGAGGGACTCCTGCTCGGCGAGGTCCACCAGCGCGCGCAGCTCGGCCTCGGAGGCGAACGGCCCGCGCCGGAAGCCCTTGCCGGGGGTGAGCGCGTTGCCGATGAGGATGAGCAGGGACGGGATCGGGCCCATGACGCGGGCGAGCGGCAGCAGCACGTACGCCGCCGCGGTCGCCGTGTTCAGCGGGTGCTGGCGGCCGATGGTGCGCGGTGAGACGCCGACGGCGACGTAGGACACCAGGACCATCACGCCGATGGCGACCAGCAGGGCCTGCCAGGTGGCGGGGAACTCCTGCAGGCAGGCGTACGTCACCAGGGCCGCGGCCGCCATCTCGCAGGCGACGCGGACCAGCAGGGCGACGTTCAGGTAGCGGGTGGGGTCGGCGGCGACCTGGGCGAGCCTGGCGCTGCCGCGCCGGCCGGACTTGACGGCCTCCTCGGCCCGGAAGCTGGAGACGCGGGCGAGGCCCGCCTCCGCGCAGGCGGCGAGCCAGGCCACGACGACCAGCGCGATCGCGCCGACCACGATCTGCGGACTCATGTGTCGACCGGCCCGCCTACGAGACGGTGGGCGCCGGGGAGGGCCCGGTCAGCCCGCGCTCGGCCCGCCAGCCGTCGACGATGGCGGCCTGCAGCCCGAACATCTCGGCCTTCTCGTCCGGCTCCTCGTGGTCGTAGCCGAGCAGGTGCAGCACGCCGTGGACGGTGAGCAGCTGGAGCTCCTCGTCCATGGAGTGCTGCGTCGGGGCCTCGGCCCCCTGTTTGGCGGCGACCTCCGGGCACAGCACGATGTCGCCGAGCAGGCCCTGCGGCGGCTCGTCGTCGTCCTTGGACGGCGGCCGCAGCTCGTCCATCGGGAACGACATGACATCGGTGGGCCCGGGCAGGTCCATCCACTGGATGTGCAGCTGCTCCATGGCGTCGGCGTCCACGACGATCACCGAGAGCTCGGAGAGCGGGTGGATGCGCATCCGCGCGAGGGCGTAGCGGGCGATGTCGAGGATCGCCTGCTCGTCGACCTCGGTGCCGGACTCGTTGTTGACGTCGATCGACATGGGCGTGCTGGTCTACTTCCCCTGGGGAGCCTTGGCGCCGGTCCTGCCACGGCCGCCCTTGTGGCCGCCGTTCTCCGTGCCGTGCTTGCTGTCGTACTGCTCGTACGCGTCGACGATACGGCCCACCAGCTTGTGCCGGACGACATCGTGGGACGACAGGCGGGAGAAGTGGACGTCCTCGACGCCCTCCAGGATGTCCTGGACCTGCCGCAGGCCGCTCTTGGTGCCGTTCGGCAGGTCGACCTGGGTGACGTCACCCGTGATCACGATCTTCGAGTCGAAGCCGAGGCGGGTGAGGAACATCTTCATCTGCTCGGGGCTCGTGTTCTGGGCCTCGTCCAGGATGATGAAGGCGTCGTTGAGCGTGCGGCCGCGCATGTAGGCGAGCGGCGCGACCTCGATCGTGCCCGCCGCCATCAGCCGCGGGATCGAGTCCGGGTCGAGCATGTCGTGCAGCGCGTCGTACAGCGGGCGCAGGTAGGGGTCGATCTTCTCGTAGAGCGTGCCGGGCAGGAAGCCGAGGCGCTCGCCGGCCTCGACCGCGGGGCGGGTCAGGATGATCCGGTTGACCTGCTTGGACTGCAGGGCCTGCACGGCCTTGGCCATGGCCAGGTAGGTCTTGCCGGTACCGGCGGGGCCGATGCCGAAGACGATCGTGTGCTTGTCGATCGCGTCGACGTACCGCTTCTGGTTGAGCGTCTTGGGGCGGATCGTGCGGCCGCGCGAGGACAGGATGTTCTGCGTCAGCACCTGGGCCGGGGTCTCCGGGCCGTCGCTCGTCCCGTTCTCGCTCGCCTTGAGCATGGCGATCGAGCGTTCCACTGCGTCCTCCGTCATCGGCTGCCCGGTGCGGAGCACCAGCATCATCTCGTCGAACACGCGCGAAATCAGGGCGACGTCCACGGGGTCGCCGACCGCGCTGATCTCATTGCCCCGGACATGGATGTCGGCCGCCGGGAATGCCTTCTCGATCACGCGCAGGAGGGAGTCGCCGGATCCCAGCACGGTCACCATGGGGTGCTGGGCGGGGACGGTGAACTGCGCTCTCGCCTGCTCCTGCGCGGGGGTGTGAGCTGTGGGTGTCTGAGTCATGGGCCGGCGCTGTAGGCCTGCGGTTCCTCCTCGTCACGGCCGCGTAGCTGAGGGCGGCCTCGCACTGTCCAGAGTACGACGGTGGGCTGACAACACCGTAGGGCTTTTCGGCAGGCGCGTGTACGCCGGCGGGCCCGGTGCCGGAGGCCGGCCGGACGGCTGGATCCGGCACCGGCCGGGGACCGCCGGGTCCCCACGTCGCGGGGACCCGGCGGCCGGACGGGGAGGACGGCCCGGGGACGGCGGCTCGGGGACGGCGCCCCGTGCGGCGCGGACGGGCCCGGGGCCGTACGTCCTCGTGCCGCAGCGCCCGGCCGGACGGGCGATGCGGTGGGCACCCCGGCAAGGCCGGTGTGGGCGGGCCGGTGGTCGTCCCGCTCCGAACGGAATGGGGTAACGGCCCGCGGGTCCCGTGACGACCACGGGTCGGCGGGAGGCGGCTGAGGGGTGAGAAGAGGGCGCCCGGACGGCGTGCAGGTGCCGGTGGCCGTCCGGTCCCCGGCCCGATGGGGAGACGGCCGGCCGGTCCGGTGCCTGCCCCGGTCGTGGGCGGCGGGGAGGAAGGCGCCCGGGCGGTGCGCAGCCGCCGCCCGCAGTCGTCCGGTCCCGGGCGGACGGGAAACCGTCCTCCGGGCCGGGGCCGGTACCGGTCGGCGGGACTTCAGTCGGCCGGGCGGAAGCCGATCGTCGGTACCGCTCGTCTGCGGGGCCAGACCTCCGCGGCCGCGGGGACCGGCGGCAGCAGGGCGTCGAGGAAGGCGTAGCGGCGCAGGGCGGCCGGGTCTTGTTGCGGGGCCGGCAGGGACTGGACCTTGCGCCACCAGGCGGCGATCTCGAACCAGCCCGGCGCCGACAGCGACCCCCCGAACTCCTGCACCGACAGGGCCGCCGTGAGGCCGGCGAAGGCGAGCCGGTCGGCCAGGGGCCAGCCCGCCAGGGAGCCGGTGACGAACCCGGCGACGAACACGTCGCCCGCTCCCGTCGGGTCCAGTGCCTCCACGGTGATCGCGGGCACCTCGGCGGCCTCCCCGGTGCGCCGGTCCACCGCGTAGGCGCCCTCCGCGCCCAGGGTCACCACCGCCACCGGCACGTGCTCGGTCAGGGCGTGCGCGGCCCGGCGCGGGCAGTCGGCGCCGGTGTACCGCTTCGCCTCCTCCGCGTTGGGCAGGAACGCCTCGCAGTGCCGCAGGTCGGCCAGCCCCGCGAGGTCCCAGGCGCCGGTCTCGTCCCAGCCGACGTCGGCGAAGATCCGGGTCCCCCCGCGGGCGGCCTGGGCGATCCACGGCGCCCGCCGGCCCGGGGTGAGGGAGGCGACGGCGGCCCGCGCGCGGGGCGGGCAGTCCGGGGCGGGCTCCTCCGGCGGCGGCTCGTGCCCGTGGGACACCATCGTCCGCTCGCCCTCGTACGCCATGGAGACCGTCACCGGCGAGTGCCAGCCGGGCACCGTCCGCGAGGGGGTGAGGTCGATGCCCTCGCCCTGTTCCAGCGCGTCCCAGCAGTACTCGCCGTAGTGGTCGTCGCCGAAGGCCGCGGCGAGGGACGTGCGCAGGCCGAGGCGGGCCAGGGCGGCCGCCATGTTGGCGACGCCGCCCGGGCTGGAGCCCATGCCCCGGGCCCAGGACTCGGTGCCGCGCACCGGGGCCGAGTCCAGGCCGGTGAAGACGATGTCGAGGAAGACGGTGCCCGTCAGGTAGACGTCCCAGGGCGGATCGCCGGGTGCGCGTGAGGAGGCCAGCGGGTCGACCTGCGGCCGGCAGCGCCCTGCCTGGGTGAGGTGCTCGGGTTCCTCTCCGGCGATCGTGCGGGACGGGGTCACGGTGCGCTCCCTGACGTGATGCGGGTCCGGCCAGTGTGCACCAGATCGCGTCCCGCGCAGGGCCCCTCGCACCGTGAGCCCCGCCGCCGCGGTCACCAGCGGGGCATCACCGGGGTCCGCCACCCGGGGTCGGCCGCCCGCATCGCCGCGGCGTCGTCGCGGTCGCGCATCCCGCCGTCGTCCTCGGCCCACCGCCGGTGCAGCCGGTCCAGTTCCTCCCGGTCGAGTTCGACGCCCAGCCCGGGTGCGTCCGGCACCGTGACGCGGCCGCCGGTGAAGGTGAGCCGCTCGGTGAGGACGTCCTCGGACTGCCAGGGGTAGTGGGAGTCGCAGGCGTGGTGCAGGCCCGGCACGGTGGACGCCACGTGGGTCATCGCGGCGAGGCTGATGCCGAGGTGGGTGTTGGAGTGCATGGACACCCCGACCCCGAAGGCGGCGCAGATCGCGGCGAGTTGCCGGGTGTTGCGCAGTCCGCCCCAGTAGTGGTGGTCGGAGAGCACGACCTGGACGGCGTCCTTGGTGAACGCCTCCTTGATCTCCCCGAAGGTGGTCACGCACATGTTGGTGGCCAGCGGCACCTCGGTCCCCGCGGACACCTCGGCCATGGCGGGGGTGCCGAGCGTCGGGTCCTCCAGGTACTCCAGGACGTCGCCGAGTTCCTCCGCGACCTTCAGCGAGGTCTCCACCGACCAGGCGCCGTTGGGGTCGAGGCGCAGCGGGTGCCCGGGGAAGGCCTCGGCGAGGGCGCGGACGGCGGCGATCTCCTCGTCGGGCGGGAAGACGCCGCCCTTGAGCTTGAACGAGCCGAACCCGTACCGCTCCTTGAACCGGCGCGCCTGGGCGACGACTCCGGCCGGGTCGAGGGCGGCGCCCCAGTCGTCCGCGTCCGAGGCGAGCTTGTAGAAGAGGTAGGCGCTGTACTCCACCGCGTCCCGCACCTTGCCGCCCAGCAGGGCGTGCACGGGCAGTCCCAGCGCCCGGCCCTGGGCGTCCAGGCAGGCGACCTCGAAGGCGGACAGCACGGACAGCCGCAGCTTGTCGGCGCTCTGCACGCCGCGCAGCCCGCCGGCGTCGACCGCCCCCGCGACCCGTGACTCGTCCACGGCGAGGTCGAGCCCGAACAGGCTGTTCACGTCCATGACCGAGCGTCCGGGGAGGCGCTCGGCGAGCGGGCGGGCCAGTTCCAGGTACTTGGTGTCGCCGTAGGTCTCCCCCAGCCCCGTGGTCCCGTCGGCGGTGACGACCTCCACGATCAGCCGCGGGGTGTACGGCTGGTGCACGCCCTGCGTGTTGAGCAGGGGCGGGTCGGCGACCAGGATCGGCGTCAGGCGTACCTCGGTGATGGTCAGGTCACGGGTCACAGGGTGGCTCCTACGAGGTCGAGTCCGGCGGTGAGGAGGGCCTCGAGGTCGGCGAGGTCGGCGGGCGAGGGGTCGGTGAGCGGGGCGCGGACGGGTCCGACGCGCTGCCCGCGCAGCCGGGCCGCGGCCTTCACGAGGGAGACCGCGTATCCGGGTGCGCGGTCACGGAGTTCGACGAAGGGGACGTAGAAGTCCCGCAGCAGCTTGTCGGTGGTGCCGTGGTCGCCGTCGCGCAGCGCGCCGAAGAAGGCGCCCGCGATCTCGGGGGCGAAGGCGTGCACGGCGGAGGAGTAGGCGGGGACGCCGACGGCGGCGTAGGCGCGGGCCTGGATCTCGGCGGTGGCGGCGCCGTTGAAGAACAGGAAGTCCTCGGGGGCGGTCAGTGTGAGGCGCTGGAGGCGGTCGAGGTCGCTGTGGCCGTCCTTGAGGCCGATGACGTTCGGGACGCGGGCGATACGCCGGAGCGTGGCCGGCGTGTAGACGACCTGGCCGCGCTGGTAGGCGACCAGCGGCAGCCGGGTGCGGGCGGCGAGCTGTTCGAGCTGGGCGGCGAGGCCGTCCTGCGGGGCGGCGACGAGGTAGTGCGGCAGGACGAGCAGGGCGTCGGCGCCGGCGTCCTCGGCGATCCGCGCGAACCGGGCGGCCTGCGCCCAGCCGTACCCGGTGCCGGCCACCACGGGCACCCGTCCCGCCGCCTCCTGGACGGCGATGCGGACGACCTGCCGGTACTCCTCCTCGTCCAGCGAGAAGAACTCGCCGGTGCCGCAGGCCGGGAACACGGCACCGGGACCGGCGGCGAGCCGGTCCGCCACGTGGGCGCGGCAGCCGTCGGGGTCCAGGGAGCCGTCGTCGTGGAAGGCGGTCAGCGGGAAGGACAGCACGCCCTGCGCCAGGCCTTTCCGCAGCCGCCGCGCCACGTCCTGCGGACTCGGGTCGCCGCCCACCTGAACCATCTCCCCTTGTGAATGTCGTCCATGTATGAGAACAGAGGCTAGATACACGGACGTCCCGCCGTCAACGGCCTCCCGAAGACCGGACGGCAAAGAGGAGAGGAAGGGGAGGGAGGGGGGGCGAGGAACGGGCATTACACGCAATCCGCCCGGCGAATGAGGCCTTTTACCCGCCCACTCCGATCGCAAACTCGACAGTGACTCAGATCACACCAAGCGGGCTTCTTCCAAAACCGCGTGCTTGATACAACTTGCTCGCGCGTTCCCGTCCGTCGACGGCCGTCGCCCCTCCCCCTCCAAGCCGTTGCTTTCGCCTGCCCAGGGAACGCCCTTGTCCGCCCCCCGCACCCTGCCCTGGCCCCTCGTCGCCCTGTTCGCGGCCGGGTACCTCGCTCCCTACCTGCTGCCGACCACCGTCGGCCGGCTCGACGCCGGGCTGCCGCTGTCCGCCACCCAGGCCGGGGCCGTCGGCAGCGCCCTGCTGCTGAGTTCGGCCACGGCCGGCTTCCTGGTGGCCGCCCGGGGCGAGCGGTTCGGCCCGCGCGCCCTCGCCCGGGCGGGACTCGCCCTGGCCGTCCTCGGCTACGGCGGCGCGGCGCTCACCGGTGCCGTACCGGCCGTCGTCGCGGGCGCGCTGATCGGCGGGTTCGGGTCGGGCACGGTCACGGCGGTCGCCACGAGCGGCATCGCCGCGATGGGGGTCCCCCCGCGCGAGGGTGTCCGAGCGTGGGGGAGGGACCCGCACCGGGTCACCACGCTCGGCCTGCTCGTCGTCTCCGCCCTGGCCGGCGCGCTGTACCTGACCATCCCCCACCTGGGCCCCGGCCACGGCCGGCCGCTCGCCGCCCTCGCCCTGACCGCGCTCGCCGTGTGGCCGCTGACCGGCCGGCTGCCCGCCCGCACGGCCCCCGCCCGTACGTCCCGCGCCGAGCGGGGCCGGCTCCCCCACCGGCGCGCCGGCCTGCTGCTGGCGGCGGCCATGCCGTGCTGGTCCCTGGCGCAGAACGCCCTCTGGGGTGTCAGCGGGCGCATCGGCCTGGACCAGGCCCACCTCGGCGAGGTCACCGTCGGCGCGGTGTTCGCGGTGGCGCTCGGCGCCGGGCTGGCCGGTGTGGTCGGCGCGGGCGCGCTCGGGCCGCGGCTGGGCCGGGCGGTGCCGATCGGCGCCGGTACGGCGCTCATCGCGGGCTGCGTGGCGCTCAGCGCGTCGGCGACCGACCTGGGGACCTTCGCGTTCGGGGAGATCTCCTGGAACCTGCTCTACCCGGTCGTGCTGTCGTACGTCATCGGCCTCGCCGCCTCCCTCGACCCGCGCGGCCGCTGGGCGGTGCTGGTCGGGTCGGCCGGCTCCCTGGGCACGGCGGCCGGGCCGCTGACCGGGAGCGTGCTGGCGGCGGGCGCGGGGTTCGCGGGCATGGGCCAGGTCCTGGCGGCGGTGCTGCTGGGCGTGGCCGTACCGATGACCGTGGTGGCGCTGCGGGTGGGCAGGCCGCTCCCGCCGGTGGTGGAACTCCCGCTGGAGACGGCCGCCGTGCCCGCCCGGGACGCCTACGACACCGCGTCCCCGAACTCGTACGCCTCCACCTCGGCCAGGTAACGGGCCCGGCGCTCCTCGTCGTCCTCCAGGAAGGAGGCGAGGAAGGAGTTGCGGGCCAGTTCCCGCAGCCGCTCCCCGGTGAGGCCGAGGGCCTGCCGCACGGCGGTGAAGTTGTCGCCGGCGTACCCGCCGAAGTAGGCCGGGTCGTCGGAGTTGACCGTGCACAGCAGGCCCGCGTCGAGCATGGCCGGCAGGGGATGGTCCGCGAGGACGTCCACCGCGCGCAGCCGGACGTTGGACAGCGGGCACACGGTCAGCGGAACGCGCTCCCGCACCAGCCGCTGCACCAGCGCCGGGTCCTCCAGGCAGCGCAGGCCGTGGTCGACGCGCTCCACGCCGAGCACGTCCAGGGCCTCGGTGATGTACTCCGGCGGCCCCTCCTCACCGGCGTGCGCCACGCGCCGCAGCCCGAGCGCGGCGGCGGCCTCGTACACCTCGCGGAACTTCGCCGGCGGGTGCCCGACCTCGGCGGAGTCGAGGCCGACGCCCGTGATCCGGTCCAGGTACGGCCGCGCCGCCTCCAGGGTCCGCAGCGCCGACTCGGCGGACTCGTCGCGCAGGAAGCACAGGATGAGCCTGGTGGAGACGCCGTGGTTCTCCTCGCTGCGGCCGAGTGCGCGCCACAGCCCCTCCACGACCGTGCCCATGGCCACGCCCCGGGCCAGGTGGGCCTGCGGGTCGAAGAAGATCTCCGCGTGCCGGACGCCCTGCGCGGCGGCGCGGGCGAGGTAGGCGTCGGCCAGGTCCGCGAAGTCCTGCTCGGTGCGCAGGACGGCCATGAGCTCGTAGTACAGGTTCAGGAAGGACTGGAGGTCCTCGAACCGGTACGCCTCGCGCAGCTCGTCCGTGTCGGCGTACGGCAGCGCGACGCCGTTGCGGGCCGCCAGCTCGAACGCCAGCTCGGGCTCCAGGGTGCCTTCGACGTGGAGGTGCAGTTCTGCTTTCGGGAGGGGCATCGAAGCATCGTACGGCCAGGTCACCGACGTTTCGGAACCGGCACTCGCTGCAGGTCGTGCGCCACCGTCAGCTCGCCCTCGAACCCGGCGGCGCGGGCCTGCCGTTCGAACTCCGCGGGATCGGAGTAGCGCTGGCTGAAGTGGGTGAGGACGAGGTGCCGCACGCCGGCGTCCCGTGCCACGGCCGCCGCCTGGCCGGCCGTCAGGTGCCCGTGGTCGACGGCGAGTTCCACGTCCTCGTCGAGGAAGGTGGACTCGATGACGAGCAGGTCGCAGCCCTCGGCGAGGGCGTGGACGCCGTCGCACAGCCGGGTGTCCATGACGAACGCGAACCGCTGCCCGCGCCGCACCTCGCTCACGTCCTCCAGCGTCACCCCGCCGAGCCGGCCCTCGCGCTGGAGGCGGCCGACGTCCGGCCCCGCGATGCCGTGGGCGGCGAGCCGCTCGGGCAGCATGCGGCGCCCGTCGGGCTCGGTCAGCCGGTAGCCGTAGGACTCGACGGGGTGCGACAGCTTGCGGGCCTCGAGCGTGTACGACGGTGTCGCCGCGAGGACGCCGTCGGTGGCGACCGGCGCCTCGGTGAGGCTCACCGTCTCCCGGTAGGCGGTGGCGTACCGCAGCCGGTCGAAGAAGCGCTGCCCGGAGCGCGGGTAGTGCGCGGTGACCTCGTGCGGCACCTGGTCGAGGTTGATCCGCTGGATCACGCCGGCCAGGCCCAGGCTGTGGTCGCCGTGGAAGTGCGTGACGCAGATCCGGTTCAGGTCGTGGGCGGAGGCCCCGGCGCGCAGCATCTGCCGCTGGGTGCCCTCGCCGGGGTCGAACAGGATGCCCTCGCCGTCCCAGCGCAGCAGGTAGCCGTTGTGGTTGCGCTGCCGGGTCGGGACCTGGCTGGCGGTGCCCAGGACGACCAGTTCACGTTCGGACACGGCTGGTTACCCGGGGGGCCATTCGAGGCCGCGCCCGCCGAGGACGTGCGCGTGGGCGTGCCAGACGGTCTGCCCGGCGCCGCCGCCGGTGTTGAAGACGACGCGGTAGCTGTCCAGCTTCTCCTCGTCGGCGACGGCCTGGGTCTCGGCGAGGACGTCGGCGGCGAGCTGCGGGGCGCTCGCGCCGAGCGCGGCGGCGTTCTCGTAGTGCGCCTTGGGGATCACCAGGACGTGGGTGGGAGCCTGGGGGTTTATGTCACGGAAGGCGACGGTGGTCTCCGTCTCACGGACGATCGTCGCCGGGATGTGGCCCGCGACGATCTTGCAGAACAGGCAGTCGTCCTGCGGCTCACCGGCCATGCGGGTGCCTCCTCACTGGTGATCGGTACCGGTGATCGGTACCGGGGCATCGTATCGGGGGACGTCGCAGGGGCAGGTCAGGGCAGTTCCGGTGGCGTCTTGGCCGGCGCGGCCTCCAGTGCCTCCAGCGCCAGCCTGATCGCCTCGTCGAGCTGGACGTCCCGGCCCGCCGCCCAGTCCTGCGGCCGCTGCACCACCTCCACGTCGGGGTCGACGCCGTGGTTCTCCACGCCCCAGCCGGCGCCCTCCAGCCAGAACGCGTACTTCGGCTGTGTGATGAGGGTGCCGTCGACCAGGCGGTAGCGGCTGTCGATGCCGATGACGCCGCCCCAGGTGCGGGTGCCCACGACCGGGCCGATGCCGAGGGCGCGGATCGCCGCGTTGACGATGTCGCCGTCGGAGCCGGAGAACTCGTTGGCGACGGCGACGACCGGGCCGCGCGGGGCGTCCCTGGGGTAGCTCTCGGGCTGCATGCCGCGCGGCAGGTCCCAGCCGACGATCCGGCGGGCCAGCTTCTCCACCACGAGCTGCGAGGTGTGGCCGCCGCGGTTCTCCCGGACGTCGACGACGAGCCCCTCGCGGGCCACCTCGACGCGCAGGTCGCGGTGGATCTGGGCCCAGCCGGGGGCCTGCATGTCGGGTACGTGCAGGTACCCGAGGCGGCCGCCGGACTTCTCGTGGACGTGGGCGCGGCGGCCGGCGACCCAGGCGTGGTAGCGCAGGGGTTCCTCGTCGGCGAGGGGGACGACGACGGCGTGCCGCGGGTCGCCGCCACCGGCGGGCGAGACGGTCAGCTCGACCGGCTTCCCGGCCGTGCCGACGAGCAGCGGGCCGGGCCCGGTGACCGGGTCGACGGGCCGGCCGGCGACGGCGACGATCGCGTCCCCGGGGCGTACGGCGACGCCGGGTGCGGCCAGCGGGGAGCGGGCGTCGGGGTCGGAGGTCTCCGACGGCAGGATGCGGTCGATGCGCCAGGTGCCGTCCTCGTGGCGGGAGAGGTCGGCGCCGAGCAGGCCCTGGCGTTCGCCGTGGCCGAAGCCGCCGCGCGGGGTGACGTAGGCGTGCGAGGTGCCGAGTTCGCCGTGCACCTCCCACAGGAGGTCCACGAGGTCGTCGTGGGTGGCGAGGCGGTCCAGGAGGGGCCGGTAGCGGTCGAGGACGCCGTCCCAGTCGACGCCGCCCATGTCCGCGCGCCAGAAGTTGTCCCGCATGACGCGGCCCGTCTCGTCGTACATCTGCCGCCATTCGGCGACCGGGTCGACGGTCTGCCGGACGCGGCCGAGGTCGACGGGGATGTTCGAGTCGCTGTCCTCGTCGTCGGAGGCGCGCCGGTCGGCGGGGACGACCCGGAGCCGGCCGTCGCTCCACAGCAGGACCCGCTTGCCGTCGCCGCTGACCCGGAAGTGGTCGGCGTCGGCGGCGAGGTGCTCCAGGCGCTGCTGGGCCAGGTCGTAGCGTTCCAGGGCGGTCTTGGGGTCGGGGGCGTCGGGTGTGGCGCGGGAGGCGCCGAGGACGCCGCGCACGGGGTGGCGCAGCCAGAGCACGCCGTCCTTGGCGGCGCGCAGGTTGGTGTAGCGGGCGGCCTCGACCGGGAAGGGCACGATGCGGTCGGCGAGCCCGTCGAGGTCGATCCGGGTGGCCGGGGTGCCCTCGCTGTCGGGGGTCTCGTCCTTGTCGGGGGTGCCGAAGGGCCGGCCGTGCCGCTGCGGTCCGAACGGGGACGGCGTGGTCGCGGCGAGGGTGATCAGGTAGGGGCGGACGCCCTCCACGAAGGCCAGGTCGAAGACGTGCTCGTCGTAGACCGGATCGAAGGAGCGGCTGGAGAGGAAGGCGAGGTGCCGGCCGTCCAGGGTGAAGGCGGGCGCGTAGTCCCGGAAGCGCAGCGGGGTCGCCTCGGTGACCGTGAGGTCGGTGGTGTTGGCGATGCGGAGCTGGGCGAGCGGGGAGGGGCCGGGGTGGGACCAGGCGAGCCAGCCGGAGTCGGGCGAGAAGGCGAGGTCGGACACGTCGCCGTGCTCGCTGCGGGTCACCTCGCGGATCTCGCCGGTCTCACGCTCGACGAGCAGCAGCCGCCCGTCGTGCGAGGCGACGGCGGCCCGGCTGCCGTCGGGTGCCATGGCGAGTTCCAGGACGCGGCCGAGCTGCCCGGCGGCGAGCCGGCGCGGGGTGGTGCCGGGGGCGGCGCCGGTGGCGGGCGCGAACTCCAGGGCGTCCTCGCCCTCGGCGTCCGTCACCCACACCACCCACTCCTCGCCCTCGCTGCGGAAGGTGCGCGGCAGCCGGGCCCGCACGCCGGGCTCGGCGGCGAGGGCGCGGGCGGGGCCGGAGCGGTGGGTGACCCAGTGGACGGCGCCGCGCACGGCGACCGCGCTGCCGCGCGCGGTGTGGTCGGGGGCGGCGGAGCCGAACCAGCGGGCGGCGTTCACCGGGAACGGCTGCAGGTCCGCGCGGGATCCGCCCAGCCGCACGTCGAGCCGGCGCGGCTCGGCGCCCTGGAGGTCGTCCAGCAGCCAGAGTTCACCGGCGCTCGCGTACACGACCCGGGTGCCGTCGGAGGCGGCGTGCCGGGCGTAGAAGCCGTCGAGAGGGGTGTGGCGGCGCAGGTCCGTGCCGTCGGCGAGGGAGGAGTACACGGCCCCGGTGCCCTCGTGGTCGGACAGGAACGCGACGCGGTCCCCGACCCACAGCGGGTACTCGAGGTTCCCGTCCAGCTCCTCGTGCAGCCGCGTGAACTCGCCGTCGCCGCCGCGGTCGATCCACAGCTTGCCCGCCGTGCCGCCCCGGTACCGCTTCCACCAGGCGGCCTCGCGGCCCATCGGCGCGGACAGCAGCACGGTGTGCGGGCCGTGCGCGACGTCGCCGACGGGCCCGTACGGCAGGGTGGCCGCCGGTCCGCCGTCCAGCGGGACGGCGCGGGCCCAGGTGCGGCGCAGGGTGGCCTGACCGTGGGTGCTGACCACGAGGACCTCGCCGTCCGGGGTCCAGCCGCGCACCTGGGTCTTCCAACTCCCCCAGTACGTCAGCCGCTTGGCGGGGCCGCCGGCCACGGGGGCGATGTGCGCCTCGGGGGCGCCGTCGCGGGTGGAGGTCCAGGCGACGGTCGTGCCGTCGGGCGAGACGCGGGGATGGTTCACCGGCACGTTGTCGGCGCTGACCCGCCAGGCCCGCCCGCCGTCGAGGGGGGCGAGCCACACGTCGTCCTCGGCGGTGAAGGTCACCAGATCGCCATGGAGGGAGGGGAATCGGAGGTAGCCGGAGGTTCCTGTCGAAGCGCCCTGAGTCACCCCGTCACTGTACGCAGCGGCGGGGTTCCCCGCCCCGGTTTTTCGATCACTTGCCCTCGACGGGCCAGCAGGTCGGGTCGCCCTTGCACCAGATGGTCCGGGTGACGGTGACCGTCACGGTGGGCCGGGGCCCGCCGGTGGGCCGGTAGGTGACGGGCGGCCGGTACGTCGGGCCCGGTGTGGCGTCGCAGTCGCCGAGCCCGCTCACGCGGAACACCCGCCGGCCGCCGACCGTGGCCGTCAGGTCGCCGCGCACACAGGCGCCGTCGACGGCCCGGGTCACCTTGCCGGTGACGGTGATCCTCCGCCCGTCCTTGGTCCGCCCGCGGCAGTCGACCGAGACGACGGTGGTCTCCGACGGCGAGGGCGATCTGCCCACGCCGAGGCCGCCCTTGCCGTAGCTGCCGGTGCAGCTGAGCCAACTGACGTCCACGTGCTGCCGTTTCAGCTCGGTGGTCGCGGTGGTGTCGGTGGTGTACGCGGCCGCGGCGGAACTCAGCCCGCCGGGGTCGCACGCCACCAGCGCGCCCGCGGCCACCGCCGCGAGTCCCGCCACGCCCGCCGTCCGCACGGACCACACCCGACGCCGCATCCGCATGGAAGCCCCCATGGAGGGCAGCGTCCCACCGACACCGGCGCCGCGGAAGGCCGCATACGGCCACTCACCCGTCCGGGCGGCCCGTGCCGCCCGTCGCCGCGGTCAGCCGCGCAGCAGGAGCCACTCCTGGAGTTCGACCAGGTTGCCCTCCGGGTCCTTCAGGTGGGCGACGCGCATGCGGTCGGTCATGGGGGCGGGGCCGTGGAGCAGGGTGGCGCCCCGGGAGGTGATCTCGGCGCAGTACGCGTCGAGGTCGTCGACGCGCAGCACGACCAGGGAGCGGTGGCCGGTGGCGCTCTCGCCGGCCTCGGCCAGGACCTCGGCCATCATCGCGCGGTCCTGCAGCGCGATCCCGGCGGAGCCGGCGTGCGGGCTGAACTTCTCGTACGGCCCCCCGGTCGCGCCGGACTGCGGCATCAGGCCGAGGACGTCGGCGTAGAAGCGGTAGCAGGCGGCGAAGTCGGTGACGAGGAGCCGGACCTGGGCGAGTTCCATCGGTGTTCCCCCGGTGTCATGACCAGCGGCCGGTGCGGCCCAGCAGGAGGGCCGCGGCGGCGGTGCCGGCGGTGGATGTCCGCAACACCGTGGGCCCGAGCACGTACGCCTTCGCGCCCGCCTCCTCGAAGAGCGCCAACTCGTCCCGGGAGACGCCTCCTTCGGGTCCGACGACCAGAACGATCTCGCCCTCGGCGGGGAGTTGGGCGGTGGCCAGCGGCTCACTGGCGTGCTCGAAGTCCGAGTGCAGCACGGCGGCGAAGTCGGCCGCGGCGAGCAGCGCGGCGACCTGCTTGGTCGTCGCCGCGTCCGCGACCTCGGGGAAGCGGACCCGGCGGGACTGCTTGCCGGCCTCCCGGGCGGTGGCCCGCCACTTGCCGAGCGCCTTCAGTCCGCGCTCGCCCCGCCACTGGGTGATGCAGCGGGCCGCCTGCCAGGGCACGATCGCGTCGACGCCGACCTCGGTCATCGTCTCGACGGCGAGTTCGCCGCGGTCGCCCTTGGGCAGCGCCTGCACGACGGTGACGCGCGGGGCGGGCACCGGCTCCTCCTCGACCGTGCCCAGGCGCACGACCAGCCGGTCCTTGCCCTCGGCGGTGACCACCTCGCCCACCGCGTGGCGTCCGGCGCCGTCGGTGAGGACGACCTCCTCGCCGGGCTGGAGCCGCTTCACGGACACCGCGTGCCGGCCCTCGGGACCGTCCAGGACGTAGTGGCCGTCCCCGCCGGCCCGGAAGTGCTCGACGACGAACACGGGGGCGGTCATCGGGCGCCACCACCGGCCGACAACGCCGCCCGCGCCTCGGCGAGTTCGCCGGCCAGCACCCGCACCAGCTCCCCGGCCGGCAGGTCGCGGGCCATGCGGTGGCCCTGGCCCGCCCACAGCGCCATGCCCTGCGCGTCGTCGGCCCGGGCGGCCGCCTTGCGCAGCGGCGAGGTCAGGTGGTGGACCTCCGGGTAGGCGGCGGGCGCGTAGGGGCCGTGCTCGCGCAGGAAGCGGTTGACCAGGGCGCGGGCCGGGCGGCCGGAGAAGGCGCGGGTCAGCTCGGTGCGCGCGAACAGGGGGTTGGTCAGCGCCTGCTTGTGCAGGGCGTGGGCGCCGGACTCGGCGGTGGCGAGAAAGGCGGTGCCGAGCTGGGCGGCGGCGGCGCCCGCGGCGAGGACGGCGGCGATCTGGCCGCCGCGCATGATGCCTCCGGCGGCGACGACCGGGAGGTCCACCGCCTCCCCGATCTGCGCGACCAGCGACAGCAGTCCGAGGCCGGCGCCGTCGTTCTCCGGCAGGTCCCGGTGGGTGCCCTGGTGGCCGCCGGCCTCCACGCCCTGGGCGATCACCGCGTCCGCCCCGGCCCGCTCCACCGCCCGGGCCTCCTCGGCGGTGGTGGCGGTGACCAGGGTGAAGGTCCCGGCGCGGTGCAGGGAGTCGACGACCTCCCGGTCCGGCACGCCGAAGTGGAAGGAGACCACCGGCACCGGATTGTCGAGGAGGACGGCGAGCTTGGCCTCGAAGCCGTCGTCGCGGCCGCTGTCCGGGTCGCCCAGCTCGGTGTCGTACCAGGCGGCCTCACCGGCCAGCTGGTGGGCGTACAGCTCCACGGCACCGGAAGGGGGCGCGGCGCCGGCCGCTCCAGGGGAGCCGGTGCTTGCACCGGGGTACTCCGGCTGCGGCATGAACACGTTCACGCCGAAGGGGCGGCCCGTCAGGCTCCGCAGCTGCTTGATCTCCTGGTACAGGCCGTCGGCGGTCTTGTACCCGGCGGCGAGGAAGCCGAGGCCGCCCGCCTCGGACACGGCGGCGGCGAGCCGCGGCACGGAGACCCCGCCCGCCATGGGAGCCTGCACGATCGGGTGGGGGAAGAGATCGGTCAGTGCGGAGGACATGACCGCATGGTGTCATGTCCTCCGATCAAGTCCGAATCCACCCGTACCCGTGGCACATGCCACTTCCGCGCCGGCCGGACCGAGCCGGTCAGCGCCCGTTGAACGCGTCCTTCAGCCGGGAGAACAGGCCCTGCTGGCCGGGCTGGAACTGGCCCTGCGGCCGCTCCTCGCCGCGCAGCTTCGCCAGCTCGCGCAGCAGCCGCTCCTGCTCGGGATCCAGCTTCGTCGGCGTCATGACCTCGACGTGGACGATGAGGTCGCCCCGGCCGCCGCCGCGCAGGTGCGTGACACCGCGGTTGTGCAGCGGGATCGACTGGCCGGACTGGGTGCCGGGCCGGATGTCGACCTCCTCCATGCCGTCCAGCGTCTCCAGCGGCACCTTCGTGCCGAGCGCCGCCGCGGTCATCGGAATGGTCACCGTGCAGTGGAGGTCGTCGCCGCGGCGCTGGAAGGTGGCGTGCGGCAGCTCGTGGATCTCGACGTACAGGTCACCGGCCGGACCGCCGCCGGGCCCGACCTCGCCCTCGCCGGCGAGCTGGATCCGCGTGCCGTTGTCGACACCGGCCGGGATCTTCACCGTCAGCGTCCGCCGCGACCGCACGCGGCCGTCGCCGGCGCACTCCGGGCACGGCGTCGGCACGACGGTGCCGAAGCCCTGGCACTGCGGGCAGGGGCGCGAGGTCATGACCTGGCCCAGGAAGGACCGGGTGACCTGCGAGACCTCACCGCGGCCCCGGCACATGTCACACGTCTGCGCGGACGTGCCCGGAGCGGCGCCCTCGCCGTTGCAGGTGTTGCAGACGACCGCCGTGTCGACCTGGATGTCCTTGGTCGTGCCGAAGGCCGCCTCGTCCAGCTCGACCTCGATGCGGATCATCGCGTCCTGGCCGCGCCGGGTGCGCGAGCGCGGCCCGCGCTGCGACGCCGTGCCGAAGAACGCGTCCATGATGTCGGAGAAGTTGCCGAAGCCACCGGCCCCGAAGCCGGCGCCGGCCCCGCCCGACTGGGAGAGCGGGTCGCCGCCGAGGTCGTAGACCTGCTTCTTCTGCGGGTCCGACAGCACCTCGTAGGCGGCGTTGATCTCCTTGAACCGCTCCTGGGTCTTCGGATCGGGGTTGACGTCCGGGTGCAGCTCGCGCGCGAGCCGGCGGAACGCCTTCTTGATCTCATCCTGCGACGCGTCGCGGCGCACGCCGAGAACGGCGTAGTAGTCCGTGGCCACTTACGACTCCGCCAGGATCTGTCCGACGTACCGTGCCACTGCGCGTACCGCTCCCATCGTTCCCGGGTAGTCCATGCGGGTCGGTCCGACCACGCCGAGCTTGGCAACCGCCTCGCCGCCCGAACCGTAACCGACCGACACCACGGAGGTGGAGTTGAGTCCCTCGTGGGCGTTCTCGTGCCCGATGCGCACCATCACGCCCGGATCCTTCGCCTCGCCGAGGAGCTTGAGAAGCACGACCTGCTCCTCCAGAGCCTCCAGGACGGGGCGGATCGTGAGGGGGAAGTCGTGCCCGAAGCGGGTGAGATTGGCGGTGCCGCCGATCATCAGCCGCTCCTCGTTCTCCTCGACCAGTGTCTCCAGCAGAGTGGAGAGCACCGTGGAGACCGTACCGCGGTCCTCGGCCTCGAACGCATCCGGCAGGTCCTCGACCAGCTTCGGCACGTCGGTGAACCGGCGGCCCGCGACCCGGCTGTTCAGCCGCGCGCGCAGATCCGCCAGCGAGGACTCGCCGAACGGCGCCGGGCAGTCGACCATCCGCTGCTCCACCCGGCCCGTGTCCGTGATCAGCACCAGCATCACGCGCGCGGGAGCCAGCGGGAGCAGCTCCACGTGGCGCACGGTGGACCTGGTCAGGGACGGGTACTGCACGACGGCGACCTGCCGGGTGAGCTGCGCGAGCAGCCGCACCGTCCGGGCCACCACGTCGTCGAGGTCGACGGCGCCGTCGAGGAAGTTCTGGATCGCCCGCCGCTCGGGCGCGGTCATCGGCTTGACGCCCGCGAGCTTGTCCACGAACAGACGGTAGCCCTTGTCGGTGGGGATGCGCCCGGCACTGGTGTGCGGCTGCGCGATGTACCCCTCGTCCTCCAGGGCCGCCATGTCGTTGCGCACGGTCGCCGGGGAGACGCCGAGGTTGTGCCGCTCGGTGAGCGCCTTGGAACCGACCGGCTCCTCGGTGCCCACGTAGTCCTGGACGATGGCGCGCAGCACCTGCAGCCTGCGTTCACTCAGCATCCGCGCGCACCTCCAGCATCCGGTCCCTCGGCCCTCCGGGTCACCCGCCTGGCACTCTGCGTCCCTGAGTGCCAGCGTTCCCCGGCCCAGTGTACGGCCGTGGGGTACTCACCGGGCAAGGTCGGTCCCCGCTCGCCGCCCCGGCTACCGCTAGCGTCGCGGTATGACGGTGACTTGGGAAGAGCTGGGGTGGGAGCGGCTGGCCGCCGGGGTGGGGCGGTGCCGGCTGCCCGGCTGGGACTGCACCGCTGGGCTGGTCGTCGGGGACGGCACGGCCCTGGCGGTGGACGCCGGCTCGAGCCTCGCGGAGGGCGCCCGGGTGCGGGAGGCGGCGCAGCGGCTCGCCGGCCGCCGTGTGACCCATCTCGCGCTCACCCACCCCCATTTCGACCACGTCCTCGGCGCGCCCGCGTTCGCCGGGGCGCAGGTGTACGCGGCGGTGGGCATGGACGCGGTGTTCGCCCAGGAGCGCGAGGAGCTGCGCCTGGACGCGGTCAGGAACGGGCTGCCGGTGGCCGATGCGGACGAGGCCGTCGACGCCCTGGTCCCGCCCCGCCACCTGGTCTCCGGCGAGTGGACCCTCGACCTCGGGGGCGGCCGGCAGGCGCTGCTGGCCAACGTGGGGCCCGGCCACACGGCCCACGACCTGGTGGTCCTGGTGCCCGGCGACCCGGAGGTGGTCTTCTGCGGCGACCTGGTCGAGGAGTCCGGCGCGCCCCAGGCGGGCCCGGACGCCGTACCGTCGCGCTGGCCGGACGCCCTGGACCGGCTGCTCGCGCTGGGCGGCGCGGACGCGCTGTACGTACCCGGTCACGGAGCGGTGGTCGACGCGGCCTTCGTCCGGCGCCAGCGCGACGAGCTGGCCGCGCGTTTCGGCGTGTCGTGAGCGAGCGCCCGGCGGTTCTCCTATCGTCACTCGAATGCGCCCACCCGTCTCCCGCCACCGCCCTTCCCACGGGGGCCCTTCGGGCCCACGCCCTCGTGCGTACTCCGCCGACCTGACCCCTTCCTGGAAGAAGCCGAAGGCCGTGCCCGAGGTCCCGGCGGAGCCCGGTCTGGTGGTGGAGGAGCCCGCCAGCGGGTTCTGCGGCGCGGTGATCGGCTGCGAGGCGGGCACGGTGACGCTGGAGGACCGCCACGGCAAGCACCGGGTGTTCCCGCTCCAGCCGGGCGGCTTCCTGCTGGAGGGCAGGACCGTCACCCTGGTCCGGCCGTCCGCCGGCCCGGTGCGGCCCGCCCGCACGGCCTCCGGCTCGGTGGCCGTCCCGCAGGCCCGCGCGCGCGTGGCCCGCGCCGGCCGCATCTACGTCGAGGGCCGGCACGACGCCGAGCTGGTCGAGAAGGTGTGGGGCGACGACCTGCGCGTCGAGGGCGTGGTGGTCGAGTACCTGGAGGGCGTGGACGACCTGCCGTCGATCGTGGCGGAGTTCGGGCCGGGCCCCGACGCCCGGCTCGGCGTCCTGGTGGACCACCTGCTGCCGGGCACCAAGGAGTGGCGCATCGCCGAGTCGGTGACCAGCGAGCACGCGCTGGTGGTCGGCCATCCGTACATCGACGTCTGGGAGGCGGTGAAGCCCTCCTCCGTGGGCATCCCGGCGTGGCCCACCGTGCCGCGCGGGCAGGACTGGAAGACGGGCGTCTGCCGGGCCCTGGGCTGGCCGGAGAACACGGGCGCGGCCTGGCAGCACATCTTGTCGCGGGTGCGGTCGTACAAGGACCTGGAGCCGGAGCTGCTGGGCCGGGTCGAGGAGCTGATCGACTTCGTCACGGCCGGCCCGGGCGGCGCGTGAGGCCCGCGCTCAGTCGACGAGGTCCCTGACCACCGCGTCCGCCAGCAGCCGCCCCCGCAGCGTCAGCACGGCGTGTCCCCCCGCGTACGGCTCCTCCTGGAGGAGCCCGTCGGCCAGCGCGCGCCGGGAGGCCGCCAGGCCCTGCTCCTTCAGCAGCGACAGCGGGACCCCCTCCCGCAGCCGCAGCTCCAGCAGGATCCGCTCCACCCGGCGGTCCTCCCCGGTGAGGAGTTCGCGTCCGGCGCCCGGGGAGCGGCCGGCGGCGAGGGCCGCCGCGTACGCCCCCGGGTGCTTGACGTTCCACCAGCGCACCCCGCCCACGTGCGAGTGCGCGCCGGGTCCCGCGCCCCACCAGTCGGCGCCCCGCCAGTACAGCTCGTTGTGCAGGCACCGCCCGGCCCGCGAGGTGGCCCAGTTGGAGACCTCGTACCAGCCGTAGCCCGCCGCCGACAGCGTCTCCTCGGCGATCAGGTAGCGGTCGGCGTGGACGTCGTCGTCCGTCATCGGGACCTCGCCCCGGCGGATGCGGCGGGCGAGCTGGGTGCCCTCCTCGACGATCAGGGCGTAGGCGCTGACGTGGTCGGGTCCGGCGCCGATCGCCGCGTCCAGGGAGGCCCGCCAGTCGTCGTCGCTCTCCCCCGGCGTGCCGTAGATCAGGTCGAGGTTGACGTGGTCGAACCCGGCCGACCGCGCCTCCGCCACGCAGGCCTCGGGGCGGCCGGGGGTGTGGGTGCGGTCCAGGACCTGGAGCACGTGCCGCCTGGCGCTCTGCATCCCGAAGGAGATCCGGTTGAAGCCGCCCTCCCGGAGGGTGGCGAGGTACGCCGGGTCGACGGACTCCGGGTTCGCCTCCGTGGTGATCTCCGCGTCCGGTGCCAGGCCGAACTCGTCGCGGATCGCCGCCAGCATCCGGACGAGGTCGCCGGCGGCCAGCAGCGTCGGCGTGCCGCCCCCGACGAAGACCGTGCGGACCTCGCGCGGGTCGTCGCCGAGCACCTTGCGGGCCAGGCGGACCTCGTCGGTCAGGGTGTCCGCGTAGTTGTCGCGGGAGGCGAGCACTCCGCCCGTGCCGCGCAGCTCGGTCGCGGTGTAGGTGTTGAAGTCGCAGTAGCCGCAGCGGGTCGCGCAGTACGGGACGTGCAGGTAGAAGCCGAGGGGCCGGCCGGCGGCCCCGGTGAGCGCGGAGGCGGGCAGCGCGCCGTCGGCGGGGACGGGCTCGCCGTCGGGGAGTGCGGAGGGCATGCCCTCCATTGTCCAGCACCGGCCGGGTCACCGGGCCCGGAGTCACTCGGCCTGGAGCACCAGCAGCGCCAGGTCGTCCTCGGGCCGGTCGCCGCCGAACTCGTGCACGAGGCGGCGGATCCGCTCCGCGATCAGTTCGGCGCTCAGGCCCGCGCAGCCGGACAGGGCCCGGGCGAGCCCGTCGCCGTCGTCGAACTGGCGGGAGCCGGAGCGCCGCTCGGTGACCCCGTCGGTGACGCAGAGCAGGCTGTCGCCGGGGCGCAGCTCGATGGTCTCGCTGGTGTAGGTCTCGTCCTCGACGACGCCGAGCAGGGTCTGCGGCCGGGCGGCCGTGCGGACGTCGCCGTCGGGGCCGAGGACCAGCGGCAGGGGGTGCCCGGCGGAGGCGAGCGTGCAGCGGACGCCGCCGCCCTCGCGGGGGGCCAGCTCGCCGTAGAGCAGGGACAGGAAGCGGGTCTGCGGGCCGTCGCCGGGCAGCAGGGGCCGCCCGGCCACCAGGGCGCGGGCGGCGGCGTCCGCGGCCTCCGTGGCGTCGTCCAGCAGGAGCTGGTTGAGCCGGTCGAGGACGTCGGCGACCCGGTATCCCTCGCGGGCGAGGAGGCGCAGCCACGGCCGGGCGAGGCCGATCACGACCGCCGCCTCGGGGCCCTTGCCCTGGACGTCGCCGACGGCGAAGCACCAGCGGCCGTCGCCGGCCGGGAACAGGTCGTAGAAGTCGCCGCTCGGGCCGCCCTGGTCGCGGGGCTCGTAGACGAGGGCGCTGCTCACCCCGGGGATCTCGGCGACGGCGCCGGGCAGCAGGCCGCGCTGCAGGACGGCGCTGATGGTGGCCTGCCGGGCGTACTGGCGGGCCGCGCCGATGGCCAGCGCCACCCGGCGGCCGAGGTCCTCGACCAGGCCGGTGATCTCGTCGGGGAAGCCGGCCGGTCCGCAGCGCCCGACGACCAGCGTGCCGAGCGGCCTGCCGCCCGCGATCAGCCGGTACGCCAGCGCCGTGCCGTCCGCGCCCTGCGGGCCGAGCGCGTCGCCGGGCCAGGGATGGGGCACCGGGCCGGAGCGCAGCCCGTCCCGGGGGCGGGGCGGGTCCTTCTCCAGGGCCCGGCCCAGTTCCTCGACGCGGTCCTCGCTGACGTGCCAGACCCGGGCCGGCGCGCCGGCGTCGGCGCCGCGCGCGGTCGCCTCGTCCTCCAGCCACATCGCGCACCAGTCGGCCAGCCGGGGCACCAGGAGCTGGCCGGTGAGGGCGGCGACCAGGTTCTCGTCGAGCTGCCCGGCGAGCAGGTCGGAGGCCTCGGCGAGGAAGGACAGCGCGCCCCGGCCGAGCCAGTCCCGGTCGGCTCCGGGGCGCTGCGGCTGCGGGGCGAGCGCCTCGGCGGTCTCCAGGGTGTGCTCCGGGCCGGGCCCGTCCGGGTCCGGGTCCGCCGTGCCGCCGGGGGGCAGCCGGGCCCACACCGTCTTGCCGCCGGCGCGGTAGGTGACGCCCCAGGACTCGGCCAGGGTGGCGACCAGGCGCAGGCCGCGTCCGTGGTCGGGGGTCTCGTACGGCGCCTCGCCGGGCGCGGGGTCCCGCGGGGCGCGCGCGGGGTGGCGGTCGCTCACCTCCACGACGAAGGAGCCGGCCGTCTCCAGGCGCCAGTCGACCTCCACGTCCGTGCCGGCGTGGACCACGGCGTTGGTGACGAGCTCGCTGACGACCGCCGTGGCGTCGTCCACGAGCCGGGCGGGCACCTGCGGTCCCTCGGCCAGCCAGGCCCGCACCAGGGCCCGTGCGGAGCCCGGCGAGAAGGGGCTCCCGGGCAGGGTGGCGTGGCCCTGCGCCCGTTCGGCGTGGGCCTCGTTCTCCCGCTGCGTCGGTATGGCCGCCATGTCCATGCGGCCAGGGTGACAGAGAGCCCGGATACATCAGCGCTGAGTCACCGAAGCGGGCAGCAATGAAGGGGAACTGTGCTACGGCGGCGCCAGAAGACGCACAGTTTCGGGCGGAGGCGGACGCAAGCGGCCCCCGCGCGGGCGGGAGGCGCGAAGGGCGGGCGGGTGCGGGGACTGCCCGGCCCGGGCGGGACCCGGATCCGGTGGCAGTCCCCGACGGCCGTGCCCGGCCGGGTCAGGCCTCGCGGGTCCCCGCGTACATCTCGTCGATGAGGTGCTTGTACTCGCGCTCCACCACCGGCCGCTTCAGCTTCAGGCTGGGCGTGATCTCGCCGTGCTCCACGTCGAGGTCGCGCGGCAGCAGCCGGAACTTCTTGATGGTCTGCCAGCGCTGCAGGCCCTCGTTGAGCTCCCGGACGTACCCGTCGACCATCTCGACGGTCTGCGGCGCGGCCACGACCTCGGCGTACGACCTGCCGTCGAGGCCGTTGTCCTTGGCCCACTGCAGGATCGAGGGCTCGTCGAGGGCGATGAGCGCGGTGCAGTAGTTCCGGTCGGCGCCGTGCACCAGGATGTTGGAGACGTAGGGGCACACCGCCTTGAACTGGCCCTCGACCTCGGCGGGGGCGACGTACTTGCCGCCGGAGGTCTTGATGAGGTCCTTCTTGCGGTCGGTGATCCGCAGGTAGCCGTCGGGCGAGAGTTCGCCGATGTCGCCGGTGTGGAACCAGCCGTCGGACTCCAGCACCTCGGCGGTCTTCTCGGGCTGCTGGTGGTAGCCCTCCATGATGCCGGGGCCGCGCAGCAGGACCTCGCCGTCGTCGGCGATGCGTACCTCGGTGCCGGGCAGCGGCTTGCCGACCGTGCCGGTGCGGTAGGCCTCGCCGGGGTTGACGAAGGAGGCCGCGGAGGACTCGGTGAGGCCGTAGCCCTCCAGGATGTGGATGCCGGCGCCGGCGAAGAAGTAGCCGATCTCGGGGGCGAGCGCGGAGGCGCCGGAGACGCAGGCGCGCAGCCGGCCGCCGAACGCCTCGCGGAGCTTGCCGTAGACGAGGGCGTCGGCGGCCTTGTGCTTCGCGGCCAGGCCGAAGGGCACGGCGTGGCTGCCGGTGCGCCGGAAGTTGTCCTGGCTCACCTTGGCGTACTCGCGGGCGACCTCGGCGGCCCACTGGAAGATCTTGTACTTGGCCGCGCCGCCCTCCCGGGCCTTGGCGGCGACGCCGTTGTAGACCTTCTCGAAGATGCGCGGCACGGCCGCCATGTACGTCGGCCGCACCACCGGGAGGTTCTCGATGATCTTGTCGACGCGGCCGTCGACGGCGGTGACGTGGCCGACCTCGATCTGGCCCGAGGTGAGCACCTTGCCGAAGACGTGCGCGAGCGGCAGCCACAGGTACTGCACGTCGTCCGCGGTGACCAGGCCGGTCGCGGCGATCGCCTTCGCCATGTAGGCCCAGTTGTCGTGCGGCAGGCGCACGCCCTTGGGGCGGCCGGTGGTGCCGGAGGTGTAGATGAGGGTGGCGAGCTGGTCCCGGGTGATCGCGCCGACCCGCTCCTTGATCAGCTCGGGGTGCTTCTCCAGATAGGCGGCGCCCCGCTGCTCCAGCTCGGTGAGGGTGGTCACCCAGTCGCCGGTCTCGACACCGGCCGGGTCGATGACGACGACCTTGGTCAGCGCGGGCAGTTCGGCGCGCTTCTCCAGTGCCTTGGCGAGCTGGCCGGCGTCCTCGGCGATCAGCACCCGGCTCTCGGAGTCGGAGAGGATGAACGCGGACTCGTCGGCGTTGGTCTGCGGATAGACGGTCGTGGTGGCGCCGCCCGCGCACATGATGCCGAGGTCGGCGAGGATCCACTCCACCCGGGTGGAGCAGGCCAGAGCGACGCGCTGCTCCGGCTGGACGCCCAGTTCGATGAGGCCGGCGGCGATGGCGTAGACGCGCTCGGCCGCCTCGCCCCAGCTCAGCGACTTCCAGTCGTCGGGGCCCTGCCCCGAGGCCGGCGGCACCGGGTGGCGGTAGGCCTCGGCGTCCGGTGTGGCCGCGACGCGCTCCAGGAAGAGGGCCGCGACGGACGGCGGACGGTTCTCGATCAGGGTCTGTGTGTCGCTCACGACATCCTCCGGGCCCGCGACGGTGCGGCTGACAGTGCGGCTGGGTTAACTCACGGTGGGGTTCTGGGTGCTTGTTTAACTCGCGAGTAACTATCGAGCAGGGATCAGGGTAAGCCGCGACCGGCCGCTGCGTAAGGGGCCTCGGCCTGTCACTTTCCACGCACAGCGACCCTACGCACGCGTAGGGGCCCGCCGCACTTTCGCACGACGGGCCCCTTTGGGTCCGGTTTGCCGACGTAACCCGCGGTTACCGGCGGCTACTTCTTGCTCTTGGCCGACCCCGCGCTGTCATCGCTGGACAGGACCGCGATGAAGGCCTCCTGCGGAACCTCCACGGAACCCACCATCTTCATCCGCTTCTTGCCTTCCTTCTGCTTCTCCAGCAGCTTCCGCTTACGGGAGATGTCGCCGCCGTAGCACTTGGCGAGGACGTCCTTGCGGATGGCGCGGATGGTCTCGCGGGCGATGACCCGCGAGCCGATGGCGGCCTGCACCGGCACCTCGAAGGCCTGCCGCGGGATCAGCTCCTTGAGCTTGGCGACGAGCCGCACGCCGTACGCGTACGCCTGGTCCCGGTGGGTGATCGCGGAGAACGCGTCCACCTTGTCGCCGTGCAGCAGGATGTCGACCTTCACCAGGGAGCTGGTCTGCTCGCCGGTGGGCTCGTAGTCCAGCGAGGCGTAGCCGCGGGTCTTGGACTTCAGCTGGTCGAAGAAGTCGAAGACGATCTCCGCGAGCGGCAGCGTGTAGCGGATCTCGACCCGGTCCTCCGAGAGGTAGTCCATGCCGAGCAGGGTGCCGCGCCGGGTCTGGCACAGCTCCATGATCGAGCCGATGAACTCGGTCGGCGCCAGGATGGTGGCGCGCACGACCGGCTCGTACACCTCGCTGATCTTGCCCTCGGGGAACTCGCTCGGGTTCGTGACCGTGTACTCGCTGCCGTCCTCCATGAGCACGCGGTAGACCACGTTGGGGGCGGTGGCGATCAGGTCGAGCCCGAACTCGCGCTCCAGGCGCTCGCGGATCACGTCCAGGTGCAGCAGACCGAGGAAGCCGACGCGGAAACCGAAGCCGAGGGCGGCGGAGGTCTCCGGCTCGTAGACCAGCGCGGCGTCGTTGAGCTGCAGCTTGTCCAGGGCCTCGCGCAGCTCGGGGTAGTCCGAGCCGTCGAGCGGATACAGGCCCGAGAAGACCATCGGCTTCGGGTCCTTGTAACCGCCGAGCGCCTCGGTGGCGCCCTTGGCCTGACTGGTGACGGTGTCACCGACCTTGGACTGGCGGACGTCCTTCACGCCGGTGATCAGGTAGCCCACCTCACCCACGCCGAGGCCGTCGGCGGGGAGCATCTCGGGCGAGTTGGTGCCGATCTCCAGCAGCTCGTGCGTGGCGCCCGTCGACATCATCCTGATGCGCTCGCGCTTGTTGAGCTGGCCGTCGATGACACGGACGTACGTCACGACACCGCGGTAGGAGTCGTAGACCGAGTCGAAGATCATCGCGCGGGCGGGGGCGTCGGCGACCCCGACCGGCGCCGGGATCTCCTTGACGACCTTGTTCAGCAGCGCGTCGACGCCGAGACCGGTCTTCGCGGAGACCTTGAGGACGTCGGCCGGGTCGCAGCCGACCAGGTTCGCCAGCTCCTCGGCGAACTTCTCCGGCTGCGCGGCCGGCAGGTCGATCTTGTTCAGCACGGGGATGATCGTGAGGTCGTTCTCCATCGCCAGGTAGAGGTTGGCGAGGGTCTGCGCCTCGATGCCCTGGGCGGCGTCGACGAGGAGGATCGTCCCCTCGCAGGCGGCCAGCGACCGCGAGACCTCGTAGGTGAAGTCGACGTGCCCGGGGGTGTCGATCATGTTGAGGATGTGGGTCGTGCCCTGGTCGGGGCCCTCGGTCGGGGCCCAGGGCAGACGCACCGCCTGGGACTTGATCGTGATGCCGCGCTCGCGCTCGATGTCCATCCGGTCGAGGTACTGAGCACGCATCTGCCGCTGCTCGACCACACCGGTCAGCTGGAGCATCCGGTCGGCGAGCGTGGACTTGCCGTGGTCGATGTGCGCGATGATGCAGAAATTGCGGATCAGAGCCGGGGCGGTACGGCTCGGCTCGGGCACATGGTTAGGGGTCGCGGGCACGCAGGGTCCTGTCTCTTGAGGCGCCTTATGCCTCGGGTCGGATCGATACGTAGTCTCCATGGTCCCACGCGGAGCGAGCGGGGACCGTTTTGGGCCGCCCGCGGGGCCGCTGGTACTGTAGGCGGCTGTGCCTCATGCCCTCTCAGCGCGAGGCACGTCCGAGAAATTTTGGATCACCGGTACGGGACCCGAGCGGCCCCGCACCTGAACCTGAAAAGGCTCCTTCGTGGCGAACATCAAGTCCCAGATCAAGCGGATCAAGACCAACGAGAAGGCCCGGCTGCGCAACAAGGCCGTCAAGTCCTCCCTGAAGACCGCGATCCGCAAGGCCCGCGAGGCCGCTGCCGCGGGTGACGTCGAGAAGGCCACCGAGCTGCAGCGCGCTGCCGCGCGTGCGCTCGACAAGGCCGTCTCCAAGGGCGTCATCCACAAGAACCAGGCCGCCAACAAGAAGTCGGCGCTCGCTTCCAAGGTCGCGACCCTCAAGGGCTGAAACCCCTCTGTGATCTGACCGCCGGACGGACCCAGAGCGGGCCCTCTCTCATCCGCTCCCGCCCGGCACTCCGGACTCGTACGCGGCCTGCGTTCGCCACGCGGGTACGGGTCCACCCGTCTTGACCGAGAACCCCGTCACCCTCCCTTCCCCAGGGCGGGTGCCGGGGTTCTCGGCTGTCCGGCCGGAGCGGGTCCGGGGCGGAGCCCGGCGCCTACCCGCGCCCGCGGGAGCGGGCCGCGCGTGCGACGGTCACCACCGCCTTCTCCAGCGCGTACTCGGGGTCGTCGCCCCCGCCCTTCACCCCGGCGTCGGCCTCGGCGACCGCCCGCAGCGCCACGGACACCCCGTCCGGCGTCCAGCCCCGCATCTGCTGCCGCACCCGGTCGATCTTCCACGGCGGCATCCCCAGCTCACGGGCCAGGTCGGCGGGCCGTCCACCGCGCGCCGACGACAGCTTCCCGATCGCCCGGACGCCCTGCGCCAGCGCGCTGGTGATCATCACCGGGGCCACCCCGGTGGCCAGCGACCAGCGCAGGGCCTCCAGCGCCTCGGCCGTCCGGCCCTCCACCGCCCGGTCGGCGACCGTGAAGCTCGACGCCTCGGCCCGGCCGGTGTAGTACCGCCCGACGACGGCCTCGTCGATCGTCCCCTCGACGTCGGCGACGAGCTGCGCCACCGCCGAGGCCAGCTCGCGCAGGTCGCTGCCGATCGCGTCGACCAGCGCCTGGCAGGCCTCGGGCGTGGCCGACCGGCCGAACCCACGGAACTCCCCCCGCACGAACGCCAGCCGGTCCGCCGGCTTGGTCATCTTCGGGCAGGCCACCTCCCGCGCGCCCGCCTTGCGCGCGGCGTCCAGCAGCCCCTTGCCCTTGGCGCCGCCCGCGTGCAGCAGCACCAGGGTGATCTCCTCCGCGGGCGCCCCGAGGTACGCCTTCACGTCCTTGACCGTGTCGGCCGAGAGGTCCTGCGCGTTGCGCACGACCACCACCTTGCGCTCGGCGAAGAGCGACGGACTCGTGAGCTCGGCGAGCGTGCCGGGCTGCACCTGGTCCGGGGTCAGGTCCCGTACGTCCGTGTCGGCGTCGGCGGCCCTGGCGGCGGCCACCACCTCCCGCACGGCACGGTCGAGCAGCAGGTCCTCCTGGCCCACGGCCAGGGTCACCGGGGCGAGAGGGTCGTCGTTCGCAGTCCTTTTTGCCATCGTCCACAGCATCCCACGCGGCACCGACAGCGGACCGGCCGCGCCCTCGTCGTCACGGCTCCTCGCGCCAGCCGTCCCACTCCCCGGCGAAGGCGTCCAGTTCGGCGGGGTCCAGGCGGCCGTCCTCGTCGCGCAGGACGACGAGCCACTGCGCGTCCTCGGCGTCGTCCTCGCCGGCCAGGGCGTCGCGGAGCAGCCGGGGCTCCTCGTCGGTGCCGAAACGCTCGGCGAGCGCCTCGGCGGCGTCCTCGGCGGCCTCGCGGTCGGGCAGGACCAGCACGTGTCTCACATCGCTCACGGACCCATTCTCAGCCGTCGCCGCCCGGGCCGCGGACCGCGGGCACACCGGTCAGCTGCACCCCGAACCGCTCCCGGTACACCGTCAGCACCTCCTCGTCGGTTCCCCACTCCTTCGTGTGTTTCGTCCCGTCGGCGGCCGTCGTCGTGAGCACGCGTCCGCTCAGGGTGATCCGTCCTCCGTCCTTCGTCACCCGGGAGCACACCAGGGACCGGGTGAAGTGGGACCGCGGCGAGGTGCTGTGCCACCAGGCGCCCGCCGTGAAGTCCCCCAGCGCCCGGGGCCGCGTCTCCAGCCGGTACTGCGCCCGGCCGTCGCGCACGACGTCCAGGTCCCCCGCCCCGGCCGGACCACCGCCGCCGGCCGCCCCGGCGGGGCCGGGGCCGAGCACTCCCGCGGGGTCCGGGCCGGCCTGGGCCACCCGGAACGTCCCGCCGGGGTCCGCCTGCTCCCCGCGGTCCGCGAACGCCAGCGGGAAGTGGCTGTGCGCCCCGAACCCGACGTCGGCGAGCCAGTCGCCGCCGTCCGCCGTCCGCACCCGCAGCGCGAGGTGGTCGTACGGGATCCCGAGGCGTCCCTCGTCCCCGTACACCCGCGCCGCGAGCAGCTCGACGTCGAAGCCGAGCGCGGCGAGCAACGCCCCGAAGGCGCCGTTGAGTTCGTAGCAGAAGCCGCCCCGCCGGGCGTCGACCACCTTGGCCAGCAGCCGCTCCTCCTCCAGCACGATCTGCTCTTCGAGGTGGACCGACAGGTTCTCGAACGGGACGGTCCGCAGATGGCGCAGGTGCAACTCGCGCAGTGCCCCACTGGTGGGGTGCTGCGGCCGGGTGGCCCCGATACGGCGGAGGTAGGCGTCTGCCCGTGCTGAGTCCATGCGCCCAGTCTGGCGCCCGGTCGGTCCGGGCGAGGACCCGCCGCTCAGTCTCTCGTCACGCGCAGCTCCCCTCCCGGCCCGCCTCCGCCGACCGCGAGCGCCCCGTCCCGGTCCGTGCGCAGCACCACGGCCCCGCCGGCCCGCAGCGCGGCGACGGTCGCCGGTGCCGGGTGGCCGTAGGTGTTGTCCGCGCCGACGGAGACCAGCGCCACCCGCGGCGCCGCCAGCCGTATCAGGTCCGGGTCCTGGTAGGCCGAGCCGTGGTGCGCCACCTTCAGCACGTCCACGCCGGCCAGCTCGGCGGCCTGCGGGGAGCGCAGCAGGGCCTGCTGGGCGGGCGGTTCGAGGTCGCCGAGCAGCAGGAGCCGCAGCCCGCCGGAGCGGACGAGCAGGGCGACACTGGCGTCGTTCGGTCCGTCCGGTTCCGGTGCCGGAGCCTGCCCCGGCCCGGGGGGCACGGGCGGCCAGAGCACCCGCCAGGTGAGCGGGCCGACGCGCCCCTCCTCTCCTGCGGCGGCCCGGGTGAGCGGGATGTGCCGCGCCATCGCCTCCTTCCTGACGAACGCGGCCTGGTCCGCCGGTTCTTCGAAGTCCGTGGTCTCGATCGAGGCCACCGAGCGGCCCCGCAGCACGCCGGGGAGCCCCGCGACGTGGTCGGCGTGGAAGTGGGTCAGCAGGAGCAGGGGGACACGGGTGATGCCCAGCTCCCGCAGGCAGCGGTCCACCGGCGCCGGGTCGGGGCCGGCGTCCACGACGACCCCGGCTCCCTCCCCGGCCGCCAGCACGGTCGCGTCGCCCTGGCCCACGTCGCACATCGCGTACCGCCAGCCCGGCGGCGGCCAGCCCGTCACCGCCCGGGTCAGCGGCACGGGCCGCACCACCGCGAGCAGGAGCAGCACGGCGAGCGCACCGCACCACCAGGGGTGCCGCAGCAGCCGCCGCCCGGCCAGGACGACGGCCACGGTGACCGCCGCCAGCAGCAGCGCCCCGGACCAGCCGCCGGGCCAGTCCACCGCGCCTCCGGGCAGGGCCGCCCCGGTCCGGGCGACCCCGGCGATCCATCCGGCGGGCCAGCCGGCACATCGGGCGAGCAGCCTGGCCACCGGCATCGCCAGCGGCGCCGCGGCCAGCGCCGCGAACCCGAGGACGGTGGCCGGGGCGACCGCCGCCTCGGCCAGCAGGTTGCACGGCACCGCCACCAGGCTGACCCGCGCCGACAGCACCGCCACGACCGGCGCGCACACGGCCTGGGCGGCGGCGGCCGAGGCCAGTGCCTCGGCGAGCCGGCCGGGCACCCGGTGCCGGCGCAGTGCCTCGCTCCAGCCGGGCGCCAGGACGAGCAGCGCCCCGGTGGCCAGCACGGAGAGCAGGAAGCCAAAGCCGCGGGCCAGCCACGGGTCGTACAGCACCAGCAGGAGCACGGCCGCGGCCAGGGCCGGGAGCAGGGATCTGCGGCGCCCTGTCGCCAGCGCGAGCAGGGCGACCGAGCCGCAGGCCGCGGCCCGCAGCACGCTGGGGTCGGGCCGGCACACGATCACGAAGCCGAGCGTGAGTGCTCCCGCGCCGAGGGCGGTCGCCCGCAGCGAGAGCCCGAGCCGCGGGGCGAGACCGCGGCGCTCGGCGCGCTGGGCGAGGCCGGGCGGGCCGATGAGCAGGGCGAGCAGGATCGTGAGGTTGCTGCCGGAGACGGCGAGCGTGTGGGCCAGGTCCGTCTCCTTGAAGGCGTCGTCCAGTTCGGGAGTGATCCGGGAGGTGTCGCCGACGACCAGCCCGGGGAGCAGTGCCCGGGCGTCCTCCGGCAACCCGTCGGTCGCCTCCCTCAGCCCGGCCCTGAGCCGGCCCGCCAGCCTCTGCGGGCCGCTCGGACCCGCGACGGCCTCCGGCGCCGGCTTGCCGCGCACCCGCAGCACGGCCGCCGTCCGGTCACCGCCGGTCAGGGCGGGCGCCAGCCGCCCGGTCACCCGCAGCCGCGTGGACGGCAGCAGCCCGAGCCAGGCCGGACGCGCCCCGCGGCCGCCCTGCGCGGCGGGCGGGTCCCCGCGGGGTGGGGCCCTCGGTGCCGGGACGTCCCCGTCGACGACCATCAGGACGGGGCTCCGCGTCCGCACCCCGGCCCCGCCGCCCTCCTCGATCCACCGGACCTCGGCGCGGGCCAGGACCGCCACCGGCGCCGCGTGATCACCGCGCACCCGCGGCCTGCTCAGCCAGGGGTCGCCGGTGAGCTCGACCTCGGCGCTCACGGTCGCGAACCGCCGCGCCAGCTCGGGCACCGGTCCGCGCCGCACGTCCGCCCCGTGCAGTCCCGCGGAGGCGGCGGCCGCGGCCACGCAGAGCAGCACGGCGGCGACCGGAGCGCGCGACCGGCCGAGCCGGACGGACGGACGCACCGGCATCCCCTCCCGCCGGGCCGGACTCCCCTCGCTCCCGGCCGACGGAGCCGACCGGGCCGACCGGGCCGACCGGGCCGACAGCAGGAGAACCCCGGCGACCAGGCAGGCGAGGGCGACGCCGGCACTCCAGACCGGTGGAGCGTCGATGACCAGCGCCGCCGTCCCCCAGGCCGCGAGCGCGGGCGGCACCAGTCGCAGATCGGGCGGGACCGGCCGGCGGGCGTCGGCACCGGCGTCCGCCCGCTGCTCGCGGGACGCGTCTCTCCCGGTCCGGCGGCGCCCCGTGCTGGGCGCGTCCGGCGGCCGGTCACGGCGCGTGGCGCCGCGCCCCGGTGGCGTGCCGGGCGCCGGGGCGCTCATGGCCGCACCATGCCGCGCAGGTCGGTGAAGCGGCGGTCGCCGATGCCGTTGACCTGGCGGAGTTCGTCCACCGAGCGGAATCCGCCGTGCCGGGTGCGGTAGTCGATGATGTGCTGCGCCAGCACGGGACCGACGCCGGGCAGGGTGTCGAGCTGGTCAGCGGTGGCCGTGTTGAGGGAGACCTGGCCTCCGGTTCCCGGGCCCGCCGGTCCGGCGCCCGCTCCGGCGCCGGGTGCGGGCGGGGCGGCCGCCGCGGCGGGTGCGCCGACCACGACCTGCTCGCCGTCCACCAGGAAGCGGGCCCGGTTGAGTCCTTCGGTGCTCGCTCCCGGGCGCACTCCGCCCGCGGCCCGCAGCGCGTCCGCCACCCGGGAGCCGGCCGGCAGCCGGCGGATGCCGGGCCTGCGGACCTTGCCGCTGACGTCCACGACGATCTGCCCGGCCGGTGTCCCCGGGGCGGTCACGGCGGCGCCACCGGGCTTCGGGTCCTCGCTCCTCCCGGCGAACGGCGCCCCGGCGCGCACGACTTGAGGAGCCCTCACCGTCTGCGTCCGGCCCGCCCAGAAGTGCTGGACGGCGAAGGCCGCAGCCACCAGGAGCAGCACGCAGAGCGCGACCACGGCCCGCCGCTCGACCCCGCACCGGGCCTGCGCCCACACCGGCAGCCGTTCCCGCAGCGCGAGCGCGGCGCGCTCCCGCAGGTCCGGCGCAAGCGGCTCCAGTGGCTGCAGCGGCTCCGCGGGGTTCGTCCGACGGGTTGCGTGCGTCTCGGGGACCCAGTGCGGGCCGGCTTCGGCAGCCGGCTCTCCCGCGTCTCCCGCCTCCCCCGTCTCGGCCGGGCGTCCCGGGGATGCGGTCACCACGGAGGCCGTCCCGGTCACCGTGGCCGGCTCCGTGGTCGCGGGCGGGGGCGCGGGCTCGAGCGCGGGCGGCTGTTCGTCCGGCGGGGCGTTCCCCGACTCCCGCCACTGCGCCGCTCGTTCGCCGAAGAGGAGTTCCGCGCGGCGCCGCAGTTCCTCCGCGGGTGCGGGCGGGCGGTCGCGGGTGCGGCGGTGCTCGGTGGGGCGGCGGTGACGGATGCGGCCGTCGGAGGCGGGACCGCGGCCCGGCCCGCTGGTCGCGGCGGCGATGCGTGAACCTGATCGAAGTGCCATGCGACGAGGATCGGACATCCCGTCACTTCACGATGATCTTGGTCAATTTCCGGGGACGGGGAGCCGGTTGTGGAAAACTCCGTCACCCGTGAGCGTGAACGCCACCAGGAAGGTGCGGCCTCAGCGCGGCGAGACGACCACGCCCAGCAGCCCGGGTCCGGTGTGCGCCCCGATCACCGCGCCGACCTCGCTGACGTGCAGCTCGGCCAGTTCGGGCACTCGGGCCCGCAGCCGGTCGGCGAGGGCGGAGGCCCGGTCGGGGGCGGCGAGGTGGTGGACGGCGATGTCGACCTCGGCGCCGCCCGCCCGGTCGGCGGCGATCTCCTCGAGGCGGGCGATGGCCCGGGACGCCGTGCGCACCTTCTCGAGCAGCTCGATGCGGCCCCCGTCCAGCTGGAGCAGCGGTTTGACGGCGAGCGCGGAGCCGAGCAGGGCCTGTGCGGCGCCGATGCGGCCGCCGCGGCGCAGATAGTCGAGGGTGTCGACGTAGAAGTAGGCGGAGGTGCCGGCGGCCCGCTTCTCGGCGGCCGTGACCGCCTCGTCCACCGTCCCGCCGGCCTCGGCCGTCTCGGCGGCGGCGAGCGCGCAGAACCCCAGGGCCATCGCGACCATCCCGGTGTCCACCACGCGCACGGGCACCGGCGCCTCGCGGGCCGCGAGGACCGCCGCGTCATGCGTGCCGGACAGCTCGGCGGACAGGTGCAGGGAGACGATGCCGCTCGCGCCTGACTCGGCGACCCTGCGGTAGGTCTCCGCGAACACCTGGGGGTTGGGGCGGGAGGTGGTGACCGGGCGCCGCTTCTGCAGCGCCTGGGCCAGGGCGCGGGTCGAGATCTCGGTGCCCTCTTCGAGCGCCCGGTCGCCGAGGACCACGGTCAGGGGCACCGCGGTGATGCCGTGGCGCTCCATCGTCCGCGGCGGCAGGTAGGCCGTTGAATCGGTGACGATCGCGACATGGCGGGACATGAGCTGGAGGTTACCCGCCGTGGCACCGGCCCGGCAGCCCGGCCCCTGCCCGCCGGGCCGGAACAGGCCCCGTCACGTGGTGCTCTCGGGGCGCGGCTTCTTCTGCCAGGGATGGACGGGGCGGGGCGCCGGCGGGCCGATCGCGGGGTCCGCCGGTTTCCCGGCCGGGCGGGGGGCGCCCGCGTCCTGCCAGGTCTGCGGCCGTGCCGCGGGGGCGTCCCCGGTGGCCGGGGCGTCGGGCCACGGCGGGGGCGCGGCGGTGGCGGGTTCGGTGTGGGTCCAGTGCCGCAGGGCCCCGGCCTCGACGTCGATCTGGGCGCCGAGCACGTCCAGGTCGTCGTCCGAGAAGCGGCGGGCGCGGTCGCGGGCGGCCCAGCGCAGGGAGTCGGCGGACGTGGTGATGCGCTCGGTGCGCCGGCGCAGCTCGGGCAGCCGCGCGGCGAGCGCGGCCCGGTCGGGCTCGGCCTCCAGCCGTTTGAGGTCGGCGTCCAGTTCGCGTCCGTGCGTGCTCAGCCGCTCGAAGAGGCCGAGGGACTCCTTCAGCGACTCGTCCTCGGCGGCGCCCGCGTACAGCGTGTCCTGGGTGGCGCGCATCGAGGTGCGCAGGGTGAGCCGCAGCTGGGCGATCTCGCCGGCCGGTCCGGGCTGGGCGAAGGACTTCGCGCGCAGGGTGTGGTCCTCCACGGTGCGCCTGGCCTGGGCGATCCCGCGGTCCACGCCCCGCTTGGCGGCGCCGACGGCCTTGACCGTGGCGTAGGCGCCCAGGGCCACGAAGAGCAGGAAGAGCAGGGCGAACACGGTGATCACTGCTTCCATGACGCTCCTCCTCGTGCCGGCACGGCTGCGCCGCTGTGCTCTCCACGGTAAACGCAGCGGGCAGGCCCGGGGTTCCAGAAAAACCCCGAACCTGCCCGTAGGGGACTACCCCGACGTCACGCGATGAGCCTGCCGGCCGTCACGCGGTGACGATGTTCACCAGCTTCGGCGCGCGCACGATCACCTTGCGGATGCCCGCGCCGTCCAGCGCCGCGACGACCTTCTCGTCGGACAGCGCCACCTTCTCCAGCTCCTCCTCCGAGATGGCCGGCGGCACCTCCAGACGCGCCTTGACCTTGCCCTTGATCTGCACCACGCAGGTCACGGTCTCGTCCACGACGTAGGCCGGGTCGGCGACCGGGAAGTCCCGGTGGACGACGCTGCCGGTGTGGCCCAGCCTGCGCCACAGCTCCTCGGCGATGTGCGGGGCCAGCGGGGCGACCATCAGCACCAGCGGCTCGGCCACCGAACGCGGCACCACGCCACCGGCCTTGGTCAGGTGGTTGTTCAGCTCGGTGACCTTGGCGATGGCGGTGTTGAAGCGCAGGCCCTCCAGGTCCTGGCGGACGCCGTCGATCGCCTTGTGCAGGGCACGCAGGGTGTCCTCGTCGGGCTCGGCGTCCGTGACGGTGACCTCGCCGGTCGTCTCGTCGACGACGTTGCGCCACAGCCGCTGCAGCAGGCGGTACTGGCCGACCACCGCGCGCGTGTCCCAGGGCCGGGAGACGTCCAGCGGGCCCATGGCCATCTCGTACAGGCGCAGGGTGTCGGCGCCGTACTCGGCGCAGATCTCGTCCGGAGTCACCGCGTTCTTCAGGGACTTGCCCATCTTGCCCAGCAGCCGGGTGACCTTCTCGCCCTGGTGGTAGTAGGCGCCGTCGCGCTCCTCCACCTCGGCGGCCGGCACCGCGATGCCCCGGCTGTCGCGGTAGACGTAGGCCTGGATCATGCCCTGGTTGAACAGCTTGTGGAACGGCTCCGCGGAGGAGACGTGCCCCAGGTCGTACAGGACCTTGGACCAGAAGCGGGCGTACAGCAGGTGCAGCACGGCGTGCTCGGCGCCGCCGACGTACAGGTCGACGCCGCCGTGCGGCAGGCCCTCGCGCGGGCCCATCCAGTACTGCTCGATCTCCGGGTCGACCAGCTCACGGTCGTTGTGCGGGTCCAGGTAGCGCAGCTCGTACCAGCAGGAACCGGCCCAGTTGGGCATGGTGTTGGTCTCGCGGCGGTACTTGCGCGGGCCGCGGCCGTCGCCCAGGTCCAGGGTGACGTGCACCCACTCGTCGTTGCGCGACAGCGGCGTCTCGGGCTGGGTGTCGGCGTCGTCCGGGTCGAAGGTGCGGGGGCTGTAGTCCTCGACCTCCGGCAGCTCCAGCGGCAGCATCGACTCGGGCAGCGCGTGCGCGACGCCGTCCTCGTCGTAGACGATCGGGAAGGGCTCGCCCCAGTAGCGCTGGCGGCTGAACAGCCAGTCGCGCAGGCGGAAGTTGACGGTGCCCTCGCCGATGCCCCGGCGCTCCAGCCACTCGGTGATGCGCGCCTTGGCCTCGACGACGCCCAGGCCGTCCAGGGAGACGTCGTCGTTGGACGAGTTGATGATCTTCGCGTCGTGGGCCGCGAAGGCCTCGTCCCACGCCGAGGTGTCGGTGCCCCGGCCGTCGGTCGGCTCGACCACGCAGGCGATCGGCAGCTCGAAGGCGCGGGCGAACTCGAAGTCGCGGGCATCGTGCGCCGGGACGGCCATGATCGCGCCGGTGCCGTAGCCCATCAGGACGTAGTCGGCGATGAAGACGGGGACCTGGGCGCCGTTGACCGGGTTGGTGGCGTAGGCGCCGATGAAGACGCCGGTCTTGTCCTTCGCCTCGGCCTGGCGCTCGACGTCGGACTTGGCGGCGGCCTGCGCGCGGTAGGCGGCGACGGCCTCGGTCGGGGTGGCGTGGCCGCCGGTCCACACCTCGTGCGTGCCCTCGGGCCAGGCGTCCGGGGTGAACTTCTCGACCAGCGGGTGCTCAGGGGCCAGCACCATGTAGGTCGCGCCGAACAGGGTGTCCGGGCGGGTGGTGAAGACCGTGATGCGCTCGCCGTCCACGGGGAAGTCGACGCGGGCGCCCTCGCTGCGGCCGATCCAGTTGCGCTGCTGCAGCTTGATGGCCTCGGGCCAGTCCAGCTCCGCCAGGTCGTCCAGCAGCCGGTCGGCGTAGGCGGTGATGCGCATGTTCCACTGGCGCAGCTTGGCCTTGAAGACGGGGAAGTTGCCGCGCTCGGAGCGGCCGTCGGCGGTGACCTCCTCGTTGGCCAGCACGGTGCCCAGGCCGGGGCACCAGTTGACCGGCGCGTCGGAGGCGTAGGCCAGGCGGTACTCGCCCAGGACGTCGGCGCGCTCGGTGTCGCTCAGCTCGCTCCACGCGCGCGTGGTGCCCGGGACCGGGCGCTCACCGGACTCGAACCGGGCGATCAGCTCGGCGATCGGCCGGGCCTTGCGCGCCTCGGGGTCGTACCAGGAGTTGAAGATCTGCAGGAAGATCCACTGGGTCCACTTGTAGTAGTCCGGGTCGATCGTGGCGAACGACCGGCGCTTGTCGTGGCCCAGGCCCAGCCGGCGCAGCTGGGCCTTCATGTTCTCGATGTTGGCCTCGGTGGACACGCGCGGGTGGGTGCCGGTCTGCACGGCGTACTGCTCGGCGGGCAGGCCGAAGGCGTCGAAGCCCAGGGTGTGCAGGACGTTGTGCCCGGTCATGCGCTGGAACCGGGCGTAGACGTCGGTGGCGATGTAGCCCAGGGGGTGGCCGACGTGCAGGCCCGCGCCCGAGGGGTACGGGAACATGTCCATGATGAACTTCTTGGGCCGGGCGACCAGCTCCGGGTCGCCCGCCAGGTCGCCCTTGGGGTTCGGCGCCGCGTAGGTGCCGTCGGCGTCCCAGAAGTCCTGCCAGCGTGCCTCGATCTCGGCGGCCAGGGCGGCCGTGTAGCGGTGCGGCGCAGCCACCTCGGCGGTAGCGGGGTTCGTCTCGCTCATGATCCTCAAAGCTCCATCGATCGTCTCTGCCTGCGGAAACGAAAAATCCCCTCGCACAGGAGGGGACGCCGCGCCGATGCCGACCACGGGTTTCGACCGGTGGTCGGTACTGATCAGCGCGGCCCGCTAAGCAGAAGGCGTACGGCACGCATGGCGATAGGGTACCGCAGGCCTTGAGCAAGCCGCGACGCGCTTGCGTATGCGTGGGGGACATGTCACGAAGCCCGCCGACCCCCGAGCCCAGGTCAAAACTTACTCCGCGTAACGCCCCCTAAAGGACAACACCCCAGGCGCATTGTCCTTTGATAACAACGCAATAACTCAAACCACGTACTGATCAGTATGGCGCCACTTAGAGTTCGGCAGCGGGACCGCTTTCCCGAAACTGCTCGGAGTTGCCCCCATGAACCCTCGTTCCCGTAACAGCTCGCTCCCCAGGCCGGGCCGCTCGGCCTACGGCGTGGCGACGGCTGTCGTCCTGCTGCTCATACCCGTGGTGGTGCTGTACGGAGGCAGCTGGCTCCAGGACTTCCTGAACTTCGGTGCGGGCGTCCTGTCCCTGGTCAGCCTCACCAGCTCGGTGATCTGGGGTCTGGTGACCCAGGACCGGATCTTCCTCAACACGCGCCAGCGGATCGTGGCCCAGGGCATCCACCGGGTGCTCGCCGTCGCCTCGATCGCGTTCCTGCTGGTGCACATCACCATCAAGCTGGCGCTGCAGCACACCGTCCTGATCGCCGCGCTGATCCCGTTCAGCCTGGGCGTCTCGGGCAGCGGCGGACTCATCGGCCTGGGCTCGCTGGCCGCCCTGCTCATGATCTTCGTGGGCGTCACCGGCGCCCTGCGCAACCAGTTCGCCACCCCCGCCCCCGTCGCGGCGCGCTGGCGCGCGATGCACATGCTGGCCTACCCGTCGCTGTGCGCGGCGCTGATCCACGGGCTGTTCGCGGGCCGGCCGGCGAAGCCGTTCTTCATGATCTCGTACGAGCTCTGCCTGCTCGGCATCATGGCGGCCCTGGCCCTGCGCGCCGCGCCGCGCCCGTTCAAGCGCAGGGTGGCGGACCGGCTCGTCTCGATGCTGGGCGGCGAGGACCGGCGGGAGCTGGACGACCTGGACGCCGGCCGGGCGAGGGTGGCGGAGGCGGCGGCCGCCGCCTCAACGCTGCCGGGCTACGAGCGGCAGGCGGCGTTCACCGGCACGGGCGCCACCCCGCGCGCGACGCCGCCGTTCACGTCCCTGTACGAGACTCCGGAGCGGCCCGCGGCCCCGGAGGCCGCGCCCGGTTTCGCGGCCGCCTACCGGGCCGTCTCGACGCCCGCGCCGCCCCAGCAGCCCTTCGCGGCCGGGCAGACCACGCGCATGGACATGCAGGCGACGGAGGCGATGCCCCGCGTCGACGGCCCGTCGAGCACCTCGGGCAGCTGGCCCGTCCCGTCCCCGCCGCCGGTCGGCGAGGCGCCCCCGTCGGCGTACGACCCGCTCGCGGACACCGGCTACAACACCATCCCGGTCTACGACAATTCGGGCATCGGCGGGTATGGCGGCAGTGATGTGTACGACACCGGTGAGACGAACGCCCGCTTCGGGACGTACAACTCGAACGACACGTACAACAGCGGTCCCGCCAATGAACCATCCCCTGGGGCGTCCTTCGACGCGCCGGGTTCGGGCGAACCTTGGAACACGCCTTCCGGAGGCTATAGGTGAACGAGGCCCTGCCCGACGTCCCCGAGGTCCGCGTGGTCGGCCTTCCCCAGCTCACGTCGGGCTTCGACCTTGTGGAGCGGCTCGATCTGCCCATGCACCTGAAGGTGCACGGGCCGCTCGACCCCCTGGGCGGCGAGCAGCTCGCCCAGCTCGCGGAGGGCATCAACCTCAAGGGGCGCGGCGGCGCGGGCTTCCCGTTCCACAGGAAGCTGCGCTCGGTCGCCGACTCGGCGATCAAGCGCGGGGTGCGGCCGGTCGTCGTCGTCAACGGCAGTGAGGACGAGCCGGCCTGCCGCAAGGACACGGTGCTCATCAACCGCGCCCCGCACCTCATCCTGGACGGCGCGCTGCTGTGCGCCGAGGCGCTCGGGGCGCGCACCCTCGTCATCGGGGTCACGCGCGAGTCCACCCAGCGCTCCATGGAGGCCGCGCTGGCCGAGCGGGGCCTGAGCAACAGCCGCAGGTCGGCGCTGCGCGCGTGGGTGCAGCGCAACCCGGTCCGCATGGTCACCGGCGCCGCCGCGTCGCTGATCCGCTCGGTGGACGGCGGTCCGGCGATCCCGCCCGGCCGCAAGATCAGCGCCTCGCAGAGCGGCGTCGGCGGCGCGCCCACCCTGCTGTCGAACGCGGAGACCTTCGCGCAGCTGGCCATCGCCGCCCGCATCGGCCCGGAGCGCTACGGCAACACCGGCCTGTACGACGAGCCGGGCACCGTCATGCTCACGGTCTCCGGCGCGGTCGCCCGCCCGATGGTGCTCGAGGTCCCCACGGGCGTGCCGCTGCGCTACGTGCTGCAGCTGGCCGGCGCCCCGCCGGTGCCGCAGGGCGTGCTGACCGGCGGCTACCACGGCAAGTGGATCGACGCGGCCACCGTCAACGAGGCGATCGTCTCGCGCAACTCCCTGGACGCGGTGGGCGGTTCGCTGGGCGCGGGGGCGATCCTGCCGATCAGCCAGGAGACCTGCCCGCTCGGCGAGTCGCTGCGGGTGGCGCAGTGGCTGGCCGAGGAGAGCGCCGGCCAGTGCGGCCCCTGCTACCTGGGACTGCCCGCCGCAGCGCGCGGCATGGAGGACATCCTCAACGGCGGCGGGCCGGCCGCCCTGGAGGCGCTGAAGCAGGTCGCGAAGAACGTGAAGCGGCGCGGGGCGTGTTCGCACCCGGACGGCTCCGCGATGTTCCTGGAGTCGACGATCAAGGCGTTCACCGACGACCTGGCCGCCCACGTCCTCGGGAACGGCTGCGGACGGCCCGTGGAGGGCGTTCTGCCGCTCTTCGAGGGCGGCAGGGCGCCCACGGGCATCCCGGGCGGCGCGGAGCCCGAGGAGACCGGCTCCAGCCGTCAGAAGATCCACGTCGACTGGACGCTGTGCCGGGGCCACGGCCTGTGCGCGGACATCCTGCCGGAGGTCTTCGAACTGGGCGCGGACGGCTTCCCGACGGTGGCGCAGGCGCAGGTGCCGCGATACGCGGAGGCCAAGGCGCTGCGCGCGGTGCGGCGTTGCCCGGCGCTGGCGCTGCGCATCGAGGAGGACACGCGCGGGCAGGCGCCGTCGCGCAACCTCCCGGTCCTGTCCCAGGGACGCGGCCGCCGCGCCCTCGGGCGCTGACACGCGGAAGGCGGGCCATCCGTTCGGATGGCCCGCCTTCCGCTTCTGTGGAGCTAAGGAGAATTGAACTCCTGACCTCCTGCATGCCATGCAGGCGCTCTACCAACTGAGCTATAGCCCCGCGCGGTCACGCGGTGACCCGCGTTTTCCGGCTTTTCCCCCGGGTTTCCCCGGCGGCGAAGCCAACATTACACGGTCACCGGGGTGCACCACCAAATCGGTTTCCGCCCTGCCATGATACAGACATCAATGTCCCTTTTGTTCCACACCTGACACCGAGCCCGACATCGTTGCCACGACGCCGGCCGCGGCCCGGGGTCCGTCACGCGGTGACGAAGGAGTAGAACCTCTTGAGCGTGCAGTGCTCCTCGAGCAGGCGGCCGTAGATCGGCTCGCCCTCCAGCTCGCGGTAGGTCTCGATCGGGTCGCCTTTTATGATCAGCGCCCGCGCGCACTCCTCGCACCAGTACTGGTAGTCGGGATTGACCGGCTCCATGTCGCGGACGATCGGCGTACCGCTGCCGCACCAGTCGCACTTCCGCCTGTGTGCACCCATCGATCAGCTCCAGCTGTGGCCGCAGGCCGTGCACACGTAGGAGATTCCGCCGTTGTCGCCGAGGACTTGCGCCACGTGCGCGGAACCGCAGGAAGGGCAGCTGAGCCGGGTGGTCGTGCCCCGTATCAACGCCGCACCGAGGAGGTGGCCGACCTCCTCACGGATGCTCGCAGGCATCGCTACTCCCTCCCGTCGGGCCGCGCCCCCTTCCGGCCGTTTGATTCTGCCACGGCCGGGCCGATACGGTCAGCGACGCCTCAGTACCGGTCCGGACACGGCCCCCGCAGAGGTATACGCCCGCAGGACCCCGAGTGACTCAAGGCAGAAGCAGAAGATCCCGCCCCCCTGCGGGGACGGGATCTTCATCACCGATCGTTGACGACTCAAGTGAGTGTCGATCTGTGGAGCTAAGGAGAATTGAACTCCTGACCTCCTGCATGCCATGCAGGCGCTCTACCAACTGAGCTATAGCCCCTCGTTGCGTTCTTCCCGCTCGGCGGGGCGAACAAGAAGAACTTTAGCCTGCGACCTGCCGGAAAGTGAAATCCGGGTCCCGGGCGGCTCAGTCGTCGTCGCCGAGGACGGGTTCCGGGAGGGTGCCCGCGTTGTGCTCCAGCAGGCGCCAGCCGCGAGCGCCCTCGCCGAGCACGGACCAGCAGCAGTTGGAGAGGCCGCCGAAGCTCTCCCAGTGCTGGGCCTCCAGGCCGAGGAGCCGGCCGATGGTGGTGCGGATGGTGCCGCCGTGGCTGACCACCACGAGGGTGCCGTCCTCGGGCAGCTTCTCGGTGTGCCGCAGCACGACGGGGGCGGCGCGGTCGGCCACCTCGGTCTCCAGTTCGCCGCCGCCGCGGCGGACCGCCTCGCCGCGCTTCCAGGCGGCGTACTCCGCGCCGTGGCGGGCGATGATCTCCTCGTGCGTCAGCCCCTGCCAGACGCCCGCGTAGGTCTCGCGCAGACCCTCCTCGCGGGTGAGGTCGAGACCGGTGAGGGCGGCGAGCTCGGCGGCGGTGTCCGCGGCGCGCCGCAGGTCCGAGGAGACGATCGCGTCGGGCCGCAGGGAGGCGAGCAGCCGGGCGGCGCGGCGGGCCTGGCCGACGCCGGTCTCGGTCAGTTCGACGTCGGTGGTGCCCTGGAAGCGGCGCTCCACGTTCCAGGCCGTCTGGCCGTGCCGCCACAGGATGATGCGGCGGCCCCGGCCGGTGCGGTCGGTCACCTCGCCGGTGGAGCTCATCGCCACTCACCGTCCGGCTCGTCGGCGGCCTCGGTGGCCTGCAGCCTGGCGTGCTCCTCCGCCTTGCCGCGGGTGGCCTTGGCGTCGGCGGGCAGCTCCAGCTCGGGGCAGTCCTTCCACAGCCGCTCCAGCGCGTAGAAGACCCGCTCCTCGCTGTGCTGGACGTGGACGACGATGTCGACGTAGTCGAGCAGGATCCAGCGGGACTCGCGGTCGCCCTCGCGGCGTACCGGCTTGGCGCCGAGGTCCTTCTGCAGGCGCTCCTCGATCTCGTCGACGATCGCCTTGACCTGGCGGTCGTTCGGCGCGGAGGCCAGCAGGAATGCGTCCGTGATCGACAGGACGTCGCTGACGTCGTAGGCGATGACATCGTGGGCGAGCTTGTCGGCGGCCGCCTGGGCGGCGGTGTGGATGAGCTCGAGGGAACGGTCGGTGGCGGTCACTACGTGGCTTTCGGTCGGCGGTCGGTTGACCTCAAGGGTCTCACGGACCGCCGGGCGCACCCCCACGTGCCGGGCGGCTGCACGCGGGGGCGCCCCGGCCGGGGTCACGAGGAGGAGGGCCGGTAGTCCGCGCCGAGGACGACCAGGACGTCCGCGCCGGAGGACACCTTGCCCTTGGCCACGGAGCCCGCGGGCAGGCCCAGGGTCTTGGCGACCTCGGAGGCGTTCTCCTTGTCGGCGGCGTCGGCGTAGAGCACCCGGGAGGTGGGCCGGGCGCCGGTGGCGGTGCCGCCGTCGAGGAAGGTGAAGCCGCCGTTGAGGAGGACCACGCGGGCCTTGTCGGTGTCGTTCTTCACGCCGGTGGCGTTCTGGACGGAGACCCGGACCGCGGAGCCCGCCGCGGGGCTCTTGGCAGTGCCGCCGAGGATGTCCTTGACGACGCTGTCGCTGGTGCTCGCGCTCAGCGTGCCGTCGGGCCGGACGGGCAGGAGGGCCGTCTTGTAGTCGCCGCCCTTGGCGAGGTCGGCGAGCTTGGCGAGGAAGGCGCCGAGGTCCTTGTCGGTCAGGGGCGGGTCGAGGATCTGCGCGAGGCTCTGCACGGTGGTCGTGGCGTCGGCCGGGTCGGAGGACATCTTGCGCAGCACCGCCTGCATGACCTGGCCGAACCGCTGGAGCTGGGCGTTCTGGGACTCCCCGGCGGCGCGGTAGGTGGCGTAGGCGACGGCCATCTTGCCGCTGAGGGTCTGGCCCTTGCCGCGGTGGACCAGCGGGGCGGTGCCCTTCTTCTTGGCGTCCGGGGCGGGGACGTCGGCGTCGGTGTCGACGTCGACGTTGCCCACGAGGTCGACGAGGTTCTCCAGGTAGGGGGTGTCCAGGCGCCAGGTGCCCTGGATGTCGGTGCCGAGGACGGTGTCGAGCTGGTCGCGGGTGCCGGAGGCGCCGTCGTCGTCGACGGACTTGGCGAGGGTGGTGGTGGAGCCGTCGTCGCCGGTGAGCGCGAGGGAGTTGGGCAGCAGGACGGTGGTGCCCTGCTCGGTGGTGGTGTTGTCCACCAGCAGCGCCGTGGAGGTGCCGCCCTTGCCGGTGTTGTGCAGGTGGACGACGATCACGTCGCGTTTCTGGGCGCCCACCGGGGTCGCCCCGCCCGCCTTGGAACCCGCGGAGGACAGGCCGGGCAGCTTCCCGGCGTACCAGAGGTAGCCGGTACCGCCGACGGCGACGAGAGCCAGGACGACGACGAGCGCGGTGATCCGGCTGCGGGCGCGGCGGCGGGCCTCCTCGCGGCGTTCGGTGCGGTTCTCGGTGAACTTCAGCCAGTCGATGACGTCCTCGGAGTCGCCGTCCGGCTCCTCCACGAAGGCGAACTGCCCGGTGTCGTACTCCGGGTCCCGCAGGTCCGCCCGCTCCTCGCGCTCCCGGGGGGCCGGGGGCTCCTCGACGGGGCCGGCCTGCTGCGGGATGTACGCGGTCTGCTCGGCGACCCGGGGCTGCTGCCCGCCGGCCCCGGTCTGCCCGTAGGGGTGGTAGGGGGCGGCGGCGCCCTGCGTGCCGGTGCCGTACGGGTCGTAGGGGTCGTAGGCGGGTTGGGACGGCTGGGAGCCGTAGGAGCCGTACCCGGGGGCGGCGGGCGGCTGCCCGGTGTCGTGGCCGCCGTAGCCGTAGCCCGCTTGCGCGTACGGGTCGTAGGTCTGCTGCTGGGGAGCCTGCTGCGTGTCCACCCGCTGGTACACGGGCCGGCCGTACTCGTCGTAGCCGACGATCTCGTAGTGGTCGTCCCCGTACCCAGCGTCGTATCGGTCGTTCACCGGTGCCCCTCTCGGCTCACTCGCCGCGGTACAGCTCGCGCTTGTCGATGTAGCGCACGACTCCGTCCGGCACCATGTACCAGATGGGGTCCCCCTTGGCGACACGCGCGCGGCAGTCCGTGGAGGAGATGGCGAGCGCCGGCACCTCGACCAGCGAGACGCCGCCCTCCGGCAGGCCGGGGTCGGTCAGGTGGTGGCCGGGGCGGGTGACGCCGATGAAGTGCGCGAGGGAGAACAGCTCCTCGCTGTCGCGCCAGGTCAGCAGCTGGGCCAGGGCGTCCGCGCCGGTGATGAAGAACAGGTCGGTGTCCGGGTTGAGGGCCCGCAGGTCGCGCAGGGTGTCCACGGTGTAGGTGGGGCCGCCGCGGTCGATGTCGATGCGGCTGACGGAGAACTGCGGGTTCTCGGCGGTCGCGATGACCGTCATCAGGTAGCGGTCCTCGGCCGGGGAGACCTTGCGGTGGGACTTCTGCCACGGCTGGCCGGTGGGGACGAACACGACCTCGTCCAGCCGGAACTGCGCGGCGACCTCACTGGCCGCCACGAGGTGCCCGTGGTGGATCGGGTCGAACGTCCCGCCCATGACGCCGAGGCGGCGCCTGCCCGTGGGCACGGGTCCGCGGCCCGGACGGTACGCCGGGGCGCTCACCGTGCGGGCCGCCGGGTCGGTGCGCCGAGCGGTGTCGTCGGCCGCGTGCCCGGCCGTGTCGTTCGCCGGACCGGTAGGCATGTCCTGCTCTCCCATGCGTGCAGACCCTACCGGCCCCGTCCGGGAGCCCCGGCCGGGGACCGGGTGCTCGGGTCAGCGGTCGCGGTTGAAGCGGGTGGTGATCCACAGCAGCAGCAGCAGGATCGCCAGGGCGCTGCCGCCGGTGACGGCCGGGTTCAGGCTGTTGTGGTTGCCGCCGTGCTCCTGGCCCTCGGCGGCGAGGGTGACCAACTGGGCAGCGGTGCTGTGGAAGCTCATCTTCGGCAGGACCTATCGCGTGTGGGCGGGATAAAGATGTCGGCTCATCGTAAGCGGGCGGCCCGGCGGGCATCACGCCGACTCCGCTGTCGGGGCGGGCGGGGGCGCGGGCCGGGAACCCCGGCGGCCCGTCAGTCGTCCTTCCGCCTGTAGCCGCGCAGCAGGAACCAGGCGGTCAGGACGCAGCCGAGGACCATCACGATCAGGACGATCCGGAGCAGGTTCCCCGTCCCGTGCTGCTGGACGGCGCCGGCGGCGGCTTCGGTCAGCCAGGCGGCTGCGGGGTGGTGCTCCATCACATGGACTCCTTCGGCTGCACTGCCCGTCCACGGTATCTCCGCCTAGGCTGGGCCCCGCCTCGGGGGTACAGGGCACTCACACGCACATGGGGGAAGACGATGTCCGACGACGGCAGCGAGCAGACGGGGCGCGAGCGCGTGCCGAGCAGGCAGCGCAGGCGCTTCCCCGGGATCTCGTCGCGCGCCTACGAGCATCCGGCCGACCGGTCGGCGCTGGTGGCGCTGCGCAAGCTGAGCGGTTTCGACACGGTGTTCAAGGCGCTCAGCGGGCTGCTGCCGGAGCGGAGCCTCAGGCTGCTGTTCCTGTCCGACTCGGTGCGGGTCTCCGAGCGGCAGTTCGCGCACCTGCACGACATGCTGCGGGACGCCTGCTACATCCTGGACCTGGAGAAGGTCCCGCCGATGTACGTCACCCAGGACCCGCAGCCGAACGCGATGTGCATCGGCCTGGACGAGCCGGTCATCGTGGTGACCACCGGGCTGGTGGAGCTGCTCGACGAGGAGGAGATGCGGGCCGTCGTCGGTCACGAGGTGGGCCACGCGCTGTCCGGCCACTCGGTGTACCGCACGGTCCTGCTGTTCCTGACGACGCTGGCGCTGCGGGTCGCCTGGATCCCGCTGGGCAACCTCGCGGTCATGGCGCTCGTGACGGCGCTCAGGGAGTGGTTCCGCAAGTCGGAGCTGTCCGCGGACCGGGCCGGGCTGCTGGTGGGGCAGGACCTGCGGGCCTCGATGCGGGGCCTGATGAAGCTCGCGGGCGGCAACCACCTGCACGAGATGAACGTGGACGCGTTCCTGGAGCAGGCCGAGGAGTACGAGTCCGGGGGCGACCTGCGGGACTCCGTGCTGAAGATCCTGAACGTGCTGCCCCGCTCCCACCCCTTCGCCACCATCCGGGCGGCCGAGCTGAAGAAGTGGGCCGCGTCGCGGGACTTCCAGCGGATCATGGACGGCCACTACCCGCGGCGCAGCGAGGACAAGGACGCCTCGGTCGGCGACTCCTTCCGGGAGTCCGCGGCGAGCTACGCCGAGGACGTGAAGAGCTCCAAGGACCCGCTGATGCGGCTGGTCACGGATCTCGCGGGCGGCGCCGGCGACCTGGGGGGCCGGGTCCGCCGGGGCTTCGACGGGTTCCGCAGCCCGCCCCCGCCGAAGGACGCGCCGCGGGACGGGCAGCAGGACGGACAGGAGTAGCCGAGGGCGCCGGCCGGCGCCTCACACCTTCGGCTGGGCGCCGGCGGCCAGCGTGCCGCACACGGCCGGTGCGCTGTCCATGGCGTAGGGATCCGTGCCGGCCGGCCGGCCGTCGCGGGCGGTCTGCCCGGCCAGCAGGGGGCGCAGGTAGGAGGTGGCGTCCTCGGCGCAGGACAGCGGGCCCGCCTGGGTGGTGGACGTCACCAGCTGGATCTGGCCCACGCGCAGGTCGTCGCGGTCGAAGCGGAAGGTCATCTCGCGGCGGACGGTGAGCAGGGAGGCGGGGCCGCCGGCGGCGCCGGCCCGGCGCAGGGCGTAGACGAGGATCGTGTCGGTGCCGACCTCCAGCGTGGCCGAGTCGGTCTCGGCGGCCCGCAGGGTGCCCTGGACGCGGATCCGGTCGTCCGCGAGCCGGACCAGGGAGGGGTCGAGCCGGACGAGCCAGCCGGTGGGGGCGTGCAGGCCGTCCGCCGCCGGGTGGTCGAAGCTCTGGTCGAACTGGTCGAGCTGGTCGGGGTCGAGCAGGGACCGGGCGGGGTGGACCTGGCGGCCGGTGAGCACCTCGGGGTAGAGGGAGGAGCGGACGAGGTAGTTCCGGGCGATGATCAGGGCGGCCTGGACCTGGCTCTCGGAGAAGTGGGCGGTGGCGCGGTAGACCGGCATCGGGATGCCCTCGGCACCGACCTCGAAGCCGGCGGCGGGGCTGTGCCGGTACAGGTACTCGGCGTCGGCCGCCCCGGGCACCGCGCCCGGCGGGGCGAGCGGCACGACGCTCGTCCGCAGGGGCGCGACGGAGCGCCGGGCCTGCGGTGCGCTGTAGGGGTGGCGGACGCCCATGTAGACGGCGGTGCCGAAGGCGAGGGCGATCAGCACCAGGAGGATCAGGGCCTGCCGGGTCAGTCCCCGGCGCAGCGGCGGGCGGCGGCGTACGGCGGGCGCGTGGTCGGCCATGCGCTCCTGGGCGGAGTACTCCTGGAGGCGGGCAGCACGGACGAACGACTCGTCGAACACGACGGATCGGTATTCGTCCTCGGCACCTCCGGGGCCGCCCTCGGGTGTCCCCTCCGGTGGGTCTCCAGGCCCGCCCATACTTTCAGGGTAGGTCCCGGGAGCGCCGGGTAAACGCCCCGCTGCACCACAACTTCTGACAGGTTCCCAACAGGAGCGGGACGCGGTCGGTCAGGGGGATCTCGGCACCGCCGGGACGGCCGGCGGCAGGGAGTCGGCGGAGGCGGACGGCCGCGCCGCCGCGCCCTGCTCCTGTCCGGTGGAGGGCGGTGACGGCACCCGGTCGCGGGTGCTCGAGGAGGCGCCCCGGTAGACCGCGGCGAAGGCCAGCGCGACCATGCCGATGCCCATCACGAGGGCGAGCAGCCAGGCGACGGCGCGGTGCCAGCGGACCTGCTTGCCGTAGTTCCCGAAGGGGCCGCGGCGGTCACCGAGGACGTAGGGGTCGTCCCGTTCGTCGTCGTCCGGATCGTGGCCGAAACCGGCCGGCCCGGGGCCGTACGCGTCGTCGTAGAGCTCGCCGGTGGCGCGGGCGCGGCGGGCCTCCGCCTCGGAGGCCTCGGCTCTGGCCTGCGCGGCGGCCAGGAGGCGTTCGACGGCGGTCGGCTCGTGCACCACGGCCGCCCGTACGAAGGCCTCGTCGAAGACCACGGAGGCGAACTCTTCGTCCGACACTCCGCGGTCGTGGTCGTCGTCGGGCTCCCAGCCGTCAGGGAACGGCGTGCCCCCCACGTCCTCCGGCACGGGTCCAGAGTAGACCTGGGGGGTCAATTTGGGCAGACGGTATGGAAATTCATCCGCCTGATGAGACGCCTTTCGGTCCGGGTGCGCCGGGCCCCGCGGCGCGCGTCCCGCGGGTCAGCGCCGCACGTGCCCGTCGCCGGTGACGATGTACTTCGTGCTGGTCAGCTCGGGCAGGCCCATCGGGCCGCGGGCGTGCAGCTTCTGCGTGGAGATGCCGATCTCCGCGCCGAAGCCGAACTGGCCGCCGTCGGTGAAGCGGGTGGAGGCGTTGACGGCGACCGTGGTGGAGTCGACCAACTGGGTGAAGCGGCGGGCGGCCTGCTGCGAGGTGGTGACGATCGCCTCGGTGTGGCCGGAGCTCCACAGCCGGATGTGGGCCACGGCCTTGTCGAGGGAGTCGACGACGGCGGCGGCGATGTCGTACGAGAGGTACTCGGTGTCCCAGTCGTCGGGGGTGGCCTCGACGACGGTCGCCTTGGAGTCCTCGGCGTACGCCATGACCCTGGGGTCGGCGTGGACCGTCACGCCGGCCTCGGCGAGCGCGTCCAGGGCGCGGGGCAGGAACGCGGGGGCGATGTCCTGGTGGACCAGCAGGGTCTCGGCGGCGTTGCAGACGCTGGGCCGCTGGGCCTTGGAGTTGATCAGGATGTCGACGGCCATGTCGATGTCGGCGTCGGCGTCGACGTAGACGTGGCAGTTGCCGGTGCCGGTCTCGATGACGGGGACGGTGGACTCGTTGACGACGGTCTGGATCAGCGAGGCGCCGCCGCGCGGGATCAGCACGTCGACGAGCCCGCGGGCGCGCATCAGCTCGCGCACGCTCTCGCGGCTCTCCCCCGGCACCAGCTGCACGGCGTCGGCGGGCAGCCCGGAGCCGCCGACGGCGTCGCGGACGACCCGGACGAGGGCGGTGTTGGACTCGTAGGCGGAGGCGGAGCCGCGCAGCAGGACGGCGTTGCCGGACTTCAGGCAGAGGGCGGCCGCGTCGACGGTGACGTTGGGGCGGGCCTCGTAGATGATGCCGACGACGCCGAGCGGGACGCGGACCTGGCGCAGGTCGATGCCGTTGGGGAGGGTGGAGCCGCGGACGACCTCGCCGACCGGGTCGGGCAGCCCGGCGACGTGGCGGACGTCGGAGGCGATGGCGCGGACCCGCTCGGGGGTGAGGGTGAGCCGATCGACGATGGCCTCGCTGGTGCCGTTCTCCCGGGCCTTGGCCACGTCCTTGGCGTTGGCCTCGACGATCTCGCCGGTGCGGACCTCCAGGGCGTCGGCGATGGCGAGCAGCGCGTCGTCCTTCGCGGCGCGCGGGAGCGGCGCGAGGTCGGCGGCGGCGGCCTTGGCCCGGTAGGCGGCCTGGTTGACCGGGGACATCGAGTCGTACGGCGAGAGCGTGGTCATGGGGGAAGGGTAGTGCGCGGGGCACGGCGGTTCAGCCGTCATCCCACAGCGCGAGACGGGGCAAATCGGGTGACCGTCCGGGGTCCGGCCGGGTGGGGCGGCCCGGGTCAGAAGGGATGGACGCCCACGGGGGTCGCGGGCGCCGGGCCGTACCCCGCGGCGATCCGCTGGTGGTACGTCTCCCGGTCGATGACCTCCAGGCCGACGATCTCCCAGGCGGGCAGCCCGGCGGACTGCCGGTGCTCGCCCCACAGGCGCAGCGCGACGGCGGCCGCGTCGTGCAGGTCGCGGGCCTCCTCCCAGTACCGGATCTCCGCGTGGTCGCTCGCGTACCTGCTGGTGAGCAGGAAGGGGTGGTCGTGGGCCAGCTGCTCCAGGGCGCGCCGCAGGTCCGGCAGCGGGACCTGCGCCCCGGAGACGCTGAGGGTGACGTGCCACAGGCGGGGCAGGTCCCTGGGCTCCTCGTAGGTGTCCCCGGCCGCGACGCTCGTCAGAGCACCGCGGGACGCCGCCCCAGGGCGCACTCGTCTCACCACGGCCTCCTTCTCGCGACGGCCCTCGACGGAACGTGCCCCTTCACCGCACCCCGGGGCGCCTCGCCCGGACGGGACACGTCCCGAGACAAAGTTGAGCAGGCCGCAGGGCTCCGCGTGGTGGTTTTACGGAACGTCCCCCACCGGGGCCGTCCCCGTGCCCCGTCGTACGGGCGCCGCGGCGCGGGTCAGCGGTGCAGCAGTACCAGGTCGTCCCGGTGGACGACCTCGCGTTCGTAGGCCGGGCCCAGCTCGCGCGCCAGCTCCCGGGTCGAACGTCCGATCAGCTGGGGGATCTCCTTGGCGTCGAAGTTGACGAGCCCGCGGGCCACCGCGCGTCCGGTTCCGTCGCGCAGCTCGACCGGGTCGCCGGCGCTGAACTCGCCTTCCACGGCGGCGATCCCGGCGGGCAGCAGCGACGTGCGTCGCTCCACGACCGCGCGGACGGCGCCGTCGTCGAGGGTGAGCGACCCCTGCGGGGTGGAGGCGTGCTGGAGCCACAGCAGCCGGTCCGCGGAGCGCTTGCCGCTGGGGTGGAAGTAGGTGCCGGTGTCGCCGCCGCCGAGCGCCTCCGCGGCGTGGACGGCGCTGGTGAGCACCACGGGGATGCCGGCGGCGGCCGCGATCCGGGCGGCCTCGACCTTCGTGACCATGCCGCCGGTGCCGACCCCGGCCTTGCCGGCGCTGCCGATGTCCACCCCGGACAGGTCGGCGGGCCCGCGCACCTCGGCTATCCGCGAGGTGCCCGGCCGGCTGGGGTCGCCGTCGTAGACGCCGTCGACGTCGGAGAGCAGGACGAGCAGGTCGGCGTGGACGAGGTGGGCGACGAGGGCGGCGAGGCGGTCGTTGTCGCCGAAGCGGATCTCGTCGGTGGCGACGGTGTCGTTCTCGTTGACGACCGGGAACGCGCCCATGGCGAGGAGCTTGTCCAGGGTGCGGGAGGCGTTGCGGTGGTGGGCGCGGCGGCTCATGTCGTCGCTGGTCAGCAGCACCTGGCCGACGCGGACGCCGTAGCGGGCGAAGGAGGCGGTGTAGCGGGCGACGAGCAGGCCCTGGCCGACGCTCGCGGCGGCCTGCTGGCGGGCCAGGTCCTTGGGGCGGCGGCGCAGGCCGAGCGGCGCCAGGCCGGCGGCGATGGCGCCGGAGGAGACCAGCACGATCTCCCGCTCCCCCGCGCCCGCCCGTCTCCCGCCACCACCCTCGACCGAGGCCGTTCGGGCCACCGTCTCGTTCCGGTGCTTGGCGAGGACGTCGACGAGCGCGTCGACGCGGTCGGCGTCCAGGCCGCCCGCGGCGGTGGTCAGCGAGGAGGAGCCGACCTTGACGACGATCCTGCGGGCCTCGCCCACGGCCTGCCTTGCCCTTGCCACCTTGCCTGTCGTCCCCTCGCGCGGTTCCGGCTGCCCTGACCGGCAATCTACGCGAAGGGGATGGTGCGGTGCGCGCCGGTCCAGTCTCCGGACAGCGCGGTCAGGCCGCCGCGGCCCCGGTGCCCGTGCCCGCGCTCGGCAGCATGCGCCGGACCTTGCGCGCGGCCCGGCGCAGGAAGGAGTGGGCGGCGGCCTCCCGGTAGCCCTCGACGGCGCGGGCCTCGCGGGGTTCGGCCAGGTAGGCCTCGTCGGGGACGCCGGCCGCGGCGGAGCGGAAGTGCGGGTAGGCGAGGTAGACGCGGGTGCCGCGCCTCTCCAGGACGGCCTCGGGCCGCTTCTTCGCCCGGACGAACTCCACGACGTCCGGCAGGAGGTCGGTGCGCCGGGTGGCCACCAGGTGCAGCCGCAGCCGCTCGTCGACCTTGAGCCGGCGGGCCACGCCCGGGGTCCAGTAGGCGTCCATCAGCGGCTCGGCCAGTTCGAGCTTGTGCCGGCGCACCTCGTCGCCGTCCTTGAGGAACCTGGGACCGAACTGCGGCAGCAGGGTGATGAGGAAGGGCCGGACCATCAGGGTGTCGCGCCGGGGGCCGGCCGGAACCATCGCGGCGACGAGTTCCATCAGGGCGCGCGCGGAGTCGAAGCGGAGCGTGTAGCCGCCCTGCTTGGTGACGTGGTTGCCGTCCTCGCGGCCGACCAGGTAGTAGCAGGTGTGGTCGGCGAGCACGGAGACGCCGTCGGCCCGCAGATAGGCCTCCATCGTGAACAGGGCGTCCTCGCCGGTCCACAGGGACTCGTCGAACCGGATGCCGTGCCGGTCCAGCAGGGCGCGGCGGAAGAGTTTCTGGGCGCTGAGGGTGAACTTGATGTGGGAGGAGAAGACGTCGGTCCGCTCCAGGTTCCTGCCCCACATGGACTTCGGCGGGACGCGGTTGACGCCCTCGACGCGGCCGAGGACGACGTCGGTGCCGTTGCGGTCGGCCATGGCGACCATGCGCTCCAGGGCCTCGGGCCCGAGCCGGTCGTCGGCGTCCAGGAAGAAGACGTAGCGTCCGGCCGCCTTGCCGAGGCCGACGTTGCGCGGGCCGCTCGGGCCGCCGGAGTTCTCCTGGTGGATCACGGTGACCGGCATGGGCGCGCGGGCCGCGAACTCCTCCAGGTACTCCCCCGTGCCGTCCGTGGAACCGTCGTCGACCGCGACGACCTCCATGCGCCCGGGGTCGATGGTCTGCGCCTCGACGGATGCCAGGCACTCGACCAGGTACGGCATCGCCTCGTACGCCCCGATGATCACGCTGACATCAGGCTGCGTCCCGACGGTCACGTCTCCCCCTTCTCGGCTGAACGAACATTTACCCCGTATCGACTCAACAGCGTCCTGTCAGACGGGCTCCGGGAGGACGCGGTTGTCTCGCCCCGGCCGGCACGTGGGGCAGGTCACACGGCTGGTCCCGCAGCGGCACCGCGGTGCGGACCGGGCGCCACCGGACAGTACGCAGGGCCGGTAAGAGCTGCTCACACCCAAAAGGGCCGGCCCCCGGGACCGCTCCCGGGGGCCGGCCCCGACACGGGGGATAGTCAGCCCGCGTTCACGCCGTCCGTCTCGCCGGCGGACGCCGCCCGCTGTCCGGGCACCGCGTTGGTCAGCTCGGCGGCCTCGGCGGGGTCGATGCTCGCGGCGGCGGGACGGGACTCCTGGCCGAGGTTGCGGGCCCCGGCCTTGAGCGCCAGGTCGGCGACCGCGGCGTCGAACCGGTCGATGGAGGGCGGCACGTCCGGGCCGAGCAGGTACTCCTTCAGCTCGGCGCGGGCCTCGGCCAGCAGGTCGGCGGCCGGGTCGCGCACGGCGTCCAGCAGGCCGCCGAGCTCCTCGGCGCCGTTGGACAGGATGACCGCTGCGCGCACGGCCGTGTTCTGCCGCTTGAACTCCTCCACGCCGAGTTCCGCGGAGTCGGTGACCGCGTACGGCTTGCCGCTGGCGATGAAGTCGGAGACCACGGAGGAGATGTCGGAGACCATGGCGTCGGAGACGTTGAAGCAGTCGTACAGGCGCGGCTCGGCGCCGGTGATCACCCGGTGCTCGTACGCCGGGAAGGAGCGCCAGTAGGCGTCGTTCCACTCGGCGCGCAGCCGGGCGATCTCCGCGTGCTCCGCGAGGTCGACGATCCCGTCGCGGGTGGCCTCGGCCTCGTCGCCCTTGTCGTCGCCGGTTCCGGCCAGCTCGGCGAGGCGGGCCTCGACGCGGGCCAGTTCGGCCCTGGCCCCGTCCTCGGCGGCGGTGTCGGCGGTGAAGCGGGGGTCGGCGGCGCGCTCGGCGGCGGCCTGCTCCACCAGGGCGGTGATCCGGCGGTGCGCGGCGGCGGCCTCGGCGCTGACAGTGCCGGTGAAGGGGTGCGGCTTGTACAGCACCCGGACCGGCGGGTCGGCCGTGACCAGCTTGTTCACGATGTTCTCACCGGCCAGCACGATCGAGGTGTTGCCGGGGTTGCCGTCCCAGCCCTCCCAGGTGGGAGCGTAGAGGACGGTGGGGACGCGTCCGTCCGGCATGTCCTGCCGGCTCCGGATGGGGGCGAGCTGGGGGCGGCCGACCTCGACGATGTCCTCGTCGCGGACGCCGACGTCGGCGATGGCGTAGCGGTCGCGGCCGGCGCGGCCGGCGGTCCACACCTCGTCGTAGACCTTGCTGTACGGGTTGACGCTGGCCAGCTTGTCGCTGTCGCCGTGGCCGATGAAGACGTGCTTCATGGTGGGCACGCGCAGCAGGTGGATGTTCTTGCCGACGTTGGCCGCGTACAGCGCCACGCGCACGGTCGACAGGTCCATGTTCATCAGGTGCACCCCTCCGGGCACGCAGATGACGGGGACCGTGGTGGGCGCGAGGCTGCTCAGGATGACGCGCTCGCGCAGGATGATCAGCGGCCGGCTGTGCAGCTGCTCCATCGTCTCCAGCCACATGTTGACCTGGTACGCGGAGTCCTTGGAGCCGGAGAAGTACAGGACCGTCTCGGGCCGGTAGGCGGCCAGCCAGTCGTCGACGGCGGCGAGGACGTCGTCGGCCTTCGGCGGGATCTTCCGGCCGCGCACGTACGGCACGAGCACGGCGACGTAGAGGCAGCCGAGACCGACGGTGAGGCCGATGCCGGTGAACCCGACGGCGGAGGAGCCCAGCGCCGCGGAGACGAGGATGCCGGCGACCGCGAAGAGGTCCAGGTGGAGCATCTTCTCCGCGGACCGGTGCAGCAGGCCGCGCGGCGGGGCGTCGGGGATGCGGATGCGGGACCTGAGGTCGACGTTCCGGGTGGCGACCGGCATCCGGCGGCGGTTGCGGATCAGGGTGACCAGGGCGCCGTGCGGGGCCTGGAGGCCGTAGAAGGATATGAAGCAGGCGATCGCGCCGTAGAGGAGCAGGCTGCCCGGGATGGCGAGGCGGACCAGCAGGAGCACCAGCAGGAGCTGCCGGATCAGGAACCGGATGGACAGGCCCGCCCGGACCTTGCTCAGACGGTTGATCAGGTAGCTGCCCTTGCGGTGCAGATAGTGGTCCGCCAGGTACGTCACGGCGGCCGCGGCCGCGAAGGCGTAGACGTTCGGGACCAGCGCGGCCAGCATGAGGCCGGGGAAGCCCAGCATCACGAGGAGCGCCGCGGCCAGCTCGGCCGCGCTGCCCACCCGGGCGACGCGAATAGCGGTGGATATCACGGAGGAACCTGCTCTGGGAGGGGAGTGCCGGTTTTGTTCAGTAATGCCGGTTTACGCCGGAATTCCGTCAGGGGTACGGACACAGGCCTCTGCGCATACCCGCCGAACGGGTACCCGCAAAGGCCTGAATTCCCAAAAGCTCGATCGAGCTGATTATCACACGCCGTCCTGGCGGTCCAGCACGGAAGCCAGCGCCTGCTCGAAGCCGGAGGCCTTGGCGGCGCCGGCGGTCGGGTCCTGCTGGCGGACGTCGATGACGTGACCGGTCAGCTCCGACAGCAGCACGTCCAGCGAGGTGCGGGCCACGGCCTCGGAGGACAGCAGGGTGCCCGTCGGCTCCTGCCCGAAGGCCTTGGTGCGCATGGGGGTCGCGGTGCGCTCGGGGTTCACGCAGTTGACGCGGATGCCCTCGGCGGCCCACTCGTCGGACAGCGCCTGGGTGAGGTTCACCATGGCGGCCTTGGTGGAGGAGTAGAGGGAGTACTCGGCGCGGCCGCGCGTGTAGCTGCTGGAGGTGTAGAGCAGCAGCTGGCCCTTGGTCTCCGCGAGGTACTTGTAGGAGGAGCGCGCGATCTGCACCGGGGCCAGGTAGTTGACCTTCAGCGCCTCCTCGATGGTGGCGTTGTCGGTCTCGGCGAGCTTGCCGATGCGCAGCACGCCCGCGGTGTTCACGACGTAGTCGATCCGGCCGGTCTCCGCGTACGCCTTGGACAGCGCGTCGTCGACCTCCTCCGGGTTCTCCACGTGGGTACCGGTGGTGGAGCGGCCCAGCGCGTACACCGCGGCGCCGTAGGACCCGGCGAGTTCGGCGATGTCCTTGCCGATGCCGTAGGAGCCGCCGAAGACGACGACGGTCTTGCCGGTGAGCAGCTCGCGGTAGGCCTCGTCGCCGTTCTGCTCGGGGGCGGCGGTGGTGCCGAGCTGGAAGAGCTTGTCGGCGATGAAGACGTCGACCGGCTGGGTCACCTTCATGTTGTACTCGTCGCCCGCGACGACGTGGATGGGCACGTCCGGCAGGTACTTCAGGACCACCGAGCAGTCGTCCGTGGCCTGGAAGTTCGGGTCGCCGGCGGCGACCTCGTAGGCGCGGCGGATCGTGGACAGCTTGAAGGCCTGCGGGGTCTGGCCGCGGCGCAGCCGGGAGCGGTCCGGGATCTCGGTGATGAACTCGCCGTCCTCGCCGTGCGTGCGCGTGACGATGATGGTGTCCGCGGACGGGATGGCCACGTCCACGGCCTGGTAGCGCTCCAGCGCGGCCACGCAGTCGTCGATGACGCGCTGCGAGAGCAGGGGGCGCACGGCGTCGTGGAAGAGGACGTTGAGGTCCTCGCCCTCGGCCAGGCCCTCGCCGAGCGCGGCGATGGCCCGCTCGGTGGTCTCGTTCCGGGTCGCGCCGCCCTCGATGATCTTCTTGATCTTGGTGAACCCGGCCTTGGCGACGATCTTCTCGACGTCGGGCACGTAGCCCGGCGCCATCAGCACGATGACGTCGTCGATCGAGTCGGCCTTCTCGAAGGTGGTCAGGGTGTGCTCGATGACTGCCTTGCCGGCGATCTTCAGCAGCTGCTTGGGGATCGACAGACCCACCCGCTGACCGGTACCACCGGCCAGGATCACTGCGGTGGTACGGGGCTTGGCTATGTGCTGGGACACAGGTGACCTACCTCAAGACGACAGGGAACCTCGGAAGAGTCCCACTTCGGCCAACCGAGATGCAAGGTGAGCGACCACTCGCGCATATACGAGCGCAACCTGCCATTCACCTGAGACTCCTGATACTTGGGCATGGTTGCGCGAACTGCCGGTGGAATTTCTGTGAGTAAGTCCACAGGTGCCTCAGGCGTTTCAAACGGCGCCGGCCGAGCACCCGTAAGGGTTGCCGCGCCGGTCGCCGACGGCCCGTACGGCCGGGCGCACCGATCTTCCGCCGAGAGGCCGCCAATTCAGCCCGGCGGGCGGTTCATTGCCGCGGAATTCCCCGTCGGAAACTATTCGCGGTGCCCGGAACCAGCCGGGGAAGATTCCCGGTCAGGGCGCGTGCCGTACAGTACGCCCCCCTGTTCAGAAGACGGTAAGAATTCGATCTGAGGAAGGTCTGAGAAGGGTCTGAGAAAAGACCGGGACGGGGCGGGACCCTCCAACGAAAGTGCGGCGCGGAGAGGTTCGGGAACCTCTCCGCGCCGCACGGTCGGCAGCAGCCGCGGGACCAGCCGTCGGACCTACTCGAACGGGTCGAACTCGTCGTAGGCGCGCAGGGAGTCGTCGCGCTCCGCCTGCCGGTCGTGCCGGCGCTGCGCGGCGGGACGCGGCGCGTCGAAGCGGTGGTCCTCGCCACGGCGGCCCAGCATCTCCGCGCCGGCCATGACCGACGGCTCCCAGTCGAAGACGACCGCGTTGTCCTCGGGGCCGATGGCGACGCCGTCGCCGCCGCGGGCGCCCGCCTTCATCAACTGGTCCTCGACACCGAGGCGGTTGAGCCGGTCGGCAAGGTAGCCGACGGCCTCGTCGTTGTTGAAGTCGGTCTGGCGGACCCAGCGCTCGGGCTTCTCGCCGCGCACCCGGAACAGCGGCTCGCCGTCGATCTCCTCGCGGGTGACGGTGAAGCCCGTGTCGTCCACGGCCTTGGGGCGGATGACGATGCGCGTCGCCTCCTCCTTCGGCTTCGCGGCCCGCGCCTTCGCGACGAGCTCGGCGAGGGCGAACGACAGCTCCCGCAGGCCGATGTGGGCCACGGCCGACACCTCGAAGACGCGGTAGCCGCGCTCCTCCAGGTCGGAGCGGACCATCTCGGCGAGGTCCTTGCCGTCGGGCACGTCGACCTTGTTCAGGACGACGATCCGCGGACGGTTGTCGAGGCCGCCGTACTCGCGCAGCTCCGCCTCGATGGTGTCGAGGTCGGAGACCGGGTCGCGGTCGGACTCCAGGGTCGCGGTGTCCAGGACGTGCACCAGCACGCTGCAGCGCTCCACGTGCCGCAGGAACTCCAGGCCGAGGCCCCGGCCCTGGCTGGCGCCCGGGATGAGTCCCGGCACGTCGGCGATGGTGAACACGGTCGAACCGGCCGTCACCACACCGAGGTTGGGCACGAGGGTGGTGAAGGGGTAGTCGGCGATCTTCGGCTTGGCCGCGCTGAGCACGGAGATCAGCGAGGACTTGCCGGCGCTCGGGTAGCCCACCAGCGCGACGTCGGCGACCGTCTTCAGTTCCAGGACGATGTCGCCCAGGTCGCCGGGCTCGCCGAGCAGCGCGAAGCCGGGCGCCTTGCGGCGGGCGGAGGCCAGCGCGGCGTTGCCGAGGCCGCCCCGGCCGCCCTGCGCGGCCACGTACGACGTGCCGTGCCCGACGAGGTCGGCGAGCACGTTGCCCGCCTTGTCGAGGACGACCGTGCCGTCCGGCACCGGCAGGACCAGGTCCTGGCCGTCCTTGCCGGAGCGGTTGCCGCCCTCGCCGGGCTTGCCGTTGGTGGCCTTGCGGTGCGGGGAGTGGTGGTACTCGAGCAGCGTCGTCACGGACTGGTCGACCGTCAGGATGACGTCGCCGCCCCGGCCGCCGTTGCCCCCGTCGGGGCCGCCGAGCGGCTTGAACTTCTCCCGGTGGACGGAGGCACAGCCGTGGCCTCCGTTACCCGCGGCGACGTGCAACTCGACGCGGTCCACGAAGGTGGTCATGGTTGGTGCCTCCAAAAATCAAGGGTGTTTCCTGGGTAACACGCGAAAGGCGGACCCGCCTTCCCGAACGGGAAGTGAGGTCCGCCTCGCGAAAGCGTGCGGTCTGTGCCCGACTCAGGCGACCGGAACGATGTTCACGACCTTGCGGCCACGGTGGCTGCCGAACTCCACCGCACCGGCCTGCAGCGCGAACAGCGTGTCGTCGCCGCCGCGGCCGACACCGGCGCCCGGGTGGAAGTGGGTGCCGCGCTGGCGGACCAGGATCTCACCCGCGTTGACGACCTGACCGCCGAAGCGCTTCACGCCGAGCCGCTGGGCGTTGGAGTCGCGACCGTTCCGGGTGGACGATGCGCCCTTCTTGTGTGCCATCTGTTCTCAGTCCCTTACTTCGCAGCCGTGGGGATCTCAGTGACCTTGATCGCCGTGTACTGCTGGCGGTGGCCCTGACGACGACGGTAGCCGGTCTTGTTCTTGTAGCGCAGAATGTCGATCTTCTGGCCCTTGTGGTGGTCCACGACCTCGGCCTGGACCTTGATGCCGGCCAGCACCCACGGGTCGCTGGTCACGGAGTCGCCGTCGACGACGAGCAGAGCCGAGAGCTCGACCGTGTCGCCGACCTTGGCCGTGGAAATCTTGTCAACCTCAACGATGTCGCCGACAGCAACCTTGTGCTGACGACCACCGCTGCGCACGATGGCGTACACGCGGATCTCTCTTTCGCTCGAAGAACGGCACCCCCGCAGGCCAGCCGCCCGAAGACACCACGGGCGACCTCTCCCGGCCCGCATTGCGCCCGGGAGGAAGAGGTTTACGGGGATGTGGCATGTGCAGTGGACACGCCGACGGCCCAGGGTACGGGCCGTCGGCCGAAGGGGTCAAACCGGGCCCGCCGGGTGTGGGGCCGGTCACGCGGACCGGCCCCGCACCACGGGCGTCAGCCCTCGTCGCCGGCCGCGGAGACCGTGGTGGTCTTCTTGGCCGTCGACTTCGCGGCGGCCGTCTTGGCGGTCTTGGCCGCCTTCTTGGCCGTCGTCTTCTTGGCGGCCGTCTTCTTGGCCGCGGTCTTCTTGGTGGCCGCCTTCTTCGCCGTGGCCTTCTTGGCGGTCTTGCGGGCCGCCTTCTTGGCGGGCGCGGCGTCCTCGGCCGCCTCCTCGGCGGCCGGGGCCTCCTCGGCAGCGGCGTGCGGGGCCTCCGACGCCCGATCCGCCGGGGCGGCCTCCGCCGCGGGCGCCTCCTCCGCCGGGGCCGACGGGACGACCACGACGGCCGTCTCCTCGGCCGCGGTCGGCGCGGTGGCCTTGCGGACGGCACGCCGGCGCGGGCGGGCCGGAGCCGCGCTCTCGGCGGGCGCTTCCTCCGCAGCGGCCGGGGCCGCCTCGGCGACCGCCTCCGGGGCCGGGGCCGCGTGCGCGGTCTCGGGCACCGTCACCACGGCCGCCTCGGCCCCCGCCGGGGAACCGGCCGGCGCGGACACCTTCCGGGTCGCACGACGGCGCGTACGGCCCTTGGGCGCGGCCTCCTCGACCGCCTGCTCCGCCGGAGCCTGCGGGGCGGCCTCGGGGGCCGTCGGGTCCTCGGCGGCGACCGGCTCGGCCAGGGCCTCGGCGGCCGTCTCCGGCTGCACGGGCCGTTCGGCCTCGTCCGCCGGCGTGACGGCCCGGGCCGTGGGCGCCCCGGCCGGCTCGGCGGTGGGGGCGGGCCTGCGGCTCTCGGCCTTCGGCGTGCCGGCCGGGGCGGACGCCCGGCGGCTCGCGCGGCGCCGGGTACGGCCACGGCCGGCCGCCGCCTCCGCCTCGGCGACGCTGCTGTACAGCTCCTCGTCCGGCGTGAACTCGGGCGCCGGCAGGGCCACCGGCTCGGCGAGCTCGGCCGCGACCTCGACCGCGGTCTCGACCTCCGGCTCGACGGCCTCGCCGGGCTCCACGGCCACGGCGGCGGTCTCGTGCACGTGCTCCTGACCGTCACCGCCCCGGCCGCCGCGCTTCTTGCGCTTGCCGCCACCGCCACCGCCGACGGAGGCCGGCTGCTCGATGTGCACGATGACGCCGCGGCCGTTGCAGTGCACGCAGGTCTCGGAGAAGGACTCCAGCAGACCCTGGCCGACCCGCTTGCGGGTCATCTGCACCAGGCCCAGGGAGGTCACCTCGGCCACCTGGTGCTTCGTGCGGTCGCGGCCCAGGCACTCCAGCAGGCGGCGCAGCACCAGGTCGCGGTTGGACTCCAGGACCATGTCGATGAAGTCGATCACGATGATGCCGCCGAGGTCGCGCAGCCGGAGCTGGCGCACGATCTCCTCGGCCGCCTCCAGGTTGTTCCTGGTGACCGTCTCCTCCAGGTTGCCGCCCTGGCCGGTGAACTTGCCGGTGTTGACGTCGACGACGACCATCGCCTCGGTCCGGTCGATGACCAGCGAACCGCCGCTGGGCAGCCAGACCTTGCGGTCGAGGGCCTTGGCGAGCTGCTCGTCGATCCGGTAGGTGGCGAAGACGTCGACCTCGCTGGTCCACTTCGACAGCCGCTCGGCGAGGTCGGGCGCCACGTGCGAGACGTAGCCGTGGATGGTCTGCCACGCCTCGTCGCCGCTGACGACGACCTTGGAGAAGTCCTCGTTGAAGATGTCGCGCACGACCCGGACGGTCATGTCCGGCTCGCCGTACAGCAGCGTCGGCGCGTTGCCGTTCTTCGACTTCTTCTGGATGTCCTCCCACTGCGCCTGCAGCCGCTCGACGTCCCGGCGCAGCTCGTCCTCGCTGGCGCCCTCGGCGGCGGTGCGCACGATGACGCCGGCGTCCTCGGGGACGATCTTCTTGAGGATGGTCTTCAGCCGGGCCCGCTCGGTGTCGGGCAGCTTGCGGCTGATGCCGGTCATCGAGCCCTCGGGGACGTACACGAGGTACCGGCCCGGGAGGGAGACCTGGCTGGTCAGACGGGCGCCCTTGTGGCCGATGGGGTCCTTGGTGACCTGGACGAGCACGGACTGCCCGGACTTCAGGGCGGCCTCGATGCGGCGCGGCCCGTTGGCCATGCCGAGCGCCTCGAAGTTCACCTCACCGGCGTACAGGACGGCGTTGCGGCCCTTGCCGATGTCGATGAAGGCGGCCTCCATCGACGGCAGGACGTTCTGGACCTTGCCCAGGTAGACGTTGCCGACGTACGAGGTCGACTGCTCCTTGTTGACGTAGTGCTCGACGAGCACGCCGTCCTCGAGCACGCCGATCTGCGTGCGCTCGCCGTGCTGGCGGACGACCATCACGCGCTCGACGGCCTCGCGGCGGGCCAGGAACTCCGCCTCGGTGATGATCGGGACGCGCCGGCGCCCCTGCTCGCGGCCTTCCCGGCGGCGCTGCTTCTTGGCCTCCAGGCGTGTCGAGCCCTTGATGGACTGGACCTCGTCGGACGGCTCGGCGGCCTTGCGGGGCTCGCGGACCTTGACGACCGTGCGCTCGGGGTCGTCGGAGGACTGCTCGGCCTCGGTGGAGGCGTCGCCGGCCCGGCGACGGCGGCGGCGGCGACGGCGGCTGGAGCTGGACGAGCCGGACTCCTCCCCGCGGGCCTCCTCGTCGTCGTCCTCCTCCTGCTCGGCGGTGTCCTCGGCGTCCTGCTCGGCCTGTTCGGCGGCCGCGTCCTCGACGTCGGTGTCCTCACCGGCCTCGCCGTCGGCGGCGTCACCACGGCGGCGGCGACGGCCGCCCCGGCGGCGACGGCGGCGCGAACCGGACTCCTCGGCGCCCTCGGCCTCCTCGGTGTCCTCGCCCTCGTCCTCGGCGCTCTCCTCGGGCTCCTCGGCCTCGACGGCGCCCTGCGGCTCCTCGGCGGGCTCGGCTCCACGGCGGCGCCGGCGACGGCGCGCACCGCTCTCGGCGCGCTCGTCCGCGTACGCCTCGGTCTCCTCGTGCTCCTCCGGCTCGGCGGCCTCGGCGGCGGCCTCGGCGGCGGCGCGCTCGGGAGTCTGGAACCTCGGCTCGGTGAACACCGGCGGCTGGAACACGGCGACGGCGGGCCGGGCCGGCCGGCGCGGCGCCTCGGCCTCGGCGGTCCGGGGCTCGGCGGGTGCGGCGAAACCGCCCGCGGCCTGCCGCACGACCCGGCGGCGCCGGCGGGGACCGGCGGCCTCGTCGGAGGTCTCGGCGGCCCGGGGCGCGGTGACCCGCGGTGCTTCGGCGGCGGGGCTGTCCGCGGCGGGCTCGGTGATCTCGGTCTCCTCGGCCTGTGCGGCCTGCTCGGCCGCATCGGCGGCGACCGCGGGGGTCGTCTCCTCGGCGCCGGGGGCGCCGGCGGGCGCGGACACCCGGCGGGTGGCCCGACGGCGGGTACGGCGCGGCGCGGCCTCCTCGGCCACGGGCTCCTCCTCGGCCACGGCTTCCGCGGCGGCGGGCGCGGCAGCGGCGGCCGGGACGACCGTCTCGGCGACCTCGGCCGGCGCCGGGGACGCGGTGGGCGCGGTCGCGCGGCGGGTGGCCCGGCGGCGGGTGGGCCGTGCGGGCGCGGCCTCCTCGGCGGCGGGCGCCTCGGGCTCCTCGGCCACGGGCTCCTGCGCCACGGCCTCGGTGGCGGCGGGCACGGCGGCCGGGACGACCGTCTCGGCGACCTCGGCGGACGCCGGGGACGCGGTGGGCGCGGTCGCGCGGCGGGTCGCACGACGGCGCGTACGTCCGGCCGGGGCGGCCTCGGCCTCGTCGGCGGGGGCGGTCTCGGCCGCTGGGGCGGCTTCGGCCGGGGTCTCGGCGGACGGCACGGCCTCGGCGGCCTTCGGCGCACCGGTGGGAGCGGAGGCGCGCCGGGCGGCCCGGCGACGCGGGCGCGCGGCGGGCTCGGCCTCGTCGGCGGCGACCTGGGGCGTCTCGGCCGCGGTCTCCGGCTGCTCCGCCTTCTCCTCCGGCGCGCTCACGGCCTCGGCCGGTGCCGGGGCTCCGGCGGGCGCGGAGGCGCGGCGGGTCGACCGGCGCCGGGTGCGGGGTGCCGCTTCCTCGTCGGCCGGGGCGGTGTCGGTGGACGCCACGGCCTCGGCGGTGGCGGGCGCGACGGCGGCGGCCGGGACGACCGTCTCGGCGGCCTCGGCGGAGGCCGGTGCCCCGGCGGGCGCGGACGCGCGCCGGGTGGCCCGGCGGCGGGTGGGCCGTGCGGGCGCGGCCTCCTCGGCGGCGGGCGCCTCGGTCTCCTCGGCGATCTCCTCGGGATCCGCGGCCGGTATGGCCGGCACGGTCACCTCGGTCACCTCGGTCCCGGCGGTGGCCTCGGCGGGCGGGCCCGCCGGGCGGGAGGCGGCTCGGCGACGCCTGCGCGGCGGCAGGGTGTCGCTCGGGCTGTTCAGTTCGGAACCCTCGGTGGGTTCGGTCGGTTCGAGCATGCGGGCATTTCTCCCGTCAGGCTCCCGGGCGCCGCGCCTGGTCCGGCGCCGGTCGTTTCGACCGTTCGCCGGTGACGTCCGCGACCCGCGCGATGCGCGGTGGCCGCCTCCGGGGCGCGGGCGCCGCACGGGAGCACTCTGTGTCCTGTCTCGCCGGTTCCGTACGCCTTGTCGGTACGGCCTGGCGAAAGTCTTCTGGTCGGTGCGCTGCCCGACCCAGGTGGCTCCCGAGTACGAGGGCGGCGCTACGACGTCCGTCCTTACGCGGAACCTTCCGGCGCCGGCGCCGTCGCGGCGGCAGCGGCTGTGGCCCTCAGGGCCTCGGCTGCGTCGCGGTCGGGCGCGAGCGGGTCGGTCACCGTGCCGGTCTCTTCATCGAGCAGCCCCTGCGCCAGCCTGGTCACCGCAGCGGGGACCGGCGGCGCCAGGTCGGCCACGGCGCGGAGACCGGACAGGACGTCGTCGGGTCGTACGGCAGGCGTCACGTGCCGAACAACCAGCCGCAGTATCGCACAGGGCTGGTCGGTCGGCCTATCAGCCGGTGAACCGTGCGTTTCCGGACTCGGCGGGCTTTCCAGCCGCACGACCGCGGGGCGGGCGTCGAAGGTGCGGACGCCGTTCTTGGTCATGCGCTGCACCTCGACGGTGTCGGCCTTGGTGAAGGCCTCCACCGCGCGGGCGGCGTCGAGGGGGTCGACGCCGGCCAGCCGCAACTCCCAGACGGAGGCCGTGAGCCGGTCGGCGAGGCCCGAGGTCCGTGCCTCGACCGCGTCGACGATGTCGAGCCCGGGGGGCAGCGACTCGTCGAGGAGGGCGCGCAGGGTCTCGGGGTCGCGCGGCGCGGCCAGCGCGATCTCCAGGTACTCCGCTTCACTGCCCGTGCCGGTGGGTGCGGCATTGGCGTACGACACCTTGGGGTGCGGTGTGAACCCCGCCGAGTACGCCATGGGCACCTCGGCGCGGCGCAGCGCACGCTCGAAGGCGCGCTGGAAGTCTCGGTGGCTGGTGAACCTCAGGCGGCCGCGCTTGGTGTAGCGCAGACGAATGCGCTGCACCGCGGGTGCGGGCGGCGGGCCTTCGGGCTGTCGCTTGCCCAGTGTCCTAGTCCTTCGTGAGAGCGGTCGTACTGCTGTCAAGAGTACGTGTCGCGCGGCCCCGGAGTTCCCGGCGGCCGACGGAGGCCGGCCGGGGCGGCTCGCCGAAGAGCGCGCGCCGCAGGTCGGCGCGGGCCTGCCGCACGGTGTCGCGCGCGGTGGCCAGGGCCTGCCGCACGGACCGCCCCACCCCGCGCGCGGCCTCGGCGGCGGGCCGCAGGACGAGGTCCCGTACGAGGTGCCCGGCGGGGGTGAGGACCGTCCGGTACACCCAGCGCAGCGGCTCCACGAGAATCCACCGGAAGAGGGTGGCGAGGATCCGCCCGACGGCCCGCGAGACGCGGCCCGCGACGCGCCAGGCGTGCCCCAGGGCGTCCCCGATCTCGCGTGCGACGACGGCGAGGGCCCGGCCGGCGGGCGCGAGGAGCCGGCGCCACAGGACGAGGGCGGGCAGCACGAGCAGGACGCGGGCCGTCCGGTACAGAGCGGCCCCGAGGGCGGTGGCGACGGCGCCCACGAGCCACGCCAGGGCCCGTCCGGCCGGGGCTAGGACCCCTGCGTACAGCCACCGCGCGGGGACGACGAGCAGGTACCGGGCCAGCCAGGAGACGGCGGCGTACACGCCCGCGCCCGCGGCGGCGAGCAGCAGGCCGATGCCCCTCAGCAGCCGGGCGGCGCCCCGGCCGGCGGGGGCGAGCACGCGCGCGTACAGCCAGGCGAGACCGGCGCCGGTCCCGCGCGCGAGCCCGGCGAGGGCGTGCCCCAGCGGAGTCAGCAGGTACGTGTACAGCCACCCCAGCGGTACGGCGACGAGGACGCGCCCGAGCCAGGCCAGCGCCTTCCCGGCGGGCACGAGGACCCGGCGCCACAGCGCGGCGCAGGGCAGCACGAGGAGGGCGTGGGCGAGCAGGAGCAGGATCCGGCCGAGTGGCCGCAGCACGGCGCGGTGCAGGAACCGGCCCGCGGCGGCCAGCGCGTCCCACGCCATCCGCACCGGCAGCACGAGCACGAGGGCGACGATCCGCACCGGGACGCGGACGGCGACGGTGAGGCACCCTTCGGGCGGGGGCGGCGGTGGCGGCTTCTGCGGATCCATACCGGAGGAGACGCACCGCACGCGCGTTCCGGATCCGCACTCCCGGTTGCGGTGCCGTCACGGCGAAGGCGGCGAAAGGGTACGGACCGGCCACGTCCTGTCACCGATTGGCGGCAGCCGGGTAACACATTGACCCGCGCACGCCAAAGTCATGGTTTCCGGCCAGCCTGACTGATTCGATGGGCGCGCACGTCAAGAATCCCTGGGGGGACGAGAAAACATGAACTGGTACCTCGAAGTACTCAAGAAGTACGCCGTGTTCAGCGGCCGCGCGCGCCGCAAAGAGTTCTGGATGTTCACGCTGTTCAACCTGATCATCGTCGCCGTGCTGGCCGGCCTCGCGGTCGGCACGAAGTCGGGCGTCTTCTGGGCGCTGTACGGCATCTACGGCCTGGCCGTCCTGCTGCCCGGCTGGGGCGTCACGGTCCGCCGCCTGCACGACACGAGCCGGTCCGGCTGGTGGATGCTGTTCTACATCGTCCCGATCGTGGGCCCGATCACGCTGCTCGTCTTCCTCGCCAGCGAGGGCAAGGCGGAGCCGAACCAGTACGGCCCGAACCCGAAGTACGTCGCGGCCGCCTGAGCCGGACCCGACTTCGCGCAAGGCCCCGCCGGAACCTTCCGGCGGGGCCTTTCCGCCGGCCGCCGCCGGGCGCTACAGGTCCTGTTCGGTCCAGATGGTCTTGCCGGTGGGGGTGTAGCGCGTGCCCCAGCTGTGGGTCATCTGGGCGATGATGAACAGGCCCCGGCCGCCCTCGTCGTCGCTCGCGGCGTGCCGAAGGTTGGGCGTGGTGTGGCCGGTGTCGGAGACCTCGCAGATCAGCGAGCGGTCCCGGATCAGGCGCACCTGGATCGGCCCGCCGACGTAGCGGATGGCGTTGGTGACCAGCTCGCTGACGATGAGCTCCGTGGCGAAGGCCAGCTCCTCCAGGTCCCAGTCCCCGAGCTGTTTGCGGACGGCGGTGCGGATGGTGGCCACCGCCGTGGGGTCCGGGGGCAGTTCCCACTGGGCGAACCGGCTCGGGTCGAGCAGGCGGGTGCGTGCCACGAGCAGGGTGGCGTCCACGTCGACGGGGCCGGGCAGCAGGGTGCTGACCGTGCGGTCGCACAGTTCGTCCAGGGGCCGTCCGCCGTCCGCGAGGACTCCGGCCAGCTGCGCGAGACCGTCGTCGCGGCCGTCGGCCGCCTGCAGCAGGCCGCCCGTGAAGAGCACGACGACGCTGCCCGGCGCCAGCTCCAGCTCCGTGCTCTGGTAGGGCGGGCCGCCGACGCCCAGCGGCGGTCCGGGCGGCAGCCGCGGGAAGCGGACGGCGCCCGTGTCCGGTTCCACCACCGCCGGCACCGAGTCCCCCGCCCGCGCCAGGCTGCACCTGCCGGAGACGGGGTCGTACACCGCGTACAGGCAGGTCACCCCCTCGGCCTCGTCCGAGCGGCGCGCCGGACGGCCCGGGTCGCGGCCGTCCTCGTGCTGCTCGTACGCCGTCTGCTCGACCAGGTCGCCCAGGCGGGACAGCAGTTCGTCCGGGGTCAGGTCCAGCCGGGCGAGGACGCGCACCCCCGTGCGCAGGCGGCCCATGGTGGCCGCGGCGCGCAGGCCGTGGCCGACCACGTCCCCGACGACCAGGCCGACGCGGGTGCCCGACAGCGGGATGACGTCGTACCAGTCGCCGCCGACCCCCGACCCGCTGTCGGCGGGCAGGTAGCGGCTCGCCGTGTCGAGGGCGGTGTGCGGCGGCAGGTGGGACGGCAGCAGGCTCCGCTGGAGCTTGAGGGTCACGCTGTGGCCCCGTGTGACCAGGGGCATCAGCAGCAGGCCGAGCAGCAGGGCGCCGAGCCCCACGGCGGTGACCCCGCCGGTCGGCCCCACCAGCGGCAGGTTCACGCTGGTCGCGCCGTACCCGGGATCGGCGTAGACGAAAGTGGCGTACACGAACAGGCAGGCCATGACCAGCCCGCCCAGACCGGGCAGCACGCCCTTGAAGACCAGGTCCCGGATGCTGCGGGTGAGGACCCCGCGGTGGTACCAGAGGCAGGCGAACCCGGTCAGGGCGTACTGGAACGTGATGGCGAGGCCGACCGAGTCGATCGAGTCGGCCAGCACGTTCCCGCTGAACGAGGACAGCAGGACCAGGAAGCCGATCGAGACCGCGCCCATGCCGACGGTCGACCAGGTCGGCGTCAGGAACCTGCGGTGCACCCGCGCGAACCGGGCCGGCAGGGCCTTGTGGACCGCCATGGAGAACACGGTCCGGGACAGCGGCAGGATGGTGGTCTGGGTGGAGGCGAGCGCCGAGGTCAGCACCATGAGGATCAGCAGTCTCGTCAGCACCAGGCCCACGTCGCTGCCCCCGAAGACGGCGCTGCCCAGCCCCGAGAGCACATCGTCCGAGTTGCCGGGGTCGCCCAGGCCGACGCCCGAGGAGCCGACCCCGGCGAAGGCCTGCGCCGCGGTGGTCACCAGCCCGTACATGACCAGGAGCAGCACGGTCGACAGGATGGCGGCGCGCCCGGGGATGCGGGTGCTGTCGACGGTCTCCTCGTTGATCGAGACCACGGTGTCCCAGCCCCAGTAGATGAAGACGCCCGCCAGGACCCCCGAGGTCAGGGCCCTGGAGGAGGACACCTCGAAGGGGTTGAACCAGGAGGCGGAGACGTGGATCGCCGTCGGGGGCGGGTCGGTGTAGACCCTGGTCAGCGCGGCGACGGCGAAGACGAGCAGCATGCCCGCCTCCAGGCACAGCAGCCAGCGCTGGACGGCGGCCGAGAACTCGATGCCGACGTAGCAGACCGTCGTCATCACGGCGATCCAGACGACGCCGGCCACGGTGGTCCACAGCCGGTCGTCGGCCAGCGCGTCCAGGCCCACCAGGCGGAAGCTGTACGACCCGGCGATCTCGGCGAGGCTCGCCATGACGATGACGTCGGCGACGACGATGCCCCAGCCGCCCATCCAGCCGGTCCGCGGGCCGAAGGCGCGCGTCGCCCAGGTGTAGGTGGTGCCGCAGTCGGCGTCGCTGGCGTTCAGCTCCCGGAAGGCGTACGCGACCAGCAGCATCGGCAGGAACGACAGCATGACGACGATCGGGGACTGCAGCCCGACGGCCACCACGATCAGCCCGAGCGTCGCGGCGAGGCTGTAGGCCGGGGCGGTGGACGCGACCCCGATGACCACCGACGACAGCAGGCCCAGGGCATCGCTCTTGAGCCCCTTGCGGCCGGCCCCCGTTCCCGGAGCGGGACGACCGGCAAACCCGGCGCCACCAAAGTGCCTCACACTTGATTGCAACGCCGCGCCGGTCCCCCGCGCAACCGCGCCCGGGCCGGGTCAGTGGCCGCCGACCGTGAGTTCGTAGTCGCCGATCAGGTCGCCGAGCAGGGTTCCGGCGGTGAGGTCACTGGAGACGTGACCGGCCATGTACAGCCGCGAGTAGAGCACTTCCGCCTGCATCCACCGGTAGTCCTCGGCCCGGTGCGGGAAGAGGGCGCTGAGGAAGGTGACGGCCGCGGCGGACCGGGTGGCGTGCCGGGAGGGGTAGGAGTAGGGGCCCTTGGCTCCGGGCTTGATGTGCTTCTCCGGACGCAGGGAGGGGTCCAGGACGAACGGCGCCGGCTGCTTGTCACGGGCGGCGACCTGGTCGCTGACGGTCTTCGCCAGCTTCAGGGCCGCCTTGAGCTGGGCCTTGTCCGCCGTGCCCTGCGTCTTGGGCAGGAGTTCGCGCTGGTCGTGGAGGTACAGCTTCCAGATGTCCTTCTTGCCGTTGAGCTCCAGCCAGGTGGCCGCCTTCTTCCCGGCGGCCGTGCGGGTCCTGGCGAGCTTCTGGTCCTGCCGGAGTTCGGCGGTGCGCTCCGCGGCGGTGGGCGGCGCCGGGACCTGGCGGGCCGCCCAGGCGACGAACGCCTTGTCGTCGCGGGCGGTGCCGTGCGCCTTCTTCCACTGGGCGAAGAGGGCGTCGGCCTTGGCGCGCTGGGCGGCGGCCTGCTTGCCGATCGCCGCGACGTCGGCGTCCGTGAAGAGGGCCGGGGGCGGGTTCTGCTTGATGCGGTCGGTCGCCGACAGCTTCTTCTTCGAGGCGGCGGCCGCGGGGGCCGAAGCCGGCCGCAGCAGGCCGAACGCGGCGGCCGCCACGGCGAGCAGGGCGATGACGGCGTACTGCCATCTGATGCGGCGCAGGGCGTTCATGCGGCAGGAGTCCTTTCGAGGAGCGGTGCGGGACGTGCCGTTGCGGTGAAGTGGGTACGGGCGAGACGGCGTACGTCGTTGTCGGGCAGGCCCGGGGTGAGCAGGGACTGGCCGACGATGTACTTGGAGAGGGAGACGGGCCGGGCACCCAGGCGCAGCAGCAGCCGGTCGGCCGGGGCCGGCCGGGCGCCGCCCTTGGTCTCGACGAGGACGTGCCCCGGGTCGAGCGCGGCGGTGCGGTCCCCCCGGTGGCAGGTGAGGAGGCCGTCGAGGGTGACGCGCGTTCCGTGGCCGAGGTCGGCGAGGGCCGCGCGGACGTAGCGGATCTCCGCCGCCGGGGAGAGCGACGCGGCGGTGACGGCGACGTCCGCCCGGCGCAGCACGTCGTCGACGAACCCGGCGGCCGTGTCGTCGAGCCGGCCGTAGGCGTGGGCCGGTGCCTTGAGGGCGTGTTTGACGGTGGCGCCGCGGCCGTCCTTCGTCTTCACCTCCACCCGGCACAGCGCGTCCTCGGCGTACAGGCGGGTGCGGACCTTCCAGCGCCGGCGGCGGCGCTGGACGTGGGCCCGCCAGGCGCCGAGCCGCTCGGTGTCGAAGTAGGTGCTGAGGTAGCTCGTCGTACGGCGTCCGCCGAGGTCGAGGACGTGGTGGGTGTCGGCGAGCCCGTCCACGAGGAGGCGTGCCCGGTCCAGGGGCAGCAGGTACTTGCGGTCGGTGCGGTGCTGGAGCGCGGCCGCCGCGTCCACCTCGGCGAGCGTGGCGCCGCGCAGCCCGGCCAGCCCGAGGTCCGCCGCGAGGGGGGAGGCGGGCTTCATCAGGCGGTCACCTGTTCGCGCGGCGCGCCGTCCCCGGCGGGGGCGGGCTCGTCCGGCAGGGCCGGGTAGCGGGCGGAGACCCGGGTGGTCTCGCGGACGTAGTCGACCTCGTCGACCTCGACCGACACCGGGGCCTGCCCGAAGCGGAAGGCGACGTCCTGGGCTATCAGGGACGGATCGTCGTAGACGCGGTCCAGGGTCAGCTTCACCGTGCGGGTCGGCGGCCGGTAGGCGCGGGAGTCGTCGACCAGCAGGACCGCCACCAGGACGACCGCGTCCAGCGCGATGACGAGCCAGCTGTCGCGCTGCGGGAGCCCGGTGCACAGGGCCATGACCAGGGCCACGAAGGTGTAGGCGACGTCGCGCAGGGTGAACGCCGCGCTGCGCAGCCGGACCAGGGAGAGGATGCCGAAGAGGCCGAAGCCGACCCCGGCCGGGAACCTGCCCGCGCTGATCGTGCTCATCGCCGCGAACAGACCGACGTTCAGCGCGACCAGGACCAGCGGCATCGCGGGTGCGCTGGGCCGGCGCCGGTACAGCCAGCCGACCAGGATCAGCAGGGCGACGACGTCGATGCCGCCGCGTGTGGTGAGGTCCGTGGGTGCGATGTGCTGGGTGATGCCCTTGGCGGCGAGCACCAGTGCGTCCATGACTGTGACCGTCCCTTCCGTCCCGGCACGTCGGACGGCGGACCGGCCGCGGTCCGCGGTGGGGCCGCGACTTCGAAGGACGGTAGGGATGTCACATGAACAGACCATGAAGCTTTTCGGTCGTGTCCGGGCGCGTTCGGCAGGCCGTTAGCCTGGCCGGTATGCACTACCTGGTCGTCGACGACGAGACCCGCCTCACCGACCTCGTCGTCCGCTACCTCACCGAGTCCGGACACACCGCCGAAGGCCGTTACGACGGCCCCACCGGCCTGGCCGCCGCCCGCGACCCCCGCCTGGACGGGATCGTCCTGGACGTGATGCTGCCGGGGCTGGGCGGCGTCGAGGTGTGCCGGACGCTGCGCGGCGAGGGCGTCGACGTCCCCGTGATCCTGCTCACCGCGCGCGGCGCGATCAGCGAACGCGTCGCCGGACTGGACGCCGGCGCCGACGACTACCTGGTCAAGCCGTTCGCCATGGAGGAACTGCTGGCCCGGCTGCGCGCGATATCCCGGCGCCGGCCCGACAGCACCGGCCGCCTCCAGGTCGGCGACCTCGTCCTCGATCCCGCGCAGCAACGGGCCTGGCGGGCGGGCACGGAGCTCGACCTGTCCCGGCGGGAGTTCGCCGTGCTGCGGGTGCTGATGGAGAACGCCGGCCGCGTGGTGTCCCGGCTCCAGCTGCTGGACGAGGTCTGGGACGGCGAGACGGACCTGCGCAGCAACGCCATAGACGTCCACGTCTCCAAGGTGCGCGCCAAGGTCGACCGCGCCTTCGGCCGCACGACGATCACGACCCTGCGCGGACGCGGCTACCGCCTGGAGATCATCCCGTGAGCACGCTGGCCCGGCCGCCGGCCTGGTTCGGGCGGCTGCCGGTCGTCACCCGTCTCGTGCTGGCCGTCGCCGTCACCATGTCACTGGTGCTGACCGGGACGGCCGGGCTGGTCTACTGGCGGGTCCAGGCCGCCCTCGACCGGCAGCTGCACGACGACCTGACCGCCTACCAGCATGGCCTGGACCGGGCCGTCCGCGCCGGCACCGCCCTTCCGCCGGGCCCGAGCGGCAGCCACTACCAGGTCCTCGACACCCGGGGCCGTGTCCTGAAGTCCAGCCACGCCGTACGCCACCGGGCCCTGCTCACCGCCGCGGAAGTCCGCTCCGCCGCACGCGGGCACGCCGTCCGGCGGGACATCGGCTCCCTGCTGCCGATCACCCCGGACACGCTGCGCCTCCAGGCCAGGCGCGTCCGGACCGGGGGACGCACGCGCATCGTCGTGGCGGCCGTGCAGCGCGGGCACCGCGACGAGGCGCTGCGGGAACTCCTCGCCCAGCTGGCGATCGCCTCCGGCCTCACGCTGGTCGCCGCCTCCTACGTCGGCTACCGCACCGCCCGCGCCGCCCTGCGCCCGGTCGAGCGCTACCGCAGCGGCGCGGCCACCCTCGCGGACGGCACCCACCACCTGCGCCTGGACGTGCCCACCGACCGCGACGACGAGATCACCCGGCTCGGCCACACCCTCAACCGCATGCTCGACCGCCTGGAGGCCTCCGCGGCCCGCGAGCGCCGGTTCGTCGCGGACGCCAGCCACGAACTGCGCACCCCCCTGTCGCTGCTGCGGGCGGAGGTGGACGTGGCGCTGCACCGCCCCCGCTCGGCCGGGGAGCTCACCGAGACCCTGCGCTCCGTGGACGCCGAGGTGCAGCGGCTGATCGACCTGTCCAACGCCCTGCTGGACCTGGAGGAACTCGGCGGCACCGGCCACATCACCCGGGCGCCGGTCCGGCTCGCCGACCTCGTCGGCACCGCGGTGGCCCCGCACGTGCGCACCGCGGAACGGGCCGGACGCGCCCTGGCCGTCGACGCGGCGGACACCGCGGTCGCCGTCGACGCCCGGTGGCTGGTGCCCGCCCTCGGCAACCTGGTCGACAACGCGCTGCGCCACGGCCGGGGCACCGTCCGCCTCACGGCCGCCGTCCGGGAGGGCCGACTGCGGCTGGACGTCACCGACGAGGGTCCCGGCTTCCCGCCGGAGTTCCTGCCCCGCGCGTTCGACCGCTTCGCCCGTGCCGAGGCGAGCCGTACCGGCGAGGGTTCGGGGCTGGGCCTCGCCTTCGTCCAGGCGGTGGCCACCGCCCACGGCGGCACGGTCCGCGCCGAGAACACCGGCCGGGGCACGGAGGTCGCCCTCGACCTGCCGTACTAGGTCCTGTCCGGACGTACTCGGGTCGGCGCCCGGTGCGGCGAGTGGGGGCACCTCCCACGCCCTTCAGGCAGTGGGGGAGCGTGCATGGCGTCGTGGGGCAGGCGGGAGTTCGACGACAGGGCCTGGGTCCCTAGCTGCTGCGGGCCACCGCCTCGGCTCCCGGGACGGCGTTCCTGCGCTCCTTCAGGTGGGCGTGGCCCATGAGGCCGAGGAGGACCAGCAGGAGCACGGCGGACGAGCCCGCCGTACCGAGGTCCAGACCGCCCTTGGCGACGGGCTTGGTGAGGAAGTCACCCGCGGTGGCGCCGAGCGGGCGGGTGAGCACGAAGGCGATCCAGAACAGCAGGACGTTGGGGACGGCCGGGACCCGCGTGAGCAGCAGGAGCACCACCAGCAGTCCCGAGACCAGGAGCGCGCCGCCCAGGTAGCCGAGCCCGGAGCTGTCGGACAGGAAGTCCCCCATGGACGTGCCGAGCGTGTTGGAGACGAGGATCGCCGACCAGAAGAGGGCCTCGCCGCGGAACGTGGTGATGTCCCGGATGACGAACGTCATCCCGCTGAGCTTCCAGACGGTGAAGATGACGACGAGGACCGAGACCAGGATCGCGGCGCCGGCCGGGTAGCCCAGTCCCAGGCCCTGGGGACCCCGGCCCAGCGAGGTGGCCCCGCCGGAGAGGTACTCGGCACTGGCGTCCCGGTTCATGAAGTCGGACATCGTGGTGCCCGCCATGCTGGTGGACAGGATGACGGTCCAGTAGAAGAAGGGGTTGTACCGCCGGGAGGCGAGCTGGACGACGAGCGTGACCACGAAGACCAGGAACAGGGCGATCGTGGTCAGGAAGTAGCCCAGCCCCATCGTCTGGGAGAAGAGGTCGCCGGCCGTCTCGCCGAGCGTCGTCGCGGCGATCTTCATGATCCAGAAGGCGAGGGTGACCTCCGGCAGCTTCTTCATGACGTAGGTGCCGGTGCCCGCGGCCTCCCGGTCGGTGAGCAGTTCCGAATCGTCCATGGTGCTGACTCCCGACATCGCGGCGAACAGGCGGACTTGGGTGGTTTCGCCTGTCTTCAGCGTCCGCCAGGCCGGCCTGCCGGGCGGGTTGCGACACGGTGCCGGGCCCGCTCGACCACTCGGCCGGGTGGGGTGTCTGGCGCAAGATCCGGAAAGTCACTAACATGCGCACGATCCGGCCACAGTCGGGTCGGTCAGGCAATCTCCCCCGGCAGAACGGGAACGCACTCCGCCGCGCGAGCCCTGTTCGCCTCTAGGAGGGAACGGTGTCGTAGTCCCGTAGGCTCTCAAGTCGCCTCACTGGCTGGTTTCCATCGACCACCCACTACAGGACGTGGCCCATCCGGTCGAGCACCGTTGATCCCTCACAGGGAAGTAGTTCACGCCGCGGCAGGGAGATCTATCTAGTGAAAGACGTCGGGTCGGTGCGAACTGCCGCGTTCCGGGGAGACGAGTCCCGCCCCGGCGCCTTCCAGGCCAGCGCGAGCATCGTGCAGGCGGGCTTCTTCTGCTGGGAGATCGCCACGGGCGAGATCTCCTGCGATCCGCTCACCCTCGCCCTGCACGGCATGCCCGAGCACGGCCCGTCGGACATCACCGACTTCCTGGCCGCGGTGCACGAGTCCGATCTGGCCGACGTGCGCGACGCGTTGGGGCTCATAGCCAAGAGCTGCGGCAACTACCAGATCGAGTACCGCGTCACCTCCGGCGACGGCCGGCACCGGTCCCTGGAGGCCCGGGGCCGCGTCCTGCCCGGCGCCGACGGGCAGCCGGCCCGCATGGTCGGCGTGGTCATGGACACCACGGCCGTCCACGAACGCCACGAGGCGGAGCGACGGCGGTTCCACGAGCGCGCCACCCGTGACCGCTGGATGCGGGAGCTGACCGCGGCCCTGGCCGCCGCGGTGACGGTCAGGGACATCATGGCCGCCGCGCAGGCGGGCCTGCGCGCCTTCGGAGCGGACGCGCTGGCGGTGATCGCCCCGGAGGGCAGCCGGCTGACCGTCGTCGCCTCGTGCGCCGACGACGAGCAGGGCGAGGCCTCCCCGCGCGCCCTCGACGCCACGGCCCGCACCCTCGTGGAGGAGTCCCTCGAGCGCAGGGCGCCCGTTCTCGTCGGCTCCGCGGACGCACTGGTCACCGACCGCCCGCACCTGGCGCCCCTCGCGCGGCCGGCCCCGCAGGCGTGGGCGGCACTGCCGCTCACGGACTCCCGCGGCCGCGCCAGTTCCTGCCTCGTCAGCTTCCCCGAGCCGCAGGAGTTCCTGCCCGAGGAGCGGGCCCTGCTGGTCGCCGCCGTGGGACTGCTCGCCCAGTCACTGGAGCGAGCCGGCATGTACGAGTCGGAACACGCGCTCGCCACCGAACTCCAGCGCGGCATGCTGCCGCGCGGACCGCTCACGGTGCCGGGCGTGACCATCGCCGCCCGCTACCAGGCCGCCACCTCCGGCATGTGGATCGGCGGCGACTGGTACGACGCCATCAGCCTGCCCGACGGCGGGGTGGCCCTGGTCATAGGAGACGTGCAGGGACACAGCGTCCACGCCGCGTCCCTCATGGGGCGGCTGCGCACCGCCGTGCACGCCTACGCGAACGAGGGACACCCGCCGGCGGCCGTGCTGGAACGCACCAACCGCCTGCTGACCGAGCTGAACACCGACCCGGACCGGGCCCTGTTCGCCACCTGCTGCTACATCGCGCTGAACCCTGCCGACGGCACGCTCCGGGTGTGCCGGGCGGGCCATCCCGCCCCGGCCCTGATCACGCCCCGCAGGCCGCCGCGCCTCCTGGAGGTCCCCGGCGGCCTGCCGCTGGGGATCGACCGGGAGCAGCGGTACCCGACCACCCGTCTGCGCGTCGCTCCGGGCAGCGTGCTGGCGCTGACCACCGACGGCCTGCTCGAAGCCGTGGACAAGGACATCGACCAGGGCACCGAGAGGTTCCTGCGGGGTCTGCGGGGCGCCCCCACGGCGGACCTGGAGACCGTCGTCGACGGCCTCCTCGCCGGTACCCGGCGGCCGCACGGCCCGGGCGACGACGTCGCCGTGCTCCTGGCCCGCCTGAACCGGCCCGGCCGCCGCGGCTGACCCGGTCCCGGCCCACCCCCGTCCGCAACAGGCCTGTGCGGCGGGGTACTTGAAGACGTAACGAGACCTCTGTCCAACACCGCCGCCGGGCACGGTAATTTACGTCGGTGGCCGGACTGCCTGGTCATGGCAGGGAATCACCGGGAAGCGAGCTGACGTATGGACACATTCCGGATTCCGGACCTCTGCATACCCGTACCGGCAGCGCTCAATCCGGAGCTCCGGACGGCCACGGCCGCCACCGACGCGTGGCTGGACGAGTTCGGCCTGGTGCCCACCGAGGAGGCGCGCCGCCATGTGCAGCGCACCCGTGTGGACCGGCTCACCGCGTGGCTGTGCCCGAACGCCTCCGCGGAGGCGCTGACACTGATCACCCAGTGGAACGCGTGGCTGTTCCAGTTGGACGACCAGTTCGACGACGACCCGGTGCGCGGTTACCAGCCCGAGCGGTGGCGGGAGGCGTTCGGCCCGTTGTTCGCCGTCTTCGACGGAACCGTCGCGGCCGGGCGGCTGGCGCGGTCCCTGGCCGATCTGTGGCGCCGTACGACGGCCGTCCGATCGTCCGCCTGGCAGCGGCGCTTCGTCCCGCACCTGCTGTGGTACTTCGACAGCTACCGCGCCGACATGATCCACCGCGAGGAAGGGCGCGTACCCGGCCTCCAGCAGTATCTCGCCCACCGCCGCGCCTCGTTCGCGTTCGACGCCGTCCTGGACCTGATGGAGATCGGCACCGGGGTGGACCTGCCCGACCGGCTGCACGCGAACCCGGCGTTCGCGGACATGCGGGAGGCGGTCATCTACGCGAACGCCTGCGTCAACGACCTGTACTCGCTGCGCAAGGAACTCGCGCACGACTACGCGTTCAACGCCGTCACGGTGATCGGCCACCACCACCGGTGCGACCTCCAGGAGGCGGTGGACCGCGTGGCCGCGATGCAGGCCGGATACGTCCAGCGCATCCTCGATCTCGAACAGGTCCTGCCCGAGCGCCTGACGCGGGCCGGCCTCGCCGACGACGTCGCCGACGACGCGCTGCGCTGCGTCAGGGACTTCCACGCGCTCACCGCCGGGAACGTCGCCTGGTCGAAGGAGACCGGACGCTACGCGGAGATAGAGGCCCAACCGACCTATCTGGCAGACCTGTTCATTCCGTAGGAACCGTCGGTCACCGGCCCGGCTCCGGAGCGGCGCGCCCGGCGAACAATTCCGTGCACGCCCCTTGACCCCCCATACCTACCAGTCAGTACGCTCACGCCACCTCAAAGACACCGGTGTCCTCTCCCCTGTGCGGCCACGGCGAACCGGCCTCTCGCCGTGCCGCCGCACGCCCGCCGGCGCACCTCCCGCAACCCGGGAGACGCGCCGGCGCCGTCCCCGCCAGAGGCGCCGCCCAGCGCTTCACGACCCCACCGAGAGTGCATCGTGAACAAGACCCTCATGAGCGCGGCCGCCGCCGCGGCCGGCGCCCTCCTCGCCGTGCAGGCGTCCCTCCCCGCCCACGCCGCGAGCGGCTCCACCTTCGGCTCGACCAGCAACCCCGTGCTGTTCGTGCACGGTTACACCGGTGCCGGCAGCAACTGGGACACCATGGCGAGCCGCTTCAAAACCGACGGCTGGCCGTCCTCGTACCTCGACCAGTGGTCCTACGACTGGCGCCAGTCGAACGCCACGACCGCCCAGCAGCTGTCCACCGAGGTCGACCGCCTCCTCGCGGCCACCGGCGCCACCAAGGTCGACATCGTCAGCCACTCCATGGGCGGGCTGTCCTCGCGCTACTACCTGAAGAACCTCGGCGGAGACTCCAAGGTCGACGCCTGGGTGTCCCTGGGCGGCCCGAACCACGGCACCGACAGCGCCAACACCTGCTTCGACACGTCCTGCACCGAGATGCGCATCGGCTCCAGCTTCCTCACCGCCCTCAACTCCGGCGACGAGACACCGGGCACGCCCCGCTACGCCACCTGGTGGTCGCCCTGCGACACGGTGATCAACCCGGACAGCTCCGTCTCCCTGTCCGGCGCGGCCAACACCCAGACCTCCTGCCTCAGCCACACGGGCCTGCTCACCGACGCGACGGTCTACGCCCAGACCCGGAACATGATCAATTCCTGACCCCTCCATCGGCCTGCCCCAGGTTGCCCGGCCCGCACCCCTCCTTCACGCTCGGTCATGACAGCGCTCACCCGCGACAGAAGGAGAATCCGCATGATCGTCAACTTGCTCGGTGATGTCCTCGCCATCCTGGGCTGCCTGCTCTGAGACAGCCGAAGAACCCCTTCGACGGAACACCGGTCGGCGAGCACCGGTGGACCTGCCCCGGCCGGCCCCGTACGACAGCACGGGGCCGGCCTCGGGCCGTGTCCGACACGGCATCCGGACCGGGTGCTCCCGCCGGTCGGCGGGGGTGACATCAGCCGGTCGGCGGGGTGCTTCCGGAAACTCGCCAGGTCTGGTGGGACGGCCCGTCGGTCATACCTCAGGGCATGACGCTGAACGCACCGTCGGCAGCACCGACAGACGTGTCGAACGACCGCGAGAGGACAGGCTCCCCCGCTTCGACGGGCAGACCCTCGCCCGCCCCCTTCGACGCGATCTCCTTCGTCTTCGCCCAGAGACCGTCCACCGGGCGGCTCGTCGGCATCGACCTCGCGCGCGGCCTCGCGGTCTTCGGCATGTACTCCGCGCACGTCGGCCCGGACGTGACGGTGGGCGGCCCGATGGGATTCCTGCTGGAGGCGGCACGGGGACGGTGCTCCGCCCTCTTCGCGCTGCTGGCCGGTTTCTCCCTGATCATCATCACCGGCCGCCCGTGTCCGCGGACCGGGCGCGCCGGCCGGCAGGCGGTGGCGCGGGTCGTGATCCGCGCCGTCGTCCTGGCGGTGCTCGGCTATGCGCTGACGGCCCTGGACACCGACGTGGCCGTGATCCTCAGCTTCTACGGCCTGCTCTTCCTGGCAGTCCTCCCGCTGCACCGGCTGCGGGCCGGGGCACTGGCCCTCGTCGCCGCCGCGGGCGCGCTGGTCATGCCTCCGCTGCTCTACGTGATCAGGAACTCGATCGAGCAGGGGCACTGGGCGGACGCCGTCATCGCCCGGGATCCGCTGGCCCGTATCACCGGCACGGACGGTTTCGTCGAGCTGCTGTTCACCGGCGAGTACCCGGTGCTCACCTGGATGCCGTTCCTGGTCGCGGGCATGGCCGTGGCCCGGCTGGACCTCACCCGCCCCGGCACGCGCTCCCGGCTGGCCCTCGCGGGAGGGGGGCTGGCCCTGCTCGGCTACGGCGGTTCCTGGCTGGCCCTGCGTCTGGTCCCGCACGCCCTCTCCACCGTCGCGGCCGCCACGGACGGCGGGTCGGCGTCCTCCGCCTGGTGGTCCGACACCGTCGGCGACCCTGTGAACCACACCCCGCTCGACTGGCTGCTGGTGGCGGCGCCGCACAGCCAGACGACCTTCTCCGTTCTCGGGAACACGGGCGTCGCCCTCGCGGTGGTGGCCGGGTGCCTGACCGTCGCCGACCGGATGCCGCGCCTCATGCGCCTGGCCGGACCCGTCGCGGCGGTCGGCACAATGGCGCTGACGGTGTACGTCCTGCACATCGTCGCCCTGTGGTTCCTCACCGACGCCTGGCGCGTGCCGGCGATCGAGGACGGGTCCCTGAACGCCCTGCCGGTACTCCTCGGCTTCATCCTGGCGGCGACGATCCTGGCCATGGTCTGGACTAGTACGTTCCGGCGCGGCCCGCTGGAGTACCTGCTGCACCAGGCCACCCGTCCTGCCCGCTGCGTGGGGCCGAGGGCGACGCGGGCTTCATCACCGGGTCGGGCCGAGCACCTCGTCGGCGCTGCGCGGCTCCGTGCGCGGTTGCTGGTTCAGCTTGTGGCGCGCGATGGAGGACCGCCGGTAGACCTCCTTGCGGGCCCGCATGATGTTGCCGAGGGGAGCGTGCTCGGCGGTGACCCTCCAGGGCGTGAAGGACAGTGAGTCCATCTTCTCCAGGTTCTCCGGGCCGGAGATGTCCTGCCGGGGCAGCCGCAGCTTGGCCACGGTGACGGACGGCGAGAGCCGTTCGGGCCACTCCACCGTGGTGTCCTCCACCGGCATGCGCTCCAGATCGGTGCAGAGCTGGATCTGGATGTCGAAGGTGTAGGGCCGCTCCCGCAGCTCGGCCTCCAGGGCCGGCCGGAACACCTCCGCCGCCGAGGCCGGGTCGACGGCGCGCCGCACCACCGCGGCGGCGGAGTCCGGGTCGGGGGTGATGCGCACCTTGGCGATGTAGTCCCCGTGCCGGACCGCGCCCATCGTCCAGTAGCTCGACAGCAGCAGGTTGGCCGGAGGAGTCTTCGACAGGCGGAGGAAGGCCAGGAACTCGTCCCACGCCCAGTCGTCCTGGTCCAGCGTTCCCTTGCCCGTCACGAACTCGGTGAAGAAGCGGTGCGCTCCGGGCCGGCCCTGGGAGAAGTACGCCGCTGCGTTCAGGAACAGTTCCTGGACGAAGAGGTAGTGCTCGACCGTGTTGCAGAAGAAGACCGGTCCGTTGATGTTGGCGTAGTCGAACGTCCCCGTGTCCGGTTCGTCTTCCAGCAGGGTCGGGCCGGGGATGTCGAACATCTTCAGTGCCAGTCCGGTGGCGGCGCCCAGTCGCGCGTCTGCTCCGGCGTGCGGGGAGCCGTTGGAGAAGCGGATGAGCGCGTCGTGGGTGCCCGGGGTCGCGTAGATGCCCTGGGCGTACTCGGGGGGCAGCCCGTCCAGGATCTCCACCTCTCCTCGGATCAGTCCGTATCCCTTGGCGTGGGCGTCGCGGAGGGCCCGTCCCGTGCCCCCGGCTTCGACGGACTCGGCGATGTAGTTCTCGGTCTTCTCGATCACCGTCTGCACGTTCCGGTCGAAGTCCGGGTCGTCGACTTCGACGTCCGGCGTGTAGCGGACGAACTGTGCTGGCATGACGTCGACCTCTTCTCGAAGACCGTGACCGGGCCTGAGCGGGTGGGAGTGGCCGTCAGTCCTCCATTTCGGCGAGCCAGCGCAGGGCTCGCAGGCCCGGCACGAAGCAGTACTCGCCGCCGCGCGTGACCACGAAGCTGGGCAGGTTGCGCAGGCGGCGCCGCACCGGCTTGCCGGGGATGGTGACGCTGCCGGTTCCGTCGTGATGTCCGGCCACCGGGTCCTTCTCGCCGGGATAGCCGATGAAGTTGCCGTCGTTGACCCACTCGGCCTTGATGAATTCAAACTGCCGTTCAAGGTGGGCCCCGATGAACACTCCGACCAGGCCGCGGTCGGCACCGTCGTCCTCCAGCACGCCCTCGGGCAGCGGCGGACCGTAGGTGGTGCCGCGACGGATGAGCCGGTGCATCCGTGCGTCGCCGACGATGGTGGCGTCGCGGGGGTTGTTCCGGCGGATGTGCGCGCCGGCCGGGCACCGCAGACCGCGATCGTCGTGCTCGCGGTACAGGAAGTTGTTGACACGCTGCGGATCCGCCGCCAGCTCCGGGTCGTCGTGCTCCGGAGCCAGCGTCAGCGGTGCACCGCTCGGCCAGCGCCCGACCATCTTCGCCGCCAGGAGTGCCTCCTCCTCCGCACTGGAACTGTTGGCGCGCAGATACCGGCGCCACGCCGCCACGTCGGTGTGAATCTTGCGCACGGCCACGTAGGTCCCGTTGCGTCCCAGCACGTCGGGGCGGGGCATGGGCGGCAGATTGCCGGTCTCGTCGGGGTAGCCGAGGATGAACTCGCCGGCCTTGATGGGGGCTTCCTGCGGATTGGAGCCGGGCAGTCCGACGCCCTCGATGTTCGGATGGCTGATGCCGTCCCGGAAGCCGAAGGTGGTGCGCCCGGTCGGAAGCTGGTGGACGTCCTGCTGCCAGATCACCCGGACACCGGGCGTGTCCTCGTAGGCGGCACGGGCCCGTTCCAGCTCCTCGTCCAGCTGTGCCGTATCCGAGGAGAGGGCGCTCAGCGCGATGTGGACGTCGCCCGACCCGAACGGTGCCTCCCAGTGGGCCGGGGCGTTCGCGCCCACATCGCCGATCCGTTCCGCCCTGGCGGCCATGCCCTCACGGAAGGCCCGCGGAAAGCTGTCCAGCGAATCCTGAGGTACCCCCAGGGCCCGCAGCCCCTGATGGGTGAACGCCACGGCCACCCAGGCGTCCCGGCTCAGGTCGGCGCTCGGCAGGCCGCCCGAGGTCACCGGGAGCAGTCGTCGCAGCAGGGCACGTCCGGCGTGGCGGTCGTCGACGCGCAGGAAGACGAACTTTCCCTCGTAGGGCACGGGCCGCGGGCGCAGCGCCCCGCTCTGGACGTCCTCGATCTCTACGCGCACACCGGCCGAGCCGCCGCTGTCTGCCGTGTTCATGATTGTTCGTGCCTCCGCATCGGTCCCGGTTGGTCCAGACAGGCCCACAGCGACGGGTGGGCGAGGGGTGCGCGCCCGCCGACGCGGCTCACCGTTGTGGGGCCGGCTCTGAGTCGTGGCTGTGTCCGGCTCCTAGGCCGAGGCTTCTTCCAGCAGCTTCTGGAAGGCGGGCGTGGCCACCAACTCCGCGTTGGCCGGGTTCTCCAGGGCGGCGCGGAACTCAGGGGTGTCCAGTACCTCCTCGAACGCCTCTTCCACGCGGTGGTCCTTGTAGATCTGCTGAACGGTCAGATCGGGATAGGCGCTGACGAAGACTCCCGCGGGGGCCTGGTGGGCGACGAACCAGTCCTTCACCCCCGGATCGGAGATGCCGGGGAACCCTTCGCTGTGCGAGAAGACCTTGTCGAAGCGTTCCCCGACCACCGTCTTGGCGAAGTCGTCGATGTAGGCGTCCCAGGAGCCGTCGAAGACGCTGGCGAACATGAACCGGGTGTCGTTGTCGAAGATCACGTGGCGGGCGTCGTGCAGGGTGCCGATCTGGCGCACCGCCGCGTGCACTCGCTCGTCGTCCGCCGCGTCGGCGAGCGTCGCGAGAACCTCGCGCAACGCGTCGGCGTGGCCGGGCTTGATCTCGGTGAAGACGGTGAACTCGCTGCAGACCCCGTCCGACCTGCCCGGACGCTCGGGGTGAGCGGACCGGGACGGTTGTGCCGTTGCAGTCATCGTGAGACTCCCCTGCCACGGATCGGTGCGAGGGTCACCAAACGCCGGAGCACGGGGCGCCATCGCCCTCACCACTCCATCCTCACCACCGATGCGCAGGCGCCGCATCTCGGCACCTGAGGAAGGACAACCGGGGTACGGGGCGGCCGATGCCCACCTTCGCGGCGCCCGAGGCTCCCGAGGCTCCCGAGGACAGATCGAGCCATGAGCAGGAGGATGGTACTGAGGCGTGCGCGCTGAGCACCGGGGCGTCACCTTTCGGTCAGTCTCTCCCGCTGGGCACTGAAACCGCTGCGCAACCGACCGCACGAGCCCCCTCCTGCCGCCCAGGCGGTCGGGGCGCCGGGCTCCGCCGGACCTCGACCGGATCGCCGCCCGACCCCGGCTGGAGGCAACCATGGGCGCAGTTCTCGGTGACGTGCTGGGCTTCGCGGCCGCCGTCGCGGTCAGCCCCCTCCCGATCATCGCCGTCATCCTGATACTCGCCACGCCTCGGGGACCTCTCAACGGCGTCCTTTTCACCCTCGGCTGGATCCTGGGCCTGTCCGCACTGGGCGCGGTGATGCTGGCGATCGCCTCCCCCGCGAGCGCCTCCGCGAACAGTCATCCGGCCACCTGGGTGGGAGCCCTCAAGCTTGCGCTGGGCCTGTTCCTCGTCCTCTTCGGTGCCCGGAAGTGGCATCGCCGCCCGAAGGACCCCTCGCAGGCCCAGCTGCCGAAGTGGATGAGCGCGATCGACCGCCTCACACCGGTCAAGATCTTCGCGCTCGGACTCGCCCTGGCCGCGCTCAACGCCAAGAACGCGCCGCTGACCATCGCCGCGGGCGCCACGATCGGCTCGGCCGGACTGCCGGTGGCGCAGCAGGTCGCATCGCTCGCCGTCTTCGTCCTGATCGCCACCCTCGGCCTCCTGGCTCCGCTGGGAGTCTTCCTCCTCGGAGGAGAGCGAGCCAGGGCCACACTCGGCAACTGGAAGGACTGGGCAGCTCAGCACAATGTCGCCGTGATGGCCGTCCTGTTCTTCGTTCTCGGGTTGAAGCTGCTCGGTGACGGCATCTCCGTTCTCGTCTCCTGACAGAGCTACGAGGGTTAACGCACGTGCGGCAGACCGGTGTGCCGCACCTCGAACCAGACGGTCTTGCCGGTCGCCGTACGGCTGCTGCCCCAGGCGTCCGCGAGCAGGTCGAGGAGTTCGGTGCCGCGACCACCTTCCGCGTCCGCATCCACGACGTTGCGCACAGGGCCGGCGGACTCGGTGTCCTCGACCTCGCACAGCAGGCAGGAGCCGCACAGCCGCAGGTTGAGCCGCAGCGGGCCCCGCGTGTGACGCAAGGCGTTGGTGACCACTTCGCTGACCAGCAGCTCGACGGCGTCGGCCAGGTCGTCCACGGACCAGTCGCCCAGTTGCCTGGTCACCAGATGCCGGGCCTGGCGCACGGAAGTGAGTTCCCGCGGCAGCGGCCAGGAGGCATCCCATGCGGAGGCCCGGCCGCGCGGCGCGTCCAGCGGCCGCAAGGGTGCGAGCATCCGGGACCACAGGACCCACTGCGTGGCAAGCCACGAGCGCGTGACGGAGCGAGAAGACCGACCCCTGCGACGGGCGAGGGGGCGGCCTACGGCCTGGGGCATCACGGGGTCCAGTTCCTTCCGGGGCGGGGTGGACGAGCCGCCGGTGGACGCTCCGGGGTATTCGCCGGACCCGTACATGTAGCGGTCGCTACGACCAATATAGACGTAGCACCTGCTACGGTAAATACCTCCCCAAAAGGTCCATGACGGACAACAGACGGCTACCGTCTCCCCACACATCCGGGAACCCGCATGCCTCGCCCACCCGACCCGGCCAAACGCCGCGACCTTCTCGACCGGATCCGCGCGTACGTGCTGCGCAACGGCCTCTCGGATCTCTCCCTGCGCCCGTTGGCCCGCGCCCTGGGCACCAGCGACCGCATGCTCCTGTACTACTTCGGCACCAAGGAACGCATGGTCGCCGAAGCACTCGCCGTCTACGAACGCCGCCCCCTGCTGCGCGCCCGCGAACTGCTGGAGACCGTCGGCCCGCCCACGGACCCGGCAGGCCTGCGCCGCTTCATGGAGGAAGTCTGGCGCCAATTCCGAGCCTCGGACGTGCGCGCCTCACTCCCTCTCTACCTCGAGATCATGAGTGCCGGCGTGCTGCACCCGGACCGCTACGGGCCGGTGATGCGCGACATCGTCACCGGATGGACGGAGCTGCTCGCCTCCGTCTTCCGTGAACTAGGCATGACACGAGACGGAGCCCGGACACAGGCCACCGTCCTGGCCGACGCCGCCTTAGGCCTCCTGATCGCCCCCCTCGCCGACGGCCACTGGGACAGGGCGGACACAGCCTTCCGCACCCTCCTGGACGCCCTGGAGCCCGGATGGCACGCCCGGGAGTGACGGCCCCGAGGGCACACGGCTACGACCGACCAGGAGACCTCGGAGACCCCGACGGACAGGAATGCGAAGCGCCGGCTTCCCCCCACGCGGCAGCCACTTCCTCGCTCACCCCCGCCGGCGCCTCCCTCACCCGATCGGGTGCTCCGCTCACCTCAGTGCGCGTGACCGCTCGCAGCCGGCGTCGGCCCCGCGTTCTTGACCGTCAGCGGCAGCAACTTCTTGCCGGTCGGGCCGATTTGTATGGCCGTATCCATCTGCGGGCACACCCCGCAGTCGAAGCACGGCGTCCAGCGGCAGTCCTCGACCTCTGTCTCGTCGAGGGCGTCCTGCCAGTCCTCCCAGAGCCAGTCCTTGTCGAGGCCCGAGTCGAGGTGGTCCCAGGGGAGGACCTCCTCGTAGGTGCGTTCGCGCGTGGTGTACCAGTCGACGTCGACGCCGAAGGGGGCCAGGGCCTTGTCGGCGCAGGCCATCCAGCGGTCGTAGGAGAAGTGCTCGCGCCAGCCGTCGAAGCGGCCGCCGTCTTCGTAGACGGCGCGGATGACGGCGCCGATGCGGCGGTCGCCCCTCGACAGCAGGCCCTCCACGATGCCCGGCTTGCCGTCGTGGTAGCGGAAGCCGATGGAGCGGCCGTACTTCTTGTCGCCGCGGATCTTGTCGCGGAGCTTGCCGAGGCGGGCGTCCGTCTCCTCGGCGGAGAGCTGCGGGGCCCACTGGAAGGGGGTGTGGGGCTTGGGGACGAAGCCGCCGATGGAGACCGTGCAGCGGATGTCGTTGGAGCCGGAGACCTCGCGGCCCTTCTGGATCACGCGGGTCGCCATGTCGGCGATCTGGAGGACGTCGTCGTCGGTCTCCGTCGGCAGGCCGCACATGAAGTACAGCTTCACCTGGCGCCAGCCGTTGCCGTAGGCCGTCGCGACCGTGCGGATGAGGTCGTCCTCCGAGACCATCTTGTTGATGACCTTGCGGATGCGCTCGGAGCCGCCCTCGGGGGCGAAGGTCAGGCCGGAGCGGCGGCCGTTGCGGGTCAGCTCGTTCGCCAGGTCGATGTTGAAGGCGTCGACCCGGGTGGAGGGCAGGGAGAGGCCGATCTTGTCGTCCTCGTAGCGGTCGGCGAGGCCCTTGGCGATGTCGCCGATCTCCGAGTGGTCCGCGGAGGACAGGGAGAGCAGGCCCACCTCCTCGAAGCCCGTGGCCTTCAGGCCCTTGTCGACCATCTCGCCGATGCCGGTGATCGAGCGCTCGCGGACCGGGCGGGTGATCATGCCGGCCTGGCAGAAGCGGCAGCCGCGGGTGCAGCCGCGGAAGATCTCGACCGACATGCGCTCGTGGACGGTCTCCGCGAGGGGGACGAGGGGCTGCTTGGGGTAGGGCCACTCGTCCAGGTCCATGACCGTGTGCTTGGACACGCGCCACGGGACGCCCGACCTGTTGGGGACGACGCGGGCGATGCGGCCGTCGGGGAGGTACTCGACGTCGTAGAACGCCGGGATGTACACCCCGCCCGTCTTCGCCAGGCGGAACAGGAGTTCCTCGCGGCCGCCGGGGCGGCCCTCGGCCTTCCAGGCGCGGACGATGCGGGTCATGTCGAGGACGGCCTGCTCGCCGTCGCCGATCACGGCCGCGTCGATGAAGTCGGCGATCGGCTCGGGGTTGAACGCGGCGTGGCCGCCGGCGAGGACGACCGGGTCGTCGATCCCGCGGTCCTTGGACTCCAGGGGGATGCCGGCCAGGTCCAGGGCCGTGAGCATGTTCGTGTAGCCCAGCTCCGTGGAGAAGGACAGGCCGAACACGTCGAAGGCGCGCACCGGGCGGTGGCTGTCCACCGTGAACTGGGGGACGCGGTGCTCGCGCATCAGCGCCTCGAGGTCCGGCCACACGCTGTAGGTGCGCTCGGCGAGGACGCCCTCCTGCTCGTTGAGGACCTCGTAGAGGATCTGGACGCCCTGGTTGGGCAGACCGACCTCGTAGGCGTCCGGGTACATGAGCGCCCAGCGGACGTCGCAGGAGTTCCAGTCCTTGACCGTGGAGTTGAGTTCTCCGCCGACGTACTGGATGGGCTTCTGCACGTGCGGGAGCAGTGCTTCGAGCTGCGGGAACACCGACTCGGCGGCTTCGGCAGGCATCTGGCGAACCTTTGTGAGCGGACAGGGGTGACCATCTAGCCTAACGCGCCCGGATGGCTGCCCCGAACCTCAGAGGGACGGCCCCGAGCCGATCTCCGCCCACAGGCCGGGCAGCTCCGCCTCGGCCGCCGCCGCGCGCTGCTCCTCCCTGCCGTAGAGCAGACCGTAGGTGAAGGCGCTCTCCCCCGCCGCGTGGGCCACCGCGGACAGCTCGCGCAGGGTGTGGCGGGCCATGACGCTGTCCTGGTGCTCGCCGAGCAGGGAGGTGAGGGACTTCATGGACTTGGCGAGCTTCCGGGCGGGGGCGCCGAGGGCGGGGGTGGCGGCCTCGGCGGCGTAGCGGGTGCGCTTGGCCTTCTTGCGGGCCTCGTGCAGGGCGCGGTCGCGGTCCTCGCCGGGGGGCAGGGCGAGGGCCTCGGTGATCAGGCGGGAGACCCGGGCGAGGTCCTTGCGTACGGCCTTGGTGAGGACCTTGTCCGGTGGGCGGGTGGCCTTCTTGCGCAGGGGCGGGTCGGCGAGGAGGGCGTCGAGGGTGTCGAGCAGGGCGAGGTGGCGGGCGGAGTCGAGGACGGCGACGAGGTGGCCGCGGGTGCGGGTGTGCCGGGTGGTCGCCCAGGTGGTGACGCGGTGGCGCACGGGGCCGTCGACCAGGGCGGGCGGGAGGCCGTCGAGTGCGGTGGTGAGGTGTTCGGCCAGGACTTCCTGGTCGCGGTCGGCGCCGAGCTCGCCGGCGAGCCATTTCAGTTCGGCGGCGAGGGGGCCGGTGGCGGCGGGGTCGAGGACGGTGCCGTAGGTACGGAAGGTGCTGCGCATTCGGCGGGTGGCGACGCGCATGCGGTGGACGGAGTCCGGTGCGTCGCGGCGGACGGCCGGGTCGCACTCGAGGAGTACGTCGCGTTGTTCGCGCAGGTAGGCGAGCAGGTGGTCGGCGGCGGTGACGGGCTGTGCGCGCCGGGTGGCGCGGGTGGGGGTGCCGCCGGTCTGCTGCAGGGCGCGGGCCAGCTTGGAGGGGGCGGAGGACGGTCGTACGCCGGCTTTGCGCAGGCGTTTGTCGACCTTGTCGAGGAAGGCGGGGTCGGCGCCGTCCGCGAGTTCGACCTCGATCTCGGTCCACTGGGCGGTTCCGCCGGCCCGGTTGAGGCGCTCGGCGGTCACGGTGTCCACGCTGGCCTCGGCCAGCAGGGTGCCGTCGGCGTCGACGAGGTGGCGTACGTCGCGGGCGGAGCGGAGCCGGACCACGGGGACCAGTTCGGTGCCGCGGACCCGGGAGCGGACGAGTGCGGCGATCTCGTCGGGGACGGTGTCGGACAGGGGTGCTCTGATCTCGTCGCGTACGCCGGGGGCGACGGGGAGTTTCAGGTGCCAGCCGGCGTCGGAGCCTCCGGTGCGGCGGCGCAGCGTGAGGCCGGCCGCGGCGAGGCGCTCGTCGGGGGTGTCGTAGTAGGTGGCGTCCAGTTCGACCAGGCCCTTGTCGAGCACGGACGCCACCCCGCCGACGCCGGTCAGGTCGGGCAGCCCGCTGTCGTCGGATTCGTACTTGCGCTCGATCTCGCGTTTCGTATCCGCCATGAAGAGAATCTAGCCGCGTTTGCGCTGATTAGACCTTCCTCATGCGGACATGGGGCGTTGGACCTTGATCGACTGGAGGAGTCCGACGGCGACCCACACGGCGAACATCGACGAGCCGCCGTACGACACGAACGGCAGGGGCAGGCCGGTGACCGGCATGATGCCGAGGGTCATGCCGACGTTCTCGAACGCCTGGAAGGCGAACCAGGCGACGATCCCGGCGGCGACGATCGTGCCGTACAGCTCGGTCGAGTCGCGGGCGATGCGGCAGGCGCGCCACAGGATGACGCCGAGGAGGAGGATTATCAGGCCGGCGCCCAGGAAGCCGAGCTCCTCGCCGGCGACCGTGAAGACGAAGTCGGTCTGCTGCTCGGGGACGAACTGGCCGGTGGTCTGCGAGCCGTGGAACAGGCCCGCGCCGGTCAGTCCGCCGGAGCCGATGGCGATGCGGGCCTGGTTGGTGTTGTAGCCGACGCCGGCGGGGTCGAGGTCCGGGTTGGCGAAGGCGGCGAAGCGGTTGATCTGGTAGGCGTCCAGGATGTGCAGCTGCCAGACGGCGATGGCGCCGATGGCGCCGGCGGCGATCAGGCCGAAGACCCAGCGGTTGGAGGCGCCGGAGGCGAGCAGCACGCCCAGGATGATGATGACCATGACCATGACCGAGCCGAGGTCGGGCATGAGCAGGACGATCAGGATGGGTACGGCGGCCAGTCCCAGGGACTGCAGGACGGTGCGGTGGTCGGGGTACTTCTTGTCGCCGGCGTCCACCCGGGCGGCGAGCAGCATGGCCATGCCCAGGATGATGGTGATCTTGACGAACTCGGACGGCTGGAGTGAGAAGCCGCCGCCGAGCACGATCCAGGAGTGGGCGCCGTTGACGGTGGAGCCGAGCGGGGTGAGCACGGCGAGGATGCCGAAGACCGACAGGCCGTAGAGGATCGGCACGGCGTTGCGCAGGGCGCGGTGGCCGAGCCAGAGGGTGCCGATCATCAGGGCGAGCCCGATGCCGGTGTTCATCAGGTGCCGGAGCAGGAAGTAGTACGGGTCGCCCTGGTTGATCTCGGTGCGGTTGCGGGTGGCCGAGAAGACCAGGAGCGAGCCGATGCCCGAGAGGGCGAGCGCGGACAGCAGTATCGGCCAGTCCAGCCGGCGGGCCACGGAGTCGCGGGCGAAGACCCTGGTCCAGCCGGCCCGCTCGGGGCCGTACCCGGAGACGGAGAAGCTGTTGGCGCCGGTCATGTGAGCATCCTCCGGCCGCCCCTCCTGCGGGGCCTTCTGCGGGTGTTGCTGGTGCTGGTGGGGCTGGGCGAGGTGGCCGGGGACTGCTGGGTGTCGCCGTTGGAGGTGTTGTTCTTCTGGGCGGCCTCGACCTCCTTGGCGGGGTCGCCGGGGACCTTGGGGTCGACGACGGTGCCGTCCGTGCGGACCTTCGGCAGGCTCTTCTGCGGCTCGGGCAGCAGGGCCTTCTTGTTGTCGATGGAGCCGTCGCCCTGGACGCCGTAGAGGGCGCTGTAGATGTTGCGCACGGCCTCACCGGAGGCTCCGGAACCCGTACCGGCCTGGGCGATCGTCATGATCACCGTGTAGTCCTTGGAGTAGGTGGCGAGCCAGGAGGTGGTCTGCTTGCCGTAGACCTCGGCGGTACCGGTCTTGGCGTGCAGCGGGATCTTGTTCTGCGGCCAGCCGCCGAACTTCCAGGCGGCGGTACCGCGGGTGACGACGCCGGCGAAGGCGTCGTCCATGCCCTTGAGGGTGGCCTGGGTGACCGGCAGCCTGCCGCGCTTCTTCGGCTTGATCTCCGTGACCGTCTTGCCGTCGGCGCTGATGACGGCCTTGCCGATGGTCGGCTGGTACATGGTGCCGCCGTTGGCGACGGCGCCGTAGATGACGGCTTCCTGGATCGGGGTGACGAGGGTGTCGCCCTGTCCGATGGAGTAGTTGATCGAGTCGCCCTCGCGCATCTTGTTGCCCTCGAGGCAGTTCTCGTACGCGATCTTCTCGACGTAGGTGCCGTCCTTCTTGCCGGACTTGCACCAGGCGTCCTTGTTGGCCTTCCAGTAGTCGAGCTTCCACTGGCGGTCCGGGACGCGGCCGGTGACCTCGTTGGGCAGGTCGACGCCGGTCTCGCGGCCGAGGCCGAACTGGTGGGCGGTCTTGTAGAAGTAGTCCTTGGGCTGGCCCTTCTTGGGGTTGATGCCGCCGTCCCGCTTCCACTCCCGGTCGGCGAGGCCGTAGAAGACGGTGTCGCAGGAGACCTCCAGGGCGCGGCCCAGGGAGATCGGGCCGAAGTTCTCGCCCTCGAAGTTCTTGAAGACCTGGCTGCCCACCGAGTAGGAGCTGGTGCACGGGTAGCGGCCGTCGAACGGGTAGCCCGCGTTGACCGCGGCGGCGGTGGAGACCACCTTGAAGGTCGAGCCGGGTGCGGCCTGACCCTGTATGGCGCGGTTGAGCAGCGGGTAGTCGGAGTTCTTGCCGGTGAGGGCCTTGTAGTCCTTGCCGGAGATGCCGCCCACCCACACGTTCGGGTCGTAGGTCGGGGCCGAGGCCATGGCGACGATCCGGCCGGTCTTGGCCTCCATCACGACGACGGCGCCGGAGTCGGCCTTGTAGTTCTCGCCGGTGATCTTGTCGTACTGCTGGCGGGCGGCCTTCATGGCCTTGTCCAGCTCGTACTCGGCGACGCGCTGGACGCGGGAGTCGATGCTGGTGACCAGGTTGGAGCCGGACTCCGCGGCGTCCGACTTGGCCTTGCCGATGACGCGGCCGAGGTTGTCCACCTCGTAGCGGGTCACGCCGGCCTTGCCGCGCAGCACCTTGTCGTAGGTGCGCTCGATGCCGGAGCGGCCGACCATGTCGGAGCGCAGGTAGGGCGAGTCGGTGTCCTTGGCCTTCTGGATCTCGGCGTCGGTGACCGGGGAGAGGTACCCGAGGACCTGGGCGGTGTTGGCCTTGCCGGGGGCCGGGTAGCGGCGCACGGCCTCGGGTTCGGCGCTGATGCCGGGGAAGTCCTCGGAGCGTTCGCGGATCTGCAGGGCCTGCCTGGGCGTGGCCTTGTCGGTGACCGGGATCGGCTGGTAGGGCGAGCCGTTCCAGCAGGGCTGGGGGGTCTTGGCGTCGCACAGCCGGACCTTCAGCATCACGTCGGCGGGCTTCATGCCGAGGACGCCGGCCAGCTTGGTGAGGACGGCCTTGCCGTCGTCCTTCTGCTTGAGCAGCTCGGTGCGGGAGGCGGAGACGACCAGGCGCGTCTCGTTGTCGGCGAGGGGCACGCCGCGGGCGTCGAGGATGTCACCGCGCACGGCGGGCTGGACGACCTGCTGGACGTGGTTGCCTGAGGCCTCCTTCTGGTACGCGGCGCCCTCCCGGATCTGCAGGTACCACAGGCGGCCGCCGAGGGTGCCGAGGAGGGAGAGGACGAGGATCTGGATGACGACGAGCCTGATCTGGACCCGTGGGGTCCGTCCGGTCTCGGGAATGTTGGTCACTGCGGCTGTCTCCCCCTCTCAGTGCGCGGATGCGAGTGCGCGGACGAATGATGAACGACCGGCCGGTGAGGCCGCGTTCCGTGAAAGCTGACTCGTTCGGGTGAACCCGCCCTGGCGAACGGGCGCCTGTCCGGGCGTCCGGCGGCGCGTCCGACCGGGCGTCTGAGCGAGGGTCACAGCCGCTTGACCCCCTTGATGCGGCCGACCCGGGTGGAGCGGGTGCGGGCCTTGGCCTTCAAGGCGCCGAAGCCGCCGCGCTGGCCGCCGATGCGCAGGCCGGTGCCGGAGGAGAGCCACCCGGAGGAGATGTCCCCGGCCTTCGCGGCGGAACCGGTCTCGGCGAGCGGGTCGTTGTCGGAGCGGCGGGCCAGCCACATGATGCCGGGGACCACGAAGGGCGCGAGCAGCAGGTCGTACAGGGCGGCCGAGAACAGCAGGCCGGGCAGGCCGACATGGCGGGCGGCGGTGTCGCCGACCAGGGCGCCGACGCCGGCGTACAGCAGGGTGGAGGCGACGGCGGCGCCGACCACGACGGCCATCGGGCCGGTCGCCGACTTCAGTCGCCCGCTCTCCGGCCGGGCGAGTCCGGCGAAGTAGCCGATGACGCACAGGACGAGCGCGTAGCGGCCGGCCGCGTGGTCGGCGGGAGGGGCGAGGTCAGCGAGCAGGCCGGCGGCGAACCCGACGAGGGCGCCGCCGACGTGGCCGTAGACCATCGCCAGGCCGAGGACGGTGAGCAGCAGCAGGTCGGGGACCGCGCCGGGCAGGTGCAGGCGGGCGAGGACGCTGACCTGGACCACCAGCGCGACGACGACCAGCGCGGTGGAGAGCAGGATCCGGTTGACACGCATGGGGAAGTCAGCTCCTACTGCTGCTGGCCGTCGGCGGTTGCGTTGGCCGAGGGGGTGACCGTGACGGTCACCGTCGGCGTGGGGACCGGTTTGGGTTTGGCCGGCAGGACCTCGTCGCGCGGGTCCTTCTTCGGGGGCTGGACGACCACACCGACGATGTCGAGCTTGCTGAAGGCGACGTACGGGGTGACGTAGAGCGTGCGGGTGAGGCCGCCGCCGGAGCGGTCGACGCGGGAGACCACGCCGACCGGGACGCCCGGTACGAAGGGCGTGTCGGCCTGGGAGCCGAAGGTGACGAGGCGGTCGCCCTTCTTCACCTCCGCCTTGCCGTTGAGAAGTTCCACGCGCAGCGGCCGGTCGCCCTGGCCGGAGGCGAAGCCGAGTTCGTCGCTGTTCTCCATGCGGGTGCCCACGGTGAAGTCCGGGTCGTTGGCGAGCAGCACGGTGGCGGTGTCGGGGCCGACGGTGGTGACCCGGCCGACGAGCCCGTCGCTGTTGAGGACGGTCATGTCCCGTTTGATGCCGTCGTTCGCGCCGGCGTCGATGGTGATGGTCCAGGAGAAGCCCTGCGCCGATCCGATGGCGATGACCTGGGCGCCCTTGATGCCGTACTGGCCCTCGCCGGCGATCTTCAGCATCTTGTCGAGCTGTCCCAGGCGGCTGCGGTTGCGGTCGTCGCTGCCGAGCTTGGCCTTGAGGGCCGCGTTCTCCTTCTCCAGCGCGGCGAGCCGGTCGTGGCGGGTGCCGGAGTCGCGGACGGCGGACACGGCGTTGCCGACCGGGTCGACCGCCGAGGACAGTCCGTTCTCGATCGGGCCGAACGCCGCGGCCGCGGCGTGCCGGGCACCGTCGACCGGGGAGTTCCGGCCTCCGCGGATGTCCACCGTGATCAGCGCGAACGCGATGGCGATCAGCAGGACCAGGAGCAGCCGGCTCTCTTTCGTGTCCCTCACGTGCGGCGGCCGTGCCCTTCCTCGATAGGAATTCGGGGGACCCGGCGGGTGCGAAATGACGGAAAACGCAAACCCTGGGGGCCCATTTGGGGGAGCTTGTGCCTCTATATCAGCGATCCGCCGCACGAGAGGAGACCATCTCGTACGGCGGAATCGTCACGTCGCGTCATCTGCGCGGCTGGGCGTCCAGAACCTGCTGGAGCGCCTCGAACTCCTCGACGCACTTGCCGGAGCCGAGCGCGACGCTGTCCAGCGGGTCCTCGGCGATGTGGATCGGCATGCCGGTCTCCCGGCGCAGCCGCTCGTCGAGGCCGCGCAGCAGGGCTCCGCCACCGGTCAGAACGATTCCTCGGTCCATGATGTCGCCGGACAGCTCCGGCGGGCACTTGTCGAGGGTCGTCTTGACCGCGTCCACGATCGCGTTGACCGGTTCCTCGATCGCCTTGCGGACCTCGGCGGCCGAGATGACGACGGTCTTGGGCAGCCCGGAGACCAGGTCCCGGCCGCGCACCTCGGTGTGCTCGTCCTCGTCCAGTTCGTAGGCGGAACCGATCGTGATCTTGATCTGTTCGGCGGTGCGCTCACCCAGCAGGAGGCTGTACTCCTTCTTGATGTACTGGATGATCGCGTTGTCCAGTTCGTCGCCCGCCACCCGGATGGACTGCGCGGTGACGATGCCGCCGAGCGAGATGACCGCGACCTCCGTGGTGCCGCCGCCGATGTCCACCACCATGTTGCCCGTGGCCTCGTGGACCGGCAGGCCGGAACCGATGGCCGCGGCCATGGGCTCCTCGATGATGTGCACCTGGCGGGCACCGGCCTGGGAGGACGCCTCGATGACGGCGCGTCGCTCGACGCCCGTGATGCCGGAGGGCACGCAGACGACGACCCGCGGCCGGGCGAGGTACCGCCGCTTGTGGATCTTCAGGATGAAGTAGCGGAGCATCCGCTCGGTGATCTCGAAGTCGGCGATCACGCCGTCCTTCAGCGGGCGCACGGCGACGATGTTGCCCGGCGTGCGGCCGATCATCTTCTTCGCTTCGGCGCCCACCGCGAGGATGCCACCGGTGTTGGTGTTGATGGCGACGACGGACGGCTCGTTGAGCACGATTCCGCGACCCCTGACGTACACCAGCGTGTTGGCGGTCCCGAGGTCGACAGCCATGTCACGGCCGATGAACGACATTGAGTTCCCCATCCGGATTCATCTGGCCTTCCCGGGCTTTTGAGGGCATATCAGGTAGGCGAGGCGGGTGCTGTGACGTGAAGGCTTCCATCGTAAACGCGCCTGCACGAACACTGCGCGAGGGTCTCCGCCATTGTCACCAGATGGCGCGCCGCCTCGCTTGTGGAGACGGTCCATCGGGGGCACACGTTCCCCCGATCGGCAAGGCATATGCCAAGGGACGGCCGAAAACGCACGCCCGCCCCTGGCCGGATCGACGACAGGACTGACGTCCCATCAGAAAAAAATATCTGCGGTCCGTATCCGCGTGCCGCTCAGGCACGGCCCGGGAAGAAGATCTTCACCTCGCGCTCGGCGGACTCCTCGGAGTCGGAGGCGTGGATCAGGTTCTCGCGGACGATGACGCCGTAGTCACCGCGGATGGAACCGGGCGCCGCGGCGATCGGGTCGGTGGGGCCGGCCAGGGCGCGCAGCCCCTCGATGACCCGCTCGCCCTCGACGATCATGGCCACGACCGGGCCGGACGCCATGAACTCCACCAGCGGCTCGTAGAAGGGCTTGCCCTTGTGCTCGCCGTAGTGCTGCTCCAGCGTGTCCTGGTCCAGGGTGCGCAGCTCCAGCGCGGTGATCTGCCAGCCGGCCTTGCGCTCGATACGGCTGATGATCTCGCCTGTCAGGCCGCGACGGACGGCGTCGGGCTTGAGGAGGACGAGGGTGCGCTGGCTCACGAGGTGCTCCTTGTCTGCGATGTGCGGTGGCACGAGGTTACAGGGCGTGTCCATGCCCTGGTCACACAGCGTCAGCCTTGGAGGAGGAGGACTCCGCGAAGCGGGCCTTGGCCTCGTCGATCTTCCTGCCGAAGTGCACCGACGCCCACCACAGGGCGGCGAACAGGGCGCCCATGAAGAACATCGTCGGGACGAAGACACCGGAGGCCACCAGGGCGATCTGCAGCGCCCAGCCGAGGGCGACGCCGCCCGGCCGGGTCACCACGCCGCACAGCAGCACGCACAGCACCATGGCGATGCCGCTGACCAGCCACACGGTCGACGTGGACAGGCCCGGATCCTTCATGGCCACGAGACCCGCGAACCCGATGACGAAGAACTCGCCGATCAGCGTCGACGAACACAGCGTACGCACGAGGTACCTCAGCCCTTCCCCAGCAGCAGGCGGGCCTCGCCCACCGTGATGACCGACCCGGTGACCAGCACCCCGCCGCCGGCGAACTCGCCCTCCTCCTCGGCCAGCGTGATCGCCGCCTCGAGGGCCTCGGGCAGCCGCGGCTCGACCTGCACCCGCTCCTCGCCGAACACCTCGACGGCGATCGCGGCCAGCTCGTCGGCGTCCATGGCGCGGTGACTGGAGTTCCGCGTGACGACGACCTCCGCGAAGATCGGCTCGAACGCCTCCAGCAGGCCGCGCACGTTCTTGTCGCCGCTGGCGCCCACGACGCCGATCAGCCGGCTGAAGTCGAACGCCTCGCGCACGGCCTCGGCGGTGGCCTCCGCCCCCGCCGGGTTGTGCGCGGCGTCCAGCACGACGGTCGGTGAGCGGCGGACGACCTCCAGGCGGCCCGGCGAGGAGACGGCCGCGAAGGCCTTGCGGACCGTGTCGAGGTCCAGCGGCTGCGCGCGCAGCGCGCCGACGCCGAAGAACGCCTCCACGGCGGCGAGCGCCACGGCCGCGTTGTGGGCCTGGTGGCCGCCGTGCAGCGGCAGGTAGACCTCCGGGTACTCGCCGCCCAGGCCGCGCAGGGTGAGCAGCTGCCCGCCGACCGCGACCTGGCGGGCGGCCACGCCGAACTCCAGGCCCTCGCGGGCCACGGTGGCGTTCACCTCGACGGCCTTCTTCAGCAGGACCTGCGCCGCGTCCACCGGCTGCTGCGCCAGGATGACGGTGGCGTCCTGCTTGATGATGCCGGCCTTCTCCCCGGCGATCTCCGCGTGCGTCTCGCCGAGCCGGTCGGTGTGGTCGAGCCCGATGGGGGTGACCACGGCGACGTCGGCGTCGATCACGTTCGTCGCGTCCCAGGAGCCGCCCATGCCGACCTCCACGACGGCGACGTCCACCGGCGCGTCCGCGAACGCGGCGTACGCCATGCCGGTGAGCACCTCGAAGAAGGACAGCCGGTACTCCTGGGAGGCGTCCACCATCTCGACGTACGGCTTGATGTCCTGGTACGTCTCGATGAACCGCTCGGCGGTGATCGGGGCGCCGTCCAGGCTGATCCGCTCGGTGATCGACTGCACGTGGGGGCTGGTGTACCGGCCGGTGCGCAGGTCGAAGGCGCCGAGCAGGGCCTCGATCATGCGGGCGGTGGAGGTCTTGCCGTTGGTGCCCGTGATGTGGATCGAGGGGTACGACCGCTGCGGCTCGCCCAGGACGTCCATCAGCGCGGCGATCCTGCTGACCGAGGGCTCCAGCTTGGTCTCGCCCCAGCGGGTGGCCAGGTCCGCCTCGACCGCGCGCAGCGCCCGGTCGACCTCCGGGTCCTCGGGCCGGGCGGGTACGTCCGCCTCCGGCGGGCCGCCCTGGGTGCGCAGGGTGCGGCTGCCGGCCTCGATCACCGCGAGGTCGGGGTCGCGGGTGGTCTCGGCTTCGATGATCTCGTCGAAGCTGTCGAGGGGGTCGGGGGTGTCGCTGGTGCCGGGGTGGTCGCTCACGGTGCCAGTCTACGGAGCGGCGGGGACGAAGGGCCGGTTCGGGGTGGCTGCTCGGCGGCGCCGCCGGGTGCGGGTGCGTCGTGGTTGCTCGCGCAGTTCCCCGCGCCCCCGGGGAGGGGCCCCTGCGCGCCGTCGCCCGGTACGGGTACGCCGTGGCTGCTCGCGCAGTTCCCTGCGCCCCCGGGGAGGGGCCCCTGCGCGCCGTCGCCCGGTACGGGTACGCCGTGATTGCTCGCGCAGTTCCCCCCGCGCTCCCGGGGAGGGATCGCAGCTCACCGTCGCCAAGCGCGCGTCCGCCGTGC